>FNPS01000029.1 GCA_900107365.1 Flavobacterium aquidurense
AAAGGGGATTCTTTTGACTACACTGATTTTACCCCAACGCAGTTGGCAGGACTAAAAGGAGATAAGGGTGACAAAGGTGATTCTTTTGAATACACTGATTTTACGCCAACCCAATTAGCAGGACTAAAAGGAGATAAGGGTGATAAAGGAGATTCTTTTGAGTATAGTGATTTTACGCCAACCCAATTAGCAGGATTAAAAGGAGATAAAGGGGATTCTTTTGACTACACTGATTTTACCCCAACGCAGTTGGCAGGACTAAAAGGAGATAAGGGAGACAAAGGTGATTCTTTTGATTACACTGATTTTACCCCAACCCAATTGGCAGGACTAAAAGGAGATAAAGGAGATTCTTTTGAGTATAGTGATTTTACGCCAACCCAATTAGCAGGATTAAAAGGAGATAAAGGAGATTCTTTTGACTACACTGATTTTACCCCAACGCAGTTGGCAGGACTAAAAGGAGACAAGGGTGACAAAGGAGATTCTTTTGACTACAGTGATTTTACCCCAATGCAATTGGCAGGACTAAAAGGAGACAAAGGAGATAAAGGAGATTCTTTTGAATACACTGATTTTACTCCAACCCAATTGGCAGGACTAAAAGGAGATAAGGGAGATAAAGGTGACAAAGGTGATTCTTTTGAATACACTGATTTTACCCCAACCCAGTTGGCAGGACTAAAAGGAGACAAGGGAGACAAAGGTGATTCTTTTGATTACACTGATTTTACTCCAACTCAATTGGCAGGACTAAAAGGAGATAAGGGTGACAAGGGAGATTCTTTTGATTACACTGATTTTACCCCAACCCAGTTGGCTGGACTAAAAGGAGATAAGGGAGATAAAGGTGACAAAGGTGATTCTTTTGAATACACTGATTTTACGCCAACCCAATTGGCAGGATTAAAAGGAGATAAAGGAGACAAGGGCGATTCTTTCGATTACAATGATTTTACCCCAACGCAATTGGCAGGATTAAAAGGAGACAAGGGAGATAAAGGAGATTCTTTTGACTACAGTGATTTTACCCCTACCCAATTGGCAGGACTAAAAGGAGACAAGGGTGACAAAGGAGATTCTTTTGATTACACTGATTTTACCCCAACCCAGTTGGCAGGATTAAAAGGAGATAAGGGAGACAAGGGCGATTCTTTCGATTACAATGATTTTACCCCAACGCAATTGGCAGGATTAAAAGGAGACAAGGGAGATAAAGGAGATTCTTTTGACTACAGTGATTTTACCCCTACCCAATTGGCAGGACTAAAAGGAGACAAGGGTGACAAAGGAGATTCTTTTGA
>FNPS01000027.1 GCA_900107365.1 Flavobacterium aquidurense
GGATCAAGACGTAAATCTGAGGAGCAGCAAAAATTAAGCATAAATATTAGTTAGCCTAAAAAGGAAGTATTCTATATTTCTAACACCTCTGAATTTTGATCTGAATGCTTTTATTTTAGCATTGAATGATTCTGCAGATGCATTGGTGCTTCTGTTGTCAAAATAGTTCAATATGGTTTGATAATGATTCATAATTGTACGAGAGATTGTACCGAAAGACTTAAACCCAGATTGATCTACTTTTTCATGCCATTTGGCTAATTTTGCAAAACCAATGATTTTATCTTTTGTAGTCTCAAAGATGCCACGGAGCTCTTGAGTTAGATTATATCCCTTTTGAATGTCAGGATATAATCCAAATAGCAACCTAGCACGTTCTGTTTGAATTTGAGTCCATTTCGATTTGGCTTTATACAAGAAATATCGGCTTCTGGCTAGTAATTGCTTGAGGGTATCCCCATTTGAAAGTACTGTAGATTCGAAATTTACTTTTGATTTTTTGGCTTTTTCAATAGCATCATTTTCCTGATCGATGGCTTCCCAACGATATTTAATCCTGATTTGCTGAAGGGCTTCTGTAGCTAGCTTTTGAACGTGGAATCGGTCTGTAACGCGAGTAGCATTAGGAAAGCACTTTTTAGCTATCAATCCCATATTCCCAGCCATATCCAGGGTAATTTCCTTGACTAGATTTCGCTGTTTAAGAGGGATTTTTTCAATAACACTAATAACTGTTTCTGCTTTAGTCCCTGCAACCATAGCCACTATAGTTCCTTTTCTACCTTTACCGGACTTGTTGGTTAAAATAGTATAGAGCTCGCCATTTGAAAGAGAAGTTTCATCTATTGATAAACGCTTTCCAATATTTTGTGGAAAGAGAAGCCATTTTTTAGCGTGTGATATTTGATCCCAAACTTTGAAATCACTTAGAAAATCTTTGTATTGACATTGTAAATTCCTGCCAGAAACACCATAGAAAGAAGCAATGGTATTACAATCATTTGGACTGGAATCTATTGATCTCTTTTAAAAAAGACGCAAACTCCTGGGTTACACGAGTTCCGTCTGCTACTAAATTCCAATCTCTAAAAACGATCTTTCCAGTATCTTCATTTAGCCATCTCCTACGAGTGATATGAAGGTATACCTGATGTCCACGGATAGGAAAATCCTGAACCGTTATTTCTTCAAAAAAACCTTTTGAACTTAACTTATATTCTCTGTATTCTTTGGGAATTGAATTAATCTCTTTTAGATACAAATGAAGTATATCATCTCCCTTCTTATAAGAAGTAAGTTCAAAGTAATCAACTATTATCTCAGGCAACAATAACTTAAGGATATCGATAAAAGAATCTTGCATTTCTATTTATTTTTAAAATACAAATATCTAGATTATAATATTTCCCCACAACAATATGTGTTGATCC
>FNPS01000026.1 GCA_900107365.1 Flavobacterium aquidurense
GTCGGACGTTAATTTCACAAAAAACCACTTTTGCTTAAACAAACTTAAAAAAAACTATTTTTATCTATAGAAGCCCATTGATACGCCACCGTCTACATTCAGGGCATTTCCTGTTGATTTACCAAGTAAACCACCAACAAAAGCAAAACAAGCGTTTGCAATATCATCAGGTAATATGATTTCATTCAGTAACGTACGTTTGGCGTAGTAAGCCGGTAATTCTTCTACCGTAATACCATACGCTTTGGCACGACCTTCTGCCCAACCACCAGACCAAATATTCGAGTCTGAAATTACGGCATCCGGATTTACCGTGTTCACACGGATTTTATCAGCTCCCAATTCCGCTGCCATAAGGCGCGTTAAGTGGGCTTGTGCTGCTTTGGCTGATCCATATCCAGGATTGTTCGGACCTGCAACAACGGCGTTCTTAGAAACAATATTTACAATGTCTCCACCGAATCCCTGTTTTCTCATTACTTCGATTCCGGCTTTTGATACAATAAATTGTCCTTTTACCAAAATGTCATATAATCTGTCCCATTCTTCCAAAGTATGTTCAGCGATAGATTTTGAGATACTGATTCCGGCGTTGTTTACCACGATATCTACTCCTCCAAAAGCCAGACAAGCTTCGTCTAATGCTTTTTCAGTACTCTTTTCATCCGTTACATTCAAAAGTGTACTTGAAACGGCATCTTTTCCAAATGATTTGATAAAGTCTTTTGTTGCTTCTTCCAGTCTTTCTTCGTTGATATCGTTAATTACCACACAAGCACCTTCCTGAGCAAACTTTTTAGCAATTGCTTTTCCTATTCCTCCGGCTGATCCGGTGATAAGAGCAACTCTTCCTGAAAGTGCTTTTGGTTTTGGCATTCTTTGCAGTTTCGCTTCTTCCAACAACCAATATTCGATATCAAAAGCTTCCTGATGTGGAAGTGACGTATATTCTGAAACGGCTTCTGCACCTTTCATTACGTTCACCGCATTTACATAATATTCTGATGCCAAACGTGCCATCGTTTTATCCTTGGCAAAAGTGAACATTCCAACTCCAGGGTATAAAATCACAACCGGATTTGGATCACGCATTGCCGGTGAATTTGATTTCTTGCAAGCATTGTAATAGTCTTTATACATTGCACGGTACGCTTCAAAAGCAGGTTTTAATTTTGCTTTGATGGCTTCAACATCTGATAAGTCTTCGTTTGGATGTAATTCCAAAACCAATGGACTTATTTTCGTTCTCAAAAAGTGGTCCGGACAAGAAGTTCCAAGTGGAGCCAGCTTTTCCAAATCATTTGAGTTGATGAATTCCAAAACTCTTGCATCATCGGTATAATGTCCGATCATTTGACGCTCTGATGAGCAGAATCCTCTTAAGATTGGAGCTACTTTCGCCGCTTTCAAACTTCTTTCTACTCTATCAAGGCTTTGTATTTTTTGTCCTCCAAAAACAGGACCTTTTTTTCCGTA
>FNPS01000023.1 GCA_900107365.1 Flavobacterium aquidurense
GTATTTCCTCCTCCATAATTGGTCAATCGCAAATCAGCTCCCAGTAAGTTGGAACGATAAATGAAAAGCGCTACTTCATCTCCTGCCAAAGCTGCTGCTTTTGACTCATCCCATAAATAGCTTACGTGCTTAAAATCTGTATGTGTGGTTATATCTGACATTTGTATATTGGTTTAATAATAATCTTATGGTGTAAAATAAGAGAATGTAAAAAACATAACTATCCTGTACTATCCTTTACGTATTTGATTGATAACTAAATCTTAACAATTAAACCAAACATCAAAACAGAAAAAACAACTCCAGGAAAAAAGAAGCAAAAAGACATCTAATTACATGAAAATTAGACAGAAAGTCTAAAACCAAATTGGCAAAAATGAAGTAAAAAATAATCTGGAAAAGTGTTTTTGAAATGCTTTCAAAATATACTTATCCTATAGAAATTCTAAAAATTTAACTTAAGTGATTTGTGTTATTTTTTAATTTATTGAAAAATCAAATTTTACAATGAAGAAGGGAGTTTCAAAAATATAGTGCAGAAATAAAAAGTGCTTCCAAATTTTATCAAAAATTGATCGAAAACTTTTGGGAAGCACTTTTTAAAATTTAAGTTTTATCAATTTAAAACTAAAGTTTATAAAATGACGTGACATTTTTATGCCAGATTTTATTTTGATTTTGACCCGAGAATTGAGAAATGTAATCTTCTAAAGTTTTTACTAATTCTGCATAATCTGAAGCCACATTACAAACCGGCCAATCTGATCCAAACATTAATTTATCGGCAGAAAAATTCTCGAAAATGACATCTAAATACGGTTTTAAATCATCCGTTTTCCATTTTTTCCAATCGGCTTCTGTTACCATTCCGGAAATTTTACAAAAGACATTTTCTGCTTTTGAAATTTCCTCAATTCCTTTTTTCCAGGATGAAATAGCACCCGATTTTATATCCGGTTTTGCAATATGATCAATCACAAAAGGCTGATCTGAAAACTGATTGACCAAACTTATTGCAGCCGGTAATTGACTATGAAAAATTAGAATATCATAGGTAAAATTAAATTGTTTCAAAGCAGCGATTCCATTCTGAAAATCTTTTCTCAGCATAAAATCATCCGCTTCGCCCTGAACAACATGTCGAAAACCTTTTATTATTTTATTAGAAGAAAAATGATTTAATCGCTCTTCGATTGTTACACCACGCAAATCTACCCAACCCACGACTCCTTTTATGAAATCATTTTTTGCAGCTAGATTCACCAAAAAATTAGTTTCGTCTTCAGACTGACTTGCCTGAACGGCAACACAGCCTGAAAATTGATTTTCCTGAAGCAAAGGCAAAAGATCTTCGGGCAAAAAATCGCTTTGAATTTTCTGCATAGTCTCATCAATCCAACTGTCTCTTACGGGATCAAATTTCCAAAAATGTTGGTGTGCATCAATTCGGTTATTCATGTGGTATTAATTTACATCGTTGATTAAAGCGCGATCCAAATGTACGTAACCTCCATCAACAAAAACAAATTGTCCTGTGGTGTGCGACGAACGATCTGAAATAATGAACAGTGCTGTATCTGCAATTTCTTCTGTTTGCGTCATTCTTCCTTTTAGCGGAATACTTTTGTTGATTTTTTTCAAAACAGCTTCACCGTCTGGTACTGTTTTAATCCAGTCTTCATACGCCGGCGTATAACTTTCGGCAATAATAATGGCATTCGAACGAATTTCATATTGAATTAAATCAACCGCCCATTCTCTGGTCAATCCTAAAACTCCACCTTTTGCAGCAGCATAACCAGAAGTTCCGCCTTGCCCGGTCAATGCTACTTTTGAACCAATATTCAGAATATTCCCTTTTGATTCTTTTAGATAAGGAAGCGCATATTTCACCAATAGAAAATAACTTACCACATTTAGTTTCAAAGAATTCATGAATTCCTCGTAAGTCGAATCTAAACCTGCTCCATCATTGACACCAACGTTATTAATTACAGCATCTATTCTTCCGTATTTTGCCACTATAGTTTTAACTGCGTTTTCGATTTCAACAGGATCGGTAACATCTGTTTGCACAAACAAAGCGTCGATTCCCTTTTTTTGAAGTGCTTCGGCATAACCAAAACCTCGGCTGTTTCTGTCAACCAATACCGGAATCGCACCTTCATCAGCCAATCGGTTAATGATGGTTTCGCCAATACTGCCTTGTTTTCCTGCCGAACCCGACACGACAACAATTTTATTTTTTAATCTTAAATCCATTTTTTTGTGTGTTAGAAGTAATTTGCAAAATGTGAATTGTGAGTTGTGAGATGTAAAATGAACATTCTATAAACTTAGATTTTTACTTAAAAAAATTACAGTAAATTTTTTTACATGTCACAATTCAAATTTTACAATTCACATTTTACATTTTACTAATAATTTTACTCTATTTCTATCAACGCTTTGATTACATTGTTTTTTGGATCAATTAATTGCCCAAAATCGGTAATCATTTCTGAGAAATTGGTTCTGTGTGTAATGTATTTTTTCGGATCAATTTTACCTGCTTTAAGACATTCCATTACATATTCGAAATCTTCAATAGTCGCATTTCGGCTGCTCATTAAAGTGGATTCTCTTTTATGGAAATCAGGATGACTGAAACTCAATTCTCCTTTTTGAAGTCCAACCAAAACAAATCGGCCTCCGTGAGAAATATAATTAAAGGCACTGTTCATCACTTTTTGGTTTCCTGTTGCGTCAATCACAACATTGGCCATATCGCCATTTGTAATTTCTGCCAGTTTTTGAGCTACATCATCATGCAACGGATTTATGGTTTCATCAGCCTGAAGCGCTTCCTTGCAAAAATTCAATCGGTATTCGTTGATATCCATCACGATTACTTTGGCTCCAGCGATTTTAGCAAACTGAATCAATCCGATACCAATTGGTCCGGCACCCATTACTAAAACCGTATCCGTAGGTTTTACGGCCGCTCTTCGAACTCCGTGCGCCGCAATTGCCAATGGTTCAACCAATGCCAATTCATCATAATCCAAACCTTGACCATGAAGTAAATATTGCTCGGGAATGGTCACATATTCAGCCATTCCGCCATCAATATGAACTCCGAAAACTTTAATATTTACGCAGCAATTGGTTAATCCGTTTCTGCAGGCAACACATTTTCCACAGTTAAAATACGGAATAAAAGTTACTTTATCGCCTGGTTCAAAACCCTTAGCATTTCCTTTCACATATTCTGCAGCAAGTTCATGACCTAAAATCCTTGGATATTCGAAGTAAGGTTGTGTTCCGCCAAAAGCGTGAATATCGGTACCACAAATTCCGATTCTTTTAATCTTCAATAAAACCTCGCCTTCTTTTGGTTCTGGCATTGGTTTTTCTTTCAGAATAAATTCTTGTGGTTTTTCACATACTATAAATTTCATCTTAGAATTTTCTTTTATATTATTTTGAGTATGCAACCGCAGTTTGTTTACTAGTACCCAAACCTTCAATCCCTAATTCGACAACATCTCCTGCTTTAAGATAAATTGGATCTGGCTTAATTCCCAAACCAACTCCCGGAGGCGTTCCTGTACTGATGATATCACCAGGAAGCAAAGTCATAAACTGACTTAAATAGTGCAATAAAAATGGAATTTTGAAAACCAGATTCAACGTGTTACTGTCCTGGAATTTTTTACCGTTTACAGTCAGCCACATGGACAAATTATCAACATCTTTTACTTCATCTTTGGTTGCCAAAAAGGGTCCAAGTGGTGCAAATGTATCGCTTCCTTTTCCTTTTGCCCATTGTCCTCCACGCTCTAATTGAAAAGCTCTTTCACTGTAATCATTTAATAATGCGTAACCTGCAACATAATCCAAAGCTTCTGCTTCTTCTACATAACTTGCTTTTTTACCTACAACAAAAGCCAGTTCCACTTCCCAGTCTGTTTTATCGCTGTTTTTTGGAATGATCAGATTGTCATCTGGTCCACACAAAGAGGTGGTAGATTTAAAAAAGATAATCGGTTCTGTTGGTATCGGTGCACCAGTTTCTTTGCAATGATCTACATAATTCAGTCCGATACAAATTATTTTTGAAGGTCTCGCCACTGGAGAACCTAAACGTACATTGGCATCCACTTCTGGTAA
>FNPS01000025.1 GCA_900107365.1 Flavobacterium aquidurense
AGTGCATCCTGATCAACATCCGTATCATTGGCTGTAAGGTTCACACTTGAAGTGAACAAAGTATCTTCTGTTGCTGTGATACTGTCATCAACCGCTACAGGAGCATCGTTTACCGGTGTTACCGTTATAGTAAGGGTTCCAATGTCTGTAAGGTTACCATCGGTTAGCGTATAATCTACCGTATCGGTACCATGGAAGTTTGCAGCTGGCATATAGGTATAAGAACCATCAGCTGCCAATATTAGTTTTCCACCTTGTGTTGTAGTGAATGTACCTGCAACTACAGTCAGTGCATCCTGATCAACATCCGTATCATTGGCTGTAAGGTTTACACTTGAAGTGAACAAAGTATCTTCTGTTGCTGTGATACTGTCATCAACCGCTACAGGAGCGCAATTTGGTTTGGTATTTAAAATTACTTGTTCTGCAATTGAATTACATCCTGCTGTGTTTTTTATAATCACATAGTAAGTACCTGCAATCAAACCTGATAGTGAGTTACTTGCATCGAAATTTTGCCCATTATCAAAACTATAAGTGTCTGATAAATTGTGAATAGCTACTGTAATAGTCCCTGTAAATACTGTACAACTTGGTTGCGTTACTGAAACATTTGGTAAAATTGGTAAAGGATTTACCGTAAAAGTAACATCCGAGCTTGATGCCGCGCAACTTCCATTGCCTGCAATAGTATATTTTATAGTAACTGTTGTATCAGTTGTTACATCTGCCGGGGTATAAACAGAACCCGCGATAGTTCCGCCTCCAGATTCAACACTCCAAGTTCCACCTGCCGGTGTAGCCGAAAGGGTTTTCGTTGCTGTCTCACAGATTGCCGTGGTAGTAGTGGTATTACTAGCCGTTCCTGCAAAAGGATTTACCGTAAAAGTAACATCCGAGCTTGATGCCGCGCAACTTCCATTGCCTGCAACGGTATATTTTATAGTAACTGTTGTATCAGTTGTTACATCTGCCGGGGTATAAACAGAGCCCGCGATAGTTCCGCCTCCAGATTCAATACTCCAAGTTCCACCTGCCGGTGTAGCCGAAAGGGTTTTGGTTGCTGTCTCACAGATTGCCGTGGTAGTAGTTGTATTGCTCGCCGTTCCCGCAAAAGGATTTACCGTAAAAGTAACATCAGAGCTTGATGCCGCGCAACTTCCATTGCCTGCAACGGTATATTTTATAGTAACTGTTGTATCAGTTGTTACATCTGCCGGGGTATAAACAGAGCCCGCGATAGTTCCGCCTCCAGATTCAACACTCCAAGTTCCGCCTGCCGGTGTAGCCGAAAGGGTTTTGGTTGCTGTCTCACAGATTGCCGTGGTAGTGGTTGTATTACTAGCTGTTCCCGCAAAAGGATTTACCGTAAAAGTAACATCAGAGCTTGATGCCGCGCAACTTCCATTGCCTGCAACAGTATATTTTATAGTAACTGTTGTATCAGTTGTTACATCGGCCGGGGTATAAACAGAACCTAAGATAGTTCCGCCTCCTAAGACAACACTCCAAGTTCCGCCTGCCGGTGTAGCCGAAAGGGTTTTGGTTGCTGTCTCACAGATTGCCGTGGTAGTGGTTGTATTACTAGCCGTTCCCGCAAAAGGATTTACCGTAAAAGTAACATCCGAGCTTGATGCCGCGCAACTTCCATTGCCTGCAACAGTATATTTTATAGTAACTGTTGTATCAGTTGTTACATCTGCCGGGGTATAAACAGAACCCGCGATAGTTCCGCCTCCAGATTCAACACTCCAAGT
>FNPS01000009.1 GCA_900107365.1 Flavobacterium aquidurense
GTGTATTCAAAAGAATCACCTTTGTCACCCTTATCTCCTTTTAGTCCTGCCAACTGCGTTGGGGTAAAATCAGTGTAGTCAAAAGAATCCCCTTTGTCACCTTTATCTCCCTTATCTCCTTTTAGTCCTGCCAACTGGGTTGGGGTAAAATCAGTGTATTCAAAAGAATCACCTTTGTCACCCTTGTCTCCTTTTAATCCTGCTAATTGCGTTGGGGTAAAATCATTGTAATCGAAAGAATCTCCCTTGTCTCCCTTGTCTCCTTTTAGTCCTGCCAATTGAGTTGGAGTAAAATCAGTGTATTCAAAAGAATCCCCTTTGTCTCCCTTGTCTCCTTTTAGTCCTGCCAATTGAGTTGGAGTAAAATCAGTGTATTCAAAAGAATCCCCTTTGTCACCCTTATCTCCTTTTTGGCCCTTTCCACTAATAGGAGACCAAGTCCCATCAGAATTTTGAACATATACAGTACTTGTTGACTTATCTGTATAAATAGCAACATTTTCACCTGGATATCCAGATTCGCCTTTAGCACTAGGTAATGAATTTCCAGCGATAACAGTAAGATCTCCAGAAATTAACATTCTATTCCATCTATTATCAAACCAATAATAATACCCTGGAGTAATGTTTGTATTGTCAGTAGTATTATAAACCAACAAACTAACTATATTACCATTTACAATTGTCTTACCATCAGTTGTACTTGTTAAGGCAACCTGTGGTATCAAAATACCTTTGTTATTGGAAAAAACTTCTAACTGAGCAGAAATTTTCGGATTTAATGTTCCAATGCCAACCTGCGAATAAGCGGATATAGTTCCTAAAATAGTAAATAAAGGCAGTAATCTATTTTTCATAACATCTTAATTATTATCTAATTAATTATTTTTTAGGTATTTAAAACCAAAACTTAATTTGAAGGTGCAAAGTTCTTTTTAAATATCTTTTTGTTTTACCTTCATAAGTTTTTAAAATTATAGATTAGGGTATTCGAAGACCTGCGTCATACTATTTTTAAGATGTGATAAATTCTTTATTATGTAAACCACCGATTGGCTTTTTATTCCACTTTTTAAAACATGGAATTTATTCTAATTAACAAAATCTCACCTTGATTATCTGATCAATTTAAAGAGTTCAACTAAGTGAATCGTTATGTTAGCTTTATCTTCATTAAAAAGACTGAACTTTTTTTTTCTGACAATTTAGCTAACTAAATACAAGAAATATTGCATAAATTGAATCTTTTCTATTAAGTAAAAATGAAATGTGCTCTTTATTTTATAGTAAAAATCAACCATTCAATTGATGTAATATTTATCGAGGTGAAGATTAACAAATTCCGAAAAGAAATATTTTCTTTCTAAAATTACTTTTCATAATTTTATAATTCGCTTAAACGGTCTTTTTGAAAAGTTCAAACATAAAAAGAGGTTCTGTTTAGTAAAAGCTCTTTATCAAGTCTCGATCTTGCTTTTAATTCAAAATATGAGTATCTGCAATACGAGCATAACGCCCCGTAATTATTCCTTTTTCGTCGATTACAAAAATGGTTGGCGTTCCAATTACGCCGTAGTTGATAAAATTAGAACCTGCTGGTCCTTTATAATCGCAAAATTTTTTATTCCATGGAAATCTGCCTGAATATTTTTTACTTTCTAAAGAATCAATATCTGATGCTGCAGAAATAACTTCATATCCTTTTTTCTGAAGTTCGAGATAATTACCAATCAACAGATTGATTTCATTATCGCAGTTATTACATCCGGCTTCATAAAAAATCAGAACTGTTTTTTGTTTTTTATCAAATGTATATTTTTCTGATTTCCAGAGCAGATCAGGTGCCTGCATACCTGCCTGTGGCCCTCCTATAACAGTCAATAAATTATGGCTAGGCATGGCTATTTTGCCAGATTGACTCACATAGGAACCAAAAGAATCTATAACATTATCTCTTCCTGTTTTTGCCAATTGTCTTACTGCAAGTTCTGCAAAAGCTGTAAATTGGGTTTTATCGCTTATTTTAATTCCAATTTGCTGTAAAGCCACTAGTAATGTTCCATCATCTTTATTTTGATTTAATTGCATCATTAACCAACTATTCAATACATCATTCCAGTAATTACTGGTATACAGATCGTCCATATTTAATCTGGTTAATACAAAACTATTGGCTTGTGCTATTTTTTTGTCTCTATTATCTTGGAGATCGTTACTGTTACCTATTAAAAAATCAAATATTTCCATCATTCGTGCAGCATACAATGGATTCTTTTCATTAGCAGTCCTAAGCTTTTTATACTGCTCATCTAATTGCTCCTGTTCTTTTATGAAAGGAGCATATACAGCGTCAGTTTCATTGTACAAAGCAAATACGTCCACGGCAAGCTGGGCTTTTTGCAAAAGCTTTTGTTTTAGTATGGATTGACTTTTAAGATATTCATTTTCTGGCGATTTCATAAACTTAATGTTATCAGCATTGAGAACTTCATCGTTACAAAATACTGTAAAAGTTTCTTTATTAACTACCAAGTCGAAACCGCTGCCATCATTAAGAATAAAACGTGACATTCCTTTATAGTTTTTAAACTTGTTCTTAAAAACAAGAATGGTTTTTCCCGCTTGGTCCATTTTCCCACGGGCAACTGTATCAAATTTGTCTCCATGCATGATTAAATACATGTAGTCTTTAGCAGGGAAATGTTTTAGTTCTATATTTATAGTTTGACACTTTACAGAAAGCGTTCCTAAAAAACTTATAAACAGTAACATAAAAAAATTCATTTTGTATCTTTTTAGATCTAAGTTGTACCTCATACAAAAGCAGTTTTTTATAAATAAGCAGCTTAATTCTTTTTTCATCAATATTTCATACTTATTTCATAGAGCCGTTCTAGTAAATTTCTGCAGGCAGCAGTAAAACTCGGCCTGCAGACATGTTACTATTTTATAATTTTAGAATTTATTCGTTCAATTTATTGTTCAATACAACGTATAGGAAGTCCCCAAAATGGTCCGCCAGTAGTATAAGTTTCAGCAGTAAAAGGTGTAGGATTCGAGGCGGAACCACTTAATTGTAGCATCCATGTTGTTACAGTACGATTTTTATACCCAACCTTATCAGCTGCAGCATATTTTCCTTCACCATAACCTCTAAATAGACCATCATGCTGATAAGATCCTACAAATGGCAAAAATAGCTGACTTCCTATTTTCGTTCCCATATATATCATAGTGTTCGGATTGCTGCTAGTAACGAAAGTGCTCGTATTATTGGCTGCAACTCCATTCCATTCTGCAATGCTTGGGATACGATATCCTGCCGGACATGGATCATTAACTCCTTTTGGCTCACTAGCATTTCCTTGCCACGAACTATTACCTGCTACATTAACAAAAGGCGCTAATGGTCCTGTAGTTATAGATCTTGCCATTGGTATAGTTTGGCCGTACTGATAATAATCACCTCTTAACCCTTGTGCTATTACATTCGGATCAAGAGTCTGGTCAGCACCTAAATTATGGCACATAAAGTTTTTCCATACCCCGGCGGCAACAAAAGCACCACAACAGGCACAATCCTGAATTTTTACATTTAATGGAAGTGCAAAATCGCTGTTTCCATCATTGTAAACGGCATAAATTTTTACGTTTACTGACTGATCTGTTGATTTTCCATAAGCTATGCTTCCAATATCACTCAAATTAGTTTTGTAGGTAACAGTAAGTGTTACAACCTGACTATTGGCAAGCGAACCAGGAAGAGCCATTGCATCGGCATTTGTACTTTGTACAGCTCCCAAAGGGTCTACAACTACAAAACGAAGATTTTTCTTGGTACCTGTTGCACTTGCTGTAAATACATATTGCTGTACGTTTTGTGTCTGAAAATTAGTCATATTGGCATTACGTGCGACTTGTGTACCACATGAGCCATCATAATTAGATTTGTTAATATCAAAACATGTTTTTCCTGTAAAAATACCCGAACCTAAGGCAAGATTTCCTGGATCAGCTGTTACATTTACAGTAAAAAGAGGTGTTGATGAAGCTAGAGGTGTACCTGAACATCCATTTTTGACAATACAATATAAATAAACAACAGATGGACTTGCACTTACCGGACTATAGTTAATAGTTGCTTGTGTCGCACCACTTATGACGCTTCCGTTAGTAGTTGATGCTGTTGTATTACTATACCATTGGTAAGTTTGCTGATTTCCCTGAGTTACTGAAACTCGGGCTTGTATGCCAATACCAACCACAGTAGAAAAAGCAGTTTGTGAAGCTGCACTTACAACTGGAGTTGGACAAGCTGCACTTAGTAATATTGTTTTTGTCAGTTCTGCCGAAGTACCGCAAGCATTAGTTGCTTTTACTTTAATTTGAACAGATGAACCGCTTGAAGGAAAAGTAACATTGATGCTTGTACCTGTCCCAACAAAAGAAGCACCTCCGGTTACTGACCATGCATAAGTTGCTGGGCCATTTTCTATCGCTAACTGATAAGTAATTTTATCTCCATAATTTGCTGTAGTACCAGTGCTTACCCAGCTAAGAACTGGTAAACTAGATACCTCTGTTGCAATTGTTTTAGATACAAGAGCACTCACACAGCCTGTCGGATTCGTCACTGTTGCACTATATACAGCACCCGGATCTGTTACACTAATGGTTTGGGTAGTTACAGGCACAAGAATACCGTTTTTATACCATTGATACGTAAAACTACCTGTTTCTTTTGGTACAACTGTCAAATCTGCCGTACCGTCGCAAATAACGCCAGTACCAGTAATACTAGGTGTTCCAGGAGCTGAACCACCCGAAACAGAAACTTCAGTACTTCTCGCCTCTACTGGGCAGGCAGCACCGCTATTATCAGTTGCTACCATACGAAGTAAGATACTAGCTTGTCCCGCCGGAATCGTATAAGGGCTTGTTATAATAGTCTCATCATTGTACCAAGTATATGAAACCCCTGGCTGTGGATTATTTACTTTCAAAACTAAACTTCCGCCCTGACAGAAAGAAGTGATAGTATTAATCGCTTTATTGTTTACCAATACATCTGACATATTAAATGTAATTGGTGTTCCTGAAGGATCTGTCACTATAACTTTTACCGTATTAGAAGGCTTGCTATAACATCCTTGACTACCTGCTGCTGCAAACCAGTTTCCTGTATCTGCAGTTCCTGTCAAGGTAATTTTTGTCCCCGTTTTAGAACTTTGCAAAACGCCATCTTTAAACCATGACACAGAACCTGAGGCACCAACTGCCGTTAATGTGATGCTGCCGCCTGGTCCGCAAATTAGTCCATTATTTGAAGTAATAATTGTATTAATTGCTCCCGGCGCGGTTCCCGATTCAGTAATAATACGCTCATTGCCTGAATTTACATTACACCCCGCTGCACCTAGCGAAATGTTGTAAACCCCTTTTAAAGTTGCTACATAAAAATTTACACCCCGTGCAACTTCTATACCGTTGCGGGTCCAGATAATTCTGTCTACATTAACACTATTTTCCGGAACTGATAAATAAACAGCTCCTCCCAAACATAAATTTAAATTACTGCCTGCAGGGCTAATCGTTGGCGCAGTACCTAATGCTTCGCAAGTTACCCCATTCTGTAAAAAGATAAAGTCTTTAAATTGGTTACTACAAGAGCTTGTTACTCTCACCAATACAGAGTGAGGTGTTACTGAATCATTTTGTTTGAAAACTACTTTGAATGTACCTCTGATTGCATTTACATCTGTCAATGTAGCATATTCGTTTCCTGAAACTATCAAAATAGCAAAAGGACCGTTTGGACAATCAGGATCAGTAATTGTAAAAGTCTGGTCACAGCCTGTTCCATCTGGTGATACATTAGTACATGGTTCAGGGCTTATTATGGCCTGGCTTGTACCTTCACATAAGCTTATCCAACGATTGCTGTTCCAGTATTCTACGCAATTTGTTGTAGTATTATAAATAGAAAGACCGTTAGCTAAGCCTTGTTTTATTGGATCTGAAATTGCACCAAGTGATAAAGTATTTCTTTGATTAGTACTTAATTGCGGCAAACGCAATCCTCCTTTTCCATTGCTGAGAACTTCAAGTGCAGAAAAGTCTTCTGCAGTTTTTAACATACCCTTTGTATTACCTATGGTAACCTGTGCACTTACAATGGATACAGAAAAAACGGCCAACAAGAAAAGCCAACAACTGAATATATTTTTTTTCATTTGTATTTAAATTACATTTATACTTATTAATTTGATTGGAGAATAAATCTCTTTCTCATAGTATATTTTAATGTAAAATGCTATCTATTCATTTAACAAACACACATTAAATAACTATAAATCAACAAATTATAACTAATTATTTTTTTTATTTTTTTCGATATTGAATTACGAGAGTTATAAAAGAGCCTATGCTACCCAGGATTAAATAGGGGTAATCTCTTTATTTTTTTAATTAATTAAATATTTTAACCATAGTTTACAATGATTGTAAACTATGGTTATTAATATTACATAAATGAAATAACATACCAGTTATTACCATCTGACTGTAGCGTAACTTTAAGACTACCTCCTGTACTAGTTGAATAGTAGTCCGAAATAATTTGATTTTTTCTCACAGTATCAGAATAAACAACAGGAAGATTGAATTTTACTGTTACTTCCGCACCCGAATCATTTGTAACATCCATTTGATTGATTACTAAAATTCTACCTGAATTACTTGCAGCATCAGGTAAAGTAATTGTAATGTCATTGTCTAAATGAGTGGCAATTATAGTATAATCAGTTGGAAGTATTGTGTAATTAACACTAGTTAGGTGAATACCCATTACATTATTTGATGCAGGAGATCTCCACTCTACCTTCTTTGTAGTACCTTCCACAACAGTAGTTAATACCTGCCCATCAACTGTTGCTGGTAGGATATCTAATGAAGCTGCTTTCAACAATACATCATCACCACCTGTTACACTTAAAATACCTGGTGTATTTGAAGTCAGCGACTGCCCTCCAGTTATACTTGTTGCAGTTGGAATAGCAGAAATTACTGTTCCATTTATTGAGATCCCGGTACCAGCAGTATAATTAATCGCTGGTGTACCAGGTTCTCCTATTGGCCCCTCAGGTCCTTGTGGTCCCGTTTCTCCTTTCAATCCTGCCAACTGATCAGAAGTGAAATCAGTATATTTAAAAGAATCTCCTTTATCTCCTTTCGCTCCATTAATTGAAGTCCATGTTCCATCAGTATTTTGGACATATACTATATTATTAGTTATATCTGTATAAAGATTTATACCTTCTCCTGGATAACCATCTTCACCTTTATTTCCTGGTGAACCGTTACCTTCTGCTGTTTCAACTTTACCATCAGCTCCGTCTTTACCATTCTTTCCACTTACCTGAACCCATTCTCCAGTGGTTGTATCCTTTATATATACAATACCTGTTGTTGTATCTATCCAAGTTGTAATTCCTTCTCCCGGAGCACCTGGCGTACCGTCTTTTCCTGGTTCACCAGGTCCGGCAGCAAAACCTGGAGCTCCTGCAATTCCATCTTTTCCATCTTTTCCATTTAACGGAATCCATTTAGATGCATCATTAGGGTCACGCACATATACAATACCTGTAACGTTATCAATGTACATTTTGATCTCGCCGGGAATACCAGGAGTACCGGGTGCACCTGGAACGCCATTTCCTCCTGTCAGACCATTAGATCCATCTAAACCATCTTTTCCATTATTACCGCTTATCTGGATCCATTGTCCACTTGCAGGATCTTTTATATAAACAATTTTTGTGTTGGTATCCACCCAGATAGAAACACCTTCGGCTGGAGTAGCATCTTTTCCCGGTACACCAGGTCCTCCAGGAACTCCATCTTTTCCGTCATTTCCATTTACTTTAATCCATTCTCCTGTTGTAGAATCTTTGATATAAATGGTTCCTGTTTCTGTATCAATCCAGGTAGTAATACCTGCTCCGGGCGCTCCGGGTGTACCATCTCTTCCTGGCTCGCCTGGTCCAGCAGCCAAACCAGGGGCTCCTGCAATACCGTCCCTTCCATCTTTTCCATTTAACGGAATCCATTTTGAGCTATTATTAGGGTCACGTACATAGACAATACCCGTTACATTATCAATATACATATTAATTTCACCGGGGATACCTGGAGTTCCGGGTTCACCTGGCGCCCCATTACCACCAATAATTCCAATATCTGAACCTGATTCACCAGAAATAGTTATTCTATTCCACTTACCAGCTAACCAATAATAGTAGCCTGGTTTAACATCTGAAACAGTATTAGTATTAAAAACTAGCAAGCTTTCTGCATTTCCATTTGTAATAGTAGCAGTATCTGTTGTACTTGTTAATTTAACAGAGGGAATTAAAATACCTTTGTCACTATTTTCTGCATATACATGCAATTGAGCTGAGGCATTTGGTGTTTTTGTTCCGATACCAACTTGCGAATGTGCAGTATAAATTCCTAAAACAAAAAATAAAGGGAGTAATCTGTTCTTCATAACATCTTAAATTATTATACAATTAATTATATTCTTAAGGCTTATAACTCAAACTTTTTAGTTTGAAAATGCAAAGTTCCCTTTTAACACCTCGTCGCTATACCACCATAAGTTTTAAAAATTACATATTAAGATATTTTAAGGAATAATATTACAAAAAAATACAAACTACAACATTTTTTTGTGTAGTTAAAAATAATCCTTTGACTAAATACTATTGAATACAATTACTATTTACAAATCATCCGACATTGAAAATTCCGGATTTAAAACAAAAAAAAAATGGGAGAATCTCGGTTCTCCCATTTTTACGAAAAAAACATCAAAATATTTAAACGGTAAAAAATATTAAGAATAAAAAAAACAATAAACACTCTGTTAAGGTAAGGTTCCCTAGAAAGTTAATGCAAAATTGCGATCTAAACAGAAATAAATTTACCCTTGTAAGTTATAATCCTTATATATTAAGGCATCTTCTTTTAAGCGGTTTTGTTGTAAAAAAAAAACTATAACATAGCGATAATTACTAATGTTATAGTTTCGAAAGTAGTGAAAGTATAAAATCTATTTAATAGATTTTTTGAGTTTTTCTATAGCGGGATCTTCTAAAATTTTAAGTTGATCAATAACAATTTTTGCGATTTTTGTTGCACCTAACGCAGAAAGATGCGTATCATCTGCCTTATCTTTATCATAATAAGCGTTTTCTCCTGCTTGGAAATGTAAATGCAATTCTTTCGATTTTATTGGTCCGTAAGATTGCTCCAGTAATTCTGTGTAATATTCTAAATCTATGAAAGGTACTTTATATTCCTGGGCTACTAATCTTGTTTCTAAAGGATAGTCGCCATGGGTTGGAACTAAGACCCCTTTTTCATTAAAATTTCGTCTGGTGATAGAGGTTAGCAATATGGGAGTTGCGCCTTTAGCCCTGGTCTCTTTTACAAATCGAATTAAATTGTATCTGTAACTTGTGTGTGGATTTGTATATCTGGTAGAATCTTCAATTTTTTCATCGTTATGACCAAATTCTATAAAAACGTAATCTCCTTTTTTGAGTTTTTTATAAATAGAATCCCATCTTTTTTCGTTGATAAAACTTTTTGTACTTCTACCGTTTACAGCTTTATTTTCGACAACAATATTGTCAGCAAAAAAAGGTTGAAGTACTTGTGCCCAACCATGTTCCGGATTTTTATCAGGATCTTTTTTATTTGCCATGGTTGAATCTCCAATGCAATAGACTGTTGTTTTTTGTGCAAAACAAGTTGTTGTTATTAAGAAGAGAATTAATATGTATTTTTTCATTTTGTAGACTGCTTAGATTGTTAGATTTTAGACTTTTTAGATTTTAAATTCTGATGTTATAAATTTATCTTTTCAAAAAAACTATGTCCATTTTATTTTTTTTCTTTGAACCTCAAAAAACTATTTTGCCGATGAGGGAACACTTGCTCTTTTACCAATAAAAACATCGGTCATCAGAACGTTTTCTGCGTTCTCGTTTGATATAGCATTTTTTGCCGACTTAATCTCAATATTGTTTAAGGATATATTTTTGATCTTTTTATCTGGAAATCCTTGTATTACTATTCCTGATTCTGATGCTTTGTTGCACGTAATATTTGAAAAATGCACATTTGATATCTCAGATTGAAAACCTTTACCTTCTCCATGATAATTAGCAGTCATGTATAAACAATCTTCAACTTCATCTAACTGAATGTTTCTAACAAAAATATTTTTTATAAAACCACCTCGATCTGCATTCGTTTTTATATAAATCCCTCTTTTTAAATAACCAACTGTTTTACAATTTTCGACATACACATTTTGAACTCCAGCCGACATTTCACTACCTATCACAACTCCGTGTAAACCTTTAAAATTACAGTTTCTGATGACAATGTTTTCACTTGGAGTTGCTGTATTTGCTCTTCCTTCGTGGTCTCTTCCTGCTTTAATTGCAACATTATCATCACCATTATCAAAAGTTACATTTTCAATTAAAACATCTTTTGCATATTCCGGATCAATACCGTCATTATTATAATTTAATGATTTATAACTGATTCCACGAACCGTAATACTTTGTGATTTTAGTAAATGTAAGCACCAAAACGGCGAGTTTTCGATTCGGATATTTTCTACTAAAATGTTTCTACAATTAAAAAATTGAATCATCTGAGGACGTAAAAAATACCCTTCTCCAAATGTTCTTTCTTTTAAAGCAACACTAGTATGATTCATGTCACGGCTTTTGTTTTTACCCGATTCTTCTTTTGTTTTAAAGCTTTTCCAGGTTTTGCCTCCTTCTCCGTTAATTGTTCCTTCACCGGTAATAGCAATATTGCTACAATCGTATGCATAAATAAGGGGACTATAATTGTACAACATTGTACCTTCCCAACTGGTTAAAACCATTGGTAAATAGTCTTGTGGATTATCGCTAAACTTAATTTTAGCTCCTTTTTCAATTTTAAGATTCACATTGCTTACAAAATGAATTGGCCCATTGATCTTATAAATCCCTTTTGGAACGATAATAGTTCCTCCGTTATTTTTTTTACATAACGCCATAGCCTTATCAAAAACAGCTTTATTGTTTGTCAATGAATCACCTTTAGCTCCAAGTTTTAATACATTTATCTCATAAGAAGGAAAAACCGGAAGTTGAATTCTATTAACTATCGAATCAACTTTAGCTGATGGAAAATCATTATTTTGAGCAAAGGAAAAGCAGGAAATCAATAAAAAAATAAGGTATCTAAAATTCATGTTTTTAGTTTTTATAAATTAGATTTATTTTGAAAACCAATTTGGTGTTGCATCTTTCAGAATATTTTCTACTGTATATTTTTCAGCTTCTTTTTTTGTCAGCTGACGTGACCATGAAACTCTTTTAGTTGGCTGAAAACCTTCGCCTTTACAATTGTATTCAGCATAAAAAGAATTCTTCTCGGCATCTGGTTTAGACCAATTTTCCCAGCCTTCAGGACGAATTTGTTTTCCCATATCACAATTCATATACACCGTTTTGGCATAAACTCTCCATGGTCTTCCTAAATAAACTGCCGTAGCTTCTGAATTTGCAATAAGCTTACAATTTTTGAAAACAAAACCAAACGAAACTCCTTCAGGTGTTGAAGCAGCCGTAATATAGGAACTTTTAATGCTATTAATAGTGCAGTTTTCAAATAAGGCTGTTGCTTCTCCAAAAATAAAATCGGTTGTTCCTTCGATATAACAATCCTTAAAATACTGTTTTGCTTCTTTTCCTGAAAGGTACAAGGTATCCTGATTTCCTAAAATAGCGCAATTTGAAATCTTTGCACGATTAGCTACAACCGATAATGCAATTCCCTGACCATGATCTCCTGAGCTATTTTTAATGGTTAGGTTTGATGCTGAAAAATCATCTCCTTCAACTAAAACAGTATAAGTATAAAAAGTACTATTTCGCCCTAAATTGATTTTCTTAAAATTATCATCAAAGGCAATTATCGTATTTTCTTTACTCTCTCCAATCAGGGTTAAATGTGTGTTCCATTCCGGAATTCTAACTTTCTCATTATAAACTCCATTTTTGATATTGATTGTCACTTTTTCATATGGAAAAGCCGGAGCCGCATATATCGCCTCCTGAATTTTAGTAAAATCACCCGAACCGTCTTGTGCAACAGTTAGAACGACTTTATCGTTTTTTTTTGCCGGAGTATCTTTAGCGCCAACTTTTACTCCATTCTTAATTGCCCAATCTGGATATTTCTTCAACACTTCTCTTGGCGCATCAGAATACCAGGAATAACCATTTCGTCTTTCAGATCCAATTTGATCCAAAGATTTTTTTGGGATTCCGTCGCGGTCGCAAAAGAATGGTTCATTGGTTCCAAGATCCATGAATCTGGCCCAAATAGGATCAGCATTTTCTTTAGGAATCATTTTTTTATCAATGATTTTTCCTGAATCGTTTAAAACTCTTTTTTCTTCTAAATTGGTAATTTTTGTTTTTTCAAACCAAACCTGAGCACTTTTTACAGCGGTAATAATTTCTGGAGACGGTTTATCAATTGACATTAGAAGCAATACAATCTTTGCAGATTCGAATCCGCTTAATGATGCTAATTCAAAAGCTCTCGCATTTGCCGGAGCCAAAGTCACTTCATCATGTTGCGCACACCATGCTGTTAAAACACCATTTTGTTTGTATTGTGTTTTTAAAATACAATCAATTCCTTTATCAAAAGCTTTTTTTGTTTTTTCAACTATTTCTTTAGAAGGTTTTATACTGTAATAATTAGTTTCCTCACTGATTTCCTTCAATATAATTAAGATATTTACCATCGAATTATCATTGTAAGTTATGTGCGTGTAATAGCCTTTTTTCAAAGGATAAAACTGAGGCCAGCCACCATTTGCATATTGCGCTTCTAATAAATAATTTAAGCCTTTAAGAAAAGATTCTTTGTATCGTTCATCTTTAACCTGAGCATACATTTTAGACATAAAAAGCATTTCCTGACTGGTTGCTCCGTTATCCGTTGTAACCTCATGTTCGTCAGTTTTTAACAATATCAGCTTTTGCTTTTCTGTTTCGCTAAGCGGATTTTGCATTTGAATATTCTTTGGCCATCCACCAATATTTCTTTGGTACAACAGCACGTTTTCCGCAATTGCTTTAGCCTCTGCCGTACCAAACCATGACGCATCATTTTTTCGAATAATATCAGGCCAGTTTTTATACGTATTTTGGGCATGAAGGCCAAAACTTAAAACTGATAAAACAAGTATTACTATTTTTCTAAATGGATTCATTTTCATCTTATTTCGTTATTCTAAACCAATCTACTGCAACATTTCCCGAATCATTTGTCACTTTTTCGCTCAAGGCGAAAAGTCCAACTTTGGCACCAATCCATTTTCCTTCTTTTGATGTAAAATCATTTCCAATTGGAGAATATTTTTTATCATCAAGGCTGTAAGAAAAACTACAGATTCCTCCTTTTTTGACCTTGACTCTCAAATAAATTGTAGTGTTTGAAATTAAAACCGGAGCGGTTTCTGTTTCATCAATTTTCTTATCAAAAGTTCCTGTTTTCTGATTTAGATAGAGTTTTCCGTTATCATTTCTAAGGCACAAATAACTATAGTCTAACCCCATAATTAAAAGTCCTGTAGACTCGCCGTTTAATCTTGTATTAAAAGTTACTTTGGTAGTAGTTGTAAATTCTTCAGCAGGAAATTTTTGCAATAACAAATTGGGCGCTTCAAAAATTTTATTACTCTCTTTTATTGTTGGTAAACAAAATAAATTCAGGTATCCTAAACTCGTCGGAAATCCCCATTGTACTTGTGCGTTCGCCTGCCATTGCCATTGCAATCCAAGTTTTGGCACATTAAACTCATCTGATTCTGCCGGAGTTTCAATTGGATACTTCTTGCCTACATTTGGTTTTTTAAAAGTTGTTACTGGTTCTCCGATTCCGTTTTTATCAAAATCCTGCCCCATTACAGGCCAGTCATTTTCCCATTTCATTGGCTGAAGATGTACAATTCTTCCGTATGCGCCTTTATCCTGAAAATGTAAAAACCAATCTTCACCTGTTTGCGTTTGTACCCATGCTCCCTGATGTGGACCATTTATAGCCGTTTTACCCTGTTCTAAAACTTTCTTTTTCTCATAAGGACCAAAGACATTTTTTGATCTTAAAACAGTTTGCCAGCCTGTCGAAACTCCACCAGCCGGAGCAAAAATATAATAGTAATTATTTCGTTTATAAAATTTCGGTCCTTCAATTGTACCTTCACTTTCATGACCATCAATCACCATCACTTCATCATTATTAGCAATAGTTCCTTCCTCATTCATTGTACAAACCGTGATCAAGCTTTTAATTTTTGCACGACTTCCTGCATAGGCATGAACCAGATACACCTTTCCATCATCATCCCACAACGGACTAGGATCAATCAATCCTAAACCGGCTTTTACCATAACAGGTTCAGACCATGGTCCTTCTGCTTTTTTGGCTTTTATCATGTAAATTCCAAAATCAGGATCAGGGTAATAGATATAAAATTCATTGTTATGAAAAGTTATACTTGGCGCCCAAACACCATTACCATGCTGTACTTTATCAAAAGTTTCAATTGGTATTTGTCTGGTCATCGCATATCCGATAATTTTCCAGTTGACTAAATCTTTAGAATGCAAAATTGGTAGACCCGGAATACAGTTGAAAGACGATGCCGTCATATAAAAATCATCACCTACCCTAACGGCATCCGGATCTGAATAATCAGCATGAATTATAGGATTTGTGTACGTTCCATCTCCATTATCAGGCACCCAAACCTGAGCATAATTGTGCTGTATGGAAAAGGCTGATAATACAAGAAAAAATATTTTTATATTTTTCATTCTTTGGTGATATTTAAGATGACCCAATTTTTGTCCTTTCAATCGAGGAGAAATCTCTCCCGCACCTTAAAATGACAAAACTTGTGGTTAATTACTTTGCATTAGACCTGACAGGTTTTTAGAACCTGTCAGGTTTCTGTTGAACATAAAAATTGCTTTTATAATTATCTATTCAATTCTAAAGCGGCCAAAATAAATGGACCTGTTGCTTTAGGATCATTGTCTTTTTTTCTTTCGTTTACATAATATTCATACGTACCATCTCTGTAAGGAGTACCG
Organism: Flavobacterium aquidurense; assembly: GCA_900107365.1. Taxonomy (GTDB): domain Bacteria; phylum Bacteroidota; class Bacteroidia; order Flavobacteriales; family Flavobacteriaceae; genus Flavobacterium; species Flavobacterium aquidurense. Next base: position 15,249 of record FNPS01000009.1, read on the forward strand.
CCCAAACCTGCAACCTGACAGCAATTTGTCAATGTAATACCTCCATCTTCATCTACCTTTTTGATTAAGACTTTTGTTAAACCATCAAAAGCTTTATTGGCCAGTTTTTTATATTTTGCAGGCAAATATCCTTTGTTTACTCCTTTTGCAAATGCGTAAGCAAACATTGAAGATCCTGAAGCTTCTAAGTAATTTCCTTTTTCTCCACCTTTATCTGTTACCTGATACCACAAACCTGATTTATCCTGGAATTTAGCCAAAGCTGCGCAAGCATTATTTAAATACTTTACTAATTCTTTTTGTTTTGGATGATCCTTTGGCATATAATCCAATACATCAACTAAAGCCATTACATACCACCCTAAAGCTCTTGACCAAAAGTTTGGCGAATTTCCGGTTTGCTTATTTGCCCAAGGCATTTGTTTACTTTCATCCCAGGCATGGTATAATAATCCTGTTTTTGGATCTGTTGCGTGCAATTGAATTAACTCAAATTGTTTTGCGATATCATCGAAACTTTTTCCTCCTTCAAAAGTAGCGGTGTATTGTGCATAAAATGGTTCTCCCATATACAAACCATCCAGCCACATTTGGTTTGGATAAATTTGTTTGTGCCAGAATCCACCACTTGCTGTTCTTGGCTGCTCTGCTAATTGCTTGCGCACTAATTGCATTGCTTTTAAATATTTCTCTTCTTTAGAAGTTTGATAAACATCAAAAAGCAAACGTCCCGGAACAACCAAATCAATATTATACTTATCGAATTCATATGTTTTAATAGATCCGTCACTTTCTACAAATTGATCTACATAACTTCTTACATAAGCATTATATCTAGGGTCTGGATTTTTTTTGTACAATTCTTCAAATGAATGTAAAACTAAAGCGTGAACATAATCCCATTTTGGTTTTTTAGAATCGTCTATCATGTAACTTTCAGGATGACGTTTCATAAGTGTTAACGCCATTTTATCAGACCATTTTAAATCTTTAGAAATTACGATGTCCTTACTTGCCGGTTCTTGCGAAACTACTTTACAGCTTGTAAAAGCCATAACACAGACTAATAAAGCCGATACAAAATAACCTTGTTTTCTCTTGTTCTTCATTTTAAATATATTTAAATTCTACTACTTTTCTAATTCTAATGCGGCTAAAATAAAAGGTCCTAATCCGTGTGAATTATCAACCTTTATTTTTTCTTTAATGTAATACTCATAAGAGCCATCACGATATGGAGTGCCACCTAAACCGGCGCTTGCACAAACTTGCGTGATATGTACTTCACCATCAGGATCAACAGTAATCAACTTCTTTGTGATACCATCAAAACCTTTTATGGCCAAATCTTTATATTTTTTAGGCAGGTATCCTTTGTTTGCTCCTTTTGCAAAAGCATAAACAAACATTTCTGAACCTGAAGCTTCAAGATAATTTCCTTCTTTTGCACCTGAGTCTGTAACCTGATACCATAATCCTGATGGATCCTGATACTTAGCAACCGCTACTGAAATTTCATTTAAAAAACCAATCAATTCCTTTCTCTTCGGATGGTCTTTTGGCATATAATCCAATACATCAACAAGTGCCATCATATACCAGCCAATAGAACGTGACCAGAAATTTGGTGAAGTTCCTGTTTCTTTATTTGCCCATTGCATTTGCTTGCTTTCATCCCAGGCATGAAATAATAAACCTGTTTTTTTATCAAGTGTATGCAAGTGAATTTGTTCAAATTGTTTCGCAACATCATCAAGATCTTTTCCTTTTTCAAATTCAACAGTATAACGTGCATAAAATGGTGTTCCCATGTACAACCCATCCAGCCACATTTGGTACGGATATATTTTTTTATGCCAAAAGCCACCAGAATTTGTTCTTGGATGCGTTTCTAACTGTTTTCTCAGCGTTTGCATCGCAATTAAATACCGATTGTCCTTTGTTCTGGAATACAAATCAAAAAGCATTTTTCCTGCATTAACACTATCTATATTGTAATCTTCGAGTTTGTAATTTAAAATTTCGCCTGAACTATTTACAACCGATTCACCATATTCTTTAATGTATTGAGCATAAATTGGATTATTTGTTTTTTGATATAATTTTTCAAAAGAAGTCATTAATAAACCCAATTTATAATCCCATTTTGGCTTTTCGTTATTATCAACCTGCCACGCTTGAGGATCACGTTTAAGGATAGAAAGAGCCATTCGCTCTGACCATTTTAAATTTTTAGCAACAACACTATTTGAATTTGAAATCTCTTGCGCTTTTATTTTTCCGAATCCAAAAAACATCAGGCCAATAAACAAGACGTAAATAAAATGATTCTTCTTTTTATACTTTACCATTTTAAACTTTATTAGAATTATCTATTTAATTGAATTGCGCTTAACAAAAATGCTCCAATACCTATTGCGCCATTTTCTTTGGTCTTTGCCATAAGATAATAATCATTTGTACCATCTCGGAAAGGTCTTCCTCCCAAACCAACATTTGAAGATACATTTAGAATATTTACTTCTCCTTTTTTATCCACTTTTATAAATTCTTTTATAAAACTATCGAAGGATTTCTGAGCTTCTCTTTTATAACTAGAAGATAAATATCCTTTATCTGCTCCTTTTGCAAAAGCATAAATGATCATTCCGGAAGCAGATGGCTCTACATAATTCCCATATAATTCAGGCTTATCTGCAACCTGATACCATAAACCTTCCGGGCTTTTGTAGTGATTTACATTTTTTGCTATTTCATTCAGATAGCCAACTAAAACTTTATATTTTGGGTGCGACTTTGGAAAATATTCCAATGTTTCTACCAAAGCTACCATATACCAGCCAATACCTCTACCCCAAATAGTTGGTGAAGTTCCGGTTTGTTTATTTGCCCAGCCAATTAATTTACTTTCATCCCAGGCCTGATAAGGTAAACCAGTATTTTTATCTACTATATTATTGTGTGCCAATTCAAACTGTTTGGCGATATCATCTAAGCTTTTTCCTTTTTCATACTTCATAGAAAATTGCGCATAAAAAGGTTCCGCCATATACAAACCATCAAGCCACATTTGATCGGGATAAATTTGTTTGTGCCAAAATCCACCACTTGATGTCCTTGGCTGAGTTTCCAATTGATTTCTTAACTGGCCGATAATTTTCAGATAACGTGTATCTTTTGTTACATCATATAAATTAAACAACAGTTTTCCTGGATTTAAATAATCGATATTATATTCTTTAAGATCATATTTTTTAATATCTCCACTACTGTCAATCATTATATTGACATAATCCTTTATATAATTGAGATACTTTTCATTTTTTGTTTTCTGATATAATTGTTCAAAACCAGACAATACAAAACCCATTTTATAATCCCATTTTGGCTTGTCATTTCCATCCAATTGCCAGGCATTAGGATATTTATTTAAGATAGAAAGAGCAGTTCTCTCTGACCATTTTAAATCATACGGAATTTTATTAACCTCATTTTGAGCAATTGTTTTATTGCTTACTATAAGCAAGAAAACAATTGCCCAAATGGTGTATTTCTTTTTTATGAAAAGAGTCCTAAGCATGAAATTACATTTTTGCTTTTTTGTTCAATATCTCCAATTTTTCATCTAAATATTTAACGAATTCTTCTTTAGATTTTATCCCGTTTTTCTCTTGTTCCCAAGCTCCTAAAAGATAAAATGTAGTTGCTTTTGTTGTCGGTTTAAAGACCAAAAGATAATCTAAATCTGTTTCAGGACTACTTTCGATCGAACTAGTTTGATAAAAAATTGCCATTCCTAACTTATCAGGAACCAATGATTGCTCACCATAGGTAGCGATGTAAGCCCATTTTTTATTTTTGCTTTCTTTTTTAAGTAGATCCGTATTTTTTTGTTTTGCAATTCCGGTACAAATTCCCTTAATTTCTATTGAAGCTTTGATCGTATGTTGCGTATACAATTGATCCGGTTTAATCGTTAATTCTGAAATAAAATCGATTTTATCCGAAGCTGTTTTCCAGCCATAATAATTCACTTTTACGCCAGATTCAGTCGTTTTGTTTACTACTGTTGCAATTGTAGAATCTACTTCACGAAAGTGTAATTTTTCGTTGTTTAAATAACGGTCTATAGAACCAATTCCAATTGCTTTTCCGGCTTTTAGAATATCAGCTCCCCAATCGCTCATTTCATGATACGAATCAAAATTGTCCTGCCCTACTCTTGGCAAAATCATTTCAGATGTCTTTTTTCCAAATATATCAATGGCATTTCTCCAGTCTAAATACAAGCGATAGCCAATTCTGTTACTTTCCCAGCCTGGACCTTCATAACGAATATCAAAAGAATGATCTGTATGTTCAGGAGCTAATTTTAGTCTGTCAACATTTTTAAAAACTGTTCCGCCTTTATATTTGCGTCCTTCCCATTTTCCATCTGTTTTAGAAGATATCTCAGCGTACGTTTTTGCTGTTTTAATATCATATTTTTGAGCGCTTACGACCATTGAACCTAATAAAAGTAAGCTTGTTATTGTGATTTTTGTTTTCATCTTGTATGCGGAATTATTTAAAAATTTTGTCTAAAAATTGTGTGGTGTAAACAATCGTTTCACTAAACCAAGGTTCAAAAAACCAAAAGGAATGGGGTGAATTTTCAATTGTTTTTACTTCATTATAAATTTTGTATTGATTTAAAATAGCAATCATATCATCTCTGCCTGCATGAAATCTGGCAAAGCTGCTGTTTATGAACAGTATTGGAGGAGAACCTTTATTTGCATGACTTAAAGCTGATGCATTTTTCCAGCTTTCCGGTTTTTCATCATATGTACCACCTAACCAAAATGATGCCATATCACCTTCTGAAGATTCTGGATGTTTAAATGCTAATACTCCATCAATATCAATAATAGCCTGCACTTTTGAAGAAGATTTGCTTTTAAACGTTTTATCTTCAAAATCTAAAATATCATTTGTTGTACCAATCAAAGCTGCCATTTGTCCTCCTGAAGAGCAACCTAAAACTGCAATTTTGTTTGGATCTACATTGAATTTTTTGGCATTATCTTTTATGAATTTAATTGCATTTTTTACATCAATAACCCCGTCAGGATATTTAGCTTCTAAAGATAATCTGTATTCAATTGCAAAACAAGAATAACCTTTGGAAGCAATCTCCCTGGCCATGTCCTGCATTTGATTTTTATTTCCTGATCTCCATCCACCACCATGGATCATGATTACAGCAGGATTATTTTTTTGTAGAGTGTTGAAAAAAGCATCAAAATGCAATGCTCTGTCTTTATGTTGCTGATATACAACGTCTTTAATTTCAGTAATATTGGTATTATTCTTTAATTGTGGAATCGTAATTGAAGGATACTTTTTAATTAATTTATTGTAAGTACTTTTTATAGTATAGGAAGTATCGATACTATAATTGCTCTGGGCAAGAATAGTATTAGAAATCATCACTAGTAAAAAAAATATCTTTTTCATCTTAAAAAAAAATTTAGTTAAGAGAGGAGTTTGAGCAATTTGTCAAACTCCTTCTTAACATCTTCAAAAAACAATTTCTCAAAAAATTATCAAATTACTAATAACCAGGATTTTGAGGAAAATCTTTATTTTGATTTAAATCTAATGCTAATTGTGGGATTGGTCTTAATATTTTAAGTTTTCCATCTACTCCAACAAAATTAGCCGCTTTTATTTTATAATTATAAGCAGAAGCCCTTGCAACAAGTGTACCGGTACGTTTCAAATCAAACCAACGGTGATACTCTCCTAATAATTCTCTACCTCTTTCATCTAAAATATAATCGATATTAAACTGAGCAGTAGTAGCATTTGCCACACCAGCTCTTCTTCTTACCTCGTTCAAACGCGCTAAACCTGTTCCTGGCTGACCCGCTTTTAAATAAGCTTCAGCGGCAACCAAATATGTTTCTCCTAATCTGGCAACAATAATATCTCTTGTACTTACAGGACCTGTACTGATAGGTGTTGTTGCTGTTGGATCATCAAATTTCTTAACAGGAATAGTGTAACAATCATTACTAGAAAATGGATCTGTACTAACAGTATGCTCCGCTGAATATTGTCCCCAAGGATGGTATACAAAAGAAGCTGATTTTCTTGCTGCATTTGCAGTATTCCAAGCCGCTTTATCTGCAGCTGTAAACCATTTTGGCTCAAAAAAGTGCTTTACTTTTACATTACTTGGATTTGCAGCACGTCCGGAATAATAAGGAAAATAAAGAGTTGTTACCGCTTTTCCATTAGTCGTTACTGTTTCTTCCAAAATCTCAGTCATAAAGGTAGCTTCCCATCTTTTATCACCTTTTTCATATAATCCTAACGCGTATCCGGTTGGACACAAATTATAACTTCTTAACGGAGCACCAGTTTCAGACCCTCCTAAATAAGAACTAAAATAATAAAATTGATTATTTCCTAATTTTGTAGGGTCAGTACTTGTTGAAGCTTTATCATACTGAACAGAAAATATAGTTTCAGCATTTAAATCATTATTAGTTGTAGCTGTAGCAGCAAATAATTGATCAAAAGCAATATTTAGCGCTTGTCCTGCAATAGCAGCATCGGCATAGTTAGCCGCTGTTGCAAAATCAGTAGGAGCCGCAAAAGTTTCGTATCCTCTTGTCAGGTAAACCTTTGCTAATAAATCCTGTACGGCTCTTTTATTAACTTTTCCTGTAGTGGCATAAGCACCTGTTCCTACAGTAGTTAATGATGCCTCCAAATCTGCAATAATTTGTTTATACACTTCCTCAGCAGTATTTCTTTTAAAGCTTAAAACCGGCGAAGTAATATTATCCAAAATAATTGGTACACCTCCGTAAGTTTGAACCAATAAAAAATAAGCATTTGCTCTCAAAAATCTAGCTTCTCCTACAAGCATACTTAAATTTGAAGTTTGTTCTGTGATAGTTGAATAATAAATGGTTTTATTCACAGACTGAATTTGCTGATAACAAGAGTTGTATAAATCTTCTACATTGACTGCAGATGGTATTAATAAAGTATATTGACTTAATCCAGCCGGTTCCGGAGTTCTTCCTTCGGCATACATGTCTGTTCCTGAACAAAACAACCATGGATTACCTCCGTAGATACCTTTAAGTCTCGCATAATCTGAATTTACCAATAGCTGAAATCCTGTTGCTGTTTTATAAGTTGCATCTGCAGGCACATTTGATAAACTTTCTTCTTCAATAAAATCACTACATGAATAAAATGTAGAAACTATTATTCCTAAAATTAATATTATTTTTTTCATTTTATTTCTTTAATTAAAATTTAACACTTAATCCCATTTGTGTAGTAATAGAAGCCGGACGGTTAACACCAAAAGCTGAACCTGCCCACTCTGGATCATATCCATCAAAATCTGTAAATACAAATGGATCTAAAACATTTACATAAAGTCTAAGGTTACTCAATTTTAATTTTTTAAGTAACTCCGAATTGAACGTATATCCAAGTGATATATTTTTGATTTTTACATAAGAAACTTCTCTGTAATAACCAAAATTAGAAGTCCAGAAAGCTCCAGCACCTGTAGCTACAGGACCAGGTCTTGGATTTGTTTCATTAGCATTAGCCGGAATACCAGCTCCATTTGTTGGAATAAAGAAATCCATTGCAATTTTTTGACGCCCTCTATCACTCACATCAGCAAAATTCTGGTGGAAAGTACTCAACACTGTTTGTCCCTGACTGGTAAGAACTGAAAAATTAAAATCAAATTGACCAACAGTTAATCTAGAGTAAACACTTCCTTGCCATTCTGGGTTTGGGTTGCCAATTACAGTTCTATCATCCGCGTTAAATTTACCATCACCATTTAAGTCTTTTGGTCTTGCCTGTCCAGGAGCCATTCCGTATGAAGCTGCTGCTGCTGCTTCACTTTCCTGCCAAACACCGTCATAAACATAATTGTAATTTGGATTTAAAGGAGAACCCAAGATCAATTTATTACCAATATCACTTACTTTATCCTGATTGTAGATAGATTCTAACTCATTTACATTTTTTGTAAAAGTAAATGTAGTTTCCCAATTCACATTTTTAGTTTTAATATTTTTAGTGGTTAACAAAACCTCGATACCTTTGTTACTTACAGAACCAACATTAGCAAAAGTATTTTTCCAACCTGTTTCATAAGGCAATTGTTGTCTGTAAATTAAGTCGTCTGATAATCTGTCATATACATCAACACTACCTGTAATTCTGTTTTTCAGGAAACCAAAGTCAAGACCTAAGTTGATCTCTCTTGTTTTTTCCCAAGTTAAATTCTCATTTGCCAATGTTTCAGACTGCCATCCAGGAACTACTGCAGTACCGTTAGCATAAAAAGTTTGTTGATTCAATAATGCCTGAGATGTATAAGGTGCAACGTTGTCGTTACCTGTATATCCTAAACTCGCTCTTAATTTCAAATCAGAAACTACACTGTTATTTTCTAAAAACGATTCTTTACTTATCTTCCATCCTAAAGCCACTGAAGGGAAATTTTGCCATTTATTTTCTTTTGACAAAACTGATGATCCATCCCATCTGTTTGAAGCAGTAAATAAATACTTATCTTTAAAAGTATAGTTTAGACGTACTGCATAAGAACTCAAAGTATTTTTTGCGTATCCTGAAGTTACAAGATAACTAGTCTGAACACCTGAACCCAAATTTTCTGATCCAACGTTAAAAGGCTGATTATTAGAATATGCATACGAATTCTCATCTACATTTGAGTAAGAACTCTGTAATAATAGTAAACTAAAATCATGTACATCATTAAAGGTGTGTTTCAAGTCAACCTGATTGTCCCAGGTATAATTGAAGTTATTGTAATTTTTTATAGAGGCAGAATTTTTATTTACTAAAGTAACTCCCGCATTTGTCTCTGCTGTATTAGAGACATCTGTTTGTGTATCCTGAATACCCGCTGCAAAAGTTGTTTTAAACGTTAACCATTTTAAAGGTTGATATTGAAAATAAACGTTTCCAACAGTCTGCCATGTTTTCTCTGTTTGCAATGAATTAGCAATTTCCATCAGGGGATTGACATTACTCGTTTTGTTGATAGCAAAAGAACCATTTGGATATGTTAATTTACCAGGCAGGAAAAAGTTAGTACCAACTAATTCATTTCCTGCTGCATCTATAGCCCATGGAGACATAAGTGGACTTAATCTGAAAGCATCCTGCATAGCCAAATCACTACCTAATTCCGTATCAATACGGGCAATAGTTACGTTAGCACCTGTAGAAAACTTGTCATTAATTTTATGATTTAAACCTAATTTAAATGAGTATTTATCTGTTGAATCATGATCAACCAAACCATCATCACCCTGAATACCAAAACCTAAATTATAAGACATACCTGACTCTGAACGTCCTGAAACATTTAAGTAGTTATTTTGAGTCATCCCTGGCTTTAGAACAGCGTTTGCCCAATCAAAATTATAACCGCTATTGGCTCTGGTTACTAACAAAGGACTTTGATTTCCTGCCAAAGCAGCAAGTTGCGCCGGAGTTTGCGTTAAAGGAGTAGCAGTCATATAGGCAACCTGATGAAATTTCCACCACTCTGCACCTGTCATCATATCTGGTAATCTTGTAGCCGTTTTTGTTCCATAAGAACTATCAAAAGTAACACTAACACCTGCCTTAGCACTTGCACCACTTTTTGTGGTAACAATAATAACTCCATTCGATCCTCTTGAACCATAAATAGCAGCAGATGAAGCATCTTTCAAGACATCCATTCTGGCGATATCCTGCGGATTTAAAAAGTCAATTCCATCCATCGGTACACCATCTACAACATATAAAGGTGTTGAACCCACAACAGTAGAGTTGCTAGAATCTGTTACTAATGAATTATTTCCTCTAATTACCACTTTAAATCCATCACCAGCACGTCCTGAACTAGACGAAATCTGTACACCTGGTGTACTTCCCTGAATCGCTTCTAATGGATTAATCGTATTTCTTTCTGTAATTGTTGCGGCACTAATAGTGCTTATAGAACCGGTAAGATCCGTTTTTTTCACTGTACCATATCCAACAACAACAACCTCATTTAGAGAATTTGATTGTTCTGCAAGACTCACATTTACTTTAGATTTACCAGCTACACTAACTTCTTGTGTTTGAAAGCCTAAATATGAAATTACTAAAATAGCTTTACTATTTGTTACGTTTAATTTAAAACTTCCTTCAAAATCTGTTGAAGTTCCGTTTTTTGTTCCTTTTTCAAGAACGTTCACACCTGGCAAAGATAATCCAGCGGCATCAGTAATTTTTCCTTCTATTACACTCGACTGAGCGTTTATTGCATTACTGCAAAGGAGATTTAAGAAAAATAAAAATACAAGATTGTATTTTATTCTTTTCTTTAAGAATGGTTTAATTTTCATAAGTTTGGTTTATTGGTTAAAGTGATAGTTATTAATTTTTAATTGGTTCTACTTTTTTTTCATTGATATAAGTGTTAATAAAATTTATGTTTTTTACATTTTTCAATTTATAAATGGAATCTACTTTGTGAATAACCACGTTTTTAAGAGTGATATTTTCTACAGGAGATTCCTTATAGCCTTCAGCCCAAACGCTATATTTTCCACCATTTTTTACATTTATGTTTTCCAGATTTATATTCCTGATTACCGGAATAAAATTGCCGGTTTGTGCTCCGTATACATTATAAAACATGTTCAATTTTAAAACACATTCCTTTACTGTTCCAACTTCAAGATTTCGAACAAAAACATCTTCGATCACGCCTCCTCTTTTTGAGTTTGTTTTGATGCGAATTACTCTGTCCAGATTCGGGCTATCCATTATACAATCTTCAACAAATACATTGTTTACTCCGGCCGAAATTTCGCTACCAATAACCACTCCTCCGTGGCCATCAATCATTTTGCAATTCTGTACAATAATATTTTTACTTGGGATCGCTACTCTTCTTCCATCTGCATCTCTTCCAGCTTTTATTGCAATACAATCGTCACCGGTATTAAAAGTGCAATTTTTAATAATTATATTTTGAGAATATTCAGGATCACAACCGTCATTATTTGGACCGTGACTGTTTACTGTTACTCCGTCAATAATAATATTGTTTGATTTTAAAGGATGAAGAATCCAAAATGGAGCGTTTATTATGGTTACATCTTTAATTAAAACTGTATTGCATTCAAAGAACTCAACAAAACTTGGTCTTAAATAACGTCCTTCTCCAAAAACTCTTTCTGATACCGGTACTCCTTTTTCAGCCATATCTACCAAAACTTCTCTGTTCGAAGGATCATTTTGAGACGGAATCCCCTTTTGCCATCCATAACTTTTACCGCCAGACCAAACCCACCAATTTGAGCTATTTGCCTGACCATTCAAAGTCCCCTTTCCGGTTATAGCAACATTGGTCTTATTTTTAGCATATATAAGAGGAGAATAATTCATTACTTCTGTTCCTTCCCATGAAGTATGAACGATTGGATAATCTTTTGGATTTATACTAAAAAGGATTTCAGCATTATCTTCTAAATGTAAATTCACATTACTTTCTAAATGGATTGCTCCTGTAAGAAACTTTCCATTTGGAACAACTACTCTTCCTCCACCATTTTCAGCACACGCTTTAATAGCTTTGACAAAAGCTTCAGTATTCATTGTTTTTCCATCGGCTACAGCACCAAAATCAGTTATAGAATAGTCCTTATTCAAAAAGCTTGTTTGCGGAATACTTTTTATAATTAAATCCATTTTTTTCCACGGACTAGTTTCCGAAACTGAAGAAACTTGTTTACCACAAGACAAAATCAATATAGTTACCGCACTAAAAAGTACAATTGATCTTAACGTTAAAGCCTTATTTGAAATCATTTACGATGGAATTAGTGTTTTCAGAAGTAAAAATAAACTGTTATGTAATCGATTACACGAAAATAGAAAAATACATTGGATACACCAAATTAATTTAGAAAAAAATTATATATTTAATTTTTATTAGTAAATTTATTTACAGTTTGTGTAAAAAAAGAGATAATTTATTATCATTGTAGGATCGAAAACGATTTAATTATAAATTATGGTAATCGATAACATTATGTATTAGATTATATAAAAAAAATGTATTTTTGTCTATAAATTAATCAAAAACTATTTTTGAATGAGCGAAAAAATAACCATCTATGATATTGCCAAAAAATTAAATATCACCGCAGCTACAGTATCCAGGGCATTGAACAACAATCCTAAGATAAAAGAGAGCACGCGTGACCTGGTAATTAAAACCGCTGCATCAATGAACTATAAGCAAAATAAACTTGCTTTAGCATTAAAGAGCGGTCGAAGTAATAATATAGGTGTTATTGTTCCGCGTATTGACAGTAACTTTTTCGCCTCGGTAATTCGTGGTATTGAAGAAGAACTTCAGCCTCATGGCTATCAGGTTATCATCTGTCAGACTCATGAAGATCTTAAACGAGAAAGCGAAAATCTATACACTTTAATAGATGCGCAGGTAGATGGTATATTGATGTCTGTTACTGCAGTAAGTACTGAAAATGATGGCGCCTTTCATAATGTTTTAGAAAAAAATGTTCCACTTATCTTTTTTGACCGTAGCAAACATATTGATGGCGTAAGTTCTGTAACAATTAATGACTTTAAAGGCGGTTATATTGCTACAAAACACTTGATAAGTGAAGGCTGCAAATACATTGCCCATTTATCAGGAGATCAATCTCTTGAAATTTTCAAAAACAGGTTTTTGGGCTACAAACAAGCGTTATTGGATAGCGGAATGCCATTTAAGGAGGAATACGTTGTCCCTGTTAAAAGTAGTGTTGAAGCCGGAAAAGATGCCGTAAATATCTTATTACAATTAGAAACTCCTCCAGACGCTATATTTTCTTCAAGTGATTTTGCCGCTTTAGGAGCTATTCAGGAATTAAAAGAAAGAAATATCAGTATTCCGAAAGAATTTTGCGTAGCAGGCTTTAGTAATGAGCCTTTTACCAAATTCATGGAATTATCGATTACCTCTGTAGATCAGTCCCCACTTGAAATGGGGAAAATGTCTGCACGCGTTTTCCTTGAACAGGTGGACAAAACAGATACTATCAAAATCGAAAAAAAGGTAGTACTCGCACCAGAATTACACATTCGTAAATCTTCGTCAAGAACTAACTTTTAAGGTTTTTTTACCATAAATAGAAAAAAGCAGCTCATTTAAGAGCTGCTTTTTTGTTTTAAGCTACTTCAAAATCATGCTGTAGTACAAAATATACACAAAGTTAAATGAACTTATATCACTTATATGGTGAGGTTTAAAAATAATAAAGGCAGCTCTTAAATGAGCTGCCTTTATTGTACATATAGTATTAAATGAACTTATATGACTTATATGGTAAAAAAAATCTACAAAGAAACTCCTCTTTTCCAAGGAATAAAGTCGTTTTGATTTAAGATTGCAGCTTTAGTTTTAATTGTTCCACTTGCAACATCAATAATAAACTCAAGCATTTCATCAGCCATTTCGTTGATTGATTTTTCTCCGGTGATAATTCCACCAGTATCAATATCAATAATATCAGACATCTTTTTAGCTAAATCAGTATTTGATGAAATCTTTACAACCGGTGCAATTGGGTTTCCTGTTGGAGTTCCTAAACCTGTTGTAAACAAAACCATATTTGCTCCTGAACCAACCATTGCAGTTGTACATTCCACATCATTTCCTGGTGTACACAACAATGTAAAGCCTGGTTCATTAATATATTCTCCATAATCGTAAACACCTACAATTGGTGAAGTCCCTCCTTTTTTAGCAGCACCAGCCGATTTCATTGCATCTGTAATCAAACCGTCTTTAATGTTACCCGGAGATGGATTCATGTCAAATCCTGAACCTGCATCAACAACTGTTTTTTCGTACCATTGCATTAAATCTAAGAAACGTTTTCCATCCTTATCATCTACACAGCGGTTTACCAATTCCTGTTCTACTCCACATAATTCAGGAAATTCAGAAAGAATTGTAGTTCCTCCTAAAGCAACTAAATTATCAGATAACACTCCCAATGTTGGATTAGCTGAAATTCCAGAGAATCCATCAGAACCACCACACTCTAAACCGATTCTTAATTTAGATAATGGAGTTGGTTGTCTTTTTATATCATTCGCTTTTTTAATCGCTTCAAAAGTATCTTTTACAACACTTCCCAACATCGCTTCAATTGTTCCGATTTGTTGTTGGTCGTAGATTAAAACAGGCTTATTACTGTTTGGATTGATTGCATCTAAAGCATCTTTAAAGATCTGAATTTGAAGATTTTGACATCCTAAACTTAAAACTGTAGCTCCGGCAACGTTTGGATTATTTACATATCCAGCCAATAACTTAGCCAAACTATGCGAATCCTGACGAATTCCACCACATCCACCCTGGTGCGTGATGAATTTCACTTCAATGTTATTGAATAAATTAGCTTCGTTAGAAGCCGCTTCATTACCAGTACCACCCGTTTCTGTTTTTACCAAAGAACGAAGTAATAATTGATAATCGTTTTCTTTTGGTTTCATTAATTCTTTCTCAAAAATATCTTTTAAGATTTCGATATTTCTGTTTTCACAGAAAACCAAAGGAAAAAACAACCAAACATTCTCAGTTCCTACTTGCCCATCTTCTCTATGATAGCCCTGCCACGTTCTGTCTTTCCATTTATCGATATTTGGCGAATTCCAACCAATAGTTTCTGTTTTACCAGTTACCTTATCACTTTCGTGTTTTACGTTTGCAGTAGAAAGCAATCCTCCTTTTTCAATTCTTGCACTTGCTTTACCAACCAAAACACCATACATAATAATACGATCTCCCACATTAAAGGGAACCATCGCAATTTTATGTTTCATTTTCACATCAGATTCGATAGTGATATCTTGTCCTTCAAAGTTGATTACTTCATCAGCAACCAGATTAACCAATGCAACAGCAACGTTATCTGAAGGGTTTACTTTTATTAATTTTTTTTGCATGATCGTTTTTTTTTAAGTTGCTAAGTTTCCAAGATTCTAAGTTGCGTCGCAAAAACTCAGCAACTTAGAATCTTAGAAACTGTTCCAATTAATATTGTTTGCTGAAATTAGCAAATCCTTGTTCTATTCCGTTTTCTTCAATTTCATTTAAGGCCAATACTAAAGCTTCTGACAAACCTTTTACTTTAGTTAAATCTTCGCCCCAGAAATCAGTATTAGCTAATACTTTCGCTACAACTAAATCTGCAGATCCTAATTGCCACGCATCTTTAAATGCTTCAACTATTTCCGGAGAATCCTTTACAGGTAATGCTTCGTTATTCCAGGTTCCTTTATAGAACTGAATTAAACTCGCTAATGAAAAAGTCAAATTAACAGGTAATTTATTGTTTGCATTATAATATCCTAATAAACTAGGTAAAACTCTTACTTTGAATTTTGAGATAGAATTTAATGCAATATCAGCAAGTGCATGTTTGATAAATGGATTTTTAAATCGGTCCATTACTTCCTCAGAATAGGCTGTAATTTCATTTTTGTCCATATCAAGTGTTTCACTAATTTCACTAATAACATTGTTTACGAATTTTCCAGTAAAATCTCCGTTAACAGTTTCCATTACTAATTTGTTACCGTACAAAAGTGAAAAAGGAACCATTGCTGTGTGTGCACCATTTAGAATACGAACTTTAATCATTTTAAAAGGACGTATATCATCAACGATTTTTACATTCAAATCTGTTTTATCAAAAGGTAATTTTGCTTTTAAAGCATCACCACCTTCAATAGCCCAAAGGAAGAAAGGTTCAGCAGCAACAATCAAGTTGTCCTGGTAATCTAATTTATTATTGTATTCTTCAATTTCAGCTCTTGGATAACCAGGAACAATTCTGTCAACCAAAGTACTATGATACGTACAGGAATCTGATACCCATGTTTTAAACGCATCTTCTAATTTCCATAGATCAACATATTGTAAAATATATTTTTTTAGCGTCTCTGAGTTATAATCAATCAATTCACAAGGAATGATAGTTACTGCTTTAGAAGCATCTCCATTGAAATGTTTAAATCTTTCATATAATAAAACAGTCAACTTTGCAGGAAATGAAACTGGCGGTTGCATATCGGGAGTATCACTTTCAATGAATTCAATTCCAGCTTCAGTGGTATTCGAAACAATAAACTGAAGTTCTTCTTCTTTGGCTAAAGCTAAATAATCTGCAAATTGAGTATATGGATTTATAGCTTTTACAATGTTCGTAATTAACTCAATATCTTGTATTTTTTCACCTTTTTTAATACCGTTCATAAACAAGGTATAAAGACCGTCCTGATCATTAATCATATTTACCATACCGTCTTTCAAAGGTTGAACCATTGCAATACCGGCATTAAAATCAACTTCTTTATTAAGTTTATGAAAAGCATAATCAACAAAAGCCCTTAGGAAATTTCCTTCTCCAAACTGAACTACTTTAATTGGCTGTAACTTTTCTAATCCTGTATTTTTTCTGTTTAATTGTTTCATTTTAATTCATTAAAGTGTTATAAATAACCACGATAAATACCTTATTGCTTTATAAGAAGTTCTTTTTAATTGTAAAAGAAACATTACACTTGTAAGAGTAAAATACAATTTGCTGTGAGGAGTGACAAGCTGTATTTAGCAAGCGTAATGTTCAATTACAAAACGTTAAAATCTAAAAAAAACTGCAATCTAAATAAGGAATCGGTATGATTACTCCTTATTTATTTTCTAATATTTTTGATGATATCCAAAACCTGACTTACTTTATTTTTCAAGCCGTCAAAGTCATTTTTATCTAATATATCTTTTGAAATTAATTGTGAACCAAGACCCACACAAGTTGCACCTGCATTCAACCATGAAGACAAACTTTCAACAGTTGGATAAACTCCTCCGGTCGGCATGATATTGGTCCAGGGACATGGTCCTTTTATTGCTTTTATAAATTCTGGTCCGTAAATATCAGCTGGAAATAATTTTACAATTTCACAACCTAATTCTTCCGCTCTTGCAATCTCAGAAAGTGTTCCGCAACCTGGTGACCACAATACTTTACGACGATTACAGGCAATTGCAATATCTTCTCTAAAAACCGGTGTTACAATAAAATTAGCACCCAAACTCATATATAGAGAAGCTGAAGCAGCATCTGTTATAGAGCCAACTCCTAACATCATTCCTGGTAATTCAGCCAAAGCATATTTGTTCAAAGCTCCAAAAACTTCATGAGCAAAATCTCCTCTGCTGGTAAATTCCATTAATCGGGAACCACCATCATAACAGGCTTTTAAAACTTTCTTGCTTATTTCAATATCCGAATGAAAAAACAACGGTACCATTCCGTTATCTTTCATTTGCTGCGCTACTTCAATTCTTGAATATTTTGCCATTTTTTTATTGTTTATCTTGATACTAATCCTGCTGAATCACCACCAAGCATATTTTCAACTTCTTTTAAGGTCACTAAATTATAATCTCCTGCAATGGTATGTTTTAAGCAACAAGCAGCCACCGCAAAATCTAATGCTTTTTGATTGTCATTTTCATATTGCGACAATCCGTAAATCAATCCTCCCATGAAGGCATCACCACTTCCTACTCTGTCTACAACGGGCGTTACTTCTTTCACCGCAGCATGATAAATTGCTTTTCCATTAAATAAAACACCTCCAATTCGTTGGTGTGAAGCACTTACGGAATAACGTAAAGTTGTCGCAACAGTTTTCAAATTCGGAATCAAATCAAACAATTTCGTGTATAATACTGGAAGCGATTTTTCATCCTGATAGTTCGGATTTACTTTAGGAATTCCCAACATAAAATAAGCTGTGTCAATATCTCCTAAAATAACGTTGCTATATTGAAGCATTTCCGGCATCACCTCACTTGGTGTTTTACCATATTGCCATAATTTTGATCTGTAATTTAAGTCGCAAGAAATCGTAATTCCCATTTTGTGTGCTACTTTAATAGCTTCCAAACATGCTTCGGCAGCACTTTGAGAGATTGCAGGTGTAATTCCACTCCAGTGAAACCAGGTAGCACCTTCCAATACTTTTTCCCAGTCAACAAGTCCTTTTTCAATAGTTGCCATCGAGCTATGTGCGCGATCATACACTACATTACTTCCTCTGGTTCCGGCACCTGTTTCAAGAAAATAGATTCCCAAACGTTCTCCTCCAAAAATAATATTTTTAGATTCTACGTTCATTTTTCGCATTTCTTTCAATGCAGATCCGCCAATTTCATTCTCAGGTAATCGTGTTACAAACTCTGCATCTAAACCATAATTCGCCAATGACACACAAACATTAAACTCACCACCTCCATAAGAAGCGCCAAATGCTGTAGATTGTGAAAAACGCAGGTGTCTCTCTGTAGAAAGACGCAACATAATTTCGCCGAATGCAACTATTTTACTCATATTGTTTTATTATTTTACCAGTAAAAAGATTTTTTTTACCATTAAGAGATTAAGAAAATAAAGCATTGACTTTAATAAAAACTATGTCTTATGTAAAAAAATCTTTCTTCTTGCTTCTTTTTTCTATATTCTATGCTCTATATTCTAAATTAAAACTTGAAATATTCTTTTGCGTTGTTATATGAAATATCAGAAACCAGTTTCCCAATCCATTCCATATCAGCAGGCAATTCTCCTCTTTGAATTTCGTCTCCTAAAAGATTACACAAAATACGTCTGAAATATTCGTGTCTTGGGAAAGACAAGAAACTTCTTGAATCTGTCAACATTCCAACAAAACAGCTAATTAATCCCATGTTTGAAAGGGCATTTAATTGTTTTGTCATTCCGTCTTTCTGATCTAAAAACCACCATCCTGAACCAAATTGTACTTTACCTCTAACGCTTCCGTCATTGAAATTTCCAATCATCGTAGCCATAACTTCGTTATCAGCCGGATTCAGGTTATAAATGATTGTTTTTGTCAATTTATCTTTGCTATCCAATGCATTTAAGAAAGAAGATAGTTTTTGTGCTTGTGGATAATCTCCAATAGAGTCCCAACCTGTATCAGGACCTAAAATCCTGTGCATACGGGCATTATTGTTTCTTAACGCCCCTAAGTGAAATTGCTGTACCCAACCAAATTCATGGTATGTTTCTGAAAGGAACAATAAAATTGCGCTTTGAAATTTCAATGCTTCTTCCGGAGTTACAATTCTGTTCTCTCTTTTCTTTTTGAAGATAGAAGCCACTTCAGCTTCTGTAAATTCTTCAAAATAAATTTGATCTAAACCGTGATCACTTAATTTACATCCGTTTTGATTAAAGAATTCTATTCTTTTTCTCAATGCGTCACGTAAATCAGCATAGGTATTGATCGCAATTCCGGATACATCCCCCAATGTATCCAGATATGCGTTGTAGCCCTCATTAGAGATTAAGATCGCTTTGTCGGGTCTGAAAGCAGTACTCATCTTTGTTCCGATTGGATTTTTTGTTAGTTTTTGATGAAACTCTAAACTATCAATTGGATCCTCAGTAGTACAAACCAATTCTGCATTTACTTTTTTAAGTAAGTTTTGTGTACTGTAAGCTTCTGATTTTATTTTTTCAGAAGTTTCGATATATATTTTCTCAGCTGATTTTTCATTCAATAAATCATAAATATCAAAATAACGTGCCAGCTCTAAGTGTGTCCAGTGGTACAGCGGATTACGCATTGTATACGGAACTGTTTTTCCCCAGTTTAAGAACTTATCTTTATCAGAACCATTTCCGGTTACAAATTGTTCGTTAATACCTAACGTACGCATTGCACGCCATTTGTAATGATCTCCGTTAATCCAAACCTGCGTGATATTGTCAAAAATTTTATCTTCAGCAATAAATTGTGGATTCAGGTGATTGTGGTAATCTATGATAGGCTGATTTTTTGAGTAATTATGATACAACTCTTCAGCATATTTATTTTCAAGTAAAAAATTATCGTTTATGAATGTTTTATTTGAGTTCATTTTTTTGTAATTGAGAATTATTCTTCGTTTGATGGTTTACCGATAGTTGCTAAAATTCCGCCATCAACATATAAAATATGACCGTTGACAAAATCACTTGCCTTAGAAGATAAGAATATAGCAGCTCCTGCTAAATCGCCCGGATCTCCCCATTTTGCGGCCGGAGTTCTACTAATGATAAAATCATTAAAAGGATGCCCATCAACTCTAATTGGTTTTGTTTGTTCAGTAGCAAAATAACCAGGTCCAATTCCGTTGATCTGAACATTGTATTTTGCCCATTCTGTCGCCATGTTTTTTGTCAGCATTTTCAAACCGCCTTTTGCAGCAGCATAAGCACCTACAGTATTACGACCTAATTCGCTCATCATCGAACAAATGTTGATTATTTTTCCTTGTCTTCTTTCGATCATTCCTTTAGCAACGTGCTTAGAAACAATAAAAGGAGAAACCAAATCAATATCAATTACCTCTTTAAAATCAGCAACTTCCATATCAATAAGTGGAATTCTTTTGATAATTCCGGCGTTATTAATCAAAATAGCAATTGGTCCTACTTCACTTTCAATTTTTGCAATAGCAGTCTTAACTTCCTGCTCATCGGTTACATTAAATTTGTAACCTACTGCATTTATTCCTTCACTTTTAAGTTCGGTCACAGCAGCATCAATTTTTTCCTGAGAAGAATTTCCGTTGACAATAATTGTAGCTCCTGCCTCACCTAATCCTTTTGCCATTGCCATCCCCAGTCCGTGTGTACTTCCTGTAATCAAGGCAACTTTTCCCTTTATATCAAATAATGAGTTACTCATAATTATTATCTTAAATCTGTTATTTTGCAAACATCCATATCTCCGTAATCTAAATTCTCACCGGCCATTCCCCAAATAAAAGTATAATTTGAAGTTCCTGAACCTGAGTGAATCGACCATGGCGGAGAAATAACTGCCTGATGATTGTTCATCCAGATATGTCTTGTTTCCTGCGGTTGCCCCATAAAATGACAAACAGCCTGATTTTCTGGTATATCTAAATAGAAATAAACTTCCATTCTACGATCGTGTACGTGAGCCGGCATTGTATTCCAGACACTTCCTGGTCGTAATTCTGTCATTCCCATTTGTAACTGACAAGTGGTAACAACACCTCCAATAATCATTTGATTTACTGTACGGTGGTTTGCAGTTTCCATTGTACCTAATTGCAATTTGTTAGCTTGCTCCAAACTTACTTTTACAGTAGGATAATGTGTATGAGCTGGTGCAGAGTTTATGTAAAATTTAGCCGGATTTTTACTGTCCGTACTTTTAAAAATTACTTCTTTATTTCCGCTCCCGATATATAAAGCATCTTTAAAACCTAATTCATAAGATGTTCCTTCAACCACAATAGAACCGCTTCCTCCAACATTGATGATTCCCATCTCTCTTCTTTCTAAAAAATAACCCGCTTTAAGAGGATCAATAGATTCCAAAGTAAGATCTTTTACAGGAACCGCAGAACCAGCAATATATCGATCATAATGAGAGTACGTCAATATGATTTCATTCTCCTGCATTAAGTCATCAATTAAGAATTCATTTCTCAACTGCTGAGTATCATATTGTTTTACTGCTTCAGGGCTTGACGCGTATCTTGAACTATATTTTGTCATAATTTTTATTTTAATGTAATCGATTGCACAAAATTATATTTTTATCTTCAAATATCATAATACAAATGAAAATTTATTTGTGTAAAATTTACACTTCTACCTTTTTCATTCGGGGAACCAGAATATGCATAATCAGCCAAGCCAGTAAATAAGAGGCTCCGCAAATACAAAACATGATAAAGTATCCTGTTTCGATTTTGCCTATTTTAGTATAATAAACAAACATGTTTTTTTGAATCACTAAAGTTAGTAAAATTCCGCCAAGTGCTCCAAACATCCCTCCGATTCCTGTTACTGAAGCAGTTGCCTTTTTTGGAAACATATCTGAAACTGTTGTAAAAATGTTGGCACTCCATGCCTGATGCGCAGAAACAGCCAAACCAATTACCAAAATGGCCCACCACATGTTTATACTTCCTAAATATTGCGAAAACAATACCGGTAAAACGGCAAAAGCATAAATTAACATACTTGTTTTACGAGCTTTATATGCCGGCCAGTTCTTTTCTATCAATTTTAACGGTAACCATCCTCCACCAATACTTCCTACACTTCCAATAACATAAACCAAAGCGCAAGGCCAGATAATTCCGGTAGCCGTCAGTTTGTATTCCTTCATTAAGAAATCCGGCAACCAGAACAAATAAAACCACCAAACGGGATCTGTAAGTAATTTTCCGATGGCGAAAGCCCAGGTCTGGCGAAAAGAAAGCAATTTAAACCATGAAACCTTCTCAGTATCTTCTACTTCAGTTGTTACAATTTTATCTGAATTGATATACTCTAATTCAGCCTGAGATAAACGTTTTTGTTTTTCTGGCACTTCATAAAAAATGAACCATAATACAAGCCAGATAAAACCAACAATTCCTGTTAAGATGAAAGCCCATTGCCAGCCATAATTCTCTGCAATAAATGGTACAGATAATGGTACAATTATAGCTCCAATATTACTTCCGGAATTAAAAATACCGGTTGCTAAAGCTCTTTCTTTTTGCGGAAACCATTCAGCTGTGGCTTTTATCGCTGCAGGAAAATTTCCTGCCTCTGTAATTCCCAAAAACACACGTGCAACTAAAAATCCTGGCGTTCCTGTTGCCAATGCATGGCCAATTGCTGCCAAACTCCATAAACCGGTTGCAATGGCGTAACCAATTTTAGTTCCTAATTTATCAATGATCCCTCCGGCAACCAACATTCCGAGTCCGTACGCTATTTTGAAAGCTAATTCAATATTCGAATAATCTATTACCTCTTGTTCCGGAGTCCAGTGGAAGGACTCTGCCAAATAAGGTCGAAGGTAACTAATTACATTTCTGTCTAAATAATTTACTGTCGTAGCAAAAAAGACTAAACTACATATTGTCCAGCGATATTTTCCTATTGCTGCATTGGCTTCGTTCATAGTTCTATGGTTTGGTTGGTTAGTTAGCTTGGTCTGGATGTATTACAAATCCGTAATTGGTCTGTATTTAGGAACCAAAGTTTTCATTACAACCCATCCAATTAAATAACAAACTGCACAGATTGAGAAAATGATCATATATCCTGAGTTAATACCGTTCACAACAGTATCTCCTGATTCTGACAATAACTTTAAAAAATCTCCTAAATTAGCAACACCTTTTTCTTTTAAAAATATCTTTTCAGTTTCCGGATTTAAAAATTGAGGGTATTTCTCCAACAAAGATTGTCCGTTTATTAAACTCCAGTTTCTTTGTGTAAAATCAAATAAAACTCCTGATCCTTTATTAATTAAAGTTGAACCTAAACCTCCGGCTAATCCACCAATTCCTGTAATAGTTGCAATGGCTTTTTTAGGAAACATATCTCCAACTGTAGTAAAAATATTAGCTGACCATGATTGGTGTGCTGCACCTGCAATTCCAATAATAATTACGGGTACCCAGTAACTAATATATCCTAGAGGCTGAGCCACTAAAGCCAATAATGGAAAGAATGCAAAAATTAACATCGCTCTCATTCTTCCCTCGTATGGGTTCATGCCTTTCTTTTCAACAAAGTAAGTTGGCAACCAACCACCAATGATAGAAAGTAAAGTAATCATGTATAAAACAAATAATGGCAAAGCTGCTTCAGTAGAATCCATTCCGTAAACAGAACTTAAATAAGCTGGTGTCCAGAATAAGAAGAACCACCAAACTCCGTCTGTCATAAATTTTCCGAAGGCAAAAGCCCAAGTTTGTTTGTATTTAAAGCAATCTACAAAAGAAACTTTTGTACTTGTATCAGCAACATATCCCACTATTTTGCTATCTGCTATATCATCTTGCTGAATGTAAGCTAATTCTTCAGGGCTCACTTTTGAGTGTCTTTCCGGTTTATCATACATAAACATCCAGAATCCCATCCATACAAAACCTAAAGCACCAATGATTATAAATGCCATTTCCCATCCAAAAGATTTTGCAATAAACGGAATCGAAATTGGAGCAGCTAATGCTCCTACAGTCGCTCCTGCATTAAAAATACTAGTAGAGAAGGCTCTGTCTTTTTTAGGAAAATATTCAGCAGTTGTTTTGATCGCCGCTGGAAAATTTCCTGCTTCACCCACTGCTAAAACAAAACGGGCAAAAATGAATAAACTAACACTTACGTTAATTACCATTCCTGTATCATTAACGTTGTGAATCAATTCTTTTGCACCTTCAAAACCTACAAACCAGTTTCCTGTAATAATTCCTGCAGTTGCGATTCCACAAAATGCGTGCAAACAGGCACCAATTGACCAGATACCAATTGCCCATAAAAAACCTTTTTTGGTATCTAACCAATCCACAAACCTTCCGGCAAAAAGTAAGGAGACTGCATAAAAAATAGAGAATAATGCGGTAATATTTCCGTAATCGTTATTGGTCCAATGAAATTCAGGTGCTATAAAATCGTTCCATGTCAAAGAAAGAACCTGCCTGTCTAAGTAGTTGATAGTAGTTGCAAAAAACAACAATGCGCATATACTCCAACGATATCTTCCTGTTGATTTGTTAGTTTGGCTAATAGAAATTTCATTTGTTTGATTCATGGTAACGGTTTTATTCTAATTTATAATTTTTGGTATTTTGGACAATCCATTTATTTTTAAGTCACAACTTCAAAATCAAGTGATTAGTACAACAAAAAACAATTAATGTAATCGATTGCACAAATATACTTTTAAATCTTAATAATACAAATAAATTGTATAAAAAATTATTTTAGTACTTTAAATTAACATTTCACGTAAAAAAAAGAACTCAAAATTACACATTAAACAATATATATGTTAAATAAGAACATGTGAAATTTGTCCGTTTTATATGTCACAATTGTACTAAAATCAATCTTTTCAAATCTATTTATGAAGCTTATTCTTATGCTAAATATAAAGCTCTTGTATTACGGCAAAGTTGAGAAATGAATAAAAAAACATAAATTTGGATCTGTTTCATTAAATTAATTAAAACTAAAAGACTTATAACATTGAAAAACGCAAGACACTTCATAACTGGTAAATCACTTTTTAACCTGGTTTTATTCTTCGGAATAACAAGTCAGCTACAAGCACAAAATCAGGTAATTCCACTATGGAAAACAATTCCACAAGAAATTAAAGCTCCCGATTATCAGGAAAAAGAAATTATAAAAGACGGAAAAGTGCAGAGTACAAGCCAGGTTTCAATACCTACACTTAGTATCTTCTTCACAAAAGAAATCAAGCAAAATCAAACCGCAGTAATTATTCTTCCTGGCGGTGGATATTCGCATTTAGCAATTGACAAAGAAGGTACTAAAGTTGCAGAGTGGCTTAATAGCTTAGGAATTGTTGCTTTTGTTTTGAAGTACAGATTGCCGAGTGATTTAATCATGACCAATAAAACCGTTGGTCCGTTGCAGGATGCGCAGGAAGCCATTCGTATTGTACGCTTAAATGCTGCAAAATGGAACATTGATCCGAATAAAATTGGTATTATGGGATTTTCTGCAGGCGGGCATTTAGCAGCGACAGCATCTACTCATTACGATGAGAGAGTATATGAAACTTCATCAAAAATAAGTGCACGCCCGGATTTTTCGCTTCTTATTTACCCTGTAGTATCTATGGAAAACGACATAACACACAAAGGATCTCAAACAAGTTTATTAGGCAATAATCCATCGCAGGATTTGACAGATTCCTTTTCTAATGAGAAAAAAGTAACGGCACAAACGCCAACCGCTTTTATCGTACATGCGACAGATGATACAGTTGTTTTACCAGAAAATAGTATTAATTACTATCTGGCACTTAAAAAAAACGGAGTTACATCTGAGTTACATTTATACGAAAGCGGCGGTCATGGCTTTGGTTTGGGTGTAAAAGATACCAGTAAATTCTGGACAAGAGATTGTGAAGAATGGCTTACCGCTCACGGATATTTCACTAAAAAGTAAACAACCAAAAAAGGCGAAACTTAAAAGTTTCGCCTTTTTCATTCTCAAAAAAAAATACAAAAGTGATTATCTAAAAAATTACTTAAACAGATACTTCCTTTTGAGGAACTACTTTTGGCCTGATAATGGGCGTGGCTTTGGCAGCAACTTTTGGAGAAGCTGGCGCTTTTTTTCCAAATTTCTGTTTTCCCCACCATATTAAAAACCCGGTAATTGGTAAACTGGCAGAGATTAAACTGGCAAAAAAAGCGATAAACTTTCCGGTTAATCCTAAAATACTTCCAACATGAATATCATAATTCATCCTGCGAATTTTATCCGGAATATTAGCTTCCATATATTTCCCTGAAAAAGGCGTTTTTATTGATATTTCTTTTAAGGTTTGCTGATCAAAGCTATAACGGTCCATATTATAGAATGTATTTTTCTGCTTGTAAACAAACGCACCAATAGCGTCAGCCGGTTTTTCTGGTATAGTAACCATAATTCCTGCTGCCTCATGATTCTCTTTTGAAATATTCAATAAAACTTTATCTACTGTCGTTAATGCAAAAGTTTTAACATGGGTTGTATCTGATTTAGAAGATTCTCTGCTTTCAACTAACGGCTTTCCTCCGGAAGTTACCCAATATAATGATTTACTCCACCAACCAAAACTCCATACTAAACCGGTTATTGAAATAAACAAAAGAAAAATCATACTATAAAAACCAAGTACATTGTGCATATCGTAATTGACACGTTTAAAAGTTGCTGACCATTTGATTTTAAAACTTTTATCACGAATTGATTTAATCCATTTTGTAGGCCACCAAAGTACCAAACCTGAGATTAAAAGAAATACAAAAATTAAAACAGCAACACCCACAATTGGCCGACCGATATCATACGGCAACCACAAAGCCCTGTGTCCGTTTAATATAAACCTGAAAAAATCCGGAGAATCTGTTCTTGAAACCGATTTAATATTGAGTATTTCACCAGTATAAGGATTCATATAAACACTGCTAAAGATTCCGCCTCTTCTCTTTTTAGATTTCTCTTCTTTTCCTTTTCTCAGTGATTTCCCTTTTTCACCGGCATTTTTAGCCAGATCCGGTTTTCTTTCTCTGGTTTTACCTTTTTTGTCTTTTACTTCTTTGTCTTTTGCTTCTTTTTTCTGAGTAAAATACCCCACAATAGCGGCATCCTCTTTTCCGCCAAAAGTAATACTGGTAGCATGTTTGCCTTTCATTGCCTTATCTGCAACTGGAATTAATTGCGATGGTAATAAAAAAGCTTTTTCCTGAGGTGTTACATAACGCCAGTCTTCAATAAAATCTTTAATTTCATTTTCAAAAACATAGATACAGCCGGTAAGACTTACAATCACGACGATAATTCCGGATGCTAATCCGAGCCATAGGTGCAGCCAGGCCATAACACGCTTAAACAGCGATTTTTTACTTTTTTTCTTATTTGGATTTGATTTAGAAGAAGAAAACATATGGATAAAGAGTATAAAAGATAAATAAAAAAACCGTAAGCCCCGAAAAGCTTACGGTCCAAAAAAAACAATTTTAATATTTTAATTTCGCTATTGCAGTAATCTGTCCACCTTCCACTTTCATACCTCTGGTCGCCACGGCTGTTGTACCATTAATGCTATAGATCCAATTTCCTTCAGGAGTATTGATACCTACTATGGCAGAATTTCCATCTTCAGTCGTAATGTTATAGCGGCTTGTAACAGAAGTTAAGGTTGCAGGAGCATTTGTCACCCATGTAAAAGTCTGATTGTAAACATCGGCGATAGCTAATTTAGGAACCCCATTATTTTTACCTGCATTTCCGTACATTAACAATAAGAATTTCCCTTTTGAAATATAGTTTGTAGCAGAGATTTTGTAACCTCCTGATTTTTCCTGTACATTAAAGAAATACGTTTTATCAAAATCAGTAGTTCCTTTTTTAATTTTTACGATTGCTGATGGCTTTGTAGAAGTTAAAACTGCATTACTAGTAGCAATCGCACCTGAAAAACCATAAGCGTCTCCGTTTTCATCCTGAAATAATCCGTTTGTAAAATAAGCCCCTAAATAACTGGTACGATTATCTTTAATTACTTTTTCTAATTTAAGTTCCGGATAATTGTACACGGCTACCCATGTACTATCTGGATTTGAGGTTCCGAAATTATCAACTCCATCTCCCTTAATGCTCATATACGGCATATAAACTTTATCTCCAACCTGAGTTGCCCAGGTGTAGAATGCTCTTTCTCCGTTTCCGGCCAACTTTTTAGTGTCTTGTTGTACTTCACCAGTAATAAGTGATTTTTCAGCATCAATTTTATACATTGAAGCGATTGAAGCACCACTTCTTGGTACTTTTATCGTTAAAATATCTTTGTTAACAGCTGCAAAAACATGAACTGTTTCTGCCTGAAAATTAGATTTTTTAACTAATTTTCCCTCAGTAGTCAAGTTATAAGTTGTAACAGCTCCCGGATTTCCCTGCCCGTACAATAAACTAAAAAAATTGTTTTGTGCTGTTATGTAATAACGGTAAGTTCCGTCTTGTTCTAATCCGTTACCAGTCGTTGTGATAGATCCGGTAGCAACATCATCTGTAGTCAATAAATAATCTGCAATTCCGGTTGCACCTGTCGTGGCAGTGATAATATATTTTGTTTTTCCTGTGTCTACCCCTCCTGTTTCACTTCCTGCTTTATCAGAATCACTGCTACAAGAGAATGTCGTAAACGCTAAGGCAGCTAATAAAGCTAATTTGCAATTTGTTTTCATAGTATTATGGTTGTATTAAAAATTAATAATTTTATTTCGTGAAAAAATATCTGAATTTTATATAGAATGCCCTTCCTGGCTTTTGCAATGAAAAATTGTCATACAGCATATTATCAAATACATTTTTACATTCAAAAGCAACATTATATTTTCCGTTTGCAAGCGTATAAACGGCGTTTAAATCATGACTAAATTGTTGCGGAATTTCCAATTTACTATCCTTGCTTCCCATACTTGGCCATGACAAATAATAAGTGTGTACATACAGCAAATTATAGCCTACAGACAAGTTGTTTCCTTTTTTTATAAGATCATTGAAGAATACAGTAGCATCTGCATTTCCAAATAAATAGGGCATATTTGGAATTCTGTCTTTGTAAAAAGGGGATACATAATTTTGATTCGGTTCGTATTCGGTCATATTGCGAATGTTTTGATACGTTGCATTAAGTCCCGCTGTAAATCTGTTTCGGTACGAATAGCGAACCTCTCCGTCTATACCGTAATTGGTAACCTTGCCCTGATTAACATTTGTCGTCATAGTCTGATTGTTATTCAGCGTTGGGCGAATAAAGTCAGTTGCATTTCTGTGTAAAAGATTTACATCAAATGACAAGGCATTTACTTTGTTAAAGCTGGTTTGATAACTCGCGCCAATATTAAAATTATTACTGGTTTCTGGCTTCAAGGCAAGATTCCCTTCTAAATTATCATTTACATTCCCAAAAATTTCTTCTGGAGTTGGCAGCCTGTAACTTTTTTCAAAAGAAGCTTTTATCTGCAAATTGTGCTTTATATAATAGCTCGTCGCGGCTCCATAACCTGTTGTAGATGTATTATCAACAAATTGTTGATACGCAATATCTCCGGCGTTTCCTGAGGGGTTGTAACTTCTGGAATACGTTGTTTTCAAGGAATACTCTTTTAAAAATACAGATGTACTCCACTTTTGGTTAAAATCAAATTTATATCCTGCACCTAAAACATTCTTTTGTGTCTTTTTAGGTTGTTTGTAGACAAGAGATTCCGGAACCAATTCATCACTTTCTTTACGATCGAAAGTTGTAAAAGTATTATTTAGCATAAAAGAGTGTCGCTCTCCCAATGCATAAGTAGCATTGGCTGTTGCTACTCCATTATTGTTTTGAAACTTACGAAGCGTACGGCTCCTTTCTCCTCCTGCACCTTCATATTGTTTATAATCACCAAACCAGTTGTATCTTCTGTAAACAGTATCAATATTTTGTTCTTCTCCAAAGTTGTAATTTGCGGTAAGATTGAAATTAAGGCCTTTAGTAAAGAAATCTTTGACCTGATATTTTAAAGTTGGCATTAAAATATTTCCTTTTCGATAAATTTTCCCAAACACACTGACCATTCTGGCACCAGTTTGAATATCTGCCTTATTTTCTCCGGCTGTGAAACCAAATAATAACTTATCAGCATATTTTTTCCCGGTTAAACCAACATTCAAAATCACCGTTTCGTTACGGTATTTATCATGAAATCTTCTAACACGCTGGTTCGGAAAATACGCTCCTGTATTCAAATCTGCTACATCTACATTTACCCAATAATTATTGTCTGAGTAATTCTGAAAAGCATTAATCTCAGTTGTAAAACCACTTTTAGACGTATAGCCCGCATTTACACTTGTGCGATGTGTATTAAAAGATCCAAAAGAATAAGAAGCATCAAAATATGTACGGGGCTTGCTGTTGGTAACAATATTTACTGCTCCGCCCAAAGCATCTCCTCCCAGCCAAATGGGCACAACACCTTTATAAACCTCTACCCGATCCGCAAGGTTTATTGGAATATTATTCATTTGAAAAGAAGATCCAAAATTATCCATCGGAACTCCATCAATAAAAATTTTGACCTGATTGCCCTGAAAACCATTAATAGAAAGTTCTGATCTTGATCCTACTCCGCCCGCCTCACGAACACGTACACCGGAAACTCTGTCTAACGCATGTGCTAAATCAAGAGTAGAATTGTGAAGTTTTTTAGCATCAATGGCGGTAACGTTATAGGCTTGTTTATTTACTTTTTCCGTTTGAGAACGTCCCAATACGGTTACAGATTCTAATTCGTTCAATTCACTTTCTAGCGGAATTGAAAAATGCAGTGGATTTTTTCCCGAAACTTCAATAAGTTTTTTTTGAGGAGCAAAACCTATTGCAGTAATTTTTAAAATGTGTTTTCCAGGCTTTACATTTTTGAAAATAAATTTTCCGTTTTCATCAGAAATTATACTTAAGTCTGTTTTTTCTATAGCCAGTGTAGCATATGGAATTGTTTGCCCAGAATTTTCAAGTACTTGTCCAGTAACTGAAACACCCTGATTTTGTTGGGAAAATGATAAGAACGAAAAAAGGAAAAATACAATAAAAAATAAAAATTTGTGAGTTGTCATATCTTTAATTAGACTAATTATAAATAACTTTGCCGCAAAAGTACCATCAACAACCCGAAAAAATATAGGGAAAAACGGATTATTATTTTGTAAAAACGGATTATATTTTGAAAATCAAATCGAAACTTTTAGCGCACCAGGAAGCAGTCATTCAAATTGAAATTGGCAGTCATTATTGTTCAAAAAATCATTTAACCGAAGAAAACATACATATCGAAAACACCGGTATAGAAGAAATAAAAAGTCGACATCTTATCACAAACGGAATGGTTCTTCTTGATACTCAGATGTATTTTACAACTCCACAAACTATTATTTTTGAAATTGATGAAGAGTCCGTAGTAATGAATTTTATTTGTTGCAACAATGTTGAAACCTATATTGACAATTTAGATACTGAGAAATTTTCTAAGGAAAATACCCATAATATTTTCTATACGCATAATTACAAAGCCACTTATAAAATTCCGGCATTTGAACAAATTAATTATTTGTCTATTATTTTATCTAAAGATTTTTATTCTACTATTATCAATGAAGACTGGGAACTTCATGAAAAATTTTCAAAAAACATTTTACTAAAAAAATCAAGTTATTTAACGTCAAAATATATCCCGTTTACACCGGCAATTCAATGGATAATTCATGAAATAAAAGTTTGTAATCGTCATGGTGCCTTAAAGAAAATGTATCTTGAAGCAAAAATTAAAGAATTGCTAATTCATCAGCTTGAAACCATAATTCCATTACCAAAACAAAAAGATCACATTGATGAAGATGATTACAACAAATTAGCAGAGGCCAAGGAAATACTTGAAAAAGACTATGTTCATGCACCAACATTGACCGAACTGTCGAGATTAATTTCCTTAAATGAATTTAAACTAAAAAAAGGATTTAAAGCTTGTTTTGGCACTACTGTCAAAAGTTATATCATAAAACTAAGGATGGAACATGCAAAGAAATTATTCCAAAATAAATCCATAACCGTAAGTGAAGCAGCTTATAAATGCGGGTACAAAGATGTCTCCCATTTTTCAGCCGCATTTAAGAGTTTTTATGGTTTTTCTCCTCAAAAAATTAAAATCAACTGGGATGTTATTCGTTTCTGGATATCAGGGATTATATTATTAAGTTAAAAAAAAAGGGTTTTTAAATTTGGCTAACGTGTAACCAAATCTAAAAACCCCATAAAAATTAGACTCTATTGTATGTCTTGCAAATTTACACAATGAATTCATCGTAAAATGAATTGTCAAATTTTCATTAAAAAAATGTTTCTCCAAAAACAGTTTTAAGAAGATCATATGCTGTTAAAAAAGGTAAAGCAGCATAACTTTTTGAACTTCTACGAGGCAAAACTACAAGCAACTTTCCATAAAAACTTACGGTTTTCCTCATTTTTCCACTTTTTTTTCACTTTTAACATTTGTTTAATTTTCATTTTATCGAGTTCGTTTTTTAAGCTCCTTAAATTTAATTTCTTACCTTAAAAAACATGAAAATTCAAAATCTTACAAATTTTTCTTGTTCTCGATTAAATTCAACTAAGAAATTATGAAATACATTTGTTTGTTTTTTTTGACTGTAAAATGTAAAGATTTCTTTCTTGTCCTAGATTAAGTTGAAAATACAAATTAAGAAATACATTTGTAAAGCAAATTAGAAGTTCAGACAACAAGTGAAAAGAAAAAAAACTTAGAACCTTAGTTCCTTAGAATCTCAGAACCTTAAAAATAAACAATTATGAAAATATTTGAATTCTTAATACTCGGAAAAAACGAACCAATATTGGAGATTTTACTTCGATTGGTGAATGCTTACGAAGACTGGAATGCGGTAGGCTTCAACGATGAAAAAGCTGCTCAGGAATATTTTCTCAACAACAAAATTGACATAGTTTTGCTGAGTTCCGGAATCGAAGACCATGTCGAAAAAGAATTTACTTCATTTTGTTTACAACAACAACCCGATGTCGAAGTAATTGAGCATTTTGGAGGAGGAAGTGGTTTATTAAAATCAGAAATACAACACCGATTATATCTTAAAGGAAAAATTTAGATCCTAAAATTTTTCTCATTACCGCCTTTTTATTAAAACATTTACGAAGATCGCCCATCAATTGACGATATATCGTTAAAACCTCTATTGTCTTTTTTGAAAAACTCTCTATAAATCAACGCCTTACAAACAAGGCACTGCTTTTGAACGTATTAAACTGAAAATCAAACCGAATTTAATTTTTTGAAAACCTTTTTATCATTAAACAAAATTTAATTATCATGAAAAAATTAATAGTAATACCAATTTTATTATGAATCCAAAAATGGTACTATCAACTTTACTTTTAATTTTTTGTTTGCTAATTTTCGCTCAGGACCCGATAACTTATTCTGAAGATTATCAAAAAAATTAAGTTATGAAAACACTATTCCGAATATTACTGCTTTTGGGGTTCTTTTATTCTGCCAATGCGCAACAAAAAATGACATTTCAAAAATTAAGATATGATGATGATCTGACTTATTTGAAAGATTCTAGCAGAAATTGGTATGAAAAAATCAAATACATTCCACTTAGTCAAAACAGTAAATATTACGCCACGATTGGCGGCGAAGCAAGATTGCAGTACACCTACACCCTAAACGACAAATGGGGCGATGAGTCTGATGAAGGTGATGGTTATTTACTTTCTCGTTATCTGCTTCATGCTGATGTACATTTAGGCGCATTCAGAACTTTTGTGGAGTTGCAGAGTAGTTTGGCAAACAGTAAAATTGATCCAAGCCCTGTTGATGAAAATGAATTAGATTTCCATCAGGCATTTTTGGATATTGATTTTATTCATAATACAAGCGAACGATTGACATTACGTTCCGGAAGACAGGAAATGTCGTATGGTTCGCAGCGTCTCATTGCAGTTCGAGAAGGCCCAAACAGCCGACTTGCTTTTGATGCAATCAAATTATTTTACAAAAAGAATAATTGGCAAACAGATGCCTTTTTCACACATCCTGTAGCCAACAAACAAGGAACTTTTAACGACCGTTTTAATGAAAACGCACAATTCTGGGGAAGTTATACTGTGCTTCATAAAGTTCCCTTCATTCAAAATATCGATTTCTATTATTTAGGATTATGGAAAAAGAAAGCCGTTTTTGATGATGCTATCGGAGAAGAAAATCGTCAGTCTGTCGGAAGTAGAATCTGGAAAAATAAAGGAAACTGGAAATACGATTTTGAAGGATTATATCAATTCGGAAATATCAATGAAAAAGCAATCTCGGCCTGGACGCTTTCCTCTTTTGCCTGTTATACTTTTACAGAAGTAAAATTCAGTCCTGAAATTGGTTTGAAAACAGAAATTATTTCCGGAGATAAACATTCAGATGATAATCATTTACAAACTTTTAATCCGTTATATCCGAGAGGCGCCTATTTTGGATTAGTTGCATTAATTGGTCCATCCAACTTAATTGACATTCACCCTTCAATTAATTTTACTTTAACAGAAAAGCTAGGCCTTGGTTTTGATTATGATATTTTTTGGAGAGAATCAATTAGTGATGGTATTTATGCTCCAAATATGCAATTATTATATTCCGGAAAAGATACTACAGAACGCTTTATAGGCTCTCAATTGATTACAAATTTAGATTATTCTGCAAATGATTTTCTGACTTTTACATTAGAATCGGGTTGGTTTAATGCTGGCTCCTTTTTAAAAGAAGTCGGAACAGGAAAAGATTATTTTTATGCAGCGCTGACGGCTCAATTTAAATTTTAAATACAATTTAAACCTTCATCATATTTATAAGAAATTTAAACTATTTTTGAGAAAACAAATTTAAAGCAAAACCTCAAAAATAATTTTCAGGCATGATGAAAAACATCCTAATACTACTGATTTGTTTCTCCTTTCAAATAGGAACTTCACAAAAAATATATTTCGATAAATCTAAATTCAGTGATAGCATAAGCATCAGTCAAAATATGCCTTTACTGGCAAAAAAAGTAGCACCTACCTATAAAAATGCGAATAAAGGAACATTTTTAGACAGCTATGCCAGAATACAATTTGTTGCCGGAGATTACAAAGACATGGAGCGAAATTTTGTTAACTACTCTCAAGAGATACTAGGCGACAGTATTGTAAATAGACCGCTGGGATTTATCTATAAAACATATGCCAGAACAATCACAAAAGCACCTGGCTCAAATTCAGATTTTGAAAAAAACTTTACAACTGAATTTTACAAATTATACAACAGCTTTACTAATGATGGAAAAAATTGGACTGAGAGTTATTATGATATAAAATTGGCTGATATGAAAACCAATTTTGAATCGAAACTGAAAGTTGCTCAAACAAGCGACAGTATCAGCGTAGAAGATGCAGCAGTTTTATGTCGCCATTATTCACGATATTTTATTTACAGCAGAACGCTTTCTATTGCAAGTAAAATAATTAAAAAAATAGAAAGCGATACTTATATAATCGATAAAGACATCATTATTACCTTACCAAACAAAAGCACAATTTCTGGCACTATGGTTCAATTAAGAAATGTATCCGGTCCACAACCTGTAGTAATGAAATACACTATCTATGCCGGAAATGAACTTAGGCAATGCAAAGAAATAGCTACTTTGGGTTATGTTGGCTTTATTGCCAATACAAGAGGTAAAAATTTAAGTAATGATCCAATTGAGCCTTACGAACACGATGGTGATGATGCTTATTACATTCTGGATTGGGTCAGCAAACAACCTTGGTGCAATGGCAAAATTGGTTTATACGGCGGGAGTTATCTGGGATTTGCACAGTGGAGTGCCATGAAAAAAGTGCATCCTGCCTTAAAAACAATTGTCCCTTCAGTATCTGTTGGTGCAGGAATCGACTTTCCGATGCAAAACGGTATTTTTATGAGTTATGCATTAAGATGGATCCATTTCGTCGCAAATAATAAATTAACAGATCTTAATGATTTTCAAGACAATAAAAAATGGGATGACGTTTTTTCTCAATATTATAAAAACGGTAGTAGTTTTAGAACTTTAGATAAGGTAGAAGGTAATACTTCTCCGTTATTTCAAAGATGGTTAGATCATCCAACATACGATGCTTATTGGCAAAACATGACGCCTCAAAAAGAAGCTTTTGCCAATATCAATATTCCAATATTGAGTACTACAGGCTATTATGACGACGATCAGCTGGGTGCTCTGTATTATTACAATCAATATCAGAAATACAATAAAACAAACAACTATTATTTAATAATTGGGCCTTATGACCATATAGGTTCACAAGGATATCCAAAAAAAGAATTAGGAGGATATGAAATTGATGAAGTAGCAAATATTCCAATTAATGCTATTATTTTCCAATGGTTTGACTATATTCTAAAAGGGGCTAAACGTCCGGATGTTTTAAAAGATAAAGTAAACTTTCAAATCATGGGCAAAAACGAATGGAAAAGTGTTCCATCGTTAGATAAAATGCACAATCAGGATCTTGCTTTTTACCTTAGCTGCAACAACACTAAATATTCACTACAAAAAACAGCTCCTAAAAAAACAACCTCTATTAATCAAACAGTTGATTTTAAAGATCGTTCTGAAATTAATATTTATAGCGATGATTATGTAAATGGATTTCCTAATGTTAGTGATTCTATTTTTAAGCCTGAAAAACACTTGTTAGTTTTTGAAAGTGATCCAATTTCAGAACCTATGATTATAAGTGGCTCATTAAAAGCTTCCTTAAAAATAAGCAGTAATAAAAAAGACATCGATGTTGAATTACAACTTTTTGAAAAAACGGCAAACGGCCAATATTTTGCTTTAAGCAATAATATACAAAGAGCAAGTTTAGCAAAAGACCGCACTAAAAGACAACTCTTAGTGCCTAACAAAATCGAAACTATTGATATCAATCAGACTTTTATAACTTCTAAAGAATTACAAAAAGGAAGTTCTATTATTATTGTTTTGGGAGTTAATAAAAATCCAAATTGGGAAGTAAATTACGGTTCAGGCAAAGATGTAAGTTCTGAAGACATGACCGATGCTAAAGATCCATTAGAAATAAAATGGTATAGTAACAGTACAATTACGCTCCCGATCCTGAAATTATAAAGTCATTTTTATATAATGGAAAAGAAATATTCAGTTGTTTTTCATCCTTCAGAAGATGGAATTGCGTTTATCAAAAAACTAAAATTAGAATTATTTAATAAAATTGAATGGTATAACAGTTGCAATTCTGTGGCTCACATTACCATTGGGGGTTTTAAAGCAAATGAAAATCAGCTTGAAAAATACAGACAAAAACTTTTTAAAATTGCTGATACTTTAACTCCCGTTCCAATTTATTTAGATCATTTTGATGCATATGAAGAAAGTCGGACGTTCTTCATATCTCCCAGTGAAGAATCTAAATTATGCCTAAAACCCATGATGAAAAAAATTCAGGACGCACTTCTGATTTCAAGTAAAGACAGAAGCGACGACCCGCATATTTCAATAGGACGAAATCTAACACCCGAAAATATAAAAATTGCGCGTGATTTATTCAAGACAATTAATATGAGTTTTTTATGTGATACCATTATTTTAAGAGAATTTGATCCTATCAAAAAACAATATTTTATATTAGAAACTTTTCCTTTTGGCAGTAATCCTCAGCCAGAATTAATTCAGGGGAGTCTTTTTTAACCGCAAGGTGCGCAAGGGCCTTACGCAAAGGGCGCTAGTGATTTCTCGCAAAGACGCAAAGTCGCAAAGGAAATAAACTTTGCGACTTTGCGTCTTTGCGAGATTAAATAAGGCAGCTTTGCGAACCTAGCGTAAAACCCTTGCGCACCTTGCGGTTAAATCCACACAAAGCAAAGAACCTGAAACAAAAAAACAATCTTTTATTTTTCGTATATTTGAATTTTACAATTCACACCTATGAAATCCCTAGATTCATTTTACCAGGATATTACCGAAGGTTCCTCCGTTGAACCCAATTCATTATTGCCCAACGACATCAAAAAAGAAATTGGTCACTTTAATGTATTTGACATTAAAGAACTTTATGAAAGACTCAAAGACAAACCCGGTATGCCTTATGACAGAAGGGCTTACTATAAAATCAGTTTAATTCGGGGAAAAAATCGTGCTGAATATGCCGATAAAATAATCGACATCGAAAAACAGGGACTATTATTTGCTACACCAAAAATCCCGTATAACTATTTACCGCAGGACACCAATCAATCCGGTCAATTTTGCGTTTTTACCAGTGAATTTTTATCCAAAAACAAAAGCGGAATTGATCTGGATGACCTTCCAATATTTGCTGCTGACGGCTATCCTATTTTTCAGCTTACCGATGAAGAAGTTTTCGAAGTAGAATTGATTTTCAATAAAATACAAAAAGAAATCAATTCTGATTATATCTACAAATACGATTTAATTCGGAATTATGTGGCGGAGTTAATTCACTTTGGACAAAAATTACAACCTATAACAGCATTGTATTCCAAACATAATTCGGCGGCGAGAGTTTCTTCTTTATTTGCCGAATTATTAGAAAGGCAATTCCCTATTGAATCGCCACATCAGCGATTAGAACTCAGAACAGCCAAAGATTTCGCTGAAAGATTATCCGTTCACGTGAATCATTTGAATAAGGTTTTAAAAGAAAACACCGGAAAAACCACAACCGAATTAATCAGCACTCGTTTGATAAACGAAGCCAAAATCCTTTTAAAACAAACCGATTGGAACATTTCTGAAATCGCTTTTTCACTAGGTTTTGAAGAATTAGCACACTTTTCCAACTTCTTTAAAAAACAAACTTCCTTTACGCCTTTAGCTTTCCGTTCCTAATTTTAGATTGCAGATTGCAGATTTTAGATTTTAGATTTTTTGATATTGATATTGAAATTGATATTGAAATTGATATTGAAATTGATATTGATATTGATATTGAAATTGAAATTGAAATTGTTTTTTGATATTGACATTGATATTGATTTTTGTTTACCGATTTGAATTTCGCAAACTTCGATTTGATATTTACAATTCCCCAACTGTGCTTTACTCCTACCTTTGTCTTATCAATTTAAAAGATCAAAAAGATGAACTTAGCAAACAACAAAATTTTAATAACAGGCGGTGCAAGCGGAATTGGACTTGGCCTGACCGAACGTTTTATTCAGGAAAACAATACCGTAATTATCTGCGGAAGAAGAGAATCGGTTTTAGAGGAAGTTAAAGCAAAATTCCCAACCGTAATTACAAAAGTATGCGATTTATCAGATGAAAAAGAGCGCATCGCACTTTATGAATGGATTGCAGAAAATCACCCTGATTTAAATGTATTAATCAACAATGCCGGAATCCAAAAATGGGTTTCTGTTACCGATGCTGATTTCTACGAAAGCATGAAAACAGAATTGAGTACAAATATAGAAGCGCCCTTGCATTTAACGTCTTTATTTATTCAACTAGAATCACTTAAAACGGTAATGAATGTAACTTCAGGATTGGCCTTTTCGCCTTTCGCAAAAGTTCCGGTTTATTCGGCTACAAAAGCTTTTTTCCGTTCGTTTACACTTTCACTGCGTCATATTTTAAAAGCAAAAAATATTGAAGTTATCGAAATTATTCCACCTGCTTTGAACACCGATTTGGGTGGAATTGGTTTACATGACTCACATCCAAGTGTAGCCGACTTTATTGTTTCTATTTTCGAACAACTAAAAAACGGAAAAAGCGAACTTACTTACGGCACCAGCGAAACAAGATTAAACGCAAGTGTCCCTGAATTAAAAGCTTCATTTGAGGCATTACACGGGAATTAATTAAAAATTGAGAATTAAAAATTAAAAATCTGTGGCATATTTTTTTTAAACACATAGAAACATAGATAATTGGAACGATTAAAAAAGGCATTTCATTAAACTAAAAACACATAGCTGTGTGTTAGAAAACTAGTTTCTTTCCATACTTTTATTAAAGGCAAAAAATCTATGTTTCTATGTGGTTAAATTTTCTCTCGCAGATTTAGCAGATTTAGCAGATTTTTTAATCAATTTAATCCTTTAATCTGTGGCAATATTTTTAAACACATAGAAACATAGATAATTGAAACGCTTAAAAAAGGCATTTCATTAAACTAAAAACACATAGCTGTGTGTTAGAAACCTAGTTTCTTTCAATTGTCTTATTAAAAGCAAAAAAATCTATGTTTCTATGTGGTTAAATTTTCTCTCGCAGATTTAGCAGATTAGCAGATTTTTTAATCAATTTAATCTGTGGCAAATATTTCAATAATTAACAATCTATATTCTATATTCTATATTCTAAAATCAACAATCTAAAATCTAAAATAAAATGGCAGTAAATACAAAAATCGCTTTAGTAACAGGCGGCAGCAGAGGCTTAGGAAAAAACATGGCAATTGCGATTGCAAAAAAAGGAATTGACGTAATCATAACGTACAACAGTAAAAAAGAAGAAGCGGATTCAGTGGTAAAAGAAATTGAAAGTCTTGGTCAAAAAGCAGCTTCACTTCAATTGAATGTAGCCGATTCAGGTACTTTTGATTCTTTCTTCGAAAGTGTTTCCGAAGTGCTGAAAAGTACTTTTAAAACCGATAAATTCGATTTTCTGGTAAACAATGCCGGAATTGGAATTCACAATTCATTCATCGGAACAACAGAAGCAGAGTTTGATCAATTGACCAATATTCAATTCAAAGGTCCATTTTTCTTAACACAGAAAGCCTTAAACGTAATGAATGACGGTGGTGGAATCGTAAATATTTCAACTGGTTTGGCCAGATTCTCTTTCCCGGGTTATGCGGCTTATGCTTCAATGAAAGGCGCGATCGAAACTTTGACTAAATATCAGGCAAAAGAATTAGGAGAAAGAAAAATCAGAGCAAATGTTGTGGCGCCAGGTGCCATCGAAACTGATTTTGGCGGAGGCGTGGTTCGCGACAATGAACAGTTAAACAAAAACTTAGCGGCAGCAACAGCTTTAGGAAGAGTTGGTTTACCCGACGATATTGGTGGTGTAGTTGCCTTTTTATGTACGGAAGACGCTCGTTGGGTAAACGCACAACGTATTGAGGTTTCTGGTGGAATGATGTTGTAATAATTGTGAATTGTGAATTGTGAATGGTAAAAAGTGAAATGACAATTCATTGTATAAATGAAACCTAACGGTTTTATAATTTAAAAATAAAACCCGATAGACATTAAAATCTATCGGGTTTGTTGTTTCAATATATTTGAATTAGTAAGTAAGCGTAATTTAGTTTTTCTCTATTGTGACATCAAAACCTCCATTTTTATCGAAAACAACATCATAAAATCTGGAATCTTTTTCTACCATCACTTCATAAGTCGTTTTGTTTTTATAATCTACTACCACCGCAATTTCCTTAATCGCTTTTGCTGCATAATTTTTCTTCAAATACGCCTGTGCTTTTGCAGGTAACTGACTTAATGGAATCTGTAATTCATAAGCTTTTAAAATACCTAGATTATCATAAACAGCAAGTGCTTCCTGATTTTTATCAGTTTTGAATTTTGCTTCGTAACGTACTTCATCATTATCGTCTCCAACATATTCCATTGACCAAACTGGTATTTTATTTGGATATTCTTTTTGAAAAGTAAATAAAACTTTTTCCGGCGGTGTTATTTTCTCTTTCATATTAGTTCCTTCCTGTGCCAGCAAAAAGCCACTGCATAAAAACAAAGCAGCTATCAATACGTTTTTCATGATTTCAACTTTTAAATTAATTATCTAAAAACTAACGTATTAAAATTACTACTTTTTAGTGAAGAAAAAATAGATTTTAAATATATTTTTAAGACAAGACTTTATTTTTAAAAAGAATAAAGACACTTTTAAATAAACATTAAAAAATGGTCATCACATAAATCAAAAAAGCCTGCAAAGAATTTAATCTTCTACAGGCTTTTTCTTAAATAACTGAATTAGTAAGCAAACTTTTTTTGAATTGTGAATTGTGAGTTGTGAGTTGTGAGATGTGAGATGTGAGATGTAAAACGTAGCAATTTTAAAATTTACAATAAACTTTTACTACTCACATTTCACATTTTACCTTTTACATCTCACATTTTTCACTACTTTTTAAGTCGATCCGACAATTCTCGTTTATAAGTAATCCCTATTGGGAGTTTTTCGTTTTTAATAATTACAAAATCTTTTTCGGTCACATCAATTTTATCCAAAGCGACGATATACGATTTGTGAATGCGCATAAAGCTTTTTTCAGGAAGGCATTTCTCTAATTCGCTTGTGGTGATTGAAGCTAAATAGGTTCTTTTAATCGTGTGCAGCTTCACGTAATTTCCAAAACTCTGTGCGAATAAAAGCTGGTCCAGTTCAATGTCCATAAAATAGCCATCCACTTTTACACTGATAGAATTTACAGCAACTTCCTCTTCTTTTGCCTTTGCATTTTCCGTCGAGAAAAAACGATCTACCGCTTTCAGAAATCTCGGAAAATAGATAGGCTTCAGCAAATAATCAATTACGCCATAATCGTAACTTTCAAGAGCAAATTCTGAATAAGCTGTCGTTAAAATAGTTTTAGGATGTGTTGGAATAATCTTCAACAATTCCATTCCTGAAATTTCCGGCATGTTGATATCTAAAAACATTAAATCAACGTGATTTTCGCGCAAATAATCCATTGCCTCAATGCCATTATAACCCTGAAAAACCAATTCTAATTGCGGATTCTGTTTGATGTAATTCGCCAGCACATAATGCG
The DNA here is from genome assembly GCA_900107365.1 of Flavobacterium aquidurense. GTDB lineage: Bacteria > Bacteroidota > Bacteroidia > Flavobacteriales > Flavobacteriaceae > Flavobacterium > Flavobacterium aquidurense. Next base: position 58,431 of record FNPS01000009.1, read on the forward strand.
CTGCCGGCTCATCATCCACAATTATACATTTCTTTGGGTCTTTCATTACAAAAACTTTTTAAGTTGCAATTTCAAATCAACGATATAGGTGTTCTTATCTTCCTGAATGTTTAATTTATATTCTTTTCCATAAATTAAATTCAAACGTTCAATCGTATTTTTTAAGCCAATTTTTGTCGAAACAACATCCGTTTTTTTCGTAGGAATTGAATTGACAACATGCAAATGCAGCAATCCGTTTTCGACCGTAACTATGATTCTTACAAAACATTTTTCGATCGCGCAGGTTCCGTGTTTAAAGGCATTTTCTATAAAAGCGATCAACAACATTGGTGATACTTTATAGGCGTTTTCATTGTCGATTTTACAATCGTAAGTGATATCACAACGGTATCCTACTCTTTCTTTTTCGAGTTGTACGTAACTGTTTATAAATTGCAGTTCTTCTTCTAAAGATACGCATTGTTTGTTATTGCTTTCCAATTGGTAACGCATTAGTTGCGACACTTTCATAATCAAATCAGGCGTTCTTTCCGGAAATTCTAAACTGATTCCGTAAAGTGTATTGAACGTATTGAATAAAAAATGAGGATTCAATTGTCCTTTTAAGGAATTCAATTGCATTTGGTTGAACAACAACGTTTCATCGGTTTGTTTTCTGTGAATTCTGTAGAATTTAAAAACAATAATCGGACTCAAAATACAAACCAAAGTTCCTAAAACACTCGCCAGCTGATAGACATAACTTCTTTGATGCGAGTTTTGATACAAGCGACAATTGCTGAACATATCGAGCATAGTAATCTCATATAAAATGACCGAAAACACGAACACGCCAAAAAGCGTTAGAAAAATATAAGTTAAAGGACGTTGGGTTTTGAATAATATCGGAAGAAGAAAAAAGCGATTGAACTGGGCGTGCATGTATAAAATGCAATAGAAAAAAATCCCCATTAAAACTGATGTCATTGAACTAAATAACATCCAGTCGTTTTTCAGTGTATATATAGTAAAGGAAAACGCGACGACGGCAATTTCCTGCCACCACTTATTATCCAGAATGTTATCAAACTTTTTATTCATTTTAATATTCAAATAGTTTACAAAGTACGTACAAATATTTAATTATTATTTCCAAAAAATGACAAATTCAATTCGTCATTTTTAATCGCATTACATCATTTAAGAACGCCTATATCCGCGTAAGAGAAATAATTTTGGGAGATAATTTCACACTTTGAGTTTTATGTATTTCAAAAAAATTACTTTATTATTTTTCTTGATTTTTGCCTCAATTGGTTATTCACAAACCTTGTCTTTAAAAGAAGCAGTTAAAACAGGTCTTGAAAACTACGGTTCTATCCGGGCAAAAAGCAATTACACCAATGCCTCGCGCGAGACTCTTAAACAATCCAAACGCGATTACTTACCGAATCTGAATTTATCAGCGCAACAAGATTACGGAACGATCAACGGACAAAATGGTGCTCTTTACGGATTAAATGGTTTGGCCGCTGCTTCTTCAGGTCCTGCTTTACCGAATCAAAACTGGAACTCTGCTTTTGGAGCTCTTTACTTAGTCAACATGAACTGGGACTTTTTCACTTTCGGAAAAGCGAAGGAAAAAATCAATTTGGCTAAAGTTGATGTTCAGGCCAAAGAAAAAGATTTGCAACAGGAAATGTTCCAGCAGGAAATCAAAATTTCTGCTGCTTATTTGAATTTACTGGCAAGCCAAAGGTTATTAATTTCGCAACAAAAGAATTTAAGCCGCGCAGAAGTTTTCAAAAAGACAGCTGTTGCGCGTGTTAAAAACGGATTATTAGCAGGAGTTGATTCTACATTGGCCACAGCCGAAGTTTCAAAAGCTAAAATTTCTTTGAACCTGGCCCGAAACTTTGTAAAAGAACAAAACAATAAATTGGTCGATTTAATGGGCGTTGCGCCACAGGATTTCAAAACAGACACTTTGTTTGTCAATCAGATTCCGAAAGCGATTTTAACAGCCGAAAAAACTACTGATAGTCTTCATCCGTTGCTTCAATATTATAAAACAAGAATTGATTACAGCGATCAGCAAACCAAATTATACAAACGTTTTTATTACCCAACGATGAGTGCATTTGGGGTTGTACAAACCCGTGCTTCTGGATTTGACACGAATTATATTCAGGATCAGACGGCTTTCACCAGAAATTACTGGGATGGTGTTAATCCGGATCGTTCTAACTATTTAGTCGGAATTGGGATTAGCTGGAACTTAACTACTCCATTCAGAATGAGCAGACAGGTAAGCGCTCAAAAATTCGTATCTCAGGCTTTGAAAGAAGAATACAATCAGGCCGACAGAGAATTAAAATCGCAAATGAGTTTTGCAGAAGATAAAATAAAAATCACGCTCGAGAATTTTGCCGAAGCACCAATTCAGGTCAATGCAGCTCAAAAAGCGTATCTGCAAAAATCGACTTTATACAAAAACGGTTTAACCGATTTAACCGATTTGACACAAACCATGTTTACGTTAAACCGTGCCGAAATTGACCGTGATATCGTCAACAACAATGTGTGGCAATCGTATTTGCTAAAAGTAGCCGCATCAGGCAATTTCGACTTATTTATAAATGAATTTTAATTATAGATCCTAATGAATTTAATACGTTTTGCACTCCGCAAACCCATCTCCATATTAGTATTGGTGGCTGGTTTATTTTTCTTCGGAATTGGTGCCATCAAGGACATTAAGGTAGATATTTTACCGAAAATGAATTTGCCGGTAATTTATATCGCGCACCCTTTTGGAGGTTATACACCAGACCAAATGGAGGCTTATTTTGCCAAAACTTACGTCAACATTTTACCTTTTGCAAATGGGGTAAAATCGGTTGAAACCAAAAATATTCAGGGGTTAATGATTATGAAATTAACCTATTATGAAAACACGAACATGGCGCAGGCGGCTGCCGAGCTGAGTTCGCTTTCCAACAGAATCCAGGCGGCTTTTCCTCCGGGAACTCAGCCTCCGTTTATCATTCGTTTTGATGCTTCGTCTTTGCCAATTGGACAATTGGTTTTGAGCAGTAAAATCAGATCGAATAATGAATTACAGGATTTAGCCAACGTTTACGTTCGTGCTTCGTTTACTTCGATTCCGGGATTATTGTCTCCGGCACCTTTCGGCGGAAGCCCAAGAACTATAGAGGTTAACGTAGATCCGGATTTATTGCGTTCGCACAATATGACGCCGGACCAAATTGTAGAAGCCATTCGAATTAACAACCAGACAGCTCCATCCGGAAACGTGAGAATGGGTAATACTAATTATATTACACCAACCAATAATACCATTAAGGAAGTTAAAGATTTTGAAAATATTCCGTTGTTTAAAGGAAGTGTTCAAAACTTAAAATTAGGCGATGTTGCAACCGTAAAAGACGGTGCCGATATTACGCAGGGTTATGCTTTGGTAAACGGAAAACGTTCGGTTTATATCAGTATTGCAAAAGCCGGTGATGCTTCCACCTGGGATGTGGTTCAGAAACTGAAAGCTGAATTGCCTAAAATTCAGAGTACACTTCCTGAAGATGTAAAATTATCATACGAATTTGACCAGTCGGTTTATGTAATCAACTCGGTGAAAAGTTTAATTACAGAGGGAATTATCGGTGCGGTTTTAACCGGATTAATGGTTTTACTTTTCCTTGGCGACAGACGTGCGGCTTTGATCGTAATCTTAACCATCCCAATTTCGATTATTTCCGGAGTTTTATTCCTGAAATTATTTGGGCAAACCATCAACTTAATGTCTTTAAGCGGATTGGCTTTGGCAATCGGAATTTTAGTGGATGAAAGTACCGTAACGATCGAAAATATTCACCAGCATCTCGACATGGGAAAACCCAAGGCACTCGCCATTTGGGATGCCTGTCAGGAAATTGCCTTGCCTAAATTATTGATCTTACTTTGTATACTAGCGGTTTTTGCTCCGGCATTTACGATGGTTGGAATTCCGGGAGCGTTGTTCTTGCCATTGGCATTAGCAATTGGATTCTCAATGGTAATTTCATTTTTACTTTCGCAAACCTTTGTTCCCGTAATGGCGAACTGGTTAATGAAAGGACACGAGAAACACGAACATGGTCCGGAAATTACAGACGATGAAGCCGAATTTAACAAATGCGGATTAACACCCGAATCTGAGAAACAGTTAATCACGCAGAAAAAAGATTACGTTGAAAGAAACGACACAGATGGCAACGGAAAAATAGGTGCTTTCGAGCGTTTCAGAATCCGATTCATGAGAACTTTAGATCGCTTGTTTCCATACAAAAAAGCAGCTGCTCTGATCTATCTTGTTTGTGCTACATTGCTTGCGGTTACCTTTATTACATTCATCGGAAAAGATGTTTTCCCGAAAGTAAACTCAAGTCAGTTTCAGCTGAGAATGCGTGCTCCTGATGGAACCCGTTTAGAGCGTACCGAAGAAAAAGCGATTATCGTTTTGAAGGAATTGCAAAAAATGGTCGGTAAAGAACATATCGGAATTTCGTCTGTATATGTAGGGCAACACCCTTCGTTGTTCTCGATTAACCCGATTTATTTGTTCATGGCTGGTTCTCACGAAGCAGTATTCCAGGTGAGTTTGAAAGAATATCACACGGATATGGATAACTTTAAAGACGATTTCAGAGCGCGAATTAAAAAAGTGTTGCCAGATGTAAAACTATCGTTTGAGCCAATCGAATTGACAGACAAAGTTTTGAGCCAGGGTTCTCCTACTCCAATTGAAGTTCGTATTGCCGGAAAAGACAAAAAACGAAATGAATTATACGCCAACAAAATTGTAGAAAAACTACAAAAAATAGCGTATTTCAGAGACGTTCAAATTGGTCAGCCAATTCATTATCCAGCAATGAATATTGATATTGACAGAACACGTGCTGCCGAATTAGGAGTTGATATGAATGATATTTCGAGATCACTTGTGGCTTCGACCTCATCTTCAAGATATACCGAGAAAAATACATGGGTTGACGAAAGAGCCGGATTGTCATACAACGTTCAGGTTCAGGTTCCGTTAAACCAAATGAAAAGCAAAACCGATATTGGAGAAATTCCGGTATTGAAAAACTCGCTTCGTCCTGTTTTAAGTGACGTGGCTAAAATTACACCCGGTTTTGTTAGCGGTGAAAATGACAATTTAGGGGCTATGCCATACATTACCGTTACAGCAAACATCTATCAGACCGATTTGGGGACGGCCTCAAAAGACGTAGCTGCAACAATAAGCTCATTGGGAGAATTACCGCGCGGTTTATTCATTAGCCCAATTGGTTTAAGTAAAGTATTGGAGGAAACATTAAGTAGTTTGCAAGTAGGATTATTGGTTGCCATCTTTGTAATCTTCTTAATGTTAGCCGCTAATTTCCAATCGTTCAAAGTGTCACTGGTTATTTTAACAACCGTTCCTGCGGTGGTTTTAGGAGCCCTATTAATGCTGACGATTACAGGTTCAACCCTAAACTTACAATCGTATATGGGAATCATCATGTCGGTTGGGGTTTCGATCGCAAATGCCGTTTTATTGGTTACCAATGCCGAGCAATTGCGTAAGATAAACGGAAACGCCTTAGAGTCGGCTCGTGAAGCTGCGGCGCTGCGTCTTCGTCCGATTATCATGACTTCGGTGGCGATGATTGCCGGAATGTTGCCAATGGCAATTGGTCATGGCGAAGGTGGCGATCAGGTTTCTCCTTTAGGAAGAGCGGTTATTGGAGGATTAATGTTCTCAACCTTTGCAGTTTTATTAATTTTACCGTTAATTTTTGCCTGGGCGCAAGAAAAAACAACGACACAATCGGTTTCTTTAGATCCTGAAGACGAAGAAAGCATCCATTATATCTCATCATTAAATAAGCCGAAAGTTTGAAAGTCATAAAGCTGAAAGTCTCCCGCGGTGGAAATATTTTGAAACACTGCTAGCCTTTCCGTTTATTTACTGAACAAGACATTACATTATATTCTATCATATAAAATCAAAAAATGAAGACTAAAATATTACAATCAAGCGCGCTGTTTTTTGCAGCACTATTTTTCCTGAACAGCTGTAATTCTAAGAAAGAAGAAGCGCCTGTTGCAGAATTGGAACCTAAAACAGAAACGTTTCTGTTAGAAAAAGAAAAACTAACAACCGAATTGCGTTTGCCAGCCGAATTAACCGGTTTTCAACAAGTCGATTTGTATGCGAAAGTAAGCAGTTTCGTAAAAGTACTCAAAGTTGATATTGGTACTAAAGTAAAAAAAGGACAGCTTTTGATCGTTTTAGAAGCGCCTGAAATCAGTTCGCAACTGGCTGCAGCTGAATCAAGATTGAAATCGATGGAAGCGATTTACGCCACCAGCAAAAGTACGTACAACCGTTTGTACGAAACCAGCAAAGTAGAAGGAACAATTTCTAAAAATGATTTAGAAATGGCCAGCGGAAAGAAAAATTCTGATTACGCACAATATCAGGCTGCGGTTGCAGGACACAAAGAAGTTTCGATTATGAGAGGTTATTTGGAGATTCGCGCTCCGTTTGATGGTGTTGTTGCAGCAAGAAATGTCAATTTAGGAACATTTGTTGGTCCGGCAGGAAAAGGTTCAGATTTGCCTTTATTGACGATTCAGCAGCAGGATAAATTGCGTTTGGCGGTTTCTGTTCCGGAATTGTACACGGGATATTTACACACTGGTGACGAAATGAGTTTTAATGTAAAATCATTACCGGAAACGTTTAAAGCAACCATCACAAGAATGTCTGGCGCTTTAGATTTAAAATTGCGTTCTGAGCGCGTAGAAATGGATGTTCACAACACTAAAAAAGATTTATTACCAGGAATGGTAGCCGAAGTTTTGTTACCGCTTAACGCGAAAGACAGCACCTTCGTAATTCCGAAAACGGCCTTGGTAAATGCAGCTGAAGGTACTTTTGTAATTAAAGTATTGGATCATAAAGCCACAAGAGTCAATGTAAAAAGAGGAAGAGAAATTGACGATAAAATCGAAATATTTGGCGACTTAAATCGCAAAGACAAACTGGTAAAAATTGCCAGCGAAGAAACTAAGGAAGGCGATATCATAAACGAATAACCTACGTTTTGCTTTCCGTTTAGTGATTACCAAAAACTGTACGCAATTCATTGCGGCATTTTAAAATTAGATTTGGTTTTAAAATGTAAATTAAAATTTGCCTAAGAGGGCGGTGCTATCGGTACCGCCCTTTTTTTGTTTTCGTAAGTTGGGGAGGTTTTGGAAGTTTCACAGAGATTCGCTAAGATAGCACGGAGGTTCGCTAAGGTTTTTGTTATCATTTTTTGTCATCCTGATCCCGAGGCTTCGGGAGAAGGACCACACTAGAAGCTCTACAAAGATTGGCTAAGTTCTTTAATCAAAGCCGCAGAAATATTCGCGCAAAGACGCAAAGTCGCAAAGTTTTTCACTTCAAACTGTGAATTAAGTGTCCAAAGTTTTCTCATTTTTTGTCATTCCGAGGGACGAGGAATCCCCGCAAGTAGCTCAACAAAGATTGGACTTTGGACTTTGGACTTTTGACTTTAGACTTTGACTTTAGACTTTGAATTCAATCACAACCCCAAACCAGGCAATACAAAAGACTTAGCATTAGAATGCAACCTAATCCACAACCCCGGATTTTTATTCAATTGCTCTAAAGCTTCCACTTTATTCGAACTTAGTTTTGTATTAAGCACATTTGCATACGTTTGAATTTTAGCAGGAGCAGAATCGGCATCTACTACAGACTGAACGATTTTTTTGGCTTGTAATATCGCAGCCGGCCCTAAAGTGAGAATATATTCAGCAGATCGACATTCCTTTTCATCGTTTTCATTGATAAGGCTTCCTCCCGCTTTAAACTTGCTAATGTGGTGCTCCAAAATACTACTCGATATTGGAATTATCCCAGCAATATGATGCGATTGCGCTCCAGAGAAAGGTTTAATATACGCCAAATGTGAAGCCTGATTTTCTTCCGGACCGTGACCAATAAAAAAGATATCTAAACCACCCAATTCTTCCAATTTAGTCAAATACTCCACAAGTGCCGACTCTAAATCTTTTGTATCGGTTCGCATTGGTGTAAAGCTTTTTATCTTTTTGAAAAAGGCCTCACCTAAAATACGCTCAAAATCCCTAACAAAACTTAAACCATTATTCATGCTCAAAGGAGCAAGTGCATCCTGAGTAAATACATTCAACCTCGCCAGTAGCTCATCCTGTTCCGTTGACTTTGCTAACGCTCCCAACAAACGGTGTAACTCCTGAGCACCTCTCCCACCCAGAAGCGCAATATTAATATCACCTTCTTTTGACTTCCCAGTACTATAAAGTTCATTTAACATCGCCTGACCCACTTCAGCTTCACTGTTAAGAATAGTGGGCGTTACGCCATAATCAGTAAAATCAAATTCTTGTTTGCTATTTTGAGACAACCATACCGTATTGTTGTCTTCATATCTTGTAAATTGTGAGTTGCTCATTTTATTATAATTGCTTATTGGTTTTGATTCGTTATCATGATGTAGCCACAAATATAAAACATAACTATAATATCTTTTGTTCCTCCGGAGCATCTCCCAAAAAACTCCTTAAGCATGATCTACTCGCACAGTTTGTCATTCTGAGGAACGAAGAATCCCCGCAAGTAGCTCGACAAAGATTGGAATTTCGAATTTAATTATTAGAATTTTAATAAGAAGCTATTTCCCGCTGTTCCTTCCAATCTTTTGTGGTGAACCCCACCACAAAAGGATTTTCCTCCCGACACTTCGGGGCCAACGGGGCTAGGGATCTTGTTTTCAGAAATAAGAATCAGGTATAATTACGTGATTGTTTAGCTTGGTAAATTTATATTTTTGATGGAAGATTTATATTAAGCAGGCATTATAATTATTGATTTAGATTACGTTCACGAGCGGGACGCTCGCGCCAGCAGGAGCTTATTTTGTTTTGGTCAAATTTAGGTGTTTTTGGGTTTTGGTATCGAGAGATACATAACACCCGCCAAGCAACCAAAAAACGTTTTGGCTTTTTATAATTTAGAAAATAACCTACATTAGCTTAATAAATTATTAAAATGAAAGATAAACTTTTAAATATTATTAAGGCTTCTAAACTTAATTTAACAGATTTGTTAATAGTGATAGAAGGTGGTGAAGGAATGAAAGCTTCGTCATTTGATATTAATCCCAAAGATTTCTTAAGATTCGCTAGACAAGACCTTTCAGATAGTAAAGATAGAGGTTATATTAACAGTTTGACAAATTCTAAAAGGGCTATAGATTGTCAAGTTGACGACTTGTTGGAAATTGTAGGTATCAAAATAAAAGATGAGAATAAAGATTTAGAAAATTTTGCCAAGTTATTTGATTTCGATGCAAATGATATTGCATTTAAACTTAAGTTGATACATAGTTTAAATCTTGCTCCCAGTTTACTAGTTTCCAAAGCAAGGACTATTAGAAATAAGCTAGAACATTACTATCAAATGCCAAAAGAGACTGAAGTTAAAGAAGCATTAGATGTAGCAGATTTATTTATACGTTCAATAGAAGGAAAAATCAGACTTCCTAATACTATGTTTTACATTACTGACTTTAATCAGTGTAAAGAAGAAAATAACTGGAAAGTATTTAAACATATACATTTCACCTACAACACTGAAAAGAATTTTTTTCATATTAGTTTAAGAGAACTTGACACAAGTAAAGATAGCATTGAGGAAATTACAATTTTTGCAAACGATAAGGAATACTGTGCATTGCTGAATATAATGTTTTCGAATGACGATGAAGCAACAGTAGATTACGCAGTAAAAAAATTATTGAAATTCATAGGTCATCCAATTCCGACTGAGAATGTAAATGTAGAACTTGGATAATTTTTTTTTTTGCACATAAGTTACACCCCCCCGCTAGCGCGAGCGTCCCGCTCGTGAACGCAAAGAATTTAAATTATATATTTGTTTTAAATACTGCAAACAAAACCAAATGATAAGAATCGAATTCGAAGAACCCAATAAAGAAATCTGTACTTGTTGCAGCAATGAAATTGTAAAACTCACTAGATTTGTTTATAAAGACGAAGACGCATTTGCTATTTACTATTTAAAATTTACAAAAGGGCATGACGACAAACATGCACTAGGAATAATTAGTATTGGCGATTGGGACACTGATGAACCAAAAAATAGATTTGCATTTCCATTTAGAATTTGGACTAATGAAGATAATTATCAGGTTGGTTTAATGGATAAGGAAGATTCACCCTGGAAACAAGATTTACTTGGAAATATTTTAGATAGAAAAGAGGCATTAGAACATTCTTGGATTCAGGAAGTATTTCATATTACAGATCATATTGTAGAGGAGGATGAAGTATTAAAAGAATATTTTAATTGATATTTTTTTTAGTACTGCACCTGAAATCTTCGAAAAACCCACAATCAAAATCGCCAATCTTTGTCGAGCTACTTGCGAGGATTTCTCGTTCCTCGAAATGACAAACTAACGGAAAATATTCTTATGAAAATGACTGGCCTAGCCCCGATAGAAGTGGAAATCCTTTTGTGCCGGGGTTCGGCACAAAAGATTGTAGCGTATAGCGGGATCAGCTCCTAATTAAAATTGAAATTACAAAAAATCTAATCAAAGTTTACTGAAAAAGTGTTTTCTTTGATTGTATCAGAGAGTGAAACACTAGCTGGCTTTAAATAAAAATCCTGCAAAATGAAATGCATAAAAATTTTAATACTATTCTGTTTTTTAGCTTCTTCTAAAACTTGTTTTGCAGAAACCAAAACGGATACCATTACGAACTGGCAGATTTATAAAGGTTCTGAATTATTGTTTCGTAGTAATCAATTCGATTGTTACAAACCTACCGGCGTTATAAAGAAAGTCGATGATTTTAAAGATTTCAGAGTTATCTTTTTTCGCGATACTCAATCCTTTGGAAAACAAAAAATACAATTCTTTAATGGAAAAAATTTAGTATCAGAATATAACTTTGAAAATAACGAAGAATTAAAAATACCAAAAAGTGACATTCAAAAATTGTTTTCAAAAACCGAAACAAATTTAACAATTAAATATTTTGACGAGAAGGAGCCAAAAGGAATTTTATTGGGCTTTTTATTGTTAGAAAATTAGAAAAGTTTACTAGTGCAAACAGAGATACAACAATCTAATTTAAAACATGAAGAAAATAAATCAAATCATTCTAATTGCAATTATTATAATTGTTTGCGTTTTTGGGCTACGCGGAAAAATATCTGGTGAAAGTTCGATTCTAAAAAATGGAAAAATGCTGATTTAGATTTAGAAGACAATTGGTCATTACGCTGGGATATGATGAATAGTTTGCGAAACAATAATAACTTAATTGGAATGTCTAAAAGTCAAATCATAACTTTGTTAGGAAAACCAGACGAAAATCTAACAAAAGAAAATACTTTTAGATATTATCTAGGTTACACTCATACAGGAATAAATACAGGCTCACTAATTTTGAAGTTCGATAATGGAATTGTCTCTGAAGTAAGCGTGTGGCAAGGGTAAAAAATTCCAACCTTCTTATGAAACCAAGTCCTCTAATCCTTATGGCAGCGGCATCCTGTATGGTAGGGGGTAACCACAAAAGATACAGTGGACAATAAGTAAAAAATAATTTGCGAAACAACCTTTTTTATAGACACTTAAATATTTGATTTATTTAAAAAATATTTATTTCGACATTTGCAATTAATTGTAACAAAACCTAAATTGAAATGAAAAATATTATTTTGTTGGTTTGTTTAATTTGCTCAAAAATAATCTTGGGGCAATCCTGTTTATACAAAAATTTATCTAAAGAATTTAATTTTGAAATAAGAGTTAGAAAAATAACAATTCCTAAAGAAGAAATTGATAGTAATGCTGTGAAAATTATAGTCTATAACAAAATATCAAATAAGAAACAGGAATTTAATTTTGGGTCAAATTTCCTTTTTGAAAAAACATTTATTGATTGCAAAACAGTAAGATCTTATTCAACTGGAATTAATGAAAACGCAGAAATTATTGATAATGAATTTGGAGATTTAATAATTGCAGATTTTAATTTTGATGGCAAAGAAGATTTTGCAGTTAAAAACGATTCTGGAGGGAATGGAGGTCCAACGTATAATTTTTACATTCAGGGCAAAAATAAAGACTTCACATTAGATAATTTTTTATCTACAGAAATGAAGTTTTTTCCATCAAAATTTATTACAAAAAGCAAACAATTAGTTACGTACGTTCATGCAAATGCCTATCAATTATCTGAAAATATATTTGAATATAATGAAAAATTTAAAAAATGGAAATATAAAAAGTTCAGATTAATACCCTAGCGCTAGCGTCCCGCTCATGCACGCAAAGTATTGGCACCAATCTAAATAAAAAGTCCACTTATAATTTTTTTATGATATTTTTATCCCATGAAAAAAATCACAATTCTAGTTTTCCTTATATTTATTTCGTGCAACAATCCAAGAAAAGACAAAAAAGTGAATGTCGAAAAGAAAATTTCAAAAGAAAAAGTCATTGAAAATATAGCTGTTTTGAGGAAGTGTGGTTTCTATGAGGAATTTCAAAACCTGACAGATACTGAAGTGTATAATAAACTTCATTCAAACAGAATAAAAGAATATTCAGAAATGTTTAAAAAGCCATACGATCCCGGCATGAACATAGATGAATTTGACTTGGGATGTCTTGATAAACACAAAATGCTTTACATGGATTTGGAGTCTGATGTTTGCGCACAGAATAAAGTTTATAGAGACGTAATTAATATGTTTTCTGTAATATCAAAAGGCACATTCAATCCTGAAAATATTGAAGAAAAATGGCAAAGCGAATCTGGCCCCATTACAATTCAATTTAAATCTAATAATGAAATTATAAAATTTGAACCTGAATATTCTGATGATTGGTTAGACGGTAAAATATTTGATATCTGTATAAATCAAATTAAAATAAAAAATATTCGAATCGTAGAATGCCTTGGAGAAAGTAAATATGGATATGGTCAATGTGTTTCTTTTATGAGATTAACAGAATCTGAGCAAAAAATATTAGAAAAAGAATATCATTATAAATTCAGAAATTAAATTCCGCACGCAAACAAAAAAAGAATAATTCTGTATGGCAATGTAATTATCAGCAATTAAACTGAAAATTAAAAAAAATGCAAGACCAAAATTGATCTTGCATTTTTTGTAACATAAAAACTTCTTCTTAAACTGTCTGACGCTCGTGTTTTCCTTCTTTAATTTCTTCTACCATTTTTTTATTAAAAGCGGGCAAATCATTCGGGTTTCGGCTGGTTACTAGTCCATTGTCTACGACTACTTCTGAGTCTTCCCATTGTGCTCCGGCATTTATTAAATCGTTTTTAACAGAGAAGAACGAAGTCACTTTTCTACCTTCTAAAACAGCAGCATCAACCAGAATTTGAGGGCCATGACAAATAGCCGCTACTGGTTTTTTACTTTCAAAAAAGGAACGTACAAAATTTACTGCAGCCTCTTCTCTTCTCAATGAATCAGGGTTTAAAACTCCACCCGGAAGAACCAACGCATCGTAATCTGCTTCATTTGCCTGATCTAATACTACGTCAACATTATATTCCTTACTCCAATTACCGTCTTTCCAGGCTTTGATAGTTCCTGATTTCAAACTGATGATATCTGCGTTCCAACCTTGCTCTTCGAGATAGGCTTTAGGCGATGCTAATTCTGATTCTTCAAAACCGTTTGTTGCTAATATGGCTATATTCTTTTTCATAATTTTAAATATTTAAAACGTTATTAATTTGATTTACCTAAAATTAGTCATTTCAGACAGCCAGCGAAAACAGAGTCTGTTAAACCTTTCTTTAATAAAAGTTAATTAATTGAATTACAGATTTTTATTAAAAATAAAATTGAAATTATATAAAATTGATGTAATTTTAGTTTCCTATTTTATAGAATGAAAGTTAAGAAATGAATGTTGTTATGAAAAGCTTCCAATGCTTTGTGACTGTTGCCTCTAAATAATCATATTGAATGTGTATTAAATAAAATAGGCAGAGAATATCATTAAATGTAATTCTTAAAAAGTCTTTAGCCATTTTACGCAACCTTTTGTAAAAAAATTCATCTATGTAATTAAACAGCTGTTATGAGAAAAATTACATTACTTATCCTGATAGGATTTATGATTAATGCCTGCAGTTCTGATGACAATAAGAACAATAGCTCAGAATATCGTGAGTATATTACCAAGAAATCTAATATCACAGCTATTAATTTTATGCCAGAGGAAATATTTCCTGGTACAGACGTCTCAAAACCGTCTGTTTTAAAATTAAAACTAATTACAGAAGAGGAATTTCCCTGCATCAATTATAGTATAAGCACTACTCAGTTTACAAAAGGAAACGAACTAGTCGTACGATTCGACAAAATAACAGAACCCGGTGGCTGTTTTACTGCAATTGGGCCAGCAATTTCCTATATCGACTTACCAGAAAACACAGACAAGATTACATTTATAAACGGAGACAAAATTGATCAGTATTCCATAAACATCAATGCTCAAAAAATATCGATTACACCCATTGAAAAGCACTTCACAACTTCATTATACAACAAAACTTTTAGAATTCCGACGAATTCATTTGCCTACCTTTGCGGAACAAATAAAAATAATACGCAAATTTATACTGATTTTTATGCGTTGATAAAGCAAAACCCGGATTTTTCAGAATTTACGTTCGAGGGCGAAGGAAGAATTCCATATCCCATAACAACGACCGGGAATTGGGTCAATCATCCTACTCGATTTTTTAAATATAAGGATGCTCAGGAATTTAACAAACTCGCAACTCTTTTAAACAATTATTCTACTAAAAATATTGAAAAAAATTCTGGTGTCAGTCTTTCCATTTACAGCTGGAACAATATCAAATTCCGCAGTTGGATGGAAAATTAAAGATACAGACCGCAGATGTAAAATATCAGCGTGAAATTGATTACTAGCTTTGCATATCCGGCAATTGCAGGTTTTCTTATTATTTAATTCGCCAGCTTTAAAGAAAAAAACGCTGCGAATCTCTGTGCCTTCTATGTGAAACTCTGTGAAATTATAAACTTTAAACAAAAAATTATTTAGCTGGTGTAATGATAATATTACGATATTCTACCGGACCATGATCACCCTGAAGAAATATGGGTCCGGGTTCGGCTTCGTTACTGTCTATCGCTCCGCCAGTGATTCCGGGAATATACTGATTGCTTATTACAGTTTTACCATTAGCCACAAGCGTTACCATTTTACCAATCAGGGTAATATCATAACTATTCCACTCGCCGGCTTCTTTGGCAACCATTTCATTTGGAACCAGAAGTCCATAAATGGCACCCATTTGATCCAACGCGGGTTCCAATCCTTTACCATCGGTTACCTGCACTTCGTAACGACCACGAAGATACACGCCGCTATTACTGCCTTTTGGAATTCGAAATTCTATATGAAGTTTAAAATCATTAAATTTTTCGTTGGTAAAAAGGTTTACACCCGATTTTGGACTTCGTAAAATACCCTTTTCTACAACCCATTGACTGGTTCCTTCTGCATGCCAATCTTTGACTGAATTGTCCTTGATAAGATGAATGGGTTTGCCCCAAACTGGCACAGCAGTTCGCCGAAGTGTTGGCGCACGAACACCTGTCCAATTTTGCGTTTTACCATCCACAGTCTGTAGGGTTCCGGATATTTTTTCACCTTCAATTTTACCTTCTACGCGAAGATCATTGCTTCCCTGCTCCCATTGATGCGGTATTGCAAAACTAAACTTTCCATCTTTCAAATGGATTTCAGATATTGGGCGGGCACTGCCTACTACACACATAAATTGTCCTACAAGCGTTGTTCGACCCGAGCGCCTGATTTCTAACCATGCTGGTGCCGGTTTTCCGCCGACATCAATTGTTATATCCCAGCTGCCTTTTAGAGTATCTTTTTCAACTGCATAAAGATTATTGCTGATTATTGCTAGAAAAAAAGTTAATAATAAACTCATTATGATATTCTTGCGAGAGAAATTCGTAACTGATTTGGTTGTGGTTTTCTGGTTCATAAAGTTTTTTTTGGAAATTAAAGTTAGTCAATTTACGATAAATATTGATTCGCGAGAACAAGCGATTGAGCTGATTCTATTTATTAAGTTTAATAAACCTTCCCAAATTTACAGGAGACTAAGATTTAACCAATAGGTAATTATAAGCTTTACGACTTTGCGAGATCAACTCATAAGCCTTAAGACAAAAAACTCAGCGAATCTCTGTGTCACCTTCGCGTAACTCTGTGAAATAACCTCATTTAGCAACCTTTAAAATCGCTTTTAAAAAAAAAACTTTAAAAAAATTTGCGAAACCGAATAGTTGCATGTATATTTGCAACTGATTGGCTTCATAATTAAATTTGAATACTATGAGAAGAGACATTTTTCAGGCAATAGCTGATCCGACAAGAAGGTCTATTCTAACCTTGATTGCGCTACAGGCAATGACACCCAATGCCATTGCGGAGAACTTTAATACGACACGCCAATCTGTTTCTAAACATCTCCGTATTCTTACGGAATGTGATTTAGTAAAACAGGAACAGCGAGGCAGAGAAATTTACTATTCACTTGAAATTGAAAAGATGAAAGAGATTGATAAATGGATTAAACAATTCAGAGAAATTTGGGAAACCAAGTTTAATCAGCTTGACGAACTATTAGTAACACTAAAAAACCAGAAAAAATGAAAAACGATTTGCTATTTGATTTTACCGTTGATAAACCAACCAAAACGGTATACATAATAAGAGAATTTGCAGCAGAATTGCCGCTAGTGTGGGATGCTTTTACAAAAGCTGAACTTTTGGATCAATGGGTTGCACCAAAACCGTGGTCTGCCAGAACAAAATACATGAATTTTGAAGTTGGCGGAAGACGATTGTATGCTATGGTAAGTCCGGAAGGACATGAACGCTGGGCTGTACAGGAATTTACTTCGATAACTCCGAAAACTAATTTTAAAATGTATAATGCTTTTTCAGACGAGAATGAAAACCGTGAATTACCCGGTTCTGATTGGAATTACAATTTCAGCGAAGAAAACGGCATCACAAAAGTGAATATTAGTATTTTTAATGAATCTCTTGAACGTTTAGAGAAAATGATTGAAATGGGCTTTTCAGAAGGCTTTAAAATGTCTATTGATAACTTAGACAAATTATTAGAAACTTTATCTAAAAAATAGAGATCATGGCAGCTATTAATCCTTACATACATTTCAACGGAAATGCCGAAGAAGTCTTTACGTTTTACAAATCGGTTTTTGGTGGCGAGTTTACAACGATTAAGCGTTATAAAGACATCTCGAGTGAACAATATCCAATACCGGAAAATGAGCTTAATAAAATCATGCACATTGCATTGCCTATAAGTCAAGGCAGCACTTTAATGGCAAGCGATGTTATGCAAATCATGGGGAAAGTTACAGAAAACGATAACAGGAATAGAATTTTCATCACTGCAGAAAGCCAGGCAGAAGCCGATAAACTTTTTATTGGACTTTCGGCTGGTGGTAAAATCGAAATGCCGATAAGTTTTGGTCCTTGGGGTAATTACTTTGGAATGTTTACAGATAAATTTGGTGTGCAATGGATGGTGGATTTTGATTCGAATGCTGAAAAGGGATAAGAAAATTTCACAGAGTTACACAAAGAAGACACGGAGATTCGCTAAGTCAGTCCCGAGGCTTCAGGAGCAAAGTTTTTATTCACATTTTAATCATAGTCCACGGTTTTAAACGTGGGATACTCTTATAGAAATGGATTTCTTCCCAACGGTTGAAACCGTGGGCTATGTTTTATTTACTCGCAAAGAAATTAAAAAAAACTTATTTTTCTAAGATTTAGCTTTTTCGCCAAACCACTAATTTCCTTATATCATTTATATGGTGGGAAAAAATTACAAGAAATCTTTCAATACCGGATACACTTTTTTAAACTTAGTAAAAGCAGCTTCATAAACACTTTTATGAGCTATATTAGGATAAAAAGTTTTTCCGGTTTTGTTTTCGTACGTGATATTCTGCCCTATCGATTTCATACCTATGAGGACAGCGCCCCACGCAGAACCTTCAATAGTCTGGGAGGTTTCTAATTCCATCTGAAAAATATCGGCCACCATTTGGAGCCAAAGTTCACTTTTTCCAAATCCACCGCTGGTCATCACTTTGGTTTGTTTTCTTTTTTCCGAATCCGGAAGCAAAATTTCAGTAATCTGAAAAAGTCCAAATAAAATACCTTCTAAAGTCGCTCTTACTAAATGAGACTGAGTATGGGTAATCTGCATTCCTAAAAGTGATCCTTGTGCCGCTGCATCCCAAATTGGTGCTCTTTCGCCTAGTAAATACGGCACAAAAAGCAATCCTTCAGAACCAGCCGGAATTTTTTCTGCTTCTTCAAAAAGACTTTCAAAAGACTGATCGGTTTTCAATAAAGTTTCTCTTAGCCATTGCAAAACAATCGCGCCGTTATTAACAGCTCCTAAAACTAGATATTGATCCTCCATCAAATGGTAACATTGTGTACGCATTTGTTCGTCCAGATACGGTTTATCGATGGGTAATCGCACTGCTCCGCTGGTACCAATGGTTAGAGCAATACAACCTTTATTCATGGCTCCCGTTCCCAGATTGGCCAAAGCACCATCGCCACCTCCAATTACGTACAGAAAATCATCTGCAACGCCTTTGCTTTGATGTGTTACCTCACAAACTGTAGATAATTGGCCCGATTTCAGGTCTAAAAACTCCAAAATTTCTGGATCCCATTGTAAAGTATGGATATTCAATAGTCCAGTTCCGGAAGCCATTGAAGTATCTGTATAATATTCATTGGTGAGATGATGCCACACATATTCTTTAATACTGATAAATTTATACGTTTGAGAAAAAATATCGGAATCAAATTCTTTAAACCATGCAATTTTGGTCATGGGTGAAAAAGGGTGAATTGGGATTCCTGTTTTTTGATAAAAATGGTTTCCCTTTTCAGAATCCTTAAGTTTTTCGGCAATGGAATTGGCTCTATTATCAGCCCATAAAATAGCATCTGTTAAAGGTCTACCAGTTTCATCAATGGCAATAATACTTTGCATGGCTGAACTGAAACTAATAAACTCCGGCTGAATTCCTTTTGTAATTTCCGCAATACAATCAATAACGGTCTGTAAAATCTCTTGTGGATTTTGCACACTCCAGTCCGGTTTTGGATGATACATCGGATAGGCATTCGAAACCTGTCTGATTACATTTCCGTGTATATCAAAACAAATGGCTTTTGTGGCCGTGGTTCCAATGTCGATTCCTATATAAAATGATTCCATTTTTTTTATTTGATCCATATATTCAATACCAATACGCCTATTAATCCCATTACTCCTATTATGGTTTCCATAACCGTCCAGGTTTTAAAAGTATCTGAAACGCTAATGCCAAAATATTCCTTGAACATCCAAAATCCGGTATCGTTTACATGCGAACACATTAAACTTCCTGCACCAATAGACAATACCATTAATTCCGGACTTACACCAGAGGCGATTACCACAGGCTGTACAATTCCTGCTGCCGTTAATCCTGCAACTGTCGCAGATCCCAATGCAATTCGGATTATAGTCGCAATCAGCCAGCCTAACAACAAAGGAGAAAGTGATGATTTTTCGAAAAATGTACTTATATCGGTTCCCATTCCGCTGTCTATCAATACTTGTTTAAAAGCACCACCGGCAGCAATGATTAAAATGATCATCGTAGCCGAACTCATAGCAGTACCTGATTTATCCATAATATCCTGCATTTTTCTTCCACGGAAAATTCCCAGGGAGTAAACTGCAAAAAGCACCGCAAGTAGCATTGAAGTGGTTGGATTTCCTATAAAAAGCAAAAGAGCGCGCAAATCACTTCCTTCAGGTAATAGCAATTCGCTGAAAGTAGCGGTCGCCATCAAAAAAACCGGAACTAAAGCCGTTAAAATACTAATTTGAAAAGAGGGCATTTCGTCTTCTGTAAAAGTTTTGCTTTCGAATAAGCCTTTCGGGGGAAATGCCTGGATTTTTTTTATGAATTCAGGAAAAACAATTCCGGCAACAAAAAGCGCAGGAAGTGCAACTAAAAGTCCGTAAAGCAATGTTTTTCCGATGTTTGCTTTGAAGATAACCGCAATTGCCGTTGGTCCGGGATGAGGAGGCAGAAAACCATGTGTTATTGAAAGCGCCGAAGCCATTGCGATACCCAAATAAATCATAGGCTGTTTGGTACTTTTAGCCACGGCAAAAACCATTGGAATCAAAATGATAAAGCCAGCATTGTAGAACATCGAAATTCCGACAGAGAAACCTGTGATTACCATTGCCCATTTGATATGCTTTACTCCAAATGACCGAATCATTACCGAACTTATTCGCTGGGCGGCACCACTGTCTGAAAGCAAATTCCCTAAAACAACACCGAATGCAATAATTAAAATTAGAGACCCCAAGGTACTCCCAATACCTTGCTGAATAGAATTAATTAAATTGGGAAAAGGCATTTCTTTTGCAATTCCCACAAAAAAAGCGGCAATAATTAAGGCAATAAAGGCATTGAGTTTTACACCCGAAATGAGAATCAATAACAACAAAATACTGGCAATCAGAATCAGTAGAGACATGTATCGGATGTAATAAGTGGTTAATTAAGTAGTTGTTTAGTAAAAATATTACTTTCTATACTTTTAATTGTGCCAATTCTAATTTAAAATGTGAAATAAAATTGAGAATCAGATTATTACTTCAAATCCTTCTTAATCACCAAATATTTTAAATCCGTATTTCCGGCATTACTGATTCCATGTTCCATATTGGATGGACAGTAAAAACTGGTATTTGGTCCCGCGATTATGGTTTTTCCGTCAAGGTAGAATTGTGCTGTGCCTTCGAGAATAAAGAAAAATTCTTCTTCGACATGATGGTGCGGTGCATGCGTTGATTTTCCGGGTTCGACAATACTCATTTTGAGCGTGTTTTCCTGAGTGAAATTTTTATCAGCAAACCAATATTGATAACCCACTTTTGTTTTCGTGGCTTTGTCTAATTCAAAATGGTTAACGCAATTTTCAATGGTGTATTTTGGCTCAGTTGAAGTTGTTTCTTTTTTTACTTCTTGTGCTTGCGCAGCTTGTTGCATGAATAATGCAAGAATTGCAAGGGTGATGGTTGCCGCTGGTTTCATTTTCTTTTTTCTTGTAATAATACAAAAAAATGCTTTTAGGTGGCGCAATTAAAAGCAAAAAGCAAGCTTATTAGCTTGCCTCTTGTTTTATCATTTCCCTTAAAATTTAATCGCAATTTTTCCGATAGTACTTCCGGATTCCAGTAACTGGTGTGCTTTTTTGAAATTGGAAACAGTCAGGCCATTCAGCGTCGTTTTTAAAGTAGACTGCATTGTACCCTTATCTAATAAATCGGCTACTTCATTTAAAATATGATGTTGTTCGATCATATCTTCGGTTTGAAACATGGAACGTGTAAACATCAATTCCCAATGAAAACTGGCACTTTTACCTTTTAATTGACGAAGATTCACATTTTCTACAGGATCACTAATAGAACCAATATGTCCCTGCGGTTTTATCAGTTCTACGAATGCATTCCAATATTGATTCACATCAACAAAATCGAGAATAAAATCGACATGCTGAAAACCTGCGTTACGAACTTCTTCAATCAAATTTTTATGGTTCACTACGAAATCGGCGCCTTGTTGTTTGCACCATTCTATAGATTCAGGACGCGACGCTGTAGCTATTACGGTTAATCCGGCCACTTTTTTAGCCAATTGAATCGCAACTGATCCTACTCCACCAGCTCCGCCAATGATTAAAATGCTTTTTCCTTTGTCTTTTTCCGGATGGATACGAATTCTGTCGAACAAGATTTCCCAGGCTGTTAGACCGGTTAACGGCATCGCTGCAGCTTGTTCTATAGAAAGAGATTTTGGCTTTTTACCCACAATACGTTCATCAACAACTTGATATTCTGCGTTACTGCCTTGTTTGGTCAAATCTCCTGCGTAATAAACTTCGTCTCCTACTTTAAATAAACTAACCTGATCACCAACAGCTTCTACAATTCCGACAGCATCCCAACCTATAATTTTTGGTGTTTCTAAAGTCGTTTCTTTGGCGCTATTCTGGCGAATTTTAAAATCTACCGGATTCACAGAAACGGCTTCAATTTTAACTAATAAATCATGCGCTCCCGGAATTGGTTTTGGCGTTTCAAATTCAATGAAACTATCGTCCTTATCTATTGGTAATGAGGTTTTAAATCCTATTGCTTTCATCTTTATATCTTTTGATTTAAACTAATAATACAAAGATACTCACAAAGAAGGATTTGGGAATTGTACAAATTCGTTATGAATTGGTACATGTTTACCGTGTGATATTATTAATGTTGGACCTAAACTGGACTGAAGTCCAGCTCTATAATATTGGGCATTCCTACGGAATTTTTACTTGTTTGCTTTTTTTATCTTATAATTCTACTGCTAAAAGTTCTTTTCCTAAATTATGTAAGGCGCTTTCTATTTTTAGACGCTGTTCTAATCTTGGATTTCTATGACCTGATGCATAGTGCTGAATTTGTTTTTGATTTATGCCTGTAATTCTTTCAAGTGCTGAGTTTGTAAATATTCCTTTGTAATAATTTAATAAACTCGCCGTATCGAACTTATAAACTAACATATAATCTTTATCTAAAAAACCTGGTTTATTTTCTTCATCTAATTCTTTTAATGTCTCAATACAGTCTAATACATCTTGTTTGCATTCCTGAACTGTGTTACCACCACCGACTATAGCTTTTTCATTTTCAGCATAGCCCCAAAAGCCATCTTCGTTTCTTTCGATAATAATTTTAATTGTTTTCATAATTACCTATTTTTTAAGATGCTAAAGCCCCATCTCTTTTCTCAATTTCTGTTCTAATCCTTTTCCAATTTCTTTTGATCCGTGATTCGGAATAACAACTTGTTTATCCTCTTTTTGATAAATCTCATGACTTCCTTTGCCTTGCCTTACGAATACCCAACCGTTTCGCAAAGCTTCTCTAATAAATTCTTTTGATTTCACTATCCAAATCGTTTTACAAAGATAGTAGAATTACTATCTTAAATTATTTTTTTATTACAAATTTTAAAAATCAAAGATAGCATGTTAAAACAAAATGTAGGAAATTATTTATAATTATTAACTTCTGAAAAACTAAATCTCTCGTCTAGCCCTGATAGAAGTGTAAATCCTTTTGTGTCCGCCGCGGCGGACACAAAAGGATTTACACTTAATTTTATTTAATTTCGGAGTTCAGTGAACTTCGTTTGAAACGGAAAGCGGGACAAGTCGTCTTAAAAAACATAATTATTCTGCTCCTAAAAAAGAATATCCCAATGCTAACAATGGAATCTTAATTATGACTACAAAGAAATTAACATGAGAACTGTACAAAACATACTATATTAGCCTTTCATTTTTTTCAAAGTAATCTATACTCCTTTTCATTATGAACCACCTTCGCCTTAAAATAAAATCAAACCTTCTATTTTTTATTGCTTTTATTTTTACAAATTTTATATCCGCTCAGAAATCAGAAGACAGCAACCATAACCTAATAGCAAAAGGCGCAGTTCTCACAAAACTATCTGATCAATACAGTTTTACGGAAGGACCTGCAGTAGATAAAAAAGGAAATATTTATTTTACCGATCAGCCTAATAATAGAATCATGAAATGGTCGGTTAATGGCGAACTTTCTGTTTTTATGGAAAACGCAGGAAGAGCTAACGGTTTGTATTTTGATCACGAAGGCAACCTTTTGGCTTGCGCCGATGAAAAAAATGAAATTTGGAAAATAGACCAAAACAAAAATTATACTGTACTAGTAAACAACTTCGAAGGAAAAAGGCTGAATGGCCCCAATGATCTTTGGATTGATCCAAAAGGTGGTATCTATTTTACAGATCCTTTTTACCAAAGAGATTATTGGAAACATACTTCCAAAGAAATAGAAAAAGAATGTGTTTACTATTTAGCTCCTGATAAATCTAAAATTACTAACGTTGACAATGCCCTTATAAAACCTAATGGTGTTATTGGAACTTCGGATGGTAAAATGTTATTCGTAGCGGATATAGGGGCCAACAAAACGTATTCTTATACAATAAACAGTGATGGTTCTTTGGACAAAAAAACGCTGTTTACTGAATCAGGTTCGGATGGAATGACAAGAGACGCGTCCGGAAACATTTACTTAACCGGAAAAGGAGTTACTATATTTAATCCAAAGGGAGAAAAAATAGCCCATATTGATGTTCCTGAGCCTTGGACTGCCAATGTTTGTTTTGGAGGAAAAAAATTTAAAACATTATTTATTACTGCCAGTAAAAGTGTTTATACGTTAGAAATGAATGTTCCGGGAATGAAATAATTATGCAAATGAAAATAGCGTTTCTTAATATATTAAATCTCTATTATTTAAACTGGACTAAAGTCCAACCCTACAAAATTGCTAGAGCCTCCGGCTCTTTTTGAATCTTTATAGCAATTTTAAAATTCCGAAGGAATGACAGATATTGTAGAGCTGGACTTTAGTCCAGTCTAGGTTATGGTTTTGTATTTTTTTATAATCGTCTTATAAAAACTAAACTTCTCGTCTAGCCCCGATTACTTCACTTAGCATTTATTTTAATCGGAGTTCAGTGAATTTCATTTGAAGCGGTATCTCCCGATTTAGAAAAACAAGGCTTTTTAGCCGTAGTTTTTCTAAATCGGGAATATAGCGGATAGCGGGACAAGTCGTCTTAAAAGCTTAGTTCCTCTGCTCCTAAAAGCTAAAACCCAGATTAAATCCTATATTTTATAAATAAAACTTAAAATTTCTTTTCTCATTTTGAATATATGTAGTTAACTACGTAAATTCGCATACAAATTATTTGTTATGGTATTAGAAAAGTCACAATCATTGGTATTAGGCAATCTCTTGCAGCGTTTGACGGAGAACCTGCGAAAAGAGGCGCAGCTATTTTACAGAAGTCAGAATATTGATTTTGAACCCAAATGGTTTCCGGTAATTTATGTGCTTTCGCAGAAAAAGGCCATTAGTGTGGTAGAGCTTTCCCAGGAAGTTGGATACTCCCATCCTACTACGATTTCTCTTTTAAAGGAATTAGAAAAGAAAG
Source organism: Flavobacterium aquidurense (assembly GCA_900107365.1). Lineage (GTDB taxonomy): Bacteria > Bacteroidota > Bacteroidia > Flavobacteriales > Flavobacteriaceae > Flavobacterium > Flavobacterium aquidurense. Next base: position 83,833 of record FNPS01000009.1, read on the forward strand.
AACTGATTGGCTCTGCTAAAGATGCCAAAGATGAAAGAAAGCGTCTAATTACGCTTACTGAAAAGGCAAATGAACTCATACAACACCTGCAACCGTTATGGGCTGTTATGACGCAGGCTTTAATGGAATTGACCGACACAGAAAATAATTTGTACAAAGCCATAAACGAAGTAAATCAAAATTTAAAAACAAAAAATCTTTTTGACCGAATGACAACTATTAAAGAAATGAACCTACAGAATCCCCTTAAAGAAGTAGAAAACGATATTAAAGTAGAAAAAATTGAAGATGCAAAACTAGAATCGATCGCCTTTGCAATTAGAAGGCAAGTTTTTGTTGAAGAACAAAATGTATCGCAGGAACGGGAATCGATGGATGATGCTGAGGCGATTCATTATCTGGCAACGGTAAATGGTTTACCAGCCGGAGCGGCGCGTTACAGAATAATGGAGAAAGGAGCAAAAATTGAACGTATTGCGGTTTTGGATTCGTATCGCGGAAAAAAAGTAGGAGAAGCTACTCTGAAAAAAATTTTGGAAGATTTGCGTAATGAAGAGAAAATTTATCTGTATGCTCAGGTTAATGCTAGTCCGTTTTATATTAAAAACGGGTTCAGACAAACCAATAACTATTTCCTGGATGCCGGAATTGAGCATGTCGAAATGGATTTGGTTAAATAAAAACAGATCAGCATTTCTTGGCAGGATACATTGTTGCTAAAAAATACTTAATGATTTTTTAAATTCTGATGGAGAGATTCCCGTGCTTTTCATCATGAATTTATTGAAATGACTGCTGTCAATAAAACCCAAATCGTTACTGATTTCTGAGAAAGTTAAATTGCTTTTGCTCAGTTTTTCGGTTACCACTTTAAGTTTAGTTTGCACGATATAATCTCTTAAAGTAATATTTAAATGGTTTTTAAAATACTCTCCTATATAATGGATCGAGACATTAAAATGACTTGCCATTTCTTTTTTCTTCAACAAATGTGGATTGGCAATATTCGATCGGATGTAACTTAAAATCGTGTCAATCTTCAGTATTTCGGTAGTTTGTAAGTTTAGATTATTTTCATTTAAAATGGCATTTCGACGAATGATCTGAATGAGCGCAGTCATTAAACTTTTGATTATAACTTCGTTCTGCCCTTTTGGTTTCGCCACTTCGTTTAATATTTTTATAATAAGCGTTTCGCAAAACGCCTTATCCTCTTCAAGGAAAATTAAATTTCCATTGGTCTGATTGTGGTAATAAAACAATTTCTCGATCTCTTCGATTTCTTTTTTATTCGAAAAAAAATTAGGTAAGAACCGCAGGCAATGAAACTTTGTTGGTTTTAAGGTTTTGAACGAATGATAATCTTTTGGCGTAAGCAAATAAATATCGTGTTCCTTATAATGATGAGGAATTGAATTTAGAATGTGATTTCCGGTTCCGTATTCAATGTAAAGTAATTCAAAAAAATTGTGTCGATGAATTTCTTTTTTCCACGTTAATTCTTCGACAGAATAAATTTCGAAATCTTTATAAATAAAAAAGGTGTCTTTCATAATCCTTAATTTTTACAAATATAACCTATATTATTACATCAGTTAATAAATGTTAACCCATTTACTTTGCATCGATAATTAAAAACCTAAAACGACAACATGAACTCAGAAACAATAAAAATAGGAATTCTTGGAATTGGTGGAATCGGCGGATTTGTTGGTGCTCCGTTGGCAAAAAAATACAAAGACAGTAGCACAAAAATCATTTTTATTTGCAGAGGCGAAACCAAAAGCAACATTGAAAAGGAAGGTTTAGTATTTGAATCTAAAGGTGAAAAGGAAACTATATTTCCTGATTTGATATCTGATAATCCAAGAGAAATAGGAATTTTGGATGTTTTGATTCTTACTTCAAAATCTTATTCTATAAAAGAGGTTTTATCTGCTTATAAAGATTGTATAAATGAGAAAACGATTATTATCTCTTTGCAAAATGTAGTAAATGCCCAAGAAATTATCCGTGAGACTTTGCCTGAAACAGGACAAATTATGGAAGGCTGTATTTATGTTGCTTCTAATGTTAAGAAACCGGGACATGTACAACATGTTGGCGGACCAGGAAAGATTTTCGTTGGTGGAAAAGAAAATAAACCTTTAATAGACTTATTACTAGCCGGAGGTTTAGATATTACGTATCTGGAAAACATTAACGAAACACTGTGGAAGAAATACTTGTTCGTTGCACCGGTTGCAGCTATAACTTCTGCTTATAAAGTTAGTTTTGGGCAACTTTTGGAAGATCAAAACTTACTGCATATTCTGGAAAATATGATGATTGAGATTCAATCTCTTGCACTCAAAAACAATATAAATCTGACCAACGAAGACATTGAAACCGCCAAAGGTTTATTGACTAAATTTCCGTTTGAATCGAAATCGTCTTTGCAACTGGATTTTGAAAACAACAATAAAACTGAAAAACAATTTCTGGTTGATTTTGTTATTGAAAATGCCAAAAAATACGGAATTGAAACTCCTTTTTATAATGCTGTCAATGAAAAAATAATGGCTTTGTATAGCGTTTCTTAATTATATACATCTCAACTGGACTAAAGTCCAGCCCTACAATATTATTAGAGCCTCTGGCTCTTTTTGATTACGCACATAGATTTTAAAATTCCGTAGGAATGATCGATATTGTAGAGCTGGACTTCAGTCCAGTCTAGGTTTTGTATTTTTTTGATTATCGTCTTATGAAAATTAAACCTCTCGTCTAGCCCCGATTACTTCACTTAGCATTTATTTTAATCGGAGTTCAGTGAATTTCATTTGAAGCGGTATCTCCCGATTTAGAAAAACAAGGCTTTTTAGCCGTAGTTTTTGTTAATCGGGAATATAGTGGATAGCGGGACTAAACGTATTATGAAATTGAAATTTCTGCTCCTGAAAATTTATAAGGTTTAAATCAAATTATTTCTCCTTTTTACTTTTGACGACGTTTTTGCGAATTAGTAAATCTTAAAAAATGTTAAAAAGGGATTCAAATTTCATTAAAATCAAAATATTTTATAATTCAAAACCTCTGGAAAGCCTTATTTTTCAGTATCTATGTTATGATAAGAAAAAATTATAACGAATTTATATTATAATCAGAAAATCGGTATTACATTTGCCTAACAGTGTTAGATTATTTAATACTCATCAAAATGGCAAGTAAAGATCGTATATTAAGACAAAAAGAAGAGACAAGAAATAATATTCTTGAAGCTGCTTATTCTATCGTAAAAGAAGAAGGATGGCAAGGTCTGAGTATGCGAAAGATTGCTGACAAAATTGAATATACTGCCCCTATTATCTACGAATACTTCTCGAATAAAGAGGCTATTTTAAACGAATTAACCGGTAAAGGTTTTATTAAATTGGCGAAGGAATTGCAAAGTGCCAAAGCAAAATTTGATAAACCGGAAGACCAAATTGAAGCCATGTGGATGGCTTATTGGGATTTTGCCTTTACAGATACTGAAATGTATCAGGTAATGTTTGGTGTGCAAATGAATTGTTGTTCTCAGCAATGTTCGGCTGCAGAAGCACCTTATAATTTATTCACCGCGGTGATTGCTGAAATTATGAAAAACAGTAACCCCGGCCCTGAAGTTATCAAACAAAAATATTTTACTTTCTTTTCTGTTATTCACGGTTTAATTGCGATTAACATTATTAACAAAAGCGAAGTAATGGAAACGATCAACAATCAAATCCTGAAAGATGCGATTGGTGGTATCATTAAATCAATACAGTAAAAAAATTTTCCATTTCACTTAACAGTGTTAGGAAATTTAATTAGAGTAATTTAGTAACCTTTTTTTACTATTTACTTAACAGTGATAAATAATTTAATACCGATTTCTTAAGGAATCGCAATGGGCTCACTATACGGAATTTTGCGCCCTTTAACTTAACAACGTTAGATAATTTAATTCAATTAAACATGAATACCCGGAATGCCAGATTACAAAAGATTTTAACTCAAATGAATGTCCAACAAATTAAAACCAATATGAAAATGAAAAATGTAATTATAACCAGTTTTATTCTGGCACTTGTACTAAGCAGTTGTGCCGATAAAGCGCAGGCTCCTGCTCCGGCAGCTCCACTCTTGCCAGTTTTAGCGATTCAAAACTCTGATGCTGTTACGGATGCTGAATATCCAGCTTCGATACAAGGAACTGTAGACGTAGAGATTCGTCCACAAGTAAGCGGAAACCTTGATCGCGTTTTAGTAGACGAAGGTGCTTATGTAAGTAAAGGTCAAACTTTATTCAAAATAAACGAACGTCCTTTCCGTGAGCAATTGAACAATGCTTTGGCCAGCCTTCATGCTTCTGAAGCGGCTTTGATTAATGCACAGTTAGAAGTTGATAAATTAACTCCTTTAGTACAAAACAAAGTAGTTTCTGATTATCAATTGAAAACAGCTAAAGCTTCTCAAAAAATTGCTGCTGCTAATATCGAGCAAGCAAGAGCAATGGTAGCATCTGCCAGAATTAATTTAGGATATACTAATGTGACAGCCCCTGTTAGTGGTTACATAGGAAGATTGCCTAAAAAACAAGGAAGTTTAGTTTCGGCTACTGATATTGAACCGTTAACCAAACTTTCAGATGTACACGAAGTTTTTGTTTACTTCTCTCTTGGTGAAACTGATTTCATCAAATTCAAAACACAATATGCCGGAAATACATTGGGTGATAAAATCAAAAAATTACCTCCTGTAACTTTGATTTTGGCTGATAATAATGCTTATGCACAAACAGGAAAAATTGATATGGTAGATGGTCAATTTGATAAAAACACCGGTGCGATTACTTTAAGAGCAACTTTCCCTAATGCAAACGGAACATTACGTTCTGGAAATACAGGAAAAATTCGTTTAGGAATCAATCATGACGATGCGATTCTGGTACCACAATCGGCTACTATCGAAATGCAGGATAAAGTGTTTGTTTATACCCTGAACAAAGGAAATAAAGTAAACAAAATGCCAATCACGATTATTGGTAAAAGCGGAACTAACTATCTTATTGGCGAAGGTGTAAAATCTGGCGACCAAATTGTTTTAAGCGGAATCGACAAACTTCAGGAAGGACAAGTTATCCAGCCTCAAAAATCGACTGCTGAAGTTGCCCAAATAATTAACAAAAAATAATTTTTACGACAATGTTCAAAATATTTATACAAAGACCTGTACTGGCAACCGTAATCTCCATTTTATTGGTGATCCTGGGTGTACTTGGACTTACAAAATTGCCTTTACAACAGTTTCCTGATATTGCGCCTCCCTCGGTTTTGGTTACGGCGGTTTATCCGGGAGCGAATGCCGAAACAGTTTTACGTTCGGTTGCGCCTTCTCTGGAAGAGTCTATAAATGGTGTTGAAAACATGACGTACATGAGTTCAACAGCGAGTAACGATGGTACACTTGCAATTACTGTTTTCTTTAAATTAGGTACAGATGCCGATCAGGCCGCAGTTAACGTGCAGAACAGAGTTGCTCAGGCGACAAGTCAGTTGCCTGCAGAGGTTGTTCAGCAAGGTGTAATTACCGCGAAGCAACAAAACAGTTTCATCATGGCGATTGGTATGTACACAGAAGACGAATCGAAATACGATCAGACTTTTGTTGCCAACTATGCTCAAATTAATATTATTCCGGAAATCAAACGTATTCCGGGTGTAGGTTCTGCCAGTATTTTTGGTGGAGTTAAAGATTACTCGATGAGAGTTTGGTTAAACCCAACTCAAATGTCGACTTACAATGTGACGCCAAATGAAGTTATGGCCGCTATTCAGGACAAAAGTTTGGAAGCTGCGCCGGGTAAATTTGGTGAAAGAAGTAAAGAAGTTTTTGAATACGTAATTAAATACAAAGGGAAACTTACTAAACCGGAGGATTATCAAAACATTGCCATTCGTTCGAATGCAGATGGTTCTATCCTTCGCTTAAAAGATGTTGCCAGAGTCGAGCTTGGTGCTTACTCTTATAACAGTTTAACTCGTTTGAACGGTAAAAAAGGAGTTGTAATTGGTGTTATTCAGTTAGCAGGTTCTAATTCAAATGAAATTCAGATTGCGATTAATAAATTGATGGTGAAAGCCTCTAAAGATTTCCCACAAGGAATAAAACACAATATTTTCTACAGTACAAAAGTATCTCTTGACCAATCTATCGAACAGGTTGAACATACTTTGATTGAAGCTTTTATACTGGTATTTATAGTTGTTTTTATCTTCTTGCAGGATTTCAGATCAACATTAATTCCGGCCATTGCTGTACCTGTAGCAATTTTAGGAACGTTCTTCTTCATGCAGTTATTCGGCTTTTCGATCAACCTTCTAACGCTTTTCGCTTTAATTCTGGCGATTGGTATTGTGGTGGATGATGCGATTGTCGTCGTCGAAGCCGTGCATGCGAAAATGGAGCACAAACATCTGTCTCCAAAAGTAGCCACACATGAAGCAATGCACGAAATAACGGGTGCTATTATCTCGATTACGCTGGTAATGGCTGCTGTATTCCTGCCGGTCGGTTTTATGGAAGGTTCAACCGGGGTTTTCTATCGTCAGTTTGCCTTTACGATGGCGATTGCAATTGTAATTTCAGCCGTAAACGCTTTAACATTATCACCTGCCCTTGCCGCTTTATTCTTAAAAGATAATCATGCTGCACACGAAGGAGATGCGCCATACAAAAAACAAGGATTTAAAGAGAAATTCTTTACCGGATTCAACAATAGTTTTGAAGCATTGACCAACCGTTATGTTGGGGGATTAAAATTCTTAATTCGCAACAAATGGGTTAGTTTAGGTGGATTGGCTTTAATTACTTTCGCTACAATTGTAATGGTAAAAACTACTCCTGCCGGGTTTATCCCAACAGAAGATCAAGGTTTTATTGCAATTGCTGTTAATACGCCTTCCGGAACATCATTAGACGGAACTCAGAAAGTAATGACAGAAGCAGAAAACACATTAAAAAAATTAGATGCATCACGATTTGTAACCGCTATTTCAGGTTTCAACTTATTGACAAATTCTACAAGCCCATCATCAGCCGTAGTATTCGTATTGCTTAAACCAAATGAAGAACGTGGCGAGGTTAAAAATATTGACGAAATCATGAATCAGGTTCGTGGCCAATTGGGCGCGATTTCCGGAGGAAGTTTCTTCGTATTTAGTTTCCCAACTGTTCCCGGATTTAGTAACGTTGAGGCATTGGATTTGGTTCTTCAGGATAAAACCGGAGGTAAACTGGATAAGTTTAGTGGAATATCACAAAACTTTATTGGTGAAGTAATGAAACGCCCTGAAATTGCTGTAGCCTTTACCTCTTTCAAAGCCGATTATCCTCAATTACAATTAGATATCAATGACGAAAAAGCAGATCAGTTAGGTGTTAAAGTAAAAGATATCCTTCAAACAATGCAGGCTTATTTTGGTAGTGCACAAGCCTCTGACTTTAATAGATTTGGTAAATATTACCGAGTTGTAGTTCAGGCTGATATTGCCGACAGAGCAGATCCTTCAGCAATTGACAGAGTTTTTGTGAAAAACAAAAATGGCGAAATGGTTCCGATAAACACTTTAGTAAAACTAAGCCGTATTTATGGTTCTGAAACCGCTTCGAGATACAACTTGTTTAATTCGATTTCGATTAATGCGATTCCGAAACCAGGATTTAGTTCAGGAGACGCCATCAAAGCGATTGAAGAAGTGGCAAAACAACAATTACCTGCAGGATATAGTTATGAATGGTCAGGACAAACCCGTGAAGAAATTTCTTCCGGAGGTCAATCGGCAACTATTTTCTTACTGTGTTTGATATTCATCTATTTCTTACTTGCCGCACAGTATGAAAGTTACATTTTGCCTTTAGCAGTAATCTTATCTATACCTGCAGGAATTTTTGGAGTATTCGTAGCCATTGGTTTAACAGGAATTGAAAATAACATTTATGTACAAGTTGCCTTGGTAATGTTAATTGGATTGCTCGCCAAGAATGCGATTCTGATTGTCGAGTTCGCCGTCCAGAAACGAAAATCCGGACAGGCCTTGGTTAAAGCTTCTATCGATGCAGCCAAATTACGTTTACGTCCAATTATCATGACGTCGCTGGCTTTCGTAGTAGGATTAATTCCGATGATGAGTGCCAAAGGACCATCAGCACAAGGTAACCACTCTATTAGTATTGGTGCCGCCGGAGGTATGATTTCAGGAGTAATTCTAGGGTTGTTAATCATCCCGGTTTTATTCATCGTATTCCAACATTTACAAGAAAAAGTTACCGGAAAACCGGTAGCAGTAGTTCATAACGAAGAAGAAAAATAAATATGGAAAATTATATAACGACAATTCTGGTGGCCATCATTTTCGGCATCGGCTATATATCGTACAGAATCTCAAGAGATCTTGAAACTAAAAAAGATACTTGTACAGAAATTTAATGACAACTTATAAAATGAAAAAGTATATAACCAAAATCGTGATGGTCGCTATTTTGATCACCACATTGATATCCTGTTCTGTTTCGAAGGATATTGAAACTCCAAAAGATGCACTTCCTGAGAATTTCAGGAATGCATCGGTTTCAAAAGATACGACGAGTATTGCCGATTTGGAGTGGAAAAACTTCTTTACAGAGAAAGATATTATCAAGCTTATTGACAGTGCGGTAGTTCGAAATAACGATTTACAAATCGCTACCAAAAACATTGAAATTGCACAATATCGATTCACACAATCAAAATGGAATAATGTTCCTCAGATAAATTTGGGTGTTACTGCAAGTACCAGCAATCCGTCAGACAATAGTTTTACGGGGAAAAACCTGGGTCAGGCTTTAGGGCAAAATCACATTAATGATTTTACAGCCGGAGCAACGCTTTCATGGGAAGCTGATATTTGGGGAAAAATCAAGAATCAGAAAAAAGGCGCTTTTGCTGAATATCTTCAATCTGAAGAGGTAAAAAAAGCATTGCAAACCACTATTGTTGCCGATGTTTCTAAAGGATATTACAATCTTTTGATGTTGGATGCACAATTGGAAATTGCCAGACAAACCCTAAAACTGAATGATAGTACAACCAGTATCATCAAATTAAAATATGATGCCGGACAAGTTACTTCATTAGCTATTCAACAATCGGAAGCGCAGAAATTAAACTCAGCGCAATTGATTCCGCTATTGGAACAAAACATTGCTATCCAGGAAAATGCTTTGAGTGTATTGACAGGATCTTTCCCTGATTCAAAACAAAGAACGATTCGTTTGAGCACTATTGCTGTAAAAAACAATGCCGCTGTCGGAATTCCGTCATCCTTAGTAAGCAGAAGACCGGATGTAAAAAGTGCCGAATTGGCTTTAAAAGTAGCTAATGCCAATGTCGGAATCACAAAAGCCGATTTTTATCCAGCCTTGAGAATTACGGCGCAAGGTGGTGTGAATTCATTCGAAGCAAGCAATTGGTTTACTATTCCGGCTTCATTATTCGGAACGGTTGCCGGAGGTTTAACGCAGCCTTTATTGAACAATAAAAGAATAAGAACACAGTATAATATTGCTGTTGTTGAAAGAGAAAAGGCGGTTATCAATTTCAGACAATCTGTTTTAGTAGCCGTTAGTGAAGTTGCAGATGCTTTGGTTGCTGTTGAAAAATTACAACAACAAGAAGCTTTCTTGCAAGAACGCGTAAAAACGCTGCAACAAGCAATTAAAAATGCCAATCTGTTATTCAAAAACGGAATGGCAGAATACCTTGAAGTACTTTCTGCGCAGGCAAGTTTATTGCAAAGCGAATTAGAGTTAGCTGATATAAAAAGAGCACAACTTTCTGCCAATACCGAGTTATATCGCGCATTGGGTGGTGGTTGGAGATAATACCCGTTTTAATTATTTATTTGAGATGACGCTGTGAGACTTCGGTTTTGCAGCGTTTTTTTTTGACTTAACCGCAAGGGGCGCTAAGGGTTTACGCAATGTTCGCAAAGTTTTATTTTGGATACTGTCGATAATGGAACACGGATGACGCGGTTTTTGGCGGATTCTTTGTTTATCTTTTATTGCTTTCATAGGTTATCGCCATTTTTGTCATCCCGAGGAACGAGGGATCCCCGCGAGTAGCTCGACAAAGATTGGCGATTTTGATTGTGGAGTTTCTTGCGGGGATCCCTCGTCCCTCGGGATGACAAACTGTGTGGTTACTGTGTTAAAAAAAAACTCTCGCAGATTCTGCAGATCCAGCAGATTTTGTGCTTCTTTCATCAATATTCTATATTCTATTCTCTTGCTTCTTGTTTCTTGCCTCTATTCTCTATATTCTATATTCTATTCTCTCCTCATAAAACTGAAAACCGGGACTGAAAACTACCAAATGTCCCAAATGCCCCTAAAATAGTCGTAAATAACTATTCCGTAAGAAAAATAACATTAGTAGATTTGTATTAAATAATTAACTGATAACTATTTAAAACAAAAACCACATGAAAAAAGCAAAGATTATTTTCTGGATTACTACAATTATTATTTTCCTGTTTGAAGGTGTTATGCCGGCCTTGACTTCTCAATCTGAAATGGCTAAAGAGGGAATTCGACATTTAGGTTACCCGGAATATTTTGGGAATGCTTTAGTTGTCTTTAAAATTTTAGGTGTTTTAGTTCTGGTAATTCCACAGATTCCTAAGAACGTTAAAGAATGGGCTTATGCCGGATTTGGTTTTGATTTCATATTTGCGTCTATAAGCCATTTTGCTGTTGACGGAATTAATTTTCAATCTTTCTTCCCACTTATCTTTCTAGTGATTCTGGCTATATCGTATCATTATTATCATAAAATCGAACGCTATAAAAATATTGCGTTATAAACTTTTAGGCGATGATAGAAGTTTTCAAAACAAATGTTCAGGAAGTCGAGCAGTCTATTGTGATTGTGGGGAAACTTCTTGAGCATTTTCCAAACAGTGCTATCAATTTTGACTTGGAAGATTGTGATAAAATCCTGCGCATTCATGGTGCTTCCATTTCACATAAAAAAATTATCGAACTTCTTGATTCGTAGGGATTTCATTGCGAAGTGCTTTTGTGACAAAAACATAATCATTTGATTATAATTCATTTTAACACATAGAAACATAGCGCTTAGGAATCTTAAAAAGTCATTTCACTAGTATAAAGACACATTAACTATGTAGTAACAACTAGTTTTTTTGTTGCCTTTTTTATATATAAAATCTATATTTCTATGTGTTTAGATTTTTTTAAAAAAAATTAAAGCTAACAGATCAAAACATAATCATTTGATTTTTAAATATTTAATTTAAAATTGTAAATTTGGGTAATCGCTAATCATCAAATCACAAAAAATGAATATTCCAAAAAACCATCAAACGATAATGCCATATCTAATTTTAGATGGTGCATTACAATTTATCGACTTCACAAAAAACGTTTTTAATGCTACTATTTTACACGCACCTCAATTGCGCGATGACGGAACTGCATTGCATGCTGAAATTAATATTCACGGTAGCACTATTATGTTTGCCGATACCGCTAACGATTGGAAACCGCAAACGGCAAACTTATTTGTCTATGTTCCGAATGCCGACGAAAGTTTCAAAAAAGCATTAGAGGAAGGCGCAACAGAATTGATGGGATTAAGCGATCAGGAATATGGCCGTACTTGCGGCGTAACAGATCCTTTTGGAAATGTCTGGTGGATCACATCAGTAAATGAATTCACAATTTAAATCAAAAAGATGAAAACAACACTTCAAACCAACATTGTCGAAACATTCAAAAATTTAAGCGAAATCCATTCTAAGTTTTCTGAAACCGAGTTGAATACGGTTCCTTATGAAGGAAGCTGGACGGCAGGACAAACCACGCAACATATTCTTAAGGCCTGTTCTGGGTATGCAGCATTATTTCTGGGAAAAACAGAAGAAACTACCCGCACACCTGATTTGTACATTAAAGATATTGAAGCGCTGTTTTTGAACTTCAACATAAAAATGAACGCTCCAGATTATTTATTACCTGAAATTATCGATTACAATAAAGGTGAGCAAACATTGGAACTTCTTAATAAAGAAGCTGATTTACTTACATTATCGGCAATCCACGATTTAACCCTGACTTGTCTTGACTCTCAGGTTCCCGGATTTGAAAAATTTACTATTTTGGAATGGCTTTCTTTCGCACTTATCCACACGCAAAGACATACGCATCAATTGAATGAGATTTATAAAATAGTGAACAAAATATAACACCAAAACTTTCAAAACCAAACCTCAAACCACATATGAAATCAAAAAACGGAACAATTTTTTTATCTGGTTTAATTGCCGGCACGCTCGACATGCTTGCTGCAATTATAGTTTATGCCGTTGTCTTGCAAAAAACGACTGCTATTAAAATCCTTCAATCCATAGCTTCCGGGATATTTAAAAAAGATGCCTATTCCGGCGGATCACAAATGGCGCTGTATGGATTATTATTACATTATTTGATAGCGTTGACCTTTGCCTGGTTTTATTTTACTATCTATCCGTACTTCACTTTTCTAAAAAAGAATACTTTATTATCCGGCATTTTATATGGCATTTTTGTTTGGATCATAATGAATCTGGTAGTTTTACCAACAGTATTTCCTGTTCTACCCGAAAAACATCTTGATTTTCCTCTATTTCTTTCTATTATAATTTTGATATTTTGCATCGGAATTCCAATTGCCTTTATTACAAAGAAGCATTATTCGCTACGTCATTAGGAGTTGTCAGTCGCAGTTTTCAGTGGCAGTTTTCAGTGGCAGTTTTCAGTGGCAGTCACAGTAGACCGTGAAAACTGAGACTGTTGAAAAGTTTGTAGTCACAGTCGCAGTTTTCAGTCGCAGTCACAGTAGACCGTGAAAACTGAGACTGTTGAAAAGTGTACAGTCACAGTCGGAGTAAACAGTGAAATCTGAGACTGTTGAAAAGTTTGCAGTCACAGTCGCAGTAAACAGTGAAAACTGAGACTGTAAACTGCCACTGAAAACTAAGACTGAGACTGCGACTAAAAACCTGAAGCGTAAAACTTACAGATATAAAAATTTTACTATCAAAAAAAGCGAAACTAATAATCTGGTTTCGCTTTTTTTATGAATAGTATAAAAGGTTTTAATATTAACATTTATTTGGTATTGCAATACTCTATTAGTCAGTTTTTTACATTAATTTTATAATCCCCCTCTTCTTATTATATAATTCCCACATCTATCCTTTTGAGTCAATTTTTTGATCGATTGGATCAATTATGCCTGTATTCGTAAAGTAATTTTATCTTATAAAACAGAAACATATGGAATTAGCAGCAACGGAAACCATTATAGCTACAAAACTCGGCGTGATTTTAGAAAAGACAGATCTTGCTTTTGAGGAATTGGGCGTTTTAAATCCGGCAATTTACCAAGATGGAAATACAGTACACATTTTTTACAGAGCTGCTAAAAGGGGAAATTTTTCAACTATAGGATATTGTCGATTTGAAGGTCCGACTACTCTGGTTGAAAGACATACTGAACCGATTTTTGTACCAGAATATATTTATGAAATTCACGGTGTCGAAGATCCGCGTATCACAAAAATTGATGATACTTTTTATATGACGTATGTTACTTATGACGGTATAAATGCCAGTGGCGCTTTGGCTACATCAAAAGACCTCGTTAAGTTTAAAAAGAAAGGAATTATAACGCCAAAGTTTTTATTACATGATTTTACAAATTATATTAAAAATCATTTACAGAATTCCAGCGTTGCAAAAATAGTAGCTGTTAATACAGCAAGAAACTATCCTTTGACGCATACAATGAAAGAGCATCTATTGGTTTGGGATAAGAATGTGGTGCTTTTTCCGAAGAAAATAAATGGAAAATTTGTGGGTTTACACCGATTATTTCCATCCATTCAAATTTTCTCTTATGAGAAAAAAAGTGAATTGACACCAGAATATTGGAAAACGTATTTAGAGAATCTTCCTGATTATGTAGTATTGGAACCTAAGTACGAACATGAAACAAGTCATATTGGTCCGGGAGCTCCTCCTATTGAAACTAAAGACGGATGGTTGTTAATTTATCACTCAGCAGAAAAAAGAGAAAAAGGATTGGTTTATCATGCTTCGGCAGTTTTATTAGACCTTGAAAATCCGCAGAAAGTTATAGGCCGATTGCCAAAACCAATTATTACGCCTGCAGAATATTACGAACGACACGGTTATGTCAATTATGTGGTTTTCCCGACGGGGACAGCCATTTTTGAAGACCAATTATATATTTATTACGGTGCCGCCGATGACAAGATTGCGGTGGCCTCTTTGAACCTAAACGACTTATTAAACGAACTAAAACAGCATCCCAATGAAAACGATAACAAATAAATCGAAAATAGTTTTTCTATCAACATTTCCACCAACGCAATGTGGAATAGCTACTTATACGCAGGATACCATTAAAGGAATTACAGATGTTTTTGGTAAATCAGTAACTTGTGAAATTTGTGAATTGGTCAATGAGCCAAAGGTAAAACCAACACAAGCGTTTACTTTAAACACAAAAGATAAAGCCGAATATGCTAAAGTTGCCGAACAAATCAATAACGACAAATCGGTAAAACTGGTTCATATTCAACATGAATTTGGTTTATTTGGAGGAAATTATGGTGATTATTTGCTAGACTTTTTAAACGTAATCAAAAAACCGGTTACTTATACTTTTCATTCTGTTATTCAAAATCCGAATAATGAATTGAAAACCTTCGTAAAATTATTGTTGAGTTACAGTAATTCCGTTTTTGTAATGACGAATCAATCAAAAGAAATTTTGATGAGAGATTATGACATTGCTGAAGAAATTATTACTTGTGTACCACACGGAACTCACATTGTAATTTATGAAACTCCCGATCAGGCGAAACAAAAATTCGGTATTCAGGACAGAAAAGTACTTTCAACTTTTGGACTTTTAGGAGAAGGTAAAAATATTGAAACAGGACTTCAGGCTCTGCCTAAAATTATCGAAAAAGAACCAAATGTTTTGTATTTGGTTATCGGAAAAACACATCCAAATTTAATAAAAGATGGTGTTGATGCTTATCGTGACAAATTAGAAGGTATAGTGGCCGATTTAGGTTTAAAAGACAACGTACGTTTTATCAATGAGTATCTCGACACAAACGAACTTTTAGAATACTTACAGGCAACTGATGTTTATTTGTTTACTTCCAAAGATCCAAATCAGGCTGTAAGTGGCACTTTTTCTTATGCCATGAGTTGTGCCTGTCCAATGGTGGCTTCAAAAATTCCGCACACTTTAGAAGTGTTAACTTCAGATTGTGGAATTCTGGTTGATATCGGAAACGTAGATCAATTCTCAGAAGCAACAATCAAGTTACTTTCAGATGATAATTTGCGTAGAGAAATGGGAATTAACGCCTTTACAAAAACACGTGCCTCTTCCTGGGAAAATGTAGCGATTACACACATGAATACCTATAAAAGCTTAATGGAGAATACAGCCGAAATTAAATTTAGCTATCCTTCAATTCAGTTACGACATATCAAAAAATTAACTACCGATTTGGGAATCATTCAATTCAGTAAAATTTCAATTCCAGATCTTGAATCAGGTTATACTTTAGATGATAATGCAAGAGCTTTAATTGCTTTCTGCATGCATTATAAACTGACAAAAGACAAAGAGGATCTGCCTTATATTTTAATCTATCTTGATTTTATTGAGAGATGTCAACAACCAAAAGGAAATTTCATCAATTATGTCGATAAGGAAAACAGAGAACATATTGAACAAAATGCCGAGGTTAATTTGGAAGATTCAAATGCAAGAGGTTTATGGGCCTTAGGAACTGTAGTTTCAATGAGTGATATTTTACCTGAATCTATTTCTAAAAAAGCATCAAAAGTTTTATTGAATTCCTTAAAATGGGCAGAAACTATTCAGTCGCCACGTTCGATTGGTTTTGCAACAAAAGGACTTTATTTATATCATTCTACTATTCCTAATTTATATGTAGCAGCGATTATCAATAAATTGAATGCAAAATTGCTTTCTAACTATGAAATTCACGCTTCAAGTGATTGGAAATGGTTTGAAAATTATATGACATACGGAAATGGAATTTTGCCAGAATCAATGTTGTTTGCCTATTTAGTAACCAACAAGCCTATTTACAAGAAAGTAGCAATGGATTCATTGGACTTCTTAATGTCGAAAATGTTTATCAATAAAAACTTCAAAGTTATTTCTAATAATGGATGGCTGCACAGAGGTTCAGAAGCAAAAGAATATGGCGAACAGCCAATTGATGTGGCATACACCATTCATACGCTGAATTCGTTTTACGATGCTTTTGGAACGCCGGAATACAAACATAAAATGAAAACGGCCTTTAACTGGTTTTTAGGAAAAAATCACTTAAATCAAATGATGTATAATCCGGTAAGCGGTGGTGGTTATGATGGCCTTGAAAAAGAAAATGTAAACTTAAACCAGGGTGCAGAATCAACAGTATGTTATTTAACATCCCGATTAATAATGGAAAATCTTAAATTATCTGATACTAAAGTTATTCCGTTAATGAAATCAAATTCAGGTGTAGCAATTAACTCTTAATATCATAACGGCAATAAAACTGGCCAAAATGTTATAAACCCAGAAAATCCCTTTTTTTCGAAGAAGGGATTTTTTGTTTTTAAAAAGTTTTCAGTTAACGTTAATTCCTCACAATTATTGTGTTTTTCAATGTTAATTATATAAAGTTCCTACAAAGTTCTGTAATGGTGTTTCTTGGGTTTTAAGATAACTTTATTACTTGAAAATCAAGGTATAGTCAATTTTATAAAAAGCTGATATATAGCGGTTTTCAAACAAAAACAAGAACATCTATGATTCTCACTTTACGAAATACATTCACCGAAATAGGAAATGCAACCTTGTTTGCAAAGCAGTTTTTTAAGGAGGTTTTTGTTCCTCCTTATGAGGCCAAAGAGCTTTTGAAACAATGTTATGTTATTGGCTATAAGTCATTGCCATTAGTTGCGATAACAGGTTTTATTATGGGTTTGGTACTTACCTTACAATCCAGACCAACCTTAGTCAAATTTGGAGCAGAATCCTGGTTGCCCGGAATGGTTGCGCTTTCGCTGATAAGAGAAATTGCACCGGTAATTACGGCATTGATTTGTGCTGGAAAAATTTCTTCGGGAATTGGTGCCGAATTAGGTTCCATGAAAGTAACAGAACAAATCGATGCGATGGAAGTTTCCGCTATTAATCCTTATAATTACTTGGTTGTAACACGAATTTTAGCCTGCACTTTAATGGTTCCGTTATTAGTATTTTTTGCAGATGCTGTCGGAATTTTTGGAGGTTACATTGGGGTTAATATTCATGGCGATGTGAATTTATACCGATATATGACTCAAATTTTTCAATCACTCGAGTTTTTGGATCTGTTTCCAGCTACAATTAAAACATTTTTCTTCGGATTTTTTATCGGAATGATTGGATGTTATAAAGGATTTAATGCCGCAAATGGAACTGAAAGTGTAGGTAAAGCAGCAAATTCCGCAGTGGTAACGGCATCTTTAGCCATTTTTATTCTGGATATGGTCGCAGTTCAAATAACCGATTTATTTTTTGTGTAATGATTAAAGAGAAAGAAAATATAGAACCAAAAACAAAAGAAAAAGTCAAAACTCCTATGATTGAAATCAAGGATTTGCACAAAACTTTTGGTAAAGACAATAAGGTCTTACAAGGCGTAAACCTAACGGTCAATAAAGGCGAAGATTTAGTGATTTTAGGCCGTTCCGGTTCTGGAAAATCAGTTACAATCAAATGTATAGTAGGCTTGATTGAACCCGATAAAGGCGAAATTAAAGTGTTTAATGAAAATGTACTGAATCTGAGTAAAAAGGAATTAAACGAGATCAGAGTCCGCATTGGTTTTTTATTCCAAAGTGGTGCTTTATACGATTCCATGTCAGTTAGAGAAAATCTAGCTTTCACTTTAAAAAAACACAAAAGCGAATTGACGGTCGAAGAAGTTGAAAGTCAAGTAATGGAAGCTCTGGAAAACGTTGGATTAGGTGATGCAATTGACAAAATGCCCTCTGAATTATCGGGAGGAATGCAGAAAAGAATTGGCTTGGCCAGAACTTTAATTTTAAAGCCGGAAATTATTTTATACGACGAACCTACAACAGGTTTAGACACGATAACATCGAGAGAAATCAGCGAATTAATATTAGATATCAAACACAAGCAAAAAACGACCTCTATCATCATTACACACGATATGGCTTGTGCAAAACTCACAGCCGACCGAATTATGGTTTTGAAAGATGGTGCAATACACGCTGAAGGAACATACGAAGAACTAGAAAAAGACGAAGACGAATGGGTTCGCTCTTTTTTTGAATAAACCAAAAAAATAAATTATTAGAAATCATGGAGAAGCAATCTGGATATACTTGGAAATTAGGAATGTTTGTAACAATTGGCTCGCTGCTTTTTATACTGGCAGTTTACTTTATTGGAAAACAAAAAAACCTTTTTGGCTCGACATTCAACATTACATCCCAGTTTAAAACCGTAAGCGGTTTAGAAGTCGGAAACAATGTTCGTTTTTCAGGAATTAATATCGGAACAGTCGAAGAAATCAGGTTAATAAATGATTCGTCGGTAGTCGTTTCAATGGTTATAAAAGATGAAGTTAGAGAATTCATCAAAACAGATGCCCGCACCAGTATTGGTTCAGATGGATTAATGGGCGATAAAGTCTTAACTATTTCCCCAGGTGTAAAATCTACAAAGGAGATTGAAAACGGAGGAAAATTGGCTTCTATCCAGGGAATCGAAATGAATGACATTATGAAAAGTGTCAAAAAAAGCATGGATAACGTAGGCGTTATTTCTGAAGAATTAGCCATTTTTAGCCATAGTATGAATAACGGAAACGGAGCTTTGGCAAGATTGGTTCGTGATGATAAAATGGCCAATAGCGTTTCAAATACATTATCAAATTTAGAAAGCGGTACCAAAGGTTTTAGTGAAAATATGGAAGCGGCTAAAAGTAATTTCCTTTTTAAAGGTTATTTTAAAAAGAAAGAAAAAGAGAAAGAAAAACAAGCCGAAGAAGCCAAAGATAAAAAAGAAGAACAAGCTGAAAAAGCTGAAAAAGCGGCGAAAGATAAAGAACAAAAGGCGAAAGAAGATAAAGCCAAAGAGGAAAAGCAAAAAGAAGAAAAAGCCAAAGAGGACAAAGCTAAAGAAGAAAAACAAAAGGAAGCAGACGCCAAAAAAGCGGCTGATAAAGCTAAATCGTAATTTAGTTTCTTTCAACATAGAAACAAGATTTTTATGCTCATAAAAGAACTTTTCTAACACATAGCTCAGATGTTTTTAAAACAAGTAAAATGCCTTTTTAAACCCAAAAGACTATTTCTCAATACATTAAAAACAATCTCAATAAATGGATAATTAGAATTTAAAAAGATAGTCATGAAAGCCTCCTATAAAAATATAAGCCTTAAAATCCTGAAAATAGCAGGAATCGTAATAGCAAGTATCTTGCTATTATTGTTTTTAATCCCCTTACTATTTCCAGGAACTGTCGCATCCGAAGTAAAAAAAATCGCTAACGAACGTCTTGATACTAAAATGGATTTTTCGAAGTCCCGATTGTCTTTTTTTACCCATTTTCCATCACTAACAGTATCACTTGATGACTTATCAATGACGGGTTCAGCGCCTTTCAGAAACGATACTTTACTAAAAGCAGAACAAGTGGCTTTTGGTATTAATCTGAAACGATTAATTTTTGACAATGAAGTAAAAATCAACAAGCTATACGTTTCTAAAGCCATGATTAATATAATGGTCAATCAAAAAGGAGAAGCTAATTATAATATTTACATTTCTGATCCAAAAAATATAAAAAATCAAGACCAGCCAGAGGAAGGAACTGCGATTCGATTAGAACGCATCGACCTTGAAGATTGTCACGTTAAATACAATGACCGTTCGGCTAAAATTTTGGTTGATGCAAACGGTTTCAATTATGTTGGAAAAGGAAATCTGAGCGAAGATATTTTCGATTTAAGTACGGATGCTGATATTGATAAACTAGATTTTTATTATGACCGAACAGGCTATGTGAGAAGAAAAAAAGTTCATGCCGATTTAATTACCCGAATCAATACACATGCACTTTCCTTTATTCTGCAAAAAAACGAACTCCAAATCAATAAATTGCCTTTAAAATTTACGGGCTTATTCACCATTTTGAGAGATGGTTATAAAATCAATATTAAAGCTGCTTCAGAAAATACAACTGTCAAAGATTTATTATCGGTTATGCCACCTGAATATTTGACCTGGCTGGAAGAAACCGAAATTTCCGGGCGAAGTGATTTGCTCTTTACTTTTAAAGGAAATTATAATGTGGCAAAAAAACAAAAACCAAATTTAGCTTTCAATCTTAAAATTGATAAAGGCGCCATCAATTATCAAAATGCACCGGTTCCGCTGACTGATTTTAATATGGATTTAAATGCGTTATTGCCAGAGCTGGATCCTGAAAAATTAATAATCAATTTGAGAACTCTAAAATTTAAAGTTGGAGAAAAAGATTATTTCAACGCTTATTTACGCAGCAAAGGACTTACCGAAATGAATGTCGATGCCAGCGT
Source organism: Flavobacterium aquidurense (assembly GCA_900107365.1). Taxonomy (GTDB): domain Bacteria; phylum Bacteroidota; class Bacteroidia; order Flavobacteriales; family Flavobacteriaceae; genus Flavobacterium; species Flavobacterium aquidurense. Next base: position 104,632 of record FNPS01000009.1, read on the forward strand.
AAAAGGAGCATTAGATCTTGCCGTTGTTGATGCCGCAATAGGTTTAAACACAATTGATTTAAGAGGTATTTTAAAAACAGACGTTAAAGCCAAGGGCTCTTTTAGTATGTCAAAAAAATTATTTCCTAAAACCATTGGCGGAATTTCTTTGCGTGAGGGCTGGCTAAAAACCGAATCCTATCCTAACCCTATTACCGATATTACGTTTGTTGCGAATGTACTAAACAAAGCAGGAACTTTTCAGGATTTAATTGTTGCCGTTGCGCCCGCTTCTTTTGTCTTTGAAGGAAACCCGATGTATGTAAATGCAACTTTATCAGATTACGGTGATTTGGCTTATAATGCTAAAATAAAAGGCGAATTGAACGTGGGTAGAATCTATCAGGTTTTCTCGAAAAAAGGACTTGATGTAACCGGATATGCCAAAGCCGATCTTTCCTTGATAGGAAGACAAAGTTATGCTACTACCGGGCAATATGATAAACTCGATAATCGCGGAACTCTCTTGTTGAGAAATATCAAAGCAACATCAGAATTATTTCCGAAGGCCTTCTTTATCAAACAGGGAAATTTCCGTTTTCAGAATGAGAAAATGTGGTTTGAAAAATTCAATGCTACTTACGGAAAATCTGATTTTGATATTAACGGTTATCTTCTGAATACCATAAATTATTTTCTCGAATCGCACGGAACTTTAAGTGGAAACTTCAACATGAAATCAAAACTGATTAATGTTGATGAATTTATGGCGCTTGAAAAAGGCGAAAATAAAGACCGCAACCTCGAAGTAGAATATGCTAAAGAAGATCATCCAAAAATGAGCGGGGTTGTTATTATTCCGAAAAACTTAAATGTCGCGCTTACTGCAAATGCGGATAAAGTCGAATATAAGGGACTTGTTTTAAATAAACTTTCAGGTAAAGTCGGAATTGCAAAAGGCGGTTTCTTTTTAGATAACGCCACTTTTAATATCATCGATTGTATTTTAGGAATCAATGCTTCTTATAAAGACGAAACGCCAACTTCGGCACATTTTGATGCACATTTTACAGCTAAAGATTTTAGTGTACAAAGAGCCTACAAAGAAATTCCGATGTTTCATGATATGGTGACAGTAGCCGAAAAAGCACAGGGAATTATTTCTGTTGATTATACCGTTAAAGGAGATTTAAACGGAAATATGGGACCAATTTACGAATCTCTCGAAGGTGGCGGGACTATAGATTTACGTGATGTTCAGGTTAAAGGTCTAAAATTATTTGATGGAATTAGTTCGCAAACAGGACAAAAAGGTTTAGACAATCCTGATATGAAAGGAATTCAGGTTAAATCTACAATCGATAATAATTTAATTCATATCGAGCCCTTTACCTTTAGTGTGGCCAGTTTTAGACCCACAATAAAAGGTACAACAAGTTTTGACGGATTATTAGATTTAAGAATGCGATTGGGATTGCCACCGTTTGGAATTATTGGTTTTCCAATTGTCATAACGGGAACCCATGATGAACCAAAAATAAAAGTTTTTAGTAAAACAGGACAAAAAATAGATGATGCCGTTTATGACGAAAAAAATAACAAAGTCATACGGGAAGAAAAAGTAAGCAAACAAAAAGTTAAATAAAATGGAAAAGAAAAAACCAAAAGGCGCTAGTGCCTTCGAAAAATTCGCAACCAATGTTTCAAAAGCTGCAGGAAGCACACCAGCTTTTATTGGTGCTTTTTTACTTGTTGTGATTTGGGCAGCTTCAGGGCCAATTTTTAATTATTCTGAGACCTGGCAATTGGTAATTAATACCGGAACGACAATTATCACTTTCCTTATGGTTTTTTTAATTCAGAAAGCGCAAAATAAAGATTCGCTTGCTATTCAATTAAAACTAAATGAACTAGTGGCTTCAAATGAATATTCAAGCAACAGCTTGGTAGACATTGAAAGTATGACCGAAGAAGAAATGATTATTGTTCAAAAATATTACCACAGACTTAGTGACCTGGCCAAAAAAGATGAAAGTATAAGAACTTCACATTCAATCGCTGAAGCACAGGATCAGCACGAAAGAAAAGACAAAAACAGAAGCCAGCTAAAATCTGCTAAAAGAACTACTGAACCTGCAAAACCTGTCAAAGCTGCAAAAAAGCCAACTAAGAAATGAAACTTCGTTCAACAGAAACCTTCTGGCCTTTAAAAAGCGCCATGAAATACAGTTATCCGTCTATTGATCAGGATTTAAATACCGAAATTTTAATTATTGGCGGCGGAATAACAGGTGCTCTTATTGCTTATAAATTAATCAACGAAGGAAAAAAAGTTGTCCTTGTAGATCGTCGTGACATTTGCAACGGAAGCACCGCTGCAAGCACTGCGCTTCTACAATATGAAATTGATGTGCCTTTGCACGAACTTATAAAATTAAGAGGAGAAGAATGTGCTGTTGAAAGTTATAAAAATGGAAAACAAGCTATTTTTGATTTGCGAACGATAGTCGAAACCATTAAAAGCGACTGCCAGTTTGAGTTTAAAAAAAGCATTTATTATTGTTCTTATAAAAAGGATATACCTTATTTAAAACACGAATTCAAAACCCGAAAACAATATGGTTTTAATGTCAGCTGGCTTGAGAAATCTGATTTAAAAAAAATGGGATTAAATGCCATGGCAGCGATCGAATCGCAAACTGCCGCCGTTATGGATCCCTATCGCCTGGCGAATGATTTGCTACATTATTGTCAACAAAAAGGAATGCTAATTTTTGACCGCACCAATATTACCTCCATCCAAAATCAAACGAAAAAACTAATAGCGCATACTGAAAACAGGCATCTTATCTCTGCAAATCACATTATACATTGCAGCGGTTATGAAAGCACGGAAACACTAGCCGAAAAAGTAGTAGATCTTAAAAGTACGTATGTAATTGCTTCCGAAGCTTTGCCAGAAGTACCCAATTCCTTTAAAAATGCTATTTTCTGGGATACATCTGAGCCGTATTTTTACTTTCGCATCACAGCAGATAACCGCATTATTATGGGAGGTGGCGATGAAGAGTTTAAAGATCCTGTCAGGCGAGACAAATTACTACCTAAAAAAGAACAGTTTTTATTAAAACAATTTCAGAAAAAATTCCCTGATATTAATTTCAAAATCGATTATTCCTGGGCAGGAACTTTTGGAGAAACCCAGGACGGACTTCCGTATTTCGGAAAACCAAATCCGGATAAAAACGAACATTACGTTTTAGGTTTTGGCGGCAACGGAATAACCTTTAGCGTTTTAGGAATGAACTCTATATTGGATTCGCTTAATAATAAGAAGAATAAGGATTTGGAGTACTATAGGTTTGGAAGGTGATTAAAGGTTCTGAGGTACTAAGGTACTAAGATACTAAGATACTAAGATACTAAGGAGCTAAGAAAAAACCTTAGAATCTTAGTACCTCAGAATCTTAGCAACTTTTCTAAGCAGTAATAGCAAGCGGATTCAAATTAAATTTATACTCCTTAGGACTACAATTGAATTTTTGTTTGAAGATTTTTGAGAAGTAACTTCTGCTGGTAAAACCAATGCAGTATACTATTTCGGAGATATTTAAGTCAGAAGTTCTAATTAAAAGTTCTGCTTTTAAAACTCTCATATGGGTGATATAATCGTTTACCGTGCGGTTGTGAATCATTTTGAAACCTTCCTGTAATTTATTTGGAGAAAGACCAGATTTTTTACTCAATGATTTAATAGTAAAAGGCTCTTCCGGAGAGTTTTTTATAAATTCTGAAAGCTCTTTTATTTCTTCCATTTCTCTTAAAGTCAAACAATTTGCATCTTTTGAGAAAGCATTCAAATCGTCTGTATGTTGCTGAATTTCCATTGCTAAAATAATTCTCAGAATACCTTCTTTCAGTAATTTTCTAACAATTCCGGTTTGAGTTACAGCATTTAGTTGTTCTATTTTTTCAGCAATTTGAAGATTGTAAGAACCCAGATAAAAGAAATCCTCTGCATTATTATTTTCAAAAAAAGTTTCTTTCACCTTATCCCTCAATGAATTATCAAGAGCATAGAGTTGGTGGTCAGTAGCCTGAGTGCCAACAATAATCAAAGTGAATTTTGTATTCTTTTCTTTTTCAAAAAACAAAACATTATCCTGGTTTACTTTTGAGGTAGTAATAGCCGTTTGAAAAGTTTTAAACCTTCTCTCCTCTCCAGAAACTCCAAAACTATGTGACAAGCTTCCTTGTGAACAATAAGCAAAATAAATTGGTGATGACGCTACATTTGTAATATCAATTCGAACATCAACAGCAAAATTCATATCGAACTGTACATACGAAATATTATCATTGAAAGAAGCACCAATAATAGATCCTCTGGCAGTACTATTATTAATTTCTAAAGTAAATTCATCTAAATCAGAAGTTACCTTTCCTCCAAAATTAGAGTGTAACTGTTCAAAAATAGCGTCAATTTTTTCTGTATTAATAATAACTGTTTTCATGTTGCGTGTAATTAAATTGAGATTCAACGTTTTTAGATTTCAGTAAAAAAGAATTCAAAAAGTGATAGAATACCAGGAAATCCAGAACTTCAAAGTTCGTTTAGCAAGCCGCAAAAAATGTTATATAATTTTTCTAATTTGTTTTATAATTACTTATAAATGATTATTTTAACAGTTATTAATTTCGAGAACATCTAAACAAAACATGAAAAGCTTTTCATTCGCCCCAATCACTTCTCAAGACGCTAACATTTTGATTTTAGGCACAATGCCCGGAACAAAATCGTTAGAATTAAATCAGTATTACGGACACAATCAGAATAATTTCTGGAAGTTTATGTTTCCTATTCTAAAAGAAGATTTCTCAAATGACTATCAAACCAGAAAAGCCCTTTTACAAAAAAACAATATTGCATTATGGGACGTGCTCCAATTCTGCGACCGCGTAGGAAGTCTCGACAGCGCCATAAAAAACGAAATTGCCAATGATTTCGAAACCTTCCTTGCAGAACATCCAAACATCAAAACCATACTTTTCAATGGTCAAAAAGCGGCAGCTTTCTTCAAAAAATACGTGCACCTAAAAAAAGAGTATAATCTCATCACATTACCGTCAACCAGCCCCGCCAACGCAGGAAAATCTTTCCAGTCAAAACTAAAAGAATGGCAAGCAGCAATGAGCTTTAGGCTGTAAGCCTTCCTCTTGCATCTTGTCTCTTGTATCTAAAGTCTATTTTCTATTCTCTATTCTCTATTCTCTACTCTCTATTCTCTCAAAAAAAATATTGAAATCATATAACATAATCAAATTAAAATATAACAAAAAACATCTCCTTTAGATCTAATTTTACTTAAATGAAATAAAGCCATTAAAACTGATTTACATGCAATTACGGCTTTTTGAAAAATACAGATAACATTAAGAAACCCAAAGGCAAAACTTTCGGGTTTATATATAAGAAACATTGGTTATGTTAGTTTATTTTGAAAAAAAAGCTATTCTATTCATAGGGTAGCTTTTCTTTTTTTTAACTTTAAATCTAAATCCAAAAAACTATGAAAATTCAAACTTATTACAACCACATACGTTTTTACACTCCCCATCATTTTGTTTATTATCCCATTTTAACGATCTTTCTCATTGCCAGTATTTACCTGGCATTCACGACAGATCAACCGTTAATTTGGGCTTTTATAAGTGTCGCTTTTATATTTCTGTTTTGTCTTGCCTTTATGTTGCGCCAGCATTACGCTTTAATTTTGCAAAACCGAATCGTTCGCTTAGAACTTCGTTATCGTTATTTCACCCTAACCGGAAAAAGATTCGAAGAATTTGAATACAAATTGACCGACGATCAAATATTCGCCCTAAGATTCGCACCCGATAACGAATTAATTCCACTAATCGAAGATACCATAAAAAACAGCCTTCCCGGAGACTCCATAAAAAAAGCCATCGTCCACTGGAAAGCCGATTATAATAGAGTGTAAACAATTGCAAAAATCAATTTCAATAAAAAGTAACTCAGGAGTAATTTGATTATTAGCTATTGTCATTATTAATTTTCCTAATTGAAATTTGATATTGACATTGATATTGACATTGATATTGACATTGATATTGACATTGACATTGACATTGATATTGACATTGATATTGATATTGACATTGATATTTTTGACGTGCCACCTTTTAAAAAAAGGCCCAATCAACTTTGCGTTCATTGGGCCTTTTCTTAAAAGCTGTCGGGCTATCCATGCTACTTCGGTAGCTTATTCCTATCCCTCACGCAGTCCGGCTTTCATAAGACAATTATTGTTTTAAAATTTCAAAACATTTTTAAATAACAAAAAAGAGACGCACTGCTGTGCGCCTCTACGTTAATATCTTATAATTAATTTGGCTACAAACTCCAGCTAAAGCTGGAGCCTATTCAAAAACTGAGAACTTCAGCAGCTCAGAACCTTAGAACCTTCACAGAAAAAACCTCTGAGCCTTTGCCCCTCTGCTCCTTTGCACCTCCAGAAAAAACCTCAGAACCTTAGCACCTCAGAACCTTAGAACCTTCAAAGAAAAAACCTCAGAACCTTAGCATCTTAGTACCTTAGAACCTTCACAGAAAAAACCTCTGAGCCTTTGCCCCTCTGCTCCTTTGAACCTCCAGAAAAAACCTCAGAACCTTAGCATCTTAGTACCTTAGAACCTTTACTTAACACTCTCAAATCCTTCCTTCACAATCTCCTTCTCCACCTTATCAATCAATTTATTTGTTTTTCCGGTTAAGCGTTCTTTTTTCCAGTCACCTTTAGCATAAAAAAGTAACGTAATTAATCCCGTTAATACAGATGAGATAGGAAAAGCCCACCATATTCCGACTTTACCAAGTGACGTATTATGCGATAAAATATACGCTAGCGGAAACTGAATCACCCATTGCGAAACCAAAGTCAAAATCATTGGAAGCGTTGTATTTCCCACGGCTCTGAAAACTCCGGTTAAACAAAGTTGTAAACCAAGAAATCCCCAGGAAAGACAAGTAATTCTCAATAACTGAGTTCCACCTTCGATTACAGCGGGATCATTCGGAACAAAAAAGGCAATTAAATAAGGAGCAAAAGCGTAGGCAATAATCCCAAGTCCGCTAAGCAAACCAAAACCTAAATACCCCCCTAATTTTCCAATTTGAGCGGCGCGCGCAATATTTCCCGCACCAATATTTTGACCCACTAAAGTAGCGATAGCCATAGAAAGCCCTAAGGCCGGAATTAAAATCAGCTGAATTAAATTAGAACCCGCTCCGTAAGAAGCAACCGTTGTTGTACCAAAATGCACAATCAAAAAAGTAATCGCCATCATACCAATCGCACGCATAGATTGCTCAATAGACGATGGAAAACCAATTTTAAACGCTTTTTTAATGTGTTTATAATCCGGTTTAAAATCTTTTAGCTGCAAATGAATGCCATGTTTTCCTCTGAACAAAATAAAGAAACCAATAACGATCGCCAGACTTTGAGTCGACAAGGTTGCCAAAGCAGCACCTTTTACACCCATTGCCGGAATAAAATTCCATCCAAAAATAAACAAGGGATCAAGCGCAAAATTCAGAATTACAGTTCCCAAAACAATGTAAACCGGTAAAGTCACACGACCCACACCACGCATAACCGATTGGAAAATCATAAAACTGAAACTGAAAACCAATCCGATAAAAGCGACACGCATAAAACCTAATGCATCATTATAAACCTCTGGTGTAACATTAAGCAACTTCAGAAAATACGGACTCAGCCAGTACCCGATAATCGATAACACAACTGAGACAGAAATCACCATCAGCAACGTTTGTGCTGCCACATGATTGACCATTTCCTGTTGTCCGGCACCAAAATATTGTGCAATTAAAATAGATCCTGCAATGGCAAGACCCGTTCCTAAAGCGATCGTTAAAAATATAACCGGAGTACTAACAGATACAGCCGCAACAGCATCTCCACCCAAACGGCCTACCCAAAAAGCATCAACCAATTGATACGCAGCCTGCAAAAGATTGGCAATCATAATAGGCACAGCTAATTTTAATAATGAAGACAATATCGGTCCTTCTAATAATTCTTTTTTATTCATTTTTTTATTTTATAATTTTTTGCCACAGATTAAAATGATTTTAGTCTTAAAATCTACTAGTCAACGGCATAAGTTTCTTTCTTCTTTCTTCTTTCTTCTTTCTTCTTTCTTCTATATTCTATATTCTATTCTCTATACTCTATATTCTCTCCAATCTATCAGCATAATTTTTAATGGTTTGCAAGGCCTCAATTCTTTCTTTTGCTGTAAAAACAGAAAGCACCTCATCTTCTGATTTTTTCATTAACAAACGAATATTTTTAGCCAAAACAATTCCTTCTTCCGTAAGGCTTACCACATTTTTTCGTTTGTCAGTTTTATCTTTTCTGACAATAAGCAAACTCTTTTTTTCTAAGGCGTTAATGCTTCTTAATATCGAAGATTTGTCACGCATAGTCTTATCAGAAAGTTCTCTTTGAGACAATTCTTTATGTTGCAAAATCATGATTAGCGGCAATTGTTCTAATTGCAAAGTAATTCCGGCTTCACTCATTAAAGCATTCGTACGACGAAAAAGTGCTTTTTTAATTCGGTGAATCTGAAATAAAAAACTGTCTGCTATTTCAGCACTAAAAGCTTTACCAAAAGGTTCTGAATTTGTATTTGTGTCTGTCATAATGCAAAATTACAAAAAAGAGTGACATGTCAACTAATTTTAACAAAAACATATACTCAACTGATAACCAGAAGAATTATCAATAATAAAACGAATAAAAAAAGAAATGAATGATTTTTTTTGTTAACTTTAATTGTTAAAATTATCCACCAAAATTTAAAAATAAATCTCATGAAAAAATTATTTTCTTTTTTGATTATTTCCCTTTTTTGGTTTTCGGCTAACGCTCAGAATACTGCTGAAATCGCTACCGAGAATACTTTACCTGCCGTACAAAATGAGTCTGATACACCTCAGAATTATGATCCTGAAGACCTGCCCTGGCATAACAGACGCTTTAAATTTACTGCCGGAGTATTTTTTCCTACGAACAATACACAGGTAGAAGTTGGAAGTAATAACGGGGAATTTGGAAACATGATTGATTTCGAGAAAGATTTGGGATTTAATAAAAATTCTACCTCATTTGATGGTTCTTTTGAATGGAGAATCTCCAAAAGATCAAGAGTTGGTTCTGAATTTTTCTATCTAAAAAGAACCTCAACCAAGACATTACAACGTGATATTGAATTTGGCGACCATACTTACCCATTAAACGCAAAGGTTTCAGCCTTTATGGACAATCAAATTGTTCGTGTTTATTACAGTTATGCCATTATTGCAAAACCAAAATATGAAATAGGAGCACTTATTGGTGCGCACGTTTTATTGGGCGATATTGGATTACGATTTGATGGAGAAACAGCACAAGCAGAATACCACGATACTTTTGACTTTACAGCGCCTTTGCCTGATATTGGAATTTGGGGTGAATTTGTATTAGGCGAAAAATTTGGTCTTTATGCCAATGCAAATTATTTTTCTTTAAAAGTTAACGACGTTGACGGAAGAATCTGGAGTTATAACCTCTCACTTTTATACAATGTCTACAAAAATTTCAGTTTAACAGCTGGTTATACAGGTTTAAACATAAGAGTTGACGTTGAAAAAGAAAAACTTAACGGTTATTTAAAATGGGGATATAATGGCCCCACATTAACGGCCGCCTACACTTTTGGAAAACACGTTTCGGTTACTAAAAAGTAAAAAAATAAATTCCAATTTTCAGAAAATTCCAAATTCCAATTATCCATAATATTGTCATTTCGATGAAGGAGAAATGACATAAAATGCTTCAATCTACTATTCATATAACTGTAATACTGAAAAAATAACAAACCCGACATCTTCTAAAAAGATATCGGGTTCATCGCTCAAACTCAAACTTAACTTAAACTAACTCAATTATTTCTCTATTGGAGAAAATTTTATAGCTGTTCCTCCGCCAGCTGCGAGTTTAATATTTAATGTTGTTTTACTGTTTACTATTTGCCTTGAAATGGCTACCGGATACGGATTCGTTTTGTAATTTGCTCCTGCTCCATCGGCATAAATTTCGGCTTCGTATTCTTTTCCAGCATCCAAAAAGGACAATTGCACTTTAAGATCTCTTGCCTCTTTGTTTGTAATAGCGCCTAAATACCAGTTTTTCTCGTCCCAATCCTTGCGGGCAATTGTGGTATATTCTCCAATTTTAGAATCTAAAACTTTCGTATACGACCAGGTACACGGAACATCTTTTATAAATTGAAACTCTGGTTTTCCTTCGTAATTCTCAGGCAAATCTGAAGCCATTTGCAACGGACTGAAAATAATAACATACAAGGCCAGTTGATTTGCCAAAGTGGTCTGTACTCTTGCTCCCGATGGCGTTTTATAATCAAAATTGAAATTCCCTGGTGTATAATCAAACGGTCCTGATAACATTCTTGTAAAAGGCAAAGTTGTTAAATGCTCCGGAGTATTTCCGCCATCAACAGACCAGGCATTATACTCTTGTCCTCTTCCGCCTTCCTGAGACATAAAGTTCGGATACGTACGCTGAATACCAGTTCCTTTCATTGGTTCATGGTTGTCAATCATAATATGATATTTAGCCGCCGTTTCAATTACTTTTCTGTAATGACGTGCTCCATATTGGCTATCATGCCATTCTTTTTTGTCTAAATATTTGTTGACATAACCCGTTTTAACCGAATTCACACCCATTTTCTGATACAATTTAAAAGCATCTTCCAATTGGCTTTCATAGTTTTTTGTGGCTCCTGCCGTTTCATGATGTCCAATTAAACGAACATTTTTAATGGCCGCATATTTAGTTATTTCTTCCAAATTAAAGTCGGGATACGCTTTCACAAAACTAAAAGCAGATCCATCGGCTGTCCAGTCGCCGTCCCAGCCTTCGTTCCAGCCTTCTACCAGAACGCCGTCAAAATTGTTTTTCGCAGCAAAATCTATGTATTCTTTTGTATTCTTAGTTGTTGCACCGTGTTTCGGTCCTTGCCCCCAAGTAAATTTTTCCAAATGCATTCCCCACCAAATTCCAATATACTTAGAAGGCGTAATCCACGAAAGATCTTCAATTTTTGAAGGCTCATTCAGATTCAGCATAATAGTCGATGTTGCAACATCACCTGGCGTTTTTCCAACCACGATCGTTCTCCATGGTGTTTGAAAGGGTGTTTCAGCATAAACTTTTACACCGTCGGCCCAAGGCACTAAATCACTTTTGTATTGTTTGTCGCTTGTTTTTAAAAGTGTCATCGAAGCAAAATCAGTTAAATTGGCTTCGTGAATCGCTACAAACAATTTCTCTTTCGTTTCAAAAGTCGCCGGAGTATTAATTGTATCGGTTTTGCTCATTTGAGTTTTACGATACGTGCTTTCATAATAACTGTTTTCACGATGCACCGGAATCCACCAAACATCATTATCCGACTTAAAAGTGAATTCTGTAACTTCATTCGAAATTTTCACTTTCCCTAAATGAGGTTGTTTTGGGAAAAAATACCTAAAACCTACTCCATCGTCAAAAACCCTGAAAATAATATCAACCATACGTTCTTCTCCTTTTGCTTCTTTTAAATGAACAATCAGTTCGCTGTGGTGATCTCTCACTTTTTTGAATTCTCCCCAAGGCTGTTCCCAGGTTTCGTCGGCAGTTTTTTCTTCGAAGGAAACCACTTCAAAACCTGCTGTCATTTTTTCGATTCCCTGAAATTCAAATCCCATTAAAGAAGGCTCAATAACCGATTTTCCATTGGATGTAAAACTGTATTGCGGTTGCCCTGAAGCTGTTAATTCAAAAACTAATTCGGTATTTTTTCCCGGAGAGCTGATTTTGTATGTTTTTTTAGTACTGGCACTGCAAGCGTAAATCAAAATCGACGCAAAAAGGATTAGACAGTAGCTATATCTTATGTTTTTCATTATTTAATTGTATTAATTACAACTCTTATTTTATTTCACTAATTAATTGTTTCGCTTTTGCAGGCTGCATAGAAACAAAATAATTAAAAGCCTGATCTAATTTATTCTGGGCATTGACCTCACCTTTTTTCTCGATTCGAAGATTATACATTTTACTGATGTCCGGAAAAACAGATTCAGTATTTTTGACACCGGCAAAGGCTTTTACTTTTTCAATGTATGTATAGCCAAATTCTACTGTTGGCTCGAACATCGTTCCTTCGCCAAAGTCATTCCATGTAATGAGTTGCAAGTAATTTAAATTGGCATTTTTGGCTAGTGCAAGCGTTTCATCCAAGGTAGCTCCGTTATTATGCTCAATCGTCCATCCAATCGCTGCGCCACCACCACCTTCGGCATAAAAATCTTTAAAACCAGGATAAGCACTTCCCATCGCAACAGCAAGTTTTGGTTTTGTATTAGTATACCAATTAGTTAAATAAGTACTGTTTTTATAAACCCACGCATATTCACCGGAAGCATTCGCACCTGCTTCAACAGATTGATCCCATAGCGTTAAAAAAGTAGGTTTCGTAGTTAGCGCACCAAAAACATTTGTCCATTCAGCTGGTGTTTGTAATACGATTGGACCGAAATTTAGCAATAGAGGTTTTCCATTTATTTTGATATAATTAGCATCATCAAAATAATTTTTCTCCATATAGGCTAAATCAGTTTTGGCAGCGCTTGTAACAGAAATTGCTTTTCCCGCATTCACAACATTGGTTGTTACTCTGTCTTCGTAAACAATAGCATATTCAAGCCCAACTTTCTCTAACATGGCAATTAGCTGTTCTGTATTTTCTTTGACCATTCTGTAATCATTAACATCATAAGTGCCGTACCAATCGATCAAAACACCATCAATTCCTGAATATTTCATCAATAATAAATGATTTTCAATCACATTTTTATCGCCTGAATGATAAGGACCAATTAGCGGATAATAATAAGAGGCAATTTCCCGACGATTGTTTGCACCTATCGTATTCGGATTTTTGTTTGCCATTGTCCAGTGATATCCCCATTTTTTATCGGCACTACTTTCATTGGTTTCAAACCAGGGCATGTAATGCACATAAATTTTGGTGCTATTTGTTTTTTCAATCGCAACAGGCTGAATTGTTTCTGGTTCTGTCGGTTTATCGGGACCTTTGTCATCACTGCTGCATCCAGCGGCGACTAAAATGTTCATGATACCAAAAAACAATAATGTGATATATCTTTTCATATTGAAATACTATTTGTTTTTATGACTATTGGTGGTTATTTTTTTTGCTCCCATCTTGATAATTATTTCACGCAGATTTAAAAATGATTTAAGCAGATTCTACAGATTTTTATAATTATATTTCTTTAAATCTGCTTAAATCTGCAAAAATCTGCGTGAAACATTTTTTAATCTTTTTAATTCATTAATCTGTGGCTAAAATTTTCTCTCGCAGATTTGGCAGATCTGGCAGATTTTTTAATCCTTATTGTCTTTGGCTAAAATTATTTCACGCAGATTTAAAATGATTTAAGCAGATCCTGCAGATTTTTTATAATTACATTTTTTTAAATCTGCTTTAATCTGCGAAAATCTGCGTGAAATTTTTTTAATCATTTTAATCTTTTAATCTGTGGCTAAAATTTTATCTCGCAGATTTCGCAGATAGTGCCGATTTTTTTTGCGACAGATTAAAAGAGTTTTACAGATTTTTTAATCATTTTAATTTCTCTACTCTATGGTTAAAATTTTCACGCAGATTAAAATGATTTAAGCAGATTCTACAAGATTATTCAAACTCATCAACATAAATCAGCACTATCTGCGGAATCTGCGAGAGACAAAAATTATTTTTCAATCCTAATAATCCTTTATCCCGATAGCTATCGGGAGTGGCGTAAAATCTTTTTTTTAAATATGTCAGCCTTCCACGACTAACCAACATGGAAGACTGACAGTTAATAACCTAATTCAGAGGATAACCAGGATTCTGTTTCAGGTTTTTATTTGTAGTTAAAACAGTGCTTGGAATTGGAAAAATCGCTCTGTATTTTTCAGTTGCTCCTTTCTCCCACCATGGCAGGAAGAATGTTCCAAAACGAATATTATCAGTTCTTCTTCTTCCTTCAAAAGTAAATTCCTTAAGCAATTCCTTATCTATAAAATTAAGATCAATAGTTGCCGGCATTTCTTCTCCGGCACGAGCCGTTACTTGTTGTATAAATGGTTTTGCCAAATCAGCAGATCCCAAGCGAACGTAACATTCTGCCTGCATCATCAGGATTTCAGCATAACGAATTACAACAAGATCATGATCGCGTTCCCATTGTTCTCCTGCTTTCATTTCATATTTACCCAAACGAACTCCCTGATTTTCTTTAGCATCGGCAACACTTGTTACTTCTTCTGTATACGTCAGAGGCTCACCGTTATCCATAGTAATTACGGTACCTGTTGCTAAATTGATCTGATCTCCGGCAACCATACATTTTTTTCTTCTGTCTGTATCTGCAAAAGCAGAATAAACACCCGGCTGTGCACACATTCCGTTCGCACTCCAAGGATAATCCCCAATTGGAGAAATCGTCAATTTATGTAAGTAATGACAAGACATAGAAGACATATAGTTACCTACTGTTCCCGCTTTTGAATCGTATGGAATTGCAAAAATAATTTCAGGTGACTTTTGATTTTCAGTCGCAAAATTGGCAAAGAAATCTGGTGCCAAAGTATAACCTGTTACCTTCTGACACATATTGATACAATCCTGCCAACGTGCCGTTCCGATAAAAGCCTGAGAATTTAGATATAATCTAGCCAAAAGAGAATACGCAACATTTTTTGTAAATTTAGAATATACCACATTTGACGTTAGGTGCGGAATAGCATCCAACAGTTCTTTCTCTACAAAATCATACACTTGTTTACGAGTAGAATTGGATGGTAATGCCGTATCTTCAAAATTGGTTACGATTGGCACATTCCCGAATAAATCTAAAAGATTGTAATAGTAATATGCTCTTAAAGCTTTTAATTCAGCATAAATTGGTGCTTTTGCCGCATCAGTCAAAGACGATTTATCGATTTGATAAATGATCGAATTGATCTTCGCAATGCCGGTATAATTATAGCGCCAGGCCGAAAGAATCATACGATTGTCTGCTTTCCAGGTATGTTTTTGAGCATCCTGATATTGTCCGCCATCGTACCAGTTTGTTCCTCTGGTAGGAATGGTAGCTTCATCAGAAACGGTTTCAGTTAAAAAGAATACATACTCACACGTTGGATAATTATTGGATATCCCATCTGCAAATCCTCTTAATGAAGAATACGCACCTCCAACTAATGCATCAATTTCTTTGGGAGTATTTCCAAAATTTCCATCTTCTACTTTATCATATAATTGTTCATCTAAATTGGTACATGATATCGTAAAGAGCATGCTTATTAATAATGCTGCTGTTATTTTGATTTTCATTTGTTCTATTTTTGAGTTAATCGCTTAATTATTAAACGTAAAATTTAATCCAACAGAAAACGTTGTTGGTCGCGGATAATTATTGTATCTGTCAATTCCGGGTGCCGCTAATCCAGTTGTATCCATTACTCCTGTTTGATTTATCCCATCTTGCGCATTTAAACCAATTTCAGGATCTACACCTTTATATCCGGTAATTACAAACAGATTCTCTCCCATAGCATAAACTCTGAATTTTGATGATTTAGATTTCAAAGGAAAAGTATAACCTACTGAAAGTGTCTGAAGTCTAAAGAAAGAAGCATCTTCTAACCAATAATCTGAATATTTTGGAGACGAAGTTATACCGCTGTTTAAGAAATCATCCGGGACATTATACGATGGTAATCTGTTAGGATCATTCAACATCATATTGGTAGCATTCAAGGCTTTTTGTCCAAACATTCCGTAACCGGAAACACCCAAATCAAAATTTCCATAAGTAAAATTCATTCCGATTCCCATTGTCAAATCTGGCTGAATATTTCCTAAGTCTGTTTTATCAGCATCAACTAAAGCATTTTCTGCTACTACTGCTCCCGCCGCATTATAGTACTGAATTTTACCATCGGCATCAAGTCCTGCATTTTTGAATCCCCAGAAAGTTCCAACAGGATATCCTTCAGCAATAATTTGAGAATATTGTCCTGACATACCCGCTAATCCGTGTAAAGATCCACTGTAAATTACATCAGTTTGATACGTTGGATTCGATAATTTTTCTATTTTTTGAACGTTGTGTCCTAACGTTAAATTAGCATTCCAGGTAAATTTATCTCCTTTTACAATATCTGCATTTAATGTAAGTTCAACTCCTTTATTAGACATTTCACCTACGTTTGCTAACATCGTTCCAACTAAATAAGGAGGCTGAGGCACTTCATAAGTGTATAATAAATCTTCGGTGTTTTTTGAATAATACTCGAATGATCCTGTGATTCTGTCAAATAATGTAAAGTCAACTCCAATATTTAATTGTTTTGTAGATTCCCATTTTAAATCAGGATTCGGGTTTTGTTTTGGAGAATACGCCAGACTCCAGGTTTGCGTAACCGGATCATAATAACTGTCATTTCCAACTCCTAAGATTGAAAGCGATTTATATTCGCCAATTCCATCCTGATTTCCTGTAACTCCGTAACCCACTCTTAATTTTAAATTACCTAGCCAGCCTTTTGTTGAACTCATAAATTCTTCGTTAGAAATTCTCCACGCTGCAGAAGCTGATGGAAAAGTTCCCCATTTATTATTTTCTCCAAAACGGCTTGAACCATCACGTCTTACTGTGGCAGTGAACAAATATTTGCTATCAAAACTATAATTAGCACGAGCGTAAAAAGATACCAGATTTGATTTTCCTTTATAGGAATAAACATCTCCCAAACGGTAATTATATCCTGCACCTAAATTGTTGTAACTAAAAGCATCTGAAACAAAACCACTTCTTTGTGCGCCAAAACCTTCGTAAATATTCTCTAAATAAGAGTATCCGCCTAAAGCACTAACAGTATGTTTTCCAAAAGTTTTATTGTAATTCACATACAATTCTCCTTGTGCGTTAGTGTATTCTGCGTACGTTTTTTGGGCATAACCATCTTCAGTTCTTCCTTCCATAACAGCATAAGATGGTTTATAGGTACTTCCCTGAACGGCATTATGTTCTAATGAAATATTAGCTACAGCGGTAAAATCATTTAAAAACTTAACCTCCGTTTTAAAATATCCTAAAAGTCTGTGTCTTTCATTATCAACAGTTCTATTGGTTAAAATTTCAACCGGATTCTCATAAATTGTTCCTCCAACTGAAGTAAACTCACCGTTGGCATCGTATACCGGAATTGTTGGATTTAAATTATAGGAACGTTCAAAAATTCTGTAATCTAAGGGATGCCATTTATCGATATTAGCGAATAAACCCATATCAAATTTCACCTGTTTATTGTCTCCAAGATATTGGTATCCACTAACATTTCCGCTCAATCTTTCAAGTCCCGTCGATTTGATAACCCCTTCATTATTTAAGTACGAAAGGGACATTCTAAAACCGCTGTCTGCTTTACCAGAATTAATGCTTAAAGTATGCGATTGTGAAATCGCCGTTTGTTCGATTGCTTTTTGCCAATCTGTATTTCCTCCGTAATCAACAGCGTCTTTATTTCCGGTTTGGCGTACATAACCTCTCCATTGGTTTGCTGATAAAAGATCCAGGTTGTCATTTACGTAACCTATACTTGATAATCCGCTATAGGTTACAGAAACACCTTTTGTTCCTGATTTTGTTGTAATAATGATAACACCATTTGCTCCCCTTGATCCGTATATAGCGGTCGCCGAAGCATCTTTTAAAACGTCTACCGATTTAATATCAGAAGGCTGAACCACATTGATATCAACACCTGCAATTCCATCTACCACAATAAGCGGACTGTTGCTTGCTGTTAATGAAGTTCCTCCACGTAAACGTAAAGTTGAACCCGCTGCAGGATCTCCCGAAGGACGAATAACATTTAATCCCGCCACTTTTCCTTGTAAAACCTGCTCTGTTGATGAAATATTTCCTTTAACTAAATCATCTGCTTTTACAGTTGAAATAGCTCCTGTTAAATCTGATCTTTTTTGAGTTCCGTATCCAACAGAAACAACCTGAACTTCTGCTAATTGATAACCATCGTTTTGTAAACGAACATCAATATTTGCTTTTGTTCCTGATGTAATTTGTACTTTCTGAGTTGTTGATCCTATAAACGAAACTTCAATCGAACCTCCTACGGCTACAGACAAAGTAAATTTTCCGTCAAAATCTGTTGTGGTGGCATTTTTAGTACCCACCTCAATTACCGAAGCACCTGGCAATACAGTTCCTGTATTGTCATAAACGGTACCTGTTACCTGCTTTTTTTCCTGAGCAAACATTCCTGCCGAAAGAAAAAGCATGAAAATCAGGAATACCACAGTTTTAGTAGTCCACAGATGCTGCAGGACTATTTTTTTATTTTTACTATTCATATGTAGTTATTTTTTGTTTTAATCGGTCATCTGTAATTCGCATATCTACTATTCGAATTATGAACATTTTTTATTTCATGCTCATTTCATTAGAATTGACGTTTTAATTTGATAGTGAATTATTTGTCTAAAGTTTTAAGAGGAATCGTGGTATCCGAAATCGTTTTGTCCTTATTGTCTTTTACCAAAACATGAATTTCAGTTAAACCAGGAATTCCGTTAAGCTCAGAAACCAAATTGACAAATCCTTTTATCTCAGCTGTTCCTCCGGTAAATTCACCTGCAATTACTTTAGTGCCCGCGTTAATCGTATAAATTAATTTAGTGACACCCGGTTCGTTATTTTTACGAGACATTCCAAGAAAATCTTTTTGACTAATTTGCAGCGGGTAAAATCCAAATACCGGTGGTGGTGGCGGAATATATTCCCCAGCATATAAAACCTGATCCGGCGTAGTTCCGGCCCAATCGTCTTTTACCATAAGGAAAACCAGGTTTTCCATTACATAACCGTCAGGAGCATTATAATAGTCTTTTGGAACTAAATCCATTTTATAGAACCCGTTTCCTAAGTCTTTTAGTTTTGTCTTTTCTACAATGTCCGGAAGCCACGCTTGGTATTCTTGTTTTATATCCCAATTGTTCAATCCACTATGCATGTGTACGCTTGTCGCACCAGCAAATCCCGGAGCCAAATTGGCATTAAACAAAATACTAACTCCCTTATCGATTGTTGGTTTTGTAGGATACGCTCTGATTAACTCGTTGGCTGTATAAAACGAAGAGAAATCAGTATAGGGCACGTTGGCGACACCGCTTTGTTTTGATCCTGTTTTGTTTTTTAAACGAAACCAAAATCCAGCACTTGCTGCTATTTCAGCCGGTGTTTTAGAAAAATAAACGGTTGGGGTTAAAGTAAAACTCCAAACTTTATTTCCTTCATATTTCAGTTTGGCAAAATCTGAAGAATTTTCCCAATGTCCTGCATCTGGTTCAGATGGCGACCAAATCCAGATATAAAGATCTTCAGTTTCTGCAAATGTAGTTCCTGAAAGATCAAAATACCATGTCACTTTTTCATCGTATTTATAAACTACCGGAAAAGACATTATACTGCCCACAGCTCCGGCTTCCTCTTGAGCCTGAATAAAATTAGGAGCCATCAAAAGGGCAAATAAAATTGTATATATAAACTTTTTCATATGTATTTAATATTTGTTTTTATCGGAATATGGTATCGTCATTCTTTGCCCTAGTTTAACTGGAATCATGGCGATTTCATATTACTTTTTAATTAATAGCATTTAATTTGAATACATAAGACACAAAAGGAGTTCCGTTAGAGGAATGCACTAATTGAAATTCCATTTCATCATTGCTACCAGGCACTGATGTCAATAGAAGTTCATCTGTTTTTTGTGTTTTTTGAGCATCGCTGTACAGGTAGATTTTGACTGCACTGGCATTTGTCTGTTGAAAATCGGAACTTAATTTCCAATATCCTTTTGGAGCAAATAAAGGCGGAACATTGCCCGTCACTTCATAACTTGTTGGCTGGTTCTTTTCGTCTACGCTGAATTTGATTTTAAAATCCTCGTAGTTAAAGTACGTACTCAAGTTTTCTTCGTTTGGCTCGATGGCATTTGCTTTCGCAGATTCATCTACCATTTTTAAATTTGTTAATCCCCAATTTCCGTTTACTTTCTCATAAAGGGTAATCGGATCAACATAGCTTCCGTCATCAATACTGTCACAGCCAATGGCAAACAGACACATAATAACAGCTAACCAATAAATACTTTTACATCTCATAAATTTGTGGTTTGTTTGTTAGTTTTTTTGTCTCCTTAAAGACAGAACGAAACTAGATGTTAAAAAAACCTAAAAAAAAATATCTGATAAAAATCAAGATGTAATTCAAATAATTACAAGCACAACCACTTAAAAATCAATATTTTACAATATTTTTGTGTTTGCAAAAATCAAGACGTTGTTGAGATGAAAAATAGCTTATAAATAATGGTATTTATGACAATATGTAAATTAAAGTCGATGTTTTTTTCACTATACATATATATTATTGCTTTTTATTGTATAATTGCAAATTATTAGACTACTTTTAACATTTAGATCTTATTTTTGACCGATGATCCAAAATTTATAGCTTTGTTATTAAGAGAATTACCAGGTTCTTAAAGCTATTACATCATCAACTATAAAGATTTTTGTCCTGAATTAAAAAACGAATTAACTCAAACAAACCAAAAAAGAATTTTATCCTTAACCAAAACAAAACCATGCGAAGAATATACATTCTGTTTTTTTTCATTGCAGGTTTCTCTCTAACTGCGAAAGAGACAAATCCTGTTCTGGAAGAATTAGATAAAGTCCTTCTTAAAAAAGATATTTACCTGAAACAGAAATATCACAAAATAGAAGCCTTAAAAAAAAACGTATCAAAATTTATAGTGAGCCAGAACAATGAGCAGCTTTATAATACTTATATGTCATTGTTTGATGAATATAAATCATTCAAATACGACTCTGCTTATTATTATTTGGAAGAAGCAAAAGTCAAAGCCATCGTTTTAAAAGACCCTAAATATTTGGCTAAAAGCCGAATTAAAGAAGGTTTCGTGTTACTTTCATCCGGACTTTTTAAAGAAGCTATCGATACTTTGAATGTTATTGATGCACAAAAACTAGATCAAAAAAACAAATTCGAATATTATTCCATTAAAGCCCGAGCCTATTATGATTTAGCCGATTATAACCGCGATCAGCGTTTTAATATTCATTATGTACAACAAGGAAATCATTTTCTGAAAAAAGCTTTAGAATTAATTGGAACTAATACCAATGAATATTGGGCAGCCGAAAGCTTAAAAAGATTAAAACAACAAGACTGGCGTGGTGCCGAATTCGCCTTTAGTTACTGGATCAACAACTATAAATTACCACCTGATTATTACGGAATTGCAACGTCGAGTCTCGGCTATATTTATTCGGAAAGAGGCTATACAAAAAAAGCCATTTACTACCTCGCACTTGCCGCTATTGCCGATGTTAAAAATGCGACCAAAGAAACGGTTGCGCTTCGAAATCTAGCCAATGAACTCTTTAAAATGGGGTATTTGGATAAAGCCAACGAATACATCAATATTGCGATGGATGATGCCACTTTCTATAATGCCAGACATCGAAAAATTGAGATTTCGTCGATCTTACCTATTATTGAAAAAGCACAATTAAATAACGTAAAAGAAAAAAATGATAAACTCGAAAGAATCATTATTTTATTGACGATTCTTACCGTAATTATTGTTTTGTTCCTGATTATCATTTTCAAACAATTAAAAGAAAGAAATAAGGCCAGAAAAATAATGGCTTCTTCGTATGCGCAACTTCAGGAAATGAATATTAGTCTGAGTGAAGCCAATGCAATAAAAGAGGAATATATTACATATTTTATTAAGGCTACCTCAGCATTCATTAATAAAATCGATCACATTCAGAAAAGTACACTTCATAAAATCATTACCAAGAAAACAGATGAAGTTATTGCGAGTTTAAAACGTTATAATGTAAAGGAAGAACGCGAGAATCTTTTTCATCAGTTTGACGAAATCTTCCTGAAATTGTTCCCAACATTCGTTACAGATTTTAATCATTTGTTCCCAAATGATCATAAATGTATCGTTAAAAAAGGAGAACTTTTAAACACTGAACTAAGGATTTTTGCCTTGTATCGATTAGGAATTCAGGACAGTAGTCAAATGGCAGAATTCCTGGAACTTTCTGTAGCTACCATTTATACGTACAAAACAAGAATCAAAAGTAAATCTGATTTTAAAGATACTTTTGAAGAGAAGATTATGGCGATTAAGACTATCTAAGTTGCTAAGATACAAAGATGCTAAGGGACTAAGTTTTTTTTTACTTTACAAAAGATATTTCCATTTCAACAAAGGAGACTCAGCAACAGCTGAAGCACTTATTATGCGTTCATCAAGCATAGCTTCAGCGAAGCATTATGTTTATAGCAAATAATACTATGCTTTTGAGTAAAAGCTCCAGCGGAGCGAAATATACATGTCACCCCGATGGGGCTTGATCACATCATTGTAAATATTTCTATAAACATGACGTCCCGCTGGGACTCTATGTAATAATTTAAAAAATCATTTTAAGCCTTTAATCTGAGGCAAAAAAACGACAACTTTTGAGATGTCGCTTTTCTTTCCTCTTTGTTCTTTGTTCTATATTCTATGTTCTATATTCTATATTCTATGTTCTATGTTCTATATTCTCTACTCCGACGTCTCTAACTGCAAAACAACATTCTGATACCGTTTGCTCAACGAAAACAACTGCTCTGCAAAAATCATTATCGCTAACGGAACAAAGAAAAATGCCGTTAGATTTTCTTCATATAAAAAGTAAGTTGTGATCATAAAAAGTCGCGCATATTCCAGATAATAAATCCATTTTCGCTGTTCTAATAATGCGCCACAATTAACTAATGTGATTAAAATAAAAGCCAATACAAAAGCTTTATCAAAATCATTTAAGTACTCAAAATAATACGTAAAAACAGTTAGAAACAACGTACATATTCCCAATTGGATATACAGATAATTTCTAAATCTCAATCTTTGGTGCGGATTGGTTTTATCTTGTAAAAAACGCTTTTCCAGCGTTGGCCGAATATCCTGATCCATATGTGCGGGACTTCCAAAAACAGCTTTCCATCTGGCATTAAAACCTTTTGACCGTTTCCATAATTCATAAATCTCAAAATAGTAATGAAAGTGCTGCCATAGAAAACTATAACTTTTTAAGGGATGTGTCAATCCGTATTTTGGTTTTTCTTCTTCTTCCTGGAAAGTTCCAAAAAGACGATCCCAAAAAGTAAACATATCGCCGTAATTTTTATCCAGGTATTTTTCATCAGAGGCATGATGAACACCATGTACAGAAGGAGTTACAAAAACATATTCCAG
Source organism: Flavobacterium aquidurense (assembly GCA_900107365.1). Taxonomy (GTDB): domain Bacteria; phylum Bacteroidota; class Bacteroidia; order Flavobacteriales; family Flavobacteriaceae; genus Flavobacterium; species Flavobacterium aquidurense. The sequence goes on from FNPS01000009.1 coordinate 128,232, forward strand.
CCATTTAATTCGGTCAATAAGCTGGGTGTGCGTAAAAAAGGAATACGCGCCATGAACAATTAACATCGTAATTACCATTGTTGGATGAAAACCAACAAAAGGCAATATGCACCAAAATCCCGTACGGATAATAGCCTGAAACGTGGTGATTCTGGCCGCAGCCGTAAAATTAAATTCTTCGCTATGATGATGGACAATATGAGCTGCCCAGAAAAAATTGACTTCGTGACCTAATCGATGATACCAGTACCAAACAAAATCAGTAGCGAGAATTAAAGCAAACCACACAAAAATGTTAGCCGGAATATCAAAAAGTCTGTAGTTATCATAAATCAGATAATAAAGTTGATAAAAACTGGCTGAGATAAAAAGGTTAATTAATCTCTCGGCAATACCAATGCTAATGTTTGAAACCGAACTTTCATAATTGAAAACTTCAGGTCTCTTTTTTCGTTGTGCCAGCTTATATTCCAAAAATAAAAAAAGGAAAAAAGCAGGCATTGCAAAGGCAAGAAAATTAATATGTTTCATTTTTAAAAATTACTTTTTAATAGAGGATAAAGTCTTTTATAAACCAAAAGAGAAAGATATTTTTACTAATTAATTTCGCTTACTAACCAAAAACGATTTCAATAGGTAAAAAATCTTTCTCCCAAACCAATATTTAATTCTGTTTGAATTTCGGAGCATCTAATGCTACCTCTTTCACTGATTGTGTATCGGCCACTTTTTGCAATGCAATAATATAGGCTGCAATTCTTGGCGTCACATTATGTTTTAAGGCGATTCTGAAAACAGTTTCAAAACCTTTTTCTAAAATATCTTCCAAACGGGTATTAATCTGATGAATTCTCCATGATTCTAAAAGCGAATTTTGAAGCCATTCAAAATAAGAAACCGTTACACCACCTGCATTTGCTAAAATATCCGGAACAACCAAAACATTATTGTCATGCAATATTTTATCTGCATCAGAAGAAACGGGTCCGTTAGCTCCTTCAACAATAATTTTAGCTTTAATATCTTTAGCATTTTTCTGCGTAATAACATCTTCTTTGGCCGCCGGAATCAATACATCAACATCTAACAACAACAAATCTTCATGTTGGATAGCTACTGAATTCGGATAACCTTTAATATTTTTATTGTTCAGATTGTAATACAAAATTAACTCTGGAATATTAAGCCCATCCGGATTGTAAAAAGCTTCTGAGACATCACTAACGGCAACAATTTTCAATCCTTTTTCGTGTAAAAATAAAGCCGAATGCAATCCTACGTTTCCAAAGCCCTGGATAGCCGCAGTAGATCTTGCTGGTCTTAATTTTAATTTTTGCAGGGCTAATAAGGTAATAATACTTACACCCCTTCCGGTTGCTTCTACCCTTCCTAATGAACCTCCGGAATGTAAATGTTTTCCAGTTACCACGGCATGAATAGGTTTACCATGAAGTAACGAAAACTCATCCATTAGCCAGCCCATTTCATCTGGACCTGTCCCCATGTCTGGTGCCGGAACATCTTTATTTGGTCCAAAAATATCCGCTAATGCTTTAGTGTATCCTCTGGTAATTTTTTCTAATTCCGCCTTAGAATGTTTTCTTGGATCACAAATAATTCCGCCTTTTGCTCCTCCAAAAGGAATTCCGGTCACGGCAGATTTCCAGGTCATCCAGGCGGCAAGTGCTTTGACTTCGTCCAGATTTACAGCTAGATCGTAACGAATTCCACCTTTTGATGGTCCCAATGCAGTATTGTGAATAACGCGATATCCTTCAAAATTTTGAACTTTTCCGCTATCTAACACAATCGAAAAATTAACCACGATTTGTTTTTCCGGACGCTGCAATTTTTGTCTGATTGATTCGTCTAAATTAAGAATATCGGCTGCGATATTAAAACGATCAATCATTGATTGAAAGGGGTTCTGTTTAATTATTTCTGTGCTCATATTGTATATCTTTTAAATTTGAATATTTGATTTGTACCTTTTTTTATCATGAAAATACTTCTACCCTATAGTATAAAAGCATTTATTCCTCCCTAATCATCGCATTCGACAACATGGAATTTTTATCAGACAGCACTGCATCATAATATTCGTATTTCTATTGGATCTCATTTCTTTATTTTTTAATAGTTCTAAAAAAAGCCTTTCATGGTGCATGAAAGGCTAAAAAAAAAAATAACTAACAAGTGATTTTCTATTAACGCCATTTCACTGCATAGTTCACCATGCAACACAACGTGGTGGCGCACATAACCTGAATGATATTTTGACTAGAGTATTTCATTGTTGGGACAAATTTATAAATATATTTCTTAAATTCTATAGAATTAGTCGAGTTTATTTTAAATAATTTAAAACTTAACTTCAAAAGAGCTGTAAATAAACGAATTAGACTACAGAAAATTTTTACTTAAATTGCGAAATAACAATAAAGACTATCGCAATTAAGGCCAAAAAAAGACCGATGAAGTTAATTTTGGATAATTTTTCCCTGAAAAAAAAGAGACCAACCAAACTTCCGAGAACAATCACTCCCATATTCATTCCCGCAAAAACAGTTGATGGATTTTCTGAAAAAGCTTTGTGCGCTTTCAGGTAAAACAATATATTTCCGAAATTAAATAGTCCTACTAAACCGCCGAAAAGAATATTTCTTACGGTGAGTTTTTCCTTTTTTGTGATCATTTCAAATACCACAATTCCAATAGCGATTATTAAGGAGATCGTAAAAACAACAAATAAAGATGTTGGATAAGGCAATGTGGTATATAATGCAATTTGCTTGAAAAGAATATCTATTATTCCGAAACCTAATAAAACTATCGCTGGATAAATCCATTTATTTTCTGCGTTTTCAGATTGTTTTCTTAAGATAAATAAAAGTGCCAAAAAGCCAATCACAAGTCCGATTACTTTATAGGAATTAAATTCTTCTTTAAAAATAAACCAGGCTGCTAATATTGGAATAAAAAGAGATAAACGCTGAGCTGCATCCGTTTTTACGATTCCCATGTGTTTTATGGAAGCGATTAAAAATAGAAAAACGACTGGTAATAATATTCCAATCGCAATGTAAATATTCCATGGTGCTTTTGCATCAACTTCGTTTAAATTGGGACTGAAAGTAAAATAGCATAGTGCCAATGCCGTTACATAATTGAATGCTACAATCTGAATTGGATTAGTATCAAATTTACGAGTGAATTTAAAAACAACTCCAACAATTACACTGCAAAGAATACTAAGAATAAGAAATAACATAGGATAAAATTTGAATGCAAAAATAGCACTTCTCCAGCTTATAATTTCCAAATTAATCACTTTTCAGCCAACCCGTAATACTCATTCTGGTATTTTGGGTAACTAAAACTTCATGAACCAATTCATTACTTTTAAAGAAAACGGTTTTACCCTGAGTAGGTGAAATTTTTTGATTGTTATTTTCCTGATGAATCATCAATTCTCCTCCATCACTTTCCAGCCAATTACTATTAAGGTAACTGATCATAGAATACTTTCGACTTGGGTTATTCTTGAATTGATCTAGATGTTTCAGGTAAAAATCGCCTTTTTCATATAATGAATAATGAAATTCATAACCGGTGATTCCGGCATAACAGCTTTCATTTAAATAAATAATGAAAGCGTCAATTTGCGCGAAGAATTCATTTTCGAAAACATTATTATGCTTTTTATCGAGCCAATAAATTGAATCACTTCTGACCGCGCCGTCGTATGAAAGTTTCTCAGAGTTACCTATTCCTGCTTCAGACAACAAATTTCTCTGATTTAAATCGAGTAGATTTTGTTTAAGATTACCTGCTAGTTCCCTACTTAAAAAATGCTCTGAAATACCTACTTTATTTTCGATATAACTTGCAATCAAATCTTCAAAACCTTCTTCCATTTTATTTTTGGGAAAAACTGCAAATACAGCCAACGGAGCAAGGTAGCCGAAATAAAACTGGTAATCACTTATTTTTTGTAAATTGTGAAAAGTGAGAAGTGAGATGTAAATTATAAGTAACAAATAAAACTCACAATTCACATCTCACTTCTCACAATTTACATATGTACAATTTATAATTTACTTATATAACTTCCGTACATATCTTTAAACTGATGTCCTTGTGCAAATCGATCTTTGCTTAATTTTTTATATTCTACCAAAGCCCATAAAATAAATTCCTTCATGAAATAGTGGTCTTTTTTATCTAACTGAGGCTGATATTTCTTTAATAAAGTATCTAATGGTGTTACTTCATCCAGAATACTTTTATATTCAGCATCTGAAGCATCATCTAACAATTCGAAACCACTTTCTGCAAAAAACCATTCTATCAAATCAGAATATGGTGTTTTTTCTCCAGGTTTTTCTAATTTTTCAATTTTCGGAAAGAAATCAGGAAACAGAGTTCGGATTGCTGAACCAATTAAATTTTGCGCCACCCCAGCTGCTCCCTCTTGCTCTCCTTCGTAAACCAATTCTACTTTTCCTGTAATGGCAGGGATAATTCCAATGAAATCAGACAAGCGCAAAATCGTATGATCAACTCCGGCTTTTAAGGCGCGACGTTCTGCTGTACTAATTAAGTTCTCGTAAGCCGTAATACTCATTCTGGCACTAACACCGCTTTTATTATCAATGTATTCGCTGTCACGCGCTTCAAAACTAATTTGTTCCAGAATATCTTTAGCCAGACTTGGTACGTAAACAATCTCGCTTTGGGTTTCGTCTAATTTTGCTTCCTGCTCTGTAATGGTTCTGGCGATGGCAACACTTTCCGGATAATGTGTCAGAATTTGAGAACCAATCCTGTCTTTAAGAGGCGTAACAATACTTCCTCTGTTTGTATAATCTTCCGGATTTGCCGTAAATACAAATTGCATATCCAACGGCATTCTCAATTTGAAACCTCTAATCTGAATATCGCCTTCCTGCAAAATATTAAATAATGCTACCTGAATTCTGGCTTGCAAATCGGGTAATTCGTTGATAACAAAAATAGAACGATTCGCTCTTGGAATCATTCCGAAGTGAATCACGCGATCATCAGCATACGATAATTTTAAATTCGCTGCTTTTATCGGGTCCACATCTCCAATCAAATCGGCTACGGTTACATCTGGCGTGGCTAGCTTTTCAAAGAAACGTTCGCTTCTGTGCAACCACGAAATTGGCGTTTCATCTCCTTTCTCGGCAATTAAATCTTTTGCAAAACGCGAAATCGGGTTTAACGGATCGTCATTAATTTCTGAACCCGAAACAAACGGAATATATTCATTTAATAATTCGATCATTTTGCGAGCCAAACGAGTTTTCGCCTGACCACGAAGTCCTAATAAGTTGATATTATGTCGGGATAAAATAGCGCGTTCCAATTCTGGAATTACCGTATTTTCGAAACCATGAACACCTTCAAAAACCGGAGTTCCGGATTTGATTTTCTCACGAAGATTATTTCGCAATTCATCTTTGATACTTGTGGTCTTATATCCTGAAGCCTTTAATTGACCTAGTGTTTTTATAGTATTTATTTCCATTTTGATGATTTAAAAATTGAAAGATTAAATTATTTAAAATTCAATTTGTTATTTTTTATATTTTGAATTGCGTGGAGGAACAGTTTGCGCCTCTACAGAAAACCTTTGAACCTTTGCTGCTATGAACCTTTGAGCCTAAATTACCTCACTCTTTTCTTCCTATTCGTTTCATAATCTTCAAAAATCATTTCACCTAAACCTTTCAATCCGGTATAAAATGCTTTTCCCTGATTGGCTTCTGTAAAATGATTCACAAAACGCTGCAAATACGGATCGTTTGCAATCATAAAAGTTGTAATAGGAATATGTAATTTTCTGGCTTGTTGCGCCTGTGTGTAACATTTGTCAACTATGTATTCATCAAGCCCGTTACTGTTCATATAATAGGAACCATCACGTTCGCGAACGCAACTTGGTTTTCCGTCGGTAATCATGAAAATTTGTTTGTTGGTATTTCGCTTTCTTCGCAAAATATCCATCGCTAATTGAAGACCAGCAACTGTATTAGTATGATAAGGGCCAACTTGCAAATAGGGTAAATCCTTAATAGGAATCGTCCAGGCATCATTTCCGAAAACTAAAATATCAAGCGTGTCTTTAGGGTAACGTGTTGTAATTAATTCGGCCAACGCCATCGCTACTTTTTTTGCAGGCGTAATTCGGTCTTCTCCGTATAAAATCATACTGTGGCTGATGTCAATCATCAAAACCGTACTCATTTGCGCTTTGTACTGTGTTTCCTCAACAACCAAATCATTTTCGGTCAGCATAAAACTTTCTACACCATTGTTGATTTGCGCGTTACGCAAACTCTCGGTTAAAGCAATTCGTTCTAAACCATCTCCAAAATTAAATTCACGGAATTCTCCGGTATGTTCATCTCCATTTCCGGCATGTTTCGTTTTATGATTTCCGTTTCCGGAACGTTTCAAATTGCCAAAAATCTGATCTAAGGCTTGTTGTCTGATTGCTCGTTCTGTTTTAGCCGTAATTCCAAAACCAGCAGTGCCATCAGGTTTTGCTTCGTCTTTTATGTAACCTTTCTTTTTTAAATCTTCGATAAAATCATCGATCGTGTAGTTCTCATCCGTCAGTTTATATTCTTTATCTAACTCCCGAAGCCAGTCTATAGCTTCATCAAAATCGCCCGAAGTATGGGTGATAAGCTCTTTGAAAATGCCAAAAAGTTTTTCAAACGGAGACTGAAATGGGGCTTCGTACGACTTAAAATAAAAACCTTTTTTAAATTCGTTTTTCATAGTTCTAAAATTACAGCTTTTTAGAATTACGAAAAAAGAAACGTTTATTAATTTTTAGTTAAAATATTTAGGCAAAAGTAGTTGAAAATGAGGCAAATTCTGTCAATTATTCAAACTTTCCATCAACATAATACCACGCACCATTTTCAAATTTGAATGTTGAGAATTCATAATGGGTTTGTCGCTGACTATTTGAATCTAAAAAATACGCTTTAAACTCCACCTTATTTTCAGTAAAGCTTAAAATTTCTAATTTTTGCCACTTATTAGATGTGGCCCATTTTAGAATTTCACTCTTTGAATAATTTTTTTTTTCTGAAACATGAGTAGTTTCTAAAAGATATTCTGCATTATGAGTGGCATAAGCAGAATATCTTGAACGCATTAAAGCTACCGCCGTTGCTGCTTTTTGATTGTTTATAAGATATAATCCGCAGCAATCATCAAATAATTGACCAGTATCACAAAAACATTTTTTATTCTCCATCAACCGCCTCTTCTCCATTGATCTTAACATGCAACTGGTTCAATAAAACCTGGTATCTGCTAATTTCTCTTAATTCTTCATCTTCTTCAGCATGATCCAGCATTTCGTCTAAAACATCACTGACATCAAGTAATTTGTTATTTGCTTCTCTATCTTGTTTTGCAGCAATCAAATCAATAATTTCCTGCACACTCACTTTTAAATCTTCGAATTTACTATTCATATTTTATTTGTTTCATGTTTCATGTTTCTTTTGTTTCTGGTATCAACAACTTGAAACCTGAAACAAAGAAAACTTGAAACTATTATTACTCTTCGTTCTTTTTATCTTCGTTGAACTTTTTTACAATTTCTTTCAGCTTTTCCTTGCGTGCAACTTCAGCCTGTTTCTTTTTATTTTGGGCTTTGTGCAATTTGTCATTGTGAGCTTTGATGTTCTTTTCGTTGTTGCGTCCCATTATATTTCTCTTTTAATTTCTTCTAATGTTTTCTCGGTATAAATCAATTCTGTTATTATCGTTTCTCTCAAAACATCAATATCTTCATCAAAATGTTTTGCCCAGGAAGTTAATTGTTGCAGGTTTCTGATTTGTTTAATACGTTTTGTCGTTTCAAAACTCGTTCTCAGAATCGCTTTTTTATCATAGACCGGATTATTTTTATGTTGATAGATTACTGTATTCATATCAAAATTGGCTTCAATATAATATAGTTTCTCTTCTGCATTATCAGGATAAAATTCACTCCAGGCTGCAAAACCGATTTTTGTTTTCGAAGATGTTTCCGGTTCCATTGCAATTAAACGCCATTTACTATTGGCTAATCTTCCCCAGTGATTCGAAACTCTGTACATTCCGGTTTCAGTATAATAGTAGGCACTTCCCGCCTTACTTTCAAATTGTTTTTTTAAGCCTTCAATTACCTCCGGAAGCACTTCATGAAAAACACAAAAGGTGTTTTTGAACGAATTTGGATGTGGCCTGAAGTTTTTTTGCATATGCAAATATACTGAGATTGTCGCGAACTCCCTAAAACAAACATTAATTGATTAACTTTGCTGCATCAATTTAAAAATTAAAAGTTATGTCTAAGGATTCACAAGAAAAAATGCCCCAAAAAGGAGTTTATACCGGTATCATCGAAAAAGATGAAAACAACAATTATTTTTGTGGGGAATATCTTTTAGATTACAAAATAGCGCATTCAAATTTTAATCTTGGAGATTGGGTTACGATTAAATCGGTGATCGAAAATCCGAGTGATATTAGTTATGATAAATATCCTAAGAAATCTAAAAACTTCGATAAAGCCAATCATAAACCGGAAAACAAATAAAATTTGTTTCAGGTTTCAGGTTTCAGGTTTCAAGTTTCAGGTTGAAATGCGTGTAACTTAACCGTAAAGTTCGCAAAGCTTAAACATACAGCTTTGCGAACTTTTGCGTTTTACAATTGCAGAAATAAAAAACTTTGCGCCCTTTGCGGTTAAAATCAACGTACAGTCTTTATTTTTTCGAATATTTTTTACCTTAAAAGTAAAAAGTTAAAAAAAAGTGTACCTTTGCAAAAAATTTGTCGTTTTGAAGTAAAAAAAACTCATTTCAAACTAATAGACAATAAGTTACCTTTTATTTATGAAAAAAATAGTTGAATACCGCAAGTTACTAAACGTAGACAAAACTGCTGAGTTAAAAGATTTGAAAACCATTTATCGTAATGCGATGAAAGAAGCTCATCCTGATAAATTTCAAGGTGATGATGCTGGTTTAAAAGCAGCAGAAGAAAAAAGTAAAGCGATTATTGAGGCTTATCACTTTTTGGTAAGTATTAATCCTGAGACGATTAAAGCAAATTTACCAGAATATACTGAAACAATTTCAACTTGTTCAATTACAGATTATAAGTTTGTTGAAGGTCGTTTAATTATCGATTTTTCTAACGGAAGTGTTTATGAATACATTAGTGTTCCTAAAGCAACTTACGTAAAAATGGTTAATGCTGACTCTCCTGGAAGATTCGCAAAAAGACACATTTTGAACTCTTTCACATGGAGAAAGAAAACAAATCAAGAATAGTTTTACGCTAGAATATACCAAAAAGCACTCTGTAAACAGAGTGCTTTTTTTATGCTTTAAAATCAGAAAATTACTTAGCTTGAGTATAAATAAGCATTAATTTAAGAGTTTTAAATCATATAACACCAACAAACACCCTGAAAACATGATGGTTGTACCCCAAAAAACTATAACAAAATTTTAGGTTACAAAATTCTTTATGTTTTATATTTTTAGATACTTTTGTTGCACAAATCAATTAACTAATTAATTTTATAATGAAAAAAATACTTTTTTTACTTACCGCTTCAGTTGCGATAATGTCATGCAGCAAAGTTAAAGACGGAGAATACCTTATTACAGGAACTGCAAAAGGAATCGCAAACGGGAAAACTATCATTCTTCAAGGTACAGATCCAACAACAAAAATGGCAGTTGCCCTTGATACAGTAAAAGTTGAAAACGAAAAATTCGAAATAAAAGGAAAAGTAGCAGAACCATCTTTCCACACATTAATTCTTCAGGATGCAAACGGACCAATTCCTTTCATCTTAGAAACAGGAGAAATCACTGTTGCAATTGATAAAGACAGTATTCACAAAACTAAAATTGCAGGTACTTACAGCAATGATGAATTCGTAAAATTTAATGATGAGCTTACAAAAACTCAAAAGAAATTAATCGATTTTCAGAAAAATAATACTCAGAAAATGCAACAAGCTCAACAAGCTCAAGATACTGCAACGATCAACGGTTTGATGAAACAATACATGACTATTCAAACGGAAGTTCAGGCAGATTCTAAAAAGAAATACCTTACTTACGCTGAATCTCACCCAAAATCTTTCATTTCTGTTCTAATCGTTCAAGGTATGTTAGGTGATCCTTCTGCTGATATTAAAAAAACAGAAGCTATATACAATTCTTTAGATGAGTCTTTAAAAAACACTACTCCTGGTAAAGATGTAAAAACAAAAATAGGTCAAGCAAAAATGCCTGCAGTTGGTGCAACAGCTCCTCCTGTTGGTAGCGCTAAATGAAGATCAGACTTTTCTGCTCCAAATCCTGAAGGCAAAGTTGTTTCACTTAAAGAAAGTTTAGGAAAAGTAACTATTGTTGACTTCTGGGCTTCATGGTGTGGACCATGTAGAAAAGAAAATCCGAATGTTGTAGCTATTTACAAAGAATTACATGCTAAAGGATTAAATATAATTGGAGTTTCTTTAGATAAAGAAGCCAGCAAGTGGAAAGAAGCTATTGCAAAAGATGGCTTAACCTGGACACATGTTTCGAACCTTAAATTTTGGGACGAACCAATCGCTGCACAATATGGTGTTCAATCAATTCCGGCAACTTTTATTCTTGATGCATCAGGAAAAGTAGTTGCTCAAGACCTAAGAGGTCCTGAATTAAGAGCTAAAATTTTAGAGCTATTAGCCAAATAATAATAAATATTATGCATTAACAAAAAATCTCCCCAGGGAGATTTTTTTGTTTTATACAATACCAAACTAAAAATTTAACAAAAGCAACTTCAACCAATGTTGCTACCAGTAGTTAAAAGAATACACTACTAAAGAATTAAATACGGTACGTTTATTTGTAGATAAAGAAGTAAATGAGGGAAAGATGCTTTTTTAAAAGATAACTTAACCTGGGCAAGCATTTCAACCCTATCTTTTTAGGAAGCGTCAATTTCTACTGAATATTATATTGAATTAATTTCAGCAACTTTTACACTTGAAACCTAAGAGAAAATATTATTAAAGACTTAAGAAGTTCTAAAATTTAGATCGAAAACACTAGTCCTTTTTGACAAAAAAGAGCAATATTCTGTACAAATCAAAAAAAACTTCATAATACAGGCTTTTTTATTTTATTCAATACCAACAACTTAAAAATTAATTGAAAAATAACTTAAAATTAAGTGCGATTTTAGTTTGTAAACATCAAAAACGTTTATATATTTGCAACCGCTTAGAACAACAAAGCGCATCAATGCTGAGATCGGGGAGATACTCAAGCGGCCAACGAGGGCAGACTGTAAATCTGCTGTGTGAACTTCGCAGGTTCGAATCCTGCTCTCCCCACAAAAAGGGTAAAAGAAGTAAAAAGGTCACTTTTTCAATCTTTTCAAAAACCCATAAAAAACGTGGTAAAACCTGCAAATCCTAGGATTCGCAGGTTTTTTGCTTTTAAGACACTTTTCAAACTTTGTAAAAACACTCAAAAGTTTTGTGGCAGAATCGTGGCACATTTGGGTGTTTGCAAAATGTGCCACAGAATTGCACCTGAACACTTGTAAATACAGGGGTTAAGGAGGTTAACGACTTGTTTTTTTGATGCTATAATTCTACATTTATTAATCTAAAAAGTTGAATTATGTTAGAAAGCAGCTTTGGGTTGGTTTTCTTTTTGAAAATCCCCCGCAATGAAAGTAAAATTAGAACAGTTTATCTTAGAATAACTGTAGACGGAATTCCAAAGGAAACATCCACCAAACGTAAATGGGACAGCACCCGCTGGGACCAAAAAACCGAAAGAGCAATCGGTACAAAAGAAGATGCAAGATCCCTTAACTTCTTTTTGGATTCACTGATTTTAAAAGTCAATGAATACAAAACAGAGATTATGTACAGCGGAAAACCCATAACTTCAGAAAAGGTTATGGATTACGTTCTGGGAAAAATTACTCCAAGGGTTAAACTGCTGGAGGAATTTCAAAAACACAATAATGAAATGACAGCCCTGCTGGGAAAAGGATATGCTAAAGGGACCCTTGACCGCTTTACTATCACAAAAAACCATTTAACAGCTTTTATTAAATTCAAGTTTAAAAGCACAGACATTGAATTTACAGATCTGAATCTGGAATTTATAAAAGACTTTGAGTTTTACCTTAGAACAGTCCGAAATTGCAGCAACAATACAACACTTAAATACATTGCCAATTTCAAAAAGATTGTCATTCGAGCAATCGATAAGGAAATAATCTTAAAAGACCCTTTTAAGAACTTTAAAGGACGTAAAACAAAAATGGTAAAAAAACCCCTTACGACACAGGAGTTATATGAATTGGAAAGACATTATTTTACCACAGACAGGCTCAATGTTGTTCGAGATGTATTTGTATTCCAATGTTACACAGGAATGGCCTATATTGACGCATATCAATTGAAAAAAACCGATATTAAAAAAGGCATTGATGGGAACTTATGGATCATGTCTGAGAGACAAAAAACGAATTCCACCACAAATGTCCCACTGCTTCCTCAGGCTCTCAAAATTATTGAGAAATATAAAGACCACCCTCTGTGTCTGCAGCGCGGTACTGTGTTACCTGTTTCTTCCAACCAGAAAATGAACGAGTATCTTAAAGAGATCGCAATTCTATGCGGTTTCCCTTTTACACTTAACACTCATATGGCACGCCGGACTTTTGGAAGTACAGTTACATTAAACAATAATGTCCCTATCAATGTTGTTAAAGAAATGCTTGGCCATTCGTCTGTCAAACAAACCGAAGCCTATGCTATAACAGAACAGGCAACAATTGGAAGAGAAATGTCACTGCTTAAAAAAAAGCTAAACAAAGATGCTCCTAAGATATCCAAAACGGACATCGCTGTACTTAGCAGATTGGAAAAAGAAATACAAGCCATTAAAAAGAAGTATAACATTTCATCTTAATTAATAAACTGATAATTCTAAATAGATGGTAAAAAAATAGGTTATCTCACAACTCTTGAGATAACCTATTTTCATGTAGTTCAATTTCACTTTTATAACCTGGATGATAGGAAGGCCGGTAAATAATGTATCCAAATATTTGAAGTTGTTTAAAATATTTATGATATGTAGGTATTGTATTTATATGGGACAATGCCATAATCTTACTGCGGCTGACTTTGATTATCTTCTCCTCCCCTTGCCTATATCCTAAACTTAGAATTGCCATTAAAATGGCCAGATGCCAAACGCTCAATCTTGAATCATCCATATAAATTGATAAGTAATTCATTACTTGATTTTCAGTGGGCTCATGGGTTCGATTCATTACTAAAAAGTTTTTGAAGATCTTCTTTACTATAATAATACGAGCCCAAGACTTTTTTAAAGCGGATTTTGCCAGTCGTCCTTAGGTTCTGCACAGAACCGGCAGAAATATCAAGTAGTTTTCTCACTGATTTGCTTTTAAGCCACTCAGAATCCATCGAACTCTTATCAGCAAAATTTGCGTTGGCAAATGCAGTTTGTATCTTGTCAAAAAGCACCAGTCCAAATTGTCTTAAATCTTCTTTCGTTACTGCTTTACTCATAACTTAATTTTTTAATTCATTTTACTTACTGCTCGGTTAAAAAATAAATCTTGCTCTTCTGCCTTCTTTTCTTTACCGGCACATAAACTATATAGCCGTATTCATTAAGTTCACCTATACACCTTAGATATACTTTCGATGAAGAAAGTTTCGCAATCGGTTTAATATCATCTGCGGATGCTGCAATAGGATTAATAAAACCCATATCTGATCTAAATTTCAGCAGTGCCGCATAAATGGCGATATGCGTTGAACTGATGCGAAAATCTTTTTCAACAGCAGAGAAAAAATCAGATAGGGGTTTTAAACTGTCCATTACTAAATCGAATGCGATTTACTTTTTTTATTATTCTTTTTATTTTCAGGTTCAGAGTCTGAATCAGCGTCAATATTCTTTTTCTGTTCTTTTGAAACAGATTTGTTTTCAGCTTCACCTTGTTTCTGCTCCTTACTTTCACGGTGATTAATTCGCTGAAGATTTCCGTCATAAACATTCACCGTTTTAAACTGCGGATTTGCTTCTACATACATTTTACTTTCAACACCGCTGACCACGAAAGTTACCGACTGCAGATTTCCTTTTTTCAGCGAATTCAAAAGATCTTCCTTAAACTTCGGTGTCTCAAGTTCCTTAATAGAATGTTTTGACAGACTGGCTTCCAGATCATATCCATAATTTTGATGATACTGATTCAGTTTAAAGTTACCCGCACTGTCGGCGTCAGTTTCTTTAAAATCGAATTTTAACCAAGCGTTGTAAACGTCACCTTCTTTATTTTTTAGGTCTTTATTGACAGATCGGCCCTCCATTAAATTATAAGCCTCTTTCATAGTTATGCTACTGCTGTCTTTGTTGATATAAAAGGTTTGCTCCAGTCCCGGCTTATTTTCCTCTTTCTGCAGATTCACATGATAGGAATTAAAAAAATACATATCAGTCTGGTCTGACTTCTTAAAGTTCAATTCAACTGTCAAGGTATCTTTGTTTGGGACACCATTATTCATAATGCCGGTGTGGATAATTTTAAAATCCTTATCTCCTTTGAGCATGTTCTCTTTCAGTTCAGCTTCGAACGTCTCACCAAATCCAGTATATTTTAACTGGTCTTTCAAGTATTCTAAATTTTTCTGATTCATTGTGTTTATATTTAAGTTATTTTCTAATAATTCCTTTTTCTCCCTTTCCAATCGGGCAAATGCAGTAAGATCAAATGCCTCATTGCATGAAGTATTAATCCCGCTCTTCATAAGTATGTTTAAGTCGCCTATGAGCGATTCAATCGGCATATTTTCAAAATAGTCCGCATCATTAGTCATCACCAGACAGTATTCCTGTGCATCCAATGAGGTTCTAAAAAACTCAATCGTACCGGAATCAGTTATCTGATCTGAAGGAAAAGCTGCGAAGTGATATCCGTAAGAAGCCATTTCCTCAGCAAACGACGACAGCATTTCAGCATCTGCAATATTTATAGTCATAATTGATTTTTTAAAGCTTAATAAGCACTACTGCTGTATTCCGCAATTGGAAATACTTTATCGGTCAGATTATTATTAATATTAACCTCTAAATGCCTTCCGCCATTCTTTTCGATGAGCTGAAGTGTCAGATACTTATTCTCAGGAATCGTAAATTTCTCTAGTGCATAGACTTTTATTACTTCAGACTTATAGGGAATTACAGCAGATGATGAAGTAGTATACAGCGGTAAGATTTCTATTTCCTGTGACGCAGTTCGTTTCGATTTTCTCTGATCCCTTATAAAAAAACGCAGCTGGTCGATATCATAATTAATTTTGGATTTATTTTCAAATACGACCCTCAAATACAAAACATCCTGATGAATAAAAATACCGTTTACCTCAAGCCTAATCTGAAACTTCGATTTTTTTAATCCGCTGGTCTTTTTCTTTTTTGATAAGACAAGTGAGGCCAGCTGTTCTATTTTCTTTTGATTTTCGTTCTCCATTGAAAATAAAACATCTTTACTGGCAGCCGCAGCATTTTCTGCTTTTATGTTTAAGTCGGGACAGTCTTCATTATAATTCAGTACAAATACGTACAATCGGGCGTCGGTAGTGACCACTGTCAGATTGGTCTGGAAAAAATACTGTTTAGCTGCTTTCAACAGTAGTATATTCTCCACTCCTTTGGCTTTCTGAACCAGCACATCAGCGCTTCCTTTATCTACACTTTTAATTGAGTAAGGAAAAACGATGCTTGTTGTTTTAGAGTACCCGATCTGAAGATTCTCATACTGATCTTCATTGACAGTTTCCCTGCTATTTAACTGCGGATAAACTAGAACAGAAACCAGCAGTAAACTGGTTAAAAACAAATAATTAATTATTTTCATCTTCTATTTTTTTTATGGTTTTAAATTCTTTTGTTTTTCATCATACAGAAGCACTTTATATCCTGCTTTCACAACCACTTTTATGAGTTTTACTTTTTTACTAATAAGGCTCTTAGCTGCTTCAATTCCCATTCCGGCAGCCTGCGCTCCCCAGGAATCTGTTAGCCCTGTCATTCCAAAGGTCTGAATAGACCGGTCCGCCGAAGCTTTAGCAACATCCCTGCTGAGGGCACCTGGAATATAAATGCCGTCAATTCCGTCGATATCATAAACTGTTAATTCAACAGGGAAAATTGAATTTCGAAACTGAATGTTATCGATTTTAACTTCCAGTCTCTCTCCTTTTAAAGAAGCCGTACCGTACAAAAAAGTGTTCTTGGGAATTATAGTGCCCATCAGCATTACATCGATAATGAGTCTCAGTTTTACCACTGAACCATTTACAATGGTCTGGGTCTCGTGTATTACGGCCTCAATCGAATTCTGAAAGAGACCGGGATCTATAATTTCATCGATACTATAAAATGAATTTGATTGTATAAAATTGGCGGGGACGTCATTTTGTTGTAGCGAAGTGATATTATCCTCTTCTTTTTTATGTTTAACCGTAAAGATTTTACCTTTTTTACTATCTGAGGACTCTTTTAAACGCTCCTGTACACGGGACGGATGCTGAATATCCAATATATTCTCAAGCATTCCACCAAGCTGTTTAAGCTCTGGGTCAGGCTGCTGAGATTCTCCCATCGTGGCCATCATTTTCTCCAGATTTTTAACCTCATCGGCGACTCCTTTTGAAGAACCATAGTTTTCGAACTCCCTCATATCCTGACCGTAATTGCCAGGCAAAGCAGGCTGGCTGATCGCTTTTTGAAGTGCCTCTAGTTTTTCATACACTTTTTGCTCATTTCTATCTTGAAATGATGATGAATTAAAAGCCATTTTTCCTTTTTGAAAACGCTCTGCTGTAAAATCGGTATCTGCAAATTCTCCTAGGGATTCTTCTGCTATTTTTTGATTGGAATAATTAGGGTCTTTTTTAATCTGCTCCTGAAGTTTAATAGAATCTACTGCTGCCTGATCATAATAACTCATTTTATCAAGCGCCGAATCTTCTTTAAATTTTGGAATAGGAAGGTTAAAATTAAATCCCTTTTTTATATCATTTTTAGCTTCCATTGCTTCCGCTTGTCCTCCTCCCAAAGTGTAAAACAGAATAGTGATAAAAGGAAGTGTTATGACAGGAAGAACCAGAAGCAATTTTCGCTTCTTGGTTTCTTTAATTGATATTGTTTTTTGCTCCATGACTTTACTTTTTAATATTGATACTTTTAATTTTTGAAATAACAGCTGTGTTATTGACTTGAAGAGAATTACTCCTTGAAAGCGCTGCATAAATATTGTAAATGAAATAACCGGCTGTCAGAACGGTAAATAAAACCAGCAGGTACATAAGCTTTGCTTTGGAAAGACCACAGGTCATTACATTCATTTTCTCAGCCCATTTCTCTTGCATAAATGTGTAATATTTATGATAAGTAAAAGGCGTTTCACGTTTTTTGAATAATGATTTCATAATGGTTATTTTCTATTCTCAACAGCTAAATCTTTGTTTTCAATGGTATTCCATCTCTCGATTAAAAAACCGTGCGGATTGTTATCACTTCGCGATACGTTCCTAAGGCCTCCTTCTGTAAGAAGACTCCTTTTTAAAATACTGGTAGTCCTTATGATATTCTGTTTTGCAAAACATTTAAAGCGGTAGGGATATTCACGGGTATCGATTGCGATACTGTCAATCTGAATGGTTTGGCTGATATTTCCCGAGATAATTCCGGAATAAAAGCCATTTTCTTTCAGGTCGTCATAAATCCGTTTGGCACTGTCATCAGCCAGATAAAGCGCTTTTGTGACATTGGTTTTAATTACCTTATCATCGGGATCAAGGGTAAAGAAAAACTTGTGAAACGTTTTCACATGATCCCTTGCTTCTACCGGTACATTATCCTTTCGTTCTGAAGCGTAAGCTTCGAGTGCTTTTCCGTTGGCCAGTATATAAACCTTATCCTGCATCTGGGTTACAGACTCAAAACTTTTATAAAGAGTATAACAGCAGATGACAATACACCCCACAATAACGAGCATTGTAAATCCTCTTACATACCGGAATGCTGTATCTATATTTTTCATTTTGGTAAACATGGGCTTATTCTTTTTAAGTTTATTTCGAGTTTCCTTTAAGCTTATCGCTCATATAGTTTCCTTTCTCTTCAAAATAGGGAGAACTCCCTGCTGATGAAGACATACTCTGTGACATCCTCCCTGCTGCATTGCCCATTGAATCCAGCACCATGCCAGCTCCTTGTGATGTTCTCGAAACAACTGAGCTGGTTGAAGTGCTTAACAAACCAGTAACTTTTTGTCCTAAAGCACCGCCTCCGGCTGCATGAACAATGTAATTCGCCACCGACGGCACAGTAAAATATCCTATTATGCCTATAATCATAAAAATGAGATACGACATATCGGTCCTGCTGAAAAAGGTATCTCCTGTGGACTGTACCTGGGACAGGTCAAGTTTGAGCATCAACTCCTGAATCTTGCCGATAATACTTCCAAATATATTGGCCACTGGAAGCCACAAGTAAATATTTATATATCTTGCCAGCCAGACAGTAAGCGTATGCTGAAAGCCATCAAAAACAGCTATTCCAAATACAAGAGGCCCCAGGATAGAAAGCACCACGAGCTGAAATGTCCTAAGCGTATCAATGCACAAGGCCGCAGCCTCAAACAAAATTCTGAGTACCTCGCTCATCCATTCCTTGACAGAATTTCTAAAGTTATACGAAGCTTTTTCCATCGCAAATTTGACATCGTTTCCAATTCCCGCCAGCATACTTTCATTGGAAGGATCTTCATCATGGGTATATTTATACCATCTATCCCGATCTCCAGTTCCCGCCGCCCCTACGTACATTTTCCAAGCATTTGTTTCTTTGATGGCTTTTTCTTTCTCTTCAAGAAGGACTGCAACAGCATTATTGGAACCGGTTACCATTGCCGCCGTTGCCGTAACGGTAGGTTTCATAACCCCGTTAATTAGTGACAATACTGATGGAAAAATCATAATGCAAAATCCGATTACAAAGGGCCTGAACAGTGGATAAAAATCAATCGGCTCGGCGTTTACAATATGCCTCCATACGCGGGAAGCTATATACCAGATTGTACCAAATCCAGCTATCCCCTGCCCTACAGCTAATAGATTACTGCACAAAGGCATCATCTCATCGTAAAGCTGATCCAAAACTGAGTGAAGGCTCTGCATATTATCTCCGAATCCTTGTGCCTGTACCATAAAAGGCGTCAGCAGCGCTCCAGTTATAAAAAAAACTGTTTTAAAACATTTATAAATATTCATCTTGCTAGTTTTTTAATTCCTGAAGTTCTTTGGAAGCATAAACATCCTTTGCCTCTTTTGCTCTCTGAAGTACCAGAATACTTGATGATTTATTAAAATCTCTTAGAAACAAAAGCTTATCCTGCATCTGTAGATAGATCTCATCTATCGCTTGGAGTCTTTCATCATCAGACATCCTGAGTTTATCAGCGGTAATAACCATAGTAAGCTCATCGAGATTCCTTAAACTCTGGCTCAGAAGATTTCCGTAAACCTTTTCAAAATATTTGATTTCCTGCGAGCTGAAACTGTCACTCTTCACAAAGCGGTTCAATCCATTTTTGCTTTCCCTCACTAGCAGCATCTGAAAATTAACGATATCCACTACTCTTTTATAATTCTTCACAACTGGACTCACCTGCATAAGAGCGTCGAGGAAAGTTTTATGCAGATTGAAATTTCCTTCTGACATATCTTTAACTGCTTTATAGCCTCGTGAAAGCAGTTCATATCCTTTTTTCATATCGCTTAAAATCTTTTTGAATTGGGATAATTTTTCAATGTTTAAGATTAACTGCTGGATTTCCGCTGACTGCGCATTTGCCTTTTTAGGTACAAATACTAGAAATACTATCAATATTAAAATCACTAATTTTTTCATAACTATCATTTTATAAGCCGTATATAGAATTTATCCGCTCCGTATCACTTTTTTCGCGCGATTTTGACAAAGACAAAAGCTTTGCTTCACGACTGAAAGACAAACAGAAATTATAATCCTCCAGCATGGTTTTATGCAGTGCATCAATCCGCTCTATTCTCTGGTCGTCTTTGAGTTCCAGTTTTGAATCCGTTGTTAGTATCAAGAGCTGGTCAAGGGTCGCGCTGCAGTTCTCAAGCAATCGTTGAAAAGAACGCTCTATATAATCCAGTTCACTCCCGTGGAACAGATCATTTCCTTTTAGATCGGCATATGTCCTTTTATAGATTTTCATGATTTTAAACTGCATAGAAAGAATTTCTGCAGCCTTATAATAATTCTTAACCTTCGGATTAATCTTCAAAAGTGAAGTAAAATAATCATCATGCAGATTTACTTCCCCTCTCTTCACGTCACCAATAAAATTCAGTCCTTTTGATACCGCTGAATACCCTTTTTTGGCGTATTCAATGTAAACCTGAAGCGCTGCAATCTGCAAGAGCAGTTCCTTTCGCTGCTTTGCCTGTGCTTGTATTTCTTGATTTAGAAAAAGTCCAACAAGGAACAGTACAATAATTTTTTTCATGATATTTTTTTTGAATTACGGAATTCCGTAAAATTGTTTAACTTGATTTACATCTGCTTCTGTTTTGGCTCTCTGAAGGCTAAGCATTACATTCTGCTGATTAAAAAGAGTAAGATCATCGTAATTAGCATCAATCTGATCTGCAGCCTTATTGATTATTTCGAGTCTTTTCAGATCGCTCATCTGGGTTGTGAGGGAATCCAATATTAAAAAGACCTGATCAATATTCTTAAGGCTTTCTTCCAAAATACCCGAATAAACACGCTCCATATACTGAATTTCACTTTCTTTAAAATGACTGTCCTGCTTGAACAGGTTCCAGGCTCTTTCATATTCGGCAACGAGTCTGCTCTGCTTTTTAGTAATATCTTTTATTCGTTGGTAATAGGTAATAATAGATTTGACTTTAGCAAGTTCCTCGTAATAACCTTTATAAAGATCTTTCTGCTTCTTTGTCCAGTCTGAGATTTCATCTAGCTTTAATTTAGAAAGCGCATTTTCAATTTTCTTTTGGGCATTCTGAAGCCAAATAGTTTTATTCTGCAGTTTCTGAATTCTAAGGTCAATTGCTTTAATCACTTTTTTGGTGACCGCTTTTACAATTTCAAGTATCGGCAGTACAGCCGTTTTTTCTGCAGGTCTTGCCGGAGTGCTGACAAGAAGCAGACAGATCAGACAGGTAATTATTTTTGCTTTCATTTTTCATTTTCATTTAGGTTCCTTCTCTTATCTCCTGAGCCATTGCTGCGATGCCTTTTTTGATGTCACCTCCAAATTTTTGGGCATAAGCATTCATTTTTACTTTTTCGCTTTCTTCCGTTGTATAAGCAAGATATTCCTCCAAAGAAACTTCTGTCCTGTACACTTTTGAAAGCATCCCTCCTAGCGAAATAAACACTTCCTTGTATTTCTTATCAGGATCATTAGCTTTATTAACAGACAGTACAAGTGCCTTTTCCTTTTCAGTGAGACCAAGCAGTTCCTGTATCTGATCAAATTTATTCTGGTACTTACTTTGATCCAGCAGGATCTTGCAGTCACTGTTATTGATAATGGCTTGTTTAACAATTGGTGATGATATAATGTCTTCCACTTCTTGGGTAACCACTATGGCCTCTCCAAAGAACTTACGGACAGTCTTGAAGAGATACTTGATATATTCGGACATTCCCTCCTTGGCGATTGCTTTCCATGCTTCCTCAATGAGTATCATTTTTCGAATACCTTTTAGCTTTCTCATTTTGCTGATAAAGACTTCCATGATAATGATCGTCACAACAGGAAAAAGAATAGGATGATCCTTGATATTATCGAGTTCAAATACAATGAAACGCTCTTTTAAAAGCTCCAAATTCTCTGTAGCATTTAGCAGGTAATCAAATTCTCCTCCTTTGTAGTATGGTCTTAGTACATACAGGAAATTGGTAATATCAAAATCTTTCTCCTTCACCTTGTCAGTTTCCAAAATCTTTACAAACTCATCTTTTAAAAAATCATAAAAGCTGTCAAAACACGGAAAGATTTCCTGTTCTTTATCCAGTTTTTCATAATAAAACTGCAAAGCATTGGAAAGAGCCACATACTCACTTCGGTTAAAAGTTTCGTCGTCTTTTTTCCAAAGCGCCAGAAGCAGTGTTTTAATGCTTTCTTTTTTCTCGGTATCCAGACTGTCTCCTTCTGAAATATAAAACGGATTAAAACGAATCGGGTTCTTCTCATCATACGTAAAATAATACCCCTTAACCATATCACAGAGCCCCTTGTAGCTATGTCCAACATCTACCAGTACAATATGGGTTCCCTGTTCATAATAACTCCTGACCATATGATTGGTAAAAAATGACTTACCGCTTCCTGAAGGCCCCAGTATAAACTTGTTTCTATTGGTGCAGATACCCATTTTCACAGGCTCATCACTGATATCAACATGAACAGGTTTTCCTGTAAGGCGGTCTCCAAGCCTTATACCCATCGGACTCAGCGAGGACCTATAGCCTGTTTCCATATTTAGAAAACATACTGCCTGCTCGGTGAAGGTGTCAAACGTGTCATTCATTGGAAAATCAGCCGCGTTTCCCGGCATACCTGCCCAGAAAATCTGCGGAGCACCAACAGTTTCCTGCTTGGCCGCTGCATCCATCTGAGCAAGAGCTGATGATACTTTGTTTTTAATTTCCTTCAGTTCTTCCTTATCTGTGCTCCAAGCCAGGACATTAAAATGCGCTTTAACAGGCAGTCTCTGCTGGGATATTGCTTCATTGAGAAAATCATTCGTTGCATCCCTTGCAATCATATTCTCCCTGCTGTATGCCGATAAAGACTGAAGTCGTAACCTTTTGCTTTCGAGTTTTTGAATAGTTTTCTGGGCGTCTTCAATAAACAGATACTGATTATAAATATGATTACAGGATAAAAGCTGTCCCAAAGTGGATGCAAAACCGATACTGAATTTGGTTTTATCAGTCGAATACCGATCAAAGTTGATTCTCGAACCGCACAACGCCGGCAGATCAGCCGCATCCCCAAGGGTAAAAAGCTGACAGTGTTTATCGCCGACCGCTAAACTTTCATCAAACCTGATATCTTTAAAAACAAATGAATCATCCCGTTCTGATAGAAAACAGTATTTTTCAATCAGCCCCAATTTTCGGCTTTCACTTTTAAGTAAATTGTTCTTTAGTCTTGTAAGCTTTACAAAACCGCTGTCCTCCATAATTCTTTTAAACTGGCCGGTGCAGTCAATAAAATCCTGCAGCATCTGCGCTTTTAAAGTTTCTTCAGGTACTATTGAGTGTCGAAGAAGATTTGAAAAAAGCGAGCTTGAATTCTTTCTTCCCTGAGGTTTCTTGGTCAGCATAATGTAACAGGAATGATCCAAAAAAGGTCTTTCATTAAAAAACCGCTCACTGCTTCTGGTTAGAAAACTACTGTCATCACTTGTAAAGTCAGCTCGGTAGCCATTTTCTAAAAACCAATCTTGCTTATGAAAAACACAGAACTTTGGAAGCACTTTAACTGCCTTGATCCACGACTGATGAAATGCTTCATACTCCTGGTCCGATAAGGTGAAAATCTCAGGCAATTCAGCCTTAAATACCACTGTTACATCGCACTGCTTTGATAAAATACAATCATGTTCCACTGCCATGATCGGCAGTAAATCTTCCATCCTCTTCTCCATCTTCTCTTCATTTTTATATTTAACGCTCTGTAGCTATATCTTTATAAAAATACCCCTACTGTAAACTTTAATGCATTTTGGAATCTGCTTCTTGGCCACTGCCTTCATCATGCCGTACTCTCCATATTGATTACTCATTTTGTATATTTTAAAAACAAGAAAAGCACCGGCTGTTCCAACGAGTCCAACACAAAAGAGAGATGGTAAGCCAACTATGTACATCACAGCAAAAAGAATCATAAGTGCTACAACACCTCCACCCAAATACCAGATGTACTGAGCTTTTAAACCTTTGAATTCTATGCTCTGATTGATTCCTTTGTTGATCTGGTAAACACTGTTACTCATAAGATCTTTTATTTAAACCCCGAAGAAGGATTTAATTACTGTCGCTACCACAACTAGAAATACACAACTTCCAAACCAAGCTGCCGCAACTTTTCCGGTATCTGGATCTCCTGCATTCCATTTCTGGTAGACTTTTACCGCTCCTATAAGGCCAAGTATAGCACCAACAGCATACATCAATTCCGTACCTGCATCAAAATAACTTCGCACTTTTTGGTTGGCTTCATTAATTCCGGCTACTCCGTCTTGGGCAAAACCGTTTCCGTTTATTAATACCGCTAAGAGAAAAGAAGTCATCAGCAACTTTCTTTTCTGTAATAAACTTTTTAATTTCCATCTGCATTTTTTCATCATTCATCATTTAAAGGTTACATATCGAAATAAGAAACAGAGGAATACCGCCGTCACATCAGCTATTCTCCTTTGTCACATACTACCATACCGCACTAGAGCGGACGGGGAATATTCCTCTGTATTTTTTTAAGAAATGGTCTCATCCCACAACTCATCCATTTCCGGGTAAGTTAAAGTCAGCTGCGGGTGCTTTTCGCATTCTGAGACCAAAAGGGAGTTAATTTTTTCCCGAAGAGAAGAATTCTTTACATAAGGATATTCCTCCAGGATACATTTGATATAATTTTTGAATACTTCCCCAGAAATATGGGTCTGCCTTGATTCAACAACTGCCTTTTCTAATCTTGCAGCGAGTTCTCTGGCATCTTCCAAAGTATCGAAAGGTTCTTTGAATTCCGAAAACAGATCTTTAATCTGATTATTCTCCGTTTTAGATTTTGTTTTAAAAAAGTAAAGTTTTCGTCTTCCGTTTAATAACTCTTTTAAAGAGCCGGAATAGAATTTAAACATTAAAAAAAGGTACCAAAAAATTAGTAATACTACAACTGTAACTGCATAGTTACTCCAGGAAATATTTGAAAGCATAATCATCTTCATTTATAGTTACACATCATCTTCTGCTTTATAAACTGTTTCTAACAAGGTTTACGGTTTATTTACATGTCAAAGGAACAACTACTATGAAGTTTCTACAAGTACAACTTTTGTTGTACCTTTTTGTACCCCTAGTAAATACTGAGGCTACAGCCTAAAAAATGCTCGCTAGAAACAATAAAATTTATTATTTCTAGCGAGCATTACATTTAATTGGGCAGTATTCTGCTATTTTCTCATAGCTTTAATTAATTTATTATTGCGCCTGTCGGCTCTTGAATTCTGCAGAGATACAACTGCCCATATTGCCGCAGGAATCCAGCCTATCAAAGTAATCTGTAAAATTAAACAGAGTAATGCTGTCAAAATCTTTCCTCTTAAAAGAAAAGAAATACATGGAAAAAATATTGCTATTAAGGTCATGATCTAAGTTTTTTTTATAATGTGTCGTAAATAATAAAATTTGTTACTCATTTATTATTAATCTCTCCAGATTAAACAATTGATATTGTGACTAATATGAATTAATTTTTTTAATAATTTTTTCTAAAGTCTGAATTGCTATGTCTTTATCACGATCTTCAGCATTATATGATTTGCTTCTAACCGATTGATAGGAAAGTTCTTTCTTAAAAGGAGTTGATAAATAAGGAACTATCATTTTAAAGAAATGATTCATTGACCTTGCTTTGACAATCCTTGATTCATCAGCAGCTCTAAGAATTAAAGCAATCTGATCAGCAGATAAATCACATTCAATTTTACTTTCCGGTACATTGGAAGGTTTTAAAATAATTTCATCATCAGGATTTGTTTTGACATTAAATTCAAGGTTTCTTTCAAAATAATTAATTTCCTGTTTAAACCAGTTTTGTAAAACATATTTTATATTATTCCTGCACGGATCAAACGATATTTTTTCGTTCGAATAAATCCTGTCAAATTCTTTTTGATAGAAAAGCAGTTTTGTTATGCGATTTGGCAGAGATTCCTCAACCTCAATCTCCTCTTTTACATGTTCAATTATATAATCTATATAATCTCTACTGTTAAAATTCTTTTCAATTAGCACTTTATCAATTTCTGAAAATAGATTTACCTCTTTGCTACTTTCTATATTTTTAATTCCTTTCAATAGGTCTTTATGATATAATAGCTGACGGTAGGTTATTTTTTTTTTCGAGAACGATCCGAGAAAATGGATAACGTTATGAATTACAATTTTTAAACTAGTGGTATTTAAATTTTCGGATGCCTTTGCAGAAAGTCTTTTTAAATTAACTTCCAGTTCATTTCTTGAAAGCATCAAATAAGTTATTGGAACTCGTTCATCCAGACTTAAATAATCTGAAAATCGACTTTCAACAATTAAAAGTAGTTCTTCTAATTTATTTTGTAGTAATTCAAAAACGCTTGAGAACTGGCTATCTTTATCAAACTCTGTTTTTTGATATTCTATAATGGTATCTAAAAGGTAGACAAGATTCGAATGGTATTTTCTAACCTGAAGACGTACTTCTCTTTTTCTGCGTAGTAGAAAAATTTCCTTTTTCAGAGAGTTTTGTATATTTTTTGATTCCTTTTCAATATGCTCTGAAATAATCATAAAATCTTTTTTAGAGAGCTTATCAATAATAGGATTAATTGGGCTTAGTGTTTGTGATATTAATGTGTCAAACCATTCTAAAGGATATATTTTATTCATCATAGTATTGTCTAATTTTAAAAATTAATACAAGGAAAACTAACGATGCTTGAATTTCTCGATAGAATTCGAACGATACTCCGTAGGTGCTAAAGCAGTATGTTTTTTGAAAAAAACGCTGAAACTGGAAATACTGCCGAATTCTAATTCTTCAGCAATTTCACTAATGCTTAAATATGAATCTTCAAGAAGATTCTTCGCCTCTATAATAAGTGCTTCTGTAATTAGATTTTTGACTGTTTTACCTGTCATTTGTTTAACAATTTTATTCAAGTGTCCAGGTGTAACAAATAAAATTCCTGCGTAAAAACTGACATAATGTTGCTTCTTACAATGGATTGATAGAACAGTAATAAATTGAATCATTAAACTTTCTTTTCTGGAAAAATTTAAAAATGAATCTGAAGTATATTTTAAATATATTAGTTTTAGCTCATAAAGAAATAAATTAAAACTGATCCGTTGCAATTCATTATCAAATCCTTTCTTAAGGTTATCTTTATGAACAAAGTAAATAAGCTTATATATTAGAGATAATACTAAAAACTCTTTTTCTTCCAAAGCTATTTGAATTGGTGTGTTTCTAATAAAAAAATAAAAAGATTCAACTAGTTCCTTTTTTAGACAATTTTTAAAAGCAAATTCAGAAGAAAACAAAATTATATATAATTGAAGCTTTTGATTTACTTCCAGTACAGTACAATCTGAATTTTCAGGAATAATCAATATGTCCCGAGGAGATAAATCCTGAACTATATCTTCCAACTGAATTTTAAAGGTTCCAGTTTTTATTAAAATAACAGATAAATTTTTAGTTTTAAAACTTTCATCAAAAGATGTTTTGATATCATACTTTTTAATAATATAAATATCTAAACCTTCATTAAACACTTCTTTTAAGTCAATATTTAGCAAATCTTTAATCATGATGACTTCGTTTTTAATGATTCAATAGATTTCATTAATAAACTGCTTCAGAATCGTAATGTCTTAATCTTTGAAATAATTTTCAATCAGTATTAGTGATAAAAAATACAAATTCAAAAGGCATGTCAGAAAAAACAAATAAGCCAGTTTACTAGGATCAATAATTTTCTTGCCTCCTTTAAAAAGGTAACCTACTATTTCATCATAGCCAAAAAGAGCTATGATGAAATAAAGGCTGACAAGATTAAAAATGATCAAGAGAGTATAAAGAATAATTCGTGGTTTCATTTTACAATAGCTCATAGTTAATCAGAAAACATTCTAAAGGATACTTTTAAGTAAAGCAATTATGGAAATAATAGATGTCTCATTTGATACAAAGAATTTTCTTGCAGGTTTATTGCCTGCAGAAAGATCCCAATCCTTATCTTTTCGTTCTGTTTCGGAATAAAGTGAATATCTGGAAATGGAAGTGATCGTTAAGATCGTTTCAGTTTCTTCTTCATCAAAAGAAGTATCGTCCGTAATTGTTTCTTCAAAGTTTACTATATAGTCGTATGTAATAGTAAAATCTAACTGTCGGTGATTGATTACACCCTGCAGAAAATTTATTAAAGTACTTTTCGCATTAGATGCAAGCTGGCTATTTTGTACAATGTTAATCATACAGTTATCCGGATCGCTCATAATTGATTCAACAATAGAATCATTAAATACTATTATGCCTTTTTGGGTAATATTTTTTTTCCCAATCTTACTTGAAATATATCTAATTTGTTCTGTTATTTCTTTTATCGAGTTTGGAACCTGATTTTTACTTTGATAATCTGCAAGAGCACCATAATAGAGTGCCCCTTTCTTATCAAAAGGGTTTAACTTATTTTCTGGTCCAATTTGAGCATTTCCTAATTTTTCGATTGATACATTGTTAACTTCAATTGGGTTAGAATCCGAATCAGAGGTACATGAAGTTAAAAGACATAATAATACATAAGTGATTAATAAATTTTTCATAATAAGTTTGTTTGAATGGTGAATGAGAATTTCTTCTCAGTTCGTTTCATCCGGATAAGCAGAACTTTTATTCAGCACGATGCCGAACAATTTGCTTTTGAATTCAGGACAAATCTATTCTCTTGAAAAGTCTCCTGCAACACGTTATGTATGGGTTTTCAGAAAAAAAGGTATGGATTTTCCGAAAATCCACACCCTCTTTTTTACTAGTAATACATTAAAATACAATTGTTTATATTATATTTGAGTTAAGAAATTGTAAATTTATATTGTCTTTACTTTTTTTTATTTCCTACGGTAGTTTAAATTAATTATCCCCAAAACTTCTCTTCGTATGAAACGTATTGAATTGCTATTATCCCTATTATTTATTTCTCACTTTGTCTTTTCTCAAAAAGGCAATTTTAAAATACCCGATTCTTTGCAGACAAAGAGCTACAATTATTTAGAAGAAAGAATTGATCAATTTGAAACAGACAGTTCAAAAGCTGCTGTTTATTTGTATAGCTATCTCCATAAAGCTCAAAAAGAACAAAAATGGAATGAAATTGTAAAAGGGTATCAAAATCTAATGCATGCGTCCCCAGAAAAGTTGAGAACTAAATTTGCAGATAGCATGGTATACGTAGCTAAAAAATCCAATGATAACAAACTAATTGGATCTGCTTATCTAACAAAAGGAATTGTGTACTACAGCTTAAAACGGCACAACTCAGCTCTTGATAATTACTTAACTGCAAATAATTATATTTCCAGAACAAATGATGATTACCTAGTGTACAAATTAAAATATCATATTGCACTGGTCAAATATTATTTGGGTTACTATGATGAAGCTATCTCTTTGCTTAAAGAATGTATCTCCTATTTTAAAAAAGAGCAACCAAGACCTTACCTAAATTCTCTACATTCATTAGGATTATGTTACAACAGAAAAGGAAATTATGGTCTTTGTACAGAAACAAATTCTTTAGGTTTAAAAGAGTGTAAATCTTTTGGAATTAAAGAAATGGAAGTATATTTTATTCATTCCGAAGGCATCAATGACTATTTTAAAAAGAATTATACATTATCTATAAAAAATATTCAGTCTTCAATTGACGAAATGAAGGAGAAAAAAGACTTTGGAAATGAGTCCGTTGGGTATTTTTACATCGGAAAAAGTTATTGGGAACTTAGAAAATTTGAACTGGCTATTCCGTATTTCAAAAAAGTCGATTATCTTTTTAATACTAAAGGCTACCTGCGCCCAGATTTAAGAGAAATGTATGAACTACTTATCAACTATTATAAAAACAACGAAAATCCAAAACTGCAGCTTTATTACATCGACCAGCTTCTTAAAGCTGATCGTGTCTTAAATGATACCTTTAAATATTTAGTTGGAAAAATAAATAAAGAATACCAAACACAGGAATTAGTATTGGAAAAAGAAAAAATACAGATTCAGCTTCAAAATAAAAGTTATAATTATTCTAAGCTGGTTATTTTTACCTCTTTATTATTTCTCTGCTTTCTTTTTATGACCTTTCGTTATTATAGAAATCGAAAATTATATCAAAAAAATTATGACGAATGGATGTTGAATAGCAATGACGAAATTAATAAACCCCGTCAAAAAAATGAAAAACCGGCTATTCTAGATATAAATCCTGATACAGTTTCTTTCATACTAAAACAATTAGAAAAATTTGAAAGAGAAAAGAAGTTTATTCAAAAAGACTGGAATCTTTCTAAACTTTCAACAGCTTTTAACTCTAATCCGAGATACTTATCAAATATAATTCGCCATTATCGTGATAAAGTTTTTACGGAATATATAAATGATCTTAGGATAGATTACATAATTTCATTGCTTCAATCTAACGAAAAAGCAAGAAATTTCAAAAATAAGGCACTAGCTGAAGAGGCAGGTTTCAGTAGTACACAGCTCTTTGCACAGGTTTTTAAAGCAAAAACAGGAATGCCCACCGCATTTTTTATAAAGCAGATACGAAAAGAGAAACATTTATGATATTTATTTATCTGTCTATTTTAATTCTGACTTAAAATTTTACTTTTGCCCCGTAATTAAAAAACAACATTTATCATGAATGATCTTATAGCAAAAATTAATGCTGAAATCGAAACGTTTAAAACTGAATCAGAATCTCTATCAGAAAAAGGAGTTAAAGCTGCTGGTGCAAGAGCTAGAAAATCTTCTTTAGAAATTGAGAAACTTTTAAAAGAGTTTAGAAAAGTCTCTATTGAGGAATCTAAGAAATAAATTTATCTTCACTTTTACTTAATTAGCCTTTCAGAATCCTGAAAGGCTAATTTCATGTCACACTTTAAAAGTTTTTTCGCCCAATTGCCAGTACTGAACTTGATGCAAAGCACAAAGCTTTATTAAACCAATGTAATGCCTATTTCTTGTAAGTGCTGTTATATCCAGTGCTTTAATTAGTTTGCTAACCATTCATGTGGGATTAATTTTAAACCATCCCTCCAAATTTCAGTTACTGATTTTTCAAATCTCTCGTTTTTAAGATAGGCGTGGTCTGTAATAATAACTTGCAATCTTGGTGTCAATGATTCAACTACATTAAACATAAAATCGAACATTTTATTAACTGCTATTTCATCTGCACTTACTTCAACGACATTCTCATTTTTTTCTGGCGGATAATATACTTGTGTAGGTTGGTCAATAACTATAAAACTTGGCACAGGTCTATTGTTTTGAATGAAATGTTTATGAAGTGCAAATACAATAAGTAAATGATAAGCAACCCAATTCGCACCACTCCCTATTTGAGGTAACGCAATTGGTTTAGTGTCAGAGTCAATAAACATAGTTAATTTATTTATATCAAACCTGATTGGGTTATTTTCATATTCAACATCTAAATCTTCAACCCATTTACTCATTTGTAAATTAATTTTATTTAATATTGATAACAGGATTTCTCTTTCATTATCGCTGTCAACAGTTTTTTCTAATTCAGTAATTCGAGATTTTAGATTTTCTATTTTAGAATTAATATTTTCTGTTTCTTGCTCAACTAAAACACTCTCTAAAAACAAACTTACTCGACCAATTATTTTTCCTCTTCGTAAATTTAAATCTCTTATAGTTCTAGCTTTTTCATTCTCAACATATAAAGCAGATATGCTTTTTTCAATTCTTTTTAATTCTGTTTCTACAGAATGATATTGTGTTTCTACTGAATCTATATATGATTGAATTCTAGGACTTTCAGCTTTTGTAAATTTTAAATCTTCTTTGATATTTGCTAAAGAAAGATTTATGTTTTCTATTGTAGGTATTGAATTAGTAAGTGGATTTTCACATAAAGGACACAATGACTTATCGTGATTTGAATTATTATACAAATTGATTGATTCAAGCCTGATTTCTTGTTGTTTTGCTTCTGACGAATATCCAAAAGAGCTCTTTAGATAGTCGGTTGCTGCTTTTTTATTATCAGATATTTTACCTAGTTCTACTTTTAATTCACTTCTTTTATCGATTAGTTCCTTTAATGCAGAATTTTCGGCCTTTACTGTAAGTGGTTGAAACTCCCAATTTGAAACATATTCAAGGAAAGTGTACGCCTCTCTTTGATTTTGAGGATTAACAGATTGTTCTAAAATTCCAATTTCTTTAGCTTCATCTATTAAGGAATATGCTTGACTAGTTCCTTCTGATTTTATTTTTTCTGACTCTCGATTTTCTCTAACTAATCGATTAAGATTTTTTTTTAATTGAGTGATTTCACTTTCAATTGCTAATGAATTTTCATTGACAGCTCCTAAAAAGTAAGGAAGCGTATCTTTTATGGATTGCGGAACAAATTCCTTATTTTGGTTATAAAAAAGTTGGTATGGGTCCGCAACTAAATATTGAGGCTGGTAGCAATAAAAACGTGAATGTTTAAAGTTAGCTTTTAATGGTTCCCTTGTTAGAGAATCAGGAACGTGGACGTTCTCAGAAATACCAATTTTACGGGTTAAAAAATCTTTTAAAGCATCTACATTTAAATTAGAATTTATATCTTCTAAATTAGGAGGAATTTCTCCAATATTCCGAAGGAGGCAGACAGTAGTTGAAGCTTGAATACCTTTGACATTCGGGTTTTCACGAGCTATAAATGCTGTCTCTGTATCATTAAAAATAATTTGGATTGCAAAATACGATACGGTATCACGTATAATACCTTCTGGAATATCACAACCACTTGAAGCTAAACAATAATTAATTATTTCAATTAAAGCAGATTTACCCGATTTAGATTCTCCAGTTATAATATTTACTTTGCCAAGTTCAAATGGCAATATTCTTTTTTCACCACTATGGCTATATAATATGATTTTCTGTATTTGCATAATTATGGTGTTATTCTTAAAAATGAGTATATTGATTTAACATCACTTGTTGAAGACAACCATTTACCAAGCATTTCTGCTTTTTTTAATATATCGTTGTATTCTTGGTATTCCTCCTTATTTATTATTTTTACTTTTTCATCAGTTGCTAGTATTTCAGCCTTTTCATTAAGTTCAATTTTGTTATGGGCAAGTAAAAATAATAGTGCTTCTTTTGTATATTTTACCATACTTCGTGTACGTTTGGGAAAATCAAAAAACAAATCGTCATTTTGTTCTACCCAAACAAAATAGTATGTTCTAACTGACCTTGGCATACGTTCTCTAGTAGCTTTGTGCAGTACTATTGGTAATACCAAAAAGGCAAATGCATACGGAAAGTTAGTATTAGTATGTTTGTTATATTCTTTTGCAGTTGCTCTAATAATTTCCCCACAAAACGCAGGGTTAAATAAATTTGCAACAATTGTATTTCGTTCTGTCCAACCTATATTCATATATCTTTTTTGTAATTTGGATGCCAGCCAATTTTTTTAGAATCTGAAAGCATTTGATAACTTCCTCGTGTCAAATAGTCCTCATTGAACTTTTCTCGAATTTTGATTTGTGGACAAGTTTTGGCAAATTGTTCGATATAAAATCCTCTTCCTAGTTCAATGACTTCTTCGATGCTTTTTTCTTCTGCTTCGTCACACATTATATCGAAGATGTTTTGCCAATAATCGTATAGTTTTACATCATATTGTTCTTCTTCATCGGGGTTTAATAATTGAAGCCTTAACCATTTAGAACGTTGTTCAAAGGCTCTTCTGAAATCACTGATTGCTCTTTTCAAAGTTTTTGAATTAGCATTTATCTTTATTAGGTCCAATTGTTTTAAAAAATTTCTCTCCTTTAAATTTTCTACATCTTCGTCTGTTATTTCTAATTGAACAGAAAAATGATTAGGTAAATTATCTGCTTGAAAAGAATCACTGATATTAGCTATTTTTAGCTGTAATTCACTTGAACTAATGGAGTCGATTCGGGATGTTAAATTGTCTATTGATTTTGCAAACCACCATCCTTCTAATATTTCAAGAAAAGCATCTAAAGAACTAGGGTATGTTGAATAAATAAGTTCTTTTTTTATTTTACCATTAATTTCGGTGATTCCGATCGAATTATCTAAAATCCTAATTCTTTTAATTAAACTTTTTTTATTATCGACAGATAAACTTTGATAAGCTAAATATGCCTTTTCGTTAGTCTTGTTTGAAGATTCCATTGAAATTTTGTCTAGACTTTTAATTATTTCTAAAATTTCGCTGTCTAAAGATATATTAGATTTGAATTTATAAAGCAAACTAGAAGTAGGAATCTCTTCGGTAGTAATTAAATTAAAAATTGTAGTTTCTAAGTCAATTAAGCCATTATTTATATGCTCAGACCATATTCTAATTGTTTTCCAAAAGTCTACGCTGGCATCAGTTAAATTCGCCTTGTTTTTAATATGTAATTTAGTTTGTAAAAGTTGTAAAGTATTCACATCCTCAATTTCAATGTCATCTAGATTTTCAATTCTGACTTTTGGGTTGTCAAGTTCTTTAGAGTACGTAAGTAAAATTAACAAAGCATATTTAATTTGGTAGAAGTAACCCAAAGATGGTTCTTTGGCAGAAAAGTCAGTAATTGTTTTTGTCATATATCTTAATTTTATTCAGGAGGTTTTTCTACATTGTATACAACTAATTTATTCCTGCCATAAAATGGCTCCAACTCATCAGTTTTTCAAAAACTTTATGCTATTAATCTATTTTTAATAACAAACCTACAAAACCAATTTTATTCTATTTTACGGTTTTCCATAATGGGATTTAT
Organism: Flavobacterium aquidurense; assembly: GCA_900107365.1. GTDB lineage: Bacteria > Bacteroidota > Bacteroidia > Flavobacteriales > Flavobacteriaceae > Flavobacterium > Flavobacterium aquidurense. The sequence goes on from FNPS01000009.1 coordinate 163,301, forward strand.
TAATGGCAAATTAGTTTTTTAATAGATAAAACCACACAGTATAAATACCTGTTTTAGATTATTATTGAGCATAAAAAAAGATGCCGAAGCATCTATAGATTTTTTTTTTCATTTATTCTTCAACTCGATATTTCTTTATATCAAATTCGAAATCAAACAATTCTTTAGGATGTACTTGTAAAGCACTAGCGAATTTCATTAAAGTTTTTAATGTTAAGTTTCGTTTACCACTTTCGTATTTACTAACCTCAGCAGAATCAATACCGGTCAAAAATTCAATATCCTGTTGTGTTTGGTTATTTTTTGATCTTATCTCAGAAATTCGTTTTCCTATATATTTTTGCAAATCTGCATTTAATTCCATTTCATTAAGTTTTCAAGCAATTTCCGTTTTATCGATAAAAATATCATTGGGATATATGCCAGTATTTGAAAAATATTTTTATATTTGTTTCATATTCAGTAATGAATTGTATTTTTGCGATCCTTCATTTAAAATATTTGAAGCATTCGCTTTGAATCTCGGCTCGAAACTTGGCAGTTTAACCACGAGATGATAAGTATGATGCTCACGTCTATTGGCGTGGGCTCACTTATTCGTGGAGGTCATGCCAAGTACCAGAGACGTTTAAGCTGAGTACCACGCTTTTTTATGCTCAAAACTCTCTTATTATTCTTAGCGGTATTTCTTCTTTTTTTTAAGTTTCGCCTTTACAAGTCAAACCTTTAAACTATTTACATGTGAAGTAAAAACTCTTAATTATGATCATTAAGCCGTCTCCTTAATTCATAAAAATGGCCCTCTACCACAGCGACTAAACTAGTATAGAGGACCATAGCTAATCAAATGCATATTTAACTAACCAATCCCAATATTATGAATTATTTTTCATTCTACAAGGATGGAAGAGCGCTTTATTGCCTAATTTTTGCTGGCTTTCTTCTGTCTTTTTCATCATCTTCGGCCGCAGTTTCTAACCGGAATTTTAAAACTTCTTTACAGTATGCCATTCAGGGAATCGTCTCAGATAACATTTCTCCGCTTCCAGGCGTTTCGGTCTGTGTAAAAAACAAATCACAAATCTCCGCAATAACGGATTATAATGGTCAATTTTCCATTGCGGCAAGTCCAAACGATACGCTCGTCGTATCATTTTTAGGATTTAAAACAGCAATAGTTCCTATTGAGGGAAGAAAAAAAATTGATATTTCTCTTCAGTACGACACCACCACTCTGCAGGAAGTAAAAATAAATGCGGGGTATTATTCCGTTAAAGAAAAAGAGCGAACAGGAAGCATCGCTCGTATCACCTCTAAAGATATAGAAACTCAGCCCGTGACAAATGTTCTGGCATCAATGCAGGGAAGAATGGCCGGAGTGAATATAACCCAGAATACAGGTTTACCTGGGAGTGGATTCGAGATTGAAATCCGTGGGCAGAATAGTTTGCGTTTCAATGGAAACAATCCATTATATATTATTGATGGTGTACCTTACTCTTCTCAGAGTATTGGAAGTAATATGACCTCCGGTAATATTCCTGCTGAGAATAGTCCTCTAAATAGTATCAACCCTGGTGATATTACCGCCATAGAAGTACTTAAAGACGCCGATGCGACTGCAATTTATGGATCTCGGGGCGCCAATGGAGTCATCCTAATCACAACCAAAAAAGGCAAAGAAGGCAAAACGACTTTCTCTACAACTTATTCTTATGGATTCGGTCAGGTTGCTCGCTTCATGGATGTTTTGCAGACTCCAGAGTATTTAACCATGCGCAGGGAAGCTTTTGCTAATGATGGTTTAACTGAATATCCAGATTATGCTTATGATATTAATGGTACTTGGGATCAGAACCGTAATACAAAGTGGCAAAAGGAGCTGATCGGAGGTACTGCAACGTATACTAACCTGCAATCTTCACTTTCAGGGGGATCTGAACAGACACATTTTTTGCTAAGTGGTAATTATAGCAGAGAAACTACGGTCTTTCCAGGGAGTTTTGATTATATAAAAGCAGGCGGGCACTTGAGTCTAAATCACGAATCAGAAAACAAAAGATTTAAAATTAACTTTTCATCAATTTATACTGCGCAATCAAGCAGTCTACCAGCTATTGATATCACTTCTACAGCGCTTTTGTTGGTTCCCAATGCACCTTCCCTATATGACTCCTCAGGAAATCTAAATTGGGAAAATAACACCTTTGATAACCCAATAGCTCCGCTGGAAGGTAAAATTAAGGGGCAGACTTATGATTTGCTTGCCAATGCACTTTTATCTTATGATATCGGAGCAGGATTTACTGCAAAAAGCAGTTTTGGATATACTAACCTCACTCAGAAACAATTGAATTTGCGTCCTTCCACTGCCTTAAACCCTGCCTATGGTTCAGGAAGCGAAAATTCTATTGTCTTTACAAATAACCTTAATCGGAGTTCATGGATAATTGAGCCTCAAATAAATTGGACTCGTAAGATTGGCAAAATGAATATAGATGCCTTAGTGGGAACAACTTTTCAACAGCAAAAAGGAAGTAAACTGGTGAATTATGCCATCGGATTTCCCAGCAACAGTCTTATGGAAAATCCTGCATCAGCAGCCCGAAATACAGTTTTAAGCAGTGATGAAAATTTATATAAATACGAAGCTTTTTATGCAAGGGTAAATTTTAATTGGGAAAGTAAGTATCTACTTAATCTGACCGGCCGACGTGATGGTTCCAGCCGTTTTGGGCCTGGCAATCAATTTGCCAATTTTGGAGCCTTTGGCGTTGCATGGGTGTTTAGTGAAGAAAAAGTGATTAAAGAACGGTTATCTTTTTTAAGTTTTGGAAAACTTCGTGCAAGTTATGGCGTCACAGGAAATGACCAAATTGGTGATTATCAGTACTTAGACACTTACAGCACAACACCAACCAAATATCAAGGTGTTTCAGGGCTGCAGCCAAGTAGGTTATTTAATCCTGATTTTGGATGGGAAACAAACAAAAAATTGGAATTTGCGCTTGAAACCGGCTTTTTAAACGATAAAATATTTTCAACCGTTGCATGGTTCCAGAACCGTTCTTCTAATCAGCTTGTCGGAATACCGCTTTCAGGTACAACAGGATTTTCCTCTATGCAGGCCAATCTAGATGCGGTCGTGCAAAATAGTGGGTTGGAATTCACTGTAAGAACGATAAATATTAAAAACAGCGAATTTAGCTGGACTTCAAGTTTTAATATCACTAGTACTAAAAATGAGCTGATTTCATTTCCTGGACTCGAAACATCATCATTTAAAAATCAGTATGTAATCGGACAATCTTTAAATATTATAAAAGTTTTCCATTATACTGGACTTGATCCTGCTACGGGTACTTATCAATTTAAAGATGCAGATGGAGACGGCTCGGTAAATTTCGGTGATGACCAAAAAACCATTAAAAATCTGACCCCGAAATACTATGGAGGACTACAAAACCAGTTTCGTTACAAAAATGTAGATCTCGATTTTTTGTTTCAGTTTGTTAAACAGGAAAATTTAAATACTAATTTTTACACTCCTATGCCTGGTACAATGACAAATCAGCCATTGGCAGTCCTATCCCGTTGGCAAAATCCAAATGATTTGGGTCCTTATCAGGCTTATAGCGATAGCGACGGAAATCGCACTCTGGCCTATTACCAGTTTTCTTCAAGTGACGCAGCTATAAGCGATGCCTCTTATATTCGTTTAAAAAATATTTCTTTGACCTACCAATTACCACAAAATTGGACTAAAAAATTCAGTTGTAAAATTGGTCTTCAAGGTCAAAATGTTTTCACCATAACTAAATACAAGGGAATTGATCCAGAGTTTAAATATTCGGGCTATCTACCTCCGCTGCGCGTATTCTCAAGCATAATACAATTAACTTTTTAATTTATCTTTTATCATGAAAACCGCCAATTTTAAAATATACCTTTCTATTCTGCCGTTTGTTCTGCTATGCCTTCTGTATGGCTGCTCAAATTTTACAGAAGTGGATCTTCCTTCATCTCAATTGACCTCAGGTACTGTATTTGAAGACAAAACTACTGCAAACGCAGCAATGGTAGATATTTACTCTAAAATAAGGGACACTGGTATACTGACCGGTTATCCATCTGGAATTTGCAGCCAACTAGGCTTATATACTGATGAGCTTAAATATTATGGAGTTTCAGGGACAGGACCAGCAAATTACTACAACAACACTCTTTTAGCCACAGATCCTCAAATAGCAGTATTATGGAACAGCAGTTATACTCAAATTTATTCGGCTAATGCAGTAATAGAAGGAGTGGAAAAAGCTAAGTCTTTACCTGTTGATGATAAACGGCGACTCACAGGTGAGGCGCTTTTTGTACGGGCCTTAATTCATTTTTATCTATTAAACATTTATGGACCAATTCCTTATATCTCTACAACTGATTATAAAAGCAATAGTACGGCACATAGAATGCCCGAAACAGTAGTCTATGATCTAATTCAGAAAGATTTAGAACAGTCCGTTGATCTTTTACATAACGAATACAATGGAAGCAATAGGGTTCGTCCAAATAAAGGTACCGCTCAGGCACTACTGGCAAGGGTTTATCTCTATTCAGAGAAATGGGAAGAAGCCTCAAATATGGCGTCAGCAGTGCTAAACCAAACTGATTTATATGTTTGGCCAGCATCATTGGATCTAGAGTTTAAAAAAGAAAGCAAAGCTACGATATGGCAGCTTATGTCTAATCAAGAGGGTGCTAATACATATCAGGGCAATGTATTTATTTTTATTCAGGGACCTCCGCCTTCAGTGGCAGTTACAGAAAATTTAGTAAATGCCTTTAGCAATGATGATTTACGAAAAACGAAGTGGTTAAAAGCCGTAAGCAATGGAACATCAACCTGGTACCATCCATACAAATACAAAGAAAAATCTAATACTGCTACATCATTGGAATATTCGATAGTCTTCCGAATGGCAGAACAGTATTTAATCAGAGCGGAAGCCCGCGCCCGTACCGGTGATCTTATAGGTGCCAAGGAAGATCTTAACAAAACCAGAAATCTTGCAGGTCTTGGAAATACTGCTGCAACAACTCCGAATGAAATTATGAATGCTCTACAAGCCGAACGTCGTCTGGAATTTTTTACTGAATTCGGCCATCGCTTTTTTGATCTTAAAAGGTTTGGCAAACTGGACGAAGTGCTTTCACCTGTTAAGCCACAATGGAAGACAACGTATCGATTGCTTCCGTTACCGCAAACCGAATTAATGTTAAACCCTAATCTTTCTCCTCAAAATGCAGGCTATTAATTTAATAATTGACCGCTTTTTAAGAGCATCCATTTTTATTTTTGTTTTAGTAACCTGTCCCCTATTATGGGGGCAGGCTAAACAAAAAAAAATCATGACCGTAAAGGATTATGATTTGTGGAGTACCTTGATTCCCGATCAGATATCCAATGATGGAAATTGGTCCAGCTATATTTTAAATTATAATAACAGGAATGCAGATACGTTATTTGTCCAGCAAAACAGGTCCGGCAAAAAGTTTGTTTTTCCAGATGGGACAGGCGGAAAATTTAATGGAGAATCGAATTTTGCCTGCATTGTACGGGACACACTTATTGTGCAAAATCTTAAATCAGGCGTAGTTTATAATGTGCCATGTAATAACGATTTTGATTTTTCAGCAGATCATAAGTACTTGGCAATTTTTACAGGACAAATAAACAGGAAACTCAAACTGGAAATTAGGAATGAAAAGGGCAAAATTGTCCGTGAAGTTTTTGACATAACCAATTACTGTTTTGATCCGGCTAAAAATGGCATTGTGTACTGTGTTGCAAAACATAATACTTATGGCATTGAAATGCTGCAGTTAAAAAATACAATCGAAATTAAAACAATAATAGCTAATCATGCAGCCCCGTTTCTTGGTCTGGAATGGAAAGAAAATTCGATCGTTTTTAATGAAAATAAAGTTTCTGATTCAATGCTTTTTAATTTCAATATAACCAAGGATAAACTCAGTATATTGGATTCAAAGATCGTAGATGGTTTTCCGTATGCCATGAAAATCTCAAATCCAATTTACAAAAAACCTATACTTTCCAATGATGGCAAACGCGTAATTTTTTGGTTAAAGGAAAATCCAGCCGATTATGATATTATTAATCCCAATTCAGTGCAAATATGGAACACAAAAGACAAGCTTTTGTTCGATTTCAAAAAGCATAAGGGGGATTATAAATTAAACGACAAAATGGCAATTTGGTTTGTAGATAAAAATAAAGTCCAGCAAATAACAGATAAGCATTTTCCTTCCGGTTTTCTAAGTGCTGATTACAAGCATGCCTTCATTTATGATCCTGCAGCGTATGAACCTAATACGAATCAATCAGAACCTTTTGATTTATATATACTAGATTTAAATACTGGAAAAAAGAAACTTGTAATAGAACATCGAACCGGTGATTTTCTGCCTCTAGGATCACCTGACGGAAACTACTTGTTTTACACGAAAGGTCAGCAGTGCTGGATATATGATATTTCTAAAGATACACACACCAACATATCGCAGGGTTTATCAGAATCTTTTTTTCGGGAAGATTATAACATGCCTATTGATGCTCCTTCATATGGAATTGGAGGATGGACTGAAAATGATGGAATTATACTTTACGACCGGTATGATTTGTGGCAACTTTCACTTGATGGCAGCGTTAAAAAAAGGCTTACTAAAGGACGCGAAATACAAAAATCGTATCGAATTAAGGTATTCAATTCAGATCCATATTACAGTAGTACGGAATCCAAGAAGTATTTTCTCAATCTTAAAAAAGGCTTCCTTTTACAAACTGCCAACCGAGAAACAGGTCAAAATGGACTTAGTCATTGGAGTTTAAAAACTGGAATGAAAGAAATGGTTTGGGAAGACAAGAAAATTGATGAGATTAAAAAAGCAACTAACAAAGATATTTACCTGTATACAGATCAGAGTTTTGAATTGGCTCCAAGGCTAATGTTATACAAGGATAAGCCAATGGAGATAATGCAAAGTAACCCGCAGCAGAAAAGTTTTTATTGGGGTAGAAATGAGCCTATTGAATATAAGGTAAATGGTTTAAAAATAAAAGGCTTTTTATGTTATCCTTCAGATTTTAAGGTAGGTATAAAATATCCGATGGTGGTTCATCTATATGAACGTCAATTTGCTTATATAAATGATTACGTAAATCCTTCCCTATTAACCGAGGATGGATTCAATGTTACAAATGTTATTAATAATGGTTATTTTGTTTTGTATCCAGACATAGTTTATGACTATGGTAATTTGGCGGAATCAGTAACTAAAAGTGTGCTAAGTGCTGTTGATGCAGTTGTTGACAAAGGTGATATAGATTCCAAAAGAGTCGCAATAATAGGACATTCATTTGGAGGTTATGAGACCGACTTAATCATAACACAAACCGATCGCTTTGCAACAGCAGTTGCCGGAGCTGCATGGACAGATTTGGTTAGCAGCTATTTGTATGTAAGCGGATCTAGAAAACAGCCGGATTTCTATCGTGCTGAAGAGAATCAAATCCGGATTGGAAAATCATTATTTGAAGATATGCAAAGCTATCTAAAAAATTCTCCTGTGCTTTTGGCACCGAACGTTAAAACACCATTATTAGGATGGGTAGGAGAAAATGACAGACATATTCACTCTTTGCAAAGCATGGAGTTTTACCTGGCTTTACGGCGTTTAGACAAAGATCATACATTGCTGGTCTATCCTAATGAAGGTCATGAAATGGCAATTAAAGAAAATGCAGAAGATCTGAATGTCCGCATTTTGCAATGGTTTAATCATTATTTAAAAAATGAGAAAAAACAAGACTGGATGAACAGCGATTTCAGTAAATAGTATCATAAATATCCAAAAAAATGCCGTCACCTATAAATAGATGACGGCATCATTTTTACGATTTAATTTACTGTACTTCTTTTCAGAGGTGTTACACAATTAGAATCATAAAGTTGTGGGCCATTTGAGCCGATTTTACAATTAAAATTACCATTTTCATCACACTCCTGTACAGCGTTACAGCTTTCTGGATTTGCAATGTGTCGGTAGCCCAATTGAGCTACGGATTTTGAACTTCTATTCAGAGACGAAGTGCTTGCTGCACTTGTCAATCCCACTGCAATTACTGCTAGTGGTAAAATAGTTTTTAAAAAATTAGTTTTCATAATAATATAATTTATATGGTTAATGATCTACTCTTTTTTACAGGTTTTCGATCAGTTCCCTGCTACTTGGCCAATAGATTATTTACATTTTGATTTGTGTAATGTGATGTTATTTTTGAATCCAGTCTATATCGAATAATATGAGTCCCAACAAGCACATACATTTGATTATTTATTACTTTAAAATAGCGCATTTTTTTTCCATCATGATTGCTAATACAGAAACTTAAAACATAACTTTTATTCTTAAGATCATAAACGTCAATGATGCTAGAATCTTTCCACATTTTATCATCTTCATACCGGCCAGGAATAGCGGAATGGACAAACAGCAAGTTGTTGTAAACAGCACTGTTTTTATTAACAAATAATGGAGGTTTGGAAAACTGCCTTTGATGATATTTTTTGTCTTTTTCAATATGTAATTGAGCTCTTGTAATCGTATCTATTGTGTTTCCTCTGTAATCAATTTTCAGGCGATTATCAGCAAGTGTAAATTGATTGCGATAGGCATATAGATAAATGATTTTTTTCATTTCTCTACTGTATAATAATATACCATCTGTATCAAAAACACCATCAGTTTGTTTTTGCAGAATCTCTGGATTTAGTATCGTTAGTCCATTATTTTGTAATTGGACAACAGCAAGAACATTGTCACCGTTAGTTTTATTAGCAGACACAACAGCTATTGTATTGGAATCGATGATCTTGGCTGTTGTGAAGTACTCTCCTTTTTTATGAATCAATTCGGCTTTCCAATTGTTAATTTTACCCCTAAAAATGCACGGCACTGTACCGTCTACAACAAAAAAATAAGGAGGTTCTATCATGACCGCAATTCCTCGAAAGGGGAGTTCTTTATGATCTAGATCAATCATATTTTTCTGCGTTTGCAGCAGTTTAGAATTCAATGTTGTAATCACTAATGGAGCTGTGGTATTTCCTAAATAGACATGCGTACTGTCAATACCTGCAAAATAAAAAGAATTAAGTTTTAAATCTGTAATTGCAGTTTGATGGATAGGAGTCTGAGGGAATCTTCTGGTTAGTTTATTATGATAATGTACCAAGTTTTCAGAAAGCATAAATAGTGCAATCACTAAACTTATCCCGCTTATTGTTACGACGGAAAACAGTCCTATTAACTTTCTGTTTTTTATAAAATGGCTCTTCGCTTTAGTACTACTATTATAGAAAATAATTCCCAATACGCCAAGAAATACAAAGACCAGATTAAAAATCATATGAGATTTCCAATCAAGCTTTTCCAGAACACCTCCACAGGAACATGGCACAAATGAAGTATAGTTGAGTATTATAAAAATATAAACGGTAAACATTACCATTAATCCGTAAGCAGAGAATAATCCTGCCAGTCTGTATTTGGGAACAATCAATAGTAAACAAATCATAAATTCAGCTAAAGGAACCAGCACAGCGAGCCACTGAGCAAAAGCACTTAAAAGCGGAGACTGTCCTAATTCAATCCTGAAATGCTGAAAATCCATTAGCTTACTGGCTGCTGCATAAACAAACAACAGTACGAACAAAAGGCAAATAACCTCTATAATTAGATTTTTATATTTTTCGTTTAATTTCATGGTAATTAAATTTTATAGATTCCATCGGTCATAATCAGAAAAAAAACATAAACAAATGTAAATCAGCAGCTTCAAATTCCACTTATCCAAATCAAGCCAAAGTTTTTCCAAATCAGGCAATTTTTCATACAAAAAATGCTTAATAGATACACAATTATCTATTAAGCATCAGAACTTTATAACTAACAGCAATTTATTGTTTCACTGATTCGCTAAGATTTAAAAGCTTTTCATTAAGTTCTACAAGCCCAGCTTTTATTAGGCATTCTTCAGAAATGCTTTTAAGGTCCTGCTCGCTATCGATAGAAATACTTTCTAGAAGCATTGAATCTTCTTTTTTTGATCCCAGCGACATTTTAATTATATGGCTCAAAAGCAACACATTTTTTCGTGAAATTTTCAAATCAATCTTCACCGTCTCACTCATGCCGGGGGTACTCAAAACTGTATCAAACACCTTGGCAACATCATTTTTTGTAATCATAATTTTTCACGTTTTAAATTAATAATCAAGACTCTAAAGGTAGAAATACCCTCTAATAGTTTGATAAGTATAATATACTCATCATAGGTGTATCTCATAAGGCTTTATTAACTTCGTTTGCCTCTTTAAAAGTTTTAAGAGGAATTCCAGAAATTTTTACCGCTGCTTTGGAATTTTAAATGTTGTTGTTTTTTAAACAGCTAAAAGACTGCCGTTTTTGCGCAGTCGGCCAGATGTCCGGTTGTATCACAACCGCTATCTGGCTGCCTTTTGGCTCGAAACTCGCCGGCAGAGACCCTATTATGTTAAAACTGTATTAGAAAATGAAAAGAAGAATAAATGAAAAAGGAAAATACAAACCGAAACAAATGGATTCATTTGCGATTAACCCCAGCAGAGATGGATCTTTTGAAAGGCAGATTTGAAAAATCACTCTGTCCTAAACTCAGTGATTTTGCCAGAAAAAATCTGCTTGGTAAACCTGTTGTTTTAAAATACCGAAACCAATCCCTAGATGATTTTATTACAGAGATGAGCAGGCTTCGCTGTGACCTTAATGCAGTTGGAAACAACTATAATCAGGCAGTGAAAAAACTGCACACTCTCAATCAAATTCCTGAATTTAAGGCTTGGATTTTGTCATCCCGGGAAGAGAAAAAAAGGCTCTTCGAATCAATTGAGAAAATACAAATATGCGTTTTTAAACTCGCAGAAAAATGGTTGCAATAATTAAAACCGGACAATCAGTCCGTCGGATATTTCAATATAATGAAAACAAAGTTGCCTTGGGTGAAGCCCTGTGCATTGGTCAGGGAAATTATCCTGCAGACCATGATCAGTTAAGCAATTCGTTAAAGATAAATCTGCTGCTTAGACAATTGGAACTCAATGAAAATGTGAAACGCGGAAGTGTACATATTTCTCTGAATTTCCATCCATCGGAAAAAGATTTGGACCATGAGAAATTAATGAATATTGCCTCTAGTTATATGACTGGAATCGGCTTCGCAGAGCAGCCTTATTTGGTGTATCAGCACTTTGATGCCGGACACCCGCACATTCACATCGTATCGGTTAAAGTAGGGCCAAGCGGCAAAAGAATTGACATGCAAAATATCGGGCGGAATCAGTCTGAAACTGCCCGGGTAAAAATTGAAAAAGACTTTAATCTTATAAAAGCCCAAGGAAGAGAAAAACAAATTAATTTCGCAATTCAGCCCATTAGTGCCTCCAAAGTAGGATATGGAAAAATTCAGTCCAAAAAAGCAGTCTCGCAGGTTCTGGATTTTGTGCTAAATACCTATCAATATAAAAGCCTGCCACAGCTCAATGCCGTTCTTAATCTTTATAATGTAGCAGCTGACAGAGGCCGGGAAAACTCCCGTGTTTTTAAAGGCGGTGGACTTGTCTACCGAATACTCGATAAAGATGGAAAAACCACTGGAGTACCTATTAAAGCAAGTGATTTCTACAACCGGCCAACACTTAAGTTCCTGGAGAAAAAATTCGAAGAAAACACCCTTAAAAATTCCAGGCCAGGGCTTAGGATAAAAAATGCCATAAGGGCTGTATTTCAATCTGAAAGACCTTCAATAAAGGAACTTTCAAAGGCATTGGAAGAGCAGGGAATTACAATGATTAAGAGGCATGCCCAAAATGGATCAATCTACGGACTAACATACGTGGATCATGTTTCAAAACAGGTATGTAATGGAAGTGAACTCGGAAAAGAATTCTCAGCTGCTGCTATACAACAGAACTGCAGGAAGTCGGAATCAGAAATTATTCAGAATATTATCTCTGGCAAAATTTCACTTCCGTCACCTCTTAAAACACTCTTTGAAATACAAGGGATACTCGAATCAAAAAACCTTTTTACACCTCTATTACAGGAGCTCATTATAAAACTTTTTAAAAGAGAATTTCCAGGCAGTACTCTTCCGTCTGACCTGAAAAGAAAAAAGAAAAAAAGGAGAAGAAAAGGGCTTTCAAATAATTAACAAACTTAAAAAATTCAGTTATGCAGACCGGAGAAAATGAACAGGCACTGAGAAAAATTTTAGATATGACCCGTCTTATAAGCATTGCGCTTCTGGTCATTCATTTTTATTATTACGGTTACACTCTTTTTGCTGAACTCGGCTTTACATCAAAGTTCAGCGACCGAATTCTGAAAAATATTTACAGAACAAGTCTCTTTAGTTACTTTCATAAATCCAAGTTGCTGGTTCTGCTACTAGTAATTATTTCCCTTCTTGGTGCCAAAGGACGTAAAGATGAAAAGTTAAAGCTAAAAACCGCATTATATTTTATCTTGGCCGGGCTCTTTTTATACTTTGGAAGCTTTTTTATTCTATGGATGAAATCTAAAAACTTAGCCGTTTTCGTGTTGTATATTTTTGTTACCTCCCTGGGTTATCTCCTCGTGATCTCTGGAGGAACACTACTTAGCAGAATTATTACCAGGACATTAAATGGTAAAGACATTTTCAATAAAGAAAACGAAACATTTCCACAAGAAGAAAGACTTTTACAAAATGAGTATTCCATCAATCTCCCTGCTGAGTATCATCTACGTGATAAAGTCCGAAAAAGCTGGATCAACATTATAAATCCTTTTCGCGGTTTATTAGTATGCGGGTCACCGGGATCCGGTAAATCCTATTTTGTCATTCGACATATTATAACCCAGCATATCTCAAAAGGCTTTACAATGTTTGTCTATGATTTTAAATTTGATGACCTCACTAAAATTACATACAACGCTTACCTAAAATTCAGGCATTTGTATGCTGTTCAGCCAAAGTTCTTTGTCATCAATTTTGACGACCTTAACCGCTGTCACAGATGCAATCCATTGGAACCTTCATCAATGACAGGCATCACCGATGCTGCTGAATCCGCTCGCACTATTCTTCTGGGACTTAACCGCGAATGGATCAAAAAGCAGGGAGATTTTTTTGTTGAATCTCCCATTAACTTTCTAACTGCCGTTATATGGTATCTGAAAAAACACAACAATGGAGAGTTTTGCACCTTGCCTCATGTAATCGAGCTCATGCAGCTGGAATATCATAACCTCTTTAGCCTTTTGCGCTCTGAAAAAGAAATTGAAGTACTTATTAATCCTTTTGTCAGCGCCTTCCAAAATGAAGCGTCAGAGCAACTGGAGGGACAAATCGCCTCGGCTAAAATTGCCATGTCAAGACTATCATCACCTCAGCTATATTATGTATTATGCGGTAACGATTTTTCCCTTGATATAAATAATCCCCTTGAACCTAAAATCATATGTATGGGAAATAATCCGCAAAAAATACAAACCTACGGAGCTGTCCTTTCACTATTTATCAATCGCCTTATTAAACAGGTAAACCAGAAAGACAAACTCAAAAGCAGTCTGATTTTTGACGAATTCCCAACCGTTTACCTCAACAATATAGACAGCCTCATTGCTACAGCCAGAAGCAATAAAGTGGCTACATGTTTAGGCATTCAGGACCTTAGCCAGCTTAAAAAAGATTATGGCCGCGAACAGGCCGATGTTGTAATGAACATCACCGGAAACATTATCTCAGGACAGGTTTCAGGGGATACTGCCAAGCAGCTTTCGGAACGTTTTGGGAAAATTATGCAGGATCGCGAAAGCCTTTCAATTAACAATTCTGATACCTCAATCAGCCGTTCGCGTCAGCTTGAATCTGCCGTTCCTGCCTCGAAAATTTCCTCTCTTAGTTCGGGTGAATTTGTTGGTATGACTGCCGATAATCCCGACTGCCGAATTGATCTTAAGACATTTCACGCACAAATTATAAACGATCATAAATCACTGCAAAAGGAAACAGAAAACTACATAGATTTCCCCCCTGTTCGAACCCTAAACAATACAATAGTTAACAGGGTCTATGATCAGATTAAAATGGATATTCAGGAACTTGTAGAATCTGAAATTAATGCAATCTCTGAAGACCACAGCCGTCTGCATCTACTTTTGAAAAAAAAGAAAACCTGATCTAATTTTCTTTATCCTCTCTTATGATTTTCAACTTCTGGGGGCTTAATTTTTGTACTAAACTTTTAACTTAATTTTAATTCGATTTCTTTTATCATCTAAATCGATGACCCTTAGACAGGTGAAGATAACACTGCAGAAATCCAGCGAATTTTAAATCCAAAAACGGGCTTGACACTTGCCCTGGTTGGGCTTTTTACTTAATTTTGCAGTATGACTCCAGATGAAATAAAACGCTACTTTGAAGCCACTCCTCCACCAGAAGAAGTGGATTGGAAGCCTTGGGCAAAAATCACAAACTCTCAGGTTTTTCTCAAAAGCTGTTACTCAACTATAAACAATTATAAAGGAAGTCTTGATATGTGCCCGGCATGGTGGCATTTGAAAGATTTTTATCTTCTTGTTAGACGAAATTCACAGGAACCTAAAAGCGAAAATCAAACCGAATAAGGCCAAAATTTCATCCTCTTTTTTAAGTGCGTCTTTACACTTACACCCTTATATTTTTTACTTTTTGGTTATCTTATTTTGCTACCGCCTTTTATGAGATGGGTCAAACTTACTTTGTCAAAACACTGGAAATAGTTTTTTCGTACAAGGTCACCTATCCTTTTTTATTATAAAGGCATTTTCAGAATATTTATCAGAAACACTCCTACTTTCAATAATATAGAGATGCTGCTCAGTATCAATCTTAATTTTCGGTATACAACAGAAATTTAAATTGTTGAACGTTGCCATATAATACTGTATCCTAATATTAAGAAGCATCTTTTGAAAGGTGACTTTTCATATTTTTTTTTCGAATTTCAAATCCGACAAGCAATGATTACTTATAAATTGATACGCTGTCAGTGAGGTTTTCTTTGGCAATAAATGCAGTGATAAATTCTTGTACTTCACCAGCCGTTCCCATTTCAATATCAAAAGAATTGATATGAAATTCATCATCCTGATCCAGAATATGTATGATCTCTGTGTAGCCCTTTGAGATCAGACTTCCTTTTAATTTAATAATATTTGACTGCTGCCTGCCGTCCAGTTCTTTTCGAACCTTAAGCTTCATCCCCTTTTCCATTGCAATTAATTTAAATAATATTGATGCTGTTTGATATCAAATATAAAAATTATTTAATGATATCTAATTCAAGATTCAATAAAATATATTGGTACTTTCATTACCAATCCTAGAGGCTATCAGCTTGTTATTTCTAAAAACAGGACAGCTTTATTCTAATTATTATGGAATAAAAAGACAAAAAAAATCCCATTATATTCTAATGGGACTTATAAAGTAAGAGGCATATATAAATTGAATATCAAAATTTTTAATTTTAAGTATTCCTGTTTATTCGGTTTATACATCTTCATAACGAAGAAACCTTTTGTCTATTATATACCTTCCCTTATTAGTTCTCAGGATTCTCCATCCTGCTTATGATTTTATTAACTTCCGCTTCTGTGTTTTTAAGCTTGGTCTGGCAGAACTCAATAAGCTCTGATGCCCTTTTTACCTTTGAAGCCAATTCGTCAACTGATATTTCTTCGTTTTCTATTTCTTTTGATATGGCTGTCAGCTCGGACTTTGCCGCCTCATAGGTCAGTTTCTCTTCCATCATATTGTATTTTTTCTTTAACGGTACTTTTAAGTTTAGCGTCTTTTAGGATCACTTCTATCTCCTGCCCTGCCTCTATATTTTCGGCGCTGCTGATAATTTTTTCATTTACCTTCACAATAGCATAACCTTTGCGAAGGATATTATTCGGGGACATCATTTGAATACTTTTCTGGTGGTAGTCCAAAGTGAGCTTCTCATGGCGAAGATACTCACTCGCTGTATTCTTTATACTATTTTTTATATTCACTAAATCATTTTTATTCTGCTGTATCAGCATTTTAGGGCTCTGTGCCAGCTGATGTACAGTTAAAATAAGTCTCTTTTGGTGTTCATACAATACTGACTTGGCATTGCTTATAATCCGATGATTAGTTCGGGTCAGCTCTTCCCCATGCATCTGTATGAGTTCTTTTGTATAACGAGTAATGTCGTTCTTGAGCTCGCTTAGTTCTTTGTAATGGACATGAAAAAGTTTCTGTGATTTTATGATTATATTTTGCTGCAGTGAGAATATTTCAAGCTCAAAACTTCGGTTATGTGCAATGATAAACTCAGCCGCCTTGGTTGGTGTTTTGGTATTCGTATGTGCCATCAGGTCCGTTATACTTACATTTTTCTGGTGTCCTATACCCGTTATGACCGGAATGGGAAACTTGGCTACTGCCCTTCCAATATTGTAATTGTCAAAAATCAGAAAATCAGACTGTGAGCCTCCTCCCCTGTTAATCACAACAGCATCATACGCTATCCCTGTATTATAAATTTCAATGAGTTTATTTAAGAATAATTTTGCATTGTTATCCCCCTGCACGACGGTATAATAGTCATCAATCTGGAAAACATATCCAAAATTATTATGCTGCATCGTGTGCCGGAAATCCTCATTCCCTGCCGAGCTGCTCGAAGATATAACAGCTATCCTCTGAATTACGACAGGAAGCTGTAGCCTGCTGTTATACGTCGAGTAACCATCTCCTTCTTTTTGGATATACTCATTTTCTCTGACCAGGCGCTCAAGGGTAGCATTTCGCTGCTGCTCGAGTATTCCCAGCATAAAATTACTGTCGATATCCAGCACACTAACTGATAAACCGTACAAAGGATGATAATCCACGCTCACCTGAACTAGGACATGAAGGTTGTTGGTAAAGGTTTGTCCTGTATTTTTTTCAAACTCCTCAATACGAATAGCTCCTCCTCCCCATGATTTTCCCATCATCTTAGCTGTAATGGCGTTACCATTCTGCGCCTTCTCCACCAGCTCAAAGTAATGAATCTTTTTATCGGCTTTAAAGGAATGATTGGTGATATCGGCAAGTACCCAGAAACGCTGTCCTTCAAAACGCGAGCTAATCGTGTCATGGATCATATCATTTAGCGCTGATAGTCTGATATACTGCTGGGGTTCCATTGATCGGGATTTCTTACTGCCTGCTAAGGTACAAATATTAGGACGGAATCTCAAAAAGGCTAAAAAAGGACAGTTTTATTTTCATTCAAAACGGGTTAAAAGGGCAGCTAAAGTAGTGTCCGCCGTCACCTGCATGCGCATAACGGCTAGCGCCACCCTTCGGGACTTATAGCACTCCGGCTTCCTTATCCGGACACTTTACTCGTGCTTTCTTTTTTCCCGTTTTTTCTTTTGAAAACAATTTTTGAAAGGCAGGGATGAAGAAATTAAAAAAATCTCTAATCATAAAATTTTTCAATCATGGAAATCACAGGACGTATTACAAAAGATGCCACCGTGCACAAAATTTCAAATGACAAACAGGTTGTTAATTTCTCTATTGCCATAAATGACAGCTACAAGCCAAAAGACAGTAGCGAGTACAAAGAAATTGTAACCTATATCGATTGTTCGTATTGGCTAAACAGCAAATCAGCTGACTATCTAAAAAAAGGCGCTCTTGTTCAGCTTTTTGGTCGAATCGGTCTAAATGTTTACACATCCTCTGACGGAAAGGCTTTAGGCAGTTTGACTTTTCACACGAACAATCTTAAGATTTTGGTTTTTGCCAAAAAAGTACAAACACCTGAAATCACTCCAAATCCTAAAGCACAGCAAAACGGCAAGGATGAACCCGATGACCTCCCATTTTAAATCCTACAAGCCAATATTGAATATCAACGCCAAAAAATCAATAGTTATGAAAGCCTTAGAAAAATCAATTTACAGAGAGTACGCAGTAAGCGCAGAGTTTGACAAGATAATCTTAGCCAACATGGAAGGCTATGATGGAAAAAAGAAGGAACAGCTTAAATCATTCTTGGAAGATATGCAACGTGGTGGCTGTGTTAGCGGTATGATAGGGGAATTTATTTATCACTCTGACTGCAAAGATTTTTACATCAATCATCTTGACGATCTCGAAGATATAAGAAAGGATTTGGAAGATTCCCTTGGGGAACCAATTGCAAACCGTTACGAAAGTCCGCACTACACCTTTATGTGTTGGCTATGCTTTGAGGAATACTGTTTTGACATCTACAGAAACAGTTTTGAGTAAGCACTTTTTCAATCTTAAATCTATCCTTATGAAAGCTTCCGAACAATTTAAAACCGCTATAGAAAATTATCTAAGCGACTTGGCACAAACGGACTTAGTCTTTGCGCCAAACCTCAGTAAAGTATCCAAAAACATCGAAAGCTGTATCAATTATATTTTCGGTGAAGTCAAAAAAACAGGATTATGCGCCTTTGACAATCAGGAAATCTTTGACATGGCTGTCAAATATTACACCGATGACACTATTGTCGCTCCTGCTCCTTTTAGCTGTAAAGTGGTCACAAATCCGCCTGTAGTGGCTGATTTATTCTCGTCCGCTCCCTTAGACACTCCGATTACTCAGTCGAAAACTATAGTAAAACAAGTGACAAAACACGTAGAGAAAACCTTAACACTTTTTGACCTATGAAACCTAAAACCATTATAGAGAAAGAGATAGTTGATTTAAGTGCTACACTTAAGCCTATTAAGACTCAGGTGTATACTTGGGCAGAAAAAAACATTTTCCTTAAATGGGGTGTACTCTCTCGTGGAAAATTCAATTGCCTTGAATGCACCCACTCTTGGAAACCTCAATCTCAAAGCAAATCCTGTGATAAATACATAAAATGTACTGTCTGCGAAGGAAGGCTTAAAATGAAACAATACAATCAGGTTCATTTTAAGGAAATTGAATATTCCGCCGTTTTGGATGTATGTGGCGGATTTCAGGTAGTGCGAATTATCTGTTCGCACAAACACATGAAAAAAAATACAAGTCCAACTTATTTTCACAAGGAAGTAATGCAACATTGGATAAATTTTAAAGGCGAAGTACGTACAATGTCCTTAACTACAAATGTATTTTCAAATGTTTACGATGCATGGCAATATTATTCCCCTCTTGAAATCCGTCCTAGAGATTTTCAGGACTCTCCAAAATTTCGCATTAATCCTTATAAAATTTATCCAAACATCAAAGTTCTGCCTGTACTCAAAAGAAACGGATTTAAAAGTGGTTTTTATAATATCGCTCCGCAGATTTTATTTACTTCACTCTTAAAAGATACAATCACTGAAACGCTTTTAAAGTCATCACAGACTTCACTTCTTTCTTACTACCTTAATGTGCATTATCAGAATATTAAACAGAATTGGCAAGCGGTTAAAACCTGCCTGAAATCTAAGTACCAAATTGAGGATTTTAAAATTTGGGAAGATTATATTGCTCTTCTCAATTGGTTTAAAAAAGACCTCAGCAGTCCCGCTTATGTCTGTCCTATAGATCTCCATGATGCTCATGACAGATTGGTTGTCAAAAAAAGGGAGTTGCAAAGAAAAAAATATCTTTTAAAAATGCGTTCTGAAATCGAGCAAGCACAGGTAAAATATATGAAGGAAAAAAAGCAATTTTTCGGACTTATTTTTAAAGATGAAAACCTAACAATTAGAGTATTGGAAAATGTACAAGATTTCCTCGACGAAGGAGATATTTTGCATCATTGCATTTTCACAAATGAATATTTTAAAAAGAAAGATTCATTGATATTATCTGCAAGAATTGATAATAAACCAATTGAAACACTAGAGGTTTCTCTTTCTAAAATGGAAATTACTCAATGCCATGGTAATAAAAATAGTTATTCACAACATCATAAAGTCATTATGGAACTGATGTGTAAAAACCTTTACCAGATTCGTTCAAGAATGAAAAAGAAAAAAGTAGAAAATTGCTAAAAGCGGAAAAACCGAAGAAATTTCGGTTTTTCCGCTTAGTAATACCCAGACATGTTTATTTCTCCGAGAGGTGAAAAATCATAAAGAGTTCATAAAATAAATATATTGCATCTCGTCAACTTATAAAGTAAACCAAGTATTTTTACCTGATTCCCCTATTTAGGAAATTATTAAATTTGCTCGTCTTAGACATAATTCCCACATCAATCATTTATAGTATACAATCAAAAATATGATACCAAAAGTAACTGGTTTTGCAGGAGATCTTTTTGTCCCTTCAAAGCAATATTTAAAGCTTACAGGCGGATATTCGGACAGGCCCGAATTGAAAGTTTTAGCAACAATTGCAGATTTGTTCTTAGTGCATGATAATGTTAGTATAAGGGCAGATGCATGGACTCTACAAGAATTATATGGGTGCTTTACCAAAAATGAAATGGCAGAAATGCTGGAAAATAAAAGAATAAGTTTCTATCTGCCTCTATACCAAAATGGGTACAAGCAGGATTGGCTTAACCATATTGAAAAACATTTTTCGAAATTTCCCAAACATGTACTAAAAGAAGACATATCTGGTAAAATTATCGCAAAACAGATAT
Source organism: Flavobacterium aquidurense (assembly GCA_900107365.1). Classification (GTDB taxonomy): domain Bacteria; phylum Bacteroidota; class Bacteroidia; order Flavobacteriales; family Flavobacteriaceae; genus Flavobacterium; species Flavobacterium aquidurense. The sequence continues at coordinate 184,085 of FNPS01000009.1, forward strand.
CAGACAATCTTTTACAGCCTACAGTTACAGACAATGAATTTTCAATTTTTGAAAACGAAATAAAAGATCTATTTTATAACCACGGAATTCAAAGGGACTCATTTTTTAGTATGGATGTTCAAATTGGGTTCAATCAGGCAATTGACAAAATCCGAGAACTTTGGAATTGTGGACTATTATCAACAACATTCGATGAAGAAGTGCTTTATTATCTCGATGTATGTGATAAAGCTTCATTTCTGAGAGAAAGTAAATTATCCACACCTGTACTCAATAGTGGTTCAGGTAAAATGATAGATAAATTACATAGTTATAAAAATTGTCCTAGTTTAATTAACGTATTAATGGCATCTTCTGATCCGACTAAGAAGATGATAGATATCGTTAATTCTCACGAAGCATCTGATTTAAGAAAGTGGCTTCAGGAAAATATAGAAAAAGATGTTGATGTCAGGGATGCCTATGAAACGACGCTATCAAAACTTCCGTCAAAAAATGAATGGATTGACTGGCTAAGATTTGGTGGTGTCTCAGTGGTAACAACTATAATGGGTACAATGTTGACTTCTGATCCAACATTAGGATTTCTAATCGGTACCGCAGGAGGGGCAATTGACAAGATTTATGGCTCTAGTGCAATTGATGAAACTATGGAGCAATACAATCCTGAAGCGTGGTTTGGATTTATGAAAAATCAGGCTACATAGGGGAGTTTAATCCCAAAATGCACCATTACAAAAGACTTCCTCTTTATCTTAATAATTTCAGAAATTTTAACCTGTAATTAATCCCCAGATTTTCAATGATTGTCTACTATTTTTCAACTCCAAATCAGATCCAAATGATGCTGACTTCCAATAGTATTTTAATATATTTGAGAGAAATTTATTAAATATGTCAAGTCAGGAATTAGGTAGTAGCTTTGAGAAAATTACATTGGATTTTTTTTTGTTTTTATTTAAACAATTAAATATTCAGGTAAATAATAATTGGATACAAAAATCCGGCTATCAGTTTGGATTTGATGTGGGATTTGAAGTTGCTATTTTAAATGATGATTTTTTTAAAAGAGGCATTTTTATCGAGTGCAAAAATTACCATAAATCTAAGCTCGCACAGTCACAATTACATGAAAAATTAATACAATTTGACAGATCTGACTATGATAAAAATAATTCAATATTCATTTTTTTGTCACCAAAAATTGATTTGAACAAATGTACGCAGGATTCAAATCCAAAGCATTTGGAAGATTACTTTAACCAGACTAAGCCATTCAAAACAATCATTTTAACACCTAACAATAATGTTCAGGATATTTTGTCGCTCAATGAGGAAATATTTTGTAAAGTATACGGTGAAACATTTACCAAGCCTGATCTGGACACCCATAATAGTATTTTGGAATACTTTCACAAGTTATTATTTTCTAAAGGTGAAATTCCAAATTTTAGTTCCTTAAAAAAGAGAAAGGAATATTTAGAACAGGCATCTAACCCTAAAAATAAATACTACTTAAAAAGGAAATTAAAAACAAATAAGTTTTCTTTTTCATTCCAGGACAAAAGTCTTTTGGACTTAATCAAAACCAACGACATTGTTTTATTATTAGGAGAACCAGGAAGCGGTAAAACAACTGAGCTTATTAATATTTCCAAATACTTCGAGGAGAAAATTATTGAAAAGGAAATAACACCAATTTTTATTAGCCTGGCAAATATCAATAAATTTAATACATTTCAGGACGTTTTACCAAGTGACTGGAGTTCCAGTCAGAAGATTGTATTGCTGCTTGATGCATTGGATGAATTTGAATTTAAAAGTCAGCTTAATAAACAGATTACAAGTTTACTGACATCTACCGACATTAGTTTCAAAATAGTTATTTCATGCAGGACATATGCTTACGGGGATGAGCTAAAATCATTGAATCCAGCAGTTTTTTATTTAAATGATCTAAGTACGCAGGAAAGTTTCGACTTGTTAAGCAAAAAGTACAAAATTCCTCTGGAAAAATTTGATCAAATCAGCCCTGTAAAGTTTAAAGATGTTCTGGAAGATCCCTTTAAACTTGAAATGCTGGGCAGATACTATAAAAATCATACAGCATTGCCTGTTACACCTTCAGAAATTTTTGAAGATATTAAAGCAGAACTTCCACCGGAGAATTTTGAACTTTATAAAATTTTAGCCCTTGTTTTAGAACTCACAAAAAAGACTTCTGCAGATAAAAAAGAATTGAAAAATCTCTTTGGGATCACTTATAAAAAATTCACAAAGTTAAGCTTCATTGAAAGTTCATTTGACAACAGTAGCTTCAAATTTATTCATAAAAATTATCAGGAATATTTTGCCGCAACAGCTATTAGTGATTTAGATTTTCAACAGATAATTAATTTCATTTCCATTGAAGGAGTTAATAAAACGCACCCGACATTATTCAATACAATTACTTTTTTGATTAATATTTTAAGTAGTGATAAGTATAATTTACTGATCGACTGGCTCTCAACTCACAACCCTGAATTACTAATTAAGGCCGATAAAAATAGGACCGAAAATTTCCGGGTTAAAGTCTTTCAGGAATATTTTAAAACAGAGTGTATTGAAAAAACTTTTTGGATCTCATCTGCAACCTTTTCAGTAAAAGAAATCGCAGAATTTGGTGACTGTGAAGAAAATTTCCATTTTTTGGTTTCAATAATAAACAATAAGGAAAGTCATTTTAGGGTAATCATTTCTGCTCTGGAGCTTTTAAGTTATTTTTCTATTCCAATGGGCAGTAAAGAAAATCTTAAAACAGCTTTTTTAAATTTTCTAAAAGACTCCCAGATCTCAGAAATGATTAAATCCCATATAATAGATTGCATTGCCGATCAAAAGCTTTGCGATCAGGACGAACAATATTTACGAAATATTTTTGACCTTTTTAAAAGTGAAACAAATAAACAAGTAAACAGAGCTCTACTTTCCTTAATTCACTATTATCCGCAAATTGATAGTTTCTTTTGGTACATTAAGGATGAATTTTTAAGGGAAAACGGATACATTGAACGAATTGTTAAGGATGAAGTAATACGAGGAACTAGTTGGATACTGGAAGAACTAATTCTGAGATTTGAAAATCATGCCCATTTCATTGCCCTGATTGAACACTATTTTGACGAGACTAAGGATAACTATAGCAGTAGTGACTTTATAGAAAAAATAATAAAAAGATGTCTATATTTTGAAGATGTCCATAAAGGTTTTATAACTGACCTACTCTCTTACTTTTTTGAAAATGCAAATTTCAGTATCAATGATGATGCTCTTAGGGTTTTGATTTTAAGACTGACTCCGGAGAGTCAATTAAAAGGTTTTAAGTACTTGGCTGATAATATCCATTTCGACAGGATTGGCTATTTCTTAGCCTCTATAGCCGATGAGCAAAATATTAATCTAGCCATTGAAAAATTTGCCGATGGTTCAATTGAAAGTACTAATTTGGACTTATACAGAAATGTAATAGCAAATCACGGGAGAAGAAAACTGGCAGAACATTTTAATAATTCTATGCTCGAGAAAGGCTTTGTCTTTAAGGACGTTCTGTTATCAGAAGAAGAATATGAAACCCGGGTGACAAAATTCAAAAATCTGCCACAAGACAATTTTGATATATTGTTTAACGAAACCAAATTAATTTCAAAAATAAAAACTGTTTTTGCAGAGTATGGTGCTTCAATTGATTCCGCGTTGATAAGAAAAATTCAAACGGATTGGTTTCGTAAAAATGGCGGTGGTAATAAGCTAGATATTTGTATTTCGATATTAAGAAGACTTATACACATTCATGACAAAGCGGTACAATTTAACGATATCACTCACATGCTGAAAGATGATTTTATAATAATTAATGAAATAAAATCCCAAATTCATTCCTCAAACGATACACATAATAAATTTAATATCAGCAGTAGTCAGAAAACATACCTGGACAGCTGGTGCAAAAAAGCCTCACATAAAATTCGCTTCGACAGAATAATAAAGTATGTCAGCAGTGATCGATACGGAGGCCTTGAGGATTATGGCAAACTCAAAGCAATATTATTCTTTGTAACACGATTTGATTTTAACCTTTCGCAGGATTTTCTTTTAAATTGCATCGAATTCATTGACGTAAATAACTCTGACGAAGAAGTTAAAAGACTTGAATGGCTAAAGCTTAAAATCAATAATGACCATCTTTTTAACCAAAGAATTATAGAGAATCTTAATACCAAAAACCTGGTGTTTCTTCCCCTGAATATCCATATTCAATATGCGTTGGACAATAATCTGAGTGCTGCATTTCAAAAAATCAGGGAACATTTTTTGATGCCCGATTACAATTATAATATCGACAAGAAATTAGAGCAGTACATATCCCTGACGGGAGATTATGAACTGCTTAAAAATCTATGTTCAGAAGTTACTAGTCACAAATACTGGTCAGCCATTCAACTGTTAATGAAACTGAAAATAGAGCAAGCTTTCTGTCAACAGAAAGCAGTTGAATACCTTGAAGAAAACATAGAGGATGAAAAGAATTATTATAGTTCAAGTGCTTTGTCGGTCCTGTTTGAACTAAACTCCTTATTTGCAATCAATTACGTTTCTGATTTTTTAAGTAAGGACAAATTACCTTCGCTAAATCAGGTTTCGTATTCGAATTATGATGCTATAGACAATTACGAAATTTTAGGAAATCTTTTGGGTAAACTTAACAAGAGAGAAACTGAAAAGTTAGGCTTTGATGGACTGGAAAATTTTATAGTGACCTATGTTACTAATTTATCAAAAAATAAAGAAAGTTACAATTTAACTCAAGATGAGCTAGGACTTCTAAAATCCATGGCCATAGTACAAAATTCTGATAATGAATTATATCTCATCAATCACCTAATTGACAAATCGAGAAACAGCTACATCAACTCGCAGTCTAAAGCAATGAATTTTAAAGAGGCTTTACAGAAAGTGGAAGAAATTATAAAATAGTTTAAAAGTATATTTTTTCGCCAACACCCGTAAGCATTGAAGTTGAGCATTGCAAAATCATGCTTTTTGATTAACTTTGCCTCATGGATTCTTTCTTGTTATCATTTAGATAATCTATAATTTTAAATAATGCTACGACTTGTTTTAGTATCATTTTTTTTTAGGTGAAAAATTAGTTGCATTATATTTTTAAAAGAATAATATAAATGAATATTTCTAACATGAAATTATTTTCTCATTTATATATTGCAAATAAAACTTCAATATATAATCAGAAGAATACTTGCTAGCTATTAATTTAGAATGCAGCACTTTTAAATGAATTACATCCAAATTAACCCTGTTTAAACATATTGCTAACAAAAATTCATATATTATATTATCTCCTTTACTTAAATCATTAACTAAACCTAAAATTATGTTTAACATTTTTTCACTTGCTTTAAAATCTAAATCATAATTTAACTCTTCTTTAGTGCAGCATCTTAAAAATGTTGCTCTAATAATACTATCATTAAATCGAATAAAATTTTCAGGATCTAAAATATATCTTTCATATAACGTTTGCTTTACCCCTTTTATAAGTCTGTAATTATGAAGGACACTCAAAATTGTAAAATACACTTGTGACTGATTAATATCTTTAGGCAACCATTCTGTATCCTTAAAAAATGCAAAATTTTTGTTTAATTCAAATGATTTCAATTTGATAGAAGGCAAATAAAGTTCATTAATTAACCCATTACCATTTAACACATTTATTCTCTTTTTAAGATATTTAATTAAGGGCAAGCTTCTATCTATATTTAATTGTGAATACTGATCATTCAAAACCTCCTCAATTAACTTTTTCTCTCCCTCCCAAGATAAAGAAGAGCTGTCTTCATTTGGCAGGTAAATTTCTTCAATTGCATAAAAACTATATGTACTAAAGCTATATTCCCCGTAAGTTAAATTTGCCTTTATATTTCGAAGAATAATTTTATCATTACATCGTACAAAACCAGATATAAAATTAATATTTGCGTCTTTAAATTTTCTCAAAAGCATACTACATTTCGAAACTTTTTTACCATTGGAAATGCAGGAAGATATTACATAAAAATTGTATTTGCCGTTTTCATCTAAAGTCTTATCATTTTCGAATTCACTTATTGATTTATTAATTATATTTCTTTTAGATTTTCGTATAATGTAATCCGATAAAGCTTTTGAATTTTCATTATCAATATATATGAAAATTAATTTTGTACTGGGCAGCTTATTAATTACTTGTTTGTGTAGTTTATTTGTAAAATAATTCTCTCCATCTAAAAGTTTAGTAATATCAAAAAACAAATCTCTTTTATTACCTATTGCATTTAAATCATTAAAACAGCTTATAATATTATACTTACCATAGTTACTATGAAATAGATTTACAAAATCCGGAGCATCTTCTTTCGCAAGTAAAAATTTTGAAACCATTGGCTGAGTCGGAATAAATTGTTGATCCTCAAATTTTATAGGGAATATTTTGTGAGGGTATTTTTTTTCAAACTCTTCTTTAGGTAAAGAATAAAAACTTTGATCTATTAACTCGTTTCTTTTATCTTTAAATAAATACTTGTACCGAGGTTTTTTAATTTCATCAAAACTAAACAAAACAATAATATTAGACCAATCAATACCAAATTCAACAATTCTTGTTGGTAATGTTCCATTTATCGAAGTTGATATTATATAGATACTATTTTTAGTTTTATCAAAGTCTTCAGATTTTAAATCCGAGGACGAATAAAATCTAATTTCTGGAATTTTGTAATCCTTGTTTTCTTTAAGTTTGTACAGTAGACTTGAATAAATTAACGAGAAGATAGTTGGAGTATCACAATAAATATAATCAATATTGTTAGTAATATACGGTAGTAATAAAATTGAAATAATACTTATCTCATTACTATTTTTAAACAAATTAGCAATTCTCACAAAGTGTGTAGCGAATTTTCGTGAAGCGACAACAAAATATGATTCGCTACTAGCTTTTAATATACTATCATGTTTTAAAAAAATACCTTTTAAAACTTGTTCTTTGATTTGCTCAATTATTACTTTCTCTTTAATTGCATCAACTGTATTTTCAAATTGAAAATCCCCATTCAAACTATAAGTAATAAAGACTTTTACCGTTGATGAATTAAACCTATCAAAAACACTTTTATCAACATTACTGATTTCTGAATTAAAAATAATGTACGCTATTTCTGGATTAATATTTTCTGACAAATAATCTTTAATAGGGGTATCTATATCTATATTAACCTGCTGTGTAGTAAAGATAATACAACAATTTTGTTGCTTGCTATTTATATAAGATGTTATAAACATTTACAGGCTATTTAAGAGGTATGAAAAAAGTAAACAAAGTTCCCTCATTAAGATATTTCTTGAAATTATAATTTACTTCATTTTCGAAATAGTTATCTAAAACATAATTATTCCCTTCAAATTTATTTTTATTAAAGTCTCTGTACAATTTTAAGCCATTTGTTCGTAGCTTCAAATAACCAGTCTTCTCACTTAATAATTCCATTATTGTATGCAATCCAAAACCTCTTGTATATGGACTCTCTTTTTCAGAGGAATGAAACTTTACTAAGCAATTTTGAATCTCATCATAAACCTCACTAAAGTTTGCAAAATTTTCAATTGCTTTATTTGAGTATTTACTTGCCAAACCACAACCAGAATCGATTACTGATATTTCAACTATATTTGAATAGCCTTGATTTTTTAAATTGGATAAATAAGCAGAGAAAAAATCATCATCTTTCGCACCTTTAACTAATTCTTCTAAATCACCATGATGATTTGATATTAATAAATTTCGCAGGCCATAACCGTCACCTATTTCTTCGTTATTAAAATCAGTTAAAGACCAATAATGAGTGTTTTCAATTAATTCATATACAATCTGGCCTACAACTGGTAAGCTGTCGAGTAATCTATTATCATCTTTATTGGAGAGGTTCTTGGTTTGTATTGAAATTGAAATTAAATAGCTAGCAAGATTCTCGAAATCAGCTTTTGACTTTAATTTACCATTATGATAAAATGCTTTCGGATATGGGTTTAAGGACTTCTGGAGAGCTATGATATAACTATGATCTCCTTTTCCCCAAAAAAGATTTGATTCAATTTCATTTAATTTTCTCTTAATAAAGGGTACAATTTCATTACTAATATTCAATTTATCCAAATTATATATACCTCTATTAAAAGCTAAAGTTATTATTGAAAAATTATAATGTTTATTAACAAAATCATCCAATGCGGAAGATTCAATGGATTTTGTATTCAATATTAATTTACCATTTGATTTTCTAAACCATGTAATAAATAACAATATCAGTTCGCTCTGGATACCAAATTTATTAATTTGTAAATCCTTAGAAATAACTAAATTGACATTCTTGAATTTATTTAATATTTTATAATTCAAATCAATATCTTCAAAACTTATATTTTTTTTTATTTTTATATCCATTAATCAAATATTTTTTCCCCGTTATTATTTAATTCACCTAAATATTCTAAAGGATTAACACTGTAATTTATTAATTGATATGGCAGATTTTTAAGAAATTTATAATCTGTAAAATATCCTCTTTCTACCCAATCAATTCCCATATCTGTAATGCCGTTGAAATACAAGAGAATTAATTCATAATTTGAAAGTTGCGCCCTCAACAATTTAATATATTTATATTTGGTTTTTTCATCAATAATTTCGCAATCTACGATATAGGATACAGTTTGAAACAAATGGCGAAAGTAGTGCCCTAATCTCGAAATATGGCCTTTAAAAGGAATGTAGTGAAAATTATATTCTCTTAATATATTTCGATCATCATAGAAAATAATCTTATTTTCCATTATATGCTCACCTTTATACTTTTCAAGTCTCGTTATTAAATTATCTATATTATCATTAATATTGATATTTTGGTACTTTGCATATAAAATTTCTTTAATATTATTACCTACACCAAAATAAAAAATGTAGTATGAAATCTCATTTAATAGGATCTCTTCTAATTCTTTATCTCTAAAATAATATTCTGTCTCATAATAGATGAATTTAAACTCATCCAACATTCTAGCAAAGCATTTTCTACCACTAATTTTCCCAATACTTATTTCTTCGACATTATTTCTATACAAGCGAATCATTTCATATAATTGACTCTCAAACTGCTGAATTTTAAATTGATATTGAACTTCTTGATTTGCCTTAAATTGCACCCAAAAAGCTAGAAACGTTAATATTGTTGCAGGAACAGCAAAAATTGGGCTTAAAATACCACCTACTGTATCACCAATAATTCCAATGCTTTCCAATTTATCATTAGAATAAAAAACCATTGGCAATATAATTAACACAAAACCAATAACACCTAATATTATATAAAGGATGCTTAATCTTGTACCAAACTTTATTGCTTCATTTTCTTTATTCACAGTACTTATTTTTTTAATTAGACCTTAAATTTTGAAAGAATATTTCTGGTAAATATAATTAAAAGTGTCTCATCTTTTTTTATCTAAACTTACTAAAGTTGATATTATGAATAATTATATTCTTATTTTATCAACTGGAAAAATTGGAATACTGCTAATACCTATTAATCTGTGGCAAATCAACATTATTCAAATATTGCTACTCTAATAAATTCTTTATCTTCTTCAACCAAGCTATCACCAAAATTAAATACTATGTTAAGACAAAATTGTTCAGTTGGTGATATGGATTTATCAAAATATGCTACAGATTAAGATTAGGAGTTTTATGAAATAATCTTCTAAAATCAGCGAGTTCTTTATTGAATTTTGATCCATATTTCTTCCAGCACGAGCAACCTATAACTAGATCTTTATGCCTAGTCCCCTTATCTATTTTTTTATAATGTGAATCTAGAAGATATGGCTCAAAATACTCCTTTATAATATTAATGAGATAAATCTTTTGATTATCTATAGTGACATGCACATCTGGATTATCGAGAATAATTCTTGAGCAGTAAGGTACAATTGGAAGTTTTCCATTTAAGTTTTGCAGAATAATCATTTTTCCAACATCTGCAATTTTATCACCTTTCATATAGTCAGCTTTAAAATCCTCGATATTTGAATAGTACCAATCTTCTGTTCTACCAGCAGGATCCCAATTCGCTGGATTTTTTTTAGTGATCCTCACTGCTTCAATTATACCAGAAACTAAAATTTCGATATCGAAAATAAAGAGAAACGGACCGTAAAAATTAGGTCGAGATAAGTACGAATGAATATCAACCATATCAAGAAATATATTATCATAAATACCAAGGGCTTTATCTTTCTCGTCAGTATACTGTAAAGTCTGATACCAATTATTTTCTTCTACGAACTGTCTGGAAAGCAGGCTTTTTTGCTCCAAGTATAATAACGAAGTAGCAACCGTATTTGCATGATATAATTCTAGTATTTTTTTTTCCTTCAAAAAATTATATAATTCTGCTGGATTCAAATCATAGTTAGGTTTTCTATTACTATCTTTCATTTCAAACCCAAAAGCTTTTTAACGATATCCTTCTCTTCGAGTTTTGCAGCTTCAAAAAGTCTTCTCTTAACTTCATGATTAACTTCTTGTATTGAATAATTCTTCTTGAGATTATATCCACCTGGATATCTATGAGCATCATATTCATGAAGTATGGAGCCATCTTCAAATAAGGTGTAATCGTCATCGAGATCTCCTTTCATATTAGGAGAATAAGCTATAATTCTTTGTGACATATAAAAAAAATTAAGATGCAAAATAGTACATCTGCGTTTTACAAATACAGGTATAAATACGGTTTTTTATCATCATTTTTAAAAGATATTCCAAGATAGTGTATATTGCATTTCGTAATCATTTTTTTTATAAAATAGTGCCGTGAATAGATAGAATCTTATTTTTAGCATTAAGGTCTAGAATAAAACTAAAAGCAAATTAATTAAAATAATTTTGAATGTACTTATCAAAGATTACCATCAACAACTATAAAGGTATACGCCATCTTGAAGTCAATTTTTCACAAAAGATCAATGTTATTATCGGAGAAAATGGAGCACGTAAGTCAGCACTTATTGATGCTATACGTCTTTTATATAATATCGGCGAGCCTATCAGGGAACTGACCGTTTCCAATGAAGATTTCCATGAAACTATTTCAATTGATACAGCAGGAGCACTACTAATAGATACAACTGATCTTATAACCATAAGTTACGAATTCCGAGGATTAAGCCCGCAGCAGCAAGGTGCATTCTATGAATATATGGTAATTGACCCTGCAGATAGTAAAAACGATTACGCCAGAATAGAACTGCGTTACAAAAAGGATAAAAATAATCCAAAATTTTCATTTTTTACAGGAATTATTGAAGGTCAAAAAGCCGATTATAACACCTTTCAGCTCTTCCAGCACTACTATTTGAGTGCTATACGAGACAGCACAAGAGACCTATTGACTACAAGAGGAAATTTATTGGGAAAGGTTATCAAACGGCTTGTAGAACAGAAGAAAACTGAGGAAAAGTTTAAAGAAATTATCAAGGAAGCCAATGATAAGTTATTAAAGAGACCAGAAGTCCAGGAAACAAGGGATAATATAAACAGTAATTTAAAAAGTATATATAAAAATACCAATAATAACCAGATCGGTCTGCATGTTGAACAGTCAAGAATCGAATATATTGTAAATGTAATTAAGCCCTACCTACCTCATGATATGAAAACCGGTTCGGACGAGGGTTTCAATCTGATGCAGAACAGTCTGGGATTCAACAACCTTATTTATATAGCTACCGTGCTGGGAGATATCAAAGAACGTATCAAAGAGGACCCGATTCCTCATTTTGCGTTGTTAATCGAGGAACCTGAAGCTCACATACATCCCCAGCTTCAGCTGAGCCTTTATAATTTCCTAAAAGAGTCCAACAGTTCTGAAAACAGCCAGCTCTTTATTACAACCCACTCACCGACACTTACTTCAAAAGTGCCTTTCTCCAATCTTATTGTTTTGGATAATGATGCTTATACTGTCGAGGAGATTTTTAATGACCGCGAGTCCGAGAAGATAATTCAAGATACATCCAAAACAAAACCACTTCTGCAGGATGATATAAATTTCAAAATGAAGCAGTTACAGCGTTATGTAGACGTCACCAAATCCCAGTTGTTTTTTGCTAAATCCTGTCTTTTCGTAGAGGGAATTTCGGAAGAACTGCTGCTTTCTGCATTCTGTAATGTCGAAGGTTTTAACCTTGAAGATTATAGTATTGAAATGGTGAATGTTGGCGGAATATCTTTTTATCCTTTCATGTTCTTATTCAACAGTACTGATAACAAAAAAAAGCTTCCTAAAAAGATAGCTATAGTCACCGATGATGATCGGTTCCCGAAATCAAAAGAGGAAATATATAATATCGATAATCTTGTTGCAGACAGCTATAAAAACCATATAACGCTTCACAAATCTTTAATTGCGCCAAATACCCGTAACCGTATAAAAAACCTAGAATCTGTGGCAAATAAACAAACGAATATTAGTGTAAATGCAGCATTTCAGACTCTTGAATATGATCTTTGCTACAGTAATATTCCAAACAATCTCGCCGATCTGCAAAATAATTTCCTCTACAAATATTTAAAGGCAAATTGCGCAGATGTTGCCCTTCATATGGATCCTTACCTAAGCTCCCTAAAGTCAAAATTTAGTGAAGAAGAACAGCAAAAGTTAGCAATCCTTATGTGGAAATGTATGCCGGGAAAAGCAGTATTTGCACAGGATTTTGCACTTCATATCATCGAGAATATTGCTGAAGCAAAAACTTCATTTGTTGTACCGCCATACATCGTGGAGGCATTTAACCACTTGAAAAAATAATACAATGACAATTGACATAACTTTAGAGCGAAAGGCATATTTTGATGCGAGGGGGAAAATTATCCTGAGCGCCTGTCCTGGAAGCGGAAAAACGACATGCCTTGTACATAAACTTTCCTTGCTGAAAAAAGAATGTCTGGATACTTATGGAAAATATTCCGGTATTGCATGTCTTTCTTTTACAAATAATGCCAAAGACGAAATACTTGACAAGTACCGGAAATCTTATAGTGATCAATTGGAATACCCACATTTAGTATCTACACTTGACAGTTTTGTAAATACTTATATAACCTTACCCTTTTTCTATTTGATGGAAACAGGCTGCCTGAGGCCGAAAATAGCAGAAAGTGCAGAACAAATTGATAGTATCTGTAAAGTATATTATTTCAAGGATGGGAAACAGCAGGAAGCTTTTTCACCGGAAATACGAAGATTCACAACAACAAGTGGCACTCAGCTTGCACGCTCATATACACCAAGTGCTGTGTGGATTGATGCCACCGGAAGATATAATTTTAAGGGAACTGTTCCAAAAAATGTCGCTGATGCAGATTTTCAGGCTTACGGTGCAGCAATTATGAAAATTAAAAAGAAGAAGGGCCTAATATCAAACCTTGACAGCGCCTTTTTTGCACTAACCCTGCTGAGGGATATCCCACGGATTGGCCACTTACTGATTCAAAGATTTCCATACATACTGATTGATGAAGCGCAGGATAACTCTGATATTCAGCATGAAATATTTAATGTACTGGTATCTTTAGGTCTTTCCAATATAGAGATGATTGGAGATCCTTATCAGAGCCTGTACGAATGGCGAAGCGCTAAACCAGCTCTTTTTACAGCGAAGTATACTGCAGCTGGATGGACCGGACTGCCTTTAAATGAGAACAGGAGATCCGTTCAGCGTATTATAGACTGCTTTAGTATAATGAGAACTGCCAAAGATCCTAAAATTAACTCTCTTGGAGTCGAAGACAAAAAATTACCCATTATTGTCTATAAATATAATGACACAAACCCGAAGGATATATTGGAGCATTTTGAACAAAAATGTATCGATCATGGTCTTTTAAATTGCCATGTGGTAGTACGAGGCAACACCCTTAAGGATAAAATGACAGGAAATACAACTGATATTAATCCGTGGAAGACATTCATTCCAATACTGATATTAAAAGCTATCTTTCACTTTCAGTCAGGGCATGTTAGGAATGCCATTACAGAGATACGAGCTATTGTCACAACTTTAGAACATCCAAACCTGTCATATAATGACAGGCAGGAATTACTTAATGAAAGAAAAACAGATTCAAATTTCAACTCACTGCTTTTGATTTTTTTCCATCAATTGCCAGCCACATCACATTCTTTACAAGATTGGACAACACTTTGTTTGAAAGCGTTTGTAGACAAATTCGGTGTTGATGCTTCGGAAGCTTTTACTTTTAAGCAAAGAATGGATGGGTTTACGATGAAAGACTTGAAAAAAGAACAAGTGGATAACTATTTCAATAAACCCGCTTCTAAAAAGGCAAATATTCCTATTACAACTGTACATCAGGTTAAAGGCAGTACCATGGATGCCATGTTGTGCTTTTTTGATAAGGTTAGCGGCAAGGAAAGCATTACGTTCAAGGATTTTAGCCAGACAACTACATTTCCAAGCGAAAAACAAAGAATAATTTATGTTGCCTGCTCCAGACCGCAGCATCTGCTGGCAATGGCATTCCCGGACAGCATATCCGATGTTGAGCTGAAAAAAAAATTTGGTGTTGATGTTGTAATACAACCAATTCCGGATCCCGCAATCGCTGGTTTAACCCCATAGAAATTGATGGCTTCTAGCAATTTTAAAGAGGACTAAAGCCTTCTAAATCATCAACAGCAAAATTAAAACGATGATTTAAAAAATCTTTCATGGCAGGAAAATTTGGAAATCTACTTCTGTTTTCCAGATTCAATGCTTTTAAAACTAAGAATACAGTCTGATGCAATTGAAACTGAAACACCTCCCCTTGAAAATAATCTAAATGAAAATCAACATAAATTTCACTTTCATCTTTCTTTTTTAAATTATGAAAATTGCTGTAAAAAACTTCCTGCCTTTCCAAATCAGATTGAAATGTCATTCCCGAAATAAATCTGGAAGTCTTATAGCTTATCACATGATTATGCATCGCCAATAAAATCTGCCAGTCCAGCCATCCCTGCTCCCTTAGGCCGCTAAGCCAGCTGTCATACCCGTCTTGCTTTTTAAGTTTTTCAATGGTTAGATACAGCGATTTTATAGAATTTTTGTATCTGCCTTCTATCTGTTTTAGAGATTCCTCTTTTTGATAAAGCGGGCTGATTGTATCATTCCAGCGGAGTACCTTACTTTCTTTATGTTTAATTTCAAAACCACTACCCGAGAACAAATTTTGCATTGATTCTTTAAAAGATTCTTCCGAATAAACATTTCTGTAAATTCTCTGATAGAGATCATTAGTCAGTGTTTTTCCCGCTAAAGATTCATTCTTATAAAGACCATCTATAAAATTAAAAACCTCGTCATCTTTAATCATGCTGAGATCCCGCAGCACATATTTTATACTTTGAATAACACTCGAACTCTGCATTGTTATTTTGTCGGCTCCAGGAAGATTTACAGTACAGCTATAAACTGTCCATTTAAAAGATTGATTCGAAGCATGCTGCTGAGGCTGTTTTGATTTATCTGACTCTAATATTTCAATTTCAATATCGGTTCGGAAAAAGTGCAGGTCTTTAACAGCTGTTGCCAGTTCAACCAATAAAACCTGTAGTACCGCCGTAAATTCTTCACCTAATGCGTTAGAACGCCATGTATTTGGAAATGAAATGATCCATAAACTGCCTAATGCCTTAAATTCAATTTTTCTTATGTCTCCTATATCATTAATTGGCGGACTGCTTAATTTATTCTCTAAATGTGCCTTTAGTCCCCTATCCTGAATTATCTGTTGGTATCTCTTTATTAAAGGTTCCATGTAATGAGCAAAGAAATCGCTCATTTGATATTTTTGAGATTCAATAAAACCATTAAGTTCTGGAGAAATCTTAGGTGCCATTGTTAATATTCCTGCAACAGTAATAAATGATTTTCCCAGTATCTCGTCTAGTTCCTCTATAGATCTTGGATCAAAATTTACCCTTACCCTTACAAAAAATTCAAATATTTCCAATGCATGTATCCAGGAACCCTGAGTGAAATCATAATACACAAGCATTCCAAACGCATCGGTTATTTTCTTTACCAATTTTTCAGGCTTGTTATTTATGCTAAACCAGGCCGCACTAAGTGCATAATATTTTGCAGCAAAATTCATATTCAGAGCTGCATACAGCTGGCTGATATTTAATAATGACAAAACGTATCCTTCCTTAGTTTCTTCCTGGAAAAACATATCTTTTGCCTTATGAAAATAATTTAATGCCCTGGAGATATCACGTAAATTGGTTGAGTTTAAATAATTAGCACCTCTTTCGACATAAGTCTTAGCATATTGATAATTACCGTTTCTTTGAGAAACAAACGACATTAATTTATCTGCAACACTTTCCAGCTTTTCAATGTAATCACGGCTGGCTTCTGCTCTTAACAGTTGTTTCACCGCTTCGTTTAAAATATTGCTGAGCCTCGTTACATTATATAATGCTGCCTTTGGAAGTAATTCCAATAGCTCATCATAAGTATCAAAGACAATACTGCTTTCTAAAACCTCTTGTGTAAAATCTAAATTAGTACTGTAAAAAGCAGCACGCAGTTCCAGCCAATAGCATCTTTCGTTAGGTCCGTGCTTCTGTTGCAATTTTGCATTAACAACTTCTTCTATATCATTAAGCCACTTCTCAGTTTTACTAATATCCAGATCCGATTTATCATATTCTATCGAAAATCTAATAATATGCAGTAAATATAAGCTGTCTTCAACGGATTCATGGTCATCAAATTTTGTGGATTCTGAAAAATATAACTCTATTAGTTCGTTACACCCAAAAAGCGTTCCTTGTGGTTTTCTCCCCGGTATTGGACGCAATGAACCCCACAAAAACTCATATACTGCCATGTGCCTATATCGGTCTGGCGTTTGGGCAAAATGAATAAATTTACTTAACAATTTCTGCCAGATAGCAGCATGCGTTTTAAGATACGCTGATTCTCGGCAGTGTTTTGCAGAATACAATACTTCTAAAAATTCAGCAAGATTAAAATATTTTATTTCCTCGGTATCTTTCCAAGCTTCCAATGCAATATTATACTGCTTATCGGCTTCATCACCAAGATTTAATATCAGCCCATCCATCCTGTGGATTGTCAGGCATCTATCCTCTGGTGTATTTTGGAACATCTTTACTGTCACTTCATAATATAAAGTCGTAAACACAGTATCAATTTTTTCGGCAATAACTGGAAAAGACAACTTTTTGATATACTTTTTAATAGAACTGACAACCTGTTCAACAGCTTCATCAGGAGAAATATCATTAAATATCCATTTTATTGATTTGACAAAATCCTCCCAAACTGAATCAGGCAGTGCATTGAAATCAATCATTGCGGACTCAGCTGCCGCCTTGCTGATTTTTTGGGCCTTAGGAAGCTCTTCGTTTATATACTTAACAACTATTGACTTAACTTTCTCTGTGATTTTCTTAAGCAATATTGCATCTATATTATTTTGGTTTTCAAACCAATCCTTTAGTAGCGCTGAATCATTATCACCATATTTAGCAGCAATTCCTGTATTTGTTTCAAAAACAAATTCAACGGAATCAAAGCTATATTCGCCTTTAACAAACAGCATAAAAAAATTGGTTATAGCCTTAGTAATTTCTTCACTTTTAAAACTAAAAGGCCTAGATCCATATAATTTTATCTGCGTAAATTTGGAAACACCTGCATTAATATTCCTCTCAAAAATGTCATCCTCATATTCGCAGTAAATTATTTCGTCACGATTATGGACTTTATTGCTGAGCCAATTCTCAAGAGTCCTCAACTTTTGGTACTCATATCCCTTTACAACTTCATTAGCATCTGTTTTTTTCGAAAAAATTGAAAGTTTTGATAGTGACATTTAATTTTGGTAATGTATAAAATAGATATTTTGTCTTCTTACAAATCTAGAAAAAACTGACAAGTTAACTACTCTTTTGGTCTAAAATGATTTTCCCTTTAGCTGAAATCTAAAAAATCAGCTAATTTTTCTAATTATAAATTTACGTTAAAAAAAACTTTATTGTATAAGCATAATAAAAGATTGTATAATAGATTAATAACTAAATTTACTATCGATTTTCATAAAAGACTAAATAACTGTCATTTTGAAATGATAAATACAAATCTTTAATAAAAACGATTTTGATGAAAAATAAGAACTTAAAAAGTACAGAGGAAAATAATATTGTCCTTTGCGAGGATTGTAAAAATCTTGTAGGAAAACAAAGGTACACTTCTCCTCACAAAAAATTAGTAAAAACTAGTTATAAAGAAGTAAAATCAATGTTTGGAAATGTCGATGAACATTATTATAAATGTAATACTTGCTCTAAAACATGGGTACATGAAACAGGTAGTTATGGTGAGGGTTGGATTTAAAACTGAGAACAAAAAATAATAGAATAAGATTCTGGTCAATATGAAGCATTACTAAAAAGTATCGATGAGCAAACCTTAACTTAAGCAATAACTACAATTACCAAGGTGTTCAACTGTCGAACACCTTGGGCTATTCTTATAGATCAACTTTTAATAAAAAAAGGTCAGTTTTATCAAAAAAAATATTCAAAATATAAAAATGAGTATAGATATTAACACAAGATCATTTTTTAACAATCCCTTTCAACATAAGGCTTCAGGGCTTTTTTCAAGCTTATCTATAAAAATTAATATAGGAATTAGGTGTTAGATTGTAATCCCTGTGACTCCAGTATGAAAATTAATTTAACTTGAAAATTTTTTCTAAATCGTGAGAACAACAGAAGATCTACCTTTTTTATAGGTAGCAAAGCTCCGGAAAACAACGGGTTTAAAATCAAGGTTCTATATAATGCTAATCAAAAAATAATACAAAAAATTAGTCTTTGAGTTTTGTGGCAGAATCGTGGCACAAGGCAATTTACAAAACTAAAATCCCTGAAAAATCAAGTCCTAAGAAGTTTAGGTTCGAATATATTATACGCTATTTTTAATTTAGCAATTTTATTATGCTAACTGGTTCGAGTCTCGCTCCCTCTACAGAGAATAACCCATCAACTTTTTGATGGGTTTTTTGTTTTTTACTACCTCTCTCAATACCTGTAAACGTTGAGGCTAAGCCAAAAATAGAGTTTACTCTTCCAGTTAGATATTCCCTGTTTTCAGCCCTAATTGACAATCCTTCTGGAAATACTAAATTCTGGATTCTTATTTTACTGTCAATATCTCCATCTCTCCAGTATTTATTGATATTTGTAACCTTTTCGACCACTTTATCAATATGTCTGCTGTGGTTAGATATTATTTTTTTATTTGAGGCAATCTGAAGATCAACATCCTTTAATTCCGTATCAAACTGAAGTGAGTATCTATTGTATTTTTCATCCCCAAAATTCGGATTGTCAAAATAGCGTTTATCCAAATTTTCAATTTTCGATTCTAAATCTTTTTTCCTAGCAAGCAGACCTTTCATCTCTTCCCTGCCTTCATTTTCCACAATCTCAAAAAGTTTATTCAGCTGAAATTTAAAAGGTTCTACAAATTGAGAACTTAATGTATATTTTGATAACAGTTTTTCAAAAGAATCATTCAATCCTTCCGTTTTTGAATGTGATGTGGTTAATGCGTTAAAACTGGCATTTCTGCATTTCTGGCATTTATAGTAATGCGCATTCTTTTTTCTTACCACATAACTTGTGAGAAGGCTTCCGCATTCGCATCTTAAAAAACCTGTCAATGGTCTGAACTCATTGATCTTGCTTTTGGAGTATTCTTTAACTGGCACTTTACTTTCAGAGAGCATCGCGTCAACTTTCAGAAAATCTTCCTCACTTACTAATCCTGTCCAGTTTCCTTTCACTGGCTCTTCAAGAAGTGCATTGACAGATATTCCGCAGTAAAATGGATTTCTCCACATAGAGCCGAGTGATTGTTTTGTAATATTTAAATTAAGTTTTTCTAGTTTCTCTCTTATTACAAAATCCCTCTCTCCTGCGAGCTTCCATTTCCAAGCTTTTTTTAAAATCTCTCCCTCCAGATTTATCGTGATAGACTGCTTTTCCTGCATTAAGGAATAATCTCCAACCTTCTTTCCTCTCATGGTGTAACCTCTGGGGGCTTTGCCAAGCCAGTTTCCTGATCTGAGCAGTGCTTTCATGCCTGGGATTGTTTTTTCGAGCCTGTCCATGTTTTCCCTTCTGGCATCTAAAAGCTTGCTGTAAATATCAAGTTTGCTGTATTCGTCATTAGTGCAGAGACCTGAAGAAGTTTCAATTAAATGCACGCCTAGTTTATCCACCAGTTCATGAACAATACTAATAGCGTTGCCACCAGTTCTGGAAAACCTGCTGATAAATTTGATAGCGATTGCAAAAGGTTTCTGCTTTGCGCTTTTAACCTCTTCTAATAATCTTGTAAATTCTTTTCTGGTAAAATCCCCTGATGCACTTTCGTAAGTACCCCCAAGTATGTTTTTGAGTGTATATCCATTTTTAGAAGCAAATTGTATTATTTCTATACGCTGTTCTTCAAGGCTGTTGTTTACCAGCTGTAATTTGGAACTTACTCTAGTATAACCCCAGATTTCTTTTACCTCAGCTCTTTGGGCTAATTTCTCTTTTTGAAATTTTTTAAAACTTTCAATTCCCATAATTTTACATTTTAAAATTATAAACTATCATCGCTAATTGAAATAAGCTTTCAATTATTTCATTTCCATCTGATTCTGAAATTTCTTCAAAACCTCTGCATCTTCTTAATTCTTCAATTGTTAATTTCCCGTCATTCGTTTTGGGCTTTTTTTCTGCATCACAAACAATCCTTCCTCTTTCATCAAACCTAACCCCCTGTTTTTCAATTTGTAAATTTACAAAAGTTTTTCCTCGGGTGATTCTTCTCTTCTCATCCGTTGCTCCGTTTTTCATTATAAAATTCCTCTTCATTAAAAAAAGACCATCACTGGTCTTTTTTGTTCAACTTTCATTTATCGCTATAAAGCTACTCCCTATTTTTCATTTTATCCCCATCAAAATATGGTGGGGATACTACAAAGATAAAATCTAAAATACTGATAGTCATAAGTAAAATTTACTCATGATAAAAGTCTATTTTCTCAATTATTAGCTCTCGGCAATTGAGTCAAGCTTTTGACTTAGATAAAACTGGTGCAATTCATCAAATATTTCAAATTCTCTCTGTGGCATTAACTGAAGAGCTAATTCTATTATTCCCAATACATTTATCTCGGGATTTCGTATCAGCTCTGAAACATAAGGAGGATCACTTTCTAAAGCCAGAATGCTTACTTTAAGCAAATCTGCTATCATTAAACTTAGTTCATTATAACCTGAAACTTTTAGTTCTACAACAAACGAATTTTCTTTCTCTTGATCCGGCTTTAACTTTGTGAAATAATTAATCCTGTTCATAAGGCTCACAAAATCCCTGCGCAAATCTTTTTCTTCTGTTTCCATGACTTTAGTTTTTAAATTTTAGACTTTCCAAGCGATTTAATTCTGCTTCTGCCAATTCAATTGCTTTTTGTTGAAAGAGATTACATCTTTTCTGCAATAATTCCGTATGAAGAAAATTCATTGTTTTCAATCTAGTCCAACGAAGCTTGCTAGGATGCGCTTTTATAAGATCAAAAAGCTTTTTATCTTCCTGAGTATTGCGGGGAAATGTCTCGGAAGTTAAGTCTGTGAAAATTTCACATAGGTCAAATAAATAGGCAATAGAAAAATGATTGGGATTATATCCTAGAAAAACATCAATCAGCCCTAAGCATAATTGCTCAACAGCAATATGCATCATAGCTTCCTGTATAACTTCCGTGTCGCTTCCATCAATCTGATTTTCACTTTCAAGATATACCTCAGCAATTCTTTTTCTATTGTTCCAATGCGAGCGCATAGATTCTAAATTGCGTATGGGTATTTCATCAAAGGCAATATTTGGAGGTACATTCACATGTTCATAAACCATCTGGCTTTTAGTTAATACTTCATGAAAGAAGAACATTTTATGGGGTGCTAAAAATCTTACTGACGTAGTTTTATGAAGAAGTAGAGTAACAGTATAACGTCCGTCTGTTTTTGTCTTAATTGTATCGGCAATATCACATGAAGCGTTTTCAATAATTTCATTAGTAATAACTAATAAATAAAAATGTGTGTGCTCTTTGTGTTTGGATAGAGATTCCTGAAATGGATTCTGAACTGCCTGAGTTTTCTTTTTTTCTCCAAAGCAGTAAATCCCGCTTGTTGAAATTCTTTCGATAATAATGGTGCTGATTAATTGCAATCCTGTACTGTCAATTGTTTTCATAATTTTACTTTTTTAATTAATACTTGTCTGAAAAATTGTATTTTTGTTTAATACATAGCAAGTAAGCAATTGATTGTACCGTACCGAACTAAAGGGAATTGTATAACACAAATGAATGCTTGTGTTTTACCAAAACAGAAAATTTTAAGGAAATTTAAATATCTTTGAATCATGAACACAGCTACAAAACCAAAACATATTGGAAGAAATATAAGCCGAATCAGAGAGCTTAGAGGAATGAAGCAGGAAGCTTTAGCTATTGCTATTGGTGTAAGCCAGCAGTCTGTTTCTAATATTGAAGGAAGTGAAACAGTTGATGAGGATAAATTAAAAGCTATTGCTGAAGTATTAGGAGTATCTGCGGAAGCTATTAAAAATTATAGTGATGAAACTGTATTAAACGTTATCAACAATACTTTCACAAGTCATGATAGTTCAACAATTAACGCAATTAACATACAACCCAATTTTAACCCACTTGATAAAGTAGTTGAATTATATGAACGTTTAGTTCAAGCTGAAAAAGATAAAGTTGAATACTTAGAAAAATTACTAAAGGCAAAATAACCTTCATTTAAGAAGATATATTAATTCAAAAAAAAGAGACTCCTTAGAGTCTCTTTTCTATTTAAAAAATAGTTATCTTAAGGTTTTAAATCAACGGTAACCTGATTAATTTTTCCCTGAAAAGTAAAAGGTACTTCATAGGTTCTGTTTACAGGTGTACCGAAATCTTCCCCAACATCCAATGTTTCATCTGCTGAAAATCTACTTGGAACCGTTCTTGGAATATCTCCGCTTGCTACTTTTTTACCATCAACCATTAATGTAACTTTTGCTGCTTTCCCAACACCACCGCCGGCATAATCAAAATTGACTACAATTGTGTGTTTTCCAACTGTTAGCGCTGTAGGCGATTGTACAGTCCATTTATGTTCAGGATAATGAGAAAAAGCATATGCGAAAGTTGGCTTTCCTTTTTGAAGCATTAATGCTAATCCTGCAAAATAGCCACCTTGTGTTATAATAATTCCTTCCTGACCAGCTTTTACTTCAACATCAGCAGTAATGGTAAATGATGTGTTTTTCATGTTTGGTGCCATTCCTTCTGTGATACGCGAAACGCCCTGATGAAAAGTAAATTTGGTTCTGCCTTTATTTAGATTTGGGCGATTTTCAGGATTAACCCTGTCGATGTAACGATCATCAAACGGAAATACTTCATATTTCTGTGCTTCTTCCATAAATGCTTTTTGCATTTCTTTTAGCTTTTCCGGGTTTTTTGCAGCAATGTCATTTGTCTGGCTGTAATCTTTTGTCAGATCATACAACTCCCATTTATAGTCTTTTACCGGATCTTGAGAAGGTACAGGATGTCCTTGCCACGGAAGGTTTCTTGGTGTTGTATTTGCCATCCATCCATCTTTATAAAGACCTCTGTTTGCAATAACTTCAAAATATTGTGTTGTATGGGTTTCAGGAGCATTTGCATTATCAAAGGTATAAACAAGACTTTTTCCTGCCATAGGAAGCTGTTCAAAACCATCAACTTTTTTAGGTTGGGGAATATTTGCTGCCTCCAAGATCGTAGGGACTATATCTGTAAGATGAGAAAATTGGCTTCGTATTTGACCTGTTTGTTTGATTCTTGCCGGCCATGAAATAACCATTCCAGTACGGCTTCCTCCTAAATGTGATGCTATTTTTTTATCCCATTGAAAAGGAGTATTCATGGCATGCGCCCAGCTCATCGAAAAATGCTCAGCCATCCATGGACCTCCAAAATCATCCAAATGTTTTACCATATAGTCTTCTGTATCAACAAGTCCATTTACCAAAACACCAATTTCGCTTGTTAATCCCTGACCTGTTGGATCTTCGGCGCTCGAACCGTTATCACCCATTATAAAAATAATAAGGGTATTGTCTAATTCTCCCAAATCTTTGACAGATTGAATTACCCTTCCAATTTGATAATCACAATGCGCAAGCATCGCGGCATACACTTCCATTTCTCTGGCAGCTACTTTTTTCATTCCAGGAGATAGTGCATCCCATTTTTGATATTCCGGAGGTGTTGGCGCTAATAACGCATCAGCAGGAATAATACCTAATTTCTTTTGATTCTCGTAAGTTTCGATACGTTGTTTATCAAATCCCTGATCAAATTTTCCTTTAAATTTTGCAATCCATTCTTTTGGAGCCTGATGCGGTGCGTGAGCGGTTCCAGGTGTGTAATAGGCAAAGAAAGGTTTGTTTGGTGAAACATTTTTTTGTGTCTGGATCCAGTGAATGGCATGATCTGCCAAATCTTTATCTAAAATATATTCACTATCTACTTTTTCATCTTTTAAATAAGGATCCACGGGTTTTGTTCCTTCAAACATAGCCGGTCTGAATTGATGCGCATCAGCACCAAGAAATCCATAAAAATATTCGAAACCTAAACCTGTTGGCCATAAATTAAAAGGTCCGGCTGGCGTAGTAAGCCAGTCCGGAACATTATGATTTTTACCAAACCATGAGGTACCGTATCCGTTATCTGTCAATATTTTACCTACGGTCGCCACAGTACGCGGCACTAGGCTGTTATAACCCGGATAAGGCGTTGAGAATTCCATAATAATACCTGTTGCAGCAGTGTGATGGTTTCTTCCGGTTATTAAAGCGGCTCTTGAAGGAGAACAAACAGCTGTGGTATGAAAACGATTGTAGCGTAGTCCATTTTTGGCAAGCGCATCGAAATTTGGTGTCGGGATCGGGCCACCAAAAGTCGAGCTCGCTCCAAAACCAACATCATCAATCATAATTAGCAATACATTTGGAGCTCCTTCTGGTGCGCTAATTTCCTTAGGCCATTCGATTGGATCAGAATCCTTAATAGTCGGGGCTACCTTGCCCACTTTTTGATAAGGCTCAATTGGTAAAACCGTTCGGTCAGGCCAATTAGCAGGAGAAGATTTGTCCTGTGCATTTGCTAAGCCAAAAGCAAATATCGTGATTATAGCTGCATGTAAAATATTACTTTTCATAGTCAAACTGTTTTTACATTGATTAAATGTAGGTGAGACTATAAAGTTATCGCATTATAAAACAACAACTTAGGTCTTAATATTAAAATAGGTTTCATTTTATAAAATGCAACATAAAAAACAATCAAATGAATTAGAATTAAATTTTTGTCGTCAATAAAAAGATAGAACTTTTAATTTTCGCATCCCTTTGTATAAAAATACTTATTACGTTCCTCCTTGAAAAATATGAAAGTATATCTTCCTTTAGATTAAACAAGGCTCTAGATTTATAAGTTGGCTGCAATAACATCTGAATAAATATGATAGTATTAAAGAATAAAAACAAAACCAAAATTATTAAGTATCAAGCAAATGAGGTGCGCATAATGACAAGTCTCGTTCCTCGACTTGCCACCCTTCGGGACTTATAGCACCTCAATTGCTTAATACTCATTTTTTAACTGCTTTCTTTTTTTCCTTTTTTCTTTTTTATAATATGTTTTTAATTTTACCATTCACGGCTATCATAGGTAAAATATGGTCAGGATAGGAATTGTCAAAACTTCATTTTAATTTAGTATTAAACTTTAAAAATATCTAAGACCACCTCGTTCCTGTGGTCTGGCAAGATGAACGGTTGTTAAACAACCGCCTATCTTGCCACCCTTTACCTCGGAACTCGGTGGTGGAGACACTAGAAAGAAAAGAGTTTGAAAACAATGAAAATGAAACATGATGAAAAGAGAAAATTCAAACAGAACACGAATCGTGGGACTGCGATTCACTCCTCTGGAATATGCCGAACTGGAAAAAAGATTTAGAGCAAGTACCTGCCGAAAATTAAGTGACCTTATAAGAAGGCACTTATTTAACAAACCTATTGTAACAACTTACCGCAATGCCTCTTTTGATGATTATATAGAAGAAACAATAACGCTCAATAATGAGCTTAATTCAATAGGGAATAACATCAACCAGATTGCCAAAAAGATGAATTCTTTTAAGACTATATCCGAATTTAAAACACAGGCATTCTGGTTTGAAGTAGATAAAAAAAAGCTATTCGAAAAAATGGAGGAAATTAAAATACACTCTCAAAAATTCTCAGAGCAATGGTTGCAGTTATAAAAACCAGTAATTCAGTACAGCGTATTTTAAACTACAATGAGATAAAAGTAAAAGAAGGAAAGGCAGAATGCATAAGTGCTATTAACTTTCCTCTGGAACTCAACAGACTTAATTTTACTTTAAAACTCAACCGTTTTATAAAACAGGCTTCGCTTAACGAAAACGTTAAGCGAAACGCTGTACACATATCATTAAATTTTGATCCTTCGGAAAACCATTCTAAAGAAAAACTTAATGAAATTGCAAAGGTTTACATGGAAAAAATCGGATTCGGTAAACAGCCTTATCTGGTTTATCAGCATTATGATGCAGGACATCCTCATTTGCATGTGATTACAAATAATATTCAGAGAGACGGCAAAAGGATTGATCTTCATTTGTTGGGGATTAGAAAATCAGAACCTGCCAGGAAAGAAATAGAAGAAACATTTGGACTTGTAAAAGCAGAAGGAAGAAAAACAAAAGAGCAAATTTCTTTACAGCCTATTGCAAACCGCAAAGTAGAATATGGAAAAGCAGAGTCCAAAAAGGCTATCAATGGAGTTTTAAACAAAGTTTTATTTGAATACAAATATTCAAGTCTTCCGGAACTCAATGCCGTTTTAAACCAATACAATGTTCATGCTGATAGAGGAACTGAAGATTCTCGAGTTTTTAAAAACAACGGACTGCTTTACAAAATACTTGATGAAAATTCCAAACCAGTTGGAGTGCCAATCAAGGCCAGCGATTTTTACAATAAGCCGACTTTGAAATTTTTAGAAGAAAGATTTAAGATTAATGAGATAAAAAAAGAATCACATAAAAACCATGTAAAAAATGCTATAAGACTCGCTTTCTATGATAAAAAAGTCATAACTCCAGAAAAATTAGTAAACTCTATTCAAAGCGAAGGCATTCATGTTGTTTTAAGAAAAAGTAAAGATGGACAGCTTTATGGAATAACTTATGTTGATCATAAAACAAATTGTGTTTTCAACGGTAGCGCGCTCGGAAAAGAGTTTAGCGCGAAAGGAATTACGGAAAAATGTATAGTAAACAAGTCATTACAAAACCATAATCATCAGAAATCTGTACACTTTTCAGAAATCTGCGATACTCAAAGTAATTTAAAAAATAGCACTACCGATATTCTATTTCGTATCGAAAACATAAATGAATATATACCGAAAAAAATTAAACAAAAGAAGAAAAAAAGAATTCGAAGAGGAATCTAAAAACAAAATGTCAAAAAGTTCACAATAATTTTTATCTAAAAGATGATTAATAATAACATTTAAAAAAAAATCTTTGTTGACTTCGTTTTCTAAAATTTCCGCTAACGTTCTGGCGCTTGGCGAGGTTGCGAAGTTCGGAACTGCTTATTTTCTGTCTAAGATATAATTTCTTGCGAAACGTAAACGTGAATTTACCACACAATTCGCAATCTTGCCAAACGGCTGTTAGCGGTAGTTATTTTTACTCACCAACAAGTTGTCCCTCAGCATATGTTTCTGTTTTTGTCAGTTTCCCATTTTCATCATACCAATTGCAAATTCCATTTCGTTGGTCATTTTTATAAAATTGTTCGGTTTGAAGATGGCCATTTTCGTAGTAGACAGTTGCTTCTCCGTTTTTTTTTCCCGAAGAATAATTTGCGTTTATTTGAATTTTACCATTAGGATACCATTGTTTATAATTTCCATCAATGAGTCCCGATTTATAAAATTTAATGTTTTTATTTTGACCATTCTCATACCAACTTTCGGTTTTCTCAGGTTTACCAAGCGACCAATTTGTTTTTTCTTCTAGTTTTCCATTTTCATAGAAGAATTGAAATAAACCACTTTGTAAGCCATTATCCCAATGTGAAATTTCTTTAATTTTACCATTTTTATACCAAGTTTTAACTTCACCGTGGGTTTTCCCGCTTAGATGATAATTAAGATCTGACATTTGTCCATTATCATAATACCAACGGTTCCAACCAGTTCCATTTATAAGCTTTTTAGTCCACTCAATTTTACCGTTGTCATAATATTTCGTCCATTCGTTACCAATCTTATGATTTTCGACATTTCCCTTTTCTAAAATTTTTCCGTTCTGAAGATATGAAATGTAAGGTCCGTCATTAATGTAATAATGAAGTAAAGTGTCAGGTTTAACGATTTCATATTCTAAAAGATTATTGTTGAGATCATAATCATATATTGTGTCAATACCCTTACCATTTTTCAATTTACCTTTTTGATAAATATTCCCATTATTATAGAATGATGTAAAACTTCCATCTTCTATTGTTGTTTTATCACCAACAGGGATCCAAGATGCTTCACCAGTCTTTGTGTCTATCCAATATACCCAATTTTCATTTCTTTTTTCTTTGTCATTTATGTCTGTATTATTACAGCCATAAATTAGAATTGTGATAAATATTGTAAGTAGTTTTTTTGTCATATGTTTTTCTTTCTCGGTATAGTTACCGCTAACGTTCTGGCACTACAGCGGGTTTGCTACTAAATTAAGCCCATTATTTGGATTTGCCAAATCGTCCCGAATACAAAACCAACTTTCAATTAAGCCAATTGCCCAAATCCGTTGTAGTAGCTGTTACTGGTTGTTTATTTTTCTATTCCTAATTGCTTTCTAAAGTCCAAATTCAGACTGTATTGTTCTTCAATTGGCACATCCTTTTTTGATGCTTTTTCAATATTCTTGCCTTCTTTTGTCCATAAATATGGAACGAAATTGAAAACTCTATCACAATCTAATTTTGCTACATCATCTTTCCAAGTTTTCCACCTATAACCTTTATAAAATTCGTCTAAGTCATTGTTGAAGCAAAAATTTAAAAAGTCCGTATATGTTAAGTTAAGAGGTTCAAATTCTAAATTGTCAGGCGCCAAATAGTAAATTTTCCCTAAGTCTTTTCCAAGTCCGCCACCGTTCAATAGAAAGAAACCGCCAATTGCATCGTCTGCAACAAGTAAAAATGATGATGGTTGTCCAAATTCAGCAAAACCTTTTCCAAGATTCCATTCAGGCAAACTTCTTTTTAGTTTCTCACTTCCTGAACCAAGAATTCTAATCCAACCATTATCAACTAAAATTCCTCCTGTTTCAAATACGATTGAACCCATTGGCGAACGAGTCGTAACTTGGGTTTTATATAAAGCGTCATTTGCCTTTTGTTTGTCAACTGATAAGATTTCAACTTTATTTTTTGCTGACTTTATCCATTCTGTTACAAATGGCCAACCAGAATCATTTTCGTTTATTAGTTCTTCGATAGGACGCATTTTTGTCTGAGAAAATGTTGTTAGAGAAATCAGTACTAAAATTATAAATGTGAATTTCTTCATTTGCAGTTTTGTCTTAAATAGTCAGTAACGTTCTGGTACTACAGCGGGTTTGGGACTAAATTAAGCCCAATTTTCGGATTAGCCAAATCATCCCAAATACAAAACCATTTTCCCATTAAGCCAATTGCCCAAATCCGTTGTAGTGGCTGTTATGTGAAGTTGCTATTGCAAACCTATTATTTGCACTACCAATTTATTTTCTGTTAACTCTTTTAATTTATATTTCTCAGTTAAGTTTTGTCCCCAAAGAGGATGTTTTAATTCAATTATAGAATCAGAACTTATTGTCCAAGTTCCCTCAACTATTTCATAATTAATCTTTTCGTTAGCATCCATAGTTCCACAGGTACCTGTGCTTTGTTTAACCTTTAATTTTCCATCAGTAAAAAATTGAATACCTGCGCTTTTCTTTTTAAAACTTGAACTTTGGCTATATGTTGCGATTTTAGTTTTTTCATCAAAATACTCAGGTTTCCAAATTCCAATTAATGTTGCTTCACGTTTTTTAAAAGAGCTAAAAACAAAAATCATCACTATAATCAGAAAATAACGATTTGCATTCATAAGATTTCATTTTTGCGATTTCACATAACGTTATGGCACTACAGCGGGTTTGGGACTAAATTAAGCCCTATTTTCGGATTTGCCACCCGAGCCGAAGCGAACAGACAAAGTAAATCATCCCAAATACAAAACCATCTTTCCATTAAGCCTATTGCCCAAATCCGTTGTAGTAGCTGTTAGTGGCTGGCTGTTATTTGCCTTTCTATATCTTTTTTGATTGATTTGTCTGAAAATAAAACAGGCATTCTAATTTTAGGATTGTCCGACATCACATTTACGAATAACTTTTTATCAGCGTAAATTATTATTACTTGTTTTCCCCAATCTGCAAGACCCATACCAGTAGTTGCCTGCAAATAATTTGCATTATTTCGATAAATTTTCCACCCCCAAGATTCCACAATATGAACTATTTCTTTTCTTGCTTCAATCTTATTCAGATTAGTTTCAATAATTAAAAGTCTTTTTTCTCTAATTTTCTTGTAGAGACTAAATAAAGTAAAAACCATTGCAAAAGGTAAAATCCAATATGCAACAAAACTATCATTTGGACTGTTCAAATCTGCTTCCCGAAAGATTAAGATTAAGCAAACTATGAAAAAACACGACATTACAATAACTAAAAATGAATCTATTAAATCAAACCATTTTGATTTGAAAACAATAGATTTTTTTCTTATTGTATCTTGATAATTTACTTCGTTGATATATGCCATATTTTCTGTGCTTGCCACTAACGTTCCGTCGCTTCTCGTCAGTTGCGAACTTCGGAAATTTTTATTTTCTGTTAAAGATAAAAATTCTTGCGAAACGCAAACTTGAACTTACCACAAAATTCGCAATTGCGAGAAACGGCTGTTACCTGTAGTTTTTTATTCTGTATATCCTTTCGATTTAAGTCGAATTTTTATTTGCTCATTTAGTTTGTTTTTTGAAGTATAAAATCTAATTGCTTTAAGATTAGTAGGTAAATCTTGCTCAATGAAAGTTTCGAAATTAATATTTGTTTGATAAATACCTATTCGTTCGAGAGAGGATAAATTGTCAACACCTTTCAGGGAACTTAATGACTTACAGTTTGATATAGATAGTATTTTCAGCATAGGCATTTCAGTATTAAACTCAACCTTTTCTAACTTAATATTATCTTCCAATAGCAGAAACTTTAATTTTTTGAATTTTCCAATATTGCTAATATCATTAAAACCTCTTACCCAAACAACTTCAAGATGCTCAATTTGGTTGTCGTTGATTTCATCGATATTTTCACGACCTCCGAGTATAAATTTTAAAGTTTTCAGATTTTTTAGGTTATTTATAAATTCAACAGAAGTTTTTTTTATTGAATTTAAGGACAAATATTCTAAGTCTATAAGATTTCCTAGTGCCTGAATATTTTTTGTATGGCCTCCAATTATCAAATATTTTAAATTTTTGTAATCTTTCAAATAATCCAGATTTAGCGCTTGAGTCTTTGTCTCCGTTAGAATCAGTTCCGTTAGCTCTTTAAGATTCTCATAATTTAGTATCTCTGTCTCTTTTAACTCGTAGACACCTAACGAAAGTTTTTGTAATCTGTGAAGCGAATTTAAAGCAATAATATTATCAGCTTCTAATAAGCAATCTAAATAAAGACATATTACTTCTGGAATTTTCAGGATTGTCTTAAAATCAAAAGTGCTCGAATAATGACCATAGAAACGAATGCCAAAATTCACATCATATTTTGCACATAGTTTATTTAGTATATAAAGGTTTTCGTCTGAATAAACATTCTCTGAAAATTGTACTATAACATGTTTTCCCTCGTTTAACTCCTTATCAATATAATCAAAATCAATAGTTTTAGGATTGTCAATTCTGTTTTGCTGTAACATTTAAATTTTTTTATTCATTCAAGGTTTATAAGGTCGTATATAAAATTACAGGTAACGTTCTGGCACTACAGCGGGTTTGGGACTAAATTAAGCCCATTCTTCGGATTTGCAAAATCATCCCAAATACAAAACCAACTTTCCATTAGCCAATTGCCCAAATCCGTTGTAGTAGCTGTTATGCACAGGTATTTGTCTATTTA
Organism: Flavobacterium aquidurense; assembly: GCA_900107365.1. Taxonomy (GTDB): domain Bacteria; phylum Bacteroidota; class Bacteroidia; order Flavobacteriales; family Flavobacteriaceae; genus Flavobacterium; species Flavobacterium aquidurense. Next base: position 216,727 of record FNPS01000009.1, read on the forward strand.
TTAAAATATTTAAAGTCAAATTGCCTAGGTAAAGATCAAGTTAATTAGTGTGAGTTCAAAATTTCTTCGATATCTTGTTTTGTAAGCGGTTTGTGATAAAACTTCTTAATCACAGGATACGATTGAGCTGTTATCTTATCGCTTTCATCGATAGAGGAAGTGACAATGTAAAGTTGAAATTTATTAAAAGAATCAAGATTTATTTTTTGCAGGCCGTCTAAAACCCCCCATCCATTTAATACGGGCATATTTATGTCCAATAGGACAACAATAATATCGGTTGAGTTTTGTAGTGTTTCTAATGCGGTCAAACCCACCTCTCCGTTAACACATTGATGACAATTAACGGAACTATCCAAATTATGAATCATATTTTGGATAATTAACCTGATAATTGGATCATCATCTACTATAAGTACTGTTTTGTTCATTTCTTTATGTTAAGTGTTGTGCCTTATCAACCATGTCTTTTATAATTTCATCCAATTCATTTGCGGAATCTCTCAAATGTTTTAACCACATTAAAGTATCATCAAGACTTTTATTATTATCCTCAATAACATTCATAATCCCCAACATTCTTGCAAGAGGAGCCCGTACTATATGTGACTGAGTCCAGGCAATATTTTTGAGTTTTTCATTCTGTATTTCAATTTGTTTCGCATATCTATCTCTGCTTATTTCAAAATTCTTTCGCTCCGTGATATCATTCATGGCTCCTACCATACGGATAGGATTTCCTCTTCCATCTCTGATTACAACACCCCTGTCAATCACATCGGCAAAAGTACTGTCATTTTTTTGATAACGATACTCGCCAATCCAGTTAGATTGGTCAGATTTTTCGAGTGCTCCATAAATACTTTGCAATACCCATTCCCGATCCTCAGGATGGATGTGATTGGACCAGGATTCTAAAGTTGGGGTGGTTTTTTCAATTTGATATCCAAACAGATTTTTGAAACCAGCTCCCCAATAGAGGGTGTTTTCTGTGATATTCCAATCCCATATCGCATCATGGGTCGCTTCGGTAACTTTTTCAAAGCGTTCATTGGATTGAAACAGTTTTATATCCGACTCTTTTCTTAGTGTAATGTCTTTAAAATAAACAGACAGTCCGTTGGTTGATGGATATACCGCCACTTCGAGCCACATATTCAATGTCGGGTAAAACTCTTCAAAGGTCAAATTTTGCTGAGTTTCCATGGCTTTGTGATATTGGCGGAAAAAGCCAGTTTCAATGACATCAGGATATTCATCCCAAAGGTTTTTGCCAATGATGGCATCCCTTTTCTTACCTAAAACCTTTTCGGATTCTTTGTTCCAATAAGTTACTACCCAATCTTTGTTTACATTGAAAAAAGCATCTCCGATACTTTCCAGTATGTTGATTTTCTCCTGATAGGCTCTATCAAGTTTTTCTGCCTCCTGCTTACTTTTATCTATATTCCTGAAGTATGCAGATACACCACCCTGTGATGGATAGGCATTTATTTCATACCATTTTTCATCTCCCGGGTAATAGTATTCAAAGGATTCCTTCTTTTTTGAACGGGCGACTCTTTTATAAATTTTGTGAATGGTGGTATCTACACTGGCTGGAAATAATTCCCAAATATTCTTGCCCAAAACATCTTCAGCTTTCTTTAAGAGTAAGTTCTCAGCTTCCTTGTTGAAATAAGTAAACTTCCAGTTTTTGTCCACAGCATAAAAAGCGTCAGATATACTTCCCAAAATCTCACGAATTTGAAGCTCCAGCAACTTGTAAGCGTGAATATCCTGAAAACTGCCATATATCCGTTGGCATTTCCCTTGAATCATTTCTACATTTCCAATAACCCGAACCCAACGCTCGTTCTTTTTCTTAGTGATTATAACAGCTTCAAAGTCAAATACAGCACCAGTTTCAATGCTATTTTGTAAAGTGTCATTTACCATTGATCGAAAATCTTCCCTATAAAATCTTAGACCTGTTTCTAAATCAGGCGTGAAAGTTTTCGGGTTTGTTTCGTGAAGTTCGTGGACAATGTTGGACCAGTATACTTTGTTACCCGCAACATCAAATTCCCAATTTCCAATTCTAGCGAGTTTTGAAGCCTGCTGGTAAAAGAAAATATTTGAGTCTTGTTTATTCGCTTTCATTTTTCAATTATTTATCGTCTGGTCTATACTTGTGCATAACGTCTTGGCACTACAGCGGGTTTGGGACTAAATTAAGACCATTCCTCGGATTTGCCAAATCATACCAAATACAAAACCAACTTTCCATTAAGCCAATTGCCCAAATCCGTTGTAGTAGTTGTTATGCGTTCGGTTGTTTGAACTTGATTATTCTCTTTAAAGGTTTCTTTTTCGTTCAGCAATTCTACTTTCAAAGGTTGGATTAGTTTCAATTGATTTAATAAAATCAGTTTCAAAACTACCAATAGTTATAATTTCAAAATCAATAAAAAAGTAGTGTCTTAATCCGTTTTGCTTTAAAATCTGATTTAGAGACTTTTCAGGTAATCTTTCAATTTTAAGAGAGTCTGAAATAGGTTTGTCGAATTGGTAGATTCTCAATTGATCAGTATTTAACTCAAGTATATTTTTTAATTCACTTAAATCAGTTTGAATGTCAAACTCCATTTGTCTTACTGATAAGTTTTTGAATTCCGTTCCGCTTTTTGTTTTCAAATCTGTTTTCCACCATTCAATGACCTGATTTGGACTGAATCTATGAATAAATATTGAATTTAGATTTTTGTCAAATAGTTCCCAAACTTCTTGGTTAGAATTAATTTCAAAAGTTATTTCATTCATTTTCTATTGGTTTCGACATTACAGTTTCTGTAATTTTTGCGTAAATATTTATTCTTTTGGAAACAATTTTTCTGCGTAAGTTCGGTTTCAACTGACGCATAACGTTCTGGTACTACAGCGGGTTTGGGATTAAATTAAGCTCTATTTTCGGATTTGCCAAATATTCCAAATAAAAGACCATTTTTCCATTAAGCCAATTGCCCAAATCCGTTGTAGTGGCTGTTATGCGTTCGGTTTTTTATTTAGTTACAAAGTAGTTCCCATTCTCCAAGTTTTGCTTTTTCAATGATGCTAGAATATTTAAATTATATTAAATTCCAAAAAAATAATTGAAATAACTTTTATTCGGTTCTTTAATTATTTCTTTTCCAATTTCAACATATTCTCCATTTGAGTTTTTTCTCATTACTATTATTTCGCTAATACTTTTTCGAACTACATCACCAACTTTTATCTCTAATCCTTCACAATCACTATCATAAAAATATTTGTCATTTTCATAATATATTTTGCTCCCTCGTCCTTCTGTTATTTTTAGAATTTCTCCACTAAAAGTACTTCTGCTAAATTCTTTGCTTTTTTCGTAATACTCTGTTTTGGAGTTATAAACCATAAAACAGAAAATTGAAATTACTATTATTGCAGGAATTATTTTTCTCATTACATTTTCATTTTTTCTTTTAGGTTTCTGTCGCTCTAAACTGACGCATAACGTTCTGGTACTACAACGGGTTTGGGACTAAATTAAGCCCTATTTTCAGATTTGCCAAATCATCCCAAATACAAAACCATCTTTCATTTAAGCCAAATGCCCAAATCCGTTGTAGTGGCTGTTGGCGGTAGTGCTTATTGCTGTTATTTCGTCTTGTAGCTCTCGAATTTCGGAACTACTTTTTGCTCCTAGTATATTTTTTAGATCATCAAAATCAATTATTCCTTTCAAATAATATTCAATTAAGATGGGTTTAATATTTTGAAAATCATCAGAATTTATTAATTCAAATAGAACTTGGATAGTTTGTTTTGACTTTAAAAAAATGATTGTCGAATTGTTAGTCCCATTTGATAAAGCTGGTCCCATATTCCCTTTAGATGTATGAATTAGTTTTCCGCTATAATCATCATTTGATATTATAAGCTTCTTAATTTCGTTTAGCGAATATAATTTTCCGTCTACATTTATCGATTCTTTTTCAAAAACTAAATATCCATCTAATTTACCTCTTAAAGGTTCGATTTGAGCTATACCTTTAAATTTGAAGATAAGTCCTATTATCATTCCAGTAATTACAAGCCATTGAAAAAAAGACTCAGTCGGTTTGAATATTTGTTGTGAAATGTAACCTAAGCCCAAAATGGAAAATAATGCACAATAATATATTTTATTGACGCTCCAATAAAATTCTTTGGTTTTTTTTAAAATTGAAAATTTATTCATCATTCTTGTTCTGCTTGTGCATTACCGCCAACGTCTTGGTACTACAGCGGGTTTGGGATTAAATTAAGCCCATTCTTCGGATTTGCCAAATCATTCAAGTACAAAACCAATTCCCCATTAAGCCTATTGCCCAAATCCGTTGTAGTAGCTGTTATACCACGTTTTTCTTTATTTCTCTTTCGTATTCTGTGTCAAAACCAAGATAGCTAATATCACTTAGTTTTATAATTTCGTTTTCGCTCCAATTCGAATCTTTGTCAATTAAATGTAATTCAACTGAATCATTTGTAGCCCATAATATTTTACCAACAAGAAATGAATCTTCATCATCATAGGCAAAAATTGAAACTATTTCTGAAACTAAGCTTTTCAATGATTTCTCTAAATCTGTAAAGTCATTCAAATTAATGTTAGCTACCAAACTTTCCGAATTGTCATTCTTCAATTCTGCATAATCTTTTTCTTCCCAAGTTCTATATTTTTCAACGTCACTATTTTTCACAATAGTATATCCGTCAAACTTTCCGTTTTCTTCATCAAAATTTAGAAGCATAACTATTTCAGAGTTTGCTACAAGGCACTTTCCTGTGTAAACATCGTCTACATTTGGAGCAAGGTCAATATCGATTATTAATCTTTGTTCTGCTATTTCTTCCATTTGCAGTTACGTGTTTAAAATGTGGTATAACGTTCTCGCGCTACAAGCAGTTTGGGGTTAAATCAGCGTTGTCTTTCGGATTTGCAAAATCTTCCAAATACAAACCAATTTTTCCATTAAGCCAAATGCCCAAATTGCTTGTAGCGTGTGTTAGCGGATGCCTTTTTATGCTTTACTATTTAATTTAAATTCTTTTGCGATTACATAATCATTTTCTATCAGGATTAAAATGTAGTTGTTTTTTTTCAGTACATTTTCAAAGCTTTTAGTCTTTACGTTGTGTTTATCACAAACTTTAATTACGTTTTGCGTTATCAAAAATGGAGCTTTCAGCAATTTTCCACTTCCTTCTTTAATATTTTTCACAAAGTTTTCAAAACTAAAAAAACCTCTTTCTACAAAATAATCTTTCCAATTTCTCCAGCCTAAAGTTTCACTATCAATTGCTGATTTTATATCATCAATAAATAAATCTACATTTTCAGGTTTTGAGTTTATAAATGTTTCTATAAAATTTTCATTATAGTCGATTAGTAAAGGATGATTTTCAAAATATTTTAATTTTCCTGTAGTTCCTTTATTTAGACTAAATTCTACTTTTTTGATAAAATCAAAACGCAACATTTGATTGTCAACCTTTAAAACAATAAATGTCGATTGATAATTTTCTATTTCTACGTTTCTATTTGCTAAATTTTCTATTTCCACGATTTTTTCTAAAGGTATCCGCTAACGTCTTGGCACTACAGCGGGTTTGGGACTAAATTAAGCTCTATTTTCGGATTTGCCAAATCATCCCAAATACAAGACAAGCTTCCCATTAAGCCCAATACCCAAATCCGTTGTAGTGGCTGTTATAGCGCGTTTATTTCGATATTTTGCTGACCACTTTCTGCTCAAAGATAGATTTTACATAAGCTCTTTCATTTTCTAATTCTTCATCATCAAGCATACGATTAGGATTCTTTGTATATGTCCAACCTGCTAGGGAAACTTCCACTGTTTGGTTTGACTTGTTGAAATCGCCAACCATAATGACTAAATTGCCTATTGAATCGTTGAGATTATTTATTTCTGTATGCTCATCGTAATACTTTGTATTATGATAATCTGATGAAGTAACGTCAAGTCCTAGATTTTTTAGTTCAGACATAAAATCTTCACGAGAGTAGTGTTTTATATGATAAACAGCAGTGTTGTCGTCAAAACCTGTATTTGATGTAGGTCTAACTGTAGCTATAAAAGCATATATACAAATAGTTAGCGGAATAAACGGAGTAATGCGAATTGTAAATAGTTTTTCCTTTAAAGCCTCGATGTGATAGGCTAAAGGTAAAATCAGCAATGCAAATATGTCTGAATAATCGACAGTTCGGTTAATATTCCAAAGACCAATATTATTCCATGTATTTATTAATATCTGACTGTATGATGATTTCCAAAGCACAAATGCAATAACAGTTAAAATGAAAATCTTTTTCTTATACTTAGGAAATAAGGTTGTCCAAAATAGTGGAAATATAAAAAGACCTGCGAAATCGGATAATTTCCCTGTTAACCAATTTCCGTAAACTTCTTTTAAAACAAAATCGTTAAGCAAAAGAGTAACGAGTCCAAATATGAACCAAATAGATGTGAATAGTTTAGTGTTTTCTCTCATGCTGATAAATGCGCTATAACGTTCTCCCGCTACAAGCAGTTTGGGATTAAATCAGCGTTATCTTTCGGAATTGCCAAATCTTCCAAATACAAACCAATTTTTCCATTAAGCCAAATCCCCAAATTGCTTGTAGCGTGTGTTAGCTGCTGTAATTATTTCATTTTTATTGTTTCCCATTTGGTTTGTCCTTCATTAAAATTGCAAAGTTCGAAAGTTCCTTTTGATAATTTCTTTACCAATTTTTCAAATCTTACTTTGTCTGGGTCTTGTGTCAAAACATCAAAGTCAGATGTTCCAATTTCTTTCCATTGACCATTCTTTAAACTAAAAATTCGAAGTGATTTGTACCTGCTGGAACAAGAAGAATAAAAAATACCAATTTCGCTAATTCCGTCTTCATCTATGTCATTACATAAAAAGAGATTATCTGGATGGCAACAATATGAGTCTGTATAAAGTCTTGGCAATGTCTTATCATAAAAACAATAAGATTCGCCATCGTCACAATAATTAAAGGGAGGCATTACAAAAACGGTATCATTTTGTTTGTCATTTTTAATACCTTTTAAAATTCTAATACCCTCAAATTCTTCTTTCAGTTCTGAATTTTTATGTGTCAATATAATACAAGTGTCAGATTGATATTTTGAAAAATAATTTTCGATTACACCGAAATTGTCTTTTAACAAACTATCTTTCAAATATTGTTTGTTTGAATTAAGTATAGAAGTCAAACTGTCGGTTTTATAAATTTGACCAGTTTTCGTTTTTTTTGATTCTATATTATACTTGTCCTTGAATTTGCAAGAAATTGTCAAGGTAAGAATTGTCAAAATAATTACAATGGTTCTATTCATATCCACTTTTTCGGTATTATAGCAGCTAACGTTCTGGCACTACAGCGGGTTTGGGATTAAATTAAGCCTATTCTTCGGATTTGCCAAATCATCCCAAATACAAAACCAATTTCCCATTAAGCCAAATGCCCAAATCCGTTGTAGTAGCTGTTGGCGGTAGTATTTTCTATTTATTGTCTTTAACTTTGTTTATAAACCTAATATAGTTTTCTAAATATTCGGTGTTGATTTCTGCTTTCCAATTTGGTTTATTTTGAATAAAATTCAGCCAATTTGTTTTGTGTTTGTCAATTAACTTACTGTTATTTATCTTGTCGAGGTAAGCTAAAGCTTCCATAGCTTCACTTTGGTCAAACCAAAGCTCGCTTTTGGATAAATAATACGCTAAATAATCATCTAAATATTCGGTTGCTTTTTTGTTGTTTAAGCTAGCAAACATATAAGCGTATATTCGTCCAGCGTAACAAACTTCACTTTTTAGGAAGTGTATACCAATAATGTCTATTAAATCTGAATAGTTATTGATTATTGCAAAGAATGCTCCAGTTTGTCTTGTTCTCCAATTAAGATCTCCAAGCAATTTTATAACATCTTCTTTTGTTATTTTCTTTTTTGCATCTAACAATAATTCAAACCATTCTTGATTAGTTTCTTCAAGATTCATATAAAATGGAACAGCCCACTCTTTAATAAATTCAGGTGTTAATTCTTCTTCATTTTTAAACGAAATTAAGTTTTCAAAAGTAGACTTATGCCTTACAGTTGCACCAAGTGAATGAAGTCTGATTTGCTCGTTTAGATTTTCCATTAATTAGTTCAATTCTGTTGGATTTTCATTTTGATATTTTTGGCTAATATTACCGCCAACGTTCTCGCGCTTGGCGAGGTTGGGGATTAAAGATGCGAGATTTTTCGGTTAAACACAAATTTTCCAAATACAAAAACATCTTTCCATTAAGCCTAAAACCCCAATCACGCCAAACGGCTGTTGGGAGAGGTTTGCTTTTATTTATGTTTTATTTAATCAGTTTTACTTTTTAAGTTTCTACTTGTCATTTTTACACTTTAATTTTTAAGTTTTATTTGTTCTATTTTGCTTTCTTTCGGTGATTTATTTTAACATTCAATGGATAAGAAAACTGAAAAATAATAGATAGATACGATTATTGGAATTAGACTTAAAATAAACGCTAGAATTTTACTTTCCAAGTCGGTTTTGTAAATGATGATTAGGATTAAGTTTGCAATTGCACAACAAAATATTATGATTAGAGATAAAAAGCATATTACAGAAAGCAATCCAACATTAATATTTAGTTTATCAATCGCAAATAAAATAAGAATTGACAAAGCGAATGCTAATAGAATTTTGATTGAATTGTTTTTAAGTTTTTGCATAATGTAAGTTATTCGATTGTTAAAAACGCATTTTTGGTCAAATCTCTCCCAACGTTCTGGCACTACAGCGGGTTTGGGACTAAATTAAGCTCATTCTTCGGATTTGCCAAATCATACCAATACAAAACCAACTTCTCATTAAGCCAATTGCCCAAATCCGTTGTAGTGGCTGTTATAGCTCGTTTTTCTTTAGGTTCAAAACAATTGTGTCTGTTATAATTCTTTTTGTCCAACCAACACCTTTTGCAGGATTTCGTTCTTCCACAATTATTTTGAATTTGCTCGGTAATTTTTCAAAACGCATTTCTTTTTTATTTTCATTGATTCCATATGAACTTTTTCCAAACCTATCATTTGTTACAGGCATTAAACTAAAAATAAAATCCTTGTTAGTTTTCTTAAATTCAAGTACAATATTATAGCCATCCGTTTTTTCAAGTTTAGGAGATGAGCAATCGTCAGTGTTTATGAACCAAGATTTTTCAACCCAAACATTAGTTATGATAATTTTCTCTTTGTAGTTTTTTAATCGGATAGTATTAAGTGAAGCTATGTATTTACCAATGTAAAATCCTGATTGTTTTGAAGTTTTAATATTTTCAGATGTTTTTGGGCAATTTTTACATTTAATTTCACATTCACATAGAAAATTTGAAACATAATAGTAAGCGATTACAATTATTATTAAGCCTAAAATTATTCCAATTATTTTCTTCATTTCACTGTCGGTTTTTTAAAATGAGCTATAACGTCTTGGCACTACAGCGGGTTTGGGATTAAAAATGAGTAATCTTTCAGTTATGCCAAATCATCCCAAATACAAAACCAACTTTCCATTAAGCCAAATGCCCAAATCCGTTGTAGAGGCTGTTGTATGCAGTTTTTTTATTTACAATTTTGTTCTAATGCCCGTTTAACTTTTTTATTTCCTAAATTCAATGATTTTCTCCAATTTAGACAAGCATTTTCATTATCATTTATCAACTTATACACATTTCCTAAATTTGCATAAACTAATGCATAATCAGATTTAATTTCGATTGATTTTTTATAATCGAAAATAGCTTTTGAGTACTGTTTAATTTCCATATAAGCAAATCCACGATTCATATATGCTTCATTATCATTTGGATTTAATTCGATAGATTTTGAATAATCAGCAATTACATTTAATTGTTTCCCTCCAATTTTCTGTTGTGAGTATGCTCTATTGAAATATGCTTCATTATCATTTGGATTCTGTTCAATTGCTTTTGTAAAAAAATAGATTGATTTTTCATAATTTTCGTTTTTTGCTTGAAAAATACCTAAATTAAAATAATCATCTCCTTTACAGTTTATTAAAAGTATTGACAAAAGTAAAATGGTTATTGTTTTTCTCATAAATTTTGACTCTGCTTTAAAATTGCATACAACGTTCTGGCGCTTGGCGAGGTTGGGGAATAAAGATGCGGGATTTTTCGGTTAAACACAAATTTTCCAAGTACAAAACTAACTTTCCATTAAGCCTAAAACCCCGATCTCGCCAAACGGCTGTTAGGCGACGTTTTATATCAATCGCCGAAATTTATGTCTATTATGGAATAACCTAAGGCCTTTTTTTCAATTCTGTCCATTAAAAATTTTTCATCTAAAATTATTTTTTCTCCTTTTACTATTTTCAATTCTTTGAATAATTCTAAAAGTTTAAAATAATCCCAATTATATAAACTATTAATTTTGTATTTCTTATCTCTACTTTTTAAAATTAGTACATACTCACTGTGACCTCGACCTTGAGCTTCTCCTTTAAGTTCAAGTTTTAAATTATTGATCTCTAAATTGTCCGTCCATTTTGAATTAAATGTTTGTCCATTGATTATTAACTTTTCTTCATTTATATGAACGGCATATATGTATGATTTGGTTTTAAAATAAGTCAAGATTGCGAATGCGATTGTGTAACAACAAATTAATATTAAATAGACATACCAATTCATTTTTCCATTAAAAGCTACACCAATTGTAAATAAAATTATCATACAAGCAAAAAGTGGAAGAAATGTTGATTTCATTCTTTTAAATAAACTTAGTTCTTCGTTGATATATGATTTTTCTACCATGTTTCTAAAAATGTTGCCTAACGTTCCCGCGCTACACGCAGTTTGGGACTAAATTAAGCTCATTATTCGGATTTGCCAAATCTTCCAAATACAAACCATTTTTTCCATTAAGCCAAATGCCCAAATTGCTTGTAGCGTGTGTTACCAGTTGTTTTTTTATCCCACCCATAATTCATCCTCATAAATTATTTTCCACTTTCCGTTATCTTTTTCTAAATAGATGGCTTTTCCCCATCCGCAATTACCAAAGCATATTTCATTTATTTCAATATAGGCCTTGTTGTTGTCGGCTGAAATTATTGGAATAGTTAAATATAAAAAGCTTGCATCAAGATTGTTTTCAGATTTCATTTTCTGTTCTTCGAATGTTGTCATCAATATTTTTTTCGCAATAGAGCTATTGATAGTATACGTTTTCAGAACATTGTTTTGCGCTAAAATCTTCAAACTGTCTTTTTTAGGAAAAAAAGCAACATCTAATTTATAATAAAACAAATCATTTAAATATATTCCATTCGCAGGTTTTGGTGGAATCGTTTTAGCATTTAAATCTAGTTGATAAACTTTCAGTTTTTTTAATTGCTTGCTTAACGGAATAGCTGTAGAATCGTTTTTGAAAACATTTAAACTGTCTTGTAGAATTACACATTCAACAATTTTTTCAATTTCATTATTTTTTTCAATGACTATATTTTCCTTCTTGTTGTTTTGGCAACTAAAAGCAACTATTATAATAATCAAAAAAAAGAAGTTTCTCATTTAAATCATTGTTGTTTAAAATAACTGGTAACGTTCTCGCGCTACAAGCAGTTTGGGACTAAATTAAGCCCATTATTCGGATTTGCCAAATCTTCCAAATACAAAGCCAACTTCAAATTAAGCCTAAAACCCAAATTGCTTGTAGGGTGTGTTATGGGTTGCTTGTTTTAGTCGAAATTACAATTAAACCGTAAACTTTTTAAGTTTCTATTGTCAGATGCCAATTTTTTTTATTTGTTAACGATGATTTGATTTCTTTCGTCAATAATTATTCTTGCATCCAAGTCTAAAATTTCATTATTCGTTTTTGGGTCTTTTTCGACTTTAAAAGTATAAAACCAAGTTTCTCCTTTGTCAAACGAAATCAGTGCTAAACCAGCTGTAAATTTCACTTTCTTTTTAGCATCTTCCATTTCCAAACTGAAAGGAATACTACATTGTAGTTGATTTTTATAACTAATTATTTCAGAGTTTTTCCCGAATGAAATGTTTGTGACTTTAACTCCTTTTGCTTCATAATTTTTACTCAATTCCGTTAGTAAGAAAACTAAATCTTGTTTTGTTTTCAAATATTCGATTAGTTTTGGTGTTGCAAAATCTGAAAGTGTTTCAAAATCTTTTTCTAAAAACAATTTTCGAAAACTTAAAGTAGATTTTTCAATTTTATCTGATAAATTTTGTCCATTCATTATTAATGGAAATATGAATAATAATAGACAAACGTAGTTCTTCATTTAGATAGTTTTTTTAGTGAATACAACTTACTGATTGTTTTTCTTCAGCGTCATTTCGGCACAAGTAACCCATAACGTCTTGGTACTACAACGGGTTTGCGATTAAATTAAACCCTATTTTCGGATTTGCCAAATCATCCCAAATACAAAACCATTTTTTCAATTAAGCCAAATGCCCAAATCCGTTGTAGTGGCTGTTATATGCTGCCTTTCTTGTCATATTATGTGTTTTGAATAAAATAGCAAGCTACTTTTGAAGTTGGTTCAAAAAATACAAACAAATCACCGTCTCCCCAAAAATTTAGTTTTTCATAGTAATGTCTATACCATTCGTCTTTGGGTTCTACATTCGTTCTTTTAGCTGAAACACCACCATTTAGCTGACAAAGAAATTTCATTCTGTTTCCTGATTTTGGACATATTGGAATATCAGGATATTGTATCCAATTTGGTATTCCTGCATCTGCCGTTCCTGAAAATTCCTTCTTCTCAACAAAAGAAAATCTCATTTCATTAAATACAATTTCAGAGGTTTGATTTAAGTCTTCATTATATGATGTGTTTGTGTTTTCAACTTCTTCTCTGTTTATGATTGTAGGCTTATTAAGATTCGAATAGTCTAAAAATACGTTTTCGATATTTAAATAAATTGGACAGATAAGATGAACTTTAAAAGGTAACCAATTAAAATTTCGGTCTTGGTTGTTAATATATCCTAAATATTGAAAAGGAACTACGCAATTATTTTCTGGAATTTGGAATTCATTCGGTATTTCACCTCCAAGTTGGTGTAGTCCTCTGTTGTCTTCAACTAATTGTAGAATTCTATTTTCTTCAAACTTTTTGTATTCAAGTCCAATTTCCTCTACTCTAAGTTCACGGTCTTTTCTATCGCCATCTTCATAGTCATATGCTTTTATTAGTTTATCATTTTCAAAAACTAATTCTATTCCACTATAAAGTGTCTCAACTGTTGACTTATTAGTTATTTGTGTAGCAATGAAATTTTCACATTGTTGATCTCCGTTTAAGCGAACTTCCCAACCTGCAAGGAAAACACTTTTAGTTATTTTATTTTGTCTGCTAAATAAGTTTTTAAACATTATTGTCGATTTTACGGTTTTTCTTCATAAGGTTGCATATAACGTTCTGGTACTACAGCGGGTTTGGGACTAAATTAAGCCCATTCTTCGGATTTGCCAAATCATCTCAAATACAAAACCATTTTTCCATTAAGGCAATTGCTCAAATCCGCTGTAGTAGCTGTTAGCACACGTTTTTACTTTTTATAAACTACCAATCTAATTCTTTTAAATTCTCCACTAACATCATAATATAAATCAGCTGACAAATCATTCTTTAGCCATTTGTATCTGTCTGTGTAGTTATAACTTGTATCTTTTCGTTTTTCAATTTCTACAACTTTTGGCTTTCCTAAATTCTTACTTATCAAGTCTTTTAAATTGCACATTTTTTTTTCGAAAGCTTTTACTTCCGTTGTATTTAAAGTCTTTAAAGTGTCTGTTTTCGCTGACCATTCATAAAAAATAACTTTCATCAAACTATCATTTCGTGTGTAGAAATAATCAGTTTCAAGATTCAAGGATTCTTGCTTTTTTTCATAAACTTTTGGGTATGAAAGTATGTAATTATTAGTGTTGGGGTAATAGCTAGTTCCAATTCCAAATGTATTATTGTAAGTTCTTTCTTTGGAGTCAATTCCTCTTTCAGTTTCTATTGCGTCACTAAGTTTTAAGCTTTCAATATTCTCAAATCTATTTTCATCGAATAAAAATGCGTCTTCATTCTTTTTGCAAGAAACGAAGTTTAATATGATTAAGAGTATAATTGTCTTTCGTAATATTTTCATAAAATGTGTGCTAACGTTCTGGTACTACAGCGGGTTTGGGACTAAATTAATCCCATTCTTCGGATTTGCCAAATCATCCCAAATAAAAAACCAACTCTCCATTAAGCCGATTGCCCAAATCCGTTGTAGAAGCTGTTATAAGCCGTTTATTTTTTTCTCTCCAATATTCCAATACAAAATTTTGCTTTTCGAATTGTTTTTGGCTAAATAAAAATGACCAAATTTTACTAATTCTAAACTGCCAAATTTTATACTGTTTGTATTTTCAATCCAATCAGGGCGAAGCTTTTCTATCGCCAGTAATTTTCTTCTAAGTGATTTTTTATCAACTTTCTCACTAACCAAAAATATTGAATCGTATTTTTTATGGTTTGTGTAATTAAAACTTCCGAAAACTGTATGTGAGCTTAAGTAGGAGGAGTTTTTTAAATTTGTTGCGTCAGGAAAAATAATTTCTGGAAACCAACCCTTATTTCTTTGATTTGCCTTTGAAAATTCTGCATAAGAATCGTAATTCTGTTCGTAAGCTTCGGAACAAGAAATGAACGTTAGGAAAATAAATGTCAGCAAATATTTTTTCATAATATCTTTCGTGTTCGTTGTAAATGGCTTATAACGTTCTGGCGCTACAAGCAGTTTGGGACTAAATCAGCGTTATTTTTCGGATTTGCCAAATCTGCCAAATACAAACTAATTTTTCCATTAAGCCTAATACTCAAATTGCTTGTAGCGTGTGTTAGCGGTTCGTTTTTATTATTTTATCGAGTTCATTTTCAATGTTGATATTTGGAAAATTGAGTTTAACATACTTAATAAAGTCGGAATTTGAGCCTTTACCGTTTAATGACCAAACTCTTGTCGGACTTGCATTTGTTACTAATTCAAAAATTCCTTCTTCGGTCGAAAGTTTTGAAGTCCAAGGCACAATTTTGTTGTCAATAAACTTTATGATTGAATCGAATTTTACTTTGTCAATTCCATAAACGTTACAGTTGTTACTTTCAATTATTTTTGATTCGTTACTGTATTCATCAAACCGTTCTAATTCTCCACCAAATATCTGTTTGACCAATATTTGTTTTGGATTGTCAGTAAATTTATGATAAAAGAGACCAGTGTGTCCGAATAAAAAACCTTTGATATCGCTTGTCTTAGTCAATTTTTTGGAATAGAAACTCGGCAAAATTTCAAGATTTACCCATTCACCTGGAGTATTACTTCTACTTGACCAAAATGCAATTACGAGTTTGATGTTGTCTTTTTCAATGGTTAATTTTGGTCGTGAGCTAGAATATTTAAACCCTTTGGCTTCGTAATGTTTACCAAGTTCGTCACACAATGCTTGAAAAATTTCTTGGCAGGGTGTATATTTTGAATATTCTAATAATGTCTTATTTTCTGTCCAACTCATAATTGTTTTATTGAGTTTGCATTTTTCTTAAAATGATCGCTAACGTTCTGGTACTACAGCGGGTTTGGGATTAAATTAAGACCCATTTTCGGATTTGCCAAATCTCCCAAATACAAAACCAACTTTCCATTAAGCCAATTGCCCAAATCCGTTGTAGTAGCTGTTACCTGTTGTTGCTATTCTTTATCCACCCAACAGTTTTCAAATTTTCTATTTTCGGATAAATATCATCAGCGGTATTTGGTATTCGGTCACTTCCAGAAGAAAAGAGTATATATTTTTCTCCAACCTTTTTGTAATTATAATTACTATTCTTAAGTTCCGATTGGGTTGGATCTTCTGTATAAATAATTACATTTGGCTTTTCCATTTGTTTTAAATTGTCCGGATAATTTCCTTTTTGAAGCTTATAATATTCAATGTCTTTCACTAACGCATTTAACTGAAATTGGGCAATCTTTTCCCAACCTTTTTTTCCAGCGTCTGAAGAGAAACCGACAAAAAATAGTGCAGAATATACTATTACAGTAAAAAGCATACAAGCTATTCCAATCCTCGTAAGTTTTCGGTCTTTATATCTAAATATTCCATAAAGTGTAAGTCCTAATCCAACGAAAAAGCCGACAAGGGGGAATAAGCCTAAATACCCTAATTTGTATGGAGGTGTTGTATTCTTAATGTTATTTATATTTTGAATGTTTTCCATTTAAGTTGAATTCGTTTGCAATAACAGGTAACGTTCTGGTGCTACAGCGGGTTTGGGACTAAATTAATCCCTATTTTCGGATTTGCCAAATCATCCCAAATAAAAACCATTTTTCATTAAGCCAACTGCCCAAATCCGTTGTAGTGGCTGTTGGCAGTAGTTTTTTTTAGTATATAAATGTTGCTTTTGGCATTTTAGTTTCAAAGTCCATAATTATTTTTTTATCAATTTTGTCAGCATCTATTGTAATTGATTTTAGTCGTTTCATTTTAAGTAAACTATTCGGAAGATTAGTCAATTCGTTTTCGTATAAGTTTAAATCTTCTAAATTTTCTAGTAATGAAATTTCACTTGGCAGTTCTTTGAGATTATTCCCGCCTAAATAGATTGTCTTAAGCCTTTTGCATTTTGAAAGCTCCAAAATAATGTTTTTAATGTCGATTTTCTCTTGGTTGATGTAGCCGAATGTTTCTAAATTATTTAGTTTGTCAAATTTTAGGTTTAAAATCTTAATTGGATTATTTCCTAAGCGTAGTTGTTTGAGATTTTTAAATCGATGAATTTTTGATAAGTTGGTTGTAAAGTCAAATTCAAACATACTAGTTAAGGTGAGTTCTTCAATGTTTACATTCTTTTCATAAAATGCCTCTGGAAAAGTCCTAATGTCATTCCACCAAATATCTAACACTTTAAGTTTTTTAAGTTTAGTGATTTCAATTGGGAATGTTTTAAAATCATTCATTCCAATATTTAAAATTTGTAGGTTTTGCAGTTCTTCTAAATGGTTAAGTTCTGTTAGGTTATTTAAAGAAACATTTAATTCTTGAAGATTAGAGAGTTTGAAGATTATTTTCGGGATTGTTTTCAGATCTTTTTCTGATAAATCAACACGATAAACCAATTCTAGATTTTTTGGCAAACTATCTAAATTTTTAACTACTTTTTCATTTTGTAATTCACTTAGCGACATTATTTTTTCTTCTTGTTTTTTATTACAAGAAGTAAGTATAATTAGAAATAAAAATATTGTCGTTATTTGATTTTTCATAAAATTACTGCCAACGTTCTGGCGCTACACGAGGTTTGGGACTAATTTAAGCCCATTCTTCGGATTTGCCAAATCATCCCAAATACAAAACCAACTTTCCATTAAGCCAAATCCCCAAATTGCTTGTAGCGTGTGTTAGCAGATGTTATTTTTATTTTAATTCATATCTAAATACCATATCGGAATTTACGTTTTTACCTCTTATTTGTGCAGGTTTCCAATTTTCTGTTTTTAAATATTTTTTGATTTCTTCTTTTAATTCTTTATCAAACTTGTGATTTGTTTGTAAATCATATATGAAATTAAAGTTTGCTATTGTTGCTTTTCCCTTTTTGTTAACATAAAATCGTATATCTACAAAGGCATAGGCTGAGTCATTAATATTTTTTCTGTTTTTATAATCTTTTGGGTAAGTTATTTTAGTTTCTACTTCTTTTTGTAATACATCACTAAATTCGTCTTGATAGTCACTTTTATCATTTGGATAGTTAGGACGTTTATCACAATTTGCATAATATAAAGTATCATTGGTAATGTTTTTAACATACAATTTATCAGAAACAGTTAATATAGAATCAATAAACTTTTCGCCATATTTTTCAATAATCTTTTCTTTCATAAAGGAACAATAACAATGTGTTTGGTTTTCATCTACTAGGTCAGAAACCACAATACCTTTAAATTCAATGTTATTTTGTTTAAAGACTAAAGTAGCCTCTTTTTCCGAACGTAATCCGTGATATAATAGACCGCCCATCGTATGACAGTAAATTAATTTACCTTTTTTAATATCAACTTTTGCATTTTCGACATCTTTTAAACAAGTGGTGTCTTTTTTTGAAATATTATCAAATCTGCTTTTCTTATCCTTTTTTTCAAAATTACAAGAGACAAATAATATGCAAATTAATATTAGAAATATTTTCTTCATAATTTAGATTTTTGTTGTTTTGCGCAATAATATCTGCTAACGTTCTGGTACTACAGCGGGTTTGGGACTAAATTAAGCCCATTCTTCGGATTTGCCAAATCATCCCAAATACAAAACCATTTTCCCATTAAGCCAATTGCCCAAATCCGTTGTAGTAGCTGTTGGCGGTAGCTCTTTTTAGCACAAATTTTGTCATTTTTCATTGTGTTGTTCTCTCAAAATTCTATCAACAATCTCTGTTGCTCGCTTATAAGTAATTCCTTTTTCTTGGTCAATAGTCAAGAGATGTTCTTCTTCAATTGATTTAATTGCTGGAATTATTCCAACTTCTTGTTCTTTTGCAATTGTCTTTATGTTTAATGTATCTCCGTAGGTTGGAACTATAGTTTGTAACCAACCAAAATAGGGTTCTGCATTTATTCTGCTTGGGTCTTCCCATAAGTCTATTCGTTTCCCAAAGTTGTCTTCGCTTATTGAAATCCACACATTAAAAACTAAATTTTCGGTATGGTCAATTATTGGAATTGTTATTCTTCCGCGATGAAAAAAATGTTGTTTGTCAACAACACACAAACTTTCTTTAAGTTCAATTCGTTGTTCGCGTTCGTCAGGAGGAACAGAAAAATAATAGTCGGGATATTCAGAACCAAAACAAAGCGGTAACTCATCGTAAGTCTCTCCACAACAAGAACATTTGTAACTCGGTTTGCTTTTTCCTTTTTTCAAAAATGAGAATAATTTCATTTAATTAAATTTCGTTTTTTCTGTTAGAGTTACCGCCAACGTTCTGGTACTACAGCGGGTTTGGGACTAAATTAAGCCCAATATTCGGATTTGCCAAATCATCCCAAATTTAAAACCACCTTTCCATTAAGCCCAATGCCCAAATCCGTTGTAGTGGCTGTTATGCATAGTTGTTTTTATTCGGGTAGTTCATAAAATTTCTCTCCTTTGCGAATTTGGAAAATCAAAAAATCTGTAAATCTTTCACCAATTCCAATGATAATTTGTATATCATTTATGTTCCATAATTCTGTTTTTCTTCCGTACGAAATTTTCGTTTGACTTGGTTCTCCAAAATGCTCTTTAAATAAAAGTGAATTTTTTTCTGCAGTTAAATATATTGATTGCGCAGTTTCATTTTCTTCTTCAATATGCACGAATTCCAAAGTTCCATTTTTATTAAGATAATCATTTCTAATAATTTTTACATTCATTTTTTGATTACCAAAACATAATTTACTTTGCCACTCTATAAATTCTCCGTTCTGACTTATTTCGGGATTGTCAATCATTTTTAATTGCTCAATACTTTCTCCCCAAGTAAGTATTTTTCAGTGTCTTCGAAATAGATTCCTTGGTCTAAACTAAAAGGCATTTTCATATAGTTCGGTCTTTTACAATTATGCATAACGTTCTCGCGCTACAAGCAGTTTGGGGTTAAATAAGCGTTATTTTTCGGATTTGCCAAATCTTCCAAATACAAAGCAATTTTTACATTAAGCCAAATCCCCAAATTGCTTGTAGCGTGTGTTATAGAGCCTTTATTTTATACTGCTTGTTTCCATATCCAAAAGTCTAACTTCATTATTTACATAAGCAAAAACCATTTTAATTTTAAATTTACCATAACTTCTTTGACTTTCAGTTGTTACAACTTTCACGGAATCACTAGTCAAAATATTTTTAAAATCATTTGGAATTGGCCATTTCTCTTCTTTTACAATATTAATCTGGGTAAGTTTTGGAATTCCATATTTTTCTATGCCTTCTAAAACACTTTTTGTCATTGCATCAATGGCTTCGATGTTTTGAGAATTATTTTCAATTCCTAAATATTCGTTTTGTATTAATTCAAATTGATTTTTTTGTATTGCTTTGAGAATATATTCAGTTTTTTCAATTGGATTATTTGTTTTGTGAACCTTGTTAGAACATCCTAAAATTATAAGTGAAATAAATAAGATTTTAATTCTCATGCTTTTTTTTTTTAAATGCTCTATAACGTTCTGGTACTACAGCGGGTTTGGGACTAAATTAAGCCCATTCTTCGGATTTGCCAAATCATAACAAATACAAAAACATTTTACCATTAAGCCAATTACCCAAATCCGTTGTAGTAGTTGTTGGGCGATGTTTTTATTTTTGAGCGTATTCACTAGCTATTCTACCTGAAATTAATCCTGCAACTGTCCCAAGTCCAGGCCACGTATTATCACCGGTTAGCCAAAAATTTTCTATTCCAATATCTTGTGGAATTGCATTGAGATTTGAGTTTTTAAGAGTTTGCTTAAATCCGCCAACACTTCCATTCGTTCTGTTTGTGAACTTTTGATATGACAAAGGAGTTCCTATTTCGTAAATAACTGCGTTTTTCCCAAGGTTTGGATAAACCTTTCTCGCACATTCAATTAAGTGTTGTCCAATATTTTGTTTTTTTATTTGATATTCTTTTTCAGATAAACTTAACCATTCTGATAGTTCGCAATGTGTTGAAATCATTACAGAACGAAAGCCTGTTGGTGCAGAAATGTTATCGTCTTTTGCAGAAATAGAAATAAACATATTGTTTCCATTTCCTAATTTTGTTTCATAATCAAGTAACATTTGATGATGAGTTAAAATTTGATTTGCAACTTCCTCTTCTGGAATACCTAAAAAAATGACTACTGCACTTCCTTGATGGTTCTCATTCTTTGTTATAAATGATTGTAATTTATTTTTTATAGGATTAGGACAAATTTCATATGTCAAATCTATTGGTAAAGAACTTATAATTTTTTTAGATTTAAATTCCCCTTTATTTGTTGTTATAATCCAATTATCATTTTCCTTTTTGAAATCTAAAACCCTATTTCCTTTTTTTAATGTTCCTCCTATTTTTGAATAATGGTTTGATAAATAATTCCAAAAACTTTTCATTCCTCCGTCTGCTCTCATAAGTCCAGCACCTCTAATGGTAGTTCCTAACGCTGAATTAATAAATGGTGCTTTGTCAATACTACTATGAACTGTGTCTTCAATTAACATCGACAGCAATCCAATAAGTGGTTTGTCATTCTCTAAATTGTATTTTTTTAGTATATCAAGCATTGTTGAATTGATGTATTTTGCCAAATACAAATTTTGGATTCCAATAGTTTTTATTATAATGTATAAATCCTTTGGATTGCGTATTGGTAACTTAATATTTTCTCTGCTTGCATTCCAAAACACTTTTGTTACCTTGTCCATAAGATTCCAAAATTTAATGTGTTTGTCAGTTGAGCCTAATTTGTCTAGACGTTCTTTATTCCATTTTTCAAAATCTCGGTAAAGTGTAACTTGTCTATCTGGAAGCCAAGCGACATAATCAATGTATTCTCCTTTTGGAAGTTCTAAACTTATGTCCCTGAAGAAATTCCCACCAACTCCGTCTTCTACGAAATCTACCAAAGTAGTCGCTCCAACATCAAATGAAAAACCCTTTTTGGTAAAAAATCCTGCACATCCTCCCAACTGTCCATGAGATTCAAAAACAATTGTTTTATATCCTTTACTTTGTAGTCTTAATGCAGTAGAAAATCCAGAAATTCCTCCTCCGAAAATTGCTATGTCGTAATCTTCAATCATTTAGTTGTCAGTGGTGTATATGCGCGGTAAAATATCGCCCAACGTTCTGGCACTACAGCGGGTTTGGGACTAAATTAAGCCCTATTTTCGGATTTGCCAAATCATCCCAAATACAAAACCATTCTTCCATTAAGCCAAATGCCCAAATCCTTTGTAGTACCTGTTAGCGATAGTGCCTTTAGTTAACAATATTTTTATAATTCTGTTCTTCTAATTTTCCAAATCGATAATAAGTTCTAAGTTCATCTGAAAACATTGTTATGTTTTCTGTTTTAGTCTGTAGAAAAAAATATTTTTGACATTCTCCACCTTTTTTATATATCTCAATATAATTTTTAACGCCATTTGATTTTTTACGTTCCCAAGCTTTTATATTACCATTAAATTTTCCGAGAAAATAAATACTTAAAATGCTTATTTTTTCAATATCGTAAATTGTGTAAACATCAAGATTACAAGTAATTTTATCGTTATCTATAATCAGGTAACCACTATATTCTCCATTTGTGGTTTCACAAATAAAAAAATTGCTTATCATAAAAAAAAGTGAATATAGAAAAGTAATGATTACAAAAACAAATCCAAATAATTCTAGATTCTCTTCATTTGAAGGAAAGTTAGATTTTGTAGAATAGATTAAAAACACAATTGAAAATAAAAGCAATAGAATTAGTAAACGCTTATCAATCTTAAAAGAGTTGTTTGGAGTGTATATTCTGAGTTTCTTTTCCATTAGTGTTTTTAAAATTCAAAGTAGGCTTTGAGTTATGAATAGCTGAATTTTCTAGTTTTCCGTGGCATTATCGCTAACGTTCTGGCACTACAGCGGGTTTGGGACTAAATTAAGCCCATTCTTCGGATTTGCCAAATCTTCCAAATACAAAACCATCTTTCCATTAAGCGAAATGCCCAAATCCGCTGTAGTGGCTGTTAGGCGACGTTTTTATTTCCAGAATTGCCAAGGTTTTTTGTTACTCTTTTTCTGCCACTCTTTAAAGCGTTTATCTATTACAAACCCTATTTTTTCGTAGTTTTCCCAACTGTTTTCATATTCATAAATACTATCTTGATTTGAATCTAAATTGTTTGCATAATCGCCAAAATATTTGTCAGATGAATAATAATCTTCGGTAAATTTTAGTCCTATTTCATTCAAATCTTCTGCCCAAAACTTTCCATCACAACATTTAATCAGGAAATCACGACCAGTAATTTTTTTGGCTTTTACATCTTCTAATAAGCTTGCAGATTCCGTCAAGTGAATCTCGCCAATTAAATTGTTTTCGATAATCCAATTTAAATACATTCCGATATGAGTTCCTCCATTTTCAAGAGGAACATTTTCGGGAAAATCTTCTGTTTGATGCCAATCTATTCTGTCTATACTTGCCATTTATGATGGTTGTGTTAAATGTTGCCTAACGTCTTGCTACTACAGCGGGTTTGGGACTAAATTAAGTCCTATTTTCGGATTAGCCAAATCATCCCAAGTACAAAACCATCTTTCCATTAAGCCCAATTGCCCAAATCCGTTGTAGTGGCTGTTAGCTGTAGCCATTATCGGTATTCATATTTTACAATTTCCAAACGAAACTCCTTGAGTAATTTGTTGTAATTTTCAAGATTTTTTTTATCACTGTCGTAAACATCAATAACTAGGGTTGAATCAGTTTTAATCGCACCAAAATTCTGTCCAGCATTTCCAGGAAAATCTTCTTTAATCTTACTTTTAATAAGCTGTGATAAGTAAATATTAATTGCTTTTTTCTGTTTGTCGGCTAATTTTATTTCTTTGATTATATACGGTTGTTGAAATTCTGGCTTTCCATACAACTCTCCAATTTTATTACAATCTACTTTTGTTCTTTTATAATTGGCGTAGAATTGCTTGTCCTCTTTAGAAAATATTTCAAAACTTTCTTTATGTCCGCCCCATTCTCCACATTCATCAAAATTAGCGTAAAGAATTAATCTCGTTTTCGACCCAAAGGCACCAAGATCGGCTGGTCGAAAAAAATCTACATTGTCATTTTGGTTTAGTGTTACAGTATCATTTTTTTCCGTTTTCTTATTACAAGAAATCATCATAATTGTAAATAATAACAAAAGGATATTTTTCATTTTAGTTTCTTGATTTGTGGATGGTTACAGCTAACTTGTATATATGTCTGACTACGTCCGACTTATCTACCCCAAATTGGGTCGCTATGTCTGACAATTGTCAGTATTATTTCTTTTCAAAAATAGGATTTTTATTTCATAAATCATCAAACGGACTTTTTATTTGTTGAATACTTTTCGTACTAACATGGGTGTAAATTTCGGTAGTTTTACTACTTTGATGGCCTAATAATTCTTGAATATACCTTAAATCAGTTCCGCTTTCAAGTAAATGCGTAGCGAAGCTATGGCGCAACCAATGTAAACTTACAGGTTTTGTTATGGCAACTTTTTTGAGTGCTTGTTTTAATACACTTTGCAAACTTTTTTCTGAATAGGGCTCACCAGGATTTGCACCTTCAAACAAATAGGTTGTGGGTTTAAATAAGACATAGTATTCCCGAAGCATTTCTAAAATTTTAGGAGATAAAGGTGTAATTCTGTCTTTTTTTCCTTTGGAGTTTTTTAAGCAATACAATATTTCTTTTAGAATCGATATGAACAGGTCTAAGCGCTAATAATTCACCACAGCGCAAGCCACAACTGTATATCAGCGAAAGCATCATTTTGTGTTTGATGTTACTATGGGCATTCAAAATCAATTTGACTTCTTCTTTGCTCAAAACATTAGGTAGGGTTTTGGCATTTTTGGGACGATGAATTTTATCCACTATCATCTTGGTTTCTCGAATGGTTTGAAAAAACAATTTAACAGCATTAACGATTTGGTTTTGATAAGAGGCCGAAAGATTATTTTTTAAGATATACTCGTTATTATATACAATCACATCTTCGTTGGTAATTTCGGCAACCGCTTTCTCCCGGTAGAAAACCAAAAAAGATTTCAGGGCTTCGCTGTAAGTCGTAACAGTGTTTTCGCTGTAACGTTTGGAACGCAGTATTTGTTTGAATTTTTCGATTTGCTCAATGCCGTCTTCTGATGGTAATGAATAAGAGGGAGGTGCCAAATGAAATCGCTCTCTATTTTCAACCGTATCAGGAAGGTGCCCAACTCCCAAACTTTGACTCCAGCGAGAACCTGTTAGCTTTTTTATTCGAACTATTAATTCGGTGTTTTTCTCAAAATAAACTGCTATTCGCTTTTCTTTTTTATACGTGATAATTTTGGCTTCCCAATTCATACTTATGCAATTTAACTACTAAAATAATAAATTAAGATCAATCTCAAAATGAGTATAAAGACAAAAGAAGAGTAATAAAATAAGCTGAATTTTGGTAGATCGTGCAATTATCAATTCCCTTCAAAGTTTTATATTTTAATCATCGAAGAGTTTAATTTTTCTTCACACATATTATGGTAATCTTTCACTATTAAAATTAGGTAATCAAACGGCTCTTTATTCTTCTTAATCTTATTTAATTTCGTCACAAAGTTCGGGAATCGCCTGCGGGCGCTAGCAAAAAATTCCCCCATAAATGCAGGAAAAAATTCCTGCTTTATTGCGTTGCTTTTTGCGCTTGCTGAGCGATTCCCAGCGAATATTCCATAATTAATATAAAATATAGAAACTATGGAAACTTTAAATCAAAACTGGCAGACTGTATCTGAAATTGAACTGATCTACAAAACAAAAGTAAAAAACTCTGAAAGACCACAAATCAAATCTTCAAAAGATGCATATATACTAATGCTTTCAGCTTGGGATTATAATAAAATAGAATTCTTCGAGCAGTTCAAAGTATTGCTTTTGAATCACGCTCATAAAGCACTTGGTATTTACGAAATTTCTTCTGGAGGAATTGCAGGAACTGTTGTAGATCTTAGATTAATATTCTCGGCAGCTCTGAAGGCAAATGCCACATCTTTGATGATGATCCACAATCATCCTTCAGGAAACCTAACAGCCTCTGAAGCCGATAAACAGATAACTCGAAAAGTAAAAGAAGCAGGAAGGCTCCTTGATATCACCTTACTGGATTCATTAATTATAACTTCCGAATCCTACTACTCCTTTGCTGATGAAGGCGCTTTATAAGCGCCTTTTTAACTAATTTTATATCCAAAAAAGTTAAAGATTATCCTATGTATATTTTTAAGATGCAAGTGCAATAATCATATAGTAATCTTCAATAAAATGGTTAGATAATTGAATGCTTCCCGCTACTAAGACAAAGCTTCAGAGAAATCTGGAGCTTTTTGTTTTAATTTACAGCTCGCCGGCTTATATCTGCCGCGGCGGACACAGGTTCGAGTACTGTTCCCGCTACAACGAGAAAAGCTTCAGAGAAATCTAGAGTTTTTTTTTGTTTTTGACTATTTCTTTATAATGCTCTTTGTTAACATCACTTTTCTTATCCTAAAATTAGGAATAGAACTATTTTAACTGATTTATTCATTTCTTAAATTAAATTTTCAGACTATTAAATAAGTCAATAAGCTTATCGTCAGATGGTTTAGGTGCATAGGCATTGACAATATTACCGGCAGGATCTATGAGAATAAAAGTTGGGACAGAAAATACGCCATACGCTTTAAGAAATTGTGATTCCCATTCGTTTTCTGCTAATAATTGAATCCCTCCTAATTGTTTTTCGGTTACAAATTTGCTCCATTTCTCTTGATCTTTTTGTGCATCTATTGAAATGCTTACAAATTCGATGTTCTTTCCTTTGTGTTGTTCTTCTATTTTTTGAAGAAACGGAATTTGTTCACGACAAGGTCCACACCATGTTGCCCAAAGATAGATGTATATATATTTCCCATTTAGACTCTCTAAGGTTGTTTTCCCTCCTTTTTGGTTTTCATAATCAAATTTAGGAGAAGGACTTCCAGGTTTTAAGGCATCGGCTACCAAAAATTGTGTAGTGAGTTTTTCTTTTATTTTTGGGTCGGTTACAATGGATGAAAATTCGTGGTATATTATTTCATAGTTTGAGTTTCTAATATTAACATCTGCGACTGAATATTTAATTAAGTGATTTCTAATACTTGGACTTCTAAGAGCCTTGATTTCCGGTATAGCATTCTTTGCACTAATGAAATACTCGGTACTATCTATTTTAATATTTTGGTAGAATTTAATTATTACCAATTCTTGATAATCAGTTGAAAACAAGAAATCAGAATTGTTGTCTAAATCAATTGTTTCATCAAATTTAGGATAAGTTTCAGAGACTTGGAATCCAGATACTTTTCCATAATACCAATGATCATTTTTATAAGAAAGCAAACGCTTTTGTTCTAGAAAATGAATGTTCCTGGCTTCTTTTTCTTTGAAATTTTTATCAGTAAATTTTGTTTTGTTGTAGAGAGCTAAAATGGAACTTAAAATGGTTGATAAAATGCTGATATAAAATATTGGGTTTACAAATAATTCTTTTGTTTTTGGTTTTAGAACAAACCCATATATAAGAGAGATAAAGACATATATTGAACAATTTAAAATTATTAATTGTAATAGCTTATTACCAAAATTAAGTTTACTACTTAACCAATAAAAAAAGAATATCATAAATACAAAATAATAAATAAATCTCATAACCCCTAGAAACAAAGCTCCTTCACTCAAACTCCTAATTCCGTAAAAATCTTTCATTATAAATTGTTGAAAAGCACCGTATGAAGATGATATAAGAATACTTAAAATAGTATTAGTAATATAATTAGCAAATAAGTAATCTTTAAAAAGTTTTTCATAGTAAATTTATTTATATAATTGATCTACACTTTTTGACCTATAAACAATTCTATGATCATAATTTAAAAAGTCCAACGGATTTTGTCCATTATTTAGGATTAAAATTCTAAGACATTACTTCTTCAAAAGCAGAGCATCTTTAATTCCTTCAAAAGTAATTTTGATTGGTTTAATCGTTCCATCTTCATTAAAATACATTTTATCTATACAAACCTCACGATGATTCCCATTATCAGTGCTTAACGGTCTTCTATGATACACAATATACCATTTATCTGTATTTGGAACATGTATTACAGAATTATGTCCTGCTCCTCTTGCAACTTTAACATCTTGCTGTAAAATTTTATCAATGCGTTTAAATGGTCCAATGGGAGAATCAGCGATAGCGTAGGAAACACTGTAATCCGGACCAGTCCAGTCTCCTTCTGACCACATCATATAATATTTGCTATTTCGTTTAAAAACATATGCTCCTTCAGCATAATTTTGAGGTGTAATTTCTTTGAATGTTTCTCCATCATCAAATTTTTCAAGATGAAGAAAATCAGCACTCAATTTTACGATATTACAGTGTCCCCAACCTCCATAATACAAATAATTTTGCCCATTGTCATCTTTAAAAACAAATTGGTCAATTGGTTGCGCTCCGTTATGAAAACTGTCGATCAACGGCTTTCCAATAGCATCTTTAAATGGTCCTTGCGGTTGGTTTGAAACTGCTACACCAATTCCACCAATCTGACTGTTAGACTGTATATCATTAGCACTAAAAAACAAATAATATTTATTGTTAGAATGGATTATAGACGGCGCCCAAACAGAATATGCAGCCCAGGAAACATTTTCTATGTCTAAGATATGCGAATGTTTCTTCCAAGTGACTAAATCTTTGGAAGAAAAAGCATTTAAAAACGTCTGTTTTAAGTATTGCTTATTAATTGTGTTTTTCTGAATTTGTATTTGTTTTTCTGAAATCTTTTGTGACACATCCGGAACTCCATAATCATCAGAATAAGTGGGATAAATCCAGTATTCATTTTCAAAAATTATCGCCTCGGGATCAGCATACCATCCTTCAAAAACAGGATTATTATTTTGCATCTTTTGAGTGGTTTTATTTCCAATGTTTTGGGATTTGCAAGAGAATTGCAATCCTATGACTATCGAAAACAGTAATAAGTTATTCTTTTTCATTTTCTATTTTACGTTAAACTTCAAATAATACAAGAAGCTTTTTTATTAGTTAATTTGCTGTTTTTCCACTTCACTTTCTAAGAAACTGTAGACTATATAATCATTGCTAAATTTTTATCTTCAAACCGCTTCCGAAATAGTTTTTGCATTACACTTTTTTGATAGTGAAGATTCCCGAATAATTAACTTAGTCTTAAACACAATATTTTCAGACATTTCGCTTTCTTCATTCTGATTCAGTAATCGTAACATTGAGTCAATTAATTTGGCTCCAATTGCTTCTACTGGCTGAGAAATTGCTGTAATAGACGGATTGTAAATTTCAAAAATTTCATTATCATCAAAATTTACAATTCCCAACTCGTGAAATAAATTGGGATTAGTCTCTTTAAAAACTTCAAATCCGGCTTTTGCTAAATAATTTGTCGCAAAAAAGACCGCATCTAGGTCCATTATAGTATCTATAAATTCTTTTATCTTCTCTTTTGTATTCATTTTTCCTATTTCTTCAAATGGTATTTTAAGTACATGTGCTTTTAGTTTTTTCAAATTAATCGCATCTTCATACCCCTGCAAACGATTTTGCATCTGATTTTGTTCAGAATCAGTCGTTATAAAAGCTATGTTTTTATAATTATTGATAATTAAATGATTAGTTGCATCAAAAGAGGATTGTTGATTATCTATAACAACACTATTACATTTGAGATCGGAGAAATAACGATCAAGCAGTATAACGGGATATTTTTCTTTAATTAAATCTTCGATTACATTTTTTATTCCCGGTGAAGGAACAATAATAAAACCGTCTACATTTCTATTTTTAAACAGTTCAATTAACTCCGTTGATTTTTCATCCTTATTTTCAGTACTGCAGAAAACAAGCTTGTATCCATTCTCATACGCAGCATATTCAATGATTTTAGCCAGTTTTGCAAAAAACCCATTAGAAATATCCTCCACCATAAAAACTAATATCTTTGATTTTCCGGTTCGTAAACTTTGGGCAATTTGGTTGGGTTTGTAACCAATTTTCAATGCATGCTCTAAGATTTCTTTAGTAAGCTTTTTTGATATGTGTTTTTCTTCTGATTTTCCATTTAAAACAAAAGAAACTGTTGTTATTGAGGTTTTTAAATCCTGAGCAATATCCTTTATTGAAACATTTTTCTTCATCATTACTTTAGGATTACATTAAACTAATTAAATATACTGATTGATAATATTTTCAAACAATTCCTGTTTGCCGCTTTGCAAAGTCAATTCTCCGTTTTCATGAGCGATATTGTAAAGGTCTTTCAGGTTTAATTTTCCGTCTGCGAAATCTTTTCCTTTTCCGGAATCAAAAGAACTATATCTTTCTGCTCTTAATTTTTCGTATGGTGATGAAGTAATAATTTTGTCTGCGGTCAATAAAGCTCTTGCAAAAGTATCTGCGCCACCAATGTGTGCTAAGAAAACATCTTCCATATCTGTCGAATTTCTTCTGATTTTAGCATCAAAATTAACGCCTCCGCCTTGCAGTCCGCCGGCTTTTAAGAATACCAACATCGCTTCTGTAGTTTCCTGAATGTTGTTTGGAAATTGATCTGTATCCCAACCGTTTTGGTAATCTCCTCTGTTGGCATCAATGCTTCCTAACATTCCGGCTTTTGCAGCCACTTCCAATTCATGTTGAAAAGTGTGGTGCGCCAATGTCGCATGATTTACTTCGATATTAATCTTGAAATCTTTGTCTAAACCATATTCACGCAAAAATCCGATTGCTGTTGCAGAATCAAAATCGTATTGGTGTTTAGACGGTTCCATAGGTTTTGGTTCAATGAAGAAAGTTCCTTTAAAACCTTGTGCTCTTGCATAATCTCTTGACATAGTAAGGAATTGTGCCATGTGATCTAATTCTCTTCCCATATAGGTATTCAGAAGCGACATATATCCTTCTCGTCCGCCCCAGAAAACATAATTTTCTCCGTCTAAAGCTATTGTTGCATCAAGTGCTAATTTTACTTGTCCGCCCGCTCTTGCCACGACATTAAAATCAGGATTTGTAGCCGCTCCATTCATAAATCTTGGATTTGAAAAACAGTTTGAAGTTCCCCAAAGCAACTTAATTCCGGATTCTGCTTTTTTCTGTTTTAAATATTCTGTAATCGCTGAAAGACGTTTTTCTGATTCTGCGAAAGTTGGTCCTTCGGCAATTAAATCGTAATCGTGAAAACAGAAATAATCGAATCCCATTTTGCTGATAAATTCAAAAGCAGCATCGGCTTTGTCTTTTGCCGCCTGAATTGGATCTGAAGACTGATCCCACGCAAAATTTTGGGTTCCCGGTCCAAACGGATCACTTCCTTGTCCGCAGAATGTATGCCCGTACGCAATGGCAAATCTAAAGTGTTCGCGCATGGTTTTTCCAGCCACAATTTGCTCTGGATTGTAATATTTAAATGCCAACGGATTGTCGGATGCTGCACCTTCAAATTTAATTTGACCAATACCTTTGCAGAATTCTTTATTTCCTAAAACTATCATTTCTATTTTATTTTTTATTTAATATTGTAGCTAATTCTTTTTTCCATTTTTGATAGGCTGTCTGATATGGTTCTTTGTTTTGTAAAGGCAAAAAGGTCATAACATGATCATTTTTTGAAATATCAGAACCGAATTTTTCAAATCGCCAGATACTAATCCGACTGCTCTTGCGGCGCCCACTGCACCTGTTTCATTCAAAACAATTACTTTTTTTCCTGTTTCTGCCTCAACCAAAGCAACTTTGTCTGAAGAACTCCCAATATCATATCCTATACATCTTCTATTCTAATTCTTTTTTATTGAATATTTCTTTATCAATATTTTACGTCATTAAATATTTAAAACTTGCTGTAATTATTTCTCATTTTACCTTATAAATGAAAGAGTTTGCTATTAAACAAACTCTTAATCATTTAATAAGAATTAAAAATCAACCTTAATTGCGAATAATTAATTTTTGAGAAGTAATTGTGTTACCACTACTAATAGCTACAATGTAAATGCCATCACTTAATTTTGATGTATCTATATTATTTTCTCCAGCTGAAATTTTGTTGGAAATTTTAATATTTCCGGAAACATCAATTATTTCAACGCTTACTTTTTCACTTATTATACTTGGAATGTTCACTGTTAACTGATTAGCTGCCGGATTGGGATAAATACTAATCTTATTTTGTTGTTCCTCATTCTCGGCAACACCCAAACTTTGGCTCATTTTTGATGTTGATGAAACCGCTTCCAATTTCCATTGTTGGCAAGAAGCAGTATTCCAAGTCCATTGCCTTACTTCTGCACCATTAGTCGTTAATGCATCTCGAACTTCTAAAGCAAGTCCGCTTGAGCGTGAAATAATTCTGTAATAACCGCTATCTGTTGGTTCAATGCTCCATTGCTCACAAACGCCGCCAACCCACGGCCATTGCTGAATCAGCGCACCAGCTGAATTAGAACATCCCACAATATCCAGTGTTTTATCACTATGTTGTGCCGTTAATTTATAATAACCACTGTCGGTAGATTCGACTTTCCATTTTTGACAAGCACTATTCAGCCACGACCATTGTTGTGCCAACGCACCATCGGTAGTATTGCAACCGCCAATTTCTAAAACCTGATTACTATTTCTGTTAACCAAACGATATGTTTGCCCAGAAACAATTCCATTTCCTCCTCCAAGATGTGTAAAAATGAAACCGTTGGTATTAAAACCTGGTTGATCAATCGCAAAACGCATTACGTAAGTTCCGCTATTTAGGTAAACTTCTTTATGAATCCATTGCCAGTTTTGCCATCCACCTGTATTTGGAGCAACCAAAGAACCCGTTACATTTTGTCCGTTAAATTCTAAATGGAAACTTCCACCACCTGCAGAGGCTACTCTCGCATCAATTGCATAAGTACCGCTCTGTGTAACATTTACGGTATATTCTGTCCATTCACCGGTATCTGAAAAACATAAATTATAATAGCCTTCGGTGCTGTTTTCAATATCTACTCCTTCATTACGATATGCTCCAGTTATATTTTGCGGATTAGTATCATGATAAGCTACACCTTCTCCTCCATTATCAAAATTTTCAGCTTCCACAATTCCGGGAAGATTGATAACTCCTGCATAAGGTGTTTGAACACCGCCTCCGCTAAAGTTTCTCCAATCGGGAAGTTCATCCAATGTAATGACATCATTATCCAAAAACATTTTTTGCACAACGCTCGTTGGTTGCCCTGTTAAATAAGTCCCAGGCCAGTTGGCATACCAAGACCACCAAGTTCCAAAAGCTCTAACTTTATCAGGATCCGGAAGATTTCCGGTTTCTGAAAGTGACAACATTTTATTGATTCCGTTAGTTTGCATAAAAGATTGTGTTCCATCCCAATCAACGCTCATACTTGCTCCGGCATTTCCATAAATATCAAGACTAAATATATCCACATAACTATTTCCCGGATACCAGGCTGCATCTGCTGTACCTGTATAAACCCAAATTAAATTATGAAGACCATGATAATTTACTAATCTGTTGTACATAATCTGCCATAATTCTTTGAATGGTCCTGGCCCTTTTGCACCCCACCAAAACCAGCCACCACTAGCCTCATGAAGTGGTCTGAAAAGTACTGGAATATTAGCATTTGAATATTTCTGAAGCTGCACTGCAATAGCATCAATATCACGAAGTAATAAAGCATATCGTGTACCATTTTTATCAGCCAAAACAGCCTGAATATCAAAAGTTGTGGCATCTGTATAAAATCCTCTCCACCATTCTTTAGTAGGCTGATCTATTAAATCTGTTGGTGGATTCCAATGCCAGACCAAGCTAATCATTCCTCTGTTTGCTCCTTTTGTCGCCCACGCAATATTGGCTTCTGAACTTGACGGCGTGTATCCGCTTTTTTCTATTCTTGAAGGCGAATAATCCATTAAATCAAAACCTGCGACTGCCGGCTCTTTTCCTGTTGTATTAATAATATATTGAATATCATCCTGCTGTCCTGAAAGTACTTTATTTCCGTAAAGACTTTTCATATAATTATAAAGTGATTTTGTAGTTGCCGTTGCATTTGCATCTGCAAGGCTTGCTGCGGGTGCAATTGGCGGATTTACCGAAGCTGGTACCAGCGTCAAATTATCAATATCAAAATAACCCCAACCCATAAAAACTTTAATAGTGTTTGAACCTGCAGTCAGAAAATATTTTCCTGCTGAAGAATTGCTCCATCCTGTACTTTGCAAAAATGTAGGCTGTGCGTTTTCATTATTAACCTGAAGATCATAATTCTTTGCTGAAAAGGGAGAAGCATATCGAAATCTAATTTCGTACAATCCGGCAGATGGAAGATTAAATGTCCAGGAAACATTATCGCCTCCGTTGTCAAAACTTCCTACATATCCTGTTCCGGAATATCCTGCGGTGGAATTTAAAAATTGCGTTCCAAACAGGTTTCCAGTTTCTGCTTCTATCACTATATCTGCTCTGGAACTGAGTCCTGTGAGCAGAAAAATGCTTAAAAAATAATAGTAGATTTTTTTCATAAATTTTGGTTTAAATAGTTAATTAGTAAAGTAACAGTGTGGTTTTATTTTTTAATGATAAGCTTCTTCGTCATTGTTTTTTCTTCGCTTTTGATTTTAACAACATAAATTCCTGAACTTAAATTTGATGTATCAACATTGATCTGACCGCCTTTGATATTATTTTTTGACTGAACAATTTTTCCGGACATATCCACAATTTGAATCGTTACATTCTCTTCATCATTCTGGGAAAACAAAACCTGAACCTGATTTACTGCGGGATTAGGAAAAAGCAATACATCAGAAATCATTTTTTCATTTTCTGAAAGCCCTAAATTTTGAGTCAATTTTGCTGTAGAGCTAACGGGTTCTAATTTCCATTGCTGGCAGGAAGCAGTGTTCCAAGTCCATTGTCTTACTTCTGCTCCATTTGTAGTTAAGGCATCGCGAACCTCTAAGGCAAGTCCGCTTGCACGGGAAATAATCCTATAAAATCCATTATCCGTTGGTTCAATACTCCATTGTTCACAGACACCACCAACCCAAGGCCATTGCTGAATCAATGCTCCTGCTGAATTAGAACATCCAACAATATCTAATGTTTTATTGCTGTGTTGCGCCGTTAGTTTATAATAACCGCTATCAGTAGCTTCTACTTTCCATTTTTGACAAGCGCTATTTAGCCATGGCCATTCTTGCGCTACTGCCCCATCTGCTGTATTGCAACCTCCAATTTCTAAAACCTGATTGCTGTTTCGGTTTACTAAACGATAAGTTTGTCCGGAGGTAATTGCATTATTATTATTCAGAAAAGTAAAAACAAATCCGTTGGTATTAAAGCCTGGCTGATCAATGGCAAAACGCATCACATAAGTTCCACTGTTTAAGTACACTTCTTTATGAACCCATTGCCAATTTTGCCAGCCTCCAGTATTAGGTGCAGCTAGAGAACCTGTTACATTTTGTCCATTAAATTCTAAATGAAAATTTCCACCAGCCATTGAAGCAACTCTGGCATCTATCGCATAATTCCCACTTTGAGTTACATTGACAGTATATTCAGTCCATTCTCCAGTATCAGAAAAACATAAATTATAATAACCTTCAGAACTGGACTCAATGTCTACACCTTCGTTACGATATGCGCCTGTTATATTTTGCGGATTTGTGTCGTGATACGCTATTCCTTCTCCACCATTATCATAGTTTTCTGCTTCAACAATTCCGGGCAAATTGATTACACCGGCATAAGGTGTCTGATTTAAAGAAATTCCTTTAAATTCTGCGATTTTAGTTTTCATTAAATCATAATAATAAGAACCATGTCCGCCTGTCATAGGCTCGATATCAGAACTGTATTCCTGCAGCCACTGATCTACAAAATGTGGCGAAGATTGTGTCCCCCAGTTTCCTGTAATCCATTCGTTCCAGGAATGAATAAAAGCAAACTTTACATTTGCATTTTTTGCAGCATCCATATATTTTACAAAATAATCTCCATTAACTCTGCCTTTTGCTCCTGCGGAAGGATTGATTCCATCTGTCGTCATATAAGTAGCCTGTGTTGCAACAGGGACAGACATTTGTTCCGGTTGCCCGTTATAGTAAAATGGCGGTGGCGGTACATCTGAATTTACTTTAAACTGCCAGTAACTTCCTGTATTATCCAAGCCCCAACAGTGTCTGGCAGTGTAATTTGCATATTTACCATTTGTAGGAACGGCTGGTTGTCCCGGATCTCCTTGTGGAAGATTCATATTGGGCATAGCGGTCAACAATAATTTCTTTCCCAAATAATTGTAAAACATATCTTGACGATAGACATTAAAATAGGTATTCTCTACAATATCTAAAGCGATTTCGTCTTTAACAAAAAATACAATTTTAGGAACCGGTAACCCCGCATTCATTCTTTCCTGCCATCTTTTGCACAATGCTTTTGTGGCAGAAATATAAGACGGTCCGTCAGGAAAATCTAAAGCACCATTTGTAAAATCCAGCACAATAAAATCAATTGAAGCTTGTGTGATTAAATCAGCATGATAATCCAATAATCCATTGTTGGTTTGATTTGGATCTCCATTAAAATAAAAAACATAATTATTTTTGATAGTCCCGTCTCCATGCGTACTGGCATACAAAGGCTTTCCCCAAAAATTAATTACTCCCGGCGGACTGTAAGGCGGTGACTGTTGCTGCATAATCCAGGAATCTCCCGTTGGAGATAATATTTGAGGCTGGTACAAATAATGTCCAAAATTGGAAAAATAAAATATTCCAACCTGTTTCTGAGCACTTATTTTTACTACCGTAAGAAAAATTAGCATTATTGTAATTGCTGTTTTGAAAGTATTTATTCTAGTCATATTCTTCTGTTTTTTCAAAAACACTATTTTTTCACCACAAGCTTTTTATTAGTTATAGTTGTTCCATTCGAAATTGAAACAATATAAATGCCTGCATTTAGTTTTGAAATGTCCAATGAAGTTTCACCATCTGTCACACCTTTTATAGAAATCTGAGTATTCCCAAGTAAATCTGTGATTTGAATAGTCGCAAATTCTCCCTCATTTTGAGGAAATAACAATTTTACTTTATCGTTAGCCGGATTAGGATATAAACGGACCGTTTCAGCACTATCTTCAACCGCGGTAAGTTCTTCTGTTTTTAAACTTGATTTAGCAGTGGAACTGATCGGTTCTAATTTCCATTGCTGGCAAGCTGCAGTGTTCCACGACCATTGTCTTACTTCTGCTCCATTTGTAGTTAAGGCATCACGAACTTCTAAAGCAAGTCCGCTTGCACGGGAAATAATTCGGTAAAAACCGTTATCTGTTGGCTCAATACTCCACTGTTCACAATCACCTCCGACCCAAGGCCATTGCTGAATTCCTGCTCCAATATCATTTGAACAACCCACAATATCCAAGGTTTTATTACTGTGTTGCGCTGTTAATTTGTAATAACCACTATCAGTAGTTTCTACCTTCCATTTTTGGCAGACACTGTTCAACCAAGGCCATTGCTGTGCTCTTGCGCCGTCAGCCGTATTACAACCGCCAATTTCTAAAACCTGATTGCTGTTTCGGTTTACTAATCGATACGTTTGTCCGGAAGCTATTCCGTTTCCTCCTCCAAGATTAGTAAAGACAAATCCGTTTGTATTGAAGCCTGGTTGATCGATTGCAAAACGCATTACATAACTACCGCTGTTTAAATACACCTCTTTATGAACCCATTGCCAGTTCTGCCAGCCTCCAGTATTTGGAGCAACAAGAGAACCTGTTACATTTTGTCCATTAAATTCTAAATGAAAATTTCCACCAGCCATTGAAGCAACTCTGGCATCTATCGCATAATTCCCACTTTGAGTTACATTGACAGTATATTCAGTCCATTCTCCAGTATCAGAAAAACATAAATTATAATAACCTTCAGAACTGGACTCAATGTCTACACCTTCGTTACGATATGCGCCTGTTATATTTTGTAGATTGGTATCGTGATAAGCAACTCCTTCTCCTCCATTATCAAAATTTTCAGCTTCGACAATTCCAGGTATAGACCATGGCGAACCCAAATAAGGCGATTGAATTCCTCCCTGACCTAAAATCCAGGATTCACGGTCTCTTACTATTCCTGTTGGATCTTGTGGATTCCAAAAGGCCTCCAGCATAATTTTTTTATTTCCCGCAGATTGGCTTATGTCACATCTTATAGAAATAGATGCTCCGGGCTGTAGTAAAGGTGTATAAACCCATCCTTCTTTGCTTTTGACAAAATTCGAAATATCATTATTAGCACTATCAAACCAATGTGTTACAATTACTTCATCTCCTTCTTCTACAGCTGCAAGTGCCGGCATACAAGCTACATCACCAGTATTTTTTAATACAAAGGTTCTTGAATTTCCATTTGGAGTACTTGAAAGTTCAAGCGTTTCCAGCGTGCCATTTACATCTTTAATTCCTTTAAGATATTTGATTGCATTTTTTGCTATTCCTGTAAAAGAATTATCATCCGATTCTGGTGTTACTTTATCTGGAAAACCTCTTTGTGGAGTTCCTCCAAAATACCAGCTTTCCATCAAAAAACTATCTGGTCTGTGCCCTTCTCTTTGTTGCAGATAAATACTTTTCATCGATCCTGCCGCAAATTGACGATTCCATTCCGCAGGATTGCTCATTAAATCTCCACCCGGATCGTCGTTACAAACTGCTATATGGCGATTTCCATTATCATGCAACCATTGTTCATAATTTCGCTGTTTTTCTCTTGCCACAAATCCCAACGTTCCCGGATTTCCGGATGTCGTTAATTTGTCTTCTCCCCAAACCATTGTGTACCAAGGAAAATCGGAGAAGAAAGCCCAATTTTTATGATCGGGTAACGTTTTTGATTTCGCGCTCATATTCTCCATAACCATCGCCATATTAAAATTATAAGCACGACCGTTTAAGGTAAAATGATCTACTTCAGTATCTGGATTTAAGGAAGGATAATTATTCCATCCCCACCAAACCGGCGATTGTGTGAGAGCATGTTTAATGTGTGGAAAAACAATGTTGTCTTTTTTATAATATTCAATCCACTGTGTCGTCATAAGATCAACACATTGTTGTTCATTTAATGTTGGATAAGCTGTGGCAAAATCTCTCCAATTGGGTTGAAAATCATGTGTAATTTCACTTAAAATCA
The DNA here is from genome assembly GCA_900107365.1 of Flavobacterium aquidurense. Classification (GTDB taxonomy): domain Bacteria; phylum Bacteroidota; class Bacteroidia; order Flavobacteriales; family Flavobacteriaceae; genus Flavobacterium; species Flavobacterium aquidurense. Next base: position 255,978 of record FNPS01000009.1, read on the forward strand.
GCCCTGTACTATTGTATCGGTTTATGATCCATCCATCTGCTCCGGCACCCCAGGCAATGTGTTGCCATTGTGGCCAACCAGCATCTGTTCCTGTTCCTCCTCCAAGCTCAGCCATAAATTTTGTGCCGAACGGAGCGGATTGTTGAATTACATTTTGCATTAATCCATTATTTTCAGTTCCCCAAGCCGAGGCATGAAAAAAGTAACCATCTGCATATTTTTTAACCATATTCCATTGGTCAGGAAAATCGGCTAATTGTTGATTGGCTCCCAAACCTCCCCACCATATTTCTGCCGGATTAGGACGAGGACGAACAACGGGTTCTCCGGAAGTATTTATAATTAAATTAATACTTGCAGACGCTTGGTTGTTACTGCTATTGACACCATACACTTTTATTTGATTTGTGCCTGCTGCTAAATGTCTTGCTATAAAAAACCAATTTGGAGCTTGCTTGAAAGCACCTAAATCGATCATCTTCCCATTTTCAGAAAAGACTTCATACCACATAGGCTTTTCAACGCCCGAAGAAGTTCCTTCAACACGAATGTAATTATTCGTAACTACACCTGCTGGAGTTGATATTTGTACTAACTGTGCCCAATTGTTGTTTAGAAAAAATAAATGTAACACCAGCAAGAAAAAGAATATTTTGGTTGATTTTTTCATAATGCGTACAAGTTTTTTAATTTTTAATAATCAACTTTTTTGTTATTATTTTCGAACCATTATCTAAACTCACTACATAAATTCCAGGGTTTAGGTTTGATATATTAATCGTAGTTTTTCCTTCCATTAATCCATTTTTAGAAACTTTAATTTCTCCCAAAATATTAGTAATCTGAAGTGATGCTGTATTTCCATCGGTTTGCGGAAATAAAATTTCAACCTGATCGTTTGCTGGATTTGGAAATAAAATTAAATCTGGAATCTGAGTTTCATTTTCAACTAATTCTTCTGAAGTTTGACTTTTTAAGCTTGATTTTGCTGTACCTCCAACAACTTCCAATTTCCATTGCTGGCAAAATGCGGTATTCCATGGCCATTGTCGCACATTAGCTCCATTTGTAGTCAAAGCGTCCTGAACTTCCAATGCTAATCCGCTGGCACGGGAAATAATTCTGTAAAATCCATTATCTGTTGATTCAATGCTCCATTGTTCGCAAACACCGCCAACCCAAGGCCATTGCTGAATTCCAGCTCCAATATCATTTGAGCAACCCACAATATCCAATGTTTTATTACTATGTTGCGCTGTTAATTTGTAATAACCACTGTCTGTAGCTTCTACTTTCCATTTTTGACAACCACTGTTCAACCAAGGCCATTGCTGGGCTCTTGCACCGTCATCCGTATTACAACCGCCAATTTCTAAAACCTGATTGCTGTTTCGATTTACTAATCGATACGTTTGTCCAGAAACTATTCCGTTTCCTCCGCCAAGATTTGTAAAGATGAAGCCGTTCGTATTAAAACCTGCTTGATCGATTGCAAAACGCATTACGTAAGTACCGCTGTTTAAATACACTTCCTTATGAAGCCATTGCCAGTTTTGCCAGCCACCAGTATTTGGAACAGCTAAAGCACCAGTAACATTTTGTCCGTTAAATTCCAAATGAAAACTTCCGCCAATCGTAGAAGCCACTCTTGCATCAATCGCATAATTTCCGCTTTGCGTAACATTTACGGTGTATTCTGTCCATTCTCCATTTTCAGAAAAACACAAGTTGTAATATCCTTCTGTACTGGCTTCAATATCTACACCTTCATTACGAAAAGCTCCTGTCATATTTTGCGGATTTGCATCGTGATAGGCAACGCCTTCTCCTCCATTATCGAAATTTTCTGCTTCGACAATTCCAGGCAAATTAATAACTCCGTTGAAAGGCGTTTGAACAGCACCATTTACTGAAGGGACGGGAATTGCAACTCCTTCACGAACCGGAACTCCAAAATTTGGTGTATTATCTGGATTCCAAGTGAATTTCTGAATACGTGTGCTTCTGTCTGAATTTGTAAAAGAAGTACCGTGTTTGGCGTGGTAAATAATCCAATCTTCAGTGCCATCAGGAGATTTTGTAAAACCGTTGTGACCAGTTCCATAAACTTCATTGGCATCATTTCTCTGGAAAACGGGACCAACTTTCTGCCACGATCCTGGATTAAGATAATTTCCATCGGTACAAGTCAATCTTCCTAAAGCATAAGCTGCCGAAGCGCATTGACTTGCACTGTAAATAATATGCAGACTATTTCCTTTTTGCAAAAATATCGGACCTTCATTTACCAATCCGTCGGTTCTTTCCCAATTAAAAACAGGTTCAGAAATGCGAACTCTTTGATTACTAACCTGAGTTGGACTATCCATTCTAGCAATCCAGATCGTTTGTCCTTGTGGATCAAATTGCGACCAAGTCATATATAAAATTCCGGTTGCCGGATCCTGCCACGGACTTTCGTCAATTCCTGAAGCTTCTGGTGCTAAAATTCCTCTGTATGTATAAGAACCAAGCGGGTCTTGAGAATTTCCTTCTAAAACAAACATTCGCATATTAAAGCCATCGTCAGAAAGATTTCCGCAGGCATATATGTACCATTTTCCATTGATATAATGCAATTCTGGTGCCCAGACATCTCTTCGGATTTCTCCGCCTGAACTCCAGACTTTTGTTCGCGGTGCATTTCCAACATCCTGAAGATTTGCTGCTTTATGAATCCATACTCCATCTCCGGTAGTTACCATAAAATAGTAAAATCCGTTGTTGTAAACGACATAAGGATCAGGACTTTCTGCCTGCATTATCGGATTTGTGAAAGTGCCCTGAGCCTTTCCGTCCAAAATAATACTGAAATAAAATAATGTAAATAAACTTAAAATTCGTAAAGTTTGACTTTTCATAAATTTGGGTTATTTAGTTAGAGATTTTTGTCTGAATCAGCTTTTTAGTGTATTTCATTAAAATTAAAATAATAGAATTAACTGCGAAAAACAAAAAATATCATTCGCTGCACAATTCAACTAAAAAAGGCATACAATTTCAGAACTATTTATATAGCAGTAATTTACAATACAAATAAAAAGACTTTTACAAGAATACACTATCACAAAATTATTCACTTTATAAACTATTTTAATATAAATGAAATTTATATTAATTTAAAGTCTATAATTTTATTAGACTCAAAAAAGAATCTATTGTAAAATATGATTTACATAAAAATGAATTATAAAAACTCCTTAAAAAAAAGAAAAAGGTTCTCAGAATTTACTTCCGAAAACCTTTCTACTTAAACAACATTAAATTAAAATTTTATAAGATTCTTTTCATTCCAAAAAAATCATCTCTATATTGACTTGGCGTACATTTTTTTAATGCCTTAAATGTTCTGTTGAAATTGGCGATACTATGAAATCCGGATTTATAAGCTACTTCAGAAACACTCACATCGTCTTCCAGAAGCCATCGTGCTGCGTAACCGATTCGAATGTCTCTTAAATAATTAACCAAAGTTTTGCCTGTTCTTTTCTTAACAAAACGATTAAATGAAGCGTTTGACATACAAGCGGCATTGGCCATTTCATCTAAAGATATCTTTTCCTGAAAGTTATTCTGAACATAATCGTAAATCACTTTCATTTTATCGTAATCTTCATATCTTTCGCCATCAACAGTATAAGTTGACAATAGGCGCTGATTTCTTGAATTAGCCAGATCGTAAAGTATTGAAGTTATTTCCAGGAAATAATCCATACCATCCAACTTCGAAATTTTCAGCAATTGTGGCATCAATTTTCTTGCCGTTGCCTCAGAGAATAAAATTCCATGATTGGCCCGGTTAAACATTTCGTTTATCGGTCCCATAATACGTCTTGACAATAAAGATTCCGGAAACAAATCTTTATGAAACTGAATGGTTATCTCGTGTATTTTATCATTTTTACATTTATGATTTTCCCATCCATGATATAAATTGGGCCCAATTAAAACCAACTCTACATCCTCGATTTCGTCAATATTATCTCCTACAACTCTTCGTATTCCTTTTCCATTTGAAATAAAATTGATCTCAAATTCCGGATGATAATGCACCGGAAAATCAAAATTATCTTTTACCCTGTCAAATACCAAAAAACTATCTTCGGCAGAAAGCGGTGCTATTTCTCTGTGAAATGTATTTGTAGTCCCCATTTTATTCTTTTTTAGACTGACATTATTTTAATTGTAAACTTTTTACGGCTTTGTTATGGCATTTTATACATATTCGGAGTTTTATTGAGCAAGGCAGCTTTGTCTTTTCTTGTAAACTGTATAAAATCACTAGCATCTGTAGCAGCAGGTGGCGGTGTGCAATACGTATCTCCGCCGTTGCCCCAAAATGTTATAAAAGAGAGATCGACATTATTCTGCGTCATTGCATTGTAAAAATTAGTTGAGTATAAGCCTGAAATAATATTATTTTTTCCTGGTGTAATAAAATATCCTGTTTCTGTCAAACCTGCAATTTTCACTCTTTCTTTAGCCAGTTTAGAAATAATCTGCAATTTTTTGTTAGCATTGTTCACACCACTTTCTCCTTTATTATCAAAATCCCCATAATCATCAAAACCTAAAACATCTACATAAGCATCGCCAGGATATCTTGATAAATAATCGCTTTCTGAAGTAAAACTTGCATCTGGAGAAAAGGCAAAGAGCATATTACTCACACCCAATGTATCTCTTAAATATTCAACCGTAAACCGCCAATTCTGAATGTATTCGTCAGCCGTGCAAAACGATTTTCCCCACCAAAACCAATCGCCGTCAAATTCATGAAACGGTCTGAAAATAATTGGAATCAATTTACCATCAGTGCCTTTTAAGGCTTTTGTAACTTGTGCAATTTTTTCCAGTTTTTTCTTGTAATATTCATGATTTACACCACCAGGAAGAATACTTTTAAATGCATTTTTTTTCTGTATATCGGTCATTTCGCTTGTATAAAATGATTTCCCTTCATAAGGTTCACGCAAATGCCAACAGAACATATTTACCATTCCTTTATTGTAAGCTTTTACGGCTGCTCCGGTAATCAGTTTTTCTTGTGCATACCACCAATTATCGTCTTTTCCCGTGTTTTCGTCATCGGCAATAAACATGAAATCGCCGCCAGACATTCCCGGATCAAAACCTGTTGTTTTTTTTATATCAGAATCGCCCGTATTGTTTTTATAAAAACTAAGCAAAGCATCATGCTGACCGATCATAAAAGAAGTTTTGGCTAATGTTTTAAGATTATAAAAAAGCGCTACAGTTTCGTCTGTAGCATTTTTATTGACCATATAATTTCTCGCCTGTTCCGGTTTTAAATCGATTGCAACTACTTCATCAGTAATTGTTAAACTTGCTTTTTCAGGATTTCCTATTACGACATCAGCATTACTAGAAGCCGTTAAGGTAATTTCTACCGTTTCTTCTCCTTCTGCAATTTTATCCGAAAGAATTTCGACCGGAATAACAACCGAATTACTTTTTGCAGAAACAGTAACCGAATTGGCAATCGTTTTGTAATCTTCTCCGTTTTTAGCAGTTCCGCCAAATTTCAGCGAAAGCGTTACTGGTACAGTAACCGATTTTGATAATTTAATGGTAAATTCTCCATTTGTTGCCGGTTCCGAAGCTGCACTTTTCGTTGCCGAAATTGTAGCAGTTGACTTTTCTCCAACGGGAACATTTTTATCCTCATCTCCATTTGATGAGCAGCCATCCAGCACGACAATGCTAAACAGAATTATTAGTGGTTTTAAAAATTTCTTCATAATTTCTTTAGTTTATTTTTTGCTATTTTTTTAGTTTTCCGAAATAGGTTCAAGAAGGAAATTATCAACATTGATATTCCCATTCTGACTTGTTAGTTTTATATAATTATCCCCAGTTCTTAGGTTCACAATTCCTACATCAAAATAGTTGAAGTTGTCCGATTTTGGAAATACAATATCTTTCCAGGTAGAAGTTGAACCATTGTACATCAATTCATTTACAATCAAATTAATTTTGGTATCTTTTGGAGCAGCATATCGAATTCTTAATTTGAATTTTTCATCTTTAGCCAATTGCACCAGCACTTTTACGTAATCTTCATCAATATCAAAACCGGTTACATACCCGCGTCCGGTAAAACCTTTTTGCGAATCTGCTGTTTGTGTTCCGTCCAGTTTTCCTCCGGCAGCTTTACCATTTTCAGCTTCTAACAAAATAGTGCAAACCGATTTCCCTAAACCTACTTTAGTTGGATGAATCATTTTGATCGCGCCTTTTTTATCGTATTCCAGAAAATCTGCCATCACATTTCTGGATTCGCTTACACCCGAAATCCATGCGCTGTGATAAAATGCCAGCCAATTATTTTTATATTTAATGATTGAACCGTGGTTGGTTCCCGATTGTTTTTCAAACTGCGGAATATAAATTCCTTTATATTCATAAGGTCCTAAAGGTTTGTCTGCAACGGCATAATACATGATTTCCGGCCATTGTTTGTTTTGAAGTCCCGGATAAGACAAATAATATTTTCCCTGATATTTATGTACCCAAGGTCCTTCAAAAACATTGGTTAACTGCGAGGTTAATTCTATTTTTGTTTCCGGAACAATGGCTTTTAAATCGTCTGTTAGTTTTGCTGCAAAACAGGAATTTGAAGAACCCCAAAATAAATACGCCTGACTATCTTCATCAACAAACAAAGCTGGATCCTGTCCCCATTCTACGCCTTTTATAAAACCGATATCAGTAAACGGTCCTTCTGGTCTTTGGCTTGTCGCTAATCCGGTTCTAAACATTCCGGTGGCACGTTCTTTCATTCCATAAACCAAATAATAAGTACCTTTCCAAAGCACTGCATCAATTGCCCAAGCATGACTGATAGCCCACGAAACATCGTCAACAGATAAAACTCTGCCGTGATCGGTCCAGGATTTTAAATCGGTGGTTGAGAAAACATGATAATCAAACATGGTCGCATGATGATTAGTTCCCGGCACATCGTGCGATGCGTAAACCCAAAGCGTATTGGGGTCGTTTTCCCAAACATGCACAGAAGGATCTGCCGTGTAAATATGCGGAAATAATGGGTTTTGCGCTTTCGCGGAAAAACAAATGGCCACCATAATCCCCAAAATACATACTTTATTTTTTATGTTTTTTGTAATCATATAATTGATTTTAATATTATTCAAAATGTAAAGGATAATCATCTGTTCGAAAAGGCACTGCCGGAAGTCCTACCTGATTGTATAAATTACCATCCGGACTGTTTCCCCAATCGTATCTTACAGCAGTTGGATTTTCAATTTCGTCATTGTATAAAATAATGTTATTACCTTCCTGAAAACCTTTTGCCCATTTGAAGATTTTGTCATTTCCTGCAATAGAAAATCCTCTTACATAACCGTATTTATCTTTTAAGAGTAAACCTGAACCAAAATTTTCAAACTGAATTCTGATTTTTCCATTATCAACAGAAAAGCTTTTAAAAGTTGGCCCCGAATCCACAATTTCAGTATTGCCATAAACCACTTTTTCCGCTGCCAGCGCGAGACGTTTTCCAACATCTTGTTTGTTTTTTGGGTGAATGTCATTCTTCTCACCGAGATCAATCGCAACGGCCATTCCGGTTTTGGGAAGTTTCAAAGTCGTTTGCTGTGCTTCGCGAAGAGCCGCCCATTTGTAATCTGACGGTTCCTTTTTATCTTCCATAAATCCTGCAAGCTGCACAAAAAGAAAAGGAAAATCTGATTTCCATTGTTTGCGCCAACCTTCAATCAAAGCCGGAAATAAAGTTTGATATTGCTTTGCGCGATCTACATTCGATTCTCCCTGATACCAGATTACTCCTTTTATCGCAAAAGGAATCAAAGGTGCAATCATCGCGTTGTAAATCGTACTTGGCGTTGTATTGCTGGAAACATAATCTGGGATTTTCATTTCGATTTTAGAATTGAATTTCCAGTTTCCTGTAATATTCATTTTTGAAGATTCATTTTGGATAAAAACAGTTTGTCCCATTTCTCCAATATTCCCTCCCCAGATTTCTAAAAATTTTAAAGCAATTTGATTATTTGTTTGCTGTAAAACATTTTCGGGAATTATAAAATAGGTTCCGTCTTCTTTCTTTTCACTTTTTGTAATTTCATTTCCATTAATGTATAAATTCACGTTTCCGTTTATTTTCCCAAGAAATAAAGTTGATTTTAAGTTTGAATTAAAACTTTCATTCAAATCAAATCTTTTTCTAATCCAGACATTTCCTCCGTAATTATCAGCGATTTCTAATGCTTTTAAATCAAAAGGAAATTCTACAGATTCCCATTCATCATCGTTATATACTGTTAAGTTTACACCATTTTTTACACCCAAATTACTTTCATGAAAAGACTTCATATCACTTTCATATTGAATAAAAGTAGAATGCCAATCTCTTCCTGTTTTTAAGTTTAAAAGTTCGTTTTGAAACTCAGGAAATCGCTGTAAATCTTCTGCTCTTATCCACGGTTCAATAGGAGAACCGCCCCAAGCCGTAACAATAACACCAATCGGAATTTTCTTTTTCTGATATAGTTCTCTGGCAAAAAAATACGCAACGCCGGAAAAATCTCCAACAGTTTCCGGACTAACTTCTTTCCAATCTCCTTTCAAGGTATCAATGGGCTGATTGGCAACATTTAACGCCGCTCTAAAAAAATGGATATCAGGAAAATTGGCTTTTAAAATTTCGTCGCGACTATTGGTAACAGAATACGTCGTGAATTCCATATTCGATTGGCCGGTTGCTAAAAAGACATCACCGACTAATACATTTTTCACTTCGATTTTATTTTTTCCGAGAAACTCAATCGTGTAAGGTCCTCCTGAAGAAACAGGATCTAAGTTAAGATGCCATTTTCCATCTTTACCTGTTATGGCTGTTTTTACTTGTTTTTGAAAACGGACTGTAATTTTTTCACCCGAATCTGCCCAGCCCCAGATTGGCAATTTTGCATCACGCTGTAAAACCATGCCGTCTGAAACAAAGCCTGGCAAAGAAATTTTACACCAGGCATTGACAGCAAACATGTTTAAACAAACTAAAAAAATTATTCTCTTTAACATTCTTATTTATTTTCTGTGATTCCTTTAAAATTATCAGTGCGAAATGGCAACAAAGGCAATCCTTCTTTATTGTAAATATTCCCGTCAGGATTGTTGCTCCAATCGTAACGTACCGAAACCGGACTTTGAATCTCATCATTGTAAAGCACAATTGTATTGTCTTTTTGATACCCTTTTGCCCAAACATATTTTTGATCCGTTCCGGCAATGGCGAAGCCTTTTGCGTAGCCATAAGCATCACGAAGTTCTAAACCTGAACCCAGATTAGTAAAAGAAATTATGATTTCATTTCCTTTGATTTCAAGAGATTTAAATTGTGGACCGCCAAAAACTACCTCTTTATTATAAGCTACTTTTAAAGCCGAAAGCGCCAATCTTTTTCCAACATCTTGTTTGTTTTTTGGATGAATATCGTCGGGATTTCCAATGTCAATTGCCAACGCCATTGCGGTATTTGGCAGTTGCAAAGCTTTTGTTTGCGCTTCTCTTAATTCTGCCCATTCGTAATCCGAAGGTGTCGGTTTATCATGCATGAAATTGGCTAATTGAACAAACAGAAACGGAAAATCATAACCCCATTTTGCTCTCCAGCCTCTTATCATATCCGGAAATAAAGTTCCGTATTCAAATGAACGATCTGCGTTTGATTCTCCCTGATACCAAATTGCTCCTTTGATTCCGTACGGAATTAACGGTGCTATCATGGCATTGTACAAAGTGGTCGGTACATATTGAGGTTCTCTGCTTAATGGATATTTAGGCATATTAGTGGCATCAACAGCCGTTTTGTAGTTCCAGTTTCCTGCTAATGTTTTTTGAGCGGATCCAATTTCCATAAATAAATCTTCCGCATTGCCATAGATTCCGCCGCCGCCGCCGGTATCGTTTACACGAATTGTAATTACATTTCTGCCTGCTTTTAAAAGATTTTTCGGAACGACATAAGTTCTTAAAGCTTCGTGTCCTATTGTTTCTCCAATTTTAATACCGTTGAAATATGTAATATCTTCATCATCAATTTTTGATAAATGAAGTGTTATGGATTTTGAGACCTCATTATTTGTTAGATTGATTTCTTTACGAAACCAAACTATTCCGTCATAATTAGGAAGGATATTTTCCTGTTCCCAATTTCCCGGTAGACTCATCGAAGACCAATTTGAAACATCCAAATCAAAATCTGCCCATGTTTTTCCGTCTTCCTGATATCCTCTGTCTTTTCCTGAGTTTTTTGACCAGATTGCTAAATCATTTTTATAAGCTGATAAAATATCAGCTACATCCGTTTTGTTTGTAGAAAGGTTTTCTGCTTCAACTCTGTATCTTGGAAAATGTTTTATGCTTTCTAAATCCGTCCAAGATTCAGCAGGAGTTCCGCCCCAATTCGAACTGATTAAACCAATTGGAACCTTAATTTCTTTTTGAAGATCTCTTCCGAAAAAATACGCAACAGCGGAAAAATTCGGAATCGTTTCGGTACTACATTCTACCCAACCGTTGCTTACAACATCTTCTTTAGGATGACTTGCAACGGCTTTTTCCACCATAAATAATCTGATATTTGGATAATTGGCATCGGCAATTTCTTTTTTGTAATTGTTGACGTTTGCAATTAATGGCCATTCCATATTCGATTGTCCCGAAGCGATCCAAACATCTCCAATCAAAATATTCCTCAAGCTGATTGTATTTTTTCCCTGAATGATCATTTCATAAGGACCTCCGGCAGGAACAGCTTTAAGCTCTAATTTCCATTTCCCGTCTTTTCCGGTTTTGGTCTGATATTTCGAACCTAAAAAATTTACTGACACTTTTTCTCCAACATCTGCCCAACCCCAAATTGGGATCTTTATTTCTCTCTGCAAAACCATATTATCTCCCACAAGTTTTGGCAATTTTACAGTTGCAAAAACAGTATTAGAGAGAACAGTAAAAAGCAGTGCCAGTACAATTGAAATACGTTTCATACTTTGTGTTTATATTTTATTCTAAATCTTATTTCTTTTCCGGATAATAGGTTGGAGGCATATCACTTATGGCACTTCCCCATTTTTTATTTGGATTTTTGCCCATTTTAAATTCGATTGATCCGCCTTGACTTAATGCATTCCAATCGAGCCATAAACTGGAAACATTTTTTCCATTTAGTTTCATTTCCTGAATGTAAGGCGCATTAAACTCCGCATTTTTCCCATCAATTGTAATCTTCTTTCCGTTTTCTAAACTGATGGTTGTTTTTTCAAATAAAGGCCCAGTTATTGTAAATCCGGCTTCTCCGGGTAAATTCGGATAAAAACCTAAAGCTGAGAAAACATACAAAGCTGACATCGCACCAACATCATCATCGCCTGGCATTCCGTTTGGCGAATTTTTAAAAACTTCTGTTACGCGACGAACATTGTATTGCGCTTTCCAGGGTTTTTGCAGATAATTATAAACGTACATTGCTCCAAAACAAGGTTCGTTTCCAACCCAGTAAAAAGGTTTTTCGGGAGCCCAGCCTGTTTCAATTTTAGACACAAACTGATCCAGACGTTTTTCTATAAAACCTGCTCCGCCTGCTTTGTCAATTAATTTTTTCATACTCTGCGGAACACTCCAGAAATACTGCATGGCGCATCCTTCATTAAAACCATTTTCACTGGAATCACTAAATGGCGTAATAAATTTTCCATCAGAATTTCTTCCCTGAATTAATTTATTTTCGGGATTTAATAATGTGAATGCATTTTGAGAACGATTTAGATAATATTTTTCAGCTTCCAAATCATTTGCTGCTTTGCAAATTTTAGCAATTGAATAATCGTCAACTCCATATTCTAAAGTCATAGAAGCACCGTAACCGTGAAGATCAACAGGAACATAACCTAATTTCTTATATTCTTCAACCGCGTACCAGCCGTGAGATTGTCTGCTGGAATGAAATTCTGTTGATACTTTTTTCATCATGTCTTTAACCATTATCAAATCAAAATCTTTGGCACCCATCGCATACATATTAGCAATAAATGGAAATGGAGAATAGCCGTTCATTACTCCATATTCCTGATTGTTCATGCTCCAATTTGGAAAAGATCCGCCTTGCTGTGCATCTAACAACAAAGACTGAATCATGTCTGAAGATTCTTTTGGCGCAATAATCGCCTGCACCTGTGCTGTTGTTCTGTAAGTATCCCAAAGCGAAAAGTTTACATATTTATTTCTGCCTTTTTCAATTTTGTGAATTTTATCATCAAAGCCTATATAATCTCCATTTACATCTTCAAAAACATTTGGTTGTAAAAGAGTACGCGAAACTGAAGTATAAAAAACAGTTTTCTCGTCTTCATTTTTTCCTTCAACTACAATTTTATTCAAATACTTTTCCCATTCCGAGTGCACGTTTTGGTAGGTATTTTCGAAATTCCAATCGGATATTTCTGCATTTAGATTCTGAATTGCATTTTCTACACTGACAAACGAAATTGCCGATCTCATTTTTACCTTCGTTTTTCCTTCAAGGTTAAAAGTAACATAAGCTGCAATCGCACTTCCTGAAATATTTTCACTTCCTTTAGTTTTATTTTCTGCACGCCAATTTCCTACTTCTTTAAAAGGAACGTCAAATTCAGCTACAAAATAAACTTTATAAGGACGGTCGTTTGGATCACGCCAGCAAAAACCTCCTGTTGACATAAAACCGCTTACTCTGTTTTTTTTAGAATCAATATTCAGTTGTCCGGCACTGATTCCGTTGGCATTATTTGTTGGAGCAAAAACTACTGAAGCTTCTTTATTTAATGGAAAATCAATCTCGCCAATAGAAGCTCTTTGTGTGGTTGTAAATTTTACATCGGTTTGATATGTATCTAATTTTACCGAATAATATCCCGGTTTCGCCACTTCATTTTGATGCGAAAATTTACTCTTATAAGCTGATTTATTATAAACTGGAGAAACATTCAAATCGCCGACAACAGGCGTGAATGGCAAATCCTGCATGGCATGGCAGCCTACTCCAGAGAAATGCGTCATGCCGAAACCATAAATTTCATCTTGTGTATAACGGTATCCTGAACGTGACGTTTCGTAATTTTCAAACACATTGTTCGGACTTATAGAAATCATTCCGAAAGGTGCTTGAGCGCCCGGATACAAATTTCCCCATTCGCCTGTTCCTATAAAATTATTTACATAATCTACAGGAGCTTTTTTTTGTGCAAAAGCAAAACTTCCGGCAAAAAACAGTGCAGCTAAGACGGTGCTTTTATGTTTTGTTATTTTCATTTTATTTATTAAAAATTATTCTATTTTATATGAGTCGTTCCTGCAAGGTTTTCAAAACCTTGTAGGTCTGCTTTCTTTATTCGGATAATCAAAATACCTACAAGGTTTCCAAAACCTTGCAGGAGAAGCCAAATCAGTTGTTTTTTAAAACCTGAACTTCCCAAAGAGAAGCGTTTCTGTCTTCTGAATTATTAACCGTAACTTTTACATAGCGCGCTTTCTCAGTTTTGGTCTGAAGCATTTCTTTATAACCCTGAACAGCTTCCTGACTATGATCGGCATACAACTGCCAATTCTGATAATCTGTTGATGTTTCTATTTTGAAAGTGACCCATTTATCCGGATATTCGAAACAGACACGAACAGCGTCAAACGAAAATTCCTGACCTAAATCTATTGTAACATCACTTGGTGCGCTGCTGGTTGTCCAACGTGTATCATTTCTTCCATCAACTACTTTTCCGGCTTCAAAGCCTGCATTTTGACTGCTGGCGAAAGCATTTTTGTTTAGAGCCAAATTGGTGTATTTTCCTTTTTTATTTAACGTTTTAGCCAAATCATCTACATAAGAAACGAGATTGATTTTACCGTTTTTGAACTCGACTTCAGAAACGGCTGAAAAACGATAATCGCAAGTTGGGCCTTTTGCCAAATCCTGTCTGTGGTAGAACATAAAGGAACGTCCGTCAATTTCTGTAATCGAATGATGACCTGGACCAGAAATTCCGGCTTTTTCATCGGTTTTTAAAATCGGACTGTTTGATGCTTCTTCGTAAGGGCCATCAATATTTTTTGATACGGCGTAACGCACCTTATAACTCGTTTCCCAACAGCGTCCACCTGCCCACATGCAATAATATAATCCATCTTTATATACTAAATATGGACCTTCTGTATAATCAAAAAGGTTTCCTTTTATGGAAAGTTTCTTTTCGATTTTGGTTAAATACGTTGGAGACTTTACATCATTATCCATTAAAAATAATTCGCGTCCTGCAGAAATTACATAGATTTTTCCTGAAACGGGATCGCGAAAAGGCTCAATATCAAAACCGCCTAAATGCGCTTCTTTTTTGAAAGGCCCCGTTGGTGAATCTCCCGAATAAACATAACCGGAATAATCGACCGAACTTTGGCAATACAAATAGTATTTTCCGTTATCGCCCTGAATTACTGCCGGAGCCCAAACGGTTTCATGTGGTAAACCGGGAACGGATTGAACATCCCAATCAGCTAAGTTTTTTGTTGTCCAGACTAAAATTTCGCCGTCATTTCCGCTAAAATAACCGTCTGTTGTGGAGTACATATAATACGTATCGCCAAATTTCTTTATACTTGGATCTGCAAAATAACCCGGAACAACGGGATTTTGCGCCATTATAGCAACGGTAAAAAAGCTTAAAAAAAGAGTTATTAATCTACTATTCATGTTTTATTTTTTATTGTAAATATTCTCTTTGGTTAATTCTTTCTGGAAAATAACTTTAGGAGTTTTATAAAATGTTTTAAAATCATTTTCACTAATCTGTCCCGGATATGGAACAAAATAATGATCTGGTCTTCCGTTTCTCCAAAGCAAAACATAAGACAAATTAGAATTCTGAACAATAGGAAGTAAGATCTCTGTCCACCATTTTTTATTCGGTACTTTTTCCTGTCCGATTTCGGTTAATGCTGTTAGCTTATTGTGCTCTTTTCCGATTTCATTTAGCATTTTGATTTGATTTTTTATTCCCTGTACAAATTCAGAATTGGTTTTTGCAGTATCGTTCTGATAAGCATCAAAACCTAAAACATCTACATAATTATCGCCAGGATATCTTTCTAAGAAAAATTCTTTGTTTGGAAATTCAGTGGTAGAAAAAGCGTATAAAACATTTTTAACGCCTTTGCTTTTTAAATAATCAACCGTGATTCTCCAAAGCTGAATATAGTCTTTCGATGCAGTCTGCTTCTTTCCCCACCAAAACCAATCGCCCGTCTGTTCGTGCAACGGCCTGAAAATAACCGGAATCGTATTTCCTCTTTCATCTTTCAAACCATTAAAAAAAGCTGCCGCTTTATCTAAATCTTTCAAATAATCTCTTTTAACCTCAGCATTTTTCAAAATAAGTTTTATTGTCGAAGTACTGTCCCATGCAGAATTTCTGTTGAAAGGGTTTGTTTGATGCCAGCTAAATGTATTAATCCCGCCTCTTTTGTAAACTTCTGTTACATATTTTTTCATTTTAACAAAAGGAACGCCATCAATATTTACATCTTCACCCAATTCTAAATGCCCTAAATCCCAACCATAAACTCCCGGATAATCTCCAACCACTTTTTTTACATCTGATTCTCCATCTACATAAGACCAGCCTACACCGTAAGCCAAATCGTCCTGATGACCGAAAATGATTCCATTTTTTGCCAGCGTTTTCATGTTCTGTAATAAAATACTTTTTGCAGTTTCTTTTTCTTCTGCTTTAGAAGTATTTTTTTGTTTATTACAGGAACTCAAAACAATAGCACAAAAAATAATAGTATAAAATTTCATTTTTATTCCAATTTTTAAAATAGACAAAGAAGAATGCTTGGGGCTCAACCAAGCTTCTTCTTTGTCTGGAAAATTACTAACCTAACTTACTTATAATTAACGCAATCCAACTTTATCGACAATTACATATCCGAACTTGCCCTGAATTGCAAAATCTTCTATTTTGGTTGCTCCGCTTAAAGCCGGTAAACTAGATAACGGAATGACAACATCTGTCCAGGCTCCAATTTTGACCTGAACTGTAGTGATACCCCAATTTCCATTAATCATAATTCCTAATTGCTGATTATTCTCTAAACCTTCTCCACCGTAAACAGAGAATGCTAATTCTGTCATTCCGGCTGTAGAAACATTTCCTCCGCCAAAACGAAGTCCGTCCCAATCCTGCCAATCTTTTCTAATGGCTTTTGTTCCTTCTCTCACTTCTGTGGTGTAAGCAGGATTTACATCTCCGCCCCAGCTCCAGTTTCCGAAACCATTTCTGTAATCGTCATCGTAAATTACTCTGGTTAACGGAATATCAGTAAGACCAGCGATTTGAATTTCAGTATTAGTTTCTATCAAAAAGTCATTGATTGTTTTTAATTTGATTGTACCATTAAAAGATCCTTCTGGTACTTTTAAAACAATTTTGGTTGCTGTATGAGTTGAGAAAGTCGTAATTGGCATTGCTGCACCCGGAATTATTACTTCTTTAACCAAATCTAAATCGGTTCCTGTAAGTGTCCAATCTGCATCAATTGCAACTGGTTTTGGCGCTGCATCTGTGATAATTGGCAGAATGATTTTTACTGCTTGTTCCGTTTCTACAACAACTCCGGAATAAGCTGTTAAAGCTATTTTACCATTCGTTGCTGTATTTGGTACTTTTACCACAATTTTTGTAGCCGTTTGACTTTCAAAAGCGGCACTTTCTGTACTATTTGGAAATTTAATCGATTTTACCAAATCAAGATCTTCTCCATTAATACTTAATAAATCACTGTGTTTTACACTAGTTGGTTCCAGAGAAGTCACTTTTGGCAAATCGATGATGATATCACTTTCCGTTTCAAACGTATAAGGTTCTGTTCCGCCTCCAATAATCAGAATAGATCCAGTTTTTGCATCCATTGGAACTTTAACCACTAATTGTTTTAAAGAAGCGCTTACGAATTCTTTAACTTCGATTCCGTCAGCAAAAACTACAGACGTTACCCAGTTTAAATAATCTCCTGTAATCGTAATATTCTCACCTGGTTTGGCCTGAGGTGTAATACTTGCAATCATAAACGGCACATCAAAACTTAAAACGGTTTTTGATGTTATTTCTCCACCGTCATAAACTAAAGTTACTTTTCCTTCTGTTGCTTCTTCAGGAATAATCAATTCTATTTTTTCTGAAGTCTGCGAAACAAAATCATCACTTGAAACTTCAACACCCGGAAGCATTATAGAAGTCACACGATCCAGATTATGACCGATAAAGGCTATTTGCTCGCCATGTTTTTGCCCCGAAGGACCAAAACTCAAAAGTTCAACGACATCATTACTGCTTTTAGAGTCGTCATTGCTGCAGGATACAGCGGCTCCAACGATTATGAATAACATAATCAGGAGATAAAATGGTTTATTTTTAAATTTTTTCATTTTGGTTTTGTTTTATATAAAATGAATTATTTTAAACTTTTTGGTACAACCCTAAAGTTATCTACAGAAATATCTGCATCAAGAGCGCCGTCACCGTGAACAATTAAGCGGGAGAAATATCCGGCTGCATTTACATCATGACCTGGTCCTAATAAAACTTTTTCTAAAGGCACAACGATAGTTTCCCATTCGCCTTCTGTATCATAAGGCGGACTCCATAAATACACGCCTCCGCTCCAATAATAATCATCAAAATCTGAAGCTTTGTCTAATAGAACCTGAAATTTTAATCCGTTAGCGTTATACGGTTTCAGTGTATTTATTTCGAATTTGAAATTGTATTTTTCTGGATGTGTCAATGCATCATCCGGAACATTTCTGCTTTCCGCACCAAATACGTCTGGTCCGCCATTGAAGAATGCTGTAAAATCCCAGCTTCCGATGTTTTTCTTTACTCTGATGTAATTTCCATTAATGGCTTCAGGATCTCCATCGCCAGGATTTGTGACGATAAAATCTGAACCTGTTGCGCCACTTACAAAAATGTTTCGGTTGTCTCTAAACCAGAAATCAGACTTTGTTTCTCCAAAATTGGTTTTGATCGTAATTGGTCCCGGCTGTGCTCCTTCCGGAACTACAATATTCAAAATCTGATCATTATCTATACTTGAAATTGTTGCCTGCGCGCCTCCGGTAAAAGTTACTGTCATTGGCTCATAGAAAAAGTCTCCCTGAATGGTTGCAATTTTTCCAGTTGCAACATATTCACTTTTCATGGCTTTCATGTACGGTTTTCCAATTTTCACTGAAAAATCATAAGTATAAACTCCGCCCGAACCATTAACTAATCGAATTTGATTGTTGATTTCTGTTGGAATTTTCCCCGGTACATTAGTAATAATCGAATTCTTAGTTACATAAGTTGGAGAAATAAAGGCTTTAAGATTATTAAACCAAACTTCTTTTGTATCCTGAAGATTATCCCCAATTAAAGCCAAAAGCTGTCCCTGACCTGCTTCTACCAATAATGAATCTGATGAAGCCGGATCTGTTAGTCTTACGTAATTGATAATCGGACTTCTGCTGGCTGCTTCTTCAGAAGAACAAGAAACCACCGTTGTTCCTAAAACAACTAATAAGGCTGCTGTTATTTTATATAAAGTTTTCATATTGTCTTTTTTAAAAATTACTGTTTACCTGCATAATAATCTACCGGTGTTTTTCCTAAATTTGGCGCCTGACTCATTTCTGTTGCCGGAATCGGAATTAAAAAGTTACCATCATTTGCTGCATAACTTCTTACTGTTACCCAAGGCGTTTTAGTAAATGTCCAGGATGTTGGGTTTGGAATTCTGTCCGGTTCAATCGCAAAAGCAGATCTATCCTGATTGCTGATAATATCATACGCTTTCTGCGGATTGTAATAATGCAGACGAACTAAATCGTACCATGCCATCGCTTCTACAGAAAACTCAATCATTCTTTCATCAAAAATTCTGTCAAAAGTTAATGGACCCTGAATTGCATTTAAACCAGCTCTTGTGTGCACAGCATTAAAATATTGAATTGCTTTTGTATCTGAAGTTGAACCGTTGTTTCCAACCGCAGCTTCGGCGTAAGCCAAATACATTTCTGCCAGACGCAACATATAAGTATTGATTTCGTACGTATGAAATCCTGCCAAACCTGCGTTATCTTTAGCTTTACCCACAACATATTTTTTTGTTGAAGCATAACTGATCTCTGCTCCCTGACTATAAGGAAAACGAAGTTCCTGTTCTGTACCATCTTCTAATGTTTGCGTGATTTCAGGATAATGCGCACCGGGAAGCATAAATGTAGCTTTTAAACGTTGATCGAGTGTTTTTCCTTCCATCATTCCCGGACTTCCCACAACTGGATTTATTCCTTCGTATTTACTTAAAATCCACCATGTTGCACTAAAATCTCCTCCCCATCCGTCGCCATTGGCAATTGAAGGGCTAAATGCTAAAGAGGAAGGTGCGGTATTTGTAGTAGAACTGTAAGTACCTGTATATAACCATTGTAATGAAAACAAAGATTCTGCATTATTTTCGTTTTTTGTCAAATATAAATCGGCGTATTTAGGTTCTAATTTTGCACCACTTCTTGTGATTACTCTCTCTGCGTAATATTTTGTAGAATCTAAGAAAACCTGATTTCTATTACCTTCAGTTCTTCCTACGCCTGCTCTGTTCAAGTAAGTTCTTGCTAACATTCCTTCTGCTGCCCATTTAGTAATTCTTCCTGTTTGCAAAGGTGTTTCTTTAAGATCTTCTGCAGCAGCGCGGTAATCTTTAGTAATAAATTTCCATACACTTTCGGGCGTATTACGAACTTGCGTAGTATCTCCAACCAATGTAAAATTGTTGGTAATAATGGGTACAGCACCATAATTCATCGTTAATAAACTATAAGCAGTTGCTCTCATAAATCGGGCTTCGGCAATAGTTTGTTTTTTAATATCCGGATTTACACTTGGACCTGCATATTTATTAACGTTGATAATGTAAGTATTACACTGACCGATTGTATTGAAAAGAGATTTCCAAACATCATAATTCATTTGTGAATTAGAAGTTGTGTTGAACTGTACCATATCAGGATAATTGTAAACCGACATCATGGTTCCTCCTCTAAAATCACCTACACTAAATGAAGCTTTATCATTGTATAAAAACCATACTTTATTGTATAGTAATGCTGATCCTGCCAAAACTTGTTCGTCTGTTTTATAAAATTCTGCATCTACGGGAACGTCCTGTGGCGGTCTTTCTAAAAATTCTTCAGAACAACTGGTCAATAATATTAAAAACAGGCTGGATACTGTAAAAGAAATTTTAAATAGTATATTTTTCATCACGCTATTTTTAAAAGTTAATTCCTAAATTAAATGAATACATTGGTGTCAACGGATAACGTCCGTAATCAAATCCGATTGGCTGAGAACCAGCGTTTGAACCGCTTCCAACGTAAGAACCTACTTCTGGATCATATCCTGAATATTTAGTAAATGTTGCGATGTTTTGAACCGCAAAACCAAGTCTGAATCCTGTTACACCAGGAATTCCTCTAAGTGTTTCTTTACTGAAATCATAGTTTAATGAGACGTTTTTAATTCTTAAATAAGAACCATCTTCAACCCATTTACTCGTATGTCTATCGTAGTTTCCGTTTCGTGTGTTCGAAATTCTTGCTACGTCTGTATCTGGATTTATGATGTACGGATTTCCATTTGCATCTTCACCAATTCGTGCGTAATCTAAGGCGTGAACTAATAAATTGTTACCAACGCTTACGTTTACCGGATTTGAGTTCACACGTTTTGTGTAATTGTAAATATCATTTCCGTAAGAACCCGTTAATAAAATTCCTAAAGTGAATTGTTTGTAAGTGAAAGTATTAGTCATACCTCCAAATAATTTTGGATATGGATTTCCGATAAAAGTCTGATCTTTTTCGTCAATTTTTCCATCATTATTGATATCCTTATATTTCACATCTCCAACCCAAACACCACCTTGATCTTTGTTTACCGGAAGTTTATTTCCTTGGTTATCAACCGGCAAAGCGCTGTTATTGATTTCGTCAAGCGATTTGAATAATCCTTCTTCAACATAACCATAAAATTGCCACGGCGTTTGACCTACAACAGAACGCTGTGTCCATTCCTGAAAATAACGGGAATAACGATCTAAAATAGCCGACTGTGTATAGAATTTTTCAATTTTTGTATCAAAATGCGAAACGTTTACATTTGTTGTCCAAGAGAAATCTGCTGTTTTAATATTTACTGTATTTACAGCAATACTCCAACCTTTGTTTTTTAAAGCTCCAACGTTTACAGTAGGAGGCGTCATTCCTCCTTCTCCATCAACACCATAATAAAGTGGCAAAGGAAGATCCATAATTAAGTTGTCGGTTTTTTTTACGTAAACATCTCCTTCAATTGTAATTCTGTTATTAAATAATCCTAAATTGAAACCGATATTGTTGGTTGTTGTTTCTTCCCATTTTAAATCTGAATTGGCATATTTACTTGGCAAGAAACCAGTTCCCCATTGTGTTGGTGCTCCGTCAAGTCTTCCATAAATAACTCCTCCTGGTCCGTTGCTTCCTGTGGTTCCAGATTCAAAACGTAATTTTAATTCGCTGATTTGTTTTACTTTAAAGAAAGGCTCTTCAGAAATTCTCCATGCCGCAGAAGCAGATGGGAAATAACCCCACTTATTGTCCGGACCAAAGTTAGAAGATCCATCGGCTCTTAAAGTGGCATTAATAAAATATCTGTTTCTATAATTATATCCTGCACTACCTAAGAAAGATTCTAAAGCCCAGTCGTTTTTACCTCCCGTAGCGATTGATGTAGATTGATCTCCAACATTTAAATCCGGAATTGCCACAGGGAAATTTTCTCTATAACCTGTCAATTGTTTCCAAGCTCCGCTTTGTGCTTCGTGTCCGAAAATTGCGGTTACGGTATGATCTCCAAAAGCTTTATCATAGTTTAAGAATTGGTCAAATTTCCAATATGTATTTCTGTTTTCAACATTTGTAAGCTGTGTATTGATTCTTTCGTTAACGCCAAATTTATATTTTGGAAGAAAATAAACACCGCTTCCGTATTCGATATTGGTATTAAAAGAAGTTTTAAAAGACAATCCATCGATAATGTCAATTTTCAAATTCAATCCTCCTAAAAACTGTCTGGTCAAAACTTCATTTGTATTTAAGTTTGCCATCGCAATCGGGTTTGGAGAACTGTATCTTTCCGGAGAAGCCGGATCTGTACTTCCTCCTCCATAAGTTCCGTCAAAGTTTTTTACGGGGATATTTGGACTTAATTTCGTCGCATTCAAAACAACTGATTCAGACGTCGCTGCTGCCACATTATCCGTTTGGTTGATATTAAAGTTTGCTCCAAGAGTTAGCCAATCATTGGCTTTGTTGTCCAAATTCAAACGAACAGAATAACGGTCAAAGTTTGAACCTTGAGAAATACCTTGTTGATTAAAATATTCTCCTGATAAATAATAGGTTGTAGTATCGCTACCACCGCTCAAACGCAATTGATGTTTTGTCATTGGTGCTAAACGGTAAAGCTCTTCCTGCCAGTCTGTTCCTTGTCCTAAAATAGAAGGATCCAAAAATTCTGCCGGAATTACACCTCCTGCCTGTTGTTGGTATTCTCCCATCAACTGTGCATATTGTCTTAAATTCATCACATTGATTTTCTTTGGCGGTGCCTGCAAAGAATACGTATAATCGTATGCAATTTTAATTTTTCCTGCCTTACCTCTTTTAGTAGTAATTACAATTACCCCATTTGTACCTCTGGAACCGTAAAGCGCTGTTGCAGAAGGACCTTGTAAAATATTCATCGTTTCAATATCTGCCGGATTCAAACCTGATAGCGGACTATTTGAACTCAATAATCCGCTTCCTATTTCCTGCACTGTAATCTGAACACCGTCAATTACATACAAAGGCTGATTTGTCCCGTTTAATGAATTTACCCCGCGAATATTAACTGACAAACCTCCTCCTGGTTCACCTGAATTCTGCGTTACATAAACACCCGCAGCTCTACCCTGAATAGCCTGTTCAACGGTTGTATTTACCGTTTCATTAATTGCTTTCGCAGTAATAGTAGCCTGTGCACTGGTTAAATCCGTCTTTTTGACTTTGGTATAACCTGTAACTACAATTTCCTGAAGCGATTCTGATTCAGACGAAAGCGCAACATTCAATACTTTTAAATCTCCGGTATTTATTTTTTTTGTTTTGTATCCAATAAAAGAAAATAAAAGATTGGTCGATTTTCCCGCATTAATCGTATAAGATCCGTTATAATCCGTCATTGCGGTCTGCCCACCACCTTCGGTTTTAATGTTTACACCCGGAAGCGGATCTCCGGAATGCTCGTCGGTAACCTTACCCGTAATCTGCTGCTGTGCAAGAGCTACCGGTATAAATAGAAGCCAAAAGAGGCTGGTCATTAAGATTTTTTTCATAAGGTTTAGTTATTTAATTAGTCATGTTTTTTTTAATTGTAGTTGTAGTTTTTTTGAAGTTAAATCTTAGAAAGTTCCTCAAGGTTGTCCCGTACCTGGTCAAAGTTTTGGACAACACTTTCTAAATATCTTCAGTTGTAACTACAAAAACTTCAAATTCATTTCTAGCATTTTGGTTAAGTTTTCTTTAGTTCATGATTATTTTTTGTTTTTTTTTGATTTAGATTTTAATTTGAATTCATTTAAAAAAGGGCAAAAAGAGTCCTGTTCGCTTGATTACAAGCAAATCACATTTCGATTTTTTTAATAAATAATTTTAGATTCCGGTTAACTTTCAGCTTCGATAATTAAAACGGCAGGCAGTGTTTTAATTCGGAGAAGAAACAATATGAGTTAACTATTTTAAGACCGTAAATAAATTTTTATTTTTGATGACAATTACCAAACCGTTACAGCTTCTGTAGTTGCTTCCGGAAAACGAACGGTAGCTGCTCCTGATTTTACTTCAACATAATACAGAAAACTATTTTGGTTGTAATCCTTTTTATTAATAGCTAATTGATAAACATTTCGATCAACATTTTTCAATTCTTTTTGTTCAAATTTATCGGAGTTCAATGCTTTGTAAAATACTTTTACCGAAGTCACTTTTTCCGGCGACAATATTCTGATTTTAGAAACTAATGATTCTCCTTGTTTTACAATTGTCTGTCTTGTCGGCATTACAATTCTCAATTTCCCTGCGTATTGATCCGATAAAATTAAATCAGGAATATTGGTTAAAATCTTTTTCAAAACATCATCATATTGATGAATCTGATTAAGACTTCCTAAATTATGTTGTTCCAAATTCGCAATTGTGCCCATTTCACCATTTGTAGAAACGGTTTGCATTAAACTGTTCCCCATTTTTGTCCATGCAGCAGCGAGTTCATTTCTTTTTGTCAATAGTTTTTCTGCCAGTTTTTGCTTTTCAGTTTGGTCTTTAGTTTTATCCAGTTGTGTTTTCAATTTCTCCATTTCTCCTAATAAACAACCTGATAAACCTTGGTATTTAGCATAATAAAAGGTGTTTAACCAATAATTATATCTGCTTAAATTATCTTTTCCTATTACGAATTTCTTATTGGTTTCAAAAGTTTTAATAAAATCATATTTTTTCTGAAAGGTTGTCCAGGCTTCGTAATTGGGTCTAATCATTCCGGGGCCTTTTTTGCCCCAGTCTGCAGTTCTTGGAAAATTAGCGTGACGGTCTTTACTGTTCAATTTGAAATTTCCTCCGTCTAGAGAAGCAAACAATTTTCCCATTTCTGCCGAAGCTTTTTTTCCAAACTGCAATGCCGACCATTTTTTGTATAATTCATTAGAATCTAAATGTCTAACACTGTCTCCAACTGTTTTATACGTATCAGCTTCCCAGCCAGACTGTGCCAATGCCATAAAAGCAGGCGAAAGATTTCTGGTTCTCCAATGAATTCCCATCATTCCGGTGCAGCCATAACGATACGCATCAGACGCATCTTTAAGAACTCTTCCTGCCCAGAATTGTGGCGTTACCATTGCAGGATCGTCTTCAATCCATGAAATTTGCCATTTCGGACGGTCTTTTACATTTTTGAAAGCCGACTCAACCGGTGTAAATCCAACTTCTCTGTTGATTACCGAAAAAGGCATTTCTTTCGGAAACAAATTGTCAAACTCCGCTCTGTCTCTTGCAGGTCCTAAAACCCAACCGCTTGTAGCCAGTTTAAAAGGTGCTTTTACATTTTGTTTCGCCAAAATTGCACTTTGAATATCCTGAATTGTTCTTTCAACAGCTTCATCATTTTGTCCGTCCCAAGTCCAGGTTTCCGGTGTCCAAAACCAATAATAATCTAACGGATGTGATGCCATAATTCTGGAAAATATTCCTTCGTACAACATTACTTTTGCTTCTTTAGAATTAACATCAATTCCTTTTGCGATCATTTTTTGCTGTACATCAAACGGAATTGTCAAAGGCGTTTCTGTACCCAGACAGGTTTTTACACCAAGATCTTTTGCAAGCGTAAAAGTGTTTCCTAGCAGTGATCCAACGGCATTAAATATTTTTACATTTTCCTGTTCTGTATGCGGCCATCCTGAAAGGTTTTGCATGTAAGAAGCGCCATAATTATCTGTTTCGAATAATTGAGCTGCTCCAAAATGATAATTAGACGTCATTTTTGGATAATAGGCCCAAGTGCTGTCTTTCGTATTAGAATGCAATACCGGATAAGCCGATTTTACCGAACCGTCTTTATTAACTTGATCTTTAGTGCCGATCCAAACCATTGGCTCTGCACGTTCCCAACCCCCGAAAGGTCTTTTTTCAGGATAGGTATGAAAACCAATAAAGTTCATTCCCATTTTTGGCAATTGCGAAATGATGGCTTTATAATCTTCCTCGTTCCACCAATCTGGACCTTCCGGAAAATCATGAAATGGCTGAATTCCTCTTAATTCAAAAACTGGTTTGTGCTTTTCATTAAATCCTGAAAGTGCCAGATTTTCTATCTTTTCCTCCGGAATAATATCGCCGTCGATCATAAAACCAATTCCTAATGATTCTATAAATTTATAAGCTCCGTACAAAATACCTTCAGATGTGGCTCCAACAATAAATAGCTGTTCTTCGTTTTTAGATTTTAGATAATAGGCATCGCCTTCTATCGCACTTATTGATCTTTTATCTTTGAAATTATTGTACGTACTCAAAACAATTGACTTCCCTGAAATTTCATCTTCATTACTGTAAACTTCCAATTCAGGCAATTTATCAGTCGTAAGAAAAATATATTTCTGAAGTTCTTTTGCTGCCAGAATTTCTTTTGGCGATGCATGCTTTGGATAATAAATGGTAACCTCGTCAGAAGATTTACAGCTAACCAGAAGCATTACAATTGCAAACAAGCAAAGTAATTTTATCACACTATTTTTAAATTCAATTATAAAAACCATTTTATTACTCATATTTAAATTTAATCGGCATATCTCTTTTTTAAAAACTGCATCATTTTGTGGTTAATGTCCCACTGACTTGCCACAGGCTGATTCGTATAGGGTAAAACGGGCATATACGGCACAGGACCAAACTCTGTTGTAATACTCATTTTAGAACCATTATCTTTTTTTCTTTTGATGACTGCGTCCCACCAAAAAAGATGTTTTTCTAAAGCCTCGTTCCATTCGGGTGCAAAAGGATCAGAAACCTGAACCGCTTCTGTATGTCCAATTCTTGCATGTATATGTTCTGTTCTCAATATCGCGAGATCCATGGCCTGTTGTTGGTCTTCGAGATATGATTCTGCTACATTTACCCAGTGCGAAGCGTCTAATGTTATTTTCAATTCCGGGTTTTCCTTCAAATAAACCGCTGTTATGTGCGCTGCAAACGAAAATTTATTTCTGTGGGTTTCATGATAAATTGAAATTCCTGTTTTTAATTCGTTTTGTTTAGCGGCTTCAATAATTTTCTCATTTTGTTCTTTGCTAAAAAAATCTTTTCCGGTCTGCGAATTAATACAATAAAAATCTAATCCTGAAACTTTTTCCAACCATTTCTGATAATTTTCTAAATGTTCTTCAAAATTGGCATTTTGTGTGTCAAAATGCTGTCCGATCATGATTAAATTATATTCTTTGGCCGTTTGCAAAATTTCTTTTATTTTATTTCTGGTAACTTCTTTATTAATTGCCCATTCAACACCATCAAAACCAGCATTTTTTACTTTTATAAAGAAATCCTCCCATTTTAAATCCTCATTTCCCCAGCGCGGGCAAAAAAAATTAATATTCATACATTGTTTTATAGAGTTGATTTTATTTTTAAAACTTCCGGCCTTAAAAAAGGTTTATTCAAATCAACAATCATTTTATACGAATACGGATCAGTTCCTGCGACCATAACAATATCTCGTAAATCATCAGATGCAGGCAGCCTGCCATCCTGATCCCACGGAAGCATTGATTCGGCACTCATATAATGATTTACCAAAGCGGTTCTAAAATTACTTTCAGTTTTATTTCTAAGTGAACTGTGTAACGTATATCCGTTAAAGAAAACAACAGAACCTTTTTTTACTTCTACCGGAATAATCTGATCTTCAGAATATTTTGAAACATCAACCGTGTCAACGTCGGCAAAATTTTCATTGGTATTTTTTATTCTTGGCATGATATAACCTTCTTTGTGCGATCCGGGAATAATCCAAAGACAGCCATTTTCTATAGTTGCATCGTCAATGGCAATCCATGCACCAACTAAAGATTTATCTCTAGTTGGAATATAAAATTCATCCTGATGCCATGATTGTCCCGCTTTTCCAGGTGCTTTTACAAACAACATAGATTGCATGCATTTTACATTCTCACTAACTAAATTCTGAAGAACGTCTACAATTTTATTATGTTTCAAATATGAAAATATAACTTCTGAAATTTTATGCGGAAAATGAATTGCTACATATTTTTTTAAGATATCATCATCATTTTCAGTTTCTGATGGTTCGATTAAACCTTTGATAAAACCACGATTTCCTTTAAAGATTTCTTTGCTTTCATTTTTGAGTGTTTCCACTTCAAGATCAGTAAGCAGATTTGATACTATGAGGTAACCGTTTTTGTCATAAAACTCACGTTGCTCTTTTATATTTAGATTAGATTCTGTCATTTTTGGGTTATTAGTTTTATTAATAAATCATTAACATTGCAAATAAAAAGAGATTTTCACGAACAAACTGCTCCAGAATTGTTTAGTTTATAAACTATTTTAATATTTTTGATTATCTTCGTAAATAATTGTAATAAAATTTCTATGTTATGAAACCACATGTACAAAAATTACCATTATCGCAAAATAATTCGTTTGTTGCCAGAACGTACTGCACACCCAACTTTGAGGTAACCTGGCATCAGCATATTGAAAATGAACTGATTTTGTTTACGCAAGGCGAAGGTTTGGGCTTTATCGGTAATGATGTAAGTGAGTTTAAAACGGGCGATGTTTATTTCATTGGACCTAATGTTCCGCACACTTTCCAAAAAAGAGATAAAAACATGATAACCAGCGCAATAGTTATTCAATTTAAAGAAGACTTTTGGGGAACTGATTTTTTAAACTTACCTGAAAACCTGGAGATAAAACAACTTATTGCTACTTCTCAATTAGGTTTGAAGATTAACGAAAAGCATAAATTAAAGCTCGGAAAGTTAATTACAAAGATGCAAGATGCTTCTTCACACAAACGTATTTTATTACTCTATAAATGTCTGGCAATCCTAACAAAGAAAAATTGTTATACTAAATTAACCGAACAGCAGATTGCGTTTCATAATATTAAAGAAAAGATCAGGATTGAAAAGATCTTTAATTATAGTATTCAGAACTTTCAGAATGAGATTAAGATTAAAGATATTGCTGATCTCGCCGGAATGACCGAACCTGCATTTTGCAATTATTTTAAGAAAAGTACCAAAAAATCGTATGTGAATTTTTTAAATGAAATTAGAATCGGACATGTATGTAATCTTCTGTTGGAAACAAATCTTGCTGTGTCTGATATTTGCTACGACAGTGGTTTCCAGACGATTGCCAATTTCAATAAACACTTTTTAAAACTTAAAAAAATGACCCCTTCAAAGTATAGAATTCTATACAAAAAGGAGTCTTATTTTGAAATTCCGGATATTGCTTAATCTGTAATTGTTTATTTCCTTTTATCCCATAAATTTTCCATTTCTTCGAGAGTTTTTCCTTTGGTTTCGGGAATAAATTTCCATACAAAAAACAACGCCAGAATTCCCATAAAACCATATATCCAATAGGCAAAGCCATGGTTGAATTGCTGTACTAAATAACTATTTTTATCCATTACTGGAAAAGACCAGGAAACCAGATAATTTGAAATCCACTGCATGGCAACTGCCGCTGCCATTGCTTTTCCTCTGATCTTATTTGGAAACATTTCAGAAAGTAAAACCCAGGTTACAGGTCCCCAGGACATTGCAAAACCGGCTACATAAACTAGCATGCATAACAAAGCAACAATTCCCACAGAATGACTAAAGAATGACAAACCAAGCGCAAACATTGCTGCAGCCATTGCCAATGCCCCAATAATCATTAAGGGTTTTCTGCCTACTTTGTCAACGGTTTGAATAGCTACAACTGTAAATAATAAATTTACGGCGCCGACAATAATAGTCTGCAATAAAGCGCTGTCGGTTCCGGATCCCATTGTTTTGAATATTTCAGGTGCATAATATAAAACGACGTTTATGCCCACAAACTGCTGAAAAAAAGAAAGCAGTAAACCAAAAATAATAACCGCTGAACCATAAGAAAATAGTTTTCCGGAATGATCTACAAGCGTACTTTTGATTTCTCCTAAAATTCTATTGGCTTCTTCAGGATTGTTTATTTTCTGTAAAACCGCAAGCGCTTCCTCAGGTTTCGACTGTAACATTAAAGATCGTGGTGTATCCGGAACAAAGAATAATAATCCTAAGAAAAGAACTGCCGGAACAATTTCAGAAGCAAACATAAATCTCCAGCCTATCGAATCTAACCAATTACTATCTCCTTGTTTTGCAATAAAATAATTGACAAAATAAACGACAAGCATCCCAAAGATAATCGCAAACTGATTCATTGAAACCAATTTACCTCTGCTTGCTGCGGGTGCAATTTCAGCAATATATAAAGGCGAAAGCATAGAAGCCAATCCAACCCCAATTCCACCAATTGTTCTATAAAACATAAAAAAGTTTATAAAAGTATGATCACCGGTTCCAACTGTTTTAATGAATAACTCTGGCGCAGCCGAACCGATTGAAGAAATTAAAAATAAAACGGCTGCAAGCACTAATCCTTTTTTTCTGCCTAGTTTTTTACTTATAAATCCGCTGAAAAGTCCTCCAATTATACAACCTATTAAGGCACTGGAAACCACAAATCCTAAACGTGAACTTGCAGCAGTTTCATCTAAGCCAAAAGGAAGTACGAAAAATTTTTCTAGTGATCCGACTGCACCCGAAATAACAGCAGTGTGATAGCCAAAAAGAAAACCACCAAAAGTGGCAATAATAGTCAATTGTAACAAATACCGGTAATTTGCAGTTTTATCCATTTTTTAATTATAAAATTTTGAATCTTTTATTTTTTTAGCGCAATGTATAATTATTTAATACATTTAAAAGTTATTCTTTGAATTCTTTTTTTACTACATTATTACAGATTACTCTTTTGTAATAAAATGATTACCGGAAGCGTACATCCCTAAATAGGTTCCTACAAAACCTCCGGCAAATTTGGTGCTTAAAATTGTAGTGTCACTATTTTTTAGGAGAACAATCCAGGAATCATTTTCTTTTTCTTTATAATAAAAATTGAATAAACCCGCCTTCCCTTCAATTCTAAACAAAACCGAATCTGAGTTTTCTTTCAAAACTTTTTTAGCGATTATTTCCCCTTTTCCGTTATTTATTATTTTGGAAACCCGTTCTACAAAAACTTCTTGTTTCCCTGAATCATTGAGACGTTTTCCTAAAATAAAATAACTTTTTTCGTTTTGAAAAGCTACTAAACCAGTCGCTTCAGATTTGTTTTTAAGTTTAAAATCCACTTTAGTTGAAACATCAAAATTCAGATGCTGCTGTCTTCTTCCAATAAAAGAAAAATTAGTTTCAGTTTGAATTGATTCTTTTCTCGCTTCTATTAGTAATTTCCCTTTTTGCAGTGAATACCATTTTTCAGAAGTCGTTCGAATAAAATTCCATTTAAAATCTAATTTATATTTACTGAAATCATCCTGCCAAATAAAATTTCCATTCATTGGCGGAATGTTTTCTTTTGATGAAGGAAGATTCGGCTTTTTCAATTGAAATGGAATTGGTTCTTTACCTCCTATAATTTCCGGCCAGCCTTCTTTCCATTTTACAGGAAGCATAAAAGTTTCTCTTCCGGTATTATAAAGATCGTCACCATAAGGTCTGCAGCCTAAAAATACTGACCACCAATCGCCATTTGGTAACTCAACAAAATCGGCATGACCCGTTGTTGTTACAGGATTTTCTCTTGTTTTGTCTAAATCTTTTTGGGTTAAGATTGGGTTATTTGGAAAACTAATGTAAGGACCAAAAATATTTTTACTTCTAAAAACTACTTCAGAATGATTGTATTCTGTTCCGCCTTGCGCACAAATCATAAAGTAAAATCCGTCTTTTTTAATAATATGCGGACCCTCAATCCAAACTGGTTTTTGAGACATATCTGTTCCTCCATTTACAACCAATTTTGATTCCCCGAAAGTTTTAGATTTTTCAAGATCAAATTCCATCATGTAAATGGCTCTATGACCTTCATGAACTGAAATATTATGTGGCGGCGGACCATTATGAGTGATGTATACTTTACCATCGTCATCAAAAAAAATGTCCGGATCAATTCCTTCAATTTCAGGGAGCCAAATCGGATTTGACCATGGCCCAGTCGGATTTTTTGCTGTTACCAAAAAATTTCCACCGGCATCAACATTCGTACAGACTAGATAAAAAATTCCTTTGTTGTATCTGATAGTTGGTGCATAAAGTCCTTTTGAAACGGCAAGCTTAAGATCCAGTTGTTCTGAGCGATCAATGACATGACCAATCTGTTTCCAATTGACCATATCTGTACTTTCAAAAATTGGCAATCCTGGAAAATAAGAGAAAGAGGAATTTACCAGATAGAATTTATCACCGACCCTGCAAATACTTGGATCTGGATAAAATCCTGCCAAAATCGGATTTAAATATTTTTCTTTATCAGAAGAAAGTTTTTTATAAATATCGTCGTTACCTTCATAACGAAACCAATCAAAAGCAGCAATGTTTTCTTCTTTATCATGCTTTCTATTTTCTGAAATTTTAATGCAGTTACTTAGTAACAGGATTGAAAAGCAAGCTATTATTTTCTTTAATAAATGATATATTTTTTGCATTCTAAAACTTTTAGTGTTTTAAAATCAAACCTATGGATTCGTTTTTTAAGAGTCTGGTACTTTCTTGTCAGAATTGAATACTATCTAATCCTTAATAATTCCTGTGCTTCTATTGATCAGCTACCAGAATATCTTCTTGGATGTATTCGATCAGCATAATTTATTTTATGGTCGCAAAATTATTTCGAACATTATTTTTAAGCAATAACTTGCTCTGAAGTAGTTAAGTCAAAGTGTTCGACTGTCGAACACCTTTAGTACTTTTTTAAAGTATATTTCGTACTTAAAAAATTATTTTTTATTCAACCCATTAAAAATCTGATATAAAATTATGCACTCTTAATGATTTTAAAAATCACTAAAAATCTAAAAAAACCTTTAATTTCAAGGCTTATCACGATATTCTTTTAAGCCATCGAAGAACATTAATATAGGAATAAGGTGTTCGATTGTAATCCCGTCAAGTCCACATCTCGCACTCATAACCGTTGTAAAATTTATGTCCTATAAGTCTCTAAATTTTTTATAAAATAGATTACATAAGAAAACATTATTTTATTTTAGGTGCAAAATAGGTGCATTCAGACCCAGGACCAAATTAAAACCCTGTGAAACAAATATTTAAGAGTTTAAGTTCGAAACATTACTAACTACTAGCAGAAAGAAAATTTCATACTAGAATACCGCTACTAAAAAAAAACTCTTTCGATTAAAGTTTTTACTTCAGCTAGCAAATAATATATCAGTAACTATCAATTGCTAAGAAGAGAGGCAAACTTAATTGTCGTGACACTGTCACGACAAAATTCATTATCTGTAGACAGATCTATATATTACATAATTCAAAGATTGTTTTCTTCGAGGTTCTTCCGATATCTATCTTCTAATTGTGCCGACAATGTCGGCACAATTTATTTTTTGTACTCTTCAGTAGTAGCTGAGAGTGTTTTTTTTCACGACGTAACAAAATTAATTTACCATAGCAACTAGGCATCGGTAAGAGCAAAAAAATCAGTGATTGGTTATATCAAAAATATCTACAACACTTCCAAAAGAAATTCTGCTCTTGAATAAAAACAGCACAAATGCGTAAAAAACAGATTTTTAACAAAACAATCTACTACTTTCATTTCGTAGCAACCCATTTGATTTTATCTGTTTTTATTACTTTTTTGTATGTTTGCAAACTACAACTAACTTCCTTACTTAAAAAAAAAATGCTTCAAAACCAATCCATAATTCCTGATATAAAGGCAATAATTGCGACATCAAAAGAGAGTGCAATTAGAGCAGTTGATAACGAAAGAACCAGAATGTACTGGTCTATTGGGAAACGTATTTTTGAGGAAGAACAGCAGGGAAAAGAAAGAGCTGATTATGGAACTTACTTAATTAGATTTCTTGCAGAACAATTACAGCCCGAGTATGGCAGTGGATTTTCTTACCGTCAATTAAACTGGTATCGTTAATTTTACAGGACTTTTCCAATTGTGTCCGCACTGCGGACACAATTGAGCTGGACACAATACAAGTTCTTATTATCAATTGATACTCAAGAAAAAAGAGAGTTCTATATTGCTGAAAGTGTAAAAAACAATTGGACATCACGTCAATTGGAACGTCAAATAAACAGCAGTTTATATGAACGCCTCTTAATGAGCAGTGATAAAGAAAGTGTCCTGGCAGTTGCTAAAAATGAAAATTTGCCTTCAGATGCCCGGGAGATTATCAAAGACCCGATGTATTTGGAATTCTTAGGTTTAAAACGTGAAGCTTCTTATTATGAAAAAGATCTTGAACAGGCCATTATAACGCATCTTCAGGAGTTTTTATTGGAAATAGGAAATGGCTTTTCTTTTGTTGCAAGACAAAAAAGAATTCATATTGATGGAGATGAGTTTTTTGTAGATCTGGTATTTTATAATAGATTACTTCAATGCTTTGTTTTGATAGAAATCAAAACACATAAGCTTACTCACCAGGATATTGGTCAGTTGCAGATGTATGTCAACTATTATGACCGAATCGAGAAAAATGAGAATGAAAACCCTACAATTGGAATATTGCTCTGCGCTAATAAAAATGACGGTGTAGTTAAATTCACATTACCTGAAAGCAACAAAAGTATTATTGCAAGCCAGTATCATTTATATCTTCCAACCGAGCAGCAATTACTGGAAGAAGTCAACAAAGAATTGGCAAATTTTCAAGAGGACAGAAAGGAAATATAAGAAAGAAATTGACATTTAATTTTTTTGGCAGAATCGTGGCACTTCCCTTTTACAAAAGTAAAAATCCAGTATTGACAGGTTCAATCGACCTAGGGTTCGAATATTCAAAGGTCATATTGTAAAAATAATTTACTGCAGTTTTTTAAATTTTAAAAAAACTATTTAATAAATTAATTGTCCTTTAATTTAAATTGTGTTCACAGTGCGGACATAATTGGATCTGAAATTATTCAGACAGGTATTTTCTTTCTATTTTTTCCTTTGCTTCTGTCAATAATGAATGAATTTTTTCTTCAAACTGTTTTTTCGGTGGCAAATCGGTCCAGTATTCAGCAACTATTATCCCGTCTTTATGCATTTCAAGTAATTCTATCTGTTCACGGCTACTTTCGGCGCAGAGTATTAATCCAATTGGAGTATTTTCACCTTCTTGCTTTTCATACTTGTCTAACCATCGTAAATAAAGCTCCATTTGTCCTTTGTGTTTAGCTTGGAACTTCCCTAACTTCAATTCAATTGCTACTAGTCGTTTTAATTTACGATGATAGAACAGTAAATCTAAATTAAAATCTTCACCATCTATTATCATTCTTTTTTGACGTTCCACAAATGTAAATCCCTTCCCAAGCTCAAGAATGAATTTTTCTAATTCATACAATATTGCCTGCTCTAAATCCTTTTCTAAATAAGCATTCCCTAAATTTAGAAAATCCAATAAATAAGGATCCTTGAAACTATATTTTAAATTATAATCAGAAGCAGGTATTTGTACATTTGCTATTGTTGTACGTTCAAAAGTTTTCTTTTCTATTTGTTTTCGAAGCTACCTTACACTCATAAGTTGGTTGCTTACTTGATTTGCATAAAATATCATAGCGTCATGATTTTTTATGGGCAATAATTCAATGAAATGTGACCAACTTAATTTTTGAGAAAGTGCTATCACCATTTGTTTATCTGAAAATTGCTCTGCAAAACGAAGCATTCTTCTTAAGTTTTTTTCAGTAAAACTTCTACCATATTTAGTTTCCAATTGTGCCGACAGTGTCGGCACAATTTGTTTTCCGTATTCAGCGCGCTTATTTTGAAGTATAGTTTCATTAATTCTAAAACCAATTTGCCAAAAAAGCAATGTTAAAGAACTATTGTTTTGAACGATAACTTGCTGTTGAGTTTGCTCAACAAGTTGAGATAATTCAGTAAGTAAATCAATTTCAATAAATGTTATATTATTTTCTTTATCCGCCATCACATAATTATTAATAATAAGTCTCGTAAAATGTATCTTACAAAAACAAAAATACTAAAAGTAAGTTCACACAGTTATAAATATATGTATCAAACTTTCTTTTAGGATTAACACAAACGTTTTAAACTTAAAATAAATTACGTCCGTAGTGCGGACGCAATTATATTATCAAAAATCAACAAAAAACAATATCACTTAATTTTCAAATAAGATGGCAGAAATACAACGACGTCACACATCTGACTTTAAAATGAAGGCAGTTCTGCTGAGTTATGAAAGAAGAAATGTTCTTGACACAGCCAACGAACTTGAAATATCACCAAAATTGCTTTCTAAATGGAGGTCAATTTATCGAAAATATAAAGAGGGTAGTTTTCCTGGCTTAGGTAAAAAAAGAATTTATTATGAGGATTTAAAGATTTTTGAATCAGAAAAGAAACTTGCAGAATCGCAATTAAGATTAGTGATACTTAGAGAAGTTATAAAATTAAAACCTCAGAGCAAACAAGAGCTGTACAATTTTATCCATCAAAACAAAAATAAATACCCCATTGGTATAATGTGTCAGGTTTTAGGGGTTTCTACTTCAATGTATAATTTAAGGATGCAGTATCCTCTCTCAAAAAGAGAAATACAGGTCAGCCTATACAAAGATGCAATAACTTCTGTCTTTTATGAATTTAAACAATACCGTGGTTGTGTCTTAATCGCCAGAGAGATTTGCAAAAGAGGAATACATATATCAGAAGATCAGGTTACATTTTTTATGAAGCAGCTTGGTCTTAAACGTAAAGTTAAAAAGAAGTACAAAGTTACCACAGATTCAAAGCATACGTTATATATTTCGCCAAATATACTTAACAGGCAGTTTACGACAGATAAACCTTCAAAGGTTTGGGTTTCCGACATCACCTATCTACAGATCGAAAAACGTTTTTTATACCTTACCGTCATAATAGACTTATATGACCGGAAAATAGTGGGCTGGAACCTTAGCTCTTTGCTTTCAACTACTACAACCATTCTTCCTGCCTGGAATATGGCTATAAGCAATCGCAAAATACAAGAAGGTTTAATATTCCACTCTGATCGCGGAACACAGTATGCGAACAAACTCTTTACCAGTACTCTTAGTCAACATAAGTGTGTACAAAGTATGAGCGGAAAGGGAAATAGCATCGATAACGCTGTTTCTGAAAGCTTTTTTAAATCATTAAAAAGAGAATTAATATACAGTCAGAAAACATTATTAACTCCAAAAGAGATGAGAGCGGAGATATTTGACTATATAGAAAACTGGTACAACAAAAAAAGGAGACACTCAGCACTTAAATATAAAACAATCGAAGAGTTCAATGCAGAAATATAATGCCAAAAAATAAAATCGTCAATTACATTTATGAAACTAAATAAAAAAGAATACCACCCTGATTTCAAACTAAAAGTTGTCAAGCTAAGTTTTGAAAAAGTTAAACTAGTACACATCGCACGAAAATTCAACATAACATACAACACGTTGTGGAACTGGCGAAAAAACTATATTATACACGGCGAAGAAAATTTCTCTGTTCTAGAAAAAACAAAATTAACTTCCCAGGAAAAAAAAATATATGATCTTGAAATAAAAACTAGAGAGTTAGATACTGAATTTAAAATTATTAAAGAAGCAGCAGATTACCTTCAAAAAGGACCACCTTTTATATTTGAATATATAGCTAAAAATGAACAAAATTATTCAAGTTATATGATGTGTAAAATTCTTGAGGTAAACTTTGGAAGCTACAACAACTGGAAAAATGAATTTGTTTCTGAAAGACAAAAATGGAAAATGATGGTCAAGGAAGAAATAGTATCGATATTTATATTATCTCAAAAACGTTATGGATCTAAACGCATAAGCGTAGAACTTCAAAGATCAGGATACCAATTATCTGCTGATACAGTGCGTAGATATATGCGCGAATTAAATCTGCATGTTGCAGTAAAAAAGTATAAAATCAAAACTTGAAAATGTTTGCCTTCACTGCCCCCCGATAGCTATCGGGGGTTCCACATAACTGCCTGTTTTGTAAAACAAAAAACCCCGTTCGTTAGAACAGGGTTTTCAAAAGAAAGGCGACGACATACTCTCCCACATAACTGCAGTACCATCTGCGCAGGCGGGCTTAACTACTCTGTTCGGGATGGGAAGAGGTGAGCCC
>FNPS01000010.1 GCA_900107365.1 Flavobacterium aquidurense
ATTCAGAGGTGTTAGAAATATAGAATACTTCCTTTTTAGGCTAACTAATATTTATGCTTAATTTTTGCTGCTCCTCAGATTTACGTCTTGATCCAAAGCTATCATAAAAATGATAGTCTTTTAATAAGTTCCCCGTCTTGGGCTCGAACCAACCCCGATAGCTATCGGGGCTCTGATTAACAAGATCCTTTGGAGTAAATATCAAAAAAAAATACCACTTACAATTTGTAAGTGGTATTTAATAAGCTCCCTCTCTTGGGCTCGAACCAAGGACCCTCTGATTAACAGTCAGATGCTCTAACCAACTGAGCTAAGAAGGAATCACCTTAAAGGTAAATATGTTTGCTAAAAAAAGTTGCTCCCCCTCTTGGGCTCGAACCAAGGACCCTCTGATTAACAGTCAGATGCTCTAACCAACTGAGCTAAGGAGGAAGTTGTTGCTCTTTTTAGCGAGTGCAAATATAGTTGATTTTTTAATTTACCAAAAATATTTTAACTCTTTTTTTAATTATTTTTTTTACTTGACAATCGCTTTGTAAATATCGTTTCCGTTAGCAAATAAAAGTAGTGCTATAAGTAGAACGAAACCAACCATTTGGGCATTTTCAAGGAATTTGTCGCTTGGTTTTTTGCCACTAATTATTTCGTACAATAAAAACATCACATGACCACCATCAAGGGCCGGAATTGGCAATAAATTCATAACACCAAGCATAATTGACAATAAAGCCGTGATCGACCAGAATGTTTCCCAGCTCCAAGAACTCGGAAAAATGTTAAAAATAGCTGCAAAACCACCTACTTGTTTGTACGCTTTTGTTTCCGGATTAAAAATCATTTTCAATTGTTTACCATAACCTACTAATTGGTCTTTTCCTTTTGTAAGACCAACCGGAATAGATTCAGCAAAACTATAATGTTTTGTACTTACTTTATAGTAACCTAGTTTTTCTAAAGATTCAATTCCTAATCCACCAACATTTACACCTAATTTTCCAGCCTTAGAAACTTTAACTGTAATTGGTGTTTCTTTTAAATCACGTATTACAACAGCCGGAATTGTTTTTCCTTTATTTGCATCTAAGATCGCTTTTACCTGATCGTAATATTTAGCTTGTTGCCCGTTTAAAGAAACTACTAAATCTTTTGCTTTTAATGAAGTATTTCCAGATTCAGCCGGAACATCTTTAATAGCAAAAGGAAAACGCATTTCTACCAGTGCCGATTTTTCATGTTTTGACAATTGGTCAATAAAATCATTAGGCATTTTAATTGTTTGTTGCTGACCGTTTCTTTCAATCAAAACTTCTTTAGACATGATAATGTTTATATTTAAATCATTATCAAAATTCTCTACTTTTTTCCCGTCAATAGCTACGATTTTATCTCCGGTTTTGAAGCCAGTTTTAAGCATCACCGGATTTTCAATTAAAACACCATCTTTCAAATCAGCATTTGCAACATAAGTATCGCCATAGGCAAAAGCCATTCCGATATAAATAATAAAGGCCAGAATAAAGTTTACCGTAACACCACCTAACATAATAATCAAACGTTGCCAGGCTGGTTTAGAACGAAATTCCCACGGTTGAGGTGGAAGCGCCATTTGTTCTTTGTCCATACTTTCGTCAATCATTCCTGAGATTTTTACATAACCTCCCAAAGGCAACCAACCGATTCCGTAAACAGTTTCGCCAATTTGTTTTTTAAACAATGAATATTTAACATCAAAAAATAAGTAAAATTTTTCGACTCTGGTTTTAAATAATTTAGCAGGGATAAAATGCCCTAATTCGTGAAGAATAATAAGTAAAGATAAACTCAATAGAAATTGAGAGAGTTTGATAACTATATCCATTTTGTATTTTTAGTTCGTAATTTAACGCACAAAAGTAACGTTTCTATTTTAATTTGATAGCGCAATATAAGACATAAGGTTTTAAATGTTTGTTAATTAATAAACATTTAGATTTCTCCTTTTAACAAGATGCTGTAACTTTACTTTTTTATCCGCTATCGTATCTAATAGGTAGCCTAAATCCATTAAAAGTTACATATATATGGCTTCATTATTATTTTCTCCACTTACCATAAAAAAAATCACTTTAAAAAATAGAATTGTTATTTCACCAATGTGTCAATATTCAGCAGTTGACGGATTTGCCAATGATTGGCATTTGGTTCATTTGGGAAGTCGTGCCAGCGGAGGCGTCGGCTTAATTATTCAGGAAGCCACAGCCGTTTCTCCCGAAGCCAGAATTTCGCCTGCCGATTTAGGAATCTGGAAAGACGAACACATTCAGAAATTAAAAACAATCAATCAATTTATAGTTTCTCAAAATTCAATTCCGGGAATTCAATTGGCGCATGCCGGCCGAAAAGCAAGCGTTTCTGCTCCCTGGGAAGGAAATAAAAAATTAGATTTCGCTCAAGGCGGATGGCAGACGGTTTCTTCAAGCGCGATTCCGTATCATGATGATGAACCATTTCTTCCGGAAGCTTTAGATAAGGACGGAATCCAAAAAGTGATTTCTGATTTCAAATCGGCAACCAAAAGAGCTGTTGAAGCAGGTTATCAGGTTCTGGAAATTCACGGCGCACACGGTTATTTGTTGCACCAATTTCTTTCTCCTTTAACGAATAACAGAACCGATGCCTACGGTGGAAGTTTTGAAAACAGAATCCGTTTTACGTTAGAAATTGTAGAAGCGGTTCAGTCAGAATGGCCTTCGGATTTGCCTTTATTTGTGAGAATCTCAGCAACAGACTGGGCTGAAAGTGGATGGAATCCGGAAGAATCAGTAAAACTTTCTGAAATCTTAAAGGAAAAAGGAGTTGATTTAATTGATGTTTCATCGGGCGGATTGGTTTCACATCAACAAATTCCATTGCATCCAAACTATCAGGTTCCGTTTGCAGAAAAAATCAAAAAAGAAGCCAATATTTTAACTGGAGCAGTTGGCCTAATAACACACGCCATTCAAGCCGAAGAAATTTTGAAAAACAATCAAGCCGATTTGGTTTTATTTGCCAGAGAATCACTTAGAAACCCTAACTTGCCTTTAGATTTCGCCAGAGATTTAAACGACGATATTCAATGGCCAAAACAATACGAACGCGCTAAAATTAAATAAAAAAATAGCCACGAATTCACGAATTTTTTTTTAATAAATATATAATTCGTGAATTCGTGGCGAAAAAAAATCATAAAATGCAAAAAATAAGAACAGCACTATTATCATACGGAATGTCGGGAAAAGTTTTTCACGCTCCATTTTTGGACATTCATCCCGGATTTGAATTATTAGGTTCCTGGGAAAGAAGTAAAAACCTTATCCAGGAAGATTATCCTTATGTAAAAAGTTATCCTTCAATCGAGGATGTATTAGCAGATGAGGTCGATTTGGTAATTGTAAATACACCTGTAGGAACCCACTATGAATATGCTAAAAAAGTGCTTTTGGCTGGAAAACACGCCGTTGTCGAAAAAGCTTTTACTACAACTGTGGCCGAAGCGGAAGAATTAGCTTCAATCGCAAAAGAAAAAGGATTAAAATTAGCTGTTTTCCAAAACAGAAGATGGGACAGCGATTTTAAAACAATTCAAAAAATAATTAAAGAGGGGGTCTTGGGAGATTTAGTTGAAGCCGAATTCCATTTTGACAGATACAATCCTTTATTGAGCCCAAAAGCACATAAAGAAACTGTAAATGATGGTGCAGGAATCTTAAAAGATTTAGGGCCACA
Source organism: Flavobacterium aquidurense (assembly GCA_900107365.1). GTDB lineage: Bacteria > Bacteroidota > Bacteroidia > Flavobacteriales > Flavobacteriaceae > Flavobacterium > Flavobacterium aquidurense. Next base: position 3,748 of record FNPS01000010.1, read on the forward strand.
TTTAATCGATCAGGCAGTTTGTTTGTTCGGATCTCCAAAGTCGGTTTTTGCAGATATTCGTTACACCAGAGAAAATTCCCTGGTCGACGACTGGATTGATTTATTATTGATTTATGAAGATTTCAGAGTACGATTAAAAGCCAGTTTTTTCGTGAGAGAAGCAAATCCTGCCTTTACAATTCATGGTAAAAAAGGTTCTTTCTTAAAGCCCCGTGGCGATGTTCAGGAAGATGAATTAAAACTGGGCAAAAAACCAAATCTGGAAGAATGGGGAACTGAATCAGAAGCGTTACAAGGATTATTACATACAGAAGTCAACGGAGAAATAATTCGCGAAAAAGTACCAACACTTCAGGGAAATTACTTCTCCTTTTTTGATGGCGTGTATGATTCCATTGCCAACGACAAACCAGAACCGGTTACCGCGCAAGATGGCGTAAAAGTAATGCAGATTATAGAGGCTGCTATTGCGAGTAGCGCACAACAACGGGCAATTAGCTTATAAGTTTAAACACATAGAAACATAGTTTTACTTTGTCTACAAAGGCGTTTCACTTGTCAAAAAGACACATAGCTATGTGTTTTTGACAAGTGAAACGCCTTTTTTATAGTCAGATAAAAAAACCTTTGTCCCTTTGTTCCTCAGAACCTTTGTTCCTTAAAGAATTTATAAACATATAACGTTATAAATTCACTAACTGGCGGCGTACTGTAGTGTGTAAAGTACATTTTTCGTATTTTTATACTACCAATCCAAAAATACATCATTTTGATCAACTTCAATCCACTATCACTATTCCAAACCAAAGGTAAAATCAAGAAAGTCTATAGAGATGCAAAAGCATCTTATTTAAACCGAATTCGTATTGCTGTTGGAATGTTTTATTTTGGAATGGGGTTAAGTTTTGCAACCTGGGCAAGCCGAATTCCGGATATAAAAACGGCTTTGCATTTAACTGAAGGTGATTTGGGTTCTATACTTTTTGCCTTGCCAATGGGACAATTAGTGATTATGCCTTTTTCAGGAAAAATGGTAACCAAATTTGGTAGTCACCGCATTTTAGTTTTCTCCTTAATAATGTATGTTTTATGCCTCGCCAATTTAGGTTTGGCAACAACAGCATTTCAATTGTCTGTTGGTTTGTTTTTGTTTGGATTGTTTGGAAATTTAGCCAACATTGCAGTAAATACACAAGGAGTTTATACAGAGGTACTTTTCAAAAAAACGATAATGTCTTCTTTTCATGGAATGTGGAGTTTCGCAGGATTCACCGGTGCATTGGTTGGTTTGGGTATGTTAGCATTAAACCTTTCACCACTTCATCATTTTTTAATAGTTGGCGGAATTGTGATTATAATGGTTGTCTTTAACTTTAAATTTTTGGTCAAAGCCAAAGAAAAAATCAAACATAAAACCTCAGAAAAGAAAAAATTATTTGTAAAACCAGACAGTGCCTTAATCTGGCTTGGCGTAATTGGTTTTTGCAGTATGGCGAGTGAAGGTGTTATGTTCGACTGGAGTGGTGTTTACTTTAAAGATATTGTAAAAGCCCCCGGGCCATTGGTGATTTTAGGCTATACGTCATTTATGATTATGATGGCTGGCGGACGTTTTTTAGGAGACGGTCTTATCAATAAATTTGGGCGTGAACGCGTAATGCAAATTAGTGGAGTTATGATTTCAGCAGGACTTTTCACCGCGGTTTTTCTTCCTTATATTATTCCGTGTACAATTGCTTTTATGGCGGTTGGTTTAGGCGTTGCAACTATTGTTCCCACTGTTTATAGTATGGCAGGAAAAAATCCGACAGTTCCACCAGGAGAAGCCCTAACGATTGTTTCGAGTGTTAGTTTTCTCGGATTCTTAATGGGACCTCCTGTAATTGGGCACATTGCTCAAAATTTCGGACTTCAATTTTCTTTTGCGTTTATCGGAATCTTTGGTGTTTTGATTGCTTTTATGGTTTCTAAAATTAGAACGACAACCTAATTTTTTTGAAAAAAAAACAAAAAATGACAAATCTACTTAATTAATTTTAAATTTCAATCAAAACATTAGTAGGAAAATATTTATTTTTTTAAATATTTTATTTACATTTGAATTTCAGATGTCACTAAGAATCTGAATTAGAATACTTTTTTCCAAGAACCAATTTTATCTTTTGAATAGGGATTAATATCCGAAATCTATTTTCAAAATAAATTGGAATTTTTAATGGGAAAAAATCACTTACTCTTTTTTGTTTTACTGCCTTTTAATTTTGTTTTTGCTCAGGAAGAAACAACTTTTTTTGGATTTGTTATTGATGCCAAAACACAAGATCCAATTGAGAATGTGGTGGTTTCTATCCAAAATTCTTCGCTAACACAACTTACATCAACTAACGGAAGATTTGAACTTCATTCTCCAATAAAAGGAGAACAACTACTATTAATTCACAGTCAGGGCTACAAAGATTTGCTTTTAAAACTGGAATCTAATTTTGGGTTTAAGGTTAACCTCGGAATAGTGCAGCTCGAAGATAATTTTTCAGATGAAACACCAGCTGCTTTAATCACATTATTGGATAGTGATCTAACAGATGATAATAGTTCCTCTGAAATGACTTCAGGACTTTTACAGTCTTCAAAAGATGCTTTTATGCAGGCTTCCGCTTTTAGTTGGGGTCAGGCCCGATTTAGAGTCCGCGGACTTGATAGCGAAAACGGAACCATGATGCTCAACGGTATGGTCATGAATAAACTGTATGATGGAAGACCGCAATGGAACAATTGGGGAGGTTTGAATACGGTACTCCGCAATCAGGAATTTTCTGTTGGAACTGCACCTTCCCATTATACTTTTGGAGGCATTTTAGGAACACAGCAAATTTTTACACAAGCGTCGATGTATCGAAAAGGAGGACAGTTAACGTTTTCCGGAAGTAATACTTCATACAATTGGCGCGCCATTGGAACTTATGCTTCCGGAATGAATGCTTCCGGTTGGGCATATGCAATTTCAGCCGGAAAGCGTTGGTCAGATGAAGGCTTTTTTGAAGGAACAAATTTCAAAGCTGAATCTTTATTTATTAGCGTCGAAAAGAAATTAAACAAGAAACAATCTTTGAATTTTACAGGTTTTTACGCGCCTAATTCCCGGGGAAAAAATTCAGCAAATACAAACGAAGTAACGCAACTAACAAACGAAAAATACAATTCGTATTGGGGTTTTCAGAACGGAAAAAAACGAAATGCAAGAATTAAAAAAATTGAGGAACCACTTTTAATGCTCAACCATTATTTTAAAATTGATGAAAAAACAAATCTCAATTCAAGTCTAATGTATCAGTTCGGAAAAGTCGGAAACAGCAATATAGACTATCAAAAGACAGATAGTCCGGATCCAACTTATTACAGAAAGTTGCCTAGTTATTTCAGTTCGCTGTACGCAAAAGATCAGGGAGAATTTTCGGGTGCTTTTACTCCGAATTATGAAAATGCGGAAAAAAACAAAATTTCCTTTTTAGAAAATTCTCAAATAGACTGGAGCGCCATTTATCAGACCAATCAAAAACAACTTGCAAATTCTGATAGTACAATTAGCGACTATGGACCTGCACAAAGCCATTATGTTTTATACGAAGACAGAACAGATGATAAAACTTTTGCAGCAAATTCTAATTTGAATTCACAGTTAACAACCAATATTTATTTTGATGGCGGAGTTACTTTTCGAAACCTGAAATCGCATAATTTCCAATACCTTTTAGATTTGCTTGGTGGGGAATATTTCGAAGATGTTGATCCGTTTTATAAAGGAAATCAGTCACAATCTGATTTACAGCATCCAAACCGGGAAGTAAAAGGTGGCGATATTTACGGTTATAATTATAATTTTCTGGCTAGTAAAATTGATGCTTTTACTCAGTTTCGACTTTCTTATAAAAAGACGGATTTCTATCTGGCACAATCATATTCAGTATCCAATTATCAACGGGAAGGTTTATATCAAAACGGAATTTATCCCACAACTTCTCTCGGCAAAAGCCAAAAAGTAAATTTTGAGAATTTTGGATTCAAAGGTGGATTTACCTATAAAATTTCCGGAAGACAATCTCTTTTTTTGAATGGAGAACATTTGACCAGAGCACCTTCACTCCGAAATACCTTCTCCAATTCACGCTTAAATAATTCAATTGCTAACGGAATTGAAAGTGAGAATATTTCAAGTGCCGAAGCCAATTATGTTTATCATTCGCCCAAGCTAAAAATACGTTCGACAGTTTATTATACTTTGATTAAAAACAGTACAAAAACTTCCTTTTTTTACGCCGAGGGTATTTTTGACAATGGCGCAGGTTACGATGCAACAGATGCTTTTGTGAGCCAGACACTGACACATTTAGACAAGAAAAATGTTGGAGCCGAATTAAGTTTTGAGTATCAAATTTCATCTACTTTGAAATCTACTTTATCTGCAGCTTATGGGAATTATACATTTAACAGTAATCCTGATGTTTTGATCACAAATGATGCAAATGCTGTAAAAGCGGATAAACAAACCACTTTTGATTTCGGGAAGGCCTATATTAAAAATTACAAACAGGCCGGAATGCCACAACAAGCCTGTTCATTTGGGCTAGAGTACAGAGATCCGCAATTTTGGTGGATTGGCGCAAACATAAACTATCTGTCAGAAAGTTATATCGATATTTCTCCAATTGCCAGAACGGCGCAGTTTTATATCAATCCGGCGAATGGTTTTCCTTTTCCGGAAGCGACAAAAGAACGTGGTGACGAATTGTTAAAACAAGAAAAATTTAATCCTATTACATTATTAAATTTTTCAGGAGGAAAATCCTGGCGTGTACACGGAAAATATATCGGCCTTTTTTCAAGTGTAAATAATGCCCTGAACTCTATATATAAAACGGGTGGTTTTGAGCAGGCAAGGAATGCAAATTTTAGAGCTTTAAACCAGGATGTTTCAAGCGGAACGCCATCCTTTGGTCCAAAATATTACTACGGATACGGTCGGACTTACTTAGTAAATCTTACTATTGGTTTATAAACCTGAAAAGAATTGTTATGAAAAAGATATTTTTTAAGTTATTTTTTGCGCTTTCAATATTGCTTATTTGCGGATGTAATAATGATATTGAGACACCCAAATTAGAATGCACCCAACCCGATTTGGCAGTAAATAAAACGGTCGAAAAAGTGCAAGAACTTGCAGGTACGGTTACGAAGCAATACGTTTATGATGATATTATAGAAGCTTATGTGGTGTCTAGTGATGAAGATGGGAATTTTTTTAAGACCATTTCGTTTCAGACGTTGCCAAAAGAGGGAATTCCTGCTACAGGTTTTAGTGTGCCCGTAGATGCTTCAAATACTTATATTGATTATCGTGTGGGAAATAAAGTGTATGTGAGATTAAAAAATCAGTTTACAGATCTATTGTACGGCGGACTCAGAATAGGAAGTTTGAACGTCAGTAATGCGGGCGATCCAACTATTGGCAGAATTTCGCAGAATGATTATAAAAACGTATTGAATGCTTCATGTACAATGATTGATGAAAATCTATTGGTTAAGAAAATTTCTATCGAAGAAGCATTAGACGATACTAAATTAAATACTTTGATAGAACTTACTGATGTAGAGTTTACAGAAGGAGCTTTGGGTCGTCATTATTTTGAAGAAACAAATAATGTAGGAGGTTCTACCAATTGGAATTTGCGTGATAAAACAGGAAATCAGATTATTTTCAGAACCAGTAGTTATGCCAGTTTTTCAGATCATTTAGTCCCCGAAGGAAGTGGAACCGTGCGCGGTATTTTGACAAAATTCGGTTCCGATTATCAAATGGTGATTCGGTCGGAGCAAGATGTCGTAATGAACGGAATAAGAAATACTCCATTTTTTGCTGAAGATTTTCAAACAGTAAAAAACAATGTAAATTTTGCGCTTCCCGGGTGGAGCAATATTGTCGAAAAAGCCTCAAAATTATGGAAAAGTATGGTGTACGGAGGCAACGGTTACGCCGAGTTTAATACCACAAGTACAACAGCTGCAGAAAATATTGCCTGGTTAGTTTCGCCTAAAATTAATATGACAGGTTATAAAAAGGCAACCCTGTCTTTTAGAAGTGCACAACATGATTTGAAGATGGATTCTCCATTAAATGCCTTAGAGGTTTACGTGTCAACAAATTTTGATGGCTCAAATATTTTGAAAGCAAAATGGACAAAATTAGAAGCAAAATTTCCCTCTTTGTCAACACCGGTTCGTGCATTTATAAGTTCTGGTGCAATTGATTTATCTCCTTATTCAGGAAACATTTATATTGCTTTTAAATATATTGGTTCCGGAAAAGACAAAACACTTAATGGTGCATTTATGGTTGATGATATTAAAATTTTTGGCGAGAAGTAAGATATTTTTTTTCTAAATATGTTTAAAGTATTGATTTTTTGAGATGTAATTTAATAGTGTGCTTTTTTTGAGATTTAAACTATTAAAATTTGATGGAATTTTGTATTTTGGTCATCCCAAATCGATACTTAAAATTATGAAAACTTACTTTATCGCCATCCTGATGATGGTACTTCCGTGCTTAGTGCATAGCCAGGACAACACTGCGCCAGTCCGTTTAAAACAAATCAATATTGTAAAAACAAACTATCAGAACTCGACAGATGGTGAAATTATCAATAAAACTGTTGTGTTTAAAGACGGTAAAATACAAACTATCACCACTTCAGATGTTATACAGCATTTCTTTTACAACAAATCAGGATTACTGGATATGACGGTAAAAGACAAAGTTGGAAGCGACTGGAAAGAAGTTGTAAACTACACGTATGATGCAGATAACAACATTACAAAATTTGTAAAAAAATATCAGGAAGGCCCGGATTATATTACAAAAGTGGTCACTTTTGGTTATGAAGGAGCGAGAATAAAAGTAACGACTAAAAAAAGTACCAATCACCAAAACTTAGTTGATGATATTGAATATATTGTTGAAAATGGTATTATTGTCAGACGTACTTCCAGAGATAAAAACAAACAGATTGTTGGTAAAATTGAATATGTTTACACTAATGATAATGTGATAAGACATAAAGGTCTGGTTGGAGATAAAATATCTAAAACCTACACTTTTGATGATAAAAAATCGGTAGATCAACTTATTGTTCAGAGTTTATTTGGTGATAATTACAAAGTAATTGTTCCTATGATTTCTTATCACGAAGATGAGTTTAGTTTTGAAGCAATATCTTATAATAACGAAGTGAACTTTAGTCCTTCGTCTACCGCTTTGGTTGCTGTAAGCAGAAAATATAAATACAACAAATTGAATTTTCCAATTTTCTGTACTCAGATTGAAGAGAACGGAATTGTAAAAACGGAGAAGACATTTATCTACGAATAAAACTGGGTTTTCAGTTTGATTAAACCATTTAGAGTAATTTCTAAATGGTTTTGTTTTTTAAAAAAGCAACAAACTCTTAAATAGAACTTAAAAACAATATTCTATAAGGGTTAGTGTGCTACAAATCATTAAATTTGCACCTTATTCAAAGCTATGTTAGAAAAAGAAGTTATAAATTTTGAAAGAACAGCCATTGTTGGTATTGTGACTCAAAATCAAAGTGAAGAAAAACTTAACGAATATCTTGACGAATTAGAGTTTTTGACTTATACCGCTGGAGGTGAAGTGATCAAACGTTTTTCGCAAAAAATGGAACGCCCGAATCCGAAGACTTTTATGGGAACGGGTAAAATCGAAGAAATCAATCTTTTTGTAAAAGAAAATGATATATCGACTTTAATTTTTGATGATGAATTGTCGCCTTCACAGCAAAAAAACATCTCTAAAATTATTGATTGTAAGATCTTAGACAGAACCAATTTGATTCTGGATATTTTCGCGCAACGAGCTGAAAGTTCTTATGCAAGAACGCAGGTTGAATTAGCGCAATGTATCTATTTATTACCTCGACTTTCTGGTTTATGGACACACCTTGAGCGTCAAAAAGGGGGTATTGGTATGCGTGGACCTGGAGAAACGGAGATCGAAACAGACAGACGTATTGTTCGTGACCGAATTTCATTATTGAAAGAAAAAATCAAAACGATTGACAAACAAATGGGTGTTCAGCGTAGTAACCGTGGTGCAATGGTTCGTGTGGCACTGGTGGGTTATACCAATGTTGGAAAATCGACTTTGATGAATGCTGTTGGTAAAAGTGATGTTTTTGTTGAGAATAAATTGTTCGCGACCTTAGATACAACAGTTAGAAAAGTGGTGATTAAAAACTTGCCATTTTTACTTTCAGATACAGTAGGTTTTATTAGAAAACTGCCAACACAATTGGTAGATTCTTTTAAAAGTACGCTTGATGAGGTACGTGAAGCCGATTTATTATTGCATATTGTAGATATTTCGCATCCTGATTTTGAAGATCATATTGCATCTGTAAATCAGACTTTACAGGATATTAAAGCACATGAGAAACCAGTAATTATGGTTTTTAATAAAATTGATGCTTACAAACATTTGACAATCGATGAAGATGATTTGATGACGGAGAAAACGCCAAGACATTATACGCTTGACGAATGGAAATCAACCTGGATGCATCGCTTGGGAGAAGAAAATGCATTATTCATTTCGGCTACCAATAAAGAAAACTTTGAGGAATTTAGAGAAAGAGTTTACGAAGCGGTTCGCCAAATTCATATTACCAGATTTCCGTATAATAAATTCTTGTATCCGGATTATAAAGATGCAATCGAAAAGGAAGAAGAATAAAAAAAGTAATAAAAAACCCAAAACTTAGTTTTGGGTTTTTTTATGAATCAATTATATTATGCTTTTTTCAATTCTAATTTTTCATCATCCGGAGAGGTGTAAACGTCATCAGACTCACTTTCGTAAGGTTTAAAAGTACCATCGGCATTTTTTACGACCATGATGGCTTCTCCCTGGTATTTCTTAAATGAGATTTCTTTTCCATCTTCAGTTTTAACATTAAACTGATTTCCATTTGGCCAAACATAACCTGCTTTATCAGTTCCTTCATAAATAGCTATTGCAGGAGAATAAGAATCTAAACTAACCATACCGCTTGAACCACTTGAAGCTGGTCTAAATCTTGTAAATTCAAAAGTTCCCACGAATATTTTCTTTTTGTAATAGGCAGTTCCTTTAAGAGTTACGCAATAGGCAGTTCTTGAAGTTATAGTTTCTATTTTGTGTGGAAAATTACTTTGGTTTACAAATTCTAAACGTTGAAGATTCTTTTTAGCATTGTCCGGCCACATAGCTAACATACCAGCGTTATCTTTTGCAATAGCAAGGTATTCGTTTGCTTTTGGAAAATTAACTTTAAAAATTTCAATTAAACTTAAGTTCAAATTAACGATTTTCGTAATTTCTTTATCTTTAATTTTTCCAACAGGTTTTCCAAGATAACCTTTGTAGAAAGTTTGCATTTGATCTAAGTAAGCATCTTCAAATGTAAGTGCTTCAAGTTTACCAAGTAATTCTTGTGTTTTAGTATTAAAATCAACTAATTCAGGGAAGGCTTCACACTTTTCAAAAATTCCGTAATTAAAGGTTAATTCAACTTCATTTTTTGTGATAAGATATCCGTCTAATAAGTCATAAGCCTGAAGACATAAAGCATTAGCCATCTCAGTTTCCTGAACACGTCCTTTAACTCTGTCTAAAGGAATTGTTCTGTTTACAGACGCCATAGTTATTATCTCATTGTTTTTACCTAATATTAAAAAGCTGAGATCACCTGTTACACTTGGCTGACCAGATGAATTAAAAAGGTATTTTGAAGGATTTAAACCTACAATAATTTTCATGTCAGGATTAATAGAATCAATCTGTTTGTCATTTTTGTATCGATCAATGGTAATATCCTTTTGAAAAGTTTCATTTGGAAGAAATTCTCTGGATCGATCCCATTTACTAATACCCTGAACAATGATATTGTATTTTTTAATGGCATTAAAATAATCTGATTTTGGTACAGGAATTTTGAATTTTTTAGTCTCTGTATCTGTCTTTTGAGCATTTACTGCTACAGCGATCATCAAAAAAAAGGCGGCAATGTGAATTTTAGTCATATAATTGGGGATATAGTTTAAGGACGTTAAAAATAATATTTTATTTGTTTGAAAATTAATATGTTTGTAAAAATTTTTCTAATAATTTTTTATTTAAATTTTTTTTACTGACAAACCCTTAATCAACTTAATTTCACTATGAAAAAAATTACTCTTTTATGCTTTTCGTTATTCTCAGTTGCTTCTTTTGCACAAAAAGTTGACCTGGATCGCTTCTATTTTAATGTAAGTTATCAGGATCTTCCAAAAACAATAGTTCCTTTAGAGCAAAGAACTTATGCAACTAATATTATTACTGACGGGCCTATATCTGTTCAGTTTCCAAGTGCGAAAGTTTTAAATAATCAATTAAACATTTATGGTTGGAAAAAACTAACCGATAACGCAAGTGTAACGGTTGATCTTAATTTGGCAGATTTTTATGAAGAAGGAACTACTGTTGAAACGAGAAAAGTAGAAGAAAAAGATAAAGACGGGAAAGTTTTGAGATCATATCCAATGTACACACTTGTTACAACGTACAGAGGTAAAGGATATGCGGTCGTTACTGCGCCAGTTGTGGCTAAAGCTCCTGTTGCTGCGGCTCCGGTAGAAGCAGCTCCAAAACCAGCGAATAGATTTTTGAAAAGCACAAATCAGGAAGCTCCGGCAAGTGATGCAGGTGCAGCTTCAAATACAATGAAATATAATTTCTCTGATCAGTACACTTATAGATCTGCGGAAAATGCCAATCAGTCTTTTCTTGAAAGAGAAAATGCCAAAAACAGATCTGTTAATTTACAAAACAGATTAAGAGAGTATGTTGAAAATGCTATTAAAAGTGCTAATACACAATTGAATTACAATTTCGGTTTTACACCAATCAGTTTTCAGGAGCAACTTTGGATTATGGATTCAAAAGAAGAAGAAGGTGCAATTCAGAAAGAAGCTATAGAAGCTGTTAAGGTGCAATTTGCCGGAATGAGAGCAGATCAGCCAATTGATAAATTAACTCAGGATTTACAACCTTTAATAGAATATTTTGAATCTCTTAAAACAAAATATACAGAAGATAATAAGGGAAGTAAGAAAATCAGATATTCTGCTTACTATAATTTAGGGAAGATTTATTTGTATTTAGATCAACCGGAAAAAACAATAAAAGAAGGTGAAGGATTAATTGCAAATGATTATGATAAGGGAGATGGTAAAGACCTTATTTCAAGCGCAAAAAAATTAATTGATAAATTTAATGCTGCACAAATCAGAACAAGACACAATCCGTCATTGTAAATTTGATTTTAAACAAAAACGGGAACATATTTTTTATGTTCCCGTTTTTGTTTTTTTTAAAATCCGAAATTAAGTCCTAAACCAAAAACTTCTCTGGTTTGAAGACCCTGATAAGCATTGTCGTCATAAATTGCCTGAAATGATAAATTAGCCGACAAAAATTTATTGACTTTCATAATAATATTCAGAGAATAATCAATATCAACATTTTGAGGATCTTCTAAATAATTAGAATATAAATTCAGCGTGTTTTCTGCTGTTACGTTGGTCATAATAGCTAGTTTGTAATAAACAGATGCATAGAAACCTAATTCGTAACGCATGCTTTTTCCTTCATCAACACCAAAATAGTCTCCATCAACATAAGGTAAACCATTTGACTGATTAATTCCTGTGGTATAAGCACTGTCTACAAAAGTGAATTTTGAAGTTAGTGGAGCGAAGTTGATTTTTAGATTAGCATCTTTCGTCCAGTAAATACCCGGACCGGTTGTTAGGTATCCTGGAGACATGAATTTGGTACTTTCCGTTCTGATTTGTTTTCCGTTGTCATCCTGACCATAAATATAGCCAGTTGAAAACTGAGTTCTAAAATTCAGAAAGTAGGAGTAATACCATTGACCGAAAGCTTTTTTTTCAACGATGGAATTGAATTCTAAACGGTCATCTGTTTTTTTTGTGAAGTCATCATTTTTGGTCTGTAAAAGTCCGTAAGAAGCGAGAATTTTATTGTCCCACGTTACATCATCTTTTTTGTAATTGAAATCATAGTTGATTCCCAGAGTTCCGGAAAAGCTATCTTCTCCACCTGCAATCCAGTTATTAAAACTCGATTGATTTAATAAAAGTGATACGGTCCCTTTTGTCTTCCAACCTTCTCCTTCTATAGTGTCATTAATTTTTTTTACTGCTTTTTCAGTATTCTGAATTAATTCTTTTTCTGAATTTTGGGCTTGTACAAAAGTGAAGTTTACTAAAATGAAAAGTAATAATACTAGCTTTCTCATAGTTTTTAGTTTAGAAGTGTGTTAACAAATATACTAAAAACCGTTAAAAGGTCCGAAATTAATTGACTGTAAAAGAAAGTTATTTCTTAGTTTCTTTATATAAGGGAACTGCTGAACATGCTTCTCCGTACATAATACTTCTGGCAAAAGGCTGTAAATATGTTGTAGCTAAAATATAAGCACGCATAGGAACCGGTTTTTTCGAACAGCCTTTTACAATGACAGGTTTGCTTTGGTATGCTGAATAATCAATGTTTTTTAAGATCTCTTCGTATAAACTTCCGTCTAAATCTTCGATAGTTCCATTCACTACTTTTTTGGCATAAGGCGCCAATTGTACCGCTACTAAAATTAATGCCCAGGCAGGAACAATTGCATCTGTACTACAATTTACAGCCACATATTGATCTTGATATTGCGACCAATCGTGGTTTTTTAGGTGCTCTCTAAAGTCTTTTTCTTTCAATAAAAATCCTTCTAAAAGCCATTGCGAAATGTCAATTTGCACGCGCATTCCCTTCGGATAGTAATCTTCTAAATCAAATACTTCTAATGCGCTATTGGCAACTTTATTGATAATTTCTTCCATTTTATGTAGTTTTCAGTCGCAGTTTTCAGTCTCAGTCTCAGTCTCAGTCTCAGTCTCAGTTTTCAGTTTCAGTCTCAGTTTAGTATTGAAAACTGAGACTAAAATTACTTATTATGTCACAGTGAAAAACTGAAAACTGCGACTGAAAACTGTATACTTTTTTAAAGCATTCCTAATTCTAATTTTGCTTCTTCGCTCATTAAATCTTTACTCCACGGCGGATCGAAAGTAATTTCAACATCAACATCTTTAATGTTTTCGATTGTTTTTACTTTTTCTTCAACCTCTCTTGGCAAACTTTCCGCAACCGGACAGTTTGGCGATGTCAATGTCATTAAGATTTTTACTTCGTAGTCTGTGTTTACCATGACGTCGTAAATTAATCCTAATTCGTAAATATCTACAGGAATCTCCGGATCGTAAATGCCTTTTAAAACTCTTACAATTGATTCTCCTAATTCGTTTGTGTCAATTTCTTGTTCCATTTTTTTTGGTTTTTTTTTCCACCATATAAGTGATATAAGTTCATTTAAAAAGGGGCCTTATTATGCAACTCTATAAAATGGTTTTAGATCATTTAAGCGACGGGCTTATATCTCTTAATATTACTTATATGGTTTAATTTTAATTTTATTCTTCGAGCCAGCGATATAATTCGTTGACGTATGTTTTTTGACCCTCGTGATAAATATTTGTAACGTTAAAGTTTATCATTAATCCTATCGGGCATTTTAAAAGTTTCATATAAGACATCAATTTGGCAATATGAACAGGTATAATTTGATCAACAGCTTTTAATTCAAAAACTAAACAATTTTCTATAAGCAAATCACATCTTAAATCTGATTCTAATTCTAAGCCTTTGTATTCAACAGGAATCACTAACTCAGATCGAAAATTTATTCCTCTTAAAGATAATTCCTTGATCATGCATTGATGATAGATATTTTCTAAAAGTCCTGCTCCAATATTTTTATGAACCTCAATTGCTGCTCCATTAACTTGATAAATTAAATCTTTCAAATATTTCTTCGTTATCATTATGCTTTTTCAACAATAATAAGAAATAAAAAAGAAAGATAAAACTTACTTTTTGTTTTTTCCACCATATAAGTAATATAAGTTCATTTTAAAAGGTTGGATTTTACCCCCTTTCTTATATTTTAACTTATTAGCTAGCGTACACAAGCTTATAATTTCTTAAATGCGCTTATATGGTGAAAAATTCGGCACTAATTACTCTTAGCATTAAAAGCCAAAGCGTACATTTTGATGTTTTTGATCATCGAAACCAAACCATTTGCACGTGTTGCAGATAAATGTTCTTTTAAACCAATATCATCAATAAATTGTGTGTCGGCATTTATGATGTCTTCTGCTTTTTGATTCGAGAAAGCACGGATTAAAATCGCGATTATTCCCTTCGTTAAAATCGCATCACTGTCTGCAGTAAAGACAATTTTGTCGTCTTTTTGCTCTCCGTGTAACCAAACTTTCGATTGGCATCCTTTGATTAAATTCTCCTCAGTTTTATACTCTTCATTAATTATAGGAAGACTTTTTCCTAATTCGATGATGTATTCATAACGTTGCATCCAATCATCGAACATGGAGAATTCGTCTATTATTTCGTTTTGTATCTCTTTTATTGTCATAATTATTCTTTAGCAAAATCAGTCAGCAAATTTACCAATTTTTCTATTTCCTTGGGAGGAAAACCATTGTCGAAACCTTGCGTCTGATATGTTTTTTGATTCTGAATTATTGTTAGATTTCCAATTGCCGCGCCATCATAAAATCGCTTTTCAGTTGGTGCTTTTAAAGTTGGAATACTTTCTAAGTTTATTTTCGAAAATTCTGTTGCAATCTGTTTCCATTTTGCATCGTCGATTTTCTTTTCTACCGGTTGAGCATCTCTGCCATTGGTAATAGAAACCATTTTATTCTGAACAATGATCTTTTTATAAACTCCCCGCGATACGGCAGAATATTCTATCTGTGTTGTTGTCATATCCGCAATTTTTTGGCTTGAACAGCTCGTTCCGAAGAAAATCGTCAGGAGTAATAAAGATAGTATTCTCATAAATGTGTTTTAGCTTAACATGGTTTTTGCCTTTTTCACCGCTTCAACCATAGTGTCAATTTCTTCTTTTGTATTATAAAAAGAGAAAGAAGCACGAATAGTTCCCGGTATACAAAAGAAATTCATGATCGGTTGCGCGCAATGATGTCCTGTACGAACAGCAATTCCTAATTTATCGATAATTGAACCAACGTCATAAGGATGAATTCCATCAATATTAAACGAAACTACAGAAGCTTTATTTTTCCCCGTTCCGTAAATTCGTAAACCTTCAATTTCTAATAAACGTTTTGTAGCGTGTTCTAATAATTCGTTTTCGTATTGTTGAATATTTTCGAAACCAATATTGTTTAAGTAGTCAATAGCAGTTCCTAAAACAATTCCACCAGCGATATTTGGAGTTCCTGCTTCAAATTTATGAGGAAGATCAGCGTAAGTCGTTTTCTCAAAAGTCACTTCTTTGATCATTTCTCCTCCACCTTGATAAGGAGGAAGTTTGTTTAACCATTCTTCTTTTCCGTATAAAATTCCGGTTCCGGTAGGACCGCACATTTTATGCCCTGAAAAAGCATAAAAATCACAATCTAATTCCTGAACATTAGGTTTTAAATGCGGAACAGCCTGTGCACCATCAATCAAAACAGCCGCACCAACAGCGTGTGCTTTGTCAATAATATATTTTATCGGATTGATGATTCCCAATGCATTCGAAATATGATTTACGGTTACGACTTTGGTTTTTTCTGATAATAAAGCATCAAAAGCTTCCATAATCAATTCGCCGTCTTCGTTCATCGGAATCACTTTTAAAGTCGCTCCGGTTTTTTCGCATAACATTTGCCAAGGCACAATATTACTATGGTGCTCTAAAGAAGAAACAATTACTTCGTCGCCAGGTTTTAAAATCGAAGCAAAACCGTTGGTCACTAAATTGATTCCGTGTGTTGTTCCTGAAGTAAAAAGAACTTCGTGAGCAAATTTTGCATTAATATGTTGTTGTACTTTACCACGAGAAATCTCGTAAGCATCGGTAGCTAATTGACTTAATGTGTGAACACCTCTATGAATGTTGGCGTTTATTTCCTGATAGTATTTCACTTCGGCATCGATTACAATTTGTGGTTTTTGTGAAGTTGCACCGTTGTCGAAATATACCAATGGTTTTCCGTTTACTTTTTGTGAAAGTATTGGAAATTCAGCTCTTATTTTTTGGATATCTAGCATGTCTTATTTAGAAAAATTCTATCTACAAAAGTACTAAAACTAAATTTGTTTCCACGGCAATTCGATAATTTCCTTTTATAGTGCCATCAATTGCAGGCTTAAATGCCGATTCCGTAAAATTAGATTTGATTTTATAAATTATATGAAACGGAAATCTAAATTAGATCATAATATCGTGATCATAAATTAATTATATTGCATTAAAAATAGCTATCAGTCTTATGAAAAAATTTCTCAAATTACTTGTTCTTGTTTTGGTTCTTGCCTTTTTGTATTTCGGATTTACTACTTATCCAAAGCTGGATTTGATTTCTGGTTTTTCTGCGAAAAGTGTCGCTTCTGGTCATTTTATGGATAATCGACCGTTAGAGTTGATTCAGAAAACGGACAATGATATCGATATGATTGATTTGGCTAAGAATTCAATCGATGATGCTGGTAAGTTTGCAACAGCTTCTGTTTATGGTTTAAAAGAAAGAAAAGCTATTTATAGAGAAGGTTTGGGAGCAACTTTAATTAATGATGATTTTGATGTTTCGAAACCTTATTTGCTTCCGAAAAGAACAAAATTGGTTAACAATCTTCCTTTTCCTTACGGGAATAATGAACCAAAAGATACGACGTTTTCAAATGTTGATTATGCAAAATTGAAAAGTGCTGTTGATAATTCATTCGATAAAAATGGAGGAAAAGCAAAGAGAACACGTGCCGTTGTAGTTTTGTATAAAGATAAATTGATAGCCGAAAAATATGATACTGGTTTTAATAAAAACAGTAAAATTTTGGGATGGTCGATGACAAAAAGTATTACGAGTTCGGCTTTTGGCGTTTTAGCCAAACAAGGAAAAATTGATATTTATAAACCAGCTCCAATTGCAGAATGGCAAAAAGATGATCGTAAAATTATCACGATTAACGATTTGCTTCATATGAATTCTGGTTTAGAATGGGAGGAGAATTACACCAAAATTTGTGATGCGACAAAAATGCTTTTTCAGGCCGAAGATATGGGAAAAGTGCAAATGGATAAGCCAGCTCAGTTTAAACCGAACACGCATTGGTATTACTCCTCTGGAACGACCAATTTATTATCCCGAATTTTAAGAAGCCAATTCAAAACCCAGCAAGAATATCTTGATTTTTGGTACGGTGCTCTAATTGACAAAATCGGAATGAATTCGATGATTGTCGAGCAAGATATGTCAGGAACTTTTGTGGGTTCCTCTTACGGATGGGCAACGCCAAGGGATTGGTCAAAATTTGGATTATTATACCTTCATAAAGGAAATTGGAACGGAGAGCAAATCTTAGATGAAAGCTGGGTAAAATACACCGCAACACCAACAAATACTTCAGAAGGAAAATACGGAGCGCAGTTTTGGCTAAACGCCGGAGGAAAATTCCCGGATGTGCCGCGAGATATGTTTTACTGCAGTGGATATCAAGGACAAATGGTAGCCATTATTCCGTCTTTGGATATGGTAATTGTGAGAATGGGAGTGAAGGAAGAAGAGCCTGGATTTGATTTTAATGGGTTTTTGAAAGGGATAATTGAGAGTGTGAAGAAATAAATTGTAATATATTTCTTTCTTTTTGTATATTGCTTGAAATTTCTATTTATGAGGTTATTTGAAAATATATATTTTATTGGTGGAATTCATGGAGTTGGAAAAGGGACTATTTGTAAAGAAATAACATCTAGAACGGACTTAATTCATATAACTGCTAGTGAAGTTTTGAAGTGGAATGAAATTAGTTTATCAGAGAATAAATTAGTCAAAAATATTTCTTCGACTCAAGAAAGGTTAATTTATGGCTTAGAAAATTTAATCGAAGAAGATAAAGAATATTTATTGGATGGGCATTTCTGCTTATTAAATTCTTCTGGACTTCCAATCAGAATTGATGAAGATACTTTTGATCAAATTAATCCAAAAGCAATAGTAATTGTAATTGATGATGTTGAAAAAATTGCCAAAAGATTAGAGTTGAGAGATAGTAAAATTTATAGTATTCAAATTCTTAATGACTTGCAAGAAATGGAAATAGAATATGCAAAATATCTTTCAGATAAGTATTCAATTCCTTACATCGAAATAAGAGGCGGAAATTATAATCAACTAATTGAAAATATTCGATGAAAATTTTACTAGACACTAATATCATCATTCATAGGGAAGCAAACAAAATATATAAACCAGAAATTGGTCAGCTTTTTAAATGGATTGATAATCTTAAATACTCCAAATATATTCATCCTTTAACACTTGAAGAATTAGAAAGATATAAAGATCTAAATGCTCTTGATACGATGAGTATTAAGATTGAAAGTTATAATTTACTGAAACATCAAGCTCCTTTAGGTCTGGAAATATTAAAAGTTAGCAAAAATATTGATAGTAAAGACAATGATATAAATGATACTCAAATCCTAAACGAAGTTTATGAAGGTCGAGTTGATTTTTTAATTTCAGAAGATAAAAAAATTCACACGAAGGCTAACTTATTAGGTATAGCAGATAAAGTTTTTAAAATTCAAAATTTCTTAGAAAAAGTAACTTCGGAGAATCCTGAGTTAGTTGATTACAAAGTATTGGCTGTTAAGAGAGTTGATTTTGCAGAAGTTGATATTAAAGACTCTTTTTTCGATAGTTTTAGAGAGGATTATACCGAGTTTAATAAATGGTTTAATCGCAAAGCTGAAGAAAAGTGCTACGTTTGTTATAGTGACAACAACTTAACTGCATTCTTGTTTGTAAAAATAGAAAATAAAAATAGTGAAAGTTATTCAGAAATCACTCCAACTTTTATTCCTAAAAAGCGTCTAAAAATTGGGACTTTAAAAGTTTCTAGTAACGGATATAAAATTGGCGAAAGATTCTTGAAAACGATTTTTGACAATTCGATAAAATATGGAGTAGAGGAGATATATGTTACACTTTTCACTAAAAGACCTGAACAAGAACAGCTAATAGAAATGCTTGAAGAATGGGGATTCATATTCTACGGACTAAAAACGACTCAGAATGGAGAAGAAAAAGTTTATACAAGATCATTTGGAAAAAATATACCCGTAAATATTAAAAATCCTAAAATTACTTTCCCTTTCTTATCCAGAAAAACTGATAAATATATAATTAAAATTGAACCACAATATCACACTGAACTTTTTCCTGACAGTATTAACACAAAAGAGGATAAAACGAAATATACTGAAAATGAGCCTCATAGAAATAGAATTAGTAAGGTTTATATTTCTCATTCCCAAGATAGACAATTAAAATCAGGAGATATAATAATCGTATATCGTATGGGAGAAACTACACCCAAAAAATATTCTAGTACAGTAACCAGTATATGTATTGTCGAAAGTGTTCAAAACAATTTCACATCTTTTGAAGATTTTTTTAATGCATGTAATAGACGAACTATGATAGCAAAAGAAGATTTAAAAGTTAGTTGGTGGGATAAATATCCGAATAATAGACCTTTTATTGTAAACTTTTTGTATGCGCATTCTTTGCCTACCCCTAAACCAACTTTAGATGATTTAAATAGATTGGGAGTTATTCCAGATATATTAAATATGCCAAGAGGATTTATTAAAATAACTAATGACCAGTTTAATGATTTGATTAAATTTGCCTATAAATTATAAATTATGAAAGTAGTACTATCAATTAAACCCCAATATGCAAATAAAATATTTGACGGGACAAAAAAATTTGAGTTTAGAAAAGCTATTTTCAAAAATCAAAATGTAACATCAGTTTTGGTTTACGCTTCTTCACCAGTACAAAAAGTAATTGGAGAATTTGAAATAGAGAAAATATTTAATCTTGACCTTAAAGAGCTTTGGGATAAAACTAAAGAATATTCAGGGATAACCGAAGATTATTTTTACGAATATTTCGAAAATAGACAGCAAGGTTTTGCTATTCAAATAAAAAATAAAAATAAATTTGAAGAGCCTAAATGTTTAAAGGCTGATTATAATTTAACACCTCCTCAATCATTTGCATATTGGTCAAATGAAAAAAGATAAAAACAAAAACCGGTAAACTTCAAAAAGCTTATCGGTTTTTATTTATTAAAGAATAGAATTTTTTACAAATCAAATCCTAAATTCACACCCAATTTCATGGCAATGATTTTAGTGATTCTTTGTTTTAATTCCGGTATTTTGATGCTTTCGATTACGGCATTTGAGAATGCGTACATCAATAAAGCTTTAGCTTCTTTTTTAGGAATACCACGTGATTGCATGTAGAACATTGCAGTTTCGTCTAATTGTCCAACAGTACAACCGTGAGAACATTTTACGTCATCAGCAAAAATCTCTAATTGTGGTTTTGCATTGATAGTTGCTTTGTCGCTCAATAAAATATTATTGCTTTTTTGGAAAGCATTTGTTTTTTGAGCTTCTTTTTCTACCAAAACTTTTCCGTTGAAAACTCCCGTCGAACGATCAGAGAAAATTCCTTTATAATCCTGGAAACTTTCGCAATTTGGTGTTGCGTGATTTACCAAAGTATAATGATCAACGTGTTGTTTTTCGCCAATGATTGTGATTCCGTTTAGAGTACTTGTCAATCTTTCTCCAAAATGATAAAAGTTCAAATTGTTACGAGTCAGATTTCCTCCAAAAGAGAATGTATGTACGTAAACATGACTTTCTTGCTGTTGTGAAACGTAAGTGTTATCAATTAAATTCGCTTCAAGATTGTCGTTTTGAATTTTGTAGTGATCTACAATCGCACGTTTTTGAGCAAAAATCTCAGTAACCGAATTGGTTAAAACCGGATTTTCATTCAAACTTTGGTGGCGTTCGATAATTTGAACATGTGAATTCTCACCCACAATAATCAAATTTCTTGGCTGTACCAATAAAGCAGATTCATTTCCTGTTGAGAAATACATGATCTCAATTGGTTTGTCAGCTACTTTCTTTTTTGGAATATTGATAAAAGCGCCTTCACTTGCAAAAGCAGTATTCAACGAAGTCAGACTTTCGTCTTTGCTTGCTACTTTGTTGAAGTAAGTATCAATAATCATTTTATATTTTGGCTTGGTCAATGCCGAAGACATCAAACAAACATCGATTCCGTCATGCGTAGTAGAAGACAAATGCGAACTAAAAACGCCATCAATAAATACTAATTTATAAGTATCTATCTCGTGTAAAAAGTATTTTTTTACCTGATTAAATTCGATTGCATTTTCTTCCTTTGGAAAAACCGTAAAGTCATTTTTTAAGATGGCGTTTAGCGATGTATATTTCCAAGCTTCTTCTTTTTTGGTTGGGAAACCTTTATTTTCGAAGTTTTTTAAGGCATTTGTGCGAATGTCATGCAAATCTGAATGTACATCGACACGCTCTTCAAAAGCCATAAAAGACGATACTAATTTTTCTTTTAAATCCATTGTTCTTGTTAGTCTTAAAGTCGAAAGTCGAAAGTCAAAAGACTTTAGATTGTCGACTATTTTTGTGAAAAAATCATAAACTTAGTTGAGTCTAAACAGACTTTACAACTTTTGACTTTATGACTTTTGACTCAAATATTTAATGAAACCGCTTAATAATTTCGATATTTCAGTTATCGATTCTAAAAGCATTTCAAATTCTTCTTTAATTATATATTCTAAATCAAACGCTAAATATAATTGAGATCTTACTTCTCCTGCAGATGCTTTGGCCACATATAAAAAATAAACAAACTCTTTATCTGTATTTCTCTCAAAACCTTCTGCTATATTTGATGATATAGAAAGTGATGCGCGTCTTATTTGTCTAACGAAATCAAAGTCTTTTTTGAAATTAGAATTTTCAGTAACTAAATATATTTTCTTATTGAAGATTCTGGATTTCTGCCACGAATTTATTTCCTCAAAAGATCTAAATTTGCTCATGCCCAACTTTTGACTTTATGACTTTAGACTTTCAGACTGTATTAATTCTCCGCTTTAATCCAGTCGTATCCTTTTTCTTCCAATTCGTAAGCCAGTTCTTTTCCGCCAGATTTTACGATTCTTCCGTTGTATAGAACGTGAACGAAATCCGGAACGATATAATCTAACAAACGTTGGTAGTGCGTGATAACTATAATTGCGTTTTTCTCGCTTTTTAATTTGTTAACTCCGTTAGCTACAATTCTTAAAGCGTCGATATCAAGACCAGAATCAGTTTCGTCAAGGATAGCTAATTTTGGTTCTAACATTGCCATTTGAAAAATCTCGTTTCTTTTTTTCTCTCCTCCAGAAAAACCTTCGTTTAAAGAACGAGATAAAAATTTACGATCGATTTCTAATAATTCTGATTTCTCACGAATTACTTTTAGCATTTCGTTAGCCGGCATTTCGGCCTGACCATTTGCTTTACGAGTTTCGTTGATTGCAGTTTTCATAAAGTTAGTTACACTAACTCCAGGAATTTCTACAGGATATTGAAACGAAAGGAAAACTCCTTTGTGTGCTCTTTCTTCTGGAGCAAGATCAGCAAGATCTTCTCCGTCAAGGAAAACTTGTCCGTCAGTAACTTCGTAGTTTTCGTTTCCTGCGATAACGGCAGAAAGTGTACTTTTTCCAGAACCGTTTGGTCCCATGATAGCGTGTACTTCGCCAGCTTTAACTTCTATATTAATTCCTTTAAGGATTTCTTTATCACCAATTCCGGCGTGAAGGTTTTTTATTGATAACATTGTTTTTTTATTTTTATATAAATGTCAATTCTATTTTTGTTGTTTGGTTTAGGATGTTGGCATTAAAATGCGCATGTCCTAAATATTCCATGCCTAAATAATCGGCTGTTTTTTTGAACGGAATGTAAAAACTCTCTTCAATTTCGTTGTCATGTGAATTTGATATCACACCAATTTTCTTTCCTCTAAGCTTTCGTCCGGTTTCTTTTTCAATTCGGATTAAATCTGAAAAGCGATCAAAGAAAACCTTCATAATTCCACTCATATTATACCAATAGATGGGCGTTGCAAAAATTAAAGTGTCGTACTCTTCGAGTATTCTTCTTATTAAAGGCAGAAAATCATCTTCTCTGTTTTTGCTTTCGTAATCATAATGAGAAATATTATAATCACTTAAGTCAATCACATCAATTCCCGATTCTTTTGCAATTTCATCGACAATTTTTGTTGTGTTTCCGTTTTTTCTGGCTGAACCTAAAATGATGACTTTTTTGCTTTCCATCTTTCAATTATCCAACAGATCCTTCTAAAGAAATCTCTAATAATTTTTGAGCTTCAACAGCAAATTCCATTGGCAGTTTGTTCAATACATCTTTACTGAAACCGTTTACAATTAAGGCAATCGCTTTTTCAGTTGGGATACCTCTTTGGTTACAGTAGAAAACCTGATCTTCTCCAATTTTACTTGTAGTTGCTTCGTGCTCAATTTTAGCCGATGGATTTTTACTTTCGATATAAGGGAAAGTATGCGCTCCACAATTGTTACCCATTAATAAAGAATCACATTGCGAAAAGTTTCTTGCATTATCTGCTCTCGCACTAATTTGCACTAATCCACGGTAACTGTTTTGTGATTTACCAGCCGAAATACCTTTAGAAATAATAGTCGATTTAGTGTTTTTTCCTAAATGAATCATTTTAGTTCCGGTATCTGCTTGTTGGTAATTATTGGTAACGGCAATAGAATAAAATTCTCCAACCGAATTATCTCCTTTTAATACACAAGAAGGATATTTCCAGGTTACAGCAGAACCTGTTTCAACTTGTGTCCATGAAATTTTAGCGTTTGTTTCGCATAAACCTCTTTTGGTTACGAAGTTATAAACTCCACCTTTTCCTTCTTTGTTTCCAGGAAACCAGTTTTGAACAGTAGAATATTTAATTTCAGCATCATCCAAAGCGATTAATTCAACCACCGCAGCGTGCAATTGATTTTCGTCACGACTTGGAGCAGTACAACCTTCAAGGTAAGATACGTAGCTTCCAGCGTCTGCAATAACAAGTGTTCTTTCGAATTGTCCTGTTCCTGCCTGATTGATTCTAAAATATGTTGAAAGTTCCATGGGACAACGAACGCCTTTTGGAATATAACAGAAACTTCCGTCAGAGAAAACTGCTGAGTTTAATGCTGCATAGAAGTTGTCTTTTTGAGGTACAACGCTTCCTAAATATTTACGAACTAATTCCGGATGTTCTTTGATAGCTTCAGAAATCGGGCAGAAAATAATTCCTTTTTCTCCTAATGTTTTCTTGAAAGTAGTAGCCACAGAAACAGAATCGACCACAATGTCCATAGCGACATTGTTCATCATTTTTTGTTCGTCAACAGAGATTCCTAACTTTTTGTACATTTCTAAAAGTTCCGGATCTACATCATCCAAAGTTTTGTTTGGATCTACTTGTTTTGGAGCTGAATAATAGGAAATTGCCTGAAAGTCTGGTTTTACGTAATGAACATTTGCCCATTCCGGCTCAATCATTTCTTTCCAGGCACGAAAAGCCTCGATGCGCCAATCGGTCATCCATTCCGGTTCTTCTTTTTTAAGAGAAATAGCTCTTACGATATCTTCGTTTAAGCCAATAGGAAACGTCTCAGATTCTATATCAGTATAAAATCCGTATTCGTATTCTTTAGTTTCGAGTTCGATTTTTAAATCGTCTTCTGTGTATTTGCTCATTGTTTTTTTATTGAAAGATTTCAAAATTGAGGGATTTAAATAAAACCACTTCTGTAATTTTTAAATCTTTAAATTTTGCAATCATTTAATTATTTTAAAGAGAGAATGATTCTCCACAACCACAAGTTCTGCTTGCATTTGGATTATTGAATACAAATCCTTTTCCGTTTAGCCCTCCTGAAAATTCCAGAATTGTTCCGGCTAAATATAGAAATGATTTTTTCTCAACTGCAATTGTTATGTCATTGTCTACAAATATTTTATCGTCTTCGCCTTTGGTTTTGTCAAATTTTAAATCATATGACAAACCAGAGCATCCGCCACTTTTCACACCTACACGTACGTAGTCATGTGCGGCATCAAAACCATCATCACTCATCAAGTCGATGATTTTCTTTTTGGCTGTATCAGAAACTTTTATCATTGTTTATGGTATTTGTTTTTTCTTTCATTTTTAATTTGCAATTAAAATAGTAATGAAATTATTACATTTTTAAAGTGCTGTGTTTCAATGTTCAAATGAAATTGTCTGCAAAGATACGACTTAAAAACCTTTTTCCATAACGCTTCACATTATTATAACAAATGTTAAAATAGATAGAAGTTATTTTGTTTTATAAAATTCTATTTTAGGGTAAACAAAATTCATTTTTTTCGGAATTTAAAAGAAAAGGCACATTTTATTTTTAAATACATAATAATATGTCATTTAAGTTAAAATACCGTATTTATACTCGCTGTACCTAGTGAATTAGTATTATTTTTGCACAAAATTATGGGTAATTATGAAAAAACATTACAAAAATGGGTTGGTAAAAACACTTTTTGCAGTATTATTTGTTTTTGGATTAGGTGCTACATTTTATATTTTTAGTAAGGAGTCAGATCTTAACTTTGATTTGTCTAAAGATATAACAGATAAAAAACAAAATACAGTAATATTAAGTGAGATTGAACTTGCTCAAAAAGACATACTAGATTCTTTAAATACTTTAAAACTGGCTTATGATGTTGCCCTTTTAGAAAAAACATCATTATCGCAGCAGTTAGAAATTGAGAAAAAGAATGTTGAAAATTTGATGGAAATCATCAAAGTATCAAAGAATCCTTCGTCGCAACAAATTGGGCTATACAGAATACAACTTTCTGACTTAAAAAATTCATTAAATTCCAATGTACTGGAAGTTAAAAAACTTAAATCTCAAAATAAGAATTTATTGACTGAAATTGAGAGTCAGAATGTGGTTATGTATCAGCAAAAAGCCGAAAATGATACATTAGTTTCTAAGCAAAAAAAATTAGAATCAACTTTAAAAGATGCTTCAAAATTAGCCATGAATAATTTTAAGGTTGTGGCACTTCGCGAGAAAAAATCTGGAAAAGAACTAGAAACTGATAAAGCTAAAAACGCTCAGAAACTTAGAATAAGTTTTACAATTAATGGAAATTCGATTGCAAAAACCGGAAAAAGAGTTTTTTACATTCAGGTTTTGGATCAAAAAAACAAAGTTTTAGGTGAAGATAAATTGATTGAATTTGGAAATGATAAAGCTTTGGTTTACAGTTTTATTGTGGCAGTTGATTTTCAGGGAAAACCTGCAAATGTTTATGGAGTTTTGAATTCTGAAGAAGGTAACTTTCCAAAGGGAACTTATTTTGTTAATTTTTTCGACAAACAAGAAATTTTTGGAAGCGCTTCGATCACACTGGATTAAATTCTTCTAAAAGATTTTTAAATGGAAATTTCTAGCATAAGGAAATTGTATTTCCTAGATTTGTTTTCCTATTAGAAATTTATTCTCATGAAACTTTACCCAATAGAATCCGGAAATTTTAAATTAGATGGAGGCGCTATGTTTGGTGTCGTTCCTAAAACAATTTGGAACAAAACTAATCCTGCAGACGCAAACAATTTAATTGATATTGCAGCGCGTTGTCTGCTAATAGAAGATCAAAATCGCCTGATTTTGATTGATACCGGAATGGGCGATAAACAATCGGAGAAATTTTTTGGTTATTATTCGCTTTGGGGATCACATTCTATCGATAAATCATTGGCAAAATATGGTTTTCACCGGGATGATATTACAGATGTTTTTATGACGCATTTGCACTTTGATCATTGCGGAGGAAGTGTACAATGGAATGCGGATAAAACCGGATATGAACCCGCATTTAAAAACGCTAAATATTGGACCAATGAAAATCATTGGGAATGGGCAACGAAACCAAATCCGAGAGAAAAAGCTTCTTTTTTATCAGAGAATATTTTGCCAATGCAAGAAAGCGGACAACTGAATTTTATTAAACGTCCTGAAGCTGATTTTGGCTTTTCTGAAGAAATGAATTTCGGAATTTATTATGTTGATGGTCATACCGAGAAGCAAATGATTCCGCATATTCAATATAAAGATAAAATGATAGTATTTTGTGCTGATTTATTGGCTACAGCCGGACATATTCCGCTACCTTATGTAATGGGTTATGATACCCGGCCATTATTAACTATGCCTGAAAAAGCAAAGTTACTAAATGCTGCAGCTGATAAAAATTATTATTTGTTCTTAGAACACGATGCTCATAATCAAATTATAACAGTTGAACATACTGAAAAAGGAGTACGTTTAAAAGAGGTTTTAACTTGTGAAGAGGTGCTTTAATCTAATTTCCACCCAAAGGTTGTCTGAAATACATAATCGTCTTTAGCGGCGCCATTTTTTGGTTTATTGTCGTAATTGTAAACAAATGAAAGCTTGATGAAGAAATCGAGTGGCAGATCATATTTTGTATCCAGGTTAAAATCGGTACGGACCCTTTTGCTTTCTGTAATACTAGGAAAAACATTAACTTTTGACTGAATGCTAAAATCGCCAATATCATAAAGATTAAAGTCAGTTCCCAGATAAAGTTCTAAACTTTTATAAGCCTCGCTAGAGTTAAAATAACGTTCGTGATTAAATGATAAGCCGGTCGCAACACCCCAATATTTTTTGTTGTCGCGTAGTATATATTTTCCGTAACCCGCTTTTGAAAGTATTCGAAGCTGAATATCTTGTTCTGTATTAGATAAAGTAGTCACTGATAATGGAATGAAAAAATCCTTGGGAAGTAAGTGTACGTAACTTAAATCTGTGTCAATTCTTCGAATGGGCTCGCTATTATCCTGAATAGACTGAATTTGTTTATACATTCCGGTGGCAAACCATCTTTTTGCCGTGTAGCCTAAGTTTACATTTATTGTTAATTGCTGTAGATTCTCGGCTTTAGTCAATTTTATTCCAACATCAAAACTGGCATCGAGTCGGTCCCAAAAACTATCATCGACGGGTTTTATATAGACGATATCTCTCAAGTTGACTTCGGTTGTAATTTGTGTTTCGACATTTTTAATTTCGCATTTATTGGGTGTTTTGCTTTTGGACAAAATTCCGTTTACTAAAACCCCGGACGTTAAATTTATAATGTGAGTTCTGCTTGAAGAAATAAATTTTACCTCTTTCCATTCCAGTTTAAAATCAGATTTACTGTAGTCGGTCTCAATCTGTAAAACTCCTTTATTCATTGATTTTATTTTTCCAATGATAACATCGTTGTTTTTCAGGACTAAAGTATCGGTCCATTGTTCATGAATTATTTTTAATTCTTTGATTTTAACATCATTATTTTTCAATACCAAAGTATCGGCGGTTTGGCCGCTCATTCTGAAAAAAAATAAAATGAAAAAGAAAAGAATAATTTTGTTCATATGCTGTGTTTAGTTTGTTGGTTATCAGCTTATAAAACTAAGTTAAGGATAATATTTTACAAAAAGGATATTCATGAAAAAATCCCATTTTCATTTAATTGAAAATGGGATTTTTTGTATTATAACTACATTATGCTTTAAAACATTAATTGGTTTTAAACTTCCAGATTTGACCAATTGTTTCTCCACCTTTATTGTCTCTTACAACAACTCTCCAAAAATATTGTTTTGTAGGTTCAACCACAACAGTAGCAGAAAGTGTAGCTATGTTGTCGCTTACTTTTACAGTTGGCGGATTAGCTGTTCCAAAATAAACATCATAAGAGAGAATATCTGCAGTGTCAACATCAGAAGCAGTCCAGCCTAAAGTTGCGCTTGTTCCGGTTAAGACACTGTTTATAACTGGCTGCGTTAAAGCCGGAGCAAATGGCAAGTGATTGACCACAGCAACACCAGCAGTATAAAATTTATAGGTTGCTGTATAAGCACTTGCTAACCCTTTAGCATCTGTTGCTTTTACTCTCCAGTAATAAGCTGTATTTTTATCTAAAGTGGCTGTATGTGTAAGGTTTGATGTAGCATCAAGAGTGGATACAATTTGAGTAAAACCATTGTCTTTTGCTATCTGAATCTGATAAACAACGGCATCTTTTTCAGTATCACTTGATTGATTCCATTGAAAAACAACAGTATTGTCTAAACACAATTTGTTGTCCACCGGACTTGCTAATGCAGGTACTGTTGGTGCAGTATTTACAGGTACCGGTACAGGTGTAGGTTCCGGATCATCTCCGCCGCCACTGCCGCAAGCTGTAAATATTAATGTGATGATTGATAGGTATATAAAATTCTTCATCTTTATTTTTTTATGATTTTAATATATTCTGGAGTTTCCAAATAGATTTTGGCCGCGTAAATTCCTGATGGTTGATTTTCAAGATTTAGTTTTGCAGTTCCATTTTCGATAACATACGTTTTGCTAGAAACTAACTGACCACCAAAATTGTAAAGTTCAATTGTAACTTCATTTTTGTCAGTTGGAATTTCAATCTCAAAACTGCCACTAGTTGGATTCGGGTAAGCAGAAAGAACAGTTCCTAAAATTTCTGATGTCTTAATCTTTTTAGCATAAACTCCTTCGCAGGCTTTTGCAGTTGCCACTTCGATTAATCCGCCTTCGCTAAGTTCTACAGAGAAATTAGAATCTACAGTTTGGAATTGTTCATTTCCGTCAACAAAAACAGTAAATGGTGCAGTACCTTCCGTAATTTCGATAGCTACTTTTTTAGATGCAATACTAGATTTCCCGGCGATTGTACCCCCTTTTGCAATAGTTACAGTAAAGTTTTGTTCGAAAATCATATTAGGAATGCTAATCTTGATTTTGTAAACTCCAGGTGTTAAAGCAGTAACTTTTAAGTTATTGTTTGTAAAAGTATAAGGCTTGTCATTTATAGTAGCAGCATAATCAAATGCTGATTTTGCTATAATGCTTATTTCTCCATTATTTTCACCAAGACAAGATTCTCCTTTAGTTTCAATAGCAAAATTGTTTGAAGGTAAAGTTAATTCTCCAGTACATTCTGTATTAAAAGTTGCGATAACATCTTTATTTCCAGAAAAATTGGCAATAGCAAAAGTTACATCATCAACAAGTATACAAAATAATTGTGGGTTTGTTTTGAATGAAATGTTATAATTTGTCAATAAAGTATTTTTACCATTTCTTAAATTCAGACTTGTTAAATTATTTTCCTGAACATAGAAAGCAAGTAAGGCTGGATTTGTTGTTATATCTACAGCTGTTAATTTGTTTTTAGAAAGATCTAATACTTTTAAAGCTGTTAATTTAGAAAAATCTATAGCTGTTAATTGGTTAGCAGAAACATTTAAATTAGTTAATAGTATGTTTTTTGAAACATTTAAAGTTGTTAACTGATTATTGTTTGCAGTCAAAGTAGTCAAAGCCACATTTGTAGAAAGATCTAAATTTGTTAGCTGATTAGTATACACAGACAAATTCGTTAAAGCCACATTTGCAGAAACATTTAAATTTGTTAGTTTATTATTATGCACATCCAAACTTGTTAAAGCTACATTTTTAGAAACATTTAAATTTGTTAGCTGGTTAGTGTACACAGACAAATTAGTTAAACCCACATTTGTAGAAACATCTAAGGTTGTTAACTGATTGTTATACACAGACAAATAAGTTAAAGCCACATTTGCAGAAACATCCAAAGTAGTTAAAGCATTGCTATAAGCGTATAAAGTTTTTAATTTCAGGTTTTTGGAAATGTCTACTGTTTTTAAACCAGCATTAGATATGTCTAAATTTTCTAATGCAGTAAAATCCTGAAGACCTGTTAAATCAGAAACTTTCAATACAGCGTCACTTAGATTCAGGTTGGTTATGTTTGCAATACTAGATGTAAACACTTTTCCGTTTTCACCATCTTTATCTATATTTCTGGCAATTAATAATTTTTCAAAATTAACATCAGGAATTAATGTGTATTTTCCGTTTACAGGACAAGCTTCAGATGAATATGTTGCCGTTGCATCTTTTGCAATCCAGTTTTTAGTAGAGAAATCAGCATCATCTACCTGAATACAAAGTAAGTTTGGATTTTGTGTGAAGTTTCCAAAAAACACTCTTTCCATGTTCACATTGTTTCCGTTTTTCAAGTTTAAGTTGTACAAATTATTAGATGCACAATCAATTTCTTTTAATACTATATTTTTAGAAATATCTAAATTTTCTAATTGATTGATGCTGGCACTTAAGATCGTTAATTTGGTATTTTTAGAAGTATTTAAAACGGTAAGAGCATTTGTGCTACAGTTTAAATTGTTTAATTGAATAAGTCTTGAAACGTCTAACGTCTTAATCGCATTGTTACTGCAATTTAAACTGGTCAATGATGTAACACCAGAAAGATCGCCTAAAGTTGTAATAGCATTTGCGCTGCAGTTTAAACTAACTAAGCTGTAGTTTGTAGAAACATCAAGAGAAGTCAATTGATTTTTACTTACATTTAAATTGGCCAGCACTCGATTTTTTGAAACATCAATTTTTGTCAATTTATTATCAGCTGCTTCTAACGTAGTCAATGCAGCAAAATTTTGTATTCCGGTCAGGTCCGTAATATTGCTTTTTGATACATTAAGAGAAGTTACAGTATCGATGCTAAAAGTTGCTACTTTTCCGTTTGGACCATCTTTGTCAATTCCAAGAGCGATTAGTTTGTTTTCAAAATTAACATCGGGAATTAGTGTAAAAGGCTCTCCATTTGGACATATTTCCGATGAAAAGTTTGATGTTGCATCTTTGATTGTACTCCATTTTTCGTTTGAAAAAGTAACATCGTCAACAGAAATACAAGTTAGGTACTGGTTTCTTTTTAAACTGGAATAATTGATGTTTATTAAACTATTAGCACCATTTTTTAAATTCAGATTGTATAGTTTATTGTCAGCCACATTTAATTGAGAAAGTTTATTGTTTTTAGACAAATCCAAAGTGTTGATCTGATTTTGAGAACAATTTAATACACCTAAAAGTGGATTATTTGAAACATCTAAAGAAGTTAGTAAATTGCTATAAATAGATAGATACTCCAATTTTGCGTTTTGAGATAAATTGATATTGTTCAATTTATTACTACCAACTTCCAGACGATATAATTTGCTGTTTTTAGAAACTTCTACCGTTGTGAATTGATTGCGGTCAATATTTAGAGTGCTTAATTCTGTATTTTTTGAAACGTCAAGCGTTGTTAATTGATTGCCTGCAATACTAAAAGAGCTTAGTAAAGTATTGTTTGATAAATCAATATCTGTTAATTGATTAGAGGCAAGATCTAAACTAATTAATCCTGTGTTTTTAGAAAGATCAATGGTTTTAATAGTGTTATTATTTACAGTTAATGAAGTCAGGGCTTTAAAATCCTGAATACCTGTTAAATCAGAAACTTTATTCTTACTATCATTTACTGTTAAAGATGTTAATGTTGAAATGCTTGCAGTACGAACCTTTCCATTTTCACCATCTTTATCTAAACCTTTAGCAATTAATATTCTTTCAAAACTTAGATCAGGTATTAATGTTTGCTGTTCGTTTAACGGACAAGCTTCTGATGAATAAGTTGCTGTGGCATCTTTTGCAACCCAGTTTGCTTCAGCAAAGGCGGCATCATCAACTGCAATACATACTAAATGTGGATTTAAGGTGAAATTACCAAAAATCATACGTTGCATGTTTGCGTTATTACCGTTTTTCAAATTAAGATTGTAAAGATCGTTAGAAGCACAATCTAATTCTTTCAAAAGAGTATTTTTTGAAACATCTAAATATTGCAATTTATTAAAACTAGTACTTAACAAAGTAAGTTTCGTATTTTTTAAAACATCAAGTGCCTCAATAGCATTAGAATTACAGCTTAAACTGTTTAATTCTGTGTTTTTTGTAACATTTAAAGCGGTAATCGCATTATAAGCACAATTCAAAGTGTTTAAGGACGTGTTAGTCGCAACATTAAGGGAAGTCAGTTTATTTTCGCTTACATTCAATGTTTTCAGGTCAATATTTTTAGAAATATTGATTGTTGCCAGGTTGTTATTGCTGGCGTCTAAGGATGTTAAAGCTGTAAAATCCTGAATTCCTGTTAAATCTGTAATACCACTTTTTGATACATTTAAACTTGTCAAAGTAACAATATTCATGGTTTCAACTTTTCCGGCTATGCCATCTTTATCAATGCCTAAAGCAATTAATTTAGCTTCAAAGTTGGCATCAGGAATTAAAGTATAAGGTATTACAACCGGACAAGCAACTGAAGAGAAAGTAGCTGATGCATCTTTTTTTGCAGACCAATTTGTATCAGAATAAGAAACATTATCAACTTGTATACATTTCAAATCCGGATTTCCTGTAAAACGCCAACCTCCATTGTTTCCTGATGAAACATCTATTAAAGTATTGGCCCCATTTTTGAAATTTAGATTTACAAGTCTGTTATTATCAGCTAATACCTGAACAATTTTTGAATTCTTAGAGAAATCTAAATTTCTAATCTGATTTCCTTGACACCAAACTTGAAAAACGTCGGGATTTTTTGAGATGTCAAAAGACGTTAATTTGTTATTGTCTGCAAGAATATAAGTCAGTTTTGTATTTGCAGAGACGTCAATTTTACTTATGTTGTTTCTGCCAAATTGTAGCGTTTTTAGATTTAAATTATTAGTCAGATTAATTTCTGAAAGAAGGTTGTTGCTTAAATCGATAGAAATTAATGCTGTGTTTTTTGACAGTTCAATCTTTGATAATTTGTTACTGCTAAGATCCAGGCTTGTTAAAGCGATGTTTTTAGAAAGATCTACTGTTTCTACTGCATTGCCATAACCTTGTAGCTGAAGTAAAGAAGTAAAATCCTGGATTCCTGTTAAGTCAGTAATACCCAGGTTGTATATGTTTATAATAGTGATTTTATCAATATTTTCGGTTAATACTTTTCCGTTTTTACCATCTTTATCAATATTTCTGGAGATCAGATAATCTTCAAATTTAGGATCTGGAATTAGAGTATAAACATTACAGTCTAAACTAAAGCCCGTTGCTGCATCTTTGGTAACAACCCATTTGGAAGCAAGAGTAAGATCTGGTACTTCTACACAAGTCAATGCTGGATTGTTTGATGTATTTAAAGTTGTCAATGCCGTATTTTTAGAAAGATTCAATCTTTTTAATGCATTGCCAGAGGCATTTAAATTTGTTAATGCAGTAAAACCTTCAATTCCTGCCAGGTTAGTAATTCCTTTTGCCGAAACATCTAATGTGCTAACAATATTAATGCTGGAGTTTAAAACTGCACCATTTTTTCCATCAGTATCAATGCCTAAAGCCATCAACTGATCTTCGAATTTTGAATCTGGAATAAGAGTAGAAAGCGAACAGTCTAAAGAAGTAAAATTAGCATCTTTGTCTTTTATTGCAGACCAGTTCGTATTAGAATAAGCAGTATTATCAACTTGAATACAACTTAGTGGATTGCTTCCAAATGATGAATCATTAGAGCTACCCATTGAATTACCGTTAACATTAATGTAACCAATAGAACGACTTAATAAAAAGTTGGCATTATTGCCATTTTTTAAATTCAGACTACTTAGCTTGTTAGAACTACAGTTCAAGGTAATTAGAGCATTATTGCTGCTAAGATCCAAAGATGTTAATTGATTTCCATAGATGGTTAAATCTGTTAATAATTTGTTTTTTGAAAGATCAATGCTCGTTAATTTATTTGAACTGGCATCTAAGACCTTTAATGCCGTATTAGTAGATAAGTTCAAAGAACTAATAAGGTTGCCTGAAAAGCTTACTTGTTTCAGAGCTGTGTTTTTTGTTAGATCTAAACTGGTTAACTTATTACCTCTAAGTTGTAATTCAAGAAGACTTGTATTGGTTGAGAGGTCTAAAGTCGTTAAATAGTTATTTGTGGCCTCAAGATATTGAAGGGCTGTGTTCGAAGTTAGATTAAGCGTCAATAAATTGAGATTAGCGCAGTCTAGAAAAATCAAATTTGGATTTTTACTTACATCAAAGTTTTTTAAACTGTAGTTACCCCCGCAGTTCAATCTAAGCAAGTTAGGATTTTTGCTAAGATCAAGACTTGTTAAACCCGTCTGGCTACAATCTAAAGTAGTTAACGCAGTAAAATCTTCAATACCACTCAAATCACTTATTGAGCTGTTTGAAACATTAAGAGAGGTTAGAGTATTGATGTTTATTGTTGGAACCTGACCATCAGTAGCACCAGAATCAAGACCAAGCACAATTAATCTTTTTTCAAAATTAAGATTAGGAATTTTTGTGTATTGTTCTGTACCTTGAACATAAACTTGAACTGCATCAATCAAAACTTCATAAGAGGCGCTGTCAAAACTAAAAGTAGAAAGCGATAAATTGTATGATAAATCTTTATCTGCGGTAAAAGTAGTTACTTTTTCTGTCCATAAATTGTTTGTAGCAAATGTACTGCTGGACAAAGTGGCTGCAGCTCCCGTTTGGGAAATATTTAGCGAAATAGGATGGTCACCACTATAATTACTACTAACATATTTGTACTTATACTTTATAGTGTAAGTAACTCCTGCTTTCATAGGAACAAGAGTAGTAATTTTTGGAGAAACGGTTGAATAATACAATCTCGCACTATATTGTGATGTTGTATAATCATAATTAGAATTAACAACATTCGCTATAGTCCAATTTTGTATCAATCCGTTGGCGGTAGTAAATTCGCCATTCGGAACCAAATTAATCTGCGCATAAAGCGAAAAATTTGCCAATAACAGCAATAAGAGTAGTTTTGTTTTCATAGAATAAGTTTATGATTCGGTCGCGCAAGTGTACAATTTTTAAACGGACTTTCCTTACGGGAAAACGTAAAGGCTGTGTTATATTAATATAAACACAAAGAAATAATTTGAGCTATAATTTTTACGTAAGAAATAGCTTTAATTCTTTATAAGAAATAGTTTTGCCAGCATTCAGAATTTTCATAAATTACAATCAAAATAGTCATAAGACAGTGTTAACTGTTAGTATTATGTAACAAAAAATCATAATTTAGACCCATATTTTAACTTTTATCCTAATTACAGACATGAGTCATATAAAACCTAATAGTTTATCTGCTTTTGCATTACTTGTTTTAGCAGGTTGTAGTGTAACGCTACAAGCACAAAATTCAACTCCTAAAACAGCGATTACTGCTCCTTTAGCAATTGTAAAAAAAGCTCCGGTTACTGAAAATGAATTAAAAAGATGGAGCCATCTGGATCTGGTAAAAGATACTATAGCGGGAATGAGTGTTGATAAGGCTTATGCTGAATTATTGCAAGGGAAAACAGGTGTAAAAGTAATAGTTGGTATTGTCGATTCAGGTGTTGATATTGAGCACGAAGATTTGAAAGGCATGATTTGGACAAATCCTAAAGAAATTCCGGGAAACGGAATTGATGATGATAAAAACGGATTTATTGATGATGTTCACGGATGGAATTTCCTTGGCGATGCCGTTCATGAAAACCTTGAAATGACACGCGTGGTTAAAAAAGGAGATGATGGTTCTGCCCAATATAAAAATGCTTTGGCACAATATACGGAGCGATATGACAAAGCCATAAAAGACAAACAACAAGTAGACTTTTTATTAGAGGTTCACAATACGATTAAAAAAGAATTAAATAAAACGACTTATAAACTTGAAGATTTAAGCACGATCACGTCTACAGATCCAAAAGTTAGTCAAAGCAAAAAGATCATGACCCAAATTTTTACCAATGCGGGGCCAACTTTTGATCCTGAAGCGGAATTGGAAGAGTACAGAAAACAAGTTTATGGCGAGTTAGATTATAATTTGAATAAAGAATTTGACGGAAGAAAAATCGTAGGCGATAATCCTGATGACATCAAAAATGATCATTATGGAAACAATGTTGTTTTTGGTCCGGATAAAGAAGAAGCACTTCACGGAACTCACGTAGCCGGAATTATCGCGCAAGTTCGTGGTAATAATTTAGGTGGAGACGGAATCGCTAATAACGTTGAAATTTTGACCGTAAGAGCGGTGCCAGACGGAGATGAATATGATAAAGATATTGCATTGGCAATTCGTTATGCTGTTGATAACGGTGCAAAAGTGATTAACGGAAGTTTCGGAAAAAGTTTTTCTCCTCACAAACAATGGGTTTATGACGCTTTAAAATATGCTAAGAAAAAAGATGTTTTAATTGTTCATGCAGCAGGTAACGATGGATACAATATCGATGAAACAAAAAACATCAATTATCCTAATGATTCTGAAGATAACGTAAAAGAGTTTACAGATAACGTAATTACAATTGGTGCGATCAATAAAACGTATGGAGAAAATGTTGTAGCGCCATTTTCGAACTTCGGAAAAATCAATGTAGATGTTTTTGCTCCGGGTGAGGAAATTTATGCAACAGTTCCGAATAATAAATACAAATATTTGCAAGGAACATCAATGGCATCACCAAATGCTGCCGGAGTTGCGGCCTTAATTCGTTCTTATTATCCAAAATTGAAAGCCAATCAGGTAAAACAAATTTTGATGGATTCTGGAGTTGCACTTCCTTCAAAAATAGTTTTGGGAGAAAATCCTAATCCAGATGCAGAACCAGTAGCAGTTTCATCAGCTGAATCATCAAAAACAGCTAAAATGGTCAATGCGTATAATGCTCTATTGATGGCTGAAAAGATGTCGAAGAAATAAATAATATAAAATACTAATCACGATGGAAGAGTGGCAACTCTTCCATTTTTATTAAAACAATGATGCGAAAAATTATACTATTATCCTTTTTGAGTTTTGGTTTAAACTCAGCATTTGCACAAAACGCCCCATATTGGCAACAACATGTTGATTACAAAATGGAGGTTGCTATGGATGTCAAAAACTATCAGTACAAAGGAAAACAAGAGTTGGTGTACACCAATAATTCTCCTGATACTTTAAGAAAAGTATTTTACCATTTATATCCAAATGCTTTTCAGCCAGGAAGCGAAATGGATGCACGTTTGCACTCCATAAAAGATCCTGATGCAAGGATGGTAAACAAAATTAAAGATGCTGATGGCAAAGAGATAAAACAAAGCCGTATTGAAACTTTAAAACCAAACGAAATTGGTTTTTTAAAAATTACTAATTTCAAACAAGATGGTGTTACGGCTCAAACCAGAACGTCATCTACAATTTTAGAAGTGACTTTAGCGAAACCAATTTTGCCAAATTCTAAAACAACTTTCACCTTAGATTTTGATGGACAAGTTCCGGTTCAGGTTCGTCGTTCAGGAAGGAATAATAAAGAAGGTGTCGAATTATCGATGTCACAATGGTACCCAAAATTAGCCGAATTTGATTTTGAAGGATGGCATGCTGATCCGTATATCGCGAGAGAATTTCACGGAGTTTGGGGAGATTTTGATGTAAAAATTACCATTGACAAAGAGTACACAATTGGTGGTTCTGGATATTTGCAGGATAAAAACACCATTGGTCATGGTTATGAAGATGCTGGTGTAAATGTTGTTTATCCAAAAAAAGCAAAAACTTTGACATGGCATTTTATTGCACCAAATGTTCACGATTTTACATGGGCTGCTGATAAAGAATATACACACGATATTGTAAAAGGACCAAATGATGTTGATTTGCATTTCTTCTATAAAAATGATCCAAAAACTACCGGAAACTGGAAACAATTAGAGCCTTTAATGGTAAAAGTAATGGATTATTATAACCACAGAGTAGGAGCTTATCCATACAAACAATATTCATTTATTCAGGGCGGAGACGGTGGAATGGAGTATGCAATGTGTACTCTAATGTTAGGAAGCGGAACTCTTGAAGGAATTTTAGGAACAGCAACACACGAATTAGGACACTCTTGGTTCCAGCATATTCTAGCTTCAAATGAATCAAAACACCCGTGGATGGATGAAGGTTTTACAACTTACATCGAAGACAGTGCTTTGAATGAATTGAAAGGAGATAAAAAAGAAGAAAACCCGTTTAAAGGAAATTATGCTGCTTATTACAGTTTAGTAAATTCTGGTAAAGAACAACCGCAAACAACTCATGGTGATCGTTACGACGAAAACAGACCGTACAGTATTTCATCTTATGTAAAAGGAAGTATCTTTTTATCGCAATTGGTTTATGTAATTGGTCAGGAGAATTTAGATGCAACTTTAAAAAGATATTTTCACGATTTTAAATTCAAACACCCAACTCCCAATGATATCAAAAGAACAGCGGAGAGAGTTTCCGGAGCTGAATTGGATTGGTATTTAATTGATTGGGCTGAAACCGCCAATACGATTGATTACGGAATCAAAGACGTAGCGGATAACGCAGGAAAAACGACTGTAACGTTAGAAAGAATTGGAAGAATGCCAATGCCTATCGACTTAAAAGTTGACTATGCTGATGGAACTTCTGAGACTTTTTATATTCCGTTAAGAATGATGAATTTCATCAAACCAAATCCAAACCCGAATGTTAAAAGAACTGTTTTGGAGGATTGGGCATGGGCGCAATCCAACTATAGTTTTACAATCGACAAAAAGAAAACAGCAATCAAAAAAATCACAATTGATCCAAGCGGATTAATGGCAGATGTAAAACCTGCAAATAATGTTTTTGAGGTGAAATAAGTTAAAATATTCTTTACATAAAAAAGCCCTTAAAAAATTATTTTTAAGGGCTTTTTGTTTTTCAAATTTTATCTAAAAGTGAGATTATACTATTTTCATTTCAGTAGCAACCTCAGATTGTGTTTTCTTAAAAGGAAACCATTGCCTGTAACTGGCGCATCTCCACAGCCATTCAATTGGTCCGTAATTGTATTTAGACAACCACCATTTGCTTATAAATAATTGAAGAGTAAAGACAAAAACGGCTAGTGCAAAGAAAAACCAATAGGGCATTGTAGCTTTGATTCCCAAACCAATTCCAGAAAAAATAAAGGCAGCCAAAATATTTTGAGTGATATAATTGGTCAAGGTCATTTTACCACCAGCAACAAAATAGCTGAAGATGGTTTTGAATTTACCGTTAATGTATAATAAACTAATTCCGCTTGCAATAAAAACCATTGTACTTAAAATAAGCCAGAAATAAGGGTGAAAAAATTTAAGAAAATCAGCTCTGTTTTCAATGGCAAAGAAAAAAACAATACCAATTATAACGGCAATAATTAAGCTGCTTATCAGTACATATTTTAAAAGCTTTTTCATTTCGTTTAAACGATTAAAAAACTCTATTTTTTGAAGCATAACACCAAAAAGCATGCAAGCCAGCATAACAATATGAGCCGTTATTGCATAGCCAGGAGCAATGATTTGTTGGTAAAAAGAAGCTAATAGATTGAATTTAAAAAAGTCGAGCCAGTTTCCGGAATAATAGAGTTTTAGGTATTCAGGATTTGAAATAATGTCTATCCTTTCAAAATTAAAGCTTTTGATATAAGCCATTACAAAAGGAATACTAAGAATAAGTATAGCCGAAATAATACCTAATGTTTTTGCCTGACATTTATAAAAAAGCAACAACACAAGTCCTAAAAAAGCATAATCTTTTAATATGTCTCCAAACCAAAAAGCAGAATGAATAAAAGCCAAAATGAATAGCAAAAGCATTCGCCAGCTAAAAAAGGTAATAGGGTTTTTGCCTTTTGCGGTGACATTATTAATTAAAATAGCAAAGCCATAACCAAATAAAATGGTTAATAAAGTCCAGGATTTTCCAGAGAAAAAAAATTGATCGAATTTAGATAGTATTTCAGATAATAGACTATTGGTTTCGTTTGGCAAACTAATGTGTGGAAGACCAGAATAATTGCCAATAGCAACGCCCAAAATAGCCCAGCCGCGAAGAATGTCGACAATAGCAGTTCGTTTGCTTTGTTCGAGAGGATGATAAGAATTTGTCATTTGATTAACATTTTGTTTGTGATTGATTGATGATTTTAGATAAAATTTGAAATTATTCTAACGCAACCAAAAGTAAGAAAATTATGTAATCAATAACTTTTGTCTAAAAATATATTTAAAAAGAAAAGCGTGTTATCCTAAAGGAATTTCTTTAGAATAACACGCTTTAAATTATTTTGGCAATTTCAGTTTAACCCAAATGCTCCAGCATATCTTTAGTCATAGTTTCAAGATCGAAAGTATGTTTCCAGTCCCAGTCTTTTCTTGCTTCAGTATCGTCAATACTGGCCGGCCAGCTGTCAGCAATTTTTTGACGGAAATCAGGATTGTACGTAATCTCAAATTCCGGAATATGTTTTTTAATTTCTGCAGCAATTTCAGTTGGTGTAAAACTCATTGCAGCCAAATTATAAGACGAATGTATTTTGATTTTTTCAATAGGTGCTTTCATAATGTTGATGGTTGCATCAATGGCATCATCCATATACATCATTGGCATTTTAGTCTCTGATGACAAAAAGCACTCGTATTTTTTATCGGCAATAGCCTTATAGAAAATATCAACAGCATAATCGGTAGTTCCGCCACCCGGAGGCGTAGACCAGCTAATTAAACCAGGATAACGGATACTTCGAACATCAACTCCATAAATGTTATGGTAATATTCGCACCATCTTTCACCGGCTTGTTTACTAATTCCGTAAACTGTAGATGGTTCCATAACCGTATATTGTGGAGTGTTCTCTTTTGGAGTTGTTGGTCCAAAAACCGCAATACTGGAGGGCCAGAATATTTTTTTTATTTTTTTTGCTTTCGCTAAATTTAAAACGTGAAATAGCGAATTCATATTCAAATCCCAGGCAAATGCAGGATTTTTTTCGGCTGTAGCAGACAAAAGTGCCGCCATTAAATAAATATCAGTAATTTGATGTACTTCTACAAGATGTTCGATTTGGTTAAAATCTAAAGCATTGACCACTTCAAAAGGACCGGAATTTACAACGTCAGTATTTAATTTTCGGATGTCAGAAGCGATTACATTTTCTGTTCCGTATAACTTACGCAATTTCTGGGTTAATTCTGTCCCAATTTGACCGCAAGCGCCAATGATCAAGATTTTTGGATTCATTTTGTAGTTTTTTTTAGAGATACAAATATAACGTTTTCGCAATTACATACGTTTTTTAGAATCATAAATTATAAATTCAATAACGAAAAAGTTTGTTTGTTGGATAATTCTCTTTTCCAGAGGTGTGTCTTTGTGCCTGCATGAATGTGTCTTTGTGCCTTTGAAAATTCTCTGCTAAAATTATTTTTATTGATAAATGGCCCAAAATAAAGTCTCTTAATTTGTCATACCGATAGTGATCTGGAGTAGCAAAAAAACAACCTTAATTTATAGATTCTTTAGCAAAAATCAGAATTCGTAATTGTAAATTTACTTTGTAACTTTGTAGCTTAATGTTTTACCAAATGAAATATAAAATATCTCTTTTTTTGCTTTTGATTTTTTCGTTGAATTCATGTCAAAATGATAATGAAAAACGTCTTGCTGAAAACGCAAAAGAAGAAAAGAAGAATGAAAAAATCTTCAATAATATCAATAAAGCCTGGGTTTTTATCGACGAACCAATTAATGAAGCTTCAGAGAAAAATGTAAGTGCGTGGAATGAATGGCGTGAATTTCTGAAAGAAATTGGTGAAAAACCAAGAAAGACAATTGGTGCATTTCAGAAAAAATCAACTGCTATTTCAAAAAAAGCAATAGCACTAAACAATAATATTCCTGCAGAATTTAATCAGCCTCAAATAAAAAGCCGAATTTCTATTTTGATTACGAAAGTCAAAATGATGGATTTATTTATTCATTTGAGTTCAATTCCAGACGAAAAAGTGACTTTTTTAATTGGAGAAATCAACAAAGAACTGGTTTCTTTAGAAAGACAAATGGATAAGATTGTTGAGAAAAATAAAATTCCAAAAGAAGAAGGAGAAGCTGATTTCTTAAAAATGTTAGATACGACTCGCGCCATTCCAAATTCAGGACCTGTGCCGCCAATACAAAATTCGCCTAAAGTTGAGTAAAAACGCCTTATATACCACCTACGACAATCTGCCAAAAACAGAGCAGATTGCCACGCCATTACTAGAGCAAAATCAGGTAAAAATGCATCTTAGCGGTTTGTTGGGATCAGCAGTTTCTTTTATAATTCGTGCTGTTTTCAAAAAAACCGAATTGCCTTTTTTAATTGTTTTAGACAATAAAGAAGAAGCCGCTTATTATTTGAACGATCTAGAACAAATGATTGGCGAGCAGGATGTGTTGTTTTATCCGGCTTCATTTCGTCGCCCGTATCAGGTTGATGAAACGGATAACGCCAATGTTTTGCTTCGCGCTGAGGTTTTAAACCGAATTAATTCACGTAAAAAACCAGCCGTAATTGTTACCTATCCGGAAGCGCTTTTTGAGAAAGTAGTAACCCGACAACAATTGGATAAAAACACTTTGAAAGTGGCACTGAGCGATAAAATTTCGATCGATTTTATCAACGAAGTGTTATTTGAATATGAATTCAAAAGAGTTGATTTTATTACAGAACCGGGAGAATTTTCCGTTCGTGGAGGAATTGTCGATGTGTTTTCTTTTTCGAATGATCATCCATATAGAATAGAGTTTTTTGGTAACGAAGTCGACAGCATCAGAAGTTTTGATGTAGAGACACAATTATCTGTAGAAACGCATAAAAAAATCACGATTATCCCGAATGTCGAAAACAAGGTATTTCAGGAAAATCGCGAAAGTTTCTTAGATTATATTTCAGAGAAAACGGTTCTTTTTATTCAAAATACCGACGGACTTTTCAGTCAGTTAGACAAACAATTCGCAAGAGCGGAAGAAGCTTTTGAGAAACTTTCAGGCGAAATAAAACA
Source organism: Flavobacterium aquidurense (assembly GCA_900107365.1). Lineage (GTDB taxonomy): Bacteria > Bacteroidota > Bacteroidia > Flavobacteriales > Flavobacteriaceae > Flavobacterium > Flavobacterium aquidurense. Next base: position 47,912 of record FNPS01000010.1, read on the forward strand.
CGCTACTCCAGAACAATTATTCTTAAATCAGAGTTCGTTTATCAAACGGGCCTTGGATTTTTCGATAGTAGAATTGGCCTCAAAATCAATTTTCAAAACCACTAAAAAGGTTGAATTTCATTTTCAGCCACAGCCTTCTTTCAACAAACAATTTGATTTGTTGCTGAATAATTTGAGCGAAAATCATTTTAACGGGTATAAAAATTACCTTTTTTGTTCGAATGAAACGCAGGCAAAACGTTTTCACGATATTTTTGAAACTTTAGACGAAGCCAATTCAGAGAATATTAGAAAGCAATATCATACGATAGTTTTGCCTTTGTACCAAGGTTTTATTGACGAAGAAAATCAAATTACGGCGTATACCGATCACCAGATTTTTGAGCGTTATCATAAATTCAACATCAAAAACGGTTATTCTAAAAAGCAAAATATTACGCTGAAAGAATTAACGGCACTTTCGGTTGGCGATTACGTAACCCACATCGATCACGGAATTGGAAAATTCGGTGGTTTGCAGAAAATTCAGGTGGAAGGCAAAACGCAGGAAGCCATAAAATTGGTTTATGCCGATAATGATATTGTGTATGTAAGCATTCACTCGCTTCATAAAATCTCCAAATACAACGGAAAAGACGGAACACCTCCAAAAATCTATAAACTAGGATCGAACGCCTGGAAAATTTTAAAACAAAAAACCAAAGCGCGTGTCAAACATATTGCATTCAACTTAATTCAGCTTTATGCAAAACGCCGTTTAGAAAAAGGTTTTCAATTTGCACCTGACAGTTATCTGCAAAACGAATTAGAAAGTTCGTTTATTTATGAAGATACACCAGATCAAACCAAATCGACACAAGAAGTAAAAGCCGACATGGAAAGTGATCGCCCAATGGATCGTTTGGTTTGTGGAGACGTAGGTTTTGGGAAAACAGAAGTTGCGATTCGTGCTGCTTTTAAAGCCGTTGATAATAGTAAGCAAGTTGCCATTTTGGTTCCAACAACTATTTTAGCCTACCAACATTACAGAACTTTTACCGAAAGATTAAAAGATATGCCGGTTTCGATTGGATACTTAAACCGATTCAGAACTGCCAAACAAAAAGCACAAACTTTAAAAGATTTAGCCGAAGGAAAACTGGATATCGTAATTGGAACGCATCAATTGGTCAACAAAAATGTCGTTTTCAAAGATCTTGGTTTGTTGATTGTCGATGAAGAACAAAAGTTTGGTGTAAACGTAAAAGACAAATTAAAAACGATTGCCGCAAATGTTGATACCTTGACATTAACCGCAACGCCAATTCCGAGAACACTTCAGTTTTCATTAATGGCAGCGCGCGATTTGTCAGTAATTACAACGCCTCCGCCAAACAGATATCCGATAGAAACAAATGTGGTTGGGTTTAATGAAGAGATCATTCGTGACGCAATTTCGTATGAAATTCAGCGAAACGGACAGGTTTTCTTTATCAATAACCGAATCGAAAATATAAAAGAAGTAGCAGGAATGATTCAGCGTTTGGTGCCAAATGCCAGAGTCGGAATTGGTCACGGGCAAATGGAAGGCGCGAAACTTGAGGAATTAATGTTAGGTTTTATGAATGGCGATTTTGATGTTTTGGTAGCAACCACAATTATCGAAAGTGGTTTGGATGTACCAAATGCTAACACGATTTTCATCAACAACGCCAATAATTTCGGATTGTCAGATCTGCATCAAATGCGTGGGCGAGTAGGGCGAAGCAACAAAAAAGCATTCTGTTATTTCATCTGTCCGCCGTATTCTTCTATGACTGAAGATGCCAGAAAACGTATTCAGGCTTTGGAGCAATTCAGCGAACTCGGAAGTGGTTTCAACATCGCCATGAAAGATCTTGAAATTCGTGGTGCGGGAGATTTATTGGGTGGTGAACAAAGCGGTTTCATTAACGAAATTGGTTTTGATACCTACCAAAAAATCATGAACGAAGCCATCGAAGAATTGAAGGAAAACGAGTTCAAAGATTTATATCCGGAAGAGAACGATATTGAAACGAAGGAATACGTAAAAGATTTACAAATCGATACCGATTTTGAATTGTTATTTTCTGATGAATACATCAATAATGTTACAGAGCGTTTGAGTTTATACAACGAGTTGGGTTCTGTAAAAAATGAAGAAGAACTGGTTATTTTTCAAAACAAATTAATTGACCGTTTCGGGCCAATGCCTCCGCGTGCCAATGCCTTGATGAACAGTATACGCATTAAATGGATTGCAACCAACATTGGAATCGAAAAACTGGTAATGAAAAAAGGCAAAATGATTGGCTATTTTGTCTCCGATCAACAGTCAGATTATTATCAATCTTCTAAGTTCAGAAAGGTTTTACAATTTGTTCAAAAATACAGCTCACTTTGTCAAATGAAAGAAAAACAAACGCCTAATGGTTTACGACTTTTATTGACTTTTGAAAATGTAAAATCTACTAAACGAGCGTTGGAATTGATGGAGATGTTGGGAGAGGAATAAGAGATTATTTTATCAGGTAATCATATTGTTTTAACAACCCTGATTTTCTAATTTCAAACAAATCTTCAATATAGTAGCCATATTCTACTGTAATTTTTCCATCGTTTATTTTAGTATAGACTTCAGGGAAATTTTCTTTGATTTGTTTAAAAAAAACATCTTGATATTCAAACTCAATTGGAGTTATGAAATTTATTTTTTTTGGTGTAAAAAGGTCAGTAAAGATTGTATTGTATAATCCTTTTGGTTTTAAAGGAGATGCCCATTTACCTTCTTTTGTCATATAAACATCATCAAAAACATATCTTGTTTGAATTAATTCTCCTTTGTATTCTAGCACGTATAACAAACAATAATCGTATTCGGTAAAACTAGTTTTAAATGGACTATAATTTTGTTGAAGTGGAGCTGAATGCGGGGGGGTAGGTTGTAAATTGAATAGTGTCTTTTTTAAAATCGCCATAGATATTTTTAACTACCAGATATTTTGATAAAACTCTAGAAGTTAAAGCGCCAACATTGCAGTAACTTGATGGAGATTCCCAAATTTTAATTTTCTTACCAATAAAGACATACATTTTGGTTGGTTTTTCTGGATGTGCAGGCCAAACTTCACAGGGTTCTAATTTTGCGATTTCTTGTGAAAACACTAATTGAAATGTTAGCAAAAACAATATAAGATATCTTTTCATTTTTATATTATAGATGAGTCATAAATATACGATTTCTATTAAGGGTTTTGATTAAAATATTTCAGGGTTTTTGCAATGTAAAATCAACCAAAAGAGCTTTAGAATTAATGGAAATGCTGGGAGAATAATTTTATTTAGAAGCAGAAGAATTAAGTTTCAAAAGACGACCAGTCCCGCTATCCCTTGCAAACGAAGTTCACTGAACTCCAAATAAAATTAAAATTTAGTGAAGTAATCTTTTGTCCCGAAGCCCGGGACAAAAGGATTTCCAGTCCTATCGGGGCTAAAAGAGAGGTTTAGTAATTCTATTGACGTTGCTTTGAAAGAATAAATAAAAATGCCGGATGAAATTTTCATCCGGCATTTCCTTTTTTAAAAATATTAATTCACACTAATTCGTGAATTCGTGGCAAAAAAAAACATTATTTAATAATCAGTTTCTTCGACACATTAAATTCATTAGAATTAATATTTACGATATAAATCCCCGAAGCTAAATGATGATTAATTTGTCCTGAAGTCAAAAGTCTGTCTGTTAAAACCGTTCTTCCATTCATGTCCGAAACCGTGATCGAAGCCACATCTCCAGCTTGTAATTCAGGCATTAAGACATGAAATTCACTGTCAGTCGCCGGATTCGGATAAATTCCGATTACTTGATCAGTTTCTGAAACAGCATCAATTTTTAAAGCCGATTTACCTGTTCCAACTGTTGTTGGTTCTAGTTGCCACTGTGCACTAAACCAACCATCTTGTGAATTGCCATATTGTGCAGAACCCGTTTGGTTTTCAACATGAATAATGTTTCCAGACTGCCATCTGTTTCTTAATCTTGTCCATGTTCCATCGATATAATCGCTTGACCATTGTGCACTCCAAAATGTTGTATCGGTAATATTACACTGAACACTTCCAGTTTGACCTTCAATATTAATCAATTCTCCGGTTGCTACATTCTTCAATACAAAATAAGTCGCATCTATAGCAATTTTTTGCCATTTGTAATTGTTGCCAGAAACGGTAGTTCCGTAACCAACATTTGCTCCGGCATCAGATAAATAAGCTCCGGTCCATCTGTTTTTGATCGTGTAATAATTTCCTGTTGCAGTTGAAACCGTTACGGCGCAAGTACTTGTTTTACTGCCATCAACAGTTGTAACCGTAATTGTCGAAGTTCCGTTTGCAACCGCTGTAATTAACCCTGAAGTATTTACAGTTGCCACAGCTGTGTTACTTGAACTGTAAGTAACGTTTTTGTTTGTTGCATTAGCAGGAAGAATTGTCGGTGTCAATTGTTGCGTTCCGCCAACAGCCAATGAAGTTGTAGCTGGACTCAAACTTACACTGGTTACCGCAACATTTGTTGCATTAACAGTTACGGCACAAGTTGCTGTTTTTGCTCCGTCTTGCGTTGTTACAGTGATCGTTGAAATACCCGCTGCGATGGCAGTTATTAATCCAGTTGCATTTACAGTTGCGATGGCAGTATTGCTTGAACTATAACTAACAGTTTTGTTAGTTGCTGTTGCAGGCGCAACTGTTGGTGTTAGTTGTTGTGTTGCACCAACCAATAAAGTTGCCGTTGTTGGCGATAAAGTAACTCCGGTAACCGCAACAACAGTTCCTGGATTCGAATCATACCAGGTATTGTTCATGTACCAGCCTGTTTTGTTTCGGCTTAAATCGGCAGTTTGACTGGTTCCGTCATTGAAAATTAAATTAGTCGACGTTACATTGGTGAACGTATAACTGTACCAGCCATTTCCTGTATCCGTCATATTAACTCCCGGCCAGGTTGCATTTGCTAAAACTCCCGCTGGCAAAGCACTCCAATAATAAATTTTAATTCCAGTTCCCCAGTTTGATGGTTTGTAGAAATAAACAGTAAAATTACTATTTGGATTTACTGTAATTGCAGCAACTGCGGTTTTATTTCCATCTTGCGTTGTAGTGGTAATATTGGCTGTTCCTGCTGAAACTGCTGTTACAAGTCCGCTAGAATTTACAGTTGCAATTGCAGTATTGCTTGAACTATACGTAACATTTTTATTAGTAGCATTTGCCGGTAAAACGGTTGCTGTAAGCTGTTGCGTATTTCCTGCGTATAAACTTGCCGTAGTTGGTGTAACACTTACAGAAGCCACTGGAATTGCCGCAACTGTTATAGCTGAAGTTGCGGTTTTGTTTCCGTCAACAGTTTTTACTGTAATAGTAGTTGTTCCTGCAGCAACTGCTGTAACTAAACCAGAAGTATTTACGGTTGCAACCGCTGTATTACTTGATGTCCAGGTTACGTTTTGGTTTGTTGCATTTGCCGGAGCCAAAGTTGCAGTTAATTGTTGCGTAGATCCCAAACCAACAGTCGCTGTTGTTGGACTAACCGAAACGCCTGTAACAGCTACAGTAGCAACATTTGTATTAGTTAAAACAATATATTGAAAAGCATTGAAAGATTGTGTAGCTCCTGAAACCAATGTTACTGTAGCACCAGTATAGGCATCTTTATAGCTTCCTGCTAATGCTGCCGGAATCACAAATGTTTTACTGGCATTTCTAAGATTGGTCATCACAATAACTTTCTCTGTTCCTAATGTTTTTGTAAAGGCACAAATATCATCACTTGCATAAGGAGTCATTGTACCACGACGAATGGCTGCACTGCTATTTCTAAAGTTAAGAATTTTGGCAAATTCTGGTGTGGCAGCGGTATTGCTCCAGTTGATTTTTACAGTGGTATAAGGCCATGGAATTACCTGATTGAAGGCTACCTCTTGGCCGCTGGTTAAAAAAGGAACCCCTTTCATATAACCCGAAACTAAGAAATTTGCTACTACTCCGGCATTACTTTTAAATACGGTAAAAGGAGCAGTATCACTGTTGTTTTCTGAGTCATGGTTTGCAGTCCATCTCACTTCTTGCTGACTTCCTGTTGCATAGGTATATTCCATGTCATTGGTGGTTTGGAATCTTGTAGAAACCGGACCTCCTCCTGCAACATTTTTTAATGCATCATAAAACCACTTATCTCCAAAATTCATATCAAATCCGGCTTGAAAATTTTGTAAACGATCTCCTTCTGCAAGCATTAATAAGTTATGAGAAGTAATACCTCTTAAATTGCTAATAATTTCTGTCCAAAAATCAATAGGAGGATTATTGGCAAAATCGCAACGATACCCATCAATATTGGCTGCAAAAATCCAATAACGCATGGCGTCTTTCATTGCTGCGCGAAGTGCAGTATTGTTAAGATCCAGTGCGGCTATATCACTAAAGTTTGCCAACTGATTAATGGTTGTTCCGGTTCTTTGATAATATTCAGGGTGAGATACCGTCCAGGGATGATCCCATGAGGTTCCGTTTACAGCAATATCAAGCATTACTGCCATACCTTTGGCATGAGCCGCATCAACCAGATTTCGCATATCTGTTAGCGTTCCATATTCAGAACCTACAGATTTGTAATCTTTGATACAATAGGGAGAGTTTGAACTCCTTGAATCGGTTCCATAAGGGTAAATAGGCATTAAATAAAGTACATTAATACCAAGTGATTTGATTCGGTCCAAATCTGAAGTAACTGCGGCTAAAGTTCCGGAAGCACTATGGGGACGAATGTGAACCTGATAAATATTTGCATCTCGTGGGTCAGGAACTCCTGTATAAGGTGTGCCGTACTGAGCGGGATCTTGCGCATACACTGAACTTGCAAATAGTAATAGAAAACAGACTATTGTTTTCGTGAAATGAAATAATCTAGTGGTAATTTTGATTTTCATAATTTCGGTTTTTTGCATGCTTGTCAGCATCTCTAACTAAAATTCATTCTCACTCGCATTGGGTTTTAAATTTGACAAACATTTTGTGGTTAATAGTTTTCAAGTTTTTTGTTTTTAATATGCCCAAAATGGGCAATAGTTTTTTTTCGCCACGAATTCACGAATTTTTTTAATCTTATATAAATTAATAATTCGTGAATTCGTGGTGGAAAAATTAGTTACAAGGAGATTTTGTAACGATCTATAATTTTTTCAATCCCTTTAATTCTGATGTATTTCCTTCTTTGATGCTGATAGCAACACCACCGCCTGGAGCCAAATACTGTTTTAAAATTGTTTTTGAGGTTATAACAACTTTTGTGACAGTATATTTTTGTGGATTTTTATCCCAGTTGGCTTCTTTAGCATCAGCATAAATAGTGGCAATGAATTTTTTTCCGGCAGGTAAATAATCAAAAGTAATGTTGGCTATTCTCGCATTTTCGTCTGTGATTCCTCCCACAAACCAAGCATCTTTTTCTTTAGCTTTACGGGCAATCGTGATGTAATCTCCTGGCTCAGCTTCTAAAATATAGCTGTTGTCCCAATCGACAGCAACATCTTTAATGAACTGAAAAGCATCTGGAAAGCGCTCGTAATTCCCCGGAATATCAGCCGCCATTTGTAACGGACTGTACATCGTAACATAATATGCCAATTGTTTTACTAAAGTTGTGTTGACACGTTGTGTACTTCCAGTTCCGTAATACGAAAGATCAGTTTGGAAAATTCCCGGCGTATAGTCCATTGGACCTCCCATTAATCTTGTAAATGGTAAAATTGTAGTATGATCCGGTGCTAAACCTCCCATCGATTCAAACTCCGTTCCGCGTGCAGATTCCTGTGCAATCCAGTTCGGGAAAGTTCTGTTTAAACCTGTTGGTCGAACCGCTTCGTGACTGTCGATCATAATTTTATAATCGGCGGCACGTTTGGCTACATTGATATAATGATTCACCATCCATTGTCCGTCATGGTGTTCGCCACGCGGAATAATTTTACCTACATATCCTGTTTTTACAGCATCGTAACCGTTGTCATTCATAAATTGAAAAGCACGATCTAAACGACGTTCGTAATTCGTAGCAGATCCTGAAGTTTCATGGTGCATGATAATTTTAACTCCTTTAGAAGCCGCATAGGCATGAACTGCTTTCACATCAAAATCAGGGTAAGCGGTTACGTAATCAAAAACTTCTTCTTTCCAGTTGTTGATCCAGTCTTCCCAGCCAATGTTCCATCCTTCAATAAGGATTGCATCGAAACCATTTTTAGAAGCAAAATCAATATATTCTTTCGCTCTTTCTGTTGTAGCTCCGTGTTTTCCATTCGGCGTAAGCTTGGTGAAATCATCTGTCAACTTTACGTTGTTTTCTTTTCCGAAAGCCCACGTACTTCTTCCTGCTACGAAATATTCCCACCAAATCCCGATAAATTTTACCGGTTTGATCCAGGAAACATCTTTATAACTTGTTGGTTCGTTGAGGTTCAGAATTAATTTTGAAGCCAAGATTTCAGTGGCTTTATCACTAACGACAATAGTTCTCCAAGGCGATTGGGCATCTGTCTGTATATACCCTTTTGCACCAACTGCGTCTGGCGCTAAATGACTGCGCATTTTGTTGTTTACGGCATCAACTTCAAGATACATTGCCGGATAATTGATTAAACCAGCTTCGTGAATGTTGATGTATAAACCGTCATCAGATTTCATCATTGATGGCGTTTGGACAGCAAGTTCTTTTATTGGCCATTGTGAATTGATTTCAATCGTTGCTTTTTTCATCAACGAAGGAATCTCAGAAATTTTTGAAGTCGTATAAGCATATTCATTGGTATCATAATCTCCCGGAATCCAGAAAATTTTATGATTTCCAGCCAAATTAAATTCAGAACGCTCTTCTTTTATCACAAAATAACTCAGGTCATTTTGCTTTGGAAATTCATATCTAAAACCTAATCCGTCGTTGAATAAACGGAAACGAATGCGAATATATCTGTTGTTATTTTTTGCTTGCGCTAAAGTGACAACCAATTCGTTATAATGATTACGAATGGTTTTTTCTTCACCTAAAACCGGATTCCAACTTTCATCAACAGAAGATTGTGCTGTATTTGTAACGGTAAAACCATCCAAAAACGAAGGCATATTTTGAAGTTCTAAACCCAAAGAACTTGGTTTTATAACTGCTTTTTGTTTATATGATAATTGGTAAGACGGAATTCCGCCTTCTTTCAATTCAAATTTTAAGGAAAGATTTTTGTCCGGCGAAGTTATTTCCTGTGCCTGAATCCATAAAGAATTCACACATACAAAAAGTAAAAGCGCTAGTTTTTTGCTCAAACGAATTTGAAGCGGCATTTTGTGGGATTGAAAATTCATTGTTATTTAGTTTTTTGCAAATCTAATTTTAAAAATTGCTTTAATATTAGTTTTTTAAGACTAAATATTGAAAAGGTTGTAGTGTTAAGTCGGCACCAACAGTTACGGAAGTTCCGGTAAAAGCATCTTTCCATGTTCCTTTTAATGAAGGAGCAACCAGATATTTAACTGCTGAACTTGTTAGATTCGAAAGAACCAAAACTTTTTCTGTTTCGTTTACCATTGTAAAGGCGCTTATTTCAGTACTGCTATATCCAGTATAAGTTCCTTTTTTTATAGCATTGCTCGAATTTCTAAAAGCGATTATTTTTTTGTATTCTGCTAAAACAGAAGCATCCGCAGTAGTCCAGTCGATTGGCGTTTTTGCGAAATAATTGATTCTTTTATTATAACCAACTTCTTGTCCGTTGTAAATCATTGGAACAGATTTCATGTAAGAAGCGACAACAAACGCAGCAATAGAACCTTGTTTACCTCCGAAAAGTTCGTAAGGTGTTCCTTCAGCAAGGTTAACATCGTGATTACTTGTATATCTCACAATTCTATTTTGAGGATCGTAATTGTTAGCATATTCAGCTGCGTTTGCTTCCTGAATAGTAGTTGCAGGTTTGTTTTCTTTGAATAGTTTTTCTAAAGCTGTAAAAAAGTTAAATCCAAATGTATAATCAAAACCAGAAGCAAAATGATTCACTTTTGTGCCTTCAGCAAGCATTAGGATGTTTTGGTTTTTTTTAATAACTCTTAATTTTGTGATCGCATCGGACCAAAAATTTTGTGGAACTAAATCAGCATAATCACATCTAAAACCATCAATGTTTGCATTGTAAACCCAATATGACATAGCATCAATCATGGCGTCTTTCATTTCAGTATTATTGAAATCCAATTGCGCAACATCATTGTAATTTGTTCCCGGAGGAATGATGATTTCTCCTTTATCATTTTTTTGATACCAATTTGGATGTTGTGTAATCCAGGCATTATCCCACGAAGTATGATTGGCAACCCAATCAAGAATAACCGCCATATTTTTTTTGTGCGCTTCTTCAACTAAAACCTGAAGATCTTGCAAAGTACCAAAATCAGGATTTACTGCTTTATAATCTTTCACAGCGTAAGGCGAACCCAATTCTCCAGAAGCTTTTACCTTTCCTACTGGATAAACAGGCATTAAGTAGACAACATTTGCTCCTAGTTCCTGAATTTGCGTAAGCCTGTCCTGAACCCCTTTAAGAGTTCCTGCCTGGCTGAATGCACGAATGTTTACCTGATAAATTATTGCATCCTCTTTCTTTGGCATTTTGTCAAATGAAGCGCCATATTGTGTATAAGGCGAAGGGGCAATAGGGGTGGAATTGTCATCTGAAGAACTACACGAAATAAAAGCCAATGTAATTAGCAGCGTGTAGATGATGTTTATATTTGATTTCATATTTTTTTGAATTTGATTAAATAAGTACAAAGTTTAAAGATATCCTGCCTTTCGCTCAAAAAAGGCAGGTATCACTCAAACTAATCTAGCTTATTTTAATAATGATAGATTATTTTTTAACTATAGTACAAGTTGCAGTTTTAGGGTAACCAGTACTAGTAGGATCTGTTTCATTAATTTTGAAAGTAACTTCGTAAAGTCCTGCTTCAGGAATGTCATAAGCACCTCCATTATCTAAATTGATAGTGTTTGTTGAAGGATCTGCTGGTCCGTAATTAATAGTCCAACTGTTGTTTAGTCTGAATTTTAAAGCTCCAGGAGTTAAGTTGGTAGTAATTTTCCATGTTTTAGTTTGATGATCATAGCTCATAGGAGTACTATTATCCCAACCACCAGCTTGAGAAGTTCCAACAATTCCCCATGCATATGGAGTAGAACTCCATTTTAAAGTATTTAAATTTACTTTTATTTGATAGGATCCTGCTCCCGGTAGACTAAAATCAGTGTCGCTCATGTTTTTTAAATCAGCATTTGTGTCACCTGCACCGTAAAATTGAGCCCAGTTTCTTCCTTTATTTAATTTAAATCCAGGACCTGCACCTTCGGGTAAAGTCATGTAACCCTGATAAATTCCTAATTGAATTTCTGTTAAAGCAGCAGCTGTTTCTACAGCCCATCCCTGATAACTACCCGGCATATAGATTTCGCCTATAACAACAGTTTTCAGATAAGGTGTAACTTTAATTGTAACAGGATCTGAATAAATTCTATGATCCATAGAAGATTCTACACGAATTACTAATTCTCCTGCAACATTCGGTTTAAGCCCTAAGTCTGTGGCGATTTTATTCAATTCGAAACCAGTAAATGATTTGCTTAAAACATCTTCTCCAACGTCAACTCGTTTCGATTTTGCCCAGGCTTCGCTTCCTGTGATATCGGTAGGTAAATCAAATTGTATAGCATAGCTTACAGGTGCAGCAATAGGATATGTTACTTTTGGCCAGGAAACAAGTAAAGCGGATTGTTCTGAAGTATCTTCTTTAAGTACAATTGTACTAGATGAAACTTCAATCGAAGAAGGAAAAGTTACCGTTGCTAATGTTGTTAGTTGTCCTTCAGTTTCGCAGGAAGAAGCTAAAAAAAGCAAACTGCCTAATACGAATAATTTATTTATATGTTTTTTCATAATAGTTTTTGTTTTTAGTAACCTGGGTTTTGTTTAAGACCATGATTTGCATCTAAAGCAGACGTTGGAATCGGGAACAATTTTCTGTAAGACGGAGAGGCTGGTCTGAATTCGTTTGCCAATAAAAATTTGTCAAAACGAATCATATCTTGTCTTCTGTGACCTTCCCAGTTTAATTCAAATCCTCTTTCGTTGTAAATATCCTCAAGAGTTGGGTTTGTAGCCAAAGCGTCTAAACCTGCACGTTGTCTGATTTGATCAACAAAAGGTTTTGCAGCAGCAGAATTTCCTAAACGTGCATTACATTCTGCCATCATTAAGATTACGTCTGCATATCTGAAAATTGGAAAGTCATTAGAAGCTCCTCCACCAGATTTTACTCCTGCAGGATAAAATTTAACATTACGAACTCCTGCCTGAGGAGGTGCTCCCGGATTGTCTAAAGAACCAACTTCAAGAGTATAATTAAATCCACCAGGTTGTTCTCCAAATAAAAATTGCTTTCTACGAACATCATTTACAGCATATTTTTGGAAGAAATCAGTAGGAACAATAGTTCCATTCCAGCCAGCCAGCCCAAACATATTTGTACCCTGTGGACCATATACACTACGAACGGCATAAACATTACGAGAAACTACATCAAGAGTTGCGAAAATTGGTAAAATAGTTTCATCGTCCGGAAGTACATCTCCAAACAATTCGTAATATTTATTTCCTAAAGGACTAGCATCATTTGCTGCACCTGAATGTAGTACAAAACCCCCTTCGCTTACTTTGTTACAAGCAGCCAGACATTCGTTCCATTTTGCTTCTCCGGTATAGACCTGTGCATTCAAATATACTTTAGCAAGCAGAGTATATCCAGCCCATTTATTAAATCTTCCGTAATAATTTCCTCCTTTTGTTACAGAAAGTGCTTCTACGTTTTGCGTTAATTCTTTAACAATAAAAGCAAAAACTTCTTTACGGCTTGATTGCGGAATTTTATCGACAGTAATGTTGTTGTCTGTGAAAAAAGGAACATCACCATAATCATCAATCAATAAATAATAAAAGAAAGCACGTAATACTTTTGCTTCAGCAATTTTTGAAGGTTCAGCCTTTGATTTTTCTAATAATTCAACAGCTAAATTTGCATTGAAAATAGATTTGTACAACCAGTTCCAGGTATTATTAATGATGAAGTCACTTGGCAGCCATTCATGTTTGTACAAACGGGCAAAATCTTGTTGCCAGTTACCATCATTTCTATGTGGGATTACCTGCTCATCTGAAGACATACAGTTCATGTCATACCATCCGTTATCAGCTCCTGCATAACCTACACCAGGCACATCTTTACGCTGAAAGTCTCCTGGAATTTCTGCATAAACACTGGCAAGGGCAATATTGGCTCCCTCCGGAGTTCCATAAAAAGTGTCTGGTTGATATTTGTCGTATATATTTTCATTGACATCAGTACAGCTAAAAAGGGTTAGGAAACATACGCTTCCTGCTATTACTATATTTTTAATTTTCATTTCTTTTTACTATTTAAATTTTACAGTCAAACCAAATGCAATACTTCTTGTACGTGGATAAATTCCTTTATCTGCACCAAAATTATCTGCAGGATCGCCACTTGCGCTTACATTTAATTCAGGATCAACACCCGTGTAATCTGTAATTAGCAGTAAATTGTTTCCTGTAAGTGAAAGACGTATGTTATCTATATACTTATCAGTAAAACGGAATGTATATCCGGCAGTAACATTGTCTAAACGTATGAACGAACCGTCTTCTAACCATAAATCAGATCCGTACGGAGATGTAAAAATTCCTTTTTCAACAGCACTTTGTAAGACATTCGAACTACCAGTATTTTCCAACATACTCAACCTTTGATTAAGTGTATTGTAAATTTTATTTCCTCCAGAACCTCTCCACAGCATAGAAGCGTCAAAGTTTTTATATCTGTAAGATGGGTTAAATGCAAAAGTATAAGTTGGTAGTGCTGAACCTGCGTTGTAACGATCTGGACTTCTGAAACCTTGATCGATAAGACCGTTTCCATCACGATCTTTTACTGTTTCAACATTCTGGCTATTTTTACCTGTACTTTCTAAGATATAAAAGGAACCAATTGGTTGTCCTTGTACTAAGAAAGAGTTGGGTGCTCCCCATGATATATAATCGGTATTTAAAGGAATACCATTAATACTTCCACTTAAATTTAGTACTTCGTTTTTCATGAAAGATACGTTTCCAGCCAATGTTAATGTGCTGTTCTCAGTTTTAATAACATCATAAGCAAGAGCAACCTCTAAACCTTTGTTTGAAATACTTCCTACATTGGCTTTAATTCTATTGTAAGGATAAGGAGGCTGAGGTACAGTATAGTCAAATAAAAGATTATCTGTAGTAGAATCGTAAACATCGACACTACCTCTTAATCTGTTGTCAAAAAGACCAAAATCAAGTCCGATGTTAGTTTGTTTTTTTGTTTCCCATTTCAAATCAGCATTTGCATTTTGAGAAATGGTAAAATTAGTGATAATAGAACCTCCAAAATAAATATTTCCAGCGCTATCAACCAATGGCAAAGAGGTTTGTGGATTAAGACCTTGTTGGTTTCCCGTTACACCATATCCAACACGTAATTTTAATTCATTAAACAAATTTTGATTAGTCATAAATGACTCTTTATTAATTTGCCAGGCCACAGATGCTGAAGGGAAATTTCCCCATTTGTTATTTGCACCAAATACAGATGAACCATCTCGTCTGATACTTGCTGTTAATAAATAACGATCTAATAAAGAGTAGTTTAATCTTCCTAAATAAGAAACTAAAGATCTGTCATTTTTATAAGATCTGATATCTGAAGCTCTAACCTTAGACATGTCACCAAATTGAAGCGCATTGTAAGTAGCTTCATCACTAATAAAACCTCTTGCCTGAGTATAATTACCCTGATAAGTTTGGCTTTGCCATTCGTATAAAGCCAATGCATTAAAGCTATGGATTCCGAAAGTTCTTTTATAGTTAACACTTAAATTGGTTAATTTTTCATTTTGTCTTTTGTTATCGATATTAGCAAAACCATTTTGCTCAATTGCATTAGAATCTGTTGATTCTGCCGGCATGTAATATCCTTGAGTTGAATTTGTTTTTCTCCAGCTACCAAACCAGTTTGCTGAAAAACCTTTTCCTAAATCCAAATCTGCCTTTAAACTTCCGAATAAATTATCCTCTTGTTTTTCATTTGTAACTTCTTGAGCAGCTGCATAAGGATTTAAATAATGAAATACGGTTGAATCTGTAAAGTAAGTTCCATCTGTATTAAAAACAGGATCTGTTGGTCTTGCCAATAATGCATTTGTGATCAAATTTGACATATAAGCTACAGTTCCTATACTACCAATACTGCTTGTTGTATTATTGACTCCTGTATTTAAATTAAAAGTTAATTTTAATTTGTCATTAAGAGCCAATTGTGTTGCCTGAAGACGACCAATATATTTTTGATTGCTTGAATTAATTACCACTCCATCTTGCATAATAGCCGTAATAGACGCTCTGTAATTAAACTTATCTGTTCCTCCACCAAATGATAATGTGTGTGTTTGCGTAATTCCGGTTTGAGTCAAAAGACCGTACCAATTTGTGTTTGAACCGTGATTTGAAGACGCAGGAACACCAACACTTTGGGCTGTTTTCCACCATTCCTCTGCATCAAGCATATCTAATTTTTTTGGAATAAAATCGATAGATGTATATCCTACATATTCCATCGTTGTTTTTCCGGCTTTATTCTTTTTAGTAGTTACGATAATAACTCCAGGCGCTCCTCTAGAACCGTAGACTGCAGTAGCAGAAGCATCTTTTAATACATCTATCGTTTCAATTTCGCTTGGCGGAACCTGGTTTAATAAATCCATATTTCCCTGAATTCCATCAACAACAACTAGCGGATCATTTCCTCCAATTAAGGAAGAAATACCTCTAATACGAACGCTAGGTCCTGCACCTGGTTCGCTACCTATTTGCGTAATATTTACACCAGCAGCTTTTCCTGAAATCAATGATAACGGATTTGAAATAGCACCCTGATTCATGTCTTTTGCAGCAATTGAAGAAACAGCTCCGGTAACATCTTTTCTTGCTGTAGAACCATAACCAACCACAACAATTTCTTGTAAGTTTGTAGCATCAGGAATAAGTTGAATATTGATAACACTTTGGTTGGCAACGACCTTTTTTTCTTTATATCCAACAAAAGTTACTATAATTACAGATGAACTGCTTTCAACAGTAATTTTGTATTTCCCGTCAAAATCTGTAACCATACCATTTCTTGTTCCTTCTTCAAGAATAGAAGCTCCTGGCAAAGGCAAACCGTTTTCATCAGTAATAATCCCCGAAACCGTTTGCTTTTGATATATAATAGCTTCAGTTTTAAGTTCTGGCTTTTTTAAAATGATTTGAGTATCTCTAATTTTAAATTCAGTTGGAGTTCCTTTAAAAAGTTTATCCAGAACAATATTTATTGGCTGATCTTTTACAGAAATTGAAATCGTTCGATCTAAATCGATGTCATTCAGTTTGTAAATAAACCTGAAATCTGTTTTTTGTTCTATGGTCTCAATAACCTTTTCGATTGTTGAATTGTTTAATTCAAGGGTTACTTTTGTTTTTTGGGCATAAGTATTCCCTCTAATATTAAACATGGCGACCAAAATAAGTAGTGTAGTTAGTTTCAATTTTAGGTCATTTTGGAACACTCGGTATAAAAACCCAGTATTCTTTGATTTTTTTTTCATAATTTTGTTAATTGATTGTAGTTAATTCGTTATATTCAATCACTTAGTTAATCGGAAATTGTTCGCAGCTCTTTCCGATTTTTTTATTTTAGTATTTTCTCATCATGTTTTTTCATTGGTTTTAGTGGTTATTTAATTAGTATTTGATTGTTTTTTATCGTGTAATTAATGCCATGAATGTCATTAAAATAGCTCATTACTTTTTCTATTGATTCATCACTGAAACTAGCATTGAATTTTTCATTTGCCAGTTTTTCGTTTTTATTTACAATAGTTACGTTGTATCGTCTTTCTAATTTGGTAATAATGTTTTTGAAAGTCATATTTCTGAAAGTCAGTCCGCCATTGATCCATGAAGTGTAAATATCTGTAATAACAGGTTTTGTAAAAATCATGTTATTTTCTTTATTAAAACTTCCTTTGTAACCCGGTTTTAGGACCGTATTTTTATCAGCATCAAATTCTTCGTTTATGTTGTACATTCCAACTGAACCTTCAACCAAAACAACATCTGTTACAGCATCTTCAGGATAATTTGAAACATTAAAATGAGTTCCTAAAACACGTACATTCAAATTGTCTGCATTAACAATAAATGGATGCTTTTTATCTTTCGCAACATCAAAAAAAGCTTCTCCATCTAAAAACACTTGTCTGTTTTCGCCAGCAATAAATTTCACAGGATATTTTAAAGTTGTCCCGGAGTTTAAATGAACAAGCGTACCGTCAGACAATTGCAATTGAAATCTTTTACCATATGGAATTTTAATAGTATTATAAGTTACTTTCTCTAAATCAGAATTATTGTCGTAAACAATTGTACTTCCGTTCTGATTTGCCACTACATTTCCGTCAGCATCTCTAACTTCAACTTTGTTATTTTCAGAAATAATCTGAACATTCCCATTTTCTAACTGCAAGACAATGTCTGTACTTTTGACATCGAATTTTGGTTCTGTTTTAGTATTGAAAGCTCCTTTTTGATAAGCGAGCCCAATTCCTAATAAAACAACTACCGAAGCGGCAATCGAAATGTATTTTCTGAAATTTGATTTTTTTGGATGTAATTCAATTGTAGTTTCATTTTCTTTTGATGCTGATAAAATGTTTAAGAAAATATCATCGGCAGTTTGCTGATTCATTTTTGGCATTTCGCCCAAAAGATTTTGAATGTCTTCTACAGTCGGAAAATCGTCTGTAAGTTGATTTTTTTTGTAATACGCAATTACTTCATTTGTTTCTTCAGGTGTACACTGGTTTAAAACAAACTTTTGTAAAAGGGTTTTTATTTCAGAATTTGAATTCATTACGAATTGTTTTTTAGGTCCGGTTCTGATATAATACAGTTGAAAGGAAGTTGAGTACTACTCAAACGTTGTAAATTTTTTAATTTTAACATTTACAGAAAGCGAAAAAGCTTGTTAAGTACTGATTTTGCTGATTTTTTGCATTAAAAATATTTTTTAAATTTTTTTTATTTTTTTTGCAAAATCGTAGTTTTTGTCATTTCGATGAAGGAGAAATCCTCGCAAGTAACTCCGCAACAATAATCCAATCTTTGTCGAGCTCCTCACGAGGATTTCTCCTTCGTCGAAATGACAAGATCGGCGTCAGTTTTAAATTTGCGGTTAAACAAAAAAAAATCATCCGAAAAGGATGATTTTGATGGTCTGTGGTTATTTTGGTTTAGATAATTTCGTCATGAAGGTGAAAAAAGACTCGCATTGATTCTAATGCTTTACTCATTTGGTTCCTCACTGTATTTATAGAGATGCCGAGTTCCTGACTTATTTCTTCGTAACTCATGCCTTTCTTTCGGGACATTTTAAATATTTGCTTTCGTTTTGGAGGGAGCTGCTTCATGGCCTGTTTCCGAAGCTTTTTACAATCGGCTTCGCGAATGGAATAGTCGCCATATTCATGCGATTTTTGACTTTCGTAAAAAACGGCTTCTTTAAGAGCCAAATCATTGGCAGCTTTATTTAGGGTGTTAAAAGCCTGATTTCTTGCAATGGTAAAAATATAAGCTTTAAACGATTGTTCTGCATTTAGGTTTTCGCGATGCTGCCATACTTTCATAAAAACATCCTGAACATTTTCTTCGGCGGCCTCCTTCGATTTTAAAAGACTAATGCTATACCCATAGATATCTTGATAGTAGTGATCAAAAAGTTGGCGAAATGCTTTTTCGTTGCCACTTTTGAGCTCACTAACTAGTAATTGTTCGCTATGGTTTTTTGTTTCTGGCAATTTAATTAGTCTTTTATTTAATTCTAATTATACTTGGCTGTCAAACAGAAGATTGTTGTTTGACTTCACAGCAAATATATAAAAATATTATTCGCAACAAATGATATGTAAAAAAACTTAATTCTTATTTTTCTAACATTTTTTGAACGAATGAGGTAAAAACAGCCCGAAAGTGGCTTTTTATCAAGTAAGTGTATTTTTGACACTTTGCTAAATTGTAATTTAATTTAGAATTTGTCTTTTGAGAATATTCTTATTTGCGAAAATGAAAATTTGAAAAGAAATTAAAATACAAGCAAAAAAAAATCCCTTTGTCTTGTTTGAAAAGACAAAAGGATTGTATAATAAAATCTTAGTAGCTTATAAAAATTAGTTTTTCAGATCTTTAATTACTTTAAAAGCAACATCAACCTGATCTTCTCCTACCAAAATGGTAAATTCATTTGAAGTTGAAATTACCTCGTTTATGATGATTCCTTCCCAAGCCAAACGTTGGAAAATGAAATAATAAATACCAGGAACTACAATATTTTCTTTTGGTAATTTTACTGTAATGGAAGCCAGATTATCTAATTTCTGAATCAGTTTTTCGCGCATAAAGTGTTTTTCAACCAAATGATTTACACTACTGCTGACAACAATATTGGTTTCATTTACGCCACGAGATGAAGTATAAAAAATATCAGATAAAGCATTAATATCAGAAATTAAATCGGCTTGTTTGTTTAAAACAGTTTCTGAAGCTGCGAATGTGTAATCCGTCAATTCAGAACGAACCGTAATTTCACCAATATTCTTGATTACTTTATTGATTTTGTGGTTCAATTTAAAATCTAATTCTTCGGTAAGTCTTTTAAGAGACATTACAACAGCGCCTTGTTTTACTTCTTTGCCAAATTCACTTTCTAACTCGGTCATAATGTTCCGGGACAGGGAGGTTAAATTAATTATTCCTAGAGATAATGCATTTAATAAAAACGGCTTGGTTTTGATGTAATTTTCGACGATAGAAGAAACGGTTTTCATAATTTTTTTTCTTTTTTTTTGTAATGTAATTGTGTTGGTTTGGTGTAATAGTGATGTTATAAATCTTTGCAAATATAAATAAAAAAACAATTTGTTACAATTATAACAATAAAAATTTATGTTAAAAATGATAAAAAGCGTCGGTAAGATGTTCAATTGCAAATGTTTCGCCGTCTTTATGGATCGCAATGATGTCAAAACGAACCTCCATTGCATCATCAAAATCCATTTCCCTATCGTTTATGTAGGCATTTACTGCTTTTATGAGTAATTGAATTTTTTTTGGTTTTACAAAATCCTGCGGATCTCCAAAATCTAAACTCGATCTTGTTTTAACTTCAACAATGGCCAAATAGTTATCTTTTTGTGCAATGATGTCAATTTCAGCCTTTTGAAAAGTCCAGTTTCGATCTAGAATTTCATATCCATTTTCCTGAAGGTATTTTGCGGCCAGTTTTTCTCCTTCTTTTCCTAGTTCATTGTGTTCAGCCATTTTTTTGAGTTTTCAGTGGCAGCTGTGCTGTGCGTGTTAGTAATTTCACGCAAAGACGCAAAGTCGCAAAGTTTTAATTTACTTTACGACTTTGCGTCTTTGCGTGATTTTATGTGGTATTTTGATATCCCTATTTAAAGAATATTGAGAAGGAATATTACTTTTTAAAAGTAAGTGTGCTTCCAGATGCATTTACATCAATAGTTACAGTATTTCCCATAATCAGAGCTCTATTGTCCTGAATATGCCCCGCAGGAAAATTGAAGATTACAGGAATATTATATTTTTTGGTTACATCGTCTATAATTTCAACAGCATTTTTACCCCATGGAACTTCATTGTCTTTCATTTTTGTCATTCCTCCAACAACAATTCCTTTCAGGCTCTCGATGCAGCCATTACGACGAAGATTCATCATCATACGATCAATATGATACAAATATTCATCTAAATCTTCTATAAATAAAATCTTGTCCTTGCAGTCTATAGCCGATGGAGATCCTAACAAACTGTACAAAATAGATAAATTTCCACCCACTAATTCACCAGTTGCTGTTCCGAAACGATTCATTTTGTCCGGACCAACAGAGTAAGATAAAGGCTCCCCAAACAAACTCGCTTTCATAGAACTAATAGCTGCCGGAGTTGCGCGTGGAATCGTTACAGGCATTACACCATGAATCGATTTATAGCCCATTGTATTTAAATGGTTGTGTAAAACCGTAACATCACTAAAACCAATAATCCATTTTGGATGTTGTTTGAATTTCGTGAAGTCTAATAAATCAAGCATTCTAACAGTTCCGTACCCACCGCGAACACACCAAATCGCCTTAATATTCGGATTGTCCAATTGCTTCTGAAAATCAGCTGCACGTTGCTCATCTGTTCCGGCTAATTGGTTGTAATCAAGTCCAATTGTGCTTCCAATAACAGCTTCTAATCCCCAGCTATGTAATAAATCTATAGTAGGCTTAAGGTTGTCGTCGATATTTTTTCGGGCAGTTGCTAAAAGTGCTATGGTATCTCCTTTTTGTAAATAAGGTGGTGTGATCATGGTTTGTTGAGATTGACAGGTGAATGATTGCAAAGCAAAAATAAGAAATACGAATTTATAGCGTATAGAGAATTTCTTTAAGTAACGGATATTTTCCTTTTTCATATTTTCCTTTTTCGTTCGCTTAAAATTATAAAATTATTTTTTAAATCGGTTTCGATTGTTTCAACCGCCATATTTCTTTTGCAATTCGTCAAGTAAAAACATTAATCCTTTGTCTGGCTCCTCAGCCTGAACATTTGCAAAAATGATAAAGGCTTTGTTGATACTTTCACAAAGATACACTTTGGTTAAAAAAGTTCCGGGATTTCCGTTGTGAAAAGAATACAACAATTTGCTTTTTTCGTTAATTTCTGAGTTCCATCCAAAGGAAAATTCGGGCAAACCGTAATGCATCCTATTAAATTCTTTTGCCGTAACTATTTTAGATTTTCCTGCTAAACCCCGAAGTTGCATTTGGATAAATTTACAATAATCCGGCAAACTAACATTTATATTTCCTGCCGACGAAAGCCAGTTTAGTTTGTAGTTTAGTGCCGGTCCTTCAGGTTTTAAATCTTCATCATGTCCCCAAGGCTCATTAATATCTTTTAAATTCGGCTGACCAAAATCAAAATCGATATTTAAACTTTTCCCAAGTTGTTGTACTAAATTTTCATACGTTTTCCCGGTTGCTTTTTCAAGCATAAGTCCAGCGGCAACATAACTTGGATTGGACCAATAAATATCTTTTTTTTCTGCAATTGACGACTCCTGTTGTAAAAACCAGGCAATAAATTCATATCGCTGCTGCTGATTATTTCCTTTAATTTCTTTTTGCGTTGGCGTATCATTCCCGTAAGACCAAGTATTAATGTTGGCTCGAAAAGTGATAAAATCCTGCAAAGTATAATTATAAGTAGCAGGGTTGCTTTTTGCTTTTAATTCGGGATACAAATCAAAAAATTTTGTATCCCATTTAATTTTTCCTTCTTTCACCAAAACGGTTGCCAAATAACTGGTAATTGTTTTTGTTATCGATCCCAAACGAAATTTATCCGACAGTTTCGCTTTAAAATTGGTATTGATGCGCTGATATCCCAAAGCCTGAATTTCTAAAATAGAATCTGACGAAACTACGGCATAAGCTAGCTCTGGAATTTTATATTTTATTCTGATGCTGTCAGCAAATGAACTGTTTTTTTGCGAATGAGAAATTTGGAAAAGTAAAGAGAATACAAGGACGAAAAGCAATTTTTTCATTTTTGGAAAGGCCGTAAATTAAGCAAGCAAGTTACAAGAGATTTTAGCATAAACAAATAAATAGCAAAAATATTTTATTTGAATTTTCTTACAAATTACAATTATTTTTTCATAGTATTGAATTCTAAAAAATTAAATTATGCAGATTATTAAATTCCGGTTGTATCTGATTATGCTGTTTTCTATTTCGCTTCAGGCGCAGTCCAAAAAATACATCATCCACACGGTTGCGTTTTACAATTTCGAAAACCTTTTTGATACGAATAATGATATCAATACCAATGATGACGAATGGACGCCAACAGGAGCACAGCATTGGACAGAAGAAAAATACCATCAAAAATTAAAGAATCTTTCCAGAGTTATTGCTGAAATTGGAACACCAGAAAATCCAAATGCCCCAACAATTATTGGAGGTTCTGAAATTGAAAATCGGGGAGTTTTGGAAGATTTGATTAAAGAACCCAAACTGCTTCCTTTTGATTACGGAATTATTCACTTTGATTCACCTGATAAACGCGGAATCGACGTTGCTTTACTGTATCAAAAGAAATATTTCAAGCCAACTTCATTTTCTAATATTCCATTATTAATTTATAAAAAGAAAGCTGTAATAAAGGAAGATAAAAATGAAGAACCTGATAATGAACTTGAAGATAAAAGAGAAATAGCAAAGGATAATAATCGTGTTTTTACCAGAGATCAGCTTTTAATTACCGGATTTTTAGAAGGTGAGGAAATAACTATTATCGTAAATCACTGGCCGTCGCGATCGGGTGGAGAAAAAGCTTCGAGCCAATTTCGAGAAGCCGCCGGAAGATTAAATCGAAAGATTATCGACTCCTTGCAGCGCATTAATCCAAATGCCAAAGTTTTTACAATGGGCGATTTAAATGATGGACCGTTTAATAAAAGTGTAAAAATAGCTTTAGGGGCAAAAGCAAAGAAGGCAGAAGTTCCGGAGTTTGGTGTTTTTAATCCGTTTGAAGAAATGGCCAATAAAGGAATGGGAACTATTGCTTTTCGTGATTCCTGGGACATTTTCGACCAAATTATGATGACACAATCCGTTATAAAACCTGATTACGCCACTTTTATGTTTTGGAAAGCAGGTATTTTTAATCGATCTTTTTTGGTTCAGACTTCAGGTCAATACAAAGGATATCCGCTTCGACATAGTCAGACAGAAGTTGGTTTTAGCGATCACTTTCCTGTTTATATTTATTTGATAAAAGAGATAAAATAGTCGCAGTCACAGTTTTCAGTCACAGTTTTCTTTTCACACTGAAAACTGTGACTGCGACTGAATACTTTTTACTAACTTAGCTACTCAGAAACCAAGTATCTTAAAAAATGGCAATAGCAAAACCTTTCAATCTTACCAAATGGATCGACGAAAACCGTCATTTATTAAAACCACCAGTTGGAAATAAAAATCTTTATGTTGATTCCGGCGATTATATTGTGATGATAGTTGCAGGTCCAAATGCTCGAAAAGATTATCATTACAATGAAACCGAGGAGCTTTTTTATCAATTGGAAGGAACCATAAAAGTCGTTATTCAGGAAGATGGTGAACGCAAAGAAATGGAGCTAAATGCTGGAGATATGTACCTGCATCCTGCTAAAATTCCTCATTCTCCGGTTCGCTCAGCGGGTTCAATTGGATTGGTAATCGAGCGTAAACGTGCCGGACAAGGCTATACTGACGGATTGCTTTGGCATTGCGATAAATGCAATCATAAATTATACGAAGTGTATTTTGAACTGCATAATATCGAGAAAGATTTCCTGCCTCATTTTGAACATTTCTACAATTCTGAGGATTTAAGAACCTGCGACAATTGCGGAACTGTAATGGAATCTGATCCGAGATTTGTGGCGAAGAAATAATTAGAAAAGTTTAATAATACTAATTTTAAGGAGCTATTTCCTGCTGTCCTTCCAATCTTTTGTGCCGAACCCCGGCACAAAAGGATTTTCCCTCCCATCAGGGCTAGGGCACTCATTTTCAAAAGAAGTATTGAGGTTCGACGTTTAAAAAAATCCGTTTAATCTGTGAAATCTGTGGCTAAAAAAAACTACAACTCAAAAAGTTTTCCTTGCTCCGGATAAATAATTTGCACTCCTAAATCATTCTGATTTTTGATCTGTTCTTTAAGCGTTACAATATTTTTAGTTGGCGGTTTCAAATGCGTCACAATAATTTTAAAACCTTTCAAAGTTCCTTTTCCAGCTAACTCTTCTAAAACATGAAGTTCTTTCATTAAATAATTTGGAGTCAAATGCCCAAATAAAAATTGATCGGGTTGTTCATTTGGGAAGGATACTTCAATAAAAATTCCTTTTAGTTGTTTGGCTTTTATAAGGGGTGCAATTGCGGTCCATAAATCTTTCAAATAAGTACTTTTTTCAACAGCATCAGGTCCCGTATCTCCTAAATATAAAGCATAAGCATCTCCATTTTTAATTAAAAAAGCTGTACTCTCAAAAGGATTGACATGGCTTAACGGAAAAGCTTTTACCGTCATTGTAGTATTGGTGATAGGAGTTTCTTCGCCAATATTTAAAGTTTGGAAATGATATTTTTTCAAGGGTTTTCCGGGACCAATATCTCCAAAATTAGCCCATGTCTGATCATTAAAATAATGGTTTTCCATCATTTCCATACATTTATTAGTAGCATAAACAGTCTTAGCTGAATCGGCAGGTGAATTAATAATCAATCCTGAAACATGATCCAAATGCGCATGCGAAATGAAATAACCTTTTATGTATTTTCTCAGAACGTCGCTTGTTGAAACTTTGAAAACTTTATTTTCAATGGCTTTTTCAATTCCGGCATTTATAGTTCCGGCATCCAAACTGATATAATCGTTTGTATTGATTGGTGCCAATAAATAAGCTGATAGATTTTTTTCATCAATACCGCCTTTAACTCCTAAAGGGACAACCTGAAAAGAAGGTTTTTGTATTTTTTGAGAAAAAGCATTCGATGTAATTAAAAGTAAACAGATTAGTATTCGATTGAAAATGGACATGTTTTTATAATTTTGTTATTGCAAATTTCATGAATTAAAAGGAATAAATTACTTTGTTCCCTACTTATTGATGTTAATTAACCCTAAATTTACTGTAACTATAAAAGTGGCATCCCTAAATGAAACAACTATATCTAATCTTATTTATAAGTTTTTTTACTTCAAATGTTTATTGCTGTGACTGTGCAGAGAAATCTTCGATTAAAAAAAATTGGGAAAGTGCAAGTCAGGTTTTTATTGGCAAAATTGTCAAAGTAGATAGTTTGCTTTATGGAAGCTATGGAGAAAAAGTGTATGCATTTACTGTTAGAATAAAAAAGTCGTACAAAGGATTTTTTTACCCTGGTAGAGATTATAGAACGATTTTATATATTGATACTGCAAGTTGTGATTTCATTTTTAATGTAGGTCATGAATATTTAATTTATGCGAAAGAAGACAGCAAGATGCTTAATTGTTCACTTTGTTCAAGAACTAATTTATTGAATAATATTTCAGAAGAGGAATTGAATGACCTAGCTGATTTGCAAAAAGAAGATCTTAAAAAGAGAAATGAAATAACAATTATTAAATTTCAAAATAATACAGAATATCAAATTGATCTGGTAAAGAATTCTTTTCAAGAAAGTTTAAAGCGTAAGGATTTATTAATTTATATTTTGTCTGGCACAAGTATTTTTTTGCTTCTAATAATAACTTTATTAATTAAGAAGAAGAAAGCAAATAAATTAAGGTAAGTCATTTATTTCTTTTTTGATTGCATTTTAATTCAACTCGAAATAATATCTTTACAAAAAAAAATATAACAATTTTAACTAAAAAAGTTACAATGACAACAATAGCATCGCAATTTGGAATGAATGAAGCTCTGGATAAATTGGGCATCAAATTGATAAATGACGGAACTTCAACAGGATTACAAAACTTTTCATCAGGAGAAATTCTGGATAGTTTTTCCCCAGTTGACGGAAAATTGATTGCTTCGGTAAAAATGTCAACACAGGAAGATTACGAAAAAGTATTGCGTTCAGCGACGGAAGCATTCAAAACATTTCGTTTAATTCCTGCGCCACAACGTGGCGAAATTGTACGCCAGTTTGGAGAAAAATTACGTCAGAATAAAGAAGCCCTTGGTAAATTGGTTTCTTATGAAATGGGAAAATCATTGCAGGAAGGTTACGGAGAAGTTCAGGAAATGATCGATATCTGTGATTTTGCAGTGGGTTTATCAAGACAATTGCACGGCTTAACCATGCATTCTGAAAGACCAGGACACCGTATGTATGAGCAATATCATTCGTTGGGTGTTGTTGGGATTATTTCGGCGTTTAACTTTCCGGTGGCTGTATGGGCGTGGAATACGGCTTTAGCATGGATTTCCGGAGATGTTTGTGTCTGGAAACCTTCTGAAAAAACCCCTTTATGCGGAATTGCATGTCAAAATATCATTGCTCAGGTGATCAAAGAAAACAATCTTCCGGAAGGAATTTCATGTTTGATTAATGGTGATTATCAAATAGGGGAGTTAATGACAAAAGATGCCCGTATACCTTTAATTTCTGCAACAGGTTCAACCCGAATGGGGAAAATTGTTGCACAGGCCGTAGCGGGACGTTTAGGAAAATCATTATTAGAGTTAGGCGGAAACAATGCCATTATTGTAACTCCGGATGCCGATATTAAAATGACGGTTATTGGAGCTGTTTTTGGAGCCGTAGGAACTGCAGGACAACGTTGTACTTCAACGCGTCGTTTAATTATTCATGAAAGTATTTACGATAAAGTGAAAGATGCTTTAGTGGCGGCATATAAGCAATTGCGTATCGGAAATCCGCTTGACGAAAACAATCATGTCGGACCGCTTATCGATACTCATGCAGTAGAAATGTATGCAATCGCATTAAACAAAGTGGTTGCCGAAGGTGGAAAAATTTTAGTAGAAGGCGGAGTGCTTTCAGGAGAAGGTTACGAAAGCGGTTGTTATGTAAAACCGGCTATTGCAGAAGCTGAAAATTCATTTGCAATCGTGCAGCATGAAACATTTGCTCCGGTTTTATACTTAATTAAATATTCAGGAGAAGTTGATAATGCAATCGAAATTCAGAATGGAGTGGGACAAGGTTTGTCTTCTGCAATTATGACAAACAATTTGCGTGAAGCGGAAAGATTTTTATCTGTAGTTGGATCAGATTGCGGAATTGCAAATGTAAACATTGGAACTTCCGGTGCTGAAATTGGTGGTGCTTTTGGAGGAGAAAAAGAAACCGGCGGAGGAAGAGAATCTGGTTCTGATGCCTGGAAAATATACATGCGTCGTCAAACAAATACAATCAATTATACTACAAGTTTACCTTTGGCACAAGGAATTAAATTCGATTTGTAATAAATCTTAAAACATATTATATAGTAAAGGCTTCCAAATTTGGAAGCCTTTTATTTTTTAAAACCGTTTTATAAGTTTTACTTTTTAAGAATAGTTTGATTGAAAGAACCATCATTAGTATAAACTTTTACTAGATATGTTCCTTGAATAAGGTTACTTAAATCGATACTTTCAGCATCTTTTCCGGCGCTTTTCACTAATGTACCAGACATATTATAAACCTGAACTTTTTCTACAGTTTGAGTTGATTTAGTAAGGTATAAAACATCAGCAACCGGATTTGGATATAAAATCACTTTCGTAGTTTCTGGTTCTGCAACGACTTCTGTTGCTTGAGCCATACGTAATGTACCCCCGGTATAATGTGTACTGATATAGAATAAGTTTGCAACAGATCCTTTAGTAATCGTATTTGAACCTGCAGGAATTGAAGCCGTAACGATTCCAGCAGATGCTGTATAAGAAACATTATTTACTTTAACTGTTCCTGTAAAATTTGAATCAAAAACCAATGTTAAAGTAGAAGCACTTGTCGTTGTGTAAGTAATTGTTGTGCTTGATTCTATTTTTAAACGTGCTGTTAAAGTCAATCCAGCATAAGTTACAGATCCTGAAGTCGAATTCATATTTCCTGTAATAGTATAAAATGAACTGGTTTTTCCTGAAGTTGTAAAATTATGAATTTCATCTCCGCTTGGTGTTCCGGTTGTAACCGTAATTGTTCCTGAACCTGTAGCAGGAGTTCCGGTTCCTGTAGTTGCAATTGAATAGGATAATGTTGCTGTTGGAGTTCCTGTAATAGTGATCGTTTTAGCGGTTGTATTTTTTACAAAACTAATTCCTGAAGCAGGCAATCCTGTTACCGTAGCATCAGTTGCATTTCCTCCCCAGGTAAAAACAATTGAGCCAATTGCAGTACCACTTGCTACTGTTTGGTTATTGTTTGAAGTAGAGGTCAAGGTTTGTGTTCCTGCTGGTGTAACCGTAATTGTTCCAGATCCTGTAGCCGGAGTTCCGGTTCCTGTAGTTGCAATTGAATAGGATAATGTTGCAGTTGGAGTTCCTGTAATTGTGATCGTTTTGGCGGTAGTGTTTTTTACAAAACTAATTCCTGAAGCAGGCAATCCTGTTACTGTAGCATCAGTTGCATTTCCTCCCCAGGTAAAAACAATTGAGCCAATTGCAGTACCACTTGCTACTGTTTGGTTATTGTTTGAAGTAGAGGTCAAGGTTTGGCTTCCTGCTGGTGTAACCGTAATTGTTCCTGAACCTGTAGCCGGAGTTCCGGTTCCTGTAGTTGCAATTGAATAGGATAATGTTGCAGTTGGAGTTCCTGTAATTGTAATTGTTTTGGCTGTAGTGTTTTTTACAAAACTAATTCCTGAAGCTGGTAAGCCTGTTACAGTAGCATCTGTAGCATCTCCACCCCAGGTAAATACAATTGAAGCAATTGCAGTTCCGCTAGTTACAGTTTGATTGTTGTTTCCAGTAGAAGTTAATGTTTGAGAACTTGTTGGCGGATTGCCTTCGCCCTGAACAGCAACTAATGTTCCTGTATAATTGGTTAATGCCGATTTAAGAGCTGCAATAACAAGTGAAGATGTATCGTCTACACTATTATCAAAAACCCATTTTAAATCTCCTCCTGAAACACGGCCGGCATACTGTGTTGTTTTTGTTTTGGCAGCGGCAGGCTGATCCACAACTAAGTTTTTTACGTACAAAGCTGCATTGGTATCAAAGTTATTATACGTGTTTGCTCCAGATTTAGATTTAACTGCACTGCTTACGGTTTCGCCTCTTGTTGTTGCCACGTATGCATCAAAATCAGTTGTTGAACTAATTTTCCCTGAGATGTTGTATAAAGGATTCGGATCATTGTAAGCAACAAAACGCATATTGTTTGTTCCATTTGAAGCATCAAAAGTGTTGTTGAACGCTTTGATAGACCCTCCATCTTCTCCAGAAAAGGTTCCCATAGTTCCGGCATTATTAACTTGATTAGCTTCATCCCAGATGTCACTTCCTTGTAAAGAAGTCATCATCGGATGTTTGCTATTTCTGTAATAGTTTCCTTCAACAAATAGCGACGAACCCAACGTGGAACCGGCACCGTATTTTGAAACACCATCATAATAATTGTTGTAAATATGAGCAGAGTAGTAGCGAACACGAGGATGACGAGAATCAGAGTGGTCAAACCAGTTATGGTGATACGTAATATATAAGCCAGTTGTGGTTCCTTCGCTTAATCCTAAAAGGCTCGCTTTTCCATTATCCCAGAAATGGTTGTATGACAAGGTAATGTATGTCGAAGCTTTATTATCTAAAGCTCCGTCGCCTTTAATTTGATCAGCGTCGCTTCCTGCATTTCCATAAAATAAATCACAGTTATGAACCCAAATATGATCGTTATCTTGTTGCATTCCAACGTTATCTCCTGCAGTACTGTTACAATTCATGAATCCAAGATTACTAACTTCTATGTTAGAAGCTGTTTTAATACGTACACCCCAGCCATTAGCTACAGCATCGGTTCCTACGCCTTCAATGGTAACATAACTTGCAGCATTATTAGCGTTCTCGATTACAACATCTCCGCCTTCCATAACGGTCATGTCCGTAATATTTCCAATTAATCTAATGATAAACGGACGAGTGTCTTTTCCTTTTTTGATGGCATACAAAATATTTTGCAGTCCAACACAAGGATTTGCACTTGCGCCAGTAATGTTCATTGAAATTGTGTTTTTGGTATTTTGTGTAATGTAAAGTATTACAGCATTGTCTTTTGGTGTTCCATCAGCTTTGTATCCTCCGGGAACACGACCTCCGTCAAAAGCGAAGCCATTACGATCTTGTGCTATAACAGTAAGATTACTTGTCGTACTTCCAGTCCCTTCAACGCCTGAAATTACAGGTTTTACTTTGACTGTGTAAGTTCCGGCTTGTAGCCCTGGGATATCAGCACGGAAATAATTTCCGTAACTTCTGATCAGTTGATCATCAATTTTTTTGTCAGTCACTCCTTGCCCGGTGTAGTAGACATTGTACGTTTGGGCACCGCTAACAGGTTGCCATTTTACAAAAGCCGACTCCAGCCAGCCGGATGCTTCATTAATTTGAACTTGTTGTGCCCAAATTTGAATAGTAATAAAAAACACAGTCAGAAAAAGTAGGTTTTTTTTCATAATTGTTTTGGTTTAAGTGGTTAAAATAGTTAAAGTGGTTTTTTGTCGATCACTTTTAATTTTAATTGTAATCGATTACACAAAAGTATATGAATTTTTTAAATTCTTAATATTTTTAGAATAAAAAAACATATAGTGTAAAAATATATATCTTGAAACTGTAATTATGTAATTAATTACACTAATTGTAACTTATTACATACAAAAAATAAAGCACGAAAAGTCTTAGTTTTACTCGGTTTTTTAAATATAACGAACAAGTCTATTTTAAAAAAAAGCTCTTTTTTTATTGAAATTTATTGAGGAGGAGAATAATTTTTATTTGAATGAAAAAGATTACTTTTTTATTTTTTAAAGCAGTGAATTTTCAGTAAAAAAGAATTAAATAGATTACTTTTTTGGAATTTTCATTTGAAAATTTAATTTGTTTTCCAGAAGCACTGTGCTAAAGAAGGAAAAAAGAATGTATAAAAAAAGCCTTTTTGAAACTCAAAAAGGCTTTTTAAAATATAGTATAAAGTAAAATTAGTCTTTACTTGATAATTTCGACAGTAATCTTAAAAATTCAACGTATAACCAAACTAAGGTGATCATTAAGCCCATAGCGCCAAACCATTCCATGAATTTTGGCATTCTTTGCTGAACTCCTTTTTCGATCTGGTCAAAATCTAAGAAAAGATTTAATGCTGCAATAATAATTACAAATACACTTATTCCAATACTCATCATACCATTGCCATAATGTACGGGAGTGAAATTAAAAATTAGAGAAGCTAACCATGAAAACAAATAGTAAGTCGCTATCGCCAGTGTAGAAGCAATAACTACAGATTTAAATTGCTCTGTAACTTTTACAATTTTAAATTTATATAAACCTAAGCAAACTAAGAAGGTTACTAAAGTTGCACTAACAGCATTAATAACGATTCCAGGATATTTAATTTCAAAAATAGCAGAGATTCCTCCAATAAATAAACCTTCAAATAAGGCATATCCTGGAGCTAAATAAGGTGAAAGCTGAGGTTTGAAAGAAGATATAACAACTAGAATTAAACCAATAATGGCACCTCCAAAAGCAGGTACGATTGGGTTCATTCCGTTAAATGCCATCCACCATGTTACCATAGCACCAGCCGTTAAAATTAAAAACAAAATAGCTGTTTTATTGATAGTACCTGACAAAGTCATTTCCTGATTGTAATCAATAATCTTTGCTTCGTGCACTTCTTCAGCTTTTGAAACAGCATTTGATGAAAAACGCTTGTCGCTTAAAAATGGATTTTTTGAATTGAAGTTCATATTTCTAATACATTTAATTGTACTCAAATATATGGAGTTTTTTTGAAGTGCAATTATTTCTCTAAAATTTTTAACATGAAATTTTCTTTGTTTTAAAAAGGCTTTAAAATAAAAAGTCCATCAAAAAAACTCTTGATGGACTTCTATTTATTTTGATGAAATTTTTACTTCAATAAATCTAAAACTAAAGACGGGAATAAACCTAAAACAATATTTAATACTATTGAAACTATCGCAACAGCATAGATAAGGAATGGTTTTCCGGTACGTTCCTGATTTGGTTCTTTAGAGTACATGGCTAAAATTAGTTTGAAATAATACCCAACACTTATAATTGAGTTGATAACAGCAACAATAACTAAAGCAATATATCCTGACTGAATGGTTTGATTAAACAAGAATAATTTAGCAAAAAAACCAGAGAAAATTGGAATACCGGCCATCGATAATAAGGAACCCGTTAAGATTGCAGCCAATAGCGGATTTGTTTTTCCTAAACCGTGAAAGTTGGTAATATCTTCGTTATCCTGATTTTTGCAAACATATAAAATAACACTAAATGCAGCAATTCCCGCTAATGCATAAGCAGCTGTGTAATATAATAAAACTCCTGCTGAAGTTGCAATTGTCAATAAAGTCATCAACATAAAACCTGCATGCGAGATTCCGGAGAATGCCAACATACGTTTTACATTTACCTGACGCAATGCCATTATATTTCCAACTGTCATAGAAGCAATAGAAATGATAACCACAATGTTTTCAAAAGTTGGTAATAAATCCTGATTTTCAAGTGATGGAATTAAATTCAATACTGAGATTAGTTTATATAATGTTGCAATCGCTACTACTTTTGCCAAAGTACTCATTAAAGCAGTTGTCAGAGCAGGTGATCCTTCGTAAACGTCCGGAGCCCAAAAGTGAAACGGAACTGCAGCTACTTTAAACAACATTCCGATTACCATTAAAACCATTCCAATAGGAAACCAGATTGGTAATTCGGCAGATAAAGAACTTTCGCTGATTTCAACAACATCAAAACTTCCCATTGCACCGTAAATCAAACAGATACCAAACAAAATAATTCCTGATGCGAAAGATCCCATCAAAAAGTATTTCATACCAGCTTCGTTACTTTTTAAATTCAAACGCTCACTTGCAGCAAGTACGTATAAAGCAATTGACAGAATTTCGATTCCTAAGAAAAACATTGCTAAGTTTCCAAAAGAAACCATTGCAACTCCTCCAGCTAATAAAAATACTTTTATAGCAACAAAATCTGAAATTTTGGTTGGATGGTTTTCGTAGAAATTATGACTTAATGCAACCAGGAAAATGGTCAGGATAATGAACAATGATGAGAACGCAGTAGAGAATTTACTCACTGTGATCATATTGTTGTAGTAACTTTCTGTTGATCCAAATTCAGAAAAATTAAGTGCCAACACACCCAATAAACCCAAAATGGTAATGGGAACAATGGCTTTTCTTAAATTAAGAATTTCAAATAATAGGCAGAAAATACCCAATCCTGTTATAGCTATTAATGTATTCATTTTTGCTTTTTTGATTTAGGAAATCCAAACTACAGATGTCCTAATTTATTTTTATTTAAAATATTAATTTTTATTGATAACGCTCAAAATTGTTTCTAAACTTGGTGTAATCAAATCTGTAATTGGTTTTGGATAAAATCCGAAGAAAATTAAAACAGCAATAATTACTACTAATGAAATTCCTTCATTAACAGATACATCTGCAAAAGTTTTCGAATTGGTTTCTCCTAACATTACACCTTGAAACATCTTTAGCATATAATAAGCTCCTAAAATAATAGTTGTTCCACCCAGAACGGCGAACCAAATATTGATTTGTGAAAGACTATACAAAACCGTAAATTCTCCAACGAAGTTAAAAGTACTTGGCAAAGCCACAGAGGCTAAAACCAAAATTAAAAACATAGAAGTGAATTTTGGCGATTGCGTACGGATACCACCCATTTCTGAAATGTTTCTTGTTTGAAATCTTCTGTAAATAATTTCTGCAGCATAGAATAATCCAACTACAACAAAACCGTGGGCGATCATTTGTAAAACGGCTCCACGTAAACCATCAACAGTTAGTGTGTAAGTTCCCGCAGCAATTAATCCAACGTGAGCAAGAGAAGAATAAGCCAATAATTTTTTTAAATCTTTTTGTCTCAATGCAACGATTGAACCGTAGATTACACCTGCAATTCCTAAAGCGATGAAAATATTCATGTATTCTTTTGCAGCAAGAGGTGCAATTGGCAATTGCCAACGAATTACACTATACAATCCCATTTTTAGCATGATACCAGATAAAAGCATAGTTCCAACTGTGGGCGCTTTTTGGTAAACATTAGCCTGCCAGGTATGAAAAGGAATAATTGGAATTTTAATTGCGTAAGCTAAAAAGAAAGCTAAGAATATCCAAAGCTGCTCATTAGCAGATAAGTTTACTTTGTATAAATCGTCGATTAAGAAACTTCCTGCCTTTTGGTATAGGTAAATGAAAGCTACTAACATGAACAATGAACCGGCAAGTGTATAAATAAAGAATTTAATCACTGCTTTTCTGCGCTCTTCAGCATCTCCATTACCCCAAATAAGTGCAATAAAGTAAATCGGAATTAAAGCTAATTCCCAGAAAATATAATATAAAAGACCATCTGCCGCCAGAAAAGTTCCTGTCATTGCAAAAGCCATAAATAAGATTAAAGCATAAAAGCCTTTTGCATTTTTATATTCATTCCCAAAAGAAGAGAATATAATAATTGGCGTTAAAGCTACCGTTAGTAAAAGCATAGCAATTGCCAATCCATCAGCATTTAAAGCAAATGAAATTTTAGGTTGTGTAATCCACGCATTAATTACGCTGATGTTTTCACCAGCACAAAAATGGTTTAACAAGACAACCGAACAGCCCAAAGCTGCCAAACTAAAGAACAAAGCTACTTTTGATGCTAGTTTATCACCAACAAAATAAGTGACAAATGCACCAATTAAAAGAATAATTAATATAAGAGAAACGTTCATAGTTATAAAATTATTGAGCTAAAAATATATAGGAAATAATGGCACAAAGACCCAAAACAAAAGCAAATAGATATAATCCGATACTTCCGTTTTGTAATTTTTTACCTTGAAAAGCCAGTTCATTAGTTACTTTACCTAATCCGAAAACAACTGCTGATAAACCAGTTTCAACATAGTCTCTAAAGAATTTTGACAATCCGTTTATTGAGCGTACAAATAGGACATCGTAAATTTCGTCTACATAATATTTGTAGTATAAAACCTTGGTTAAACCAGTGATGTTTTCATCTGATTCAGGAACATTATCTTGTTTGAAATATTTAATATAAGCAATCAAGATACCGATCAATCCACCTAAAACAGCAACTCCCATAAGAGTATATTCTGTTGTACCTAAATGGTGTTCTTCTCCCGCCACTTTTGTAAAAAGTGGAGCCAAGTATTCATTTAACCAGCTATTTCCAGGAAGACTGATTAGACCTCCAAAAGTTGCCAAAATGGCTAAAATGATTAAGGGAAAAGTAATTAATCCATCACTTTCATGTAAATGATGTTTTTGCTCTTCAGTTCCTCTAAAATCTTTAAAGAAAGTAAGGAACATCAATCTGAACATGTAAAATGCTGTCATGATTGAAGCAACAGAGCCAATAACATATAATGGAATACTATGGTGGAAAGCCGTTAATAAAATTTCATCTTTAGAGAAGAAACCAGAGAAAAACGGTACACCTGAAATTGCTAATGATGAAATCAACATCGTCCAGAAAGTGACTGGCATTGCTTTACGCAAACCACCCATTTTGCGCATATCTTGTTCGCCATGTAATCCGTGAATTAGAGATCCTGATCCTAAGAACAAACAAGCTTTGAAGAAAGCGTGCGTGATTACGTGAAAAACGGCTACTTCATAAGCGCCAAAACCTAACGCTAAAAACATTAGACCTAATTGAGAAACAGTAGAGTAGGCCAGCACTTTTTTAATATCTGTCTGTACCAGACCAATTGTTGCTGCTACTAATGAAGTCACAGCTCCAATAATCGCAATTACAGTCTGAACGTCTGGAGCTAAATCAAATACAAAGTTTAGTCTTGTTACCATAAAGATACCAGCGGTAACCATTGTTGCTGCGTGAATCAATGCAGAAACCGGAGTCGGTCCAGCCATCGCATCAGGTAACCAGGTATATAATGGAATTTGTGCTGATTTACCACAAGCTCCAATAAACAGACATAAAGCGGCTAACGAAAGCAAAGGTATGTTAAGGTTTGTTGCTCCGGCGATCGCTGTTTTTAAAGTTGCATAATCTAAAGTGGAGAACATTGAACCAATAATGAACATTCCGATTAGCAAACCTAAATCTCCAATTCTGTTCATGATGAACGCTTTTTTCGCAGCATCATTGTAATCCTGGTTTTTATGCCAGAATCCAATTAATAAGTACGAACAAAGTCCAACACCTTCCCAACCAATAAACAATACTAATAAGTTACTTCCAATTACAAGTGTAATCATGAAGAATACGAACAGATTTAAATACGCAAAAAACTTATGCATATTCTCATCGTCATGCATGTAGCTGATCGAGTATAAGTGAATCAATGATCCAATACCGGTTACAAAGAGCAACCAAAGAACAGATAATTGATCTAATAAAAATCCTAAATCAATATGAAGATTACTGATCTGGATCCAGTCAAATAAAGTTACCTGAATGGCTTTTCCAGTTGAAGTAATTTGATTAAAAAGTATAAGAGTAACCACAAAAGAGACTGCTACGGCAACTGTTCCGATAATACCCGAAACTGTTTTTCCTAAGCTTTTCCCGAAAAAAACATTGATTAAAAATCCTAAAAAAGGAGATAAAACTAAGACTAAAGCTAAATTGGTATCCATTTCCATTTATCCTTTTAAATTTTTTAAATTATCGATACTAATTGAGCCTAAATTTCTAAAAATAGAAACCAAAATGGCCAATCCTACCGCAACTTCTGCTGCAGCAACTGCCATCGAAAAGAACACAAAAACTTGTCCTTGTGCATCTTGATGATACGTTGAAAAAGCAACAAATAAAAGGTTAACTGCATTCAACATGATTTCGATAGACATGAAAACGATAATAGCATTTCGTCTGTACAATACACCAAAAACACCAATACAAAAAAGTACAACACTTAAAAAGATGTAGTTTTCAATACCTATTTGATTTAATATATTACCCATTATTTATTTAATTTTTCTTTTTTAGACAATAATACTGTTCCAATCATGGCTACTAAAAGCAAAATCGAAGCAAATTCAAACGGAACCATATACTCGTTCAATAATATTTTACCCAATACTTTTATAGATTGAAAATCTTCTCCAGTTGAATCGTATTCTCCAACAATCGGTTTAGAATTGATGAAAATTGCAATCAATACAATGCAAATCAAACAAAAAGAAACAATAGCGCCCAAACGAGTAATTCTAGGTCTGTGCACCTGATGGCGTTCGTTTAGATTCATTAACATAATCGTAAACAGAAACAAAATCATAATCGCCCCGGAGTAGACTATTATATGTACGATAGCCAAAAATTGAGAGTTTAATAATAAATAATGACCAGCAATTGAAAAGAAACAGATCACTAAATAAATAGCACTGTGAATTGGATTTCTACTAAAAATGGTCAAAAATGCGGTCATCACCGTAATAAACGCTAAGAAACAAAATATAATTTGTACAGTTGTTGCGTGTGCAAAATCAGGAATATGTATCATTTAGTTAGCATTATTAAGTTGAGCATTTTTGATCGCCACGTCAAGAGGCATAACTAATCTGTCTTTTCCAAAAATGAAATCTTCTCTTTCATAACTAGAAGGAACCAAAACTTTTGAAGTTGTCAAATAAATGGCATCTTTCGGACAAGCTTCTTCACAAAGACCACAGAAAATACATCTTAACATGTTGATTTCATAAATCGAAGCGTATTTTTCTTCTCTGTATAAATGTTTTTCATCTGGTTTGCGTTCAGCAGCTTTCATAGTGATTGCTTCAGCAGGACATGATAAGGCACATAATCCACAAGCTGTACAGTTTTCACGACCTTGCTCATCGCGTTTCAACTGGTGTTGACCACGATAAACCGGACTCATTTCACGTACTTGTTCTGGGTAATGAATGGTTACTTTTTTTCTGAAAAGGTGTTTAAGTGTAATAAACAATCCTTTCACAATCGCCACAAGATACAATCGCTCCCAAAAAGTCATCTCTTTGTTTGAGACCATCTTTTTTCTACCCGATAATGATATAGTTTCTATTGACATTTTTTACTGTATGATTTACGATTCATAATTTGACGGTTAAATCAAATCCAAAATCTGTTTTATTTTTAATTTGTAGCTAATCCCGCTATCCGCTTGTATCTTTTATGGTGAACCCCACCATAAAAGGATACCGCTTCTATCGGGGCTAGGGCACTCAGGTATTAAAATCCTAAGTAGGCTGCGATATCATGTCTTAAAATTACAGCCCCTGTAATCATGATATTAACGATTGAAAGCGGAATCAAAATTTTCCAGCCTAAATTCATTAATTGGTCATATCTAAATCTTGGAATCGTCCAA
Organism: Flavobacterium aquidurense; assembly: GCA_900107365.1. GTDB lineage: Bacteria > Bacteroidota > Bacteroidia > Flavobacteriales > Flavobacteriaceae > Flavobacterium > Flavobacterium aquidurense. Next base: position 87,393 of record FNPS01000010.1, read on the forward strand.
CGTACCCACATATAGAAAAAGATCCAGAAACATATTTTGGCAAATAAAACCGCAATTCCTAAAACGTTAGCTACATTAACTCCAACATTTTCTACCATCCATTGCATTCCCGGATAATTATATCCTCCAAAGAATAATACAGAAATAATAGTTGCTGAGATAAACATATTAGCATACTCGGCAAACAAATAGAATCCCATTTTCATGGATGAATATTCAGTATGATAACCTCCAATCAATTCAGACTCACATTCTGCTAAATCGAAAGGTGTTCTGTTTGTTTCTGCGAAAGCACAAATCAGGAAAATTAAGAAGGATAATGGCTGATAAAAAACATTCCAGTTCATTCCTGCTTGTTGCTCAGAAATTTCTTTTAAGCTTAAAGTTCCGGTCATCATCAATAAGGCAATCATTGACAATCCCATAGCAACTTCATAAGAAACCATTTGTGAAGCCGCACGAACTGCTCCCATCAAGGAAAATTTATTGTTTGACGCCCATCCACCAATCATGATTCCGTAAACGCCAACAGAAATTACTCCGAAAACATATAATAAAGCAATATTTACATCTGTCGCCTGCAAAAGAACATCGCGTCCAAAAACGTGCAATCTGTCTCCCCACGGAATAACAGCGCTGGTCATCAAAGCAGTACTCATGGCAATTGCCGGACCAACAACGAATAAAAATTTATTTGGCGTGTTTGGTTCAAATTCTTCTTTTGAGAATAATTTCATACCGTCAGCAAGTGGTTGTAATAAACCTCCCCATCCGGCACGGTTTGGTCCTACACGATCCTGAAGAAAAGCCGCAACTTTACGTTCAGCCCAGGTAGAATACATCGCCATAATCATTGTTATAGCAAAGACCACCACAATTACAACACTTTTCTCTATAATAAACGTACCATCTACCATCATTAAGAAATTTTGTTGTTAGTGTTTAATGGAATTTCAGCCATACTAATTTTTTTACGGTCAATATCTCTACCCATAAGGATAGTTTTTTCAGTATCAATTTCTACTTTCTCTAATTTTTGAGTGTAGTTATTTTGGTTGATAACAGAATCTTTTTCAAATTCTCTTGGTCCTTCAATAACCCAGTCATTTACATTTTTGTGATCAAAACGACAAGAGTTGCAGATGAACTCTTCAACTTCATGGTACTCATCTTTACGACCTGTTACACGTTGAATTTCACCACCAAACATCCAAACTGTAGTTTTTCCACAACATCCCGGAGTTGTACATTCTCTGTGTGCATTGTAAGGTTTGTTGAACCAAACTCTTGATTTGAAACGGAAAGTTTTATCAGTTAATGCTCCAACCGGGCATACATCGATCATATTTCCAGAGAATTCATTGTCGATAGCTTTTGAGATTCCTGTTGAAATATTAGCGTGATCTCCACGATCTAATACTCCGTGAACTCTGTTGTCTGTTAATTGATCTGCAACTTGTACACATCTTTGACATAAGATACAACGGTTCATATGTAGTTGAATATTTGGACCAATATCTTCTGGTTCAAATGTTCTTTTTTCTTCAATAAAACGCGACTTCGGATTTCCGTGCTCAAAACTTAAGTTTTGCAAATCACATTCTCCAGCCTGATCACAAACTGGGCAATCAAGTGGGTGATTGATTAATAAAAATTCTGTTACAGATTTACGGGCTTCCGTTACTCTGTCAGAAGATTTACTGTTTACTTCCATTCCGTCCATACATCCTGTTACACAAGATGCCATTAATTTCGGCATTGGTCTTGGGTCAGCTTCACTACCTTTAGCAACTTCAACTAAACAACAACGACACTTTCCGCCGCTGCCTTTTAATTTTGAGTAATAGCACATGGCTGGCGGTACCAAATCTCCACCAATCATACGTGCAGCCTGCAGGATCGTTGTTCCTGGCTCTACGTCTATACTTTGACCGTCTATGGTTACTTTCATCTCTTAATTTTGTTTTTTTAGTTTCAGGTTTCACGTTTCAGGTTTTCACTTGAAACTAAAAAAACTTGAAACTTGAAACTTTTTTATACTGTTAATTTGCCTACCAAATGTTTCACTTGCGAGAAAGGTTCAGCAACAAAATGCTCTCTGTTTTTAATTTTTTCAGGGAAACGAACGTGGTATTCAAATTCATCTCTAAAGTGACGGATCGCTGCTGCTACTGGCCAGGAAGCGGCGTCTCCAAGCGGGCAAATAGTGTTACCTTCAATTTTACTTTGAATACTCCACAATAATTCGATATCTTCTTCACGGCCCTGACCGTTTTCAATTCTCCACAAGATTTTTTCTAACCAACCTGTTCCTTCACGGCAAGGCGTACATTGCCCGCAAGATTCGTGGTGGTAAAAACGTGCAAAATTCCAAGTGTTTCTTACTACACAAGCAGTATCATTATAAACGATAAATCCTCCAGAACCTAACATTGATCCGGTAGCAAAACCACCATCACTTAAAGATTCATAAGTCATTAATCTGTCTTCGCCATTTGCTGTTTTGAAAATCAATTCAGCCGGTAAAATTGGCACTGAAGATCCTCCGGGAACAAATGCTTTCAAAGGTCTGCTAGAAGACATTCCACCTAAATACTCATCAGAATTCATGAATTCATCAACACTTAATCCTAATTCAATTTCGTAAACTCCCGGATTTTTAATGTGTCCTGAAGCAGAAATTAATTTAGTTCCGGTTGAACGTCCAATTCCGATTTTTGCATAATCATCTCCAGAGTTGTTGATGATCCAGGGCACAGTTGCAATAGTTTCAACATTGTTTACTACTGTTGGATTAGCCCAAAGTCCAGAAACCGCTGGGAAAGGTGGTTTAATACGAGGGTTTCCTCTTTTACCTTCCAAAGATTCTATAAGTGCAGTTTCTTCACCACAAATATAAGCTCCGGCTCCACAGTGAACGTAAAGTTCTAAATCGTAACCTGTTCCTAATATATTTTTCCCTAACCAACCAGCAGCTTTAGCCTCGGCGATTGCTCTTTCTAAAATTTTGTAAACCCACATATATTCTCCACGAATGTAGATATACGAAAGGTTAGCACCCAAGGCAAAACTAGAAGTAATCATTCCTTCGATCAATAAATGAGGGATAAATTCCATCAAATAACGATCTTTGAAAGTTCCTGGTTCAGACTCGTCGGCATTGCAAACTAAGTGTCTTGGTTTACCTGATTTTTTATCAATAAAACTCCATTTCATTCCGGCAGGGAAACCCGCACCACCACGGCCACGAAGTCCTGATTTTTTTACTTCTTCAACAACTTCGTCTGGCGTAAGTGTTTTTAAAGCTTTTTCTACAGAAGCATAACCACCATTTTGGCGATATACTTCGTAGGTTTTAATACCCGGAACATTGATTTTATCTAATAATATTTTCTGTGACATCTTATTTATCGTGTAATATTATTTTATCATCTCTACAATCAGCGATTAACTGATCGATTTTTTCTTCTGTCAATTTTTCTTTGTAGAAATCACCAAGCTGCAGCATCGGAGCATATCCGCAAGCACCTAAACATTCTACTCCGGCAATAGTAAACATTCCGTCTGGAGTTGTTTCTCCCATTTTAATGCCTAATTTTTCAGAAGTATAATCCATTAAATTTTCAGCACCATTTAAACAACAACAAGAAGTCTGGCAGAATTCGAACATGTATTTTCCAATTGGTTTTTGGTTGTACATGGTGTAAAAAGTAACCACTTCATAAACCTCAATTGGTTTGATGTGCAAAATTTCAGCAACTTTATCCTGCAACTCAGTACTCAACCAGTTATCATGCGCATCCTGCACTTCATGCAAAACAGGCAACAAAGCTGATTTTCTTTTGTCTTCAGGATAATGACTGATCAATTCATTGATGCGAGTCATCAATGCTTCAGTCATGTTTATTTCTTGTTTGTAATGTTTACGTTCCATTTTTATTTTAGATTTTAGATTTTAGATTTTAGATTTTTCAATCTTTGTCCTTAATCCATATTCTGCAATCTCTTTTATTTTAGATTTTAGATTTATTATTTTTAGATTTTTCAATCTACATTCTAAAATCTAAAATCAACAATTTTTTTAGGCGTCTAATTCTCCTGCAATAACATTTAAACTTGAAAGGATAACAATTGCATCTGATAATAAAGCGCCTTTAATCATTTCTGGATATGCTTGATAGTAAATAAAGCAAGGTCGTCTGAAATGTAATCTATATGGAGTTCTGCTTCCGTCTGTAACTAAGTAAAATCCTAATTCTCCGTTTCCTCCTTCAACAGGATGGTAAATTTCTGCAACTGGTACAGGAACTTCTCCCATTACAATCTTAAAGTGATAAATTAAAGATTCCATTGAAGTGTAAACATCTTCTTTAGGAGGGAGGTAATAATCAGGAACTTCTGCGTGATATTCATTTCCGGCTGGCATTTTGTCTAAAGCCTGACGAATGATGCTTAAACTTTCGCGAACTTCAGCATTACGAACACAGAAACGATCGTATGTATCACCTGATTTTCCAACCGGAACAATAAAATCGAAATCTTCGTAAGAAGAATAAGGTTGTGCAACACGAACGTCGTAATCAACTCCGGCAGCACGTAAATTAGGACCTGTAAATCCGTAAGCCATGGCTTGCTCTGCTGAGATTGCACCAACGTTTACAGTTCTGTCAAGGAAAATTCTGTTTCTTTCGAATAAGTTTTCAAATTCTTGCCAGGCGACAGGAAAATCTCTTAAAAACACATCTAATTTGCGGAAAGCTTCTGGCGACCAGTCTCTTTCGAAACCACCAATTCTTCCCATATTTGTTGTTAAACGAGCACCACAAATTTCTTCGTAGATCTCGTAAACTTTTTCTCTAAATTGAAAAACGTATAAGAAACCAGTATAGGCACCAGTATCTACACCCAAAATTGAGTTACAGATTAAGTGATCTGTAATACGGGCTAATTCCATTACGATTACTCTTAAATATTGCGCTCTTTTAGGAACTTCAATATTTAACAATTTTTCTAAAGTCATCCACCATCCCATATTATTAATAGGAGAGGAGCAATAGTTCATACGGTCTGTAAGAGGCGTAATTTGATAGAAAGGACGATTTTCGGCAATTTTTTCGAATGCTCTGTGGATATAACCAATAGTTGGTTCAGCCTCAAGAATTCTCTCTCCATCCATCAATAAGATATTTTGAAAGATACCGTGTGTCGCTGGGTGTGTTGGACCTAAATTCAGTACAGAAAGTTCACTTCCGTCGTCGTTTAGTTTCTCCTGTATTATTTTAGCATATCGATGCTCTGGTGGTAATAATAGTTCTGACATTTTATAATGTTGAATTATTTATTTTTTAGCAATTTGTTGTTGTTCTTCCAAAGAATCTATCGTCTTTATCTGTTCTTCCGCTGTCTTCCATTGGGAATTCTTTTCGCATTGGAAAAGAGATCATTTCATCCATATTCAAAATACGTTTCAATTGTGGATGTCCAATAAAGTTGATCCCGAAGAAATCGTATGTTTCTCTTTCCATCCAGTTGGAGCTTAAGAAAATATTCGAAATGGTTTTTATCTCTGGTTTTTCACCATTAAGATATACTTTGATTCTGATACGTTTGTTTTCGTACCAGTTGTGCAAATGGTATACTATCGCAAACTGACGGTCTGTCTCATTGTCCGGATAGTGAATACCGCATAAATCGGTTAAAAAGTGAAAACGTAAATCGGAATCGTTTTTCAGGAAAAGAATCAAAGCCGTGATTTTATCAGCTGTTGTTTCTATAGAAAAAATATCTCTTTCTTGTTGAAAGTTAAAAACACTTGCATCAAATGTTTCTGTAAGTTTATCTTGAATCAGGGTATTTTCTAAGGCCATCTTATGAAATATTATATGAAGCTAGTAATTCTTGGTATTCTGGAGAGCTTCTGCGTCTAACAGATTCGCTTCTTACCAATTCCTGAAGTTTCATTACTCCATCAACAATTTGTTCTGGTCTTGGCGGGCATCCCGGAACATAAACGTCAACCGGAATTACTTTGTCAATTCCTTGTAAAACAGAATAAGTATCGAAGATTCCACCTGATGAGGCGCAAGCTCCAACTGCAATTACCCAGCGAGGCTCAGCCATTTGTTCGTAAACCTGTCTTAAAATAGGTGCCATTTTTTTAGAAATAGTTCCCATTACCATTAACATATCTGCCTGACGAGGAGAAAAACTTACACGCTCAGAGCCAAATCGTGCTAAATCGTAATGTGAAGCCATTGTAGCCATGAATTCGATACCACAGCATGAAGTTGCAAAAGGTAATGGCCATAATGAATTGGCTCTTGCTAAACCTACAACGTCATTTAGTTTTGTAGCGAAGAAACCTTCACCTACAACTCCTTCTGGCGGCGCAACCATATTTACATTTGAATCGCTCATTTTATTTTAGATTTTAGATATCTGATTTTAGATTTTGTAAATCTTGTAAATCGAAATCAATATTTTAAAAGTCAATATTATATTTTGAGAAATTGTCTTTCAAATCTAAAATTCTAAATAATCTAAAATTTAAGATCTGAAATCTAAAATTCCTTATTCCCAGTCTAAAGCTTTCTTTTTGATAATATAGAAAAAACCAACTAAAAGAAGTGCCATGAAAACAATCATTTTTAACATTCCTTCTATTCCTAATTCCTTGAAGTTTACTGCCCAAGGATAAAGGAAAATTACTTCTACATCAAATAACACGAACAAAATAGCTACCAGAAAGTATTTTACTGAAAACGGAATACGGGCATTACCAACAGATTCGATACCGCACTCAAAGTTCTTGTCTTTAATTTCTGAGGTTCTTTTTGGTCCTAATTTTCCGGAAATTATGATTGTTCCTACCACAAAACCAACAGCTAAAATGAACTGCATTAAAATAGGAATGTAACTGTATTGATCAGATTGCATAAACTTAGGGTTTTTACTTAAAGAATAAGCCACAAAGATAACTTTCAACTCTGTAAATCACAAGCTAAAAAAGGATTTAAGTGTGTAACAAAAGGGCTTATAATTGTAATTTTTATTGATTATAAATAACAGCTAACTATTTTAAGTTTTTTTTAAGATTTGAGCAAAAAAAAACGTTTCGAAATAAATCGAAACGTTTTAAAACCATTCAGAGGCAAAAAAAATAAATTGCTATATTTTTCTTAGATTACTGCTACTTTAGCAGCAACTTTCCCTTTTCTTCCTTCTTCTTCTTCGTAGCTTACACGGTCACCTTCGCGTAATTCTTCCGCGTTAATTCCTGAAGCGTGAACGAAGATATCTTTTCCTGTTTCTTCGTCTGTAATGAATCCATAACCTTTAGATTCATTGAAAAATTTTACTGTACCTGTACGCATTGTAATTGTAATAATAATTTATAATGAAGCAAATGTAAGATATAAATTCATACAAAAGACAATAAGGTGTTAATTTTTTGTAAAAATTATTGATTCACAGTCTTTTCGCTATTTATATTGCATCAAATCCTTTACAGGTGTGCTTTAATTGAGAATCGTTAATTGTAGGAAACGAACTAAGAAAAATTAACCTCAGTTTAAGGTCAATTTGACAATTATCTTATTTTGTGCAATAATTTTGAAGTAATTATTGTAAAGCCTCTTGTTTGTTATGTTTTTTAAGAATTTGTCCAGATTACAAAAAAGAAATAAAAAAAACTGCAATTAAATGATAATTGCAGTTTTGTATTTTAAAATTCTTTAAAGTTTTTATTGAATAGCAACTTTAATATGTAATTCTTTTAGTTGAGCATCATCAATTGTTGCAGGTGCATCAATCATAACATCACGACCAGAATTGTTTTTCGGGAAGGCAATAAAATCTCTAATTGTTTCCTGACCTCCTAAAATAGCAACAAGTCTGTCCAATCCAAATGCCAAACCTCCGTGTGGTGGTGCTCCAAATTGAAAAGCATCCATTAGGAAACCGAATTGCGCTTTTGCTTCTTCTTCGGTAAATCCTAAATATTTGAACATTAATTGTTGTGTTGCTTTATCGTGAATACGAATCGATCCTCCTCCAATTTCATTTCCATTTAATACCATATCATAAGCATTGGCACGAACTTTTCCAGGTTCTGTTTCCAATAATTGCATGTCTTCTGGTTTTGGAGATGTAAAAGGATGGTGCATTGCATGGTAACGGCCACTATCTTCATCTAATTCTAATAATGGAAAATCTACAACCCATAACGGAGCAAACTCAGCTGGATTACGTAATCCTAAACGAGTTGCTAATTCCATACGAAGTGCCGAAAGTTGTGCACGTGTTTTGTTTGCAGGACCAGAAAGTACAAAAATCATATCGCCAGGTTTTGCGCCTGTAATTTTTGCCCATTGTCCTAAATCGTCCTGATCGTAAAATTTATCTACAGACGATTTAAAAGTTCCGTCGTCATTGCATTTTGCATACACCATTCCTGAGGCTCCAACTTGCGGACGTTTTACCCAGTCAATTAATCCGTCAATTTCTTTTCGGGTATAATTTCCTGCTCCAGGAACTGCAATTCCCACTACTAATTCTGCAGTATTGAATACTGGAAAATCTTTATGTTGTGCAAATTCGTTTAATTCACCAAACTCCATTCCGAAACGGATGTCCGGTTTGTCATTTCCGTATGTTTTCATAGCATAGTCGTAGGTAATTCTTGGGAATTTATCTACTTCAATACCTTTGATTTCTTTTAATAAATGTCTTGTCAATCCTTCAAAAACATTCAAAATATCTTCTTGCTCCACAAAAGCCATTTCGCAATCGATTTGTGTAAACTCCGGTTGACGGTCTGCGCGTAAATCTTCATCACGGAAACATTTCACGATTTGGAAATACTTATCCATTCCACCCACCATCAATAACTGTTTGAAAGTTTGTGGAGATTGTGGCAAAGCATAAAATTGTCCTTCGTTCATACGACTTGGTACAACGAAATCTCTTGCTCCTTCAGGAGTAGATTTAATTAAATAAGGAGTTTCAACTTCGCAAAAATCTAAATCAGATAAATATTTACGAACTTCCATCGCTACTTTATGACGAAATAACAAACTGTTTTTTACAGGATTTCTTCTGATATCTAAATAACGGTATTTCATTCGGATATCTTCTCCACCATCAGTCTCATCTTCAATTGTAAATGGAGGCGTTAAAGCTGCATTTAAAATGTTTAATTCAGAAACTAAAATTTCGATTTCGCCAGTCGGAATGTTTTTGTTTTTGGCTTCACGCTCAATAACAGTTCCTTTTACCTGAATTACAAATTCTCTACCAAGCGTTTTTGCCAATTCAAAAACAGTTTTATCAGTACGACTTTCGTCGAAAATAAGTTGTGTAATTCCGTAACGGTCGCGTAAATCAACCCAATTCATAAATCCTTTATCGCGTGATTTTTGCACCCAACCCGCTAGTGTAACTTCCGTATTAATATTTGAGGCGTTTAACTCGCCACAATTATGACTTCTATACATGATCAAAATTTTAGACTGCAAAAGTAAACACAAAATTCAAATTAATTATGAAAAGTGTGCAAGTAGATGACTATTAATTTTAAATATTTTGTTAATTGTGCAATTTTGCCGCTGTTATTTCTTTAGATTTGATTCACTAAAAACAAATTTTAATTTATATGAACAAACTTTTTGTTACGGGTCTGTTGATTTTTAGCGCATTGAACGTCATCAGTCAAACCAAAAATCAAATTAAATTTACAGCTAAAATTGCCAATAGAAATAGTGACACTTTAGTCATTCAAGGGAAAGACTTTAAACAAGTTATTCCTATTGACAAAAAGGAAACTTTTGTAGCTTCATTTGATGCACCAAAAGGATTTTATGTGTTTTCAGATGGTATAGAATCTTCTCGTTTATATTTAAAGCCAAATTCAGAAGTAAATTTAACAATGAATGCCAAGGAATTTGATGAAACTATTGTATATAAAGGGAAAGGTGTTGAAGAAAGTAATTTTTTGGCGCAACAAGCTTTAAGAAATGAAAAACTTGAGGAAGCCTATTCTAAAGAGCCGGCTGAATTTGCAGTAATATTAGAGGCTAAGAATAAGACAGATAAGGAAAGTTTGGAGAAAGGAGCTTTTGATCCGGAATTTGTAACTGCAATGAAAGGTAATTTTGAGCGTTTTAATGAATTTGCTATTAGAAATTATGAAAGTGCAGCTAAAGCAAATAAATTTACCGGAAAACCTTCGCCTGAATTTGATTATGAAAACTTTAAAGGAGGCAAAACAAAATTGGCTGATTTAAAAGGAAAATATGTTTATATCGATCTTTGGGCTACTTGGTGCGCGCCTTGTAGAGCGGAAATTCCGTATTTACAAAAAATTGAAGAAAAATATCACGGAAAAAATATTGAGTTCGTAAGTATTTCAATTGATAAATCGAAAGACAATGAAAAATGGAAAAAATTTGTAACTGATAAAAACCTTGGCGGAATTCAATTATTTGCTGATAAAGATTGGGAATCTGAATTTGTTACAAGTTATGGTGTAACCGGAATTCCACGCTTTATTTTAATTGATCCAAATGGTAATGTTGTGAATGCAGATGCTGCAAGACCTTCAACTCCAGAACTTCAAACACAGTTAGATTCATTATTGAACTAATTTTTGTATGAAATTATAACGTTATCGTAATTTTATATTTTGTGTAAAATTCCAATGAAACCAATGCCTCAGCGTTGGTTTTGCTGTTTTTAGGAAATTCCCAATGTTAAGTTTTTATTCAATGTTACCAAATTGTTAAGTAAAAGTTTGTTTAATGTAAACAATTAACTATATTTGATAACGATTTGATAACATTAATACCTAAAGATATGAAAAAATGTGTGATTTTAGTTGCAATGATGTTCTCTGGAATTTTAGTTGCACAAGAGACAAAACCAGAATTAGAAGCTGTTGGAAATAAAGTAAAAGCTACTTATTACTTTGAAAATGGTAAAGTACAACAAGAAGGTTTCTTTAAAGAGGGTAAATTAGATGGCGTTTGGGTATCATATGATCAGAAGGGAAATAAAGTTGCCGAGGGAGAATACACAGACGGATTGAAAACTGGAAAATGGATTTTCGTTAATGAAAATACGCTATGCGAAGTTGCTTATGAAAATAACAAAGTGAGCTCAGTTAAAAACTTACAGAAAAATGCTTTAGCAAATAGAAACTAAGGTAATTTCTAAGATACATAAAAGAACCGCTTATATAAGCGGTTTTTTTATGCCTTTAATTTTTTTGCAGCTTTTCTTTCTTCTTCCATACCAAATTACAAAACCGGTTACCGGCAAAGCGGCAGCTATTAAACTTGCAATAAAAGCAATGATTTTTCCGGGTAAATCAAGAATCTGCCCAGTATGAATTCCGTAATTCATTTCGACAACCTTAAGTCCTAAGGTTTTTTTATCGTAAGGATCACTCTGGATTAATTTTCCGTCAAGCGGATGAAAATAGTAATTGCTTTGATGATCATATCGTAAGGTGTGAGGATAAGCTCCAGTGCTAATTATGTCACCTTTTTTCTGCGGAAGCAAAATAAAAAACATTTCTGCTTTTGGTTGTAATCTTGCAGTTTCAATAAAAGCACGATCTACTGCTGTTATGCTATTTGTTTTGAATTTTGTGGTGTCAATTACTGGTGTTTTTGTTTCTTCAGCTTTGTCTCCGCCAAGATTGAATGTTTTGTAAATGCTATCACCAACCCATTCGTAGGTAAAGGTTAAACCCGTTATAGCAAGAACAAGTACGATTAATGAAATGTAAAACCCAGAGGTATTGTGCCAGTCATAATTTACGCGGCGCCACTTCGCTGACCATTTAACGGTAAAACTTCTTTTAATGTCATATTTTCGTTTTGGCCACCATTGAATAATTCCGGAGATTAACAACAAAATAAAAATTATGGTTGCTCCGCCAATAATATGTTTTCCAATATAATCGGGCAGGAGTAAATACAAGTGAATGTATTCAACAATGATAAAAAAATCTGTTTTTGGATTTTCGGTTTTTAAATATTTTCCTGTGTACGGATTAAAATAGAGGTATAAATTTTCAGTATCAGAATAGGTGTAGACAATTGCGGAGCGATTTCTTCCGTAATACGAAACCATGCTTGCTGTATTTTTAGGAAGTATTTCTTTTGCTTTTTGCTGTAAAACAGAAGGCATCAAAAAAGATTTGTTCTGAGGTTCAACAAAACGCCATTCTTTTCTGGTAATATCTTTTATCTCGTCATGAAAACAGAAGATACAACCCGTAACACTAATAACAAAAACAATAAGTCCGGAAATTAATCCGAGCCATTTATGTAGAAAACGTACTTGCTTTTTGAATCCCATTTTTGAATAAAAGGGTAAAAGTATATCCTTAATCAATAACAGACAAATATTTAGCTTCTTTTGAAATAAATACGCCATTTATTCAACAGTAAAGATGTTTCGCGCAAAGACGCAAAGGCGCAAAGTATTTAGCGCCTTTGCGTGATTTTTTTAATAAAGAACAAAAAAGATTTTAACTATTTTTCGCCAATAACCGCTTTTTTCGGTTTTAAATGGTAGGCAACATAAAGCGATACTGAAGCCAGAGAAATCCAGAAAACATCAATAACAAAAACCTGGATTTTATTTTGCATAAAAGAAGTCCAAAACCAATTTCCGCTAACGATTCCGTTTGTTATTGGAATTAAGAAACCTAAAATACTTCCTGAAATCAGACAAAATTTATTGGTAAAAGCATCATTCTTTTTAAGTATAAAAAAGACGGTAAGTATGAGCCATCCCACAAAATAAACAGTGTAAAGATTATTCTGAGTTAAAGGATGAAATATTTTGGTAACGATAAATGCCAATGCAGTAATTGGGTACATACTCAAACAAATTGCCAAATAAATACGAACAACAGCTGCGTTGAAACGTCTTTTCTTTTCTGGCATATTGTTTTTTTGTCTTGCGACCAACCAAATCATTACTCCGGAAATAATCACAAAACAAGTGATAATTCCTAAAATGAAGCTGACTATTTTTAGAGCATATCCGCCGTAGTCACCGTAATGAATTCGGTATAAAACATTTTTCACGACATCTAAATAATTAGTTTGGGTGATTGGATTTTTCTTTGCAATTTCTTTTCCGTCAGCAATTCGGTAAACCACTTTTCCGATTCCGGTGAATTTTTTATGGTTCGGCATTTCGCCTTCGACCAAAACGTGCATGTTGGCATCACCATAATTTTGAATGAAAACACGTGTGATTTCAAAATCTGACCAATTACTTTTTGCTTTTGCAACTAGCTGATCAATATTAAAAGGATTGGCTAATTTTTTATTTTCAAATTTATAATCAGGATCAGTGTATTCTAATTCTTTATATAATTTATCCTGATCTCCTTTATATAATGCCATTACAGCGGGCGCTACAATCAAAAGTTTGATCATAAAAAAAGCTCCGGTCACAGCGTATATAAATTGAAAAGGCAATCCAATCATTCCTAATGCCGTATGTGCATCTGTCCATAATGTTTTTAATTTTTCCTTTGGACGGAAAACGTAAAAATTAGAAACAATTTTTTTCCAGTGTAATAAAACACCAGTTACAATGGCAAACAAGAAAAATAAAGCGACAAAGCCGGATAGGTAATAACCAACAGGATATGGAACTTGGGCAAGAAAATGCAATCGGTATAAAAACTCTCCTAAAGAATACGATTCTTCATAGGTAAAGGTTTTAAAGTTTTTAGTATCAAGATAAAAAAAAGATCCCTCTTTTTGTTTGGCCGGAGCCAAAGTATCTTTGGTTCCTTCCATGTAAATGGCAACCCTTCTTTCAGTGCTCGGTTTAGAAATAGTAATATTTCTTCCGTGTAAAACATATTTTTTGTCGAGCGTATCTAATGCCGTAGTATAGTCTAGTTGAATTTCTTTTGTAAGAGCAGTAGATTCACTTCTTTCCCAATTGATGATTTCATCTCTAAAAAAAGAAAAAGATCCTGCAAAGAAAATTACAAACAGTACAACACTAATAACGATTCCGCTAACGGTATGTGTATGAAAGTAGATATTATAATTACGATTGCTCATGCTTATTGTGCCGTTGGATTATAGGTTTGACCCAGATAAATGAAAAGAGAAAAAACTAGTGTTAGAAGAATGTAGATGCCCCAAATTTTCCATCCGCTTTTTGCCAGAAAAGCAATTACCATAAGTGCAACCCAAAGAATAAAGCCGCTAAAAGCCATTGTCATCAAAATGTTTGCACGGTTAAACCATGAAGCAAGTGCCAAATGAAAAGTAACGGAAACAAAATAGCCACCCAGAATGGCAGCTGTAATTTTGGCAAAACGTTGCCATTTAGATTGAGTTAAATATTTTGGATTTGCTGGCATAGACTGCTTAAGAAAAAATTAGTAGTAGTAAAATTCTAATAAGGCAACAATTATAAATAGCAATAGTAGAGCAATGCTGTTTACTTTTTTTAATGGTTTCAAGATGATAATTAAACTGCCAATAGTCATTAGCTGAATGAAAAACATCAAAGTACCGCAACACAATGATTGCGTAAAAAGCCATACAGAGTAGGCTACTAAGAGAAGTAATAAGCCTGTGATTTTAGTTTGTTTCGGATTGTTTTTCATCCATTTTTCAAAACCTAAATCATAAGATAAAGCAGCTCTTTTTGATGTATAATACAAAGTGTAAAAAGCTAAAAAAACGATAAGACTGGCTATTGTTATCATAATTTTAAAAATTTAAAAAACACCTTTCCGAATTAACAGAAAGGTGTTTTGCTTGTTTTTTATTAAAACTTATAAGAGAAATTTGCAGATACACTTCTCATGTTTTTCGGGTGGATTGTAGACCAGCCATCATAAGTATCGATGTTTGCAATATTATCAAGTTTAAGAGTCAAAACGTACTTTTCAGTTCCGTAGAAAATAGATGAATTTAAAACAGTATAAGAAGGCAATGTAAATTGACCCGTTACCGTTCTGTTCATGATTTTGTTCTTGTCAGCATAATTTCCTCCAAAACCTAAACCAAAACCTTGTAAACCACCTTCTAAGAATTTGTAGCTGGCCCAAAGATTCGCTGTGTTCTGTGGTCCTGCACTTTCTGGTCTGTGACCTACAAAATCCGGATCACCTGCAGTTAAAAGCGCATCATTATAACTGTATCCGGCAACAATGTTTAAACCGGCAATTGGGTTTGCAACGATTTCAGCTTCGAAACCTTTGTTTCTTTGTCCGCCATTTTGGTAAGATGTCTGAGTTGTTGCAGTATAAACCGTATAAACCTGATCTGTTACTTTAATATCATAGTAGCTGAATGTAGCGTAAAGTTTGTCTTGAAAAATATTTAATTTTGTTCCAACTTCAAACTGATTTGCGTGCTCTGGAGAGAAAGTTCTTGGTTGAGAGCTACCGTCAGGTAAAACATCATTTACCGGAGCTGTATTAGCAAAACCATCCATATAGTTAGCAAAAATCGAAACTTTATCTATAATTGGCTGATAAACCACACCAAATTTAGGAGAGAAAGAAGTCTGGTTGTAATCGTCAGCGTTTGTGCTAACATCACCTTCTGTCATAAAACGGTCAACACGTAAACTTGCCATCGCAGATAAACCAGGAGTAAAGTTGATTACATCAGATACATAAGCACTGTAAACTTCTTGTTTTGTTTTATTATTGTTCATTGGTGCTTTTGACAAAAGTGCATCAGATCCTGCTTTCGTTAAAATTCCGCTGTCACCATTTGTGATGTATTTCGTTGGATCAGTAATTCCATAAAGGTTTTCATTAACAGTTTTCAAATCAAGATTTCCAATATAAATGCCACCATTTTGTACATATCCAGAACCGTTATCAATAGCGCCTCTGTTAAAGTAATCTAAACCGGCAACAATTCTGTTTCTCATGCTTCCGATAACAAAGTCACCAATAAAGTTTTGTTGAATATCAGTTGTTAAAGTTGTAGAGTTTTGGTAGTTCATGTAACGACCTAAAACAATTCCTTCAGTAATTTTAGGATAAAATTGAGTTCCTTCATAAATATAAGAATAGTAGCCTTCAGATTTTGATGATCCTCTTGAAACTACAGTTTGTGAACTCCATTGATCAGAAAATTTATAGTTCATTTGTCCCTGAAGGTTAAATGAAGGAGTTTCGATTGCTAATTCGTTACTTGTGTAAGAACGTTTGTTGTCATATCCTAATTCATCAATATTATGAACTCTTAATTCGGCTCCTCTGTCTAAAAATAACATTGTCGGATTAGTAGCTTTGTTATTCATGAATTCAGTGTTGATGAAAAACGAAAGTTTATCATTAACCTGGTAAGATAAGGAAGGAGCAAAAAAGAAAGATTTTTTGAATCCTGCATCCTGAAAACTGTTTTCTGTATGATAAGCTGAATTTACACGAACATTAATTTTGTGCTCTTCGTCTAATGGAGTATTTACATCTACAGTAACTCTGTTTAAACCGTAGCTTCCAGCTGTATAATCTACTACACCACCAAAATGGTCGTATGGCTTTTTAGTTGTTAAGTTGATCAGACCTCCGTATGAGATTAAACTACTTCCAAACAAAGTTCCAGATGGTCCTTTGATAACTTCAATTTTATCAATATTTGCAGGATCGATAGTTCCGTTTGTTAGTCCAGGCAATCCGTTGATCATGGTTGGCTGAACAGCAAATCCTCTTAAAGAAAAATAACCTGCACCGTCACCTCCACGTCCTGTAGAAGCCCAAAGTGGTGATAATCCCGGAGCATTTTTAAGTGCGTCATCAAGATTTGTAACCACTTGTTCTTTTAAAAGTTCGCTTGTGATTGTAGTATAAACTTGTGGGTTTTCAAGATTTTTAAGTGGTAATCTTGATACTTGTTGTGTTTCTTTACGTGCTAATGGATTTTTTTTAGCACCACCGCTTACTACAATTTCATCTAATTGTTCAGAGTTTGAGGTGATAGTAAAATTTTCAATAACTTCATCACCACCATTAAGTGTAATGCTTTTTTCTTTAGAAGAATAACCTACTGCAGAAACTCTAATAACATAGCTTCCAGGTTTTACGTTTTTGATTTCGTAATTACCATTGTCATCAGTATTGGTTCCAATTTTTGTTCCTTTTAAAACTATTGAAACGTTATCTGCTGCCTGATTGTTTGCTAAGCTGATTTGACCTTTAATAGTAGCTTTTTCTTGTGCCCAAGTTGAAGTACTTGCTAATAGAAAAAAACAAAAGCTCAAAAAAGAAATTGTAAATTTATATTTCATTTTTATTTAGAATTGATTTTAATAGTGCAAATTTAGCTTTTGATTGCTAACTATACAAGCTATTCTTATTTATTCTAAATAAAATATTTTTTAAAGGGTAAAATTTACATTTTCTTAAAAAATTAACATCTTAAGACAATCTTAAGACAAAATTATATAAAAAAACCTGCTCAAATTAATGAACAGGTTTTGTATTAAGGGTAAGAATTACTTACAATTACAATTCTAAAGCACGTTTAGCATCGCCATTCATCAATAATTCTACTGGATTTTCTAATGCTTCTTTTACAGCAACCAGGAAACCAACTGACTCACGTCCGTCGATGATTCTGTGGTCATAAGAAAGCGCAACATACATCATTGGGTGAATTTCAACTTTACCGTTTACAGCGATCGGACGCTCGATAATGTTGTGCATTCCTAAAATCCCTGATTGAGGAGGGTTGATGATTGGAGTACTTAACATACTTCCAAAAACTCCACCATTAGTAATGGTGAAAGTTCCACCAGTCATGTCGTCAACAGTGATTTGACCATCACGGGCTCTTAAAGCTAATCTTTTGATTTCAGCTTCGATTCCACGGAAAGTTAATAACTCAGCATTACGAACAACAGGAACCATTAAACCTTTTGGTCCAGACACTGCGATAGAGATATCAGCAAAATCGTAAGCGATTTTGTAATCACCATCCATCATAGAGTTAACATCTGGATATAATTCTAAAGCTCTTGTAACTGCTTTTGTAAAGAATGACATAAATCCTAAACCAAGACCACCATGTTTCGCTTTGAAAGCATCTTTGTATTCATTACGAATTTGGTTAATTGGCGTCATGTTAACTTCGTTGAAAGTAGTTAACATTGCTGTTTCGTTTTTAGCAGCAACTAATCTTTCAGCTACTTTACGACGTAACATTGATAATTTTGTACGCTCAGATCCACGGCTTCCTCCAGTTGGAGTTCCCATAGATGGTACTGCGTTTACAGCGTCATCTTTTGTGATTCTTCCACCTTTACCAGTTCCTGAAACTGTTGCTGGTGCTATATTTTTTTCGTCTAATATTTTTCTAGCTGCAGGAGATGGAGTTCCGGCTGCGTAACTTGTTGCTGCTGGTGCTGGTGCTGCTTTTGGAGCTTCAGCTTTTACTTCAGCCTTAGGAGCCTCAGCTTTTGGAGCTTCAGATGCCGGAGCTGCTGGTGCATCACCTGCAGGTTTTGCTGCATCTGTATCAATTAAACAAACGACAGCTCCTACTGCAACTGTATCACCTTCTTCAGCTTTAAGCGTAATAATTCCACTCATTTCAGCAGGCAATTCAAGAGTAGCTTTATCTGAATCAACTTCAGCAATAGCTTGATCTTTCTCTACATAATCTCCGTCTTTTACTAACCAAGTTGCAATTTCAACTTCTTTTATTGACTCCCCTGGTGATGGGACTTTCATTTCTAAAATCATCTTTTGTAATTTTATATGTTAACTAATTGTTGTATGACATTTCAGGAAGCACTTTTGCAAATTCTTCTCCTCTTTCTTTTAATTTGTTGTATTTCTCTGTAGACTTTTTAATTATACTTTCATATTCTTCAAAGCCTTCTTTTAAATCTACATCAGTTGCAACATATTCTTTTTTTTCTAAAATTGCTTTTAAGATTGCGGCCTTCTTTTTCTCAAATTTCTTAGGCGTTTTATAGCTTTCAGGCTTAGGATTAAAAGGAATTAATTCAACACCAGCTTTGATTGCGCCCATTTGAGCTTCAGAGTCTACTATATAAATTTTCCCTTCCTCAAGATCAGCTTCAATAAAATCTGTGTTTTCTGATCTTGACCAAAAAATATGTTTACCTGACTCGCATTCGTAAGCCAAATATTCACCATAATTGAATTTGCCTAAATATTTTTCTCCATCGAAGTATTTAAAATTTACTAAAAATCCCATTGCAGAAGAACGTACAAAATAAACTATTGATTTTCCTTCACTTGGTTTTTTTAATTCCTGAGAATAAACTGTAATGGATAATATTGTTAAAGCAAATACTATTATTTTCCTCATAAATATTATCTAAATAAATTTTTATCGAAAACCATTCTAATCGCATCTGCATGACGACGTTTAGCTCTTGTGTAACTTCCTGATGCCGGAGCAGCGTAAGCTTTTAATGAAGCTAATCTCCATTTTACAAGATCGAAGTTCATTAACATAAAACTGTAAGCTCCCATGTTTTTAGGTTCTTCTTGTGCCCAAACATAATCATCAGCATTTGGATATTGTGCAATAATTGCTTTTAATTGCTCCACTGGTAATGGGAATAATTGCTCGATACGAACAACTGCAACATCATTTCTTCCGTTGTTTTCTCTTTCAGCAACAATATCATAGTAGAATTTACCTGTAACAAAAACTAACGTTTTTACTGCTTTTTTATCTACTGTGTTATCGTCAATAGTTTCCTGGAAACTTCCTGTTGCTAATTCTTCAACTGTAGAAACGCATCTTGGGTCACGCAATAAACTTTTTGGAGAGAAAACTACCAAAGGCTTACGGAAATTCGTTTTCATTTGTCTTCTCAACAAGTGGAAGAAGTTGGCTGGCGTTGTACAATCTGCAACGTACATATTTTGTCTTGCACAAAGTTGTAAATAACGCTCCATTCTTGCAGAAGAGTGTTCTGCACCTTGTCCTTCATATCCGTGAGGTAACAATAAAACAATACCATTTTGGTTGTTCCATTTGTCTTCACCACATGAAATATATTGGTCAATCATAATTTGCGCTCCATTAGAGAAATCTCCAAATTGTGCTTCCCAAATCGTTAATGCATTTGGATTTGCCAATGCATATCCATAATCGAAACCAAGAACACCATACTCAGATAAAAGAGAGTTGAAGGCACCGAATTTTCCTTTTTTGTTTTCGATAGCATCTAACAGAATTACTTCTTCTTCAGAATCTTCAACTTTAACGACAGCATGACGGTGAGAGAAAGTACCACGCTCTACATCCTGACCTGAAATACGAACATCAAATCCTTCTGTCAAAAGAGAACCGTAAGCAAGTGCTTCAGCTGTTCCCCAGTCAATAGTATTATTGTCGTATCCTGTTTTTCTATCCGTAACAATTTTGGTTATTTTGTTGATGAATTTCTTGTCTGATGGTAAAGTTGAGATGGTATTGATGATAGAATCCAATCCTGTTTTGTCGAAAGAAGTATCAACTTTTTGAAGCATTTGGGTATCCGTTACCTGAACAAATCCATTCCATTCGTTTTTCATGAATGGCGTTATAATAGTCAAATCTTTTTTACGGGAAGCTTCTAAATTCTCCTCCATAGTAGATTTGTATTCTTTTTCTAAAGCATTTACATAAGAAGCATCAATTACGCCGTCAGACAATAATTTTTCAGCATAAATATCTCTTGGATTTTTATGTTTTGCGATGATTTTATATAAAACCGGCTGCGTGAAACGAGGTTCGTCACCTTCGTTATGACCGTATTTTCTGTATCCTAATAAATCGATAAATACATCACGTCCAAATTGCATTCTGTAGTCTAATGCAAAAGATACCGCATGTACAACAGCTTCAGCATCATCAGCATTTACGTGTAATACCGGAGATAAAGTTACTTTGGCAACGTCTGTACAATAAGTAGATGAACGAGCGTCTAAATAGTTTGTAGTAAAACCAACCTGGTTATTAATTACAATGTGGATTGTTCCTCCAGTTTTGTAACCGTCAAGTTGTGCCATCTGAATGATTTCATATAAGATACCCTGTCCTGCAATTGCAGCATCTCCGTGAACGGCGATTGGTAATACTTTAGAAAAATCGTCAGCATAATATTTATCTTGTTTTGCTCTTGTGATTCCTTCAATTACAGCTCCAACCGTTTCTAAGTGCGAAGGGTTTGGTGCTAAATTGATATTAATGCTTTTTCCTGATCTTGTTTTTTTGTCAGCCGTAAGACCTAAGTGGTATTTTACGTCACCATCAAAATATTCCTGATCGTAATCTTTACCATCAAACTCACCAAAAATATCCTGAGTTGATTTTCCGAAGATGTTTGCCAAAACGTTCAAACGGCCACGGTGAGCCATTCCCATTACGAATTGTTCAACACCTTTTTCAGCAGCTTGCTCGATCAAAGCATCTAAAGCTGGAATAATAGATTCTCCACCTTCTAGTGAAAAACGTTTTTGTCCAACATATTTAGTATGTAAGAAGTTCTCGAAAGAAACTGCTTCGTTTAATTTATTTAAGATTGTTTTCTTTTCTTCTGTAGAAAAATTAGGCTGATTAACGTTAACCGCTAATTTATCCTGAATCCATTTTACAACACCAGGATTTCTGATGTACATATATTCAATTCCAATATGTTGACAGTAAATAGATTTAAGACGCGTTACAATATCTTGTAAAGTAGAAGGTCCAACTCCGATAGTCTTAGCTGCATCAAAAACTGTTGAAAGATCAGCAGTTGTTAGTCCGAAATTCTCAATGTCTAAAGTTGGAGATGAAGTTCTACGATCACGAACCGGGTTTGTTTTGGTAAACAAATGTCCGCGTGTACGGTAACCATCGATTAATTTTAGTACGTTGAATTCTTTTTGAAGTTTTTCTGAAACTTTGCTGTAATCTGTGTTGTCGCTAGTCACATATTCAACAATCTGCTGAACCGGATTTTCGTCATTATAAGTGGTCATTCCAAAGTCGAAACCTTGAAAAAAACTTCTCCAGCTAGGCTCAACGCTGTCTGGGTTTACTAAATATTGATCGTATAATTGTGCGAAAAACTCTGTATGCGCTGCATTTAAAAATGAAAACCTATCCATAATATTAGTGAATATACTTTTTGTTAAATAGAATGGCAAAAGTACAACAATCGCATTTATTTAAATCTTTTTTTTACGTACTTTTACGTAAAAATTTGTTAAAAATAGATCTAACTATGAAGAAAAATCAAATTTCAATCGTTTTCAAATCTTTTTTTGTGATTATGACAGTCTTTTTTTCTAGTTATGCAAGTGCCCAGCAAAACTATGTTATTGATAACAGCAATCACTTTTGGGATAAAGTTCAGTTTGGAGGTGGATTAGGTCTTGGATTTGGATCTGGATACACTAATATTTCAGTAATGCCAAGTGCTATTTATAATATTAATGAAGTGGTGGCGATGGGAGTTGGTTTGCAGTTTGGCTATTTATATCAAAAAAATTATTACGAATCTTTTGTTTACGGAGGAAGCTTTATTACGCTGGTAAATCCGATTCCCCAATTGCAGTTATCTGCAGAATTGGAGCAGGTTAGGGTCGATACAGACTATGAAGAAAATTATTATCACCCCGGTTATTCCGATGCTTATTGGAATACCGCCCTATATCTTGGAGCAGGTTACAGAACCGGTAGTGTAACGATTGGTGCACGCTACGATGTTTTGTACGATCCAAATAAAAGTCTGTATGGATCAGGATTTATGCCTTTTGTGAGAGTTTATTTCTGAAAAAGGGGCTAAGGTTCTGAGGAGCTAAGATTCTAAGGTTTTTAAAACAAGAAAATTATAATTTTTAATGCGAAAATATTTTACTCTATTTTTCGGAGTTCTATTTGGAGTTTCTTCGTGCCAACAGAAAGAAACAAAAGATTTTGAGAATAAAAAACAAGCGCAAATAAATGCAAATTTAAAAGTAATTAATTCTTTAAGGAACGAAGGTGATAATCTTATTGTTTCAAGAGAAGTTTTTCATTGGATTTATTTCAAAAATGAAAATGAAAAAAACAGTTATCTAAAAGAGGTTCAAAAGCAAAGATTTCTGCTGGTAAGCTCTAATAAAATTGATGATAAATTTCCATATCAATTACAAATTAAGAGGGTTGATAAAGTTGATGAAAGTAGTGTAAATGAATACGTTATTTATTTATGGGAAAAAGCACTCGAATATAACGGGGATTATGATGGCTGGGAAACAAGTGTAGAAAAATAATCTAAAAACCTTAGAACCTTCTACCTAAAATTCTTTCGAAACCAAACCTTCTGCCATTCTCTTTTTAAAATCAAAAACGAAACCTGTTCGGAAAGAATTACTAAATCTGAACCATCTAGTTTTTTTATTTCAATTTCAGAAACATCAATAATATAAAGAAGATTCAAATATTCAGCAAATTTGTACTGAATCATTCTGTAGATTTTTTCGTGTAGCTGAATCTTTAATTCATCTGGTGAAATACTTAGCGGAAAATCGATTCCTTCATTGGCCAAATTAAAATCCTTGTTAATTTGTTCAACCAGGTTGAGATATAAAGTGGCTGCCTGAGCTTCTGCTAATAAGGATTCGGTATTTATTGGTGCTACAAACATATTTAATTTTAGATTTTAGATTGCTGATTTATGATTGTAGATTTTTTGTTGAAAACTGAAAATTGCGACTGAAAACTAAACCTTTCTTCCCATTAAATTTTCACCGAAAGTTCTCAGAATATCTTTCTTTTCGGCATTGATGTTCATTTTTTCTAAAGTTTCAAAAGCTTTAAAAGTGTACATTTCTATAGCTTCCTGAGTCGCTTTTGAAGCTCCTGATTTATTAAAAATCGCTTTAGCAGTTTCTATTTTTTCTGAATTATCTTCTAACTGCAATCCGAATAATTGTTGTAATTCTGTTGCTTTTTCTTCAGATGAAAATTCAATAGCTTTTAAATATAAGTAGGTTTTTTTGTTTTCAATAATATCGCCTCCAACTTGTTTTCCAAACGTTTCCGGATCTCCAAAAGCATCTAAATAATCGTCTTGTAATTGAAATGCCAATCCAAGATTAAGTCCGAAATCATAAATTAAATCGGCTTCTTTTTCAGAAGTTTTAGCTACAATCGCACCCATTTTCATAGCTGCAGCAACTAAAACGGCTGTTTTGTATTCAATCATTTTCAGGTATTCCGGAATGGTAACGTTGCTTCTTTCTTCAAAATCAACATCCCATTGTTGTCCTTCGCAAACTTCAAGAGCCGTTTTGCTGAATAATTTTGCTAAATCCCTAAAAACAGTTGGTTCGTATTGCTCAAAATACTGATAAGCGAGAATTAGCATGGCATCGCCAGAAAGAATTCCGGTATTGATATTCCATTTTTCATGAACGGTTACTTGCCCTCTTCGTAAAGGAGCGTCATCCATAATATCATCATGAACCAATGAAAAGTTATGGAAAACTTCAACCGCCATTGCAGCCGGAAGTGCTATTTTATAATCGGCATCAAAAACTTCTGCAGCCATTAAAGTTAGTACGGGACGCATTCTTTTTCCTCCAAGCCCTAAAATATAGGAAATAGGTTCGTAAAGATTTTTGGGTTCTTTGTCTATGCTTTGGTTTTCTAAATAACTAATGAAAAATTCCTGGTACTGACTTATATCGTGCATAAAATGAAAATCTGATTATCGAGGCCCAAAGATACAATTCAAATATGAATTATTCTTCGCTAAAATTTAAATGCAAAACAGATTTAAAATGAAACCGAATTCGACTGATTTTTAAGGTGTTAATTTTTTTTTAAAAAAAACACGGAAACTTATTTGGTGTTTAGAGTTTCCTGTTTATATTTGCACTCTTATTTGGAAACGCTGAACACTGTAAAAGTTTCCAAAGGAAGTTTAGATGAATTTTAAACTAAACAAAACCAAGTATTTATGAAAACAACATGGACCTTAGATTCTAGTCAATCAGATGTTTTAATTAAAATGAGACATTCGATTATTGCATACATGGGAGGAACGACAAATAAATTTGATGGTTACGTAAACATCGAAGACAATGAAATTGAAGATGCTTCGGTTGAGTTTTCATTAGATATTAATAATAAAAATGACAGTTTTCAGCACGTCGATTCTCACATGCAACTGAATGATTTATTCAATGT
The DNA here is from genome assembly GCA_900107365.1 of Flavobacterium aquidurense. Taxonomy (GTDB): domain Bacteria; phylum Bacteroidota; class Bacteroidia; order Flavobacteriales; family Flavobacteriaceae; genus Flavobacterium; species Flavobacterium aquidurense. The sequence continues at coordinate 112,592 of FNPS01000010.1, forward strand.
AAATGAGCATCCAATTATCAGTTTTAAATCGACCTCATTTCAGAAAATCAATGATAATATCAATTTTTTCAAAGGAGATTTAACTATAAAGGATGTTACCCGAGTTGTAGAACTTGATGCAGAATTTATTGGGGTCAATTCTTATAACGGGCAGAAAAAAGTTGCTTTTGAAATTAAGGGAGATATTAAACGTCAGGATTTTGGTTTAGATTATAATGCATTTAATTTCAACGGTGGTTTGGCATTAGGAAAAGATATCAAACTTATCGCGAATCTTGAATTTAGCATATAAATCTTACATAATGAATAACTTAATGTAAAATTATTACAAATATAATGGAAACTATTTTTTAAGTTTTAGTTTCCTAATTATATTTGTAATGCAATTTGAAATTAAAATGAAAGAGAAAATCATATCAAAAGCGAGTGAATTATTTTTAAAACTCGGTTTTAAAAGTGTTACGATGGATGATATTGCAGGCGAAATGTGTATTTCGAAAAAAACGATTTACAAATATTTCTGTAATAAAGAAGTGCTGATTGAAGAGAGTACTTCAATGGTTCACAAACAAGTTCATGAGGTTATTGATACTATAGTTGCAAAAAATTATAATGCCATTCATGAGAACTTTGAAATTCGTGAAATGTTTCGGGATATGTTTAAAAATGCGGGCGATACTTCTCCTCTTTATCAATTAAAGAAACATTATCCGGAAATTTATCAAAATGTAATGACGCATGAAATAGATCAGTGTAATCATTATTTTAAAGATAATATCTTAAAAGGAATAAGTGAAAATTTGTACAGAGCAGATTTGAACATTGATCTTTATGTAAAATTTTATTACACTTTAATTTTTCATATTAATGCCACTACTGTCTCAGAAAGAGAAGCACAAAAAATAGAATTAGAAGCTTTGGAATATCATACAAGAGCTATGGCAACAGAAAAGGGAATAAGCGAATTAGAAAAACAACTTAAAAAAATTAGTACTTAATTAATCAATCTATATGAAACGAATAATTCTTATATTTTTGTGTTCAATTGGCTTGACTGCCAACGCACAAGTCAAAACCCTAACCCTAAAAGAGGCTCTTACCTACGCGTTGCAAAACAAAGCGGATGCTAAAAAATCTAAACTACAGGTTGAAAATAGTGAGTATCAAATTCAGGAAATTCGCTCAAGAGCTTTACCGCAAATCTCAGGTAACGCAAGTTTAACCTATAATCCAATTCTACAAACAAGTGTAATCGATGGAGGATCTTTTGGTCAGCCAGGAACTTCTATTCAGGCTACTTTTGGTCAAAAATGGACTTCGGGAGCAGGAATCTCTTTGAGTCAGGCTTTGTTTGATCAATCTGTTTTTACAGGTTTGAGAGCTGCTAAATCGACTCGTGAATTTTATCAAATAAACGATCAGTTGACAGAAGAGCAGGTTATTGAAAGGGTTGCAAATAATTATTATGGTGTTTACGTACAACGTGAAAGATTAATTTTATTAGATAGTAACTACGTTAATACTACTAAAGTTCGTGATATCGTACAAGGACAGTTTGATAATGGTCTGGCTAAAAAAATTGACTTAGACCGTATTATCGTAAAAATGTCAAATATTGATACAGAGCGTCAACAAATTAAAAATCAGATTACTTTACAGGAAAATGCTTTGAAGTTTTATATGGGAATGCCTATTGAAGCTCAAATCGAGATTCCAAAAGAAGAATTTGAAGTAGTTCCGGCTGCTTTGACAGAAGTTCCGAATGTTGAAAACAGAACAGAATATCTGCTTTTGAAAAAACAGGAAGAATTATTAGTGTTTAATAAGAAAGCTACTGAAGCACTGTATTACCCAACTTTAAACTTAGTTGCAGGTTACAATTATATAGGACAAGGTCCTGAAATGCCTCTTTTTGGAAAACCAAGAGATGGTGTGTATTGGTCTGATTATTCTGCAATTGGATTGAATTTACATGTACCAATCTTTACAGGTTTTGGAACCCGTGCCAAAGTAAGACAGGCAGATGTTGAAATCAGATCGCTTCAGGAAGATATTAAAGACACCAAACTTTCACTTGATTTAGATTACAGAAACGCAATGGCTCAAATTGAGAACAATCTTATTACGATTAATAATCAAAAGGAAAACATGCGTTTGGCTAAAGAGATTTTAAGCGATACAAAAAACAATTACCTTCAGGGATTAGCATCATTAACCGATTTACTGGATGCTGAAAACGAATCTCTTGAAGCTCAAAATAATTTTACAAGAGCAGTTTTAAATTACAAAATTGCTGAGATAACACTAATCAAATCAAAAGGCGAACTAAAAACTCTTATTAAATAACTAATTACAATGAAGAAAACTATTATAACAATCGTAATCATAATCGCAGCTTTAGGGGTGATTGGATATGTCCTAAATAATAATAAGAAGGAGAATAAGGCAAAAACAGATATTGTTGCTGAGAAAAATGCTGCTGTTTCAGTAAAAGTAACTCCTGTAAAAACAGAAGAAATTTCATTAGATTTCGTTGCAAACGGAAACTTTCAACCCATCCAACAATTGACTTTCTCTGCTGAAAAATCAGGAAAAGTAATCAGCGTTTTGGCAAAAGAAGGAGATTACGTAAAAGTAGGTCAGACTTTATTGACAGTTCGTGGAGATGTAATCAATGTAAATGCACAACAAGCACAAGCTGTTTACGCAAATGCAAAATCAGATTATGCTCGTTACGAAAATGCTTTTAAAACAGGGGGTGTTACAAAACAACAACTAGATCAGGCAAAACTGGCTTTAACAAATGCTCAATCTAGCTTAACTCAGGCAAATATTAATGTTGGAGATACAAGAGTAAAAGCCCCAATCAACGGATTTATTAATAAAAAATACATTGAGCCAGGATCTATCTTAACAGGTATGCCGGCAACTGCACTGTTTGATATCGTTAACGTTTCTAAATTAAAATTAGTAGTTACAGTAAACGAAAATCAAGTTGCAAGTTTGAAAGTTGGAAACACTATCAATGTAACGGCTAGTGTTTATCCTGATAAAACTTTCTCTGGAAAAATCACTTTTATTGCTGCTAAAGCGGATGAATCTTTAAACTTTCCTGTTGAGATTGAAATCACAAACAACGTAAACAACGACTTAAAAGCGGGTATGTACGGAACTGCAAATTTTGCATCAAACCAACAAAAACAACATTTGATGGTTGTGCCTAGAAATGCTTTCGTAGGAAGTGTAAGCAGCAACGAAATATTCGTGGTTGAAAATGGTAAAGCAAAATTGAAAAAAGTAACTGCTGGAAGAATTTTAGGAGATCAGGTAGAAATCATCAATGGATTATCTGACGGAGAAGTTGTAATTACGACAGGTCAAATCAACTTGCAAGACGGTAATACAGTAGAAATTATTAAGTAAAAGTAATTAGTACAAAGTACTTAGTCCTTAGAATTAGTCACACTAAATAGCTTCTAGGACTAAGGACTAAAAACTAAGGACTTAATAAAATTTAAAAAATATATATGAAATTAGCCGAAATATCCATAAAACGTCCGTCGTTGGTAATTGTATTGTTTACAATTCTAACACTTGGTGGATTGTTCAGTTACAGCCAGTTAGGCTATGAGCTGATCCCGAAATTTGAACAAAACGTTATTACAATTTCTACTATTTATCCTGGAGCTTCTCCAAGTGAGGTAGAAAATACCGTAACTAAGAAAATTGAAGATGCGATTGCTTCTTTAGAGAATGTCAAGAAAATCGACTCAAAATCATACGAGAGTTTATCTATTGTTTCGATCACATTGACATCAAACGCCAAAGTCGATTTCTCCTTAAATGATGCACAGCGTAAAATTAATGCGATCATCAGTGATTTACCAGATGATGTGAAGACGCCGGCATTAACAAAATTCTCGCTGAGTGATTTACCAATCATGACACTTGGTGCCAACGGAAAAATGGACGAAGCAGCATTTTATGACTTAATTGACAAAAAAATTGCTCCTATTTTATCTCGTGTACAAGGTGTGGCACAGGTTAATATTATTGGTGGTGAAGAACGTGAGATTCAGGTAAATCTTGACGCTTTGAAAATGCAGGGTTACGGATTATCTATTCCGCAGGTTCAACAAAATATTTTGACTTCGAACTTAGATTTCCCAACCGGAAATATTCAGACCCGTAACCAAAAAATATTAATTCGTTTAGCGGGTAAATACAAAAGCGTTGAAGAATTAAGAAACCTTGTAGTTTCATCTCAAAACGGAATTCAGGTTCGTTTAAGTGATATTGCAGATGTTCAGGATACTCAGAAAATTGCAGAAAAAATATCTCGTGTAGATCAAAAAAGTGCTATTGTTTTGCAAATCGTAAAACAATCTGATGCAAATGCAGTAGCGGTAAGTGAGCAGTTATTGAAAACAATTGCTATTCTTGAAAAAGATTATGAAAAAAGTCACTTAAAATTAGAAGTTGCAAAAGACAGTACAATCTTTACTCTTGAAGCAGCAGATTCTGTTGTACACGATTTATTGATTGCGGTTGTTCTGGTAGCGTTTGTAATGTTGTTCTTCCTGCACAGTATTAGAAACTCATTAATCGTAATGGTTTCGATTCCAGCATCTTTGATTGCCACTTTTATTGGTATTTATTTAATGGGATATACTTTAAACTTAATGAGTTTACTAGGATTGTCTCTTGTGGTAGGTATTCTGGTCGATGATGCGATTGTAGTCCTCGAGAATATTTACAGACACATGGAAATGGGTAAAAGCCGAATTCGCGCCTCTTATGACGGTACTGCCGAAATTGGTGGAACGGTAACGTCGATTACGTTGGTAATTGTGGTGGTGTTCTTGCCTATTGCGATGAGTTCTGGTTTGGTTTCTAATATTATTACACAATTTTGTGTTACCGTAATTATATCAACGTTACTTTCACTTTTAGCTTCATTTACCATTATTCCATGGTTATCATCTCGTTATGGTAAATTAGAACATATTGAAGGAAAGAATTTATTTGGAAGAATCATTCTTGGTTTCGAAAGTTATTTAACACGCTTTACGGAATGGATTTCTGAATTATTAACATGGTGTTTAGATCATTATGTTAAAACAATTTTAGTTGTAGTGCTGTTATTCTTTAGTTCTATTGCATTAATTCCGGCAGGTTTCATTGGAGGAGAGTTTTTCGCTTCTTCTGATAGTGGAGAGTTCTTGGTTCAAATCGAAATGCCAAAAGATGCGTCGTTAGAACAAACGAACTTTATGACGCAAAAAGCAGAAGCTTATTTGAAAGCTCAGGAATATGTTCACAGTCAAATTACAACAGTAGGACAAACTTCTGAAGGTTTTGGAGCATCGCAAGCTACAGCTTACAAAGCAGAGATTGACGTAAAAATGATCGAACAAAAAGATCGTACTGATAATGCAAACGTTTACGCTGCAAAAATTAAACGTAAATTAGAAAAAGTATTAGTTGGAGCAAAAGTTAAAACGGTTCCGGTTGGTATTTTAGGAACTGCTGAAGATGCAACTTTAGGATTAATTGTAACGGGTCCTTCAACAGAAGCGGCTATGGCATATGCTAAACTAGCGGAAGCTGAATTACGTACAATTCCCGGAACAACAGAGATCAAATTGACAGTTGAAGATGGAAACCCTGAAGTAAATGTAAAAGTAGATCGTGATAAAATGGCTGCTTTAGGATTAACACTTCAAACAGTTGGTTTAACGATGCAAACGGCTTTTAGCGGAAATACAGATGGTAAATACAGAGCTGGAGAATATGAGTACGATATCGATATTAGATACAATGCGTTCGACAGAAAAAGTATTACTGACGTTAGTAATTTGATTTTTATCAATGCTGCTGGTCAACAAATTAAATTATCTCAATTTGCAACCATTACAGAAGGTTCAGGACCTAGCCAGTTAGAGCGTAGAGATAAATCGGCGTCGGTAACGGTTAAAGGACAAAACGTTGGTGTTCCTTCAGGAACAATTGTACAACAATGGCAGGTTAAATTAGACAAACTGAAAAAACCAGCCGGAGTAAATTATATCTGGGGTGGAGATCAGGAAAACCAATCTGAAGGATTTGGTACTTTAGGAATCGCTTTATTGGCCGCTATTATTTTAGTTTACCTTGTAATGGTTGGACTTTACGATAGTTTCGTACACCCGTTTGTGGTATTATTTGCTATTCCGCTTTCGTTTATTGGTGCGATGTTGGCATTGGCTTTGACCAATAACTCATTAAACATCTTTACGATTTTGGGTATCATTATGTTGATTGGTCTGGTGTGTAAGAATGCGATCATGCTTGTCGATTACACCAACCAAAGAAGAGCAGCTGGAGAATCAATCAGAACGGCATTAATTCAGGCAAATCACGCTCGTTTACGTCCGATTTTGATGACTACAATTGCGATGGTATTTGGTATGTTCCCAATTGCATTAGCATCTGGAGCAGGAGCAGAATGGAAAAACGGATTGGCTTGGGTAATTATCGGAGGATTAATTTCTTCTTTATTCCTAACCTTGATCGTAGTTCCGGTTATTTATAATATCATGGAGAAAATTATTCATAAATTCTCTAAAGGAGAAAAAATCGATTACGAAGCTGAAATGGTTGCTGATTATGAGCATAAAGAATTAAGCGAAGACGGTTTTAATCCTAAACATACGCATTAAGAAATTACAATATTTAAACTCCAAATTCCAATTCATTGGTGGAGTTTAAAAAAATAAAAAAACCCAAATTCCAATTAAGGAGTTTGGGATTTTTTATTTGACTGAAGTTCCTAATTTGGAATTTATTTATTAGAATTTAAACCCCTTTATTTCTTCACAATTTTGGTTGTTTTTTCTTTAGGTTTTTCCTTTAAATAAAATCCCAAATTCCGATTAAGGAATTTGGGATTTTCATTTAGCTGAAGTTCCTAAGTTGGAATTTGGAATTTATTTATTGGAATTTAAACCCCTCTATTTCTTCACAATTTTGACTGTTTTTGTTTTGCCTTCTGATTTTACTTTTAAGAAATACATTCCTGAAGCAACATTTGACAAATCAATTTCAGAGTAATCATTGTCTACTTTTTTAGATAAAACAGTTGTTCCTGACACCGAATATATTTCGATTTCATCAATTACAGCCGTATTGCTTATAGTAAGAGTATGAAGCACAGGATTTGGATAAAATGTGAAATTTGGAAGTACAAAATCTGGTGTAGAAAGCGCTCCATTCAATTTTACAGTTACTGCAAGACGTTCTTTGCTCTCAATTCCGTTTATGGTTTGAGAAGCGTAATAAGTTGTTCCGTCAACCAAAACTGTTGATAAAGGCAGAGGAGTTTCTTTTGTTTTACTTGTGCTTCCGTCCGTGATGTTTAAATTCATATACCATCTGATGTTTTGTCCATTAACAACTATATCAGCTAAAGTCAGCCCTGGTTTTAATTCGATTTCGAACTTGTTTAAGCCATTTATTACTGGCGAAGGCGGATCAACCAAAACATTTATTGTGGCGCTGCATCCATTTAAATCGGAAGTAATAACAGTATAAGGACCGGGATTTAATTGCGAGAAAACATTATTTGTTGAAAACTTATCTAGGTTTGGAGATAGGGCAAATTTGTAGCCACCAGCTCCTCCGGATGGCTCAATAGTAATGGTTTGATTTTGAACAGTTATACCTGAAATTAATGGGGATGCAGGTTCTGTAATAACAATTTGATTGGTTGTCAGACATCCTTTAGCGTCTTTTACTGTTATACTATAAACACCAGCTTGTAAATTATAAAAACTAATACTATTACCGCTATTAGTAGTAAAAACACCATTGTTGAGAGAATATGTATAAGGAGCCTGGCCACCAGATATAGTAGCTGTAATCGAACCGCTTGCTCCTCCTTTACACTTAATGTTAGTAGCTGTTGCCGTAATTGCGGGAGCATTTATCTGGCTAATTGCGGCGGTAAGAGAAACTATGGTGTTTTTATAATCACGGACCTTGATAGTATAATTTCCAGGTAAAAAGGTGGAATACACATTTGAATTTGTGTAGGTTACACCATTATCAAAGGAGTAATAATAAGGCTGAAAACCTCCTGTGGCGTTCACGGTTATAGTTCCGGAATTGGCGCAAGTTGCAGCAAGAACATCGGCCGTGGCAGAAAGTGGAGGTGACGGTATGACGTTAATTCCTGACATAATATAACCACATCCGTTTGCATCTGTGACTTGTGCACCGTAAAGCCCTAAAGGTAGTCTGGTAAATACTCCATTGTCTTGTGGGCCTGCAACTACAACTCCGCCTTTATCCTGTAAAAAATATTGATAAGGTCCAGTTCCGCCTTTTGCATTCACAATTATAGACTGATCATTAGCAGGAAAAGCAGTTGCCGACAATGCTTCAGATGGTTCGGTTAAAGTAATCATTGTTGTGGCAAGACAGCTATTGGCATCTCTCACGGTAATAGTAAATGTACCAATGCGTAAATTAGTAAAGGTATTTGCAGGACTAAAAGTAACACCATTTATAGAATAACTATAAGGAGCTTTTCCTCCAATAGCCACTGCTGTTACACTTCCTGTATTATCACCTTTACAAAGTATATTTGAGGTAACTGCTGCGGTTATAGAAGGTACGCTTACCTGAGTTACATCGGCAACAATGGAGCTTAGATTATTGCCGGCATCGCGGACAGTTATTGTATAAGTACCTGGTGCCAAATTAAAAACGTTTAAAGAAGCATAACTACCACCATTTAGTGAATAGTTATAAGGAGCTGTGCCTCCAGATGCAGTAACAGTTACTGTTCCAACAGGATTTACACATGTTGCCGGCGTTGTAGCAAAAGTTACTAAAAGAGGATTAGGATTACTAGCTATCGTGATATTTGCCTTTGAGTAGGCACAACCGTTCGTATCTTTTACCTGAACACCATATGATCCAACTTTTAGACCTTTAAAAACATTTGATATTTGGAAAGGACCAGTTGGCAATCCAAAATTGTCTGTAATAGCATAAGTATAAGAACCAGCTCCGCCTGTGGCAATAACCGTTATTTCTCCATCATTGTTACTGGCGGTTGTATTTTTAACAGAAGAAGTTACAAAGATTGGATCAGGTTGGGTTATTCTCATAAGTGAGGTAGCAGGACAGCCGGCAGCATCTATTACATTTAAGGTGTAATCTCCGGCAGCTAAAGAACTAAAAGTTGCACTCGAAGTATAAACACTATTATTTATTGAATACAAATAAGGAGCTTTTCCGCCTGATGCAATTATTTCTGCAGATCCGTCATTAGACCCGTTACAACTTACATTTTTGTAACTACCAGAAACTGTTAAAGAAGAAGAATAAGGAGGGATTATAAAACTACTTGTTTTGGTGTCATTATTAGCATCCTTGACAGTGACAGTATAAGTTCCTCCAGGGATATTGGTAAAAGTATTAGTACTTTGATAAGTTATCCCCCCATCTATAGAATAGGTATAGGGTATCTGACCTCCAGCTGCAGTAATAGCAATTGAAGCATTACTTGTACAATCTATTGTTTTTGTAATAGCTACTGTAGAAGTTAATGAATTTGGCTGTTCGATTGAAAAGCTTATTGGATAAGGAGATTCGCAACCTGTTGAATCTTTTATTTTTATAAGATGGTGTCCAGGTGTTACATTTGTAAAAACAGGGCTAGTTTGAACACTTCCTTCATCTAAAGAATAAAGATAAAACCCACTTCCTCCACTAACACTCACGACAGTTGCCGTTTGCCCTTCAATATTTATTGTACCAAGAATGTTTTCCAGCGGCGCTATAACATGTACGAACTTGTTAACGCAGAAATTAGCATCTCTTACCGAAATAGTGTACGTTCCGGGACTGACAGTAGTATAAGTAATCGTGCTGGTATAAGCCTCATTATTTACTGAATATTGATATGGGGGCTGACCACCAGTAGCATTAATTGTTATTGTTGCATTATAATTGGTACAATCCAGAGGTGTTGAAGTTGCAGTTGCAATTACCGGGACAAGTGCGTTGATTAAGATTTCATTTGAATTTGAGATATTATCTGCGGCATCCTTTACTTTTACACTATATGTTCCGGCAGGAATATTGGTAAAACTAGGAGTACTTTGATAGGTCAATCCGTCATTTATAGAGTATTGATAAGGATCATATCCTCCTTTAGCATTAACAGTTATTTCGGCATTACTAACACAATCCAATTGTTTAGTAACAGTTGATACAGAAGTTAAGGGAGCTGCAACTCTAGCCTCAAAACGAACAGGCTCACAATTAGTTGAATCCTTTAATCTTATTTGATAATAGCCAGGTGCTAAATTTGTAAAAACATTATTGGCTTGAAAATCACCTGTACCAATAGCATATTGATAAGAGCCAGTTCCTCCTTTCACATCAATGACAGAAACAGTTGAGCCTTCAACAAGCAAGTCTCCAAATAGAATTTCCGGTTCTACTATAGTGTGAGATAGCGATACTAAACAGCTGTTGCTATCTTTAACTGTAATAATATAATTTCCGGCTTTTAATTTTGTAAAAGTATTGACGTTTGTGTAGGTACCGCCATTTATAGAATACTCAAAGGGAGCTTCTCCACTTAAAGCAGTAACAGTTAACGAAGCCGTTTCGCCGGCACATAGTATTGGTGTACTTGTTGCTGTTGCGGTTACGGCAACAGGTGGACTTATAATTATTTGACTTGTACTTGAAACAGAATTTAATGCATCTTTTACAGTTAGATAATAAGTACCAGGAGGTACTTTACTAAAAATATTCCCGGATTGATATGATGTTCCACTCATTGAATAGGAAAGGGAATAATAATATGGACCTTGCCCGCCTGCAGCGGCAAGAATTATTTGTGTCTTACCACTACAATCTGCCTGTTTAATAGTGGAATATGTAAAAGTTACAGGACTTGGATTCTCAATAGTAACAATAAAATCATAAGACTCACATCCTTTTGAATCCTTCACATGTACAATATGATTTCCGGCACTTAAGTTTGTAAACACATTTTCAGTCTGATAAGCTGCTAAATCTACTGAATATTGATAAGGTGCTGTTCCCGCCTGACCATTAAGAGTTAGAGTTTGACCCTCAATAACAATATCAGGATATATTGGTGTTGGCTGTGCAATAATATGTTCAATTGAAACAATACAACCAACTGCATCTTTTACGGTGATAAAGTAAGTTCCTCCAGCAACATTATAAGTATTGGCAGCTGTGAAACCACCATTGTTTATAGCGTATTGATAGGGACTTTGTCCTCCTGTTGCATTAATTGTTAGTATCGTTTTGTCTTTAGCACAAACTAATGGTGTGCTTGAAGCTGTTGCAAGTAGTGGAGCAGGAGGTTGCTGCACCATATTAAATAACGGAGGAGAAACACAGCCTTTACTATCCTTTATTAAAAAAGTGTAATTGCCTGGAGTCAAATTATTAAAAATATTGCTATTGGTAAAAGTTTGTCCATTATCAATAGAATAGTAAAACGGAGACTGTCCAGACGTTGCATGTACCATCATCGATGCACCTGTGCAACTTGTGGCATTGGTAACGAGTGCAACTCCATTTACAGCAACCGGTTGAGCTATGGTTATTAAATTTGGATTAGTCACCGAATTTAAAGCGTCTTTTACCGTAACAGAATAAGTACCGGCACTTAGATTATTAAAAATATTAAATGTTTGATAAGTATAACCGTTATCTACTGAATATAAATATGGAGCTTGTCCGCCAAAAGCAGTAATATTTAGCTGGGCATTATTACCGTTACCTGTGCAATCTAATTCTCTGATAGCTACTGCAGCATTCAAAAAAGGAGCTACAGTTGCTTTTACCACTGCTACACAGCCCTGAACGTCTTTTATTCTTACATCATAATTTCCGGGAATAAAATTTGTGAAATAATTCGCTGCCTGATAAGTCAATCCATCTAAAGAATATTGGTAAGGAGCCGTTCCTCCTGCAGCAGTAATCAGGATTGTATTTTGGTCTAAAACCCTGGAAGTTGCAGTTACAGCAATTGGTGCCGTTATGGTATAGTTAGCTGTAGTCGGGCAGCTTGTACCCGTATCTAATACCTGTATACTATAAACTCCGGCAGATAAATTAGTAAAAACAGGACTGCTTGAGAAAGAACCGGCATTTAAAGCATAATAATATGGACCAACTCCACCAGTAGCAGTTACGGTCAATGATGACTTGTCGCCAGCACATAAAATAGCGGTATGGGTTGCTGTTATATTTAAAGCGGCAACAACTTTTATATTAAAAGAATTGGTGGTTATATTCTCATTATTGTCAATTCTGACGTAGATGGTTGTAGCACCTACAGCTGCATTGTAATTGGAAGGATTTGCAATTGGATTTGTATTATTGAGTGCGGCAGTAAGGCTTAAGTGAAAACTTACGGTTGTCTCATCCGGATTCAAATTTCCAATCAAAAGAGGTTTTTGTTTGGCTAAATCAAAATTGTTGTCTCCTGGACAATGTACAATATCACTAACCTGGGCATAAAAAACAGTAGTAAACAAGAAAAGAAAACAAAGTAGAGTTTTTTTCATAGTATTAGATTTGTTAAAATGGACTTAACAAATATATACAAAAAGCTATTCTACAATTGTATAAACAATAATTTTCTTGCAAATCTAAGTGCAATTAAAATTTTCTTTAAACAGTAAATCCTGAACTTTAAAGTTTTGGAATTTCGAGAATTGAAATTTATAATTTTAGGTACAAATAATGATTGTAATAATCAATAATAGCTTTACCTTCCAATAAAACATCGGCACCAATAATGCCCTGAACTGCTTTTGTTTTATAGGCTTCTAAAGCTTCATTGACATGCGAAAGATCAAAAATGACCAAACTGAAATCGGAGTTTTTCCAGCTTCCGATTTGCAAAAGATTACTGGCCGAAATTTGCGTTCTCATGCCGGTTCCGCCAGCTCCTGAAGCTTTGGTTTTTGATTTTTTTGCTGTGATACTAAAAAGTTCAACACTTTCAAAACCTATGCAGGTATTGGAAGCTCCAGTATCAAGAATAAAATTTCCCAAAATACCATTAATTTTAGCTTTTATCAAAAGATGCTGTGTTCTGGTGACTTTAAATTTTATTTTTTTATAATTCTCTTTCTTGAGAGCCACGTGAAGATTTTCCATTTTCGATAGTGATTGAAAATCAAAAATAAACCAATTATAATCAATATACTAATGATGTAATAGATATAATTTGATGCTTTTTCCTCCTGTGAGATTGAACCGTAATACACAAACGAACTCCAATAATAGGGAGATTTCTTTACATTTGGAATCGATTTGTCATTCAAAAAAGCAATTTTTGCATTACTATTAGCTTCAAAATAAGGAACAGCATTTTTGACATTTTTGTAAAAATCAGCCATAAAAACGGATGTTGTATAATCGTTTACTTTCCATAAAGAAAACAACAAATTCTGTGCACCTGCAAACTGAAAACCCCGGGCCACACTCATCGCACCTTCCGCTTTATATAGTTTTCCAATTCCGGTTTCACAGGCGCTTAAAACCACTAAATCAGGATTGATGTTAAGGTTATACAATTCAGAATACAATATTTCCTGATCAGAGAATTTAATGCTTGCCGGAGTTTCAATATCGCCGGAAGAAGCATGTGTACTCAAATGCAAAATCGAATAATTAGAAGCATTATTTTTGAAATTGGAGAAACTGGCTTCTAAATTTTCTAAATATTTTCCTTTAAAATTAGTTCGAATGGCTTCTAACTCTTTCTTCGAATAGCTCAATTCAAAAGCCGTTTTTTCGAATATGGGAAAAACACCCAAAACTGTTTTCTCCGTTTTTGAAATTGCTTTTGAATTCAAATAAAAATTCGCCGAAATAGTATACCCAATCTTGAAATCGTTTAGTAAATAATGCATTTTAGCAAAATTTGTTGTGTTTGATTCCTGCGTTATTAAAGCCTCAAAAGGAAGAAAGTTTAAAATTCCGTCCGGAACAATAATGAGGTTTTGATAAACAAGATTAGTTGGTAATCTTAATAAGTCGTAAGCAGCTTTTGCAGATTGATTGTAGCCTGAAATGTCATTTGTAATTGAACTTGCATCATTAAAATAATCTATGAAATGAATAATATTAAACATTTTTCCATCTCCAATAGGAACTCGATTTAATGAAATTCTACTATGCTGTAAAGTGAAATAATACAATTTTTCATCACCCATAAAATAATAAATCATTATCGCTTTTTCATTTTCTAATTTTGAAAAAAGTGGTTTTAAATCCATTTTTTCAGGAATAGAATTCAGGTTTTTAGATTGGATTTCTTTTAGTGAAAGCATCAGTTCATTTTGCTTTTTTATAGCCGAATTAATATTTGAAATATTAGCCGAGTTTCCTTTTTGTTGTTCTTTTAGAATCTTATTATTTAAGTTTTGAAGTTGTTGTAAAAGTTGTTTTTCTGCGGCTGAAGCATTTTTAATATTCGATCGATAACCTTGCAAAATCCCCGATTTTGTTTTTTCTGATAATTGAAAAGCTTTTTCTAAATATTGAGTTTTACCTTCTGCCTGATACATACTTTCATAAATAGAAATACATTTTTCAGTTCGATTACGATTTCTGATTTGGGTAATAATTTTTGAGTTTTCATATAACAATGAATTCATCAATAAATCTTCAATGTAGAAAGAAAGTTCAAAGGTTTTTAATGCTTTTTTAGGTTGGTTGAGTAATAAAATTTCTGCCTGCAAATCGAGCGCATCTATTAAAACTGTTTCAGCATATAATTGATTTTGATTTGGAAGAATATTTTTGGAGTTATAATTCGGGATTAAAAGTTTAAAAATTGCCGAAATCTGTTTTGTGCTTTCATCAAATTTTCTTTCATCAAAAAGTAATAAAGCTTTTTCATAATACAGTTTGGCAATTTTTCTGGGTTGCTGATTCGGTAATGCAAAAAAGATTTTTTCTGCTTTTTCGAAATAAGAAATGGCAACTTCAGGCGGATATCTTTGACGATGCAGTGCTGCCAAATTTCGATAAGAATTAGATAAAGCTTCTGATTGTTCTTTCTCATTTTTGAGATAATTTACCGCCGACTTAAAAGCATTATCGGCCTTATCGTAAACTTCTGGGGGCATTAGATGTATTCCGGAACTTAACAGATAGTTATTTCCGAGATTGTTAAGTAAAATTCCCTTTTGAACATTCGATAATTTCTCCGTTTTCAAAGTATTTTCTAATAACTCAATGGCGAAAGTAATCTTGCCCGAACTCTGGTAAACATTTGACAAATTCAGAATTGCAGCAAATTTTTGTTGCTGTGCATCAGGATAATTTTTGGTCGTATTGACAATGAAAAAATATTGTTTAATAGTGTTTTCGGCACTGTCATAATCGCCTAAAACAGTATATAAATTACCCAAAGGTTTCAGACAAAATTCAATAATATCATAATTGGATAACTTCTTTTTCTGATAAATTTGCCAGGCTTTTTCGTAACTCGAAATTGCTTTTTCCGTTTGTCCGAATTGATTTTCATAATACGCTTTGTTGCAATTTAAAACCACAATTGCCAGGAATTCATCGGGAGTTTTTGGTTGAGAATTTTTCCAGAAATCAGCTTCCGTTTTGGATAAATTTTGTAACGCTTTCGCGGAAGGATGAGCGACAAAAACATCAATTGCAGTATATATTTTATCTTCTTGAGAAAGAGGTTTCTGTCCGAATAAAATCAGAGTAAAGAAGATGAAAATATAGCAATATAGTTTTGTCATAAATTTTTTGTTTCACAGAGATTCGCAAAGTTTTTCACAGAGATTCACAAAGTTATTTTAAATTCTCTGTGAATCTCTGTGGTACAACTCTTAAAACTTCCAAATCCCGTAAAACTGGAAATAATTAAAATTCTGCTCAAAGTTGATTACATAACGTGCTCCCAAACTCGGACCAATTCTCGCGAAACCCGCTGTAAAATCAAATAAAAGACCGGTTTTTACATCCGTAAAAGAATTTTTCACTGTATTAGTTGTTGTAGTCGTACTGATTAGAAAATTCGCCTTATCGCCTTCAAAAGTTTCGACTTTTATATTTTGGTTTTGCTCTTCAGAGACATTAATGTTGGCCTGAATTCCGGCACCAACTCCAATATAATTATTAAGGTTATATCGAATCAAAAGCGGAACTTCCCAATTGACATTTTTGTTCTCCGTTTCAGTCGTTGTACGCACCAATTGTCGTACTCCGTTTGCGTTAGTATTGAATACATCTTCAACCTTAATTGCGCTGTCATATTTATTCAAAGCATTAACCCATTCTGCTTGCCAGTAAAAACGATACGATTTAAAAGGCGAAATCGTGGCGCCGACAAAATAACTCGTCGATTTTTCTAAATCAGGATACAAATTATAACCGGCTTTGGCACCAATAGAAATTCCGGGCAGGAATCGGGTCGTGGCGTAATTGGTAATTATAGGTTCATTTTTATCAAATATAATCGCAGTTCGGCTTCGGGTTTTTACTTTATGAAAATCCTCTGCAAACTTCATCGAATATTTTACAAATCCTTTGGTAGAATCTTTTTCATGTACATTTTTCTGCTCGCTTCCGGGCAAATAAATGTTTTTAAAAGTGAAAAAAATCTGTTTTTGTTTAATTATGGTATCCAGGCAGCTCACGGTTGGTTCTTCGCCTTTTGGACAAATCGGGCATTTTGGATACATGTCTTCAATCTGAAAAGTCTTTTTATCAAACATATCTGGTACATCCGTTTCTAAACGAATCATTCTCGCCGGACCTTCGCCATTATTTTGAAAACGGGTTTTAAAATTCACTCTTTTAAAACGCACCAATCTGTAATTCATAAAACTTCCGTTAGATCCCATTTTGTTTGGGTCGTGAGAAGTTACTATTTCCATTTCGAGGTTTTTTATTTTATGGTTTTTATAACTTCGATTGGGTACAAAAATTCCACGCATCGTAACTGTTGCACTGGTATCTTTTATCATTTCCGGAGTTGTTTTAAACGTGTAAAAAACATTGTGCGTTTCTCCCGGATTAGCATCGTCAAATTCTAAAACATTAACATTATGATATAATTTATTAGCTTCTAACAACGAAGCATCCAAATCTTCTTCTGTAGTTGTATTTCGGTATTTTTTGAGTTTGATTGTATTTTCGGCAGAAGCCAGATAATTTTTAGAATCATCAAGATCATCAACCGAAGCAACAGTGTTTTCTTTTACTTCGCGTTCGTTGGCATAGGTTCTAAAATCGATTAATTCGAAATTATTGTTTTTGAATTGCTTTTCATTATAAAACAAATAGAGCTTTCCGCTCGCCACATAATTCTCCAGATTTTGATAACCTACTACAACTACCATTTCCTGCTCCGGAATAGGATCACAGTTTTTGATCATCGCAAATCCGTTTTGGTCTTCTATTGAGGCAATGTCCTTATAATTGGTATCCGTAATATCGTTAATTGCTACCTTTTTTGGTCGTGTTGCCGGTGGTTTCCCGTTGTCGTAGTTGTTGGTTACAGCCACTCGGGTGGTGTATGTTCTCTTGTTTTTATAGACATGTTTTGGTTCTGCTTCTTTGCTGTAATGGCCGTCGCCAAGTTCCCATAAATACGAATAACTTGGTTTTGGTGCACCCGCAATCGGAATCAAAGGTGGTGTTTCGGGCTTAAAAGTAACGGCATTTCCGTTTTGAATAAAACCAATATTGGCTCTTCGGGTTATGGTGTCTTTTACTTTGGTTTGTCCTATTGAGAGAACAGAAAATAGCATAAAGAAAATAGACAAGAGTGGTTTCATAGCTAGTAGTTTTTTAGCTTTAAAATCATCAGAATTAATTTTAAAACTGGATTAAATGTAAAAAAAAGTGATGAGCAAATCACCACTTTTTCTTAAAAGTATTTTGTAAGTTACTGAATAGCATTGATTGCGGCTACCAGTTGGGCCTCTGTTCCAATAACAGCTTCTGCAAGAGTAAAGGTATAAACGTCATTTGCTGCAACGGTTACTGCTTTGATTGCGTAACGCCAGTTTCCATTATCTTCAGTGGCAAAAATCACGTGGCATTTTAAACCAATCGGAATTTGACCGTAATGCTCGCTGAATAATCCTGCGGTTGTGTAAGTATCTAATTTAGCCAATGCATTTTTTCCTTCACCATCATAAGATAAATAAACGGCGCTGTTTGTGTTGTCATAACCATCAGGAGCATCTACAAGAAGCGTTGTTTTAGGTCTTGGATCACTATAAAAACGATCCACATTTGTCCATCCAAAGTTTCCGAAAGTTACATAATAATTGTTTCCTTCGCCCTGAACGCCACCTTTTCCGCCAGTTCCATCAGCATTTGGTTTATTGGCATCTCTCCAGGCTAATTCTCCTTTTTCGTCGATTACCCCGGTCCATAGCGTCATGGCATTGTCAAGACCAGCTGTTAAAGCCGTCGGAATCAGCATATTCATTGTACAGGAGTTTTTAAGCTCTACACCACCCTGAGTGGCTTTGATGAAGATTTCTCCTCCTGAAATCAATAGAGTTTTCTTTCCGTCAGCCGTAATTCCCATTGTTGGTTTGTTGGTTACCAACATATTTCCTTTGTCAAAAAGTTCGATGTATTCGATATCGACTGTTCCCGTTACCGGATTTCCGTTTTTAGTTAAACAGTTTCCGTTGATGTTTACTTTTACCCCTTTAGCTGATGTAAAAGTTACCGCACCCGATCCGGCTGTGATGGTGAAATTTTGCGTATTTCTTTTGATTCCTTTTTCAGTTATTCCTTTAAAAGCTGCTGAAGTTGGTGGAGAAATAATAATATCATTGCCGTCGCTGTTGGTGTCACAACTTACTAAAGTGATCACTAATAAAAATAATAGACTGATAGTTTTAAATTTTGTGTTCATGATTTCTGGTTTTTATAAATCTGTCCTGATTCGTCTCAGGTGGTTTTCAGATTCTGGTTGCTAATTTTAATTTTATATTCTTATATCAATTCGGGTTTCGTATTGTTACCCCTGATTTTTATTTTTTTGATTTATGCGGAGAGGCATTTGTCTTCAAAGAGATTTCCGTCTTCGTCAACGGCGACCAATATGTTTTTCTTCCGCGAAAGCGCAATTATTAAATACAGCCAGACAATTGACCAAAGTCCGAATGTGAGACAAGTCAGAAAGAGGTGAAGAGAATGTTTGATGGCTTTTTTTTCTTTGGATAAAACCACATAAGGCAGTTTTTCATTGTGTTCGACAATTACAAAACCATTTCGTTTTTTGGCCGAAATCATTTCGTAAAATGTAGCCAGATTTTTTTCATTGGTAAATTGATACGTTTCCATTTCTCTTGTTTTTTTGATTTAAAAGATAATTGTAGTTCTATATCAACTTGATTTTGTAATTGTTACCCCAAGAAATGAGAATTATTCCAGTTTCTTTTTCTAAATTAGCTATCAAAAAGTTTTTTTATGGGCAATAATAAAATTCATCCTGACCAAATGTATATTGAAGGGCTTGCTGCAAATGACTCGGGAATCATTCAGTCTATTTATAAAAAGTTCGTACCCAAAGTAGTTTTTTTCGTCATGAACAATTCAGGCGATAAAGAACAGGCACAGGATATTGTTCAGGAAGTGATGATTTTGCTTTTTAATCAGGCGAAAGCCAATACCTTAAAACTGACCTGTCCGTTTGATGCCTACTTCTTTTTATTGTGCAAAAGGAAATGGTTGAATGAGTTTAAAAAAACATCTAATAAAGGGGTAACAATTCATGAAGACATAGTATCTATGAATGAATCTGCACTCGAATTAATTGGACAAACAGAAGAATTTGACGAAAAACAACAGCTTTTTGACACCATGTTTCAGAAATTGGGGAACAAATGTCAGGAGCTTTTAAAACTAAGTTTTTCAATTAAATCGATGGAAGAAGTTGCTGAAAAACTCAACGTAACGTATGGTTATGTGCGTAAAAAGAAATCGTTGTGCGTTGGTCAATTAACGCAGTGGATTCAGGAAGCCAAAAATTTTAATTCTCTAAAAAACAATTAGTCATGAACGAAGAACGCTATATATTATTTGATCAATATCTTCAAAGCGAAATGACTGCTGCCGAAAAAACTAATTTTGAAAAACAATTAGCCGAAGATTCGGAATTTGCATCAGAGTTCGAGACTTTCAAAGCAGTAGAGCTTCAATTGCAAAATAAATTTGGATTTGAAGCCGAAAGAGAAGCGTTTAAGGAAAATCTGGATCAGATTGCAGAAAAGCATTTCAATAAAGAAAAACCAAAAGTAGTACTGATGCGTCCGTGGTATTTAGCGGCGGCAGCCTCTGTTGTTATTTTATTTGGACTGTTCTTCTTTGACTACAATCAAAATCCGTCTTTTAATGATTACAATCATCCCGGACAAGCTCATTTTACGGAAAGAAGCACTACGGATATGCATCTCTTACAAGCCGAAAAAGCGTTTAATAGCCGAAAATTTAAAGATGCGATTCTGTTTTTTGAAATGGCTTTAAAAGACAACAAAACACCAGAAGTTCAATATTATTATGGAGTTTCTTTGATGGAAACCAGTGAATACCAAAAAGCAGAAGCAGTTTTTAATGAACTAAAAGCATCAAGCCCTGTTTATAAAGACAAGTCACTTTGGAATTTAGCAATAATGAAATTAAAACAGAAAGATTACAAAGGATGCAAGCAAATCCTGCAAACTATTTCTCAGGATTATGAAGATTATGATGAAGTTCAGGAGCTTTTAGATGCTTTAGATTAGGGGTGTTTCACAGAGATACACGAAGATTTTTAACCGCAAGGTTCGCAAAGAGTTTACGTAAAGATTCGCAAAGTTTTTAATTTCTTTGCATTCATAGCGTAAACTCTTTGCGAACCTTGCGGTTTAACCTTTTTTTACTTTACGTAAAACCGTAAGTAAATTTGGATTTTAATAATTACTTTCGATTTTAATTTCAACCCAAAACTATAATTGTAACCTTCATTAAATGAAAAAAAGTGCCCTCTTTTTTCTCTTGGTTCTTGCTCAAATTACCTTTGGACAAGCCAAAATTACAGAAACGGAAAAACTTGCCGCAACCTGTAAAGTTTGGGGATTCTTAAAATATTATCATCCAAAAGTGGCTAATGGAGAATTGAATTGGGATCAGCAGCTTTTTGATATTTTGCCTAAAATTGACAAAGCACAAACCAAAGCGGAATATTCAGCAGTAATCGAAAAATGGATCGATGAATTAGGAGTTGTAGCGGCAAATAAACCTTTGGCAGACGATCCTAAAAAAGATTATTTTAATAAAAATCTAGATTTAGAATGGACGCAAAAAGACAAGTTATTTTCAAAAAGTCTGTCTAAGAAACTTAAATTTATTACAGAGAATAGATTTCAGGGTGCAAATCATTATGTAAATCGTAATGGTGAAAAAGTGGCGCTTCAGTTTGTAAATGAACCTGTTTATGCTGAATTTCAATGGACTGATAAAAATTTGCGTTTATTGGCATTATTCCGTTTTTGGAATTATACAGAATATTTTTTCCCATATAAATATGTAATGGATCAGAAATGGGATGAGGCTCTGGTCGAAATTTTGCCGGCTATTGCAACTCCTGCTTCTGAAAAGGAATTTTTACTGGCGATGCGTGAAATATCAATAAAACTGAACGATACTCATGCAGCGACTTTTAATACGGAAATGATGAAATATTTAGGCGGAGAGAAGTACACCGTTTTCGGAGCCAAATTTATAGACAATAAAGCCGTAATTACTAGTATATCAAACGATTCTTTAGGAAAGATTGATGATTTAAAAACAGGAGATATTATCACGAAAGTTGATGGTGTAACTGTTGAACAAAAACTAAAAGAAGTTTTAAAA
This sequence comes from Flavobacterium aquidurense, assembly GCA_900107365.1. Taxonomy (GTDB): domain Bacteria; phylum Bacteroidota; class Bacteroidia; order Flavobacteriales; family Flavobacteriaceae; genus Flavobacterium; species Flavobacterium aquidurense. Next base: position 134,540 of record FNPS01000010.1, read on the forward strand.
TATATGCAGGGTTCTAATAAACCTGTAGCGATATTAAATGGAGGTTTTGTAATGTTTACAGGAAATGAAGATACTTTAGAGATTGAATTTATTAGAGATAATATCACTTCAAAAAAAATAGTACACCGTTATCCAAATGAAAAAATTAAAAGATCTCCCCCAAAAGCTTCGGCAAAAAAATGGGAAATTCTGGAGAATAATATTGGTTACATAAAAATGAATAAAGTGCCAAAAGAAGAAGTGCCGGAAATGATGGAAAAATTAAAAAATACGCAGGCCATTATTTTTGATATAAGAAACAGACCAACCAATACCGATTTTTTGGCTAACGAATATTTAAATCCGGAACCTAAACCAATATTGAGATTGCTTTATCCGGATTTGACTTATCCTGGCCGTTATTATTTCAATAATGAAATGCAAGAATGTGGTAAAATCAATCCTGATTATTACAAAGGTAAAGTAGTTGTTTTGGTGGGGCCTGGAACTCACAGTTTTGGTGAACAAACAGCCATGAGTCTTCAAACAGCACCAAATGCTACTGTCATTGGGAGTCAGACATCAGGTGCCGATGGACCAAATTATTCTTTCAACATTATTAAAGGTTTTGAATCGTCTTTTACATCGGCGGGAGTTTTTTATCCAAATAAAAAAGAAACACAGCGCATTGGTATTGTTCCTAATATTGAAGTGAAACCAACCATTGTAGGTGCTCAGCAAGGTAAAGATGAAGTCTTGGACAGAGCCTTGCTATTTGTTAAAAACGGAAAATAGCATACAGTTTTGTCATTTTGAGGAACCAGGGATCTTCCAGGAAGCGATACAAGAATTTGGGGATTCATTGCATGGAGTTACTTGCGGAGATTTCTGGTTCCTCAGAATTGACAAAAAATAAAATTCACATAAGCGAATCTGCCTAATCCTCGTGCGATTTCGCTAAGATTGGGAAAGTTTTTAATATTGTCGTAATTTTGGCTTTTTAAAAATTAGACCATTGAATTCAACACCTATAATTACCGATACACATACCCATTTATATTCTGAAGAGTTTGATCAGGATCGTGACGAAATGATGCAGAGAGCTATAAATGCAGGAGTAACGCGTTTTTTTATTCCCGCAATTGATGCGGCTGCAACACAGTCGATGTACGATTTAGAACAAAACTATCCCGATTATGTTTTTTTGATGATGGGTTTGCATCCCACTTACGTGAAAGATAATTATGAAGAAGAATTAAGACACGTAGAAACCGAATTGGCCAGAAGAAAATTCTATGCTGTTGGCGAAATTGGGATCGATTTGTATTGGGATAAAACGCATTTAAAAGAACAACAAATCGCTTTTAGAAGACAAATTCAATTGGCAAAACAATACAAATTACCAATCGTAATTCATTGCCGTGAAGCTTTTGATGAAATTTTTGAAATTTTAGAAGAAGAAAAATCGGATGATCTGTTTGGAATTTTTCATTGTTTTACCGGAACTCACGAACAAGCTCTACAAGCAATATCCTACAATATGAAGTTAGGAATTGGCGGAGTTGTAACTTTTAAAAACGGAAAAATCGATCAGTTTCTAAATCAAATCGATTTGAAAAATATTGTTTTGGAGACCGATTCTCCTTATTTGGCGCCCATTCCGTACCGTGGAAAACGAAATGAAAGCAGTTATTTAGTCAATGTTTTAGCAAAATTATCTTATATTTATAGTATTTCTGAAGAAGAAATAGCAAAAATTACCACACAAAACTCTAAAGACGTTTTTGGTATTTAATAATCAACTAACAATACTTTAATTTTTTTTTTGTTCTTTTGCCCACCTAAATAAATATTTATAATGCAGAGATTTGATGCCATTCGACCGTTTTATGATTCAGAAATAAATGAAGCACTTCATGGTGTTGCTAATCATCCGATGATGAAAGCCATGATGAATTTTACTTTTCCCGAATTAGAAGATGAAGTTTGGAAAGATCAATTGAAGAAAACACATTCGATTCGTGATTTTCAATGCAACTTTATTTATAATACGATTCAAAAAGTATTGGAGAAAAGTTCTGAAGGACTGACTACTTCTGGTTTTGAAAAGTTAGAAAAAAACACCTCTTATTTATTTGTATCCAATCATAGAGATATTTTATTGGACACGACTTTACTAAACGTTTGTTTATTCGAACATGGTTTAGTGATGACCGCATCTGCAATTGGAGATAATTTAGTTAAGAAAGCTTTTCTGAGTACGTTGGCAAAACTAAATAGAAACTTTTTGGTTTTAAGAGGTTTGACACCAAGAGAAATGCTGCAGAGTTCTAAATTATTGTCAGAGTATATTGGGCAATTATTGCTGCGTGAAAATCGCTCCGTTTGGATTGCACAACGAGAAGGTCGTACAAAAGACGGTAATGACGAAACCAATCCGGGCGTTTTAAAAATGATCGGTATGGGTTCTGACGAGGCCAATTTGATGGATTATTTTAAGAAATTAAAAATCGTTCCGGTTTCTATTTCTTATGAATACGACCCGACAGATGTTTTGAAAATGCCCCAATTAATGGCAGAAGCAAATAACGAAGTTTATATTAAAGAAAAAAATGAGGATTTCATGACCATTTTAAGTGGTATCATGGGAACCAAAAAAAGAATACACATTTCAGTTGGCGATGTTTTAGACACTGAAATTGATCAGATTGTTGCAGAGAATGACAATGCAAACAAACAAATTCAGGCGTTGGCACAAGTAATTGATGATTCGGTTTTGAAAAATTACCGATTATGGCCAACCAACTATATTGCTTACGATATTTTAAACCAGACTGATAAATTTTCTCATTTGTACAGAGAAAGTGAAAAATCACTTTTTGAGCGTCGTTTAGAAATGCGTATCGGAAGTGATAATCCTGTTACCAGACAGGGATTTCTTTGTATGTATGCAAATCCTGTAGTCAATAAATTAAAATATCAGGATGTCATCTAAAGCTAAAATACTTTTAATTTATACCGGAGGGACCATCGGTATGAGCAAAGATTTTGAAACTGGTGCACTCAAGGCATTCAACTTCGGAAAACTATTGCAAAAGATTCCTGAAATCAAACAACTGGATTGTGAAATTGAAACCGTTTCTTTTGAACATCCAATCGATTCGTCGAACATGAATCCGGAAATGTGGAGCAAAATTGCCACCATTATTGAGCAAAATTATGATGCTTTTGATGGATTTGTAGTTCTTCATGGATCCGATACGATGTCCTATTCAGCTTCAGCATTGAGTTTTATGCTGGAAAATTTAACCAAACCAGTTGTCTTTACCGGATCGCAATTACCAATTGGAGATTTGAGAACAGATGCAAAAGAAAACCTGATTACGGCAATTCAGATCGCTTCCTTACAGGAAAATGGAAAGCCGGTTATTACTGAAGTTTGTTTGTATTTTGAATATAAATTATACCGTGGTAACCGAACTTCAAAAGTAAATGCTGAACATTTCAGAGCTTTTACAGCACCTAATTACCCAGAATTAGTAGAATCTGGCGTGCATCTTAAATTAAACAGACATTTATTTCTTCCGGTTAAGGAAGATGCCCAATTGATTGTGCATAAGAATTTAGACAATCATGTAGCCATTATAAAAATGTTTCCCGGAATGAGCGAAGTTGTTTTGTCTTCGATTCTTGCCATTAAAGATTTAAAAGGAATTGTCCTTGAAACCTATGGCTCAGGAAATGCACCAACTGAAGATTGGTTTTTGAATTTAATTCAGAAAGCGATTCAGTCTGGTTTGCACATTGTAAACGTGACACAATGTTCCGGAGGAAGTGTCAATATGGGACAATATGAAACCAGTACTGCCTTAAAATCACTAGGCGTTATTTCAGGAAAAGATATTACTACAGAAGCCGCCATTACAAAATTGATGTATTTGTTGGGGCACAATATTCAGCAGCAAAATTTCAAAACGATTTTTGAAACGGCTTTGCGCGGAGAGATTTCGTTGTGATTTTTTCCCACCATATAAGTGATATAAGGTTATTTAATTAAGCAAAAACGATCTAGTTTGTCATTCCGAAAAATGAGGAATCACCACAAGCTGCGTTCCTATTAGTCAATCTTTGTAGAGTTTCTTGCGGGGATTTGCTACGCCAGTCGCTATCGCTCGAGTCTCCTGCGTCGAAATGACATATTTTATGTTTACGTCATAAATATTTATTGGAATTTCCCTTCCAAAAATTGGAATTTGGAATTTAATTTTTGGAATTTCTATAGGTAACCTGACAAGTTTCCAGCTCTTCCTCAGTGCTATGTTTTTTATAATAAACATAAACAATTACCGAAATAATACAAATTATCCCCTGAATTGCAACCGTATTTCTGGTTCCTATTATGTGCGAAACATAACCAATGATCAAACTACCCACAGGAATCATTCCCTGATACGCCATTAGATAATAACTGATACTTCTGGATCTCATTTTTACAGTACTTTGCGTTTGTACATAAATGTTTATCGATGAGGTTTGCGCCATCATCCCAACGCCGCTCAATGCCATGCAAATAAGCGCTACAGTTAAGCTATTTGAATAAGCAAGTATAATTACACTGAAACCTAATAATAAGCTCGCAGCGATCATTATCTTGTTCATATTGTCTGATTTTTTAAGATTCGCAAGATAGATGGCAGATACAATAGACCCAATTCCGGCGGCACTTTCAAACCAGCTGAAAGTTTGGGCGTTTCCACTAAAAATATCTTTGGCAAAAACAGGCATCAAAGTATTAAAAGAGATTACGAATAAACTACTAACCATTAACATCAATAGCATTTTTGCCATATCTGTTTCTTTTTTGACATATTCTAAACCTTCAATAAAATCATCCCACATTTTTAATTTGTCAGCTGCTTTAATATGAGGCGTAATTTTCATCATTAACAAAGAAATCAAAACCGGAATATAGCTTAAGAAGTTTCCAATGAAACAAATGTCTTCGCCGTATTGGTGCAAAATAATTCCGGCTAACGCTGGGCCTGCAATTCTGGCAAAGTTGTTTAAAGTGGAGTTTAAAGCAACGGCATTGGGTAAATCTTCTTTATCGTTGACAATGTCAATCATCATGGTTTGTCTGCAAGTCATATCAAATGAATTGATGATTCCCTGAAAAAGACTCAAAGCCAGAATAAAGTTGATGTTGTATATTTTTAGATAAATCAATAAAGCCAAAGCTCCGGCCTGAAACATTGCCAAAGATTGCAAAAGAATCATACTCTTATGTCTGTCGTAACGCCCAATGATACTTCCGGCAATTGGCGCCAGAAATAAAGACGGAATCATACTTAGAAAAGTAGCCAATCCTAATAAAAAAACAGAACCGGTTACGCTGTAAACCATCCAACTAACAGCTGTTTTTTGAAGCCAGGTTCCGATAACAGAAACCGATTGTCCGTAGAAGAACAATTTGAAGTTTTTTGATTTTAACGCTTTAAACATAACTTGTATTATTTTTTTACAAAGTTCGGGATTATGATTTCATTAGAAAAATTAATAATTTTACTTATAATAAGTAGTAAAACTTATCGATATGGAAATCTATCAATTACAATATTTTATTAAAACGGCTGAAGTACTGCATTTTACTAAAGCGGCAGAATTGTGTTTTGTAACGCAATCCGGGCTTTCGCAACAAATTAAAAAGTTAGAAGAAGAACTCGGAATGCCTTTGTTTGTGCGAATTGGAAAGAAAGTACAGCTTACCGAGGCCGGATCTGTTTTTTTAATTCATGCCAAACAAATTATAGAAAATGTCCAAAGCGGCAAACAGGCTATTGATGATTTAAATGAAATGATTGGTGGAGAACTGCGGATTGGCGTTACTTATATTTTTGGACTTTTGGTCTTGCCGATCGTCGATTTGTTTGCCAGGACTTATCCACATTTAAAAATTGTTGTCGAATATGGCACAACAGAACCTTTGGAACAAAAACTATTGAATAACGAATTAGACTTGGTTTTAGTTATCTCTTCTAATGAAATTGAACTCCCTTTTCAGAAAGTACCGTTGTTTACTTCAAAGTTGGTTTTGGCGGTTTCAAAAATGCATCCGTTAGCGGTTTTAGATAAAATTTCATTTAAGAAAATAGAAGATCTTCCGCTTATTTTACCTGTAAAAGGGTTTAATTCAAGAGAATTTCTTGATGAATTGTTTCTAAAAAATAATATGAAGCCTACTGTTTCGATTGAATTAAATGCAGTTCATGCTTTATTGCGATTAGTGGGAGACAGTGATTATTGGGCGACGATTGTAACGGAAAAAGCCCTAAAAGGCTGGGATAATATAAAAGCGATCAACATTACGGGAGTTGCAACACAAAGAGATTCGTTTATGTTAACGATAGAAGGAGCGTACCAAAAAAAGGCAGTTAAATTATTTATGGAAGAATTCAGAAAAAGTATGTAAACTAATTTTTGATTTTGTTTTTCTAACTCAGTTTTTTTTGTGTTCTTTGCAGACCAATAAAGAGAGGTGTCCGAGTGGTTGAAGGAGCTAGCCTGGAAAGCTAGTATATGGGTAACTGTATCGTGGGTTCGAATCCCATCCTCTCTGCAAAAAAAATCCCTTATGATTTCGTCATAAGGGATTTTTGTTTTTTAGAGATTAGTATAGCTTAATCTCAAACAAGCTAAAAGAACCTTCTTTGTAATGTTCCGGTAATTCGTTCGTCCATTCGATAGTGCTGATTCCTTTGTAATCGAAACCACAACTTGTATAGTATTTGTTTATTCTTTCGTTTCCGCTATGCGTGTCAAGTCTGATGTATTGTTTGCCATTTTCTTTGGCATAAATTTTTGTCCATTCTATGATTTTTTTGACATAGGATTGTCCTCTGAATTTGGGATTTGTTGCAATACGATGCAAGTATACGGCAGGATCTGCACTTGCATCTTTCCAGATCACTACATCGTTAAAAGTAAGCACGAAGGTACAGGCAACTTCATTGCCTTCTTTTATTATAAAATGACGATTTTCTGCTATTTCTTTTTCGATTAGAGTTCTTTCAAAACCCCTCCAACTTTTATTATTAACCGTTTTTTGATAAGATGTAGCTTCGTTATAAATATTGAAAACGGCATCAATATCTTCATTTGTAGTTTTGAAAAAATCCATTTTTAAGAGCATTCTGTAGATTAATGAATTTACAAAAGTAAATTTTTTAAGGTTTCTGAATTCTTGAAAAAACGATAATTTCTAATTTTGCCCCGATAGAAACCTACTGTTCGGACACAAGTATAAAAACAAACACGAATTCCACTAATTGCCACTAATTGCCACTAATTTTCGTTCGTGAAATTAATTTCACAAACTAAGCTAACTATTAAAATTAGTGCAAATTGGTGAAATTTGTGTTTAAAATTAATTTATAATATGTATGTGTCCAGACGGTAGGATAGAAACGGCATTCTTTTGTGTCGCGGCGGCTGGCATAAAAGATATAGTGGATAGCGGGACGATTCGTCTTTTGAAAATTGAACTATTGCTCTTAAAAAAACTAATCCTGCAAAGCCATTTTGACCTGAGGGAGCATACGTTCAACAAACAACTTATAAGCAGCTTCTGAAGGATGCAAGCCATCTGATGCTACTAAGCTTGGATTTTCGAGGCCTTTTTGGGTAATATCAGTGATTGAAGTAAAATTAACTCCGTTTATCGTACAATAATTTTCAGCAAAAGTATTGTATTGGTTTATTTCATTCGAAATTTTTGTGCCTTGACCCTGCATTTGAGTCGTGCCGAAAGGTGTGTAAGCATAGTCTGGAATTGAAAGAACAATTACATTTTTTTTATCGCCCTTTGCCAGCATAATGGCTTTGTTTACCAATTCTGGAAATTCTTTTTCATAAATAGAAAAGTCCCTTCCCTGGTATTGATTGTTGACGCCAATTAAAAGTGTAACTAAATCATAACCAGGATTTAGATTTTGATTATTTAGGGCAGAAATTAAATTTGTTGTAGTCCAGCCAGTGGTTGCGATTATTTTTAAAGAAAAGCCGGCTTGCGGATAAATTGCTTTTAAACTTGCTTTGAGTTGTTCCGGAAAACGACAAGTTTCGCAAACGCTTTGACCAATGGTATAACTATCGCCTAAAGCCAAATAATTTACTGAACCTGAAATTGGTATAGTAGGAACCTGAGTGGAAGGAGGAATAACAGCCGGAGGTGTAGTTGCCATTTCTGAAGGTGTTTCTTCAGAGCTGCAACTCAGTAAGAATATGGAAAGAATAACAATAACTATTTGTTTGAAATGTGGTTTCATAATTTGTATTAATTAGATTCTGAATCATTCTAAACAAATAGTTACGTTTAATATATTGATTTGGTTTTTATACCATTTCTGCTTTCATCACGATTTCTTCTTCAATGGCATTCCAAAGTCCAATTCTTTTTTCCAGGGCAAGTATTGAAATTTCTTCGACTTCTTTCCATTTTTGAGCATCATCTTCACATAAATCTGTGATCATCTGCATTGCCATTGGCCCGTGTTCATCTGCATCCAGTTCTATATGTCTTTCGAAGTAATAAAGCAATTTGCTTAGATCAGTCTCCGGCAGATTTTTTTGAAAGTTTTTTAAAATTGCGGTAAACATACTCGGAATTAAATCTTCTCTTCCAAAAGTAAAAGCGGCAGCAATTTCATGTGGTTTTCCTTCTTCGATAACTCTAAAAGTAAAATCCAAAAAGGCTTTAACATTTGGATGTAATGTGCTTTGTTTGATGGCAACAAAAATATTGTGAAGTGAATGTACTTCAGCTAAAAAAGTATTGATTCCGCTGGTTTCAGCGCCACAATCTTCCATGGCTTCAAGGTACATTTCGTAATGGCTTTGTCTTCGTCCGTCAATTGTTAAATCAGTTTCTTCGGCAAGAACAATTTCATTGATCAAATATCTTGTTTCAGGATTTTTTGTAGCAAACCAAGGAGTAGTTGTGCAGGTAAGTTTGGCTTGTAAAGCTTTTAATAGTGACATAAAATCCCAAACGGCATAAACATGATTTTCTAAGAAAATATGCAAATCATCAATGTTTTGGATTTTGTTGTATAAAGAATGTTGTAAAAGTTGTTCTTTTTGAGGTTGAATGCTATTGTTTATAGTTTCAATATTCATTTTTGGAATTTTTGTGCAAAGATAAAAAGCTTCCCGGTTAGAAGAAGCTTTTACTATTGTTTTTGTATATATTTTAATAATTGTTTATTATTTAAATGCTGGAATTCCAGTTACATCCATTCCGGTAATCAATAAATGTATGTCGTGAGTACCTTCATAAGTAATAACACTTTCAAGGTTCATCATGTGTCGCATAATAGAATATTCACCTGTAATTCCCATTCCGCCCAACATTTGTCTGGCTTCACGGGCAATATGAATGGCCATATCGACATTATTGCGTTTTGCCATCGAAATTTGAGCCGTTGTTGCCTTTCCTTCGTTTCTCAAAACACCTAAACGCCAGGTTAATAATTGTGCTTTTGTGATTTCGGTAATCATTTCAGCCAGTTTTTTCTGTTGCAATTGCGTTCCTCCAATTGGTTTTCCAAACTGAATTCGTTCTTTAGCATATCGTAAAGCGGTATCATAACAGTCCATTGCTGCTCCAATTGCTCCCCAGGCAATTCCGTAACGAGCTGAATCTAAACAACCAAGCGGTGCACCTAATCCAGATTTATTTGGTAGAAGATTTTCTTTAGGAACTTTTACATTATCAAAAATTAATTCACCGGTTGATGATGCACGAAGCGACCATTTATTATGTGTTTCAGGAGTTGTAAAACCTTCCATTCCGCGTTCAACAATTAAACCGTGAATTCTGCCTTCTTGATCTTTGGCCCAAACTACAGCAATATCTGCAAAAGGAGCGTTTGAAATCCACATTTTTGCACCATTTAAAAGATAATGATCTCCCATATCCTTAAAATTGGTTATCATACTTCCGGGATCTGAACCGTGATCTGGTTCAGTTAAACCAAAACAACCCATAAATTCTCCGGTTGCTAGTTTTGGCAAATATTTCATTCGCTGTTCTTCGTTTCCGTATTTCCAAATGGGGTACATTACCAAAGAAGATTGTACAGATGAAGTAGATCGCACGCCAGAATCACCTCTTTCGATTTCCTGCATAATTAGACCATAAGAAATTTGGTCTAATCCTGCACCACCATATTCAACTGGAATATAAGGTCCGAAGCCACCAATTTCTCCAAGTCCTTTAATAATTTGTTTAGGAAATTCTGCCTTTTGAGCGTATTCTTCTATAATAGGCGAAACTTCTCTTTTAACCCATGCACGTGCAGACTCACGAACTAATTTGTGTTCGTCTGTTAAAAGATCGTCAAGGTTGTAATAATCTGGGGCTTGAAATAAATCTGGTTTCATTTTTGATAGTTTTACAAAAACAAATTTACGCATTATAAATATAACAAAACACGTCTAAATTGTTATATTTTTTTAATTTCGTAACAAAATTAACAACAGTATAGCAAATAAATTTTAGTTTATTGAAAATTTAAGCGTTATTTTTGAAATCCAAAAACAAATAAATGAGGCTAATCATCTCTTTTTTACTACTTTTTGTTCTTAATTTTGGTTTTGCACAAAAAAAGCAAATTAGTGAACAGGACTACTTACGACTGCAAGATAAAATTCGTCTTCATTTCAATGCAAATGTCGATAGCGCCCTTGTATACGCTTACCAAATGGAAAAATCCAATAATAATAAACATTTGGCTTTTGCAAATGGCGTGATGACCGTTTTTTTTCAGGTAAAAGGTAATTCAAAAGAATCTCAAAAAAGATATAAAGCAGCCTTTTTTTATTTGGAAAAAATGCCTGATTCTCCGGATAAAACTCAAATGAAATCCTACATCTATAATTACGGAGGTATTGCAGAGTCTGCAAAAGGAAATCTTAGCAAAGCCCTTGAATATTATCAGACAGGTCTCAAGTTTTGTACCGAAATTAATGATATAAAACAGATTGTTAAGATTAAAGGTAACATCGCAATACTAAATGAAACAGTTGGAAACTACCAGCTAACCATTAAAAATCTAAAATATCTTAATAATTTTATTGATGAAAATGAAGGTGTTTTTACTAAAGTGGAATTATTGAACCACAAAAGTAATTATAATCTTGGTTTAGGGAGTGCTTATGAAAGCTACTTCATGAAAAATCTAAATAAAAGACAACTGCTTGATTCGACCGAATATTACTACAAGAAAGCAATAAATTATTCGCAAAATTTCGCCTCAAATAAAATCTCTGCACAACTAAGCTTAGGAAACGTCTACAATTGGAAACACGATTTTAAAAACGCCGAAAAAACCTATTACGATGTTATATTTTTAGCACAGCAAAACAATATGATCGATGTTTTGTGTACAGCTAATTACAATTTGGGCGATATTTATTATACAACCAAAAAATATGACAAAGCACTGGTTTTCTTTAAAAAATGCGATTCACTTGCTGCAACAACAAATTCGAATACCATAGATTATTTAAAATCTAATTTTTATCAGGCAAAAATTTATAATATTCTTAAACAGCCTGATCTGGCTTATAAGCATTCCAGAATTTATTTGGATAATTATGAGCACTACGAAGCAAAATTAAGTGAAGAAGCTTTAGAAGTAAATTATAAGCAGGGAGTCGATGATTTGACAGCTGAAATGGTTACGATTGAAAAGAAATATCAAAGTGAGGTATTTTTAAATAGGGGGCTTAAAGTTTTCTATGTATTATTATTTATAGGTATTGTCTTTTTATTGATTAAAAACATAAGAGATAAAAATAAAGCACATAAAAAAATGAATGCTTTAATTGAGGAATTTAAGGCAAATATTGAAAAGAAAAACAATCCTGAAATTGAAATTCCGGAAAAAGAAGAAGTGCTAGGAAACGAGGAAATTCAGCTTAAAAAAGAAAATGTAAATCTAAGTATTGATGAGGCTAAAGAAAATAAAATAGTGGAGAAATTATTGGCACTAGAGAATAAATTAGAATATTTAAATGCTGATTTTACCTTGCCTTATGTTGCAAAAAAAATAAAAACAAATACGACTTATTTATCTTATGTAGTAAATAAACGATTTGGTAAATCTTTTGGTGAATACTCTAATGAATTGAAAATTAATTACGTAATCAACGAAATGATAACCAATCATATGTATAGAAAATACTCTACACAGGCTATTGCAGAAAGTGTAGGTTTCAAGAATGCAGTTTCTTTTGCAAAATCTTTCCGTAAAAGAACAGGCGTATCTCCCGCCCAGTTTGCCAGTAATATTTAGTTTTGTGATGTTTCCTGTAGTTCCGACATTTTTAAAAACAAATTTTACGAGGCTGACTATCTGTCTGTTGTCTTTTTTTATTTTAGGTACTGCATTTGCTCAGCAGAAAAATACAGTGATCGAAGATGATTACGAAACATTAAAAGGCAAAATCCGACTGTACTTTAATGCATCGACAGATCGCGCACTTATGTATGCCGAACAAATGGCAAAATCAAGCAATTATGAACATCTGGCCTTTGCCAATGGTGCAATGTCCTGCTTGCTTGAAAGTAAAGGAGAAACAGAAAAATCTAACGAAAAATATAATAAGGCACTTGCTTATTTAGATAAAATGCCAGAATCTAAAGTTAAAAAGAGTGTGATGTCTTCTGTTTATAACTATAAAGGATTAACAGAGTGGTATAGGGGGAATCATAGTGCCGCATTAGAAAAATTTCAGGAAGGCATTAAACTTTCTTCTGAAATAGGAGATATCAAGCAGATTATTAAGTTCAAGTCAAATATTGCATTAATCAATAAATCTATAGGGAATCTTCAATTATCGATTAAAATTTCAAAAGAGATCATTGATTTTTTGGATAAAAATGAAGCACTGTACACGAAGAATGATCTTTTAAATGTACAAAGTGGCGTGTACCTTAGTTTGGGTGGTGCTTATGAAAATTATTTTGTAGAGAATAAAAACGTAAAAACACTTGATTCAGCTGCTTATTTTTACAAAAAGACGATTCTGTATTCTAAATTATTTCCGGATAATTTAACTATTGCGAAACTAAGTTTAGGGAATATTTTAAACTGGAAAGGGGGTTACAAAAATGCAGAAAAAACGTATTATGAAGTTATAGCATTGGTAAAACAGACTGGTAGCAGCGATTTAAGTGATTTTATTATTGCTTATTATAATTTAGGCGATATTTATTTAACAACTAAAAAATACAATAAGGCTTTGGTTTTTTTTAGAAAAAGCGATTCGGTTTCACTTTTAACAAACAATGAACCCTACACTTATCTGAAATCAAATTGCTATCAGGCCAGAATTTATAATATGCTCAGAATGCCAGAACTAGCTCATAAACATTCAAGGATTTATCTGGACAGATTAGATGAGTTTGAATCTAAATTAAGAGAAGAAAGATTAAATGTAAATTATAAACAGGGAGAAGAAAATCTGACAGCCGAAATGCTTTCTATTGAAAAAAAATATAAACAAGATCTTTTTTTGACCAGAGGGCTCAATTTTTTTTATATACTTCTATTTCTGGCACTTCTGTTTCTTTTGATCAAAAGCATAAGTTCCAAAAATAAGGTTCAAAAAGAGATGATTATCCTGACTGAAAATTCTAAAGCAAAAATAGTGAGTAACGCGAGGCCAATTGCTGTTAAGCCAAAATCTTTTTAAATAGAAAATTAAGTCTGAAAAACAAATTTAATGAAACCAATTTACTGTTTTCTATTCTTTTTCATCTTAGCTGTTTCGTTTTCCCAGCAGAAAAACACAGTTATTGAGGATGATTATGAAACATTGAAAGATAAAATCCGACTGTATTTTAATGCTTCTACAGATCGTTCTCTTGCTTATGCAGAACAAATGGCAAAATCCAGTAATTATGAACACCTGGCTTTTGCCAATGGAGCAATATCTTGTTTGTTGCAAAAGAAGAGCGAAGTAAAAAAATCTGATGAAAAGTATAAAAAGGCCATTGCCTATTTAGATAAGATGCCTGATTCTAAAGATAAAAAACGTGTAACAGCAGATGTTTATAATTATAAAGGATTAACGGAGTGGTACAGAGGTAATTATAGTGCTGCTTTGAAGAAATTTCAGGAAGGAATTGAAGTTTCTGCGCAAATCAAAGATGTTAAACAAATTATTAAGTTCAAATCAAATATTGCATTAATCAACGAGTCGGTTGGAAACTATCAACTCTCCATTAAAAACTCAAAAGAACTTCTTTACTTTATTGGTAAAAATGAAGGATTATATACAAAGGATGAACTTTTAAATCGAAAAAGTTCTTTATATCTTGGTTTAGGTAGTGCCTATGAAAGTTTTTTTGTAGATAAGGGCAAAATGGAAATACTTGATACTGCTGCCTATTACTATAAAAAGACAATTCAATACTCTGAATTATTTCCCTATAATCTGGGCAGTGCAAAATTAAGTTTAGGAAATGTTTTCAATTGGAAAGGGGATTATAAAAATGCTGAGAAAACATATTATGACGTTGCCACACTACTGGCAAAAATTGATAGTGGCGATTTGGGAGTGGCGTATTATAATCTGGGAGATATTAATCTTACGACCAAAAAATATAAAAAAGCCTTGTATTTTTATAAAAAAAGCGATTCGGTTGCGCTTTTAAAAAACATGAACCAATATATTTATTTTAAATCGAATTGTTATCAGGCTAAGATTTACAATATACTCAAGATGCCTGAGCTTGCCCATAAACATTCTAAAATTTATCTGGATAGATTAGATGAATATGAAAGCAAATTAAGAGAGGAAAGACTAAAAGTAAACTACAAACAGGGAGCAGATGATTTAACTGCTGAAATGCTTTCTATTGATAAAAAATATAAAAAAGATCTTGTTTTGAATAGAGTACTGAATATCTTCTACATTATTATTTTAAGTGGAATTGGCTTTTTTCTAATAAGAGATAAAAGAAATAAAATAGAACTAAAAGAAAGATAATTACTTTAATTGTAGATCTAAAGTCCTTTTAAAAGTATTCGCAAGAGAATCGGAGTAATACCTCCAACTCAATTGCGAATAATTTTTTTTTATAAAAAGCTTACATTGGTTATTTGAAATACAATTTATTTTAGTTAATCTCATCCTCCAGTTCCGATAGTTCCCCCTCCTTTTTTTCCAGGATCAATATCACTGTCTGCATCTCCTCCTCGAACCGTTTTTTGTTGGTTTTTAGATAATTTTTCTACTTCGAAATCTTCAAATTTTAACTTCTGATTTGCCATGTTAATATGTGTTAGGATTATGATATGTCAAAACTAGGCAAAAAGGAAAACGCTTGATCGAGAATTGGGTTTTGAGCATTTTTACAAAATATTTTACATTATAATATATTGTTAATCAGTTATTTGTGAGTTTTATTCAGACTGATATAATTTATAAATTGTATGTAGTATAATTGATAAAATGTCTGCATTTAAGATAATTTGTTGGATAAAAACAGCAATATTTGCACTGTAATTATGATTTTAAACGATCCGAAAAGATGTTAAAACTTGTCCAGAAATTTCTACAAATAAATAGATACTCAGAGATAAAAAATGAGTTTAAGGATTTGTTTCTTTCTCATCCAAATTATCCAAGTTTATTTGCGATAACAGATTCGTTAGATCTTTTATCAATAGAAAACGCAGCAATAAGAGTTCCGAAAGAGCAGATAGTAGATTTGCCAGCAAATTTTCTGGCATACTTTCAGAACGAACTTATATTGGTAGAAAAAGGCAAAAATGATGTTCGTGTTACAACATCAAAAAAGGGGACTTTTAAAATGGCTTACGAAAAATTCCTTTTAGATTGGAATGGAGTAATTGTGGCTATTGAACCAAATAATGTAATTGCAAGAGAGAATTTGAAAATAGAATATAATTGGTTAAAATATTCTTTACCTCTTTTTCTTTTAGTTGGCTTATCATTTTTTTATAATACCTATAATTTGTTTAGTCTTGTTTTTTTAACAACTTCAATATTAGGTTTTATTGTTAGCATATTTATTGTACAGGAAAAGTTAGGGTTTAAAAATGCAATGATTTCAAAATTTTGTAATCTGAGCTCAAATTCCTCTTGTAGTTCTGTAATTAATGCTAATGAAGGAACAGAAAGTAAACTATTTAATTTTTCAGATTTGCCTTTGATTTTTTTCGGTTCAAGTTTGATCGCAGTTTTAGTAAAACCTTTTGATTCGGCAATTTTCATTGGCTTTTTAAGCATGCTTGCTATTCCTGTTATAGTGTCATCTATTTGGATTCAAAAATTTGAGATTCAAAAATGGTGTGTAATGTGTTTAGTTGTTTCGTTCTTAATTTTTACGCAAAGTGCTATTTGGTTTGCTTCAGATTTTTTTACACTAACTTTTACTTTTGAAAGCCTGTTTCCATTTTTATTTTCTTTGGTTCTTCTTGTTCCAATATGGCTTGTAACGAAACCAATAATAAAGGGAATTTTAAAAGTAGATAACTCGCTTAAAGATCTGAAAAAATTCAAAAGAAATTATTCGTTGTTAAACTTCTTGTCTAAAAAAGTTCCAAATACAAGTGGATTTGATGACTTGAGAGGTTTGAATTTCGGAAACAGAAATGCCGCAGTAAAACTTGCTGTAATTATCAGTCCAAGTTGCGGACATTGTAATACCACATTTCAGGAAGCATTTGATTTGGTTTTAAAATTCCCGGACAGAATATTTTTGAAAGTTTTATTTAATATCAATCCTGAAAATACCGACAATCCTTATAAAGCAGTTGTAGAAAGGCTTTTGACAATAAACAGATCAACACCAGGAAAAACAGTTGAAGCTATTTCAGATTGGCATATTAAAAAAATGAACCTGAAAAAATGGCTTAAAAAATGGCATGTAGAATCTGTCAGCATGATGATTAATCAGGAAATTAATAAACAATATGAGTGGTGTTCTAAAAACAATTTTAATTATACACCAGTTAAGATTGTAAATGACAAGTTATTTCCAAATGAATACGAATTAAATGAATTAAAATATTTCCTAAACGATTATGTTGAAGAAATAGAAATTCTTGAAAAGATAGCTTAATGCCGCCAAAATGTGTTGCATACTGGTAGAAAAGAAGCGGTAAATGTCTTTTGAAGAATGAAATTGTAAGCCCTAAAATTGAACCTATATGTTAAAGAGTATTTTGAACCTTGAAGGATCTCAGGAATTAACGGTGAATGAGCAAAAAATGATCATAGCTAGTAATGTAAAAGAAACATCGTCACGATGCGAAGCCTGGAAGAATGAAGAAGATTGTACACCGTACTTTCCGCTTGAAATTAGCTACGGCAATTATACAGATTAAAAATTAAAACATAATTGATATGTTAAAGAAAATCTTAAACCTCGAAAATGCTCAGCGAATTAGCAAAAATGAGCAAAAAACAATAACCGGAGGAATTCCTGATTGTTGGGTTTATGCAATCGAAGCGGGATGTGTTTTAGTAGCGGTTGGCGAGCCGTGCCCGATAGAAAAAACGCCAGGTATTTGCGATTCAAGTCGCCTTTGTTGTTGAGTTTTTTTATTTTTTATAAGTAATTACAATATAAAGCCTTATCAGAAATTTAGTCATGTTTTTTTTTGAATTTGTAGGCGCTCGATCGTGGAACATTGAGCAAATATCCCAACATTGATGATTGGTGTCGGGATTCTCAGGAAATTGGCCGCTGAGTTAATTTTATTTGGTTAGGGTTAACCAGTGCCATGTCCTAGAGAAAATTGTATTGCTAAATTTTTATTTTTTAGATAGTTAACAGAGAGAATTATGTTTTCTCTGTTTTTTTTAAACAAAATTAGTATTGTGTGAATTTTAGTAATAAAATATATACTAGAAGAATAAAACAGATTTAATTTTAATAACAAACAAAAAACACATTATGAAAAATTTAAAAAATTTGAACGGAGTTACGATCTTAAGTAAAAACGAACAAAAATCAATTAATGGAGGATGGGTTCCGCCACCGGGAGAATCTTGTCCAGTTGGAACTTGCCAATATTTTGAAAATGGACCTTGCAGAAGAGAGAATCCGAATCTTTGCATCTAATATTTGATGTAAGCTTTTTTAAAGAGAGGCTTTAATAAAAATTTAAAATACAGAAATAAATAGCTAAAAAAGGCAGAGAGAAATTGTTTTCCCTCTGCCTTTTTTTAAGAATTTTTATAGTATATTGTTGAAAAATTAACAAAATAAGTAGTTGAAAAAATTCACAAATTACAAACAAGCCGATTATAAGGATTGTGGACCAACATGTTTAAAAATAATAGCAAAACATTATGGTAAAACAATCAATATTCAGGAGTTGCGAAACATTAGCGAAACAACTCGTGAAGGAAGTAATTTGCTTTTTTTAAGTGATGCTGCAGAAAATATTGGTTTTAGGACTTTAGGTGTTAAACTAAACCCGGAAAGAATAAATGAGGCGCCATTGCCCTGCATTTTGCATTGGAATAAAAATCATTATGTAGTACTTTATAAAATAAAAAAAAATACTTATTATATCTCTGATCCGGCTTTTGGACTTATTGAATATAATAAAAAGGATTTTATTAAATTGTGGATAGGAAATAATGCAAACGAATCTACTCAGGAAGGAATAGCATTATTGATGGAGCCTACGCCAAAATTTTTTCAGTCTGAATTTGACAAGGAAGAGAATAACGGTTTAGGTTTTAAATTACTCTCACAATATGTTTTGCGTTATAAATCGTTCCTGATTCAATTAAGCATTGGTTTGTTTGCAAGTAGTTTGCTACAGTTAATTTTTCCGTTTTTAACCCAGAGTATTGTTGATGTTGGAATCCAGAATCAAAACATTCATTTTATTTATCTAATTCTCTTTGCACAATTATTTCTTTTTGCAGGAAGAACAGGTTTAGAGCTGATCCGAAGCTGGATATTGCTTCATCTTTCGACCCGAATAAATATATCGCTTATTTCAGATTTCTTTATCAAATTAATGAATTTACCTATTTCGTTTTTCGATGTCCGCATGACTGGAGATATTATGCAACGTATCAACGATCATCGTCGAATCGAAAAAATCCTGACCACATCCTCTTTAAATGTATTGTTTTCTGTGATTAATATGTTTGTAATGGGAGGTGTTCTGGCCTATTTTAATCTGAAGATATTTTTGGTTTTTTTTGCAGGTAGTTTACTTTATTTCGGATGGATTACCTTATTCTTAAAACGAAGAGAAGTCTTAGATTACAAGCGTTTTGCTGAGGTTTCGCAGGAACAGAGCAAGGTCATGGAACTTATAAACGGCATGCAGGAAATTAAACTGCACAATGCCGAAAAACAAAAACGCTGGGGCTGGGAATACGTGCAGGCAAGGCTTTTTAGAGTTTCGATAAAAGGATTGATTTTAGAACAAACCCAAACCATCGGGTCATCTGTAATTAATGAGCTTAAAAATATTTTCATCATATTTTTGTCTGCCAAATTGGTTATTGATGGTTCAATAACGCTCGGAATGATGTTGGCGATTAGCTCAATCGTAGGAAGTTTGAACGGGCCAATAACACAACTTATAGAATTTGTAAGAGAATTGCAGGATGCCAAAATATCTTTGGCACGACTGTCTGAAATTCATGAAAAAGAAGATGAGACACAACAGGAAGCGCATCAAAGTACTGAGGTACCGTATGATGAAGATATTGAAATAAAAAACCTTACTTATAGATATCTCGGCTCAGATATCCCGGTTTTGAATAATTTGAGTCTAACAATTCCGGCTAATAAAGTAACAGCAATAGTTGGTGTTAGCGGAAGCGGCAAAACAACACTAATGAAATTGCTGCTTAAATTCTATGAGCCGGAAAAAGGAGAAATTAATATCGGAAATGCGCAACTGAAAAACATTGCCCAGAAAGCCTGGCGATCCAATATTGGTGCTGTAATGCAGGAAGGATTTATTTTTAGCGATACAATTGCCAATAATATTGCTATTGGAGTAGATAAAATTGACAAGGAACGATTGGTTTATGCATCAGACGTGGCCAATATAAAAGAATATATCAGTGGTTTGCCATTGGGATATAATACCAAAATTGGAGCAGAAGGAACCGGCATGAGTACCGGACAAAAACAACGATTACTCATTGCAAGAGCTGTTTATAAAAACCCTGAAATATTATTTTTTGATGAAGCAACATCCGCTTTAGATGCCAATAATGAAAAAGCGATTATGCAAAAACTAGATGTGTTCTTTAAAAACAAAACCGTTATTGTAATTGCACATCGACTCAGTACAGTAATGAATGCCGATCAGATTGTGGTTTTAGATAAAGGGAAAATTATAGAAATTGGAAATCATTCTGCTTTAGTAGAACAAAAAGGAAATTATTTTGAATTGGTTAGAAATCAATTGCAGTTAGGAAATTAATTATGGCTGAAGACAATACTACATTTGAATTAAGAAGTGAAGAAGTCCAGGAGATTCTTACCAAAGTGCCACATTGGATGATTCGATGGGGAACTGTTTTGATATTTACTATTATTTTTATGCTCTTTTTTGTTTCGTGGTTTATAAAATACCCTGATGTTGTAAATACTGAAATTGTTATTACAACCAATATTCCGCCAGAGAAAATTGTATCAAAATCATCGGGCAGAATTGAAGCTATTCTGGTAAAAAATAAAGCCCTGGTTTCAAAGAATACTACATTGGCAATCATTGAAAATACAGCCAATTATAAAGATGTTTTTTTGCTCAAAAGTATCGTTGATTCTTATAATATTAATGATGCTAAAAAGGTATTTCCTTTCACGTTATTAAAGAACAAACAATTGGGAGAAATTGAAAGTGCCTTTGCAGTTTTTCAAAAGGATTACGAAGCAGAGCAACTCAATGAAAACTTGCAACCTTTTGAAGTCGAAAACAGAGCCCAAATTTCTGAAAAAATTCAAATTAAGGAAAGGTTGGATATTTTGCAACAGCAAAAAGTACTTAACGAGAGTGAGTTGCAATTACAAAAAAATGAAATTGCCCGTTTTGAAACATTATACAACAAAGGAATTATTTCTGCCCAGGAAATGGAAGCCAAAAAACTAGGGTATCTTCAGGCACAAAAGAGTTATAAGGGCTTATTAACGTCTATTTCTCAATTAAAATCCTCTTTGATTGATAATACAAAATTGAGTCAGAATTCGCAGATAAGCGGCACTAAAGAAGAAGTTAACCTCGGGAGAAATATGGCACAATCTTTCTATCAGCTTAAAAAAGTGATAAAAGATTGGGAACTGGCTTATACACTAAAATCATCAATTAGTGGTGTAGTTACTTTTTTGCAGGTGTGGAATGAAAATCAGACGATAAATATTGGAGATAATGTCTTTTCGATTATTCCTGATGCAAAGAATGGTTTTATCGGAAAAGTTAAAGCTCCGGCACTAAATTCAGGAAAAATAAAAGTAGGGCAAAAAGTCAATATTCGTTTGGCCAATTTTCCAGATAGAGAATTTGGAGTGTTAAAAGGCCAAATTCAAAATATCTCTCTTGTTCCGGATAAAGATGGAAATCTGCTCCTGGATGTTGCGCTTCCAAACGGATTATTGACATCCTACAACAAACAAATTGTATTTCAGCAGGAAATGAAAGGTAGCGCTGAAATCGTAACGGAAGATTTACGATTGATTGAAAGAATTTTGTATCAGTTCAAGAGTATTTTTGAACAAGTTTAAAATTACATCTTCAAATAAAAATCCTTCGTCAATTCTATATATTCAGCAGTATAAACGTGTCTGTCAATTTCGATAATTAATTCGTCGATCTCAATGTCTGGAGTTTCATTTCGGCTGAAAGCCAACAAACTGCGTTTGATTTCAGATTTTGGAGTTCCTTTTACACGTGTAATTTTTGTTGGATACAATTCCGATTCTTTGGCCAAAGCGATGAATTTTTCTTCTTCTTTAAAAGGAATAATCAAGGCAAATATGCCGTTTTCAGAAAGCAATAAATCTGCCGCTTCAACAAGTTCTTCAAAAGGCATTGCATCCTGAAAGCGAGCTAAATCACGCTGTTCGTTTTCAGTTTTATAATCTTCAGCATAAAAAGGTGGATTCGAAATAATCAGGTCGTATTCGTCTTCGGGTTCTTCAATAAATTCATCTAAACCGGCATGAAAACAAAATAAGCGATCTCCCCAAGGTGAATTTTCAAAATTTTCGACTGCCTGTTCATACGCATCCTCGTCAATTTCCAGCGCATCAATTTGTTCTGCATGAGTTCGCTGAGCCAGCATTAAAGCTATAATTCCAGTTCCCGCACCAACATCTAAAACGCTAAACGGATTATGATTTACAGGAGCCCAGGCACCTAATAAAACACCATCGGTTCCTACTTTCATAGCGCAGCGATCTTGATTGATAGAAAATTGCTTAAAAGTAAATTTAGACATAGCTAAAG
Organism: Flavobacterium aquidurense; assembly: GCA_900107365.1. Lineage (GTDB taxonomy): Bacteria > Bacteroidota > Bacteroidia > Flavobacteriales > Flavobacteriaceae > Flavobacterium > Flavobacterium aquidurense. The sequence continues at coordinate 157,048 of FNPS01000010.1, forward strand.
ATTTAAATAAAATTTAAGTAGAGGAAGACTGAAAACTGTGACCGAAAACTGAAAACTTATTACAAGTACATCTCAACCAACCCTTCCGGCAAGTTCATAATAACCTTTTTATTTTCACGATCAATTTTTACAAGGAAATGGTCGATCATCGGAATTAACATTTCGATTTCGCCATTAAGAACTTCAAAAAGAGGTTGTGCAGTCGTATCGTTGACAGCAACTATTTTTCCAAAAACGCCTAAGCGCTGGTCTTCGATTTCAAAACCGATAACTTCATGGAAATAAAATTTGTTACCGGAAAGTTTTGGTAACATACTTAATGGAAGATAAATGGCATTTCCCATAATGGCATCTGCATCTTCTTCGGTATTCATATCTTCAAAACGAATTCTAAGAAAGTCGTTTTTGTGCAAAGAACTTTTTTCAATAAAAAAAGGAACCAGGTGTTTGTTGCATTCAACAAACACTGATTCCAGATTTTCGTATAACTCAGGTTCGTCCGTGTCTAAATAGGCCAGGACTTCACCTTTGAAACTAAATTTTTTAGCGATTTTACCTAAATAAAAACATTCTTCTTTACGCATTCTCGCTAGCTAAAATTATGCTTCAGTTGTTTCGTTATTTTCTTCAGCAGCAGGAGCTTCTTCAGTAGCAGCTTCCGCTTCAACTTCAGCAACTTCTTCTTCAACCGCAGGAGTTGCAGCAGCGATAGCATCAGCTTCAGCCTGAGCCGCAGCAGCTAAACGTTTAGCGTTAACTTCTTGTTCTGCTTTAAAAGCTTTAGCTTTAGCATCAGCTTGCGCTTTTGTTAAACCGTCTTTTTTAGCATCAACTTTTCCAGCTTTAGCATCTAACCAGGCAGCTAATTTAGCATCAGCTTGCTCTTGAGTTAAAGCACCTTTACGAATACCTCCATCAAGGTGGTGTTTCAATAAAGCACCTTTGTAAGAAAGAATTGCTCTTGCAGTATCAGTTGGTTGTGCACCATTGTGTAACCATTTTACAGCGCTATCAATGTTTAATTCGATAGTTGCAGGGTTTGTGTTTGGATTGTAAGTACCGATTTTCTCTAAGTATTTACCATCTCTTTTTGAGCGTGCATCTGCAGCTACAACCCAGTAAAAAGGTTTTTGTTTTTTACCGTGTCTTTGTAATCTAATTTTTACTGACATAATCTTATGATTAAATTTTGAGGTACTCGACCTCTGTTAATTAAGGGCGCAAAGATATAATTTTTTTATGAATTATGCGTTTCAAACAGTATTAAAAATATTTAAGATGAATTTTTGTCATTTTTCTAAGGTTTTAGATCCAAATTTTTAAATATTTATTTCAAATAAGGTACTTTTGCACCAAATTCATTCGATATGAAAAAAATCTTTTATTTTTTATCACTTCTTTTTGTCGTTACATCTTGTACCGAAGACATAAAATTCAATAATCCGGCTTTTCAAACCTTAAAAGATAATGTTTTTTGGAAGGGTATTGGCTATAAAGCCTACTCTGTAACCAATGGGAATATGGTTGTTGAAGGTACTTTAGGGTACGAAAAAGTGATTTTGCAAATACCGTCTCCTATAGTATCAACATACACTTTAGGAATCGATAATATTACAAAGGCATCTTATTCAAATACTTTTCCAGGACAATTAGCAGAATTTAGTACTGGAGAAGACAAAGGAAATGGTCAGATTGTGGTTACGGAATTCAATACGGAAACAAATACAATTTCGGGCACATTTAGATTTAGTGCCATTAATAAAGATGAAACTAATACTGAAAATCCTAAAGTTACTTTTACAGAAGGTGTTTTCTATAAAGTTCCTGTTGCTCGTACTATTGAATATTAAGTATTTATCTGCAATTGCTTGTTTTTAGTGAATTTTGCTTTTTTAAATCAAAATAAAAACATAAATAAACTAATATATAGTAGATTACGAAAAAATAAGACTACATTTGCTACATTATTATAAATAAGTACATATGAACATTTTTGTTGGAAGCCTTCCATTCAGTATTGAGGAAGCAGATTTAAGAGAGTCTTTCGAGGCTTACGGAGCAGTAGATTCAGTTAAAATCATTACTGATAAATTTACAGGAAGAAGCAAAGGTTTTGGTTTTGTTGAGATGCCAAACGACGCTGAAGCTCAAAAAGCAATTGATGAATTGAACGGAGCTACTGTTCAAGGTCGTGCAATTGTGGTTAATAAATCTGAACCGAAACCTGAAGGTGAAAGAAGAAGCTTCAATAATAACAGCCGTGGTGGAGATTCACGCGGAGGTTATGGTGGAGGAAACAGCCGTGGTGGAAATGACCGTGGTGGTAACAGAGGAGGATATTAATATTTTTTTCTAAATATATAAAAGGGATCAACGAAAGTTGATCCCTTTTTTTATGTGGTAAATAATTTTGTTTCAGGTTTATTTTGTTTCAGGTTTCAAGTTGGATAAACCTAAAACCTTTGTTTGTCCTTTTTAAGAATATTTTTCCGTAAAGATTCAGAAGTGAATCTAACGCAAAGGAAAGACGCATTTCTGTGCGCCTCTACATGAAATAAGATTAACTATAAGTTCAGGTTTCAGGTTCCAACAATAACTTGAAACCTGAAACAAATAAAACTATAGATTCGCTACCAACCAATCTCCAACTTCGCTGGTTTTGTATGCTTTTGATCCTTTTGGAGCTAAATCTTCAGTAACAATTCCTTGTTCTAATGATTTGTTTACAACTGCTCTAATCGCTTCAGCTTCATCTTTTAATCCAAAAGCATCTTCGAACATCATCGCTGCAGATAAAATAGTCGCTAACGGATTAGCAATATTTAATCCGGTTGCTTGTGGGTAAGATCCGTGGATTGGTTCGTATAAGGAAGTATGTTCTCCAACAGAAGCAGAAGGCATTAATCCCATAGAACCTGAAATTACAGAAGCTTCGTCAGTTAAAATATCTCCAAATAAGTTTTCTGTAATCAATACGTCATAAGAGTTTGGCCATTGCACCAAACGCATTGCAACAGCGTCAACAAATTCATATGAAACCGTAACTTCAGGATAATCTTTTTCCATTGCCTGAACTGTTTCTCTCCATAAACGGGATGTTTCCAATACGTTTGCTTTATCAACACAACAAAGTTTTTTACTTCTTGTCATCGCTAATTCAAAACCTTTTTTAGCTAAACGCTGAACTTCAGCTCTTGTGTAAACACAATTGTCAAAAGCAGTTTCTCCACCGTCTCTTCTTCCTTTTTCTCCAAAGTAGATTCCGCCAGTTAGTTCTCTTAAGAAAACCAAATCAGTTCCTTCGATTCTTTCTCTTTTTAAAGGAGAATTATCAATTAAAGAAGGGAAAGTAAATGTTGGACGTACGTTAGCGAACAACCCTAATTTTTTACGCATTAATAATAATCCCTGCTCCGGACGAACTGGTGCGCTTGGATCATTATCGTATTTTGGGTGACCAATTGCTCCAAACAAAACAGCATCGGCAGCCATACAAACTTCGTGTGTTTCATCAGGATAAGGAACTCCAACGGCATCAATTGCACAAGCTCCGGTTAAGGCTGGTGTCCAGGTTATTTCGTGATTGAATTTTTTTGCAATCGCATCAGATACTTTTACAGCTTCATTAATTACTTCTGGTCCGATTCCGTCACCGGCTAAAAGGGCTATGTTAAATTTCATTTTTTTTTAAGGTTCTAAGGTTCTGAGATACTAAGGTTCTAAGTTTTTTTTCTTAGTATGTGAGAATCTTTATTTATAATTTTTTTAAAGGTTCTAAGTTTCTGAGTTGCTAAGTTTCTGAGATTTTTTCTTTAGAGTCTTAGTAACTTGATGATAAATTACTTTTTTAAGGTTCTGATTCGTTAAGATTCTAAGCTCAAAGAAAAAATCTTAGAACCTTAGAACCTTAGCATCTTAGTACCTTAGACTAGGCAATTACATTCAACATCTTTTGCGTTGCAATAATCGCTGCAACCGTTTGATCTGAATCTAATCCTCTTGTTTTAAATTCTTTTTCGTTGTTTACCCAGGTAATGATTGTTTCGCATAAAGCGTCAGAACTACTTCCTGGTGGAATTCGTACTGCATAATCAATCAATTTAGGCAGTGTTAGTTTTTTGCTTTTGTAAATTTTGCCTAAAGCATTCATAAAAGCATCAAACTGACCGTCGCCCTGAGCACTTTCTTCAATGATTTCGTCATCAATTTTGAGAAGTAAAGTTGTTGAGGGACGCATCCCTTTTGAATGCATTAATACATATGATTCAATAGTAATTTTATCCTGATAAGTATGACTGTCCAGAACATCAGAAATAATGTATGGCAAATCTTCTTTGGTAACGGTTTCTTTTTTATCGCCTAATTCGATGATTCTTTGGGTCACCAATTTCAAATCTTCCTGATTTAATTTCAAACCTAATTCCTGAAGATTTTTCTCGATATTGGCTTTTCCAGACGTTTTTCCTAAGGCATATTTTCGTTTTCTTCCAAAGCGCTCCGGAAGAAGATCATTAAAATATAAATTGTTTTTATTATCTCCGTCAGCATGAATTCCGGCAGTTTGTGTAAAAACATTATCACCAACAATAGGTTTGTTAGCAGGGATTCTGTATCCTGTAAAAGTTTCTACCAGTTTGCTTACAGAATACAAAGAAGTTTCTTTGATATTGATACTAACTTCAGGTAAATAGTCATTTATAACGGCAACAGTACTTTCAAGAGGTGCATTTCCTGCTCGTTCTCCCATTCCGTTTACCGTTACGTGAAGTCCGTTTATGCCTGCTTTTACAGCTTCCATAACATTGGCGACACTTAAATCGTAATCGTTATGAGCATGAAAATCAAAATGAATTTGAGGATATCTTGCTCTGATTTTTGAAAGGAATTCGAAAGTCAGGGACGGAATTAAAACACCTAAAGTGTCGGGTAATAAAATTCTTTTAACGGGTTGCGTTGCTAAGAAGTCCAGAAATTGAAAAACATAATCAGGCGAATTTCTCATTCCGTTGCTCCAATCTTCTAGGTAAACATTGGTTTCAATATTATTTTCTTTTGCTAAAGCAATGATTTTCTCGATTTCAGAAAAGTGTTGTTCAGGAGTTTTTTTTAATTGGTGCGTTAAGTGATTCATTGAACCTTTGGTTAATAAATTTTGGACTTTGGCGCCTGCTTTTTTCATCCATTCTATGGAAACTCCTCCGTCTACAAACGAAAGAACTTCAATTCGGTTGATGTAACCTCGTTCTTCAGCCCAGGTTGTAATGCCTTTTACAGCTTGAAATTCGCCTTCGCTTACGCGGGCAGAAGCAATTTCGATTCGATCAATATTTAATTCCTCCAACAATAATTGTGCAATGGTCAATTTTTCTGCAGCAGAAAATGATACTCCAGACGTTTGTTCACCGTCACGAAGCGTCGTATCCATTATTTCAATTTTTCTTTTTTCCATATTGATTGTCTATATTTCTTTAAAAGTGAAATTATAGGTGTTTTTTATAGTTTTCCTCTCACTTCATTTAACTTCATCGTCATTGAAAGTGCTGAAGTTTCTATCCAATTATTATATTCTTCGATTGCCTTCAGTCTTAATTCTTCTTCCAGGTAGCCTTCTTCGACCATTTGTTTAGAACCTGCAACTTTAGACCAAATTCCTATTTTCGATTTAAAATCAGCATCTCCCTCATTGTAAACTTCATCTGAATTTATTTTTTCAATAGAATGAAAACCTGCTTCTTGTAATAATTGAGGCAGATCTTCGGCAATTTTATTATTCATTCCGGCATCAGCTCTCCATTTTAAAAAAGTGCTATAAAACTCCTGCATGCTTTCCGGAGGTAGCGGATTCCAGATTAAATTGCTGTGATCATAATCCAGAATTGATATTTGACCGTTAGGCTTCAATAATGATTTCATTTTTATCAAAGCTTCTTTCGGATTGCTTAACCATTGTAATGTCCTGGCGGAAACAATTAAGTCGAATTTTATATCTGGGTTGTAATCAAATAAATCAACCGCAATTAATTCTAAATTAGAAACTGATTGATAAGATTCCTGACCACTTTTGATGAAACTTTCTGTATTGTCGATCCCGATAACTTTTCCGTTTGGTCCAATATTATTTGCAATGTCTCTTGAAATTGAACCTGTTCCGCAGCCAATATCTAAAACGGTTATTCCGGGTTGTAAAATCTGAGTTAGATTTCTATAATTTTGGGCTAAATTTCTATCGTTGAATATTTTCGTTGCATTTTCGTCTCTTTCAATATGTTTATTGCCTTTCATTTACAAATAGGATTATTTTTAAAACTTATTTTTTTGTCGGATTCTTTTCTTAAATATTCTTTCGGCCGATTTCATTTAGAAAGACCCGACAAGCTTTGAAACCTGTCGGGCCTAATAGACTGAATGAGATTTCTTTTTAATAAGGAAGTTTATCGGCGAAAGCCACAATATCTTCTTTAATATTTTGTAGATAATCAATGTCATCAAAGCCATTAATCATGTTGTTCTTTTTATAACCGTTAATCGCAAAAGATTCAGATTGACCGGTTGCCAATAAAGTAATCGTTTGGTTTGGTAAGTTGATTTCTAATTCTGTTTTAGGATCAGCTTCGATGGCTTTGAAGATAGTATCAGCAAATTCAGGGCTAACCTGAACTGGCAAAACACCAATATTCAAACAGTTTCCTTTGAAGATGTCAGCAAAGAAACTTGAAACTACAGCTCTGAATCCGTAATCATAAACTGCCCACGCAGCATGCTCTCTCGAAGATCCTGAACCGAAGTTTTTTCCTCCAACAAGAATTTTTCCGCTATAAGTTGAATCATTTAAAACGAAATCAGCTTTTGGAGTATCATCTCCGTTATATCTCCAGTCTCTGAAAAGATTGTCTCCAAAACCTTCACGTTTTGTAGCTTTTAAGAAACGAGCCGGGATAATTTGATCTGTATCTACGTTCTCAATTGGTAGTGGCACAGCACTACTAGTAAGTATATTAAATTTATCGTATGCCATTTTAATTTTAGATTTTTGGATTTTAGATTTTAGATTTTTCTCGTTGTGATGAATTCCTAACCGCTAAAATTTTTGTATTAAATAATGTAAATGAATTTTTATTTGAAGAAATTTAGATGAAGATCACTCGCAACAAGAAATCTAAAATCTAAAATCTCCAATCTAAAATAACTCGCGCGGGTCTGTCAATTTTCCTGTAACAGCAGCAGCGGCAGCCATAATTGGACTCGCTAATAATGTTCTTGAACCAGGACCCTGACGACCTTCAAAGTTTCTGTTTGATGTACTTACTGCATATTTTCCAGCAGGAACTTTATCATCGTTCATTGCTAAACACGCTGAACATCCAGGCTGACGTAATACAAAACCAGCTTCAGTTAAAATATCTAAAATACCTTCTTCTTTAATTTGAGCTTCAACAACGTGAGAACCCGGAACTAACCAAGCGGTAACATTATCTGCTTTTTTTCTTCCTTTTACAATTTCAGCGAAAGCTCTAAAATCTTCAATACGTCCGTTTGTACAACTTCCTAAGAAAACATAATCAATTGGTTTTCCAATCATCACATCGTCTTCGTGGAAGCCCATGTAAGCTAAAGATTTCTTGTAAGTTTCGGCACCACCTTCAACTTGATTAGCGTTTGGAATATGTTTAGAGATACCAATTCCCATTCCAGGGTTAGTACCGTACGTAATCATTGGTTCAATGTCTGAAGCGTTGATATTTAATTCAGCATCAAAAACAGCATCAGCATCTGTTTTAAGTGTTTTCCAGTATTCAACAGCTTTAGTCCAGGCTTCTCCTTTTGGAGCATATAATCTTCCTTCAAGGAAATCAAAAGTTTTTTGGTCAGGAGCAATCATACCTCCACGAGCACCCATTTCGATACTTAGGTTACAAACGGTCATACGGCCTTCCATACTCATGTTTTCGAAAACATCTCCTGCGTATTCAACAAAATATCCAGTTCCTCCTGAAGTAGTTAACTGTGCAATAATATAAAGTGCAACGTCTTTTGGACCAACACCTTTGCTCAATTGACCGTTTACGTTGATACGCATTTTCTTTGGTTTTGGCTGCATGATACATTGTGTAGAAAGTACCATTTCAACCTCAGAAGTTCCGATACCAAAAGCAATAGCACCAAAAGCACCGTGAGTAGAGGTGTGTGAATCTCCACAAACAATAGTAGCACCTGGCAAAGTAATTCCGTTTTCAGGACCAACTACGTGTACAATTCCGTTTTTAATGTGACCTAATCCCCAGTGCGAAATTCCGTATTCGGCAGCATTATCTTCAAGTGCTTTAAGCTGATTTGCAGATAGCGCATCTTCAACTGGTAAATGTTGGTTTATGGTTGGTGTATTGTGATCTGCAGTTGCAAAAGTACGCTCTGGGTAAAGAACCTTAACGCCTCTGGCTTTTAATCCTAAAAAAGCAACAGGACTCGTAACTTCATGAATGAAATGACGGTCAATAAAAAACACATCTGGTCCATCTTCAATTTTACGCACTACATGTGAATCCCATACTTTGTCAAATAATGTCTTACTCATTTTTTATTTTTTTTAATTGTAATTTCTATAATCATAGCAATTTTCTGATAATAGCAAAACAAAAGTAAAAAAAGATACAAAGTGGTCAATTTCAATATTTCATTATATACGATACCCAAACTAAAATACAAATTGCGATTCGTATTTATACGTTTGTTTTTGGCCGGAAAAGGAATGATAAATCGCGTTTGTTTTTCTTTTTCAGATTAATTTTGACTGGATTGCTTTTAATTTTAATAGTTTGCAAATTTATCTTAAAATCAATATGAAATATAGTTTTTTGTTCTAAAAAATGTAACAAAATGAATAAAAATAGTAATAATTGTTAGTTTTTGATTCTTTTGCAGAATTTCAGAAGATGTTAATTAATATGATTTTGAAGGTTGAAAAATCAATTTAGAATGGATATTGGTAAGTTCGATTTTAATTCAAATACTACGACATCCAAGAAGTGTATTTTTATGAAAATTTATGAATTTTAAGAGAAAAATTGATTTGTTCATAAGAATGATTTTTTGGGAGGCGAGCGTTTTCTTTCTTCCAAAAAAAGACTAAATTTGAAGTTCAAATTTTTCATTTTCTAAAATTTGCAAATCCTTCAAAAACAATTATGTATTTAATATTCGATACCGAAACAACCGGATTACCAAAACGCTGGGATGCTCCAATAACCGATTCTGACAACTGGCCTCGTTGTATACAGATTGCGTGGCAGTTGCATGATGAAATGGGACAGCTTATTGAACACCAGGATTATTTGGTAAAACCAGACGGATTTAATATTCCGTATGATGCCGAACGTATTCACGGAATTTCGACTGAATTGGCTGAAGCCGATGGAATTACTTTGGAAGAAGTTTTGGAGAAATTCAATATCGCTTTAGGCAAAACCAAATTTATTGTAGGTCAGAATTTAGGTTTCGACGTTAATATTATGGGAGCTGAATTCCACAGAATGGGTGTGGATTCACCAATGAGTACGATGCCCGTTTTAGATACTTGTACCGAAGTTACGGCTTCGTTATTACAGCTTCCCGGAGGTCGTGGAGGAAGATTCAAATTGCCGACCTTAACTGAATTACACAGCTATCTTTTTAATAAACCTTTCGCGGAAGCGCACAATGCAACTGCCGACGTTGAGGCAACTACGCGTTGTTTTTTAGAATTAATTAGAAGAGAGGTTTTTACCAAAGAAGAATTAGATGTTCCGAAGGAATATTTCAAGGAATTTCAGGAAAGAAATCCGCAGGAATTTCCGTTAATCGGATTAAAACACATCAATTTAAAAGCGGCTTCTGACAAAATCAGGGAGCAAATAAAAGCTTTGCAATCTGATGATAAACAAACTACGGTTTCAGCATCAGACAGAGAAGACTTTAAAGCAGCCAAATATTCACACTTACACAATCATACGCAGTTTTCGGTGCTTCAATCGACTATAGGTATTGCAAATATTGTTGCAGCTACAGCCAAAAACGGAATGCCGGCCGTTGCCATGACCGATACCGGAAACATGATGGGCGCTTTTCACTTTGTGAGCGCTGTTATGAATCACAATAAAGCGGCTTCCGGAAAAAATAAGGCTTTGGTTGAAGCCGGTTCAGAACCTACTGAAACCGAAATAAAACCAATCGTAGGCTGTGAGTTTAATGTCTGCGACAATCACTTAGATAAAAGTAAAAAAGACAACGGAAATCAGGTTGTGTTATTAGCCAAAAATAAAGCCGGTTATCACAATTTGGCAAAAATGTCGTCGATCGCTTTTACAGAAGGATTTTATTATGTTCCGAGAATTGATCGAAATATCATCGAAAAATACAAAGGAGATATTATGGTTTTGTCCGGGAATTTGTATGGAGAAATCCAGAGTAAAATTCTGAACATCGGTGAAAACCAGGCCGAAGAAGCGTTGATTTGGTGGAAAGAACAATTTGGAGATGATTTTTATCTGGAAGTCATGCGCCACAATCAGGAAGATGAAAATCGAGTAAACAAAACCCTGATTGAGTTTTCTAAGAAACACAATGTCAAATTAATTGCGACCAATAATACTTATTATTTAAATAAAGAAGATGCCAATGCACACGATATTTTATTGTGTGTAAAAGATGGTGAAAAACAGGCAACGCCAATTGGCCGTGGTCGTGGTTACCGTTACGGACTGCCTAATCAGGAATACTACTATAAGTCGGAAGAAGAGATGAAAAAACTCTTTTCTGATTTACCGGAAGCTATTATCAACATTCAGGAGATTGTAGATAAAGTGGAAGGTTATTCGCTTTATCGTGATGTATTACTTCCAAAATTTGATATTCCGGAAGAATTTGTAGTTGTTGAAGATGAAGCTGATGGTGGAGTTCGAGGGGAAAATAAATATTTGCGCCACCTTACTATGGAAGGTGCCAAAAGAAGATATGGCGAAATAACCGAATCAATTCAGGAACGTTTGGATTTTGAGTTATTAACGATTTCAAACTCCGGATATCCGGGTTACTTTTTGATCGTTCAGGATTTCATCGCCGAAGCCAGAAACATGGACGTTTCGGTGGGACCGGGTCGTGGATCTGCTGCCGGTTCAGCGGTAGCCTATTGTTTAGGAATTACAAACATTGACCCGATTAAGTACGATTTGCTTTTTGAGCGTTTCCTTAATCCGGATCGTGTGTCCATGCCCGATATTGATATTGACTTTGATGATGAAGGTCGTGGTCGTGTAATGGATTATGTAATCAATAAGTATGGTAAAAATCAGGTTGCCCAAATTATTACTTATGGTAAAATGGCAACCAAATCAGCGATTCGTGATACGGCGCGTGTATTGGATTTACCCTTATTTGAAGCCGACAGAATCGCGAAACTGATTCCGGCAATGATGCCTTCTAAATGGAATTTGGCACGTTTTATTTCGGAGAACGAAGATGAGGTTAAAAAAGCGCTTCGTTCAGATGAATTTGATAATGTAAAAGAATTGATCGCCATTGCCCATGAAGGAGATTTGGCCGGAGAAACAATTCAACAGGCAAAAATTCTTGAGGGATCGATGCGAAATACCGGAATTCACGCCTGTGGGGTAATCATTACGCCTTCGGATATTACGAATTTCGTACCCGTTACAACAGCAAAAGATTCTGATTTATATGTAACACAGTTTGATAACTCGGTTGCTGAAAGTGCCGGATTGCTGAAAATGGACTTCTTGGGTCTGAAGACCCTTACCTTAATAAAAGATACCGTTAAACTGGTAAAATACAGAACAAATATTGATCTGGATCCCGATACATTTCCTATTGATGATCCTGAAACGTATGCACTTTTCCAAAGAGGAGAAACGGTTGGAATCTTCCAATACGAGTCACCCGGAATGCAGAAATACATGAAAGATCTGAAGCCTACGGTTTTTGGAGATTTAATTGCGATGAACGCCTTGTACCGTCCGGGGCCTTTAGAATATATTCCGTCTTTCGTTCGAAGAAAAAATGGTGATGAAGAAATAAAATACGATTTAGATGCCTGTGAAGAATATTTAGGAGAAACTTACGGGATTACGGTTTACCAGGAGCAGGTAATGCTTTTGTCGCAATCGCTGGCTGACTTTACAAAAGGTGAGGCTGACGTTTTGCGTAAAGCGATGGGTAAGAAACAAAAGGAAGTTCTGGATAAAATGAAGCCTAAGTTTGTTGAGCAGGCTTCGGCAAAGGGCCATGATGCAAAGGTTCTGGAGAAAATCTGGAAAGACTGGGAAGCTTTTGCAAGTTACGCCTTCAACAAATCGCACTCGACCTGTTATGCCTGGATTGCATACCAAACGGCTTATTTAAAAGCGCATTATCCAGCTGAATATATGGCAGCGGTACTTTCGAATAATATGAACGATATCAAACAGGTTTCGTTTTTTATGGAAGAATGTAAGCGAATGGGCTTAGAGGTTTTGGGTCCGGATGTAAATGAATCGTATTATAAATTTACGGTAAACGATAGCTATGCTGTTCGTTTTGGTATGGGAGCAATTAAAGGAGTGGGTTCCGGAGCTGTAGCCACAATTGTTGAAAACAGAAAAGACGGAAGATATAAATCGATTTTTGATTTGGCGAAACGTATCGATTTACGTGCTGCCAATAAAAAAGCGATTGAAAACTTAGCTTTAGCAGGAGGTTTTGACTCTTTTGAAGGAACAACCAGGGCGCAATATTTTCATGATGATGGTGATGGAATTACCTTTTATGAAAAAGCGATACGTTACGGATCAAAATTTCAGGAAAATGAGAATTCATCACAGGTAAGCTTATTTGGTGAAACCAGTGAGGTGCAAATCGCTGAGCCTGTTGTGCCTCCATGTGAAGACTGGAGTACAATGGAAAAATTGGCCAAGGAAAAGGAAGTGGTGGGAATTTATATTTCAGGACATCCTTTGGACGATTTTAGATTTGAGATGAAATACTTCTGCAACGCCCGATTGGAAGCGCTGAAAAGTATGAATGAATATGTGGGGAAAAATCTAAATTTTGCCGGAATCATTAACAATGTACAACATCGTGTGGCCAAAAACGGAAAAGGCTGGGCGGTATTTAATTTAGAAGGATATGATGAAAGTTATGAGTTTAAGATTTTTGGTGAAGAATACCTGAAATTCCGTCATTTCCTGATTCAGAATAACTTTGCTTATTTGAAAATTTTAATAAAAGACGGCTGGGTAAATCACGATACAGGTAAAAAGTCTGATCCGAGACTGACGTTTGTTGAGGTTCGACAATTACAGGATGTATTAGAGGCTTTTGCTAAAAAATTGATTTTGCTATTGAATATTAAAGATCTGCAAACTGATTTCATTCATACACTGAGTCATTTGTTTAATGCCTATAAAGGAGATAATTCTGTGACTTTTGAGATCATGGAATTAGAAAAAATAAAACGTTTGGTTGCCGTTGAAACTAATGCTGATTTTGAAGAAAGCGAAGATGCAGTTTTTGTAGATGAAAGTGAAGATGCAGATTCTCCGATGGAAGAAACCAAAATACAAGAGGTAAAAGAAGTTGAAGAAATAAAAGTAGTAACCAAACTGACTATGCCGAGCAGAAGATTGAAAGTGAGAATTTCGACTGAGTTATTGCAGGAATTAGAAAAACTTCAGATAAATTTTAAGCTGAATTAAATTTTAACAGTTAAAATTTAGAATTATGTAAAATTTTTATGTTAAAAATATGCATGCATAATAGTTTTTTAGTAATATTGCCCGAAATTACAACGATTTCGTACCAAGTCTAACTTTGCGAACTAAAAGAATATGTTAAAATATTTTATGTTTGCATAAATTAATTAAATCAGAATTATGAAAAAGAACCTATTTTTACTAGGATTATTAGTTTGCTCTATGGCCACAATGGCGCAAACAGAAAAAGCAGATAAACCAGAAAGCTGGTATTTTAAATTGGGTGGATCTTATTTCAACCAAACTGCTTCGACAGAATTTCCTGTTGTTGGAGGTCAATTGCCAAACAGAGATGTTTATGAAGGTACCTTAGCAAATAATAAATTAGTTTCTAGAGAAGGTATTACAGGCTCTTTTGGACAAGGTTTCAGATCTGGAATCACAGCTGGTTACCGTTTTTCTACACGTTTAGGAGTTGAGATGGCTGCAAATTACTATGTTAGTAATACTAAAACGATGGCACAAACTACAAACAGACTTATTTCATATAATCCAGCAACTAGCCCGGCGGCTACTTATTTAAGTTTTACTGCTGAAGGAGAAATTAAAGCTTTTGATTTAGCTCCTGCACTTGTAATGTTTTTAGGTGAAGCTCATGGTTTTGAACCTTATACTAAAGTTGGTATTATTGTTCCAATTCACGGTACATTAGACATTAAAACAGATAGACAATACTCTACTTTCGTAGGTGCGAATCAAGTTGCTTCAACAAACGCTTATTCAGAGGATGTTGTTAAACCTAATCCTTCACTTGGTTTTATGGCTTCTATTGGTACTTCTTATAAATTAGGAAAACATATTTCAGCTTTCGCAGAAATAGAATACCGTAATTTTACAGTACATGGTAAAACTAAAGAAACTGAAGTATATACTGAAAATGGTGTAGATAAATTAAATACTGCAACTACTTTCCGTCCTGATGCATCATATTCTGCAAGTCATACTAAATATGTTGAAACAATCAATTCGACTTCAAATAGTAAAGTAACTAATGCAGCTGGTTTTGATAATACTAAAGCTACTGATGATGTTAGTACATATGTTGGAATCTCTGGTTTAGGATTAACTTTAGGTCTTAAATACAGCCTATAATTCTAAAGAAATTTATAGTTTATAAAAAGAGGATATTCGAAAGAGTATCCTCTTTTTTTACGTCTTTCCGTAATGAAATGTCTTTTATAAATTATAGTTTAGGCGCCAATTACTTAATACATATTTTAATGAAGAAAATTACTTTTGTCATCCTTTTTTTAAGTGTAATACATTTTATCCAGGGTCAGGAAAAAGGAAAGTTTAGATTTGGTTTAGATGCCGGTTTAGTCGCAGGTGCAGCTGGTGGAGGTGGTGGAACATTTGTAATAGAACCTAAATTTAATTTAAAAGATAATTTAAATGTTGGACTCCGCTTTGAGGGAGCTGGAATGTTTAAAGATTTATATTATATTGATGCGGAAAGAGATAATTATAATACTACAGAAATGGTAAGTTTTTCTTTTTTAGCAACGTCTGATTATTATTACGCTATAAAAAAGGAAGGACGTGGATCATTTGCACCCTTTGTTGGAGGAGGTTTAGGAATTTACAAAGTTTCAAATGTATATTATACGGCTGAGCAGCTTGATGCTAATAATTCTCATAATACCAAAGCAAGCTCAGTTTTTGGAGGAATGCTTCGTACGGGTTTTGAATGGAGAAAGTTTAGATTGACAGCAGAGTATAATTTTGTTCCGAAAACAGATTTGCAAGATTATTATGGAAATGTAATAGGTGAGGAGAAAAATAGCTATTTTGGATTGACTATTGGCTTTTACTTAGGTGGAGGAAAATGGCGTAGGTAAAATTCATCGATAAAAAATAAAAAACCTTTGAGGCATCATTCGCTTCAAAGGTTTTTTTGTTAGTATTTTGAACGAAACTATAAATTCCTAAACTCGTTCAAAACTTCATCAATAACCCAAGTTGTTCTGGCTGCAGAAGTTCCTTTTGACGGATTTACACCTTCATTGCCTAAAAGTTCTGCAACAACAGTTTCAATTAAGGGTTGTTGAATATGAAGCGGATTTTCAATCGTAATACTTTCTTTTTCTCCATTTACATATTGTACATGAATAGGATCATTTCCGAAAGTTGAAAAGGATATTTTGCCTTTGTCGCCTACAATTTCAGTATTGTCATAACGTTCAAAACTGGCAAAGTTCCATAAGCCTGTTCCGTGAATTCCGTTTTCAAATAGAAAGGACATCGAAACCGAATCTTCGGCCGGATACGCTTTAAGCTGAGAGCTTGCATGCCCGCGAACCGATTTAATCGGGCCTAAAACAAAATCAAGGAAATCCAAGGTATGACAGGCTAAATCGACAAATATTCCACCACCTGAAATATGCGGTAAAACGGTCCAGGGCAAATTGATTTCGTCATCATAACGTTCTTCAAACGGATGATATAAAACGCAATTTACATGTCTTACAGTTCCAATTTTATTCTGATCGATTAGTTCTTTTATTTTTAAGAATCGTGGTAAACTTCTTCTATAATAGGCTACAAATAATGGAACATTGTGTTCTTTGCAAACGCTGATCATCTCATTACATTCTTCAAATGTCAGTGCCATTGGTTTTTCTACATACACCGGCTTTCCTGCTTTGGCGCATAAAATAGTGTATTCTTTATGAGATGATGGAGGAGTCGCGATATAAACTGCATCAACTTCGGGATCGTTGATCAGATCAATTGCATTCGAATACCATTTTGGTACATTATGACGTTTGGCATAATCTTCGGCAAGTTTGGCATCTCTTCGCATTACAGCAACTAGTGCTGAATTTGGCGTTTTTTGAAAGGCAGGACCACTTTTAACTTCAGTTACATTTCCACAGCCTATAATTCCCCATTTTATGATTTTCATTTTTTCATTTTTTATTTAATTCAAATTTAAGAGAAAAAAAGTTAGCCACGACCCGAGCGATAGCGAACAGGCGAAGCAATTCACGAATTTTTTTTCACGCTCCCGATAGCTATCGGGATAAAAAAGATTTAAGCAGATACACACAGATTTTTTTTTCTTTTAAAATCAAATTAATCTGCCTAAATCTGCAGAATCTGCGTGAAACAAATTCTAGGCAGCCGTAAAAAAAATAGCCACGAATTCACGAATTAAAATCAATATTAATTCGTGAATTCGTGGCTAAAAAAACTTAAACTTTACTTTACTTTTTCGGCAAAGAAGTAAAGCCCATATTATAAAGCGTGAACGCCTGTACATCTACATTTTCCTGAATGCTTGCTGCAACAGATTTCCCAGCTCCGTGACCTGCTTTTACATCAATACGAATTAAAACAGGATTATCACCCGTTTGTTTTTCCTGTAATTCAGCAGCAAATTTAAAACTGTGTGCAGGAACAACGCGGTCATCATGATCACCAGTTGTTACCATTGTTGCCGGATATTTAACTCCGGCTTTTACATTTTGAACTGGTGAATAACCTTTTAAGTATTCAAACATTTCTTTGTTATCCTGAGCAGTTCCGTAATCGTAAGCCCATCCTGCACCGGCAGTAAAAGTATGGTAACGCAACATGTCCATTACACCCACAGCAGGCAGTGCTACTTTCATTAAATCCGGACGTTGCGTCATTGTAGCTCCAACCAATAAACCTCCATTAGAACCTCCACGAATGGCTAAGAAATCGGATGAGGTATATTTTTGAGCGATTAGGTATTCGCCGGCAGCGATAAAATCGTCAAATACGTTTTGTTTCTGCAATTTTGTTCCGGCATCATGCCATTTCTTTCCGAATTCACCACCACCTCTTAAATTGGCCACGGCATAAACACCTCCGTTTTCCATCCAAACGGCATTTGCAATACTAAAAGCAGGCGTTAAACTGATATTGAATCCACCATAACCGTAAAGAATTGTTGGGTTTTTACCATTTAATTTTAAGCCTTTTTTATAGGTAATAATCATCGGAATTTTAGTTCCGTCTTTTGAAGTATAGAATACTTGTTTTGATTCGTAATCTTCACTTTTGAAATCAACTACCGGTTTTTGATAAATTTCAGATTTGCCAGATTTTGGTTCCAATGAATAAATCGTTCCCGGAGTAGTGTAGTTGGTAAAACTGTAATACAGCGTTTTTTCGTGTTTTTTTCCTCCAAATCCACTAGCAGTTCCTACTGCCGGAAGTTTGATCTCACGAACTAATTTCCCATTATAATCATATTGTTGTACAAACGAAACGGCATCTTTAGTGTAGTTGGCAAAAAAGTATCCGCCACCTGTTGAAGGAGATAAAATGTTCTGCGTTTCTTTAATGAAATCTTTCCAGTTTTCTGGTTTTGGGTTGCTCACATCTACAGTAACCACACGTTTGTTTGGAGCGTTTAAATCGGTTTCGATAAACAGTTTGTTTCCTTCATTTTCAATAATGGAGTTATCGCTGTTAAAATTGTCTACAATAGTCACAATCGGACTGTTTGCAACCGTTAAATCTTTAATATAAAGTTCGTTTCCGTAAGTAGAATTCGATGCTGAAATCACTAAAAAATGATCGTCTTCCGTAACATATCCGCCAACATATCTTCTTTTTTGCTCTGCTCCAAAAATAAGTTTATCGTCTTTTTGAGAAGTTCCCAGTTTATGGAAATACAATTTATGCTGATCTGTCTTCGCAGATAATTCACTTCCTTTTGGTTTGTCGTAACTTGAATAATAAAATCCTTCGTTACCATGCCATGAAATTCCGCTGAATTTTACATCAACCAAAGTGTCTTCTAAAACTTTTTTAGAAAGGGCATCAATGATAATAACTTTTCTCCAGTCGCTTCCGCCTTCAGAAATGGCGTAAGCTGCCTTTGATCCGTCTTTAGAAAAATCCAATCCGCCAAGAGAAGTTGTTCCGTCTTTAGAGAAAGTGTTTGGATCTAAGAAAACCTCTTCTTTTCCATCAGTACCTTTTCTGTAAATAACTGACTGATTTTGAAGGCCGTTATTTTTAGAATAATAGGTATATTTCCCTTCGGTAGAAGGAGCACTTATTTTTTCAAAATTCCAAAGTGTTTCCATTCGTTTTTTTAGCTCATCACGAAACGGAATTTTATCCAAATAGCTATAAGTAACTTTGTTTTCAGCTTGTACCCAGGCTCCGGTTTCGGCAGATTTATCATCTTCAAGCCAACGATACGGATCGCTTACTTTTGTGTCGAAATACACATCGACAGTTTCACCTTTTTTAGTTTCCGGATATTGAATTTTATTTTGTCCAAATGAAATTCCTGCAGTTGTAATAGCCATTATAAGAAATGTTTTTTTCATAGGTTAAGTTGTAGGTTGTATCAAAAATAGTGGTTTTTGTGAAGATATAAAATTTAACCGCAAAGAGCGCCAGGAAATTACGCAAGGTTCGCAAAGCTTTATTTAAACTTTGCGAACCTTGCGTAAAACACTTTGCGAACTTTGCGGTTAAGTATATTACAGATTAAAGTTAATTCCCAAAACGATGTTTCTTCCAATATTCGGAATACCATCTGTTTTTAATCTTGAAAGATGCGCAATATATTCTTTATCGAATAAGTTGTTTCCATTAAGGTTTACATCAAAAGCAGTTTTGCCCAATTTCACCGTTCCTCCAAAACCTAAATTCACTAAAGTATAGCCTTTTGAAGCTGTTTCAAAACCACTCACATTATCTTGTTTAAAAGTGGAAGAAACATTTAAAGTAGCAAAACCTTCCTGAAGCCAATCTTTAATTTTAAATTCGGTTCTAATGGTATTATTCCAGTTATTAGCGGGAATTAAAGGCAAATAATCTTTGTTGTCTTTTTTACCCGTCACCGTTTCAAAACTAGTTTCAAAATGCAACCAGTCTAACGGATGTGGGTGAAAGTGCAATCCGGCTTCACCTCCATATAATTGTGCATTATCCTGCACGTAGGCAAAAACGTTATTGTCATCAATAACATCTCCGGTTGGTGAAGTATAAATATAATTGTTTATGTGATTGTAAAATCCGTTTACGAAGAATTCAAAATGCGAATTTTTATATTCTAAGTTTAAATCGGTCTGAACGTTTTGCTCCGTTTTTAAATCAGCATTACCAATTTCGTAACGATTGGTTCCTTCGTGAACTCCGTTTGAAGTTAATTCGGCTAAATTTGGCGCTCTAAATCCTGTCGCAACATTCAATCGAAGCGTTAAAGGCTCTGCTAATTTGGTTTTATATCCCAAAGAAGCATTAAAACTGTCGAAAGATCGGTCTAAAGCCTGAAAATATCCTTCTTCGCCAGCAATTCCGTGTTCTTCAGCTGTTATATTTCGATTGTCAAAACGCAATCCGGCTTGCAAAACACTATTGTTCCATTCGTAGTTGGCTGTTCCAAAAACACCAATATCGTTTGTTGTGGCATTCGGAATCAAATATTCTTCACCAAAATTAGTATTTGTCTGATGCATTCCCTGAACGCCCAGAATCGTTTCAATTTTGCCCATTTTCGCAAAATGATATTTCGCGTTGTAATTGAAAGTATTCAATTTCATTCTTAAAGAAGCGTCATTGCTGTCTTCAAATTCGCTTCGGTCATTGGCAATATAGCCTAAATCAACATCTAATTTTGAATTTTCAAAAAAGATTACGTTGTTTAAACTCAACAAATGATTGAAGATTCCCTGTCTTGGAAACATGGTGTTTTTGCTTGAAGACTGCTCGCCAATTCCATCTTCAGGAATTCCAAGATCCAGTTTATTGTAGTTGTATCGCAATACACTCGAGAAACTTGAATTGCTGTATCCAATTCCCGTTTTAAAATCGGTTTCGTTATAACGAGAATTGGTTACGCGGTCACCATCGGCAATTTTATAATCTGAGTGTGTATTGAAACTTCCACGAGCCAGAAATTTCCAATTATCGGTAGAAGTTTTTAATCCAATAGAAGAATTGCTTCCTTGTGTATTGGTAAAATATTTTTGACTGAAGTTAGCTTTGAAAGTATTCGCGTCAGCAAATTTTTCAGGATTAAAATACAATACACCCCCAAGAGCATCAGAACCATATAATAGAGAAGCCGGTCCTTTGATAACTTCAACACTTTCGATTCCGGCATCGTTTAAACCTAATCCATGTTCGTCTCCAAACTGTTGATTTTCGATACGTACACCTTGAGAATAAACCAAAACACGATTACCGCTCAAACCACGAATAACCGGTTTTCCGATAGAGGTTCCTGTTGAAATTTGAGAAACTCCCGGAATTGTTGCCAAACCTTCAATTAAAGTAGAAGTTCCTTTTTGCTGTAAAGTTTTGATGCTTTCATGCTCGACTTTCATTACGTTTTGCGATTGCAATTTGTTGAAAGGAGTAGAAACTACAACTTCATCCATTTCAAAAACAGATTCTGAAAGTATGATGTCTAAAGTGTTTTCTTTTAATAATTTAGCGATAGTTTTGTTTTGAGTGGTAAAACCAACAAAAGTAAAAGCCACCCTAAAACTTCCGTTAGGAAGATTGGTAAATTCATATTTTCCGTTTGCATCTGTGGTTGTTCCCTTATGTAATTCAGGTGCATAAACAGATACGCCAGGCAGCGGTTGATTCTGAAGGTCAGTTACGGTTCCTGTAACAGTATTTTGAGCAGAAAGTAGGCTCGAAAACCCTAAAATAAGGGCAAGTATAATTTTTTTCATTTGAAAATGATGCTATAGTTTAATTGATTTTTCTTGAGAATAAAAAACAGCAATCAAAGTAAACTTGCCAATCCTGATAAGTCTCAAGATGGAAAATTTATTTTTCTTCGGATTTTATAAATAAGAATTTGGTTTTATTTCGAGTAGTACGAAATCTAAGAAACTATAGCAGCTGGGGGACCTCGTAGTAAATAAGCACTTCCTGAAAACGAAAAAACATTTTCAGAGATAGTAAAGAAATAAGGGATTTCTTTGTGAAAAGTGCGAAACTGAAAAGCAAAATCTTCAGGAAGAATATAACTTCCAAAAGCAAAATGACAAACGTAACACAAATCATAATTATGATGTTGATGCGTTATTTCGCCACTTGGATCACTATAATCGTGGTGACATTGTTTTTCTGAAAGTTGCTTTACAATATGCTCATAACTGTGTATCGACTGAAACAATATTGAGAACAATACTGTCAGCGCTAAAGAAACACTTAATAGGAGCTGCTTTTTTTTCATGCACTACAAAGGTATAAAAGAGCAATGGAAAATCGGCTCATTTTTTGGATTCTGTTCCTGTTTTGTTGAAAAAAGTGCAACAAATAGCTTTATTCGTCGGGAAAAAGAGAATAATTGCTTTCAAATGATATCCTGAACTGGCATTATATTATATTTGTGTAAAATAAATCAATACTAAAAAACGTTTATTTGAGAACCACTTTAAAACCAAAATACGATATGCGATTCCTTTTAAGTTGTTTGTTTTTAGTTTCGTTTTTCAATGCTTTTTCGCAGGAAGAAGTGAAACCTGAAATAAAACCAGTGGTTAAAATTGACTCCTTATATCGTGAAGATCAGATTTATTTTACGATAACCTATAATCTTTTGGTTCAGGGGCCTCCGGGTTTAAAACAAGATAAATTTTCTGCCGGATTTTCAGGAGGTTTTTTACGTGATTTTCCGATCAATAAAAAAAGAACTTTCGCCATAGCACCTGGTTTAGGAGTAAGCTATCAAAACTATTATCAAAATTTGACCGTTTCACAGTCCGGCGACGGATCAATAATTTATGGCGTAAATGATTACGGAGAATTTGTATCGAACAGGTTTAGACAATTTTCAGTTGATTTACCAATAGAATTCAGATGGCGAAATTCGACTTTTGAAAGCACTAAATTCTGGAGAATTTATACGGGAATAAAATTTAGCTATGTTTTTGCTGCTAAATCTGTTTTGAAAGATGGAGAAACCACTTATAAAATTAAGGATAATCCGGATTTGAATGATTTCCAATACGGAGCTTACATTTCCGCAGGATACAATACCTGGAATATCTATGCTTATTATGGTTTAAATCCGTTATACAAATCTAATGTTAAGACAATAAGTGGTGAAAGTGTAAGTATGAGGACATTAAATCTCGGACTGATTTTCTATATCCTATAACCACAAATATAAAAACAATAACTGCGGTAAGACACCCAGTAATAAACCGATCATTACTTCTTTTGGCGTGTGAGCATCCATTTCTAATCTTGACGAAGCAACAACTCCGGTCATTAAAATTAGAAAAGCACCCCAATACGGATTTTGCATTTGTAAATGAATGTTTAAGCCGATTGCAAAAATGGTTAAACCGCTGATCGCCATCGTATGCAAACTTGCCTTTATTTTAAAAAGCGAACCTATCAAAGCTAAAATTGTACTGAATAACGCACCCAGAAAAAAGAAATGAAGTTCAGGATAACGTGCAATCACAATACTTCTTTTGACCAGAAGAATATATAAAAAACACTGCAAAATAAGTGGAATTTTACGTTGTGACGTTTCAGGAACCATGACAGAATTTACGTGTCCTGTTGAACGAAGTAACAAGAAAAACAAGACCGGAACCACTATAGTAATGATTAGAATCTGGAACAACACATAATATTTCTCCTGATTGGTAAAAATATCTCCCTTGCAAAAAAGATAAAATAAAGTAGCATACATCGAAATAAAAATCGGATGTAGTATATAAGAGAATAAGGGAAGTATCTTTTTCAAAACGCTATATTTTGTGGTATTCAACAAATATAATAATGTTTTTTACCACGAATTACACAAATTTTCACAAATTATTTTTAAAAAATTTTAATCTGCATGAAAAATAATTCGTTGATGCATGGCTGTGTTTTTACCACAAATTGCACAAATTACACAAATTACACAAATTTAATTATTGGAAAATCGTTTAATTCGTGGTAATCTTTTAATCTGTGCTTAACTTTTAATCGAATAATTAGCGAAAATTCGTGCAATTTATGGTGCCTATTTGTCTCACTCAAAATCTGCCTGAATCTGCTTATATCTTTTTCATCTGCTTGCAAAATAATTCGTGAATTGCTTCGCCTGTTCGCTATCGCTCGGGTCGTGGCTATTTTTAGTCATAAGAATTAGCGAAAATTTGTGCAATTTGTGGTACCTATTTGTCTCACTCAAAATCTGCCTGAATCTGCTTATATCTTTTTAATCTGCTTGCAAAATAATTCGTGAATTGCTTCGCCTGTTCGCTATCGCTCGGGTCGTGGCTATTTTTAGTCGTAAAGAATTAGCGAAAATTTGTGCAATTTGTGGTAAATATTTGTCTTACTCAAAATCTGCTTGAATCTGCTTATATCTTTTTAATCTGCGTGCAAAATAATTCGTGAATTGCTTCGCCTGTTCGCTATCGCTCGGGTCGTGGCTATTTTTAGTCGTAAAGAATTAGCGAAAATTTGTGCAATTTGTGGTACCTATTTGTCTCACTCAAAATCTGTGTGAATCTGCTAAAATCTTTTTTTAATCTGCGTGAAAAATAATTCGTGAATTCGTGGCTATTTTTAGTCGTAAAGAATTAGTGAAAATTTGTGAACTTCATGGCAAACCTTTTTCTAAATTTGACAAAAGAAACTTTTCTAAATGAGCATAAATTTAAAAAACCTTATTTCAGTTCTGGATGCCAAATGGACCGGTCCTGATACTGATATTTTTATTGATCATATTTCTATCGACAGCAGGTCGTTGCAAAACGGATCAAAAACATTATTTTTCGCCTTATCAGGCGCTAATAATGATGCTCATTTATATATTCCGGAGTTGATAGAAAAAGGTGTTCAGAATTTTGTCGTGCACCATATTCCAAAAAATAGTGAAGGAAAAGCCAATTTTCTGGTAGTAAAAAATACGCTCACAGCTTTACAGCAATTTGCGGGCTATTACCGTGATCTTTTTGATTTTCCGGTACTCGGATTAACAGGAAGCAACGGAAAAACGATTGTAAAAGAATGGCTTAATTTTTTATTAAGTCCCGATTATAATATTATCAGAAGCCCTAAAAGTTATAATTCTCAGGTTGGCGTTCCGCTTTCTGTGATCGCCATTAACGAAAAGCACAATTTGGGTATTTTCGAAGCCGGAATTTCGACGGTAAATGAGATGAGTAAACTCGAAAATATAATCAAGCCTACAATTGGTGTTTTAACCAATATTGGTTCTGCACACGATGAAGGTTTTGAAAATTTAGAACAAAAAATCAAAGAGAAATTACTGCTTTTCAAAAAATCAAAAGTCATTATTTATCAAAAAAATGAACTTGTTGATCAATGTTTAAGGACGTTTTGCGAAGAGTATCCAATAAAGGACAGGGTTCTTTTTTCATGGAGTTTTGGCGACAGTTCTGCAGATGTTTTTATTCTCGAAAAAGAAATTAAAAACGAAAAGACCATTGTTCAGTATCAATATCAGAGCGATTTTTTTGATTTAGAAATTCCCTTTAGTGATTCGGCTTCAGTAGAAAATACGATTTCATGTTTATTGGTTTTACTTTATTTTAATTATGATTTCGAAACCATTCAAAATCGTATGCAAATGTTATATCCGGTAGAAATGCGTTTGGAAGTGAAGAACGGAATCAACAATTGCAGTATAATTGATGATAGTTATAGTTCTGATTTTCAATCGCTCAAAATTGCTTTGGATTTTCTGGAAAGTCAGCAAAAAAGGAATGCAACTAAAACGGTTATTTTATCTGATATTTTTCAAAGCGGATTTTCAAATGAGGAGTTATATTCTAAAGTAGCACAACTTATTGCTGATAATAAAGTTAATCGCGTGATTGGTATTGGAAAGACCATTGCATCTTTTGCAGCCAAATTTCCAAATATTATTACATTCGAAAATACTGCCGAATTTATTTCGAAGTTCGAGAGTTTAAATTTCAACAATGAAACAATTTTGATTAAAGGGGCAAGATCGTTTCAGTTTGAAGAAATTGTTTCCTTGCTTGAAGAAAAAACGCATGAAACGGTTCTGGAAATTAACTTAAATTCAATTAGTCATAACCTGAATTTCTTTAAAGCAAAACTAAATCCAGCTGTAAAAATTATGGTTATGGTGAAAGCTTTTGGTTATGGAAACGGAGGCTTGGAAATTGCAAAATTGCTGGAACATCACAAAGTAGATTATTTAGGTGTGGCTTTCGCCGATGAAGGAATCTCGTTGAAAAATGGCGGAATTAAATTGCCAATTATGGTTTTGAATCCGGAATCGACCAGTTTTCCTTCGATTATTCAATATCAATTAGAGCCTGAAATTTATAGCATAAAAGGATTAAAAGCTTTCTTGAAGATTGCCCGCGAAAAGAATCTGAAAGATTTTCCCATTCACATAAAATTAGATACAGGAATGCATCGCCTGGGTTTTGAAGAAAATACGATTGATGAATTAATTGAAACTTTAAAAGGAAATACAACCGTACAAGTTAAGAGTGTTTTGTCACATTTGGCAACAAGCGACGAGATGAAACATTATGATTTTGTAATTTCCCAGATTAATTTATTCGAAAAATTATCTTCGAAATTAATAGCAGAACTAAATATTAATCCAATTCGTCATATTCTGAATACCTCCGGAATTAGCAATTTCCCGGCGGCGCAATATAATATGGTGCGGTTGGGAATTGGTTTGTACGGTGTTTCCAACGATCCATCGGAACAAAAATATTTAGAAAACGTAAGTACTTTAAAATCGATTATTTCTCAGGTTCGAAAAATTCCCACTGGTGACAGTGTTGGTTACGGACGCCGTTTTATGGCTGAGAAAGAAACAAAAATTGCTACAATTCCGATTGGGTATGCTGACGGAATCGCCAGATTGTGGGGAAACCAGGTTGGGTATGTAATGATAAGGAATCAGAAAGCATTTATCGTAGGAAGTATTTGTATGGATATGCTAATGGTAGATGTAAGTGAGATTGATTGTAAAGAAGGGGATTCGGTTATTATTTTTGGCGAAAGCCCAACCGTAATAGAGATGGCAGAGGCTTTAAAAACAATTCCGTATGAAATTTTAACGAGTATTTCGCAACGTGTAAAAAGGGTATTTTTCAGATAGTTTACTGGAATTTTAAAGAAAATTACGTATTTTCGATATCTATTAATCACTACTAAAATATACAATTATGGGATTTTTTTCAGAATTTAAGGAATTTGCAATGAAAGGCAACGTGGTTGATCTGGCTGTCGGTGTAATCATTGGAGCTGCTTTTGGTAAAATTGTAAGCTCATTTATCGAAAATGTAATTACACCTTTGTTATTGAAACCGGCTTTAGATGCTGCGCATTTATCTACCATTGAAGAGTTAACCGCTTTTGGAGGAGTAAAATATGGACTGTTCCTTTCGGCTGTCATTAACTTTATAATTGTTGCTTTTGTATTGTTCTTAATTATTAAAGGAATAAATAAAGTGAAAAAGAAAGACGAAGTTGTTGCACCACCAGCTGGGCCAACACAAGAAGAATTGCTTACACAAATTAGAGATCTGTTAAAAAATAAACAATAAAATAGAATACCGCTACACTAAGTCTAACTTAACCGCTCCTTAATTGGGGCGGTTTTTTTTACATTTGTTTAATTTATAACATTTTGTTATTTTTTGTGAACCCTCTTGTTTTCACTTTTATTATGTATACTTTTGCATTATAATTTAGATTAATTCATACTAAAAATATAAAAATGAGAATAGCGGTTGTAGGTGCCACTGGTATGGTTGGCGAAGTAATGCTTAAAGTTTTAGCGGAAAGAAATTTTCCTGTTACAGAATTAATTCCTGTTGCATCTGAAAGATCAGTAGGAAAAGAAATTGAATATAAAGGAACAAAATATAAAGTAGTAGGAATGCAAACAGCGGTTGATATGAAAGCTGATATTGCTGTTTTCTCTGCCGGAGGTGATACGTCATTAGAATGGGCTCCAAAATTTGCTGCAGCCGGTACAACTGTTATTGATAATTCTTCTGCATGGAGAATGGATCCTACAAAAAAATTAGTAGTGCCAGAAATCAATGCTTCAACATTGACTAAAGAAGATAAAATTATTGCAAACCCAAACTGCTCAACTATTCAAATGGTTTTGGCATTGGCGCCTTTGCATAAAAAATACAACATTAGAAGAATTATAGTTTCTACTTACCAATCGATCACCGGAACTGGTGTAAAAGCGGTAAGACAATTAGAAAATGAATATGCAGGAATTCAGGGTGAAATGGCTTACAAATACCCAATTCACAGAAATGCGATTCCACATTGCGATAGTTTTGAAGACAACGGATACACTAAAGAAGAAATGAAATTAGTTCGTGAAACTCAAAAAATTCTGGGTGATAATACGATCAGAGTTACGGCTACTGCGGTACGTGTTCCGGTTGTTGGAGGACATAGCGAGGCAGTTAATGTGGAGTTCACAAATGACTTTGATGTAAACGAAGTTCGTGAAATTTTGCACAACACTGATGGAGTAGTGGTGCAGGATAATTTAGATACTTTTACTTATCCAATGCCGCTTTATGCTGAAGGTAAAAATGATGTTTTTGTTGGAAGAATTCGTCGTGATGAAAGCCAGGAAAACACCTTAAACATGTGGATCGTTGCTGATAACCTTAGAAAAGGAGCAGCTACAAACACCATCCAAATTGCTGAGTATTTAATTGCAGCTGGTTTGGTATAAATTAGAGATTAAAGAAAATTGTTATAAAGGAAAGACCGTAATTGCAGTGATGTAATTACGGTTTTTTTGTGGAATATAGTTGTGATTTGCGTTTCTTGTTTAAGAAAAAATTCCAAATCTCAAATCACAAATTGCAATAGTGTATGACAGCTTAGATAGTTTTAAAAGCAAAATTCCAAACCCATAGAATTGGAATTTGGAATTTTTAATATTGTAGACTTAGATAGTTTTAAAAGCAAAAATTCCAAACTCCATAGAATTGGAATTTGGAATTTTAAATATTGTAATTTATATTTTTAATATTCAGGAGCCAGTTCTAATTCCAGTCCTTCTAATTCTGTGGTAATTGGAATCTGACAGCCTAAACGACTATTAGATTTAACATAAAATGCCTCCGAAAGCATGGCTTCTTCATCATCTCCCATTTCGGGTAATGCAACATCATTTAGAACATAACACTGACAAGAAGCACACATGGCCATTCCGCCACAGGTTCCTTCAACAGGAAGTTCGTATGCTTTGCATAACTCCATTATGTTCATTGCCATATCAGTTGGAGCCTGTAACTCGTGTATAACTCCTTCTCTATCCTTAATCTTTATTAATACATCCATTTTAATTAATTGGAATTTTATGGGTCAGGATTTTATAACGTGAAAAAATCCCTATTTATTTTTAACTAGTTGGTTTTAGGCTAAATGCATACTCCTTTTTGTTTTCTTCTTTAAGGTGCATTTTTAAACCAAGTGTATTGGCGTCTTTCGCTAATATTGTAACTATTGCAATTACAGAATAATAATCTCCCCGATCTGATTGAAAAATTAGAGTTCCCTCATACGTTGAGTTTACAACGCCTTGTTTATCTGTTGTAACAGATACTTTTCTTGGATGAGAAAATTCTGCTGCACTATATGTTGCTTTGTTAGAAAATTTTGCTTTTCCTTCGCAGATATCATATAGAAAATCATAATTCCCAATTCTTAAACTTCCTTCTTCAGCCGAAGGATTAATTGAAAAAACGATTTGCCCTGCATACTTAAAATCTGACCATTCTTCAGAATCATTTACCCAGGCTTTGTCAACAATTAAAGTTTGACTTTGTTGTCCATAATTTACAGACACAAAAAATAACAATAAAAATAGAGCGTAAAGGTTTTTCATAAATTAAGATTTAGGGTTATGATACAAATTTAAGTTAAATCTATAACAATTCCTTAACTAAAACTCTTAAATCTTTACGTACTTTTTTGTTAATTTCGCAATCCTTGCCGTTATTTCGAATGTTTTATTCAAAATTAATGAAGTAAACATTTAAAAGAGCTATTATTCTTGTTAATAATTCAAGGCCGCAAAAGCGAACTAAAAGCCCATTCAGTTACATTATATTCACTACAGTTTCAATCTGTGGGGCATATTTTTTTATTGTTGTTTCAACTCCTGCTTTTAGGGTCATTTGATTTACACTACAGCTTATACATGCGCCTTCAAGACGAACTTTAACATGTTTGTCATCGTCTATAGAAATAAGCGTAATGTCTCCTCCATCAGAATTTAAAAAAGGTCTGATCTCATCCAGAGCTAATAATACGTTGCTTGTTAATTCTTCTGTTGTCATAATTATTAATGTGTCAATTAGAGAATTAGATAATTAGAAAATGTGTCAATTAGAAAATTTAAAATCTCTACTAATATCATTATCTAATTATCTAATTATCCAAATTATCTAATTTTTCTTTACTGCTGAACATCCGGCCATAGTTGTAATTTTAATGGCTTCTGTTGCTGGTAAACTATCGTTTCTGTTTACTGTTTCCTGTACTACATTTCTAGTAATCTCTTCAAAAATAGTTTCAATTACAGAGGCCGTTTGTAAAGCTGCCGGACGACCGTAATCTCCCGCTTCACGAATAGACTGTACAATTGGCACTTCTCCTAAGAACGGAACATCTAAATCTTCTGCAAGGTTTTTAGCTCCTTCCTGACCAAAGATGTAATATTTATTATCAGGTAATTCTTCTGGTGTAAAGTACGCCATATTTTCAATGATTCCCAAAACAGGAACATTAATGTTGTCCTGCATAAACATGGCAACTCCTTTTTTGGCATCGGCAAGAGCAACCGCCTGAGGTGTGCTAACTACAACCGCTCCGGTAATTGGCAATGATTGCATGATCGAAAGGTGAATGTCTCCTGTTCCCGGAGGTAAATCGATTAACATGAAATCTAATTCTCCCCAATCTGCATCAAAGATCATTTGGTTTAATGCTTTTGCAGCCATAGGCCCTCTCCAGATAACAGCCTGACTTGGTGCTGTAAAGAATCCGATAGAAAGTATCTTGATTTCATAACTTTCAACAGGTTTCATTTTTGATTTTCCATCAACGGTAATCGAAACTGGTTTTTCGTGTTCAACGTCAAACATAATTGGCATCGATGGTCCGTAAATATCAGCATCTAAAACCCCAACAGCAAAGCCCATTTTGGCAAGTGTTACGGCAAGATTAGCAGTAACTGTAGATTTTCCGACACCACCTTTACCAGAGGCAACGGCAATGATATTTTTGATTCCCGGAATGGCTTTTCCTTTTATTTCATTAGGATTTTCCTTCGCTTCAACCTTAATGTTTACTTTAACTTTAGCTTCAGGAGATACCAATTCGTGAATTGTCTTTTTGATATCATCTTCAGCTCTTTTCTTAATGTGCATTGCCGGTGTATGAAGTAATAAATCTACCACAACTTCATCACCAAAAGTAATAACGTTGGCAACAGCACCACTTTCAACCATATTTTTTCCTTCTCCAGCTATGGTAATTGTTTCCAGCGCTTTAAGAATTTCTTTTCTGTCTAATTTCATTTTTAATGTAGGTGTTTTCTATTGATGCAACTTATTTAAACACTATCTTTATTTAAACTCGTTTCAGACTGCAAAGATAAACGATTATGTTCGGATTTTTACCCTTTTTGAATCGTATTTATTGATATTGAAATTATTCAAAATGATACTATTGCGCTTTTTTGGCCAGCAAATAAAAATTATGAACCTTAATAACTTAGTTTATAAGAAAAGAAACCCGCCAGATTTAATTAAATCTGACGGGTTTCTTAAAAAAAATGGTCTACAAGTGTTATTCGTATTTTAAATATTTTAAAATGTCTATTTTGGTTACCTGATAGGCTTTTGCCAAAACAATCATTAAAGTCAAAATCAATAAAGAAACTAGTGCAACAGTAAACGGCACAACCGAAACATCGATTCTGAAAGCAAAATTCTCTAGCCATTTTTGCAATAAAATGTAAGCCGGCATGATTCCGATTGCAAATCCTATTAAACAAAAAACAATATATTGCTTTGATAATTCTTTAAGCAGAATGTCAGTTTCTGCACCTAATGTTTTTCTGATCGCAATTTCTTTCAGTCTTCTCTCCATCGAAAATGATGCCAAAGCGAATAATCCAAAAATAGCAATAATGATAACGACAAGGTTCAAAATGAAAAATAAATCTTTTTGTTTTACTTGTTCTTCATACGTTTTAGCAAATCCTTTGTTTACAAATTCATAATCAAAAGGGTAATCCGGATTTATATTTTTTTCCCAATATGTTTTTAGCTTAGCTAAAGTTTCAGTCAGATTATTAGGAGAAACTTTTATATAAACGTTTTCAAAATTATTCCATTTTAAAGTTTTCATAGTTACAAAGATCATTGGTGGAACTTCGCTCTGAAGTCCTGTTATATGAAAGTCTTTTACAACTCCAACAACTTTAAATTTCATATTCCCTTTTTCATTTCCCCAACCAGAGCTTATTATAGTGTTTATAGGATTTTTAAGGCCTATTTTTTTAGCAAGGGCTTCGTTTATTAACCAATTGCTAACGGTATCTGAAGCATATTTTGGAGATAAATCACGTCCTTTAACGATCTTAATTTTCATCATATCCAGAAAACCATAGTCCATTTCGATATTTCGAGGTTGTACAAAAACACCATTGTATGTGAAGCCAGAGCTCGAAGTGCTTCCGTTTCCAAAAGAGCCTGCAAATGTAGATACATCTTGTACACCTGTAAACTTAAGAATCTCCTGTTTTGCAGTTCGGTATTTTTCACCTTTTTTAGCTTGGTCGGTAAATCGAAACGGAACGCGAATTACCTGATCCCCGCTAAAGCCAAGATCTTTATTCATCATATAAGAAACCTGTGAGTTGACGATTAAAGCACCAATAATAAAAAAAGCAGCAATACCAAATTGAAAAATTAACATCGAGTTTCTAATCCAAATACCGCTTTTGCTTCTTGCGAAATTGCCTTTTAAAACTTTCAATGTTTCAAAATTGGAGATATAAATGGCCGGAAAAATACCTGCAAGAACGATTACTAATCCAAATATAAAAATGAGTTGCAGGTAAAATTCACCACCATTCATCGTCAGGGATTTCTTCAAAAAGTTATTGTAGTAAGGCAATGATAGTTCTACGATTGCCAGGGCAAAAATAATAGCCAAAACAACAATAATAGCAGTTTCAAATATAAACTGAGCAATAATTTGCTTTTTACTGGCGCCAACAATTTTTCGAACGCCCACTTCTTTGGCACGTTTTATTGCTGAGGCAGTTGCGAGATTGATGTAGTTTACCAATGATAAAGTAAGAATCAAAATAGACAAACCTACCACGATATAAAGTAATTGTAAATTACCTCTTCCTTCAGGAAAATTAGCACCATTAGGAGATTTTGTACCATGCAAACGAGCTGTCGCTAATTGGTCAATAATAATTAAAATTTCACCATTTTCTTTGACAAATTGTTCAGGTGTTACGCCTTTATCTTTAGCCTCTTTAACAGTTCTATTGACAAAATTTACGTGTTGCATCTTCTTTAAAACCAACTCCTTACTAGCTCCTTTTTTGGTTTTTACCATTAAGGTATAATTGAAGTTGCCCCATTGTTTAAGGTCGTCCTCGTTTATCAATCCCCCAAAAACATAGTCAGGTTCTACAGAAGAAGGACTCATGATTTTATAAACCGTTTTTACGATATAAGGTTTATTGTCCTTTGTAATGATTTTACCAATAGGATCTTCATTTTTAAAAATTAATTTTGCCGTTTTATCAGAAATGGCAACACTGTTTTTTTCTTTAAGAATATCTTTTTTTGCTCCTTTAAGAATTGGGAACGGAAAAGAGTCAAAGAAGTCATAATCTGCGACAATGATTTTTTTGCCTATCCACTTTTGATTTTCATGTTTTATTACATCTTCACTATACCATCCTGTGAAAAAAGTAATAGATTCAATTTCAGGAATAGTTGCTTTGCATGTTAAGCCAAAAGGCACAGGACTTGAGTTCCATATATCTGCATTTGTGCCAAATTTATTTAGTACCTCATAAACATTTTCTTTTTCCGGATTCCATTGGTCATATGCGTTTTCATTATTCCAATATAAAATAGCGAAAATCACGCCGGCAACCCCAATGCTTAATCCTAAAACATTTAAAAACGAAAACAATTTGCTTTGCTTTAAATGATAAATAAATATTTTAAACCAGTTAAAAATCATGGTGTATTTTTTATAGTTGTTAGTTTTTAATAAGATCTAATAGGTTCTGAAACCCATTAGATTTTTAGATCATTGCTAATATTTGACAGACAAACCCAATTAGAATTGTGATTGCCGTTATAATAAATTTTATCATTTTGAAATTATTTAGCGTCCATAAAAACATCTACATTTCTCTGATTGAATCGCTCAGAGAATATTACACCATCTTTCATATGAATTGTTTTTTGCGAAAACGAAGCATCATAATCAGAGTGGGTTACCATCAAAATTGTTGCGCCTTTAGCGTGTAAATCTGTTAAAAGTTCCATTACTTCATTACCATTTTTACTGTCCAGATTTCCCGTTGGCTCATCGGCCAAAATGATTTTCGGATCATTTACCAAAGCTCTTGCAACGGCAACTCTTTGTTGTTGTCCTCCTGAAAGCTGTTGCGGATAATGTTTTAAACGATGTAAAATATTTAGTTTCTCTGCAATTGCTAAAATTTTTTGTTTTCTGTCTGCTACTTTTACGTTGTTGTAAAGCAGCGGTAATTCGATATTATCGTAAACAGAAAGTTCGTCGATCAGGTTAAAATTCTGAAAAATGAATCCGATGTTTTCTTTACGTACAGCAGCTCTTCCTTTTTCTTTTAAACCCACCATTTCCTGATCTAATAATTTATAACTTCCATCGGTAGCGCTGTCTAAAAGCCCTATGATATTTAATAAAGTCGATTTTCCACAACCTGAAGGTCCCATGATAGTTAAAAAATCACCTCTTTTAATTTCTAAAGAAATACCGCTCAATGCTGATGTTTCTACTTCTTCTGTTCTAAAAACTTTGGTTAAATTTTGAATTGTTATCATAATGCTAAAGGTGTTAAATGTGTTAATGATGATTTTTTGATTGATGATTGAAACCCTTATTAATTGTAAATTGTAAATTGTGAATTGTAAAATGTAAAATATAAAATGTAAACTGTGACCGTGATCGTGACTGTAAACTGTGACTGCGACTGTAAACTGCGACTGTATACTGCGACTGTAAACTGTTACTGCGAACTAATCGATAACTCCTCAACATCTTTATAATCCGTATAAGAAGAAGTAATCACAGATTCACCTTCTTTTAAGCCTTCAAGAATTTCATAATACGAAGGGTTTTCTCTGCCTAATTTGATGTTTCTTCTTTCGGCTTTGTTTCCTTTAATTACAAAAATCCATTTTCCTGCGGTTTCCTGATTGAAGCTTCCTTTCGGAACTACTAATGTTTTGTTTTTCTCGGATAAAATCAGTTTTACGCCAAAACTAAGTCCGTCCTGCAAAACGATTTCTTCTTTAGAGGTAAAAGCCAGTTCTACTGTAAAGTGCCCGCTTTTTACTTCCGGAATTACTTTGGTTACTAAAACTTCCAATGTTTTTCCTTTAAATTCTACCTGGCCTTTTAAGCCTTCGCGAACTTTTTCCAAATAAAACTCATCAACATCGGCAGCCAGTTTGTAACCTTTTTTCGAATCGATTTTCCCGATGCTTTCTCCCGCCTGAAATGATTTTCCTAAAACAGGTTCAAATGAAGTTAATCGTCCCGTTTCCGGAGCTGTAATCAGAAAGTTCTTTTTATTGTTTCTCAAAATATCCAAACTTTTTTCCATCGTTTGAATCGAACGATTGATTTGCGAAATCTGAACCTGATTCGTCTGTTTTTCCTTTTGAATACTTTGCTGAATCGTTCTTTTTCGTTCTTCCTGAAAACGTAGGCTTTCTTTGAAGGTATTCCAGTCGTTTTTAGAGATTACTTCTTTTTCATATAATCTCGCATTCATATCGTATAATCTTTTGGCGTCGTTATAATCGTGCTCGATTAAAACCAAATCTTTATTTAAATTTAATTCCTGATTTCTGATGTTCAGTTTTCCGGTATTCAAATTGTTGATTTGCTCAATAATTGCCGTTTCCTGAGTCAGATAATTCAGTTCTGTGTTTGGGTTGTACAAACGAGCCAAGGATTGTCCTTGTGTTACCATCGCACCGTTTTCAACAAAAATCTCTTTTACAGATCCTCCTTCTGTAACATTGACAAGCATTACGTTTAAAGGTTCAACTTTGGCCTGAAAAACCACAAAATCTTCAAAAAAGGCTTTTTCGATTTTTTGAACCGATAGTTCTTCTGCTTTTACATTTAAACTTCTTTTAGTGCTAAAAGAAAAAAAGATGATGACAGCCAAAACTAAAAAAACTCCAATTGCTATTGTGAGATATCTAAATTTTCTATTTTTACGAGGAATTACCTTGTCCATTTTTTTAATAATTTACTGATTACCAATAGGTAAATACTGTGCCACAAAATTTATAATTTGTAAAGGCTTGATTTTAAAGAAGCTTTAAAAACCGTTCAAAAAAAGGAGTGTTCGATAATGAACAGTTGACCGTTCAAAATCGGACAAAAAAAGACAGATGCGAAAAAAATTAGCCCAAATATTAATTGTTGACGATCAGGAAGAAATTCTTTTTTCGGCAAAAATGATTCTCAAAAAACATTTTGAAACCATTTTTACGACAAATAATCCCAAAAAAATCATTTCTCTTTTAAGTGAAAATGAAATAAATGTGGTTTTGTTAGACATGAATTACCGAATTGGTTTTGAAGATGGACGAGAAGGAATTCATTGGCTGAAAGAAATTAAAACACTTTCGCCTCAAACGATTGTGATTTTAATGACAGCGTTTGGTAAAATTGAAACCGCTGTTGAAGGCATAAAAATTGGTGCCTTTGATTATGTTTTAAAACCCTGGCACAACGAAAAACTGCTCGAAACCATTGATAAGGCTGTAGCCGAAAGTAGAAAGAATGTCAAAAAAGTGGTTGTTGAAAAAGCCGACAAAAGATATTTCGTTGGCACTTCCCAAAAAATAAAACAAGCCTATTCTATAGCAGAAAGAGTTGCAAAAACCGATGCCAACGTTTTGATTTTAGGCGAAAATGGAACCGGAAAGTATGTTTTTGCCGAGTTTATCCATCAACATTCTGAACGAAAAAATCAGCCTTTTGTTCATGTTGATTTGGGTTCTTTAAGTGATAATTTATTTGAAAGCGAACTTTTTGGCTATGCAAAAGGCGCTTTTACAGATGCCAAAATAGATACTCCGGGAAGATTCGAAATGGCTTCTGGCGGAACTATTTTTTTAGATGAAATCGGAAATATTCCTTTGCATTTGCAGGCCAAATTGTTACACGTTTTACAAACTAAAACAGTTACGCGCTTGGGCGAAAGCAAGCCAAGACCTCTAAATGTCCGAATTATATCAGCGACAAACAGCGATATAAAAGCTGAGGTGAAAAACAAAACCTTCCGTGAAGATTTGCTATACCGCATCAATACAATGGAAATTCATTTGCCGTCCCTGCGCGAAAGAAAAGATGATATTGTTCCGATGGCTAATTTTATTCTCGATCAGATTGCCGAAAAATACAATCATGGTCCCGAAGCTTCGGGATGGCAATTTGAAGAAAATGCCGGCGCTTATTTAGAAAAATATCCATGGAAAGGAAATGTCCGCGAAATGGAAAATAAGATCGAACGCGCTTTGATTTTAGCTGATAATAATACAATCACGGTTCACGACTTAGATATTCTGGATTTTGAAGAAATTCAGGAAAACGATGAAAACCCGCTTTCTGAAATGGAAAAAACTGCCATAGAAAAAGCCTTATTCAAACATCATGGAAATATCAGCAAAACCGCTGAAGAATTAGGTTTGTCAAGAGCCGCTTTATATAGAAGAATAGAGAAATACGATTTGAAGAATACATAGTAGTTTTTTGCCACAGATTACAGGATTAAAATGATTTTTAAATTTTTTTCACGCAGATTTTGCAGATTTGAGCAGATTTTATGTAAAATCATCTTAATG
The DNA here is from genome assembly GCA_900107365.1 of Flavobacterium aquidurense. GTDB lineage: Bacteria > Bacteroidota > Bacteroidia > Flavobacteriales > Flavobacteriaceae > Flavobacterium > Flavobacterium aquidurense. The sequence goes on from FNPS01000010.1 coordinate 194,972, forward strand.
CCGTAATCTGTGGCGATAAAAAAAATACTAAGGGATAGATTGATTTTAATCTAATTTTATCTGCTTAAATCTGCAAAATCTGCGTGAAACAAAAATCATTATAATCCTGCAATCTATGGCAACAAAAATATAAAATATGAAAAATTGGAAGTTTTATAACGCCTTATTTGTGAGAGTCTTGTTTGTCATGACGCTCTTTTTCTTTTGCGTTTTTCTGATCTATAAAATGTTTTATTACAATGCTATATTGTTTGGACTCTTTGCTGTTGTAATGTTGTTCGAAATGTATTTTTTCGTCAAAAACCAATTGTTGTTTTATGACAGAACATTGCTTTCCATGCTTCAAAAAGACTTTTCAACTAATTTTCCCGAAGAAAATAAAAAAGAGAATTTCAAAAATTTATATCTTTTATATGATGCTTTAAAAATCCAGCAGCAGGAACAAACTTCAAAAGAACTGGTCTATCAATCGATCTTAAATAGTATTGACACGGGAACTTTAATTTTAGAAAAGGAGAATGACGAGTGGAATATCTTTTTGATGAACGATTGCTTTTCTAATTTATTCAAAGTACCAAAAGTCAGTCATTGGAGTTACTTAAAAAACTATTTGCCTTCGCTTTGTAATGAAATTGAAAAGTCTGATTTTGCTGAGCTAAAGTCGGCTATTTCAATAAAAATTGAAGAGCAGGATCTGCAGACTTTTATGCTCCAAACATCACTGACTAAAACCTATGATAAAGAATATTTCATCATTTTATTAGACAGTATTCAGTGTGTGATTGAGAAAAAAGAAAAAGAAGCCTGGATTAATTTGATGAAGATTATCTCGCACGAGTTAATGAATTCCCTAACGCCCATTCGTGCGCTTTCGCAGAATTTACTCCAAATTGTCGATCAGGAAAAACTCGAAGAAGATGATTTTGAAGACATCAAAAGCAGTATTTCAACAATCATAAACAGGAGTGATCACTTACAGGTTTTTGTGGAGAATTACAGAAAGCTTGCAATGCTTCCGACGCCAACAAAAGTGATGACGCCAATCAACGCGCTTTTCGATGATTGCCTCCGAATCATGAATCCGATTTTAAAAGCGGAGAATATTGAATTGATCAATGATATTAATAGTTCACGTTCCATTTTAATTGACAAAAATCAGATGGAGCAAGTCGTTATCAATTTGATTACGAATAGTATTTATGCTTTAAAAGAGAAGAGCGAAAAGAAAATGTTTCTGTCAGGTTATACCGAAAACAATCGTTTTTTCATCACGATTTCGGATAACGGAAAAGGAATCGATTCTGAAATCAGAGACAAAGTTTTTCTACCGTTTTTTACTACAAGAAAAGACGGCGCCGGAATTGGGTTAACACTTTCTAAAAATATCATCGAAGCCCATGGCGGTTATTTGAGTTATCAAACAGATGAGGATAAAACGAGTTTTGTTATTTGCTTGATTTGATTTTTTCCCACCATATAAGTGATATAAGTTCATTATGGATTGCGGATAAATCTCTCGCAAAGACGCAGAGTCGCAAAGTTTTTGTTTCACGCAGATTCTGCAGATTTAAGCAGATTTACTATATAAACAATCTGCGTACATCTGCTTAAATCTTTTAAAAATCTGCGTGAAATAATCTTTTCATCTGTAGGAGTAAATAAAAACTTTGCGCCTTCGCGCCTTTGCGAGATTAAATGAAAAAGTGAAGTAAAACCTTAAAAATGAACTTATATCACTTATATGGTGGAAACATCAGGCGTCCAAAAGTGTTTTTCAAAATCGATAATTTGATTGTCCACGACTTCAATGCCTTCGTTTTCGAGAAGTTGCTGCATTAAATTTGTTCCGTCAAAATGATGTTTTCCGGTTAAAAGGCCTTTTCTATTGACAACACGATGTGCGGGAACATCATCCATATTATGGCAGGCATTCATTGCCCAGCCGACCATTCGGGCGGAGCGAGCGGTTCCTAAAGCTTTTGCAATAGCGCCATAAGAAGTTACTTTCCCGTACGGAATTTGTCTGGCAATCGCATAAACTCTTTCAAAAAAATTATCTTCAGCCATGGGTTTTAGAATTGGTTTCACGCAGATTTGAGCAGATTTAAGCAGATCAAATATAAATCTTTTTAATCCTTAATAAGTTGAATATTTTATCAAATAGAAACATTAGTTTAGTCAAAAATATCCCTTTAAATCTGCTTAAATCTGCAAAATCTGCGTGAAATATTTTTTTACCACAAAGAGCGAATCCCTTAATCTGTGGCAAGCTAATCTTTACCCGAAATAGTAATTCAAAATATTAAAAAGAGTAACTACGGCAACTAAACCCGTAATGCTTCCAATAATGGTATTCATGTTGCGCATCACATAATCGGTTTTCTTTTCTATTTTTCCGAAGAAGCCAATATAACTGTATAAAGCAGCAAATGAACCCAATACAGAACCCATTACAAAAGTAAAAATGATATTGCTTTCAAACACAAAAAGATGGTAAGATGCCAAAGTAACGCTCACCAAAACGTAATACGGAATCGGGAAAAAGTTCAATCCCGAAAGTAACATTCCTAAAAAGAAACGACTTTTTTTACTGCTCTTTTTGATCTTTGATTTCTTTTTGGTTTTCGGTCCTTTGGCGATAAACAGAAAATAAATCGTTAGAATCGAAAAAATAACAAATCCAACCTCGCGCAATAAGGTCACAACATCCGGACGATTATCGATTACATGTGCAAATAAAAGCGCTACATAAACCTGAAAAAAAATCACGACAAGCGCTCCCAAAACAAACCATAAAGCATTTTTTCTGCCTTCTTTTAAGTTTACTTTTGCGGCCGTCATGTTGATTAAACCAGGCGGAATAATCCCAATGAAAGCGGCAATAAAACCTGAAAGTAATGGAGTAATTAAGACCATTCAGTTGTGTGATGGGTTAGTAAAATCTGTTTTTAAAATTAAATTAGTCTTTAATTTTAAAACGAATATACGTAATTGCCTTGTTAATTTCTAAATATTGTTTTTCATAAAAGGTCTGAAAAGCAGTAACTTCTTCCGGACTTCCTTCGTTAGTATACACATTATGATTCGCATATAAAACTTCATGTCCTTCGCCGTGAAGCAATCCAAGCGTATAACCGTGCATAAATTCGCTGTCTGTTTTAAGGTTTACGACACCGTCTTTTTTAAGGATTTTTTTGTACAATTTCAAAAACTCAGAATTCGTCATTCTGTGTTTTGTTCTTTTGTATTTGATTTGCGGATCCGGAAAAGTAATCCAGATTTCATCCACTTCATTTTCATTAAAGATATGATCAATTAATTCGATTTGAGTTCGAATAAAAGCAACATTATACAATCCGGTTTCAACAGCGGTTTTAGCACCTCTCCAGAAACGAGCCCCTTTAATATCAATTCCGATAAAATTTTTGTCCGGATATCTTTCTGCTAATCCAACAGAATATTCTCCTTTTCCACATCCTAATTCTAAAACTAATGGATTGTCATTTTTAAAGAAATCAGAGTTCCATTTTCCTTTTAAAGGCATTAAATCGCCTACAACTTCTTCTCTGGTTGGTTGAAAAACGTTTTGAAATGTTTCGTTTTCCCTGAATCTTTTTAGTTTATTTTTACTTCCCACTTTTACAAAAATTTTCAGCAAAATTAAGGAATATAAACGAATGAATCAGGCAGATTGGTTTAAAAACTAGATTATATATATTGGATTTGTTTTTTTACCACTCCCGATAGCTATCGGGATCACAGATTAAAAAGATTTTTAAAACTCAGATTTTGTAAGCTGGTGTAGTCCCTACGGGACATTAATTGTGGTCGTATTTATTTTTCTACCAACATTTAACTCCTAAAGGAGTATATCTCGTAGAGATTACATGTTGGTAGAAAAATAGTCGCCACGCCAAACATTGTTCCGTAGGGACTATATATTAATTGATGTGATTTTCTGTTTGTATGATAAAAAATATTCTCTCGCAGATTTAGCAGATTCAGCGGATTAATTAAATGTAAATTATTTTTTATCTGCCAGATCTGCTAAATCTGCGAGAGAACAATGTAAAAAGATTAGCACAGATTTAAGTCAATCCACTAATTATTGGGAATTTGTGTAATTTGTGGTGAACTTTTTAATATCACCCGTAATGTGGTTCGGTAATTGGTTTTGATTTTGGATCAAGTGTTTCATCATGTTGTGATAAATCCAATCCGATGTGCTCGGATTCTTCTGAAACTCTTAGCGGAATAATAAAGTTGGTTACTTTGAATAAGAAATAAGCTCCGAAGAAAGTAAAAATAGAAACCAATACCAACGCCATCATATGATGTCCGAAAACATTCCAGCCTCCGTGTAACAAACTCGCATCTTCACCGTGAGCAAAAATAGCAGTCAGAATCATTCCCATAATTCCACCAACACCGTGACAGGCAAAAACGTCAAGCGTATCATCAAATCTTTTTGAGAAACGACAATTTACAACTGAATTGGAAACCAAAGCCGTTACAAATCCGAAAAACATACTTTCCGGAACTGATACAAATCCTGCTGCCGGCGTAATCGCTACCAAACCAACAACGGCTCCAATACAAGCGCCTAAAGCCGAAACTTTTCTGCCGTTCATTCTATCGAAGAAAACCCAGGTTAACATGGCTGCTGCCGATGAAGTTGTTGTCGTTGCAAAAGCCATTGCAGCAGTTCCGTTCGCTGCAAGCGCTGAACCTGCGTTGAATCCGAACCAGCCAAACCAAAGCATTCCGGTTCCTAATAATACAAACGGAATATTAGTTGGAATATGATCGCTGTTTTTTCTTTTGCCTAAAACCAGAACTCCGGCCAAAGCGGCAAATCCTGAACTCATGTGTACAACTGTTCCTCCGGCGAAATCTTTAACGCCAAAATAACTTCCTAAAACTCCTGTTGGATACCAAACGGCATGACACAAAGGAGCATATATGAAAATCGTAAATAAACTGATGAAAATTAAATAAGAAATAAAACGAACGCGCTCTGCAAACGAACCGGTAATAATGGCCGGAGCGATGATCGCAAATTTCATTTGGAACAAAGCAAAAAGCATAAACGGAATCGTGCTCGCTAATTTTTTATGGGGTAAAATAGTAACGTAATCCATGAAGGCAAAAGTGGTCGGATTTCCGAAGAAGCTGTAAAAGTGTTTTCCGGATCCAAAACCAACAGGATCTCCAAAAGCCAAACTAAAACCAACGACAACCCATAAAAGCGTTACAACGCCCAAACAGATAAAACTTTGTAACATGGTCGAAATCACATTTTTCTTACCTACCATTCCGCCATAGAAAAAAGACAATCCCGGTGTCATGATTAAAACCAGACAGCAAGAAGTTAACATCCAGGCAACATCGGCAGGAACAATTTGATCTGTGGTGCCAAATTCGGATAGTACGTAATTATTTTGGGTAACTGTTGGCCAAAATGCGCCCGTAATACAAACTAAACTTATAATAATAAAGGAAATGATCCAGCGTCTTTCTATTTTCATTTTTCAAATACTTTATTGAACCCTATTTTTTTTGGGGTCAAAGTTAAAAAAAAATAAAGATTTTGATTTTTAGGGCTATAAAAATAGAGGTTTGGTTTTTATTTTAGTCAATTTTGTAAAATTTGAACCGTTTTTTTAAGACAATGTTATTTTAAGGTTATAAATTCAGTCTAATATTGTCAATTGTATTATAATTAATTTGCCAATATTTTTTGTAAAGTCCTAGAAAAGTTAGGATTATAAGAAGAAACTTAGAAAAAGTTTTATTTTTTCTTGAGCTTCTCGATCAAAGCGTCTTCGATTGGTGCTTTTATTTTAATCGCAGCACTAACTTCGTCATTCGGAACGGTCATTGATAAAACGTACTGCTGAATTTTCCATTCTTTACCTACTTTCACCAAAACGCCGGAACCGCGACAAATTTTCATTTGCGTATTTAGCAATTCGTCAAACCAGGCAACCTTTCCGGTTTTATCAAAAAAGATATGACGTTCCAGAGACGTAAAATTCCATGTTTTTCCACTTTTAAAAAAAGGCTGGGCCCAAGTTTGGAAGTCTGGTTTAACCCAATTTTCTGTAGCATCTGTCCCAATAAAAATCGCATCTTCCGTCATTGCATTAAAATAGTCTTCAAATTTCGCATCGGCGGCGGCTTTGTGCCAGGCATCGAGAGTTTTGTTGATTTTTTCTTTTTCCGAATTTTGCGCATTGGCAAAAACGGTCACAAACAATAAAAGGATAATTGATTTTTTCATGGGTTTGGTTATTTGAGTTAAAGATAAGAATCAATTACTAAATGATAAAAGTTTCACGCAGATTTTGCAGATTTAGGCAGATTTTTAATGATTTTATTTAAGCTTAATCTATAAATAATCTGCGCAGATCTGCTTAAATCTTTTTAAAATCTGCGTGAAACAAAACTTTGCTCCCGGTAGCTATCGAGAGCAGAGTTGTAAAAGTTTTATTTAGCCACAGATTAAAAAGGTTATTTCACGCAGATTTTGCAGATTTAGGCAGATTTTTAATGATTTTATCTAAGCCTAATCTATAAATAATCTGCGCCGATCTGCTTAAATCTTTTTAAAATCTGCGTGAAACAAAACTTTGCTCTCGGTAGCTATCGAGAGCAGAGTTGTAAAAGTTTTATTTAGCCACAGATTAAAAAGGTTATTTCACGCAGATTTTGCAGATTTAGGCAGATTTTTAATGATTTTATCTAAGCCTAATCTATAAATAATCTGCGCCGATCTGCTTAAATCTTTTTAAAATCTGCGTGAAACAAAAACACTGGTCCCGATAACTATCGAAAGCGGAGCGGCAAAGTTTTATTTTTAGCCACAGATTAAAAGATTCACACAGATTTAATTTATAAATGATCTGCGCAGATCTGCTTAAATCTTTTTAAAATCTGCGTGAAACAAAACTTTGCTCCCGAAGCCTCGGGACTGCGCCTTTGCGCGATTAAATGACAAAGTAAATCACGGTAAAACTTAATATGAACTTATATAACTTATATGGTGTAATTTTAAAAAAAGAGTATATTTGGATGCTTTAAAATACCACATCATGAATCCGAAAATATTTATCAGTTCGATTGTTATTAGTTCCTTGTTTTTTGTGTCTTGCAAAAAGGAATTAGAACCTCAGGAAAGTACGCCCACTTCTGAATTAGTTAAATTGGGATTGATGAAAGATACGGCCAAAGTCAAGTCGGTAGTGGAGGCACCACAGCCACAGACCAATCCGAATACCGTATTGGGTGAAACAAAAGGATTAAATCCGGCACACGGACAGCCAGGACACCGTTGTGATATTGCAGTTGGAGCGCCGTTGAATTCGGCTCCCGCGCAAGGACAGCCTGTACAGCAAACACAAACCGTACAAGTAAATCCGAATCAGAAAAATATTGTTACTACCACTGTTGCAGCTCCGGTAAAAGTAGCGAAAGGAATGAATCCGTCGCACGGCCAGCCAGGACACAGATGTGATATTCCGGTTGGAGCGCCTTTAAATTCGCCTGTTGCAAATGCAGTTGCGGCAACACCAGCACAAGGCGGAAGTAGTACCTCAAAAACCTTTACCGTTACACCACCAGCGGGAACTCAAAATGCAGTTCCGGCTTTATTAAGTACCGAAGCACCCACAGTTGCCGAAGGAATGAATCCGGCTCACGGACAACCCGGACACCGTTGCGATATTGCAGTAGGTCAGCCTTTACCGAAATCCTAAATTTTTCCACCATATAAGTGATTATAAGTTCATTTTAATTGGAGTGTTTACTTTGCGCTATTTTTCCACCATATAAGTGATTATAAGTTCATTTTAATTGGAGTGTTTACTTTGCGCTATTTTTCCACCATATAAGTGATTATAAGTTCATTTAATTTGGGGGTGTTTACTTCGCGCTTATTTTTTAATAGAAGCTCATATAAGTGTTGAATTTAATAAGTGTTGAACTTAAATTTCACACAAAGTCGCGAAGTCGTAAAGAAAAATAAACTTTGCGACTTCGCGACTTTGCGAGAGATATTTATGCGCATACCTAAGTGAACTTATAATCACTTATATGGTAGAAAAGCGTGAGAATTACCACCTATAAGCAACCTAATATGTGCTTTTATTATATCTAATAAAAAATAAGCGTACAGTTATTAAATGAACTTATAATCACTTATATGGTGGAAAAAACGTTTGTTATTAAAAACTTTTTTGTTTTTCGAAAGTAGTCGTCAATGTTTTTTTGGCTTTTGCCAAAGCGCCACTAAAAGCTTTTTCAAGTGTATCTGAGTGTTCTGTAACGGTTATGGGTTGTAATTTTGCTGTGCGGACTTCGATTACACACTTCTTATCATTTAAACTGAATTTCTCGCCGTTTTCATCACCAAAATGAACTTCAACGCGGGTAATTTTTTCTTCAAAACGGGTAAGCCCTTTTTCTAATTCTCCAGAAAAATAAGCTTCTAATCTTTCGTGTCCTTCTATGTTTTTGTCGGTATTGATTTGAATTTTCATATGGTTTATATTTAATGATTGTTTCTCAAAGCTATCTTTTTTAAGATGAAAAGCCAAGTGAGTTAAGGAAACATTATGAAAATATATTGGGAAATTTCAACGCCTAGTTTGTCATTCCGAGGCACGAGGAATCCCCGCAAGTAACTCGACAATCAAGAGCACACAAAAAAGGAAAAGTTGATTATTCCGATTCAGATTTTCTTAATTCTAAATTTAATTATGTGATCACAGCAATCACACTTAATAGAGCTATTATCATCTACATCCATATCTATTTCAATTTCATAATCACAAACAGGACAATTGTAAATAATATCTAGAAGTTTTATAGGTGGATTTAGTACAGTTGGGATTTCTAAGATTGAATATTTTATCATATTTTTTATATTAACCTATCGACATTTTTGCAGACTCAGTCCAAAGATAATTAGGTATTGGCTCGTTTAACTCCCACTTAATATTCATTGGTTTTGAGCCTTCAGTCTCTTTAAAAATGCCTTCTCCAATAAAAATATATCCAAGTGTGTTTCCATTTTCATCTTTACCTTTTTCTCTGACAAAAAGTAATATTTTTTTATTTCTTTCAAGGTGTTTTATGTATGAAACTCCTTTGTCAGTTTCCGGTCCATAGGCATTATGTGACTGCCAATGAAATAATGTCTCATTTATTGCATAGTCCTCATACATAGTTGTAGGAGAAAAATCCTCTTCAGATTTAATTAAATTGATAAAAAGTATTTCAGTATTTAAATTTTTGTTTTCGGCGGCACCTTCTCTATTAGATGATTTTTTATCAAATGTACTTAGACCGAACGCAACTAATATTTGATCTCTTGTATAACGAGCATGTAATTTTAATGGTTGGTCATAAGGCAACTGAATGTCAATTTCTTTAAAACCAATTTTATCAATCAATATCTCTAAAACTTCTATAATCTCATTGACAAGAGTTTTGTTCTTTCCTATTTGAATTATACTTTTTTCCAAAGAATCGAACCCACCAGCGCTTTGCCAGACATCATAATGTAGCATTAGCAACATGTTTTTTTGATTTTCGTCAAAATCGGCAATTCGAATGTTGAAACTCTTTTTGGCAATCATTAAAATGAAATTGAAATAACTAGTAGAATTGGTAGATAACCATTTTTTACTGATAGCAGAAAGTATTTGTTTTTCATTGGTGTTTTCAAAATCTTTAATTACTCCTGCTCGTTGTAGTAATCTAGACCAGCTATCTTTTTTATAAATCGTTTCAATAGGAATGTGATATAAATCAATAAAATTGTTTAACGTTAATGGCAAATCAGTTTGATGTTGAAAATTTGTGATTTTAGTTATTAATTGATTTACATTTAAAGATGTTGCCTTTTTTATGTTTTCAAGAATTGTTTCTTTTACTTTTTTCTCCAAAACAACAGAACAACCTAAAGGTAAATGTGGAAAGTCATCTTCAATTTCTTTTTGAACTGATGTTGTTGTTTTACCTATTAAGGCTCTAAATTTATTTTCAAAATCATATTCGGGTCTTGAGTTTCCAACAAAATCTAAAACTGTCAAACAATCTTTTCCTTCTGCCAAACGTAAACCTCGGCCTAACTGTTGAAGAAAAACTGTCAAACTTTCCGTCGGCCTTAAAAACAAAACGGTATCAATTTCAGGAATATCTACACCTTCATTAAAAATATCAACTACAAACAAGTAATTAAATTCTTTTTTCTTGAATTGCTCTCTAATTCTATCACGATTATTGGAGTTTTGGGCAGTTAAATATTCTGCTTTTAAACCTGCTAAATTGAATTTTTCGGCCATAAAAATGGCATGCTCAATTGTTACGCAAAAACCAATAGCACGTACATCATTTATATCATTTGTATATTTATTCAGGTTAGAGATTATTTCCCCGACTCGAACATTGTTTTTGGTATACAAACTTGTTAATTCGCTTGCTGCATATTTGCCTTTTTCCCACTTTACATTAGTTAAATCAATACTGTCAGTAATTCCAAAATACTGAAAAGGGCATAATAATTTTTTATTTAACGCCTCAGGCAATCTAATTTCAGCTGCGATACGATTACAGAAATCCGCCAATATATCTGCATTATCCGTTCTTTCAGGAGTTGCAGTCAGTCCTAAAAGTACTTTTGGTTTGAAATAATTTATTATTGGTCGATATGTTGCGGCAGAAATATGATGTACTTCATCAACAATAATAAAATCATAATATTCAGGCGAAAGTTTAATTTCTTTAAGTCTATTATTTAAAGTTTGAACAGAAGCAAAAACATATTCATTAGAATTTGGTTCGATCCCATCGACCCATAAATCCCCAAAATTATTATCTTTTAAAATACCTTGAAAAGTTGCTTTTGCTTGTTGTAAAATTTCTTTTCTATGAGCAACAAAAAGCAATTTGGATGATTTGTTATTGTTTTTAAAATTTTTGTAATCAAATGCAGAAATAACAGTTTTCCCTGTTCCTGTAGCAGCAACTAAAAGGTTTCTATTTCTATTATGAACTACTCTTTCAACTTCTAATTTTTCAAGAATTTCACTTTGATAATGAAAAGGTTTGATGTCAAAATAAGTTGTAGAAAAGGTATATTCTTTTGAAAATCTCCCTTGTTTAAGAGCTTCAACTAATTTCACAGAATGAATATTTTGATCATATAATTCAAATTCTGAATTTTGCCAATAGGCTTCAAATGTTTTTTTGAATTTATCAATAATATGTCCAACTTCTTTGGTGGTCACTTTTAAATTCCATTCTAGTCCATCAGTTAAAGCTGAACGAGAAAAATTCGAAGAACCAATATAGCCAGTATGAAATCCTGTATTTCTTTGAAATAAATAGGCTTTTGCATGTAAACGCTCATTTCCGGTATTGTATGAAACCTTTACTTCTGTATTATTTAATGACGCTAAGAATTCAATTGCTTTTGAGTCCGTTACACCGATATAAGTAGTCGTAATTACTCTTAACTTCCCACCTCTTTCTGTAAATTCTCTCAATTCGCGTTCAAGAATTCTGATTCCTTTCCATTTAATAAACGAAACCAATAAATCAATTTTATCAGATGATAAGATTTCTTTTCGCAATTCACTTTCAAGCGTAGTTCCAGAATTACCTCCTGTAAAGAGTTCACTATGAATAAGTCTAGTGTAAGGAGTGATTTCTTTTAAATGCAAATCTAAATCCGTGAAATGTGAGTCTATTTTTGTAAAAACAGCTTTTAGAATTTTTCCTTCTGTTTCAATCAAATCACCTTCGAATTCTTCTTTTTTAAGTTCTTCTTTTAGAAATAGAATAATCTTATTTGCAATTTCAATTTGTGTCTCAATCGCATCTTCACCTTTAATTAATGTGAAAGCATGTTTTATAGTATTGCCAATATGTTGGGATAAAATCTGAGCTGCTTCTGCTTTATCTATTGGAGTTTTTTTTACTTGAAATGTTTCTTTATCTAGTTCGTTTATTTTGTAGTTTATTAGTTTAGTAACTAATTCTTCATATAATCCTTGGTTCATATTTCAAGTTTTAAAAATTCTTCAACGATTGGTAAATCTGCCTCAGCCCAATCAAGATTTAATAATTCGGATTTTTCTAGCAGTCTGTAATTTTTATGTTCTGCTAATTTAATTTCACCGGAAAGATAGTGCGCTAAAAAAGGGATTAGATTGATTTTAAAAGCACCATAATCGTGAATATTATTTGAGAGCCTTTTTAAAACTTCAATGTTTATGTTTATTTCTTCTTTTATTTCTCTTTTAATACAATCTATTTCATCTTCATTAATTTCTAATTTGCCACCCGGAAATTCCCATTTTAAAGGTAATTTCATTTTTTCATTTCTTTGAGCAACTAATACTTTCTCATCTTTTAAGATAATTGCACATGTGACATTTATAATTTGCGACATTTTAATATTGTGATGTTTGTACGAGGTAATAATATTTTTTAATAATTATGAAAGGTAATCATAATTAAATATGTTTTGTTTCTTATGATAAGAATTAACCTTCTTATGAAACCAAGACCCCTAGCCCTGATAGAAGCGGTATCCTTTTTAGGCAATATGAAACTTCTCGTTTGCCGTAAATGATCTGCCTAAAAAGATACAAGTGGATAGCAGGAAATAGCTCCTAATAAAAAAGAAATTCCAAAATTTAAGTTCCAATTCTTTATTTCTTGTGTTCTGTGTCAATCTTTGTCGAGTTTCTTGCGGGGATTTGCTTCGCCAGTCGCTATCGCTCGAGTCTCGTTCCTCGGAATGACAAGATTGCGTTGTACTGCTTTATTTTTAGGCTTTAGTGCCAATCTTTGTCGAGTTTCTAGTGTGATCCTACCTTCGTCAGGATGACAAGATTGTGGCAACTTTGTCGAGTTTCTTGTGTGACTCTTCTCCCGTCCCGAACCTTCGGGATCGGGACGCTCAGAGTGACAAACTGTGCCTTCTATGCAATAATGAACGAGGTTATTTCTCCTTTTTATTCTTCCCCTTATCCTTCTTTCCCCACTTAATTTTCATTTTCCCACCATCATCAACAGCAAGTAAATGCAGGACAATTCCGCGATCGCGAACGGCATCGCGTTCGGCTTTGGTGGCGAGTTTGGCGTCGTCTTTAGAGTTTCGGAGTGGGATGGTGAGCGCCATATTGGTGCCGCGGCCAAAGGAATATACACCTTCGGCATCGAGGTTGAGAACGCTGGAACTTATGGTGAGTTTATTGACGTCGACCAGTTCGCCGCGCAGTTTGCAATTGCCGGATAAATCGCTGAAAGTAATGTTTTTTACATCGCGAAACGGAAATGCAAATTTGCCGATTTTAACGATTGGCTCAAAGTTTATTAAAGCGCCGTGAGTGACCTTGAAATTCAGGCTTCCGTGTGTCGAATTCGGAACCAATTCGCCGTTATGGATCATTCCGGTCATATCGGTGTTGCTGGTGAGCTGTCCGCGAATATTATTGGGCGTAAATGATTTGATTCCAAAGTTGTTAAACGATTTTAAAAACTGCGTTATATCAACCTGATTGACCTGTGCGTTGGAAGCGAAATTGTAATTTTTACCATTTGGAGAAAGCGTCGTACTAAAATTAATACTTCCGCCACACGTTTGCAGCGAACCGTTTTTGATCACCAATCGCGAATCGATCATCTGAATCACCGCTTTCGTATTGGTTGCGGTCAATTTATTGTAAGTGATTTTATCGGCTTTAAGGTTAATGTCAACAATGCATTTTTCGATCGCGTTGCGCAACTGATTCGACATAGAAGGTTTTTTGGCAGTCACTTTCCTTTTTTGTGAAGTGGCCAAAACACCCAGAAATTGTTTAACATCGATACTTGGGCAATAGATATTCCAGTTTACGACCATTTTCTCGGGAGCATCGTAATACAGATTCAGGAAATTATTGATTTTTCCGTCTATAAAAATGGTGTTGTTTTTATGTTTGTACGCAATTTTATTAATGATCAAAGCCTCTTGCGTAAATTGTAGCTGTACGTTTATTTTTTCGGCATTAATGTTTTTCGGAATAAAATGGAAGGAGACATTTTTAACGTCTACGTTTCCAATAAAACGCGGTTTGGTAATGTATAAATTGACAATGTCAAACTGAAATTTAAGGTTGAGCGTGGCGTGACCTTCGGTAAAATGAATCCATTTTTCGGTATCTTCTTCGTTCATAACCGGAAGGTCAAAATCAGAATTCACGATTCCGGTTGCCAATGGTTTTTCGAGATTGTTGATGGATAATTGCGCAATTTTAAGCGGAACATTTCTGTATTTTGCAGAAAAACGGGTTAGAATTACAGCCGAATTGGCATCGCTAAAACCTTCTTTTGGTTTGAAATTATTGGTAAAAATGCCTTTGAAATTACAATCAGTCAATAAGCCATCGGGAATACTCAATTCGTTGTTATGCACTTCGGCCTGAACCACAATTCGCGGATCACCTTCGGCATTAAAATCGCCTTTGATATCGCAATTCACATTAATTTCTTTTTTCAGATTAAAATGGTTCAGCTTAGAACTGATGTTTGCCGATAATAAATTGGAAGCATTTTGCCATAAAATCGTAGTGCTAATGTTGATGCCGAACAGCGCGCTGCCTTTGGCTAAATTGAAAAAAGCAACGATATCAAAAGAATCGGATCCAATTTTTAGACCCTCTGTTTTTACATCTATTTTTTCTCTTTCAGCCGAATAGGTAACGGCAAAAGTGCCTTTGAGACGTTTCTGTTTGGCGAAACTTCCGTGAACGGTATTGAAGGCCAAACTGCCAATTTGAGTATCCAGAAAAACATCCGTTTTCCAGTCGTCTCCGTCGTAATGTACTTTCGATTTTAAACTGGCGACATCAAAATCGAATAATTTGTGACCAATGCGGTTGTCCAGAATAAAATGAACATTGTTGAGGTCGACTTGATTAATAGTCGTTTCGCTGTCCGATTGGGTTTCGGGTGTTTTTTTCTTTTTTGGCTTAAAAATATCCGAGTTAGAATAGCCATTTTCGGCTTTATAAAGATAAATCTGGGCGTCGTTGATCAGGATTTTATGGATGTTGATTTCCTTTTGCAGTAAACTCCAAACGTTTAAACGGACTTCTATTTCTTTGGTTTTTAGTAACGTATGTTTGTGGGTTTTCCATTGTTTGTCTTTCAGTTCGACATCTTTTAGGGCCACAGTAAAATTTGGCAAACCGGTTAAAAATTTATATTGAAAATCGCCAATATGAAAATCGCCGTTTATATTATCGTTGATTTTAGTATTGATTTTGGCCATGATCTCGGTTTTGTTTCGATTGAAATAAATCGATAGTCCGGCACCGGCAATTAGCACTAATGCGACAAGTCCCAAAACAAAAAAGCCAAAACGTTTGGCGTATTTTTTAAAACGAGCCGATTGCAAAAAAAGTTTTATTTTATGTAAAGTTGCTGTCATCTGGACGAATTTTCTTAATCATTAAAGATAAGATAAAAAATAATGTGATTTTAATATTTTGGTTTTCAATTTATTAAGATGCAAAGGCTTGTGAATAACGGACATGAAAATTATATAACTATTGACAATGCATTTATAATCAAAACTAATTTGGGAATGGTGTTTCATTCGTATTTAATTTTTAAATTTGTACTCTAGTTTGAAGATTAATAATTCAGACGTAATTTAAACCTAAGATATTATGGCATTAGCAATAACAGATGCTACTTTTGACGAAGTAGTTTTAAAGTCAGATAAACCAGTAATGGTAGATTTTTGGGCAGCATGGTGCGGTCCTTGTAGAATGGTTGGACCAATCATTGACCAATTAAGCGACGAATACGCAGGTAAAGTTGTTGTTGGTAAAGTGGATGTGGATGCTAACCAGGAATTCGCTGCAAAATATGGTGTGCGTAACATACCAACCGTTTTGGTTTTTCATAACGGTGAAGTTGTAGGTAAACAAGTAGGAGTTGCTCCGAAACAAACTTACGCAGATAGTTTAGACGCTTTGTTGTAATCGTAAGATTATAATTGATATAAAAAAGGTTTGGCGAAAGTCAAGCCTTTTTTATTGGGCTTTTTGCCACTCCCGATAGCTATCGGGATAAAAAGATTTTGTTTCACGCAGATTCTGCAGATTTTAGCAGATTCTGCAGATTTATTTAAAAGCATGTATTTAAATCTTTTTTAAACTTTCCTAGTAAATAAATAATCTGCGCAAATCTGCTTAAATCCTTTTTAAATCTGCGTGAAAAAATATAATAGTAAAAGTTGTTCCGGAATCAGGTTTTGAAACGACTTCGATTTTAGCGCTAATTGCTGTTGCGAGATCACGGATTAAATGCAAACCTAATCCTGATTTGATTCCGATTACTTCTGAGTCGTCGTACAGGGCTTTGAATTTTTCCTGAGTTCCGCCTGGGCCGTTGTCGGTTATGGAGAGAAAGGTTTGATTGTTTTCTTGCCAGGCTTTCCAGATTATTTTTCCGTTTGACGTTTTGTCGAGTGCTTTTATGGCGTTTCCGGTTAGGTTTCGGAGGATGGTTTTGAGGTAATTTTCATCCGTATTTAAGATGAGGTTTTCCGGATCTTCGAAGGAAATTTCTATGTTTTCAACACTAGAAAAATGTTTTTTAGTTTCTTCAAATAAACCGGAAACTGGAAATGGATGAAACTGAGGTTTAAAGTTTTCCATTTGGCCTTTGCTCCACAATAAAATATCTTCCATTGATGATAATAAATTTTCGGCTCCGGTAATTACTTTTGTTTGCATTCGCAAAGCGGTTGCTTCGTCAATGAGCTCCGGACTTTCTTTTTGAAGATGCAAAAAGTGAATTAAGTTCGAAACCGGACTTCTTAAATCGTGGTTTAAAATACCAAAAAACCTTGCCTTCGTCTTGTTGGCTTCGTCTAATTGGGCATTCAAAAGCTGTAATTTTTGATTGGTTCTTTTTCTGTTTTGGCTTTGCTTAAATAATAAAAGTAGAATAATGCCAACCAAAGCCAATCCTGAAATTAGAAAAACACGCTGCTTTTTAGCTTCTGAAATTTGGATATTTTTGATCGTATTTTGGGCCGAAAGATTTTTAATTTCCTGACCTTTTGCTTTGTTTTGAAAACGGGCTTCGGCGTTGGCAATATTTTGCTTTGCCGACTCGAGCATCATTTCGTCACTGGCCTGACTGTAAATCTCGTTGTATTTGTAGGCTTCTTTCCAAAGCCCTAACGCTGCATAACTCTGAGCTAATTTTTTATTGATGCTGACATACGATTCTTTGTCATACGTATAAGCATTTTTGGAGGCCAAAGTCAGGATTTCGATTGCTTTTTTATAGTCTCCTTTTTCATATAAAACCCTTCCCATAATTGTGTTGGCTTCCATAATAATATCTTCGTCGTTGGCTTTTTGTCCGAGCAAAACTGCTTTTTTAGCATAATAATAAGCAGCATTATTCTGGCGTTCGTTTACGTAATATTCAGAAAGGCTTCGGTTGGCAAAACTCAGATTCAGAAACAGGGAATCTTTGACAGTTGGATACGTATAAATGAGTTTATAATACTTTTGAATGCTGTCGAACTTTTTCATCGGAACAAAACACTGCAGATAATAATTACAGGAAAAAGCGCAGATATAAGGCGAAGTTTTAATGTACGGCTGTGCGTAATTTAAATATTCAATCGCTTTGTTAAATTGCTTCATTTTGGAATATGCCGCGGCAATCTGACTGTACGATACACCAATTGTCTCACTATTTGCTACGCTTTTTTTGAGTAGTTTTTTGTAATTAATCGCTTTGAGCTGATAGCCGATAAAAGTTTCATACTCAGCATTGTCCAGATAATATTCGCCAAGGCTTCCGTTAAGAACAGATTTAGTATTGATGTTTTTTGTAGTGTCTAAAACCTGCTTCATGTACGCTACTAATTGTTTCCTTTTTTCAGTTTCGTTAAGCGCATAATACATATAACTCAAACGCATCAACGTAGACGTTTCGTTTTTAAGATGCCGGGCTTTTTTAGCATATTGCAGTGCTATTTCATAATTAAGCATGGCCTTTTTAGTCTGGTTGTTGTTGAATTCGTAGGCATTTCCTTTCAAGAAATAGAATCGTGATTTGTAAGCGAGATTATTTTTAGAAAGCTCAATTCCTTTTTGTGCTGCGATAATTAATTGTGGATAATTTTCAGCATCTAAAAATTTATTAGTGTAGGTAAGCCATGCTTTTAGCTTTTCGTTTTCTGTTTTATATCGTGCCAAATTGGGTTCCTGCTGAGCAAAAGCAGTAGCTGTTATAAAAAGCAATAGCAAGAATCCCCGTTTTTTCATGAAATAAAGTTTAGGTTCTCTTTATAACTTCTTCCAACCGGAATAGCAATGTCGTTGTTTAAAATAATTTCGGAAGAATTTACTTTTTGGATAAACTGTTTCTGAACCGCAAAACTTCTATGAATTCTGATGAAGGACTGAAAATGATCTTCTTTCAACAAATTTCCTATACTCGACAAAACACAATGCCTCTTTTTATTGGTAATAATCAAAGTGTAATCTTTTAAAGCCTCCAGATATAAAATTTCGTGAAGTTTGACTTTTGTTTGTTCGTGACCTTCCTTAATATAAATGGTATCGCCGCCAATGCTTGCTTCAAAAAGAGAAGCTTTGAGTTTCACTTCCATAAACTCTTCAATTCGGCTTACGGTTTGGTTAAAACGATCTAGTTTTAAAGGTTTTACGATAAAGTCTAGTGTTTCGATTTCAAAACTTTCAACAGCATGTTCCGGGTGTGCGGTTATAAAAATACAAACCGGAATTTCCAACGCTTTTTTTCTGAACTCAATTCCGCTTAAACCGGGCATATCAATATCGAGAAACAAGATATCAATATCTGTGGTCTCAATAAAAGGAAGTGCTTCTTCAGCCGATTCAAAAACACTCAAAATATCCAGAACAGGAAATTTTTTGGCAAACGATACTACCGTCAGCCTGTCAATTTCGTCGTCATCAATAATAATACAAGTGTATTTTTTGATCATTTATTTGGTTTTTGTGTCGTCTGTCTATTTAAAATGTCGTCTGTCTATTAGTGGTTTTTGGCCTGATTTTAATCCTGCAAATTTGTCTTGTAATACTTCATCAGCAGAAAAAAAGAAGCTTTTGACTTTTACAAAAATAATGCTATTGAATTAAATAAGAACCATTTAATAAATTTTTAAACTAAATTATTATGAAAATTTTAAAAACCATTTTGACCCTTTTTTCTATTGTAGTTTTCACCGCTTCATGCAGTAGTGATGATGGAGTTGACGGAACCAACGGAGTTGACGGACAACAAGGAGCGCCGGGAGCAACAGGAACAGCAAATGTAATTTATAGCGCATGGCTAACAGCTCCTACAGCAGTTGCAGAAACAGTAGACGGTACTTCAGGAATGTCTACTACGATTAATGCACCAGAATTATCAGAAGATATTCTTGCCAAAGGAACTATCCTGGTCTATGTATCTTTTGGGTCAGGTACATTCACACTGCCTTACACATCAACAGCTGGTGGATTTGTAAATACCATTACGGCAATTTCTACTGCGAAAAAAATCAAATTATTCCGATTCAGACATGACGGCGGAGGAACTGTAAATCTTCCGACTTCATTATCATGGCGTTATGTTTTGATTCCGGGAGGCGTGGCAGCTGCTACAGCAAAAACAGCAAAATTGGATTATGCTAAAATGAGCTACGAAGAAGTTTGCGCGCATTTTAATATTCAACCCTAAGTTTCGAAAGAAAAATTAAACCAGATAATAACATTCAAATATATTATTATGAAAACTTTAAAAACCATTTTTACTATTTTATCCGTCGGACTTTTAACCCTTTCGTGTAGCAGTGATGATGACAAACCAGATCCGGTTACGTATACTGCTGAAAACCCGCTAGATTTATATATGGCTACATCAGGATTTAGCCAAAAAGCTGTAGATCAAAAAAACGCAGGAATTTACGAATATGGTTTCAGTTTTAAGCCAACCGTAACAGGCAAAATCACTTCCTTTTTTGCCAAAATTCCAGATGTAAACACTGCTTTACGAATTACGTTGTGGGATGTAGCAACCAAAACAGTTATAAAATCGGAAACAATGAATGTTTCTGTAGCGAATATGGCTTTTGAAAAAACGCTTTTGCCAATTGTGCTTACAAAAGACAAAGAATATTTTTTATCGGTAAATAGCGACGACTGGATCAACAGAACCAAAACGGACGGATCTGCTACAACTTACCCAATCGTAGCCGGAACTATTACCATCACAGGTTATGCGTACGTATCGAGTACTGCTTCAGAAACTATTTTTCCAACCAATGCACGTTATACTTATTATGCAGGAGACATAAGTTTTAAATTTCAACAAACTGAGTAATTTGTTTTTGGATAGCTTGAATTAGTAAGTTTGTGAAAAGGTCTGGCAATCGTCAGACCTTTTTTTTAGTATTTAGGGTGTTCAATTTTTTTTCGCCACGAATTCACGAATTATTTTAAAATTAATTAATATAAAATTCGTGAATTCGTGGCTATTTTTTTTAAACAACAAATGGAATAATCGTCCAAAACCAATCCTTTTTTTTATTTTTAACGAATCTTATATTTCTTAAAATGAAAATCCACTACAGCTTTCTTTGTTTTTTTACTTTCATTACCATTGGTTTTTCGCAATCCAAACAAAAAGAAAATCTTGTTTTAGAAAATGGCGTTTCAGAGCAAATGGCTATTTTTCGTAAACAGCAAATCTCTAATGTTTCTTACGGATTGTCTTTTGAGATTCCGAATCAGAAAGACCAGGATATTAGTTCCCATTTAAATTTAGAATTGACTGTGTCCGATTTAAGTCAGCCTTTGTATTTGGATTTTAAGGAGAAATCTCAAAACATAAAATCAATTTCAGCAAACGGAAAAAATATCGCGATTGTACACGAAAAAGGGCATATTGTTATTCCGACTTCAAGTTTGCTTTCAGGAAAAAATACGATCACCATTTCTTTCATCGCAGGTAATTTATCTTTAAACCGAAATGACGATTTTCTATATACCTTATTAGTTCCGGATCGTGCGAGTACGTTGTTTCCGTGTTTCGATCAGCCAAACATAAAAGCAACTTATAAACTAAGTTTGACGGTTCCAAAAGAATGGTCGGTTTTGGCAGGAGCCGATGTAAAAGAAAAGGTAGAAAAAGGCGATTTTACAGGCTATACTTTTGGAGAATCAGACAAAATGAGCACGTATTTATTCTCCTTTGTGGCTGGAAAATTCAAAAGTGCAACAGAGAAACCAGGCAATTTAGAAATGACGATGTTGTATCGCGAAAACAATCCGGAGAAGCTAAAATTCAGTACCGATACCATTTTTAAATTACACCAACAATCCTTAGAATTCTTAGAAAAATATACCAACTATAAATTCCCTTTTCAGAAGCTGGATTTTGCTTCGATTCCGGTTTTTCAGTATGGCGGAATGGAACATGTGGGTGCTATTCAGTACAGGGAATCGACTTTGTTTTTAGATCTTAGTGCTACAGACAGCGAGAAACTAGACCGTGCAAAACTTATCGCGCATGAAACTTCGCATATGTGGTTTGGTGATTTGGTGACGATGAAATGGTTTGATGATGTCTGGATGAAAGAGGTATTTGCCAATTTCATGGCAGACAAAATCATGAATCCAATTTTCCCGAAAGTGAATCATAATTTGCAGTTTTTTAGTGCACATTATAGTAACGCTTACGCGGAAGATCGTTCGTTGGGTACACATCCAATTAAACAACATTTGGCCAATCTGAAAGATGCTGGTTCGCTTTACGGTGCTATTATTTACAACAAAGCGCCGATTATGATGCGTCAGTTGGAAGCTTCGATGGGAAAAGAAGCTTTTCAAAAAGGTATCGAAAAATACATTAAAAAATACGCCAACGACAATGCTGACTGGAATAATCTGGTTGAAATTCTGGATGCTGAAACGCCGCTGGACATGCAAAAGTGGAGCAAGGTTTGGGTGAATAAATCGGGCAGGGCTATTTTTACAGATAAAATAGAATACGATAATCAAGGCCGAATCAAGAAGTTTGAAATTGAGCAAAAAGCAGAAGACAAATCAGGAAATGTCTGGCCTCAGGTTTTTCAGATTGGATTGGTTTATGCCAATGATGTGAAGGTTTTAACGGCAAATATTACAGATAAAAGCCTAGTATTAAAAGAGGCTATCGGACTTGAGAAACCGATACTGGTTGTTTACAATTATAATGGTTTTGGATACGGTGTTTTTCCGCTTGACGGGAATCATTTAGATGCTATTTCCACTTTGAAAGATGAGGTAGCACGTGCTTCATCTTACAGTAATCTTTATGAAAATACTTTAATTGGAAACATTGCGCCGATCAAAGCTTTTGATTGTTTTTTGAAAGGAATTCAAACCGAAGAAAATGAATTGGTTTTAAGAATTGCTTCCAATAATCTGAATTCGATTTTTTGGAAATTCCTTACAGAGCAACAGCAGCATAAAGTTCAGCCACAACTTGAAGTTATTTTATACGAAAGATTGCAAACGAATTTGACAAGTAACATCAAAAAGACGTTATTCAATTTATTTAGTTCCATTGCGTATTCAGATTCGGCGAAAGCCAAATTATATAAGATTTGGAACAAAGAAAAAGTGATTCCGAATTTGAAATTAAACGAAGACGATTACACCAATATCGCGATGAATCTGGCGATTTTCAAACACGAAAAAGCAGATGAAATTCTGAATAAAACAAGAACAACCATCACCAATCCCGACAAACAAAAGCGATTTGAGTTTTTGCTTCCTTCGTTGTCGAAAGACGAATCGGTTCGTGGTGCTTTTATGGAATCCTTAAAAGACGATAAAAACAGAGAAAAAGAATCCTGGGTTTCGATTGGTTTGGCGAACATTCATCATCCGCTGCGTCAGGAAAGTGCACAAAAGTATATTCGTTTTTCATTAGATTTGACAGAAGAAATTCAGCGCACCGGAGATATTTTCTTTCCGAAAGACTGGCTGAATAATACGATTGGGAAATATTCGTCGAAATATGCTTTTGATGAAGTGCAGCGTTTCTTAAAAGAAAACCCTAATTTTAGTCCGATATTAAAACGAAAATTATTGCAGGCGACAGACGGTTTGTACCGTGCCCAAAATATTAAAAAAGAAACCGAATGAAAATTGAATCGGAAATAGAGAAAGTCTCCAGTTTTCAGCATCTTGAAATGCTGGCGAATCAGGTGGTAGAAGGTTTTATATCCGGAATGCACAAGAGTCCGTTTCATGGATTTTCGGCTGAATTTGCTGAGCATAAAGTGTATAACGCAGGAGAAAGTACCAAACATATCGATTGGAAATTATTTGCCAAAACCGATCGTTTGTACACAAAACGCTACGAGGAAGAAACTAATTTACGCTGTCATCTTATTGTCGATAATTCGTCGTCGATGCATTATCCGGAATTAAAATCGAATCAGCCTTTTTATGAAAAGAAGATTGGTTTTGCGGTTTTGGCATCGGCCGTATTGATGAATATTTTAAAGAAACAACGCGACGCTGTTGGCTTAAGTGTTTTCTCAGACAGCTACGAATATTACGCTCCCGAAAAAGGAAGTGATCGTCACCATAGAATGTTGCTTAATAAATTAGAGCAATTATTAGAACAGCCCAAAATCAAAAAAAGCACGGACACGATTACATATTTACACCAAATTGCAGAAAAAATGCACCGCCGTTCGATGATTATTCTGTTTACGGATATGTTTCAGTCAGAAGACGATGAAAAGCTTTTTAATGCCTTGCAACATTTAAAACACAACAAACATAAAGTAGTTTTGTTTCACGTCGTTGATCATGAAACGGAGCTGAAATTCGATTTTGATAACACACCAAGGAAGTTTATTGACTTAGAATCAGGTGAGGAAGTATCGATTTTTGCTGATAATGTGAAAATGGAATATGAAAAAAGGGCAGAAGCCTACTTTAAAAACCTGGCTTTAACTTGTGCGAAGAATCAAATTAAGTACGTTCCGGTCAATGTTGGTGATAATTTTGAAAAAATCCTGACTACATATTTGGTTGAAAAACAAAACTTTGGCTAAGAATTTAAAAATATATTTAATTTTTTTTAGCAAAACACTTGCAGAAATGAAATTCTGTACTATCTTTGCAACCGCAATAACGCAGAGGTTTGGTAGTTCAGTTGGTTAGAATACATGCCTGTCACGCATGGGGTCGCGGGTTCGAGTCCCGTCCAGACCGCAATATTGGGGAAAGCCTTTCTTTTAAGAAAGGCTTTTTTGCCCAAAAACGGTATCTAAGATTAGTTGTGTTGTTTGCTACGACTTTGTAACTCGTAGCTGGTTTAGTAGTTAGACCAATGAAAAGCTTTCCACTTTTGTGGATGGCTTTTTTGATTTATAACACTTTTGATTTAACAGCAAAGAGCGCTAAGATTTACGCAAAGTCCGCAAAGTTTTTTTAAAGCTTTGCGGACTTTGCACTTCTAATGATTTATTGAATTGGATTTTTTAAACATAGCCCGTGGTTTCAACCACGGGGATACGGATTGTGATCATGATTGTGCCCTAATGATTGTGACCCCGTGGTTGAAACCACGGGCTATGTTTGACAAGAAAATGTATATTTATGTACGAAAAACCTTTGTCAAAGTTTCGGACTTTGACAAAGGTCTGCGTATTCTATTGGAATTTGGTTTCGAAGCCTCGGGGTAAAAGATTGGAATTTAGTGAATTAAAAAAATCTCAATTTTTATTCGCAAAAACCCTTGCAGAATCAAAGTTCTATTGTATTTTTGCACTCACAATAACGCAGTTGGTTTGGTAGTTCAGTTGGTTAGAATACATGCCTGTCACGCATGGGGTCGCGGGTTCGAGTCCCGTCCAGACCGCAATATTGGAAGAAGCCTTTCTTAACGGAAAGGCTTTTTTGTTTTTTGGCTTAACCGCAAAGTTAGCAAAGTTTTAATGGATCAAGACGTAAATCTGAGGAGCAGCAAAAATTAAGCATAAATATTAGTTAGCCTAAAAAGGAAGTATTCTATATTTCTAACACCTCTG
>FNPS01000006.1:0-1389 GCA_900107365.1 Flavobacterium aquidurense
TAAGGATATCGATAAAAGAATCTTGCATTTCTATTTATTTTTAAAATACAAATATCTAGATTATAATATTTCCCCACAACAATATGTGTTGATCCGTTTTAATTAAGCTTTGCGAACTTTCCGTTTTCAGCCTTGCGTACCTTGCGGTTAAATTTCTTTCTTATCTTTATAATAAGAAATCTCTTCAATGGAACGATCAACATTCAAAATAGACAAATACTACCTCACAAAAGTAGATGCTGATAAAAAAAGCATTTACTGTCACCATGATTTGATGGGAGAGTTGTTGGTTCCGACGCACAAACACAATAAAGCACAAATGCTTTATGCAGAAGGCGATGTGGTTTTTGTAACTACCGAAACTAAAACCTATTTTTTGCCGGCAAGACATTTTATATGGATCCCGGCTGACGTAGAACACAGCATTCAGCCAAAGTCGGAAAATGTGATGATGCGAAATCTATATTTTCCAGTTGAGAAGGATGAAGACGTTTTTTACAAAAGTGAAGGGATTTATCCGGTCAATAATTTACTGCTTCAAATGATGCTTTTCACGAATCAATGGAACGGCGATTTGAAGAAAGGCTCTCCGAATTTTGTCATTGCAAAAGCAATTAAAGCCATTTTACCTCAAATTTGCCTGACCAATTTACCTTTAGAATTACCTTTGCCAAAAGATGCGCGCCTGGGTAAAATTTTGCGTTATGTCGAAAATAATTTGGGAGAAACAATTTTGTTTTCTGAAGTTGCTCATGAATTTGGTTACAGCGAACGCTCTTTGTATCGCTTGTTTCAAAAAGATCTCAAAATGTCTTTTATTCAATATTATACTATTAGAAGAATTTTAAAAGCAATTGAATTGCTGTTGGACAGAAAACTTTCGGTCAAAGAAGTCGCGCTGGAAGTAGGTTATAGTAGTGTGCCGACATTCAGTAATACCTTCTTCAAAATCCTCGGACAACGACCTTCTGACTACCTGAATGGAGAGGATGTTTTGAAAAGCAGATAAGAATTATTTCCCTCGCAGATATTCTAAAAATTATTTCACGCAGATTTGGCAGATTTAATTTAAAAATTTCTGAGTAATCTACTTAAAATCTCCGTAAAATTTACCCCAGAAATAAACAAATCTGCGTACATCTGCCTAAATCCTTTTTAAATCTGCGTGAAACCTTATAAGCAGATCCATTATTTCACGCAGATTTGGCAGATTTTAGCAGATCAGCACAGATTTAATTTAAAAATATCTGATTAAGCTATTCAAAATCTGCGTAAAAATTTACCCCAGAAATAACAAATCTGCGTACATCTGCCTAAATCCTTTTTAAATCTGCGTGAAACCTTATAAGCAGATCCATTATTTCACGCAGATTTGGCAGATTTTAGCAG
>FNPS01000006.1:1451-360807 GCA_900107365.1 Flavobacterium aquidurense
GTTATTTCACGCAGATTTGGCAGATTTTAGCAGATCAGCACAGATTTAATTTAAAAATATCTGATTAAGCTATTCAAAATCTGCGTAAAAATTTACCCCAGAAATAACAAATCTGCGTACATCTGCCTAAATCCTTTTTAAATCTGCGTGAAACCTTATAAGCAGATCCATTATTTCACGCAGATTTGGCAGATTTTAGCAGATCAGCACAGATTTAATTTAAAAATATCTGATTAAGCTATTCAAAATCTGCGTAAAAATTTACCCCAGAAATAACAAATCTGCGTACATCTGCCTAAATCCTTTTTAAATCTGTGTGAAACCTTATAAGCAGATCCGTTATTTCACGCAGATTTGGCAGATTTTAGCAGATCAGCACAGATTTAATTTAAAAATATCTGATTAAGCTATTCAAAATCTGCGTAAAAATTTACCCCAGAAATAACAAATCTGCGTACATCTGCCTAAATCCTTTTTAAATCTGCGTGAAACCTTAAAAAAGCAGATAAAAAAATTAGTTCTCTCGCAGATTTCGGAGATAAAAAAGAAAAAAATCTGCCGAATCTGCGAGAAACTTAAAAATAATCATTACCATTTCTTAATTTGTAATAAATTGTTTTCCAGTATTTTAATATAACGTTTTCGAAAATCAAAATTTTAACATTTGTCCGAAATGGATATGTTATTGACTTTTTAGAATTATCAGTCAACAAAATAATGTGGGAACTTTGCATCATAAATTATTTATGTAATCATGTTCCTTAAAACAACAAATTCTACAGAAGATTGTTTTCTCAAAATCCTGCTGTTATTTCTTATTGTGGTAACCTTCAATAAGGTACAAGCACAGGAAATTCATTCGGTTTCATTAAGTGAAGCTTTGAAACTGGCGAAAGAAAACAATAAAAAAATCCTCAGATCTCAATTAGAGACTACGCTCTCGGAGCAAAACATCAAAGAAAGAAAAGAACTCCGCTTACCAGACATTGAATTAAACGGCGAGTATTCCAGAATTACCAATATTACGGAGTTCAAAGGAAGCGGTTTCCTGAACGGTAAGGAAGTTACCAAGGCAATTCCTGAAATTTATCAGGTCAATTCCACTTTTAAAATGCCAATTTATGCTGGAAATAAAATCAATAACGCTATCAAAATTGCGAATCAGGAAAGTGAAATTGCCAAAATAAAAACAGAAAAAACCGAAAATGATATCGAGTTGGAAGTGGTTGCGAACTATCTGGCGATTTATAAAATGATGGAACTTCAGAAGATTTTTGAAGAAAACATCAAAGAAGAAAAAAGCCGATTAAAAGAAGTGCAGTCGCTTCAAAAACACGGAACGCTTACTAAAAATGAAGTTATTAGAGCTGAATTACAGCTTTCGGATCGTGAATTAAATGCGCTTACGAATTCCAAAAACATAAAAATTGCGCTTCACGATCTGAAAACTTTAATTCAGCTTCCGGAGAGCGAAGAAATCGCGATTGATACTACCGCCAATCTGGACGAAATGCAGGGTTTAGATCCGTATGACTTTTATATGAGTAAAGCTTTGCAAAATGAAGAAATGCGAATTGCAAGCCAGGAATTGGATATCAAAAAAACAGAATTGAAATTGGTTAAAGGAAATTATCTCCCAACCGTAAATTTCTTCGGTAATTATGGTTTCTATTATCCGAACTATAAATTTTTTCCGCCAAATCCGTATTTGTACACTTTAGGGCAAGTAGGGATAGAGGCACATTTTGATATTTCGGCTTTGTATAAAAACAAGACTAAAATGCAACAGGCTACTACAAAGATAGAATGGCAACAAATGCAGTCTGATATTATAAAGGATGAAATTCAGGATGAGCTGTATAAAGAGCATACCCAATATCAGGAAATCCTTGAAAAATTTGTGGTAGTAGACAAAGCTCTGGATTTAGCCAATGAAAATTACCGCATTGTAAAGCTGAAATACTTAAACCAATTGGTTTTAATAACGGAAATGGTGGATGCTGATAATGCGTTGCTTCAGGCGAAATACAACAAAGTTTCTACCCGATTGGATGCTGTTCTGAAACATTATGAATTGCTGCATACGGCGGGGATAATGCCTCAGAGTTAGACTTGAGAGGTTAGAAGAAAGAAGCAAGAGACAAGATTTAGACTTTAGCGGAGAGATTTTGGAAAATAGAATATAGAAAATAGAATATAGAGAATAGAAAATATATAGAGTTTATGGTTAAGATAAAAAATGAGACTAGAAGAAACAGAACGTTTCATATATTAATAACAATTATTGCTTGTGCGCTTGTGGTTAGCGGGGTTATTTTGGGGATTTGGTTTTATGTTTTCAACAGCAATCACGAAGAGACGAATGACGCTCAGGTGGAACAATATGTAACGCCAATTATGTCGCGAATTACGGGTTATGTACAGGAAGTTCGTTTTGATGAAAATCAGTTTGTGCACAAGGGGGATACTTTGGTTGTGATTGATAACAGAGAATACAAATCGAAATTGAATGTGGCGCTGGCCGATGTTCAAAGCGCTGCGCAAAGTAGTGTTGTGGCCCAGAAAAATGTGGCAACTACAGCAAGTACAACGGCAATTGGAGAATCGCAATTAGAAGCTTCGAAATCGAATCTGTGGAAAACAAAATTAGAATACGAAAGATACAAAGCTTTGGTAAAAGAGGAAGCGGCGACATCACAGCAATTAGAAAAAGTAAAAGCAGATTATGAATCGGCACAGGCGCATTTTCAGGAAATGAAAGAAAGAATTCATTCTTCTAATTTAAGTACATCTGTTGCTGAAGCTAATGTACCAACAACACAAACCAACATTGCTTCCAGACAAGCTGTTGCTGATAATGCCGCATTATTTCTTTCGTACACGATTATTACAGCGCCTTACGACGGCTGGATTGGGAAAAGAACGTTACAACCGGGTCAATTGGTAAAAGAAGGTCAGTCTTTACTTTCGATTGTAAGCAAAGAAAAGTGGATTACAGCTAATTTTAAAGAAACGCAATTGCAGTATTTAACCGTTGGTCAGGAAGTAAAAATCGAAGCCGACGCTATTAATAATAAAGAATTTACTGGAATCATCACTTCGTTATCACCCGCAAGTGGAGCCAGATTTTCGTTATTGCCTCCGGATAATGCAACAGGAAACTTCGTGAAAATCGAACAAAGAATTCCGGTTAGAATTCAGTTAAAAGACAACGACAAACAAGCCGACTTTTTAAGAGCCGGAATGAATATCACCGTTATCGCCGAACACCACTAAAATGGAAGATAAAAGTATTTTTAAATCCTGGGTTCCCAAATGGGCAATCATTATTATTTTGTTTGTCTGTTTGCTGCATTCCATGATTTTATTGGGAGTTTATACTTCAAACGTAACCTACGCGGCAAGTTTTCTGGACATCGAACCAGAAGATTTGCAGTTCGCGATGTGCGTTACCTATGGAACTTTGCTAGCCACAATTTTGATCGAAAGCAGATTTTCGAGTTTTTTCCCTGCAAAAAATTACCTGATGGCGGTGTATTCGGTAATCGGAATTACTATTATTTCATCGGCGTATATTACCAATTTTTATCTGTTTTTATTGCTGAGAGTGGCTGAGGGGATTTTAATGGCGCTTCCGGTAATTACGATCAGACAATTGTTGATTGAGCAGTTTAATTCTAAAAACGCCATTATAATTGGTTTCTCCTTTTATTACGGTTCGCTGTTGTTGTCAACGCCGTTTATTATGAATATTGCCGTTTGGTTTTTGGATCATTACGATTGGAAATACATGCTTTACGTTTCAGGCGGACTTCAGGTTTTGAATGTCTTTTTGATCTTGGTTACTTTTCGCGGACACCGAATCACAAAGAAAATTCCGTTGTATCAAATCGACTGGCTGAGTTATATTTTGGTTTTAACTGCGATACTTTGTGGTGCTTATTTCTTTGTTTATGCCGAAAAAAAATACTGGTTTCAGTCTTCTGAAATGGTTTTAATGCTGATCATTGCCCTGATAACTGGAGGCTTGTTTATCTTTAAAGAGCTTTTGGTAAAAAGACCAACTTTTAATTTTGAAGTTTTTAAATATGCCAATTTGCGCATTGGGTTTTTATTGTTTTTCCTTTTTTACATCAGCAGAGCAACATTGAGTCTTTGTCATTCTGCCATGTTTTCTATTTGGAATTGGGATCCGTCACGCGTTGCGGGCGTGCAATACATTAACGGCTTAGGAAATGTAATAGGATTGATTTTGGCTGCTTTTTTTCTGATGAAATCAGTTTCGACTAAAATCATTTTTATAATCGGATTTTCATTAATTGCACTTTTTCATTTCTGGTTTACGTTTCTCTTTGTGCCCGATGTGGCACTGTCAGATATTATCATTCCATACATTTTACAAGGTATTGGAGTTGGATTTTTATTCGTGCCTTTAATCTTGTTTACGACATCATCCGTTCCGGCAAAAATGGCAGTTTCTTCGGGAATTGTCGGCGTATCAGGGCGTTTCTGGGGAAGTACAATTGGGTTTTGTGTGATGCAGAATGCAATGGTTTTTTTAAACAAAAAGCACTTTTTAAAACTAAGTCAATTTGTAACTGGCGAAAGCCCGGAAGCGCAACAAACGATAGCATCAACAGCACAGAGTTTTATGGCAAAAGGATATTCCGCAGACAATGCGAATACTTTAGCCTTGAAAAAAGTCTTCGGAACGATTACTAAACAAGCAACGTTATTAGCCGATATGGAAATTTATACGATTGTGGGGTATGGTTTGGTGGTTTTGATTATTCTTATCGCATTAAATCAGCATTTAAGACAGACGATGACATTGGTTAAAAGTAAGATTTGGATAGGGTAGGAAATTAATCGCGCAAAGGCGCAGAGTCGCAAAGTTTTATTTATGCCACAGATTAAAAAGATTGTAAGGATTTTTGTTTCACGCAGATTTTAAAAATATTTAGGCGGATATCCGCAGATGATTAATCAAAAATAAATCTGCGGATATCTGCTTAAATCTGCCGGATCTGCGTGAAACAAAACTTTGCGGCTCTGCGCCTTTGCGCGATTCAAAAACAAATCTTAGCGAATCTCTGCGAGAAACCTCCGCGCAACTCTGTGAAATTAATTATCTTGCGACCGTTAAAAAACAAAATATACAATGAAGCAGCACTGTGTAATTTTTGATATGGATGGCGTGATTTGTCACACGAATCCGCATCATGCAAAAGCTTTCGAGGCGTTTTTCGATAAATATCAAATTCGGCATTCAGAACAGGAATTTGAAGAACATATGTACGGAAAACATAACGGTTATATCATGACGCATTTCTTCAAGCGTCCGATAACCGGGGAAGAGCTTATAAAACTGGAAGACGAAAAAGAAGGAATGTTCCGTGAGGTTTATAAAGACAAAGTGGAAACGATTCCATTTTATTTGGATTTTTTAAGCGAATTGAGATCTCGTGGATTTAAAACGGCGGTTGCAACATCAGCACCACGTGCGAATTTGGATTTGATTGCCAATGTTTTAAAACTAGACGAAAAAATGGACTCCATGATGTCAAGCGAAGACGTAAAACAGCATAAACCAAATCCCGAAGTATATTTAAAATCGGCAGAACGTGTTGGCGTTTCTCCATCGGATTGTGTTGTTTTTGAAGATTCTTTTTCGGGCGTTACAGCAGGATTAAATGCAGGAATGAAAGTGGTTGGTGTTTTGAGTTCGCATACAAAAGAACAATTGCCTCCGTGTGATTTTTATATAAATGATTATAGTGAGGTTGATGTTGATAAGGTTTTGGAATTACTAAATAAATAGATTTTAATAAAAAGACTGGTCTTTTTTTAAACATCTTACAAATAATCGGGTTTTGATATTTGTAAGATGTTTTTTTTATTTTAATTGTGTATATTTGATTGTGTTAACTATTTGATTATCCTTTGTTTAATTGTTTTTAAGTGAAAAATAATATATGCAAATCGTAAAACTACATTTAAATTATACCTTCCCCTATCTTTTTTTGTTTCTCTTTTGTTTTGCTTTTAATTCCAGGGCTCAATATGTAAACAGGCCTCCGGTTTTAAGTCAACAAAGTGGCTTATCCGTTCAGGATAGCATCGATCCTACTAATTTGAAAAAGCCTTTTTTTCAAACAAATGCAGTAAAAATTGGCTTTGTTCCAGTGCTGTTTTTTACGGCAAGTGCTTTGACATGGGACGATCGGGAAAAAATTAGGGAAACACGAAATAGGTATATTCCCACTTTTGATAATCATTACGATAACTATTTACAATATGTACCGGCTGCAAGTGTTTATGCCTTGAATCTCGCAGGGGTAAAAGGGCGTAATAATTTAAAACGTGCCTCAATTTCGTATGCTGCCAGTATAGGGATAATGGCAATTTTGGTTAATTCTATAAAGTACACCGCAAAAGTAGAGCGGCCAGACGGTTCAAACAATAATTCTTTTCCGTCAGGACACTCTGCCAATGCATTTATGAATGCCACTTTTCTCCATAAAGAGTATGGCGAATTGAGTCCAATGTATAGTATTTCGGGCTACACGATGAGTACTTTTACGGCTTTGGGAAGGGAACTTAACAATCGTCACTGGATTTCAGATGTATTGGCAGGTGCCGGAATAGGAATTTTATCAACGCAGCTTGCCTATTTTTTCGTCGATAAATTTTATAAAAATGATGGAGATCATGTAAACGAATACAAATTTAAAGATCCCTTAGAGCGACCATCTTATCTTTCTTTAAAAATGGGTTATGCCTGGGCTTCGCGAAATTTGGTTGAAAACTTTGATATCGGAATTCATTCTAAAACTGGTTTTGAAATGGGATTAGAAGGCGCTTACTATTTTAATAATCATTGGGGAATAGGAAGTGATTTTTCTTTTGTAAGTTTCCCAATAAGTACAGAGAATGTTAGTACAGTAGATCCTGATCTTGGCACTTCATCCTCATCACTTGTAACAGAATCTATAGGAGCATTAAATTTTACTGTTGGTCCTCATTTTACGCATCATATTGCAGAAAAATGGTTAGTTCAGGCGAAGTTAGGTGCTGGAGTTTCCGCAGGAGCAACGGGTAAATTATCTCTTAAAATTCCTAATGTTGATGATGATGACAATTATCTAAATAATGAGTTTGATATATTAGTATATAAACCAGCCACTGCTTTTAAAATCAATACAGGGTTATCTTTTACTTATATGTTAAATTCTGAACTGGGACTTACTGCCTATTCCGATTATAATTATTCAAAACCAAATTTCACGTATACCTTGATGGATTATGGCCAAGACATGGATAATCCAACACAAAAGATTTTTAAAGAGAAGGACGATTTAAGTTACATTGCGGCAGGCTTAAGAATTACTGCTTTTTTTTAATTTGCGTCGGTCTATAAATGCCTTTGATTAGCCTCCAGTTTTGACCGGGAGGTTTTATTTTTTCTTAAGAAACAATCCATTGTTTCCTATTGCAAATACGGCATTATCTTTAGTGATAATTTTCACGAGTGGTTCAGTAGTTTTATTATAAACTATTTTCCAATTTAAACCAGCATCTTTAGTCTCTAAAATTTGACCTTCATACGTTGAAATGTATCCAACATTTTCATTAATAAAACAAACACTCATTGGTGATTTAGGCAAGTCTGATATTTTTATCCAACTATTTGAGCCATTAATAGTTTTGTATAATTCCCTTTTAAAATTGATATAATAACCAATATTGTCTGATATAAAAGAAATGGAATAAATGTTTGAATTTGAATTCAGTGTTTTTGTCCAGGTCTCACCGCCATCAATAGTTTTCACAATTACACCTACATCTGAATAGTCAGAAGTATATCCGCCATAAGCATATGAAACTAAAGGAGAAGTTATTTCTAAATCATCTACAGAACTGGAACTATACTTTTCTGTCCAATTCTTTCCAGAATCATCTGATTTTAAAATCGAACCGCCTCTTATTATTAATCCCTTATCAGGGCTGTAAAATTTAATGGAAAAAATACTTGAACCAATTTGAAGACTTTCAATTTTGTTAAACGTAGTGCCAGAATTTGAAGTGGCAAACATGTCAAGTCTTGCGGTATAGAAATTTTGTTCATTTAACATACAAGCACTCAAAAAAGTTTGAGTATCTCCTACATTTAATTTAGTCCATGTTTTTCCGCCATCATTGGTTTTTGCTAAAAATCCTATAGAGCCACAAATTATTCCCTGATTTTTATTTATAAAGGAAATGTCAGTTAAGCTTTCAGTGGTATTGGTATTCATTTTCCCAAATGAATCTACAATTTTATCTTCATCAGAAGAGCAGCCGATAATTCCTAAAGTCAGAATAAAAAAACATAGAATTTTTTTCATAAGTATCTTTTTTCTCTTAGATGGCTAATTATCAAAATGGTTGCGTAGAATTGGGAAGAATTTTTTTGTTTAAATATTATTTTGAAATCTCTTTTATGGTAATATTCCTGAAATCAATAGGCGAACGCTCATAATTCAAAGAAATTTTCCCTTCTGTCGAAGAAGCATTTATGCATTCATTTACCAATTTCCCGTTCAAATATTGCGTAATTTTTCCGTTGAGAGATTTAATAACAACAGTATTCCATTCACCATACGGATTCTCGTTGGCTAAAAATTTAGGAGAAACCACACTTGCACCAGCTTCAATTAATTTCCCATTTACTTTTGCCGTTACCTGATCCAAAAAGATAAAATCGCCGGTAGTCTTTTCTTTTATTTGAAATTGAATTCCCTTCGGCCAAATTTTGTCAGAGGTGTCTAAAGGAATATTATACATTACACCACTGTTTTTTGTGTTGGATGTTTTGTATTGCTCATCCAAATTCCATTTGTATTCTAATTCAAGTTCAAAGTTTTTATAGCTTTTTTTGGTCATCAAACAGCTATTGTCATTTCCATGCATGCGAATCATGCCGTCTTTGAACTCATAAATATCGGATGGTTTTTGCTGTGCTGTATTGGTTTTCGTAAAAGCGTACCAATCATCCATTTGTAAAACTTTTCGCTGAACGAGACAGGAGCTTAAAACAAGAAGAAGAATAAGGGCAAAAATTGATTTTTTGAACATAACTATGAGTTTAAAAGAAGAGATTGATTTGATTAATGATTTTAGGTTTTATTAGTTTTATTCCCAGAAGATTTTTTTATTGTGAGCTATTAGATATAAACAAGTGTTACCTTTTTCGTCCGTTGCTTTTTTTATATCAAAAATATATGATCCTTCAGATTCTGTATTTCTCTCTGTGCCACAATCGCTCCAGTTAAATTGCTCTATTTTTTTGTTATTTATAAGTCCGCTAATTTGTTCATATGGAATGCCACTATCAAAAAGGAATTCTTTATAATCAATAAATTCTGTTGAACTGCCATTTTTCATATGTCCAATTAAAGTTCCTGCTACTACCAATGAGTTAATGTTTTCTCCAGTTTTGTTGTAGAACTTAATATGTAAATTTTTAAAATTTATAAAAATAGCTACGATTATTGTACATGCTAATAAAATAATAAATAACTCTATTTTTTTCTCTTTAGATAATTTCATTTGTAAGTGAATGGTTTTAAGGGAGAAGTTTTTAGCTGAAATTTATTTGTTTTTAACTTTCAAAAATATTTCATTTCTAAACCAATTTTCATCTTCCCGAGTTTCAAAAATTCGTTTTGGAAGAAAAAATGTCTGACCTTTAGAAATGTATAAAAGATAGAGATCTTTTAGCTCAAAAACTTTTATGAAATTCTGTACGGCAATTGTGCTCTCTGATATTTCACCCATATTAGAAATTATTCTGTCAGGAAAAATTTCGTGTTGTCTTTCGTTGAAAATAATCTTGTTTTCCTTTGAATTTGCAAAACTCCAATATTTATAGATCGTAAGAACAGGATACATGAATCCAACAACTATAATAAAAAAGCTAAAAGAATCTTTCTTTCCGGTAAAAAGAACTAGAGTAGAAAACATCCACATAAAAGCAAATAACCATCCTCGTCTTTTTAATTCAAGTCTAACAAGGAACATGAAGTATTCTTTTTTGGTAAGTTGGAATTTTTTGGTTTTAATCATTTTAGGCGTTCTTAGGATGCTTAGATCAATCAAATGTAATGAAGAATTTCAAAAATCTAAAACATCCCAAAAACAAAAAAGCTCCTGAGTATCTCAGAAGCTTTTTCAGTGCGGATAATAGGACTCGAACCTACACGCCTTGCGGCACCAGATCCTAAGTCTGGCATGTCTACCAATTTCACCATATCCGCGTAATTGTGGGTGCAAAGATAAGCATAACTTCGAATTTTCAAAGCATTTTTGAAAAAAAATATTAATTCTCTTTTTTGTATTTTTGAAATTCTATAAAAATCTTTTAAATGGAAAATATTAAGTCGTACGTTCAACAACATAAAGATCGCTTTATCAATGAGTTGATCGAATTATTAAAAATTCCGTCGGTTAGTGCCGACACTGCATATTCGCAAGATGTTATCGACACAGCAGCCGCTGTAAAAGAAAGTTTATCAAAAGCAGGCTGCGATTTTGTCGAAACTTGCGACACTCCGGGTTATCCAATTATCTACGGAGAGAAAATAATCGACCCGAAATTACCAACAGTTTTAGTTTACGGACATTATGATGTTCAGCCACCAGATCCAATGGAATTATGGACATCGCCACCTTTCGAACCTGTTATCAAAAAAACTGAGATTCATCCTGATGGAGCAATCTTCGCACGTGGTGCCTGCGACGACAAAGGGCAAATGTACATGCACGTAAAAGCTTTAGAATATATGGTGCAAAGCAATACTTTGCCTTGTAACGTAAAATTCATGATCGAAGGAGAAGAAGAGGTTGGTTCAGCAAGTTTAGCCTGGTTCGTAGAACGCAATCAGGAAAAACTGAAAAACGACGTTATTTTAATTTCAGATACCGGAATGATTTCAAACCAACAGCCGTCAATCACGACAGGTTTAAGAGGTTTGAGTTATGTTGAGGTTGAAGTTACGGGTCCAAATCGTGATTTGCACTCCGGTTTATACGGTGGAGCAGTGGCGAACCCAATAAATGTTTTGGCAAAAATGATCGCTTCACTGCATGACGAAGACAATCATATTACAATTCCGGGTTTCTACGATAAAGTTCAGGAATTATCTGCTGAGGAAAGAGCCGAAATGGCAAAAGCGCCTTTCAGTTTAGAAAAATATAAAAAAGCCTTAGACCTAAACGATGTTTATGGCGAAAAAGGATATGTAACCAACGAACGCAACTCGATTCGACCAACGTTAGACGTAAACGGAATCTGGGGTGGTTATCAGGGCGAAGGAGCAAAAACGGTTATTGCGAGCAAAGCTTTTG
Source organism: Flavobacterium aquidurense (assembly GCA_900107365.1). Lineage (GTDB taxonomy): Bacteria > Bacteroidota > Bacteroidia > Flavobacteriales > Flavobacteriaceae > Flavobacterium > Flavobacterium aquidurense. The sequence goes on from FNPS01000006.1 coordinate 12,840, forward strand.
CTAAAATCTCAATGCGTTTGGTTCCAAACCAGGATTGGCATGAAATTACAGAACTTTTCACGAAACATTTTACAAGTATTGCTCCGGCCGGAGTTACGGTAAAAGTGACACCGCACCACGGAGGTCAGGGTTATGTAACGCCAATTGACAGCATTGGATATCAGGCAGCTAATAAAGCGTATACGGAAACGTTTGGCGTTCCTGCAATTCCGGTTCGTTCAGGAGGAAGTATTCCGATTGTAGCTTTGTTCGAAAAAGAATTAAAAAGCAAAACCATCTTAATGGGATTCGGTTTAGACTCTGATGCGATTCACTCGCCAAACGAGCATTTCGGAATCTTCAATTACTTAAAAGGAATCGAAACTATTCCGTTGTTTTACAAATATTTTGTAGAATTAAGTAAATAAGGTTTTGCCGCTTTGCCACGAAGGCACTAAGACGCAAATTTTTAAATATATAAAATCCGTTCAGAAATGAGCGGATTTTTTTTGTCAATGTTTTTTTTCATTCAAAAAAGTTAGCTTTTAAAAAAAACTTTGTGTCTTAGTGTCTTCGTGTCAAAAAAAATTTGCACATTGAAAATTAATCTCTACATTTGTAGAACAACATCTATAAGTGTAGAGTTAAAAACAGTAATATGAGGCAGTATTTTATCTTATTATTTTGTGGAATATTTCTTTTTGGATGTAAAAGCAAGCCAATCAACCAAAAGATTAATCATAAAAAAGAAGGTGTTTGGATTGATAATTACAAACAAGATAGTACGATATATAAATCGTTTGAATATTATAAAGATGATCAACCGGTCAAAAAGTGGAAATCCTATATCAATGGAAAAATCTACAAAACCGAGAAATACAAAAACGGAATCTGCATCGTAAAATATTATTATGAAAATGGAGAACTACAATCAAAAGGAAAAACAAAAATCGAAGTCAATGCAAGAGAAACACATTGGTTCTATTTTGGAGATTGGAAATTTTACTCAGATAAAGGAAAATTAACTGAAATCAGAAAGTATAATAATGGCAATTTGATATCGGAGGAAAGAATAAAGAATAAAGAATAAAGAATAAAGAATAAAGAATAAAGAATAAAGAATAAAGAATAAAGAATAAAGAATAAAGAATAAAGAATAAAGAATAAGTTATAGATAATCACTTTAATCTGTGGCAAAAAAAAACTTAGTAACTCAGTATCTCAGAACCTTAGCACCTCAAAAAATGCAATTATCAAACTCAGAAGAACAATTAATGGAGCATCTTTGGAAGCTTGAAAAAGCCTTCATGAAAGATTTGCTTGAAGCGTATCCGGAACCAAAGCCGGCAACAACGACCGTTGCAACGCTTTTGAAAAGAATGATCGATAAGAAATTCGTTGCGTATAACGAATTCGGAAATTCAAGGGAATATTATCCGCTGGTTAAAAAGACGGTTTATTTCTCGAAACACGTCAACGGATTAATTAGTAATTTCTTTAATAATTCGGCCTCACAATTTGCTTCTTTTTTCACTACGGAAACGGATTTGTCTACGTCGGAATTAGAAGAACTTAAGAAAATAATTGACAATCAAATTCAAAAAAAGAAAAAATGATCTTATATCTTTTAAAATCCGGAATACTACTTTTGGTTTTTTATGTAGTATATAAAATGGTTTTGGAAAACGAAAAAATGTTTCGTTTCAATCGCGCTTATTTGTTAGGAAGTTTAATTTTTAGCCTGACAATTCCATTGCAAATTGTTTCGTTTGAATCTGGTTTTTCTAACAAAATTGGACTAATTCAACTTGATGAGCTGGTAATTCAAAAAGGCAGTGAAAACTTTGCCCCGATCTCCCTAAATGATTTTTTAATTGTTTTGATAACAGTTTCTTATGGCTTGGTTGTTCTGTTATTAATGCTTCGTTTTGTTTTGAATTTATTTTCATTTTATAACAGGATAACGAGAAATGAAGTGCAATTTATAAAAGGGGAAAAAGTGGTTTTAATAGATGAACCTATTTTACCACATTCTTTTTGGAAATCTATTTTTATCAGTAAAGAGGAGTTTAAAAATGGTAAAATTCCATCTGAATTAATAGCGCATGAAAAAGCACATTTAGAACAAAAACATACTTTAGATATTCTTTTTATCGAAGTTTTGCAGATTGTATTTTGGTTTAATCCATTGTTTATTTTATATAAAAAAGCCATTAAGCTTAACCATGAATTTCTGGCAGATGAAGCGGTTATTAAGCAATTTGATTCCGTTAGAAGTTATCAAAATCTGCTGCTTGATTTTGCTTCTAATAAAAACACTATTTCGCTTGCCAGTACTATTAATTATTTAATAACTAAAAAACGTTTAGTAATGATGACTAAAAAAGAATCTTCTATTAAAATTGTATTAAAAGTATTTAGCGTAGGTATAGTTTATGCTTTATTATTGTTTGTTTTCAGCACAAAAACGATGGCTCAAACAGTAAAAAATAAGGCTGACGTTAAGGAAAAAGATATTTATGAAAGTGATGCAATTGAAAAACAGCCTGAATTTCCGGGGGGAATTGCAGCCTTTTATAAATTTGTTGGATCTAATTTTAAAATGCCTGCTGAGGCTGAAAAAAATAAAATACAAGGAAAAGCGTATATGCAGTTTGTTGTTGAAAAGGATGGAAGTTTATCTGATTTGCGAACAATGAAAGATGTTGGTTACGGTATAGGCGATGAAGTAATTCGTGTATTGAAACTTTCTCCAAAGTGGACTTCGGGCTCTATAGACGGAAAACCAGTTCGAGTGATGTATACTTTGCCAATAACAATTCAACCAGCGAAATAAAAAAAATAGTATTTTTATCAGAAAAATTAGTAAAAAAAAACAATTTTATGATAACAAGAAATAATTTGGAATCAAGTATTAAAACTTGTGCATTATTTACTCTGATTTTTATTTTTAGTACGGCCACGTTTGCTCAAACAGAAGCTTCGCCAGTGGCTAATAATTATAAAATGATGTCCGAGCTGGACGAAAAACCTGATTTTCCAGGTGGCATTTCGGAATTTTATAAATTCATAGGCGATAATTATATGACACCAAAAATTCAGGGATTGGCTGGCATAGTCTATGTGACATTTATAATTGAAAAAGACGGTTCTTTAGCAAACATAAAGGTTTTAAGAGACATTGGCTATGGAACAGGAGAAGAAGCGATACGAGTACTTCAAAATTCTCCTAAATGGATTCCCGGAAAATACCAGGGAGAGCCAGTAAGGGCTATGTACTCATTGCCTATTACGATCAAGGCCACTGAAAAGTTGGAAGAAAAAGTATATTCAGTAAAAGAAGTTTCTGAAAAACCAACTTATCCCGGAGGTTTACAAAATTTTTATAAAGATCTTTCTAAACAATATAAAGCGCCAGAAAAGATAGGGTTAAAAGGGCAAATTATTATTGGTTTTGTAATCGAAAAAGATGGCTCTGTTGTGGAAACTAAAATTTTAAAAGATCTTGGTTACGGCACTGGTGAGGAAGCTGTACGGAATATAAAGCTGACTAAAAAATGGATTCCGGGTAAACTTGAAAACGGTACAGCGGTGCGCACAGCGTACAGTTTGCCTATTACAATTCAATCTGCAAATTAAGTTTTTAAAAAGGTTCAAAGATACAGAGCAACAAAGGGGCAAAGGTTTAGTCTTGTGACTTTCCCATGTTTGGTAATTAAGCTTCAATAGAAACCTTTGTTCCTTTGAGCCTCTGAACCTTTGCATCTCAAAAATAAAAAATCCGCTTCTGAAACTAGAAGCGGATAAAATTAAAAACTAAAAAAAAAATTCTCAAAAAAAAGTAATCAGAACTAAAACAGGTCCGGATTATATCCAAAGTAAGGCATGGTTTGTTCGTTGAAAACAACACCATATTCTTCTAATTCTTTCAAAATGGGCAGATAGACTTCTTTTTTAATCGGAAGTTGTACCCCGGGAGTTGTGATTTTTCCATTCAAAATCAATAACGTAGCCATGGCAACCGGAAGTCCGACTGTTTTTGCCATAGCAGTATACGTTTGATCGTCTCCGATACAAACCATTTTTGAATCGATTTGCGATTTCTCACCGTACAATTCATAACCAAATTTATGGTACATCACAATCATATCTTTATCGTCTGGCGCTAAAGTCCAGCTGTCAGAAAGTATTTTTTCTAATATTTGAGCAGGAGTGGCATTTGGTAAATTCACTTTTTTGTTAGGATTGAATAAATCCAGTTCCAAAAGTTTATCCCACATAATATCGTCCTGATCAATTTTTAAGATTAGTCGCGTTTTAATTTCAACAGAGTCAGTTGGATGATAGGGTAAGAAAGAGTTTGTAAATTGTCGGTAGCTCATGTTTTCAGAATCTTCCATGATATAACTGTCATCTGTCATGCCGAGTTGTACAAACATATTCCAGGCTTTCGAAAAACCAACTCTTCTAATCGTTCCGCGATACAAAGTCAGTATATCATCTAAACCATAAATAGAACGATATTTAAGCGAATCACGGTTGGAATAGGCCTCAAATTTATCATAGCCCTCTACTTCAAGAAACTCCGTTCTGCGAAATAGCGTTCCATAGGGAATGTATTTATAAGTACCTTCCTGAATAAATTTTGCTGCACCACCCTGACCCGCCAATACTACATTTCTTGGTGCCCAGGTAAATTTGTAATTCCACAAATTATTATCTGATTCAGGGGCTACCAAGCCGCCACAAAACGATTCAAAAAGTAGCATATTGCCACCTTTTGACCTAATTTCATCAATAACTTTCATTGCACTCATGTGATCAACTCCGGGATCAAGACCAATCTCGTTCATGAAAATCAAATTGTTCTTTTTGGCTTCTTCATCAAGCGCCTGCATCGCATCACTTATATAAGAAGCGGTTACAAGATGTTTTTTGAATTGAAGACAATCTTTTGCAATCTCTATATGTAAATGAGCCGGTAACATCGAAATCACGATAGACGCTTTTTCTATCGCAGCTTTTCTTTCATCGGCATTAAATATGTTTAAAGCAATTGGAGTAGCATTGGGGTGTTTTTCTGTCTTTTTTTCGGCTAAGGCCAAGGATAAGTCGGCTACAATAAGATGTAGATTTTCACTTTCAGATTTTGATAGTAAATAACGTATCAATGATGATGCTGATCTTCCGGCTCCGATAATTAAAATGCTTCTCATGTTTTAAATATATAACACAAATATATTAAATTGTTACAAATATAACAATTGAATTGATTTAAAAAAATGAAATCTTTTTTATTTCAGATAAAAAAGTAAAGAATTCCTTTTCTCCAAAAAAGATTATGGAAAGTAAAAAGCTTTTTGAATACTTTGAAGTATTTTTGCTTTAAAATTAAAAGTAGTAAAGCATTATGAAAAGAAGAATTATACTGACAGGTGCATTTATAGGTATGTTAGCAATTATTTTAGGGGCTTTTGGAGCACATCTTCTAAAAAAATACTTAGCAGTAGAGCAACTGGTTACTTTTGAGACCGGAGTTCGTTATCAGATGTATCATGCCTTCTTTTTACTTTTTCTTTCAACCCGAAAAGAACTTACTCCAAAAGCACTAAAAACAATCTATAATTTAACGGTTGCCGGTGTCATTTTATTTAGTGGTTCTATCTATTTATTGGCTACAAAAAATCTTACATTATTCGATTCTAAAATTATCGTATTCGCAACTCCTGTGGGTGGATTTTTATTAATTCTTGCTTGGTTGGGATTATTTGTTAGTATTTTGAAGCAAAAATCATAAAATACCGAATAAAAAATTCTATCTAAAAATTAATCTTTAATTTTGTCTCATAAAATAACATAAAACTTTACTTCTGTGATTTTTTACTATTTTTCATTTATATTATTGAAAAATATAACAATTCAATGTTTTTAAGGTAACTTCTTAAAGATCAAAGTAAAATATGTTTGTGCACTAAAAAAATAATATACACAACTACAAATTTATGGACACTAACACACTTTTCTCGCAATCGATTTCGTTAAAGGAATTAGGAATTGAAAATGCCAAAGTTCACTATCAATTATCAGCAGATGAACTGCATGCTATTACAGTGCAATCAGGACAAGGTGTCGAAAACTCTACAGGAGCATTGGCGATCAATACAGGTGAGTTTACAGGACGTTCTCCGCAAGATCGTTTTATCGTAAAGGATAGCATTACAGAAGATAAAGTATGGTGGGGAAATGTAAATATTCCGTTTTCACCAGAAGCTTTCGAAAAATTATATACTAAAGTAACACAGTTTTTATCGAATAAAGAAGTATATGTACGCGATTCATACGTTTGTGCAGATGCTAATTATAGACTAAATGTTCGTGTAGTAACAGAAACGGCCTGGTCTAATTTGTTTTGTTACAATATGTTCTTAAGACCAGAAGAGTCTGAGTTATCCAACTTTACTCCGGAATGGACTGTGATTTGTGCACCAAGTTTTATGGCAGATCCTGCTGTAGACGGAACACGTCAGTCTAATTTTGCTATTTTAGATTTTACTAAAAAAGTAGCACTTATTGGCGGAACAGGATATACAGGAGAAATGAAAAAAGGTATTTTCTCTGCTTTGAATTTCATTTTACCAGTTTTCGAAAATACATTACCAATGCACTGTAGTGCTAATGTTGGTGAAGCTGGAGATACAGCTATTTTCTTCGGATTATCAGGAACTGGAAAAACTACTTTATCTGCAGATCCTGCACGTAAATTAATTGGTGATGATGAGCACGGATGGACTGCTGAAAATACAGTTTTTAACTTCGAAGGAGGTTGTTATGCTAAAGTAATCAACTTATCAGAAGAAAATGAACCGGACATTTTTAGAGCGATCAAAAAAGGAGCGCTTTTAGAAAATGTGGTTTTCAAAGCTGGAACAAACGAAGTAGATTATGATGATGTTTCGATCACTCAAAATACGCGTGTAAGTTACCCAATAACACATATTGATAATATTCAGCCAGGATCTATTGGACATAATCCTAAAAATATATTTTTCTTAACGGCAGATTCTTTCGGAATTTTGCCTCCAATCTCAAAACTGACTCCGGGTCAGGCTGCTTACCACTTTATTTCAGGATATACGGCAAAAGTTGCCGGAACTGAAGCGGGTGTAACAGAACCACAGCCTAACTTTTCAGCTTGTTTTGGAGCGCCATTCATGCCTTTGCACCCAACACGTTATGCCGAAATGCTAACTAAAAAGATGAAAGACGCAGACGTAAAAGTTTGGTTGATCAACACAGGTTGGACAGGTGGTCCTTACGGAACAGGAAGCCGTATGAAATTAAAATATACACGTGCCATGATTACCGCTGCATTAAATGGGGAATTAGACAACGTAGAATTTAAAAATCATGCAGTGTTTGGAATTGCAAAACCACAATCTTGCCCTAACGTTCCAGAGGAAATTTTAAATCCTAGAAATACTTGGGAAGACAAAGATTTATACGATAAAAAAGCATTAGAATTGGCTGCGAAATTCAAAGCCAACTTTGCCAAATTTGAAGAATTTGCAAACGAAGAAATTCTGGCCGGAGCGCCAAAAACAGAATAAGGATAATTACTAATTCAAACTAAAAAAGCTGTTCGTTATGAACAGTTTTTTTTTAGTTTTCAGTCTCAGGTCTCAGTCTCAGTCTCAGTTTTCAGTCACAGTTTTCAGTCACAGTTGGATACAGTAGGAAAACTGAAGACTGCGACTGGGACTGAAAACTCACATTAGACTGAAAACTCACATTAGACTGAAAACTTATTTACCGTCAATACGTTGCTGCATCAAATCCCAGGCATAATAATGAAACGTCATTCCGTTGCTCATCGCTACAAAAAGGCCGTTTTTATATTTTCCTCCTAAATTAATACTGGTAGCATCCGCACCATCACATTCAACTGTCGAAGTTGGAATTTCGGCCAATAAAGGATAATTGTTTGGATTGCCTTTTGCACCTTCTCTTGGATAAACCATAAAAGTATTGGCTTGTTGATTAGATACTAAAATATAACCAGTAGAATCTGTTTTTTTGTAAATAGCGATTCCTTCATTATCAGCTTTAAAACCTGTTTTTCCGAATAAAGCCATTTCCTTATTATCGTTTAAAGCAGGATCCGCTTTGTATTTTCTAATTCCGAATTGCTCGTCGCAATATAAAATCGTTCCCAATTCATTATCAACCGCAATGGCTTCGATTTCTTTCTTTCCGCTGTAAGCACCAAATTTGCGTACTACTTTTGCAGTTGCAAATTTCCCGTTTCCGGAAAGTTCATACTGCCATAAATAACTTCCTGATGGTCCGGATTTTCTTCCTACAACAGCAAAAATTTTGTTGTCACTTGGTCGTGTGTATAAAGCAACTCCCATTGGATCACGTAATTCTTCACCTTCAAAAACCGGAATTCCGCCGTTATCAATTGCTTTTAAATCGGGTAAACTGAAAATTCTGATTTTGTTGCTTTCACGTTCTGTTGTTACGGCAACGTCAACTTTTTTTCCGTCAATAACTAATCCGTATGCGATATCAACATTGTTCGGGCGTTTTAAAACTTCTGATTTACCGACAATTTTTCCATCTAAATCAAATGCATACAAACCACCGTCTGTGTCTTTATCTGTTCCGACAATTATACTTTTTGTAGCATCGGTAGGATGAATCCAGATTGAAGGATCGTCTGTATCGTGAGGCAAAGCTTCTGTAACGGTTGTGGGTTTAACGGCGTTTGGGGCAATGGGCGCTAATTTATCATCTTTACAAGAAAGGAATAAAACACTTAAAAGTAAAAAAGTGATTATAGAGTTATTTTTCATTTGAGTTTCATTTGAATAAAATTAGACAGAACCACAAAGTCCTGTCTAATTTAAGAATTTTATAATTGGTTATTACAAGTCAAATTTCAATCCCAAATTGTAACGGGCCTGATAATATTCTGCTTGTTTGGTGTGCGCTTCAACTCCTTGGTAATAACGCAGCGGTTGGTTTGTTAAGTTGTTGGCTTCGGCAAAAACGCGAAGGTGTTTTGTAATTTTAAAAGAAGCATTCGCATCTAAGAAAAACTGCTTATCATAATAACTGTCTTTGTAAGACTCAGAACCCAATTCATCTAAATAATCTGATGTGAAATTAGTCGAAACTCTGGCAGAAAAACGTTTGTTTTCCCAAGATAATGAACCATTAAACATATGTGGCGTTGTTCCCGGAAGACTAATGTCGTTTCTTTCAATTCCATCTTCATCAGAAATTCCTTTTGCTTTAGATTTTGTATAAGTGTAATTCAGATAGATACCAAATCCTTTTAAGAATTTCCCTGGTAAGAAATCTAACTGACGTTGAAATGCTACTTCAAAACCATAAACATCCACTTTATCTCCGTTTCTTGATTGTACAAATGACCAGTTTTCGCCAACCGGAATTGGGTTGTTCTGATTTGGAAAATCAGTAGCAAATTTTACGCTGTCGTATTGATTATCGCTGTAATTGTAAATGAAATCATTTAATCTTTTGTAGAAAACACCACCAGAAATCAAACCAACTGATTTGAAATAATTCTCAGCCATGAAATCATAGTTATAAGAATAGGTTGCGTCAAGATCTGGATTTCCAGCTGTAATCTCTTTATCTGCAGCAATATTATTTACATAAGGAGCTAATGCATAATAATTTGGGCGAGCCAAAGCTGTTGTTGCTGCCGCTCTTAAAACTAAATCTTTTGTAGCATTATATTGAAATGAAATGCTTGGCAATAAATTAGTGTAAGAGTTTGTATTGTTAATTTGGCTCTCTAATTCCTCTTCGTCCAAAACCCTGTTTCCTGTATAATCGATATGGGTGTTCTCTAAACGGAAACCTAAAACCATAGAAAGTTTGTCGTTAAAATCCTGGTCCCATCTCACATAAGCTGCATAAATGTTTTCTTTAGCATTGTAATTAACTGCTAAATATTCTGATGGGCTTGCTTCTTTGTCAAATAAAGCAGGATTATTTAAATCTAAACTTCCTAAGAAATTGGCCGACGCAAAAGTTCCCGGTACATATTTAGTTCCCGGATTAAATTTTGAACCGTCATAATAACTTGTTGGAACTTCAGATAGTAATTCCATTCCGTCGTTGATTGGCTCATAAGAATAAAACATATTATTTCTTTCTTTTTCTTTTAAGCGAAGTCTAAGACCGGTTCTCAATCTTCCTTTTTCAGAAGGAATCACGGTGAAAGGGAAACGAATGTTGATTTTTGCACCAAATTCACTTTCGCTTGTTTCATCTGTATTTTCTGTAACCGAATCAAATTTGAGATCATCTACAGATTCACCTACAGTTGTCATTAAAGGAAATCTCGGGTCAGATAAATCTTCCATCATTTCCAGACCTTTCTGACGGTATTCGATATAACGCTCTTGTGGACGGTATTCTCTCGCTTTTGCATAATTGGCAGACCAGTCTAAATCTAATTTAGAGTTGATCAAGTGTTCTCCACGAATCGAATAATTCTGAACGCGTTGATCTTCTAATCTCCTGTTTTTGTTTCTGTTGTTGTCAACACCACCTTTTGTCTGACGTTTTACACGACCTTCAAAACCTGTAATTTCTTCACCATTGTAGATCGGTTCGATATCATCGTAAGTAGTTCTGAAACGGTTTTCTCTATCGTCTCTCCAGTTATAAATGGCATTGGCGAAAATGGTATTGTTTTCGTCAAATTTATAATCTAAAGCCACAGAACCGCTTCGACGAATACGTTGTACATCGTATTTTCTGATTTCTGAGGCTTGCAAATATTCATTTCCGAAATCATCTTTTACCCATTCGTTTTCGATATTATCAGATCCGTAATCTACATTATTATAAGATCCGCTGAAAACGGCTCCTAATTTATTGTCGAAAAAACGATTTCCATAAACTAATCCTGCCGTGTAAGACGCATGCTCGCGAATTGGCAAATAACCTCCCGCAAGTGTTGCTGAGATTCTTTCGCCGTTTGGAGTTGCTCTGGTAATTAAGTTTACAGAACCTCCAATGGCATCAGCATCCATATCTGAAGTTAAGGTTTTGTTTACTTCGATAGTCGAAATCATATCAGACGGAATTAAATCCATTTGAACATTTCGGTTATCTCCTTCTGCTGACGGAATTCGGTCTCCATTCAAAGTTACCGAGTTCAATGACGGAGCCAAACCTCTAATAATAATATTACGAGCCTCACCCTGGTCATTTTGCATGGTGATACCCGGAACACGTTTTAAAGCGTCTCCAACATTGGCATCAGGAAAACGTCCCATTTGATCAGATGAAATTACGTTTCCAATGTTTTTATTGTTTTTTTGTTGATTCAACGCTTTGGCCTGACCTTTTAAAATGTCTCCAACGACAACTTCATTCAACTCAGTTCCCGCTGATTTAAGTGCAAAATCAAGAACGTTATTTCTTCCTGCTTCTACTTTGATTTCTTGTGTTGTAGCAGTGTATCCTATATATTTTACTTGTACCTGGTAAGTTCCTTCATTGATGTTAAGTAATTCAAAACGACCATTATAATCTGAAACCGTGTATTTGTTTTCACCAACAATCTGAATCATTGCTCCAGGCAACGGAAGTTTGTCATCGATATCTAATACTTTTCCTGAGATTATGGCTTTTTGGGCATAACCTGAAAAGGCTAAAAGCATGAATGTTACTAATAAATAAATTTTTTTCATTGTGTTTTAGTTTGATTTCCTGCGAAACTAGAACCTTTGTATTACTAAAACCCTTTAAAAAAATTAACATACTGTTATGATTAATCTTATAAAAATGGAGGTTAATAATGTTTAAATAACATTTATTAAAATCAAAAGATATAGTTGCAACTAAAAACAAATCAACTATTTATCTGAGAATTAATTTTTTGGCGCTAAATTTGCCTTATCATCATAATCAAAAATCATCAATCATGTTAAAACAATTTTTTATCCTATGTTCTGGAGCCGACAGAGATTTACTCGAAGGCTGTTCAGAAGGCGAACAAACCAAATATGTTGGTATTGGAGCCACCGTTTTTTTTACCGCAGTTATGGCATTCCTTGCCAGTGCTTATGCGCTTTTTACTGTTTTTGATTCTATTTATCCTGCCCTAATATTTGGGTTTGTATGGAGTTTACTGATCTTCAATTTGGACCGATTTATTGTTTCGACTATCAAGAAACGAGATCGTTTTATGGATGAATTTCTGCAAGCAACGCCTCGTATTGCATTGGCGATTATTATTGCCATCGTAATTTCGAAACCATTAGAAATTAAAATTTTCGAAAAAGAAATCAATACTGTTTTGTTGAAGGAAAAAAACGAAATGGAATTGGCCAATAAAAAGCAGGTTGGGAATTATTTCAAATCGGATTTAGATAAAAATAAGGCTGAGATTGCTTCTTTAAAAGCAGATATTCTAAAGAAAGAAAAAGAAGTAAACGCTTTATACTCAACTTACATCACAGAAGCTGAAGGAACAGCGGGAACTAAAAAGTTAGGGAAAGGTCCTGTCTATAAAGAGAAACGCGAGAAACACGATGCCATTTTAAAAGAATTCGAAACCTTAAAAACAACTAACGAAGCAAAAATTGCCGAGAAAGAAAAAGCAGGCAAACAATTACAAGCCGATTTAGATAAAAAAGTTTCGCAAACACAACCTATTATCGAAGGTTTTGATGGTTTAATGGCCAGAATTAATGCTTTGAATAAACTGCCCTGGATGCCGTCTTTCTTTATAATGCTATTATTTTTAGCAATTGAAACTTCTCCAATTATAGCCAAATTATTAGCTCCAAAAGGTGAATTCGACTTTAAACAGGAAGAAGCAGAAACTGCGATGAAAGCGACCTTGGAACAGAACAAATACCAACGCGAATTACTTAAGAAAACCAGTGCCCAAATGCACGACAGAGTTTACGCTGATATTGCTGAGGATAAAAGTTTATACGACCTGCAGCGAAAAAATGCAACGGAGTTATTAGAACTGCAATCAAATAGTTTTGTAGAAAAACAGAAGGCTACTCTCTAAGTCATAAAGTTTGAAAGTCGAAAGTCTTAAAGTCTGAAAAACTAAAAAGCCAGAAATTTCTATTTCTGGCTTTCTTTTTTATATAAAGTGAATGACTTTTAAACTTTCGACTTTATGACTTTTGACTAAATTACATATAACTTAATATCTCTTTTTTATAAGCATCATATTCACCTTGCATAATCAATCCGTTATCAAGAAGTTTTTTATAATTCTGTAATTTATCAAAAAGTTCTTCTTTAGACAATTCACTTAATTTACGGTCTCCTGTTGAAGTTGGTGCAGGCTGAATTGGTTCATAAGTTTCATAAGATGGAGAAGGAGTAACCGCCGGCATAATTTCAGCATAATTCGTCACTTCTTCTGTTTCTACTTCTTCAATTGCTTCCTCTTCTTCTTCTTCATATTCTGGTTCAACAACTTCCTGAATAGGTGTCGCAGCCGAAACCGGGTTTTTTAAAATATCCAATTGTTCTTTAGCATAGGTATAAATTTTTCTTGCCTGAATTTTAGGAATATAATCTATTGAAACCTGAATGTCCGTTTTTGTTGAAAATGAGAACTCTGATCCTAATATATTTTCTTTTACAAAAGTCCCAACGATTTCATCCCAGGTATAATCTGTAAAGTCCATTGAAAGACCTAAGTTTTTAGGTTTACAGATAATAATTCTTTTGTTTGTTAATACAATACTATCTGGAAAAACAGTAATTGCTGGTTTTTTTTGAACCGCGATATATCCAACTTCCTCACCCTTCATCAATAAATCATTGAGTTTTGAGGTGATTTTTTCAATCGCTTTTGGATCTTGTTCTTCGTTTAGAAATTTTTTAAATTGTTCTTTCATGTTTGATAAATTGCTAAGTAACTGAGTTGCTAAGTTTTTGACTGATGCTGCAAATGTAATGCCTAATTTTCTAATTGCTCCGACTGTTCGGTAAAAAATTACCTCGGGTCGATAATTTCGTTTTGAATTTTCTTGGTCAAACTTTTAAAAACCAATTCATACGAATGATCGATGAGTTCTTTTATAAAAGCGGTTGACAAACTACCGTTCAGCGCAATGGTATTCCAATGTACCTTGCTCATATGAAAGCCTGGTTTTATCTCATCATATTCGGCTCGAAGCTCTTGCGCGCGTTCGGGATCGCACTTTAAATTGACTGATGGTTCGTTCTTTTCCCATTGCGATAAGGAAGACAGGGCAAACATTTTTCCGCCTACTTTAAAAACCAAGGTGTCTTCATCAAAAGGAAAATGTTCACTGACACCTTTTTTTGACAGACAATATTCGTAATACGTTTCTAGATTCATAATGTTTATTATTTACCAATTTCACCTAAATGGGTGTATTTAAAACCACTTTCATATTTTAAACCATATCCAAAAAATCGATCCATCGCCGAATGTGAAAATAATATAATTCCTGTAAGTTGTAAAATTTCAATTTTGAAATAACAGCCTATTAAATACAACAAAACCGCAATTCCGCGATGATGAAATATATTGTAAAAAAATGCGCCGCTCTTATTTCCAAAAATATAACCAAGCATCGAAAAGTCAGGAGCTAAAATTAACACCAAAAACCACCACCATTCAAAATCTAAAAGGCTAAACAAATAGATTCCGAGTATAAATAAACCTAATTCTTCTAGTTTGATTATTGTTTTCATAGTTTCTTCTCCATCATTTTTTCAGGATATTCCAAAGCTTTAAAGCCGAATTTTTCATATAAAAAATGAGCATCGGTTGTCGCTAATCTCCAAATTTGAATGTTTTTTAAAATGGGTTCGTTGATCATATTTTCAATTAAAATAGACGAATAGCCTTTTCCGCGATGTTCTTCGGTAATAAAAACGTCCATTACATATCCAAAAACTACAAAATCTGTAATGACACGTGCGAAACCAATTTGTTGATCGTTCAGATAGATTCCAAAGCAAACAGAAGCATCAATAGTAGTCTGAACTTCTTCAATTGTTCGTCCGGCGGCCCAATAAATATCTTTTAGAAAGTTTTGTATGAAAGGAACATCAAGTTTGTTTTTATCGGTCGAAACGGTAATTTGATTCATTTTTTTTGAATAGGTTCTGAGGTACTAAGGTTCTGAGACACTAAGGAAACTTAGTTTCTTAATATCTCAGAACCTTAGCAACTTATTTTACTACATTTTAATTTTATTGTCAATTTTTTCTACAGGTTTTGAAATAAAACCAGGTGCATCAAAACGGTAACCAAAATACAATAATCCATAAACTTTATCATTACTAATAATGTTGTCTTTATCTTCATTATAGGAGCTAACGCTGAAATTTAGACTGGCACCAAAAAGTATTCGGTCCGAATTATATCCCATCTTAAGCCCGCCATCCAGATTTTTGGTAAAATAGGTGTCTTTCTCTATGGTTTCAACTCCGGCATCTCTACTTTTATCTTTCATAAATTTCACTCCAATGGATGGAGATAAATTGGGAGCAACATAAAAATTTTTGTGAATGATAAAATTATAATAATATCCTGCTGCAAGCTTAAGGTCAAACTCTTTTTGTTTACCGTCAAGATCGTCTACTTTTGATCGAATGGTGTTGTAATTATAAATTAAAGACGGAAGAAAAGTTCCGGCACTTTTTTTCTGCCATTCTGTAAAGGATGTGATACTTTTCAGTGAGAATTTAGGGTTAAACAGATAAGAAGTCGACATTCCTAATTGTAATGTCTTAAAATCAGGAAATTGAAGATACGGATCTTTTCCTTCAATCCAGGTTGGTTCAAAATCAGACATATTGGCGACATAATATCCTTTTGTTTTACTGTAATTTACTGTTTGAAGCCAGCGTCCTAAAAAGAAACGAAAGTTATAATCGGAGAAAGTCGATTTCCCCTTTAGGTCTTCGTCTTTATTTCCACCAAAAAACTTCGGATAAAAACCGTAACTGAAACCTATAAATTTATAATCAATACTTAAGAATAGTTTGTAACTATTATTGGTTTGCAAGTCAAGATTTGATCCCTTTTTATTATTGAGTAAATAGTTGTCAGTTTGGGTGCTCAAATTTGTCCTGATCATTATTTTATCAGGATAATAAATAAAGTTTGCGGTGTCTTGAGATTTCTCGTTTTGGCTATAAAGTGAAGAGAAATTCAATAAAAAAGCGAGCAGAAAAACACATAATCCAATTGTATTATGGGCTGTAATTTTGAAGTTTTGTTTCTTTATTGGTTTCAATGCGAAAGGATTGCGGATTAGTGAATATAAAACTACTAAATTATTTTATATAAAACAGGCTTGCTCGGACTTGCATCGTTTTCAAAAGAAGCAATTTGCAAGTTTAATATATAATCGTCATCCTGAATTGCATCAGAAACAAAAATCATTTCGGTAATTGTCGCTTCAAATCTTGCATCTTTATTTAGTTGATGCGTGTCTTTTACATTCCAAAACGCTTTATGCGCTAATAACTTTCCTTCGTCATGTTCTTTGTCAACGCTTGGTAAATCGATCAGTAAATGCTGAATTTCGCTTTCGCGGATGAAAATTGCCGCTTCTTCAGACAAATAAGGCGGATTTGTATTCGAGTATTTTCTTGATTTTTTTGCTGCCTGGTTTGGAAGTGTCCTGATAATAATGGCTTCCGTTTTGGTTCCATTTAAAGAAGCCGAAATTTGATCTTTCGTAATAACCAAATCTTCTCCAATCTTTTCAGGTTCAATTGTAATCAATTTGGCAAAAAAGAAAAACTGTTTTAAAGCCTGATTGATACTATAAAAATCGTTTGTAATATGTCCCAGGCATTCCGTATGCGTTCCATGTCCGTGCGGATTAAAGAAAATATTATTGAAATTCGTTGATGATTTTCCTTCCGAAACTTTCCCAATCCAATCACCAAAAATAACAGGTTCAATAACTGGTTTTTCGATGTACCATGCAATCGGGTTTTCGTCTGTATTGGTTAACGGAATTGAAATATCGATGGGTTTTGATAAGTCGATTTCGAAGTTGTTGATTTTTGCTAGCATGATTATTTAACCGCAAGGGTCGCTAAGGGTTTACGCAAGGTTCGCAAGGTTTATTTTTTGCTTTTTAATTTAGCATCTATAGTTTATTTACAACTCTCTTAATTCCATTTTTTATCAAGATGACATTAAAATTTAGTAATAGACCCAATTTGCAATCCGTTAATTTTAAATAAGTCAATAGTTGAGCAAAATGAATTTCATTTAAAGCATCGACTGATTTTATTTCCAAAATTAATTTATTTTCGATTATGATATCTAATCGGTAACCAATTTCTAGTTTTATTTCTTCGTAAATTAATGGTAATGGTTTTTGTTTTTCAATTCTTAAACCTGTCTTCTTTAATTCAAAATAGAGGCATTCTTCATAAGCACTTTCTAAAAGTCCCGGGCCTAAAGTTTGATGGACTTTTAAAGCACAATCAAAAACGATTCTTGATAATTCATTCTCTGACATAAAGTAATTTAATTATATTTTAAGGTTTGTAAAAATACAATTAAAATATAAAAAAATAAGATTATTCCTATGAAAAATTAAATCTTGCGAACTTTGCGTAAACCCTTAGCGAACCTTGCGGTTAAGCTCTCATTCCAAATTTAGATAAAATAAATCTGAAGCAATTCCATCTGTCAGAAATTTTCCTTTTGCAGTTGGTTTTAAAATGTCATTTTCAATTGAAAGTAAATCATCGTTTAGGAATTTCTGACTTTGTTTTTGCAGATAGTCCAAATATTTCAAACCAAATTCCTTTTCGATTCGCTCTAATGAAACACCCCAAATGGTTCTCAATCCCGTCATAATATATTCGTTATAACGATCCGATTTAGATAATATTTCCGTTTCAAGTGGTAAAATGTTTTCCTGAATCGATTTTAAGTAAAGTGAATTATTGGCTACATTCCAGCCTCTTTTTTCGCCGTGATAGCTATGCGCCGAAGGCCCGATTCCTATATATTTTTTGCCTAACCAATACGCCGAATTGTTCCTCGAGAAATAATTCTCTTTTCCAAAATTGGACAATTCATAATGTATAAAACCGTTTTCTTGAAGGGTGTCGACCAAAATCATAAAATGATTGGAAGCCACTTCGTCTTGTGGTTCAGCAATTTTTCCGGTATCAATTAGTTTTCTCAAAGCTGTTTTAGGTTCAACTGTCAAAGCATAACTTGAAATATGCGGAACGCCAAAACTCAAAGCAGTTTCAATATTTTGTTTCCACATTTCATCAGTTAATCCCGGAATGCCATAAATTAAATCCAAAGAAATATTATCAAAATACTTAGTCGCTTCTTCTAAACATTTTTTGGCTTCCGCCGAATTATGAGCGCGATTCATCATTTTTAAATCTTCTTCATAAAAAGACTGAATCCCAATACTTAAGCGGTTTATCGGACTTTTGGATAATGCTAAAATTCGTTCTGAAGACAAATCATCCGGATTGGCCTCAAGCGTAATTTCAGGATTATCTGAGACTTTATAATTTTTATAGACTTCTGAGATTAGAAAGTTTATTTCTTCATTTGTCAAGACAGAAGGAGTTCCTCCGCCAAAATAAATGGTTTCAACAACATCATTTCCAAATTCACTTTTGCGCATGACAATTTCTTTGGCCAAAGCCAAAACCATCTCCTCTTTCTTCTTCATTGAAGTCGAAAAGTGAAAATCGCAATAATGGCAAGCTTGCTTGCAAAAAGGAATATGGATGTAGATACCGCTCATTAATTAGATAATTAGAAAATGTGACAATTAGATAATGATGTAGATGGTCAATATAATGGGAAAATTAGAAAATTTGATAAAGAGATAATGTATATTCTCAATCCAAGAATTATCTAATTTTCTAATTGACACATTTTCTAATTGGCACATTATCTTATTTACTCACTTTGTCTTCATTTTGTTTCACAAAAGCATCCCAACCCGAATAACTTTTTCCAGCCACGATTTTTCCTGAATTAAAGAAATGACAAACAGCGGCTGCCAAACCATCTGTTGAATCGAGGTTTTTTGGCAATTCTTTTAAACCTAAAAGTTGTTGCAGCATTTTGGCAACTTGTTCTTTGCTGGCGTTTCCGTTTCCGGTAATCGCCATTTTTATCTTTTTTGGTTCGTATTCTGTAATCGGAATATCTCTTGAAAGGCCAGCTGCCATTGCAACGCCTTGGGCACGTCCTAATTTTAGCATCGACTGAACATTCTTTCCGAAGAAAGGAGCTTCGATCGCAATTTCATCAGGATGATGCGTTTCGATTAATTCGATGGTACGCTCAAAAATGATTTTTAGTTTTTGGTAATGATTGTCATATTTGGACAATTGCAGTTCGTTCAACTGCAAAAATTCCATTTTTTTGTTGATGACTTTAATCAGTCCAAAACCCATGATTGTAGTTCCAGGGTCGATTCCTAATATGATGCGTTCTTTTGTCAAGGAGTTTTTTGTTTCAAGTTTCAGGTTTCAAGTTTCCGCTCTAGAAAATTGACTCATTTTCTAATTTTCTAATTGGCACATTCTCATTGCCACATTTTCAAATTGATTACTTTTGCGGCATGATTTCAATTCCTCACAAAGCTAAGCAATTCCTTGTTCTTCTGATCAAACTTTTGATTGTAGGCGGTGCATTTTATTTTATTTACAATCAGCTCGCGAACAACGATAAACTCGATTGGCAGAAGTTCCTTGTTTTGTTTCGTAAAAATCAATCGGTTTTAGGAATTGGGTTTATATTGCTTTTGAGTGTTTTGAATCGCTATTTTGAGATTTTAAAGTGGCAGAATCTGGCAAAAGTTATTCATGAAATTTCTTTAGGAGAAGCCACAAAACAAGTTTTAGCTGCTTTAACTGCCGGAATTTTCACACCAAATGGAGTAGGAGAGTACGCCGGAAAAGCATTGTATTATCCAAAATCAGATGCTAAAAATGTCGTTTTTCTGAATCTAATCTGCAACGGAATCCAAATGATTTTAACAGTAATCTTTGGAACAATCGGTTTACTTTTTCTGGGATATTGGAAATGGGTTCTAACAATTATCGCAGTATCTTTCATCTTGCTTCTTGCCTCTTTCCTCTTAAAAAGTATAAAAATAAAAGGCTATTCCATTGAAAAACTGATTCAGAAAATCAATGAAATTCCGAAACCAATTCATCGTAAAAATATCATTTTAGGAATTTTACGTTATGTGGTTTTTTCGCATCAATATTACTTTTTGTTCCTGGCTTTTGATGTCGATTTACCTTATTTGACTTTGATTGCAACGATTGCGGTTGTTTACTTTTTGGCTTCTTCATTACCCACTTTTCAGTTTTTAGATTTTGCTGTAAAAGGAAGTGTGGCTGTTTATTTCTTCGGAATTTTACAGGTAAACGAATGGATTGTTATTTTTATAAGTACCTTAATGTGGTTCTTAAATGTGGTATTGCCAGTAGTTTGGGGAAGTTATTATGTTTTGAATTTTAAGACCTCGCAAGGAATTCAAGATGAATAATTTTTATAATATTATATTTAGTCCCTATGGGACAAATTTGCGGGTGCGATATTCTTGACTACCAATATATAATCTCTACGAGATATACTCCGTTAGGAGTTCAATATTGGTAGAAATAGTGAGAAATATTTTTTAAAATGTCCCTTAGGGACTACATGTTTGATAACATGTTTTTTATATAAAAGTTATGATGACCATTATTCTAACTGTAATTTTAGTTATTTATATATCTAGTATTGGATTACTTACTTATGGTTTTTTACGAATCAAAAAATATCAAAAAACAGATTTAAAACCACAAACGAGTTTTACAATCATAGTTCCATTTCGGAATGAAGAGGAGAATCTTCCGAATCTTTTAAATAGCTTTTCAAAGCTAAATTACCCAACGGGTTTATTCGAAGTAATTTTGGTTGATGATAGTTCTAAAGAAAAGTTTCAAGTTTCAGGTTTCAAGTTTCAAGTTAGTTTGATTGACAATATTCGCGTTTCAAATTCACCAAAAAAAGACGCTATTACAACAGCAATGCAGCACGTAAAAACCAATTGGGTTATTACTACAGATGCTGATTGTATTGTGCCTGAAAACTGGCTCGTAATCTTCGATAATTATATTCAGGAAAATCAGGTTTCGATGTTGGCGGGTGCCGTTTCATATGAATGTGAAAATTCGTTTTTGCATCATTTCCAACAATTGGATTTAACGAGTTTACAAGGTGCCACAATCGGAAGTTTTGGTTTAAATAAAGCTTTTATGTGCAATGGAGCCAATTTTGCCTACACCAAATCTTTGTTTGAAAAACTGAATGGATTTGAAGGAAACAATAAAATTGCCAGCGGCGATGATGTTTTTTTATTGCAAAAAGCTGCGGAGGAATTTCCAAAAGAAGTTCATTATTTAAAAGCCGAAGAAGCAATCGTAATTACAAAACCAGCAGAGAACTGGAAAGCTTTATTTTATCAAAGAGTACGCTGGGCAGCCAAAACAAGTTCTTATAAAAGTAGTTTCGGAAAGTTTTTAGGATTGATTGTCTTCTTTGGAAATCTGAGCTTTGTAATCGGATTTTTCTTTTTATTGTTCGGAATTTGGTCCTATCCAATATTTGTCTTATTCGTCTTTTTTAAATTCGGGATTGATTTTGTTTTGCTTTACAGCACGAATCAATTCCTGACAAGAAGCCGAATTAAAAGCTTGGTTTTAAGCAGTCTGTTTTATCCTTTTTTCAGTTCGGCTGTGGCTTTGTATAGTTTGTTTGGCTCTTATGAATGGAAGGGAAGAAAGTTCCGAATTTAAATTTCCGATGCAAAAGAATCCAAATTCCAAATAAGACGAAATAACTTCTTATATTTCTAATAGTAAAACCAAATTTTTAAATGTTCTTATATCGCTTATACGGTGAAAAAACAATGGTGGTAAAAAAAATTATTTCTGATCTTTAGCCTTAATAATAACAGGCAGAATAAATTGGGTTTTTACCGGAATTCCGCGTTTAATTGCCGGATTTACTTTTGGGAAATCGACTAAACGAGCATGCAGAATACTATCGATTTTAATGGTATCATAAGCAACAGTGTCTTTAGGAAACTGCGGTTCAAATTTCATTGTTGCGTTCGGGAAAACGGTTACTTTGACTTCGATGGTATCCAGTTCAGGATAAAGAATTGATAAAGTATCAATGTCTAATTTTGCTTCAATAAGTTGTCCCATTACCTCAAAAAAACATTGCTGGCGCAGTTTTTTGTCGGTTATTTTTTCGCATTCAGGAACTGAGGGATATTCGTCGACTTCTTTCCAGTTGATTGCTTTTAACTCTTTTTGAAGTAATTCTTTTTCAGACGGAACCTGCTTGTCAAAATATTGGCAAGAATTAAAAATGATAAAAACTAAAAAAAGGGAAAACTGCTTCAAGATTTTAATATTGATTGTGAACTGATTAGATTATAAAAATACGATTATTTTTTTTGCGAACCTTTGTATTGCAAATATTCTTCATAGCTTTCTGAAAGCCATTTTTCCTTGTTAGTTGCGGCAATTTCTTTCTGATCCGGATATAAAGAAGCGAGTCTGTCTGAAAATGTAGCAATTTGAACCGTATAATTGTAAAATTCAGTCTTCGTAAACACAATTTTCGGATCATTTTTTCGATTAAAATATTCGAAAAAAAGCGCGTCAAATTCCTTCATAGAGAAATTTAATACTTTTTTCTTATTACTTTTATAAATACTGTCCTGAAGTAATCGATCATCGACAGACAGTTTTTTAGCTTGTGCATAAGTCATTTCGTTGATTGCCAGGATCAAGAAACAAATAAAAAATAATTTTAAAAGGCTATGCATTGTCTAATTTTTCTGACTGTTGCTAGACAAATTTACAAAAAAATATATGGATTTACTATTGTTTACACTCGGTTTTATATGCATTGTCATTGGTATTTTTGGTAGTTTTATGCCTGTTTTACCTGGTTTGTCCAGTTGTTGGGTTGGATTGTTGTTGTTGTATTTAACAAAAGCGGTCGAAAACAACTATTGGGTTCTGGGAATTACACTTTTGATAACCATAGTTATTACCATTCTCGATTATGTAATTCCATCGAAGGGAACCAAAAAATTTGGAGGAAGTTCCTACGGAGTCTGGGGAACAAATATTGGTTTGATTGTTGGAATTTTGTCTCCAATTCCGTTTGGCGTTATCATCGGACCATTTGTTGGTGCATTTGTTGGCGAACTTATTTATGATTCCAAAAATCATAAAAGAGCTTTGAAAGCAGCTACCGGTTCGCTACTCGGGTTTCTTGCCTCGAGTTTTATCAATTTTATGTTTTGTATTATTTTTCTAGGTGTTTTTCTGCATGTAACATGGGAATATCGAAACATATTGTTTTAATTATGTAACATTGACCTAAGCTTTTTCCTATTTTTTAAAACTATTAAGGAAAGATTTGATTTTTTTTAAAAATATTTTCTTTTTATTTTGATAACAAAACGGTTATGTTTATTGATAGTCCGGAGTTTTCTGCTAAAACAATTGTTAAATTCAGTATTAAATTTTTAACTTAATCTTTGGAAATGTTAAAATATTTTATATTTTTATCCTGATAAACGATAAAAAAGCCCCTTTTATCGATTATTTTGAATAAGTATAAATAATTTTTTTAAATAAATTAAGTATGACTCCTAACCTACAAATTGAACTTAGACGTTTTATTTCTTCTAATGTTGTTTCCAAGTTGAACAAGTTTTATTTTGAAAATGATGCACTCTTAATCAAAGGAATCGATGTCTCGATCGGAACCATTTTAATGGGATTGTACAATAGGGCCGAGGAGTCGGGTTTCTACAAAGAGCTTACCACATTAATTGCAGATGATTCCACTTTTTATCAGGAAGTCGATTTTACCTCAGGAAGAATTTTATCAGTCGATGATTGTTACCGTATAGAAGGAAATGCTTTATTGAAAGGAATTTTTACTGAAAAAAAAGGAAGAATTTCTGAAATGATTTCAAATGAAGTCGGAATCAAAAGCGAAACAGCAAGAGAAATACTTAACTTCTCAGCATTACTAGTAGTTTCATACCTTAAGAACAACATTCAGCTACTAGACAGTTTAAAATTACTTCTTGAAGAACAGAAAAGAGAAATTTTAAACAGCATCCAGCCAGGAATCAAAATCATCTTAGGATTTTCATGTTACGAAGCTGTTGAAGACAAAAATCAATCTATGGGAAGATCTATTTTTACCCTTTTTGGACATAATTTTTTCAGTTTCTAAATAAAAAAAATCCCATCTTACAAAAGTAAAACAGGATTTATATTATTGAATTTGAATTGTTTATTAAACGTTTTTCAAATTGATAATTTCTTGCTCGGTCAAAAAGCGCCAGTTACCTCTTGGTAAATTCTTTTTGGTTAAACCTGCAAATGATACACGATCTATACGTAAAACATCATATTCGAAGTTTTCGAAAATAGCGCGAACCACTTTTACATTCGATGAACGTAATTTAAGTCCAACTTCGCTCTTTGGTTCATTATCAATATAACTAACCTCTTCAACAAATACACGGTGTCCATCAAGAACCAAACCTTTGCTGATTTTTTCTAAATCCTCAAATTTTAAGTTTTTGTCTAGTGAAACCTGGTAAATTTTAGACGATTTCTGACTCGGTAAAGTAAATTTACGAATCATATCTGTATCGTTGGTGAATAACAATAAACCAGTTGTGTTTTTGTCCATTCTTCCAATCGGAGCAATTTTTGCTGTTGTAGAACCACGAACAAGTTCCAGAACGTTACGGTATTCCTGACCTTCATCAAGTGCAGTTGTAAAGTTTTTAGGTTTGTTCAACAAGATGTATTCTTTCTTTTCAGGAGTCAAAGTAACACCGTCAAAATTTACGACATCGTTTAATTTCACTAAATAACCCATTTCAGTAACCGGAACGCCATTTACTTTAACGTTTCCAGACTGAATGTATATATCGGCATCACGACGCGAACAAGCACCTGAATTAGAGATGTATTTGTTCAAACGAATTTCGTCTGCAGCTTTTTGTCTTTTTGGAGCCTGATTCTGTTTTTTAATTTTTTCTGCCTTTTCTTCTTCAGCAGCCTTAACAGCCGGCTTTACTTTTTTTGGCCCTTGAGCGCGCTTCGCCATGGGAGGTTTTGGCTTGTTAGAGTTTGGCCTAGAGCTATTTGGTCTAGAACCGCCTCTTTGATTATTGCCTTCCTTATTGTTCATAAATTCTGTAATTTGTGCAAAGATAGTTTATTCTTGCTAAATAATCCTAAGTTCATTGTCCTTAGATTAATAGCTATCGTTTTTAGGCGGTTTAAAGACTTGTAATTGGCTTTTTTTATGCACTTTACTGTTGTTTTATTCCACAGAGCTTCACAAAGTTAAACACGGAGTTACACAAAGTTTTAAAAAAAACGCTGCGAATCTCTGTGGAATTCTCGGTGAATCTCTGTGTAACAACTTACTAAAACCGAGAAATAAGAGCCTTTCCGTGCCACAAAACACTCGGATTAATCAAAACAATGCAAAAAACGCCGGATACAATCAGAAATTTCAAAACATTGTGCAGTAATAAATAGTGTTCTTTAGAATTTGACTTCCACAAATAAATCAGAAAAAAAAGCATAACGCCAAAGCATACATAAAAGTAAATGTCCATATAACCAACATCATAAATGTTGATCAGAACATAGACCGGAAGTACAGTTAAAACAGTCAAAGCAGTAATAACTTGTTTTGAAACCTTTTCATTATAAAGTATGGGAATCGTTCTGTAATCGTTGGCTAAGTCGCCCTTGAGATTCTCTAAATCCTTTATCATTTCGCGAATGAGTAGCAATAAAAACAAGAAAATCGCATGGGCTGAAATTACCATAAAATGACTCATGTGATCTTCAATTTCTTCAAACGAAATCTTGTTGTAGAAATACAAAAGAATCGCGAAAAATGGCACAACGGCCAAAAAAGCAGCGGTCAGGTTTCCAACAATTGGAAGTTTTTTAATCTTATGAGAGTAAAACCAAATTAGGAAAATATAGGCCGAAAAGAACAAAAAAGCACGCCAGGAAACAATGAATGCCATTAAAACCGCAATAAAATTCAAAGTAAAATATACCGACAATTTTGTCTTTTGACTCACCAAACGATCCAGCATTGATTTGTTTGGTCTGTTAATCAAATCCTTTTGGCTGTCGTAAAAATTATTGATAATATATCCTGAAGCAATGGTGATTGCCGAAGCAAAAACAATCAAAAATAAATTGAAATCGAGTAAAATATCGAGCGCTCTCTTCTCAGGTGCCAATATAAAAATCGCTGATAAATATTGTGCCAAAACAATAATCGGAATGTTGTAGCCTCTTACGACAGAGAACAAACTAACAATTTTCATTACTAAAAGTTTGTGCTGTCTGCTTAACATTTTTTGATTAAATTTTTGAGATTGGGGTGTAATTTAAGATTTTTTAGCGAAGCTACCGAATGATTAAAGTTTGTTTTTTAATAATGCCGCCGATCCGTAACCCAATTTTCGAATGCAGGCCAGTGCTTCTTTTTGAGAGATTTCCACTTCTGTAATATCTTTTTTATCTACAAAAACTACAGAACCGCTCCACGGATTTGGAGCATCGGGAATAAAAACAGCAAATTTGTTTTCGTTTATTTCTTCTACCAAAAAAGCAAATTGTAAACCAGCATCTGTAGGAACCAAAATGACTTTTAAATCTTCATTGGATTCAAAACCCAACATGCTTTCGTTCATGTTTTTCATGAAAGAGTATCCGGGAACGAAGCTTAATATTCCGTCTTCTAATTTTCGTATCAATTTTTGTGCGCCACCAGTTTTGGCGATTAAACCTGCTGTAAAACAAATAAAAGCTATAATAAAGATAGCTATGATTTCCTCAATTGCCAATCCTAAAACTTTTACGTCAGGAAATTGATGAACTATTGGTTTTGTGATTTTTTGAATAATGCTAAACCCTTTCTCCAGAAGTACCAATAATAAAATTAATGGGGCTAAAAAGAGAATTCCGCCTAAAAAAGTTGCTTTGATAATCTTTAAAATACTTTTCATACTTCAATACCTTTTTTAGGGAAAAATTTCAGGAAAATGTATTCAAATAATCGACGCTTTTTGAATATTTAAACTTAAAACTGATAAACTACTTCCAGTTTATAGTCTTTTAAAGAAGCTTTTGCACGCTCTAAATCTTCAGTAAAACCAAGAATATAACCACCACCGCCAGAACCACAAAGTTTTAAATAATAATCGTTTGTGTCAATTCCGTGTTGCCAGATTCCGTGAAATTGCTCTGGAATCATTGGTTTGAAGTTATTCAAAACAACTTTTGAAAGTTTCTTGGTATTCGTAAACAAAGATTTCATGTCGCCGTGTAAAAAGTTTTCTACACAAGCGTCAGTATATTTCACAAATTGGTTTTTAAGCATGGCACGGAAACCTTTGTCTTTTAGGTTTTCCATGAAAATGTTTACCATTGGAGCCGTTTCGCCTACAATTCCTGAGTCTAATAAAAAGACAGCGCCTTTTCCGTCAAAACT
This sequence comes from Flavobacterium aquidurense, assembly GCA_900107365.1. GTDB lineage: Bacteria > Bacteroidota > Bacteroidia > Flavobacteriales > Flavobacteriaceae > Flavobacterium > Flavobacterium aquidurense. Next base: position 40,468 of record FNPS01000006.1, read on the forward strand.
TTGAGTCGGAATTCCGGTTGCTTCAATATTATCTTTGGAATTGATTAAAATTGGAATGCTTAAATAACTGTTTAAAGGATCCAAACCAGAACTTTTTCCATGAAAAAAGCTCTCCATTTGAGAAAATATATTTTTTAGTTGTAACAGTTTTTCACGAGTTAAATTCTCTAAAACTGTTATTTTGTGAGTCGCATATTTATCGTAAATCGCAGCAACAAGTGCACCGCTGCTTCCAACTCCGTAACCTTGTGGAATACTAGAATCGAAATACATTCCTGTTTCAACATCATTTTTTAAAGTTGCCAAATCAAAAGTAACCAACTCCGGTTGTTCTGTCTGTAAAGTTTCAAGGTAAGTTGCAAAACGTTTTAAACTTGCGTTTGATGCTATTGCTTCTGTCGAAGGATCTTCGATTCTCTTCAAAGCACCATTGTAAAAATTATAAGGAATAGAAAGTCCTTTAGAGTCACGAATAATTCCGTATTCTCCAAAGAGTAATATTTTTGAGTAAAATAATGGTCCTTTCATGTTTATTTTATGTCTTTCTTAATTTTATTTGGTGTAGAAGATTTTTTATTTAATCCCTTCTCAAGAATCTCTCGAACTTTTCTTATGATTATAGGATTGTTACATTCCATAATCAGTTTTGCTACTTCGATTTTTTCTAATTCAATATTCATTTTTAATTAGCCTTTAATGTATAATCCAATGATCATCATGGCTAGAGCAAAAAATAGACCAACAAACCACTTTATCATGTCATTCTTTGCATCTGTAATTTCTTTTTTTACAAAATCTTTAGAGGCTATTTCGTTTTTATCTTGTCTGATTTCTTCACTAATTGTTCTGTCAATTGCTTCCACAAATTCCTTAGCTTTTGCTTCATCAAGATTAAGTTCTTTTCTAAATAAATCGTAAAGTTTTATAGTTGCAGTATTCATGTTCTGACTTTGAAATATGTATTATCAATATAAAGATACGGAAAATTACAATGCAATTGCTCCTTCTCCAATTTGATCGCAAATGTACTGACCATTCTGACAAAATACAACTAATTCGTCCTTAATAAATTGTAATACTTTAGCGCTAACGTTTTCGGGATAAAGTACATGTACATTTGCACCCGCATCCAGCGTAAAACAAACCGGAATCTGGGTTTCATTTCTGAATTTCCAAATTGCATTTATGATCTGCAAAGTATTTGGTTTCATCAAAATAAAATAGGGCATAGAGGTCATCATCATCGCATGTAAAGTCAACGCTTCACTCTCAACAACTTTAATGAATTCTTCCAGATTTCCATTTTCAAAAATGGCAATCAACTGATCCAGATTTTCATGTGCCTGAGCAAAACGTCTTTCAGCATACGGATGATTGTGCATCAAATCATGTCCAACAGTACTTGAAACCTGCTTTTCACCTTTGTCAACCAATAAAATAGTATCCTGGTAATTCTTGAAATTTTCATGAATTGCATACGGAAATTCAACTCCAAATAAATCAGAGCTTCCTATAGTTTTGTGCTGATTTGCTTCGCCAATTCGCTCCCGCTCCTGTCCCCAAACTACAACCTTTCCTTTTACACTGCGGCAAGCACTTCCCGAACCTAAACGAGCTAAAAAAGACGCTTTTTGATAGAAATAATCTTCTGTCATTTCAGGATATAGCTCTTTCTCCAAACTCATAAAATTCATGGCCAAAGCCGCCATTCCAGATGCTGAAGAAGCGATTCCTGAACTGTGCGGAAAGGTATTTTGAGTATCAATCGTAAAATGATACTCTTTCAAAAACGGAAGATACACTTCAATTCGCTCTAAAAACTTCTGAATTTTCGGTTTGAAATCTTCTTTTGGTTTTCCTTCAAATAATAAATCAAATGAAAAAGAATTTTGGTTTACTCTTTTTTCAAAACCTAATTGGGTAATGGTTTTACAGTTATTCAACGTAAAACTAACTGAAGGATTTGCCGGAATTTGATTGTCTTTTTTCCCCCAATATTTTACTAATGCAATATTGCTGGGAGCGCTCCACTCAAAATTTCCGTTTTCGATTGTAGAAGTATATTTTTTAGGAATAAAATCAGCTGTTGTAAACATGAAATATAAATTTTGGCAAAGATAGTTTTTAAATTTTTTCACCATATAAGTAATATAAGAAAATATAAAGATGCTTTATTAAATGAACTTGTAATACTTATTTAGCGTACAATTTTTCTTTTGACTATTTTTGATTCAAAATTTAATAAAATGAATAAATTCGTAAAAATTGCGATAGCTTTATTGGTTTGTTTAGCGGTAGGATACTCTGCAAGTACAGTAACAAGGCCAAGTGTAGAAAGCTGGTATCCAACGCTTGTAAAACCAATTTTTAATCCGCCAAATTGGATTTTCATGCCAATGTGGACATTACTTTATATTTTGATGGCGGTCGCTGCCGGATTAGTATGGGATAAAATCAAAGAACAAAATGACGTCGTAAAAAAAGCACTTCTTTTCTTTATTATTCAGTTAACGCTGAATGCGATTTGGTCTTATTTATTCTTCGGATTAAAAAATCCGCTTTTGGCTTTAATCGAAATTGCGCTTTTATGGCTGATGATTTATGAAACGTATTTAAAATTTATCAAAATCAATAAAACTGCGGGTTATTTACTGATTCCATATATGGCTTGGGTTGCTTTTGCGGCGGTTTTGAATGCTAGTATTTGGTGGCTGAACAGGTAAGATTTTGTTTCAAGTTTTTTTGTTTCAGGTTTCAAGTTTAATCAATACGTTTTATGCTATGAATAGATTTTAAGTTTTCTATTGCCTTATTGATTTGTTTGAATTATATTTTTCTTAAAATGGAAAAAACTAAAAAAATCTATTTCAACTTCTTAAATTCTTCATTTTTAGCATACAAAAAATCCATCGTTGCCAAAACATTCGGATGTTCTAAAAGGATTTTCGATTTTGGATCAACATCACAAAAATTTAGGAAAAGTTCTTTTTCTTCTGGTTTTAATTTTAAATTTTTAACGAAGAAATCAGGTGGACAAGAAGCGATGACAAGTTTCTTAAAACGGTTTTCATGCGGCTCAATTTTCTTCTTCGGTTTATCAAAAATGGGGTAAGTGAAATTTATAGCATTTTTAATTTTACCATCATAAACAGTAACGTTTGTAGTAACATCATCAAATTGCTTGCGAATTTTGATTTTATTTATTTCTTCTCTATCGTTGGCGATTTTTTTAAGTTCAGTTTTAGTAAAAACTGCTCGAGAAACTACAACATTTTCCAGTTCTTCGGCTTTTGGAGTCATTTCAACAATGAAATAGTTTTTTTCTAAATCTTTTAAAGTTAGCTTCAATCTTGTAAATAAATAATCCTTTGAAAAAAACAATAAACTGTCCTGCTCTTTTGCTAAAATAGAAAACTCTCCCAATTCATTTGTTCTCGTACTAGTTTGTGCAGTTTTGTTTATGACTTCAACATTTTTAAGTAACAGTTCTTGAGAAATGACTTTTCCTTGAAGGACTTTCTCTGTCTGCGAAATACTAAGCTGATAAGTGAAAAAAGAAATTGTGGTGAGTAGTTTTACTTTCATCTAATTATTTTTTTAATTTCTTAAACTCATCATTTTTAGCAGTCAAAAAATCCATTGTTGCCAGAATATTAGAATGCTCTAAAAGCGTTTTAGATTTTGTATCGGCATCACAGAATTGAAGAAAAAGTTCCTTTTCTTCGGAAGTTAATTTTAGGTCTTTCGTAAAGAAAGTTTCAGGAACTGTAGTTATAATAAGTTTTTTAAAATCGATTTCCTGAGTTTTCTTTTTGGGTTCTTCTTTATCGGTTTTAAATAAACTTATAATTTTGCTGCTAATTGCACCAAAATTCATTCCGTTTGGTATTGTGCCATCATAAACCGGAATAAAGCGTCTTAAATCTTTGGCCTCATTGTCAGTGTTTACTCTCGCAATTGCTTCTGCATCAAAATCAATTTTAGGAAGTTCCATTTTGGTTATGACCACTTCCTTTAGCTCTTCTGGTTTTAGGATCATATTGATTACCAGATTATTGGTCTCAATATTTTGATGAGTTATTTTCAATCTCGAAAAGAAATAATCTTTAGAAAAGAAAATCAGGCTGTCTTTAATATTTACCAAAATAGAAAATTCTCCCAAAGCATTTGTAGTCGTACTTGTTTTGGCTGTTTTATTAATGACTTCGACACCTTTTAGGACATTGCTTTGAGAAACAACTTTTCCGTGAAGTAATTTTTCCGTTTGAGAAATAGAAAGCTGGTAAGTGAAAAAAGAAATTGTGGTAAGTAATTTTACTTTCATCTAATGGTATTTAGTTGATAGTAAAATTATTAGTATAGTCTTAACGAAAACTTACAGAATCTGTAAATTCTTGTTAATTCGGTTTTGTCGAGTTTTCAGTCTCAGTCGCAGTTTACAGTCACAGTTCACAGTCACAGTTTTCAGTCTCAGTCAAAACAACTGAAACTGTGACTGAGACTGAAAACTTTCTACAATATTTCAATTAAATCTGAAGGCGTATTGATTACCAATTTGGCACCGCTGGCGATCAATTCTTCTTCTGTTCTATAACCCCATGAAACGCCAAGGGGAAACATATTGGCATTTGTCGCTGTTAGCATATCAATATCGGAGTCGCCGATGAAAATAATTTCTTCTGTTTTTAGGTTCCAGTTTTTGCTTATTTCAATTGCTTCAAACGGATTTGGTTTTTTAAGCGCTTCAGTACTTAAACCAACGGCGGTATTAAAATAATCCGGGAATATTTCTGAAGCTATTTTTTTGGTAAGCTCGTCTGCTTTGTTGGAAAAAACGGCTAATTTGATATCTCTTGAAACTAAATTATCCAGCAATTCAACAATTCCTGCGTAAGGTTTTGTTTTCAGCGTGCAAATTTCACGATATTCCGCAATCATATTTTCGAAACAAACTTCGATTTCATTTTCTGAATTGTTTGATGCCGGCAAAGCTTTGCTTACTAAATTTCGCAATCCGCTTCCTATAAAATATTGATAAGCATCATAAGTATGTGTCGGATAATTTAGAGTTGTAAGAACATTATTCATTGCGTCTGAAATGTCTTCTAGTGAGTTGACTAATGTTCCGTCTAAATCAAAAATAATTCCTTTATATTTCATTCTAATTATATATTGTTAGCCAAAATAAACCCGCTTGTCCAGGCATTTTGAAAATTAAAACCTCCTGTGATAGCATCGATATTTACAATTTCACCAGCAAAATAAAGGTTTTGATGCAATTTGCTTTCCATGGTTTTAAAGTTGATTTCTTTTAAATCAATACCACCGGCTGTAACGAATTCTTCTTTAAAAGTACTTTTTCCGTTGACCTGAAATTTTGCTTTTGTGAGTTGGGAAGCTAAGTTCTGCAATTGAATTTTAGATAAATCAGCCCATTTTGTTTCCGCGTCAATTTCAGAAGCCAAAACCAAACTTTCCCACAAACGATTTGGGAAGTCGAAAGGCGATTTTTTTGAAACGGCTTTTTTGGCGTGTTCCTGTTTTAAGTCTTTCAGAATTTTCTCTGCATCTTCTGTATCTATATCATTTAACCAATTTACAAAAATCGTAAACTGATAATTTTTGTCGAATAAAATGCGCGCACCCCATGCCGAAAGTTTCAAAATCGCTGGGCCGCTCATTCCCCAATGTGTGATTAACAAAGGTCCGGTTGATTCTAGTTTGGTATCTTTTACATTAACGGTAACTTGTGCCGCAACGCCAGGTAATTCTTTAATTCGAGAATCTTTGATGTTGAAAGTAAATAGGGAAGGAACAGGGCTAATAATCGCATGTCCTTTCTCCTGAAGCATTTCCCATATTTTAGGATTGCTTCCGGTTGCTAAAACTAATTTTTCGGCTGTAAATTTATCGTTTTGGGTATCGATTTTCCAATGATTTTCTGCCTTGTAAATCGATTGTACGCTTTGACCTGTCAACACTTTGATGCCTAATTTTCCGGTTGCTTTTAAGAAACAATCGATTATCGTTTGCGAAGAATTCGAAACCGGAAACATTCTGCCATCGTCTTCAATTTTTAATTCAACGCCATGTTTTTCGAACCATTCTATTGTATCGCCCGAACAAAATTGATGAAAAGGGCCGCGAAGTTCTTTTTCGCCACGCGGATAAAATTTGACCAATTCATTCGGTTCAAAACAAGCGTGGGTTACGTTGCATCTTCCGCCACCAGAAACGCGGACTTTAGAAAGTACTTCTTTCCCTCTTTCTAAAATGGCAATTTTCAGTTTCGGATTTTTCTCTGCAATATTTATTGCTGTAAAAAAACCTGCAGCGCCTCCGCCAACAATTAGGATATCGAAATTTTGAATCATATTTTTTGGGTTAGCCACGAATTCACGAATTATTTTTTGACAATGTTTGAGAAAAAATAATTCGTGAATTCGTGGCTATTTTAAACTTTATATTTTATCTGGAAAATCAGTAATTATTCCGTCAACTTTAAAACTTTTTATTTTTTGAATGTCTTCCTCGATATTTACTGTCCAGGGCAAAACCAGAAATCCTTTTTCCTGAATTTCCTTAGTATTTTCCTCATTCAATAAATGATAATAAGGATGAATGGCCTTTGCTTTTATTGTTTCGGCGAAAGCCAAAGCTAGATTCAAATCGGTTTCTGTTAATACACCAATTGGGATGTTTTGATTTAAATCATGAACATGTTGCAGGGCACTCCAATCAAAACTCGAAACGATAAAATGCTCGTATTTCCAATTTTTCTCTGAAATATATTCTTCAATTAAAGCTACAACTTTAGAGAAAGTATCGGAATTTTTCAATTCGATATTGATCAGGCACTTTTTATCTACCAGATTAAAAACTTCATTTAAAGTTGGAATTTCATGCTTTTCGGCAATCAGAAATGATTTTAACTCCGGCAAAGATAAGGTATTTACAAAACCTTTCCCGCTGGTCATTTTGTCGATGGTATCATCGTGAATTACAATTATATGCCCGTCAACGCTTAAATGAACGTCAAGTTCGATTCCGTCGGCATTTAGGTCCAATGCTTTTTGGAAGGCTTGTAAAGTATTCTCGGGTTCGTAGCCTTTGGCACCGCGATGTGCTATTTTTAGCATGTCTAGAGAGTTTAACCGCAAATGTCGCAAAGTTTTACGCAAAGGTCGCAAGGAATTTGTAAAAATTAAATAGCCACGAATTCACGAATTATTTTTTGACAATCATTGAAGATTTAAATTCGTGAATTCGTGGCGAAAAAACTATGCGACCTTTGCGTAAAACTTTGCGCTCTTTGCGGTTAAGTACGTTCCAATAAAACGACATCGAAATCACTATCAATAGTAACTTTTCCATCGATAACTTCGATATTTTGAGCTGAATAAGTGTCTCTTACTTTTGTTCCGTTTTCAAAAATAGCATTTACTGGAATTTCTTTTTTTCCTTTTGGTAAATCTAAGCCAATAATGACTTTATCTTCGAAAGTTCCTTTGGAGAACGTTCGGGAGAAAACATAAAATTCAGAACTAATTTGCTGATGAATTCCAGCACCAATGGCAGGATGATTTTTTCTGAATTGCCCTAGTTTCTGCCAATGTAAAAGTGTTTTTTTGGTTTCCTGATTGTTCAGGATATCATCCCAATTCATGTTGGAACGAAGCGTTGCATCGCCGTTTGTTCCTTCCACAACTAAAGATCTTCCTGATTCATCTCCGTAATAAACCTGCGACATTCCCGGAGATAATAATAGTTTTGTTCCGGCTTCTAAAGTTTTAGTTCTGTTCGCATCAAAAGGCTGACCGTCGTCATGCGATGACATATAATTAAGGACGGAATATCCTTTTAAGTCATTGTTTAAAGCATTTGAATATTTAGAAAATAAACCTTCGTAATTGTTTTGAGCGGCGTTCCATTTGAATTCAAAATTGATCATGCTGTTGAAACCATTCTGGAAATAATTTACTTTTCTGTCTCCAAAATCATAATCCTGTCCACCGCTAATTCCGTAACCGTAAACTTCGGCAATGGTATAAAATGGGTTTTGATCTAAAACCTGTAAAGGATGATGTTTCTTCCAGTTTTCGAAAGCGTAATCACATTCTTTTTTAAAATCGGCCCAAACATCTTCGTTGGTATGTTTTACGGTATCGGCTCTGTAACCGTCAATTCCGAATTCTGCGATATAATCCGTCAGCCATTTTATGATGTAATATTTTGGTGTTCTTGGATAATTGGTTCTTTTAAAGAATTCATCCAACGAAGCTATTTCTTTTTCATAACGGCCTTCTTTTTTCCATTTTTCAATCAAAAAAGGAGGGAGTTGGACTTCCTGCGTACTTTCGGTCCTTATATCTGGAAGATTATCGACCAAAGTACACATGGTTGTATTTTCGAATGATTTGTAATCACAAACTACTCCGGTTCTAACCCAATCCGAAGGCCAAACGGGATCTTCGGCAGTTACAGGTCCGGTATGATTGATTACGCCATCCAGAATAATTCTAATCCCTTTTTCGTGTGCTTTTTGAACTAGTTTTGCCAAATCTTCTTTAGTTCCAAAATTCGGATCCAAAGCCGTCCAGTCTTTTGCCCAATACCCGTGAAATCCAAAAGTCAAACCTGTTCCTTCGTCAACGCCGTCGTGAATTTGCTCTACAATCGGCGTAAGCCAAATGGCATTTATTCCTAGTTTCTCAAAATATCCTGATTCGATTTTTTTTGTAATTCCGATGATATCTCCGCCTTCAAATCCGCGCAATTTTGCAGGGGTTTTGGTTCGGTTGAAATTTATGTCGTTGTCGGTATTTCCATTATAAAAACGATCGGTAAGTAAAAAGTAAACATTTGCTCCTTCCCAGACGAAAGGTGTTTTTGAAGTATTTTCGTTATTCATTGAAACTGATTTTGAGCCAGAACAACTCGTGATTAAGAATACTAAAGGTAAAAAAAGGAAAGTGTATTTTTTCATTTATTCTGAATTTAACGAAGATTTATAATTTGATTAATGCAAAAAAAATAGCCACGAATTCACGAATTTATTTTCTTCAATAAGATGCTAAATAATAATTCGTGAATTCGTGGCGGAAAAAATTAAACGTACTCCGGTTTTATTCCAATTCTAAAACCAAAGCTGATTTCGGTTCTAATGTAATTTCAGTAGCTAAATCAAATGTTTTTCCGGTTAGTACATCTTTTCCTGATTTAAAGTTTTTGATGTTTTCTTTAAAACGATTGGTCTTCACAGTTTGTACTTTTGCATTGTTATTGAAAACCACCATTACCGTTTTTGTATCATTATATCTGAAATACACATAAGTGTTATTCTCCGGAATATAATGTGTCATTTTACCGGTATGAACAGCTTCATTTGATTTTCTCCAGTTGAATAATTTTGAAGTAAAATCGAAGTATTGTGCTTGCTCAGTTGTTCTTCCTGCTGCGGTCAGGGCATTGTTTTTATCACCATACCATCCGCCGGGAAAATCCTGACGAATATCGGCATCGCCTTTGCTTTTGTCGCCGCCCATTCCAATTTCTGAACCGTAATAAACTTGCGGAATTCCACGAACTGTAGCCAATAAAGTCATTGCCAGTTTGTATTTTGAAAAATCGTATTTAAACTTATCATTCATACGATCAGTGTCATGATTTTCGGCAAAAACCAAAATGTTATTTGTGTTTGGATATAAATAATCCATGGCAAAATTGTTGTAGAATTTAATCAAGCCGTTGTCCCAGCTTGGTTCATCTTCGCTGAAAGCAGAAGTAACCTGACTTTGAAGTGTAAAATCCATTACACTTGGTAAATTCGAATTGTAGTTTTCGATCGCACCAATTTTGCTGTCTTTTTGCCAATAAGCCAAATTAGCCTGATTGTGCATCCAGATTTCACCAACGATATTAAAATTAGGATATTCATTCGTAATTGATTTTGCCCAATTGGCCATTGCCTTTTGGTCAGAGTAATTATAAGTATCCACTCTAAATCCATCAAGATTTGCGTATTCAATCCACCAAATGGCATTTTGAGTTAAGTATTTTGCCACTAAAGGATTTCTTAGATTCAAATCTGGCATAGAAGGTACAAACCATCCATCCACACAAACTTCTTGATCGATTTTTGAAGCATGGATATCTGTAATAACTTCGCGTCTGTGGTGCGTTTGCGTGAAAGTTTCAAATTGATTGAACCAGGTTTTTGTTGGCATGTCCTTCATCATCCAGTGGGTAATTCCCCAGTGATTGGTAACATAATCCATAACCAGTTTCATGTTTTTTTTATGCATTTCTGATGATAAACGAACGTAATCTTCATTCGTTCCGTAACGCGGATCTATTTTGTAAACGTCAGACTGTGCATATCCGTGATATGAATGTTGTTTGTCGTTGTCTTCGCATAAAGGCGTGTTCCAGATTGTTGTTGCACCCAGAGCCGAAATATAATCTAAGTTTTTGATAATTCCTTCGATATCTCCACCGTGACGTCCTGCCGGTTCTGCGCGATTTGCTTTTTCTGTTAAAGAAGCAGTGGTGTCGTTTTTCGGGTTTCCGTTAGCAAAACGATCGGGCATTATTAGGTAAATCAAGTCTGAAGAATCGTAACTTTTTCTGTCCGCCGAATTCGCTCTTCTTTCTTTAAGGGAATATTTTTGAGTAAAAGCGACTTTGTTATTGGCTTTGAAAGAGAAAACAAATTCAGAAGCTTTTATGTTTTGTGTGTCAATTGTAACAAAAAGATAGTTTGGATTTTCTGTTTTTTCTACGTTTTTAATTGCCACATTATTAGAAACCGAAGCTTCATATTGTGCAATATTTTTACCGTAGAACATAATCTGCAACTCCGGATTTTTCATTCCTGCGTACCAAAATGGCGGTTCTACTTTTTGAATTTGCGCTTTCGCGGAAGCAGAAAATAGTAGAATTAAAAAGAGTGTTTTACAGAATATGTGGTTAATTCGAAATGATGTTTTTTGATTCTTCATAGTAAAGTAGAATTTAAACCAAATAAGAAATGTAAGAACATTTAAGACAAAAATTGGGGAGATTTCTATTTAAATGGACTTACATTCTTATGGTGTTAATTAAAATTATTTCGTTTCAATTATGCTGATCGCATAACCTCCTCCCGGAGCAGATAACTGAGATAATTTTGATTTATTAGTTACAGCAATTTTCCTGATCGTATAAGCTTGCGGATTCGTTTTGTAATGCGCATCTTTTGCATCAGCATAAATTGTTGCGGTATATTTTTTACCTTTTTCAAGGAAACTGAAATCGATGTTTGAAGTACGGGAATTGTCTCCGTTTACGTTTCCAACAAACCAGTTATTTGTCCCTTTTGCTTTACGGGCAACCGTAATAAAATCGCCAGGTTCAGCTTCGATATATTTGCTTTCAGACCAATCTACAGCCACATCTTTAATGAACTGGAAAGCATCTGGAAAACGGTTATAGTTATCCGGAGTATCAGCCGCCATTTGTAACGGGCTGTACATTGTAACGTATAAAGCCAATTGATTACAGATTGTACTGTTTACATGCGATTTGTTATCAGGATTCATTTTGCTGATGTCCATTTCGAAGATTCCTGGAGTGTAATCCATTGGGCCTCCAATTAATCTTGTGAAAGGTAATACAGTAACGTGATTTGGTTTAGAACCTCCAAAAGCCTGATATTCTGTTCCTCTTGCTGCTTCGTTTCCAATTAAATTCGGGTACGTTCTCGCAATTCCGGTTGGGCGAACTGCTTCGTGAGCATTCACCATAATTTTATAATCAGCTGCTTTTTCGATTGCATATTGATAATGGTTTACAATCCATTGATCGTAATGGTTTTCACCGCGAGGCAAAATGTCTCCAACGTAACCGCTTTTTACAGCATCATATCCGTTGTCTTTCATGAATTGGTACGCTTTGTCCATATGGCGCTCGTAGTTACGAACTGAACCAGAAGTCTCGTGGTGCATGATGATTTTTACACCTTTAGATTTTGCATATTCGTGCAAACCTTTTACATCAAAATCAGGGTAAGGCGTTACGAAATCAAAAACATAATCTTTTGAATGGCCAAACCAGTCTTCCCAGCCTTCATTCCATCCTTCCACTAAAACAGCGTCGAAACCATTTGCAGCAGCAAAATCAATGTATTTTTTTACGTTAGCATTGTTTGCGCCGTGCGTTCCGCTTGGTTTTGCTTTTGAGAAATCAGAAACGCCCAATTGTACCGTTGGAAAATCGTTTGTGTAGGACCAAGAGCTTTTTCCTGTAATCATTTCCCACCAAACACCAACGTATTTTACCGGTTTAATCCAGGAAGTATCATCAATTTTTGATGGATCATTTAAGTTTAAAGTCATTTTTGAAGCTAAGATTTCTCTGGCATCATCACTAACCATAACCGTTCTCCAAGGCGAGTGGCTTGGTGCCTGAATATAACCTTTATCTCCTTTTGCATCTGGCGTTAACCAGGATTCAAAAATCATGTTTTTGTCATCTAAATTCAAATGCATACAAGAATAATTAATCAAAGCCGCTTCGTGTAAGTTGATGTACAAACCATCATTTGTTTTTAACATCAAAGAAGTCTGAACTCCTGTTGGAGAAAAGTTCTTTTGAGAAACGTTTGCTGTATATGCTTTTTGAGATAAACCTCTGATTTCAGATAATTTCGATTTTGTATAATCGTATTCCTGCGTATCATAATCTCCCGGAATCCAAAATGCCGTGTGGTCGCCCGCCATTGCAAATTGCGTTCTCTCTTCTTTGATTACGAAATACGTAAGGTTCTTTTGTGTTGGGAATTCATATCTAAATCCAAGTCCGTCATCAAACAAACGGAAACGAATTATGATTTGTCTGTCTGTTCCTTTTTGATTTAAAGTAACAGCCAATTCATTATAATGATTTCTAATATTGTCTACTTCTCCCCAAACCGGTTTCCAGGTTTCGTCAAAAGTGGTTGTTTTTGTATCTATAACAGTAAAGTCATTTAATAAAGATTTTTTGTCGTCTTTAAGTTCAAGACCTAATTTACTTGTTTTTACTACCTCTTTGTTTTTGTATTTTAAGCTGTAAGTTGGGGTTCCGTCGTTTTGAAGCGAAAATTCCATTACGAACTTTCCTTCGGGTGATTTTAATTGTTGTGCATTTGCAATCGAGCTAAATGCAAACAAGATTAAACTTGCGAAAAATAAGTTTTTCATGTTTTTTGATTTTAAGAGTATTAATTTATTTGTGCAAATTTACCTGCAATTTCGGGTTTTCCGTTAACTACAATAGTTAAATCCTGGTCTCCGTCTACGGTAAAAGTTGTTTCGTTATGATTTACAGCTACTTTCAAAATTTGATTTCTGAAATTAATTTTAAACGAATAGCCTTTCCATTCTTTTGGAATTTTCGGAGAAAAATGAAGCTGGTCATTTTTAACACGCATTCCTCCAAAACCTTCTACAATACTCATCCATGTTCCGGCCATTGATGTAATGTGGCAACCTTCTTCTACTTCTTTATTATAATCATCTAAATCCAGACGAGAAGTTCTTAAGTAGAAAGTATACGCCATATCCATTTTATCTAAATGTGCAGCCTGAATTGAGTGTACGCAAGGCGAAAGCGAACTTTCATGAACTGTAAATGATTCATAAAAATCAAAATTGCGTTCTAATTCTTCTTTAGAAAAATGATCTTCAAAGAAATAGAAACACTGTAAAACATCGGCTTGTTTAATATAAGGAGAACGTAAAACGCGATCCCAAGACCATTTTTGATTGATTGGTCTTTGTGAACGATCTAAATCTTTTACCGGAACTAAATCTTTGTCTAAGAAGCCGTCTTGCTGTAAATAAATCCCCAATTCTTTTGAAATAGGGAAGTACATATCATCGGCCACTTTTTTCCATTCCTGAATTTCATTAGCAGATAACTTCACTTTTTCAAGAACACGTTTATGGTCAGCAGGATATTCCAACGCCACTTTATTAATTTGTTCCGCTGCATAATCGATACACCATTTTGCAATATAATTGGTATAGAAATTATTATTAATGTTATTCTCATATTCATTTGGACCTGTAACGCCCAAAATCACATATTGATTTTTTTCTTTAGAAAAAGAAGCTCTCTGGTGCCAAAAACGCGCAATTCCGATTAATACTTCTAAACCTTTTTCTGGAATATAAGAGTAGTCTCCGGTAAAACGGTAATAGTTGTAAATCGCAAAAGCAATCGCTCCATTTCTGTGAATTTCTTCGTGCGTGATTTCCCATTCGTTATGGCACTCTTCTCCATTCATGGTAACCATTGGATACAGCGCTGCGCCATTTTTGAAACCTAAATTGTCTTTTGCGTTTTCAATCGCCTTATCCAATTGGTTGAAACGGTACGTCAATAAGTTTCTCGCAACCTGCTGATCTTTTGTCGCCATGTAAAACGGAATACAATATGCCTCAGTGTCCCAATACGTCGATCCGCCGTATTTTTCTCCCGTAAAACCTTTTGGTCCAATATTCAAACGAGAATCTTTTCCTAAATACGTTTGATTTAATTGGAAGATATTGAAACGAATTCCTTGTTGTGCTTTTACGTCGCCATCAATAGTAATATCTGACATTTCCCAGATTTTACTCCAGGCGTCAATTTGATTTTGAAGTAAAGCATCATATCCTAAATTAACGGCAGCTTTAATTGTTTTTTCGGCTGCAGCCAAAGTGTTTTCGTGATTTAAAGAGACAGTATATCCACCAATTTTCTGAATGGATGAGGTTTGCCCTTTAGCGATAATTGTTCCGTAAGTAAACTGAACTTTATCTGTAGTAGAGTCGATTGTTGAAGGCGAAATGTTTACGTTTTCTCCGTTTGCAAAAATCGTATTGTGCATGAAAGTCGTAACTTTAAAATGCGTTTTAAAAGTCTGCGCTGTTACAAAAGCTTCGTTTGCTCCTTTTTTTACTTCAAGAGGTTCCCAGAATTTTTCATCCCAATTGGCATCTTCATTTGTAACTCCGGCGTCGATATAAGGTTTGTAAACAATTTTGGCATCTTTGTTTAAAGGCGTGATTTCGTATTTTATAATTCCGGTTTCATCCAAATCCAAAGAAAGAAAACGACGAATGTTTACGGCAATTTCAGTTCCGTTTTTCAGTGTCGCTTCAAAAGAACGGTTGTACCATCCTTCTTTCATATTCAATTCTCTACGAAAGTTTTTAACCTCCGTACAGGTATTTAGATCTAAGTTTTCTTCATTGATTTTAACGTCAATTCCAATCCAGTTTGGCGCGTTTAATACTTTCGCAAAATATTTTGGATATCCGTTTTTCCACCAGCCTACTTTCGTTTTGTCCGGATAGTAAATTCCGGCGATATAACTTCCCTGAAAAGTTTCGCCAGAGTATGTTTCTTCAAAATTGGCACGTTGTCCCATAGCACCGTTCCCGATACTAAAAAGACTCTCAGACGATTTTACTCTTTCTACATCAAATCCTTCTTCTATGATGGACCAATTGTCTGGTTTTATATAATCTTGATTCATTTTTTCTTTAATTAGATAATTGGGCAATTAGGTTAATTAGATAATGTGTCAATTAGATAATTAGATAATTACCTCTTTGGCTTTTTTTGATTTATCTGATTAATTGCTCGTTTGTACTATTTTACTTTTTTAATTAATTGATTTATATTTTCAAACTATCTAATTGGTTTATAAAAACGCGATAATATGTCATTATCTAATTATCTAATTGACACATTGCCACATTCTTTCCTAACCAATCAGTTTCTCGATAAACTGTGAGTCGATTTGGGTAAAATCTTTAAAAATATAATCAGCTTCATGTAAAATTGTTTCCTCACCAATTCCTACACTTATCATTTCGCCTATATTTGCCGCTTGGATTCCGGCAACTGAATCTTCAAATACAATTGAGTTTTTTGGATCAATATGTAATAATTGAGCCGCTTTTAAGAAAACCTCCGGATCTGGTTTGGCATTGGTAACGTCGTTTCCGTCAACAATAACATCGAAATACGAAAGAATTCCCGTTTTTTCAAGGATTGGTCGGGCATTTTTACTCGCAGAACCCAACGCAATTCCCTGGTTTTTATCTTTTAATAATTGCAGAATTGTAAAAACTCCAGGAAGAATCTCGCTTTCGTCCATGTCAACTAAATAAGATAAGTAATCTTCATTTTTTTGAATTAACCATTTGTCTTTGTCTTCCTGCGAAGCCTGAACATTTCCTAATCCAAGTATAATATCTAACGAACGTACACGGCTCACGCCTTTAAGTAATTCGTTGTCTTCAAGCGTAAAATTTATATTTAAAGACTGAGCGATTTTTTGCCAGGCTAAAAAATGGTATTTGGCGGTATCGACGATCACGCCGTCAAGATCGAATATGAATGCTTTTCTATTCATGAATTTCAATTTTAGTTCTGTTATTTACTCTCAGCGTAAGCAATCCGGCGAATATCATGGATACACCACCAATGATTAGAGCGTAAATAGGTTCATTGTGAAAGAATTGTTTGATTACAAATCCTAAGATTGTTGCAGCTACAATTTGTGGGATTACCACAAAAAAGTTAAAAACACCCATATAATAACCCATTTTAGCTGCTGGCAAAGCACCAGATAGCATGGCATATGGCATAGATAAAATACTTGCCCACGCAATACCAACACCTAACATTGGAAGGATAAGCATTTGCTTGTCACCAATAAAATAAATAGAAATTAAACCAACACCTCCAGCACATAATGCTAGTAAATGGGTTGCTCTAACGCCTACTTTTTTTGCAATAACTGGTAATAAGAAAGCTACTGCGGCAGCAACTCCATTATAAACAGTAAATAAAACCGAAACCCAGTCGGCTGCATCATTGTAAACTTTTGAAGTTGTATCTGTTGTTCCAAAAATATGTTGTGTTACCGCTTGTGTAGTATAAATCCACATGGAGAAAAGGGCAAACCAGGAGAAAAATTGAACCCATGCCAATTTTTTCATTGTGGCAGGCATGTTCAGTAAATCAGTCATGATTATGGTGAAACCATTGTTTATTTTAGAAGTTCTTAACTGCGAAGCGACCATAAATAAAACGCCCATGAAAATCAATCCAACAAATAGAATATAAAGTTCTTTTGCCAAACTGTTTTCGAAAATTAAAAAGGAAACTAAAGACCCAATTGATGCTAAGATCACTCCTAAAAACAATTGTCTTTTGATATTGTTTTTAGATTCGGTTTCCGGATTAATAATTTCTTCTCTGTCTTTTTTGCTTTCAAGTTCAAAAGCATGAAGTTCTTCCGGAGTATATTCCGTTGTTTTAAAAACAGTCCATAAAACAGAAAGTAAAAAGACAATCCCACCAATGTAAAAAGACCATTTAACCGAGTCAGGAATAATTCCTTCGGGAGCAGTATTGCTTACGCCAAAAACATTTGTAAAAAGATAAGGCAAGACAGAACCTACAACAGCTCCTGTTCCAATAAAGAAACTTTGCATTGCAAATCCTAAAGTGCGTTGTTTTTCAGGTAAATTATCACCAACAAAGGCACGAAAAGGCTCCATCGAAACATTTATCGACGCGTCCATTATCCATAAAGTTCCTGCGGCAATCCATAAAGTTGGAGAGTTGGGCATGATGAACAATGCAATAGAAGATAAAATAGCACCAACTAAGAAGTAGGGGCGACGTCTTCCTAAACGTGTCCATGTTCTGTCACTGAAATAACCAATTACGGGCTGAATTATTAAACCTGAAACAGGAGCTGCAATCCATAAAATTGGAATTTCATCTATTTTAGCACCAAGGGTTTCAAAAATTCTTGAAGTATTTGCGTTTTGCAGTGCAAAACCAAATTGTATTCCCAAGAAACCGAAACTCATGTTCCAAATTTCCCAGAAACTTAATTTACGCTTTTCCATTATCGTAATTAAATCATTAATTAGACGATAAGCGCTTTGCTTATCAAAACTTACTGTTTTTTCGAAGTAAAAGTAAAAGCCTTGACGGGCGTAAAAGTATTAATTATTTTTTTAAATAGCCTAACAAAAAAGCCACAAATATTATTTATGGCTTTAGAATAGGTTGATTTTAAGAATTTTAGTCAGTAGATTCTCTTTTTATTAAATGCGTTTCAATAACTTCAGTAGTATAATTTTCGTTTTCTTCTTCGTCATCGATGTGTTCGGCTTCCAGTCTTTCAATAAGCATTTTAGCTGCTTTATTTCCCATTTTTTCACCGCTTTGGCTAACGGTTGTAATACTTGGAGTTGAGTATTTGGAGATAATTCCGTCCGTAAAGGCAATTACAGCCAAATCTTCAGGAACTTTGAGTCCCATTTTGTTTGCTGTTTTGATAATTGTTACCGCAAAAAGCTCATTTACAGCAAAAACAGCATCAAAAGCCCTGTCATGCAAAAGCTGGCTAATGGTAATTTCGCAAGTATCTACGTCTTCAATTTTTATGATTAAATCTTCGTTGAAAGGCAATCCGTTATCTAAAAGCGCTTTTTCGTAACCGTCAGTTCTTAGTTTTCCAACACTTACATAATCGACTGTAGTCACTAAAGCGATCTTTTTCCGACCATTATCAATTAAACTCTGAACCGCTTCATAAGCAGCAGCTTTATCATCAATAATTACTTTATCGCATAAAATATCATTGGTTACGCGATCAAACATTACAACTGGCATTCCTTGATTGATGACTTCTGTAATGTGGTGAAAGTCACCTTTATATTGGGTTTCTTTAGAAAGTGACATGATAAAACCGTCAATACTTCCGTTGGCTAACATCTCCATATTTAAGACTTCTTTATCGAAAGAATCATCAGATAAACAGATCACAACACTATAGCCATTTTCGTTGGCAACCTGCTCGATTCCGTTGATTACAGTCGAGAAAAAATAATGTACAATTTCCGGAATGATAATACCAATACTTTTGGTTTTTCGATTTTTTAGACTAAGGGCAATATTGTTGGGTTTATAGTTGTAAAACTTTGCAAAAGCCTGAACTTTTAAGCGCGTTTCTTCTCCTATTTCCAGACTGTTTCTTAGTGATTTTGAGACAGTTGAAATAGAGACGTCAAGTTCCTTTGCAATCTGTTTTAGGGTGATTTTGCGTTTCATATGTAGTATTGAAAAAAATCTAATTAATAATAAAGGTATCTTTTATTTTCCGATTTAGCATTTTTTGACTTAAAAGATTACAAAAAATAGAAAGTTTTCAACACTATCACGTTTTCGTAAACCAATAAAAATTGCGTCTGGTTGTTCGTGTTAATAAATTCCTAATTTTGAAATTCGAAGTAAAATTAAAAACTTAACTAACAATCACAAACTCAAACTAATTTAAACAAAAAGTATGAAAACAATTTACAAAAAGTTGTTATTTTTATTCCTATTGTTGCCGTTTTCTGTGTTAGCTCAAAACACTCTAAGCGGGACTGTTGTCGATAAAGCAACAGGTCAGCCAATACCGGGAGTAAATGTAAATGTACAAGGTGCTCCAAGCGGTGCATCAACAGGATTTGATGGTAGTTACCAACTATCAAATGTTAAAAGCGGAAACAAAATTGTTGTTTCTTTTATTGGATACAAAACGCAAACCCTTGATTTTAATGGTCAAAAAACCTTAAATGTTTCTTTAGAAGAAGATACCAATCAACTTAAAGAAGTTGTGGTACAAGTAGGTTACGGTACTGTTAAGAAAAAAGACGCAACAGGTTCTGTATCACAAATTTCGTCGAAAGATTTTAATAAAGGAATTAACGTAACTCCGGAAACCTTAATTAGCGGTCGTATCGCTGGTGTAAATGTAACTGGAGGAGGCGCACCAGGAGCAAAAGCAGATATTAGAATTCGTGGAGGATCTTCACTAAATGCTTCAAATGAGCCATTAATCGTTTTAGACGGATTGCCTTTAAGTAATGCGGTTCCTAGTGGATCTACAAGTATTTTATCTACAATTGATCCTAATGATATTGAATCTTTTACGGTTCTTAAAGACGCATCAGCAGCTGCCATTTACGGATCAAGAGCTGCAAATGGTGTAATTGTTATTACAACGAAAAAAGGGACAAAAGGTGGTGTAAAAGTTAATTTTAGCTCTCAGGTTGGTATTAATACGGTAGCCAATACAGTAGACGTAATGAGCGCAGATCAATTCCGTGAATTGGTAAATACAAAAGGCTCAGCAGCTCAAAAAGCCCTATTGGGTTCAGCAAATACAAACTGGCAGGATGAAATCTTCCATACAGCTTTAACAACGAATAACAATATTTCTGTTAGCGGTTCATTATTTGATAAATTACCGGTAAGATTATCTGTTGGTAATGTTGATAATCCTGGAATCTTAAGAAATACTTCTTTTGAAAGAACTACGACATCGTTATCGTTAAATCCGGTTTTGTTTGATAATCATTTGAAAATTGATATTAGTGGAAATTTATCTTTTGGAAAAAATCAATTTCAAGATGAAGGCGCAGTAATTGGTAGTGCCATCGGATTTGATCCAACGCAACCAGTTTATCAGGCAGGTTCTCGTTATGGAGGTTACTATGAATGGTTAGAGCCTACAGGAAATTTACCTTTATTACCGGCAAGAAATCCTGTTGCAAGATTAAACCAAGATAACCGAAGAGCAACTTCAACCAGAAAATGGGGGAATGTTAGATTAGACTATAAACTTCATTTCTTTGAAGATTTAAGAGCTGTAGTAGAGGCTGGGATTGATAGATTTGACAGTAGCGGATATACAGAAGTAAGTACTCAAAGTGCTTTAGGGTATCAGCCAAAACCTTTTAGTGACCCAGGTTATGTAAATTTAGGAAACTATAATAGCTATACTGATGCACTTCAAAACAAAAACTTAAATGCTTATTTTAATTATACTAAAGATTTAGGAAAACTTAAAATTGATGCAACTGCAGGTTATAACTACCAATTGTTTCAAAAAGAAAAATATTCATCAGGAGAAGTTAGACAACCAAATCCTAATGAAGATGTTGCTACAGATCCGGATGTTAATTTACAATCTTTCTTCGGACGTTTGAATTTGGGTTATGATAGCAGATATTTACTGACTTTAAATTACAGAAGAGACGGAACTTCTCGTTTTTCTGAAGATAACAGATGGGGTAATTTTGGTGGAGCTGCTTTTGCATGGAATTTGTCTGAAGAAGCTTTCTTAAAAGATAACGCTACTATCTCAACATTAAAATTAAGAGTTGGTTACGGAACTACAGGACAACAGGATATTTCAGCTCAGTATGATTATTTACGAAGAGTAACTTTAGGAACAATTAACTCACAATATATTTTTGGTAATACTATTTATTCTACGGCAAGACCAGAAGGATATAACGAAAATATCAAATGGGAAGAATTGGCTGAAACTAACGTTGGTATCGATTATGGATTTTTCAATGATAGAATTACAGGAACAATTAACTATTTTGATAAAACATCAAGTGATTTATTAGCAGAAATTGCAGTTCCTGATGGTGCAAATATTAGAAATCAAGGTTTCTTTAATATTGGTGATGTAAGAACAAAAGGAATCGAGTTTAGTATTGCATCTGATATTATTAAAAATGATAATTTGACATGGAATGTAGCTTTCAATACTACTTACATCGATAAAAACATTTCTAATTTAGGAATTACGGTTCCAGGTTTTCAAGGTTATTTAACCGGAGATAATATCTCAGGAGGAAATGGAAATAAAATCCTGATTAACTCTGTAGGATATGCGCCAAATTCATTTTTTGTATATGAGCAGTTATATGATGCAAACAAAAGACCAATTGCGGGAGCTTACGTAGATAGAAATGCAGATGGAAAAATTGATGCAGGTGATCGTTACAGAGCTGGTAATACTAGTCCAGATTATACTTTTGGTTTGTTTTCGACTTTAAACTATAAAAAGTTTGATTTTACGATGAACTGGAGAGCAAGCGTAGGAAATAAAATATTTGATAATGTAAGCTCTAATTTAGGATATTCTGATGCAGGTTTAAGAAGACAGACAGACTTATCAAATGTTAGTTCGGATTATTTTAATACTGGATTTACTTTTGAAGATAACGGAACACAACGTTATTTATCCGATTATTTTGTAAAAGATGCTTCCTTTATCAAACTTGATAATGTAACGGTTGGGTATACTTTTGATAAATCATTATTGAAAGCAGCTACATTAAGATTTACAGCTGGAGTACAAAATGTTTTCATTCTTACGAAATACAATGGTTTAGATCCGGAGAAATTCAACGGAATTGATAATAATGTTTATCCAAGAGCGAGAACTTTCTTGTTTGGAGTGAATGCGAATTTCTAACAACACATTGAAAATCAAAAATTTAAAAACAAATAAAATGAAAATATCATTTAAATATATATCTTATTTTTTCCTATTCGTTTTAGGATTAAGTATGACGCTTACTTCGTGTACCGACGATTTAAACGTGACGCCAAAGGATGATGATGAGTTTCTTTCTGAAACCTTTTTCCAGGATCCGGGTTCTTATAAAGAAGTATTAGCTAAATTATATGCAGGTCTTTATGTAGGAGGTAATGATGGAGATGGAGATGCTAGTGTTCCATCAAAAAGTCCGGATATTGCTGGACTTGGTGGTGACTTTAGTAGTTACTTGAGATTACTTTTTGTAACACAAGAGTTTTCTACCGATGAAGCTATTATTGCTTGGGCTGATGGAGCTTTGCCAACCTTGAATTCTCAAACATGGTCTCCTGCTAATGAATTCTTAGAAGGAACATTCTCAAGAGCATTTTATCATATTAGTGTTGCCAATGAATTTTTAAGACAGACTACTGATGAAAAATTAGCAGCAAGAGGAGTTGATGCTAATTTGAAGACTGAAATTGCTGCGTTTAGAGCTGAAGCTCGTTTCCTAAGAGCTTTTTCATATTATAATTTAATGGATTTGTTCGGGAATGTGCCAATTACTACAGAAAAAGATCCTGTTGGTTTCTTTTATCCGGAACAAAAAACAAGAGCAGAAGTTTTTGCTTTTATTGAATCTGAATTGAAAGATTTAGATAATAGCTTAGTGACTTCAAGACAAAATGAATATGGCAGAGTAGATAAAACAGCTGCTAAATTTTTATTAGCTCAGCTTTATTTAAACTCTAAAGTTTATACAGGTACTGATAGAAATAATGATGCAGCAGTATTGTGTAACGAAATTATTACAAGTTCAGGATATAAATTTGCAAATGTTCCTTACCGTTATTTATTTTCTGCGGATAATAACACAAATGGTGCTCAAACTGAATTTATTTTCCCAATTGTTGGAGATGGGAATGCGATTAGAGCTACCGGTGGAGGAATGAGTTTTATTATGCACGCTTCTATTGGAGGTAGCATGGATGCTGCATCTCGAGGCATGGACGGTGGATGGCAGGGAATTAGAACTCGTAGAGAGTTTGTAAATCTTTTTCCTGACGAAACTGCAACTGCTGATAATAGAGGAACATTTTATACAGCTGGTCAGGCAAAAGATATTGCGAATGTAGGAACTTTTACAGATGGTTATGCTGTTACAAAATACATCAATAAAAAAGCTGACGGTTCAGCAGCTCAGAGAATTGATATTCCAGATATTGATTTTCCGATGTTCAGATTAACAGATGTTTATTTGATGTATGCAGAAGCAACAGTTAGAGGAGCTAGTTCAGGAAATATTACTACTGCATTGGGTTATATAAACCAAATTAGAGCAAGAGCAAATGCTACATCAATCAGTGCTGCTCAATTAACTCTTGATTTTATTTTAGATGAAAGAGGAAGGGAATTATTCTGGGAATGCCACAGAAGAACTGATTTGATTCGTTTCGGAAAATTCACAGGAGGATCTAAAATATGGCAATGGAAAGGTGGTACTATGAATGGTACTGCTACAGAATCTTACAGAGATTTAATGCCAATCCCTGCAAGAAATATCCAGGCAAATCCAACTTTGAAGCAAAACCCGGGATACTAACACTTTATAAACAATAAAATGAAAAATATATATAAAATTTTGATCGCATTTATTGGTGTATTGACGGTGTCATGTAATGCTGATGATGTTGATAACAGAACAATTTTAGATGCTGTTTCAATACCTGAAATAACTTCGCCTGCCACAGGAAAAGTATTTGTTTTAGATGCTAATAAACCATCAGAAGAAGTTGCGAAATTTACATGGTCAGCAGCAACATATTCAACAGATGTAGTAGTAAAATATACTTTGTTAATTGATAAAAAAGGTGGTGATTTTAAAGCTGCAAAAACACTTGCAACATCCACTAATGTTACCGAAGTTGCAGTTCTTGCTAAAGATTTAAATCAGGCAGCAATAGATCTTGGAGCACAAACAGAAGTTGCTTCTATGTTTGATGTAAAAATCACTTCAAATGTTTCAGGTGGATTTTCTCAGGAAGGTACTAAGCTAATTACAATCAATGTGACTCCTTATACGGGAAAAGTTACTTATAATTTTACAGATTGGTATTTAGTAGGAGTTGCTGTAGATGGTGGATGGGATAACAATGCAGATACTAAACATCAGCCAATGTTTAGAGATGGAAAAAATGCTACTCAATATAAATTTACGGGCTATTTTAAAGCAGGTAATTTTAAATTAATTTCTGTAAAAGGTAGTTGGGATTCTCAATTAGGAAGAGCTGGAAATGGTGTTATTGAAATAAAAAATAATGCAGGTGAATTTACAATTTCAGCAGACGGATATTATACATTCAAATTTGATACTAAGGAGTTAACTTATTCTTTAGAGCCTTATAATGCTTCTGCTGCAAAATCATTCTCAACAGTTGGTGCGATTGGAGACAGTACACCAGGTAGTTGGGATGTCTCAACTGCAATGACGAAATCTACTTTTAACTTACACGCTTGGAGTTTAAGTAAAACTGCTTTGAAAGATGGTGGACTTAAATTTAGAGCAAATGATAGTTGGGATGTTTCATGGGGTGGAAATACTGCTTTCTCAGGAGGCGGAACTGGAGATAATATACCAGTGGCAAAATCGAAATATGTTATTTATTTCAATGATTTAGACGGAAGTTATTTAATGATTCCAAATCAAGAGTAATATTTTTTGAAATATTAAAAGGGCTATCTATAAGGTAGCCCTTTTTTACTACAACTAATCAAACTAACCACAATTATGAAAAAAACTTTACTATTGATCACATTTTTGTGGTCTGTAGCTACTTTTGCCCAGTTGCAAACGATAAGTTACTCCATAAATCCTCTCACTTTTGATGATACGACTTCTATTACCATTACTATTGATGGAAAAACAATCAATGAGGGAACGTGGGGAGTTACAGGGAACGCACTCTACCTTTGGTCATGGTCTTATGATGTAAATGATGCAAATCAACTGGATTCTCCTTCTAACGGATCGTGGACAGCATCAAATGAAGCTAGTAAATTTACTTATAACGCAGGAACGGATACTTACACCAAAACATTTATTCCGTCAGTTTACTTTAACAGAAACGGAATTGGAAAAATAGGCTTTTTGGTTAAAGCTAAGGACGGATCTGGAACTAAACAATCGCAGGATATTTTAGTCGAAGTGGGTTCTTTTCAGGCAACATTAACTTCTCCGACTGAAAATAGCACTACAATTATTGCTTCAGGGGCTAATTTTAATATTGCAGCGACAAATACAAATGGAGCGGCTAGTTATACCTTAAAAGCAAACGGAACTACAATTGATACAAACGCAAGCACATCTTCTTACTCCTTTAATCATACTACTATAAATAGCAATCAAAGTTATGAATTGAGTGTAGTTCAGGGAGCGACAACAATAGTTAAAAAGTTTTCTGTTGTTGTAAATCCAAAAACAGTTTCAGAAGCTATGCCCGCAAAATTAGTTGACGGAATCAATTATAATATTGCTGATCCTACAAAAGCAACTTTAGTTTTAGATGCGCCTTTGAAAGATTTTGTATACGTTGCCGGAAGTTTTAATAACTGGCAGCCTACAACATCATATGCTATGAAAAAAGATCCTGTTTCGGATAAATTTTGGCTAGAATTAACCGGATTAGTTTCTGGCGTAAACAATACCTATCAATATTGGGTAGTTGATGCAACTCCATTGGCAAATTCTCCTTCATTGGTAAAAACAGCAGATCCTTATTCGACTTTAGTTTTATCTCCTTATGATGATGCTTCGATTCCATCGGCATCTTATCCAAATATGCCAATCTATCCAACAGGTCAAAACTTTGAGGTTGCGGTTCTTAAAACGGGACAAGCGCCTTACAATTGGCAGGTAACTAATTTTGCAAAACCTGAAAAAGATAAATTGGTAGTTTATGAAGTTTTAGTTCGTGATTTTGATGCAAATAGAAATTACCAAAGTCTGATTAATAAAATAGATTATTTTAAAACGCTTAAAATAAATGCGATCGAGTTAATGCCGGTAATGGAATTTGAAGGCAATGAAAGTTGGGGTTATAATACCTCATTTCATATGGCTTTGGATAAATTTTACGGAAGTTCGGATAAGTTGAAGGAGCTTATCGATTTATGTCATCAAAATGGAATTGCAATTATTCTCGACGTAGCTTTAAATCATGCTTTCGGAAGAAACCCTATGGTTAGAATGTGGATGAATGATCCTGATGGAGATGGTTTTGGATCGCCAACTGTAGAGAATCCTTATTTTAATACCGTTGCAAAACACAGTTATAGTGTGGGTGAAGATTTTAATCATCAATCGGCAAAAACGCAATATTATGTGGAGCGTGTGATCAAACAATGGATTGAAGAGTATAAAATTGATGGTTTCCGTTGGGACTTAACTAAAGGATTTACTCAGGTTTGTACAGCTGCAGATGAGGCTTGTACAAACAGATACCAGCAAGATAGGGTGGCTGTTTTAAAAAAATATGCTGATTATTCCTGGAACCTTGACCCAACACATTACACTATTTTCGAACATTTAGGATCTGATACAGAAGAGCAGGAATGGGCAAACTACAGAATCACTGAAACGCCAAGTAAAGGTGTTATGATGTGGGGAAAAATGACAGACCAGTACAATCAATTGTCAATGGGATATGCTACAGATAATAATATTTCGAGAATGATGAGTTCAAGCCGTGGTTTTACAGCAAACCGCTTAATGGGTTATGCAGAAAGTCATGATGAAGAACGTTTAATGTATAAAAACGTACAATACGGAAATTCGGCGGGAACTTATAATGTGAAAACATTAAATACGGGATTGTCTAGAATGTCTGCAATTGGAGCCGTTTCCTTGCTGATTCCAGGCCCAAAAATGATTTGGCATTTTGGAGAATTAGGTTGGGATGATTCTATTTTTACTTGTAAGGATGGGAGTGTAAATGATGCTTCGGCAACTCTTTCGGGCGATTGTAAATTAGATACCAAACCACAACCGCAATGGACAGAAAATTGGCTGGGCGATACCAATCGAAATAAAATTTATTATGATTGGGCTAAAATGATTAATCTGAAAGTAACGGAGCCAGTATTTGTAGGTACTGCGACAATAACCAATATAAATACTTTAACGGTAAATGTAAAAATTACAAACAGTAATCTAGCAATAACACAATTAAAAGACGTGCTGATTTTGGCCAACTTTGATGTGACAGCTCAAAATGTTGCTACTGGTTTTCAATACTCTGGAATCTGGTATAATTTAATGGATAATACTTCTATTAATGTTACCGATGTAAATGCCACGATAAATCTGGGGCCTGGTGAGTACAGAATCTATGGAAATAAAACGGCGAATCTGGCTATTCCTGAATTTGAAAAAGGAAGCTCAGTTGCGCTATATCCAAATCCTGTACTGCATTATTTTACTTTAAATATCGCAACAACCAAAGTTCAGGTTTATGGAATGGCGGGT
Organism: Flavobacterium aquidurense; assembly: GCA_900107365.1. GTDB lineage: Bacteria > Bacteroidota > Bacteroidia > Flavobacteriales > Flavobacteriaceae > Flavobacterium > Flavobacterium aquidurense. Next base: position 68,415 of record FNPS01000006.1, read on the forward strand.
CAATTAGTAAAAAGTTTTGCTCCAAATGGGAATATTGATTTTCAATTCGGGGTAAGCGAATTAAAAACAGGATTATATATTGTAAAAGCAATGGATGAGAATAATAAAGCTCAGATAATGAAATTTATTAAAAAATAAAATTTAAAAGTTTAGTCATTATTTTTAATGATTAATGTTTGGTTAGTTTAGTAATGCGAAAGGGCTGTCAATTTTTTGACAGCCCTTTCAATTTTAAGTTGATTTGGTTTATTTTTTCTGATCGTATTCTCCAATCATAGAAAAATAACCAAACGTTCCCAAGCCTAAAACGATCAATGGGGTAAGGATGAATAGGATGATAATTCCAAATACCAAATCATCTTGTTTGTCTGATAAAAACTTGGGTAAGCCAAATTCAAACACGCAAAAATAAGCAGCGGCAATGGAGAGTATAACCCACAAAACACCTAAAATTCTCTTAATTTCATTCATATTTTATGTAGGTATTAAAGGTGATTCGTTTTGTTTTTGTTGTCAATATAAACCATTCCAATTACAAAGCAGACTGAGGCAATAATAATAGGATACCAAAGTCCGTCAAGGTAAAAGTCAGCTTTTCCACTGGCTTTTGCATGTGTTACAAAATAGGTTGAAATTGCAGGAAGTAAACCTCCAAAAATCCCATTCCCAACGTGATAAGGCAGTGACATCGAGGTGTATCTGATTTTTGTTGGAAACATTTCTACTAAAAACGCAGCAATTGGCCCGTAAACCATTGTTACAAACAATACTTGTATAAAAACCCAGAAAATTAAAGCCCATTGATCTTTCGAATTTATTTTGATTGAAATAGTACTTTGAGATTCTTTTTTACTCGCAAAATCTGTTTTTTTCTCAATGTACGAAGTTCCGTCTGTATAGGTTTTAGAAATAGTTGTTATTACGTCATTATTCTTTGTTTTTTCAATATTTGTAATTGTTTTCTCAACGATTTCGGTTTTAAAACTCACATTGGTAGTGTTGTACATTTCCTTGTAAATCGATCTGTACGATAAAATGGCAAGCAACATTCCGAACATCATAATGTATTTTCGGCCTACCTTGTCGCTCAGCCATCCAAAAACAATAAAAAATGGGGTTCCTATTAAAAGCGCAATTCCGAGTAATCCATCCACTTGCGAAGAATCTACATTCATTACCGTTTTCATGAAACTCATAGCGTAAAACTGTCCAGTGTACCACACAACACCCTGTCCCATAGTAGCACCAAAAAGGGCTAATAAAACAAATTTTAAATTATATCGGTTTCCGAAACTTTCTTTAAGCGGATTGGCGCTTGTTGTTCCTTCTTTTTTGGCTTTAGCAAATACTGGAGATTCATCCATGTTTTTGCGGATTAAATAAGAAACACCAACCATAACTATAGAAACCCAAAACGGAACACGCCATCCCCATGCGTCAAAGTCTTCTGCTGATAGCATATTTTTGGTAGCCAGTATAACCATCAATGAAATGAATAAGCCTACTGTAGCAGTGGTTTGAATCCAGGAAGTCCAATAACCTTTTTGTCCAACAGGAGCATGTTCTGCTACATAAGTTGCTGCACCGCCATATTCTCCACCAAGAGCGAGTCCTTGTAGTAAACGTAAAATTAAAACCAGTAATGGCGCCATAAATCCAATGGTTTCATAACTCGGAATACAACCTATTAAAAAAGTTGAGCCACCCATTAATAATAAGGTAGCCATAAAAGTATATTTTCTTCCAATAATATCGCCAAGTCTCCCAAAAAACAAAGCGCCAAAAGGGCGAACTACAAATCCGGCAGCGAAAGTCGCTAATGTCGACAGAAATGCAGCTGTTGGATTGTCACTGGGAAAGAATTTGGTTGAAATAACAACAGCTAAACTGCCAAAAATATAGAAATCATACCATTCAATCATAGTTCCCATTGAGGAAGCTGAAATCACTTTCCAAATGCCTTTAGTAGAAGTTTTGCTCATAAAACGATCTGTGTTTTTAATAATAAATAAAATATTAAAGTATCATTTTACGAATATATAAGATATTTTTTTATTTAGTTAGTAGTTTTTTAACAAAAATAGCTTAATTTTTGACTTTACACTTTTTAATAGTATTTAAGTTTCAAAGCAAACAAATTTAACCGCAAGGAACGCTAAGATTTACGCAAAGGGCGCTATGTTTTTCTGCAAAAATTAAAATGAATTTTGCATAAGCGAGACATAGCCAACGGTTCAACCATTGGGTGTCGTATGTAAGTAGATTGTGAATATACAAGCATTAATCCTTACTATTAATCAAAGCTTTGCGGACTTTGCGTAAATCTTAGCGTTCCTTGCGGTTAAGTCGAATTGGAATTTGGAATTTTACAAAATTGGAATTTCAAAATTTCCCTTAAAGTATTGAAAACAAAAAACCCGAATATTTCTATTCGGGTTTTAAACGTGGTACCTCCAGGGATCGAACCAGGGACACATGGATTTTCAGTCCATTGCTCTACCATCTGAGCTAAGGTACCGTGCTGTGCACATTGCGGGTGCAAATATAGAATCATTTTTCGTTTATCCAAAACATTTTTTTAAAAAAATCAATTCGTATCTTCGCGTTGATAAAAAAACAAACATGATTTTAACGGTTGATGTTGGAAACACTCGAATTAAAGCAGCTGTCTTTGAGGGGAGTACTGTTCTTGAAAATTTCGTTTTTGAGAAAAATGAGCTCGAAAAAAAAATTAAAATAATTTTAGAAAAATTTCAAAATTGCTCCGATTTGGTTGTTGCTTCAGTCGGAAACGTTGAAAAGCAATCTTTCCTGACATTCGAAAATCGCCTAAAAATCCATTTTTTAACACACGAAGATGTTTTTCCTTTTATAAATAAGTATGCCACGCCAAAAACTTTGGGTATTGACCGAATGGTTTTGGCAGCCGGAGCTACTTTGCAATTTCCAAAACAAAATAGATTAGTGATCGATGCCGGAACTTGTATAACCTACGATTTTATCGACGAAAATGATAATTATTTGGGCGGAGCGATCTCGCCGGGATTGCGATTGCGTTATGAAGCACTGCATAATTACACAGCCAGACTACCTTTGTTGACTTTAGAAACACCTGAATCCTATATAGGAAATTCTACTAAAGAAGCAATTCATTCCGGAGTTGTCAATGGGTTCGTCTATGAGATTGATGGTTTTATCGATGAATATCGGGAGAATTTTTTAAATTTTATAATAATTTTAACGGGTGGCGATGCAGAATTTTTGGCTAAACGATTAAAAAATACCATATTTGCCAATTCAAATTTCCTTCTGGAAAGTTTGAACCAAACATTTCAATATAAAATCGACAATGATTAAAAAAATTATAATAAGTGCTTGTTTACTTATCTCGTTCGTTTCATTTGCTCAGCAGGGTACAGCTTCTCCTTATTCTTTTTACGGAATTGGTGATGCAAGATTCAAAGGTACTCTTGAAAACAGGTCTATGGGTGGCGTATCAGTAGAGCAGGATAGTATTCACCTGAATATTGATAATCCTTCAAGTTATGCGAGTTTAAAACAAACTACATTTACGGTTGGAGGAAGTTTTGGAACATCTACATTAAAAAATACGAACCAATCTGAAAAAGCACAAAGAGCTACTTTTGATTATTTGGCAGTAGGAATACCGATGGGCAAATTTGGAGCAGCTTTTGGTTTGGTACCCTTATCTTCTGTTGGTTATAAAATCATGGATAATAATTCTGATGTATCCGGTGCAACAAACAGTCAATTCGAAGGAAAAGGTGGTGTTAATAAGGTATTCTTTGGTTTGGGATATAAAATTTTACCAAATTGGAATATTGGAGCGGATGCACAATATAATTTTGGACAAATTACAACAACAAGTGTTGAAGGAATAACAGATGTTGCGAGTGCAACCCGAGAAACAAATCAATCTGATTTATCAGGTTTGAATTTCAATATTGGTACGATGTATCAAAGAAAGATTTATAAAAAAACGACTTTATTTACTAGTTTAAGTTACACTTTTGCCAGTACTTTAAGATCGAATAATGCAAGAGTTATTTCGGTTTCAGGAGATCCTGATCCTTATCAATATCCATCAGTAGAAACAGATTTAAAATTACCTAATAAATTAACGATTGGTCTTGGTATAGGAGAGGCAAGAAAATGGTTAGTTGGTACTACATTAGCTTTTCAGGGAGACGGACGCTATGCAAATTACTATAATGCTAGTGACGATGTACGTTACGAGAAGTATTCGAAATACGCAGTTGGAGGATATTATATTCCAAATTATACTTCGTTTTCAAATTACTTCAGTAGAATTACTTACAGAGCTGGTTTGAAATATGAAAAAATTGGTTTGGTGGTTAATAATCAATCAATTAATGATGTTGGAATGACACTGGGAGCTGGTTTTCCTATTACAGGATCTTTTTCAAATGTGAATTTAGGTCTTGAATTTGGTAAAAGAGGTACTACAGCTGCTGGTTTAATTCAGGAAAATTACTTCAATTTTAGTTTAAGCTTCTCTTTTAACGACAGATGGTTCGTGAAGAGTAAATTCAACTAATCATAAGCTTTTATGTTTTTTTAAGCTCGATACAATTTACTACATTTGGCAAATGAATTTACCAAAGAAATATATTATAAACGCTGTCACAGTTCTTGCTGTGACACTGTTTTTTGGGTGTGAAAGTAATTTTAAGGAAGTTCAAAAAATTAACTTTTCAGAATTTGTTCCAGGAAGTGATGCGGATACGGTTAGTATAAAATATACTGATTCAGGACGTATTACCGGAATTCTAAAAAGCCGAAAAATGCTGGATTATTCTAATCTTGAATTTCCATTTACTGAATTCCCAAAAGGAATTGACGTTACACTTTATGATAAAAAACAAAAGCGTACTTTTATAAAATCAAATTATGCTGTTTCGTATAAAGAAACCGGAATTATAGATTTACAGGGAAAAGTGAAAATTACTTCAGAAACAGGTCAGATGCTCGAAACAGAGCAACTCTATTTTGATCAGAAAAATGAATGGTTTTATACTGAAAGAAAGTTCAAACTTACCGATGCTAAAGGTGTTTCATACGGTCAGGGAATCGATTTTAGTAAAGATTTTAAAGTGATAAATTCACAACGAATAACAGGCGAATTAGAAGCCAACGAATAATATAATTATGGGTTACTTAAAATATACACAATACGTTTACATTGCTTTCGCAGTTTACTTTATTTACGATGGAATTATAAAGTTAAATGAAGGTAGTGAGAATTACGCTTTGAGCTTTATCATTGCCGGAATGGCAGTTTTTATGTTTTTCTTCAGAAGAAAATTTGTTAAGAAATTTGATGATCGTAATAAAAAGCAGTAAAAATGGAAATTAGTATTATAATACTTTGTTTAATACTATCAGCCTTTTTTTCAGGAATGGAAATAGCTTTTATTTCCTCGAACAAAATTTATCTCGGAATAGAAAAGAAACAAGATAATTTTGCTTCCCAAATTTTAACCAAACTTACAGAAAACCCCTCAAAATTTATTGCAGCAATGTTAATTGGTAACAATGTTGCGTTGGTAATTTACGGGTTTTTTATGGGTGATTTAGTACTAAGATGTATCACCAAATTAGGATATCATTTCTCTGATATAACCAGTTTATTGGTTCAGACTATAATTTCAACTTTTATTGTTTTAATTACGGCTGAATTCCTTCCGAAGGTTTTCTTTCAGATTTACGCCAATTCGTTAATTAAGATTTTGGCTGTCCCTGCTTATTTATTTTACAGGTTATTCTATTACATTTCAACTTTTTTTATCTGGATTTCAGATTTTGTTTTGAGGAAATTTTTCAAAACAGAAGGAGATCAGGTACAGTTGTATTTTAGTAAAGTGGAGCTGGGGAATTACATCACGGAACAAATGAATTCTGTTGAAGATGACGAAGAGGTAGACTCTGAAATTCAGATTTTTCAAAATGCTCTGGAGTTTTCAGGTGTAAAAGCGCGTGACATTATGACGCCACGTACTGAAATTGTTGATATTGATTTATTTGATAGTATAACAGATCTGAAGGAGTTATTTATAGAGACCGGTTATTCTAAAATAGTGGTGAGCCAAAACTCGCTTGATGATATAGTAGGGTATGTGCATTCATTTGATTTATTTAAAAAGCCGAAAACAATAAAATCAGTTTTAATGACTGTGGAGTTTGTTCCTGAAACTATTTTGATAAAGGATGCTTTGAATCTTTTGATTAAAAAGAGAAAAAATGTTGCCGTTGTTTTAGATGAATATGGAGGTACTTCCGGAATTATTACTATTGAAGATATTGTGGAGGAGTTATTTGGGGAAATTGAAGATGAACATGATTTAGATGAGGAATTAATTGAGCAGGAATTGGGTGAGGGTAAGTATTTGTTTTCTACAAGATTAGATGTTGAATACCTGAATGAAACCTATAAATTAATGATTCCGGAAGAAGACTCATACGGTACTCTGGGAGGCTTTATTGTCAACTTTACCAAGGAAATTCCTCAAAAAGGAGAAGAAATTGTAATAGATAACTATCATTTTGTGATAGAAGAGGCAACAAATAAGAAAATTGAATTGGTAAAAATGACTATAAAAGAGTGATTTCTTTTATTAATTGAAAAAATTGTGCAAAATAAATTGTTAGTTGTATTGTTATTAACTAGATAATTGTATTTTCGCAAACTGAATATAAAATTAACGATAATAAAAATGGCAGTTTTAGCAAAAATTAGACAGCGTTCCGCTTTATTGATAGGAGTTATTGCACTTGCATTATTTGCATTTATAATACAAGATCTATTCACTAGAGGAACATTTGGTCAAAGTTCAAAAGATGTGGGAAGCATCGATGGAAAAGATATTTCATTTGAAGACTTTAGAGTTAAAGTTAGTAATGTTGAAAAAAGTGGGCAAGGGATAACTTCCACTGAAGCTGCAAACAGAGTTTGGGATCAAGAAGTTTCAATCGCATTATTATCAACTCAGTTTGATAAATTAGGATTGAGAGTTGGAGAAAAACACTTAATTGAAGTTTTGAAAGCAGATCCAAATATTGGAAAAAATCCAATGTTTTTAAATGCAGCAGGTATGTTTGACGTTGTGAAATTCAAAGAGTATTTCAAAACAAATCCTGAGGCAGCACAATACATTTCTGCAAAAGAAAAAGATGCTGAATTAAATGCAAAATTTCAAATCTACAACACGTTAATTAAATCTGGACTTTACACAACTGCTAGTGAAGGAAAGTTGAAATACGAAATGGAAGCTAACAAAGTAAACTTTGCTTATGCTGGTGCATTGTATTCTTCTATTAAAGATAGTGATGTAAAAGTTTCTGATGATGAAATTGTTGATTATATGAAGAAAAACGAGAAAAAATTCAAAGCGGATGAAACTCGTGAAATTCAATATGTTTTAGTAGAAGATAAAGCTTCAAAAGAAGATGAGGCTGAAATCAAAGCTAAAATCACAGGATTATTAAACGGAAGTGTTGTTTACAACGCTAAAACTGGTAAAAATGATACATTGGCAGGTTTTAGAAACGCAACGAATGTAGCTGAATTTGTAAACGCGAATTCTGATGTTCCTTATGATTCTACTTACGTACCTAAAAATAGTTTGCCTGCAGTAGATGCGGATAAATTATTCAGTTTGCCTGCTGGAGCAATTTACGGACCTTATGTTTTTGGAAGATACTACGCAATTTCTAAATCTTTAGGATTTAAAGCTGGAGTAAATGCAAAAGCAAGTCATATCTTAATTGCTTATGAAGGTTCTCAAACGCCAAGTCCAAAAGAAAAAAGAACTAAAGAAGAAGCTAAAGCTAAAGCAGAAGAAATTTTAGCTCAGGTTCAGGCTAATCCTGATAGTTTCATGATGTTGGCTTTTACAAGTTCTGATGATTCATCTGCACAACAAGGTGGTGATTTAGGATATTTTGGTCCAAATCAAATGGTGAAACCATTCAATGATTTTGTATTCAATAACGGAATTGGAAAAATTGGTTTAGTAGAAACTCCTTTTGGTTTCCATATTATCAAAATTACTGATAAACAAGACGGAATTCGTTTGGCTACAATCGCTCAAAAAATTGAGCCATCTGAAGCTACTTCTGATAAAGTATTTACATTAGCAACTAAATTCGAAATGGATGCTGCTAATAAAGATTTCGTTGCTACAGCAAAAGAATTAGGTTTAAAAGTAGCTGCTCCGGTAACGGCTAAAGCTATGGATGAGCAGTTTGGTCCTTTAGGAAACCAACGTAACATCATCAGATGGGCATATGACAAAGAAACAAGCAAAGGCGATGTGAAACGTTTTGAAATTGCTAATATTGGTCACGTAATTGCACAATACAAAAGCGAAAACAAATCAGGTTTAGTATCGGTTACTTTAGCAAGACCATATGTTGAGCCAATCTTGAAAAATAAGAAAAAAGCTGAAATCCTTAAAGCTAAATTGACAGGTTCAACTATTGAAGCTGTTGCAAAAAGCGCTGGTGTAGCGGTTCAACAAGCAACAAATGTTACAATGGATAACCCGGTTTTACCAGGTGGAGTTGGGCAAGAGCCAAAAGTTGTTGGTAATGCATTTGCATTAGCTGCAAACAAAATCTCTGCTCCAATTGAAGGAAATACAGGTGTATATGTTGTAAAAAACATCAGTACTGTAAAAGCTCCTGCAATTGCTAATCATGCAGAGTATGTTGCTAAAGTAAAAGCTCAAAGCGCATCTGATGCAAACAGAATTTTACCAGCGTTGAAAAACAATGCTAAAATTGAAGATAACAGACTGCAATTTAACTACTAGTATTTAGTACTTAATTACGATATAAAACCCGAAACATTTTAAATGTTTCGGGTTTTCTTTTTTAAACGCTTTTTGTACTAATTACCTACTCTTTTTCTTTAATTATATAGGAATAATCGAAATATAATTTAAAAAATTTGTGATATTCAAAATTATACAGTTAATTTGCTCGAATTTTTGTTTTAGGAAAGTTAAGTTGATTTAATGAGTGTTAAATAAAAATTGAGAAAAAATGATAAAAAATTACCTTAATAATCAAGTGTTTAATGTTTTTTGTGTTTAATCTTTTTAAAAGGAAGCCTAGAGTATATTCCAAAATTGAGAATCATATTTATGGAATAATAACGGAGCTTTTAAAAGTAAGCAGTACCGACATCAATGTTGATGAGCTGGGAGGTAAGTACTATTTAAGTAATGAAGAACAACATTTTAAAGTTACTATTTTAAGTAACGATTATGTTATTAGGTTAACTAATACTCGTGATTCTGTTGCTGAAAAGTACGATAAGATTTTTGTGGAAGATGTTTTAAAAGCAGTAAAAGAAGAAAAACATCGGCGGATGGAGTTAGTATATGATTCGATCAATAATAGTATCGAAAAAATGGCCGAACGTTTACACAATACACTCATAGAATCTAATGAGCAGGAAAGTCAGAAGGTTCGTCGTTTAGAGACGAAACATATTAAAAACAAAAAAGTGAATTATTAAATTCACTTTTTTGTTTTTAATAGTATCGCAATTTACATCTGTAAAATCATTTCATCATAAGTAAGGATTGTTTCATATCCTTTACTGGTAAAATAGTCCTTTGGATTCTCTTTTGAAACTGCCATTACAAAATCTCCGCCCCAGGCACCGAGACTTTTTATAACGCCATTAAAATTGGGAAAAGCAATTTCTTTAATCGTTTCTAGTTCCAGAATATTGCTCAAATGTATTTCATGTTTTTCTACAAAATGTGCAAACTCATTCAGTGTTTTTGCTTCGAGAATAGCCTTAGTTATTTTATTGTTATCCAAAATGTTTTCAGCTAAATTTTCATTTTTATTATTGTAATAAGCATTGATAGCTGCTTTACTACTTTGTTTTTTATTTAGGTAAACAAAAAATATATTTTTAGTGAAATCAGGATTAAATTCTGTTTTTTCTACAATTGGTAAATTTTGCTCTAATTGGTAGATAATAGGGGTACTGTTTTGAGCGCAGGCAATATCATATCCACTGCCTCCAAAACTATTCTTAAGTAGTGTGTACGCATCGATTTTGGTCCACTGTGCAATGTTGTTTAATAAGGTGGAGGAAGTGCCTAATCCCCAGTTTTTTGGAAATGTAAGATGTGTACTAATTTGGTATCCATCAGCATTACTAATAAAATCAGGATTTAAAAGATAAGCTTCATGTAAGATGGTAGTCAACGTAGTTTTTACAGTTTCGATTTTTGTGTCAACATTGCTGATGATTTCTGAAAAGGAAATAGAGTCTTCAAACCAAAGATGATCATCAAAATTGTAGCTTTTCCATATTATTTCTTTGTTAAAAGCTTTTTCAACAACTAAATCCTGACCAAATTTTGTGGGTAATGCAAATGCTTTAGCACCATCTAAAACTAGATATTCACCTGTTATTAAAAGTTTTCCGTTACTGTAAAAGGTCTCTTTCATTCTGTATTTTTTAACCCTGATATATCATATTATAATAAATTCCAAATCCCAACAATAATTGGAATTTGGGATTTTATTCGAAACTATAATATTTGGAATTTTTATTTATTTTCTTTTCTTAAGTTTTCGATAAATTCAACTACAGCACTATGAGAAACAGCATTTTTCTTAAAATGAGATTTAATTAAATGGCGCTCTTCTTCGTTGGCTTCAAATTGATTAATGATATTATTTAAGTGCATTTTCATATGACCTTCCTGAATTCCGGTTGTGGTTAAAGAACGTAAAGCGGCAAAATTTTGCGCCAAACCTGCAACGGCAACAATTTCCATTAGTTCTTGTGCTGAAGGTTTTTCCAGCATTTCTAAACACAATTTTACCAACGGATGCAAGGAAGTAAGTCCGCCGACAGTTCCTAAGGCAAGTGGAATTTCTAACCAAAAAGTAAATGTTCCGTTTTCGATTTTGGCATGTGATAAACTCGCATATTGACCATTTTTTGAAGCATAGGCGTGTACTCCGGCTTCGACAGCCCTAAAGTCATTTCCTGTGGCCAGAATTACAGCATCAACTCCATTCATGATACCTTTATTATGCGTTACCGCTCTAAAAGGTTCCACTTCGGCAATTTGAACAGCCTGAACAAAACGTTCGGCAAAATCTTGTGGATTAGTGATATGTTTTTCGGTTAGATCTTCAATTGGGCATGAAACTTCTGCTCTTACAAGGCAATTCGGAACATAATTGGATAAAATGCTCATAATTACTTTTATAGTTTCGTCATCTGAAAAGAGATCAGATTGCTGAAATTCTTCTTTTAAAGTCGTAGCAAATTGTTCTAAACAGGAATTAATGAAATTTGCACCCATACTGTCTTTCGTCTCGAAAGTCGCATGCAGCTGAAAGTAATTTTCAAGTAAACTTCTTTTGTCTTTAAGCTTAATATCTAAAATTCCGCCACCACGTTGTTGCATATTTTTGGTTATGCTTTGCGTTTCAGAGAAGAATTTAGGTTTTATCTGTTCGAAAAAAAATTGCAGTTTTTCAGCATCTCCATTAAATGTAAAATGAACCTGCCCAATTTTTTCGGTGTTAATAACTGTTGTTTTAAATCCTCCACGGGTTGCCCAAAATTTTGCCGATTTTGATGCTGCGGCCACAACTGAACTTTCTTCAATTGCCATTGGGATGGTTTTATATTTTCCGTTGATTAAAAAATTAGGAGCAACTCCAAGTGGAATATAAAAATTTGTAATGGTATTTTCGATGAATTCGTCATGCAATTGTTGAAGCTTCTCATCTGAATTCCAGTAATTTCTTATGATATTAAGTGCTTCATTTGGGGTAGAAAAATATTCATTGGCAATCCAGTTTATTTTTTCTTTTTTGGATAATTTAGAGAATCCAGCAACAGCATTGTTCATTTTCAGTATATTAAATAATAATGTAGCGACAAAGATACCAATTTAAGAGTTTTGTTTGCAATCTATTTGAAGTTTGAAAAGTACGCAATCGTTATTTTTTTTAACATTTAACACTTAAAATGTGTATTATGTTTATTTTTTTTACTAAAATTGGGCTCTTTTTATATTTAAAATAATTCTAATGAATACAAGTAAAATAACGGTAGTGCTTTTATTTTTAGTGGCTACTGTATTTGGACAACAAAAAATTACTGTCGAAAACATTTATGGAGGGACATTCAAGGCGAAAGGAATGGATGAGCTTCAATCACTAAAAAATACCGATCAATACACTGTTTTAAATGTCGATCAGACTAGCAGAAGCATGCAAATCGACTTATATGATTTTGCAACCTTAAAAAAAGTGTCCAACTTAATTGATACAAAAAATCATTCGGCACTTTCGAACGGAATTGACAGCTATACTTTTGATGCGTCAGAAAAGAAGATTCTAATTGCTTGTAATACAAATAAAATCTTCCGTCACTCCTTTACTGCAGATTACTTTTTATATGATATAGCTGCGAAATCACTAACGAAACTTTTCGATTTTCAGGTTCAGGAGCCAACTTTCTCTCCTGATGGAACTAAAATCGCTTATGCAAGAGAAAATAATCTTTACGTATATGATGTAGTTTCTAAAAAAACAACGGCAGTTACAACTGACGGAAAGAAAAATGCGGTAATTAATGGTATTACGGATTGGGTTTATGAAGAAGAGTTTGCGTTTGTCCGGGCTTTTGACTGGAGTAAAGACAGTAAAAAGTTAGCCTATATCCGTTTTGACGAAAGTGCGGTTCCGGAATTTTCGATGTCAATGTTTCATAAAGATTTATATCCAACAGTTGAAACGTTTAAATATCCAAAGGCAGGAGAGAAAAATTCAGTAGTTTCATTACATATATATGATGCGGCCGCAAATGCTACAAAAAAAGTTGACTTAGGAAATTATAATGATTTCTATATTGCGAGAATGCAATGGACAAATGATAATAATGTCTTATCAGCGCAGGTTTTAAATCGCCACCAGGACAATCTTGATTTATTATTTGTAGATGGAACAACGGCTGCAGCAAAAGTAGTTTTAAATGAAAAAGACAAGGCTTACGTAGATGTTACAGATAATTTGACATTCTTAAAAGATAACAGCTTTATCTGGACAAGTGAAAAAGACGGTTTTAATCATATTTATGTTTATGATAAAACGGGAAAACTTAAAAATCAGGTTACAAAAGGAAACTGGGAGGTTACTTCATACTACGGTTTCGACGAAAAAACAAAAACTATTTTCTATCAATCTACAGAAAATGGTTCAATCAACAGAGCAATTTACCGCATTGCATTAGATGGAAAAAATAAAGTAGCTTTAGCTACAAAAGTGGGTACAAATGCAGCTACTTTTAGTCCTAATTTCCAATTCTTTATTAATACATTCTCGAGTGCTTCTCAGCCAACTACTTATACTCTAAATGAAGCAAAAACCGGAAAAGAAATTCAGGTTATAGAAAATAATAAAGAGCTTTCCGCTAAACTTGTAAGCTATAATTTACCTAGCAAAGAGTTTTTTGTTTTAAAAACGGCTAAAGGTAATGAGTTGAATGCCTGGATTATGAAACCAAAAGATTTTGATCCTTCAAAGAAATATCCGGTTTTTATGATTCAATATTCTGGACCAGGATCACAACAAGTGGCTAATGCATGGGGAAGTTCGAATGAGTATTGGTTTATGATGTTGACTCAACAAGGTTATATTGTGGCTTGTGTTGATGGAAGAGGAACTGGTTTTAAAGGAGCTAATTTCAAAAAAGTAACACAGTTACAATTAGGAAAATATGAAGTTGAAGACCAAATTGATGCAGCAAAAGTAATCGGCAATTATTCTTATGTCGATGCTTCAAGAATTGGAATTTGGGGTTGGAGTTATGGCGGTTTTATGGCTTCAAACTGTATTTTTCAAGGGAACGATGTTTTCAAAATGGCAATTGCAGTTGCTCCGGTAACCAACTGGAGGTTTTATGACAGTGTATACACAGAAAGATATATGCAGACACCACAGGAAAATGCAAGCGGATACGATCAAAATTCTCCAATAAACCACGTTAATAAATTAAAAGGTAAATTTTTATTGATTCACGGATCAGGCGATGATAACGTTCATGTGCAAAATTCAATGCAAATGATGGAAGCGTTAATTCAGGCGAATAAACAATTTGATTCTCAGATATATCCGGATAAAAACCACGGTATTTATGGCGGCGCAACGAGAATTCAGCTTTATAATAAAATGACTAACTTTATCAAAGAAAATTTATAATATAACTTTATAACCTTAAACAATAATGAATAATATGGGAGAAACTCAAGTAAAAACTGCGCATCCAAAAGGACTTTGGGTATTGTTTGGAACGGAGATGTGGGAGAGATTCAATTTTTATGGAATGCGAGCTTTATTGACTTTATTTCTTGTGAACTCATTATTGATGAAAGAAGAAGAAGCTTCATTAATTTATGGTGGTTTCCTTGGACTTTGCTATTTGACACCAATGTTGGGTGGTTTTGTAGCAGACCGTTTTTTAGGAAACAGAAACTGTATTTTGTTGGGTGGATTATTAATGGCAACCGGACAAATGCTGTTGTTTACTAGTGGAAGTATTTTTGAAGGTAATTTAGAAATGGCTAAAGCTATTATGTATTGTGGTTTAGGGGTTATTGTTTTTGGTAACGGATTTTTCAAGCCAAACATTTCAAGTATGGTAGGAAGTTTATATCCTAAACAGGAAAAAACAAAATTAGATAGTGCTTTTACTATCTTTTATATGGGAATTAATATTGGAGCTTTCTTAGGGCAGTCCATTTGTCCTTTGTTGGGAGATGTTAAAGATGCCGGTGGAATTAGAGATATTCATGCTTTTAGATTTGGATTCTTAGCAGCTTCTGTTGCAATGCTTATTGGAACAGTTCTTTTTTACTTCTTAAAAAATAAATATGTGGTTTCTCCTGAAGGAAGACCATTAGGAGGTTTGCCTTCTAAAAATGAAGCTTCTGACTTTGAAGAAGGAGAAGCACAAAAAGCTAATTTTTCTACTAAATCTTTGACAATTGCAGGACTTGCGTTTATTGCGTTAGGATTCTTTTTTCATTATGTTGTGGGTCAGAATCTAATTTATACGTTGATTTATTCTAGTGGATTATCCTTGGCAGGATTAATTATTTCAGATACTTCATTGACTAAAATCGAAAGAGACAGAATTATTGTAATTTATATTGTATCATTCTTTATTATATTCTTCTGGGCAGCTTTTGAGCAAGCGGGATCTTCATTAACCTTTATTGCAGATAACCAAACAGACAGAAACTTCTTTGGTTTTTTAATGCCTCCATCAATGGTTCAGATTTTTAATGGACTATTTGTAGTAATTATGGCAGTACCGTTTAGTATTTTATGGGATACTCTTAGAGCAAAAGACAAAGAGCCTATTTCTCCGGTAAAATTGGCGGCAGGACTAGTTATAATTTCGATTAGTTTCTTTATGATTGCAACTCAGGTTTCTTACATTGGAACTTCTGGATTGTTATTGGTAAAATGGCTTATTTTATTGTATTTCTTAAATACATGTGCTGAGTTATGTTTGTCTCCAATTGGTTTGTCGTTAGTTGGTAAATTATCTCCAAAGCGTTTCGCTTCATTATTATACGGAGTATTCTTTTTATCTAATGCTTCTGGTTATGCTTTAGGTGGAACTTTAGGTTCGATCTTGCCTGCTACTGGAGATAAATTTGCAAAAGCAAAAGAATTAGGTATCGATCTTCAGGCTGTTTTAGATAATAAAATTACACCAACTCCTGAGCAATTAGCTTTACTGGATCAACACCAGATTAGTGCTCATAACCACTTTTTTGCCGGATTCGAAATTCATAATTTATATGAGTTCTTTATGGTATTTGTAGTTCTTACTGGTATCGCGGCAATTATATTATTTGCTTTGACTCCATTCTTGAAAAAAATGATGCACGGTGTTAGATAATATGGAAAACAATACAATTACTTTAGAGCAAATACAAAATTTTAAAGGCAAGTATCCAAAACAATTGTGGTACTTGTTTTTGGTTGAAATGTGGGAACGTTTTTGTTTCTACGGAATGAGAGGTGTTTTGGCATTTTTCATGGTTGATCAATTGGGTTTACTTGAAGGAAAAGCAAATCTTCAGTATGGAGCTATTCAGGCCTTTGTTTATGCTTTTACTTTTATTGGTGGAATATTTGCTGATAAAGTTTTAGGTTTTAAAAAATCCCTTCTTTTTGGTGGTATCATTATGATTTTAGGGAATCTGCTTATTGCGGCATCTCCTCATGACTTCTTTTATTACGGAATAACATTATCAATCATTGGAACAGGTTTCTTTAAGCCAAACGTATCTTCGATGGTCGGTGAATTATATCATGAAAATGATGGTCGTAGAGATGCTGGTTACGGTCTTTTTTATGCCGGAATCAATATTGGTGGAATGCTTGGGGGTGCTATACCTATTTATTTAGGAAAAAATTATTCCTGGAGTTTGTGTTTCCTTTCGTCGGCAGTCGTTATGATTATTGGAGTGGTGACATTTCTTTTAACTAAAAAACATTTGGCTCCAATTGGAAATTCTCCTTTAGAGGATCAAACTCCTAAGAAAAGGAGAATGAATGAAATTGCTGTTTATTTGGGATCAATAATTGTAATTCCGTTTATCTATATCATGGTGATTAATTCTGATTATACAGACTATTTCATGTATACGATTGGGGTAATTGCAATTGGTTATTTCTTGTTTGAATTGCTGCGAATTAAAGACAGAAAGCAGCAATACAAATTATTAGCGGCCTTCATTTTTATCTTTGGATATTTTATGTTTATGGCAATTTCTGAGCAATCAGGAGGATCCTTGTCATTGTTTGCAAAAGACAATTTATCAGATAAATTGTTGTTTTTTACTATCGATCCAAACGTAGTTAATAATAGTATTAATTCAATGTATGTTATTATTTTCAGTCCGTTAGTTGGTTTGTTGTGGATTGCTCTTTACAAAAGAAAAATTGAGCCCAATACAGTTATCAAATTCGGATTATCTTTTGTGTTGTTAGCAGCTGGTTTCTTTATTTTTTATAGCGCCAGATTTTTTATTGATCCAAAAGGGTTGAGTTCTTTAAATGTTTTTGCTTTGGGTTATTTGATTTATACACTTGGAGAATTATGTATTGGACCAATCGGAATGTCGGTAATTACTAAATTATCGCCGAAACGTTTGTTTGGAATGATGATGGGATTATGGTTTCTTTCTAGTGCTTTTGGACAATTAGCGGCAGGGAAACTTGGTTCTGAAATGTCAAATGCAAATACGGGAACAACTTTGATGTCTAAACTTATCGCCTATACGGATGGCTATTATCAATTGGCACTTTATTCTCTTGTTGCGGGTATCGTTTTGATCGTAACGACCCCACTAATTAAAAAATTAATGCAAGAAGTAAAATAGACGACATTTATCGATGGTTATTTTGTTTAAATTTGTATAAAATTAAAGCAGCATGAAAAAAATATTTTTAATTATTTTCTTTTTAACAGGTGTGTTTGCAATGCAATCGCAAGAGCTAAAATGGTATACTGATGTAAAAGAGGCAATTACAGAAAGTAATAAAGTACACAAGCCTATGTTGATGTTTTTTACCGGAAGCGATTGGTGTGGATGGTGTATTCGTTTGCAAAATGAAGTTTTAAAGACGCCTGAATTTACAAAATGGGCAGCTGAAAATGTAGTTTTGGTTGAATTGGATTACCCGAGACGAACGCCGCAAACCCCAGAGATTAAGAATCAGAATAGTGAGTTGCAACAGGCTTTTGGAGTTCAGGGCTTTCCTACTATTTATTTTACAAGTGCCGAGGCAAAAGACGGAAAGGTAAATTTTAAAGGTCTTGGTCAAACAGGATATGTTGCTGGTGGACCTACTGCATGGTTAGCAGTTGCGAATGGAATTGTGGCTCAAAAAAGCGTCAATTAGAGAATTACAAATTTAATATACTTTAAATCCTTATACTTTGTATAAGGATTTTTTTTGTTTAGTAGGAAAAGGTATCTTTAATTTGATGCCTTATTGTTAATTTGGTATTTTATTATAAGTAAAAAAACATATAATGTATTTTTTGTATTAATTAAAATTGGAAAATTAAAATAATATGTTAATTTCGTTTTACTAATCTAACCAAAACCAAAATTATATGACCAAAAAATTACTTATCCTACTATTTTTTTTCGGTTCATTTTTTACGCATGCTCAGAACTTAGTTTGGAAAACTAATATGACTGATGCAATTGCTATTAGTAATGAACAAAGAAAACCAATGTTAATTTTGTTTACCGCCTCAGGTGTGCCAGAAAATCTTCAGAATGAAATATTTAGAACACCGGACTTTGCAGTTTGGTCGCGTGATAATGTCATTTTAGTAAAGCTTGATTTGTCTGATTCATCGGCATCCGATGGTGATAAAGAGCAGAATTTAAAACTAAAAAATGCTTTTGGCGTTGAAGACCTACCGGAAGTGTGTTTTGCACTGGCATCTATCCGAAAGAACAAAACTACCTTTAGTGCTTTAGGAAAAATTTCCTATAAGCCCGGTGGAGCAAAAGCATGGATTGCAGAATCAAATGCTTTATTGCATCCAAGCGAATAGTATATTTTAAATTAACGTGTTTAATTTAATTTGTAGAATCCCTTTTTACTTAACGGTAAAAAGGGATATTTTTTTTGAACAAATTGTAATTATGGCAAATAGTTTTGTAATTTATTACATGATTTTTTTTCATTTTCTTAAAATTTTAATGTTTTATTAATAAATTCTGTTTTTTTATATTTTTATTAACTTTTTTGTTTAAATAAGGCTTGTTTGGTAGAGATATTATATTAATTTAGTCGCATTAACCTACTTAAACCCCAAATTATTATGACCAAAAAATTACTAATTCTGCTATTTTTTTTAGGTTCATTTCTTTTGCATGCACAGAACTTAGTTTGGAAAACAACTATGACTGATGCAGTTGCTGCAGGTATGGAACAAAAAAAACCGCTCCTAATATATTTTACGATTGAAGGTGCGCCACAAAAAATTCAAACTGAAATATTTAATACCCCAGATTTTGCAGTTTGGTCGCGAGACAATGTTATTTTAGTAAAACTTGATTTGTCAGATCCTAAGATATCAGATGCTGAAAGAGAGCAAAATGTTAAGTTAAAAGGCGCGTTTGGTGTCGATGAATTACCTCAGGTATGTTTTACGATCGGTTCTGTTAGAAGAGAGAAAACTACTTTCAATTTATTAGGTAAACTTCCTTACAGACCCGGAGGTGCAATTCCGTGGCTAAAACAGTCAAATCTTATTTTGAATCCGGAACAATAATTTTCAATTTAATTTGTAGAATCCTTTTTCGCTTGTAGAGTGAAAAAGGATTCTTTTTTTATGGCAGGATGTTTTCCAGTATTGCTGAAATGAATAGGTATTAGAACCGTCTGCTATAACTATTTTTGGTTGTAAATCTTCTAATATACGATCTAAGTTAATTTTTGGAGAAGCTGTCAATAAAAGAATATCTGGCTTAACTTTTTTTTCATAGATACCGGAGCTGTCAATCAATAAAATTTTCTTCCCATTAAAAAATAAGATGTTTTTAATTTTATTTGTCGATTTCAAAACTCCAAAATTGGCAACTAAATAAGTTTGCAAAACATCGTTTTTTGATTGTTTTTCTGAAGCGGCATTACTTGTGAAAAGTGTAATGCTTCTGCCAATTCTTTCCGTGATAATTGTTTTTTTCTTGACATGATATACAATTAATTCGTGCTTACTTTCAATTTCTTTTTTGGTTTGAATAAGTGAAAGCTGAACAAGAATTGTTGTTGTTAGGACAATTATAAATTTATTGTAATTAGGTTTTTTAAACCAGATAATGCTTGCAATTAGAAATAAGTAAAAAGAAATTAAGTGGTAAAAATTAAAACTAATGTTTTTAATTACAAAGGATTCGAATGAAGCTATATAATGAATAATTTGATTTAAAAGATAAATGCTTTTCTCAAAAACTTGAATTAGAATTAAAGGACAACTTGTGAACACAGAGATTAGCATAACGATAATACCAATTATCATAATAAAAGACAATACAGGTAAAATTAAAATATTGGTTACGAAAAAAAGGGCTGGAAATTGATGAAAATAATACAGACAAATTGGAAATGTACCAATCTGAGCTGCAAATGAAACTGTTAATGCTTCCCATAGATATTTGACGATTTTATTTTTTGGAAGCCAGCTATTTTTTAATAGTGGCTGCAACCAAAGGATAGAAAATAATGCGATATAACTCAATTGAAATCCTGCATCAAATAAAAAATAAGGTTCAAAAAGTAATAGCAATAAAATAGAAACCAATAAAGTATGATAGGTGTTGCTGTTTCTATGCAGATGATTTCCTGTTGCTAAAAACGAAAACATGACTACAGATCGTAATACTGGGGGAGAAAGCCCAGAAACAATTGCGAATAGTACTAATGAAATAATAATGGTAATTAATTTTATAAGTGAGCCTTTTTTAGTGTTCGGAATTGGTTTCAGCATAAATGATATAAATAACATGATGAAACCAACATGCAATCCTGAAACGGATAAGACATGCGTAACTCCTGAATATTGATAATCTTGTTTTATCTCAGATGAAATTTCTTGTTTCTGACCTAAAATTAAAGCCAGTGCAACATTCATTTCGGTTGTATTGAATTTTGCTTTCTCCAGGTTATGAATAATTCTTGCCTGTAAAGAAGAAGTATAAAACCATATGTCTTTCCTGATCTTTTTGTCAACAACGATAGCTGCTTTTGAAACATAAATCTGGGCATAAATTTGTTTGTTGTCCAGATAGTTGCTGTAATCAAATTGATCAGGATTTTTTGGCAGACTATTGTGTTGCAAAACTGTAGTTACACGAATACTATTTCCAGCAAATAAAGAATTTTTAATACTATCCCTGACTATGTTTATGATTATTCTGCCTGTATAATATTTAGTATCAATGCAATTTATGAAACCAATGTATCGATCATTATAAGCATTGCTTTTTAGTTTTTCCTTTATCGTGATATTGATATGATGTGGCTCCTTAAAAGCATTTTTAAAATGGATATAATTTGAGTTTTGAAGAGAGTTGGTGTTAATGGCTAATGCGATCATACCAATGCAAAACGAAGTATAATAAGTGCTTAATCCGAAAAAGAGATTCAGTTTTTTGTTCTTTTTTGATAAGAAATAAAAGATTGAAAGAAGTATAAATCCACTAAAAAGATATAGCAGGGAACTTAGAATTTGAGGTAGCCAAAAAGACGCAGCCAGAATGCCAAAAACAAAACTAAAAGTTATTTTAGTCAACGGAAAATCTAATACTTTCATTTTTTAAAAGTATTAAAAATTTGTAAGAAAAATAATATTTTTATTAAATAATATTACTCTACGATTCTGTTGATCTGGGCAAAAGAATTTTTGTAATACGGCTCTTTTGTTGATGAAATTATAACGCCCTTTGAAGTGGAGGAATGCACAAATTTTATTTCGTCTGGCTTTACCTCGGTAATTAATCCAACATGATTGATTTGTTTGCTTTTATTTGTCTTGAAGAAGATTAAATCGCCTTTTTGAGCATCATCAATATTGATTATTTTTCCAATTTTAGATTGCTCATAAGAACTTCTTGGGAGTTTTATGTTTTCAGATTCGAAAGAAGTATATACTAATCCCGAACAATCAAATCCGCTTTTTGTAGTTCCCCCGGCTTTGTATTTTACTCCAATATTATCAGTTGCATTCTCAATTAAGTGATTGACAATATGTTTGTTTTCCCGCTTTGTGTCTTTCGTGTCTTTATTGCTTACAGCAGTTGAAGTTGATTTACAAGATGTAAAAACGGCAGTTAATAGAAGAAAGATGAGTATTCTTTTCAAAACAAGAAATATTTAAGGTTGCTTTAAATCGGCTACAATTAATTTAGCCGTTTTTTTACTGGCACCAACTCCGCCTAATTTTTGCTCTAAAATATCATAATTTTTAAGCAGTTTTTCACGATACTGAGGTTCAAGTAATTTTTGAAGTTCCTCTTTGATTCGTTTGGTGTTGCAGTCTGCCTGAATTAATTCGGTTACAACTTCCTGATCCATAATTAAATTGACCAAAGAAATATATTTTAACGTAATAATGCGTTTTGCGATTTGATAAGAGATATTGCTTCCTTTATAACAAACTACTTCAGGAACTTTAAAAAGAGCAGTTTCCAATGTTGCTGTTCCTGATGTTACTAATGCTGCTGTTGAGGAACGTAATAAATCGTAAGTTTTATTCGAAACAAATGCGATATTTTCGTTAGAAATAAATTGTTTGTAAAACTCATATTCCTGGCTTGGTGCACCAGCAATGACAAATTCATAATTTTTAAAATCATCAACAACGCTCAACATTACACTAAGCATTTTGGTAATTTCCTGTTTGCGGCTTCCTGGTAAAAGTGCAATAATAGGTTTATCTCCCAATTGGTTTTCTTTTCTGAAAACGGCTTCGTCAAAAGGAGGCTGATTCTCAATAGCATCGATTAATGGATGCCCAACAAAGTCTACCGGAAAATGATGTTTGTCTTCATAAAAACTTTTTTCAAAAGGCAAAATCACAAACATTTTATCGACATCTTGTTTGATGGCTTTGATTCTGTTTTCTTTCCAGGCCCAAATTTGAGGTGAAATATAGTAATGTGTTTTGTAATTCAGTTCCTTGGCCCATTTTGCAATACGCATATTAAAACCCGGATAATCAATAAATATAATAACATCAGGTTTGAATTCTAAAATATCTTTTTTGCAAATAGTAATATTGCTTAAAATAGTTTTTAGATTAAAAACAACTTCAACAAAACCCATGAAAGCTAATTCACGATAGTGTTTTACTAAAGTTCCTCCGGTTTTTTGCATCAAATCACCTCCCCAAAATCTAATTTCGGCCTGAGGATCTTCCTCATACAATGCTTTCATTAAATTAGAACCATGTAAATCTCCAGAAGCTTCACCAGCTATGATGTAATATTTCATATGAATTTTTTTGACAGTAGTTTCTGTTTTAAGACAGAAATTATTTTTGCAATGCAAAGATAAGATTTAAATAAATAAAGTTGAAATTGCCAGAACAATCACAGCCAAAACAACTCCACGTGCCATCAGTTCTTTATTTTTTTTAAGTAAAATAAGAAAAACGGCAAGATCTAAAAGAGTACCTAAAGTGATTATCTTTCCTAAATAACCATAGTGTTTTATGGTTTGAATTCCGGATGAAATATCAAAAGTGGTAAAGAATGCGACAAACAAATAACTGCCAAGAAGAGCAGTAAAAATTCCGATAATAAAACCAATAATAATGTCTTTTTTATTCATTTAATTTCCATGTATTAAGTTGTTGCATAGTATGATGGGCTGTTAAATCAAATTGTACAGGAACGACTGAGATGTAGCCATTTTCGAGAGCCCATTCATCAGTATCTTCGCCTTTATCTTCGTTGGTGAATTTTCCTGTAAGCCAATAATAATCCTTTCCGTAGGGGGTTTGACGTTTGTCAAATTTTTGGGCATAGTAAGCTTTCGCCTGACGACAAATTTTTATACCCTTAATTTCTTTTTCTTTTAATTTCGGAAAATTTACATTTAATACTACTCCGGCCGGAAGTTTATTTGCCAGGGTTTCGAGGGTGATTTTTTTAACAAAGGATTTAATCGGTTCAAAATCGGCATTCCAGTCAAAATCTAATAAAGAAAAACCAATAGCCTGTATGCCTTCAATTCCTGCCTCAACCGCGGCGCTCATTGTTCCTGAATAAATTACATTTATAGAAGAGTTTGAGCCATGATTTATTCCTGATACACAGAGATCGGGTTTTCTATGCAGGATTTCATTTACGGCCAGTTTTACACAATCTACAGGCGTTCCGGAACAACTATATTGCGTAACAGGATCATTTTCTTTTGAAATTTTATCAAGAAATAGTGTGTTATTAATGGTTATAGCGTGTCCCATTGCGCTTTGAGGTTTGTCTGGAGCAACAACAACTACCTCACCAATAGTTTCCATGACACTAATCAAAGCTCTGATTCCGGGCGCCAGAATTCCGTCGTCATTAGTAACTAATATTAAAGGTTTTTCATTTTTCATGCCCAGATGTTATTTATGAATTGTCAAAATTAAAGCTTGTTAAAGCAAATGTAGTAACAGATTTTGGTAGATTACTAACAAATAAATAAAAATTGTCAACTAAATTAAAGAACGTTTTCGTGCATTAAACATTTTTATATCTTTAACAAAAAATTATAGTGAACTTGGCTGTCTTGGCATAGTTTTTACCGTAACTTAGATTAAAAAATTGATGAATGCTATTATTAAATTTATGAAAAGAAATTATAAAATACTTATAGCCGTATTATGCTTGTCATTGACTTTATTTGCTTTTAAAATAAATGCAGATAAGTCAGAAGATCCGGACCCAAATAGAGATAAAACACTTTTAGAATTACTTGCATTTGTTATTGAAAAAGGACATTATAGTCCGGCAGAAATAAATGACGAGTTCTCTAAAGGAATTTTTAAGGACTATATTGACGCTTTAGATCCTTCAAAAAGGTTCTTTTTACAGTCTGATATTGATGAATTTAAACAATATGAACTGCAATTAGATGACCAGTTTTTGAATAAAGATCTTACTTTTTTCAATTTGACTTATACCAGATTGATGAAGAGAATGGAAGAAAGCAAAAAACGTTATAAAACGATTTTGGCACAACCTTTCAATTATAACGTTGATGAAACATTTAATTCAGATTACGAGCATATTCCTTATGCTAAAAATACTGTCGAAATCAATGAAAGATGGAGAAAACAGATCAAATTATCTACACTTTCATCTTTAGTTACCAAGCAAAAACTAGAGGAAGATAAAAAGAAAACGGATCCTGCTTATAAAGCAAAATCTTTTGAAACTTTAGAAAAAGAAACGCGTGAGAGTTCTTTAAAATCTTTAGATGATAATTTCAGTTTAATTAAAGATTTGAATAAAGAAGATTGGTTTTCTGTTTATGTAAATTCGATCATGACCCGTTTTGATCCTCATACAAGCTATTTTGCACCGGAAGAAAAAGATCGTTTTGATGTTAATATCAGTGGAAAATTAGAAGGAATCGGGGCGAGGTTAACTAAGAAAAATGATTTTACTCAAATTGACGAGTTGATTTCTGGTGGACCGGCATGGAAAGGAAAACAACTTGAAGCTGGAGATTTAATTTTGAAAGTAGCACAAGGAAACGAGGAGCCTGTAGATGTTGTAGGTATGCGTTTGGATGATGTTGTGAAAAAAATTAAAGGGCACAAAGGAACCGAAGTAAAACTTACAGTTAAAAAAGTAGACGGTACTATTAAAGTAATTTCAATTATCAGAGATGTGGTTGAAATTGAGGAGACATATGCTAAATCAAGTATTGTAGAGAGAAACGGATTGAAATACGGCGTTATTTATTTGCCTAAATTCTACATTGATTTCGAAAATAAAGATGGGCGTGATGCCGGAAAAGACATTGCTCTGGAAGTAGAGAGATTGAAAAAAGAAGACATCAATGGTATTGTACTTGATGTTCGTGATGATGGTGGTGGATCTTTATCTACAGTAGTTGATATTGCAGGTTTATTTATTGAAGAAGGACCAATTGTTCAGGTAAAATCTGCTGGTAAAAAGAAAGAAGTTTTATACGATAAAGATAAAAAAATCGAATGGGACGGACCATTAGTAATTATGGTAAACAGTTTCTCAGCTTCGGCGTCAGAGATTTTGGCTGCTGCAATTCAGGATTACAAACGTGGAGTAATTATTGGAAGTAAACAAACTTACGGAAAAGGTACAGTGCAAAACGTTTTAGATTTAAATCAATTTGTTCGTAATGCAAATTATGGCGATTTAGGTGCTTTGAAAATTACAGGACAAAAGTTTTACAGAATCAACGGAGGGTCTACTCAGTTAGAAGGTGTTCATAGTGATGTGGTAATGCCAGATCGTTATGCTTACTTAAAAATGGGTGAACGCGATATTGATAATGCAATGCCATGGGATAAAATTGATCCGGCAGATTATAATATTTGGACTTCAAATGAGAAATTTAATCAGGCAATTGCAAATAGTAGAAATAGAATTGCAGGAAATGCCCAGTTTAAACTAATTGAAGATAATGCGAAGTGGATTGATGTTAAAAACAAGGAAAATACGTATAGTCTAAACATCACTAGCTTTAAAGCGACTCAGGAACAAGTTGAAAATGAAGGTAAAAAATATAAACCAATTGCAGATTACAAAAATGATCTGGTTTTTAAATCATTGCCTTACGAAGAGCTTGAAATGAATAACGATGCTACTTTAAAAGAAAAAAGAGAAGCTTGGCATCAGGCATTGGCTAAAGACGTTTATGTAGAAGAAGCATTAAATGTTTTAGATGATTTGCAAACTAAAGGTTATGTGAAAAATGCGGTTACTCCTAAAATGAAAAAAGATAAATTAGTGAAATCTTAATTTTAGAAAAGATATTTGTTGTTAAACGCTCCTGAAAATTTTATTTTTTGGAGCGTTTTTTTTGTAAGTTTAATAAACTAAAGATAGTGTGTAGATGAGAAATTGTTTTTTATTAGGTTTGATTGTTTTGATGTCTGTTTCCTGTAAAAAAGAAATGCCAGAAAGAAATGCCAATAAGGATTTAAAAGAGACGGAATCCAATTTTGTATCGAATGAAACCTATGCAGATTCAATTTATACTTTTGCTTATTTACCAACTTCAACAACCAAACAAATTGTAAAGCATAGATATTATACACTTTCATACAATGAAAAATTCGAACAGGCCGAATGGGTCGCCTATGAATTAAAGAGAGAATATCTTAAAAATAATGATTACAAAAGACCTTATTTTATAGAAGATCCCATGGTAACAACAGGTTCTGCTGATTGGAGAAACTATAAAAAATCTGGTTATGACAAAGGCCATCTTTGCCCTGCAGGCGATATGGAGTTTAGTAATGATGCTTATAATGATACATTTTATACTTCAAATATTTCACCACAAAAGCATGATTTTAATAGTGGAATCTGGAATAGATTAGAGCAGAAAACACGGTATTGGGCCGAAAAGTATAATGACATATATGTTGTAACAGGTGGAATTCTGAATGATTCAGACAGAAAAATAGGGACAGAAAAAGTTGCTGTCCCTAACTATTTTTATAAAATTATTTTGGCTAAATCAGGAAAGGAGCATAAAGCAATTGCTTTTTTGGTTCCGAATGAAGATAGTGATAAGTCACTTTATGAGTTTGTAGTTTCAATTGAAACTTTGGAAAAAATGACCGGAATTGATTTCTTCCCGAATTTAAAAAACTTAAAAAGTAGTAAGAGCTTTTAATTCAGCAATAGTTTGTGTTGGGTTTTCGGCTTTAAATACAAAGCTTCCGGCAACTAAAACATCAGCTCCGGCTTCTGCTAATTGTTTTGCATTTTTGCTTGTTACGCCACCATCAATTTCAATAATAGTCGATGCATTTTTACGAGTAATCAAAGCTTTTAGTTTCTCTACTTTAGTATAAGTGTTTTCAATGAACGACTGCCCTCCAAAACCAGGATTTACACTCATGATAAGTACTAAGTCAATGTCGTTGATTACATCTTCTAATAAATCAATATTAGTATGAGGGTTGATTGCTACTCCCGCTTTCATTCCTTCCGCTTTAATAGCTTGCAAGGTTCTGTGCAAGTGCGTACAAGCTTCATAATGTACAGTTAGTATATTAGCTCCTAAATCTGCAAAAGTTTTAATATAGCGATCCGGATCAATGATCATTAAATGTACATCAATTGTTTTTTTAGCATGTCTTGAAATCGCTTCTAAAACTGGCATTCCAAAAGAGATATTCGGAACAAAAACTCCGTCCATAATGTCAATATGAAACCAATCAGCCTGACTGTTATTGATCATTTCGATATCACGTTGTAAATTGGCAAAATCAGCTGCAAGAACAGAAGGAGCAATAAGTGTATTCTTCATTTTTTGTAGTTGTGTGTTATTTTGCAAAGATAAATTTTTAACCGCAAAGTTCGCAAAGGTTTTCGCAAAGTTTACTCAACCACAAAGGCTATAAAGGTTATACAAAGTTTGCAAAGAATTTTCGTAAGTTTTGTTAAAAAAGCTAAGTTCACAAAGCTTTGCGAACTCTGTAGTTTTCAACATTCCAAAAGATAAAAAAATCTTTGTGCACTTTGTGGTAAAAAAATCCAACCCAATAATAAATAAAAAACTCCGGTAATCAGCCGGAGTTTCAATCATCAATCAAAAAACGAACAGTCAATCAAACTGTTGTTTGCTTTACGGTCCAATATAGGCAGTTTCGCAATAAATTCCAAATTCCAATAAAATAATTGGGATTTGGAATTTCTAATATTGGATTTTGTGGGTTTTTATCCCAAATAAGTTTTAAGAATTTTACTTCTTGAAGTATGTTTTAATCTACGGATTGCTTTTTCTTTAATCTGACGTACACGTTCACGGGTTAAGTCAAAAGTTTCTCCAATTTCTTCTAATGTCATTGGGTGCTGATCACCAAGACCAAAGTACAAACGAACTACATCAGCTTCTCTAGGAGTTAATGTTTCTAATGAACGTTCAATTTCAGTACGTAATGATTCGTGAATTAATTCTCTGTCCGGGTTTGGAGATTCTCCAGAACGTAAAACGTCATAAAGGTTAGAATCTTCTCCTTCAACAAGAGGGGCATCCATTGATAAGTGACGACCAGAGTTTTTCATAGACTCTTTAACGTCGTTTACAGTCATGTCAAGTTCTTTTGCAATTTCTTCAGCAGAAGGCGGACGCTCATTAGATTGCTCTAATAACGCATACATTTTGTTGATTTTATTGATAGAACCAATTTTGTTTAATGGTAAACGAACAATACGCGATTGTTCAGCCAAAGCCTGAAGGATCGATTGACGAATCCACCAAACTGCGTAAGAGATAAATTTGAAACCACGTGTTTCATCAAAACGTTGAGCCGCTTTAATTAAACCTAAGTTTCCTTCGTTAATTAAATCGGGAAGCGTTAATCCTTGATTTTGATATTGTTTAGCAACCGATACTACGAAACGTAGGTTGGCTTTTGTAAGTTTTTCTAAAGCTCTTTGATCACCAGCCTTTATTCTTTGTGCTAATTCTACCTCTTCATCAGCGGTAATTAGGTCAACTTTTCCGATTTCTTGTAGATATTTATCTAACGATGCAGTTTCACGATTAGTTACCTGCTTGGTGATTTTAAGTTGTCTCATTTTCTTGTCTCCTTATTTTTAAAGTGTACAAATGGTTATACGTAAGAAGTTTCAAAAAAGTTACAACAATTATATAAAAAAATAAAAAAGATCCGTTTTCAACATGCTGAAGCGGATCTTTTATTTTAAGTTTTTAGGTTTTAATTTGAGATTAAATCCTGTATTTCAATGTTTTCTTTTATGAAAACAGGTTTTCCATTGGCCGAAAATCCTTCTAAAATTATTTCATATTTTCCAGAAACATCAGATGCATAAAATGTGATTTTAGAATCTGAATTAGCCAAATCAACTTTTGGCAGCCACAGTAATTGATGTCTGTAATCTGGAATTCTGGAATCTTTATTGTTTGCGTAATCAGGTTGAAAGTATTCTTTTTTATACTGAGGTCTTAAAAGTTCTGGTCTAATTATAAAATTACCTTTAAGATTAGTGTCAAAATCTCCATTTTTGGTTGTGAAATCAACAATTCCGTTGAATGATTTTGAGCCATAATAATAAAGTCCTTTTACAACATTTACTTTATCAATGTTTTTAGGATTATAAGTGAATAATTCATTTACATTTTCAATAAATAACCCATCAACAATGATTAAAGCTGGTATGGAAGATTCATAATTAGGGTCATAATCATAAACATGAATAGAATAATTATTATTTTCTTTTTTGAAATAAACGCCGGCTACTACTTCCGTGATTGTTTCTGCCATTGTTGGAAATCTTGTAAAGGCATCCAATTTAAATTCTTTAGACAAAGTGCCATAAAAAGGTGTACTATTGATAGGGACTATTGTGCTGTCTTTCTTTTTTGTATAATAGGCATTTTCGATTTGTGTAGCAACTAGTCGCTCAGTTACGTTGTTTACAAAGTCTGAATTGAATTCAACGGTAGGAAATGTTAAGCCCGAGACGTCTATGTCTTTTAACTGGTCAATTGTTAGGGTATATTCTTCTTTATTATCTTCAATTACCTGAACAATAATATTTGAATTTGGATTGGGTTCTTCCAGATTAAATAGAAATATTCCCTGATCATCAGTTTTGGTTATCTTTAGATCATTTTTCTTGCCTACGATAGATAGTGCAACTTTTTTGTTTTTAATTTCTAAAGTATTTGAAGATAATTTCCCACTAATAATTTCTCCACGCAATTCTGGCAGAGTAGCATTAATTCCACTTATTTCAGTATTGAGTTTTCCGGTTAGATTTTCATCTAATACTTCTTTGAAATTTTTTTTCTTTTGAGATAAAAAACCATCTGTTTTTCTAACAGATACTACATAATTTCCCTTAGCAAACTCATCAGAACTGGTGTTAATTTTAAATTCGATTTTGTCTCTGCTTTTAAATATTTTGTTTTTTAAATCAAAAGAGATATTCTCATTCGTTACAACTTCTGATTGTAAAGTTTTCTGAGAAATAACATTGTTTGATTTTTCTTTATAAGGGTTAAATATGAAAACGTCAAGATTAAAGTAAGCCGAAGCATTTTTATTTAACATCCAACTAGTATAACCAACGATCTTGTAGCTTCCTGTTTCTAATGTAGTCGGAATAAAAAAGTCGCCATTCGCAACTCCGTTATCAAGAAATAATTTGTGAGTAAAAACAGTTTTCTTGTTGCTGTCGATTAATTTTAGATAGGCTACTTTGGTATATTTTGACGGAATGTTTGTTGCATTGTTTACACAGAAAAACTTATAGAGTAAAGTTTCTCCGGTTAAGAATGAATTGCCATTTGTACTAACGTAAATTGACTCATTTAGTTTTTTGTCAATGTCATTCAGTTCGGTTATAGAATTGTTTTTCTGAGCAAAAGAAATTTGCTGAAAACTTACTATGAAAGTTATAACTAGTATATATTTTAATCTATCCAAAATGGTGGTTTTATATTTGATGAAAATGACGTGCAATCTCCGCATTCTATAGGGTACAATAAGTAAAGTGAACCGTCATTTGGAAAAAAGACTTTGATTTTTGTTTTGATATATTCTACTATTAAATTTCCCTGACAGCCTGCATTTGGATTCGTTGAAAAGCAATAATTGAAAAAATATTGGCCAAGATCTATCTCTGGGATGTCTGTAGGACAATCATATGGATATGGTGGTTTCGTTATAGTAAAAAGATCTGTATAGGTGAAAAATAATCTTTTTTCAGAATAAGACGATACATCAAAGTAACCTATAACTTTTTCTGAAGGATTATCTACAGATTTAATATTTCCATAAAAGAATCCCGGTTGTGTTTGAGATAAAATACTTCCATTATTGGATATTTCTTTTAGTGTTTCAGAAAAAGTATGAGCAGCCAAACTTTGAACATATTGTTTTACTAAAATACTATATCTGTTTCTTATGAAATTATCTGTACTGGGAATAAATCTCACAGGAAAATTAGTTACTTTATCTTCTGCTAAATTACTGGTACTTGTTAGTAACAAGGTGTTTGATTTTTCTGTTGTATAGCAAATTCTGGCTTCAGTTGTTCTTGGTTGAAAACTTACAGTTCCATTATTTGCAACTAATTGTTGTTTGTACCATTTTGGTGCAATTATTTGAGACGTCTCTTCATATTCATATCTGTAATATTTTGATGAATTAGTAGGGTCTGTGCTATTTACAGTAATTTCAGCTCCAAGAACTCCTTCTTTGGTAACCGCGGCAACGTTTACACTTTCAATCTGGGTTTGTTGCGGTAATTTTTCTGCACTTGAAATGTATGATCTCCCATCTTGTGTGCGAATATGTAATTCATAAGTTCTGCCTGTACTTGCCTGAAATTCATTTATTGAAGTATATGTTCCTGCATTTTCCTTAAAATCATATCTAGTTCCCTTGTCATCGGTTACAAAAACAACAGCTTTAGTTTCTGGTGTAGGTGTTTTTTCTTCAAGTTTATAGGTTCTTGTAAGTTTTACTTCCTGTGTTTTCAATTGATCAGTTATAGTCGCTTCTATTGTAATAACATCGTCGAAACCATTAGTTTGATATTCATATGGGGTGGTACACCCAACGATTGTTGAGAGTA
The DNA here is from genome assembly GCA_900107365.1 of Flavobacterium aquidurense. Taxonomy (GTDB): domain Bacteria; phylum Bacteroidota; class Bacteroidia; order Flavobacteriales; family Flavobacteriaceae; genus Flavobacterium; species Flavobacterium aquidurense. The sequence goes on from FNPS01000006.1 coordinate 100,874, forward strand.
TTGATAGGGTAAGAAATCGGAGAAATATTGTTTTCATAATCCTTAAAATTTAAAATTATAAGTAATAGTAGGTATCGGAACTGCAAAAATGGAGGTCTGATAGGCTTTTATCTGTCCTTCTTTTGTTACGAAAAAGATGGAGTATGGATTATTTCTGCCTAATACATTGTAGATTGAAATATTCCAGAAACTATGTGCTAATTTTTTTATTTTATGATTTCCTTCAATGTTAAGTCCTATATCAAGTCTGTAATAATCGGGTATTCGGTATTTATTTCGGTCGCTATACATAGTGTATTCAGCACCTTGATAATAATATTTACCAATTGGATACGTAACGGGTCTTCCGGTTTGATATACAAAATTAGAAGAAAAACTATAGCGATGGGTGAATTTATAATTCATAACAATGCTAAAGTCGTGTGGTTTATCAAAATTAGTTGGAAAATACTCTCCATTGTTTACTTTTTCATCATTAAACTGGCTGTCTAATTTTATAAATGCTCTTGAATAAGTATATCCAATCCATCCGTTAAGTCTTCCGTTTGGCTTCTTTAGTAAAAACTCAACTCCATATGCCTTTCCGTCTCCCTGTAATAATTCAGTTTCTAAATCTTGATTTAAGAGAATATTGGCACCTACTTTATAATCTAAAATGTTTTTAGAAGTTTTATAATATCCTTCTAAGCTTAGCTCAATATCTTTATATTCTAATTTTTTGAAAACGCCCAGAGAATATTGCAGCCCGCTTTGAGGTTTTACATTCAAATCAGATAATTTCCAGGTATCGGTTGGTGATTGCGTTGTATTGGTTGTCAGTAAATGAATATATTGGTAGTTTTTGTCGAATCCGGCTTTTACAAATAAACTTTCATCAAAAATATAGCGCAAACCAATTCGAGGCTCAAAGCCACCTGAGGTATTAATTACGTCGTTATTGCCATATGTTTTTTCTTCAACTACCGTTGAAGGAGTCATAGGAACACCATCTTCATAAATTTTTTGCGTCGATGGACCTAAAGCCGCATATAAGGAATATCGGGCTCCAATATCTAATAATAACTTCTCGGTTATGGTAAATTTATCAGAGAAAAATACTGCCGATTCTAAACCTTTTTCATCATCAACTTTTTTAGGACTGACAATGGAAGCTGCACCATTTGGATTTAATTCTCCCGGACTAACGTTGTACAATTTGCTTTCGATTCCATAAGTAAATTTATGGTTTTCATTCAATTCGGTATTGAATTTCAAATCTACCTTAGTTTCATTTATTTTAAATTTAAACAGAAATGATTCAGGATTAGCTGATTCGTAGTTAATGCTGAATTTATAACCACTGTTGGTAAAGTTTAATTCGCTTCTGTTTTTTTCGTTAAACGCATGTTTCCATTTCAAAGAAACAAGACTGTTGCTGTATTTATAAATAGAATCAGGAGTAATACTGTAAGCGTCTTTACTGTAATATCCGGTTCCTTCTACTGAATTATTTTTGTTTATTTTGTGACTGTATTTTGCAAATAAATCATAAAAAGAAGCCTGACTATTTTTTAGGTCTTCGTCATCCAATTGCTTTAAAATCCAATCTGAATAGGTGGCTCTTCCACCTACTAATAAACTGGCTTTGTCTTTTACAATAGGAATTGAAACAGTAAGATTGCTGGTTACAGGGCCTATTCCTCCTTCTCCGGAAATTTTTTCGGTATTTCCATTTTTAGAAACAATATCAAAAACTGATGATAATCTACCTCCAAATTCTGGTGGAATTCCTCCTTTATAAATGTCAACTTTATTTATTGTATAAGGATTCACAGATGAGAAAAACCCAAAAAGATGAGTAGGGTTGTAGATCGTTGCGTTATCCAATAATATTAAATTCTGATCTTCTTTTCCTCCTCTGACATTAAATCCTGAAGAACCTTCACCGGCAGTTTTTATCCCCGGAATAGTTAATGCCACTTTAAAAATATCCCGTTCTCCCAGTACTAAAGGAATGTTTTTAATTCCTTCGGCCTCGATTGTGGTAACACCAGTAATGGCTGTTCTTACATTTTGACTGTCTTTTCCTTTTACTAAGACTTCATCTAATTGATTTATTTTTTCAATTATCGAAAAATCCAAAGTACCATTACTGTAAATCATAATTTTTCGAGAAGCGCTATTATGAAATATCGATTCAATTTCTATTGTACTAAGACCAGTGGGAAGTTTTAAGCTATAAAATCCTTCGGCATTGGTAATAGTTGAACTGGTTGTGTTTTTTGCTTTAACGGTAATATCTGCCAGGGGCTTTCCATCTTTTAAGTCAGTAATGTGACCAGAAAGTGTATAAAGTTCTGTATCTGAATCTAATGTCTCTTTACCAATTAATGCAATTGGAGCGATTGCTTCTGATTTGTTTTTTTTGACAGAATCATATTGCTGAAAAAAGATTGGTGCATTAGAATCTTTCGTTCCATTACTTGGTAATTTGCTGTAAACAATACTGTTTTTTGTTAGGATGATTCTATTTCTGTCTATAAAAAAGTTAAGATCGGTGTCTTCTAAAACTTTTGATAATAATTCTTCAATAGTTTTATTTGAGTAGTCTCCTGAAATTAAAACAGTAGGATCGAACCAATCGTCCTGAAAATAAATTTTGTAATTGGTAGAGGTCTCAATTTTTTTTAAAGCATCTGTTCTGCTGATATTGCTGTAATTAATGCTAAATGTATTTTTTTGAACTTGTGAATACATTAATTGATTAAAACCGAAAAATAATAGAAGGATTGTGAATATTCTCATTTGAATGATTTCTGCAAATTTTAATTATTAATGTATTTGATAAGGTTTTTCATAAATAGAGAAGGATTATCTTTTCTCAGGTCTCTATTCATAAGATAGAAATCATTTATTTTTCTTTTACTGTCTGGAAACAGTGTGATGATTTCTTTTTTTTCACTTATCAAATTATACTTGTTTTCTTTAAATAAGATAAACTCGTATTTTGGTACATAATCAATTAAATTAATTTCATCCTTAGTACTTTTCTTTTTTTCTTTATAATATTTAATATAAAGCGTAATGTTTTTTCCAATTACTACCTCTTCATAATACCCACCTTTAAAGATCGTTGTGTTTAAATCTTTAAGATTAGTAAATTTTTCAGTTCCAATAGTAAAAGTCTTTATATTGTCTTTAACAAGGTTGATTTTGGTTGTGTTCGTTTCATCGTAAGGTCTTAAGACCAATTCGTCATTATAGATGTCATATTTTAGAAATAAATCAAAATAAAATTGCCCATCGTAATTAATGTTTCCTTTTCTGAATTCATCAATTAGGTAACGATTTTGATTTGGAGCAGTTTTGTCAAAATTTAAATGTGCTAATCCATTTTTGAAATCTAAAGATTCTAAACCTAAATTTTTATCGAACCAATTATAGACTATAATTTCGTCATTTGTTTGGCTATAAGAGGAGCAAATATTTAAGAATAATCCAAATAAAACAAGGAAAAAAGTTTTTTGCTGATGATTTTTCAAAGGATTGGTCGTTTTAGTTTTGTTTTTGGCTGATTTCAAAAGTATTAAAAAAATGTTATAGATTATGTCTTCATATGTTAAAATGTAGTAATTTATTTGTTTTTATTAACGAAATACCTCAATTGAAATAAATAAATTAAGGTATTTTATGAATAAATCTTTTAAAATAAAACCTACCGCTCTTTTAATAACAAAAACGTTTGTTTTTAATTGGCGACTGCATTTTTTACTTCTATAGTTTCTTTTAGAGAAACAGGAATTCCTTTTTCTGTAAATCCTTCGAGGTTTATTTCATAAATTCCCGGAACATCAGAAGTGAAAAAAGAAACGGTATTTTCAGTTTTTTCCAGTTTCAATTCTGGTTCCCACAGCAATTGATATCTATAATCCGGAATTCTGCTGTATTTGGCTCTGTCTGCATAATCTTCTTTGAAGTATATAGTTTTGTTTTGAGGTCTTTGAATTTCAGACTTCAAAATATAATTTCCTTTTTCGTTACTTAAATAATCATTGTTTTTTGTAGTAATACTAATGATACCATTAAAAGCTTTTGGTCCATAAAGATAAATTCCTGGAACAATGCTGATTTTGTATATATTATCAGTTTTATAATCTTTTAATTCATTGGTGTTTTGAATTAATAATCCATCGACTAATACTAATGCTGGTTCTGAGAAATATTTCAAATCATAATTGATATCTCTCACATTTAGTGTGAAATTGTTGTTTTCTTCACGATAATATACTTCTGTAATTACCTCTGTAATCGTTTCTTTTAAACTTGGAAATTTTGTATAATCTTCAAGAACATAATCTTTTTCTAACGGATGATAAAAAGGAATTGCTTTGATGTTGCTTTGTACGCTATCTTTTTTGATAGGATAATAAGCATTCTCAATTTGGTTTGCAATTGATCTTTCTTCAATGCTTTTTTTATAATCAGCTGTAAGATTTACTTCATTTGTAAATTTCAATTCAGATAAATCATAACCTTTATCATTGTTCAGTTCTATTTTGTAATCACTTTTATCAGCTTCGACTACCTGAATAACAGCAGTTGAATTATTAGGGTTTTTATCTAAAATAAAATTGAATTTACCATCCGCATTCGTTTTGACAACTTTAAAAGCAAAATCGGTTCCGGGTATTGATAACGCTACGTCTTTTCCGGCAATTTGATTTGAGTCTTTTGTGTTTGTAATACTTCCAGATACCATTTCTCCTCTAAGCTCAGGCAAAAACAAGATACTATCATTAACCGTGTTTGCTAATTTATTGTCAGAATTAGATTTTGCAAACTCAAAAGAAGTCAATGGTTTTATACCAGGTAAATGGTCTACTTTTTTTACTGAAAGCGAAAAACTTCCTTTATTAATAGTAGAATTTGCTGCTTTTATTTTAAGTGAAATTTGATCTCTTTTTGTTGCTGTTTTTTTATCTACTTCTAAAATAAAAGATTCATCCTTTGATTGGTTTGCAAGGTTTTCTGCCTCAGAAATTTTTGTTTCTTTTTCGGGAGTGTTAGCATCTTTTTTAGAAATGTTGGTTTTATTTGATGAATAAGGATTTATTATAAAAAGATCTGTTTCAGAAACTTTTGAATCTTTTTTGTTTAACATCCAGTTTGTGTAGGCAATCAGTTTATAATTCCCTGTGCTAAATGTTGTTGGTATAAAAAAATCTCCTAATCCAGTTGCATTATCCAGATAGATTTTGTTCGTTAAAACGACTTGATTTTTATCATTAACAATTTCTACATGAGCTATTTTACTTATGCCACTTAAGTTATTATTTAATGGATTTAAACAATAAAACTTACAATGCAACGTCTCTCCGACAACTAAAGTTGTGGTGTTTAAATGAGCAAATATATTTTCGCTCGTCGCTTTACTTATAGTTTCATTTTTACTTAATGAACTATTCTGTGCCATAGCAGAATGAATTGCTATTAACATCACAATGCGTATTATTTTTTTTAATCTATCCAAAATAAAGGTTTAATGTTAGATGAAATTCTGGTACAATCTCCGCAAGGTGCAGGAACAAATATAACTGTTTGAAAGTTGTCTTGCTCTCCTAAATAGACTGACTCTGGCATTGGTGATTTAACCAGAGAATATATAGTAAAGCCTCCACAGCCTTTATAAGGCCAGCAATTTGATAATTCGATCGATTTACAGTCAACATAGAAAGGAGGATATGGGTCATTAACAAAAAGATCCCTAAAATTAAAAAAGATTCTTTTTGATGATACGGATGACACTTCAAAATAACCCACTACTTTCTCATCAGGATTGTCATCTGATTTTAAATTACCGTAATTAAAACCAGGCTGAACTTGCGAAAAAAGACTTGAAGAAGTAGAAAGACTTTTTAATGTATTGTAATAAGTGTACGATTCTGAATTTTGAATATATTGACGCACTATTATACTGTAACGCTCATTTAGAATAGGGCTTTTCATATCTATGAAACGAATTGGTAAATTGATACGATCTTCACTTGAACCTACTGTACTTAATAAAATTAAATCATCTGATTTTTTTGTTGTAAAGCAAGTCCTCGTTTCGCCTTCTCTTGGAACAATCAGATAATTCGGCTGTTCCGGATTAGGACTGGCAGGATCTATTTTGAGTTTATCAGGACTCCATGAGGGAGAGATCACTTTATAGGTTTCTTCATATTCGTATCTGTAAAACTTCGATTTCGCCTCTGGATCATAGCTACTAACTTCTATTTGTACTCCCTTAATGCCATCTATAGTTTGTACCTTAGGTTCTACCTGAACCTGGTTTACTGTTGTTAAAGTTTGTGCCGCAGAGGAGTACGATTTCCCATCTTTTGTAATAATATTTAAACGATACGATTTTCCTGGAATTGCCTGAAAATCATTTTTTGAAACGTAAAGACCTGAAAAATCTTCTAGTTCAAATTCAAAGGTGTTTTTATCACTGTCGGTTACATAAACGTGTGCCCCTTTTTCAAAAGTGGGTCCATCTTCTTCAAGACGATACGATCGGGTAATTTTTATTTCTTGTTTTTTTAATTCATTTGTAATATTTGCCTGAACGATCAGGATGCTTTCAAACGTAGAATTGTTTTGAAAAACATATTGTTCTGTACAACTGCCTGCAGAAAGACATAAAACTATTAAAACAAATGTTTTATATAAAAGTCTCAAAGGTCTGATTATAAGTTCCATTTATTTTGATTGTTAAAATTTGACATTATAAGTTATGGTTGGTATCGGTACAGAAAATATAGATGTTTTATAAGCTTTTATCTGACCCTCTTTTGTAATAAAAAAGATGGAGTAAGGATTGTTTCTTCCTAAAACATTGTAAACAGATATATTCCAGAAACTGTGCGATAATTTTTTTATTTTATGATTGCCTTCAATATTGAAACCAAGATCTAGTCGGTAGTAATCAGGAATTCTGAATTTGTTTCTGTCACTATATAATGTGTATTCCATGCCATTATAAACATAACTTCCAATAGGATAAGTGATTGGTCTTCCTGATTGGTATACAAAATTACCAGATAAACTATATCTTTTAGTGAATTTGTAATTTAATACAGCACTAACTTCATGTGGCTTATCGAAGCTAGTTGGAAAATAATGCCCATTATTAACTTTTTCATCAATGAACTCAGTGTTTACTCTAATAAAAGTTCTGGAATAAGTATATCCTAGCCAACCGTTAAGTTTTCCGGCATTCTTCTTTAGTAAAAATTCAACACCATATGCTTTTCCTTCACCTTGTAATAGTTGTGTTTCAGTATTTTCATTCAGTAACAATTCAGATCCGACCTTATAATCCAGTAAATTATTAGATTTTTTATAATAACCTTCTAAGCTTAGCTCTATATTGTCGTTATCGAGATTTTTATAAAATCCTAAAGAATATTGTTGGGCTTCTTGAGGGGCAATATTTAAATCAGATAACTTCCATGAATCAGTTGGCGATTGAGTCGTATTATTTGTTAGTAAATGGATGTATTGATACGTTTTATCAAAACTTGCTTTTACAGAGAAATCATCGGTAAACAAATAGCGTGCGGCTATCCTTGGTTCAAAACCTCCATAAGTTTTAATGACTTCATTGTTTTTATAATGTTGTGTTCCAACAACGGTATTGTCATTAACCGGAGCGTTGTTTTCGTAAATTCTTTGTGTTGATTCACCCAGTGCAGAGTAGGATGAATAACGCAATCCCATGCTAATTAATATTTTCTCGCTAAGAGTATAATTGTCTGAGAAATAAACCGCAGACTCTAATGCTTTTTCATCTTCTATATTTATTGGAATAATAGTCGATTTAGGATCTTTAGGATTTAAATATCCCGGGTCAACATTGTAAAGTTTACTTGAAATACCATAATTAAAAGCATGTTTGCTATTAAGTGAATAATTAGCATTTACGATAAATTGAGTTTCATTTAGTTTGTAACCGTAATTAAAAGAATTTGGAGTTCCGTTATCATAGTCAATATTAAACTTGTAATTACTATTGGTAAGTATTAAGTCGGCTTTACTTTTGCTGTTAAAGGCGTGATTCCATTTTAAAGAAACCAATGCATTACTATATTTATAAACGGAATCAGAAGAAATGCTAAAACGATCTTTACTATAATATAGTGTTGATTCAATATTATTATTGGTATTTATTTTATGATTGTATTTTATAATTCCATCAAAAAATGCTGCCTGACTATTTTTTAATTGTTCATCATCGAGACTTTTTAAAATCCATTCAGAATAAGTAGTTCGTACACCAACTAATAAACTGGATTTGTTTTTTACTATTGGCGTTCCTATAGTAAGATTACTGGTAACAGAACCAATTCCACCTTCGCCAGAGAATTTTTCGGGATTACCATTTTTAGAAGCAATATCAAAAACAGAAGATAATCTTCCTCCAAATCTCGCAGGAATACTACCCTTATATATGTCTACTTTACTGGTTGTATAAGGGTTTACGGCAGAGAAAAAACCTAAAAAGTGAGACGTATTATATAAAACTGCATTGTCTAAAAGAATTAAATTTTGATCGTCTTTTCCTCCTCTAACATTAAATCCTGCAGAACCTTCTCCTGTAGTTTTAATACCCGGCAAGGTTGTGGCAACTCTAAAAATATCTCTCTCTCCAAGAACTAAAGGGATGTTTTTTATTCCTTCAACATCAATACTGGAGACACCGGCAATAACATTTTTTACATTTTTGTCTGCATTTTTCTTAATAATGACCTCGTCTAGTTCGTTTATGTTTTCATAAAGGTCAAGATCTAATTTACCATTGTCATAAACCATTAAGGTTTCTACATCTTTTTTATGATTGATTGACGCGACTTCAATGTAATTAAGACCAAACGGGACTTCAATGGTATAATGACCATCATTATCCGTTACGGTACTTATGTCCTTACCACGTACTTTAATGCTTACATTAGAAACTGTTTTTCCGGTTTTTTTATTTTTTATGAACCCTGAAAGTGTATAGAATTTTGATTCCCCACCTTTTTTCTCTTTACCAATATAAGTAATGCCAGAGTTAACTTTGTTGTATTTCAATGTATCATATTGCTGCTGAAATACAGGTTTTGCTACAACGACAGCTTCTACTTTGTTTGGCTGAGCAGTTGTTGAAGGTTCAAAATAATCATCTGGTAAAGCATCGTAAATAATGCTGTTTTTGGTTAGAATTATTTCTTTGTCAGATATGAAAAAATTTAGATCCGTTTTCTCAAAAATACTAGTTAATATATCCTCAACTGAAGTATTTTCATATTTTTTATTGATGATAATAGGCTCGTTTTTAAACCAGTTCTGATCAAAGTAAAATGTGTAATCAGTAGTTTTTTCAATATTTTCTAATGCTGATTTTAAATCCGTATTATTAAATTCAATGGATATTTTTTTTGTTTTTTCCTGACTAAAAGATAATGCATGAAAAGTTAATAAAAACAGGGCTAATATAATTTTTCTCATTTTTAATTGGATACATTATTAGAGATAGTGTTTATTTCTTTTATTAAATTTTCAATAAAAACAGTATTATCTGATTCCTCTAATTGAACATTCTTATTGTAATAATTTTTTATTTTACTTTTGTACTCAGGAAAAATTTTGATAACGTCACTTTTTGAAATTATCCTGTAATAGACCTCTTTGTATTTTAAAATAAATTCATTTTTATCTTTAAACTCATCAGTACTATTTTGGTTGACTCCATCGGAAATAGTTTTGGTGTCAATTACTTTTTTTCTGCTCTTATGGTGTTTAATGTAAAGAATGTTGTTTTTTGAAAAGATAATTTCCTGATAATAGCCATTCATATCTGGAGGGCATGAAGGATTGTTGTAGTTTATATTAACAAATTGCTTATCGTAAATACTAAATCCGGCTGTTTTTTCTTTGATGACATTTATTCCCATATAGTCATATGCGCCAACTGGTTTGCAAACCAAAACATCATTGTTAACGTCATATTTAAGTTCAACGTTATAGTAGTTCTGATCTTCATATCTAAGAGAGCCCGTGGTAAATTTTCCGGAAACATAATAACTATGGCTATTGTCCAGTGTTCTGTAATAATTTACATGGCGAGAACCATTGTAAATAGGTAGGTTTTCTTTGCCAACAGTGTTATCAAACCAATTATTGATAGAAGTTTTATTGTTGCTTGTCTGGCTGTGTGTAGTGTAAATGTTTAAGAATAATCCAAATATAATAAGGAAAAGTGATCTTTTTTGGTGATTTTTCAAAGGATTGTTTGATTTTGATGATTTGTTTTGATGATTTCAAAAGTATCAAAAAAATGTTACAAATTTCACCTTTAAGTGTTAAAATGTAATAAAATATCTATGTTTTGAAACGAAAAACCCCAATTCAAATAAATGAACTGGGGTTTTCTATGAATAAACCTTTAGTAAACTAAGATCTGATTACTCTTTTTTCTCCTCACGTGGAGGTCTTTGTAAAAGTGCTTTTCTTGACACTTTTTCTTTTTTAGTTTTAGGATCAACACCTAAGTATTTCACTTCAAAAACATCGCCCATGTTCACTACATCAGTAACGTTTTCAGTACGTTCCCAAGCTAATTCAGAAACGTGTAATAAAACCTCATTTCCTGGCGCAGCAGTATATTCTACTACAGCTCCAAAATCTAACATTTTAATTACTTTTACTTCGTAAGCTTCTCCCATTTGTGGTTTAAAAGTGATTGACTTAATTTTAGCCAATACTGCTTCAATTCCAGCAGGATCTGTACCTAAGATTTCGATAACACCTTCTTCGTTTACTTCGTTGATTACAATAGTTGTTCCTGTAGCTTTTTGTAATTCCTGAATTACTTTTCCACCAGGTCCAATTAATGCTCCAATAAAGTTTCCAGGAATAGTTCTGGTAATGATTTTTGGTGAATGCGCTTTTACATCTGCTCTTGGAGCTGCAATAGTCTCAGTCAGTTTTCCTAAGATGTGTAAACGTCCTTCACGTGCTTGCCCTAAAGCCTGCTCCATGATATCGTAACGTAAACCATCAATTTTGATATCCATTTGACAAGCTGTGATACCATCAGCAGTTCCAGTTACTTTAAAGTCCATGTCTCCTAAGTGATCTTCATCTCCTAAAATATCAGACAATACAGCAAATTTTTCACCGTCAGTAATCAATCCCATAGCAATTCCAGAAACTGGTTTTACCATTTGAATACCAGCATCCATCAAAGCCATTGTTCCAGCACAAACTGTTGCCATAGAAGAAGAACCATTAGATTCTAAAACTTCAGAAACAATACGAATTGTGTAAGGACAATCTGCAGGAATCATATTTTTTAATGCTCTTTGAGCTAAGTTTCCGTGACCAACTTCTCTTCTTGAAGTTCCTCTTAGTGGTTTTGCTTCACCAGTAGAGAAAGGAGGGAAGTTATAGTGTAAATAGAATTTTTCTTCACCTTGTTCAGATGGAGAGTCGATTTGATTAGCTTCTCTTGAAGTTCCTAAAGTAACTGTAGCCAAAGCCTGAGTTTCTCCACGAGTAAATAAAGAAGAACCATGAACTCTTGGTAAATAATCAGTTTCACACCAGATTGGTCTGATATCTGTAGTTTTTCTACCATCTAAACGAACACCTAATTCTAATACTACATTACGAACAGCTTCTTTGTTTGTTTTGTAGAAATATTTAGAAACCAAATCTCCATCAGCAGCTAATTCTTCTTCAGTAAATAGAGCTTTCACTTCTTCTTTTACTTCAGCAAATGCAGCCGTTCTTTCGTGTTTAGCAGATCCAACTTTTGCAATAGCATAAATTTTATCGTATGCTGCAGCTTTTACTTTTTTGTAAATTTCTTCGTTTTCTTTCTCACCTTCGTAAGTACGAATTTCTTTTTTACCAAAAGCAGCTTGCAAACGCAATTGTGCCTGAATTTGAACTTTAATAGCTTCGTGAGCAAATTTGATAGCTTCTACCATTTCTGCTTCTGAGATTTCTTTCATCTCTCCTTCAACCATTGCAACAGAATCCATAGAAGCACCAATCATCATATCGATGTCAGATTTTTCTAAGTCTTCTCTACTTGGGTTGATTACAAATTTTCCATCGATACGTGCAACACGTACTTCAGAAATTAAGTTGTAAAAAGGAATATCTGAAACAGCTAATGCTGCAGATGCAGCTAAACCAGCTAAAGCGTCTGGCATAACAGTTTCGTCATGAGACATTAACTGAATCATAACTTGAGTTTCAGCGTGGTAATCGTCTGGGAAAAGCGGACGTAAAACACGGTCAACCAATCTCATTGTTAATACTTCGCTATCACTAGGACGTGCTTCTCTTTTAAAGAAACCTCCTGGAAAACGACCTGCTGCTGCAAATTTTTCGCGATAATCTACCGTTAATGGTAAAAAATCAACATTTGGGTTAGCGCTACGTGCAGATACTGCTGTTGCAAGTATCATCGTATCGCCCATTCTTACTACTACAGAACCGTCTGCTTGTTTAGCTAAACGACCTGTCTCGATTGTGATGCTTCTGCCATCACCTAAATCGATTTTTTCTACAAATAATTGTGGAATCATAATTTTTCCTTATTGGTTATACAATGGGTTTTAGTTGTGTTGTAGTTGTTGTGTGTGTAGTTGTTGTTTCTAAAACCCAATGAAAAACCAAACTTTTTTTAATGTCAATATCAATTTTAAAAATCAATATTTATGCGTTTGTTAAGTTAAAAATCTAAAAATCTGATTTTTAATTTAAAATAAAAAAAGAGGCACTTTCGCACCTCTTTTCTATATTGATTATTTTCTGATATTCAATACTTTGATAATCTCACGATATCTGTTGATCTCTTTCTTTTTCAAGTAATCCAACAAAGCTCTTCTTTTACCTACTAATAGTACAAGTGAACGCTCAGTGTTGTAATCGTGACGATTTTTTTTCAAGTGTTCAGTTAAGTGTGAAATTCTGTAAGTGAACAATGCAATCTGACCTTCTGCGCTTCCAGTGTTTGTTGCAGCACCGTGTTGAGCGAAAATCTCTTCTTTCTTTTCTTTAGTTAAATACATTCCAATATTATTTAATGATTTTTATGTATGTCTTTACAACTTTTGTAAGACGGGTGCAAAATTAATACTTTTTTTTCGAAAAATAAATTTTTAGTACCCATTTTTTGCAATTGTTATAGGAAGCGAATATAAAACTTGTACAGGGACACCTCTAATTGTTCCCGGAATCCACTTTTTAGCACCTTTAATTAAACTAATTGCGTTTTCATCCAGACCATAGCCAAGTCCTTTTATTATTTTTGGCTCGACCAAATTTCCTTCTTTATCAACGATAAAAGTTAAATATATTTTCCCGTAAACTTTGTTTCTGGCTTCGTTAGGAATATACATTGATTTTCCAACGTAGCTATAAAAGGAATTAATACCTTTTTTTGGACTCGGAGGTTGATTTTTTACTGTATAAGGATGTTCAACATTTAAAGAATCTATTGTAACTCCTGAAATTAATTTGCCATTTTCATAATTTTCAGTGAAAGTGGATTTCATTTTTAGGTTTTTCCCTTTCCAAATACCGTCTGGAAATCCGTTTTTTATTCTGCCACTTTCTTCGGAGTGTTCTTCTGTATCAGAGTAATCTCCGTTTCCGTCTGCTATTGTTTGTTTTTTTTGAGGATTCCAGAAGTTGTTGATCTTGTACTCAGTATCTCCTTTTTTATTCTCAAAATATTCAATTTCAGATTTTATATTTCCGTTTTCATACCAGTTGAATTCTTTTCCTGATTTTTTTGTCTTCACAAAATTTACGTTGGACTGCTTGTTACCATTTTCATAATAAGAAATAAATTGCCCCTCTTTTCTAATAACATCTCTGTCTAAAGTTGTTCCAATAGATTTTAATACTTTGGATTTGTAATATTCTTTGTAGACATATAATTTCTTATCGGTATAATAATCTTCAACAATTCTAATATACTTGTAGTTTTCAGCTGAGCTTTCTGTCCAGCAAGAATCAAGAAAAGTTACTTTACTTTCTGCAAGAGATTGCGAGAATAAATTAGTCGAAATTAAAAGGAAAAATAGTATACGCAAAAATGGTTTCATAAATTGGCTAAAATAAGATATTCAAATGTATTATTTTTAGTACAATTTAGCAACTTCTTGATTTACAAACTCCAAAAATCTTTCATCAGCTTCAGTAAACGGATCGATAACATGGCTGTCAATATCAATTTGCCCAATGTTTACGCCATCAACAAACAGAGGTACCACAATTTCTGATTTTACTGTAAAGCTACAAGCTATATAGTTGTCCTGTGCAGCAACATCAGGAACTACAAAATTGGCATTGCTTTCTGCAACTTGTCCGCAAATACCTTTTCCAAAAGGAATTACAGTATGATCTGTTTCTGCACCTACATACGGCCCAAGATGTAAGGTTTTGTTTTCGTGATTGGCGAAATAAAATCCAACCCAGTTGTAGTATTCTACGTTTTCGTTTAATAATTGACAAATTGCCAATAGTTTTTCGTCTCTAATTATATTGTTGTCAGCAACAATAGCACTTATTTTTGGTTGTAATTCCTGAAATGTCATGATGTAAAAATTTTATACAAAAGTATTTAAAGCTAATCTCAAAAAATACATAAATTTGAAAAAAAATTCTCTTGAAAAAATATTTAGTACAATTTAAGCCTTTCTTGATTTTTATAGGCACTTTCTTTTCGGCTTATATTGTGCTGACGTTGCTTTATAAGTTTTATTTAAACAGTTTTGCCACTAATGATGTTGACGGAATAACAAATGTAGTTGGGCATAATGTAAAACAAATTATGCAATGGTTTAATTGTGATATTAAAATTCAAAAAAGTGTATTATATCCTTATTTGGAAGTGTGGTATAATAAAAAATTTACCCTACGAATTGTAGAAGGCTGCAACGCAATAAGTGTCATTATTTTGTTTGCCTCTTTCGTGATTGCCTTTTCCGGAAAATTTAAAACAACTTTATTATTTATAGTTGCAGGAAGTATTTTAATTTATGTTTTAAATGTGCTTCGGGTGGCGATTTTAACAGTGTTGTTATTTCGTTTTCCTGAAAATGAACATATTTTACACGGCGTTTTGTTTCCTTTGATTATTTATGGTTTAGTTTTTATTTTATGGGTATTTTGGGTTAATAAATTTTCAAAATATGCTAAGTAAAATAGGGGAATATAAGGTCGAAATTCTAATCACAGTTTTCATTGTCATTTGTTTTGGACTTATTAGGGCTTTTGAGGGGCAGTTGTTTTATGATCCTTTTTTGGATTATTTTGAATCAAATTTTAAAAATTTACCATTCCCTAAAGTTGATGTTTTAAAGCTTTTTTACGGGCTTTTCTTTCGATATTTTTTAAATACTATTTTATCATTATCACTTATTTATGCTCTATTTCCTGACAAGGAAATTTTAAAGTTCAGTACTTTTCTTTATGCGTTTATGTTAGTGTTGTTGTTCGTTTTATTTTTTGTGATTTTGAATTATTTTCCTGATGGAAATTGGTTGCTCTTTTATGTCCGACGATTTATTATTCAACCCATTTTGATTTTGCTTTTTATTCCGGCATTCTATTATCAGCAACAAAATTTTAAAAAATAACATTTCATTAAATCTTTTCTGCCGTTTTTTAGATAGTTTTGCAATATGAATATAAAGAAGTGCGCAGTATTATTTCTAGCGTTCCTATTGTTGGTTTCCAACATTGGGTTTGCTTTTGACGTGCATTATTGTGGAGGAGAAATTGCTTCTGTTTCGTTAAATACTTCGGTCGCAGCTACACCAGAAAAAAGCTGTTGCGGATCGACTGAAAAAAAATCATCTTGTTGTAAAGATAAAGTAGTTCATATCGAAAAAAAATCAGATGATGCTACTTTCAAAATATTCTTTTTTCAAATCGCTTTTCCGGCAGTAATTCAGGAATATAAACCAATTGCGTTTTTATCTGTTCCGAATTTTAAAAGCAATCAAATCACTTCGTATTATTCTGATGCGAATGCGCCGCCCTTATTCAAGTTATACAATCAATATATTTTCTACTCCTGATTTTAATGTTTTAGAATCAAGTCTGTTATGGCTTGAAATGTGCTGTTTTGGTTTCTCTGTTTTAAGATAAACTTTGAAGAAACAGTTTTCTAATTACTATTAAAATCATTTTTTTATGCAAAAAAATATCATGCTGTTTGGTATGATTTTGCTTTCAGTATCTGTTTTTTCACAAGAAGATTTGCAGGAAGTAAAAGTGACCAAAAAGCAAAAAGGAATAAAAAAATCCTATACACTTACAGCCAATACAACCGTAATTACAAGCAAAGAATTGCTAAAAGCGGCTTGTTGTAACCTGGCTGAAAGTTTCGAAACTAATCCATCCATAGATGTTAATTTTTCAGATGCTCTTACAGGAACTAAACAAATAAAAATGTTAGGTTTAACGAGCCCGTATTTAATGATTACAGAAGAAAATATTCCTTCTGTTCGCGGAGCTTCGCAAGCATATGGTTTGTCTTTTACACCCGGAACCTGGATCGAAAGTGTTCAGATTACAAAAGGAGCAGGGAGTGTTATTAACGGTTATGAAAGTATTTCGGGACAAATAAATACCGAACTTTTAAAGCCGTTAAGCGATATTCCGTTTTTCTTAAATGTTTATGGTTCTACGGATGCCCGTTTTGAATTGAATACACATTTCAATAAAAAAATATCGGATAAATGGGCGACAAGTTTGTTCGTTCATGGCAATACCCGTGTAGCCAAAAACGATATGAATAACGATGGATTTCTTGACAACCCCTTAGCAAAACAAATCAATGTTTTAAACCGATATCAATATTACAACCCCGAAAGTGGCTTGGTGAGTTTTATCAATTTCAGATATATGAATGATAAAAAACAAACCGGCGAAGTTGATTTTGATAAAGACAGAGATCGCGGAACAACGAATCACTGGGGCTCAGAAATCAATACCGAACGTTTTGATGTGTCGACTAAAATTGGTTATGTTTTTAAGGATATGCCCTATCAGAGTATTGGTTTTCAAAATGCTTTTAACAGTCATAATCAAAATTCTTACTTCGGATTAAATTTGTATGACATTAAGCAGAATAGTTTTTATTCGAATTTAATTTTCAATTCGATTATTAATAATACGAAGCACAAATTCACGACAGGTTTAAATTTTACGTACGATCAATATCAGGAATTTGTAAACGTAACAGATTACAGTCGTATTGATAATTCAGTTGGAGCTTTCTTTGAATATACCTACGATAATACAGATAATTTCAGTTTAATCTTGGGCGGAAGGGTAGACAACCATAATCGATTAGGATTTTTTGTAACGCCTCGTTTACACATGCGGTATAATCCCTGGGAAAATGGGGTAATTCGTTTTTCTGCAGGAAGACGAAAACGTTCAGCTAATATTTTTGCCGAGAACCAACAGTTGTTTGCAAGTTCGAGAACTTTTTCAATATTAGATAATAATGGAAAAATTTATGGTTTGAATCCTGAAATTGCATGGAATTATGGAGTAAGCTTTTCGCAGAAATTTAAGCTTTTTAATAAAAATGCCGAAGCTGGTTTTGATTTCTACAGAACCGATTTCCAAAATCAGGCTGTTGTCGATTTGATGCAAAGTCCTCAGGATGTTTTGTTTTATAATTTAAAAGGAAGTTCATTTGCGAATAGTTTTCAACTAGAGTTCAATTACGAGTTAATTCATAACCTGAATTTGAGAACGGCCTACAAATATTATGATATTCAAACAGATTATTTGAGGGGAACTTTTCAACGTCCGCTTCAGGCAAAACATCGTTTTTTAGGCAATTTGGAATATGAAACTCCAATGACTGATACTAAACAGTGGAAGTTTGATTACACGTTTAATTGGTCGGGAGCACAACAATTGCCTTACACGGCATCGAATCCTGCTGAAGACCAATTTCCGAATTTTTCTCCTTCTTATGCTTTGATGAATATTCAGGTTACAAGAGTTTTTTCGCCTGTTTTTGAAGTGTATATTGGTGGAGAAAACATTGGGAATTATAAACAGAAAAAAGCAATTTTAGGTGCCGAAGATCCATTTGGACCAAACTTTGATGCTTCTGTTGCATACGCACCAATATTTGGGCAAATGTATTATGCGGGATTGCGTTTTAAAATAAAATAAATACAATATAAATAACTTTAAATAATTAATAAAATGAAGAATTTAATTTTAATTGCAATGATCACTTTTTTAGGGTTTTCAGTTCAGGCTCAAACTAAAAAGAATAAAAATTTAAAATATACTACTGAAGTTAACGGAAACTGCGAGCAATGTAAAAAACGTATTGAAAAAGCGGCTTTTAGTGTGCCGGGTGTAAAAACAGTTAGCTGGGATATTAGTTCACATCAGCTTACGGTTATTTTGAATGAAGAGAAAAGTTCTCCTGAGGATTTAAACAAAGCAATTGCAAAAGTAGGTCACGATACAAAAGAAGTAAAAGCTACACAGACAGATTACGATAATTTGCACACCTGTTGTAAGTACGAAAGGGATTAATATTTTTTAGAAAGCCAGGCGAATGTCTGGCTTTCTTTATCGTTAATTTATCTTTAAAATGCCGTAATTTATTGTGGTTAAACTAAATTATTCTTACTTTCACAAACTTATAAATGTAACCAAACTCATTTTATGAATAATTTTGATTGGACTCAATTAGTCAACCCTGAATTTTATATAACTTTAAGTATCGGCGGTTTTCAAATTGGTTTATACATAGTGCTGTTTATCGTTTTTGCTGAAACAGGACTTTTCGCAGGTTTTTTTCTTCCCGGAGACAGTTTGCTTTTTTTATCAGGGATTTATAGCCGCGATTTAATTCAAAATGTTCTTTATATTCCGAGCGATTTTATCAATGTTTTTTTACTTTCGACCTTAGTTGGGATCATGGGAGTTTTTGGGAACATGACCGGATATTGGTTTGGAGCAAAAAGTGGTTATTATCTGTTTAAAAAAGAAGATACATTTTGGTTCAAGAAAAAGTATTTACTGCAATCAAAAGACTTTTTTGAAAAATACGGTGGGAAAGCAATTATCTACGCTCGTTTTCTTCCAATCTTCAGAACTTTTGCACCAATTATTGCAGGAATAGTTTCAATGGATAAAAAGAAATTTATGTTCTACAATATATTAAGTTCCTTTTTATGGTCTTTCATATTGATCTTTTCAGGGCATTATTTATACGGAGTTTTTCTTCAACAGGGTATCGATTTAAAAGAACATATTGAAGTCATCGTAATTGGAATCATAATATTATCAACATTTCCTGTTTTCTTAAAGCTTATTAAAAAGAGAACAAGTACAAGCGAAAAAATATAATTAAATAAAAAAGTCCGAAGTTTTAAACTTCGGACTTTTTTATGTTTAATCAACTTAGTAAGATTTTGTAAGTTGAATTTATAGAATACTTCGATTACAGCCCACTTTTTCAACCAATTGTAATCTTAATATATTTGTATTCCAATGATTGAAACCTAAGTTAATGTAGTAGAGTAATTTATACTTGTAATTTAAGGTTTTATTGGAATTTGGAATTTCAAAATTGGAATTTTAAAAGATTACTACCATTCATTTACCTTATTAGCATCCATTTTTAAGAATATAAACAATAGAATAGTGAATCCCCAGAGTCCGGAACCTCCATAAGAGAAAAAGGGTAGTGGTACTCCGATTGTTGGAAAAATTCCGATAACCATTGCAATGTTTACAAAAAAGTGCGTGAATAAAATGGCGGCAACACAATAACCATAAACTCTGCTGAATTTTGTTTTTTGTCTTTCAGCCAGATATATTACACGTAAAAATAGCCCAACGAAAAGCGCAATAACCACAAGCGAACCTACAAATCCCCATTCTTCACCCACTGTTGTAAAAATATAATCGGTATGTTGTTCCGGTACGAATCCACCTTTGGTCTGAGTTCCTTCTAAGAATCCTTTTCCAAGCCATCCTCCTGATCCAATTGCAATTTCTGACTGATTGGTGTTGTATCCAATACCCTTCATATCGACACTTTTTCCTAACAAGATATTAAAACGATCTCTATGATGCTGTTTAAAAACGTGATCAAAAACGTAGTCGACAGATAGAACAAAAGCCGAAATACCAAGTAATATTAGTCCACTTAAAATGATATTTCTGTCTACAACTCTTCCTTTAAAATGAATAATCATTAAGACACCTAACGCAATTAGTATAACCACGTAGGGTTCTAGAACGAGTGTCAGGACAAATAATAAAATGGTAATAAAACCTGTCCATACATACCACGCAGGCAGTCCTTCTCTGTACAGTACAATAATGAAAATACTATAAATTAGGGCACTTCCGGGATCGGGTTGGGGTAAAATTAGTAGTACCGGTAAAAAAACAATGGCTAAAGCCTGAATTTGTCTATTAACGTCTTTTAGATTTATTTGAGTGTCACTTAAATATTTAGCTAATGCCAACGAAGTTGCTGCTTTGGCAAATTCAGAGGGTTGTAAGGTAAAACTTCCTATGGCGTACCAGCATCTTTGTCCTGCAATAGTTTTCCCAAATAGAAATAAACCTGCCAATGATAATAGAGAAACCCCAAAAATAATACTGGCGTATTTTTCGTAAAATTTTCCATCAACAAAAAGGACTATGAAAATTAAAGGTATAGTACAACCAATAAAAATTAATTGTTTTTGATAAGTTCCTTCTGTCGATAGAAATGATGAAGAATAGATGTTCAGCCACCCTAATATTACTAGAGCAGCATAGATAAAGACACATATCCAGTCGATATTATTTTTTACACTTTGATTTCTCATTTGAAATAATCTTTCTTAGTTGTCTGTGGTGTCTGCAGTTGTTTTTTTAATTTCACTCTTTGGATTTACCGCTTTTGGAGCAATAATTTTAGCTTTTAAAACGGAGTCTTTTGGTGTTGATTCAATAGCACTGGCTTCATTCATTCCGCCTAATTTGGCATATTCAACAGCTAAGCTTTTGTTTAAAACTCTTGTTTCTAAATCTGTTCTGGTGATCTTTTTTCTAAGATATTTTTCAATCATCAAACTAGCAATCGGACCCGCAACAGTTGCACCAAAACCTCCATTTTCAATCATAATGGCTATTGCAATTTTCGGATTATCTTTTGGAGCAAAAGCCACAAAAATGGAGTGATCCTTTAATTTTGTCCTTACACCATCAATTTTTGCGAAATTCTCGGCTGTTCCTGTTTTTCCACAAATATCAATTCCTTCTACTCTAAGAGCATAGGCTGTTCCTTTATTATAAACGTCAAATAAACCGTTTATTACAGGAGGAAAATACTTTTTGTCAATAGTAGTTTCGTGTTTGGTTGTAAATTTAGCGTCTATCTTTTTACCCTCAATTTTTTTAATGATATGAGGTGTAAAATAATAACCCTGATTGGCAACTGTAGCCATCATATTGGCTAGCTGAATCGGCGTCATTAAAACCTCTCCCTGACCAATAGCGTTCGATACAATTGTTGTACTTCTCCATCCGCCATTCGGATATATTTTTTTGTAGGTTTTAGAAGTTGGTATATTTCCTCTTTTACCAGTGGGTAAATCATACCCCATAAACTGGCCTAATCCAAAACTTTTTACGTGATCACTCCAAACATCTACAGCCTGACCAGGATCTTTATATTTATTGATCGTTAGCATGTAAGATTGTGCAAAATAGGTATTACAAGAATTGTAAATTCCATTATTTAATTGATGCGGGCCAAAACCGTGACATTTCATAAATCGGCCTCTACCATAGCTAAAACCATGATGACACATAAAAGTAGTATGTTCATCAATTACGCCTTCCTGAAGCGCTACCAATCCTGTTAAAATTTTAAATGGAGAACCTGGAGGGTATTCCGCCAGAAGACCTCTGTCATATAATGGTTTAGCAATCGAATCGTGATATAAAAGGGTATAGTTTTTAGATTTTTGTCTTCCAACCATAATTCCCGGATCATATGATGGAGCGGTAACCAATGCTAAAATTTCACCCGTTTTTGGTTCAATAGCAACGATTCCTCCTCTTTTATTGATCATCAATTCTTCGCCGTACTTTTGTAGTTCAGCATCAATAGTTATATTGATATCTTCTCCGGCGACAGCGATTGTGTCATATTTTCCATTTTTATAGGAGCCTATTTCCCGGTTGTATTTATCTTTTTGAATGTATTTTACACCTTTTATACCGCGTAAAATTTCTTCGTAGCTTTGTTCAACTCCTTGTTGTCCTATTAAATCACCACTATTGTAGTAAGGATTTTTGGCAATTAATTTTTCATTTACCTGAGTAATGAAACCAAAAATGTTTGCGCCATAATCCACTTCATAATCACGAAGCGATCTTTTTTGGAAATAAAATCCTTCGAACTTTCTGATTTTCTCCTGAAAAGCAGCAAATTCACTTTTGTTTAATTGAGATAAAAATACAGAAGGTAATCGCGGACTATAAACTCTTGCCTTCGCAATTCTTTTTTCGTAATCTTCTTTAGTAATATTTAATAAAGAACAAAATTCATCGACATTAAGATCCTCTTTAATGTCGCGAGGAATAACCATAATGTCATAAGAAGCCTGATTGGCAACTAATAATTTACCATTTCTGTCATAAATATAACCTCTTTCAGGATAGTCATACTGTTTTTTTATCGCGTTATTTTCTGATTTTAATTTAAATGAATCATCAATAATTTGCAGATAAAATACCCTGATCAGCAGCAAAGATGCTGCGATAATAATTAAAGAGGGCAGCAAAACTTTTCTCATCGTTTATTGGGCTTAATAAGATATATTATTATGATTGAAATAATTATTGTAAAAATGGTACTAAACAGAGTTCGGAGTAAAATATCCCAAATAAATTTAAACTGAAAAGCTTCGAGTATAAATAATATTATGTGATGCAATAAAACAGAAACCAAAATGAATGAAAACCGTTCAGGTGTTAGAGATTCGTTTAGTTTTATCGTTTGATATTCATAACTCAATCCAAATGAAAATTTGAAAATATAAGGCCTGTAATAAGCGAGAATAACACATGCAGTAGCATGAATTCCTCCCGAATTACAAAACATATCCATTGTAAGACCAAGTAAAAAACTTGAAATTATCAGGCCTGATCTGTTGCTGTTTACAGGATAAAGAATAATATATAAAATGTACGGAAACGGACTTATGTATCCTAAAAAATTCATATTATTAAAAATAACAATCTGAATTGCCAGTAACATAATGAATCGAAAAATATTGACTAACAATGCGCTATTCATCTTTTTCCTTTTTTTCTAAATTAATAAGTTCGTCTCTGTCTTTACTTTTAATGATGTAAACATGTCCAAGATTCGTCATGTCGTTAAATAGCTTAACGTTTATAACGTAGTAACTTGTTTTATTTTTGATATATATTTTGTCAACGGTTCCAATATTGATTCCTTCAGGGAAAATAACAGATTGGCCTCCGGTTACAATAGTATCTCCTTTTTTGATAGAAGCCAGCCTTGGTACATCTTCCAGCTGAACAAATCCTGTGCTTTTTCCATCCCAGGTCAATGAACCAAAATGATTTGATTTTTTGATTTTCGCATTGATTTGTGATTTCATATTCAAAATACTAACCACGGTTGAATATCTTGGTGATGTATTGTCTACAACTCCAATAATTCCTAAACTATTAATTACTCCCATATCTGGTTTAATTCCTTCATTTGCTCCGGAATTTAACGTAATATAGTTTTCATGTCTGTTGTAAGAGTTATGAATTACTTTTGAAACAATAATATCTGCAGGTTTTACACCTTTTACACTATCCGGCAACGGTAATTTTGTAGTGTCCTCTTTATTAAAAAGGAGACTTTTTAATCTTGCGTTTTCAAGTACAAGTTCGTCATTTTCGGTTCTTAAATTCAAAT
Source organism: Flavobacterium aquidurense (assembly GCA_900107365.1). GTDB lineage: Bacteria > Bacteroidota > Bacteroidia > Flavobacteriales > Flavobacteriaceae > Flavobacterium > Flavobacterium aquidurense. The sequence continues at coordinate 124,899 of FNPS01000006.1, forward strand.
ATTCATTAACATGATTGATTCTTTCGTAAACACCTCCGCTTAAAAAATTAGCTGAGCTGATTACTTTGCTTCTATGATAAGAATGCGATTGAATTGTGAGAGCCAACGAAATACCTAAAAGCAGCAAAAACAGCAATCGATTACTGTTTCTTATAATAAAATTAAAAATTTGCTGCATTTCTTGTTTGGTTATTTTGTTTCAGGATATGCTTTTGGTTTCCAATTTCATTAGAGCCAAATTTATTATTTGACTCTAATAAAAAAAAATATTGGTTATTATTTTGAATCTTATTTAATTAAGATGCTTTTAAATTTTGCAATGTTTTTCAATGCCATTCCGGTTCCGCGAACAACTGCTCTTAAAGGATCTTCAGCAATGTAAACAGGTAAGTCTGTTTTTAATGAAATACGTTTGTCAAGACCTCTTAACATAGATCCACCACCAGCTAAGTAAATACCTGTATTGTAGATATCGGCAGCTAATTCTGGAGGAGTTTGTGATAAAGTCTCCATTACAGCATCTTCAATACGTTGGATTGATTTGTCTAATGCTTTTGCAATTTCACGGTAAGATACATCTACTTGTTTTGGTTTTCCGGTAAGTAAATCTCTACCCTGAACCGACATATCTTCTGGAGGGCTCTCTAAATCTTCGATAGCAGCTCCTATTTGAATTTTTATTTTCTCAGCAGTACTTTCTCCCACAAAAAGATTGTGTTGAGTACGCATGTAATAAACGATATCATTTGTGAAAACGTCACCTGCAATTTTTACAGATTTATCACATACAATTCCGCCTAATGCAATTACAGCAATTTCAGTTGTACCACCTCCAATATCAACAATCATATTTCCTTTTGGTTGCATGATATCGATACCAATACCAATTGCTGCTGCCATTGGCTCATGAATCAAATAAACTTCTTTTCCGTTTACTCTTTCACAAGATTCTTTTACAGCACGCATCTCCACTTCAGTAATACCAGACGGAATACATACTACCATTCTTAAAGCTGGAGTAAACATTCTTTTTTTCAATGCTGGAATGCTTTTAATGAACATATTGATCATTTTTTCTGAAGCATCAAAATCGGCAATTACACCATCTTTCAAAGGCCTTATGGTCTTTATGTTTTCATGCGTTTTACCTTGCATCATATTGGCTTCCTTACCAACAGCAATGATTTTGCCTGATATTCTGTCACGTGCAACGATTGACGGACTATCAATAACAACTTTATCATTATGAATGATTAAAGTGTTTGCGGTACCAAGGTCTATCGCAATATCCTCGGTCATGAAATCAAAAAATCCCATAAGTTTTTTAGGGGTTTAAAATGTTATAAATAATTATCGAACAAAGTTAAACAAATTAATGTTTAAAATGACGTGTTCCTGTAAATACCATTGCAAGATTATTTTCATTGCAATAATTTATGCTTAATTCGTCTTTTATTGATCCTCCTGGCTGAATTACAGCTGTAATTCCTGCTTTTTTGGCTAATTCTACACAATCCGGAAAAGGGAAAAATGCATCACTCGCCATTGAAGCTCCGGTTAAATCAAAGCCAAAAGCTTTCGCTTTATCAACAGCCTGCATCAAAGCATCAACTCTTGATGTCTGACCAGTTCCTGATGAAATTAAAGTTCCGTTTTTAGCAAATACGATTGTATTTGATTTTGTGTTTTTACAAATTTTAGAAGCAAAAATTAAATCTTCTATCTCTTGTGCAGTTGGCTCTGTAATAGTAACGGTTTTTAAATGCTCTTTAGTATCTGTAATAGTATTTCTGTCCTGAATTAACAAACCATTAAGACATGTTCTTACTTGTCTTGAAGGTAATTCAACTTCATTCTGAACTAATATAATTCTGTTTTTCTTTTCTTGTAAAACGGCAATTGCGTCATCATCATAACTTGGAGCAATTACAACCTCACAGAATAATTTGTTGATTTCTTGTGCTGTAGCCAAATCAATTTTAGTATTTGCGATCAAAACACCGCCAAAAGCCGATGTAGGATCGCAAGCCAAAGCCGCTAAATAAGCTTCGCTAATTGTTTTTCTTGAAGCTAAACCACAAGCATTATTATGTTTTAAAATAGCGAATGTTGGTCCGTCAGTTTTAAATTCGTTAATTAAATTTACTGCAGCATCAACATCTAACAAATTGTTATATGACAATTCTTTTCCGTGAACTTTTTTGAACATAGCGTCAAAATCTCCAAAGAAAAATCCTTTTTGATGTGGATTTTCTCCGTATCTTAAAACTTGTCCGTTTGCAATGCTTTCTTTATAGATGGTTTCATCTGTATTGAAATAATTAAAAATAGCGCCATCATAATGAGAAGAAACATGGAATGCTTTTGTAGCAAACAATCTTCTGTTTTCTAATGTTGTTGCTCCATTTTGCTCTGTAATCAAATCTAAAAGCAAACTATATTCATTTACAGAAGCTACTATTACAGTGTCTTTGAAATTTTTTGCACCGGCACGAATCAATGAGATTCCACCAATATCAATTTTTTCAATAATATCTTGTTCACTTGCACCTGAGGCAACTGTTTTTTCAAAAGGATATAAATCAACAATTACTAAATCAATTTGCGGAATATCAAATTCCTTCATTTGCTGAACATCGCTTTCGTTATCCTGACGATTTAAAATTCCACCAAAAATTTTCGGGTGTAAAGTTTTTACTCTTCCCCCAAGAATTTCAGGAAACGAAGTAATATCTTCTACTGGAACTACAGGAATTCCAAGATTTTTTATAAAATCTTCAGTCCCTCCAGTTGAATAAAGTGTTACGTTTTGTTCGTGTAATTTTCTAACGATTGGCTCTAGTCCATCTTTCGAAAAAACAGATATTAATGCTGATTGTATTGTTTTAGTTGTGCTCATTGTGTAGTTATAATTTTCAGACTGCAAAAGTAGTTTTTTTAAATATTATTTTAAAGAAAATTAATGTAACATTATCTTAAAAAAAACTACTGATGAGTAAGTTAACTTTTATTAGGTTTTTGATTTTAATTTATTGAATTTTACTTTACTGAAAAATACGAAAATATGCTGCTTTATTTAAGATTGTTAAAGGAAAGTCTGAGCTTTGCCATAAATGCTTTACGAAATAACAAATTGCGTACATTATTGTCGTTGTTAGGAGTTACAATTGGTATTTTTTCAATTATTGCTGTTTTGGCCGCTGTTGATTCTCTGGATCGTAAAATCTCTAAAGATTTGAGCAGCCTAGATAAAAATACAATTTATTTAATGAAATTTTGCTTTGGACCTTCTGAAATTCCACAATGGAAAAGAGAGCAGTTTCCAAATGTTAAATATGATGAATATATCGCCTTAAAAAATTCCCTGAATAATACAGAACAGGTGGGGTACCAGCTTTTTGTAAATCATGAAAGTTTAAAATATGATTCAAAAACCGTAGCAGATGTAAATATGGTTCCATCTTCTTATGAAATGGTTGATATTGACGGATTGACTTTTGATAAGGGAAGATTTTATACCGAATCTGAATCGAATTCCGGATCGCCAGTAATTGTTTTAGGATATGAAATTGCAACCGGCCTTTTCGGTTCTGATGATCCTGTCGGAAAAAGTATTCGTTTGTATGGACAACGTTTTACGGTTATTGGCGTTATGACAAAACAGGGCGCGGGTTTTTTTGGTGATAGTAATGATACATCGGTTTATTTTCCGGCCAATTTTTTACGCAGAATGTATGGGGATAGTGATGCGATGACACCGGTAATAGTTTTAAAACCAGTTAAAGGGATCGATATGGATGCTTATAAAGCAGAAGTTGCACAGAAACTAAGGGCTATTCGCGGAATGAAAGCAGGTGAAATCGATAATTTCTTTGTGAATGTTCTTTCGGGCTTTACAGATTTTATTGACGGAATTTTGGGTCAGATGAATGTTGTAGGTTGGATTATTAGTGGATTTTCTCTTTTAGTAGGAGGCTTCGGAATTGCCAACATAATGTTTGTTTCCGTTAAAGAGCGAACCAATTTAATTGGGATTCAGAAATCATTAGGAGCAAAAAATCGTTTTATATTATTTCAATTTTTATTTGAAGCCATAATTCTTTCTGTTATTGGGGGAATAATTGGACTGATAATGGTTTGGGGAATTGCACTGATTTTAACGAAAGTGCTTGACTTCGAATTCGTTTTAAGTTTTGGGAATGTAATTTTAGGAACTACTTTGGCAGCCATTATTGGATTAATATCCGGGATTCTTCCGGCAATTTCAGCAGCCAATTTGGATCCGGTTGAGGCTATACGAACCGGGATGTAAAATATTTTGTGTTATTTAATTGTGATTTTTTTAATATGGATAATCAAATACTTACTTAGTGAGTAGGTAGTTTAAATCAATAAATAAATGAGCTTTAATTTAAAACCTGTCGATACCGTTGAGTCTATTTCTAGAGAAGATTTTAAAAAGAATTATTTAGATAAAAGAAAGCCTTTAATTATAAAAGGTTTAACAAAGGACTGGCCTGCAAGGGAAAAATGGTCAACCGATTATTTTAAAGAAATCGCAGGGGATATTGAGGTAAAACTGGTTGATAATTCTAAAGCTGATCCTACCAAAGTAATCAATGCTTCTATTGCCACTATGAAATTTGGAGAGTATCTCGATTTAATAAAAAGAGAGCCAACACAGCTTCGTATTTTTTTCTTCAATCTTTTTAAACACAGACCCGAGCTAATTAATGATGTAAAAGTTCCAAAGGAATTAATGGGTGGTTTTATAGAAAGCATGCCGGCTATGTTTTTTGGAGGTTCAAGTGCTTTTACTTTTTTACATTACGATATCGATTTGCCTCACCTTTTTCACACCCATTTTGGAGGAAGAAAACACATCATATTGTTTGATTATAAATGGAAGAAAAGACTTTATTGCGTTCCTAATACTACTTATGCCTTGGAAGATTATGATGTTGCAAATCCTGATTTTGAAAAATTCCCCGCTTTAAAAGGTGTTGAAGGTTATGAGGTTTTTCTGGAACATGGAGACACTTTGTTCATGCCAACCGGAATGTGGCATTGGATGCGCTACGTAGACGGTTCTTTTTCATTAAGTCTTCGTGCATGGGATCGATCTATAACGCGAAAAATGGCCAGCGTTTGGAGTTTATTTATGCATGGCGCAGTTGATAGTGCTATAAAAATAGTTTTTAGAGAACGTTATGCGATATGGCGTGAGAAACTAGCTTTTAAAATAGCTGACAAAGAATTGAAAAGAAACAAGCCAAAAGGTAGTGTGGCTTAGATTTTTTTTATTCAGTTTTTGGGAGTCTGATTTTTGTTTTATCCCATTTGATTATATCTGAGTTATAATATTCATCATTTTTCTTTTTGTATTTAAGAACAGTATCTTCTTCTTGTGTTGTTCTTCTTGTAGAAAAAGATCTTAGTTGGTTTTCATTTAAATAAGAAAGTAGAGCATTATTTCTTATAGTATCATTTTGAGATGCAATTACAAGCATGCGTTTCATTTCATTTCTATTTGCAACATTTTGTTTTATAAAATCAATAATGCTATTATTTGGCACTTTAATTATCTCAATTGGTTTAATGTTGAAAAAATCTGGAATTGTATCTTTTTCTGATTGAATGCAATGCCAAGGCGTATATTCTTTTTGATAAAAATAAAAATCCCCTTTTTGATCTATAATTAGATTGTTGTAGGAGTAAAATCCAGAAGGTGGGAGTGGAATATTTTTCTTTTTTAATTCATTTAAGAATTTGCTCTTCTCGATGGAAATTACATAAGAAGTCTTCTCTTCTTTTTTGTTGCAATTCAAAAGAAGCAAGAAGACCACAAAACCAAAAAAAATTCTCGTCATAACAATCAAGATTTAAAATAAAGATATAAAAAAATCCCATTTGCCTTAGCGAATGGGATTTTATATGATTAGAAGTTTTAAAACTATCTAATTGTATTATTTTGAATCAAATCGATGTACAAGTTGATCTTGTCTTTCAATTCTTTTCTAGGCGTGATAAAGTCTAGGAAACCGTGCTCTAAAAGAAACTCAGCAGTCTGGAAACCTTCTGGCAAATCCTTACCCGTTGTGTCACGAACAACACGGGGACCAGCAAAACCAATCAAAGCACCTGGCTCAGAAATATTGATATCTCCTAACATAGCGTATGATGCGGTTGTCCCTCCGGTTGTTGGATCTGTACAGAGCGAAATATAAGGTAATTTAGCTTCAGCTAACTGGGCTAATTTTACTGATGTTTTAGCTAATTGCATTAATGAATAAGCGGCTTCCATCATACGAGCTCCTCCTGATTTAGAAATCATGACAAAAGGTAATTTGTTTTTGATGGCGTGATCAATACCTCTGGCAATTTTTTCTCCAACAACAGCTCCCATAGATCCACCAATAAAGGCAAAATCCATACAGCAAATTACAAGCTCTTTTCCTTTAGATTTTCCAACTCCTGTACGAACAGCGTCCTTAAGGTGCGTTTTCTCCATTACATCTTTTAATCTTTCTGCATATTTTTTTGTGTCTACAAAATGCAGAGGATCTTTAGATGTCATGTTTTTATCTAATTCAACAAATTCGTTATTGTCGAATAAAATTTCAAAATAGGTTGCGCTTCCAATTCGAACGTGAAAATCATCTTCTGGGCTTACAAATAAGTTTCTCGCTAATTCGTCAGCATCAATAATTTTTCCAGTAGGAGATTTGTACCACAATCCTTTCGGAACGTCCATCTTATCTTCAGTCGCGGTCGTAATTCCTTTTTCGTGTCTTTTAAACCAAGCCATATTTATTAATTTTGTTGTTTCAGGTTTCAGGTTTCAAGTTGCGACACTTGAAACCTGAAACTTTAAACTTTTACTTATAGTGTATTCACATTATTCAAGTCTGCAAAAGCTTGCTCAAGTCTTGTATTGAATGTCACTTCGCTTTCACGTACCCATCTTCTTGGGTCATAATATTTTTTGTTAGGAACATCAGCACCTTCTGGGTTACCAATTTGAGATTTTAAATAGTCAAGGTTTTTAACCATATAATCACGAATTCCTTCTGTATATGCAAATTGTAAATCGGTATCAATGTTCATTTTGATAACTCCGTAGCTGATTCCTTCTCTGATTTCTTCAAGTGTTGAGCCTGAACCTCCGTGGAAAACGAAATCTACTGGGTTATGTCCAGTGTTGAATTTGTTTTGAACGAAATCCTGAGAATTTTTTAAGATTTTTGGAGTCAATTTTACGTTTCCTGGTTTGTAAACACCGTGAACGTTTCCAAAAGCTGCAGCAATTGTAAATTTAGGACTTACTTTAGATAATTCTTCGTAAGCATAAGCAACTTCTTCAGGTTGTGTGTATAATTTTGAACTGTCAACATCAGAGTTGTCAACACCATCTTCTTCACCACCTGTAATACCTAGCTCAATTTCTAATGTCATACCCATTTTACTCATTCTTGCTAAATACTCTTTACAGATCTCAATATTTTCTTCGATTGGCTCCTCAGACAAATCGATCATATGTGAACTGAATAATGGTTTTCCTGTTTCTGCGAAATGTTTTTCAGATGCATCTAACAAACCATCAATCCAAGGTAGTAATTTTTTTGCACAGTGGTCAGTATGTAAGATTACAGTTGCCCCGTAAGCTTCTGCCAAAGCGTGAATATGTTTTGCTCCTGCGATTCCGCCAGCGATTGCTGCTTTTTCGCCTGCGTTAGACAATCCTTTTCCTGCGTTAAATTGTGCTCCTCCGTTTGAAAATTGAATGATAACTGGCGCATTAAGTTTCGCTGCAGTTTCAAGAACTCCATTAATTGTGCTTGACCCCGTAACATTTACTGCTGGAAGTGCAAATCCTTTTTCTTTCGCATAATTAAAAATCTCCTGTACCTGATCTCCTGTAGCTACTCCTGGTTTAATATTGTGTGCCATTGTAATTTTTTTTAGTTGTTTTTAGGTTTTTAGGTTGCAAAAATAAGAATTAATTAGCATTAGAAAGGATAATTTATTCCAAAATTTAAAACGGAGTGCCCAAAATTGTACTCTTTGAACCAACGGTCTCCCTTCTCATGCGCCGGATTATAAGTCTTAAAGCCTAAATCCAATCGAACAACAAAAAAGCTTAAATCGTATCGTAATCCGAATCCTGTACCTAAAGCAATTTCAGCTAAATCGTTTACGTTGTTAAATGTTGCCTTATCATCGGTGACATTATCGAGCACATTCCAGATATTTCCGGCGTCTGCAAAGACAGCTCCTTTAACATCTCCAAAAACTTTGAATCGTAATTCGGCACTTAATGCAATTTTCATATTTGCCTCATTAAAATCATCTAACGCATCTGTGCTTCCAGGTCCTAATGAATAAGGTTGCCACGCACGATTATCATTTGAACCCCCGGAATAATAACTTCGTGAAAACGGGATATAATCTGAATTACCAAAAGGAATCGCAATTCCGAAAAAGCTTCGGACAGCCAAAACTTTTTCTTTTCCAAAGTCCCAATGTTTAATATAATCAAACTCTGTTTTAATATATTCTGAATATTCTAAGTTGAATATTTCATAGTTACCGTTCACATTTTGAGGAAGATTCGCAACGTTTGAAATTAAGGACAACAAAGTACCGGCTGATTCTATTTTAGCTTTAAATTGATAGAAATTATTGTCGGCAAGATCTTTTTTTGTTGTTTTAGTAAAGGTATAACTTGACGCTAGAATAAAATCATTTTCAGTCAAACGAACTCTTCTTTCTTCTATACTCTCAACATCTTTATATTGTTGGTCCGCTGGAGTTAAGGCTGTTTGTCCGCTTAAAACATCATCAGTAAAACCTGTTGTTCCTGAGGAAATTATTAAATTTCCATTACTATCAACATTGCTTGGTGTTGTATTGTAAACATTTGCAATACCATTTAATTCATCATATGAAGAGGTGTAAACATTAAAATAATTATCAGGATTTAAGTTACGCACAAATTGAGCATTAAGTACTTCTAATTTGGCGGTGTTCAAACGTTTTGGAGACCAGTTGTATGATAATGCGCCGGTAAAATTTTCTTTATCTAAACCAATATTTCGCTGTTTTGAGAAACCAGCTGCAATACTGGTAGAAGGAATCATTCTTTTAGGAATAATCTTTTCTGTTCCAAAAGGCATTAAGATTCTTGGAAAATTAAGTTTAGTATCAATTCCATATTCCGAAACATTAAAGAAATTATTATTAGGATTGGCCATATCCTTGGATGAACCGACATTTACACGTGCTGAAATTTCTAATGTTTCAGCTCTGTTAAAGACATTTCGAATCGTTTCTGAAACACTGGCTCCAATTCCAAAATCCTGAATATTAGAATGTGTTACATCTAGCGTTGCGCCAAAACTATATTTTTTTCTTGGTGTTAAATAAACATTAGCGACTAAGGATTGCGCAGTCGAATCGCGTTTATCGACTTCATATTGTATAGAAGGATAATTAAAAATCTTAAGGTTATTTAAATAACGCGATGAAAGTGTTGTTCTTGTGTCAGAGTAGGTACTTCCTTTATTAATAAAAATAGCGTCTGTAATTGCTCTGGGTTTGTATTTTAGCTTTTTGTAGCTGTATAAATTAAAGTTTTTATAAGTTGTACTGTCCGTTATTTTGCTTTTTGCATTGGCAGCAGAGTAATCGGTATAAATATTTACATCGCTTATTTTATATAATTTAAATGGTTCAGTTCTGCTTGAATCTCTTTCCTGAATATTATTATTGCCAATTTTTAAATTAATATCTGCCTTATTTTTTTTACCAATTGTATCGATATCAAAAGTAACATAAGTTGGTTGGAAGAAATAAGCACCGTGATTTCTAAAATAAGTTGTAATACGATTTTTTTCTTCTTCAAAATCTGAAGTTTTATATTGCTTTCCGGATTTTAAAACAGAAGGTTCCGGATTTGTCTTATATAAAGAATCTAAGGCAGGAGTTAAAATAGTTGTTCTGATAGAATCTAAAGTATAACCGGGTCCGGTAAGAATATTATAATTTATCCTGGCCTTTTTTGGAGCAATACTGTCAATTGTATAATCTGTTTTTACATTGAAATAACCATTGTTGAAATAATAGAATTTTAAACGTAATAAAGTTTTTTTTGTTTTTGATGTGTCAATAATAACAGGCGGTTCACCAGTATTTTTTAAGAAATCATGAATACCTTTGTACAAAAATGATTGTCCAAGACGATCTACTTGTTTTGCAGAAAGTACCTTTGACCAATTTTCATATCGGCCAGGGTGATTTTTAAATCGTGCCTGATAGGTTGAATCAGGATTTAAATTGGCTAAGTTGTATAAATTCAAACGTAATTTGTAACCTAATAGAGTACCATTTGGTTTTTGATACATTTGATTTGATGCATTTTCATCATTTGTAGACTTTCCATTTACAAGAATATTATTTTTTACGAGAAGATTTTTTCCATCGGGAACTCTTTTTACGGCATTACAAGCAGAAATAAATATTGCTATTAGAATAAATGCTATTATTTTTGTGGAATTCTTTTTCAAGTGTTTTTAAATATTTAATTCAAAAGTACATTATTTTATGGTTAGTAAAAACCAAATAAAACTTATAACAGGTTTACATCAAAAAAAGCAACGTTTTGCAAATCAATTATTTTTTGCCGAGGGCGTAAAAGTAATTCAGGAATTGTTGCAATCCAATTTTGAATTAGAACATTTATACACGACTCTAAATGATTTTGAGACTGTTCAGTCTGCAAAGCGTACTCTTATTAATGAGCAGGAACTTAAAAAAATAAGTGCTTTGGCAACTCCAAATTCTTGTTTGGCTGTGTTTAAAATCCCTGTCGAAAATAAAGTAATCGATTCAGGATTAATCATTGCTTTAGACGACATCCGCGACCCCGGAAATTTGGGAACGATTTTGCGTCTTTGCGATTGGTTTGGTATCAAACAAATCATTTGCTCTAAAGAAACAGTAGATATTTATAATCCAAAGGTAGTTCAGGCTACAATGGGGTCTATTGCCAGAGTAAATGTTAATTATGTTGATTTAAAAACTTTTCTCACACAAACAAAATTACCGGTTTTTGGAACTTTTATGGATGGTGATAATATCTATCAGTCCAATCTGCCTCAAAGTGGAATCATTATTATGGGTAATGAAGCCAATGGTATTTCAGCAGAAATTGAAAAAATAGTAACCAGCCGAGTCTCAATTCCAAGGTTTGGAGAGCTACAAAAAACAGAAAGTTTAAATGTGGCTACCGCAACAGCAATTATTCTTAGTGAATTTAAACGGAATAGTTAAGAATTTGTTTTAATGAAAAGTGAAATTTATTAAAATTGCTCTCGACTTCATTGAGTCAATATTATCTGTCCACGGACTTGGTCCTTTTGCAGGATTGTCACGAATTAATTCATCAGTAATACCAAACATTCCTCTAATCGAAGGTGAGAAAATAAAGTATTCAGAGAAAATATCTATTCCAAAACCCAGTTCGTAAGCTGCGGTCCATGGTTTTACTCTAAATTTCCCTTCAAAATTATCATCTTGCGATTTTGAATTACTAGATAAGTTTAATGTAGTCGACATTCCTCCTACTAAATACGGACGAATATTTCCGGTACGTAGCGACGAGAATTTTAATAACAACGGAAAGTGAATGTAAGTACTGTTTACTTCTCTCAAGTAATCTTTCTCTAAAGCCATGTTTGGATAATACAAATCACGTTTTGTATAGTACAACCCTGGTTCAAAACGTAAATTAATATATTCCTGTAATCTTAAATCGGCAACAACACCAACATTAAAGCCAGTAGTCTTTTTTACCTGAATATCCGGACCCGGATTTTTGTAGTCAAATTTAAAATCAAAACTATTGAATCCCAGGTAATAACCAAAATACAGGCGTTGCTTTTGCCAGTTTTCAAGATTGATAATAGGATCTTTGCTAAACATACTTTTAGCAAATTGCGAATATCCTTTTGTCGATAAGACTAATAAAAGTAAGATTACTGTTTTTTTCATACTATTTTTTAGAAGCAGAATAAATGGTTGCAACTCCAAAAGTTTGAGGCATTGCCACAACATCTATAAACCCAATTTTTCTCAAAATATTGTTTAAAGCTTCTCCATAAGGAAAAACAGCAGCAGATTCTGATAAATAGCCATAAGCTGAATTGTCTTTTGAAAATAATTTTCCAATTATTGGGAGTATATTTTTACTATAAAATCTATAACCTTGTTTATAGGGAGTTTTATCTGGAACTGAAGTTTCTAAAATAACAAATACACCACCAGGTTTTAAAACTCTTAAAATTTCAGAAAAACCTTTTTCCAGGTTTTCAAAATTTCGAACTCCAAAGCCAACGGTAATAGCATCAAAGTAATTATCCTCAAAAGGAATGTTTTCTGAATCTCCTAAGACTAAATCAATAATACTAGAAAGATTTTTATCTTCAACTTTCTTTTTTCCTACCTCAAGCATTCCTGCAGAAATATCAAGACCAATGATTTTTTCAGCCCTAGTCTGAGCCATTAAAATAGCCAAATCGCCGGTTCCTGTTGCAATATCAAGAATGATTTTCGGATTAGTATCCGATACTATTTTTAATACTTTTTTTCGCCATTTAATGTCGATTCCAAAGGAGATTACGCGATTCAAATTGTCGTAGTTTCCAGAGATGTTATCAAACATTTGGGCAACTTGCTCTTTTTTACCTAAAGAAGAGTCTTTATATGGGGTTATTTTTTCAGACATTTTTTTTATTTACGCAAATATAATACAAACTGTGTTAACTGTAATTGCGTTTTTTAATTTGTAAATCAAATGTTTTAGAATAAGCTTTTTAGAAAGTATTTCCTTTCAGATCTTATAGCTCACTAAAAGTGGGTATTTTAAAAAAATCACTAAAAGTGGGTATTGTATGATACTGAATATATAGCCACTTTTGCTAAAGATAAAATGATGAAGTTTTAATGATTGATGGGATAGAATGACTTAAATCAAATGAATACTTTCTTTGCACTGGTAATCTCATTTGTTCTTGTAAGTAGTTTTGGAAGTATTGTTTTTAAACCACAATACTGTTTTTTTTAGAAGTGCAAAATACGTTCTTAGGATTAAATTTGTTTTTGGAAATTTTAATTTTCTTGCCTTTAATATCTTAGTGGTATTTGTTATTAAGGGCTCTTTTTTGAGGTTTATCCTCAATTAACTTTAATGTTATTCAGTTAATTCAAATGTTTAAACATTTGTGATTTTTACAAAAACTATTTCCTGAAAGAGTCAGCTCTAAAAAATCAATCGTTCTTTAAAAAACATCCTTCAAAAGAGGATGTTTTTTTATTTATCGTCTAATGTAAGTTTCGTAAGTATAATCATAAAGATGTTTTTCGTCTCTAAAATTTTCTTCGGATTCGACTAATTGCCAATCGGTTTTGTCAATTTCAGGAAAATAGGCATCAGCATCAAAACTATGATGTACTTTGGTTATTTCTAATATATCAGCATGCTCCATTCCTAAATTGTAAATCTCGCCTCCGCCAATGATATAGGAATCTTCATTTTCTGGACAAACAGCAATCGCTTTTTCTATGCTGTCTACAACAATACAACCTTCAGGATTGTAATCGCTTTGACGTGTTATTACAATATGAACTCGGTTTGGTAATGGTTTAGGAAAGCTTTCAAAAGTTTTTCTCCCCATGATAATGTGATGATTGGTTGTAAGAGATTTAAATCTTTTAAAATCATTTGGCAAATGCCATACTAACTCATTATTTTTTCCAAGAGCGTTGTTTTCGGCTACCGCCGCTATCATTATAATCATGGTATTCTGAGACTAAATTTTATTATCGGTATCCTCATTTATTTTGGACTCTAATTGACTGATTCTTTTTTGCTGTAAAGCAACAAGTCTGTCAATTTGTTCTCTTTCCCATTTTTTATTCATAAATCGGTCTGTAATATAGACTTTAATAAAGTGCAGGATAAAGATGAAAAACCATGTTGTAATGCCCCAAATACACCAGTTTTGATCTGTGTTAGCACCGAAGCCAAAAAATCTGTTTGCAATAAATAAAAATAAACTACCTAAGAGAAAAAGTACAAAATGAAAATATAGTATTTTCTTCTGTCTAAGTCTTCTTCTGGCATATTCGTATTGTTCGTGTACTTCTTTTTCCATAGGACAATTAATGAATAATGAGGTTATAAAGTTAAAATTTATTTTGAAATCATGGGGTTTTTGATCGTAGAATATTTGTGCTCAAGGGAGTGCTAAATGAGAAATACGAAATTTTTTACACTTTAAATTATGGATATAATTAAAAAAATATACTGTTTTTAATATTATAACAAATCGATATGGAGGTTGTTGAATGTTCAGCTGAATTTCTGTAATTTAGGTGTATAAATCTAAAAACTAAATAGTTATGTCTTTAAAGAAACAATTTATCAAAACAAAACCAGTGTGTAAAGTTACTTTTTCTGTAGAGGCTAAAGATGCAAATTCGGCTGCGGTAGTAGGAGATTTTAACAATTGGAATCCAGAAGAAGGGACTTTGAGCAAATTAAAAAACGGAACTTTTAAAGCTACTTACGACTTAGTGAAAGATGCTATTTATGAGTTTAAATATGTAATTGACGGATTATATGTGAATGATCCTGAAGCTGATTCTTATAAATGGAATGATTTTGCAGGAAGTGAAAATAGTGTTTTAGTTGTATAAAAAAATCCGCAATCAGCGGATTTTTTTATATTTATACAGCAACACTTCCTTTTATGCCAGCATGTGGTTCATAATCTAAAAGTGTGAAGTCGTTAAACTCAAAATCAAAAATATTTTTGATATCAGGGTTTAAAATCATTTTTGGTAATGGTTTTGGCTCACGGCTTAATTGCAACTCTAGTTGTTCGATATGGTTGTTGTAGATATGTGCGTCTCCAAAAGTATGAATGAATTCGCCTGCCTCTAAATCACAAACCTGAGCGATCATCATGGTTAGTAACGCATAAGAAGCAATATTAAAAGGAACTCCTAAAAATATATCAGCACTTCGTTGATACAACTGGCAAGAAAGTTTGCCTTTTGTCTCGCCTTTTTCAATGTCGGGACTCGAAACATAAAATTGAAAAAAGGCATGGCAAGGAGGTAAAGCTGCCTTGTTGTTGGCTACGTTTTCTTCGAATGATTTTTTCGTATCTGGTAAAACAGACGGGTTCCATGCAGAAACCAGCATTCTGCGGCTGTTTGGGTTTGTTTTAAGTTCGGTAATCAATTCAGAGATCTGATCAATTTCTTCACTATTCCAATTGCGCCATTGATGACCGTAAACAGGTCCTAAATCGCCATTTGAATCTGCCCAGGCATCCCAAATTTTGACTCCGTTTTCCTGAAGATACTTAATGTTAGTATCGCCTTTTAAAAACCAAAGTAATTCGTAAATGATCGATTTTAAATGTAGTTTTTTGGTCGTAACCATTGGGAAACCTTCACTTAAATCAAAACGCATTTGGTAGCCAAAAACACTTTTTGTTCCTGTTCCTGTTCGGTCTCCTTTTTGGCAACCGGTTTCTAAAACATGTTTTACTAAATCTAAGTATTGCTTCATGATTTTTTTGCTTTAAGCTTTAGGCAAGAGGCTTTAAGCTTACTGCCTAAAGCTTATTGCTTATTGCTTTATAATTATCTTTTCGAGATTTCGTCTCTAATTTTAGCTGCTTTCTCATAATCTTCCTGAGAAACGGCCTGGTCTAAAAGCTCATTAAGTTCTTGCAAAGTATGTTTAGCATAAACATCTCCAGATTGATTACTTTCTTCTTCATGACCAAAAGTTTCCGGATTAGAAAGTACATCATCAATTTCCTGAGCGCCTGAATCGGTGTCTGCAGTATTTGATTTTAAATAAATTCCCGCTTTATCCAGAATGTTTTTATAAGTAAAAATCGGAGCATTAAAACGCAAGGCAAGTGCAATAGCATCAGAAGTTCTGGCATCAATAATTTCTTCGATTTTATCTCTTTCACAGATTAAACTTGAATAGAAAACACCATCTACCAATTTGTGAATGATTACTTGTTTTACGACTATATCAAATCTTTCTGCAAAGTTTTTAAATAGGTCGTGTGTTAATGGGCGAGGAGGTTTTATTTCTTTTTCTAAGGCAATGGCAATTGATTGGGCTTCAAAAGCACCAATTACAATTGGTAATTTTCTTTCACCGTCAACTTCATTCAAAATTAAGGCATAAGCGCCATTTTGAGTTTGACTGTATGAAATTCCTTTTATGGACAATTTTACTAGACTCATATATATGGGTAAAAAAGGGCAATTACTGCCTCATTTTAATACTTTTTTTGATTGAAAAATAAAGGTGCAATTTTAATCAAAAAATATGGAACAAAAAAGCTACCTAAAACAAAGATACGATTATCTTGTTTTTAGGCAGCTATATTTTGATAGAGAATTTTAAATTAAGAATGTTGTGCTTTAAAAGCTTTTAATTTCTCTGTTAACTTAGGTACGATTTCAAATGCATCTCCAACAATACCATAATCAGCTACTTTAAAGAAAGGAGCTTCAGGGTCACTGTTGATTACTACTTTTACTTTTGAAGAATTGATTCCCGCAATATGTTGGATTGCCCCAGAAATTCCAATTGCAATGTATAAGTTTGTTGCTACTGGTTTTCCTGTTTGCCCAACGTGTTCGCTATGAGGTCTCCACCCTAAATCTGAAACTGGTTTAGAACATGCTGTTGCAGCACCTAATACTGCAGCTAAGTCTTCAACTAATCCCCAGTTTTCAGGTCCTTTTAACCCACGTCCTCCAGAAACTACGATATCAGCATCAGCGATAGAAACTTTTCCTGTTACTTTTTCTACTGATTCTACTTTTACCCCAAAATCATTGTCTCCAATAGACGGATTGAAATCTTCTTCAGTTGCAGATCCAGCACTTTCGAAAATTCCATAAGAGTTTTTAGCCAAACCAAGAACTTTTACATCAGTACTGATTTCAGTAATGTTAAAAGCTTTGTTTGAGAAAGCATTTCTTTTCACCTGAAAAGGAGAAGTGCTAACCGGCAATCCAACAACATTTGAAGCGAAACCTGCATTTAATGCCACTGCAACTAGTGATGAAAGATAGATACTGTCTGTAGTAGAAGAAAGTAATACTAATTTTGTTCCTTCTTTTTCAGCTGCTTGTTTGATAACATCGGCATAAGCTTTAGCTGTAAAACCTGCTAATTTATCGTTGTTTACTTTTAGAACTTTATCAACTCCGTATTTAGATAATTCGCTTACGTCACTGATGTTTACGGTTAAAGCGGTTACAGTTGTCCCTAAAGATTCTGCTACTTTCTTAGCGTAAGAAGCTAATTCAAAAGCAACTTTTTTAAATTTTCCTTCTGCAGATTCTGCATATATTAATATTGACATATTTTTTTTGTTTATAAGTTTAAAGTTTCAGGTTTCAAGTTCGAAAACTGAAAACTGCGACTGAATACTGATTACTAGATTACTTTAGCCTCGTTGTGTAATAAATTGATTAACTCATCTAAATTATCAGGAGAAATTAATTTCACTGCTGATTTAGGAGCTGGTTTTTCAAATTTCACTGCCTTTGTATTTACAGGAGCATCAACTGGCTCAAGAATAGTTAAAGCTTTTGTTCTTGCTGTCATAATTCCTCTCATGTTTGGAATACGTAAATCTTTTTCTTCAACAAGACCTTTTTGTCCACCAATAATTAATGGTAGAGTGGTGCTTACTGTTTCTTTTCCACCATCGATTTCACGAACTGCTTTTACATTGTTTCCGTCAACGGTTACATTTGTACAAGAGTTTAAAAAGTTAGAGCCTAAAATTCCTGCAATCATTCCAGGAACCATCCCTCCATTATAATCTAAAGACTCTTTTCCGGCAATTACAAGATCGTATCCGCCATTTTTAATTACTTCTGCTAATTGTTTTGCAACAAAAAAACCATCAGTTGGATTAGCGTTTACACGAATCGCTTCGTTTGCGCCAATTGCCAATGCTTTACGTAAAGTTGGCTCTGTGTCAGGTCCTCCAACGTTAATAACAGTTACAGTTGCTCCTTGTTGTTCCTGAAACCAAATTGCACGTGTTAAACCAAACTCGTCATTAGGATTAATTACATATTGTACACCGTTGGTATCGAATTCTGAATCACCATTGGAGAAGTTAATTTTTGAAGTAGTATCAGGTACATGGCTGATGCAAACTAATATTTTCATAAGTATATATTTTATATTTATAATATGCTTTGACAAATTTAGAAATTAAAATCGGAATAATATACTATGCATGCATAATATTTTTTAAAAACTATTACGTTTTCGAAGATTCTGGAATTTGAATGTCCTTTTGTTAGAATATGAAATTGAAAATTCAGTTATTTACTCTGATTCTTAGGAATTTTGCAATAGCATTACGGTAGGTAACTGTTAAATTTGAAGTCGATTTGTACTAATTTTTGATTTGTTTCGTTTGAAGATAGAATTTACTCTAACCAGAATTAAACAAATAAGGTTGAGTTTGTCTGAAAAATGTTTTTGTGTAGAGGATAATCGCAATTATATCGATTTCGTAATATCACAATAAAATTTAAAAAGTTAAAAGCGAAGAAGAGAAGGAACTTCATGTGATTTTAAATTCAATTTATGCTTTTAAGTTATTTAAAATATTTATTTTTGCTCTTCAGAAAATTCAACATACAATATAAATATGAGAACAATACAATTTAGAGAGGCCATTTGTGAAGCGATGAGCGAAGAAATGCGTCACGATGAATCCATATATTTAATGGGCGAAGAAGTTGCAGAATACAACGGAGCATATAAAGCTTCAAAAGGAATGCTTGCTGAGTTTGGCGAAAAAAGAGTAATCGATACTCCAATTGCTGAGCTTGGTTTTACAGGAATTGCAGTAGGATCAGCTATGAATGGCTGTCGTCCTATCGTAGAGTACATGACATTCAACTTCTGTTTAGTTGGTATTGATCAAATTATAAATAATGCTGCTAAAATGCGTCAAATGACTGGGGGACAATTTAATGTGCCAATCGTTTTTCGTGGACCAACTGCTTCTGCAGGTCAATTAGGAGCAACTCACTCTCAAGCTTTAGAAAACTGGTTCGCTAATACTCCTGGTCTTAAAGTTGTAGTTCCTTCTACACCTTATGATGCAAAAGGACTTTTGAAATCTGCAATTCGTGATAATGATCCTGTAATTTTTATGGAATCTGAGCAAATGTATGGTGACAAAGGTGAAGTGCCAGACGGAGAATATACAATTCCATTAGGAGTTGCTGATGTTAAACGTGAAGGAACAGATGTTACAATCGTTTCTTTTGGAAAAATCATCAAAGAAGCTTTTATCGCTGCTGATGAATTAGCTAAAGAAGGAATTTCATGTGAGATTATCGATTTAAGAACAGTTCGTCCAATGGATAACGAAGCAATTTTAAAATCTGTTAAGAAAACAAATCGTTTAGTAATTTTAGAAGAGGCTTGGCCTTTTGCAAGTATTTCATCTGAAATCACTTATATCGTTCAGGAACAAGCTTTTGATTTCCTTGATGCGCCAATTCAACGTATTACAACTGCAGATACTCCTGCTCCTTACTCTCCTGTTTTACTAAAAGACTGGTTGCCAAATGCAGCTGATGTAGTAAAAGCAGTAAAGAAAGTAATGTACAAATAGTCAAACAAACAATACTTATAAAACTTCATCAGTCATATTAATTGATGAAGTTTTTTTTTGCCACATGATAAAGAAAATAATTTTACTCAGCCTGTTTTTGGTATTTGCATTTGCAAATATTGCTACTGCACAAACTAAAGTGAGCGGAATTGTTTTGGATAAAATGAATCAGCCTGTTCCGTTTGCTAATATTGTTTTTAAAGGCTCAAATACCGGAATAGTATCTAATGAAGATGGTCGTTTTTATTTAGAATCACCAAAAACATATACGGCATTATTAGTGACTTCGGCAGGATTTTCGGACAAGGAAATTCCTTTGGAAAAAACAGTTAATTATAATTTTAAAATTGTTTTAAGCGAAGCTGAAGCGTTAAATGAAGTTGTAATTTTTACCGGAAAAACGTCAAAAAAGAATAATCCGGCATTAGATATTTTGAGGAAAATTTGGGAACGAAAACGTAAAAACGGTTTGTACCAATTCAATCAATACCAGATGCAGAAGTATGAAAAAGTCGAGTTTGATATGAACACGATCGATAGTGCTTTTATGAAGAATAAACTGTTCAAAGGAATGGAGTTTGTTTTTAATCATGTGGATACTTCTGATGTTACCGGGAAAACATACCTTCCAATTTTCATCAATGAATCTGTATATGATGTATACGGTGACAATAAATTAAAGAAAACAAAAGAGAATATTACCGGAAGTAAAACCTCTGGTTTCAATGGAAATCAACAGATCCTATCTTTTGTAAAAGACCTTTACTCCGATTATAATATCTACGATAATCATCTTACTTTTTTTGATAAGAGTTTTACAAGTCCGCTTTCAAAAACAGGGATTGATGTATATAATTATGTTTTAAAAGACAGTGCTTATATCGACAAAAAATGGTGTTATAATATTGTTTTTTATCCAAGACGAAAAAACGAATTGACTTTTAAAGGAGATTTTTGGGTCAACGATACCACGTTTGCGATCAAGAAAATTAATATGGGTGTTACTAAAAGTGCCAATATTAACTGGGTGAAAGATATTTATATAGAGCAGGAATTTGATGTAGAAAATGATTCTGTTTTTCTATTGACCCGCGATTATATGATGTCTGATTTTGCGTTGAATAAAAAGGAAAAATCGAAAGGTGTTTACGGAAAACGAACAACATTATATCGAGACCATAAATTCAATATTCAGAAACCGGAGAAGTTTTACAAAGAAGAAGTCAATTATATAGACAATGCTGTTTATGATCGACCGGATGAATTCTGGGACGAGAATCGTTTTGAAAAATTAAATAAAGATGAATTGGGTATTTATAAAATGCTCGATACTTTACAGACCGTCAAGCGATTTAAGCAAATATATAATTTGGTTTCTATCCTGGGAAGTGGATATGTAGAGTTTAAGAATTTTGATTATGGACCAATTTTCTCCACATTTGGATATAATGAAGTAGAAGGTTTACGGGTACGTGTGGGAGGAAGAACCTATTTTGGACCAAATGACCCTTGGCGTATACAGGCTTACACTGCCTACGGTTTTGATGATAGTAAATTCAAATATGGAGTTTCAGGAAAATGGATGGTCGATAAGAAAAAACGATTCATTATTTCCGGAGGAAATAGGCGTGACATTGAACAAATTGGAGCAAGTTTAACAACAACCAACGATATTTTAGGACGAAGTTTTGCGTCTTCTGCTTTGTTTACAACAGGAAGTAACGGAAAATTAACGAATATTAATTTGAGTAACATTTCATTTGAAATGGAACCGATGAAGAATTTTGTGGTTCAGGCGGGACTTTCTTACAGAACTTTAGAATCGGCTTCGCCTACTTTTAGTTTGGATTATTATACTACTTTGCCAACGCCTGCAAACCCTGCCGGAGTTGTAGCAAGTGCGGTAACACAATCTGAAGCTAATATCCAATTTGAATTTATGCCTAACCGAAAAACTATTGGTTTTGGTGTAGAAAGAGATCTTGTAGACAGTCCGTTTAGTCATTTCTTTGTGAACTTTAGCTATGGTTTAAAAGGCGTTTTCAATAGCGATTTTGCTTATGAAAAAATACAGATTTACTATAAACAACCTATCATAATCGGACCTTTAGGAAGATCTAACATTATTTTGGAAACAGGTAAGACTTTTGGAACAATTCCGTTAGGATTAATGAGTGTTATTCCGGGTAACCAGACGTATTTTACTATTGAAAATACATTTAGTAATCTGAATTTCTACGAATTCATAACAGATCAATATACGACCTTGCAATGGAATCATGATTTTGGAGGAAGGTTATTTGCCAGAATTCCATTTATGAGAAAATTAAACTGGAGAGAATTTGTTGGTGTAAAAGGAGTTTACGGAACTATATCAGCTGCGAACAGAGCCATCAATGCATCTGATCAGCCTTACAATGCACCGGAAAATGTGTATTGGGAGTATAACGCCGGAATTGGAAATATCTTCAAGGTTTTTCGTATTGATTTCTCCTGGAGGGGAAGTTATCTAAACACTCCGGATGCTAATAAATTTGCAGTAAAAGGATCTTTCGGATTCTATTTCTAGATAAAAATATATTGCCACAAAGACGCCAAGTCGCTAAGTTTAATTCTTTGCAACTTGGCGTTTTTGGCTTTTTACAACTTAATAATTTCACGCAGATTTTGCAGATTTAAGCTGATCTGCGCAGATTTTTATAATTTCGGTTTAAAGAAATAAATCTGCTGAATCTGCTGAATCTGCGAGCAAAAAAAATTTCGCAACTTTAAAAGATTATTTTTTTATTTAATTTTGAAATAGACTTAGAACAAAAGTAATGCAAGAAGCCATCGATTTTCTATCAACTAAAAACCCAATATTTCAGGAAATCATTAAAAAATATGGATTGCCACCAATCCCAAAACGCCCTCAGGGTTTTGAAACTTTGGTTTTACTAATACTCGAACAACAAGTTTCTATAGATTCGGCGAAAGCCACATTTTTAAAAATCAAAGCCTATACAACTTGTAATCCTGAAACAATGTCTATTGTATCTGATGAAGAATTTCGAACCTTGGGTGTAAGCCGGCAAAAGACAAAATATATTAAAATACTTGCTGAAGCTGTTTTAAATAAAGAATTGGACATAGAGAGTTTAGCTTCAAAATCAGCAAAACAAGTTCGGGAGGAGCTTATAAAACTGAAAGGAATTGGAAATTGGACTGTTGATATTTACTTAATGTTTTGTCTTCAGGAACTAGATTTGATTCCGCTAGGCGATATTGCAGTTGTAAATACAATCAAAGAATTACTAGATATTCACGATAAAAATGAAATGGAAATTCATGTTGAACAATGGAGTCCCTACCGATCTTATGCGACCTATTTATTGTGGCATTATTACTTAAATAAGCGAAACAGAAAAATTACATATTAACTGTTTGTTATTTAAAAGAAAAGTGTGTAGATTAATGCAGTTTTTTATTGTAAAAAAGGATTCTTTAGTTACTTTTGCAATCGAATTTATAGAAATAATAAAAAACGAAAATGACCGCAGACAAACTAACGACTTTCGATGTATTGATCGAAATACCAAGAGGAAGCAGAAATAAATACGAGTACGATTTTGAAATCAAAAGAATGCGTTTTGACAGAATGTTGTTCTCTTCGATGATGTACCCTGCTGATTACGGATTTATTCCAGAAACATTAGCTCTAGACGGTGATCCTCTTGATGTATTGGTTTTGATTAACGAACCAACTTTTCCTGGATGTGTTATAGAAGTAAAACCAATTGGAGTTTTCCATATGGCAGATGATAAAGGACCAGATGAAAAAATCATTTGTGTACCAGTTTCAGATCCAATCTGGAATTCATTAAATGACCTTTCAGATATTAACGGACACTTATTGAAAGAAATCGAGCATTTCTTCCAGGTTTACAAAGATCTTGAAAACAAACAAGTAGATGTAGAAGGTTGGGGAGATGTAAAAGAAGCTTTTGCAATTATTGCTGAGTGTACTAAGCGTTTTAACGATATCGAAAACAAACCGGAAGGATTATTTAGTATTAAATAATTTTTACCCTATTCTATTATAAAAAAAGCAATACTCCGTTAGGAGTATTGCTTTTTTGTTTAAATTCGTTTTAGTTAGTTTATTGACTATTAACCAAAACCATTACTATATTATGAATGCATTTATGATTTACTTGCCAATTGTTATGGCAATTTTAGGATTACTTTTCATGGGAATAAAAAGGACTTGGGTTTTAAAACAAGATGCAGGAGACGGGAAAATGAAAGAAATTTCAGATCACATTTATGAAGGAGCCCTCGCATTTTTAAAAGCGGAATATCGATTATTGACTTTTTTTGTAATTGGTGCAAGTTTAGTATTAGCCGGAGTTTCTTTTATTGTTCCTACCACACATATATTAATAGTAGTTGCTTTTATTTTTGGTGCCTTTTTCTCTGCTTTAGCTGGAAATATGGGAATGAAAATAGCAACAAAAACGAATGTTAGAACAACGCAGGCTGCGCGTACAAGTTTGCCTCAGGCTTTAAAAGTTTCTTTTGGAGGCGGAACTGTAATGGGGTTAGGTGTTGCAGGTCTTGCCGTTTTAGGATTAACAGGCTTCTTTATTATTTTCTTTCAAATATTCATGAACGGAACCTGGACATCATCTGAGGATATGACTAAAGTTTTGGAGACTTTAGCTGGATTTTCACTTGGTGCTGAATCAATTGCATTATTCGCCAGAGTTGGAGGTGGAATCTATACAAAAGCTGCTGACGTTGGTGCCGATTTAGTTGGTAAAGTCGAAGCTGGAATTCCTGAAGATGACCCTCGTAATCCTGCAACAATTGCAGATAACGTAGGAGATAATGTGGGAGACGTTGCAGGTATGGGAGCCGATTTATTTGGTTCATATGTAGCGACAGTTTTAGCTGCTATGGTTTTAGGAAATTATGTAATTAAAGATATGGGTGGTTCTATCCAGGATGCTTTTGGAGGAATTGGTCCAATTTTATTGCCAATGGCAATTGCCGGTTTCGGAATTTTATTTTCGATTATCGGAACTACATTGGTAAAAATATCTGATGATAATGCCAAAGAAGCACAAGTACAAAAAGCTTTAAATATAGGAAACTGGGTTTCGATTGCTTTAACAGCAATTGCCTGTTTCTTTTTAGTACAACATATGTTACCAGAGACAATGCAAATGAGCTTCTTTGGTGAAGGATCTAAAGATATTTCATCAATGCGTGTTTTCTATGCAACATTAGTTGGATTAGTTGTTGGTGGTGCTATTTCATCAGTAACAGAATATTATACGGGACTGGGTACAAAACCGGTTATGGCCATTGTACAAAAATCTTCAACAGGAGCTGGAACTAATGTTATTGCTGGTCTGGCAACCGGAATGATTTCAACTTTTCCGACTGTTTTATTATTCGCCGCTGCAATTTGGATTTCATATGCTTTGGCAGGATTTTATGGAGTTGCATTAGCGGCTTCAGCAATGATGGCGACGACAGCAATGCAGTTAGCGATTGATGCTTTCGGACCAATCTCAGACAATGCCGGAGGAATTGCTGAGATGAGTGAATTACCAAAAGAAGTACGTACGAGAACAGATATTTTAGATTCAGTTGGAAATACAACTGCAGCAACAGGAAAGGGTTTTGCAATTGCATCTGCAGCCTTAACGTCATTGGCTTTGTTTGCTGCTTATGTAACCTTCACAGGAATTGATGGAATCAATATTTTTAAAGCACCAGTTTTAGCCATGTTATTTGTAGGGGGAATGATTCCTGTAGTGTTTTCAGCTCTTGCTATGAATTCAGTTGGAAAAGCTGCAATGGATATGGTATATGAAGTACGTCGTCAGTTTAAGGAAATTCCTGGAATCATGGAAGGAACTGGAAAACCGGAGTACGGAAAATGTGTTGAAATCTCTACAAAAGCTGCTTTGCGCGAAATGATGTTGCCAGGAATTTTAACAATTGGTTTTCCAATCGCAATTGTATTATTAGGTAAATTAGTTTACGGAGACAACAATCAGTTAATTGCTGAAATGTTAGGAGGATATATGGCTGGAGTTACAGTTTCTGGTGTACTTTGGGCTGTTTTTCAAAACAATGCCGGAGGTGCATGGGATAATGCTAAAAAATCTTTTGAAGCTGGAGTTATGATCAACGGTGAAATGACGTATAAAGGTTCTGATGCGCATAAAGCGGCAGTAACCGGAGATACAGTTGGAGATCCGTTTAAAGATACTTCAGGACCTTCAATGAACATCTTAATTAAATTAACTTGTTTAATAGGATTGGTAATTGCTCCAATTTTGGGAGAAGGTCATTCATCTTCAGGTATGGCTGAAAAAGGGTCCTGTTGTAAAATGGAAATGCATGCAGCCGGCGCTTCTAAATGCGGTGATTTATCAGGAATGACAAAAGAAGAATGCATTA
Organism: Flavobacterium aquidurense; assembly: GCA_900107365.1. Lineage (GTDB taxonomy): Bacteria > Bacteroidota > Bacteroidia > Flavobacteriales > Flavobacteriaceae > Flavobacterium > Flavobacterium aquidurense. Next base: position 151,115 of record FNPS01000006.1, read on the forward strand.
AAATGTGCAAAGAAAAAGGATGTACAGCCGAAGAAACCGCAAAATGTTTAGCGCATTATGATGCAAACGGAAAATACACACATCAAAAAACAGATTGTTTCGATACAACTAAATATAGTAAAAATAGAGTTGAGGTTAATTTATCTACCACAAATGGTGTTACAGTTGGAACTGTAACCAAAACTGAAAATGGAAAAACGACAACTGAAGTTTATGAAGGAACTGAAGCTGAGGTTAAAGCAAAGATTGAAGCTGCGAAATAAAAATGATTGATGATCTTTGTCAAAGTTTAAAACTTTGACAAAGATTTTACAAATAGAAAATGCCCCTAAAATTTTTTAGAGGCATTTTTTATATTAGTGTAAATAGGTATAATTCGTGTTTTTTAAAACAACCCGTTCAATTCAGCATCAATTCTATTAATAATGTTTCCTAAATCTTCAGGATTATCTACGAAGTTAATGTTGTCAACATCTATAATCAATAATTTTCCTTTGTTATAAGTCTGAATCCATGCTTCATATCTTTCGTTCAGTCTGCTTAGGTAATCTATCGAAATGGAGTTTTCGTACTCACGTCCCCTCTTGTGAATCTGACCCACCAAATTCGGAATAGAACTTCTCAAATAAATCAATAAATCAGGAGCTTTTACTAATGATTCCATCAATTCAAATAAGGAAGTATAATTTTCGAAATCACGACTGGTCATTAATCCCATTGAATATAAGTTGGGAGCAAAAATATAAGCATCTTCGTAAATCGTTCTGTCCTGAATGATTTTTTTTCCACTTTCTCGAATTTGCTGCACCTGACGAAATCTGCTATTTAAGAAATAAATTTGCAAATTAAATGACCAACGTTCCATTTGGTGGTAAAAATCATCTAAATAAGGATTGTCAACAACATCTTCATAATGGGGTTCCCATTTAAAATGTTTGGCCAATAATTTAGTCAAAGTTGTTTTTCCAGCGCCTATGTTTCCTGCTATTGCTATGTGCATTACGGTGTTACGATTTTATAATTGGTGATTTCTTTAGTTGTAAAAATAGATAAAATTTGGTCTTTGTAGCAGAATTTATCAAAGCTTTTTTGTAAAATTTCAATTTCAGAAACGCTGTCTGAATTTACGCTGCTAATGTCTTTAAAATACAACAAATTAGCTTTGCTGAAAATATATTGATGATCGTTTAAAATTTCAATTTTATCAAAGTCAGAAACTTTTCCTAAAGCCGTTGTTTTTCCGAAAATATCACAAGAGAACCAATTGTTTTTTTTATCAATCCAGAAAAAGGTATTAAAGTCCGTTTGATAATATTTTATAGTTTCTGTCAGAGGTGTTGATACTGTTTTATATTCATTTTTCAGATAATCAAAAAGGCCAATTTGTTGGTTTAGGGTGTTGAAAATCCACAATTGATTTTGGGTCGACATGCCAATTGCGGACACCACAATAGGGGTGGTGTTTTGAGAGAAATTAATTTCGGTCATTTTATTTAATTGATTGTCTAATAAAACAACAGTATTAAAATCTTCATAAAATAAAACTATTTTAAGAGGGTTGAGAATATCGACTTTGGTAATATTTCCCAACGAAACATTTTTGTACTCAAAAACTTCATTTCCTTTGATTTTTTTAAAAACATTATTTTTAATATGATAAGAAAATCCAAAGGAATCATAACCTAAAAAATCATCAATAGCAACAGTAAAAGTTGAAATTAAAGAAGCCTCTATTTTTTGATTTTGTGCTGAAACGGCTGAGAACGAACAGGCGATAAAAAGTAAAACTAAAATTTTGTGCACTGTTTTGTTCATATGAAGTAGGTTTCAGGAGAGCCAAATTACAAAAAACTACAGTATGAAACAGTGTAAATCACATATTTAGGCTGATTTTGTTTTTTAAATTTTTTAAAACAGCAACAGTCTGGTTAACAGTTGATTTCGTCGATGTGTAATTGGTATTGATCTATTTAATTTTTAGTATTTTAAAATTAATAATACATTTGAAAGTAAGTTCTATTGATTTACTCAATTTAAAAGAAAATGCAATGAAAAAAATAGTTATATATATGTCTCTAATGCTCGTATTTACTCACATGCATGGGCAAAAAGACTTTCAGGGAATGGCTGTTTATGAGTCAAAAACGCAGGCGCCTAAAATGGATGGGATGCGTGCCAATAGAGATATTACGCCCGAAATGCAGAAAAACATGGAGGAGCGTATGAAAAAAATGTTAGAGAAAACCTTTATTTTAAATTTCGATAAATCAGCATCTATTTATAAAGAAGAAGAAAAATTAGAAACTCCGGGACAACAAGGTGGAGGGATGCGGATGATGATGAACTCTTTTATGGGAGGCGGAGGTACTTTTTACAAAGATGTGAAAAGTAAATCGTATACGGTTGATAAAGAATTTATGGGAAAAGAGTTTCTGGTTATAGATTCTCTTCCAAAATTAAACTGGAAACTTGAATCGGAAACCAAGCAAATTGGAGGTTACACTTGTTATAAAGCAACGGCTGTAAAAGAAGCCAGTAAAACCGATTTTAGGAATTTCAGGCCTAAAAATGATAACGACAAAAAGCCTGAAGAGAAAAAAGAAGATGCTAAGAAAACTTCAGGCGATACGAAAACCAATTTTGCAGACAATTTTGAAATACCAAAAGAGATTATCATAACGGCGTGGTATTCTCCGGAAATTCCGGTCAACCAAGGTCCAGAAAACTATTGGGGTTTACCAGGTTTAATTTTAGAAGTGAACGATGGAAGAACCACAATTTTATGTTCGAAAATTGTTTTGAATGCTAAAGACAAAGTCGAAATAAAAGCACCTACAAAAGGCAAGGTAATTTCTCAAAAAGATTACGATGAAACCGTAATTAAAAAGATGGAAGAATTTAGAGAAATGAACCGTGGTCGCGAAGGTGGTCCCGGTGGTGGACCGGTAATAATCAGACGTTAATTTAACTACATCACCTTTAGATTTTTCCAATGAAAAATACACTTCTCTTTGTTATTTTATTAATGACGTCGATAAACTTTGCCCAAACGGTACGTTTTGATGGTTTTATTCAGGATGAACAGAAAAATCCGTTGGAAATGGCCAATATTATGGCCGTGAACAATGGAACAAAAGCAATGGATTCGTATGGAATCACCAATGATAAGGGAAAGTTTCAGCTTACTTTAAAACCAAATACGGCATATACGGTTAAAGTAAGTTATCTCGGGATGAAATCTAAAGAAATTAGTCTTTCAACAAATACGGAAAATATAGTTCAGAATATTGTTATGGATGGTTCAGGCATTGAACTTGAAGGTGTCGAAATTGTTCGCGAAATGCCAGTTTCTATAAAAGGCGATACGATTGTTTATAATGCCGATTCTTTTAAATCGGGAACAGAAAAAAAGCTGGAAGATGTACTGAAAAAATTACCCGGAGTTGAGGTAAATGCCGATGGAGAGATTGAAGTTGAAGGAAAAAAAGTCAGTAAATTAATGGTGGAAGGAAAGGATTTCTTTGATGGTGATACCAAACTTGGTGTTAAAAATATTCCTGCAGATGCCATTGATAAAATTCAGGTTTTGCGAAATTATAATGAAGTTGGTGCTTTAAAAGGTTTAGAAAACGATCAGGATAACGTCGCTATGAATATCAAGTTGAAAGAAGGTAAAAAGAACTTTTGGTTTGGCGATGTAACGGCCGGAATTGGAGTTGCAGAACTGGATAGTCGATATATTATTAATCCGAAATTGTTTTACTACAGTCCAAAATACTCCATCAATTTAATTACCAATTTTAACAATATTGGAGAATTGCCCCTGACGGCTCAGGATTATTTTAAGTTCACGGGCGGATTTAAAAATATGATGAAAAAGGGTGGGAGCAATTTCAACGTTTCGTCAAATGATTTAGGAATTTCAATTTTAAGAAACAATCGCGCTAAGGAAATTGAAACAAAATTTGGTGCAACAAACTTTGCTTATTCGGCTACAAAAGCTTGGAATATTAGTGGTTTCGGAATACTTTCTGCATCAAAAACAGACTTAGAAACCAAATCTCAAACTACCATTTTAGATTCCGGAGATCAACAGAAACGAGATGAACTAACACACCAAAAGAATAATTTGGGTCTTTTTAAATTGAGTTCGACCTATAAACCAAACGATAAATTTCAGTTTGATTATGACATCTTAACCAAATTGTCCAAGCAAGATGAAGATACCGATTTGTTGCGTGAATCTGTCGTAAATGATATTTCTGCAGTTGAAACCATTTTAACAAATAAAAAGCAGAACCCGACATCGGTAAATCAAAATCTGAGTTTGTATTATACGCAAAGCAATAAGAATATTTTTGCTTTTGAAATGCAACATTTATATCAGGATGAAAATCCGTTTTACAATGCCAATCTGCGTTCACAGCCGTTTGATTTGTCGGGATATATTGCAGGGCAGCAGCGAAATGATTTGAATCAGGATCGTTTTGTTAAAACCAATAAATTGGATGCAAAACTGGATTACTATTATATGGTAACGCCAAAAAGTAATATCAACATTACTTTAGGGAATACGTATTCCTATCAGGATTTCAATTCTCATATTTTTCAAATGTTGGACAACGGTGATAAAAATGATTTAAATGATCCTCAAAATAACAATCAGGTAAATTATAATTTTAATGATACTTTTTTAGGTTTTCATTATAAAATTTTAACCGGAAAATTTACTTTGACACCTGGAGTTAGTTTGCATTCTTATTCGATGACGAATACGCAGCTGGGAACGGATTATTCTCAAAATTTCACAAAAGTGTTGCCTGATTTTTTCGCCTTATATCAAATCAAAAAATCAGAAACACTGACTTATAATTTTTCTTTATCAAATGATTTTACAGATATAAATCAGTTGGCTGCAGGTTATGTTTTATCTGATTACAGCAGTTTATTCAGAGGAAATCGGTTATTGGAAAATGCAACTTCGCAAGTACATTCTTTACGTTACTTTAAGTATAATATGTTCAATTTTGAGAACATCTTTGCAAATGCTACCTATACAAAAAAGGTAGACGCCATTAAAACCAAAGCTGATTTTGATGGAATTAATCAATCTTCAGTTCCTTATAATTCGAATTTAGCCGATGAAACTTTTTCAGGAATGGGAAGTTACGGGCGTTCTTTTTTAAAGAATTACAAAGCCTCGGCAGTTGCAAGTTTAAACTGGTCGAAATTCAATAACATTCAGAATAATGTTTTGGCAACCACAGAAAGTTTTACTCAAAGTTATACTTTAAAAGCAGCGACAAACTACAAAAACTTTCCAAATCTGGAAGTGGGTTACAATGCTTTAATCAATCAATATAGTGGTTCGACGTATTATACAGATAAACCTTTTGCAAGACTGGATTATTATTTCTGGAACAGCTTTTCATTTGTTTCAGAATATGAATTTTATCATTATTATAATTCGGATAAAACAGTTGATAACGAATATGATTTTTTAAGTGCCAGTTTAATTTATCAGAAGAAAGATAGTAAATGGGAATATAAAGTTGCTGCTACCAATCTTTTAAATACGAAATATCTTAACGAAGACAGTTTCTCTCAATTCTCTACACGAGTTTCACAATACACAGTTCAGCCACGTTATATCATCTTTTCGATGAAATATAATTTATAGTATTTTAATTACAAAATATTCTGTTTTGTGATTTGTTTAATGAGGAATACGATATCTTTGCGCGCGATATTAATAACCAAAATTTTAAGCATGCGTACTTTTATCTGGAGTTTCTCAGTGTTTTTTTGTGTAATACTTTCTTCTTTTTCTCAAGTAAAAAATATAGAAAAAGCAACCTATCTTTCAACAAATAAGGGGCAAAAAATCAAATTAAATTTATTAGACAATAATAAATATGAATTGGTTTTTTATTCAGGAGATTATGAAATTAAAGGCGATTCACTTTTATTTTCGCAAAAGATAAAATCAGAAAATACTTTTGATGTTGCTTTTACAACTGATAAAAAAGCAAAGAAGATTAAAATTAAATTTTTAGACCCTTCTTATTATTCGTTCTATGTAGGAACACAAAATTCAAATAATCCTGTTCAGTATCAAAAAATTACTGATATCAGAACGAAAGTTGATCCGGAATGGACTCAGACGAATTTAGAATTTGAGGTAGACAAAGCAGATTATTTGTATTTGGTTTATGAAGATTATAATGGCGAAAGTAAATTGACAAAATTTGCTTTGCCAAAAGATGTTTCTGAAGTAGTAGTTAATTATCAGCTGGCTGCTTTAGATGATTTAAATATTGCCGGATTCTTTGATAAAAAAACAAATGAATTGAAAATTTCCGAGCAAAAAGGAAAGAATCCGTTGGTTTTTTTAAATGAAAAAGATACGCCTCAAGCTTCAGCTTCTAAAGTTATTCCACTGGAAAGTCAGACTATTTCAAACTGGACGTATCCTGGAAAACAACCATTGATAAGTGATGATTTTGGTTCGAAAGGTGAAGTGGTTGATAGTGCTGCCGTTGCTGTAGATGCTTATGCTCCGCCCGCTCCTCCTAAAAGTGATTTTAAGTTGAGAATTGAAAATAATTTGAAAAACGCTGTTGCATCAACTAAAAATAAACTCTTGGTTGTATATGTTGATAGTAAAAATCCATCTGCAAAAGCTGATTTTGATACTTTTATAAAAGAACAGGAAGCGCAGCTAGGATATACTATGTATGATGGGTATCATGCTGAATATGATCTTTTTAATTATTATTTGGCTTCCGAACAAGATAAAAAATGGCTGAAAACCAATAAAATAACAGATAATCCAGGCCTAATTGTGTTAAATGAAAACGGAGAAATTTTAGCAACTTCAAAATCTAAGTTGGCTGAAAAACAAGCTCAGTTTAATTATTATGACGGATTTTATAAAAAAGCGCAGCGAGTAAATATTTTACTCTCTTTTGATAAAGCAGTTAAAAATAAAAAGGCGACGGATGCAGATTTGATCATGGCTTTTAATAAAGCAGCCGTTCTCGAAATGCCTTACGATTATGATTATACTGAAACAAGTGAGGAAAATCCTGAGGATTTTAAACTTGTAAAAGTGACGCTGGATAAAAAAACAGTTTCTCAAACCTGGAAGAAGTTAATTGAAGCGCATCAAAAAGATACAAAACCAAATATGTATTTGGTAGAAACAATTTTAAAAGAAATTAAAAATCAAGGGTTTTACAAGCAGTTTTTTAATGAAGATAAAGTGCTGACAGATACTGATTTTTTAGCTATTGATTATTTGATAAAACACGCTGACGCTATTGAAACTGAAAGAGTAGTTTTTAATGAAAAAGAAGGAGAAAAACATTTAGTTGGTAATGTGGTTGCTGAGATTACTTCGGCATTACAGCAAAATACTTATATAGAAGCTGATGGCGTTTCCGGGGAAGCAAATAAAGACAAGACAATATCAGTTTATAAAAAAATAATTGGTTCAGGAAAAGGAAACTTTGAATGCTACCGCAATTATTTTGCGTATTTGAGCGAAGTAGAGGATAAGGACGGTTCGAATACAAGTTATTTAAAAGAGTTTAGCAGTTATTTTAATGCCAATTTAGCAACTGATAAAGGAAGTGCAATTGAGCGATTAGATGAAATGTATGCGACTTTAGACCCAATTTCTGATTACTCGTACAACGGTTGGAATGCTTTTAAAGAATACCATTCAAACTTATGCAATTCCGCTGCATGGACAGTAGTTTTAAAACCTGGTAATGCCGACTTTTTAAAATCTGCAATCGGTTGGTCTGAATATAGTTTGGCAGTAACCAAAAACAATCCTTATTATTTAGATACTTTAGCGCAACTGTATTATAAGGACGGACAAAAACAAAAAGCCGTTGAAACTCAAAGATTAGCAGTGAAATATTTAAACGCTGAGGTAGAAGCAGAAACTGCTGTTGAAATCCGAGAGACTTTAACTAAGATGCAAGACGGAACGTATTAGATTTCTTGTAGTAAATAAAACAAAAACCCGACATATTTTTGATCTGTCGGGTTTTTGTTTTATTATAGGAAGAAGTACTTGCTTTGGGATATCTTTCAGATTTAAAAGGCATTTTTTTGTTGATAAATTAGTAAGTTTGGAATACTAAATTTAAACGTATGAAAAACAAAATGATCTTAGGTTTGCTTTTTTGTGGAGGACTTGCTTTTTCACAAACAATCAAAAAACCTTTAGTTTCGGCAATAACGGATAAGGATCTTAAAACTGATATGTACCAGATGGCAGGGGACCATTTTAACGGTCGTGAGGCAGGAACTTTAGATGAGTTAAAAGTATCGATGTGGCTGGCTAATAAAGCAAAAGAAGCGGGAATGGCTCCGGCTGGAGATGACGGAACTTATTTTCAGTTTTTTGATTTGTACAGACATCAGGTAACTCCCAATACAAAATTCAAAATTGGACAAAAGGAATATAAACTTTGGAAAGAAGTTTTGGTAGCAGAAACCACAAATATTAAGGTAGAAGGTTCTTTAGTATATTTGGGTGCGGCGACAAAAGAAGAAATTGAAAAAACGGACGTTAAAGGAAAAGTAGTTGTATTGTTAGCTTCAAAAGAAGGAATTGCTGATGATATTTCGCTTTTCGACAGACGTTATCCAGGTTTGGTGAGAAACAAATACTATGATCTTGTAGTTAAAAAAGGGGCTGCAGCACTTATTATGGTGGCTGATGCATTAGCAGAAGAAAGTTGGTCGCAGGTTGAACCACAGATGACAAGAGGAATTTACGGAATTGAAGGTTTCCGAGATAAGATTGGAGCTACAATGCCGGTTTTCTGGGTACATGGTGATCAATTAGAATATCTTAAAAATACTAAAGATGTTTTATCAGCAGAAGTAGTTTCTGAAACTTATAAATATCCATCAGTAAATGTGGTTGGAACGATTGCAGGAATGGATCCAAAACTAAAAAATGAATATGTGCTTTTCAGTGGACATCAGGATCATGATGGAGTTCGTCAAAAATATGGTAAAGATTCGATCTATAATGGCGCCGATGATAATGCAAGTACCTGCGTTGCGATGTTGGCTATTGCAAGAGCTTATAAGAAACAACCCGGAAAAAGAACCGCTTTGTTTGTATTTCATGGTTCTGAAGAGCGTGGTTTGCTAGGATCAAGATGGTATGCAGCGCATCCTACAGTTCCTGAAAAAGACATCATTGCAGTTTTAAACGGTGACATGATAGGAAGAAATAATGTAAATCAGGCTGCTTTATTAGGTTCAAGTTCTCCTCACGAAAATTCTTCTGATTTGGTTGCTATTGCAAAAAAAGCAAATGACGAAGGGCCAAAATTTGATTTAGATAAACTTTGGGACAGACCAGAACATCCGGAATATTTTTACTTCCGTTCAGATCATTTGCCTTATGCGAAGAGAGGAATTCCATCTGTTTTTTATACCAGTGTTTTACACAGTCAGTACCATACGCCAATGGATGAATCTGAGAATATTGATTTCGTGAAATTGCATAAAATGACTGAGTGGATATACCGTACAGGTTGGATTTTATCTAATGATGCAGGTCGACCTAAAACATTGCCGAATGTACAATTAGAGCGATAACGAATTTTATAGATTTGTTTTATTTGTATTGAAAATAAGACGCGGATGAAACAGATTCGCTTTGCGAAAACGCGGATAAAAACGGATTTTTTCCTTTCTTTATATTCTATTTTAAGCAGAATATAAAATAAAATCCGTTTTCATCCGCGTCTTTACGAAGTAAATCCGTTTCATCCGCGTTCAAATAAACACACAGAGTTCAAAATCCACTAAAAATAAAAGAGGCTGTCTAAATAAATAGACAGCCTCTTTTTGTATATAAATGTCAGATTGAATTACAATCCAAATTCAGATTTTACTTTGTCAACAAAATCAAGTTTTTCCCAGGTAAACAATTCAACAGTAACTGTTTTTACATGTCCTCCAGGAGCAGAAAAAGTTTTAGTTACTACTTCTGGTGTACGTCCCATATGTCCGTAAGCAGCAGTTTCGCTATAAATAGGATTTCTTAATTTCAAACGTTGCTCGATAAAGTAAGGGCGCATATCAAAAATAGCTTCTACTTTTTTAGCGATTTCACCGTTTGTTAAGTTTACTTTAGAGGTTCCGTAAGTATCAATAAAAATACCCATTGGTTCAGCAACTCCAATTGCATATGAAACCTGTACTAAGATTTCGTCAGCAACACCTGCAGCAACTAAGTTTTTAGCGATATGACGTGTAGCATAAGCAGCACTTCTGTCTACTTTACTTGGATCTTTTCCAGAGAAAGCACCACCACCGTGAGCTCCTTTTCCACCGTAAGTATCAACAATGATTTTTCTTCCTGTTAAACCAGTATCTCCGTGAGGTCCTCCAATAACGAATTTTCCTGTTGGGTTAATATGGTAGTTGATTTTATCATTAAATAAATGCGCGTGAGCCGGATTTTTAGCAATGATTCTTGGAATCAAAATTTCGATAATATCTTTTTTGATTTTAGCCAACATTGTAGCTTCTTCATCAAAATCATCGTGTTGCGTCGAGATTACAATCGCATCAATACGAGTTGGTTTGTTATCGTCGCTATATTCTAAAGTTACTTGCGATTTAGCATCAGGACGTAAATAAGTGATTTCTTTGTTTTCACGTCTTAAGATGGCTAACTCTTGTAATAATTTATGAGATAAATCAAGTGCCAATGGCATGAAGTTTTCAGTTTCGTTAGTTGCGTAACCAAACATCATTCCCTGATCACCCGCACCTTGCTCTTCTGGCTTAGCTCTGTCTACACCTTGATTAATATCAGCAGATTGTTCGTGAATTGCTGATAAAATTCCACAAGAATTTGCTTCAAACATGTACTCGCTTTTTGTATATCCAATTTTACGGATTACCTCGCGTGCAATTTGCTGAACATCAAGATAGGTATTCGATTTTACTTCACCAGCCAAAATTACCTGACCAGTTGTAACTAAAGTTTCACATGCTACTTTTGAGTCAGCATCAAATGCCAAGAAGTTATCAATTAATGCATCCGAAATTTGATCTGCAACTTTGTCTGGATGCCCTTCACTAACAGATTCTGACGTAAATAAATAAGCCATAATAATTTATTAAATTAAAATTAAGTGAGGAAAAAAATTGCTTAAAAAGGGCTAAAGGAGAAAGTCTGCTTTAGCATTTTTTACTGCCGAAATTTATCTTTCAGCATTCATAACGAACCGTTTCATTATGAAGAGGTTGCAATCAGTTCAAATTTTTCCTCTGTATTCGGGTGCAAAAGTACAAAACCATTTTGATTTGCAAATTAAAGTTCAACTTTTTTTATTTTTATAAGCAGAAATTTAACATAAACATACTAATCTGATAGGGTAATGGAAATTATTTTGTAATTTGTTTGGCCGAGTAAAAAATAGTTCTCACATTTGCATCATCAAAATAAAAGAAAAAATGAAATTAACAGTTTGCAATATGTCTTGTATGATGCCGGAGCCTTCCGCAGAGACACTATTGTAGTTTATTTTCAAACTTAATATATAGACCTCTGCGTAATGGCAGAGGTTTTTTTTTGTTCGAAAGTAAAATGAAAACCAAAATTTTTATTACATCTAATTACTTGATATTGTTGGGGTAATAAAATTTTAATGTTAAATATCAATATTTAATTTGGTGGTTCAATAAATACTTATTACATTTACTCTATCGAATTAGTCGAGTTTAAAAAAAGGAATTAATTTTAAATAAAATAAAAATGAAAACAATAGCAAGAACAAATATGATGTGTTGTAGTGTGATGCAAATGTGCATCCAACCTTGCTGTTGCCAAAAGTAAAAGATACAATCTTTGTTATAGTTAAACTATAAGCCCTTTTGGTCGCCATCCGAAAGGGCTTTTTTTATTTTCAACACTTTAAAATTTAAAATCATGAATACATTAGATATAAATACAATCGCATTTCAGTACTTATTGAGAACAGAATCTCAAAAAAATAATAATAAATCTGCAGAACCAACAAGTGAAACCCTAAAGTATAATCCGGAACATTATATAAAAGGTCAAAAATCTTTATTATTTCATATGTATAATCTTGAAGAAGAAGATTTATACGTTTAAAACAATATCAAATTACAATATATCATATTAACAATATTTAAAAATTAAGAAATCATGAGTACACAAAAATTTGCAACAAACGCATTACACGCAGGACACGACGTAACTAAAAACGGAAGCACCAGAGCAGTGCCAATTTATCAGACATCATCGTATGTTTTTAATAGTGCAGATCACGCAGCCAATCTATTTGGTCTTGCTGAAGCTGGGTTTATCTATACGAGATTAAATAATCCAACAAATGATGTTTTAGAACAACGGCTTGCAGCGCTTGAGGGCGGAATTGCGGCTGTTGTTACGGCATCAGGAGCATCGGCAATTGCTACTACTTTTTTGACTTTGCTAAAAGCAGGCGATCATATTGTAGCGTCAAATAGTTTATATGGAGGAACATATAATTTATTGAAAGTGACTTTGCCTCGTTTAGGAATTACAACAACATTTGTAGATCCTTCAAAACCAGAAAATTTCACTAAGGCGGCAAAAGAAAATACGAGAGCTTTCTTCGTGGAGTCATTGGGGAATCCAAAATTGGATGTATTGGATTTGAAAGCAATTTCGAAGGAAGCTAAAAACTTCAAAGTACCTTTTATTGTTGATAATACGGTTGCCACTTCTTATTTGCTAAAACCAATTGAGCACGGAGCCAACATCGTTATTCATTCCTTAACTAAATATATTGCCGGAAACGGAACTTCACTAGGAGGTGCCATTATCGATGCCGGAACTTTTGACTGGTCAAACGGGAAATTTCCTGAATTTACAGAGCCTTCTGCAGGATATCATGGTTTAATATTCCACGAAGCTTTAGGAAATGCAGCTTTTATTGCAAAAGCAAGAATTGAAGGATTACGCGATTTTGGTTCGGCTTTGAGCCCGTTTAATGCTTTTCAAATCATTCAGGGATTAGAAACATTGCCAATCCGAATTAAAAAACACAGCGAAAATGCTTTGGCTTTGGCCCAATGGTTAGAGCAACAAGATGAGGTCGTTTGGGTGAATTATCCTGGCTTAAAATCGAATAAATATTATAATCTGGCACAGGAATACTTACCTGAAGGTCAAAGCGGAATTATCACTTTTGGATTAAAAGGTGGTTTTGATGCGGCTAAAAAAGTAGTTGATGAAACGAAATTATTCTCTTTACTAGCAAACATAGGCGATACAAAATCATTAATTATTCATCCGGCAAGTACAACGCATCAGCAATTATCTGATGAGGAGCAATTGGAAACAGGAGTTTCAAAAGATTTGGTCCGACTTTCTGTGGGAATTGAAGATATCGAAGATCTGATCGCGGATTTACAAACTGTTTTTGCCAGCGTGACGCAATCGCAATACAGTATTAATAAAAATTAGAATTAGGTTTTTTTGTTTTTTGTTTGAAAAATTGCCTTTAGCAATGTGGTGTTGCTAGAGGTGATTTTTTATGATAAAAAACTTAGCATAAATTTTTTGAACGATATAAGTCATATTTAGTAGAGACGCACAGCAGTGCTTCTAACATAATACAGGTTTAGTAGAGGCGCAGCATGCGTCTAATTATAAAATTGATTATTAAATGAACTTATATGACTTATATGGTTCAAAATTTAACACCAACACATAAAATTATGTCTAAGCTTAAAATAAATATTATCCTTTTTGGAATTGGGAATATCGGAAGTACTTTAATCAATCAGATTATAGAAAGCCAGGAATTTTTTCTTCAGAGTAAAAATATTGATTTTCATTTTCCGATTATCACCAATTCTACTGTTGCTTTTTTCGAGAAAGAAGGCGTTGGATATGCCTGGGAAACCAATTTTAGAGAATTGGCTGTTCCTTTTAAAGTAAAAGATATCGTAGAATTTGCGAAAGAAAATGAATTCGAGAATCTGATTGCAGTTGATGCAACGGCCAGCGACGAATTGATTGGTCATTATAATACGTTGATTGAAAACGGATTTAATATTGTAGCAGTAAATAAAAAAGCCAATACACTACCAATTGATCTTTATAAAGAGATCCGTGAGAATCTTAAAAAGTATGATAAGGAGTTTCTATATGAAACTTCAGTTGATACTGGATTTCCGGTTTTGCAGACTTTGAGGGATCTATATTATTCAGGAGAAAAAATAACAAAGATTCGTGGCGTTTTCTCTGATAATCTGAGTTATGTTTTTAACCGATTTTCTGCAGAAGAAGCTTCTTTCTCCTCTATATTAAAAGATGCCAGTTTGTTAGGTTTGATGCGTTCTACTTTTAAAGAAGATTTGTCAGGAAATGATACCGCCAGAAAATTACTGATTTTGACAAGGGAAATTGGAAAAGATTTTGAATTATCAGATATAAAAATTAATTCTCTTATTAAGGAAGAACATTTAGAGAAAAACGGAATCCTTAATAAAGAAGCAATTGACAGATCCTTTAAAATTGCAAAAATTACTCAGGCAGACCATCATGTATTAAGATATGTTGGTGAATTTGATGTGGAGCGAAATTTATTAGAAGTCAAATTAGTTTCAGAGCCGGTTTCATCTGCAATAGGCCAATTGAAAGGTTCCGATTCGATTTTTGAGATTTACACGCAATCTTATGCTAATGTTCCAATTGTCATTCAGAGTGCTTCACCGTGCAAACAAGCAATTTCAAGAGGAATTATTACTGATATATTAAAAGTGTCAGAAAAAATTAAAAATAAAGAGGCAGTCTGGCTTTAAAAACTAACGCTGAATTTATTTTGAAAGTTCTTTGATAAACTGATTTGTGGAGATATTACAAGAGTAAAGCTTTGTTTTGTAGGTTTTTACTTTGTTTTTATAAAACAAAACTTTTGTAAGATGTTTTATATCGTTAAAAAGCGCTTTTTCGTCGTTTTTTTGTCTTAATTTACTTAAAATAATTTGTGTATTTAAAATAATATTTGCATATTTGTTAAACCCAAAAGCTACTGAATCAATGAACTTAAATGTCTATAAAATGTTTTGCGCCATTTCGGTTAATACCGTTGGGATGTCTTTTGCTTAAATTGTAAGAAAACAACAATATTATACGCAAAGCCTCCCAATAATTTTAGGAGGCTTTTTAATTTTATATGAAAATGCAAGAATTTAAAATAACAAATAAATCACAGATGAATAAATCCCTACAGATGAACAAGATGTTCACTGTCGCATTTATTTGCGTATGCGTCTGTTGATTCCAAAAGAATATATAAGTTTAAAAAACTTAAACCCTTTTGGTACACTAATCCAAAAGGGTTTTTTTATTCCATCCGGCTGGCTTAACACAATAGTAAACGAATAATAAAGATAATAATACACAAACTAAACTAAACTTAAATATCATGAGCACATTAAACTACTTATCAAAGACATTTTCAACATTGAAAAACAGAAGTAAAAGGAACAATCCTCCGCCGAAAAACGAATTGATCCATCCAAGATTCGGAATAACTGAAACGGATAAAAAAACAGATAAAAAAGAACCGAATTCTTTATTGTTTTTGATGTATTCAAAAGAAAATGAAACGCTTTTTATCTAAATCGAAAAGTATCATAAAATAGGGGAAAACCTGCTTAATTTTACTGGGCTTTTAGTTCGGTAAATTTTTGCGTGTAATAAGTTTTAGTTTGAATTATATTTATGAAATTGATGAATCAGTTTAGATAAAATTTGTTTGTTTAAGAAAATAGTAGTTAATTTGCACCTTTAAGTTCAAAAACGTATTGAAATGTTATAAAGAAAGGACGAGGGATTAGACCCGATGAATCCTTAGCAACCCTTCGGTAAAGCGAAGAAGGTGCTGCATTCTACCACGCCCAAACGTGGAAAGATAACAACAAGAATTTTTCTAGTTTCACTCTAGACTTTTCTTTCTAATATTTCCAGATACAAATCAATAATACAACAGATTTGAAAATTGGAAAATATACCAAACCCCATTAGCATACAAAATTTCACCACCGAAAATGGTGCACTTTATCGTTCGTTACCTTTAAGTTTTACCATTTCCGGTTTGCCATTACATAGCGCGCCTATTGTTTTGGTTAATCATGCTTTGACAGGAAACGCTCAGGTGACCGGCGAAAATGGTTGGTGGAACGACTTAATTGGAGAAGGAAAAACAATTGACACCAATAGATATACCATACTGGCATTTAATGTTCCGGGTAACGGAACAGATTCTTTTTTAATTGAAAATTACCAGGATTTTACGACCAGAGATATTGCCCGAATTTTTATTAAAGGACTTGAAAGCTTGGCTATTAATCAGGTTCATACTATTATTGGGGGTTCTGTTGGTGGAGGAGTTGCCTGGGAAATGTTGGCTTTAGAATCTAACATCACTCAAAATTTGATACCCATTGCAACCGACTGGAAATCGACGGACTGGATGATTGCGAATTGTTTTTTACAGGAACAAATCCTGAACAATTCATCAAAGCCAATTGAGGACGCAAGGATTCATGCTATGTTGTGTTACAGGTCTCCAGAATCATTTAAAGAAAAATTTCAACGTACGGTCAATGAAAATCTTTCCATTTTTAATATAGAAAGCTGGTTGGCACATCACGGAGATAAATTGCAAAAGAGATATCAATTAGCTTCTTATAAATTGATGAATCAATTGCTTAAAACCATAGATATTACAAGAAATAGTGCCGATTTTGAAACTTTAATGTCAAGAACAAATGCAGCGATTCATATTATCGGAATCAATTCGGATTTGTTTTTTACTGCCAGAGAAAATAAAGAAACCTATCAGGAATTAAAAAAGTTTAAAGAAAATGTTTTTTACAGCGAAATTGATTCGGTTCACGGACATGACGCTTTTTTAATCGAGTACAAACAATTAGATCATTTACTTGCCGATATATTTAAGGCAGAAACAATAGCAAAATAAAATGAAAATATTAAAATTTGGAGGTAAATCATTATCAAACGGAGAAGGACTTAATAAAGTTATTTCGATTATTTTAGATAAAGTAAACCAAGGAGAAAAAATCGCCGTTGTAGTTTCAGCACGAGGAAATGCGACAGATGAACTGGAAGACATTTTAAGAATTGCTGCTAAAAACGGAAATTATAAGCCGTTATTAGAAAGCTTTAAGGCATATCAGACATCCGATTATCCACAAGTTGATTTATCAGAAGAATTTAATATTTTAGATAAACTTTTTGAAGGTGTAAGTCTGATAGGTGATTATAGTAATAAAATCAAAGATCAGATTTTGTCTAAAGGAGAATTGCTTTCGGCTAAATTATTGACTTCAATTTTAATTGAAAAAGGTATTCCTGCAAATTTTGTGGATACCAGAGAATTGCTTAAAACGGACTCAAAATTTGGCGATGCACAACCATTAGAGCAACTTTCTAAGAAAAATGTAGTTAACTATTTCAAGCTTCATAACGGTTCAACAGTAAATATTGTTACAGGTTTCATAGGTTCAAACAATAACAATGATACAACTACATTAGGAAGAAACGGAAGTAACTATACCGCTTCGTTAATTGCTAATTATTTAGATGCCGAAGAACTTCAAAACTTTACACACGTAGACGGAATTTACACTGCAAATCCTGATTTGGTCGCCGATGCTAAAAAGATTGAATATCTGTCTTTTAACGAAGCAAATGAGCTGGCTAATTTTGGTGCAACAATTCTTCATGCTAAAACCATTATTCCGTTATTGGAAAAAAATATTCCGCTTCGTATTTTAAATACATTCAATCATGAAAACCGCGGAACTTTAATTACCTCAGATTCTGCTAAAGAAGGTATTAAAACGCTTTCTGTTTTAGAAAATGTTTCGCTGGTAAATCTTGAAGGACGCGGATTACTTGGAAAAGCGGGAGTTGATGCCCGAATTTTTAAAGTTATGGGAGATCATAACATCAGCGTAAGTATTATTTCGCAAGGTTCTTCAGAAAGAGGAATTGGTCTTGTTGTAGCGACAGATAAGGCAACTACAGCAATGGTCGAACTGGAAAAAGAGTTTGAAAATGACTTTTATTCTAAAGATGTCAATCAGATCACGGTTACTGATAATGTTTCTGTAATTTCTATCATTGGTCAGGATTTGAGTACTTTTCATAAACCTTACACGGCATTAATCAAAAACAAAATAGTTCCAATTTTATTCAACAATACTGTTACGGGTAAAAACGTGAGTTTGGTGGTTAAAAAATCAGAACTGAATAAGGCTTTAAATGTAATTCACGGAGAGATTTTTGGAGTTTCTAAAAAAATTAATATCGCCATTATTGGTCATGGTTTGGTAGGTGGAACTTTAATCAATCAGATTTTAGAATCGGCTTCATCCATTGAAAAAAGAAAAGATGTAAGACTGAATGTTTTTGCTATTGCCAATTCTAAAAAATTACTTTTAAACAAAAATGGCGTAACTTCAGACTGGAAAAATGATATTCAGAATAAAGGCGAGCAATACACTATTAATGACATTATTGCTTACGCAAATGAACATCATTTAGAAAACTTAATCGCAATTGATAATACGGCGAGTGCTTCTTTCGTAGAGAACTATATTCCACTTGTAGAAAGCAGTTTTGATTTGATTTCTTCTAATAAAGTAGCCAATACATTAAGTTATGGTTTTTATAAAGAACTGAGAAAATCTCTTGCTGAAAACCAAAAGAATTATTTGTACGAAACGAATGTTGGTGCAGGATTACCGTTAATAGATACTATAAAATTATTACACCTTTCAGGAGAAAATATTACGAAGATTAAAGGAGTTTTCTCTGGAACATTAAGTTATTTATTTAATAATTTTTCTGCAAAAGACGCTCCATTTAGCGAAATTTTGAAAGAAGCAATTGATAACGGATACACAGAACCAGACCCACGCGAGGATTTATGCGGAAATGATGTGGGAAGAAAATTATTGATTTTAGCCAGAGAATTGGACTTACAAAATGAGTTTGAAGAGATCTCAATTCAGAATTTGATTCCGGAGCATTTAAGAGAAGGAAATGTGTCTGATTTCTTGACTAAACTAAAAGAATTTGACCCAATTTACGATAAAATAAAAGCAGATCAAAAGCCAAATCACGTATTAAGATACATTGGTGAATTGTCTGGAGATTTGCAAAACGATAAAGGAAATTTAGAAGTGAAATTAGTTTCAGTTCCTTCAGATACGGCGTTAGGCGGATTAAAAGGCTCTGATTCTTTCTTCGAAATTTATACAGAATCTTACGGAGATCGTCCAATTGTAATTCAGGGAGCCGGTGCAGGTTCTGCAGTTACAGCGAGAGGCGTTTTTGGAGATATTTTAAGATTGTCTGATAAAGGATAATATCGATTTTAGATTTTAGAGTTCTGATTTTAGATTGTTGAACTCGAACAACAAAACAAAAAACAAAAAAAATGAAAGTAACCTTAAACAGAGTAAACGACGCGTTTCATTTCAAACTAAAAAATGAAAGAGGTCATGTAGTTGATGTTGATAGCAGAGCCGAATTTGGCGGAAGCGATTTAGGTGCAAGTCCGATGGAATTAGTATTGATGGGTGTTGCAGGATGCAGTGCAATTGATATGATTTCAATTTTAAAGAAACAACGTCAGGAAATAACATCCTTTAACGCTGAGGTTGAAGGCGAGCGCGTTCAAATTGGAGAAGCGAAACCTTTTAAAGAAATCGATGTGGTGTTTTATTTAGAAGGCGACATCAATCCTGAAAAAGCAAAACGCGCTGCAGAACTTTCTTTTGAGAAATATTGTTCCGTTGCCAAAACAGTTGAGCCAACAGCAACCATAAAATATAAAGTTGTTTTGAACAACGAAATACTATAAATTAGAAAATGAGTCAATTAGAGAATTAGATAATTTTTAGATTGGCTAAAAAGACTCACTTGTTTACGTTTTCAAATCATTGTTTTACACATCGTATAAACCTGAAACTTGAAACCTGACACGAGGCTTTAGCCGAACTGGCGAAGCAAACAAAAAAACAAAAAATAATGAACGAACAAGAATTTGGTTTTGAAACCCAGGCCATACGTACACATTTAGAAAAAACACAATTTCAGGAACATTCAACTCCTTTGTATTTATCATCAAGCTTTGTATTTGAGGATGCAGAAGATATGAGAGCCTCTTTTACAGAAGAAAAAGTACGTAATATTTACTCTCGCTTTAGCAACCCAAATACAACAGAATTTGTGGACAAAGTTTGTGCAATGGAAGGTGCCGAAGCTGGTTATGCTTTTGCAACGGGAATGGCTGCGATATACTCTACGTTTGCAGGATTATTAGAATCTGGCGACCACATTGTTTCTGCGGGAAGTGTCTTTGGATCAACGCACGCTTTATTCATGACTTATTTTCCAAAATGGAAAATCGAAACTTCTTATTTTGATATTAATCAGCCGGAAACGATTGAAAGTTTTATTAAACCAAACACTAAAATTTTATATGCTGAAACACCAACAAATCCTGGTGTAGATGTAATTGATTTAGAATTATTGGGGCAAATTGCAAAAAAGCACAATTTGATTTTAATAATTGATAACTGTTTCGCAACACCATACATTCAACAGCCTATTAAATACGGTGCTCATATCGTAATTCACTCGGCAACAAAACTGATAGACGGACAAGGTCGTGTATTAGGCGGAGTTGCTGTTGGAGATGCTGAATTGATTCGTAAAATATATTTATTTTCAAGAAATACAGGACCGGCAATGTCACCATTTAATGCGTGGGTTTTGTCAAAAAGTTTAGAAACTTTGGCTGTGCGTGTTGACAAACATTGCGAAAATGCTTTGAAAGTGGCTGAATTTTTAGAAGCTCATCCAAATGTACAAAGTGTGAAATATCCGTTTTTGAAATCACATCCAAAATATGAAATCGCAAAAAAACAAATGCTTTTAGGCGGTAATATTATTGCGATTGAAATTAAAGGTGGTCTTGAGGCAGGTAGAAAATTTTTGGACAAGATTAAATTATGTTCTCTTTCTGCAAACATTGGAGATGTAAAAACCATTGTAACGCATCCAGCCTCAACAACACACAGTAAATTGTCTGTTGAAGAAAAGCTTGCAGTCGGAATTACAGAAGGTTTAGTACGTGTCTCTGTAGGTTTAGAAACGGTAAAAGATGTTATTGCCGATTTAGATCAGGCACTTTCTTAAGAAATTTTAGATTTATGATTTTAGATGTTAGATTTTGAATCTGATATCTAAAATCATATTTTTATGGTATGGCTAAACCAAAACTACTTATCCTGTCAGATTTATTTGGAGGACAACATCCGGAATGGATAAACTACTATACAGATACATTACGGTCTAAATTTGAGATTCAGTATTATGATGTTCTTGAATTAGCCTGTATTGATGCTTCTAATCTTGTGGAAGCAGATATTCACAAACAATTTCTCGATGGAGGAATTGATAAAGCAGTTGAAACTTTATTAAAATTAGAAACTGATAAAGTAACAGTTTTGGGATTTAGCATTGGAGGAACAATTGCCTGGAAAGCTTCTTTGCAAGGATTAAAAACAACACATTTATTTGCTGTTTCCTCAACTCGATTACGATATGAAACGGAAGCTCCAAATTGTGAAATTAAATTGTTTTTTGGCGATCAGGATTCAAATAAGCCAAACTCAAATTGGTTCCTGGATTTAAAAATTCCTTCTGAAATTCTTCAAGATCAAAATCACCAATTGTATTTAGAAGAAAAAAATGCTACTGCGATTTGTGCTGAAATTTTAAAAGTTACATTATAAACAACGATTTTTTGA
Organism: Flavobacterium aquidurense; assembly: GCA_900107365.1. Lineage (GTDB taxonomy): Bacteria > Bacteroidota > Bacteroidia > Flavobacteriales > Flavobacteriaceae > Flavobacterium > Flavobacterium aquidurense. The sequence goes on from FNPS01000006.1 coordinate 173,039, forward strand.
CTGTAAATTTATTACTGTTAAAAAATCGTTTTTGGTTTTTATAATTGTTTCAGTAAAAAGTATATTTTTGTTTATAACGAAATCAAAAAGATATACTTAACCTTAAATCAACCTTTATCGCTTATGAGCAATTCTACTTATATTTTAGATGATACATTATTGGTGTCCAGCGGGACTCGTTTTTTGAATTACATTATTGATCTTTTCTCCTTTTTTATTTTCTTAATTGCAATTGGAGTTGTATTAGGGATTTTGACCAATTTATTTGGAATGACTTCGCTCGGCCTTTGGGTTGACGGTTTGGGGGATTTTGGATGGAATATTGTAGCTATCATTGTGTCCGTAATTTATTATACTATTATGGAAGGATTGTTTGGTCGATCTGTAGGCAAATTTATTACGGGCTCTGTTGTTGTGGATGAAAATGGAGAAAAACCAAGCTTTGGAACCATTTTTAAAAGAAGTTTATGTCGCTATATCCCATTTGATGCCTTTACTTTTTTAGGAGGCTCAAGAGGATGGCACGATTCGATTTCTGATACCTATGTTGTTAGTAAAAAAGGATTGGATGAAAGTGTAAAATCTTTTCATGATTTTAACTTAATTGGTGTTCCTGAAACCGAATTAATTTAAACTATACTAATTTAGTAGAATATAGTTGGTCATTATATTATTATTCTCGTTCAAAAAGTATATTTTTGTAACAGAAAAATATTTAAAATGTAGATTTAAGATTTCGAATCTAAAATCTATATTCTAAAATCTAAAATTACACACGTGCTTTCAAAGAAAACAAAATACGGAATTAAAGCTTTAACATATTTAGCCAGACGAGAGAACAACGAACCGGTACAAATTGCTGAAATTGCCAAAAGCGAACATATTTCGATTAAATTTCTGGAGAGTATTTTATTACTGCTTCGAAACTCCGGTTTTCTTGGAGCGAAAAAAGGAAAAGGCGGTGGCTATTATTTGATCAAGGATCCAAAAGATATTAGTATGGCCAAAGTTTATCGCATCCTCGAAGGACCTATTGCACTTTTACCTTGCGCCAGTCATAATTTTTACGAAAAATGCGATGATTGTGATGATGAGTCAACTTGTGCTGCCAGACGTTTAATGACTGAGGTTAGAGATAACACGCTTAAAATTTTGGAAAGCAATTCTTTGGCAGATATTGCTTTTTAACTGACTCTGTTCGAAATAAATCATAATAAAAAAGACCTTTTCATTAATTTGAAAAGGTCTTTTTTTATATTTTGAAGATTCCTTCTTCTAGAAAACTAATTTATAACCTGCCAGAAAAAGCATTACTGCAATAGCGTTTCTCAGAAATAAATCAGGTACTTTTCCGCTTAACATACTTCCCATAAAAATTCCCGGAAGTGATCCCATTAATAATTGGCCTAATAATCCCAAATCTAAATTTCCCATTGAGGCATGTCCGATTCCGGCAACAAGAGTTAGGGGAACGGCGTGGGCAATCTCGGTTCCAACCAAACGAGGCGTTGGTAATAGTGGATAAAGGAAAAATAAAGTTACAGTTCCTAAAGCACCAGCGCCAATTGAAGTAAGTGTAACCGTTGCTCCTAGTAAAACACCAATTCCGATAGTCAGCATATTTTGAGTGTGACTTTCGGTATGAAATTTGTCTCCGGCATGTTTTTGAGAAAAAACTAAAAGTTTCTTTTTGAATAAAATAGCTATTGATGTAAAAAGTAGTGCCCAGCCTAAACTGTATTTGATTAAAGCATTTATAGTAGAAATATCAGTTTTAATACTATGTAAAATCCATAAGGTAAGTAAAGCTGCAGGAACACTGCCTAAAGTAAGCCAGCCCGTTATCTGCCAATTGATATTGCTTTTTTTATGATGCACAAATACGCCTCCCATTTTGGTAAATGCCGCATATAATAAATCGGTACCTACTGCTGTTGTTGGAGGAATACCAAAGTATAATAAAATAGGAGTCATTAAAGAACCGCCGCCAACACCTGTTAACCCTACCACAAAACCAACTAGTAAACCCGCTATAACAAGACCTATTTGAAAATCCATAATAAAAATTTGCGGTAAAAATAACAACAATTTTATAATTATCCTATGGATGTGGTAGACTTTAAAGTGTTATATTTGTAAACGAATATCATTAATGTTTTATTTAGCTGTAATACAGTGCAATATGTTTTATAACTTAATAAGTCAATTTGTTATATTATCTAAAGTTGATACTTACTTAAACAAAAGAGAATTAGAGTTGTAAAAAAATTAAATAATGTTTTGATATTTAGAAATAAGTACTAATTTTGCATAGTAATCTATTAAGCCGATAGGGTAATGGATTTAGCAGCTGAAAACCAAGCCAGAGAGTATGGAAAAAGAATTGAAAATAAATAGTTATGATGGTAGGTCTGATGGATCGTTAAAAGAAAAATTGTGGGTTTTAATTCCGGTTGTTTTGTTGGTAGGTTTATTGTCTACGTTGGTATACAATCACTACGCTGAGTTTACATGGACTGGATTTGTTGGAGGTTTTAATCAGGAATTTTTAGTGTTTTTTGCTATTGGTGTTTTTGCACAGTTGGTAGACGGGACATTAGGAATGGGTTATGGAGCAACTTCGACTTCTTTTTTATTGGCTTACGGAGTTCCGCCAGTAATAAGCAGTACTGCAGTTCACGTATCTGAAATGTTTACAACGGGAGCATCGGCGCTTTCTCATCATAAGTTCGGAAACATCAATAAAAAACTAGTGAAGCATTTATTGATTCCGGGAGTTTTAGGTTCAATTACGGGAGCTTATTTGTTGTCAGATGTAATTAATGGCGATATTATAAAGCCATTTATTGCCGTTTATATGATTGTTTTGGCGATCATAATTATTAGAAAAGCGTTAGCAAAAACGATAGTTAAAAAGAAAACTAAAAAACTAGGATATTTAGCCACTTTTGGAGGTTTTATGGATTCTGTTGGCGGTGGAGGCTGGGGACCAATTGTAACTTCTACATTATTAGGAAGAGGAAGAAATCCTCGTTATACGATTGGATCAGTAAATGCAGCTGAATTTGCAGTTTCATTTGCAAGCGGAATTACCTTCATGCTTTTTGGAGGAATCCATGGTTGGCAGGTTATTTTTGGGTTGATTTTAGGAGGTGTCATTGCAGCGCCATTAGGAGCTTATTTGATCAATAAAATCAAAAGAAAACCAATGATGATTGCGGTTGGAATTTTAATAATACTATTGAGTTTAAAAACATTATCTAAATTATTGTAATCAATTTTTTAGAAAGGAAAAGAGAATATGAGTGCGACAGTTATACAAACATTATTAGATAAAACGAAAAATTTTTCACTTGATGAAACCTTAGTTTTTTTAGCTACGGAATTTCCGGGAAAAGTAATTTTTTCGACTTCTTTTGGTCAGGAAGATCAGGTAATTACAGATTTCATTGCCAAAAGCAATACTGATATTACCATTTTTACTCTGGATACCGGAAGATTGTTTCAGGAAACTTATGATGTTTTTCATAAGACATTAAAAAAGTATAAAAGACCAATTGAGGTTTATTTTCCGGAAGCAACAGCAGTGGAAAATTTATTAAAAGAAAAAGGCCCAAACAGTTTTTATGATTCGGTTGAGAATAGAAAAGAATGTTGTTTCATTCGAAAAGTAGTTCCGTTAAGAAAAGCTTTGGCAGGAAACTCAGTTTGGATTACAGGTTTAAGAGCAGAACAATCTGAGAACAGACAAGATCTGAATCTATTTGAATACGATGGAGGTTTCGAAATCATCAAATTCAATCCATTATTAAAATGGTCTTTAGAGGAAGTTGAAACGTATTTATCAGAAAACAATGTTCCTCAAAATGCTTTACACAAACAAGGTTTCGTAAGCATAGGATGCGCACCATGTACGAGAGCCATTTTCCCGGGAGAAGATATCAGAGCCGGAAGATGGTGGTGGGAATCAAGCCATAAAGAATGCGGATTGCACAGCGCTAAGAAGGAATAAAGAGAATAGAATAAAGAGAATAGAGGCAAGAGCCACGAAGCAGGAGAGTAGAATAAAGAGAATAGAATAAAACAATAGTTGAAAATTTTAGGTCACCACAAAACTTGAAACCTGAAACTTGAAACTTTTTAAACAAAAAACAATGAGTTCAGTATTAAAAACAAACGCTTTAGAGAGTGAAGCAATATACATTTTCAGAGAAGTAATTTCACAGTTTGATAAACCGGTTTTACTTTTCTCTGGAGGAAAAGATTCTATAACATTAGTGCGTTTGGCGCAAAAAGCATTTTTTCCTGCTAAGATTCCGTTTCCTCTTTTGCACGTTGATACGGGACATAATTTTCCTGAAACGATTGCTTTCAGAGATAAATTGGTTGAAGAATTAGGTTTAGAGTTAATCGTTCGTAATGTTCAGGATGCTATTGATGAAGGAAAAGTGGTGGAAGAAACTGGAAAATATTCTAGTAGAAACAGCTTACAGACTATTACACTTTTAGACGCAATTGAAGAATTTAAGTTTGATGCTTGTATTGGTGGTGCACGTCGTGATGAAGAAAAAGCAAGAGCTAAAGAACGTATTTTTTCTGTTCGTGACGATTTTGGTCAATGGGATGAAAAAAATCAACGTCCGGAATTGTTTGATATTTTGAATGGAAAAATAGAAAATGGTCAAAACGTTCGTGTTTTCCCAATTTCAAACTGGACAGAATTAGATGTTTGGAGTTATATCGAAAAAGAACACATCGAGATTCCATCAATCTATTTTTCACATAAAAGAAAAGTTTTTTTGAGAGACGGTTTAATCTGGTCGCATTCTCCTTTTGTGTATCAGGAAGAAGACGAACAAATCGAAGAACGAATTGTTCGCTTCAGAACCGTTGGAGATATGAGTTGTACAGCAGCTGTTGAATCTTACGCAGCAACAATTCAGGAAGTTGTTGGAGAAATCAGAACTTCAACTATTTCTGAAAGAGGTGCCAGAATCGATGACAAACGTTCTGAAGCTGCAATGGAGAAAAGAAAACAACAAGGATATTTTTAATAATTATGAGTTATGAATTGTAAATTATTAATGCAATTCGGAATGTAATTAAAAACGAAATCAGAAAAACAAAAACATACAGTTTTAAATTTTAGACAAAGTTTTTCAAAACCTGACTCGAGAGCTTTGCTCGAACAGGCGAAGCAAACTTGAAACAAAATTTAAACTTGAAACAAAACATAAGAATGGAAGTTTTAAAAATAGCAACAGCAGGAAGTGTAGATGACGGGAAAAGTACTTTGATTGGAAGATTATTGTATGATACAAAGTCATTGACTACAGATAAAATTGAAGCAATCGAAAAAAGCAGTAAACAAAAAGGGTATGATTATCTTGATTTTTCTTTGGCAACTGATGGATTAGTAGCAGAGAGAGAGCAAGGAATTACAATTGACGTAGCGCACATTTATTTTTCGACTGCAAAGAAAAGTTACATTATTGCAGATACTCCGGGTCACGTAGAATATACCAGAAACATGGTTACAGGAGCTTCGACTTCTCAGGTTTCTATTATTTTAATTGATGCCAGAAAAGGTGTAATTGAGCAAACGTACCGTCACTTTTTTATCAATAATTTATTGAGAGTAAAAGAGGTAATTGTTGCGATTAATAAAATGGATTTAGTTGATTATTCTGAAGAAGTTTACAACAAAATCAAAGCTGATTTCCAGGCATTAAATGCAAAAAGCACTTTCAAAGAGCAAAACGTAAGTTATATTCCGTTAAGTGCAATCAACGGTGGAAACGTGGTTGATCAATCAAAAGATATGCCTTGGTACACAGGACAAACAGTTCTGGAACATTTAGAAGGATTACATTCTTCAGATGTTTTTGAAGCAGGAAAAGCACGTTTCCCTGTGCAGACAGTTATTCGTCCAAAAACAGAAGAGTACCATGATTTTAGAGGTTACGCTGGAAAATTATACGGAAACTCCATTAAAGTTGGAGATGCTGTAACAGTTCTTCCTTCTTTAACAGAATCAAAAGTATCAAAAATTCACTTTTTCGATAAAACATTTGATGAAGCTGTTGCAGGTTCTTCGATCACAATTGAATTAGAAAATGATATCAATGTGACAAGAGGCGATATGATTGTAAAAACATCAGAACTTCCAAAAATTGAAAAAGATATCACGACAACAGTTTGTTGGATGGATTCTAAAAAATTAGTTGCCGGAACTAAATATATCGTTCAGCATAATACAAACAGAGTTTTGGCAAAAGTAGAAAGTATCAAAAATACAATCTCAACAGATTATTCAGGAACCAAAGAAGCATCGCAATTGGCGATCAACGAAATTGGAGAAGTAACCATCAAATTGAGCAAGCCTTTATATTTTGATGCTTATAACGATAATAAATCAAACGGAGCCTTCATCTTAATTGATACAGCAACAAATACAACAGCAGGAGTAGGATTCATTCGCTAGTTGATAGTTGATGGTTTTTGGTTGATAGTTATTCTGCCAGCAAACCAACAACCAACAACTGACAACCAACAACTAAAGAGAAATGGAAAGTTTTAGAACAGAAATAGAAAATCCGATAGTTCAGAAAGAGATTATCGATTTAGAAAAAAAGATTCATTTATTCCGTGGAGGAAAAATTGATGACGAGCGTTTTCGTAGTCTTCGTTTAGCACGTGGAATTTACGGACAACGTCAGGAAGGCGTTCAAATGATTCGTATTAAATTGCCATATGGTAAAGTAACCAGTGAACAATTGGTACGTATTACTAAAGTTTCTGATGAATATTCTACAGGACGTTTGCACATTACAACGCGCCAGGATATTCAGATTCACTATGTGAGTTTAGACAGAACACCGGAGCTTTGGGCAAATTTGGCTAAAGATGATGTGACGTTGCGTGAAGCTTGTGGAAACACGGTTCGTAATATTACAGGAAGTGAATTGGCTGGTGTAGACGTAAACGAACCATTTGATGTTTCGCCTTATGCACACGCTTTATTCCAATATTTATTAAGAAACCCGATTTGTCAGGAAATGGGACGTAAATTCAAAATTTCGTTTTCATCATCTGACGAAGATACAGCTTTGAGTTATTTGCACGATTTAGGATTCATTCCAAAAATTGTTGACGGACAACGCGGATTCAAAATCATGTTTGGTGGAGGTTTAGGATCTCAGCCAGCACATGCTGAATTACTTTCAGAATTTGTTCCGGCAAACGAAATCATCCCGACAGCAGAAGGAATCATCCGTATTTTTGACCGATACGGCGAGCGTGCAAAAAGAATGAAAGCGCGTATGAAATTCTTAATCAAAGAAATGGGACGAGATGTTTTCCTTGATTTAGTTGAAAAAGAGAAAAAAGCAATTGCTTTTGAAACCTACGAAATTGATACAACCGCTTTTGACGGGCCAATTGCAGAGCCTTTATTAGAAGTTCCGCAAGTTACAATTGAAGATACCGCAGCTTATGAAGCCTGGAAAAAATCAAATGTAATTGCTCAGAAACAAGGAGGTTATTACGCGATTGGAATTAAAGTTTTATTGGGAGATTTTTATACTGATAAAGCAAGATTATTAGCCGCCTTAATTAAAAATTACGCAGCAAATGAATTACGTTTTTCATTGCGTCAAAATATTGTAATACGTCATGTAAAAGAAGAGAATCTTCCTTTCTTTTATCAGGAATTAGCCAAATTAGACTTTGTTCATTTAGGATATAATTCTACTGTAGATATTACGGCATGTCCTGGTACTGATACTTGCAACTTGGGGATTGCAAGTAGTACCGGTATTGCAGAAGAATTAGAAAGAGTAATAAATGCTGAATATCCGCAGTATTTAAACAACCGCGAAATCGAAATTAAAATTTCTGGTTGTATGAATGCTTGTGGACAACACAATATGTCAGCAATTGGTTTTCAGGGAATGTCTATCAATTCTGGAAAATTAGTAGCTCCGGCATTACAAGTATTATTAGGTGGAGGAAGATTAGGAAATGGAGAAGGACGTTTTGCAGATAAAGTAATCAAAATTCCAAGCAGAAGAGGTCCAGATGCATTGCGTACGATCTTAAATGATTTTGACAAAAATGCAAACGGAGAAAAATTCCTAAACTATTACGATCAAAAAGGAGAGAAATATTTCTATGAAATCTTGAAACCTTTTGCAGATGTAACCAATTTAACAGAAGCTGATTTCGTGGATTGGGGTAACGCAGATAACTACGTTAAAGCAGTTGGAGTTGGAGAATGTGCTGGTGTTGTGATCGATTTAGTAGCGACTTTATTATTAGAAGCTAAAGATAAATTGACTTTCGCGCAAGAATCTTTCGACGAAGGAAAATGGTCGGATGCTATTTATCATGCTTACGCCGGATTTGTAAATGGAGCTAAAGCTTTATTACTTTCAGAAAATGAAAAAACAAATAATCACGCAGGAATTGTGGACTTGTTTGATAATGTTTTTATCGTAACAGGAAAAATCGAATTGGCAACATCGTTTAAAGAATTAGTGTATCAAATCAATCAAAATGATCCTTCAGAAGCTTTTGCAAAACAATATATTCAGGAAGGAATTGCCTTTTTTGATACAATAGAAAAATATAGAGCTCAAGAATTAGCAAATGCATAATACAATAAAACCAAAAGTAACTTTAGTCGGTGCAGGTCCCGGCGATCCGGATTTGCTTACGCTGAAAGGCGCAAAAGCATTGGCTGAAGCGAATGTGGTTTTGTATGATGCATTGGCCAATGAAGAAATACTAGCTTACGCACCCAAAAATGCAATTAGAATTTTTGTTGGTAAAAAAATTGGGAATCACGCTTACACACAAGATCAGATCAATCAATTAATTGTTGATAACGCTTTGACTTACGGAAATGTAGTTCGTTTAAAAGGCGGAGATCCGTTTATTTTTGGGCGTGGAAGCGAAGAAATAGAATTTATTGAAAGCTTCGGAATCGAGACCGTTGTCGTTCCTGGAATTTCTTCAGTAGTAGCAGTTCCTGCAAGTCTGGGAATTTCGATTACAAAAAGAGGTGTTTCAGAAAGTTTCTGGGCGATTACAGGCACAACTTCTGACAGAAAATTATCTGCAGATGTAGCTTTGGCCGCACAGTCATCCGCAACAGTTGTAATTTTGATGGGAATGCACAAATTGCCTCAAATTATCGATTTGTTTCAAAAAGAAGACAAAGGAGATTTACCCGTAGCGATCATTCAAAGCGGAACAACTTCAGAAGAAAAAGTGGGCGTTGGAACCGTAAATTCGATTTTAGAAATTGTAAAAGAGAAAAAACTGAGTTCGCCCGCAATTATTGTTCTCGGAGAAGTCGTAAGAGAAAGCAATAAATTAAAAGGTTTTTACGAAGAATTTTTGTCGAAAGAAATTACAAGATAAAGTTCCGGAGGAACAATTCATATTGTAGCGTCGGGTTTCAACCCGATGAAAGAGAAAGCAATAAATTAAAAGGATTTTACGAAGAATTTTTATCAAAAGAAATCGTTAGATAAAGTCCTGGAGGGACGAACAATATGTAGCGTCGGGTTTCAACCCGATGTACGTATAGCATATAAAACCAATGCTGTTAAAAATAAATCATCTAATTTTGATTAGATGAAAATAAATTAAAATGGAACAGAATGAATTATATCCAATATTCTTAAAGCTTCACAATCTGAATGTATTGATTGTAGGTGGAGGAAATGTCGGATTAGAGAAGCTTTCTTTTTTGCTAAAGTCAAGTCCAAATGCCAATGTTGAGGTCGTAGCGCCCGACTTTCATTTAGAAATTAAAGTTTTAGCCGAAAACCATCCATCAATTAAATTGACGGAAGCGAAGTTCAAAAAGAAAATGCTCAAAAAGCGCCATATGGTAATCGCTTGCACCGATGATTTAAAAGTCAATAAAAAGGTATACGATTTATCCCGAAAGCGTTATTTGATTTGCAATATCGCCGATACGCCCGATTTATGTGATTATTATTTAGGCGGAATCGTAACAAAAGGAAATGTAAAAATCGCCATTTCGACCAACGGAAAATCGCCTACAACCGCCAAAAGATTGCGGGAGTTTTTCGAAGAAGTAATTCCGGAAGATATTAATCAAATGGTTGAGAATCTAAACGAATACCGAAAGACACTAAAAGGAGATTTTGAAGAAAAGGTTAAAAGAATGAATGAGATAACCAATTCATTAAAAAATAAAGAATAACAAAAAGTCCCGGAGGGACAAATTATATTGTAGCGTCGGGTTTTAACCCGATGGAAAATTACACAAAGAAATCAATGATAAAAATCATTGGCAGAAGAATAAATTATTCGTTTCTTTGTATTATTAAGAATGATTATAAACAACAACATAATGATTAAAACAGATATACTTATAATTGGAGCAGGACCAACAGGTTTATTTGCCGTTTTCGAGGCAGGACTATTGAAATTAAAATGTCATATTTTAGATGCTTTACCACAAGCAGGAGGGCAACTTTCAGAATTGTATCCAAAAAAGCCTATTTATGATATCCCTGGTTTTCCAGAAGTTTTAGCAGGAGATTTAATTGATAACTTACAAGAACAAATTAAGCAGTTTGAACCAGGTTATACATTAGGAGAAAGAGCTGAAACAATCGACAAGCAAGAAGATGGAAGTTTTATTGTAACATCAAATAAAGGGACTAAATTTCATGCGCCGGTTATCGCTATCGCAGGAGGTTTAGGAAGTTTTGAGCCCCGCAAGCCACTTATTGAAGATATCGAGTTTTATGAAGATAAAGGAGTAAAATACTTCATCAAAAATCCGGAGAAATTCAGAGATAAAAGAGTTGTAATTGCCGGAGGAGGAGATTCAGCATTAGACTGGAGTATCTTTTTGTCTAATGTAGCTTCAGAAGTAACTTTGATCCACAGAAGAAATGAATTTAGAGGAGCTCTTGATTCTGTAGAAAAAGTACAGGAATTAAAAACTGCCGGAAAAATTAAATTAATTACGCCTGCAGAAGTAATCGGAATCAACGGTGCTGAACACGTTGAATCATTAGATATCGAAGAAAACGGAGCACACCGTAAAATCGAAACCGATTTCTTCATTCCACTTTTCGGATTGACTCCAAAATTAGGACCAATCGCAGACTGGGGATTAGATATCGAGAAAAATGCGATCAAAGTAAACAATGCATTAGATTACCAGACTAATATTCCGGGAATCTTCGCCATTGGAGACGTAAACACTTACCCAGGAAAATTAAAATTGATTCTTTGTGGTTTCCACGAAGCAACTTTGATGTGTCAGGCGGCATACCAAATCATCAATCCAGGTAAAAAATATGTATTGAAATATACCACAGTTTCTGGAGTAGACGGTTTCGACGGAACACGTAAAGAAGCACCTAAGGCAGTTGTGAAAGCGATTGTTTAATTTGAGGGGCTAAGGTTCTAAGGTACTGAGGTACTAAGATTTTTTATATAGGAAAGCTCAAACTCTTTAGTTTGAGCTTTTTTTAATCCCGTAGGGATGGAATGTTTATAGAATTAATGATGCCGTATTGAAAGAGCCCCAGCGAGGCGACATATAATTATTTATAAATAACATATCGCTCCGCTGGAGCTCTGGTCAAACGTGAATTTTTTTGCTATAAACATTGTGCTCCGCTGGAGCTTTGTTAAATAATAGTAGTTGGTTTTAATTAATCCTGTAGGGATGACATGTTTATAGAATTAATGATGCCGTATTGAAAGAGCCCCAGCGGGGCGACATATAATTATTTATAAATATCATATCGCTCCGCTGGAGTTCTGGTCAAACGTGAATTTTTTTGCTATAAACATTGTGCTCCGTTGGAGCTTTGTTAAATAATAGTAGTTGGTTTTAATTAATCCTGTAGGGATGATATGTTTATAGAATTAATGATGCCGTATTGAAAGAGCCCCAGCGGGGAGACATATAATTATTTATAAATATCATATCGCTCCGCTGGAGTTCTGGTCAAACGTGAATTTTTTTGCTATAAACATTGTGTCCGCTGGAGCTTTGTTAAATAATAATAGTTGGTTTTAATTAATCCTGTAGGGATGGAATATTTATAGAATTAATTATGCCGTATTGAAAGAGCCCCAGCGAGGCGACATATAATTATTTATAAATAACATATCGCTCCGCTGGAGCTTTTGTTAAACCTATAAATTTTATCTATAAACATAATGCTCCGCTGGAGCTTTAATAAAAAAGGTACTATTTGAATTAACGAAGGTTCTAAACAATTTTATTTTAGGTATTTAACATAGCCAGTAGTTTCAACCACTGGAGTGCAACGTATAGACACAACGTATAATCAATATACATGATCACAACACAAACGAATTGTCACAATACGTTCCCCGTGGTCGAAACCGCGGGCTATATTTGAAAAACAAAAACAAAACTTAGTACCTTAGCATCTTAGCATCTCAGCACCTTTAAAAAAATCCTTAGAACCTTAGCAACTCAGTCTCTCAGAACCTTCAAAAAAAAACTTGCAAGTCGCAACGCTATTTCATACCTTTGCACCGTTCCTAAATTTATTGAAAGTTATCACGAAAGGCGGAGGGATAGACCCGATGAAACCTTAGCAACCCTTTATCATAAAGAAGGTGCTAAATTCTACTTTACACTAATTCATAGTATTAAAGATAGATAACACAAATACATAAAGTATTTCCTCAACTTTTCCTGACAACCTTACAATATTATTTTACTGAATTCACAGTTTAATGAGCGAATTATTGGCGCATTTATGCCAACATCGTTCCCGCTTTTCGTTGCAATCTTTTGTCCGCCGGGGTGGACAAAAGGATTTCCACTTCAATCGGGGCTAATTAGCCAACAATAGTGAATTTTTGGAATCAATGTGAATCAAAACGCGTATCCTAACAGGTTTTCAAAACCTGTTAGGTATGTTTTAAATAATAGAATAAAAAACTTAGCATCTTAGTGCCTCAGCACCTTAGTAGCTAAAAGACAAAAGAAATGGCAATAACTATTCAGGAAGCAATTAAAAAAAATATACTAATCCTTGACGGGGCAATGGGAACAATGCTGCAACGCTATAATTTCTCAGAAGAAGATTTCAGGGGAGAGCGTTTCAAAGATTTTCCACATCCGTTAAAAGGAAACAACGATTTACTATCCATAACACAACCACAAGCGATCCGCGATGTTCACGCAGCGTATTTTGATGCTGGCGCAGACATTGTCGAAACCAATACTTTTTCAGGAACTACGATCGGTATGGCCGACTATTTCCTGGAAGATTTGGTTTACGAATTAAACTACGAATCGGCTAAAATTGCGCGTGCAGTAGCAGATGAATTTACAGCTAAAAATCCAGACAAACCACGTTTCGTTGCCGGATCCATCGGACCGACAAACAGAACAGCAAGTATGTCGCCAGATGTAAACGATCCGGGTTACAGAGCTGTAACTTTTGATGATTTGCGAATTGCGTACAAACAACAAGTAGAAGCGTTAATGGATGGCGGATGTGATTTACTTTTAGTAGAAACAATCTTTGATACGTTAAACGCAAAAGCAGCACTTTTCGCCATTGAAGAAGTAAAAGACGAACGTAATCTTGATATTCCAATCATGGTTTCAGGAACGATTACCGATGCTTCAGGAAGAACACTTTCCGGGCAAACGGTTGAAGCTTTTCTTATTTCAGTATCCCATATTCCGTTATTAAGCGTAGGTTTCAACTGTGCTCTTGGAGCCGATTTGTTAAAACCGTATTTAAAAACATTATCACAGCATACACAATTCAATGTTTCGGCACACCCAAATGCAGGTTTGCCAAACGCGTTCGGACAATATGATGAAACACCAGAACAAACTCAGGCTTTAATCAAAGAATATTTAGACGATAATTTAATCAATATAATTGGTGGTTGTTGCGGAACAACTCCGGATCATATTCGATTGATTGCTGAGGTTGCGAAGGATTATAAGCCACGTGTGGCACCGGTATTGGCATAATGATTTTCATTTCCTGCATGGTTTTAGAAACCTTGTAGGTTTAAATTTAGTGGTTGATTTTAAAGTTTAAACTATTTAATGGAAAAAGCAGAGCATGTAGTGTATTCAGAAAATGGAGAAGTTTTTAACGCATTTTTAAACTCTAATTGGTATGATACCATGAGTCCATATTTATATTGTGTGTCTCAATTAAAAAGTATTAAAAGCAAGATTGACAATAACGAAAAATTTAAAATAGAAAGTAATGGTAAAATATATCATATCACGACCAATTTAGAATTTAGGAACTGGATAGAAAAAGTGTTTTACGGAGGGTTTGAAAAACATGTTTTTATTGATTAAAAATTAATAACAAACTTTTAAGGTTTTGAAAACATTAAAGGAAACATAGAGTGAAAATCTCTTTAAAAAAGTTCCGGAGGAACGAAATTTTGGTAGCAACGGAATTTATACCGTTGAAATGATAAGCGATCCAAATAATAGCTCCGTAGGAGCCCATTTGCTAGCGCGAGCTTCCAGCTCGTGCCCACAAAGAAAATTATTATTAGAGTTTAAAATTTATAGTTGGAATGTGCACGAGCGGGACGCTCGCGCCAGCAAAAGAAAAATATAATTAAAATTTCGGAAAATCATAAATCATCTTATGAAACCGATACTGCGTGAGGGATAGAAGTGAAAAGCCCGCAGACCAATGCAGTGATAACGAAATTGGTCGAGGACTTGTAACGGATAGCCCGGTTCGCCTTTTTCGGCGAACACGCCCAAAATATTTAAGAATTAAAGCTTTTAAACCTATCGATTCTGATAGGGTTTAGAATAAAAAATAAACATACCTGCAAGGTTTCGAAAACCTTGCAGGAAAAACAAAGAAAAAAAACTCAGAACCTTAGAATCTCAGGATCTTAGTAACTTAAAAAGAAATGGCAGAAAAAAGAAGAGACCTTGTATTAGCAGGATTAGAACCATTGATTATTACGCCCGAAAGTGTTTTTGTAAACGTTGGGGAACGTACGAATGTAACAGGTTCGCGAAAATTCCTTCGCTTGATCAAGGAAGAGAAATATGACGAGGCGCTTGATATTGCAAGACAACAAGTAGAAGGTGGAGCACAAATCATCGATATTAATATGGATGAAGGAATGCTTGATGGGGTTCAGGCAATGACAAAATTCCTGAATTTAATTGCATCAGAACCGGATATTTCGAGAGTGCCGATTATGATCGACAGCTCGAAATGGGAAATCATCGAAGCGGGTCTTAAAGTAGTACAGGGAAAAAGTGTTGTCAACTCGATTTCACTGAAAGAAGGGGAAGAAGCCTTTATTCATCACGCCAAATTAATCAAACGATACGGAGCTGCGGCTATTATTATGGCTTTTGACGAAGTAGGTCAGGCGGATAATTTTGACCGAAGAGTCGAAATCTGTCAGCGTTCGTATGATATTTTGGTTAACAAAGTTGGTTTTCCTCCGCAAGATATCATTTTCGATTTAAATATTTTCCCCGTTGCAACCGGAATGGAAGAACATCGCTTAAATGCTTTGGACTTTTTTAGAGGGACAAAATGGGTTAGAGATAATTTGCCTCACGCACATATTAGTGGTGGAGTAAGTAACGTTTCATTTTCTTTTAGAGGAAACGATCATGTTCGTGAAGCGATGCACTCGGTGTTTTTATACCACGCGATCAAGAACGGGATGACGATGGGAATCGTGAATCCGGAAATGCTTTCGATTTACGATGATATTCCAAAAGATTTATTAGAGCACGTTGAAGACGTAATTTTAAATAGACGCGACGATGCAACAGAACGACTTTTGGATTTTGCTGAAAACGTAAAAGGCGAAGTAAAATCAGATGAAAAAGCGATTCAGGAATGGCGTTTAGGAACGGTTCAGGAGAGAATTACGCATTCATTAGTAAAAGGAGTTGATGCTTTTATTGAAGAAGATGTTGAAGAAGCGCGTTTAGCGGCTGTAAAACCTATTGAAGTTATCGAAATCAATTTGATGACGGGAATGAATGTGGTTGGAGATTTATTTGGAAGCGGAAAAATGTTCCTGCCTCAGGTTGTAAAATCGGCACGTGTAATGAAAAAAGCCGTTGCTTATTTATTGCCTTATATTGAAGCCAGCAAACAAGCCGGAGACAAACAAGGAAACGGGAAAATCCTGATGGCGACTGTAAAAGGTGATGTTCACGATATTGGTAAAAATATTGTTTCGGTGGTTTTGGCTTGTAATAACTACGAGATTGTAGATCTTGGCGTTATGGTGCCTCCGGAAAAAATTATTGCGGCTGCGATTGAACATAATGTTGATATTATTGGACTAAGCGGACTGATCACGCCTTCGCTTGATGAAATGGTTTATCTGGCCAAAGAATTAGACAAACAAGGAATTAAAATTCCGATTATGATTGGAGGTGCAACAACTTCGCGTGCGCATACCGCCGTGAAAATTGCGCCACAATATAGAGAAACTGTAATTCACGTAAACGATGCTTCGCGCGCCGTGACAGTGGCAGGAAATCTATTGGATCATAACCGTAAAATATATGCAAGCGATATTCGTGCAGAATACGATTCGTTTAGAGAAACGTTTTTAAATCGTTCGAGAGATAAAAACTTCTTAAGTATTGAAGATGCCCGTAAAAATAAAATGCAATTAGACTGGAGCGAATACACTCCAACAAAACCAAAATTTATTGGAAAACAAACCGTTGAGGTTGATCTGGATGTTCTGGTTCCGTATATCGACTGGACGCCATTTTTTCAGACGTGGGAATTGCACGGAAAATATCCTGCAATTTTAACGGATGAGGTTGTGGGTAAAGAAGCAACTTCTCTTTTTGCAGATGCTCAGGCGATGCTTAAAGTAATTTTGGCTGAGAAAAAACTACAAGCAAAAGGTATTTACGGCATTTTTCCTGCGAATCAGGTTGATGATGACGATATCGAATTGCGTGATGAAAACGGAAAAGTTTTAGAGAAATTCTTAACGCTTCGTCAGCAATCACAAAAAACAAAAGGCGCTCCGAATATCGCATTGTCTGATTTTATTCTTCCAAAAGAAAGCGGAATAGAAGATTATATGGGAGCTTTTTGTGTGACAACCGGTTTTGGTGTAGACGAATGGGCGGCTGAATTTGAGAAGGATTTGGATGATTATAATTCGATTATGGTTAAGGCATTGGCCGATCGTTTTGCTGAGGCTTTCGCCGAATATCTTCACGAAAGAGTACGTAAAGATTTCTGGGGTTATGATAGAGAAGAATCTTTAACAAACGAAGAATTGATTAAAGAAACTTATAAGGGAATTCGTCCGGCGCCAGGATATCCGGCTTGTCCTGATCACCTGGAGAAACCAACGATTTGGAAACTTTTAAATGTAGCCGAAGAAATTGGAGTAACGTTGACAGAAAGCATGGCGATGTGGCCAGCTTCTTCTGTTTCGGGATATTATTTCGGAAATCCAAAAAGCAGGTATTTCGGACTCGGAAAAATAAAAGAAGATCAGGTAGTAGATTACGCCAAACGACGCAGCGTCTCCACTGAATACGCATCAAAATGGTTAAACCCTAATATAGCAGATTAAATTAGTCGAAAGTCATAAAGTCCGAAAGGAAAGACTTTAGACTTTAGACTTTACAACTTTAAGACTTAATAATGAAAGTAACAGAACATATAGAAAACGCCAAAGGAAATACCTTATTCTCATTTGAACTTATTCCGCCTCAAAAAGGGAAAAGCATTCAGGAATTATACGATAATATTGATCCGTTAATGGAGTTTAAACCGCCGTTTATTGATGTAACGACTTCTCGCGAAGAGTATATTTATATTGATAAAGGAAACGGACTTTTAGATAAGAAATTGACTCGTATGCGTCCGGGAACGCTTGGAATCTGCGCTTCTATAAAACATAAATACAATGTAGATACTGTACCGCATTTGCTTTGCGGAGGCTTCACACAGGAAGAAACAGAATACATGTTGGTTGATTGTCAATATTTGGGAATTACTAATGTAATGGCGCTTCGTGGCGATGCCATGAAAGACGAACAATCTTTTGTTCCTAAAGTTGGAGGTAACCATTTTGCTATAGATTTGGTAAAACAAATCAATAATTTAAATTGTGGAAAATACCTTCATGAAGTTATGGATGCCGACAATAAAGCCGATTTTTGTATTGGTGTTGCGGGATATCCGGAGAAGCATTTAGAATCTCCTTCATTACAATCTGATTTAAAGCGATTAAAAGAAAAAGTTGATGCAGGTGCTGATTATGTAGTAACGCAGATGTTTTTTGACAATGCTAAATATTTTGAGTTTGTCAAAAAAGCAAGAGAAATAGGTATCACAATTCCGATTATTCCTGGAATTAAACCTATTGCTGTTCAAAGACACTTACAGATTTTACCACAGATTTTCAGAATCGATTTACCAGAAGATTTAATTGATGCTGTCGATAAATGTAAAAATAATGCTGAAATCAAACAAGTCGGAATCGAGTGGGCGATTCAGCAATCTCTTGAACTAAAAGCAGCAGGAGTTCCGGTTTTGCATTATTATTCAATGGGTAAATCTGAGAATATTCGCCAGATCGCGAGTCAGATTTTTTAAGAGTTTAGCTTAAACAAACTGTAATAACTTACAGTATGTCATTCCGAGGAACGAGGAATCCCCGCAAGTAGCTCGACAAAGATTGTCGATTTTGTTGGCGGAGTTTCTTGTGGGGATTCTCCTCCGTCGGAATGACAAACATTGCTTTTAAACTCTAGTGTGGTTGCTTCGTTCCTCGCAATGACAAACAAGTTTGGAATTTGGTCCCGAGGCTTCGGGATTAATTGGAATTTAATTTTA
Source organism: Flavobacterium aquidurense (assembly GCA_900107365.1). Classification (GTDB taxonomy): domain Bacteria; phylum Bacteroidota; class Bacteroidia; order Flavobacteriales; family Flavobacteriaceae; genus Flavobacterium; species Flavobacterium aquidurense. Next base: position 191,938 of record FNPS01000006.1, read on the forward strand.
GTTTTATGGAAAAAGAAGAATTACAAGCAATCGCGGCTCAGTTAAAACATCCAACAGGAGAAAAAGGGATAGAAATGGCCAACATGATGCATGAAACCAACATCAACATGACGCATCATTCTATTCAAAATTTAAATATAAAAAGTGGAAATTCTATTTTAGAATTAGGTCATGGAAATGCGGGACATGTCGAATTTATATTCGAACAAGCTGAAAACTTAAAATACTACGGACTCGAAATGTCTGAATTAATGTTTCAGGAAGCGCGCCAGATCAACAGAAATTTTGTCTCTCAAAAACAAGCTTTCTTTTCGGTTTATGACGGAAACGCAGTTCCGTTTCAGGATGCCTTTTTAGACAAAATATTCACGGTTAATACTATTTATTTTTGGCAGGAACCAGAAAAATTGCTTTCAGAAATATACAGGGTTTTAAAACCAAATGGCGTTTTCTGTATCACTTTTGCAGAAGAAAGTTTCATGAAACAGCTTCCGTTTACGAAATATGAATTTGAACTTTACAGCACTGAAAAAGTAGAGCAATTAGTCCAAAAAACAGCTTTCAAAATCTTATACAAAGAGACTTTAACCGAAAAAGTAAAAACCAGAACAGGAGAATTAGTTGATCGGGACTTTACTACGATTGTTTTAGAAAAGGAGTAGCTTGTTAAATTCGTTCATGATTTTTTGCTACTGATTTACTTCCTCTATTCGCTATCGCTCAGGTCACAGATTTTCAAAGATTCAGGAAATCATTTAAAATTATTTTAATCTGTGGCATTAAAAAAAAATCAGATAGTTTTTGAACTCTTTTTTTGAGTAATTTAATTGATTCTTATTTCACGTTTCCATTTCCGAAAATCCTAATACTTTAAAAAATTATGGAGGTTAAAAAAATCAATTTTCTCAAAAGTTATAGCAGCATTTTATTACTTCTAGGCGGTATTATTCTCGGAAGTATTTTAGGGTTATTTTATGGTAAAGATGTCTTGGTTATAAAACCACTCGGAGATATTTTCCTAAACTTACTTTTTACAGCCATTATTCCACTTATATTTTTTACAATTGCTTCTTCAATTGCCAATTTAGAACGTACAGAAAAATTAGGCAAGTTATTCCTTGTAATGATTGTTGTTTTTTTAGCAACGATTCTGATTTCTGCCATCGTAATGATTTTGGCCGTTTATCTTTTTCCAATTCATCAAAATATCATCATTTCTAAAGTTCCGATAGAAAATATAAAATCGGGAACTATTGGAGATCAAATAGCGCAATTGCTTACGGTAAATGATTTCTTCGAATTATTGTCCCGAAAAAGTATGCTCGCTTTGATTATATTTTCTTTTTTAATTGGATTTGCAAGTTTGCATTCGGGAGAAAAAGGAAGTGCTTTTAGAAGTTTTCTGGATTCAGGAAATGAAGTCATGAAACAGCTTTTGAATATGATTATGAAATTGGCACCAATTGGTTTGGGTGCTTATTTTGCGTATCAGGTTGGGGTTTTTGGACCGCAGTTATTCGGTGTTTATGCCAAGCCTTTGGGAGTTTATTATGCCGCTTGTGTATTTTACTTCATAGTGTTTTTTAGTTTATACGCTTTGGTTGCCGGAGGAAAAAGAGCTCTTATAGTATTTTGGAGCAACAATATTACGCCCGCTTTAACCGCAGTTGGAACCTGCAGCAGTATTGCAACGATTCCAGCAAATCTTGAAGCGGCTGAAAAAATGAACATACCAAAACATGTTCGGAATCTGGTTATTCCACTTGGAGCGCCTTTGCATAAAGACGGATCGAGCATGTCTTCGATTTTAAAAATAACCGTTCTTTTTGCCATGTTTGGAAAAGATTTTACAGCACCTTCAACCATACTATTGGCATTAGGAATTACCGTAATCGTTTCAATAGTCGAAGGCGGAATTCTGAACGGAGGTTATATCGGAGAAGTTTTGGCCATAACCGTTTATGGATTGCCAATGGAGCAAGCTTTGCCAGTCGCCATGATTTTAGGAACATTAGTAGATCCAATTGCGACTTTATTGAACGTAAATGGCGATTTGATTTGTTCGATGATGATTTCGCGGTTTTCTGAAAAGACTAAATGGTAAAATAAGATTTATAACTATTTCAAAATAAAATAATGAATTCAGTATTACAACACGATCTAAACGATTTCGAAAATATCTTAGAAAAGACAAAACAACAAGGAATAGCTTTTTTGAATAATCTCGAAAACGTTCCCACTTCTACTAAAAATTCAATTGATCCAACCAGAGAGTTAAACGAATTAGGTTTGGGTTCATTGGCTGCATTAGAAGAATTTAATGAAAGGTTAGCGCCTTTATTGGTAAGTTCGCCAGGTCCTAGATATTGGGGATTTGTAACAGGAGGATCAACGCCGGCTTCCATTGTGGGTGATTGGCTGGCTTCCGTTTACGATCAAAATACACAGGCTGTGAAAGCTCAGGGCGGAGTCTCTGCTTTAATAGAATTTGAAACTATTAATTTAGTACTTCAGTTATTAAAACTGCCAGATACTTTTTTAGGCGGATTTGTAACCGGAGCAACGATGTCAAATTTCACTTGCCTGGGAGTGGCAAGACAATGGTTTGGAAAGCAATTTGGAAAAGATTTTGCTAAAAACGGAATATCAGAAACAATCAATATTCTGACTGCGACGCCGCATTCGTCATCGATTAAATCATTGGCGATGTTAGGAATTGGGAGTAATAATTATACCACATTAAAAACAATTGAAGGCAATCGCGAAGCAATTGATATTGCCGATTTAGAGAAAAACATTGAAAGTTTAAACAGAAAGCCTTTTATCTTAATTTCAAGTGCCGGAACTGTAAACACAGCAGATTTTGATGATTTTAAAGCAATTTCAAAGTTAAAAGAAAAATATAGTTTTTGGTGGCATATTGATGCTGCTTTTGGAGGATTTGCTGCCGTTTCAGATAAGTTTAAACATTTTGTAGACGGTTGGGAAGGAGCGGACAGCATTACAATTGATTGTCATAAATGGTTGAATGTACCTTATGAAAGTGCTTTTTATTTAATCAAAAAAGAACATGCAAGTTTGCAAATAGAAACCTTTCAGAATTCGAATGCACCGTATTTAGGAAATCCGTTAGAGAATTTTAATTACCTGAATGTATTGCCCGAAAATTCCAGACGTTTAAGAGCGTTGCCTGTTTGGTTTTCTTTATTGGCGTATGGTAAAGAAGGGTTTTGTGATATTGTTGAAAATAGCGCTTCAATGGCGCTTCAATTTGGCAATGAATTGATTGAAGATGGAAATTTTGAATTGCTGGCCCCAATCCGTTTAAATAATGTTTGTTTTACTTTGAAGGGGAGTCACAATCAGGAAAAAGTAAATGAATTTTTGACACTTTTAAATGACAAAGGAAAAGTTTTTATGACGCCAACGGTTTATCAAAATCGTAAAGGAATAAGAGCCTCATTTGTGAACTGGCGTACAACAGAGGAAGATATAAAAATAGTAATTGAAGAAATGAAAGAAACTATTTTGGATTTAGAGATCTAATAAAAAAAGAGCCTGTTGAACAGACAGGCTCTTTACTAACATCAAAAAAAAACAAAAAAACAAGGATTAAAAAAACAAAAAAAAAGTATTTCTGACTTGTGTTTTATAATTAAAGACAATTAAAAAATTGACTTGCTTTATAAATTAATATTAAAATTAGGAGAACAATTATATTCGTCATTGTACTTTTAATTTGATTACGATGAGGCAAATATAATACTATTTGTAATAAGTCTAAATAAAAACAATAAAAAATTGATTAAAAAATACTTAACCAATTGGATGTTAATGGTTTTACTTTTAAAATAATTTTATATCATTTTAAGGTTTGAAAATATAAACATCTGATAAGGTATAAAAGCAAAAAGACGCTCTGTAAAAGAGCGTCTTTTTATGTTAACTGAGATTGAGAACTGAGACTGAGACTGAAAACTTATTTAGTAATCTCTCTAAAAACAGCTTCTAAGTTTTTATTCTTCTGATTCAATTGTAATGTTTTTAAACCATTTTCGTTAGCGAAATCAAAAATAGCAGGACGCATATCTTTTTCTGCTACAAAGGTTAATTCCCAGGTCATATCGTGGGTATTTTTGTAAGAAATAATATTTGGGAGTTTTGATAAAAGCTGTTCTTCAACCTGATAATCAAATTCAACTTCGATAACTTGTTCCTTATTTTCAGAAACCAGATGATCTAATTTTTTATCAGCCACGATTTGTCCTTTGTCAATAATAATGACCCGATCACAAATAGCTTCTACTTCCTGCATGATGTGAGTAGATAAAAAAACCGTTTTATCTTTTCCAACGTTTTTAATCACATTTCGAATTTCCATTAACTGATTCGGGTCCAAACCAGTAGTGGGTTCATCCAAAATTAAAACGTCGGGATTATGTAATAAAGCGTTGGCAAGTCCCACACGCTGGCGGTATCCTTTTGATAATTGCCCTATTTTTTTATGACTTTCAGCTGACAGTCCTGTCAGTTGAATTACTTCTTCAATCCTTGATTTTGCTACCTTGTAAACATCGGCATTAAAAGCCAAATACTCACGAACATACAAGTCCATATATAGCGGATTATGCTCTGGTAAATAACCAATAGAACGTTGCACCGCTTTTGCATCCGTCATGACATCGTGACTGTTTACAAGGGCTGAGCCTTCATCTGCCAATAAATAAGTCGTTAAAATTTTCATTAAAGTAGATTTTCCTGCACCGTTTGGCCCAAGAAATCCAACAATTTCTCCTTTTTGAATGGAGAACGAAATTTCGTTTAAGGCTTTTTGAGATCCGTAACTTTTTGATATGTTGTTTACTTCTATCGACATGACTTTTTATTTGCTACAAAAGTAAACAGAAATAGTTTTGATTGCTAAATTTTGTCTTTCAAAGAATTTATTTAAAAATGTAAGGAGTAAAAATTGTGGCATCTTTATTGTTAAAGGAGTATTAAAATTTAACAAATATCACACATGAAAAAAATGTTAGTTGTTGTTGCATTAGCTATTGTTAGCTTTGCAAATGCTCAAAAAAAAGGTTCTATTTTAGTTATGGGAAGTATTGAGTACAATTCTCAAAACGTATCTAATTCTGGTTCAGAAGACACGTACAATAATTTTGCTTTTTCACCTAAAGTTGGATATCAATTTCACGAAAACTGGACTGCAGGTATCGAGGCTGGATTTGGTACTTCAAAACAAGAGACAAATAATAATAACGAGTATAAAACAGACACTTTCTCTTTAGGAGGTTTTTTACGTTATGCTAAACCATTAAACCAAACATTCTCTGCTTATGCTGATTTAGGTGTTGGATATCAAAGCAGAAAAGTAACACAAGATGTGGGGCCGATCGATGCAATAAATAAAGGAGACGGTTTTTATATTGGAATTACTCCGGCAATTTTAGTTAATGTTGGTAAAGGATTTGGTTTGAACTTCAACGTAGGAGGTTTAGGTTACAATACTTTAAATTATGACGGAAATGATGGAAATGGAGACAATGTGAAAAATTTCAATTTCTCTTTTGGAAAACAATTTTCTGTAGGGATTTCAAAGAATTTCTAATTTTAGAATATATTTCAATTTCAGAAAAGCATCCGCTGCGGCGGATGCTTTTTTTGTTTTCTCAAATCTTGTAAAAACTAAAATTTCTCATTTAGCCCCGATAGGAGCGATATCCTTTTGTGTCCGCCGCGGCGGACACAAAAGATATAGCGGATAGCGGGACTGAAGGTGTTTTGAAAATAAAATCTTCTGCTTCAAAAAAATATAATTATCTTTTTTCTTATAAACAATAATGCCAACAGAAGTGAAATCGAAACTAAATCATAACTACAAGAATTTTCGATTCCACTTGTTGACACTAAAAAACAAAAATATAATAAGATAAAATTAGGCAGTCACTCCATTTTCAACGGCAGCTCGCATTTCCTGAGCGGCGGCAACCATTTCGATTAAAGCTTTTTTTGTTTCATCCCAATGACGTGTTTTTAAACCACAATCCGGATTTACCCATAATTGATCAACCGGAATAACAGCTGAAGCTTTTTCGAGCAAACGGATCATTTCGGGCTTGAAGGCACACGTAGCGAGTGAATATCATAAACTCCTGGACCAATTTCGTTTGGATATTTAAAGTTGGCAAACGCATCTAAAAGTTCCATTTGCGAACGCGAACATTCAATCGTAATTACGTCAGCATCCATATCAGCAATATTCTGAATGATATCGTTGAATTCGCTGTAGCACAAATGCGTGTGAATTTGTGTGTCGTCCTGAACGCCAGAGGCAGAAATTCGAAATGCTTTTACAGCCCAATCCAGATAATTTACCCATTCTTCTTTTCTCAACGGTAAAGCTTCACGAATTGCAGGTTCATCAATTTGAATGATTTTGATTCCGGCTTTTTCAAGATCTACAACTTCATCACGAATGGCCAATGCAATTTGCAGCACGGCATTGGAGTTTTAAATATTTTGCCACAGATTACACAGATTATAATGATTTTTATGTGCTTGATGTTTAAATTTCCGCCACGAATTCACGAATTATTTTAAATCCAATGATTTAAAATAATTCGTGAATTCGTGGCGATAAAACTTAAATCAAATTAATCTCGGGCCTATTTTTATTCGATATTATCATAAAATAAAATGTAATTTTGATTCTCAATCTAAAATTATAAATGAAAGAGGAAGATTTTAAAATTGAAAATTATTTAGTAGCATCAAAACAGAAGCGAATTTTAAATTTTATTATTGATAGTCTAATAAAGGTTATTATTGTTAGATTGCTACTAGCTTTTCTAATTAACTTGGAAATTTCAAAAGGAATAAATCTTTCAGATATGATTGAGCGTTATTTGTTTTGGAGCATAATCAGTTTTGTGTATTTCGGAATTACAGAAGGGTTTCTTGCTCGATCACCAGCTAAATATTTAACCAAAACAATTGTTGTAATGGAGGACGGTTCAAAGCCAACCGCAAGAATTATCTTAACCCGAACTATTTTGCGTATTTTGCCTTTTGAGCCATGGACTTTTTTAAGAGGGCGTGATTTAGGTTTACATGATGAAAATTCAGGGACTTTTGTTGTTGTGAAATCTAAACTTGAAGAAAAAATGAAAGATCATTTTGAATTAATATCTTTAGAAAAAGCATAAAATAAATGTACTTTTGAGGTTAGTAAATCTAAAATGTAAAATCACAAATCTAAAATAAGAAATGAACTGGGAACAACTTTTATCATTAAAACGCCAAGGAGATACTAGCAAAAGATTACGTGTAGAACAAGATGATACGCGATTGGGTTTTGAGGTAGATTATGACCGAATTATTTTCTCGGCTGCGTTTCGATCTTTGCAGGATAAAACTCAGGTTATTCCACTTTCTAAAACAGATTTCGTACACACAAGGTTAACGCATAGTCTAGAAGTATCAGTTGTTGGGCGTTCTTTAGGGCGTTTGGTTGGAAAAAAAATTCTTGAAAAATATCCTCATTTAAAAGAAATTCATGGTTATCATATGAATGATTTTGGAGCAATAGTTGCGGCGGCTTCATTGGCGCATGATATTGGGAATCCTCCTTTTGGACATTCAGGTGAAAAAGCAATTGGAGAGTATTTTTCAATTGGAAATGGATTAAAGTACAAAGATAAACTGACGGCAAAACAATGGCAGGATTTAATTGATTTTGAAGGAAATGCCAATGGATTTTCGGTTCTTACGGCAAGTCGTCCGGGAATTGAAGGAGGACTTCGAATTTCATACGCTACTTTGGGTGCTTTTATGAAATATCCAAAAGAAAGCCTTCCTAAAAAACCAACCAATAATATTGCAGATAAAAAATACGGCTTCTTTCAGACGGATAAATCATTCTTTGAAGAAGTAGCCAATGATATGGGAATGATCGCCAATAAAGAAGATGGTGATATTGGTTTTGAAAGACACCCTTTGGCCTATTTGGTTGAAGCTGCAGATGATATTTGTTATACTATTATTGACTTTGAAGACGGAATAAATCTGGGATTAGTTTCTGAAGATTATGCTTTAGAGTATCTTATAAAATTGGTAAAAGATAATATTGGAGTTGCTAAATATAAATTATTGGAAACCAAAGAAGACCGTATCAGTTATTTGCGTGCTTTAGCAATTGGTGCTTTGATCAGTGATGCCGTAGATGTTTTTGTGGAGAATGAAGAAGCAATTCTGCGTGGAGAATTTCCATATGCCTTAACCGATAAAAGCAAGTATAAAGCGCAAATGAATGATATTATCAACTTAAGTGTCGAGAAAATCTATCAAAGCCGAGAAGTAATCGAGAAAGAAATTGTGGGGTATCAGATTATTCAAACCCTGCTGGATAAATTTATAACCGCTTTTAATAATAAATATGACGGAACGGCTTCCAACTATGATAAATTGATTTTGAAAATGTTGCCTGAAAAACATCATTTAGACAAAGGTAATTTATACGAGCGTTTATTACATATCTGTCATTATGTTTCATTGCTAACCGATGGAAATGCGTTGGAATTATTTGAAACAATTAACGGAAGAAAAAATAATTAAATAGAATTTTCTACCAGGTTTAAAATAAAAACACCCTATAAAACATCAATCATTTTATAGGGTGTTTTTATTTTCTCAATATTGAGAAATATGTTTTTTATTGAAAAGCATATACCAGACCAACACCTAAGACTTGTCTTAATTGCGCTCTTGGACCATCATTAACCTGAGATGTTGTTCCGGTAGTTGGATCAACAACATCTTTTTTAGTTTTGATATCATCATCATATACTAAATGTACGCCAATATTTGCTTTAACATAAGCATTTACCACAAGATCTAAACGAGTATCATAATCGACATCGACGTTTCCGAATTTGTTTAAATAATCAGTATAAAGGCTTAATCTGTTTTCGTAGAATATATTTTTATAAATCTCGTTTTTCATGTAGGCTGTTAACAAAATACCGAATTCGGCTTTTACTTTTTGTCCTTCCTGAACTAATATCTGCGCTGTAGGATCCAGAGGATCTGGTGCGTAAACTGCTTTTCTAACACCAAAAGATCCTTGATTGGCCAAGTAGTCGTCGAGTACCAAAGTCGTCTTTAAAGTAATTGGAGAGAAATAAAAAGTTCTGTTTTTCTGCTTGTTTGAATTTTCAGCTCCGGCTCCTAAAAAGATATAAGCTGGTGCAAAAGGTTTCGAAATGGCGATATCTCTGTTTGGATAATTGTAACCGTTTGAAAATTGTGTGTTGAAATTAAATTTCGCTGAATAATACCAATTTGAAACGGTGTCTTTTCTGAAACCATAAGTTGAATTAATTAAAAGGGCATCATCAGTTTTTCTTAGCTCGGTACCATCCTGTTTGTTTAAACCGTATTTTACAATGAGTTCGTTTACCCATTTATGATTTCCTTTAACGTAAGTTCTTCCAAATTCACCTTTAAATAAACCTGAAATAGAACTTGTTCCCCCTGCACTCCAGTTCACAAAGGCAATTTCGGAAATGTCAAAACCTACTTGATTTTTCTTAGTCCAGTTAGAGGGCAATTTTGGTAATTGATTTGGATCTAAAGTGGTTTGGATAATTTGAGCAAAGTTATTTGAAGTACACAAAAGCAGTAACAGCAAAAGGGTAGCACGCAATAATTTCATTAGGTTGGTTTTAATATTTCGGTTGTGCAAAATAATTATTTTGAATCATTAGAAAAAAGATTTACCAAACTTTTAACGTCAATTTTACACAATTGTTGTAACTGATTTACGGTTCCATGCTCAATAAATACGTCTGGAATACCCAAAATTTGAATATCATTTTTATAATTATTTGCAGCAGCAAACTCTAAAACAGCACTTCCAAATCCTCCATTTATTGTCGCTTCTTCTATAGTAATTATACTGCTGAAGTTAGAAAAAATAAAGTGTAATGTGTTGTTGTCTAAAGGTTTAATAAAAGAAAAGTCATAATGTGCAATTTCATTAGAATTGGAACTCTCCTTCAGTGCGTCTATAACATTATTCCCAATGCTTCCTGTCGACAGAACCGCAATTTTTGTGCCGTTTTTCAGGCAGTTTGCCTCGCCAATTTTAATTTTATGATAATGTCCGAAATTTTCTACTTCCCATTTTGGTAAAACGCCCCGACCTCTCGGATATCGAATTGCGATAGGATGATTTAGCCCCAGTTGAGCGGTATATAAAATGTTTTGAAGCGCAATTTCGTTGATTGGTGCGTAAATAATCATGTTCGGAATTGCTCTTAAATAAGCGATATCAAAAACCCCATGATGCGTTGCGCCATCTTCACCAACCAAACCGGCTCTGTCTAAACAAAAAATAACGGGAAGATTTTGTAAAGCCACATCGTGAATAACCTGATCATAAGCACGCTGTAAAAATGTCGAATAAATGTTACAGTACACGATCATACCCTGGGTCGCCATTCCGGCCGCAAGGGTTACGGCGTGTTGTTCTGCAATTCCAACATCAAAAGCACGTTCCGGAATTTCATCCATCATAAATTTTAAAGAACTTCCTGAAGGCATTGCAGGCGTAATTCCGATGATTTTTTCATTCTTTCTGGCTAAATCTAAAATCGTCAAGCCAAAAACATCCTGATATTTTGGTGGAAGATTTTCTTCTGATTTTAAAAGCAGTTCTCCTGTTGCAGCATCAAATTTTCCAGGAGCATGATATTTTACCTGATTTTCTTCAGCCTGCTGTAAACCTTTTCCTTTTGTGGTTACAATATGAAGGAATTTAGGCCCTTTTATGTTTTTTAATCTGTTTAATTCTTTTATTAAATTCGGAAGATCATGACCGTCAATTGGACCAGAATAATCAAAATTCAGTGACTTAATCATATTATTTTTCTTCGGATTTTTCCCTTCCTTAACCGCAGTAAGATATTGTTTAAGTGCACCAACACTCGGATCAATTCCGATAGCATTGTCATTCAGAATAACCAGTAAATTAGCATCTGTAACTCCAGCGTGATTCAAACCTTCAAAAGCCATTCCGGATGCAATGGAAGCATCGCCAATAACTGCAATGTGCTGTTTGTTGAGATCCCCTTTTAATTGGGAAGCAATCGCCATTCCCAGTGCAGCAGAGATTGAAGTTGAAGAATGTCCAACACCAAAAGTATCATAAACACTTTCACTTCTTTTCGGGAAACCTGAAATACCTCCAATTTGTCTGTTGGTGTGAAAGTTTTCTCTTCTTTCGGTCAAAATTTTATGTCCGTAAGCCTGATGGCCAACATCCCAAACCAATAAATCTTCAGGTGTATTGAAAACATAATGTAAAGCAATGGTCAATTCAACAACGCCTAAACTCGCTCCCAAATGACCTTCTTTCACAGAAACAACATCAATTATAAATTGACGCAATTCTTTCGCAACCTCTGGAAGTTGTGCTTCAGAAAGTAAACGTAAATCGGCAGGATTGACTATGTTGGAGAGTAAGTTGCTTTTCATTATAAGGTAAAAAGCAAATTTACGGTTTTAAATTTAATTTTTAGACTGAGATCTCATTCCAATACAATGGGTAAGGAATATTGTATTCTTGTTTTTTTTCCATTAGATGTTGCAGGTTGCCATTTAGGGCATAAACTTAGAACTCTATTAATTTCTGTTTCTAAAGTTTTGTCAATAACTGGATCAGATTGCAAAAAAGATGCAGAGCCGTTTCTTTCTACTACAAACGAAAGCTTGATCTTGAGATTTGTAGTAGTAATGTTTTCGGGTTTTTTAAATTCCTTTTCAAAAAAATTATAGAATTGTTCAATACCACCAGGGAATTCTGCATTGGTTTCAATTGCTACACCACCGTTATAAACTTCATCTTCGACGCTAGTTTTATGCTTTATTGTTTCGCTACAATTATTCGCTTTTGATTTAAGGTTTTTTGTGTTTTTTATTTCTGTTTTTCCTTTTACAAATTTAACCTGGTCAATTTTTGGAGGTGGTGGTGGAGGTAAAATGGTATCGTGTAAATTAGTAATTTTTGCGTCACCAACGGAAATATGTTCTACCGGAACATCCTCTTGAACAACTTCAATTTTATCAATTTTTTGCTTGTTTCCACTTTTATCCTGGCAACTAAACAAGGTTGTTCCCATGGCGATAAACAAAGCCAGTAAAAATATTTTAGGATAATGTGTTTGAGTGTGTAAAACACGACTCGGAATTTGAATTGTTATTGTATCTAATTGAGATTTCTTAAATCTTCCGCAAATTTTATTATTTTGATTTTGGATGAAAAAATGCTGTATTTCATGGGGTAACATCGTTGTAAAGTCAACAACAGTTTTAGAACAACTCAGACAGAAACGACCATTTTCGTTTGGAGTCATTTTATCCCAATTTTCATGGCAGGGTTCAGGAATGGTTATTTTATGTTTCATTCTTTATTACTTAAATGGAATTTGCAAAGTGTAAGTGGAGCGAACAATTCTATTTTTTCGTTTGCCCGGAATCCACTTTGGCGTTTTTTCTAAAATTCCGATGATATCTTTTTCACTTGCTGCTGTTGTATTTTCAAGTATATTAAAATTACTAAGACTTCCGTCGCCTTCAATCACAAATAAAACGGATATTTCTCCTTGTTTTGCCGTGATAAGATTTTTTGAAAAATTAGAATTGAATTTTTTTATTCCATTTTTTGGAACAGCTGCAACGTCTAAATCATGTGAATTATAAATAATTCCGTATTGTCCGGATTGAGGTTCCTCTTGTCCAGATTGAGAATGTTCTTGGGTGTTAAGTTTTTCTACAGGCATCAAAATAATTCCAGTAGTAGCGTGTTGTTCTGGTTTGATATCTTCTACGACTTCAATTGTATCTATTTTTTTCTTATTGCCGTCTTTGTCCTGACAACTAAATAATGTAGTGCCCATAGCTATAAAAAGCGCCAATAAAAACATTTTTCGATAATGGATTTGGCTGTATAATATTTGAGATGGAATCTGAATATTTATTTCACTTAGCTGCTCACTTTTAAGTCTTCCACAGACATTTTTATGTGAAATAAAATAGTGCTGAATTTCCTCCGGAAGCATTGATGTAAAATCAACAACTGTTTTAGAACAGCTCATACAAAAACGGCCATTGTCTTTAGGAGCCATTTCGTCCCAATTTTCATGGCAGGGTTCAGGAATTGTTATTTTGTATTTTCTTTCCATGGTTGAAATTTCAATATTTAAATATAATAAAAAATCAATACGAAAATCATATCCAAAAATGATGAGGCGATTAATTTTGATAAAGTAATTGAAAAGAGATAAAATATAAGGTTTTAATCAATGCTTTTTAGATATTTAATTCAGAAATAATTATTTCAAAAATGTACTTTTGCAACTATGATAAATCCTTTCACCGACGAATACTTTATGAAGAAAGCTTTGCAGGAAGCTGAAATGGCCTTTGATAAAGGTGAAATTCCTGTTGGAGCTGTTATTGTAGTGGCTAATAAAGTAATTGCAAGCAGTCATAATTTAACCGAATTGTTGAACGACGTTACAGCTCATGCCGAAATGCAATCGATAACCGCTGCAGCAAATTTTCTTGGCGGAAAATATCTTAAAGATTGTACCTTATATGTGACCCTCGAACCATGCCAAATGTGTGCAGGGGCTTTGTACTGGAGTCAGATTTCGAAAATCGTTTTTGGTGCCCGTGATGAACAACGTGGTTTTATGGTTATGGGAACAAAACTGCATCCTAAAACGACCGTCGTTTCTGGAATTATGGCCAATGAAGCAGCTGATTTAATGAAACGTTTTTTTCTGGAAAGGAGAAAATAATTTTTAAAAACTTCAACAAAAGTTAAATAGTTAGAGTAGCGAATTTTCCTCTTAAAATATTTCAGAAAATACTTTATATTTACTACAATATAATTGGCATTTGGCTAGTTATGGTTTTAATAGTAAAATGTTAAAACGTTCTGTCATTTTTTAAAATTCGTAACCCATTAACTCTAAATAAAAGTGAAAGCAAAAGGATTAGTTCTCGTGTTTTGTGTGTTTTTTATTTTTCAATCTTGCGGTAGAAAATCAGCTGCCGATTTCAATTCCGATTTTTCATTATTTAAAGAGTATATAGTCAGTTTCACGGGGGGAATAGTCTCGTCGGAATCTGATATTCGGGTGGTTTTGGCTTTCGATAAAAAAGAATGGAAAGCCGGTCAGGTTTTAGACAATGATTTGTTTGATATTTCTCCAAGTGTCGACGGTAAAGTCGTAGCACTTTCTCCTAATACAATTGCTTTTATTCCGGAAAAAAAACTGAAACCGGGAACAGAATATCAGGTTACTTTAAACTTAGATAAAATCATCACGCTTCCAAAAGAGAAAGAGGCGGCACTCTCTGATTTTAATTTTACGGTTAAAACCATCAAGCAGGATTTTACAATCAATACGGCTGATATTCAATCGTACAGCAAAGAATATCAATACCTAAACTGCGTTCTTAAAACAGCAGATAATATTGATATAGAAACCGCTAAAAAGTTAGTTGAAGCCAGGCAAAAAGGGAATAATCTTAAAATTAAATTTGATGCAAAATCGGGTTCTGCAAAAGAGTTCCATTTTATAATTGACAGTATTCAGCGTTATTCTGAAGCAACAAATCTGGAGATTATTTACGATGGAAGCGATTTTGATATTGATCAAAAAGGGCAGATCGATGTTCCGATTACGAATATAAACGAATTTAAAATCGTTAAAGTCGAAGTTCCCGACGGAAGCAATCAATCGGTTTTGATTAACTTCTCTGAACCTTTAGAAAAAGGACAGAATTTCGCAGGTTTGGTTTCAATTCAGAATACCAATAATCTAAAATTCTCCACTCAGGGGAATTTACTGAAAGTGTATTTCAACAATGAAAAAACACCCGTTAAAAAAGAAGCTGAGGTTTCAGTACCTGTAGAGGAATCAGCAGTTTCGTTAGTAGATTCGGCTGCAGTTGTAGTTGATAGTGCTGCGGCGGTAGTTGATGATGTGGTAGAAGTGGTTCAAAACGAAGAAGCAGAACCGGAACAAATTTTGGCCGGAGATTTATTGATTGAAGTTTTTCAGGGAATCGAAAGTCAGTATGGCAAAAAAATGGACTCCAATTACACCGGGAAAATCTCTTTTGACCAAATAAAACCAAGCATCAAATTCATTAAAAACGGAACTATTCTTCCAAGTTCCAATAATTTAAAATTGAATTTTGAAGCGGTAAACTTAAGTGCTGTAGATGTAAAAGTGTATAAAATTTACAAGAATAATATACTGCAATTTCTTCAGTACAATGAATTAAACGGGGCTCAAAATCTCAAGAAAGTAGCTCAGCCCATCGCCAAAACAACGCTGAATTTAATTGAAAGTAAATTAATAAATCCGGCTAAATGGAACACTTTTGCTTTGGATTTATCTAAAATAATCACGCCGGAGCCAGGAGCAATTTATAGAGTAGAATTTGTTTACAAAAAGAAATATTCTTTGTATAAATGTGAAACTTCAGAAGCAGATTCAAATGACGAAGAAGAGGAGGAAGCGGATGAAAATGATGTGAATTATAGCGAGAACTCTTACGATGATTATTATTACGATGATTACGAATGGAGAGAAAGTCAGGATCCATGTACCAGCTCTTATTTTTACAATGCTAAAATTGCAACTAATATTCTGGCTACAGATTTGGGCGTAATTGCAAAAAGAGGCGAAAATAAATCGTATGTATTTGCTGTAAACAACATTGTAACAACAGAACCGGTTTCGAATGCAAGAGTAGATTTGTATACGTATCAGCAGCAAAAAATAGCTACTGCGGCGACAAGCAGTGAAGGAATTGCTTCTTTTCAGCTGAATAAATTTGCTTATTTTGCTATTGTTACTTTAGGAAATCAGTCCACTTACGTGAAGCTGGATGACGGACTTTCTTTGTCTGTCAGTAATTTTGATGTTGCCGGCGAAACTTTGCAAAAAGGTTTAAAGGGCTTTATTTATGGAGAACGTGGCGTTTGGCGTCCGGGCGATAATCTGTATTTGTCTTTTATTTTGAATGATGCATCAAACAAACTTCCAAAATCACACCCAATCAAATTTAGACTGAATGATCCAAATGGTAAGACTGTTTATCAGACTGTTCAAAAAACAAATGAATTAAACCATTACGCTTTTACCGTTCCAACAAGCCAGGATGCACCAACAGGAAATTGGGAAGCGATGGTAAGCGTTGGTGGAGCTAAATTTTATAAAAGTATCAAAATTGAAACGATCAAACCGAACCGCTTAAAAATTAAAAACAATTTCTCCAGAAAAACACTTTCATCTTATTATCCAAACACGAGCAATCTCGAAGTGACCTGGCTTCACGGTGCCATTGCTAAAAATTTGAATGTAGAAATGCAGGCAAAATTTTCTCAGCAAACAACCACTTTTAAAGGGTATGAGAAATTTAGTTTTGATGATTTAGTGCGTCAATTCAGCACAGAAGAAATTAATGTTTTCTCCGGAAAATTAAATGAAAACGGAAAAGCATCGGTAAATATTCAGCCAAAATTACAAGGTCAGGCACCGGGAATGCTTCGTGCTTCATTCATCACAAAAGTGTATGAAGAAGGTGGAGATTTTAGTACCGATGTAATTTCGACAACTTATTCTCCATACAAAACCTATGTCGGAATTAAATCTCCGGAACCTAACAAATACGGAATGCTGGAAACCAGAACCAATAACCGTTTTGATATTGTGACGGTGGATGAAAATGGAAGGCCAAAATCAGTCAGAAATCTTGAAGTAAAAGTGTATAAAGTAGAATGGCGCTGGTGGTGGGATGCTTCAAGTGATAATTTATCGAATTATAATTCTTCGAATGCGACTACTTCATACAAAACATTTGTAATCAATACGGACTCAGGTGGAAAAGGAAGTGTTCAGTTTTCATTAACTGATGAAGAATGGGGACGTTATTTGATCCGTGTTTCGGACAATGCAGATGGTCATGCAACAGCTTTAACGGTAAACATAGACTGGCCAATTTGGTCTGGAAAAACGCGTAACAGAGATGCTTCAACAGCCAATATGTTGGTTTTTTCTACAGATAAGAAAAACTATGCTGTAGGCGAAAAAGCACAGATTTCTTTCCCTTCGAGTGAAGGCGGAAGAGCTTTAATCTCTATTGAAAATGGATCAAAAGTAGTACAGACCATATGGGCAAAAACACAAAAAGGAGAAACAAAAGTGGAGGTTCCAATAACTTCGGCAATGGCTCCAAATGTGTATTTTAATATCACCTTATTACAGCCTCACGCTTCAACGAAAAATGATTCGCCAATTCGTATGTACGGAATCGTTCCGATTGAAGTAGTGGATAAAAATACCATTTTGGCACCAACACTTTCAATGCCGGATGTTTTAAAACCAGAGCAAACCTTTACGGTAAAAGTGGGAGAAAAAACCGGAAAAGAAATGACCTATACCATTGCAGTTGTCGATGAAGGTTTACTGGATTTAACCCGTTTTAAAACACCAAATGCGTGGGATAGTTTTTACGTTCGTGAAGCTTTAGGCGTTAAAACCTGGGATATTTACGATGATGTAATTGGAGCGTATGGCGGAAAAATAAATCAGATTTTCAGTATTGGTGGAGATCAGGATTTAGGCGGTGGAAAAGCTAAGAAAGCAAATCGATTTAAACCTGTGGTGCTTTATTACGGTCCGTTTAAATTAGAAAAAGGACAAACGAAATCACACCAACTAAAATTACCAAAATATATTGGTTCAGTTCGAACTATGGTAGTTGCAGGAGATGCAAATACAAGTGCGTACGGAAGTGTTGAAAAAGCAACTCCGGTTAAAAGTCCGTTGATGGTTTTGGCTTCGTTGCCGAGAAAAATTTCACCATCAGAAAAAGTAACAATTCCGGTTACTGTTTTTGCAACGGAAAATAATATCAAAAATGTCTCAATTCAGATTAAAACAAGCAACGGTTTAAAAGTGATGGGAAGCGCAACGCAGTCCCTGACTTTTGCTTCGCCTGACGAAAAGATGGCCAATTTCAATTTGGTTGTAGGTGCTACTACCGGAATTGCAAAAGTTCAGGTTATTGCGACTTCCGGAAAAGAGAAATCGGTTTATGATGTCGAAATCGATATGACGAATCCAAATCCGGTTACGAATACTTTTACCGATGTGATACTGCCTCCAAACAGTACCAAAACGATTTCATGGAAAACCTTTGGAGTTTCAGGAAGCAATAAAGCAAGATTGGAAGTTTCGTCAATGCCAACAATGAATCTGAACGGAAGATTGCAATATCTTATTCAGTATCCTCATGGTTGTGTGGAGCAAACAACTTCTTCGGTTTTTCCACAATTGTATTTAAATGATGTTGTTGATTTGGATGCAACTCGTAAAGCACTTATTCAAAAAAATATTACGGCTGGAATTACAAGATTGGGAAGTTTTCAATTATCAAATGGAGGTGTGGCTTACTGGCAAGGCAATACAATTGCAGATGATTGGGGAACTTCATATGCAGGACATTTCCTGATTGAAGCAGAGAAAAAAGGATATGTGTTGCCAATTAATTTCAAATCAAAATGGATTTCGTATCAACAACGCGAAGCAAAACAATGGCGTTTTGAACCGAAATACGGAAATGATTTAGCGCAGGCTTATAGATTATACACTTTGGCCTTAGCCGGAAATGCCGATTTATCGTCGATGAACAGATTAAGAGAAACCAAAGGAATTTCAAACGAAAGTAAGCTGCGTTTAGCGGCGGCATATGTTTTGGCGGGTCAAAAATCGGCAGGACTGAATTTGTTTTTACATAGCAAAATTGAAGACGAATCAAGTAATTATAATTATTACTATTACGGTTCAAGCGAGAGAAACAGAGCAATGGCTTTGGAGACAATGCTGCTTTTAGGACAAAAACAAAAAGCATTTGATATGGCTTCAAAATTAGCCAAACAAATGTCTAACAATCAGTGGATGAGCACCCAGACTACAGCGTATTGTTTGTATGCAATGTCGAAATTTGCTGTAAATAATGCTCCAAAAGGAATCAATATTCAGTTTAACAAAAATGGAAAAGGCGAGACGATAAACACTCAAAAAACAATCGCAGACAGAAGTTTGGTTGCTCAAACGGGTGCTAATAGCATAACGTTGAAAAACATTAAAAATAACACGGTTTACGTTCGTGTTTTGAACACTGGAATATTGCCAATCGGACAAGAGAAGGCAATTGAGAGTGATGTTTCGGCATCTATTGTTTTCAAAAACAGAAAAGGAAGTGTTATTAATGTTTCAAAAATCAGTCAGGGAACAGAATTTGTTGCTGAAGTAACGATAAGAAATCAAAGAAATGAGCATGTAGAAAATGTAGCATTATCGCAAATTCTGCCTTCAGGATTCGAAATTGTAAATACTCGTTTTACTGATTATGGAGATGCAACAAACAACATTGCAGATTACATTGATATTCGTGATGACCGAACTAATTTCTACTTTGGAATGAAAGCCGGAGAAACAAAAGTCTTTAGAATTTTGTTGAATGCTTCTTATCTGGGGAATTATTATTTACCAGGTTTACAATGTGAAGCCATGTATGATAATACTTTCTTAGCCAGAACAAAAGGATTCTGGGTTGAGGTGGTGAAATAAACGTATCCTAACAGGTTTCTAAAACCTGTTAGGTATTATTGGAGTTAGTTAAAGAAAGAAAAACATACCTAACAGGTTTTAAAAATCTGTTAGGATAATAAAATTAGAGAAGGTGAAGAAGGATTTTTTCGAAGAAGGACAATATTATCACATTTATAATAGAGGAAATAACAAAGAGAATATTTTTATTGAAGAAAAGAATTATAATTATTTTCTGGAAAAATTAAAAAAATATATTATTCCAATTGCTGATATTTATGCCTATTGTTTACTTAAGAATCATTTTCATATAGTTTTACGAATTAAGGATAGAAAAGATATACCGGAAAAATTTAAAGAAAAAATTCATTTACCATTTTCGAATTTGTTTAATGCCTATTCTAAAAGTATCAATAAAGCATATAATAGAACTGGGAGCCTATTTCAAGAACATCTGCAACGCAATAGAATTGAAAATGAAAATTATTTAAAGCAATTAATCATTTATGTTCATTTGAATCCGATTAAACATAAATTTACTGAACACTTCGATAATTATTTACATTCATCGTATCGTTCCTATTTATCAGTTAAACAAAGTAGTATTGATAGACAATTTATTCTTGAATTATTTGATGACTTAGAAAACTTTAAATTTTGTCATGATGAAAGAAGAATTGTTTATGAAGGAATACTAAATGACGTAAGTTTAAGTGACGATTAAAAGAGCCGTTTTATTATTTAGTTTTCTCTCCTAACAGGTTTTCAAAACCTGTTAGGTATGGTATTAAGAGAAAGTTGATTTTCTTATAGTTATTATTAAAAAGATACCTAACAGGTTTTGAAAACCTGTTAGGATACTAAAAAAACTTTCGAATTACTTTGAAAAATAAATTAATAGCGTTTTCACAACGCATTATAAATTGGATAAAAAAGAATAAAATAAAATCAGCAATTGCATTTCTGCTTTTGCTGATTTATTATTTCTCTATACCACGAACATTATTTCAGGAACCTTATTCAACGGTAATTGAAAGTAAAGAAGGAGAACTGCTTGGCGCAAAAATAGCCGATGACGGACAGTGGCGTTTTCCTGCGCAGGATAGTGTGCCTAATAAATTCAAAAAATGTATCGTTTATTTTGAAGACGAATATTTCTACAAGCACCCCGGATTTAATCCGGTGTCGATGTTAAACGCAATTAAACAAAACAAAAAGGCAGGCAAAGTGGTTCGAGGTGGAAGTACGTTAACACAGCAGGTTATTCGTTTATCCCGAAAAGGAAAAGGAAGAACCTATTTTGAAAAATTAATCGAAATCATTCTCGCAACCCGATTAGAATTGGGATATTCTAAAAATGAAATTCTTGAATTATATGCAGCTCATGCACCTTTTGGAGGAAATGTGGTTGGACTTGAAATGGCTTCGTGGCGTTATTTTGGAGTGCAATCGAGTCAATTATCATGGGCTGAGAATGCTGTATTGGCTGTTTTGCCTAATGCACCAAGTTTGATTTATCCGGGTAAAAATCAGATCAAGTTATTGAATAAACGTAACCAATTATTGTTGAAATTACATCAGGAAGGAATTATTGATCAACAGACTTACGAATTGTCAATTGATGAACCATTGCCGCAAAAACCTTATGATTTGCCTCAGATTGCGCCTCATTTGTTGCAGCGAGTTGCTAAAAGTGAAGAAGGAACCCGTGTAAAAACTACGATTGATTATGCTTTGCAAAACAGAGTCAATCAAATTGCAAGGTATTATTACAATCAGTACAAACAGAATGAAGTGAATAATCTGGCTATTTTAGTTATTGATGTTGAGAATCGAAACGTAATGAGTTATGTTGGTAATGCTCCAACAGATAAAGATCACCAAAAAGATGTTGACATTATTGATGCACCAAGAAGCACCGGTAGTATTTTGAAACCGCTTTTATACGCTGGAATGCTGGACGACGGCGAATTATTGCCGAATACTTTAGTAGCTGATGTACCAACGCAAATAGCAGGATATACACCGCAGAATTTTAATCTCACATTTGACGGAGCAGTTCCGGCACATCGCGCCTTGTCGCGATCGCTGAACATTCCTGCAGTTTTAATGCTTCAGGATTTTGGTGTGAATAAATTTTATGAAGAATTGCAAAAATTCAAATTAAGAGATATTAATAAAACACCAGATCATTACGGATTGTCGCTTATTTTGGGCGGTGCCGAAAGTAATTTATGGGATTTATGTCGAACGTATGCAGGATTGTCTTCAACTGTAAATTATTATACTAAAAAGCAAGCGAAGTATCGAACGAAGGAATTTATAGAGCTGAATTTTAAAAATGATTTTGAACCCGATTTTGGTTCAGAAACAGACCAAAAGAATATAATAGGCGCCGGAGCAATTTGGTTAACGTATAATGCAATGGAACAAGTAAACCGTCCGGAAGGAGATGAAGCCTGGAAGTTTTATGATAGCTCATTAAAAATTGCCTGGAAAACCGGAACCAGTTTTGGAAATAGAGATGCCTGGGCCATTGGTACCAATTCAAAATATGTAGTAGGGATTTGGGTGGGAAATGCAACAGGCGAGGGTAGACCAACCTTAACAGGAGTTACGAGTGCAGCACCTATTTTATTTGATGTTTTTAATTTATTGCCAAGACAAAAGTGGTTCGCAACACCTTATAAGGATTTAGAAGAAGTTGAGGTTTGTCGTTTAAGCGGTTATCTGGCAAAAGAAGATTGTCCTAAAATCAAACAATGGGTTTCTAAAAAAGGAAAATCTACGGCAGTTTGCCCGTATCATAAAAAGGTTCATTTAGATAAATCGGAGCGATTCCAGGTTAATAGCAGTTGCGAAAGTGTTGATAATATTATCACTAAAAGCTGGTTTGTTTTGCCTCCGGTTATGGCGTGGTATTACAAAAGTCAGCATATTGAATATTTGCCTTTGCCGCCATTTAAGGAAGATTGCCAGGGAACACAAACGACAACAATGGATTTTATTTATCCGAAAACGAATAGTAAAATTTATTTAACGAAGAATTTTAATAGCGAAGTGCAGCCTGTAATTCTGAAAGTCGCTTATTCAGAAAGAGATAAAGAATTGTTTTGGTATGTTGATGATGTTTATAAAGCGACCACCAAAACGTTTCATGAATTACCTATTACGCCAACTTCAGGAACGCATTATATCACAGTTGTTGATGCTTTTGGAAATGAAATTAGACGGAAAATTGAAATTGTGAGGGAATAAAGATTAAAAATTCCAAAATTAAGCACACTCAAAAGTTTTTTCCGCCACGAATTCACGAATTATTTTGTGAGTTTGTGGTTGTGTTTTTACCGCAAATTGCACAAATTGCCACAAATTTAATTAGTGAAAATTTGTGTAATTTGTGGCAAACCTTTTAAATCTGCGTGAAAAAATAATTCGTGAATTGCTTTACCATTTCGCTATCGGCTCGGGTCTAAATTTCAAATCAGGAAAATTGTAGTAAAAAAAATAGCCACGAATTCACGAATTAGTTTAAAATTAATTCGTGAATTCGTGGCGGAAAAAAAAGTCATAAAAAAACCGCCAATCTTTCGAGAGGCGGTTTTTATTTTATTCTGAAATAACATTTCCTTTTTTATCATAGAAATGGTATTCTAAGTACGTGTAAGCGTCACGAGGTATGATTTTCACCCATTTCTTATGTTCAAAAAACCATTTTGAACGTAATGATGGAAAACCTTTACTGAGGTATGCAGCCACAAACGGATGTACATTAAGCACGACGCCTTTGTGGATTTTTAAAATTCTGTCCAGATCAGATGCGATTTTATCAATGATTAAAATTGGCGCTTCAATTTCGCCATGTTCATTGTTTGGATCTTCTTCTCTAGTCTTAATATTAACTTCTGGTCTCACGCGTTGTCTGGTAATTTGAACTAAACCAAATTTACTAGGCGGTAAGATTTTATGTTTTGCTTTATCGTCGCTCATTTCTTCTCGCAAGAAGTCGAACAAGACTTTCCTGTTTTCAGGATTAGACATATCGATAAAATCAACTACGATTATTCCGCCCATATCACGCAAACGAAGTTGTCTGGCAATTTCAGCGGCAGCAATCATATTCACTTCCATGGCCGTGTCTTCCTGGTTGGTCGCCTTATTTGAACGGTTTCCGCTGTTTACGTCTATAACGTGAAGAGCTTCAGTATGTTCAATAATAAGATAGGCGCCTTTACTCATGGAAACGGTACGTCCAAATGAAGTTTTGATTTGTCTCTCTATATTGTATTTCTCGAAAATTGGAGTGTCATTTGATTGATAAAACTTTACAATCGATTGTTTTGAAGGTGCAATTTCTTGCAGATATTCCTTCGTTTGGTGGAACAACTCTTCGTCATCTATCTGAATACCGCTGAAGGTATCATTAAATACATCTCTTAATATCGAAGAAGCTCTGTTAAGCTCTCCTAATACTTTTGATGGATGATGAGCAGTTGGTAATTTTTTACACATTGCAGTCCATCTGCCAAGCAGGTTCTGCAAATCTTTTTCTAATTCGGCTACGTTTTTGCCTTCGGCTACTGTGCGAACAATAACACCAAATCCTTTAGGTTTGATCGATAGAACAAGTTTTTTTAGACGATCCTTTTCCTTTTTGTCTTCTATTTTTTGAGAAATAGAAACACGGTCAGAAAACGGAACGAGAACAATAAATCTTCCTGCCAATGAAAGCTCAGCGCTTATCCTTGGACCTTTGGTTGATATAGGTTCTTTAACAACTTGAACTAAAACAGATTGATTGGCACTTAAAATATCAGTAATGATGCCATCTTTGTCAATCTCTTTTTCAAACTGAAAGGTTTTTAGGGAGAAATCTTTTATTTTACCTGCGCTTACAAGTTTTATGAATTTCAGTTGGGAAGCTAAGTTAGGTCCTAAATCGTGATAATGTAAAAAGGCATCTTTTTCGAAGCCCACATTTACAAAAGCAGCGTTAAGTCCAGCAACTGGTTTTCGTATTTTGGCAATAAAAATATCACCAACCTGAAAGTTGCTTTTCTCTTCTTCTTTGTGTAATTCAATTAGTTTTCCATCTTTTAATAAGGCAAAATCTACGGCTTCAGAACTAGATCTAATGATTAATTCTTTATTCACACTGTAAATTTTTATCTGTTTTTTCAGAAAATAGAATATAGAGAAAAGAATATAGATTTAAAAAAGCTACAATCTAAAATCTAAGATCTAAAATCTTATCTACAGATGGATTAAACAATATTTTTAACAGGTATTGAACCCGGGGGATTTTAGTTAGCAGTTTTAAGTATCAGTTAGCAGTTTTAAGCTGCAGACTGTGACTGGTCACTGAGACTAAATTCCAATTTCAATGAACGTTTAAAAAGAAAAAAGTAGTTTAAAACTACTTTTTCTTTTTGTGACGGTTAGCTCTCGCTCTTTTTTTACGTTTGTGAGTAGCTACCTTATGTCTCTTTCTTTTTTTACCACTTGGCATATCGTGTCGATTTTATGATTAATTAATATTATTTTGCTTCGTTGTTAGTTTTTACTCCTTCTACAAAAACTTTTGCAGGTTTAAACGCAGGAATATTGTGTGCAGGAATTTTGATAGTGGTGTTTTTTGAAATGTTTCTTCCTGTCTTTTCAGCTCTGGTTTTTACGATAAAACTTCCGAAACCTCTTAGGTAAACATTGTCACCAGTTTCTAAAGAAGTTTTAACTTCTTCCATAAAAGTTTCTACTGTTGCTTGAACATCTCCTTTTTCAAGACCTAGTTTCTCTGAAATTTTCGCTACGATATCTGCTTTCGTCATTTTCTTTCCTATTTTATTTTATAAATGATGTACTATTTTTTTGAGTTTGCAAATATAGGAATTAAAAAAATAATTAATCAAGCTAATTCGTTAAATTTTAATTACATAAACATTTACTTTTGTTTTCTAAGTATTTTATAATGGATTTTCATAACATATTGATAAGTTGGTATTTACAGAACAAGCGCGATTTGCCGTGGCGGAATACGACCGATCCTTACCTAATTTGGCTCTCAGAAATTATCCTGCAGCAAACGCGAGTTGCTCAGGGAATGCCTTATTTTTTCAATTTTACGCAAGAATTTCCTACAGTGTTTGATTTGGCAAATGCCTCAGAAGAGCAGGTTTTGAAACTTTGGCAAGGGTTAGGTTATTATTCTCGCGCCCGAAATCTGCATAAAACAGCTCAATATGTGGCAAATGAGTTAAATGGAGTTTTTCCGGAAAACTATAATGGGTTACTAAAATTAAAAGGTGTTGGTGAATATACCGCCGCTGCGATTGCTTCTTTTTCTTATAATGAAGCGGTTCCTGTTGTTGATGGAAATGTATTTAGAGTACTTTCAAGATATTTTGATATTGAATCGGATATTGGTTTGCCTGCAACAAAAAAAGAATTTACGGCACTGGCTAATGAAATAATGCCAAAAGATGATCCTGCAATCTTTAATCAGGCAATAATGGAATTTGGTGCTTTGCAATGTGTGCCTAAAAGTCCAAACTGTATGATTTGTGTTTTTAATGAAAGTTGTGCGGCTTTGCAAAAAAAGAAAGTTGATAGTTTACCAGTGAAATCAAAAAAAGTAAAAATCACAAATCGTTTCTTTAATTATTTGGTTTTAGAAGATGTTCTGGGTAATACTTTAATTCAAAAAAGGACTGCAAAAGGAATTTGGCACAATCTATATGAATTTCCTCTTTTGGAAACACACGAAATTGTTGGTTTTGATGTTGTCTCAAAAGCGGCCCAATTTAATGTTTTTCCTTCCTATACTATTATAGGTATAGAGGAGTGTGCGGAAACGACTGTTATTCATAAGCTTTCGCATCAACATCTCCATATTCAGTTCTGGAAAGTTAAAATTAAAGAAAAAATAGTGAATGGTGTGAATACCAGTGATTTAAAAACTTTTCCTTTTCCAATTGTGATTTATAATTTTATAGAAAAGCAGGAAATAATTTGCTAAAAAAATGTATCTTTGGGATAAATACCACTAAAAACTATGAACGGAACTTTAAATAAGGTGATGCTGATTGGCCATTTGGGCGATGACGTGAAAATGCATTATTTTGATGGAGGAAACTGCATCGGTCGTTTTCAGTTAGCTACAAATGAAGTATATATCAATAAAACGACCAACGAAAAAATAACTTCAACTGAATGGCATAATTTAGTTGTGCGCAATAAAGCCGCTGAAATCTGCGAGAAATATTTATCTAAAGGGGATAAAATATATGTTGAAGGACGTATAAAATCACGTCAATGGCAAGCCGAAGACGGTATTACAAAATATACGACCGAAATTCAGGTAACTGAGTTTACTTTCTTGACTACCAAAAAAGAAACAGGAAATCATAAGCCACATCAGGATCAGGAATCCGCAAAAAATACTAACTTTGATGCGTCGAACGAAAGCTTGCCTATAAACGACTTGCCTTTCTGATTGTTTAACTAATCTTTTTTAATTTGGACCCGGAGCCCAGTTTATTTTTTACTACAACTTTAGACATCAATTTAATAGTTGGTTTTGTCGGAATATTTATTTTGCTGTTTCTATCAGCAATTGTATCAGGTGCCGAAGTAGCACTTTTTTCTTTATCTCAAAAAGATATTGATGAAACCTTACAGGACAATCTCCCAAAAGGGAAAATTATTTCCAATCTTTTAGATAAGCCCAAAAAACTTTTAGCGACCTTATTAGTAGCCAATAATTTTTTAAATATTGGTGTTGTAATTTTGTTCTCTTTTATAGGGCAAAATATTTTTGATGATATCAGTTCACCAGTTTTAAAATTTATTTTAGAAGTAATTCTCGTTACGTTTCTGATTTTATTGTTTGCAGAAGTTTTACCTAAAGTTTACGCAAGCCGAAACAATATAAAATTTGCTAAATGGGTAGCCTATCCAATTTCTTTTTTAGATAAATTACTGTCCCCAATAAGCTTGCCGATGCGCAGTGTTACGTTATATTTGCAACATAAATTGGGAAAACAGAAAAATAGTTTTTCAATAAACCAGCTTTCTCAGGCTTTGGAACTTACAGATTCAGAAGGGACATCAAAAGATGAGCAAAAAATATTAGAAGGAATTGTTTCCTTTGGAAATACGGATACAAAACAAGTTATGAGTCCGAGGATTGATATTTTTGGTTTGGAAATATCAGAATCCTTTGAAGCTATTTATCCGAAGATAATCGAAAAAGGCTTTTCGAGAATTCCTGTTTATCGTGACAATATTGATCAGATTGAAGGCGTTTTATTTGTTAAAGATTTATTGCCGCATATTGATAAGAAAGAATTTGACTGGACGACTTTAATGAGGAAAGCTTTTTTTGTTCCTGAGAATAAAAAACTGGATAATTTACTTAAGGATTTTCAAAGCCTTAAAAGTCATTTGGCGATTGTGGTTGATGAATACGGAGGGACATCGGGATTGGTTTCTTTAGAAGATGTTATAGAGGAAATAGTAGGGGATATAAGCGATGAGTTTGATGATGAAAATTTAAATTTCTCACAAATTGATGAAAAGAATTTTCTTTTTGAAGGAAAAATTAACTTGAAAGATTTTTACAGAATTATTGATGTCGACGAAGATATTTTTGAGTCACATAAAGGTGAAGCAGAAACATTGGCGGGTTTTATTTTAGAAATCCTTGGTAATTTTCCAAAAAAAGATCAAAAAATAGCTTTCGAAAACTGTGTTTTTACGATAGAAACAGTAGATAAAAAGCGTATAAAGCAAATAAAAGTAACAATAGAATAAAATGTTTAAAAGAATAATTTCAATAACAATCATTTTGCTAACAGTAACATTTGTAAGCTGTAAAGATGATGTTTTGCCTAAGCCATCAGGTTTTTTACGCTTAGACTATCCGGAAGCAAAATATGTTAATTTTGAAAATAATTGCCCTTTTACTTTTGAAATGAATGAGGCTGCCACTATTAAAGGAGAAAAGGATTGTGGTTTTGCAATTACGTATCCAAAAATGAAAGCAACAATTTATTTGACTTACAAACCGGTAAATGGTAATATCGAAAAATTGCTTAAAGATGCTCAGAAATTAACTTACGAACATGTTATTAAAGCGGATGATATTTTGGAGCAACCGTATTTAAATCCTCAGAAAAAAGTTTACGGGATGTTTTATCAGGTAGATGGAAACGCTGCAACAAACTCACAATTTTACGTGACTGACAGTACAAAACACTTTATAACAGGATCGGTTTATTTTTATGCTAAACCTAATTTTGATTCGGTTATGCCTGCTGCGAGTTATATTAAAAATGATATGCAAAGGCTTATGGAGACCTTGAAGTGGAAATAGAAAAATAAAATCATAGAAAAGGCGTTCAATTTGAACGCCTTTTTTGTGTGTTAAAAATTAAATATTACTTTAAGAAAATTCCAAATTGCAACAACAATTGGAATTTATTTAATTACGATTTAATATTCGAAACTTTATACGTTTTTCCGTCTCCTGTCGCTTGAACAGTTTTTGTTAAGTTTTCCTGATTTTGAACCGTTTTGTCAAATACAACAGTAGCTGTTTTTTTATCAAAATCTACAGTAGCTTTTTCTACTCCGTCAAGATTTGTTAGTTCTTTTTCGATTGTTTTTGCACATCCCATAGCGCAAGTCATTCCTTCGATTTCGAAACTAGCAGTCTGAACATTTTCAGCTGCAATTGCTTTATGTTCTTTTGGAGCTGTTTCTATGGCTTTGATATTCGCTAAATTTTTATCTTCTTCTTTTTTGCAGCTTACCAATACTAAACCTGCAATTGCTAATGTTGCTATTATTTTTGTGAATTTCATTATATAAAATTTTAATTTGTCAATAAGTTCATTGCAAAATTAATAAAATTAGGGAGGCTGGTTTGTAAAATTATTACAAATTTGCAGTAAAATACGTTTCATGGATGCAAAACAATTAAAGTGGGCTTATTTATTGCTTCTTTCGCTAATTTGGGGAAGCTCTTTTATTTTAATTAAAAGAGGATTAGTCGGATTAACAGCTGTTCAGGTAGGTTCATTCCGAATTATTTTTGCTGCCTTATTTCTATTGATTGTTGGCTTTAAAAGTTTGAAGAAAATTTCACGTCGCCAATGGAAATTTGTTGCTATAACCTCTTTTTTCGGAACTTTTACTCCGGCCTATCTTTTTGCTATTGCAGAAACTGAAGTCGATAGCTCGATTGTGGCTATTTTAAATTCATTAACACCTTTGAATACTTTGGTTTTGGGAATTCTTGTTTTCGGAATTCAGTTTCAAAAGCGACAAGTTTTAGGTGTTTTTGTTGGATTGGTGGGTTGCTTGCTGTTAGTTTTAAGCGGCGCGTCAGCGCATCCGGGGCAGAATTACTATTATGTTCTTTTGGTTGTCATTGCAACACTTTGTTATGCCATA
The DNA here is from genome assembly GCA_900107365.1 of Flavobacterium aquidurense. Classification (GTDB taxonomy): domain Bacteria; phylum Bacteroidota; class Bacteroidia; order Flavobacteriales; family Flavobacteriaceae; genus Flavobacterium; species Flavobacterium aquidurense. Next base: position 222,096 of record FNPS01000006.1, read on the forward strand.
AATGTCAATTTGATTAAAAAGCATTTATCAGATTTAAATTCGTTAAGTATTACTACCGGAAACTTTGCCGTTTTGTTAATACCGGCATTAATTATTTTAAGTACAACTGATATTCCGCAAAGAATCAATTTTGAAGCTACCCAACATTCGATTTTATTTGTAATGATTCTCGGTGTTTTAGGAACCGGAATTGCGAATGTATTGTTCTTTAAATTGATCCAGATGTCATCGCCGGTTTTCGCAACATCAGTAACGTATTTAATCCCGATAGTCGCTTTTTTCTGGGGATTATTAGATAATGAAATGTTGACGCCCATTCAGTTTTTTGGTGCCTTTATTATTTTGATTGGCGTTTATTTGTCTGCTAAAAAATAGCTTTTTAAGAGTAAAATGATTTTTGTGAGATGTAAAATGTTTCTGCTTTGTCACACCGTAAGTAGAAAAAAGGAGGCAATTGGAATGGACCTTCGACTTCGATCAGCCTGAAAAAAAATATACATAAAAAAAAGTCTTGTCAAAGTTTTAACTTTGACAAGACTTTTAAAAAGAATAATTAATGTTCAAAACCTTTGCTCCTTTGAGCCTTTGTAACTTTGAACCTTCTTAAAGAAAATCTTTCTCAGAAACTCCTTCATTAATCTTAATATCAGACATTTTTATATCCAATTCAAAACCAACATTCTGAATTAAGTTAAAAGGAACTTTTACACCTTTTACTTCTTTATAATCGTTGAAGTTTGTTATTTGCGTTGCTGATTTCCCGCCTTGTTCACGAACTTTAGATTCGGCTACTTTTAGACCTGATTTAACATCATAGAAATAAGTAGTTTTTCCGTCTTTTATAGCATACGCATCGCTACCATTAATTGGCTCGATTGAGTCTACTTTTAAATCAGTTCTTTTTTGTAATTGCAATTCTTCAAATGGAGCTGCATTGGCTTTCATTTCGGCAAGATCAGTACCTTCCAGGTTTTTGCGTTGTCCTTGTTGTTCAATATAAGCACCTTTATCGTTTACAACTTGTTTCATTAAGTTCATGGTTCCCATGGCAAGCGAAATCATCATTTTTCCTTTTGAATCTAATTTAGAGGTAAAAGTCAAAGGGCCTGGAGCCTGTGGAATAGTTGTTGTTCCGTTCATATAAAGTGTTTTTACAGCTGAAACTGCTTTTTCGCCTCCAATTGCCTTGATGTAATTTTCAAAAACAGTTTTTGCTGTAATTCCCGTTGGAGCTTCTTTTTTGGTAATAGGTTTTTCAACAGGATTTCCGTATTTGTCAAAATAGTAAATCGGAATTTGAAGTTTCTCTAAACCAGTAATCACATCAGAACCTTTTCCTGCAATTATGATTCGCATATTATCCAAAAGGAAATATTTATTAGCGACACGATAAATGTCATCTGCAGTAACGTTATTTATAGTCTGAATGTATTTTTCGTAGAAATCCGCAGGCAATTTTTCAGTTTCAATATTCAGTGCGTATCGGGCAACTGCCTGTGGTTTTTCAACCTGCATTACAAAACGCCCAATATAACCTGCTTTTACATTTTTCAAGACATCTTCAGAAACTTTTTGAGTTCTGATTCTTTTAATTTCTTCAACAAATTGCACCACTGCACTATCTGTTACGGTATTTCTAACGGCAGATGAAGCTTTGAATTTAGTTACATATTTCCCGCTTCCAATGCTTGAGTTTGCACCGTAAGTCCAGGCGTGCTTTTCGCGTAAATTCATGTTTAAATAACTATTGAAATCGCCACCTAAAATTTGATTTGCAATTACGGCAGGGAAAAAATCAGGATCGCTCATTTTTAAATTTACCGTATTTACCAATGAAATTTCAGATTGAACTGCATTTGGAACATCAACAAAATCAATTTGAAGTTTAGAAACATTTACAGGATCCGGGTAAGTATTTTTTGGAGCGGCTTGTTTTTTCCAGCCCCCAAAAAGCTTTTCGACGGCTTCTTTTGTTTCTTTAAATTTAATGTCTCCAATAATTACTAAATAGGCATTTTCAGGAACGAAATAAGTAGCGTAGTTTGCCTGAACATCTGCAAGAGAAACATTTTTAACTGTTTCTTCAGAAAGATATTCGCCGGCAGGATGATTTTTTCCAAAAGCTAAAACATCAACAACACGATTGGCAATAGCAGGAACGCTTTTTTCGTCGGCTTTAAGTCCTTCAAGTAATTTTTCTTTTTCTTTATCAAATTCTGTTTGTGTAAAATTTGGCTGTAAAGCTCCTTCGGCCAAAAGTTCTAAAACACGTCCGGAATATTTAGATAGCGAACTTGCATAAGCACCCGATGAAGTAAAGTTAATGCTGGCACCGTAAAAATCAATTTCTTCATTAAAAGCTTCTTTTGCTGTTTTTTTAGTACCATTTCCAATTAAGCTGCTGGTTAATTCATCAACACCTTTTTTACTTCCTTCTGTAAAAGGAGCATTGTCTAAAGTAAGATTGAAACTTACTCTTGGTAGCTTGTGATTTTCAACCACCAGAACTTTCATGCCGTTTGCCAAAACAAAAGTTTGTGGTTTTTTGATATTGACTACTGGTGAATTACCTGGTTTTGGTTGTGGACGATCTTGTGCTTGCATAATTCCAGTTAGGAATAAAAGGATTAAAACTGTATGTATTTTTCTCATGACTTGGCGCTCTTAATTTTGAACTTTTGTTGAAGGAACGTACTCTAGAACCAAACGTTGATTCGGATTTAGATACTTTTTAGCAACGGCTCTGATTTCTTCTCTTGTGATAGAGTGATACAGGTCAATTTCTGTATTGATAAGATTTACATCTCCGTAAAGTAAATAATAAGAAGCGAGATTTTCAGCAATTCCCTCCACAGTCGCATTTGCGTTTACAAAGTTATTATCGAATTTATTCTGCAATTTCTCATAATCTTTTTCAGAAATCAAATCGGTTTGGATCTTTACAATTTCTTCATCCATTTCTTTTAAGATGTCGGCCATGGTATAAGTTCCCATTGGTAAACCGTATAAAATGTACATTCCGTAATCTTCCTGACTAAAACCTACCGCGCCAATTTGGAGTGCCATTTTTTTATCGTCGACTATTTTTTTATACAATTTTGAACTTTTTCCATCACTCAAATAAGAAGAAATCAGATCTAAAACTCTTGCATCTCTGGTTTTCATTGATGGTGTTCTGTAAGAGGCAATAACCATCGGAATCTGAATATTTGGATCTTCGTATGTTGCTTTTATTGTCTTAGTAATAGGTTCTTCAACAAAAGTTTGTTTTTTAACCACTTCACCTTTCGGAATTGGACCAAAATATTTCTGAATCCATTCTTTTGTTTTGGTTTTGTCAAAATCTCCGGCAACTACTAAAACAGCATTATTTGGTGTATAGAATTTTTTATTAAAAGCCTGAAATTCTTCTAAAGTTGCAGCATCCAAATCTTTCATAGAACCAATAGTAGTCCAGCGATAAGGATGGTTTTTGAACATATTCTCTTTAACAACAGGCAAAATGTTTCCATAAGGCTGATTATCATAACGCATTCTTTTCTCTTCTTTAACAACTTCGTTCTGAGTATCAACACCAATTTTATTGATAATAGGATGCATTAACCGCTCAGATTCCATCCACAAACCCAATTCTAAACTGTTTGATGGGAAAACTTCGTAATAATAGGTTCTGTCGTCTGATGTATTGGCATTGTTAACTCCGCCATTTGCGGTAACAATTTTCATCCATTCGCCACGTTTTATATTTTGAGTTCCTTCAAATAATAAATGTTCAAAGAAGTGTGCGAAACCGGTTCGGTCAGGTCGTTCGTCTTTTGAACCAACATGATACATTACAGACGTAATGACAACAGGAGCAGAAGGATCGTTATGCAAAATTACATGCATACCATTATCCAGATTGTATTCTTCAAAAGCTACTTTTTGAGCATGAGCAACTCCGCCGAGCATTAGTGCAGCACTTAACATCATTATCGAATTTTTCATAGAGATTAATAATTTATATTTACCTTAGTAATAGGTAGCCAAGACTTGTTTATAGTTACATCAAAAATAAGTTTTTTTAATTACGAATAAGGAATCTGTCTCGGTTTTCATAATACTTTAACAGTCTTTTACTTTAAAAATGCTTTTTTATGTGGCTAAAACACCTTGAAAAACAGACTTTAAGGTTAAATAAATATTTTTGAAATAAGAGATTGCACAGTAAATTATTAATTGTATATTTGCAACCTTAAAAATCAATAAATCAATTTGGTATGTATGCAATCGTAGAGATAGCAGGGCAACAATTTAAAGTAAGCAAAGACTTAAAGGTTTATGTTAACCGTTTGGCTAACGAAGAAGGTTCAAGTATTTCATTTGACAAAGTTCTTTTATTAGACGATAATGGTAACGTAACTTTAGGCGCCCCAGCTATAGAAGGTGCTTCAGTAGAAGCTAAAGTGTTACAACACTTAAAAGGAGATAAAGTAATCGTTTTCAAAAAGAAAAGAAGAAAAGGTTACAAAAAGAGAAATGGTCACAGACAATATCTTACTCAAATTGTAATTGAAGGTATTACTGCAGCAGGTGGAACTAAAAAAGCAGCAGCTAAAAAAGCGGTTGTAGCAGAAGATGCTCCGGCAACTGAAGTTGAAGCAGCTCCAAAAGCAAAAAAAGCAGCAGCTCCAAAGGCAAAAAAAGAAGCTACTAAAGAATAATAACAATATTTAAACTCATACGTCATGGCTCACAAGAAAGGTGTCGGTAGTTCGAAGAATGGTAGAGAATCAGAATCAAAACGTCTAGGCGTTAAGATTTTTGGTGGACAAGCTGCTATTGCTGGGAACATCATCGTTAGACAAAGAGGTTCAAAACATAATCCAGGTGAGAACGTTTACATCAGTAAAGATCACACACTACACGCAAGAGTAGCTGGAGTTGTTAAGTTCCAAAAGAAAAAAGATAACAAATCTTATGTATCTATTCTTCCATTCGAAGCATAATCATTAGACTACTTATTACAAAACCCGTTCTGAAAAGAACGGGTTTTTTTATGCTTACCATATAAGTTATATAAAAGAATTAAAGTTTGCTATGGCTTATGGTTTAGTTCCTATTAGATTATGTTCATTTTTGTCATCGCGAGGAAGACGGAACCCCCGCGAGTAGATCGACAAAGATTTGTAAGTTTATATGTGAAGTTTCTAGTGCCATCTTTCCTTCGTTAGGATTGACAAGATTGCCCATAATTGGAATTTGGATTTTTTTTATTGGGATTTCTAATAAAAAAAAACCTTTGTCAAGTCTTTTACTTTGACAAAGGTCAATAATGTTTTCAAATGAAACAGTGCAAAAATTGGAATTTGGAATTTAAAAGAATTGGAATTTAATCTTTTATTCCTCAGTATCCTTTGTCTCTTCCAGATCATTAGATTTTCTTCCCACTTTTATCTTTGGATTATCCTGCGTTCCGGTAACCGTTAGCGGAATACCAAAAATCCCCAATGGAGGAAGTCCTAGACGCATTTTTAGATTTAATTTTCCATCTAAACTTGTTGTGCCTTCAATTCTTGGTCTAAAGCCTGCAAACTTAAATTTAAAACGTTCAACCGTCATGATGTTGTTTTTGATCGTCGTTTTAATGTCAACTTTAGAAAGATCCGGATTTTTCATTGCCTCAGAACTTGTTTCCTTGCTCACGGCATTAAACATTTTCAATCCTCTAACTTTTACGTCTTTCACAGAAAGTGTTCCGCCACCAGTTAATGAAGGATAAACGGGTTCCATATTTCCATTTAATCTTCCTTTTAATTGATAATCTAAAGAAACAATTCCTTGTGCTTTTTCAGCAGCGCTCGCCATTTTTCTGAAAACTTCAATTTCATTGTAAGCTCTTTTAATATCAAAATCAGAAGCTTTGATGTTGTAGTCGAAATTTGCTTTTTTAGGTGTTACAGCTTGATAATTGGCATTCATAACGACATTGCATCCAATTAAATTAAAACCTGTATTCTGCATAGTCAATTTGCCTTTGTTCATGCTTAGATTACCAACGGCATTTTGAAGATTCAGTTTGTCAAAATTTACTTTTTGAGCATTTGCTGTAAATTGTAGATTTAAATTTGTTGGAATAATAATAACGCCAGTGCCTTTTGCTTCAGCTGGTTTTGTTTCCGTTTGTGGAACAGGATTTTTTGTTACAGAAGCATCAGCATTTGTGTTTGACATAAACTCATCAACGTTAATATATCGTGAAGTGGAAGTGAAAGAGCCTCTTAAAACTCCGGTATTTGTTGTTGCATAATTGAAAACATTTTGCAAGTAACCGTTCATTCTAAAATCAGATTGACCGTAAGCAGCCAAAAAGTTATTGAACGACATTTTATCCTGATTAATTTTGAAAACACCTTCTTTAATGATGAATTTCTTCGGAAGATATTCTGATGTAATACCAATATTTCTCAGCTCAAGAGTTCCTTTATTGTTTAATTTGCTGTAATTTCCTTTCTCAGCATCGCTTTGCTTTCCTTTTAAAACTAAATCAGCTTTTACAAAACCATCTAAATCCAATCCTTTTTGAGAGAAAACTTTGTAGATTTTGTTGATGTCTAATTCTCCTTTTGCTTTGATGTCATAAGTCAAATCATTAAAATTACTTAAATCAGCTTCTACAAAAACAGGTTTTCCTTCAAACGTAAATTGAGTAGGTTTCAGGCTTACTTTTAAATCATCAAAAGTTCCTTTGTTGTTTTCAATTTTTGCTTTAATAGTAATATTGGTAATTGGATTTGGATAATAGGGCGTTTTTAAATAACCGTTTTCTAAGTCAATATTTCCTTTTGTAACGGGGAAAAGTCTGTTCTTTGGGTCAAATTTTCCGTTTGTTTTTACGTCACCAACTAAATTTCCTTTTAATTCAACATCCGGAATTCCAAGTGCTTTCATTAATTTTCCGAGATCAATTTTAGCTTTAAATTCACCATTGATATCCGGAGTATTTACACCTTGTACGTGAAATTGAGATTTTAAATAATCTTTATTTATGTTTAAAGACAAATTTTTGGCGTCAACGATCACAAGATCCGGATTTAAAGACGGAACTTTAGTTTTTACATCCAGATATAAATTTGAAACCGGAAAAGGACTTTTATTATAATTCACAAATCCACTATCAATTTTGATGTCTAAATTAAGGTCTGGCGCGATACTTTTTGACGCGATATAGTCTCCTTTTAGCGTTAAAAGTAAATTAGTGTTCCCTTTTAATTCGGTTTTTGATAGCCAGGTAACATATTTTGGTGGAAAAGCTGTAAAAACATCTTTCAAATTGCTATTATCTGATTTAATAACAAAATTCATTTTGTATCCTTCCTTCAAAAAGTCGAAATTTCCTTTAAAATCGACTAGTAGCTGATTGATTTTCAGGTTATTTTGCTGGAAGAAAAAAGATAAAGAGTTGACGTTTACTTTTGTAATTAAATCGGCATCAACTTTTTTATTCATTAAATACGGCTCGCCTTCGTAAATAACATTCAATTTTTCAATTTTAGCAACAGAATATAAATCGAAAACGGCTTTGTCCAGATTCCCTTTTCCTTTGTAATTAAATCCGAAGGCATCAAAATGAACTTTGGTTGATTGATCGTCGTAAATGATTTTACTGTTTAGAATCTCTATTCGCTCTAATTTTAAGGCTGTTTCGGTTGTGTCTTTTGGATTTGAAGGTTTAGTTGATTTGTAGATATTGTAATTAGCTTCACCGTTTGCATTTACTTTTACATTAATAAAGGAATCAGATAAATAAATCTGGTCGATTTTTACTGTTTTGCTAAAAACTAAACTGGCAACATTTATTCCGAAAGAAACTTCTTTTGCAGTAATGAATTTTTCAGTTTTATAGGGAGCAGAGCCATTAAGACTCAAATCGTTTAAGGTTAAAGTTAAAGACGGAAAATGATGAAAAAACGAAAGTGAAACATCAGAATAATTTAATTCTGCACTTAGTTTTTCGTTGGCTGTTTTTTTAATTTGTTCCTTAATTGTATCCGCAAAAATGATAGGTATCAAGAAAAGTAATCCTAGAATAACGACAAAAGTTATTCCGAAATATTTAGCTATTTTTAATAAAACGGATTTCTTTTTACTTGCTGTCATAACAAATGAAGGTATTTAGGTAATAAGATAAAATAGAGATAAGAAAATATTATCCGTGAACTGTTTCGCTTTTTCCGTAATTTGTAATGATTGAGCCTTCATATTCTATCCATTCTTTCCAACGCTTGTCAACATCAACATTGTCAGCATATTTTCTTGCAAAACCTAAGAAAGTAGTATAATGTCCGGCTTCAGAAATCATTAAGTCACGATAGAATTTGGCTAATTCTTCATCTTTTATATTTTCAGAAAGTACTTTAAAACGTTCACAGCTTCTAGCTTCAATCATTGCCGAAAATAATAAACGATCGCAAAGTGCGTCTTTTCGGCTTCCATCTTTTTTCATGAATTTAAAAAGTTCATTTACATAATGATCTTTTCTTTCTCGCCCTAAGGTCAAACCTTTTTTCTTAATAAGATCATGAACCATTTGCAAATGCTCTAGTTCTTCTCTTGCAATAACAAGCATTTCAGTTACCAATTCCTCCAATTCAGAGTTGTAAGTAACTAAGCTAATGGCATTTGAAGCAGCTTTTTGCTCACACCAGGCATGATCCGTCAAAATTTCTTCGATATTCGATTCGACTATATTTACCCAACGAGGGTCTGTCGCTAATTTTAATCCTAACATAATTTTATAGAAAAAAGTATTATGCAAAATTAGTGTTTTTTTACGACCGAAAGTCAGCAAATATGGTGCAAATCCGCGCAAAATAGTATTATTTTGTAAGTTGAAACAAATAAAATGAATCAGATCAAAAAACTTTTAATTATTGGTTTTGTTTGGCCCGAACCAAATTCGTCTGCGGCTGGTGGCAGAATGATGCAATTGATCTCTATTTTTAAGCAAAATGGATTTCAAATTACATTTGCAAGTCCGGCAATGGATAGTGATTTTATGGTTGATTTATCTGAATTTGGAGTAGATAAAAAATCAATTGAATTAAATAATTCCAGTTTTGATGATTTTGTAATCGAATTAAATCCGGATGTTGTTTTGTTTGATCGTTTTATGATTGAAGAGCAATTTGGCTGGCGTGTGGCCGAAAATTGTCCAAAAGCAATTCGATTATTAGATACTGAAGATTTACATTGTTTAAGAACGGCAAGGCAGAAAGCATTTAAAGAAAACAGAACTTTTGCATTGAATGATTTATTGTCAGAAGAAGTAGCAAAACGTGAAATAGCCAGTATTTTAAGATGCGATTTGTCTTTTATAATTTCCGAATTTGAAATGAAAGTTTTGAAAGAGGTTTTTAAGATTGATTCGGATTTATTGTATTATTTGCCGTTTCTGGTTTATGAAATATCGGATCTCGATCTTTTGAAATTGCCTTTGTTTGAAGAACGCAAGAATTTTGTTTTCATTGGAAATTTTCTTCATGAACCCAATTGGAATACTGTTCAATATTTAAAAGAGTCGATTTGGCCTTTGATTAAAAAGCAATTTCCAGAAGCAGTTTTAGAAGTTTATGGTGCTTATCCTTCGCAAAAAGTGTTGCAATTGCATCAGCCTAAAAACGGTTTTTTTATTATGGGAAGAGCAGCAGATGCAAATGAAGTGGTGAAAAATGCCAGAATAGTTTTGGCACCAATTCGTTTTGGAGCGGGCTTAAAAGGAAAATTATTAGAAGCCATGCAATGTGGTACACCAAGCATAACAACAACAATTGGTTCTGAGGCAATGTATGCAAATTTACCCTGGAATGGTTTTATTTCAGATGATATAGAAACATTTGCTAAAAAAGCAGTTGAATTCTACCATGATGAAAATTTGTGGAAACAAGCTCAAAAAAATGGAGTTGCTGTTGTGAATGAGTGTTATCAGTTAAGCAAATATTCGACTGCTTTGATAACAAAGATTAATTCGCTGATGAGTGATTATGAAAGTCATCGTCTGCAAAATTTCATGGGAAGTTTGTTGCAGCATCACACCTTAAAAAGCACCAAATACATGGCAAAATGGATAGAAGCTAAAAATAAAAATTAAGCTTCCATTTTTCCAAATCCTACCGTTTCCCGATACAACTGCGGAGAAACATCGGCATTCGTTTTAAAAAATCGACTGAAATAATGTTCATCATCATAACCTAATTCGTAAGCGATTTCTTTAACGGTTTTGTTCGTCATATATAATTCTCTTTTGGCTTCAATAATGATTCTCTCAGCAATTAGATCGGTTAGCGTTTTGTTGAAATAATTTTTGGATAATTTGGCTAAGGCTTTCGCCGAAATATTCAGCATATCTGCATAATTTCCAGCAGAATGTTTGGTTTTGAAATTGTCTTCGATAGCGTCTTTTAAATTTTGAAGAATGAAGGGTTCTTTAGAATTCGGAACCGATTTCATTTCTTCTAATTGCTGATTTTTTAATCTTGAAGCTGTAATCAAAAAGATTTTTAAATAAGAAACCAGAGATTCATATTGCGCCAAATCAGTGTTTTGAATCTCCGTTTTCATTTGATCCAAAACCATTTTAAAAGTGGCAGAAGCTTCGTCTGTAATTTTAACAAATGGCGGTTGATAAACATTATTAAATAAAACACCGCTGCAGGAAACCTCTTTTTGATGCATGTGAATGCAGTAAAAATCGGGATGAAAGTGAATTGCAATTCCTTCGATTGGTTCGCTTACACAAAGCATAAAAGGCTGATAAGGAGAAAAGGCAAGAAGTGAATTTTCTTCAAAATGATGTTCAGCAAAATCAGCTTTTACTTTCCCTTTTCCTTTGGTAACCCAAATAAGAGAGAAAAAATTATTGCGTTGTAAATGATCAAAATGACTGTTGTCACCAAACGGAAGCAGTTTGAAAGCCAGATTGCCTGTTTGCGGATTTATTAGTGTAAAAACATTCTGATTACTCATAATTGACATTTAATAATATAAAGATAGTCATGAATGAATTCACCACTATCTTTATAAATTGTTTTTTTGCTGAATTAGTTTTGTAGTTCTAAACTTGGAACTGCTGGAAAATCAATTTCAGTATTGGCTGTATTGTTGAAATAGTTGGTTAAAACATTCAAAGCAACATGAGCAACAGTTTCTGCAATTTCAGCATCTGAGACTCCTGCATTTTTTACTGCATTTACATCTTCGTTGTTTACTAAACCATTTTTACTAACTAATGTTTTAGCAAATTGAAGAATCGCTTCTGTTTTTGCATCAGTTGAGTTTCCTGTTCTCGCCGCTTGTAAAACTTGTGGGTCGGTTTTCAATAATTTTTCTCCAATAAAAGTATGAGCCGCAACACAGTAGTCGCATGAGTTTTTTTCTGAAATTGTTAAAGCTAATAATTCTCCGGTTTTGGCACTTAGTTTTCCGTGACTCAGAGCGCCGCTTAAGTTTAAATATCCTTCTAATACTGCCGGAGAATTTCCCATTGTTCTCATCATGTTCGGAACAACACCTAGTTTAGCTTGTACAGCGTTGAATAAATCTTTAGTTTTTCCTGTTACTTCTTCCGGGTTTAATGCTGTTAATCGTGCCATTTTATTTAATTTTTATGTTGTTATTTATTTGTTGTCTTTTGACATTACAAAGGTGCGACGATTACAGATCTTAGAACATGGAGAATTAACGCTATGTGATGGACAATTTTCCCGAGTTGTTTTTTTGAATAAAAGAGTAACCGATTGTAATTTATCCCGTAGGGATTACATGTTGGTATAAATTGTCAAGTATTATAGCTATTTGTCCCGTTAGGGACTACATATTATTACATATTGGTGTAGTCCCTAACGGGACAAATGATCAAAATGGATGTTATTTTTTCTACCAACATGTAATCCCTACGGGATAAAAAAAATCCCCGAATTATCTATCTGATAATCGGGGATGTAAAGTGTAAAAATGCAAACTGTTTATTGTTACTGTTTACTGCGACTGAAAACTGTGACTGAAAACTATTTCAATAGCCCATCAACAGCCTGTACAGTTGTGGCATGATAACCTGATTTTGCTTTTTCGAAAATTTGTTTTGCCCAGGTTTTTCCTTCTGGAGTTTTTACTAATTCCTTATACAGTGACATCAATGATCCGGTTCTGCTTGTTGCAATCATAAATTGCTCTATTGCCGGATAAGCAGTTTTGTATTGATGACGAATTGCCTGAATGAACCATTGACGTTTAATAACGAAGTTTCCGTTTTTAGTAAAACTGAATTCGTTATCGATTGTCGTCATTTCTTCAACAGTAATATCGGCAGGTAAATAGTCTATAAAATGCTGTTTTTCTGTAGTTGATTTTATTTTCTCACTTAATCCTTTAACACCAGTCGTTCTCCAATTTTTCTGAATATTATCTATTGTTGTAAAATCTTCAGAGGAAACAGCAGTAATATTTGATGGAACTCCTGGTTTGTAAATCCAATCGTCTAATTTGATTTTGTCAGCTAGCGCTTTGTCATCTTTGATCAGATTTTCTTTTAGATATTTTACAAAATCTTCTGTTGTGATCGATTGAAAAGCATGCGCATCAAAATAGTTTTTAATAAACGGATCGAATTTTTCACGACCAACAGCCGCTTCGATTACTTTTAAAAAGTTATATCCTTTTACATAAGGAATTTGACTGATTCCATCGTCAGGATTTCTATTTGTAAGGCTCACTTTTAATCTTGTATCAGGATTTGTAGCGCCATATTCTGCTATATTATCGTCTAAGTCTTTGCGAGTTAAAACATCCTGCATTTCAGCTTCTTTTTTGCCGAAAATTTCTTCTCCAATTCTGTGTTCAACATAAGTGGTGAAACCTTCGTTTAACCAAATATCATCCCAGGTTGCATTGGTAACTAAATTTCCGCTCCAGCTGTGGCCTAATTCGTGCGCTAATAAGCTTGTTAATGAACGATCACCCGCAATAACGCCCGGAGTTAAAAAAGTTAAGTTTGGATTCTCCATTCCGCCATAAGGAAAACTTGGAGGTAAAACCAATACATCATAACGTCCCCAACGGTATGGGCCGTATAGTTTTTCAGCAGCGCCAACCATTTTTCCTAATTCAGCAAATTCCCAGGCAGCTTTTTTTAGTAAAGAAGGTTCTGCGTACACACCAGTCCTGTTATCTATAGCCTGAAATTCAATATCTCCAACTGCAATAGCCATTAAGTAAGACGGAATTGCTTTGTCTTGTTTAAAAGTATAAACTCCGGTATCGTTCTTTTTCTGAGGATTTACTGAAGCACTCATTACGGCCATTAAATCTTTAGGAACGGTAACTTTTGCATTATAAGTAAAACGAATTCCCGGTGAATCCTGACACGGAATCCAGGTACGTGACCAAATGCTTTCTCCCTGAGAGAAAACAAAAGGTTTCTTTTTGTCGGCTGTCTGTTGTGGATTCAGCCATTGTAGTGCTACAGCATCTTTTGTGCTGCTATAGTAGATATTAACTTTGGTGGTATTTGGTTCGATTGTAACATGAAGCGGTTTTCCGTGGAATTCTACTGCTGTACCCAATTCAAATTTGGTTTCTTTTTCTTCGTCTCCTAAAGTTACTTTGGTAATATTTAACGTGTTTTCGTCGAAGATAATTTCATTTCCTTTACTCACATTGTCAATTGTCCAGGAAGCTTTTCCTGAGATAGTCTGCGTATCAAAATCAACTTTGATGTCGAGATCCAAATGTTTTACTACAGCAAGTGCTGGTTTAGAGAAACTGTGTTCGTCTGTAACAACTGCTGGTTTTTCGGTTTGCTCTTTTTTCTGGCAGGCGATGGCTGTCAGGAATAAAGTTACAAGGATTAGTTTTTTCATTTTATGAAGTATTGAATTTTGAGGATGAAATTAAATAAAAAATCCCGTTTTGAATAAACAAAACGGGATTTTATTAAATATAACCTTCGATTTCGATCAGGCTGACAAAAAAATTATGCCAACATTGTAACCGGGCTTTCGATGTATTGTTTTAATGTTTGTAAGAACTGAGCACCAGTTGCACCATCAATTGTTCTGTGGTCACACGCTAATGATAACATCATTGTGTTTCCAGCTACAATCTGACCGTTTTTAACTACTGGTTTTTCAACAATTGCACCTACAGAAAGAATAGCAGAGTTTGGTTGGTTGATAATTGAATTGAATTCAGTGATACCAAACATTCCAAGGTTAGATACTGTAAAAGTACTTCCTTCCATTTCTTGTGGTCCTAATTTTTTGTTTTTAGCTCTTCCTGCAAGATCTCTTACTGAAGCGCCAATTTGAGATAAACTCATAGCGTCAGTGAATTTCAATACAGGAACTACTAATCCGTCTTCAACAGCTACAGCAACTCCAATGTTAACGTGGTGGTTGATGATGATAGCATCTTCTTTCCATTGTGAGTTAATTTTTGGATGCTTTTTCAAGGCTAGAGCACAAGCTTTAATTACCATATCGTTGAAAGATACTTTTGTATCCGGAACAGTATTAATTGTCGCTCTTGCTGCCATTGCATCGTCCATGCTTACTTCGATCACTAAGTTATAGTGAGGTGCAGTAAATAATGACTCAGCAAGACGTTTTGCGATAATTTTACGCATTTGAGAGTTTTTGATCTCTTCTGTAAAAACTTCTCCAGCAGGAACAAATACTTTTGGTGCAGCAGGAGCGGCAGCTTCTTGTGGTTTAGCAGCAGAAGTTGCAGCAGGTTGTGCTTGCGCAGATGGAGTAAAGTTTTCGATATCGCTTTTTACGATACGTCCGTTTTCTCCAGAACCTTTAACCTGAGTTAATTGGATTCCTTTGTCAGAAGCGATTTTCTTCGCTAAGGGCGAAGCTAAAATTCTTCCTCCATTTGATGAAGTATCAGCAGTTGCTTCAGTTGCTTTTTCTTCAGTTGCAGGAGCTGCTTTTTCTTCAGTTGCAGGAGCGCTTGCAGTTGTAGTACCTCCGGCAGTATAGTTATCAGCAATTCCAGTAATATCAGTTCCGGCAGGCCCGATGATAGCTAATAGACTATCAACAGGAGCTGTATTTCCTTCCTGAATTCCGATGTATAATAATGTTCCTTCATTGAAAGACTCAAACTCCATAGTAGCTTTGTCTGTTTCAATTTCTGCTAAGATATCACCTTCAGCAACAGCATCACCTACTTTTTTCAACCAGGTTGCAACTGTTCCTTCAGTCATAGTGTCGCTCAAACGAGGCATAGTTACAACTACAACACCTTTTGGTAATGCAGATGCAGCTTTTGCAGGAGCAGCAGTTTCTGTTTTTGCTTCAGCAGCCGGAGCAGCTTCCGCTTTTGGAGCTTCTGCAGCAGGAGCGTCACCACCAGCCAATAAAGCTGAAATGTCTTCTCCTTCGTTTCCAATAATTGCTAATAAGGAATCAACAGGAGCAGTTTCTCCAGCCTGAATTCCAATATGTAAAAGAGTTCCTTCGTTAAAAGATTCGAACTCCATTGTCGCTTTGTCTGTTTCAATTTCAGCAAGGATATCTCCTTCGCTAATTTTGTCGCCTACTTTTTTTAACCAAGTCGCTACCGTTCCTTCCGTCATAGTATCGCTCAAACGAGGCATTGTTACTTTTATCGCCATAATATATTATAGTTTATGAGGTGTAAATGGATAGTCTTCTTGTGCGTATACTACGTCGTATAATTGTTGTAATTCAGGATATGGAGATTCTTCAGCGAATTTCACACATTCTTCAACCAAGTCTTTAACCTTTTGGTCAATTGCATCAATTTCTTCTTGTGTAGCATATTTTTGATCCATAATTACATCTAAAACTTGTGTAATAGGGTCAATTTTTTTGTATTCTTCAACCTCTTCTTTAGAGCGGTATAGTTGTGCATCAGACATAGAGTGTCCTCTGTAACGGTATGTTTTCATTTCAAGGAAAGTTGGTCCGTCTCCACGACGAGCTCTTTCGATAGCTTCTGTCATTGCTTCGGCAACTTTTACAGGATTCATTCCGTCAACTGGTCCGCAAGGCATTTCGTATCCTAAACCAAGTTTCCAGATGTCAGTGTGATTTGCAGTTCTTTCAACAGAAGTTCCCATTGCATAACCATTGTTTTCAACGATAAATACAACTGGAAGTTTCCATAGCATTGCCATGTTGAAAGCTTCGTGTAATGAACCTTGTCTTGCAGCTCCGTCACCAAAGTAAGTCATAGTAACTCCACCAGTTTCAAAATATTTATCAGCAAAAGCTAAACCAGCTCCTACCGGAATTTGTCCACCTACGATTCCGTGACCTCCGTAAAAACGGTGTTCTTTAGAGAAAATGTGCATAGAACCTCCCATACCTTTAGAAGTTCCTGTTGCTTTTCCTAAAAGTTCAGCCATAACGCGTCTGGGATCAACTCCCATACCAATTGGCTGCACGTGGTTTCTGTAAGCAGTAATCATTTTGTCTTTGGTCAAATCCATAGCGTGCAAAGCGCCCGCTAAAACAGCTTCCTGACCATTATATAAGTGTAGAAAACCTCTAACTTTTTGTTGAATGTATAATGCTGCAAGTTTGTCTTCAAACTTTCTCCAAAGCAGCATGTCTTCGTACCACTTTAAATATACTTCTTTTGTAACTTCTTTCATCTGAATTCTTTCTTTTGCTAAAGTTGTTTGTGTTATCAATTGTTGCCTATAACGCAAAATAGTTTCCTCCCACAAATTTGCGCCCGAAAGGTCGGGATGCAAAAATAAGACATTAGATTTAAGAACTAAAATTTAAACGCTACTTTTTGGCTTTTTTTTATAAGAACTTTTTATCAAACATAAAAGGAAGTAAGTTTTTTAGGGAAGCTGATTGATAAACTTCACCAATTTCGCCCATAAAATAGATTTCGATAGGAGTATCCTGCTTAATTTCGTATTCTGCAATTGACTGTCGGCAAGAACCGCAAGGAGGAATTGGAGCTGTTGTCTTATTAGTATCTGAAGCGGCAGTAATTGCCATTTTTAGAATTTTAGCTTCCGGATAAACACTTCCTGCATGAAAAATTGCTACACGTTCTGCGCATAATCCTGACGGATAGGCAGCGTTTTCCTGGTTTGATCCTAAAACTATTTTTCCGTTATCTAAAAGTAAGGCAGCGCCAACTCTAAACTGAGAATAAGGAGCGTATGCTTTTTTGCGAATTTCAACAGCCTGATTCATTAAGTCCTGAATTTCTGGTGAAAGCTCTTTTAAGTTGTCATATACTACAAATGATGATGTAACGCTTATTTCTTTCATTGTTTTTATGGGAAAAAAAATCCAAATTTCTAAAAAAATAGAAATTTGGATTGTTATTGTTTTTTATTTTGTCTCTTTAATAAGTTTCATATTTGTCGCCAAAGTTAAACGTTAAAGAAAAACGAAGTGTGTTTTCTAACGGATTTTTAACTTTTGAAGTCGAGAATAAATAGGAAACATCAACTTTTACGATATTATATTTGAAACCTGCTCCTAATGAAAAGAACTGTCTGGCTCCTTTTTCCGGACTTTCATGAAAATAACCTGCACGAACTGCAAAAGCATCCTGATACATATATTCTCCGGCAACACTATAGGTAACTTCTTTTAATTCTTCGCTAAAACCGTCTGGAGCGTCTCCAAATGATTTGAAAATTCCTTCAACCCAACCTATGTCATGATAATTGTTGTAATTGTTGGCATTGGCTTGTTCTTGCGAAATATCTCCCGGATCGGTAAAATCACCATCGCCGTTAGCGTCAACAGGTGTTCCGGGTCCCGGAGGAGTTGGAACTAATAACTTAGTAAATTCAACACTAAGATTAACTTTGTTGTAATCATCTAATATGAAATCGAAACCTCCACCTAGTCTTAAATTGGCTGGTAAAAAGTTAGAGCTTAAATCATCATTGTCATAATGGATTTTTGGTCCTAGATTTTGAATGTTAAAACCTGCTCTCCATCTTCCATTGAAATCAGTATAGGCAATTTCTTCTGATTGATAGAATCCGGCTACATCTACCGCAAAAGATCCTGCAGCAGAAGCATCAATATCTTCTGAAGCAATTTTTAAATTGGAGCGAATATACCTTCCTGCAACAGCCATTGAGAATTTCTCGCTTAACTTTAAAGAATAGGATCCATCTAACGCAAATTCGTTTGGTGATACTATTCTTGCAGCTTCGTTTGGATCGCCCGTAGTTCTTAGTTCAATATCTCCAAAACCAAAATAACGAAAGCTTGTTGCAAAAGCACTTTTTTCGTTGATCTTATTATAATATGTTAATTGGCCAAGTGAGATGTCATTGGCTAAATCAGTAAGATATGGAGTATAACTGATTGAGAAACCTTGTTTGTCTTCTGAAAAAGCATATTTTGCTGGATTCCATTGTTGGGAAAATACATCGGCAGAAGTTGCTACACCCTGATCTGCGAGACCTGCTGCTCTTGCATCAGCGGCTACTAATAAAAATGGAACTCCAGTTGTAATAGGTCGATCTTGGGCTTTGACGTACGTAACAATTAAAAAACAAATTAATAAAAGTGATATTTTTTTCATTTATAGAAATAATGGTATTTATTGTACAAATATATATATTATTATAGGATGACAAGCTTTTCGTATTTTTCTGCCTTTTTATTTGTCAAATTAGATTTGACTGTAAGTTTGTAAATGTAAACTCCTTTTCCAATTCTGTCTCCAAAATCGTCTCTGCCATCCCAGGTTATTTCTCTTGATAAAAAACCTTCTGTAGTAATGATTTGATTTTTTGTCCATACTACTTTTCCTGTGATTGTCATTACCTGAACCTGGACGTCCAAAGGTTCGTAAGGTCTGTTATGCGAAAACCAGAACTGAGTATAGGTCGAAAACGGATTTGGATAATTAAGAACGTGTGTTAATGTCAAAGATTCATCTCCTACTACAACAAATTGGATTTCACTTGTTACCGGATTGTTGTAAACATCCCAGGCTGTAAAACTTATTGTATGCATTCCTGCTGCTAAATCTCGTAATGGGAAACGTAAATTTCCATTAGTATAATCATCTAATTTTGTTTGATAATAATCATTCAAAACATACGGATTACTTACATCACCGTCTAAAATTGCAACAATATCGTGGCCAATTCCGCTGGCGGTATTTATACCATTTTCATCTTCTAAAAGAGCCAGTAGAAATGGAGAACTATTTGTAATGCCACCTGAAACAAAAGTTTCGTCGTTCATATATAACTTCACTTTTGGACTAATATTGTCCTGAGGTGCATTTTCGTTTATTCCGCCAATTTTAATAATAGTACTATAGCCGGATTGGTTTTCTATTGGTTGATTTTTTTTAGAATAAAAACTAATTCTTCCATAATCAACAGCAATTCGTATGTCTCTCGGAACAACAAAACTAAATTCAAATTGACCGTTGGTTACGCTTGCGTTTCCTCTGAAAATAGTTTCTCCAAGGGTTTTGAATGACATTGCAGGGCTATATCCATCATTATTTAAAGTTGAAGCTGTAATTAATTTGTCAAAAATAGCAGTGGCTAATTCGCCATTATAATTACTTAATAAAGTGTTGTTTTCGTCTGTGATTTCTCCGGAAATTTTAATTTTTGACAGTGATTTAAGATCTGGAATTGGTTGTGAGATCACAACATCGTTTACTTTTGTTAAATTTATTCGTGGTTTAGGAATGGCTAACATCAAAGCGGGGTCTCCAATGTAAAAAATAACATTACTTGAGTAACTTGGGTTTTCATTTTTTGAAATTCGGAGTGCTTCTGCAATTGTTGTGTATTGGTTTGATCCGTATGAAAATAGATTTTTGCTTAAACTATCATTGAAGTTTTCAGCATTAAATTGACCAATTGCCCGAATGGTTGTTAGCATAGAAATGGCGCCCCCCTTTGGATTCCAAAAAGTATATTCACCGGCCGTTGGTCTTGTTGGATCGTCAAATCTCGAAAACTCACATGTGATAGTGATGAATAACGGATATTTATATTGATTATTTAAGTTTTGACCATCTGATTTTTCCCAAATTCTTTCACTTGCGAGACCATCTTCACCACCATGTCCTAAATAATTAAAAACCAACGCTCCTTTTTCAAAAGCATCAAAAAAATCGCTTCTTGCTTTTGGGTATCTCGAACCACCAGCAGAAGCTTCCTGTGTATAAGAGTCGAGAATAATTTTGTCAATATTGAAAAAGGGTTTTTCAGTAGCAATCCCATCGGCTAAACTATTTTGCCTGGACTGTAAAGAAGCATCTGAACTTTGATCTGAATCATCACTAACTAAAACAAAGTTATTTCTCCAGTTTCCGTAAGATTTTGCGTCATGATATTCTAGTACTTTATTAACCATTTCTCCGGCCTGAGCATTGTCTGAAACCAGCATTCTTCCAACTGCAATGTCAATTCCTCCAAAAAACGAAATTACATTTCCCTCATCTGGATCCATAAGTCCGTAAAAATCATCAGAAGCAAATGAAGATTCTCCAATTGTATTACTATTTAAGGAATGGTATATAGGTACAATATTGGTGTTGTTTGAAATTCGATCTTTGTAATCGAATGAAGCGTCTCCAAATAGATTGATGTATTTTACTCTTTTCTCTGGAGAAGAAGCATTTTCGTAAATGTATTTAATGCAATTTCTTATAGCTGCAATATCTTGTTTTCCGGAAGAAAATTCCTGATAGATATTTTCTAATGCAATTACTTTTGTGCTTAAATTAGAGTAAGAACGATGAAAACTAGCTAGTTTTTCAGCTTGAGAAACTAAAGACTTTGGCGTAATAATGATGTAATCGATATCCTGAAAGCTGTTCTGAGCGTTCTTAAAAAGAGTTCCTTTCAGGTTTTGATTGGTAATTTTTGACTGACTTTCTTTTAAAGGACTGAAATAATCGGCGGGATCTATGGCAATGT
This sequence comes from Flavobacterium aquidurense, assembly GCA_900107365.1. Lineage (GTDB taxonomy): Bacteria > Bacteroidota > Bacteroidia > Flavobacteriales > Flavobacteriaceae > Flavobacterium > Flavobacterium aquidurense. The sequence continues at coordinate 243,049 of FNPS01000006.1, forward strand.
ATTTTCGAATTTCTCCTAAAGAAGCTTTAAAGCTAAAAGTAGTCTGATTGGAGTTTTCCACTTTTGATACATTATATAGGTCTGTAATATCCCAAATTTGAGAAATTCCTGCTGCATTTCCAATAGTGTAATTTGCGATTCCTGCCGTAGAACCCGCTAAGTCATACTGGAATTTAAATTGTTTTCCGATTCCAAGAAGCTTTCTTTTTGCGGTTATATTGATATAGTCCAAGTATCCTTTTGATCCCGGAACACCGTTATTATTATAGGTAAGTTTTATTTTTACACTTTCGGATCCGTTAAATGTAGTGTTTGCAGGCAGTTTTCCTGTGTAAAACCTGACTTCTGAACTTTGTACTAAGGCATTAAAATTTATAGTACCAATACTTTGTCCATTGGCAGTAATTACAAACGAAGTAGGAGTGTAGGCAGCTGAAGCACTGTTAACTTCAATTTTTAATGGTACTGCTGTTTCAAGATTCGGAAATGTAAATGTAAATTCCTGTTCCTGATTGATGTCAAATGATTCGCCGAACCATTGACGTCCTAAGTGAGCAATGTTTGTCTGGTCGATTTCGTGAAATTGATAGTCATCAAACGTGTTTAGCTCGAGTGTGGTGTTTGCAGAAGGTTGATTCAGGTTTAAAATCCTTTTACCATCGCCACCATTTACAGTTATATAATAATAAGATTTGTTGTCGAATAAATTGAGATTTGTCTGACTCTCCGTGTTCCAGTTATCAGTTCCTTCAGCATAAAAAAGAATGTAATCATCATTGTTAAAAACCCCGTCAGATTCGCCAATAATCTGAATAGCATTCTCAGTTAAATCATTCGGGTAATAAGTGCTGTTCATTAAAGGTAGCATTTTTCCTCCGTTTCCGTAGATTTTAATTCTTTTTGGATCAACCTTAGAAGCGTCAAATCCCAAACTCTGTAAAAATGCTTTTGAAATTTTATAAACACCTGATTTTTCAATGTAAAAGCGATACCAATCTCCAGTCGCTAAAATAGAATTTTGAATGCTATTTGATTTTTGCGCGAAAGAAATGTTACTGTTTTTGGATGTATTGTTGTTTAAATTATAAGAGAATGACCGAATACGTTTAAAGCTGTTTCCTTCCTTTATAATAGGTGAAAGTGATATGAAAATTTGTTTTTTATCTCTTGAAAAAGCAATTTTTAACGTTTCATTTGGTTTTGCCGGAATATTTTCGAGCGATAAATCACCTAAATCAGATATTGAGACTGTTTCATAAATAATATTGGAAATTTGTACAGAAGAGTCGTTGGAGTAATTAGATTGGTTCAAATTAAGCAATAATATTATGCTTTTTTTTGTACTATCATACCTAAAACTATTGCCGGAAAAGTAAGGGATGACTGTTTTGAAATCGCCAAAACTCATTTCTTTTTTAGTTTGCCAATCTATTGTAAAGTCCCCATTTATTTGGGAAAATGCCAAAATTGGAAGCATAAAAAAATATAAGATTAGGGACTGTTTCATAAGTTGAAAAGTAGAAATTATTTTTAAATTATTTTAGTAAGTAAAAATATAGTATTTCATGTTACAGTAAATAATAAAAAGTATATTTTTGCGTTCGTAACTATAGGTTATTTTCTGGTAAAAAACAGTGAAATAAAATTATTAGAACAGATGTTGCTAATTAAATGTTAATTATTATATTGCAGCACCTAAATTTATCACCTAAGAATGAGTATGAAAGTAAACAAAATTGTAGTCTTGCAATTAATGATGTCAATGGTATTGATGTTAGGCACGGCTAGTTGTAGCAAAAAATCGAGTTCCACTCACGCTTCTCGAGCAACAGGTTGGGACGTGGATAGTCAGAATGGAACTTCTGCCAGAAATGCAGGAAAAAAACAACAGGCTGGTCCTGGTTTAGTTTTTGTTGAAGGAGGTACATTTACTATGGGTAAAGTACAGGATGATGTTATGCACGATTGGAATAACACACCAACTCAACAACACGTTCAATCATTCTATATGGATGAAACCGAAGTTACGAACGGTATGTACTTAGAATACCTGGAGTGGTTGAAGAAAGTTTTTCCTCCAACAGAAGAAAATTACAAGAATATTTACGAAGGAGCATCACCAGATACTTTAGTTTGGAGAAATCGTTTAGGATACAATGAAACGATGACTAACAACTACTTAAGACATCCTTCCTATGCAAACTATCCTGTAGTTGGTGTAAACTGGATTCAGGCAGTTGAATTTAGTAAATGGAGAACAGACCGTGTGAATGAAGCTGTTCTTGAAAAAGACGGATACATTAAAAAAGGTGCAAAAACACAAGATGTTAGCGCTGAAAGTTTGTTTAATACAGAAGCTTATCTTGCATCTCCATCTACAACTTATGGTGGTAATGAAGAAATTGTATTAAAGAAAAATCCATCAGGAAGAAGACCTAAAGCTGGAAAAGACGGAGTAGTACCAGAAGAGAAAAATGTATATGCACAACGTTCTTCAGGAGTTATTTTGCCAGAGTACAGACTTCCAACCGAAGCAGAATGGGAATATGCAGCTGCAGCCGATGTTGGACAAAGAGAATATAACATCTACAAAGGACAAAAGAAATACCCTTGGTCTGGAGATTATACACGTTCATCAAAACGTAAAAACAAAGGGGATCAATTGGCTAACTTTAAACAAGGAAACGGTGATTACGGTGGAATTGCAGGTTGGTCTGATGATGGAGCTGATATTACAAACTCTGTAAAAAGTTATGCTCCAAATGATTTCGGATTGTACGATATGGCTGGTAACGTTGCAGAATGGGTTGCCGATGTTTACAGACCTATTATTGACAATGAGGCAAATGATTTTAACTACTATAGAGGAAATCAATATGCTAAAAACAAAATTGGTAAAGACGGTAAAATTGAAATCGTTTCAACAGCGAGTATTAAATATGATACTTTAAGTAATGGTAAAGTTGTAGCAAGAAATCTTCCTGGAGAAATTGCTCAGGTACCGGTTGATGAACAAGAAACATACTTGAGAACAAATTTCAGTACAAGCGACAATATCAATTATAGAGATGGTGACAAACAATCTTCCAGATATTTTGATTTTGGAGATTCTGAGTCAGGACCAAAAACAGATCAGGCAATGTACAATTCTCCTAAACATAATATCACTACTGATAGTTTAGGTAAGATGATTAGAAAATATGACAACTCTAGTAAACGTACAACTTTAATCGACGATAAAGTAAGAGTTTACAAAGGAGGTTCTTGGAGAGACAGAGCATATTGGTTAGATCCGGCTCAAAGAAGATATTTCCCTCAGGATATGGCAACTGATTACATCGGATTCAGATGTGCAATGTCTAGAGTAGGTTCAAAAGCGGAAAAAAGAAAATCGCCTAGAAACTAAGATTTAAAAATTTAATAACAAAAATTCCAAATTCCAAAAGCTGAACATTTCAGTGTGGAATTTGGAATTTTTTGTATTAATTTTTTTCTACTTTTACGATCTATTAAAAATTTTATAAATGAATATTCAAGAAATTCATAACCTGTTTTTACAATGTAAATCGCTTTCAATTGATACAAGAAAAATTGAAAAAGATTCTATTTTTTTTGCTATTAAAGGTGAAAACTTTGATGCAAATACTTTTGCTAAACAAGCACTGGAGTTAGGAGCTTTATTCGTTATTATTGATAATGAATCTTATCTAATTGATGAAAGAACGATTCTGGTTCAAAATAGTTTAGAAACTTTACAGGAGTTGGCAAAATTTCATCGTGCTTATTTAAAATTACCAATTATTGCCCTGACAGGCAGTAATGGTAAAACAACTACGAAAGAGCTTATTAATGTAGTTTTGTCTAAAAAATATAAAACGAAAGCTACGGTTGGAAATCTGAATAATCATATTGGAGTTCCATTAACATTATTAAGTTTTAATACTGAAACTGAAATTGGAATTGTAGAGATGGGGGCGAATCATAAAAAAGAAATTGCATTTTTATGTGAAATTGCCCAGCCAGATTATGGATATATTACCAATTTTGGAAAAGCTCATTTAGAAGGTTTTGGTGGTGTGGAAGGTGTAATTGAAGGTAAAAGCGAAATGTATCAGTATTTAGCCAGGAAGGATAAATTGGCTTTTGTTAATCTTGAAGATCCAATTCAGATTGAAAAAGCTGCAGGTATAAAATCATTTACTTTTGGTATAAACGATAACAAAGCCGATGTGAAAATTAAAAAAATTACTGCAAATCCTTTTGTAGTAATAGCGTATGAAAACTTCAACGTTGAATCACATTTAATTGGCTTGTATAACTCAAATAATATAAATGCGGCAGTTTCAATTGGTCGTTATTTTAAAGTAGATAATGAAGCTGTAAAAGAGGCAATCGAAAATTATATTCCGGAAAATAACAGGTCTCAATTACTGAAAAAAGGATCAAACCAAATTATTTTGGATGCCTATAATGCGAATCCGAGCAGTATGGCTGTTGCTATTACAAATTTTCTTCAGTTGGATAGCCCAAATAAAGTTATGGTTTTAGGAGATATGTTCGAATTAGGAAAAGAAAGTCAGCAAGAACATAAAATCATCGTTGAGTCTTTATTGAATCAAAATAAATCAATTTGTTATTTGATTGGCAAATCATTTTATGATAATAAAGTTTCAGACGAAAATATTCGATTTTTTGAGACTTTTGAAGATTTTTCAAATCATCTCAAAGCTATACATTTTGAAAATAACAGTATTTTAATAAAAGGATCCAGAGGAATGGCGCTCGAACGTACTTTGGAATATATATCATAATAGAAAGCCATTCGTCGCAACGAATGGCTTTTTAATTTTTAGATACTCATTAGAAAACCTATTAGGTTTTCTTTTTTATTTAAACCTAATTTTTTTCTTAGACGGTATCTTGCCAGCTCAACTCCACCAGTCGAAATGTTCATGATTTCGGCAATTTCTTTGGTAGACATATTCATTAACAGATAAGTCGATAAATCAAGTTCCCTAGGTGATATGGTTGGAAATTTTTCCTTTAAACGCTTTAAAAATTCAAAGTGAACGTTCTTGATGTGTTTTTCAAGGTCCTTCCAGCTTTTATCTGTATTTACCTCTTTTACAATGCTTTTATTCAGTTTGCTGACTTGAAATTTTGTTGAATCATCAAGGGCTTCAACGTCAATTTCTTTTAGTTTGTGAATAATGCCATTTAAGATTTTGTTTTTCTTTACAACCTGTAAAGAGTTATTTACTAATTCTTTGTCTTTTGCTAATATTTTAATTTGAAGTTTATCATTTTTTAATTTTTCAATTTCTTTTTCAAGATCATACTGCTCTTGCCTGATTCTTGATTCTTTTTCAAGATACAGTCTTCTTTGTTCGATTGTTTCGTAATATTTATTTTTTCTAATCTTCATTTTTATCCTATTAGAAATAACATAGATTCCAACTATAATTAGAACAAAATAAAGGATCAATGCTAAAAAGTGCCTGTACCAAGGCGGAGAAACGGTGAATAAAAGTGTAGATGTTTCAGATTGAATTCCGTAACTGTTTCTAACTTTTACATTCATTTTGTAATCTCCTTCACGAAGATTTGTGTATTCTTTGATTGCGATAGTGGACCAATTGCTCCATTTATCGTCAAAAGGTTCTAATTGATAAGAGAATTCAACATTTTCCAGATTTTCATAAGTTGGGGATGAGAAAGTAAAACGAACGTGATTGGAAGAATATGGGATACGAACATTTTCAATTTTATTCTGATTGTTTCCTAAAACAATTGTATCGCCCGGAAACGAAAAGCTTCGGATAAAAGCTTTTGGTTTCGTTACAAAATTGTTGAGTAATTCAGAGTCGTAATGAGCTAATCCATCGGTTAATCCTATAAAAATATTTTTAGAATCAATGGTGTTTACTGATAGATAATTACTAACAAGATTGCCGGTTAAATTTGAAAAAGGAGCAACAATATTAGTATAATACTTATTTCGTTTCATTAATACACCTATAGATTCGTCAAAGGCATACCATAAATTCGATTGGGAATCTTCTGATAAGGCGTTTATAATCGGTATATTTTTGAATAATTTAGATAAATTCTTGTCTTCATAAAACAAATCCTGTTCCTGAGAATATTTATAGAAATGATTATTTGTCTGGAAGTATAATTGGTTGTCAATTTTCTGAATACTTCCAATATTTTTGTATTTAGCATCTAATCGATCAATTTTTTTAATGGATGAAAATCTCGTCAAATCATTGCTAAGAGACATTCTATATATTGATTCATCTTTTTTAAGCCATAAAAAGGATTCGTCAAGCTCAAAACTATTTGATGATTTATCAAAGCCAATCACTTGATTTTTGTAGACTAATCCGCCAGCTGTTTTCTGAAAAATGGCAAATCCATCATAATTAGAGCCAATATAAAAACCTGGTCGGTTGGGAATATTTTTAAAACCAAAATAACCTTTGGAATCTATTGTTTGAATTACTCTTCCACCTTTTATAATTAAAGCCCCTCTGTTGTTCGAACAAATCAATTCGTTATCAACCACCTGAACATTCCACGATTGTGCGGTAGTTCCTTCGACAAGCTTAAAAGTATCCTCCTTAAAACTGTTGTTCCATGCGTGATAAAAAACACCCTGATTTGTTGCTACATATAAATTCCCTTCATGAATCACAGAAGCATAAACGGTACTAATGTCATAACTGAAACCAAAGTAGGTAAAAGGAGACCCTTCATTTACAAAAGCAATACCATTGTCAAGGCCCAGCCAAAGGTTGTTTTTATTGTCAATAAAGGAGGTTAAGACAGTATTGTTCTGTAAGCCTTTTTTTCGATTGAGATGTTGGATTATTTTGCCGTCAAAATCACAAATTGCAATTCCGTCTAATACTGAGTTTAGTACAATAAAATTGTTTTTAATTGTTACTCCGCCTAAAGAGTTGTTTTTTTTGACAAAATTATTGGCTTCCGTATTCCAGGGTTTTACTATGTTATTTTCATATAGGAATAGTCCTTTTTCAAGCGTTATAATTAAGGTTTTATTTTTATCAAGCGCATACATTCCCCAAACCTCTGTATTATTGAGGCTAGTTGTATTGGGTAAGGAATATAGTTTTCCGTTTCTATATTCAAGAATACCTTTTTCTATATCCTGGAAATAAAGTTTATTGTTAACTACGAATGAAAATTGAAATCGTTTGGGGGCTTTTAGAATAGTAAGTTTTCCATTTTTGAAGATGTATGCTCTTGCAAAAGACTGAAAAATGGTTTGATTATTTAGGGTATGAATTTTCCAGATAAAGTCAATTATTTTGATTTTATTTTTGTCAATATTTTTTGCCAGTGATGTGTATTTGAGTTTTCCTTTTGCATTTGGTTGAAAATAGCCAAATTCATTATATCCGCCTACGAAAATTTTACCAGAGTCGTCAATTTTTAGACATCTTACAGAAGTTAGATTAGGTAAAGGATATTTTCTCCATGATGAGCCATCAAATTGTAAAAGGCCATTGTTATTAGCAAAATATAGGTTTCCATTCTTATCCTGTCCGATATTCCAATTTTGCGTTCCTCCCTTATATTCGTTTCGTTTGTAATTTCTTACATCAGGCAAACCAATGCTTTTAACTTGCCCAAAAAATGAAGTTGAGAATAATGTAAAAAAAGTAATAATAAAATATGATTTTATCAATTTCATAAATTTTTTAATTTATTTCTATTTATGTTATGTAAGGTGTTTATTTTCAGTGTTTTGATGTGTTTTTGTAGTTACTACAACGAGGTAGTTGGCTGTTTTATTGATAAAAATAAGCATTCTAATACAACTGTAGTGTTTATTTTTGCAATTAACATTTTGATAACATCTTAATTTTTATTTTTAAATTATTTAAAATCAGTAATTTATAAAAAAAATGATGTGTTTTTGTAATGTATAAAATTTTACTTTGATGTGTTTTTGTAATGAATTTTAATTGTTGATAGTAAAAAAATAACATTATTATTGCATCAAATTACTAATTAATTAACCAAAATTTTTAGAAAAATGAAATTAACAAAATTACTTATTTTTTGTATTTCGTCTTTGTTATTCTCGGTTATAGCTGTGGCTCAGGATGTCACGGTAAGCGGGGTTGTAAATGATGAGAGTGGAATGCCAGTTCCAGGTGCAACAATTGTATTAAAAGGAACAACGAAATCAACGGCATCAGATTTTGATGGAAAATTCCAAATTCAAGTACCGTCAAATGGTGTTTTGACAGTTACTTTTATTGGTTACGCTACAGTTTCTGAAGCTGTAAACGGAAGAACAAAAATTACATTTCAATTAAAACCAGAATCACAGTCATTAAATGAAGTGGTGGTTGTTGGATACGGTACACAAAAGAAAGCAGTAGTAACTGGAGCTATTTCCAGCGTAAAAGCTGCCGATCTTGAAAAAGTACCAAACGGACGTGTTGAACAATCTCTACAAGGTCGTGCAGCAGGTGTTTCTGTAGCGTCTACTTCAGGGCAGCCAGGAGCAGCTTCAAAAGTTCGTATTAGAGGTATAACTACTTTTAGAGAAGGTGGAAATGATCCTTTATGGGTTGTTGATGGTATTGCTGTAGATGCCAATGCAATTGGTTTCATTAATCAAAGTGATATCGAATCTATCGAAGTTCTTAAAGATGCTGCTTCTGCTGCAATTTATGGTACTCGTGCAGCAACTGGGGTTATCTTGGTAACTACTAAAAAAGGAAAATCTGGTAAAATTTCTGTAAACTACAACGGTTTTGCTGGTATCTCTGGTCCGGCTAAGAAATTAGATATGCTTAATGCTACACAGTATGGTGCAATTATGAATGAGAAATCATTAGCAGATGGTGGCGGAGTTAAATACGCAAATCCTTCAGCTTTAGGTCAAGGTACCAATTGGCAAGATGCAATTTTTAACGACTCAGCTTTTAGATATACTCACGAATTGAGTATTAGCGGTGGTGGTGATAAATCTACTTTTTATGCTTCTTTTGGAATACAAGATCAGGAAGGTATTGTTGCAACAGAAATTTCAAACTATACAAAGAAAAATTTCCGTTTAAATTCAACTCATAAAATTTCTGATTATTTTACGTTTGGACAAACTTTTGGATATACACACCAAAAAACTAAAGGTATTGGAAATGTAAACAGTGAATTTGGAGGACCTTTGAGTTCTGCTATTAACTTAGATCCACTTACTCCATTGGTTGTTACAGATCCTGCAGTAATTGGTACTGGTTTTTACGCAAATCCAAATATTGTTAGAGATCCAAACGGAAATCCTTACGGAATTTCTACTTTGGTACAACAAGAAATGTCTAATCCATTAGCTTATACGCAAACAAGATTAGGTGGATATAGCTGGTCAGATGACTTTGTTGGTAACGCTTATTTAGAAGCTAACATAACTCCGCATTTAAAATTCAGAACTACAATTGGTGGTAAATTAGCTTATTGGGGAGAGCAAGGTTTTACTCCGGTTTTCTTCCTAAATCCGAATGTTAAGGCGGATAGAAATAATTACAATCAAAAGAATAATAAATCATTTGCATGGACTCTTGAGAACATCTTGACTTATGCAAATAAATTTGGAGATCATAACTTAAACATTTTAGCAGGACAAGGTGCTTATGTTGAAAACATAGGTGGTAAAATTGAAGTTACTATGTTTGGTTTGCCAATCACAAGTTATAAAGATGCTTCTTTTAATTTTGATATTCCTCAAACTGACAGAGTAAACGTTTCAGAGGATTTCGTAGAGCACAAATTAGCTTCATTGTTCTTGCGTGCTAATTATGATTACAAAGAGAAATATCTTTTTACAGGAATCGTTCGTCGTGATGGATCAACTCGTTTTGGAGAAAATAACAAATGGGGAGTTTTCCCTTCATTCTCTTTAGGATGGGTAATTTCGAAAGAAGGATTCTGGAAAGAAAATAACGTAGTAAATACTTTAAAACTACGTGGAGGATACGGAGTTGTTGGTAATGATAATATCGACGATTTTAAATACAGAGCTTTAGTTGTAGGAGGATATAACTATTCTGTTGGAAATACAGGTGCAATTACAACAGGTTACGGAAACTCTACATTACCAAACGCAAATTTAGGATGGGAAGAAACTTCTCAAACGACTGTAGGTCTTGATGCTAAACTTTTTAATGATTTTACTCTTGCGGTAGATTATTACAAAAAGAGAACTACTGGAATTTTAAGAGATGTTGTTATTCCTGGATATGTTGGAGTTGTTAACGCACCTTCTGCGAATATTGCCGATATGGATAACAGTGGTTTTGAAGTTGAATTAGGTTTCAAGAAAAGACTTGGAGAATTTAATTTAGGTATTAATGGAAACGTTGCTTATCTAAAAAATGAAATTACATATGTTGGATCATCTACAAACTACATCGTTGGTGATGCTACTTTCCAATCTATGGGGCCAGTTACAAGAACAGAAGTTGGTCACTCATTTAATGAATTCTACGGATATAAAACAGCAGGTATTTTTCAAAATGAAGCAGAAGTTGCTGCTTATAAAAATGCTTCAGGAGGTTTAATTCAACCAAATGCTAAACCTGGAGATTTCCGTTGGACAGATACAAATGGAGATGGTGCTATTTCAGATGATGATAAACAATATTTAGGTACTAACATTCCAAAATATACTTTCGGTCTTACTTTAAACTTAGACTATAAAAACTTTGATTTTATGGCATTTACTCAAGGATCAGCAGGAAGTAAAATTTTCCAGGGTCTAAGAAGACTTGATATCTTGAATGCTAACTATCAAACTAAAGCGTTAGATCGTTGGGTTGGAGAAGGAACTTCAAACGATTATCCTAGATTGTCAAATAATGATCCGAATAAAAATTTCACTAATATGTCTGATTTTTATCTTGAAAATGGAAACTACTTACGTTTGAAAATTGTTCAGGTTGGATACACAATGCCAACTAATTTATCATCTAAAATTGGTGCAGACAAAGTTCGTTTCTACGTAACAGGAGAAAATCTAATCACTTTTACTAAATACACTGGATTTGATCCAGAAATTGGAGGTCAAGTATTCGGTGTAGATAAAGGAGTTTATCCACAAGCCAGATCTATTCTGTTTGGAGCTAACGTTCAATTTTAATAAATTAAAGAATTATGAAAACTATAAAATTTAAATACATATATATTGCTGTGGCATTAGCGGCTTTGGGCGGATCGTGCTCGGAAGATTTTGTGACCATAGATCCGAAAGGAAAATTTGATACAAGTACTTACTTTTCTAACGAACAACAATGTTATTCTGCTTTAATTGGGGTTTACGATCCACTTAGAAAGAATACTGGTGGTTTCGAAAATTTGGTTGCCATGCTAAATGCTGGTTCAGATGATTTTTATGCAGGTGGTGGTGGACCAACAGATGGAACAGGAATTCAAAATTTCTCTACGCATTCACTTACTTCGATTATCGTACCGGGAAGTTACTGGGGTGATCATTACCAAGGTGTTTCGAGAGCAAATATCTTATTGGCTAAACTTCCTGCCGCCACTATGGACAATGGAGTAAGAGCTAGATTTGCTGCAGAAAGCAAAGCATTACGTGCATTTTACTATTTTAATTTAGTGCGATTGTTTAAAAACATTCCTTTGATTTTAGAGCCATTAACTACAGGGACTATTTATGATCCTGAACAAGTGGCACCAGAAGTAATTTACGCACAAATTGAGAAGGATTTATTAGAAGCTATTCCTGCTTTGCCTAATACTGTTGTTGCAGATACTGAGGCTGGAAGGTTTAATAAAGGTGCAGCGCAAGCGTTACTGGGAAAAGTATATTTATTTGAAGGTAAAAAAACTGAGGCGGCTACCGTTTTAGCTCAGGTAAATGGTACACCAGGACAAACAAATCAATACGGAAATAAATTGCTAGCTAATTTTAGTGATTTATGGGTAACATCAAATAAATTTAATACAGAGTCATTAATAGAAGTTTCTCATACTAGTGCAGGTAACTCTGACTGGACATTTTGGGGATCTGGTAAAGATGAAGGAAACTCTTTAAATGTAATGGTTGGACCAAGAGGTTATTCAAGACCTACAAATTCTACTGCACCGGATCTTCCTGCAGGATGGAGTTTTAGTGTACCTACTCAAAAATTATATGATGCAATGAAGACCGATCCAAGGTTTGCAGCTACAATTTTAGATGTAAAAGCGTTAAAAGCTGCCGGACAAGCTGATTATATTGGTGGTTACCAAGATACAGGATATTTCCTGAACAAATACTTACCAAGACAATCGGATGTTCGTACAGGTGGAGGTAATGCAGAATTAAACTACAAACAAAATTCTTATGTTATCAGACTTGCTGATACTTATTTAATGGAAGCTGAGGCTTTAGGTTCAGGACCGAGAGCACAAGCTTTGCTTGATGCAGTTAGAGCCAGAGTTGGTTTGGCTTCTGTTCCAGTAACATTAGCAGCTATTAAAAATGAGAGAAGAATGGAGTTAGCTGGTGAAGGTCATAGATTTTTTGATTTAGTAAGATGGGGAGATGCTGCAACAGCATTGGCAGACAGAGGTTTCAATGCAGGTACAGATGAGATTTTCCCAATACCATATACTGAGCTTAATGGTACTAAATTGAAACAAAATCCTAATTATCAGTAATACTAAATAACCAAAAACCAAAAACCAAAAACAATGAATCTAAATATAAATTTAAGAAGAAGTGTATACCTAATGCTATTTATAGCATTAGGCACACTAAATAGTTGTGATGACGAAGTTAACGGAAATGTCTTAGTTGCTTCTAGTGTAGATGCTGCATTTACTCTGGTACCGGTTACTGGCGTTACAAATACGTATCTGGCAACAGCACAACCAAATGGTGTTATTTCATCAAGATGGGATACTGGTGACGGTGCTTATCCTGGTAAAATGAATGAAACAATTGTACTACCAGATGCAGGTACATATACTATTACACATACAGCTATTGGTGCTGGTGGTGCAATGGGAACTGCAAATACACAAGTTGTCGTTGCAACTTCTGATCCTGTAAAAGGGAATCTTGTAAAAGGAGGTTCATTCGCAACAGCTACTGATCAGGCAAACTGGAAAAAAGTAATTTACACTGCTCCTGGAGATTGGACTTATAGTTCTAAAGGAGCTACAATTAGTGGATCAGGTGGACATGCAGGTATTTATCAGGCAATTGATGTTGTAAAAGACAAAGAATACAGCATTGATATGGTTGTTTCAGGAGGTGCTTCAGCAGATATGTGGTTTGAAGTTTATGCTGGAAAAAAAGACCCGGCTACTGTTTCTGGCGATTATAGCGACGGAGGTAAAGTAATGGGACTTAATACTTGGGATGGTTGTGGTAATTCAGTTGTTTCAGGTAAATTATCTGCTATTGGATGTACTAAAAACGAAAGAGTAGGTATGATTAGCAATGTCGTTAAATTTGATATTACGGGTAAAATTTACCTAATGATCAGATGTGGCGGAAAAATCGCTGCAGGTGGTATAACTATCAAAAGTGTAGAATTACGCGGAAAATAAAAAGATTAAGTTAAGTTTAAGTTTGGTTGTAAATAGCCCATAATCATTATGAGTATGGGCTATTTTTTAAATCCTTAAACACTGGAAATTGTCTTGTGATAAGCAACTTCTGTAAAACTTCAATTTGGAATTTAAATAATAAGGAAAGAATGAAAAAAAATAGTTTCAAAGTTCTATGCTTTTTGTTTTCGTTGACTGCTTTTGCTCAACAACCAAAAACAAAAAAAGAGTTTACAACCAATGGAAAAAAGATAACGGTTTATACTACTGCTGAAAATTCAAATCTAAGAATTACTGCTACAGATAATTTAAGTTTTTCAGCATCAAAACAACCTCTTGAAATTGAAACATCCGTTTTTGTAGAACCATCAAAAAAGTTCCAGACTTTCATTGGAATTGGTGGCGCAATAACTGACGCAAGTGCCGAAATTTTTGCTAAACTTTCAAAAGAAAAACAAACAGAATTCTTAAATGCCTACTACGATAAAAATAAAGGAATTGGCTATTCTTTGCTAAGAACAACGATACAAAGTTCTGATTTTAGCAGTGAAAGTTACTCTTATATCAAAGAAGGCGATAAAGATTTAAAAACGTTTTCTATTGATCATGACAGACAATATCGCATTCCGCTAATAAAACAAGCCATTCAGACTGCCGGCGGGAAATTGTTAACTTATGTTGCTCCATGGTCGCCAAATGCTTTTATGAAGAGCAACAAAAATGTATTGAAAGGCGGAACATTATTACCGGAATATTACCAGACCTGGGCAAATTTTTATGCCAAATTTATAAAAGCATATGAGAAAGAAGGAATCCCAATTTGGGGAACTTCAACTCAAAATGAGCCAATGGCGGTACAAACTTGGGAATCTTGTATTTATACTGCTGAAGCAGAAAGAGATTTTATTAAAAATTTCCTTGGACCAACATTAAAAAAAGAAAAATTAGGTGATGTAAAAATTATTGCATGGGATCATAACCGTGATTTAATGAATTACAGAGCTAATGTTATTTACTCTGATCCTGAAGCTTCAAAATATGTTTGGGGAATGGGTTTTCACTGGTATGAAACGTGGTCAGGTGGCTCATCAATGTTTGAAAATGTTGCCAAAGTAAAAGAAGCTTATCCTGATAAAGGTTTAATGTTTACAGAAGGTTGTGTTGAAAAGTTTGATGCTTCTAAATTTCAATTTTGGGGTAATGGAGAACGATATGGTATCTCTATGATTAATGATTTTAATAATGGTACAGCAGGTTGGACAGACTGGAATATTCTTTTAGACCAAAACGGTGGACCTAATCATGTTGGCAATTTTTGTTTTTCGCCAATTCACGCTGACACTACAACAGGACAGTTAATTTATACACCATCTTACTATTATATCGGACATTTTTCAAAATTCATTCATTTAAATGCTGTAAGAGTTAGCTCTGCAGTAAGCAGAAGTGCTTTATTAAGTACTTCATTTCTGAATACTGACGGAACAATGGCAACCATTGTTATGAATCAAACCGACAAAGAGGTTACCTATAATTTAATTATAGCTGCTGAAAAAACAGTAGTTAAAATTCCTGCTCATGCGATACAAACGCTTGTATATTAATATTTTATAGAAGAGTACGAGGGTTGATCTGAATCATCCGTTTTGACCCTCGATTACTTGAATTTGAATTTAATCGTTTTTTGAAAAGTAACAATGAAAGTCATAAATAGAATTTTAATAGCTCCAATACTAGTTCTACAATTAAGTTGTTCTTCATCAAAGGTTGTGGATAATACTACTGTTTCTACATCCAAATCAAACCAAAAAATCCAGGTTTATACTACAGCCGAAAATACTAATTTGAGATTATCATTATCTAATAATTTAATTTCGAATTCAACTTCACAACAAACAAATTCAAGCGTATCTATTGTTATAGATACCAAAAAAACAGATCAGACTTTTTTAGGAATTGGCGGTGCCATTACAGATGCAAGTGCCGAAGTTTTTGCCAAATTATCACCTAAAAAACAACAGGAATTCCTGATTGCTTATTACGACAAAAACAAAGGGATTGGTTATTCTCTGGCCAGAACTAATATTCATAGTTGCGATTTTAGCAGCGACAGTTATACATATGTTGCTGAAGGTGACAAAGAATTAAAAACCTTCAATATTGATCACGATAGAAAATATCGAATTCCACTACTCAAAAGAGCAATTGAAACAGCCGGCGGGAAATTAACTTTATTTGTTAGCCCATGGAGTCCCCCAGCTTTCATGAAAGACAATAATGATATTTTGCACGGCGGCGTTTTATTGCCTGAGTTCGCGCAATCATGGGCAAATTATTATGGCAAATTTATAAAAGCATACGAAAAAGAAGGTATACCAGTTTGGGGGTTGACGATTCAAAACGAACCAATGGCGAAACAAAGATGGGAATCTTGTATTTATACTCCGGAAGCGGAAAGAGATTTTCTGAAAAATTTCCTTGGACCAACTTTAGAAAAAGAAGGATTGGCGTCTAAAAATATTATTATTTGGGATCATAACCGTGGTGATCAGTTAGAAGCAAGAGCCAATCTTGTTTTCTCAGATCCTGAAGTTTCAAAATACGCCTGGGGAATTGGATTTCACTGGTACGAAACCTGGAGAGGCGGACCTCCGCAGTTTCAATCTGTAGCAAATATACACAAGGCCTTTCCAGACAAAAACTTACTTTTTACAGAAGGTTGTATTGAAAAATTTGATGCCACAAAATTTCAATTTTGGGGAAATGCAGAACGTTATGGCCTTAATATGATTAACGATTTTAATAACGGAACTGTTGGCTGGACAGACTGGAACATACTTTTAGATCAAAATGGAGGACCTAACCATGTCGGGAATTTTTGTTTTGCTCCAATCCATGCTGATACCGCAAAAGATGAATTGATTTTTACGCCAATGTATTTCTATATTGGTCATCTTTCAAAATTTATTCAGCCAAATGCTAAAAGAATAACTCAAACCATTAGTGAAGAAACCCTTTTAAGTACGTCTTTCAAAAATCCAGACGGAAAAATTGTCACTATTGTTATGAACCAATCAGATAAGGAAGTTGTGTATAGCCTAACCAGCGACACGTTAAAAAATACTATAACAATTCCGCCGCACGCGATACAAACTCTTGTATACTAGTTGCGCTATTAACTAAAAACTATGAAAATGAAACTGAATTTAAATAATAGCATAAAAGTATTATTTTGTGCACTAGCAATATTTGCTCAGATAAAATGCTCTTCATCAAACGATGCTACTGATCCTGTACTACCGCCAGTAACGCCTCCCGTAACACCTCCCGTTGTAACAAATGATGTTGATTTCTGGTTAACCAAAGGAGATCAAAGTGTTTTATTAGCAAAGCAAACCGTAACCCTGGGATTTAATACAACTTATAATATTAATCAAAATATTGAAGTTAGTGAGTCTCAAAAATTCCAGACTGTAGACGGTTTTGGATATACTTTAACAGGCGGAAGTGCTGATGTAATAAATCAGTTGAATGCTTCAAAAAAGAGCGCTCTATTGCAGGAATTATTTGGTTCTGGCGAAAATTCAATCGGAATTAGTTATTTAAGAATTAGTATTGGGGCGTCAGATTTAAATGCAACTCCTTTTACTTATGATGACCTTTCAACTGGAGAAACGGATTTAGATTTGGCAAAATTTAGTTTAGATAAGGATAAAGCGGGTGTAATTTCGCTTTTAAAAGAAATTCTGGCAATCAATCCAAAGATTTTAATTTTGGCAACACCTTGGTCGGCACCAATTTGGATGAAGGATAATGACAGTTTTAAAGGTGGAAAATTACAGCCAAAATATTATGATGTTTATGCAAAATACTTTGTAAAATACATTCAGCAAATGAAGGCTGAAGGAATTACAATTGATGCTATAACACCTCAAAACGAACCTCTTCATGACGGTAATAATCCTAGTATGTATATGTCTGCTACAGATCAGGCTACTTTTATTAAAAACAACTTAGGACCCGCTTTTAAAACTGCAGGAATTAAAGTGAAAATTATTGCCTACGATCACAATTGCGATAATCCAAATTATCCTAAAGCAATTTTGGCTGACGCCGATGCTTATCCTTTTGTAGATGGATCAGCTTTTCATCTTTATGCAGGAGATATTAGTGCTCTTACTAATGTCTATAATTCTTATCCTGCTAAAAGTGTATATTTTACAGAACAATGGACTTCATCTACGGCAAGTTTTAATGGTGATTTGAAGTGGCATCTCCGTAACGTGATTATAGGTTCAATGAGAAATTACAGCAAAAATGCATTAGAATGGAATTTAGCCAATAATACAGCATTTGGACCACATACAGACGGAGGATGTACGATGTGCAAAGGAGCATTGACAGTTACTGGGAATGATAGTTTTCAACGCAATGTTGCGTATTATATTATTGCTCATGCTTCAAAATTTGTTCCGGCTGGTTCTGTGAGAATTGGAAGTAATACAAGCGGAAATCTTCAAAATGTAGCATTTATTACACCATCAGGATCAAAAGTATTGATTGTTGAAAATGATGGAGATGGATTAGAAGTCTTCAATATCAAGTTCAATGATAAATGGGTTACAACATCTCTGGAAGCTGGAGCAGTTGGTACTTATACATGGAAATAATAATATAATTTATAACGAAAAATAAATCATTTTTCAGATGAAAAAAATAATTATAACAGTACAACTTTTACTTTCGATTACAGCTTTTGGACAAGGTTTTTTGCATAGAGAAGGACAAAATATCGTTGATGGAAAGGGTAAAAATGTAATATTAAGAGGTCTTGGTTTAGGTGGCTGGATGGTTCAGGAAGGCTATATGTTGCAAACGCAGCCTTTTGCGAGTCCACAATATAAAATAAAGGAAAAAATTCAGGAAGTTGCCGGAGAAAAAGGTACAAAGGAATTTTATGCCGCTTATAAAGCAAACGGAATCACAAAACGTGATGTCGATTCGCTAGCAGCCTGGGGTTTCAATTCGATTCGCTTGCCAATGCATTATAACTTGTATACACCATCAATTCAGGAAGAAAAAAATGGTGAAATTACCTGGATTGAAGAAGGTTTTACCATGACAGATAATTTACTGAAATGGTGTGCCGAAAACAAAATGTACCTGATTTTAGATCTACATGCAGCTCCTGGTGGACAAGGAAACGATGCCGCAATTTCTGATTATGATACAACAAAACCATCACTTTGGGATAGTGAGGCCAATCAGAAAAAAATGATTGCTTTATGGAAAAAACTGGCTTCTCGCTACAGAGATAATCCCTGGATTGGAGCTTACGACATAATCAACGAACCAAACTGGAATTTTACAGGAACCAATAAAAATGGTTGTGATGAAAATTCAAACGGTCCTTTAAGAGATTTACTCGTTAAGGTTACAAAAGCAATTCGTGAAGTCGATACCAATCATATGGTTATTATCGAAGGAAATTGCTGGGGAAATAATTACAACGGAGTTTTTCCTTTATGGGATGAAAATATGGCATTGAGTTTCCATAAATATTGGAATTACAATGACAAAGCCTCTATCCAAAAAATGTTGGATTACAGAACGCAATACAATGTTCCGATCTGGTTAGGCGAAAGTGGAGAAAATTCTAATGTTTGGTTCAAAGATGCCCTTACATTAATGGAAACCAACAATATTGGATGGGCATTTTGGCCGATGAAAAAAATCGAAAATATTGCAGGGGTAACTTCGGTAACAAAAATTCCGGAGTATGACATTCTATTGAAATATTGGAAAGACGGCGGAGAAAAACCATCAGAAGAGTTCGCCAAAAAAACGTTGATGAAAATGGCGGATAATTACAAAATGCAAAATGTAACCGTTAAGCCGGATGTTGTTGATGCAATGTTCAGACAAGTTCAGACAAATGACACAAAACCATATAAAAAAAATGTAATTCCGGGAAAAATTATTGCAACGCAATATGATTTGGGAACAAATGGATATGCCTATTCTGATAAAGATTTTGTGAATTACAGAGTAGCGACAGGAAATTTTGATCAATGGAATAAAGGAAATACTATGAGAAATGATGGTGTTGATATTTTGCCTTGTGAAGATTCAGGGTCAAATGGTTATCAGGTTTCTTTTATTGAAGATGGAGAATGGTTGCAATTTACTTCTCAGGTTAAAAAGCAAAATACATACAAAGTAGCGATTCGTTATTCAAGTGAAAGTTCAGAAGGCAAGCTTTATTTAGAAACAGAAAACGGAAATAAATCAGAAACAATTACACTTCTGGCAACTGGAGATAATAAAAAATGGAAAACAGTTATTCTATCGGAGGTAAAACTAAATGCCGGAATAAATAAAATTAAAGTGGTTTTTGAAAAAGGAGGTTTTAGTCTGAATTATTTGGATTTTTCAGAAGCTAAAAAGTAAGTTTAAAGGTTGGGATTTTTTAAATGTAAATCAAAAAAAAGGTCATGATTAATTTGATTTTGATTATAGAAGAATATTTAATTAACATTCTTTTTGGAGTTAATTTTTTTCAGTAAAGTCACGGAAAACCTAGCTTTACGAGATTAAAATTTTTTAAGATGAAAAAGATAAATAAAGTTGTTTTTGTAGTAATGGTGCTTTTGGTGAGTAGTTCATTTTATGGTCAGAACTTAAAAATTATGACCTACAATATTCGTCTGGATGTTGCCTCTGATGGAGAAAATGCATGGCCAAACCGAAAGGATTATTTTACCGCTCAAATACATTTTTACAGTCCGGATATTTTTGGAGTTCAGGAAGCAACTCCAAATCAGGTCATTGATATTGCTTCGGCTTTTCCAAAATACAACAGGTTTGGAATAGGAAGGGAAGAAAAAGGAACAGGAGAAGCCTGTACGATTTATTATAAAAAAGATCGTTTTACAATTCAGGATGCTACTACCTTTTGGTTGTCAGAAATACCAAATGTAGTTTCAAGAGGATGGGATGCTGCTTGTAACAGGGTTTGTACCTATGGGCTTTTTACAGATTTGAAAACCAAAAAAACATTTTGGGTTTTTAATCTGCATTTAGATCATATGGGCGAAGTGGCAAGGATAAAAGGAGTGCAGGTAGTACTTTCTAAAATAAAGGAAGTCAATAGCAAAAAATACCCTGTTTTTTTAATGGGTGATTTTAATTCGGAGCCTGATACCAAACAAATTATGGAGATTAAAAAAGTGATGGATGATACCAGCGATATTTCTAAAGAAAAACCTTTTGGGCCATCAGGAACTTTCAACGGTTTTAAACATGATCAACCGGTAACATTATTAATAGATTACATTTTTGTTTCTAAAAATAGTGGACTAAAAATCGAAAAACACGCAGTGTTAAGTGACTCTAAAGATTTAAAATATCCTTCAGATCATTTACCTGTTTTAATAGAAATAGATTAAATATGAAAAACAGCATCAAAAAACTCCAGATTTTACTTTTACTGCCTCTTATTGCAGTTCAGGTAAAATGTGGGTCTTCAAAAAATGCAGCTTCCAGTTCTGGTAAAGCTGAATCCTGGATCACAACTACAGACGAGTCATCAAAATTGCAAAAACAGAACGATTTGGTTTTTAATTCAGAAACGAATTCAAACCAAACCATTTCAGTTGAAGCTTCTCAGAAATTTCAAACCATTGAAGGTTTTGGATTTTCATTAACCGGAGGAAGTGCACAAACAATTTTAAAATTGGATAAAGCTAAAAAAGAAGCTTTGCTTCAGGAACTTTTTTCGAGAAAAGAGGATGCCATCGGTTTGAGTTATTTAAGAATTAGTATTGGTGCTTCAGATTTGAATGAAAGCGTTTTCTCGTATGATGATATGCCGGAAGGGCAAACCGATTTAAAGCTGGAAAAATTTAATCTGGGACCGGATTTAAAAGATGTTGTACCAGTTTTAAAAGAGATTTTAGCGATAAATCCAAAGATAAAAATTATGGGTTCACCATGGTCGCCACCAGTTTGGATGAAAGACAATGGAAGCTCAAAAGGAGGAAGTTTACAGCCTAAATATTATCAGGTTTATGCAGAGTACTTCGTGAAATATATTCAGGCAATGAAAGCACAGGGAATTATAATTGATGCGATCACACCTCAAAACGAGCCATTACATCCTGGAAACAATCCGAGTTTATTAATGCTTGCAGAACAAGAGGCAGAATTTATTAAAACCAATTTGGGTCCTGCTTTCGCGAAAGCAAATATTAAAACTAAAATTGTGGTTTACGATCACAATTGTAACAAACCGGAATATCCTTTAACCATTTTAAATGATCCAAAAGCATTGCCTTTTGTAGCAGGTTCAGCTTTCCACTTATATGAAGGAGATATCAGCGCTTTAAGCAAAGTTCATGATGCTTACCCAAACAAAGATTTATATTTTACAGAGCAATATACAGGATCAAAAAGCAGTTTTGAATCGGATTTGAAATGGAGTGTAAAAAATGTAGTAATTGGTTCAATGCGTAATTGGAGTGTAAATGCACTTTCATGGGGATTAGCAAATGATGAATTCTATAAACCATTTACACCAGGTGGATGTTCTACTTGTAAAGGCGCGTTAATGATTGATCAGGCCCAGAATATTAAAAGAGAAGTTGGATATTACATTATCGGACACGCGTCAAAATTTGTTCCGGAAGGATCCGTAAGAATCGGAAGTAATATTAGCGGAAATCTTTATAATGTCGCTTTTAAAACGCCAGCAGGAAAAATTGTTCTCATTGTAGAAAACGACGGAACAGCGGTAGAAACATTCAATATCAAATACAATCAAAAACAAATTTCAACTACTTTAAATGCAGGTGCAGTTGCAACTTACGTTTGGTAATCAAAATTAAATTCATGAAGAAAATAACCACTTTTACGTTGTTGATGGTATCCCTTTTTGCGGTCGCTCAGCAACAAACAATTGATCAGAAAGTAAATGATCTCTTGAAAAAAATGACGATTGAGGAAAAAATTGGACAACTTAATCAATACACAGGGGATAATTCTGCAACAGGACCAATAACAATAAATCCAAACAAACAAGCCGAAATTAAGGCAGGTTTAGTAGGTTCGATGTTAAATATAATCGGAACAAAATATACCAGACAATATCAGGAACTGGCAATGCAGTCACGTCTTAAAATTCCATTGTTGTTTGGTCAGGACGTTATTCACGGTTATAAAACAACATTTCCAATTCCGTTAGCCGAAGCAGCAAGTTGGGATTTAGCAGCTATTGAACTGGCAGCCAGAGTTGCGGCTACAGAAGCTTCTGCAAGTGGTATTCACTGGACATTTGCTCCAATGGTAGATATTGGTCGTGACCCAAGATGGGGAAGAGTAATGGAAGGTGCCGGAGAAGATACTTATTTGGGATCTAAAATTGCCTATGCAAGAGTAAAAGGTTTTCAAGGGAATAAATTAGGAGATTTAAACTCCGTTATGGCTTGCGTAAAACACTTTGCTGCTTACGGTGCAGGTGTTGGAGGAAGAGATTATAACTCTGTTGATATGAGTGAAAGAATGTTGTTAGAAACGTATTTACCTCCTTTTAAAGCAGCTTTAGATGCTGGAGCAGCAACATTTATGAATTCATTTAATGATTTAAATGGAATTCCGGCAACTGGAAATGCTCATTTGCAGCGTGATATTTTGAAAGGAAAATGGAACTTTCAGGGATTCGTAGTTTCGGATTGGGGTTCGATTGGAGAAATGGTTGCACACGGTTACTCAAAAGATCTTAAAGAAGCAGCTTATTCAGCAATTACTGCCGGAAGCGATATGGATATGGAAAGTAATGCCTACCGTTATAATCTAGCCGAATTGATTAAAGAAGGCAGAGTTTCTGTTGATCTGGTTGATGATGCCGTAAGGCGTATTCTTCGCAAGAAATTCGAATTAGGTTTATTTGAGGACCCTTACCGATATTCTGATGAAAAGAGAGCTGAAAAAGCGTTGAGCAATCCGGAAAACAGAAAAGCAGCACTTGAAGTAGCGGAAAAAAGTATTGTTTTATTGAAGAATGAAAACCAGATTTTACCACTTTCTAAAAGCGTAAAAACAATTGCATTTATTGGACCAATGGTAAAAGAATACAAAGCCAATATGGGATTTTGGTCAGTTGAATTGCCAGATGTAAATTATGATAAATGGGTAGTTTCGCAATGGGATGGTTTGCAAAATAAAGTAGGTAAAAACACTAAATTATTGTATGCTAAAGGTTGTGAAGTTGACGGAGATAATAAAGATGGTTTTGCTGAAGCGGTTGCAATTGCTCAACAAGCTGATGTTGTTATTTTGAGTATTGGTGAAAGACGTGATATGAGCGGTGAAGCAAAAAGTAGAAGTGATCTTCATTTGCCAGGTGTTCAGGAAGATTTAGTAAAAGCGATTCAGGCAACAGGAAAACCAGTTGTGGTTTTGGTAAATGCAGGAAGACCTCTTATTTTTAACTGGACTGCAGATAATGTTCCTGCAATTGTATATACCTGGTGGTTAGGAACTGAAGCAGGAAATGCAATCGCTAATGTTTTATTTGGAGATTACAATCCTTCAGGAAAATTGCCTATGACTTTTCCAAGAGAAGTAGGGCAGGTGCCCATTTATTACAATCATTTCAGCACAGGAAGACCAGCGAAAGATGAGGATTCAAAAAATTATGTTTCGGCTTATATCGATTTGAAAAACTCGCCTAAATTTCCTTTTGGATATGGTTTGAGTTATACAAAATTTGATTATTCAGGCTTGAAATTATCTGCAACAAAAATTAAAAGTAACGAAACAATTACCGTTTCTTTTCAATTGTCAAATGTTGGAAAAGTGGCTGGAGAAGAAGTGGTGCAGTTGTATTTGAAAGATAAATTCGGATCTGTTGTAAGACCAGTTTTAGAATTGAGAGATTTTCAAAAAGTGAAATTGAATGCAGGAGAATCTAAAACTATCGAGTTTACAATTGATAAAGAGAAGCTTTCTTTCTACAATAATAAATTAGAATGGGTTGCTGAACCAGGAGATTTCGAAGTAATGATTGGAGCTTCGTCAGCAGATAGTAAACTAAGATCTGACTTTGAATTAGTACAATAACGTAAAGTCAATTAAAATTGGCGTTATGGATTTTATAAAGGTTCTGAATTATTTCAAAACTGTATTTATAAAATCCATAGCGCCAATTCCTTTATACGACGCATATAATGCTTTGTCAAAAGCTTCACGTTTTGCTTTTTTATCTTTCGCCTCAGTTTCAACAATCATTTGGTTGAAAATCTTTTCTTGTTGCTGGCTATATTTTATTGATTCTTCTAAAAGATATGTTTTAGAAACAAACCCGAATGACGTCCAGATTTTGGTTCTAATTTTTTGATTTATATTTTTTAACGGATTGGTATTCATTGTCTCTCGCATTGACATTTTTACTTTCATTCTTTAAATAAGTATTACAGAATTAATCAATTATGTAATATTATTCTTTCTTTAATTTACAATAATAATAAATATTATTGCAAATGTGTTATTATGACGCAATGTAATTAATTTTTCAATTCGTTTTTCATTTTAAGTAAAAATTGTGATTTACACACTTTTTACTTTTTACTACTAAGCACTTGATTTTTAAATTTTAATAAAGACTCATTTTTAAGAAAATGTTTGTTATTTCTAAAAATGAATTAAATTGCGTGCTAAATCAGTATCAGAAATCGGGATTTAATAAAACAAAAATGCTAAAGGATATTCTAGAAAATTATGAAAATTATCAGCCTGGTCTTTCAATAGATTGTGTGATTTTTGGTTTTCATGATAATCAGCTTAAGGTTTTATTGATTAAAATTCCACATAGAGAAACATGGTCTTTACCGGGTGGATTTATTCCCGTAAATCAGGATATTGACGTTGCTGCGGTGACCGTTTTAAATGAAAGAACTGGAGTTGATGGTATTTTTTTGAGACAATTTGCCACTTTTGGAAAAGTAAAGAGAAACGATCAACATTTTAGTAAAGAAGCATTAGAATATCTGGAAATATTTGAAGAAAAAGCAAAATGGCTGACGCGTCGTTTTGTAACGATTGGGTATTATGCCTTAGTCGATTTTTTAAAAACTATTCCAAAACCGGCTAATAAAGACGAAATAATTGAATGGATTGATCATAAAGAAGTTCCTGAGCTAATTTTGGATCACAAAGAAATTTTAGGTAAAGCATTGGCTACATTAAGAATGGAATTGAATTTAATGCCAGTTGGATACAATTTGTTGCCAGAGAAATTTACCATTCCGGAACTTCAGAAATTATATGAAACAATCTTAGATAAAAAACTGGATAGAAGAAATTTTCTCCGAAAAATAACCAACATCGGAATCCTGACGAAATTGGACGAAAAGAAAAGCAACGTTGCACACAAAGCGCCAAATTTGTATACTTTTGATAAAGATAAATATAAAGAAGTCTTGAAAAATGGACTGAATCAGGGCTGGTAAAATTAGAATTAATTTTTAAATTTATAGATTATGGTCTCCATTGAAGCATTTAGAAAATTAGCGATGTCATTTCCTAATGCGACAGAAGAGCCCCATTTCGAGAAAACTTCTTTTCGTGTCAATAAGAAAATCTTCGGCACTTTTGATGAGAAAAATAACAGAGCGGTTTTAAAATTAAATGAAATCGATCAATCTGTCTTTTGTGCTTCAAGTGAAAAGATTTTTTATCCAATTCCTAATAAATGGGGGAAACAAGGCTGGACGATAGTCGAACTTTTAGAAGTAAGACCCGAAATGTTTGAAGACGCTTTGATACGATCTTATGAAAATGTAATTTCAAAAAAGAAATAATTTTCTATTTCACAATCGTTCTAAAAGTCAAATTTACTCTTGGTTTTGAAGTCGTTTTGGTTGGTGGTAAACGATGTAACCAATGTGTTTGTGTTTCATCTTTCATTACTAATAAACTTCCGTGTTCCAGAATTAAGGAAACAACTTCTTTGGTTTCTTTATGTTTGAAAGCGAACTTGCGTTCAGCACCAAAACTGACGGAACCAATCGCGCCATTCTTCTTCAAATC
Source organism: Flavobacterium aquidurense (assembly GCA_900107365.1). Taxonomy (GTDB): domain Bacteria; phylum Bacteroidota; class Bacteroidia; order Flavobacteriales; family Flavobacteriaceae; genus Flavobacterium; species Flavobacterium aquidurense. The sequence continues at coordinate 269,734 of FNPS01000006.1, forward strand.
TTTTTCAGCGTCGCTGTGCCAGGCCATTCCTTCATCACCGGAATGATATAAATTTAGTAAACAAGAGTTGAATGTTTCACCTGTTTTTTCTTCAATAATGGCTTTTAATTCCAAAAGTTCTTTTGTCCACGGAAGTGCTTTTTTTGTTGTATTGGAGTATGTATATTCAAAACCAGAATCGCCATACCAGGCTACTTTTCGTTTGGTCAAAATTAATTTTCCGAAGATAATCGCTTCATCATTTTTCCATTCGATAGTATCCAAAAGCACTTCTAAATAATGGTTTGAATCTTCACGAGAAAATAATTTTCCGTAATAATTCACCGTTCCCTCTTTCGGGAGTAAATTAGTTGTTTCGTCTGTATGTGGATTAAATAAGTCCATTTTTCCAGTTTTGATATTCGGTTTTCATGCAATGCCCACAAGGTCTGAAACCATTTTGCCTGGCTTCATTTTCAGATAAAAAGAAAACCCGATTCTCGCGTTTCATTCTTTTTCCGGAACTGCATTTTAAGGTTCCGTAGATTTTTAATTTTCGGTTTCCACCGAAGCAAATTTCAGCATTTTTAATTTTATTCCGAAGATCGGAATCGGGAATTTTAGAATGATTGATCATGATGTTTTTTTTATTGCATTTTTTATCGTAGAAGCGCACAGAAGTGCGTGTACGCAAAGAGTGGTTTTTTTACACAGATTAGATTAAATTAATTTTTCACGCAGATTTTGCAGATTTTAATTAAATATAGTTGGAAATAAATCATCTGCGCAAATCTGCTTAAATCCTTTTAAAATCTGCGTGAAATAAAAATTTTACGACTCTGGGACTTTGCGAGACTAAATTTATGACGATAGTGCATCATGAAAAATAATCCCCAAAGTATGCCGTTCACCAGAATGAATCTCGCTCACACCATGTTTCATGTTCACACGATAATATCCTTTTGTACCTTTTACAGGCCTGAAATTGGTTGTAAAAACCAAAACATCACCTTTTTTGGGTTTCAAAACAATTGCTTTCGATTGCGCTCTTGGCGTTTGTTGTGTTAACACAAATTCGCCTCCCGTAAAATCTTCATCGGGTTCGTTTAGGAAAACTACGATTTGAATAGGAAAATAAATATCTCCGTATAAATCCTGATGCAAAGTATTAAAACCACTTTTACCATATTTTAAAATTAAAACAGTTGCTTTTAGTTGATTATTGGCATGACATTGTTCGAGTAATTTTTCGTGTGTTTCCGGGAAAATTGTATTGATGTTTAAGACTTTCATCCATGAGTTTGCAATTGGCACCAGTTTTGGATAAATGGCGGAACGTATGGTTTGAATCAAATCCGGAAGCGGATAATTAAAGTATTTATATTCACCCAAACCAAATCGGTATCGCTCCATGACAACAGTTTTTCGATATAAATTTGGATTATCATAATCGAATTTTAAATCTTCGCATTGTTCGTTATGAAGTAAATTCGGAATGATTGCAAATCCGTTTTTGTGCATAGATTCGCTGATGCTTTCCCAGTTTTGAGAAGCAATTTTTGATTGTATATTTTGCATGGAACTAAGTTTAGAGATCTGAATTTAGTTGTGCGCCTTCCCAGCCAATAATAGCGGTTTTACGCGTGCTTCCCCACATATAACCACCAAATGCTCCAGTGGATTGAATAACGCGATGACATGGAATTAAAAACGCTACAGGATTGCTTCCAATAGCCGTTCCGACAGCTCGAGAAGCATTTGGTTTTTCGATTTGATGCGCAATGGAACCATAAGTAGAAAGTTGTCCCATTGGGATTTTAAGTAACGTTTCCCAAACTTTCAATTGGAAATCGGTGCCTTTTAAATGAAGTTTAATTTCAGATAACTTGCTCCAGTCGTTCTGGAAAATAAATAAGGCATTTTGTTGTACCAAATCCAGTTTTCGGGAAAATGTTGCGTTTGGAAATTTGTTTTTTAAATCGTAAAATCCGATTTCTTCGTTTTCGGCGAAAGCCATAAAACAAACGCCTTTTTGGGTTGAAGAAACTATAATATTCCCAAACGGGCTTTCGGCAAAACTGAAGTTGATTTCTAAATTTTTTCCGCCATTTTTATATTCCGCTGGTGTCATTCCTTCGATATTGACAAACAAATCGTGCAGACGGCTCGTTCCGGAAAGTCCGGTATCAAAAGCGGCATCAAACAAGGTTGCCTGATTGTCTTCTTTCAGAATTTTTTTAGCATGCTCGACACTGATATATTGCAAAAACTTCTTCGGACTTGTGCCGGCCCATTCCGTAAACAAACGCTGAAAATGAAACGGACTCAAATGCACTTTTTCGGCAACCTCATCAAGATTGGGCTGATCTTTAAAATTTGCTTTGATATAATCAATTGCATCTGCAATTCGGTTATAATTAATGTTTTCCTGTGTGTTCATTTCTTTCAATTTTATAATGCAAATATCGACAGGGTTTGGCAGTCATAAAATCCGAAACTTGCTTTGTTTTTTCTTTTGTTTCAAGTTTCAGGTTTCAGGTTTTGTAGTAACATGAAACCTGAAACAAATTTACTCTAGTTCTTTTTCCATTTTATAATTAATCAATTCAACTCCCAATCGCATATTTTTCTGCTTGGCTTTTACAACAAATCCTTTCTTTTCAAAGAATGGCTTTGCAGTTATACTAATGTCGGCTGTTATTGTTTTTGAGTTTTCTTTTATAGCTTCGTGTTCTAATTCAGTAAAAACTTTATCGGCAATTCCCTGACGCTGGAAATCTTTGTGAACGCAAAAGAAATCTATATAATTTCCATTTTTAAGAGTTCCATAACCCACAATTTGATCGTTTATAGTAGCCAGTAAAACATATTGTTCATGAATAAGTTTCAGCCAGCGTTCTGTATTATTGAGCCCTGAAACCCAAGCGTCAATCTGCAAAGGAGTATAATCGTTTTTACAAACCCATTTAATGGTTTCAATGTACATTTCCTGCATTTCCACTAAATCTAAAATAGTCGCTTTTCTAAAATCCATTTTTTTAAGTTTGAGATTAATGTACCGTTGTTTTAGAGAAAACATTGATGACAACCACACCAATCATAATTAAAGCCAATCCAATTATGGCTGGCAAATCTGGAATTTGCTTAAAGAAAACCGCTCCAATAATAGTGATTAAAACGATTCCTACGCCGGACCAAATTGCGTAAGCAATTCCAACCGGAATAGTTCGTATAGCAAAACTTAGAAAGTAAAATGCAGCAAAATAGCCTATAATTGTAATAATGCTGGGGATAAGCTGCGTAAACTGCTCGGATTTTTTTAAGGCTGATGTGGCAATGATTTCAAATAGTATGGCAATTCCTAAAAAGAAGAAGTTTTTCATGTTTCACGTTTTTACAAAGTTAAGATTTGTTTTTGAGAGAGATGTAAAAAGTGAAAATGTAAAACCAAATGGGTTATTTAAGAGTATCTTCTGAGATAGAAACACTTATTAATTTGTAACCATTTTCGGTTCTTAAAAATTCAAAATGATCCTGGCCAAAATCCTCATTGTCTTTTGAAGTGATTACTATGTTTTTAACAGGATATTGCCACTCTTTTGATTCATTACAATTATTAAAATATTCTTCATATTCTTTTGCTTCGAATATAAATTGATTTAAACCATCAGTTGAAATAAAATAGTCCGTTTTTTCAGAATTGAGTTCTTGTAATTTCATTTTTAAAATCTTGTAATTCTGATCGATAAATTTAGCTTTTGGTTCATTGATCCATCCGTTTGGGTTTTTCCAATAGGTAATTTTCTCAAAAGAATTTGTCAATAAATTTTCTTTAGATAGATCTGAAAGCAAAGTGTTTTTGATCCATAATTTAAATTCTTTATCATAATCAATAAAGGAATAATATTGACCGTTAATTCCAGGGAAATTTTCTCTTGTTGGATCTTTGCTTGGATTTTTTGATTTCTGTACAGAATAAAAGTTTAAATCAAAATCGTTTTCATATTCAAAGTTTTCTATTAAGATTTTATTGTTTGTATCAATTAGAAATTCTTTTCCTCCAGTCCAGCCAAAATGTTCGTCGTCAAACTTTTTTTTAATTGCGCCTTTTAATGCGACGACCATTCCGTTTCTGGCTTTTGTTAAATTGCTGTATGCTGCCGGAATCGCAACCTTTCCTTCGCTGTTGAACATGCCCATTTTATACGTCTTTGGATCCCTAAAACGAATGAAACCTTCATTTTCGCAATCTGGTCCGTTGTCAAAAATATACAAACTGTCAAGGCCAACTATTCTTCCGGCTTTGGTTAAGTAATAACTTTTCCAACTCCCCTTTATGTCTTCACTTACAGCAATGATAGCGTCAAATTTATGAGCAGAAGTGATTCTCGTAAATTTTGGCGTTATCTTGATGTTCCCGTTTTGATCTTTAAATCCGATGTGTGTGGTGTCTTTGTCCCAAAATGAAATCCAGGTATCGTTATTTTGAGCAAATACGGAACAGTTTATAGATAAAAACAGGTTGAAGAGAATAAATTGTTTCATAAAAAGTATTTGTAGTAAATATAAGAAGAAGCTTTTGAAAAAAGAATCTCTTGTTTACTGGGCTTTCTTGATTTACGTTTTGCGTGAGGGGATAGGAGCTAACTGCCGAAGCAGTGCGGATAGCCCGACAGCATTTAAGAAAAGGCCTAATGCGCGCAAAGCATATTTAGGCCTTTTTTTAAATGGTGGCACGCCCTTATATTTTAGATTTCTGAGTTTAGATTTTAGATTGAAAAAATTGACTACGGATTGAGTGATAATCCAACGCTAAAAAACAATCGCACTTTATCAATGTTGTTTATCCAGGAAGTGTCAAAATGAATTGGACCCAGAATGGACTGATAAGAAATTGCTGCTCCTCCTGAAAGTAAAAGGCTAGGTTCCATGTTTTCGTCCCACTTTCCTTTTGGACTAAATACATGACCGATATAATCGTCAAAAGTATCAAAACCGACACTGGCAACATTAAAGTGCGGAGTCAGATAAATTTTTCCGATTAAATTTATTTGAGAGCCGAGTTTTAGTCCCATATATTGCGTGACATTGACTTCATCTTCATGCAGGCCAGGAAATGGAAAACGATTACTGCCAGAGCTTGGAATAATGCCTCCTAAAAAATATTTTGCGGCATAACCAAATCCTGAAAACGGAATTTGATCGTCCTTAAGTTTGTCCTGAAAAATAAAATAAGAATCAAATCCTATAAGTCCTGTAATTTTCTTTTTTAAGAGTGCTCTCTTTTCAAAACTAAAACCAAATTTTGTGTAGCCATTTGTTGGGCCGGAAATACCGTTTAAATCAGGATCAGTAAAAGAGGCGTTGATATCGCTAAGAAGTGATCGTGCTACATTTGCTTTTATAATGGTTCCGTTTGTGGCAAAAAAAACTTTATCCATGTCATTATAGGAATAATGCATGTTGAATTCAATATTATTAGAGTCGTAGTTGTTTAGGCTAACAGAGTTTGGATTATATTCCCGGTCGTATTTTGGTTTTAGATTAGAATAGCTATAGTTTAAGCCAAAACCTACATAACTTTTCAGTGAATTTAAATTTTTGTTTACCTCATTATTGAATTCAAAAGTATTATAAAGTATGTTGTCTGATGCTTTGCCATTTATGTAAATTTCTTGTCGCAGAAAGGCTCCATAAGCCTCAGATACCCACCACCATTCCCTGTGTTGTCCGAAATTTTTCTGATAATTGATTCTCGCTTTTGGCTGTTCGGCAATATCTACTGTTACAAGAAGACGGGAGGCAGCAGCAAGAACATTTCGGCCTGTGTAATTAAAAATGATTCCAACACCTCTGTAAGTATCATAATGTATTGAGGTGTTGAGCTGATTTTTGGCGCGTTCAAATCCAAATAATGTAATTCCTAATTTGTCTCCGTCTTTAATGAAATAGCTATACGTAATCTGATCAAAAAGATTAGTACCCATTGCTCTGTTAATTCCGGCTATTAGATCTTTGGTAGTATATTTTACATGTGTTTTAAGATTTGCTCGTCCAACCACCAAAGGCATATTTTCAGGACTTATATTTTTATAAACAATTGTGTCCAGCACAAATTCTTTAGGCATATCTGGCAAAGCGTGCGTGCGTTGCGGAAAAGCTTTTAATTTTTCTGATAAGGCAATTAACGCAGGAAGATTTTGATTTGTTGCTATTTTACCGTCTTTGTAGATTTCATTACTATCTGCAAAATCGGCGGTAGAGAAACGTAAGTTGGGCAAGTGATCAACCAATATTGTACAAAGATCGCGATTTGCAGGATTCTTAATATTACTCGGAAACATACTGGTCTGCATCAAAATGGTCATTAGATTATTCAGCTTATCCATTGGTTCCATTCCTCCACCTACGTCGCTTCCAATAATAATATCGGCACCCATTTGTTTGGCAACATCCGTCGGGAAATTATTTAAAACCCCTCCGTCAACTAATACTGTTTTTTCGTACGGCATTGGCTTAAAAACGGCTGGCAAAGACATGCTGGCTCTCATGGCGTAGGATAAACTTCCCTTACTTAATATAACTTCTTTTCCTTGAACCAAATCGGTAGCCATAGCACGAAAGGGTATTGGGAGACTGTCAAAATCTCTAACGTTATAGACAGGATAGGTTAATTCAGAAAGGTATTCTCTTAGATTTTGATCATTTAAGAGAGAACCAATACTATTAAGTTTTCCATCTTTAACGCCTATACCAATTAAATATCTTTGAAATTCTCGTTTTTCTTCTGCACTTACCGATCGCAATGATTGGCCTCCGCCAAGGAGTTTATCCCAATAAATGTTTTTGGTTAGTTTTTCGATGCTATCTCCGGAATATCCCATGGCATACAAACCTCCAATGACGCTTCCCATACTATTTCCCACAATAAGATCCGGGACAATGTGTAAGGAATCGAGTTTTTGCAAAAGCGGAATATGGGCAATTCCTTTTGCTCCACCACCACTTAATACTACTACGACTTTCGGTTTCTTTTCCTGAGAAAAAATAATTTGTGGGAGACTTAGCAAAAATAAGAAGACGATTAAATAAGTAGTTTTTTTCAAGTTTGTACTGTTTAAGTATTTGAGAAATAGAACCTTATTTTGATTATTAAAAGTAAGTAGATATTTGTAAACGTGCAATCTTTTGAGAGAAATGTTTTTTTAGAAGAGTATAAAAACAGAAAACCCGACAAGTTTTAAGCCTGTCGGGTTTGAATATGTGTTAATTAAGACTCTGAATTAGAATCTAAAATCTAAACTCAGAAATCTAAAATTTACTAGTATCTGTAGTACTCTGGTTTGAATGGACCTTCAACCGGAACACCAATATAAGCAGCCTGATCGTCACGTAAAGTTTCCAATTCAACTCCTAATTTAGCTAAGTGCAAAGCAGCAACTTTTTCATCTAAATGTTTTGGTAACATATAAACGTCATTGTTGTAAGCAGCACTGTTTTTCCATAATTCGATTTGTGCTAAAGTTTGGTTTGTAAATGAGTTACTCATTACAAAACTTGGGTGACCTGTAGCACAACCAAGGTTTACTAAACGACCTTCAGCAAGAATGATGATATCTTTTCCAGCGATTGTATATTTGTCAACCTGAGGTTTGATTTCAATTTTAGATGCACCGTGGTTTTTGTTTAACCAAGCCATATCAATTTCGTTATCAAAGTGTCCGATGTTACAAACAACAGTTTTGTCTTTCATTTGCTCGAAGTGCTCTCCAAGAACGATATCTTTATTTCCCGTAGTTGTAATGATAATATCAGCATTAGCAATTACAGTGTTTAATTTTTTAACTTCATAACCGTCCATTGCAGCTTGTAAAGCACAAATTGGATCGATTTCAGTAACAGTTACAATAGATCCTGCACCTCTGAAAGAAGCAGCAGTTCCTTTTCCAACGTCACCGTATCCACAAACGATAACTCTTTTTCCAGCTAACATTAAGTCAGTTGCACGACGAACTGCATCTACTGCAGATTCTTTACAACCGTATTTGTTATCAAATTTAGATTTAGTAACAGAGTCGTTAATATTGATTGCAGGCATTGGTAATGTTCCCGCTTTTACTCTTTCGTAAAGTCTGTGAACTCCAGTTGTAGTTTCTTCAGATAAACCTTTGATTCCAGGAACCAATTCTGGGAAACGGTCAATAACCATGTTAGTTAAATCTCCACCATCATCCAAGATCATGTTCAATGGTTTTCTGTCTTCACCAAAGAATAAAGTTTGCTCAATACACCAGTCAAATGATTGCTCATCAAGACCTTTCCAGGCGTAAACCTGAATTCCGGCAGCAGCAATAGCAGCAGCAGCCTGATCCTGAGTAGAGAAAATATTACAAGAAGACCAAGTAACTTCAGCACCAAGAGCGATTAAAGTTTCGATCAAAACTGCAGTCTGGATTGTCATGTGTAAACATCCAGCGATACGAGCACCTGCAAGAGGTTGTTCATCTTTATATTCAGCACGAAGCGCCATTAAACCTGGCATTTCAGCTTCAGCTAATTCAATTTCTTTTCTTCCCCAAGCCGCTAGAGAGATGTCTTTTACTTTGAAAGCCACAAAAGGCGTAGTTGTAGTACTCATTTATAGTATATTTGTATATTGTAAAATTTTTGCAAATTTACGGAATACCTTTTGAATTTTTACTATTTCTGTAAGATTTGTGAAATGTTTAATTTCTTAATCTTTAGAAGATTAGTTTGTTAATTGTTTTTTAGAAGCTAATCCTGCTGTCCACTATATCTTTTGTGGTGAACCCCACCACAAAAGGATGCCGTTCCCATCAGGGCTAAAAAGACGAGACATTAAATTACAAGTTTAGTTTTCAAAAGGAAAAATAATTCATAATTAACCATATAATTTACAATTAAATAAGTAATGCCTTTATTTAAAACCATCCAGTGCAACGAAACGACCAAACTTTTAATTTGGGAAATAACCGAATCTTTTGAGGAGTTATTAAGCAAAGTAGTTTTGAAAGAAAAAACACAGTTGAGGTTAAACGGAATGAAATCCCAGTTGCACCAGCGTGCTTTTTTAAGCGTTCGTATGCTGATTCAGGAAATGGGTTTTACTGATAAAGATTTACATTATGATGAATTCGGAAAACCTTATTTCGATTGTCATAATCATATTTCGATTACGCATTCGTATCATTTTGCAGCCATTATTATCAGTCATGAAACGGTTGGAATTGATATGGAATTACAGCGCGAAAAAATCCGCAAAATAGCTGATAAATTTGTTGATACTGAATTTGAATATTTAAATCCGAATGTTTCTGAAGAATACATCAAGAAACTTACGGTTATCTGGGGTGCGAAAGAAGCAATCTTCAAAATCAGAAACGAAAAAGGAATCAGCTTTAAAGATCATATTAGAGTTGGAGATTTCTCTTTGGATAAAAAACAAACCCAGGCCAGTCTACATTTTGATAATCTGATTAAAGATTTTAATGTGTGTTACGAAGAAATCAAATCAGATAATTTTGATGGGAAATTTACTTTGGTTTATGCTTTTGAGAAGTAAGATTTAGTCGCAGTTTACAGTCGCAGTAATCAGAAGAATTAAGTTTCAGTTGAGTTTTCAGCCAATTTTTTACGATGCTCAAACATGCTCACAAACAGAAAAGTTCCCATTTTTCGGGCACGTCGTTTTAGTGTTTCCACATTTTCGCCTTCAAAATGTTCGTCTAAAGTCTGAAACCAATAGTTGAGCCAGATTCCGAATTCGTTTGAAGTAATTTTGCCATCAAAACGAGCGTCAACATCATTGTGCACGGCATTAGGATTGCCTTTGTATTTTTTGACCGCAAATAAATTGGTTTCCCAAAAATCAGTTAGTTTTTCGAGATGTGCATCCCAGTCTTTTATCATTGTATTAAAATAAAAACCAATTTCTTCATCGGCTCTTATTTTAGCATAGAACTGATGTACTAAAAATTCGACATCAGTTCTATTTTCTATTTGCTTTTTCATAGTACAAAACTATTCAGAAATATTAGTAAAACACTTAGTACAGCGCTTAAAATAATAAGGTTAAAAACTACTTTATGTTTCATTTGCGCTAAAATTGAAGTATTAGCAAAAACACAGGCTAATACAATAATGGCCAGTTGAATCATTTGCGTAACAGAGGTTCCGTGTGAAAGAATATACATAGCTGCAGCACCACCTAAGCAGCTTTGACCAATTACAGCCATAGCTGCAGAACCCATGTAGTTTTTATTGAAATTTTCGAATGTTGTTTGATATAGTGTCATGATATTGTGATTTTTATACTACAAAGGTACAAGCACAATCAAACTCCATTTTATGACTTTAATCATAAAACAGCAACTATTTTATCTGTATACTTTTCTGTTTATAATCTTCAAAAGACCTTTTTTCTCCAAAGCTTTTATGGTTCTAATTACCGTTTCGACACGCAAGCCGGTTAAGTCTCCAATTTGTTGTCTGGTAAAATTAATGAGGTAACCGTTGCTGTCTTTTTTAAAATTAAAATAAGCGATTCCGTGATCTATTAATTTCAAAACTCTGTGCTCTGGTTCCTGAGTTGACATTTCAGCCGCCATAACTGATTTATAATACAAGCGCTGTGCTAGATTTTCGATTATTTTAAGGCTTATCACGGGGTTTTCTTCCAGTAATTTCAGGAAATTGTTTTTAGGAAGAAGAAGAATTTCTGAATAATCAACTGCAATAGCATTTGCCGGATACTTTTGATTTAAAAACAGGGGAGGTTCTCCAAAAGATTGTTCTTTATAAAAAATTCCCTGAATAAATTCTCTGCCATCATCATTGTAATTACTCATTTTTACTTCTCCGGAAAGAATCTGATAATAATGAGTAGGCAAATTTCCTTCTTCAAAAATAATTTCATTTTTGTCAAAAGACTTTTTTAAAGCACCATATTTTTCTAATAGTTCAGGAGCAATCATGCCTTCATTTTTTTAGTTATCAAAAGCTATTGCACAAATATAATTCATTCAAAATAGTTCTTCTGCATTAAAAAACTTTTACTTTTACGCCCGTTATGAAACAAAAAATATCCAACATACACCAACAGATTTTAGAAGCTAAAAAGAATGGTCAAAAATTGCTGGCTATACTTTTAGATCCGGATAAGATTGTATGGGAAAATTTAGATCATTTAGTAGTTAAAATAAAGCAATCTCCTGCTACACATATATTTGTCGGAGGCAGTATTGTAAAGGCTACAATTTTAGAAGATTTGTTGGCCGAATTAAAACAAAAAACAAATTTGCCCGTTGTGATATTTCCCGGTGATCCGTCACAGATTTCACCTCAGGCAGATGCTATTTTGTTTTTGTCATTGTTGTCTGGGCGAAATCCGGATTATTTAATTGAATATCAGGTTCAGGCAGCACCAATTTTAAAAAAGACAAATCTTGAGGTTATTTCAACGGGATATATTTTAATAGAAAGTGGTAATGAAACAGCAGTAGCGCGGGTAAGTAAAACAAAACCACTTAATCGTGAAAATCTTGATTTGGTTTTGGCCACAGCTTTGGCTGGAGAAATGTTGGGTAATAAATTGATGTATTTAGAGGCGGGAAGTGGCGCCAAGAATGCAGTGCCACTGGAAATGATACAGTTAATTGCGCAAAATATAGAAATTCCTATAATTGTTGGCGGAGGAATTGTAGATTTGCACGGAATTCAAAAAGCCTATAAAGCTGGCGCTGATTTAGTAGTTATTGGAACTGCTTTTGAAAACGACAGCCACTTTTTTGAATCCTAAATCATAACCATACAACCAAACCAAATGATTGATTTTTTCCTTGAAAGTTACAAAACTGCACCGTTATGGCATATTACGCTAGAGTTTTTAGTTTTTGTTTGTGGAATTTTAAGCGTCTGGTTTGCTAAAAAAGAAAATATCTGGGTTTACCCAACAGGATTAATTGCTACAGTAATTTCAGTATATCTTTTATATATTGCAGGATATATTGGGGATATGATTATCAACGGATATTTCTCGATCATGAGTATTTATGGTTGGTATGTATGGGCAAAAGGAGGAACAACTGAAGATAATTTACCTATTACGCGCACAAGTTTTAATGAAAAAATAATCGGAATCGTATTATTTTTTGTTACTGTTTTTGTAGTTTTCGGCATTTATAAATATTTTGATTACAAAATCAATCCCGACAATTATGTCGATATGATTTCGTCTGGAATATTTTTTGCAGGAATGTGGTACATGGCCAGGAAAAAAATCGAAAACTGGACACTTTGGATTATTGGCGACATTATTGTAGTGCCTCTTTACGCTTATCGTGGCTTGGGGATGTTGTCACTTCAATATTTAATTTTTACAATTTTAGCTATTTCAGCTTATTTAGAATGGAGAAAAATCTTAGACAGCAAAAAACCACTATCATAAAAATAGCTTTATTTGGACCTGAGAGTACAGGAAAAACCACTTTAGCGAAACAACTTGCAGATTATTACGAAACCGAGTGGGTTCCGGAATTTGCACGTGATTATTTACAAGAAAAATGGGAGGAGAATCAGCATATTTGTGTTGCTGATGATATGCTTCCTATCGCTTATGGACAGGTTGCATTAGAAAATGAGAAGCTTTCTTTGGCTAAAAAATATCTTTTTTGTGATACCAACTTAATGGTTACCAAAGTTTTTTCTGAGATGTATTATGATTTTTGTGATCCTTTATTAAATGAAGCAGCACTAAAACATGAATACGATTTATTTTTTCTAACGGATATTGATGTTCCTTGGGAAAAAGATGATATCAGGGATACGCCAGATGGCCGAGAAACAGTATTTTCGGTTTTCAAACAGAGTCTGATTGATACTAATAAACCCTTTATTATTCTTTCAGGGAATAAAAAAAGTCGTCTGGCAAAAGCAACGGCTATTATTGATGATTTAGCTTTTGCTAAAGAGAATGGTTTTTCTTCTGAAGATTTTGTTCAGATCTATAATCATGGAATTTCTTTTAATAAAGTTTTAAAACAATTAGAAATTTTCGAAAACGGAATTACAAAAAGTAATTTAGTTAGTCCGGCAACAATTGATAATGGTATTGTATCATTATCAGAAATTGACTTTGATGAGAAAGCAAATTTCTTTGACAGTCAAAAAGGAAGTCTGAAAATAAAGAAATTCGTTCCGGCTTCTGGTGCAGCTACCAGAATGTTTAAATTTTTGAGGGCTTTTTTGAACGATTTTGATATTGAACAGGAAACTATAAATGCTTACATTAACAGAAAAAAGGACAAGGAATTATCGATTTTTATTGTAGCAATGGATAAGTTTCCTTTCTTTGAAACATTTAACGAAAAACTAAAGTTGGTATACCCCGATTTTGAAACATTAGAGAGAGATTACAAGAATTATTACTTTATAAAACTTCTTCTATCTTCTGACTATTTTGATTTTGCAAACAAGCCAAAAGCAGTTATACCATTTCATAAATATGAAGACCGTATTGCAAATCCTATAGAAGAACATTTAAATGAGTGTTCTCACTATGCTTCATCAAATCAGGTTTCTAATCTTCATTTTACAGTTACCGAGGCACATCAGGAGCTATTTGAAAAAGAAGTTGCAATACTGAAAGAGAAAGTAGAAAAAGTATCTGGAATCCAAATTAATATTGGCTATTCTTATCAGAATAAAAGCACAGATTCTGTAACGGTAGATACAAAAAATAAAATTGTTCGGGATAAAAATGAAAACCTTGTTTTTAGACCAGGCGGACATGGTGCTTTGATTGAAAATTTGAATCAGCTTGATTCTGATATTATTTTTATTAAAAATATTGATAATGTAATTCAGAATCATATTGATAAAATTACATTGTATAAAAAAGCTCTGGCTGGTATTTTAATCGAAATACAACAAAAAGTTTTTGCTTATTTAAGAGCTATTGAAGAACAAAAAATAAATGAGAAGGCTCTAAGTGAAATGACTCTTTTTTTGTCAGAAAAGCTTAATATTAAACTTAATAATGATTTTAATAAATTCACTTTTGAAAATAAAATCGCCAAGCTAAAAGAATTGCTGGATCGGCCAATTCGAGTTTGTGGAATGGTTAAAAATGAAGGAGAACCTGGTGGTGGTCCATTTTGGGTAATGAATAATAAAGGGGCAGTTTCTTTGCAAATTGTAGAAGCTTCTCAGGTTGATAACTCTAATAAAAAACAACAAGGAATTTTAGCTGAAGCTACCCATTTTAATCCGGTAGATTTAGTTTGCGGAATTAAAAATTATAAAAACATTAAGTTTGATTTAATCCAGTTTGTAGATCCGGATGCTGGATTTATTGTAGAGAAAACCCTTGAAGGAAAAACAGTTAAAAGTTATGAATTGCCAGGCTTATGGAATGGTGCGATGGCCAATTGGCTAACCGTTTTTGTAGCAGTTCCTTTAATAACTTTTAATCCGGTAAAAACGGTAAATGATTTATTAAAAGCGCCACATCAGCCACAATAATGGATAGCGAAAAAATCATAGCAGAATTAACTTTTAAAGCAGTCCGCAGCAGTGGAGCTGGCGGACAAAACGTTAATAAAGTATCATCAAAAGTGGTGCTAACTTTTGATTTGAATACATCGCAGGCTTTATCTGAAGAAGAAAAAGCGCTTTTGCTGATTAATACAGCACCACGCTTAACCACTGAAAATATTCTGATTTTAAATTGTGACGAAGATCGAAGTCAACTTAAAAATAAAGATATTGTCGTAAAACGTTTTTTAGAAATCATTAAAAAAGGACTGCATGTTCCAAAAGCTCGAAAAGCAACTAAGATTCCTAAATCTGTAATTAAAAAGCGAATTAAAGACAAAAAGAATATTTCTGAGATAAAGCAATCCAGAAGAAAGCCTAATCTAGAATAAAATCCAATTTATAAAAATTCCAAATTCCAATTGAAAACTAAATAATGAAGTTTTTTGGAATTTGGACTCGAGCGCCAGCGAACAGGCGAAGCAATTTCTTTTTTTTGAATTTGATTTTTGGGTTTTTTAAGTTTACATTTGCACTGTCTCAAAGGGGTGCTCTAAATAACGAGCTGAGATCATACCCAAAGAACCTGAGCGAGTAATGTCGCTAAGGGAAAAAACGACAATTGTTAGCGTGCACACTATATCTTGTCGTAAGAAACACATTTATTAATTTAACAAAAAGAATAATTCCCCCTTTTATTCGTAATTTTTTTACGGATGAAAACTTCTCTTAAAGGTACAAAGTTACAAAGGTTCAAAGGTTCAAAGGTGAACCAAAAGTCTATTCTCTTTACTCTATTTTCTTTACTCTTTACTCTTTACTCTATTGCTCAGGAAAAAGATTCTACCAAAGTAAATTCTCTTGATGAGGTTTTGGTCTCTGCTGTTCGTGTTACTACAAAAACACCGGTTACGTTTAGTAATCTGGATAAAAAAGACATCAAATACAGGAATCTGGGTCAGGACATTCCTATTCTTATGAATTATATGCCTTCTGTAGTTACAACTTCTGATGCTGGAAACGGAATGGGTTATACCGGAATTCGCGTCCGCGGAAGCGATGCTACACGTGTTAATGTTACCATCAACGGAATCCCATATAATGATGCTGAAAGCCAGGGGACTTTTTGGGTAAATATGCCTGATTTTGCTTCTTCTGTAGAGAGTTTACAATTGCAGCGTGGTGTTGGAACATCTACTAATGGTTCCGGAGCTTTTGGTGCCAGTTTAAACATGCTGACAGACAATTATGCTTCAAAAGCAAATGGGGAAATTTCAAGTTCTTATGGAAGTTTTAATTCTCAAAAAAATACAGTAAAATTTAGTACAGGCTTGTTAAATGATCATTTTGAATTGGCCGGACGTTTGTCCAGAATTAAATCTGATGGTTATGTTGACAGAGCAAGTTCTGATTTGAAGTCTTATTTCCTGCAAGGAACTTATGTTGGAAAAACCACTTTAATTAAAGCATTAGTTTTTGGCGGAACAGAAAAAACATACCAGTCCTGGAACGGAATTGATGCTGAAAAGCTAAATGAAAACCGAACTTACAATTCCTCGGGAGAATATACAGATGAAGCCGGGATTACTCGTTATTATGATAATGAAACTGATAACTATCAGCAAGACCACTATCAATTGCATTGGAGTGAATCGTTCTCTGATAAATGGAGCTCAAACCTGGCTGTTCATTATACAAAAGGGAAAGGGTATTACGAAAATTATAAAGAAGATGCTGACATGGCTGACTATGGTTTACTGCCTGTTGATGCTATAAATACAACAGATTTAGTACGTCAAAAATGGTTGGATAATGATTTTTACGGAACCACTTTTTCTGTAAAATACAAAGATGAAAAACTGGATGTTATTTTCGGCGGAGGCTGGAATAAATACGAAGGTGATCATTATGGGAAAGTAATCTGGGCGAGATATGCTTCTCAATCAGAATTGGGAGATCATTATTACGATGATTTCTCTACAAAAACAGACGGGAATATTTTCGCGAAAGCCAATTATCAATTCACGGAAAAATTAAGTTTTTATGGCGATTTACAATATCGAAATGTAAAATACAAAGCCAATAGTGCAGAAACAGGTTTAGTAGATGATAATTTTAATTTTTTTAATCCAAAAGCGGGATTGAACTATGAAATCAATCAAAAAAACACCCTTTACTTTTCATATGCCAGAGCAAATCGTGAACCAAACAGAACAGATTACGAAGGCGGAAATGTAAAGCCTGAAAAACTAAATGATTTTGAATTGGGGTGGAGATTCAATTCTGAGAAATTTCAACTGAATTCGAATTTCTATTATATGGCATACAAAGATCAATTGATCTTAACCGGAACATTAGACGATGTTGGTGCGCCAATTCGTTCCAATACGGATAAAAGTTACCGTTTAGGTTTTGAAGTGGATGCGACAATTAAACTTTCAGATAAATTTTTGATTCGTCCAAACTTCACTTTAAGCAGTAACAAAAATGTAGATTTGGCTGTTGAAGGTCAAAACTACGGAACAACTAAAATTGCCTATTCACCTGAAGTAATCGCAGGAAATATTATTGTTTATAGTCCTCTTCAAAGTTTACACATTTCATTATTACAGAAATATGTAGGGGAGCAATACATGAATAATATCGAATTACCAGCAGCAAAACTGGCCGATTATTTTGTAAATGATTTGAATATATCTTATGAGATTAAACCAAAATCAATTTTCAAATCGATATTGATTACAGGTTTGGTAAATAATGTTTTAGATAAAAAATATGTTTCAAACGGATACATGTATGATGTTTACCCGTACTATTATCCGCAGGCAGGAATTAATTTCTTAGCAGGTCTAACTTTGAAATTCTAAATATCTCATAAAAACAAAAAAGCCTGAATATTTAAACTTTCAGGCTTTTTTGTTTTTAATTATAAACGTGAATCAACGTTCCGTTAACTTCTACTCTATATTGTTTTAGTGGATATTCTTTACCTCCAAGTCCGGTAAATAAACTATAAGAAGTTTTATCACAAGAGCAGACTGCATTAATACCATCAATAGTCATAGCCGCACAGGAATTTACAGCCTGATTTGGGCATGCAGCATCAAAAGCATTATAAGTACCTCCGGCATTAAAAATAATAATTCCTTTTGCTCCAAAATTAGGAACAATAACACCGTTGCTTACAAATTTAAGATTTGAATAGGCAGGCAGGTTCATATCTACAGATAAGTTTACAGAATAATTAGGTATGTTAGGATTATTATTGCTTCGTTCGCTATTGCTACAAGAGAATAGTACAGAAACAAATACGATTAGGAGCCAGAATTTTTTCATTATTTTAATAAGAATTAGAGAAACAAAAATAAATTATTTAGTTTTGAATTTTATATGATTAACATATAATTATGTACTATTAAAAATAATAGTATATTTGTAATACAAAATCCCGTCCCGATGGGATTTTTTGTATTTATATAAACGATGAAGTTATGAGTAAAGTATCTTATTATACAGCAGAAGGATTAAAAAAGTTGAAAGATGAGCTGGAGCATTTAAAAAGTGTAATGCGTCCGAAGGCATCTCAAGATATAGCAGAGGCAAGAGATAAAGGTGATTTGTCTGAAAACGCCGAATATGATGCAGCAAAAGAAGCACAGGGTTTATTAGAAATGAGAATTGCTAAACTGGAAGAAGTGTATTCTAATGCCAGATTAATAGACGAATCACAATTAGATGTTTCGAAAGCATTGGTGCTTTCTAATGTAAAAATTAAGAACCAAGGCAATGGAATGGAAATGAAATATACACTTGTTGCTGAAAGCGAGGCTGACCTGAAAACTGGAAAAATTTCAGTAACTTCTCCTATTGGAAAAGGTTTACTAGGAAAATCCGTTGGAGAAGTAGCTGAAATTACAGTGCCAAATGGAGTTTTGAAATTTGAAATTCTTGAAATCTCAAGAGACTAATTTTTTTAAGTTTAATTGTTTAATCGTGCAATCGGTTAAACGATTAACCAAATAAACGAATAAACGAATAAACGATGTCTATATTCACGAAAATAGTAAACGGAGAAATTCCTTCTTATAAAATTGCTGAAGATGATAATTATTTAGCTTTTTTAGATGTAAATCCAAATGCAAAAGGGCATACACTTTGTATTCCGAAACAAGAAATCGATAAGATTTTTGATATGGAGGATGAATTGTATTTGGGACTAATGAAATTTTCTAAGAAAGTTGCAATTGCTTTAGAAAAAACGGTTCCTTGTAAAAGAGTCGGAATGGCGGTTGTTGGTTTAGAAGTTCCTCACGCACACGTTCATTTGATTCCTTTAAATCATATGGATGAAATGCGTTTTCAAAATAAAGTATCTCTTTCTAAAGAGGAGTTTGAAGCTTTGGCAAAAAGCATTCAGTCGAATTTGTAAAGCAAAATATATCGGACTTCAACTTCGCTTAGTCTGACAAAAAATAAAAAAGAGCAGTAAATAATTTACTGCTCTTTTTTATTTAGTGAAATCTGAAATGTCGTTCCTTTTCCAATTTCAGAATGTAAAACTTTTATTTTCCCCCTGTGATACTCTTCTACAATTCTTTTGGTTAAGGAAAGCCCTAATCCCCAACCGCGTTTTTTAGTAGTGAAACCAGGTTCAAAAATGGTTTTAAATTGTTTTTTTAAAATTCCGGTTCCTGAATCTTGGATGTTTATTTTAACATGATGCGCATCTTGTTCAATATGAAGATCTAAAGTTCCTTTTCCTTTCATGGCATCAATGGCATTTTTAACGAGATTCTCAATTGTCCAGCTATGGAGCGTTGGATTTATCATAGCTAAAACAGGTTCTTTTGGAGCATCGTAAGAAAAAGTGACTTGTTTAGAAAATCGTGATTGCAGGTATTCATAACTATTTAAAGTTTCAGCGACAATATCGTGGACTTCTAAAGCAGGAATAGAACCAATTTTTGAAAAACGGTCTGTAATAGTTTGCAATCGGTCGATATCCTTAACAATTTCCAATGTTATCGATGGATCTATTTCTTCTGTTTTTAAAATTTCAACCCAACCAATTAGCGATGAAAGCGGCGTGCCAATTTGGTGAGCCGTTTCTTTTGCCATACCAGCCCATAATTTATTTTGCGTGGCCATTTTAGTACTTTTGTAAAAATTGTAAATTAGAGCACCAAACAAAAAGATAATTAGCAATAAAGCAATTGGGTAATACTTGAGTTTATTGATTAACTCAGAATTTCCATAATATAATTTCTGAAATTTCCCGGGAGCGTATTCGATAACAATTGGATCATTTTCTCGCTTTAGGTTACTTAAATAGGAAAGTGATTTTTCGTTGTCGGCCATTATTTTCTCCGGCACATTGACAGAACTGATAATCTTATCACCATACATCGTCAGTATTACAGGAACCGAGTGATTGTTGTTTAAAATCTCAAGTGGTAAATCTAAGTCTGTGTTTTCATCTGCATTGACCAAAGCCTTCTGTGCATTGGCTAAAAGGTTCATTTTTAATCTTTCTTCGTTTTTGAAAACCTGAAAAAAGATATAGGTATTCCAAAGAATCAGAGAAATGATTAAGAAGGAAATGGAAATGATAATCCAGCGGGTAGTATTTCTTCTTTCGGAAAAAGACATAGGTATTTTTTTGAGGTATAAATATAACGAAATAAACACATTTTATATTTTGTTATTTGCCAAAGATTTTTGTTTTTATGTCTTAAAGTATTTCTTTGAATTAAACGATTTCTCTACTTTTGCAGATACCGAAATGAGGTTCGGTTAAAAAGAGAAAATATGATTAGCATTAATCCAAAAGAGATTTCAACGGCAAAATTGCACGGTTATCTGCAAAGTGCTGTAGGGCCGAGACCAATTGCTTTTGCCAGTACAATGAGCGAAAAAGGAATTCCGAATTTGTCGCCTTTTAGTTTCTTTAATGTATTTAGTGCCAATCCACCCATTTTGATTTTTTCGCCGGCAAGACGTGTACGCGATAATACAGTTAAGCATACGCTGATTAATGTCGAGGCAACGCGCGAAGTGGTTATTAATGTGGTCAATTATAATTTGGTACAACAAACATCTTTAGCCAGTACAGAATATGCAGAAGGTGTAAACGAATTTATCAAGGCAGGATTGACACAAATTCCGTCAGATTTGGTAAAACCGTATCGTGTAAAAGAGTCTCCGGTTCAGTTTGAGTGCAAAGTCACGCAGATTATTCCTTTAGGAACGGAAGGCGGAGCAGGAAATTTAGTTTTATGCGAAGTAGTGAAAATTCATATTCACGAAGCAGTTTTAGATGAAAATGATGGTATTGATCAGCATAAAATTGATTTGGTTTCACGACTCGGAAATAATTGGTACTCAAGATCAAACCAAGGACTTTTTGAAGTGCCAAAACCGTTAACTACTTTGGGAGTTGGAGTAGATGTAATTCCGAATTTCGTCAAGGAAAGTCCGGTTTTTGATGGAAATGATCTCGGAAAATTAGGTAATATAGAAGCCTTGCCTACAACAGAAGAAGTTAGTATATTTGTGAAAGAAAATTTTTCAGTGAAAGGAGTTTTAAGCTCAGACGATCAGGAAAAAATTCATTTAGAAGCCAAAAAATACCTGAATAATGATGATATTTCATCGGCTTGGAAAGTGCTTTTAGCCAAAAAATAAGAATAGAAACAATAATTAATATAGACGAAGATGGAAGTTACAGGAAAAGTAAAAGTGGTTAATCCAGAGCAACAAGTTAGTGCTGCATTCAAAAAAAGAGAGTTGGTTGTTACAACAGACGAGCAATATCCTCAGCATATTTTGATTGAATTTACTCAGGATAAATGTGATTTATTGAGCAGCTACAAACAAGGTGAGGCGGTAAAAGTTTCTATCAATTTAAGAGGAAGAGAATGGGTTAATCCACAAGGAGAAACTAGATATTTTAATAGTATTCAAGGTTGGAGAATCGAAAGATTAGCTCCAGAAGGTCCTGCTCAGACTGCACCAATGCCTGCTGCAGAAGCTTTTGCTCCGGCAACAAACGTAAGCGAAGACGAACCAGACGATTTGCCTTTCTAAAAGTTTAAATTCCAAAAAATATAAATTCCAAGTTCCAATCATTCTCGTGTTTGGGATTTGGAATTTTTTGTATAAGCAGCAGATTTTGGAATTTGGAATTTTAGTTTTGGAATTTCCCTTTTATAATTATAGGAATTTTTTTATAAGATGTATTATTTATTTGAAGATATAGTTTTCCCTCCCGTTTCAGAAGCCGATGAAGAAGGTATTCTGGCAATTGGTGGTGATTTAAATCCGGAAAGATTAAAGCTGGCTTACAAAAGCGGAATTTTTCCCTGGTTTAATGAGGAAGAACCTATTTTGTGGTGGTCACCAGATCCCAGAATGGTTTTGTTTTTAGATGAATTAATCGTTTCTAAAAGCATGCGTAATATTTTGAACCGAAATCAATTCAAAGTTACCTTTAATCAAAATTTTGAAGATGTAATTTCGAATTGTCAAAAAATAAAGCGCGACGGGCAGGACGGAACCTGGATTTCGAACGAAATGATCGAAGCGTACTGTAAATTGCATGCAGAAGGAATTGCAAAATCAGTTGAGGTTTGGCAGGATGAGGTTTTGGTTGGTGGTTTGTACGGAATTGATTTGGGAGATGTTTTTTGTGGCGAAAGTATGTTTTCAAAAGTTTCTAATGCTTCAAAAGTGGCCTTTATTGCTTTGGTAAATAAGTTAGAAAAGGAAAATTATAGACTATTAGATTGTCAGGTTTATAATCCGCATTTAGAGCGTTTAGGCTGTCGCGAAATTGATCGTGATGCATTTATATCTATTTTAAAAAGTAAGTAAAATGAATACAATTCATGTTGTAAAAGAAATTTATATCTATCCGATTAAAAGTTTGGCGGGAATTAGCTGTCAAAATGCTAAAGCTGAAGAAATGGGCTTTGAAAACGATCGCCGCTGGATGTTGCTAGATGCGGAAAATCAAATGATAACGCAAAGAGAATATCCTATTATGAGTCAGTTTTATCCGCAAATTTCAGACGGAAAAATTAGTATTTCTTTTAAGGATCAAAAACATGAATTTTCCACGACAGAACATTTAGATATTCCTATAAAAGTAAATGTCTGGGATGATCAAAGCGAAGTTGTTGAGGTAAATTTTGCAACTTCAAAATGGTTTAGTGAACAATTGGGTTTTGAATGTAAATTGGTCAAAATCATGAAAAACGGAGATCGCAAACATGAAAGTTCAAGATTAAAAGAAACCTTCAATGTAAGTCTTGCCGATGGTTATCCTTATTTGTTAATTGGTACAGAAAGTCTTGATTTTTTGAATGAGAAACTGGAAGAAAAGATTACCATAAAAAGATTTCGTCCAAATATTGTAATCAGTACCCAAAAAGAACATGAAGAAGACGATTTAGATACTTTCAAAATTGGAGAAGTTCAGTTTAAAAACGTAAAGCCATGCGGAAGATGTATTATGGTAAATAATGATCCGCAAAAAGGCATCGTTAAAAAAGAACCTTTGAAAACCTTAAGCAAGTATCGAAATGTAAATAACTCCGTTTTATTCGGAACTAATATTGTTAGTTTGAATTCAGGAGTTATTAGTATTGGTGACGAAGTTGTTTTTTAATTATTTCGGGTTAAAATTAATGAAGCATTATTAAAGTCATAGATTGCATCAATCATATCTCGATATTCATTGTATTTTTCTTTCTCTAAATAAGTAAAATTGTAAAATTCTTCCACAGCTATTTTGACTGTATTTCCTTCGATTTGCGCAGTTGATTTAAATGAACCAATAATGTCATTATTAGCATTTTTAATTTCTTTGTTAAAAGCTAAATTAGCGACATTTTTAATGCTGTAACCTGATGGAATACTTAAATTAATATAGTTTATATTTTTCTTCGGATAAGAGATTACAATCGGATTCGTTCTAGTCGTTTCCTGATGTAAACTGGTTTGTTTTCCTAAAACCTTTCCAATAGTTATCAAGTTGTTTTTTCCCGCATTTTCAATCCAGGATTCTTTTACTTTTATGCCGCTGTTGATTGTGAAAGGCTTTTCAGGATCATAATTATTTTTGTATTCTTGATTTTCAAAAGAATATTTTTGAACTTCTACATCAATATCATTAAAAGTATTATTTTTAACAAAATCATTGATTTTATCCTGAGCTACACGTTTTAAAGCATATCTAAAATAGGAAGCAAGATAACCTGTATAAGTACTTTTTTTATCTACCAAAACGGTTTCCATATCATCATCAATCGTAATGTTGCTTGTTGCTTTTGTAACATTATCATCCATTAAAACATTTTCAATTTTTTTGAATTCATACGTAACCTGCTCACGATCTTCTTTGTTGAAATAAACAGCATCATTGTTTACAGAAAGAGCATTAGGCTGACCATAAGGCATCCAGAATTGAAACGGAGAAAGGTATTTTTTTGTTTCAGGAATGTAAATCAGAATCTCTGATAAGGCATCGGGAACAACATTTTCTTTGTCAAATTTATCATCAAATTTATCTGTAGAAGCCGCAAATTGATATTTGATTTTAAGATAGTCTAAAACGTCTTTATAAAAATATAAAACCATGGTTGGCATCATTTTTTTGGTCTCCAACGCCTTTTTATAGACATACTGTTTGTCGATTTCAATATTTTCTTTTAAGTAAATATCGATTATTTTTATTTTTTCATCTGTTGTTAAACCTGGATCATTTAATTTGAATTTTTCGATGAAATCTTTAATCATTGATTTAGCACTAACACCATCGGCAAAACTATTAAGAGAATTATAATAGCTTATATAATCATATCCTTTAGAAGTATTAAGAAAATAATAAACTTTGGCAAGATTTGCCAAATTTGTGGCATTTCGTTCAAACTTATAAGCAGGTAAATTTGACGCGGTATAAATTGTAATTTTATCCTTGCTTTGATTAATCATTCCGTTATAGGCAGCTGTATAAGTTTGTGCCTGCGCAATTTTATTGATTTGAAATTTAGCTTCAAGCACAGGAATATCTCTCTGAAAATATTCAGAACCACTAAATTCAGGATAATCTTTTATAACATAATAGTATTCGATTATATCTCCTTTTTCCACACCTTCAAAAACAAATTGCTTTTCTTTCGTTCCTTCTTTTTCAAGAATTTTTTCTTTCGGAAGTTCTTCAATTTTTCCGTCTGGTTTAATTACCCTAACTTTCAAATCTTTGTAATCTCTTACGTAACGATTGTTTATGGAAACTTTGTTGTATTCATTAATTCCGGCTTCAGATAAGATTTTTATTGCCTGATGTTTTACAATAAAGGCTTTATAGGCGTATCCTCCAACCTTGTTTTCATAAAGTCGGTAGTCTTTTAAAACTACGGCAGGATAGGAATTAAATTCAGCTGGAATTTCTTTAAATTTCGGGTTTTCATCCCATTTATAATTTTTTACCTCTTCCTCTTGCGCGAAAGTAATTTGGGTTAAAAATAAAGTGATAAAGATTAATAGTTGTTTCATTTTTTTACTAGAATAATATTTTGATTGTATTGTTTCGTAATGTTTTTAATGGCAGTGTTCCATGTTTCAAAATTTTCTTTTTCTAACAGTAAGACATTCATCTCCATCTTTTGGTCTATCATGATTGTATTATTCACCTTTTTATAGTTGATAGTTGCCTGGAAAAAATCATTTTTAAAAGTGAAATTTTCAGGCAGAAATTCTAAAGAATATCCTGCTGGAATAATGAATTCATATTCAAATTCATAAGATTTTTTAAAGTCATTTTCTAAAGGATTTTTTCTTTTCTCAACATTAATTCGTGCATCCGAATAGGGAAAAAACAGAATTGGTTTAAAAAGCAATTGATTGTCTGTTTTTTTGATCCATTTCTCTAATTCAAAATGATATAAAATTTGAAGTGCATTTTGCGATAAATCATCATTTTTAATGTCAATATCAGATGTTTTAATGTTTTGAATGAAACGCGCTAAGTATTCCTTAAGCATTTCATCTTTATCATCAGTAGATTTGTAAGTGCTAATAAATTGCGTTTTTACAAATCCGTTTAACTTAAAATCTGCTTCACCTACTATAGTATTTTGATCGAATTTAAGTTTTAGTTTACCAGTAGTTTTATTTTTATCAGCTGCAATAACAGGCACCTTGATGATTCTGTATTTCTCATCATTTGTTTTTACTAAAGCTTCTTTTCCCTGAATAAACGGGGTAACGTTTGGGAATGAAGTAAAATGACCGGTAGCATCAAGAAAAATATCTTTATTATCAATTGTTGCAACAGTGATCATATGATTATCGACAATTGGGCTCGGAACATTTTCGTAGGTATAATTGTTTTGACGCGTTCCAATCCAGGCAATGTTCGATTCTATTCCGGCATAGTGTAACATTTCATTAAGCAAGTTGGCCATATCTTTACAATCGCCATATTTTTTCTGTAATACTGAAGCGGCTTCTCTAGGAACAAATCCACCCATACCATCTTCAAAGGCAACATAGTTTATTTTACTCTGAACATAATCAAAAATAGCTTTTGCTTTTGCCGTATTATCAGTCAATCCATTAATAAGTTCAGCAGTTTTTTCTTTTACCTGCGTTTGGTCTTCTTTATTAATATTTTTAATGGTTTCGGCATAAAAATGATAAAGATTATCTACAGAACCAACAACATTTTGTGTACCGGTAGCTGTTTTGTAATTTTTAATGTAAAAAATTAAATGCGGACTATAATAAGAAGGGCTAGGTGAACCGTTTTCTTTTTCTTCTTTAGCAGCATTTAATAATTGCCAGGTATAAACAGTGAAATCACCTTCTTTTTGAGTCGAAAAATCAATTTTTTCATCAAATTTACCTTGTTCCGTATAGCCGATTTCGACATCTTTAGAAACTTTTAAAACAATTTTAGAAGATTTACATTCGAGGTAATCTTTAAAATAATAGCTTTCTAAAAACTGGGGTTTTTTATATTCCTTTTTATAAAAAGAGTAAGTTTGGGAACCTTCTTCCAGATTTAAAAAATTATAATATCTGAATTTCATGTCATGAAAAAAGACATCTCCAATTTCTCGATCTCCAGTTCCAATGTATCCGACTTTTTGTTTTTTGTTACTTGGTGAAATGCTATACGCTTCTATATCATAAACTTTTTCAAATGAATCGATATAGTTTATTCGATTGCCCAAAACAGCATTTTCACTTTTATCACCTACCCATTTTACTTCTTTTGAAGCAAGAATTATAGAAGGAACATTATTTTTTACGACAATCTCATACGAATCTTCTTTTGCAACTATATATGAATCTGGCTTTGTGCTTTGTGCATTAATAGAAAAAATCACAAAAAAAAGTATAAATAAATAGGAGTGCCTATATATAGTCATCTATGAAAAGAATTAAAAGTATGTGCAAATATTATGGCAATATTAACAAATAAAATCAACTAATTTAATAATTCTGATCAAGTTTATTTTTAGCCTTTTTTAGAAAATTACAAGATCAGTTTTTTTGGTTTTTTCAGGTAATTTTAAAATCGTATTTTTTAAAAATTCAGCTTTGTGAAACTCCAGTTCAAAGTATTATAAAGCACCAATTCATTTTTTAGAGTTGGTAGTTCTAAAATTAATTTGAGTGTTTCGTGTGCCATCATAGTGCCAATTATTCCAGGTAAAGTTCCTAAAACCCCATTCAAATTGCAATTTGGAACCTCTTTAGGATCTGGCATTTCAGGGAATAAATCGCGCAGGTTTTTACTTCCGTTATGATTAAAAATAGCTACCTGACCTTCAAATTTTAAAATACTTCCGTAGATCAAAGGTTTCTGAAATTGAACGCAAGTATCGTTTACCAAATAACGAGTTGCAAAATTATCAGACCCATCAACAATAACATCATATTGCTGAATAATAGTTGCGGCATTTTCTCTTGTCAATTTTGCATTAATAGCTTCAACCTCAATTAACGGATTCAGTTTGGAAACAACTTCTTTTGCAACTATTACTTTTTCTTGTCCAATTTCATTTTCGGTATATAAGATCTGTCGGTGTAAGTTGTGAATTTCAATAGTATCAAAATCCATTATTCCAATCAATCCAACTCCGGCCGTTGCAATATATTGTAAAATTGGACACCCTAAACCGCCGGCGCCAATTACTAACACTCTTGCTTTTTTGAGTTTTTCCTGACCTTCATCGCCAATTTCAGGAAGAATGGTTTGTCGGTTGTAACGTAGAAATTCTTGTATGATACTCATTTTTTTAGTCTTAAAGTTTGAAAGTTGTAAAGTCGAAAGTCAAAAATAGAAAGTCAAAAGTTGGTGGACTTTATGACTTTCGACTTTAAGACTTTTGACTAAATGTTCTGTCCCAGTCTTTCCAAACGGGTTCGTATCCCGATTTTTTTATGATTTGTGCTATCTCATTTGCGGATCTTTCGTCACTGATTTCAAATTGCTCCAACGATTGTGGATCAACCACATAACCACCCGGATTGGTTTTGGATCCTGCGCTCATACTGGTTACACCAATCGGAATAATATTGTTTCTGAATTTTTCGTTTTCACGAGTTGAAATGGAAATTTCCAGGTCTTCATTCCATAGACGATAGGCGCAAATGAGTTGCGTCAGATCCTTATCATCCATAATAAAATTGGGTTCGATAATGCCTTCTGCCGGACGAAGCCTTGGAAATGAAACGGAATATTTTGTTTGCCAATATTTTTTCTGCAAATAATGTAAATGCAGGGCGTTGAAAAAACTATCGGTTCGCCAATCTTCTAAACCTAGTAAAACGCCTAATCCTATTTTGTGAATTCCGGCGGTTCCAATTCGGTCAGGAGTTTCCAGTCGATAATCAAAATTTGATTTTTTTCCTTTCGTATGATACTTTTTGTAAACTTCCTGATGATACGTTTCCTGATATACTAAAACGGAATAAACGCCGGCTTCATGCAAACTTTCATAATCTTCGGTAGAAAGTGGCTGAACTTCCACAGAAATAATCGAAAACTGTTCTCTTATCAAAGCAATGGCATTCAGAAAATAATTAATATTTACGGTGTAATTTGCTTCGCCGGTAACTAATAAAACATGATCAAAACCAACATTTTTTAATGCTTCAACTTCGAGTGTAATCTCAGCATCAGTAAGTGTTTTTCGTTTGATTTTATTGTCTAAACTAAAACCACAATACGTACAAATGTTTTGGCATTCATTGCTTAAATATAATGGCGCGTACATTTGAATTGTTTTTCCGAAACGCTTCTTGGTTAATTCATGACATTGCTGTGCCATTTGCTCTAAATAATTTTGAGCAACTGGAGAAATCAAAGCTAAAAAATCATCGAGATTGCGTTTTGTTTTTGCTAACGCTCGTTCGACATCCTGAGAAGTTGTCTGGTATATTTTAGATTGAATGGAATCCCAATCGTAGTTTTCAAAAACGGATTTAAATGTTTTCATGGATTGTGTGTTTTTTTTCACGCAGATTTTGCAGATTTAAGCAGATCAAAGTTGATTTTAATTTGCTATACTCATACCTTATTTGCAATTCGTTTTATATCATCTAATATGTTTAGAGTATTGAAATTAACAAGTAGACCCAATTTCTTATTTGAGAGCCTTAAATATGTCGAAAGTTGTTTATAATGTATTGGAGCTAAATCTTCAACAGATTTTAATTCGATTATTACTTTGTCTTCAACTAAAAGATCAATTCTAAAAGCTGGATCTAATATTATTTCTCCGTAAGGAATTATAATTTCAACTTGTTTCTGAACTTGTAAATCTGTTTTTGTTAATTCATAAAACAAGGCGCTTTCATATACTGATTCAAATAATCCAGGTCCTAAATTATTATAAACTTTAAAAATTGCTCCTCTAACTATATACTATATTTCATTTTCAGTCATTATTCTTTAATTTAAATTTTAGTCAAAATTAAAGAATTTTCCTTCTTTTTTTTAATTGATTTTTCCTATCCAATTTTTATACTGTTCAACATATAAAAATCGTTTTTAATCTGCTTAAATCTGCAGAATCTGCGTGAAATATCCTTACTCAAATAAAAATGAAGTCAAAGGACTAGAAGCAACAGCATAATTTTGTTGATTAGCAATTTTAGCTTCAAAAGCTTTTCGTCCTGCAATAACAGCTTCTTTGAAAGCTTCAGCCATTAATTTTGGGTTTCCGGCTACCGCAATTGCAGTATTCACCAAAACTGCATCAGCACCAATTTCCATTGCTTTTGCAGCGTCAGATGGAGAACCGATTCCGGCGTCTATAATTACCGGAACATTACTTTGTTCGATAATAATTTCAAGGAAATCAATTGTCTTTAAGCCTTTGTTACTTCCAATTGGAGAGCCTAACGGCATCACCGCAGTTGTTCCTGCATTTTCTAAATGTTTGCACAAAACGGGATCTGCATGAATGTAAGGCAATACAAAAAATCCCAGTTTTGCTAATTCCTCCGTTGCTTTTAAAGTTTCAATAGGATCGGGCATCAAATACTTTGGATCCGGATGAATTTCAAGTTTTATCCAATTGGTTTCGAGAGCTTCTCTCGCTAATTGTGCGGCGAAAACAGCTTCTTTGGCATTTCTCGCTCCTGAAGTATTGGGTAATAAATTGATTTTTGGATGTTTTAAATGGTATAAAATGGCATCTGTATCCGTTTCGAGATCAATACGTTTTAGGGCCACTGTCACCAATTCACTTTCTGATGCCAGGATCGCTTCTTCCATTTGGATATTAGAACCAAATTTTCCTGTTCCCAAAAACAAGCGGGATTGAAAGCTTTTATCTCCGATATTAAACACTGACGTTTGCATATAATTTTTCGTTGAGTTGTTGAATTAATTTTTCTTTTTGATCACTTTTAGTAATCATTCCGGAAACGGCAATTCCATGAATTCCGGTCTCCATTAAAGGGCTTATATCATTAATTGTGATTCCGCCAATAGCGTAAACAGGAGTTTGTATATTACTATTTTTCATTTTTTGAAGAATATTAAAATAGCCTGATAAACCTAAAATGGGACTTAATTTTTCTTTAGTAGCGGTAAAACGAAAAGGTCCTAATCCGATATAATCACAGCCATTTTTTACGTGATTTTCAATGTCTTCAAAGGTGTTGGCTGTTCCTCCAATGATTTTGGTGTTTCCGAGAATTGCTCTTGCTTCTGCAATATTCATATCGGTTAAACCCAAATGTACACCGTCGGCAGCGATTTGTTGTGCCAGATACAAATTGTCATTTACAATGAAATTGGCAAGATATTCTTCGCATAAAAACTTTACCGCTTCCGCTAAAGTAAAAGTATCTTTGGCTGTTTGATTTTTGAAACGCAGTTGTATCCAATCACATCCTGAGTCTAAGGCGTGATGAATATTATACAATTGTTCTTCGATTGTTTTTCCTTGCGAAATGTATTGTAGTTTATTGTACATAGTGATATCCGATTAAAGTTGATGTTGAACTCAGGTATTTTTCTATGTAGGTTTTAGCATTTTTACAAGCTTCTTCCAAAGTTTGGTCTAATGCCAGATTTGCGGCTATTGCTGCTGACAAAACACAGCCGGAACCATGTTTTTCAAAACATTTTTTCTGTGATGGGGCTAATTCTATAACTTCATTTTTTAGGAATAGACGGTCCGTACCAATTTCCGATTCGTTATGTCCTCCTTTTAGTAAAATGTTCGTTGGAATTTCATTGTGCAGCCAGAGTTCATTTGGAATAAATCCGGGAAATAGAATTTCAATTTCGTTGTAATTGGGTGTAATCAAATCAATTTTTGAAAGGATTTTATTAAGATCGAGATCTTCTTCGACTTTCAAAAATTCGAATTTTGTTGTCGACTTTAAAACCGGATCCCAGACAATTTTTGTAGTTGGAGACAGCAGTTTTATAGTCGAAAGAATTCGGTTTAAATAATGGAAACTTGGTACAATCCCAATTTTTACTGTTTGGATTTTATAACTTAAAAACAGGGTTTCAATCGAACGAATTACAAAACTCAGATTGATCCATTGAATTTTACAAAATACATTTTCTGTCTGAATTGTATTTGCCGTTACAACAGCAAAACCGGTCACCTGATGTTGTTCGAATGTTTTAACATCTGCCAAAACACCCGCGCCACCACAAGGATCAAATCCTGCTATGCTAAGAACGAATGGGCGAGTTGCTGACATAATTTAAATTGTTTTACAGGGTTTTTACTACTCCAGATGCTTCCTAAAAGTGCGACATCATCAAAACCGTTTTTAAGTGTTTTTTTGATATTTTCAAAATCAATTCCGCCTAAAGCGATAACTTTTGTATTTGTGTTTTTTCTTAATGCTAAAGCCTTAAAAAGATCTTTTTCAGGATAATATTCTTCTTTAGAAATGCTTTTAAAAACTGGACTTAAGAATGCGTATTCAAAATCTTTTCCCAGAGAATTAAAATCTTCTATAGAATGAGTTGACGTTGAATACCTACAGGGTTTTGAAAACCTTGCAGGAAAGTCATGAGAATCTTTTCTGTCTTTTTCAGAAAAATGAAGTCGGTTGATTCCAAAATATTCTGCCAATTGATGATGACTGTGCAACACCAAATTAGATCTGAATTTTACGTTTATCTGATTAATAAATTTCATCATTTCAACTTCAGAAAAATCGGATTTCCGAATATGAAGCAAAGACAATCCTTCCTCAAATAAAGAATCAATAATGCTGATTTCATCAGAAATTGCAAAAGGATTTGTAATGACAATCATATCTTTTCTCTTTACTCTTGATTCTTGACTCTATTTTCTACTAGATATAAATCTCTTTCCCCTGTTCAATAAACTCTTCTGATTTCTCCTGCATTCCTTTTTCTGCGGCAGCAACATCTCTAATTTCCTGAGATATTTTCATAGAACAGAATTTTGGACCACACATAGAGCAAAAATGAGCGACTTTTGCACCATCAGCAGGAAGAGTTTCATCATGGAATTCCCTTGCAGTATCAGGATCAAGAGACAGATTAAATTGATCTTCCCAACGGAATTCAAAACGGGCTTTGCTTAAAGCATTGTCTCGATATTGTGCGCCTGGATGACCTTTTGCCAAATCTGCAGCATGAGCTGAAATTTTATACGTTATAACTCCATCTTTTACATCTTTTTTATTCGGTAAACCAAGATGCTCTTTTGGCGTTACATAACACAACATTGCACAACCGTACCAACCAATCATGGCGGCTCCAATTGCTGAAGTTATATGATCATAACCAGGAGCAATATCAGTCGTTAAAGGTCCAAGGGTGTAAAAAGGGGCTTCATTGCAATGCTCTAATTGTTTGTCCATATTTTCTTTAATCATGTGCATTGGCACGTGGCCTGGACCTTCGATAAAAACCTGAACATCATGTTTCCATGCAATTTTGGTTAATTCTCCAAGTGTTTCCAGTTCTGCAAATTGTGCAGCGTCGTTAGCGTCAGCAATAGAACCCGGACGTAAACCATCTCCAAGGGAAAAAGCAACATCATACTGTTTCATGATTTCGCAGATTTCCTCAAAATGAGTATATAAAAAGTTTTCTTTATGATGAAATAAACACCATTTTGCCATAATTGACCCTCCACGCGAAACGATTCCGGTAACACGATCAGCGGTTAAATGAATGTAACGCAATAAAACTCCGGCGTGAATCGTGAAATAGGAAACGCCTTGCTCGGCCTGTTCAATTAAAGTATCACGGAAAACTTCCCAGGTTAAATCTTCGGCAATTCCTTTTACTTTTTCCAATGCCTGATAAATGGGAACGGTACCAATTGGGACAGGTGAATTACGAATAATCCATTCTCTTGTTTCATGAATGTTTTTTCCAGTAGAAAGATCCATAATCGTGTCAGCTCCCCAACGGCAAGCCCAAACCGCTTTTTCAACTTCTTCTTCAATGCTTGAAGTCACGGCGCTGTTACCAATATTGGCGTTTATTTTGACTAAGAAATTACGACCAACAATCATTGGTTCGCTTTCAGGATGATTTATGTTGTTTGGGATAATGGCTCTGCCGCAAGCAACTTCAGATCGTACAAATTCAGGCGTAATTTTGCTTTTTGGTGTGTTTGCTCCAAAACTATGTCCGGCATGTTGGCATTGCATTGCTTTTGTTTGCTCGTTTAAGAGTTCGATACGTTGGTTTTCACGAATCGCAATATATTCCATTTCAGGAGTTATAATTCCTTGTTTGGCATAATATAACTGCGTTACATTGGCACCTTTTTTAGCACGTTTTGGCTGATGCAAGTATTCAAATCGAAGGTGATTCAGGCTTTCGTCTTTCAAACGGGTTTGTCCGTAATCAGAAGTTATTTGATTTAGGATTTCGACATCATTTCGATCCAGGATCCAGCTTTCGCGTAAGCGTGGTAATCCTTTTCTAATGTCGATTTCAATGTTTGGATCTGTATAAGCACCTGAAGTATCGTAAATAGTTACAGGTGGATTTTTCTCAATTCCGCCATTCGAAAGTTTGGTGTCGCTTAAAATGACCTCGCGCATGGCCACTTTTATGGGATGAATTTCGCCATTGACGTAAACTTTTTTAGAATTCGGAAAAGGGGTTCTGGAAATTTGTTCTTCTGTTGTCATAGTTTTTTTGTTTCAAGTTTCAGGTTTCAGGTTGATCTTGATTGAGTTGAATGTTAGATGTAAAATGAAAGATGTTCCGGTAGAGGCGCATAGCAGTGCGTTTCCATTTGGAATTTGGAATTTATTTTTTGGAATTTATCACGATAGCTATCGGGACTATCCTCCCTGTGTAGCAGAAATAATGAGAATTTCGTCAGTTTCTTGTACGAGATGTTCGTTCCAATTGATCCTTGGAACAACAGAGTTGTTAATGGCAACGGCAATTCCGTTTTGTTTGTTTGGAATTTCGAGATCGAGCAATGATTGAACACTTAGCGATTCAGCATTGAACTTTTTGATTTGTTGGTTGATTTTTAGTTCCATTCCTTCTTGAATTAGTATAGTTATACTTTAGGAATGGCTACAAAAACGCATAAAAATGCGCAGAAGTCATCTTACTTTTCCCTACGCTAGTATGAACTAGATCAGGTTCAGAGGGTAAAATCTCAGCCTGCTTTTATAGCAGACACCCCTAAAGTGTGAAGCAAATATAATATTTTTTTTAAAGTTTTCAGTCTCAGTTTTCAGTTTTCAGTCTTTGACTTAAAAAAATAAGCTCTAAAAAACTGAAAACTGAGACTGTGACTGAGACTATTTTCTCTTTCGGGTAAAGCAATCTTCGGCGTGATCATTAACCATTCCGGTGGCTTGCATGTGTGCGTAGATTACGGTTGAACCGACAAATTTAAAACCTCTTTTTTTTAAATCTTTGCTGATTTCGTCAGAAAGTGGAGTAGTGGCGGGAGCATCTTTTGATGTTTTGACGTTATTTATGA
Source organism: Flavobacterium aquidurense (assembly GCA_900107365.1). GTDB lineage: Bacteria > Bacteroidota > Bacteroidia > Flavobacteriales > Flavobacteriaceae > Flavobacterium > Flavobacterium aquidurense. Next base: position 304,758 of record FNPS01000006.1, read on the forward strand.
TTGGTTTTCCGTTGGTATATTTCCAAATAAAATCAGAGAAACTACCAAATTCTTCCTGCACTTTCATAAAAGCCTGAGCATTAGAAACCGCTGCTTTTATTTTTAGTTTATTGCGAATGATTCCGGTATTTTGCATTAATTCTTCGATTTTATCTTCAGAATAAAAGGCTATTTTTTTATAATCAAAATGGTCAAATGCATTTCTGAAATTCTCCCTTTTGTTTAAAATGGTAATCCAGCTTAAACCGGCCTGAAAAGTTTCTAAAATTAAAAATTCGAATAAGGTGGGATCGTCATAAACTGGAACGCCCCATTCTTCGTCATGATATTTTTTATATAAATCGCTGGAAGTACACCAGCCACATCGAATTAAAACTTCGTTTTCCATTATTTACCAATTTGCCAATGATATCCTTTTACGCTTGGTATATAGGCGGAATGACCAATTATTATTAAATCATTATAAACTTTTCTGTTGTATTTAATCCCGATTGCTTTGCCTGACATGAACATTTTATCAGCCTGAAATCTAACTTTCATTTTACCGTCTTCAAGTTCGGCATCCGATACTTTTTCTACAAGCCAGGTTGAACGCCATTTTACATTTAACTCATCGTGTGCTGTTCTGGTAACACTTTTAACAAGTTTAACGGCTTCTTCAGGAATTTTAAAATTTTGAGTTAAATCTTTCTGACTCATGGTCTGGCCAATTTTAGTCCCTGAAAAAATTTTGCGCAGATTAACAAAATTCAGTAAGTCGTTTTCTTCCTTTTTTATTGGAATCGGAGCTTTTTCTGTTGTGCTTATTTTTGCAACTGGAATTTCGGGTGTTAAAATAGGTTTTGTAACAGTAAAAGCCTCTTTTTTCTTAAGAGGAGAATTATTACGGCTGTCTATTGCAACTACTATTTTAGAAGGAATTGGATCGAGTTGTTTTTGAGGTGCAGGTTTTAAAGAACTAACAGGGTATACTTTATTGTTAGGTTGCTTTTTGTCATCGCTACCACAGCTTAACAGGAAGCTTAGTGAAAATAGTACTATTATATTAGTTTTTTTCATAACAATAATTTTTAGTCCTTATGAGAAATGTCTCCTTCCAAATATTTTTTAATTAAATGATGTCCTGCGTAAATTAATGGTGTCAATAAAATGGCTATAGATAATTTAAATGCATAGCCTATCAATGCTGATGAAATAAACGTATCAAAGTCAATTTTTCCGGGTAGCCAAAAAGCTATTCCAAGTACAATAAACGAATCAAATAATTGCGAAATTACAGTTGATCCCGTAGTTCGTAACCATATTTTTCTTTCTCCTGTTCGTCTTTTAAAAAACCAAAATATCCAGACATCAATTAACTGAGATGCCATAAAGGCAATTAAACTACCAACAATTATCCACATACTTTGTCCAAAAACAGCCTGAAATTGCTCATCATTTACCGGACTTATTCCTTTTGCGGCCGGAATAACAATTGCCATAAATAAAATTAAAAAAGCATATGCAATTAAGCAAGCCGTTATAAAAGAGAGCTTTTTTACTCCTTTCTCTCCAAAATATTCATTTATTAAGTCGGTTGTCAGGAAAACCACTGGCCATGGTAAAATACCAATACTCATTACAAACGGCCCAACCTGAATTAATTTTCCTCCAATAAGTTCTGCGACAACTGCATTTGTGATAAAAATTCCCGCTAGAACTACAAAGACAATTTCTTTTTTGGTTTTGAACATAAATACGTACTATAAAATCTGATACTTCAAAGTTAACTATTTTATGCTGAAAATTGATTTAATATTCTTCACCAAGTGATAGTTCCTCTTCTTCCTTTTCTTTTTCAAAACTTGCTCTCATATGATCGCCATTTAGAGTTTCATTGATGATAAGAGCATATGTTTTTTCGGGATCCTCTTCAATACTAATTGTTTTTATTGGAGCGGTAGTGTAGGCTAAAGGATTTATTTTTTTGTTTTCGTTTAAAAAGGCAATGGTGTATAATTGCTTTTTGACCGCTTTTGTCTCATCATTTTTTCTTTGAATTTGATAAAAGTAAAACGAAATTTCATGATTGTCTTTTGCTACAATTTGCTTTTTTAATAAGGTTATAGAATCTTTTTTAGAGAGATTTTGAAAATTTAAAGCGGCAGCTTTCGCAATCTCATCATCAGTAAAATGTATTAAATCTTTTTTATTTTGATTCAACAACAAATTGATTGTAATGAATTGCGTTTTAGGATCGTTTAAAAAAACATTAATTTCAGCCGTATTTAGTGCGTTATGTATAATTCCTAATCGGGCTAATTCTATGTTTAATTCCGGAATATCCAGATTTTTTATTTTTTTCAACACTTCTTTTACAGCATTGTCATCTGCATAATTATAGATTAAATTGGTGTAATTTATCAAATCAGTTAATGATCTTGAGGACTCAGAATAAAACGTTAAATCGTCTTCTGTCGTTGCAGCATCTTGCGAGGCTTTGTTTTTTTCGTTCCAGCTTGCTACTCTTTTATATTCGAGTTTGGTATTGGTCAATATTATTTTTTTAAATGCTTTTAGTTTTTTAACTGAAAGCAATTTTTTCTCTAATAATGAATTGCAAAAGCTAATAATTGGTTTGTTGTATTCTTTGATGCTGTAATATTGAAAAATTTCAGGAAACAATTCCTTACTGTTTTCCGGATCTCTTTCAAAGGTGTAAAAAAGACTTCCAATCTCATATTGTAAATCGGAAATGGGTAAATCATACTCTAATAATTCATTGATTTTTTGATACGCTTCTTTTGATTTTTGATATGAAATACTTTTTAAGATGCTAATTTGTACATCTGTTTTAGTTGATTCTTTTTTATAATAATTCTCGAGATAAGGAATTACTCTTTCATCTTCTATTTTGCCAATTTTTTCCAATAATGAAGTTATGGCATCAGTTTCACTTTCTTTAAAATTAAAAGTAGTAATGAAATTGGTAATAGCTTCAAAATCATTTTTTGTAATGTCCAGATTATCAATTGTGTTCAAGGCTGAATAACGAATGGTATCTTTTTCACTTTTAGCATCTTCGATAAAAAGTTTTACCTTGTCTTCGTTCGCATCCGTTTTAATATTGTCAGCTAGATCTAATGAATTAAAAGTTTTTTCTATGAATGGATCATCGTTTTTATAGTTTTTGGCCACCAAAGTATTCAGTAAATAATAGGTGTTGTCTTTATAAAGAACTTTGTATTTAATGGCTTGTGTCGCATTTGGCTTAGAAACTAGAGCATTGACGGTGTAACTATTTTGTTCTTTATTAAAAGTAGTGCTTTGTGATAAAAATTCGTAATTGTCTTTTTTGTCGGCAAGAATTTCTTCCCATAAAGACTGTGAGAATCCCTTTTTAAGAAACAATTCAGGACTTAGTAATGATGTTGCAGTTTCGTAACTTTCATCGTCTTCTCCCTCAAAATAATTCTGTTCAGGATCGCTTTCATATTGATTTAGGAATTCTTTTTTAAGCATACGCTGAACAGAATCAATAGATAATGTTCGTTCGTATTTTGGGAATTTATGGTAAGCTAGTTTTATTTTTCTACCCGTTTCGGAGTTAAATGACTGAAACTGATTTACGACCTTGAAGGTATTTTTTGTTTCTCTTTTGTTTTGATCTAATTTTAAAAATAAGTTTTCATTTTCCTTTTCAGGAATTTCTATTTTATAGTTGGCAATTGAGTCTGTTAAAACTTTCGATTTCGATTTGTATGCAAACGGAACGATTGTAAAGGAATTGAAAAAACGATTGGTACTGGTCTCTGATGCATTTACAGCGCCCAATAAGTAATATTTGTTCCCAGAAATAATTGTTTTTAATTTGATATTTCGATCTCCAATTTTAGAGGTTGAAACAAAAGAATTTTCAATTTTGTTGTATTTTGTAGCTGTAGAATCTTGATTTTGTTGCAGATAAAATTGATAATGAATTTGCTTTTGTTCGTATTCAGAATTTTCAAGGAAACTGGTGTCATTTAGTGTTTTTTCTCTTAAAAAATAATATGCTTTTTCCTGATTATCATAGGCCTGAATATCAATATTGGTTCCTTTATCAGCACTGTTTCCAAAGACGAAGTTGAATGAAGGAATTTCTGCCTCAAAACCGCCTTTTAGAGGTTTGATTTTTTCCCATTCATTTTTAAAAGGTTTGATTTTAATATTTTCAAAAACCTCATTTTCATATTGTCGAACATAATTGGCAGGTCCTGTCATCGAAATCGAAATGATTTCTAAAGGAGTGATGTAAAATTTAGAATGTTGGGCGTTTCCTGTTTTCGTAACATTTTTTATATCATAACTGGCATAATTGGGCTGTTCAGCATATTTTTTTTCAATAATATCTCCCGGAATTTTTTCAAAAAATAAACTATCCAATGATTTCGGATTGTATATGATATTTCTGTTTTTTAAGAAATAATTTAGCGGAATTCTTTTTATCGTAATGGCACCACCGTTGGTAAAATCTGGCGAGCCCATACTTTCATTTTCTTCAATAGTAGTTTTGTATAATGGCAATTGCACCATTTTATCTTTAGTGTTCGAAACCGTAAAATTGGGATTAGGAAAATAAGCTTCAATAGTTTTCTTCTGATTTTTCCCGTTTTCGGTAAAAGTGTCAATTATAGGTTTTACCGTATAGCCTTTTTGTCTTAAAAGTTTAATTATACCATCATTGCCTGCAAGATGTGCCGCTCCAACTGCTGAGAATAAACTTCCTGTTTTTGCAATAGAATCAATACTCTTTGTCATTACTTTGTTGCGATTAACAATAAGTGCATCGTGTGCTTTTTTCGAAAACAGCAGTTTATAGATCGAGTCAAGCATTACAATGTCTTTCTCTCTGTAATATTCTTTTAGAACCTCCTGAGGATTTCTGTTTTTTAAGATTTTGACTAAAGCTAGTTTGTTTTCTTCTTTCGGTTTTGCATCTTCGTCAATGATTTGCAAGATAGAAAGCATAGATTCTTTTGCATCTTCAAGACCAACAATTTTCTTCTTGTACTTTTTTCCGGTTTGAAAAATAAACATGTCTAATACAGTATCTTCCTGAAAATCTGCCTGATCTCCTTCGGCTCCTGATAACATATTTCTAAAATACTTGCCATTGTCATTAATAAAAATGGTTTGAATATTCTCTTTTGTTGTGGGGAACAAATAGAATTCGGTATAGAACTTTTTATAAGAATTAAAATCATTACTTTTCATTAAATCATTCAAATCTCCCCAGGTTTCAGGATTGCTTTCATTGGCCACAATATCAGAGCCCAAAAGATTTGTAAAAAAGGAATCAGATAAGTGAAACGAAATTTTATCGTTAACATGCATCGTTCCGTAGATATAGGATTTTTTGGTTAAACCGTTACCGGATATTTCCCAAAATAAACTTTTGTTTTGTGCCTGAAGAACCGAAGTTATTAGTAATGAGATATAAAGTAGTTTTTTCAAGAGGGTTGGTTTAGTGGTTTTGCTAAACAAATATAAAATAGATTACGGTCTTTTCGTTTATGAATTTTACTTTTTCTTCTTTTTTTATAAGGTATTTTCTTAAAAACTAAAAGTGACTTTTCGCAACTGAGATTGTTTATACGATCAAACTTTTTTAAGATTATTCAATTTGCTCTCGATTGGTAATTTTTAGGTACTTTTGGAATAAGAACAAGTTCTATTATTTAAAACAAAATTAATGAGAATGAAAAAATTAATGTCAATTTTTATCATGGGTACAACCTTTTTTGCGGCTACCGCACAAAACAACGCTGACAACCCGTTACTTAAACCATGGACTGGTCCTTACGGAGGAGTTCCTGCTTTTAATGAGTACAAGGTGTCAGACTTTAAACCGGCAATTGAATTTGCTATTCAGGAAAAATTAAATGAAGTAGATGCTATTGCAAATAATCCAAAAGCACCAACTTTTGACAATACTATTGTCGCTTTAGAGCTTTCGGGAAAAACAATTACGAGAATTTCGACAGTTTACGGAATTTACAGATCTAATCTAAGTACTCCTGAATTTAATGCAATCGACAGAGAGATGTCGCCAAAATTCTCTGCATTTACAGATAAAATTAATCAAAACAAGAAATTGTTTGCCAGAATTGAAACACTTTATAATGCAAAAGAAAGTAAAAAACTTACTAGCGAGCAACAGCGTTTAATCTGGTTATACTATACGAATCTTGTTCGTCAGGGAGCTAAATTAAATGATGAAGATAAAGCAAAAGTATCTAAGATTAATCAGGAACTGGCAACACTTTTTACTCGCTTTAGCCAAAATTTATTAGCCGAAGAACACAATCAATACCTTGCTTTAAAAACAGAAAGTGATTTTGACGGTCTGCCACAAGAAGTAAAAAATGCTGCTATTGCTGAAGCAAAAGACAGAAAATTGGATGTTATGGGATGTATTGCCAATACACGCTCTTCTATTGAACCCTTTTTGACTTTTTCAACTCGCAGAGATTTAAGAGAAAAAGCATTCGATATTTTTGTGAAACGTGGAGATAACGGAAATGCGAATGATAACAATTCTACACTTGTAACTATTTTAGAACTGCGTACTCAAAAAGCTAAATTACTCGGATATCCAACTTTTGCTAATTGGAGTTTGTCTAATAAAATGGCAAAAGATCCTCAGAAAACATTAGATTTAATGATGTCAGTTTGGGAGCCAGCTGTAGAAAAAGTACACCAGGATGTAGCGGAGATGCAAAAGATTGTCGATGCAGAAGGTGGAAAGTTCAAAATTCAACCTTGGGATTATCGTTATTATGCTGAAAAAGTTAGAAAAGCAAAATATGATTTAGATCAAAATGAGGTTAAGCCTTACTTACAATTAGAAAACCTGCGTGAGGGAATGTTTTGGGTTGCCGGAGAATTGTTTAACTTAAGTTTCAAACAAATTACAAATGTGCCAGTTTATCATCCTGATGTTCGCGTTTGGGAAGTGAGTAATAAAGTGACCGGAAAAGTGGTAGGTTTATGGTATTTTGATCCTTACGCACGTACAGGAAAACGTTCAGGAGCCTGGATGAATGCTTATCGTGACCAACAAAAGTTAGGCGGTGATGTTTTAACGATCGTGTCTAACAACTGTAATTTCATTAAAGGAACAGCAAACGAACCTGTTTTAATTTCATGGACAGATGCAACAACTTTATTTCATGAATTTGGTCATGCACTTCACGGATTGTGTTCAAATGTTACCTATCCAAGTTTAGCAGGAACTTCTGTAGCAAGAGATTATGTTGAATTTCCTTCTCAATTATTAGAGCACTGGTTGTCTACTCCGGAAGTATTGAACAAATTTGCTTTGCATTATAAAACAAATCAGCCGTTGCCACAGTCTTTAGTAGAAAGAATTAAGAAAGCAGCTAATTTTAATGAAGGATTCTCTACTGTAGAAACAATTTCAAGTTCTTTGATTGATATGAAGCTACATTTGACAACTACACCTATAGATCCTCATAAATTTGAAAAAGAGACCTTAGATGCACTGCATATGCCATCAGAAATTGTAATGCGTCACCGTATTCCGCAATTTGGACATATTTTCTCAAGTGATGGATATGCAGCAGGATATTACAGCTACTTATGGGCTGATGTAATCAATGCAGATGCGTGGGAAGCTTTTACTGAAGGAAAAGGACCGTATGATAAAGCGGTTGCAAAAAGACTTTATGATAATGTTTTCAGCGTTGGAAATACGATTGATCAGGAAAAAGCATATGAGAATTTTAGAGGCAGAGCTCCTAAATCGGATGCTTTAATGCGTGCAAGAGATTTTCCAATTGTAACGAAGAAAAAATAAAAAAATCGGCAATACTATTATAGGCGCACTGCGGTGCGTCTGTACTATTTGAGACATAAAAGAATATAAAAAAAGGCCCGAATAAATTAATATTCGGGCCTTTTATATTGAAATAATAATATATTAACCTAGAGTAACTCTTTTGAAACCTGTAATTTCAACGTTGAATCCTTTAACATAATCACCAACTTTTTTACTATCATCTTTGATGAAGTTTTGATCAAGTAAAGCTTTTTCCTGATCTAAAGTAGTATTGTCAGAGATGAAACGTTGTACTTTTCCTGGAACAATTTTATCCCAAATTTGCTCTGGCTTACCTTCTGCTTTTAATTCAGCTTTAGCATCTTCTTCAGCTTGTTTTAAAACTTCTTCAGTTAATTGAGAGAAAGAGATATATTTAGGAACATTTTTTAAAGTTTTTCCTAAACGTTTTGCTTCTTCATTATCTTTTTCGATTACAGCAATACGAGCAGCAAGTTCAGATTCAACGAAAGCAGGATCAAAATCTTTATAAGATAATGTATCAGCTCCCATAGAAGCAACTTGCATAGAAACATCTTTAGTTAAAACGTCAGCGTTAGGAATTGCAGCAGAAATTGCAGTTAATGCAGCAATTTTGTTAACGTGAACATAAGATCCAACGAAAGCACCTTCTAAAATTTCAAAACCACCGATTTCGATTTTTTCTCCGATAACTCCAGTTTGCTCGATTAATTTTTCAGCAACAGTAATTCCGTTGAAATCTGAAGCTAAAAATTCTTCTTTAGAAGAGAAGTTAATAGCTTTTTCTACTAATTCTTTAGCCAAAGTTACGAAAGCCTCATTTTTACCTACGAAATCAGTTTCGCAGTTTAAAGTGATGATAGCTCCTTTAGTATTGTCAGCATTGATAAAAGAAACAGCAGCTCCTTCAGAAGACTCACGGTCAGAACGGTTAGCAGCAACTTTTTGTCCTTTTTCTCTAAGGACTTGTATAGCTTTATCGAAATCTCCGTCAGCCTCAACTAAAGCTTTTTTACAGTCCATCATTCCGGCACCTGTAGTTTGTCTTAATTTATTTACGTCTGCAGCAGTAATTGTTGCCATAATATTTTGAATTTTAATGTTAAAAGTAAAAATTCCATCTTTTAAATTCTAAACTCCAATTTTATTAAATTATCAACATAACGTTTTTAATTTGTGTTTGGATTTTAGAATTTAAAATTTGGAATTTAAATTTGATTTATTCTTCAGTTGCAGGAGCAGCAGCTTCAACAGCTGGCGCAGCCTCTACAGCAGGAGCAGCTTCAGTAGCTGGAGCTTCTTCTGTGAAAACTTCAGTTTCTTTATCAGAACCTCTGTCAGAAAGACCGTCGATTACAGCAGCAGTAACTAAAGATAAAATTTTGTCAATTGATTTAGAAGCATCATCATTTGCAGGAATAACGTAATCAACCTCTCTTGGGTCAGAATTCGTATCAACCATTGCGAAAACTGGAATGTTTAATTTTTGTGCTTCTTTTATTGCGATATGTTCAGCTTTGATATCTACTACGAACAATGCAGCTGGTAGTCTAGACATGTCAGCGATTGAACCTAAGTTTTTCTCCAATTTAGCACGTAGACGATCAACTTGCAAACGCTCTTTTTTAGATAACGTCATGAAAGTACCATCTTTCTTCATTTTATCAATAGAAGACATTTTTTTCACTGCCTTTCTGATAGTTACAAAGTTAGTTAGCATTCCACCAGGCCATCTTTCAGTGATGTAAGGCATGTTTGCAGCCTTTGCTTTTTCAGCAACGATGTCTTTAGCTTGTTTTTTGGTAGCTACGAATAAGATTTTTCTACCTGATGCAGCGATTTTTTTCAAAGCTTCATTAGCTTCTTCGATTTTTGCTGCAGTTTTATATAGATTGATAATGTGAATACCATTACGCTCCATATAAATGTAAGGGGCCATGTTTGGATCCCATTTTCTAGTCATGTGTCCAAAGTGAACACCTGCTTCTAGTAAGTCTTTTACTTCTATTTTGTTTGCCATTTTTGTACTAGTTTACGTTCTGTTGATTAGCAATGTATAAATGGCGGTTTCCCAGGCTTTATACATTTAGATGCTAAACTATTTCCTACCTCGATAGGAGAGCAACAACAACTGTGTTTTTTAATTTCAATAAATAATTGATCGTGTCTTGTACCAAATATACAAGACAGGTAATATTAACGTTTAGAGAATTGGAATCTCTTACGAGCTTTCTTCTGACCGAATTTCTTACGTTCAACCATTCTTGGATCTCTTGTTAATAAACCTTCTGGTTTAAGGATAGCTCTGTTTTCAGCATTTACTTCACACATAACGCGTGCTAATGCCATTCTTACAGCTTCTGCCTGACCAGTTGAACCACCTCCGTAAACGTTTACTTTTACGTCAAAGTTGTTTACATTTTCTGTCATAGACATTGGTTGTAAAACTTTGTATTGTAAAGTTGCAGTTGGAAAGTAAGTTGCGAATTCTTTTTTGTTTACAGTGATTTTTCCTGTTCCTTCAGAAACATATACACGTGCAACAGCGGTTTTTCTTCTACCGATTTTGTGAATAACTCCCATTACTTAAGATCGTTTAGGTTAACAGTTCTAGGTTTTTGAGCTCCGTGAGTATGCTCAGCACCTACAACAACATTTAGATTTCTAAAAAGTTCAGCTCCTAATTTGTTTTTAGGTAACATTCCTTTTACAGCTTTTTCTACTAATAATGCAGGGTTTTTAGATTGCAATACTTTAGCAGTTAAAGTTCTTTGTCCTCCTGGGTAACCTGTATGACGCATGTAAATTTTGTCATTCATTTTTGTACCTGTAAGGTTAATTTTTTCTGAGTTGATAACAATTACGTTATCTCCACAGTCAACGTGTGGTGTGTAACTTGGTTTGTACTTACCTCTTAAGATCATCGCAACCTTTGAAGCAAGACGACCTAAGTTATGACCTTCAGCGTCAACAACAATCCACTCTTTAGTTACAGTGGCTTTGCTAGCTGAAATTGTCTTGTAGCTTAATGCGTCCATAATATTATTTTAATTAAACATTCCATCCCCAATAAAGGGGATGCAAAAGTACAATTAATTATTTTAAAACCAAATACCTGAAAAGAATATTTTATCTGTTGAAAATCAGGGCTTCAGTTTTTTATTTAAATGAATAAAAAAAAACCACCTTCACAATAACGCGAAGGTGGTTCAATATTTAGAGTTTTTTTGTTAAACAATAAATAAATTTGCAATATCTACAACTTGTTGTGTTGAAAGTGGCTCATCGTAAGCTTCTGATCCTGCGGCGGCTCCAAATAAACTAGCGGTATTATATCCTGCCTGCATTGTAACACCTTCGCCATCATACACGGCTTGTGTTGCTGCTGGCATTCCGGTACCTCTCTCGGCATTCGATATCCAGCCTTTTAATCCGCGTAATCGTCGTACTTCTGAGGCATGTCTTGCCTCAACAGAATGAATTTGCAAAGCAGCAGTTAGTAAATCTGGTGTTGAAATCAAATTAGCAGCCTGACCTTTATAGGCTCTCACACCAGTATCTTCAAAAGCTTGGGCCAATGCCAAAAACGTTGGATAATCTCCAAAAGGATTAAATGCGCCTCCAACAGTAAAGTCGAAAGTGGGTTTTGGAACAAAATTAGCACTCATTGTTCCGCCTAGTCCCGCAATTAAGAATTTTACGTGATCTGATTCGTGTGCGGCAATTTGTTGAAAAACTTTTCTGTCGCGTCCGCCGTTTTCAGATGCCGGGATTACTCCAGAATCTAACGCCATCGCATAAAATTCATTTTCAAGATATTCTAAAGTCAAAGCAAATTGCAGTGCTCCAATTGGAGTGGCTGGTGTTGCAGTGATGTCTTTTGCTAATGCTTTATTGGCTAAAGCTGATAATCCGAATGGGATAGAAGCCATTGCCAGATTTTTTCCAATATTTCCGAACTGATTAAAACTGTCTCTTCTCGAACCAGTGCTTCTCATTAAACTATCATCAGTGAAGGTTTCTATAAATTTTAAGATATTCATAATTTCTAATTTTTAGCTGGTTAGGATTAAGGTAAATATTTAGCAGTAAATTTTGTAGTAATGAAACCTCCTGCAATTGGTAAAATTTTAGAAGGATCGCTGGCAACGTCTAAACCTGTAGAAGTATTTACAATATCATCACCTGCAAAATCATTTGAATTTGGGTTAATCAAACTTCTGATAGCGGAAGCGTGTCTGGCTTCTACCGAAACAATTTTCCCGGCCAACAATAAATAATCAGCACTTTTAATCAGTTTTCCGGCTCCGTTGTACGCAGCCACTCCTGTATCTTCCAAAGCTTTTGCCGTTGCAAGAACTTCAGTACGACTGTTGAAATTTAGAGAGCCATAATTAAATGCCAAAGAAGGAAGTAATTGTGAACTCGGATCAGGAAGGGCTCCTGTCAGCGCCGCTTTGAAAAAATCTCTGTGAATTACTTCATGATGATATAAGTCAGTCAAAACTTGTTTTTCGATAGTATTAAAAGTAGAGTTGAAATTAGAGGCGTTTACAACTTTAGTATAAAAATCAGCTTCTAATTGTTCCAGTGCATAGGCATAAGTCAATACTCCAAAATCTCCAGAGCCTAAATCAAAGACACCATTTTTTATTCCGGGCAGGGTATTGTCCTGCATATCATTATCATTATCATTGTCGCTGCAGCCAGCTAAAACCAAACCTGCGCCAACTAGTGTTAAGCCGCTGAGCTTTAGAAAGCTCCTTCTGTTATTCAAGGAAGGGTCAACTTCATGAATTTTAACTTCGTTTTTCATAATCAAGGTCTTTTAAAAGGTTAATAACATATATTAAGGTATTAACGAGATTTTTGTAAGAGCGGTTTTGAATAATCGACGTTTTTTTAATTTTTTTCTAAAAAGCCTTATAATTTTAAATACTGGTAGGTGTTTTTTGTTTTATTTTAGGTAATTCTACTATATTTGTACTAATTACATAAAATTTTAATAGATGAAAGCTAAAGCAACTCTAAAACAAATTGCGAAAGAACTTGGTGTTTCTGTATCTACGGTGTCTAAGGCACTAAATGATAGCCCGGAAATTAGTGAGCAAACGAAGGTGAAGATTAAAGAGTATGCCAAACTCAAAAATTATAAGCCTAATGTTATTGGTCTGAATCTGAAGAATCGTAAAACCAAAACAATTGGTGTAATTATACCTAATATATTAAATTCCTTTTTTGCAAAGGTTTTTAGTGGTATCGAGAAAGTTGCCGATAAAAAAGGATACAATGTAATTACCTGTATTTCGAATGAATCTTTGGAAAAAGAAATTCATACTCTTGAAATGTTGAGCAACGGAACTATTGACGGATTTATACTTTCGGTTTCTGAAGAAGCTCAAAAATTACAGGATTACAGTCATTTTTCTGCTATTATTAATGATGGAACTCCGATTGTAATGTTTGACCGAATTGCAGATGAAGTAGAATGTGACAAAGTTGTAGTAGATGATTTCGATTCAGCTTTGAATTCAACACAACATTTGATCAATTTAGGCTGTAAAAATATTGCCTTAATTTCTTCAGTAGATAATTTAAGCGTTGGAAAATTAAGAGCTGACGGATATTTGAAAGCTTTGGCAGATAACAATATTCCGGTAAATGAAAAAATTATTCTTCGTACAGATTCTGAAGAGGATATGAAGAATAAAATTGATGCCATTTTTGATAATAAAATTGATGCGATTTTTGCTTTGGATGAAAATGATTCCGTTGCAGCATTAAGAGTGAGTTTGAAAAAAGGATACAAAGTTCCGGAAGATATTTCAATAATTGGTTTTGCAGATGGAATTTTAGCGTCAAGACGTTTGTCGCCAAGTTTAACAACGGTTAGTCAACACGGAATTGAAATTGGAGAAGTTGCCGCCAGACAACTAATCAAACGTTTAGAAGAATCTGATGAGGAAACTTCGGATTACGAAACGATCGTTATTAAGACAAAGTTGAAAGAACGAGAGTCTACTAGAAAAGCTTAATCATAAAATATATCATAAAAAAGGACTGTTCGAAAGAACAGTCCTTTTTTTATGGAGAGATAAAATCTAAAATCTAAAATCTAAAATCTAAAATTGCTTAATGCGCCGCTAACCAATCTGCACCCATACCTAATTCAACATCCAAAGGAACACTCATCATAAAAGCATTTTCCATCTCATGTTTAATCATTGGCTGGATTTTTTCTAATTCGTCATTGTGCACATCAAACACAAGCTCATCATGAACCTGAAGCAACATTTTAGATTTCCAGTTTTCATCTTTTAGCTTTTTGTGAATGTTGATCATCGCAATTTTTATCACATCGGCGGCACTTCCCTGAATGGGCGCATTTACAGCATTTCGCTCAGCGGCACTTCTCACCACAGCATTTGCCGAGTTAATGTCTTTTAAATAACGACGACGTCCTAAAATCGTTTGCACATATCCTTTTTCACGTGCAAATTCTATTTGTTCGCTGATGTACGATTTTAATCTAGGATATGTTTTATAATAAGCTTCAATCAAAGCAGCACTTTCGCTTCTTGATAATGAAGTCTGATTGCTCAATCCGAAAGCAGAAACACCATAAATAATTCCGAAGTTTACCGTTTTAGCATTACTTCTTTGTTCGCGTGAAACTTCTTCTAAAGGCACATCAAAAACTTTAGCGGCAGTTGCTTTGTGGATATCTTCTCCGTTTTTGAAAGCGGCGATCATATTTTCTTCACCACTTAAGGCAGCGATAATTCTTAATTCTATTTGCGAGTAATCGGCAGAGATTAAAGTATGATTCTCATCGCGCGCGACAAAAGCTTTACGAATCTGGCGTCCTCTTTCGGTACGAATCGGGATATTTTGTAAGTTAGGATTGTTAGAGCTCAAACGTCCTGTTGCGGCAACAGTTTGCATATAATCGGTATGAACGCGTAATGTTTTCTTGTCTACTTGTTCCGGCAAAGCCAAAATATAAGTGCTTTGTAATTTTACCATTTGACGCCAATCCAGAATTTCCTTTATAATAGGATTGTCATTAGCTAAATACATCAAAACATCCTCACCAGTCGCATATTGACCGGTTTTGGTTTTCTTTTGTTTGGCACCACCAATTTTCATTTTATCAAATAAAACATCTCCCAATTGTTTTGGAGAAGCCAAATTGAATTTCTCACCAGCAGTTTCATAGATTTTTTGTTCCAAAGATTTAATTTCGACCTCCATTTCGGTCGACATTTGTTTTAGAAAATCAACATCAAGACGAATTCCTTCTGTCTCCATTGCTGCTAAAACGCTTACTAACGGAATTTCGATTTCATCGAATAATTTTTTGGTTTCCGTTTTATCTAATTCGGTTGTAAAAAGTTCTTTTAATTGAAAAGTTACATCAGCATCTTCAGCAGCATATTCCTTAATATCTTCAAGGGCGACATCACGCATTGTAATTTGATTTTTTCCTTTCTTACCAATTAAAGTTTCAATAGATTTTGGAGAATATTTCAAATAGGTTTCAGATAAAATATCCATATTATGACGCATATCCGGATTGATCAGATAATGTGCAATCATGGTATCAAAAAGTTTTCCTTTTACATTAATACCGTAATTAGAAAGAATTTTTAAATCGTATTTTAAATTCTGACCAATTTTTTCAATGTTTTCATTCTCAAAAAACGGTCTGAATTTTTCAATTAAAGTTTGAGCTTCTTCCTGGCTTTCCGGAAACGGAACGTAATAGCCTTTTCCTTTTTCATAAGAAAACGAAATCCCTACCAATTCAGCATGTAAGGCATCTAAGCCAGTAGTTTCAGTATCAAAACAAACTTCAGTCTGTTTTTGCAAGTTTTGCAAAAGCAATTTAATTCCTAAATCACCTTCGATGGCTTGATAGGAATGGGGTGTGTTTTCTAAAGTATTGTAAAATGAAGTTCTTTCTGTTTCAGTATTTTCATCAGAAGTTGCTCCGCCTCCAAACAAATCAAACTGATCTTCATTTTTAGGTTGTGGTTTTTTGTATAATTTAGCATCAGAAGCTGGAGCTGCCGAAGTTGCTAATTCATTTCCGCCACCTACTTTAAATAAATTATCAAACTGTTCCGCCATTCTTCTGAATTCTAGTTCCTGAAAAATAGCATCTGTTTTTTCGATGTCTGGACGCGAAAGTTCGTAGTCGTCTTCATTAAAGACAACGTCACAATCACAAATAATCGTCGCCAGTTTTTTAGATAAAATTCCTTTTTCTTTATTGGCTTCAATGTTTTCTTTCATTTTGCCTTTTAGTAAATGTGTATTATCTAAAAGGTTTTCCATCGTACCAAATTCTTTCAGGAATTTTTTTGCTGTAACTTCACCAACACCTGGTAATCCAGGAATATTATCAACAGCATCTCCCATCATTCCCAAAAAATCGATTACTTGCTCCGGTCTTTCGATTTCAAATTTTGCCAAAACTTCAGGAACGCCCCAAATTTCGATTCCATTCCCCATTCGGGCTGGTTTGTACATGAAAATGTTCTCAGAAACTAATTGGGCAAAATCCTTATCAGGTGTTACCATATAAACTTTGTAGTTTTCTTTTTCTGCTTGCTTTGCAATTGTTCCAATTAAATCATCGGCTTCACAACCTTCTATTTCAATGATCGGAATGTGCATTGCTCTTAAAAGTTCCTGAATATAAGGTACGGCGATTTTTATTGCTTCTGGAGTAGCGTCACGATTGGCTTTATATTCGACAAACATTTCTGTTCTTACATGACTTCCGCCTTTATCAAAAGCCACAGCCAAATGATCCGGTTTTTCACGTTTTATAACATCCAAAAGCGAGTTCATGAAGCCCATGATCGCTGATGTATCCATTCCTTTTGAGTTAATTCGTGGGTTTTTTATAAAGGCATAATAACCACGGAAAATTAGCGCGTAAGCATCGAGAAGAAAAAGACGTTTTTGAGTTGACATAAAAAAAATATTAGTCTGTAAAAATAAACAATTGGGTTCTCAAAAATTAAACTAAAAAGATTTTTTTTGCACCATGTAAGTTATCAAAGTTCATTTTATTAATTCAACGTCCCCTTATATGTGCTGCTATATTGTTAACCAAACTATTGGCGCCCTGTTGAGCGCCACTATTAAATGAACTTATATAGCTTATATGGTCCACCTGCGCAAACCGTTAATGTCAAGTTAAAGTATTTATAGTGATGCATTTCTTCATTTAGCCTTCATTTTACAGGGGTACATTTGATCTGTAAAATAAAAGGTATTAATTTAAATCTTAGAAATCATGAGAAATTTATTGATGTTATTAGTAGCGGTTTTAGGAACAAGTGTAATGGTGCATGCATTTCCTCCTGCTGTAAAAGTTGGCCCTGCAAAAGAAGTAAAAGAACTTCCTGCAAAAGAAGTTAAAGCTACAAAACACCCAAAAAACAAAGCTGATAAAAAAGCAAAATCAGCAAAAACAGAAGCTCCAAAAGCAGAAACAGCGAAAGTGAAAAAATAAGCATTGCTTTTGTTTTGTTTTCGAAGAATTCTAAAGGAGACAAAACAGGAATAATGGTTATGGAATGTGGATGAAAAAGCTGATGAAGAAATTTGTCAGCTTTTTTTGATTCGTTAATTTTTTAATAATGCGTAGCAGGACTTTTTTTAATTGCTTAAATTTAGTTACGCTTAAAAGCTGTTTTTATGAATATTTTAATTGTTGAAGATAATAAAGAACTTGCTGTAGAGGTTTACGATTTTTTGTGTAACGTTGGGTACATATGCAAAATAGCGAATAATTGCAGTGATGCTCTTGAAGAAGTAGCAAGTAACGATTATGATGCAATGCTGCTTGATCTTGGTTTGCCTGACGGAGATGGTTTTGATATTTTGAAAACCATTCGCAAAACTAAATCTAAAATGGCTGTAATTGTCTTAACGGCACGAGGCGAATTAGATGACAGGATAAATGGTCTGCATTTGGGTGCCGATGATTATTTGACGAAACCATTTGCGTTAACCGAATTAAGTGCAAGATTGTTTGCGGTTATCCGTAGAATCCATGGTTTTACTTTGAACAATTTAGAAGTACACGGATTTTTATTACAACTTCAGGATTATAAAGTTAGTTATAATGATATTCCAATTAGCTTAACTAAAAAAGAATTTGATATTTTTCAATATCTGGTTTTGAATAAAAATCGTGTTATAACAAGGTTACAACTAACAGAACATATTTGGGGAGATATTTTAGAAGTCAATTCTGATTCCAATTTTATTGATGTGCATGTTCGAAATCTTCGAAAAAAACTGGATAAACACACTTCTATAGATTGGTTCGAAACGGTTCGAAATGTGGGTTATCGTATAAACGAATAAATAGGTTTCTGTGAAAATAAAACACCAATTAGCCATTTTTAATGCACTAACGCGATTGTTGGTGATTTTGGTTTTGTGGTTAATGCTGCCTATTTTGGTTGAAAATGTGGTATACAGACACATTAATAATGGATTAGTAGAAAAAAAGAAAAAATTTATTGATCATCTAAATAAAAAAGAAATCAATGATTTTATCGAAAATTCAGATGATTCTACCGAAACGTATTCTCAGTTTTCAACTTTGCATAGCGAATTTTTGGTGCTTTCTAAAATTACCGGGAAACCGCATCAGAAAAAAACAACTTTCAGTAACGATTACCGGATAATTGAAGGCGAAGAAAATGAATACCGAATCCTGCAGTATCATTTCACTTATGAAAATCAAGGTTATCAATTGGAAATAGGAAGCAGTTTAAGTGAAGTAAACGATCTAACTTTTATCATTCGGTTGTTTATTATTATCGTATTGGTTGTTATTCTTTTAGTCACTTTTCTGGCAGATACTGTTTATATCGAATATTTGCTCAAACCTTTTTATAAAATTATTGATACTAAAATTAGGCGTGTCAACGAACCTGAAGCTTTTGATCATACTCCTATTAATGCAAAATCACGCGATTTTAGAGAATTAGATTTGGTTTTAAACCAGATGATGGATCGTATTGGGGAGCTTTTCAAAAAAGAAAAACAATTTATCTCTAATGTTTCTCATGAACTTTTGACTCCAATTGCTTTACTTAAAAACAAGTTTGAAAATTTATTGCAAAATGATTCTTTAGATGACAATGCAATTGATAAAATTGCCGGAGCACTAAGAACTTTAGATATGCTGAAAAAAATCATCAATAATTTATTGTTGATTTCCAGAATTGAAAACAATCAATATGAAGCGAATGAAAAAATCAATTTTAAAGAGATTTTAAATGATTTGCAGGAAGACTTACAAGATCGAATCGAGGATAAGGAAATTCAGTTTTCAAACCAGATTAAACATGATTTTATCTTCACAGGAAATAAAACGTTGATTCATATTTTGATTTATAATTTAGTAACCAATGCCATAAAGTATAATAAGCCGGAAGGCAGTATCGTAGTTGAAGATGGTTTTAATAATGGTCAATATTTTATTGCCATTAAAGATTCTGGTATTGGAATGAATGCTTCTCAAATCGAAAAAGTATTTAATAGGTTTACCCGAATAAGTTCTGATCAGGACGGGCAGGGTTTAGGACTTGCCATTGCCGAAAGTATTGCTGTTTTTCACCGAATAGAAATTAAGGTTACTTCTGAAATTAATGAAGGATCGAAGTTTACGCTTTTGTTTCCTGAAGTGCATTTGCATAATTAAAAGTTAAAATTTCAAAAGTATTTCAATCTTCATTTTGTCTTCATTTTCCGATTATATCTTTGAGCTATAAATAATAAGATAATAATCATAAAAACTTAAAATCATGAAAAAATTAGTAATGTTAGCAGTAGCTGTTTTAGGAACAACTGCAATGGTAAGCGCTCAAACAACTCCAGCACAAACAACTCCTGTAAAAGAAGCTAAAGCTCCTAAAAAAGACAAAAAAGCAGACAAAAAAGCTAAAAAAGCAGAAGCTAAGCCAGAAGCAGCAAAAGCTCAAAAATAATACAGCATAAGTTTATTTATAGACTTTATTGTGGATTAAAAGGTTTTAAAAAATTTGGTAGAAAAGAAGCTGGTGGAGAAATTTACCAGCTTTTTGTTGTTATTTGAGTTAAATTTTTGATAATAAAAAGCAATAAAATTTTCATTCTTTGTTACTTTGCTTAAAACTACACCTACATGATCTTTCGTTTTGTAATTCTTTGCGCTCTATTTTTATTTATTGAGTTCTATTCTTATCAGGCTTTTCGAACTTTAATCAAATTAAGATGGGTTTTGATAAGTTATCAGGTTATAAGTTTACTTATTTTAATCTTTATAATTTATTCTTTCTCGCAAGTAGATCGTTCTGTTGGCCAAACCAAACAGTTTATGTTTACTACAGGTTTGATGCTATTGGTATATGTTCCAAAAATTGTAATGACACTTATTTTATTTGGTGAAGACATCTTTAGAGTGGGGGCAAGCATTTTAAATTACTTTATTTACAATGCTCCAAGAAAAGAAATGATGCCGGACAGACGAAAGTTTGTAAGTCAAATCGCATTAGGTTTGGCTGCAATACCTTTTTTATCCTTAATATATGGAATTTTCGAAGGGAAATATAATTTCAAAGTAATTAAACAAACAGTCTTTTTTCCTGATTTGCCAGATGCTTTTGATGGCTTTAGAATTACTCAGATTTCAGATGTTCACAGTGGAAGTTTTGATAATCCGGAAAAGATAAATTATGCGATTGATCTGATCAATCAGCAAGAAGCAGATATGATTTTGTTTACGGGTGATATTGTAAATACTCATGCAAAAGAAATGCATCCTTGGCTGGAAACTTTTAATCGTATTAAAGAGTATAAATACGGTAAGTTTTCTGTTTTAGGGAATCATGATTATGGTGAATATGTTACCTGGCCTTCTGAGAAGCAAAAAAATGAAAATTTTCAGGAGATTAAGAAGCTTTATGGGCAAATAGGATTTAAATTAATGTTGAATGAACATACTTATATTCAAAAAGGTGATGATAAAATTGCACTTATAGGAGTAGAAAATTGGGGTGTTAATTTTAAAAAAGCAGGCGATTTAAATAAAGCATCACAAAATGTTCATCAGGATGATTTTAAAGTCTTAATGAGTCATGATCCAAGTCATTGGGAGGCTGAAATTAAAAACCATCCTAAAAACTTTCATTTAACATTGGCAGGCCATACACACGGTATGCAATTTGGAATAGAAATTCCTGGTTATTTTAAATGGAGTCTTGCGCAATATATTTACAAACAGTGGGCAGGATTATATGAAAACGTTGGCCGCTATGTTTACGTAAATCGTGGATTTGGTTTCCATGCATATCCAGGACGAGTTGGTATCATGCCTGAAATTACAGTCATTGAACTAAAAAAAGGTAACAATGTGGCTTAATTCGTTAAAAATGCTACATTTGTATTAATTATCTCTTTTTAATAGATTAAAAGAATTAAATTTTTGGTTTATGTCAAAATTTGGAGAACTTATAAATGCCCAAGTTCCAGTGTTAATTGATTTTTACACAGATTGGAACGAATCTTCTGTATCAATGCATCCTGTTATTAAGGATGTAGCTGCTGCACTTGGCGATAAAGCCAAAGTAATTAAAATTGATGTAGATAAAAACCAGGAGCTTGCTGAAGCCTTGCGTATAAAGGGACTTCCTACTTTAATGATTTATAAAGAAGGTCAAATGATCTGGAGGCAATCAGGAGAACTTGATGCAAATACTATTATCGGAATTGTTCAGGATCAATTCAATATCTAATTAAAATTCCCTTTTGGTTGGTGTTGTTTTAATGAATAATATCAAACTTATATCCGTTTTCTTTTAAGAAGTGTAAAGTTTTAGGTAACGCGAATTTTAAATTATGCGATGCTTTTATACTGTCATGAAATACAATTACGCTTCCGGATTGTACATTCTTAGTTACGTTTTCAAGACATTTTTCCGGCGTAATGCTCTGATCGAAATCGGCACTTAAAACATCCCACATTACTATCTTGTAGCCTAAATTTCGTAAAATTTTAGATTGTGCTTTTTTTATTTTCCCGTAAGGAGGGCGAAATAATAAGCCGTTCAGCCTCTTTTCATCAGATAAAATAGAAGCACAGTTCTTTACATTCTCAATGTAATCATTTGTTTGACTCTTCCATCCATTGATATGGTTCATGGTGTGATTCCCAATAGAGTGCCCTTCTGCAATTAATCTTTCAAATAAAGAGGAATTTGCATGGATGTTTTTTCCAATACAAAAGAAGGTTGCTTTTGCATCAAATTTCTTTAATTCAGATAAAACCCAATCTGTAACTTCTGGTGTTGGGCCATCATCAAAAGTCAGGTATATTTTCTTTTCTTGATTTGGAATATCCCAACAATACTTAGAGAACACCCTTTTTATAAATGAATTTGTTTTTACCCAATAAAAGCTCATTGTGAGATGATTTAGAGATATGTAAAAATAAAAAATGCAGCGCTATTTAACTAGAAGCGCTGCATTTTTTTAATCAGTATATTTTCCGTATATTATTATTCTTTTTCTCTACCAAAACGTTCGAAAACATTTACATACGTATTGAAGGTAATTTTATGTTTTTCGTAGAATGCCTGGTCTTTGTTGTGCTTCATAACGTGTAAAAGGCTTCTGTAACGCTCAATATCAGTTATAATATCCATTGCTAAGTCAGTTTGGTCGCCTGGAGTCAATGTTGCATAATAATTTAAGTTTTCTTTATATTTCTGAACTAATTTATTTAGCAAGTCATGTGCTTTTGCGGTCTCTCCAACTTTATAATATCCATTTGCAAATGGCTCTACAAGTGAATAGTATCCAAATTTATCCAAAGGTAATTTTGTCATTGCAAGGTTAATCACATTTTTGGCTTTGTCAATTTTGCCTTCTGCAATTAATTCATCACTTAAACGAGATAAATTAGTGCGGTATGTAATACTGTTTCTTCTTGTTTCAGGATCGTGGTAGATTTTATCGCTATCACTATTACCCCAATCCCATTTCATTACAATATTATACATTTTATCTGCATCAATTTGCCCCATATCCATTGGTCCGCCATCTTTTGAAGGAACATTTCTAATTGGAACCAGTTTATAAACCATTCCATCTAATTGAAGGTAGTCTTTTAACCATAAATAATCTTCATCGTCAAAAGCGCCACCACTAAAGTAAATTGGTCTTTTCCAGTTGTTATTTGCTAAAATATCAAGCATCATCAGGCGATTTTTGTAAATCGCACTTCCTTTAATATCGATATCCATATAGGGAACGATAGAATCATTGTATCTTGGATTTACAACTTTATTCCTGATGATAAGATCTTTATCAACGGGAACCCTAATTTTATTAGTTGGATAAAAATGAATCGTTTGTCCGTTTTGTAAACCAACAGTCGATTTTGGATTTTTAATAAAACTAATAAAGTCATTGATGTTCCAACGGGTATCAATTTTTTGAATATATGCCACGTAATCTAATTTATCTCCTACATATTCGCCATGAGTGAATGATATTGGTAATGGATCAGATTCGTATGATTTGGCTTTCATTTGATCAATATACCAATCTGTCATAAACAGACTAGTATTTACGATTTTTACATCTGTTCTAATGCCTTCAATTTCCTGGGCATACCATAATGGGAAGGTGTCATTGTCGCCAATGGTAAATAGAATAGCGTTTTTATCGCAAGAGTTCAAATAAGCTTTTGCCATTGCAACTGCAGTATATCTGTTTGATCTGTCATGATCATCCCAGTTTTGAGAAGCCATTAAAACAGGTGCAGCTAGTAAACTTGCTGCGATAATAACCGGACCTGCGATTTTAGGTGCAATGTATTTCTGGATGCTCTCGTACAAGGAATAGACACCAAAACCTATCCAGATGGCGAAGACATAAAAGGACCCTACAAGTGCATAATCTCTTTCACGAGGTTCAAAAGGTCTTTCGTTCAAATAGATTTTCAGTGCGATACCAGTAAATAAAAACAACGCTAAAAGCACGTAAAAGCTTTTAAGGTCTTTATTGGCATGATACATTATTCCGATAAGGCCTAAGATAAAAGGAAGGAAAAAGTAAACATTTCTTCCTTTGTTGTTTAAAACGTCTGAAGGTAAATTATCCTGAGAACCTAAATGTAATGAATCAAGAGCTTTGATTCCGCTAATCCAGTTTCCGTCAAGATTATCATATTTGCCTTGCTCATCACTTTGGCGTCCTACGAAATTCCACATTAAATATCTCCAGTACATGTATCCAAATTGATATTCAAACATGAAACTGAAGTTGTCCGCAGTTGAAGGTTTTTCTATGATTAAATAAGCTTTGTAACTATTTAGAAACTTAACATAACCTTCATTGTCAATTTGTTTTTGAGCATAAGCTTTTCTGAATTCAGAAACTGTTTTTTCAACTTCGTTTCTTAATTGTGCAGTAGCTTTACTGTACTCTTCTTCACTCAATTGACTGGCGTCAATTCCGTATTTAGCTAAATCATCTTCATAAGGATAATTAGGGTTAATTTTAAATGCAGGAGGATTGGTGAAGCTGATGTAGTTTTGAATGTGCCCAGTTTCAGTACTCCACATTCTTGGCAGAATCGTTTTTTGATTGTCATCACTGTTCTGATCTGCGTTTTTATAATTGTTGGTAATGATGTATTTACCAGTTTTATAATCTCTTTCGTAGTTTGGTTTTTTATCCAGGTAGGGCGTTTTTTCGTCCAATCCAGAGAAAACTTCAGTATATTGAGGGCCATAAAATAAAGGGTTGACACCGTATTGCTCACGATTGTAATACGCTAAAACCTCAGTTGCATCAGAGGGTTTGTTTTCATTTATTACCGTATTGGCATTTGCACGTACAGGTAGCATTATCCAGGTAGAGAAACCAATTAGAATAAATAAAACACAAAGTATAATAGTGTTGTAAAAAATCAATCCTTTTTGCTTTGTATACTTTAATCCAAAATAGAAGAAAGCAATAAAAAGCAACGCTACAAAAATAGTTCCTGAGTTAAAAGGAAGCCCCATGCTGTTTACCATGAAAACTTCAGTTTTACCAAAGAAAGCCATGGTTAGTGGTAAAAGTAATTTGAAAATGAATAATAAAATTGCAATTACTACGGCATTTGCAATAATGAAATTTTTGATTGTAACTTTTTCGTAATGTTTAAAGTAATATAGAAAACCAATTGCAGGGATTGTCAATAAAGCCATAAAGTGAACGCCAAACGAAAGTCCAACAACAAGTGAGATAATTAATAACCATTTGTTGCCTTTAGGTTTGTCCATGTCTTGTTCCCAACGAAGACCAAGCCAGAAAAGCAATGCAATTAACAACGAAGCCATTGCATAAACTTCTGCTTCAACAGCGTTAAACCAGAAACTATCAGAGAAAGTATAGGCAAGTGCTCCAACAAATGAGCTTCCTAAGATGACAATTGAATTGTTTTGATCGATTTCTGCAAAACGAGCTACAATTTTTTTCAAAATCATAGACGACGACCAAAACATAAATAAAATAGTAAAGGCACTAGAAAAGACAGACATCATATTTACCATCACCGCTACATGTTGATTATCTATAGCAAACATGGCGAAAAAAGCGCCCATCATTTGGAATAAAGGTGCTCCCGGAGGGTGGCCAACTTCTAGTTTGGCAGCTGTGGCAATGTATTCGCCACAATCCCAGAAGCTCATGGTAGGTTCGACAGTTAGTGTGTAAGTAGTTAAAGCGATTGCAAATGCAAACCAACCAATAATTGTATTCCATTTATTGAAATTGAATTGTGCCATATTTAGGTGTTAAAATTTTGTATGTTTTCTATTCTACAAAGAAAATGTTTTTTTGTGTAAAGAAACGAGCATTAACATAAAATTCTATAAAACTATTTAATTAAAGTAATGTATTGTTTGTGAAATACTTGTGAAATTATTATGAGTTTTTGCGAAAAAAAAACGAGTAAAAAACATTTTTTTTCGCAAAAAAGTTTGCGTAAACTAAAAAAAGCTTTAAATTTGCACTCGCTTAACAGCATTGCTGGTCTATGGTGTAATGGTAACACAACTGTTTTTGGTGCAGTCTTTCAAGGTTCGAGTCCTTGTAGACCAACATAAAGCCTCTCAATTGAGAGGCTTTTTTTATGCCCTGTTTTTTCGGGTAATTTCAAAATTTATGATCTGAAATAAAGTGGAAAAGATTGGTGGTTGGCTAAAGAAAAAAGTAGTATGAAAACCTGTATGGGTTGCTAGAGAAAAAAAATAAAAGTGAGAAAGAGCTTGAGAGGCAGTGTTTTATTAATGTTTGTTAATGCTTCTGTTTAAAAAGTTTGCATAAACTAAAAAAAGCTTTAAATTTGCACTCGCTTAACAGCATTGCTGGTCTATGGTGTAATGGTAACACAACTGTTTTTGGTGCAGTCTTTCTAGGTTCGAGTCCTAGTAGACCAACGTAAAAAAGCCTCTCATTCGAGAGGCTTTTTTTATGCAAAAAAAAATATTTTTGTAATTTTAAGTGATGAAAATCTAATTTAGATTTTTAACGTTATAACGGGTCTTACGGCGTGGTTTACTAAGCCTTCGCTAATACTGCCGTTGAAAAAGTGTGCGAAGCCAGTTCTTCCATGGGTGCACATTCCAATAATATCTGCGTTTATACTATTGGCAAAATTGATAATTCCTTTTTCAATATTTGTATCGTTGTAAATTTGAGTTGTGTAATTAGTGATGTTGAATTCGGTTACGAAATCTTTCATTGCTTTTTCAATAACATGCGTTGGTTTGAAGCTGTTTGGTGTGCAAATCGTAACAAGATGTATTTTTGATTCAAAGAATTTGGTGAAATTTAGTAGTTTTTCGAATGGTTTTTTTGTTTCTGCAGAAAAATCAGAGGCAAAAACAATGTTGCTTCCATTAAAGTTAGAAATATCTTTTTTAATAACTAAAACCGGGATTTCTGAATTCCGAACGACTTTTTCAGTATTAGAGCCAATTAGTAATTCTTCAACACCAGAAGAGCCATGTGATCCCATGATTATTAAGTCAACATCATAATCTTTACTCACTTGTGTGATTCCGTGAATTGGTTTGTCCATTTTCACAATTTCAGTAATAGGAATTCCGTCCAGATAGGGTCTTGACGAGATTTCGTCGAGCATTTCGTTTGCTTTTTTCATAAAAAGAATGGTTTCCGGAATACTTGCGCCGCCTAAAATGGCATCATTCATTTGGTGGGGTAATTCAAGCATGTGTAGAACGATGATTTCTGAATCGTTTTTTTTGGCAATTTGGGCAGCAACTTTTAGGGCATCTTCTGCATGTTCTGAAAAGTCAGTAGGGACTAAAATTCGTTTCATAATTTTTTGAGGTTAAATTATTTGAATAATCCGTGATTTTAATGCTTCTATAAAGATAAGAAATATTTTTAGAGCAATCAATTTATTTTGATTTATAAAAAAAACACTATATTTGCACCGTTATTTATTAAAATCTAAATAATGAGGGGACTAAGTGTCCCCTCTTTTTATAAAATTATGACATTTAAAGAAAAAGTAAACGGATTAATTGCAGAAGCTCTTCTGGAAAAGCCTTCAGTCTTTTTGATTGATTTATCTATTTCAGATTCTTTCAAAATTAGTGTTGGTTTAGACGGAGATAATGGAGTGGCGCTACAGGATTGCATTGATATCAGTCGTGCAGTCGAGAATAATCTGGATCGTGAAGAACAGGATTTTTCGCTTGAAGTAGCATCGGTTGGAGTAGGATCTCCTCTGAAATTCACAAGACAGTACATCAAAAATATTGGTAGAACATTGATTGTTACTACAAATGCTGAAAAAATTGAAGCAGAATTAGTAGAAGCTAACGATGTTTTTATAATTTTGTCTTGGAAAGCAAGAGAACCGAAAAAAGTAGGAAAAGGAAAAGAAACAGTTCAAAAAGAGCAACAAATACCTTATACAGAAATTAAAGAGGCAATTGTTACAGTAACATTTTAATTAAAGAATTCGCATGGAAAATTTAGCATTAATCGATTCATTCTCAGAGTTTAAAGATAATAAACTTATTGATCGTGTAACGCTTATGGCAATTTTAGAGGACGTGTTTAGAAATGCATTAAAGAAAAAATACGGTTCTGATGACAACTTCGACATTATCATAAATCCTGATAAAGGAGATATGGAGATTTGGAGAAGAAGAGTAATCGTTGCTGACGAAGATCTTGATTTTGAAAATGAAGAAATTACCTTGACTGAAGCAAGAATGATTGAAGCAGATTTTGAAATTGGTGAAGAGGTTTCTGAAGAAGTTAAATTGATCGATTTAGGAAGAAGAGCTATTTTGGCTTTGCGTCAAAACTTAATATCTAAAATTCACGAACACGATAATACAAATCTTTACAAACAATTTAAAGATATTATCGGTGATATTTATACTGCAGAAGTACACCATGTGCGTCCTAGAGTAGTTATCTTGGTTGATGATGAAGGAAACGAAATAGTACTTCCGAAAGAAAAACAAATCCCATCTGATTTTTTCCGTAAAGGAGATAATGTTCGTGGAATTATTGAAAGCGTTGAATTAAAAGGAAACAAACCTCAAATTATCATGTCCAGAACTTCTGAGAAGTTTTTAGAGAAGTTATTTGAACAAGAAATTCCTGAAGTATTTGACGGATTGATTACAGTTAAAAATGTAGTGCGTATTCCTGGCGAAAAAGCAAAAGTTGCGGTAGATTCTTATGATGATAGAATTGATCCTGTTGGAGCTTGCGTAGGTATGAAAGGATCTCGTATTCATGGGATCGTTCGTGAATTAGGAAACGAAAATATTGATGTTATCAATTATACAAGCAATATTCAATTGTTTATTACAAGAGCTTTAAGCCCTGCTAAAGTTTCTTCTATCAAAATTGACGAAGAAAACAAAAGAGCTGAAGTTTTCTTGAAATTAGAAGAAGTTTCTAAAGCAATTGGTAGAGGAGGTCACAATATTAAATTAGCTGGTCAGCTAACGGGTTACGAATTAGATGTTATTCGTGAAGGAGATGTTGCAGGAGCAACGGCTGATGAAGACGATGTTGAATTAACAGAGTTTTCAGACGAAATCGAAGACTGGGTAATTGAAGAATTTGCTAAAATAGGTTTAGATACTGCAAAAAGTATTCTAAAACAAGAAGTAGAAGATTTAGTAAGAAGAACGGATTTAGAAGAGGAAACTATTCTTGACGTTATGAAAATACTAAAAGAAGAGTTTGATAACTAATTATCTACTCTAACAACACAACGAAAAAGGTAATAATAAAAAGGTTATATGTCTGAAGAGAGAGTAATAAGAATAAACAAGGTTTTAAGGGAATTAAATATTTCGTTAGAAAGAGCTGTTGATTATCTAAAAGATAAGGGAATTGCTATTGATGCAAATCCGAATGCGAAAATTTCTGATAGCGAATTTAATATCCTACAAAGCCAATTTGCGGGCGATAAGGGGAATAAGGAAGCTTCTAAAGAGGTAGGAGAAGAGAAGAGAAAAGAAAAAGAAGCTTTACGTGTTGAACGTGAGAAAGAAATTGAGGACAAACGCAGGCAAGACGAAGAGCGCCAAAAGCAGCAAGAGATTATAAAAGCGAGAGCTGTTGTAACTGCACCTGTTCAAGTTGGTAAAATTGATTTAAATCCAAAGAAACCTGCAATTGTTTCTGCTCCTGTTGAGGAACCTGCGAAAGTAGAAGAACCAAAAGCAGTTGTTACTCCAGCTCAACCAGAAAAACCTGTTCAAAAAGAAATTGTACAGCCTGAGCCAGTTGTTGCTCCTGTAGTTTCTGAAGAAAAAAAGGTAGAAAAACCTATTATTACAGAGAAAAAAGAAGTAAAAGTAGAAGCTCCAAAAGTAGTAGCGCAAGAGCCTGTTGTGTCAACAGATCCTGCAACTGCTGAAGAGACCATTACTACTCAATATCAAAAATTATCTGGAACGACTCTTACTGGACAAACAATTGATTTATCTCAATTCAATAAGCCTAAGAAAAAGAAAGAAGATCCGAAGATAGTACCTAATAAACCAGGTGCTCCGGGAGCAGGAAATAACGCTAACAAAAATAAGCGTAAAAGAATAGCTCCGAAGCCAGGTACTCCAGGTGCGCCAAAACCTGCTACAGGTAATGCGCCGGGAACACCAAATCCTAATAAAATTACACCAAACACTGGTGGTGGAGGTTTTAATGCTAACAGAAGTGCAAGACCTGGTTTTGTAAAAGGAAACCGTCCTGCAATTGTGGCTAAAGTTGAGCCTACTGAAGAGGAAGTAAAAAACCAAATTAGAGAGACTCTTGAAAAACTTCAGGGTAAAGGTGGTAAATCTAAAGCTGCTAAATACAGAAGAGATAAAAGAGATACACACCGTCAGAAATCTGATGAGGAGCAAAGAGCGATTGATGAAGGAAGTAAAACTATTAAAGTTACAGAATTCGTTACAGTTGGTGAAATTGCAATCATGATGGATGTGCCGATTACTAAAGTAATTGGGACTTGTATGTCACTTGGAATCATGGTTACCATGAATCAACGTTTGGATGCTGAAACTTTAACTATTGTAGCTGATGAATTTGGTTATGAGGTTGAATTTATTACAGTTGATATTGAAGATGCCATTGAGGTAGTTGAAGATAAAGAAGAAGATTTAGTAGTTAGAGCGCCAATCGTTACTGTAATGGGTCACGTCGATCACGGTAAAACATCTTTACTGGATTATATTCGTAAAGAAAATGTTATCGCTGGAGAGTCTGGAGGAATTACACAACACATTGGAGCTTACGGAGTAACTTTAGATAATGGTCAAAAAATCGCATTCTTAGATACACCGGGGCACGAGGCGTTTACCGCGATGCGTGCACGTGGAGCTCAGGTTACCGATATTGCTATTATCGTAGTAGCGGCAGATGATGATATCATGCCACAAACAAAAGAAGCAATTTCTCACGCACAGGCTGCGGGAGTACCAATTATATTTGCTATCAATAAAATTGATAAACCAAATGCTAATGTTGAAAAAATCAAAGAGCGTTTGGCTGGTATGAATTTACTTGTTGAAGATTGGGGTGGAAAAATTCAGTCACATGATATTTCTGCAAAAGTTGGAACAGGAGTAAAAGAATTACTAGAGAAAGTTTTATTAGAAGCTGAAATTTTAGATTTAAAATCTAATCCAAACAAAGCAGCTCAGGGAACTGTAGTTGAAGCTTTTCTGGATAAAGGAAAAGGATATGTATCAACAATTTTAGTTCAACACGGAACTTTAAAAGTTGGAGATTATATGTTGGCTGGTAAGCATCATGGTAAAATTAAAGCTATGCATGACGAACGTGGGCATATCGTTAAAGAAGCGGGTCCTTCGACTCCGGTATCAGTTTTAGGTTTAGATGGTGCAGCTACTGCAGGGGATAAATTCAATGTATTTGAAGACGAAAAAGAAGCAAAACAAATTGCATCAAAACGTTCTCAATTAATGCGTGAACAATCTGTACGTACACAACGTCATATTACCCTTGATGAGATTGGACGTCGTATCGCTCTTGGTCAGTTTAAAGAATTGAACGTAATCCTTAAAGGAGACGTTGATGGATCTGTTGAAGCATTATCAGATTCATTCTCTAAACTTTCGACTGAAGAAGTTCAAATTAATATTATCCATAAAGGTGTTGGAGCAATTACTGAAACTGACGTTATGTTGGCTTCTGCTTCTGATGCAATCATTATCGGATTTAACGTTCGTCCTGCAGGAAATGCAAGACAACTTGCAGATAAAGAAGAAATCGATATCCGTTACTATTCTATTATCTACGCTGCTATCGATGACTTGAAAGATGCGATGGAAGGAATGTTAGCTCCTGAGATGAAAGAAGAAATTTTAGGAACTGCTGAAATCCGTGAGATTTTCAAAATTTCTAAAGTTGGTTCAATTGCAGGATGTATGGTGATGGATGGTAAAATCATGAGAAGTTCTAAAATTAGAGTTATCAGAGATGGAGTAGTAGTGCATACAGGTGAGCTTGTAGCATTGAAACGTTTCAAAGATGATGTTAAAGAAGTTTCTAAAGGTTATGATTGTGGTATTCAGATTAAAGGTTACAATGACATTGAAGAAAGAGATGTTATTGAAGCATACCATGAAGTTGCTATTAAAAAGAAATTGAAATAATATTCAATGATTATATTTTAAATCCCCAATGAAAATTGGGGATTTTTTGTTTTTAACCGCTTTACTGAAATGTTTTAAGTATTTTCATTTTATTGGTTTAGAAAAACTCATTTAGATTATTTTCTAAAATATAATTTGAAGGAGTTTTGCCTAAATTTTTTTTAAACATAAAAATAAAGGCACTGGTTGTTTCGTATCCTAAATCTAAAGCAATTTCCTTAATTGATTGTTTTTCGCCTAATCTTTTTATGGCTTCTAAAAGTTTTAATCTTATTCGCCAATCACTAAAATTCATGCCTAATTCTTTAATAAATAATCGGGATAGTGTTCTTGTGCTCATAAAGGTTAAATCAGCATAGTGATCTATAGTGTATTTACCAGCTATATCATTCATTAAAAGCGAAATGATGTTTTGAAGTTTTGCATGGTTACTCGTAGGTAAAAAAGTTGAACTTGGTTCAATTAGGGCTAGTTCATCTATAAATACTTCCATAATTCTTTTTTGTGAAGATGTTGGGTTTTCGTCATTTTCAAACGAGATTATTTTAAACATCAGTTGTTTTATGAATACTGAAATATCGAAAGAGAAGCTATTTATTGGGAGAGCATCTGTAAAAGAAGGATCAATAAAAACGCTGAACAGTTTTACATTCTTTTGAAAAGAGACCTGGTGTTCAAGTCCGCTGGGAATCCATAAACCCTGTAATGGATTCACCACCCAAATTTGATTTTTTATTACCACATTCATGACGCCACTTGTTGCATAAAGAAGCTGGGCTCTCGGATGTGAATGTGATGCGCAAACGGCATCGGTGATTTTTTCGGTATAGCCTAAAATTGGCAATGATGGATTTATTTGAAATCCATAGTTCACAACAAGATATGTCTGATAATCGTTATTCATTGTCCAAATGTAGTAATTATGACACTATAATTAATTAGCATCTTTGCTAAAAATAATTTGCTATTATTTATTACCGTTAAAAAAAAATTAAAATAACAACTCATGACAAATGTTAAGGCACAACCGGAAGCGGTTCAAAAAACAATTTATTCCATTCTTTTTATTATTAGTTTTTCTCACTTTATAAATGATTTATTGCAAGCCGTGATACCAGCTGTTTATCCATTATTTAAAGAGAAATTTAATTTGAGTTTTACACAGATTGGTATGATTACATTTACTTATCAGCTTACGGCTTCTATTCTTCAGCCTTTTGTTGGTATGTATACGGATAAAAAATCTAAACCTTACTCATTAGTATTTGGGATGACTTTTACTTTAGTAGGATTATTTTTTGTTTCTATTGCTGATAGCTTTTCCTATTTATTAATTGCTGTTAGTTTAATTGGAATTGGTTCTTCTGTCTTTCATCCTGAATCATCAAG
This sequence comes from Flavobacterium aquidurense, assembly GCA_900107365.1. Taxonomy (GTDB): domain Bacteria; phylum Bacteroidota; class Bacteroidia; order Flavobacteriales; family Flavobacteriaceae; genus Flavobacterium; species Flavobacterium aquidurense. Next base: position 338,241 of record FNPS01000006.1, read on the forward strand.
AGTGGCACATTTAGCTTCTGGTGGAAAAAAGGGCTTGGCACAATCCATTTTTCAATTGGGAGGCAATGCGGGAAGTGCAGTTGGACCTTTATTGGCGGCTTTAATTGTAATACCTCATGGACAATCTTACATTATTTGGTTTTGTGTTATAGCCTTGATTGGAATTTTTGCTTTGTACAGAATAGCGATTTGGTATACCGATCATTTGGAGCTAAAGCGCCAGAATAAGGCGGCTGCAAATGAAGTAATTACCCATCAATTATCTAAAAAAAGAGTTTGGTTTTCTTTGGGTATTTTATTGATTTTAATTTTTTCCAAATATTTTTATATGGCTAGTATAACCAGTTATTATACTTTTTTCCTAATAGATAAATTTCATTTGTCTATTCAGCAGTCTCAAATTTATTTATTTGTCTTTTTAGGTTCAGTTGCTGCCGGAACGCTTATGGGTGGCCCGATAGGTGATAAATTTGGGAGAAAATATGTGATATGGATTTCTATTTTAGGAGTGGCGCCATTTACGTTAATGCTGCCCTATGTATCTTTATTTTGGATAGGGATTTTGTCTGTAGTAATAGGGTTGATTCTTTCTTCGGCTTTTTCGGCAATTTTGGTATATGCAACCGAATTACTACCAAGTAAAGTTGGTTTGGTGGCCGGTTTATTCTTTGGATTTGCGTTCGGAATGGGAGGTCTTGGATCTGCAGTTTTAGGTAAACTTGCGGACTTGACAAGTATTGAATACGTGTTTAAGGTTTGTGCGTTTTTGCCGTTGATTGGTGTAATTGCAGGTTTTTTACCAAATCTTGAAAGTAAGAAAGTTTAGTAGGCTATAATGAAAACAAAAAAGCAACTCAATTGAGTTGCTTTTTTGTTTTCATTATTTTGAAAGAGAATTATTTGCTGGGTTTTATTAAAAATACAAGTTTGTATCTTTTTTTAATCTCTGCTAAATTTCGTTCTGCTTCGATTCTGGTTTTAAAATTTCCGACAATTACTTTATAGTTTGGTGTGTTGAAAATAATAGTACCATCGATGTCACTATTTTCTCTTTTAAAATCAGATAGTGTTTTTTTTGCTTCTTCACTTTTGCCGCTAAAAATCTGGATTTTATAAGTATCGTTTGTGCTTATTGACGTGTTAATTTTACGTTTATCATTCAATAATTGGTCAAATTTGGGATCTTGATTTAGTGTTAAATTTTGGTCTTGAGCATTAATGTTATAAGCTAATGTTAACATTGCGAATGTTAAGAAAACTCTTTTTGAAGGGGTTAAAATTCTCATAATGTGATGGTTTTTATGCAAAAATAGTATTTAAAGTTTGTATGGAAAATTTTAATATTATTTAGAATTGATATAAATTGATATTTAAGAGTATTTTAAGGTTTTGAGAATAGTTCATAAGTCGTATTTTTGTGCAAGTTTTAAAAGAAGGTATTCGTTTTTCTCTGATTTACTACAGAAAAAATCATACCAAAAATTAGTAGATAATTATTATACTATATGAAAAAGGTGGGTAACCATAATTCGATCTCAAGAAAATTGCTGCTTAGCTTATCGCTAACGCTGATTTTCTCCCTAACTTCATTTGCTCAAGATCCTGCTGCTGCTCCTGCGGCACCTGCAGCTGCTGCTCCTGCGGCAACGTCAGGCGGTGATCCAGTAAAAGGGAAAGAACTTTTTAATGCAAATTGCGCTGCATGTCACAAATTAGATGCTAAGTCAACAGGTCCTGCTTTAAGAGGGGTTGCTGCTAAGCATGAAATGGCTTGGATTTACAAGTGGGTACACAACAGTTCTGAAGTAATTAAATCAGGCGATCCTGTTGCTGTGAAACTTTTTGAAGAAAACAACAAGTCTGTAATGACTGCTTTTCCTCAGTTAGCAGAAGCTGATATTGATAATATTATCGCTTATACTTCTGAAGTTAAAGCTGAGCCTGCTGCTGGTGCGCCTGGTTCTGCTGCTCCTCCGGGGACAAAAGTTGAAGAAGGTGGAATTTCTAATAATATTATTTTAGGGGCGCTTGCTCTTGTGATGGCAATTTTAGTTATCATGTTGGTAATGGTTAATAAAGTATTGACAAAAGTTGCTAGCAAAAATGGTATTGAAATTCCTTCTAGAGAAGCTAGAACTCCAATCTGGAAAGCTTTTGCTAAAAACCAGTTCTTGGTATTAGTTTCTTCTATATTCTTGCTTTTGGCAAGTGGTTATTTTGTGTATGCTTTCTTAATGCAAGTTGGTGTTGATCAAAATTATGAGCCAATTCAGCCAATTCACTACTCTCACAAAATTCATGCAGGAGATAATGAGATCAATTGTAAATATTGTCACTCTGCTGCTCGTGTAAGTAAAAATGCTGGTATTCCTTCTTTGAATGTTTGTATGAACTGTCATAAAAATATTTCTGAAGTTGCTGAATCTACTGCTACTCCAGAGTACAGCAAAGCTTTTTACGATGCTCAAATTCAAAAATTATATGATGCTGTTGGATGGGATAAGACTAAACAGGCTTATACCGGAAAAACACAGCCTGTAAAATGGGTTCGTATTCATAATTTGCCTGATTTCGTGTATTTCAATCACTCTCAGCACGTAAATGTTGCGGGAGTTGAGTGTCAAACATGTCACGGTCCAGTGCAGGAATTTGAGATCATGAAGCAATATTCTAAATTAACAATGGGATGGTGTATTGATTGCCATAGAAAAACTGATGTTAAGATGGAAGGAAATGCATATTATGATAAAATTCATGCTGAACTTTCTAAAAAATACGGTGTAGAAAAATTGACTGCAGCGCAAATGGGAGGTTTAGAATGCGGTAAATGCCACTATTAATCGAATTATTAAGATTTTAATATTTATATACAATGTCATCAAACAAAAAATACTGGAAAAGTGTTGAAGAACTAGAAAATAGTTCTATTGTTGAGGCGCTTAGAAATAACGAATTTGTTGAAGAGATTCCTACAGAAGAATTCTTAGGGAATGCAGATGCTTTAGCTCAATCTGGAACTTCACGTCGTGACTTTTTAAAGTACGTAGGGTTTAGTACTGCAGCGGTTACACTTGCTGCTTGCGAAGGTCCTGTTCACAAGTCTATCCCTTATGTGTTACAACCGGAACAAATCATTCCTGGTGTTGCAGATTATTATGCAACTACTGTTTTTGATGGTTTTGATTTTGCTAACTTATTAGTGAAAACTCGTGAAGGTCGTCCAATTAAAATTGATAACAATACTATTTCTGGAGCTAAGTTTTCGGCCAATGCTAGAATTCATGCGTCTATTCTATCATTATATGATAGTATGCGTTTGAAAGAGCCTAAATTGGAAGGAAAAAATAGTAGCTGGTCTGCTGTTGATTTGAAAATAAAATCAAGTCTTGCTGATGCAAAAGCAAAAGGCGGGCAAGTGGTATTGTTGACAAATACTTTAGCGAGTCCATCTACTGAGAAATTAATAGGTGAGTTCATTGCTAAAAACCCTAATGCAAAACACGTTGTTTATGACGCGGTTTCTTCTTCTGATGCATTAGATGCATTTGAAACAGTTTACGGAGAAAGAGCTCTTGTTGATTATGATTTTTCAAAAGCTTCTTTAATTGTTTCTGTTGGTGCTGATTTCTTAGGAGATTGGCAAGGTGGTGGATACGATGCTGGATATGCACAAGGACGTATTCCTCAAAACGGAAAAATGTCTCGTCACTTTCAGTTTGAATCAAATATGACATTGTCTGGAGCTGCTGCTGATAAACGTGTCCCAATGACACCAGCTGATCAGAAACAAGCTTTAGTTTTAGTTTATAATATTATTGCAGGTGCTTCTGTTCCGGTTTCTTTAGATGCCAAATTTAAAACAGAAGTTACTAAAGCTGCTCAACAGTTAAAAGCTGCTGGTTCTAAAGGAGTTTTGGTTTCTGGAATTGAAGATAAAAATGCTCAATTATTAGTTTTAGCTATCAATCAGGTATTGGCTAGTGAAGCTTTTAATACAGCTGGTACAAGACAAATTAGAAAAGGTTCTAATGCGATTGTATCTCAATTAATAAAAGATATGAATGCTGGAAGTGTTCATACTTTAATCATGAGTGGTATTAATCCGGTTTATACGTTAGCTGATTCAGCTTCTTTTGTATCAGGATTGAAAAAAGTAAAAACTTCAGTTGCTTTCTCTTTAAAAGAAGATGAAACTGCTTCAGTTAGTACAATTGCTGCTCCAGCTCCTCACTACTTAGAATCTTGGGGTGATGTTGTGATTACTAAAGGAACTTATAGTTTAACTCAACCAACTATTCGTCCTATATTCAATACGAAACAATTTCAAGACGTATTATTATCATTAAACGGGGGTTCCGGAACTTTCTATGATTATCTTAAAGCTAATTCAGCTGGGATTATTGCGGGTTCTTCTTGGAATAAAGTTTTGCATGATGGTGTTTTTGTAATTGGTTCAACTGCTTTATCTGCAGGTTCTGTTGATTATGCTTCTGCTGCAAATGTAGTTTCAAAATCAAAAGCTGCGGGAGAATTTGAATTAGTATTATATACTAAAACAGGTTTAGGAGATGGACAACAAGCAAACAATCCGTGGTTGCAAGAGTTTCCAGATCCAATCACAAGAGTTTCTTGGGATAATTATGTTACAGTTTCTAATGCTGATGCTAAAAAACTTGGCTTAACAAATGAAATTGTTGCTAACGGTGGTTTAAACGGAAGCTATGCTACAATTACTACTGCTGACGGTTTAAAATTAGAGAATGTTCCAGTAATTGTTCAGCCAGGACAAGCTGTTGGAACAGTTGGTTTAGCAGTTGGTTATGGTCGTAAAGCGGCTTTAAAAGAAGAAATGGTTGTAGGTTTAAATGCTTACGCTTTATATAAAAACTTCAATAGTGTTCAGTCTGTTTCTGTTGCGAAAGCAAATGGAGTGCATGAGTTTGCTTGTGTTCAAGGGCAAAAAACATTAATGGGTAGAGGAGATATTATTAAAGAAACTACTCTTGAAATTTTCAATACTAAAGATGCTGAATTTTGGAACGAACAACCAATGGTATCTTTAGATCACGAAGAAGTAAAAGCTACAACAGTTGATTTATGGGAATCATTTGATCGTTCTACTGGACATCACTTTAACCTTTCAATTGATTTAAATGCTTGTACTGGATGTGGTGCTTGTGTTATTGCTTGTCATGCAGAGAACAATGTTCCTGTTGTAGGTAAAGCAGAAGTTAGAAGAAGTCGTGATATGCACTGGTTGCGTATTGACAGATATTATTCTTCTGAAAGCACATTTGCAGGTGATAACGAAAGAAAAGAGAATATTGCAGGTTTATCTAGTTCATTATCTACATTTAATGAAATGGAAAAACCTGGAGATAACCCACAAGTTTCATTTCAACCAGTTATGTGTCAGCACTGTAATCATGCGCCGTGTGAAACAGTTTGTCCTGTAGCTGCTACATCTCACGGTCGTGAAGGTCAAAACCATATGGCATACAACAGATGTGTTGGTACTCGTTACTGTGCGAACAACTGTCCATATAAAGTACGTCGTTTTAACTGGTTCTTGTATAACAAAAACAGTGAATTCGATTATCACATGAATGACGATTTAGGGCGTATGGTATTGAATCCAGACGTAAACGTTCGTTCTCGTGGAGTTATGGAAAAATGTTCAATGTGTATTCAAATGACACAAGCTACTAAATTAAAAGCTAAAAACGAAGGTCGCCCAGTTGCTGATGGCGAATTCCAAACAGCTTGTTCTAACGCTTGTTCTTCTGGAGCAATGATATTTGGTGATGTTAATGATAAAGAAAGTAAAGTTGCTAAATTAGCGGCTGATGAAAGATCATATCACTTATTGGAGCATGTAGGAACAAAACCTAATGTGGTTTACCATGTTAAAGTTAGAAATACTTAGAATAATTATTAATTAAGAAACATATAAAGGATTATGTCGTCTCACTACGAAGCACCCATTAGAAAACCTTTAGTTATTGGTGATAAATCATATCACGATGTAACTGTAGATGTAGCTGCACCTGTTGAGGGGCCTGCAAACAAACAATGGTGGATTGTATTTTCAATCGCATTAATAGCCTTCCTTTGGGGGTTAGGTTGTATAATTTACACCGTATCTACCGGTATCGGAACATGGGGATTAAATAAAACAGTTGGTTGGGCCTGGGATATCACGAACTTCGTTTGGTGGGTTGGTATTGGTCACGCTGGAACATTAATTTCTGCGGTATTATTACTTTTCCGTCAACGTTGGAGAATGGCTATTAACCGTTCTGCAGAAGCGATGACTATCTTCTCTGTAGTTCAGGCAGGTTTATTTCCAATTATTCACATGGGGCGTCCATGGTTAGCATACTGGGTTTTACCTATTCCAAATCAATTTGGGTCTTTATGGGTAAACTTTAACTCACCATTGCTTTGGGACGTATTTGCAATTTCAACATATCTTTCGGTTTCATTAGTTTTCTGGTGGACTGGTTTATTGCCTGATTTTGCAATGCTACGTGATAGAGCGGTTACTCCTTTTACAAAAAGAGTTTATTCTATCCTAAGTTTTGGATGGAGTGGTAGAGCTAAAGATTGGCAACGTTTTGAAGAAGTATCTTTAGTATTAGCTGGTTTAGCTACTCCTCTTGTACTTTCTGTACACACGATTGTATCGATGGACTTTGCTACTTCTGTAATTCCTGGATGGCATACAACAATTTTCCCTCCGTACTTCGTTGCTGGAGCGGTATTCTCTGGATTTGCAATGGTAAACACATTGTTGATCGTTATGAGAAAAGTATCTAATCTTGAAGCTTATATTACAGTACAACATATAGAGTTAATGAACATTGTAATCATGATTACGGGTTCTATAGTTGGTGTAGCATATATTACTGAGTTATTTGTAGCTTGGTATTCAGGGGTAGAATATGAACAATATGCATTCTTGAACAGAGCTACCGGACCTTACTGGTGGGCATATTGGTCGATGATGACTTGTAACGTTTTCTCTCCACAATTTATGTGGTTCAAGAAATTAAGAACAAGTATCATGTTCTCATTTATTATTTCGATTGTAGTAAACATCGGAATGTGGTTTGAAAGATTCGTAATTATTGTTACTTCTTTACATAGAGATTACCTTCCATCTTCTTGGACAATGTTCTCACCAACATTTGTTGATATTGGTATTTTCATCGGAACAATTGGTTTCTTCTTCGTATTGTTTTTATTATACTCTAGAACATTCCCTGTAATTGCTCAGGCAGAGGTTAAAACAATTTTGAAAGGAACAGGAGATAATTACATTAGAGAAAGAGCAAATAAAGATTCACATCATGAGTAATAAAGTAATATACGCCATTTATAATGACGATGATATTTTGATGGATGCAGTAAAGAAAACCAGAGCTGCTCATCATCATATTGAAGAGGTTTTTACTCCATTCCCAGTTCACGGATTGGATAAAGCTATGGGTTTAGCACCAACAAGATTAGCAATTTGTGCATTTTTATATGGATGTGTTGGTATTTCTGTTGCAACAACCATGATGAGTTATATCATGATTCATGATTGGCCGCAAGATATTGGAGGAAAACCAAGTTTTAGCTTCATTCAAAATATGCCTGCATTTGTGCCTATTATGTTTGAAATGACAGTATTTTTTGCTGCCCACTTAATGGTTATCACTTTTTATATGAGAAGTAGGTTATGGCCATTTAAAGAAGCTGAGAATCCTGATGTAAGAACAACAGATGACCATTTTTTAATGGAAGTTGCTGTAAATAATAACGAAGCAGAACTAGTTTCTTTTTTCGAAGGTACAGGAGCTGTTGAAGTTAAAGTAATTGAAAAGAATTAATTGTAGCTATGAAAAGGATATATAAAATAACACTTTTAGTTGGTATAACTATTTTAGTTTCATCTTGCCACAATAATTCGGCACCAAACTATCAGTACTTCCCTAATATGTATGAGTCTGTAGGTTATGAAACTTACTCAGAGGCAAACATATTTAAAGGTGGAAAAGAAGGACAGCTTCCTGTTGTAGGAACTATCAATAGAGGTTTTGAGCCTTATGAATATGAAAATTCAACTGCTGGTTACGAATTAGCGAAAGCTAATTTAAAATCACCTTTAACTGAAGAAGATAGAAATTCTGGAAAAGGGAAAGAACTTTTCGAAATTTACTGTATTAGTTGTCATGGTGCAGCTGGAAACGGTAAAGGTAAATTGGTTGAAAGAGAGAAATTTCTTGGAGTGCCTAGCTATAAAGACAGAGTAATTACTGAAGGAAGTATCTTTCACGTTGAAACTTATGGTTTAAATGCAATGGGTTCACATGCAAATCAATTAAGTGCCCACGAACGTTGGTTAGTTGCTGACTATGTTCTAAAACTAAAAAGCCAATTATAATTGTTGAACAAACTGATCGTAATAGATATGTATACATTTTCAAGTAAATTAAAAACTTTTTCTATCATCCTAATGGCCCTTGGTATATTAGGAATTGGATATGGTTTTTTAACTGCTCCTAAAGATATTCAAGAAGTTGAGAAAATTCTAGCTGCAGATGCGCATGGATCTCATGGTGCTGCACATGAAGCAACAACAGAAGCTTCACACCAGGAAGCTGGACATCACGAAGCTGCAGAAGCTTCACATGAATCTCACAATGGTGGCGAACACGCAAAAGTTGATGCTGCCGATGAGCATAAAGAGCATTTAACGCATGTATTGCACCAATTGCAAAATAAGCCTTGGTCAGCATTATATGTTGCATGTATTTTCTTCTTGCTGCTTTCTATGGGAACTTTAGCATTTTATGCTATTCAACAAGTTGCTCAGGCAGGTTGGTCTCCGGTTTTGTTTAGAGTAATGCAGGGAATCACGGCTTATTTGCCTGTTGGTTCTATCATTTTCTTTATCATTTTAATTCTTTGTGGATTACACTTTAATCATTTATTTGTATGGTTAGGTGAAGGTGTAACGGATCCTAGTAGTGCAAACTACGATAAAATCATCGCTGGTAAAGATGGTTACTTAAACTTTCCTTTTTGGATTGCCAGAGCTGCTGTATTCTTATTAGGATGGAACTTATACCGTTATTATTCAAGAAAAAATTGTTTAGCTCAAGATGATGCTAATGATGATCTATACTACAAAAAGAACTTTAAGCAAACTGCTGGTTTCTTAGTATTCTTTATTGTTTCTGAATCTATTATGTCTTGGGATTGGATTATGTCAATTGATCCACACTGGTTCAGTACTTTATTTGGATGGTATGTATTTGCTTCTTTCTTTGTAAGTGGTATTACTGCAATCGCATTAGTTACGGTATATTTAAAATCAAAAGGATATTTAGAGTATGTAAATACAAGCCACATTCACGATTTAGCTAAATTTATGTTTGGTATCAGTGTTTTCTGGACTTATTTATGGTTCTCTCAGTTCATGTTAATCTGGTACGCAAATATTCCTGAAGAGGTAACTTATTTCATAACAAGAATTCAATTATATAACTTGCCATTCTTTGGTGCTGTAGTTATGAACTTCGTATTCCCGTTATTAATATTAATCAATACAGACTTCAAACGTCTTAGCTGGGTTATTGTAATGGCTGGTGTTGTTATCTTACTAGGTCACTATGTAGATTTCTTTAATATGATTATGCCTGGTACAGTTGGAGATAAATGGTTTATTGGAGTTCCTGAAATTGCATCTATTCTTTTCTTCTTAGGTTTGTTTATTTTTGTTGTATTTACTGCATTAACTAAAGCTCCTTTGTTAGCAAAAAGAAATCCTTTCATTGAAGAAAGTAAACATTTTCATTATTAATATTTAAAGAAGTAAACAGATGACAAGTTTGTTGGTAATTATAGTTTTAGTTTTATTAGCAATTGCATTGTGGCAATTGACCAAGATATTTGATCTTACTCAAGTAGGATCTTCTTCGGACGATTCTCAGGTTGCATCAGATAATGATAATAATGTTCAGGGATATGTTATGTTTGGCTTTTTAGCTTTCATTTATATATTTACGATTTACGGTTTACTAAAATGGGGGCACTTAGCTCTTCATACTCCTGCTTCAGAGCACGGTCTTTTAGTAGATAATTTGATGAATATTACTTGGGTTTTAATTTTTGTAGTTCAATTTATTACTCAAGGTTTGCTTTACTGGTTTTCTTTTAAGAATAGAGGACATAAAGACAGAAAAGCATTATTCTTTGCTGATAGTAATAAATTGGAAGCAATTTGGAGTATTATTCCATCTGTAGTTTTGGCTTGTTTAATTCTTTACGGATTGTATGCCTGGAACAACATCATGTTTGTTGATAAAGATGAAGATGTAATTGAAATTGAATTATATGCTCAACAATTTAAGTGGACTGCAAGATATGCTGGACATGATAATGTTTTAGGAAAAGCAAACGTACGTTTAATTGAAGGTGTAAATACTTTAGGGGTTGATATGTCGGATCCTAATGCTCAGGATGATATTGTAGTTTCAGAATTACATATTCCAAAAGGTAAAAAAATACATTTCAAAATGCGTTCTCAAGACGTTTTACACTCAGCTTATATGCCTCACTTTAGAGCGCAAATGAACTGTGTTCCTGGAATGGTTACTGAATTTGCTTTTATTCCAACTTATACAAGTGCTGAGTATAGAGAGTTACCATTTATGATAGAAAAAGTTGCCAATATCAATAAACTTAGAGCTGAAAAAAGCGTTGAGTTAGTTGCAAAAGGCGGTACAGCTTTAGATCCTTATACATTTGATTATTTATTATTATGTAATAAAATTTGTGGAGCTTCTCACTACAACATGCAAATGAAAGTAGTAGTTGATACTCCGGAAGATTATAAAAAATGGTTAAGCGAAAAAACTACTTTAGCTCAGGATATTAAAGCTGCTGAGGCTGCTAAAAAACCAGCTGAAGGAGAAGGAGCAGAAGCTACTACAGATAGTACTGCTAAAGATACTGTAAAAGCAGTTATTGATACTGTAAAAGCGGTTGTAGCTAAAGTTACTATGAAATAATATTTATTAAGAAAATTTAAAGTACACATATATGTCAGCAGAAGCGCACGATCACGATCACGGACACGATCACGAGCACGAACATCATCATAAAGACACGTTCATTACTAAGTATATATTTAGTATTGATCACAAAATGATTGCTAAGCAATACTTAATTACCGGTATTATCATGGGAATTATTGGTATTGCAATGTCTTTGCTTTTCAGAATGCAATTAGCATGGCCAGAAGAGTCTTTCAAAATCTTTAATGTTTTATTAGGAGATAAATTCGCACCTGATGGTGTAATGGCTAATGATATTTATTTGGCCTTAGTTACAATTCACGGTACCATCATGGTATTCTTTGTACTGACGGCTGGTTTAAGTGGTACTTTTAGTAACTTACTTATTCCACTTCAAATTGGAGCAAGAGATATGGCTTCTGGATTCATGAACATGATTTCATACTGGTTATTTTTCTTATCTGCTGTAATTATGTTATCTTCTTTATTTGTTGAAGCTGGACCAGCTTCTGCAGGTTGGACAATTTATCCTCCATTAAGTGCTTTACCACAAGCGATTCCAGGTTCTGGAACAGGTATGACTTTATGGTTAGTTTCGATGGCTATCTTTATCGCGTCTTCTTTGATGGGATCTTTAAATTACATTGTTACTGTTATCAACTTAAGAACTAAAGGAATGTCTATGACCAGACTTCCACTTACAATCTGGACTTTTTTCGTAACAGCTATCATTGGTGTGATCTCTTTCCCAGTATTGTTATCAGCTGCTTTATTATTAATTTTTGATAGAAGTTTTGGTACTTCATTCTTCTTATCAGATATTTATATTGCAGGAGAGGTTTTACATTATCAAGGTGGTTCTCCAGTATTATTTGAACACTTGTTCTGGTTTTTAGGACACCCTGAAGTTTATATTGTAATTTTACCAGCAATGGGACTTGTTTCTGAAATTATGGCTACGAACTCTCGTAAACCAATTTTTGGATACAGAGCGATGATTATGTCAGTTCTTGCAATTGCATTCTTATCTACAATTGTTTGGGGTCACCATATGTTTATTTCAGGTATGAATCCTTTCTTGGGATCAGTATTTACTTTTACAACCTTATTGATTGCAATTCCATCTGCTGTAAAAGCTTTTAACTGGATTACAACTTTATGGAAAGGTAATTTACAATTTAACCCTGCAATGTTGTTTTCTATTGGAATGGTTTCTACTTTCATTACTGGAGGTTTAACTGGAATCATTTTAGGAGATAGTACTTTGGATATTAATGTTCATGATACATACTTTGTAATTGCTCACTTTCACTTAGTAATGGGTATCTCTGCACTTTATGGAATGTTTGCTGGTATCTACCACTGGTTTCCTAAAATGTATGGAAGAATGTTAAATAAAAATTTAGGTTATATACACTTTTGGGTAACTGCAGTTTGTGCTTATGGAGTATTCTTTCCAATGCACTTTATTGGATTAGCTGGTTTACCAAGACGTTATTATACAAATACAAACTTCCCATTATTTGATGATTTGCAAAATGTGAATGTTTTAATTACAACATTTGCTCTTGTAGGAGGTGCGTTCCAATTAGTATTCTTGTACAACTTCTTTAGTAGTATTTTCTATGGTAAGAAAGCAGTTCAGAATCCATGGAGATCTACAACATTAGAGTGGACTACTCCAGTAGAACATATCCACGGCAACTGGCCAGGTGAAATTCCTCATGTATACCGTTGGCCGTATGACTACAGTAACCCAAATCACGATGTAGATTTTGTACCGCAAAATGTACCGATGAAAGAAGGTGAAGAAGTTTTACACCACTAAAAATATTTAAAAGAGACCATCTGAAAAGATGGTCTCTTTTTGTTTTATTATAGTTAGGGTTTGGCCGTAAATTATAGTTACAGAAATGTAATAATATTAAATATTGGGAATTTAAGATATTAAAATTTAATCCCGTTATTCCGGAATATTATTTGGAATTTAAGTATTTTACAAACTGATTACTTTGTCTATCTTTGTAAAATGAATGAGAACCTAGATCCCACTACAAATGGGTATAACCCAGAAGAATTAGATCTTGAAAAAAGATTACGTCCGTTATCATTTGATGATTTTGCCGGACAAGATCAAGTTTTAGAGAACTTAAAAGTTTTTGTTGCAGCTGCCAATCAACGTGGTGAAGCTCTTGATCATACACTTTTTCATGGGCCTCCCGGATTAGGGAAAACTACCCTGGCCAATATCTTAGCGAATGAACTTGAAGTTGGAATTAAAATTACCTCTGGTCCTGTATTAGACAAACCTGGTGATTTAGCTGGTTTACTAACAAATCTTGATGAGAGAGATGTTTTATTCATTGATGAAATTCATCGTTTGAGTCCAATTGTTGAAGAGTATTTATATTCGGCAATGGAGGATTTTAAAATTGATATCATGATCGAATCAGGGCCAAATGCCAGAACGGTACAGATCAATTTGAATCCTTTTACTTTAATTGGAGCAACAACACGTTCAGGATTATTAACGGCGCCTATGCGTGCACGTTTTGGAATCTCATCACGATTACAATATTATACTACGGAACTTTTGACAACTATTGTCGAGAGAAGTTCTTCTATACTTAAAATGCCAATCTCATTAGATGCTGCTATCGAAATTGCTGGTCGAAGCCGTGGAACACCTCGTATCGCTAATGCATTGTTACGACGCGTACGAGATTTTGCACAAATAAAAGGAAACGGAACTATCGATCTGGAAATTGCTCGTTATGCATTAAAGGCACTTAATGTTGATGCACATGGTCTTGACGAAATGGATAATAAAATTTTGTTGACTATCATTAATAAATTTAAGGGCGGACCTGTTGGGCTGTCAACTTTGGCTACAGCTGTATCTGAAAGTAGCGAAACTATAGAAGAAGTTTATGAACCTTTCTTGATTCAGGAAGGATTTATTATGCGAACTCCAAGAGGAAGGGAAGTTACAGATAAAGCTTATAAACATCTGGGAAAAATTAATACCAATATTCAAGGTGGATTATTTTAAAAACATGCCATGAGGAATTTCGTTTTATTTTTACTGTTTAGTTGTTTAATCTCTTTTGGTCAAACCAGGAATTTTCCACATCTCGCGTATGGAAAAGCTCCTCAACAGACTGTAGATTTATATATTCCTAGCGGAAATTTAAAAGATTTGCCTGTTGTTATACTTCTCCATGGAGGAGCCTGGTCCATGGGGGGACTTGAGTATACTAGCAAACATGCTCAGGATATCTGTAATAGAGGGTTTGTTGTTGCCAATGTGGATTATCGTTATGTTGGTGATACTATTTCTGCCAAGGATTTATTAGCAGATATCGAATCAGCAGTCAATTATGTTTCTGATGTTGCTAATAAATACGGTTATGCTAAAAAAGGATACCATATTGTTGGAATTAGTGCAGGAGCGCATTTAGCTTTATTGTATGGTTATACCAAGAAAAACATGAAGTCAATAACGGCACTTTGCGCACCGTCAAGATTAGATTCTCCTGAAACATTGGAATTTATTATAAAAAATGGTAATTTGAGTATTATCGAAAAATTAGCTGGTGCCAAGTTAAACTTGAATGCAAAAAATCCTGCATTTATTGCAATAAGCCCTTTCGATACTATTTCAAATGTACCAACATTATTAATACACGGTGATGCTGATGCTTTGGTAAATGTGAGTCAATCTAAAAATCTTTATTCAGAATTAAAAAGCAAAGATGTGGAAACAAAACTACTAATTAGAGAAGGTAAAGGTCATGATGTAGGAATGAATACTCCTGATACGGAAGCGCAGAATATAACCGATATTACAAACTGGATCACAAATCATAATAAGTAATTTTCGTAAACTTAGAAAATAGTAGTAATATTGAGTACGGGTTATTTTTAATTCTATCAAAATGTCTGAAAACAGAAAATATAATTATCCACGCAGACTCTCAATATTGAGATTTTTTCTGGATGCGGAAGGAGTACGCAAGAATCCGATTCCGTTTCATAAAAGGTATTTTGATAAATTCGGAGATTCTTTTTCTCTTAAAATTGGTCCTTCTAAGTATATAATTTTGTCCCGAGATAATGAGATTGCTCAATATATTTTACAAAAGAAGCAAAAGAATTATCATAAATCTAAATTTCAATCCGTATATCTTTCTAAATATTTAGGGAAAGGACTTCTAACTGTTGATGGAGATTTTTGGCTGAAGCAAAGAAGATTAATTCAGCCTGCGTTTCATAAGCAAAAAATGAATCAGCTGGTTGAAAATATGAATCAAACTATTGCTTTGGAACTTGAAGGTATAGTAGAAGAAAAATCGATTGCTCTTTTTCCTGTAATGAGTCAGTTGGCCTTTAATGTTGTGGCTAAATCTCTATTTCAGCTTTCAATATCAGAAGAGAAACTGAATCGGATAAAATTTATTATCGAAGAAGTTCAGAATTTTTTAATTAAAGAGATTCGGCTTCCGCATAAAGCCTGGTGGTTTTCCTTAAGCGGACAAGTGAAAAAACATTTGGAATTAGCCGAAGAAAATAATAGAATTATTAAAGAGATTATTGATAAAAGGGTAGCTTCCAAAGAAGAAATTAATGATTTGCTCAATATGCTTTTAGAAACCCGGTATGATGATACTGGAGAAGGAATGTCAGTTAGTCAATTAGTTGATGAAATAAAAATTCTGTTTATAGCCGGTCATGAAACGACTGCAAATGCATTGACTTTTACACTTTATCTTTTAGGAAAAAATCCTGAAGTGCAGGAAAAAATATTTAAAGAAGTTACAGAGGTTGAGCTGCAAACAAATGATATCGCAGAACAACTTCAAAAGATGCCCTATACAAATGCGGTTTTAAATGAATCCATGCGTTTATATCCTCCAGCTTGGATTACCGATAGGCAAAATGTTGAAGACGATATAATTGGGGATTATAATATAAAAAAAGGAACACTTATTGGGGTTTCCTTTTATGAACTTCACCGAAATCCTAAGTATTGGGAAAATCCTGAAGAATTTAATCCTGAGCGATTTCTTGGAGAGCAAAAAAAGCAATCCATTCAATACTTTTATCCATTTGGCGCTGGACCAAGAATGTGTATTGGAGCTGGATTTGCTATTTATGAAATGTGTTTGACCATTTCTCATATTGTAAAAAAATACACTATTGAATCTGTTACTTCGGATATAAAATTTAATCCGCTAATAACGTTGAAACCTGTGGGAGTAGAAGTTATATTCTCTAAAAGATGACGATCAATTCAAAAGAGACATATTCGAAATTTATAAAAGCTGAAGCAAAACGACTTGGTTTTCTTTCTTGTGGTATATCTAAAGCAGGATTTCTTGAGCAAGAAGCACCTCGACTTGAAAATTGGTTGAAAAACAATCAAAATGGACAAATGGCGTATATGGAAAACCATTTTGATAAACGATTAAATCCAACATTACTAGTTGATGATGCAAAAAGCGTAGTTTCATTTTTACTTAATTATTATCCTGAACAATCTCAGAATCATGAAAGTTTCAAGATTTCTAAATATGCTTATGGACAAGATTACCATTTCGTCATCAAGGAAAAATTAAAAGAATTTCTTTATTCGATTCAGGAAAATATTGGAGATGTTTCGGGTCGGGCTTTTGTTGATTCGGCTCCTGTATTAGATAAAGCTTGGGCTGCTAAAAGTGGATTGGGCTGGATTGGTAAAAATAGCAACCTATTAACTCAAAAAGTAGGTTCGTTTTATTTTATTGCAGAACTTATCCTTGATTTAGATTTAGAATATGATCATGCTACTACAGATCATTGCGGTTCTTGTACTGCGTGTATCGATGCTTGTCCAACCCAGGCAATTGTTGCTCCGTATGTTGTTGATGGGAGCAAATGTATTTCCTATTATACCATTGAGCTAAAAGAGAATATCCCTTACGAGATGAAAGGAAAATTTGATGAGTGGATGTTTGGTTGTGATACTTGTCAAGATGTTTGTCCCTGGAATCGTTTTTCAAAACCACATTCCGAGCCATTATTTAATCCTAATCCTGAATTGCTTTCTTTTTCAAAGAAGGATTGGATTGAAATAACGGATGAAACTTTCAAAAAAGTTTTTAAAAATTCTCCAATTAAACGAACCAAATTTGATGGTTTGAAACGAAATATTAATTTTTTAAAATAGAAAACAGGTTCAATGTTAAATCTGGACTTTTTTCTTTTTATGAACTAATAATTTACTTCCAAAATTTAGATCTGGATATTTTATCTGGACTTTGAAAGAAAGACACATTTTTTGTAAGAAGCTCTTTTGCAATTTAATAGATGTGTCTTTTTTGTGATGTAAGAAATGAAATACAGCATGTGTACTTTGTCGATATTTTTTATCGACGAACGGTAAATTTGCTCATGGTTTGTTTTATTGACAAGCAGTAATTTTGTTTTAAATAGCTGCTAATTAAGGTATTATTTCTCTTACTTATAGAAATGTATATGCTGTTTGTGAATTTTGAAAGTAAAACTATTTTTAGTTTTATTTTAAATGAAAAGTATTTTTTAAGTCGAGTTTAAGTATTTGATAATCAGTAATTTTTTCCTGTAGTATGATGCTGTATTTTTTAAATAACGAAATGGAGATGATAAAAACATCTTCTAGTGATATTTTTCTTATTTGTAAAAAACGAATTTAATACCTAACCAAAAAAAATTACTTGAGGCAAGAATATGATTTAATATATCGTGAAGAAAAAGTAAACAAATGTTAAAAAGAAATCTTGTTTTTTTAGAATTCAATTTTGTAAGATTTTTTGCGATTTTGTCAGGTAATTTGATACAAAAGCGATTGATTGATATAAAATTAAGAAATTTTAATGTTTTTGTTGATGAATATATAAGTTTTTGAATATTCGCAGTTGCATTTAACTGAAAATAAGTGTAATTCACCGGTTTTATATGTAGTTTGTCGACTAATATAGCTAGTTATTAATGGTTTATCTATTTTCGCCGCACCAAAACTACTATAAATTATGAGACTATTTTTAGGTCTTGAACCAATTGTTCAAATGGTTCAATCATTTTTTGAATTGAAAATAAAATCGTACTTCAGATTTTCTTTTAATTTAAAATCCACTCCTCATAGTTTTTCGTATCTCTCCTATATCCTGAAAACCAATATTGGTTCTTTAGTTGACACTATTTGTACTCCTCAAATCTCATTTGCGTATGCGTAACTTTACTTTTAGAAAACTTAATTCAGTTAAGTTATTTTTTATTGTTTCAGCACTTTTATTAATAAACTCATCTTTGTTTGCTCAAATTTGCGGTACGCCAGGAGTTGATGGACCGGCAGCGGTATCAAATTCTGTAAATACTTACTATCCTGCAGGAGCTAACATAACACTGAATGCAGGAACCACATCGGTTGTACTATCAGGTGTGCCTGCAACTGATCAATACGGAAACAATTTTGGAACAATTCCAATCTCGGCAGGAGATTTGATTTTGATTATCCAAATGCAGGATGCTACAATCGACTATACAAATACGACAAATTACGGTTCGGGAACTCCAAATAGTGGCCCTGATAATTCAGGAGGTACGGGATTTTCCCTTTTAGGAAATACCGGTATTTTTGAATATGTAATTGCTACGAACAATGTTCCACTAACAGGTGGAAATTTGACCTTTAAGGGTACTGGAACAAATAATGGTGTGCGAAATAGTTTTTACAATGCCGATGCATCTAATAATAGAGGAAAAAGAACATTTCAAATTATCAGAGTACCTCAATATTCTAATTTAACGCTTACATCTAATATCACCACGCCACCTTTTAATGGTATAGCAGGTGGTGTTATTGCTTTTAACGTTTCGGGTACATTCAACTTTGCAGGATACACTATTGATGGAAGTGCTAGGGGATTTCGAGGAGGATATAGCCCCAGAGCAGGCTCGGGCGTTAATAATTCGACGACTTATGTTGGGGAATCAAGTTTAACAAATATTTCTGGAAAAGGAGAAGGAATAGCTGGAACACCTAAATATATGTGGGATGGTTTTAATCAGGTAGTTAATCTGGTTGAGGGACTGCCGGGAGGATCTTCAGGAAGAGGAGCCCCTGCTAATGCCGGAGGTGGAGGTAATGACCACAACACCGGTGGTGGTGGTGGTGGAAATGGCGGATTTGGTGGTGTTGGTGGTGCCGGATGGCAAGGTGGCGGTGGAGATTTGTTCTCCAATAATCTTACTGGAGGAGGAAGACCTGGTTTTCGATCTTATCTTACTAGTACTCCATTTCCCCGACTTATAATGGGAGGCGGTGGAGGTGCCGGTGATGCCAATGATGCTTCTACTGGTGTAAAAGGTGGTGTTGGAGGAGCAATTATTCTTATAAATGCTGGAAATGTTTTAGGAAATGGTACTATTTATGCAAATGGAGGAAAAGGAGCTCCGGGAACTTATTCAGGTTCGCCAGATGGAGCTGGAGGAGGAGGAGCCGGAGGAACGGTTTTATTAAATGTTTCGAATAATAGTACTGCAAACATTCGAATAGAGGCCAACGGAGGAGCAGGAGGAAATACAGAGAATGACAACAATAATGAACACGGACCTGGTGGTGGTGGTGGTGGTGGAATTATTAGCCATAATCTTTCGGCATCAGTAACTATAACTTCTAGTGTTCTTGGTGGTTTAGCTGGTAAATCGAACGCGGGTAACGGAAATAACCATGGAGCTCAAGACGGAAAAGTAGGATATGTGTCTAGTTTTACAGTAAATGATATACCACCAAATTTACAAGTTAATGCAAATTGTTTTCCTAGTTTGGAAACTAAAGTAAAAACGTTAACAACAACTTCAGTTTGTAATTCAATAAATGAAAAAGTCTCATATGAGATTAAAATAAATAATACAGGTGCAGGAAATGCTGCCGGAGTTGTTTTAGATTTTAAATTTCCAATAGGTATGGAATTTGATTCAGCTTCTGCTACATACTCTGCTGATGCCTCAGGGCCGTCAGGAGCTTTAGCTAATTCTGCTGCAGGTACAGCTAATAATCCAGTATTCGGAGGTTTTAATATTGCGAAAAATGGAGTTGTTACAATAACCTTAGTTGGAAAAGTAGCAGCGTCTATGACAGCTGGTCCCCATAGTTCAAATGCTCAGGCTTTGTATCTTGATCCGACACGTACAGCTACACATGCATCCAGAACAATTACGGCATATTTGGATGGCTATGGAAGTGCAAATAAAACTTATGAAGGTGCTAGTCAATCAAATGTTCCTGGAGCTAATTTTAATGGGACTAGTACAACAGCAGATGATATAACTATTTTAGCTTTGCCGTCAATACCGACAACTACTACTACACAATCAAGTTGTTCTACGCCAACAGGAACTATTACAGTAAATACTCCTGCTAATGGAACTGGTATATCTTATACAATAAGAGGATCAAATCCAGTAACAACACCAGTTACAAATTCAACAGGTGTTTTTTCAGGATTAGTACCAAATAGTTATGTGGTAACAACTAATGCACAAGGATGTACTTCACTTCCTACCTCTAGTATTACTATTAATTCAGTGACAGGAGCACCGACAGCAAATGGAGTTTCTATTTGTCAGGGTGGAACCGGTACATTAACAGTTACTTCTACATGTGCAGGAACAATAGAGTGGTTTACAGCTTCTTCCGGTGGGTCGGCAATTTATACAGGGGCTAATTTTAATCCAGTATTAGTTGCTAATTCAGGATTATCTAATACAAACACAGCTGGAACAAAGACTTACTATGTTGCATGTTCCGGTTCTAGTTGTAGAGCGGCTGTTGATTTCGTAATTAAAGAAATACCTGCAATCACAGGAAGTACACCAGCATCAAGATGTGGAGAAGGAACGGTAACTTTAGGTGCCACAGCATCAGGAGGAACAATTAATTGGTACGCTGCTTCATCTGGTGGACCATCATTAGGAACAGGAACTACTTTTATTACACCAAGTTTATCAGCATCAACTTCTTATTATGTAGAAGCAACTAATAATGGTTGTACTACGTTAAGCAGAACTGAAGTTCGTGCAACAATAAATATTGTGCCAACAATTTCAGCAATAGAAAGTTCGAGATGTGGAGCTGGGACTTTAACATTAAATGCCGTAGCTTCAACTGGAGCAACTGTTTATTGGTATGCCGATTCAACAACAACTACATCATTAGCATCAGGAGAGAGTTTCACTACGCCAAATTTATCAACTACTACGACTTATTATGTAGGAGCAACTATAACTTCTACGGGTTGTTCGACAGCATCTAGAGTTGCCGTTGCAGCAGTTATTAATAATGCTTCTACAATTGTTTTTACTAGCGGCACACAAAACCCTTCAGTTTGTGGAGGAGCAGCAATTCCAAATGCCGTTTATACTTTTGGAGGAAGCGCAAACAATGCTACAGCATCAAATTTACCAAATGGATTAGTAGCAAATGTTGATCTTAATGCAAAAACTGTTACTATTTCAGGAACGCCAACGGCAAGTGGGACTTATACTATTGCAACTGTTGGGCATACATCTCCTTGTTCTGAAGCTTCGATTACGGGAAGTGTGACAGTGACTCCATTTCCAGGAACGGCAAATAATACAACAAGTACAGCAACAATCTGCGAAGCGACAACCAAAACCCTTTCGGCTACGCCTGCTGGCGGAACCTGGAGTGTTGAATCTGGAGGCGGAACTATCGCGGGTTCTGTTTATACCCCGGCAGATGTTTCTGTAAATACTTCAGTTACTATAAAATATACTGTTGCAGCCAATGGAAGCTGCGCGGCATCAAGCTCTGATGTTACTTTTACGGTAAATCCTTTTGCGGGAACGGCGGACAACACAACTAATACTGCAGCGATCTGTGAGACAGCAACGAAAACCCTTTCGGCTACGCCAACAGGAGGTACATGGAGTATTAGGAGTGGTGGTGGGTCTATCTCAGGCTCCGTTTATACCCCTGCAAATATTACGGCGGATACACCAATACGAATCCGATATACCGTTGCAGCCAATGGAAGTTGCGCAGCATCAAGCTCTGATGTTACTTTTACGGTAAATCCTTTTGCGGGAACAGCGAGCAATACAACAAGTAATGCAGCGATCTGTGAGACAGCAACGAAAACCCTTTCGGCTACACCGGCAGGTGGAACTTGGAGTGTTGAATCTGGAGGCGGAACTATCTTAGGTTCTGTTTACACCCCGGCCGATGTTTCTGTAAACACTCCGGTTACTATAAAATATACTATTGCAGGCAATGGAAGTTGCGCGGCATCAAGCTCTGATGTTACTTTTACGGTAAATCCTTTTGCGGGAACAGCTAGTAATACAACTACTACCACGGCAATCTGTGAGACAGCAACGAAAACCCTTTCGGCTACACCGGCAGGCGGAACTTGGAGTGTTGTCTTAGGAGGCGGAACTATCTTAGGTTCTGTTTA
>FNPS01000024.1 GCA_900107365.1 Flavobacterium aquidurense
TCTAAACTAATGGGTAAGCTTGTTTTTCCGGATAGTTTGCCGATCGTTATACTAACTTCTTTGGTAGCATATTCTTCTTTTTCTGCTCTCACATTATAGCTTTTACCACAGTCAACCGGAAATTTGTAAACTCCGTTAACGTCAGCAATTGTGGTGTTTTTTACCACCATATTTTCATAAAGTGAAACTTTTGCTCCCGGTAAAATAACAGCTGTTTCGGAATCGGTTATTGTACCACTTAATTCCTGAATGCATCTTAGGGCTCTGTTTTCAACAAATTTATAGATATCATCAGATCCTTGTCCGCCATCTTTATTAGAACTAAAATATCCTTTTCGGGAAACCGGATCGATAACATAGGCGAAATCATCTTTTGGTGAATTGACATCAGCTCCAAGATTCTGGATATCACTTATGGTTCCGTCTTTTTCGATTTTTCCGACAAAGACATCCAATCCGCCAAGTCCCGGATGTCCGTCTGAGGCGAAATAAATTTCGTTTTCATCGGTTACATAAGGAAATGTCTCTTTTCCTTCGGTATTAATGCTTTTTCCAAGATTCTCCGGAGTTCCAAAACCACCATTTTCATTTATACTTATTTTATAAAGATCAGACTGGCCTAACGTTCCAGGCATATCTGATGCAAAATATAAGGTTTTTTCATCTGGACTAAGTGCTGGGTGGGCTGTGCTGTAATTGTCGCTGGAAAAAGGCAGAGGTGTAATTTTAGTCCATTTTCCGTTTTCAAGAGTGGCTTTGTATATTTTAATTAAAGTAACTTTTTCTTCATCTTTTCCTTTTTTTCCGTCAACATAATTGTTTCTTGTAAAATAAACTGTTTTTCCGTCTTTGGTAAAAGCTGGTGAAGCTTCATGGAATTTAGTATTGATATCCGTTTTAAATTTTTTTACTTTTGTCGAATCAACATCAGCGATATAAAGATTAGTGAAATATTCTCCTGTCCATTTATGTTTGCGCTGAGAAAAATTTCCGGTATCTCTTGCAGAGGCAAAATAGATTTTGTTGTCATGTATAAAAGTTCCGTAGTCAGAATATTTAGAATTGATTCCGGCATTTTCAATGTTGTATCGTCCTGAATTGGCTTTAATCTGATCAAGATAGTTTTTATCTCCTTCGTAAAGTTTAGCTCTGTTATCGGTTTTGTTTTTACTGTTGAACTCATCCAGTAATTGATTTGCTTTTGCTATATCTCCAGTCGATTTTAAAGACTGGGCATATCGGTAATAATACTCAGGTTCGACAACGGTATTCATAGCAAAGAGTTCACCATACCATTTTGCTGCTCCGGCAAAATCGGAGTTAAAATAATAGGCATTTCCTAGTTTCTTAAACATATCCTCAGACTTGTATCCTTTGTTTGCTACTTTTTCATACGTTTTTATAGCATCAATATAGGCGTAGCTGTCGTACTTTTTGTCAGCAGCATTTATTTTGGATTGCTGTGCATAACTGTCAAATGAAAAAACATTTACAATTGTCAGGCAAAGAAGTATAAAATTTTTCATAATCATTGTTTTTAGAAGAAACGAGGAGTTGTCATTTTACCATTGTTTTTGAAGAATTCATAGCGAAGGAATATCTCATGCGATCCTGAATTGTAGTTATTTAAGTTTGTTGTTTCACGGTCATAACCATAACCTAAATAAAGTCCGTCTGTGATCTGAAATCCGACCATAGCACTAAGTGAAGCGCTCCATCTGTAAGCAACACCAATTACAAATTTGTCATAGAACATAAAATTGGCTGATACATCTACCTGGAGCGGTGCGCCTTCTACCATTTTGGTAAGTACGGCAGGTTTGAATTTTATGTATTGGTATTTATCCAGATCAAATACATAACCAGCCATTAAATAGTAATTTATTTTATCTTTAAAAATAGCCACATCATTATCATCATATCGGTTGGTTTCAATGAAGTTAGGTACAGACAAACCAATGTATGCTTTATCGGAATGCCAGTAAACTCCAGCTCCCACATTTGGCGAAAATTTATTGTCCAGATCCTGAAATTGTGGATCTCCTGCAATTTCGGGATTCAGTTTGCTTACATCCAGATTGAAGATATTGGCCGTTCCTTTAATACCAAAAGAAAGTTTGAAATTTGCCGATGTCTGAATCGTATAAGAAAGGTCAACGGAGATATTGTTCTCATTAGTTGGCCCGATTTTATCATTTACAAGCGAAGCCCCAATTCCCAGGTTACTATTGTTTATGGGGGTATTGATTGAAAAACTGCTGGTTTCAGGAGCTCCATCAAGTCCAACCCACTGTGTACGGTATAAACCAAAAACACTTAAAGCTCCACGAGAACCTGCATATGCAGGGTTAATATTTATAGTGTTGTACATGTATTGTGTAAATTGGGCGTCCTGCTGTGCAAAACCTG
>FNPS01000007.1 GCA_900107365.1 Flavobacterium aquidurense
GATGGGAAGCCTTACGGCTACTCGCTATTACCGAGCTGTTGTAACAAGCGGATCTTGTGCTTCTGCAACTTCTTCAACAGTAACAGTAACAGTAAGCCCTACAAGCGTAGCGGGAACAGTTTCTGCAGACCAGTCGATCTGTACATCAACATCTCCAGCTAATATCACATTAACAGGCAATACAGGAACTATCCAATGGCAGGTGTCGACAAACGGTACCACATTTGGTGATATTCCAGGAGCAACTTCAAGTCCATTAACAGCTATTCAGATGGGAAGCCTTACGGCTACTCGCTATTACCGAGCTGTTGTAACAAGTGGCGGATGTGCTTCTGCAACTTCTTCGACAGTAACAGTAACAGTAAGCCCTACAAGCGTAGCGGGAACAGTTTCTGCAGACCAGTCGATCTGTACATCAACATCTCCAGCTAATATCACATTAACAGGCAATACAGGAACTATCCAATGGCAGGTGTCGACAAACGGTACCACATTTGGTGATATTCCAGGAGCAACTTCAAGTCCATTAACGACTATTCAGATGGGAAGCCTTACGGCTACTCGCTATTACCGAGCTGTTGTAACAAGCGGATCTTGTGCTTCTGCAACTTCTTCAACAGTAACAGTAACAGTAAACCCACTTCCAACCGTAAACCCAATTACAGGAGGAGCAACATCAACTTGTGTTGGTTCATCTACTCCAGCCTTTACAAATACAACGCCTGGAGGAACATGGTCTATTGTAGATGGGACCGGTTCAGCGACTGTAAATGCAGGAGTTGTAACTGGAGTTACCGCAGGAGATGTAACGGTTGAATACACAGTTACAAGTGGAGGTTGTTCAAATACGGCTACCACTAATTTAACGATTAAACCAAATTACCCAGCACCAACGGTTGGAACACCAACACGACCATTATGTTCAACAAATGGAGCAAGTGTAACATTAGGCGGGTTACCAGCTTCAGGAAATTTATTACAAAATAACGGAACCACAGTTGTTAGTATACCTTTCTCATCAAGTACGCCTACAATTACAGGATTAGTTCCGGGAACATATCGATTTGCTTTAGATAATGGCTGTACAGCAACTTATTCAGCACCAGTTGTGGTAGTAGCAAATACTTATACAGGCGGAAGTTCATGGACATATGGTGCCCCAACTTCAGATGACTACATTGATTTTGCAAGTGGTTACACGATCGGAGCAGATGTAACGTACTGCTCTGTTACAGTAAGCAATAATGCAGTTGTAACAGTAGATGGTAAAAAAACATTAACCGTTACAAACGGCGTTCATGTTATTCCTGGAAGTCAATTAATTTTTGAGGACAGCTCAAGCTTAATGCAGGGTACTCCAAGCAAAACGATTAATACAGGAACTATTAAATATAAACGTAAAAGCACACCAATACGTCAGGCCGATTATGTGTATTGGTCAACACCAGTTGATAATATGACATTAGGAGCTGTTTCACCATTGACAGATCCTACAAAAATGTATGCTCATAATGGTTCTGGATGGCTTTATAGACCAGGAAGTACTATTATGGTTGTGGGTAAAGGTTATATTATTCGTGGCCCGGAAGGAACTTCAAATACGTTGCGAAATGATTTTGAGGCAACTTTTACAGGAACTCCTATAAATGGTGATATTACAAGTGAGGTAATGACTGGTAATAAATTTTATTTAATTGGAAATCCATATCCTTCCGCTTTATACGCTGACGAATTTATAAACAACAATGCAAATTTAACAGGAACACTCTATTTTTGGACTCACAATGTTCCAGTGGTTTTAGGTGGTGCTTATCAGTATGGATCAGATGATTACGCTGTTTATAATTTAAGCGGTGGCACAGCACCAGCAGGATCTGGAACTATTCCTGGTTCAGGAAACAACAATAATCCACCTTCTGGCTATATTGGCGCTGGGCAAGGTTTCTTTGCTGGGATTAAGACGACGGGGACTATTACTTTTAGCAATGGAATGCGAAGAGGAGGTAATCGAAATGGTCAGTTCTTTAAGCCAAGTAATGAAGCTAAAGCTGCAGATATTGAAAAGAATCGTATTTGGCTGAATATGACGAATACGGAAGGAGCTTTCAAACAATTGCTTGTGGCATATGTACAAGGAGCAAGCAATTCTTATGACGATCGATATGATGGTGAAAGTTTTGACGCTAATAAATATCTAGATTTTTATAGTATTACTGAAAATACCAAATTAGCAATTCAAGGACGTGGTTTGCCTTTTGCAGATACTGATACAGTTCCGTTAGGTTATCGTTCTGCAATTGCTGGAGATTTTACAATTTCGATCAATAATGTTGATGGTAATATGACGACTCAAAAAATTTATATTGAGGATAAGTCTACTGGTAAGATTCATGATTTAACAGAAAGCAATTATACTTTTACCACAGCAATTGGAACTTTTACAGATCGTTTGGTTTTAAGATATACTAATAAATCTTTAGGAACAGGCGACTTCGAAAATATTGAAAAAGGTATTACGATTTCTGTAAAAGATAAAGTGGTTAAAGTGGTTTCTTCAAGCGAAGCTATACAGGATGTTGCGATTTTTGATGTCGCTGGAAAATTGCTTTATACAAAAAAGAAAGCAGGAACATCAGAATTGCTGATCTCAAATCTACAATCAGGCAATCAGGTTTTATTAGTTGATATAACGCTTGAAAACGGATATAAAACAACAAGAAAAATTATTTTTTAATAAATAAAAAATAGTTTTACTGCCAAAAGCCATTTCTCAATGAGAAATGGCTTTTTTTATGGGCCTATAAATATCACTAAAAGTGGGTATTGCACACGTATAACCGAGTCTTTAAATTTCAGAAAATTCGCATATTATTAATTAATCAGATTTTTGGCTTTGATTAGAAAATTGCTTTACGCAGTCACTCTGACTGTATTTTTGGGAAATTTTGAATTTTATGGACAACAAGGAAAAGTTGATGATACTTTTAATACCCTGGATGATGGTTCAATTGGAGATGGATTTGATAATGCTGTACAGACTTTGTCCTTGCAATCTGATCAAAATCTGATAGTTGGTGGTGAATATTTAAACCTTAACGGAATTCCATCTCCTTATTTGACGCGCTTAATGCCAGATGGTACTATAGATGAAAATTTTCGTACAGGAAGTGGTTTCAATGGAAAAATTTATGCTTCATGTATACAGCCCGATGGCAAAATACTTGTAGGTGGTAGTTTTACCTCCTACAACGGGATAAGTGCAGGAAGACTCATTCGTTTAAATCCAAACGGCACTATTGATACATTATTTAATACTTCAATTGGAGCAACAACAGGAATTATCTATGATATTGCACTTCAGTCTGATGGAAAAATAATCATTTGTGGCAGTTTTACAAAATACAATAATGGCACAGCAAATTATGTAGCCCGAATTTTGACGAACGGATCATTAGATGCTTCTTTTGTAGGTTCAGGGGCATCGACTATAAAAAACGTCAAAGTTTTGAATAATGACAAAATACTACTTTCAGGAAATTTTACTGTTTTTAATGGTACACAAATCAATAGAATTCTTCGTTTAAATAATAATGGGCAAATTGATTTAACTTTTAATGTAGGAGAAGGTTTTGATAGTGAGGTCAGCGCGATGACAGTGCAGTCAGATGGCAAAATTCTTCTGGGAGGAAAATTTACCAGTTATAATGGCATCACAGCCAACAGAATTATTAGAATAATGCAAGACGGAAGTATAGACACTTCTTTTTTTACAGGCTCGGGTTTTAATTCTGGAGCTGTTTTAGCTTTTAAAACAGATTCCTTTGGAAATATAATGGTTGGAGGATCTTTTACAGGAAACTATAATGGAACCAGCGTTAATCGTGTTTGTCTATTAGACAGTTTCGGTCTTTTAAAAAATGATATTGATTTTGGATCGGGTCCGGCAACCGCTTCCGTTTTAGCATTAGAAACTGATGCAGAGGGAGCTTGGTATATTGGAGGTTCTTTTTTAATTTTTGACGGTTTAAATCAAGGAAGATTGGCTAAGATTAGTTCCGATGGTGAATATGATACAGGATATTTGGCATCTGGAATTGGGCTTGATAATTCGGTTTATAAAATTCTGCCTTTAGAAGATGGTAAATCAATGGTATTTGGCAATTTTAAAAAGTTTAATGGTGCTAGTGTTTCCAGAATTGCTAAGCTTTTGGAAGATGGTTCCTCTGATCCTGATTTTAATTTTGGGCAAGTTGGTGCTAATAATTTAATTAAAGCAGCGGTTTTACAGCCGGATGGAAAAATTGTTATAGGCGGAAATTTTACAAAGTATAATGAGACAATGATCAATCGCATAGTTAGGATTTTACCTAACGGAACAGTGGACCCATCTTTTAATGTGACTTCTGGCTGTAACAGCCAAATTTATGCAATGGCAATACAGCCTGATGAAAAAATTATTGTTGCGGGCGGTTTTACTAAATACAATGATGTAAATGCTGGCCGAATCGTACGACTTATGCCTAATGGTTTGAGAGATGCCAGTTTTAATTCTGGTGTTGGTGCAGATGCCATTATTGAAGCAATTTTACTTCAGCCTGACGGAAAAATTCTGGTTGCTGGACGATTTACTGCTTTTGATGGAATTCCTTTTCTCCGTTTAGTACGCTTAAATGCAAACGGAAGCATTGATCCTACATTTGCGATTGGAACAGGATTTAATAAATATATATATGCATTGGCATTGCAGTCTGATCAAAGAATAATTGTTGGTGGCTCTTTTACCACTTTTAATGATGCAGCCCAGAAAAGAATTTTACGATTAAATACAAACGGAAGTTTAGATGTCACATTTGATTCAGGTACTGGTTTTAGTAAAGGAGATGTGCGAAGTATTTTGGTACAGCCGGACGATCGTATTTTAGCGGGCGGAACTTTTTCAGGAAGTTATAAAACTACACCATCGCTGCGATTAATACGATTATTAAAAACAGGAAGTTTTGATACGTCTTTTGATGCTCAGCTAAACAACAAATTATTTGCAATGAGTTTTTCGTCAGATTTTAAACTCTTGATTGGAGGAGATTTTAATTCGGTTTCTGGAACTTCTAAACACAGAATTGCTAGATTGAAACTTTGTTTAGAATCAACAATCTGGAATGGAAATTCTTGGTCAAATGGTTTTCCGTCAGGCGGAAAAGAATTATTTTTTAAAGAAGATTATCCACAATTGACAACAGTTAATGTTTGCAGTTGTAGTATTGATGAGGGCAAGAAAGTTACTTTATTGAGCGGAAATACACTAGGAATTGAGTTTTCATATTCGGGCTTAGGAACTTTAATTTTAGAGGATTCAGCAAATTTATATCAATCAGATGATGATATCATCAATACAGGAATTATTCATTTGAAACGAAATTCATCACCTATTTTAAAATCAGATTATACCTATTGGTCTTCTCCTGTAGAAACTCAAAAATTGATTGATGTTTCGCCGTCCTCAAGCAAGTATTATTCTTATGATCCTGTTGTAAGGGTCTGGAATCAAGAAAGCGGAACAAATGTAATGTCACTTGGCAAGGGATATATTATTCAGGGACCAAAAGATTTCTCGGCAAATGTTCCTGCAAGTTATCAGGCAACTTTTAAAGGAATTCCGAATAATGGAAAAGTGAATGTCAATTTAAAGATTGGAAATGTGATTTTCAATTTAATAGGAAACCCTTACCCATGTACACTTGATGCTGATATTTTTTTGAGAGAAAACGAATCAAAAATAAAAGGGACCTTGTACTTCTGGACGCATAATACGCCCATTTCTAATAACAAATATTCATCTGATGATTATGCGGTTTACAATTTACTTGGTGGTGTTGGTACTCGGGGAAGTCTGGCTAATGGTGTAAACGAAAGTATTCCTGATAAGACAATAGCGTCAGGACAAGCTTTTTTTGTTGGATGCAAAAATGCGGGTATGATCGAGTTTAATGATAAGATGAGAATGCAGCAAAGAAATTCTACCTTTTTTAAACCTATTAAAAACAGTAAAAGTCAAAAAAATGAAATTGGAAAGCAAAGACTATGGCTGAACCTAACGAATGAAGAAGGGGTCTTTAAGCAAATATTAGTCGGATATATAGCTGGCGCTTCAAATTTATATGATGAGAACTATGATGCAGAATCTTTTAATGGCAATGTGTTTGCGAATTTTTATAGTCTTGCAGAAAATAAAAATTTGGTCATTCAGGGCAGAGCTTTTCCTTTCGATAAAACCGATTCTGTTCTGCTAGGGTATACAACCATGATTAGCGGAGAATTTAAGATAAGCATCGACCATATTGACAGCCAATTTTTAGATTCAAATATCTATATACTCGATAAGGAAAAAGAGATATTGTATAACTTAAAAGATGGCCCTTATAAATTTGAGACGGAGAAAGGAACTTTTGATAATAGGTTTGAATTGAAATATTTGGACAAGGAATTGAATCTTGATGAATTTAAAAATAATTCGAATGCTATTTTTATCTATGTAAAAGACAAACTTATTTGTATTGAAGCTCTACAGAAATTTATTAGAGAAGCAACTGTTTTTGATCTTACAGGAAAAATTCTTTATAAAAAAACTAAAATTGATGCGTTTAATTTTTCTATTCCGAATCTAAATTCAAGAAATCAGGTTTTACTCGTAAAAGTTACTTTAGAAAATGGTTTTTCAGTTGCTAAAAAAGTAGTTTTTTAAATAGGTTTTTTTATTAAAAAAATGATCTGTTTGTTTCTTCGCAAACAGATTTTTTTTGCACGTTTTTATACAGAATTTGAGTTGGCTAGACGTTTTTTAGTAAAATTATTGACTCAAAAATATAAGTAAGGCAAAATTCTAATTTAAATACCAGTTAGTCTGTTTTTTTTATTCAGACCACTAACCTCTTTCGAATGATGAACTGCATAAAAAAAAAATATTTATGCGAAATTACTTAAAAATAACGACTTTTAAATATATAACAATCTGTTTTTTAGATGCTTGTGTAAAATTTTGTAAATTGCTGTATCTTATTTGTATACTATTTCAAGCCTGTAAATATTAGTTAAGTCATCTTCAAAATCATTCGATAATAAGCCATTACGAAATACTTTTTTTGAGAATCCCCAAGTCTGTTTTAAGATATTGATTGTTAAATTTAAATTCTATATTTAATGAGAAAACAAATACTTTTAACCGATTTTTCTTTTTTTCAGAGTATAACTTTTTCGATTTTCAATAGATTAGAGAACTTTAAAAGTTACCTAATGCCTTTTTTTTGTATTGTTTTTTTTGGGAATTTAAGTACTCTGTATGCGCAATCTCCTTATACGTCAGTACAATCCGGTAACTGGAATGATGATGCCACATGGAGTGGTTTTGGTATTCCCGGAGCAGGAAATGTTGTTAATATTGCAGGTGATCATAAAATTACTGTTACGGCAAATGCAGCCTGTGCATCGATTACATTTCAGGGATTGTCTGGTGCAAATTCTCTTCTAAGTGAAATAATTATTAACAATACATTTAATTTAACCGTTACTAATTTATCTGTTACTTCAAGAGCTAACTTTAGTAATAATGCTGCTATTTCCGGAGCAGGGATTGTGAATGCAGCTACAGTTACGATTGGGCAAACTACACTAACTCCAGGATTTTCCCGCTCTACTGCCATTACGTCGACAATTGCTAATTTCAATATTTCAGGTAATCTCGTTTTAAACGGTAGGAGCGCTGGAGGATCTCTTAATACAGCATATTTTATACATTCGGGAGGCATTGTAAAAATTGATGGGACAATTTCTGCCGCAAATCAAGGTTCGAATAATACGGTATATGATATGACTCTTACTCCTCAATCAGGAACGCTTCTTTTGAATAATACATTACCCTTTTCTATAACGGGGGCAGGAACCAGTGATATTAAGTTAAACGGTACAAGTTCAACTGTAAATTATACGGGAGCTGCGCAAACAGTGCGAAGTACCTCATATACCAATCTTATTTTGTCGGGCAGTGGTATAAAAACTTTAGGGGCAACCTTAGCTGTAGCAGGTAATTTAACAACATCAGGTACAGCTTCTGGGACAGTAAATAATAATCTGCTTGCAGGAGGTAACCTTAATGTTGGGACTGGGTCCGCCTTAGCAACCAGTGGAACTTTTACATTTGGAGTTACGGGTACCAGTACGATTGCTGGAACCCTTACCCTTGCCGGGACGGGAGCAAAAACATTTACGGGAAACACTATTAATTCTGGAGTTTGGAACGAAACAGGTAATAGTGCGGTGAATTACGGAGGTAGTTTACAAAACAGCGGCACTTTTACAGCGAATAATGGGGTTCATACTATTTCAGGTACAGGTGGTACAATAAATGGAACTCTTTTAATTCCGAATGTAGCCATAAATGGAGCAACAACAAACGCGGGTACATTAAGTGTTTCAACAGCTTTAACAGGAACAAATACATTAACCAATACGGGTACATTAAATATCGGTGGGACATCGACAATTAATGCCCTTGCTGCAACTGCCGTAAATAATACTGTAAATTATACAGGAGCAGCACAAACACTTAAAAGTGGACCTTATTATAATCTTATTTTGTCAGGAAGCGGAATAAAAACATTTTCATCAGTTGCTACCACTATTGCAGGTAATTTGTCAATTGCATTAGGAGTTCAGGCTAATCTTCTAGCCCTAACACATCCGGCGGGAACGATGACACTTGGTGGAGAAGGCACTACGCCAGGTTTATGGGGAAGTACAACAGCAACAGCTGCAAACTTTTTTAATAATACCTATTTTAGACCCACTACTGGAATGGTAAATGTTGGATCAAATTCCTGTAATACAACTTTACGCGTTACAGAGGTTGTTGTATGTGAAGGAGACCCATCTAAAGCGTTGAATTCGGGAACTACAATCTCCCCTACCGGCTTGCAAATTAATGGTTCATGGGATACAGCTGTTAATCCTGTCGCTGATAGAGTAGGCGGTGAAACGGGAGGCCCATTTGATGATACCACAACCTGTTTGTTTGTTGCTGGCAATCCCAGAAGTTATGTGGCTACTAGTTTTCAGGTTAGCGTATCCGGGAACTATACCTTTAGAATGGCTAATAATGATGCTTATGACGGTACTGGATATATTTATACCGGTAATTTTATACCAGGTAACTGTACAGGAGGAGGTACTTTTGTTAGGGGAGATGACGATACACGGTTTTTGGGAATTGTTATTACAGATGAGCCTTCACTGGTTGATGTGCCATTGGTTGCAGGAGTAAATTATACATTAATAACTTCTGATTATGATCCAAGCGTAAATGCCTCCTTTACTTGGAATATTACCACAACTTCAGGCGGAACTCTTGTTGCACCAGGTTGGTACACCGCTGCTACAGCTGGAACACTTTTAGGTACAGGATCTTCATTTAATCCAGTAGGAGTGGCTGGATCAGGTTTAACAATTGCTAGTCCTGCAGGTACATATCCCTTTTATGTGGGCTTTCCTTCAACGGGATGCAGAACTCAGGCAAATTATGTTATTAATGCAAATCCGGTTATTACGGGGAATTTAAATGTTTGTATTGGTTTTACAAGTACACTTACGGGTTCGGCTACTCCTAATGCGACAAATCCATGGGTGTCGGCAACACCAACTGTCGCAACAGTTAGTAGTACTGGGGTTGTAACCGGTGTAGCACTGGGAGCAAGTGTTATTACCTATACGAATAGCAACGGCTGTAAAATTACGGCTACGGTAACTGTTGGCGCATTGCCTTCGATAACACCTGCGGCTTCTGCCGCTACAATTTGCTCGTCTCCTTCTGCAACAACAACAACTTTAGCTTATACATCAACAGGAACTCCAACAACATACAGTATAACATGGAATGCCTCTCCGGTAAATACTTTTCAGGCGGTTGTTGACGCCCCTATTACAAGTCCGATTACGATAAATGTTCCGGCTGGAACTGCAGGAGGTGTTTACTCTGGTACAATCTCAGTTAAAAATATAAATGGTTGTACAAGTTCTGGAGTCAGTTTTAATGTAACTATAAATTCGAGTCCAACTATTAATACTTCAGGTGTAATTGAACCATTGTGTTTTAGTTCATTGGTCAGTCAAGTAACCACTATGGCTTATGCTTCATCGGCAAATACACCTATCTCATACAGTATTGATTGGGATGCAACTGCAAATTCTGCCGGTTTAAAGGATCAAAGTACAACTACCACTACATTTAATGCTGGTGGTGGTAACTTAACAGGAATTGTAATTCCTGTAAACGTTACTGCCAACACTTATTCCGGCACAATGACAATAACTGCCGGAAATAGTTGTACAAGTTCGCAAGCGGTATCAGTAATTATTAAACCTCTGCCAGTAACGCCTAGTATTGGTACAATTGTTCATCCTACGTGCGTTCATCCAAAAGGAAGTATAGAATTAAATGGCTTGCTGACGGGAGTAAATTGGATAATCACGCAGTCAGGCCCGACTTCAGGTGTTTATAATACTTCTGATACGGATTTTATAGTTCCTGATTTAATTCCGGGAAATTATACTTTTACTATTCATGAAGGTGTAAATTGTCCGTCTTTGGCAACACTTACTATTGAAATAAAAGCTCCACTAACAAATGTCTATAGCAATGGAAGCTGGTCTAATGGAAGCCCTGTTGCTACCGATATGCTTGAATTCGCAGCTGATTATGATTCGACAGGTGATTTGAGTGGCTGTTCTTGTAAGGTTAATGCCGGAAAAAAAGTTACTATTCATTCGGGTCATACTTTAACCATCGAAAATCAAGTTATTGTCGATTCAGGAAATGATGCAACTTTAACGTTTGAAAATGCGGCTAGTTTGATTCAAGTGAATAATGTCATCAACTCAGGAAATATTATTTACAAACGGAATACTTTTCCTATTCGTCAGGCCGATTATGTGTATTGGTCTACACCAGTAAGTCCACAAGCGATTATAGATGTTTCACCTTTAACGAAAACAGATAAATTATATAGCCATAATGGCTATAATTGGGTAGCAGAAACACCTTCTAAAATCATGGTTGTTGGAAAGGGGTACATTATTCGTGGCCCTGAAAATTTCTCGAATACTATTAGAAGTAATTTTACAGCACTATTTATTGGGGTTCCTAATAATGGAAATATTTCAGGTGAAGCTGTAGTTGGAGGAAGATTCTTTTTAATAGGGAATCCATATCCATCTGCTTTAGATGCGGATGACTTTATAAATACAAATTCACCGGTTTTAGAAGGTACTCTTTATTTCTGGACGCATAATACGCCAGTAGTATTAGGAGGTGCGTATCAATATGGATCTGATGATTATGCGACTTATAATTTAACAGGAGGTGTAGGTACAGCTGCTGGATCAGGTGATGATGCTGTGGGAAACAATGCAAGCGAACCAAGTGGTCAAATTGGAGCAGGACAATCTTTCTTTGCTAAAATTGCAACCTCTGGAAATATTGTTTTTGATAACACTATGAGAAATAGAGGTGCAGAGAATGGCCAATTTTATAAACCAAGTAAAGAATCAAAAACAAAAGCTATTGAAAAGCATCGAATCTGGCTAAGTATGACTAATTCTGGTGGAGCTTTTAAACAACTGTTGGTGGGTTATATTGAAGGTGCAAGTAATGAATACGACAATAAATTTGATGGCTTAACCTTTGATGGAAACAAATACATTGACTTTTATAGCGTTATTAATGATAATAAATTGACAATTCAAGGACGTGCGTTGCCTTTTAATGATATTGATTTTGTAAAACTGGGATATAAAAGTACTATTGATGGATATTTTAAAATAGCTATAAGTAAAACAGATGGGAGTATGAATATGCAACCTATTTATTTAGAAGATAAATTAACTGGAATCATTCATGATCTAAGAGAAGGTAATTATACATTTAAGACAGCTGCAGGAACTTTTACGGATCGTTTTGTATTGCGTTACACTAACAAATCTTTAGGATTTGATGATGTTGAAAATACAGAAAGTAAGGTTTTAATAGCTGTAAAAAATAAAGTAATCAAAGTAAATTCTACTATTGAAACACTTGCTAAAGTTTATATTTTTGATGTTGCAGGAAAACTTATTTATGAGAAATCAAATATTGGAGAAAATGAACTTCAGATCGTAAATCTTCAATCATCTAATCAGGTACTGCTTATAAAAGTCGCGCTAGAAAACGGAAGTTTAACAACTTCAAAAATTATCTTTTAAAAAAAATATACCTTTTCGTTTTTTAAAAATCCATTCCATTTAAGGAATGGATTTTTTGTTTTTAGAATTAATTGTAAATATAGGCTTGAAACATTCCTTATTTTTAATAATTCGAATAAACAGCTTATTATGTTAAAGTCTTTATTTTTAAGTTAAAATTTTTTATGTATTGTAAAGAAAATCGTACCTTGTTGTTGTTTTAATTCGATAAACAACATAAAAGCCCGTCATACTACAGATTTAATGACTTTTAAATAAAACTAGTTTAATTTTTTATTTGCCAAAAGACCGATCATTATTTTTAGATACCTCACTATGTAAGCAAATGTAATTTTGCACGTCTATCTTAATTTGGTAAAAGTTAGAGAACATTTTCTTGAAGTTCTCTATAGCTTTTAGGTATTTAAAATTGAAAATGATTCTCATATCCTCTGGAATCTTTTATTAATTTTTAAAATGCTGTCGTATGAAAAAATCTCTATTTAAAGTATCACTTTTTCAAATCTTGATTTCATTTTTAGATTATTTAAAACCACAAAAAAAATCTACAGAAGCCAATAAGTTGCAATTGTGTCTTCTTTTATTATTCTTTTACAGTTCTTTATGGGCACAGCCACCGCATACTTATCCATCAGATAATACTTTGTTTGTTCCAGCAGGAGTTACTTCTATGGATGTTGAAGGCTGGGGTGCTGGAGGTTCGGGAGGAGCAGCAAGTGGTGCCATTTTGGATGGAAGAAGTGCAGGAGGTGGTGGAGGTGGTGCTTACGCAAAAGGGAAAATTACGGTTGTACCAGGAGCAACATTAAGTATACGAGTTGCTGGAATTCCTGCCACTGGCGCTTCGGGAGGAAACTCTACTATTTTAGGATATGAAGGCATTTTTCTAGCCGCTGGAGGAAAAGCAGGTACAGCAAATAATTCGGGAGGAACTCCTGCAGGTGGTAAAGGCGGATTGGCTGCTGATTCATTTGGATCCATTAAAAAAACTTCTGGCGTAGATGGCGGTTCTGGCAGTACTGGTATTATTGGATTGTTGCAAGGTTCTGGTGCAGGGGGAAGAGGTGGCGATACTGGCGGTGGTGCCGGTGGCGCTGGTATTACAAGTGTCGCTTTAGTGAATGCCGCCGGAAAACCTGGAGCACCTCCGGGTGGTGGCGGTAGTGGTGCAATGAATACTGTATTGGGAGCATTGCAGGTGGGAGGAGCAGGTGCAGCTGGACAGGTGAATGTAAGTTATACTTGCCCATCTTATGGAATTACTGCGGTTTCGGCATCGCCTGTCTGCAGTTCGCCAGGAAATACAACTATAACACTTGCTTCATCTCCAGCTTCTTTGCCAATAGGGGTTTATACAGTTACTTACAATTTAACTAATCCTACAAGTAATGGATTGACAATTACACTTAGCGTTTTAACGGCTGGCTCCGGTAGTTTTGTGTTATCTGGATTTAGCACGGCTGGTACAAGAGATATCTCAATCACTAAATTGACATCTGGAGCTTGTTTTGCTGATATCTCTTCTAATAATACTGCAAGCATTGTTGTTTCTTCCCCTTCAGTTGGGGGAACAGTTGGAGGAGGAACAACTATTTGCAGTGGTTTAACAAGTGGTGTTTTAACTTTAACCGGAAATACAGGTACCGTTTTAAGTTGGGAATCTTCAGTTAATCCATTTTCTGTGTGGACTCCAATTGCAAATACAGCAGCAACTTATACTTCTGGATCATTAACGCAAACAACACAGTTTAGGGCTGTGGTGCAAAACGGTGCTTGTTCTTCAACAAGTTCTATAGCGACAACCGTCACGGTTAATCAAATTCCGATACCCACTTTTTCGGTTCAGCCTGGGGCTTCAGTTTGCGTTAATACCGATGTTACTTATACAACTCAGCCTGGACAGACAAATTACATATGGTCAGTTCCTGGAACAGAAGGAATAGATTATAATATTATTTCTGGCGGCATTTCTTCTGCCAGTAGTACAGTGACTTTACAATGGGTGACCACAGGTAATAAAACAGTTACGGTTAAATACTCTTCTACTGGATGCCCCGCGGTTGCAGATGCTACTACTACAACATCGGTAATAAAAACGGAACGAGGAGTAGTGAATGGCGGACTCCATATTTGTCAAGGAAATCCAAGTCCGTTGGTGACGTTAAACAATTATGTTGGTACGATTGTCAGATGGGAATATGCCACTACACTACCGTATGTTTGGCAACCAATTAGTCATACTGGAGTGACTTATCAGCCTGGAATATTGACCGAAAGTACAAGTTACAGAGCTATTGTAAAAAACGGAAGTTGTCCTGAAGATTTTGCAGTCGAAACAAGAATTGATGTAGATCCCATTCCTTTAGCACCAAACATTTTTAGTTTTACGCAGCCAACTTGCACAACACCTACGGGAAGTATTACTTTAAATGGATTATCTGGCTCAGGAAATATTTTACAGTCTGATGGAACAGTAATTACACCACGTGCTTATACAGGAACTTCGTTAACAATTTCGGGATTACCTCTTGGGAAATATAAATTTGCGATAGAAAACAGTTGTTCTGTAACGTATTCAGCTGAAATCACAATTCAATTAAATACTTGGAATGGAAGTTCATGGTCATACGGAACTACAGATCCTTCGTTTGATGATGTAATTGATTTTCAGGAAGATTACGATTTAAATAAAGATATAAATGCTTGCTCCTGCACGATAAGCAATGATGCAGTTGTGACTATTCAACATGGAAAAACCTTGAGTTTACTCAAAGGAGTTCATGTTAATGTGGGTAAATTAATTTTTGAAGATGGTGCAAGTTTATTACAGGCAAGTCCGGACAATAATTTAAACACAGGAAATATTATTTATAAACGGAATACTTTTCCCATTCGCCAAGCTGATTATGTGTATTGGTCAACACCAGTTAGTCCACAAGCGATTATAGATGTTTCACCTTTAACGAAAACAGATAAATTATATAGCCATAACGGCTATAATTGGGTAGCAGAAGCACCGTCTAAGATCATGGTCGTTGGAAAGGGATATATTATTCGTGGCCCTGAAAATTTCTCGAATACCATTAGAAGTAATTTTACAGCTTTGTTTATTGGAGTTCCCAATAACGGTAATTTTACAGGCGAAAATGTAATTGCAGAAAGGTTTTTTTTAGTAGGAAATCCATATCCATCTGCTTTAAATGCGGACGATTTTATAAATATAAATGACCCAATATTAGAGGGTACTCTTTATTTTTGGACACATAATACGCCAGTGGTATTAGGAGGTGCTTATCAATATGGATCTGATGATTATGCAACTTATAATTTAACAGGAGGTGTTGGTACCGCAGCTGGGTCAGGTGATGATGCTGTGGGAAATAATAATATTCCTCCAAGTGGCAATATTGGAGCTGGACAATCTTTTTTTGCAGGAATAGCTGCCTCTGGAACTCTCGTTTTTAATAATTCTATGCGAAGAGGGGGAGATGCAAATACAGAATTTTTTAAAACAGATCAAAAATCTAAAAATGTAGCTCTTGAAAGAAATAGGATTTGGCTGAATATGACCAATACTGGAGGCGCGTATAAGCAATTGCTTGTTGGTTATATAGAAGGCGCAACAAATGAATACGACAGAAAATACGATGGCAATAGTTTCGACGCAAATAAATATCTGGATTTTTACAGTATCAATAACGATCATAAACTAGCAATACAAGGTCGTGCTTTACCCTTTAAAAACACAGATGCTGTTCCGTTAGGATATCGTACTACAATTGCTGGTGATTTTACGATTTCAATTTATCATGTTGATGGCGCACTAACTTTGATGCCTATTTATTTAGAAGATAAATTGACAAACAAATTACACGACCTTCGTACAGGGAATTATACATTTAACACAGAAGCTGGCACTTTTTCTGACCGATTCATACTTCGATATTCTGATAAATCTCTGGGTGTTGACGATGTTTCGAATGTAGAAAATAATGTCTGGGTTTCAATAAAATTCACAGACATGAAAATAATATCAAACAGAGAAGCAATTCGGGAAGTTGCAGTTTTTGATCTTTCAGGTAGACGTCTTTATGAGAAAAAAAACATTAACGCAACAGAATTACAATTATTAAATTTCCGCTCTGCAAATCAAGTTTTACT
Organism: Flavobacterium aquidurense; assembly: GCA_900107365.1. Classification (GTDB taxonomy): domain Bacteria; phylum Bacteroidota; class Bacteroidia; order Flavobacteriales; family Flavobacteriaceae; genus Flavobacterium; species Flavobacterium aquidurense. The sequence continues at coordinate 16,444 of FNPS01000007.1, forward strand.
GGTAAAAGTGACTTTGGAAAATGGAAATACTACAACTAAAAAGATTGTATTTTAATAAACTTTATAAATAGAAAAGCAGTTGAGGAATTTAAACTTTAAACTGCTTTTCTATTTATAAATCTTATTTAAGCACTCTTACGGAGATTCTCATGCGTATTTGTGATAGCTTTATCATTTTTATAATCAATCCATTTCTGTCCTTTAAATTTTCGCATCATAATGTCAAAATATCGCATTACAAAAACATTATAAGCGGCTTTTGATAAATGGGAAATGTTTTTTGGAAAAGCACGTAAACTCATAGAGAATCCAGGAGTCAAATATTTCATATAATGCCAATATCCTTCAGGCATATATAACATTTCGCCATGTTTAAGATTGGTGATATAACCTTCTGCATTTTTTAGGGCAGGGAATTTTTCATAATCAGGATCATCAAAATCAATATCTTCTCTTGAAATCAGTGCATGAGGAACTTTATACATATATTTTGACTGATGAGGAGGAAAGATCATACATTGTTTTTCTCCATGAAAATGAAAATGTAAAATATTCGAATAATCAATGTCAAAATGCATGAATACTCTTGAATTTTCTCCACCAAAAAATAACATCGGCATTTGCTTTACAAGCTTGAGGCCAATATCAGGCCACAAAAAGTCATTTTTTAATGTTGGGACCTCCTTCATTAAATTATAAAGAAAAATGCGATAGTTAGTAGGCTTTGATTGTAAAAGAGTAATATAATCACTCATTTTCATTTTAGTATGCGCTTCATTAAAGCCATCTTCATGATTAACAGGTCTGTTATCATACAAGGGAACGACAGTATCACCCGCTATTTCATTGATGTAAGATAATTTCCATTTTTGATAGGCTGGCCAATCTTCTGTCAGCTCTTCAACAACAACTGGAATTTGTTTTTTGACGTATTGGGAAATAAAATCAGCTTTTGAGATCTTTTTTACCCTTTCGATTTGTTTTAAATTCATCTCTATTAAATAAAAAAATTGCTTATAACGCAGGTTATAAGCAATTTAAAAATATTTTTCGAGATTTATTAACTCTTTTAATTAAATTTTTGATTTGATCGAAGCCTCCAGGTTTCTTTCAATTGAGTGTCCTGGTCTTGACCATTTAGGTTTTTCGCCTAATGGTGCGAACTGAGAATCTGCTGCTTCAACTGTTTGAGGCTGCGAAACTTTAACAAACGGCTTTTGCGGAATCAATCCTAACATCTCAAACATTTTCATGTCTTCGTGTACATCCGGATTTGGAGTTGTAAGTAATTTATCTCCTGCAAAAATAGAATTTGCCCCAGCAAAGAAACACATTGCCTGTCCTTCACGGCTCATATTAGTTCTTCCTGCAGATAAACGAACTTGTGTATCCGGCATTACAATTCTTGTTGTAGCCACCATACGAATCATTTCCCAGATTTCAACAGGTTTTTCTTCTTCCATCGGAGTTCCTTCAACAGCAACCAATGCATTAATTGGCACAGATTCCGGTTGTGGATTTAAAGTAGAAAGAGCAACAAGCATTCCGGCTCTGTCTTCAATACTTTCTCCCATTCCAATAATTCCTCCACTACAAACCGTAACATTCGTTTTACGAACATTTTCTATCGTTTGTAAACGGTCTTCGAAACCACGGGTCGAAATTACATCTTTATAATATTCTTCAGAAGTATCTAAGTTGTGATTGTAAGCATATAATCCTGCTTCTGCCAAACGTTGTGCCTGGTTTTCAGTAATCATACCCAATGTACAACAAACTTCCATGTCAAGTTTATTAATGGTACGAACCATTTCTAAAACCTGATCAAATTCTTCACCATCTTTTACGTTTCTCCAGGCAGCTCCCATGCAAACACGAGAAGATCCACTTGATTTAGCACGCAAAGCCTGAGCTTTTACCTGACTAACGCTCATTAGGTCATTTCCTTCAACACCTGTGTTGTAACGTGCTGCTTGTGGGCAATAACCACAATCTTCAGGACAGCCCCCGGTTTTAATAGATAGTAATGTAGATACCTGAACTACGTTCGGATCATGTTTCTCTCTATGAATTGTTGCTGCCTCATAAAGCAGGTCCATCATAGGTTTGTTATATATGGCGATTATTTCGTCTTTTGTCCAATTGTGTTTCGTAATGCTCATCGATGCAATTTTTTGATGCTTCAAAAGTAGTTAAATTGTTCTAATCAACCAATGCGTATTTCTGTAAATGAATATTTGACAGGTATTTTCAAAAAAGAAACACTCTAAAATCATAGAATTATACTTTTTCATGATTTTAGAGTGTTTAAATTGTAGATTTATTTAAAAAAATTAATCGGCTGCATATTTATTATTCCAGTACAACATCATCATTAAGGTGACAATTACAGAAGATGCAACTCCTTCAAAAAGTAAACAGATACAATAAGTTGGTACAGAAGGATTTCCTCCAAACATAAATGTTTCTGATAAAGTTTGTACATAAGCGTCTCCACCTCTTGCATAGCTATACACTAGTAATCCAAAAACACTCATACATACACCAACTACAGAGGTGGTCATTGCCGACACTGCATTGGATACAAAATTGGTTTCTCCTTCACGAAGATTCATTTGCATAGTTCTGTTTACACCATAAAATATAAAAAATACATTTAGTGTACGCAGATAAAACAAATCTGCTAAGCCTAATACATTCATCAATAAAAAATAAATGCCTATTCCGAGGAAAATTAAAAAACCGTTGGTAATTTCTTTAGGTAAATTCATAGTGGTTATTTTTAAAGAAGTTAATAGTAAATAGTTGACAAACAGTGTTGTATATCAAATTTACTAAAAAAATAACTACGATGATTTAAAAATGGAGAAAAGTGTATGATGTATTTTTTAATAAATAATTTTCACTGGAAAGAATATCTCCTTAGAGATTAATTGTTGGTAGCAAAATTAATTTATGTTTTATAAAAAATCTGAATGGCAAATAATTTAAAATGTTTATTCTTTTAAAGTTGAGAAATAAAAGCCAAAGCATCCATTTTATCCTGATTTAATTGTGCTTTCAGTAAATCAACTGAACCAAATTTTTGTTCTTCGCGAAGATACTGTAATAAGGAAACTTCAATTTTTTCACCATAAATATCAGCGTCAAAATCAAAAAGATTTACTTCGATGGTTTGCTTTTCTCCGTTTACTGTTGGATTAAAACCAATATTCATCATTCCAAAAACTTCTTTTTGAGCGATTAACGCTTTTACAGCATAAACCCCATTTTTTGGAATTAATTTATAATCTTCTTCAATGTGAATGTTAGCTGTTGGGAAGCCAATAGTTCGTCCTAATTGTTTTCCTTTTACAACCTCGCCGGTTAAAAAGTAGTTGTATCCTAAATAATCGTTTGCCAATTTCATATTTCCTTCATTTAAGGCTTTTCTGATTTTGGTAGAGCTTACGGAGACATCCTCAATTTCCTGCGCCGAAATTTGTTCGACTTCAAAACCATATTCTGCACCAAAAGCAATTAGATCGTCAATGTTAGCTGTTCTGTTTCTTCCAAAACGGTGATCATGACCTATAATTATTTTTTGAATATGAAATTGATCGACTAAAATAGAATGTACAAACTCTTCAGCAGTTAATCTGGAAAAACTTTCGTTAAATGGATGAATTACAAGGTTTTCAATTCCGGTTTGTTCTAAAAGTTTTGTTTTTTCAGAAATCGTGTTTAAGAGTTTTATCTCTGACTTCTCCTGCAAAACCATTCTGGGATGCGGAAAAAATGTAAGAACTAAACTTTCGTATTTCCCGTTTTCGGTGTTTTGAGTAATTCGTTCCAGAATTTTTTTATGACCAATATGAACGCCATCAAAGGTGCCAAGAGTTAAGATCGTTTTCTTAGTCGAATGGAAATCGTTTATAGAATGAAAGAGCTTCAAAACAAATAATTTAAGATGGTGCAAATTTATACTATCTATTTGAAATTTTATACTACCCACAATTGATTTTTTGACGTGATCCCGTTTCTTTTTGTGAATATTGGCCAACTCGTCGACTAAAAAGGATTAAATGTCGTTTATATGTAAGAATTTCATTTAATTCTCTTAATTTTGATTCCCAAATTACTTTTGAGTATGAAAAAACCACTACTTTTTTTATTTGTTATTTTTTGTTGTGTTAGAATTCACGCTCAGAATGATGATTTATGGCAAAAATCAACCTCAAATTCTTCTGTAAACAAGAGGTTAAATGGATCTGATTCCGGAAGATTATACTATAAACTAAATTCAGATTTCTTAAAAAATAAACTTGCCGAAACAACCGGAAAAGCTTCCAGAGAGATTACTTCAGAAATTACAGTTCCAAATTCTACTGGCGTTTTAGAACGTTTTAAAGTATGGGAATCATCTAATTTTGACCCTGTATTGCAAGCAAAATATCCAGAAATCAGGGCTTATGAAGGAAGGGGCTTAGATGATAAATCGGCAAAAATACATTTTAGTGTTTCGCCAATAGGAGTTCAAACCATGATCCTTCGTGTAGATAAGGCGACCGAATACATAGAGGAAAATCCTGATAATAAAACAGAATATGTTTTGTTTACTTCTAATAATACAAACAATTCAGAAAGACTAATTTGTAAAACAACAGATTTAATTTCGAATACCAATACTGCAAAAACGGCCAAAGAAACATCAAATGCTAAAGTTTTTAAAACAATGCGTTTGGCTTTGTCTTGTACTGCAGAGTATACAACTTATTTTGGAGGGACAAAAGCAGGGGCGTTGGCCGGTATGAATGCCACTTTGGCCAGAGTAAATGGTGTGTTTAATAAAGATTTAGCTGTAAAAGTGATTTTAATTGCAAATAATGATGCGCTGATCTATACAGATGCTGCTACAGATCCTTATTCTAATGCTTCAGCCGGAGCTGATGGAGCCTGGAATCAGGAAGTGCAAACAACAATAACAAACGTTATTGGAAATGGAAATTATGATTTAGGACATTTATTTGGGGCTTCAGGCGGCGGTGGAAATGCGGGTTGTATTGGTTGCGTTTGTACTAATCCAACAACAAATAATCCATTGGCAAAAGGAAGTGCCTATACATCCCCATCAGATGGCAAACCTCAGGGAGATACTTTTGATATTGATTTTGTTGCGCATGAAATGGGGCATCAATTGGGAGCAAACCATACTTTTTCTTATGATGCTGCCGAAAGAACCAATGTAAATGTTGAGCCGGGAAGTGGTTCTACAATTATGGCTTATGCCGGTGTGACGGGTGACTATGACATTCAAAATACTTCAGATGATTATTTTGCTTACGTTAGTATTTTGCAAATTCAAAATACGCTTGCTGGTAAAAGCTGTCCGGTAAACGCTGCTATAACAAATAATCCACCCACTATTGATGCGGGCCCTGATTATACGATTCCAATTAGTACTGCTTTTATTTTAAATGGTACAGGCTCTGATGCTGAAGGGGATACAATAACCTATAATTGGGAAGAGAATGATAATGCCACAACAACTTCTGGAGGAAATAGCATTGCCTATTCAACAAAACCAGATGGTCCTTTGTTTCGATCAGTAGTTCCTAATTCGAGTACAATTCGGTATATGCCACAACTCAATTATGTTCTTCAAAATAAATTAACTACCACGTGGGAATCGGTTTCTTCTATTGCAAGAACATTGCATTTTACTTTAACCGGGAGGGACAATGCTGCTGATGGAGCGGCGCAAACCAATACAGATGCTATGATTGTAAACGTAGCTTCTTTTGCGGGACCATTTGCAGTAACGTCGCACATAAATGATGGCGTTAGCTGGTGGCAAGGATTGAGTGAAACCGTAACCTGGAGTGTTAATAATACAAATACGTTGCAAGGTTCTACTGCAGTAAATATCAAATTATCTACTGATGGTGGTTTAACTTTTCCAATAATTTTGGCGGCTAATACACCAAATGATGGTTCTGAAGTTATCACGCTTCCAACGAGCGTGCCTTCCTCTAAGAATTGCAGAATTCTTATTGAGCCAACAGCAAATATTTATTATGCCATAAATAGTAAACCATTTTCAGTAGGTTTTACTTCAACAGTAGCTTGTAATTCTTATAGTTTTGGAAATTCTTTTTCTATTCCAAATACCACAACTTTTGTTACACGAACTGTGACAGTTCCGGCATCCGGAGCAACTGTTTCAGATGTAGATGTTTCTGTTAACGTAACACATGCAAAATTTTCTGATCTTGAAATTCAAATGGTGAGTCCGCAAGGAACTATTGTACGCTTGTTTAATAAAAACTGTGGATCTACAAATTCAACTTTGGCAATGCAATTTAATGATTCCGGTGCTGCTCTTGATTGCGGAATTACAACAGAACAAATTGTTATTCCGGTTGATCTCTTAAGTGCTTTTAATGGACAAAATACGGAAGGAACCTGGACTTTAAGAATTCGCGACGCTGTTGTTGGAAATTTTGGAACATTAAATTCAGCTTCAATAAATATTTGTGGTCAGACCTACACTTTAGGAACGCCAGATTTTGACAATATCGATTTTGTATTGTATCCAAATCCAAATAAAGGAAGTTTTACTATTCAATTTGAAAGTAAATCGAGTGCTGGAGTTAAAATCTTTGTACACGATATTTTAGGTAAGCAAGTTTATGAAAAGACTTTTGAGAGTACATCAGACTTTAATGAGAATATTCAATTACAAAATGTTTCTGCCGGAATGTATTTAGTAACAGTTATTGATGGAGACAGAAGAACGGTTAAGAAAATTGTAGTGAATTAAAATTCCATTTTTAAAATTCCAATAAAAAAATTCCAAATTCCAATCTGTTATCTTTTTACTTTTAAAGTAAATTATTTTTAGATAAAGATTGGAATTTTAAAAAATTGGAATTTAACTTGTCAGGAGTTCGCCATCGCCATACAAACAATGCTAATTTTAGCTCCCGGGATTTTTAATAAAGCACGCGAGCAGGCTTCAAGTGTTGCGCCAGTTGTAAGTACATCATCAACTAATAAAAAGTGTTTGTTGTGATTTTCTTCAGAAAACTGGGTGTCAAATATATTTTCGATGTTTTCAGATCTTCCTAATAGATTCTTTTTAGACTGCGTTTTGGAGTATTTCTTTCGATATAAAACTACATCATCAAAAGTTATATTTAAACCTTTGGCTAAAGCTTTACCAAAAGTCGTTACCTGATTATAACCACGTTCCCTGAATTTTCTTTTATGTAACGGAACCGGAATCACCACATCAAAAGGAATTGCTAAATTCAATTCTTTTAAATCTTCGACATACCAGTTTCCTAAAACAAAACCAATTTCCTGATGCCCCTTGTATTTTAGGTTGTGAATGAGTTCCTGAACCATTCCTTTTTTGTTAAAGTATAAAAATGCAGAAGCATGCTGAATTTCAATTTTGCCATAGAATTTTTTTACAGCCTCATTTTTGGTATCCAAATAATATTGAGTAAGAGGCATTTCATGGCGGCAATGCGTACAAATTACAGCTTCATTTGACATTAAAAGAGTATGACAGCCGGCACAAACTTTAGGAAAAAACAAGTTAATAAGATAATTAATCACAAATAGAAGGAATTTGGTTACAAAAATAACGAAATCAATTCTTCAATCTTGATATTTTTTCTTTTTTTTAAATGTACTTTTTATATTTTTGCATCACTATGGCAAAACAAGAAGATATATTTAAGAATGTGGTTTCGCACGCAAAAGAGTACGGATTTATTTTTCCGTCAAGCGAAGTATACGATGGATTGAGTGCAGTGTATGATTATGCACAAAATGGTGTCGAGTTAAAAAAGAATATCCGTGAATATTGGTGGAAATCAATGGTTCAGATGAATGACAATATTGTAGGTCTTGATGCTGCAATTTTGATGCATCCAACAACCTGGAAAGCTTCAGGCCACGTTGATGCTTTCAATGATCCGTTAATTGATAATAAAGATTCGAAAAAAAGATATAGAGCTGATGTTTTAGTTGAAGATTTTGCAGAAAAAATCAATCAAAAAGCTCAAAAAGAAATTGAAAAAGCAAGAGCTCGTTTTGGTGATGCATTCAATGAAGAAGAATTTGTTACAACAAATGCCCGCGTGGTAGAATATCTTTCAAAATACAAAGAAATTTTATCAAGGCTTGCAAAAGGAATGACGGATGATCTTCAGGATGTAAAAGCTTTAATAGATGAGTTAGAAATTGCCGATCCTGAAACTGGTTCTAAAAACTGGACAGATGTAAAGCAATTCAACTTAATGTTTGGAACAAAATTGGGGGCTTCTGCAGATTCTGCAATGGATTTGTATTTACGTCCTGAAACGGCGCAGGGTATTTTTGTTAATTTCCTAAATGTACAAAAATCAGGTCGTATGAAAGTTCCTTTCGGAATTGCTCAAACGGGTAAAGCGTTCAGAAATGAAATTGTTGCAAGACAATTCATTTTCCGTATGCGTGAATTCGAACAAATGGAAATGCAATTTTTCGTTCGTCCGGGTGAAGAAATGCAATGGTACCACCACTGGAAAGAAGCGCGTTTGAAATGGCACTTATCTTTAGGATTAGGAAAAGAGAACTACCGTTTTCACGATCACGAAAAATTAGCACATTACGCAAACGCTGCTGCTGATATTGAATTCAACTTCCCATTTGGTTTCAAAGAATTGGAAGGAATTCACTCTCGTACTGATTTTGACTTAAAAGCACACGAACAATATTCGGGTAGAAAACTACAATATTTTGATCCGGAACTGAATGAAAATTACGTTCCGTACGTTGTAGAGACGTCTGTGGGTCTGGATCGTATGTTTTTAGCTGTTTTTGCAACATCGTTGCAAGAAGAAGTTTTAGAAGATGGTTCTACAAGAACAGTACTAAAATTACCAGCTGTTTTAGCACCAACTAAAGCTGCCGTTTTACCTTTAGTAAAGAAAGACGGATTGCCAGATATCGCTAAAAAAATCATTGAAGATTTAAAATGGGATTTCAATGTAGCTTATGATGAAAAAGATGCTGTCGGTCGCCGTTACAGAAGACAAGATGCCCTGGGAACTCCGTTTTGTATTACAGTAGATCATCAAACGATCGAAGATGAAACCGTAACTATTCGTCATAGAGATACAATGAAACAAGATCGTGTAAAAATTTCTGAGTTGAAAGACATTATTGAAAACGAGGTTTCTATGAAAAACTGGTTAATGAAAATGTAATTTTCTTTAATTAACATTATATAAATCCCAAATTCCTTAGGTGGAGTTTGGGATTTTTTTACTTTTGAAAAGTGCATTTCACCGAACTTTTTTGCATTTCATCCTTATATATTAACATTTTAATGTAATGTGTTAACAATGAAATGTTTAGATAATTGAATTGCGTAAATTTAATTGCCATAAAACTGAAATTTAATATTGAAAAGATATTCGTATATTATTGTTGATGATGATGCCGAAAGTATTTTGAAAACCAAAACAATTGCAGAAGGTTTTTCGGAATTGACTTTTGTGGCTTCGGCGACGAATTATCAAAATGGTTTGCATCTGGTTTTGGAACATAAACCTTCTTTTATTTTTTTAGAAATTGATCCGGAAGATTTATCCAGTAATTTATCGCTTGCGTTCATTAACGAATTGTATAGATATTTGGCTGTAATACCTAAAATAATAGTTACCACCACAAAAAAAGCATTGGCTTTTGATGCTCTTCAATATGGCGTTTTTGATTATTTACTAAAACCCCTCACACATATTGATTTACTTAAAACGACTTTGAAACTAGAAAAGGTAGTTTTAGCGACTAATACTGTACAAATCGTAAATGAAGTGGTTTCTGTCGCCATCCCTCAGGCAGAAGTTCCGCAAGTTGTTGAAAAGCCCTTAATTATTTGTATCAAATCTTATGGCGATTATCGTTATCTAAATGCAGCTGACATTGCCTATTTTCAAGCCGATAATAACTCGACAGATATTTATCTTAATACTGGCGAAATGATAACTGCTTTTAAAACATTGAAGCATTTTGAGAGTATTTTGTCGCATCCTTTTATCCGAATTCACAACAGTTATATCATTAATCAAAATTATATTGCCAGAATTCATAACGGAAACTCAGTTTGTTACATAAAAAACTCTCCAAAAAAGATTCCATTTTCTAAAACCTATAAATCAAATGTCGATATAATTATCGCCAATTTTGCAGCAGGAAACTACATAGAGGTCTAAATATTAGACATTTACACTGAATTAACGCTCATTGACTATCATTTGGGCATGTTCTACCATAAACCGCATTTTTTGTATCTATTTTTTTTGATTCCGTAACTAGTTTTACAAACTCGATTCGCAAAAAGCAATCGTTTTCCCAAAAACAAACAATCAAATAAAATACCTCAAGATTATGAAAAAAGCAACGTTAACAATCGGATTATTTTCTTTAGTAATGGTAGCAACTTCTTTTGCAAATCCATCAACTCCAGTTACATCTTCAAACGGTCAATTAGCTATTGTTCCTCCAACTGATGGTTCTATGGCAGGACACGGAAGAAAACAAGATTATCGTATGGAAGAAGTTGCAAAAACGCAATCTAATTTTGCGAATGTTAATCAATCAATAGGAGGAAAAAAAGTAGATTAAATTTAAAACGTACTGATTTTAAAGATATTTAGGCTGTCAAATTTTTGACAGCCTTTTTTTGTGTGTATAGTTTTAGTATTTTTGGTAAAATTCAAAAACTTATATTGAAAAGATATTGTAAAATACTATTGTTTTTAGTGTTGCTTTTTCTTAGTTGTACTAAGAAGGACCATTTAGAAAAAAACGCAACTTCTTCAGAAGACAGTCTTCCTGTCTATTTATCATTAGCCAATGATATCAACTTAAATTATACTTTTAAACAAAAGTACAATCAGAAAGCTTTTTCAATAGTTATCAATCAAAAAAATGATTCGCTTAACAGGGTTAATTTATTTAAGATTGCGAACCGTTATTACAATATGAATGATTTAAAATCATATCGTGTAATATCAGAACTTGTTTTAGACAGAGCAATAATTACTAAAGATTCTGTAAGCATAGCTAAAGCATATACGTATTTGGGTGATTATTACAGTTCTCAGACAATTTCAGACAGTGCCTTTAGAAACTATTTTAAAGCTCAAAAAATTTACCTGAAAATCAATGATGAATATAATTTATCTAAAACATTATTAAGTAAAGCAACCTTGCAATACGATGAAGGAGATTTTTTTGGAAGTGAAATATCTGTTTTTAAAGCTTTGAGCATATTAAAAGGGAAAAAAAATGTAAGCGACCAACTTTATGAATGTTATAATCTTCTTGGGATAATTCATAATGAAAGAGAAGAGTATGGAAAGTCTTTAGAATTTCAAAATAAAGCCTTAAACATGCTTAAAGATCCTGCTATACCATTGGATCTTCAATTGAAAGCTACTTCATTAAATAACATAGGCTTTATTTACATGGGTATGCAAAACTATCCAAAAGCAATCCTTTATTTTGAGGAAGGATTAAAACAAAAAAATCTTTTTAAGGAAAAAACAATATTGTATGCCATGTTGTTAGATAATTTAGCCTACTCTAAATTCAAATTTAAGAAAATGGATGGCCTTGCTGACGAATTTTACAAATCTTTAAAAATTAGAGATAGTTTGGGCTTAAAATCTGCCATGATATCAAACCAAATTCATTTGTCTGAATATTATGCACTAACAAAAGATACTTTTAAAGCTATTCAACTTTCAAAACAGGCGTTAATGCTTTCGCGTCTTTCCAGTAAACCAAACAATACATTGCAAGCTCTTAAACAGTTAGGGATTGTTGATCCTAAAAATGCTTCTATTTATTCTAAGGAATACATTACGATGAACGATAGAATGTTGCGTGCAGAAAGGAGAATGGGTGAGAAATTTTCTCGTATTGAATATGAAACTAACGAAATAAAAGATCAAAACTCGAATTTGCAGGAGAAAAACAGGGCTTTAGTGTATGTTTTTAGTATTTGTACTTTGTTAGGTTTATTTTTTTATGTTTACAAAACACAACAGGCGAAAAACAGAGAGTTACTTTTTAAGCAGCAACAGCAAATTGCCAATGAAGATATTTATAATTTGATGATTTCTCAGCAAAATGATATTGAGATGACCCGAATTAAAGAAAAGAAAAGAGTTGCCCAGGAACTTCACGATGGTGTTTTAGGAAGAATGTTTGGTGTGCGAATTAGCTTAGACAGTCTGGATAAGATAGATGAGGTGCAGGCCTCACAGAAAAGAAAAAAATATTTAACAGAGCTGAAACATATCGAAGAAGATATTCGTGAAATTTCGCATGACTTAAATAGGGAAAAATCAGAATTAATTAATAATTTTATCGCGATTTTAAACAAATTGTTTGAAAATCAACAAAACACGTATAATTCTAAATTAATTACGTCTTTCGATCCCCATATTAAGTGGGAATTGGTCAGTAATATTGTCAAAATTAATTTATACAGAATTATTCAGGAAGCCTTACAAAACTGCAATAAATATGCTGATGCAGAAACGATTACAGTTGGCTTTAAAAGTGAAATTGATTATTTGATTTTATCGATTTCAGATGATGGAAATGGTTTTAATGCCAAAAGGACAAAAAACGGAATAGGATTACATAATATTCAATACAGAGCAAAAGAGTGTAAGGGTACAGTCACTATAAAATCTGCCAAAGGAGAAGGAACAATTCTCTTTATTAAAGTCCCAATAGATCAAAAAATAAACCTGCAAAAGAATGACATTTAACCTAACATCACCGATTTCGCCTTTAATTAGCCGAAATATCTTAATTGTTGATGACCATCCTTTTATAATTGAGGGATATAAAAATGCGATAACACGTTATAATCCCAAGGAATATGATTTTGTTATTTCACAGGCGTATGATTGCAGGTCGGCTTATGATTTAATTGAAGCTGAGACGACTCCAAATTTTGAAATAGCTTTTTTAGATATAAGTATGCCGGCTTATGAGGAAAAAGACATTTTTTCAGGTGAAGATCTGGCGAAATTACTCATGAAAAAAATGCCACATTGCAAGATTATTTTGCTGACAATGTATACCGAATTGCTGAAAATAAAAACAATTATCAGAACTATAAACCCAAATGGTTTGATAATTAAAAATGACCTTACTTTTGATGAGCTGCTTTTTGCTTTTGATAAAGTAATGAAAAACGAGAAATATTATAGTCAGTCTGTGGTAAAAATGCTGAATCAGTCGGCGCATAATTCAATCGAAATTGATGAGTTTGATAAACAAATTTTATTTCACCTTTCAAAACAAACTCCGGTTGCCCACATGCCACAATACATTCCGATTTCGTTGAATGCTATTGAAAAACGAAAAGTCAATTTAAAAGAATTGCTTAAAATAAAGTCTGGTTCAGATGAAGAATTAATTAAAGAAGCCAAAAGTAAAGGGCTTTTTTAAAATGAAATTCCAAATAAAAAATTCCACATTCCAATGACAGTATTATTGGAATTTGGAATTTTTTATTTGGAATTTTAAAGATTATTCACTCAATGCGTCCCAACCTCTTGCTTTCAAAGGAATTTGAGTATTGGCACGTGTCACTAAATTTATTCCTTCACTCTCATCGGCCATGTGACCAATTATAGAGAAGTTTGGATTTCCTTTTATTTTGTCGAAATCGTTAATGTCAATTGTAAATAGTAATTCATAATCTTCTCCGCCATTAATAGCAACTGTAGTGCTGTCGATATTAAACTCCTCGCAAGTTGAAATAAACTGAGGATCTAACGGTAATTTATCCTCATACAAATTACAACCCACTTTTGATTGTTTACACAAATGGATAATTTCTGATGATAATCCGTCAGAGATATCAATCATCGAAGTTGGTTTTATTTCAAGAGCGTGCAATAAAGTGCGAACATCTTTTCGTGCTTCTGGTTTTAACTGGCGTTCGATCAAATAACTGTACATGTCTAAATCTGGCTGACTGTTTGGGTTGACCTGAAAAACTTGTTTTTCGCGTTCTAAAACCTGCAATCCCATATAAGCTGCACCAATATCGCCAGTTACAACAAGTAAATCGGTTTTTTTAGCGCCGTTTCTGTAAACGATCTCTTCCTCATTAGCTTCACCAATTGCAGTTATGCTAATAATTAATCCTTTTTGAGATGAGGTTGTATCTCCGCCTATAACATCTACTTTATATTCTTTTGCAGCGTGTGTAATGCCTTCAAATAATTCTTCTAAGGCTTCCAGAGGAAAACGGTTAGAAACTGCCACAGAGACCGTAATTTGAGTTGCTCTGGCATTCATAGCACAAATATCAGATATATTTACAACTACAGCTTTGTATCCTAAATGTTTTAAAGGCATGTAGGCTAAGTCAAAATGTACTCCTTCGATCAATAAATCGGTAGAAACGACTACTTTTTTATCCTTAAAATCAAGAACAGCAGCATCATCGCCTATACTTTTTAAAGTGGACTCCTGCGTAACATCAAAATTTTTGGTTAAATGTTCTATTAAACCAAACTCGCCTAATTGCGCTATACTGGTACGTTGTGGGTTTTTATCTTCAATCATTTTATCTCTTTATTACTTTTTTGGTTTTTTACCAAGGTTGCAAAGGTACGAAGTTGATGATTTAATAACTATAGAGAGAGTTGATTATTAATTTTTAAGCAGGAAAAAATAGGATATTACAAGTAGTTATCTACGTTTTCTTCGATTAATTTAGCTACTTCAAGTTTTAATTTCGGATGATGATTTGTGAGAATTGACCAAATATTGGCATTGTTAGTACGTGAAGGATGGGAGCAAGTTACCGAAGTAACGCGGACAGCCTGACAGCATCTCGATAAGAGGGCGAATAACCGCAATGTAAATTTGCCCTCTTATCAGGATGGTGGCACGCCCAAATGATCATCTTTTCATACTAAAATGTGCTTTGAATACCTGACTGATGCCATCCTGGGTATAAAAAACCTGAAACCAATAATCAGTAGAAGGAAGCGCATTTCCGTTGTAATTGCCATCCCAACCCGGACCTGCCGGACTGAGTCGCTTTAAGAATTTGCCGTAGCGATCGAAAATGTTTATATAGGCGTCTGGTTGAAAAGCAAGATCCGGAATATTCCAGGTATCATTGTAGCCATCTGCGTTTGGAGTGAAAAATTTTGGGTATTTGAGTACTTTGGCAATTAAAATCTGATCGTCGCAATTTCCTTTTACATCTTTTACAGTTATAACGTGTTCGCCGGAATCAACATTTGAAAATACATTGTTGGTCTGAAAAGTACCGTCATCCAATTGATATTCGTAGATTCCAAAACCGTTAGTGAGCGTTACGATAATGTCGATCGTATCTTCAAAAGAATCTGTTACGGCAACAGTTGCAATGGCGGGGCTGGATTTTTCGACAATAACTGTGGCAGGATTATATCCACAATCGTTACCAATATTAGGTGTTTTTTTAGTGGTGACAACAGTATAAGTTCCTTCCTGACTTGCGGCATAAGTGGCTCCTGTGCTTATTTTGTTTCCGTTTAGGAACCAGTCAATTGTGTAAATATTGGGATTAAGTTCTGAATTTAATTGGGCCGCTCTGAGTAAAGTTCCTGTTTGGTAATCGACACAGATTATCCCGTTTTTTAATTGCAAATCTTTCAGGGGATAAATGGTAATATCAAAGTCATCTTGCGACGCACAAGCGGAATTGGCCGGAGCTGCAGCATAAATGTATATTTTTTGACTTGTATTTATTTGTTGACCGGCCAGGTAAGGTGTTCCTGTTGCATTTGGTCCGCTGTAATAAGTACCAATTGATAAAGGTGGTAATGTATAGCTTTGACAAATGGCAACATCCGCAGTGCTGACCAATGTAGGAGTTGGTGAAATGGTAACCAAAAAGCTTTTTTCGCTGGCGCAGGTTTGCCGATTTCCGACAATGGCGTAAACATAAATGGTTTGAGAGGTTTTTAAAATTGTGCCAACGGGAATTACAGTACCTTTTCCCTGAGGTTGTGAATAATAGTTACCTAATTTCAATGGCGGTAACGTGTAGCTGTCACAAACATTTATGTTGGCAAAAGTACCCAAATCTATTCCGTTGAAATTGACTTTAAAAAAAGTTTCATTTCGACAATTTGCGAAGTCTGGCCATTCATTATAAATATAAATAGTTTGGCTGCTGCTTATCGATG
This sequence comes from Flavobacterium aquidurense, assembly GCA_900107365.1. GTDB lineage: Bacteria > Bacteroidota > Bacteroidia > Flavobacteriales > Flavobacteriaceae > Flavobacterium > Flavobacterium aquidurense. Next base: position 32,703 of record FNPS01000007.1, read on the forward strand.
TGCCTTCGGAAACTTGAGTTCCTATGCCATGCGGGCCTCCGGTGGCAGTGTAATATTTTCCGTTTTTTAATTTTGGCAGTTTAAAATCAGTACAGGTTACTACATCTGTAAAACTATCGACAAGAGGAAGCGGCCTGATTTCGACAATAAAATGGTGTTCGTTGGTACAATCTGTTCCAACGGAATAGATATAAATAGTTTGTGTTTTATTAATAATATCTCCTGCTTTTAATGGGAGTCCGCCGCCATTAGTTTCGGTGAAATAATTGCCGTTTACCAAAGGGGGCAATAGGTATCTTTGGCATTCTAATCGATTAGCGGGAGTGTCTACCAAGGGTAAAGGTTTTATGGTAATGTCGTATTTTATATTATCAGTGCAATTGGGAGCTGTTGTCGTGGTAGCGTAGTAATAGACAGTTTGCGAAGTGGTAAGGACTGTTCCTGCCGGAATGCTTTTTCCCTGACCTTTTGGACTATCAAAATAACCGCCTACTTCAACTGCAGGTAAGGCATAGCTCCCGCATTTCGTAATAGGAACAAACACCTGCGAATCTACAATATCGATTTTGAAAGAATGCTCATTGGTACATCTTCCATCATTGGCAAAAACAAAAAGGGTCTGACTAGACGTAATGTTATCTCCGGCATTTAAACGGTTGCCCAAACCTCCTGCTAACGTATAATAATTTCCATTTGTCAAAGACGGCAGAATATAAGAATCGCAAGTCACGACATTGCTTGGCGTATCTACTAAAGGCAGCGGAAAAACGACAAACGATATGGCTTCGTCACGACATACTATACCGTTGATTACGGCATAATAATAAATAGTTTGGTCAGTTGTAAAAGAAGTTCCTGCCGGAATTTCATTTCCACCTCCTCCGGCAGCAGTAAAAAAGCCTCCAACCAATACTTTCGGAATTATATATTTTCCACAGGCTTCTTTAGGAAAAGTCGCTTCGTAAATCAGGATTAGATTAAAGTAATTTTCGTTGGTACATTTGTTTGTCGCATTTGGGCCACTATAAATATAATACACCCCACCTTTGGTAAGTACATCTCCGGCATTCAATTTAGTTCCTGTTCCTCCCGGGCCTGTGTAATAATTGCCGGCTATTATAGGTGGTAATGTATAACTGTTGCATTCAATTACATCGGGAATATCATCAACTGTAGGGAGTGAATTAATAGTTAGAATGAAATTGACGGTTGTATAACAAATCGAACTTGATATAGGTTCTATTCGTACCCAGATGTTTTGTGGAGATTGAGATAAACTTGTAATGAAAACTGCAGGATTTGGAATTCTATTAGTAGCGCTTGTTGCATCAATTTGACTTCTGTAATAGCTAATTTTATAATCGGAAGGATTTAATCCATTTAGAATAGTAGTTTCCTGTAAAGTTAAATTAACAAGCACTCTTCCGGAATTAGTATCGCATAAAGTAAGGTCTGGAGGTTTTACAGCATTAATGGGGTTAGTTACCAATAAATCAAAAGAAAGTAGGGTATTGCAAAAGGTATTTCCGTTAGAAACATGTAGTAGTTTTATGTAGATAGTTTGGTTTCCTGTGCTTGTATAAGTAGTTAATTGATTGTTGGGGATTGCTGGTCCGTTTGAATTGGCAGCAGCCAAAGAATTAAAATATTGAAGAGTATATTCGGCCGGATTGAGGTTTAATGTGGCTTGATTATTCTGTGTCAGATCAAATTGATAATTTGCATTTCCATTGTAACAAGCAGTTAAATTCTGAGGAGATGTAATGGCTAAGTCTGAAATAACTACTTCATCTTTGATAACACAGCCAGAAAGCGAGGCCGTAACGCCGTAAGTTCCCGCTTTATTAAGTGTTAAAGAATTACCTGATTCGCCAGATATTACAGCGCCATCCAGCGTCCAGACATATGTATAGTTGCCCGTAAGTCCGGACTGCAGTGTAATTGTTTCGCCTTGGCAAATGGTTCTGTCCGGACCTAAATCCATAGCAGTTATAAAACTGCCGCCTTTTATAAAAACTGCAGAATCATAACCACTATCATGATAATCACCAATTGCCAGTTTAATACTATATGTTCTATTGGGAATAACAGTAGACGAAGCCGTTAATACTTTAGTTTCGCCTCTCATATTTATAGAAGAGTCTCCCGGATTAGTTACATTATAATGATCAAATAAATTGGCATTGGCAGATAAACAAGAAGAATTATATTGCTCATCCCGAATATTTTTGACCGAAACGGGTGTTGTTGTTCCAGGCAGCACGGCAAGATTTGTTGCTGTTCCTGTGGTTAAATCAGTTAAAATAAAAGCAAAAACATCACTAAAACCACATTGGAACTCCCCATATTCATTAGAGGCAAAAAGAAAATCAAAACTAAAATTGCTCGATAAGGGAGTAAAGTCAAACTGAATAAAACTAATATCGGTAATGGGAACAGTTTGTCCATTTTCGTCACTTATAGTTTGCAAATCAGTATCATTGGTTGTATTCAATTCACTGCTTTCATTGGCTCCTGTGTAGGCTCCTTCGGTATATTTTGCAACTCCATTCCGAATAATAATTCCGTTTGAGATAGGAAAATTTGGATTGGTGTTGGTGAATTTGCCGATTCCCTGATGCGATGAGAATTTAAAGTTGCTCTCGTTTGCACAGGCATTTTGCATTAATTCTTCGCGAATTAGCTGCGGTATACTCAAGCTTGTAGTGTCGACTATAATTCCTTGTGACGAAGCTATGGTCGAATAAAATAATAAAAATAGAAGTAGAGGTGCTCTCATAATTCTGATTTTATTAATTTGGGTGTTTAAAGATACGAATGATTTTATTTTTAACACAATGAATTCCAGTATTTTAGATTATTAAAATACTTGCTATTAATTGTTTTGGAAGAGCAGTTATCGATTCTAATTTTAGTAAATTGCATATAGTGTTAGCAGAAAACCATTTTTATAAAAGTAAAAACATGAAAGCATTTGATATTATCACCCTGACGGTAAACCCGGCCTTAGATAAAAGCACCCATTTTAAAGGCTTGGTTGCAGAACAAAAAATACGTTGCTCCGAGCCCAGATTCGATGCCGGAGGGGGCGGAATCAATGTTTCTAAAGCAATATCCAGATTGGGTGGCAAATCGTTGGCTGTATTTACTTCTGGCGGACCATTGGGAAAAATGCTGGAAGAATTGGTAGCAAAAGAAGCCATAGAATTTCAGGCGATTCCTATTCAAACCTGGACAAGAGAAAGTTTTGTAGCTGTAGATGAAAATACTAATTCACAATATCGTTTTGGTTTTACCGGAGGAGAAATTACAGCCGACGAAGAAAAAGCAGTTCTGGAAACGCTGAGTAACTCAAAACCAAAGTTTTTAGTCGCAAGTGGCAGTCTGAATGAAGGTTTGTCTTCCAACTTTTATCAGAAAGTAGCAGAAATTGCCAAAACATCCCATTCAAAATTAATTGTTGATACATCCGGAGAAGCTTTAAAAAAAGTTTTGGAAACAGGAGCATATCTAATTAAACCAAATGTTGGTGAACTGGCAAAACTAATAGGAGTAGAATGTCTGGAAATGGAAGAAGTAAATGAAGCTGCCAAAAAAATCATTGCCAAAGGCGGTGCTGAAATTGTTGTCGTTTCACTTGGTCCTCAGGGAGCTGTTTTAGTTACAAAAGACGATTATGAATATGTTCCTGCGCCAAATGTTGCTAAAAAAAGTACTGTGGGAGCCGGAGATAGTATGGTTGGCGGAATGGTTTGGGCATTGTCTCAAAACAAAAGCCTGAAAGAAGTTATTCGTTGGGGAGTGGCCTGCGGATCTGCCGCAACCATGAATGAAGGAACACAATTGTTTAAATTGGAAGATGCGAATCGTTTATTTGAATGGTTGAAGAATAAGTAAAACTTATTTATGTGATGTAGAGACGCACTGCTGTGCCCCTCTACCGGAGCACCTCTACGTTTGTCAACAGAAAAATAAAATATTTTTTTCCTGCTGACAAACTGTTGTCACCAACCCTCAATACTTTTGAAGTATTAAACAAATTAAAACTTTAAAATTATGAAAACACTAGCAGCCCAAGTAATTACTCCTGAAGATTTATTGAACCACTGGCAAGGTCACCGTGCTTTAACAAGACGTATAATTGAAGTTTTTCCTGACAAAGATTTCTTCGAATTCTCAATTGGGGGAATGCGACCATTTGCGAAATTGGTAGATGAGTTTTTGGCAATGGGAGCTCCGGCAATGAAAGGAATTGTGACAAAGGATACAGCACCTTTTGCAGAAGCATCTGAAAATTTGATTTTTAAAGCGCAATATCTTGAAAAATGGGATGAGGCGACAGCAGAAATTACTAAATATTGGCAACAATTAACGATTGAAGATTTTAATGAAACTTTCAATTTGTTTGGACAATATAATTTCCCTGTAATTCAAAATGTTTTGTATTTAATTGACAACGAGATACATCACCGTGGACAAGGTTATGTCTATTTAAGAGCTTTAAATATCGAACCTCCTTTTTTCTGGGAAAGATAAAAAACCTGTAGTTTGTAAATAAAAAAACTCCTGAAGAAGAATTACTTTCAGGAGTTTTTTTATAAAAGTCTTTTTCTATTGATTTCTAATAATTCTAAAGCCCGGACTTTAAGTCGTTCCGGTTCCAAAATTTTGGCATAATCGCCAAACATTAAAAACCAACGTGCAAAACCACTTTCGATATCGCGGCACATAAAAGTCATTTCTATTTGACCGTCAACTTCCTTTTCCGAAATATAACCGTGGTATTTTCGCTCTGTTTCTAAATATCTCGCGATTTTCTTTTCGATCAAAATTCTAACTTTTGTGGTCGGAATGGTTTCTGTTTTACTTAAATAGGTTTCTAAAGAATCGTGTTCGATTGTAAAATCATATTCGGTTTTTTGAATGCTCTGAATTCTGTCTGTTCTAAATTGTCGGTAATCTTTTCTCAAATGGCAATATCCTAAAAAATACCAGCTATTGTGATCATGAAAAACACCAACAGGTTCAATGTTTCTTTGTGTTTTTTCGTCTTTTTCAACGGTTTTATAAGAAAGTAATATTTGTTTTTTCTCCGCTATACTTTCAAATAGAACAGCCAAAGTATTAGGCGAATTATCATTAAACATGGGCTCAGCAGTTTGCATAACCACTTTCGATTCAATATTCGAAAGCCAATCTTTATCAGAACTTCGCAAAACCGATTTTAATTTAAACATTGCCGAGGCATAATGATTTCCTAAAGAAGGATCTGTAAATTTCTGCATCAGTTTTTCTGCCGCAATAAAACTACTTACTTCCTCGCGCGTAAACATAACGGGCGGTAATCTGTAGCCATCCATCAAGGCGTAACCCACACCGGCTTCACTGTAAATTGGAACTCCGGATGCTTCCAATGTTCGAATATCTCTGTAGATAGTTCGTAAACTGACTTCAAAGCGATTGGCCAATTCCTGGGCTTTTACAATTTTTTTTGATTGTAACTGAATCAGGATCGCGACAATACGGTCAAAACGTTTTGGAGATTCGTCAAGCATTTTTTTGAGGTTCTGAGGTTCTGAGGTTCTGAGTTGCTGAGGTTCTAAGATTCAAAGATACAAAGGTTGATAGAAACAATAAACCCGATAACAAAAGTTATCGGGTTAAAATTGCTTTGCGAACTTTGCGTAAACCCTTTGCGAACTTTGCGGTTAAACCGTCAAAGTAAGGCTGACAAGTTAAATTTTAAAACTTGTATAACAGTCCAAATTTAGGTTGTGCAAAGATGTTGTTGAATAAATTAATATTTAATTCAAAACTGTTTGATGATGACCCGTTTTCCGGATTGGCATTATTGTAGGTTAAAATGTCGGCTAAAACAAAAGTTGCGGCAAATTTCTTAGTAAAGAAATAATTTAATCCTACGGTAATGTTAGCTTTTATTCCGTTTGTAGTATTATCATATCGCACGGGATCGCCTACAATATTGTATTCGGCTTTTGCGTGGCTATAACCAAGACCTGCATCTGCAAATGCTTTGAAACGTCTCGAGTCAGCTTCAAAAAAGTAATATCTGGCAAAAGCACCGATGCCAAAAAAACTGGTTTTACCATCATTGGCATCCGTTTTACCTCCTCCAAAATCTAAATCTCCTCCAACCGCAAAGTTATCGGCGATTAAATATCCAAATTTTGGATTGATAGAATAAGCGTTCGAGTCGTCACTTGTACTAACCGAGATACCTCCTTCAATAAACATATCTCCCTTTGAGAATTTAACACCTTTTGCTGAGTGCATTTCTTCCTCTGCTTCTTGTTGTTGCGCATTGACAAATGAAAAAGTAAACAATGTTGCGATAATTAAAAATTTCGTTTTCATAATATAATTTTTTTTTAGTTGTAAGATTAAAGTTATATTTTTTGTGTTAAAATTTATTCTAATCTCGATGAAATGCACTAAAAACTAGACGATTAAATTATTTTTTTTGTTTTTATAAGTATTTACTTATGGTTTATTAAGCTAAAATTGTAAAAAGCGTGTAAATACAAGGATTTATGAAGTAGTGAAATAAATAGAAAAATATTCATACAATTTAGATTGTTAATTTGTTTTATTTGCTATTTTTAAATCCATATAAAATAGAGCAAATGAATAATGAGTTGCTTTGCAATTTATTTTTAGAAACAGTGCTACCTACTTAAATCTGGAGCTAATAATTCATGTTGCACTTTCTTTTGGACGCAAGCTTTTTTACTAAATACGTTCTGTCCAAATGATCTTTACCGGAGAAGATTAATTTTTAAATTTTAAACCCCAAATAAAATGATTAGAAATTACACCTTTGACGAGGCTTATAAGAGATTTGAGCCTCACGATCACAGATGCGCCTACTGCAGACAGGCTAAAATGCAAAATATAAATGATTGTTATTTTTTACCGCTTACTGTAGAAGACGATAAAACCAATATCGTTATTTACAAATCTGTAGAATATTCGAAAATTTTAATTGGAATACCCAGGTGCGAGTCTTGCAAAGCCATTCATTACGATGCAAGGAATAAGGCCATTAGCCTGTCGATGGTTTCCGTTATATTATTATTAGGGCTTTTGCTTTATAATTTTGCAAATTTAAACACATTCGTATTTATGCTGGGACTTTTTACCGTCATCTTCGGTGGTATCTATGGATCAGTAAAATTATCAGAAAGATACGTTACCAATAAAGGTATCTATACGGTAAAATACGGTGCCGAAACAAACGAAGTCGTTCGTGATCTCATTATATCCGGATGGACATTTAACATATCAATTGCATAAAAACAAAACCCCCGATAACGAAGTTATCGGGGGTTTCTATTCTATATTCTTTACTCTTGCCTCTTTTTTCTAAAAAAACTAGTCGTTAAGTTTCAAAACAGCCATAAAAGCTTCTTGCGGAATCTCAACGTTTCCAACTTGTCTCATACGTTTTTTACCTTTTTTCTGTTTTTCAAGAAGTTTACGCTTACGCGAAATATCTCCACCATAACATTTTGCGGTAACGTCTTTACGAAGTGCTTTAATCGTCTCACGAGCGATGATTTTAGCTCCAATTGCCGCCTGAATCGGAATATCAAATTGTTGTCTTGGAATCAATTCACGTAATTTCTCGGTCATTTTTTTACCGATGTTATAAGCGTTGTCTTCGTGAATCAAAGCTGAAAGTGCATCAACCGTTTGTGCATTCAAAAGAACGTCCAGTTTTACTAATTTAGAAGTTCTCATTCCAATAGGAGAGTAATCAAAAGAAGCATAACCTTTAGAAACTGTTTTTAAACGATCGTAAAAATCGAATACAATTTCGGCCAACGGCATATCAAAATTTAATTCAACACGTTCTGTAGTCAAATACGTTTGATTCGTAATTTGACCACGTTTTTCAATACATAAACTCATTACGTTTCCAACGAAATCAGATTTTGTAATGATGGTCGCTTTAATAAAAGGTTCTTCAACTCTGTCTAAACGAGATGGTTCAGGTAAGTCAGAAGGATTGTTTACTACGAATGGAGTTTCCGGATCTTTTTTGGTGTAAGCCAGATACGAAACGTTAGGAACTGTAGTAATTACAGTCATATCGAACTCACGCTCTAAACGTTCCTGGATAATTTCCATGTGAAGCATTCCTAAGAATCCGCAACGGAAACCAAATCCTAACGCTGCAGAACTTTCAGGTGTAAAAACTAACGAAGCATCATTCAATTGCAATTTCTCCATAGAAGAACGCAAATCTTCATAATCTTCAGTATCAACAGGATAAATTCCGGCAAATACCATTGGTTTTACATCCTCAAAACCAGTAATCATATTTGTGGTTGGTGTTTTTGCATCTGTCAATGTATCACCAACTTTTACTTCTTTTGCTTCTTTAATTCCAGAAATCAAATATCCAACATCTCCGGTAGAAATAACATTTTTTGGAACCTGATTCAACTTTAAAGTTCCTACTTCATCAGCAAAATATTCATTGCCGGTAGCCATGAATTTAATTTTTTGCCCTTTTCTGATTTCTCCATTTACAACTCTAAAAATTACCTCAATTCCACGGAATGGATTGTAATGTGAATCAAAAATCAATGCCTGTAAGGGTTCATCAACATTTCCTTTTGGTGGAGGGATTTTTTCGATAATAGCTGCTAAGATATTCTCAACACCAAACCCTGTTTTTCCAGAAGCATGAATAATATCTTCCAATTTACATCCTAATAAATCGATGATATCGTCACTAACTTCTTCCGGATTAGCGCTTGGTAAATCCACCTTATTCAAAACCGGAATAATTTCCAGGTCATTTTCTAAAGCTAAATATAAGTTTGAAATTGTTTGTGCCTGAATGCTTTGTGCAGCATCAACGATCAAAAGCGCCCCTTCGCAGGCGGCAATAGATCGCGAAACTTCGTATGAAAAGTCAACGTGACCAGGAGTGTCAATTAAATTTAAAATATATTCTTCTCCTTTATAAGTATATTCCATTTGTATGGCGTGACTCTTAATGGTGATTCCACGCTCGCGCTCCAGGTCCATGTTGTCAAGCAATTGTGCTTTTTCTTCACGAGCTGTAACGGTTTGTGTAGCGCCCAATAAGCGGTCTGCCAGTGTACTTTTACCGTGGTCAATGTGTGCAATAATGCAAAAGTTACGTATCTTCTTCATTTTATTATTTCAATTCTCTTATGCGAGTTTTAGTAATTTCCGGATGTAAATTTGCCCTGTAGCGATTGCGTTAGAGCATGTTATTAAGGCGCAAAGATAGCGCAAAGTTTTGGATTCTGGAATGTAGTTCTTCGATAGTTAGAATCTGGAATTTAAATTAGACCTTAAAATTCAAAATTAAATCCTTTTTCGGTTAGTTTACTGTAAATGTCAGGATCAAATTTGTATAATTTTGCTGCTCTGTGCGAAACATCTTGTTGTTTTTCATCTAAGGCAACCAACAATTTCATGTGCAAAATTTTTCTTCTAAAGTTCGATTTTTCCAGTTCAACTCCCAAAATCTCTTCATATAAATGCATTAACTGCAATAAAGTGAATTTTTCAGGCAAAAGATTGAATCCAATTGGCGCCTGGCGAACGCGGTTTTGAAGCTGCAATAAACTGAAATTTAAAATCTCGTTGTGGTCAAATATTAGATTCGGAATTTCATTGATTCTACACCACTTTGCCTCCTTTACTGCTAAACTGGCTTTAACATCATAATCTTCCTGATTGACAAGAGTGTAATATCCGATAGTAACAATACGTCGATCTAAAACCCTTTTTGGATTTGTAAATGCCTTTAGCTGTTCCAGATAAATATTGTCAAGACTGGTAAGTTCATAAAGAATTCTATGTGCGGCATCATCAGCGCTTTCTTCTCTTTTCATCCAGCCGCCAAGCAATCCCCAGTTTCCTTCACTTTCTCCTCCGGCATGTTGTACCAAGAGCACTTCCAGACTTCCTTTTTTAAAACCAAAAATTACGCAGTCAATTGAAATACCATCAACTGCTGGTGTCGGGCTATTTAAAATAGTGTCGATTTTAGAAATTTCTTTAGGGGATAATGCTGCCATTCTTTGCTTGTATAAGCGTGTTATTAAAATTCAAAATTGAAACCTCTTTCAGTGAGTTTAGTATAAATCTCCGGATCAAATTTATATAATTTTGCCGCTCGATGCGAAACGTCTTGTTGTTTTTCATCTAAAGCAACCAATAATTTCATATGCAGAATTTTTCGTCTGAAATTAGATTTGTCCATTTCGATTCCTAAAATCTCTTCATACAAATGCATTAATTGCAATAAAGTGAATTTTTCAGGCAAAAGATTGAAACCAATTGGCGCCTGACGCACTCTGTTTTGAAGATGTTTCAGACTATAAGCCAGAATTTCATTGTGATCATAAATTAAATTCGGAATAGCATCAATTTTATACCATTTGGCATCTGCTGCCGTAAAACCTGCTTTAATATTATAATCTTCTCTTTTCACCAAAGCATAATATCCGATAGTGATAACCCGTCGAAGCGGAAAACGATCCGGATCTCCAAAGGCTTTTAGCTGTTCCAGATAAATATTATCAAGACCGGTTAGCTCATTCAATAAACGATGTGCTGCGTTGTCTGTGCTTTCCTTTTTATAAATCCATCCTCCGGGAAGTCCCCATTTCCCTTTACTGATTCCTTCGCCATGTTGCACCAGAAGGACTTCTAAACTTCCTTCATCAAAACCAAATATAACGCAGTCAATCGTGATCGCATTCATTGCATTTTGTTCATTTTTCAGGACTGAATCGGAATCTATTTTTTTATCCATGCATGAGAGAAATTTTGACAAATTAAACAAATAAAATGCATAAGTGTCTTTATTGATTACTTAATATTTTTTTAACAAAGTAAAAATTTGATAATCAGCTATTTGAAATTCTTAAAAAAATCAATTTAAAAATCAGAATTCTTTAAATGATTGATTATCAAAATTCTACTTCGGTATTTTTTTGATATTATTTATTTCATTTTCGACCGTAAACTTATCAGATCAATAAAATTGAATCTCCATAAATCAGAATTAGAAAAAAATAACCTTAATATTTTGCTAAAATAGAAAAAAAGTTTTACACTTGTAGTCAAATTTACCATAAGATAAGTTCAAAATGACTATAAGTTTTAAAAGAACAATTTTGGAAGCAATTAAAACAGCTGAAAACAGTCTGTATAATTGTCGTTATTGGTATACGCGCAATGAAACTTACACTCTTATATACAATCAACTAACTTAATTTAACCAACTTTTTTTATTATGAAAAGCAACTATTGTATGAAAACAACAATGTCCTCGTTTTGCACGGCACTGTTGTTTAGCTTATTTATGATACAGTCGGGTTTTGCACAGGCACAATCCCGATCTGTAAGTGGAACTGTAATATCGACCGTTGACGGAATGGGAATTCCGGGGGCAAGTGTCGCTGTACAGGGAACTAAAACCGGTGCTACAACCGATTTTGACGGAAATTATAAAATAGAAGCAAAGTCAGGCGATGTTCTGATATTTACTTTTATTGGATTCAAAAGCCAGAAAATAACCGTAGGAACGCAACAAACGATTAACGTCAAATTGGAGGAAGAAACTTCAGAACTTAAAGAAGTAGTTGTTATTGGATACGGTTCGCAAAAGAAAACATTAGTTACCAATGCTGTTACTCAGGTAAGTGGAGAGAATCTTGCGAAAACCAATACTACAAATGCACTTCAGGCACTTCAGGGACAAGCGGCGGGACTTCAGGTTACGTCTACTTCAGGACAACCGGGAGAAGGTTTGAATGTTGTGATCAGAGGTGCTGGTTCGACTGCAGGAACTAGTCCGCTTTATGTTGTAGATGGAATATTGACAAGTGATATTTCTTATTTGAACAATTCAGATATCGAATCTATTTCGGTTTTAAAAGATGCTGCTTCAGCTGCTATTTATGGTTCTCAGGCTTCAAACGGGGTTATTTTGGTAACGACCAAAAAAGGAAAACGTGGCGCAGGCGGGCAAATCACATTCGATCAATACTATGGAATTCAATCTGTAGCCAGAAAAGTTGATTTGCTAAACGCAACAGAATATGGTGTTATGCTAAATGAAGCCGCTGTGAATTCTGGTAAAAATCCCTATTTCACGAATGATCAAATTGCAGCATTAGGATCAGGAACAAACTGGATGGACCATATGCTTACTGATAATGCCGCCACTAAAAACTTTTCATTTGGAGCTTCAGGTGGTTCTGATACTTCTGTTTATTCTACTTCATTGTCTTATTTAGGTCAGGAAGGGGTTGTAGGAGGAAAAGATTTGTCCAACTACGAACGTTACAATTTCAGATTTAATTCTGAACATAAATTGTACAAAGATGTTGTGACTTTAGGTGAAAACTTAAGCTTCGCTTATATTGATAAAAACGGAATTGGTGTTGGAAATCAATATAATAATTCATTAAGAAATGCTTTTCAGGCAACTCCATTAATGCCAATGTACGATGCTGATGGTAATTATTATGACACTACAAAAGATACTGAACCATGGTTGGCAGGTGCCGCAAACCCGTATGCTTTAATGGTTTACAACAATCAAAATGAAAGTAACAACCAGAAATTATTAGGTAATGTTTATTTGCAAATTGAGCCAATAAAAAACTTAACGTTAAAAACTACCTTAGGTCTTGATTATTATGCAGGAGAAGGTCATTCTTATTCTCCTATTTACCAATTGTCAATTTATGCAAATAGTGCTTTTGACAAAGTGAATCAAAACATGAACAAAGGCAAAACTATTACTTGGGATAACTTGTTAACCTATAAATTTAATGCTGCCGAAAATCATCACTTTGAAACTATGGTAGGTACCTCTTCTATTAATTATGACGGAACGAATGTATCGGCAACTAACGCAGATGTGATTTTTGATGATTTAGAACATGCCTGGTTAAACAATACCACTAATAAAGATGGTGCAAAAATGACAATGACTGGTCTGAAACAAGAGACTAAAAGAATGTCTTACTTTGGAAGGTTAAACTATAACTATAAAGAAACTTATTTGTTAAATGCCACTTTTAGAATGGATGGATCTTCTGTTTTTTCTAAAGAAAATGAGTGGGGTTATTTCCCATCTGTTTCTGCAGGATGGATTGTATCAAATGAAGCGTTTTTGAAAGATTCAAAAGTAATCAACTTTCTTAAATTGAGAGGAAGCTGGGGACAAGTAGGAAATCAAAATGCAAGAGCTTTCCAATATCTATCTACTATCAAATCAAACAATACGAATTACATTTTTGGAGATACGGAAGGTGTTCTTACACCAGGAGCTTATCCGGACAGGCTTTCAAATCTGGATTTAAAATGGGAAACTTCAGAGCAGGTTGACTTTGGTTTAGATGCCAGATTTTTAAATAATGCTTTAAGTGTAACTTTTGATGTTTACAATAAGAAAAGTAAAGACTGGTTAATTTTGGCTCCAATATTGGCAACTGCCGGTGCTGATGCTCCATTTATTAATGGTGGAGATGTAGTAAATAAAGGGGTTGAGTTAAGCTTGAATTACCAAAATAAAATTGGAGATTTTAATTATAACATTAGTGCAAATGGTGCTTATAATAAAAACACAGTTGGACAGATTCCTAATTCTGATGGTATTATTCACGGGTTAAGCAATGAGCTTTATGATAATGCAGGTGAATTCTACAGAGCACAAAACGGTTTCCCATTAGGTTATTTCTGGGGATATAAAACAGGTGGTGTTTTCCAAAATCAGGAGCAAATTAATAATTATAAATCAGCTAGTGGTGTAGTATTACAGCCTAATGCAGCTCCTGGAGATCTGATTTATCAAAATGTAAACGGAGATGACAAAATAGATGCTTCTGATAAAACAGAGATCGGAAAACCAAATCCTGACTTTACATTTGGTTTCTCTTTGTCAGCTAGTTATAAAGCGTTTGACTTTTCATTGATGGCAAATGGTGTTGCAGGAAACCAAATCGTACAATCTTATAGAAATCAGGCCGGCGCTTACGGAAATTATACATCTGCAATTTTAGATCGTTGGCATGGTGAAGGTTCGTCAAACACGGTTCCGAGAGTAACTGAAGACAACAGAAACTTTACACAGTTTTCTGACTTATACATTCAGGATGGTGATTTCTTAAGAATCAGCACAGTTTCACTAGGATTTGATTTCGCTAAAATGAAACAATCAAAACCATTTTTTGCAAGTCAGTTCAGACTTTATTTCTCAGTATTAAATCTATACACTTTTACAAAATACAATGGTATGGATCCTGAAATTGGATTTGGTTCTTCAAACGATGACCAGAAATTTTCATCAGGTGTTGATGTTGGATACTATCCAAGACCAAGAACATTCATGATGGGATTAAATGTTAAACTTTAATAAATAAAAAGATGAAAAATACATATTTATATATTTTCTGTTTTAGCTTATTGTCTCTGGGTTCTTGCAGTTTAGAAACAGAACCGTTGACACAACTAACAGATACAAATTTTTACAAAACCACAGATGATGCTTACACAGCACTTGTGGGTTGTTATGATGGTTTGCAAGTTGCTACCGGAGCATCGGGCCTGGGTGTTCCGGTAATAAGCGAAGTAATGTCTGATGATTGTTTTGGAGGAACCGGTAATTCTGATGGTTTCAATTATGCAGCTATCGATGAATTTGATATTACACGTTCTCCATCAGATGTTGATATGCTGAATGGTAACTGGATTGCTTACTATAAAGCACTTTACCGTTGTAATATTTTCTTGTCTAAAATGGATCAGATTGACTGGAAAGGAAATACAACTTTAAAAAACACTTACGAATCTGAAACTAAATTTATCAGAGCGTATCTTTATTTTGAAATGGTGCGTTTATGGGGAAATATTCCATTGTTAACAGCGCCTTCTTCTGAAAATGTTCCACAGGCAAATCCTGATGAAGTTTATAAAGTAATAGCGCAGGATTTGGTTTTTGCTGCAGACAATTTGCCAGCAACAGCATACAACACAACAACTGGTGGACGTATTACAAAATGGGCAGCCAAATCTTTACTAGGACGTGTTTACCTGTACTATACTGGTTATTATGGAAAAAGTGATTTAGTTGGAGTAGTTACTAAAGCTCAGGCTCTGGGTCATTTAGAAAATGTTATTGCCAATAGCGGACATGGTTTGGTGGCAGATTTCTCTACTTTATGGCCAGCGGCTTCACTTGATAAATATGCAGGTGAAAGCAATAAAGAAATTGTGTTTTCTATAAAATATACTTACACAAGTGATTATAACGGAAATACGGATGGTAATGGCTGGTTGGTAATGTTTGGAATGAGAGAGTTCTCTTCTTACCCTTATGGACGCGGATGGGGAATTACTGTAAACTCTAAATTATGGAATGTGTACGATGCAAAAGATACCAGACGTGTCGCAACGGTAATTGGAATTGATGAAGAGAAAATTCCTTTTGATAAAAAGAACAGCCAAAGAGAGTATACAGGTTATTACAACAAAAAATATTCGCCAATGGTGGATAAAGACGGGAAAGATCTTCCGTTAACTATGGGTAGCCAATTTTGGGATATTAGCCAATTTCAGGATTATGTGGTAGTGAGATATGCCGATGTTTTATTAATGGCAGCAGAGCTTGGAAGTGGAAATGCTCAGGCTTATTTTGATGAGGTAAGAAAAAGAGCTTACAAAGACAACTTTACCGCTTTACCAGTAAACGCTGATAATATTTTGAAAGAAAGACATTTAGAATTTGCTCTTGAGGGTGTTAGATATTGGGATTTACTACGTCAGGGTATTGGAAAAGCCTCTTCTACAATTGCTGAAACTACTACCTTGTTAAGTGGTGGAGTTGCCGGAACAAAAACAATCTCGGCAGCTAAAATTCAGGCAACAAAAGGATTGCAACAAATTCCGAATACTCAGATTACATTGTCTAATGGAGTATTAAAACAAAATGCCGGTTGGTAATTTTAATTAAAAAATGAAACACAATGAAAAATATTAAAATAGTAATCTCATCCTTTTTGATGGTGGCAGCAATGCTGTTATCCTCTTGTTCGCCAGAGTCTTACTCCTTGGATCCTATTACAAATAAATCAGATATTAAATTTGAAATTACTCAGGATTTTGCTGTAGATCCGGGTGGAAATACGGTAGTTTTAAAGAATACGACCCCGGGTGTTATTTTGACCTGGGATTATGTAACAGGGAAATCAAACAAAGCAACAGAAACAGTTAAATATGCTTTTAAAGGTAATTATACTATAAAAATTTCTGCTGTTACTGATGCCGGAATTGTACAGCTGGATCCTGTAACGGTTACGGTAACTAAAGACAATTTGAACTATGTGAATGACCCACTTTGGACGGCTTTATCCGGTGGAGTTGGTAAGAAAAAATCATGGGTAGCTGATAATGGTAAATATGGCTTGGCAATGGGTGCTATGTCTTATGCTGATCCTAGTGGAGTGGTAGAGTGGGGTAACTTTACACCAAACTGGGAACCTGAAGGAAATGCTAATTCAAGTACAGATGCAGACATGCATTGGGGACGATACATGACTTTCAGCCTTGATGGCGGACCTTTTATGACGGTTCAGGAAAAAGACGGAACTGTAAAAGAAAGCGGAACTTATTTCTTAGACATCAACGCGCATACTTTAACATCTACAGGAGCAACTATCCTAAGACCAGACAACTATATTGCAAACGCAAGTAACTGGAATAACAATATTAAAGTATTAAAACTTACTGATAATCAGTTAAGAATTGCTGTACTTAGAACCAATAGTGAAGGTACTTGGTGGTACATCTGGAATTATGTCGCTAAAGATTATGCTGACAGCTATGTTCCTCCGGTTACTGTTCCTGTTGTTGATGAAGGTTTTAATCCCAAATTTGCTCCGGGAGAATTGTTAACGATGCTTACTGGTGGAGTTGGTGCAGGTAGAGTTTGGAATTTAGATGGAAAAGGGAATCCTGTAGACTGGATTGGAAAAGGAAAAGGCTGGACTGTTGATTCGACAAGTTCTTATAACTGGGGATGGAATGACGATTGGGCAGCATTGGCTGGTAATTCATGGATTCGTTTTGATCAATGGGGAGGTAAATTAAACTATACAAGAAGTCAAAATGGCGTTGTAACTACCGGTTTATTTACTATCAACAGTGAAACCAATGAAATCAATTTAGGCACAAATACATTAATTCAAAATTCTACCAGCTGGATGAATCCAACAGTCAACGTGATTAAAGTAGTGAAAGCGTATAATACAGGTTATCTTCAAAAAGGTATCTGGTTGGGAACATCATATGATGCAGGAAAGGATGAATGGTTTGTTTTCCATTATATAATTCCTTAAAATTATAAGATTTTTTAATTCATAATAACCTGAAAGTAGTTTCGCTATTTTCAGGTTATTTTAAAATTTATAATACTATGTTTCAGCTAGCTTCGTACAAAAAATTAGGATTATTATTGGTGTGTTTTGTTGTAATGACAGGATGCAAAAAAACAGATGATCAAAAATTTAGCAACCGAAAAATTTCTTTTAATTCCGATTGGAGTTTTCATTTAAATGATAGCATCATCGATAAAGATACTATTGGGACTTCAACTAAGTGGAGAACATTAAGTGTTCCTCACGATTGGGGTGTAGAAGGAAAATTTGATGAAAAAAGTCCGGCTGGTTATGGCGGAGGAGCATTAAACGGCGGTTTAGGCTGGTATAAAAAAACATTCAAAGTTGCAGCTGAAGACAGCAGCAAAGTAACTTCAGTCATTTTTGACGGAGTTTACAGAAACAGTGAAGTTTGGGTAAACGGATATTATTTAGGAAAACGCCCAAACGGATATATTGGTTTTCAATATCAAATTTCTCCTTACTTAAATTATGGAGACAAAAACAATGAAATTATTGTTAAGGTTGACAATTCAAAACAACCCAATTCACGTTGGTATTCAGGATCAGGAATTTTTAGAAATGTCTGGATCGAAACTACTGATAAACTTCATGTTGGGCAATGGGGGACCTATGTTACTACTCCAAAAGTTACTGCCGAAAAAGCTTCCGTAAATTTTGAAACTACGATTCAGAATCAGAATTCAGTTTCAAAAAAAGCAACAGTAACCACTACTATTTTTAAAGATGATACTAAAGTAACAACTGTTACCCAAAATATAACGATCGGGGCAAACGCCAAACAAACCATCAAACAAGTGACAGAGGTTGAAACTCCAACTTTATGGTCAGTTGACAAACCGGAATTATACACTGCAGTTACTGAAATTGCTGTTGAGGATAAAATCGTTGATCAGTACAAAACCAATTTCGGAATCAGAGATTTTAAATTTGATTTGGATAAAGGTTTCCTGTTAAACGGAAAACAGGTTAAAATCAAAGGAGTTTGCATGCACCATGATTTAGGGCCACTTGGTTCGGCAATCAACACGCGCGCCATCGAACGCCAGCTGGAAATTTTAAAAGGAATGGGTGTAAACGGAATCAGAACTTCACATAATCCACCTGCTCCCGAGCTTTTAGACCTTTGTGACAAAATGGGTTTCATTGTCATGGATGAAGCATTCGACATGTGGAAACAGAATAAAACCAAATACGATTATGCAAACGACTGGGACAAATGGCACAAGAAAGATTTAATCGATCAATTGCTTCGTGACCGTAATCACCCAAGTATTTTTGTTTGGAGTATCGGAAATGAAATTCCGGAACAATGGAGCGAAAACGGTGTTACAATCGCAAAAGAATTAGCAGCAATTACACGTCAATACGATAAAACACGTCCCTTAACCGCGGCAATGAATCCGCCGGTAAACATGAATATTGATGCTGTAACGTTACAATTCGAAAAGAATAATGTTCAAATAAATCCACTTGCCGCAGCCGGAGTTTTAGATCTTATCGGTTACAATTATGCGCATCAAACTTATGAATATCATAAAAAGAATTTTCCAAACACACCTTTTATTGCGACTGAAACTACATCAGCTTTAGAAACGCGTGGTTATTATGATGCCAACTCTGATTCGATTAAAAAATGGCCAGTACGATGGGATCTTAAATTTACAGATGGAAATCCGGGAAACACCGTTTCGGCTTATGATCAGGTGCAGGCGCCTTGGGGCTCTACACACGAAGCGACCTGGAAAGTCATTAAAAAACACGATTACCTTTCCGGAATGTACATTTGGACCGGTTTTGATTATATCGGCGAACCAACTCCTTACGAATGGCCGTCAATCAGTTCGTATTTCGGAATTGTAGATTTAGCCGGTTTTCCGAAAGACGTTTATTATATGTACCAAAGCGAATGGACTGATAAAACCGTATTGCACATTTTTCCACATTGGAACTGGAAAGCGGGACAAACCGTTGATGTTTGGGCCTATTATAATAAAGCCGATGAGGTTGAGCTTTTCTTAAATGGAAAATCAGTTGGAATCAGAAGCAAAAAAGGAGATGATTTGCATGTAATGTGGAAAGTTCCTTTTCAGGCCGGAACCTTAAAAGCTGTTTCCCGTAAAAACGGAAAAACTGTTTTAGAAACGGAAATCAAAACCGCAGAAAATCCATCCAATTTAAAATTGACCGCAGACAGAAGTAATATAAAGGCAGACGGAAATGATTTATCATTTGTAACGGTTGATATTCTGGATGCAAAAGGAATTTTAGCGCCAAACGCAAATAACGAAATCAATTTCTCTTTAAAAGGAGAGGGGAAAATAGTGGGAGTTTGTAGTGGAGACCCGGTTAGCCACGAATCGTACAAAGGTTCTAAACATACCGCTCTAAACGGAAAATGTTTAGTAATTGTTCAGTCTTCTAATAAAACAGGAAGATTAGAATTGACCGCTAAAGCGAATGGATTAAAACCCGCAACAATTGTAATTACAGCAGAATAAAATAATAGTAAAAGATACCCGATGAAAAAAATACAAATAGCTTCTTTATCTCTATTCCTGGGATTGTTATGGACGCCAAAAGCATCAGCACAAATTCAAAATGCAGATGTGCTTAATGCACCAATAGATATCAGCAAAGATTTTCAGAATTACCTGAACACTTTTTATTTTGCAGATGAATTGGCTTCTTTCGATCCTGCAACCGGAAAGGGAACTATAAAATATTTAAGATACAATTACAAAACACGTCAGGCTTTCAACAACATGATGATGAAACCTGATGTGGAAAAACCAAACGAATTTCCAACAACGGAATATGAAGTTTCGCCTGAATTGCCTTTCCAGATTCAGTTTGTTTCAGACAGAACAATCCGCATCAAAACGACTTCCGGACCACAATTTCATCCTGAAAAAGAATCTCTGATGTTGATTAACGGTGTTGCGCCAAATCATCCTGAATTATGGAAATATTCTAAAATTGAAGGTGGTCACAGTTATACAAGTAAACACGGAAGAGTTGAAATTCTGACAAAACCGTGGCACGTAAAAATCTATGATGAAACTGGAAAATTACTGACCAGTACGCTTCATGATTCTGATTTCAAAAACACCTATACACCAACACTTCCGTTTTCTTATGTACGCAGAAATAGCGATTACTCAAGAAGTATGGGCGCGGCTTTCAGTTTAGAACCAGATGAGAAAATATTTGGTTGTGGAGAATCGTTCACGCAATTCAACAAACGCGGTCAAAAAGTAGTTTTATGGACGGATGATGCTAACGGAATTCAGAATGAAACGATGTACAAACCGGTTCCGTTTTATATGAGTAGCCGTGGTTACGGAGTTTTTATGCACCATTCGACACCAATTACGGTTGACTTTGGCAGGTATTTTGGAAGCGCCAACGAAATGTACATTGGAGATGACGAAGCCGATTTATTTTTCTTTATCGGAGAGCCAAAAGACATTTTAGATCAATATACAGATTTGACCGGAAAAGCTGCCATGCCACCACTTTGGTCGTTTGGTTTCTGGATGAGCAGAATCACTTATTTTACTGAAAAAGAAGGAAGAGAAGTTGCCAAAGATTTACGTAAATATAAAATTCCGACGGATGTTATTCACTTTGATACAGGTTGGTTTGATGTAGATTGGAGAAACAATTATGAGTTTTCTAAAGAGCGTTTTCCAGATGCTCAAAAAATGATGTCTGATTTAAAAGACGATGGTTTCCATGTGTGTTTATGGCAACTGCCTTATTTTTCTCCAAAAAACACATTATTCAAAGAAATAATGGACAAGAATTTAGCAGTAAGAGATCGCAAAGGAAATCTTCCTTATGAAGATGCTGTTTTAGATTTTTCAAATCCGGAAACCGTTACCTGGTATCAGGCAAAATTGAAACATTTATTTGATCAGGGCGTTTCTGTTTTCAAAGTTGATTTTGGAGAAGCTGCACCGCCAGAGGGAATTTACCATTCGGGAAGAACCGGTTTCTACGAACACAATTTATATCCGTTACGTTATAATAAGGCTGTCGCCGAAATTACACAGAAAGAAAAAGGGTATACTTTAATCTGGGCCAGAAGCACCTGGGCAGGATCTCAACGTTATCCATTGCATTGGGGTGGAGATGCTGAAACTTCAAACGGTGCCATGTCGGCTGAATTAAGAGGCGGACTTTCACTAGGATTAAGCGGATTCAGTTTCTGGAGTCATGATGTAGGTGGATTTGCAACAAAATCGCCTGAGAATTTATACAGAAGATGGGCACCGTTCGGAATGTTTACTTCACACGTAAGAAGCCATGGCGAACCTCCGCGCGAGCCTTGGTTATACAGCAAAGATTTCTTAGAAGGATTTAGAAAAGCAGATAATATGCGTTACGAATTAATGCCATACATCTACGCTCAGGCAAAAGAGAGTTCTCAAAAAGGATTACCAATGATGCGTGCTTTATTTGTAGAATATCCAAACGATCCGGGAGCCTGGTTAGTAGATAATGAATATTTATTTGGTTCAAGTTTATTAGTTGCTCCACTTTTTGAAGAAGTGACAGAAAGAGATGTTTATCTTCCGGAAGGAACCTGGATTGACTATCAAACGAAAAAAGTATACCAATCAGGATGGCATAAAATCAAAGCGGGCGAAGTGCCAATTGTAGTTTTGGTAAAAGACGGAACAGCATTACCTCATATCGCTTTAGCACAATCTACTAAAGATATGGACTGGAGCAAATTGACTTTGAAAGTGTATGCAAGTGATGCTACAACTTCGGCGAAAGCCAAAGTATTTTTACCGGATGGAGATGCCGTTCAGGAAATCACAGTGACTAAAAAAGGAAACAATTTTGAAGTGGCACCAAATGCACTAACAGGTAAAACCACTTTTAAAACAGAGTGGGTTAAATAAATCAGTTGTTTTTATCCCGTAGGGATTTAATGTCGGTAGCAATATCAATTAGTGTCGTAATTTTTCCCGTTAGGGAATACACAAAATAAGAACATGTAGTCCCTGACGGGACATTAAAACCGGATTTCTGTTTTTCTACCAACATTAAATCCCTACGGGATAAAAAAGTATAAAATGATTAAAGGTTGAGAATTAAAAATTAGAAATCTGCCAGATCTGCTAAATCTGCGTGAGAAAAAAATTAAAAAATCATTTCGAATCTTTTATCCCGATAGCTATCGGGAGTGGCAAAAAAAATACATCCCAAACAGGATAAAAATAAGTTAGTTTAAGTTGAGTCTTTTTAAATCGGATGCAGTTACATCGGCATCCGATTTATGAAAGACGAATTAAGAAAAAATCATGAAAAAAAATCTAATTCTTTCCGCCGTATTGTTATCTATCACGATTGGATACAGTCAGAAAAATAAAAATGCTTACGAATTGGCTTCGCCAAACGGGCAGAATAAAATAAAATTCGAGCTGGTAAAAAACGCTCCAAAATATGCTGTTTCACACGGAAAAACCGAAGTGATTACACCATCAGATATGGGATTTTTATTGAAAGGAAATGAGAATTTAAGTTCTGACTTCGAAATCAAAAATGTGAAAAATACTTCTTTTGATGAAACATGGGAACAGGTTTGGGGAGAAAAGAAAAACATTAGAAACCATTACAATCAGCTTTCAGTTCAATTACAGCAAAAGAGTGGCAACAAACGCAAATTAGAAATTCAGTTTCGTGCGTTCGATGACGGAATTGCGTTTCGATATGTGTATCCAAAACAAAATGTAAAAGACAGTATTTTCATTATGGATGAAAAAACGACTTTCAATTTGAAGGAAGATGGAAAAGCGTGGTGGATTCCGGCAAACAGAGAAAACCGCGATGAATATCTTTTTAAAGATGCACCGGTAAGTACTTTAGATACTGTTTTGACGCCGCTTACAATCGAAAGCAAAAGCGGATTGGCATTGAGTTTTCATGAAGCCAATTTGGTAGATTTTGCCAGTATGACTTTGGTCAACACAACCGGAACACAATTGAAATCGGATTTAGTGCCTTGGTCTGACGGTGTCAAAGTTCGTGTAAAAGATAGCTTTACTTCTTCGTGGAGAACGCTTCAAATTGGTGAAAACCCGGGAGATTTGATTACTTCTTATTTGATTTTAAATCTGAATGATCCAAACAAATTAAAGAACACAAGCTACTTTAAACCATACAAATACTTCGGAATCTGGTGGGGAATGCACATTGGAAAGTATTCTTTCTGGGAAAGTGATATTCAGGGTGCAACAACCAAACATGCTGAAGAATATATTGATTTTACAGCCAAAGAAGGATTTCACCATTTATTAATCGAAGGTTGGAATAAAGGATGGACACCTGCCTGGTATGAGAATAAAATGCACATGTTTAGTTTTACCAAAAGTGCTGACAACTTCGACTTAGAAAAAGTGGTAGCCTACGGAAAGGCAAAAGATGTCGAATTAATGGGGTATCATGAAACGGGTTCAAACCTGATTAATTACTTAAAAGAAGTAGACGAAGGTTTTGCATTGTACAAGAAATTAGGAATGCATTCGGTTAAAATTGGTCACGTAGGTTCTAAATTGAACATGAAAGAAAATCATTTCGGACAATTTGGAGTGAACTATTTCAGATACATTTTGGAGAAAGCAGCGCAATATGATTTAGCCGTTTTATATCACGAATCAATAAAAGATACCGGAGAACGCAGAACTTTTCCAAACATGGTTTCAAGAGAAGCAGCAAGAGGACAGGAATACAACGCCTGGAGCGAAGGAAATCCGCCAAACCACTTGACGATTATTCCGTTTACAAGATTGCTTTCAGGACCAATGGATTATACACCGGGAATCTTTGATGTTGAGGTAAAACAAGGTTATCCGGGAAAAAGAGTACACGGAACAGCAGCGCAACAATTAGCATTGTATGTAACAATTTATGCACCAATTCAGATGATGGCCGATCTTCCTGAAAATTATGAAGGAAAACCAGCATTGCAATTCTTAAAAGATGTTCCAACAGACTGGGAAGATACCAAAGTATTAGAAGGAAAAATTGGAGAATATATTACAACAGCCCGTAAAGACAGAAATAGTGCGGATTGGTTTTTAGGAACGATCACAAATGAAAAGGCAAGAGATGTAAATGTTGCCTTATCATTCTTAGATCCAAAAGCAACTTACGAAGCTCAGATTTATGCTGACGCCGAAGGAACGGATGAAACACACAATCCGGCTGCAATTGCGATTTCTAAGAAAACCGTAAAAGCTTCGGATGTATTGAAATTACATTTAGGCGGTGCTGGCGGAACAGCAATACGATTCAAAAAATTATAGATAAATATCCTAACAGGTTTTCAAAACCTGTTAGGTATCATCATATAGGTAAAATTAATTTTGGACCGAATAAAATAAAAATAACTCACAGGATTTGGAAACCTGTTGGGATAGAAAAATAAGATGAAAATAAAATCAGCAATATTATTTATTTCATTACTGCTAAACAATATCGTTTTGTTTGGACAAAATAGCAATGCAGAAAATCGAATCATTAAAATTGATTATGCTAAATCGGCCGGAAAATTAAACACCATGTTCAAAGAATGCATTGGTGCGGGTCGGGCAAATGAAGGATTGCGCGCCGATTGGCAACAGCAATTGACGATGACCAAAAAAGAATGCGACTTTAAATACATCAGAATGCATGGTTTATTGTCTGATGATATGGCAGTTTACAGAGAAGATGCAAAAGGAAATCCGGAATACAATTACCAATATATAGATGCATTGTATGATTTTATTTTAAGCATCAAAATGAAACCTTTTGTTGAATTGGGTTTTATGCCATCGGCTTTGGCCAGTGGAAAAGAGACAATTTTTTGGTGGAAAGGAAACGTAACGCCGCCAAAAGACTATAAAAAATGGGAAGACCTAATCCGCAATCTGACACAACACTTTACCGAAAGGTACGGAGCCGAGGAAGTAAAAACATGGTATTTTGAAGTTTGGAATGAGCCTAATTTAACACCAGGTTTCTGGACAGGAACACAGGCAGAATATTTCAAATTATATGAATATGCAGCACGAGGCATCAAAACCGTAAATCCAGCTTATAAAGTGGGAGGTCCCGCAACAGCCGGTGCAGGCTGGGTTCCGGAAACAATTGATTTTTGTGCTAAAAATAATATTCCCTTAGATTTCATTTCAACACATACTTATGGCGTAAAGCAAGGTTATTTGGATGAATTTGGAACGTCGGGAACTGTTTTAAATAAAGAAGATTCAAGTATAAGCGGTGATGTAATTAATTCCCGTAATCAAATTTTGAATTCGGCTAAGCCAAAATTAGAATTGCATTATACAGAATGGAGTTCTTCGTACACACCTTCAGATCCTATTCACGACAGTTATCATTCGGCAGCTTATATTCTTCAAAAACTAAAACAAGTGGGGAATGCGGCAAACTCAATGTCGTATTGGGTTTTTACCGATATTTTTGAAGAAGCCGGACCAAGATTTACGCCTTTTCACGGCGGTTTCGGATTGCTGAATACACAAGGAATTAAAAAACCAGCTTATTTCTCGTACTATCTGATGAATAAATTGGGAGAAACAGAACTTCAGAATAAGGATACCTCTTCATGGGCGGCTAAAAACTCAAAAGGAGATGTTCAGTTATTGTTTTGGGATTTTACCAATACACATCCCGGCGATAAGGTTTGGAATCAGACGTATTATGTTCAGGATTTACCGTCTCAGCCAAAAGGAACGGTGAAAATTGAAGTAAACGGACTTCAAAAAGGAAAATACAATTTAGAGATTTATAAAGTGGGTTATAAAGTGAATGACGCTTACGCAGATTATTTCGCAATGAATAAACCAACCCAGCTTACAATTGATCAGGTTAATAAAATAAAAGAACATAATAATGGTGCTCCAATTGTAATCGAAAAAGTTGTAATTGATTCAAAAGGAACCTACAGTAAAGATTTTAAGATGAACGAAAATGATGTTGTTTTATTCAATTTCGTCAAACAATAACGATTAAAAAACCTCAAAAAAACTAACAAAGTATGAAAAACAAAATGATATATCTACCCGTATTTATGGCTTTTGCATTGCTTACTTCTTGTAAAAAAGACGCGCAAAATGTAAACTCAGATGTTGTTCAGACAGAAGAGCACCAGGGAAAAGAAATAAGTTCAGAATTTGATGGAGAGATTGAAAAATTGGTTTCTCAAATGACATTGGAGGAAAAAATCGGAATGTTACATGGAAACA
The DNA here is from genome assembly GCA_900107365.1 of Flavobacterium aquidurense. GTDB lineage: Bacteria > Bacteroidota > Bacteroidia > Flavobacteriales > Flavobacteriaceae > Flavobacterium > Flavobacterium aquidurense. Next base: position 59,449 of record FNPS01000007.1, read on the forward strand.
GTATGTTTAGTACTGGTGCCGTAGAACGTTTAGGAATTCCTGAACTAAAAATGGCCGATGGACCCTTAGGAGTTCGTGAAGAAATTTCACGTGACAATTGGGCTCCGGCTGGCTTAACAAACGATTTTGCAACTTACTATCCGGCAGGAGGTGCATTGGCTGCAACCTGGGATGCGGAAATGGCGTATACCTTCGGGAATAGTCTTGGACAGGAAATGCGTGCACGTGATAAAGACATGTTGCTTTCGCCGGCAATTAATATGGTGAGAACACCACTTGGCGGAAGAACGTATGAATATATGAGTGAAGATCCGTTTTTGAATAAAAAAATTGCAGTGCCTTTAGTAGTTGGTTTACAAGACAATGATGTAATGGCGTGTGTAAAACACTTTGCAGCAAACAATCAGGAAACAAATCGTGATTTTGTTGACGTTCAAATTGACGAACGTACACTACGTGAAATTTATTTACCAGCTTTTGAAGCAGCAGTAAAAGAAGGACATGCTTACGGAATTATGGGAGCGTATAATAAATTCAGAGGAGAATATTTATGTGAAAATGATTATATGCTGAATAAAATTCTTCGTGATGAGTGGGGTTTTAAAGGGATTGTAGTTTCAGATTGGGCAGCGGTACATTCAACAGCTAAATCTTTAAAAAGCGGTTTAGATATTGAGATGGGAACACCAAAACCTTTCAATGAATTTTTCCTTGCTGATAAGTTAGTTGCTGCGGCAAAAGAAGGTGAAGTGTCTGAAGCAGAAATTGATATTCACGTAAAAAGAATTTTGCGCACCTTGTTTCAGGTAAAAGCTATGGGGCCTGATAGTAAAAATCGTGTAAAAGGAAGTATTTCAACCGAAGCGCATTATCAGGACGCTTACAAAATTGCAGCAGAAGCAATCGTTTTGTTGAAAAATGACAATAATGCTTTGCCTTTAAAATTAGACGGAGTAAAATCGATTGCTGTTATTGGAAACAATGCAACTAAGAAAAATGCCTTAGGCGGATTTGGTGCAGGAGTTAAAACAAAAAGAGAAATTACACCTCTTGAAGGTTTGAAAAACAGATTGCCATCTTCAATAAAAATCAATTATGCCGAAGGTTATTTAGAGCGTTATGATGAAAAAAATAAAGGAAAACTAGGCGATATTACATTAAACGGACCAGTAACAATAGACGAATTAGATCCGGCAAAAGTTAACGAAGCTGTTGAGGCTGCTAAAAAATCGGATGTTGCGATCATTTTTGCAGGTTCAAACCGCGATTACGAGACAGAAGCTTCTGATCGTCGAACTTTAAAATTGCCCTTTGGACAAGAAGAATTAATCAAAAAAGTACAAGCTGTAAATCCGAGAACTATAGTTGTCATGATTGCCGGAGCACCTTTTGATATTAATGAAGTAAGCAAAAATACTTCGGCCTTAGTTTGGAGTTGGTTCAATGGTTCTGAAGGAGGAAATGCTTTGGCTGATGTACTATTAGGAAAAGTAAATCCGTCAGGAAAATTACCCTGGACAATGCCAAAAAATATTATGGATTCTCCTGCGCATGCAACAAAAAGTTTCCCAGGCGGAAAAACCGTTAATTATGCCGAAGGTATTTTAATAGGCTACCGTTGGTTTGATACTAAAAATATAGCGCCGTTATATCCTTTTGGATACGGATTATCGTATACCACTTTTGCTTTTGAAAATGCTAAAGCTGATAAAACTTCGTATGCTGAAAATGAAATGATCACTGTTGCTATTGATGTGAAAAACACAGGTAAAGTAGATGGAAAAGAAGTTGTGCAATTGTATGCGTCTAAATCAGATTCAAAAGTGAGCCGTGCTTCAAAAGAATTAAAAGGTTTCAAAAAAGTGTTGGTAAAAGCTGGAAATTCAGAAACAGTAATCCTTCAGCTTCCGGTTAAAGAATTAGCGTATTATGACGTGGCTTCAAAAAAATGGGTTGTAGAAGCTGGAAAATACACTTTGAAAGTGGGTAACTCTTCAAGAGATATCAAAAAAGAGATTGCAATTACGATCAATTAATTCAGCTTACAATACAACTAAAAACCACTTTAACTAACTATAAAACCAAATAACCATGAGCAGACTAATAAAGAATTACCTGTTAAACACGATTTTGTGTTTATCCTGGATCAGCATTTTAGCGTGTAGTGCCGATAAAGAAGCTACGCCAGATGATCCAGCACCACTTGTAAAAACACTTACTGCTGATGTCACTAAAATTGATTTTCAGAGTCCGGCTAGTACTTCAGAATTTATCGTGACAACAACCAGCACTAATTGGTCGGTTGCTACAGCAGAGGCAAGCTGGTTGAAATTTACTCCGGTTACAGGTGTGTCGGGCAGAACTACAATTACAGTTACAGCTTCAGAAAATACTACTTCTGTAGCAAGAACGGCTGTCATAACCATGAGTTCAAGTGAAGTAGCATCAGTACAAATCCCAGTTTCTCAAGCAGGAAAAACTGGAATTTATCCAAGTTATAATACAAATCCAATTGCTGCCGACGCAACCGGAATGAGCAGCACTGCTGTTCAGTTGGCAGCCAAAATAAAATTAGGCTGGAATATTGGCAATACAATGGAAGCAACGGGCGGTGAAACGGCCTGGGGAAATCCAAAAGTTACCAAAGCTTTAATTGATGCCGTGAAAGCAAAAGGTTTTAATGCGATCCGAATTCCATGTTCATGGAATCAATATCTGGAAAATACGGCGACTGCAAAAATAAAAGCAGATTGGCTAAACCGTGTTAAAGAAGTTGTTCAGTATTGTGTAGACAATGATATGTATGTTGTCGTAAATATTCACTGGGACGGCGGTTGGCTGGAAAACAATATTACCGAGGCCAAAAAGGAAGAAAACAATGCCAAACAGAAAGCTTTTTGGGAACAAATTGCAACAAGTTTAAGAGGATTTGATGAGCATGTCTTATTTGCCAGCGCCAATGAACCTGCCGTTGAAGATGCAGCGCAAATGGCGGTTTTGAACTCATATCACCAAACCTTTATTGATGCCGTGCGTTCTACAGGCGGAAAAAATGCCAATCGTGTATTGGTAGTTCAGGGCCCAACGACAGATATTGAAAAAACAAACAAATTGATGTTGACTTTGCCTACAGATAAAGTCGCTAATAAAATGATGGTTGAGGTACATTATTATACACCATGGAATTTTGCAGGTATGACAAAAGACGAATCATGGGGTAAAATGTTCTATTATTGGGGAACTGGTTTCCACTCAACAACAGATACAGAACGAAATGCAAATTGGGGTGAAGAAGCGGATTTAGAGAAAAATTTCAAATTAATGAAAACGCAATTTGTTGATAAGGGAATTCCGGTTTTGTTAGGAGAATTTGGTGCCATCAGACGTACAACGCTTACGGGTGATGCCTTGACTTTACATTTGGCATCAAGAGCCTATTATTTAAAAACTGTCGTGAAACAAGCTAAAGCAAATGGTTTATTGCCATTCTATTGGGATGAAGGAAATACTGGTGACGGTGGTTTTGGTCTTTTCAAAAGAGCCGACAACACTGTTTCAGACACTCAGGCGTTGAACGCCATGATTGAAGGATTGCAATAAATAGCATATATTTGATACTACAGATTGAACCGCAAAGTTCGCAAAGCAAGCGTAATAACCGCAAAGCTTTGCGAACTTTGCGTAATTCTTACCGAACCTTGCGGTTAATTTTTAAATCTAAAAAAATGAAAAAAAATATAATCTTTCTTTTTTTGTTATGCAGCATAATAGCAAATGCCAACGTAAAAATGCCATTATTGTTTTCGGAAGGGATGGTACTGCAGCGCAATAAAGAAATTCCGGTTTGGGGTTGGGCAGATCCCAATGAAAAAGTTGAAGTGCTTTTCAACAAACAAACCAAAACTATAGTTGCCGATAAAAACGGAAAATGGATGATAAAACTATCTGCCGAAAAAGCCGGAGGTCCTTTTGAATTACTCATCACAGGAAAAAACAAAATTGTCATAAAAGATGTTTTAGTTGGTGAAGTATGGATTTGTTCAGGACAATCAAATATGGAATTTCAGGTTTCAAAAACCATAAACGCTGAAAAAGAAATAGCCGATTCCAATTATCCTATGATTCGTCATTTTGGAGTAGCACAAGATTTAAGCGGAAAACCAAAAGACGATTTAAAAGCCGGAAAATGGGAAGTTTCGAGCAAAGAAACGGTTGGTAATTTTACAGCAGTTGGCTATTATTTTGCCAAAAAATTGTATGCCGAATTAAAAATTCCAATCGGAATCATCAATACTTCCTGGGGCGGAACCAATGTTGAAACCTGGACAAGTCGTGAAGCTTTTCAAAAAAGTGACGATTTCAAAGCCATGATTGCTGATGTTCCAACATTAAATATCGATTCTATTTCGAAATTGTACGCCAGACAAATGAAAGAGAGAGTCGAAAAAATTCAGGGAACTCCGGTAAGTACAGAAAACGAAAAAACTTTTAAAGAACCAACCTTCAATGATACAAATTGGGGCGAATTAAACACGCCAGGTTTATGGGAAAACCAGCCTTTAGGCGATCTGGACGGAATAGTATGGATGCGAAAAACCATTACACTTTCGGCAGAAGACATTAAAAATAAAGCCACTTTATACCTTTCTAAAATCGACGATGAAGATATTACATACGTAAACGGAATCGAAGTGGGTAAAAATACCCAATGGGATTTTAAACGTGTTTACGAAGTTCCGACAAATGTCCTGAAAGAAGGAAAAAATGTTATTGCGGTAAGAATTGTAGATAACAGCGGCGGCGGCGGAATCTATGGAGATGCAGCCGATTTAAAACTGACTGTAGGAAGCAAAACAATTCCGCTGGACGGAAAATGGAAGTTCAAAGTTATCATCGTAAAAACATCATTATCACCAAATAGTTATCCGTCATTATTGTACAATGCCATGGTAAATCCCTTGGTTCCGTATGCAATCGAAGGCGTATTATGGTATCAGGGAGAAGCCAATGTTTGGAGAGCCAATCAATACAAAAAAGCATTTCCGTTGATGATTACAGATTGGAGAACAAAATTCAATCAGGGCGATTTCCCTTTTTACTTCGTTCAGTTATCCACTTTTGATGAATTCAAGGGAAACAGTAAAGTCGGAAGCCGTTGGGCTGAACTTCGCGAAGCACAAGCCGAAACTTTAAAATTGAAAAATACCGGAATGGCCGTAACCACAGATATCGGAAACGCAAAAGACATTCACCCAACCAACAAACAAGACGTTGGATTGCGTTTGGCAGCTATTGCACTAAACAATGTTTACGGCAAAAAACAAGTTTACAGCGGTCCAACCTATAAATCTCAGGAAATAAAAGGAAACCAAATCATCCTGACTTTCGATAATACAGGAAGCGGATTATCAGCTTCTGATAATTCCCAAAACGTAAAAGGCTTCGAAATCGCAGGTGCCGACAAAGTTTTTCATTCCGCGAAAGCGATAATTAAAGACAACAAAATAATCGTTTCAAGCGAAAATGTTCCAAATCCGGTTGCCGTTCACTACGGTTGGGCAGATGACGATACCGAAATTAACCTTTTCAACAAAGAAAAATTCCCGGCATCACCTTTCAGAACTGATAATTGGGAAATGATTACGGCAAACGAGAAATATAAGGTGAGCAAATAATGTTCAATGTGAATTGTAAAAAGTAAAAAGTTCGAGAGGAACGATTAATATTTTAGTATGGAATTTAATCTGTTGCTCTAAATAGTTGGGCGTGACCATACCAGGATAAGAAGGCAAATAAACTTTGCGTAAATACGCCTTCTTATCCCGCTACGGTCGGGCTTTCGCTGCTACTGCGGTAGCTTAGCTCTATCCCTCACGCGGCTGACAGGTAAACAAGAAAATATCATTTTTATAATTCATCATAAATGGATTATCATAACGGGAAGATAGTTCCGTAGGAATGAAATGTTGGTAGCAACGGATGTTATCCGTTGATAAATGAGTCGACATCATGATAAAGTTCCGTAGGAACGAAATGTTAGTAGCAACGGATATTAATCCGTCGATAAATAAATCGACATCACAATATAGTTCCATAGGAACGAAATAATGGTAGCAACGGATTTTATCCGTTGATAAATGAGTTGACATCATGATAAAGTTCCGTAGGAACGAAATGTTGGTAGCAACGGATATTAATCCGTTGATAAATAAATCGACATCATGATAAAGTTCCGTAGGAACGAAATAATGGTAGCAACGGATGTAAATCCGTTGATAAATAAATCGACATCATGATAAAGTTCCGTAGGAACGAAATAATGGTAGCAACGGATGTAAATCCGTTGATAAAAAGTGAACATCAGCATAAAGCTCCGTAGGAGCGACATATTTTAAACGCAACAAAATGAACACAAACCTCACAAAAAAAACATTTTTCATTTTACTAATCACATTTTTCAGTAAAAATGCAAATGCACAATCCAATCATGTTTTATGGTACAACCAACCCGCAGAGTTTTTTGAAGAAAGCCTTGTTTTAGGAAACGGAAAAATGGGAGCAACTGTTTTTGGAGGTGCCAATTCAGATAAAATTTATCTAAATGATGCCACACTTTGGTCGGGTGAACCCGTAAATGCCAAAATGAATCCGGATGCCTACAAAAATATTCCGGCAATTCGCGAAGCATTAAAAAATGAAAATTACAAACTGGCAGATGAGTTAAATAAAAAAGTTCAGGGTAAAAACTCCGAATCTTTTGCGCCTTTAGGAACTTTAGAAATTAATAATTCTGAAAAAGGGAAAGCGGTAAATTACCATCGGGAACTGGATCTCTCGAACGCAATATCAAAAGTAAGTTACGAAATGGCGGGCATAAAATATACCCGTGAATATTTTGTCTCGGCTCCGGATCAAATTATGATAATCAAACTGACAACAGATCAAAAAGGTGCTTTAAATTTTGACATTAATTTAAAGAGTTTATTAAAGTCGAATGTTGAAGTGCGAAATAATATACTGATGATGACGGGTACTGCGCCCATTCACGAAAATCCCGGATATACTGTTTTGCCAAAATACCTCGAAGTAAAAGAAAGAGGAACAAAATTTACCACTTTAATCCAAATCAAAAAAACGGACGGTAAAATTACAAATTCCAGAGAATCTTTAATCTTAAGAGACGCAACAGAAGCTATTATTTACGTTTCTGTGGCAACAAGCTTTAATGGTTTTGACAAAAATCCTGCAACAGAAGGTGTGGACGACATAGCAATTGCGGCGCAAAATTTGAACAAAGCTTATGCAAAACCATTTGATAAAGTAAAGGAATCTCATATTTCAGATTATCAAAAATTCTACAATCGTGTCAATCTGGATCTGGGAAAAACAACGGCTCCGGATCTGCCAACAGACGAAAGATTACTTAGATATTCAGAAGGAAAAGAAGATAAAAATCTGGAGATTTTGTATTTCAATTTCGGGCGTTATTTATTGATTAGCAGCTCACGAACAATGGGCGTTCCTGCGAATTTGCAAGGAATTTGGAATCCGTATTTAAATCCGCCCTGGAGCAGTAATTACACCATGAATATCAATGTGGAAGAGAATTATTGGTTAGCAGAAAACACCAATCTTTCAGAAATGCATTTACCGCTTTTATCTTTCATTAAAAACCTTTCGGTAACGGGAAAAGTAACGGCAAAAACATTTTATGGCGTAAATGAAGGCTGGGCTTCGGCACATAACTCTGATATTTGGGCAATGACAAACCCGGTTGGAACGTTCGGAAAAGATGATCCAAGTTGGGCTTGCTGGCCATTATCCGGTGCCTGGCTGAGTACACATATTTGGGAACATTATGTTTTTACCCAAGATAAAAATTACCTGAAAAATGAAGGTTATCCAATTATGAAAGGGGCATCTGAATTCTTTCTGGGCTGGATGACTACAGATAAAAACGGAAAACTAATTACATCCCCGTCAACTTCTCCTGAAAACAAATTTATTGCACCAGACGGTTATATTGGAGCAACAATGTACGGCGGAACTGCAGATTTGGCCATGATCAGAGAATGTTTTGAGAAAACGATTAATGCGTCAAAAGTTTTAAATATTGATACTGCTTTCAGAACAAAACTAGAAGCAGCACTTTCTAAATTTTATCCTTATCAAGTGGGTAAAAAAGGAAATTTGCAGGAATGGTATTTTGACTGGAATGATGAAGATCCGAAACACCGTCACCAATCCCAGTTATTCGGACTTTTCCCAGGCCACCAAATTACACCGGAGAAAACACCTGATTTAGCGGCAGCAGCAAGAAAAACACTCGAAATAAAAGGCGATGAAACCACAGGTTGGTCAAAAGGCTGGCGAATTAATCTTTGGGCAAGACTTTGGGACGGGAATCGCGCTTATAAAATGTACAGAGAATTACTTCGTTACGTAGATCCGGACGGAAAGAAAGCAGACAAAGCAAGAAGAGGAGGAGGAACGTACCCGAATTTATTCGACGCGCATCCGCCATTTCAAATTGACGGAAACTTTGGCGGAGCTGCAGCCGTTGCTGAAATGTTAGTCCAGTCTGATGATAACGAAATTAGATTATTGCCTGCTTTACCAGACGCTTGGGAAGCCGGATTTGTAAAAGGAATCTGTGCAAGAGGAGGATTTGAAATTGAAATGTCGTGGGAAAATAAATCACTTAAAAAAGTTACGATAATTTCTAAAAATGGTGGAAAAACAACTTTAATAAGCGGTGATAAAAAGCAAGATATCACATTGAAAAAAGGAGAGAAGTTAGAAATAAACTGGTAGTTGCTCGTAAATGAATTTCAAACCCGACAGTCCCGATCCTTCGGGACTGTCGGGTTTATTGCAGCGGAGCTCCAGCGGAGCAGAATGTTTATAGTAATCAGATATTAAATGGAAATAAAGCTCCAGCGGAGCGATATATTCATGTTCTATTTAATATTTCACCCCGTTGGGGTTTTTGTCAAATGGGCTCATGAATTTCTATAAACATGTCACCCCGCTGGGGTTGTGTTTAATGTGTATACAAATTGCTATAAATATGTTCTCTGGAACTTAATTATTCTTTTGCAGAAGCTTCGGTGGATTTTTTCTCAGAATCTTTAGCATGTTCTTCTTTAAAAGATTCATACCATTTTTCAATGGAAGGATAAACAAAAGCGGCTACTTTTTTTACTGGGTTGTAAAAAATAGATTTGTCTAAAGTTTCTTTTTTAGCAAAGGTATTATTGAAGTTTATTTTCTCAAAAAGAGCAATAAAAACACTCATAATTAAGATTGTTTTTAAAACTCTGAAAAAAGCGCCACCTAGTTTATTCGGCAATCCGAGGAAAGCAAAATCGGCAATTCCGGTAAGGATTTTTGCTAAAAAATAAACACCAATAACCACTAGAATAAAAGTCAGAATAAAAGCAGTAACCTGAATTGTATTGGGATTCCAGGAAACATGGGGCGTAATCATTCCCTTCATCAACGAAGAAAATTTAATTGCAAGATAAATTCCCAATAACAACGAAATAAAAGAAGCAATTTCTACAAAAAGGCCATTTTTAAAACCTTTGTACAAACTAAAAGCCAAAAGTGCCCCAAAAATCATATCGAAAAAACTCATATATCTGTTGTTTTATTGAGGCGCAAATATAAAAGAATTATCTGTTTTTTGAGGTTCAGAGGTACAGAGATGCAAAGAAGCAAAGGTTTTTTTTCTGTTGTTTTATTTTTTAAGGTCATTGGATTTGAAGTCCGTATCTTTGCAACAATAATTTTAGAATTAAGATTGTAGATTTTAGATTAAAAAATCTTTAAATCATCTGCAATCTAAAATCTAAAATCTAAAATCATAAATTAGAAATGTCCAGAGATACACAATTAAAAGAGCGTTGGGAAAAGCTCGTCGATATATTATCCAATCAGTTTTCACAAGGTGAAGACTTAGATTTAGATGCTATTATTTACCTAATCGGAGTTCAGGAGCTCGGAAAAGTGCATCGTGAATTCAAAAAAGATGAAAAATTAAACCTTATGCACATCGCCATTTGTCGATTATTAGAACCATACGGTTTCTATGAATTCGAATATTTTGATGAAGACGGATGGCCTCATTACAGAGTAAAAGAGGAATTGCCGCCGTTAAAAGCGGGCGAACAATCAGTTTTGATGAAAGAAGCGATTGTGAATTATTTCTTAGAAAGAGAAGTTATCGATTAGTTTTCAGTTTACAGTCGCAATTTTCAATGTTTACTAAACTGAAAACTGCGACTGTGACTGTTTACTTTCAACTAAAATCACTAAATTTGTTCTCTCAATTATTGAAGGAAAATGATAGATAAGATAAAAGACCACATTGGCGAAGCACAAGCTTTTTCAACTGAAAATGCAGCAGAGCTAGAAGCATTCCGTATTAAGTTCTTGGGTAAAAAAGGTATTTTGAATGACTTTTTTGCTGAATTTAAAAACGTGCCTAACGATCAAAAAAAGGAATTCGGACAAGTTATAAACGCATTAAAAACAGCAGCTGAAGATAAAGTTAAAGCTATTGTTGAAGCGTTAGAGAGCAAACAGGAAGTAAAAGGTATGTTTGGTGACCTAACACGATCTGCAGAACCTGTTATTATTGGTTCCCGTCATCCTATTTCTATTGTAAAAAATCAAATCATTGATATTTTTGCCAACATTGGTTTCAACGTTTCCGAAGGTCCGGAAATCGAAGACGACTGGCATAATTTTACTGCCCTGAACTTGCCAGAATATCATCCGGCGCGTGATATGCAGGATACTTTTTTCATTCAGACGAATCCTGACGTGTTGTTGCGTACGCATACATCATCTGTTCAGGTGCGTTATATGGAAAACAACAAACCGCCTATTCGTACTATTTCTCCGGGACGTGTGTTTCGTAACGAAGCGATTTCGTCACGTTCGCACTGTATTTTCCATCAGGTAGAAGGTTTGTACATTGACAAAGAGGTTTCTTTTGCCGATTTGAAACAAACGTTACTTTATTTTACCAAAGAAATGTTCGGAAAATCTAAGATTCGTTTACGTCCATCATACTTTCCATTTACAGAACCAAGTGCTGAAATTGATATTTATTGGGGGCTGAAAACAGAAACTGATTACCGTATTACAAAAGGAACAGGCTGGTTAGAAATTGGAGGTTGTGGAATGGTTGATCCAAATGTTCTTAAAAACTGTGACATCAATCCTGATGAATTCAATGGTTTTGCTTTCGGAATGGGAGTGGAGCGTATTGCAATGTTGCTCTATCAAATTGGTGATATTCGTATGTTTTATGAAAATGACGTTCGTTTCTTAGAGCAATTTAAAGCAAATATATAATTTAAGTCGAAAGTCAAAAGTCGAAAGTCTCAAAGTTTGGGACTTTCGACTTTTCGACTTTATAACTTTTGACTGATATGAAAAAAGATATAACAATCCCGGAAGTAGAAAATGTATTCCTTGCCGCTGTTCAGGAATGGAGTGACGATTTCATGGAAAAAGTGTGGTACGCTTATCTGGTAAACGACAGCGATTTTAATTTAGACAGCGTTATGGTCGTTTCAAAAGCATTTGGAACAATTGATGGCGAAATGAAAAAAACATCGACTTTGCGTCATGCTTTTGTAGAAGTTCCGGCTGTTTCGGTAGTGAAAATTGAAATGATCGAAAAAAGCCTATTGGTTTTGAATAACGAATTTATGGTGACCTTTTTCATCGGAAACACTTTGTATGACAAGAAATTCATCTTCAAATCAAATTTAATCAACGAGAACGATACGGAGGAAGTGCCTATTTTGTTTGTTGAAGGGGTGATGGTTAAATAAGAAGCAAGAGAATAGAGCCAAGAGCCAAGAGAATAGCCTTAGAATGGAATAAAAAAGAGTCAAGACAAATCGGATTAGTCTTAACTCTTTTTTTATGCTCATGCGTGTGAAAGTCTATTTTCTTGGTTCTTGCTTCTATTTTCTCAAAAAAAAATACTTGTCAATTTTTCGGTTGTATCAGAGTTTGTATAAGAGGTAATTTTGTAAAAAAAAAGACTATGACAAAATTTGAGGAATTTAAAAAACTGCATTTTAGCGAGAATCCATTATTAATTGGTAATGTTTGGAATGTACAAAATGCACTTCAGTTTGAAAAATTAGGTTTCAAGGCTGTGGGAACTTCAAGTGCTGCGATTGCTGCTGATTTAGGTTATGAAGATGGTGAAAATATGCCTTTTGAAGATTACTTTTTTATGATTAAAAGGATTGCATCCAGTGTAAATATTCCTTTTTCTGTGGACTTAGAAGCGGGTTACGGAAAAACATCTGAAGAAATAATTTCTAATATCATACAATTACACGAAATAGGTGTAGTCGGAATTAACATCGAAGATTCCATTGTACATAATCAAGGCAGAGAAATAGTGAGTATTGATGGTTTTACATTACTATTAAAAGAAATCATTCAGGATTTGAAAAAGAAAAATGTCCGTATTTTTGTAAACATTCGTTGTGATGCATTTCTTTTAGATTTACCTAATGCTTTAGAAGAAGCTAAACTTAGAATAAGCCAATATGAACTCTGTGGTATTGATGGAATTTTTCTTCCATGTATTACAAATGAAGGCGACATTAAAGCTATAACAGCGTTTACAAAACTCCCGTTAAATGTAATGTGCATGCCAAATCTTCCTAATTTTGAAGTTTTAAAAAAATTAGATGTAAAACGTATTAGTATGGGAAATTTTACTACTGTTTATGTGCATAAACAATTGGAAAATGTGATAGAAAAAGTAATTCAGAGGAATAATTTTAGTCCGCTTTTTTAATATAGATTATGAAACTTACAGATGACATAATGTATGAGGCTGCGGTAAATAAAGATACCTCCTTTGAGGGTGTGTTTTTTACCGCTGTAAAAACGACAGGAATATTTTGCAGACCTACCTGTACGGCCAGAAAACCGAAAAGAGAAAATGTTGAATTTTTTACCAATTCAAAAGAAGCTATTTTAAAAGGTTACAGACCTTGTAAAGTTTGTTTTCCGTTAGAAAAATATAACGAAACGCCCGACTTTATAAAAGAAATTCTGAGAGAACTATCAGATGATCCTTCCTTGAAATTTAAAGATTATGATTTGGTCAAACGAGGCATTGAACCAAGCAAAATGAGACGATGGTTTTTAAAAAATCATGGTATTACTTTTCAGGCTTACCAGAGAATGTTTAGAATCAACAGCGCTTTCAAAAAGATAAAAGGCGGAGAAAGTATTACAACAACTGCTTTTGATGCAGGATGTGAATCTTTGAGCGGATTTAACGATTCGTTTAAAGCCGTTTTTGGTGTTTCTCCGAAGAACAGCAAAACTCAGAACATTATTGACCTTAAAAGAATAGAAACGCCACTAGGAACAATGTATGCCTGTGCCGTAAAAGAAGGAATCTGTATGCTTGAATTTACGGATAGAAAAATGCTGGAAACCGAATTGAAAACCTTGGCTAAAAGCTTAAAAGCAGCAATAGTTCAGGGGGAAAATGAACATTTCAATGTTTTAGAATTTCAGTTGAAGGAATACTTTGAAGGCAAAAGAAAGGATTTTACAGTTCCGTTATTTTCACCTGGATCAGATTTTCAAAATAGGGTTTGGAAAGCTTTAGGTGAAATTCCGTACGGGAGTGTAAAATCATACAAAGAACAATCTCTTCTAATAGAAAAACCGGCAGCGATCAGGGCCGTTGCCAATGCAAATGGAATGAACAGGATTTCAATATTAATTCCGTGTCACAGAGTAATAGGGTCAAGTGGCGAACTTACGGGTTATGGTGGAGGTTTATGGAGAAAAAAATGGCTTCTTGAATTAGAACAAAATAATAAATAAAAAAGAGTCAGGACGAAATTAATTAGCCCTGACTCTTTTTATGTTATATAAGAAAGTCTATTCTCTTTCTTCTTGCCTCTTTCTTCTAAAGTTTAATCCAAAGACTCCGTCAATTTCTTAAACACAGTCTTAGCATCTTTTCCTTCGTATAAAACGGCATAAACAGCATCGATAATAGGTGTTTTAGCACCGTAACCCTGATTTAATTTATAAGCACTTTTTGTTGCGTAATAACCTTCCGCAACCATGCTCATTTCCATCATGGCACTTTTTACAGTATATCCTTTTCCTATCATGTTTCCGAACATTCTGTTTCTTGAGAAGACCGAATATCCTGTAACCAATAAATCGCCCAAATAAGCCGAATCATTGATATTGCGTTTCATTTTATGAACCTTTCTGATAAATTTTTTCATCTCACGGATTCCGTTACTCATCATAACCGATTGGAAATTATCCCCATAACCTAAACCATGTGCAATTCCGGCAGCGATCGCGTAAATGTTTTTAAGCATTGCTGCATATTCAGTTCCGATAATATCATCTGAGATTTTCGCTTTGATATAATTTCCTGAAAGTGATTTGGCTACAATAGAAGCTTTGTCCGGATCACCGCAGGCAATTGTCAGGTAAGAAAGTCTTTCTAAGGCTACTTCTTCAGCATGACAAGGGCCAGTAATAACTCCAATATTGTAGTAAGGAATATCGTATTGAATATGGAAATGTTCTCCAACAATTAAACTCGTTTCAGGAACAATTCCTTTAATCGCTGAGAAAATGATTTTATCAGACAAAGAAACGGTCATATTTTTCAATTCCGCATCTAAAAAAGCAGAAGGAATAGCAAAAATTACATAATCTGCGTATTCGATTGCTTCGTTGATATTGTTGGTCAATTTAAGTTTTTTGGTATCAAATTCTACCGAACTTAAATAGTTAGGATTGTGTTTATATTTTTGAATGTGCTCTATTGCAGCGTCATTGCGCATATACCATGCAATTTCGGAAAGATTCACACACAACATTTTTGCAATTGCCGTTGCCCAACTACCTCCTCCAATTACTGCAAATTTTAAATTTTCGCTCATTATTTTAATAATTTAAAGCAAAAGTACTTAATAAAGTAGTAATAATACAAAATCTCATTTAAGAAATTTAAAAATGTCCTTTAAGAGCAAGGCTTTTCAGTAGATTTTGAAAAATAATAAACTTTTTTTCAAATTAAATACAATAAAGTGTAAACTGTTGCGTTATAACTATTTATAAATTTAGAATTTAATGAGTTTAGCAAAAAACGAGTTAGTTAGTTTTGTTTTAGTATTTTAAAAAGGCGCTCTTAACAGTTTAAGAACGCCTTTTTTTGTAGTTTACAGTTTATGGTCACAGTTTGCATTTTGAGATGCGACTGAATACTAATAACTAAGTTCCACGATAGATTTCACTTTATCTAAAGTTACCAATTGATTTTCACCTAAACCTTTCCAGTTTCTTTCCTCAAAGCGTTTTACAATAAAATCAGCTGTTTTGCTGTAATCGTTGGTGTATTGCGAAAGTTTAGTATCCATTCCCATAGTATGGAAGAATTCAACTGTTTTATTAATTGCTTCTTTAGCTACTTCATCATCAGAACCTGTTAAGTTGAAGATTCTTCTTCCGTATTGCGCTAATTTTTCTTTTTTGGTGTCGAACATCACTTCATATAAACTTGGACCTATAATTGCCAAAGTTCTCGCGTGATCGATGCCGTATAAAGCAGTTAATTCGTGTCCAATCATATGTGTTGCCCAATCTTGTGGTACTCCTTTTTGAATCAATCCGTTTAATGCCATAGTACAACTCCACATAAAATTGGAAGCCAAAGCATAATCGCCTGGATTCTCAACAACTTTAGGACCAACTTCAATTAACGTTTGTAAAATTCCTTCTGCAATTCTATCCTGTAAAAAGCCTTCATGCGGATACGTTAAATATTGTTCCATTACGTGTGTATAGGCATCTACAACTCCATTTTGTAATTGTCTTTTTGGTAAAGAGGTAATAACTGTTGGATCACAAATAGAGAATTTTGGAAACAAAGCGCTACCACCAAAAGCCAGTTTTTCCTGAGTTGCTGCAATAGTTACAACAGAACCCGAATTCATTTCACTTCCCGTTGCCGGTAAAGTCAAAACAGTTCCAAAGGGCACTGCATTTTCTTTGATTAGGATTCGTTTTTGTAAAATATCAATCGGATTTCCATCAAAATTGACGGCTGCCGAAATAAATTTTACACCATCAATAACAGATCCGCCTCCAACTGCAAGGATGAAATCTATTTTTTCAGCTTTTATTACTTCTACGGCTTTCATCAAAGTTTCAAAATGCGGATTTGGTTCTATTCCGCCAAATTCTACAATATCAAAACCTTTTAAATTGTTGATTACTTGTTCGTGAACGCCATTTTTAAAGATACTTCCTCCACCATAAGCCAGTAATATTTTAGCTCCTTTTGGAACCAAAGTGGAAAGTTTTTCTATTTGTCCTTTTCCGAAAATTAAATTCGTCGGATTGTATAATTCGAAGTTTAACATGTTTTTATTTTTAAGGTTCTGAGGTGCTAAGGTTCTGAGTTTCTAAGTTTTTTTGCCTTAGCAACTTAGTATTTCAGAACCTTAAAACCTTTTTTTATTTTTAAATTTTTATTAGTTAGTGGATAAGAGGTGAGTTTTTAAGTTACTAGCAGGAAAACCTTAGAATCTTAGCAACTTAGAACCTTAGTACCTTATTTACCCAATTTTTGTAACAATTTACCAGCTACTAATTTTGATGATGCCGGATTTTGGCCTGTAATTAATAAGCCATCTTCAACGGCATAAGGTTGCCAGTCTGGCCCTTTTGAGAATTTAGCTCCATTTGACGAAAGTGCATCTTCTAATAAAAATGGAACAACCTTAGTTAAACCAACGGCCTCTTCTTCTTCATTGGTGAAACCCGTAACTTTTTTACCTTTTACTAAATACTCACCATTTACTTTTACGTTTTTCAAAACGGCTGGTGCATGACAAACAAATGCAACGGGTTTGTTATGCGTGTAGAATGACTCGATTAAATCAATTGAGTTTTGATCTTCGACTAGATCCCAAAGTGGTCCATGACCTCCTGGATAAAAAACCGCGTCGTAATCTTTTTGGTTAATAGTAGAAAGTTTGTGTGTGTTTTTTAGTTTTTCCTGTAATGTTTTATCAGCGTCAAAACGTTTGGTGTCTTCTGTTGCCGATGCCGGATCAGCACTTTTTGGGTCAATTGGTGGCTGACCTCCAAGTGGTGTTGCAATCGTAATTTCAACTCCCTGATCTAACAATTCATAATAAGGTGCAGCTAATTCTTCTGACCAAAATCCGGTTTTTTCTCCGGTGTTACCCAGTTTATCGTTACTGGTAACAACAAATAATACTTTTTTCATACTTTTTTTATTTGATTTTTGAGCCGTAGCAGTTAAGCTACTGGCAGTGAATGCTATAATTGCGAGTAATGTTATTCTTTTCATAGTTTAAATTTTCATCAAATTTACGGCTAAAGTGATATTAGTAAAAATAAAATAAACTATGTTTGTAATAAATATACTTATATCATGGTGAATCTTGAATGGTACAGAACTTTTAAATCGGTTTATAAAAACGGTAATTTTTCAGTAGCTGCAAAAGAGCTTTTCATTAGTCAGCCTGCAGTGAGTCAGCAAATAGCAATGTTAGAGGCGCATGTAGGGTATAAATTATTCAACCGAAAGTCAAAAGGCGTTGAACCAACGGAATACGCTAAGTTACTCAATAATTTAATTATTGATGCACTTGACAGATTAGAAAATGTCGAAAGTGGTTTCAGGGCCAAAGCGGAAGATTCTAAACGATTAATTTCAGTCGGAGTTTCAAAAGATTTGTTCAATAGTTTTGGAAGTACTTTAATTTCAAAATTTGATTTAATCGATTTTACGTTCGCAGAGGATGATGCTCTGTTTGCACTTGTCGATGCTAAAAAGCTTGATTTCGCGGTAGTAACTAAAAAGTTTGATACGTTTGATACTATTTATGAAATCATCGGAAAGATTAAATTAGTTGTAGTTGGATCAATAAATTTAGACACAACCGATTTTCGTCAAAAATTAAAATCAGATAATGCTCTCGAAATAGAGCAGTGGCTTAACGATCAAAAGTGGTACAGTCATGATGCCCGAATTCCGCATGTGAAATTATTCTGGTTACATGCATTCAATAAAAAGAGACCTGCAATAGTGCCAAATTACATCATTCCATCAGAATCGGAAATGCTGGAAATGTTGTCCAGAAATACCGGAATTGCCATAACGTGGAATTGCAATTCAAGAAAATATATTAAAGAAAACAAATTGCAGCTGTTGTGGAATAGTTTTCACGTTCCGGAAGAATACGTGTATTTGTTAAGTGCTAAAAACAATAATTTAAACTCACTTTTTGATACTATCTCTAAAGAATTAAAATTGTTTTTTGGAAATAGGATGTAGGGATCTCGATTTTAAATAATTGTCAACATAAAAAAAGCCTGAATCCTTAAAATTCTGGCTTTTTTTATTTTTTATAAAAATTATTGTGATCAATATAGTCCCAAACCTTCGGCGGTAAAAGCGGTTGAATATTTTTCCCTTTTTTGATATTGTTTCGAATAAAAGTCGAAGAAATCTCCACAACCGGCGCATCAATAATATGCACTTTTGGATGCGATTTTAATTCGATATTTTCCGGTTCTTCAGAAATTCGTGGATAAACATAGATTTCGTAATGATCTAAAATCACTTCGTAGTTTTTCCACTTGTGCAGTGTTTTCAAATTGTCTTCGCCCATAATTAGTGAAAATTCATTGTTTGGATATTTCTCCTGCAAATGAACCAAAGTGTTTACTGTATAGTTCGGCTGAGGCAATTTAAATTCGATATCTGAAGGTTTTATTTTCGGATAATCTTCTGTTGCCAGAAAAACCATTTCAAGTCGTTGGTGATCGTCTAATAAGGTCGCTTTCTTTTTTAACGGATTGTGAGGTGTAACCACCATCCAAACCTGATCTAAATCGGCAAACTCAGCCATGTGATTGGCAATAATCAAATGACCAACATGAATGGGATTATACGTTCCGAAATAAAGGCCTACTTTCATCTATAGAGTACTTAGTTTTTAGTCCTTAGTTCTTAGTCTTTGAGATTTTTTGCAAAAGCACTTATCATTTTGCTTTCTTCTTCGATCAAAAACATAATCTCATTAAATAGATTATTGTCAGAAATAAATTCTAATTCTTTTGCAATAATTAATTGTGTTTCTATTTCATTCAGAGAACCTCTGGAAATATTCAAAAAGTGGTTAAATGACTTATCGGTCTGGCGCCCAAAACCTTCTGCAATATTTGAAGGAATGGATACGCTCGCCCTTTTTAATTGATCAGTTAAGGCGTATATTTCTTCTTTAGGAAAACTCTTTGTGAGTTTATAAACCAGAATAACTATTTTTATTCCTTTTTGCCAAATAAATAATTCTTTGTACGATTTAATACCACTCATGTAAATCTTGTAATTTAATTTCTTCTCAGACTTAGTGCTTAGTTATTACTCCTTAGTTTAGTCCTTAGTTTAGTCGTAGTTGTTAATCTTAATGTTCAGTCCTGAACTAAGGACTAGGTACTAAAAAAACTAATTACTACTTAGAAACAAAATCTTTTACCAATTGATACGCTTCTTCTTTAGCAGTATCTAAATCGTAGTTTTTGATAATAGTATCAAATTGCGGTGCTGTTGCTAATTCTACAGAAGCTTTTGCAATTCGCATATTGATTTTGTCATCAGTTTCGGTAGAACGTTGTTTTAAACGGCGTTTTAATTCATCAACACTTGGAGGTTTTACGAAAACAGCTAACGTTTGTTCCGGAAATTTATGTTTGATACGTAATCCGCCGGCAACATCAATATCAAAAATTACATTTTTTCCTAAAGCCCAGATTCTTTCTATTTCAGCTTTCAAAGTGCCATAAAAGTTATCGCGGTATACTTCTTCCCATTCCAGGAAATCTTCGCCTTTGATGTGTTTTTTGAATTGCTCCAACGAAATAAAATAATAATCTTTTCCGTGTTCCTCTTCTCCGCGTGGGTCGCGTGAGGCCGCTGAGATCGAAAATTCTAAATTTAAATCTTCTTTCCCAAGTAAATGTCTTACTATAGTTGTTTTTCCTGATCCGGACGGTGCAGAGAAAACAATTAATTTTCCTTTATTCATTTTGTATGCTTTAGGCTCTAAGCAATATGCTTTAAGCTTTAATTTATGCTTTAAGCTTTAGGCTGTACGCTTTAAGCTTTTATTTGCTGTGTTTTTTACTTACGGCTTATCTTAAAGCCTACAGCTTTTTACAACACGTTTAAAACCTGTTCCTTAATCTTCTCCAATTCATCCTTCATCATGACAACCAATTTCTGCATTTGAGCATGATTCGATTTCGAACCCATGGTATTAATTTCACGACCCATTTCCTGAGTAATAAAACCTAATTTACGGCCATTAGCTTCAGTTCCTTTAATAGTTTCTAAGAAATAGTCTAAGTGATTTGTCAAACGCACTTTTTCTTCTGTAATATCCAATTTCTCTAAATAATAAATCAATTCCTGTTCGAAACGATTTTCATCTACATTCACTTTCAATTCAGAAATAGCAGTTTGCAAACGATCTTTTATAGCCTGAACACGTTCGGGATCAAGTGCCAAAGCGTCGTTCATATATTGACGGATATTTCCAATTCGAAGATTGAATTCTTTTTCAAGCGATTCGCCTTCGTCTTTTCTAAAAGTTAAGATGTTTTGTAAAGCCTCTTCAATTATAACCTGAATTTGCTCCCAGTCATTTTCGTCTATTTCGTCGCGTTCTGTTTTTAAAGTATCTGGCATACGAACAGCCATTTTCATTAATTCAGTCTCGTCCGCGTCAGCGTAAACTTCTTTAAGCTGTGCTATATAATATTTTACGATAGGGACATTTACTTTCGTCGAAGTTTGTTCAGCAGTGCTTTCGATATAAATTCCGAAATCAATCTTGCCTCTTTCTAGTTTTGTAGAGATTAAAGTTCTTAAACCTAATTCCATTTCGCGGTATAGCGACGGCATTCTTACGTTTAAATCTAAACCTTTACTGTTTAAAGATTTTACTTCGACCGTAATTTTTTTTGTAGGCAATTGCAAAGAAGCTTTGCCAAACCCTGTCATAGATTGTATCATATAATTGAGTATAAAGGCGCAAAGATAATTAAAAGTTTGCTGTGTTGAGTGGTAAAATGGTAATCTGTGAACAGCAGAAAGGGTTTATGTTTCTTTTACCGCAAATTTCACAAATTTTCACAAATTTGAAATGTTTTAAACTTATCAAATTATTTGAAAAAAATTTATCTAATTCAATTTATTAGAAATTATAATTTGTGAAAATTTGTGCAATTTGTGGTTAATTTTTTTTGCATTTTTTAAGATAAAGCCTTCATAACCTGTAAGATGTTTGGCTGGCTGTTGCCGATGAAAATTTTGCCGTCAATAATAAAAACCGGACGGCTCAGGAAAGTATAGTGTTCCAGAAT
The DNA here is from genome assembly GCA_900107365.1 of Flavobacterium aquidurense. Lineage (GTDB taxonomy): Bacteria > Bacteroidota > Bacteroidia > Flavobacteriales > Flavobacteriaceae > Flavobacterium > Flavobacterium aquidurense. Next base: position 80,947 of record FNPS01000007.1, read on the forward strand.
GTATTTTTTAAAATCAGCTTCAGTTAATGCTTTGTTTTTCAAATCCATTGATTTGTATAACTGTGCTTTTTTGCTGAATAACGCTTCATAGCTTCCGGCAAGTTTGTGCATTTCTTCCAATTCCACTTCTGTAATAGGGTTTTGTCTGATGTCATGAAACTCCAGATTATGATTCGCCGGTAAACCTTTTATGATTTTTCTACAAGTATCGCAAGAAGCTAAGTAATATATTTTGTTCATGATATTTAAATTTAGTGACTACAAAGAAAATTCATTTGAAACTGAAAAATGCCTAATTTTAGAAAAAAATTATAACTATGAATTCAGTTTTTGAAGTACAAAAAACCATTAGAGAAGTTCTCGTGAAGGTTTTAGACCATCATTCATTAGAACAGTTAAACAAAATCCCAACCGGGTTTAGTAATAATTTGATTTGGAATATCGCACATTGTGTGGCTTCACAACAAGTTTTGGTTTATAAATTGTCCGGTGTGCCATCAATGGTTTCAGAAGAATTTATTGCCAAATACAGAAGAGGAACAAAACCTGAAGGCGACGTTTCGCAAGCTGAAGTTGATGAAATTAGAACTTTGCTTTTAACAACTTTAGAGCAGGTTCAAAAAGATTTCGCTGATAATATCTTTATCAATTACACCGAGTTTCCTACAAGTTTAGGGTATATACTCAAAAACATTGATGGAGCTTTAAGTTTTAATAATTATCACGAAGGCATTCATACCGGAATGGTCATGAACATGAGAAAACTTGTATAAAAGAAATCCCGCTTTAAAAGCGGGATTTCTTTTTATTCTACTATAGTCTCAATAGTGACTTTTAATGCACCGTAGCCTTTGCTGCCACTAATGTCCATAAAAGCTCTTTTTGAAAGGTCTAATTCACGTGTTTTTACAAACGGGCCTCTGTCGGTTACTTTTACAATAACAAACTTTCCATTTGCTTCGTTGGTAACTTTAATTTTAGTTCCAAAAGGAAGTTTTTTGTGAGCAGCAGTGTATTTGCTGTTGTTAAATCTGCTTCCATCAGCTGTTTTTTTACCATTAAATCGGTCCGCATAGTAGGAGGCGTGTGCCGATTTTTTATATGGTTTTAATTTTAAATTTTTGTCAGTAAAAACAGAATCGTTTATTGCTAGTGCCTGATTTTTTGTTTTGTCGGTTTTTACCGTGTCCTGAACAATTTTAGGCTCTGTTGGCCTGACTTGTTGACTCATAACGTAAGTAACGCAACTTAAAAAAGTGATTGTAAATGCGCTGAGTAATATGTTTTTTTTAATTCTCATGGGTTATTCTTTTTCAGACTTGGGGAGTTTGTACAAATAATATGCCGAGATAAAAAAAGCCCTATTTTTAGGGCTTTAATTGGTTTTTTAGAACCATAGGTTCCATGGGATTCTACTTAATATAAGTAATAATCCTAATCCGTAAAAAATAGCAAAAGTTTTAAACTTTGCTTCGCTATTAATTAGTTTTTTATGTTTTGACCATCCAATAGTAATTAGGACAATAGCTATGATGTTAATTAAAGGATGCTCTAATGAGGTTAATCGAAGTTCAGCATTAGACATTTCTCCAAAAGCTGCTTTTCCAAGCGGAGATACAAAATAAAGAATTAAACCAATCAACAATTGCGTGTGGGTGCCTATTAAAGCAAATAGCGCAATTTTGCGGTCTTTAGCAGTAAAATCTTTTTTAGAAGTAAATCCGATAATAGCATTTACAACGGCAACCAATAAAAGTAATAACGCCAGATAAGCCCATCCAGAGTGGAATTTTTGTAGAAAATAATACATAAAACTGTTTTTTTGTTCAAAACAAATATAACAAAAAAGGCTAAAAAAAACGGCATCAAACTTAAAAGTCAATGCCGTTTATGGTATTTATTTAGATTCTAAATATTAGAACTCATAACGTAATGTAAAGTTAAACGTTCTACCGTAACCAAAGTAAACTTTGTTACCAGTAGCAATTCCTCTATACAAAGCTCCTGCTTGTGCATAAGTGATTGCTGGATTACCTCCTGCAGCTGGTGTTTTAACATCATCAGCAAAGATATTTGTAAACGATTCGTTTATGAAAGTTTTGTCGAAAAGGTTGTTTACGTTAAATCTGAAGTTTAAAGCATTTGATTTTTCTTTTCCAAATAAGAATTTATATGATATACCTGCATCTGAAGTAGCGAAACCAGGTAATTCTAATGATCCTTTATTAGTAGCGCTTAAGAAGTTAACCGGTGAGATGTTACCAAATAATTTTTCAGAATAGTTAAGGTTGTAATCAACATTTAAACCACGTAATATTTCGTAAGCTGCTCCTATTGCCATTGTAGTTTGAGCATTGTTTCCAACTTTTACTCCGTCTAAGTATAAAGTTTGTGCAACTCCTCCTGGAAATGGATTGTTAGAAGCGTCAAAACGGTTACTAGTTGCATTACCATCATATTTATAATCACCGATAGAAAGCATACCGTTAAGTTTCAATTTTTCAAGTACTCTTGCGTTTACTTCTAATTCTACTCCAGTGTGTGTTTCGTTTACTCCAGAGAAAGTGTAGTATCCTCCTTGGTTATTCGCTGCATCTGGATCAGTTCCTTGTGTAAATCTGTCATTCCATTGTGTGTAATACGCGTTTAAAGTTGCATTGAAGATTTTTGAACGGAAACCGTATCCAATTTCAGCAGCTTTAACTTTTTCATTAACAACGTTATCGTTAATAATAGAAGAATTATTAGGAAAAACAGCGTTGAAAAATGGTTGTTTTGAATAATAACCAGTATTAAAGAAAACATTATGTTGTTCGTTAATGTTATAGTTTACACCAACTTTAACGTCTCCACCAGTAATATTTTTGAAATCAGTTTCAGCAAGTGGATCTGTAGTAAGATATTTAAAGTGATCAATTCTTTTATACCCTTGTTGAGAAACAGCTCCTTGTAAGAAAGCAGTAAAGTTACCTTTAGCATATTCTAATTGTGTAAAGGCACCGTAGTAGTTTACTTCACTATCATTCCAGTAGTTGATTCTTTCTTGGTAATCAGTGCTAACGAATGGGTTTCCACTTGGTCTTGGAGCATAAGTAGTACTAAAGTAAGCAGGGTTTGGTACGCTGTTTACGTTTGTAGCATCTCTATAGTTTGTAGCTCCAAATAAGTCAATTAAGTTTTGGAAGTGAATACCTTTGTACATTCTTCCTTCAACACCAAAATCTAAGGTTAAGTTTTCAGTAAGTTTTTTGTCTAAATTGATAACAGCACCATACCAGTTGTGTGAGTTAACAGAAGCAATTTCAGTAATACCAGTATTGGTTACTGTTGCACTACCACTTGCAGAACTATTTTGGTATTGTCCGTTAGTTTGTGTTCTTGTACCTAATGTAGTTGGTTTTCCAGAGTTCCAGTTTTGGATTAAATCAAAATTAATAAGACCATCAGCATTTCTCAATGAATTGTTTGTAGAATATGCATTGTTTCCTTTGATACCACCATTTGTAGTAGTTCCTCCTCCACGACCCCAAGAAGCGTAAGCTACTGTAGACAATTTTGTAGTTTCGTTGATATCATAATCCCAGTTTAGAGACATAACTGGTTTATGGTAGTAGTTTGTTTTTAGGTTGTACTCTTCACCATTTTTGTAACCCCAGTCAGAGTTGTATTTGATGTTTGGTGTTTTACCGTCACTTCCGTATTTCAAGAAATCACTCAATAAAGGAGAAGTAGATCTTTGATCGTGCCATTGAGGCGCCCCTGTAAATGTGAATTCTAAACTATGTTTGTCGTTGATTTTGTATCCAAGAGCTACGAAGTAGTTGTATCCTTCGAATTTAGTTCCGTCAACATATCCATTTCCTTCAGTTCTGCTAAATAAAACAGAAGCAGAAAGACCATTTTTCATTAATCCTGTACTGTAAGAAGCTTGTGCTTTTAAGTAGTTATCGTTACCGAAACTAGATGAAATAGATCCACCTTCTTTTACGTCTGAACTTTTAGTAACAATGTTAATTGTTCCTCCAACAGAAGAGATAGCTAATTTAGAAGCTCCTAAACCTCTTTGTACTTGCATTGCAGAAGTTACATCAGAGATACCAGCCCAGTTACTCCAGAAAACAGCACTGTTTTCCATGTCATTGATTGGCACCCCGTTAATCATAACGGCAATGTTTTTTTGGTCAAATCCACGAATTGCAATTCTTGAATCTCCGTATCCACCTCCAGCTTTTGAAGCGTAAACTGATGGAGTACTTTTTAAGATTTCAGGAAATTCCTGAGATCCTAATTTTTCCTGAATTTCAGCAGCTCTAATTGTAGAAACTGCAACAGGAGTTTTTCTGTCTTTCGCAATATCTACTACGCTACTTTTTACAACAATTTCGCTCAATTCGTTTGAATTAGCAATCAAAACGATATTGCCTAAATTAGTAGTAGCACCGTTTGATACTGAGAATTTTACAGTTTGGTTTTGATAACCTAAGTAAGAAATAACGATTTCTCCTGAACCTGTTGTTGCATTAAGAGTAAACTTACCGTCAAAATCTGTAGAAGTAGCAGTTGTAGAGCCTTTAATCACTACGTTTGCTCCCGGCAATGAACCCACGCCGTCGGTAATTGTACCAGTAATTTTTCCTTGAGAAAATGCGGTTGAAACTATCATGAACAATAGTCCAGTAAGTAACCAATTTTTCATTGTCTTCATTTGTTATTTAGTTTATTGTTTTTGGCAAAATTATAACAAATAACTCAGATAGTGTTATCAAAATGTTAAGAAAAATAAGTTTTATACAATGTGTTGCGCATTAAAATGATTTTTTCTTTTTTCATTAAAGAAAATAATGATTTTTTGAATTTAGAGGCGTGTTTTTTGTTAAAAACATATTAATTTGAGTAGACCTGTAGCTGTAAACTTGCAATAAGCACTAGTTCGATGCTTTATATTGCCTACTTTATACGAAAAAACGCCTTAATTTTAGTTAAATCAAGGCGTTTCAGTTTGTTAAGAAAAGTTCTTCTCAGTGTTGTTATTTGTTCTTTAAAAAGTGGTTCAACAAAAATGAAGTTGAACTGTCATGACTTTTAACATTTTTTGAATTTATTTCGTCTAAAATAGAATTAGCTAATTGTTTTCCTAATTCAACTCCCCATTGGTCAAAGCTAAAAATGTTCCAAATAACGCCCTGAACAAAAATCTTGTGCTCATATAAAGCGATTAAGGATCCTAGAGATTTAGGTGTTAATTTTTGAATCAAAATGGTATTGGTTGGCTTGTTTCCTGTGAAAACTTTAAAAGGCAATAAGTATGATGCTTTTTCTGCAGAAAGTCCTTGTTTGTCAAATTCAGCCTGAACTTGTGCCGGAGTTTTTCCGTTCATCAAAGCTTCGGTTTGCGCAAAAAAGTTTGACATTAATTTGTCGTGGTGATCTTCGTTTCCGTATAAAGGTTTTACGAATCCAATAAAATCCGTCGGAATTAATTTTGTCCCTTGGTGAATTAATTGAAAGAAAGCATGTTGTGAATTCGTTCCCGGTTCTCCCCAAATAATAGTTCCGGTTTGGTAGTTTACAGGTACTCCGTCACGGCCAACGCTTTTTCCGTTACTTTCCATAGTTGCCTGTTGCAGGTAAGGAGCTAATTTTTGTAAATATTGCGTATAAGGAATCAGGGCTTCGCTCTCAGCTCCGAAGAAATTGTTATACCAAACACTCAATAAAGCTAAGATTGCCGGAATATTTTCGTCAAATTCAGCCGATTTGAAATGCTCGTCCATTTCGTTAGCGCCATTCAATAAATCATTATAATTGTCAAATCCAACAGCCAGGGCAATGCTTAAACCAACGGCACTCCATAAAGAGAATCTCCCGCCAACCCAATCCCACATCGGGAAAACGTTGTCCGGATTAATTCCGAATTCAGTTACTTTTTGAATATTTGTCGAAACAGCCGCAAAGTGTTTTGCTATATCTTCCTGAGAAGCCGATTTCAAAAACCATTCTTTGATAGTTTCAGAATTTGATAAAGTTTCCTGAGTTGTAAAAGTTTTAGAAACAATTAAAAATAACGTTGTTTCCGGATTTAATTTTTTGATTATTTCGTTTACATGATCTCCATCAACATTTGAAACAAAATGCAAATTCAGGTGATTTTTGTAAAATTGTAACGCTTCAACGGCCATTACCGGACCAAGATCTGAACCTCCAATTCCGATATTTACAACATCAGTAAATGCTTTCCCTGTAAAACCTTTTCTTTCACCTGAAATTACTTCGCTTGTAAAGTTTTTAATTTTGTTTTTTACTTCGTAAACTTCCGGAATTACATTTTCACCATCAACTTTAATTACTGATGATTCTGGTGCACGTAACGCCGTATGCAAAACGGCTCTGTTTTCCGTTTGGTTGATGATTTCACCTCCAAAATATTGAGCAACTGCTTCTTTTAATCCAATTGAATTTGCTAATTCTAGTAAAAGAGAAATAGTTTCCTGGCTAATATTGTTTTTAGAATAATCAACTAAAAAGTCATTCCATTGTAAATTGAATTTTTCAACACGGGCATTATCTTGTTGAAACAATTCCTGTATTGTTGTTTCGTGAATTGCATTATAGTGGTTTTGCAGATTTTTCCACGCTTCAGTCCCGGTTGGGTTTGTTGTGTTTAAAGCCATTTTTTGTATTTAATTGAGAAAGTGGTTATATGTGGTTTTTTAAAAAACAAAAATACTGAAATAACTTTTAAAAGCTTTAAGCTTCACAATTATATAACAATTAGTTACGAAAACGTTTTATGAGATTATCGCTTTTGAATTTTTGTAGTTATGATTATAGCACCATCATTTTCTTTATCATTATATATTATGCGACTGCTGTTTTTGTTTAAGAAGTCTAACCTTAATATGTCGGATTTTTTAAGGGGTAGTAAAATTGTATCTTGTTTTTTATTGTAATTAAAAGGATTTCCGTCTATTACAATAAAAGGCGATTTGCCAATTTGGTCTCTCTCAATTGCATGGTTGATTGATTCTAATACAAAGTATTTATTTGTATCTGAGTCATTTAAAACAAAAGCATGTTGGTTGGAACATCCGATTGTTAATATCGATGAAAGTAGTAATAAGGTTCGTTTCATTAAGTGATCCGATTAATTAAGATGAAATTTTCATTACCAAATCTTCCACCACGGTTTTTTATTAACTTCAATGGTTTTTTTCTCGGTATTAATTTCAATTCTTTTGGGTTGTTCGACTTTAATCTTCGAATCATCAAAAAATAATTCACCAGCATCATTCATTCCAATAGGAGACTTTGTTCTTTCTCTCCAGTCAGCTGTTTGTAATTCTGCAACTAGTGTTGAATGAATTTTATCCTTGAATTTTTTTTGTGCTTTTTCTATAATTTCTTCTTCCAGATTTGAAGATGAATTTTTAAAAAGTGAAATTGAATTATCTGGAATGTTTAAAAGAAAAATCTGTGTTTTGTTTTCGATTTTCTGAATATCCAATACTTTAAAGTACGCAATAGTATCTAAAAGAAAATGACCAATTTTTGCAGAGTCAGGATTAAATTTGGATAAATCTTTTGGATGGGCACTCGCAATTAAATATCTGGTATTGCCAGAAAGTCCACCACCCATAGATGACATATCAGTAAAGCCTTTTTCCTGAATTATTTGTCCAACCTTATAATTTGAAATTAAATTGTCCGACAAATCAGTATCCCGATAAAATAGTTTTAAACCCGAAAAAGTTTCATTGTAAATTGCTTTAAGACGTGCATTTTTCATTCGACCTTATATTTCAGATATTTACAAATTCCCAATACTATCCAATTCTCTTTTTAGGGGTTCCATTTGTTTTATGAAACGGTTTTTGTCATTTCCTGTCAAAGATTCTCCGGTTGGTAAGTTCAATCGAAGTGCATCAACCTGAACTCCGTTTTTCCAAAATCTATAGCAAACGTGTGGTCCGGTTGCTAGTCCGGTGCTTCCCACTAATCCAATGGTTTGTCCCTGCGTTACACGTTGACCACGACGAACTAAAATTCGTGACATGTGTAAATATTGGGTAGAGTAGGTTCCGTTGTGTTTTACTTTTACGAAATTTCCATTTCCAGCTGTATATCCGGTTGCTTCTACAACCCCGGCGGCCGTTGTCGAAATAGGTGTTCCGGTTGGAGCAGCATAATCAGTTCCTTTATGTGCTTTCCACGTATGTTGTACCGGGTGAAATCTGTTTGCAGTAAATCGCGATGTGATTCGACTGAATTTAATGGGTGTTTTTAGGAAGAAATTTTTCAGCGTTTTTCCCTGATCATCATAATATTCAACTTTTCCTGAAAGTGTATCTTTTTCAAAAGGAAATGCATAAACGATTTTTCCTTTATATTCAAAAAAGGCAGCTTCAAGATCTTCAACACCGTCATACGTTTTTCCATTGATAAATCTTTCAGTGAAAATTAAACCATAACGATCTCCTTTTTTAAGTTTGAAGAAGTCAATTGACCACGAAAACACTTTGGTGATTCTGCTAGCAAGAGCCGTTTCTACACTTTCGTTTCCTAAAGTCTCAGATAATGAACTTTTTAAAACGCCACCAATAATTTTACGTTTTAATGTAACCGGTTTTATTTTTTTATAAGCTTTTGCGATACTATCGCGTAAGTCGATAACATAATAGCTTAAAGCATCAGGCTGGTAAATAAAAACTTGTAATTTATTGGTTTTATTTTTAGCACGAAGAAGTGTGTAAGGTTTGTTGTATCGAATCGTCCTAACATTAAAAGAATCTTTTACCTGTTCGACAATATTAAATACTTGTTTGTTACCAATATTTTGATTTTGAATGATAGATCCAAATGAATCTCCTTTTGATATGGTGTCATTTACAACATTAAAATCGGCGTAATTAAAGCCAAATTCTACTTTCTTAGTTTTTGGTTTAGTGATTTTAGTTTCAACTTTTTCATCGGTTTTATTGCATGAAAATATTGAGAATAAAACGATTATAATTACGAATGCTTTTTTCAAACTTTTATTTTTTGTGGAAAATTAAATGGTTTCTTCATTTCCCCAATTGGACAATTCATCTTCGGTCCACAATTTAGGAAAAAAGATGCGTCTTTGGTATTTTGGATGCATATATTTTTGCCAGTCACTTCCACCGGTCGCTTCTCCGTTACCTTTTCCACTTTCCAAAATGTATTTTCTTGCAGTGTTCAAATGCTGCATAACCCAGGTAATATTCACAGTTTTGTCATAATGACGCATTGCATTTATTAACGCTTCGTTTTGCTGATCTGCTTCTGGTAATTGAGTGAATTTTTGCCAAATATTTTTAGTTTTAAAAGTAGACATTTGTCTTAAAAAGGAAACTTTATATTTGTTTTCAAATTCCTGAAGTAAGTATGATTTTTCACCGGTATGATAATCTTTACCGGCAGCCTGCCAATATAGATGTTCAAAACTGGTTTCTAAATCTGTGTTTTCATCAAAATTTGCTTTGTATCTGCGATCTGTCAAATTGATTACATCAGTCGATGCGAATTCAATCAATCTATATTGTGCGCTCTGAAAACCACTAGCGGGAGTCAATGTGTTTCTAAATTTCATGTATTGATCTACTTCCATTCCGTTTTCCATTATACTAAACGAATTGGTAAGCATGTCAAAATATCTCGTGATTCTTGATAATCTTTCGCTGAAAAAATCAACCTGAATATTTTCAGTATTGGCAATCTGATCAATTTCCCACAAAATCATCTTGAAGATTAATTCATTTACCTGATGGTACATAATGAAAACCATTTCATCGGGCAATGTGGTGCGCTGTGTTTGTAAACTTAAAAGGGCATCAGTTTGAATGTAGTCCCAATAGGTGATTGGTTTTGACCAAAGTAAGCCTTCAAGCTGCACATCTGTTTTTTGATTTATAGCTTGAAATTTAAGGTCAATTTCTTTTAAAATTGATTCTGAATGATCAGTAAGATTCATTATTTTTTTACTTTAAATGGATTTTTTAATCCTTTATATTCATCAAGATCTGCTTTAAGTGATCCTACTGCAAGATCTGCTTTAATTCTGATCGGAACCTTGTTGTCGTCGTCTGTTATCCAGAGTGTTACGCTTTCTTTTTCTTTAAAAACTCTTCCGGTTTGTACCAGTGGCTTAAATACCATTGTAGAAACGGTTCCAAATTTAGTTGTAATATCCTGACGACCTATATATTTTAACTTAAATTTTGTGATTTCTTCGTCAAAAAACATATCTATAGTAATTGCTTCACCCGATTTGAGCTTGTCAATGTTTGGGTGATTTCTAAGGAAATAAAAAGAAGAAATTATATCCTGGACATGATCAGTTATAATAATGGTTTTTTCAGTCTTACGTTTGTAATCTTTTACTAAAACTCGATTTTCATTTTGATTAAAAAAGCCTTCCTGATTTTTAGTATAACCACCTTCGTCAATTTTTCTGACATACCGATAGGGGTCTCCGGTTTCTTTGTCAAAATAACTTTCGTATAAATCCTCTACTTTAAAAAAGAATTTTGACATACCGGTTGTGTAACCTTTACCCACCGCATGATGTACCTTTTTATTATTTATTATAGCGTCTTTTATTTCAAGTGTGGCATAGCCGGCATTTACAATTCCGTAGTGGATTCTAAATTTGAAGTATTCTCCCGTTCCAAATGCATCTTCTTTTTGAGTATCAAAAGCAAGAGTGGTGAGAATTAATATGATGAGAACTAACTTTTTCATAGTACAATCTTTACATTTCATTATAAAGATAATTAAATGCAAATTCTATTCCAAATGTACCAAAACAAAAAAACTCAGTCAAGTAATGACTGAGTTTTTATGCTATTAACTAACCAAAAAACTATAAATTATGAAATTTATATCAATTCAGAAGGAAACCACCCCTTCCTGATTTGCGAGTGCAAAGATATACAGAAAGTTCAAAAAAGAAATAGCAAAAGGCAAGTTTAACATAACATTTGCATAAAAAGCATCGTTTTACCGAGAATTATCTTGTTTTATGTAGAAATTTTGCGTTTTTACAATGTTCCTCTCAATTCCTGCTCTCTTTCAATTGACTCAAAAAGGGCTTTAAAGTTCCCTGCGCCGAAGCCTTTTGCTCCCATTCGTTGAATAATTTCGAAAAATAGTGTTGGTCTGTCCTGAACTGGCTTAGTAAATATCTGTAATAAGTAACCATCCTCATCAGCATCAACCATGATGGCAAGTTTCTCAATTTCGTTTAAATCTTCTTTCATCATATCCATGTGAACACCTAATCTTTCAGGGATCGCCTGGTAATAAGTATGCGGCGGAGCAGATAAAAATTCAACACCACGTGATTTCAAATCAGAAACGGTTTTGATTATATCATCAGTTGCGATCGCAATATGCTGAATTCCAGGTCCACCATAAAAATCTAAATATTCTTCGATTTGAGATTTTTTCTTTCCTTCGGCTGGTTCGTTAATTGGGAATTTAATTCTTCCGTTTCCGTTAGACATAACTTTACTCATCAAAGCTGAATATTCAGTATTGATTTGTTTGTCATCAAATGATAAGAAATTCACGAATCCCATAACGTCTTCGTAAAATTTTACCCAGGTATTCATTTCGTTCCAGCCCACATTTCCAACCATATGGTCAATGTATTTCAATCCTGTTGGTTCTGGATTGTAATCTGATTTCCATTCTTTATAACCTGGCAGGAAAACGCCGTTGTAGTTTTTTCTTTCTACAAAAATGTGAACCGTTTCCCCGTAAGTATAAATTCCGGAACGAACTACTTCCCCAAATTCATCTGATTCTACAGTTGGTTCCATAAAAGAGCGAGCGCCACGTTTCATAGTTTCTTCATAAGCACTTCTCGCATCTTCAACCCAAAGAGCGGCCACTTTTACACCGTCACCATGTTTTTGAAGATGTGCATGAATTGGAGAATCCTGTGTTAAAGGCGTTGTCAATACAATTCTGATTTTGTCCTGCTTCAAAACATAAGATGCTTTGTCTTTTACTCCGGTTTCTAATCCGGCGTAAGCTAATGACTGATATCCGAAAGCTGTTTTATAATAATGTGCAGACTGTTTTGCGTTTCCTACGTAGAATTCTACATAATCTGTTCCTAATAATGGAAGGAAATCTTGTGCTCCTTCAAAGATTTTTTCTAATCCGTATTCTACTGATTTTACTTGTTTCATAATTAGATAATTTGATAATGAGAAAATCAGATAATTTTGAAATGCTTTGGATCAATTTTCTAATTGACACATTTTCTAATTTTCTAATTCCTCTTAGATGTTGATATTATTTTATTTAAAATTTTTAAAATTTCTGACAGATCATTCAATAGTTGTCTGCAACTTGGGAAGCTTTTGTGAGTATCACATAAAAACAACCAATACTCAGTTTCATCTGCTTCTTTAATTGCTATTTTTAATTTATGAATGAAATCTGCTTTACTTTCTGCATTTTGAGATTCTTTTGAATTTGCTCCAATTGATGTTCCACTTTTTAATAGTTGATTAGCAATTACAAATTTCTTCTGTTCTTGAAGTTCACATGTGTAATCAATAATATTTAAAGCAAAATTGAACGTTTTTAGTAAAAGAGCATTGTCCTTGTATTTTTCGTTGAAAGTCATTTTTTTAATTAGTTAATTAGAAAATTTGATAATGAGATAATTTTAATGTAAGTTTAAATTTACAAATAAAAATCATTTTTTAAAACTATATGATATCACATTTTCTAATTTATGCGGTTTCAAAAGCATTATCTAATTATCAAATTGGCATATTTTCTAATTCTATTAAGTTTCAAAAGCATTATCTAATTATCAAATTGGCATATTTTCTAATTCTATTAAGTTTCAAAAGCATTATCTAATTATCAAATTGGCATATTTTCTAATTCTATTAAGTTTCAAAAGCATTATCTAATTATCAAATTGGCATATTTTCTAATTCTATTAAGTTTCAAAAGCATTTTCTAATTATCAAATTGGCATATTTTCTAATTCTATTAAGTTTCAAAAGCATTATCTAATTATCAAATTGGCATATTTTCTAATTCTATTAAGTTTCAAAAGCATTTTCTAATTATCAAATTGGCATATTTTCTAATTCTATTAAGTTTCAAAAGCATTATCTAATTATCAAATTGGCATATTTTCTAATTCTATTAAGTTTCAAAAGCATTATCTAATTATCAAATTGGCATATTTTCTAATTCTATTAAGTTTCAAAAGCATTATCTAATTATCAAATTGGCATATTTTCTAATTCTATTAAGTTTCAAAAGCATTATCTAATTATCAAATTGGCACATTTTCTAATTCTATAAAGTTTCAAAAGCATTATCTAATTATCTAATTGACACATTGCCACATTAAAAAATTACTCAGTCCACGACTTGTAATACTGTCCATCATCCAATCCCATAGCTTCTTCAGTAACCATTAAAGGTCTGAAAGTATCAACCATAACGGCTAATTCCTGAGTTTCTTTATGGCCAATACTGCGTTCCATCGCGCCTGGCGCTGGACCATGCGGAATTCCTTTTGGGTGTAAAGTGATATGACCCTGCTCGATATTATTACGACTCATAAAATCGCCATCAACATAATATAATACTTCGTCAGAATCTATATTACTATGATTGTATGGCGCGGGAATTGCTTTTGGATGATAATCGTAAAGTCTCGGGCAGAAGGAACAAACGACAAAAGTAGCCGTTTCGAAAGTTTGATGTACCGGAGGCGGTTGATGCACACGTCCCGTTATTGGTTCAAAATTATGAATCGAGAATCCGTATGGAAAATTATATCCGTCCCAACCCACAACATCAAAAGGATGTGTGGCGTAAACCACTTCGTGAATCATACCTTCTTTTTTGATTTTAATTAAAAAATCGCCTTTTTCGTCATGCGTTTCCAATTCGTTAGGCAAAATAAAATCGCGTTCGCAAAATGGCGAATGTTCTAAATGTTGTCCTGATTGGTTTTTATAACGTTTTGGTGTGTAAAAGGGAGAATAAGATTCAACGTAAAATAGGCGGTTTTCTTCCGTCTCAAATTCTATTTGGTAAATAATGCCTCTCGGAATAATTAAGTAATCACCATATTCAAAAGGAATATTTCCTAACATGGTTCTTAGTTTTCCTTTTCCTTTATGGATGAAAAGCATTTCATCGGCATCGGCATTTTTGTAGAAATATTTGGTCAGTGATTCTTTTGGCGCTGCCAAACCAATAATACAGTCTTTATTGACTAACATGGCTTTGCGGCTATCTAAAAAGTCATTTTCCGGTTTTAGTTCAAAACCTTTAAAAAGTAATGATTTTATGTTTTTTCCGATTGCAATTTTGGGTTCAACCGAATAAGAGTTTAAAATTTCTTTGACCTGTGTTGGTCTGTGCACATGATAAGACAATGACGAATGTCCGTGAAAACCTTCGGTGCCAAACAATTGTTCGTAGTAAAAACCTCCGTTTGGTTTTTCGAATTGGGTGTGTCTTTTTTGAGGGAAATCTCCAAGTTTATGATATAATGGCATGGCTTTTCAATTAGATAATTTATAAATTAGATAATTCGAAAAAGGTGAATTGTGTGAACAGATAACCAGCTCAACTTTTGTGCTGACTAATTACCTCAATTCTATAGCTTCACTCAGGATTTCTCTTGATGAGGAATTGAAGATATTCTAATAAACCTGTCCATTTTGTTTTCATTATAACAAATGTCGTAATTTTTATTGATTTAAATTGTAAATCATATCATTTAAGAACGCAAATTAATCTAAAATTTTTGACATTACAACGATATAGTTGTAGAATAATTCAATTTTTTCTCAAGTATAGCAAAAAAAAGGAACAGTTTGGAAAAGTTGTGACCAGTCAAAAAGATTTGATAACCTGAGCAGAAAAAAATTAACCGTAAAGTGCGCAATTTTTTACTATTAGACTTTTATAAAAACAGAAAGTTCGCAAAGCTTTATTGATTCAGCTTTGCGAACTTTATATTTTCTGAAGATTACTATCAGATAAAAATCATTGCGAACTTTGCGGTTAAAATCAAAGTAAGGATTAAAACATAAATCCAATACTAAACCAGGTAAAGCTTTTGGACAATTCAGGTGACCATGATTGTTTAATTTCAATTGGACCAATGATAGTTTCTAAACCATAACCTACTGCATAGCCGGAATATTTAGGCATAGACACCCAGTCAACAGTAGAGAATATGTCATCGCCCAGATTAGCATAATTCGCAGAAAAGTTGACATGATTTTTTTTGAAAATTTCATAATCAAATGTAATTCCTGCTTTGATAAAACTATTTCCGGAAATACTTAAGAAATCGTAACCGTAGAAATAGTTGAAATTATTTATTTTATTATAACCATAACCACCCAATATGTAATCGAAAAATGGAACACTGTCATTTCCAAAAGTCAATCCGGCATCTGCTTCAAATTTGAAAGTTGCCCTTCTGAATAAAGTATTGGCTACCGCAATTTCGGCTTTGGCCATAGAATAAGGTTTGAACGTGTTGGTATAATCTGAAGATCCTAAATAAGTTTGTACATCTGTAGAAAAAAACAATCCGGAATGCGGAAAGCTTTTATTGTCAAATGAATCGTATTTTAAATATCCAAAAACACTAAAATAACTGCTTTTGTCAATGATATTATCTGTGTTGGATAAAGTTGGCGAATTGATTTTTAAATACTTGTATTCTAATCCTCCTCCCATTAAAAATTTCTGCACAAAAATGGTCTGAAAATAAGCCTGATTACTAACATCCATAAAATCAACATTAATTAAATTGACATCTGGACTTGGTGAGGTTAAGTTTCCAATACTACTGGTTACGTTTCGGTTAAACTGATTTAGTCGCGAACGAAATCCAAAACTGATATTAAAGCCATTCTCGACATAATAGTTTAAATCATATCTGAAATTATCTCCTAAAATAATATCTAAAGAAGTAACATCATTTTTTAGAAAAGTCTTTTTATGCGTAAGATTCAATAAAATGGCGCTTTTATAAAGTCCGTCATAATGCAATCCTAATTTTAAATAGGTTTGGGTAGGATTCTCTTTTAGAACAAGATCCAAATCATCCTGTTTACCATCAGGTTGTAAGCAATAGGATATAGTACTAAAGTTTTGAGTAGCATTTAAATTATTGATCCCGGTTTTTAAATCACCATAAGTTATCGTACTTCCCGGCTTAAAACGAAGTTTACCATTGATGTATTCTTTAGTATAATTGTCTAATTGGTCGCTGTTTATTTTATTTATATGAACAGTATCCGTGCTGACTTTTAATTTTGGTTTTTTATAAAAATTATCTTCATTAACCAGTGATTTTATTTTTTCGTAGACGGCAAATGTAGCCTCTTCACCCTTTCTGATAATTTCCTCACCCCTATCAAATGAAATTACACCAAAATCACGAATATCAGGTTTTACATAAATATCAGTATCTTTTATTTTGCTTTTCATTTTATCAATCGACTGTAGATTGGTAATCTGAACTAAAATTCGGGTAGCGTTTTTAAGATTTTTTCGTTTCATTAAATCATCCTGAACATCAACACCAATAATTATATCGGCACCAAGATTTCGAACTTCATTGATGGGGTAATTGTTTACGACACCTCCATCAACTAATAAATTTCCATCAATTTCTACGGGAGTAAACAAGGATGGAAATGCAGAACTTGCCATCATAGCCTGAACCAGATTTCCTTTGTTTAGCAAAACCTCTTCACCAGTTTCGATATTGGTTGCAATACATAAAAATGGAGTGGGTAGTTTGTTGAAGTCGCGTACATGTCGCACATTTCTGGTTAGACTGCTTAATAAATTGTAATTATACATTCCTTTTGAAAGTGCTTCCGGAATACCAACTCTGAAATTACTAAAAGGTAAAACTATGGCATATAATTCATCATTTTTTTTGCCGTAGAAATTTTTAGAAGATCTTGGAATATAATCGTTTATTAATTCGTCGAAATTAGTTTGTTTGAAGATGGAGTCGATCTGGGCAGCATTGTATCCTGAAGCGTAAAGTCCGCCAATTACAGCTCCCATACTAGTTCCTCCAATATAATCAATTTTTATTCCGGCTTCTTCCAACACTTTTAAAACACCAATATGTGCAAAACCTTTGGCACCACCACCACTTAAGACCAAACCAATTTTAGGCCTTTTTACACTGTCTTTTTTTTGTTCCTGCGAAAATGAGTTTTGAGAATTGAAAAATAGTATCGTCAGAAAAATAAGTATGCTCCAAAAGCTTCCGCCAGTATTAGGGAAGGAAAAAAATCCCTTTGAACGGGTATTTGAAATGGAAATTTGAATTTGGCGCATAAAAAGATACTAGTTGGTTTTGTAAAAGTCGACAATTTTTTTTGCTTTTGATACTCCTATAACATCAGATATTTCTTTTTCTGAAGCTAATTTTAATCTTTTAACACTTTTAAAATGTTGTATTAAAGTCAGCATGGTTTTTTCTCCAATTCCGGGAATGCTTTCTACTGAGGAATTTAATGCAGCTTTGCTTCGTTTGTCACGATGAAAAGTGATTCCGAAACGGTGTGCTTCGTTACGTAATTGTTGGATCACTTTCAAAGTTTCTGATTTTTTATCCAGATACAATGGAATAGAATCTCCGGGATAAAAAAGTTCCTCCAGACGTTTTGCGATTCCGATAATCGCAATTTTTCCACGTAAACCTAAATCATCTATACTTTTTAAAGCTGCTGATAATTGTCCTTTTCCACCATCAATAATAATTAGTTGTGGCAAAGGTTCTTTTTCATCCAATAATCTTTTGTAACGACGATAGACAATTTCAGTCATCGAAGCAAAATCGTCCGGGCCTTCAACTGTTTTTACATTAAAATGACGATAATCTTTTTTACTCGCTTTTCCATCTTTAAAAACTACACAGGCGGCAACTGGATTTGTTCCCTGAATATTTGAGTTATCAAAACATTCTATATGTCGCGGTTCAACAGGCAAACGTAAATCTTTTTGCATTTGCGCCATGATTCGGTTAACGTGTCGATCCGGATCTACAATTTGCAATTGTTTTAGTTGTTCAATTCGGTAGAATTTAGCATTTCTGATCGATAAATCTAAAATCTGTTTTTTATCTCCAAGTTGGGGAACAGTTGTTTTAATTTTTTCCCCTAAATCAACTTCAAACGGAACAATAACTTCTTTTGATAATAAATGAAAACGTTCACGAAGTTCGATGATGGCTAATTCTAATAATTCTTCGTCGCTTTCGTCCAGCTTTTTCTTGATTTCTAAGGTATGCGAACGAATAATCGAACCGTGCGAAATTTGAAGAAAGTTAACATAAGCTGCACTTTCATCAGATACAATCGAGAAGACATCAACATTGGTAATTTTCGGATTAACAATCGTCGATCTTGATTGATAATTCTCCAGTACTTCTATTTTTTCTTTAATTTTTTGAGCTTCTTCAAAACGTAAATCCTGCGCATATTGATTCATTAAACGCTTGAAGTCCTTCATGCTTTCTTTGAAATTTCCTTTCAAAATTTCGCGAATAGCATCTACTTGTCGCTGATAATCTTCTAAAGATTCAATCCCTTCACAAGGTCCTTTGCAATTGCCAATATGGTATTCCAAACAAACTTTAAATTTACCCGAGTTGATGTTTGATGCACTCAAATCATAATTGCAGGTGCGTAAAGGGTATAATTCTTTGATTAACTCTAAAATTGTGTGGACGGTTTTGAAATTAGTATAGGGCCCAAAATATTCAGAGCCGTCTTTAACCATTCTTCGGGTAGAAAATATTCTCGAGAAAGGTTCTTTTTTGATGCAAAGCCAAGGGTAACTTTTATCATCGCGAAGCAATACGTTATAACGCGGTTGCAAGGTTTTGATTAGATTATTTTCTAATAAAAGGGCATCGGTTTCTGTCGGAACTACAATATGTTTTATGGTTACGATTTTTCGAACCAATACATTCGTTTTTGCCGTATCGTGAATTTTATTGAAGTAGGAGGAAACCCTTTTTTTTAAATTTTTAGCTTTTCCTACGTACAATATTTTTTCGTCTTTATCATAATATTGATACACACCGGGATTGTCCGGCAAGGTTTGAATTTGAAGTTCTAAAGACGGTTTTTGCATTCTGTTTTGTTTCTGAAGATGGTCGAAAAGCGATCTGGAAAACCATTTTGTTTTTCAGGTAAAGCTTAACATGGATTTAGAGTCAAATTTACGAAATCAAAAGAATAATTTCTATATTTAGATTTTATAATTCTATATGAAAAATAACAAACCCATGATTATTTTTGGCGAACCGGTTTTGCCAGGAGAAAGTAGAACGATAAACGTTGAGATTGCCCGATTGCACACGACTACAAAGCTTAATATTCCGGTAATTGTGCGTCGTTCTAAAATAGATGGTCCGGTGGTTTTATTCTCAGCCGGAATTCACGGCGACGAAATAAACGGAGTCGAAATTGTGCGTCAGCTCATTAGTAAAAAAATAAATCGGCCAACACGAGGAACCATCATTTGTATTCCAATCATCAACATGTATGGTTTTGTAAATAAATCAAGAGAATTTCCTGACGGCCGTGATTTAAATCGCGTTTTTCCCGGAAGTAAAAAAGGTTCTCTGGCGAGTCGTTTTGCATTTCATATTGTGGCTGAAATTTTGCCTGTTATCGATTATGCAGTCGATTTTCATGCCGGAGGAGCCAGCAGGTTTAATGCACCCCAAATTAGGATAACTGAAAATAATCCGGAATTAAAACTTTTGGCAGATGTTTTTAACGCGCCATTTACTTTATATTCAAAAAATATTACAGGCTCTTTTAGGAATACATGTGAAAAAGCAAATGTAAAAATGTTACTTTTTGAAGGAGGAAAATCATTGGATATTAATAATGCTATTGCGAATGAAGGTGTACTGGGAGTGAAGCGTTTGCTGAATTACCTGAACATGCTCGATCCAAAACAAGTTGTTGAAAAGGCTCTTTTTCCTTCAATTTATATCAAATATTCAGTTTGGTTACGGGCGAAATGTTCCGGATTATTGCACGATTATAATTTGATTGGGAAATTTGTAACAAAGGGAACTATCCTGGCGATTATAACTGATCCGTTTGGTAAATTCGAGCAAAAAGTAAAAGCACCACATGATGGTTACATCATCAACGCCAATCATTCGCCTATTGTTTATGAAGGCGATGCGATTTATCATATTTCTAAAACCCTTCCTGATGGAGACGAATAAAAAAGAATTACGCTTACACCATAAAAAACTTCGGGCAGGACTTTCAATAGATGATATCGAAGAAAAAAGTCTGGCTATTGCCAATGAAGTATTACAATTGCCTATTTGGAATAAAAGCTATTACCATGTTTTTCTTCCTATAGAAGAACAGAAAGAAGTTAATACCGAATATATTTTGCATCTCCTTTCAGGAAAAGACAAAGAAATTGTGGTTTCGAAAAGTGATTTTGAAACAAGAAAAATGGCTCATTTTTTATTGACGGATAATACCAAAATAAAGAAAAACGAATACAATATTCCGGAACCGGTGAATGGTTTACCAGTTCCATCTGAAACTATCGAAGTAGTTTTTGTACCGCTTTTGGCTTTTGATGTTTTTGGAAACCGTATTGGCTACGGAAAAGGTTTTTATGATAAGTTCTTAGCAGAATGTAAACCAGAAACCATCAAAATTGGTCTTTCGTTTTTTGAAGCCGTAAATCAAATAGACGATGTTTTTGAATCTGATGTGAAGTTAGATTACTGTGTGACGCCTGGTCTTGTATATAAATTTTGACCGAAAAGTTCGCAAGGAAAATTGATTTGGATTGTGTTGATTTTAAGTTCGCAAAGTTATCACTTAGGTAATTATTTGAATTGAATGATATAAATAAATTTATCTTTCCAGTCTTGAAAGTTAAAATATACTTATGTCAGTTGTGAAAATGAAAAATCCCAAACATCAATTTTACAATTGGAATTTGGGATTTTTATATTTTAATTTAAGAAATTTTATTTTACTTCTTTAATTGTTGAAGCATCAATCCAGCCTTCAGTTCCATCTGTTAATTCTATTTTTTTCCAATTTTGAAGTGTTTCTGTTACATACACTTTTGCACCTTCATGCAGTAAGAAAATCGCTGATCCTGCTTTTTGCGGTTCGCTTCTGACTTCGCTTACTTCTGAAAAAACAATTGCCGGGCGATCGTTGTCATAATGGTCTTTCTCTGACATTGCAGCTGCAACACTTAAAAGTACACCAACCAACAATACAAACATTCCAATGAAATATAATCTTTTTGAAAGCGTAAGCTGTGAAAAGTAATATCCAATAAAACTCAATAAGAAAAGAAAAGCAATCCCGACAGCAATTTTAGCCCAGGTATTATAATCGAAAATTCCTGTAAAGTTTTGAATTAGTTTTGCAAAACCAACTTTTGGTACTTCTTTAATTTCGTCAATAGTTAGTTTTTTGGCGAATTTTAAGTTGTTTAATGTCTGTTCATCATGTGGTTTTAAAACCAAAGCCTTTTCATAATTATAAATGGAAGGAGCGACTTTATTTAGTTTGTAATAACAGTTAGCCAAATTAAAATACAACTCAGCCGAATGTTCTTTATTTTCTTTAAGAACATTTTCATACTCCTGCGCGGCCTGTTCAAACTTGTTATCCTGATACAAAAGATTCCCTTTTTCAAAGCTGCTCTGAGCAAAGAAAACCTGAGTAATTAATAAAAAGAGATATACTATATTTTTCATTTTATTTTATTTAAACCTGACCAATATTTAAAACTAGTAAGGTTTGTTTTTTAAACTTTGCGAACTTAATTCAACACAATGCAAATAACTTTCTTAGCGCACTTTGCGATAAAATAGCCCTACCGGTTAAACAATCTGTTTTTCTAATTCAGAGATAATCAAAACAGCTTTATCAAAATCCTGCTGAATCGAAGCACTTGATGCCGGAGCATAACGTGCATACTCACAGTTTTCTGTCAAATTAATGAAATTTTGAACAGTTTCCGGATTCGCATTTCTGGACAATAATAATTCACGAATATTGTCTTTGCTCATTTCTGAAGTTTCAATATGCAGTTTAGCTTTCAGGAAATTGTGCATCGCTTTCTCCAACGCAATATAAAATGGCTCTTTGTTGTTAAGCTGTTTTTTAGCTTCAGATAGATATTTCTTGGCCAACTTATTGTTCATTTTAACTCGGTTTCCGAAAACATCACTGTCAATTGCTTCTTTTTTCTTCTTAGCCAAAACTATAATTGGTAAGATTAAGAAAGGTGCCAACAACAATCCATAATATAAATTCGAACCATAGAAGTCATTTTTAGTCATTGAAACTAAAGTAGTTTTTGGTTTGATGTATTTGAATTGCTCTGTTTTCGTAATAACGTTTTTAGCCGCATTTGCCGTTGCGTTTGCTTCTGCCTGCATTGGTCCGTCTAAAACATCAACTGTAATTTCCTGAGAAGTTATAGTTTTGTATGATCCGGAACTCAAATCAAAATAAGAAAACTGCATTGGTTTTATAACATATTTTCCTTTGTATTGCGGAATAATAGTATACTTGTCCGAAATTTTTCCTGACATTCCAGACAATGCAGTGGTTACTTTTTCGTCATGGACAGGATCGTACATTTCTAATGCATTTGGTACAACCGGTTTTGGAAGTGTAAACAACTTCATGTTTCCGCTTCCTGCAGCACTTACGACCAAATCAAGACTTTCTCCATTTTTTAAAGTAGTTTTTGAAGGCGTAACCGTAAAATTGAATTTACCAACAGCTCCTGTGAAACCTTCTGGTTTACTAGTTTCGGGAAGTGGTCTTACATTAATGGTTTTAGCTCCCGCCGAAACAACTTTATTGTCCTCAGACAGAATCATTTGGCCAAACATGTCGCGGCGATTTGTGGGTAGTTGTACCCCAATATCGAGTGAAAGAGGTTCAATTGTGAGTTTTCCTGATTTTTGCGGATATAAAATGGTTTTTTTCAATACCACAAAATAGCATTTTTGTCCTCTATAACTTCCTTCTTCAATAGCTAACTGTTTGATTTCTATATTTTGATTCCAGAAATCATTGTATTTTGGTTTTCCAAGTTCTTTAAAACCGGTAACATTAATATTGTTGAAGTATAATTTATAAACCACTGTAATCGGTTCATTCAGATACGGATTTGTTTTTGAAATTTCAGCAACCAAATTCAAAGTTTCACTTCCTGCACCGCCTTGCTGTCTAGGGTCATTTGGATCTCTTTCTTCGGCAACAGCATTTGTTACAACAATCTTTTGAGGAGTTGTTTTGTATTTCTGGCCATTAAACTCGATTGCAGCCTGTTTAATGGTTAAAGTTCCTTTTTGCGCTGGTTGTAATATATAAGAATATATTTTTTGAAAAGAGCTTCTTCCGTTAACCCAGGATTGACTTATTTGCTGACTTGGTCCTGCTACAATTCTAAATCCGTCAAATGAAGGCTGTTCGAAGTTATCTCCGTCAACATTCATGATAAAGTCAATACGAAGTCTCTCGTTTATACCAAGCGAGTTCTTGCTTACTCTGGCTTCAAATTGAACTTGAGCCATAAGCCCTTGAAAAGTGAATAGTAATAGAATTAAATATCTTTTCATTAATTGTTTAATCGTTTTTTAGTTTAACTGTTTAATCGTTTGTTTATTGTTAAATTGTTGTTTTCAAGTTGAAGAAACAAATTAACGATTAAACGATTAACCAAATTTTACCAGTCTTTTTCTGTTTTCTTAGGACTTCCTTTTACTTTTTGAGCATTTACTTTGTCCTGAATTTTCTTTTCTTCGTTGTTAACGGCGTCTAATAAATTCTGAACACGTTCTTTTGAGATGCCGCCAGGTTGTGGTTTTGGTTCTCCTTTGTTGTCTGATTTATCATCTTTCTTCGGATCATTTTTACCATCTTTTTTATCCTTGTCTTTATCGCCTTTATCGTCTTTTTTATCCTTGTCTTTGTCTTTGTCCTTGTTTTTATCTTTGTCCTTGTCCTTATCTTTATTTTTGTCCTTGTCTTTATCTTTGTCCTTATTCTTATCCTTGTTTTTGTCGTTTTTCGGAGGATTTTCTTTTAATTTTTGTTTGGCCAAAGCATAATTATAACGCGTTTCATCATCTGTAGGGTCGTTACGCAAAGCTTCTTTATACGCTTCAACGGCTTGTGTATAATCTTTCTCTTTCATGAAAACATTTCCTAAATTATGAAATGCTTTATGTTTTTCAGGTCTTGTTTTTGCGTTTTTAATGGCACTTCCATAAGCGAATTTTGCTTCAGAGGCTTGATTCTGTCTGTAAATAGTATTTCCTAAGTTATAAGAAGCTGCTGCTTTCTTTGGGAATTTTGACTTCGAAATTCTATAATTTGCTTCAGCATCAACAAATTTATTCTGCTTATATTCTTCATTGGCATCCGGCAATGTCTTGTCTTTTTCCTGAGCTGAAACAGCTAAAGAAAACGTTAGTAAAATATAAAGAAGTAAATTTTTCATTCTAATTTTTTATGTTTTTGTTTGCCGCGAATTACCCTAATTATTACTAATTAGATTGTTTTTCTCAGTGGCGAACTTTATTATTTCTTTTCGTTAAATAAATTCAATTCTTTTATCCAGTTTGTTTTTCTTTCCAAAAGGAAAATATCGACAAACAACAATAAGAATGCAAAGCCCAAAAACCACTGAAATTGTGATTGAAAATCGGCCATTTGTGTCGCTTCAAATTCTGTTTTCTGAATGTTATTTAATGCATTTTTTATATAATCTAAAACTTCTTTGGTACTTCCGCCATACACATAACCACCTTTTGTAGCTTTTGCAATTGCTTTCAGCCCGTCCTGATTTAGTTTTGTAATAACAACTTCTCCATTTTGATCTCTTTGGAAGCTTTTTACAATCCCGTTTTCTTTTAACGGAATAGTTCCTCCTTTTTCTGTTCCGATACCAATCGTAATGATTTTCATTCCCAATTTGTTAGCTTCTTCCGCTGCTGCAGAAGCACCTTCAGAATGATCTTCTCCATCAGAAATCAAAATCAGTAACTTGCTTGTTTTGCTTTTTTCATCGAAATAGGTTGATGATAATCGGATTGCGTCATCCAATGAAGTTCCCTGAGACGAAACCATATCCGGAGTCATACTTTGCAAAAACATTTTAGCTACACTATAATCGGTTGTAATGGGCAAAACTGGGAAAGCACTTCCTGCATAGGCAACAATTCCAATTCGGTCACTTCCTAAATTATTAATGATTTGCGAAACCAATTGCTTACTTTTCTCTAAACGACTTGGCGCCACATCTTCGGCCAGCATACTTTTTGAAACGTCGACTGCAAAAACAATATCGATACCTTCACGTTTTACCGTTTCCATTTTAGTCCCAATCTTCGGATTCACTAATCCAATAATCAAACATGCAAGTGCTAAAAGCAGTATAGATAATTTTAATACAGGTTTAAAGACAGAACGTTCCGGGCTCAGTCTTTTTACCATTTCCAAATCACCAAATTCGCGTTGTTTTTTTCTTTTCCAATACATATTGAAAAGGAAAATACACACCACAATTGGGAGTAAGAATAAAAGGTATAAATATTTTTTTTCGTCTAATTCCATTTTTTAATTCTAGTTTTCAGTCGCAGTTTTCAGTCGCAGTTTTCAGCTGTAAACTGTAAACTGTGACTGCGACTAAAGTATTAAATAAAGCTTCTGTAAACTGTATTTCTTAAACCAACTTCCAACAATAATAAAAAGGCTGCCAGTAAAACAAAACCTCTGTATTTTTCGTCGTAATCATAGAATTTTAATTCCTGAATTTCTGTGGTTTCTAATTTATTGATCGCGCTGTAAATTTGAGCCAATCTATCGTTGCTTGTTGCTCTAAAATAGGTTCCTTCGGTTTTACGGGCGATACTTTTCATTAATTGTTCGTCGATTTCAACTTTTTGCATTTTGAATAAAAAACCTCCGTTTGGAGCGTATGCATAAGGAGATGGTGCCATTCCGTTGCTTCCAATTCCTATTGTGTACACTTTTATTCCATATTGTTTCGCAATATCAGCTGCCGTTTCAGGTTCGATAAATCCGGCATTATTAACACCGTCAGTCATCAAAATGATTACACGACTTTTCGCCTTACTGTCTTTTAATCTGTTTACGGCTGTTGCCAGTCCCATTCCAATTCCGGTTCCGTCCTGTAAAGCGGTATCGTACTTGATATCTTTTATAGCTTCAAGAATAATTGCTTTATCACTTGTAACAGGCGTTTTGGTATACGCTTCAGAAGCATATAAAACCAATCCGATTCTGTCATTTGGTCTTTCTTCAACAAATTCTCCGGCAACTCTTTTTAAAGCCTCCATACGGTTTGGCTTTAGATCTTTTGCCAGCATACTTCCAGAAACGTCAATTGCCATTACAATATCAATTCCTTTTGTTGTTTTAGTCTGATTGCTGATATCAACTGTTCTTGGTCGAGCCAAAGCTATAATCAATGAACTTAGCGCAATAATCCTGAATATGTATAAACAAGGTTTTAATTTCGTTAATAAGGATTCGCTGTTTTTAAAACCCTGAGTTGAACTCATTTTTAAAGTAGGCGATTGCTGATTGCGTTTCCAGAAAAACCAAGCAATTGCAATTGGAATTAAAAGAAACAACCAAAAAAATTCTGGATTTAAAAAAGTTATCTTTTCCATTAATTGCTCGCTTTTTGAAGTTCAACAGAATTTAAAATTCGGGCTGTAATGTCATTTGCATAAGTATCGCCTTCCTGATGTAAAATCATAATTTGTTGTAATCCCTGATCTTGTTTAAAAAGCAAAATTTCATAATATGCTTTTGTGCTTGTTTTATCAATTGGATTTAGGACTGTCATTGTTCCATATCCTTTAAGTCCTTGAATACCTGCGTTAGTCTGAAAATCTTCTTGTTTCACAATAATATTTTGTCCGCCCTGAGCTTCAATTATTTTTAAAGTACCTTCTAAGGTTTTTGCTAAATCAAGTTCAACAGGATTTTTAAATTTACTGGTTGAAACGGTAACATAGAAATTGTCAATCATACTTCCGTAGGCAAAAAGCTGCATTTCTTTAATCAAAGCCATCGCTTCTTTAGGCAATACTTTTTGCGTATCCATTCGTTTTAAAACCTTAGGAGTTTCAATTAAAACAGCCGGATTTCCGTAGGCACTTTTTACCCATTCGCCTTCTAATAATTCTTTGGATGGATGACCAATGATGTTGTCTTTAACATAAGTGAAACCTTTTGTTACAATGAAGAAAGTAGTTGTGGCAAACAATAAAAACAATACGGTTCCAACTGTGATTGCAATACGTTTGTTACGTTTTTTTCTTAGTTGAATTTTGATTTGCTTTTGTTTCTGCGCTTCATTCAATAATTGATCTTCTTCTTCAGCCGGAACTTCGGTCGGGATTGCATTATCAAGTGTTAAAATTACTTTTTGAATTTTATTTCTGTCATCCGTAATTTCAAAATCCAAAGGTTTTGATTTTGCAAATTTTACTAAATCCGCCTGACGTAAAACGCGTTCTAAGTTCTCAACGGTTTCAGGTGTCAGCGTCATTTTCTTTTTAGTAGAAGCCAAACGTATTGCCTGAATCAATTCAGAAGTAGTGCTTTCCATTGCCGGAATATGAATTGCTTCTTCAATATAATTACGCGCAATATCCGTTAGTTCACTATAATATTCTTTGATTTCACCTTTTTGAACTAATTCTTTAGATTCCAGGTTATTCAATAAGCTTGTTGCTTTTTCGATAGGTGTTTTATAAACTTCTTCTTCGATTTTTTTCTTCTGATATTTTTTTACGTACCAATATACAAAAGCACCGATTGCGAGAATTACAATTACAATGAGAACATAAATCCACCAATCGTTGTTGCTGTCTGCACTGGAAATGTCTTTGATGTCGTACATTTTTTGTTGTAATGTATCGACTTTTACATTGGCTACTTCAACACGAATAGAATCTGATAAATAAGGTTTTTTATCAATTAAAATTTTGATACTCGGAATGGTATATTTTCCTGAATCAAATTGGGTTAAGCCGTATTTTTTGATCAGTTCGTAAGTATCATTTTTCTTAACTGTATCAACTGGGTACGATTGAATTACTTCTAAAGGACCTATGTTTTTTAGTTTAGGAAAAACAACTTTCGATTTTGAGCTTACAACCGTTTTAAGCGTTAACTTAAACTCGGCTCCAATTTTATTTTTTGTAGTATCAATACTTGTTTCAACTTGTTTTTGTTGTGCAAAAACAGCTGAAGTAAGCAAAAAAAGAAATATGTAAAATTTTAATTTCATTTGATTTTTGATTCAGATTTTAGTCTAAAACGAATGCTTATTTTTGAAAATTTATTTTTTTGAAACCTGATAATCGTCGAAATTTCAAATTAACGGGACTTGAAATAACCGAGTAATTTTGTCACGTAATTTTCATCGACTCTCGTATTCACAACACCAGCTCCTGATTTACTGAAAATATCTTTGAAATAATTGACTCTGTCGTGATAATGTTTTTCGTAATTCATTCGCACCGATTTTGAGCCCGTGTCGACCAATTGAATTTTTCCGGTTTCAGCATCCAGCATACTTACCATTCCTAAATTCGGGATTTTTTCTTCGCGGATATCATAGACACGAACACCTGTAATGTCGTGTTTTTTAGAAGCAATTTTTAAGGTCTGTTCGTAATTTTCAGACATGAAATCGGAAATCACAAAAACAATAGCTTTCTTTTTTTGGGTTCCTGATAAAAACTTTAGAGCTTGCGAAATATCCGTTTTGTGGCTTTTTGGTTCAAATTCGATTAATTCACGAATGATTCTCAAAACGTGCGAACGGCCTTTTTTTGGTGGAATATACAATTCGACATTATCAGAAAATAATATTAATCCAATTTTGTCATTGTTTTGCGTAGCCGAAAAAGCCATCGTTGCCGCAATTTCGGTGACGATGTCTTTTTTGAATTGACTTTTTGAACCAAAACCTTCTGAACCCGAAATATCGACCATTAAAACCATGGTCAATTCGCGTTCTTCTTCAAAAACTTTTACGTGGGCTTCGTTGTAGCGTGCGGTTACATTCCAATCGATGTTACGAATATCATCGCCATATTGGTATTGACGCACTTCGCTAAAAGTCATACCGCGTCCTTTAAATGAAGAATGGTACTCTCCCGAAAAGATATGATTACTCAGTCTTTTGGTTTTGATTTCTATTTTCCGTACTTTTTTTAAAAGCTCTTTTGTATCCATTTCTTTAGTTTTCAGTCGCAGTTTTCAGTCGCAGTTACTTGTAATATGTTCACTGTGACTGAAAACTGAAAACTATTTTTAAGGTACTTCAATCTCGTTTACGATTTTGTTGATAATGTCTACAGAAGTAATGTTTTCGGCTTCAGCCTCATACGTTATTCCAACTCTGTGACGTAAAACATCATGTACAACTGCACGAACGTCTTCTGGAATTACATAACCACGACGTTTGATGAAGGCGTAACATTTTGCTGCATTAGCTAAATTGATACTTCCACGTGGTGATGCTCCAAAACTGATAAGAGGTTTTAAGTCTGCAAGTTTGTATTTCTCTGGATAACGAGTAGCAAATATGATATCTAAGATGTATTTTTCGATTTTTTCGTCCATGTACACTTCGCGAACCGCTTCCTGCGCACGCAAAATTTGTTCTACTGAAACTACAGGATTTACTTTTTCGTAACTTCCTTTTAAGTTTTGACGAATTACAAAACGTTCTTCATCAATTTTTGGGTAGTCAATTACGGTTTTCAACATAAAACGATCGACTTGTGCTTCAGGAAGCTGGTATGTTCCTTCTTGCTCTACCGGATTTTGAGTTGCCAATACTAAAAACGGACGATCTAGTTTGAAAGTCGTGTCACCAATAGTAACTTGTTTTTCCTGCATTGCCTCTAAAAGTGCTGACTGAACTTTGGCAGGAGCACGGTTAATCTCATCGGCAAGTACGAAATTGGCAAAAATTGGCCCTTTTTTAATAGAGAATTCGTTTGCTTTGATGTTGTAGATCATTGTCCCGACAACATCGGCAGGTAATAAATCCGGAGTAAACTGGATACGGCTGAAAGAACCCTGTACCGCTTGCGACAAAGTATTTATCGCTAAAGTTTTGGCTAATCCCGGAACACCTTCCAATAAAATATGCCCTTGACCCAAAAGTCCAATTAATAAACGCTCGACCATATGTTTCTGGCCCACAATAACTTTGTTCATTTCCATTGTAAGAAGGTCTATAAAAGCACTTTCTCTTTCAATTTTTTCATTTATCGCTCTAATGTCTAAAGTCGTTGTATTTTCTTCCATATAAATATTTTTAAAAAGCCTTTTTAAACCTTTGATTTTTACGCCTCGTTTTTGAGAGTGCAAATTGAATATTTTTTGAGAAGTAAGATGTTAAAGAATGGTTAAAACTTCGACCAATGCGCTAATTTTAAGGACGAATTGTGAATCTATTTTTATATTTTTAAGAACTTTGATGATTATGCTTTACAAAAGCATATTTATTACCAAAAATAACGCAATAAAACCATGAGCAAAACAACGTTATCGCCTATTATTTCAGGCACTATGAATTGGGGAGTTTGGGATAAAAACCTTACAACTAAAGAAATGGAAAACATGATACAGATCTGTATCGAAAACAAAATTACCACTTTTGACCACGCCGATATTTATGGATCTTATACCACAGAGGCCGATTTTGGAAAAGCTTTCCACGCAAGTAAAATTTCAAGGGAAAAATTACAGTTAATTACCAAATGTGGAATTCAGATGATTGCTGAAAAACGACCGGAAAATAAAATAAAACACTATGAATATTCGAAGGAATATATTATTTGGTCTGTTGAAGAATCGCTTAAAAAACTAAAAACAGATTTTATTGATGTTTTTTTATTGCACAGGCCAAGTCCGTTAATGCAGGCCGATGAAATTGCTGAAGCAGTTGAGAAATTAAAATCGGAAGGGAAAATTATTGATTTTGGACTTTCAAATTTTACGAGTTCACAGACAGAATTAATTCGTTCGAAAACCGAAGTAAGCTTTAATCAGGTGCAATTTTCGGCAACACATTATGAAGCAATGACGGATGGAAGCTTAGATTATATGCAGACACATGAAATTCGACCATTGTCATGGAATCCGCTTGGAACGGTTTTTAGAGAAGATACAAAAAAGACACGCCGTTTGAAAAAATTACTTTCTGAACTGGTTCAGAAATACAGTTTTGGTTCAGATACACTTTTATTGGCCTGGATTTTAAAACATCCTGCAGGTGTGATTCCAATTGCGGGCACAGTAAATATTGCCAGAATTCAGTCATTAGTAAAAGCGGTAGAATTAGAAATGGATAAAGAAGACTGGTTTGCGATCTGGACAGAAAGTATGGGTGACGATGTGCCTTAATTTTTAGTATTCAGTTTACAGTTTTTAGTGTTCTGCTAAAATGGTATTAAAAAAAAATATTTACCACAGATTAAAGGATTCTCACAGATTGAAAAATCATTTTAATCCTTTAATCTGTGGCTTTAAAAAATTAAACATATAAAAACATAGATTTTATTGTTTAAAGAAAGTAAAAATAAACGACCAGTCATTTACACATAGCTATGTGTTTTCATGCAAAGTGAAATGCCTTTTTTTTAAGCTTTTTAAACTATGTCTCTATGTGTTAAAAATAAAACACAACAAGAATGAAAAAAACAGTTTTGATTACTGGAGCGACTAGCGGAATTGGAAAAGCAACTGCGCAAATAATGGCAAAAAAGGATTATAAAGTAATTCTTTGTGGAAGACGTAAGGAACGTTTGGCAGAGCTTGAGAAAGAACTTTCTGAATTTACAGAAGTACATTCACTTTCTTTTGATGTTCGTGATAAAGAGGCAGTTTTCTCAACAATCAATTCATTGCCAGCAGAATTTTCACAAATTGACGTTTTAATTAATAATGCCGGAAATGCACACGGTTTAGATCCAATTCAAAATGGAAATGTTGACGATTGGGATGCCATGATTGATATTAATGTAAAAGGACTTTTGTACGTTTCGAAAGCGATAATTCCCCAGATGATACAAAGAAAAGCGGGACATATTATCAATATTGGTTCCATTGCCGGTAAAGAAGTGTATCCCAACGGAAATGTATATTGCGCTTCAAAACACGCTGTCGATGCCATTAACAACGGAATGCGAATGGATTTAAATCCATACGGGATTAGAGTTGGAGCAATTCATCCGGGAATGGTTGAAACCGAATTTAGTGAAGTTCGTTTTAAAGGCGATGCAGACAGAGCGTCGAATGTCTATAAAGGTTTAGATGCCTTGCAAGCGGAAGATATTGCAGATATAATTCATTTTGTAGTGTCCAGAAAATACCATGTTAATATTGCAGATTTGATCGTGTACCCTACAGCACAGGCTTCGGCAACGATCGTAAAAAAGAATATTTAGATTTTTTTCATGATAATATTTATAAAACAAGTCCCAGAGGGACATCATGTTTATAGATATTTATAATTTATTCGATAGAACCCCCTCGGGGTGGAATATTTATTGGGTATGAAATATCGGGAATATCGCTCCGCTGGAGCTTTGTTTTATTGATGTGTCTTAGCTATAAACATGTTGCTCCGCTGGAGCTTTATTATTGGTTATATTAATGTTTAAAATTTTAGATTGTTAGACTTTATATAAATTAGATTAATTTAGAATTCGAAGTTCAACAATCTAAGAAGTCTAAAAATCTAAGCCAGTCTAACATCTAAAAAGAATGATCAACAAACGCCTTTTAATAAAAAACCTGCTCGCTCATAATGATGAGAGCAGTTTTTATGATAAAAAAAGGCAGTTGAATCTGCACTCCCGTGAAGGAAAAGGAAAATTTCTCAAACACATTTGTGCATTATCCAATTCAAATCCAACCAATAATTCTTATATAGTTGTTGGAGTTGAAGATCAGGATAATGAGATTGTTGGCGATGATTTCTTTGATGATAGTCGAATTCAGAATCTCGTCAATGCTTTTTTAGAAAATCCTCCTAAAATTCAATACGAAAATGTACCGTTTCCGAATCTTCCAAAAGATAAAGTAATCGGATTGGTTACTATTAAACCCAAGAATAAAATTTCGTATTTTAAAAAAGGAATTCACACGATATTAGCCAATAGTGTTTTTATTAGGCGCGGGAGTAATTCAGTTCCTGTTGAAGGCGAGATAGAGAAGAATTATCAAAATACAGAAACAGTTATTGGGATTGAAAATAGTTCCCGAAATAGCATTCAATATACACTCGATGGTGTTATTGACTTTATGAATTTCAGGCATAAAGATATGTCACCGAAATATCACGTTTTTAAAGAGTTATTTGTGATATGCTGGGCTGGAGTTCCTAAAAAATCGCGTGATAAAGCCTTTCTTTCCAGAGTTGATATTGAATTGATTAACGAACAAATCAAGCTTTTTTATTCGGCACAAGATGTTGTAACGATTATTTTTGATGATGATAGTTTTACGATAACTGAATATGTTCCGTTAGGATTGAATGATAAAACAAGTTATTATCCGTTAGAAGAACAAACCATTCGTTTCTTTGATAATGGTTATTACAAAATCGATCGAAAAATGCTTTTTCAGCCACCTGAATTTAATCGAAAAATGCTGTATCATATTTACAATTCGAATATAGCATTACTTCAGAAACTGCAGAAAGGTTTAACTTTATCAGAACGAGAATTAAGTGATCTTGAAAATCTTCCTTCCACTTTTATGATCTGCCATTTGAATGGTTTTGATGACGCAAAGCAGAAATTAATTGATGCTAAATTGCTTTTAAAACCTTTTTCGCAAGTGTACTTGTCTTTTAAGGAAGCTTTAAGGATTCTTCGAAAAATGAAATATGATTTTCAGGAAGGTACAAAGTAACAAAGGTGCAAAGCGACAAAGGTTTCTTGTAGAGGCACACGGTAGTGCGTCTAAAACAAAGTAAGAAGTTTTATTGAATTGCCTCCAGCTTATCCGAATTATTTCTTCAACAAATTACTGATACAATAAATATTGATTCACTTCATCATAAGGAAATAGAAGCTCTTTTGGGCCATCGGCATAGGATGCCGCTTCATAAGAGTTGTAATATAAAAGCAGTCCTTCTTCTGTATAGAAAATATTCTGAGGTAATTGAAATTTGTCATTTTCGAACATTAGACCTGTTGCGTTAATGTTTGCTTTTGAAGGAATTTTATATTTCTCGCGGAATGTTTTTTCGGCGAAAGCCTTAAATTCTTTCTCATTTTTAAAAATTTGATCAGAAAAAATGATTTTTCCTGTTTTTGGATCAAATAATAGAGAACGATATCCCTGATAACCATGTGCGCCACCGGTAAAAGTATAATGATCAATTTTTATATTAATAATTTGACTTGATTCAAATTCTACATTTCCTTTAATTTTACCTTCCCACCCAAAAGTTTCATTTGGAAATTTTTCGTGCATTTCTTCATAAGACTCAATAAAAGAGTTTGTCAATGCGTTGTAGTCATTTGGTTTTACTGGCTTTTCTCCAAAATAAACAATTTCTTTTACGACTGAAAATATTTTTTTGTTAATGCTATCTGCCACAACAGGAGCATTTTTTGCAATCGGAATGTCAATCGTAATTATTGGGCAATCTGTTTTGCAAGGCAGGATAGATTTTTTTTCAAATGTTATCTTTTCAAATGAAAGCTCTTTGTTGCAACTAGTGAATATTAAAAACAAAGAAACTAAATAAGTATACGGTTTCATATATCTAAGAGTTATTTGTTAAGGGTCATAAATGGTATCGCATTTTATTTGTGTTTTTTTTGCTTTCGCAAAGCTCTGGTTATTTGCGATTTCATAACTTAAACTGTTAATTATATACAAAGGTAAGAAGTTGTGTCAGGATTAAAATAAATTAAACGGTAAATTTGTAGTCTAAAATAGCGTTTTAAAAACATAACTATATGAAATTCAATACTAAAGTGATTCATGGTGGTCAGCATCATGACCCAAGTACAGGAGCAGTAATGCCTCCTGTATATCAAACTTCAACTTATATTCAGACAAGTCCAGGACAACCTTTGGGGGATTACGAATACAGCAGAGCTTCAAATCCAACCCGTACAGCATTAGAAAATGCTTTGGCTAGTATTGAAAATGGTACTCGCGGATTGGCTTTTTCATCAGGATTAGCAGCTACCGATTGTATTTTAAGAGGATTGAAAGCAGGAGATGAAGTCATTGCAATGGATGATTTATATGGAGGAACTTACAGAATGTTTTCAAGAATTTACAAAGATTCCGGAATTAAATTTCACTTTGTTGATATGACTGATATCACAAAATTGAAGTCATTAATCAATGAAAATACAAAGCTGATTTGGGTAGAAACGCCAACAAATCCATTAATGAAATTGGCTGATATCGAAGAAGTAGCTAAAATCACAAAAGCGAATAATATTTTATTTGCTGTTGATAATACTTTTGCAACGCCTTATTTACAAAAACCACTTGATTTAGGAGCTGATATTGTCATGCATTCTGCAACAAAATATTTAGGAGGACATTCTGATGTTATTGCGGGAGCTTTAATTGTAAAAGATGAAGCTTTAGGAGAGCAATTGCATTTTCAGCAATTTGCAACCGGTGCGACATTGGGGCCAATGGATAGTTTTTTGGTTTTAAGAGGAATCAAAACCCTTTCGTTAAGAGTGCAAAGACACTGTGAAAATGGAGAAAAAGTAGTGGAATATTTAACAAAACATCCAAAAATAAAAACGGTTTATTATCCAGGATTGCCAAGTCATCCGTTTCATGAAATTGCTAAAAAACAAATGAAAGCTTTTGGAGGAATGGTTTCATTTACATTCGTTTCTGGTAAAAAGGAAGATTCGATTAGTTTTTTAGAAAAATTAAAAGTATTCACTTTGGCAGAATCATTAGGTGGAGTTGAATCATTAGCCAATCATCCGGCTTTGATGACGCATGCTTCAATTCCGGCAGACAAAAGAGCCGAAGTTGGTATTACCGATGATTTAGTTCGATTAAGTGTTGGTATTGAAGATGCTGAAGATTTAATTGCCGATTTAGAACAGGCACTAGCATAAAAAGATAAATTCTAAAATAAAAAAAATCCCAAATTCCAATCATAATCATTTTGGAATTTGGGATTTTATATTTGGGGATGTCTTTAAAATTCTAAGTAATAAATATATCCTACATTGAACCAAACTTGCGAATCGTTCGATTTGTTTTCTTTATAAAGATCTTTATTTGGGTTTAGGCCATCAACCCAGTCAGAACTGAATCCTTGATAACGGGCTTCAAACATAAGATCGCTCATTGTTGTTAATTTGTAGTGAACTCCAATACCTGCGGTAACCGAAGCAACTATTCCGTTTTCACTAGAAAAACCATAGGGACGACCGTCTGAAGGCGTTAAGTATTTTGGAAATGTAGTTTGAGGAAGTCCTAATGTACCCAATCTCGAATCAACTTTAGTAGAATAGTAACTAACCTGAAATCCCAAACTTACGTAAGGGCTAAAGCCGCCAATTGTATTTTCAAAATCATGAATTTTCATGAACGGTGAATATTCCAATTGAGCTCCAAGGTTGACTAGTGTAGAACTACCGTGCATTGCTCTAAGATGTTGAACAAGGTTTTTGAATTTTTCTCTTTCTACCCATTCACCAAAATGTTCTAATTTGGTTGTGTTAAAAGATAATTCGGATCTTACTTTGAAGTGTTCTGAAAAAAAACTTTCATGATTGTTATTGGCAGAAAAGTTGATAAAGTGAACAATTCCAACTCCAATTCCGGTATTTCCAACATTAGTCTTAAAATCATGTCTTTGACCATAATCAGATTGAAAAGTCAAAGGTCCGAATACTATTCCTACTTCTTGTGCAATACCTTGCGCTGTCGATGTTGTTGAAATTCCGATGAAGGCGAATAATGTGAGTATTATAGGTTTAAGCATGTTTTGGGGGCTTTCAAATCATGGCAAATATATAAAAAACATGTACGATTCAAAATAATATATTCGTCTATTAAAAAATAAGTAGCAAAATACTTAATTTGTTAACTTTAAGCTGGTTGTTTTGATGTAAAATAAGTAGTGTAAAATGCTATTGTAGATAAAGTTTGAAAAATTAACAATTCAATGTTGAGATCTAAAAAAAATCACATTAGATCAGCATTTTGTTATATCTTTGTACGTTGAAACGAAAACGTTTTCTTAAACGTATTTTCTTATTTAATTGAGCGAAAATTAAAATAATTTATCTGAATAATTTATTTAAAAATGGAACAAAAAATAAATGAATTTATGGCTCTTGTAGAGTCAAAGAATCCAAACGAGCCAGAGTTTCTTCAAGCCGTTAGAGAATTTGCAGAAACAGTAATTCCATTTATTGCAGAGCGTAAAAAATACGATGGAAAAAACTTACTTCTTAGAATTGCCGAACCAGAACGTTCTATAATATTTAGAGTTCCGTGGGTTGACGATAGAGGAGAAATAATTGTAAACAGAGGTTTTAGAATTCAGATGAACTCGGCAATTGGACCTTATAAAGGCGGAATTAGATTTCATCACTCTGTGAACCTATCAGTTTTGAAATTCTTAGCTTTTGAGCAGGTTTTCAAAAACAGTTTGACTACACTTCCAATGGGTGGTGGAAAAGGTGGTTCTGATTTTGATCCGGAAGGAAAATCTGATGCTGAGGTTATGCGTTTTTGTCAATCTTTCATGACGGAATTATGCCGTCATATTGGTCCTGATTTAGATGTACCAGCAGGGGATATTGGGGTTGGAGCAAGAGAAATTGGATATTTATTTGGTCAATATAAAAGAATCAGAAATGAATTTACAGGTGTTTTAACCGGTAAAGGAATTGCTTACGGAGGATCATTAATCAGACCTGAGGCTACAGGATACGGAGTTGTTTATTTTACAGATCAAATGTTGCGTACAATCGGGCATGACATTAAAGGTAAAAGAGTGGCAATTTCAGGATTTGGAAATGTGGCTTGGGGAGTAGCGTTAAAAATAAATGAATTAGGAGGGAAAGTATTGACTATTTCTGGTCCTGATGGATATATTTATGATGAAGAAGGAATCTCTGGCGAAAAAATCGATCATATGCTTGAAATGAGAGCTACGGGTGATAACAGAGCAGAGGTTTACCTTCAGAAATATCCAAATGCTGTTTTTCATAAAGGAAAAAGCCCATGGGAAGTAAAAGTTGATATTGCAATTCCATGTGCGACTCAAAATGAATTAAACGGTGAAGATGCCCAAAAATTAATCGACAACGGTGTTTTGTGTGTTACTGAAGCGGCAAACATGCCGTCTACCTTAGATGCAATTAAATTATTCTTAGACAATAAAGTGTTATTCGCTCCAGGAAAAGCAGCTAATGCTGGTGGTGTTGCAGCATCTGGATTAGAAATGACGCAAAACTCAATTCGTCTAAACTGGACAAGTGAAGAAGTTGATTTGAGATTAAAAGATATCATGGTTGGCATTCACAACCAATGTAAAAAATACGGTGTTGGCGAAGATGGTTATGTAAACTACGTAAAAGGAGCGAACATTGCCGGATTTGTTAAAGTTGCTGATGCTATGCTTGCACAAGGAGTAGTATAAAAATTTGTTTTAGTTATAGGATGCCTTCATTTGTCGAAAGATAAATCGAAGGCATTTTTTATTTGTAAAAGAACAAAATTCAAATACTTTCGTTTGTATTATATTTGCCTATCTGAATATTAAATAATGAAGAAAAAGTTTCTCTATATTTTGTTACTGCTTTTTATGCAAATTAGTTTTGCGCAAAATAATCTGTCGTGGCAAGGCTACTTTTCATTTAATGAGATAAAAGATATTTCAGAATCTTCGACAACAGTTTATGCAGCTTCAGAAAATGCTTTGTTTTCTAAAAATGCCGCAACAAATACAGCGAAAACAACTACTACAGTCGACGGACTTTCTGGTCAGACCATTTCTGCAGTATATTATAGTGAAGCATTTAAAAAAACAATAGTTGGTTACGAAAACGGTTTAATGATTGTAATTAACCAAACCGACGGGAAAATGCTGAAAGTAGTTGATATTATAAACAAGCAATTAGCTCCAAATAGTAAAAAGATAAATCATTTTATGGAGCATAATGGTTTGGTTTATGTTTCCTGCGATTTTGGAATCGTACAGTTTAATTTAACGACTTTGCAATTTGGAGATACTTATTTTATTGGAGATAATGGTGCTGAAATCAGTGTAAAACAAACTACTTTTTTTAACGGATTTATTTATGCCGCCACTTCAAGTGGTATTAGAAAAGCAAATAGTACCAGTCCTAATTTAAATGATTTTAATCAATGGATAGTGGTAAATTCGGGGGATTGGTCAAGTGTAGAAACTTTAGATACAGAACTTATTGCAATTAATACTGTTGGTTATATCCATAGATTTAACTCGGTTAATTTTGTTGGTTTTTTGCAACTTCCACAACCTTCTGTAGATATGCGGGCAAAGAATCATAATTTATATATTACGATTCCGAATATGGTGTACATCTATAACAATCAAATGATTGTGAGTCGACAGATTTCTAATACTCAGGTTTTAGATAACACGATTAACTTTACTTGTGCAACAGCTGTTAGTGATATAATTTGCATTGGAACAAAAGAAAAAGGATTGTTTTCATCCTCTCTTTTAAGTAATGGTATTTTTGAGAATACCACGCCAACTGGTCCGGCAAGAAATAATATTTTCTCCCTGGATGTTACTCCAAATGTACTTTGGACAGTGTACGGTGATTATGATTCCTTTTATAATCCATATCCGTTAGATAGTTATGGTGTAGGGAAATATAATACTGCTGGTTGGTTGAATATTCCTTATTCTGAAGTTTTTGATGCCAAATCGATGACCAAAATAATTGTAAATCCGGCAAATGAAAAACAAGTTTATGCAAGTTCGTTTTTCTCCGGATTATTAAAAATTGAAGAGGATGTTCCGCAGTTTTTATACAATCAAAAAAACAGCGGTTTAGAATCGATTACGACTGAAGGTCCAAATTATATAGATGTCCGAATTAACGGAACTGCTTTTGATAAAACAGGAAATCTTTGGGTGACCAATAGCCGAATCAAAAACGGATTGAAAGTTTTGAAAACGAATGGTCAATGGGGAAGTTATTCGATGACTTCAATTATTGACAACGCAGAAGCTTCGAGTTATGCCAACATTGTAGTTGATAGAAATAGTGTGAAATGGATCGCAACAAATAGAGACGGAGTTGTTGGTTTTGATGAAACGACCAATAAATTTAAGAAAATGACATTTGGTGTCGATGCGGGAAATTTGCCAATTGCAGATGTAAGATCAATCGCAATTGATGCTAAAAACCAACTTTGGATTGGAACGACAAAAGGATTGCGTGTTTTGTCAAATATAAGTAGTTTTCAAAATGATAATCAGTTAAAAGCAAATCCGATTATTATAATGGAAGATAATTTAGCTCAGGAATTACTTTATGAGCAATTTATTACTTCGATTGCGGTTGACGGAGCCAATAATAAATGGATAGGAACTACCGATTCAGGTGTTTTTATGGTATCGCCAAATGGTGAGGAAACAAAATACCATTTTACGATTAGTAATTCGCCTTTACCAAGTAATGTTATAAATGATATTAAAATTAATAGTGCAACCGGAGAAGTTTTTATTGCAACAAATAAAGGGATGATTTCTTTTAAAGGAATTGCAACGGGTGCCAATGAAGATTTGAATAATGTTTATGTATATCCTAATCCGGTTCGCCCGACCTATTCAGGAACTGTAAAAGTGGCGGGATTAATTGATAAAGCAAATATTAAAATTACAGACATTGAAGGTAATTTAGTTTATGAAACCACTTCAGAAGGCGGAACAATAGAATGGGATACCACTGCTTTTGGAAGATATAAAGTAGCATCAGGAGTGTATATGATTTTTATTTCTGCCCAGGATGGAGGAGAAACTAAGGTTAAAAAAGTAATGATTATTCGATAGAGATTTAAAAGTATAGAAAACAATTAATCAAACATAAAATTTTAAACAAATAGAATGCTTTTTAATTCCATAAACTTTGCAATATTTCTGCCTATTGTATTTTTTCTCTATTGGTTTGCGACAAACAAATCATTAAAACTTCAGAATATCTTACTGCTTATATCAAGTTATTTTTTTTATGCTTGTTGGGATTGGCGATTTTTATTTTTATTGATTTTCTCCACATTATTAGATTATTTTACAGGAATCAAGATGTCAGAATCTAAAAATAAAACTGTAAAATTTTTTTGGTTTTGGTTAAGTATATCTCTAAATCTCGGTTTTCTTTGTGTTTTTAAATATTATAACTTTTTTGTTCAATCATTTGCAGATGCCATCGCTAATATTGGCTTACATGTAAATCCGTTGACATTCAAAGTAATCTTACCTATTGGAATTTCATTTTACACCTTTCACGGTTTATCATATGTAATTGATATTTATAAAGGCAGAATAAAAGCCGAAAAGAATATTGTTGATTATTCTGTATTTGTGAGTTTCTTTCCTTTACTTGTTGCCGGACCTATAGAACGAGCTACTCATCTTTTACCGCAAATTCAGAAAAAAAGGAGTTTTGATTATGACAAAGCGGTTGATGGATTAAGGCAGATTTTATGGGGATTATTTAAAAAAATTGTAATTGCAGATCAGTGTGCCCTATATGTTAATACAATTTTTAATAATTCAGTTGAATATTCAGGAAGTACACTTCTGTTAGGTGCAGTGTTTTTTTCGTTCCAAATTTATGGTGACTTTTCGGGTTATTCAGATATTGCAATAGGAGTTGCGCGCCTTTTTGGTATAGATTTACTTAAGAATTTTGCTTTTCCTTATTTTTCAAGAGATATTGCAGAGTTCTGGAGAAGATGGCATATTTCTCTTTCTACTTGGTTTAGAGATTACTTATACATTCCGTTAGGGGGAAGCAAAGGAGGGGTATGGATCAAAATTAGAAATACTTTTATTATTTTCTTAGTAAGCGGGTTTTGGCATGGAGCCAATTGGACTTTTATTGTTTGGGGTTTTTTAAATGCTTTGTATATTATGCCGTCTATTATTTTTAATACAAATCGCAATAATTTAGATATCATAGCTCAAGGTAAATATTTGCCAAGTATTAAAGAAGTTTTTCAAATGGTTTTAACGTTTAGTTTAACTGTTCTTGCGTGGGTATTTTTTAGAGCAAATAATGTAGAACATGCGTTAAGTTATATTTCGGAAATATTTTCAGGTTCATTATTTTCAAAACCAGTAATTACACCTAAAATTTTATTTATTTTAATTTTAATATTTATTTTAATAGAATGGTTTGGAAGAGAAGAAGAGTTTGCCTTAGCTAAATTAGCAAAATGGGAATCACGTTTTAAATATGTATTTTATTATATTATTATAGTTGCAATTTTTTTATGTAGTGGTGAGAAGCAACAATTTATTTATTTTCAGTTTTAATTCATGAAAAAATTTATTTTTAAAACATCCTTATTTGTAGTTCCATTCGCATTTCTTTACGTGATTACATCGCTGTTTTACAGTAGTTCTGAATGTCCAGATTTGATACGGTTAGGTTGCTTTCCAAACGTTTTCAAAGAATGTAGAAATGTGTTCCATGATGAGTTTACCCGTAAAATTTATTTTAATAAATTTTCAAAAAGAAATAACAAAACAGAAAAAATCCTAACTATTGGAGACTCATTTTCTGAGCAAGGTAATTATGGGTATACAAATTATCTTGCAGAAAAATATGGTGTTTTGCACATGGACAGATTTATTTCTGGAAATCAAATTCAGACATTATATGAATTGTTAAATGGTGATTTTTTTGAAAAACAAAATATTGAATACGTTATATTAGAAAATGTAGAGAGAAGTTTTGTTTCTAACGCAAAAAAGATAGATTCTTCAAAAGTAATGATGACATCTCAATTAGATAATTTAGTACGTAATCGTAAACTTTCTAAAGAAGATGATGCAGATGCTTTTTTTTCAAAAAAAACGATTCAATTTCCTTTTTCAATGTTCAGATATTACTTTAGTCAAAACTACTTATCCAATAGATATGTTTATAATGTCGTTCTAACCAGAGATGATTTATTTAGTATTAAGGAGAATAATTTATTGTTTGTTTATAAAGATTTGTCTTGTTTGGAAGAAAATAATGATGTGGTGGAAGTTCAAAAATTAAATAATGTTTTAAATGATTTGTCGAATAAGCTTAGAGGTAAAAAAATAAAGCTTATTGTTTTGCCAGCACC
The DNA here is from genome assembly GCA_900107365.1 of Flavobacterium aquidurense. Classification (GTDB taxonomy): domain Bacteria; phylum Bacteroidota; class Bacteroidia; order Flavobacteriales; family Flavobacteriaceae; genus Flavobacterium; species Flavobacterium aquidurense. The sequence goes on from FNPS01000007.1 coordinate 124,464, forward strand.
CGATAAATATGATCTTTATTATGATTATATTGCTGATAAAACCATTTTTCCACGACCATTGTTTTTTAATCATTTAGGAAATCTTAAAAAAAATTATGTATATATAGATTCAAAGAAAATTTTATCCGCTGAATTAGAAAGTAAAAAAGATATTTATTTTTATGATGATACACATTGGTCTCCAGTTGCTTCTAAAATTATAGTAGAAGAAATAAAAAAAGCAATAAATTGATCCAATATAAAGCTGATAAATATATGATTTTTAGGGGATTAAATTCGGTGAAATCATTATTATGGAGAATTAGAATGTAAAGCAATGCAAGTCAAAACCAAAGCAATAGTAATTTCAGCCCTAAAATTTCAGGAAAAAAGTCTGATTGTAAAGTGCTTTACGCTTTCAAGTGGTCTGAAATCTTATTTTGTTCGAGATGCTTTTTCGAATCGAAAGGCAAGTCAGAAGATTGCTTATTTTCAGCCTTTTTCTATTTTGGAGATTGAAGCTGTGCATAAAAACAAAGGTACTTTAGAGAATTTTAAGGAAATCAAAACCGCGGTTCCTTTTCAGACAATTCATACTGATATAGTGAAAAGTACCATTGTAATGTTTCTTTCAGAGATGTTGCATTATTCTATCCAGGAGGAAGAAAAAAACGAATCGCTTTTCGAGTTTTTGGAGACGGCGCTAACCTGGTTGGATCATCATGATGAAATAGCAAATTTTCATCTAATCTTACTTTTGGAGGCAACAAAATATCTTGGTTTTTATCCTGATACTTCTGAAATTGATTTGCCTTATTTTGAAATGATTGAAGGTGTTTTTACGCTTTTTAGTGGAGTAAATTCTTTAACAGAACACGAGACAAACCTTCTGAAAAAATTAATTGATCTGAGGTTTGACAACGATCAGAAAGTTTTTCATGTGATAGAAAGGCAAATATTACTGAAAATTCTGATAGATTATTATAGTTTTCATTTAGACGGATTCAAAAGACCTAAATCTTTAGAGGTTTTAAAGGAGGTTTTCTCTTAAATCCTCAAAAACGTCAATTTTTTTTGCGGAATATACCTGAAATTTCCTTTCAGTACTCTTTTTTCTGTCATCTTTTATCTATTTTCCTCAAAATTCCTTACTTTCGCACCTCGTTTAAGAAAAGGATAAAATGAGCACAAAATTTACTGAATACAAAGGACTTGACTTACCAACAGTAGCGTCAGAAGTTCTTGATTTTTGGAAGAAAGAAAATATATTTGAAAAGAGTGTAACTACTCGCGAAGGAGCAGAACCTTACGTATTTTTTGAAGGTCCGCCTTCAGCAAACGGATTACCGGGAATTCACCACGTGATGGCGCGTGCGATTAAAGATATTTTTTGCAGATATAAAACTCAAAAAGGTTTTCAGGTAAAAAGAAAAGCCGGATGGGATACGCACGGATTGCCTGTAGAATTAGGTACCGAGAAAGAACTTGGGATTACAAAAGAAGATATTGGTAAAACAATTTCTATCGAAGAGTATAACGAAGCGTGTAAAAAAACCGTAATGCGTTATACCGACGTATGGAATGATTTGACCGAGAAAATGGGCTATTGGGTAGATATGGAAGATCCATATGTGACTTATAAACCAAAATATATGGAGTCTGTTTGGTGGCTTTTAAAGCAAATCTACGATAAAGGTTTGTTGTACAAAGGATACACGATTCAGCCTTATTCTCCAAAAGCAGGAACTGGATTGTCTTCTCACGAAGTAAATCAGCCTGGAGCATATAGAGATGTTACGGATACTACTATTGTAGCGCAATTCAAAACTTTACCTGAAACTTTACCAAGCTTTTTACAAGGTTTTGGAGATATTCACATCTTAGCCTGGACAACTACGCCTTGGACATTACCTTCAAATACCGCTTTGACAGTTGGACCAAAGATAGATTACGTTCTAGTAAAAACATTCAATCAATATACTTTTGAGCCTGTAAATGTTGTTTTGGCTAAAAATTTAGTTGGAAAACAATTTGGTAAAGGATTTTTTGCAAGTGAAGATGATGCTGATTTCGACAAAGTAAAAAATGGCGACAAGCAACTTCCGTATAAAATATTAGCAGAAGCAAAAGGAGCTGATTTAGTAGAGATCCGTTACGAGCAATTATTACCATATGTATTACCTTATCAAAATGCTGAAAATGCATTTAGAGTAATTGCCGGAGATTTTGTTACTACAGAAGATGGAACAGGAGTTGTACATACCGCTCCGACATTTGGTGCTGATGATGCTAAAGTAGCAAAAGAAGCTAAGCCGGAAGTGCCGCCAATGTTGGTTTTAGATGAAAACGGAACTGCTGTTCCGTTGGTAGATTTACAAGGTAAATTCACTTCTCATTTAGGTGAGTTAGCTGGTAAATATGTAAAAAACGAATATTATGATGCAGGGCAGGCGCCAGAGCGTTCTGTGGATGTTGAAATTGCTATTCGATTAAAAGAAGAAAATAAAGCCTTTAAGGTTGAAAAATACGTACATAGTTATCCACACAGTTGGAGAACTGATGAGCCGTTATTATATTATCCACTAGACTCTTGGTTCATTAAAGTAACCGATGTAAAAGATAGAATGTTCGACCTGAACGAAACTATCAATTGGAAGCCTAAGTCTACTGGTGAAGGACGTTTTGGAAATTGGTTGAAAAATGCCAACGACTGGAACTTATCTCGTTCTAGATATTGGGGTATTCCGTTGCCAATTTGGAGAACTGAAGACAAAAAAGAAGAAGTTCTTATTGGTTCTGTTGAAGAATTGTACAATGCGATTGAAAAATCTATCGAAGCTGGTTTTCAAAAAGAAAATCCATTCAAAGGTTTTGAAATCGGAAACATGTCTGAAACAAATTATGATTTAATCGATTTACATAAAAATGTTGTCGATCAAATAACTTTAGTTTCGGCTTCAGGCCAACCGATGAAACGTGAGAGCGATTTAATTGATGTTTGGTTTGATTCAGGAGCAATGCCTTACGCCCAGTGGCATTATCCTTTTGAGAATAAAGATAAAATTGACGAGAATAAAGATTTTCCTGCGAATTTCATTGCAGAAGGTGTAGATCAGACTCGTGGATGGTTTTATACTTTACATGCTATAGGAACTTTGGTTTTTGATAAAGTAGCGTATAAAAATGTAGTTTCGAATGGTTTGGTTTTGGATAAAAACGGACAGAAAATGTCGAAACGTTTAGGAAACGCAACAGATCCTTTTGAAACGATTGCAGAGTATGGTCCTGATGCCACACGTTGGTACATGATTTCAAACGCAAATCCGTGGGATAACTTAAAATTTGATATTGAAGGAATTGCTGAGGTTCGTCGTAAATTCTTCGGAACTTTATACAACACTTACTCCTTCTTTTCGTTATATGCGAATATCGATGGGTTTAAATACGCTGAAGCGGAGATCCCGTTAAACGAAAGACCTGAAATCGATCAGTGGATTATTTCTGAATTACATTCTTTAATCAAATTTGTTGATGAATGTTATGAAGATTATGAGCCTACGAAAGCAGCAAGAGCTATTTCTGACTTCGTTCAGGAAAACTTAAGTAACTGGTACGTACGTTTATGTCGTCGTCGTTTTTGGAAAGGTGAATATGCTCAGGATAAAATTGCAGCTTACCAAACGCTTTATACTTGTTTGTTAACGATAAGCAAATTAAGCGCTCCGATTGCTCCATTTTTTATGGATAAATTGTACAGAGATTTAACGAGTTCAACAGGATCTGAGCAATATAGCAGTGTTCACTTGGCTGAGTTCCCAAAATTTGTCGAAAACTTTGTTAATAAAACGTTAGAGAGCAAAATGCAGAAGGCGCAAACCATCTCATCTTTGGTTTTATCACTTCGTAAAAAGGAAATGATTAAGGTTCGTCAACCTTTGCAAAAGGTAATGATTCCGGTACTTGACGAAAATCAGAGAGCTGAAATTGAGGGTATTTCTGAGCTTGTAAAAGCAGAAGTAAACGTGAAAGAAATCCTTCTTTTAGATGATGATTCTGGTATCTTGGTGAAACAAATTAAGCCTAATTTTAAAGCTTTAGGACCTCGTTTTGGAAAAGATATGGGGCTGATTTCCAAAGAAATACAATCTTTTTCGGCAGATCAGATTAATCAGTTGGACAAGCAGGGAACGTTAGATATTGTTATTGCTGGAAAAACTGTAACTTTATCACTAGAAGACGTCGAAATAACATCGCAGGATATTGAAGGATGGTTGGTTGCAAATTCAAACGGAATTACGGTTGCGCTTGATATTACAATCACTGAAGAATTGAAAAAAGAAGGAATCGCAAGAGAATTGGTGAACAGAATTCAAAATATCCGTAAAGATTCTGGATTTGAAGTAACCGATAAGATTAAAGTTCTAATAAAAAGAAGTGGTTTGTTAGAAGAGGCCATTCTTAAAAATGAAGACTATATTAAGTCTGAGACATTAACAGATGATTTGGTTTTTGTAGACGCTTTAGAAAGCGGCACAGAAATTGAGTTTGATGATATTAAAACAGTGATATTAATTTCAAAATAATATAATAAAATGATAGATGAAATTACAAGATACTCTGATGCTGATTTAGCGGAGTTCAAAGAAATAATTCAAAATAAAATACAAAAAGCACAAGCCGATCTGGATTTAATAAAAAGTGCTTACATGAATGATTTGAATAACGGAACAGATGATACTTCTCCAACTTTTAAAGCATTTGAAGAAGGAAGCGAAACGATGTCAAAAGAAGCGAACTCACAGTTGGCTATCAGACAGGAAAAGTTTATACGCGATCTAAAAAACGCATTATTCCGTGTTGAAAACAAAACATATGGTATCTGTAAAGTAACAGGTAAATTAATAAGCAAAGAAAGGCTTAAAATCGTTCCTCATGCTACAATGAGTATCGAGGCTAAAAACTTGCAACGATAATATTTGCAAATTGCAAAAGAATTAACGCTCCTTTAGGAGCGTTTTTTTTGATTAAATTATTACTTTTGCGCATCAAAAACCCATAAAATGTCATTACGAAAAGCGTATCTCCTTATATTTTTAGTTTTACTTGTTGATCAGATTTCAAAAATCTATGTGAAAACCAATTTTATTTTAGGAGAGGAAGTTACTGTTTTCAATTGGTTTAAAATTCATTTTATTGAAAATGAAGGAATGGCATGGGGAACAAAAATTCCTGGAGAATACGGAAAATTAATTTTAACCGTTTTTAGAATTTTTGCTGTTTTTGGAATTGGATATTGGTTGGCCGATGCAATTAAAAAGCGCCATTCTACTTATTTGATTGTTGCAATTGCTTTGATCTTTGCCGGAGCCGCCGGAAATATTCTGGATTCTGTTTTCTACGGAGTAATTTTTGATGACAGTACGCATAATCTGGCGACACTTTTTTCGCCTCATCCCTACGGAACCTGGTTTCATGGTTTAGTTGTAGATATGTTTTATTTTCCAATTTGGGAAGGTAATCTGCCAACCTGGATGCCTGTCTTTGGAGGTAAACATTTTATGTTTTTTAATGCTATTTTTAATGTTGCCGATATGGCGATTTCTACAGGTGTTGGTATTTTGCTTGTTTTTAATAAACGGGCATTTCCAAAACACTAAGCTTATTTTTTAAAAAGTCAAAAATAAATAAATTCCAAATTCCAATATTTAAAGTGCTCGTTGCATGAAAATATTGGAATTTGGAATTTTGCGTTATTGGGATTTGATATTTATTGTGCTATTTTTACAACACTAAAGCCAAACTTATGCAAAGTCCGTCTTTCTCTATTTATGATGCCTCCGCAGGTTCGGGAAAGACCTATACTTTGGTGAAGGAATATCTTAAAATTATTCTTTCTTCTCCTAGAAATGATGCCTATCGTAATATTTTGGCAATAACTTTTACCAATAAAGCGGTTCACGAAATGAAAAGCCGTATTGTTGGAAGTTTATCTGAGTTTGCCAAAGACGAACCTTCAGCGAAAGCCATGGATTTAATGGAAGACTTGTCTCGTGACACAGGACTTTCTGTAATTAAAATCAAAATCAAATCTCAAAATATTATTAAGCACTTAATTCATAATTATGCTGCTTTTGATATTTCTACAATTGACAAATTCACGCACAAAGTAATTCGGGCATTTGCTCATGATTTAAATTTACCAATGACTTTTGAGGTGACGTTGGATACCGAGAATTTATTGGTAGAAGCTGTTGATGCAATTATTGCACAGGCTGGTCAGGACGAAACGTTGACTAAATTACTGATTGATTTTACGATGGAAAAAACCGACGATGATAAGAGTTGGGATGTTTCGCGTGAAATTTTGGAAACTGGAAGGTTGGTTTTGAATGAAAACAATCGAAATGAAATTGTTCATTTTCATGATAAATCGATTGAGGAATTTGTTGTCATTAAAAAGAAAATGTCGGTTTTATGTGCTGACTTAGAAAAAGAAAATGCTGAACTAGCGGCTCAGGCTTTGGCTTTAATTGATAAAAATGGGATCGATTTAAAATCGTTTTCAAGAGGAACTTTTCCAAATCATCTTGAAAGTATTCGCGAAGGAAAGTTTAATCCGCGAAATAAAACTTTTCACGAATTTGATGATATTGCTATTAATAAAACGGCAAGTGATCGCGCGTTGATTGAAAATATTATTCCGGAACTGCTTTTGACTTTAGAAAAGATTTATAAAAATTTTGAAAAAAGAGATTTCTACAAGGCTTTTTTGAAAAATATAACGCCGCTTTCGTTACTGAATACGGTAAGTAATGAGTTGGCTAAAATTCAGTCAGAACAAAATATCTTATCTATTTCTGAATTTAACGCTATCATTCATCGCGAAATTCAGAATCAGCCAGCGCCGTTTATTTATGAACGTTTAGGAGAAAGATATCGTCATTTTTTCATTGATGAATTTCAGGATACTTCTGAAATGCAATGGCAAAATTTAATTCCGCTTATTGATAACGCACTTTCAGGCCAGGATGATTTTGGTAACAAAGGAACGCTGATGATTGTTGGGGATCCAAAACAATCTATTTATCGCTGGCGTGGAGGAAAAGCAGAACAATTTATTGAATTAGGTAAAGATTCAAATCCGTTTAATAATCCGGAAAAGGTCATTAAACATTTAGATACAAATTACAGGAGTTATAGCGAGGTAATTGATTTTAATAATGCTTTTTTTAAGTTGATTTCGACTGAATTTTCTAATGAAGATTATAAAGATTTATATGAAAATCATAGCCACCAGAACTCTAATTCAAAAAGGGGAGGATATGTAAATATTTCTTTTTTGCCAATAATCGAAAAAAATGATTTTGCTGATGAAGAAGAGGTTGTTGAAAAATCAGATCTTTATGTTTTGGCAACTTTAAATACAATTCAGAAAGTGCTTCGTGATGGTTTTGAATATCGGGATATAGTAGTTTTAACCCGAAAGAGAGATCAGGGAATTGCTATTGCGAATTATTTGACGGAACAAAATATTCCGCTTTTATCATCTGAAACTTTGATGATTCAGAACGCAACAGAAGTTCGCTTGATTATTCATTTATTGAAGTATCTGAACAATAGTATTGATCTGGAGGCTAAAGCTAATTTTCTTCATTTTCTGGCGTCAACAAAAGAACTTGATATGCCAATTCATGATTTTATAGCTGCCGGAATGGGGTATAGAAATGAAAATGAGTTTGAAAAATGGCTCTTAACTTTTGATGTTTCGCTTTCTTTTGAGGATGTTCGAAAAAAATCACTTTATGAAGCAGTTGAGATTATCATTTCTAAATTTGTTCTTTCGTCAGAAGGAAACGCTTATGTACAATATTTTCTAGATATTGTTCTGGAGCGCGATATTAGAAATCAGGCCGGTATAGCAGATTTTTTAAGTTACTGGGATAAAAACGGAGAGAAATTTAGTATTCCGTCTCCAGAGGGAAATAATGCTGTTCGAATTATGACGATTCATAAGTCTAAAGGTTTGGAATTTCCTGTTGTAATTATGCCTTTTGCAGAAGAAGATTATAGCAGAAAGCCAAAAGATAAATTATGGCTTGACACGGAAGATTCAGATTTAGGTGTTCCGAAAGCTTTGATCGATAATAGTAGTGCTGTTGAAGGTTTTGGGGAAAGCGCTTCTGCTGTTTTTAATTTAAAAAAACAAGAAGAATTACTCGATAATATTAATGTTTTATATGTGGCGCTAACGCGTGCAGAAGAACAATTGTATGTTATTTCTCAAACTATAAAAGAGAGAAAAGATGGTGATTTTCCGGGTAATATGGCTTCTTTTTTTATTAAATATTTGATAAACAAAGGAATTTATGAGCCTGAAAAGCTAGAGTACGAATTTGGAAGTCGCGCAAAACTTTCTCCATTTGGTAAAACATTGGATTTGGTAAAGACAATCCCAGTTGTTTCAGAAGTTTTGAATCCGAAAAACATTAAAATAGCGCAAAAAGAATCTTTGATGTGGGGAACACATCAGCAAGAGGCAATTTCGTATGGAAATGTGGTTCATGAGATTTTGGCATTTGTAAAAGATAAATCAGATGTTGAATTGGCGGTTACAAAAGCAATCGAAAATGGGTTGATAACATTTGATCAAACGGAGAAAGTTTTAAAAACACTTTATGAAATTGTTTCTCATCCCGAGCTAAGTGTTTGTTTTGATGGGAAAAATAATGTTCTTACCGAGCAAACTATCGTTCAGAAAGAAGGAAGGATTTTAAAGCCGGACCGAATTGTTTTGACTGAGAACAAAGAGGCCTACTTGTTGGATTATAAAACGGGTGCTATAAATTCTAAATATTCACAGCAAATTCAAGAGTATCAGGATGCGATTGAAGATTTAGGATACAAAGTGTTAAAAAGAGCTTTGGTATACATTGGAACCGAAATCGATGTAGTAAATTTGTGAAAAAATTAATCAGTTGTTAACGGCTTAAGTGAGGTAAGTTGTTAATTTTTAACATATTAAATATAGTAAAAATGTACGGTAAAATTAAAGAGCATTTGCAGAATGAATTGCAAACAATTGAAGAAAGCGGAATTTTTAAGAAAGAACGCATCATAACTTCAGAACAAGGGGCGGAAATAACTATTTCTACTGGAGAAAAGGTTTTGAATTTTTGTGCCAATAATTATTTAGGGCTTTCTTCTCATCCTGAGGTAGTTCAGGCAGCGAAAGATACAATGGATACGCACGGTTTTGGAATGTCTTCTGTTCGATTTATTTGCGGAACACAGGATATTCATAAAACATTGGAAAAAAAGATTGCCGATTTTTATGGAACAGAAGATACAATCTTATATGCTGCAGCTTTTGATGCAAATGGTGGCGTTTTTGAACCGTTATTAGGAGAAAATGACGCAATTATTTCAGATAGTTTAAATCATGCTTCCATTATAGATGGGGTTCGTTTGTGTAAAGCAGCTCGTTATCGCTATGAAAATAGCAATATGGAAGATTTAGAAGAACAATTAATAAAAGCGAAAGAAGCCGGGGCTCGTTTTAAATTAATTGTTACTGATGGAGTGTTCTCTATGGACGGTCTTGTGGCGCCATTAGATAAAATTTGCGATTTGGCAGATAAATACGATGCAATGGTTATGGTAGACGAATGTCATGCTGCCGGATTTATTGGTGCGACTGGTAAAGGTACGCTGGAAGCAAAAGGTGTAATGGGGCGAGTAGATATTATAACAGGTACGCTTGGTAAAGCATTAGGTGGTGCAATGGGTGGATATACGACTGCAAAGAAAGAAATTATTGAATTATTGCGTCAACGTTCGAGACCCTATTTATTTTCAAATTCCCTTGCGCCGGCAATAGTAGGAGCTTCTATTAAAGTTTTTGAATTATTAGAAAAAGATACTTCATTAAGAGATAAATTAGAATGGAATACTAACTACTTTAAGGAGGGAATGAAACAAGCAGGTTTTAACATTATTGATGGAGATTCAGCTATAGTACCAGTTATGCTATATGATGCGAAATTATCTCAAACAATGGCAAACGAACTTTTAAAAGAAGGAATTTACGTAATTGGATTTTTCTTTCCGGTAGTACCAAAAGAGAAGGCAAGAATTAGAGTGCAATTATCAGCTGCCCATTCTAAAGAGCATCTAGACAAGGCTATAAATGCGTTTAAAGTTGTCGGACAAAAGTTAAAAGTTATATAATTCCCATTTTAAATAATTTTTGTAGGTTTTTTTTAACATTTCATTTTGTATTTAAAAATTTTGGTGTTACTTTTGTCTGTAATTAACTAAATTGTAATTAAAAAAATTAAGTATGAAACATCTTAACAAACTTTTAGTTGCTGTGATGATGGTGATGGGTTTAAGTTCTCACGCACAAGACAGTAACAATCCATGGGCTATCTCTTTTGGAGTTAATGCCGTTGACACTAGAACCAGTTCTGGTGCTGGACATGGTTTCTTTGATCAACACTTTTCTCAGCTATTCGCTGCTGATGACAACTGGAACATTCTTCCTTCTTTGTCTTACATTGGAGTGAACAGATATGTAGGTCACGGTTTCTCTGTTGGTTTACAAGGTTCTGTAAACAAAATTGATAAAGCGGTTTATTTCAGACCAAATGCTGTTGGGCACGATGGAAGAGGTAATGTAGTTACTAATCCTGGTGATTTAATGTATTATGGAATTGATGCTACTATTAAATATAGCTTCCAGGAATTAATTAAATCTAAAGTAATTGATCCTTCGTTATCTGTTGGTGGAGGTTATACTTTCATAGGAGATGATAGTTTTGGAACAGTTAACCCAGGTGCTGGTGTTACTTTCTGGTTTACAGATGCTATTGGTTTAGAGCTTGCTACTAAATACAAATGGGCTGTTGCTGCTGGTTCTGGAGATAATCCAGGAAGAAATGACTACAATGGAGAAATTGATACTCCATCTCATTGGCAACACACTTTAGGTCTTGTATTCAAATTCGGAGGTAAAGATACTGACGGAGACGGAATCTATGACAAAGACGATGCTTGTCCAGATGTTGCTGGTTTAAAACAATTCAACGGATGTCCTGATACTGACGGAGACGGAATCGTTGACGCTAGTGATGCTTGTCCAGATGTATTCGGTTTAGCTGCATTAAACGGATGTCCTGATACAGACGGAGACGGAATTGCTGATAAAGATGATGCTTGTCCAGATGTTGCTGGTTTAGCTGCTTTAAAAGGTTGTCCTGATACTGACGGAGACGGAATCGCTGATAAAGATGACAAATGTCCTACTGTTGCTGGTCCTAAAGAAAATGGTGGTTGTCCTTTCTTAGACGCTGACAAAGATGGTGTTGCTGATAAAGATGATGACTGTCCTACAGTTTATGGTCCTGCTTCTAACAGAGGTTGTCCAGAAGTAACTACTGAAGCTTTAGAAGATCTTAAAGTTCAAGCTAGAGCGGTTTACTTTAACTCAGGAAAAGCTACTTTCAAAACAGGAGATAAAGAAACTCCAGCTAGATTAGATGCAATCAAACAAATCCTTATCAACTATCCAAACGCTAAATTCAGCATTGAAGGACACACAGATAGTACAGGTTCTGTTAAATTGAATCAAAAACTTTCTGAAGATAGAGCTGCTGCTGTAATGAATGCTTTAATTGAAAGAGGTGTTAATCCAGAGAACTTAGTTTCTAAAGGATTTGGTTCTTCTCAACCAATTGGAAGCAACAAAACTGCTGCAGGTAAAGCACAAAACAGAAGAACAGAAATTAGACACATTGGTTCTAAATACCAAGGTAAACTATAATTTACTGTTTAAATAAATACTAAAAGCCATTCTTAATTGAATGGCTTTTTTTATTTTTATCAAATGATAAATACTTCTTTTTTAGAAAAAATTGCTACCATTGTCATTCGTGATTTTTCAGCAAAACTTGCCGAAACAACTATAATTTTGCCAAATAAAAGGGCTAAAGTCTTTTTGATAGAAGCTTTAAAAAAAGAAACTAACAAAACGATTCTTTCTCCTGAAATTATTAGTATCGAAGATTTTGTGCAAGATGTGGCATCCATTCGTTCTGTAGATTCGATTGAATTATTATTTGAATTTTACGAAGTATATCTTTCTGTTACAGAAAAACAAAATCAACAATCATTTGAGCTATTTGCTAATTGGGCAAAAACTCTTTTGCAGGATTTTAATGAAATCGATCGCTATCTTTTAGACCCTTCGCATGTTTTGTCTTATCTGAAAGATATTGAGGATATTAAAAAATGGGGAATTGAAGTTGAAAACAAAACAAAGCTCTTAGAAAATTATATCGATTTTTGGAAACTGCTGCCATTATATTATAAATCGCTCTATGAACATTTGTTAAATAAATCAATTGGCTATCAAGGTCTAATTTACCGTGAAGCAGTTAATAATTTAAATCATTTTTCTAATGCAGTTTCGAATCGCACTTTTATTTTTGCTGGTTTTAATGCCTTGAATGCTGCAGAAGAAAAAATAGTGCAACATCTTATCGCTCTGGACCAGGCTAAAATATATTGGGACGTAGATCAAACTTTTCTAAATGATCCTTATCACGATGCAGGCCTCTTTGTTCGACGTTTTAAAGAAAACTGGAAACATTATAAAGCAAATCCTTTTGAATGGATTGTAGATGACTTTTCTCAATCTAAGAATATTCACGTAATAGGCACTCCAAAAACGATTGGGCAGGCAAAACTTGCAGGTAGTATTATAGAAAATATCATTACTGAAAACGAAATTTCTTCTCTTGATAAAGTTGCAATTGTTCTTGGTGAAGAAAATCTTCTTATGCCTGTTTTGTATGCATTGCCATCTTCTGTTGGTGCACTTAATATAACAATGGGATATTCAGGTAAGAATAATCCATCGCAAATATTGATTGCCAAATTGTTTAAAATGCATACCAATGCGCTTTCAAGAAAAAGCGACAGTTATGTGCTTTATTACAAAGATGTACTTGATGTTCTGACTCATCCTTTAGTTGAGCCCTATGCCAACGCGGGTAATCTCGTTAAGATTATTAAAGAGAATAATTATACTTTCATTACTCATAACAGGCTTGTTGAGCTTAATTCCAATCCATCAAATCTATTTCTCCTGTTATTTAAAAAGTGGGAAAACGGTGCGGTGGCAGTTCTTGAGAATATTTCGACACTTTTACTCTTAATAAAAGAAAATTTCAGCAATGACAATGAAGAGGAGAAAATAGCTAAAGCTTTTGTTTATGCCATTTTTAAAGTCATCAATAAATTGACTAATTATTACCTGCAACATAAACATATTGATAATATAGATACTTTATATGCGATTTATAAACAAGTTATTGATGTAGCGGAGGTATCGTTTGAAGGGGAGCCGCTGCGTGGATTACAAATCATGGGTGTTTTAGAGAGTCGTGTTCTGGATTTTGAAACGGTTATTGTAACTTCTATGAACGAAGGGAAGTTTCCGGCCGGAAAATCTCAAAATTCTTTTATTCCATATGATGTAAAGAAAGAATTAGGTCTTCCAACATTCAAAGAAAAAGACGCCATTTATACCTATCATTTTTATCACTTATTACAAAGGGCTAAAAATATATATTTAATTTATAATACAGAAAATGACGGTTTAGATGCTGGTGAGCGAAGCCGTTTTATAACACAGTTGGAAGTGGAGAAACAAAGAAAACATAATCTTACTTTTGATATTTATAATCCTGTTTTGCCAACGACTGCGTACCAGCCAATGGTTGTTCCGAAATCAGAGGCAGTTATGGAGCGTCTAAGGGAAATTGCTACAGCTGGTTTTTCTCCATCGGCATTGACTAGTTATATTCGAAATCCGATTGACTTTTATTTCCAAAAAATACTTCGTATCAGAGAAGTAGAAGAAGTAGAAGAAAATATCGCTTTAAATACATTGGGAACAATTATTCATGAAACTTTGAAAGCACTTTACGAGCCTTTCATAACTAAATTTATTTCAGAAAGTGATATTTCAAATTGCTTTAAATTGTTAGACGACGAAGTTTTAAAACAATTTAAATTGGTTTATAAAGAAGGTGAAATAAAAAAAGGACGAAACCTTTTAGCTTTTGAAGTGGCGAAACGTAATGTTTCTAATTTTCTGAAGATGGAATTAGAATCGATTCAAAATGGCGATGCTATTCAGATAATTGCGTTGGAACAAACTTACGCACGTGAGTTAATTCATCCAAGTTTGCCTTTTCCTGTTTTAATTAAAGGAAATGTTGACAGAATTGAGTTACGCAACGGAAAAATAAGAATCATTGATTATAAGACCGGAAAAGTTGAAAAGACGAATGTAGTGTTGAAATCCTGGAAGGGATTAACACAAGAGCTTAAAAACGATAAAATTATTCAGGTTTTGGCCTATGCGTTTATGTTTGAAATGGAAGCCAAAGATTTTCCGGTAGAAGTTGGAATTATTTCTTTTAAAAACCTAAAATCTGGATTTTTGCCTTTTGGATTTAAAGAAGAGAAAGAATTGGATACAATCGTAACTAAAGAAATTCTGAAGAACTATCTGGAAGAAATTGTACTACTGTTAAACGAAATATTTGATGCTAACATTCCTTTTGAAGAAAAAATACTATAAAAATAAAAAGGTTTTGTTTCGATGTTTCTTTTAATATGATTTTTCCTTTAAAATCTGTTTGCTTTTTTTTCTTTTCAAAAGTAATTCTAGACGTTTTTAGAATGAAGTATTTTGAAATACTATATAAATCTTTTCTAAGTTTGAAAAAATAGCGCTAAGTATCAATATGTTGATTGAATTTTCCGAATCCTAATGTTGTATTTTTAAAGAAATATTCTCTTTTTGTTAGTTTTTGTTGCTTACTGTGTTTTAATAACGACTAAAAAGTACAGTATAAATAAAAGTGATTTTTTGTCTTCAAATCAGGCGTTTTTTAACAAGTGTTTGTTGAGCAATTACGAATATTAAAATATCTTTGGCCCATCTAAAAATAAGGGTTCAATCGATTTGATATGGTCAAGCATATTTAAATCAAAAAATATATATTATTACAATAATTAAGATTTTTTGCCCCCACAAATGATAAAAAGGCTGTTTCAAAATTATTTTGAAATGGCCTTTTTTGATTTTATTTGCCAAAAAACTCCTGTAAGATGGGTTTTAATTCTTCTTTATTTTCTATTTGACTCATATGTCCATCTTCAAATAAAACTAATTCGACAGTTGTATCTTCAATTTGAGAAAGGCTGTCTTCATAATTTAAAACCGGATCTTTTTTGCCTAAAACTAATAGAACCGGAAATCTATTTTCGTGTAAAAACACTTCACGATCTTTTCTTATTTTCATTCCTTCAAGAGAGGCTATAATTCCTTGTAAAGGAGTTTTTAACGCTTGTTCTTTTATCTTTTCAATTTCATCTGCTAATCTGGTTCTATTATTCTCACTAAATAAATTGGCAATCGCTAAACTAACAAAACTCACATAATTTTGTTTTACGGCTTTTATGGCACGAGTTCGATTCAATTTTTTTTCAGCGCTGTCTTCTTTTGATGTTGAATTTAGTAAAACTAATTTCTGAATATTTTTCGGATATAATTCGGCGAAAGCCAAACCAACATAACCTCCCATAGAATGCCCTAAGATAATTGCTTTTTCAATCTTTAATGAAGCTAAAACTTCCTGAACAGCATTTGCATTTTCTTCCATAGTATGAACGTAACCTAAACAATCTGATTCGCCATGACCTAATAAGTCAATTGTAATAACGCGATATTGTCTTGAAAAAAGATGGACATATTCCTGCCACATTTTTTTGTTTTCCAGAAAGCCGTGCAGCAATACAATTGCATTTCCTTCTCCCGAATCGGTATACGATATTTTGGTATTTTTATAGGCGATGTTTTTCAACATAAGAATTTAAATTTTAAGGTACAAAGATAAGAAAGCACAAGCTGTATAAGAAATATATAGGCTTTTGAGTTACTATTTACTTTATAGTGTTATTGTATTTTTTATGTCAAATTATTTTTGTGATAAAAAAACGGCTTTCATTTCTGAAAACCGTTTCTGTTCTTTAACCCATTAAAAAAGCAAATAGAAAAATCTTTCTCATCGCGAGACTATGAGTTCATTAAACTTTCAATCTCATCCACTTCAACCGGAATGTTACGCATTAAGTTAAACGGAGCTCCTTTTTCCTGAACCACAACGTTGTCTTCCAGACGAATTCCGAAACCTTCAGCTGGAATATAAATTCCCGGTTCAACTGTAAAAACCATATTGGCTTTCATTGGTTCATGAAGTAATCCGTAATCGTGTGTATCTAATCCCATGTGGTGTGAAGTTCCGTGCATGAAATATTTTTTGTAAGCTGGCCAATCCTGATTTTCGTTCTGAACATCCGCTTTGTCGATTAAACCCAAACCTAACAATTCAGAAGTCATGATTTTACCCACTTCTATATGATATTGTTTCCAAAGCGTTCCTGGAGTCAACATTGTTGTCGCTTCATTCTTAACACGCAAAACTGCATTATAAACCGCTTTTTGTCTTTCAGAGAATTTTCCCGAAACCGGAATCGTTCTCGTCATATCGCTTGAATAATTTGCATATTCTGCCGCAACGTCTAATAAAATCAAATCTCCCGCTTTACATTGTTGGTTGTTTTCGATATAATGCAAAACGTTCGCATTATTTCCCGAAGCAATAATTGGCGTGTAAGCAAAACCTTTAGATCGGTTACGAATGAATTCGTGTGCCAATTCGGCCTCAATTTCATATTCCGTAACATTTGGTTTTACAAACGATAATAATCTGCGGAAACCTTTTTCTGTAATATCACAGGCTTGCTGAATCAAATCGATTTCTTCGCTTTCTTTTATAGAACGAATACGCTGTAAAATTGGGTTGCTTTTCGCTACATTGTGTGCTGGATAACGCTCTTTCCACCATTTTATAAAACGAGCTTCACGCGTTTCAGTTTCAACAGTCGCACGGTAATGTTCGTTGGTGTTGATGTACATCGTATCTGCATACGTCATCATCTCGTTCAAAATTTTATGAAAATCCTGCAACCAGTAAACCGTTCTGATTCCCGAAACCTGATAGGCGCGTTCTTTGCTTAATTTTTCGCCTTCCCAAACTGCAATATGATCGTTGGTTTCTTTCAGGAAAAGCATTTCTTTTTGGTTCTCATAAGGCGCATCCGGAAACAAAAGCAAAATGCTTTCTTCCTGATCAACGCCGCTCAGATAAAAAATATCTCTGTGTTGCGCAAACGGCAAAGTACTGTCAGCACTAATTGGGTAAATGTCATTTGAATTGAAAACGGCAACCGAATTAGGTTTCATTTCTGCCGTGAATTTTCTGCGATTTTTTACAAAAAGAGCGCTGTTTATTTGATGATATTTCATAATAACTTAATTTTTGAACTTCGAATTTCAAAATTAGTGATTTTTGAATAAGTGGCGCACAGTTGATTTCTTAAAGTTTTATTATTTGTTTGGGATTTTTTTAAGGCCAGTTTTGTCTGCGTAATCTTGTCATTTCGAGGCACGAGAAATCCTCGCAAGTAACTCGACAAAGATTGCGTTCCGGTGGCGGAGCTACTTGCGGGGATTTCTCCTCCATCGAAATGACAATATTGAGGAAATCTCAGCAGCTTAGCAACTCAGAATCTTAGAAGCTTAATAAGGGCGTGTCCCTCCGGGCCGGGCTTTCGGCTATATCTTTTATTTCGCTCCGCTTCATAAAAGGATACCGCCTCAATCCCTCACGCGAATCTTGGATTTAAAAGAATTTTTTGTTGCATAAGAGAATAATTTTTCAATTGTAGATTTTGTATATTGTCTCGCAGATTTTGAAATCATATGTACTATAAATAGTAAAAGATATTTTAACCTAACCTTATAAATAAATCACACAGCGAATAGAATGGCAGCAATTTTTGAAAAATTAAAACTGAGAGAACAATTTGAGTATCAGTTAGAAATTGATAAAGATGTTTTTTTTGATAACCTTAAACAAATTGTAGACAAAGGTAATTCTAGTGATCTTTTTTCGAGGCAGTTTGATAAATACATTGATGGTGATAATGATTATATTGGATCTGTTTATAAGGATAATTTCAGAATAAGAAAACGCTATGAACTTTTTAATAATAATAGTTCGATTGCAATTGGAAAAATTAATATTAAGAACAATACTGTTTCAATAAGTACTTCAGTAACTGCTTTTAACCATAGCAATGTTTATGCGCCAATAGTGTTTCTGGTTCTTTATGTTGGATTTTCAATTTTAGGGCATTCTCATTTTCCAGAATTATTTTTGATTTTCTTTAGAAGTATAACCATTCTTTATATTTCACTAATTGTCTTACTTTTTGTTTTAATGAGAAAAGCTGTCGCGAATTTGAGTAGTGAATTAGAAGCGGATTTCGATTTTATTCAAATAAAAAATAAAAAAAATCAATGAAATCAAAAGTCTTTTTTTTACTGTTTTTAATAAATACGGTTGTTTACTCGCAATATACTTTAATTCCTGATGCCAATTTTGAGAGGGCTCTAATTGCCAAAGGTTACGATTCTGGTGATGTTGATGGAAAAGTGCTTACAAAATCAATCGATAAAATAAAAGAACTTGAAATCGATGCTTCAAAAATTTCAGATTTGACTGGAATTCAGGATTTTATTGCTTTAGAGGATTTAGATTGTTCTGAAAATGAACTATCGAACTTAGATGTTTCTAAAAATTTGAATTTATCAAAATTGAAATGTATTATAAATAAGATAACTAGTTTAAATTTGTCTGAAAACTCCAAATTAATATATTTAGAATGCTACAATAACCACTTAACGAATCTAGATGTTTCTAAAAATTTAAATATTTCATATTTAGGTTGTTATGATAACAAATTAACAAGTTTGGATATTTCTAAAAATTTAAAGCTTTCAAATTTAGAATGTGGCAAAAATCAAATATTAAGTTTAGATGTTTCTAATAATTTAGAAATTAGGCATTTAGATTGTTCTTTCAATCAAATTCAGTTTTTGGATCTTTCGAAAAATAAGCATTTAAATAAGTTGCTCTGTAGAGACAATAAATTAAAAAGTTTAGATGTTTCGAAAAATGTCAGATTAACTCTTTTAAACTGCTTTGTTAATGAGATAGCAGTTTTGGATGTTTCTAAAAATTTAAAATTAGAGTTTTTAAGTTGCTCACAAAATCAATTAACCAGTTTCGATATTTCTAAAAATGTGAAGCTGCAATCATTGGATTGCAATAAAAATAAAATAAAGAATTTAGATACTTCAAAAAATGTAATATTGTCGGAGTTATATCTAAACAGTAATGAATTAAAGAAGATTGATGTTTCTAAAAATTTAAAACTTTTTAGTCTATTCTGTTCGGAAAATAAACTCTCTGAATTGGATGTTTCTAGAAATTTAGAGTTGTTTAATTTAGATTGCAGGTCAAATAAATTGAAACATTTAGATATTTCTAAAAACTTAAAAACGGCATATCTTGATTGCTCTTCAAATAGTCTTGTAAGTCTAAATTTAAAAAATGGTAATAACACTAATTTTGGTACATTATTAATAGATTTTAAAAACAATAAGAACCTTTCGTGTATTATTGTAGATAATGTTGATTATGCAAATTCTAAATGGAGTTACTTTAAAGATCCAAATGTAAGTTATAGTTTGAATTGTGAAAGATGATAAGTTTGCGTTTAAATTTTGAAGATGACTAAAACCTATTTTTCAAGCTAATGATGATTCAAAAAGCCGAAATAACCGACAGCGAAATCCTCACAGCAATAACTAAAAAGTCAAAAGCCTATTGGTGATATTATATCTTGGGTTTTTGATTGCTTGGCATTCTCATTTTGCAGATTCATTTTTAGTTTTCTTTAGAAATGTTACAATTGTTTTTGTCCTATTGATTGCAATTGTGTTTCATTTCATGAAAAAAGCTGTGGTGAATTTAAGAAGCGGTCTTGAAGCAGATTTCGATTTTATTCAGATAAAAAATAAAACGAAGACTGAGGAATAATAGTAACGATCTGAAATTGTTGACTCAGAATCTTAGTATCTAAATATTGGGTGTGTTTGCCAAGGCGAATCGGGCTTTCGGCTATATCTTTTACTCCGCTCCGCTTCATAAAAGGATACCGCCTCAATCCCTCACGCT
Source organism: Flavobacterium aquidurense (assembly GCA_900107365.1). Taxonomy (GTDB): domain Bacteria; phylum Bacteroidota; class Bacteroidia; order Flavobacteriales; family Flavobacteriaceae; genus Flavobacterium; species Flavobacterium aquidurense. Next base: position 144,665 of record FNPS01000007.1, read on the forward strand.
CAAGGTTTCATAAGAAGTTTATTTGCTTGTAAAAGAAATGAGTTTTTCAATTGTGGGGAATTTGTATATTGGTACCAAATATAATTTGATTGCTAATTATAATATAGAAAAACAAAATAAAAGGAATGAACCCTTCAAATAAAGTTTGTAGATGAAAGATAAAATTTTATCAGATTTTTTGGCAAGTGAAAAGCGGCTTGATTTATATAGAGAAAGAGCTGAAGGCTTATTGTTAAGTTTACTAGAGCAAGAAAATGTAATGATTCATCATATAAGTTCAAGGACTAAAAAAATTGAAAGTCTGACGAAAAAAATAGATGACAAATTAGGTAAATATAATCTCTTAAATGATATAACTGATTTGGTAGGAATAAGAATTATTACCTACTTAGAAAGTGATGTTGATGTTATTGCCGGTATTGTTTCAAGAGAATTTTTAGTTGATCTCGAAAATTCAATAGATAAAAGAGAACTCAAAAATGATCAATTTGGTTATAAGTCTCTTCATTTAGTTGTGAATTTGCATTCTTCTAGAGCTTCTCTTCCAGAGTATCGTAATTATAAAGATTTGAAATGTGAAATTCAAATAAGGTCAATATTGCAACATGCTTGGGCTGAAATCGAACATGATCTTGGATATAAAGGAAAATATGCGATACCGGATCAATATAAAAGAAATTTCAATAGATTGGCTGCGTTGCTTGAAACTGCTGATTTAGAATTTGATAGGCTCAAACGAGAATTGTCGGAATATGAAAACGAAGTAGGAGAATTAATTAAGAATGCTCCTCAAAATGTTAAAATTGATCAAGCATCATTACTTCAATTTAATTTAGAAAATGATATTTTGATAGAAGCACGTGATTTAATTTCTCAAATTACTGGTTGGGAATATAGTCCCGATCTAAATAATTTAATTGGAATACCAGAAAGATTCGAATTATTTGGTATTAAAACAATTAAGGATATTGAAGATTCTTTAAAAAATGACAAGGAAACATTTTTCAGATATTTAAAAATATTTACTAAAGATTTTAAGTATTATACAATGGGATTGACAATCGTACTGTTTTATTATCAGCATTTTTTAGCAGGAAAAACGGAAGATATTTCAAAAATTATTGAATATCAGGATTACGGGGAAATTTCAATTGCTGGTAAACCTGAAATTTTCCTTGAAAATTTTCAAAAAGCCAAAAGTTCGAGTTAAAATCTAGTAATGTAGATTTATAATTCATTCTCACAACTATAAGATTATGTGCTCAAACCTCCAAATAAGAAAAGTAAATATCAAAGACTTAAATTTCGTCTACAAATCAATCTGCGAACTAGAAAACGAAGAATTAGACTTCGAAGTCTTCGCAGCAATCTTCAATGAAAACATTTCAAACCCAAACAATCTTTATCTAATTGCAGAAAACGAAAATGAAGGAGTAGGTTTTATCAGTTTTCATACCCAAAATCTATTACATCATTGCGGGCGAGTTGGTGAAATCCAAGAGTTTTTTATAAATGAAAAGTATAGGGGTAAAGGCATCGGAAGACAACTTATAGAAGACATCATGCAATATGCAGAAGAAAATAAGTTAAAAAGTATCGAAGTAACTACAAACAAAAGAAGAGTAGAAAATGTCTTGATTTATGAAAATTTGGGTTTTACTTTATCACACAATAAGTTTACGATTTATAAGTAATGAAAGAACTAAATCCATCAATAAAACATCATTTGGTAGTTGGGTTGCTTATGGCGCTATGGATTTTTGCTTTCGCTTTCATCATAAAACCTTTTGACGACGGAACTTTAAATTTCCGATCCTGGTTCTTAATCAGTTTTGGTTTTAGTGTTTTGGCTTTTTTGTGTTATGGCGTTTTGGCTGTTCTTCAAATTAGAATTTACAAGAAAATCTCAAAATGGAATCTCAGTTTAGAAATAGCGAATATTTTTTTCTTTTTTCTAATTTATTTGTTTGGAATTTATGCCTTTTATAAAAGTCCGATTCTAAAAGGCGGATATACTTTTTCAGAATTCTTCTCTATCATTTTCATTAAAATTGCCTTGATTTTAACTCCCGTAATTATTCTGGCAAGACGATATCTTATCAAACTCATTCCGATAAAAGAGGATGTTCTCACCTTCACAGGAGAAAATAAATTAGACATTTTGAAAATCAAAAAATCCGATTTGGTTTGTATTTCCAATGCTCAAAATTATGTAGAGATCTTTTATCTAGAAAACGAAAAATTGCATTCAAAACTGCTTCGTTCTTCACTCAAAAAGATTCTTGAAGATTTTACTTTTTTAATTCAGATTCATCGTTCCCATTTAATAAATCCAAGTCATTTTAAGTCCTGGAGAAATTCAAACACCATTATTTTAACTCAAATTGAACTTCCCGTTTCTAAGAATTATAAAGAAAGTTTATTGGTCTTGTAATTTCGTACCTAAAACAATCGGTTTTGTACCAAAGTCAACGATATTGGCATTTACAGCAATTTTTCATTTTAGTTTTGTCTCATCAATTTAAAAAATAAATTATGACAACAAAACAACTTTGCCTTCTCGGATTATTATTTTTTCTGATCAGTTATTTACTTTTTTCAAAAGTTTTGCCCAATTTTCAAAAACCAATCGATTTTGCACATTGGTTTAATTTAATTGGTGCTTGTTTGTTATTATCATTTAATGATGCATTTCGTAAGAATAGATTAAATTCAATTGCTTCTTTTGTGACAACTTTAGGTGTTATTGCCCACATCGGACTCTGTACAATCGATTTTATCATGACGGGTTACGGTAATGACGATTCTGCCCGAGAACAATTAAGTCAGCATATTAATAATGTACCATCGATTTTGTATCCTTTTGTGATTGTTGGGCCGTCTTTACTTTTTATTGGCCTATCTCTTCATGCGTTGAATTTTATCAAAACAAATACGATAAGTTTTTTAATGGTTTTTATTTCTTCGCTGGCAATTGGTTTTTCGTTTTTTATATTGAAAAATGGTACTTATATGTTGTTGAGTTGTGTAGTTTTTGTTTTAGGATTAGGTTTGCTTTTATATAGAAAAGAGGAAAAAGAATTAGTTTCGAAATAAATTTTGACAGAGTGAAGTTGTGGTTTTAATTTGTATTTTCGCTTGAACTTGATAATTCAAATAAAATTGAATAAAAACCTAAAATACCTAATCTATCTCTTTCTCGCTTTCGTCGTGATTGCAAGTGATGGTACTTTGGTTTCTCAATCAAAATCGACAGATTATTATCAGTCTTCTTTTGTTGTATTAAAGCGAGAATTATATTCTAAAAAATCTCGTTTATACGCTTTTAATCAATTTTCTTCCCGAATAAAAATTGCGTTTTTAATTCCTGTCAACTATCTGGAGTTTAAACAGGTTCGCAGTTTTCAACTTCACATTATTCGAAAGTTACAAAATCTTCTTCATCAAAATATAACTTCATTTATAAGACAAGCTATTTTTATAAATGAAACAATTAATTCCAACAATTTATATAAAAGTTTATACAGCGCTTAGAAATTTCTGGGCATTTATGCGCTTCAACGCATAAGATGATAAAATAATGTCTAATCATTTATCATTTTAAAATGTATAAACACAAAAATAATACACGTTTAGCGCAATCTAAACGACCACTTCATTGGATAAAAAGAAAACTACTTTTAATTATAACTGCCTTTATGCTCGGAATGTCAAACGGAATGCATGTTCATGACGAGGCAAATAAGGGAAATCAAACTTATACGGAACAGCATAAGAAGGATTGATTTTTTATTTAACCGCAAAGTGCGCAAAAGTTTTTATCTATGCACCGTATTAAGATAAGTTCGCAAAGCTTTGCGAACCTTGCGTAATTCTTAGCGTCCTTAGCGGTTAAATTTAATAGTAAAGCATAAAAAAACCGAAACATTAAGCTTCGGTTTTTGTGTTTATTGGAATTTGGAATTTAAAAATTTGGAATTTTATTAATTAATCCATTTATAATAACGAGCCCCAATCAAATTAGGAATTTCTTTTTCAATTCGATCTAGAACCCATTCATTTTTAGGAGTTCGAACACTTTGTTTTTGTTGTTTTTTATGAAGACTTTCATAAGTTTCAAAACCAATTTCTACACTTTCTTCCAGATTTTCAAAAAGTTTCACTTTTGCTAAAGCCGATTGCCATTCTGGTTGAATTGTTCCTTCAAAAACTTTCGATTTCGATCCGCTTCCGTAAGCCAAAAATCCAAATTTAGTTCCGGTAACTTCTTGTTTTGTATCGTAATAATGTGCCAAAGTTGATAATAATCCCATGAAAATAGAACCTGTGTACAGGTTTCCAATTAAAGAAGAAGCCAATTCTGCAGGTTGTAATTTCCCGGTTACAAACTTTTTGTATTCGTCTGATTTCCCAACTTCTTTAATTTTATTCTGATAATCTGCAGGCGCGATATTTTCTGCAATGATTTTATCTGCACTATCTAAAGCATAAATTTCAGATAACATTCTGCGTCCCTGAAAAGAATAGGGAAGGTGCATGATAATACTGTTCCAGGTATTGTATAAAGTCTCGGTAGTATTTTTTAATTTTTTGAAAGAGAAGTAAGCATTTCGCGTACGATCCATATAACATTGATTTGAATACTGACCGTCAAAAACCGGCTGGTCTTTGTGGATTTCAATTTCAGCTTCTAAGTTATCAAACCATGGATCGTTGTTCTCGTTTTTTGTAATTGTTTCTTTCGAGATAGTTCTGTAAGGTTTGAAAAAGTCGAAAACACCTTTAGTGCTTGTAGTCCAATTTTCGTCAAAAGCAATAATTCTTGGATTTGAAGTTACCAGCATTGCCAGAGCACCGGCACCTTGCGTATATTCTCCCGTTGAATTTAAATCGTATTTCGCAAAATCAGTCGTAACCACAATTGCTTTTTTCGTCGGATTCAATTTTACAAAATCAATACAGTTTTGTAAAGCGTCAACACCACCAATACAGGCAAAAGTAAAATCGACAACATCGCATTCGGCAAGCGTGTCTTCGCCAAATTTCTGTTCCATTAAATTGATTAAATAGGAGCTGATGGGTTTTGAGCTGTCGATACCGCTTTCGGTACCCACGTAAATCCGGCTGATTTCGTTTAGGTTTATTTCGTTCTCCAAAATAAGTTTAGTTAAAGCGTTTGCTCCAAAAACTACAGCATCCTGGTGAACATCTGGTAAGGTCATTTTAATTAATCCAAGACCTTTTTCTAATTTTTCGGGTTCAATGTTTCTGGCAACAGCCAAAGTTCTGATGGGTAAGTGTATGTTGGCTACATCAAAAGAAATAGCATCAATTCCTGTTTTCATTCTCATTTTTTTTGAAGCCGATAAAGGTAAAATTATGTAATGGATTGACCATTTTTTTCGGCTATAAAATTTAAATGAGAAGACACTTTTGAAGAAAATAAATTAAAAGTTTAATTAAAATATCAATTTGACAAAGTTTTATGACTGTCTGTAGGGCTCATATTACCGCGAAATATTTTCTGTAAAGTGTGCGTTTTTAGTTTTTTATAATAAAATTATTTGATAATAAGTATTTTTTATACGTAGATGTACGTAATACGTAGTCTATTTTAAAATGATTATAAATAACAACGAAATGGTTGTAGTTCTTTGTTAATTGCGTTATTTTTGTCTAATTTTTTAAAACAAACTACTTAAACACTTATGGCACAATCTGCACAGTTGAATGCTTCCATCTTAAAGAAAGTGGCAATGGCACTTTCGGGAATATTCTTAATCACGTTTTTAGCGCTGCATGTTACCTTAAATTTCATTTCCGTTATTAGTGAAAATGTTTTTAACGAAGCATCTCACTTTATGGGTTACAATCCGCTAATTCAATATGTAATGCAACCTGTTTTGGCATTCGGAGTAATTTTCCATTTTGTTATGGGATTTGTACTGACTGCTCAAAATACTGCAGCAAGACCAATTGCGTATGCAAAATACAATGGAGCTGCAAATGCTTCATGGAGTTCTAGAAATATGATTATTTCTGGATTAGTAATCTTGGCTTTCTTAGGATTGCACTTTTATGATTTTTGGTTTCCAGAAGTTAACTACAAATATATTGTAGGGAATGCGCCAGATGCAACAAGATATTATGGAGAATTAGTGCATAAGTTTCATGATCCAATTCGTACGGGATTATACTGCATTTCTTTCGTGCTTTTAGGTTTTCACCTTTGGCACGGATTCGCATCGTCTCTTCAGTCAATGGGAATGCACAATAAATACTCTCGCTTCTTAAGCAAAGTTGGTTATGGATTTGCGGTAATTGTACCAGCACTTTTCATCATCATCGCATTATTTCATCATTTCAATAATTAATATCAATTATAATGGCATTAGATTCAAAAATTCCAAACGGCCCTATATCGGACAAATGGACAAATTATAAAGATCATATTAATTTAGTAAACCCTGCTAACAAACGTAATTTAGATATTATCATTGTTGGTACAGGTTTAGCTGGAGGTTCTGCAGCAGCTACTTTGGCTGAGTTAGGATATAACGTAAAAGCATTTTGCTTCCAGGATTCACCAAGACGTGCGCACTCTATTGCAGCACAAGGGGGAATCAATGCAGCAAAAAATTATAAAGGTGACGGTGACTCGGTTTACAGATTATTTTACGATACTGTAAAAGGGGGTGACTACCGTGCACGTGAGGCAAACGTTCACCGTTTGGCTGAAGTTTCGGCAAATATTATTGACCAGTGTGTGGCTCAAGGGGTGCCATTGGCTCGTGAATATGGCGGACTTTTAGATAACCGTTCTTTTGGAGGAACTTTGGTTTCACGTACTTTTTACGCACAAGGACAAACTGGACAACAATTATTGTTAGGAGCTTATTCAGCAATGAACCGTCAGATTGGTCGTGGTAAAGTAAAAATGTACAACCGTCACGAGATGCTTGACATCGTAATCGTAAACGGAAAAGCAAGAGGTATTATCGCTCGTAACTTAGTTACAGGAGAAATAGAAAGACATTCTGCTCATGCGGTAGTAGTAGGTTCTGGAGGATACGGAAACGTATTTTTCTTGTCAACAAATGCTATGGGAAGTAACGCAACAGCAGCTTGGAAAATTCATAAAAAAGGAGCATTTTTTGCAAATCCTTGTTACACACAAATTCACCCAACCTGTATTCCGGTTTCTGGAGATCACCAGTCAAAACTGACTTTGATGTCTGAATCGTTACGTAATGATGGTCGTATTTGGGTTCCTGCAAAATTAGAAGATGCTCAGGCAATTCGTGAAGGAAAGAAAAAAGCAACTGATTTATCTGAAGCGGAAAGAGATTATTTCTTAGAAAGAAGATATCCTGCTTTTGGTAACTTAGTACCTCGTGACGTTGCGTCTCGTGCTGCAAAAGAAAGATGTGATGCTGGTTTTGGAGTTAACAAAACAGGTGAAGCAGTTTACTTAGATTTCGCAGCAGCAATTAAACGTTACGGAACTGAAGATGCTTATGTAAAAGGTTTAGATGATAAAGATGCTGCTTTGGTAACTAAATTAGGAGCTGCCATCGTGAAAAGTAAATACGGAAACTTATTCCAGATGTATTACAAAATCGTTGACGAAGATCCTTATACAACACCAATGATGATTTACCCTGCGGTTCACTACACAATGGGTGGAACATGGGTTGATTATAACTTAATGACTACAATTCCGGGATGTTTCTCAATTGGAGAATCAAACTTCTCTGATCACGGAGCAAACAGACTTGGAGCTTCTGCTTTGATGCAAGGTTTAGCTGATGGATATTTTGTACTTCCTTATACTATTGGAGATTATTTAGCTCCGGATATTAAAATGGGTGAAATTTCTACAGATTTACCAGAATTCGTAGCGGCAGAGAAAGAAGTAAAAGATCAAATCGATAGATTTATCAATAATAAAGGAACTCATTCTGTAGATTATTTCCACAAGAAATTAGGAAAAATCATGTGGGATAAAGTAGGTATGGCTCGTAACGCTAAAGGTTTAACTGAAGCTATCGAAGAAATTGCGGCGCTACGTGAAGAGTTTTATAAAGATGTAAAAGTTCCTGGAAGCGCTAACGAATTTAATCAGGAATTAGAGAAAGCGACACGTGTTGCCGATTTCTTAGAGTTAGGAGAATTGTTCGCGAAAGATGCATTACACCGTAATGAATCTTGTGGAGGTCACTTCCGTGAAGAATACCAAACTGAAGAAGGAGAAGCACTTCGTGATGACGAAAACTTTGCATACGTTGCAGCCTGGGAATACAAAGGAAAACCAAGTGATGCCGTATTACACAAAGAACCTCTAGTTTACGAAAACATTAAATTAGTTCAAAGAAGCTACAAATAGTATTTAAGAAAGTCAAGATACTTACTTAATGCTTAAAACTTACACAAAATGAAACTTACATTAAAAATATGGCGTCAGAAAAACGCCCAAGATAAAGGGGGAATTGTTGATTACCCAATCGACGGAATCGAACCAGATATGTCTTTCCTTGAAATGCTTGATGTTCTTAACGAACAATTAATCAACAAAGGAGAAGAGCCAGTAGCATTTGATCACGATTGTCGTGAAGGAATCTGCGGTATGTGTTCATTATTCATCAACGGAGAAGCACACGGACCAGACAGAGGAGTAACTACTTGTCAATTGCACATGCGTATGTTTAAAGATGGTGACACGATTTTTATCGAGCCATTCAGAGCAAAAGCATTCCCAGTAATTAAAGATTTAGTTGTTGACAGAAGTTCTTTTGACAGAATTCAACACGCTGGAGGATTTATCTCGGTAAATACTTCAGGAAATACAATTGACGCGAATACAATTCCAATTAACAAAGACGATGCAGATAAATCATTTGATGCTGCTGCTTGTATTGGTTGTGGAGCTTGTGTTGCAACTTGTAAAAACTCATCAGCAATGTTATTTGTTGGCGCAAAAGTTTCTCAGTTTGCTTTGTTGCCACAAGGTAAAGTTGAGGCTACAGACCGTGTGCTTCACATGGTTCACCAAATGGACTTAGAAGGTTTTGGTAACTGTACCAACACTGGAGCTTGTGAGGTAGAATGTCCTAAAGGAATTTCTCTTGAAAATATTGCACGTATGAACCGTGAGTATTTATCGGCAAGCTTAAAAGGATAATTTTAAGATAATAGTTTTAAATAAATAAAAACGCATTCATTAAGTTGAATGCGTTTTTTGTTTTGGTGCGTTTAGATTATAGATATCAATAGTATGGCTTTAAATTCCTAAATTTGTTTAAGTAAAATGAATTCTGATGAATGATAATGAATTAGTAAATTATACCAAGGAGGAGCGAAAAAATCACATTATAAAGGAGATTAATTTGCATACGCGGGTAAGTTTTGAAACTTTGTCTGCTAAGTTGGGTGTTTCAGAAGATACCGTAAGACGTGATATTAACGAATTAGAGGCAGAATCTTTGTTGATTAAGGTAAAGGGTGGGGCGATGACAAAAGGGTATCATTACGCATCTTCTAATCAAACTTATGAAATTGAATCGAAACAGCTAATTGCTCAGAAAGCAGTTAGTTTGCTGCATGATGGTATGGTGTTATTACTTGACGGCGGAACGACAATCAGAGAGTTTATCCAACTAATTCCAAATGACTTAAATCTTACCATTTTTACTATTACGGTTGTTACGGCTGTTCAGCTTTTAGATAAGCCAAATATTAAAGTTATTATGATTGGAGGAAGTATATCTTCTTATAGTCAAATGTGTGTAAGTGGCGAAGTATATCATCAATTGGCTAATATTAAGGCAGATTTATTGATTTTGGGAACAAATGCTTTAGATGCCGAAGGTGGTTATTCTGATTCAGATTGGGAAACGGTGCAGGTTAAAAAAGCAATGATTCAGGCTTCTAAAAAAACAGCAATTATTACCATTACAGAAAAACTAAATACGGTTTTAAAAATGAAAATAGCTAGCTTATCCGAAGTAGATTATATAGTTACGGAAGTTGATCCGAAAAATAAAAAATTAGAGGCTTATAATAAAGCTTTTCCGAACTTGGTTCTTATTTGATTTTAGGTCAAAAAAAACATAATATGATAGTCACGCTCATTCAATCTGATCTTTATTGGGAAGATCCATCCGAAAACAGAAAAAAATTTGAATCGAAAATAAATCAAATCGATTCAGAAGTAAATCTTATTGTGTTGCCAGAAATGTTTTCGACGGGATTTACGATGAATGCTTCGGAAGTTGCTGAAACAATGCAGGGCGAAACCGTTCTGTGGATGCAGCGTGTTGCTAAGCAAAGAAAATGTGCAATTACAGGAAGTTTGATTATTGCTGAAAATAACCAGTTTTATAATCGGATGTTGTTTGTTTTTCCGTCAGGAGAGATACAATATTATGATAAGCGACATCTGTTTTCTCTTGCTGGCGAAGATCGAACTTATACAGGAGGAAAAGAAAAAGTAATTGTTGATTATCTGGGCTGGAAAATTTGTTTGCAGATTTGTTACGATCTGAGATTTCCTGTTTTTGTGCGAAACGTCGAGAATTACGACCTCATTTTGTATGTGGCCAATTGGCCAAAAGTACGTACAAATGCGTGGGATATTTTATTGAAAGCGCGTGCTGTCGAAAATCTGAGTTATGTAATTGGTGTGAACAGAATTGGTTTGGATACTCATAATTATGAACATATCGGACATTCGCAAGTCGTAGATTATTTAGGAGATTATATCTTGGAGCCAGAAGAAACGGAAGGTGTTTTTAGGGTCGAATTAGATAAAATCAAGATGTTAGAAACCCGGAAAAAACTAGACTTCCTGAGTGATAAAGATAGTTTTGAAATCAATATTTAAAATTCATTTACAACTACAATCTCTTCTTTAGTGTTTTTATTTCGTACACTGATTTTTTTGTATTTCCATGCTGAGCCAATTTTATCAGCTGAAATGTCTAATTTGCCATTTGCCTTAGTGCCTTTAATTCTGACAGACAATGAAACTGTAGTATTGTTATTAGAATAAACGGCATTTCCTTCTAAAATAGCTAATTTATCAATGGGTTGAATTGTTCCAATAGTTTGTGTTATTCTTTTATCGGAATTCGCCATTTTAATTGCTTTTTCGCAAAGGGAATTATCGCTGTAAGCCTGAATAATACCAGTTACGTTTTCTGCGGAGTTTGAAGTTAACAGTAGTCCAAAAATAAAAATAAATACAAGAGTTAGCGGAACAGACCATTTCCAATTTCTTTTGAGCCAGGCTTCCTTTTCGACTAAGTCATTATCCATTTTTTTGAATTTATTTAAAAGGCTTTACTCTTTTTTACTGCTTCTTTTTTCTTTTTTGCATCTTCTTTTTTCTCCAGTTCCGGATTGTATGGAATACTCATATCGATAGTTTCATCAACATCCCAATTTGTTCTTACATCAATTTCTTTTTGATAATAAAATACTTCTTCAGCATAGTTTTTCTTTAGAAAATTACCTGAATCATAAATTTTATTTTTATTGTCGTCGTACGTTATTCGAAGTGTAAATGAATTGGGTTCAACTAAATCAAATGTGAGTTTGGTTTGTCCTTCAGAGTATTGACTTGCAAGTACCTCATCTCCTTTTTTATTAGTTATTTCTGCAATAATAGGAAAGCGTTTTACATTTTTTAGATTCAAAACTAAATTCCCATAATCAGCATATTCCCTTGTAGTTAATTTATATGATAAAGTATCGTTTGTTTTATCGTAAAAATCGGTTAAAGCACCTGGCAGAAAGGTGAATTTATATTTTTCTAAAGGCTCTTTCTTAAAATCTATAGATAGTTTTTGGTCGAATTCATCATATTCGGTTGTAAAATCTACTGCAATAGAATCTTTATTGGTTAATTTAATTTTTGACTTATCAAATTTTACCAATGGCGTAGCAGATTCTAATGTAAAGCGATCCCTGAAATGTAGGGTTCCGCTTTGCATTGTGGTAATATTAAGTGTGTCTTTTTTCTGGTCTTTAATTTTAAAAGTGAATTTTTTATTGTAATTCGCATTACTGATTTCCATAGATAAGGAGTCGACTTTTAGCGGTTTAAACCAAACTTGCAAAGAGTCTTTTTTAGGAAATCGGGTTACAATAGATTCAAGGATTTCATTTTTGTTTTTAAGTACTACTTTAGGCTTAGAAATCGTAAAATCCTGTTTGCTGTCGTAGGGAAGAAATAATCTATTCCCGGAAGCCTGTATTGGTTTTAAAGCTTTTAAAGGTTGTGATTCCTTAAAAAGTTCTAATTCAAAAAGGGTATCATTTGGTACTGTAATATAATGCTTAATGAAACCTATTTTGTCATCTTTCGGATTAAATTTATTGTTGTTTCCTTTGTCTTTTAAAGCAACCAAGAGATATTTTCCGGCTTTTAAATTTTCTAATTTAAAAGTTCTTAAACTGTCTAACGTATTAGTTATGTATCTTGGGAATTCTTTGTAAATAACCGAGTCTTTAAATTTGTCGTTTACTTCATAAAGCATCACTGACACAAAATTGTCAACGTTTTTTTCGTATGCATCTTTTATTCGTCCGCCAATAGAAAGGGAATCAATATAAGGGCCTGTCGAGAAAACATATTTGAATTGGTTGTATGCGTTTCCTTCATTATTATCTGCAATACTTTGCCCAAAATTCATACTGTATGTTGTGTTGGGATGTAAGGTGTCTAAAATTTTTATAGTAATTTCTTTACTGGCAGTTGTTGGCAAAATAATCGGTTCGTGCTTCATTGGCGGCGAAATGATTAATTGCTTATTGGTGTTTTTAAGTTTTACATATTCATCAAATGTCAAAACAATTTCTTTTGCTTTAAAATCGGTGCTGAAGTTTTTAGGCATACTGTATTTTAAAACAGGAGCCAGAGTGTCTTTTAATCCTCCGGTGATGCTTCCTCTTTTGGCACAGCTCATCATTAAAAATACCAGTAAAAATGGAATATATTTAAAGTTGTTTTTCAACATAACAGTTTTTGAATTTGATTGCACAAAATAACGATTATATTTGCTTTAAGCGAAATTTTTTATCTATTTATTAGGATTTAGGGCATTTAAGTTTTTGCGTATTTCTTAAATTCAAAACGAGTAATTTGATATAATTTCTTACTTTTGGGTTCAAAAATATAATTTCTCTTTGTTTTGATTAAAAAGTCTTTTCTGATTTCCTTTGTTTTTTTACTAATCGCCTGTAATAAAAATGATAAGCCAATTATTGCTTTTTATTACTGGAAAACAGTTTTTAAGCTATCTGAAACAGAAAAAGAAGTTTTAAAAAATAATAATGTTGAGAAACTTTATATTAGATATTTTGATATTGGTTTGCATCCAAAAACAACAGAACCAATTCCGGTTAGTCCAATACATTTTCAGGAAAATATAGATAAATTTGATATTGTCCCGGTAGTTTTTATTCAAAATAAAGTACTGCTAAAATCAAATGTTGATATTGATGATCTTGCTGAGAAAACACTTCATTTAGTAGATGAAATTAATAGCAAAAACAAAATAAATTGTCGTGAAATTCAAATTGATTGTGACTGGACACTTGAGAGTAAGGACAATTATCTGCAGTTTATAGAACGATTTAAGAAACTTTCTCATAAAAAACTTTCGGCGACAATTCGATTACATCAGGTAAAATATTTTAAGAAAACTAAAATTCCAAATGTAGATTCAGGTGTCTTGATGTATTATAATATGGGGACTATTGCTTCGGATTCTTTGAATTCTATTTACAATCACGAAATTGCAGAAAAATATCTCAAAAGCCTGAAAAAGTATCCTTTGCATTTGGATATTGCGTTACCAATTTATTTCTGGGCAATTCATATTCGTGGCCAAAAAGCAATTGGTCTGCGTTCTAAATTGAATGTTGCTGAACTTGAAGAGGATAAAAATTTTGAACAGATTAATGCTGTCTTTTTTAAAGTGAAAAAGTCTAATTACAAAAATGGAATTTTTTACGAAGAAGGAGATGTGTTGAAGATTGAAGCAATTTCTGCTGAAGATTTAAAAATGATGGGAGAGGAGTTGAATGAAAATGTAGCGAATACTCCGAAAGAAATTATATTTTACGATTTAGATGAATTCAATTTAAAAAATTATGAAAAGAATATTTTTGAACAAGTTGTTTCTTGTTTCTAGCGTTGCATTATTTGCAGTTTATGGAATAATTTATGCTTGTGCTGATGGTGATTGGGATTATTTTATAGACAGCTCTAATTTTACTCCTGAAACTTTTACAGATAAATCCTATTCTCCGCTCTTTTTGTCGGGAGATGTTTTTTATGGAATTGGATTCGATACCCAACATAACTCAAGATTCAATGAAGATTTAAAATCGGATTGGAATAATTATTTGAAGACAAAAGTAGATACTGCAACTGTAAGTTATTTTTTAATTGGAGATCTTACTCCAAGATATTCTGATGATAGCAAAGCTGGAAAAAATAAAGCTGAAATAACGGATCTTCATGTGTTTTTTAAAACTAAAAAAGCAAATGCAACTTCTTTAAAATGGGGAAAGAAATTAAATTTGAAAGAAGATAAAATTAAGAGTTTTATTGAGTTTTTGTATTTAGCACAAAAAATCGAAACAGTTTCTATTGGACAAGATTATTGGAGTTATGACCCCGTGGTCGCCAAGACGTTCAGTGATTTAAAAATGATTCAGTCAATCGAAAATGTTTATAACACAACATCGGATTCTTTTCTGAAAAATAGATATTGGTTTCTAACAGTCAAAGCTTATTTTTATAGTAGTAATAAATCAAAAACAGTTGAGTTTTTCTATAAAACAGAAAAATCTGTTCCTAAAAACACATTGTATTATCGGGCACTTTCTTATGTAGCGGGAATAAAGTACCAACAGAAAAAATATTCTGAATCCAATTATTTATATGCTCAGGTTTTTGATAAATGTCCTGAAATGAGAATTGTGACGGCTTATAGTTTTCATCCCCAAAATGAAGCGGACTGGAATAAATCGTTAGCGATGGCAAAAGATAATAAAGAGAAAGCTGCACTTTGGGCGATTCATGGTTACTATAAAGATGGCGTGCAGGCTATTGAGAAAATTTACGACTTAGATCCTAAAAGTGAACATTTAAATTATTTGCTCACACGATTGGTGAATAAGCAAGAGCAGGACATTAATAATTCTTTTGAAGAAAGCGCAAAGGAAAATGTACCGGTAAAAAAGCTTACTGTGGCTGAAAATAAAGAATTAAACAAAGGTAAAATTGATAAAAAAGCGTTTGATTTAGTTTCGAAAATTACTACTGCGTCAAATACTCAAAAGCCTTATTTGTGGAACATTGCTTTAGGGTATTTGCAAACATTGAAGACTGATTATGTAAATGCCGATACTAATTTTGACAAGGCAGAGAAAATAATGCCTAAAACAGATCTGGCTAAATATCAATTAAGATTGCTTCGTTTTGTCAATAATATGAGCAAAATTGATAGGCTGACAAATAATAATGAAAAAACAATTCTGGCAGATCTGAACTGGTTATATTACGAACTTCCGAAAACATATAAGGGACAGGAATTTCGTTATCAGAACGCTTCTTCATGGAGTAGGAATTATTTGGCAGCATTATATAAAGCAGCTGCAAATCCGGTAATGACTGAGATATTTGGAGAATCCCGTTACAGCTATTGGAATGACGGAAATGCTTTTTATGATAACGAGAAGAATCTTTTAGCTATCAAAACCTTTTTAATGAAGTCGGATAAAACAGAAATAGAAAAAATTGGAGCCGGAATTTATAGTTTAAAATTAAAAGATATTAATAATTTCCAGGCAGTTCAGGCAACTTTCAAAAATAAAATCCCTGAAGCAATTGCTTTTATTAAAGAAACAGATTCTGTTCAGTATTATAATTTATTAGGAAATCCATTCAATGGAAATATTAAGGATTGTCATGATTGTGAACATGCTGCCTACCAAAAGAAGAAATATTCTCAAATTGAATTTTTAACTACGATAAAGGCAATGCAGGATAAACTGGCTGAAAAAGAAGAGGTTTATACTAATAGTTTGTTACTTGGAAATGCATTTTATAATATTACCCATTTTGGAAATGCAAGAACTTTTTATGAGATTAGCATCGTAGGTTATGGTTCAAGTCCGTACTCATTTAGGGATTCAATGAAAAAGATGATTACAAATTGTGATGTACCTAAAATGTATTATCAAAAGGCATTTGAAGCAGCAAGTACAAAAGAGCAAAAGGCAAAATGTATCTATTTATTGTCAAAGTGTGAGCGTAACGAATACTATAATAATAAATATAATAATGTTAGGAATTGGTGGAGTGTTGAGGATGATAAAATTAATTTTATCGCATGGAATGGATTCAAGGCATTAAAAAAGGATTATTCAGATACCAAATATTATCAGGATGTTATTGCGGAATGTGGTTATTTCAAAACATATATTAATCAATAAGTTGTAATTGTATCTTTTTAAATAATTTGAAGTGATGGTAAATAAAATTGAACATATAGGGATTGCTGTTAAAAATATGAATGATGCGAATGTATTATTCGAAAAATTACTGGGAGTTTCCTCTTATAAAGAAGAAGAAGTAGAAAGTGAAGGAGTTTTAACTTCTTTTTTTCAAACGGGCACAAATAAAATTGAGCTTTTAACGGCAACTAACCCAGAAAGTCCAATTGCAAAGTTTTTAGAAAAAAAAGGAGAAGGTATTCATCATATTGCTTTTGATGTTGATGATATTCATGCCGAGATAGAGCGTCTGAAAAAGGAAGGATTTGTGCTAATAAATGAAGCCCCGAAGAAAGGTGCTGATAATAAATGGGTGGTTTTTTTACATCCAAAAAGTACAAACGGGGTTTTGGTCGAGCTTTGTCAGGAAATAAAATAAAAAATCTCGTTTGAAGATAAAGAAATAAGGTGTTGAAAATCAATTACGTTTAGAAATAGAGTCGAGTCTATTTGAAATTAAATGGAAATCATATCTTAAAATATTTGCAGTGAATAAAAAATAGTAGTAATATTGCATCCTCAAACCGGTCCTATAGCTCAGCTGGTTAGAGCACCTGACTCATAATCAGGTGGTCCCTGGTTCGAGCCCAGGTGGGACCACGTAGTAAAAAAGCTTCATAAAATTATTTATGAAGCTTTTTTTATTGTTACAGTTGCAATTCTGCAAAAAACTTCTACATTTGCTACAGAATTAAAGCAAAAAACCTATTTTTTGTGAGAATTTTCAATAAAAGACCCCAAGTCTAATTTAAATACTGTGCTTGTTTTTAGCATACTAAACTTATGAAGATAGTAAAGACAGTTTTTTTTATGTTTTTTTTGATGTTAATTAATGTCTATGATGTTTATTCGTCAAATCCACCTGCAAATATGCCTCTGCCTAAGAGTAGTAATGGTGTTCAAACTAATGCTGATAGTCCAGATTTGCCTCCCGGAGCGCCTATTGATCAGGGTTTATTTATTTTAACGGGATTCGCAGTATTATTTGGTATCTATGCAATTCGCAAATATGATTTTATAAAAAAAGCTTCAGTGTAAAACTGAAGCTTTTTTTATAAAATATTTTTTTGGTTTTATTTGTTAATAGAATAAAGCCTGGAAATGTATTTTCCTACAACATCAAATTCTAAATTTATTTTCGTGCCAACTTTAAAATTTTTGAAATTAGTATTTTCAAAAGTATAAGGTATAATGGATACGCTAAATTCATTTGTTTTAGAATTTACAACTGTTAAACTAACTCCATTTACTGTAATAGAACCTTTTTCTATAGTGATGTTGTTAAGGTTTTTGTCGTATTCAAAAGTGTAGTTCCAGCTTCCGTTTGCTTCTTCAATTTTAATACAAGTCCCGGTTTGGTCTACGTGACCTTGTACAATATGTCCATCAAGACGGTCGCCAAGTTTCATTCCTCTCTCCAAATTAACAATATCACCCGTTTTCCAGTCTCCAATATTTGTTTTTAAAATGGTTTCCTCGATAGCAGTTACGGTATAAAATGAATCTTTTATAGCGACTACTGTTAAGCAGATTCCATTGTGAGAAACGCTTTGGTCAATCTTTAGTTCATTTGTAACAGAGGAGTCGACTGTGATGTGAAGATTGTTTTGGTCTTTTTGTATTTCGTGAATCCTTCCAAGGGTTTCTATAATTCCTGTAAACATTGTTGTTTTATTTTACTAAATTTGCACATCAAAATTAGTAATAAATAATCTGAGCTCATGAATAAAAAAGCAGAAAATATAATTGTTGGAATTTCAATTGGAGATTTAAACGGTATTGGAAGCGAAGTTATACTTAAAACATTCGAAGATTCTCGCATGTTAGAGATGTGTACGCCGGTTATTTTTGCAAATGCCAAAATACTTTCTTTTGTAAAAAAGAGCTTTACTTCAACAATTCAGTTTCATGGTGTTGATAAATTAGACCAGGTTTTGCCTGGAAAAGTAAATGTCTTTAATCTTTGGAAAGAAGGAGTTGATATTAATTTAGGTGCAAACGATGAGAAAATTGGAGAATATGCCATAAAATCTTTTGTGGCTGCTACAAAAGCTTTAAAGGAAGGAACAATTGATGTTCTGGTAACGGCTCCCATTAATAAATATAATATTCAATCAGAAGAATTTAAATTTCCCGGACATACAGATTATTTAGATCAGGAATTGGAAGGAAATGCATTGATGATGATGGTTCAGGATAATTTGAGAGTTGGTTTATTGACAGATCATGTGCCATTAAATGAAGTTTCATCTTATTTGACAGAAGAATTAATTACAAAAAAAATAGAAACAGTAAGAAAATCTCTGATTCAGGATTTTAGTATTGTAAAACCAAAAATTGCTGTTTTAGGATTAAATCCGCATGCGGGTGATGGTGGAGTGATTGGAAAAGAAGATGATCTGGTTTTAAAGCCAGCTTTAAAGAAAATTTTTGATGCGGGAACGATGGTTTTTGGTCCTTTTCCTGCTGATGGATTTTTTGGAAGTGGTCAATATGAGAAATATGATGCTATTGTAGCGACCTATCACGATCAGGGATTGATTCCGTTTAAAACATTATCTTTTGGTAAAGGAGTAAATTATACAGCGGGTTTAAATAGAGTAAGAACATCGCCAGATCACGGTACAGCATACGATATAGCTGGAAAAGACATGGCAGATTTCAATTCGTTCAAAGAGGCAGTTTATCTCGCGATTGATATTTTTCGTTCGCGTAATCAGTATGAGGAGATTAGCCAAAAACCTCTTAAAATAAAAGAAAAACAGTTATAAACAAAAAAAGGTGAATAAGATTATTAGTTTTATAATAATTTTATATCTTTGCACCCCAATTCAGATATCTGAGTTTTAGATACGGATTGGTCAAACTGATGTTAAGATGAGCAAATCAAAAGAATTTTTAATTCCTTTTATGGGGTTAAAGCTGGGAAAACACCATTTTGAGTATCAAATAAGTAACGCGTTCTTTGAGAACTTTGATTACGACGAATTTCAAAGTTCGGATATCAAAGTGAGTTTAGTTTTAGATAAGAAAAGCAACATGTTAGAGTTGGAATTCAAACACAAAGGAACTGTAAATGTGCCTTGTGATCTGACAGGCGAAGATTTTGATCTTCCTATAAAAGGGAAAATGAAATTAATTGTTCGTTTTGGAGATGAATTTAACAACGATAATGAAGAGTTGTTAATCTTACCGCATGGAGAGCATGAAATAGATGTTGCACAATACATTTATGAAATGATTGCCCTTTCGGTACCACTAAAACGAGTTCATCCAGGAGTTAAAGATGGAAGTTTACAAACCGAAGCTTTAAAAAAACTGAATGAGCTGACTGTAAAAGAAGTCAAAGAAGAGAAAGAAGAGAGTAAAAAAGAAGAAGATATTGACCCGCGTTGGGACAAATTAAAGCAACTATTAACGGATAAATAATATAGTAAAATGGCACATCCTAAGAGAAAAATCTCGAAAACAAGAAGAGATAAGAGAAGAACACATTATAAAGCTACTGTAGCTCAAATCGCTACATGTCCTATTACTGGAGAAGCACATTTATACCACAGAGCTTACTGGCATGAAGGTAAAATGTATTACAGAGGGCAAGTTGTTATCGATAAATCTGTAGCGGTTGCTTAATACGTTTTTGTAAATTATACTAGAACTCTCACATAGTGAGAGTTTTTTTTGTTGGTTATAATTTTCTTTTTTTAAGAAATTATCTACAAATTAATTTCGTTTTTTTTTGTAATTTTCAAGTCTTTTAAAAATTTTTCAAATATGCTGTATTTGAAAAGAAATAATAAAATATAATGAATACAATCACAGCCGCAATTACCGCTGTTGGAGCCTATGTTCCGGACTTTGTACTTTCGAACAAAGTGTTGGAAACTATGGTCGATACTAATGACGAATGGATTACTACTCGTACCGGCATTAAAGAAAGAAGAATTCTTAAAGATGCTGATAAAGGAACATCGTTTCTTGCTATAAAAGCAGCACAGGATTTAATAGCAAAAGCTAATATTGATCCGTTAGAGATTGATATGGTTATAATGGCAACAGCTACTGCAGATATGCCGGTGGCCTCTACGGGAGTTTATGTTGCAACAGAAATTGGAGCTACTAACGCATTTGCATACGATTTGCAGGCTGCATGTTCAAGTTTCTTATACGGAATGTCTACTGCTGCAGCTTATATACAGTCAGGACGTTACAAAAAAGTTTTATTAATTGGTGCCGATAAAATGTCATCAATTGTAGATTACACAGACAGATCTACTTGTATTATTTTTGGAGATGGAGCAGGTGCTGTTTTATTCGAACCAAATTATGAAGGCTTAGGTTTACAAGACGAGTACTTACGAAGCGATGGTGTAGGAAGAGATTTTCTTAAAATTTCTGCCGGCGGTTCTCTAATTCCAACTACAGAAGAGACCGTTAAAAACAGACAACACAATATTATTCAGGACGGAAAAACCGTTTTTAAATATGCTGTAACTAATATGGCTGATGCTAGCGAATTGATCGTTAAACGAAACAATTTGACTAACGAAGATGTTGACTGGTTAGTACCACATCAGGCAAATAAGCGTATTATTGACGCTACTGCAAGCAGAATGAACCTTGAAGAGTCAAAAGTATGTATGAACATTGAAAAATATGGTAATACAACTTCAGCAACTTTGCCATTAGTATTGAACGATTTTGAACGCAAATTCAAAAAAGGAGATAATATTATTTTAGCCGCTTTTGGTGGTGGATTCACTTGGGGATCTATTTACCTGAAATGGGCTTACGATACAAAATAAATTAAAACTAAAAACAAATCATTATGGATTTAAAAGAAATTCAAAACCTAATCAAATTTGTAGCAAATTCGGGAGTTGCAGAAGTAAAGTTGGAAATGGATGATGTAAAAATCACGATCAGAACAACTTTAGAAGGAAACGTAACTGAAACTACTTATGTACAACAATTACCAGCTCAGCAAGCATTACCGCAAGCTGTTGCTCCTCAAACTGCTCCAGCAGTTGTTAGCGTAACTAGTGAAGCATCTGTTCCGGCTGAAGATTCTAAATTCATTACTATTAAATCTCCAATTATTGGAACTTTCTATAGAAAGCCGTCTCCAGACAAACCAGTTTTTACTGAAGTTGGAAGTGTTATTTCAAAAGGAGATGTTCTTTGCGTAATTGAAGCAATGAAATTATTCAACGAAATCGAATCAGAAGTTTCAGGTAAAATTGTAAAAATTCTTGTTGACGATATGTCTCCAGTTGAATTTGATCAACCATTATTCTTAGTAGATCCATCATAAATAAATTTAGATTTTAGATTTTAGATTTTAGATTGATTTGCAATTTGTTAATCATCTAAAATTATCTAATTATCAAACTTGTCTAATTATCTAATTAAAATAAGATGTTTAAAAAAATATTAATTGCGAATAGAGGAGAAATTGCACTTCGTGTAATTCGTACATGTAAGGAAATGGGAATTAAAACTGTAGCGGTTTACTCTACAGCTGATGCAGAAAGCCTACATGTAAAGTTTGCTGACGAAGCGGTTTGTATCGGACCTCCTCCGAGTAACTTATCGTATTTGAAAATGTCAAATATTATTGCTGCTGCAGAAATTACAAATGCAGATGCAATTCATCCAGGATATGGATTTCTTTCAGAGAATGCTAAATTCTCTAAAATTTGTCAGGAACACGGAATCAAATTTATTGGTGCTGCTCCTGAAATGATTGATAAAATGGGAGACAAAGCTTCTGCAAAAGCGACAATGAAAGCGGCAGGAGTTCCATGTGTACCAGGTTCTGACGGATTATTAGAATCTTTCGAACAAACACAAAAATTGGCTAAAGAATTTGGTTATCCAGTTATGCTTAAAGCAACTGCTGGTGGTGGTGGAAAAGGAATGCGTGCCGTTTGGAAAGAAGATGAATTATTGAAAGCATGGGAAAGTGCGCGTCAGGAAGCTGCTGCTGCATTTGGAAATGACGGAATGTACATGGAGAAACTTATTGAAGAACCACGTCATATCGAAATTCAGGTTGTTGGAGATTCATACGGAAAAGCCTGTCACCTTTCTGAAAGAGATTGTTCAGTTCAACGTCGTCACCAAAAATTGACTGAAGAAACACCTTCTCCATTCATGACAGACGAATTACGTGCTGCAATGGGAGAAGCTGCTGTAAAAGCTGCTGAATTCATTAAATACGAAGGAGCTGGAACTGTAGAATTTTTGGTTGACAAACACAGAAATTTCTATTTCATGGAAATGAATACCCGTATTCAGGTTGAGCACCCAATTACAGAACAAGTTATTGATTATGATTTGATTCGTGAGCAAATTATGGTAGCTGCCGGAATTCCAATTTCAGGAAAAAACTATTTACCACAATTACACGCTATAGAATGTCGTATTAATGCTGAAGATCCTTATAACGATTTTCGCCCTTCACCAGGAAAAATTACTACGCTTCATATGCCAGGAGGACACGGAGTTCGTTTAGATACGCACGTTTACTCTGGATATAGTATTCCACCAAACTACGATTCGATGATTGCTAAGTTAATTACGACAGCACAATCTCGTGAAGAAGCGATCAGCAAAATGCGTAGAGCTTTAGATGAATTCGTAATCGAAGGTGTGAAAACTACAATACCTTTCCACAGACAATTAATGGATGATCCAAGATATATTGCAGGAGATTATACAACTGCATTTATGGATACTTTTAAAATGAATCCAATCGAATAAGTATAAAGGCTGTCAATTTTGGCAGCCTTTCTTATTTTACAGATATACTTTAAGCCCGATAGATTATCAAATCTACCGGGCTTTGTTGCTTAAAATACTTTTGGTAAACACTAAAAGTGTATACTTTTTACACACTCTTTTTAAAAATTACACACTTTTTTATATTTCTGAATTTTGGCACACTGGTACTAAAGTCTTTAAATATAAGGGTTTGTGTGATTTGGGAGCTTATGTTTGGCTTACGGCATAATAATTTCATTATCTAAAGCGTAAACAACTATTAAACTAAATATTATTATGAAAAATTTATTCTTATCAGCCGCTATTGTTTTAGGAAGTTTATCTTCATTCGCTTCAAACGTTCCAACGACAAGTTCTATTATAAAAACGATTTCAATTCAGGATGAATATGCTGAAATCAAATTAGAAGAAGTACCGGCTCCAATTACTGAAGCTTTGAAAAAATCATTTCCGGATGCAGTACTTTCTAAAGCATATAAAAACGCAAAATCTGAATACAAACTAGATGTTACCGTTGGAGAGAAAGTAGGTTCTCTTTATGCTAATGCAGACGGAACATGGATTAAAAAATAATTTAACAAACACCTTTCCTTATGTTTATTCAAATTAGCAATACTAAAATAAAAATAAGGATACTAAAATACAACTATTATGAAAAATCTATTTTTATCAGCCGCAATCGTTTTGGGAGGTTTAACATCATTTGCTTCAACTTCACCAATTTCAAATACAATCGTAAAAACAATTTCTATTCAGGATGAATACACAGAAATTAAAGTAGTAGAATTACCAACTGCAGTTACTGATGCGCTAAAAAAAGCATATCCGGATGCAGTGCTTACTAAAGCATATAAAAATGCAAAATCAGAATACAAATTAGAAGTTGCCGTTGGAGACAAAGTTGGTTCTCTTTACGCTAACGCAGATGGATCGTGGATTAAAAAATAATCCATAGCCAATCAAGTTACATTTTAAATATTATATACACCTTTAAATTAAATATCATGAAAAATTTATTTTTATCAGCCGCAATCGTTTTGGGAAGTTTAACATCATTTGCTTCAACTTCTCCAGTTAAAAACACAATCGTAAAATCAATTTCCGTTCAGGATGAATATACTGAAATCAAAGTAGAAGAAGTACCATCTGCTGTTACTGATGCACTTAAAAAAGCGTATCCGGATGCAATCCTTTCTAAAGCTTACAAAAATACTGCTTCTCAATACAAATTAGAAGTTACAGTAGGAGACAAGGTAGGCGCTCTTTATGCTAATGCAGACGGATCTTGGGTAAAAAAATAATCACTAACTACTAAAAAACTATTATTATGAAAAAGTTAATCTTATCGGCAGCTATCCTGTTAGGAGGGTTGTCAACTCAGGCAGCAGTTATTGATCAAACAAATACAATAACGCATTCAATAAAAATTCAGGATGAGTATAAAGAAATTGATGCTGTTCCGGCAGCTATTAAAACAGCTTTAGACAATTCTTATCCAGGTGTTAAACTTGATAAAGCATATGTAAACGACAAAAAAGAGTACAAGATCGAAATTACTGTAAGAGGTGAAAAATCGATTGTTTACACTGATGCAACAGGTAACATCCTTAAAAAGTAACCATAAAAACCCCATAGTATGAAAAAGTTAATTTTATCGGCAGCGATCCTTTTAGGAGGTTTGTCAATGAATGCAGCAACTCCGGTTGTAGCAAGTTCAATAATTTCAGTAAACATTCAGGATGAATATACTGAAGTTGCTGCAGATGCAGTGCCGGCAGCGGTAAAATCTACAATTGAAAAATCGTTTGTAGGTTCTAAACTGGAAAAGGCATGGAAAAATGCTAAAGATGAATACAAACTTGAAATTTCAAAAGAAGGTAAAAAATATACCTTTTTTACAGATGCTTCAGGAAACATCATTAAAAAATAATTTAAAAGAACATTATGAAAAAGTTAATCTTATCAGCAGCAATAATTTTGGGAAGTTTATCAATACATGCAACTACAGAAGCTGAACCTGTAAAGATTGCTGTTAATGTTCAGGATGAATATAAAGAAGTTGCTACAGATGCAGTTCCGGCTGCAGTGAAAACAGCTTTAGAAACAGCTTATCCTGGCGCAAAGCTAGTGAAAGCTTTTTCAAACGAAAAAAAAGAGTATAAACTCGAAATATCAGTTGGTGACCAAAAGGCTACTGTTTATTCAGATGTCAATGGCAATTGGTTGAAAATATAATTAGGTGAATTAGATTTATGTTTTTGGTAAAAAAGAGGTTGCGACGTGCAATCTCTTTTTTTTTGCATAATTTTATGAAAATACAACTTTAATAGTATTATTTTAGCAAAAAAGAGCCTAAACACAGATGTCAAAGATATTACTGATAGAAGATGATATTTCGTTTTGCAAATTATTAGAGAAGTTTCTAATAAAAAAAGCATATGATGTAACCGTTGCTTTCTCGGCAGAAGAAGCCCGACTGGCAATGAAAAAAGAATCTTTCGATTTGATTCTCACAGATCTGCGTTTGCCAGATTCTGACGGTATTGGACTGATGTCTGAATTTAAAATATCAAACCCTGAAATCCCTGTTATACTTATGACGGGTTATTCAGATGTTAATACTGCGGTTAAGGCCATTAAGAATGGAGCAGCCGATTATATTTCGAAACCTTTTAATCCTGATGAGGTTTTATTGGTCATTACAAATGCCTTAAAAAATTCTGAAGCAGAAGAAGTAATAGCAAAAGAAAAAAAGGCTCCAAAAAAGAAAGAAACAACTTCTTCTGAAAATGAATTTGTCAGAGGTATTTCTGTTGCTTCCAAAAAATTGTTAGATCATATTCACCTGGTTAGTCCTACTGATATGTCAGTGTTAATTATTGGCGAAAGCGGAACAGGAAAAGAAATTATCGCCAAAAGTATTCATCAGCAAAGTACGCGTAAAAACAATAATTTTATTGCAGTAGATTGTGGTGCCATTCCGAAAGAGTTGGCGGCAAGTGAATTTTTCGGGCATTTAAAAGGATCTTTTACAGGAGCGATCAGTGATAAAATGGGTTATTTTGAAGCAGCAAACGGAGGAACACTTTTTTTAGACGAAATAGGAAATCTTTCTTATGAAAATCAAATTCAGTTATTGAGAGCGCTTCAGGAACGAAAAATTAAACCTGTTGGAAGCAATAAGGAAATTAACGTCGATATCCGCATTATAACTGCTACAAATGAGGATTTACGTGAGGCAGTAAAAAACGGCGATTTCAGAGAAGATTTATACCATAGAATCAATGAGTTTTCTATTCTTTCTCCGTCATTAAAAGAAAGAGAAGAAGATTTGATGGTTTTTGCTGATTACTTTCTTGAAAAAGCCAATCAACAATTGAATAAAGAAATCATAGGCTTTTCACCTGAAGTAGTTGCTATTTTTCAAAAATACAATTGGCCGGGGAATTTACGTGAACTGCAAAACTGTGTCAAGCGCGCCACACTTTTATCTCGCGGAAATTTTATTGAAAGCGATGTTTTACCAGCTGAGTTTTTTCAGGTTCAGAAGTCGAACCAGCAAAACTCAAATGAGACTTTTTCATTGTCTGAGAATGAAAAAGAAACGATTATTCACGCACTTTCAAGAACTCAAAATAATAAATCGGAAGCAGCAAAATTGCTTAAAATCACCAGAAAGACACTTTATAATAAGTTGAAGCAATACAATATAGATTAAACTTGCTCGAGTATTGAAGTTTTACCGCAAATTTCGCAAATCGAATTGGCGGAAATTTGTGAAATTTGCGGTAAAATGTTTTAGATAATCTCCTTTTGTAAAGCTTTAAAAAGTGATTCAGTTTTGGCTTTTAAAGCTCTGAAAATACCGTTTAAATCAGAAACTTCAAAATCATTTTTATCTAAGACTTTTAAAATACCGCCAATTTCATAAGCTTCAATTTGATTGAACATTGGTGAAATTCGATGTCCGATAGCATTTATTTCGGAGATATTTTCTTCCGCAATGGCACTTTCTAATAAATTCAAATTTTCATCGGTACTTTCTATGAATGATTTTAAAACTTCTTTCAAAGCATCATTATCATTTCCTAAAAATTCTTTTAAAGTTGCTAATGAATATAGTTTTGTCGCGATTTTTTGTTCATTATCATTAATGTCAACCAAAGGTAAAGTATCGTTTTCTAAAATACGATGTATGGTTTCCAGTAGTATTTTTGGCGAATATGGCTTTTTAACCACAGTAGTAAACCCAGCTTTGGCATAAACCGAAGCATCCAAATCTGTTCTTCCGGTTAAGGCAATTACCGGTTGATTTTTATAGATTGCAGTGTTTTTAAGTTTTTGAAGAAACATAAAACCGTCCATTTCCGGCATTTGAATATCTGTAATGATAAAATCAAAATTTGTTTTCTGAATCGCTTCCAAAGCTTTAACGGCGTTATTAAAAGACAATACCTCATGGTTTTCTTGCCTTAAAACGCCACTGGTTAAATTCAGAAGATTAATGTCGTCATCAATCACAATGAAAGTTTGTTTTTTAGTAGTGCGAACGACTGGTTTTTTTGCCTCAGGAATCGAATTTGAACTGGTATCAAATAACAACGGAAGCTGTATTTCAAAAGTACTTCCTTTTCCAAAAGTACTTTCAAGTGCTAAAGTTCCACCTAAAACCGAAATTATTTTCTGGCAGATTGATAATCCCAAACCAGTTCCGCCGTATTTTTTTTCGATGCCTTCATTGGCCTGAGCAAACTCTTCAAAAACCAATTTCTGATTTCCTTTCTCAATTCCAATTCCGCTATCTTCAATTGTAATGGTAAAAAAATGATCGTCTTCACTTAAAAAAGCACTGATTCTAATGAAGCCTTCTTCTGTAAATTTATACGCATTTCCCACAATATTGCTCAGAATTTGTTTCAGTCGAAACGGATCTCCCACAATTTTGGTGTGCAGTTTTTCATCAACATTAATAATGAGCTCAATATTTTTTTGCTTGTAAACAGTCTGGATACTTTTAGCCACTTCATCAATAATATCAGGTAATGAAAAGGGCACTTTTTCAATCGTAATTTTTCCTGCTTCAATCTTTGAGAAATCAAGTAAATCCTGAACTAGTTGCGTGATATATTCAGAGGAATTTTTGATGTTTTTAATGAAATACGATTGTTTTGTATTCACATCGGAGTTACTCAAAAGTTCCGAATAACCGACAATGGTACTTAAAGGCGTTTTTAAATCATGACTTACAGTCGAAATCAATTGCTCTCGGCTTTTAAGCAGGTTTTTTGTTTTGAAGTTCGCAATCTCCAGCTGTTTTTTATAAACTTGTGATTTCGAATAATCGCTCACAATTAAAATCGAGAAAAACAAGGTCAGCACCAAACCAATAATGGCGGATGCCGTAACAATCTCGTTGACTTTTTTTAGTGATTTTTCTTTAAGGGAATTGTTTTTTATGGAGTTAATGATGATCTCGCGCTCAATAATTCGGAGCACTTTTCGGAGTTGTTCAGAGATTGCGATTTCATTTTTTAATAATTTATTTTCCTGAAAATTCAGAGATTCTTTTTTCTTTTCAGCTCTTTGTTTTACAGAACTCAAAAGCTTTTTAGAATTGGCCAGGATAGAATCAGAGGCTTGCTTACTCAAAGTATTGGTACTATCATCCGGAATATTCTGATTGAGATAATCGACATATTTCTGAAGTACATTTTTTTGATAACTGCCTAACTGATTTGGGTTTTTAGTAAAATCCTGTATTTCTAATTTTCGGAGCTTAAACTCCATTTTGGTAATTTCATCAATGGCAGAATTTACCGAAACTTCATCATCAGCTTTATTTTTTATGGTCTTTAATTGCTGAATGTTTTTAGTTTTTTCAGACAGATAATAGGTAACGCTGTCCAGCAATGTTTTTTGATATTGTGTAGTTACGATTTGTTTTAAAGTATCAATTCTGGAGCGTAAAGAATCGGTTTCAACAAGATAGCTTTTAAAGTCAATTTCTGAGTTGGTCTGAATTGTTTTTCGCGCCAAACTCTCCGTTTTATACACATTAGAAAATAATTTGCTGACTCTTAAAATCTTGGTCTTTTCTAAAGCAATTTTATCTTCTAGTTTGTTATAAACAACATTTTCAGAGTATAAAAACCATCCAACAGTTACAACCAAAGCGAGTAATGCCACATAACTGAAAAGCACTTTGATAGCCGTGTAACTTTTTTTGCTCTCCATAAATGATATTGTTGCGATTGGGTAGTCTTTAAATTCGAATTCCCTGCAATTTATTCAAAAAAAACTGTTATAAAAAGAGAAATCGAATGGAATCTGTTACATAATTCAAAGGTTTTAAAAACAAAATAGCCGCAGATTATGTAATAATCTGCGGCTACTGTATCTATTTTTTAGGCTAACTTATAGTGTTTCGTTCAGCCATTTGAAAAATTCACCTTGCCAAACCTGAGCATTTTGCGGTTTTAAAACCCAGTGGTTTTCATCCGGGAAGTAAACAAATCGGCTTTTGATTCCTCTTAACTGAGCAGCCTGAAAAGCTTCTTGTCCTTGTCCGATTGGCACACGGAAATCTTTTCCACCCTGGAAGATTAAGATTGGTTTGTTCCACTTCTCAACCATAGTTGCAGGGTTAAAAGTAGTGTATGCTTTTTGAGCAACAGCATTGTCTTTTTCCCAATAGGCACCACCAAAATCCCAGTTGTTAAAGAAAACTTCTTCAGTAGTTCCCAACATACTAACAGTATTGAAAACACCATCGTGTGCGATAAACGTTTTGAAACGGTTGTTGTGAATTCCTGCTAAGTAAAATACAGAATATCCACCGTAACTTGCACCAACGCAACCTAAACGGCTTTTGTCAACATAGCTTTCTTTGGCAACATCATCAATTGCAGAGAGGTAGTCGTCCATAACTTGACCTCCCCAGTCTTTACTAATTTTCTCATTCCATTCTACTCCGTGTCCTGGCATACCGCGACGGTTTGGTGCTACAACCACATAACCTTTAGCAGCCATTAAAGAGAAATTCCAACGGAAAGAATACGATTGTGTCAACGCAGATTGTGGTCCTCCCTGGCAGAATAATAATGTTGGGTATTTTTTTGTAGCATCAAAATTTGGAGGTAAAATTACCCAAACCAACATTTTTTTACCGTCAGTTGTTGTTACGTAACGTCTTTCTGTTTTGCTTAATGCTAGTGTTTTGTATGTATCTGTATTTACATTTGAAAGTTGTTTCCAGGTATTTTTCTTCAAATTAAAGGAATAAATCTCCGGAGCATGATTCATGTCATTTCTGGTTACGATAATATCATCACCAGCAAAACCAACTAAATCATTTACATCAAAATCACCTTTTGTAATTTGGCGAACCTGAATTGCCATTTTTGTCAATCCCGGAAAGTTCACCACAAAAAGTTGTTTTGTTCCGTCAACTGGTGCAACAAAATAAACGTTTTTGCCGTCTTTACTCCACATGAAATTATCTACAGTTCCATCCCAGTTGGCAGTTAAGTTTGTTTTGATTCCTTTAAACTCAACAATAATATCATTTTTGTCAGCCTCGTAACCATCACGTTTCATTTGCAACCAGGTTAAATTTCCTGTTGGAGAAAATTGTGGAGCCGTATCATAACCTAAATTATCTTCGGTTCTGTTGGTTGTTTTTTGAGTTTCTAAATTGTACTCATAAATATTGGTGTTTGTAGAAGTCGCATATTGCGTTCCTGCTTTTTTCTTGCAAACGTATAAAATGCTTTTTCCGTCAGGTGACCAGATATAATCTTCGTCGCCACCAAAAGGTTTTTGCGGAGAATCAAAATTTTCACCTTTTAAGATGTCAATTCCGGTTGCACCTTCTTTGTTTTCTTTATAAAAAACGTGGTTAAATTTTCCTTCGTTCCAAGTGTCCCAATGACGGTAATCTAAACCATCATAAATTTGAGCATCTGATTTGGTAAGGCTTGGATAAAAATCTTTTCCTAAGACCTTTTCCAGTTTAACTTCTTCATTGTACACTAAAAATTTTCCGTCAGGCGAAACATTTTTGTCGGCCAAAATAGCTTTTGTGTCTTTAATTTCAGTTGCAGTTCCGCCATTTACTGGCAATGTGTAAAATTTTGAAGACGATTTGTTTTCTTCTACAGAAGGAGTAGAAACTTTAAAAACAACATTTTTTTCATCTTTCGAAAGTCCAAGTGCAGTCACTCTTCCTAATTTCCATAACAACTCTGGTGACATCACATTCTGTCCGATAGCGTTTAAACTCATCATTATTAAGGTTGTAAATAATACTTTTTTCATAATAAAATTCTAATATTCGTGGGGCTAAAAATACAACATTTAAATTCCAAATAGTTAAATTCCAAATCCCAAAAAATGTTAAAAATTCCAAAGGGTTTACTAAATTTTTTTCGCCACGAATTCACGAATTTTTTTTTCACGCTCCCGATGGCTATCGGGATAAAAAGATTTTAGCAGAATCTGCTTGAGACAAATTATTAAGCAGGAATTAAAAATAGCCACGAATTCACGAATTATTTTTTCACGCAGATCTAAAAAAGATTGAGCAGATTCACACAGATTTTTTCATTAAATCATATCTGCCTAAATCTGCAGAATATGCGTGAGACAGATATTAAGCAGGAGTTAAAAATAGCCACGAATTCACGAATTATTTTTTCACGCAGATCTAAAAAAGATTTGAGCAGATTCACACAGATTTTTTTATTAAATCAAATAAAATCTGCAAAATCTGCGTGAAACAAAATCTGCAAAATCTGTGGGAGGTAAATATTAAAAGTTAGTCACGAATTACCCGAATTTCCATTAATTAAATTTGCGTTAATTTGTGTAATTTGTGGTAAAAAACAAAGCGAGGAATTTACTAATTTTTTATTCTTAAAGATTATCAAAAAAATAATTCGTGAATTGCTTCGCCTGTTCGCTATCGCTCGAGTCGTGGCGAATAAAAAATCATTATTTTTATAAAAATTTGGCAAATGGAATTAAGTTATTGGGAACTTAAAAATTGGTTCACGAATGTTGATTATACTATTGTAGGAAGTGGCATCGTAGGTTTGCACGCCGCATTACGCTTACGCGAAAGATTCCCGACGGCG
This sequence comes from Flavobacterium aquidurense, assembly GCA_900107365.1. GTDB lineage: Bacteria > Bacteroidota > Bacteroidia > Flavobacteriales > Flavobacteriaceae > Flavobacterium > Flavobacterium aquidurense. The sequence continues at coordinate 177,154 of FNPS01000007.1, forward strand.
AAAATTCTGGTTTTAGAAAGAGGAATGTTGCCACAAGGCGCGAGTACGAAAAATGCCGGTTTTGCCTGCTTCGGAAGTCTTTCTGAAATTATGGAAGATCTCAAAACGCATTCAGAAGAAGATGTTGTCAATTTGATTGAGAAGCGCTGGAAAGGGTTGCAGTTGCTCCGAAAAAGATTGGGAGACGCAGCAATTGATTTTAAACCTCACGGTGGATATGAATTGTTTTTGAGAGAAGATGAAAGAGGTTTTAATGATTGTGTCACACGATTGTCTTTTATCAATGAAATTTTAAAACCCCTTTTTAAAGCTGATGTTTTTACCAAAGAAATTGATCGATTTGGTTTTGAAAACATTCAGGAATATTTAATTTTTAATCCGTTTGAGGCACAAATTGATACGGGAAATATGATGCAGGAATTGCTGAAACAAGCTGTTGCCGCCGACATTTTGATTTTGAACCAGCAAACGGTAACAGGATATGCCGATTTAGGAAATCAGGTAGAAATTGCATTAAACGATTTTAGTTTTACATCCAAAAAGATATTGTTTGCAACAAATGGTTTTGCCAATACGTTAACAAAAGGAGCAGTGCAACCCGCAAGAGCTCAGGTTTTGATAACAGAGCCAATCAAAAATTTAGATATTAGGGGCACTTTTCATCTGGATCGTGGTTATTATTATTTCAGAAATATTGGTGACCGAATCTTATTGGGCGGTGGAAGAAACTTAGATTTTGAAACCGAAACTACAACCGAATTTGGTCAAACCAAAATTGTACAAAATAAGTTGGAAGAGTTGCTGAAAAATGTAATTTTACCAAATCAGGATTTCCAGATCGCGCATCGTTGGAGCGGGATTATGGGAGTAGGAAACAGTAAGAATCCTGTTGTTTCGCAATTGTCTGAAAACGTGTTTTGCGGCGTTCGCCTTGGCGGAATGGGAGTCGCAATAGGCAGTTTAATAGGAACAGAATTAGCAGATTTAATATAGTAATAATTATAGTCCCAAATAATTTAACCAACTACAGACAAACATGAAAAAAACTACATTAGTTGTTCTTTTTTCTTTTTTTAACCTACTTTTTTTACAAGCAAACAATAAAGCAAAACAAATTCCTGCTGACGCAAATTTTGATGTTACCGTGTCATTAATTGGTGAAGTTTTGATCGAATATCATGATTATGATATTTATTCAACCTACGATTGGCAATTTGAATATGGACCAGCCGGATTTAAGACTGGACAGGGAATTACCACAAGTGTATCGGGATTACCTTTTTACAGATTCAATCTGGATCCTCTAAAAAAATATGATTTTAGAGTAAGGGAGCGACATTTGGTTAATAATGTCCTCGTTTGGACAGATTGGTCTCAGACAAAAACAATATTTACTACAAGTGATAAAGTTTTTTCTGTTGGATATACAGCAAATTTTAATGATAAAAATGCAACAAATCTAGAATGGCGCGGATTAATCTATTCTAATTCTACCAGCGATGCAGGTGTAGGTTTTTCTACAACTCAAAACCACAGTGCGACTGGAGAAACAGGTTCGTCAATATTTATGTCAAATTATAATTATCAGACCAACGCAAATATTGCATTTGTTTCGCCGAGATTTAATGATTTGGCAACCGATCGGAAAATAAAATTCTGGACAAATGGATATTCTTCAGATACAGAGCTTTTAGCGGGCACAATGACGGATCCTAATGATCTAAGTAGCTTTCATTTACTGTCTCCGGTTGAAGTTAAAACAGGTGGAGGATGGCAACAGCAAACCATTTATTTTAATAATTATAAAGGCACTGATCAATATATTGTTTTCTTATTTAAAAGTAAATATTATGGCGCTGATAATAATGATGTTTATCTGGATGATTTTAGTTATGAAAAAGCTTCAGATTGTTTTGATCAGACTAATTTTGCTGTAACAGATATAAAGCAAAATTCAGCAAGAATAAGTTTTGATGCGCCAAACCAGAATAATTTTCAAGTTAGCATAACCAACGTAGTCAAACATACTACAGACATTTTAAATATTCAAGGCAGTCCTTATATTCTAAACAATTTAGTTGGAAACACAGATTACGAAATAAAACTGCGCGCCAATTGTATTGATGATTTATATTCTAACTGGACAAAAACAATTAGTTTTAAAACTTCTTGTACTGTTATTTCTGACAGCTATAACACTTCCTTTGAAGGAACTAAATATATTGATCCCTGTTGGAATATAATTGCTAATAATTGTTTGGTTCAAACCAATTTTGAAGATACAGGCTGGAACATAAAGCCTCTGCCGAAAACTGGCGACGCTGCAATTATAATTTCTCAATTTGTAGGCAAAGTAAATGTGGATAAAGCCTATCTTATAACTCCATATATTGCTGATTTGGATGCTGATAAGAGAGTTAAGTTCAGTCTGCTTGCTCATAGCGGTGATGACAATTTTAATATAAGTTCACTAACTATTGGCACAATGTCTGATCCAAAAAATCAGGCAACTTTTATTCCCTTAAAAACAATTTTGCCGTCTGAGATGAATGAAGTTGACAATCCCAATAAATCTTCTTCCTGGAAAGAGCATACTATTTACTTAGATAATTATTTAAAAAGCAACAATCATCACTACATCGCTTTAAGGTATAATAATGAAGGTGATTCAGAATTTGCCATTGATGATTTTATCTACGAAAAAGCACCTTCTTGTTTCGAACCACTTAACCCTCAAACTGTAGATTTTGACTATGATTTTGCAACGGTTACCTGGCAAAGTTATAAACCTGCATCAGAATGGCAAGTTGAATATGGTCCAAAAGGATTTGTGCATGGAACTGGTACTTTGGTAAACACTTCGGCTTCGACTACTAAATTGACCGAATCAATTTTAGACGACACAGAATATGACTTTTATGTTCGTTCTAAATGCAGTGCAAGCTATAGTGATTGGTCGGATAAAGGCTATTTCAGAACCAAATGTTTAGGAATTACAACAGGTTTTAATGAGGATTTTGAAACAACAGCGTTTGAGAAAAATGGCTGCTGGACCAGAATTGTCCCTTATTTTACTCAGAGATTTTACGTAAAAAATAATTTTATAAAAATAAATACCGCTGCATCAGGAGGTACAGGTACAGTGCATAGCGGCTCAAATTCAATGCTGCTTACAAATCAGTTAGATTTGGTTTATCCACCAGGAACGGGAGAAAAAACAGACAGAGTAGTTCTTGTTTCTCCAAGGATAAAGGATTTTAACAACTACAAAAAAATTAACTTTTGGATGCGTACGATGAAAGAATTAAAAGATCAGCCGGTACAGCTTATCGTTGGAACGCTCTCAGATCCTGATGATTATTCTACTTTTAAACCGTATCAAACCATTACCATTCCCGCTGCAGATAAATCAGAATGGGTAAATTATGAGGTTGATTTTTCTAATTATTACGGAACTGATAAATTTATAGGTTTTAAGCAAAGCATCGATAATTATCGATTGACGAGATTCTTTATAGATGATTTTACATATACAGAAAATGATTGTCCAAAACCGAACGCCTTAGGAGCGAAACAATCTGGCGAAATGATTGCGACATTAGACTGGACAGATAATAATGTCAAAAAGCAGTCATTAGGCTGGGATATTGAATATGGAGTAAAGGGTTTTGCTACAGGAACTGGTACTATAATTAATGTAAAAACAAACCCATTTAATTTAGAAGGTCTGGCACAAGGAACTTATGATTACAGGGTGCGTACCTATTGCGAAACAGCAGTTGCAAGTATGTGGTCTGATCGTTATACTTTTAAAATTGGCTGCTCGCAGAAAGCTCCTTTCGTAGAAACTTTTGATCAGTATCCTATTGTTAATGAAATACCTAATTTTTGCTGGACTAAAAACGATTTGATCAAGACTCAGGTTTTTAAGTACAATTTACAAAATATCAATAGTGCGCCAAACGCATTTTATCTTCAGGGCAATCCTGATGTTGCACTCTTGGTATCCCCATATTTAGAAGATTTTGATAAAAACAAGAAAATTAAATTTTGGCTTAATTCACAAATAACTGATGCAAGTTTAAAATCGGGAAGTTTAATTATCGGAACGATAAAAAATCCTGTCGATATTACAACTTTTGTGCCTTATCAAGCTATCTCGTTGCAGGAATTAAGAAACTTGCCTAAATACGGAAAAGAAATTAATGTTGATTTTTCTGAATACGCGGGATCAGATAAACACATTGCTTTTGAGTTTGTAGCAGATCCAAATTCAAGTACAAATCGCGCGATAATTGATGATTTTTATTATGATCAAACCTTATCCTGTTATGAACCTATTGATGTAGTTTTTTCAAATATTAACAATAATTCAGTAGAAATAAACTGGACTTCGAAAAATGCATTACCACAAAAAGTGCAAGTCGAATATGGTTTAACAGGTTTTAAGCCAGGAACAGGAACTATATTAAATGCAAGTATAAATGAAGTTAAGCTCTCAAATTTACAAGCTGGAGCTTCATATGATTTTTATTTTAAGACAATTTGTGATTCGGGGAATTCAGTAATTGTTGGACCAAAAAAGATAGAAACAACCTGCATTGTTAAAGCATTGCCCTGGATTGAGAAATTTAGTGGTTTAAGCACTTATGGAGCAAATGTAGTTCCGGATTGTTTTAAATATTTTAGTGGTGACTTAAGACTTGAGAATACCGCAGTGAAGGAAGTTTTTAGTAATTACGGACCGGATTATTTGAGAAATGGATTTGATGATAACAGTTATCTGTACGTCAGAGGTTACACTCAAATGATGGTTCCAATGTTTCATTTAATTGCAGGAACAACTTATAAATTCAGTTTGAAAGGCCGAAATAGTTATGAGTATCGCACACATGGTGTTAAGTTACTTGTTGGAAGAGGACAAAATGATTATAATATGGAAACTACTTTGGTTTATTCGGGAAGGTTGACAGAATATAATTACAGTGATCTTTCGTATTATTTTACACCACTTGTTTCGGGTGATTATAGTTTTTTAATGGATTTTTATAATTCGAACGGCGCAAATTTACTTGTTGATAATTTTGAATTAAAAGAAGGATATAATCTTTTGGTTGATGGAACTAAAAAAGCAACAATTTACGATTTTCAAAAAGGAATTACTGATGATGTTATTTTAGAAGGCTCTTTTGGCACTCCTATCACTATTAATGTGGATAATCAATCCGCCACAAATAAAGTAGTGAAAATGGAAGGCAATAATTTTAAAGATCAGTGGTTAACTAATAGTTCTCCTTCAGGGAAAACAAATGTAGCCTCAGCCTCCGTGTGGGAAATAAACCAAACCAGTATTACTAAAATAAATTTAAAGGTTGATGCTAAAAACACAAGCAGTTCGTTTATGAGTTTTGAACTAAAGCAAACTTTTGTGAATAACAATACTGAATCAATGTTTAGAGTTGTAGTGAACGGAAATGTTTTGGGAGATGTAATAAAACCCGTAACAGGTAAAGGAGATAATTTTCAAAAATACATGTTTGATTTAACACCCTATGTCGGAACTCAAATTAGAATTTCACTTCAGCATATTGGTAGATCAGATTTGGGCGATACGGCTCTTGTAGATAATCTTATCTTTGCCAAAACTGTTGAAAATTTATCAGTGGAGGAGAATAAGATTACAGATTTTAAATACTATCCGAATCCAATAGAAAATATTTTAAATATCGAAAGTAATTCAATAATTTCGAATGTAGAAGTTTATAATTTAAACGGGCAATTGCTTTTTGAAAGTAAGCACTCTGATTCTAAAATAGGTATCGATTTTAAACAATATCCAACAGGTGTATATCTGATTGTTTTAAAAAATGATGATAAAAAGGAGACTTTTAAAGTAATAAAAAAGTAAGATTAATTGATTTTATAATATAATGGCAGCAACCAAAAAACCAGCACCAAAAAAAACAAGCGCAAGCAAACCAAAACCAGCAGCGAAAAAGAAAACCAATCGAACGTTTGGCCAGAAAGTCAAATGGTTTTTTATTAAATTGTGTTTGTGGTTTTTCGGACTTTCGATCGGATCAGTGATCTTTTTTAAATTTGTGCCGGTACCTTTTACACCTTTAATGGTGATTCGTGCCATTGAAAATAAAATGGCAGGAAAAGAAATTTATTTTGATCACGATTGGGAACCGATTGAAAAAATTTCGATGAATTTGCAAAAAGCGGTTATTGCCAGTGAAGACGGAACTTTTTTATACCACAACGGTTTCGATTTCAAAGCACTTCAAAAAGCCTACAAAAGCAACGAACGCGGCCGCCGAATTCGTGGCGGAAGTACCATTTCGCAGCAAACCGCCAAAAATGTGTTTTTATGGCAGGGAAAAAGTTATTTTCGTAAAGGATTGGAAGCTTATTTTACCGTTTTAATCGAAATTATCTGGGGTAAAGAACGCATTATGGAAGTTTACTTAAATAGTATCGAAATGGGGGATGGTGTTTATGGTGCTTATGCAGCCACAGAACATTGGTACCGTCGTGATGCTTCGAGTTTAACTGCAATGCAGGCTGCCGGAATTGCCGCGATACTACCGAATCCAAGAAAATTTAAAGCTACAGGTTCTTCAAGTTATATCAACCGACGCAAAGAACGAATTGTTCGCGAAATGCGTGCCGTTGGAAAAATAAATTATAATGGGAAGTAAAAAGATTGTTTTTGCATTCCTGATTCTCACCACAGCACTATCTTTTGGGCAGGGAAAAACGAAAGAATTTGGTTTTATTACAGACAATGATTTATATACGTCGTCTAAAAACGATATGTATTATACAAACGGTTTAGAACTTTTTTTCAGATATCTATCCAAAAAAGAAAACGAAAAAATCAATAAAAAGATTACCGAATTTCGTGTTGGACAATACATTTACAATCCGAGGTATATTAATGAAACGGCGGTCGATATTAACGATCGCCCTTTTACGGGTTATCTTTTTGCCGAGGCCGGACGCAGTTTTTTCTATAACAGCGAATCGGTTTTAAAGACTGATTTTCAGTTGGGTTTTATGGGACCAAATGCTTTTGGCCGCGAAACTCAGGAAAGTTTTCATCACCTTATTGGTTATAAAAAAGTATACGGCTGGGAAAACCAACTTACTAATGCTTTTGCCGTACAGGCACATGTTCTGTATTCAAAGAAATTATTCCCGGGTAAGCACAACGATTTTGTAGATCTTCATTTTCAGTCGGAAGCGAATTTGGGGACTATTTTTGATGGAGTTTCTACTGGATTCCTGGCCCGAATAGGTTTCAAGAAATTACTTCCTGTTTACGATTCTAATTTACATGACGCTTCTGTAAGTGCTCAACCGCAATTTGATGTTAGGGAATTTTACTTTTATGCAATGCCAAGCGTCAATTACCAATTTTACGACGCTACAATAGAAGGCAGTATGTTCAGCGACACCAGTCCGGTGACTTTTGAGTTGGAACCGCTTCGTTTCAACGCCGAGTTTGGTTTGAAATACCGCCACAACAATTTTAATATTTCGTATTCTTTTCTGTACCGAGGCCGCGAATTGAAAGATCCTGAAACGAATACGAATTCAGGGTACTTTTTTGGATCGATTCGATTGGGGTTTTTGATTAGGTAGGATTTTGTTGGGGGCGTCTTTTTAACCGCAAAGAGTTCGCTAAGGGTTTACGCAAAGAGCGCTAAGTTCTTTGTCGGTGAGGTCGCAAAGCTGCCGCAATATTGTCATTTCGACAAAGGAGACTAGAGCGATAGCGACTGGCGAAGCAAATCCCCGCAAGTAGCTCGACAAAGTTTTTCAATTCAATCAAATTATGAAAAAAATTACTCTTTCACTCTAATCGTCTTACTAACCTCAAGCCTCATCCAAGCGCAAACAGAATCTACCTTCCATTGGAAAATCGTGATCTAACGATAGAAAAAGTAATGGCAGGAGCAGTTATGTTATTCGTTTATTTTATACCAACGATTATGTCATGGAATAAAAAAAAACAGCAAATATTTATTCGTGTTTAACCTTCTCACCGCATGGACAGTGCTTTGCTGGTTTATTTCTTTTGTTTGGGCGTTACAAATAAATAGAGAACAGGCAAGAATTTTGGCTGAGGAGAAGAAAGCGAGGAAAAGAGATAAAAAACTTAAATCTGCTACAACTTAAGTTTAAATCTCAGATTGTTTTTCAGGTAAAAGTACGTAGTCAAATGGATTGTTAAAAGGTTACTTTTGATTTTAGACTTTGTTAATATGGTTTTCCGTAATGGAATGGTCAGATAAATAAAGATATTTGTTTTTAGAGCTATGATTGTAAAAAATCAGTAATTGGTTTATTTTCATTAGCTTACTTTTAATTTCGAAATTGTCTAACTAACCAAACCAGTAAAGCATGACCACAAACATTCCAAAACAGTCTATAAATCAATTAAAAAAATCAATTGAGAGTTTTAAATTAATGAAGCAATAGAGTTGTGTACAAACGAAGCTCAAACTCGTAAATTTTTAATTGAACCATTTTTTCATCTCCTAAATTATATTTCGAATGATTTAATACCAGAATATAATGCTGATTTTGGAGAACGTGTGAGTCAGAAAATTGATTATGCTATTTTGTTGAATAAGAAAGACACTATTTTAATTGAAGCTAAAAAGTATAACAGTAGATTGAGTGATAAAGAAGCAGGACAATTAAATGGTTATTTTAATAATACTAAAAATTCGAGAATTGCTGTATTAACAAATGGAATTGAATATCGATTTTATTCTGATGTTTTACAACCAAATATAATTGACAATAAACCATTTTTTGTATTCAATCTATCTAATTATACTGAGAGAGATTTAGAAACTTTAATCAAGTTTGATAAAAGATATGTTGTAGTAAATGAAATTATAAAAACTGCTCAGGAATGCGTTTTTGCGGAAGATTTTGAAGCCACTCTGCTAAAAGAATTAATAGCTCCTTCTAAAAATTTTCTAAAAATTATTCATCAGGATATGAATTTTAAGACCAAATTTACAGAAGAAACGCAGGTTAAAATGATAAAGATGATTTACTCGGCATTGCTTAAATCTTTGTATGAGAAAAAAGTGTTATCAGAAGCAAACTCAAATACAGGCGGAATTATAACAACTGAATCTGAAATTCAGGCTTATCATACTATAAGAACTTTGTTGATTCAAAATAAGAAAATACCAAGTCAAAGAATTTTCTTCAAAGATTTTAAAAGCTTTTTCAATATTAGTATTGATGACAATCTCAAAAAAGTCATTTGCAAATTAGTTTTTAGCGATTCAAAAATGAAAATTGTTATTGAAAATAATGAGTATTTATTGAGTAGTGTTGATGATGTTTTGAAATATAAAAATGAGTTGACAAATAGGACGCTTGCTTTGTTGGAGTAAGCTTTTATGTTTGAAAGTAAATAATAGATTTTATATAATATGAAGTTAAACAAACAATTATCTGGAATTGCTGGTGAATATTATGTGGCAGCAGAACTTTCACGCAGGGGCTATTTAGCTGCGATAACTTTGAGAAATTCTGATGGAGTTGATATTTTAGTGAGTAATCTAAATGGAGACAAATTAATTTCTATTCAAGTAAAAACTACTCAAAATAAATTAAAATGGATTTTATCTAAAAAAGTTGAAAATGAAACTTCAAAAAACAAATATTTTGTTTTTGTAAATATCCCTGCAAACATAAATGAGTCTCCTACATACAGAATAATTAATTCAGAAATTTTAGCAAATCATATTTTTGTTGGACACAGGAATTGGTTAAAAGGAACTACTAAAAATGGTAAAGTGAGAAATGATTCTGATGTTAGACAATTCGATCCTCAATATTTTAGAGAGGATGAATTATTAAGTTGGGATGATTTGATAAATGAAATAAATTTCAAAAGTGAGAGTGAACTAATATAAATTTTTTGAGTTAATGACAAAGCTAAAATTACCAGCAAGTAAATTAAAAATAAATAAATTATTTCTAATTGGAAACGGATTCGATTTGGCTTTGAATCTAAAAACAAGTTATAATGATTTTTTATTGTGGCTATTAAAAAAGAACTTTAATGAAGCATTGAATTCTGAAATTTTTACAGCTCCATTTGAAAAATATCCAGGTAGCTATAATGAGTTTATGAGAGAAAATTCTAATAGAAAAGTTTTTGGATTTAAAGAAAATAACTTATTTGATATTTTATTGAATGCAAACAGAGATTTTTCTAATATTGATTCTGTTAATAACATAAGGGAATTGCTGGATTTTTTAGATAAACGAAGTGTGGAAATTGTTCCAAGTATACAAAACGGTTTGATAACTGATCTTTTAAAAATGTGTAAAGTTGGATGGGTGGATGTTGAAGGAGTCTATTTTGATTTGTTGAAATTGATTATTAAAGGTAATAAGCTTAAGCCAAATCATAATATGCTCAATAAGATTGACGCTTTAAATGAAGAGTTATCATTTTTAATATTAGAGTTGAAAAATTATCTCCAAGAGTTAGAAACAAAGATCTCAAAGGATAAAGCAAAAAGATATATTGAGCAATTTGCCGCGGATTTAACGAAGAATGAATTTTCATTCTTGCATGATAATTTAGAAGATATAGATCTTGGACATAGATACTTTCTGAACTTTAATTATACAGATTCGTTAACTAATTTATTGAGTAATTCTAAAGAAATTAAGTACAATCAAAATTTCATTCATGGTAATTTACAAGACAATGAAAATTCAATAATTTTTGGTTTTGGTGATGAAATGGATTCTGTTTATAAAGAGATGGAAGAACTTAATGATAATCGATTTTTCAAACATATTAAATCATTTCAATATTTTAAAACCCCTAATTACAGAGAACTTCTTTCATTCTTAAATTCGGGAGATTATCAAGTTTGTATTTATGGCCACTCTTGTGGTTTATCAGATAGAATAATGTTAAATGAAATTTTTGAACATGAGAATTGTAAGTCAATTAAAATTTATTATTATAATGATGAGGATTTCACTAATAAAACAATGGAAATTTCGAGACACTTTAATAGTAACCAATTAATGCGGAAAAAAATTGTTGAAAAAAGTAAAAATGATTTAATTCCACAAGTTAAGGATATGGATAATATATAATCCACAACCCAACTCAACCATCTTATAAAAACCAAAACGTTCTAATCTAGCCCCGATAGAACTGGAAATCCTTTTGTGCCGGGGTTCGGCACAAAAGATTGGAAGGGATAGCGGGACAGATGGTCTTTTGAAAAAGAAACTTCTGCTCCTGAATAAAAAAAATGTAAAATGGATATTTCTTGTCTGAAATGAAAATGAATTTCCGAGTAGCATATTTATTTTTGAAGCCAACTTTTCAGAAAATAATTGAAACCCAAAATGATTTCGCCGGAAGCTTTCTTTGACATTATTACGGGAAGCCGTAAGTAAAGTTTTGTTTTTACTAATATATTTACCCATTAGACATATACTAAAAAACAATTTCGGAGTTAGTCCTAATTTGGTGGCAATTTGGGAGAACAATAACGATTAAAACAAACTAAAAAAATGACTTTCATTAAAGCAATTTCTACATTTTTAATTACGCTTTTAGTAGTAACTACAAGTTTTGGACAAGCAGCTAAGCCTAAAACTAAAATCTTATTAATTGGGACAATTCACTTCGAAACGCCTCATTTAGATAGTTTTGAATTAAAGACAGATGATTTTTTGGCTCCGAAAAGACAGCAGGAACTGGAACAATTGACTGAAACTTTAAAGCGAACAAATGCGGATAAAGTGATGATAGAAAAACCATTTACTCAGCAAAAGCAAATTGATAGTTTGTATATTGCGTATTCAGAAAACAGGTATAAATTAACCGTTTCTGAACGAGAGCAAATTGGTTTTAGATTGGCTAAAAAATTAAATTTAAAACAGATCAATTGTGTTGATGTTTTGTATCTAATGACACATGACAGTTTAGTTGCTGTAACAGCTAAAGAAAAAAATCAGTTGTATTTATTAAAGGATTTAGGTACTAATGCAAATAAAATTATACATGAAATTGATAGTGTAGTAAAACGAAATTCAATAACAGAAGTACTAAAATACATAAATACAAAAGAGCTTTTGCAGAAAAATTTATCAATATACTTAAAATACATAGCAAAAGTTGGAGCAGGAGAAAATTATATTGGTGCTGAATCGGTTTCTGATTGGTATTTGAGGAATTTAGCGATTTATGCTAATGTAATGAATCAAATAACTGCAAATGACAAATATGTCGTCCTGATATTTGGACAGGGACATATTCCGATATTAAAACACCTGTTACAAAATAATGACGATTTTGAAGTCGTTGAAGTAAATAGCGTACTAAAATAAATTGCCAGCCAGAGTTAAAATTACAAAACTAAAATATGCAAGACGAAATAATAAAACATTCAGAAAAAATTTATAATACTGTGAAAAATTCAGAACACACATTGGGAGCGAAAATAAAAGAAATCATTGTAGAAATAGGCATAATCGTTTTTGCAGTAACACTTTCAATATGGCTACACAGTTGGAGCGAACACAGACATCAACAAGAAGAAGTAGCTGTGTTTCTCGGTAATTTAAAGAATGATTTGGAGGATGACATAAAAAAACTCGACAAAGAAAAGAAACAATACAAAAAGGCAAACACAGGGTATGAGAAAATTTTAGCACTAACGCCCCTGCAACTTGACAGTATTTATAAGTCTAATGATATAGTGCATCTCCCGGTTTATTCACATGGACAAATAATGAATGTTGGAAATTTTGAAGGTTTTAAGTCCAGTGGTAAAATTGGCTATATTGAAGACGAAAAATTAAAACAGAAAATCTTAGCGTATTACCAACTATGGGTACCCTCAATTAACGAAGTTGATAAAATTTATAATGATTTTCTGTTCAAGTGTTTTGACAAAATGATAGAAAATGCAGATAAACCGGAAGCAAAACTATATTCAGATCCAAAATTTAAAAAGACAATAGAATTTCTTATCAGAATTGGTAAAAACAACATAAGGGTTTATGACGAAAATGTAAAACCAGAAGCAATTGAACTTGTTAAAGAAATTGAAAAAGAGATGAATAAATAAAAACAGCCACAGTTTGGTAATATGAGACTGGTACTCTTTTAAAAATAAATTCATCTGCTCCTGAATATTAATTATAGAAAATTAGATATTAAACTTCTAAATCCTCTGAAGAATCTAATTCTTTGGTGAAATACCAATTTTTTAAAATCACTAAAAAATTTGAAATGATGGCAATAAAAATCATTTTGATTAGAAAAATGGTAATGGACTCAGAAACTCCATCCATGATATCAGGTATTTTGTTGTCGTACTTTCTTCCTCCAGAATTTTGCAAGATGAAAAAGTAATGCCAAAAAACTGAAGAAGAATAGAACTAGATAAAGCAGCATCGATGCGTTCTTGTATAGGTAATAAAAAATTGCTGAGAATATAAGACTTGTCAATGAAAAATAAAATAGACTCATAATTACAAAACCATCGAGGAAAAAACCAATCGTTATGTTGTAATTTTTTAAAGTTACAAGTATAAAATAGACTGTAGTAATTAGGACAGTGAGAATAGTTGCCTGAATTATAGTAAGAAAGCTTTTGATGTCTCCTTCTTCCATTTTATTAATTAGTCTTTTATAAAAATCATGTTTGAAATAAAAAACCGTATCACAATAAAGTAATACGGTTTTTTTTTGTGGAGAATACCGGATTCGAACCGGTCACCTCTTGCCTGCCAGGCAAGCACTCTAGCCAAATGAGCTAATCCCCCTTTTTTGTTGCCTTTGTTAAATTCGAATCGGTCACCTTCCCGATCAGATCGGGATACTCTAGCCAAATGAGCTAATCCCCTTTTTTAATTGGGCGTTGAGAAATTAAATGAGCTAATCCCCCAAAGCGTTAGCAAATAAAGTCAATTAATTTTCAAAAAACAAATTTCAAATCGCTTGAAGTGAAAATAGTTGCCAAAACCGTAACTTTACGTTCAAATCTATTTTTATGAGTTTAGAAAATCAAAACGGTTCTTTATATACGAGTTTTCATAATGCCGTTGCTACGGTGCAATTTGGTCATCCGGCGAGTAATTCTTTTCCGCGTGAATTGTTGAATCGGTTGACATTGGAGATTAACGCTTTAAGCCGAAATGAAGCGGTTTCGGTTATTGTTTTGCAAAGCGAAGGTTCGAAAGCATTTTGTTCCGGCGCTTCGTTTGATGAACTTTTGCAAGTGGAAAATGAAGAACAGGGAACGGAATTTTTCTCGGGTTTTGCGCATTTGTTAAACGCCATGCGAAACTGCTCTAAATTAATTGTGGGTCGTGTTCAGGGAAAAGCAGTTGGTGGCGGCGTCGGCATTATTGCAACCTGCGATTATGTTTTGGCTTCAACTGAAAGTGCCATTAAATTATCGGAACTGGCAATCGGAATTGGTCCGTTTGTGATCGAACCGGCTGTTTCCCGTAAAATTGGTAAAACGGCGATGACGGAAATGACATTGACAGCAACCGATTGGAAATCGGCAGCATGGGCTTTGGAAAAAGGTCTTTATGCTTCGTTACATAGCGCAGAAGAACTGGATGCTGAAGTAGAAAATTTTGCTCAAAAACTGAGTTCATATAATCCTGAAGCTTTATTCGAAATGAAGAAAATTATTTGGGAAGGTACAGAGCAATGGGAATCAATACTAATTGAACGTGCAGCCATTACAGGGAAATTGGTCTTGTCTGATTTCGCGAGAGAGGCTTTGACGCAATTTAAGAAGTAATGTATTGCGAATAGTTTTAAACACATAGAAACATAGTTTGGATTGTGTTGAAAAAAGGCGTTTCACTTGTTTTAAAACACATAGCTATGTGTGAAAAGCTAGCTTTTTTCAATTTCCTTTTTTCAAAGTAAAAAAACCTATGTTTTCTATGTGTTTAAATTTTTTGCCACAGATTGCACAGATTAAAAGGATTAATCTTTTTTAGTCCTTTAATCTGGAATAAATATTTTCAAGATATTTTATGCTATGTGTGAAAAGCGAGCTTTTTTTATTTCCTTTTTTCAAAGTAAAAAAACTATATTTTCTATGTGTTTAAATTAAATTTCACTCCATAATTATTTAAGTATGAGAATTATCCCTTTAGTAGTTCAGGTTGATGTTGCAGAGAAAATTAAGAATGCTCCGGATGGCGGTTATCAGATTGGAGTGATCATTGGATCGTTTATTCCTTTCGTGATTTTAATCGGAATTGCGTACTGGATGTATAACCGTGCCAAAAAAAGAGATGAAAACGGTTATTAATTCGTAAATTTGCAACCTAAAATTCAAATCGATGAGTAATATCAGAATTACAAAACAATTTAACTTCGAAACCGGGCATGCATTATACGGTTACGACGGAAAATGCAAGAACGTTCACGGGCACAGTTATAAATTATCGGTAACGGTTATTGGTTCGCCAATTACAGACCGGTCGAATGTGAAATTCGGAATGGTAATTGATTTTTCGGATCTAAAGAAAATTGTAAAAGAAGAAATCGTCGATCAGTTTGATCATGCAACCGTTTTTAACGAAACAACTCCGCATATCGAATTGGCAAATGAATTGAAAAACCGCGGACATCACGTAATTTTAGTAGATTACCAACCAACAAGTGAAAACATGGTGGTGGATTTTTCTAAAAGAATCATTGCAAGACTTCCTGCCGGAATCGCACTTTTTTCTCTTAAACTTCAGGAAACAGAATCGTCGTTTGCAGAATGGTACGCTTCTGATAATTTGTAAAAAGTTAGATGTAAAATGTTCGATGTGAAAAGTTAAATGTGAAAACTTAAAGTTCGTTTTTCACTTTTCACATTTCACAACTCAAATTTCACTTTTCACATTTCACAATTCACATTTCACATATGAAAAAAATATATTTTGCTTCTGATCAGCATTTTGGGGCTCCAACACCGGAGTCTAGTTTACCGCGTGAAAAGAAATTTGTCGCATGGTTAGATGAGGTAAAGGAAGATGCAGAAGCTATTTTTTTATTGGGTGATTTGTTTGATTTTTGGTTCGAATACAAAACCGTTGTGCCAAAAGGTTTTGTGCGTATTTTAGGCAAACTGGCTGAGATTCGCGACAGCGGAATTCCGATTTACTTTTTCGTGGGAAACCATGATTTATGGATGGATGATTATTTTGAAACGGAATTGAATATTCCGGTGTACCATGATAATAAGGAATTTACTTTTAACGGTCAAACCTTTTTAATTGGCCACGGCGACGGAAAAGGTCCTGGTGATAAAGGCTATAAACGAATGAAAAAAGTTTTTACAAATCCGTTTTCAAAATGGCTTTTTCGTTGGCTGCATCCTGATGTTGGCGTGAGTTTAGCACAATATTTGTCAGTTAAAAACAAACTGATTTCGGGCGACGAAGATGTAAAATTTTTAGGAGAAGAAAACGAATGGCTGGTTTTATACGCCAAGCGCAAACTTGAAACCAAACATTATAATTACTTTATTTTCGGACATCGTCATTTACCTATGATTATTCCGGTTGGAGAAGAATCTAAATATGTGAATCTGGGCGACTGGATTGGTTATTTTACTTATGGTGTTTTTGATGGCGAAACTTTCGAGTTGAAAAAGTTCGAAAAATAATCTTTTTATTTCGCCGGATAGATTCCGATTTTGTGTGTTCGCAGAATATAATTCGATAATTGTTTGCTATCAGAAAGCTGAAATTTAATCGCACCAGATGATTTTTTCGGCATATGACATTCTACACAATTACTGGCCAATAAACTTCCAGACATTGTTTTAAGGGTTTTATCAGAATGTTTGATACCGCTTTGGTGGCAACTCATACAAATTTTAGAATAAGAAGCTAAGTTTTTTGAAGCATTTTCGTGTGGGTTATGACACGTAATGCAATCCATTTTTTCGCTGTTGATGAAACATTTGCTTTGTGCCATCAAACGAAATTGATTTCCGTGAACGTCAAACGTGGCTGTATCAGTTATACTTCTTGTACTTCTATAAAATTCTGAAAGATTATTTCCCGGTTTAAAATCAAAACGCGATTTCATTTTCATTCCGTCATTTCCTCCGTGACAAAGGGCACAGGCATCTAATCTTTGCTGTTTGTTTAAGGTTTTAAAACTGGTGATGCTGTTGGCCACTTTTACGTTTGGATTTTTCAGGTGAAACTCAGCGTGTTTTTTGGCTGGCCCATGGCAACGTTCGCAATCAATTCCGTACACTATCGTTTTAGGGTCAATTACATCTTCAACGTCCATTGACATTACATTTTTCTCAGCAGAATTTTGTTCAACATTGCGACTGCTGGCATTTGAGGCATGGCAGGAATAGCAGTCTTTAACCACCATTCGGTCAAAATAAGGTTTGTCAGCAGGAAATCCCGGACTAGTGGCCCAGCCTTTTATAGAATGGTAATAAGAAATGGGTAATTCATACGTATTGCCGTCTCTCCAATAAACAGAAGTCTGGGCATGTTTCGCTCCAAATACAATGTCAAAAGGATGTGCTTCAACTTCTTTTCCGTTTTTGTATAAAACCTGATAAAGACTGTCGTTGCGTTTTTCTATAGCTAGCTTGGTATTTTTGTCGTAGATGAAAGTATGATTTCCTTTGTCGAAATCTCCTAACACATTTCCTAAAAGTGCAGGAGCTGTTGCTCTAAAATGAGAGCTTTTGAGTGCCATATCATACTGTGTCTGATGGCATTGTATACAACTTTCGGAACCAGCATAATCGGTTCCGCGTGGATCAATATATTCATCAGATTTGTTTGTGCAGTTAGATAGAAAAACCGCTAAAACGGTAATGGCAAAAAGAATTCGTAATTTTTTCATTGCCGTAAATATACTTTTTTTTGAAGAAAATCAAAATATATTTCAATTATGAAAAAATGTTGTTAAAATATTTAGAATGTTTCTTAATTCATCCCAACTCCGTAAACATATTCATCCAGTTCAATTCGGAATAAAGAGCCTTCAACCAAATCTTTTATCGATTTTAATTCTTTGACAGAAACGGCGAGGTCAATTTGTGCACAAGGTGTTTTGAGTAGAAATTTATGACAGGAGTTTTTTAGTTCGCAAGCTTCGCAACAAGCATTTTCAATCATGCTGTCTTCGATTAAATCGCAGAAATAATTCAATTCCTGAACCGTAAAATAGAATCCGGTTTCTTTAAAAACCAATTGCACTTTGTCTGTAATGGTTTCGTTTTCCTTTTTCCAGTAAAAGGCAATTCCAAAATTGTTGTGGTATAATTGTTCTATTTCTCTCATTGCAATCCTTTATTTCAACAAATATAAATATTATTTATATTAGTTCTAAATAGAAAATCATAAAATTTCGGAAAAATTATTCATCATATAAGCCATATAAGGCTATTTAAAAGTTTGATAAGTTATTTTCTTATATCAAAAATACAATTGATAATGAGTTTACTTATACCATTGTGCAATTTGAGATAAAAATTGATTTTGTTGATCAACAAATAAATAATGCGAGCAATTATCCAATAAAGCAAAATGTTTTTGGCCCGCTATACTTTTTATGGAACTGATTTGGGCCGAAGAAAATATGCGATCTTCTTTTCCGTAAATAGCATAAATGGGAATACCTTCTGCCTTTATTTTTTTTAGACATGATCTCGTGTCTATATTGTTTTGCTTTTCATTTTTATAAAAAAGCAGGGGAGCGTTTTTGTTTCGAATATTCGTTTTGAAGAAATCACTCTTTTCATAATCACTATACAGTTTTTTTGAAGCTTTGGTTGGATTTGGCATTTTAAAATAATCGTTATCACTTGCCAGATCAAAACAATGTTTTCGATATCCTGCAGAATTTTTATCGAGCTTTTCTACATAAAATACTTTATTAAGCGTTTTAGAATCGCCTTTGTGACTTATTTTTAAAGAGTTTAAAATATGATCGTAAGTTTCCTGTTGTGAAAATAAAGCTCCAGCGAGGATAAGGTTACTCACGTTTTGAGGATATTTCTCGGTATAAAGTGTGGCGACCAAGCCGCCAAAACTGTGTGCCAGAAGTATGGCTTTTTTTAGGTTGTATTTTTTATAAATTGTATTCAAATCAGCAAAAGCTTCTGCGTAGGTAATTTTAGCTTCAGGATCTGCAGATCTTCCTTCGCCTCTTCGGTCGTAAATAATTACGTAAAATCCCAAATCAGCCAATTTTTGAGCTGTTGTACCTTCAAATAAAGTAGAATTTCCGCTTGGGCCTCCATGAATAAAAATCAGGGCTTTCTCTTTTTTGTTTCCATATGTTTTGATGTAGAGATTCTGCCCGTTTGCAAAAAGGGAAATGGTAAAAAAGAAAGCCAATAACAATTTGTTCATTTACTCCATATTTTGATGATCTTCCATATCTTTTCGGAGATCTAAATTTCTAAAAGTTGGGGATTGTATTCCAAAGCCTAAAACGGTCAATAACGTCATACTTCCTCCAAAAACTACTGACGTTACCGTTCCCATTAATTTAGCTGTTAAACCGCTTTCAAAAGCGCCTAATTCGTTAGATGAACCTACGAACATAGAGTTTACTGCAGCAACACGTCCGCGCATATGGTCCGGCGTTTTTAATTGTAAAATCGTCTGGCGAATTACTACTGAAATTCCGTCAGCAACTCCGCTTAAAAACAGCGCTACAACAGAGAGCCAGAAAATAGTTGAAACTCCAAAAACAATAATACAAAGTCCGAAAATGAAAATAGCAATTAAAAGTTTCATTCCGGCTTTTTTATACAATGGAACGTAAGCTGAAATTAGCATCGTAATAAAAGCACCAATTGCCGGCGCAGCTCTTAAAATACCAAAACCTTCCGGGCCCACTTTTAAAATATCCTGTGCAAAAACAGGCAATAAAGCAACGGCACCACCAAAAAGAACGGCAACCATATCAAGAGACAGAACTCCCAGGATAGTTTTATTATTAAATACGAATTTGATTCCTTCTTTTAAACTTTCCATAACCGGTTCGCCAATCTTCGGATTCAAAATTGGTTTTTTCTCAATTTGGGTTAAAGCAATTAAAGCAGAAATAGAAAAGCCAACAACAAGACACATCGACCAGTGAACGCCAATCCAGTTGATTGAAAATCCTGCAACTGCAGGTCCTAAAACGGCACCAATCTGCCAAACCGAACTGCTCCAGGTAGCAGCATTTGGATACGCTTTTTTAGGTACAATTAATGATAAAAGAGAAAATATCGTTGGCCCTAAAAAGGCACGAACCAATCCTCCTAAAAATACTAAAAAGTAAATTGAATATAATATTATAGTGGGTGATGCATCGCCTACAACTTTTGGCCAGGTCAATAAAAATAACCCAAAACTAATGATTGTAAAACCTAAAATGCACCATACCAACATTCCTTTTTTCTCTCTTTGGTCGACAATATGTCCGGCAAACAAGGCCATCGAAACAGCTGGAATTACTTCCATCAAACCAATAATTCCAAGTGAAAGCGGATTCTTAGTTATACTGTAAACTTCCCATTCAATAACAATAAATTGCATTGACCAGGCAAAAACCATTGCAAAGCGCAATAATAAAAACATATTAAATTCTCTAAAACGCAATGCCTGATACGGATCGTTTTTCTTTTCTTTATTTTTCATTTGTTCTGATATCTTTTAACATAAGTTGATTAGAAACGGTTCCGTTCCACTCGTTTTCAGCGATTGTATAAGCCAGCTGAAAAGTATTTTGATTTTTTGTGATATTCAATTTTTTTCCAAGCCCAAAGCCAATTGCAGCAATTCCTTCAGAGTTGAACTGTTTCGCGAAAAGCCTCAAATGTTCGTCTTCTGAACCCAGCGTTTTCGCGTAACCAGTATCTTTTACCTCCGTAGTCATAAAAACTGGTGTCATATTCAGTGGACCAAAAGGTTCGAATTGTTTTAAAATCCGAATTAATTTTGGCGTGATATCTGAAAAATTAATTTCGGCATCAATTTCGATTTCCGGAGTTCGCATTTCGGGTAAAATGGTTTCCTCGACTTGTTTTTCGAAAGCGTCTTTAAAAGTCTTATAATTCTCTGCTTTTAAAGTCATTCCGGCGGCATACATATGGCCTCCAAATTGTTCCAAATGATGCGCGCAGGCATCCAAAGCATTATAAACATCAAATCCTTTTACCGATCTTGCCGATGCCGCATATTTGTCGCCGCTTTTAGTGAAAACCAAAGTCGGTCGATAGTAAGTTTCAATCAATCTTGAAGCAACAATTCCGATAACGCCTTTGTGCCAGTCTTCCTGAAAAACAACGGTTGAAAAACGTTCTTCTTCCTGATTTTCTATAATTTGCTGAAAAGCTTCTTTAGTAATTTTTTTATCTAAATCTTTTCGGTCAGCATTGTATTGTTCGATTTCTGAAGCAAATTGCTGCGCCTGATCAAAATCAAATTCGGTTAACAATTCCACTGCATGATTTCCGTGTTTGATTCTTCCTGCCGCATTAATTCTCGGTGAAATAATAAAAACAACATCAGTAATGTCCAGAACTTTCTTTTTTACCTGATGCACCAAAGCTTTAATTCCCGGTCTCGGATCGCTGTTGATTACCTGCAATCCGAAGTAAGCCAAAACTCGGTTTTCACCCGTTATCGGAACAATATCGGCTGCAATCGCCGTAGCTACCAAATCCAGATAGGGAACCAGATCTTCGATGGTTTCGTCTCGATTTTGACCTAAAGCCTGAATCAATTTAAAACCTACGCCACAACCGCACAATTCATCGTAAGGGTAGGAGCAGTCTTCTCTTTTCGGATCTAAAATAGCAACCGCATCCGGCAGCGTATTTCCGGGTCTGTGGTGATCGCAAATGATAAAGTCAATGTTTTTTTCTTTCGCGTAGGCGATATGATCAATGGATTTTATTCCACAATCGAGTGCAATAATTAGGGAGAATCCGTTATCATCTGCAAAGTCAATTCCTTTGAAGGAAATTCCGTAACCTTCGTCATAACGATCCGGAATATAAGTGGCAATGTTTGGATAATGTGATTTCAAATAAGAAGAAACCAAAGAAACAGCCGTTGTTCCATCAACATCATAATCGCCGAAAACCAAAATATTTTCCTGATTTTCAATAGCCGATTCGATTCGGGCAACCGCTTTGTCCATATCTTTCATCAGATAAGGATCATGAAGATGTTCTAATGAGGGGCGAAAGAAATTTTTGGCATCTTCAAAAGTTTCAATCCCACGCTGAATCAAAAGTGTTGCTACAAAATCTTCTACATTTAAGGCCTGTGCCAAATGTTTGATTTTATCTTCAGAAGGTTTTGGTATTAATGTCCAACGCATTTTTCTATTGTAGATTTTAGATATTAGATTTTAGATTGAAGAAATCAAAAATCGTTTAATCTGATATTTATTTTTTTGCCACTACCGATAGCTATCGGGATAAAAGATTTAAAAGGATTTTTTAATCTGTGTTAATCTTTTAATCTGTGGTAAAACATTTGGTTTTTACCTTTGTCAAAGTTTCAAACTTTGACAAAGGTTTTAGAATTTAGAATGAAGTAGATTTAAAAAAAATCTAAAATCTACACTCTAAAATCTAAAATTATTTTTTCTCCAGCGCATTTCCTTCAAACTTAATTCCGTCCCAGCCTAAGTTGATGAAGTTTCTAATATTTTGGTGGTTTGTTCCGTTTGGATCTTTTAAAACTTCTTCGAAATAAAAAGCACCGAAACAAGCTAAAGTTTCTTCTTTGCTTAAGTTTTGCAATTTGGCAAAAGAAAATAATTTACAAGAACCTGAATTTTCCCCGGCTGCATTGTGCTGTGTTCCGTTTTGAAAAGCAGTTGGAGTAAAGTTGTAGTTTTCCTCAATTACTGCGATAGTTTCCGGGAATGTTATTTCGTTTGGAGTTTGTTTTACTTTTTCTAAAAAGGCTTGAATGCTCATGATTATTAGGCTTTAATTTTTTGTTACAAATTTAGAGGATTGAAGTAATTTTTCTGATCTGTTTTTTTAACCGCAAATTCCACAAATCTCCGCAAATTAATTTTTACATTCTTATTTGTGAAAATTTGTGGAATTTGCGGTTAAAAAACTTAATCCATGTTACTTTATAACGTTCATATTTTATTCGTCATCATCCTTAGAAAACTTACTTTTCTTAGGTTCTTTAATTATTGTTTTTCCGGCAACCACCACAACGATTTCACCGCGTGGCGCTGTTTTTTCAAAATGTGTTAGAACTTCTCTCGCCGTTCCGCGGACATTTTCTTCGTGCATTTTTGATAATTCTCTTGAAACACAAACTTGTCTGTCTTCTCCAAAATGTTGAATAAATTCCGCCAAAGTCTTAACGAGTTTGTGTGGCGAAACGTATAAAATCATCGTTCTTGTTTCGTCGGCTAAAGCCAAAAATCGCGTCTGGCGTCCTTTTTTGTCAGGCAGGAAACCTTCAAAAACAAATTTATCGTTTGGCAGTCCGCTGTTCACCAAAGCCGGAACAAAAGCGGTTGCACCAGGTAAACATTCTACTTCAATTTTATTTTCGACACAAGCACGCGTCAATAAAAATCCGGGATCAGAAATCGCCGGAGTTCCCGCATCTGAAATTAAAGCGATGGTTTCACCGGCTTTCAAACGTGCAATTAAGTTCTCGGTTGTTTTGTGCTCGTTGTGCATGTGATGGCTGTGCATGTGCGTGCCAATTTCAAAATGCTTTAACAGTTTTCCGCTCGTTCTGGTATCTTCGGCCAAAATCAAATCCACTTCTTTAAGAATCCGAATGGCACGAAAAGTCATGTCTTCAAGATTGCCAATTGGCGTTGGAACGATATATAATTTAGACATATTTTTTATATTATAACACGAATTTCACGAATTTACACAGATTGCAAGTGCTTTTGAAAATTTCACAAAGAGAAATTCGTGTCAATTAGTGTAATTCGTGTTTTGTTTTTTTATGAGAATTTCTTCTCTACAATTCCCAAGAAACGCTCGGCGTAATCGTCTTTTCCTTCCCAATTGTTATAATCTGGTTTTACCATATTTTCGATAAATTCCTGAGCTTCTGCGTATGTATCAAAAGTCAGTAATTGATTTAAAACGCGGCTGTAATCTTCAGAACTGTTTCCGAAAAGGTTTTTAGTGAAAGCAATTCGGTCATTCAAATCAACATGAAAACCTTTTGCCAGTTTTTCATTTAATGTTGCCGCTTTTGGTTCAGCCGGAGTTTCCAGGATCTCTGTTTCAATTGTGGTCTCTTGAATTTCATTAAGTGATGGGAAAGGAGTGGAAGAAACAGCTTCAAAACTGTCTACTTTTACAAACTGCGCATCGGCATAATTGATTCCGAAATCTTCAAATGCAAGAGGAAGTGGATTTGATTTTGATGTCGTTTGAATTTTTGGCTCTTCTTTTTCTTCGATTTTTTCTGCGGAGTTATCTAATTCAAAAGCAGGTTTAAAATCCGGAATTGGGTTAATATCGCTGCTTGTTTTAAACGAAAGATCTCTATTTGCTTCGATAGTCTTTTTAGCTTCAAGAACAGCTTCGTTGATTTTTTCAATAATTGGATCTTTAACACTTTCGACAGTTTTGGTTTCCTCAATTGTTTCCACTTCTTCTGTTTCAGTAACAGCTTCCGGCTCTTCAATTTTTTCAACAACCGGCTCTTCGATAATTTCTTCAGCTGCTTCCGGAGTTATTTCTTCGGGAATTTCAGCAACTATTTCTTCAGCAATTATCGGTTCAGAAGTTTCTTCAACTGCAGTTTCTTCAGCAACAATTGGCGCTTCTTGTTTAATTTCTGCCGGAGTGATCTCTTCTTTTTCAAAAATAGTTTCTATATCAGATTCGATCTCACTGCGTCCGATTGTTGGTTTTGCAGTATCAAAATTTTCATCAATAAACTTTAAGACCGCTAGTTTCTCGTATAATTTCTGCGTTTCAAGATACAATTGATTGATATCGGATTTGTTTTTAAGTTTTAAAATTCGATGTGCAATGCTGATTAAATCGGCTTCCAATTTTTTTTTCATAGCTGTTGAAATTATAGTGAATAGGGGTAATTTATATGTTTTGTAATTGAATGTCTTTATTACGGAAAGAAATCAACAAGATTTTTTTTTATTTCTGTTAATAAGCGATTGCGAATCTCCGATTTGATAAAAATTTTCTACTTTTGAAAAAGTGTAAAAACAGCAATTTTTCACGTCGATTTATTACCAGTACAAAGTAATAAAAACTATTCATTTTTAAAGGTAGAAAAATACAAAATGTTTCTCGAAAATACAGTAAATCACAAAGAACAATTTGGTTGGATTGAAGTTATTTGTGGATCAATGTTTTCGGGTAAAACCGAGGAGTTAATCCGCAGATTAAAACGCGCCCAATTTGCCAAACAAAAAGTCGAAATTTTTAAACCTGCTATTGATACCCGCTATCATGACGAAATGGTGGTGTCTCATGATTCCAATGAAATTCGCTCGACTCCCGTTCCGGCAGCAGCCAATATTGCTATTTTAGCGCAAGGATGCGACGTTATCGGAATTGACGAAGCACAGTTTTTTGATGATGAAATCGTTACCGTTTGTAATGATCTTGCCAATCAGGGAATTCGTGTGATAGTGGCAGGACTTGATATGGACTTTAAAGGAAATCCTTTTGGACCAATGCCGGCACTTATGGCTACAGCCGAATATGTAACTAAAGTTCACGCTGTTTGTACCCGAACAGGAAATCTTGCCAATTACAGTTTCCGTAAAACGGATAATGATAAATTGGTAATGTTGGGTGAAACGGAAGAATACGAACCGTTAAGCCGTGCTGCCTATTATAATGCAATGAAAAAGAGTCAGGAAAAGTAGATTTTTAATTCCATCTAAGCCGTAACACAATGCAAGACAAAAAAACTAAAAGAAAACAAAATACCTTATTATTTGGTGTAATTGGAATTGCGGTGGCTTTGGCTGTTTATTTCCAATTTTTTCTTTCTGAAAGTAAGGGAGAAGTAAAGACCGAAGTAACAGAATTGGTTGTAAAATATAATAAAAATTGCCCACTGAAAATTCAGGAAGGAATTCGATTAGACAGTGTTAGCTTACCTAATTTACCTGAGGAAAAAGCAGTCCAGTATAATTTAACCTTGCTTAATGTGGACAAAGAATCTGCAGAGATTGATGTAATAAAGACTGAAATCGAAAAAAGTTTAATAAGTACCGCTAAAGCAAATCCGGGACTTCAGGTTTTTAGAGACAATGATTACAGCTTGATTTATAGTTATAAGGATAAAAAGAATGTTTTCTTGTTTGCTGTGAAAATAATACCCGATCAATATAAATAATTTAGAGATTTAGATATAAAATAAAACCCGACAGATTTTTGAATTTGTCGGGTTTTATTTTATATATATTCTTTGCCTAAACTGGACTGAAGTCCAGCTCTACAATATAAAATGTTCCTCCGGAACTATAAAAGAGCCTTCGGCTCGATCCATATTGTAGGGCTGGACTTCAGTCCAGTTTAATATAGATTAGTGCAGAAATTGAGGTAATACAGACTGAAATCGAAAAAAGTTTAATAAGTACTGCTAAGGCAAATTCGGGACTTCAGGTTTTCAGAGACAAGGATTACAGCTTGATTTATAGTTATAAGGATAAAAAGAATGTTTTCTTGTTTGCTGTGAAAATAATACCCGATCAATATAAATAATTTAGAGATTCCTATATAAAACAAAACCCGACAGATTTTTGAATTTGTCGGGTTTTATTTTATATATATTCTTTGCCTAAACTGGACTGAAGTCCAGCTCTACAATATAAAATGTTCCTCCGGAACTATAAAGGAGCCTTCGGCTCGATCCATATTGTAGGGCTGGACTTCAGTCCAGTTTAATATAGATTACGGTGATTATATTGAATTTTAAAAAACCTAAATCTTTTTCCTCATTCTGGCAACCGGAATATCAAGTTGCTCGCGGTATTTTGCAATCGTTCTTCTCGCAATCGGATAACCTTTTTCTTTTAAGATTTCTGCCAATTGATCGTCTGGTAAAGGTTTCTTTTTATCTTCTTCCTCAATCGTGTTTTTAAGAATCTTTTTGATTTCTAAAGTCGAAACATCTTCTCCCTGATCATTTTTCATGGCTTCAGAGAAAAACTCTTTAATTAGTTTTGTTCCGTATGGCGTCTCTACATATTTACTATTGGCAACACGCGAAATCGTCGAAATATCAAGGCCAACCATATCGGCAATGTCTTTTAAGATCATTGGTTTTAGCTTGGTTTCGTCACCATCTAGAAAATATTCTTCCTGATAATGCATAATTGCATTCATCGTAACAAATAACGTTTCCTGACGTTGTCTGATCGCATCGATAAACCATTTAGCCGAATCCAGTTTTTGTTTGATAAACTGAACCGCGTCTTTTTGTGCTGACGATTTATCACGAGAATCTTTATACGTCTGCATCATTTCCTGATAATCTTTAGAAACGTGCAACGACGGAGCATTTCTTCCGTTTAATGTTAATTCTAATTCACCATCTACAATTCTGATCGCGAAATCAGGAACTACATTCTCGGTTACTTTATTGTTTCCAGTGTAAGATCCTCCTGGTTTTGGGTTTAGTCTTTCGATTTCGTTAATGGCTTTTTTAAGCTGTTCGTTCGAAACCGCATATTTCTGCAATAATTTATCGTAATGTTTTTTGGTAAAAGCATCAAACTGATTTTCGATAATATCAATCGCTAAATCAACATATTCCGTTGGCGTTTTGTGCTTTAATTGCAATAATAAACATTCCTGCAAATCACGCGCACCAACTCCCGAAGGTTCCAGTTCGTGAATGACATGCAACATTTTCTCGACCATTACGTCATCGGTATAAATACCTTGCGTAAAAGCCATATCGTCAACCATATCAGCAACGCTTCTGCGGATGTAACCCATATCATCAATGCTCCCAACAAGGAATTCAGCGATTTCGCGCTCTTCGTCATTCAGAATAAAAGTATTCAGCTGATTGATTAAATCCTGATGAAAACTAATTGGCGATGCAAAAGGCGTTTCGCGTTCTTCGTCTTCACTATAATTGTTAACCTGAGTTTTGTAATCCGGAGTATCGTCGTCGCTTAGGTATTCGTCTATATTAATGTCGTCAGCTTCGATTCTGTCCGATTCAGCATCATCATAATCGTCGTAGTCTTCATTTGCGAATTCATCAGCTTCGTATTCGTCTTCTTTACCAGCTTCCAAAGCCGGATTTTCGTTCATTTCTTCTAATAAACGTTGCTCAAAAGCTTGCGTAGGCAATTGAATTAACTTCATCAGCTGAATTTGCTGTGGAGATAATTTTTGTGATAATTTTAAATTTAAAAATTGCTTTAGCATAAAAAAAGTTGCTAAGATGCTAAGGCTCTAAGGCGCTAAGTATCTTTTTATTGACGAATTAAATTCGGATTAAAATTATTTTTTCATTTCTATTGTAAAACCTCAGAACCTCAGTATCTCAGAACCTTAGATTAAAACTCTGCGTTTCCTGGAGTTCTCGGGAAAGGAATTACGTCTCTAATGTTTGTCATACCTGTTACAAACAATACCAAACGCTCAAAACCTAAACCGAAACCTGCGTGAGTCGCTGATCCAAATCTTCTGGTATCTAAATACCAGTATAATTCTTCTTCGTCGATATCTAAGGCTTTCATTTTCTCTACCAAAACATCGTAACGCTCTTCTCTTTCAGAACCACCAACGATTTCTCCAATTCCAGGGAAAAGGATATCCATTGCACGAACTGTTTCTCTTCCAGGTTCTGTGTTGTCGTTCAAACGCATGTAAAACGCTTTAATGTTTGCTGGGTAATCGTATAGAATTACCGGACATTTAAAGTGTTTTTCAACCAAGTAACGTTCGTGTTCCGATTGTAAATCAGCTCCCCATTCTTCAATGATGTAGCTGAATTTTTTCTTTTTATTTGGAGTTGAATCTCTTAAAATGTCAATAGCTTCTGTATAAGAAACACGTTTGAAGTTGTTCTCCAAAACGAAATTCAATTTCTCCAACAAAGCCATTTCGCTTCTGTCTGCCTGTGGTTTTGATTTTTCTTCTTCTAAAAGTCTTCCTTCTAAAAATTTCAAATCGTCTTTACAGTTGTCTAAAGCATATTTAATTACGTACTGAATAAAATCTTCAGCCAAATCCATGTTGTCATCAAGATCGTTGAAAGCAACTTCAGGCTCGATCATCCAAAACTCTGCAAGGTGACGGGAAGTATTTGAATTTTCCGCTCTAAAAGTAGGTCCAAAAGTATAAATCTGACCCAAAGCCATCGCGAAAGTTTCTCCTTCTAATTGTCCCGATACCGTTAAGTTCGTTTCTTTTCCGAAGAAATCTTCTTTATAATTTACTTTTCCGTCTTCCGTTCTTGGCGTATTGTCAAAAGGCAAAGCCGTAACTTTAAACATTTCTCCTGCACCTTCAGCATCAGAACCTGTAATAATTGGCGTATTTACATACACAAATCCTTTTTGTTGAAAATAGTTGTGAACCGCAAATGACAATACCGAACGCACACGCATAATCGCTCCAAAAGCATTGGTACGAACACGTAAATGTGCATTTTCTCTTAAGAATTCCAAAGAGTGTTTTTTAGGTTGCATTGGGAATTTCTCAGCATCAGAATCTCCAAGAATTTCAAGCGTTTTAACCTGAATTTCATATTTCTGACCAGCTCCTTTGCTTTCTACCAAAGTTCCTGTTACAGAAACCGCAGCTCCTGTTGTAACTCTTTTTAAAGTTTCTTCAGGAGTATTTTCGAAATCAACAACACATTGTATATTATTAATGGTAGAACCGTCATTAAGCGCGATGAACTGATTATTTCTAAAAGTTCTCACCCATCCTTTTGCATTTACTTCCTGTAGCGTCGTCGTACTGTTTAATAAGTCTTTAACTTTTGTGTGTTTCATTTTAATTTTAGATTTTAGATTGCTGATTTTAGATTAAATAAAATCAGTATTTTTTATATCGAATTGCAAATATAAACGATAATAATTAATTTTTGAAGCTGTTTCCCGCTATCCGCTATATCTTTTTAGGCAGATCGTTTACGGTAAACGAGAAATTTTCGACTGCCTAAAAAGGATACCGCTGCTATCGGGGCTAGGGCTCCAGTTTTCAAAAGAGCATAACTGTTGCTTTATAATTTTATATCTCGCTTTTTTTGTCATTGCGAGGAACGACGCAACCGCACGACTAAAAGCAGTAGTTGATTTAGCAAGTGAGATTGCTTCGTTCCTCGCAAAGACCAAAATTGTGTGTATAAACCTTTGTCAAAGTTCAAAACTTTGACAAAGGTTAGTACTATTTAATCCGTGTTAATTCGTGAAATTAGTGTTCTCTTCCAATCCCTCCAAATCCTCTTTCTTAGCCTTTTTCTTCTCAAAAGTCAAAACTAAAGCCGGTAAAACCAATAAATTCGCAAACATCGCAAATGCCAATGTGCAGGAAATTAATCCCCCAAGTGCAATTGTTCCGCTGAAACTAGAAAGTGTGAAAGTAGCAAATCCTAAAATTAAAACTACTGATGTATAGAAAGTACTGATTCCGGTTTCTCTTAAAGCACTGAAAACAGATTTTTTAACTTTTCCATTGCTTTGAATTAAATCATGCTTGTACTTCGCCATAAACTGAATCGCATTATCAACCGAAATTCCAAACGCAATACTGAATACTAAAATCGTTGAAGGTTTTAATGGAATTCCAAAATAACCCATCAATCCAGATGTAATGCAAAGCGGCAAAACATTCGTAATTACCGATGCAAAAACCATTTTGAACGATCGGAACAAATACAGCATTAAAATCGCAATTACTAAAATCGCAAAAATCAACGACTCAATTAAGTTGTCAACCAGGTACGATGTTCCTTTTTGGAAAACCAATGCTTTTCCGGTAACGGTAACTTCATAACGGTCTTTCGGGAAAATTTCATCAATTTTTGAATGTAATTTTTTCTCGACTTTCGCCATTTCATCCGTTCCAATATCTTTCATGAAAGTGGTGATTCGGGCATATTGTCCGGTCGAATCAACATAAGCTTTCATTAAATTTTCTTTGCTGTTTTTAGTCGCGTTTTTAGCATAACCCAAAATAAAAGTCTGCTCTTGCGAAGTCGGCAATTGGTAATATTCCGGATTTCCGTTGTAGAAAGCCTGTTTCGAATATTTAACCAAATTCACAATCGAAACCGGTTTTGCCAATTCAGGCATTTCTTCAATTGTATTTTGCAACTCGTCCATTTTACGAATCGTTGACGCCTTCATAACACCTTTTTTGTGTTTGGTGTCAATCATAATTTCAAGCGGCATTACTCCGTTGAATTCTTTTTCGTAGAATAAAATATCTTTAAAGAACGAAGCACTTTTTGGCATTTCACCAATCAAACTTCCTGAAACTTTCATTTGCGAAAGACCAATAACGCTAAAAACCAAAAGCAAACCGTAAATCGTGTAAATTACTTTTCGTTTGTTTCTTACCACATTTTCTACAAAATCCAACAAAGTTGAAATATAGGTTTTAGTTAAGTGATATAAATGTTTTTCTTTTGGTAGCGGCATAAAACTGTATACAATCGGCACAATTAATAGTGTCAATAAATACACTGAAATTACGTTGATCGAAGTCACCAATCCAAATTCAAAAAGCAAATCGTTTCCGGTAATCATAAACGTAGCAAAACCAATCGCAGTCGTTAAATTCGTCATTAAAGTCGAAACTCCAATTTTAGAAATAATACGCTGTAAAGCCTTTGCCTGATTGTTGTGTAGTTTAATTTCCTGCTGGTATTTGTTGATCAGGAAAATACAATTTGTAATTCCGATTACGATAATTAATGGCGGAATAATAGCTGTTAAAATCGTGATTTTATAATGAAACAATCCAAGCGTTCCAAACGACCAGATTACGCCAACAATCAAAATACAAATTGAAATAAAAGTTGCTCTGAACGAACGGAAAAAGAAAAAGAAAATCAGCGAAACCGTAAATAAAGCGGCTCCAATAAACAATCCGATTTCGCCTTTCATATCCGCAGCGTTAATCGTTCTGATGTAGGGCATTCCCGAAACTTTCAAATCGATTCCGGTTGTTTTTTCAAATTTATCGATCTTCGGAACTAAATTTTCCAGAATAAAAGTCTTTCTTTCAGCTGTATTTACAAGTGCTTTGTTCATATAAATAGCGGAACGAACACTTCCGCTTTCTTTATTAAAAAGCAATCCTTCGTAAAAAGGAAGGTTGTTGAATAAATCGTGCTGAACGGTTTTCAAATAAGCCGGATCAACCGTTTTACTTTGATCAATAAACGGACTAAGAACGAATTTTTGGTTTACAGTATCTTTTTCCAGTTTTTTTAAGTCATTTAGAGAAACGACCAAATCAACTTCTTTAGCTTTTTTTAAACCGGTCATCAATTCATTCCAAGCCGCATAATTTTTTGGAGTGAAGAATTTTTTGTCCTGAAAACCAATTACAATCAGGTTTCCTTCTTCACCAAATCTGTCAAGGAATTTTTGATAATCTTTATTTGCAATGTGATTTTTAGGAAGTAAATTGGCTTCAGTATACGTCATAGCAAGATTTTTCCATTGAAAACCAAGGAAAATTGTCAGTGCAGCAACTAAAATTAATATTGTTATTCTGTTTTTAAGAATGATTCGGGCAACTTTTTCCCAAAAACCAACGTGAATAGCGTTTTTCATAAAATCTTTAAAAATGGTTGCAAATGTAGTGAAAACTGCTCTAAATCATAAACAATCGATTGTATTTTACTTAATGTTAACACAAATTTCCAAGTCATTCGTTTGTGATAAATTTCTTGCTATTTGCTGTTTAGTCGTTAGCTTTTCTCATATTTGTACTTAATTTAAAAATGAGACGAAAATGAATTGGATTTTATTAATTATTGCTGGATTTTTTGAAGTTGGATTTGCATCCTGTTTGGGCAAAGCCAAAGAAACCTCCGGAATTATTTCAACGTATTGGATGGTAGGTTTTTTTGTCTGTCTTTCGATCAGTATGATTTTATTATACAAAGCCACACAAGAATTACCAATAGGAACTGCCTATGCTGTTTGGACAGGAATTGGAGCTGTTGGAACCGTTTTAGTTGGAATATTTATCTTTAAAGAGCCGGCGACTTTCTGGAGAATATTTTTTCTTTCAACATTAATTGCTTCGATTATTGGGTTGAAGTTTGTTTCCAGTCATTAAATGATCGCACACTGATAACGCTGATGAAATGGATTTATGCAGATAAATTAACTTTAAGATTTGAAAAATATGCCACAGATTTACACAGATTAAAAAAATCTTTAAAATCATTTATCCCGATAGCTATCGGGAGTGGCAAAAAAAATACCGCACCGATTTCACAGACATTTTAATTTGTGAAAATTTGTGACCCGATAGCGAACAAGGGAAGCAAACTTGTGGCAAAAAAACTTTACATAACAATGCAGGAAAACAATACCATCACTTTTATTTTTTTAGCCATAATTTTATTATTGGTTGCCATCATTTGTTTAATGGTGTATCAATTGATGCAGGTCAAAAAATCAAAAGAGGATGCCGAAGAAAGTTTTTATGCTTTGGAAAGAAAAGTAAATGACTTGCAGTTAGAAACGTTAGAATCAAAACTAAATCCGCATTTGTTTAAGAATATTTTGAATTCGATTCAGTCGCACGCTTATCAGACATATTTTGCTTTGGATAAACTGGCTAATGTTTTGGATTATATTTTATACGAAAGCAAAAAGAAATTTGTCACGGCTAAAGAAGAAATTGATTTTGCACTGAATCTGATCGAAATCAATAAAATCAAAATCAGTCCGCTTTTTGAATTAAAGATCAAAACCAACATCAACAAAGAAGATAAATTATACGAACAACCTTTATTGGCGCCGTTAATTTCGATTGATTTAATTGAAAATGCCTTTAAACATGCCGATCTTCAAAGTGCAGATGCTTTTATTTCGGTTGTTTTTGAGTTCAAGGACAATGCTTTTTCGATGACGGTTTCGAATAAAATCTCTGATAAAAAAGTATTAAAAAAGGAGCGAAGCGGTTACGGCCATGCCACCTTAGAACATCGTCTTAAAATTATTTATAAGAATAATTTTAAACTGGACCGATTCGTAGAAAATGATATTTATATTGCCCATCTAAAAATAGATTTACTTGAATACAAAACTGAAATGCTTGCTGCTGGACGATGAGTTGCCTGGATTGATGTACCTGAAAATGCTTTGTGAACAAATTCCCGAGGTAGAAATCGTAAAAACGTTCAATAATCCTGAAAAACTTCTTGCCGAAATTCCGAATCTCGATTTTGATTTATTAATCTCAGATATCGAAATGCCGGGAATTGACGGCTTGCATTTGGCTGAAATGCTAGATGATAAATTGGTAATTTTTTGTACGGCGTATAAAGAATATGCAGCCGAAGCTTTTAATATTGATGCGGTAGATTATATTACAAAACCGGTAAAACTGGAGCGTTTGCAAAAAGCGATCTCAAAAGCTTACGAACGTTTCAATAAACCAGATACAGCAAAACAATTTATTCAGCTGAATACAGATAAAGGAAAGACCTTGTTGTATTTTAATCAAATTCAATATATCAAAACCGCAATTAGCGACAGCCGCGATAAAACTGTTTTGCTGACTGATGGGAGTTTTCTGAATCTTAAAAACGTTAAATTTGATACGCTTTTAAAAGAATTACCGGAAGCCGATTTCTGCCGAATAAATAAAAAAGAAATTCTGGCTGTAAAAGCAATCAAATTCTTTAATCATAACGAAATTGTATTGCATCATCTGGAAGAAAATAATAAAAATACTAACTTGATTTTGAGCGAAACCTATCGTTCTGACTTTTTAAAAAAGGTCAAAATCTAACTTATTACAAAGTTTTTCGGACTTGTTACATAGATTGAAAATTAGGTGTAAATTTACTTTTTCACTACACTTTCAGTGCTGATATTTGCGGCAATAAATCAAAAAAACGAGTTATGAATAACATTAAAAACTCTTTATTTTATGTAACCATTATTGGAGGTTTCGGTGCTCTGATTTATTGGGTAATTTCAAAAGGTGCTTCACTTGAAGTAGGCCGCGGAATCGTACATAAACAAATTGAAAGCAATCATTGGAATGATTTTCTGCATTCTATGGTCGAAAATTTGCAACATCCATTGGCCATTTTATTGGCTCAGATTGTAACCATAATTTTAGTCGCACGTTTATTTGGTTGGATTTTCAGAAAAATTGGGCAGCCATCTGTAATTGGTGAAATGATTGCCGGAATTGTTTTAGGCCCTTCTTTGGTCGGAATGTACTTTCCGGAATTCTCTGCAGCTTTATTCCCAAAAGAATCTTTAGGAAACTTACAATTCCTGAGCCAGATTGGTTTGATCCTTTTTATGTTCGTTATCGGAATGGAGCTGGATTTGAAAGTATTGAAAAATAAAGCGCACGAATCGGTTGTAATCAGTCACGCCAGTATTGTAATTCCGTTTGCCTTAGGATTATCATTCGCCTATTTTATATACGGAACTTTTGCGCCTGAAGGAGTAGAGTTTTCGTCTTTCGGATTGTTTATGGGAATTGCCATGAGTATTACGGCTTTTCCGGTTTTGGCCAGAATTGTTCAGGAAAGAGGCATGCAAAAAACAAAACTCGGAACGATTGCCATAACCTGTGCCGCTGCAGATGACATTACGGCCTGGTGTATTTTAGCCGTTGTAATTGCGATTGTAAAAGCAGGTTCATTTACAAGTGCTTTATATGTTATTGGCTTGGCTATTTTATATGTAATTGTAATGTTGAAAATAGTTCGCCCGTTTTTAAAACGTGTAGGTGATTTGAATTCAACTCGTGAAAGTTTGAATAAACCAGTTGTCGCCATTTTCTTTTTAACACTTTTGTTTTCTGCTTATGCTTCAGAATTAATCGGAATTCACGCTTTGTTTGGAGCTTTCTTAGCCGGAGCAATTATGCCGGAAAATAATAAATTCAGAAATATTTTTATTGAAAAAGTAGAAGATGTTTCCATCATCGTTTTATTGCCATTGTTCTTTGTTTTTACTGGTTTACGTACGCAAATTGGCTTGCTAAACGATCCTTATTTATGGAAAGTTACTGCCGTAATTATTGCCGTTGCCGTAACCGGTAAATTTTTAGGAAGTGCTTTGGCAGCAAAATTTGTAGGTCAAAACTGGAAAGACAGTTTAGCCATTGGTGCTTTGATGAATACACGTGGTTTAATGGAATTAGTGGTTTTAAATATCGGTTATGATTTAGGCGTTCTTTCTACTGAAATATTTACCATGATGGTTATTATGGCGTTGGTAACGACATTTATGACAGGGCCGGCCTTAGATTTTATCAACTTTATATTTAAAGATAAGGTTACGACTGTTCCCGAGGAAATTGGAAACAAAAGCAAATACAAGATTTTACTTTCGTTTGCAACTCCTGAAAAAGGGAAAAAACTATTGCAGATTGCGAACAGTTTAGTAAAAAAGCAAGGAGACAATTCGATCGTAACGGCAATGCACTTATCGTTGAGTACTGAAATACACTCCTTTGACGTCAAAGATCACGAACGTAAAATGTTAGTACCGGTTATTGAAGAATCACAGCGCTTAAATCAAAATATGGTCAGTGTTTTTAAAGTGACTAATGATATTGATACAGACATTATTGATACAGCCAATCAAGGTGAATATGATTTATTGTTGGTGGGTCTGGGGCAATCTATTTTTGACGGTACTTTGCTTGGAAAAATTCTTGGTTTTACAACACGAATTGTAAATCCGGATCGTTTGATTGATAAGTTTACCGGAAAAGAAGGGCTCTTTGAAAATTCTCCTTTTGATGAAAGAACACGTCATATTATTGCTAAAAGCAAAATGCCGGTCGGGATTTTTATTGATAAGGATTTAGAAGAAGTCAATCAAATCTTCATGCCGATTTTTAGTAAAGAAGATTCTTTTTTAATTGAATACGCCAAGAAATTGATCAACAATAACGGATCTCAAATTACAGTTTTAGATGCAAGTGGCGAAGTGAAAAATACTCGTGATATCCAGGAAAGTATACGTTCAATCGAACAAATTGCGCCCAATCATATTATGATTATGCACGACAGAACGATTAAAAAAGAGTTTTTAGAAACACAAAATTTAATGATTATCAGTTTAGACAGTTGGAAAAAATTGATCGAATCACAAAGCATTTGGTTGAATAATACACCTTCGGTTTTGATTTTGAAACCATAAGTTTTTAAAAATTCCAATTTAAAAAATCCCAAATTCCAATCTTCATAAATTGGAATTTGGGATTTTGTTTTTCTCTTTTTAGTATAATTATTGAAAGCTTGTGATTGGAATTTGGAATTTAAAAGATTGGAATTTAATTTACAATCCCAAATCAAGTACATAAGAAATCTTAACCGCAATATTATCTTCAAATTTTAATAACTGATTTGGTCCGTAACGGTAAAAGCCGCCTAAACCGAAACCTTTGAAAATTCGGTTTAATTCGATTCCTGATTCAAAGAAACCTTTGTCTAATGTTTTATAAGCCGGGCCAACATGCTGTTCTGGTTTTTCCATATTTCCCCAGGCCATTCTTGTTACTAATACCAAGGAAGGACGAACTTTTTTCATGATTCTAATTCGGTCAAAACCGTGTTTAACTTGAAAAAATACATATTGGCTAGAAAAAAACTCATTAAAATACATAGTTTCAAAACTGTTTCTTCCGGCAAAAGTAATACGTTGCATTACAGTTTCTTTAGTCAGGTTATTTGGCATTGTGTTGTACAGGTGTGTAATAGGAACGTCTCCCATCGCAACACCTCCCTGTAAAAGCAAGCTTGTTTTTTGTCCGTTTAGGTACTTTTTCTCATACTCTGTTTTAAAATCTATTTTGCTGAAAGTAAAATCATTTTCTAAAACATTCGGTAAAGATTGTGTGAATTGAAAAGTAAATCTCGGAAATCTTTTGTCGGTTTCAGTTCTTCCGGTTGGCGTTTGCATGAAATCGCTAAATGGCGCCCAAACAATCGAGGCCATAGCTGTTGTCATGACATAACTCGAATACAGCTGTCCGTTTAAATTATATAAATAATCAAATTTTGGTTCAACGTATGTTCGTGCTAATTCAAAAACAGCTTCGGTTTTCGGAATTATTTTTGTCTGTACATTTGCTTTCCAACTAATGTACTTGTAAAAAGTACTAATGTTAATGGGACGTGGATCGTAAATTTTGAATACCCGTTTGTCGACCGCGAAAACGGTACTTGCAATCTCTCGCACATCGTCAGTGTAGGATCCGTTAAGCCAGGTATTGGTTGATTTATCCAATAAAACTCCAGAACCTAAACTGTATTTAAAAACACCATCTTTTGTTCCATAAGCGGTATAACCTTCGATTCTGAAGTTTTTAGAAAAACGGTCATTTGTAATTCCGCCAACGCCTAAACGAAATCCTTCGTAATTATTGTAACTTATAATTTTCTTTAAATCCAAATCAATTGGTCCAATAGGCAAATAACCGTTTATGATTTTTCGTCCAAGACCTAAACGCTTTTCAATTCTTTTACTTATCGAAATACTGTCTAGTAATTGATACGTTTTCTGGCTTTTTAAGTCTAAACTTTCTTTTCTGTAAGTATTCCAGAATTCTTCTGGTTTTTTACTGGCATCGTCTTTAATTTCGATATAAAGTGATGGATTTTTTATGGGTGTGTTGGTATTGTAATGAATGTCGAAATTATTACTTTCAGAAAGTAAATAGGTGAAATCTGAAGCTGATTTTTTTCTGGGTTCAAAATTGTCTTCAACATCTCCGTCAAACTGAATAGTTCCACCCAGAATCTTGATATCATCATTATTTTTTCCTTTTACAATTTTGAAAGTAGTTTTGCTTTGAAACCAGATTTTCTCACTCGGTACATATTCAAATTCATGAATGCCGCTGATATCCAGGACACCTTTTATTCGCATTACCGCTTTCGCGACAGCAAAATTTTCCTGATCAATGTACAAAACACCTTCAAGTCCGTTTGATTTTCTTTTTTTCTTGTTTTTAAAGTAAATCATGTAGGTATTCCGGCCTTGTATCGGAACTGTGTCGAGTAATTTATAGTTGTAATCTGAAAATGCATTATCTGCAATTGGACTCTGATGTTTCGTTTCGAACAATTCATATTTCGAGCCATAAACTGAAATAGATTGTAAATTGAAAGCAATGATTTCGTAAACAGGTTGTTTAAAACCTGCCATTTTGGTACCGAGAATAGTTTCTTTCAGCTTGTTGTTACCAAACTGATATTGAGACACTTTTTCTGTTTGAAATAAATGTTGTTTACTAATGATTTCTTTAAACTTATAGTCTGATGAATCTATGTTTATCGTTTTTTTATTGAAATCTTTATAGGCTGCTGAGGAATCAATTCGGCCATCAATAGAATCCGGATTGGCCGTAACAATAAGTTTATTGTAGGTTTTGTATTCAAAACTGCTGAGTTTTTTTTGCGGATTGTTTAGATTCTTATTTGCAATAACTTTTTTTATAATCGTTAAAGCCGGATTCTCATTAGAAACAAAAACTTCCTTTAAATCATCTGTTTTTTCAGAAAGTGAAATTGAATAAAACTTTTTATGATCTGTTAAAGCAACAATTTTAGTTTGAAAGCCAATGTAAGAAACCGAAAAAGTACTGGTTTTTGCATTGATTTTCAGGTCAAATTTTCCGTCAACGTCTGTAATGGTATTGTTGTTGTCTAAAGTAGTGATTGTGGCAAACGGAAGAGGTTTTCTGTTTGAATCAGTTACAATTCCGTTTATTTGAAATTGCGCCTGAATAGTAAGCGTGAAAAACAAAGTCAATAAACAAAATAGCTTCATACAGAGGATTATAGTTTCAAAAACGAAAACATTCTAATTTTGGTATGCAAAAATAAGAATAAAAAAATCCGTCTGGTATAATTTAACCAAACGGATTTTTAATTTATGTTGAATAAAAATTACACCTTCATGATTTCAGCTTCTTTCGTAGCCAATAATTCATCGATTTTTTTGATGTAAGCATTCGTTAAGTTTTGAACTTCTTCTTCAGCCGATTTACAAACATCTTCAGAAGTTCCTTCTTTTTCTAATTTTTTAATATCAGTATTAGCATCTTTTCGTACGTTACGAACACCAATTTTAGCGTCCTCTGCTTCAGATTTTGCCTGTTTAGCCAAATCTCTACGGCGGTCTTCTGTCAAAGGCGGAACGCTGATAATAATCATGTCTCCGTTATTCATTGGGTTGAAGCCAATATTAGCTACCATAATCGCTTTCTCAATAACATGAAGCATGTTTTTTTCAAACGGCTGCAAAGTAATTGTTCTTGCGTCCGGAACACTAATTTTTGATACTTGTGAAAGCGGAGTTGCAGATCCATAATAATCTACAAAAACACTTCCTAACATCGCAGGAGAAGCTTTTCCTGCACGAATGTTTAGGAATTCTTTCTCTAAATGCGCAATAGAGCCATTCATTGATTCTTCAGTGCTCTCTAATATAAAATCTATTTCTTCACTCATTTTTTTAAGTTTTCAGTTTTGAATCTCAGTTTTCAGTTAAGGTCAACAAGTGTGACTGTAAACTGCGACTGATGACTATATATTTACAACGGTTCCGATGTTTTCACCTTCACAGATTTTTAATAAATTTCCAATTTTGTTCATATCAAAAACAACGATCGGTAATTTATTTTCCTGGCTTAATGTGAAAGCGGTAGTATCCATGACGTTTAATCCTTTTTTAAGAACATCGTCAAACGAAATGAAATCAAATTTAACTGCAGAAGCATTTTTCTCAGGATCGCAGTCGTAAACACCATCAACACGAGTTCCTTTCAGGATAACATCAGCATTAATTTCGATTCCTCTTAAAACAGCAGCAGTATCAGTTGTGAAATATGGATTTCCGGTTCCGGCTCCAAAAATTACGATTCTTCCTTTTTCAAGGTGACGGTCGGCTCTTCTTTTGATGTAGGGTTCTGCAATAGATTCCATTTTCAAAGCCGTCTGCAAACGAGTTTTCATTCCTTTGTCTTCAAGTGCGCCTTGTAAAGCCATTCCGTTAATTACGGTTGCAAGCATTCCCATATAATCGCCTTGTACTCTGTCCATACCGGCACTTGCACCAGCAACGCCTCTAAAAATATTTCCTCCTCCAATAACAATAGCAATTTCTACTCCTTTACTGTGAATTTGCTTAATTTCTTCAGCATATTCGGCTAATCTTTTAGGGTCAATTCCATATTGTAAATCACCCATTAAGGCTTCGCCGCTAAGTTTTAGAAGAATTCTTTTATATTTCATGTTTGTGTTGCGTTAATTTGTGCAAATATAGACATATTCTGATTTTTAAAAATAATGTTTACAAAAAATTAATTGCTCTTTTATATTTAAATTCTGAAAGACTTTTTAAAGTTATTTCTGTTGAATCAGACAAAACACGTTTGGTTGTCTTTTTAAAATGCTTAAATTTATAGAACCAAAACGAAAGAACAATGAAAAGTATTGTAGCTAAAGCATTATTCAACAGTCATTCTTATGACGAATATCGAAAATTAGTAACCGATTTATTATCTGAGGGAAAATCAACAGGTAACGACCAATCTGAAAGTTTGACGCACTATACAAGTCTTAATGAAGCACGAATGAATCGATTGGAAAAAACGATTAAAATTTCGGAAGAAACAATAACAAAACTTCAAAATTTATACAACCATTATATTTGGCTGGTGATTTCCGAAGGTTGGTGCGGAGACGCTGCTCAATTACTTCCTGTCATTCATAAAATGGCAAATGAATCAAATAAAAAAGTTGATCTTCGAATTGTTTTACGCGATGAAAATGACGAATTAATGAGTCATTATTTGACAAATGGTGGAAGAGCTATTCCAAAAGTGATTGTGATTTGCAAAGAAGCGGGAATTGTTCGTGCAGATTGGGGACCAAGACCAAAAGGCGCGACGGAGTTAATGGCAAATTATAAAAGGGATTTTGGAGTAATTGATGAAAAAATCAAAACCGATCTACAATTATGGTATCTGGCTGATAAAGGAACTTCGGTTCAGGAAGAATTAGTTGAGATTATGGAAAATATAAAGTACAATCGATTGTAAGGCCTTTTGTAAAATAAATCGTTGAAATCTCTTGTTTTTAGGTTAATTTACTGAAAATAAGAATTTTAGTAATAAATAATCCGTTAAAATGCTTTTTTCTGATTATAATATTTTGTACCTTGTTGTCATAATCCCACTTCTATTATTATTTTTTGATTTACTCTTTTTACTGGTGTTTATTTAATGTTTAACAATTAAAATACACTGTCATGATGAAGTTATTCGACAAATTTTACGATTTTATTTCAGGTTTATTGTTTGGAGGGAAAAATATGACGCACTATTAATCTCAAAAAACAAGTACGGAAAACAAAATTATTTTAGAAGCTGGCACATTACTATCGCCTCATTCCGTAATGTGCTATTTTGTTTTATTCCAATTTGAGACTTTCTTCAAACAAAGTAATATCGATCGCATCTTTTACATCGTAATCCCCAATTTTAGTTCGGCGTAACACAGTTAAATGCGAACCGGAATTCATAGCTTTTCCAAAATCAAAAGCTAAGGAACGGATATAGGTACCTTTACTGCAAACTACCCTAAAGTCAATTTCAGGTAATGCAATTCTGGTAATTTCAAATTCGTGAATTGTGGTTTTTCTACTGGCAATTTCTACTGTTTCTCCAGCGCGTGCGTGCTCATATAAGCGAACACCATCTTTTTTTATAGCTGAAAAAATAGGCGGTTTTTGATCTATTTCGCCTAAAAACTGTTTTACGGTTTCATGAATCAAAGCTTCGTCAATATGTTCTGTTGGAAAAGTCTGATCGATCTCTGTTTCTAAATCATACGATGGAGTAGTGGCTCCAATGTAAAAAGTTCCCGTGTATTCTTTGGCCTGACCCTGAAGTTCAGAAATTCTTTTGGTAAATTTTCCGGTACAAATCAATAATAATCCAGTCGCTAGAGGATCTAAGGTTCCGGCGTGTCCAATTTTAAATTTTTTTGGAAGCCCAACTTTATTGATTAAAAGGTATTTTAATTTATTGACAGCTTGAAACGAACTCCATTTTAAAGGTTTGTCTATCAGTAAAACTTGTCCGTCTAAATATTCTTCAGTTGTCATTATATAATCGTAAGCGGGTGAATGAAAAAGTGAATTAACAGTAAAATGATT
Organism: Flavobacterium aquidurense; assembly: GCA_900107365.1. Lineage (GTDB taxonomy): Bacteria > Bacteroidota > Bacteroidia > Flavobacteriales > Flavobacteriaceae > Flavobacterium > Flavobacterium aquidurense. The sequence goes on from FNPS01000007.1 coordinate 220,592, forward strand.
CCGGCGATGATTCGGTAATAACCAAAAACTTTAAAACCATTTTTAGTCAAAAATCCAATGAAGGTTTTTATCGCTAAAAGTGCTACAATAAAAGCGACCACGTTTCCAATAACTAACAGGTTAATTTGGTCGTGAGATAATTCAAATCCATCCTTGTAATAATCGTAACATTTTTTTACCGTGGCACCCAACATGGTCGGAACAGCCAAAAAGAAGGAGAATTCCGCAGCGGTTGTTCTTGATAATTTTTGCGACATACCTCCAACAATACTTGCGCCACTTCGTGAAACTCCGGGAATCATGGCGATACACTGGAATAAACCAATTTTGAAAGCTTGTAAATACGTGATTTCCTGAGATGTTTCTGCAGTATTTGGATTGTTGAACCATTCGTCTACTTTCAATAAAATTATTCCTCCTATTAAAAGTGAAACCGCAACGGTAACTGGATTTTCTAATAAGCCATCAATAAAATCACTTAATAATAAACCTAAAACCACGGCCGGAATAAAAGCAACCAAAAGTTTGAAGTAAAAATCAAGTGTTTGAAAGAAACGTTTGAAATATAAAACAACAACGGAAAGTATAGCACCAAGCTGAATAACAATCGTAAAAAGTTTTGTAAAGTCTTCGTGTGCAATTCCGAAAAAAGAAGAGGCAATAATCATGTGGCCAGTTGAAGAAACAGGCAGAAATTCTGTAATTCCTTCAATAATGGCAAGAACGATAGCTTGTAATGTATTCATGTAGAATTTTAGATTTTAGATTTTAGATTTTAGATTTTAGATTGTTGTCCTTCGGCTACGCTCAGTATGACAGTCATAATCCAGAAAATCTATTTATTTTGATTTTTTGAAGATCGAATAAATCGTGATTCCAAAACCAATTAAAACAGTTGTTGGAGCTAAACGAATACGTCTGAAGCTAAAAACATCTTCATTAAAAACATTCGGGTTATCACTTCCTCCACCGGACATTAAGATAAATCCAAGGGCGATTACACCAATTCCAATTAATAAGATTTTGTAATTGATACCATCAAAAAGGAATTCTTGTTTTTGAGGTTGTTGTTCTTCTTTATTACTAATGTTTTTCATTTTTGTCATTGCGAGGAACGAAGCAATCTCATCCTCTGTTTTATGAGTTTATTTTTTAAATCTAAAGTCTGTAATCTAAAATTAGTAAAGATCGTCTGTTCTTAAATTCAGGAAGCGTTGTGTTGCGAAGTGCGTGCTTACCCAGGTAATTAAAACGCCTAATCCGAAAACAGCTAATAATACCAATCCGATTAAAACTTTGTCTTCTAAAATGCCTAATCCAGGGAAATTAGTCTCTACATAAAGCAATAGTGCAATTAGAGCAATAATTGCCAATCCGGCACCTAACATTCCTAATTTCACGCTACGCATTACAAAAGGTTTACGAATAAACGATTTTGTTGCCCCAACCATCTGCATGGTTTTGATGATGAAACGATTAGAGTGAATGGATAAACGTAATGAACTATTGATTAATAAAACAGCAATTATTGCAAGGAAAGCGCTGATAATCAAAATCCACATACTTACTTTTTTGATGTTGTCATTTACCAGATTTACCAATTGTTTGTCGTAAACAATATCTTCAATCATCGTATTTTGACGCAAACTGCTTTCAATTTTAGAAATACTGTCTCTTTCAACATAATCCGCTTTTAGGTGAATGTCGTAAGAGTTCAATAATGGGTTTTCTCCTAAAAACGTCAGGAAATCTTCTCCGATAATATCAGTATGTTCTTTTGCTGCTTTTTCTTTAGAAACATAAGCATAAGATCTTGCGAAAGGTGACCTTTTCAATTCGGTGTTGAATGCTTTGATAACACTATCATTAGCTTCGTTTTTAAAGAAAACCGTCATTGCGATTTTTTCTTTAAAATCATTTGCCAGTTTTTTAGAATTGATAATGAATAATCCCAGTACTCCTAAAAGGAATAGTACCAGAAAAACACTTAATACAACCGAAAAATAAGAGGAAATTAACCTGCGCTTTTGAAATTTATCAAAGTTGGAACTCATAGTATGCTTAAATTATGTGGTAAAAATAATAAAGTATTTCTTTATTTGAAGTTAATAACGTTCAAAGTTTTAACTTTCTTACCATAAATATACGATTAGATATTTAATAAAAACGGTATTTAAGCGCAAAGTGCGGTAAGTTTTGCTCAAAGTTTGCAAAGTTTTTCTATTAATCTCGCAAAGTCGCGAAGTCGCAAAGTTTTTATATTCTTTGCGACTTCGCGACTTTGCGTGAAATATGTTAGCTTAATTTATTATAAATCTTAGCAGCTTAGAATCTTAGTACCTTAGTATCTAAAAAAAACTATTTTACTTTGTAAACCTCGATGCTTTTTAACCAATAAACATGACGTGGTCCCGTTTTGATATCGTTTTTGCAAATCAAAACCATTTCGCCATTTTTAACCGGTTTTCCATTTTCTTCAAAAAGCACATAAGTGTTTTCTCCGGTTGGATTATTGAAAATTTCTGCCCATGAAAAAGTGGCTTTATAATCGTCAGAAGCTCTGGCAACGATGTAAAAGTTACGGTCTTTATGCCCGTTTTGTTTGATTTTGGCTTTCTCTAAAATATCTTTCAATAAAACACCTTTCGAAATTTTATCGTCTTTTTTGATATCACCGTTTTGACCAATTATTTTGAAGTTGGAAATTGTTGCAACTTTCATTTTGCGTAAAGAATCAATACTTAATTGAAGCGGAAATTCAACTTCTCCTTTTATTTCAATTTCATGATTGACTAATTTTAAACTATCAGCAGGGCTTAATTTTATATGTTCGCCTTCTTTTTCTGTTGAAGTAATTTTTTCAACCGCAGTTTTGTCCTCCTTTTTAGAAGAATTACACATGGTGCAAGAAAATGCTATAAAGAGTATTAGAATGTAATTTTGTGTTTTCATTTTATGATTGATTTAAATTTTTGTTTCCCAAACTAAAGATAAATAATATAATCCGCCAATTGAAGGTCCTCCCAAAATTGAAGTATAAGGTTTGTTCAAAAGATTTGTGGCTCCTAATTTTGCCGAAATTCCTTTTTTGAAACCATAATTCATTTGTGCATCCATTGACCAATAGGCTGGAACAGTTCCGCTTACTAAGAAAGAAACATAATCAAAATTGTTTTGATAACGCGCCGTTACGCTTGCACCAAGATTTCTCCAGATATTGTTTGCTATTAAAGTTCCGTTCACGTTAAATTCTGGCGTATTGAAACCGTCTTCCAAACCATCTTTGTCATCTGTTCGGTCTAATTTTGTGAACGTAACATTTGTCAAAGCAGTAAAAGTCTGATCAATTCGATATTTTAAGCCTAAACTTCCTCCGTAATTGTAAATTTTACTTTTAGAATTTGTCCATAAGCGATAACGGTTTTGAGTGTTTTTGGAATATAAAGCAGTCGGAATTAAGTTCGGATCATTGGTATTCGGAACACTGGCTTCAACCTGAGCAATGAAATTTTCATACGAGTTGTAATAAAAATCGGCATCAATAAAAAGATTTCTATTTAAGGTCATTCCTCTAAATCCAAACTCAAAAGATTTTACAAATTCCGGCTCTAAATAAGTATAAGGATTTTTCTGAATCGTATTTTTATTCTTTTCAATTGCAGCTGCCTGAGTTAAACCATTTGAGTTGACATCCGTATTAACTTGTGCCTGAAATTTATCAATGGAAGCTTTGGTATACGAATTCTCGAAAATTCCGTCAGACATAATTCTCAAGCCTCCCACACGTTTCACGCCGCCGGAATTCACATTAGAAAATCCTTCAAAAATACTCGGAAAACGATAACCGGTTTGGTAAGATGTTCTAAAACTTATGGTTTCTTTTGGAGCATAAACTGCGGTAAATTGAGGCGTAAATGTAGCATCAAAATAATCGGCTTTGTCAATTCTTAAAGTAGCGCCCAAAGTTAAATTCTCCTGAAATAAGTTTTTTGTCAATTGTGTAAATCCACCATATTTTTGGTAAGTTAAATTCTCAGAAGCATTTACCGGATTGATGAAATAATTCCCGTCCGGAACAATAATGTAATTTCTGTAATCGAAGCCACTCAATAACTTGGCGTCTATTTTTTCGAAGAAAGAAGCGAAAGCTTTGTCCCAATTAATCAAACCTTCACCATGAACTAAAGTTGATTTTACGCGTAAAGCTGCGCCAATATCCCAATTGTTGATGTCAATTAATTCGTTTTTCTTGTTTTCATAAGCTTCTGTTCCTGGTGTAAATCTTCCCTGATCTGATGAATTTCGCGCCATCCTGTGTGCATCGGCAACTGTTGCACCGCTCGTAATTGCATTTTTATAAGCTGTTGAATAATCGGCAAACCATTTGTCGTCCGATTTAAAAGCACGATCCATATTTTCTGCTAATGAACGCATGTTATAAGAGTCTCCCGTGTTCTCAGTTGTGGCGTATACTTTGACTTGAAAAACAGGAGTGTGATAATCAATAGCGTATTGATTTAAGTTGTAGTTGTCTAATCGAAATCGGTTCGAACGCTGGTAAATCGTGTTGATTAAAGCAGTTTTATACGTTACCGCTAATTCGTGTCCTTGTTTTGGACGAAAATAAAAACCAACGTCAGCCTTATAATTTTTGATTTCATAATCAGAAATATCGGTTTCACGATATCCAGTTCTGGCAACAACATAATTTTTGCCATTTAGATTTAATGTTTTTCTGTTCGCCGATTCGTTTCCATAACCGTTCACTTCGTCGTAAGCAGGATTATCTGTCCCAAATAAATTTGTTGAAGCATTGGCAAGTGGCGCTAAATCAGTTCGGTCATCAGCAACCCAATCGGTTCCTCCAGTAGTTGAGATGTTTGTTTTGAACGCAAATTTTTCACTAAAGGCTTTCGCAAATCTTAAATTAAATTGTGAATAGACTTTCGGTGAAAACCGATCAATATTGCCAACATGATTTACTCCGGTTAATTGCTGAACACTTACACCCTGATATTCGAATGGATTTTTAGTCTGAATATTCGCCAAACCATTAATGGCGTTCATTCCGTACAAAGCGGCTGCAGTTCCCGGAATAATTTCGATTTTATCAATATCGAGATCATTCGCTCCAAGCGCATTGGCAATTGGTGCGCCTAAATGTGGTGCCTGATTATCAATTCCATCAACCAATTGCGCAAATCTAACGTTTGTCGAATTGGCAAAACCTCTTGTGTTGATGACTTTAAAACCCAAACTAGGCGTAATAATCTGAACACCTTTTACATTTTCAAGAGCTTCATAAATAGTGGCAGATCCCATTTTTTTGGCTTCCGCCGATTTTAACTGCTCGATACTTATAGGAGAATGCATCAAATTTTCAGAACGACGGGAAGCAGTAATAACAACTTCATTGAGTTCTTCTTTTTTAACACTGTCTTGAATTATTTTTGATTTTTCTGTTTGAGAAAAGGTTTTTAGACTTATAAAAAGAAAAATCAGATATAATTTTTGGTTCATAATCCTGGTTAGTTTTCAGTATGTTTTAAAATGAATACTGATGATTAAAAAAAATGGTTTTGGTTTTTTAAATGAAATTAATGCGTTTTAAAATTTTAGATTTTGGGTTTCTTTTAAAGCAAATTCTTTAATGCGTTTTTCAATTTCGTAAAAAACAGTAATCGCTTTTTCTCCGGCTTCTGTCAATTTTGCACCGCCACCGCCTTTTCCACCGAGCAGTTTTTCTACTAAAGGACTTTCAGCACGCTGATTCATTTCTTCCACTAATTGCCAGGCCTGACGATACGCCATTTTCATTTCTTTGGCCGCATTGGTTATAGAACCTGTTTTTCGAATATTTTCAAGCAGCCAGATTTTTCCAATTCCTAAAAAGGCGCCTTCAGTTTCTTCAATCCAAACCCGAACTTCAACTTTGTATTTTTTGCTGTCAGCCATTTTAATTTTTTTAATGCTATTCAAAAATAGGCATTATTATTCTTTATTTTAAACTGGACTGAAGTCCAGCCCTACAATATAGGTCGTTCCTGCGGAACTTATTGCTTTGCAATTGTTTGGGAAAATTATGTTTTTCTACGTATTAAAATGTAAATATAAGTATTTTTACTTAATTTAAAATACGTATTTTGTTATTTTATTTGTTTGTCAACGAAATAGCTTTGGTACAAACGACAATAAATGTAAATTTGCCGCTAATTAATTAGTGAAAAGCCTTAGAGCCTTAGTCACTTAGAATCTTAGTCACTTAGAAATGAAATACAATCCAAACGAAATCGAAGAAAAATGGCAAAAATATTGGGCTGAAAACCAAACTTTTGCTGCAAGTAACAATTCTGAAAAACCTAAACATTATGTTTTAGACATGTTTCCTTATCCATCTGGAGCAGGATTACACGTGGGGCATCCGCTGGGTTATATTGCTTCAGATGTTTATTCTCGTTTCAAAAGACATCAGGGTTTTAATGTTTTGCACCCAATGGGATACGACAGTTTTGGATTGCCTGCAGAACAATATGCGATTCAGACAGGACAGCGTCCGGAAGATACAACGCGCGTAAATATTGATGGTGGAGTTGATAAAGAAGGTAAACAAATTGCCGGATACAGAAAACAATTAGATAAAATCGGATTTTCATTTGATTGGAGCCGTGAGGTTCGTACTTCAAATCCGGATTATTACAAACATACACAATGGATTTTTATCCAATTGTTCAATTCCTGGTATTGCAGAAAAGAAGGGAAAGCTTTTGATATTGCTGAACTTGTCAAAGTTTTTGAAGGAGAAGGAAATGGATTGGTAGAAGCAGTTTGCGATGATAACGTAGCGATTTTTACTGCAGCAGAATGGAATTCGTATTCTGATGATCAAAAAGAGAAAATTCTTTTGCAATACAGAATGACGTATTTGGCAGAAACAGAAGTGAACTGGTGTCCTGGTTTAGGAACTGTTTTGGCTAATGACGAAATCGTAAACGGCGTTTCAGAACGTGGAGGATATCCTGTAATTCGTAAAAAAATGACCCAATGGAGCATGCGTATTTCTGCTTATGCAGAGCGTTTGTTGCAAGGATTAAATGATATTGACTGGAGTGAATCAATAAAAGAATCACAAAGAAACTGGATCGGAAAATCAGTAGGTGCAATGGTTAAGTTTAAAGTACTTAGTCCAAAGTCCTTAGTGCAAAGTGAAGCTGCACTTTCAGACTTAGTACTTGGGAATAAAGACTCTTTTATTGAAGTTTTCACAACTCGTCCTGATACTATTTTTGGAGTGACTTTTATGACTTTGGCTCCGGAACATGATTTGGTAGCAAAAATTACAACTGCTGATCAAAAAAATGCAGTTGAAGCCTATATCGAAAAAACAGCAAAACGTTCAGAGCGTGAGCGTATGGCCGATGTAAAAACCATTTCTGGAGTGTTTACCGGATCTTATGCTGAACATCCTTTTACAAAAGAAGCCATTCCGGTTTGGATTGGAGATTACGTTTTGGCAGGTTACGGAACGGGCGCTGTAATGGCGGTTCCTTGTGGAGACGAGAGAGATTACGCTTTTTCGAATTTCTTTAAAGGTCAAAACGGAATGCCGGAAATCAAAAATATTTTTGCAAATGTTGATATTTCTGAAGCGGCTTACGGTTCAAAAGACAATGTTGAAATTGCGAATTCTGATTTCTTAAACGGATTAAATTATAAAAATGCAACTCAGGCTGTAATTACAGCTTTAGAAAAAATAGGACAAGGAAGCGGAAAAACAAATTACCGTTTGCGTGATGCTGTTTTTTCCCGTCAGCGTTATTGGGGTGAGCCTTTCCCGGTTTATTATGTAAACGGATTGCCAAAAATGATCGATGCACAGCATTTGCCAATCATTTTGCCTGAAGTAGAGAAATATTTACCAACAGAAGATGGTTTGCCTCCGTTAGGAAATGCAACAATCTGGGCTTGGGATACTAAAAACAATGAAGTTGTTAATAAAGATTTGGTTGATAATTTCGAAATTTTCCCTCTTGAGTTAAATACCATGCCTGGCTGGGCGGGAAGTTCTTGGTACTGGATGCGTTATATGGATGCACATAACGAAAATGAATTTGCAAGCAAAGAAGCTTTGGCTTACTGGGAAAGTGTCGATTTATATATTGGAGGAAGCGAACACGCAACCGGACATTTATTGTACTCTCGTTTCTGGAATAAATTCTTAAAAGACAAAGGCTTTGCTCCAACTGAAGAACCATTCAAAAAACTGATTAATCAGGGAATGATTTTAGGAACTAGTGCTTTTGTTTATAGAATTGAAGGAACTAATAGTTTTGTTTCTAAAAATAAAATAGGAGAACATAAAGTACAGCCAATTCACGCTGATGTTTCAATGGTTAATTCTTCTGATGAATTAGACGTTGAAAAATTCAAAGCCTGGAGAGAAGATTACGCTGATGCAGAATTCATTTTAGACGATAACGGAAAATACATCGTTGGCCGTGAAGTCGAAAAAATGTCGAAATCAAAATACAATGTTGTAACTCCAGATGATATTTGTGCTGAATATGGTGCGGATACATTGCGTTTGTACGAAATGTTTTTAGGTCCGTTAGAGCAGGCAAAACCGTGGAATACCGCTGGAATTTCTGGAGTATTTGGTTTCCTGAAAAAACTATGGCGTTTGTATATTGATGAGAATAATGGTTTAATCGTAAACAACGACGAACCCACAAAAGACAACTTAAAATCATTGCATAAAACCATCAAAAAAGTAGCAGAAGATATCGAGAATTTCTCTTTCAACACTTCAGTTTCTCAGTTTATGATTTGTGTAAACGAATTGTCATCTCAAAATTGTCATTCAAAAGCAATCTTAGAGCCGTTAGCTATTTTGGTTTCTCCATATGCACCGCATATTGCTGAAGAATTATGGGCGCAATTGGGTCATACCACTTCAATTGCAACAGTTGATTTCCCTGTTTTTGATGCGAAACACTTAGTGGAAAGCAGTAAAGAATATCCAGTTTCGTTTAACGGAAAAATGCGTTTCACAATCGAATTGCCTTTGGATTTAACCGCAGCGCAAATCGAAGAAATCATTATGAAAGATGAAAGAACGTTACGTCAATTAGATGGAAGAACTCCGAATAAAGTGATTATTGTTCCGGGAAAAATCATCAACCTTGTAGGGTAAATAATTTAAAATCCAAATATTTAAAATTCCAAATTCCAATTTTCACGATTGGGTTTGGAATTTTTTTTGCGCCTATTTTCCGCCACGAATTCACGAATTGATTTAAAAATTCGTGAATTCGTGGCGGAAAATCACTTCAAATTGGAATTTGGAATTTCATATTTGGAATTTAATTTAAAATTAGGATGTCATTTTGGCATTTTAGAAAAATGGTTCGTAAATTGTAGATTATTTAAAAAGCATATTCTAAAAACAATTTAAAAAATATATAAACATGGGAAGTGGATATTTAATCATTGCCGGAGCAATTATGTTGTTCAGTTGGTTGATAAGTTCAAAGTTGAAGAGCAAGTTCGAATTATATTCTAAACTACAATTAAGAAACGGAATGAGTGGTGCTGAAATTGCTGAAAAAATGCTGGCTGATAACGGAATCACAGATGTTCGTGTTATTTCGACTCCGGGTCAATTAACGGATCACTATAATCCATCAGATAAAACAGTAAATTTAAGCGAGGCAGTTTACAATCATCGTAACGCTGCAGCTGCGGCTGTTGCGGCGCATGAATGCGGTCACGCGGTACAACATTCGATAGGGTATGAATGGCTGACAATGCGTTCTAAAATAGTGCCAATTGTAAGTGTTGCTTCTAATTATGTGCAATGGATTTTATTGGCAGGAATCTTAATGATCAGGACTTTTCCACAACTATTATTAATCGGAATCGTCATTTTTGCAGCAACAACATTATTTACGATCATTACTTTGCCGGTAGAATACGATGCAAGTAACAGAGCACTGGCCTGGTTAGAAAATAAACACATGCTGACACAAGAAGAGCAGGCAGGTGCAAAAGACGCTTTAAAATGGGCTGCAAGAACGTATTTGGTCGCAGCGATTGGTTCTATTGCAACGTTACTGTATTATATTTCGATTTACTCTGGGAATAGGAGGAATTAATTAATTAATTAATGTGGCAATTAGATAATTAGTCAATTAGATAATTAGTCAATTAGATAATTTATAGCAGGCCCGACAGGTTTTTAAAACCTGTCGGGTTTTTTAGTGCTTATTTTTTAATATATAAATTTCAAAGAATTGTAAAAAAGAATCCATAACATTGTTACTACGAATATAGCACTGAGATAATTTTTGCTTCCAGATTTAAAATATTTATAAAGAAGAATTATAGTGTAAATTATGCTGATTGGAATGGATAGTAGAAAAAAAATGTCACTAAAATTTGGACCATGTGGGCTTCCTGTTGATTGAACTTCTCTTATAGTGAGAAATAATATAAAGTAAATTATAAAGAATAGTACGGTTTTAATCTCAGGTCTTAAATTTGAATTTAAAGAATTTTACAAAATTATCTAATTTTCTAATTGCCGCATTATCTAATTAAAGTTGAATCTGCCTGTCAATCTGCTGATCCAGAGAAATAAAAGTTTCCGTTCTTGAAACGCCTTCAATGGCCTGAATTTTAGTATTCAATAGCTGCATTAAATGTTCGTTATCACGACATATGATTTTAATCAAAACCGACCAGTTTCCGGTGGTGTAATGACATTCTAAAACTTCGGGAATTTTTTTCAAGTCTTTTACGGCTTCAGAGTTTCTCGAAGCTTTATCCAGATAAACGCCAATAAAGGCCATGGTATTGTAGCCTAAAACTTTTGGGTTTACAGTAAACTTCGACCCTGAAATCACACCCGATTGCTCCAGTTTTTTCAACCGCTGATGAATCGCAGCTCCTGAAATGCCTATTTTGTTGGCAATTTGTAAAATAGGTTTTCGGGCATCATCCATTAAATAGCGAAGAATTTCTTTGTCGATACCGTCGATTTCAATTATAAGGGAGTTGATTTTCATGAGTTGTAATTTGAAACTAGATTTCTTGTTTTTGGTTTATAATAGAAATCAAATTTATGGATAAAACTTTTAATTGAATATGAAAATCTTTGTCAAAGTTTTAAACTTGATACAGATACCTGAGATTTGTGTAAAAAAAAATTCCAAATCTCAACAAGAAAGTTGGAATTTGGAATTTTAAAAATTGTATAGTAAAAGGACTATTTCCCTTTGTTTGCTTCATTAATGTATTTTTCTAAAGCCATTGTCATAGAAGGTGTTTCAGGTGTTGGAGCAAGAATATCGATTCTTAAACCATGATCTAAAGCTTCTTTTTGAGTTGTGCTTCCAAAAACAGCAATTCTGGTATTGTTTTGTTTAAAGTCCGGGAAGTTTTTAAATAATGATTTGATTCCGGTTGGACTAAAAAATGCTAAAACGTCATAATAAACATCAGCCAAATCAGATAAATCACTCATTACCGTTTTGTAAAAAACAGCTTGTGCCCAATCTACTTTTAAGTTGTTTAAGGTTATAGGTGCATCTGCATTCAATTGATCAGAAGCTGGTAACAAGAATTTTTCGTCCTTGTATTTTTTGATAAGAGGAGATAAGTCTGCAAAATCTTTTGCTCCAACGTAAATTTTACGCTTTCTGTACACTACATACTTCTGCAGATAAAATGCAACAGCTTCAGATTGACAAAAATACTTCAATCCTTCAGGAACTTTGTAACGCATTTCATCAGCCACTCTAAAAAAATGATCTACAGCATTTCGACTTGTTAAAATGATCGCAGTGTAATGATTAAGATCGATTTTTTGCAATCGAATCTCTTTTGCGCTAACCCCTTCCACATGAATAAATGGTCTGAAATCAATTTTTATTTTGTGTTTTTGTTGGAGCTCAAAGTAAGGAGAATTCTCCACTTTAGGTTCAGGCTGTGACACCAAAATTGTTTTCACTTTCATATTATAAACATTTTCTAAGCACTCCCTTTTGTAATCCAATAATAAAGAAAATAATAAGGGGCTATTTCAAGAGCGCAAAGATATAAAATAAAATAAAATAACTTACCGAATATTGCATTTTGATACGTTTTAATCGAAATAAAATACGAGTAGAGGCTTAGACACAGCGAAACGCCTATTATTGCTAGTGGAATAATTTTAGGAATATTGTCATAATAGAACAAAACGGCGTTGATTGGCAGAATTAAAACACCAATATACGTTCGATAGGTTACTTTTTGTAAGTTAAAAAGGTCGGCAAACTCATCAATATTGAAGGAAGTCGCTACAATTTTCTCAATTAAATACTTCGCGAGAATGAAATAAAGTAACAATGTCGCGATCTGAATGAATAAAATCCAGTCCGTTTTTAATACACCATAAGCACCGGTTTTTGGATCCTGCGAAAAAATGTGCATCGTAAGCTGAATGAAAAAAGCAAACGAAATAACCTGAACGAAAAACAAGCCAATTGTAAAGCTGCTTTTCAAGTGGTTATTATCACGATAAATTTTCGCGTATTTATCTGAGAAAATAAGCTTACTAAATTCGCTAAATCTAGTTTCGTAAGCTGATTTTGTCATCGCAACAACGGCAAAGGTCACCACAAATAAAAGTGTTGCCCAATCTTTGTTTTCTAGAATTCTGGGGTGAAGCTGTTCAATCATAACGACACAAAATTAGTAATTTTTTGTCTCAATACTTTTATTATATATTTATTATGAATCAAATGCTATAAAAAGTTTACTTTTGCGGTGAAATTACCGAGAAAAATGAATGATTGTATTGTCATAATTCCCACTTATAACGAAATCGAAAATATTGAAAGTATAGTTAGAGCTGTTCTTTCGCAACATAAACCTTTTCATCTTCTAATTATTGATGATAATTCGCCAGATTTCACTGCAAATAAAGTGATTACGTTACAGGAGGAATATCCTGGGAGATTATTTTTAGAAAAAAGAGCTAAAAAAGCAGGTTTAGGAACCGCTTATGTTCATGGTTTCAAATGGGCTTTAGAACGTAATTATGATTTCATTTTTGAAATGGATGCTGATTTTTCCCACAACCCCAATGATCTTGAAAAATTGTATGACGCCTGCCATTTTGGAGGTGCGGCATTAGCTGTTGGATCTCGTTATGTAACAGGTGTAAATGTGGTAAACTGGCCTTTGAGCCGCGTGTTAATGTCTTATTTTGCTTCGGTGTATGTGAAATTCATTACCGGAATGAAAATTCATGATGCAACTGCAGGTTTTGTTTGTTATAAGAGAGAAGTATTAGAGAAGATAAATCTGAACAAAATTAAATTTGTTGGATATGCTTTTCAAATTGAAATGAAATATCGAACATATTGTGGTAAATTTGAAATAACAGAAGTTCCTATTATTTTTACGGATCGTACTAAAGGAGTTTCGAAAATGAGCAATGCCATTATCAAGGAAGCTATACTTGGAGTTATTTCTCTTCGATTAAAAAAATTATTCAATACATTATAAAGCCAGGGCGATGAACAGGATTTTAATCAAAAATGCTAAAATTGTAAACGAAGGATCAATTTTTGAAGGTGATGTTTTGATCGAAAACGACTTAATTGTTGAAATTTCAGACAGCATTAGCCTAAAAACATCTGATTGTAAAGTAATAGATGCCGAAGGAAGTTATTTAATACCGGGCGCAATTGATGATCAGGTTCACTTTAGAGAACCAGGATTAACACACAAAGGAGATATAGAATCAGAATCGAGAGCAGCAGTTGCAGGAGGAATTACTTCTTTCATCGAACAACCCAATACGGTTCCGAATGCCGTTACTCAGGAAATCCTTGAAGACAAATACGAAATTGCAGCCGAAAAATCATTTGCGAATTATTCGTTTATGATGGGCGCAACCAACGACAATCTGGAAGAAGTTTTAAAAACGAATCCAAAAAATGTAGCTGGGATTAAAATATTTCTTGGTTCTTCAACCGGAAATATGTTGGTTGATAAAGAAGAAACTTTAGAGAAAATCTTTTCAAGTACACCAATGTTAATAGCGGTTCATTGCGAAGATGAAACTACAATTCAAAATAATCTTGCCGCATTCAAAGAGCAATATGGTGAAGATATTCCGGTAACGGCGCATCATTTAATTCGTAGTGCTGAAGCTTGTTATATTTCATCTTCAAAAGCGGTGGCTTTGGCGAAAAAAACAGGAGCAAGACTTCATATTTTTCATCTTTCAACTGCGAAAGAAATGGAGTTGTTTACGAATAAAATTCCATTAGAAGATAAAAAAATCACAGCTGAGGTTTGTGTACATCATCTTTGGTTTACCGATGAAGATTATAAAACGAAAGGAAATTTCATTAAATGGAATCCTGCAGTAAAAACGGCCGAAGACCGTGCTGAACTTTGGAAAGCCTTAAATGATGGTCGTATTGATGTTATTGCTACAGATCACGCCCCTCATACCAAAGAAGAAAAAATGCAATCGTACTTAAAAGCACCTTCTGGAGGTCCGCTTGTACAACATGCTGTCGTGGCAATGTTTGAGGCGCATCATCAAGGGAAAATAAGTGTCGAGAAAATCGTGGAAAAAATGTGCCACAATCCGGCTAAAATTTTCAAGATCGAAAAAAGAGGTTTTATTAAAGAAGGTTATTTTGCCGATTTGGTAATTGTGAATCCGAGTTTGCCCTGGAGTGTGAAACCAGAAAATATTTTATATAAATGCGGTTGGTCACCGTTTGAAAATTTTACTTTTAAATCCAGAATCACGCATACTTTTGTGAATGGAGAAATGGTTTATAATAATTTCAAAGTAAAAGACATCCGTGCTGGAAAAAGATTATTGTTTGACAGATAAAAAAGGTAAATGAAGAATTTTGTATTTATAATATTGGTTTTGTTTCTTTCTGTAAGTTGTAAAAAAGAATTGGTCAAAGAGCCAAAAAGACTTATTGAGAAAGGAAAAATGATTGATATTATGTATGATTTGTCTCTTTTGGATGCAATGAAATACCAAAATCCATTGTCTTTGGATTCTATTAATTCTGATCCAAAGAAATTTATTCTTAGAAAATATAAAGTAGATAGTCTTCAGTTTGCACAAAGCAATATTTATTATGCCGCAGATTATGATACATACAAAGATATGTATGATGAAATTGGTAAACGATTAGCAGTGAAACAAAGAGCTGTTGATTCGATTGTTAAAATTGAACAGAAAAAAGCAGAAAAAAAGAATAAGCTTAAGTTGAAACTAAAAGATTCGATAAAAGAACCTGTGAGAAAGCCGGTAATTAATGGCGCAGTAAAAGAGGAAGCTATGTAAATTTAGGTTCTATAATTTCGAAACGTCTTTTATATAGTGATGAACATCCAGAAAAACCGTTCCCAGAACGGTTTTTATTTTTTCATTAGAATAAAGATTTTTTGAATAAGAAGCTTTGGCAGTTGCTTTTGTCATACGTCTTTTTTGAAAAAACAAGGTCGAAAATATTCCATCGGCAATCCAAAGAAAATTCATTACTATAGGACTTGCGTGCAAGTGTGGTTTTTTAACCTTGAGTGCTTCAGCAATCGTATTTAAAATATCACGGAAAATAATATTGTCTGCAATCAAAGTAAACCGTTCGTTTTTAATGTTGCTTTTCATCAATTCATACGATATTCTCACGACATCATCTACAGTGATAAAACCGGTGCTTCCAAGCATGTAGAATGAAAGTCCGTTAGCGACTCTTGTATAAAGTTCAGCACTTCCTTCTGGGAAGATTTTTGCACTTCGAATTGGTCCTAAAATAACGCCCGGATTTACTATAATTACATTTAAACCTTCCTGAACAGCACGCCAAACTTCCATTTCGGCACCATATTTAGAAATGGCGTAATCGCTGTGTGGTTTTTCCGGATTCCAGTCGGTTTCTTCTGTGATATATTTTTCGTGTGGTGCCGGATCTCCCAAAGCAGCTATCGAACTTACAAAACAGAATTTTTTTATTCCTTTGGCTAAAGAAAAATTAACCATATTGGCTGTTCCTTCTATATTTGTCTTTCGTAGTCCATCTTCATTTTTGGGGTCAAATGAAATCAAAGCTGCGCAGTGGTAAACGTATTCGATATCAATAAAGGCAATTTCGAGTGAAGGAACGTCTAAAATATCGGCTTCAAGCCAATTAATTTTTTCAAATAAATCCGTTTTTCCATAAAGTTCAAAAACAGATTTTGCTTTCTGAATGTTATTGGGGTTTCTGTAAATTGCCCGAACGTTTTCTCCATTTTCGATTAAATGAAGTAATAAATGCGCGCCAACTAAACCTGTTCCTCCAGTTACTAGTACCATTTTGTAAATATATCGATTTTGGTTTAAAGGTGCAAAGGTGCAGAGCTACAAAGTTGCAAAGCTTTTGGGCTTTGAACTCTAATAAAAAATACTGCCGGAATAATGTTTTTAAATATTCTGACAGCATTTTAAATATACTAAAATTGTTTTAGAAAACCGTATAAGATAATAATAAATCTACACTGCTGTAATGAGTAGAAAAGGGCATGTAGTTGTTAAGTAAGTTTTTGCTAGCATTGTATCTGATTTCGGTGCTAATTTTGTTTTTAAAATTGTAACCAAGACCGCAAGCAAAGTTTCCTTGTGCTTTTCCGTCTAAATTTACAAATTTAGATTCATAAGTAAATTTTCCGCCTAAGGTAACAACATAAGCAGCATTTATAAATATTTTTGAATTTTGATTTAAAAAGAAATAATGACGCACGCCTACCGGAAGGCTAAAACCTGAATATTTTACGGTAGATGGATGTTCAACATGTTGACTGTTAGTTACGCTGTATAATACGCCGTAATCTTTACTGTCTTCGTATTTTTGATAAAATAATCCCAGGAATGCGCTCCATTTATTTTTGTTGAATGGGAAAATATATTCTCCTTCAAGGCCAAATGTTGGCTGAGTTTTGTTCTCATATTTCGCATTTTGATATCCAGAACTTTCTGCTCCGTCTACTGTTAGAGATGTAAAACTTGCGCCAGCAGATACTTTTAAATAAATGATGCCTTTGTTTTTAGTGCTTATAGTTTTTTCAATCGTGGCAGCATCAGCGTCGTTGTACTTTAAAAAATATTTAACTAATGGTTCTGTTTTGTATGTCAGCCTTTTGATTTCATTTTCACTGGTATTTTCGTTCTGTACGTTATTGAATAACTGTTGCTTGAAATAATTATTTTCTTCTGTTGTTCTGGCTCCAGTTTGATCGTTTATTGAAAGATATTCTTTAAAAACAAGCTGTTCTGTAGGAACATTGGCTGTTTCATAAAAGAATCTTAGCATATCTTTATTAAGATAATAGTACAATGTTGCTTTTCCTTCTACTAATTTTTTTAAAAAGATCGTTTCTTCTTTCCAGACAGGGTTTTTTGTTGTTGTAATATTTTCTAATCGATTATCTGACATGTCAATTTTTACAGTTGCTCTTTTGAACGACGCGCCGTTTTCGACGCTAAATTCTTTTACTGTCGTAATGGTTTCTGTTTTAATATCATTATCATCAATAGAAATTTTATACTGGAAGTCGACAGGGTTGTTGTACCAGTCAATGTTTTTTATAAAACATTGTGTTTTAATTCCGTTATTTGAAATAAAATAACCTTTCTCGAAAGAAATTTGAGCATTAATTGACGAGAAATAAAGGAATAATGTAAGGAGTAAAAGTTTTTTCATATTAGTGATTTGGTTGACGAAAATATATAAAATCGATTATGTTTTTTTACGTGTTTCCACATTTTTATTTTTTTTGAGATTGAAAGTTGCTTTTACCATTGCTATTGTTTTTTGCCATTGCCATTGCCATTGATTATATTTGCACAAATTATTTTAAAAAATGAAGAATCTAGTTGAAGAATTAAAGTGGCGCGGGTTATATCATGATAGCATGCCAGGAACGGAAGAACAATTGCTAAAGGAAGTAACTACGGCATATATTGGTTTTGATCCAACGGCAGATTCGCTACATATTGGTAGTATGGTTCAGATCATTTTATTGGTTCATTTAAATAGAACCGGCCATAAAGCAATTGCTTTGGTTGGTGGTGCAACAGGAATGATTGGCGACCCGTCTGGAAAATCTGACGAAAGAAATTTACTGAACGAAGAAACTTTGGCTAAAAACGTAGCCGGAATCAAAAGTGTTTTGTCTCGTTTCTTAGATTTTAATTCAACAGCATCGAATGCTCCAATTATGGTAAATAACTATGACTGGATGAAAGAATTCTCTTTTATTGATTTTGCCCGTGAAGTTGGAAAACGTATCACGGTAAATTATATGATGGCGAAGGATTCTGTTAAAAAGAGATTGAGTGGAGAAGGAGAAGGAATGTCTTTCACGGAATTCACTTACCAATTGATTCAGGGTTATGATTTTTACCATTTATATAAAAATAACGGCTGCCTTTTGCAAATGGGAGGTTCTGATCAATGGGGTAATATTACCACAGGAACGGAATTAGTACGCAGAATGGGTGGGGAAAGTGCAAAAGCATTTGCTTTAACAACACCATTAATTACAAAAGCTGACGGATCTAAATTCGGGAAATCTGAAGGAGGAAATGTTTGGTTGGATGCTGATAAAACTTCAGTGTATAAATTCTACCAGTTTTGGGTAAATGCAACAGATGTTGATGCTGAAAAATATATCAAAATCTTTACTTTTTTAGATAAAGATACAATTGACACTTTAATTGAAGAGCATAAAAACGCTCCGCATTTAAGAGTTTTGCAAAAGAAATTGGCTGAAGAAATCACAATTTTTGTTCACAGTAAAGAAGAATTAGAAAAAGCGATTCAGGCTTCGAATATTTTGTTTGGAAACTCAACTGCAGACGATTTGAAACAATTGGATGAAGTGACTTTTTTGGAAGTTTTTGACGGAGTGCCTCAAGCAGAAATTGCAAAAGCTGATTTGGAAAATGGATTGGATATTGTTTCTGTTTTAAACGAAAAGACAGGTTTTTTTAAATCGAACGGAGAAGCTAGACGAGCTTTAACAGCGAATTCAATTTCGGTAAACAGAGAAAAAATCAAAGAAGATTTTGTTTTAACTTCAAATGATTTAATTAATAAACAATTTGTGTTATTACAAAGTGGAAAGAAAAATTATTTTGTGATTAGAGTGGTTTAATCGGTTAACTGTTTAATCGTGTAATTGTTTAATCGGTTCGTAAAAGCGATTTAACGATTTACCAAATCAACGGTTAAACTATAAAACCATTAGGTTGCAACCACGAATATCAGAATTATCAAAACGTCCCAATACCTCGAAAGAGTTGTTGGGATATTTTTTGCCCAAATCCTGCGTGGCGATAAAAGAGCATGAATTGATGTTGGCTAAATCAATAACGTTGATTCCACCTGTTTTTCCATCATTCACGTAAGTGAGTGCATCTTCAGGATCGCGAACCAAAATGTGCATCCAGGACGGACATTCAAAAATACCTTCACCTAAAGAATAGGCTTGCGCCAAAAGTTCGGTCATGCCATATTCAGAATGAATAGCATTTACACCAAAACCTTTACAAAGTTGTTCGTGCAATTCTTCGCGAATCATTTCTTTGCGTTTTCCTTTCATGCCGCCAGTCTCCATAATAATGGTGTTTTGAAGATTGAATTGCTGTTTTTCAATCAAATCCAACAAAGCGTAAGTAACACCAATTAAAATCACATTTTGCCCGGATTCATCTAATTCGGTCAGTTTTTTAATTAAGTCGTCATGATTGTGTAAATAAAACCCGCTTTCAGGCTGATTGGATAGCTTTATAAGGTCTTCGACCATGTAAATAAGTGAAGATCCATCGCGTTCGAGATACGATGGCAAAAGAGC
Organism: Flavobacterium aquidurense; assembly: GCA_900107365.1. Classification (GTDB taxonomy): domain Bacteria; phylum Bacteroidota; class Bacteroidia; order Flavobacteriales; family Flavobacteriaceae; genus Flavobacterium; species Flavobacterium aquidurense. Next base: position 240,512 of record FNPS01000007.1, read on the forward strand.
TAAAACAACGTAATCTTCGATGTTGCCATAAAATTGAGAAAATCCGTTGCGGTAACTTTCTTCATAAAGAGAAGCATCGGTAACTAAATGTCTGCTGGTAATCATTCCGGTTGTACCGCTGCTGGTAAAAGTAACCTGAGGAGAATCGGAATTAGAAACAACCTCATGACTTTTGAAAAATTGTATGGGTAAAAAAGGAATTTGTTTCAAAGATTTTACCTGTTGTGGATTTACTTTTAGAAAATCACAAAAATCACGATATACCTTATTGTTCTCGTGTTGAAAACGAAACACTTTTAGTGCTATTTTTTCAAATTGTTTCTGACTCGAAATGGTAAAAATATCGTTGGCTGTGATCAAAACTTTTTTTTTACAAAGATATTGTTTTTTAGTTTTCAGTCTCGGTTTTCAGTCTCAGTTTTATACGCAATGTGCTTAACTGAATACTGTGACTGTAAACTAAAAAAAGCTCCAAATTGGAGCTTTCTTAATTATGTTTTACCGAATAATGAGCTTTCGGGTTGCGGATGCATTTTCTTCGTAAATTTTGATGATATAGACACCAGGAACCAAATCAGATACGTTTAATTCTTTTGAAGACAAATGGGTTTGGATTACTTTTTTACCCAAAACATCAAAAACGATTATCTCTTTCTCTAAGTCATTTTTAGAGGAGATATAAACCTTTCCGTTTGTCACTGGATTAGGGTACAAGCTTAGTCCCTCAATAGTTGTAGGCTCTTGAGGTTTTGGTAATTGCTTACTGTCTTGTGCCGAGACACTTACAGTAAAGAAAAAAGCCAATAAGAATGTAATATAAAAGTAGTTTTTTGCCATCGCGTTATTTTGGTTACAGTAAATATACAAAAAAAATTACAAAAACTACACCAAAAAAAAACATCCTAAATATTTAGGATGTTTTTAACAATTATATTTTTTTAATACTATTTAGTCAAGTCAACACCGTCAACTGTTGCCCATGCACCACCCGTTAAAGAAGCTCCTGTTGCAGTAGCGCTTTGAACGAAAGTTCCAGTAGGGAAAGCAACAACAATAGCTGATGTAGCTCCGATTGGCAATACGTTTGTTGTGTTAGTGATTTTTACATTTAAAAGTTTAATTTTAGATGTTTTCACTTGGTGATCGTTTGTTGCAGCATCTAAGATACTAACTGCAGATCCTGTGTATACAGTTCCAGCTGCATTTGTGAAGTTACCGTAACCATCAATGATGATGTTGCTGTATTCTCCGTTACCTTCTCTTTTGAATTGGAAAGCATCAACTTGATTGTCTCCAACTTCAGGAACGTTTCCAGCTGCTCTTCTTAAAGTAATGTTAGAAACTTTTGGTCCAAAAGCATTGTCATTTAAAGACGCTTCGATTTCCATTCCGTAGTTACCTTTTCCAGTTTGGTAAGCATACCAGTTTGTATTTGTTTGACCTTGCCATCCATCTTGCCAGTCAAATGAATCATCATAGTTTCCGTAAGAGATAGAATTTGTTAAACTTACAGTTCCTCCGAAGAATTCGTATCCGTCATCAGCACCTTTGTAAGATACTAAGTGATCTAATACTGTTCCTGAACCTACTGAATAGAAAGTAAAACCATTGTTTTCTTTATCTCCATCAGCTAATTTAGATCCAGCATATTCTACTCTTGTGTATACTAATGAACCGCTATTGTCATTTGCAACAGCTCCACCGTAAGCAATTTTGTTACCATCTTCAGATGTACCAGAAGTTCCTCCACCAGCTACTTTTACAGGAGCGTCACCATAAACAATGATACCTCCCCAAGAACCTGGAAGTTTTGATTTTTCTGTGAAAACAACTGGTTTGTCAGCAGTTCCGTTAGTGATTAATTTTCCACCTTTTAAAACAACTAATGCGTTGTCTCCGGTAGCTTTATCAATAGTAATTGTTGATCCTGCATCAAAAGTTACAGTTACACCAGCATTAATTTTTACAATTCCTTTTAAAGTATAGTTACCGTAAGCATAAGTTTTGTTTGCAGTAATTGTACCAGAGATTTCACCTGTTGCAGGAGTAGGAGTAGTAGGTGTTGGATTGTCGCTACTAGAGCAAGAATTTAAGAATAAACCTGTAGCAAGAGCTAAAGCAAAAAGTTTAGTTTTCATAATTTGTGTGTTGTATTATTCGTTTTTTATTTTTGTCAAAATTAGAACGGAAATCCTTTTTAGGTGTTATCTCAGTATTACATTACAGTTATCAAAAACCAACTAAAATGTCAAGGGAATGTTAAGAGATTTTTGATGATAGTTTATAAACAAAAAAAAAGCCCCAGATATCTGGAGCTTTCGTTTTATATAGTGTGAGGGTACTAAAAAGTGTATCCTAGTTTAACAGAAAAACCAACTCCTTTTTTATAGCTTTGAGCTAATAAAGATTCTTCTGCAACTTTGATAGTTCCTTCGTTTCCGAATTCTAATCTTCTTGCAGGATTTAGTAAGTTGTCAGCAGTAAACTTCACATCAAAGTGCTCTGAAATTTTGCTTGCCCAAACAAGATCCAATTGTGATACAGGTAATTCATAAGTATGATCCTGACCGTTTGTTCCTACTGCATAAATTCTTTTTCCGAATACACCGTAAACAAGAGACATCGTATTTGTCCAGTCTTTTCCTAAATTGAATTCATATTTCAAATCTGAATTTACTAACCAGTTTGATGCGCCTTGTAAATCTCTTGAACCTTTGTGTGTTTCTATTGATGGATTAATAGTAACTACTCCATCCTCATCTGCTGAAGCATATGTTGGGCTTACGTTCACTTTAGTAGCCATTAATGTACCGTTTAATCCAAATGAGAATGCTGAAAGATCTTCGCTAATTCTGTTTAGTCCAAAAAGGAACTCAGCTTCAAGTCCAAATAAAGTTGCATTGTCAGAATTTAAGAATGTTGTAACAGTTCCTGTTGTAGCATTCGAAACAAAAGTTCTTTCAATTGGGTTATCCAAATATTTTGCAAATGCACCTACAGCAAACATTTCTTTTGCAGAAGGGAATAATTCGTACTTTAAATCTGCATTATAATTATCACTATTTTTTAATAATGAATTTCCTTGTACTGAAGTTCCATCAGCATTTTGGTAAGAGATCGGGAAAGATTCCATTATTACCGGTTTTGTGTATGTTTTACTTGCAGCAAAACGCAGGTTTGATTTTTCATTCATCAAATATTTTACGTTCAATGAAGGTAAAACATATAAGTTATCGTATGTACTTACTCTAAACGGAGAGTCAAAACTTCCTAATCCTCTGTACTTTGTTTCCTTGGTTGTGCTTTCAACCCTTACACCAGCGTTAAGTTCGTATTTTTCTCCAAATTTTAAAAGTAAATTAGTGTAACCTGCATTGGCAGTTTCTGTAAGTTTTACTTTCCAGGTTGAATTAGAGTTTTCTTCAAAAGAAGTTCCGTTATTAGCCTGAAGATCGCTTATGATGTGATCATTTATATTGTTTATGCTAGAGGTAAACAAACCACCACGGCTAGAAACAAATCGGTAAGAAGATTCCATTCCTGAAGTATTACCGTTGTAACCAACTGTTAATTTGTTTTGTTTTCCATCTTTTCCAAACTTAAGGTTGTACTCCGCCATTGCTGATAGAAATGAGTTTCCGTCTACAGTTAAATATTGGCGTAAAAAGTTATTCCCTCCGTATGAAGTGTTAATCTCATCTTCGCCTGTTTTTTGTCCTGTAAAGAACTTTCTGTCAGGTTGCTCGAACTTTGTATCAGCGTAAGAAACACCAGCTTTTATTGTTTGATTTTTATCTTCTGTCAAATTATATTCACCTAATAATTGAAAGTTCAAATAATCACTTTTGTCTAATTGATTCGTACGGATTAATGTGTTTTGAATAGCTGTTCCACCGGCTTGACCAAATTGATCTCTTATCGAGTTCAAAGTAGTTTTAATATATAACGTATTAAAAGCTAATTTAAATCTGTTTGCATTGTAGTTTAATCCAACTAATGCAGACGTAGTAGTTTTAAAGCGGTAATCTGTAGTTACAAAATTATTAACGTATTTTGAACCTGTAGTCTGAATATCTAAAGTTCTGTCAACACCTTCTCTAATTGCATAGTTATTATCATAATTAATAGATAATAAATAAGAGAAAGAACGTTCGTTGCTTAAATCAAATTTTTCTGAGTGAAGTAAATTTAAGCTGGAATTTAAAGGACTTTTGTTTTTGCTTGCGTTAAAACCTTTATCGCCACTCACAGAGCTTAAAGCCTGATCGTTTGTGAAAGCTGTTTTTGAAGCATTTGGACCTAAGAAACTTGGTAGTTCTCTGTCTTTTCCGTTAAATCCGAAGAAACCGGCAGCAGTATCAGCATCGCTTGAAAGTAAGAAATCTTTAAAGCTGTTTCCTGTTGTGTATCCAAAACCAAGGTTTAATTTAGTTACACTTTTGCTTGCTTTTGATGTTTGAATATTAAATGTTCCACCAGCAAAATCACCATAAATATTTGGGTTAAATGTTTTATAAACATCAATTACTCCCACAATGTTTGTTGGGAATAAATCCAAAGGAACGATTTTAGAAAATGGATTGTTTGAAGGTGCAGCAAGTTCGTTAATCAATAAGTTGTTGTAACGATCTTCAAGACCACGAACAAATAAACCTCTTGATCCAACTTTGCTAATTCCGGTTATTTTTGTCAAACCTTCCTCAACATCACTAACCCCTTTTCTAGACATTTCCTGTGCACCAATACTTTGTTTGATAACTACAGCATTTTTTTGGTCTAATAATAAAGCGGTTTCTTTTTCTCTGTTGGTACTAGCAGATTTTACTACAACATCATTAAGGGTGTAACCTCCTGAAGAAAGAACCTGATTTACAGTAACAGTTTCGTTTGATTTAACTGTTACAGGTTTTTCTACAGATTCATATCCTACGAAGCTAAAAATAATAGTATAAGTTCCAGGATTTACATTTATGGAATATTTTCCGTCAATGTCAGTGTTAGCGCTAATGTTAGTTCCTTTTATAAGGACATTTGCAAAAGGTAAAACTTCATTATTCATTTCTTTGTCAGTTAGTACGCCAGAAATTGTACCTTTGTTTTGAGCGATCGAAATCGTGCAGATAAATAATGTAATAATTAGAAATTTTAAATTGAATTTCATTTCAGTGTTGTGTTTAATTTATTTTTGTGCAAAGAAATGACCGCACTGTAAAGTTCATGTTAGCTACTTGTTATGTTTTTGTTCCGTGTAGATTATCAAATTGTTACCAGATTAAATTACCGTTAACACGAATTTTTAACCGTTGATTTATTGTTATATTTACCATCGCAATTAAAAATCATCGGATTTAGAAGAATAGAATTTGATGAAAAAACTCAATTTTTGCTATTTTATGAAAAAAACACAAACCAAGATCTTATTAGTTGACGATGAACCGGATATCCTGGAAATTGTAGGCTATAACCTTGCTCAGGAAGGCTACCAAATTGTAACAGCTTCAAATGGAAAAGATGCCATTGCAAAAGCTCAAAAAGAATTGCCGGACTTAATTATTATGGATGTAATGATGGCTGAAATGGACGGAATGGAAGCCTGTGAACACATCAGAAAAATCCCTGAATTAAATAATGTTATCATAACGTTTTTAACGGCAAGAAGTGAAGACTATTCGCAAGTTGCTGGTTTTGACGCTGGTGCTGATGATTATATTACAAAACCAATAAAACCAAAATTATTGGTCAGCAAAGTAAAGGCTTTGTTAAGAAGGTTAAAAGAACAAGAAGTCGTTAGCGATACCTTAAATGTTGGAGGTATTGAAATTAACCGTGAAGAATATAAGATTATAAAAGGGAATGTAGAAATTGCATTACCGAGAAAAGAATTCGAATTGTTCTATTTATTAGCTTCAAAACCTGGAAAAGTTTTTAAAAGAGATGAAATTCTTGATAAAGTTTGGGGAAATGAGGTAGTTGTAGGTGGAAGAACTATCGACGTTCACATCAGAAAACTACGTGAAAAGATTGGAGAAGAGCTTTTTAAAACAATAAAAGGAGTAGGATACAAATTTGAAGTTTAGTTTTTTTAAAGTTACTAAGCTTCTAAGATACTAAGTCGCTAAGGTTTTAGTGCAACACTGGAATTTTAGTTAAGATTTAAACGGATTCAGATTGTTTTAAAAACATTCAATAAATTTAAACCATATAAGAAATTGAAGTTCATTACATTTATATGATCTTCAATTTCTTATATGGTTTTTGAGTTAAGCTTATTTTTTCTTAATCTCTTAATGGTTAAATAATATCAATGAAAATTAATTTTAAAAAAACATACAAATTTGCTGTCAAATCGGCATTGTACATAAGCCTTTTTGCTACTGGATTTGTGCTGATGCTGATGTCTTTGTTTTATAAAGGCCAATTGAATCATCAAATCGCTTTTGGAATAATTTTTCTTATATCCATTTATATTTTCTCGTTCTTGGTTTTACAATATCGCGTAGAACGTTTCATTTATAGAAGGGTTAAGAAAATTTACGATGAGGTTTCCTTATTAGAATCAACTACGTTGATTAATCAGCCGATTACTACAGACATGGAAACGCTTTCACGAGAAGTGAAAAAGTTTGCCACCGATAAAAAACTGGAAATTGAAATGCTCGAAATTCGTGAGCAATATCGAAGAGAGTTTTTAGGAAATGTTTCGCACGAACTAAAAACACCTCTGTTTACTGTTCAGGGTTATGTTTCTACTTTATTAGATGGTGCGATGGATGATAAAAATATCCGAAAAAAATATTTAAAACGTGCCGAGAAGGGAGTAGAGCGTCTTATCTATATAGTTGAAGATTTAGATATGATTACCAAATTGGAATCTGGTGATCTGGATTTGAATATGACTGATTTTGACATTGTAGAATTGATTCAGAATGTTTTCGATTTATTAGAAATGAAGGCGGACAAAAAGAAGATCAAATTGGCTTTTGAAAGTCGAAATGTGAAATCAGTTATTGTTCGGGGAGATAAGGACAGAATTCAACAAGTTCTGGAGAACCTGATTGTGAACTCTATTAAATATGGAAAAGACGGTGGTTTGACAGAAGTTGGTGTCGTAAATTTAACCAAGAAAAAAGTCTTAATTCGTATTAGCGATAATGGAGAAGGTGTCGAAAAACAAAATATTCCAAGACTTTTTGAACGTTTTTACAGAGTTGATAAAAGCGGAACACGATCTGAAGGTGGTTCTGGTTTAGGTTTGGCAATCGTAAAACATATTATTGAGGCGCATAAAGAAAAAGTGTATGTAGAAAGTGAGTTCGGAATTGGTTCTGAATTTTCTTTTACACTTGAAAAAGCAAATAAAGTAATAAAACCTGAGGTTAAGTAATTGTAAGTTCAGCTAAGATAAAGTACCGTAAAATAAGGCCTGCAGAATGCAATAATGATTACCTAACTATTTCGAAACAAATATTCTTATAATAGTAACGTCTTGTTAATGATTTCTTAACATAGGTAGTTACATCTTTGCACCTGAAACGGAGTGTCAAAGAAAAGAGAAATAATGAAAGTAAAACTTTTAGCAATGTTGTTGCTATTTGCGTGTGTTTCAAACGCACAGGAACTAAGTAAAGAAGATGTAAAAAAAGAAGTAGTTCGCCTTCTGGATTCCATCAATAAAGCAAAACTACCAGATACCAAATCGGGCGTTAGTAACGACGAACATTGGTATGACAGAATCTCTTTAAGAGGTTATGCTCAAATTAGATACAATGGTTTGTTATCTACAAATGATAAAGTTTCCTGTGAACAATGTGATAAATCGTGGGGTACAACTTCTACAGCTCCGGATGCAAAAGCAAACAACGGACTTTTTATCAGACGTGCACGTTTAGTATTTTCAGGTCAGGTTCATCCAAATGTTTTCTTCTATTTTCAACCTGATTTTGCCAGCTCACCAAGTACCGGTATTCAAAACTTCGTTCAGATTCGTGATTTATATTTTGATCTTTCTTTTGATAAGAAAAAAGAATATCGTGTTCGTGTAGGACAAAGTAAGATTCCGTATGGTTTTGAAAACATGCAGTCAAGTTCGCAACGTCTGGCTTTAGATCGTAATGATGCTATGAACAGTGCTATATTAAATGAGCGTGATTTGGGAATTTTCTTTTACTGGGCTCCGGCCGAAATAAGAGAGCGTTTTGCAATGTTAGTAAAAGATGGTTATAAAGGTTCTGGCGATTTTGGAGTTTTTGCCTTTGGAGTTTACAACGGACAAATTGCAAACAAACTGGATGGAAACAGAGATTTGAACGTAGTGGCCAGAGTAACCTATCCTTTTGTAATAGGAAGTCAAATTATCGAACCTGGAATTCAGGCTTACACAGGAAAATGGGCTTTTACAGGAGAGATTTCTTCGGGAGTAATAGTAAATGACCCTCAATATGTGAAAGACCAACGAATTGGAGCAACTTTTGTTTTGTATCCAAAACCTTTCGGAATTCAGACTGAATATAATATTGGGAAAGGACCACGCTACAATACACTAACCAATACCGTTGATGAAACAGATTTGAATGGAGGTTATGTTTTACTAAACTATAAATGGGATCTGAAAAAACAACATATTTATCCGTTTGCCAAATTTCAATATTATGATGGAGGGAAAAAATATGAAAAAGATGCCAGAAGTTATGTCGTAAGAGATTACGAACTTGGTATTGAATGGCAGCCTTTTAAAGCCTTCGAATTCACTGCCGAATACGTTATTGCAGACAGAACTTTTGAAGACAGTGCACTTCCGATAAACCGTCAGCAAGGAAATTTATTGCGATTACAAGCGCAGTTTAATTTCTAAACTATTCTTCAAAAACAGAAAATAACTTGTCCCAATCGATATCATTTTTAAACTGAGACAAACCTTTAAACGACTTTACTTTTGAAAGATCTTCAATGGTAAAGTCGTCTTGCATTGCGTACGGTACCAAATTCTCATCCTGAAGTTTTATCGCCAGATATTCCTGCTCATATTGCCCCGGAGTTGGTATAAAAAAGGCTTTTTTACCCAATTTTGCTAAATCCATTACCGTTGTATAACCAGAACGGCATAGAACAAATTCACTCTCATTAAAAGTTTGTTCCAACTGTTTCGAGTTCATAAAATTGTAATAGGTAACATTTCCGGCTTGCCATTTGTTTTGTGTTTTTTCTACAATTCCCTGTACAAAAACTACTTTGCCATTAAAGTTTACAATTTCTTTTTGCAATTTTTCATCCAGATACGTACGTTGAGGTTCTGGCCCGGATAAAATAATCATCAAATCATAAACTTTGGGTGTTTCCTTCTGGCGCATTCTGCTTAACGGACCAATATATTTTAAATTTAGTTCGCTGGTTTTCAAATGCCCTAAATCACCCGTTAAATTGGTTGCTTCATTTGTATCGGGAACCCAGCATTCGGTATATTTTTTAATAATATGCTGATGACACTTGCTGGTAAACCAAGTAGTATTTCCCGTCATGACATTCAATTGATGTGTCATAAAAACAGAGGGAATTTTTCGGCTAAAAACGCCTAATCTATTGTCTGAAATGATGCCGTCAATACCGTGTTTCTTGATCCAGGAATTCACTATTTTTTTTTCGTCCAAAATAGCCGTAATCATTTTTGGAAGGTTCTTAATCAGTTTCCATTTAAAATTTTTGCCATTTTTAGCATATTCAATATGATAAGATGGTAATTCTAAAGTTTGTATGTAAGGAAATTCTTTTCGAAGTAAAGCAAGCGCAACTCCATCAGAAGCAATAATCGGAATAAAATTGTTCTCTTGAAGCGCTTTAATAATTGGGATACATCTTGTGGCGTGGCCTAATCCCCAGTTTAATGGAGCAACTAAAATTGTTTTGTTCGCAGAATAGTCAATGCTCATAGTTTAACGCTTTTTAAAAACGAAGATAAAGAAATATGTTTTTTAAGCTATTTCGGACATATTACTAAATTATTAACTCAATATTTTATTTAAGGTTCTAAGGTACTAAGGGGCTGAGGTTCTAAGTTTTTTTTGCTTAACAAACAAAAAAGCCGAACATAAGTTCGGCTTCAAAAGTTTTTTATCTTATAATCTCAATCCCAAAGCTTCGGGATAAAACCTTAGAACCTTAGAACCTCAGCACCTTAGTACCTCAGAACCTTCTCTAATCCTGAATATACGTTTTATTTCCATTCTTATTAATGTAGTATTTTCCGCCACGAGGACCAGTATAAACTTTTTTACCGTTATATTCTCCTGTAACTTTATCCGGAACTGAGGGTGCTTTTTCGTTAGTTTCTTTTAAAGTTTTTGCGGAAGTTTTTTTAGTTGAAGCGGCATCTTTTTTAGCTGTTTTTGATGCTGCATCAGCGCTTGCTGCAGATTTTTTGGCTTTATCAGCATTGCTTGTAGCTTTTACAGCTTCTTTGTCTGCTGATTTTTTAGTTGTGCTTGCAGATTCTTTTTTAGCTTTTGCTGATGCTTTAGTAGCGTCATCTGCAGATTTTTTAGCTTTTGCTGATGCTTTAGTAGCGTCATCTGCAGATTTTTTAGTTGCGGTTGTTGATTCTTTTTTAGCTTTTGCCGATGCTTTAGTAGCGTCATCTGCCGACTTTTTAGCTTTTGCTGACTCTTTTTTTGCATCTGCTGCTGCTTTATCTGCATCAGCTTTTTTCTTTTTAGCCGTTGCTTCACTCTTGGCTTTTGTTGTTGTTGCAGTTTCCTGACCGTAAAAATTACCAGACAAAACAACTAGAAAACAAAGTAGAAATAATTTTTTCATGAGGTTAAGAGTTTAAAATTCAATTAAAATTAATCAATTTATTAGTAGCTTTTTCGTAAAGTGCTAAAAATAAGCACGAAGCTGAATATTTCCTGTATGAACCGTTGCGCCAGTCTCGCTTTTACGCCCCTGATAATTTAAATTAACATCTAAAAACTGTGTGATATTTTTCTGCAAAAGCAATTTCCATACTAAGTTTTGTCCGGCCTGAAGCCCTTCTAACATCTGAAAACCTACAGAAGAAAATTCATTTCCGTTAAATTTATTTTCATAGAAAGAAAATTCGCCATTTAGTGTGACTTTCTTTTCGCCCGCATAAGAAAAGGAGGTTCCAAGTCGGTTTTGGTGTAAAGTTTCTAAATTTCCAATTTGATTTTCTTTGTTCTGAAATTCATAAAAGAAATCTAAACTGGTGTTTTTTGAAAACAAATAACTGATTTTTGGTGCAATTTGATATCCTTTTAAGTTATAGTTTTTTTCAATAAAGTCTTCCGAAACCAAATCGGTTTTAATGGTTTTGGTAAAGAAATTAAACAACCAGCTTTTTTGATACAAATGCGCGTACTGCAATTGATGTGAATTGTTTTTTACCGTTTGCGAACCTACCGAAAGTAAATTCTTCCCTTTATTTAAAAGATAAGTATACGTAACCGAATGCTTTTGTTTTCCCCGATTGTAAAATAAACTGTTTCTGAAACTCGAGTTTAATCCCAGAATATTTTCTTCAGAAGATGCAAACGGATTGAGTTCTAAACGTTCGCCTTCACTTTTTACTTTTCGATCCATTATAAAGGACGTCTGATTGTAAAAATAGGAAGCAAATTTTTTAAAGCCTTTCCCATTTTGCCATTGCAACGGATTAAGGGCCACAGATTGTGAAAACTTATTTTGATTGGTTTTTATATATACCTGATTCGGCAAAAAGATCCTGATAAATCTGGCCTGATCTGAATATTGGGCAATTTCAAATTCTTCTAATTCCTGAATTCCGTTACCGTTATAATCATTCCAGGTATAAACTCCCTGACCAGTTGGCACTTCAATATAAGTAAATTCCTGTTGCGCAATCGTTCCTGAACTGGTCTCGTATGTGGTTCCGAGTTGCATTAATTGATTAAAAAACCGATCAGTGTATAGAATTCTGGAGTTTAAAGAAGGTTCGTTTTTTTTGGAAACAGCTGTAAAATCGAGTGTTCTGTAACTTGCATAAACCGCTAAATCTGTTGTTTTATTCTGAATTAATTTTGATCGTAAAAAATACGTTTGAGAGTTGTTTACATGCTGCAATAATCCGTTTTGTAAACTGTCGTTTCGTCGTTGTAAAAAGCCTAACTCAGCAAAAACTTTCGTGCTGTCACCGCGACCAATAAAAGCACCATATTCTGAAAATCTTTGGCTCAGGGCCGAAAACTGATTGGTAACTTTATCTTTTTCCTGATTGTCCTCAACTTGAAAACTGGCTCCAATCCAGTTTTTCCCAAAATGATATTTGGTTCTGGCTTGATTTCTAACGAATTTCGAGTTTGAAGTTGTAGCATCAGAATTCAAAAAACTACCCTGATTTTCAATAGTCCATTGCTTCAATTTGAAAAATGCAGTTGTAGTATGTCGCGATCCGGAATAACTTTCAGTATAATCTAACTTTTCAAATTGATAGGTAAATAAACCAATGTTAGCTGTTTTCTTTTTAGCAAATAAATTAAAATTCAAACCTGTAACTAAGAGACTTTGATTTCCAAAAAGTGTGGTGTTTAAGTTCCAGTCACGGTTAAATTCAATATTGTACAAACGCTCAACAGATCTAAAATCTTCTTGTACATATTGATAGTTGGCAAATCCATCCAAAGTCCAGTTTCTGGTAAAAAGACGTTTTTTGATGTTGGTTTTAAAAGCAAGTCCATTATTGTTGGCATCATCAATGCCCGAAAATAAATTTTTATCGTTGCTGCTCATCGCAATTTCAAAATCTGCAAGCGTTTTTTCGTCCGGATTGTATTTTCCTAAAAAAGTAGCAACCTGAATTTTTATTGGTGCAATCAATTGAACAATAGGTTCGTAATTTCCTTGTGGAATTCCGTTTACTGGAGCAATATATTCAAAAATCCGTTCGACTGTATTACTGTTTTGAACGATGTAATTTCCGAGATTATTCCCAACAAGACTAAATTTTACGTTGTATAATACTTCATTAGGATCACTTGAATATTCATAAACTTCAACCGAATTGAGAAGTGTTTTCCTGTAAAGAATTTTGTTATCGGCATATTTGTCAACGTAGGCAGATGGAGCAGTCATTAATGCAGGATCATCTCCGGCCTGACTTAGAATTTGCACTTGATCTCTTGAAAGATTTTGTTGTAAAGGCTGATTTTTTAAATCATTTTCAGAATATAAATAACCTCCAAAACTCCAGTTTTTACTTTCATGTGTAGCGCCAGCGTACGTCACTAGTCGATTATAATTTCGTTCTGAATATTGGTATTCGACATTAATTCTCATTTCAGAAGTAATCGTAAAAAGAGAAGTGAAAACAATTTCTCCTGCGTTGTAATCAATCACATAATCATTGTTTTCACCACGTTTCAGTAAAACACCATTCACATACACGCGCTCAGAGCCAGAAATAACCAAAACATACAATTCGCCATTTTGTCCTTTTAATTTATATGGACCCTGATTGCCTTCCTGTCCGGTAAAAGTACTTTTGGCATATTGTCCTTTCACAAAAGCGACCGATGCAAAAACGTTGGTTTTATTCTCGTCTGTCCCAAAATTAAAATTGGTAGAAAGGCCCTGAACCTTTTTATTGAAACTTAAAAACTGAGTTTTTCTGTTTTCTAAAAAAACATCACCTGCCCGAATGTTCCAGTCATTGCTAAAAAGTTCCATGAAAATATTATCAAACTGATCCAGTTTTTGAGAATAGCCACCATCCTGTAACGGAATGTTACTATCCTGAAGCGAAGCACGCAGACTAACTTTATCTGATATTTTTCCGGTAATCTGAAGGTCAAGATTGGAGTTTAAAACCGTATTTTGATTATTACCAACAGTTACACCACGTGTAATGCTTCCAGAAGTATTTAAGCCATCAAATGGAGTAACTTTTTTGGAGTTTTGATTGTCTATCTTATATAATTTCTCGGTACCAACGTCGTTACTCACTACCTGACTTTCTTTATAAAGGCCATATTCTTTGGTTAGAAAATCGGGATATTTTAGATAATTGACAATTAAAGTGTCAGCAGTTGATGAGAATCTTTCATTTAAAACTAAAGTTCCTTTTTGAAAGTCGATTTTATAAAAGGTTGTATCTATAGGTTCATTCCGGGTATTTAAAAGCTGGAAAAAACTGGAGTTGATACTGAATTCTTCTATGTGAATGGTGTCACGGGTTGCAACTACTTTTTTAGTTTTGTACGCTGATTCTGTTTCCTGAGCCTGAAGTCCAGAAAACCAGATAAAAACCGTTAAAAACAGTAATTTTTTCAACATAAATACTTTAACTCTAAAAAGCCAAAAGTAGTATTTATAATTGGGAATTGTTACGCCGGATATTTTAGTTTCCTTATCAAATAATGGAAGTTACTGCTTGAATGTAGAAAATTTTACAATAATCAATAGTACCGCAATTACTAATGAAGTTGTAATTATAATCGTAGGATTCGCATAATTGGCGTGCCAGCCAAATTCTTTAATTCTTTTTGGAAAATAAGCCCTTTTATCTTTTGGATTGTAATAAAACATTCCCCAAATCCAGTTATTCGGATCGTTTTCCCATTCATTTTTGGTTTCTTCACCTGGGTCGTTGTTGTAGTCCATAGTTTTGAAAATGTTTTTCGTAAATACTCTTTATCTTTTCAAAAAGAGCGTAGTAAATTTAATGAATTTAAGTTATTGCGGATTGAGTTGTTTCGAAATTTATCTCCTGTTTCGTATTTGAACAATCATAATAATAAAAAGGGAAACGGCCAGAACTATTGAAATTACCATTTTAATGATATTACAAGTATGACTGGAGCGATAAAAAAAGTATTGCAATACTATATTTTAAAATATATAATTTCATGTTTGCCGGAATGACTGAAGCTTACTTATTTGAGGTTTATGAAAAGATAAAAACGATAGCAATTAAAACGATGACTAGAAAAACTGAGTTGGGATTAGCAAAATTGATAGTCCATCCTAATTGTTTGATCTTCTTTGGAGGAAATAATCTGCTGTCTTCAGGGTTGTAATAAAAAATTCCCCAGATCCAGTTATTCGGATCGTTGTGCCATTTGTTTTGATTTTCAGGTTCGCTATTAAAACTCATGGATTACCTTCTTAATTTTTTTTGTAAGGCTAAGTTACAATTTTGTAAGTGCTTTTATTATGCGATTATCGGGTAAATAAGCTACTAGCTTGTTTTTTAATTTGAAAATAAATTCATTTTTTGTGAGTATATATTTATAAAAGTGTCCTCTATTGTTTTGAAAGGAAAAACAATGTGAATTATGAATATTCTGATAGGGAATAAACTCAAAATACTGAGAAAAAATAAAGACATGTCGCAAGAAGAAGCGGCAGATTATCTTCATATTTCACAATCGGCTTATGCCAGAATGGAAAGTGGAGAAAGTTGTTCTTGGGCAAACCATATTTTTAAAATCTGTAAAATTTTTGATATAGCGCCCGAAGACTTGTTAAAGGTCGAAATGAAACAAAAAGAAATAACTTCTCCTGATAGTGTCATTCAAATGTCAGATAATGTAATTGAACAATACGAAGAACGAATAAAGGAGCTGAAAAAGATAATTAAAGATTTGAAAGCGAATAAAAAATACCAATAGCCGTAATTTTTTTTAGCTTTGTCCTGATAAAATAAACTTAAATTATGGATACAGGTAAAGAGCTTTTATTCTTTTTTAGTGCTTTGGGAGTTTTCAATGGAATTATTTTGGGCGTTTATTTCTTCTTTTTTACCAGGAAAAAATACCTTACCAATTATTTTCTTGGAGCACTTTTATTTGCATTAAGCATACGAATTGGAAAATCTGTATTTGTATACTTTGATTCTGATTTGCCAAAAATGTATTTACAATTTGGGCTTACAGGCTGTTTTTTTATTGGTCCTTGTTTGTATTATTTTCTTAAATCGGCAACGGAAGAAATCAATATAATGCCGAAATCCTGGAAATTCACACTTTTATTCTGGGCGATCCTTATTATTACTATTGGTGTTCTGTTTCCGTATGAATATTATCCAAAGCTTTGGCGCGGTTATTTTATAAAAATTATTTATTTTCAATGGTTCGTTTACCTGGTTTTTTCAGGTTTTGCTATCAAGGATATTTTGGCAAAAATCATGAGCAGAAAACAGAAAGCAACTCCGGCAGAAACGTGGTTTGGAATGCTTTTTATTGGGAATTTTTTATTGTTTCTTTTTTATTTTCTTTCCATAATGGGAGCTCCGGGCGCAACGTATATAAGTGGAGCAGTAGTTTTTTCTTTTATTCTGTATTTAATTATCTCGATTCTTTTATACCGAAAAAAGACAGACGATTTGTTTCTTTTAAATAATCATAAATATTCAGGTAAAAAAATAGATTCAGCAGAAGCAACAATTTTATCTGAAAAGCTGGAAAATGTAATGATAGAAAAAGAATTGTACAAAAACTCTAATTTAACTTTACAGGATCTGGCTCAGGAAGTAAACATTTCGAGTCATCAGCTTTCTCAATTTTTAAATAATAATCTGGGCAAGAACTTCACGAGTTTTATCAACGAGTTCAGAATAAACGAAGCTTGTAAAATTATAAAATCAACGGATAAATTTACTTTAGAATCTATTGGTTATGACGTGGGTTTTAATTCTAAATCAACCTTCTTTGCAGCTTTTAAAAAACATACCGGAAAGACACCTTTAAATTATCAACTGCAGTTTTCATAAGTAGTCAACAGAGTATCGATTTATAAATTCGTACTCCTGATTTCTCTTTCGTGGACTTCATTTAGCGATTTTCGATTGACTTTTGTCTCATCAAAGTCAAATTTATAATCGCTAAAATTTATGAAATTCAATATTTCAATTCTCTTCTCTGTTTTCAGGCTGCTTTTGTTTTCGACAGCAGTACATGCACAAACTGCGCAAATAATATCAGACAAGGTTGTCAACACGAATAATGAGTTAAATGAGATTGTCATTAAAAAACAAACGCAATTAGTAAAGTATTCTTCAAACGGAACAATCGAAGTGAATGTGTCCAATACATTGCTTTCGACAAGTAGTTCTGTAAATGAATTATTAAGCAGAGTTCCGAATGTGATTGTTGCTGAAGGGCAAATTAGTGTTCTCGGAAAAGGAGAAGCCATAATTTATCTTAACGGAATATTGATTAATTATGAAAGATTTGCTGCAATTCCGGTTACACAAATCTCGAAAATTGAAGTAATTTCAAATCCTTCATCAAAGTACGATGCCGAAGGAAAAGCGGTAATTAATATCATTACCAAAAAAAATAGTGAAAATGGAATTAAAGGAACGGCAACTCAGCAAATAACGGTTTCTGAATTTGCCGGAACCAGTACCAATACACTGCTTGATTTTAATTACACAAAAGGGAATTTTTCTTTTATTACAAATTACGGTGTGCAATTAGGAAAAGGGAGAGAACTCTTGTATACGACCAGGACGCGACCAAATCCCGAGGAGTTTATGAGGTCAGAATTGACCACAGACTGGAAACGCCAATTTAATAATTATTCTAATTTCGGGTTTGGATTGCAGTATACTTTTTCTGAAAAGAATTACATTTCGCTTGCCTACAGTGGTAATATAGAAGATTTAGGCGGAGTTGTTGAAAGTCGAAATTCAATCGAAAACAATTCGGGAAATAGTTTTTATGCCACGGATATTGATAAAAATGACGTTTTGCTCAATCAGTTTGTGAATTTAAATTATAATGCAATAACCGATAAACAAGGTTCATCATTATTTATTGGATCGCAATATTCTAACTATAACGGAACCGTAAGAGATTTTATTGATGAAAATGGCTTGGTAAATGAGGTTAATAGTCAAAAGTATCTTAAGAATAATGTTGGCAATAGCATAAATATAATAGCCACACAGATAGATTATTCTAAAAAAATTAGAGAAGACACCAGGTTAGAAACAGGAGCTAAGTATAGTTATGCGACCATAAAATCAGCTACAGATTTTTTGATTGCAACTGCAACTGATATGAATTTTGAATTTGATGATGAATTATCAAGCGACTTTAAATATCAGGAACGTATTGGTGCGGCTTATTTTAATTACGGAAGTGCAATTGGTAAAAAGTTTGATTTTTCTGTAGGCGTAAGAGGTGAATGGACAAAATATAATTTGTACACAAATGCAAATGGGATTCAGGAATTCGAGAAAAATTATGGGAATCTTTTTCCCAACGTACTTTTAAACATGAATTTTTCTGAAGATTGGAAAGCTCATTTTTCGTACGTATCCAGAATCACCAGACCAAGGTATCAGGCACTAAATCCGTATGTTATTTATCAGGACCCTTTTACAACCATAGAAGGAAATCCTGATTTGCTTCCGGAAAAAACTCATGCATTTGAAATTGGCACAATGTATAAAAAGTTTGATTTTAAAATAGGCTATACTTATAAAATCGACCCTATTTCTGGAGCTGCTTTGCGGGGAAATACTCCAAATAGTTATATTTTACGATCATTAAATCTAGATAAAGGACATACGTTTTTCACTTCGCTTTCAAGATCTTTTAATGTAAAATGGTGGAATTCTACCAATACAGTAAGTATGAATCTGACGAAATCCGTAGATGATTTTTATGAGTTTGAATTAGGTCCGGTTAAACCCCAGATTTATTTGTACTCGAATAATACATTTTCGATTCCAAATCTTTTTAAGCTGCAGCTGCTTGCCTGGTATCTGGGTGACAGAAGTTATGGATTAGGAAGTGATAACAGCCGTTCGACAGTAACAGTTGGAATCGAAAGAAACTTTTTTAAAGAGGCGCTAAAATTGAATTTCACAGCAAATGATATTTTTCATGACTTTATGGTTTCGGGAGATTATAATGTTGGGCAAACTCAAATATATTATCATAGAACCTATACAACAAACTATTTTAGACTTATAGCAACCTATAATTTTGGAAATTCAAAGAAAACAAATTACAAGAAAGCAGAAATTGAGCAGACAGAGAATAGTAGGGCGAGGTAAATTAAAGGTTTATACCTGTTTCGAATAATTACTGTACAGAAAAAATGGGCTGCATTATTTAGGGGCTTAAATTTAAAGTTTATGATAAAAAACGGCATTATTTTTTATCCCTGTAGGTTTTGTATCTATAGCCTAATGCGATTATAATAATAAGTAATGCTATTGTTATTGATCCGCTGGTCATATTTTTTAATTAATTTAATTAATAATAAAAGTGCTGATTTTGATTAGGTTTTGATAGTCAAATCATAGTTTCAAATTTATGATTTTATGCATATTTGTATTATGCTAAAAGCGGGTATTTGGTCTCAAATATTTTTTGGGATAAAAAAATCGAAAACTATAAGTATATCGAAAAACATAAAAAAAGGCTTCACCAAGAAGTGAAGCCTTTTCTAATATATTGAATTTATATAATTACCTTTTTTATAAAGTACTAATTTAGCTCTTTAGTAACAATTTGCATAGTTTCTCTACTCACTTGTTTCAATAAAACTTCTTTATTGTCTTCAACGGTTTGTGCAGCTTGTTCTGTAAAATGACGAATCGTGTATAAAGTCACATTTTCATTAAAATCGACTTTGAATTTTTTAGAAAGGATCGCATTCAAGTCATTGAAATTTCCAAATTTATCTTCTACACAAACAGAAAAACTAATCGCAGAATTCTGAATTAAATTTACTTTGATTTTGAATTCGTGGAATAAACCAAAAATCTCGCTGATATTTTCTTCCATGATAAATGAAAAATCAATTGAAGAAAGCGAAATTAAAAGCTGTTCTCTTTTTACGATAAAACAAGGGTATTGTGGTTCTAAATCAACACCTTTAGAAACGCAGGTTCCTTTTAATAATGGATTGATAAATGATTTTACATACAACGGAATTTCTTTTTTCTGAAGTGGTTGTAATGTTTTTGGGTGAATTACCGTTGCTCCGTAAAAAGCCAATTCAATAGCTTCACGATAGGAGATTTGGTTTAACAAACTTGCGTTTTCAAAATAACGCGGATCCGCATTCATAACTCCGGGAACGTCTTTCCAGATTGTTACACTTTCGGCGTTTAAGCAATAAGCAAAAATTCCTGCTGTATAATCAGAACCTTCACGACCTAAAGTGGTTGTGAAATTATTTTCATCAGCACCTAAAAATCCCTGGGTGATGTTTAATTGTTTTCTCGGTACATTTTTGCTGATAAGTTGTTGCGTAGTTTCCCAGTCAACTTCGGCATCACGGTAGTTTGCATTGGTTTTAATGAAATTACGAACGTCAAGCCATTGCGTTTTGATTCCCATGAAATTCATGAAATGACTTAAAATGGTAGTCGAAATCAATTCTCCAAAACTCACAATCTGATCGTAAACAAAATTGTAATTTGGAGATTTATTATGTGCTAAAAAATATTCTAATTCTGAGAATTGTTCAGTCACAGCCGCAAAAACAGCATGTTTTTCATCTTCAAACAAATCTAATAATATTTGATTGTGGTATTTCTTGATTTCCTGGACAGATGAATTCAATTCTGCCGATTTATCAAAATAATTCTTGATCACAACCTCAAGAGCATTTGTAGTTTTTCCCATAGCCGAAACCACCAGAATCACATCTTCGTAACCTACTTTTTGCAAAACGTCATAAACGTTTTTAATTCCATCTGCATCTTTTACCGATGCTCCTCCAAATTTAAATACTCTCATTGTTAATTTTAGATTTTTAATTTTAGATTTCAGATTAAATGAAATCTATTTGTTCCTTATTTTTTCTACCATGGATTAAAAAATCAGTGAAAATCATTTAATCTGTGGCAAACTAATTTTTATAATTTTTCCAGAAATGAATTAATTCCTGCTTCATCCATTTGAACCACTTGCCAGTCTTCCAGAATTCTTGCGCCAGAATTCTTGTAAAAGTTAACTGCCGGCGTGTTCCAGTCTAAAACATTCCATTCAATTCTTCTCACATTGTCCCTTTTTCCCTGTTTCATAATTTCGGCATAAAGTGCAGATCCTAAACCTGTACCACGCATTTTATCCTTAACAATTAAATCTTCAAGATGTATTGTTTTTCCTTTCCAGGTGGAGTAACGATAATAATAGAGTGCAATTCCAACAATTTCGTTTTCAACTTCTGCTACAAAAACGTGAAATAGTGGTTTTTCACCAAAGCCATCACGTACTAAATCATCAACTGTTACAACAACTGCGTCAGGTTCTTTTTCGAATATTGCCAACTCCTGTATCAATCCTAAAACAGATTCCATGTCCTCAGGATTTCCTTTTCTAATATTCATATTTGTAAATTTTATTTTTTGTACTATTTATAGTATTGCCTTTCATTTTAATGCGTTTGTTTGTGCAAACTTTTTAGGAGTGGCAATTTCTATATTCTTATTATTAAGCGTTTATTAGCTAAAAAAGTGTGTTTTTACTACGTGCTTTCCGTCTTTAATTAGCAAATATACAATAGTAGCAAACTAACAAAATAATTTTTAAATCATTCTCACAAAATAAGCGATATTTGTGACTTAAAATTAAAACTATAACGATATAGCAATGGAAGAACGCAATAAAACACTGGGAGAGTTTATTATTGAGAACCAAAAAGCATTTCAGTATTCGTCGGGGGAGCTTTCCCGAATTATCAACTCTATACGTTTGGCAGCAAAGGTTGTCAACTATAAAGTAAACAAGGCTGGATTAGTCGATATTATTGGCGCTGCAGGCGAACAAAATATTCAGGGCGAAGACCAGCAAAAATTAGATGTGTATGCAAACGAAGTATTTATCCAGACGTTAATAAACCGTGAGATTGTCTGTGGAATTGCTTCAGAAGAAAACGACGATTTTATAACTGTTCAGGGGAGCGACAACAGTCATAATAATAAGTACGTGATCTTAATGGATCCGCTTGACGGATCTTCAAACATTGATGTGAATGTTTCTTTGGGAACTATTTTTTCTGTTTTTAGAAGAATAACACCAATTGGAACTCCGGTAACAAGCGAGGATTTTTTACAACCGGGAACTAGTCAGGTAGCAGCAGGTTATGTAATTTATGGAACATCAACAATGTTAGTTTATACAACAGGACATGGTGTGAATGGTTTTACATTAAACCCCGCAATTGGAACTTTTTATCTTTCACATCCAAATATGCAGTTTCCAAAAGAGGGACATATTTATTCGGTAAACGAAGGTAATTATGTGCATTTTCCGCAAGGAGTGAAAAATTACATCAAGTATTGTCAGCGTGAAGAAGATGACCGTCCTTATACTTCAAGATATATTGGAAGTTTAGTATCCGATTTTCATCGAAATATGATCAAAGGCGGAATCTACATTTATCCAACAAGTTCAAAAGCACCAAAAGGAAAACTACGTTTATTATATGAATGTAATCCGATGGCATTTATTGCTGAACAAGCGGGAGGAAAAGCAACAGATGGTTTTGGAAGAATTATGGAAATCCAACCGACAGAATTGCATGAAAGAGTTCCGTTTTTCTGTGGAAGTTATAATATGGTAGAGAAAGCTGAAGAATTTATGGCAGAAGCTTTATAGTTTTCAGTCACAGTTTTCAGTTTTTACACCGAAATTCAAAAAATAAAACCCGACACGTTTATAAACGGTCGGGTTTATTTTTGTTTTTAATTACATTTCAAGTATCAGTTCCAAACTGAAAACTGCGACTGAAAACTGAAAACTATTATTTGTTCATGTTTTCCATTTCGAAAAGGAAAGTATCTAAATCTACTTTTTTGTCCACTAAAGACAATGCTTTTCTAATAATGTGATTTACGTTTCCTGGAGTAAATCCCAGAGCTAATCCCATTCTGGTTAACATTACTTCTTGTTGGTCTCCCAAATGATGATCTACGTGAACCATTCTCGCCAGGTCATACAAACGCTCTAAACGCTGCGCATACAAATAAGGCGGGTTTATAGAATGTTGCCACGGATCTGAAAGGATTTCCTTGTATTCGTCTTCTGAAATTTCTAATCTTGAAGCTAGTTTGTCCAAGAAAGCTTTCTCTTCGTCATTAATTTTTCCGTCAGCATAAGCTACACGAACAATGGCAGAGAAATGACCTCTGTTTCTTTGTTTGAATTCGTTATCAAATAATTCTGAAAATGGCATAATTAATAGGGTTTTATATAGAACAAAGATAAATCTTATTTTAATTTAACATTTTAAATTTCTCATAAAATTTAACTTATTTTTCTGCGTTGTTTTAATATCGCGGTTTCTTTAATTTTCAAAATAAATCGTAAGTTTACAACCCCTTAATCAATTAATACTATTACCCCTATGTCAGAATTTTGGATTTATTTTCAGATAGGATTAAAACACGTTTTAGATATCCATGCCTACGATCACGTTCTTTTTTTAATCGCCTTAACTATCCCGTATTTGTTTAAAGACTGGAAACGCATTTTGCTTTTAGTTTCTCTTTTTACAATTGGTCATACCCTGGCTTTGTTGCTTTCAGTTTTTGGAATCATCGCTATTAAAGTAAATATAGTCGAGTTTTTAATTCCGATTACCATCTTGATAACCGCCATATTTCATCTTTTTACGGCAGGAAAAGCTACTAAAAATGAAGGTGTGAATTTAATTTTTATGGTAACGCTCTTTTTTGGTATTATACACGGACTTGGTTTTTCGAACTATTTTAAAACCATTTTAGGTGGTTCGCCAAGCTCAAAATTATTACCTTTAGGCGAATTTGCATTAGGAATCGAAGCAGCGCAGTTAATTGTTGTT
Source organism: Flavobacterium aquidurense (assembly GCA_900107365.1). Classification (GTDB taxonomy): domain Bacteria; phylum Bacteroidota; class Bacteroidia; order Flavobacteriales; family Flavobacteriaceae; genus Flavobacterium; species Flavobacterium aquidurense. Next base: position 264,311 of record FNPS01000007.1, read on the forward strand.
TTTGTGGTTTTGATACTATCTTATATTGTGCAGACCGTATTTCGTTTTTCTAAACGCGACTGGGCACTTGTAATGTCGGCTTTTATTATCGGAGTTGTGATTCCGATGATTATTGAAAGCCCAATTTGGAACAGATAAAATAAATGGATTTAAAAAAAATAAATAAGTACGATAAAGCGTACCTTCGTATTGCAAAGGAGTGGGGATCACTTTCTTACTGCAAACGTAAACAGGTTGGTGCCATTATCGTAAAAGACAGGATGATTATTTCTGACGGATACAACGGAACACCATCCGGATTTGAAAATTGCTGTGAAGACGATGCAGGATTAACCCGTTGGGAAGTGCTACATGCCGAAGCAAATGCAATTTTAAAAGTAGCCCGTTCAACACAATCTTGTGAAGGAGCCACTTTGTATATTACACTTTCACCTTGTAAAGAATGTAGCAAATTAATACATCAATCAGGGATAAAGAGAGTGGTTTACCAAAACGGATATCGCGATGATGCCGGAATTCAATTTTTATTAAAAGCAGGTGTCGAAGTTGAACATATTCCTGTTTTAGAAGAGTAAATGAAATTTAATTCGAAATATTTGCCAATTGTGATCGGAGCGACTTTTGCTCTTGGAACTGTCCTCGGAAGCCTCATGAATGCTCCCGTTGACGACGGTCTTTTGGCTAAAAATTACTCCAAAACAAAACTCAATAAGCTGATCGATTTTATCAATAATGAATATGTCGACAGTATCAATACAGATTCAATTGTAAACCTCACAGTTGATAATATCTTATCTAAATTAGATCCGCATTCTGTTTATATTCCGCCAAGCGAACAGGCGGAAGTGGCTGAAAGTATGAAAGGTGATTTCGTTGGAATCGGAATCAATTTTTATATGTATAAAGATTCTGTTGCGATTATAAAACCAATTGAAAACGGACCTTCGGCGAAAGCGGGAATAAAATCGGGAGACCGAATTTTATTTGCCGGAAAAACGAAATTATTTGGCCGAAAATTACCTTCTGATAGCTTGTTCTCCAAATTAAAAGGTTTACAGGGTTCTGAAATTGAATTGACTGTTTTTAGAAAATCGGAACAAAAGAAATTAAAGTTTAAAGTAAAAAGAGATATTATTCCGATAAAAAGTGTTGATGCCTCTTTATTGCTTGGAAATGATATCGGTTATATAAAAATAAATCGTTTTGCCGAAACTACTTTTAATGAATTCAAGACCGGTTTAACCAGATTAAAACAAAGTGGAATTCAGTCGCTTGTAATCGATCTTCGTGATAACGGCGGTGGTTATATGGAAGAAGCGGTGGCTATTGCCGATGAATTTTTGAAAGACAAACAACTGATCGTTTTTACTAAAAATAAAAACGGAACAACAGAGAAAACATATGCGACAAAAGCCGGAAGTTTTGAAACCGGAAAAGTCTATGTTTTGATTAATGAAAATAGCGCCTCTGCAAGTGAAATTTTAGCGGGAGCATTACAAGATAATGATCGTGGAATTATTGTGGGTCGCCGTTCTTTTGGAAAAGGTTTGGTGCAACGCGAAATGGATTTCAATGACGGTTCTGCAGTACGCTTAACTGTGGCAAGATATTACACACCAACCGGAAGGTCAATTCAGAAACCGTATAAAAAAGGAAACGAAGAATATTTTAAAGAATCAGAGTCTCGTATAAAATCGGGTGAACTTTATGCAAAAGACAGTATAAAAGTAGCGGACTCATTAAAGTTTAAAACACCAAAAGGCAAAGTCGTTTACGGCGGAGGCGGAATTGTTCCTGATGTTTTTGTTCCGATGGAAGCAGAACACGGAAATGAAAATGTTGCTTATTTACTGCAAACCGGAGTAGTAGGACATTTTGTTTTTGAAGAATTAGATAAAAACCGAAAAGCATTTTCAGGCCTTAAATTCAATGAGTTTTTAGCCGAAATGAAAAACTCGGATGTTTATTTCAGGAAATTCAAAAACTATATTTTCATGACCGGTTTAGATTTGAAATTAGACAAAACCAAAGCTTTAGTGAATCGATATATTACTGCTGAATTTGCCAGACAACTGTACGGTGAAATATACTACTACGATGTGATTTTGAAAGAAGATGCCATGATTAAAGCCATTCAGAATCCAAAAAAATAACGCTGAAACCTTTTTAATATGAAAATAGAAGCTGTTGTAAATGCTGAAATAGAACTTTTGACCGCTATTAAAAATGCTGATGTTTTGTTTTTAGAAAAAATCCTCCACGACGATTTGCTTTTTAATTTGCCTGATGGTAATACGATTACAAAAGAATTTGATTTGGCTTCTTATCGTTCAGGAAAAATGAAAATTACTACTATTGAAGCTTCCGATCAAACCATAAATCTAATTGGCGATACAGCTGTAGTTGCAGTTACAGTTTCATTAAAAGGCTTCTTTGATAATAGTCCTATAGATGGTGTACTTCGATATATCAGAGTGTGGAAGCAATTTGATGAAAGCTTAAAAGTGATTGCCGGAAGCTGCATTCAATTACAATAAATAATTAATAATAATTTAAATATAACTTAGCGAACCTGGCGTAAACCTTTGCGTACTTTGCGGTTAAACACACAAACATGAAAAATTTAAAAAAATTAAGCTTTCTATTCGTTTTAATGACTTTTGTAATTTCTTGTAAAACTATGAAAGATAGCAGTTCTAATACAGTTACCGGAAAAGTAGATGCAATAGAAGCAGGAAAAGATGGTTATACAGCTAAAATTTCTACAGACGCAAAAGAAGTATATTTAGCGACGATAAGTATTGTAAATGTTGGCGGACCTCAAAATTACAAACAATTAAAAATTGGAGATGTAGTTTCTGTAAAAGGAGAAATCTGGAAAACAGAGGATGAAAAACATATTAAGGTAACCGAGATTGTTTCGGTTAAGTAATAAATAGAAAGATAAGATTTATAAAAAATGCACAGATTTTATATCTGTGCATTTTTTTATATTTATTCTCGTAAAAATATTAAATTTTGAAAATAGTAAACGGCTTTTTGATTTTAGTAATAACCTTGATAACCGGGTTTTTTAGTGTTTTCTCTCTTGGCAGTTATCAACAAAAAGTGCAATTAATGAATGAACTTCCTTTTTCATTTATATTTCGTTTTCTTGCAGTTTTAGCTATAGGTTTTACAGGAGTAATCTTGTTAGTTCTAGCCAATTTTCTGATCGCTAAATTAATTTTGAAACAGGGAAATAGCAGAGAACTAAAGAAATTAACTGTTGAGGCAGCAATTCCGGTAATTTTGGTGGCGTTGTTTGGAGTATGGGTGTTTTTCTTTTTCTGAAAATTTATCGAATACTATCATGCGCATGAGTCTGCACGCCGTTATTCCATAAAGTCAGAATATCAGTAGCAACAGCGGCGCCGCTTCCTGCAGCAATAGCCAATTGGCTTCTCCAGCCTGCTAAAGTTCCAATAACGTAAATACCGTCGGCTACTTTATGATCGTCGTTTTTAAGCTGAATACGTTGTTTTTCGGGAAGTGCTTTTTTGTGTGGTTCAACATACGGCATTAAACCTTCAATGTCGAAAGTATTGGCAGAGCCAATTCCGATAACAATGTTTTTAGTCTTGTAGGTGTTTTTATTTGTAGTAACAGTAAATTCACGATAAATACCTTCAACTTTGACTACTTTTTCGTTTGGAATCTGAGTGATGTGGGGATAAGTAATAGCGAGATCCTGCGTACTTTCTACAAGTAGTTCAGATCCTAATTTACCAGGCGTTATTCCGTATGCGTTATAGAAGATCGCTTCTTGCAATGAAGAATTCTTTTGATGCGTGAAGATTCCGATTTTTTTATCGGTAACAAAAGCTTTGTTTTTGGCAGAACCTAAAACGAGAGCACAAGACATGCCTGATACACCTCCGCCAATAATTAGAACGTCAAACATATATTTATTATCTGTTGTCGTGCATTTTTTCTTCAATTCTTTTTGAAATTCTAAAAATCAAAAGAATTAATACTGCACAAAGCGCAGCTGCGATCCCGATAAGTGCTACACCGCTATCTCCCTGAAAAGGATTTTTAAAATCTAATTGCGTAATATTAAAAACAATTAAGGCTAATGCTAGAAGCACTAAGATTGAAGTAAAGATTTTCATATGGCTGTTTGTTTGTGTAAAAATTAAAGTAAAACCTCGACATATATAAAATATGTTAAAAAGTTCTATTTTAGAAATTTTATGGGGTAAATTTATAAAAATATCCTTTAGACGAACAAACCTTTAACATTAGCAGCGAATAATTTAACAGCAATTGCTAAAAGTATGACTCCAAATGTCTTGCGGACCACGCCAAGTCCGTTTTCTCCTAATAAATTTTCTATTTTTTTTGATGATTTCAAAACAATATATACTAAGATAATATTCAACAAAATCGCAATGATAATATTAATGGTGTGAAATTGGGATCGAAGCGAAAGTAAAGTTGTCATTGTTCCCGCTCCTGCAATTAGTGGAAAAGCCAATGGAACAATAGAAGCTGATCCTGGTTCTTCATCACGATAAATTCGGATACCCAAAATCATTTCCAACGCTAAAAAGAATAATACAAAGGATCCGGCAACCGCAAAAGAGTGCACATCTATTCCGATAAGATTAAGTAAACCTTCTCCAACGAAAAGAAAAACAATCATAATTAGTCCGGCAACAATTGAAGCTTTTTCAGATTCAATATGTCCCACTTTTGCTCTTAAATTGACAATAATCGGAATAGATCCTACGATATCAATAACAGCAAAAAGTACCATTCCAACAGTAATAATTTCTTTGAAGTCGATTTCTAACATATTAGTTTGATTTTAAGCGTTTAAAATTTTTGCAAAGGTAGATAATAAAGATAGTTGTTTTTTGAATACGATGTATTTTTGTTATAAAAACACGTTTTATTGGTTAAAAAAGTGATGTTTGTAACAAAAAGTCAATTGTACCACAGAGATTCGCAAAGGTTAATTGTTTTTTACCACAGAGTGACACAAAGTTTTTTTCACAGAGTTACACAAAGATTTCAATATGTTAATCTCAAATTTCGTGAACTTAAACTTCGCGCTGCTCTGTGAAAAACTCTGCGAATCTCTGTGGTACAATTTTTTGCGATACTCTGTGGTAAAACTTGCGTGCCACTACAGTGAAATTTAATCTCATTTCATCTGTTTTCTTTGACTATCTTTGCACTTTATAAATTACAGTACTTTATTATCATGTTTCAATTAGGAAAAACCATTATTTCAGAAGATATTCTTGAAAAAGAATTTGTGTGCAACTTGTCAGCTTGTAAAGGAGCCTGCTGTGTTGACGGAGATGCCGGTGCGCCTTTGAGTGAAGCTGAGACTAAGATTCTGGAAGAAATTTATCCTAAGGTGAAACCTTTTTTGCGAAAAGAAGGAATTGCTGCTATCGAAGCGCAGGGAACCTGGGTAAAAGGAACTGATGGTGATCTTGAAACGCCATTAATTGACGAAAAAGATTGCGCTTACGTTATTTTTGACGGAAAAACGGCTCTTTGCGGAATCGAGCAAGCGTACAATCAGGGAATCGTAGATTGGAAAAAACCTGTTTCTTGTCATTTATACCCAATCCGCGTAAAAGACTTTACAGAATTTGCTGCGGTGAATTACGACAAATGGGATATTTGCGATGATGCCTGTTCTTTAGGTAAGGAATTAGAAGTTCCGGTTTATAAATTTGTCAAAGAAGCTTTGATTCGCCGCTTTGGGCAAGACTGGTATTTGGAGCTTGAAAAAGTGGCTGAAGAACTTAAAAAATCCAAATAAAATAAGTGTCTTAATTACATCTTTTCAGGGATATATTTTAACTCAAAAAATAAAGTTTTAACTCAAAAAAAACTTTTTAAAAACAATTAAAATTTCTTGCTTTTTATTCTAAAAAGTCTATATTCTACGGGGGCTTTAGGTGTTAATGACTATATTAAATTGCTCATTTACAAATATTTAATTATTGTCTGAAAAATATCTCATTTTTTCTGCGTTGTTAAAAACTACACCGAATTGTGAATAAGTTTGGCTTTCATTTTTGGCTACAAATGACAATCTTTGTAATCGTTCTGAATAAGTAAAAATTCAGCATAAAAATTAAATAAAATAGTCATGTCACAAGTCGAACCAATATTACAAGAAAATAAAAATCGTTTCGTTATTTTTCCTATCAAACATCATGATATTTGGGAATGGTACAAAAAGATGGAAGCTAGTTTTTGGACTGCGGAAGAAATCGACTTACACCAGGATTTGACAGACTGGAATAATAAATTAAGTGACGACGAAAGATATTTCATTAAACACATTTTAGCATTTTTTGCTGCATCAGATGGAATCGTAAATGAAAACCTTGCTGAGAATTTTGTAAATGAGGTGCAATATGCTGAAGCGAAGTTTTTCTATGGTTTCCAAATTATGATGGAGAACATTCATAGTGAAACCTATTCATTATTGATTGATACTTACGTAAAAGACGAAGCGGAGAAAGCAGAATTGTTTAACGCTTTGGAAGTTTTTCCTGCAATTAAGAAAAAAGCAGACTGGGCTTTAAAATGGATCGAGTCTGATTCGTTTGCTGAAAGACTAATTGCTTTTGCTGCAGTTGAAGGTATTTTCTTTTCAGGTGCTTTTTGTTCTATTTATTGGTTGAAAAAACGTGGTTTAATGCCAGGTTTGACTTTTTCTAACGAGCTTATTTCTCGCGACGAAGGCGTACACTGTGATTTTGCCGTTCACTTGCATAATCATCACTTGATTAATAAAGTACCAAAAGACAGAATTAAAGAAATTATCGTTGATGCTTTAGATATTGAAAGAGAATTCGTAACAGAATCACTACCGGTAAGTTTAATTGGAATGAATGCTGTTCTAATGACGCAATATCTAGAATTTGTTGCAGACAGATTGTTAGTAGAATTAGGTTGCGATCGTGTGTATGGATCAGCGAATCCGTTTGATTTCATGGATATGATTTCGCTTCAGGGAAAAACTAATTTCTTTGAAAAACGTGTTGCCGAGTATCAAAAATCGGGTGTGATGAACACAGACAGCGATGCTCAGAAAATTTCATTTGACGCAGATTTCTAGACAACAAAATATTTTAGCGATCCCAAAAACGCTAAAAGAATAAAATCATTTTTTTAAGATTGAATCTCTTTCCCAAATCGTAGATTCAATAACAATTTTTTGCATTTTCGATCTATTTGATAGGTCGGAAGCAGACGACTATTGAGGATTCGATAATTCTCAAAAAATAATTTAAAAACACACAATGTTTAAGGGCTGGAATTCGTTTTCTAGTGTCTTTCATTTTTTCAATAACTAATAAATAGTAAGCTTATGTATGTAGTAAAAAGAGATGGCCACAGAGAGCCCGTAATGTTTGATAAGATTACAGAAAGAATCAAAAAATTGTGTTACGGCTTAAATGAGCTTGTAGATCCTGTTAAGGTAGCCATGAGAGTTATCGAGGGATTGTATGATGGGGTTTCTACTTCTGAACTGGATAATCTTGCGGCAGAAACGGCGGCTTCTATGACTATTGCGCATCCAGATTATGCACAATTGGCAGCGCGTGTGGCAATTTCGAACCTACATTCAAATACTAAAAAATCGTTCTCAGAAACGATGAAAGATATGTATCACTACGTAAATCCAAGAAATGGACAAGAAGCGCCCTTACTTTCGGATGAAGTATTTAACGTGATTCAGGAAAATGCTGCGTTTTTAGATTCTCATATTATCTATACAAGAGATTTTAATTATGACTACTTTGGATTTAAAACTCTTGAGCGTTCATACTTACTTAAAATAAACGGAAAAATCGTAGAAAGACCACAACATATGTTGATGCGTGTTTCGGTTGGTATACACTTAGACGATTTAAAATCGGTTATTGAAACGTACGACTTAATGTCTAAAAAGTTTTTCACGCACGCAACGCCAACGTTGTTCAATGCGGGAACTCCAAAACCTCAAATGTCTTCTTGTTTCCTTTTGGCAATGCAGGATGATAGTATTGATGGAATTTATGATACTTTAAAACAAACGGCTAAAATCTCGCAATCAGCGGGAGGAATTGGTCTTTCTATTCATAACGTTCGTGCGACAGGATCTTATATTCGTGGTACAAACGGAACTTCAAACGGAATCGTGCCAATGTTGAGAGTTTTCAACGATACGGCGCGTTACGTAGATCAGGGTGGTGGAAAACGTAAAGGAAGTTTTGCGATTTACATTGAAACATGGCACGCTGATATCTTTGAATTTTTGGATTTGAAGAAAAATACAGGAAAAGAAGAAATGCGTGCAAGAGATTTATTCTTCGCCATGTGGACTTCAGATTTATTCATGAAACGTGTACAGGAAGACGCTAGTTGGACATTAATGTGTCCGAATGAATGTCCTGGATTGTACGATGTTTACGGAGAAGAATTCGAAACCATGTATTTGGATTATGAATTTAGAGGAAAAGGTAGAAAAACCATTCGTGCACGTGAATTATGGGAGAAAATCCTTGAATCACAAATCGAAACAGGTACGCCATATATGTTGTATAAAGATGCAGCAAACCGTAAATCGAACCACAAGAATTTAGGAACAATTCGTTCTTCTAACTTGTGTACAGAAATTATGGAGTTCACCTCTAAAGATGAAATTGCAGTTTGTAACCTGGCATCTATTTCGTTGCCAATGTTTATCGATAACGGTAAATTTGATCACGAAGCACTTTACAATGTTACAAAACGTGTAACACGTAATTTGAACAAAGTAATTGACAGAAACTACTATCCGGTAAAAGAAGCAGAAAACTCTAACCTGCGTCATCGTCCGGTAGGATTGGGAGTGCAAGGTTTAGCAGATGCTTTCATCATGTTGCGTTTACCGTTTACAAGCGATGAGGCTAAAGTATTAAATCAGGAAATTTTCGAAACATTATACTTCGCAGCTGTAACCGCTTCTATGGAAATGGCGAAAGAAGAAGGACCATATTCTACATTTGAAGGTTCTCCAATGTCTAAAGGAGAATTTCAATACAATATGTGGGGAATGAAAGATGAAGAATTATCAGGACGTTGGGACTGGGCTTCATTAAGAAAAGAAGTAATGGAGCACGGAGTTCGTAACTCATTGTTAGTGGCGCCAATGCCAACTGCTTCTACTTCTCAAATTCTTGGAAACAACGAAGCTTTCGAACCTTATACATCAAACATTTACACACGTCGTGTATTGTCTGGAGAATTCATCGTGGTAAACAAACACTTACTTCATGATTTAGTAGAAAGAGGTTTGTGGAATGAGACTTTGAAACAAGAAATCATGCGTCACAACGGATCTGTTCAAAATATTGATGTGATTCCAGCAGATTTAAAAGAACTATACAAAACAGTTTGGGAAATGTCGATGAAAGATATTATCGATATGTCACGTCAGAGAGGTTATTTCATTGACCAATCACAATCACTGAACTTGTTCATGCAAGATGCAAACTATTCTAAACTTACGTCAATGCACTTCTATGCTTGGCAATCTGGTTTGAAAACGGGAATGTATTACTTGAGAACGAAATCAGCTGTTGATGCGATTAAATTCACATTAAACAACGATAAAAAAGAAGAAACAGCTCCAGCTTTAGTTGCAGAAACTGAAGAAATCAGTGTTGAGGATTATAAAGCAATGTTGCTAAAAGCACAAGCTGCGGGTCCTGAGGATTGTGAAATGTGTGGATCTTAATTTTAGATTTTAGATCTGAGATTTTAGATTTTTAGAATATAGAAAGCAGTTATCGTAATGGTAACTGTTTTTTTGTTAAATGGTAATTAGATAATTTATGCTAAATAAAATTTTGGGCTTAGTTTTTTTATTCTGTCTTTTTTCATGTAAAGAAAAGGTAGAGATGCAAGTGCAGAAAGAAGAAAATTTAGAAGAAATTAATCAGGATGAGGTAACAACAATAAGTGCCAGAGTAACAGACTACGATACATTAATTAATCGAGTTAAAAAGCGAGGTGATATAGATGCGTATGATGAGCTTTTTTATAGTTTTAAAGATTGTTGTTTTCGTGAAAGTACAGATAGTGTAATGGTATACGCAAAGATTATGGCCGAGAAATTCAATTATGAAAGAGCGTACTATCACTTTTATGATGCTATTTTAGAGAAACATGGAATAGATTATACCAATTTTCCTCAAATTGATATCAGTAAAATGGAGAAACAGGACAAACAGAAACTGGAAAACTGGTTTAAATTTATGATAGAAAGAAAACAGATTAGCCAACAAACATTGGATTCTATAAAAAAATAATTGGTCAATAGTTTACGCAAAAAAAACATGAATTCTAATTTACATATCATTGATAATAAGGTAAAATATTATCAGTTGGCAGAACATTATTTTCAAAATATAGATCTTGACGAGCATGAGAGAATTAATTTTGATGAGATTATTCAAAAATCCATTTCAATTTTACTAGATCACGATTTTATTCCAACACCTTGCATTGAAATTAAATTAGAACTTCTTAAAGATCAAAAAAAGATAGGTAATTATTTTCTTTATGTTAATGAAAAGAAAGAATTCATAGATGAATTTCTAATAACATAGCCCGTGGTTTCAACCATGGGAACACAATGCATTTTTCCCAAATACGTCTCCCATGGTTGAAACCACGGGCTATGTTTGATTATGATTGCTGAATATAAAATAAACAATATCCCCAAAAAAATCCCGTTCTAAACATTACCAAAACTTTCAAAACCTTAGCACCTTAGTATCTCAGAACCTTAGCCCCTTAGATTAAACCTTTAAGAAAAAACAAAGTCTTATTTCTAAACAAATTCCTGCGTTATGAAAAAAAGCAATCTTTGGTCGTTACGATTGGGTTTTTCTGGTAAAGAAGCCGATAAAATTGAAAAACTAGGATTAGAAAAATTTCTAAAACATTCCTATGATTCAAAATTTGACAAACAACTTCCTGCTTTTTTAGATGACGATCCCAAAACACTTTTGGAACTTAAAGCACTACGCGAATCCATAAAAACTGCCGATACTGAATTCAAAAAGAAAATTCTGAAGAAGGAAATCTATTCGAATGTAGAATTGAAAAAATGGTGGATCGCCAAAATGCGAAATGATGAATTTCCGTTACGCGAGAATATGGTTTGTTTTTGGCACAATCATTTCGTTTCTACTTCTCAAAAAGTAAAAGTCAATTATTGGATTTATCAGCACAATATGATTTTGCGCGAGCATGCTTTTGGCAATTTCAAGGAATTAACCAAACAGATTGTAAAATCGAATGCAATGGTGAAATACTTAGATAATGTTGATAATAAAAAAGGCAAATACAACGAAAATCTAAGTCGGGAATTATTGGAATTATTCACGATCGGAATTGGGAATTATTCTGAAAGTGATATCAAAGAAGGTGCAAAAGCATTAGCCGGATTAAATTATGGCGATGATGGTGCGCTTTATAGAAAAAACATAGAAGATAACGGCGATAAAACTTATTTCGGGAAAACCGGAAACTGGAAAGCGGATGATTTGGTCGATATTATTTTTGAACAGAAAAACATTCCGTATTTAATTACCCGAAAAATTCTGAAATGGTTTGTTTACGATAATCCGTCAGAAGATTTGGTAACGTATTATGGAGATTATTTCAGAAAAGTAAAGTTTGAAATTCAACCTTTGCTGACCAAAATTTTTACAGAAGAATATAAAAAAGAGAATTCCGGAACTAAGATTAAAAATCCGCTGGTTTATATTCTACAGCTTTTAGAAGAATTACATATTGATGATTTGGATGATGCCATGATTATGTTCTTCCTAAAACAACAAGGAATGGATTTCTACAACCAAATAAATGTGAAAGGTTGGGATGGAGGAAATTCCTGGCTGACTTCTCAGATTTACCTGCAACGCAATAATACTTCAGATTTGCTTTGCAGCGGAAGAAGTATTACCAGAAGAGTTTTAAACACCATGAATTCTGAGGATGAAAAACCAAAAACAGAATTCGAGAAAATTGATGTAAAAATTGATTTTGATTCCGCTGGAAACAATAAAACCATTATCACTGAATTATCAGACAGATTGTTGTTTAAAGTAAACGATTCCATGCAAAAAGACATGGAAAATTTACTGAAATACGATTTTGACCCCAAAGAACCGCATGCCAATTTTGCCGTGGCGAGACTCTTTAACTATATTACAAAATTGCCGGAATATCAATTAGTTTAAAAATTGAAATTATGAACAGGAGAAATTTTCTAACATTGACAGGAACATTTACAGGCGGATTGCTTGTGCTTCCTGATTTTTTGCACGCTTTTGGTTCGCAAACTAATTTGATAACCGGGGAGCAATGTATTGTTTTTGTACAATTGAACGGAGGGAATGACGGATTGAATACTTTTATTCCGTACGATAATCCGTTGTATTATGATTTGAGAACCAAAATCGCTTTGAATAAAGATGTAGTTGTTGGGAAAAACAAAGGAATGGCATTTCATCCATCTTTAAAAGATTTTGCGCAAATGCAGCAAAACGGAGATTTAACCGTAATTCAGAATGTTGGTTATCCGGAACCTATTCGTTCGCATTTTAGAAGTCAGGAAATCTGGCAAACCGCAACCGATTCAGACAAATATATAAACGAAGGCTGGTTAGGAAGATATTTAGATTTGCAATGCAACGGGCATCAGGCTACGGCAGGAATAAATTTAGATTCGATTGATAATTTAGCTTTAAAAGGAACGGAACCTAATTCTATCACAGTAAAAGATCCAAACCGATTTAAAGTTAAATCAGATAAAGACGAAAATGTAACCTTGTCTGATAATCCACAATTGGATTTTGTTCGAAAAATCGCCAATTCAGTAACAGAAGGTTCTGATGAAATCCAGAAAGCATTAGCAAAATCCAAAACAGAAATCAGTTATCCAAAAACCGGATTGTCTAAGAATCTGGAATGGATTGCGCGATTGATAAAAGGAAATTTAAATTCTAAAGTGTATTACACATCACTTGGTGGATTTGATACACACGACAATCAACTTGCTATTCATGAAAAAAGATTAACAGATTTGAATGATGCGTTATTCACTTTTTATCAGGATTTAAAACAAGCACAATTAATGCAAAATGTTACAGTTGTTGTTTTCTCTGAATTTGGACGACGAGTAAAAGACAACGGAAACGGAACCGACCACGGAACTGCAGCGCCAATGTTTATTATTGGAGGAAATAATAAAGGAACTATTTTAGGGAATAATCCAAACTTATCGGATTTAGATAATGGCGATTTAAAACATGAAATTGATTTCAGAAGTGTGTATGCTTCTCTATTAAAAGAAAAAATGAATTTTGATTATTCTAAAATTGGAATTAGGAATAAACCGGTTTCGGGGTTGTTTTCATAAATAAAAAAAAATAAAATTTGTAGCTTTTTTCGTATAATTGTAATTTGAAAAGTGAAAACATTAAAAGATATGTTTCACTTTAGAACAACTTTTATATATTTGCTACAATGAATGATAATTTAAAATTCAGGTCTGTTTTTCTTTTTAAAGATTATTTTCGAAAATTCTATTACGAACAAGAAGAAAAAGTTAAGCAGAAAATACTTTGGACAATAAGATTGGTTGAGTCGGTCGATAAAATTCCAATAACGTATTTAAAACATATTGAAAATACAGATGGACTTTTTGAAATGAGAGTTCAAGTTGGAAGTGATATTTTTAGGATTTTTTGTTTTTTTGATAAGGGAAAATTAGTTGTTCTTATTAATGGCTTTCAAAAAAAATCCCAAAAAACGCCTAAAAAAGAAATTGAAAAAGCATTAAAAATTAAAAAGGAATATGAAAGCGAAAAATAAAAACTTAACAAGTCTCGATGAATTTATTGAACTCGAGTATGGGAAAATTGGTACACCAAAACGTGATGAATTTGAAACCGGCTTTGAAAGTTTTAAAATAGGAGCAATGATTCATGAAGCCAGACTTCAAAAGGGAATGACCCAAGAAGAACTAGCTGAAAAAGTCGGAACTACAAAATCTTATATTTCAAAGATTGAAAATAATGTAAAAGAAGCCAGATTTTCTACACTTCAAAAAATAGTCGAAATTGGTTTGGGTGGACATTTAGAGCTATCGATTAGACTATAATTATCTAAATTCTTAGTCCCTTAGCATCTCAGAATCTCAGTACCTTCTTAAAAACCATTTGCCTAAATCGCATTTTAAGACTGATTTATTAAAATATCCTACAAAATCGGTAGATTTTGTTAAGAAATCCTTTTTTGTTTCATAAAATGCAATATTTTTTTTGGTGCGCTAAAAATAATTTATACATTCGCAGAGAATTTAAATAATAACACAAACAAAATGGCATCTAACCGTTTTTATTTTAGCAACTCTTTTTATTTCTTCTTTAGTAGAAGTAAGGATTGTGCTATGGTTATTTGAGAAATATAAAAGACAAATAAAACTAATATACAATCCTGATGAAAATCAGGATTTTTTTTTGAATATATGACAACTAAAATTGCAATACAAGGTATAAAAGGTTCTTTCCATCATCAGGTTGTGAAGGAGTATTTCTCTGAAAATGTGGCTATTGATGAGTGTTTGTCTTTTGAAGAATTAATCGACAGCCTTCTTTCAGGAAAATCGGATCAGGCGGTTATGGCGATTGAAAATTCGATTGCAGGTCCAATTATTCCGAATTACGCTTTGATTGACAAGAATAATTTACACATTATTGGAGAGCATTATTTAAGCATTCACCAAAATTTAATGGCTTTAAAAGGTCAGAAAATTGAAGATATAAAAGAAGTTCATTCGCACCCAATGGCAATTTTACAATGTATGGATTTCTTAAAACAGTATCCAAACATCAAATTGGTTGAAGATAAAGATACAGCTGAAACGGCCAGAAGAATTCAGGAAAAACAATTAACCGGAATTGCAGCAATTGCAAGTAAAACGGCTTCTGAGATGTATGATTTAGAAATCATTGCTCCGGAAATTCAAACGATCAAAAATAATATGACTCGTTTTGTGATCATTAAAAAGCAAAATTCATTTTTACCGGAAAGCGAAATCAACAGAGCTTCTATCAAATTTGAATTGGATCATAAAAGAGGAAGTCTGGCAGCAGTTTTGAATGTTATGAGCGACTGCAAACTGAATTTAACAAAAATTCAGTCGCTTCCAAAAATTGAAACACCCTGGAAATATTCGTTTTTCGTAGATGTTACATTTGAGAAATACGAAGATTTTGCAAAAGCTAAAACATTACTAAATATAATGGCAGAATATTTAAAGATTTTGGGAGAATATAAAAATACTAAACCTTTGAGTGAGTCATAAAGTTGGAAAGTCGAAAGTCTTAAAGTCAAAAAAGCTAAGAGCTTGCTATCTAAAGCAAAAATAAAAGTTTAAAAAGAGCCTAAAGCCTAAAGCTTAAAGCCTAAAGCAAATAAAAAATGATTACAACAGCAAAAAGATTAGATACAGTTGAAGAATACTACTTCTCATCAAAATTGAGAGAAGTGCGTCAACTAATGTCTGAAGGAAAATCTATCATCAATATGGGAATTGGAAGCCCTGATTTGAGTCCGTCGAAAGCAGTAATTGAAGCAGTTGCCACGGCAATTCAAGATGAAAACGGGCATGGTTATCAGAATTATCAGGGATTACCGGAATTGAGAAAAGGGATGGCAGATTTTTATCAGAATCAATTTGGTGTTGAATTGAATCCGAATAATGAGATTTTGCCTTTGATGGGTTCGAAAGAAGGAATTATGCATATTTCGTTAGCCTTTTTAAATGAAGGTGATCACGTTTTAATTCCGAATCCAGGTTATCCAACGTATACGTCGGTAACCAATTTGGTTGGAGCGGTTCCGGTTTATTATGATTTGAAAGAAGCAAATGCCTGGGAACCGGATTTTGAAGCTTTAGAAAAACTGGATCTTTCGAAAGTAAAAATTATGTGGCTGGGTTATCCACACATGCCAACAGGAGCGAGAGGAAGTTTAGCCTTATTTGAAAAATTGGTTGCTTTTGCTAAAAAACACAACATATTATTGGTTAACGATAATCCTTATAGTTTTGTTTTGAATGATAATCCGATGAGTTTATTGCAGGTTGAAGGTGCGAAAGAAGTGGCTTTAGAATTAAATTCATTAAGCAAGACGTTCAACATGGCGGGCTGGAGAGTCGGAATGGTTTTAGGAAATCCTGAAATTATTGACGCAGTCTTAAAAGTAAAAAGCAACATGGACAGCGGCATGTTCTACGGAATTCAGAAAGGTGCAGTTGCTGCTTTAAATTGTGATAAATCATGGTTTTCGGATCAAAATAAAATTTACAGACGCCGAAGAGAACTAACAGAAAAACTAGCAGAAAAATTAGGTTGCGAAGTTTATGCAGCAGGAGTTGGGCTTTTTGTCTGGGCAAAATTACCGGAAGGAATCGAATCAGCAGAGAAGTTCATTGACGAAATATTATACGAGAAACACATTTTCATTACACCGGGAACAATTTTCGGAAGCAATGGAGAAGGATATATCAGATTTTCGTTGTGTGTGAAAGAAGAAAAAGTACAAGAAGCGATAGATAGATTTTAGAATCAAGAATCAAGAATCAAGATTTTAGACTTTAGATTGCGAACTTTGCGTAAGTCCTTGCGGACATTGCGGTTAAGAAACAAAAAAGAATTATGAAAGTATACGTAATAGGGATAGGGTTAATAGGAGGTTCGATGGTGCTGGACATCAAAGACCAACATCCGAACGCGACTATTTTTGGGATCGACAGCAACGAAAACCACTTGCAGGAAGCAATTGATTTGGGTGTTATCGATCAGGCAGGGAACTTTGAAGATCTGGCTGAAGCCGATTTTGTAATTGTTTCGGTTCCGGTTGATGTGGCGCTGGTTGTTTTGCCAAAAGTATTGGATTTGGTTGGAGACAAAACAATTGTTTTTGAAGTTGGTTCAACTAAAAAACCAATTTGTGATGCAGTTGCAAATCATCCGAAAAGAAGAAATTTTATCGCAACGCATCCAATTGCAGGAACAGAGTTTTCCGGCCCATCAGCGGCGATAAGAGGTTTGTTTAAAGGAAAGACAAACATCATTTGTGAAGTGGAAAAGACCACTTTTAAATTGCAGGAAAAGGCGTTACAGCTTTTCAACGAAATCGGAATGAGGATTCGATATATGGATCCGACTTCGCACGACAAACACATAGCTTACGTTTCGCATTTGTCGCACATTAGTTCGTTTATGCTTGGAAAAACGGTAATGAACAAAGAAAAAGACGAACAGGATATTTTTGATATGGCGGGAAGTGGATTTGAAAGTACGGTTCGTTTAGCAAAAAGTTCTCCCGCAATGTGGACACCGATTTTTAAGCAAAACAAAGAACACGTTATTGAAACATTAGAAGAATACATTTCAAATCTCAGTCGGTTTAGAGATTTGCTAAAAGAAGATAATTACAATGCCATTTTTGAAGAAATGGAAAGCACAAATAAAATTAAAGAAATACTAAACGGATTAACAACAACTAAAAAGTAAATTAGAATTAAGATGGAAAATAAAAAAGAAATGAGAAAGTGGTTAGAAGATTTCAATTTAAATCACCCACTTGTGATAGCTGGACCTTGTAGTGCAGAAACGGAAGATCAGGTATTAAAGATTGCTCATGAATTGAAAGATTCAAAAGTTAGTGTATTCAGAGCAGGAATCTGGAAACCAAGAACGCGTCCGGGAGGATTTGAAGGTGTTGGAGAAATTGGTTTAAAATGGTTACAAAAAGCTAAAAAAGAAACTGGTTTATTGATGGGAACTGAGGTTGCGACTGCAGCTCACTGTAAATTAGCCTTAGAACATGATATCGACGTTTTATGGGTTGGTGCCCGTACAACTGCAAACCCTTTCGCAGTTCAGGAAATTGCTGATACTTTGAAAGGAACTGATAAAATCGTTTTGGTTAAAAACCCTGTAAACCCGGATTTAGCTTTATGGTTAGGTGGTGTTGAGCGTTTACACATGGCTGGAATCGAAAAATTAGGAGTTATTCACAGAGGTTTCTCTACTTACGAGAAAACAAAATACAGAAACATTCCAGAATGGCAGATTGCTATCGAATTGCAAAATAAATTCCCTGATTTACCATTAATCATCGATCCATCTCACATTACCGGAGATCGTAAAATGATTTTCGAAGTAACGCAAGAGGCTTTAGATTTGAATTACGATGGTATGATCATCGAAACGCACTACGATCCGGACAATGCCTGGTCTGATGCTGCTCAACAAGTTACTCCAGATGCTTTGAAACAAATCATTAAAGATTTGACGATCAGAAAAACAGATGATACTACAGATGAGTACAGTTCAAAAATGACAAAACTAAGAGCTAACATCGACGTACTTGATGCTAACTTATTAGAGTTATTAGGAAAACGTATGAAAGTAGCTGACGAAATTGGTCAGGTGAAAAAAGATGCAAACGTAGCGATTCTTCAAAACAACCGTTGGAACGAAATCTTAGGAAAAATGATTTTAGAAGGGGAGAAAAAAGGTCTTACTGAAGAATTCGTTTTGAGAATGTTCAAAGCTATCCACCAGGAGAGTATTGGTCACCAGGAGAAAATTTTCAACGCATAATTTTTTCTAAAACATATAAGTGATATAAGATAATTTTAGTTTTTTCTAAAATTTGTTATTTGGTTTTCTTATATCATAATTTAAAAATAGATTGTTTTTTTAAAATCTCCATCGTTTTGAAAGAAGTGTTGGAGATTTTTTTATGATTTTAAATACCGAAATCAATGGGTTTCAATTGTAAAACAGTAATTTTGTGCTTTAATATTTTTTAGTTTTCAGAGTAATCTAAAAATCTAAAATCTAAAATCTAAAATTTGAATGACAGGACTCGTATATAAATCTACAGGAAGTTGGTACACCGTAAAATCGGAACAAGGCGATTTTATAGAATGCCGTATGAAAGGGAAGTTCAGGATGAAAGGTATTAAAAGTACTAATCCTATTGCTGTAGGCGATATTGTCGATTATGAATTGGAAGAAACTTCAGATGCCGTAACCGGAACGATTTTTAATATTCACGAAAGAAAGAATTACATCGTTCGTAAATCGGTTAACCTTTCGCATCAAATGCATATTATTGCGTCGAATATTGATCGTGTTTTTTTATTGATCACGATTAATAATCCTCCGACGACTTTCAATTTTATAGACCGTTTTTTGGTAACTGCAGAGGCTTACAATATTGAGACTATTTTGGTTTTTAATAAGATCGATACTTTTGATGAACCAACTCTGGAAGATCAATTGTATATGCAATATGTATATCAGCAAATTGGTTACAAATGTCTAAGAGTTTCTTCGACTGAGATGAAAGGAATTGACGAATTAAAAGAAATGATGATTGGTAAGGTGAGTATGTTCTCCGGACATTCAGGTGTTGGGAAATCGACTTTGGTAAATGCCATGGAACCTTCTTTACATCTTAAAACCAAAACCATTTCTGAAGCTAGTAAACAAGGGCAACACACGACGACTTTTGCTGAAATGTATGATTTATCCTTTAATGCCAAAATTATCGACACACCGGGAATTAAAGGTTTCGGAATTGTAGATATGGAGAAAGAAGAAATCAGCGGATACTTTCCTGAATTCTTCAGATTAAAAGATCAATGTAAGTTTAACAACTGTTTACACAAAGAAGAACCGCATTGTGCTATCAAAGCTGCATTAGAAAGAGACGAGATCGCCTGGTCACGTTATAATAGTTATTTAAAGATCCTCGAAGGCGATGAAGAAAATTATCGCACCGATACTTATGATGAGGATCGTAAAATTAGCGATGAAACTAGAAACCAGAAATAATTGTGAATTGTAAATGGTTAATTGTGAATTATGGCAGATAACGTTATAAAAACAAAATCTTTTAATTTTGCCTTGAGGATTGTTAAATTGTTTCAGTTTCTAAACAGGAAAAGAAAGAATTTGTTTTAAGCAAACAATTACTTCGCAGTGGAACTTCAATAGGAGCATTGGTTCGCGAATCCGAGCAAGCAGAAAGCAAAAAAGATTTTATTCATAAATTAGCAATTGCCCAAAAAGAAGCCAACGAAACAGATTATTGGTTAGAATTATTGTTTCAATCAGATTATTTAAACGAAACTCAATTCAAATCGATTAAATCTGATATTGTAGAAATCAATAAAATATTAGCATCAATCATAATCACAACGAAACAAAAACTAACTAAAATCTAAAATTCACAATTAACCATTCATAATTCACAATTAATATGAGAGTTGTTCTTCAAAGAGTTTCCCAAGCGTCAGTAACTGTGGAAGGAAATAAAACCGCCGATATTCAAAAAGGATTATTGGTTTTAGTCGGAATTGAAGATGCCGATACGCAGGAAGACATCGATTGGCTGGTTGGGAAAATCATTAAAATGAGAATTTTTGGTGATGAAAATGATGTCATGAACTGCTCGGTTCAGGATGTTGGCGGCGATATTATTGTGGTCAGCCAATTTACACTTCATGCTTCTACAAAAAAGGGAAATCGCCCTTCGTACATAAAAGCCTCAAAGCCAGAATTTGCCATTCCGATGTATGAAAATTTCGTAAAATCTTTAGAAAAAGAGTTTAATAAGAAAGTGCAAACAGGAATTTTTGGTGCAGATATGAAAGTAAGTCTGTTAAATGACGGGCCTGTTACAATTTTAATTGACAGCAAAAACAGGGAATAAAAATTCATAAACAAATGTTAAGGATTTCTAAAAATAATATATATTTGGAGAAATTCCCTACTAATGAAAAAACCTTTTTTTGCGTTATTTTTTTTATTATTTACCCTTATTTCTTCTGCTCAAAAGAGCGAATATTCAGTTTTAACTCTTTCCGATAGCCTTAAGGCTAATGCAGACGCTGTTGTGCGTTTGGATCAAATGGATATTGCAATTGCTTCGCAACGAAGCATGAACGTCAAATCACAAAGAATTGTTACCGTTTTTAATGAGGCAGGATTAAGTGATATTGACGCCTATCAGGGCTATGACAAATCAACTTCCGTAAAAAGTATTGAAGCAATTGTATATGATGCTTTTGGTAATGAAATAAAGAAAGTTAAACGTAAAGATTTTAAAGACCAAAGCGCGGTTAGCGGAAGCACACTTTTTTCGGACAGTCGCGTAATTTTTTTAGAATATACTCCTGTTTCTTATCCTTTTACTGTTGTTTACAATAGTGAGATTGAAAGCTCAAATACAGCCTTTTTGCCACAATGGTATTTCCTGGGCGGCTACTCTGTAAGCATTGAAAAATGTATATTAAATGTTACTTATCCTAATAACCTCGGATTTAAAAAGAAGGAATTTCAGTTTGCCGGTTATAACATCAAGAAAACTTTAGATACTGAAACACAATTGAGTTATGTTGCGACTACTATTCTCGCTCAGAAGCCGGAAAGTTTCAGTCCGTCTGGTAGAGATCTTTTCCCAAGAATTATGATGGGTTTAGAAAATTTTCACTTAGAAGGTGTAGATGGAACTGCTAAAACCTGGGAGGCTTTTGGTAAATGGTACAGCGAAAAAATCTTAACAGGAACAACTGATTTATCTGAAGAAACTAAAACGAAAATAAAAGCATTAGTTGGCGATGAAAAAGATCCAATCAAGAAAGCAAAAATCATCTATGACTATGTTCAGAAAAAATCCAGATATGTAAATATTGCCATTGGTATAGGAGGTTGGAAGCCAATGCTTGCAACAGACGTAGATCGTTTGGGATATGGAGATTGTAAAGCATTATCAAATTATACTAAAGCGCTTTTGCAGGCGGTTGATGTTCCTTCTTATAACACCATTTTATATGGTGATCGTTATAAGGCTAATATTCAGTCTGATTTTGTTTCGATGCAGGGAAATCACATGATATTGGCAATTCCAAATGGAGATAACTATACTTTCCTCGAATGTACAAGTCAGGATGATCCTTTTGGATATCAGGGAACTTTCACAGACGACAGAGATGTGTTGGTTGTTAAACCTGAAGGAGGAATAATTGTGAGAACTAAAATTTATGAAGACAAGGGAAATACCCAAACTGACAAAGGAATTTATACTATTGATGAGAATGGTAATTTTTCCGGTTCCATTTCGATAATTTCAGAAGGATCGCAATATAGTTCTAAACAAGGATTAGAAGCTTTTCAGCCTACTCAGAAAGAGTCTTATTATAAAAAATACTGGGATCATATTAATAATTTGAAATTGGGTAAAATAACATTTACGAACAATAAAGAGAACATACGCTTTACTGAAGATATTCAGATTAGTGCCATAAGCTACGCCTCAATTTCATCTAATAAAATGATTTTTGCGGTTGATGCTTTTAACCAAAATGGTGAAAATATAAAACGCATCAGAAACAGGAAAAACCCCTTTGAGATTCAGCGTGGTTATTTAGATACAGACGAAATTGAAATTAATTTACCTGCGGGATTCTCGATTGAATTTCTTCCTTCGAACTATGAACTAAAAGGAAAGTTCGGAGAATATAAGACTGAAATTATCAAAAAAGAAAATAATAAACTGCTTTACAAGCGCTCTATGTTCGTTAATAAAGGTAAATATTCAAATAAGGAATACGATGAATATCGACTTTTTATGGAGCAAGTGTCCAGAAATGATAATGCTAAAATTGTATTGACCAAAAACTAACCAAAAACCAACCAAAAGAATAACCAATGAAATCTATCAAATTTTTAAGTCTGTCAGTTTTGTTGCTGTTTTTTTCAAAAGTAGCAGCACAAGAATTTAAATTAGGAAAAGTATCAATCGCTGAGTTAGAGCAAAAAGTGCATCCAAAAGATTCATCGGCAGTCGCAGCGGTTTTGTATAAAAAGGGAAAATCAAGAATTGAATACGATCAGACTGATGGATTTGTGGTTTTAACAGAAGTTGAGACCCGAATTAAAATTTATAAAAAAGAGGGATATAATTGGGCGAATCATAGCGTTTGGTATTTTAATACCTCAAATCTAACTGAAAAAGTGTTTTTTGCTGATGCATACACTTATAATTTGGTTAATGGGAAAATTGAAAAAACCAAACTAAAAAGTGAAGGGAGTTTTGATGAGGTATTAGACAAAGTAAGAGGGCAAAAAAAGATTACAATGCCTAACGTAAAAGAAGGTTCAGTCGTAGAATTTAAATATACAGTAAAAAGTCCTTCCAGAATGATCAGAGAATGGAATTTTCAATATAGTATTCCGGTAAATTATTCGGAATTTAGTACGTATGTTCCAGAATATTATGTTTTTAATCCGAGGCAAAAAGGATATGTTTTTCCTAAAGTTACAACTACAAAAAATAACAAAGCGATTATTTTTAGTAATAAGGAAAGGTCTGGTTTTGGGGTCGTAAAAACGGATTATTCTACTGAAAAAGTGGAATATATAGAGACCCAAACTACGTATATAGCGCAAGATTTTCCCGCTATGAAAAACGAGGTTTTTGTGAATAATATGGATAATTATGTCTCTAGTATTGAACATGAATTAGCGATGGTTAAATTTCCTAATGAACCATTAAAGCCATATTCTACAGATTGGAATTCAGTTGCGAAAACAATTTACGACTATGAAACTTTTGGTCCGGAATTAAATAAATCGGGTTATTTTGAAGATGATTTAAAAGTAGTATTAGCTGGGAAAAACACACCTGATGAAAAAATACTGGCAATTTTAAATCATGTGAAATCAACTGTGAAATGGAACCATTATACGGGCTATGATTGTGATTTGGGAGTTAGAAAAGCTTACAAAGAAAAAATAGGAAACATTGGTGATATCAATTTAATGCTAACTGCAATGTTACGTTTTGCGGGTTTAAATGCTGATCCTGTTTTGGTAAGCACACGTTCAAACGGGATTTCATTGTTTCCTAACAGAAATGCTTTCAATTATGTAATTGCGGCTGTTGAAACTCCAACAGGATACGTTTTGCTGGATGCATCTGATAAATTTTCAGTTCCGAATGTTTTGCCGTTACAAGCTCTAAATTGGTATGGAAGATTGATTCGTAAAGACGGAAGTTCTGAAGAAATCGATATGATGCCTAAGAAACCATCCCTTGATACTGTTTTTATGAATTATACTATTGATGCTGATGGTAAAGTTACGGGTAAAACAAGAAGACAATGCACTGATTATAATGCTTTGGTAACAAGAGATAATATTGATGGTGTTAAAGAAGAAACGTATCTTGAAAAATTAGAGAATGAAAATAATAAGATTGAAATTAGTGAATACTCAAGAACGAATGAAAAGGAAATTTTATTACCAATGATAGAATCATATTCTTTTACGGGAAATGATTTGTGCGAAGTTATTGGAGGAAAAATTTATGTCAGTCCAATGTTGTTTTTTACAGAAAACCAAAATCCGTTTAAGCAGGAAATTAGAGAATATCCGGTAGATTTTAGTTACCCATTTACAGATAAGTATAATATCATTATCAAGATTCCGGAAGGATTTGTGGTTGAAACACTACCAGCTCCGGCAGTAATTACAATGGCAGATGATTTAGGTACTTTCAAATTTAATATTGCATCAAACGATGGAACATTGCAATTGATGATTTCACATCAAATTAATGAGGCAATAGTTTCAACTGAAAAATACGAGATGCTAAAAGAATATTATAAAGGGATGGTTGCAAAAGAAACAGAGAAAATAGTTTTAAAAAGAATATAAAAATGAGATTACATTTAATGGTTGTCACAGCTTTAATAATTTTGTGGGCTTCAAAAGGCACTGCTCAAAATTACGAGTTGGGAAAAGTTACGATTGCTGAATTACAAGAAAAATCAAATGCAAAAGATACAGCGGCTCCGGCCGCTATTTTGTTTAAAAAAGGAAGAACCTTTTTTACCTATACTGAAGGAAAAGGACTTGTCGTTAATAATGTTTATGAATTCAGGATTAAAATTTATAAAAAAGAAGGGCTAAAATGGGCAAATCAAAAAGTTTCTTATTATGTAGGATATGAGAATCTGAATGATGATACCGTGAATTTTTCGAATGCAGCAACATACAATCTGGAGAATGGTGAAATTGTAAAGACCAAATTGAATAGTGAGGGAAGTTTTAAAAATAAAATCAATAAATACTGGAACGAGGCTACCATCACTTTGCCAAATGTAAAAGTGGGTTCTATTATAGAATTTAAATATATTTTGAAATCAGAAAATATAGTTAGACTTCCTGATTTTGATTTTCAATATAATATTCCAGTTAATTATTTCGAATATAAAACAGAAATCCCGGAATTCTTTATTTATAAATCATTGGTTGTTGGGAATTTAAAAGTAGAAACGAACGCAGAATTAGTACTGAGTAGTCAGATATTTGTAAATGGTTATAAACAGATTAATAGTTTTTATACTTCAAAAGATATTCCGGCACTTAACGAAGAAAGATTTATTGATAATATAAATAATTATAAGGGGGCAATTCAAAACGAATTAGAAAAAGAAAGATATCCTGATAAACCGGTTGTTAATTATACCAAAACCTGGGAAGGCGTCGCAACTTCCATCTATAAGAGTAAAGATTTTGGAGATGAACTTAAACAAAAAGATTATTTTTCAGTAGATCTTAAAAATATATTACAGAAGACCGATTCTAAAAAAGAACGATTAAACTTGATTTTTCAGTTTGTTCAAAACAGGATGAACTGGAACGGAAAAAGGAGTTATTTTGTAGATAAAGGTGTTAAAAAAGCATATGAAGAAAGATCAGGAAATGTTGCCGAAATAAATTTTATTTTGATTTCAATGCTTAAAGCAGCCGGAATCGAAGCAAGTCCTGTTTTAGCGAGTACAGTTGAAAATGGTATTCCGGTATTTCCAAATCGAACTGTTTTTAATTATGTCATTGGTGCTGCGGAAATTGATGGACAGAAAATTTTGCTGGATGCTGCAAATAAGTTTACCACTCCTAATATATTACCATTAAGTCTTTTAAATTGGAAAGGGAGGCTTATTAAGGAAGATGGTTCTTCTCAGGAAGTTGATCTTATACCTAAAGTTGCCTCAAAAGAAAATTACACGATAACAGCCAGTATAAAACCTGAAGTTGGTGAGATTGATGGAAAGTTGAGAATCAAGAAAACAGATTATGAGGCGCTTCGATTTAGAGAAGTAAATTCAAATAACAATGAGAGTTCTTATCTGGAAAAATTAGAAAATGATTTGGGTAAAATTGAAATCGAAGATTATAAGATTGAGAATAAAACTGGAGATTTGTCAAAATCCGTTCAGGAAGAATTTAATTTTAAAGCCAGAAATTCTTATGATTTTATTGGAGGAAAAATATTTTTAAGACCAATACTTTTTTTTACGGATGTTACTAATCCGTTTAAGCAGGAAAAGAGACAAATGCCTGTTTATTTTGGGTATCCAAATCAGAAAACTTATAACTTGTTTTTAGATATTCCGGATGGTTTTGTTGTTGAATCGTTGCCAAAACCAATGCGGATTGTAACAGAAAATAGGGATGCCTCTTATACAATGAATATGATTGCTGAAGAAAATAAAATACATGTTCAAGTTACGAAGGAAATAAATAAATATGTCTTTGCAACTGATGATTATAATATGCTCAAAGAGTTTTTCCAAAATATAATAGCGAGTCAAAATGAAAAAATAGTTTTAAAAAGAATATAAATATGCAATTTCAAAAATTAGCTATAATTATCTTTTGTTTCTTCTTCTCAAAAATCAATGCCCAAAAATATGACTTGGGTAAAGTCACTATAGCGGAATTACAGGAAAAAGCACATCCAAAAGATACTGCAGCTCCTGCAGCTATTATCTTCAAGAAAGGAAGAACTTTCTTTACTTACAATATTACGAATGGCTTTTCAGCGAATCATGTTTATGAATTTAAGATTAAAATTTATAAAAAAGAAGGGCTTGCCTGGGCTGATCAGAAGGTGAAGTTTTATATCGGTTATGAAAAGATGAATGAAGACCGATTGGAATTTTCGCAAGCGATTACCTATAATTTAGAAAATGGCTCGATTGTCAAAACAAAATTGGATAATCAGGGAACTTTTAAGAAAAAAATAAATAAATATTGGAACGAGAAAACCATAACATTGCCTAATGTAAAGGTGGGTTCGATTATTGAATATAAATATATCTTAAAAACAGAGAATATTGTGAAGCTTCCGGACTTTGATTTTCAATATGAAATTCCGGTTGATTATTTTGAATACAAAACAGAGATTCCGGAGTTTTATGTTTATAAGACCATTTTAGTTGGAAAGACAGCCCTAACATCAGATTCTAAAATTGTTGCAGGAAGCCAGAGTTTTGAGAATGAGCACAACCAAACAAGTACACTTTACTTTCAACAAGTTAATTCTCTATTTAGCGGAAAAGATATTTCTCCATTACTATTAGAGCCTTACGTAAATAATATTGATAATTATAAAGGAAGCATTCAACACGAGCTTGAACGCATACGTTATCCAGAGCAGCCTGTAAAAGATTTTACAATGACTTGGGAAGGAGTAGCCTCCACTATTTTTAAAGATGAAAATTTCGGAAAAGAACTGAATCAAAGTGATTTTTTGCTGGAAGATTTGAGAAGATTATTAGTGAATGTCGAATCGTTAAACGAGAGATTGGAGATCATTTTTAAATTCGTTCAGAATAAAATGAACTGGAATGAAGAGAATGGTTATTATACAGATAAAGGAGTTATAAAAGCATACAAAGAACAAACAGGAAATGGGGCCGAAATCAATTTTATATTGATCAGCATGCTGAAATTGGCAGGGATAGAAGTAAATCCGGTTCTGGTAAGTACTGTCGAAAATGGAGTTCCGGTCTATCCAACAAGAACCGGTTTTAATTATGTTATTGCAGCTGCTGAAATTGATGGAAAACAAATTTTATTGGACGCTACCCATAAATATACTTCACCAAATGTTTTACCGCTTAATGTTTTAAACTGGAAAGGACGACTTATAAAAAAAGACGGAACATCTAAAGAAATAGATTTATATCCTGCAACGGTTTCCAGAGAATTTTCAAATACAATTGCCAAATTAGATGCCTCGGGAACAATCGAAGGAAAGGTGAGAGTGCAAAGAACAGATTATGACGCTTATAGTTTCAGAATTCAAAATGCCGATAAAAAAGAGGAGAACTACCTTGAAAAATATGAACAACAATTAGGAGATTTGAAGATCTCAAATTATGCAATAGAAAACAAGAAAACTAATTTAGGAAATCCAATTGTAGAAACGTTTTCTTTTATTTCAGAAAATCAATCTGAAATTATTGGAGGAAAAATATTCATCAATCCGTTACTTTTTTTTACCAGAACAAAAAATCCTTTTACACAGGAGCAAAGGCAGATGGGAATTTACTTTGGATATCCAACGCAGGAAAAATTCAATTTAAGTCTGGATGTTCCTGAAGGCTATAATGTAGAGTCACTGCCAAAGCCTGTTCGTATTTCTACTGAAGATAAAGCGATAACTTATAGTTTTAATATTTCTAGTGAAGGGAATAAAATTCAAATTAGTTGTATAAAAGAGATTAACAATAGTATTTTTGCAGCAGATGAGTATACTGGATTAAAAGATATTTTCCAGAAGATGCTTGCCAGTCAAAATGAAAAAATTGTTCTTAAAAAAATATAACGATGGATTTGAAAAATGCCCAACTAGATGTTGATACCTGGATAAAAGAACACGGAGTTCGTTATTTTAACGAATTGACCAATATGGCGCAACTTACCGAAGAAGTAGGTGAAGTAGCCCGAATTATTGCACGCAGATATGGTGAACAATCTGAAAAAGAAAGCGATAAAAACAAAGATTTAGGCGAAGAATTAGCTGATGTTGTTTTTGTAGTTTTATGTCTGGCCAACCAAACCGGAATAGATTTGCAAGCTGCTTTTGATAAAAAAATGGATTTGAAATCGGTTCGTGATAAGGATCGCCATAAAAACAACGATAAATTGAAATAATTGTGAAATATCGCTCATAAGTTTTTAATTATGAGTTTTGAATTTTGAATTATGAATGGGGAGTGGTAAATTGCGCGTCTGAATTACGTTTCTAATGATTCGTACTTCATAATTTACAACTTACAATAAAAAAAATGAATTTACTACTTCAAACAGCGCAACATAATTTACAAGGACAAATTGCAGTAACAGGATCAAAAAGCGAAACGAATCGTTTATTGTTGTTAAAAGCTTTGTTTCCAAATATTACACTTTCTAATACTTCAAACTCTGATGACAGCGAAGTAATGCAAAAAGCGTTGATTGGAAATGACGAAATTGTAGACATTCATCACGCCGGAACAGCAATGCGTTTTTTGACCGCTTATTTTGCTGTAAATGAAGGAAGAGATGTAATAATGACAGGTTCTGGCAGAATGCAGGAACGCCCAATAAAAATTTTGGTAGAAGCTTTAGCACAATTAGGTGTTGAAATTTCATATGAAAAAGAAGTAGGATATCCTCCAATAAAAATCAAAGGAAAAAAAGTTATTGCTTCAAAAGTAACTTTGGCAGCAGATGTAAGCAGCCAATATATTTCAGCACTTTTATTAGTGGCTTCAAAATTAGAAAATGGTTTAGAGCTGACTTTAGAAGGAGAAATTACTTCGATTCCATACATCAAAATGACTTTGGCTTTGCTAAATGATTTAGATATTCAAACTAGTTTTGAAGGAAATGTAATTAAAGTTTATCCAAAAGAAAGTGTTGCTTCAAAAGAAATGGTAGTAGAATCAGATTGGAGTTCAGCATCTTATTTCTTTAGTTTAGTTGCCCTGGCTGACACGGCTTCGATAACATTAACTAGTTATAAAGAAAATAGCTTACAAGGAGATTCTGAATTAGTATCGCTTTATGAGAAATTGGGAGTAAAAACAACGTTTCAAAATAACAAAATGACCTTGGTAAAACAAGAGGGTTTTAAATATGAAACCGTAAATTTCGAATTAAACAATACACCGGATATTGCTCAGACAATTGTAGTAACATGTTTAGGTTTAGGCATCGGTTGTCACTTAACGGGTCTTCATACTTTAAAAATTAAAGAAACAGATCGATTAGAAGCACTTAGAATAGAGCTTACAAAATTAGGAGCTAATATTTCTGTAACTAATGATTCATTGACTTTAGTAGCTTCAGAAAATATCAACCATAATGTAAAAATTGGGACATATAACGATCACCGTATGGCAATGGCTTTTGCACCATTAGCACTTAAAGTTCCAATTATCATCGAAGATGCCGGAGTTGTTTCAAAATCATACCCGGATTTCTGGAATGATTTAAAAGCATTGAATTTCCAAATCTCAGAATTGTAAAATTTTCCACCATATAAGAAATATAAGTTCATTTAAACAAAGTGAGCGTAATTTGAATGGCCCCTGGTTTTAACCAGGGGTTTTTTATATGGTCTTTTTTCGGCCTTAGCCAAATAATTCAGTTACAATTCTTAAAGAATCCAATTTAAATGAACTTATATTTCTTATATGGTGAAAATAATGGTTTTTAACGAGGTCAAACCATCAGTAAATCAACGACTTTTGAAAATAAACAGCAAAACACTTGACAACGCCTATCTCACAATCGTATATTTGCACACGATTTATAATTTTAGATATAAAATCTAAGATCTACACTTTAAAATCAACAATTCAAATATGAAATTATCACATTTTCAATTTAATTTACCAAAAGAACTTTTAGCGGAATTTCCAGCAGAAAACAGAGACGAGTCTCGTTTAATGGTAATCGATCGTGCAAAACAAACTATAGAACATAAAATGTTTAAAGATGTTATCAATTATTTTGATGACGGAGACGTTTTAATTCTTAACAATACAAAAGTTTTCCCTGCTCGTTTGTACGGAAACAAAGAAAAAACAGGAGCAAGAATTGAGGTTTTCTTATTAAGAGAATTAAATTCAGAGCAACGTCTTTGGGACGTTTTGGTTGATCCAGCTAGAAAAATCCGTATCGGAAACAAACTTTATTTTGGTGATGACGATTCGTTAGTTGCTGAGGTAATTGACAATACAACTTCTCGTGGTAGAACTTTGCGTTTTTTATATGACGGTTCTTACGAAGAATTCAGAAACAAATTGACAGAATTGGGAGAAACTCCAATTCCTAAATACATCAACAGAGAAGTAACTGCTGAAGATGCTGAAAGATACCAGACTATTTATGCAAAAGAAGAAGGAGCTGTAGCTGCACCAACTGCAGGTTTACACTTCTCAAAACACCTTTTGAAAAAATTAGAAATCAAAGGAGTAAACTTTGCTGAGGTTACACTTCACGTTGGTTTAGGAACTTTTAATCCGGTTGAGGTTGAAGATTTATCGAAACACAAAATGGATTCTGAGGAATTGATCATCAAACAAGAAGCTTGCGATATCGTAAACGAAGCAAAAGCAAAGAAAAAACGTATCTGTGCTGTTGGAACAACTTCAATGCGTGCTATTGAAAGTTCAGTTTCGTCTCAAAATACTTTAAATCCTTACGAAGGATGGACAAATAAATTCATTTTTCCTCCTCACGATTTTAGTATTGCAAACTGTATGATCACGAATTTCCACACACCAAAATCAACATTATTAATGATGATTTCTGCTTTTTGTGGACATGATTTAATGAAAAGAGCTTACGAAGAAGCAATCAAAGAAGGATACAAATTCTATTCTTACGGAGATGCAATGTTGATTATCTAATCAAGAGATATATTTTTTATAAAAAACCCATCAGTTAATGATGGGTTTTTTGTTTTTAAAAGAGTTTTCAAGTTTCAGGTTTCAGGTTTCAACTTCTGCACAACGTTAAACTTGAAACCTGAAACTTGAAACAAAAGAAACATTTCCCTATTTTTACGCCTCAAAACAAAAACTCAATGACTTTTCAAAATACACGCGAATTCGCACGAGAGCTTGATTCGCAAGACACTTTAAATCATTATCAGGAACAATTTATTTTTCCGAAAGTGAATGATAAACGCGTAATTTATTTCACAGGAAATTCTTTAGGATTACAACCAAAACGTACCAAAGCTTATGTTGACGAAGTAATGAATGACTGGGCAGAATTGGCAGTTGAAGGTCACTTTTATGCGCAAAAACCGTGGTGGGATTATCAGGAAAGATTTGCTGAACCGTTAAGTAAAATTGTGGGTGCTTTACCTTCAGAAGTTACGGTAATGAACACTTTGACTGTAAACCTTCATTTACTGATGGTATCTTTTTATCAGCCAAAAGGAAAACGTTATAAAATTATCTGCGAAGAAAAAGCGTTTCCATCAGATCAATATATGTTTCAGAGTCAGGTTCATTTTCATGGATATAAACCAGAAGATGCGATTGTAGAAATTAAACGTCGCGACGGCGAACATAATATTCGTTTGGAAGATGTTTTAGCAAAAATTGAAGAAGTTGGCGATGAGTTGGCTTTGGTTTTAATTGGGGGAGTAAACTATTATACCGGACAAGTTTTCGATATCAAAACCATAACAGCAGCTGGACAAAAAGCCGGTGCAAAAGTGGGTTGGGATTTAGCCCACGCAGCTGGAAATATCAAATTAGAACTTCACGATTGGAATGTAGATTTCGCTGCCTGGTGCAGTTATAAATACATGAACTCGGGACCAGGAAATGCTTCTGGATGTTTCGTTCACGAAAAACACCACAATGATCCTGATTTACCAAGATTTGCTGGTTGGTGGGGACATAACAAAGAACGCCGTTTTAAAATGGAACCCACTTTCGATCCGGTTCATGGAGCAGGAGGATGGCAAATTAGTAATCTTCCAGTTCTTTCGTTAGCACCGTACTTAGC
This sequence comes from Flavobacterium aquidurense, assembly GCA_900107365.1. Taxonomy (GTDB): domain Bacteria; phylum Bacteroidota; class Bacteroidia; order Flavobacteriales; family Flavobacteriaceae; genus Flavobacterium; species Flavobacterium aquidurense. The sequence continues at coordinate 297,331 of FNPS01000007.1, forward strand.
ATCAGTAGAAATGTTTTCTGAAGTTGGAATGGATGCTTTAATTGCCAAAAGAGATCAGATCACTTCTTATTTAGAGTTTATTTTACATGAAATTGATAAAGAAGTTAAAGGTAATTTCGAAGTTATTACACCTTCAAATCCAATGGAAAGAGCTTCTCAATTATCCGTTTTTTTACATGGAGAAGGAAGAAGTTTATTTGATTATTTAATGAAAAACGGAGTTATTACCGACTGGCGTGAACCGAATGTAATTCGTTTAGCTCCTGTTCCACTATATTGTTCTTATGAAGATATGTACGACTTTGGGCAAATTTTAAAACAAGGAATTTTAGGAAAATAAGCATAGAAGAAAAGAATATCGCAATCCCGATAGCTATCGGGAGCGAAGCCGCAATTAAAAAACTTAAAAGAAAAACTTTGCGTCTCTGCGACTTTGCCTTTAATTTTTTACAATCACGTAATTTTGTAAGCTTTCTTCCAAATCATATAACAGCAACAAATAACATCTCCTTTACTTTGTAGTGTATAATCATAAAAACTACAATCATGAAAGCCTTATATATAGTATTTGCCGCATTAACTATTGTTTCTTGTCAAAACCAGGGAAAAGGAGATCTTAATAAAGCCAAGCAGGCAAGCATTGACTCGATGAAAGTTGAAATTAATAAACAAAAAATTATTGATTCAATGAAAACTGAAATGGCGGAAATGAAAGAAGAGCATAAAGTAGAAGCACAAAAAGTGGTAGTGGTACATCAACAAGACGGAACTGCAACAACAACCACAACAACTAAAAAGAAAGGTTGGAGTTCAACTGCAAAAGGTGCGGTAATTGGAGCTGGTGTTGGTGCTGCAACAGGAGCTATTATCAGTAAGAAAAAAGGTGAAGGAGCTATAATTGGTGGTTTGGCCGGAGCCGGAGTTGGAGCCGGAACAGGTGCCATAATTGATGGCAGTAAAAAGAAAGAATAAAAATATTTAAATAAAAAAAGAACCCCGATTTAGATTTCTAAGTCGGGGTTTTTACTTTATATCATTTCCGGAACAGGAATCTTTATACTGCTTAATTCCATTTTGTAAAAATCAATTTGATATTTAATTTTTTCAGTTTCACTTTTAAAATAAAAAGTAGATTCAAATAAATTATGATAATATTCAATTCCTTCTAAAAGATTTGATTTGAAACTATTCAATTTCTTAATCTGATTGGCTGTGATTTCTCCTGAAATAGTTTCAATTTCAGTTCTAAAATAATCAACATACATTTTCAATTCTTTTACAAACAAATTCGGGCGATTTTTAGCCCTTAAAACAGACTTATTTCCATAAATGTGTTGCAACATATCCTTCAAGGAAACTTCCTGATCAAAATAAGCCATATTCGGTCCTGGACAGATTACAACACCTTGCGCCTGGCCTTTTATTTTGATATCATTTTCTAAATAAGAGGAATTGGCCAAACCAACACATAAACACGATTTTTCGGTGATTTTTATTTTTGATTTTTCGAAGACGTCTACAGAAAGTGTTTCTTTTATGTTTTCTAATTCTGCTAATTTAATATCCTGATATTTTTTAGAAGCTGTACAAATTCCGTGTGCATCATATTCTTTGCTTAATGCCAGAAATTTTTTAGGGCAAGAACTTCCGGCTTTATTCTCGTGAATTCGTTTCTGTTTCAAAATTTCATTTGTCGTGCCGTGCAAGGTATTGAACGGAACTCCCAAAGGTGAAATATGACTTAGATATAAATCTCTTTCTTTGGCTTTGATCAATAAATTTCGGGTGGTCTGGTCGACAGAAGTGGCTTCGGGAACTAATAAAAATGGAGTTCCCCAGCCTACTGAATCAACGTTATAGCTATTTAATAAAAACTCATGTTCCTCTGCCGTTCCTACACCCCCTTGAACGGTAATTTTTAGATTTAAAGGCTGATCAGGAAAAGACGTTCCTTTTTGCTGTAATGCTTTAACCATTAATTCGTGAGCCGATTGAACTAGCTGTTCTTTTTTCTCTTTGAATTCTTCCAGAATGGTGCCTAATAGAAGTCCATCGGTTGCAAAAGCATGTCCTCCACAATTTAGGCCTGATTCAATTCGGTATTCAGAAACCCAAAGTCCTTTTTTTGCTAAAAAATTGCCCTGAATCATAGCGGATCTGAAATCACTTACTTTTAAAATGATTTTCTTTTTAAGCTGATTTTTTTCATTCGGAAAGAAATCGGAAAAATTCTCAAAATAACTGTAAAGCCTCGGATTCATTCCGGCAGAAAGAACGACTGAAGATTCAAGATTACTGTTCGCAAAACCTCTTAAGGCAGCATGTGCATCATTAAATTCAAGAGGTAATAATTCATTTTTAATAAAATTATCCTTGTCTAATTTCGTCATGATATTCACATCAATTTCTCCGACAGTAAGATGTGATTCCATATAATTGCGAATATTTTCTTTGAACGAAATTCCATCTTCCAGTAAACTTTGAAAACCTTTTTTAATGTCTGATGTATTGGGTAGCATTGACATAAAGTTTTCTGCAGCAGTTTTACTTTCCGCTAATTCGGTTTTAAAATTTTCAAATTTTTGTTTGACAATTTTGTCTACTAAGTTGAGGTAAGACGTAATTCTTTCTGCTCTGTAATTATGAAATTTCTGACTTATTTCTTCATAGGGAAGATTGAATTTCGTACTGTAAAAATTACGCATCTTTTCAATCAGATCGTCATCAGCAATAGAAATCACAGATGAAATTCCATATTGTGCCACTCTAATTGGGCTGTCAATGGTATAAGCAAGCCCCATGACTGGAATATGAAAAGTATGTAAGGGTGTTTTTTTCATTTGTTTTCAATTAAAATAAAAACAAATGTTAGAAAAAGGATTGTTATAAAACCTGATAAATGTCAGGTTTAAAATGCACATGGATTAAAAAAATTCGCCACGAATTCACGAATTGTAAATAAATAAATTCGTGAATTCGTGGCGGAAAGTATGCTTAAATCTAAATCAAAATCTTCTTCAAAGACTCTGCAATGCTTCTCCATAAAAAGTTGTAAAATGATTTTTCCTGAATTCTTTCCAATTCAACATCAGCAGTTTTGGCTTTTTCTTTTGAATCATCTTTGACCAATAAATTAACAATCGCCGATTTTAGTTTAGCTTCTTTTTCAGGATTTTTTTTCTTGTATAATTTCACTTTTAAATCGTCATAATCTAAGGAAGCATTTCCTTTTGAAATGTTATCATTTCCATAAAAGTTAAAACGGTATTTATTAAAAACACCTGTAAAGGAAGCATTCATATAAGGTTTGCTGAATTGCCCCATCGCCGCAACATCAAAATTTGAAATTACGCCCTGAATATGAAAACTGTCTTTTTGATCCAAAACATTAAAACTCCAATCAACATTTAAAGGAGATGTTTTCATAAACAAACAGTTGACTTTGATTTTTACATCGGCCGTTTTTTTTAATCCAAAACCACTTCGAAGATTGGTTGCCTGTAAATTAAAATGATCAAAATTTAATTTTCCCGGACCTTTAGAAAAATCAATTTCTTCCTCATAAACAAGCTTCGATTTCAGCACCTGTAAAGTATCAATTTGTAACGGGAATTTAATATTTCGCAATAAATGATTGTAAAGATATTTTTTGCTAAGGTCATCTTTTGGCATTTTTCCGCGATAGATATTCGCATCAAAATGATTCATAACAACCGAATTTGCCTTGAAGAAAAAACGATCTTTTTTAAATCCCCAATCCATTTTGTTGATATTGACCGAGTCTACTTTAAGCGTATAAATGTCTTTTTCTTTTTCTAATTTCTGAATAAAGGTTTTTCGGTTATATTCGGGTAACATCGAAAAATTCTTTATTTTCAGGAAATTGTTTTCAGTGGTGATTTGACCAACATCCATTCGATAAAATTGATTCGGTTTATAATATAAACTATCACAAACCAAAACATATTTTTCATATTGCAGGGGAATTTTTTCCTTTAAGGTCGCATCAGTTATTAAAATGCCTTCGAGTTTCAGCAAAATATTCTTTACGCTGAAAATAGGTTTATTATTTTTTAAATAAACAACATCAATGCTTCCGTCATTCAGATAAATATTCGAAACCGCAATTACTTTTCTAAAGGGATCTATAATTTCAGTTCGAATGCTTTTGCTGTTGTTTAAAAGCTTATCGTTCTTTTTGTATAAAATAACTCTGGGTTTATTAATGATAATACTTTCTGCCTGAATTACATCGCGAAAAGCAAGATCCCAAATATTAAAATGTTTAATGGTAATCGACTCAATTTTAGAAAAAATTCCGGTTTTTATTTTGCTGTTTTCCAATTGATTTTTTGGATGCACCAATAAGGTTTGGGCATAGATATTTCTGGACCAAAGTGAAACTTCAATTTTCTCGTAATTAATGTGATAAGCAGTTTTGTTTTTCTCCTGAATAATAATCGGTAGTTGTTTTTTGATCCAGTAATTCAGTCCGAAATTGACTAAAAGCACAAAAACGAAGATGGAAAGTACACCTATTGCTATTTTTTTGTAGATTGACATTTATCGTATTGATTTTAAATATAAATTTAGAGTTTTAAAATATAGTGTTTCTTATACGATTACGTCTATAAGTTACATCATTACCGAATCATTTTTATCGTTATACTTTTTTTGAATATGAAAAAAATTAAAAAATTCCTGTTGGTTGTAGTGCTTATAATTGTTCTTTTAGGAATAGGTTTATGTGCCTATATTTTTCATTTGAAGCCTAAGTACGAAGGCGAAGTACAGCTGAAAAACCTTCAAAAGGAAACCACAGTTTATTTTGATGATTATGGAGTTCCACATATTTATGCCGATTCTGAAAAAGATGCGATGACCGCTTTGGGTTATGTGCATGCACAGGAAAGATTATGGCAAATGGAATTGCTGCGCAGGATTGCGCCGGGAAGACTATCAGAAATATTCGGATCGGTTGCGCTTAAAAATGATATGTTTTTCTCCGGAATTGGTATTGAAGAAGCTTCGGCGAAAGCCATTGCCAAACTAGATAAAAACAGTGAAAGTTATAAATTGACTTTGGCATATCTTGATGGAATAAATCAGTATTTAGAAGAAGGTGTAACACCAATTGAATTTACTTTAGTCGGAGTAAAAAAAGAAAAATTCACGATAAAAGACGTTTATAATATTTTTGGATACATGTCTTTCAGTTTTGCGATGGCTCAAAAAACTGATCCTTTACTGACTGATCTTCGTGCCAAATACGGCGCAGCCTATATAAAAGATTTAGGTATTCTAGGAGAATTTAATACGACCAAAATTAGAAGCTCAAAGGAGCATTTGGAAGAATATGCTGAGATTTCAAAATCGGTAGCAAGTTTGTTGGATAAATCGCCAATTCCGCCGTTTGTGGGAAGTAACAGTTGGGTAGTAGGACCAAACAGAACAAAAAACAAAAAAGTTATTTTTGCGAATGATCCGCATATTGGGTTTTCGCAGCCGGCAACCTGGTACGAAGCGCATATCGTGACCCCAAAACATGAATTGTATGGTTGTTATTTGGCAGGAACTCCTTTTCCGTTATTGGCACACAACCGTGATTATGCTTACGGATTGACGATGTTTGAAAATGATGATATCGATTTTTATCAGGAAACAAACAAAGCGGATGATGCAAATCAATATCAGACACCAACGGGTTTTGCGACTTACGAATCCAGAAAGAAGACCATTACAATAAAAGATACTTCAGATGTAGTTTTGACGATTAAATCAAGTCGACACGGACCTATTATGAATGATTTATTGATGAATCTGAAAAGTAAAAAACCGATCGCAATGTCATGGATTTATACCCAACAACCGATTCAGATCCTGGATGCGGTTTACGGGCTTTCGCACGCTAAAAGTAAAGACGACTTTAGAAAAGCAGTGCAATTGGTTGCTGCTCCGGGATTGAACGTAATGTATGGAGATGCTAAAGGAAATGTTGCATGGTGGGCGACAGGAACGCTTTATAAACACAATAAAGGGGTGAATTCGTTTTTTATCTTAGATGGTGCGAGTGGTAAAGATGATATTACAGAATATTTAGATTTTACTAAAAACCCATCTGCAGAAAACCCAAAATGGGGTTATGTATATTCAGCTAATAATCAACCAGAGCCGGTTGATGGTTATTTGTATCCGGGGTATTATTTACCGGAGGATCGCGCCAAGAGAATTTCTGGTTTAATGGATGCAAAATCAGACTGGGATAAGGAAGGAATAAGTAAAATGATTTTTGATAATACCTCTTCTGTTGCGACGGGTGTGGTTCAAAATTTAATTGCGAATCTGGATGGTAAGGCAATTTCAGAGGAAGAAAAAGAAGTGCTAAATGTTTTAAAAGCCTGGAAAGGAACTACAAATCTGGAAGATGTGGCACCAACGATTTACAACAAATGGATTTATTTGTATTTGAAAAATACGTTTGAAGACGAAATGGGCAAGGAAGATTTTGCTGTATTTCTTGGAACACATTTAGGGAAACAGATTATTGCGAGACAAATTGTTAATGAGAGTTCAGTTTGGTGGGATGATATTAAAACTAAAAATGTAAAAGAAACCAGAAATCAAGTTGTTTCAAAATCATTTCATGAGGCAGTTTCGGCATTACAAAAACAGTTAGGGAATACAATTGCCGACTGGAATTGGAGCAAAGTGCATACCGTAGAACACGAACATCCACTTGGAAAAGTAGCAGCGCTTCGCAAATTATTTAACGTTGGGCCTTTCGCCGCTCCCGGATCAAATGAAGTGATTAACAACCAGTTTTTTGGTTTTAACGATGAAGGGAAATATTATGTAAAAGGTGGTCCGTCAACCAGAAGAGTCGTAGATTTCTCTGACATTGAAAACAGCTGGAGCATTATTCCAACAGGACAATCCGGAAATCCGTTTAGTGAACATTATAGCGATCAGGCCGAAATGTTTAACGCCGGAAAATTCAGAAAAATGAAACTGAATAAAGAAGAAATAATAAAAACTTCGACGAAGTTAATTTTGAAACCAAAAAAGTAAAAAGGTTTCAAGTTTCAGGTTTTCTTTGTTTCAAGTTAGGTTCTAAGGCTTAGTATAAAAACCTTAGAACCTTGGTATCTTAGTATCTTAGCCCCTTACTTAGAGATATATTTCCCCTTAACAATATCATTCGCGAAAATATTCAGATTGTTAAGCAACACTTTATTTGTGGTCATGATGTTTGTTGTCTGGTAAGCAGTATCTTTTTCATAGGCTTTTAATAAAGTCTCTAATTCAACTTCATCATAAAAAGCAAAAACATTATAAATGGCGTCTCTGAAGTTTCTGTAATTAATGCTTTCTGAAATCTCCATTGCTTTTTGCTCGTTCCAGCCTTCTTTGGCGGAAGCCTCATTTATTTTAGTTAAGCAATAATCAACAACATACGTTTTGTAATGAGTTGCTTCGATAATTCTGTCAACGATAATTTTATTTTGTTGAGTTGGCATTGCCGGTGGTGGCGGGTTGTTTTGAGAAATAGAAATTGCCGGAATAAAAAGACATAGCAATAAAGCTAAAAAGGCGAACTTTTTTAAATTTTTCATAGGTTATTTTAGTGTTTTTGGGCAGGGCTAAAATAGTATTTTTTATGATAAATTATCCAACTTGATTGTTAGAAATTGTAACAAAAAAAACTTCGATAGTACCGTTTTTTTAAATAGGCACTATCGAAGTTGATATGTAATTTTTAAGATTATTTTTTTAAAATTTCTGCTAAAGCTTTTTTTCCACTCTCGTTCTTCGGGTCAAGTTCAATAGATTTCGTGTAATTTTCAATAGCCAGCTTTTTATCTCCATCGGCTAAATAAGCTTCGCCCAGACTGTCGTAAACATTTCCTGATTTGGGAAAATTTTCTACATTGATTTTGAAGGCTTCAATAGCTTCCTTCTTTTTTCCATTTTGTAATAAAACGTATCCAACTCTGTTTATATCGGCTTCTTTAATACCATAAATGGGGTCTTTTTTTAATTTTTTATAAAGCTCTGTACCAGCGATTGCACCATTTTCTGAATAAACGTCTAAAAGTTCAAGTGCCATTGATTTTTTAGGTTCATTAAAAGGCTGATTGTATAAAATTGCTCTGATGCCCTCGTTCATTTCACCTAAAATTGTTCCGCCAGTGTTATTTAATAAGACTACTAAATTCTTATCTGCAGGTACTCGCGAAATAATAGTGTTAAAGCCGTTGATGCCACCTCCGTGTTCAATAATTTTCAATTTAGCCTTGTCTGCGTTTGAAGCTTCTTCTAAAAACCAGCCATATCCGTAAGCACTATCGCCCCCTGTACTAATATAGGGTTTGAACAATAAATCCATTGATTTTTGTGAAAGCAATTTAGTAGTATAAAGTGCCTGATCCCACAAATATAAATCTTCAACAGTCGAATATAATGATCCTGCGGCATACGGAATACTCATATCTAAATAAGCAGAATTGATAATTTTTTTGCCTTGTTTTTCATATCCGGCAGCTCTGTTTTTTAGTATGATGTCGCTGTGGTCATATCCTGTGTTTGCCATTTTTAAAGGCGTAAGAATGGTTTCCTGCAAATATTGTTCGTAGGTTTTGCCTGAAATTTTTTCGATAATGTATCCTAATAAAAAATATCCGGAATTACTATAGTTGAATTTTTCACCAGGCGTAAATTCAAGTGGTAAACTCGAAAATGTTTTTACAAACTCTTCAGGCGAATAAGAATTTCTGCTTTTCTCTTTAAAGAAATTCGGAGCTGAAGTATAATTTGGAATTCCTGACGTATGCGTTAGCAAATGATGAATTGTTATTTTGTCTCCGTTTGCTTTTGGATAATCTGGTAAATAAGTGGTGATGGGAACATCAAGTTTTAGTTTTCCATCTTCGGCTAATTTTACAATTAAAAAGGCTGTAAATTGTTTACTAATAGAACCTAATCTAAATTTGGTGTCGGGTTGGTTTGGAATATTCCATTCCATGTTGGCGGAACCATATCCTTTTTTGAAAATGACTTTTCCGTTTTCTGATACCAGGGCAGATCCGTTAAATTGTCCGTATTCGTTGTATTTGCTTAAAAGTTGGTCAATTTTTTTTGCTTTGTCTTGTGCTGCCAGACTAAAAGTGGATAGCGTGGCTATAAAACACACTGCAATTAGTTTAATTGATTTGTTCATGGTGATTGATGATTATTGATTAAGGTTAATGATTCGGTAGTTGATTTTTTGATTGATTATTGAAACTGCTTAATTATCTGAAATTTAATTTGTTATGCGAATGTACAAATTAAAATGATGATGCTATTCGTGTTTGATTCTTGTTAGACGATTCAAATGCGATTTGGTTTCACAGCAATCTGCTTTTTTTTGTTTTTCTTTAAAAATAATAAATGGGACAAAAAAAAAGAGCTATTTTTTAATAGCTCTATGTTCATAACTAACAATTCTTTTCAATACCCAATCTTTGTCTTTTCTCTCCCAAATATGAACAAATTTTCCAGTTCCGGTAGGTTTTCCATTAACATAGAAAGTGTGTTCGCCAATTTGTACGGCTCCAAAATCACCTAATTTATCTATAGTACAAGAATTTAATTTTCTGGTCAGTTTTTCAGTCCTTCCACATTTATCTAGTAGTGATTTTATTTCATTTCCTTTTGAGGTGTTTAATCCGGATCGATCATCGTAAAATTCTATATCATCAGCTATTATTTTTTTGAAAAGCGCCGCATCACATTGATTGAAAGAGACATCAAATAATAAACTGTCCATTTTCATGATTTCTGTTTTTAAAATATCCATTTTTAAAACTTCAGTATTGGTCTGCGCTTTTGCTTCTCTGCTTAAAAAAAGCATGAAAAGCATTAATATATTCATCATGGGTTCCATAGTTTTGATTTTCTTGCTGTTCATTATTTCGTTTCAATATCAATTAGTTTTTGCCCATTTTTTCCAAGATAATTCAAAAGAAGCTTTTCATAAACTTTGTAGCCATCGTCAACGTTGGTAAAAATGAGTAAGCCTTGTTTTGTTTTTGGAAGAAGAAAAAACAGTGTTTGAACACCTTGGTCAGCGCCACCGTGCGACAAGGCGTAATTATCATTTCCTAAGTCATAAATCTCAAAACCCAAACCAAAGTATTTGTCTTTTTTATTTTGAGTCACCTGATGCGAATTCATCTCTTCAAAAACCTTTTTACTCAAACCGTCGCCATTCATGACACTGCATAAAAAAGTGCCATAATCCTGAATTGTAGTTAATAAATCATCGGCGGCATTTGCGGTTTTGTTTTTAACGGGTTCGTAAGCGTTTCCTTTGTTGCCGTAGTTAACCGCATATCTGGAAACATCGCTTATGTCATTCCAAATAAATTTTGTGTCATTCATTTTTAGTGGTTTAAAAATCAATTCATTCGCTAATTGATCTAATGTTTTGTGAAATTTCTTTTCTAAAGCTCGTCGCAAATATTCCATTCCTTCACCTGAGTATGAGTATTGAGTTCCTGGTTTAAATTTGAAATCTAGTTTTTTAGATTGATTCATAAATCTCCAGTTCGGGAAACCAGTTTGGTGGCTTAAAATGATTCTTGTAGTTAACAATTTATGGTTCGGATCATTGGCAATATCCGGATCGATCCAATACTTGTCTAAAGGCTCGTCTAAATTCCATTTTCCCTGACTTACTAATTTCAAAGCCACGATTGTTGTGACCGGTTTGGTTAATGAAGCGACATTCCAAATAGTGTTGTAGGGCGCAGCAACTCCCTTTTTAAGTTCACCAAATACTTTTATTTCCTGAAGTTTTCCGTTGTTGATAATTCCAATTCCTAAAGTTGGAATATTATTTTGTTGCAGCCATTTTGTGATTTCCTCATCATTGTCAAAAATGGTTGATGTGGTTCCGGCTGTGCTGGTATTTTGATGGTCGTAACTAAAGGATCTTTTTAATTTCCAGATACCATTTTCTAAAAGCCAAACGTGAGTAAATTTAGCTGTACTGCCAAAATGTTCTTTTGCATCTGAGAGCGATTCATTTTTACCTACCGATTTTTCATAAAATTGATGAATACCCATTTGTATCGCGCCATATAAAACACCTTTTTTGTATAAAGGATAGACTTCAGTAGAATTTGGCACCAAATATCTCCGGGATTGATAGGTTCCGGTATTGGCGCACAAGCCTTTTTTTAATGTTTGTAGAAATTTGTTTTTATCAGAAATACTGTCTTTGTCGTGATAAAATTCAAAATCGTTGGCTAATAAATTTTCAAACTGTTTTATGTCGCAAGTATTGAAGCCAACATTAAAAAGAAGGCTGTCTTTGGACATGATGGTTTTGTATAATTCCGAGTTTTTTTCTTCCTGGGAAAATCCAAATTGGATTTGGAAGAACAGGATTCCAATTAAAAAGCTTTTTAAATGGAAAATTGATTTGTTGATTTTCATTTTGTGATTGATTATGATTGATGATTTTGCAAAACTAAATCAATCCTAATTCTCAAAATTGTATAAATGCGAAATGTTATCTTTTTTTGGAAAGAAAATACAAATCTGAATTGAACATTTTCGGAGTTGTTTTCGTCACATCTTTGAATTGTTTTATAAAATGCGACTGATCAAAATATTGATTGTAAAGTGCAACATCGGTTAGTTTTAATTTATCCAACCCAGAATTCACCATTTGATCGACCGATTTTCTGAATTTCAGAATCTGAATGTATTTTTTAATCGTTAGTCCGGTTGCCGATTTAAATTTAATTTGAAGTATTCGCTGCGAAGCATTTAAACTTTTCCCGATGTCTGAAACGGAAATCTCTTCATTATGAAGTTTGATGATTTCGCAGATTCTTTCAATTGTATTTTTTGAGGTATTAATAGAATATAATTTTTCAAAGTAGGTATTAATCGTATTTAATAAAACAGAAATATCGCTGTTTAAATTTACTTTAAAAGGCAATTCAGCCGAATCTATTTTGATTATAGAATCGGTAAAATTGTTTAAATCATACTTTGGAAAAAACGAAAGTGTCCAGGCGTGTAGTTGTATAATGGTAACTTTAGTTTTCGGCTGAATATTAACCAAAACCTTGTTGGTCATTTGCGAACAAAAGTAAAAACCTTCGTCCATTACATATTTGTTTTTGCTGGTATGAACTTCTATTGCATTTCCACTCACAATTGCAAGATTAAAACAGCCATTGGGTAAAACGAGTTTGTTTTCAATGAGGCTTTCGCCAGTGCTGTTGTCAAGACACCAAATTTTATTGACGAACCTTTCGCAAGTTTTGCTGACATAATGTTCGGAATATAGGTTCATGTGGTTTTTATAGTAAAGTGCAGCTTTAGCTTCCTTATTCTAATTTAACTTGGGCTGACTGAATTTTTAGTGAATTTACTAATTCTTTAAATGAATTAACATACTTATCAAATTCAATTTTGTCTTTAGTTGACAGTACTGCAGTGAATATGCTTGTTTTAGATTCTATAACAAGTAGAGCTTCTGTTCTTGAATCAGGATAAATGTAACAAACTAGTCTATAGTTTCCAGTTAAGAAATTATCTGCTTTGATGTTTTGAAATTTAAAATCTAATTGTTCAATTTTTACATCTGGAATATTATTTTTTAATCCCGAATTATTTCCTTCAATCCACAAGTTTAAGTCAGGGGCTGAATCGTAATCTAATCCATAAACATACATGTAAGTCATATCACTAACATTAGTTTCATCAGGTTTTATTAGAAAAGGGATTTGATCATTCTGGGCTTGAATCCAATTTTTAGGAATGTCTACAAAAATTAAGTGTTTCCTTCCGGTCAGCATTTTTGTTTGTGCATATGAATTTAAGCAACATGTAAGAACTAAAAGGAGTAGAACAATTTTTTTTATCATAAGATTTTATAGAAAAATAGTTGATTTAAATCAGTTTTTCAGAAGAAAAAAGAGGTTTTTATGAGGAGCTAAAATAGTAATTTAATGAGTAAAAAAAGGATGAATAAATTCATTAAAATATTCTCTCTTAGTATTTTTCCATTCCTCCAAAATTACACTATAGTAAACATCATCTTTACTCTTCCCTTCAGAATCAACATAATTATTTCTAAAGACACCCTCTTTAATCGCACCCAGTTTCTCAATTGCTCTTTGTGATTTTTTGTTCTCTAAGTCAGCACTAAATTGTATTCTTTTAAATTGAATTTTTTCGAAACCAAAATTCAATAACTCATATTTACAAGCTTTGTTCAAACCCGTTCCCTGAAATGCTTTTCCGTACCAGGTCCAGCCAATTTCGCATTTTTGACTTGCGTGATTTAAGTAGCCGTATCTTGTACTTCCGGCAACTTTATTGGTGGCTTTATCAATAATTAAAAAAGGATAACAAATTCCGTCTGCTTTTTGTTTTAAAGTATTTTGAATATAGTTTTCAAAGTCAGTCTCGGTTCGCACATACATTCCCATATATTTCCAGATTTCATCATCAAAAATGATTTCTTTGAGTTCGATGTTTCTTTCGTTTTCAAATGGAAGTAATAAAACGCGTTCGTTTTCTAAAATGATGTTTGATTGTAAAAGCAGACTGTTCATTGGATTAGTTTTAGGTTTTGCCACAAAGTCACAAAGTCGCAAAGTTTTTTTCTCGCAGATCTCACAGATCTGGCTGATTTTTTTTAAATCATTTTAATCCTTTAATCTGTGGCTATAAAAAACTTTGCGCGTTTGCTCCCGATAGTTATCGGGATTGCGGGATTATTTCTTTAGCGAAAGTAGCGTTTTTCGGATTTCTAATAAATCTATAAAAACGAGATTTTGTTATGAAAACGAGTGCTGCATGAGGGATAGAAACGGCATCTCCCGATTTAGAAAAACAAGGCTTTTTAGCCGTAGTTTTTGTTAATTGGGAATATAGTGGATAGCCCGACCCGCTTTTTTCGGCGGGTCATGCCCATATAAATCATAAATATTTCCTTTATTTTTAAGCTCTTGTAGAATTATTACTTATTTTTACGATCTTATATTTAGATTTTTCTTGATGCAAACTTCACTAAAAATTGCTGTTGTAGGTTCTGGATTAGTAGGATCGTTACTGGCAATTTATCTTAAAAAAGCAGGCCACACCGTTCATGTTTATGATCGTAGTCCTGATATTCGCAAAATTAATTTTTCGGGTCGTTCTATTAATCTGGCTATGTCTAATCGTGGCTGGAGGGCGCTTGACGGTGTTGGCGTTGGAGATGCGGTTCGTGAAATCGCGATTCCGATGGGAAAACGTGCCATTCATTTGGTCGATAAACTCAATTTTCAGAATTACGGGCAGGAAGGCGAATCCATTTATTCGATTTCGAGGGGAACTTTAAATCGGAAAATGATTGATCTTGCTGAAGAAGCCGGAGCAGAATTTTTGTTTGACCAAAAAATCTGGGATGTGACACTGAGTGATGCGACTTTGCATATTGGCGAAACCGAAAGAGGCGAGTGGGAAGAGAAGAAATACGATATGGTTTTTGGTGCCGATGGCGCTTTTTCAAGAATTCGTCACCGAATGCAGCGCCAGAGCATGTTTAATTATTCGCAGGAATTTTTGAATATGGGCTACAAAGAATTAAATATTCCGGCCAATCCTGATGGTACTCATAAACTGGACAAAAACTCCTTTCATATTTGGCCACGCGGTAAATACATGTTGATTGCGCTGCCTAATTTAGACGGAAGTTTTACCTGTACCTTATTTATGCCTTTTGAAGGTGAAAATTCGTTTGAATCGCTGACTGACCGAAAAATGGTGGAAGATTTCTTCGAGAAAAATTTTCCGGATTCGATTGAAGTGATTCCGAAGCTGGCTGAAGATTTCTTTAAGAATCCGACCAGTACTTTAGTAACCATGAAATGTTTTCCGTGGACGTACGAAGATAAAATTGCTTTAATTGGAGATGCCTGTCATGCCATTGTACCATTTTATGGACAAGGAATGAACGCCGGTTTTGAAGATATCACAGTTTTAAACGAAATGATCGAAAAGTACGGAAACGACTGGAAGAAAATTTTCTCTGAATATCAAATTTCCCGTAAACCAAATGCCGATGCTATTGCCGAACTTTCATACCGAAATTTCATGGAAATGAGTACAAAAACGGCTGATGAGAAATTCTTGCTTCAAAAGAAAATCGAAAAGGCATTCTCTGATAAACATCCAGATAAATGGATTCCGTTATACAGTCGTGTAACTTTTAGTGATCGCCCATATGCCGAAGCTTTGGCAATTGGCGATTTCCAAAACGGAATTATGGAAGAAGTCTTGAAATTAGATAATATTGAAAATGTGTGGAACACGCCAGAAGTCGAAAATAAGATTCTGGAGTTGTTGCAGAAATAATTTTCAATGTTAATAACAATTACAATATCAAAAATCCAATTAAGAATTGGGATTGATATTGTAATTGATTTTTAATATTGCAATTGATTCTTTTATTTTTTAAAGATTTTTGACAAAACGCCAAAAACACCTCTAATAAAGGTAGCGCTTGTAACCACTTTCAAAACCGATTTCCCAACAACACTTGCGGTGCTAGGCTCAGATTTAGATGATTTTGCTGGTGCTTGTTCTTCTTGCTCTGCTGCAGCTTGTGTAGCCTCTTCTATTTTTTTGGTTAACAATTCGTAAGCACTTTCTCTGTCAATTTCTTCATTATATTTTTTAACCAGTTTTGATTTGCTGTTTATTTCGTCGATTTCTGTTGAGGTCAAAATATCCATTCTGCTTTCTGGTGCACGCATCATGGTGGCGACAAGCGGAGTAGGAACTCCTTTTTCATTTAAAGCCGTTACCAAAGCTTCTCCAATTCCTAAACTAGTAAGCAATTCCTCTGTTTTATAATAGGCAGAAGTTGGATAATTATCGGCCGTTTTTTTAATTGCCTGACGATCGTTTGCTGTGAAAGCACGTAAAGCATGCTGGATTTTTAATCCTAACTGTGCCAAAACACCACTCGGAACATCCATTGGGTTTTGCGTTACAAAATAGATACCAATACCTTTAGAACGAATCAGTTTTACAATAGTTTCAATTTGTTCTAATAATACTTTACTGGCTTCGTTGAAAATTAAATGAGCTTCATCAATAAAGATCACTAATTCAGGTTCTTCAGCATCTCCTTTTTCGGGCATTTTCTGGTAGATTTCAGCCAATAAACTCAACATAAAAGTGGAGAACAATTTAGGTTTGTCCTGAATATCTGTTAAACGAATGATATTCACATAACCTTTTCCGTTTTCATCGATTCGCATCAAATCATCTATTTCAAAAGACAATTCTCCAAAAAACAAGTCTGCACCTTGTTGTTCCAATTCAATTATTTTTCTTAAAATCGTTCCGGTTGTTGCAGTTGAGATTTTGCCATAATTAGCTGCAATTTCGTCCTTACCTTCTTCTGTAATATAATTGATTACTTTTTTAATGTCTTTTAAATCTAGTAAAGGCATTTGGTTATCATCGCAATACTTAAAAATTACAGCAACAACACCGGCCTGAGTATCATTAAGATCCAAAATTCTTGAAAATAATACCGGACCAAATTCAGAAACAGTCGCGCGCAAACGAACGCCGTCTTGTTTTGATAATGACATTAATTCAACAGGAAAAGAAGCTACAGTATATGGTATGTTTATTTTTGTATGTCGCTCAGTAATAAAGCCTTCTTCTTTTCCTTCTTTTGCAATACCGCTAAAATCACCTTTTATATCCATCATCAAAACAGGAATTCCTGCATTAGACAATTGTTCCGAAAAAACCTGGATTGTTTTGGTTTTTCCGGTTCCGGTGGCACCGGCAATTAGTCCGTGACGATTTAGGGTTTTTAGCGGGATTTTGACATGAGCCTCTGCAATTGCTTCTCCATCGAGCATAGCGCCTCCCAAAGTGATACTGTCACCCTTAGAAAGATAGCCTGTGTTGATATCCTGAATGAAATTATCTTTTTTATTCATGTTTTTATTTGTAATTTAGATGATTATAAGACTATTGCTTGTTTTTTAAGAAATTGTGTAATTATTTTTTAGTAGGAAAAAGCTTTTTTCAATTAAAAATACAATAAAAAAAAATTTCGCAACTTTTTAAGAAGATATCAACGGAATCTTTGAATATTTACTAAAACGTTGTAATTTTCCCATAAATCACTCTGTTTTTTGTTTTATCAAAAAAAGAGACTGGGCAATTTAATGAGATATTTTTTAAATTGACGTTAAATTTCCTTCAATAAAATTAAAAAAAGTTTTTTTATTTAAACTAAACGTATAAATTTGCTCCTCTACAAGTTAAATATAACTAAAAAATAAAAATTATTTAAAACTATTAAAATTAAAAAAAATGGCAAACGTTAAAGTTAAAAAAGAAAGCACTTCAAATGGAGGAGGAATGATTACAGGAATCATTATCGCAGCGTGTATCGTAGTAGGGGTGTTTATTTGGAAATTCGTTATGGGGGCACCTGCTAACTTTGAAGGAGGAAATCCTGAAACAGGTCACCCAATCAATACATTAGGTATGGTATATAAAGGAGGATTTATTGTACCAGTATTATTAGGTATGTTTTTAATGGTTGTTGTTTTTTCAATCGAAAGATTTATTGTTATTGGTAAAGCTGCTGGTAAAGCTAACTTAGATAAATTCATGCAAAGTGTTCAGGCTAGCATTAAAGAAGGAAACATCGAGGCTGCTATCGCTTCATGTGACAAACAACAAGGTTCAGTTGCAAATGCAATTAAATCTGCTTTGATTAAATATCAAGATGTTAAAAAAGAAGGTTTCAACAGTGAAGAAGCTTCAGAAGTAATCCACAAAGAAATCGAAGAGGCAACTTCATTAGAAATGCCAATGTTAGAAAAAAACATGACTATTATCTCTACTTTAGTATCATTAGGAACTTTAGGAGGATTATTAGGAACTGTATCAGGGATGATTAAAGCGTTTGGTGCGTTAGCTTCTGCTGGAACTCCAGACCAGGCTGCTCTTGCAACAGGTATTTCTGAAGCACTTATCAACACTGCAACAGGTATCTCTACTTCAGTATTAGCTATTATTTCTTACAACTTCTTTACTGCTAAAATTGATGATTTAACTTACTCTATTGATGAGGCTGGTACTACAATTGTAAATACTTACAGAAGATTCAGAGGAAGTTTGAAACAATAATTAATTTTTGATATTAATAATAAGTATTACTTATATCAAAATAAAAATAAAAGAGAATGGCTAAAATAAAAATGAAAAAAAAGTCAACATCGACAGATATGACTGCCATGTGTGATGTTGCGTTCCTTTTGCTTACGTTCTTTATTTTGACCGCTACTGCTAAGGTGCCTGAAGCACTTCCTGTAGATATGCCTTCTTCTACTGTACAAAGTAAATTACCAGATTCAGATTTGGCAATTATCTCAATAGGAAAAGGTGCAGATGGGAAAAGCAAAGTGTTTTTTGACATTAAAGGAAGAGAGCTTCGTAAAAGAACTCTTGAAGGAATGGGTGCAAAATTCGGTGTGACTTTTTCAGAAGATGACAAAACTAAATTTGCTTTAATGGATGACTTCGGTGTTCCTGTTGCAAATTTAAAAGATATCATTGCTTTGAAAGCGTCTGATAGAGTGAAAGCAAATCAACCTGGAATTCCAATCGATTCTTTAGACAATCAATTAAAAGAATGGCTTTTGGTTTCAAGAAGAGCCGCTATTGATCTTGATGATAAAGAATTGCAGATTGCAATTAAAGGAGATGCTAAAGAACAGTATCCACAAATCAAAAAGATTATGGATATTCTACAAGATCAAAAAATCAATTCCTTTAACTTAGTTACTGGTATGAGAGGAAAAGACTTTTAATTAAAAAAGATACACTAAAATGGCTGAATTAAATACCGGCGACGGTGGTGGCGGAAAAGGTGGTAAAGTAAGAAGTAAAAAGCAAAATTCTAAAGTCGATTTAACGGCAATGGTGGATTTGGCATTCTTATTGATCACATTCTTTATGTTAACCACATCGTTGTCAAAACCTCAATCGATGGATTTGTCTTTGCCAAATAAAGATGAGGATCCTACCAAAAATAAAGATATTAAGGTAGATGAGAATCGTACAATGACAGTGATGTTAGGGGAAAATAATAAGATGATTTATTATATGGGATTATTAGAGTCTCCTATAGCGGGGCCTAAAGATATTACATATGGTAAAGATGGGATTCGTAGAGAAGTTCTTAAAAGAAAAAAATCAGTTCTAGAATATTCTGCTGCGCAAGGGAAACCTAAAAACGGAATCATTGTTATTATCAAACCAACAAAAAAATCAACTTATAGAAATTTAGTTGATATGTTGGATGAAATGGCTATTGCTGGAGTAGAAACTTATGCGATTGTTCCTGAGTTTACACCGGAAGAAACTAAACTGATAGATAAAAAATAAGAGGTATCTTGTTTTTAACATCCTAATAATCAAGAAAAATGAAATTAGATATAATTAAAAATCAGTGGCTTGATATCGTATTCGAAGGACGTAATAAGATATATGGTGCATATGAGTTAAGAAAATCGAACAGTAAAACTACGGTAAAAGCACTTATCATAGGTTCTGTTATTTTTGCCTTTGCTGTAGCAGCTCCTCTTATTGCTAGTTTTTTGCCAGATTCTGGTGAAGATGAAGTGAATAACGATATTAAAATCGCCACAGTAAAATTACCTCCTAAAAAAGAGGAAGTAAAACCGAACCAACCACCACCGCCACCACCACCACCAAAAGTGGATCAGGTTAAGTTTGTGAAACCGGTTGTTGCTAAGGCAAATGAAGTTACAGAAGATCCTCCAAAAATTGAGGAACTTAAAGATAAAAAGGTTGGAGATCAAACTATTAAAGGAGATCCGGATGCAGTTTTAACTGTTGATGAGCCAGTAGGTACTGGAACTGCTGCAGTAGTAGAAGAAGATAACCAAGTATACAACACAGCTGGTATCGAAGTAAAACCAGATTTCCCTGGAGGAATTGAGAAATTCTACAAATTCGTAGGAAACAATTACAAGACTCCGGAAGAAGAAGGTTTAAAAGGTAAAGTTTATGTTACTTTTGTAGTTGAAAAAGACGGTTCATTAACCGACATTAAAGTTTTAAGGGATATCGGTTACGGTACAGGAGCAGAAGCAATTCGTGTTCTTAAAAAATGTCCAAAATGGACTCCTGGCGAGCAAAATGGTAAAAAAGTTAGAGTACTTTACTCTCTTCCTATTACTATTCAATCTGCAGAATAATGTTAAAAGATATGCTTAATAATATTCAGAAGAAATCGCTCAAAGAGCGATTTCTTCTTGTTTTAGGAATACTGTTTTTTTTAATATATCTTGTGCTGGGTTTAATGATTATGTTCTGGAAGAAATTGCCATTAGATATGGAACCTAAATACAGATATGCTTTTGGTGGCTTGTTGATCGTTTATTCAGCAATCCGTTTTCTGAGATTAATCAATTCAAACGCAGAGTAAATATGTTAAAATATAGTAGAGTTTTCGGTTTGGTAGTTTTTGTTTTTTTGTTTGCCATGTGCAACCAAAAAAGCAAGAATGAATCAGAGAAAGAGACAATTCTAAAAGGATCTATTGCTATTACAGTGGATGAAACTGTAAAACCAATTGTAGATGATCAGGTCGCTGTTTTTGAAGGGACTTACTATGATGCTAAAATTGCAGTTAAACCAAAATCTGAAGCAGAGGTTATAAATGATTTATTAAATCAGAAAGCTAAAGTTGTCATTACGACCAGAGATTTGACTAAAGCTGAATTACAGGGGTTTGAAAAGAGTAAAATTAAGCCAAGAGTTACTCGATTCGCAACAGATGCAATTGCTTTAATTTCGAACAAGAACAATAATGATACATTAATTGCGTTGAAAACTGTAATCGATTTTATGCAAGGTAAGGCCGATCCAAGAATTAAGGGACTTGTTTTTGATAATCCCAATTCTAGTACAGTACGTTATATGAAAGAATTGGCCAAAGTTAAGGATGTTCCAAAAACTGGTGTTTTCTCTTTTAAAACAAACGATGAAGTTATTAAATTTGTTTCGGAGAATGATGGAATGATTGGTGTTGTAGGAGTGAATTGGTTATCACAACCTTCTCCAACAATGGCAGAAACAATTAAAAAAATTAATATTTTAAGTGTAAAAGGCTTAAATGATGCTACATACTACAGCCCAAGTCAAAATGACCTGGCAGAAGTAAAATATCCTTTGGCACGTGATTTGTATATTATAAATTGTCAGGGGTATTCCGGATTAGGAATGGGGTTTGCTTCATTCATTGCCGGAGAGATTGGACAAAGAATTGTTTTGAAATCTGGATTATTGCCAGTCAGAACTCCGGGAAGAAAGCTTAAAATTAGAAGTCAGATTATAAACGATAAAGAATAAATTAATTACAATAAAGATGAATAAATTTAAAATTTTTAGTCTTGCCTTAGTTGCTTCAGCTTCTGTTGCAAAAGCGCAAGATATAAACCAGGCCAAAAAGGCAATTGATGCTGAACAATTTGAGAAAGCTAAATCTTTGCTGAAATCAATCATCAAAGCTAAACCATCAGATGGAGAAGCTGATTTTGTTTTAGGTAATGTCTATTTAAATCAAACTATTGTTGATTCTGCTAAAATTTATTACTTAAATGGATTAGAGGCAGCAGATCATAAAAATTTAAACTATATTGGTTTAGGTCAATTAGATCTTGATGCAAAAAATGCAGCTTCGGCTCAGGCTAATTTTGGTTTGGCTACAAAAGATATGAAGCGTAAAGATGTAAATGAATTTATTTACATTGGTAGGGCTTATATGAATTCTACAAATCCTGATTATACAAATGCAATTGCTAGTTTAAAGAAAGCTTTATTACTAGAGCCTCAAAATGCAACTGCACTTTTGGCAATTGGTGATGCTTATTATGGAGCAAACAATCAAAATGACGCTTACAAAGCGTATCGTGACGCATTTACTGCAGATCCAACTCTTTTAAGAGCAAAAATGCAATTAGGTGTTTTATTAAAAGGTGCTAAATCTTATGATGAAGCGATTAAATCTTTCAATGAAGTTATCGCTATTGATGCTAATTACGGACCTGTGTACAGAGAGTTAGCTGAAACGTATTACAAATGGGCTAGAAATAAACCTTCTACAAGACAGGTAAATTATCAAAAAGCAATTCAAAACTACGAGAAATACCTGAGTCTAACGGATTATTCTATGAACTCTAGAATGCGTCATGCAGATTTCTTGATTTTAGTTGAAGACTATAAAGCGCTTGAAAAAGAAGCTAACAAAATGATTGAATTGGATAAAGTGAATCCTAGAATTTACAGATATTTAGGATATTCTGCTTATGAAAATGGTAATTATGATGTTGCGATTAAATCATTAGAAGATTACATGAAAGTGCCTTCTAACAAAGTTATTGCAAAAGATAATTTATACTTAGGTTTTGCTAAAATTAAAAAAGGAACTGATGCTGCTGGTGTAGTTGATCCTGCTGCTTTTGATGCTGGTTTAGCTGAAATTAAAAAAGCAGTTGCTGTAGAGCCATTAGCTGTTGAAGATCTTGGAGATTTTGGTAAAGAATTGTTTGGTAAAAAACAATACAACCAGGCTGCTTCAATTTATGAATTGAGTACTACAAATACAGAGCAAAAAAATTATCTAAATGATAATGTATATTATGGTATTTCTCTTTACTATGCAAATGCAAATAAAGAAAAAACGGCTATTGATGCAGCTGGTTTAGCGAAGGCTGATGCTGCTTTTGACAGAGTATTAGTTGCTTCTCCAACTTATGATGAGGCTTACTTGTACAAAGGAAGAATCAATAACTTGTTAGAAAAAGATGATTTAATTATCAAAAACTACGAAGAGTACATTACTAAAACAACTGCAAAAGGTGCTGAAGAATTAGCAAAACCTGCAACAGTTAAAAAAGTTGTAGAATCGTATAATTCAATTGGTGCTGCATATGCTAACACTGACAAAGCAAAAGCTATTGAGTATTTCAATAAAAGTTTAGTTTTAGATCCAACTAACGCTTACGCTACTCAATCTGTGAAAGCTTTAAAATAATAAAAGTTATTTAACTTAATATAAAACCGATAGTTCCTTTGAACTGTCGGTTTTTTTTGTTCCGTATTTAATTGACTATCTTTGCACTTTAAAATAAAATAATGTTATCAAAAGAAATACAATTAGAGGTTAATAAAGGAGCGATGTTGCCTTTGATGGAAGAGTTTTACACCATTCAGGGAGAGGGTTTCCATACAGGAACAGCTGCATACTTTATTAGAATTGGTGGTTGCGATGTGGGTTGCCACTGGTGTGACGTGAAGGAAAGTTGGAATGCAGAATTGCATCCACCAACTAGTGTTGATTTGATTGTGGAAAATGCTTCAACTTATGCTGATACTGTTGTGATTACCGGAGGAGAGCCTTTAACCTGGGACATGAGTTTGTTAACTCAGCGATTAAAGGATAAAAAATTAAAAGTTCATATTGAAACTTCAGGTGCTTATCCGCTTTCGGGAACCTGGGATTGGATTTGTCTTTCGCCCAAGAAAAATAAATTGCCTACTCAAACCGTATATGATAATGCGCATGAGTTAAAAGTAATTATTTATAATAAGCACGATTTTATTTTTGCAGAAGAGCAAGCGGAATTGGTAAATGATAATGCAATTTTATTCCTGCAGCCAGAATGGAGTAAAAAAGAAGAAATGACTCCGCTAATTGTTGATTATGTAATGAACAATCCAAAATGGAGAGTTTCGCTTCAGACACATAAATATTTGAATATTCCTTAAATAGATAAAAAAAATCTCTTCAGTTGAAGAGATTTTTTGTTTATGGCTATTTGTATACGCTGTGTAAAAAAGAAACAACTTTGGTTATTTCCAGTTTTTATCTTTCTTTAAAGTGGTAATGTGAGCCAAATGATGATTTCCATGCCAGGCATAGGTTCCGATAATTTGTTTAATTTGATATTCACAATTGTTTTCCGGATGTATAAAAGATTTTTCTAAATCAGTTTCTGATAAATTTTTCATTATAAAGGTTAAGCGATAATGTAATCCTTCCATTAAACTTAAGGTTGGTTGAATTGGCATTTTTAAATTATCAGGCAATTCAGCCCATAAAACTTCGTCGTATGCTTTTATGACTGGATTGTTTTCGGTCAAAGACCATTTTATTCTAATGAAGGCATTCATATGACTTTCCGCACAATGGTGAATTACTTGACGCACGGTCCATCCTCCCGGACGATAAGGTGTGTCTAATTGTTCGTCATTCAAATGAACCGTTTCTTTTTTGAGCCTTTCAGGAAAAGATTCGATTTCGGCAATTCTATCCGAAATATATTCAGCTGTATACATTTTAGGCGCTTCAAATTTTCCAATCGGAAATTTTACTTTTTCTAGATCTAATTCTTCCATAATAATGTAATAATATTTTTATATCGAAAGTTTAGCTAAATAATCATAATGCTCACCTTCTAAAATAAGTTCGCATTTTAGTCCGTTCGCAATAGCAGCGTTTTGTAATGTATTATAATCAAGATACAACCAATCAAAAGGTTCTTCTTTCTCTCCTTTATAAGAAATATTAAATACTAGTTCACCATAGTAATCGTTACTAGACGGAATCCACTTCCCTCCATCTTCATCTTCATCAAACATATAGATAATATCAGAGCTGTCTAATAAAATTTGACCTCCAGGATTCAAAAGCGATTTTAATTTTGATAAATATTTATTGCAATTATCTAGCTTTCCAAAAATTCCAACTCCATTCATTAATAATATAATGGTGTCAAATTTCTCTCCTTCAAAATCTAATATGTTCTGAACTTTAGCATTTTTAACACCACGAAGTTTACAGGTTGCTATTGCTTTTTCAGAAATATCAATAGAAGTTACCTCTAAATTTCGATCATTATGTAATGATAAACTGTGGCTTCCGGCTCCGCAGCCCACATCAAGAGTTTTTCCGGTAGCAAGTTGCAATGCTTTTTGTTCCAGTTTAGGCATTTCATTATAAGAACGAAATAAGTAATCGACGCTCATTTCATCTTCTTCAGAAATAGAAGTTTCTGTTATTATATCTTCAGGCGAATTATTAGTCTGAAAATCGTACATCGCCTTTCCAAAAAGATCTTTCATGGTAATTTAGTTCAAAGTTTAAGGTTTCAAGTTTAAAGTTGTTTAATTTTGCAAATCAACTTTAAATTTTAAACTTGAAACAAATTTTAAATAACTTAAATAAGTTAGCCAAAGATAAGCATATCGAAAACAAAAAGTATTTTGATAAGCTGAAAAAGAAGCAACCGAAGAATTTAGATTACGTCATGCAGGATTTGCATGATGCCGAATTTAAAAAAACGGATTGCCTGCAATGTGCCAATTGTTGTAAAACAACCGGGCCGTTGTTTACTTTGGCTGATATCGAAAGAATTTCAAAATCTTTCAGACAAAAGCCACAGCAATTCATTGAGCAATACCTTCGAATTGATGAGGAAAAAGATTATGTCTTAAAAAGTGTTCCCTGTACTTTTCTGGACAGCGAAAACTACTGTATGATTTATGACGTACGCCCAAAAGCCTGCAGGGAATTTCCTCACACAGATCGTAAAAAATTTCATCAGATTGCAGATCTTACTTTAAAAAACGTGGCAATTTGCCCCGCAGCATACAATATAGTAGAAGAAATGAAAAAGAAATTACCACTTTAGGACTTAAATGTTTTGTAATTGTTTTTCGGAACAATTCTTTTTTACTTTTTAAAATGTATTTTTGAACACTGATGCTTTACGAATAAAGACTAAACTACTAATCAGATAATATAAAAATTGAATCTAGAATATTTTATAGCGAAAAGACTTATTACTGCCAAAGATTATAAAAGCAGTATTTCAGCGCCAATTATAAAAATTGCCATTTCGGCTATTGCTATTGGTATTATTATGATGTTGGTTTCAGTAGCAACCGGTATAGGTTTACAGCAAAAAATACGTGATAAGGTTTCGGCTTTCAATGGTCAGGTTATTATTTCGAATTACGATAATAATAATTCTGAAGTAACTTTGGTGCCGATTTCTAAAAAACAAGATTTTTATCCCAATTTCAAATCAGTTCCCGAAGTGAAACATATTCAGGCAATAGCAAGTAAAGCCGGAATCATTCGAACAGAAAATGCTTTTGAAGGAATTATTTTCAAAGGAGTTGGTGCAGATTATGATTGGAATAATATAAAAGAATATTTAGTAGAGGGTAGATTACCTGATTTTACAAAAGAATTAAATGAAGAGGTTATAATTTCAAGATTTCTTGCTGATCGGCTTAATTTAAAAGTAGGAGATAAATTCAATACTTTCTTTATAAAAGAAGAACAGGGCAAAATGCCAAATAGTCGTCGATTTAAAATTACGGGGATTTTCAATTCAGGTTTCCAAAATTTCGATGCCACTTATATAATAGGAGACATTCGTCACATTCAACGAATAAATAAATGGACACCGGATCAAATTGGTGCTTTCGAAGTTTTTGTAAAAGACTTTAATAGTATTAAAGCAACAGGAGTTCAAATTTACGATCAAACATCGTCAAATCTTGATACAAAAACAATAATCGAAAAATACAGTTACATTTTCGACTGGCTTCAGCTTTTTGATTTTAACATAATAGTTATTCTTGCTGTTATGATTCTAGTAGCGACAATTAATATGGTTGTGGCATTATTGGTTCTTATTTTAGAGCGTACTCAAATGATCGGAATTCTAAAGGCGCTAGGAGCAAATAATTGGACAGTTCGCAAAATATTTTTGTACAATGCGTTTTACCTTATTATAAGAGGGCTCTTCTGGGGGAACCTAATTGGTATTTCGTTATTGTTGATCCAGCAGCAATTTGGAGTCATCCACTTAAATCCTGAAAACTATTATGTCAATGTAGCACCCGTATATATAAATTGGGGGTACATAATACTTTTAAATTTACTTACGGTTACGGTTTGTTTTTTGGTATTATTAATTCCTTCCTACATCATAACGAGGATTTCACCGGTAAAAGCAATTCGTTTCGATTAATTATTTGAAATATAACGATTCATAACCCGACAAGTTTTTAAAACTTGTCGGGTTTGTCTTTTTTGTACATATATAAAAAAGGATGGTTTTATACTATAATATATAAGAAGGATTTTTTAAAGAAGAACCATTGTTTTAATAAGGAGCTGTTTCCCGCTATCCGTTTCAATCTTTTGTGCCGAACCCCGGCACAAAAGGATTTCCACTTCTATCGGGGCTAGGGGAGTTGTTTTCAAAAGAAAATGATTGTTTTTGCATAAGGGATAATCATTTCCCGGAAAAAAAAGAAGATAAACGCGTTTGCAAGAAGCAAGAGAAACTAAGAAATCCAGCTTTGTGTCTTTTTGAAAAGCAAGTATAACCCATTAAAAAGGAAAAACGCAAACTTTGTGTCCTGGTGTCTTTGTGGCCAAACACAGTAAAATCGCTGTAAAGAGCCAAAATCCGGAAACGTCTTAAAAAACTTTGTCTTATAAAAACTGTTATACCAGTGACTTAGAAAAAAGATTAAAATTATATAATAAAAACCCTTGTAAATGTAAATAAAGGTGGTACTTTTGCACCCGCAACAACGACAGACGTTCACTGAAATACTGACAAG
>FNPS01000028.1 GCA_900107365.1 Flavobacterium aquidurense
ACTTGGAGTGTTGAATCTGGAGGCGGAACTATCGCGGGTTCTGTTTATACCCCGGCAGATGTAACAACTGATACAACAGTTACTATAAAATATACTGTTGCAGGCAATGGAAGTTGCGCGGCATCAAGCTCGGATGTTACTTTTACGGTAAATCCTTTTGCGGGAACGGCTAGTAATACAACCACTACCACGGCAATCTGTGAGACAGCAACCAAAACCCTTTCGGCTACACCGGCAGGCGGAACTTGGAGTGTTGTCTTAGGAGGCGGAACTATCTTAGGTTCTGTTTATACCCCGGCCGATGTAACAACTGATACAACAGTTACTATAAAATATACTGTTGCAGGCAATGGAAGTTGCGCGGCATCAAGCTCTGATGTTACTTTTACGGTAAATCCTTTTGCGGGAACAGCTAGTAATACAACCACTACCACGGCAATCTGTGAGACAGCAACCAAAACCCTTTCGGCTACACCGGCAGGCGGAACTTGGAGTGTTGAATCTGGAGGCGGAACTATCGCGGGCTCTGTTTATACCCCGGCAGATGTAACAACTGATACAACAGTTACTATAAAATATACCGTTGCAGGCAATGGAAGTTGCGCGGCATCAAGCTCTGATGTTACTTTTACGGTAAATCCTTTTGCGGGAACGGCGAGCAATACAACTACTACCACGGCAATCTGTGAGACAGCAACCAAAACCCTTTCGGCTACACCGGCAGGTGGAACTTGGAGTGTTGAATCTGGAGGCGGAACTATCGCGGGTTCTGTTTATACCCCGGCAGATGTAACAACTGATACAACAGTTACTATAAAATATACCGTTGCAGGCAATGGAAGTTGCGCGGCATCAAGCTCGGATGTTACTTTTACGGTAAATCCTTTTGCGGGAACAGCTAGTAATACAACCACTACCACGGCAATCTGTGAGACAGCAACGAAAACCCTTTCGGCTACACCGGCAGGTGGAACTTGGAGTGTTGAATCTGGAGGCGGAACTATCGCGGGCTCTGTTTATACCCCGGCAGATGTAACAACTGATACAACAGTTACTATAAAATATACTGTTGCAGGCAATGGAAGTTGCGCGGCATCAAGCTCGGATGTTACTTTTACGGTAAATCCTTTTGCGGGAACAGCTAGTAATACAACCACTACCACGGCAATCTGTGAGACAGCAACGAAAACCCTTTCGGCTACACCGGCAGGTGGAACTTGGAGTGTTGAATCTGGAGGCGGAACTATCGCGGGCTCTGTTTATACCCCGGCAGATGTAACAACTGATACAACAGTTACTATAAAATATACTGTTGCAGGCAATGGAAGTTGCGCGGCATCAAGCTC
>FNPS01000002.1 GCA_900107365.1 Flavobacterium aquidurense
AATGTGAGAGCAGAAAAAGAAGAATATGCTACCAAAGAAGTTAGTATAACGATCGGCAAACTATCCGGAAAAACAAGCTTACCCATTAGTTTAGACCCTGTCACTTGCAAAGTAACGATTGGTGATGATCTGGGAAAATGCTTTAAAATAAAAATGATTTATTTTGACTTAGACAAATCTAATATCCGACAAGAAGCTGCAATTGATTTAGAAAAAATATTGGTTGTCTTAAATGAAAACCCAAGCATGAAACTTGATATTCGTTCCCATACAGATAGTCGTGCTACTTTTAAATACAACGAAGCCTTATCTGACAGAAGAGCAAAATCTACCATACAATGGCTGATTAAAAACGGTGTAAAAGCAGACAGGTTAACCGGTAAAGGTTATGGAGAAACACAGCTTGTAAATAAATGTGCTGATGGCGTTCCTTGTACCGAAGCGGAACATCAGGAAAACAGACGTAGCGAATTTATTATTACTGCATTGTAATTAGTTAATTAAGATTTTTATATATGCTAAAAAGCTGTCTTTTAAGACAGCTTTTTTTTGAAAAAAAAAATCGTTGCAACCCTTAGAGTCACAACGATCACTAAAAAACCAACCAGTTTTAAATTATCTTAAATTCTAACAAATATATTAGTATAGTATTTTTTTCCCGTTGCAGGATCTGTAGTTACAGATAATCCAAAGTGTGTAAAATTACCTTCGATGTTTTGTTTATGACCCGGACTTTCCAGCCAGGCTTGCAAAACAGCCTCAGAAGTTTTATAATTATAAGCTACATTTTCGCCAACATTTTTGGCTCCAAGCACCTTCATCATATTTTCTGATCGGGCATCAAAATCATTATGATCCACAACGTTCTTTTCAATCATGTAGGCATTGTGTTCCTGACATTTATACGAAATATGATTGATTATTTGCAAAGCATTTAAACCAATTCGTAATCGATAATCGTTTATTAATTGCATTGTTTCTAACTCTGAATCATTGTAAGTATAATTTGTTATCAGAGCTTCTGTTGGAGCACTACTTTCAGTTCCCTCGGCAGTATCGGCAGAGCATGAGTTCATTGCAATAGACATTGCAATGAACAGCATGATGTGCATAATCTTCTTCTTCATAATCAACAGTAGTTTACGCAAGCTTAAAGTAAATGTTGGGGCAAATCCTTTAAATTTTTATATTTAAATTAAATCGTTTTTTCTTACACCAAACGTATTCAATTTACCGTTAAACTACAAAAATAATCGACGAACTACATGTAAATTTTTAATATAAATGTATTTTTCTTACAACTAAGATGATAGTCGTTCTATTTTCCATGAATAATCAGATTGACTTTGATATCGAATCCTATCATGAAGTCTATTTGGTCTTCCCTGCCAAAATTCTACTTCTAAAGGAGTTACTAAAAATCCGCCCCAATTTTCTGGTCTCGGAATGGCTTTTCCTTCAAATTCTGCTTCTAATTTTTTAAGGTTTTCTTCTAAAAAAGTTCTTGACGGAATCACTTCACTCTGGTTGGAAACAATTGCACCTAATTTGCTTCCATCCGGGCGCGAATCAAAATAACCGTCTGAAATATTTTCAGAAGTTCTTTGCGCAATTCCTTTAATAATAACCTGACGTTCCATTTCCTGCCAAAAGAAAGACAGACAAACATGTGGATTCGCTGCAATAGCCTTTCCTTTTTCCGAATTATAATTGGTATAAAAAATAAAGCCTTCTTCAGAAAATTTCTTCAGAAGCACTACTCGAGATTTCGGAAAACCATCTAAACCAATAGTAGAAACCGTCATAGCGTTAACTTCTCCATTTCCACCAAAATCTTCCACTTCATGAAACCATCTATTAAAAAGATTAATCGGATCTTCGGGAATATTAGTTTCTAATAATTCGCTCTTCTCGTAAGATTTTCTATAATTACTTAAATCGTTCATGATTTTTTAATTTAGTTTATTTTGTTTCAGGTTTCAGGCTTCAGGTTTCAGGCTTCAGGCTTCAGGTTTCAGGTTTCAGGTTTCAGGTTTTAAAAAAACTTAAAATCTTAGCATCTCAGAACCTTAGAACCTTAGAACCTTTTTAAATTCAAAACTCAAAAGAAACGCCGTCATCTCCCAAAAGTACATTCGGAAAAATGGTTTCTGCTTCTTCTTTAAAACGCTCAATTCCATCATATCGTGTTGAATAATGGCCTAAAATTAGTTGTTTTACATTTGCTTTAAGCGCAATTGTCGCGGCTTCTTTTGCGGTTGAATGTAATGTTTTTTGTGCTAATGGTGCTTCTGATTCTAAAAAGGTTGATTCGTGATACAAAATATCTACATTTTCAATAATCGGAATAATAGCTTCATTATAAACCGTATCCGAACAGAAGGCATAACTCATAGAAGGAATTGGATCAAAAGACAATTTTGCATTTTCAATAACAGTTCCATTATCCAGCGTAACATTACCTCCGCCTTTTATTTTTTGGTAATAGGCTGTATGAATATTATACTGTTGAACTGCTTCTACATTTAGTTTTCTGTCTCCCGGTTTTTCCTGAAACAAAAATCCGTTGGTATAAACGCGATGTTTTAACGGAATTGTTTTTACTATGACTTTCTGATCTTCAAAAATCACTTCACTTTCCTTCGACTCTAATTCGTGAAAAAACAAACTATAAGTAGTCCAGGATTCTGTCAGCTTTAATTGAAGCAGAATTAACTCTTTTATTCCTTTTGGTCCGTAAACATGCAAATCAGTAGTTCTGCCTAAAAGCGAAAAAGTCGAAATGGTTCCAATTAATCCATACAAATGATCTCCGTGAAGATGGGAAATAAAAATGTGATTAATTTTAGAAAATTTAATCTTGTTTTTACGCAATTGCACCTGAGTTCCTTCGCCACAATCAATCAAAAACAATCTGTTTTTGATTTCTAAAACCTGCGAAGTCGGATTAGTAAGCGTTCTGGGAGTTGCGGCATAACAGCCTAGTATGGTTAATTTCATTTTAGATTTTAGATTGTTGATTTTAGATTGATTTAGATTGTAGATTTTAGACTGTAGATTTTAG
This sequence comes from Flavobacterium aquidurense, assembly GCA_900107365.1. Classification (GTDB taxonomy): domain Bacteria; phylum Bacteroidota; class Bacteroidia; order Flavobacteriales; family Flavobacteriaceae; genus Flavobacterium; species Flavobacterium aquidurense. The sequence goes on from FNPS01000002.1 coordinate 3,065, forward strand.
ATTGGAAAAATTAGCGTTAAAAAAATCTAAAATCTAAATTTCAGTATTCAAAATCAAAAATCTGAACTCTAAAATCTAAAATTAAAACCCAAGATCACGTTCAATTTCTTCCATTTCGATAATATCGTGCGCTTCTAAAAGAGAAGGAACCACTACTAATTTATCAGAAATTGAATTGAAATCAAGATCAGAAACTACAATTACAAATGATTTCTTTGCTTTTTTGTGTTGTTTAGAAAGTGGCAGAAAAAGTTTTAAATCGCTTTCAGCTAAATTAGTATCTGCTGTTAAATCGATTATTATATTTTGTTTTTCAAAGGTTTTAAATTGTTGCGTCACTTTCTCCAAAAAAGAATTAAAATCTCCCTGGGTATCTTTAATCGTAACGGTATGTCCTTTTTGATCTACTTTCATTTTACTAAGGTACGAAGTTTTTTAAATTTGTTTCAAGTTTTAGGTTTCAAGTTTCAGTCGCAGTCTCAGTATTCAGTCTCAGTATTCAGTCTCAGTAAAAATTGTAAACTGTGACTGAATACTGAGACTGTAAACTAAAAATTTACTGAATCTTAGAGGCTAAAAGATAAATAACCGCCATTCTAATCGCTACTCCATTCTCTACCTGATTCAGGATTACAGAATGATCAGAATCCGCTACTTCAGAAGTAATCTCTACTCCTCTGTTGATGGGTCCCGGGTGCATGATGACGATTTCTTTTCCAAGAGAATCCAAAAGCGGTTTATCAACTCCGTATTGTTGTGCGTATTCTCTTGTTGAAGGGAAAAAGTTCACGTCCATACGTTCGTTTTGTACACGAAGCATATTCGCCACGTCACACCATTCTAATGCTTTTCGTAAATTTGGTTCCACTGTAACACCAAGAGATTCAATATATCTTGGAATCAAGGTTTTTGGCCCGCATACTTTTACTTCGGCGCCTTGCATCTGCAAAGCATATATGTTGGATAAGGCAACTCTCGAATGCAGTACATCGCCTACAATAACTACTTTTTTTCCGGCAACATCACCCAGTTTTTCTCTGATAGAATAACTGTCTAACAAAGCCTGCGTTGGATGTTCGTGCGCGCCGTCGCCAGCGTTTACTATACTTGCTTTGACATTTTTAGATAAAAAATAAGCCGCTCCGGGATTGGAGTGGCGCATTACAACCATATCAACTTTCATCGAAAGGATATTGTTAACCGTATCAATAAGTGTTTCTCCTTTTTTAACCGAAGACTGAGCTGCAGAAAAACTAATCACATCTGCTGATAATCTTTTTTGGGCTAACTCAAACGAAAGCTTGGTTCGGGTACTGTTTTCGAAGAAAATGTTAGCAATGGTAATATCTCGTAATGAAGGAACTTTTTTAATCGGTCGGTTAATGACTTCTTTAAAATGATCTGCCGTTTCAAAAATTAGGTTAATATCATTCTCGTTGATGTATTTAATTCCTAATAAATGATTTACGCTTAATTCTTTCATTTTTTATTGTTTAATTTTATTTGTCAAATTCTTTAAAAAGCAGTTCCGTCTATTGGATCATTCGCTCTATAACCTCGCTATAATCCTGTAAATCTCTTCCGTCTTCATCAAAAATATGCTGCCATCTGAAACCCGGTATTTCTATTTTTGTTCTTGCAGAAGGACTCCACTTTATTTGAAAGCCGTTGTTTCTTAAAACTTCAGCAACCTTTTTTCCAACTTCCATTGCAATGGCATCACTAGTATTATCTACTTTCTGAAAAGCGATAAACAAACCCGGATCTTCAACTGCAACAGCTCTTGCTAAATCTTGTTGGTGATAAAAACAATAACCATCAGACCAGACTTCGTTTTCCTGCAACTCCCTTTCCACCTCTACTACTTCATACTCCCCCTCTGTTGTGGTATAACCTGCATTGTGAAGCGCCACGATATTTTCATCTCCTAATTCATCAAATGCTTTTATAAGTCTTTCAGTATCTGTTGGACTTTTCCACTGTTTGCTTTCTGCAAGTAACTTTTGGTATTCTTCTTTTATGGTATCAAAAGCCCACTCTTCTGAAATTTCATCTTCAAATTCGTTGTCTTCGATTTCTTCTATGATGTTCTCTTTGATCTCATCAACAGAAAGAAATCCCATTCTAACCTGATTAAAGATTGATTCGTAAATAAACGCTTCGTTCTCTGTCATTTTTTCTTGTTTAATCGTTTATTTGTTTTTTTTTTAACCGTTGATTTGTTAGAGCGTTTATTCGTTTCCTTTCGATTGAACAATTAAACGATTCAACTAATTCGTTATTAAGTAAACGGCATCTTCGCTATCATTTTCTTTCCAGCTTACTTTTACCTTTTCATCATTAATAGCATCTACCTGACGACCACGATAATCGGGCTGAATAGGCAGGTTTCTGCTAAAACGTCTGTCGATTAACACTAACAATTCGATTTCTGACGGTCTCCCGAAAGACTGAATTGCGGTTAAGGCAGAACGAATGCTTCGTCCGGTAAACAAAACGTCATCAATAAAAATGACTTTTTTGTCTTCGACTATAAAATTGATTTGTGTTTTATTGGCTTCAAGCGGTTTATCAGTACGGCGAAAGTCATCTCTAAAAAAAGTGATGTCCAGATATCCCAAAGAAATTTCAGGAACTTTGTATTCGTCTTCTAATATTTGTTTTAAACGTTCAGCTAAAAAAACGCCTCTTGGCTGAATCCCGACTAAAATAGTATCGGAGAAATCAAGATGTTTTTCGATTAACTGACAAGCCAAACGATGGAGTATGATAGTAACTTCTTTTGAATTAAGTAATACTTTTTGGCTCATAATTAAGTGTGATGTTTGGTTGGGCAAATATACGAAATCAGAATTTATTTGTTGGCGTGTTGGGTGGGGAAATATTTTTTTTTGGTTTTACGTATAAATTGAGTTTGAAAACTCATTCAGAATAACTTTATTTTTTGAAATAAAAGTTCTTTAAAAAATTATATTTATTTAAAACTATATTTACTATACAGAAGTTGCATTAGAATTCTTTAAATAATTTAGTTAAGATCTATTTCAAAGCGAAAAAAATAAATCCATGGATAAATACAAAGAAACATTTGAAACCTGGAATAAAATTGCAAACCTCTATCAGGATAAGTTTATGGATTTAAACTTGTATAATGAAACTTATGATTTTTTCTGTACAGTTTTAAAATATAATCAAGTAAACATTTTTGAAATTGGTTGTGGCCCGGGAAATATTACTAAGTATCTTTTATCCAAAAAAAACAACTTAAAGATTACAGGTATTGACATTGCACCGAAAATGGTTGAATTGGCTAAATCAAATAACCCGACTGCCAATTTTAAAGTAATGGATACACGAAAGTTGGATGAAATAAATGAAAAATTTGACGCCATTATGTGTGGTTTTTGTTTACCCTATCTTTCAGAAACAGATTCTTCAAAACTATTATACGACGCAAATAAACTACTTTCTAAAGAGGGTATCTTATATTTAAGTTTCATTGAGGGATCGCCTTCTAAATCAGGTTTTATTTCAGGAAGTACGGGTGATCGTACCTATGTTTATTATCATTCTTTAGAAGAAATAAAGAATCAACTTATAAAAAATCATTTTGAAATTCTTAAATCATTCGAAGTTAAATATCCAAAAGCTGATGATTTTGAAATTCATACGATAATCATTACCGAGAAAATTGGACAGTAAAAATATCGAATTGTTTCAAAAAGACCTTTTTATTATATTTGATAAAACAATAAGACACCAAACATCATGAGAAAAATAATCGTCATTACCATGATTACAATCGATGGCGTAATGCAAGCACCTGGTGGTCCTGAAGAAGATACTTCGGGAGGTTTTGAATACGGAGGCTGGGTGGCGCCTTTTGGAGATGAAGAATATGGCAATGTCATGCAGGAACAAATGAAACCTGCAGATATTCTTTTGGGCAGAAAAACATTTGATATTTTTGAAGATTATTGGCCCAAACATGCAGAAGGCTGGCCGGGAATTAATGAAGTTACCAAATACGTTTTGTCTTCCACCAGAAATAAATCTGACTGGGAAAATACCGAATTTCTTTCCACCATAGAAGACATCAAAAAACTCAAAAATTCAGAAGGTGGAGATATTAAAGTTTGGGGAAGCGCAACACTTGTTCAGCTTTTGCTTCAACATGATTTAGTCGATGAATTTGGGCTCTTAATTTATCCTATAATTTTGGGCAAAGGAAAAAAACTGTTTGATGATAGCTCAAATCCGTCGGGATTTACATTGATAGAAAGTACGGTTACGCCGAGCGGTGTAATTGCTTTGAGTTATAAACGAGCTGGAGATGTTAAGACCGGGACTATTGGAGAATAACAAATTCAACATATAAGTCCCATCGGGACGATATGTTTATAGAAATATATAAATCGAGTCAATAAAACCCCATCGGGGTGATATCTCCAATACTACAATGGAAACGATATGTCGCTCCGCCGGAGCTTTTTTTGTCTTATCTAATTATTTGCTATAAACATTATGCTCCGCTGGAGCTTCCTCTATTACGCATAATTGATTAACTATCAACATTACACTCTACTGGCGTTTTTAATTTAAATCTTCTTTACGCAAATATATTTTTTAAAATATGTTATTCATTAAAACCCATATTAAATAATTGACTAATTTTAATACAATTAAGTCCCATCGGGACAGCATCTTTATAGCCATTTTGTAAATTTATTTTATTGAACCCCGGCGGGGTGAAATATAATTTAATCTACAATTTATGGCAAACACATATTCTCAAATATACATTCATATTGTTTTTGCTGTTAAGGGAATGCAAAGTCTGATTTCAGAAAATTGGAAGGAAGAAGTTTATAAATATATTACTGGTATTACGACAAATAAGGGACAAAAGCTAATAGCTATCAACGGAATGCCCGATCACATTCATATTTTAATTGGTTTAAAACCAGATAAATCAATTTCAGATTTGGTTAGAGAGATAAAATCAAATTCATCAAAGTTTATAAATGACAAAAAATGGATTAATGGGAAGTTCGAATGGCAAAATGGATTTGGAGCTTTTTCATACAGTCATTCTCAAATATCAAATGTCATAAATTATATTCAACGTCAGGAAGAACATCATCAAACAAAGACGTTTAAAGAAGAATATATTGAATTTTTAAAATTGTTTAATGTCGAGTTTAAAGATGAATACCTATTTGGTGAGATTTAATATCAATTATAATGGATAATATATTTCGCTCCGCTGGAGCTCTTCTTAATTGCGCATAATTAATTTGCTATAAACATCATGCTCCGTTGGAGCTTCCAATTTCGGATCCATATCACATTTCTTTTTATTTAAAACATCCCTAAATCATAGAACTTTTCAATCAAATTATATAAAACATTTCCGAGCTGTTTAAAGTAATTTTATTCTAACGATAATTAGAATACTAAATTCTTTTTAAAACATTTAAAACAGCAAAATCATGCAAAAAAATATTACACGTTTGTTAATGGTATTCGTAATACTATTTTCATTTACAAGTTGCGAAGTTATAGGAGACATTTTTAAAGCCGGAATGGGATTCGGAATATTTATCGTAATCTTTATTGTTGCAATTATTATCTGGATTTTTGCAAAAGTTTTCGGAAGTAAATAAACATAAAAAATCCCAAATTCTACTTTAATGGAATTTGGGATTTTTAATTATTGCAATTTATATACTAAAGATTATACATCTTTTTTCTTAATTCCTGAATTTTTTCATCCTCAAGATATTCGTCGAATGTCATATAACGATCGATTGCTCCGTTTGGTGTAAGCTCCACTACTCTATTACCAACAGTCTGTGCAAACTCATGGTCATGTGTTGTAAAAATTACTGAACCTTTAAAGTTTTTCAATGAGTTATTAAAAGCGGTAATCGACTCCAAATCTAAGTGATTTGTTGGTTCATCAAGCATCAAAATATTAGCGCGCTCCATCATCATTCTTGATAACATACAACGTACTTTTTCTCCCCCTGATAATACACGGCTTGTTTTTAAAGCTTCTTCTCCAGAGAAAATCATTTTCCCCAGGAAACCTCTAATGAAAACCTCATCGCGCTCTTCTTCTGTTTTTGCGTATTGACGTAACCAGTCTACCAAAGTCAAATCGTTTTCAAAGAATGAATGATTTTCAGCTGGCAAATATGCCTGGTTTGTAGTGATTCCCCAATCAAAAGTTCCGGCATCTGCTTGTTGGTTTCCGTTTAAGATTTCGTAGAATGCTGTTGTAGCACGTGAATCTTTAGAGAACAGCACAATTTTATCGCCTTTAGCCATATTCAAATGAACACCTTTAAACAAAAGGTCTCCTTCAACAGAAGCTTCTAAATTTTCAACATTCAAGATCTGATCTCCGGCTTCACGATCCTGATCAAAAATAATCGCAGGATAACGACGGCTTGAAGGTTTGATATCTGAAATATTCAATTTAGAAATCATTTTTTTACGAGAAGTGGCTTGTTTAGATTTTGCAACGTTCGCGCTAAAACGACGAATAAATTCTTCAAGTTCCTGTTTCTTTTCTTCTGCTTTCTTGTTTTGCTGAGCACGTTGTTTTGCCGCTAATTGGCTAGACTCGTACCAGAAAGTATAATTTCCTGAATAGTGGTTGATTTTTCCAAAATCGATATCAGAAATATGTGTACAAACCGAATCTAAAAAGTGACGGTCGTGAGATACTACAATTACAGTATTTTCATAATTTGCAAGGAAGTTTTCTAACCAGGCGATTGTCTCGAAATCCAAGTCGTTGGTAGGCTCATCCATAATAAGCAAATCCGGGTTTCCAAAAAGAGCCTGCGCCAAAAGCACACGAACTTTAATTTTTCCCTCTAAATCGCCCATTAATGTATAATGATGCTCTTCGTTGATTCCTAAGTTAGACAACATCGATGCCGCGTCAGAATCTGCATTCCAACCGTTCATTTCTTCAAACTGAACCTGAAGTTCTCCAATTCTGTCTGCGTTTTTATCGTTATAGTCTAAATAAAGTTCATCCATTTCTTTTTTAACAGCGTACAAAACTTTATTCCCCATCAAAACGGTTTCCAAAACAGTTTGCTCGTCGAACATGTTGTGATTTTGGTTTAAAACCGACATACGTTTTCCCGGTTCTAAATGAATATGTCCAGAAGTTGGGTCGATATCGCCCGAAATGATTTTTAGAAAAGTAGATTTTCCAGCACCATTGGCTCCAATAACGCCGTAAATATTTCCGTGAGTGAAAGTGGTATTTACTTCGTCAAACAAAATTCGTTTGCCAAATTGAACTGATAAATTATTGACTGTTAACATGAATGTCTTTTTAATTAATTTTGTGCAAAAGTACGGAAAAAGGTTCTAAGTTGCAAAGGTGGTAAGGCTCTAAGTTTTTTTATTCTGCGCTTATATTTTTCCACCATATAAGTGATGTAAGTTCATTTAAACTAAGCTTGTAATTGCAGTACGAATTTAGTACATATAAGCTTTATAGATATTTAAGCTAGACTTACATTTCTTATATTACTTATATGGTTAAAAAAACTACAGTTTACTTTCTTTTGCCAGCGCCACTTCAAGACTTTCAAAATTGGGCAAAACTTTTGCAATTAAACCTTCTTTGTTTAAGATAAAATGTGTTGGAAAAGCATTTAAATCCAATGTTTCATTCATGTAAATTTTCATGTCTGGAATAACAGCATAGGACAATGGTTTTCTAGCTAAAAAAGCTTTTAATTGTTCTGGAGAATCTTCGGCTAAACTTATAAAAAGAATATCTTTTCTGTCTTTGTATTTTTCTACCAATCGATTTACCTGTGGAAATTCTTTTATACATGGCGTACAGTGAATATACCAGCATTTTATTACAATGATTTTTCCCTTCATAGTTTCGTTTGAAACTTCATTTCCGTTTAAATCTTTGAATGAGAATTTAGGAAAAGGAGTGCCTTCCATTTTATAGTTTTTAAGCGCATCAAAACCTATTTGATTGATGGTTGCTTTTATACTTGAATCGGAATTTGGCTCAATTTTAAACAGTTTATAATAATAGATGGCATCATTTGATTTTAATCGGATTGGAATAAAATTTCCGTTGGTCAATTCGTTTAGAAAAGTTTCTTTTGAGATTTCTTTTGAAAGAACATCCAGCGCTACAAAATCTCTCGAAAGCATGATGTTTTTGCTTTGATAAGCTGACCATTCACTAAAGTTTTTTTGAATTTGAATGGGATCAATTTCTGGATTTCCGAGTTTATTTTGAGCGAAAGAAACAATAGTAATTAGAAAGACTAATAGGAATTTGATGGACTTTTTCATGAATTTTAAATACCAAATTTGGATTTCAAAAATACTTAAATTTATTTTAAAATCATTCCATTAGATTTATCTATATTAGCTAAAAATTCTGACTAAAATGACCTTCCCTTTTCAATTTGAAATCTTTGGAAAAACCTTTTACTGGCACTTTATATTTGAAACTTTAGCCTTTTTTATCGGCATAAGAACCTATTACTTTCTAAAAAAAAGAACACAAGATCCTATATCAGATATAAATCGTTTAATTATAATGATTGGTGCTATGATTGGCGCTTTAATAGGATCCAGATTTATTGCTTTATTAGAAACCCCTTCAGCAATTACCCATCAGACTTTTTTAACCCTATATCAAAATAAAACGGTTGCAGGAGGTTTTTTGGGTGGATTATTTGGTGTTGAACTAATAAAAAAGATCATTGGTGTAAAAATCGCTTCGGGAGATCTGTATGTGATTCCAATTATTACAGCATTATTTATTGGCAGAATTGGGTGTTTTTCCATGGGAATTACAGAGCCAACTTACGGCAACGAAACTACCTTTTTCACAGGAATGAATTTAGGCGACGGTCTGCAAAGACACCCTGTTGCCCTTTATGAAATGCTATTTATGATTTTACTTTTTGTTTTATTTCAAAGTATAAAAAATAAAAATTTGATAAATGGAGATCGATTTAAGCTCTTTATGGTCTTGTATTTTTTATTCCGATTTTTAGTAGAATTTTTAAAACCATACCAATCCTTATTTCTTAATTTAAGCATTATACAATGGAGTTCCGTTTTAATCTTTATTTATTATTGGAAGTTTCTCTGCCGAATATTTGCCTTCAAATTCAAAGGAAATCTTATTACTTCACCTTAAAAACAATATAATGAAAACTCGTGATTACATATTTTACGATTATACTAAAAGCCTTTGTCCTCATTGTTTAGCCCTTGTAGATACTAAAATTGTTTTTCAGGATGAGAAAGTCTGGATGTTAAAACATTGCAAAACACATGGCGAGTCAAAGTCGATGATTGCAGATGATGTTAACTATTATAAACAACTTCGTAATTACAATAAACAATCGGAGATGCCTTTAAAATTCAATACAAAGGTGCATTATGGTTGTCCGTATGACTGCGGATTATGTACAGATCACGAACAGCATTCCTGTTTGACGATTATTGAAGTCACAGATCGCTGTAACTTAGCCTGCCCTACCTGTTACGCCAGCTCAGCCCCAAACTACGGTAGACATCGTACATTAGAAGAAATTGAAAAAATGTTTAATACTGTTGTAGCAAATGAAGGTGAACCGGATGTAGTCCAGATTTCAGGTGGAGAACCAACTGTGCATCCTGAGTTTTTTAAAATTTTAGATATTGCCAAAAGCAAACCTATCAAACACTTGATGGTAAATACAAATGGTATTAGAATTGCAAAAGACATCAAATTTGTAGAGACTCTTGCTACCTATATGCCCGATTTTGAAATTTATCTGCAATTCGATAGTTTCAAACCCGAAGTATTAGAAAAACTGCGTGGTGAAGATTTAACCGAAGTGCGCAGAAAAGCCATTGAACATCTAAATCAATTTAATATTTCGACAACCTTGGTTATCACACTTCAAAAAGGAGAAAATGACGATGAAATTGGTAAAATAATAGAATATGCATTACAACAAAAATGCGTTCGTGGTGTAACTTTTCAGCCCACACAAGTTGCCGGCAGAAATGATAATTACGATGATATTTCAGGAAGAATTACATTGACAGAAGTCCGTAGAAAAATTTACGAGCAAGCACCTCTTTTTACTCCTCAAGACTTAATTCCCGTTCCTTGTAATCCAGATGCTTTATGTATGGCTTACGCACTAAAAATTGATGGAGAAGTTTTTCCTATGACCCATTTAATTAATCCGGAAGATCTGTTGAATAACTCGAAAAACACAATCGTTTTTGAGCATGATGAAAAACTAAAAACACATATGCTTAATTTATTTAGCACCGGTATTTCTGTAGATTGTGCAGAAGGTGAATTTAATGAATTAATGTGCTGTTTACCAAGAGTTCAGTCCGACACCTTAAATTACAATAACTTGTTTCGAATTTTGATTATGAATTTTATGGATGCTCATGATTTTGATGTTAGAGCAGTTAAAAAATCATGTGTTCATATTGTGAGTGATAAAATGAAAATTATTCCTTTTGAGACTATGAATTTATTTTACAGAGACAACAAAATTGAAAAAATAAGAGAAAAATTAAATGTTTAATAAAAGTATTAAAATATGGAGGGTTTAGTGTTTTTTGGGTTTATTCTTTTTGCAATGTTTTTAATTGGTCTTATTGGTTTAATTTTTACCAAAGAGAAAAAAAAATTTTATCTGCGACTTATGTTAATTCCTATATTTATTGTCATTATAGGGTTTGGAACCTGCGTTGTAATAGTGAGCAATTTATAATTTTGATTTAAAATCAAAGAAAAAATAAAAGAATATGGGAGGATTTTTAGTTTTTATTGGCAGCATGATTGCTTTTATCAGCGTAATTGCTTTTTTAGTTGGAATAGGTCGATTGATATTTATATCAGAAAACAAACAACTTTCATTAAAAATTATTTTATTCTCCGTTATTGCATTTGTAATTGGTTTTGGTACCTGTGCTGCCAATTTTACACTTGGCAATATGCATTAATAAAAAAACCCGGCAATAAAATTGCCGGGCTTATAATGCGCTCCTCTAAGTGAAAACCAAATAACAAATCACTTAAATTCGTCGCATTTATTTGAAATAAAAACCAGATTAAAAAATAAATAACCAAACTCAATTTTAACCGTCCCAATTTTTTATTTCTAATTTTTCATTCATTGTAACTAATTCAAAAAGTTCATTACTTTGAATGATTTTCTGTTTCCTGCTTTGTCTGTTACTACAACTAAAAACAATTGCTTAGTTGTGAAACTCTGATTTTGAAGCAGTACTTCTTTAGTATTTTGAATATTTTTATAACTTACTAAAGATTGCCCAATTGTATTGAATACATCTATCTGAGCAATATCTTCAGTATCATTTGTAACTGATAAAGCATCATTTCTAAAATAAGCTATCGTTTTTCCATTCGGCTCAATTTTATCAACTGCTAATGTTTTTGCTGTCAACTGCGAAGCAAAATAAGTGGCATATGCTTTAGATAATTCAGATGAATTACCACAAGAAGAGGCATCCCAATTTACAGACCAAGTCATTAAACCTCTTAAAGAAGGATATGGTCCGCCTGGCTGCATCGTATATGTTCTTCCGGTAAAAGTGGTTCCGGTTCTTAAATAATGCATTGCACTAATTCCTTCTGCAGGTGTTAAATAGCCGCTACCTGCTGCACTTGGACAAGCTGGTAAGGCAATAAGAACTTTTGAGGCCGGTAAACCATCAAAATGCATTCCGGTTGTACCAATGTTATACCCTTTTATCACCATATCCGTTAGGGCTGTTACCATGTTTGCTTTCTTAGCTGAACCATAGTATTGACCATCTAATCCGTTTTCTCCTCCTGTATTATACAATTGTACAGCTAACAAATCCAAATCATTACGCAAGTTTTGAATGATTGGCAGGAAAGAACCAAAAGTATCAGTATAAGTAGAATATCCTCCTTGTACGTATTGTGTTTCCGGAGCTGCAGTTAATAAAAATCCAGGACCATAATAAGCTTTTAATTCCCTGAAAGCATCTACTACATTTTTTAATCTTGGATAAGCAGAAATACCCGCATAAGAAATATCTTTTAAACCTCCTGCATTAAAATTCATCGATCCGCCTTCAAAATCAATATCAACACCATCAAATTGATACTCATCAATTATAGCTTTCAGACCATTAACAAAAATATTTTTTTGCGTTACATTGTCCAAAACAACATGACCATTTTGCCCTCCAATAGAGACAATAACAGGAACGCCGCTATCTCTTAAGGACTTTATATCATTTTTCAACAATTGCTTATTGAAAACACCATTGGTCAGATATCTCGCGTCATTGGTAGTTAATACTGGTGTATAACCATCACGATTAACTGTTTCTACGAAAGAATAATCGACTACGTTAAATTTACTTCCTACTATTTGAGAAAAATATAAAAATGGAGCACCAGTATTCTCCCAGGAATGTGCATATCCTAAAAGAACTTTAGATGGAAGTGCAATGAATCTATTGGTGCTAACCGGAGCAATTTTAATGGTAGTGTTTAATGTAGTTACAGCAGCTTTATTATCTGTTGCTTTGATTACAACTGGATAGTCCTGATAAGCAGCTGGTGTAAAATTATACGTATAGGTATTATTTGTACCTGCTGTCATGTTAAATGTACCTCCATTTATTGTAATGGTAACACCTGAAACCGATCCGTCACTATCAACAGCTGTAACCGAAATTGGCACAACCTGGAAAGAACTTTGGTTTACAGTAGTATTCGATGGTGAATTCCAAGTAATTACAGGTAAAGAATTTGGGCAGTTTGCACCTGAACAAGTTAATGTAAAACTATATGTTTTTGCGTCTGTTGTTCCGTTTGATGCAGTAGCCGTAACAGTTAACGTATGAGGAAGCGAAAACTGGTTTGCTGCTGGTGTCCAAATTGATGTGTAAGTTCCAGAAGAATTGGTTGCACTCAAGGTTTGTCCATCTAAACTAAATATAACAGATGAGATTGTAGTGGCATCAGTAGCACTTAATCCAACACTTGCAACAAAGTTAATTGCTGATCCTAAATTTATAGCAATCGCAGAAGCTGTTGGCGCAGTAATGGTAACCACTGGCTTAGTCACAACCGCCGTTTGTGTATTAAAATTATAAACTGTTGGAGTTGTGGGAACTGCAAAGCTGGCTAAGTTATTTGGATAATAAGTCACGTCACCATTTTCCCATGCATTTAATTTTAAACTCAAAATTTGTGTATAACCCGCTACAACTGAATTATCGAAAGTATAATTTCCTGATGCATCTGTTGTTGCCAAAACACTTTTCCAGTTATGTGTATTATCTGTCCAAGGTAAAACGATTTCTACTTTTGCACCAGCAACCGGAGTTGTTCCGTTTTTAACTGTTCCGCTAATTAAATTTACAACGGCAGCCAATGCTGATTTCGCTGTAGAACTTGTATTAAAATTGTAAACAGTCGGGTTTGCCGGAACTGCAAAGTTGGCCAGATTATTTGGAAAATAAGCTACTTCTCCGTTTTCCCAAGAGTTTAATTTTAAACTTGTAATGGTAGTATAACCTGCTACAACTGAATTATCAAAACTGTACTTTCCTTGTGCATCTGTTACAGCAATTACACTTTTCCAATTGTGTGTACTGTCTGTCCAAGGTAAAACGATTTCTACTTTTGCACCTGCAACCGGAGTTGTTCCGTTTTTAACTGTTCCGCTAATTTTACCTGAAGGAACTACAATAACATCTTGTGTGAAGTTTAATGTTTTGTTGGCCGTTAAATTAGTATAAACTGTTGAAGCCGGTGTGTATGTTTGTCCTGCTAAAGCAGCTGCAACGGTGTAATTTCCGCCTGCTGGCAAATTAGCGATTGAATAAACTCCGCTTGAATTTGTAGTTGCTGTAAAACTTCCTGTTGTTGAAGTAGCTGTAACCGTAACGCCAGAAACCGGAGTTGTTCCGTTAAGAACGGTTCCGCTCACTGTATAGTATACAACTGGCGCACCCTGAGCAAAATTCAACGTTTGATTAGCACTTATTGCATTATAAACGGTTGAAGTTGGTGTATAAGAGAATCCTGTTTTTGCAGCAGTAAGGGTAAAGTTAAGTCCGGCTGTTAAACCTGCAACACTATAAACTCCGCTAGCATTAGAAGTCGCAGTTAAAACTGTTGTTCCTGAAGTTGCTGTAACTGTTACACCAGAAACCCCTGTTGCTCCGTTAAGAACTGTTCCGCTCACTGTATATGTAGGCTGAGATCCGTTAATGATTACTCCAGTTTGATTAGTAGTAACATTTGTCAAAGTTACAGGCGTAAAAGTATAGGATGCTTTTAACGCCGTAAGGATATAATTTTGTCCTGAAGTCAGGTTGTTGAATGAAAAATTACCTCCTGTAGAAACTACAGTTTGCAATACTACATTACTTGCATTGCGCAATTCAACAGTTACATCCGGAACTGAAGCTGTTCCATTTTTTACCGAACCGGCAATACTTACTGTTCCGGCAACGATGCTTCCGAAAGAAGTATCAACCTGAGTTAATAATGCGTTCGGAACTGAACCTCTGGTATCCTGAGATAATTCCCAAACCATACCTCCGGCAAGGTTTCTCGATTTAATATATTGTACTTTTAAATCCATTGATTGTTTATCTTCATAAGAGATAAACTGTTTTAAAGTAGCATTGTATAAATAAGGAACTTTAGTTGTATTGTCAAAATATCTTACCCATCCTGCAGCTGCAGCAGTTGATGTAACCTGCATGGTAGTTGGATCTAAATAAGCATGTGAATTGGTAACCGGATTTCCAACCAAATCACAAATTTCGATACTTCCAGATTTTTCACAAGCAGCCGGACCGTCCCAGGTTCCTGTTGGATTTTGTGGATTTGTACATCCTGAAACGATATCTCTTGGTGCTGAAACGAATAATCCTGGTAAATTAGGATTGGTTCCGTTATTGGCAACATGATCAAATTTCTTTCCGTAAAAAGGTAATCCCATGATTAATTTGTTCGCAGGAAAACCCACAACATTCAAATATTGGTTTGTCAACTCATCTAATGATTCAGATTGAGCTGCACCATATAATGGATCATTTGAATTTCCGCTTGAATATAGAGGAGCATTATAGCAGGTTTTATCATACCAGTTTCCTCCAAAATCATATCCAAAATAAGTTATGTAATCACAATATGTAGAAATATCTTCTGTCATTCCGTATTGTGATCTGTTACCTGGACCTAAGTATTGTTTGGCTACATTGCGCACATTGTTTCCGGCAGCAATAGAGATTAATTTATTTGGCATTGCCTGACGCATCGCCTTTAATAAATAAACTAAATTTTTATTGTCGTCCGGGCTGTACTTTTGTGCAGGAATTGGTGCTCCGTTAATCACTTCAGTACCGTCTGTTCCTCCAGAAAGAGGATATTCCCAGTCAATGTCAAATCCATCAATAAAGGGATATTTCACAATAAAGTTTGCCATGTCTGCAGCTAAAGCAGCTCTTGCGACAGGACTTGCAGCAATTGGAGAAAGATCCTGGCCTTTTGTCCAGCCTCCAACAGAAATTAAAATTTTAAGATGCGGATACTTTTCCTTAAGCTTCATTAAGTCATAAAAGTTTCCTTTTACTGGCGCATCCCACGGGATTCCGCCTTCCATATGCTCAAAATCAGCATACGAATCTAAACATAATAACTTTGTATTCTCGGGATGGGCAGGATCATAAGTTGTCCCATAAAAAGAATAATTTAAATGCGTCAATTTACTTCCGTCAATCTTGGGGATATTGAAATCCCTTGCATAGATAGACCATTGCGCATAATACCCTACTACCTTTTTTCCGTGAGCTGGTTGAGCTAACGCTAGTAAGGGAAACAGTAACAAAAAAAGCAATCTGTAATAATGTTTCATAATTAATAAATATTGGTTAATAGAAAATAAATATTCCGGTTACCAGATATACATGCCAAAACATGGCCTATACAAACGATAACTGGGCTTTCAGTTAACTGCAACTTGGAGATCGCAGTCAATTGGAATTAATTCATATTACTACTATAAATAAATATTACTATTACCGATTCTACCATAAGCATTAGTCAATAGTATTGATTGATATTTAGATATAATTTTAAAAAAATTAGTATTAAATACAAGAAGATAAACTTGGGGATTCATCAATCTAATTAGTACCTGATTTATTATTTGTCATGTTTTATTTTTATTCTTTTTATTTGGTTTTAAAAGGTTAATAATTTTTTATTTTTTATTCTTTATTCTTTATTCTTTATTCTTTATTCTTTATTCTTTGTTCTTTACTCTTTGTTCTTTACTCTTTATTCTTTACTCTTTGTTCTTTACTCTTTGTTCTTTACTCTTTGTTCTTTACTCTTTGTTCTTTACTCTTTATTCTTTACTCTTTGTTCTTTACTCTTTGTTCTTTACTCTTTGTTCTTTAAATAAGGTTTAAAATATTTAGAAGTTTACCATAATTATCTCTACCAGAAATTCTGGTAGAGATAATAAATTACTAAATAATCATGGTAACAAAACTTACTAAACACTATACTAATTCAAACCAAATTTTTATAATAATTTCTTTAAACTTGTGTAAACTCCAAGTTCAACATCTGCGTGATCTTTTGAATCACATTGCTCTATCAGGCTTTTTAAATCATCTGCTTTTAGAGTTGATTTGTTATCTAAAACAAGTAACAATTCTTGTGAAGCGTCATTTAATTTTTGTGCTAATGGAAGAACTGGCTGTACTAAAGGGGCATTTTTGCTCAACTCATTTAATCCTTTATTTATGGCAATCCATTTTGTAAAAAAGGCTGCCACTTTTGCTTTATTTTCAGGCGTTTTATTTGCTAAATATTGATTAACTGCTTCATCAAAAGCTAAAGAGTCTTTCGAATCTGGGGTACAAGCATCTGCAAACAATGTTAATGGAGAATACATTTGATATTCAGTTCCGCCTTTATTACGTTTATATCCTTTTAAAGGTTCGCAAACATTTGTAAATTCATCTAACGCATTTGTGTTTTGATTGTTTGCCACATTTCTTAAGATTACCTCTTTATTTCGAATATGTGTTAGTCCTAATTCCTCCAATCTAAATGAAACTACATCAAGACGTTTACGCATATTTTCAACATCTGTAATATTTTCTGCTGACCAAAGTCTTTCTGCAATTGCAGCCGTTCTTGGCCAAACTCTTGAATCTATTGTGGTTGGAGATGCAAGCTCTGTCCACATTGTTGCTTCTCCACCTAAAATTCTTGCTTTTTCTTCTGTTGATAAATCTGCTCCTTTTGGCATTGGATCATTTAAATAATGACTCGCAACCGGATACATCAAATCAATATAAAATCCGTTTGACAATACTGTTTTATATCCTTTTTTTACCGCATCAACTAATGATTGACCGGCAACAACGCCTTCATTAGGTCCTCTCCATGAATGTATAATAGCTTCTTTTGACATGTTTTTTGTCAAAATTTCTTCCCAACCCATTAATTGCTTACCATGTTTTTTAAGCATTGGTACTAATTGCATGGTAAAATAGGTTTGCAATTCGTGATTTGTAGCTAAGTTGTTTTTCTTCTTGAATTCTTGAATTTTAGGATTGGCATCCCAATCTTTTCCTTCATTTTCATCTCCTCCAATATGAAAATAAGCTCCGGGAAACAAAGGGCAAACCTCATCAAAAAGTTCACTTAATAACTGATATGTTTTAGGATTTGAAGGATCTAATGTTGGTGAAAAAATACCAGCATTTCTTTCAATTCCATAGGTAGCGATTGCTGTACCTTGTATATTTTTTTCCGAAGTTCCACCTGTCAGCGTAATCACTTTGCTACCTATTTCAGGATACGCTGTAAGTATTGCAGATCCGTGACCAGGAACATCTATTTCCGGAACAATTAAAATAC
Organism: Flavobacterium aquidurense; assembly: GCA_900107365.1. Classification (GTDB taxonomy): domain Bacteria; phylum Bacteroidota; class Bacteroidia; order Flavobacteriales; family Flavobacteriaceae; genus Flavobacterium; species Flavobacterium aquidurense. The sequence continues at coordinate 21,051 of FNPS01000002.1, forward strand.
CGCGTTCGTCAGCATATTTTACGATATTTTTAATTTCCTCTTGTGTGTAATACATTCCATCCGAAGCCAATTCAATTAGTTTTGGATGTTTTTTCATTTCAATCCTCCAACCTTGATCGTCAACCAAATGCCAGTGAAAAACATTCATTTTCATAGCTGCCAATCCATCTATATTTCTTTTGATAACATCTATCGGTTGAAAATGTCTTGCCGCGTCAATCATCAAACCTCTCCATGTAAATCTTGGAAAATCTGAAATTTGTGCATTTGGAAAATAAAAGGACGTATTATTGTTTTGCAACATTTGTAATAACGTTTCAAGCCCATGTAAAGCTCCTAAGTCGCTTGTTGCATTGATTGTAATTTTATTTTGTTTGATATCTAAATGATAACTTTCATCTTCATACAAACCAATTTTTCCGCTTTTAGTACAGTTTATCTGAAGTTCTGCTGATGGAACTTCATTTAACTTTGTAATAAAACCCTGTTCGAAAAAAATACCAGCTCTACCATCTAGTCGTCGTAAAAAACGAGTAACGCCTCCAAATATTCTCGGATTAGGATTACCTGTAACATTTACTTTAAAATTTTTAGTTAAAGCAAAGTTACCATCGTTTAAAGCAATACTTTGAGGCCACGGCATTAAATTTAGTTGCTCTTTTTGAATTTGAGCACTAGAAGTTAAACCCGCTAATAGTAGGACTAATAAATATTTCATTTTTTTGTGTTTGAAAGATGCTATCCGGAAATAACATTAATAATAGATAAAAGAAACAAAACTCAGAATGACTTCTATTGAACCTCACTTTCATTATAAAATCAATCTGAATTTTGAAATTTGATTCGCTCTAGCCGAATCTTAAATTAATTTAGTAATCAAAGCGTTTAAAAGCTTCAATTGCTTCGTATTCTGCCAGACCTAATTCATCATATAAGATCGCAGTGTTTTTATTACGGTCTTCTGCCCTAACCCAAAACTCTCGCGAATCGTTTCCTTGAAACATAACTCTGTCCTTTTGAGATTGGTGGTATAAAATGGCGTGACGTTTTAATAAAACTTCAGATGGAGAAAGCGGGACGGCCATGTCAATTTCATGAATATCCCATTCGTGCCATGCTCCTCTGTACAACCACAACCAGCAGTCATCCATATATTTTTCTGGTTTCAGTTCTTTCATTGCAGCAAAAATAGCGTTCAGACAAACTTCATGCGTTCCGTGTGGATCTGCTAAATCACCTGCAGCAAATACCTGATGTGGTTTTATTTTGGCTATAATCTCTTTTACGATAGCAATATCTTCAGGACCTAACGGATTTTTCTTTACTTGTCCTGTTTCATAAAATGGAAGATCCAGGAAATGCGTGTTTTCATCTTTTAGGCCAATGTATCTTGTTGCTGCATAAGATTCTCTTCTTCTAATAAGTCCTTTTAATTTTCGAACCTCTAAAGAATCAATTTGGTTTTCAGATTTACTATTTAAGAATTCAATTACTGATTTAAAATTTATTCCACTACCAGCTTCACCAACAAAATCTTTGGCAACTTCGGCAAATTTTAATGCTTCGTCATCAGTAACTGCAATATTTCCAGAGGTTTGATATACTACATGTACATCATGTCCTTGTTTTATCAATTTTGAAAAAGTTCCTCCCATAGAAATCACATCATCGTCTGGATGCGGACTAAAAAGAATTACTCGTTTTTTTGCAGGATTGGCTCTTTCCGGACGATGAGAATCGTCTGTATTTGGTTTTCCACCTGGCCATCCCGTGATGGTATGCTGCAAAACGTTAAACATATTAATGTTCAAATCATAAGCAGAACCTTCCTGTGCCAAAAGATCAGACATTCCGTTATTGTTGTAATCTCTGTCTGTTAATTTTAAAATAGATTGTTTTGTTTTTTGGCATAACCAAACAATCGCTTTGCTTTTTAATTCTTGTGTCCAGATGCATTCTCCAACTAACCAAGGTGTTTTGAAACGGGTTAATTCTGAAGCTGCAGACTGGTCTAATACGAAAGTTGCATTTGGATGATTTTGTAAAAATGTAGCAGGAACTTCTGAACTGATATCACCCTGAATTGTTCTTTTGATAATATCGGCCTTGTTTTGTCCCCAGGCCATTAATACGATTCTTTTAGATCTCATAATCGTAGAAACTCCCATGGTGATCGCTCTTTTGGGAACGTTATCAATACCATTAAAGTCAGATGAAGCATCTACTCGTGTTATGTGATCCAGTGTAATAATTCTTGTACCTGAGTTAATGTGTGATCCTGGCTCATTGAAACCTACGTGACCTGTACGCCCGATACCTAATAATTGAAAGTCAAGACCTCCGGCGCTTTTAATATTCATTTCATAATCGATACAATATTGATTTAATTCATCAATAGCGACTGTACCGTCAGGAATATTTACATTTTCAGGCTTAATATCAATATGATTAAAAAGATGCTGATGCATGAAATAGTGGTAGCTCTGATTGTTTTCTTTTGTCATTGGATAATATTCATCCAGATTAAAAGTGATCACATTGCTAAAACTTAGTCCTTCTTCTCTGTGCATTCTCACTAATTCCTCATAAACTTTTATAGGAGAAGAACCTGTTGCTAAACCTAATACACAAGACTTATTCTTTTCTTGTTTAGATCTAATTAACTGAGCGATTTCCTGCGCTACAATTACTGAAGCTTCTGCAGAACTTTTGAAGATTTCATTGTGGATTTTTTCAAACCTTGTCTCTTCAAATTTCCCTGCACTTTTATAGCTAATATCAGGTTTTATTTCTAAAGCACTTTTCATTTTTTTCTTTTTTGGTAATTATTAAGTTGGTTTTGAAATGGTATAAGCAACTTGCATCGCTTATACCATCTACTAACCAAACTAAAATTCTTTTAATCTTTATCTTTTTCTTAGAAGTTACCAGCAGCGGTATCCCACCAAAGTCTGGTTCCACCATTATCAGGTCCGCCTAATTTTGCAAGTCCTGTTTCATAACCTCCTTTGTTTCCAGTTTTTTCAGCCGATACAAAGTTGATTCTTCTAATACCTAATGTAGACGAAATAGTACCTCCACTATAATTTTTAATTACCGGGAAAAGTTTAGGATATCCTGTTCTTCTGTACTCAGACCATGCTTCTTGCCCTTCAGGGAAGCCTGCAATCCATTTTTGAGTGATAATTTTTTGTAATTTCACTTCATTAGTTGCTGCAGCATCCCAAGCGATAGTTACATTATTTACAGCAGGTGAATTATTTTCAGAGAAATTAGGATCTACATAATCGATAGGTTTCTTTACATTATCACCGTAGTATGCAGAAGCTCCTGAAACTCCTCTTTGATCAAATGAAGCCTGAATACCTGCTTTGTATAGTGTTTCAGCGTCACCTCCCATATTCCATCCTCTCAATGCTCCTTCTGCTCTTAAGAAATAAGCTTCAGCAGTAGTCATTAAAACAACTTCTTTAGATCTTATAACTGAACCAACTCCAGAAAAATCCTGGTGATCTGCTTTTGCAGCAATAGCTATACCTGTACGAACACCTTTATATTGTCCAGGAAATTGAACTGATGAGTCAAAGTAAACTGGTAATCTAGGATCATCATATCCTCTTAAGATAGATTCCATATCTGCAGACATACGAATATCTAACCATCCACCACTAATAGTTGCAATAGGGTTTGTATAAACAGCAGATACAACTTTAAATAAATCAGCATTTGTAGTGAAAACTCCAAATTTATGTGCAATCGCTTTTTCAGCTTGTACTTTAGCGATAGCCGGGCGAATTTTTACTATACGCATTGCTAATCTTAAACGTAATGTATTAGCAAATTTTACCCAAGCTTTATAATCTCCTTTGTAGCCTGATTCATCAGTTGAAGCGAAAACACTAACATCTCCTGCGTCAACTCTTTTTGTTAATTCAGCAACTGCGATATCTAACTCACTAAACATCTGAGTATAAACTTCTTCTTGCGAATCGTAAGCAATTGTAGTATCTAAAGTACCAAACTTAGAATAAATAATTGGTCCAAAAATATCAGTAAGTCTATGCATTCCTTCTACTTTTAGAATCAATGACAAAGCATAAAACTGATCGTATTTACCTTTACTTTTGTTTGCAATATCATTAGCATTATACATGATAGTTTTATAGGCTGTTTCCCAGCTAACACCATTCCAGTTATCAACTAATGAATAAGTTGTATTATTAATTCCTCCTGCAAAAGGAGTCGGGCTTGCCATGTAACCAGACCAAACATCACTATTTAGTCCTTGTTGCAATTGATATAAATCTGGTGGATTTAAAATCTGGATATTATTAAACATTGGAGAAAATCCACCTTTAATATGATTAAAATCCTGCTCAAAATCTACTGGAGTAATACCGTTTTTATTGGTATTAATATCATCAAAATTATCTGTACAACCAACTACTGTCAGCAAAGAAACACAGATAGCTGTTTTTATTATTTTATTTAGTTCCATTTTTTTAATTTTAGAAAGTTACATTTAAATTAAGACCGATACTTCTAGTAGAAGGCAAACCATAAATATCAACACCTTGTAAACCTTGACCTGTACTTAAAGCAACGTTTGGATCAAAAGGAGCATCTTTATAAATAAAGAATAAGTTTCTCGCAATTAATGAAATACTAGCAGTTTGAATAAATGGTATTGCTTTAGGATTGAAAGTATAACCAACTGAAACTTCTCTCACACTTACATTTGTTGCATCATAAACATATTCTCCACTAATACCTGCTCTACCTCCAACTTGTTTGTAATAAGATTCAGCATCCATTTTAGTAACCGCAACACCATCGCTTGCTCTTACAGCATTAATGTTAACTCCTCCTGCATTTCTGGCATCACCTGTTGCTTTAGAAACTCCAAAACTATCGTTTTGTGCTTCTGTCAAACTCATTACATCACCTCCAAAACGTCCATCAATTAATATATTTGCAAAGAAAGGTCCGAATTTGAATGAGTTAGAAAGGCTCAACATAAAGTCAGGGTTTGAATTACCAACTTCTTCAAAATCTGTTTTTTGGAATGTTCCGTCATCATTTAATAATGATCTACCTTGTGCATCTTTTTTAATGTTGATTCCTTCGATAACTCCAAATGGTCTTCCTTCAATCAAAGAGTATCTGTAACTGTTTACTCCAGGATTTGTTAAGTTAATTCTACCTCCTAATTCTTCAGGAATTTCTTTTACTTTATTTTTGTTTTGAGAATAGTTCACAGCTGCATCCCAAGAAAATTTATCTCCTCTTACGATTCCTGCATTTAAAACAAGCTCTATACCTTTATTTTCTATACTACCAGCGTTAATTCCGTAAAAATCAACACCCTGAACGTTTCCAACCGGAGCAACAACTTGTAAATATTGATTTTTAGTTTCTGAATGATAGTAAGAAACCTCAAATCCTAATCTGCTGTTAAACATTCTCCATTCTGTACCAATTTCATATTCTGATTTCAATTCAGGTTTCAAACTTGTACCTATTTTTGGAGCTACTAATGGGTTGTATTTTGTTCCGCTTCCTTGTGGGTAATAGTTTGTAGGAGTTGTAATAAAAGGAGCAACGTCATTACCAGCCTGAGCATAAGCTACACGAACTTTACCATAGTTAATAAATTCAGGCAAAGTAGCCATTTCGCTGATCAAAGCAGTCAAACCAACAGATGGGTAAAAATATCCACCTTCTTCTGTGTTTACTAATGTAGATGACCAGTCTTTTCTACCTGTAAGATCTAAGAACAACATATCTTTGTATCCAAAAGTAGTTGCTGCAAAGATTGATTGAATTTCTTTGTTAGAATCAATTGTTTGGTAGTTTTCAGCATTGTTATTGAAGTTATGCAATGTAAACCAGTTTGCATATTTCAAACCTCCACCAACACCAGAGTCTAAAATTGTTTTTTGATTAATCATTGTATTTCTAACACTTGTACCTACGTTAGCGTTAAAAGAGAAATCAGATCCAATTTTTGTATTAATTGTAGCAATTAAATCTGCATAACGTTGTGTGCTTAAAGCATCTTCATGATAATATCTACCATTTATGTGAGACAAAGCTCCTTGCGTTGTTGCGTAGATATATTTGTCATATCCGCTTGATATTCTATTGTAGTTATATCTCGCAGCAATACTTAACCAAGTAGTAGCTTTATAATTTAAAGCCAAAGCTCCGTTAAAAAAGTCATTTGTATCTTCAGATTTATTTCTGTTAATTCCCCAGTATGGGTTTTGCATAATATCTCTGTTTGTCATCCAGTTTTGAGCCATTAAGTTTCTTGTTGGATCAAATACTTCGTAATTATTTTTATAATAATTAAAGTCATTTCCACGTGGCATTAAATAAACCCCTGTAAGTGGATTAAAATAAAGACCATTAACAGGTTTATTATCAACTGATTGAGATGTGTAGTTTGCATTAGCAGCAAAAGTCAGTTTATCCTGAAAAAATTTAGCTGTCTGACGAACTCCAAAGTTATTTTTCTTTAAAGTATTTCCTGGAATAATTCCTGAAGCAGAAGTATTAGCGTAAGAAAATGTTGTAGAAGAGTAATCATTTGCTGTAGAATAACCTAACGAAGTTATTTGAGTAACTCCTGTTTCGAAGAAATCCTTAACATAATCATCTGTTTTTTGTTTTGCTCCCCAAGTTTCATCAGCACCTTTAACAGCAACGTAGTCTGATTGAAATTTAGGCATGTAAGCAGCACTTTCAAAAGTAGTTACAGAAGAAGCTGTAATGTTTGCTTTTCCGTTTTTAGCTTTTTTAGAAGAAAGTAAAATTACTCCATTTGCTCCCTGGCTACCGTATAATACAGAAGCAGCTGCACCTTTTAATACTGTCATTCCCTCATAATCATCAGGATTAATCAAAGAAACAGCATCTCCACCATCACGGTTACCTCCAGATAAACTACCAAAAGTATCATTTGGCTGACCTGAACCAGCATTCAACATAGGAATACCATCGATAACATATAAAGGTTGGCTATTAACAACTGAAGAGTTTCCACGAATAACTACTTTAGTAGATCCACCAGTACCTCCTGAGCTTTTTGTTACGGCAACACCGGCAATTTTACCCGCGATCGTATTTATAAGGTTAGCATCCTTTACACGTGTCAACTCTTCTCCTTTAAGCTCTTGAGCTGAATAAGTCAAAGATTTTCTCGTTTTCTTAATACCTAAAGAAGTTACAACTACTTCGCTTAATGCATTTGTAGCTGCTGCACCCATTTTTACATTAATTGTAGCAGCATCTCCTACAACTATACTTTGTGTTTCCAGACCTACATAGCTAAAAACCAATGTCTGTCCTTTTTGCGCTTCGATTGTGTAGAGACCATCAAAATCAGTAGTAGCACCTTTTTGACCTCCTTGCACTGCAACAGATGCCCCTGGCAATGGCACCCCTTCAGAATCCGTAATCACACCTTTAACATTTCTTACCTGAGCAAGCGAAACCTGCGCCGTAAAAACAATCATAAAGATTAAGAAAATTTTTTTCATGTTTATTTATTTTGTTAGTTATGGTGTAAAATTATTCTTAAGGTATTGTTAAAAAAAATATATTATACAAACAGCAATAAATTTTAAACAAACGACATAAAACAATCAATAATGCGTTTTTCGAAAACGTTTTCATATAAATATACAGCACTCTTTTTGCTACTAATGAAGATTTTTTTCATTAAATTAACTTTTTTAATAAAAAATCACAAACACATCACAACACCTTATAAATCTGCTATTTAAAATAAAAATTAAGATTTATTTAACACTATTTATTCGCAGTCTTGTAAAATCGTAGTGACATTACTTTTAGTTGTCATTGATTTTGTTGAAGAGTTGCCTCACTTATGTCAATTGCCACAAAGTCCTGTTGTTTTAAATTTTAAACTACTGTACTTTTTATGAATTACATCTAACAAAGAATATTCACCAAAAGAATCTTGTGCAATTTCCCAAATCATAATTCCCCCGGTATTTTTTGAAGCAAATTCTACTTTTTGAGCAATTGTTGGTCTTCCGTTATAATATATTTTCCCTATTTCATCCTGATCTGCAAATTGAGTTCCTGCTTCTACTATTTGACTAAAAGTAGAACTAGTGACATTTGCATAAGTAAAATTATAACCATAAAAAGGTACTCCAAGCGTCAAATTTTCACTTGGAACATTCTGAAGTTTATGCCAAAAATTGATTCCATCCTGAGCATTATTAAATGAACTGTGCTGTCCGGGATTGTTTGGAGTCCACGGTCCTGTACTATCATATGACATAATATTTATAAAATCGAAGGCATTTAATGCTGCAGAATTTATATTATCAAAACGAGAATTATTGGGTAGTGCCGCAGTCATTAACTTCTTCTGTTCTGTCAAAATTTTTCTTAATTCGATGACAAAATCACTATAACCAATTGTTACCGCATCCCATTCGAGATCAACGTCCACTCCATCTAAATTATGAAGTGTTACAAATTTTATAATGTTTTGAATTAATTTAGGACGATTTTCAGATTTATCAATTAAGAAAGACCAGTTAGCAGCCTGTTCTACTGATAAAACACCACCTGCAAGCGAAATATTTATTTTAATATTAGGATTGACTGATTTAGCATATTTAGTAACAGCATCAATATCTCCATCAAAAATTAAATTTCCATTTTTATCCGGATTTGCAAAGGCAATATTTAAATGTGTCAATTTGCAAAACTGAATCGAATTCATTTTATTAAAATTATCCGAAGATAAATAACCAACAACTCGCGCCGTTTTAATTTTTGAAATTTCACTATCATTCTCCTTTTGGATTGAACAGCTATAGGCTGAAAAAAGAGAACACGTAAAAAAAAGGATGCCTAGTAAGGCCTTATTTTTAATCATAATTTTTAATTTAAACTTTTGTTTTTAATTTTAATTAGAATGAAAATAATACCTCACCAGGCATAACTTTATTTTTAGGAATTATTTTTTAATTTTTATCCCACCAAACTTTATTTAACCAATCGTTAGTTCCGCCCATTCTTGATAAAGCTTCTGCATAATTTACTTCATTTTTCTGCGCTTCATCATTTGGATAATACAAACGTGTCGGTGTAACTCCTCCTGTTTCAGAATCTGAGTTGGTTATTGGAATTAATTTTGGAAATCCTGTTCTTCTCCAGTTTGAATATGCCTCGATACTATTAAATATATAAGTAATCCAAAGTTGTGTTGCAATTTGTTCTTTTTCTTTTCCCGCTACTAAAGGCTTAGCAGTTAAATACGTGTTGATGCTTGCCTGACTTGCCGGTGTAGCACCATAAATTTCTAATTGCTTAATACCTGCTTCAACACCTTTTTTATAGTAATCTGCTGCAGAACCAGCAACCCATCCTCTAAAAGCTGCTTCAGCAAGCAATAATTGTGTTTCTGAATAACTTACGTGTAAAAATGGAGTTGTTTTTTTCTTGAAATAATCTTGTATTCCTGAAGTTGAACTTGCTCCCATTGGAACTTCCCATTGAAAAAGTCCTGGCTTAACACCTTCATACAATGACTCACCTGGTTGTACCGGCGCTCCCCATGCAAGACTACTAGTTGTTTTAGGAGTTGCATACATAGATAATCTTGGATCTCCGTTATCTCTTAGGTAGTCAATAACTAAAGTACTAAAATGATCTCCATTTTCGTTACCAACAAGGGCATATGCTAATCCATTACCTCTAAAATCTATTGAAGCAGGATCATCATTAAATGTAGCATCTAAATGCTTCATAATACAGTTGTCAAGATTACTTTCAAAAACGCCAGCTTGTAAAGCTGCTTTAACCTGCTTTTCAGCTTCTGCAGGTTTTACTTCAGAAATTCTCATTCCCAAACGCAATCTTAATGTATTTGCCAATTTTTTCCATTTAGCAATATCTCCATTATAAAACAAATCACCTTTTATTGCCCCACCACCAGCATTTAACTGGCTGTTTGCTTCGTCCAAATCTTTAAAAAATGAAGTGTAAATATCTTCCTGCTTATCATATTTAGGCGTTACAATTCCTTGTGAAAAACCTAATCCAGCCTCAGAATATGGAATATCACCATAAATATCCGTAATACGTTGCGCTACCATTACTTTCATAATCTTGGCAACAGCATTCATATTTACCATTGATGGTTCTCCACTTGTTTTTTCAAGGATATCAATAACATTTTTTAATTCGTTTTGATAACCATTTCTCCATAATGCAGTGGCATAACCATCATTCTTCTTAAATTTGCTTCCAAATTCAGTTACATTCCATGCTCCTGCATAATGCTGTACAAAACCACCAGAATAAATCAGGTTGGTTCTCCATTGATAAAATCCATCGCCTGACATACACAATTGAGTAAATGTAAGTTGTCCGGCTGGGTTTGCAGACAATGCTACTGGATCTTTTTCCAGTTCATCAAAATTTTCGGTACAGCCTACTGCAGTAAACAATATGAGTATCGCTATTGTTATATGTTTAAATTTCATAATTTCTTTTTTTAGAATGCAACTTTAATATTAAAACCATACGATCTTCTAAATGGTAACGAACCATATTCAAATCCTTGTCCGTTTCCAGAAGTATACATTGATTCAGGATCAACGTTTGGAAGATCTTTATTGAAAGTCAATAAATTTCTTGCAAATGCTGAAATGTAGATTGAATTAATTTTTGCTCCACTATAAACACTTTTTGGGATACTATAACCCAAACTAACCTCTCTTAATTTCACATAAGAAGCATCATAGATAAATGGTGCAGGAGTATTATTAAATACTGTATTCCAATAATCCTGAGGATTAACAGGAGTTGTATTTTTTACATAAACCGGATTAGCAGCTGTTCCCGTGTTAACAACACCTTCTGCAACATAACCTGCTGTAGGCACCCACGTAGACTGACTAAAATTAGGATCGCTGGCAACCGCAGCTGCTCTAGCATGATTGTATTCATCTCTACCTTCAGTAGTTACATCTAAAAGTCCTTTTGTTGCCGCAACTGAATTGGTCATAGAATATACATCCATACCAAATTTCATATCTATTAAAAATTGAAGTGTAATGCCTTTATAACTAAATCTGTTAGTTAAACCAGCAGCCCAATCCGGAAGTCCTTTTCCTAATGCTACTTTATCATCAGTAAACAAAGGCATACCATTTGACGCAACTACTTTTTCTCCAGCCTCGTTTCTTAAAAAATCTCTACCCATAATAGTACCGTACTGACCACCAACTTTTGCTACGATAGAAGCTCCTGCCCAACGAGCATCAGAAATGGTATAAGTATTAATATCTGGGTGTAAAGAAAGTATTGAGTTTTTGTTTTTTGAGAAGTTCAAATCAATTCCCCATTCAAAATCTTTAGTTTTAATTGGCGTGCCTGATAAAAATACTTCAATACCCTCATTTCTTAATTCTCCGGCATTTACAGAAATAAATTCATATCCAGAAGTTGAAGATGATGGTAAATCTAATGTCTGATCAGAAGTATCTTCACGATATACTGTAATATCCGTTTTTAATCTGTTTTTAAAGAAAGCCAATTCAAGTCCAAATTCAACTCCAGTTTTAGATTGGTAAGTTAAATCTGGATTTGGCGCCGCAGTATTTTTAATATTTACAACACTCTGACCATTATAAGATGCGAAAGTGGTGTAGTTAAGAGCATTTTTGTAAGCTCCTGGCGCATTTGAAACTTGTGCCCAGGACGCTCTAAATTTTCCATAGCTAAAAGCGTCGCTTTGAATACCAAAGGCATCAGAAAACACAAAACCTAAGGAAGCTGCAGGATAAAAAGCATCTTTATTGATTACACTAAACCAGTCATTTCTACCCGTAAACTCAGCATATAAATAGCCTTTGTAATCAAATTTTGCAGAACCATAAACTGAATTTGTTCGTGTTTTTGTTTCTACCGGAGCATTTTCAGTTTGATTTACAAAATTACTGATATACTCTGTTCCCGGCTCTATAATTTTAGTTCCAAATCTTGAATTCTGTTCTCTTCTAAAATCTCTTCTACTTGCTCCTAAAATTCCTGAAAAAGTAAAATCTGTTGCTAATTTTATATTACTGAAGGTACTAATGAAATCAGTATTCATTTCTGAGACATTTATATTATTTAAACCAAGATATCCTTCGTCTCTTCCCGGCCATGTACTTCCGGCAGCCATAAAATCTTTAGCGCCAAAAGTATAAGTATCTAAACCTGTTCTAAAAGTTAAGGCAACCCATTTTTTTAATTGATATGTTCCTGTAACATTTCCAATAAAACGGTTTTTCACAGAAGAGTTATGATTTTCTTGTGTTGTAAAATAAGGATTCAATTGATAAACATTACTGTTCCATTTATAAATTTCACCAGTTTCCTCATTTTTATAATTTTTCAACCAGGCCTGATCAATGTTGGGAGCCAATCCACTTAATGAGTATCCAACATTATTAGGAGAATCTCCTAAACCTGGTCTGTTATTAGTATTCTCTGCAATATAATTTACATTGGCATCCAAAGTAAATTTCTCTGATCTTAAAGTTGCATTTAAACTGGCATCATTTCTTTCCAGTCCGGAATTTGGAATAACATCATCATTTTTCAAATTATTGAAACCAAAACGCACAAATGCATTATCATTTCCTCCAGATACTGCTATTCCATTTGTAGTAGTAAATCCTGTTCCAAAAAAGTCCTGAATATTATTATCAACTTTTGCATATGGTTTCATCGAACCATCAAATATTTTTACTTGTTGTCCAATTGTTTCAGAAAATTTAGGTCCCCATGCATTTGTAGTATAACCATAAATTTCTGTAGGCGATTTTAAAGGATCTGGCAGTACACCATTTGATCCTGTTCCATAATCACTTTGAAAATCTGAATACTTGGCATTTACTCTGTCAAAACTCACGCCGCTGGTTAATTCAACCTGAAGTTTTCCTTTCGTACCTTTTTTAGTTGTAATTAAAATTACTCCGTTTAACGCTCTTGAACCATATAAAGCTGCAGCAGCTGCACCTTTCAATACCGTTAAGCTTTCAATATTATTCGGATTAATACCCGAAATACCATCTCCGTTATCTCTTCCATCAAACCACATACTGTTTGCAGCAGTATCATTTGATAAACCTCCATTATCAATAGGAACACCATCTACAATATAAAGCGGTTGATTACTCTCGCCAATACTAGAAATACCTCTAATAATTACTCTTGTACTTCCGGCAACTCCCGTTGCAGGAATCGAAACATCAACACCGGCTACTCTACCAGAAAGTGCCGTAGTAACGTTTGTTGTAATAACTTTATTTAATTGATCTCCTTTAACATCCTGAACTGCATACCCCAGTTCTTTCTTCTGTCTTTTGATACCTAATGCTGTAACTACAACTTCATCTAAATTTTGCGCATCCTCAGTTAGCGTAACATTCAATGTAGTTGCTGTAGTAACAGTTACAGCTTTAGTTTTAATTCCTATATACGAAAAAACCAGAACATCTCCTGGAGATGCCTGAATCGTATAGATACCGTCATAATCACTTTGAGTTGCAGTTTTTGTGCCTTGAATAATAACAGTTACTCCTGGCAACGGCAATCCGTTTTGATCGCTTACTAAACCTTTGATCGTCTTTACCTGCGCCAGCGTAACCTGCGTAGTTAAGAAAATCATAAAGATTAACATAATTCGTTTCATTTTTTCATGGTTTTTTTTAGTTAAGCGATAAATTTATTGTTAAAATTAACATAAATAAAACAATTTATACAAACAGCACTAAACCTTAAACAAACGACACAAAACACTCAACATTATGTTTTCCGAAAACGATGTCTTAAAAAAATAATCGACGAAATAACAATTATTATAAAATTTTCTTTAAAAGAATTGCGTTTTAACAACTAATTGTTTAAAGTTGCAGAATATTATAGCATACTAACAAAAGACAGCTAATTCCACATTAATCAACTTGAACGAAATTCAAAAATTAAAATTTGACATAAAACTTCAAAATCATCTATGGTTTTGGGGAGGCTATTTTACTTTAAACTTTTTAAGATGGGGAGCTTACTTTAATGATTATCCTTACTCGTTCAAATCAAATCTAGTTGAGTTCTCACTCCATATTCCGTTAGTATACTTTAATCTCTTTGTTTTAGTTCCGCGCTATGTTTTAAAACAGAAGTACATTACGTATACATTTTGGCTGCTTGTGAGTTTATTTGGAATTTATTTACTCAAAACAGCTCTTACCTATTATATTATATCCGAAAATATCTGGCCGGAAGCCAATAGAGAATATCATCCTTTTGAAATTAATCACATTGTTGCAGTTTGTATTGGAGAATTATATGTGCTTGCAATGGCCTCATCTGTTTACCTGACTCTTACATGGTTGCGAGAGCGCGAAAGAAACAGATCATTAAGAGAAAATCAGTTTAAGATCAAATTAAAATATCTTGAAAACCAGATTCAACCGCATTTTTTTTTCAATACCTTAAATAATCTATATGCACTATCCCTGGAATCTTCAGACAAGGTTCCGGATGTAATCCTTAAATTATCAAATTTGATGGAATATGTATTATATGATGTAAAAGGAACAAAATTTGTCCCCCTGATTAAAGAAATTGATTACATTCAAAATTATATTGAAATTGAAAAGTTACGCTTTGATAATGTTGAAGTTACCATCAATTTAGAGTCTAATATTGAAGACATTGTTGTACCTCCTTTAATATTTATTTCACTGGTCGAAAATGCCTTTAAACACGGAGGTTTAAATAATGTAAACTTAAAAATTAAGATCAATTGTAAAGTTATCGACAATAAAATGTTAGATTTTGAAATCCTAAATAATTTTGTAATTTCACAAAATCTTAACTCAAAAGGAGGAATTGGATTAACCAATACCAAAAAGAGATTGAAGTTAATTTACAAAAACAATTTCAGCCTGAAACAAACGACAAAATTGAATTATTATATAATCCGTTTGCAAATACCTATTCATAATGAAGATTAAATGCGTGTTGATTGATGATGAGCCATTAGCTATCAAAGTCTTGCAAAATTATTTTAATAATTTTACTGATTTTGAAGTTATTGCTACATTCAATAATTCTTTAGAAGCGCTTGATTTTATAAACAGTACAACTGTCGATGCGGTATTTTTGGATATTAACATGCCAATGATGACCGGATTTGAATTAATTAGCTTAATCGAAAACAAAACCAAGGTCATTATTACAACTGCTTTTAGGGAATTTGCTGCCGAAAGTTATGATCTTGATGTTTTAGATTATTTAGTAAAACCTATTCCGCTTCCACGTTTTATAAAATGTATCAATAAAATCACAACCGAATTTAATTTAAAAAACAATATTAAAGTCGAAACCACAAAAGGTGATTCTCATATTTTTATTAAGGTTGATAAAAAAATGATGAAAATTAATATTGAAGAGATTTTATTTATCGAAGGAATGAAAGAGTATATTAAAGTTGTAACTGCAGATAAAACGTATATTACTCATAAATCACTAACGTCATTATCTGAAGAATTACCTTCAGATCGTTTTCTTCGCATTCACAAATCTTATGTTATTGCCTTAAATAAAGTTAAATCGATTGAAGGAAATCGTATTCAAATACAATCTTACACTATTCCGATTGGAAGAAACTACAGTAAAGATGTAAAAACTAAAATTCTTGAATAAAATACTATTTCATTTTTCATTTTCTAACTCGGTAAAAATTAACACTTTGTTGAAAAAATGATGTTGTTGGTTTAAATTTAACATTATTTGTGTCTTTTTATTTTTTTTTGATATAGTTAACAAATATATTTACGGTCTTCAAAAAACAATAAATTAAAAAATTAACCTTATTACAATTATGAGTTCAGAAAATGTGCAAACCAAGTGGGGGCAATTTATCTCATTGATAATCGTCTTCTTCTTTTGGGGTTTTGTTGGATCTGCCAACGACATCTTAATTCCAGTATTTAAAAAAGTATTTACTTTATCTCAGGTACAATCACAACTAGTAGCTTGGGCTTTTTATGTTTCTTACTTTGTAGGATCGATAATCTTCTTTTTAGTTTCTTTAAAAGTAGATGTTTTACAAAAATTTGGATATAAAAGAACACTTTCTGCCGGATTACTTCTTTCGGCTGTTGGGTCATTCTTATTCATTCCAGCTGCTACAATGGAAAGTTTTCCTTTCTTCTTAACAGCTTTGTTTACTGTTGGTTTAGGATTTTCAATCCAACAAATTGTAGCCAATCCATTAGCTATTAAAATGGGAAGTCCACAAACAGGAGCGCACCGTTTAACATTAGCGGGAGGTATTAACTCTTTCGGAACAACCATTGGAGCTATCTTATTAGGAATTGCTTTATTTGGAATGGGAGATAACAAGAAAACGTCACTTTCATTAGAAGATATCAAATTGCCTTTTATCATTCTTGGACTTGCTTTTATTGCCGTAGCTATTTTCATGAACTTCTCTAAAATTGAAGATCCTGCAAAAGAAGAGGAAGAAGAAGTTAAAGTAGCACACGAAAAATTCAACATTTTAGATTATCCACAACTCTATTTAGGAATGTTAGGTATCTTTATTTATGTTGGAACTGAAGTTACAATCATAAGTAATCTGCCTGCCTTATTAAAAACTGCCGAATTCGGAAATGTATTAGAAGACGCTATTGCGCCATTTATTGCTCTTTATTGGGGAAGTTTAATGATTGGTCGTTGGAATGGTGGAGTAAACGTTTTCAACACATCAAACCTAGTAAACACAGCTTTAAAATTTATTGTTCCAGCTGTTGGATTTGGAGTAATTATTGGAGCAAACATTTTTGCAGGACATGATGTTTCTTCTTTTTATATTTATCCAATCTGGATCTTACTATTTATAGCGGTAAGTTTTGTAGGAGGTAAAAATGCAGGAAAGACTTTAATGCTTTTCGGAATCTCAGGTTTACTAATGATGTTGATTGGGTTGGTTTGTCCAGATCCGTCAATTGCTAAGTTCTTCTTTATTTCCGGAGGTTTATTCTTATCTATCATGTGGCCATCTATCTTCGATTTAGCAATTGCAGGTTTAGGAAAAAACACAGGAAAAGCATCTTCATTCTTAATTATGATGATTCTTGGTGGAGGAGTTATTCCTTTAGTTCAGGGAAGTATCTGTGATATCGACTTAACAAGTCCTGAAGGAATTTTCGGAATCACATGGACACATTTCTCTTATATCGTTCCCTTAATTGGTTTTGCATACTTAGGATTCTACGGATTCTATTGTCCTAAAATATTAAAAAGACAAGGAATTAACCATGTTGAAGGCGGTGGCGGAGGTCACTAAATCATTATAAAAAATTCCAAATTTTAAATTCCAAATTCCAATTATACAGATAATTGGAATTTGGAATTTTTTTATTGTTTTTTACTTTTTATTTTGCAGTAATAATATTGTTTAGATTCTTTTTGAAAATAGCCTTATTTTGCTCTGATAATGTATAAACAACTTCTTTATCGGCATGAACAATAACCTTATCAATATTAGCTTCGAAAAGTGCTTTAGGATCTTTTATTTTTAACGTACAAGCCCCATCAAAAAAACCATCGTCTTCAATTATTTTTTTAGCCTCGATTACGGTTCCATCACTTAAAACAGCCGAAATGGTCATTTCCTTATTCAAAGTTTTAGAATAAAAACCATCCATTACCAACATTAACCGGTAAGAGTTTTTCATCTCCGGACCTTTAAATTCATGGCGCGTAATATTATATCGCAGACCTTTCGCAAGTGTTTGAAACTTTACTGTACAGTCTAATTCAAAAGTAGCGACATCACCCGCTTCATTTACTGATTTTAAAACCCTTGCCTGTGCATTTACCTGCAAACCAGCCACTAAAAACAAAAACATTACTAGTACTTTTTTCATATGTAGGTTATTTTTAACAATAAAAATATAAAAAAAATCGCCATCTTTCACAAGAAAGATGGCGATTTTATGTAATGTTTAAATACTATTACTTATTTCCTTTCTCGAAATCAGCAACAAACTGAGCCAGTCCGATATCAGTTAAAGGGTGTTTTAATAAACCATAAATTGCAGAAAGAGGACCTGTCATAACATCTGCACCAATTTTAGCACAGTTTACAATATGCATTGTATGACGCACAGAAGCTGCTAAAATTTGAGTTTCGTATCCGTAATTATCATAAATCAATCTAATCTCTTCGATTAAATTTAAACCATCTGTAGAAACATCATCTAAACGACCAATGAAAGGAGAAACATATGTTGCGCCGGCTTTTGCTGCCAATAAAGCTTGCCCGGCAGAAAACACAAGTGTTACATTTGTCTTGATTCCTTTGTCTGAAAAATATTTCGCAGCCATTACACCTTCTTTAGTCATAGGTAATTTCACTACGATTTGATCATGCAATTCAGCTAATTCTTCACCTTCTTTGATCATTCCATCATAATCCAACGCATTTACTTCAGCACTTACATCACCTTCAACAAGATTACAGATATCAACATAATGTTTTAAAATGTTGTTTTTTCCGGTAATACCTTCTTTTGCCATCAATGATGGATTTGTTGTTACACCATCTAAAACACCTAATGCTTGTGCTTCTTTAATTTGCGCTAAATTAGCTGTGTCAATAAAAAATTTCATAATTATATCTATTTAATTGTGTTCACTCCTTGAGCATATAAAACGCTACTAAATTCAACATCTTAATCCAATCTTGTCTTTAAACAAAAAACAGAAGAATGCTGCATCGAAAATCAGTGCAAAATTACAACTTATAATCTCAAAAAATAAAATCTGACAGAATAATTCTAAGTTTGTAATACAATCGCTTTTTAAAACATTAAATTTAAAAAGCGTAATTTTAGAAAATAAATAAATTCAATCGTGTTAGAAGAAAATTTTAAACAAGACATACTCAATATTCAAAACATTTCAATTGTTCCAACCTTGCTCAATGTAATATGCCAAACAACAGGAATGGGATTTGCTGCTGTTGCAAGAGTTACTGAAGATCGCTGGATAACTTGCAGTGTTCAGGATAATGTCTCATTTGGTTTAAAACCAGGGGATGAATTACAAGTAAAAACAACGATTTGCGACGAAATTAGACAAAACCATAAAGCCGTTATAATTGATAATGTTAGCGAAGATGATGAATTTCGAAACCATCATACTCCTGCGATGTATGGACTTCAGAGCTATATTTCGGTGCCAATTATTCGTAAAGACGGAAGTTTCTTCGGAACATTATGCGCTATTGATCCTAAACCGAATGAATTAAAAACATTCAAAACCCGTGAAATGTTTAATTTATTTTCTGAATTAATTTCTTTTCATATTACGAGTATTGAAGAAGCAAATGAAAATAAAATCATTTTAAAAGAAAAAAATACCCTGCTTGAGAAAACTGTAGTTGAGAAACAAGAAGTTGAAAAAATAAAAACTAACATCGAACAAACTCTTATTGAAAAAAACATTTCACTTGAAAAAATGAATAGTGAGCTAGAAGCTTTCAATTATATTTCGAGTCACGATCTTCAGGAGCCTTTACGGAAAATCCAATTATTTACTGATATTATCGAACTCGAAGAAACTCAAAATTTATCCCAAAAAGGTTTAAACGCTTTTAATAAAATTAGATCTTCGGCTTTTAGGATGCAGAATTTAATAAATGATCTTCTCATTTATTCTAAGACAAAATTTGACGAAAGAAAATTTGAAGTAAAAAATCTTAACACTATTGTTGATGAAGTTATTGAAGATCTTTCAGAGGAAATAGAGAGCAAAAATGTAACTTTTGAAATTCAAAACTTAGGTACACTTTCAATAATTGAATTTCAATTTAGACAGCTGCTTTATAACCTAATTAGTAATTCTCTTAAATTTTCACTTCCAGATAAAAATCTGATTATTTCAATTGCAGGTAAAATTATTAATGGATCTGAATTGCTTCTTGATAATCTTTCTGCCAATACAAAATATTATAACATAACACTTTCTGATAACGGAATTGGATTTGACCAGGCACATAGCGAAAAAATCTTTGGACTTTTTCAGGCATTACATACAAAACCTCTTAAAAGTACCGGAATTGGCTTAACAATCGTAAAAAGAATTGTAGAAAATCATAATGGATTCATTAAAGCTGAAGGGGCTTTAAATGAAGGAGCAAAATTTGAAATTTTTATTCCGATAGAATAACTTCAAATTTTGCTCCAACCTATCATTTATAATTTATAATGATTCATTAACATTTTTTCATAAACCTTATCTGGGAGAGCACGTTTTAATACGATTGAAAATTTCTGCATAAAAACGCCAACTTTGTAATGTACTTTAGGACTTTTCTGTTGCACAATTTTAAAAATCGCTTCTGCCATTTCATTCGGATTACTACCTGCATCAACATGTTCATTCATCGTTGCAAGAGTATCTCCATAAACTTTTTCATAAGCAGAACCCTTAATAACCGGTGCATGATAACGCCCTGAAGCAATATTTGTAGCAAAATCACCTGGCGCTACATTCGTGATTTCAATCCCAAAAGACTTCACTTCCATTCTTAAAGCTTCAGTAATCAATTCTAAAGCTCCTTTTGAAGCCGAATAAACACTTCTATAAGGCAAACCCATATAACCTGCAATTGACGTTATATTGATAATTAAACCTGATTTTTGCTCACGCATTTGTGGTAAAGCAGCTTTCATCACTTCGATTGGACCAAAGAAATTAGTTTCAAAATTATTTTTAATTTCTTCCATCGGAATTTCCTCTAATGGACCAGTGATTCCAACTCCGGCATTATTAATTACAACATCCAAACGTCCTGAAATCTCAATTATTTTTGCAACAGCCGACTGAATCGATTCTGTATTACGAACATCTAAAGTCAATAATGGAAAAATAGAATTGAGAACTTTTTCAGGATTTCTACTTGTTCCATAAACAATGAAACCTTTTTTTTGTAAAAATTCTCCAATAGATTTTCCAATCCCTGAGGATCCTCCGGTAATTAAAACGACTTTGCTCATTTGCTGGTTAGATGTTAAATGTTATAAGTAAAATATTATGTATCATAAATAGAACCTAATGTAGCAGTTAAAAACATTTTACCTTCAACATATAACTTCTCACTCTACGAAAGGTCCAAAAATAAAAAAATCCTCCGGAAGGAAGACTACATTTAAATTAATTCTAAAAAAAAATCTGAATATAAATTCAGATTAAAAAAAATGGCAAGCGACCTACATCGCACCGCTCAACCACGTACCCTTGCTATGTTCCCATCCTGGGGGAGTCTGCAGGAGCTGGTCGTGTAGGACTTGCCGGTGCAAATATACAATCTTTTTATATTTTTGCAAGAGCTTTGTTGCTATAAAAATATCGTCGTATATTGGCTTATTCAAATTTTAAACTATGAAAAAATATAACTTCCTAACTGTCATTTTATTAGGAATCACATTAATTGGATGTGGAGATAAAAATAAAGGTGAAAATTCTTTATTTACTATCGATGATTCTGCATTTCCGGCTCATTTTACGCAAAAAGAACCGCTTACAATTGGAATTTTAAACCCAAAATCGAAAGAAATCGACAGCGTTGCCTACTTCATAAACGACCAAAGAGTTGGAAGTACAAAAGGTGCTACAGATTTTAGAATTGAATTACTAGATCAAAAATTAGGCTACCAATATTTAAAAGCTAAGGTTTATTTTGGATCTGATTCTTCTGATGCTACAAAACGTATCGAGTTAGTTTCTAATATCGAACCAAAACTATTAAAATATAAAGTTGTCAATTCATATCCTCATGATAAAAAATCTTTTACTGAAGGTTTAGAGTTTTACAAAGACACTTTGTACGAAAGTACAGGCCAAGAAGGAGCTTCTTATTTAAGAAAATACGATTATAAAACAGGTAAAATCTACAAACAAATAGATTTAGATAAAAAATATTTTGGAGAAGGAATCACTTTTATCAATGGTAAATTATTTCAATTAACGTGGCAAAATAAAACGGGATTTATATATAATGCCAATACATTAAAATTAGAAAAAACCTTTACATACGAAAAAGACATTGAAGGTTGGGGAATGACAAATGATGGAAAATACATTTACCAGACTGACAAAACAGAGAAAATTTGGAAAATGGATCCTGCAACTCAAAAAATGATCGATTATGTAAATGTATATTCCGGAACTTCTAAAATTAAAGCCATTAATGAATTAGAATGGATTAATGGAAAGATTTATACAAACGTATGGTTTAAAGACGCTATTGCGGTTGTAAATCCAACTTCAGGAGCTGTTGAAGGAATTCTGGACATGTCAGGTTTACGAAAATTTATGACTGACGTAACTAAAGATGATGTTTTAAATGGAATCGCTTACAATACTAAAACTAAAACCATTTTTGTAACCGGTAAAAACTGGAGCAAAATGTTTGAAATTACAGTTTCAGAATAAATTAAAATAAACTTCAATATTTTAAATTCCAATATTAAACACAAATTTCACAGATTTCACGAATTTAATTAGTGACAATTGGTGAAATTTGTGTTTTTATTTTTAATACTAATAACTCATGATTACTCTAATAACCAACATAAAAGAATTGCTTCAGGTTCGTGAAACTTCAATTTCTAAAGTTTCAGGAGCCGAGATGGCAATTCTTCCCACTATTAAAAATGCCTTTTTAATCTTAAAAGACAATTTGATTGAAGATTTTGGATCGATGGATAATCTTCCTGCAATCAAAGCTGAAAAAACTATTGATGCAACTGGCCGTATTGTTTTACCTTCCTGGTGCGACAGTCATACGCATATTGTATACGCGGGAAATCGCGAACAGGAATTTGTCGACAGAATCAATGGTTTTACCTATGAAGAAATTGCGAATCGTGGTGGTGGAATTTTAAACTCGGCTAAAAAACTCAACGAAACTTCTGAAGAAGAAATTTACGAGCAATCTAAAGTTCGCTTAGAAGAAGTGATGCATTTAGGAACCGGAGCTGTTGAGATAAAGTCAGGTTATGGACTCACTGTTGATGGTGAATTAAAAATGTTGCGTGTTATTAAAAAACTGGCAGAAAATTATCCAATCGCCATTAAGGCTACTTTTTTAGGAGCTCACGCCTTTCCGATTCATTTTAAAGAAAATAAGCAAGGTTATATTGATGAAATTATAACAAAAATGCTTCCGGAAATTGCTCAAAATAAATTAGCCGATTACATTGATGTATTTTGTGAAACAGGTTATTTTTCTGTTGAAGAAACGGAAAAAATTATGGAAGCCGGAATTCAATTCGGCTTAAAACCAAAAATTCACGTAAATCAATTCAATTCAATTGGAGGAATTCAGTCCGGAATCAAATTTAAAGCCCTTTCTGTCGATCATCTCGAAATAATGAACCCGGAAGACATTGAAGCTTTGAAAGACACTGAAACGATGCCTGTAGCATTACCATCCTGTTCTTATTTTTTAAGCATTCCGTACACTCCTGCCCGTGAAATAATAAAAGCAGGACTTCCTTTAGCATTAGCCACAGATTTCAACCCCGGCTCTACTCCATCAGGAAATATGAACTTTGTCGTTGCAACAGCTTGTATTAAAATGAAAATGACTCCTGAAGAAGCTATAAATGCAGCAACAATAAACGGGGCTTATGCAATGGGACTTTCAGAAACGCACGGAAGCATCACAAAAGGAAAAAAGGCAAACTTAATTTTAACCAAGCCAATTTCATCCTATTATCAAATTCCATATGCATTTGGAAGTAATCTTATTGAAAGCGTTTTTCTGGAAGGTCAAGTTTTAAACTAAGAAAAAAATAGCACAAAAAAAAAAGGTCTGTGAAAAACTTCACAGACCTTTAATATTTTAGTGGCATTATTATCCCGTTGGATGTCTTATCTTAAAGAGAAACTAGTTTTAGAAACTAATTCATCATTGTCAAAAACATTGATAAAATAAGTTCCTTTTTCGAAATCTTTACCAATTAAATCTTCAGAAACCTGTACTGTTTTATTTTCATATTTTACAACAGTTTTAAAACTGTAAGTTAAAGTATTGTCTCCAAAAGTTTCTGTTTTTTTGTCTCCTAAAACATTGTTTTTACTATCAATAACTTGTACATAATAGCTTTTATCTCCCGATTTAGCGATAGAATTTTCAGCAATTGTAAAACTAACTTTTAAAACATCAGCACGGCTTGCTTTATCTGTTTCAACTTGTTTACCAGAACCTTTTACTTTGTAAGCAATAGTTTTAGTATTTAAAACTGATAATTTAGAACCTTTTTCAACAGTTTTAGCTAATTCTTCGTTTTGACCAACTAATACTTCATTATATTTTTTTGATTCACCTAAAACCACAATAGTGCTATCTCTCTGAACTGTCAAAACACCATTTTGTTTTTTCAATTCGTCGTTTTCAGCTACTAGAGTTTTCATTTTACCTTGCATTGCCTGAACCTGAGATCTGTATTTAGATACATCTCCTTTAGATTTATTCAAATCGTCCATCAATGCTACTACTTTATCTCTTTCCTGAATTAACTCATCAGACATTGATGTGTTTTCAGCAATAGCAGCATCATAAGTTGCTTTCAATTCTTGTAAATCTTTCATAACAGATTCTTTCTCTGTCATGGTGGTTGTAAGCTCTGTCTTAACTACCTCTGTATCAGAAGACAATTTAAAAATATACACTAAGCTACCAATAAGTAGGACTGCTAAAACTGCGATTACCGCTTTTAGACTTGAGTTGTTGTTCTTTGGGTTTTCCATATTTAAATAATTTTCTTTAAAAACAAATTTAAGAATTAATATATCCTAATAACGTAAGTTAATACAATTATATTATTTTTGGACAATAATTTTTTTTTATGGAGAAATTAATTCCTTTTACTGTTAATGATTTAGCAAAAGTCACAAATCACCGAAGTGGCGAAATAAAGTTTGGAGAGAAGATGATTGTCATTCCGAAAGGTGCTGATAAGATTGCTTTCCTAAAAGAAAGTGAGGCTAAATACGTGCTTTTGGGAATTCCTGAAGATATTGGTGTGCGTGCAAATTACGGTAGACCCGGAGCTGCATCGGCATGGCAATCTGCTATAAAAAGTATTGCTAATATTCAGCATAATCGTTTTTGCAAAGGCAGCCAAATCATCATTTTAGGTCAAATAAATGTTGCCGATGAAATGCGCGATGTTGAAAATCTTGATTTTAATGACATCGACGACCGGTCTAAATTAAGTCAGTTAGTTGAAAAAATTGACAAAGAAGTATCTCATATTATTTTCACCATTGTAAAAGCTGGAAAAATACCCATTATCATTGGCGGAGGCCACAATAATGCTTACGGAAATATAAAAGGTTCGGCTTTAGCCAAAGGCAAACCTATTAATGCTATTAATTTTGACGCGCATTCTGATTTTAGAATTCTGGAAGGACGTCACAGCGGAAATGGGTTTTCTTATGCTTATGAAGAAGGTTTTCTTAAAAAATATTTCATTTTTGGGCTGCATGAAAATTACACTTCAAAAAGTGTTCTCGACATAATTAAAAAACTAGAAGATCGCGTTCGTTATAACACATACGACAGTGTAAATATTCGAAAAGAAAAAGAATTCAACAAGGAAATGATTATGGCCTTAGAGTTCCTCAAAAATGATTCTTTTGGTATTGAAATTGATTTGGATGCCATTCCAAATATCGCCAGTAGTGCTATGACCATAAGTGGTTTTTCTGTAGAAGAATTACGCCAGTTTGTATCTTTCTTCGGACAACATAAAAATGCTACCTATTTGCATATTTGTGAAGGTGCACCAGACTTAGCCGATTCTCCAAATAACAATTTAATAGGAAAACTAATTGGTTATTTAATAACCGATTTCATTAAGGCAAACAACGAAAAAATTTAATCCTATCTAATAATTTACTACCTAAATATAAGTTCAATTCCTAAATAAACCCCAATTCAAATAAACGATTGGCTGAATAAACCTATCTTTGCACAGAATTTTAGTACTTTAAACTAAAATCTTAATACCTAAGATATGTTATTCGAAGATTTATCACTTTCAAAAAGTATACAAAAAGCCGTATTTGAAGAAGGCTACCTAAACCCCACACCTATTCAGGAACAATCTATTCCGATCGTTTTATCGGGAAGGGATTTAATTGGTTGTGCGCAAACAGGTACAGGAAAAACAGCGGCATTTGCGATTCCAATCATACATCAGTTACATCGAATTGTAGGTTCAACAAAAAAAGCCAAACAAATTCGTGCTCTTATAGTTACACCAACACGTGAATTAGCAGTTCAGATTGGACAAAGTTTTGATACTTATGCTAAGTACACTAATTTAACACAGTTGACTATTTTTGGTGGAGTTTCACAAAACCCGCAAGTCGATACCTTAAAGCAAGGTGTTGATATTTTGGTAGCGACGCCAGGAAGATTGTTAGATTTACAAAAACAAGGATTTCTTGATTTAGACCATTTACATACTTTGGTTTTAGACGAAGCAGATCAGATGTTAGATATGGGTTTTATAAACGATGTAAAAAAAATCGTAAAATTAACGCCTAAAAATCGTCAGACTTTATTATTCTCTGCAACAATGCCTATTGCGATTCGTGAATTGGCCGAAATGTTCTTGCAGGATCCTGCAAAAGTAGAAGTTTCTCCAGTTTCATCAACTGCCGAAACAGTAGAGCAACGTGTTTATTTTGTTGAAAAAACAGAAAAAAGAAATTTATTATATCATTTAATAAAAAACGAAAATCTATCCAATGTATTGGTTTTTTCAAGAACCAAACATGGAGCAGATAATGTTGTAAAAGCACTTCGTAAAAAAGATATTCCTGCTGAAGCGATTCACGGTGATAAATCACAAAATGCAAGACAACGTGTTCTGGATGCCTTTAAAAATAAAGAAGTTGGTGTTTTGGTTGCCACAGATATTGCAGCAAGAGGAATCGATATTGATCAATTACCTTATGTAATCAACTTTGATTTACCTAATATCCCTGAAACGTATGTGCACCGAATTGGTAGAACAGGACGTGCAGGAAACGGCGGAATTGCGATCTCATTTTGTGGTAAAGATGAAGAACCCTATTGGAAAGACATTCAAAAACTGATAAAAGTAGATGTAAAGACAATTACAGATCATCCTTATCCATGGCATTCAGGAAGCCCGGAAGCAACGGCTGAAAAACCTAAAAATTCAAACCGAAGCGGAGGCGCTCATAAATCAAGAAAATCAAATGCTTCTAAGCAAAATAAAAAACGTTGGTATTAACCAGCGTTTTTTGCTTCTTGTATTAAGTAACTGATAATTTTAAACAGCTTAATCGGTTCAAACGGCTTCACTATAATATCGTTTATTCCTGACGAAATTGCCTCGTCTGTTATTTCATCCTTATCAAAAGCAGTTAATGCCACTATAGGTGTTTTTATACCTTTTAACCGAATTCTTTTTGTGGTTTCAAATCCGTTCATCAAGGGCATATTAATATCCATTAAGATTAAGTCAAAATCTTCTTTTTCAATAATGTCGAGCGCACCAAAACCATCATCTACTACTTTGCATACATAATTATTCTTTTCGATTATCTTTTTCGTAACCAATTGATTGATAAGATTATCTTCAACAATTAAAATTTTATAAACCTCACTAGAGGTTAAATCTACCTCTATTTCATTAATAATCTTTTTTGTTTTTTGAGGATCATGCTCAAACGGAATTACAAATGAAAACGATGTTCCGGCACCAATATCACTTTCCAGCGTAATTGTACTTCCAAAGAGCCCTAAAAGTCTTTTTACAATACTTAAACCCAATCCCGTGCCTTGATAATCCTCTTCTTTTCTTCCAACCTGAACAAATTTTTCAAAAATTTTCCCCTGATCTACAATGGCAATTCCAACTCCATTGTCTATAATATGAAACTCTAAAAAATTAAATTTATTCTCCACTTTATTAAGCTTAACAATAATTTCGACCTCACCATCTTTCGTGAATTTAAGCGCATTACTTACTAAATTCATAAGTATTTGTGCCAATCGTAATTTATCCCCAATCAGATATTCAGGAATACAGGGATCAATATCAACCTTGATTTTATTGTTGTTTTTTTGAGAAAGAAACGATAATGAGTTTTTAATCATTGTTATTTCATCTGAAATATTAAATGTCAGATTTTCAAGTATCACTTTATTTTCCTCGATTTTATTTATCTGCAAAATATCATTCACTAAAGACAATAAATAACGTGCAGAAAATTTTAAAGAACTCAAATGCTGACTTTGAGATAATTCTTTATGTTCTTCTAATAACATATTTGTTATACCAACCACACCATACAAAGGAGTACGCAATTCATGACTTATAGTTGAAATAAACTGTGTCTTAAGCAAAGAAGCTTCTTCTGCAATTTCTTTGGCTTTTAGAAGCTCTAAATTATGCTGTTTTTTAAATCTAATATTTTTAATAAGGGTAATAATCAAAAAAAGCAGAATAAGAGAGATCAAAACGAAAAGAATTACGATAATCCTGGATTTTTTAAGACTCTGGTATTGCGAAATTTTTTCATTTTCAATTTTGTCAATCTGTCTTTTATATTCGTCTAATTCGAGATTAAAACCAGCGATTGAAGCTTTTTTTAGTTTTTCCTGATTGTATAATTCTTCTGTAATTTGATTGTATTTAGTCAGGTTTTCATAAGCTTCTTTAAATTTATTTATCTTAGTTAAGAACTTTGAATATTCAAGATGCGCATATGACAAGTCTGACTTCTCATCACTATTTTTGCCAGCGGCAATAGCCGATAAAAAATAAGCATTTGCTGTATCATTATGATTAAAATAACTTGAATACATTCCATTAAGCATATTAACGACAATCTCTGTAGATGCATCGCCATATTTTTCAATGTTGTTACCAACAAATTTCAAGTAAGGATATCCCTCTTTAAATTTCCCAATATCAAAATAAGCCCAGGCAATATTAACATTTGTAAAATACACCTGACTTATGTCGTTAATCTTTAAACTATAAGCAATTGATTTTTTATAAAATGCTATTCCCTTATCAAATTGTTTCTTTTCGAAACAATAAATATTCCCAAGATTATTATGAAGACTATATTTTATAGAATCGTTATTCGTTTTATTTGCATAGTTTAAGCTTTTATTATAAAAGAAAATAGCTTTATCAAACTCTGACAATTCGCTGTAATTACCAGCAATAATCTTATAAGACTTTGCAATTAAATAGTTGTTTTTTGAGGCTGTAGCATAGTTTAAAGCTACTCTTGAAGTGATTAGCGATTTTTCGAAGTTTGATTCTTTAAAATCATCCCAAGCCTGTTGAACCAGCTTGTTAATCTTGGCATCTGAAATGACTTCCGACTGCGCATTAGCTGAATTGACGAAGCAATTCAGAAGCAATAAAAGAAGAAAAAAAATCCGCGTACGGGGCATAAGTCGGCTAATTTTCTCAAATATACACTTAAAAATAAAAAAAAGCTGTATTTCTCTTAAAAATACAGCTTTCCTTATTTTTCTCTTATCTCTTTAATCTTATCTAAATCAACGAAATGGATAAATAAACCTTTAACTTATTCTTCCTGATTAGCAGCTAATTCTTTATTGCTTTCCCATTGTCCAACAACAGAAGTCGCAAGCGCATTTCCCAGAACATTTGTAGCGCTTCTAAACATATCACAAAAGTGGTCAATAGGCAAAATTAATGCAATACCTTCAACCGGAATATCAAACATACCACATGTTGCCGCAACTACTACCAGACTAGCCCTTGGAACACCTGCAATACCCTTACTAGTTAGCATTAAAACCAAAAGCATTGCCATTTGAGTTCCTAAAGATAAATGAACACCATAAAATTGCGCAATAAAAATGCTGGCAAAAGTCATATACATCATACTCCCATCCAGATTAAACGAATATCCGAGTGGCAACATAAAAGACACAATCTTATCTTTAACGCCAAATTCTTCTAGCTCCTCTGTTAATTTTGGAAAAACAGCTTCACTACTTGTTGTTCCAAAAGCAATTGCTAATGGTCCTACTATACGTCTTAATAATTCCGTCATTCTTCCTTTTAAGAAAATATAACCCACTGCAATTAAAATAATCCATAATGTACTTATTCCAATCAAAAACGATCCGAAAAATTTAAAGTAAGTCAATATTAATTCTTCAGCATCTCTAATAGCAAATACTCCTGCAATAGCACCAAAAACTCCAATTGGAGCAAAGTTCATTACATAATTTACCATTTTTAAAACGATATGCGAAGCTTTATCCAAAGCATTAATTACTGGTTTTACAGTACTTCCTAATGATGCAGCAGCTAATCCAAAAAAGATAGAGAAAATTACAATCTGCAAGATCTCATTGGTTGCCATAGCTTCAAAAATACTTTTTGGAACAATATGTTCTACAAAATTTTCAAAAGAAAGTGTTTTGGTTTTTGCAGTTACTTCTGTAGCTGCTGCCATATCAACATGACCTAATTTCAAACCTACTCCCGGTTCCAGAATATTTACATAAAATAACCCGATTAGTAATGATATAAATGAAGCTGTAAAAAACCATGCAATCGCTTTACCTCCAATTCTTCCAACTGTTTTTATATCTCCTAGTTTGGCAATTCCAACAACTAAAGTGGTAAACACTAAAGGCGAAATTATCATTTGTACTAGTCGGATAAAAATAGCGGCGAGCATTTTTATTTTATCACTAAATGATTGTGCAGCTTCAGGTGAAATATAATTGTGCAATATAATTCCTAAAGTTGCTCCAAGAACCATAGCAATTATAATCTGCCCTGTTAATCCTGAAAGAAATGATTTTTTTTTGGTTTCTGTAACTTGTTGCATTAATCTGTTTGTTTAAAATTAAAATAGTAAGACCCTCACTGTCTTACCTTTTATTAATATGTTTTGTTGATCAGGTAAAAATCAGCCAAAACAATCGCTGCCATTGCTTCAACAATTGGCACGGCGCGAGGTACTACACAAGGATCATGACGACCTTTACCAGTCATTGGTGTAATATTTCCTTTATTATCTAATGAGTCTTGTGTTTGCATGATAGTCGCAACAGGTTTGAAAGCTACTCTGAAATAAATATCCATTCCGTTACTTATTCCGCCCTGAATTCCGCCAGAAAGATTTGTTTTTGTAGTTCCGTCAGAATTATATAAATCATTGTGTTCGCTTCCTTTCATTTCTGATCCTGAAAAACCACTTCCGTATTCAAATCCTTTTACAGCATTGATAGAAAGCATTGCTTTTCCAAGTTCAGCATGCAATTTATCAAAAACCGGCTCCCCTAAACCAACCGGAACATTCTGAATTACACATGAAACAATTCCTCCAACAGTATCACCTTGTTTACGAATGTCACGAATATATTCTTCCATAATCGCAGCCGATTTTTCATCAGGACAACGAACAGGATTGCTTTCAATTTTAGAAAAATCCAAATCCTGATAAGGTGTATCTAAATGAATTGGACCTACCGAAGAAACGTAAGCATTAATTTTAATCTCTGGTAACATTTGTTTTGCAATGGCACCAGCTACTACTCTACTTGCAGTCTCACGTGCAGAACTTCTTCCGCCTCCGCGATAATCACGAAAACCATATTTTTGATCATACACATAATCAGCGTGACTTGGTCTGTAATTGTCTTTTATATGGGAGTAATCGTCTGATTTTTGATTGGTATTCGGGATAATAAAACCAATTGGAGTTCCTGTTGTTTTTCCTTCAAAAATTCCAGATAAAAACTGAACTGCATCTGGTTCTTTTCTTTGGGTTACAATTGCTGATTGTCCTGGTTTTCTTCGGGACATTTCAACTTCAATTGCTTCTAAATCAAGTTCAATTCCTGATGGACATCCATCTATAATTCCGCCTAAAGCTTCACCATGAGATTCTCCAAATGTTGTAACTTTATATAGGGTGCCGTAGCTATTTCCTGCCATTGTAATTTGTTTTGAGCAAATGTAAGTTTTATGAATTAAATTAAAAAATTTAAAGTTGGTATTATTAAGTAAAGACTAAGTTGATTAAAAATCATAATTTATTAAAATTGAAGCCAAATTGATAACCATTTGATAAAATAAAACCGACTTAGGTTTCTTTTATTTGCTAAACTTCAAATCAAGAAAAATTGAAAAAAAGAAATGTCGAGTTAGTTGTGCTTTCAGATGTTCACTTAGGAACGTACGGAAGCCACGCCAAAGAATTAAACAACTATTTATCAAGCATTAAACCAAAAACTTTAGTCTTAAACGGAGACATTATTGATGCCTGGCAATTTAGAAAATCTTATTTCCCAAAAACACATTTAAGAGTCATTCAACGCATCATCGGAATGGCTTCTAAAGGTACAAAAGTGTATTATATCACTGGAAATCATGATGAAATTCTTCGTAAATTCAGCGACATGAACATGGGTAATTTTGCCCTTCTTGATAAATTAGTTTTAGATTTGGATGGTAAAAAAGCCTGGATTTTTCATGGAGATGTATTTGATGCTTCTGTACAACATTCCAAATGGATTGCAAAATTAGGAGGATTAGGATACGATTATTTAATCCTGAGCAATCGATTTGCAAACTGGTGTCTGGCTAAATTAGGCCGCGAACCTTATTCGTTTTCCAAAAGAATAAAGGCAAGCGTAAAAAAAGCAGTAAAATTCATTTCTGATTTTGAAACTACAGCAACCGATCTCGCAATCGAAAAAAATTACGATTATGTAATTTGCGGTCACATTCATGAACCTAAAATTACTACCATAGAAAACAAACACGGATCAACTTTATATCTGAACTCCGGGGATTGGGTAGAAAATTTAACGGCACTGGAATATCATAAAAAACGATGGAAATTATTTTCTTACTCAGAGTCAAATTTGACTGAAGAAGAAGAAAATTTATTCGAAATGGAAGACATTTTAACTTCTCAGTTAATCACTTCAATGATTATTAAAAAATAAAACAGTAAGTATCAATACCTTACCAATTTTCTGGCATTTTACTGCAAAAACCATAATTTAGAAACAGTCAAAATGTGAATTATATAACAATTTTCAGGAATATTATACGTTCAATAGTGAACTGTAATTATACATTTGAAAAAAATTAATATTCACATTTTTATGAAAAAAGTTATTTTATCTGCCATTATGCTATTAGGTTTAGCGT
The DNA here is from genome assembly GCA_900107365.1 of Flavobacterium aquidurense. Lineage (GTDB taxonomy): Bacteria > Bacteroidota > Bacteroidia > Flavobacteriales > Flavobacteriaceae > Flavobacterium > Flavobacterium aquidurense. The sequence continues at coordinate 54,389 of FNPS01000002.1, forward strand.
TCACGGCTCAAGCACAAGACATCGCAAAAAATGCTCTTGGATTACGTTTAGGAGATAATAATGGTTTTGGTGGAGAAGTATCGTACCAAAGAGGATTAAATCAAAAAAACAGACTTGAGTTCGATTTAGGATGGAGAAACAGCAGTGATGTTGACGCCATTAAAGGAGTTGCTCTTTACCAATGGGTTTGGAACATCGACGGAGGTTTTAACTGGTACGCTGGTGTTGGTGGTGGTATCGCAGCATGGGATCACGATTACTACAACAACAATGTTAAATACAATGATAGCGGGACTTACGTTTTTGCTGCAGGAGATATTGGTATTGAATATGGCTTTAAAGAAGTGCCAATTTTATTATCATTAGATGCAAGACCAGAAATTGGTTCAGGATATTATGATGATGACAACTTTGGATTTGATGTTGGTTTAGGAATCAAATTCAAATTCTAAAATAAAATTAAAAAATAATTGTAAAAGAAAACCTGTCGCTTTAATTACGACAGGTTTTTTTTTGCTTTCATTTTGAGAAAATGCTTATCAGGCCGAAGCCCTAATAACTTATTTAATAATTATCTCTTTTTTGGAGTGTATTTTCACAACCGTATAAGGATAGGTAATTACCTGCATTGTCATAGCATCAGGAGCAGGACTATTTTCTTTTACAGTGATAATGACATTTTTATCCGTTTCTTCCACTTTTTCAACTCCAATAGAATAACCACCAGTGTTTTTCTCTCCCATATTTAAAATAACATAGTTAGAATTACTAATATCGGTTTGTTTCATTTTGTCAGCCAACAGTGGATCAGTTTCTAACATTTTAATCTCATTTGGTTCTGTCAAGATCTCATAAAATTTGATATTTCCACCACCGTCAGATTGTGTTGTCAAAACCTCATATAATGCTTTTGACTCTGATGTTTTTTTTGCTCCACAAGAAATTAAAACAAAAACTGCTACAACCGAAATTACTTTTTTCATTTACGTTTATTTTAAAATTAATGTTTCTACTCTTTATAATCATCAATTGCTCTCTGATAAAGTGCTTCGTATTTAGGCAATATATTTTTGATATCGAATTTCTTCGCTACTTCTAAAGCATTCGCCTTAAATTGATTTAAAATTTCATCGCTTTCTAAAATTTTAATTGCATTCGCAGCCATTTCTTCCACGTTTCCTACATTGCTCAAATATCCTGAAACACCTTCAAAATTAACTTCAGGCAAACCTCCTGAATTACTTGAAATTACCGGAACACCACATGCCATTGCTTCTAAAGCTGCCAAGCCAAAACTTTCTGTTTCAGATGGAAGTAAAAACAAATCGGTCAAACATAAAATTTTATCAATCTCATTACTATTCCCAAAGAAAATTACTTTGTCGTAAATTCCCAATTCCATACATAAAACTTCCGCTTTTTCTTTTTCAGGACCATCACCAACCATCATTAATTTAGCCGGCATCACTTTCTGAATATTATAGAAAATCTTAATAATATCCGGAATACGTTTTACCTTTCTAAAGTTACTAATATGAGTAATAATACGCTCATTTTCCTTCGCCATCACATAACGATGACAAGGAGCTGTTGGATCCGTTTTTACTTTATCCAGCTCAATAAAATTCGGAATTACCCTTATTTTGTTCTTGATCTTGAATAATTTCAACGTATCATCTTTCAAACTCTGAGAAACCGAAGTCACATAATCTGATTTATTGATACTAAAAGTTACGGCAGGTTTATAAAAAGGATGATTTCCTACCAGCGTAATATCTGTTCCGTGAAGCGTTGTAATCATCGGAAGATTAATTCCTTCATTTTTCAGCATTTGCTTTGCCATATAACCCGCATACGCGTGTGGAATTGCATAATGCACATGAAGCACTTCTATTTTATATAATTTCACCATATCGACCAATTTGCTTGATAAAGCCAATTCATAAGGCTGATAATGGAAAAGAGGATATTCAGGAACGTTTACTTCGTGATAATGAACATTAGGATTTAAAAGTGCCAGTCTAACCGGCTGACTGTAGGTAATAAAGTGGATTTCGTGTCCGCGTCTGGCTAATTCGAGGCCTAATTCTGTGGCTACAACCCCACTACCACCAAATGTCGGATAACAAACTATTGCTATTTTCATGTATTAAATTTAGTACTACGAAAGTACTCAAAAATCACGTTTATTCCCGTATTTAAAATGTTACATTTTTGTGAATCTTAGAAACATCAGATTATTAGTGTTTTAGATTATAGGATATTTTATGTACAGAGATACTGAATTACGAACAGAAATTTTCTGCTGTAATTTTTATCAGGAGCAGAAATTTCATTTTCAAAAGAACCACTCGTCCCGCTGTCCGCTATATTCCCAATTAACAAAAACTACGGCTAAAAAGCCTTGTTTTTCTAAATCGGGAGATACCGCTCCCATCGGGGCTAAATTAGAGGTTTTAGTTTTCATAAGAACTTTTTTTTCTTCCCGAAGTCACGGGATAAAAACCTGGCGGGTTAATCGTAATCCATCTTTGTCAAAGGTTAAAACTTTGACAAAGATTTCCGCAATCCTGACATTCCGAGGAACGACAAACTTTGGCAAACCTGAAACCTGAAACTTGAAACAATTGAACTTACTAAACAAAAAAAGGCATAAAATCTAAATTTCATGCCTTTCAAATATATTATAAATTTCTCTTAGAAAAATCTGCTATGCCAGCTATCAGCCGCAGGAACTTCCCAGGATTCATTAAATTCTTCGATATTGTTTACCAAATTATTAAAAACAATCGTATTCTCAGAAACCGATTTATCTTTAACCATTTTCTTGAAATCAATTAATGTCTTGTGAGCAATATGCTCGCCGTTTTTAAAAGTCACGTTCATTTTATCTAACAAATCAACGCTGTACTTTTTCTCCAAACTCTGTATAAATTCTACAGAACTATCAATTGAACATCCTGTAGCTGCCTGTACATCCTGATTTACAGCCAAAATAATAAATCGGTTGTATTTCAATAAATATGACGCTTCTAAGCTTGTTCCATGCGCTGCCCATTCTTCTACAAAAGCTTTTAGGTCAGTTTCAATTTCAGAAAACTCTTCCTCAGAAAATTTTCTGTTTGATTGATAAATCCAAACTCGGGATTCACCAGGTAAATCTTCAAAAGGTATATACATTTAATTTTAGATTTTAGATTGTTGATTTTAGATTACTGGATAGTTTCAAGTTAGATAACTTAGAACCTTAGAATCTTAGTACCTCAGAACCTTAGTTATAAATCTTGTGCATTAGCAATCAACTCCGCAATATCCATAACTTTAACCTGTCCTTCTTTCTCCTGATGTTTAATACCATCAGTTAACATAGTGTTACAGAATGGACAACCCGCTGCAATGATATCCGGTTGTACTTCTAAGGCGTCTTCAGTACGTAAAACATTCACTTCTTTGTTTCCTGGCTCAGCATCTTTAAACATTTGCGCTCCACCAGCTCCACAACATAATCCGTTTGCTTTAGAACGTTTCATTTCGACCAATTCAACATCCAGTTTCTGAATTAAATCTCTTGGCGCTTCGTATACTTTATTTGCTCTTCCTAAATAACAAGGATCGTGAAAAGTGATTTTTTTTCCTTTAAACTGACCACCTTCCACAGTCAGTCTTCCTTCATCAATTAATGACTTCAAAAACTCAGTATGATGAATTACATCATATTGACCTCCTAATTCAGGATATTCATTTTTTAAAGTATTAAAACAATGCGGACAAGCTGTAACTATCTTTTTAGCTTCATATGCATTTAAAACCTCGATATTCATCATGGCCTGCATCTGAAACAAAAACTCATTTCCAGCACGTTTTGCAGGATCTCCGGTACAACTCTCTTCTGTACCTAAAACTGCAAATGAAACATTAGTACGATTTAAAATACGCACAAATGCTTTGGTAATTTTTTTTGCTCTATCATCAAAACTTCCTGCGCAACCTACCCAAAATAAAACTTCTGGTTGTTTTCCTTCGGCTAACATTTCAGCCATTGTTGGCACTACTAAACTTTCTGACATCTTCTTTTGTTGTTAAATCGGTTAATCGTTACATTGGTTAATCGCACTCTCTCTACTATAACCCTACTAAAAACCTCAAATATTTTATTCGCTTAAGCGGTTAAGTCAATAACCAATTAAACCTTAATTTTAATTCTCGTTTTTCCAGTTCAATCTGTCTTGTTGACTGTATTGCCATGGTGCTCCATTGTTTTCAATATTCGTCATCATAGCATTCAGTGACATTGGAGCAGCACTTTGTTCCATCACCAAATAACGACGCATATCCATAATAATAGACAACGGACTGATGTTTACCGGACATTCTTCAACACAAGCGTTGCAAGAGGTACAAGCCCACAATTCTTCTGGTGTAATATAATCGTTCAATAATGTTTTATTGTCCGGAACAAAAACCCCTTTATTGGCATCAATATTTTTTCCTACTTCTTGTAAACGATCTCTTGTATCCATCATAATTTTACGAGGAGACAATTTCTTACCTGTTTGATTGGCAGGACAAGATGATGTACAACGTCCGCATTCTGTACAAGTGTAAGCGTTTAACAATTGAACCCAGTTTAAATCCTGAACGTCGCTCGCACCAAATTTACTCGGAGCTGCATTTTCATCAACCGGAGCTGCAGCAAACGGATCAGCATTTGGATCCATCATTAACTTCACTTCTTTTGTAACTGATTCTAAATTATCAAATTGCCCTTCTGGTTTCAAGTTGGCAAAATAGGTATTTGGGAAAGCCAAAAGAATATGCAAATGTTTTGAGAAATATAAATAGTTCATAAAAACCAAAATACCCGCAATATGTAACCACCAAAAAGTTTCGAACAATAGGGCAACCAACTCATTTGACATTCCGTTAAATAGTGGCGCAATAAATTGACTTATTGGAAAACTTCCTGCTCTGTGAAAATGCGAAAATCCTCCTGGAACATTCTGCAAATGCAAATCAGCAGCATCCATGAATAAAAATAAAAACATCAAAACGGTCTCGAAATACAATATGTAATTCGCATCACTTTTAGGAAATCCATTTAAATCCGGATTAATAAAACGTTTTAAACGGATCACATTTCTTCTGATCCAGAAAACGGTAACAGCAAAGATTACCAATATTGCTAATATTTCAAATGAAGCAATTAAAACATCATAAACTACACCCAAATAAGGCGCAAAAACTCTATGAGTTCCAAATAATCCATCAATAATAATTTCAAGTAATTCTATATTTATGATAATAAATCCAACATATACCACAATATGCAATGCACCTGCTACAGGTCGTTTCACCATTTTAGATTGTCCAAGAGCAATCATAGCCATGTTTTTCCAACGTGCTTTTGGATTGTCTTTTCGATCTACATCAACTCCTAAATTTATGTTTCTAATGATTTTCTTTATGCTTGAAGCAAAAAAACCAAAACCAGCTATCAGAAGTATAGCGAATAAAATATTATCTAAATAACTCATTCTAATTATTTTTTGTCAGTTGTATTGGCATCTTCTGTAGGTGCAACATATGGTTTGTTTTTCTTTCCAAAAAGAGAAACATTCACATAACGTGTCGGATATAAGCGAACATCCTGCAATAATAATTCAAGCTCTTTTGAAGTTTTAGCCAGATTATTATACAAAGCATCGTCATTCAGCAATTTACCCGCCGTACCTTTTCCTGAATTCAGGTTTGTCATAATACCATCAAGTTTTGCTAAAGTTTGGTTTAGGTTTCTAACTGTTTTTCCTAAATCAGCTTTATGTAACGAATCTGAGATTTTATTAAAGTTACTCGACATCTTATTGAAGTTCGTAACTGCTCCGTTAATCTGTGCTTTATTGGTATCTAATATAGAATTGATACTTCCTGACGCTTTATGAAATTGCTCCATCGTCTGACTTAATTCGGCCAGCGATTTTTTAAGATCTTCCTGTCCCTTTTTGTCCAGAACATTATTTAATCCGGCAACCAGAGTATTAATATTTTCAAGCATCAGATTTAACTTTTGCTGAATTGGCTCAATTTTACCTCCTAAAGACTCGGTTAAACCTAATTCAACAGCTGGAGCCAGGGTCTGACCATCAACTGCAAGTTCTTTGTCAGCAAGATTTGGTATAATCTTAATCTGTTTTCCACCAATTAAACTTGGCGAATATAAAGATGCCTTACTTGTTTTAGAAATTGGAAAATCAGTTTTCAACTGTAGTTCTACTAATAATTTACCAGTATTGTCGTTGATTGTAATCTTAGTTACCTTACCAATTGCAAGTCCGTTTAAAGTTACGGGTGCAGACTGAGCCAGATCTTCCACATTATCATATTCAACATATAATGTTTTATAATTTGTAAAAAGGTCTTTGCCTTTTAAAAAGCTGTAGCCCCAAATAAATAATAAAATTGACGCGATGACTAAAATAGCCGTTTTAATTTCTCTTGTTAGTTTCAAAATTCTAAGTGTTTGTACAAAATTAATATAAATATTCGAACTTGTGGCTATTATTTAGTCGCGTCCTGAATACTGATTTTCTCTCCATCTTTAGTAGCAACTAAAAATGATGCTCCATATCCTTTACTTTTAGCTTCTTGCAAATATTTTTGTGCTGCTTCGTAATCTGAAGTTTCCTGATAGAAATATTTATAAATATTGTTTTCGTACAGCATTGTTACATTTTTAAGTCCTTTAAAATTTTTAGGCTCCAATGGTGTTTTCTTGATACTTGCTATCAATTGTACTTTAAAAAAAGTGCCTTTTGTTGCATTTTTGTTTGATGCAGGAGCAGCAATAACCGTTTTTGGTTTAGCAGTATCTTTTGCTGGTCTGGCATCCATTATTTCAGGAGCGCCAGAGCCAAAATACTCTCTTTTGTAACTCAAAATGGCTTCGGCAATTGCTTTGGCAATATCATTCTGTCCTTCTTCCGAATTTAAAATATTACCTTCTGTTGGATTAGATACAAAACCGGTTTCAACCAAAACTCTAGGCATATACGCTTTATGAAGTACCATAAAAGGCGCCTGTTTCACTCCACCCTGGCGAAGTTTTTTTCCTAATCTATCAAAATTATCTTCAATTTTACTGGCTAATGCAATACTATTATCTAAATATTCTTCCTGCATTAAAGTCATTCCAATCATTGACTCAGGAGAATTTGGATCGTAACCTTCATATTTACGTTTATAATCTTTCTCTAACGTAATTACCGAGTTCTCTTTTTTCGCAGCTTCAAGATTCGATGCTACTTTACTTAAACCCATTACATAGGTTTCTGTTCCGTCTGCGGCTGTATTCTTGTTCGCATTACAGTGTATAGAAACAAAAATATTTGAGTTTGCTCTGTTAGCAATGTTCGCTCTTTCGACCAAATCGATAAAAACATCACTTTTACGGGTATAAATAACATTAACGTTTGGGCTATCTTCTAATATTTTCCCAACTTTTAACACAATGGCCAATGCAATATTTTTTTCGATTCTTCCGCTATATACGGCACCAAAGTCATGATCACCGTGTCCGGCATCAAGTGTAACCTTAAAAACATTTGCCTGACTATATGCGCAAAATGAAATTATAGTTAGAAAAAAACTAAATATTAGCCTAGTTTTGTTAAATATATTCATAAATCTAAAAGTTAATTTTAATAAAATGCAACTGCTATAATTTTTGCAATTGATTATTTTTGACAAAAAATTATATGTAAGTTTGACATGTCAAAAAACAAGCCATACTTTTACAAAAATAGCATTTAAACCTTTGCATACAAACTTATTTAATATCGTTTTATTATCATTTTTCCTAACACTAGGATGTGGTAAATTATACTCGCAAGAGATAAAATCAAAAAAAAACGCATTACCTGCTGTAAAACAAACAGATAAGCCTGTAAAAACTGTAGTTGATACAATAAAACTGGATACTGTTAAACCTAAAAAGACTTTTCTTGACGGAAAAGTAAAGTACAGGGCCAAAGATTATGCGAAAATCGATCAGAAAAACAAAACAATCACCCTTTATAACGAAGCTGAATTATACTATAAAGATGTTGAGCTAAAGTCAGGTATCATTGTTTTAAATTATGAAAAAGACGAAGTGTATGCCGGAAGAATAAAAGATTCGGCAGGTGTCTTAACACAATTTCCAAATTTTAAGCAAGGTGGAAGTGAAGTTCAGCCAGACTCTATCCGTTTTAATTTCAAAACAAAAAAAGCCTTAATATACAATTCAAGAACAGAACAAGGCGAATTTAAAATTAAGGCTGCAGTTACTAAAAAAGAAAATGATTCTGTTTATTTCCTGAAAGGCGCACGCTTTACCACTTCAGCAGATATCGATAATCCTGAATATTATTTTCAGACCAATAAAGTAAAATTTATTCCGGGAAAAAAAGTAGTAACAGGCCTGACCAACATGGTTATTGCCGATGTACCTACTCCTCTTGCCTTACCTTTTGCTTATTTCCCAATGAGTCAGGAAAAGAGTGTATCAGGAATCATTATACCAAGTTATAACGACTCCAATACGAGAGGATTCTCTCTGCAAAATGGTGGTTATTATTTTGCTTTAAGTGATAATTATGACCTTACCGTTTTAGGAGATTATTATACCAATGGAAGTTACGCCATGCGTTTTGAATCTGCATACGCCAAAAGATATAACTATCGGGGAAATTTAAATGTTCGTTTTGAGAATTTAATCAATAGCGAAAGAGGTTATCCTGATTATTCGAAGCAAAATATTTATAATATTCAGTGGTCACACTCTAAAGACACCAAATCAAACCCCAACTCCAGCTTTTCTGCTTCGGTGAATATGGGTAGTAGTAAATACTTTAAACAATCTATTAATCAGGCAAATGTTGGTTCAAATCTGAACAATACTTTAAGTTCCTCTATTTCTTATAATAAAACTTTTAATACAATACCGGGAGCGCGTATTGCACTTACGGCGACACACTCACAAAATACACAAACAGAAGAAATTCAAATGACATTACCATCTTTACAAGGTAGCATTGATCGCGTTTATCCTTTTGTTGGTAAAGATGGTGTGAAAAAAGGTTTTATCAAAAACATCAACTTACAGTACAATGTGACCGGACAAAATAAATTTGTAACAACCGATTCTTTATTCTTTAAACCTCAAATGTTTAGAGACGCACAAATTGGACTACAACAATCTATTCCAATTAGTACAAATTTTAAGATATTTAAATATTTTAGTGCCGGAGCATCTACAAATTATCAGGAAACCTGGGTTACCAAAACGATAGAAAAAAATTACGATTCAAGTAAAAATGAAGTCGTGACACAAACAGTAAATGGTTTTGATACTTATAGAACTTATAATTTCAGTACTAATTTAGGAACTACAATTTACGGTACTTTTAATTTTGGTGATGATAAAAAGATTCAATCTATTCGTCACGTCATGAGACCCTCTATTACCTATGCCTACACTCCTAGTTTCGAAAAATATTACGATAATTATTATGTCGATGCTTCAGGAAGAGTATCAAACTCATACTCGCGCTTCGACGGAAGTGTTTATGGAGCTCCTAGCAAAGAAAATTCAAACATAGTAGGCCTTGCCTTAAGTAATACTTTTGAAGCTAAAGTGAGAGATCGTGACAGCACAAAAACAGAACCTAAAAAAATAATGCTGTTAAACAACTTAAATTTTAGCACCAGCTATAATTTTAATGCTGACGGTAAAGATATCCTGGCGTGGCAACCTGTGCTTGTAAGTGGAGGAACACAACTTCTTGACAATAAAATGAATGTTAATTTTGGTGCCACTTTAGACCCTTATGCAATTGACAATTCAGGAAAGAGAATGAACGTCTACAATATTGACAATGGAGGTAGTTTATTCAGAATGACAAGTGCTAATTTAACCTTAAACTACTCTTTTTCAAATAAAGGAGTAAAAGAAGAAAATAAACAAAGCGAGCGGAATGGTGGTCGTAAAGATGATTTATTTGGTACCAATACAGACTTAAATGATAGTCGTAACAGTCAGTTTGCAAAAGAAAAAGATGATGGCGAAGATGTTATAACCGAATTTTTTAATTCGAAAATCCCTTGGGATATGACAATGGCTTATTCATTAACTTATTCGAACGTTAATAGAGAAAGCAAAATAACAGGGAATTCTATCATGGTTTCTATCAATATGGATATTACACCTAAATGGAAAGGCGGGGTTTCTACCGGTTACGATTTCGTTCAAAAAGGGGTTACTTTTACACAATTTCGTTTTGAAAGAGATTTATTAAGCTGGAGAATGGCTTTCAACTGGACTCCACTTGGACCTAATTCTAACTGGAACTTCTTTATCGGAATTAAATCCGGAGTTCTTAGTGACATTAAATGGAATAAACGAAGTACTTCAAACCGATAATTCACATTCGATTAAAATAATTATTATGAAAAAAATCATCTTTACCGAAAAAGCTCCTGCTCCAATCGGGCCTTACAATCAGGCTGTATTATCAGGAAATACACTATATGCTTCTGGTCAGATTGCAATAAATCCGGCTTCGGGAGAACTTGTTACTGAGAACATCAATGATGAAACCAAACAAGTAATGGAAAACATTGCAGCCATTCTTGAAGCAGCTAATATGACTTTTGAAAATGTTGTTAAGGCGACTATTTTCATTATGGATATGAATAATTTTGGCGCGATCAATACTATTTACGGATCTTATTTTAACGAAAAAACCGCTCCAGCTCGTGAAACGGTTCAAGTGGCATGTTTGCCAAAAAATGTAAATGTTGAAATTTCTATAATTGCAATTGAATAAATACAATAATCAGAGATATTTAATTCCCTTAATTCGTCTGAAAAGAGACAAAATATATTATTGTTTTTCAAATTCAAAATAAGAGATTTTAGACTCTTTTTATTCTCAACTTTCGACAGATGATTAAACAAAAAGACTTCATTAACGTGAAGTCTTTTTTATTTGTATGCTATTGCCTTTCAAATCTTCTATAACCTCTTTTGATTCTTTTATTTGTTCTTCATATTACTATATCACCTTGCGAGATAATTTAATAATACTGTTTTTGATTTACATTTTCAGTTAAATCATCTTTTCGCAATAGTTCATCCGGATTTATTTCGAAAAGCTGACAGATTTGTGAAATATGATTGGCCCACGAATGAGTTTCACCACTTTCCATTCTAGCATAAGCTGATTGCGACAAATGCAAAAAATCAGCCACTTCCTCTTGTGTCATATTTTTACTTTTTCTTAATTTTTTGAGTTTACCCCCAACAAATACATTCATAAGCAAATAGTTTTACCAACAAAATAATAGAGGACACTTTTATAAATATATACTCACCAAAAAACAATTTATTTTTAATAAAAACATTTTAACAAATAAATTTCAAATTACCCTATAATCGAATAATGCAATTCCTACAATGTACTTAATTTAGAGTTTTTAAATTATAAATCATTAAACTATAATCAATTAAAAAATAGATTTAAAAAACAGATGGAAAATTTTAATAGTATTAGACCTTTCACCAATAATGATTATCGGAATGATATTTATAATTGTAGCAGGTCTTATTGCACAGTTGGGAGATTAACAACTCTTGGGTGTTTTTTATTGGATCCTAACTTTCAGCTTCTTGCTGACCCTTTTTAAGAAACAACGAGGTATCAATAAAAATTATTTTTTCATTTCACGAAAGAGCTTCGAGGAACTAACCGTAAAGAGATTTAAATTCCACACTGACTAATTTTCAGCATAAATTTTATATTAAATACCTCTTACCTCTTCTTCACTAAGGAAGATAAGACAGCTTTTTAATATCCAATAAAAATTTCAGATAGTTATGACCAAATATTACGAACAACCTTAAAACACCAAAAACCATGTTAAAAAAACTAATTGCCTTTGCATTGTTGTCCATTCTTTTTTATTCTTGTCATGAAGAACCAAGTCTACAGAATTCCTCTACTTCTTTAAAAAATTCTAAAAGTGGCACTGTAATTAATGGCAGATTTTATTTCTCATCTAGAGAAGATTTAAAAAAAAACATAGAAGAGCTTAAAAAAGAAAGTCTAGTTAATTTAGAAACTAAATTTGAACAAATTTATGCAGAAGGCTTTATTTCAAATTCACCAATAGTAAACATAGAAAACCAAAAATTGATACTGCAACTTTCTCAAAAAAAAGATAAAAAAACAATGAAATCTAGTTCTTTTGTAGTAGAAGCCCCTGAAGATCCCCAAACCCCTGAGGGACCTGCAGTACCAGTTGATGAAATAAAAGAAAGTATAATAGCTGACCCCTATTTTGCTGCAATTGTCAACCAAAACAATGAAGTTATGGTTGGAGATTCAATCTATAAAATAGTAGAGGATTTAGGAGTGCTTGCCGTACACAAGAGTGACACATTACTTTTGTACAACTATCTTGAAAACATGCCACCTGTGCAAAACCTACTTACCCCATGTGAACTTCGTCTTCAACAAGGTGGTTACACCAGAATAGCTCCAGGCATATCGAGATATATTGTTCCTGCAGATATGGATTGTGGCAACGGAGGGCAATCAAACATTCCTAAAACTCCAGTAGTAGCTGTACAACAATTATCACAAGATCAAATTTTACAAAATCAAATAGACAATTTACCCATATGCGATGGCAATAGAGATACAAGTTGGTTTCAATCACTTTTTGGAACAAACAAATCTTGTATTAATTATTTTGACAGCAGACACAGAATCAAAACTGAATTCTGGAATCAAAGTTGGGGTGTTTATAGCTCAATCGGCGTACAAACCAGAGTTCAGGTAAAAACAGCTGGAATTTGGTGGGCATCTGATGCTGATGAATTATACTTAGGTATTAATAAAGTTTATTTAAAATATAATTATCCTGATCCAAAAATTAATACCAACAATCCTTTTTCTTCAGATCCCTTACCTCCATTATATATGTATAATAACGAATATAAACTTTTGGCAGATGATGGGAACTTTAGACTCGTTAATATATCTCCCGGAACAAACTTGCCCTTCTTTGGCTTCGGCAGCGACAACCCTTTAAACATTTATATTCGCCAACTACCAAAACCAAATTATCAAATAAATAGCGAATCAAATATTAAAGAATTATACAAACTAGGAATTAAGTTTTTAAAAAGTACTTTTAATAGTGGTGCAAAAAATGAATTTATAATAACGTATCAAAAAAATGCTACTGAAATCGAAGTAGTCTATTTTGGAGAAAAATATAAGAAAATCAATGACAATCAAATACAAAGAAAATTCGACAGTCAAATTTTTGAATTTCTAGTCGGAGTTAGTTATGGCAGTTACACAGCTCCTACATTAGATAATCCAACAGGTGCTCCAAAACCTAGCTATTCTTTCAAAATAGAAAAAGGAGGTACTTTTAGAAACTACACCTATCACGAATTAGATATTTATGCGCTAGGTCGTCGAGGAGGCACTTGGAGTGGCACCAGAATGATTACAAACTAACTATATAAAAATGGAAAAAAAAATATTATTTGTATGCATATTCATTTGTTCATTTGGGAATGCTCAAATTAAAAAATGGTATTCTAATGCTGATTTAGAACTAATTATGCATAAGAAGGTAACATATAGCTATAATTACGTCGATACAGACGGTCAAAAGCATTATGTCGGCGACGAAGAACTAAATGTTAAAAATCCTGCATTTGGACTCACTTACTCTTTCAATTATATGCTTTTGAGAAAACTCAGCATAGGAGTTTTGGGAGGATATAAAAGTTACAATGAACCCGATTTTTCAATGCTAGAATTAGGAGGAATCGCAAAATTCTTTTTTGTCGACACTAATAATGTATATATATATGGCTCTCTAGCTAGTGAATTTAGTCTTGACAAAAAACAATTTAAAAGCGGTACCAATGCGCGTATTGGCCTCGGAGTGCCAATCATAAAAAGAGATGAATTTATTATTTCTCTCAACTTGTTTGCTGAACAGCAATTTTTAAGGCTCGATGACGCAAAACCTATATTTAATTATTACCAAGAAAAGCCATCTGATATTATTTACAAATCTTATGGCTTGAGTGCAGGTATTAAATTTTAATTATTTGCAATTCACAAAATTGAGTAAAGTAAAAGAGGATAAATTTACAAATTGTAAAATATCCTATTTTACTATTAAATCATTTTAACGAAAAAACCGCTCCAGCTCGTGAAACGGTTCAATTGGCATGTCTGCCAAAAAATGTAAATGTTGAAATTTCTATAATTGCTGTGCAATAGCATCTAATAATAATTGTGCCGTTGCTTCATTGGTTGCCAGCGGCACATTATGTACATCGCAAACGCGAATTAACATATTAATATCTGCCTCATGCGGATGGCTTGATAAAGGATCTTTAAAAAAGAATACCATTTGAGTTATTCCTTCCGCCACTCTTCCAGCAATTTGCGCATCACCACCTAAGGGTCCTGAAAGCATTCTTTGAGTTTTAAAACCCGCCGCTTCCGCTTTTCCGCCGGTAGTTCCTGTACCAATCAATTTTATTTTTTCATGATGCAAAATATCTGCATTTTTAATTAAAAAATTAATTAAGTCCGCTTTTTTACCATCGTGAGCAATAATTGCAATCTCCATAAAACCAGAACTATTGATTAGCAACATGGTACGCAATTAATCCGTCAATTGGTCTTCTTAAAACATTCCCCAATTGAAGTTCATATTTATCAAATGTCTCTTGTAATTCGTCTTTTAAATAAAAAGCGATAGAACCTACGAAATGCACAGGAACTTCTTTACAATTATCATATTGTTTAATGTAGTTTTTAACGAAAGATTTCATCCCTTTGAAAATGATTTTTCTGCAGAAATCAGTGTCTTTATGTTTAATTAAGAACTTAGCAAAAGTCGCTAAATAAGCGTTTGGATTTGGTTCTTTATAGAGTTTATTTTTAATAAAATCAGGATCGAGATCATATTCCTTTTCAAATTCAACTGCCAGTTCTTTAGGCATTTTATTAAAGTAATACTTTCTGATTAATTCTTTTCCAAAAACATTTCCACTACAATCATCCATAGCAATATAACCCAATGATTGTACTTTTTGATGCAATACTTTTCCATCAAAAAAACTGCAGTTAGAACCTGTTCCAAGAATACTAACGATTGCAGCTTCTCCTTTTGGAGTTGTTGCATAAACCGCTGCATAAGTATCTTCGTGAACCTCCACAATTGCATTAGAAAAATATTCCTGAAAGATTTGAGACAAAGCCAGCTTCATTCTGTCAGTTCCACAACCAGCTCCGTAAAAGAACAAATGTGAAGCATTTTTTTTATTTTGCAAAATATCAAAACGATCATTTAGTCTTTCAATAATTTCCGGACCGTCAAGAATTTCAGGGTTTAATCCCAAAGTTTGTGTCGTGAATAATACTTTTCCGTTATCATCAATTGCAATCCAATCGGCTTTCGTAGATCCACTATCAACTATTAATTTCATTTTTTTTTGTTTTTGGATTTAGTTTTTCTTCAATAAATAAAAAGTGTATTTTTTACATTAATTAAAGACATAACAAAATAAGAAAATCCCGTTACTATGAAATAACGGGATTTTGCAAAATTATATATTATTATTTTAAACCTGCAATATGTACAGATAAATCAATCAATTTACTAGAGTATCCGTACTCATTATCATACCAAGATACTAATTTGAAGAAAGTTGAATTTAATCCAATTCCTGCAGTAGCATCAATGATAGAAGTTCTTTTATCAGAAATGAAATCCTGAGAAACAACTGCATCTTCTGTATATCCTAAAATACCTTTCATTGTAGTTTCAGAAGCATTTTTCAAAACAGCCATAATTTCTTCATAAGAAGTTTCTTTAGCTACTTTTACAGTTAAATCTACTGTAGAAACGTCAGCAGTAGGAACACGGAAAGCCATACCTGTTAATTTTCCATTCAATTCAGGGATTACTTTTCCAACTGCTTTTGCAGCACCTGTAGATGACGGGATGATGTTTATGCTTGCAGCACGTCCACCTCTCCAGTCTTTTCTAGAAGGACCATCAGCTGTCATTTGAGTTGAAGTTGTAGCGTGAACTGTTGTCATTAAAGCTTCTACAATTCCAAAGTTATCGTGAATTACTTTAGCTAAAGGAGCTAAACAGTTTGTAGTACAAGAAGCATTAGAAACTACTAAATCAGTCGCTTTTGCTGTCTCGTGGTTTACTCCCATTACAAACATTGGAGCATCTGCAGAAGGAGCAGAAATAATTACTTTTTTAGCACCACCTTTAATGTGCTCATTTGCAGTTTCGATAGTGGTAAAAATACCAGTACATTCAGCAACTACATCAACATCAACTTCATTCCATTTTAAGTCAGCTGGATTTCTTTCAGCAGTAATACGGATATTTCTTCCGTTTACATAAAGTTTTCCTTCTTTTACTTCTACAGTTCCGTTGAAACGACCGTGAACTGAATCATATTTTAGTAAGTAAGCTAAGTGATCAACATCTAACAAATCGTTGATTGCAACTACTTCTACATTATCTCTATTGAAAGTTTCTCTAAAAACGATTCTTCCGATACGTCCAAATCCGTTTATTCCTAATTTTACTTTTGACATTTTACTAAATTTTTTGCTTTTGTTTTTGTTACACTAATTTAAAGTCTAATTTCCTCACAATAAACTTCTTTCCTTTTTAAACTTTTTTATTTATTTTTATGTCGACATGATGTCAGACACTCTTAATAATTCTCTATCAATTTCAGATTTACCTTTAATTGCCTGTTCTAATGGAGTTAAAGCTACTTTATCCTCACGAAGTCCAACCATATAATTTGATTTTCCTTCGATTAAGGATTCGACTGCTTTTACACCTAAACGGCTTGCCAGCACACGGTCAAAACAAGATGGTGACCCACCACGTTGCATATGTCCTAATACAGAAACTCTTACGTCATACTCAGGCAAATTAGCTTCAACATAATCTTTTAATTCGAATACGTTTTTACCAATTTTATCACCTTCAGCAATGACCACTATACTTGATGATTTTCCTGAAGCTTTACTTTTTTGAAGAGAATCTAGTAATCTGTCTAAACCTAAATCTTCTTCAGGAATAAGGATTTCTTCGGCACCAGCTCCAATACCAGCATTAAGAGCAATATGCCCAGCATCTCTACCCATAACCTCTACAAAAAACAGACGATTATGTGAACTTGCAGTATCTCTAATTTTATCGATACAATCTACTACGGTATTTAAGGCAGTATCATAACCTAAAGTATGAGTCGTACCAAAAATATCATTATCAATTGTACCCGGAATTCCCATTACAGGAAAACCATACTCTGAATTAAAAATCAAACCTCCGGTAAAACTTCCGTCTCCTCCAATAACAACTAAAGCATCAACTCCAGCTTTTACAAGATTTTCGTGCGCTTTTTTTCTACCTTCAGGAGTTCTAAACTCAAGAGAACGAGCCGATTTTAAGATCGTTCCGCCTTTGTTTACAATATTGTTTACACTTCGAGGGCCCATTTCTTTGAAATCTCCTTCGATCATTCCTTGATACCCTCTATAAATTCCTATGCATTCTATATTATGATAAGCACATGTTCGAACAACTGATCGTATTGCGGCATTCATTCCAGGTGAATCTCCTCCTGATGTCAGAACACCAACTTTTTTTATTGTTTTTGGCATTATTTAAGTATTAAAGTGTAAAATTAGCAAACATTCACCACTTTTCAGGTTATGATTGTAATAAATTAATAAAATGTGTTAAATTCAAACGTTTTCGTTAATAAGTTTTTTGATATAAAAAAATTCATTTAAAATAATAAAAGACCCCTATTTTAATTAAATCCTTAAAATTAACAATACATAAATGAAGTGTTATAAAATTGTGTGTTTCAATATTTAGCAAAAAAATTGGAACGTCTAAAATTAGCATAAAAAAACCATTCGTTGCTGCGAATGGTTTTTTATTGTCCTTTTTTAACAAAATCTTAAAAATCGTCATTATCCGGAATTAGTCCCTGATTGTTATTTTGAGACGGTGGTGGCTTCTCTTCCTCTTTTTTATCTGTTTTCTTTTTGTTTTTATCAGCGTCTTTTTTAGTAGAGAAATTAATATAATCGGGATTCAAATTAGAATCCTGCAGATCATCTGAAGAACCTTTTAATGTTCTTTCGAGCTTATGGCTTTTAAACAGTTTATTTACCAATTCGCTAAAAGTATCAAAATCGACTTCATATGAAATACCGACACCTTGCGTGTAACCAATTCCTTGTCCTATATAATTAATATCATTTTCTTTATTGAACAAACGAAGGTTCATAGATCCATCTTCATTTACCCTGTATAGTATTTCAATATCTCCTACAATTGCCGATTCGTTTACTCCTCCAACCGGAACACCGACTTTTCCGTTAATTGAAATTTTCTCATTAATCTGAGATGATATATTGGCCACAAACTGGCCATCTGCTTCCTGACCAATTCGTTTATCTGCAGATATAAAATTCAGGTCAATATTAAACTTATCATTGTCAGACTTTATAATTCCACCTAATAAACTTGCAGCCGTTTCTGCAAATGTTCCTGACAAATCGCTTTGATTAAATCCATCCGGACTCATAAACGAACCTGTTGACAGCAAATACAAAGCCTGAGTCTGGCGAACATCCTTATCATCTAACTTGTATTGTATCTCTGATTTCAAAACACTACTTACAGACGGAAACTGAATATCAAAATTAGGTTCAGGACTCGCTAAATCACCTCTCAGACCAATAACAACTTCTACAGGTACTTTTTTATTGAAAGAAGAATTCTCCAAAAGCACCGCAGGATTTGCTGATGTTCTGTAAACAGCCTCTAAATTCAATTGGGCTTTCATTGGGTTTCCTTCCCAAATAATCGACCCTCCTTTTTTAACCGCAAACTTTTTATCAATTAAACCTCCGTATTTAAAATTATAAGTTCCTTCATATGCCTGGAAATCTCCCCACATATTAAATTTACCAAGTGTATTAATTTTGAACAATAATGATCCGTATCCTTTTCCTTTCATTCCATGACCGGAATTTCGATCCAGAATAACTTCCACTTCAGCATCTGGTGTAATATCAAAATCAAACTCTAATTCCAGGCCGCCATAGTTTTTGGTTTTCTCAACAATACCATTCGCTAAGTTGTACTTTTCTTTTGGAGTTACAAAATGTATCCAACTGCTCTCCCCTACACTTTGAACATTATTGATCGGAATTTTGACCTCTGTACCCTTCTCTGATTTGGCAGCAACTTTTATAAATAAACTTTCCGTTGGTCCTTTTATACTTGCAGTTCCATTAATAAATGCCGTTCCAAAATAAGCCGCATCATCACTATCTTTAGTATCAAGTGCTAGCAATCGTTTTGAAGTAATGGTTAAATCTAATTTCCAATCGGCAAAATTATGGTGTTCTATAGTTCCGTTTAATAATCCTTTCGTACCGTATTTTGTATCTGTCAATTGATTATTTCTAAACAAAAACTTTTCATCGGTAAGATCAATTACAGTTCTGTCACTTAATTCATAATCTGTATTAAGATAAGGAATAGTCATTCCTGCTTTTTCAACATACAATCTTCCGTTGATTTCTGGTTTCTTAATATTTCCAACCACAGCTGCATTTCCAGAAACAGATCCACGAACATTCGATAAAACATCCTTACCAACCTTTCCTAGAGTTGCTAAATTAAATCCTTCTAATTTAAGCTTTAAATCCAGTATTGTTTCTTTATTTTCAATTGCGAAATTTCCGCTGGCATTAAACGATTCTGTAAAACCATTGTGTATCGACGAGTTTATAGTGAATTTTCTCAGATTCTCATCGCCGGAAATATCAAAATCTAAAGTTCCTAATTCTGTATTATTTAAATTAAGATGATCAATAACGATGGAAGCCGTGGGTTGATAAACATCTTTATTTTGTTTAAAATTGACATTTCCGTTTAAATTTCCATTAAAAACAAATTTTGAATTTAAAGGTGTAATTTTATTAATATCGACATCTTCAAAATTCAGAACTAGATCTTTATAATCTTTACCTTTTAAAACGCCATTTAAATCTATTTTTTGATCTTCATGCGAGAGGACTATGTTATCAATAGTAAAGTTTTTAAAATTTTTATCAAAAAGAATCTGATTATCTGATCCATCCTGTTCATTTAAATACCATAAATAGTCTTTAAATTT
The DNA here is from genome assembly GCA_900107365.1 of Flavobacterium aquidurense. Lineage (GTDB taxonomy): Bacteria > Bacteroidota > Bacteroidia > Flavobacteriales > Flavobacteriaceae > Flavobacterium > Flavobacterium aquidurense. The sequence continues at coordinate 74,712 of FNPS01000002.1, forward strand.
CATTTCAGATTTTTTAATTCCAACTACATTGTTTTTATTTTTATCTATAGTATGAAACAAGTCAAGATTAAAATAATCTTCGCCTTTTTCGCCACCTTTAAATTCCGAACGAACAAACAAAGTATCTTTTGAAGTTACATTTATCAGATTAAAATCACGTATTTTATAATAAGGCGTCTTAATACTATCCAACTCTATAAACGCATTATAAAGTGGATTTTTATTATCGATATTAACCCTGATATTATCAAATGTATTTTTTGCGGCCGTAATTTTTTGTGATTTAAATCTAAACTTAAATTCATTTAAATCGGCGTCAATCTTACCTCGTACAACTGTTGAGGAATCAACATTAATTTCAGGATACAACATTTCGACAACTTTGTCATAAACGTGAAAATTGAAACGTAAAAACTGACCTTTTTTAACTTTATATGGTTTGTAATTTGTATAAAGACTTCCAACGGAATTCATTACTAATTTATCTAATTGGGCAAATTGAAATTTTCCAACAATTTTACCATCAACAATATCAGTTGAGTTAATAGTTATTGTTCGTAATCTGTCTGCATCAAAACTTGAATTGATTGTTAATTCATCAAACTCGTAAGTTGCTTTTGGATTTTGATAAATAGCATCTTTTATATAAATATTACCCTGAAGATTTTCAATTGAATTCCCGGAAACCTGAACAACTGCATCTCCGCTAAAATGGGAAACAGTATCATTTATAAATTTAAGTTTACGCAAATCGGCATTCTCGACATTAATATGAAAATCATATCTGCTTTCACGTTTACTTAAATCTACCAAACCATCAAATGTTAACGACAGATTAGGATCATTTATAGAAATTTGACCTTTATAATATGGCAATTTAAAATTACCATTTACTACAATGTTATTATAAGTGTATTTATTGTAATCTAACTTGGTAATATCACCTTTTATAATGGTATTAAGGTATTTCTCCGTAAAACCTACACCATCAACATCTAAATTTAAGGTTGTTCTTCCAATATCTTTTCGATTTAATAAAGCACCAACATCAAAATTCTCCAGAACAATATTTCCTGAATAAGATGCCTTATCGATAAAATCCATGTTATTTAAATGAAGATCAACTTTACCACCACCGATATCCGTAACCATTTTAAAGTTGGCTTCTAATGCAACTGTTGAAACCTTTGCCTTTCCTACAATAGTAAATTTACCTATTCTTTTTAGCTCTTTAGGGAGTTTTTTACCCAAAACAACAGGAAGCAAAGCCACCATATTATCATAACTTGAAACCAATTTGTCAAACTTACCATCCATGGAAAACTTTTGTTCTTTAGAACCTAAAAGATTCTTAAAGTTGATTGTACCAATAATCCTCGAACCATTAGTATCTGTAAGTCTCAAGCCTTTTAAATTAAGATTATTAAGAGGTCCGTTTAATTTTGTCTTAAGTTTAAAATGTTGGTTTTTACCTAATCCATCATAAAAATAACGAATATCATTCGTTGCAATTGAAGACGAATCAATTCTAACATTAAACTTTACTTTATCCGTAAAATTTAAAAAATCTTCTACTTTATAATTCAAGATTGCCTCACCATAAATAGATGATCTTTTGGTTTTTATAGCTAAATTTTCAACTTTTATTTGCTTTTTGGTATAACTAAATTTTCCGGCAAAATTTGAAACGTAAAGGCCGCGATGATCCAAAAATGAAAAACGATGAATAGTAGTATTGACATCAGGACCATATAATTTAAAATCACTGATGTAAGCATTAAGTTTTGTGAACGACAAAAATTTGGGCGTCTTTTTATTTTCGTCAACTACAGAAAAAATTCCTTTTGAGATATAAGCATTTTTAGCCGTCAGCAAAAAATGCTTATTTGTTTTTGATGGCTTATCAGAATCAAAAAGTTTTATAAACTTATTAATATTGTTTTCATTTTCATTTTTATACGTTTTCAGATTAAAAATCAAACCTGTTAAACGCAAATCACCAAAAATCAAATCACCGTCTAATAATCTTTTGATGCTTAAAATATCTGTCGAAATAATATCTGAGTAGATTAAAACTTTCTTATGATGGTCATAAATCAAAACTTTCTTAAGTTTTACGCCGCCAAAAATATTTATTGCAACTTTGTCAACATGAATATCTGTTTTAAAATCTTCGTTCAGGGAATTGGTTACATATTGCGCAATTTTAGTCTGGACTACAGGTAAAGACAGCGTTATAGCAAGTGCTAACAAAAGTAAGATTAACCCAATTAGGGTTCGTGATATTATTTTCTTTACTTTTTTGATAGCTTTTTAATTTTAGTTTTCTTTTAAATTTACTTTGAACAGACAAAGAACGACTGTTTTTGATAAAAATTCTTTAATTTTGGCTTCTCCTTATAATCAAAGAAAATTAAAAATTTGATTTGTCAAATATAATCCAAAATTCGTGCCTTTATATGCAAAATTCAGAGGTTTTTATTCTTGCCATCGAAAGTTCCTGCGATGATACTGCTGCTGCAGTTTTACATAACGATAAAGTACTCTCAAATGTTGTGGCCAACCAGCTTATTCACAACCAGTATGGTGGTGTCGTACCGGAGTTAGCATCGAGAGCTCATCAGCAAAACATTGTTCCTGTAATTGATGCTGCACTTCGTAAAGCAAATGTACAAAAAGAACAATTAACAGCCATTGCATTTACACAAGGTCCTGGTTTAATGGGATCATTATTAGTAGGAAGTTCTTTTAGTAAATCACTATCATTAGCCTTACAAATTCCGTTAATTGCTGTAAATCACATGCATGCGCATATTTTAGCACATTTTATTGATGAAGAAGGATTTGATAAACCTGAATTTCCATTTTTAGCACTGACGATTAGCGGGGGTCACACGCAGATTGTAAAGGTAAACGGCTTTTTTGATATGGAAATTATCGGCGAAACCACTGATGATGCCGTTGGAGAAGCTTTTGACAAGAGTGCCAAAATTCTTGGACTTCCTTACCCTGGCGGCCCATTAATTGATAAGTATGCAAAAGAAGGAAATCCGAAGGCTTTTGCTTTTACTAAACCAAAAGTGCCCGGATTAGATTTTAGTTTCTCGGGATTAAAAACAGCAATTTTATATTTTATTCAGAAGAAAAAATTAGAAACCCCAAATTTCATTGAAGAAAACCTGAATGACATTTGTGCGTCTATTCAATATACGATTATCGAAATTTTGATGGATAAATTGAAATTAGCGGTAAAGGAAACCGGAATAAATCAAATTGCAATTGGCGGAGGTGTTTCGGCAAACTCTGGCATCAGAACACGACTAAAAGAAAGTGAAGGCAAATACGGATGGAAAACTTTTGTTCCGAAATTTGAATACACCACAGATAATGCTGCAATGATTGGAATTGTAGGTTATCAAAAATATTTATCAAGTCGTTTTGAAACTTCAGCTGTCGTTTCAAAAGCGCGAATTCAATTTTAAATTATGCAATTATTTTACAATCCTGATATAGACGAAACGACTGAAACTTTTTCTTTTGATAAAGAGGAAAGCCGACATATAATAAAGGTTTTACGCAAAAAAGATTCCGATATTCTACACGTCACAAATGGTTTAGGTTTATTATTTGAAACTGAAATCACATTGGCTTCTGACAATAAATGTATTGTTGAAGTACTTTCGATAAAAAAGTCTCCCGAACCAAAATTCCGTTTGCATTTAGCTGTGGCACCAACCAAAATGAATGATCGTTTTGAATGGTTTTTAGAAAAAGCTACTGAAATTGGTATTCAGGAAATTACTCCTGTTTTTTGTGATCGTTCAGAAAGAAAAGTAATTAATTTAGAGCGTTTTGAGAAAATAATTCTTTCGGCAATGAAACAATCTAATGAAACGTATTTGCCAAAATTGAATGAAGCAATTTCGTTTAAGGAATTCATCAAACAAAAAAATGATGGCTTACAATTGATTGCACATTGCGAAGAAACTGATAAAAAATCACTAAAAGAAGTTTTAAGGCCAAATGAAAATGTAACTATTTTGATTGGCCCTGAAGGTGATTTTTCGGATAAGGAAATTGCATTGGCTTTAGAAAACAATTTTCAGCCGGTTGCTTTAGGAAATACCCGTTTACGTACAGAAACTGCTGCAGTTGTAGCTTGCCATAGTGTTGTTTTTTTTAATGAATAAGTCTAGTTCTGTCCTTTCGACTAAGGAGAAATTACATCACAAGAGCAACGCATTGTGGTTATGTTATGTGATTTCTCCGGTCGGTCAAACTGACAAAAATGGCGCAAATTCTCAGATAATTTAAATTATATGAAAAAAATATTTCTTTTATTTTTATTCGTTTCTGTTTCTTCCTTTTCACAAGAAATTGCTTTATTAAAATATAGCGGTGGCGGCGATTGGTACGCGAATCCAACTTCATTACCCAACCTCATCCGATTTTGCAATTCGAATATCAATACCAGAATAAAAGCAAAACCATCAACAGTTGAACCAGGTAATCCTGATTTACTCTCCTATCCTTTTGTACACATGACCGGGCATGGAAATGTTGTTTTTAGCGATGCGGACGTAACTAATTTGAGAAATTATCTGACTGCCGGGGGGTTTCTTCATATTGATGATAATTACGGAATGGATCAATACATTCGAAAAGAAATCAAAAAGATATTTCCAAATAATAGTTTAGTCGAAATTCCGGCAAATCATCCTATTTTTCAAAAACCTTATCCTTTTCCAAACGGCTTACCAAAGATTCATGAACATGACGGAACTCGTGCACAGGCTTTTGGAATTTTCGTAGAAAACAAACTCGTTTTATTGTACACATACGAATGTGACCTTGGCGATGGCTGGGAAGATCCTCAAGTGCATAATGATCCTGCTGATGTTCGCGATAAAGCTCTAAAAATGGGTGCCAATATCATCAATTACATATTTACCAACTAATTATAAAAAAGTGCAGCTTACTCACGGAGAAAATCAATTTGAGAGAAAAACATTTCCAATAACACTGGTTTGCGACCATATTTATTTTCAGCAAAACATTGGTTCACTTTTTAGAATAAGCGAAGCTTTTGGAGTAGAAAATATTATTTTTTTAGGAAAAGATATTCCACTAACGCCACGAAAAATCAATAAAACCTCCCGCAGTACACATCTTTATGTGCCGCACAAAATTATCGAAGAAACTTCTGAACTCGTAAATTACCTGCAGGAAAATAATTTCGAAATTATTGCACTCGAAATTGCAAGCAATAGCAAACCTCTTAGAGAAGTCAATATTCCTGAAAATCAAAAAATTGCACTTTTAATTGGAAGTGAAATTGATGGAATCTCAAATGAACTTCTCGAAATTTCACATCAAATTGTCCACATAAATATGTTTGGAAACAATAGTAGTATGAATGTTGTGCAAGCTGCAAGTATAGCTTTGTACGAATTTACTTCTTAATAAATAATTGTTAATTTTTGTAAGAATCAAGCTGTACGGGCTGTTGTAAAATTCTCACAAAATATTTAATATAAAAATTTGGCTACAATATCATTTTGTTATAAAATTGCGTTATAAATAACCAAATTTAATTTTTTATAACAAAAACCCAAATTATTATGAAAAAAGTTTTTATTACCACAATTGCAGCTTTAATGCTGTTTTCTTGTCAAAACGACCAAACAGAACCAACAGGTTCAGATGCCAGTGCTGCTACACGACGTCTTTGTGCTTCACAAGAAGTTCTTGAAGCTCAATTAAAGGCCGATCCAATGTTAGCCATTAGAATGAATGAAATTGAAGCATTTACTACAAACCGAATTCTTACAAATCGTTTAGTAAATGGTAAAATTGAAATTCCGGTTGTAGTAAACGTTTTATACAAAACGACTGCGCAAAACATTTCAAATGCCCAAATTCAATCACAGATTGATGTTTTAAACAAAGATTTCAACGCTTTAAACTCTGATTACAATAGTGTTCCTGCTCTTTTTGCCGGAGTAAAAGCTAATATCGGAATTACATTCGTTTTAGATCAGGTGATTAGAAAATCAACTACCAAAACTTCATGGGGAACAAATGATGCCATGAAAAAAACGGCTCAGGGAGGACTTGCGCCAACTTCGCCAACGACTAAACTTAATCTTTGGTCTTGTGCTATTGGTGGAGGAATCTTAGGTTATGCACAATTTCCTGGTGGAGCTTCTGCAACTGACGGAGTTGTAATTGATTCCAGGTATTTCGGTTTATCTGGTGCTGCAAATGCTCCATTTAATTTAGGCAGAACAGCAACTCACGAAGTAGGACACTGGATGAATTTACGTCACATTTGGGGAGATACCACTTGTGGAAGCGATTTAGTATCTGATACTCCAACGCACAATGACGCAAATTATGGAGTTCCGGCTTATCCTCATTATAGTACCTGTTCCGGAACACCAGTAGAGATGACTATGAACTACATGGATTATACAGATGATAACGGAATGTACATGTTCTCACTAGGTCAAAAAAGCAGAATGGCAGCTATATTTGTTTCTGGAGGTGCAAGAGCTTCATTTGGACAATAAGATTAAAAATAATTGTTAGTTAAGAAAGCGGGATCTAAGTATCTCGCTTTTTTTATTCCTTAAAAATTTCAAAAGCTTTTCCTATATTTATAGTCTAAAAATAAATCATGGTAACATCAAAAATCATTTCGAACGGAATTTTAAGAGCTTTGGCTACTATCTTAGTAATTGCAGCTATTTTATATTTTTTATATGAAATACAAACCGTAATTGTATATTTATGTATCTCATTAATACTATGTCTGATCGCAAATCCCCTGGTTCAATTTTTAAAAAACAAATTAAAATTTAGTAATTCACTGGCTGCCACCACAACAATTATAATTTTTATTCTACTAATGGTTGGGTTCATTTTACTATTTGTTCCGTTAATTATTTCGCAGGCAAATAATTTATCGCTTTTGGATACCGATCATCTGCAACAGCAATTCTTCGCAACTGAACGTAGTATAGAAAGCTATTTCAATATTCAGCATGTTGATCTAAATAAAGTCCTGAAAGAATCTAAAATTACCACTGCCTTTGGGTTTGGCTATTTTACAAGCTTTATAAACTCTATTATGGGTTTTATGGCCGATATGGGAATGGGACTCGTTTCTGTATTTTTTATTACCTTTTTCTTCATTAAGGATCAGGAAGATTTTAAAGCAGGTGCCAAAAGAATTCTTCCCGATTCAAACGAAGATAAAATCTTAAACTCTATTACGAAAATAAACCATTTACTGACACGCTATTTCATTGGATTATTACTTCAATTAACCGTTGTTTTTATTTTATACTTAATAGTTTTGATGGTTTTCGGAAATAAAAATGCGCTGGTAATCGCTTTTTTATGTGCCATTTTAAATATTATTCCCTACATCGGACCAATTATCGGAACCATATTAGCCGCTATATTAACTATGATCAGTTTGATTGGCAGTGATTTTCAATCAGAAATTTTACCTACAACTATATATGTCGTTATTGGTTTTTTATTGGTTCAGGCTATTGACAATAATATTAGTCAACCCATAATTTCATCAAAAAGTGTAAATTCGCACCCGCTCGAAATATTTCTGGTTACTTTAATCAGTGGAATTACATTTGGAATTGTTGGAATGGTGATTGCAATTCCGGTTTTTACTATGTTAAAAGTAATTTTAAAAGAATTTTTTCCTGACAATAAAATTGTTTCCGTATTAACTGAAAAAATCTAACATTGAATTCGTCTCTTTTAAGTAAAAACATTCAGGAATTTATAGCTAAAAATATTGGTGAATCCATTACAAAATTGGCACTTCAGAAAAATCCTTTTCCAGACGTGGAGTGGATTTTGATTCTGAATCAAATTGAAGCCAAAACTAAAGCAAAAGACAAATTACCAACCTGGTTTTCTACTGAAGACATAATTTATCCGAGTAAAATATCAGTCGAACAAACCTCATCAGAAAAAACAGCCGCCTATAAAGCTTCTTTAATTTCAGGGGAAAGTTTAATTGATCTTACCGGAGGTTTTGGTGTTGACGATTATTATTTTTCAAAAAGATTTAAAAATATAGCGCATTGTGAGATAAACGAAAATTTATCTGCAATCGTAAAACATAACTTTGAAAAACTACAAATAAAAAATTGCTCTTTTTTTGCCGATGATTCCACAAATGTTTTAACAGCATCGAATCAAAAATGGGATTGGATTTACATTGATCCCTCAAGAAGAAATGACGCTAAAGGTAAAGTCTTTATGATGAAAGACTGTTTGCCAAATGTTCCTGAATTATTAGACTTTTACTTTGAAAAATCTAATGCTATATTAATAAAAACTGCTCCATTATTAGACCTTTCAGCTGGTTTATCAGAATTGAAATTTGTCAAAAACATTCATATTATTGCTTTGGAAAACGAAGTAAAGGAATTGCTTTTTGAAATTCACAATCATTATTCAGGAGATATTACAATTAAAACGGCTAATATCTTAAAAGATAAAATAGAAACATTCGAATTTATTTTGGGCAATGAATCTTATTTTCCATCGTATGAATTACCACAAAAATATCTGTACGAACCCAATTCTGCCATTATGAAATCAGGTGGCTTCGATGAAGTAAGTTCTTTTTTCAAAATAAACAAACTTCATAAACACTCTCATTTATACACTTCTGATCAATTAATCAATTTTTCCGGAAGATCTTTTGAAATAGAAAAAGTAATTTCCTATAACAAAAATGATATGAAAACGGAACTTTTAAATCAACAGGCAAATATTACTACCCGAAATTTTCCGGACACGGTAGAAAACATTCGAAAAAAATGGAAAATAAAAAATGGTGGAAATTTATATTGTTTTTTTACAACCGATAAAAATGATAACAAAATAGTTTTAATTTGCAGAAAAATAACATAAAAATGAAACAACTAATTACACTAACTTTTTTTCTATTAAACCTTACCGCATTTGCCCAAAAACCTTGTGAATATAGTGCCAATGTCACTGATTCTATTGGGACTTACAAAATTACAAATGAATACCTTATCAGCGAAAAAAACTTTGGAGGATCGTTTAGTTACGTATTCTTTTCATTAGCTCAGACAGATGGTTTGCCAACATTAAATTTACAATTAATTCAAAAAAGTAAGGATTTTATAAAAGCCAATTGCTTTGATAAAAACTCAAAAGTTTTTTTACAATTACAAAATGGTAAAATTGTTACTTTAATGCACATCGAACAGGAAAGTTGCGGAACGCTTATTCGTGATGACAAAGGTTTTGATAACCGCGTGAATACCGGTATTTTTGTATTTATGAAAGATAGTTACGACGAACTTAAAAAGTCTCCTGTAAATATAATGCGTATTAAATATTTGACAACCACCGAAGATTATATTGTAAAAAATGAACTAACGTCTGAAATGAATGGAAAAGTGTACAAACCAGACACCTATTTCATTGAAAACATAAGATGTGTAGAATAACTATTCGCAATTCCATTTTTGATTTGAGACTTTATCTTTTAAACCTGTTTTTAAATTATAGTGCCACCACTCCGAATCGAATGAATTGAAGCCATTTTTAATCATTATTTTTTTAAGAAATTTTCTGTTCGATTTCACTTCACTTGAAAGTTTCGTATAATTATGACTGGCTTGTATTCCAAAGAAATCAAAGGGAGTTCCCATATCAACTTCTTTTCCATTATTATCCACTATTGAAATATCAACGGCTCCTCCTCTATTATGGATGGAGCCTTTTTTTGGATCTGCCACATACTCGGGATTTGAAACTATTTCCCACATCTTTTTCTGAATTGACAAAGGCCTGTAACAATCATACAGTTTAATTTTAAAGCCTTTCTTTTTAAAATCATTATTGGCTGCAATTAACGCCTGGACTGTCTTAAAACGCAAAAGACATTCGGCGCAATCATATACCTTGGCTTTCAAAAAATTATCATCGGTCGCATATTTCATATCATAAATAAAATCCTGGCTAAAGTCTTTTAAATTAACAAAAGTCGTATCACTAATCTGTGGCTTTACTTCGCTTGTATAAACCTCATTTTGTGCATTGGATAATAATCCGCAAAAAAGAGAAACTAAAAAAAATAAAAAATTGATGGACTTTGACATGAACAGATATTTTTAATTGAAAAGATTTTCTGAAAAGTAAATATAGGAATAAATAAAACCAATTTTAAACTTCGAAAATCCTTTTAAAGAAGAATTTCACTTCTTTTTTAAGCTTAATAGATATCAAAATTTAATGTTTTTTTATTAAATTAGCTAAGTAAGATTATAAAAATCAATTATTTAATTCAAAAAATAAACTATGAGCAAAGAGACATCAAAATATCTATTTATAGTTGTAATGAGTAGTTTAATATTAATTTCATGCAAAAAGGAAGTCATTAAAAGTATTCCGTCAACAGATTCAACTTCAATAAAAACAGACGCCTTAAAATCAGATTCAGCCGTTATTAATCCATCAGATACCTTAAGTAATTTAGTAGACAAAAGTGTAATTGGAACGCATTTACTAACTGAAAGCAGTATTTCTTCAAGGTTAAAAACGCTTTTAGGAACTGATTATGAACAAATGGTAAAATATTGGAATACAGAAACTCCTTTTACAAAAGAAGGAGATATTTTACATGCCAGCGGTTGTAAACAACATGATTGCAATACTTACTCTTATGATTTGTATATTGACACAAAAAACAACAAAATCAATGTTTATAAGTTTAGCCAGTCAAAATTAACTCTATTTGCAGAGGACGATCACCAAATTGTATTAAAAGATTCTTTACTACAGGATTTGAATACCAAAAAACAAAATGCAAATATTCCAAAAGAGAAATGATAAGCTTATACTATACAGAAAGGTTTAGGGAAACAAAGTTTCAAAGGTTTTATTCTTTGCCATTTTGTTTCTCTAAACCTTTTTATTTTGCTATAAAACTGGACTGAAGTCCAGCTCTACAAAAATTTTAGAACCTATGGTTCTTTTTTTCATTATTATATATTGCTATGAAACTGGACTGAAGTCCAGCTCTACAAAAATTTTAGAACCTACGGTTCTTTTTTTCATTATTATATATTGCTATGAAACTGGACTGAAGTCTAGCTCTACAAAAATTTTAGAACCTACAGTTCTTTTTTCATTATTATATATTGCTATGAAACTGGACTGAAGTCCAGCTCTACAAAAATTTTAGAACCTATGGTTCTTTTTTTCATTATCATCTATTGCTATGAAACTGGACTGAAGTCCAGCTCTACAAAAATTTTAGAACCTATGGTTCTTTTTTTCATTATTATATATTGCTATGAAACTGGACTGAAGTCCAGCTCTACAAAATTTTTAGAACCTACGGTTCTTTTTTCATTATTATATACTCTTTGTCTATTCTCTTTCTTCTTTACTCTATTTTCTTTACTCTTTACTCTTTACTCTTTACTCTTTACTCTTTACTCTTTACTCTTTACTCTTTACGCTGAATTTCTAAATCTCTCCCGTCATCAAAATATTCTCCTGCACCCCTTTTTGCTTTAGCATTCTGAAGTGCGATCTTATGGCGTGGTAAAAAGGATAAGAAGTATAAGGAAGATTATATTCCTCTGCGTAACGCCTTATTATTGGTGTAATATAAGGATAATAAGTATGTCCAACATTTGGAAAAAGATGATGTGCCACATGATGTGTAAAACCTCCGTATAAAAAATTCGCTAACTTACTACCTGTACTAAAATCTTTAGTCACGATCATTTGATGCATTGCCCATGTAGCTGAAAGATTTCCTTCATTATCTATAGACGGAAAATGGGCATCTTCATCAACATGCGTCGATACAAGCGCAACAACTCCAAGAGCACTTCCGCACATGTGCATCGCTAGCCATGCATATAAAATCATATACCAAGGCTGATTTAATAATAACATTGGAACAAAAAGTAAATACAGCAGATTTATTATTTTCGCAGCAACCATTTTATAGATTTCTATTGTTGGAATTTTGTCAACTACTTTTTTTACATAGTTATCTTTCTTCCCAAAAAAATCTTTAAAATCTCTAATATAAATCCAATTCAGACTATAAAGCGGATAAATAAGCCACATATAAACATGCTGGTATTTGTGATAATTAAATAGCGGACTATTTGGGAAAATTCTAATAATGTCGCTTTGTTTGATATCGACATCCCAATCTGGAACGTTTGGATAAGCATGATGAAGATTAATGTGGCGACGTGTCCAGAGCCAGTGATTACCCCCAAAAAGCTCCAGCACATACATAAACCATTCATTATGCCTGGATTTTTTAAACAATGCGCCATGGGCAGCATCATGAAATGCGTTTATAAAAAGCACGATCATGGTTATACCACACAAAACATAAAAAAGAAATAATAAAGGTGTGCTGTTCCCAAACAGCAAAATACAAGAATAAAACAAAAAGAAAAGCACTACAAGTCCTAAAGACTTAATTACATTATACCGATACAGGGATGTTTTTTTTAAAACCGTTTCATTTACTTCCTTTCGAATCTTTTTAAAAAAATCATCAGTACCAGGTTTTACATAAACCGGGCGATTTAACTTTTCCATAATGATTAATGGCTAGAAATTCTTACATCAAATTTAATAAAAAAAAGTTAAACCGTAAGATATCAAACCATTACAAATTACAAAAGAGAAAAACAATAGCTCTTAAACATTAAAAAATTCCCATATTTTCAGGTTTTATAGTAAATCCAATCCGTACCATACTTTTATGTTCCTGGTAATCAATCAGACTTTCTGTATAACCTATAAACCATTGAAGTGTAAGATAATAATTCTCCGTTTTATAAGGTCTCCAATTTAGCTGCGTCTGCAAAGAACCGTAATTGATAAGACCGCTTCCTTTTCTGAAAAGAATATCGGCGCTCCATCTTCCCGGCTGTATCTGATAAGTTGCGCTCGCTTCGCCATAGCCCACATATTTGGTAAGTTCAGGATTATCTTCTTTATCCACTATAGGAATCCAACCTCGCAACCCGACGATCCATCGCGGAGAAATTTGTGATTTTAAGGAAAAAGCAAGCATGTTCCAGGTTCTGGAATAAATGGAATCACGACCATTTGATTCGTGTTCTAAAGAGATTGTTCCATAAGTCAGCCTTCCTCCTTTTAAATAAAATGGACGAACTACTGCCACTCCAGGATTAAAATTAATTTCTGCAAATGGCTTTGAACTCGCATAAATATCCCAAAAAGCTTTTTGAGTATACATTAAATAAGGAAAAAAACCACCCCACAAAGGTTTTGATTTTAGTCGTAGTTTAAAACTTATCTGATATTTCACATCTGCCGAATTACGGTCGATGGGTTCGTCGAGTGGAACACCAGTTAAAAAGTAATTGTCTTTATGAACAGAGAAACTAGGTTCTTTCAATAATGAATCTGCCGCACGGAAATTTTTCTTCTCTTCTAGAATTTGTGAATTGGATTGGATTGAAAACAAAATCAAACAAATCAACAGGTATTTGAAACGCATTTATAAAGATTAAATTGGAGTTATTTTTAAACTTTTATAAATGTCTGTTATTTTAATAAAAGATATTGACTCAATAAAAAGGAGAGTTAACGCAATAAATATGTTTTAAATAAATTCAAACTAAAACAAAACTCTCTTATTAAAGAACAAGAAGGACAAACTAAAAAAGAAGTTTAATTTAGAGATATAAAAAAAGCACCAGCCAGTGGCAGGTGCTTTATACTTTCTTGTAGAGAGTAGTATTAAGCTACAACTACATTTACCGCATTAGGTCCTTTTTTGCCTTCTGCTACATCGTAACGTACTTCATCGTTTTCACGAATGTTTTCTGTTAAACCAGAAACATGAACAAAGATTTCACTTCCTCCATTTTTTGGTGTTATAAATCCAAAACCTTTTTCTTCATTAAAGAATTTTACTGTACCTTCTTGCATCTTAATAATTATTTGTTGTCGCAAATGTAAGACATTTATTAGTACAGTACTGAAAAAGAATAACTTATATTTCAATTAAAGTAAAAAGCCGTTTTTTAATATAGCGAAAAGGCCATTCTTTGAGCCGTTTTTAATATGAAATTATAAATATTCTCTCCTTTGATCACTATTTAACAAATTTATTTACAAGCCTTTAAACCAATCCTGAAGCTTACCAAACTGTTCTGTAAAGAACGATTCACTATCTTCTTTTTCTTCAATATTATTTGCTAAAACATGCTCGTAATAAGTTCCTTTTAAAACCCTTCTTAAGATACCTTCACCTGGAAAAGAATGATAATCATTTAAGGACTGCATCGCTTTTAACAAATGACGAATGTCGTATTGTAAGGGATTAATATCCGGAACCTGCTTATTTAAATTCAACAAGCCATATACTGCCAATCTAGCCGTACGAACCGAACTTTCCATAGTAAAGACAATATCATTATTAGTTTCTACAAATTGCCCTATTAAACCCAGATTTGTACAACCTTCCGGAATTACTCTTGGACGGTCTCCTTTCGCTCTTGGCATAAACATCGAAGTTATATAAGGCATGAATGAGCTGCGAACAATAGTATTTTCTATTACATTATCTAATTGGTCAACGATACCTAAATGATACGACAATTCGCTTAAAATTTCATTTCCTGTACATTGTGGCATTGTTTTTTTAATATAATTACCTTCCTTATCCATAAATAAGGCATACACCCAAACCACTAATACATCATTGGGTTGCGTTGGAAAATGAGGTTGTCTGTTACAAGTAAAACTCATTAGCCAGTTAGAATCTGTAATGGTTATAATGCCACCCGTTGCCGTCTTGCCTGAATAAGGATCATTTACAGATAATTCTTTTAATTTATTTACAAACGCAGATGGTTTGCAGGTAAGTGTGGCAGATTCCCAACACGATTTTTTAATATCGCTACAGAATTTTTCCGGTTTACCAAAGACAGTAGATTTCGCAGCGAGATTTTTCCATAATTTCCAACCGTCACTTTGTCCACTTGTACTTTCTTCTATTCCTGAAACTGCCGCCGTATTGTTAGTACCATAATAAGTATCCTCGGTCATAGAACTTGTGGTTACAATAACAAAATCATTTTGTTCCAAAGGAATTTCTATTTCTTTTCCCTCTTGTTCCGTAATGATGCCTTTTACTGTTTTTCCGTCAGTATTAATAAGCATATCAAGATCTTTTACTAAGGTGTCTAATTGGATCTTTACTCCTTTTTCAACCAGAAATTTTCTTAATGGTGTAACAAAAGTGTCATATTGATTATACTTTGGAAACACCAGACAGGAGAAATCTTTCATACCATCGATAGCATGCAGAAAGCGATGCATATAAAGTTTGCATTCTAAAAGACTATGCCAGTTTTCGAAAGCAAACATCGTGCGCCAGAAAGTCCAGAAGTTACTATTCAAAAATGACTCGCTAAAGTAATCTTGAATTGTTAAATCATCCAAATCTTCTTTTTTCTTCATTAAAAGTTTAACAATGGCCAACTGATCCATTTTATGTAAACCAAACTTGCTAAAATCTTTTATCTGACCCTGATTATGAATAAGTCTGGCTTTTGAATAGTTAGGGTCGTTGTCATTAATCAAACGATATTCGTCTAAGACGCTATAGGGTTCAGGTAGCTCGACAGCCGGAATGTCCTGAAACATATCCCAAAGATTTTCATAAGTCATATCCATTTCACGGCCACCACGAATAATAAATCCATCCTGAGCATTTCCTGCACCATCCAGTGAGCCACCATCGATATGTGCCTGATCAAGGAATATTATATTTTCTCCCGGTATTTGGCCATCTTTAATAAAATAGTAGGCTGCCGACATACCTGCAATACCACTACCAACAATATAAACTTTACTGTCTTTGAATGATTTTGACGGAATTCCTTTATTGCGTTGATAATTCCCAATCTGATCTGAAAAAGGCATTGTTTTTTCTGGAGAATTGAGCTGCACTTCTGTGCTGGAATCAGGTTCGTGGTTTACTTTTTCTTGTTGGTAGGAAGCACTGAAAATTTTACTGAATTGAGAAGTTTTGTCGCTCATGATATATCTTTTTTATACTTTACCTAAAGATATTGAATTACCAAACACATTATAATCTTTTGATTATTAATAAAATGCTAAAATTAAACACGGGCAGAAAGAAAATTCTAAAAAGATAACATTCTATAAACAGATAAATGTAAGCGAACATAATCATCCTATTTGAGAAGCTTCTAATTTATATACATAGTATTTATCTCTTTTGTCTTTATTGAATATTATTATGGATTGTAAGCACAAAGCTTCAACTTCTTAATTTTAGTAATGCTCCATTTCTACTTCGAAAAACTGTTTTCACTTTCTTTCTTTAAACTACTGCGAATTATATAATTACAATGGTTTATTATATAAAATGTTCTCTTATCAAAAAAGTAATTTTATTATATAAAGAGCATTAAACTTAAATTAAAAACATATGGAAAACTTAATTACTCAGGAAAACCTGGAAGATATCAGAGAACTTATAGAAAATAAAATAAAAGATGTACCTGGAGAATTGATTCTTGTTAGTGCGCTTGGGTCTATACTTTTATCTTCTTATTTAAATAAAACTGGCCACGGGCAGGCTGCTTCTATCATTGGATCATTAGCTGTACCTATAGTTGGAATTGGTCTTGCAAAATATAAAGACCTCTTAAAATCAAAAATAGATAGCTTTGAAAAACCGGAACCGGAAATTTCGTAACGTACCAAAACTGAAAAAATAGTTTGTTGACAAACTAGTAATTTTAAACTTATTTATATGAAATCTGAAAATCATTTTAATTCGTCTGAGGGATCTATAGATGATATGACCTATTATGAAGAGCAGTTATTACTAAATTATGATGATTATTTAGATAACGCCTTTGTAGCTGAACTGGCTGCAAGCAACCATTACAATTTAGAGCTTGGTGATCTGGAAGAAAATCTTGAGGATGATATGTATTCTGAATACGATGAAAATGACTGGGAAGAATTAGAATCTATTGGACTAGAAGGTGAATATGATAAAATGGAAGAACAACCAGGAGCTTTTTTAATGAGAAACTAAAATTGAATCAGATTAGAGTTATCAATTTAATAGATTTTTGAAATATTCAAAGAATATAAATTAAAGAACAAACATCTCAAATTTCGGTAAATATAAAAAACAAAAAAGCCAACATGATTTGGCTTTTTTGTCAATATAGTAAACCAAAATTACTGAAATAGATCTTTAAAATATGCATAGTTCCTTACATTGTTTAAACTTTTTTAATCATACAAATTCAATTCAAAACAAGCATCTGGTTTTGGGTTAAATCAGTTAAATCCCAGTACCGAATTTAAATCTTATTTGATTTTCTTTAAATTACTTTATAGGGCCACAATGAATGAAAATCAAAAAATTTTTCATTTATAACTATTAAGAAATTAGTTGCTCATTTTAAATTGAAAATGATGATCAATATTGCATTAGAATTATTTATTTAATTTTAATAACGACTTTCCCCTTAGCACGCCCACTTTCCACATACGACAATGCTTCACTTGTTTGCTCAAACGTAAAAATCTTATCTATAGTTGGTTTAATTATTTTTGCTTCTATTAGTGCTGTAATTTCGCTTAATTGCTTCCCATCTGCTTTCATAAATAAAAAAGAATACTCGACATTTTTATTATTGGCCCTTTTACGAATGCCTGAACTTAGTAACGAAAGAATTATTTTTACGAACCAGGGTACTTTAATTTCCTTAGCAAATTTTGGTGTTGGCGGACCCGAAATAGAAATGAGTTTTCCGCCCGATTTCAATATTTTTAAAGACTTTTCAAGTGTTTGGTTATCTTGACTATTCAAAACAACATCGTAATCACTTAGTCTATTTTCAAAATCGCTATTCTTATAATCAATAAGAAGATCTGCTCCAAGTTTTTCAAGGAAAGAGAAACTTTTTGCACTTGCGGTTGTAGCCACCGTTGCTCCTAAATGTTTTGCGAGCTGAATCGCAATTGTCCCCACTCCTCCTGATCCTGCCTGAATAAATACTTTTTGTCCTTTTTTGATCTGTGCCCTTTCAACCAAAACCTGCCAGGCCGTCAACGCTACCAAAGGAATAGAGGCCGCTTCTTCCATAGAAAGATTTTTAGGCTTTAGCGCGGCATCTTTTTCATCTATTGAAATAAATTCGGCAAATGTCCCTATGCGATAATCTTCCGGTCGCGCATAAACTTCATCACCTACTTTAAACTTTTTTACATCTTTTCCGACCTTCGTAATAATTCCCGCAACATCATGTCCTAAAATTAACGGAAACTTATACGGTAAAATAAGTTTAAATTCACCTGTTTTTATTTTTGAGTCTAAAAGATTTACTCCGGCTGCATAAACCTCAACCAGAACATCACTTTCTTTTACTTCAGGAACAGGCATTTCTGCAAGTTGCAAATTTGCTTTTTTACTATAATTATTAATTACAAATGCTTTCATTGTACAGACTTTAAAGTTTTACTTATTGCTTTAGACTTGCGTAAATCTTTTTAGGATTTACCAAATTGAAAGCCAGTTGCGGAAAAAACCTGCTTGCCATATAAAGCAGTTTTGTATCGCCTACGCGAATGGTATATTGATCCTTTTTAACTCCGGCAATCAGTGCTTTTACCAACTGTTCAGGAGTCATTTTTTTATCTTTTCTCTGAGCAGTCATCTCTGTGGCTACGACAGGAGGAAGCAACTCAAATACTTTTACTTTGCTGCCTAAAATTTCCAAATTCTTTCTAAGTGTTCTGGTATAAAAACTTAAAGCTGCCTTTGTTGCCGAATACGTAGGTTCTTCCAAAGCTGGTACAATACTCAAAATTGAAGTCGTATTTATTATGGCACTTTCTTCTCGTGACTTCAGCATATCTATAAAAAGAGTATTTAGTCTTATAACACCAAAATAATTAATATTCATTTCATAAATAGCATTCTTCAGAATTTGTTCATTTTTAATTCCGAGATTAAGGGCAGGGCTTCCAACACCCGCATTATTATATAAAATATCTATTCCCCCTAAAGAAACTACTTCCTCAAAAAGCTTTTTTGAATCTTCGGGATTTTCAACATCACTTTTTATAATAATTACTGACGGAAGTAACTTTTTCGCCGCCTCTAATTTATCCTGATTTCTGCCCGTTATAATTACCCTGGCACCTTCGGCTAAAAATTGTTTTGCAGATTCTAAACCAATTCCGGAACCACCTCCTGTAACTAATATCGTTTTTCCTCCAATAGTCATAATTTACTTATTTAAATTGTTTGCATTATCGACAGGAATCAATATAACCTGAAGATTTTATACTTTTTAGTTTATTTCAAAATATACTAAAAAGTATATTTTACAACAATAAAAAAGTTACACTATATGTTGTTCTAATTCCATTTTTAAACTTTTAATAAGACCATGCATCGGTTTTGCCGTCTCCATCACTCTGCACATTACAATCCCTCCTTCAACTGAAGCAACCAATTTAAAAGCAAAAACTACAGGATCAAGAGTTTCTGAAAATTCCCCATTATTAATTCCTTCCTGAAGTAAAGCAGTCAATTCCTGCTGTCCCATTTTAATAACTTTGGCCACTTTTTCCTTTATAAAAGGATAATTATCATCTACCTGTACGGCAGTATTAAATATCGGACATCCACCAGAAATATACGTTTCAAAAGGATTTTTATAAAAATCTAAAAAGGCAAATATTTTGCCTTTAATTGTTTTTCCTTTGTAAACTTCCGCCCTAATTTTATCTGAAACCATTTTAAGCGCTAAATCTATAACTTGTTCAGACAAATCATCTTTACCTTCAAAGTGACCATAAAGACATCCTTTTGTGAGCTTTGTTGCTTCCAGTACATCATCAATATTCGCCCCTGCAATGCCTTTCTCATTATATATTGGCACAGCAGTTTCTAGTATAAATTGTTTTGTCCTTTCTGCTTTTGTCAACATTGTAATTTCTAAATTAGGTCACAAATATACTAAAAAGTATATTTTATCAATGCAAATTTTAAAATAATTTTATATTATTCCTGATTTTATACTTTCATAGCACCCACTTTTTTTTAAAATTAAATATCATAAAAGAACACGGAATTTCTTTCACCGAAGCAACAAAGGCCAGACAGGCAGCTTCTGATAATCATGCCCATGAAGAAATACCTCTCTTTGAAAAAAGTATTGAAAACAAGGCCTTATTTGAAAAATATAATTTACCTTTTTAAAAAAATTAGAATATGAAAGCTATTACGATCACAAAATTTGGAGGTCCTGAAGTTTTACAGGTAACAGAAGTTCCTGATTTGATACCTTCTAAAAATGAGGTATTAATTCAAGTAAAAGCTTCCGGTATTAATAGAAGTGACATTTTGCAACGTCAGGGAAAATATGCCGCTCCAGGCAGTACCTCTAATGAAATCCCGGGTCTTGAAGTCGCCGGTATTATTGTAGAATGTGGCCCGGAAGTTACTCAATGGAATATTGGCGATCACGTTTGCGCGCTGCTTCCTGGTGGTGGTTATGCACAATATGCTGCTGTAAAAGAAGGTCACTGTTTACCAATTCCTAAAGGTTTAAATTTAACAGAAGCAGCCAGTCTGCCAGAAACAGTATTTACGGTCTGGTCTAACATTTTTGAACGAGGAAACCTTAAACCAGGAGAATCTTTACTCGTTCATGGAGGAAGCAGCGGTATCGGAATTACCGCAATTCAAATCGCCCATGCACTAGGCTCAAAGGTTCTAACAACAGTTGGTTCAGATCAAAAAGCGAAATATTGTATGGAGTTAGGATCGAATCTTTCGATTAATTATAAGACAGAAGATTTTGAAGAAATTTTAAAAAGTAAGGGTGTAGATGTTATTCTTGATATGATAGCCGGGCCCTATTTTCAAAAAAATCTAAATATATTAAACGAAGAAGGAAGACTTATTCATATTAATGCAGAGAATGGCAAAAACGTAGAACTTGATATCTGGCAGTTAATGACGAAAAGAATCAGTATCTCTGGTAGTACTCTACGAGTACGTGATGATAATTATAAAAATCGTTTAACAAAGGAAGTTTACAAAAATGTCTGGCCATTAATTGAAAATGGAAAATTCAGACCCGTTATTTACCAGACGTTTTCTTATCAGAATGTAATAGGTGCTCATCAATGCATGGAAGAAGGAAGCCATATAGGCAAAATAATACTAGAGTGGGATTCCAACATTTAGGCCTGACTCATCATAAAAAATATTCGAATCTATCAGGAAAGTCACTTAACAAAATAAAAATATCTGATCTTTTTGCCTAATCCCCAACTTTTGGACCTGGTCCTTTAATTTTTGCTGCTCCTCAGATTTACGTGTTGATCCCTTTTCGTGAACGCAGAAGGATTCGAACCTTCGACCGTCCCGATTAAAAATCGGGATGCTCTATCCAGCTGAGCTATGCACACTAAAAACCAATACAAAACAAAAAAGCCACTCGATTGAGTGGCTTTTCGTGAACGCAGAAGGATTCGAACCTTCGACCGCCTGCTTAGAAGGCAGGTGCTCTATCCAGCTGAGCTATGCGTCCATTTGTTTTAAAACTTTATGGTAAAGTTTCTGTCGGGGTGGCAGGATTCGAACCTGCGGCCTCCTGCTCCCAAAGCAGGCGCGATAACCGGGCTACGCTACACCCCGAAGGCAAAATTTAAGCGGAGAGACAGGGACTCGAACCCTGGCGACGGTTACCCGTCGACAGATTAGCAATCTGCTCCATTACCGCTCTGGCACCTCTCCAAGCTCAAGAAACGTGTTCTGTTTTGCGGTTGCAAATGTAAGACAACATTCCATATCTCACAACTATTTCTGCGCTTTTTTTAATCTTTTTTCAATCTTTTTTTTAAACCTGTTCACAATCAAACGAATAGAATTAACAAAAAATTGATATTAAATTTAAAATCCAATGAAACTCATACATATTGATACAAAATTTGAATTTATTTAAATAAAGAGTAAATTTGCTACATTAACTAATATTACACAGAAAATGAACAAAAGAGTTGTTATCGTTTCTGCCGTTAGAACACCTATCGGAAGTTTCATGGGAGGGTTATCTACCGTACCCGCACCAAAATTAGGTGCTGCCGCTATAAAAGGCGCACTTCAAAAAATTAACCTAGACCCAAAATTAGTTGATGAAGTTTTTATGGGCAACGTTGTTCAGGCAGGAGTTGGACAAGCTCCAGCACGTCAGGCCGCGCTTTTTGCAGGTTTATCTGAAGAAGTTGCTGCTACAACCGTAAACAAAGTTTGTGCTTCCGGAATGAAAGCTGTAATGTTCGCTGCTCAGGCTATTGCTTGTGGTGACGCTGAAATTGTTGTAGCCGGAGGAATGGAAAACATGAGTCTTATTCCGCATTACGTGCAAATGCGCAACGGAACTAAATTTGGCCCGGCAACTATGCTTGACGGAATGCAAAAAGATGGTTTGACAGATGCTTACGATAACAACGCAATGGGAGTTTGCGCTGATTTATGTGCGTCTGAATACAACATCAGCCGTGAAGAACAGGATAATTTTGCGATTCAATCGTATGAAAGAAGTGCAAAAGCCTGGGACGCAGGAAAGTTCGACAATGAAATCGTTCCTGTCGAAGTACCGCAAAGACGCGGTGAACCAATCATCATTTCTAAAGATGAAGAATACACTAATGTAAAACTGGACAAAATTCCTTCATTAGCAGCTGTTTTTACAAAAGACGGAACTGTTACTGCTGCAAACGCTTCTACAATTAACGACGGAGCTGCTGCTTTAGTTTTAATGTCTGAAGAAAAAGCAATTGCATTAGGATTAAAACCTCTAGCGTATATCAAAGGTTACGCTGACGCTGCACAGGAACCAAAATGGTTTACAACAAGCCCGGCAAAAGCATTACCAAAAGCATTAAACAAAGCCGGAATCGCAATTGGAGATGTTGATTATTTCGAATTCAACGAAGCTTTCGCCGTTGTTGGATTAGCCAATTCAAAAATCCTTGATCTTGATAACGATAAAGTAAACGTAAATGGTGGTGCTGTTTCATTAGGACATCCTCTGGGTTGTTCAGGAGCCAGAATCATCGTAACTTTACTAAATGTTTTAGAACAAAACAATGCTAAAACCGGGGCTGCTGCAATTTGCAATGGCGGTGGTGGAGCATCTGCAATTGTTATCGAAAGAGCTTAAATAATAATACAATAGATTGGGAGTTGTTAAAATAATAACTCCCAATTTTCAACTTATAAATTACCCTAAATGTTCGGAATTTGCAATCTAGCCATAGTACCCGTTCGATCTGAACCAAGTGACAGAAGTGAAATCGTTACACAACTTTTGTTTGGCGAACACATCGAAATTTTAGAACGTCAAAATCAGTGGGCCCGAATAAAAATTCAGTTTGACGATTATGAAGGCTGGGTAGATTCGAAACAATATCAGGTAATTTCAGAAACAAACTATAATCAGCTAAGCAAAGAAGCCATTATCTTAAATGCTGACTTGATTGATTATATCAGTGCGCCAGATAATTTATTATTGCCAATTCCGCTTGGCGCATCACTATCTTTTTTAAATAATAGCGAAATCAACACTTCAAACTTTGATTTTGAAGGAACAAAAACCAGCGGTATAAAACCTAAAAGCGCTTTAATAAATACTGCTTTTATGTATTTGAACGCTCCGTATCTTTGGGGTGGAAAAACACCTTTTGGGATCGATTGTTCCGGTTTTACTCAAATGGTTTATAAACTAAACGGCTATAAAATTCATCGTGACGCGTCTCAGCAAGCACTAGACGGAGAACCTTTAAGTTTTATAGAAGAAAGCGAAGCTGGAGATTTAGCCTTTTTTGACAACGACGAAGGAAACATCATTCATGTCGGCATCATTATGGACAATAATTACATCATTCACGCCAGTGGAAAAGTTCGCATTGACCGTTTAGACCATTTAGGAATTTACAATCCGGAATTGAACAAACACACTCATAAACTTAGAGTAATTAAGAAAATTATTTAATTTTTTAGCCACAGATTAAAGGATTAAAATGATTTTAAAATCTGTATTAATCTGTGAAATCAGTGTCAAAAAAAAATCCGCGATAATCCGTGTTTTCGCTTGCGAATCAGGGTCATCCGCGTGCCAACATTACGCACTAATTCGAATCGTCTTCCTAAACTCCGAAGGACTATTCCCTCTTTGCTTTTTAAAGAATTTATTAAAGTGACTTTCATCCGTAAAGCCAAATTCATAAGCAATTTCATTAATTCGTTTATCACTAAATTGCAAACGATGTTCAATCAGTTTTGTTTTGTAATTACTAATATATTGTTGCATCGTTTCACTCGCATGTTTCTTAAAATAACGTCCTAAATAGGTATTCGAAATTCCAAAATACTCGCTTAACGATTCCGCTTTTATTTTCTCCGGATAATAAATATTATTCTGAATATATTGTAAAATATCCATCGCTTTTCCTTCCGTTCCAACATTCACCTGTTCAGGTAAATACTTCGCAATATTTCTGGCCACAATAATAATCAGTGTGTTAACCAATTGCTGAATCAATTCCTGATTGTAAACATCTTTATCCTGATGTTCCCGACAGATTGCTTCAATCATCACTTTTACCAAACATTTATCCGCATCATTCTTCAAAATACAACCCGGCTGATGATTCGCATTCTGTAAGATATATTCTAAACGCTGAATATTTTCATTTTGCAGACTAGAGTTCTTCAAATAAATATCATTAAATCTCAAAAAGAAAAACTTCGTTTCCATTTCAATCGTAAAATTATGACAATCTTCAGGCGTCAATAAAAACATATGTCCGGCATCGTATTCAAAAATATTTTTGTTGATGCATTGTGAACCAGTTCCTCCCAAAATATAAACCAATTCAAAGAAATTATGACGATCTCCAACATCCGGATATTCATCCAGAGTTTCAAAGGAAACGGTAAACGGCTCGTATAAATTTTCTTTTTTCATGAGGTAGTAAATTATTTGAAGTTGCAAATTTACATAAAAAAGACAAATATATACAAGTTAAGACTCTTAAAAATGGTATAATTTTGCCAAGTGAAATTTAAGATTTAAAAATACAACATTATGGAATATAGAAAATTAGGCAATACCGAACTTGAATTATCAACTATTACATACGGTGCATTTGCCATTGGCGGAAACATGTGGGGCGGAAATGAAAAAGCAGATTCAATCGCTTCCATTCAGGCATCAATCGACCACGGCGTGACCACAATCGACACTGCTCCCTTTTACGGATTTGGCTTAAGCGAGGAAATGATTGGCGAAGCTATAAAATCTCACGATCGTTCAAAAGTTCAGTTATTGACCAAATTTGGTTTGGTTTGGGACGGAAGCAATAACAAAAAAGGCGATTTCTTTTTCGATGCCGACGACAACGGAAAAAAAATCCCAGTTTACAAATACGCTTCAAAAAGCAACATTATTAAAGAAGTCGAAGAAAGTTTAAAACGTCTTCAAACTGATTATATCGACTTATTGCAAATTCACTGGCCAGACTCCACTACTCCAATTTCTGAGACCATGGAAGCTGTTGAAACTTTAATACGACAAGGAAAAATCAGAGCGTTTGGCGTAAGTAATTATAGTATTCAACAGATTCAGGAAGCACAAAAAATAGTTCAAGTTGCATCAAACCAAGTTCCGTTTAGCATGCTGAATCGCAAAATCGAAACCGATTTGATTCCGCTAACACTTGCAGAAAACATCGGAATTATTGCTTACAGTCCAATGGAAAGAGGTTTATTAACCGGGAAATATTTTACTGACAGCAAACTTAAAGACAATGATCACAGAAATGGTTATTTCGGTCAATTTGATCTTCAAAAGGTAAAAACATTGGTCGAAGAATTAAGTTCATTGGCAAACGCAAAACACATTTCGATTTCACAATTGGTTTTACGCTGGACGACATTACAAAAAGGAATCACAATCGTTTTGGCCGGAGCAAGAAACGCAGAACAAGCGATTTCTAACGCAAAAGCAATGGATTTCGATTTGTCAGTTTCAGAATTAGATTTCATTAATCAGGCTATTTCAAAAGTAAAATAATAGCATTCTTTAAAATTTTAAACACATAGAAACATAGCCAATAGGAATGTATAAAGGCGTTTCACTTAGCCTAAAAACACATAGCTATGTGTGAGAAACTAGTTTCTTTCCACATTCTTTTTTAGCCAAAGAAAACTATGTTTCTATGTGTTTAAAATTATGCGCAATAAATAAAAATCAATAAAAATAATTTGGGTGTGTCCCCGCAGAAAAAGCGGGGTCGGGCTATCCGTTGCAATCTTTTGTGCCGAACCCCGGCACAAAAGGATTTCCACTTCTATCCCTCACACTCACGAATTCATAAGAAGATTTAAAGACATGAAGAAAATATTTATCATCAACGGAAGTCAAAATTTCGCTCATTCAGGCGGAAAATTTAACCAAACCGTTACCGACTGGACAATCGAATACTTAACAAACAGCAAGCAATTCGAAATAAAAACAACCGACATCAAACAAGGTTTTGATCTTGACGAAGAAGTCGAAAAATTCGTTTGGGCTGATGTTGTCGTTTATCATACACCTGTTTGGTGGTTTCAACTACCAAACCTTTTCAAAAAATACATTGACGATGTTTTCACAGCCGGACATAACAAAGGAATTTACAGAAGTGACGGAAGAACCAGAACCAATCCGGACATTAATTACGGAACGGGAGGGCAACTACACGGACGCAAATACATGCTAACCACAAGTTGGAATGCACCTGCAACCGCATTCACCCTTCCAGGAGAATTTTTCGAAGAAACATCTGTAGATGATGGAGCTATGTTTGGTTTCCATAAAATGAATAAATTTGTAGGTATGGAAAAACTAGACAGTTTCCATTTTCACGACGTTGAAAAAGGTGCCACCGCCGAAAACATTGACATCTTTAAAGAAAATTACACCAACCACTTAGATAAAACTTTTAACTTTTAACCTTTAACTTTTCACGATTATGATTTCAATTACAGCACTATTTAAAAGCAAAACAGAAAACATAGAACAATTACAAAGCATGTTAAATCATTTGGTCACCGAAACCAGAAAAGAAGCAGCTTGCGTACGTTATGATCTTCATCATTCTGAAAATGTTTTTATCATTTGGGAAGAATGGCAAGATCAGCCAGGACTTGATATCCATAACAATCAACCGTATTTACAGGATTTTATCAAGCAAAGCGAAGGTCTGGTTTCCTCTCCTATACAGGTTTATAAAACAACACAATTAGTATAAAAAGTTACAATAATTAGGCATCAATAAATTAACTTGCCTCATCTTTAATTAGTTGAACATGAGTAAATACCATCTTGCCGAAATTAATATTGCCAAAATGAAAGGAGTCACGATAAACGACCCGATCATGAAAGAATTTGTAGACAATCTGGATCTTGTCAATGCTTTAGCCGAAAACAGCGAAGGTTTTGTCTGGAGATTGAAAGACGACAGTTATAATGCGACAAACCTGAATCCGTATAATGACGAACAGATTATTGTAAATGTTTCGGTTTGGGAAAATATTGAAACGTTGGAGCATTATATGTACAAAACGTTTCACAGCGAGTTTTTAAGACGTCGTAAAGAATGGTTTTTAAAATTCGGAAAAGCAGCTACAGCAATGTGGTGGATTCCAAAGGGACATATTCCAACACTTGATGAAGCCGTAGAAAAATTAGATTACCTACAGCAAAACGGTCCTTCGCAATTGGTTTTTGATTTTAAAAATAAGTTTTCTGAGCTTAAAGAAACTGTATAGTTTTCCGCCACGAATTCACGAATTTATTTTTTAAAATCTATGCGCAAAGCATTTAAATTAATTCGTGAATTCGTGGCGAAAAAAACTACTTTATACCTCCAAAAGCACCAAAACACATATTCTTGTGTAAAATTTCAACGCTTGTAAAACCAACTTTCTTCATCAAATCCAATTGATAATTCATCGATCTTGGTGTGTCTTCTTTCTCTACATAATCCAAAACTTTCTGACGGTATTCTGCGCCTCCAATTCCCTCTAAATAATCGCCATAACGTTGCCAGGTATATTCATTTAATAATTCCGTGTCTTGTGTAATCAAGTCCGAAATCATGAAACAGCCACCTGGTCTTAATAACTTAAATATTTTAGTAAAAGTCGTTTCCCAGTCCTGATCATCCCTTAAGTGATGTAAAACTGCTCCTGCCAAAATAATATCAAAATGATTTTCTGGCAATTCGACTTCACGGATATCGCCTTGTTTGACTTCTACCTTACCATTTGTTTCCGCAGAAACTCTTTCAAAAGCTTTATCTAACATTGGCAAACTCAAATCGACTAAAGTGCAATTTAAATTGGGCAACTTAGATAACATTTTCAAAGTATAATTCCCGGCACCGCAGCCAATATCCAAAACATTTTGAGCATTCGGGACAATCCTTTTGGATGCTTCTGTAATTAATTCCAAAGAAATAGTAGCGTCAATTGTTGCCACTTGTCCCGTTTCTAAATTTGAAAATCGTTCGACATCATTATCAAAACGCTCTCTAATCTCTTCAATAGTTGATTTTTTCATTTTTTATGTTTTTTAACTTTGAGTTTTATTTTCACGCAGATTTTATACAGATTTAAGCAGATTAAAAAGGATTTTTTCTTTTAATCTTCATTTAGGATTCTAAATTAAATTTAAAAAATTCACGCATAAAAAAATATCTGCGCCAATCTGCTTAAATCCTTTTTAAAATCTGCGTGAAACAATTTTTTCTCAAAACTACTATTTTGATATATACTTCAAAAATACTTATTTTGTTAATTATTAATACTTAATAGGTATTTATGGAATTACGTCACTTGAAATATTTTCTGGCTGTGGCCGAAGAACTGAACTTTACCAAGGCCTCAGAAAAACTATTTATTTCCCAGCCTCCATTGAGTCGTCAGATTATGGAATTGGAAGAAGAACTTCAGGCAAAGCTTTTTATCAGAAACAACAAAAAAGTAGAACTTACCGAAGCTGGAAAATATTTCGAAAAAGAAGTCAAATCACTTTTTCAAGATCTGGAACGCATTTCCGTTAAAACAAAAAAGATTGCCGAGAATGTTTCAGGCGAATTCAGAATCGCGTATATCAGTTCGATTTATTCGTCTGTTATTTCAGACTTGATCAAACACTTGAAAGAGCAATTCCCGTATGTGAATTTCAAGCTTTTTGAAGTTTCCACCAGTAAACAAATTTCAGCTTTGGAACAGGGAAAAATTGATTTAGGAATTATTCGGTCAACGATAAAATCTCCAAAAATAAAAGCGCAATTGTGGTTTCAGGATGGATTTTCAGTAGTCTATAATAGGAGTTCGATTCAAATTAATTCAGAAGACGAGATTACGAATCTAAAAGACGAAACTTTTGTGTTTTTTAATAAAGATTACGCGCCACATTATTATGAAGTTTTATTAGAACTCTGCGCTTTCTACGGTTTTGAACCAAAAGTCGTTCACGAATCCAACAACATCAATTCAATTGTGCAATTGGTTAAAAATGGTTTGGGAATTTCGATTGTTCCCTCCAACATTGCGAAGAATAATCAGGATGCCGAAATCGGTTTTATACAATTGAAAAAAGTCAGTTTATTTACAGATGTTTCTTTAATAACTTCAAAAGAAGATGATTCTGAAATCACAAGATCTGCGGTGGATTTTTTATTGAAAAAAGAATAGCCACGAATTCACGAATTTCTTTTTTAGCTTGCGCATAGATTTTAAAAAATAAAAATTCGTGAATTCGTGGCTAAAAAAACGTTACAATTTATCACAACTTGTTTTGCGCTTAAAAGATAACTTTTAAATACCTTAGCAAATTATAATTCTCGTTAAAAAATCAATAAAAATGGCTGAGCAATCTTCAATTATATGCCCAAATTGCGGGACACCAATCGATGTTAATGATGTATTAAAACATCAGTTGGAAGACAGTATCCGTAAAGAATTTCAACAAAAAGCCAATGCTCAATCCAGAGAATTGGAACTTAAAAATGAACAATTCGAAAAAGCCAAAGCCGACTTTGAAGCTAAAAAGAAGCAGGAAAATGAACTTTTCGCTGAACGCTTAGAACGCGAAAAAAAGACAGCCGAAAAAGAGATTACCGAAAAGCTAAAAACCAAACTCGAAGAAGAAAATAAAGATCGTTTGACCTTAATGGAAAAAGAACTTTCTGAGAAATCGGAGAAGCTTCGTGAAATGAATAAAATGACAGGCGAAATTGCAAAACTCCAACGTGAAAAACTGGAAATGAAAGAAGCGATCGAAGCCGAGGCTCAAAAACAACTGAACGCTACTTTGGTTTTAGAACGTGATAAAATCCGTAAACAGGAAGAAGAAAAAAATGAACTTAAGATAAAAGAATACCAGAAACAATCTGACGATCAGAAAAAGCTAATCGAAGAAATGAAACGCAAGCAGGAACAAGGTTCTATGCAGTTACAAGGCGAAGTAATGGAATTAGCGATTGAAGAATGGCTGGCCAATAATTTTCCGTTAGACAGTATTGATGAAATTAAAAAAGGTGCCAACGGTGCCGATTGTCTTCAAATTGTAAACACACGCGAATTACAAAATTGCGGTTCAATTTACTACGAAAGCAAGCGTACCAAAGCTTTTCAACCTTCCTGGATTGAGAAATTCAAAAATGATATTCGAACCAAAAGAGCCAATATTGGTGTTTTAGTAACCGAAGTCATGCCAGCCGGAATGGACCGAATGGGAATGCGTGATGGTATTTGGATTTGTACTTATGAAGAATTTAAAGGTTTAAGTGCTGTTTTACGCCAGTCATTAATTCAGGTAAGTCAGGCAGTTCAGGCGCAGGAAAACAAAGGCGATAAAATGTCGATGTTGTATGACTTTTTAACTAGTAATGAATTCCGTTTGCAAATTGAAGGAATCGTAGAAGGTTTTACGCAAATGCAAGGCGATCTTGATGCCGAAAAAAGAGCGATGCAACGTATCTGGAAACAAC
Source organism: Flavobacterium aquidurense (assembly GCA_900107365.1). Taxonomy (GTDB): domain Bacteria; phylum Bacteroidota; class Bacteroidia; order Flavobacteriales; family Flavobacteriaceae; genus Flavobacterium; species Flavobacterium aquidurense. The sequence goes on from FNPS01000002.1 coordinate 105,924, forward strand.
GTGAAAAACAAATCGAAAAAGTGGTTCATAATACTTTAGGAATGTACGGATCGATTCGTGGTATTGCCGGAAATGCGGTTCAGACGGTTCGTGCTTTGGAATTGGATTTTATCGAAGGAGAGGAAGAAGATCCTAAGGAATTATTTGAATAACGATGCGAGTATAGAACGCGGATGACGCGGATTCGCTAAAGCGAAGACGCGGATTTATACGGATTTTTATTTTTTTCGTCCCGTATTGTCATTCCGAGGAACGAGGAATCCCCACAAGTAGCTCCGCACAGAAAGTTAAATCTTTGTCGAGCTACTTGTGGGGATTCCTCGTTCCTCGGAATGACAAACTATTCGATAACATCGAAATTAATACTAATCAACCTTTCTAAATACCAACAATTTTCCTGAAGGATTTGAAAGCGTCAATCGGTTATCGCCAATTGAATAAGTGGTTGTACTTTGAAGTGCTTTGGTAAATTCGCCTTCTTTATTACCCGGCGCGCAGGCCATTAAAGTCGAAATTACTTTGGTAAATCTTAATAGGTCTTTTTCATAAAATATAGTTCCGGAAATTGAATTACAGCCTCCAAAACCCATAAAGGTATTTTCCTGTGCATGAATTTCTATTCTTGGTAATTCTTTTTGATAATCGGCTATGAAAACTTTATAACCGTTTAATTCTTCCAAAACCCAAATATCATGGAGGCGGTAATCGGTAATATATTTTCCGCAGCCTTCGACTTTTTTAGACTCAAGCTCTGAATTGTTTTTAATTTCAATTGAAACTTTATAAGGCGAAATCGCGCCCGACATAGAATCCTGACAATCTACTTGCTGAATGGTAACTGTCGCTGTTGCCTGTTCATTGTTCAATTTATACATTTTAACATTGGCATCCATTGCTTTTATAGGTTCAACAGATGAAAAAATGATTTTCTCTTTTCCAGGAATCAGCGATGTAAAGATGGTTTGCTCCTTCCCTAGAGTTATTCCCCAGAAAGGTTCATTTCCGGTTGCTTTAAAATAGATGGTCATATCAGCTTCCTGAGAATTTGTTGCTGAAGCTGTTTCTTTTGAACCTGATGTTGCTGATTTACAACTTACTATCAAAGAAGATAAAACCAAGAATACAAATATATTTTTCATGAGATTGCTATTTAAAATGAATTGAATTTACAACAATTTTTTGAAAAGCTTATTTAGAATCCTTTCAAATTTAAGAAAATCGGCACCAAAATCATAAATTTTACAATGCTGGGAAACCGTCTGAAATCCGCACTACTTAAGAGATTACGATAAAATACGTATTTAATTTAGTTATTTTTCTAACAAAAAAGTAAACTAAGTACGTATTTTAATAAGTATAAATACTTATATTTGCGTAGTAATACTTAATTAAAGAAATCATGATAAGAGTAATAGTAGTTGGAAACGGCATGGTTGGTTATAAATTTTGCGAAAAATTCATTGCAAAATCAGGACAGGAAAAGTATCAGATTACCGTTTTTGGTGAAGAGCCAAGACGTGCTTACGACCGTGTTCACTTAAGTGAATACTTTGGAGGCAAAACCGCAGATGACTTATCAATGTCGACTAGTGAATGGTACGCAGAAAACAATATTATTCTAAACACTTCTGAGTTAATTACAGATATTAACAGAACAGAAAAAACAATACATACGCATTTAGAAAAAACCCATACGTACGACTACTTAGTTCTTGCAACTGGATCTTCGGCATTTGTACCTCCAATTGACGGTGTTGAAAAAGAAGGTGTGTTTGTGTACAGAACCATCGAGGATTTGGATGCGATTATGGGGTACGCCAAAAAAATAAAACAAAAAGGTGCAACAGAAGCAGCCGTTTTAGGTGGTGGTCTATTAGGTCTAGAAGCTGCAAAAGCGGTTCGTGATTTAGGTCTTAATCCACACGTAGTGGAATTTGCTCCAAGACTGATGCCGAGACAATTGGACAAAGGTGCCAGCGACATGTTGCAGTCTAAAATTGAAGAATTAAATATTGGCATTCATTTAAACAAAGCCACACAATATATTGACGGTGCGGCATGCATAACGGGAATGATGTTTGCCAACGAAGAATTGTTAAAAGTTGATATGTTGGTTATATCTGCCGGAATTAAACCTCGCGACGAATTAGCCCGAGTTTCAGGATTGGAGGTTGGTTTACGAGGCGGCGTTGTGGTAAACAATCAGATGCAAACATCAGATCCTTCTATTTATGCGATTGGCGAGGTGGCTTTATACAATCAAAACATTTACGGACTTGTTGCTCCTGGTTACGAAATGGCCGATGTAGCTGCTGAGCAAATCTTAAATGGTTCTAAAACCATGAGAGAAACCATCGATATGTCGACACAATTGAAACTAATTGGTGTTGAAGTTGCGAGTTTTGGTGATCCTTTTATCGAAAATGACGATGTAACGGCTATTATTTATGAGAATAAATTATCAGGCGTTTACAAAAGAATCAACGTTACTAAAGATTCTAAAACCTTATTAGGCGGAATTCTAGTTGGTGATTCAAGCGATTATAATTCACTTTTTCAGATTTACAGCAATGCTATGGCTTTGCCTAAAAATCCTGAAGATTTGATTTTAGGATCAAGAGACGGTTCTGAAGGTTCAAGTTTAGGAAGCGTTTTAGACTTGCCGGATACTGCTGTAATTTGTTCTTGCGAAAACGTAACAAAAGGTTCTATTTGCTGTTCGCTTTTAGACGAAACCTGCTCCAGTTTTTCAGATGTTGTAAAACATACCAAAGCAACTTCAGGTTGTGGAGGCTGTAAACCAATGGTTTCTGATTTGGTAAAAGCCACTCAAAAATCACTTGGAAAAGAAGTAAAAGAGGTTATCTGCGAGCATTTTAATTATAACCGTCAGGAATTATTTGACTTAGTAAAAATCAATAAATACGAGAATTTCTATGATGTAATAGACCATCACGGAAAAGGTGACGGCTGTGAAGTTTGCAAACCAGTTGTAGCTTCGATTTTCTCCAGTATTTACAACGATACTGCCAACAAACACGTAACCACACAAGATACTAACGATAGATTTTTGGCGAACATTCAACGAAACGGAACGTATTCTGTTGTACCAAGAGTTGCCGGTGGAGAAATTACGGCAGAGAAATTAATCGTTATCGGAGAAGTTGCTAAACAATTCGATTTATATACTAAAATTACGGGTGCTCAACGTGTTGATTTGTTTGGAGCTCATTTAAGTGACTTACCAAAAATTTGGAAAATCTTAATTGACAATGGTTTTGAAAGTGGTCACGCTTATGGCAAATCACTTCGTGCCGTAAAAAGCTGTGTCGGAAATGCCTGGTGTCGTTACGGAATGGACGACAGCGCCGGATTTGCAATCGAATTAGAAAACAGATACAAAGGAATCCGTTCTCCGCACAAATTAAAAGGTGGTGTTTCGGCCTGTATTCGCGAATGTGCCGAAGCCCGTGGAAAAGATTTTGGTTTAATTGCTGTTGAAGGCGGATGGAATTTATACATCGCCGGAAATGGTGGAGCGAACCCAAAACACGCTGTTTTATTAGCCGAAAAAATTGATAAAGAAACGGTTATCAAATATATGGATCGCTTTTTAATGTATTACATCCGCACGGCTGGTCCGCTGATTAGAACTTCTACCTGGCTGGAAAAACTGGACGGAGGTTTAGAGTATTTGAAAGAAGTAATTATTGAAGATAGTTTAGGCCTTTGCGAAACCTTAGAAGCTGAAATGCAAACTTTAGTTAACACTTTCGAATGCGAATGGAAACAAGTATTAGAAAAACCAAGATTATTAAAACGTTTCAACCATTTTGTAAACTCTGAGGAGAAAGATGACAATGTTGTTTTTGTTCCTTTAAGAGATCAAAAAGCGCCAAAAGCTTGGTCTTAAAACTTTATAAATAAATTTTAAACACATAGAAACATAGCTCATTGAAATGAATAAAGGCGTTTCACTTGCTTAAAAACACATAGCTATGTGTTAGAAACTAGTTTCTTTTGATTTCCTTTTCCAAAGACAAAAAACTATGTTTTCTATGTGTTTAAAAACAGCTCCAAAAAAAGAAAAAAAATATCACAAACGTTTGCTGTCCTCTTACCCTCTTTTTTACTGCGCCATCAAACTCTCTTGATTGTAAAAAGAGGGATAAGAAACAGGAACAAAAAAATGCTCAAAATGGAAGAAATCTTAAGTCAATACGAAACAGTACATCCAAACGATGCTACAATTTGGTTCAAAGCCGGAAAAGTAGAAGATTTTCCAACCAATCGCGGAGGCTGTATCAAATATAAAAACAAGCAAATCGCGATTTTCAATTTTTCACGCCGCAACGAATGGTACGCTTGTCAAAATGCCTGTCCACACAAAATGGAAATGGTTTTGGCCAGAGGAATGACCGGATCTACAGATGATATTCCGAAAATTGCGTGTCCGATGCACAAAAAAACGTTTTCATTGGTTGACGGTTCAAACCTGAATGGAGATGATGATTTAAAAATTGCAACGTATCCGATTAAAGTCGTTGAAGACGAAGTGTTTGTTGGGTTTATAGACTAGAAAATTTGTAAAATGCAAAATGTAAACTGTAAAAAGTGAGACGTAAAAAGCCATAATAAAGAATTCACATTTCATATTTCACATCTAACGTCTTTCATCTCACTTTCAATTTTCAACTTTAGACTTTTATACTTATTTACGTATATTTGAAATCTATTATCCAACCAACAATGACTACACCTTTTCAAAAAGCAACCGAATGGATTGATGCCGAAAACGCTCAGGATCCAAATATCGAAATCGATCAAAACAACGAATATCCTAAAGAATTACTCTATTCAAACAGGATGTACAAAAGGCTGATGCAATTTGAGCCTGAAGCTTCAGAAGAAGTTCAGATTGCCTCAAAAGCACAACACATTTGTCGATGGAAAGTCGCTCGCGAATCATACCCAATGGATCGTGTGGGCTATTTGAGATGGAGAGAAGAATTGAAAAAATTTCATGCTAAACTTACTGCCGAAATCTTAGAAAAAGCAGGATATAATCAAGATTTTATTGACCGTGTTTCTTTTTTAATCGAAAAAAAATTACTTAAAAAAGATGCCGAAACACAACTGCTTGAAGATGTAATTTGTTTAGTCTTTTTAGAATATTATTTAGATCCTTTTGTGCACAAACATGATGAGGAAAAACTAAAAAATATCATCAAAAAAACCTGGGATAAAATGTCGGACAAAGGACATCAGGAAGCTTTAAAGATTAATTATTCTGAAGAAAATTTAAACTTGATAAAAGCTTCTTTAGGATTGTAATTTATTATGAAATGAGCTGAAAGCGAATTCCATTTTCCGCTAAAGACAAATATTATCTTCGAATGAAAAAAAGCAATCAGGAAACTGCAGATAAAATTACGTTCAAAAATTTACGCCGTCTGTATTTTTTTGCACTGTGGACTATTGCTATAACTATAATTATAAGTCAGGTTTTAGTTCAATACAACTTAAAACAACAGCTTAGCGATTCTAAAATCATCAATATTTCCGGGAAGCAGAGAATGCTGAGTCAGAAAATTGTAAAAGAAGTATTGATTTTACATTATGTTTCTGATACCACTTCTCAAAAACAAATTTCCCATCTAAAAAATGTTTTATCTCTTTGGAAAAACAACCAAAATTCACTCGAAAATGGAAGTGATAGCCTGGCTTTTCCGAAAGAAAAAAGCGAAACGCTAGATAAATTATACCTTGAAATAAAACCTAGTTTCAACAATATTGTAGAAACGACCGATTTGTTTCTGCTGAATTTAGAGCAAAAAAGCAACTTAGCAACGAATCAAAAACTGGTTGAAACCATTCTGAAAAACGAAGGTCTTTTTCTTTCGAAAATGAATCAGATTGTGAGTCAGTATGATCTGGAAGCACACGAAAAAGTAACAGAACAACGCCGAATCGAGTATTGGATTTTTGCCTTTACCCTATTAGTCTTACTGCTGGAATTTTTCTTTATCTTCAAACCAACCAACAAAAAGATAGAACGACTTATTGCCAAACTTTTATCTTCTGAAAAGAAAGCTTTAAAACTCGCATACGACACCGAGATTATCAGCGAAATAAAGGAAAACTCCGTAAAAGAATTAAAATCGCTGAATTATGCGATGGAAAATACGCTGCTCTATTGCCGGATTGCGCCTGATGGTTCCATTATTCATATTGGTGAAAAATTCGCCAAACTTTTAAATTACACTAAGTTTTCTTCCAACAAAAAATTCTCTGAAGTTTTAACCACTGACGAAAAAGAGCAATTAAATATTGACCGCATTATTTTCGAAAAACAGCGCAGTGGCTGGCAGGGTGAAATTAATATTATCAACAAAGAAGCACAAAATATCTGGCTGGATCTTTCAATGGTTCCGGTTACCATAAAAAAAGATGAACTAGAACTTCTAATTATTTGTTTCAATATTACAGAACGCAAAAAAGCACAGCGTGAAGTAGAACGGCTAAACATCGAAAACAGTACCGAAAAAATCAATCAGCAAAAGGTTATTTCGAGTAAAATTGTTGAGAATCAGGAAAACGAACAAAACCGAATTGCCAAAGAAATTCACGACGGAATTGGCCAAATGTTAACTGGTTTGAAATTCAGTTTAGAAAGTATCAATTTGGATGACAAGGAAAAATCGGCTCAAAAAATTGAATATTTAAAGAAATTATCTCTTGATATTATCAAGGGAGTCCGCACCGCAACTTTCAATTTAATGCCTCCGGAATTAAGCGATCACGGTATTGTTTCATCACTGGCAAAACTGACTCAGGAACTTTCTAAACTGACAGGAAAAGAAATTCTATTCTATAACAAAACCGATTTTAGCCAGCGTTTAGATTCTTTAATCGAAATCAATATTTATCGCCTTACCCAGGAAGCCATCAATAATGCCATTAAATACGCTGAATCATCGCATATTATTGTTCAGCTTTCGCACAGCAATACTTTACTTAGCATTATTGTAGATGACAACGGTAAAGGTTTTGATGTAGCTGCTGTTGATAAGAAACGTAACAGTGAATCCGGAATGGGAATGTTATTTATGCAGGAAAGAATCCAATACATTAACGGACGCGTTTTCTTTAAATCAATTCCTGGTGAAGGGACTAGGATTACTTTTAATATACCAATTTGAATAATTAGATAATTTGTCAATTAGATAATTAGATAATTTTCCGTTGTATATATCAATGACACGCGAAACTCCGCAATCAAAATCTCCAATCTTTGTCGATCCACGAGTGTGATCTCTCCTTCGTCGAGATGACAAGTTTGCGCAAAAAAATAACCAAATAACAAAGTTGTTTGCACATTATCTAATTATCTAATTGCCACATTATCTAATTAAACAATTCTCACATTATCTAATTATCTAATTGGCACATTATCTAATCTAAAAAATTACGTATATTAGCATCTTCTTTATAGATGAATATACGTAAAAATTCAGAATCAAAATTAAGTAAAATATGAGTGCTACTATTCGAGTTGTCCTGGCAGATGATCATGTATTTGTAAGAGATGGAATAAAATCTTTACTGGAAAACGAAGCAAACATTGAGGTTGTGGGCGAAGCTATTGATGGAGCCGACGCTCTTGAAGTGGTTGCGGACAGTAAACCCGATTTACTTATAGTAGATATTCGTATGCCGAACTTAACCGGTATCGAGGTAGTAGAAAAACTTAGAAGCGAGAATAATGACGTAAAAATCATTATGCTTTCTATGCACGAATCTGAAGAATACGTATTGAAATCGATTAAAGCCGGAGCCGATGGTTATCTATTGAAAGGTTCCAGTAAAGAAGAATTCTTAAAAGCCCTTCATACTGTTGCTGCTGGTGGAAAATATTTCAGTGGAGATATTTCCTCTATACTTATTGGACAATTGACAAACTCTTCTGCTTCATTAGAACCTAAACAAAACTTAGGGGAGGAAATGATGATTACCAAACGAGAAAAAGAAATCCTGACGCTTTTATTATCCGGAAAAGGAAACAAAGAAATTGCTGAAGCGCTTGATATCAGTAAGCGTACTGCCGAAGTGCACCGTTTTAACCTGATGAAAAAGCTGAAAGTAAAAAATCTAATGGAACTTTCGAATAAAGCGACGGAGTATTCTTTATTATAAAAAACTACGTATAATTACGTAATTATTTCTCAAAAACTGCGTTTTCGCAGTTTTTAACTACGTTATAGTACTTATTTTTGTTAAAAAATATAAGTGCTATGGAAAATACAAACTCACTCTCGCAATCACACAAAATTTTAATTTTAAATACCCTGGCTTTCACCGTGTGTTTCGCCTGTTGGACTTTAAATGGTGTCTTAGTAACCTTTTTAGTAGATAATGGTATTTTTCACTGGAGCGTTGTTCAGGTTGGTTGGCTGCTTGGCATTCCGATTCTGACCGGATCAATTATGCGTTTGCCAATTGGTATTTTGACTGATAAATTTGGTGGAAAATATGTTTTTTCACTGTTACTGCTACTCTGCTCGATTCCGTTATTTTTATTGCCTCTTGCAGACAGTTTTATAACATTCGCCTTATTGAGTTTTTTATTCGGAATGGTCGGTACGAGTTTTGCTGTCGGAATTGGATATACTTCGATTTGGTATCCAAAAGAATGGCAGGGACGTGCTTTAGGAATCTTCGGAATGGGAAATGCCGGAGCTGCAATCACTACCTTTTTAGCACCTTCTTTATTAAATCATTTCTCGATAGAAGATCCGCAAAACGGCTGGAAAATATTGCCTGTAATTTATGGTATAGCCTTGGTTGTAATTGGAATCGCCTTTTTAATTTTCGCTAAAAACAAAAAAATAGAAAACAATACCAAAAGTGTTTCACAAATGCTGCAATCTCTTAAATGTGCACGAGTTTGGCGTTTTGGAGCGTATTACTTTTTAGTTTTCGGATGTTTCGTGGCTTACTCACAATGGTTATTGCCGAATTTCATGAACGTGTATCAAACGAGTTTGGTAATGGGTGGATTATTTGCAACGCTTTTCAGTTTGCCTTCTGGTGTAATCAGGGCTTTTGGTGGTTATTTATCAGATAAATTCGGAGCCAGAAAAGTGATGTATTGGGTTTTAAGTTCTTCTGTTGTTTTAAGCGCTTTATTAATGGTTCCGAAAATGGAAATCACAACAACAGGCCCGGGCGTTTTGGCTACCAAAAAAGGAACAATCACGCAAGTTTCAAATGACAAAATTAAAGTTGGCGATACTGATTTTGCTGTTGCTCAGAAAAAAGAAACTGATGTTGAAAATGCCATTTTCCCAACTAAAACTTCCTGGCAGCAAGTTGTAGTACAACAAAACCAAACAGTGAAGAAAAAAGAATTGCTGGCCAAAGGAATCACCGTAATTAAATTTGATGCCAATATGTGGGTTTTTCTGGTTTTGGTTATTCTAATCGGGATTTCCTGGGGAATTGGAAAAGCCGCGGTCTACAAACATATTCCCGAATATTTCCCAACAGAAGTGGGTGTTGTTGGTGGAATGGTTGGAATGATTGGTGGACTAGGCGGTTTCTTTGGCCCGATTATCTTTGGATACCTGTTAACGGCAACCGGAATCTGGTCTAGTTCATGGATCTTTATCCTTGTATTTTCCGCTCTTTGTTTGATTTGGATGCATTATACCATCACTAAAATTATGAACGAAAAACAACCTGTTTTATCCCGTGTTATTGACCGTAATTAGCCTCTTATCGCCTCTTAAAAACATGATATTTATCAGTTAAAAAGTAATCCTATTCTTATAATATTGCGACTTATTTTTAATAAATCACAATATGAAAAAATCAGGAATAATTCTTTTAGCGCTGATGGGGATGATCACAGCAGGTGTACAGGCACAAGAATTAGAGGCAAATTTACAAATCAGACCGCGCTTCGAGTATCGAAATGGGTATAGAACACTTTTACCGGAAGGTCAGGAAGGAACTTCTCAAATTTCGCAGCGAACGAGATTAAATTTTAATTACAAACAAGATCAGTTAAGTACAAAAGTAACGTTGCAAAACATCAGAACCTGGGGAGATGTTCCGACCACAACACTTGCTGATAAAAATAGTGTTGCGCTTTTTGAAGCCTGGGCGCAATATGATTTCACACCTAAATGGAGTGCAAGAATGGGCCGACAAGTATTAGCCTACGATAATCAGCGTATTATGGCCGAAATGGATTGGGCACAACAAGGACAAAGTCATGATGCGTTGGTGGTTTCTTTTCATCCCGTAAATCATCAATTGGATTTAGGAGCGGCTTATAATTCAACTGCAGAAAATATCATCCAAACACCTTACAAGGTAGCCAATTACAAAGCGATGCAATATGCATGGTTTCATTCTAATTATGAAAATTTTGGTGCCAGCTTACTGTTTTTGAATACAGGTTATGAATATGAAAATATCCAAAAGAAACTATTGGTTGATTACAAGCAGACTTTTGGAACGTATCTAACGTACAAAACCAAAAAAATTGACACCAATGTTGGCCTATACGGTCAAACCGGCAAAAATGCTGACAAACAAGTTAGTGCCTGGTATGCCGGAGGTAGTTTTGGATATACTGTAACCGATTCTTTTAAAGCTTGTCTGGGTTATGAATTTTTATCCGGAAAAGATACAAACGATAAAAGTAATGTTATCAAGTCCTTCTCTCCTATATTTGGTAACAATCATGCTTACAATGGTTATATGGATTATTTCTATGTTGGTAATTACCAAAACACAATGGGCTTAGAAGATGCTTATTTAAAACTGAATTATACCAGCAACAAATGGCAATTTGCTTTGATTCCGCATGTATTTAATACTCCGAATAAAATTGTAACACCACTTAATGAAGAATTAAAACATTATTTAGGAACAGAAATTGATTTTACAACAGGCTATAACTTCAAAAAGGACATTGCGCTTACGGGAGGTTATTCTCAAATGTTTGGCTCTAAAACTATGGAATTTTTAAAAGCAGGTGACGCAGGTCATACCAACAATTGGGCATGGATGATGGTTTCTGTGAATCCCCGAATTTTTAGTTGGAAAAAATAGTTTTTCTTTAAAATTAACTTAGATATTTTACCCTTTTCCCATTTCGGAAAAGGGTCTTTTTTTTTCTCTTAATAAAATGTTATTATTTGCTTTAATTAATTATATTTGAATCGATTATGAACCCCCAATTCTATCCAAATGAAACAATTTTTAAAACTATCTATGTTGACATTTTTTGTCACGCACACTGGCATTGGTCAAAAATTCAATGACACTTTAATTTCAAAAAACTCAGAAATTAATTTTGCAAAAACGCAAAAAAGAGGAATTAAAAAAAACAACATTATTTATTATGTTGAAAACGACCTACAAACTATCTCTGCTTATAAAGGAAGCAAATTGAAATGGCAAACAAATGTAATTTCTATTTGCGGAAAACCAAAAAATGGAAATCCTGAAATAAGATATGTAGGCTATAATACTGACAAACTACTTATCGTTATGGGAAAACATAACTTTGCAGAAATTGACATCAATAATGGTATAACAAAACTTGTTGGTTAAGATTAAAAAGTAGTTTATAGTTTTAAGAAATAGATCTTTTAAACGTTTACTTATATAATTTACCCTTTTTTCCGAAAAGAAAAAAGGGCATTTTTTTTGGCTTTTGGATAATCTATCTTTTTTATTTTTTATTTAGATATATTTGATGGAACAATAATCTATTTTAAATCTAATGAAATTTAAAAATAAAATAATTTTACTTTTTTCAATTATTCTATTTTTCTTAATCGGAATAATTTATGATATAAACTATCGCACTTTAACACGAACAATAATTTATAAAGTTGCTAACTACGATTTACAATATTATGGTGGAAAAGAAATTCGCCTTTTCGTTCCAGATTTAGGTTTTATATTGACCTTAATTCCAATTGGATTAGCTATAATTTTAAGCGTTTCAAATTTCAAGAAGTATAGGTTTATTCCAATTCTAATTTTTCCATTTTTTTTAATTTCATTTTACCTTTTCTTCTGCTTTCTAGAGTCGCAAATAATAAAATATACAACAGCAATCGACAAAAACAGCATTTATCATTATCATCATTCTAATGTAAATTATAAACTAATCGCCATTTCTACTATAATATCATCTTTAATTTTAGATCACTTTGGTTTTAATATTATAAAAAAGTTTTATCTCACATCTAATAAAACCCTAAAAATGACTAATTAAATCCTTCTATGAAAATCCTTATACAATTACTACTCATTTCATTCTATCTCAATCGACATCACTAACGGAAAAACAAAATTAATAGGTTCAGATTAAATAAATCACAAGTAAAAACCTCCATTCTAATGAAACTCATAACCTGGAATTGCAACATGGCATTCAGAAAAAAGGCAGCATTCATTCTGCCTTACAATCCTGATATTGTCGTAATTTCTGAGTGTGAAAATCCTGAAAAACTCAAATTCCCTGCTGACTCGAAACTACCGACCGACATTCTTTGGTACGGTACAAATCCGCATAAAGGAGTTGGCATTTTTTCTTATGGCGATTATCGCTTTCAGTTACTGGACTGTCATAATCCAACTTTCAAAAACATTCTACCTATTTCCGTTACAGGTGGCAAAGTCGATTTTACCTTATTCGCTGTCTGGGCCAATAATCCTGCAGATAAAGATGGCGCTTATGTAACTCAGGTTTGGAAAGCTATTAACTATTACGAAGATCTAATTAGAGAGACCAAAACGATTTTAATTGGTGATTTTAACAGCAATACCATTTGGGACAAACCACGTCGGCAAGGAAATCATACGACGGTAGTAAACAAACTCGAAGCAAAGAAGATTTACAGTACCTATCATAAATTTTTCAATCAAATTCAGGGTAAAGAAGAGCATCCTACTTTGTATCTTTATCGTCATGAAAACAGACCTTATCATCTTGATTATTGTTTTGCTTCAAATGATTTTATAGAAGTTCTGGACCATGTCGAAGTTGGAACTTATCACGAATGGACGATGCACAGTGATCACAAGCCTTTAATTATTAACTTTAATCTATAAATAATGAATGACACCTGGACGGAAAGATGGAACGACCGCTACAGCAACGCAGCATTTGCATATGGCGAGGAACCCAATAATTTCTTTAAAGAACAAATCGAAAAATTAAATGCCGGAACGATTCTTTTTCCTGCCGAAGGCGAAGGCCGAAATGCTGTTTACGCCGCAAAACTAGGCTGGGAAGTTGCTGCTTTTGATATCAGCGAAGAAGGAAAAAACAAAGCTTTAAAACTAGCTGAAGCCAATAATGTAACTATTGATTATAAAGTTGGAGCATTAGAAACACTAAATTATCAACCGGAGCAATTTGATGCTATTGCTTTGATTTATGCTCATTTTCCTGCTGAAATAAAATCGTATCTCCACAAAACACTTGAAACTTATTTGCGAAAAGGCGGAATTATTATTTTTGAAGCTTTCAGTAAAAAACATTTAGAATATCTGGCAATAAATGACAAAGTTGGAGGACCAAAAGATATTGAATCCCTATTTTCAATAGAAGAAATAAAAGCTGATTTTCCTAATTACGAAATCATTCAACTAGAAGAAACAGAAATCGAACTGAACGAAGGGTTATTCCATAATGGAAAAGGTTCTGTAATTCGATTTGTTGGAAAGAAAAAATAAATCAATAAATGTTGAGACGCAAATCTTTGCGTCTCAACAGAACATCTCAACTAAATTCTCTTTAATTTTTATACTTCATTCCCATATCTTCAATAGAGAATTTGTCTGTCAATAAATGTAATAATTTATCTCTCAAAGCAATATATTCAGGCATTTTTACGATTTCAATTTTGTTTCTCGGTCTTGGCAAATGCACTTCTACAATTTCTCTTATAGTCGATGCCGGACCATTATTCAACACCACAATTCTATCGGATAAAAACAAAGCTTCTTCGATATCGTGCGTAATCATAATAATTGTTTTTTCTCTGTTGTCTAAATTCCATAATTTCAAAACTTCCAATTGCATTGATCCTTTGGTTAAGGCATCTAAAGCTCCGAAAGGTTCGTCCAAAAGTAATACTCCCGGATTAATCGCAAAAGCCCTCGCAATGGCAACACGTTGTTTCATTCCGCCCGAAAGCTGTCCTGGTAATTTATCTTTATGCTCAAATAAATTAACCATTTTAAGATTCTGAATCACAATCTCGTGTTTTTCTTTTTTAGAACAATTCATAACCGAATCAACAGCCTGAAAGATATTCTGCTCTACCGTTAACCAAGGTAAAAGTGAATAATTTTGAAAAACGATTCCGCGATCCGGTCCCGGTCCTTTTATCTTTTGATTGGCTAATTCCACAGATCCGCCAGTTGGTGTCAGCATACCGCCAATAGCATTCATAATAGTTGATTTCCCGCAACCCGAATGTCCGATAATCGAAATGATTTCTCCTTTTTGAATGGATAAATTAATATCACGAACAGCAATGTATTTCCCTTTTGGAGTTGGAAATGATATCTCTAAATTTTTGATTTCTAAATAACTCATGTGTGTAATTTTAGATTGTTGATTTTTGATTTTAGATTTTGGAGAGTTTCAAGTTTCAGGTTTCAGGTTTCAGGTTTCAGCTTTCAAGTTGCTTGCCTTTGTCCCTTTGAACCTGTGCTCCTTTGTACCTTTGAACCTACGATTTATAAGAAACTTTATTTTCTATAAACGTGAAGAATTTATCGAATACCAAACCCACTACTCCGATGATGATGATGGCTGAAATTACTTTTTCTAAACTTAAGGCGTTCCAGCTGTCCCATACGAAAAAACCGATTCCGGCTCCGCCCGAAAGCATTTCTCCTGCTACAATTACCAGCCATGCAACACTAATACTCAAACGTAATCCGGTTATAATGTGGGGCAAACTAAACGGAATTAATATTTTGGTGAGATAGCGCATTTTGGAGAAACCGAATGCCTTTGCTACATTTTTATGATCCTCTGGAATAGAAGCGATTCCGAAAGAGGTATTGATTAAAGTGGACCATAATGACGTAATGAAAACAATAAAGATTGTCGCCATACCGGTATCTTTAAAAACGACCAATCCAATTGGAAACCAGGCCAAAGGTGAAACCGGTTTTAAAAGCTGTACAATTGGATACATAATTTGTTTGCAAATCTTGCTCGCTCCCATCAAAATCCCAATTGGAATTGCTACTAATGAACCTAATAAAAAGCCCAGTAAAACGGTTTTTATCGAATTGAATAATTGCAGTCCGATTCCTTTATCATTCGGTCCGTAATCGTAAAACGGATCGCTTAACATTTCTTTCAAAACGGTAAAAGTAGCCAGCGGTCCCGGAAGTGCATCTTTCGTATAGAAACTCAACAAACTCCAAAAACCAATAAATAAAGCGATTCCGATTCCTGCAAATGCAGTTGATTTTAGTTTAATCGTAATTGCATTTAAAATCAATTTTAATTTCTCATTTCTTCCCGTATCAATCGCGGTATTTTCCATCAAAACTTCTGTTTGATCCGCGATATCGTTTAGCGTTAAAGTATCTTTATTAGACATGATATTCTGATTTAAATTAAAAATTATGTTAGAGGTTTTTCCGCCACGAATTCACGAATTAGTTTTTTTTTATTAAGCATGGCAATAGTAATTCGTGAATTCGTGGCGAAAAAAAATTAATCTTTATCCACTTAAAAATAGTTTTACTTTTTAACCACTTTTAAATAAGCCGCAGGATTTGAAGGATCAAAAACCGTTTTATCCATCGTTAACGAGAAAGGTTTCATATCGTCATTTGGCACTTTTACTTTCATGCTTTTCGCCACTTCTTCATATAAATCCTGTAAAATCAATTTATCGGCAATGGCTTTATAATTTGGTGCTTCTTTCAAATACCCAAATCGAACATATTGCGCCATAGCCCAAATCGCGTACGATTTTCTAGGATAATTTACCAGACCCCCTTTGTAAAACAGCATATAATCTTTAGCATAAACTTCTGTTCCCTGATTACAGCCCAAATCGTAATTCCCCATTAATCTATTTTCGATAACATCAGCAGGAGCGTTTACATAAGGTGCTTTCCCAATTATAGCAGCTGCTTTTTTACGATTTACCGGATTGTCCAACCAAATACAAGCTTCTAAAACGGCTTTCATCACTTTTACAAGATCTGTTCTGCGTTTTTCACTAAATTCTTTGTTCACAACCAAAGCTTTTTCAGGATGATCTTTCCAGATATCTTGTGAAGCTACCTGTGTAAAACCAATTCCCTGTTTTACTGCAACGCCGCCCCAAGGTTCTCCAACACAATACCCATCCATATTACCCACTTTCATATTAGCGACCATTTGTGGAGGCGGAATCGTAATAATTTTAGATGTTTTTTGATTTACACCTGCAATGGCCATCCAGTTTCTTAACCATAAATCATGTGTTCCTCCCGGGAAAGTCATGGCAAAAGTCACTTCCTTCTCCGCTTTAAGTTTGGCCGCCACGACAGGTGCAATTTTGTTCATTTGTTTAAAACCTACTTTTCCACAAAAATCATTTGAAAGTGTAATCGCCTGGCCGTTCACATTCAGCATCATGGCGATTTTCATTTCAGAACCTGCTTTTCCTCCTACCCCGGTGTAAACCGAAAACGGCATTGAATACAGACAGTGCGCTCCGTCTAATTCACCGGTTAAAATTTTATCACGAACATTGGCCCAGGAAGATTCTTTCGTTACCACTACTTCGACTCCATACTTTTTAAACAATCCTAATTCTTTTGCCATTACAATTGGAGAACAATCCGTTAGGGGGATAAATCCAAGTTTTACTGGATCATTTTGCGCTGATACTTCCGAAAAAGAAACGGCTAAAACGAGTATTAAAGTCAGTACTATTCTTTTAAAAACTTCTGTTGTATTTGTCTGTATTTTTTTCATTTTTAAGAAATTTAAAAGTTATTTGTTTTTATTTTTTAGCTAAAAAATTAGGCTTGATGTTCAGCATTACATAAGCAAACTGAGGGCTTAAATCGGCATTGGCAACATTTTTAACGGCTGCAGAAGCCATAGAATTGGTAGCTTTCATGAAAGAATAACCTGCTTCGATATTGATAATTTTGGTTAGGTTGTATTTTACAAGTAGATCCAATTCGGTTCCTAAATAAGAGTTTAGTTTTCCGCCAGCTCCGTTAGATAAAGTATTTGCCGATTCAAAACCATGAATGTCTAATGCAAAACTTAAATTATCTTTGGCGTTGTATTTAATTTTGAAGAAGTAATCCAGCAAACCTTGTTTTCCAAAACC
This sequence comes from Flavobacterium aquidurense, assembly GCA_900107365.1. Taxonomy (GTDB): domain Bacteria; phylum Bacteroidota; class Bacteroidia; order Flavobacteriales; family Flavobacteriaceae; genus Flavobacterium; species Flavobacterium aquidurense. The sequence continues at coordinate 123,323 of FNPS01000002.1, forward strand.
ATTCGCTGCATAAAAATAATCCATGCTTCCCCAGAATTTATGAGGCGTTCCGTAAAGCGGATCAAATCGATTGTCTTTTGAATCGGCCGTAACTGTTTTGGTTCCGTCATCACCCGATAAAAAATCAACTCCAGGACCAATAAACAATTTTCTTCCTACTTGTAAAGTTGATGTAATCGAAAACAAATTGGCATTTAATGATCTTCCATCTTTATTTTTTCCACCTTGATAGTAGTAGCTACCCATCAAATTTAATTTTCGGGTTACATTGGTATTGAAGTAAACTCCGGTTGTATTTCGGCTCCAAACTCCCGTTCCGTTCACTTTTGTCGTTACTGCTGGCGTTCCTGCAGTCACTAAAGTATATTTATTGAAATCATCTTTGAAGAATAAAAAAGACAAGTCACCAAAGAAGAATTTCTTCCCCACATAAGCATATTGAAATGACTTGTACATTGTTCCAATTCCGTTAGTCCCTGCACCGTATGCCGGATTTGTACCATTGTAAACTGTCCCTGCATTATTTTCTTTATTCTGATTGAAAGCAGCTCCCACATCAGCAATCCAGCCTTTATTCGCGAATTTGAAAACAATTGCATCGTGACGTCTTCCTTGTTGTAACCAGTCTAAACTTCCCAGAACTTTCTGATCGTCATAAGAGATTTCCTGACGTCCTGCTTTTATTGAAAGATTCTGAATCGTACTCACCGTATCATTCAAAAAAATCTCAGCCCAGGCTTCGTGCAATAAAATTCCGTTATTCGCTTCTGTTGTTGTTCTGTTAATAGAGGAAGCATCTTGTCCCCAAACGCGAACGTCTTGTACTGCGGTAAATATTTTAAATCTATATCCGGAATATCCGGCGTTTAATCTTGTTCTCTGACTTGTAAATAAAGCCGCTTTATCACCTTCTTGTTGTAAAGTTCCTTGTCCGGCGCGCATTTCAACACGGTCTCTTAACTGACCTGTAAGGGTAAATTGCGCTTTTGCTTCATAGCTTCCCAAAATTGTAAATACAAAACCTAACAATATAGATTTTGAAAGTTTTGATGAAAAATTAATCTTGTGGTTTTTTAATATAGGATTGGTTAATTTGCTCATAATAATTTGTTTTGATTTGTATGAAGCAAATTTATATACGTATAAATACTTAAGTACAATACTTATACCATATCAAAACATTTTTTTTAACCAATAAAAAGCGTTTGAAAGTCAATTTATTTTCTGCGTTTTCGCATGAAACAGATGCGAATGTCAATGAAATAAGAGATTTTTGAGGTATACGTAATTTACTTAGGAGAATTAGATAATTTGGCAATTAGATAATTAGATAATTTTTGGGATGGTGAAGAAAGAGAATAGAATAAAGAGCAAAGAAGCAAGAAGCAAGAATAAAGAGTATAGAATATAGAGAAAAGAGGAATGGATTTGTATTATTATGGGTACAAACGTGAAAGCTGAAACCTGAAACTTGAAACGTGAAACGTGAAACTTGAAACTTGAAACAAAGAAAACCTGAAACTAAAAATACTTATGTTCCATGATTTCTGACTGGAGTTTGGGGATTGCAAGGATGCCAATTCTTTTGCCTACGGTTTTTATTAAGGATTCTTTTTTAAGGCTTGAAAGCACCCTAATCACTTGTTCTTCAGTAGTTCCAGCGAAGTCTGCGATTTCCTTTCTTGAGAGTTCGATGTCTATTAAACCGTTTATTTGGCCGAATTTTCGGTGGATGTACAATAGCAAATCGATAACACGTTCACGCACGTTCATGTGGGCGATTTTACGGATATTGTTTTCGCTTTTGTTGAGTTCATCGGCGTAAAACAACATTAAGGCATACGTAAATTCGGGAACGTTTTGAAGAATTTCCATCATGGTTTCATTGCTGAAATTGCACAAAACTGTATCTTCTAAAGCATAAGCACCAATAAGATATCGTTTACTTGTTCCGAAACCACGAAAGCCAATAGTATCACCGTTTTTAGTAAGTCGAACAATTTGTTCGCGGCCGTTAATTCCGGTTTTAACCGTTTTTACTTTTCCTTTACAAATAAAATAAAGTCCCTGAATTGGAGCGCCTTCGATGATAAACTGCTGCGTTTTTTTACAAACAAAACTATGTTTCTTCTGAACATATTGTTTCATTTGCTCCAGATGCAGATGCTTTTTAATAAAACAGTTTTCGTTGGCGCAGGAATAACAAATTGCTTGCTCGTCTTTCATGAGTCCTAAATTTTTATTGATTTAAAAACTAATTTGTTGTTCCTCATTTATTTTCATCAAAAATAGAAAAATAATTTCAAAAAATAAGTATTTATACGTAAAAATACTTATTTTTGTCTAAGTCAAATACGTGAGGCATTTACGACTGGGCATAATTACAATAGTTGTATTTAAAAAAGAAGCTGTAATGCAAAATACCAAAATCAAAACTACCTGTTCATATTGTGGCGTCGGCTGCGGAATTATCGTTACTAATGATGCCAAAAATGGTGTGATGGTTACGGGCGATAAAGACCATCCGGTAAATAAAGGAATGTTGTGTTCTAAAGGAATGAACTTGCACTACGTAGTAAACGATACTTCTGACCGAATTTTATATCCTGAAATGCGAGGCAGCAAATCCTATCCGCTGGAACGCGTGAGCTGGGACACTGCTCTTGATCGCGCCGCAGCGGTTTTTACTTCTATCATAAAAAAACACGGACCGGACAGCGTTGGGTTTTATATTTCTGGCCAATGTTTAACGGAGGAATATTATTTGGTCAATAAACTGGTAAAAGGTTTTTTGAAAACCAATAACATAGATACCAATTCGAGACTTTGTATGAGTTCTGCGGTTGTGGGTTATAAAAAGACTTTTGGAGAAGATGCTGTGCCAATTGCTTACGACGATATTGAGCTGGCAGATACTTTCCTGATTACCGGTGCAAATCCGGCCTGGTGTCATCCTATTTTATTCAGAAGAATTGAAAAACACAAAGAGAATAATCCGAAAATAAAAATTATTGTAATTGATCCGAGACGAACAGATACGGCTGCTTTCGCCGATTTACACCTGCAAATTATTCCCGGATCAGATATTATTTTATACCATGCGCTTGCGAAACGCATTATCGAAAAAGGATACGTAGATCATGATTTTGTAAAGAATCATGCTGAAAACTTCAAACAATATAAAGATTTAGTTTTAAGTACTTCTCTGGAAAAAGCCTCAAAACTTTGCGGAATTTCCGTAAACGATATTAAACTCACTGCCGATATTATCGGAAAAGCAAAAGGATTTATTTCGCTTTGGGCAATGGGTTTAAATCAAAGTGCTGTTGGTGTAGATAAAAATACGGCTTTACTTAATTTATCTTTATTGACAGGACAAATTGGAAAACCGGGTTCTGGTCCCTTTTCCTTAACCGGACAACCCAATGCAATGGGCGGACGTGAAGTCGGCGGAATGGCGACACTTTTAGCGGCACACAAGGACATTGCAAATCCGGAACATCGTAAAGAAGTTGCCGATTTTTGGGGCGTTGACGAAATCTCAGATAAACCGGGATTAACAGCAACCGAAATGTTCGAAGCATTGGAATCAGGCAAAATGAAAGCCGTTTGGATTATCTGTACCAATCCGATGGTGAGTTTACCGGATTCGAGACGCATTGAAAAAGCATTGCAAAAGGCCAAATTCGTGGTTGTTCAGGATATTTCACATAATGCCGATACCTCAAAATATGCCGATCTTTTATTGCCTGCCGCTGGTTGGTTGGAAAAAGAAGGTACTATGACCAATTCTGAGCGTCGTATTTCTTATTTACCAAAAGGAATCAATGCTCCCGGAGAAGCACTTCCGGATATTGAAATCTTAATTCGTTTTGCTAAAAAAATGAATTTCAACGGCTTCAATTTTAATAGCGCCGAAGAAGTTTACAAAGAACATTGTGCCCTGACCAAAAACACCAATATTGATATTTCATTTTTAAATTATCATCGTTTAAGAACCGAAGGCACTTTTCAATGGCCCGTTCCTGATTATGGACATCCGGGAACGCCTCGCCTTTTTACAGATAAGAAGTTTTACACGCCATCAAAAAAAGCAATTTTCAATTTACCAACGGCTATTGAAAATACTTCGGAACAACCAAGTCCGCAATTTCCATTTATCCTGACTACAGGAAGAGTTCGTGATCAATGGCACACGATGACCAAGACCGGAAAAGTATCCCGTTTAATGACGCATACACCAAGTCCGGTTCTGGAAATTAACCCAATTGATGCTTACAAAAACGACATCAAAAATGGTGACATCGTAATTGTTTCCAGTAAAAACGGAGAAGTTCGCGTAAAAGCAAAAGTAACCGATTCGATCAAGGAAAAAGTGGTTTTCCTGCCAATGCATTGGGGAAAACAGCTTGATAATGATTTGAACCGAACCAATAATCTCACGAATACTGTAGTTGATCCTGTTTCAAAAGAACCGGATTTTAAATACACGACGGTCAACATTACCAAATATGTAAAGCCTTTCCAGAAAATTGCGATTGTGGGAGCTGGAGCTGCGGCCTTCCGATTTATTCAAAATTATCGCGAATTTAATTCTACCGATGAAATTATTGTTTTTTCGAATGAAGTAAATCCGTTTTACAATCGCGTTTTATTGCCGGAATACATGACCGGTGAATTTACCTGGGAACAATTATTAAAAGTAAAAGATGGTGAAGCTTTAAATAAATTAAAAATCACCATGAAAGCCGGCGTGGCAATTGATAAAGTAAATGCTTCCGCTAAAACCATAGTCGATAGTCTGGGCGAGACGCACACTTTTGATTCTCTAATTCTCGCAACAGGAAGCCGTCCTTTTATTCCTGAAAATGCACAACTTCATTTGCCGGGACGTTTTACCGTTCGCCGTAAAGAAGATGCCGATCGATTAAAAGCCTATTTAGACAATACGAATTTACTTCCGGAAGAGCAACATGTTGTTATTATTGGCGGCGGTTTATTAGGATTGGAATTGGCGGCAGCCTTAAAACATAAAAAAATAAAAATCACTATAATTCAAAGAGCTTCCCGTTTGATGGAGCGCCAATTGGATTTGATTTCGAGTAAATTATTGGCTGAGGAAGTTCAGCTTCGTGATATTCAGATTTATTTTGATAATGAAGTCAGTACAGTTTTTGAAACCGAAAATCCAAATGAATTAGAAATCGCCCTTAAAAGTGGCAGAATCATTACGGCAAATACCATCGTTTATACCATCGGAACTATTCCAAATATCGAAATTGCACGCGAAACGGGACTTGCCTGCGGTCGCGGTGTAAAAGTAAATCAGTATTTACAGTCATCCAATCCTGATATTTATGCGATTGGAGAAATAGCCGAATTTGATAATAAATTATTCGGAATCACATCTGCAGCGGAAGAACAGGCTGATATTTTAGCTAATTATTTAGCCGGTGATATTAGCAGTTATTACAAAGGCTCGGTTTTAATGAATATTCTGAAACTGGAAGATATTAATCTCTGTAGTATCGGAGATATTGAAATTCCGGAAAACGATGATTCGTATGAGGAAATTGTTTTTGCCGATCTAAAACAACGTTATTACAAAAAATGCATCGTTAAGAATGACTTGCTTGTCGGAGCTATTTTAATGGGCGACAAAAATGAATTTGCTGAATTCAAAACAATGATCGAAAGCAAAATCGAATTATCAGACAAGCGAAATTCGTTGTTAAGAGGCAGTTCAAACGCTAAACCGGTGTTAGGAAAATTAGTTTGTTCCTGCAGTCAGGTTGGAGCCGGAAATATTGAAGAAACCATTAAAGGCGGTGTCAATAATTTCACCGACTTATGCAAAAACACCGGAGCCGGATTAGGCTGCGGAAGCTGTAAAACCGAAGTAAAAGAGATTTTAGCAAAATGCAAAGTTTAGTTTATTTCTTTGCTTTGAACATAAATTTTACCACAGAGTTCACAAAGGTTTTTCGCAGAGTTTCGCAGAGATTTTTTAATGGATATTTAATAAATAGTCAAAGTTCACAAAGCTTTGAACATAGATTTTATCACGGAGTTAAGAAATGTTTTTTGCAAAGTTTCGCAGAGATTTTTTTAATGTATGTTTAATAAGTAGTCAAAGTTCACAAAGCTTTGAGCAAAAATTTTATCGTATAGCTTTGTGAACTTATTTCGATAGAAAACAATTTACACAGAATATAAACCTTTGTGAAACTTTGCGAAAAACCTTTGCGAACTTTGCGGTTAGATCAGCACAATCCAGCAACCCAAAACTTGAAACTAAAAAAACCTGAAACCTGAAACAAAAAACATATGGAATTGACAAGATTAATAGTAAAAGGAGGCGTTATTTCGCCAGGAGAATTACGTGAAGTAGTCAATATGGCAATGGATCATGGTTTGGATTCGATTTCGTTTGGATCAAGACAGGATATTATTTTTCCGAAGGGATTAAATCTTTCCAGCAAAGAAAAAATCGGGAAACATCATTTTGTTTTTCCAAATGAAAAAAGCGGCAACAATATTGTTTCATCGTATGTTTCAACGGATATTTTCAGAAATACCAATTGGCTTACGGGAAACAAATTCTTATATATTTTAGAGCAGTTTAAAGAGCAGCCAAAACTAAAAGTCAACATTAATGATCCTAAGCAACAATTAGTTCCGTTGTTTACAGGACATTTAAATTTTATTGCTTCGGAGCATGAAGATTACTGGTATTTGTATATTCGTTTACCAAAATGGGAACGTATGGAAGTTTATCCTGTTTTGATTTACAGCTGGGATATTGCTACTTTTTATTATGAAATCGAGAAAATCGTTTCTGAAGAATCTTATGGAATTGATATGATTTTCAGTTTAGTAAGCGAAGCATTAGACACCAATAACAGAACCATCGACAAACCCTTAAATGTTCCTTTTTATCCTTTCCCGTATTATGAAGGAATGAACCGCATGGGAATCGATCAATATTGGCTGGGATTATATTGGAGAAATAATTTATACGATTTAGACTTTCTAAAAGAAATGTGCGATTTGTGTTTTGATTGCAAAATCGGAAAAATATGTATCACGCCCTGGAAATCGTTTATCGTAAAAGGAATTCCGAAAGACAGAAAACTCGAATGGGAGAAATTTTTAGGCAAAAAAGGAATTAACGTTCGTCACTCTTTATTAGAATTAAACTGGCATTTGCCTGTTGCAATGGAATGGGCTTTGAACCTGAAAACCTTTTTGGTTCGAACACTTGATCAATTTGATATTAGTACGTACGGACTGACTTTTGGAATCTCGGAATACAATCGTGATGGACATTATTTTACATCCATTGTAGTGGAGAAAAATGAATTGCCAGCGGCTTTAGAATCAATTAAAATCCGTGACACTTATAATGTTTTATTTGCAAAGAATTTTGATGCCAATACACGCGAGTATATTGTGCATTCGCAAGACATTGACAAATTAGAATTGCCAACAATCCTGATTGAATTAAGCCGAAAATATTTTGAAGAATTGGGAAATTCTATTCCGGAATCAACAGAAAACACTCAGAAAAAAGAAAAGCTTCAATTAGACATTTACCAATGTCAGGAGTGTTTATCACTTTATAATTCGGAATACGGTGATGCAAGTCAGGGAATTCCAAAAGGAATTTTATTTACCGATTTGGCTGAAAGTTACTGCTGTTCTTTATGTGAAGCACCGAAGAGTACTTTTAAGATTTTAGCAGAAGTTACAGCAGAATAAGAAAATTAAAAAAGGAATTAAAATTTTCAAACGAGATTCTTTTCAGATTGAATTTGTTCTTGATTTTACATATATTTGATAAACTATTTTATTGATAATCAATTTATAACAAAACTTAAATGATAATTAATCAGATAAGGATATGTGCAAAATTCATAATACAATTGGATCTCTAAATGACATTCAGTACCATTTAGATTATAATCGAATCGATGAATTTAAGTCAATAGACGAATTAATCAATTTTCGGATAAATTATCATTTTACACAACAACAAGTTATTTTACATCATACAGAGCGAATTGAAAAAGAGAAAGTTACTCTTGAAAAAGAAATAGATGGATTACACGATTCTATTTTGATGATAAGAACTGCACTTCAGAAACTTTTAAAGAGACGACTTATTACTTTATATAAACAGATAGATGATTTACCTCTCCCAGGTTCCAAAGTCATTCCAATTTTACAAGACTATTATTTTAATCTTATTATTTGGCTGCAAATCTGGTTTATGCAAATTTCCTATCCTTTTAAAGTTTTCGTTGTAAAACAAAAACTAAAGAATATTCTTTTAAAAAAAAATAAGCGTTTCAATTTCATAACGGCAAATTTTATCGATGCTGTCAATCACAGTAGCTTACTGCAATTACAAACGTTACAACAACAAAAAATAATAATCGATCAAATAAATAATTCGATTTATGGCGCAATCGGTGAGCAGAAAGTCGTAAATATGTTGAAAAACTTGCCTGACGATTATGTTTTGATAAACGATTTCAATTACTCTTTTCATCCTCCCTTATATTATAAAAAAGAAAATAACTATATAAAGTCTATTCAGATCGACCACCTTTTAATTGCTCCATGCGGTGTTTTTATTATTGAAACAAAAAATTGGAGTGAAGAATCAATTCATAATCCAAACCTATTTTCTCCCGTTAAACAAATAAACAGGACAAATTTCGCACTGTTCAAAATCTTGACAGATGAAATGAGCAAATTGAATTTGAATTCGCTTAAACATCATTGGGGAAATAGAAAAATTCCCATAAGAAATATCATTGTTTTTATTAATAATAAACCAAGAGAAGTATTTCAATTCACTAAAATTTTATCATTAACTGAATTATTACCCTACATAAAATACTTTGTACCGAGCTTTACAAACGATGAAACGCAAAATATTACAGACCTTTTAATGACAATTTCAAATAAAAGAAAGCAGTCCAATTTAATTGTATCAATAACTACACATTAATTTTTTTACATTAATAAAAAAGATCTAGTTATCAGTTTCATATGCACAAAATGTGGATTATAGTATCCTTCTTAAATTCTTAAGGAAAATCTTAACATTAACGTATTCAAATATTGATTAAATTTAGCTTAATTAAAAATTGACATCCAGGTGGATTCACTAAATCATCATGATAACCAATTAGTTAAAATCTATTTTACTCAATAAAACATACCGTTATGATAAAAAGAACAACCAGAACCCCAGCCGTAAAAAATACTGAAACATCAACAGCAGAAACTACAAAAGAAACTACCTCAGTAGAATCTAAACCAGCTGCTCAAACGCCAACACCAAAAGCAATAACACCAAAAGCTCCGGTTAAAAGAGCGCCAAGAACTGCGGCTAAAACTCCGCCAGCAACTGTAAAAGCAACGGCTCAAACTCCGGTAAAACCAGCCTCAAAAACTACTCCGAAAGCGGTAGTTAAAAGAGTGACAACTTCTACACCAAAAACGGCAGGAGTAACCCCGGAAATCATTGAAATTAAAACGATTGAAAAGCCTAAGGACAATCAGGCTGTTTTAAATATTGAAGAAATTGCCTTAGAAATTGTAAAAAACAAATCGAAAGACAAAAAAATAAAAAGCAAGCTAAAAGAGAAAAAAGAAAAGGCTAAGAAAAGAGAAAAAGCTATTAAAGCGGTTATCAAAAAACTGGAAAGAGCCAAAAATGCAAAATTAAAAGCGGAAGCTAAGAAGAAAGAAAAAAAGGAAAAAGACAAGATTAAGAAAGTAAAGGCTAAAGCTAAAAAAGCCGAAAAAGAAAAAGCTAAAAAGGGTAAATCAAAAGATAAAAAGAAGAAATAATATTTGAAGAAGGTTTGACTTGATTAAAGTTGAACCTTTTTTTATGCGCTCCAATGAGTCATTGCGACGAACGAAGCAACCACACTACAAATACTAAAACCGAAATTGACACCTGGCATGTGACTGCTTCGTTCCTCTCAATGACCCAAATGTGCAAAATCACCCCCCAATCGCAATCATACTGCGATTATCAAAATGCAACGTAGGATCATCCATTTCAGAAACAGTAACCATTCCTGCCCTAACCTTCTTTTTATTTTTAATAGATTCTGAAATCAAATCGGTTATCGATTCGCCATTTCTAAAAGCTGTCAACAAATCGGTTTCTGAATTAGAGAACAAACAATTCTTGATTTTTCCATTTGCCGTCAGGCGGATTCGGTTGCAGCCATCACAAAACGGATTTGTAATGGAACTTATGATTCCGAAATCTCCCTGAAAACCTTTTATTTTATACGTTCTCGCCGTGAAGTTTTTTTCGTCTTCTAACTTTTGAATTTCTTCAGATGAAAATATAGTATTTACTTCTGATAAAATCTCATTTTGTGATACCATTTTACTTCTGTCCCACTCGTTTCCGGCAAAAGGCATAAACTCAATAAAGCGAACTGAAATTGGCAAAAACTGCGTTAATTGAACAAAATCTGTAATTTCATTTTCATTAAAACCTTTCATCAAGACCACATTTACTTTTACATGAAAATCATTATTCAAAAGCAAATGCAGGTTATCAATAACTTTCTCAAACTGATTTCTAAGTGTTATCGTGTGAAATTTAGACGAAACCAAAGTGTCTAAACTCAAATTGATTTTTTTGATATTGGCTTCTTTCAAAGCATCAATATGACGGTCAATTAAAATACCATTTGTAGTAATTGAAAGAGACGTTTTTAAAGTTGATAATTTCGAAATAATCTCAGGAAAATCTTTTCTCAATAAAGGTTCGCCGCCCGTTAATCGTATTTTATCAACGCCATTTTCCACGAAGATTTGAGCCAATGCAAAAATCTCTTCAGCCGTCATTAAACTGGCTTTTGGAGACAATGCGATTCCGTCAGCAGGCATGCAATACGTACAACGTAAATTGCATTTCTCCAGTAACGAAATACGCAAATAATTGTGTTTTCGCCCAAAATCATCCGTTAAAATGGTTTTAGAGGGTGTCATGATTTTTTCCTTTTAAAATATGAAAAACGTGCATTACATGAGGGAAAACTGCATCCATCGATTCTCTGGCTCCGTTGGTTGATCCCGGCAAAGCCAAAACCAAACTTTTTCCTAATGTTCCTGCCACTGTTCTTGATAACATTGCATATGGCATTCTTTGTTGTCCGTAATTGCGAATGGCTTCTTCAATTCCGGGTATTCTGCTTTCTAATAACGGTGATAACGCTTCAGGTGTGACATCTCTGGGAGATAAACCTGTTCCACCCGTAAAAATCACCAATTGATGTTCTTTGGCGAAAGCCCTTGCTTTTTCCTGAATAATATCAATTTCATCCGGAATAATTTCATAATGTGAAGTTTCAACTCCGTAAGAAGTTAATTTCTCTACAATGATTTTTCCGGAACGATCTTCCTTATCGCCTGCGAAAATCGAATCAGAACAAACAAAAACGGCTGCTTTTATTGCATTCGGAAATTTATTTTTGAAAGAAGATTTTCCGCCTTCTTTATTAACTAATTTAATGGTTGAAATTTCGATTTCCTTATCAATTGGTTTCAACATATCGTACATTGTCAAAGCTACAATCGAAGCACCGTGCATGGCTTCAACCTCAACACCTGTTTTGTAAACCGTTTTTACATTAAATATAATCTGAATGGTCAAACCTTCAATTTTATATTCCACCGAAGTAAATTCAATTGGAATTGGATGACAATCCGGAATGGACAAATACGTATTTTTAACAGCAAATAATCCGGCTGTTTTTGCCATCTCCAACACATTTCCTTTTGGAACCAGATTATTCACCACAGCATCAATTGTTTCCTGTTTACTGACTTTGACAATTGCTGTTGCCGTTGCGGCTCTTAAAGTGTTTATTTTATGCGTAATATCAACCATTAGTATTTTGTTTCCAGGTGAATGTATCGTTTTCAAACATTTCTTTACCAAAAATCGGCACGTCGGTTTTGATCCAGTTTACAATGGCTTCTGTTGCTTCGTAAACCTGTTTTCTTCTTGTTGCCGAAACAAAGACAAACAAACAAATTTCGCCTGCTTTCACAACACCTAAACTGTGATAAATATGCATACAGGTTAAGTCGAATTTAGCAAAAGCTTTTTCACGAATGGCATGCAAAGCTTCGTTGGCCATATCCGTATAAGCTGAATAATCAATCGCGACAACGGTATTATCGTGAATCACATCGGCACGAACTTGTCCCAAAAAAATATTGTGTGCGCCAATTGTGTGTTTCGATTGGTGTTTGGCGATAGATTCGGCTATGAATTCAGGAGCAATTGGCCCTTCTACAAATACATTTTTACTCATTTTTCTTTTATTTTTTTTGAGGTTTTTTCCGCCACGAATTCACGAATTAAAAAATAATCATTCGTGAATTCGTGGCGGAAAAATTTCTCTAATCTGCAATTTTTTCTTTTACTATTTGGCTTAAAGCCAAAGCTCCTCCGGCTATACTTTTTACACTCTTGAAATTCTTTCTTTGAAGCAATTCGGCTGCGATTTTACTTCTGATTCCGGATTGGCAATAAACATAAATGGTTTGATTTGGGTTCAGGTTTTCAATTTCATTTTCTAACTTCATCAGCGGAATCTGAATTCCATTTTTGAAATTAATTTTCGGAAGTTCGTCTGCGTTTCTAACATCCAAAAACAAAACTTCATCATTATCAATTTCATTCACAATTACCTCTGCAGCAATTTCTTCAATCTGATTTTCAGCTACTTTATATTTTTCTTCAAAAGCCTTTTTATCTAGTTTAGCAATTGTATTCTTCTCAAAGTCATACTTTTGCTGTTGGTTATTTAAAATATTATAAACCAATATTTTACCACTCAACACCTCTCCAATTTGTAGAATCATTTTGATTACTTCATTTGCCTGAAGCATGCCAATAATGCCGACTGAAATTCCGATTACTCCCGCATCTTCGCAATTTAAAGACTGACTATTTTCATCTGGATACAAACATTTATAAGTTGGTCCGTTTTGATAATTGAAAACCGAAACCTGTCCCTGAAATCTAAAAATCGATCCGTAAACCATTGGTTTATTTGTGACTAAACAAGCGTCGTTAATTAAATATTTAATTGAAAGATTGTCTGTCGCATCTACTATAATATCATATTGTTCAAATAATGAAATGGCATTTTTTCCTGAAAGTTTTTCTGCAATCGCATTCACTTTCACTAACGGATTTAATTCCGAAACCATTGCTTTGGCTTCCTCAACTTTGTATTTTCCAACAGCCGACGTTTTATAAATTACCTGACGTTGTAAATTGGAAATTTCAATCACATCATCATCAACAATTCCAATTTCACCAACGCCGGCTGCAGCCAGATAAGGCAAAACAGCAGCGCCCAAACCGCCTGCACCAATTATCAAAACTTTCGCTATAGATAATTTATGCTGACCATTCTCTCCTATTTCAGGTAGAATTATTTGTCGGTTATAACGTATTGAATCATTCATAAAATTCATTATTTACCCGCCTGCAAAAGGTGGCAATAAAGCGACAACATCACTTGTCTGCAATTTATAATCGGTTGTTTTTGGCACTATTTTTTGATTGACAGCCACACTAAAACTAAGGGAATCGAATTGGTATTTTATTTCTAAATCCTGCAAGAATTGTTGCAGTGAAACTTCAGAAAAAGGGATTTTTTCGAATTCACATTTGGTCTTTTCAGCCACAGCTCCAAAATATTTAACTTCAATCATTATTCTAAATTTAAATTCTGAAAGATAAACTCATCATCAAAATGCTCCTGAAAATAGGAAGTCAATTTTGAAGTATTTTTTACCACTTCACCAATCACAATAATTGCCGGTGAAGAAATCTTCTTTTCTAATACCAATTTAGTAATTGAACTTATAGTTCCAACTACTTTTTGCTCTGTATTTTTTGTTCCGTTTTGGATGATAGCTATCGGCAAATCATCAGTTCGGTTTTCTTTATAAATCGAAATTATTTCTTCCAGTTTATGCATTCCCATCAAAATCACCACCGTTGCAGCCGACTTTGAAGCCAAATATACATCTTTAGACAATTCGTGATTTGAAGTCGTTCCGGTAATTACCCAGAAACTCTCAGCAACCTGCCGTTGTGTCAAACTAATTCCAACTGAAGCCGGAACACCTAAAGCAGATGAAATTCCGGGAACAATAGCGGTTTCTAAACCAAATTGCTCGACGTAATCAATTTCTTCGCTTCCTCTCCCAAAGATAAAAGGATCTCCACCTTTCAAACGCACCACATGTCCGTGTCGATTTGCCATCGAAACAATCAATTCGTTAATCTGATCCTGCGTATAAGCATGACATCCAAATCTTTTGCCCACAAAAACAATTTCTGCATTTGTAGCATATTGCAATAATTCTTCATTTACTAATGCATCATACAAAACCACATCTGCTTTTTCCAGTGCTTTTATTGCTTTTAAAGTAATCAATTCAGCATCGCCAGGACCCGCGCCTACAATCGTTAATTTTGGTGTTTTTGAATTTCGCATAACTTCTAACTTAAATTGATATTAAGATCATTTAATTCGTCTGCCGAATTAATGTTGGTGAGATGAAAGTTTTCACTTTCGTCAATATTGAGAATTTGATGCGGAATTTTCGCCAGCAAATCCATCATTTTTAATTGATCGTTATCAATTGCGCTTTTGATAACGGGCAATACTTTTTTAGAATAAATTCCGATCAACGGATGTAATCTGCTTTCTGAAGCAAAAACTGTAATTCCAGCTTCGTTATTATGTTTTGAAATAAGTTCCGATAATAACTCCGTCGATATTAACGGAATATCACAACTTAAAATCAAATTAAATTCGGTTTCAGAATTTGTCAATGCTGTATATATTCCGCCCAATGGCCCTTTATCTATAATGATATCCGGTATTTTTTGATACGGTAAATAATCATATTCTTTGGTTGCCGTGATCAGTTTTATTTGATCTGTTATCGGCAAAATTGCCTGAATAATATGTTCAATAAATGGTTTTCCCTGAAACAGCACCAATCCTTTTTCAGACTGCATTCGGGAACTTTTTCCTCCACAAAGAATAAATACTGTTAGTGTTTTCATGACTTTCTTTTTTGTTTCAGGTTTTCTTTGTTTCAGGTTTCATGTTGAAATGAGGAAAAATTTTACCGCAAAGAGCGCTAAGTTTTTTTATTCATCGGCAACTTTAAAATAAGTTCGCAAAGCTAAATCTACACAAAGCTTTGCGAACTTTGCTATTTTGACAAACCGCTTTGCAAAACCTTGCGGACTTTGCGGTTAATTTTAATTTATTACGGAAAAATCAATTTAATACTGGCCAATAAAATCACAGTTCCTAAAACAATTTTTAATGTTTTATTAGAGAAATAACCGCTTCCATAATAGCCTCCCAAAACACCACCTACAACGGCAATCGGTACTAAATAAAAACTTTCTGTCGGAACTGTTTTTCCTCCTAAAAAGAAACCCATAATTCCGGCGAATGAATTCACAAAAATGAACAAACTCGAAATCGCTGCTGATTCCTTAATCGATGCCCATCCTAAAAACAATAAAATCGGACTCAATATAATTCCACCACCAATACCCAACATTCCGGATAATAATCCGATAACAAAACCAATTGCCAAGGCAAAAGGCAAATTAATCTGAACTGCTTCTTTTTCTTTAAAATTGAATATTCCGAACAATCGTAAGGCTGCAAAAACCAATACAACTCCCAAAATAATTTTATAAATTGTATTATCTAAAGTGATAAAACCACCAATAAATGCAGCTGGTATTGAAGCAATTGCAAACGGATAAAACAATTTCGGTTTAAAATAATTCATTCGATAATAAAAGAAAAACGAAATACTCGAAACAAATAAATTCAATAATAAAGCCGATGGTTTCATCACTGAAATCGGAAAAGCAAAAATCGTCATCAAAGCCAAATAACCCGAAGCACCACCATGTCCAACACTAGAATATAAAAAGGCAATCACAATTAAGGCGAAGCTAAAAAGGAGGATATTTTCGGAACTAAGGAGATTCATGGTTTTTGTTTCAGGTTTTTCTTTGTTTCAAGTTTCAAGTTCTATGCTGTATGTTTAAAATTACACACCGCTGTTTAAGCTTGAAATTCTTTATTCTTTATTCTTTATTCTTTATTCTTTATTCTTTATTCTTTATTCTTTATTCTTTATTCTCAACATCTTCTAATTAATCGGCAATAAAGTTACTAACTGTCCTTTTTTTAATCCTTCAACATCATCCGGAACAATCAATAAACTGTTAGCGATTGCAAACGTATTTAACATTGATGAAGCCTGACCGTCTAAAATGGTGACATTGGTTTCATCATAAAGTGCTTTTAAAAATAATGTTTTTCCAGTTGTATTTGTTATCGGCTCATTTAACTTGCGAACTAATTTTGGCAAATGAATATCAGCAAATCCCATTCGGTTTTTAATGGCAGGATAAACGTAGATATAAAAATTTGTCAGTGATGAAGCCGGATTTCCTGGTAATGCAAATACTAAAGTATCCTTTTTAGATCCGAAGAACATTGGTTTTCCGGGCTTTTGGTTTATTTTATAAAAAAGCTCTTCTACTCCATTTGCTAGTAAGGCATCTTTTACGAAATCATAATCTCCAACAGAAATTCCTCCGGAAATCAAAACAACATCATATTTATCAAGAATGCCTTTTAATGCTTTTTTTGTTGCCTTAAGATTATCTTTTACCTTATAAACTTTTGTTTTATTAATTCCGATTGTTTGAAGTGCTGCTTCTAACATAACCGAATTGCTTTCGTATATCTTACCTTTCGGTAATTTTTTCCCTGGTTTTACCAATTCGTTTCCAGTCACTAAAATCGCCACTTTTGGCTTTTTATAAACTGTAATTTCGGTGATTCCCAGACAAGCTAGAAATCCAATTGCAGCCGGTGTTATTAAAGTATTGGCTTCAAAAACAACTTCTTCTTTTGCAATTTGTTCTCCTATATTACGAACATTAGAAAATTGTGGCGGCATAGCGGCAATCAAAATCGAATCTTTATTTGCCAGTACATGTTCCTGCATCACTACTGTATCCGCATTTTTTGGAACAAAAGCTCCGGTAAAAATACGTACAGCCTCATTTTCATTCAGTTTTATATTCGAATGATCTCCGGCCTGTGAAGTACTTATTACATCATATTGATGTTTTTCACTGTGAATAAAAGCATAACCATCCATAGCCGATTGGCGAAAAGGCGGCATATCGATTGGAGAATACAATGTTTCTGCCAGGATATAACCCAACGCTTTTCGAACCGGAATTCTTTGAACCGGCATATTCGAACTGTTTGCAGCTACTATCGCTAAAGCTTCACTTACTTTTATCATTTTAAGAAATATAAACTACGTATAAATACTTATTACAAATATAAGTATTTATTCATAGGATGAATAAAAAATTTGAATTTATTTTAATATCTATAAAATTAGTCTAATTTATTCAAAATCAACTTCGAAAATGAAGCTAGTTTTTACATAAAAAACAGGTTTAAAACCTCAAAATGGTCTTTTCCAGATGTTTTTGATCTTTTTTCTTATCATACTAATGATTTTAAAACCTCATAAAACGTATAAAAAACTTACTTTTTCAGATTTAGAAATGAGATTTTTTAACATTTCTAACACTTGCAACGATTAGTGTAAAGTACTAAACATCAATTAATTACAATGTATTCAAATTCAAACCTGCAAGCCTTATTCAACCAATTTTAAAAAAAACTTCAGAAATTTTTGGTTTTTATTATATTAAAATTAACTTTGTCTATAGGATTAGTAGAGTTTAAAATAATATTTAAAACCATAAAGAACTATATTTTGAAAACAACCGAAAGCATATCGTATTTAAATCTTCCAAAAAAATATACTTATAACACATTTTGTTATATGTGCTTCTGTTGCTAAATCTCAGCAAATTCTTTTCGTTTAACGATTTTTTTAATGCACTATAAATCGGGACCAAAAAACGAAACTTTTAAAATTCAACACAAGAATTCCTTATTGAAAATTCCAAAAATCGATCTGATGCATTTATTTGTAGTGAGATGATTCTTGAAACTATACCTATAAATCAAAAAAAATAATTAACAACTAAAAAAACTAAAAATGAAAAAGATGCACCGCTGCTGTATATAAATAAAAAAAGCCATTTCTGCGGCAACAGAAATGGCGAGGCTTAAAGAATATTTATCGCTAAATCAAGAACACATTTTAGAGTGCTGAAAAATCAGTGCCCAGGGTGCCTTGTTAATTACTTAAACCAGTACAAAGAAATGAAAAAAAATTTAAAAATATACGCAATACTATTTCTCCTGCTTCTGACGGCAGGGGTTAATGCTCAAAACACGACGCCTTTAATTCAGTCAAAACTAGATGGAACTATTGTTGATGACGTTACTAATCAACCTATTATTGGTGCTTCTGTTGTTATTAAAGGAACAACTCACGGGGTTCAGACCGATGCAGAAGGAAAATTTTATTTTCAAACCGGTCAGAAATTACCTTATACTCTAATCATAAGCTACATTGGTTATAAAAAAACCGAAGTTATTGTGGATAAAAATCCAGTAACAATCGGTATAAAAGAAGAACGTCAGGAACTAGATGAATTGGTGGTTGTAGGTTACGGTTCTCAAAAACGTAAAGACATTACGGGTTCTGTAGCTTCAGTTCCAAAAGCAAATCTTTCGCAGGTTACCTCATCAGCAGATAATTTATTACGTGGCGCAATTCCGGGAGTGGTAGTTACACAAAGTTCCGGTCGTCCGGGAGCATCTTCGAGTGTGCGTATTCGAGGAGGAAACTCCATTACCGCTGGTAATGAACCGCTTTATGTTTTGGATGGAATATTAATTTACAATGACAATAACAACAGTACCGCCGGTGTAGCTAATGCCGGAGCAACTGTCAATGTATTATCAACTATTAATCCTGCGGATATCGAATCGATTGAAGTGTTAAAAGATGCTTCTGCAACAGCTATTTATGGATCAAGAGGGGCTAATGGAGTTGTAATTATTACAACCAAAAAAGGAACAAAAGGTCAGGATAATATTTCGTACCAGGGTTATTTCGGATTCCAAAATGTTTCTAAAAGATTACACATAATGAACGCCAGCCAATGGGCAAGTTTGCGCAATGACGTGCAGGCTAGTATTGGTCAGGCTCCTTCCTTTTCTGCAGCTCAAATAGAAGCTTTTAAAACTTCAGGAAGTTATGACTGGCAGGACGCTATTTTTAGAACGGCCGCTCCGGTACAAAACCACCAATTGTCTTTCTCAGGTGGAGATGAGAAATCAAGATATGCTATTTCAGCAGGATATTTTCAACAGGAAGGAATCGTAATTGCTTCTGATTTTAAAAGAATTTCGCTTCGTGCCAACTACGAAAGAAACTATTCCCAAAATTTTAAATTTGGTGTAAATGCTAATTACAGCAACTCGGTATCAAATGGTATTGGAACAAACGGTGGTGCAGCAGCCGGCAGACAGCCCAATCCGTTAGTAGTTGCTTTATATCAACCTCCTGTAGTTCCGATTAAAAATGCAGATGGAAGTTATAATTTGACTAATAATCCTTATGCAACGGCTGTAAATGGTATTGTTCCTAACCCAATTAATGATTTGGAAAATACTACCAACGAAACTAAAATCAACAGAATTTTGGCCAGTTTATTTGGTGAATATAAGATTACCAAAAAACTTACTGCAAAAGTGGCTGTCAGCGGAGACGTACTAGATACTAAACAAAATTATTACGCACCATCAACAACAACTACCGGAGCCGGAACTAAAGGTTTAGGTTCTGTAGGAGATCGATTAGTGAGTTCAGTCCTAAATGAAAATACATTAAACTACAACACTACTTTTGGTGAAAATCATAAGTTCTCTGCTTTGGCAGGATACACACTTCAATATACGGAAGGTGAAGTAGTAAATGCAGGTGCCAATACTTTTGTAAATGATGCCAATACTTATAATGCTCTACAAGATGGAGTTCCGGTAAAACCTTATACAGACGCTTTTGAAAGTGTTTTGAAATCATGGTTAGCGAGAGTTAACTATTCTTATAAAGGAAAATACAACTTCACGCTTTCAGGTCGTGCAGATGGTTCTTCAAGATTTGGGTCAGAATCGCTTTGGGGTTATTTCCCTTCTGCCGGATTTTCCTGGAACATTACCGATGAAGAGTTTGCCAACAACATTAAAGGCGTAACCGAAGCTAAATTGAGAATTACAGCCGGAACAACAGGAAACCAGGAAATTGGAAATTATCTTTCTCTGGCTCAAATGGGGTCTGTTAACTATTCTTTTGGAGGAACATTATACACCGGTTTAGCTCCTACCCGATTGGCCAATCCGGATTTGAAATGGGAAAAAACAAATCAATATAACGTTGGTTTAGACTTATCCTTACTGGATAGAAAAATCAATTTTGTTTTTGATGTTTATTACAAAAAAACAAACGATTTACTAATAAGTGTGCCAATTCCTTTGACTTCTGGTTATGCAAGTGTACTACAAAATATTGGTGGAGTTGAAAACAAAGGACTTGAAATTGGTTTGATTACTGAAAATATCAAGACAGAAAATTTCTCATGGAATTCGAACTTCGTTTTCTCAACTAATAAAAACAAAGTAGTAGCAATTGGAAATGGAGTTGATCAATTCTTCCCTGTAGTTCCAAACGGATCTTTATTACAACAACAACCTGTTACGGTAAAAGTTGGTTTGCCATTAGGAACTTTCTGGGGATACAGAACTAACGGAATTTTCCAGACTCAGGAAGAAGTAAATACACAACCTAAAATAAACAGTTTGGCCAACACAAAAGTGGGGGACCGAAAATATGTTGACACTAACGGAGATGGTGTAATTACAGCACTTGACAAAGGTAATCTTGGAACCTCTCAACCGAAATTTGTCGGAAGTTTCAGCAATACTATTTCGTATCACGATTTTGATCTGAATTTCTCTTTTCAGGGCGCATATGGTGGAAAAATCTTCAATGCATTAAACCAACAATTAGAAATTTCAACTCTTGGAACAAATGCTAATGTTACGCTTGACGATCGTTGGACACCAACAAACCCAAGTAATGAAATTCCGAGAGCAACCAGTTCTCCTTTAGGAATCGTTTCGGAGCGTTATGTAGAAGATGCTTCTTTCTTGAGATTGAAACTGATCACTTTAGGTTATACGCTACCTAAAAGCATTTCAACAAAATTAAAAGCAAAGAGCATTAAATTTTACGTTTCTGCAGAGAACTTAATAACATGGACAAAATACACGGGTTACGATCCGGAGGTAAGCTCGTACGAACAAAACAACTTATATCCGGGAATTGACTTTGGTTCTTATCCAAACTCTAAAACATTCATTTCGGGCCTGAACATAACTTTCTAAGTAAAAAAATAAACGATGAAAAAGATATTTATAACATTCATATTTAGTGCCGGACTATTTGTATCGTGCACAGATTTAGAGGTAACACCAACCTCTTTTGTAACCGAAGATAATTACTTCAAAACACAAGACGATGCCGTTGCCAGTGTAAATGCAGTTTATGCATCATTAAGCCTTGATCCGGGAGAGCAAAGTTTATTCGGGAGAAACCTGTATTTCTTAACGGATATGGGATCTGATTATGCAGCGGCGGGAGTTTCTGCAACAAATCCTCAGGTAAGAGCAATGAGCAGTTTGACTCACGATGCTACTAATGACCGTGTGCAGGTAGCATGGCGACAAATTTATGCCGGAATCAACAGAGCGAATGTTTCGATTGATAATATCCCAAAAGTTGCTGGTACGGAAGCTGTTAAGACAAGATTGGTTAATGAGGCTAAATTCATAAGAGGATTATTGTACTTTCAGGCGGTTCGTATTTGGGGGGGTGTACCAATTGTTTTGCATGAGCCAACTTCTATTGAATTAGAAAGTTTAAAATCAAAAAGAGCTTCAGTTGAGGAAGTGTACACTCAAATTATTTCAGATTTAAAAGCTGCTGAAAATTTGCCATCAACTTATCCTGCAAACGATGCCGGGCGTGCGACTTCGGGCGCTGCTAAAGCGATTTTAGCCAAAGTATATTTGACCAGAAAAGACTGGCCAAATGCAATTGCAAAATCAAGAGAAGTAATTAATGGCGGATATGGTTATGCCTTATTTGAAAGTTTTGGAGATATTTTCGCAAAAGCAAAAAAGAATGGAAAAGAGCATATTTTCTCTGTTCAGTTTGAAGCCAATCAGGCAGGAAACGGATCTAGTGGAAATAATTTTCAAGCTACTTCATTTACCGGATTTACAGCAACAGAACCAGCAGATATTATTTCGGATGTAGCCTTGTTTTATGACATTTATGCAGCCGGAGATACCAGAAGAGATGTAAGTTATGCCAAACAATTGCTAAATCCTGCAACAGGAACGTTGTATACTTTTCCTAAACCAATTTTTAAGAAATACTTAGACTTAACCAATTTGGCAACTCCAGGTAACGTAACTATCAATTTCCCTTTAATTCGTTATGCCGATATTTTATTATCTCTGGCAGAAGCGATAAACGAACAGGGAGCACCAACGCCGGAAGCTTATGAATTGATTAATCAAGTGAGAAGAAGGGCTTTTGCTAAACCAATCAATACACCGGATCCAACGGTAGATTTAGTGGGATTAACGCAAACTTCATTTAGAGCAGCCATTCAGGAAGAGCGCAAAAAAGAATTTGTACAGGAAGGACAAAGATGGTTTGATCTGGTTCGTTGGGGAACTTTGGTTACTGAAGTGAAAAAAGTAACCGCTAAAAACTCGGTTTCAGAGAGAAATAATTTATATCCGATTCCGCAAAGCGAAAGAAATATCAATCCGGAAGGTTTACCACAAAATCCTGGGTATTAATAAAAGGCTTACGAGTAAATAAAATGATTAAAAAACTGCTCCTTATTGCCATATTGGTTGTTGCACAATTTCAGCTATTTGCACAGAAAAAACAACCTAACATCATCGTCATTCTGGCGGATGATTTAGGTTTCTCAGATATTGGTGCTTTTGGCTCAGAAATTAAAACTCCAAATTTGAATAAGCTCGCTAAAGACGGGCTTATTCTAAAGCAGTTTTACAATGCGGGGCGTTGCTGTCCTTCGCGGGCTTCATTGCTCACGGGTTTGTATCCGCATCAGGCAGGAGTTGGAGACATGGTTCAGGATAAGGGATTTCCTGCCTATCAAGGGTATTTAAACGAGCATTGTATCACGATTGGGCAGGCGCTTAAACAGGCAGGATATAACACCATCGTTTCTGGAAAATGGCACGTAGGTTTGGTACCATCAGCCTGGGCGGTTAACAGAGGGTTTGATGATTCTTTTACTTTACAAAACAACGGAAGCAGTTATTTCAACTCGGAACCTTTATATAACGACGGTAGAAAGGTTACTTTTTTGAAAGGAAATAAAGAAATTATTCGCAAGGATACTTCTACTTACCTGACTCAGGAGATTACCAATTTTGCTCTTAATTCTTTAGAAAAACAGCGCAATCAGCAACATCCTTTTTTTCTTTATGTTGCTTATAATGCCCCGCATTGGCCTATTCAGGCGTTACCGGAAGATATTGCAAAATACAAAGGCAAATATCTGGAAGGCTGGGATAAATTGAGAGCAAGCCGTTTTAAAAAATTAAAAGAACAAGGCATCATTGATAAAAACTGGGACTTATCAAATCGATTTGAAAAAGTGCCGGATTGGGAAAAATTAAGCGCCGAAGAAAAAGACAAATGGGATACCCGAATGGCAATTTACGCCGCCATGATCGACCGTATGGATGCCGGAATTGGAGAAATATTGCAGAAAGTAAAATCTTTAGGAGAAGAAGATAATACGATTATTCTTTTTCTTTCGGATAATGGCGGAAGTGCCGATGATGTGAAAAACTGGAATTATGTGACGCAAAAAAATGGAACACCGGGCTCCGTTGCATCAATCGATAGTTACGAAAGCCCGTGGGGAAATGTGAGCAACACGCCTTTTCAATTGTTCAAAAAGAACACCCATGAAGGTGGTATTGCTTCTCCCTTTATTGCTTATTATCCAAAGCATATTAAAGCAGGTACAGTAAGCAACAGGGTAAGTCATGTGATTGATATTTTTCCAACTTGTCTGGAGTATGCCGGTTTTCAATATCCGGATTCTTTTGAGGGAAAAAAACGCACGCCCTTAGAAGGTATTAGTTTAAAAAAGGAATTTGAAGGACAACAATCTGAGGCACATGAAGCTTTGTTTTGGGAACATGAAGGCAGTAAAGCAGTGCGAAAAGGACAGTGGAAAGCGGTAGCCGAAAACAATCAGCCCTGGGAATTGTACAATCTTGCTACAGACCGGACAGAAACAAAAAACCTCGCAAAAGCAGAACCAAAACTGCTCCAAACCCTGATTGAATTACATCAGCAATGGTCAGTAAAAGTAGGTGTCGAAGATTGGAATAAAATAAAATAGCATAGTTAAAATACTGATTACAGAATTCTATTAATTGTAATAACATAACAATACTATAAAATGGAAAAGTCAAAAAATAGCATTTCAATCAAAAGTCCTCAAAAAGGGCTTTTGATAACTGCAATACTTCTTGCACAATTTGGTTTTACACAAACGAAGCCCGAAGAATTTAAAGGTGTCATTGGAAAAACATTAGCCGAATCAAAAGAATATTGGCCAGAACCGGTTACAGCTCCAAAAGGTGCTCCCAATGTAGTCTGGATTATTTTAGATGATGTTGGATACGGAGCGTCAAGTGCTTTTGGAGGTCTAATCGAAACTCCTGTTTTGGAGAGTTTAGCCAATAATGGTTTACGATATACCAATTTTCATACTACTGCCATTTGTGCTCCTACCCGTTCGGCTTTATTGACCGGAAGCAATTCTCATAAAGTGCACGTTGGAGGATTTTCGCACACCATTATGTCGGCAGGATTTCCTGGTTGGGACGGAAGATTGCCTTCGAAAAACGGAACTGTTGCCGAGATTTTACGCGACAAAGGATACAACACTTTTGGTGTGGGTAAATATGGTGTAACTCCTGATGAAGAAGCAACAGATGCCGGAC
Organism: Flavobacterium aquidurense; assembly: GCA_900107365.1. Taxonomy (GTDB): domain Bacteria; phylum Bacteroidota; class Bacteroidia; order Flavobacteriales; family Flavobacteriaceae; genus Flavobacterium; species Flavobacterium aquidurense. Next base: position 148,522 of record FNPS01000002.1, read on the forward strand.
CTTTTGATCACTGGCCAACCGGAAAAGGATTTGAACATTTCTTTGGCTTTTTAGGTTCAGCAACAGATCAGTACAAACCAGATTTAATCGAAGATCAGGCGCACATTACACCTGACGGAAGACATTTGAGCGAACAAATTACAGATAAGGCCATTAGTTACATTCAAAAACAACAAAAAGCCGCTCCGGGAAAACCATTCTTTTTATACTATTCTCCGGCAGCCGTTCATGCACCGCATCAGGTAGCTACAAAATGGAGCGATCCCTATAAAGGAAAGTTTGACGATGGTTGGGATGCTTACCGCGAAAAAACAATTGCGAACCAAAAGAAATTAGGTGTTATTCCTGCTAATGCTGTTTTGCCTGAACGTAACCCGCTTATTGCAGACTGGAAAAAATTAACTCCGGATCAAAAGAAAGTCTATTCGAGATTCATGGAAGTGTATGCAGGATATCTGACGTATACAGATTATGAAATTGGAAGATTGGTTAATTATTTAAAAGAAAGTAATCAACTAGAAAATACGGTTGTCTTTGTTTTAATTGGCGATAACGGAGCCAGTAAAGAAGGTACCTTACAAGGCGCTGTCAATAGACAAACTTATGTAACCGGCGAAACTGACGAGACGGTATTCCAAAACAATTTAAAACGAATTGGAGAAATTGGAACACCTGAAACTTATGGAAATTATCCTTTAGGATGGGCTCAGGCAACCAATGTTCCTTTTAAAGACTGGAAACAAGATGCTAACTCAGAAGGCGGAACTCACAACCCTTTGATTGTTTATTATCCAAAAGGTATTAAAGAAAAAGGTGGAATCAGAACACAATACAGCCATGTAATAGATATTTTACCAACTACGCTTGATATTTTAGGAGTGAAAGCGCCTGAATCTATCAGAGAAATTAAGCAGGATACCATTCAGGGATACTCATTCTTCAATTCTTTGAATGATGCAAAGGCGGTTTCGAATCATAAAATTCAGCATTATTACATTTTTGGGGCAAGAGCTATCTACAATGATGGCTGGAAAGCGGCAGCGGCACATCACCCGAATTCAATTGAAGCTAAAGAGGCATTAAGCGATCCTAAAAAAGCGGGTCTTTTAAATGCTGATTTTGACAAAGATGTTTGGGAATTGTACAATGTCAACGAAGATTTCAATGAAAGAAAAGATTTAGCCAAAAAATATCCTGAAAAACTAGCCGAGTTAAAGAAATTATTTGATGAGCAAGCCAAGAAAAACAACCTCTATCCACTAATCGACTGGCAGGATGTTTACTTAAGAAAAATACACAAAACACCGGCTACAGAAGGAAAATCTGCTCAGGAATTATTGACTAAAGCAAACAAATAAAAATTTAGCTCAAAATCAGACTAAATCCATAGAATAAACAAAACATTAAAAAAAAAGAAATAATGAAAAAATTTAAAATTAACTCAAAAATCAAAAGTCCGCAAAAGGGACTTTTGATTACCGCAATACTACTTGCACAATTTGGTTTTGCACAAGAAAAGCAAGAAGAATTTAAGGGAGTAATCGGTAAAACTTTAGCCGATTCTAAAGAATATTGGCCAGAGCCGGTAACAGCGCCAAAAGGTGCACCAAATGTCGTTTGGATTTTATTGGATGATGTTGGATTTGGAGCTTCAAGTGCTTTTGGAGGTTTGATTCAAACGCCAACTTTTGATCAGTTAGCCAATAATGGTTTACGTTATACCAACTTCCATACTACTGCAATTTGCGCCCCTACCCGTGCGGCACTTTTGACAGGAAGAAATTCAGGAAGAGTTCACGTAAGCGGATTTTCTCATACTATATTATCTGCCGGTTTTCCAGGTTGGGACGGAAGAATTCCGTCAGATAAAGGAACAATTGCGGAAATTTTACGTGCCAATGGCTACAACACTTTTGCCGTTGGTAAATATGGCGTTACACCAGATGAAGAAGCAACAGATGCAGGTCCGTTTGACAGATGGCCAACCGGAAAAGGTTTCGATCATTTCTACGGATTCTTAGGATCTCAAACCGATCAATACAATCCTGACTTAGTGGAAGATCAGGTTCACGTGACTCCTGATGGACGTCATTTGAATGAATTAATTACGGACAAAGCAATCAGCTACATTAAAACACAGCAAAAAGCAGCACCTGGAAAACCTTTCTTTTTATACTACGCGCCCGGAGCAGCTCACGCACCGCACCAAGTGGCTACAAAATGGAGTGATCCGTACAAAGGTAAATTTGATAAAGGCTGGGATGCTTACCGCGAAGAAGTTATTGCGAATCAAAAGAAATTGGGCGTAATTCCATCAAATGCGGTTTTACCAGAACGCAACCCTTTAATTACGGACTGGAAAAAACTAACTCCGGATCAAAAGAAAGTATATGCCCGTTTCATGGAAGTTTATGCAGGATTCCTGACTTATACCGATTATGAAGTTGGAAGAGTAGTGAATTATCTGAAAGAAACCAATCAATTAGACAATACTGTAATTTTTGTGGCTATTGGAGACAATGGAGCCAGTAAAGAAGGAACTACAGAAGGAACAATCAACCAAAGTTTGTTTTCTCAGGGAGTATCTGAAGAAGAAAATCTGAAGAAAAACTTAGCTAATATCGACGAAATTGGAACTGCAAAAGGTTTAAACACCAATTATCCTTTAGGATGGGCGCAGGCAACCAATGTTCCTTTCAAAAACTGGAAACAAGATGCACAATCTGAAGGAGGAACTCATAATCCGCTGATTGTTTTTTATCCAAACGGAATTAAAGATAAAGGTGGTATCAGAAATCAATACAGCCATGTAACCGATTTACTTCCAACCATTTTGGATATTGCCGGAATCAAAGCGCCGGAATATATCAAAAATGTAAAACAGGATATTATTCAGGGGTCTTCTTTTTATGCTTCTTTGGAGAATGCAAAAGCAGAATCATTACACAAAGTGCAATACTACTACATTTTTGGAAACAGAGCGATTTACAAAGACGGTTGGAAAGCCGGAGCTGCGCATGCGAATCCGTTTACCTCATCAAAAACTACGGGTAAAAATCAAGCGCCTGCTGACACTAATTTTGACTCTGATGTTTGGGAATTATACAACTTAAATGAAGACTTTAATGAACGTAATAATTTAGCAGCAAAGTATCCTGAAAAATTAGCAGAACTTAAAAAACTGTTTGATGAGCAGGCAAAAGAAAACAATGTTTATCCGCTAATTGACTGGAACGATGTAATAACCAGAAAAATACACAATACAGATGCTGATAAAGGTAAAACGGTTCAGGATCTGATTAAACAAGTTGTGAAACCAGGAAATGGGACAACTGCTTCAGGAAGTTCTAATTAATTGCCATCAATCGGTTCTTTAAAAATTAAATAATGAAAAACTACAAATATAATAGCATAATCAAAAGTCCACAAAAAGGGCTTTTGATTACTGCATTGCTAATCACTCAATTTGGTTTTGCGCAAATCAAACCAGACCCAAATTACAAAGGTGTAATTGGCAAAACTTTAGCCGACTCAAAGGAATATTGGCCAGATCCCGTAAAAGCTCCGGAAGGTGCCCCAAATGTGGTTTGGATTTTATTAGATGATGTTGGATATGGTGCCACGAGCGCATTTGGAGGTTTGATCAACACACCGACTTTCGAAAAATTAGCAAATGAAGGTTTGCGCTATACCAACTTTCATACAACCGCTATTTGCGCCCCTACCCGTGCGAGTTTATTAACAGGTCGTAACGCCCATGCGGTTCACGTAGGTGGATTTTCGCATACGGCGATGTCTGCAGGTTTTCCTGGTTGGGACGGAAGAATTCCTTCATCAGCGGGAACTATTGCAGAAATTTTACGTGAAAATGGATACAATACTTTTGCGGTTGGTAAATATGGTGTAACGCCAGATGAAGATGCTACAGACGCAGGTCCGTTTGACAGATGGCCAACCGGAAAAGGCTTTGATCATTTCTACGGATTCTTAGGTTCAGAAACGGATCAATACAATCCTGATTTAGTTGAAGATCAGGCCTGGCTAAACGGAAATACAAGATTGAACAATTCAGGAAAAGACAAATCTAAAAATGAGTTTACAGCCGATCTTGGCGGAAAACATTTAAGCGAATTGATTACGGACAAAGCAATCACCTATATCGACCGCCAGAAAAGTGCAGCACCAAACAAACCTTTCTTTTTGTATTACGCGCCGGGAGCAACACATTCTCCACATCAGGTGGCAAAAGAATGGAGCGACAAATACAAAGGTAAATTTGATGAAGGCTGGGATGTTTACCGCGATAAAGTAATTGCCAATCAAAAAAAATTAGGTTTAATTCCTGCTAATGCAAAATTACCAACCCGCGATTCTTACGTAAAAGCATGGAATACTTTAACGCCGGATCAAAAGAAATTATATTCTCGTTTCATGGAAATTTATGCCGGATATCTCGAGTATACGGATTATGAAGTGGGCCGAATTGTAGCACATCTTAAAGGAATCAATCAATTAGACAATACCGTTTTCTATATTGTTTTAGGAGATAATGGTGCGAGTAAAGAAGGAACTGCGAACGGAACTATCGATCAGCCGTTATTCTCAAAATTATTTGGTGCACCAAAAGACGATCTTCAGGAAAACCTTTCTAAAATCGATATTTTAGGAACTCCGGATGCGATCGAAGGAAATTATCCTTACGGATGGGCTTTGGCAGCAAATACACCTTTCAAAAACTTAAAACAAGATGCACATTCTGAAGGAGGTACCCGTAATCCATTAATTGTTTATTATCCAAAGGGAATCACAACTCCTGGAATTCGTAATCAATACGGACATGTAAATGATATTTTGCCAACTACTTTAGAAACAATCGGAATCAAAGCTCCGGCAACAATTAAAGGAATTCCACAAGATTCTATTCAGGGAACTTCATTGGTGTATTCTTATAAAGATGCAAAAGCCGCTTCAAAACATAGCGTTCAATATTATTACATTTTTGGTTCCAGATCTATTTATAAAGATGGCTGGAAAGCTGCGGCTCCGCATCATCCTGATTTTATTGATATTGTTGATAATGGTGCTTTGGCTAAAAGTACGGGTCCAAGCACTTACGATAATGACGTTTGGGAATTATACAATCTGAATGAAGATTTTAATGAAAGAGTGAATCTGGCAGAAAAGAATCCAGCAAAATTGAAAGAACTACAGGCTGTATTTGATGATCAGGCGAAGAAAAACAACGTTTACCCTTTTATTGACTGGCAAGATGCGTTAAAGCAACGTATTCATAAAACAAAGAAATAATAACTATTTCAGAGCTGTTAAGTATTCTCAAAAAATGATTTAATAGCTCTGAAATTAAAAAAAGAAAATCATGGCAGCAACAAAACCACTTATCAAAAAAGGCATTTTTGCCTTAGTTCTTGTAGCAATTGCAGTTAGCTTTTATTACTTAACCATTTGGGCAACGCCTTATTATGTGCAAAATAAATTTGCCGAAAAAAGCCTGGGATTTGTCAATACACCACGATTTGGAGAGCAGCCGAATCCTGAAAACAACAGAGTAATTCCGCTACCAAATCCGGATTTTTTGTATTCGACAATCAATTATGATTTAAACGATAGCGTTTTGAAAATTTCAGGTGTTGTTCCAGATTCTACTTATTGGTCTATTTCAGCTTATCAGGAAAATACAACGAACTATTTTGTTGAAAATGAAGAAAAAGTAAAAGCCAAATTCGAATATTATCTTGCACCTGAAGGAAGCACTTCTGATGCATTGAAAAATATTCCAAAAGAAAAAATCATTTACAGTCCAACAACAAAAGGATTGATTTTGTTTCGCTATTTGGTTTCAAAAGCCTATCCGGTAAAAACATTAGCCGAATTACAACATGGTGTTACAGTAGAGAAATTAGCGAAGTAACCACAATCTTGTCATCCTGACGAAGGAAGGATTACACACGAAACTCGTCAAAGATTGACGAGCTACTAAAGGGAGCTTCTTGCGGGGATTTCTCGTTCCTCGGAATGACAAAAATTGCGCTTATCAACTTTGTCGCCACAGTTTTGTCATCCTGACGAAGGAAGGATCACACTCGAAACTCGACAAAGATTGGTGCTATACATTACGGAATTTCTAATATGATTTCTTGTTCCTCGGAATGACAAAAATGCCGAAAGAAAACGTTCAATTAAAAAAAAATATAAAAATGGCTTTAAATCAAAAAATTAAAAAAATAGCATTGGGATTAGGATTAGTCCTTCTCGCTATAGTATTAGGAAGCGGAATTGGCATCTACAATATCGCCTCTGGAAAAAGCAGCTCACAAAGAGTTATTGGAAATTGGCAAACTGTGGACAAAGACAAAGATCTTAATACAGCTGATTTACTAACAATTGCGCAAATATCCGTTTATGGAACTTACGCTTTGACGAAAAAAGAAGTAATCTATTTGAGTACAAACACCGATAGCGAAGGAAATGCCATAGATCCAAAATCAGATTATGTCATTAGCGGAAAAAATTTAGATGCTAAATACTGGAGTATTACCGCTTACGATCAGGATGGTTTTTTAATTAAAAATCCAATCAACACGTATAGTTACAATCTTGAAACTGTAAAATATGAAGCAGACAGCACTTCTTATAAAATCAATTTAGCGGCTTCAGAGAAAAAAGAAAACTGGCTGCCTATCAACAACGTTAAAAAAGCAACTTTGGTTATTCGTTTGTATTTGCCATCAGATGCACTTCGAAATAATTTAACCGTTGAAACGCTTCCAACCATTCAAAAAGTAAAATAATAAAGTGAATATTGTAACAAAATTTGAAAAAATTGCATAATAAAACTCTACTAAATCTGTAGAATTAATAGTTTTATTTTTAAATTTACAACTTCTTGATATACAATTAAAGCTTGAAATTTAGAATAAAAGAAAAAGAACATATATAAGTAATAAAAAAAGGAAATCATGAGAAAAGCAGATTACGAAGTAATAGGGAAAAAAATTATCGTTGGTGCGATTGTTTTTTTGGTGCCACTTGTCATTTTGGCGGGAGGTTTAGCATTAATTAATCAATTTTTAAAATAAGAAATCATGGCATTAGATCAAACAAGATTGAAAAGAGACTTAGGGATTAGTCTTTTTATTTATAGTTTGCCGGTATTGGCAATATTGCTTTATTTTAAACTAAATAATGGACATGTATCAGAATCACATCTGACATTGCCAACTTATTTAGAATTTTTGCAACCCGCATTTACAAACATCAGAAGTTGGGGATTAATTGCCTTCTCCATTGTTTTAGGAATTGTCGAATTTGCAGCTGGTTTGTATGACGAACATTGGACAGGACGTGAACGCAAAGTAGATATTATCTGTTTTTTGGCTCCAAAATTACTTTTACCTCCTGTAATTACATTTTTCAGCTTAACTGCATTACCTTATTTATTACCAAATTTGGCGAATACATTATCATGGGTTCCATTTTGGGGTGGATTTTTCTTAATTGCAATTGCTGATGATTTAACGCAATATTGGTATCACAGACTTCACCATCAGGTTCCGTTTTTATGGCGTTTTCATAGAACCCATCACTCTGCTCCATACATGGGAATGGCAATGGCTTCAAGACAAAACTTCCTTTATACCGTGTTTTTCTCTCAAATTTATTTGACTGCCACATTAACTTATTTAGGATTGGGAATTCCGGCTTTATTTGTTTTGGTAATTAAAAGCATTATCACTTTGGGAGCACATTCAAGCATCGCCTGGGATAAACCATTTTACAAATACAGAGCACTGCACCCAATTGCATGGGTTTTAGAGCGTTTGATTTCAACTCCCGCTACGCATCACGCGCATCATGCCGATACGAGCGGAGACGGTGTTGGTCACTTTAAAGGCAACTTCGGAAACATGTTTTTCATTTGGGATGTGATTTTCGGAACGGGTTTAATCACTCGTAAATTCCCTCAATCCTACGGAACTAAAACTTATAAAAGCGAAGAATGGTATGCTCAATTTTTATGGCCAATATTCAAATCTAAAATTGAAGGAAGTCCTTTAGCAGATGGCGTTCTTGCACTGCCAACTTCTCAAAAAGAAAATACGGTAGTAACAAATCAAAACGTTTACGAACCAGTACAGTCGTAAAAAATCAAATAAAATCTATGCAGAGCTATTAAATGTTCAATTTGATAGCTCTGTTTTTAAAATAAGAAATCATGGCGATAGTTCAAAAAGAAAAACTAACAAGAGATTTAAGCATTAGTCTTTTACTATACACTTTGCCGGTATTGGCAATTTACCTTTATTTTAAATTAAGCAACGGTGTTGTAAGCGAATCGCATCTTACTTTACCTTCTTTTTTAGAATTTACAAAACCCGCTTTCGAAAACATCAGAACCTGGGGATTAATCGTTTTTATGCTCGCTTTGGGAATCATTGAATTTACAGCAGGTTTATATGATGACGAATGGACAGGCGAAGAACGCAAAATTGATATTATATGTTTCCTTGTTCCAAAACTAATTTTACCTCCGGTAATTGCTTTTTTCAGTTTAACAATTTTACCGAATTTAATTCCGAATCTTGAAAATTCACTTTCTTGGGTTCCGTTTTGGGGAGGCTTTTTCTTAATTGCCGTAGCCGATGATTTGACACAATATTGGTACCATCGTTTGCACCATCAGGTTCCGTTTTTATGGCGTTTTCACAGAACACATCATTCCGCTCCTTATATGGGTGTAGCGATGTTGAACAGACAAAATTTTATTTACACGGTGTTTTTCTCTCAAATTTACTTAACCGCTACTTTGACCTTTTTAGGTTTAGGATTACCTGCCTTATTTGTTTTGGTTATCAAAAGCATTATAGTTTTGGGAGCGCACTCTAGTGTTGCTTGGGATAAACCTTTTTATAAATATAAAGTACTACATCCAATTGCATGGGTTTTAGAGCGTCTGATCTCTACTCCTGCAACGCATCACGCACATCATGCCGATACAAGCGGAGACGGTGTTGGTCACTTTAAAGGCAACTTCGGAAACATGTTTTTCATTTGGGATGTCATCTTCGGAACGGGTTTAATTACCCGAAAATTCCCGGAATCCTACGGAATGAAATCCTACAAACAAGAAGAATGGTATGCGCAGTTTTTATGGCCCATATTCAAATCTAAAAAAGAAGGAAGCGCCCTGGCCGATGGCGTCTTATCTATTCCTTTAAAACCAAAACCAGAAAATGTTACTCCGAGTCCGGTTTACGAACAGGCTCAATCCTAAATATATCATGAAAAAAATAAAATTAAGCGCCTTACTAATCAGTATTACCCTTGCTGCAAATGCGCAAGTTTCAAAACAAGCCTCGACTTTTACCCAAAAGTCAAATGAGGCAGTATATTCAAAATTAAACTTTGAAGATACTGCCGATTTTATAGACGCAAAACGCGGTTTCATCGCCACTTTAACGGATGGAAAAGTATTATCTAAATCCGGAAATATTGCAGTCGATGTAAATACCTTCAATTTTATAAAGGGAAAATCTCCAGCAACTGTAAATCCGGCGTTATGGCGTCAGGCACAATTGAATAATATCAACGGATTATTCAAAATTACAACTGGCGTTTATCAGGTTCGTGGTATTGATGCCGCTAATATTTCATTTATTGAAACTAAAAACGGATACGTTGTTGTGGATGCTTTGACGATTTCTGAAGCCTCGGCGGCAGCCTATGAATTAATCAAAAAACACGTCGCCAATAAACCAATTTTAGCTGTAATTGTAACCCACAGTCACGGCGATCATTACGGAGGAATTGAGGGTTTAATTTCTGCAGATGACATCAAATCCGGCAAAGTAAAATTCATTACACCAAAAGGTTTTTATGAAGAAGCGGTTAGCGAAAATGTCCTTTTAGGAAATGTAATGCGCAGAAGAGCCGGTTATCAATTTGGATTAGGCTTGGAACGAAACGACAAAAGTCAGGTTGATATTGGTTTAGGAAAACCATTTTTAGGCGGAGGTTCTTCTTCCCTTTTAGAACCCAATCTGGAAATCGAAAAAACAGGACAAACGATAAACATTGATGGTTTGGATTTAGTTTTTCAGCTTACGCCGAATTCTGAAGCTCCAGCCGAATTAACGCTCTTTGCTCCTGCTCAAAAAGTTTTCTTTTCTGCTGAAATTGCCAGTCATACGTATCACAACGTTTTAACGCCTCGTGGTGCCAAAACCAGAGATGCCAAGGCTTGGGCAGGATATCTGGACGAAGCAATTGATTTATTTGGAGACAAAACTGAATTCGTTGTTCCGTCGCACACCTGGCCGGTTTATAGTCATGATAAAGGAATTACTTTCTTAGAAAAACAAAGAGATTTATACAAATATGTGCACGATCAAACGGTTCATTTAGCCAACAAAGGTTTGAACAAAGATGAGATTGCCGAAGAAATAAAATTGCCTGCTGAACTGGCAAAAGAATGGTACAATCGTGATTTTTACGGAACGGTAAAACACAATGCCAAAGCTACTTACCAATTTTATCTAGGTTGGTGGGACGGAAATCCTGCTGAATACGATAAACTTCCTCAAGTTGAAGCGGCAAAGAAATATGTAGAATGGTTTGGCGGCGAAGAAACGGCCGTAAAAAAAGCAACAGAAAGTTTTGAAAAAGGCGAATACCGCTGGGTGGCCGAAGTTTTGAAACATGTGATTTTTGCCAATCCAAATAATGTTGCGGCAAAGAATTTACAGGCCGATGCTTTCGAGCAAATTGCGTATCAAAGTGAATCCGGAATTTGGAGAGATTTGTATTTATCAGGTGCGAAAGAACTCCGCGAAGGCGTAATTGTTCCCAAGAATCCTGTAAATCGCGCTGCCGGATTTTTGGCCACTTTAACTCCTGAAGCTATTTTCGATTATTTATCGGTTACCGTTGATGGAACAAAAGCAGGCGGAAAAGACATTAAACTCCGATTTATATTTCCGGAATTGAATAAAAACATATTGGTTTATCTTAAAAATGGTGTTTTACATCAAAGTGAAGCGCGTCCAAACGAAAAAACCGAATTTACCTTAACCATTCCAAAAGCAAAATTTGTTGAACTATTGACAAAACCTGAAACGGCGCGAGATATTTTAACTTCTGATGGAGTTAGTTTTGACGGCGATCCGTTTAAATTCAGAGAATTGGCAAGCGTTTTTGAACCCGCAAATCCATATTGGAATATTGTAACCCCTTAAATTCAAAACTTATGAAAACTAAAATATTTAAAAATAGTTTCACAATCGTATTTTTTCTTTTAACCATAAGTGGTTTTTCGCAAGATAAAAGCTCCAGTAGTATTGTATTACTGGATGCCTTTTATGCGAAAATTAAAAGTCAAAAAAGTCCACAAATAATCGATGCCAGGGGCACTGATGAATTTGCCTTAAATCATATTGAAGGCGCTGTAAACTTCAATTTAAAATCAGAAGATTATGAAAAACAGGTTGCGGCTTTAAATCCGTCTCAACCCGTATTTATTTATTCCATCGCGGCTTACAGAAGTGGTCTTTTATCAACCGAATTAATAAAAAAAGGGTTCTCTGAAGTGTACATATTAGACGGCGGAATTGCCAGCTGGATTGGTGGCGGAAAATCTTTTTACACCAATTTAAAAAGCAAATTAACATTACCGGAATACAAAAAAATCATTGCCGATAATAATTATGTTTTGGTTGATATTGGCTCAAAATATTGCGCAACCTGCAAAACAGTAAAACCAATTTTAGAAAATCTTAGAACACAATATGGAGAAAAACTGAAAATTGTTCAAATTGAGCTGGAAGAGAGCCCGCAAGTAATCGCTGATTTAAAAACGGTAAAAGTATTCCCTACTTTGATCTTGTATCAAAATGGAAAAATTGTTTTCAAAAAAGATGGCCTAGGCGATTTGAAGAATGATGTTGATGTGGCACTGGCTGCTAAATAACAATTTATTTTTCTGTACTCAATTTTGTCATCCCGAGGAACGAGGACACGAGCGATAGCAAACTGGCGAAGTAATCCCCACAAGTAGCTCGACAAAAATTAGCGAATTTCTGTGAGGAGTTTCTCGCGGGGATCCCTCGTTCCTCGGGATGACAAAAAATACCCTACAACTTTGAGTAAGCTCTCGAACTAAATGCACTAAAAAGAATAAACAATAAAAAACCATGGCATTAACCAAAACCAAAAAAATCGTTTTCTCGATTCTAACCATACTATTAATCATAGCGATATTTTTATTCTGGCCCATCAATACAGATGGAACCCTAATAAAACCAAATGAAAAATTAGTCGAAGGAAAAAAAGTGTTTTTAGCTGAAAAAATTCCTTCAGACAGTTCCTTCAAAAAGCCAAATATCATTATTCTGCTTGCTGATGATTTAGGAAAATATGATATTTCGTTGTACGGAGGAAAAGCAACTCCGACACCTCAAATTGATTCCCTGGCGGCTTCTGGCGTAACTTTTACAGACGCTTATGTTTCTGCTTCTATTTGTTCTCCTTCACGTGCCGGTTTGATTACCGGTCGCTATCAGGAACGTTTTGGACACGAATTTCAACCCGGAGATCGTTATCCCAAAAACAACTTAGAATATTATGGTTTCAAATATTTGATCAATACCAATAATTGGAGATTGAATCCGAAAATCGAATATCCAAATGAAGCCTCTATAGCTACACAAGGTTTACCACAATCTGAAATTACGTTTGCTGATTTGGCAAAAAGAGAAGGTTACAGCACTGCCATTATCGGGAAATGGCACTTGGGCCACAACAAAGGATTTTTTCCTTTAGACCGAGGTTTCGATTATCATTACGGGTTTTATCAGGCTTTCTCGCTTTATACACCAGAAGATGATAATCCGGATATTATCAACCATCATCACAAAGATTTTACCGATAAAACAATTTGGGGAAATGGCCGTGTTGGAATTGGACAAATTCGTCGCGATACCACTATCATTCATAATAAAGCATATCTAACGGAAACGTTTGCTGATGAAGCAGAAGCTTTTATCGATAAAAATAAAAAGAAACCTTTCTTGTTGTACGTTCCTTTTAACGCGCCACATACTCCATTTCAGGTTCGCAAGAAATATTACGATCGTTTTCCGAATGTAAAAGACGAAAACAAACGTGTTTATTTTGCGATGATCAGCGCTTTAGACGATGCCATTGGCCGAATCAGAGCCAAAGTCAAAAAAGAAGGTTTAGAAGATAATACTTTAATCTTTTTTGCCAGCGACAACGGTGGCGCCGATTATACTTTTGCCACCACAAATGCACCTTTAAAAGGCGGAAAATTTTCTCATTTTGAAGGAGGAATCAATGTTCCGTTTGCCTTGTCATGGAAAGGAAAAATCAAACCGCATACTGTTTACAAAACTCCGGTAAGCACTTTGGATATTTTCAGCACGATTGCGGCTGCCATTCATTCTGATTTACCAAAAGACAGGGTTTATGATGGTGTAGATCTTGTGAGTACCGTTAATGAAAATAAAGAAGCGCACAAAACTTTGTACTGGCGTTCAGGTGATGCAAAAGCCATCAGAAGTGGTGACTGGAAATTAATTATCAGCGGAAAAACGCATCAGGAATGGTTGTATAATTTGGCCAATGACAAATCAGAAAAGACTGATCTTGCTCAAAAAAATCCGGCAAAAGTAAAAGAATTGCATGCTGCCTTGCAAAATTGGGAAAAAGGATTAGTTAAACCTTTGTGGCCTAATTTAACGCATTATGAATTTGATTTTGGAACACAAAAATACTTTGTTGATTTATAATCTATAAAGGAAAAAATACTAATAACTAATTAAAATAACCTAAAAATAAATAGAATGAAAAGAAGCTGTTGCTAATAAAAAAATCATTTCTGCGGGAACAGAAATGATAAGGGCTAAAATAAAAAACCATTTCTGCGGGAACAGAAATGGCGAGGCTAAAAAAGAATATTTTATATCTAAAAGGAATGCAAAAGTCACGTAAATCACTCTGCATCCTTACTTTATTAAACCAAAACAAAGTAATGAAAAAAAAATTATATATACTTTCATTCCTGACCATATTTATGATTTCGTTAGGAATTAATGCGCAGGAAACTACTCCACTTATTCAATCGAAACTCGAAGGAACAATAGTGGACCAAATTACAAATGAACCAATAATTGGAGCATCTGTAAATATCAAAGGAACAACACATGGTGTACAAACAGATTTAGACGGAAAATTTTATTTCCAGACGGGGCAAAAACTTCCGTATACTTTAATAGTAAGTTTTCTTGGCTACAAAACAAAAGAGCTGGTTGTCAATGAAAGTCCTGTTCATATTACGTTATCTGCAGATGTTCAGGAGTTAACTGACGTTCTTATTGTGGGTTATGGTACGCAAAAGAAAAAGGATTATACGGGCTCTCTTTCCTCTATTCCAACTGAATTAAAGTCATTGCCAACCTTATCAGTAGACAGACTTCTTCAAGGTGGAATTTCAGGTGCCCAGGTTACACAATCAAGTGGTCAGCCCGGCGCCGGAACTTCAGTTAGAATTCGTGGAGGAACTTCAATTATTGCGGGTAACGAACCACTTTATGTAATTGATGGTTTTCCTGTATATAACGGAGATGGAGCCGTTGATTCCGGAGTAACCAGCGGTGCAAGTATAAATCCGTTGTCCAGTCTTAATCCTGCTGAAATTGAATCCATTGATGTTTTAAAAGATGCCTCTGCTACGGCTATTTATGGTTCCCGTGGTGCAAATGGAGTAATTTTAATTACAACCAAAAGAGGTAAAAAAGGACAAATGTCTGTTACCTACGATGCGTATTATGGAGTCCAAAATGTGATTAACACCATTCCAATGTTAAATGCAGAGCAATGGGGATATTTAAAAAATGACGCATTAAAAGATTCCGGAAAAGCGCCGCTCTACACACAAGAACAACTTGATAATTTGGGTGTAGGTACTAACTGGCAGGATGAAGCATTCACCTCTGCTCCTATTTCAAGTCAAACTATTTCGGTTACTTCAGGCTCTGATAAAACGAGACTTTTGGTTTCAGGAAATTATTTTAAACAAGACGGAGTTTTGATAAATTCTGGATTTAACCGCTATTCAGGGAGATTGAACGTTGATCATGATTTTACTCCAAAATTCAAATTTGGATTAAGTTTAAGTGGAAGTATAACCAATGCTGATGTTGCTCCTGATGGAGTGGTTCAAAATATTTTGGGTATGGTTCCGGTTGTTCCGGTGCGCGATGCCAATGGTGCATTTACGGCAAATAGCAGTTATGGTGCAGCGGTAGCAAATCCGATAGCAACAATGACATTACAAATAAATGAAACCAATACTACAAGGTTTTTATTTAACGGTTTTGGAGAATACAAAATAATTGAAGGATTAACAGCAAGAGTATCGCTGGGAACCGATATTATCAATAATAAACAAAACAGATATATTCCATCTACACTTTATGAAAGTCCAGCCGGTGGAAGCGCTTCAAAAGGATCATTATCGTCTGTTGGCTGGCTAAATGAAAATACACTTAGTTATAAAAAGAAGATTGGTGAAAAACATGCGTTTGATATTCTTACTGGTTATACACAACAAAAAACGACTTCAGAAGTATTTCGTGCAGGATCATCCAATTTTGCAAGTGATGAGTTTACTTATAATAATCTTGCATCTGGGACTGTAATCACTACTCCAATGTCATCTGCCAGCGAGTCGTCACTTCAATCTTTTCTTACCAGAATTAACTACGGATTTGACGACCGTTACTTATTTACATTTACCGTCCGTGCTGATGGTTCTTCCCGATTTGGTTCGAGCAACAAATGGGGTACATTTCCATCTGCAGCTTTTGCCTGGAATATTTCGAATGAAAACTTCCTGAAAAACGTTGAGCAAATCAGTTCATTAAAACTTCGTTTAAGTGCCGGTTTAACCGGAAATCAAGAGATAAGTCCTTATCAGTCAATCGCAAGGCTTTCTTATTATCCTTATGTATTTGCGAACACGCTGGTACCAGGTTTCGCTCCGAGCAGTTTCGAGAATCCGGATCTGGGATGGGAAACGACAACACAATATAATATAGGTACAGATGTATCTTTATTCAACAATAGAATAAACCTGACTGCCGATGTTTATTACAAGAAAACGGAAGATTTATTGTTAGAAGTTCCAATTCCGTATACTTCAGGATTGGAAAGTGCTTTTCAAAACTTAGGATCGGTTGAAAATAAGGGGATCGAAATAGGTTTAAAAACCCTAAATTTTGTGGGTGACTTCGAATGGACCACCAACTTCATTTATTCCGCTAACCGAAACAAAGTATTAAGTCTGGGCGAAGGAACTGACTTTTTTATTCCTGTTAATCCGGCCACTACCACAACTCCTTCAGGAATTGTAAAGGTTGGAGAACCTTTAGGATCCTTCTACATGTACAAATTTGATGGCTTATTTCAGGAAGGAGATGATTTTTCAAATTCTCCTTTGGCCAATACGAAAGCCGGAAGTCAAAAATTTAAGGATTTAAACAATGATGGAAAAATCACTCAGGCTGATGACAGAACCGTTGTGGGCAATTCAGAACCGCTTTTTCTGGCAAGTTTAACCAACACTTTCCGCTATAAAAACTTTGATTTAATTATTTTCATTAACTCTTCTTACGGAAATAAAATTTTCAACAGATCGGCTGCTGATTATGAGTTAGGTACTGGTTTTACAGGAGCTTATGCTACATTGTTAGACCGCTGGACTCCTACTAATACTAATACCCGTATTCATCGTGCGGTTGAAGATCCTTCTGCTACATTATCGGATCGCTACGTTGAAGATGGCTCGTACATCCGATTTAAGAACATCTCTTTAGGCTACACTTTGCCTAAGAAAATAGCATCCTATCTAACACTGAGCAGTGCACGCGTTTATATCGCTGGTCAAAACCTGATCACTTTTACAGATTATTCAGGTTATGATCCTGAAGTAAACCGTAATGGTCAGGCTGCACTTAATTCAGGTGTTGACGTAGGTGTTTATCCCGGAACTAAAACAATTTTAGGTGGCGTTAGCGTCACTTTCTAAAATTTAATAATTAAAAAAAATCAAAATGAAAAAGATATATATATTACTTACTGCTATTTCATTGGGTTTGGCAGCTTGTACCGGACTCTCAGAAGATCCAGAATCATTTATTTCACCTGGTCAATTTTACAAAACATCAAATGATGCTGTTGCAGCGGTCAACTCAATCTATTTTCACTTAAATCAAAATGATATTGTGGGACAGCCGATATATAATTCGCTGTACAATACCGGAATGGATTTTATGACAGATGATTTGAGTGCCGGACCTGGTTCACCAAATCCGGATGTTAGATCGCTTTCCGCTTTAGCGCATTCATCTACTTTACTTCGTGGAAAAGAAAGCTGGCAACAACATTATTCAGGTATTAACAAGGCAAATGTCGCCATTGAAAGAATACCGGAAGTAACAATGGATGAAAAATTAAAGAGCAGATTATTGGGTGAAGCCCGATTCTTACGCGCTTTGTATTATTTTGATTTAGTGAGACAATTTGGAGGCGTACCGTTATTATTGACCGATCAAACGCAACTTCCGATTGAACAACTGCAGGTACCACGCAATACTGCAACTGAAATTTATGCGCAAATAATAACAGATTTAAAGGAATCTGTAAACAACTTTAAGGCCGGATCAACCGGAGAAGTTGGTCGCGCCACAGAAGGTGCAGCAAAATCACTATTGTCAAAAGTATATCTTACAAAAAGAGATTGGGCAAATGCCGTAACTACTGCCGAAGAAGTAATAAATGGCAGCTATGGTTATGTATTATTAAGCGACTACTCACAAGTGTTTTTGCCTGCTTACAAAAACAGCAAGGAACATATCTTTTCGGTTCAGTTTAATTCAGCTGCAAATATAACTAATGCCGTAACCGGGAGAGATATCGCAACAGGAGTACCTGGAATAAAAGGCTCTTACGGTGATCAATTAACCTTTTATACCAAAGGAACGGATAAATTTTTCAGCATTTATAAATTATATACAGCCAAAGATAAAAGACGCAATGTAAGTTTTGTGACCAAATACAAAAGTCCGACAAATGGAAAATGGTACGGAACTCTCAACGACATTAAAATCCCTGGTGATTCTGTTCCTTATCTGAATAAATATTGGGATCCAAATTTTGCAAGCACAGGAAAATCAGAAGCTAATGCCAATATCATTCGCTTTGCTGAAGTTTTGCTAATTCATGCAGAAGCAGAGAATGAATTAAACGGGCCAACTGCAAAAGCATATGCTTCGCTTAATAGAGTAAGGAAAAGAGCAGGTTTGGATGATCTTACACCAGATTTGACAAAAGATCAGTTTCGTGAAGCACTTTACCTTGACAGAAGGTTAGAATTGGTTGGCGAATACCAACGATTCTTCGACCTCATCCGTCAAACAGGAAGCGAAGCTACAGGCGTTGGACCGGAAGGAAGAGGAACTTTGCTTAAAAATCTTCAGGCGGTTGGAAAAACAAACGTGGCAGCAAGGCATTATCTATTCCCAATTCCTCAATTTGAAATTGAACGAAATAAAAAGCTAACTCAAAACCCTGGTTGGGAATAACTAATACTAACGAGAAAAACTTAAACCAATGAATATCAAAAAAATTTTAATTGCAACAGTGGCTCTATTGGGAGTTAGTACTTCCATCATAGCACAGCATGAACCTATTCAGCCTTTTCAGGGAAAGATTGGAAAAACGCTTGACGAATCTACTCAATGGTGGCCCGAAAAAGTAAAAGCTAAGAAAGATGCACCAAATGTATTATGGATTTTGCTGGACGATGTTGGTTTTGGCGCTTCATCAGCTTTTGGTGGTTTAGCAGAAACACCAAGCTTTGAAGCCCTTGCTAACGATGGTCTGCGTTATACCAATTTTCATACAACAGGTATCTGTAGTCCAACACGAGCTGCATTATTAACTGGACGAAACCATCACAAAGTAGCAATGGGACATCATGCCGAATTAGGAATAGGTGAACCTGGTTATTTAGGTGAAATTCCGTTAGAAGCCGGAACAGTTGCTGAGATTTTTCGTGAAAATGGTTACAATACCTTTGCACTTGGTAAATGGCACGGTATACAACCAGCACAGCAAAGTCTGACTGGTCCGTTTAACCGTTGGCCAACCGGACGTGGATTTGAGCAATTCTATGGGTTCATTGGTGGTGCAACAGATCAATGGCACCCACAACTTGTTGATGGTATCAATGATGTCAATATTGAACCTAACACCAAACATTTGAACGAATTATTGGCAGATAAGGCCATTTCGTACATTGCAAATCAAAAATCAACCGATCCTGAAAAACCATTTTTCTTGTATTATGCTACAGGTGCAACCCATGCCCCACACCATGTTGCCAAAGAATGGAGTGATAAATACAAAGGCAAGTTTGACAAAGGTTGGGATTGGTACCGCCAAGAGGTATTCAACAGACAAACAGCTCAGGGATTATTACAAAAAGGAACTGTTTTGCCTCCGCGTCAGGCAGGTGTTCAGGAATGGAATAGCCTATCCGCAGATGAGAAAAAAGTATTTGCCCGTTTCATGGAAAATTATGCAGGTTACCTTTCGTATACTGATCACGAAATTGGCCGCGTAATCGATTTTTTAAAACGTTCCGATTTACTTGATAATACAATCATTTTCTTAGTAATTGGAGATAACGGAGGAAGTAAAGAAGGAACTTATACAGGATCATTGGGGATAAGTTCAGGAGAACGCAGTCTTACTGGTGATGTACCATTTTTGCTTGAAAATCTGGATAAAATCGGAACAGAAAATACAAATCCTAATTATCCATTAGGCTGGTCTCAGGCTTGTAATACCCCCTTTAGATACTGGAAAAGCGACGCCAACAGTGAAGGAGCCACACACAATCCGTTGATTGTTAGCTGGCCAAAAGGAATAAAAGAAAAAGGAGGTATTCGCACACAATACAGTCATGTTTCAGACATTTTACCGACAACAGTTGAGCTTACAGGAGTTACCGTTCCTGAAGTTATCAATGGCTATCCGCAATGGCCTATACAGGGAACAAGTTTTGCTTTTTCTTTAAATGACGAAAAAGCACCAACACGTCATCATGTTCAATACTATGAACTTCATGGTGGCCGTTCGATTTATAAAGATGGCTGGAAAGCAAGTGTTTATCATCCTCGAAATTTTTCTGGTGAAACTGGCACAGATCCAAATTTTAATCCGAGACCTTTCAGTCAGGACAAATGGGAACTTTATAACCTGAATGAAGATTGGAATGAAATCAATGATCTTGCTGCAAAGTATCCGGAAAAGCTAAAAGAACTTCAGGATTTGTTTGATAGCGAAGCCAAAAGCAATAACGTATATCCTTTACACAGTTATCAGGAAGGATTGGCCAAGCCAGTTATTAAGCCAAAAACGGTAATTCTTGAAGGAACATCTCAAAAAATCCAGGTAAATATTGGAAAAGGAGCTGTAACCATTACGGCCAATATCGAAACTGCTGCAAAAACTGATGAAGGGGTTATATTCGCAAATGGAGGTTTATTGGGCGGTTCAAGCCTCTATATCAAAGGAGGGAAATTACACTATCTTCTTAATAATGGAGTGGATCAAAAAATCCTGACGGCATCAAAACCAATTCAGGCCGGTAAAAACACCATCAAAATTGAATATCCAGATTCGAAAAATATTGCATTGTTTCTAAATGGCGAAAAAGTAGCTGAAGAGCGTAATATCATCCGTGGAAAATACATTAACAGTATATCAGGTGAAGGACTTAGCGTTGGTCGAGATTTAAATTCGCCAGTCACCAAAACCTATCCTGCGCCGTTTGATTTTAAAGGAAAAGTTACCAGGATTGTGATTGAACAAAGCGTGCAATAATTTATTCTAAACGATAAATAAGAAAGTATATGAAATCAAAATATTCAATCATTGCAGCTCTGCTGTTATACGGTGTTACCACATTTGGTCAGAACAAATCCGAAGCTGATTTTTTTAACGGCAAACAACTGTTTTCGACTGTCCAAAAATATGTTTCACTTGGCGAACACCGCACCGGAACACCAACCGATCTGGCAACTTCAGATTGGTTGGGTAAGGAACTTGCTTCTTATGGATACGATGTTAAATATCTCGAATTTCCTATTCGACAATTCTTCCCGGAGAAAGTATCATTATCAAGCGGAAAAGAAACTATAAAAGCCTTTCCTCTATGGTGGGTAAACGAGAGCATTAATCGAACCGTGACCGGTACCCTTGTTGAAGCAGATAAAGTTAAAGCGTATACCAAAAGTAATATCGCCCTAATTCATCTTCCGCTTAAACAACAAAAAGGGAATCCAAAAAAATATATAGATTCAATTATTAATCTGGGAGTTAAGGGTATAATTGCTATAACCGACAATCAGTCGGGAGAAATTGAAGCCTATAATACCAATAAAGATCAGCAGCCGTGGAAAGTGCCAATTATTTTAATTGCTCCAAAAGACAGTGCTAAGGCGTTGGCGTTTGTAAAAAACGGCGCAGCAGTTACTTTGGCCATAAATGGGACTTTTAAAGAGGTAAAAGGCCGCAATGTTTACGGTACAATTGGAAACGGCGAACAATACATTGTAATCTCCACTCCTATTAGTGGTTGGTTTACTTGTGGTGGAGAACGGGGTTCAGGTATTGCCATTTGGTTGTCATTGGCCAAATGGGCAGCTTCCTTAAAATCGAAATATACCTTTGTGTTTACGGCTAACTCAGGTCATGAACATGCTTTTAAAGGCGCACATGAATATTTGGAACGAAATGCACCGCCAGTAGAAAAAACGCATCTGTGGATTCATTTTGGTGCAGGTGCAGCAACGCTGGAATTTAAAAACACCCCTTCAGGATTAGTAAAACAAACCAATGCTGATCCTAAACGAAGATTCTTCTTTAATGATCCGGTAAAAAACTCCTTCAACACTGCTTTTACCGGAATTAATGCAGTAAAGTTTTTGGCGAATGAAAATCCGGGTGGAGAACTTATTTATGTTGCCCAAAAAGGATATAAAAGATTTGCAGGTGTGTCGTATGCTCATCCGTTTTTTCATGTAAAAACCGATGATGCCAATACTACTTCTCCTGAAATTTTGGAAGAAACAGCAAAGGCTTTTAGAGATTTTATCAAAGAGGACAGTAAACAGTAAAACGGAAAAAATGAAAATAGGAACATCCAATTCTTCACGACGATCGTTTTTAAAAATAGCCGGATTGGGCGCTGTTTTGCCGCTTGTTCCATCAGTAATGAGTGCTTCGCCTGAT
Organism: Flavobacterium aquidurense; assembly: GCA_900107365.1. Taxonomy (GTDB): domain Bacteria; phylum Bacteroidota; class Bacteroidia; order Flavobacteriales; family Flavobacteriaceae; genus Flavobacterium; species Flavobacterium aquidurense. The sequence continues at coordinate 170,917 of FNPS01000002.1, forward strand.
TTCCATCCAGAGTCAACTTTTGGAAATAAGCTTTTGGTAACTGACATTAAAGTCTATAATGTAAAAGTTAACCAAAGAGGAAGCTGGTATTTCATTGAACTGATTACTGATAAAGGTTTATCCGGATTTGGTGAAGCGTCGCATGCCTTTGGTGGTCTTTCTGGTGAAGGAGACAAAGCACTGCATAAAGAACTGTCTTACTTTTTTGAACTTGTAAAAGGCCAATCGCCGTTCAACATTGAACAATTCAGGCAACTTGCGTGGAAGAAATCGCTTCAGTCCAAAATTTCCGGAACAGCATTTAGCGGCATTGAACAGGCACTTTGGGATTTAAAAGGCAAAGCTCTGGGTGTTCCGGTATATGAACTACTGGGTGGTAAACTGAGAGATACTGTGAAAGTATATGCCAATATAAACCGTGCCAACAATGATAAAGAAAATAGCGGACACCGATCAGTAGCTAACTTTCAGCGCAACGCCGAAGAAGCTATGAAAAATGGATTCAAGGCAGTTAAATTGGCTCCTTTCGACGAAATGGCTCCGTTAACATCTTCCCCTTCAAAGTTGAAAGCTGATATTGACTATGCAGTGAATTGTATTCAAACAATTCGCCAAACCATTGGTAATGACATTGAATTGCTTATCGATGTTCATAGTCATTTAAACCGTGATTTAGCCATCGAAACTGCCAAAAGGCTTGAGTCCTATAATCTTTACTGGTTTGAAGAACCTGTAAATCCGGAAAAATTTGTTCAGGAGACAAAAGAAATTAAAGACAATATCAAGCAAAATCTGGCAGGAGGTGAAGCCATTTTTGGAGTTCAGGGTTTTGCCCCTTTGCTTCAGGCAAATGCATTGAGCATTATTATGCCAGATGTAAAACATTGTGGCGGCGTACAGGAGTTGAAAAACATCGCGGCCATAGCGAATGCTTTAGGCCAAGTACGTGTTGCACCACATAACCCAAGCGGACCAGTTGCAACAGCAGCTTCGGCACATTTGTGCGCGAATATCCCAAATTTTGCCATTCTCGAATTTGCTTATGGTGAAGTGCCATGGCGTGCCGAACTTCTTAGTCCTCCGGAACAGTTTGTAAACGGCAATATTGTCGTAAATGACAATCCAGGTTTTGGCTTTACACTGAATAAAAAATTGATTGACACTTTGCTTTAAAATATTCATAAAACTAAAATGGATACAAATTACATCAAAGAGGAAATAATATAACATTAAAAAAAATTACAATGAATAAAATAATTTTCAAAACTGGGATTAGTATGCTTTTCGCATCTTCCCTATTAATGAATACCTATGGACAGCAATCGGGACAATTAACTTCAGATAAAGAATTTAAGGGAAAAATCGGAAGGACCGTCGCTGAGTCGCAAGAGTATCATCCCGAAAAGAAAAAAGCTCCGGCGGGAGCACCAAACGTAGTGGTTTTTCTTATTGATGATGCAGGTTATGGTACTGCAAGCGCCTTTGGAGGACTTATGGAAACGCCGGTATTAGACAGTTTGGCCAATAACGGCCTTCGTTATACCAATTTTCACTCAACGGGCGTATGTTCTCCTACACGTGCAGCATTGCTAACGGGTAGAAACCATCATTCGGTACACATGGGAACACTGAATTACAGTTCGAGCGGTTTTCCTGGTTATGATGCAATTATGCCTGCAGATAAAGCAACGATTGCAGAAGTTTTACATGAAAATAATTACAACACCTTTGCCGTGGGTAAATATCATGTGGCTCCGCTTAATGAAATTACTTCAAATGGACCTTTTGACAGATGGGCCGTAGGGCGTGGTTTCGATCATTTCTACGGATTTCAATTAGGTCATACAGATCAGTATCATCCGAACTTATACGAAGATGCGAAGGTGATTGATATTGAACCCAACAGCAAACATTTGACTACTTTATTGGCCGATAAAGCCATCAGCTATATTGCCAATCAGAAATCGATCGAACCAGAAAAACCGTTTTTTCTTTATTTTGCTACGGGCGCCATTCATTCTCCACATCAGGTAGATAAAAAATGGAGTGACTTGTACAAAGGAAAATTCGACAAAGGTTGGGACTGGTATCGTGAAGAAGTATTTGCACGTCAAAAAAGATTGGGTGTAATACCTGCTAATGCTATATTACCAGATCGTGATCCAACTGTGAAAGCATGGGATAGCTTAACACCGGAACAGAAAAAAGTTTATGCTCGCTTTATGGAAGTATATGCCGGATTTTTAACGCATGCCGATTATGAATTTGGACGCATTGTTAATTATTTGAAAGAAATAGGACAGTCAGATAATACGGTTATTTTGGTAAGTATTGGAGATAATGGATCAAGTCATAGTCCAACCAATGGAACTTTGAATGGCTATATAAGCAGTTTAGATGAAGATAAACAGGTTGCTGAATTGTATAAAAATATTGATAAAATAGGAACAGAACATTCCTTTGAAGATGCTCCTTCAGGATGGACACAAGCTACAAACACACCTTTCCGTTTATGGAAGGCAGATCCTAATAGCGAAGGAGGAACACATCAGCCGCTTATTGTCTATTATCCAAATGGCGGATTTAAAAAAGGCGAAATTCATACACAATATGGACACGTAATTGATATCGCCCCAACTATTTACGAACTAACTGGCGCAAAAGTTCCCGAAGTAATCAAAGGCTACAAACAACAACCAATAGAAGGTACCAGTTTGGTTTACTCCTTTAAAAATGCCGAGGCGCCAAACCGCCATACTGTTCAGTATTACGAACTTTTTGGAAAACGAGCGATTGTAAAAGAGGGTTGGAAAGCTTCGGTTTTTCACAAATCGGGAACAGATTTCTCTAAGGATGTTTGGGAACTCTATAATCTGAATGATGATTTTAACGAACGTATCGATTTGGCTGCTAAATACCCTGAAAAGGTAAAAGAATTACAAGCTTTATTTGATGCCGAAGCAATTAAATACAACGTATATCCATTAAGTGACAATGCATTAGGACACAGCGCCGGAGGAAGAGAACGCAGCCCCTATGGATTGAAAAACAAAGTAGTTTTATATCCTGGGATTGATCAGCTTCTTACTTACAGCGGACCACAATTTCAAAATGATCCCTTCACAATCACTGCTGATATCGAACTAAAATCAAAAACAGAACAAGGCGTTCTTTTTGCTTCCGGTTCTGAATTTGACGGACTAAGTTTATTTATTAAAGATGGTAAATTCATTGTAGCACATAACACAGGAAGTATCATTAAACATTTGGAATCGAATATTCCAGTACCTGTTGGAAAATCGAAACTAAGATTTGAATTCAACTATATTGAACCTGCAAAAGGCAACAAAGACCGTAATCTTCCTGCCGGAACAGAATCAATCTATATCAACGATCAAAAGGTAGCAGAAAGACCAATTGTAGCATCCGAAGGTAGAATTGCGATTTATAAAGACGGTATTGATGTAGGTGCAGATCGAAATTCTCCTGTTTCAGACAAATATAAAGTTCCATTCAATTTCACAGGAAAACTGAATAACGTTACCATAGAATATAAATAAGATTAGAAAAAAAGCGATCAATTCACACGACTTGATCGCTTTACATTTTTTCTATTTTCTACACTCTATACTCTATTTTCTATTAAACAATAACCATTAATTTAAAATGTCAACTCAACCAAAAAAAATTACCATTCACGAAGACTGGACAGTCGTAATTCTGGGATTTATAATCATCGGGATTTCGTTATTTATTTTCCTTCCCGAAGTTCCCGTTTTCAAATGGTCCAACGGGACCGATTTAATTTCAGATGTTTTTGATTTCGAAAATTTAAAAATCCTCGGAATACAATTTTTATATCTGATTTCAATTGGTGCTTTCGGTGCTTTTTTGATTGGAAAATCAGTTAAATATTTTTTACTGGTTTTTCCAATTGTTTATATTCTAACTGTTCTCGCTCTGATTATTGCAGGAAATACTGAAGTAAAAGCACTCAATTTGGAAGCCGTAATTTTCAGTTTGATAATTGGTTTGGCTATTGGAAATTTTTTGAAACTTCCTGAATGGTTTCGCTCTGCCCTTTCTACAGAAGTTTTTGTGAAAATCGGATTGGTTTTGCTGGGAACAAGTGTGATTTTTTCAGATATTTTAAAGGCAGGGGCATTAGGATTAATTCAGGCTTTGATTGTGGTTTTATCTGTTTGGTATTTTGCTTTTTGGCTTTGCCGAAAATTAAAAGTAGATGATGAATTGACCATGATGATTTCGAGTGCCGTTTCCATCTGTGGTGTCTCTGCAGCAATTGCAACTTCCGGCGCAATCAAAGGCGATTCAAAAAAACTGTCTTATGTGATTTCGATTGTATTGGTAACCGCCATTCCAATGATGATTTTCATGCCGATAATTGCCAAATATTTCAATTTCCCTGAAGAAGTAACCGGCGCCTGGCTCGGAGGAAGTATTGATACTTCGGGAGCTGTTGTGGCTTCTGGAACTTTGGTGGGCGAAACAGCTTTAAAAATTAGCACCATTGTTAAGTTTTCTCAAAATGTATTGTTAGGATTAGCAGCATTTGCAATCTCAGTTTACTGGACGTACACGCATAATAATTCGGCGGAAGCCAAAGAATCAAAACCTACCTTAAGCGTTATTTGGGAGCGTTTTCCAAAATTTGTTATTGGTTTTATTCTGGCTTCAATTGTTTTTTCTTTTTTCCTTACTTCTGAAGTTCGGGACGCAGTAAAAGACAGTTTAAAAAATTTGCAGGGAATCTGGTTTGCATTAGCCTTTACCAGCATTGGCTTAGAAACTAATTTTAAAGATTTGCTTCAAAATAATAGCAGAAAACCTTTGTATGCCTTTTTAATTGCACAATTGTTTAATGTGATTGTGACTTTGATTATTGCTTTTCTATTGTTTGGAAAATAAAATTAATCTCGCAAAGGTGCAAAGTTTTTTAAGCCACAGATTAAAAGATTTTAATGATTTTTTTCAAAGTTGCGTAGGAACGAACTATTTGTAGCAGCGGATTTTAATCCGTTGAAGCGCGTAAGTTTAAATGCAATATTATAAAAGCGTTTCTATTTAAGACAAAAATAGAAACTATTTTATTCATATAGATCTGCTTATGTTAGACATAGCCCAAGGTTTCAACCTTGGGAGCGGGAGAAACGGCTATATGCATTGTGTTCCCAAGGTTGAAACCTCGGGCTATGTTTAATCATTTCTTTAAAATTCCCTTTTCAACACTGATAAAGTCATTTCGAGGAACGAGAAATCACATCCAGAGAGCGACGCACTGTGTGTCTTCACTTTATGTGATTTCTCGTTCCTCGAAATGACAAAAATCCGTTAAATTCTTTCCTCAAATCTAAAGCATGTATAAAATGTATTTAAAATTACATTTTATATATGCTTTTTTTAATTATGATCTAAGCAAAAAACAAATTCAAACAACTAATAATCAATAAATTAAATTTAAAAACGCTCTTTTTTTAAAAAATAATTACATATTTATTTGGATATCTTTATATTAAATTTAACTTTGTCTATAGATTTAGTAGAGTTTAAAACCTAAAGAGCTACATTTTGAAAACAACAGCAAACAGATTAAATTACATTCTTCTTAAAAATCACACCTATAACAGCCTTTGTTATATGTGCAGCTGTTGCTAATTCTTCCTCACTATTTCGTTTAAAAATGTTTCTTCCGAATCAAATATCAGAAAACGAAACCTTATCAGATTATTTAAAATTCTTATTGCTATTTAACTATTTATTTGATGCTTTTGCTTCAAGTAAATCATTGATAATATAATAAAAAGTTCATTTCTGCGGCAACAAAAATGGCAAAGCTTAAAGAATATTTATCGCTTAAAACAAAAAAACAACTCACAAAAAGTACTATTAAAATGAATTACAAAGTTAAAAGCATTCTATTTTCACTCCTTCTTTCAGGATTTGTAGGTTCTATAGAATCGAATGCACAAAATGCAACATCAAAACCCAATATTATTCTGATTATGGTGGATGATATGGGATACTCCGATTTAGGAAATTATGGTTCTGAAATTAAAACACCCAATCTGGATAAATTAGCCAGTGAAGGTTTACGCTTACGCGAATTTTACAATAATTCGATTTGTGCGCCAACCCGAGGTTCCCTTTTAACGGGACAATATCAGCACAAAGCCGGAATGGGATTTTTTGATGTCAATTTAGGGTTGCCGGCTTACCAAGGTTATCTGAATAAAGAATCTTTGACTCTGGGAGAAGTTTTCCGTTCTGGAGGTTACAGCACTATTTTGTCAGGAAAATGGCATGTTGGTTCTGAAGATCAGGCACAATGGCCGAACCAAAGAGGTTTTGACAAATTTTACGGCATCTTAAAAGGCGCTTCGAATTATTTTGACACCAAAGGTTTGCCTTTCGGAAAAACACCTTATCCGGTAAAATTGCTTCGTAACAATGAAGAACTGCATCCAAAAGATGATTCCTATTATTTTACAGATGAAATCGGGAATAATGCTGTTACTTTCTTAGACGAGCAAAACAAAGAAAATAAACCTTTCTTTTTGTATTTAGCCTTTACAGCGCCGCACTGGCCGCTGCAGGCAAAACCAGTTGATATTGCCAAATACAGAGGAAAGTTTGATGAAGGATGGGATATTTTAAGAGAGAAAAGAATTGAAAAACTAAAAGCAAACGGCATTTTACCAGCCAATCAAAATGTAGCTCCAAGAGATCCCGAAGTTCCGGAATGGAGCAAACTGACGTACGACGAAAAGCAATTCTGGAAAGCCAAAATGGAAGTTTATGCCGCAATGGTCGACAACATGGATCAGAATGTGGGGAAAGTTCTGGAGAAATTAAAAGCACTAAAAAAAGATAAAAATACGCTTATCATTTTCATTTCTGACAATGGTGCTCAAGGCGGATTCAATACTTACAATCCACTTGGAAGAGGTTTAGTTCGAAACGACGGACCTGTAGGAACTTCAGGATCGTTTGATTATCAGGAACAAAACTGGGCTTATTTATCTAATACGCCATTACAGCAATACAAAAACAACATGCACGAAGGTGGTTTTAGTTCGCCGTTTATTGCCTGGTTTCCATCAAAAATAAAAGCGGGCCGAATCGATAAAGGAACCGGGCATATTATTGACCTTGCTCCTACTTTTTACGAATTGGCCGGAATTGAATATCCGAAGGAATACAATGGTGTTAATTCAAATCCATTAGCTGGAAAAAGCTTATTACCAGTTCTATTCGATAATGTTTCTGAAGTAAACAGAGGCGCACCATTATTTTGGGAAAGAGCCGGAAACCGAGCGGTTCGTGACGGAAAATGGAAATTAGTTTCAACTTATCCTTCTTATGAATGGGAGCTTTACAACATTGAAACGGACCGTGGAGAAACAACCAATGTCGCACAACAAAATCCGGGAATTGTCAACAAACTTTCTGCTTCTTATTTTGAATGGGCAGACAGAACGGGAGTTGTAGAATACAGCAAGTTTAAACTAAAACCAGAAGTGATGCCCGGTGGTGCGCTTTTGAAGAAATAAAAATCATTTTTCTAATTTTAAAATAATCAATTATGAATTCATTTTATCAGGAAATTGCCAAACAGCATCAGGAGCTATTGATTCTTCCTGATAAGAAATTAATTCACCAGTTTGTAGATAACTTATTTGTGATCTTGTTCTCGAATACATCAAAATCATTAGAGTCAGAAGAAACTATCAAATACAAATTCACTCAACTTAAAAACCAATTTGACGAACTAGTTTTAGATTTTTCAACAAAAACGGTGCAGGATAAAGAGCAGACGACCACTTTTTTCAACATCATACCATTGTTGCATAAGGAAGCGTTAAATGACGCCCTGACGATTTTCACAAAAGATCCTGCAGCAAAATCATTAGAGGAAGTATTGTATTCCTATCCTGGATTTTTTGCTATTGCAGTTTATCGTTTTTCTCATCAGTTATGGAAACAGGATTTAAAATTGCTCGCCAGAACTATTTCGGAATACGCACATATTAAAACAAGTATTGAAATTCATCCCGGTGCTGAGATTGGGACTGATTTTGCCATTGATCACGGAACAGGAATTGTAATTGGTGAAACAGCGATTATTGGCAATAATGTGCAGATTTATCAGGGAGTGACGCTTGGGGCTTTGAGTGTAAAAAAAGAGGAGGCTTTTGTAAAAAGACATCCAACCATTGAGGACAATGTAATTATTTATGCCAATAGTACTATTCTGGGCGGACAGACGAAAGTAGGAAAAGATTCTATTATTGGAGGAAATGTCTGGCTAACCTACACTGTACCTTCAAATTCTGTTGTCTATCATAAAAATGAAATCAAGATCAGGGACAATAATCCTTTTCCGGCGCCCATTTTTTATTCCATTTAAAAAAACACCAAAACCAATGAAATATCAAAACATTTTAGAGACGATTGGAAACACGCCTCATATAAGATTAAATAAACTTTTTAAATCGCACGAAGTTTGGATTAAACTTGAAAAATCAAATCCGGGATCCAGTATAAAAGACCGAATTGCATTGGCTATGATTGAAGATGCAGAAAAAAAAGGGCTGATAAATGAAGAAACCACTATTATAGAGCCAACTTCGGGAAATACCGGAATCGGACTTTCATTAGTTGCGGCAGTTAAAGGCTACAAAGTTATTGTGGTTATGCCAGAATCGATGAGTGTTGAACGCAGAAGAATTCTGAATGCGTATGGCGCCGAATTTATTTTAACGCCTCGTGAAAAAGGAACTTCGGGAGCAGTAGAAAGAGCAAAAGAACTAGCAGCAACGATTAAAAATTCATTTTTACCATCGCAGTTTACCAATAAAGCGAATGTAGAAATTCATGAAAAAACAACGGCGCTGGAAATTCTCGCCGATTTCCCCGACGGAATCGATTATCTGATTACCGGCGTTGGAACCGGAGGCCATATTACCGGTGTATCAAAAATTCTAAAACAACATTTTCCAAATCTAAAAACCTTTGCGGTTGAACCCGCATTATCTCCGGTTTTAAGCGGGGGTTTACCAGCACCACATCCCTTTCAGGGAATTGGTGCTGGCTTTATTCCCGAAGTTTTCAATCGTGAATATGTCGATCAAATCATAACAGTTGATAAGAATGAATCGTACACGTTCACTAAAAGAATTGCAAAAGAAGAAGGCATATTTGCAGGCATTTCAACCGGTGCAGCACTTTCTGCAATCGCAAAAAAATTAAAAGATATCCCGGAAAATGCCGTGATTCTCACTTTTAATTATGACACAGGAGAAAGATATCTATCTATAGATGAACTATTTGACTAGATTTTTAAATTTTATCAATAACTTTAAGGTATCCAAAAAGAATAAATTATTAATTAAAAAAAAACCAAAAACAAAATGGCAGAATCTAAACAACAACAGACCGCATTAGGCGATGTTGCAGCAAGACAGTTAGCAATTGCAACCCGTACAGTCCCTCAAATCGGAACTATTTCTCCACGTTGGTTAACGCATTTATTGCATTGGACACCTGTAGAATCTGGCGTATTTCGTCTGAATAAAGTAAAAGACGGAAGTCATATCGAAGTAGATTGTTCTGCACGAGACGAAAGGGTTTTACCCAATACTTTTGTCGATTATATCGAGAATCCAAGAGAGTATAATTTAGCAGCCGTGCAAACTATTGTTGAAGTTCACACCCGTGTTTCGGACTTGTATAGTAAGCCATACAATCAAATTTCAGAACAGCTTCGTTTGGCTATCGAAACGATCAAAGAACGTCAGGAAAGTGAATTAATCAATAATAAAGATTATGGATTATTAAGCAACGTTGCGCCTTCTCAAATAATAAAAACGCGAACTGGCGCACCAACTCCGGACGATTTAGATGAGTTGCTTACAAAAGTGTGGAAAGAACCTGGATTCTTCTTACTTCACCCGTTAGCGATTGCTGCTTTTGGTCGTGAATGTACACGTCGTGGCGTTCCCCCTCCTACTACCTCTTTGTTTGGATCACAATTTTTAACCTGGAGAGGAATTCCTCTTATACCTTCAGATAAATTACCTATTAAAAACGGAAAATCGAAAATTATTTTGTTGAGAACCGGAGAAAGCCGTCAGGGTGTTATCGGATTAATTCAGCCTGGTTTACAGGGGGAACAATCACCTGGACTATCTGTTCGTTTTATGGGCATCAATGAAAGAGCCATTGCTTCGTATTTAGTATCTCTTTATTGCTCTTTAGCCATTTTGGTTGATGATGCAATTGCTGTTTTAGAAGATGTAGAAATAGGAAAGTATCATGAGTATAAATACTAACGAAAACGGATTACCAAACATTGACGATTTGCAAAATTTAGCCAATGAGTTGTTCCAAACTTTACCCAATGAATTTCCGAAAGAAATTTCGTTGAGTCCGGATAGAGCCGAACATCCTCGTGCGACAAAAATTGCAGAAACACTTTTGCATGCAGGTGGTGCCAATATCATTGCACCATTTCCAACGCAAAGTCCGTTACATGTACAGCCTTTTCCAACTTCATTTAGTGGTTTTGGAGCCTCTCCAACTATTGCTAATCAAAGTTCGAGTGCTTCTGCATTGTATCCGAATGCAGGCGCAGGTTTTGATCCTCAATATGGTATTCCTTCATCGGGAGTTCCTGAAAATAATGCTTTAAATATCAATAATCCACAAACTGGATTTAATGATATTAATTTGAAAAATGAAGGTGCATCACAAATTAATGAAGAATCGTTTTTTTCGTCATTACTGTTGAATAATCAATATTTACCATTCCAAACTGAAAATTCTTCTTTTGAGGCAGAATTAAAATTGGCTCTCGAAATGGTTGATACGCAATTCAGAAAACGTGTTGATTTTTCGTCAGGCGGAAGTGAAAGCCCAAATTCATACTATTTTTTAGATCAGAATCCATTTGCTTTTGATCAAAAAAACACAAATGCAATTATTGGAAATACTTTTGGATTAAAAGAATTTGGCGGTATTACAGGGAACAATTTTAATGCAGAATTAATCAAAAAAGATTTCCCAATTCTGCGTGAAACTGTAAATGGAAAACCGCTAGTTTGGTTTGATAATGCCGCAACAACTCAAAAACCGCAAGCTGTTATTGATCGTATCGCTTATTTTTATGAACACGAAAATTCGAATATTCATCGTGCGGCACATGAGTTAGCTGCCCGGGCATCTGATGCTTATGAAGCTGCCCGCGAAAAAGTAAAAACGTTTTTAAATGCCGGTTCAGTAAATGAAATTGTCTTTGTTCGTGGTGCAACAGAAGGAATTAATCTTGTGGCGCAAAGCTGGGGCGATCCTAATTTGGTCGCCGGAGATGAAATTATCGTTAGTAATCTGGAACATCATGCGAATATTGTTCCGTGGAAAAGACTGGCCGATAAAAAAGGTTTGAAACTCAGAGTAATTCCGGTAGACGATGACGGTCAGATTTTATTGGATGAATACGCAAAACTACTGAATTCAAAAACACGTTTGGTTGCTTTTACTCAGGTTTCGAATGCTCTTGGAACCGTAACTCCAGCCAAAAAAATAGTTGAAATGGCGCATGCTGCCGGAGCAAAAGTTTTAATAGACGGCGCGCAATCAGTTTCGCATATGAAAGTTGATGTTCAGGATTTAAATCCGGATTGGCTTGTTTTTTCAGGTCATAAATTGTTTGGTCCAACCGGAATTGGGGCATTATATGGCAAAGAAGAATTATTGAACGAAATGCAGCCGTATCAAGCTGGTGGTAATATGATTCAGGATGTGACTTTTGAGGAAATAAAATACCATAAAGCACCCAATCGTTTTGAAGCCGGAACAGGAAATATTGCCGATGCAATTGGTCTTGGAGCCGCAATCGATTATGTAACCAAAATTGGGATAGATACCATTGGTCAGTACGAACATTATTTGTTAGACTATGCTACCCGGTTATTAAAGGAAATTCCAGGTGTACGATTAATAGGCACTGCAAAAGACAAAGCAAGTGTGTTATCTTTTAATTTACAAGGATATTCAAACGATCAGGTTGGACAGGCTCTAAACAAAGAAGGAGTTGCTGTGAGAACTGGCCATCATTGTGCGCAGCCAATTTTACGCCGAATGGGAGTTGAAACTACAGTTCGCCCTTCGCTGGCTTTTTACAACACAACTCAGGATGTAGATACTTTTATAAAAACTTTATGGGAACTTAAAAAGGTCCGATTTTAGATTAAAAACATAATTACTTTTTTTGATATTTTAAGTAATTATAACAAAAAGCGATTGTTTTATAAACAATCGCTTTTTTATTAAAATAAAGAACAAAATCAAACAATCTATTATGCATTTTAAAAAAAGCAATAATTATCACATATAATATGTTAATTAATAAATATTAAATAGATTTTACAAATCACAAGTTAAATATTCAATAATTTATTGGCTATTTTTTTCAAAAAAAGGGTTTTACAAAGGTGTAAAGTTATAAATAATACAAAAATAAATTAAAATGTTATATTTAATGTTAATAAAGATGTTTTAATTAACATATATTTAAGATATTTGGGAAAACTAATCCTAAACATTTGAAAAATGAAAATTAAGTTAAAGCATTTTTTATGGTTCGTATTGATACTATTTGCACAGATAGCAGCCGCTCAGGAAGGATATATTACCGGTAAGGTTATTGATAAAAAAGGGGTTCCAATTCCGGGAGTAAATATTATTCTGAAAGGAACCAGTGCAAGTACACAAACCGATTTTGATGGTAATTTTAAAATTGCCGCGAAAAAAGGTGATATTTTAACTGTTAGTTACGTGAGTTTTGCTACTATAAATGTGCAGGCTTCTAACAATATGACAATTGAATTAGTTGAAACACAAAATGAATTAGAGGCCGTACTTGTTGTAGGTTACGGTACACAATCAAAAAAGAATTTAACCGATAATATTGCTCGTGTAACAGCAAAAGATATCCAGCAAATACCAGTTTCAAACTTACAAAATGCATTAGTAGGTAAACTGGCAGGAGTTCAAATTACACAAACAAATGGTAAAGTTGAGGGAGGAATAAACATTAGAGTTCGTGGTGCGGCGAGTATAAGTGCCGGAACGCAGCCTCTTTATGTTTTAGACGGAATTCCGCTTATTAATGACAACGAATCCAGCAATGGTTCACCAACCAATCCATTATTAACTTTAAGTCCTAACGAAATAGAATCAATCGATGTACTTAAAGATGCTTCTTCTGCTGCCATTTATGGAGCGCGTGGAGCTAATGGAGTTGTAATAATTACGACCAAAAAAGGAAAAGAAGGTAAAGGAAATTTCTCGATCAACTTTTCGCAAGGTGTTAGCGAAGCTACTCATAAAAAGAAATGGCTAAATGCAAAACAATATGTTGAGTTGCTACAGGAAGCAGGTAGAAATGTCGACGATTTAGAATCTGTTGAAGATGAATTAGAATATCTTTCTCAGGGAACCGACTGGAGAAATGGAGAAATTGACACAAACTGGCAAGATATCGCACTAAGAACCGGTTATACAACTGATGCTGATTTCTCTGTTTCTGGTGGAGATGAAAAAACAAAATACTTTTTTTCAGGTGCCTATAATAATACAACGGGAATCGTTGACAGTAATGATCTGGAAAGAATTACGGCAAGATCTAATGTATCTCACAAGGTTTCTGATCGTTTTACTGCCGGCATGAACATTGGTTTTTCAAGATCGGTAATCAACAGGGTTCAGGATGATAACTCCTTCTCTACTCCTTTGCAATCTGTAGCTCAGGCTCCAATTTCGAAAGCCCGATTAGAAGATGGATCGCCAAACCCGAATACAGAATATGTTAACTACTTATTAGCCAAAGACAATACTTCGTGGAAAACAATAATGCGCAGAGTTACCGGAAAAGTTTTTGGAGAACTAAAAATTGTAAATGGTTTAAAATTCAATTCTGATTTCTCCTATGATCTTTTAACGCAAACCGAAGATTACTGGCAAGGCAAAGATGCACCATTCATGGCAACTGACGGAGCCGTTTTTGCTACTTCCGTAAATACTGAAAATTATGTTTTTAGTAATTATTTTACTTACGATAAAACATTTGCTGAAAAGCACGTTTTAAATGTTGTTGCCGGTATGGAATTCAACAAATACAACAGAAGATACCAGGATGTAAATAGTATTTATTTTCCAAATGATGATTTTCATACTGTAGATGGCGGTGCGGAAGTTAACGAAGGACACGGCAGTGAAACAGATTATGCTTTCGTTTCGCAATTCGGAAGATTAAATTACTCTTATGCGGGCAAATATCTTTTTAAGGCCAGTGTTCGTCGAGATGGTTCTTCTCGTTTTGGAAAAAATGAAAGATTTGGAATTTTCCCTGCATTTTCTGCAGGTTGGGTAATGTCTGAGGAAAGTTTTCTGAAAGATAATACTGTTTTGACTTATTTAAAATTAAAAGGAAGCTGGGGTAAATTAGGAAATGCTGAAATAGGAAATTTCGCTTCTCGTCAATTATACAAACCAAATCCCTACAACTTAAAATCGGGTCTTACGTTTGATCAGGCTGGAAACAATGATTTAACCTGGGAAAAATCAACTCAGACAGATTTTGGTGTAGAAGTTGGCTTTTTAAACAAAATCACTTTTGAAGCAGATTATTATCAAAAAGACACAGACGGGTTACTTTTTGAAGTGCCTTTGCCTTTAAGTTCAGGTGCTTCTTATATAAATAAAAACATCGGAAAAATCAGAAGTAATGGTTTTGAGTTTACTTTAAACACAAAAAATATTGAAACACAAGATTTCAGATGGAATACCAGTATCAACGTTACAACGAATCAATCAAAAGTAAAATCACTGCCAAACGACAATACAGATATTATCTCTGATTATACTATTAACAGAACGGGAGAAAATATTTCTTCCTTTTATCTAGTAGAATATGCCGGAGTTGATCCTGCGAACGGAGATGCACTTTTTGTAAAAAACACAAAAAATACAGACGGAAGTATTGACAAAAGTACGACGAACGATTATAGTGAAGCTAAAAGAATTGTTGCCGGTAATCCTTTCCCAACTTTAATGTCTGGTTTAACAAATACCATGACCTACAAAGGTTTTGACTTCACCTTTACTTTTCAGGGAGAATGGGGCGCGAGTATTTATAATTCAGCAGGTTTATACCAATCTACTGCTGCAGATTATTTTGACAACCAAACTTTGGACCAGTTAAATCGTTGGCAAAATCCTGGTGATATTACCAATGTTCCGCAGGCAAGATATCTGGGATCAAATGGAACTCAGGAATCAACGCGTTATTTAGACAAGTCTGATTTTGTACGTTTAAGAAACTTAACTTTTGGATATTCATTACCTAAAGAAACTGTAAATAAAGCAGGAATGAGCAGTTTAAGAGTATATATTACAGCCGTTAACTTACTTACTTTTACAGGTTATGAAGGGACAGATCCTGAAGCAAGAAGAGATGACATTAGCAAAACCAGTCCACGTGTCGGAGAAGATTTTTACTCTGCACCACCCGCAAAAACCTTTGCAATGGGAGTAAATATTAATTTTTAAAAACAACAAGATGAAAGCAAATAAATTAATCTTATTTATAATTTTCGCAGTCTTTTTTGCAAGTTGTGAAAACGAATTAAACATAGAACCTAAGCAAAGAGAAGACGCATCTGTAACTTTAAGTACTGAAAGTGGGGTTACAAATGTTCTTACGGGAGCTTATGCCCTGGCTGCCAATGGTAATGCTTATGGAGGAAGGATTTTACTTTATGCCGATCTGTTAGGTGTAAGCGGTGTATTAAGCACTACCGATTTAAGATGGAGAGGTACTTTTGGAGAGCTAAGACAAATGTATATTAAATCGATGTTATCTAGCAATGTAATTATTGAAGGAAGTTACGCAAGATGTTATGAGATAATTAATGCCTCAAATACGGTTATCGAAAATATAAACAAAGTTAAAGATTCGGATAAAAAAGCCCGAATGATTGGTGAAGCTAACTTTTTAAGATCATTGGCTTATTTTGATCTGGTTCGCTTTTTTGCAAAACCCTACGTAAGCGGAAAAGCCAATAGCCAATTGGGAGTTGTGATCAGACCCACAGCTATTTCTGATTTTAATGTTGATCTTTCTAAAGAAAGAAGTACTGTTGATGAAGTATATAAGGTAATTATTGACGGATTAAATTTAGCCTACACTAATCTTCCTGAAGAAAACAGTTTTTATGCTGATAAATATGCTGCAAGAGCTTTGCTGGCACGAGTATATTTGCAACAAGGAAATTATGCCGGGGCAAGAGACGCAGCAAATGATGTAATTGAAAACAGCGGACATTCGCTATCTCAAACCTATGCTGGTGCTTTTAATCACGAAACAGATAAAGAAGAAGATGTTTTTGCTATTCAGATTACAAAACAAACAGGTTTAAATGACGCTGTAACTTTTTACGCCTCTGAAGGCAATGGAGGCCGTGGTGGCGATTTTACTATTAGAGATGCTTATTTGGAAAAATTTAGTGATCCTGATGACAGAGCAACATTCAACTATGTAAATGATGATAACGGAAGGCTTTTAACTTCAAAATTTACAGATCAATTTGCAAATGTTGGAATTATCCGTTTAGCCGAAATGTATTTAATAAGAGCAGAATCCAATCTTAGAACTGGAACAACATTAGGAAATACGCCTCTTGATGATATCAACATCATCAGATCAAGAGCTAAAGCTGATAATTTAGCTGCAGTAACCATTGATGATATTTTATTGGAACGCGAATTAGAATTAGGAATGGAAGGATTTTTAATTCATGATATCCGCAGAACAAAACGTTCTATAGATATTAGTTCTGATGGTGATGGTTCTGATTTGCTTCTTTACGATGCAGACGAATTGGTTTTCCCAATACCATTGAGCGAAACTGATGCGAACAAAAAAATTACCCAAAATCCAGGTTACAGTAGCTAAGTTGAAACTTTCATAAATGTAAAAAATCATCCTGCTTTGGCGGGATGATTTTTTTATATGATTTTATAAATAAGATTGAAAATTAATATAAAATCTATTTTATTTTATAGCAGTTAAATCTTAAGAAGCCATCGCAATTTCTGTATTGGCTGCAATCATTGATAAAGTTAAAGGATCTGAATAGCCGGAGAAAAAAGTATCTATTATTTCCTGAAATATCGGATTAGCATTTTCGACCTGAGAAAACAGCGTCATTGACGAACGTAATTTTCTTGCATCCAATTCTCCCAAAATCGCTTCGATCGATTTTGTTTTATAAGTCAGCAAAAGTTGTGAAATTTCAATTAAATGTTTTAGCAAAACAGGATGATTAAGAAACTCTTCTGCTTCATGAAGATCTGCAAGTGCATAATATTTAGCAATAGTACTTTTTCCTAATCCTTTTATTTGAGGAAAAATAAACCACATCCAATGACTTTCCTTTTTTCCATTTCTAATTTCAGAAAGTGCAGTAAGATAAAGTTTATTTTGCGCATCTAAAAAACGAGTGATATCAGTATTTGAGTAAGCCATTTTGAAATTGAATTTAAGTTTATAATTCCGTTTTTGGTTTGTTTAATAGTCTCCAGATTGAAATGAAATAAGAAAACGTTTTTATGCTTAATTGTTTCTTTTTGAAGACATCCAAAACTACTTCTCATCATGATTTAAAAAATTATATAATTATTTTCGTTTGTTACATAATTCCACACTATTACAAAACAAAAAAGCTGCAAGAAAGTCCTGCAGCCTTTGTTTATTTTATTGAAAAGAAAACTTAATCTCTAAAATCATTCAACGATTTCTCAATAATTTCAAGACATTCCTGAACTTGAGTTTCTGTCATTACCAATGGCGGTGCCAATCTGATTTTATTTCCGTGAGTAGGTTTTGCCAATAATCCGTTGTCTCTGAATCTCAGGCAAATTTCCCAGGCTAAATCAGAATCTTCTCCACAATTGATTACGATCGCATTTAATAAACCTTTTCCGCGAACCAGTGTAATCAAGTTATTTCTTTCCGCAATTTCGTTTAATCCTTTTCTTAAAATAATTCCTAAACGCTCTGCATTTTCAGCTAGTTTTTCCTCTCTGATCACTTCCAGAGCTGCAATTGCAACAGCAGCTGCAACAGGATTTCCTCCAAAAGTAGAACCGTGTTGCCCCGGTTTAATCACATTCATAATTTCGTTGTTACACAAAACAGCAGAAACCGGATAAACTCCGCCAGAAATTGCTTTTCCTAAAATCAAAATATCAGGTTGTACATTTTCGTGATGAACGGCTAATAATTTTCCGGTACGGGCAATTCCAGTCTGAACTTCATCAGCAATAAACAAAACATTGTGTTTCTCGCATAAAGCTTTTGCTTTCGCCAAATAACCTTCAGAAGGTACATAAACTCCAGCTTCTCCCTGAATGGGTTCAACCAAAAATCCGGCAATATTTTTTGATGCTTCTAAAGCTTTTTCAAGAGCTTCAAGATTATCATATTCAATTTTTATAAATCCATCTGTAAACGGGCCAAAGTTTTTACGGGCAGTTTCATCATTAGAAAAAGAAATAATAGTAGTCGTTCTTCCATGGAAATTATTCTCACACACAATAACCTGCGCTTGATTTTCGGGAATTCCTTTTACTTCATATGCCCATTTTCTACAAACTTTCAATGCCGTTTCAACTGCTTCAGCACCTGTATTCATTGGCAGTACTTTATCAAAACCAAAATACTTCGTTACATATTCTTCGTAATTTCCTAATTGATCGTTATAAAAAGCACGAGAAGTTAAAGTTAATTTTTGAGCCTGATCCACCATTGCTTTCACAATTTTAGGATGACAATGCCCTTGATTTACCGCAGAATAAGCCGATAAAAAATCATAATATTTCTTCCCGTCAACATCCCAAACATATACACCTTCTCCTCTTTCCAGCACAACCGGAAGCGGATGATAATTATGAGCGCCGTATTTATTTTCTTTTTCAATCAAAATTTCTGATTTTGACGAAAGGGTATTTTCAGTATGAATCATGATCTTTCTTTTTTAGAGCTACAAAAGTATTTAAAAATATTAATTTAAGCTATTTAAAATCAATATTTGACTTTAATTTTAATCAAATAAGTCAAAACATATAAATTTATACTTTAAAAAGTAAAATATGATTTTATCATAAATTCAATTTGAGAACCTTTTATTAAAAAAAATAATTACTTTTATGAATGTTAAAAGTAAACTCAATTTAAAAGAATGGAAACATTAGACGAATTTGATATCAATATAATTAAGGAATTGGAAAAAGACGGAAGAATGGCTTTTTCTGCAATTGCTGCTAATTTGAAAATATCAAACACGATGGTGCATCAGCGTATCAACAGAATGATAGAACAAGGAGTAATTGGCGGAATAAAACCAATTATACAAGAAAAAAAGATTGGATACGACTGGGCTTCTTTTACCGGAATAACATTGAATAAAGATTCTGATTCAGATCGAATTATCGAAGCGTTAAAAGATATTCCCGAAATCACAGAATGTTATTATGTAACGGGTTCTTTTACTCTTTACATCAAAATTATTGCGAAGAATCACGAACACATGCGCCGAATTCTATACGAGAAAATTGATAGTATTCCGGGCATTGCGAAAACGGATTCCATTATCGAATTAGGTTGTGCTTTTAAACGAAATATCACATTATAAGATAATCTACTTAATCGTTTCAATCCATGAAAAATAAATTTCCTTTTAGGTTTTCGTCGAATCAATTTATTGCATTGCTGTTTTTTTTCATTTTTAATTTTCTCCATGCGCAAACTCCAAAAGGAAAACTATTTATTATTGGCGGCGGAGATCGTTCTGACGCTTTAATGAAACAGGTTTTGGCTGTAGCCGAATTAGGAAAAAAAGATTATATCGTGGTTTTACCTATGTCGAGTGAAGAACCAGACAGTTCGTTTATTTTCTTTAAAACTCAAATGGTAAAGCTTACTCAAAACCCAATTGTGATGTTGAATTTCAACAAAGAAACTTCTCAAAATAAAGTCCTTACCGATTCGGTTCAAAAAGCAAAACTGATTTTTATAAGCGGTGGTGATCAAAGTCGTTTTATGAATGTGGTTCAAAATACACCAATCAAAACCGCCATTCAAAAAGCCTATGAAAACGGAAGCACAATTTCCGGAACAAGCGCCGGAGCAGCTGTAATGTCTGAAAAAATGATTACCGGAAACCAGAAACTGCAAAAAGAGTATTCCGGTACTTTTGACAATATCCGATATGATAATTTAGAAACTTCCGAAGGATTGGGATTATTGAAAACAGCTGTGATTGATCAGCATTTTTTAAAGAGAAATCGTTACAATCGTTTACTTTCTGCTTTGGTTGAATTTCCTACTTTAACCGGAATCGGAATTGATGAAGCAACCGCAATTATTGTTCGAAACAATCAGGTTGAAGTCGCTGGAGAAAGCGAAGTCATTGTCGTTAAAAATCCTAAAGGAATTTTAAAATCTAAAAAAAACAACCTAATTTCTATTGAAAAACTGGAAATGAGCATTTATACCGCAGGACAAAAATTTAATATCAAATAAGCATGTTTCATTCTTTAAAAATAATAAAATTTACTTTTTTAATTGGCTGCATCAGTTTTCAGATTTCGGCACAAAAAATAAGTTCAAAAGAAGTTAATCGTTTAGAGAAACTAGCACAGCAAACAACCATAATTCGGGACAATTGGGGTATTCCACACATTTATGGAAAAACGGATGCTGATGCTGTTTTCGGATTGCTTTATGCGCAATGTGAGGACGATTTTAAAAGAATCGAAATGAATTATATTGAAAAATTAGGCCGACTTTCAGAAATTAAAGGACAAGCCGTTTTATATAATGATTTAGAAATTAAACTTCTGATTGATGTTGAGGATGCCAAAGCCGACTATAAAAAAGCACCATCATGGCTTAAAAAATTATTGGACAGTTATGCAGATGCTATTAACTTTTATCTGTATAAACATCCGGAAGTAAAACCGGCAATCTTAACGCATTTTGAACCTTGGTTTCCATTGCTTTGGACAGACGGAAGTATTGGCGCGATAAGTACTGCAGATCTTTCTACAGCAGAATTAAAAGCTTTTTATTCGGGAAATAATGATAAAGTGGCTTATGTAGAACGAGAAAAATATGTTCAGACCGGGTCTAACGGTTTTGCTTTTGCACCATCAAAAACAGCCGACGGAAATGCTATTTTATACATTAATCCGCATACTACTTTTTACTTCAGACCAGAAGTTCAGATTACCAGTGAAGAAGGCTTGAATGTTTACGGAGCAGTAACCTGGGGACAATTTTTTATTTATCAGGGATTCAATGAAAATTGTGGCTGGATGCATACCTCATCAAACGTTGATGTTGCCGATATGTATGCAGAAAAAATCACCAATAAAAACGGAAAATTATTCTATGAATTCGACAATAAGCTCTTGCCGGTAATTGAAAAGGAAATCACAATAAATTATACAGAAAACGGGAAATTAATTCCGAAAAAATTCAAAACTTATTCCACTAATAACGGTCCCATTATGGCCAAACGTGACGGAAAATGGATCAGCTTAAAATCGAATAATCGCTCGATGACCAGTTTGATTCAGAGTTGGGTGCGTACAAAATCGAAAAACTTTGACGATTACAAAAAAGCAATGGATTTAAAAGCCAATACCTCCAACAATACGGTTTACGCCGACAGTAAAGGAAATATTGCATATTGGCACGGTAATTTTATTCCGATAAGAGATAAAAATCTGAATTGGTCCAAAGTAGTTGATGGTTCGATTTCATCAACACAATGGAAAGGCTTACACGAAGTGGATGAAACGGTTCATTTATATAATCCTGTAAACGGCTGGCTTCAGAATTGTAATTCTACGCCCTACTCCGTTGCAGGAGAAAACAGTCCGAAAAGAGAAAATTACCTGCCTTACATGGCACCAGACGGAGAAAATTTCAGAGGAATAAATGCTGTTCGAATCTTTAGCAAAGGCGATAAATATACTTTAGACAAGGTAATTGCTGACGGTTACGATTCTAAATTATCCATTTTTGAAGTTTTGATTCCGAGTTTGATAAATGTCTTCGAAAAAAATATTAAACCAGATTATCCTAATTATAGCGAATTATCAGAAGCAGTTACAATCTTGAAAAACTGGGATTATTATGCCAAAGAAAATTCAGTAGCAACCACTCTGGCAGTTGAATGGGGATATAAATTAGATCCCATTATTCTAAAAGCTTATATCGATGAAGGTGAATTAGATCAGGTTGAAAACACTAAAAAATTCGCTACAACTGCAGGAGTTGACCAATTGATTCCCCAATTACAAACTGTCCTAAAAGAATTAAAATCGAAATGGGGAAACTGGCAGGTGGCCTGGGGGGAAATTAATCGTTTTCAGCGTTCCAGTGGCGCTATCGATTTAAAATATGATGATGACAGACCAAGTTTACCAATTGGTTATGGCCCGGGATCCTGGGGAAGTTTACCTTCTTTTAAAAGTAGTTACCAAAAGGATTCTAAAAAACGCTATGGCTATAACGGAAACAGTTTTGTCTGTGCTGTTGAATTTGGACCAAGAATAAAAGCAAAATCATTATTGGCAGGAGGAAACAGCGGTGATGAAAACTCAAAACATTTTATCGATCAGGCTGAAATGTATCAAAAAGGGCAATTTAAAGACGTTTTATTCTACAAAGAAGAGGTTGAAAAAAACGCAGAAAAAACCTATCATCCCGGTAAATAATCACTTTTTATGATATCTGTTAAATAACCTCACCAGAAATAGCTTTTGAGGTTTTTTTGTAACATAATATTTCTGATATTTGTTAAAAATTGTAAGAAATGAAAAATTCGGCCCTAATTATTTTTGCTACTATATTGTTTTCAAACACTATAAATGCACAACTAAAACCTGTAAAATATGCTGATGGCGATCAGAAATTAAATGGTTTATCTATAAAATCTGCTAAAAAAAGCAGTAATAATCCAGGAATTTTACTTTTACCAGCCTGGCTTGGAATAGACAATGCTTCAAAAGGAATTGCAGAAGACCTGTCAAAATTAGGCTATACCGTTTTTATCGCTGATATTTATGGCGAAGGAAATTACCCGAAAAATACTGCCGAAGCAGGAAAACAAGCTGGTTTCTATAAAACGAATTATGAAGCGTATCAGAAAAGAATTAATGCCGCATTGCAGGAACTAATCAAATCTGGGGCAAATGCAGATAATATTGTAGCAATAGGTTATTGTTTTGGAGGAACAGGCGTTCTTGAAGCTGCACGCGGTCATTTGAATGTAAAAGGCGTAGCTTCATTTCATGGAGGTTTAGGAAAAGATGCAAAACGACCAGTAGAACCCATTACTGCGAAAGTTTTAATTTGCCATGGAGCCGACGATCCTTACGAATCTAAAGAAGAAATTACTGCTTTTCAACAAGAAATGCGCGATTCAAAAGCAGACTGGCAAATGATCTATTATGCAAATGCGGTACACTCTTTTACTAATCCGGAAGCTGGAAATGATAATTCTAAAGGAGCAGCGTACAATCCTGTTGCAGCCAAAAGAGCATTCGAACATTTACAGCTTTTTCTGAATGAAGTATTGAAAAAATAATAATTTGCTTTAATGTCACGCGGATAACGCAGGTTAAACGGATTTACGCTGATAATTCTTTTACTCTTATTACCCACTAAAAAGAAACCATCGTAAACCCGTTTTTATCCATTAAATCCGTGGGCAAAAACATAAAACTAAACCATAAACCAAATCATTCAATAAATCAACCAATGTCACATAGTCCGATTAGAAAAGACAAAACGTGCTTAAATTGCAGGCATGTTGTCGAACAAAATTTTTGTCCAAACTGTGGGCAGGAAAATACAGATAGCCGAAAAACATTTCACCATTTGTTTATCCATTTCTTTGAAGATTTAACGCATTATGAAAATGCATTCTGGAAAACCATTAAAAACTTACTTTTTAAACCTTCTACTTTAACCAAAGAATATCTGTCAGGGAAACGTTTGTCTTATCTGGCTCCGGTTCGTCTTTATATTTTTATCAGTTTTATTACTTTTCTTCTGATTGCTTTATTCCCAAATAAAGTAAGTGAGAACCTAAACAAAAGTCAGGAAGAAATTAGTTCAAATTTTGAAAGACCAAGCAAAGACAAAACTAAAGATCACAGTGATAAAAACTACCTGCAGGAAAAAACGATGAAACAACTCGATAAAAAATACTTTCAATTAAAGTCAATGAAAGAGATCGATTCTGTTCAAAAGTATGGTAAGGAAAGTGAAAAACTTACAGAATTTCAATATTGGATTTACGAAAAGGCCGTTCATGTTACTGAACACAATACCAAAAAGGAAATTATCGAAAAATTCATAGAGTCTTTTCTCCATAATATTCCCAAAATTCTTTTCATTATAATGCCTTTCTTTGCTTTCTTCCTATGGCTTTTTCATAATAAAAAGAAATGGTACTATTTTGATCACGGTATTTTTACTTTACATTATTTCTCCTTTTTACTTTTAATATTTCTCATTTTATTTATTATCAACAAAGTAATTGGCTTATTTGGAGACGACACTCCTCTTACGGTCGTAGGTAATATTATTACTTTCGCAGGTATTGTCTGGATGTCTTACTATTTTTATCCGGCACATCACCGTTTTTATGGAGAAAGCAGAATTGTTTCATTTGTTAAAAGTTTTATCTTATTTTTTATAAACTTCTTTTTTATCCTATTTTTACTTGTATTTTATATGCTATATATATTTATCAACTTACACTAACTAATCAATGAAAAAAATTGTAGTTCTATTATTAGTTGCATCGGCGTTTTCTTGTAAAAACACACAGGCGGTTGCTTCTAAAGATAACTCAGACCCCACTAAATACTTAAATGTTATTAAGGAGAAAGATCTAAAAAAAATGCTTTATGTCGTAGCTTCTGATGAAATGGAAGGTCGCGAAACCGGGTCAAAAGGTCAGAAAAAAGCAGGTCTGTATATGATTGACCAATACAAAAAAAATGGTGTATCATTTCCTAAAGGAGCAACTGATTATTACCAACACATTCCTGCAGCATTTTTGAATGCAAAACGCAACGAAAATCTGCCTGACTCTGAAAATATCTGGGCCTACATTGAAGGTTCTGAAAAACCAGATGAAGTTCTGGTAATTTCAGCGCATTACGATCACGTTGGAATCAAAAATGGAGAAATCTATAACGGAGCTGATGATGATGGTTCCGGAACTGTAGCGGTTATCGAAATCGCAAAAGCATTCGCAAAAGCAAAAAAAGACGGACACGGACCAAAACGCTCTATCTTATTCCTGCATGTAACTGGTGAAGAACATGGTTTACACGGTTCTCGTTATTATTCCGAAAATCCATTATTTCCAATTGCAAACACTATTAGTGACATCAATATCGATATGATTGGACGTCGTGACGTAGAACATGCTAAAACAAACAATTATGTGTATGTAATTGGTGCCGACAGACTTTCATCAGATTTGCACAATGCTGTTGTGGCTCAAAATAACAAATACACTAAATTAGATTTAGATTTTAAATTTAACGATCCTAAAGACCCGAATCATTTCTACGAGCGTTCTGATCATTATAACTTTGCGAAATTTGGTATTCCTGCTGTTTTCTTCTTCAACGGTGTTCACGAAGATTATCACCAAAAAGGTGACGAACCTCAAAAAATAGAATACGACGCTTTAACAAAAAGAGCACAATTAGCATTTGTTGTAGCCTGGGATTTAGCGAATAGAGAGAATCGACCGGTAGTGGATAAGAAATAAGGTTCTGAGGTACTGAGGTACTGAGATTTTTTTTAAGACTGAATAATAAAATATTTATCATTTACAGACATAGCCCACGGTGTCAACCGTGGGGACATAATATTGTCAAAATGCGTTATCATAATACCTCTCCCACGGTTGAAACCGTGGGCTATATTTGAAATGTGAAATCGTAGATATTTTAATTAAAATTACTTACATTTCTAAGATAAAAACAAAAAAGGGATGAGTTTTAAAACTCATCCCTTTTTTATATATAGTAAGTTAAAACCCTCAGAACCTTAGTCCCTCAGCAACTTAGCACCTTCCTCTTAGTCATTCATAGAAATCAAAAACTCCTCATTATTTCTGGTTTTCTTGAAACGTTCATTAACAAAATCCATAGATTCTACAGGGTTCATATCAGACAGATATTTACGCATAATCCACATTCTTTGTAATGTTTTTTCGTCTAATAACAAATCGTCACGACGTGTACTTGAAGATGTAAGATCAATCGCAGGGAAAATACGTTTGTTGGCGATTTTACGATCCAATTGAAGTTCCATGTTACCGGTTCCTTTAAATTCTTCAAAGATAACCTCATCCATTTTAGAACCTGTTTCAGTCAATGCTGTTGCGATGATACTTAATGATCCACCGTTTTCAACATTTCTTGCTGCCCCAAAGAAACGTTTTGGTTTTTGCAATGCGTTAGCATCAACACCTCCACTTAATACTTTTCCAGAAGCTGGCTGAACTGTATTATAAGCTCTTGCCAAACGCGTAATTGAATCTAATAAGATTACAACATCATGTCCACATTCTACTAAACGTTTTGCTTTTTCCAAAACAATATTGGCAATTTTTACGTGTTCTTGTGGTTCTCTGTCAAAAGTCGAAGCGATAACTTCTCCACGAACACTTCTTTGCATATCTGTAACCTCTTCAGGACGCTCATCAATCAAAAGAACGATCAAATAAACTTCAGGATGATTGGCTGCAATCGCGTTTGCAATGTCTTTTAGTAACATTGTTTTACCGGTTTTCGGTTGTGCGACTATCATACCACGTTGTCCTTTTCCTATCGGAGAAAATAAATCGATAATACGAGTTGAAACTGAACTGCCTTTTTCAGCTAATTTGAATTTTTCAGAAGGAAAAACCGGAGTCAGGTGTTCGAAAGAAACTCTGTCGCGAACAACCTGCGGATCGTGCCCATTAATTTTTAGTACACGAACTAAAGGGAAAAACTTCTCGCCTTCTTTTGGAGGACGAACCACTCCTTTTACAGTATCTCCGGTTTTAAGACCGAATAATCTGATTTGCGAAGTTGATAAATAAATATCATCCGGAGAGGCTAAATAATTATAATCTGATGAACGTAAGAAACCATATCCGTCAGGCATCATTTCAAGAACACCTTCACTTTCGATAATTCCGTCAAACTCAAAGTCTGAATCCCTGAAATTATTCTTTTTATTTTTATGATTCGGATTTTGATTTCCGTTATTGCTGTTTCCATTTACATTACCGTTACCATTTCCATTTTGGTTTGGATTCTGGTTTGGGTTTTGATTCGGATTTTGATTTTTATTCTGATTTGGATTGATCTTTTTTACCGGAGCAGCTCCTTCCACTTTTTCGGCAGCAGATACAGAAGCTACAACTTCTGTCTCAATCTCTCCTTCAGTTGTTTGTTCGGAAGCAACTTCTTTTTCCTTTTGTAAAGCAACCTTTTTCTCGTAAGCTGATTTATTAAATTTTACGATTTTTGGTCCTTTTTTCTCTACTGATGCTGAATCTGCCGCTTCATGAACTTGTGGAGCCGGCTGAATTTTTGCATTTGGTTTAGAAATTTTAGGTGTTACCACTTTTTCAGGTGTCTCCTCTGTCTTTTCAGCTGTTTCCTCTACCTTATCAAATTCTAAAACAGGAGCATTTTTATTAGGTGCTATTTTTTTAGTCGGAACAATTCTTGCTCTCTTAGGCTTATCATCTTCTATTTCTGCCTGAGGCGCAACATTGACAGGCGGCTTTTCAGTCGTTTCCTGATGTGCTAAAATCTGACTGATTAAAGTCTCTTTTTTAACGCCATTAAACTTTATAGTTTTAGCTAACTTAGCTATTTCTTGAAGCTCAGAAAGCTTCATTTCTTTTAATGCAGAAATATCAAACATGAATATTCTATGAATTTAATTATTTTAAAGGAAATACTGTAAAAAGAATAGGTAGATAATTGTTTTCAATTGACCGCAGTATGAAGTGCTTACGGTATTATGATGCAATAATACGAATAAAATTTAATCATACAATAGTATTTATAAAAAAGAAAATATATTTTTGTAAAACAATTTTAGACCATGATACAAAGAATTCAAACCGTTTATTTACTTCTTACCTTTGTTGTAACAGGGGTTTTAATGTTTTTTATTCCGCTTTGGACATTAAACACCGGGAAAGCATTCTATTTTATGCAAGACCAGTTTTATACCATTTTATTAGGTCTGAGTACAATGCTTACAATTGTTAGTATTATTTCATTCAAAAAAAGACAAAATCAGTTTGTGATGAACAGACTGAACATAATATTAAATTTAATTTTATTAGGATTATTTGTATATCGCTCTCTAAATGTATCTGGAGAGACAGTTAACGCTGTTTCAGAGAAAGGTATTGGGATGTTTCTACCGATTGTTGCTATCGTGTTATTAGTTTTAGCTAATAAGGCCATCAAGAAGGATGAAGATCTCGTAAAATCTGTAGATCGTTTGAGATAAACCTATAAACTTAATTTTTTTGTGCGAAGAGAACCCGAATTACATTCGGGTTTTTTTGTGGCTTAAAATGACACAAAGTAGCTTTATCGAGGTAAATTGGATGCCTAACTTCTTTTTAATTTTGCATTTTCATTTCCAAAACAATGACAACGAATAAAATAAGAATACATCTTGCCGATGACCATCAGGTACTGATCGATGGTCTTACCAATTTATTACAAACGGTTCCTAATTTTGAAGTCGTTGGAAATTCATTGAACGGTACAACTGTTTATGATGATGTTCTACAAAACGATGCTGATATTTTAGTTCTCGATATAAGTATGCCTGAAAAAGACGGCATCAAAGTATTGCAGGAATTTCATAGAAATAACAGTTTATGTAAAGTCATTATTTTATCCAGCTATGAGGAACTAAAAATCATTAAAGAAGTAATGAAATTAGGCGCAAAAGGTTATTTGACCAAAAAATGTGCTGGCGAAAATATCATCGAAGCTATAGAAGCTGTTTATCAGGATCAGGAATATTTTTCAGATGCTGTAAGAGAAAAAATCTTCAATACTTTTGCACACTCCAATCCTAAATTAAATAAAAATATTTACATTGAAAATCCGATTCTAAGTCCACGTGAAGTTGAGATTATTACCTTAATCTCATTGGAATACAGCGGAAAAGAAATAAGCGAACGCCTTTTCATTAGTACCAATACAGTCGAAACCCATCGAAAAAATATTATGAGAAAATTACAGACTAAAAATACTATTGGTCTGGTTAAATACGCTTTAAAGAACAATTTAATTAATCCTTAAATGTTTTTTACCAGATTTTTCACTTTACTTCTCTTTTTCCTTTCCTCTAATGGAAATCCAATTTTTAGTCAACAAAAAGAAAACGCTAAAGAAGCCATTCAAACATTTTGCAGATCAAAAAAAAATCCTGTTGCAGAACTCCGTACTTACGAACAATTAAGAAATAAAAAAGTTGTTAGCCTGTCTGTTATTTTAATCATCATCTTGTTTTTTCTGTTTTATTTCTTTTATCAAAATAATAAACTGAAGCAGAAAATTAAACGTAAAGACATCAAGCAAAAAATACTAATCAATGTTATCAATGCCGGAATTGACAATCAGGAAATGGAACAAAAAAAAATAGCTGCTTTTTTACATGATAATGTCAACGCTCTGTTATCATCAGCAGGATTACATTTGAATGTTTTCACTACCCAAAATAATATTAACTCAGAAGAAATAAAAAAAACAAAAGCGATTCTTGCAGAAGCTCATGATCTTTTACGTGACATGTCACATGATCTTGTTCCTGCGCTTTTAGTTCGTTTTGGGTTAATTTATGCTTTGGAAGATTTATGCGAAAGAAATTCGAATTCGAATATTGCTTTTGAATTTTCAAGCACAATCCCGATAGAAAAAAGATATATCGAAAAATTTGAAATGAAGCTTTACTTCATTGTTTCTGAGCTTTTCAATAATATTATAAAACACAGTGAAGCAAAAAAAACTACACTTTCACTAGTCGAAAAAAACAATCAATTCGTTATTGCAATTCATGATAACGGAAAAGGTTTTAGCACTAAAAAAACAAAAGATGCAGAAGGATTTGGTCTTAACCGAATTAGAGCGAGAATTAAAAAATTCAAAGGAAGTTTTACTGTAGATTCGAAACCCAATGAAGGAACAATGGTTAAAATTAAGATTCCGCTTCCTCACTAACTAAGAGCGTTATTTCTTTCCTATTTCAACAATTTCAAGATCTTTAATTTTATCATCGTCAATAACAAACCGCAACATTGTACGCATTTGATGAAAACCACTTTTCCCACACGCACCAGGGTTCATGTGTAGTAAATTATTCTTTTTATCAAACATTACTTTTAAAATATGTGAATGGCCACAGATAAATAGCTTTGGAGGATTTAAAGTCATTTCTTCCCTAATTGCCGGATTGTATTTCCCCGGATAACCGCCAATGTGTGTAATCCACACGGAAACATTTTCACATAAAAAACGATTGTGCAACGGAAATTCCATTCGTGCTTCTGCCCCATCGATATTACCATAAACACAACGTAAAGGTTTCAGCTTTTTTATCGTATCCGTAACATGCAAATCTCCAATATCTCCCGCATGCCAAACTTCATCGGCCTGCGCCACATATTTTAAAATAGTATCGTCAATATGACTGTGAGTATCGGAAAGGAGAAGGATTTTGGTCATTTTTTTTGAGGTACAGAGGTTCTTAGGTGCAAAGGTACAAAGGTTTTTTTAAAAGGTGCTAAGGTGCTAAGGTTCTGAGTTGCTAAGGTTCTGAGTTGCTAAGGTTCTAAGTTTTTTATATAAAAAATCCGGTTTGCTTTCGCAAACCGGATTTGTATCCTAACAGGTTTTCGAAACCTGTTAGGTATTATTAGATAACATCCAGATTTACTTAATTCTTAGAATTTTTACCATCCTTTAAATCTTTTGTATCCATCATTTCCATTAGTTTTAATCCTAACAGACCACTTATAGAACCATCAGAACCACCATTTCCTGAAATTAACACATCCGGAATTACTTTAATATTTCCTTTACCAATTTCCTCGGTAACTTTATATCTTGTAAAGTTATCTCCACCCATTGCGCTAACCTGCAATTGGTATGATTCTGCAGTCGATTTACCAATTGCCATGATTTTCTCTGCTTCAGCTAAACCTGTTTTCGAGATTCTCTCTGCTTCAGCGCTAGCATTCAACTTCGTAGCTTCTGCCTGCGCTCCTGCTCTTGCTTTTGTTGCTTCGGCTTCTGCATTCGCACGCATTTTTGTTGCCTCTGCTTCAGCATTTACATTCAGTTTTAAACTGGTGGCATCTCCTTCTGCTTTTTTAACCGTTGCATCTGCCGTTCTTTGTGCGATTTCAACACTTTGTGAGGCACGAACGATTTCTTTCTGCATATCCGCAATCGCAGTTTCTTTCTCCATTCCCTGACGTTGTTCCTGCGCCATTCTTTGGGTTTGATAAGTCTTCTGCTCCTCTTCTGCCAATTTTCTGTCCGTTAATGTTTTCATCAATGAATCTGGCGGAACGATATCTCCAATTAAAGTGTCAACTGCATTTACGTTGTATTCGTCAAGAACCAATTTAATATGATTCTTAGCCGATTCCTGACGTTCTTTTCTGGTACTTAAGAAAGAAATCACATCGCTGTCCTGAGCTGAGTTTCTGAAGTAGTTACCAATTGTAGGTTCTAAAACCTGAGAAACCAAGTTATTCATACTTCCAAAACGGGCAATTACTTTTGGCGCTTCAGCTGCTGGAACGTGAATGATCTGAGCAACATCTAAATTGAATGGAAAACCATCTTTTGAACGAACGGTAATAGTAGAAAGATTTTTATCTAAATCATGTGATTCGCTTCTGGCATTTGCCCAGTTCAAAACCAAGTTGGTCGTAGGAACAGCTTCTAACTTTGTTGTGTATTTGTTCAACGCATATTTTCCAGGACCAAGAGGCTCCATCCAAACACCACGTTGTCCTTTTGAAACAATATTTCCGTGTTTAAAAGTATCTCCGGTAACATCTTGTCCGTCTTCTCCAATATAAGAAATCACAACACCTACATATCCAATTGGCACATCGGTCATTGGGTTTTGCTCGATCAGAATTCCCCATGTATTAATATAATAAGAACCTGCTAACATTACCTGAGGCTGCAAACCACGATTTCCGCCAGTATCTAAAAATTTATCAAAATCCTGAAAGTTATTATGACCTTCAACAAACTTACCGGCAATTTGTCCCTGCGGAATTGGTTCTCCATCCAAAGCCGTTACAATACCAATCATGTTCTCATAAATTTTGATTTGGTCTGCAATAACAATTTCAAAAAGAAAGGTGTTAATACGATACGAACCTGTTGTGATAAAAGCGGTTTGGCGTCCTTTTTGTCCGCCATTGTTTAAGAAAAAAGTAGCGTCCTGAAAGTTATCACTATCTACTTTTCGGGCTAAGATTCGTCCGGTTGGGATTTCCTGTCCGTCTTTACTTAAAACCAATCCAATTTTTCCTTCCGGAATAACTGTAAATCCGCTCATATCGATTGAATACTGCCAGATCCACATTCCCCAGTACAAACCCGGGGCAAGCGTTTTAGCCTGATAACCAGCCTCTCCTTTTGTTGCAATAATACGACCATCAGGAAGCGATCTATCCGTTCCAAATAAAACGAATTTTTTGGTCACCAGACCAATTTTATCCTCAGGAACTATTACCATCCCAAAGAAAACGCGTAAAATAAATTTGTAAAAAATAATGGAGAATAAGATTAAAATTATCCACCAATAAGAAGTAATTTCATTCATAGTTTTTGATATTTAGATTACAAACATAGGAGAAATACTTCCTGTTAAAATGAAATATTTTCAAAATTAACGTTTGACGATTTTTAGCAAAAAATGTTAAAATTTAACTGATTTTATATCGTTGGAATTGTCAATTTCTGACACGATTTTTTGCCGGATAAACTATGATTGGTATTTTGGGTTTTAACAGTTTATTATGGAGGTTCTAAGGTTCTGAGATGCTAAGGAACTAAGTTTTCTTTTTAGAAATTTGCAAAACAATTATTATAACATTTTCTCTTCTAATGTTAGAACTACTGCTGTGCTCCTCTACAATAAAAATAAAAAAAACCTTAGAATCTCAGAACCTTAGAATCTTAGCATCTTCAAAAAAACCTCAGAACCTTAGCATCTCAGAACCTTAGCAACTTTTAAAAAAAACCTTTGTACCTTTGCACCTCAGAACCTCTGCACCTTAAAATGAGATATTTTATTCAATTTGCTTATAACGGAACACATTACCATGGCTGGCAATTTCAGCCGAATGCGGCTTCTGTTCAGGAAACTTTAAACAAAGCACTTTCGGTTTTATTGAATGCTCCTATAAATGTTATGGGTGCCGGACGAACCGATACGGGAGTTCATGCCCAGGAAATGTATGGTCATTTTGATTTTGAAACTTCATTGGATGTTGCGAACTTGATACATAAACTAAATTCCTATCTGCCAAAGGACATTGCCATTTTTGACATTATATTGGTTCAGGACGATGCACATTGCCGATTTGACGCAACCAAAAGAACGTATGAATACCATATCAACACTGTTAAAAATCCGTTTTTGCAGGAATTGAGTTGGTATTTTAATCAAAAATTAGATGTAGCTTTGATGAATGAAGCGGCAAAAATTTTGTTGAGTCATACCGATTTTCAGTGTTTTTCAAAAGTAAATACAGATGTCAACACATTTGATTGCACGATTTTTGAAGCGTACTGGAAACAAGAAAATAGTAAATTAATTTTTACCATTTCGGCGAATCGTTTTCTACGAAATATGGTACGCAGTATTGTGGGAACTTTGGTTAATATTGGCTTACATAAAATTGCTCTGGATGATTTTGAAAATATCATTGCCAGTAAAAGCAGAGAAAAAGCAGGTTTTTCGGTTCCTGCACACGGATTATATTTAACCGAAATTAAATACGATTACATCATAAAATAGCCCTGATTGCAGTGGAAAGCTTTTTTGAAAAAAATATTGTTTTTGTAATTTTTATGGAGCGACCAACGGAAGCTTTATAAAAATTATACAAAAACATATTTTTGAGAAAAACTTGAAAAGGAAAGCAGGAAATAGCTCCTAAAAAAACAAATGAAAGCAAAAGCATTCGATACCGGATTATTCAAACGAATTTTAACCTATACAAAGCCTTATAAATGGCGCTACTATGGCGTTATTATTTTTGCGGTTTCTCTTTCTGTTTTTGCAGCGCTTAGACCTTACCTGTTAAAAGAAACGGTCGACGGCTATATTAAGACACACGACAAACATGGTTTGTTGATGTATATTATTTTGATGGGAGTCGTACTTTTATGTGAAGTTTTCTCCCAATTCTATTTTGTCTATTGGGCTAACTGGCTAGGGCAGGATATTGTAAAAGATATTCGTACCAAACTTTTCAAGCACATATTGAGCTTTAGAATGAAATATTTTGATTTGGTTCCGGTTGGACAACTGGTGACCCGGTCAGTATCAGATATTGAATCGATTGCCCGTATTTTCAGTCAGGGATTATTCATGATTATCAGTGATATGATGAAAATGCTGGTGGTACTGATTTTCATGTTTTATATGAACTGGAAACTGACCTGGATTGTAATTGTTGCCATGCCAATTCTGGTTTATATTACCCGAATTTTCCAGCGCAAAATGCAGGTTGCTTTTGAAGAAGTTCGTACGCAAATTGCCAATATGAACTCTTTTGTACAGGAACGTGTTACGGGAATGAAAATTGTACAACTTTTTAACCGCGAAAAAATTGAGGCCGAAAACTTTAAAGAAATCAACAACAAACATCGCGTTGCATGGATCAAAACGATTTTATATAACTCGATATTTTTTCCCATTGCTGATATTATTTCCTCTATCACTTTAGGATTAGTAGTGGTTTATGGCGGATTTAAAATCCTGAACGGCGATCATTTTACGACGTTTGGGGATTTATTCTCGTATACGATGTTCATTGGGATGTTGTTTAACCCCTTGCGTCAGATTGCAGATAAATTCAATGAGATGCAATTAGGAATGATTGCGGCCAATCGTGTTTTTGATATCATCGATACACAAGATCATATTCAGGATACCGGAACACTTGAAGCTCCAATTTTTAACGGAAGTATAGAGTTTGCGGCCGTACGTTTTAGTTACATTCCGGAAGAAGAAGTTATTAAAGGAATTGATTTATCGGTCGCCGCTGGTCAGACCATTGCCATTGTTGGTTCAACAGGAGCTGGAAAATCGACGATTATTAATTTGCTGAATCGTTTTTACGAGATTAACAGCGGAACTATATTTATTGATGGACATAATATTGAGAATTATACTTTAGCCTCCTTACGAAAGCAAATTGCCGTGGTTTTGCAAGACGTATTTTTGTTTGCTGATACTATCTATAATAATATCACTTTACACAATCCTGAGATTACACGTGAGCAGGTTTTAAATGCTGCCAAAAAAATTGGTGTACACGATTTCATTATGAGCTTGCCTGATAATTATGATTTTGATGTTAAAGAACGTGGTGTAATGTTATCGTCCGGACAACGCCAATTAATTGCTTTTTTACGTTCGTATGTGAGTAATCCTAGTATTTTAATTTTGGATGAAGCCACTTCCTCTATTGATACTTATTCAGAAGAATTGATTCAGCGCGCTACCGAAACGATCACAAAAGGAAGAACTTCGATTATTATAGCGCATCGATTGGCAACGATTGTAAATGCAGATAAAATTGTTGTAATGGACAAAGGATTAATTGTAGAACAAGGTACACATCAGGAATTATTGAATAAGGCAGAAGGTTATTACAAAAATTTATACGACTCGCAATTTTCAGTAGCAAACTAGATGGCGAAATGCTAAAAAAGTTCTTAAAAAAGTTAAATTAGCGTTATAGGAATCATAAATGTAATGTTGACACGAAATTATATAACATCTTTAACTTTTGATTTTTTTATCTTTGAGATAATAGAAATCAAATGTAAAAGAAAATGCCACAAAACAGATTTTACCCAAACGAACAATTCAAAGAAATAGAAATAAACGCTTCATTACAATTACGTTACGCCATCTCAAACAGAGGTCGTTTAATAAGTTTTACTGACGAAATTGAAAATGGCCGTCTCCTTAAAGGCGGTTTAAGCGATGGTTATCCTACCTTCAGATTTAAAGTTAAAAAAGAAGATACAATTGCCAACAAATACTTGTTTTTATACAAATTAGTAGCCCAATATTTCCTTCCTAAAGATTCTGAAGAGCAAACTTATGTTCTGCATTTAGATTACAACAGAAGTAATGACGATGTTAGTAATTTACGCTGGGCAACAAAAGCGGAAATGATGGCACACAGCCGCAAAAGTCCACGTGTAATTCAGGCAAAGAAAAATCTAATCGAACACAACTTAAAAGCGGACGGAAGAAAATTAACGACAACAAAAGTAATGTTGATCAAGAAAATCCTATCCAGACCTGAACAAAAAACACGCTTGAAAATGATCGCCAAACAATTTGGCGTAAGCGAAATGCAAATAAGACGCATCGCCAGTGGAGAAAACTGGGGACACGTTAAAGTATAATTATTTTAGTAAAATGTTAAAGGTAAAATGTGAAATGTAGGATTATTTAATCTGCATTTCACATTTTACCTTTTTTACTTTTCACATTTTACTTTTTACTTTTCACATTTTACTTTTTACTTTTCACATTTTACTTTTTACTTTTTTACATCTTACTATTTTTTTAAAATAAATCCTTAAATTCGCAATCACAAATAACAAAAGAAAAATCGAAGAGTGAGTTTCGGAATTATAAACCTCATTTTCGGTTATAAATACTAAAAACCAAAAAAATGAAATACGACGTTATTGTTTTAGGAAGTGGTCCTGGCGGATATGTAACAGCGATTAGAGCTTCACAATTAGGCTTTAAAGTAGCTGTAGTTGAAAAAGAAAACCTTGGTGGTGTATGTTTAAACTGGGGATGTATCCCAACGAAAGCATTATTAAAATCAGCTCAGGTTTTTGATTACTTAAAACACGCTTCTGACTACGGATTGAAAGTTTCTGAATTCGATAAAGATTTCCCTGCAGTTGTACAACGTAGTCGTGGTGTTGCTGAAGGAATGAGCAAAGGAGTTCAGTTCTTAATGAAAAAAAACAAAATTGACGTTATTGAAGGTTTTGGAAAACTAAAACCAGGTAAAAAACTTGACGTTACAGATAAAGATAATAAAGTTACTGAATACAGTGCTGACCATATTATTATTGCTACGGGAGCTCGTTCTCGTGAGTTGCCAAACTTACCTCAGGATGGAGTTAAAGTAATTGGTTACCGTCAGGCAATGACTTTACCAACACAACCAAAATCTATGATCATTGTAGGTTCTGGAGCAATTGGAGTTGAATTTGCACACTTTTACAACTCAATGGGAACTGAGGTTACTATTGTAGAATTTATGCCAAACGTAGTTCCTGTAGAAGATGAAGATATCTCAAAACAATTTGAGCGTTCTTTGAAAAAAGCCGGAATTAAAATTATGACCAACTCTTCTGTTGAGCGTATTGATACAACAGGTGCAGGAGTAAAAGCATTTGTTAAAACTGCAAAAGGAGAAGAAGTTCTTGAAGCTGATATTTTACTTTCTGCTGTTGGTATCAAAACAAACATTGAAAACATTGGCTTGGAAGAAGTTGGAATCGCTGTTGACAGAGATAAAATCTTAGTAAACGCTTACAATGCTACAAATATTCCTGGATATTATGCTATTGGAGACGTGACTCCTGGACAAGCTTTAGCTCACGTAGCTTCTGCTGAAGGAATTAACTGTGTAGAGAAAATTGCTGGTTTACACGTAGACCCAATTGACTACGGAAACGTTCCTGGTTGTACTTACGCAACTCCTGAAATCGCTTCTGTTGGTTTAACAGAGAAACAAGCTAAAGAAAAAGGATACGAATTAAAAATTGGTAAATTCCCATTCTCAGCTTCAGGAAAAGCAAAAGCTGCCGGAACTCCGGACGGATTCGTAAAAGTAATCTTCGATGCTAAATACGGAGAATGGTTAGGATGCCACATGATTGGTGCTGGTGTTACTGATATGATTGCTGAGGCAGTTGTAGCTCGTAAACTAGAAACTACAGGTCATGAAATCTTAAAATCTATTCACCCTCACCCAACAATGAGCGAGGCTGTTATGGAAGCTGTTGCAGATGCTTATGGCGAAGTAATTCACTTGTAATACAAAACCATTTTAAGGTTACATAAAATTTTCAATTTAAAAATCCGATTTGTGAAAGCAAGTCGGATTTTTTGTTTGCACAATTCTATAGCAATAAATATTAATTTATAGTACCAAAGAGAAAAGTACATTTTAATAATAAAGCCCTAATTTTGCAGTACTCAAAACAAATCTACCATGAAAAAAATAGCGTTCTTTTTAGCCATTTTTCTTTTTTTAACGCATCACTTATTTGCACAAACAAAAGTTACCTCACAAAATGTTTTTGCAAAGTCATACGGTTATGTAAATGATTTCGAAAAAATTCTTACTCCAAATCAAATTAAGTCACTAGCCGATTTTTTAAAATCAAATGAAGCCAAAAGCAAAAATAAAATCATGATTGTAACAACAGCTTCCATAACTCCGTACACCGATCTAAACGATTATGCATTAGATTTAGATAAATATCTAATTTCTAAATTAAATGTAGACACCTCTGTTTTAATTGTAGTTAGCAAGCAATTAAGGCAAATTAAAGTTCAGGGAGTTAATAAATTGCGTTCTAAAATGAGTGATCAGGAAATAAAAGATATAGTTTCTACTTATATTATTCCAGAACTAAAAAAAGGCGATTATTACAAAGGTTTACAAGAAGGTACAAGTCAACTCGCAAAAAAACTGGAGTAAAAATATCACCCAGCATTTCATTCGACAAAGTTATTTTTTTACCGGGATCTAAGTATTTTAATAACTTTATAACTAAATTAAGATGTCATGAAAGAAGTATACATTGTTGAATTTCCATCAAATTTGGGTTTAAAGGAACCTCAACCCGGAAAAGAACCCGGCGTAAAAAAATTACCTGACTGGTTATGGAAAAACAATTTGCATAAATTCATTCCGCATAAAGATGTTATACGACTTGATCCTCCAAAATATTCTAACAGTAAGGACCTCGAAACAAAAATTCTCAATGTAAATTCACTTGTTGAATACGCTAGAGAACAAGCTTATTTAATCAATAATTTACTGACTCAAAATAAATTTCCTTTTATATTGGGAGGCGATTGCAGCATACTTTTAGGATCGGCAATGGCATTAAAACAAAAAGGTACTTACGGATTATTTTATCTCGATGGCCATACTGATTTCATGAATGTTTCCTTGTCTGAAACTGGAGGCGTTGGCGGCATGGCAGCATCAATCGTAACCGGAAACGGGCACCAAAAACTAACTAATATTCTCAATTTATCACCTTACATAAAAGAAGACAACCTTTGGTGTGTGGGTAATCGCGAATATGATGAAGCATACGAAAATGAGATTCGGAATTCAGCGGCCACCTATTTAAGTCTTGAAATGTTGCGAAAACAAGGCATTAAAAACTGCATCAATTCTTTTCTTTCAGAAATTGAAACAAAAAATCTGGATGGTTTTTGGCTTCATATTGATGTCGATGTTTTAAACGATGCTATAATGCCATGCGTAGACAGCCGTACACCTGATGGTCTTACTTATGATGAATTTAATGAACTTACCTCTTATTTATTTCAAAGCGAAAAATTATCGGGACTTGAAATTACCATTTTAGATCCTGATTTAGATCCGACCGGACAATACACAAAAGAATTTGTAGCCAATATTTCAGCCACTTTCAACACATTCAAAAAACAGATTTAATTGATATTATAAAACCTTCTTGTGGCTAATTTGTGTATAAAAGGAAAATAATTTTGCGCAGTTCTATCATAGAACAGCGAATAACACTTATTTTAAAAAATCACAAAATGAAAACAAGAATCGCAATCGTAGCATTAATCTCTTTTTTTGCCATTAGTTGTAAAAAACATCGTGTTCCACAAGAAGTTAAAACCTTAAATTCCTTAGAACAATTAACCAGTGGGAATGAAAGATTTTTAAATGGAAAATCAATTCATCCGCGTCAAAACAAGAAAACAGTTTTAGAAAACCAGGATGGACAAAAACCTTTTGCTGTTGTAATAACATGTTCAGACAGCAGAGTTTCTCCCGAAATCGTATTTGATCAGGGAATTGGCGATTTATTTGTAATTAGAAACGCAGGAAATCTAATTTCAGATATCGATATGGGAAGTATCGAATATGCTGTAGAACATTTAGATACCAAATTAATTGTTGTTTTAGGTCATACCGAATGTGGTGCTATAAAAGCGTATATCAATGATAAAGATGGTGCTTACAAAAAGCATTTTAATCATATCGATAATATTGTCGAAACCATTTCGCAGGAAAATGAAGAAATTGAAGCTGATAAAACTACTCCAAAAGCGACAAACTACTTGGGTGCAATTAATGCTAACATTCAGCATTCTGTGAAATTAATTCAGGACAATCCGATTGTAAAAGAACATCAGGTAAAAATCGTTTCCATGCGTTATGATGTTCATACTGGAAAAGTAATTCAGTTGTAATTTTAATTCAAAGAAAATATTAAAATCCGATTTGTGAAAGCAAGTCGGATTTTTTATTTGGGCGGGCCACCATCCCGATAAGAGGGCAAATTATCTTTGCGCGTATAAGCCGTCTTATCGGGATGCTGTCGGGCTATCCGTGCTACTTCGGTAGCTTACTCCTATCCCTCACGCAGTCCTGTTTTCATAAGAACGTGTTTTTTCTTAATTTTTTGTAATAAAAAAAAGACTATTTTAGTTTCAGAATTAAACCATTAAAAAATTTTACAGGCTATTTTTTAAAAAATATATTACTATGAATTCAGCCGTACAAGACTATAACAATTTACAAAATGATTCAGATAAAGAAATCTGTGATCAGATTGCTACTATAATAAATAAAAATCTTTCTGATGCTGAAAACAAAATCTGGCACGCGCATCCGGTTTGGTTTTTAGAAGGAAATCCAATCGTTGGATATAGTAAACTCAAAAATAATGTTCGTTTGCTCTTTTGGAGTGGTCAATCTTTTGACGAAGAAAAACTTTTAAACGAAGGTTCTTTTAAAGCAGCGGAATTTCGCTATACTTCAGCAGAACAAATCAACAAAGAAGATTTAGAACGCTGGCTCAAAAAAGCAATAGATATACAGTGGGATTATAAAAACATTGTCAAACGCAAAGGTCTTTTAGAGCGATTGAAATAATGCAACATTTTTATTAAAGAATGATAATAACAAAGATTTTAACTCAACCAAAAACAACCAACTAAACAGCAAATTATGATCAAAAAAATTCTGCTATCACTATTATTTTTAATCGGAATAAATGCTTTTGCCCAAGGGCCAGATTTTAAAACTCCGGATTATAAAGCGATCGAAAAAGAAATTAAAGATAAAAATTCCTCTTACTATTATCCCAAATTAATGGAAAGATTAGTGAAAAATGATACCCTTTTAACTAATGAAGAGTACCAACATTTGTATCTTGGTTATGTTTTTCAGCCAAAATACAATGCATTCTGGAGATCTCCTGACGAAAAAAAGCTTCGCGAATTTTATGGTAAAGAACAGCTTGGCAGCACAGATTATGATGAAATCATCAAATTAGCCAATCATTCTCTAAGTGATTTTCCTTTTGATTTAAAACAACTTAATTTCCTGAGTTATATCTATCACTTAAAAGGAGACGAAGAAGCGGCTAAAATGGCTTCTTTAAAATTCCACAGCATTCTAAACGCAATCTTGTCAACAG
The DNA here is from genome assembly GCA_900107365.1 of Flavobacterium aquidurense. Lineage (GTDB taxonomy): Bacteria > Bacteroidota > Bacteroidia > Flavobacteriales > Flavobacteriaceae > Flavobacterium > Flavobacterium aquidurense. The sequence goes on from FNPS01000002.1 coordinate 213,139, forward strand.
GAGACGGAAAAGTTTGTGAAACCGGTTTTCATGTTATACTTGTTGAGCATGAATATTTAATGCTAAATGTTTTTGAAATCGAAAGTAAATCTCAAGCCTTAGTTGGTAATTGTGATTATCTAAGCTTTGAAAAAGGAAAATATAAAGTAGACGGTATTTACTTTAATATTGAAAAAATGCTGGAGAATGAATCTAAGGCTTTAAAATAGAAAACAATAAATGAAGATTTTATATTTACTACTTACTATACTCTCAATCAATTCAATATATTCTCAAAGTCAAGAGTTAAAAGGAAAATGGATATTAGATAAAATAGTGTACCAGGATGGAACTGATTTAGAAATAAATAATGGTCAATATTCAATTGAATTAAAATATTTTATATCACCAAATTCTTTAAAAATTAATGATCAATACTTTAAAGCTAACTACAGCACAAAGCAAATAAAAAATGATTATAGAATTATAAATTATACTTTAGAAAATAATTACTTAAAAATTCAAGAACCAAATGATAATAAAATAAGTTACTTTTTAAAAACTGATGATTTTATTGCTAAGTACCCTGAATTTACATTACAAAAAAATGTAAGGGATAACGATACCATTCTTGTCGCAAATGAACTTGCCGATTATGATTTTCAAAAGGAAGAAAGACTTGATGATTTTATAAGTTCAAATAAGCCGGATAGACAAGCAAAAAGTTTACCTAATTTATATTTTCAAGTTGAATTTATTTTATCAAAAAATAATACATTAAGGGATATAAAGGTTTTGCACTCAATTTCAAAAGGATATGATAATGACTACATTAATGCACTTAAAAAAGCAGAAAAATTTCTGAGAAATAATACTAAATACGACCTATTAATTACAAAAGAAGTTAACAATTTGAAATTCTTTGAAGACTTAACTGATCCAAAAGAAAAAGAATTATTGGAGCTCATAGATCTTGGTAACAAATATTACAGCAATAATAATTTTGAAAATGCCATAACTACTTACAATAAAATAAGGAAACTTGAAATTAAAAACAATAGATTCAAAACAACAATTGAAAACGCTTATGTGAAATTAGGAATTTCATACCTAGCAAGTGGAAATCAAGTGGAAGCTTGTGAAATTTTTCATCTTGTTGGAAATAATACAAAATTTGAAGTAAGAAATTATATAAATAATTTTTGCAAATAAAACTTGATCTAAAATAAAAGTAAAAATAAACTTAATCAAAACATATATCAACAACCAATTAAGGTATTTTTTTATTATTAAAAATACATTTATTTTGGCTTTTATAGCTTGAAAAAACTAATCAATAACCCAATCAAAAAAAATGAATGTAACCGAATTACCAATCGACCTAAAAAAACTAATTGAAAATGAAAGAATCGATTTTTCTGTAAAAGCAAAACGAAATTACCCTCTTAGTAAAGCATTTGGCCGTCTAATTTTCGGCATAGCTTATTGTGCATTTGTCAGTATTTTTGTTGTCGCTTTCTTTGGTCCCTTATTAAAAAATGAAGAAGTTCATTTTACATCCAACGATGTTCCGGTAACGGCAAGTTGGGATGATTTAAGCGAGTTGGTAGTACCGGGCATGATTATAGGCCTATTTGTAATTGTTGGAATAGGACTTATGATTTCTGCCTTTTATATGTTCTTTCAAAAAGGAGGTTATTTTGTTGGAACGCAAACCCGAATGATTCAGTATCGAAATGGAAAATCTACCATTACAGATTGGGAACAGTTTTCCGGGAATGTAAAAATAAATGCTAAAAACAATTTTGGCGATTTAGAATATGAATTAAGAACAGGAAAACTGCAAAGCAGAAAAAACGAATCGGATAAATTTATTCCGGATGTTATTTACATTGCAGCAATTGAAAATGTATATGAAATTGAAAAAATATGCAAGATGAGAATCAAGGAAAACGACCCGACTCCGGCGACTTTATCCATTGAGGAAATAAAATCAGAACCAGCGTTTTTCAAAAATATCTTTTAAAATAAATATAACTTTTCTTCAAATGAATATCCCAACAAAACAAGACATCGATAAACCAATTGGAGGTTTATTTTTTATGATTATAAACACCTCTATTTGGGCTTTTATTACCGAATATTATCTTGAAAATAAAGACCAACGTCTTGTAGGTATCCTTTTAGGATTAGTCATTTCGAGCTTTTTATACTTTTATTTGAAATTTACAAAAGCTCAAAAAAATCTACCAGAAAGTAACGTTGAAAAAACTGATGAAGAAAAAAGAATGAAAAATGGTTTTTAATCGTTTTCGGTCTGGAAGGGCTTGGAATTTTGATTGCCAAAAATATTTTGATGAATATCAATCACGACGAATTGTTTATTTCTTTTTTTGTTTTGATTGTTGGGTTACATTTTTTTCCACTCGGAAAAATATTCAAACGCACTTTTGATCTTTATATGGGAACATGGACCTGTTTGTTTGCCATTATCGGCGTTTATTTAATAACACAAAAAATCACAGCTCCGAGCTTTGCAAATGTGATTGTAAGTTTGGGATGCGCTCTTGCAACCATTTCTTATGGTATCAGAATGATTTTGGAAGGTAGAAAAATGCTTTTACCTGAAGTGAAACAATACCACTAAAAAGTAATTATTTAATAAAACAAAAACAAGTAACGCAACCATTTAACAAAATTTACATCTATTAAATAGATATATAATTAATGACCAATGAAAAACGCTTTACTATTTTTTGTTTTTATAATCCTAACCTCCTGCAGTAGCAAAAATTCCAGCGTTTCTAAAAACAAATCATTAGATGGCAAGTGGAATTGGGTTCAATCTACTGGCGGATTTGCCGGAACAACCAGCACGCCCGAATCTTCCAATCAGGTGGTTTATATTGAATTTTCAGGTAATTCTTTTAAGAAATATAGTAATGGAACATTGTCTGCGGATCTTACGTTTATCATCAAAACTCAAAAATCTATTTTTGGCGGTGAAAAACCAATGCTTGTAAGTGATAATCCTATTAAAGATTTTGGAGCAATATCTTTTGAAATTATAGGCGATAAACTACATCTAAATGAGGAATGTAATGACTGTTTTGGGTCTGTCTATGTTCGTGCAAAATAAGTTTTCAAAACTAAATCAAAACAGTATCATGAAAAGAATAATTCCGATTCTTTTAATTCTTCTTGTTTTTACAAACTGTACTGATGATGATGACAAAGCAAACCCCGTTGTTGGAACCTGGAAATTAGTAAAAGCTACGAGTTTACAATTTCCGAATGCTGAACATCCACTTCCTTGGGCATCCATCACTGATTATTCAGATAAAAACATTATTTACACCTTTGATGCAAGGAATACTTTGACCATCAGCGAAAATGGAGAAAAAGAAACACTCAAATACGAATATAAAGTTGACTATCTATCTGGAGCTCCTTCGGCTGCAGAAGAAAAAGGCCCATTAGTTATTATAGATGGTGGCTCAAAAATGACTTATGAAATTTCTGATAAAGGAGAAATGATTTTGGGGCTATCTTACGTTGATGGTGCTAATTTGTATTTTGTGCGACAATAAATTACTACATTTCTTTTTTTGGTTTCTTATGAAAACTAAAAGTTCTGGCTTAGCCCCGATGGGAGCGGCATCCTTTTATGGCCTCGTCTTTTTAACGAGGCCATAAAAGATACAGCGGACAGCGGGACTGAAGGTTCTTATGAAAACGAACAAGTCTGCTTCAAAATAAAAAAATGCTCTTCTGAATAATTCTAGAAGAGCATTTTTATTAATTGACTAAAAACAGTGCATTACTGAATAAGAGGATTCCGTTTTCCCAGAAACCTCTGAAAAGCGGATTATCCATCATATAAATTACGGAACCATCGCCTCTTTTATCTACGGCAAAACTTACGGTTTCGTTGAGTTTCTTCTTGATATTGTTGCCAACAAAACCATAACTGATATAGCCTTTTGGAACATACGCCACATTGATGGCGCTTTTTAAAAGCGAATACGACCTTTCGTTGGTTTTAAGACTAAAGTAGGTGTTTCCTAAACCGAAAGCCATTGGGTACGTTTTATCCAGTTTATTCTCGATGATGGCGCCCGGAATCGAACCTGAGATCTCTCTTCGCTCCGATCCTTCGAAATCTAAAAAGCGTTTTTTAAGTTCGATTTCTTTCTCTTCTTTCTCTGATTTTTCTTTGTCTTCTTTACTCGCAAACAAACTCAAGGCATAACCTTCACGATCCTGAAATAACGAAATCGCACTGCTCATGGCAATTACTTTTCCGCCATTTTTAATCCATTCGTCTATTTGTTTTTTCTGATCGTCTGAGAAATCATAAGAACCGTCGCATAGAATTAAAGTATTGTAATTGTATAATTTTACTCTATTAAAATTACTGGTTTCGACAATACTAACCGGATAACTTATTGTTTCGTCGAGATAATACCAGGTGGCACCAAATTCGGTTGAAACAATTCCTTTGCCTGATAACATCAGGATTTTAGGCGCTTTTAGCAGCACAAAATTCTCTCCGCCTATGTCTTTAGAATTGGTAGAAAATCCGGTTGTGATAAAACTATAATCGCTTTTGATTTTAATAATATCAGAAACTGTTTTCTCGAAATCGGCTATTTTAGGATTGTCGGCGCGGCTGATAATTAGTCCGCCCGGTTCGACAGTAATGCTTCCGAAAACCGCTTTTTTCATAGCAGAACGTACTTTAATTCCGCCTTGGTGTAATAGTGAAATTACCTGTGCTGAACTTCTGTTATTCCAAGGCACATAAAATGCATACACACTGGCCGGGACTGTCTTTGCTGCTGTTTCTATTTTAGCTTTTGTTTTTACCGAAAGATTGTTTTTGACAGCATAAGCTTCAACTCCGTATGCCAAGGGTAAATCCCAAGCAGTAATATCGTAGGATAAACTATCGTTTAATTTTTGATTGGGTTCAAATAAAACCTGTGTCAGAACTGATCTTGGCTGATCGGCTTTAATGATTAAATCGTTTGGTTCAATTTTAAAACTTTCGTTTTTCTTATTTTGATAATGAAACCCGGATGCATTTCCTGAACCGTCTGCATAGCTGAATTCAATATCATTCTTCTTTAGCATTTCTGCTAATTGATCCAGTTTTGGATTTGCTTTTAAAACATAAGTATTGTAAACGCCTTTTGCCTTTATACGTGCATTGCTATGAAAATCCCTAAAACCTTTTAAGAGTACATCTTTTTGTGAAGCGGCACTTTCTACCACTGTCAACACCGCCGTTGCATGATGTGTTAAACGATCTTTAATTGTTACATTCGCTCCGTTTTCCATTGTTATTTCACGGCCTGCTCCTATTCCGCCCTGTTCCAATGTTAGTCCGACTGATCCATTATACGTTGGATACGTGTCACCATAACTTGGATAAAACAAATCGAAACGTTCTCTGGTATTGTACATCCAGTTTTGCTTGTCGAATTTTTGCGAAATATTTTTCCCTAAAACATTATAAAAATCTTTTTGGTATTGTTCTATAAATTCATGCAAAGGTTCTGCTGCCGGAGGGAAAAAGTAAGGTGAATTATAACTCATTTCGTGCACATCTGTATGTACTTGCGGCATCCATTGATTGTATAATTTAATGCGCTGCTGTGATTCGACTTGTGTTTGCCATGCCCAATCTCTGTTTAAATCGAAAAGATAATGATTGTAGCGTCCGCCTGGCCAGACTTCCATATGTTCTCTGTCGTATAAACCGGGGTGGTTTTTCTTGCCTGTGACTTCTCTAAGCCAGTTTCCGTATCTCGAATAGCCATCAGGATTGATGCAGGGATCTAAAATTACAATAGTATTTTTTAGCCATTGTTTAGTGGCTTCGTTTGACGGATTCAAAAGTTCGTAGGCCACTGTTAAAGCGCTTTCGGTTCCGGCAAATTCATTTCCGTGAACATTGAAACTCAACCAGACAATGATTTTATCATCGACTGTGGCGCTTTTATTTCCGGACAAACCAATTGCAGCTAAATTATTATTTCTGATTTGCTCCAGATTCGCGAGGTTTTCCGGAGTCGAAATATAATAGACATTCAGGTCGCGCTGTTCGTTTGTTGCACCGTATTTCTGTTTTTTAATAAACTGAGATTGTTCAGTCAGATAGGTAAAATAATCTTCTACCTGATGATAGTAACTGATTTGTTTTCCGTAATTCGGGATAAATTCTGATGGTGTTTTTAATTGTGCAAAAACAGAAAAAGAAGTAATAAACAGCAATACTGCGGCGCAAAATGTTTTCTTCATAAGTGAATTGAATTTGTAGATGGTTAAAAATAAGAATTAACTTTACAACGACCTACAAATCGAAATAAATAATACTCTTTTAAGTAAAACATTGCATTATTTATTCAGAATTTGATTTTTAGCATAGTTATCTTTAATCTTGTTTTAATTTGTATTTTCGTTTTATAAAAGACAATTTCATAAGCCTTAATTTCAAAATATAAATTATGAATATCTTAATCGTTTACAGTCATCCGAGTAAAAAGTCTTATACTTTTCAGGTTTTGGAACATTTAAAATCTCAAATTTCAAATCAAAACTGGAATCTTGAACTATCCGATTTATACGGCATGAATTTTCAGAGCGATATGTCGGAACAAGAGTATGAAAGAGAAGGTTTTGCAAAAACGGAACTTCCTATTTCTAATGACGTATTAGATGAACATGCAAAAATTGAAAAAGCAGATTGCATTATTTTTCTTTATCCGGTTTGGTGGAGCGATTGTCCGGCGAAACTCAAAGGCTGGTTTGATCGGGTTTATTCTGTTGGATATGCTTACGGACAGAATGAAACTTCTCAAAAAATGAAAACCGTTCCCTTTGGTCTTGTGATTTGCACAGCTGGGCATCCAAACGCGTTTTTAGAAGAAATTAATATGGCACAAAGCATGGAAACTATTATGCTCGAAGACCGTCTTGGAAAACGATTTGAAAATAAAGAAATGTTGATTTTGGGAGGAACGTTGGAATTAGAAAAAGTAATGGGCAGGCATTTTCTTGAGATTGAAGAAGTTGTTGATCGTATTCGTAAATATTGCGATTAAGTTGCACGCAGATTTTGCAGATTTAAGCTGATTTGTTTTTTACTTTACTTAAATAAGTTTTGTACTTATTGTTGCAGTGAATATAAAATTGTTATTTTCGTATTTACCTACAATTTCTTACAATTTAAATAACTTATGATTCTTAAAAAAATAAAAGCCCACCACTTATTTTTAATTGTTTCTATACTTATTTTATTGATAGGAATGCATCGAAGTAATGATCCAAATTCAGGTTTAGATATTAATATTCACTCAACTTATTTAGTAATATCCAATTATGATTGTACATTAGTTTTGTTTACTACTTACTTTTTGACGGGACTACTATATTTGCTATTTGAAAAACTGCCTCAAAAGCAGCTTATAAAACCTTTAACTATAATTCATTCTACTATTTTGATTGGAAGTTTTATAAGCTATTGGTTAATTATTTTTCTCGATGATAAATTGTTTGTAATTGACCCTAATTTTCCTTTACTCAATTATAAAGATCAAGTTATAAATATAACTTTAGTTTTAGAATCGTTAATTATAACTTTTATGGGGATGCCAATTTTTATTATTAATTTATTGATTGGACTGCTGAGAGGAACTAAACGCAATAAAACATAACTTAACCGCAAGGTTCGAAAACATTAATTCAACTAAACTAAAATGACAATAGAAGAAATCGTTGACAGACAAATGTCTGCATTCAATAACAAGGATATTGTAAACATGATGTCTTTATATACCAAGGATACAAAGATTTATACTTTTTCAGATCATGAATTAGTAATTAATGGTAAAAAAGAATGTGAGGAAATGTTTGTGAAACTATTCGAGCAATCGCCGGATTTGAATGCCGATTTTATAAAAACCATTTACTTTACTAATAAAGCAATCGTTCATGAATATGTTTATGGACGAAATGGAATTAATGAGAAAAAAGAACAAGTCGTTATTTTTGAAATACAAGATCAAAAAATAACCAGAATGGATATTATGAGAGAGTAGAAAGTTTTCATTTCTTTTAAAACTAAACCTCTAATCTAGCCCCGATGGGAACGGCATCTCCCGATTTAGAAAAACAAGGCTTTTTAGCCGTAGTTTTTGTTAATTGGGAATATAGTGGACAGCGGGACAGGTCATTCTTATGAAAATGACTCTTCTGCTCCTGAAAATTAAATTCCAAAATTTAAATTCCAAATTCCAAAAATCTAAAATTCTAACTTGTCTGATTCACCCCTTATAATTGTCTCACAAATACCCTAACATATTGATTTTTAGATCGTAAATTTGTTATCTAACTTTCTAAAAACGATATACGATGAGTGCGCAAGATTTTACCACGACCCTTATAGTTGACCAATCTCCGGAAGAAGTTTTTAATGCCGTTACAAATGTTCGCGGATGGTGGTCTGAACAAATTGAAGGCCATACAGCCCAATTGAACGACGAATTTGATTATCATTATGAAGATGTGCATCGCTGCAAAGTCAAATTGATTGAGGTGATTCCGAATCAGAAAATTGTTTGGCTGGTGGAGAAAAATTACTTCAAATTCACACAAGACGAAACGGAGTGGACAGGTACAAAACCTACTTTTGAGATTTCGGAAAAAGACGGAAAAACAGCACTTCGATTTACACATGTTGGTTTAGTTCCTGATGATGAATGTTATGATATTTGCAGGGATTCCTGGACCAATTACATTCAGAACAGTTTAAAAAAACTAATTACGACCGGAAAAGGCCAGCCAAACGGCAAAGACAAACCGCAAACAGAAAACGAAAAGCAACTGAGCGCGAAGTAATTCTCCTTTTTTTTGGCTAAGAGAATAGTAGATTTGGCTACAATTCTCCTTTTGATGTTGCGCAACTTTGTAACATCAAAAAATTAATACGATGAAAATTATAATTACAGGTTCTTTAGGGAACATTAGCAAGCCACTAGCCACAGCGTTAGTGCAAAAAGGACACGACATTACGGTAATTACCAGCGATGCCGAAAAACAAACTTCGATTGAAGCTTTAGGTGCCAAAGCAGCCATTGGATCTGTTGAAGATGTAACGTTTTTAACCACAACTTTTACAGGTGCAGATACCGTTTATTGCATGATTCCGCGTGCGAATTATTTCGATCCAAATCTTGATCTCGATGCTTTTACACGTAAAATTGGAAATAATTATGCTGAAGCGATTTCAAAATCAGGCATAAAACGTGTGGTATTTTTGAGCAGCATTGGGGCGCATTTAAAAGAAAATTCCGGGATTATTCAGCGTTATAATGAAATTGAAGCCGTTTTAAAGCAACTTCAGGATGTGTCGATTACGTTTATGCGTCCAACTTCTTTTTATTACAATTTACTGGCTTACATTCCGATGATAAAAAATGCGGGGATTATTGCTGCAAATTATGGCGCAGATCAAATGATACCGTGGGTTTCTCCAAACGATATTGCTGAAGCTATTTCTGAAGAATTAACAACTCCGCCTGACGGGAAAAAAGTTCGTTATGTTGCAAGCGAAGAAGTTACAGGTGATGAAACGGCTCGTATTTTAGGAGAAGCTATTGGAAAACCCGATTTGGAATGGAAATTAATCAGTGATGAAGAAACTTTAAATGGTTTGGTTTCGATTGGAATGCAGCCAAAAATTGCTCAGGGTTTGGTCGAAATGTACGCCGGACTTTACAATGGTCAATTGGGTGAAGATTATTACAATAACCGACCTGCTGTAATGGGAAAAATGAAACTGACAGATTACGCCAAAGAATTTGCTGCGATTTATAATCAAAATTAAGTAACTTGTACTATGGCAAATCAGCAACCTCTCCGTATTAAAACGATAAGCGAATTTCATCAATTTAGAGATTTGCCTAAACCGGAACACCCTCTGGTTAGCGTCTATAATTTTGAAGATCTTAAATATCTTAATGAAGACGAACCTAAGAGTCTGATGCTTGATTTTTATTCGATTGCGCTAAAAAGAAATTCCAATGCCAAAATGAAATATGGTCAGCAGGAATATGATTTTAACGAAGGTGTTTTGATGTTTATATCGCCAGGACAGGTATTTTCTATAGAAGGCAATGCCGAATTACAACATACAGGATGGTCATTACTGATCCATCCTGATTTTTTGTGGAATACACCACTTGCCAAGAAAATCAAACAATACGAATACTTTGGTTACGCCGTTCACGAAGCGCTGCATCTTTCAGATAAGGAAGAAAATATGCTTATTGGTATTATCAAAAATATTCGCCAGGAATATCAGTCTAATATTGACAAATTCAGTCAGGACGTTATTATTGCACAAATTGAATTGTTTCTGACCTATGCCGAACGTTTTTATAACCGACAATTTATTACCAGAAAAATAAGTAACCATCAGATTTTGGAACGTTTAGAAAAACTATTGGAAGATTATTTTACTGATGCTTCTCTGGTAAAAAAAGGATTACCAACCGTACATTATATTGCAGAAAATCTAAATGTTTCGCCCAATTATTTAAGTGGATTATTAAAACTCCATACAGGACAAAGCACACAACAGCATATTCACAATAAATTGATTGAAAAGGCAAAAGAAAAACTTTCGACTACAGATTTATCGATTAGTGAAATTGCTTTTGAATTGGGTTTTGAGCATCAGCAATCCTTCAGTAAGTTATTCAAAACCAAGACCAATATTTCGCCTTTAGAATTTAGACAGTCTTTTAATTGACATCATAATGGAAAAATCCACCAAAATAAAACCTGCAAAAATGTGTTACGAACATATTGGTGGAAAACTCGGTCAATTGCTTGCAGAATTTTTTGCAGATAAGGGCTGGATTGCCAAAAAAAAGCTTTCTGATAAACATTTTTATATTACCGAATCAGGTCAAAAAGAATTCGAAAAATTAGGTCTTGATCTTTCTCAAATCAAATCAGAAAACCTGTAAAAAAACTTCCAATTCACGCTTTATTTCCTTGAAAACCTACTTCTAAATTTCATAACTTAGTTTGTTTTTAATTTTAGAGTCATGACTAAGAAATATATTGCCCAGGAATTTTTAAAACTCGCTGCAAATGGGCATTCACACGAAGCTTTCCGGCTTTATATAGGCGAGAATTTTAAGCACCATAATGCGTATTTTAAAGGCGATGCCAATACTTTAATGATAGCCATGGAAGAGTCTTCAAGAAAAAATCCGAATAAGACTTTTAAAATTCATCATGCCTTAAGAGATGGCGATTTGGTGGCAGTACACTCCTGTGTTAAACAAAATTCAACTGATTTAGGTACGGCAGTCGTGCATATTTTTAGATTTGAAGCAGACAAAATAGTAGAACTTTGGGATTTAGGACAACCGATTCCAAAAGTAACCGTTAACGAAAACGGAGTTTTTTAAAAAAGTTTACAGTCGGAGTTAAACAGTCGCAGTTTGCAGTCGCAGTTTGCAGTTGAAAACAGAGACTAAAATTTGAGACTGAAAACTGTTACTGAAAACTGTTACTGAAAACTGTCACTGAGACTGAGACTGAGACTGAAAACCTGAAACCTGAAACCTGAAACAAAAAAACTAAAAAACCTAAAACCTCTTAATGAACGCCATTACCAGATTCTATTCCCTTCTTTCTATCATTTTTCTATTTTCAAACTGTAATTCATTTGCGCAAAAAAAAGGCAATTATGCCGCCAGTATCGACAGTTTAATTAAAGTTGCCGATCCTAAATTTAATGGTGTAATTCTGATTGCTCAAAACGGAAAAACGTTATACAACAGAGCTTATGGCTTTGAAAATTTTGAAACTAAAAAACCTTTACAATTTGACAGCCAGTTTGAAATTATGTCGAATACAAGACAGATTACAGCTGTTTTAATTTTGAAAGAAGTCGAAAAGGGTTTAATTGATTTGCAGGCGCCAATCAAAAAATATTTACCGGAACTGAAACAAAGCTGGACAGATTCTGTGACCGTTCATCAATTATTAAATCACACGCATGGAATAGTTGACGTAGAAAAACCGCTTTTATTTAAACCGGGAACCGAATTTAAGTACGGAAATTTAGGCTATAGTTTATTGGGAAAAATAATTGAAGTTACTTCTAAAAAAAGTTACTCAGAAATAGCGAATGCGTTTTTTAAAGAATTAAAAATGAAAAATACTTTTTGCTATTCTAAAGATAAAATGAAAGATGTTGTTTCCGGTTATGTTAATACGAATAATGTTTTCGAACCAGTAGAAAAAACAATGATTACGACAGAAAGCATCGCGTCAAATGGTGTTATTTCAACTGTTGGTGATCTGGCAATTTGGAATCAAAATTTACATAAAGGAAAACTGCTAAAACCAGAAAGCTACCAGTTAATGTTTCAATACGATATAACAGCACAACACGGCTTTTTTGGAAGAGAAAAAGAAGGTTATGGTTTAGGCATCAGAATTATTGAAAAAGATGTTATAAAATATGTTGGGCATACCGGTTTAGGAGATGGCTTTTCTTCGGTTAATCTATATATTCCAAAAAGCGATTTAAGTATGATTGTATTGGAAAATCAATCTAATGCTGATATGGATTTATTTTATGCCACGGAAATTAAAATCAGAAACATTCTTTTTAAAAGCGATTTACTTCATTCAAAAAAATAAATCATGGCAAAAAATAAAACGACAGAAACAGAAACCAGTGTTTTAGATTTTATCAACACTTTTGTAGACGATGAAACAAAAAGAAATGACTCTTTTGAGCTTATTAAAATAATGCAGAAAGTAACTGGTTTTGAACCTAAAATGTGGGGACCAAGCATTATTGGTTTCGGAAGCTATCATTACAAATATGCCAGTGGACACGAGGGTGATTCGACACTTGCAGGTTTTTCGCCAAGAAAAGGTGCTATATCATTATATCTTCATCTGACTGCTGAAAACAGAGCGGATTTACTTCCGAAATTCGGAAAATTTAAACCTTCAAAAGGCTGTATCTATGTCAAAAAACTAGCTGATATTGATATTGAAATACTCAAAAAAATGGTTTCGCTTTCTGTTGAAAATTTGAATAAATTATATCCTTCTAAATAAAAAAAAATGATCCTAACCCTAATATTACTTTTACTAGCCTTCCTATTGTATTTTTTATTTCATCCAAGATATGGAAAACAACCTTCTGGCGAAAGACTCGCATTAATACAAAAATCACCTCAATACAAAAATGGAAAATTTGAAAATGAAAGTTTTACTCCGGAACTTGCAGAAGGTTATGGCTATTATGACGTTTTAAAAGATTTTTTCTTTAAAAAGGTTGACCGAAAAATACCAACCGATCTTATTCCTTCAGTAAAAACCAATTTAAAAGAATTGCCTTTAAATCAGGATGTTTTAATCTGGTTTGGACATTCCTCCTATTTCATTCAGCTTGAAGGCAAACGTTTTTTAATTGACCCTGTTTTCAGCGGCAACGCTTCTCCTATTTATGGCACTACAAAGGCCTTTAAAGGAACTGATATTTATACCTATGATGATATTCCGGAAATTGATTATTTGCTGATCACACACGATCATTATGATCATTTAGATTATAAAACCATTATGGAACTGAAACCAAAAATAAAAAAAGTAATTACGGCACTTGGCGTTGGTTCACATTTTGAATTTTGGGGCTTTTCGAAAGAAAATAGTATCGAAAAAGACTGGCATGAAAAAATAGAATTAGATCAGAATTTGACACTTTATACGGCTCCGTCACGACATTTTTCTGGCAGAAGTATCAAACGCTGTAATACACTTTGGACTTCTTTTATTTTAGAAACCAAAGATTTCAAAATGTATTTGGGCGGAGATAGTGGTTATGATTCTCACTATGAAACAATTGGTAATAAATATGGCCCTTTTGATATTGCGCTTATCGATAATGGCCAATACAATCCGGCCTGGAAATACATCCACAATTTACCGGAAGATGTAATAAAAGCGATGAAAGACTTAAAAGCAAAAAGAGTATTTCCGGTACATAATTCAAAATTTCCTTTAGCGCTGCATTCCTGGGATGAACCTTTGATTAAAGTAACCGAATTGAATGCTAATTCAGAAAATCCTATTCCGTTGATTACACCAAAGATTGGAGAATTAGTGGAGTTGAAAAACGAAAATCAAGTGTTTCAACAATGGTGGAAAGGAGTTAGATAGTTTTAGAAAATAGGGAATAGAATATAGAGAATAGAATATAGAATATAGAGAATAGAATATAGAAAATAGAAAATAGATTTTTGATCCAACCTGAAACCTGAAACTTGAAACCTGAAACTAAAAAAACCTTGAAACTAAAAATCAACCTTGTAGCCATTGCCTTTCTGGTAACTTTAAATATATTCTCTCAGAATACGTATGTCTTTTTGGGAAGTTATAACAAAGATAAGAATGCCGAATCAATTCAGATATATCAGTTAGATACCTTAAAAGGAAAACTAACGAAGGTGACTTCGGCAAAAAATGTTATAAATCCGTCCTATTTAACCGTTTCTCCCAACGGAAAATATGTGTATGCCTGCACGGAAACCAAAACACCAAATGACGGAAATGTTAGCAGTTTTGAATTTAATCCTGAAAACAAAACCCTGACTTTTTTAAACAAACAAAAAAGCGGGGGCGAAAACCCGGTTTATGTTTCGGTTCACAAAAGCGGAAAATGGTTGGTGAATGCTAATTATACAGAAGGAAGTGTTTCCGTTCATCCTCTTTTAAAAAACGGAAAAATAGATTCGCTTGCGCAGAATTTTCAATATTCAGATGGAAGCGTTCATAAAGAAAGACAAACCAGATCGCATGTGCATTCGGCTGTCTTTTCGCCTCAAAATGATTATCTTTTTTTACCTGATTTAGGTGCCGATAAAATACGTTGTTATAAATTTGATGAAACGCAAAAACAGCCATTGGTGGAAACAAAAAATCCGTTTACCAAAACAGATTTAGAGGCCGGGCCAAGGCATTTCACTTTTCATCCAAATCAGAAGTTTGGTTATTGTATTGAAGAAATGGCGGGCGCGATTAGTGTTTACCAATACAACGACGGAACATTAAAAAAGATTCAGCGCATTAACACACATCCTGATAAAATCACAGAAGGTTTTGAAAGTTCTGACATTCATATTTCGCCCGATGGAAGGTTTTTGTACGCTACAAACCGGGGCAAAGAAAACAACATTGCCATTTTTTCTATTGACGAAAATGGTATTCTGAAAAACATTGGTTATCAATCGACTTTAGGAAAACATCCACGAATTTTTGCTTTGGATGAAAGTGGAAAATTTCTTGTTGCCAGTAATGTATTAACTGGAAATGTTGTCGTTTTTAAAAGAAACGAAAAAACAGGTTTGCTAAGGAAAATTGGAAACGAGATTAAAATGGAAAACGTTTCTTGTGTTCAGGTTAAAAGGATATAACCAAATTGCGCCAGAATTATAGTATTTATTATTTTTTGTCATTCCGAGGCACGAGGAATCCCCGCAAGTAACTCCACACAGAAAGGCGGACAATCTTTGCAGAGCTACTTGCGGGGATTTCTCCTTCGTCGAAATGACATACTTGATAAATGCCAGTAATCAAATACAAATTTAAAACTTCAAAAATGATAACTACAAATTTCAATTTACAACCCGATTTCTTAGAAAACGAAATCACAAAGTTAATTCCGTTAGAAGAAAAACATTTTGCAGTGTTGTTTAAAGCAGCTTCTGACCCCCTGATTTGGGAACAGAATCCCTCAAAAGACCGATACACAAAAGAAGGTTTTAAAACTTATTTTGACATTATAATTAATAAAAAAGGAGGTTTTTTAATTCTCGATAAACAAACCAGCGAAGTTATGGGAACAACTAGCTTCTACGATTACAATCCCGAAAAATCGAGCGTTGGAATTGGCTACACTTTTATTACAAGAAAATATTGGGGAGGGCCATATAATAAATCAAATAAAAAATTATTGATAGATTATGCTTTTCAGCATGTTAATTCAGTGCTTTTTCATATCGGATCAGAAAATTTTCGTTCGCAAAAAGCCGTTTTGAAGCTTGGAGCAGAAAAAATAAATGATGTGATATTTACTATAAATGGTGTTGACGTGCCGTATTTTGAATATGAATTGAAAAAGAAATGAGAGATTCTTAAGATGAAGATCAAAAAACTTTGATACTTTACTTTTTGCATTTCACATTTCACATAAAAAAAACTAATGAAAAGAATTACTGTCTTCTGCGGTTCAAGTTCTGGAACCGAAGCAATTTATACAGAACAAGCGATTTTACTTGGTCAAACATTTGCCAAAGAAAACATACAACTGGTTTACGGCGGCGCAAATGTAGGTTTGATGGGCGCTGTCGCAGATGGTGTTTTAAATAATGGCGGAAAAGCTATTGGCGTTTTACCCAACTTTTTAAGATCAAAAGAAATTGCGCATCTCGGTTTAACCGAATTGATTTTGGTCGAAAGCATGCACGAACGCAAAACCAAAATGAATGATTTATGTGATGGTGTAATTGCGCTTCCGGGTGGTTTTGGAACATTGGAAGAACTTTTTGAGATGTTAACCTGGGCACAATTGGGACTTCATAAAAAGCCAATCGCGATTCTAAACATCAATGGTTTTTATGATTCTTTAATCAAATTAACTGAAAACATGACTAAAAAAGGTTTACTAAAAGAAGCAAATCAAAAAATGCTTTTGGTTAGTGATACTATTCCCGATTTATTACATCAAATGAGAAATTATACGCCACCTTCAGTTGGAAAATGGATTGATAAGGATGAAGTGTAAAGTATTATTCTTAAATTAGTTACCCGAAAAAAATTATTTCAAGTTTCAAGTTTCAAGTTTCAAGTTTCAAGTTTTAAGTTTTAAGTTTCACAATTCACAATTCACAATTCACAATTAAAGATGAAAACAGAAAATAATAAATACGCGAAAGCCGAAATGCTTATTAGAAAACCTGTTTCAGAAGTTTTTCAGGCTTTTACTGATCCGGAAATCACAAGTAAATTTTGGTTTACAAAAGGCTCAGGCAAATTAAAACAAGATAAAAAAACGGAATGGACCTGGGAAATGTATGGTTTTTCCTTAACGGTCACCACTCATGTTTTACAGGAAAATAAAAAAATTGTAATCGAATGGGGAGGCCCGGAAGAAAGCACTTTGGTGGAATGGGTTTTTACTCCATTAAACGAAAATGAAACCTTTGTGAGCATCACCAATTCTGGGTTTAAAGGAGATTCAGATAAAATAATTGATCAGGTTCGCAATTCAACTGAAGGTTTTACCTTGGTTTTGGCGGGTGCAAAAGCCTATTTAGAACATCATATTTTATTGAATTTAGTTTTGGACAGGTTTCCGAAGGGACTTGCGTAAAAAAAGTTTCAGGTTTCAGGTTTCAAGTTCGTTTCAACCTGAAACCTGAAACCTGAAACAAAAAAAAACTAACAACAATGGAAACAAAAAAACCAGCAAATATTGAGGAATACATTGGCGCTTTTCCAAATGACGTTCAGGAAATTTTGGAGAAAGTCAGGGCAACGATTCAGCAAGCTGCACCAGATGCCAAAGAAAAAATCAGTTATGCTATGCCGGCTTTTGAGCAAAACGGAATTGTAGTTTACTTTGCCGCTTTTAAAAACCATATTGGTTTGTATGCTTTACCCAGTGGTCACGAAGCTTTTGCAGCAGAACTTTCTCAATATAAATCCGGAAAAGGTTCTGTACAATTTCCTTTGAACAAACCAATGCCATTTGATTTAATTACAAAAATTGTAAAATTCAGAGTGAAACAGAATCTGGAGAAAGCGAAAAAGAAATAAAAGCAATGAATTTACAAGAACATTATAGTCAACTTTATACAAAATCTTCAAAAGCTATTTTAGAAGGAAATTCTAAAGTTGATAACCAGATTAATGACGCATCGGATTCCCGATTCGGCATTACACTATTGATTCGTCCAAACGATGAAGTCAAAGCTAAAATTCAGTTGTTTTTAAACGAACTGAGAGCAATTGATTCTAAACAATACTACTATCCTAATTCAGACATTCATATTACGGTAATGTCGATTATTTCCTGTTATGAAGGCTTTACTTTGGCTAAAATTAAGACTGAAGAATATATCGAAATCATTCAAAAAAGTTTACTTGATGTAGATAAAATTAAAATTGAATTGAAAGGCATTACAGCTTCACCTTCGGCAATAATGATTCAGGGTTTTCCAACGGATGAATCTATGAATAATTTAAGAAATACATTACGCGAAAATTTCAAAAAATCAACTTTACAACAGAGTATCGACAGCCGTTATGCCATTGCAACTGCACATTCTACCGTTGTGAGATTTCAGGAAAAACTAGAAAATCCAGAGAAATTAATAGCCGTTACAGAAAAATTTCGAGATTGCAATTTTGGAGAATTTACCGTTACTAAATTAGAATTAGTCTATAATGATTGGTATCAGCGGGAAAGTAAAACAATTAGTCTGGCTGATTTCTATTTATAGTTTTTTTCTTTTTACTTAAACTTTCCAAAATGCCATAAAACACCGGAAGGATCGTGTAAAAAACATTCGCTTCCCCAATCTAAATGACGTGTTGGTGTTAATTTCACTCCGTATTTTTCGGTTAGATTTAAAGCCAAAAGTCCTTGATAATAACGATCGACGTCATCCACTTCTAAGAAAATCATGGTATTTTCTATCCATTCTTTAGCATAATAATCCTGAAGATAAAAAGCAATTTCATCGGTTTTAAAAACAGAAAATTTGGGATCTAAAACCGTTTCTTCAAATCCTAAATCCCGGTAAAAACTTCTGGAGATTTCAAAATCTTTAGCTCCTATGAATGGTCGGATGGATTTAGCTTTATGTTGCATTTTTTTTTAGCTTTAAAATTCAGGAAGTTTTTAGTAAAATTAAGAAAACCAATCAATTCCATTATCCAAACGAACAAGAAAATCTGTAAAAGAAGTACCGATTTCAATATGATATTTGCTATTCAAATCAATAAAAGGGGAAAGAATTATTTTCACATTCTGGTTTTGATCCAATGTTATTCCAATAAATTCTCCACTTCCATTTGATCCAATTCCGATCGTCTGCTGTAATTCTTCTACAATATTATAGCTTATATTGGTTTTAATAATTTCTTCTAAACTCCAGAGATTTATAAACTCAACACCAATAAACTGATCGATTCCATGATAGTTTTCGAGATAAAAAATGTAATCCTCAGGAAGTTTTAACTTCGAATACAATTCAACATCATTTACATTACTAGTTGCGTATACATCTCTTTTCGGAAAACTATATTTTGATATTATCTTTTCTAGAGCCTTCATACCTGAAATTCTGTTTTATAAATTTATATCATTATAATAAACTAAAAACCACTTGTTTCTAATAAGTTTGAATTGCCTTTCAACTTCAAATCCACTATCAGGAATCCAAAATCTTTCAATTACCAGACTATCATTTTTAATCAAACTATGTTCGTACTCATCAATTGTATTTTTTTCTGAAACAGGAATTATCATAAATTCCCAATTCTCTTTAGTCCATTTGTGCCTGTCAAAACCTGAAACTGACAAACCTTCAATTGGAAAATCAATTCTTGAAATTTGAAAAATAGAATCGGAATGAAAACGTATATTAAACTGATTAAATTTTTCGCTTGTTTCAATTTTTGCTGATTTTTTATTTAAATCTGAAGATTTTTTATTTTTATTCTGACAACCAATCAAAACAAGAAATGCTGCCAAAAATAATATTTTAGAATATCTCATAAAATTTTAAACTTACCCCTTCTTCAAAATATTCCCCAAACCGCGACCAATCTGCTCAATAGCTTCAAGACCTTTTGTTAATGGCGTAGCGGTAAAATCTTCATAAGCATCCATGGAAGTTACTTTGTTATCGTCTTGCGGATAGACTAAAATCAAGTTGTTTTCATCGAATGATTTTTCGAATTTTTGAGGTAATTTATCAAAGATCGATTGGTAAGATACAGAACCTTTTCTGGATAAATTAAATACAATCAAATCGGTTGGTTTTATTTCGTCTGAGATAGCATCGAAATCATCCCAGTCTAAAATACTTTTGAAACCTAATTTAGCGTTCAGCTTCAAATAATTGGCAATTTGCTGAATAGATTGGTGTGTTTTGTATTCGGCATAAATTACAATCGGAATACTTAATTCCTGCGATAAGCGAGAGATTTTTTGCATCAAAAGATGAAAACCAACTCCTCTTTCAGAAAAAGGAGGGCAAATGAAAACCAGTCTTTTTTCTTCTATAAAGGTTTTTTCGAAACGACAAATGAATAAACTTTTATCTACATTATTAATAATCGAATCTACATTTTCACCAAAAATTTTATCTAAGAAACCTGTTTTTCTCGGCCAGCCTACAATCACAATATCGGACATAATTTCTTTTGAAGTCCTTGCAATTCCACTAGCAGGATTATGGTCAATTCGGGCAATCGTGTTAATTTTTACTTCAGATGCCGAACCCTGAATTACGAATTTATCAACAGCTTTTCGGTATCTTAAAATGTTCTTTTCGGCCTGATCATTATTCGGAACAATTGTCAATAAAGTAACCGGATTTGATGATTTTTTATCTTTAATCAAAAGCGCAAAATCCAGCAAGCTTGATGTTGCAGAAGTTTTCGCCAACGGTATCAAAATATGTTCGTCTAAAATCTGATCTTTATGGGCATCTTCATGAGAAACTTCTTCTTCGCAAATTGCAATTTTTTTTGCTGCTTTTTCTGTAGCAAAAGAGGCAACAATACACGTAATTAAAATTAAAATAATAGTTCCGTTTAAGATATTTTCATCCAGAATTTCAGCTTTATATCCCACTAAAATAACGGCTAAAGTAGCGGCAGCATGTGCACTACTTAATCCAAAAATAAGCTGTCTTTCGGTTTTGGTATATTTAAAAACAATTTGTGTAAAAAATGCAGCAATCCATTTCCCAAAAATTGCAACGACACTCAATGTTCCGGCTACAATTAAAGCTGTCGGACCACTTAAAATCACACTGATATCTACCAGCATTCCCACTGAAATCAGGAAAAAGGGAATAAATAACGAATTTCCAATAAACTCAATTCTGTTCATCAAGGCTGATGATTGCGGAATTAATGGATTCAACGCCAAACCCGCAACGAATGCTCCAATAATAGGCTCTACTCCTGCTACCTGCGCTAAAAATGCCGCAAAGAAAACTACAGAAAGTACAAAAATATAATGGGCGTGTTTTTCACTTTCCAATTTCTTAAAGAACCATTTGGCAACTCTTGGAATTACTAAAAACATAATGGCAGAGAAGATAGCCAATGAAACTCCTAATTTTATCCAGAAAGCCTGATTCAGATTGCCCTGACTACTTCCCATAATAACAGCAAGAATAATCAAAACCGCAGTATCTGTCAAAATAGTTCCTCCAACCGTAATAGCAACAGCCTGATTTTTGGCAATTCCTAGTTTACTAACAATTGGATACGCCACCAGGGTATGCGTCGCAAACATACTTGCCGTTAAAAAACTGGCGTTAAAATCATATTTTAAAAGGTAGAAACAAACCGGAAAACCAATGGATAACGGAAAAATAAAAGTAAAAAAACCGAATAGTAAACTCTTATTCTTGTTGGCTTTAAACTCATTCATATCGAGTTCTAAACCGGCAATAAACATAATATAAAGTAGTCCAATTGTTGAGAACAGATCTACAGCCGAATTTTTAGCCAAAATATTAAGTCCGTGAGGTCCAATAATTACACCTGAAATAATCAAACCGATAATTCCCGGAATATTAATTTTCTTCAGTAAAATTGGCGATAATAAAATGATAAAAAGTATTAACGAAAAAATCAATACTGGATTGCTAAGTGGCAGTTCAAACTCTTCTAATAAATTTCTGAAAAATTCTATCATAATGTGGTTTTAGCTCCTGTGTGGTATATTAATTGTCCTAAGAAAGACGTTTTCAGCATTCAGACAAAATACCCAAAGTTGCAGTTTATTTCGATTATTAAAAACTAAAAAGATCAGTTTCTTCTAGTAATAGCTTATTTACAAAAATACCTAAAAAAATCCCGAACTTTTTATGAAAGCCCGATATTAAGTAATTAAATTTACTTCTTTGCCAAATTATTAATATTTAATATTTATTTTAACAAAACTGCAAGATTTATAATTGAAATTAAAACATCATTGCATTATTCAATTATCTTTGTCTTAATAAAAATTGTACAATGGAAGAATGTATCTCTGTTTTTGATATGCTTAAAATTGGCGTTGGCCCTTCAAGTTCACATACTTTGGGACCGTGGCGCGCTGCTGAACGTTTTTTAGAAGAGTTAAAAAACGAATCTGTTTTAGAACAAGTTACCAGAGTCAGGGTTGATTTATATGGTTCACTTTCATTAACCGGTAAAGGTCATGCTACAGACCTGGCAGTTATGCTTGGTTTAAGTGGACAGGATCCTGAATACATTCCGGTAGACAATATTGCCGGAATTATTAAAACGATCGAAACGAACAATGAAATCATTTTAGGAAATCAGTTTACGATTCCGTTTTACTTTCTTCAGGACATTGTTTTCAATAAAGACTTTCTTCCTTTTCATGCAAACGGATTAAAATTCACTGCCTATAAAACGGATAATTCTGAATATGAATCTACTTTTTATTCTATTGGAGGAGGTTTTGTTGTTAAAGAAGAACGTACCAACGCCAAGATAAAAGAAGAGATTAAATGTGCTTTCCCCTTCCCGATTCAAAATGCTGTTGAGCTTTTAAACTATACGATTTCAGAAAACAAATTGATCTCAGAGATTGTTTATGAAAACGAAAAATCGATGCGTACTGAAAAAGAAATTCATTCGGAACTAATGCGCATCTGGAATACGATGTTAGAATGTATGTATATTGGTTGCCATACGGGAGGAATTCTTCCCGGCGGATTAAATGTTCGCCGAAGAGCTTTTGATATGCATCAGAATCTAATTGGTTTATCTAATTATAAAGATCCACAATCCTGGCTGGAAGAAATTAGAAAAACCGAAGTTAAATTTCGTCAGATTTTAAAATGGGTAAGTTGTTTTGCACTGGCCGTGAACGAAGTAAACGCATCATTAGGCCGTGTTGTTACTGCTCCAACTAATGGAAGCGCTGGTGTAATTCCGGCTGTTTTAATGTATTATCTGGTAATTGAAAATCACAATGCCGGAGAAAAAGAAATCAAACAATTTTTGATGGTTGCCGGAGAAATTGGAAGTATCTTCAAAAAAGGTTCAACTATTTCTGCAGCAATGGGTGGTTGTCAGGCCGAAATTGGTGTTTCATCCTCAATGGCTGCGGCGGCACTGTGCGAGTTAATGGGCGGAAGTCCTGCTCAGGTATTGATGGCTGCCGAAATTGCAATGGAACATCACCTTGGTTTGACTTGCGATCCGATTGGCGGTTTGGTTCAGATTCCGTGTATTGAAAGAAATACAATGGGCGCTATAAAAGCCATAAATGCAGCTGAATTAGCTTTAGAAACCGATTCTAAAAATGCAAAAGTACCTTTAGATAAAGTAATTAACACAATGTGGCAAACCGCTAAAGACATGAATTCCAAATACAAGGAAACCTCTGAAGGCGGATTGGCAATTGCCGTAAATATGGCCGATTGTTAGAATACTAAGTATATATTGCCACAGATTACAAGATTTAAAAAGATTTCGTAATCTGCACTAATCTTGTAATCTGTGGCAAAAAAAACACAACTTCTATAAAAACCCCATATCCTTATTGAAAAAGACAGTATACTTAGAAGCGTATTTAAAGACAGAAAGCTTTTTTCTGCTGAAATATTCTTCTATTGCTGATTTCAATCTATAATTATTCAATACTTTTACATCTTCAAAAAAATAAACAAAAAACAAAATGTCAGTCGCTAAAAAAGATTATAAAAGAATAACTACAAAATCGTTAATCGAAATGAAAAGTAACGGAGAAAAAATCTCTATGCTTACTGCTTACGATTTTACGATGGCAAAAATTGTTGACACTGCTGGAATCGATGTAATTTTAGTGGGAGATTCTGCATCAAACGTTATGGCAGGTCATGAAACGACTTTACCAATTACTTTAGATCAAATGATTTATCACGCTTCATCTGTAGTTCGTGCTGTCGACAGAGCTTTGGTTGTAGTAGATTTACCTTTTGGAAGTTACCAGTCTGATCCCAAAGAAGCTTTACGTTCGTCTATAAGAATCATGAAAGAAAGTGGCGGACATGCTGTAAAACTGGAAGGCGGAAAAGAAATTAAAGAATCAATCAAAAAAATATTAAACGCAGGAATTCCAGTAATGGGACACTTGGGTTTAACACCACAATCTATCTATAAATTCGGAACTTATAGTGTTCGTGCAAAAGAAGATCAGGAAGCCGAAAAATTAATTGAAGATGCCAAATTACTAGAAAAAATAGGTTGTTTTGCTATTGTTCTTGAAAAAATCCCTGCTGATTTAGCGGAAAAAGTAGCCAAAAGTATTTCGATTCCCGTTATCGGAATTGGTGCCGGTGGTGGTGTTGACGGTCAGGTTTTGGTAATTCATGATATGTTGGGAATGAACAATGAATTCAGTCCGCGTTTCTTACGTCGCTATTTAAACTTATATCAGGAAATGACTTCTGCAATTGGTCAGTATGTTACTGATGTTAAGTCGAGTGATTTTCCGAACGAGAAGGAACAGTATTAATTTTTAAGGTACTAAGGTTCTAAGTTGCTAAGATTCAAAGGTTTTAAAATAAATAGCCTCCAGCTTTAGCTGGAGGACTTTTTTATTAATATAAAAAGGCTTTAGCCGAATTCTTTCAATCCAAAATCTAAGAAGTCTAAGTAAGTCTAAAAATCTAAGCAAGTCTATAATGAAAATAATTTCAGATAAAAATAACCTCCAAATTCTGCACGAAGACAACCACATTATTGTAGTTAATAAGCGTGTAGGCGATATTGTGCAAGGTGATAAAACCGGAGACAAACCTTTATCTGATGTTGTTAAAGAATATATTAAAGACAAATACAACAAACCTGGTGATGTATTTCTGGGTGTGATTCATCGTTTGGATCGACCTACAACCGGAATTGTTGTTTTTGCCAGAACAAGTAAAGCTTTAACACGAATGAACGAAATGTTCAGCAATCGTGAAACGCAAAAGACCTATTGGGCAGTTGTGAAGAATAAACCTCAGGAAACAACTGCCAAATTAGTTCATTATCTTAAAAGAAATGAAAAAAATAATACTTCAAAAGCCCATTTAAAAGAGGTTCCGGATAGCAAAATTGCCAGTTTAGATTATACGGTATTTAAAGAACTTCAAAATTATGTGGCTTTGGAAATTAACCTTCATACCGGTCGTCATCATCAAATTCGTGCGCAATTAGCCGCTATTGGATCGCCAATTAAAGGAGATTTGAAATATGGTTTTGATCGAAGTAATCCCGACGGAGGTATTCATCTTCACGCCAGAAAACTTGTTTTTGTTCATCCGGTTTCTAAAGAAAAAATTACTATAATTGCACCAACTCCTGATGAAACCATTTGGAATGCATTGTGATTTTATGATTTAATTGTTACTTTTTTAAATTTTATCGATTAACTTGCATAGAGTAAAAAAACAAGTTGATCAAAAAATGGACTATAAAAACGACATCGGATACAGAAAAGAAACGCTTAAAAAGTTATTGTACAACATACAAAAAAGCGAAGATTTAATTGTAAAAGCGTTGTACGATGATTTTAAAAAGCCTGAATTTGAAGCTGTATTAACGGAAACAAATTATGTTATCTCAGACCTGAAAGACACCATCAAAAACATTTACAAATGGTCCGGTCGCAAACGTATTTTCCCTTCCCTTCTCAACTTTCCCTCTACCGATTATATTTACAAAGAACCTTACGGAAACGTTTTGGTTATTGCACCATGGAATTATCCTTTTCAATTGGCCTTATGCCCTCTTATAGCAGCAGTTGCAGCAGGTAACAGAGTGGTTTTAAAACCTTCTGAGCTCACCCCGAATACCTCTTCAATCATTGCGAAAATTATTGAAAAAACTTTTCATATCAATCACGTTGAAGTACACGAAGGCGGTGTTGAAGTTTCTGATAAATTATTGGCAAAACGCTGGGATTATATTTTCTTTACCGGAAGTGTTGCTGTTGGTAAAGTTGTTGCCAAAGCAGCAGCAGAAAACCTGACTCCGGTAACGCTCGAATTAGGCGGAAAAAATCCTTGTATTATAGATGAAACTGCCAATTTAAAATTAGCTGCCAAGCGCATTGTCTGGGGAAAATTCATCAATGCCGGCCAAACCTGTATCGCTCCGGATTATATTCTGATTCAAAAAAACATGAAAGTCAATTTTATTACTTTTTTAATTGACGAAATCATAAAATCTTATGGCAAAAAACTAGACAAATCTCCTGATTTTGCCCGTATTATCAACACTAAAAACTTTCTTCGACTAGACAGTATGATCGAGCGTGAAAAAGTAATTTTTGGAGGAGAAACGGATGCAAATAAACTTTTTATTTCGCCAACCTTAATTGAAGAACCCGCACTTGATAGTCCTGTAATGAAGGAAGAAATTTTTGGTCCAATTTTACCTATTCTTACTTATGAGACCGAAGCTGAAATTCATAACGTGATAAGTAAATATGAAAAACCGCTGGCCTTTTATATTTTCAGTGAAAATCATTCTTTCGCCAAAAAACTTATTGCAGATTATTCTTTTGGAGGTGGTTGTATTAACGATACCGTTGTCCATTTTTCAAACAAAAGATTACCCTTTGGCGGAGTTGGCCATAGCGGAATCGGTGCTTATCACGGCAAATTGAGTTTCGATATTTTCTCTCATCATAAAGCTATTGTCAAAAAAGGAAATTGGTTAGATCTGCCTATGCGATATGCTCCTTACAAAGATAAATTAGTTTCTCTCAAACGCTTATTAGACTGGATGTAAGCAAACAAAAAAGTCCTTGTGTATATTTTGTAGATTATCATAGGTAATTGATTAAAAATATTATATTTACGTTTCTGTAATTAACTTAAGCGTAAAAAAAATATAAAACAATTCTACTATTAAAATGAAATCTACACTTGATCAAATCGAAGACATTAAAAATCATGGCCTTTCCCTAGATTTCTCAACTGTCTTTAACCATGCATTCGAAAATTATAAAAAAATAGCTCTTTATTTTGGGCTTATAATTCTAGTTTTTTCAGTTATCTTTTTTTTCGCCCTTTTTAGTGTACTTTTTGCTTACTATGGAGTGGAAAGTATGAGTAAAGATTTTTTTGAAAATTTCGATAGTCAGAAACAAACCTCTGTACAAATGCTTATTTCTCTACTTGCTACTTCGGTAATAAGTGGTCTTGTTGCTCCTTTTAGTGCCGGTTTTCTTAAAATGGCAGACTGTGCCGACAAGGATGAGGAATTTAATGTTGCGACTATTTTTACTTATTATAAAACACATCACTTTTCACAAATATTTACAGTTGGTTTTATCATCGCCATTATTAGCGGTGCAATTTCAACAGTTATAGGGGCTTATTTCAATGAAATGGGCATAATCGGAATGTCATTATTATTAAATTTAATCATATCCTATCTTACCTATTTGGTTATTCCACTGGTAATTTTCGGGAATCTAAAGGCATTAGATGCCTTGAAATCATGTTTACTCATCATTAGTAAAAATCCGTTAATAATTTTTGCCCTGGTTGTTATTGGTTTTATTGGCTCTTTCATCGGTTTCTTTGGATGCTGCATTGGAATAATTTTCACGCTTGCTTTTAATACATCAATGACCTACGCGACTTATTATGGAATTTTTAATATGGAAGAAGAAGATCCAATTGACACGATAGGTCAGTCGGATTTAGAATAAAACGAAGATTCTAAATAAATAAAGAGCCTAACCTACTCTGTTTAGAAAATTCAAAACGCTATTTACTAAACCAAACATACCCCAAATACTATGGTAGCAAACTATAGTTTGTATAATTCACTGCTTTCAGGAATTACCCATTTTGGTAGTACCCTGAAAGCAGTTATTACAAATTGGTATGTGTTTAATCCCGAAATTATTTTCTACAATAATCCAAAGTTCATTGTTTTAGGGTTATCGCTCTTTGGTTTCTTAAGCATTCTGGTTTATCAGTTTTTTAGAATTAAAGCGAAAATTGGTAGTTTTATTGAGAAAAAAAGAGAAACCGACACTGCAAGAAATGAGTATCAGTTGTATATTTTATTTTTTGGTATTGCCGTTATTCTAATTGAAATCATTAACGAAATCTTTAGAATCAGACCAAAAAGTCTTTTACTACTTAATGTTTGTATTGGTGTTTTAGTACTGATAGTTTACGCTCTTACAGATAAAATAAAAGTACTCCGCGATAGAATTCAGGAAATTTTTATTGTTTCCTTTTTCATTTATATAAGTTACGTTGCCCGCAATATTATTTATCTCCCAAATGATGTTGTACCTATTATTACTTTTTTAATTTCCTTTTTCTTTTCTTACAACATTTTAAAACCAATTAAAATTTATTGGGCATTTGTTGCACTCACCTTTACCTTTCTGACTGTAACTATTGTATTTCATTTAATTCCAATTAAATCATCTGTTTTACTAATCAATTTTAGTATTCTGACCTTCGTTATCAATCAGGTAAAGTATGCTGTTTTATTAAACAGCAGGGACAACTTTAGATTTACTAATGAAATTGTTCATAAAGGTAATTCCCTGACAATTGCTACAAATGAAAATGGAGAATTGCTTTTTTGCAGTGAGACCATTACTTCAATTTTAGGCTATCAGCCAGAAGATGTTAAAGGAATGGAATTTTGGAAACTAACAGAAGACCAGGAATTTGATAGCGAAAATTACCAGAAAAATTACATCGACAATAAATTATATATTAGAAAATTAAAAAATAAAAACGGAGAATTTAAATACATTCAATGGAAGGATAAAAAATTCTCAGAAGATTTAATTATCAGTATCGGTCAGGATGTAACAGAGCAAATTATTGTACAGGATCAATACAAAAACCTTATTCAGACTGCGACCGATATTATTTTTGAAATAAGTGCTGACGGGTATTTTACCTTTATCAATGAATTTGGTTTTTCACTTTTAGGCTATGCTGAAAATGAAGTAATTTTACAACATTATTCTAATTTTATTCACGAAGATTATATTAGAAATGCGGTTGATTTCTATGAAAATCTGGAAAAAAATGGCAACAATTATCCCACAATCGAAATTCCGATTATAAAGAAAGCCGGAGGCGAAATATGGATCTCACAAAAAGTAATCGTTCGTAAAAATGATTTAGACGAAATCATTGGTTTTGCTGGTATAGCCCGGGATATTACGGAGATGAAAAATATTGAAAATGAGAAAAAAAGACGTTTAGAAAAAATTGAAGCCTATAATAATTCGACCAAAAAATTATCGACAACAGATTTTCGGGAATATAACAATCTGCAAACCGTAATTGATTCCATAATTAAAGAAGCGGCGACCATTTCAAAAGCAAACAGAGTGAGTTTCTGGAAATTTACGGGCGATGTTATTATTTGCAAAAATTTATTCAGCAGTGATGATCAAAATTTAAGTGATAAAAACATTCTGGACAAGGAATCTTATCCTATTTATTTTGAAACACTAAAAAACAAAGCCATAATAAACGCTCCGGATGTTTTTGACAAATTAGAAACCTCTGAATTTCAGGAAATTTATTTCAAAAAGAATAAAATAAAGTCGATGCTTGATGTTCCTATTTTTTCAAATGGACAATTGGCCGGTGTAGTTTGTTTTGAAAGTACAGGAGAGAAAAGAGATTGGGACAATGAAGACATCAACTATGCCAGAACTATTTCTGATGTCATTTCATTGGCTATTTCTTCGCAGATGCGACTAAAAGCAGAGAAAAAATTAGAGCTTAAAAGTGACTTATTATCGGCATTGGCTTTGTGTACCGAAAAGTTTTTGCTGAGTAAGAGCCTGCAAAAAATGTTTCAGGAGACATTCGATATTATTGGAAAAGCTTCAAAAGTAGATCATATTTTTTATCATGATAAAAATTTCGAGACCAATACTATAAGTCAGCAGTATAAATGGTCGAGAGACGGAATCGCACATCAGATAACCGAATTACAAGATTTTACCGAAGACAATTTAAAAGAAATCATCCTTCATTCTCAAAATAGAAAAGTACTAAATACAAGAACCCGGGATCTGGAAGACACGTTTTTCAAGCAATTACTAATAGCCAACAATATTAAATCCATATTAATATTACCACTGTTTACCAACAATATTTTTTCTGGTTTTATAGGTTTCGATGATTGTACTAAAGAAAGAAAATGGACCGATGATGAAATTTATATTTTCCAGACATTAGCCAATAACATTTCTTCTGCCTTAGACAGAAACAGAAATATTGCCAAAATTAAAGAAAGTGAAGATGCGATTAAAGCCAAAGAACTGGCAGAAGCTGCAAATAAATCCAAGTCTGATTTTTTGGCCAATATGTCACATGAAATCAGGACTCCTCTAAATGGTATTATTGGATTTACTCATTTATTGATGAAGACAAATCTTGAAGAGATTCAGGAAAAGTACATGACGACCATCAATCAATCTGCACATTCGCTTCTTGAAATCATCAATGATATTCTTGATTTCTCTAAAATTGAAGCCGGAAAACTAGAGCTTTTTATTGATCTGTATGATGTTCAAAAAATATTAGGACAAATATTTGATTTGATTATTTACGAATCGAATCAAAAAAATCTTGAACTCGAATTAAATCTCGATCCTGAAGTTCCAAAATACATCTGGACAGACATTGTACGTTTGAAACAAATTTTAATCAATCTTTTATCCAATGCAATCAAGTTTACAAACGAAGGATCGATCAAACTAAGTGTAACTGTTTTAGATAAAAAGTCAGATGAGAATTATATCATTCGTTTTTCTGTCAAAGACACTGGAATTGGAATCTTAGAAAAAAACCAGAAAAAAATATTTAAGGCTTTCTCTCAGGAAGATAGCTCCACAACAAGAAAGTTTGGAGGAACCGGTTTAGGATTAACCATTTCAAATCAATTGTTAGCTTTAATGGAAAGTGGTTTACAGCTTAAGAGCAAAATAAACGAAGGCAGTAATTTTTATTTTGATCTGAACTTAAAAACCAGCCATGAAAGCATTAATGAAAAATTCAAGGAAATTTCTAAACAAAATAATCCCGAATATGCTTTAAGTTATAGTTCTAATCGAAAAAAAGTAAGCATTTTGATTGTAGAAGACAACAAAGTAAATATGCTTCTTTTAAAAACGATTGTCAAAAATTTAAACCTGAATGCTATTATTTTTGAATGCGAAAACGGATATGAAGCCGTCAAACAAATTGAAAATATCAATCCGGATCTTGTTTTTATGGACATTCAAATGCCAATTATGAATGGTTACGAAGCTACAAAAGCAATCAGAATTACTGAAATAGGGAAACGTATACCAATAATTGCCGTAACTGCCGGAGCTGAAAAAGAAGAACGAAATAAATGTTTATCAGCCGGAATGAATGATTATATCTCAAAGCCTATTATAAGAGGCACTGTTGAAGAAGCTATTCGGAAATGGTTAAAATAATTTAAACTAAATTGTTTCTGTTAATGTGTAATTGCTAAAAAATACATAAATTCGTATGAAAGAAAACTTAAAAAAGTTTAAAATCAAAGTATTATGAAATGGTTAGGCAGAAGACAAAGTGATAATGTTGAAGATCGAAGAGGTGTTTCCGGAGGAAAAGTCGCTCTTGGAGGCGGAGTTATTGGTATCATTATTTTGTTATTAAACGTTTTTGGTGGCGAAACAGGTCAAACTGTAGGATCAGCATTAGAACAAATGCAGGGCGGACAACAGCAAACTGAAGCCGCTGCTCCATTGAGCAAGGAAGATGAAGAAATGGGGGATTTTGTGAGAGTGATTCTTGCAGATAACGAAGACATCTGGAGCAAAATATTTGAAGAACAAGGCATAACCTATAAAAATCCGAAGTTGGTACTTTTTAGAGGCTCGGTAGAAACTGCCTGCGGTGGGGCATCATCTGCATCAGGGCCTTTTTATTGCCCGGGCGATCAAAAGGTTTATATGGATTTGGGCTTCTTCGAGGAACTAAAAACTAAATTTGGTGCCAAAGGTGGGGACTTTGCTATTGCGTACGTTATAGCGCACGAAATTGGCCATCACGTTCAAACATTACTTGGAACGTCAGCAAAAATGCGTCAGGCTCAGGAGGGAAAAAGTGAGACCGAAGCAAACAAACTTTCCGTTGCGTTAGAATTACAAGCCGACTTTTATGCCGGAGTATGGACACACTACAATCAGAAAAACTTAGATACCGATGACATCGACGAAGCTTTAAGCGCTGCCAATGCCGTTGGAGATGACGCCATTCAAAGTAAAATGAGCGGACAGGTAGTTCCAGATTCGTTTACACACGGATCATCAGAGCAGAGAATGTACTGGTTTAAAAAAGGTTTTAAAACCGGTGACATTAACCAGGGAGATACTTTTGCAGAAATTAGATAATTTATAAACCAAACTATAATAACCAAGATGAAGCATGACTTAAACGTCATGCTTTTTTTTGATAAATCAAAAAAATAAATTCCCAGATTGAGGGGCTTAACCGCAAGGTGCGCAAAGGTTTTACGCAAGGTGCGCAAATTTTTATTCATAAAGCCTCGCGAACTTAAATACACAGCATAAACACCAATAAAAAAAACACTTTGCGAACTTTGCGATAATTTTTTTAAATTCCAATTTTGAAATCCAAGATTGAGGTACTTAACCGCAAGGTGCGCAAAGGAATTAAGCAAGGTTTGTATTTTTTTTTTCATAAAGCCTTGCGAACTTAAAAACATAGCACAAACACACCAATAAAAAAACACTTTGCGAACTTTGCGATAAATTTTTTTAAATTCCAATTTTGAAATCCAAGATTGAGGTGCTTAACCGCAAGGTGCGCAAAGGTTTTACGCAAGGTGCGCAAATTTTTATTCATAAAGCCTCGCGAACTTAAATACACAGCATAAACACCAATAAAAAAACACTTTGCGAACTTGGCGATAATTTTTTTAAATTCCAATTTTGAAATCCAAGATTGAGGTACTTAACCGCAAGGTGCGCAAAGGAATTAAGCAAGGTTTGTATTTTTTTTTTCATAAAGCCTTGCGAACTTAAAAACATAGCACAAACACACCAATAAAAAAACACTTTGCGAACTTTGCGATAAATTTTTTTAAATTCCAATTTTGAAATCCAAGATTGAGGTGCTTAACCGCAAGGTGCGCAAAGGTTTTATGCAAGGTTCGCAAATTTTTATTCATAAAGCCTTGCGAACTTAAATACACGGCATAAACACACCAATAAAAAAAACACTTTGCGAACTTTGCGATAATTTTTTTTAAATTCCAATTTTGAAATCCAAGATTGAGGTACTTAACCGCAAGGTGCGCAAAGGTTTTACGCAAGGTTCGCAAATTTTTACTCATAAAGCCTTGCGAACTTAAATACACGGCATAAACACACCAATAAAAAAACACTTTGCGAACTTTGCGGTAAATTTTTTTAAATTCCAATTTTGAAATCCAAGATTGAGGTACTTAACCGCAAGGTGCGCAAAGGTTTTACGCAAGATTCGCAAATTTTTACTCATAAAGCTTTGCGAACTTAAATACACAGCATAAACACACCAATAAAAAAACACTTTGCGAACTTTGCGGTAAATTTTTTTAAATTCCAATTTTGAAATCCAAGATTGAGGTACTTAACCGCAAGGTGCGCAAAGGTTTTACGCAAGATTCGCAAATTTTTACTCATAAAGCTTTGCGAACTTAAATACACAGCATAAACACACCAATAAAAAAACACTTTGCGAACTTTGCGGTAAATTTTTTTAAATTCCAATTTTGAAATCCAAGATTGAGGTACTTAACCGCAAGGTTCGCAAAGGTTTTACGCAAGGTTCGCAAATTTTCACTCATAAAGCCTTGCGAACTTAAATACACAGCATAAACACACCAATATATAAAAAAACACTTTGCGAACTTGGCGGTAAATTTTCTTTAAATTCCAATTTTGAAATCCAAGATTGAGGTACTTAACCGCAAGGTGCACAAAGGAATTACGCAAGGTTCGCAAATTTTTATTCATAAAGCCTTGCGAACTTAAAAACATAGCACAAACACACCAATAAAAAAACACTTTGCGAACTTTGCGGTAAATTTTTTTTTTACTTCACAGGTTTTGGTAAAAAAATTAAGGACACAAAAAAAGCCTTGAATTTCTTCAAGGCTTTAAATTTCTGGGTGGCTGACCGGGTTCGAACCGGCGACCCTCGGCACCACAAACCAATACTCTAACCAGCTGAGCTACAACCACCATTTTTCTTTGCGGTTGCAAATATACAACAAAGGTTTACTTCTACAAAGAAAAAATTAAAAAAAAATTCATCTTTTTAAATCAAATTTTCTAAGCTATTGACTGCCAAACATCTTTCAACCGTAAAACCTTCAGCAAAATCTTTCCCAACAAGTCTTCCTAAGTCCTTCGCACGGTAATTTAAGCTTTCAAAAAAGTTTTTACTTGTAATTGGTGTTGCAGGTTCATTAGAATTTGGATCATAAAATTGTGTTTTATAAGCTGCAATTGCTTCTACTTTTTTATCCTCAAAGCCTGTAATGTCTACAACAAAATCTGGTTCGATGTTTTTCCACTGAATATAATGATAAACCACTTTCGGCCTCCAGGCTTCTTGTTTTTCACCATCAACAACAGTTTCTATTTTCATCAATCCGGATAAAAAACAAGCGTCAGAAACTAATTTGCTTCCTTTTCCGTGATCGATATGGCGATCCTCAATTGCATTACACAATACAATCTCCGGTTTATATTTTCGGATCATCTTAATAACTTCCAACTGGTGCTTTTCATCATTAACGAAAAAACCATCACGCATGGCCAAATTTTCACGAACCAAAACCCCTAATATTTTTGCGGCGGCTTTCGCTTCTTCATCTCTGGTTTCTGCTGTTCCTCTGGTACCCAACTCTCCTCGGGTTAAATCTACAATTCCCACTTTTTTTCCCAGTGAAACTTCTTTTAAAATGGTTCCGGCACAACCCAATTCTACATCGTCAGGGTGTGCTCCAAAGGCTAGTATATCTAATTTCATTTTTTTTGTTTCAAGTTTCAGGTTTCAAGTTTCAGGTTTTACGTTCCAACAAATTGAAACCTGAAACTTGAAACTTTTTAACAATTATTATTCTTTTTTATATTCAAAACTCTTTTCATTGTCATGGATTTATTAACGCTTTCCTCCCATTCTTTTTCAGGAATACTTTCTTTTGTAATACCGCATCCCATGTACAAAATGGCTTTATTGTCCTTAATTTGCATGCTGCGTAAATTTACAAACAAATCAGAACTTACTGCTTTGTGGGCAAAACTACTATTCAATTCGCCCAGAAAGCCTGTATAAAAAGTTCTGTCGTAATTTTCATTCTCAAGGATAAATGCTTTTGCTTTTTTCTTTGGCAATCCACAAACGGCTGGCGTTGGATGCAACGTATCAATAACTTCTTTTAAAGTAGAATTCTCCTTTAAAACTCCTGAAATATCAGTTTTAATATGCCAGATCGATCCCGCTTTGATGCTGTACGGTTTTGTTACATTTACAGAAGAGGCCACTTCGCGCAATCTTTTTATAATAAAATCGGTTACGTATTGCTGTTCGTCTTTTTCTTTTTGCTGCCAGGAAATCTCTTCTTCTGCGTTAGCTTTTTGTGTTCCGGCCAATGCTGTTGTTTCAAAAACACTTTCGCTTGCTTTTAATAATTGTTCCGGAGTTGCTCCAATCCAGAATCCAATTTCAGGATGCGAAAAGCAATACGTAAAAGTCGATGGATATAAATGAATTAAACGTTTGAATGTGATAATAAAATCAAAATCGTTCAACTCAATACTTTCGCTTCTTGACAAAACTACTTTTTTGAATTCTTCATTCGTAATCGCCTGAATTCCCTTTTCGACTAAAGCTTCATATTGCATTTTTGTTTCTGAATCGAAAGTCGGGTCTTCAATATCATTAAAATCAAAATTACCGGTAGTTTGTTCTGCACTTATAATTTTCGATTCATTCTCCGGAATCAATATGAGCTGTTTTTCATCAAAAGAAGCAAAAACAAAACCTTTTTCACTATAATCTGTGACTTTATACACGGTGTTATCCTGCTGCAAAAGAGCAAAAACACTTGACGAATTAGGTTTAGAATAAATTACAAAAGGCAATTTTTGCTCCTGATGTTTTCTTATAGTAGAGAAAAAGTCGTTCATATTTTTATTCGGTTTTCTTTTTATCCAAAACCATATTGGTTAGTTTGCAAAGCGAAATTAGATTTCCCGCTTCATCTGTAATTTTAATTTCCCAAAGATGGATACTTCTTCCTTTATGAATGATTCGGGCAGTTCCAAAAACCCAACCTTCACGAATACTTTTTAAGTGATTGGCCGAAATTTCGATGCCGCGAACTTCTTGTTCTCTGGGATCGATAAAGAAGAATGATGCTGCACTTCCTACACTTTCTGCCAAAGCAACTGAAGCTCCGCCGTGCAACAAGCCCATTGGCTGATGAACGCTTGGATTTACAGGCATTTTTGCAGTTAAAAAGTCTTCGCCAGCATCGATATATTCAATTTTTAGCGTTTCCATCAACGTGTTTTTAGAAAACTGATTGCAACGCTCTACTATTTGCTCTTTTGTATAATTCATTTAGAATAGGCTTTAAAATCGTAAAATTAAAGAAAAGATGAGATACAAATTAGAAAATCGAATTCTAATATTAAAAATCATCTTCGAGCATGTAAGTTTTTTGTTATTTTTACAAAGCGATTAAAAATATTTGCCACAGATTTCTCAGATTAACACAGATTAGATTTATTCGTAAAGAATGGAAAAGATCATTTAAATCTGTGACCCGAGCGATAGCGAACGGGCGAAGCAAATCTGTAGCAAAAAAACACCCCATTCAAATGCGTCACTATTTTGCACTCTTCATTCTCGGCTTAATTTTAGCTTTCAGTTCTTGTCGAACTGATTTTGATACCGTTGCCAGCACTGGAGATTTAAAGTTTTCACAAGATACCGTTTATCTGGATACTGTTTTCAAAAATATCGGTTCGAGCACTTATCAGGTTAAAGTTTACAATAGAAGTAAAAATGATATTTCGATACCGATTATTCAACTCAAAAAAGGATTAAATTCTAAATACCGTATGACCGTTGACGGAATGACTGGCAACAATGGAAAAATTTTCAATAATGTTACCCTTTTAGCCAAAGACAGTTTGTACATTTTTGTAGAAACTACTGCAGATATTACGGATGCCAATCCGGCTGATTTTTTATATACTGATGAAATTCAGTTTGACAGTGGAGTGAATCTGCAACAAGTAGCTTTAGTGACTTTAATTCAGGATGCTGTTTTTTTATATCCGAAGCAAAATCCGGATGGAACGAAGGAAAAAATTAAAATTGACGGGAAAGATGTTGATGGCTTTTATTTGGATGAAAATGATGCTGTAAACGGAAATGAACTAATTTTCACAAAACAGAAACCTTATGTAATCTACGGATATGCCGGAGTTCCTGAAAACAAAACAGTCACTTTTGAAGCCGGAGCACGTGTACATTTTCATGCTAATTCTGGTCTTTATGTAGACAAAAAAGCTTCTCTTCAGATCAGCGGAACTAAATCAACAACTGAAAATTTAGAAAACGAAGTTATTTTTGAAGGCGACAGGCTTGAATCACTTTATGCTGATATTCCCGGACAATGGAATTCAGTTATACTGGCTGACGGAAGCACCAATCATTCCATAAACCATTTAACATTAAAAAATGCTGTAACTGGTTTGTCTTTCAAAAATCAGGACGCAACAACTGTTTCCATCAAAAATACGCAGATTTACAACTGTGTCGAATATGGAATTCTGGCTCAAAATGCCCGAATAGCAGGAGAAAATATCGTAATTAATTATACTGGTGTAGCGAGTTTATCTTGTGTTTACGGAGGTAATTACAGTTTCACACATTGTACTTTTAACAATAACTGGCAAAACAGTACACACTTCGCGGTAAACCTGAGCAATACTCTGGCCGGCGCGACTCCCGAAACGAATCCGTTGACTCAGGCCACTTTTAATAATTGTATTATTTATGGCTCGAATACCAATGAATTTAATTTGAACAAAAGTACAGCTGTTCCATTTGTTTATCAATTGAATAATTGTTTGTTGAAATTCAATAGCTCAACCACGAATCCCGATTATCAATTTAAAACGGATGCTGTTCATTACAATCAAATTATTTTGAATGAAAATCCAAAATTTTATAATGTTTCTCAGAATAAATTCAACATTGATAAAACCTCTTCCGCTTTCGCCAAAGGAAATCAGGCCTATATAATTCCGTTGGATATTATTGGAGCGACGAGAACTTCTCCTCCGGATTTGGGTGCTTATCAGAGTGCTATTTTTCCTAAGTAAGAATTTAAATTCAGATTCACTTCCTTTATAATTATGAAATCATCTTTTTTATCAATAATATCCCTTTTTACTTTCAGTTATACATTGGCCCAAAATACAACTATAATCAAATGTGATTCTATTTATAAAGACAAGGGAATTACAATTAAACTGATAAACTTTGATAATGAAAAAGATGGTTATGAAAATGATAAAAATTCGATTTTAATTATCAATCAAAAAATTAATGGAAAAAATTCAACTTTAATAAAAGACTCTATTTTTAGTCGAGTCCAGGAAATTGAGTTTAAAGATTTCAATAATGACAAAATTAAAGATGTTTTAATCCAAAATATTTCTGATGTAAGAAGCAATTGGACTTACAATTTATACTTATACAATCCCCAAACGAATAATTTTAAAAGAGTAATTGGCTTTGAAGAAATAAAAAACCCTAGTTATAATTCAAAATATAAAATTATTGAGAGTCATGTGAACTCTGGTAAAAATTGGGCAGCATTTTACAAAATCAAAAATTTCAAAATTTATGATTATAATATTGAGATAATTGACGATGGCAGTCTTAAAGCTGAAAAAGAATATAGCAAAGCAATAAAAAAGATTGCAGGAATAAAATAAAACTTTACTTCGATATTTATCGGAATTACACGTTTACGAGATTTTTTTGCTCCCGCAGATTTTGCAGATAAAGCAGATACTAAAACGGAATAAAAATTCACGCAGATTTTAATAAAATTATAATGAATTCAGATCCGTCTAAATCTGCAAAATCTGCGTGAAACAAAAAAACTTTATGCCTTTGTGTCTTAGTGGTAAAAAAACATTAAAAGACTTTGTTTGCAAATTTGCGCTTACTATTTATTTACACTAAATTTGCACCTTCAATACAACAAACTACACATCACAATGATCCATTTCTTTGAAAACCAAAGCAAAACTGTTTTCGCGGTACAAACGCAAAACGAAATTTCGGCTCAAGACATTTCAAAATTAAACTGGCTTTTTGCCAACTCTAATAAGATCGAAAAATCCGCGCTGTCGGATTTTTTTGTTGGTCCCCGCGCCACTATGATCACACCTTGGAGTACAAATGCTGTAGAAATTACTCAAAACATGGGTATTCCGGGCATCATCAGAATTGAAGAATTTCATCCGGCAACGGCTGATTTTACTGATTTTGATCCAATGCTTTTTCAAAAGTTTACTCAATTAGATCAGGAAATTTTCACTATCAATGTACAGCCGGAACCAATTCTGGAAATCGATGATATTGCAACATATAACAAAGTAGAAGGCTTGGCTTTAAGCCAGGAAGAAGTAGATTACTTGGATAATCTAGCTGTAAAATTAGGAAGAAAACTAACGGATTCTGAGATTTTTGCTTTCTCACAAGCGAATTCAGAGCACTGTCGTCACAAAATTTTCAACGGAACTTTTGTAATTGATGGTGAAGAAAAAGAAACTTCTCTTTTCAAATTAATCAAAAAAACATCACAGGAAAATCCTAACGATATTGTGTCTGCTTACAAAGACAACGTGGCTTTTGTAAAAGGACCAAAAGTGCAGCAGTTTGCACCAAAAACAGCTGACAAACCTGATTTTTACGAAATAAAAGAATTTGATTCTGTTTTATCTCTAAAAGCAGAAACACACAATTTCCCAACAACTGTAGAGCCTTTTAACGGAGCAGCAACAGGATCAGGAGGAGAAATTCGTGACCGTTTAGCTGGTGGTCAGGGTTCATTGCCATTAGCAGGAACTGCAGTTTACATGACTTCTTATTCTCGTTTGAATGATGACAGAAAATGGGAAAATGCTGTTGAAGAGAGAAAATGGTTGTACCAAACTCCAATGGATATTTTGATCAAAGCTTCAAACGGAGCTTCTGATTTTGGAAATAAATTTGGGCAACCGCTTATTACTGGTTCCGTTTTAACTTTCGAACACGGAGAAAACGATCGTAAAATTGGTTATGACAAAGTAATCATGCAAGCGGGTGGAATTGGTTACGGAAAATTAGATCAGGCAATTAAAAAGAAACCACAAGAAGGCGATAAAATCGTAATTCTTGGTGGAGAAAATTATAGAATCGGAATGGGTGGAGCTGCGGTTTCGTCTGCAGATACCGGAGCTTTTGGTTCAGGAATCGAATTAAATGCGATTCAGCGTTCAAACCCTGAAATGCAAAAACGTGCTGCCAACGCCATTCGTGGTTTAGTAGAAAGTGATAACAATCCAATTGTTTCTATTCACGATCACGGCGCTGGAGGACACTTAAACTGTCTTTCGGAATTAGTGGAAGAAACGGGAGGTTTAATCGATTTGGATAAATTACCAGTTGGAGATCCAACACTTTCAGCAAAAGAAATTATCGGTAACGAATCTCAGGAAAGAATGGGATTGGTTATTGGTCAAAAAGATATTGATACTTTACAGAGAATTGCTAACAGAGAGCGTTCGCCAATGTATCAGGTTGGAGATGTAACGGGAGATCACCGTTTTACATTCGAATCAAAATCAAATGGTTCAAAACCGATGGATTATGCTTTAGAAGATTTCTTCGGAAGCTCTCCTAAAACGGTTATGAATGACAAAACTATTGATAGAAAATATGCTGCTGTTACTTACGACAAAGCCGATTTTGAAAAATATTTACAAGACGTTTTACGCTTAGAAGCTGTTGCATCAAAAGACTGGTTGACTAATAAAGTGGACCGTTGTGTAGGTGGAAAAGTAGCCAAACAACAAAATGCAGGACCATTGCAATTGCCTTTGAATAATGTTGGTGTTATGGCATTGGATTATTTAGGAAAAGAAGGAATTGCTACTTCTATTGGCCACGCTCCTATCGCGGCTTTGATTGATCCTGTTGCAGGAAGCAGAAATGCTATTGCAGAATCGTTATCAAACATTGTTTGGGCACCGATTAAAGATGGTTTGAAAGGAATTTCATTATCTGCTAACTGGATGTGGGCTTGTAAAAACGAAGGTGAAGACGCTCGTTTGTACGCTGCAGTAGAAGGTTGTTCAGAATTTGCAATTGAATTGGGAATCAACATTCCGACAGGAAAAGATTCACTTTCAATGAAACAAAAATATCCAAACGACGAAGTGATCGCGCCGGGAACGGTTATTATTTCGGCTGGAGGAAACTGTACCGATATCAGAAAAGTAGTGGAACCTGTTTTACAGAAAAACGGAGATTCCATTTATTATATCAATTTGTCTCAGGATGACTTCAAATTAGGAGGTTCTTCTTTTGCACAAATTAGAAACACAATCGGAAACGAGACTTCTACAATTAAAGATGCTTCTTTTTTCAAAAATGCTTTTAATACTATTCAGGAGCTAATCGGCGAAAGCCAAATTTTAGCGGGTCACGATATCGGAAGCGGTGGTTTAATCACAACTTTATTAGAATTGTGTTTTGCTGATGTAAACTTGGGAGCAAAAATTGATTTCTCAACTTTCGCAGAAAAAGACTTATTGAAAATCCTTTTCGCAGAAAACATCGGAATTGTATTCCAGGCTAAATCTGATGCAGCTGTTGAAGCTAAATTAAACGCTAACAATATCGAATTCTTCAAAATTGGTTCAGTTCAAAACACACCAAGTTTGGAATTTGGAATTTATAATTTGGACATTGCGAAGTATAGAGATATCTGGTTTGAAACTTCGTATTTATTAGATCAAAAACAATCTAAAAACGGAAGAGCTCAGGCACGTTTCGAAAACTACAAAAATC
The DNA here is from genome assembly GCA_900107365.1 of Flavobacterium aquidurense. Classification (GTDB taxonomy): domain Bacteria; phylum Bacteroidota; class Bacteroidia; order Flavobacteriales; family Flavobacteriaceae; genus Flavobacterium; species Flavobacterium aquidurense. The sequence continues at coordinate 255,654 of FNPS01000002.1, forward strand.
AGGTTTTACAATATACTTTCCCAGCACACTTTACAGGAAAAAAACCGGTAATCGATGCTTCGAAACCAAAACCTAAGGCTGCTATTATTCGTGAAAAAGGAAGTAATTCTGAACGCGAAATGGCAAATGCAATGTATTTGGCAGGATTCGATGTAAAAGACGTTCACATGACCGATTTAATTTCGGGTCGTGAAACTCTTGAAGATATTCAGTTTATTGGTGCAGTTGGAGGATTCTCTAATTCTGATGTTTTAGGTTCTGCTAAAGGTTGGGCCGGAGCTTTCTTATACAACGAAAAAGCAAAAACAGCTTTGGATAAATTCTTTAAAAGAGAAGACACTTTATCTGTTGGAATTTGTAACGGTTGCCAATTGTTTATGGAATTAGAAGTTATTAATCCAGAACATGAAGTTCACGGAAAAATGCTGCATAACGAAAGTAACAAACACGAAAGTATTTTTACTTCTGTTAAAGTACAGGAGAATAATTCGGTTATGTTGTCTAGTTTAGCCGGAAGTACTTTAGGCGTTTGGGTTTCTCACGGAGAAGGAAAATTCAATTTGCCTTTAGCCGAAGAAAACTACAATATTGTTTCGAAATATGCTTACGAAGGTTATCCTGCAAATCCTAACGGATCTGATTATAACACCGCAATGATGTGTGATAAAACCGGAAGACATTTGGTGATGATGCCTCATATTGAGCGTTCGACTTTCCAATGGAACTGGGCTCATTATCCAAAAGACAGAAACGACGAAGTTTCGCCTTGGCATGAAGCTTTTGTTAATGCAAGAAAATGGATTGAGAAAAACTAAACACGAATTGCACGAATTAGCACGAATTAATTGAGTCGGTAAGTAATTCGTGAAATTAGTAGTAAATAAAAAAAATGCCTCAGCACTATCCCTATTAGCTGAGGCATTTTTTTTTAGTTTCTAAAAACCGAGGCAACACCTGTAATGACATTAGAAGCACCAAAAGCAAACAATCCTGAAGCAACGGCAGTTTGACCTGAGAAAAATTGATTTCCATATATTGCAGTACTAAAAAATGTTCCGCCGGCAACTCCCGCCACGAGACCAATACCAATAATTGTAATAGTCCACCAGGGTTCCGGATCTGGAGGTGGTGGTGGATTTTTCCAAAAGCGTCTCCACCAGCCTGGGTACTTCGTTCCGCACCAACCCATTGCTAAATACAAAGCTGTTTCCATATTAACTAGATTTTAATTTATGCCTACTCGTTTGCTTTTCGGCTTTCGCATTTTAACGAGATAAAATTATAGTGAGCGAAAATCAAATTGCTTCTGCTATTTCCTGTTTTTTTCAGGGGAAAAACACCTTTTTTTTATTAATTAAAATCCTTTGCTCTTAAAAAATATTTGTAATCCCTACGGGATATCTTACTTCGTGATTCCCTGTTTTTGCTACCAATATCTAAATCCTAACGGATTATCATATTGGAAACTTTTGTTACTATTATACATCCAAAAAGACTATATCACATAGGATAGTATAGTTGGTGATTTTACCAGCAATGTCTAAATCCTAAAAGGATTATATTCCTTAGGGACTAAACATCGTTATACATATGGCTTATAAATTAATTTTCTTAAAGAACTCCTTAATCTCATCTAAGAGTAATTTAATGATATCTTAAGGCCGTTTTCAGGTCACTATTTATTCGGATAAATATCTTTGTCTTATGAAAAAATGGATGCAACAACTTTCACTGTTTATAGTATTATTTAGCAGTAGTCAATTTTCTTTTGGCCAAAAAACACCCTCAATAAAAGGAAATGTATCTGATGGAAAACTTCCGGTAGAATTTGTAGATGTACTTTTAAAAAATGCAAGTGATTCTACAAAAGTGGCCCATTATGCCGTAACAGATGTTGCGGGAAATTTTGATTTAGAAAATCTAATATCAGGTGATTATGTTTTGCAATTCAAATTAATTGGTTTCAAAACCAGAACTCAAAAAATCAAAATTGATAAAAATCCAGTTTCTATTGGAACGGTTGTTTTAGAAAATGATGCTAATTTACTGAATGCTGTTGTTGTCAATTCTCAAAAAAAACAAATTCAGAAAACAGATGAAGGTTTTGTTTTTAATGCTGTATCGAATATTTCTCAATCTGGCGGAACTGCGACAGATATGCTTAAAAGTATTCCGACCGTTGCTGTAGATGCAGAAGGCGGAATAACGTTAAGAGGTAAGTCACCAATGATTCTAATCAACGGAAAAAATTCGGCCATTACTAATATGGATCAGATCGCTGCAAGCAGTATTGAAAGTATTGAAGTTATTAGTAATCCAACGGCGAAGTATGATGCTAATGCAGAAAGCGGCATCATCAATATTAAATTAAAGAAAAACAATCAAAGCGGTTTTAATGGAGCAGTGGTTTTGGGTGGTGGTTTTGGTGCGAAAGGAAGAGCGAACAGTTCTATACTTTTAAATCAAAAAACAGAAAAATGGAATTTTGGCCTGGCATATGATAATCGTTTCGCTGGCCGAACCAAAGAAATAAAAGCAGAACGCACCAATTATTTTATTGACGACGAACATTATATCAAACAACACCGAAATGATGAACGAACGGAAGGTTTGCAGAATTTGAAATTCAATATTGATTTTTCTCCCAACGAAAAAAACAACTTCTCATTTGAAGCACTTGGAAACATGGAAAGTCAGGATAATGATGAAACTTTGTATACGCAGGTCAATACCAGTGCAGATCAGTTTTTCTCCAGTAACAGAAGACATTCTTTAGAATTAGAACGTTCAAAAGTAGGCGAATTGGCTTTTAGTTATGATCGAAAATTTTCTGATGAGAGAAAGAGTTTAAATGCCAGTATTACTTCTTCTTTCAACAAACACAAAGAAAATACGGATATTGACACGTATAATTATGATCAATATAATGAGCAAATTGGTGATGTATTTTTACAACGAACACACAATTATGAGCATGAAAATATATCAAATGCCATTGTGAATTACGCTTTGCCCATTGCACCAAAAACAATACTGGAAACAGGTTATAAAGGAACTTTCCGTTTTTTTAATTCGGAATATCAAAGTGCCGGTATGATTAATGGTGATTACATAATCAACCCGATTGCGAGTAATACTTTTGATTATAACGAACAAATAAATGCATTTTACGGTCTGTTGAATTCTTTTTCAGGAACGGCTGAAAATCCAAAATGGAAATATAATGTAGGATTGCGCGCAGAAAATGTTTCCAACACCGGAGCAACACAAACGAATAGTGATCGTTTTACTAATGATTATATCAAATTTTTCCCTTCGGCTTCTGCCCAATTAAATTTAGCAACAGATGAATTTCTAAAAATTGGTTACAGTAAACGTATCAACCGTCCGGATTTAGATGATTTAAATCCGTTTGTTGACATTACGGACGCATTGAATCCGCACAGTGGAAATCCGTATTTAAAACCGGAGATTATTCACATTGCTGAAATGAGTTATAACAAAGACTGGAACAACTATTCCTTTTCAACAAATGCTTTTTACAGAAACGCCACCAATACTATCAGGCAATATGCAGAACTTCAGGACAATGGTGTGGTTTTATTAATGCCTAAAAATATTGGAAGTACCATTACTTATGGCTTAGAAACTATTTTCAGCCTAAAACCAGTTGGTTTTTACGATGCCAATATCAGTGTAACGGCTTTTCAGCAAAACATCAATGCATCGAATCTTGGAGAAGATATCGTGAGCAATGCTTTTAGCTGGTACGGAAAAATTATCAATAATTTTGTGCCATGGAAAGGCGGTAAACTTCAGGTCATCGGAAATTATAATTCGGCTTTGGCAACTCCACAGGGAAAAAGAATTCCGATTTATAATGTCGATATGGGTTTCCAGCAGAAACTAGGAAAAGGAAATGCCAGATTAGGGTTAGTTGTTACCGATATGTTTAACACGCTCGAAAGCGGTTACAAAAACAATACAGCATTGTTTAGCAATAACCGAACTAGTAAATCAGATACGCGTGCTTTGATGGTTACATTTGCTTATACTTTTAAGTCTGATTTTAAAGAAAAATTGCTGGAAAATCAGTTTTCAACGGAATAAATTTCATGAAAAATAAAAATTAAAAAAAAGTTCATTCTTGTAATTGGGATTCATTTTTTCTATGAAAATTTGAACTATATTCGCTAAAAAGTTCACGCCACTGAATTTTTTTTTAAACTCCAAAAACAATTAAACCTACACAGAATGAAATTTATAAAACTACTTTTATTTAGCTTATTTTTAATTTCCCTAAACACTTATTCACAGGTAGAAGTCAACAAAATCACGCATAACGGTCGTGATCGTTATATTACAACGACTATTGGTTATCCTGTTCCCGGGGTTTATATACCAATGGGGCAAAAAGAACCAAGTACGGTATTAAGTCCGGACGGAACCGGCGTTATCCAGGCAAACGATTTATCCAAAAATAAAATTAACTGGGGAATTGAATGCACGGAAGAAGGCGTTCCAATTTTTAAAGAAGGGTTCAATAGTGCGTCTTACACATTTTGGTATCGACCAAATGATAGCAACGAATGGATCTATTCTCAATTTTCGATTCACTTTACCAAGAAAAAAATGTTTTTGATGGGAGAAAGAGTGAAAGATTACGTGGATTATAATGTTCAATAAGCTGAAAAAAAAAATCAGACCTCAAATTAAATAATTTTTAGTTTTTTCGAAAATTTACTACAAAAAAGAAAACGTTTTCGTTGATTTTCAAGAGTCCCTATAAATTTTCCCATAAAATTTCACAAAATTAAAAATTATACCCATTTTTTATTTAATTTGCGATAAAATTCAACATATTAAACATGGTTTCAATCACACGCCTTTTTGATTTTCCCTATTATCAACAAGAAACTTATAACCTTCCGGTTGCTTTGGCAACAAAAAAAGACGGGGTCTGGGAAAAAACATCTAGCGAAGAATATATTTCAAAAGCAAATGCTGTTTCGAGAGCATTGCTACGCATGGGCGTTCAGAAAGATGATAAAATCGCTTTAATCACCTCAAATAACCGTACCGAATGGAATATTATGGATATTGGTATTCTGCAGACTGGTGCTCAGAACGTTCCAATTTACCCAACCATTTCTGAAGAGGATTACGAATATATATTGAACCACAGTGGCAGTATGTACTGTTTTGTATCTGATGATGAAGTACTTCAAAAAGTACGATTGATACAGGCTAACGTTCCAACTTTAAAAGAAGTATATTCTTTTAATGAAATTCCGGGTTGTAAACACTGGAGTGATTTATTGGCGCTTGGAGAAGACCAAAGCAATCAAAATGAAGTTGAAGCCAGAAAAGACAGTATTCAAACTGACGATTTAGCCACGATTATTTATACTTCCGGAACAACAGGAAGACCTAAAGGAGTTATGCTTTCGCACAAGAACATTGTTTCGAATGTGTTGGACAGCGCACCAAGAATTCCGTTTGATCCGGGAAAAAGTACGGCTTTGAGCTTCTTGCCTATTTGTCATATTTTTGAAAGAATGATTTTGTACATCTATCAATATTATGGTGTTTCGGTTTATTTTGGAGAATCAATTGACAAAATCAGTGATAACTTAAAAGAAGTCCGCCCGACTGTAATCACAGCTGTACCAAGACTTTTAGAAAAAGTTTATGATAAAATTTACGCAAAAGGAACTGAATTAACCGGCATCAAGAAAAAATTATTTTTCTGGGCTATTGATTTAGGTTTAAAATACGAACCGTACGGAGCCAATGGTTTCTGGTATGAATTTCAGTTAAAAATTGCACGCAAATTGATTTTCAGTAAATGGAAAGAAGGTTTGGGAGGAAATTTAGATTTAATGGTTTCCGGAAGTGCTGCTTTACAACCCCGCTTAACAAGAGTTTTTGCTGCTGCAGAAATTCCGGTTATGGAAGGTTACGGTTTATCTGAAACATCTCCGGTAATTGCCGTAAACGACCAAAGAAATAAAGGATTTAAAATTGGAACTGTCGGGAAAGTAATTCGCAATGTAGAAGTGAAAATTGCTGCTGACGGAGAAATTCTTTGCAAAGGACCAAACGTAATGTTAGGTTACTTTAAAGATCCTGAAAAAACGGCGGAAGCTTTAAAAGACGGTTATTTTTATACGGGAGATATTGGAGAAATTGACAGTGAAGGTTTCTTAAAAATTACAGACCGTAAGAAAGAAATGTTCAAAACTTCTGGTGGAAAATATGTTGCTCCTCAATTGATTGAAAATGCCATGAAACAATCTCGTTTTATTGAGCAAATCATGGTTATTGGAGAAGGCGAAAAAATGCCGGGTGCATTTATTCAGCCAAACTTTGAATTTGTAAAAGAATGGGCAAAATTGCATAAAGTAACTCTGGGAAGTACTGACAAAGAAATCAGTGAGAATCCAGAAGTTATCAAACGTATTGACGAAGAAGTTGAAACGATTAATGAAAAATTTGGAAACTGGGAAAAAGTAAAACGTTTTGAGTTGACTCCGGATGTTTGGTCTATCGACGGCGGACAGCTTACTCCTACTCTAAAATTAAAACGTAAGATCATCAAAGAAATTTACAAAGATCTTTACGCTAAAATCTATGGTCACGAATAACATTCCAAAATAATTAACCAATGAAAAGGCTGTCTCCCAAGGACAGCCTTTTTTAATTGCGCAAACAGCAATTTAGAATTTTGGGATGAAGAGAAAAACTGGGGGAGAGAAAAAATTTACCGCAATAAACGCTAATTTTTTTTACTCTTAGCTTTTATAAAAGGCAAGTTCGCAAAGCTTTATATTAATTTAGCTTTGCGAACTCTGTGTATTCTAAGGCATTGTTAGATAAAAAACTTTGTGTTCTCTGTGGTAAAAAATAATTAGTAACTATACTTTTTATATTTTTCCAAAACATTAGCCTTGATCTGAATTTTGCAATACTCTTTGCATCATCTTCTAAAAAAGAGCCATTACCTGACGAAGGTTTCTTTCGATTACCAGATAACGCTTCTGCCATTTTATTTTGCGATTCTTTTTTCCGGAAGTAGCCTTGCTGCTATTTCCACTTTGTTTACCTTCTTCAAGTCTGCACTTTTCGTGAAACTTTTTAAAAGGACGCGGTTCAAAATCGACCATAATTGCTGCCATATTAATTGCATCAATATTTGTCGGATCTGTTTCGCCTTTAAAAAAGGTTTCAATAGGTCTGAACTTGTCTTTTTGCTCCTTAAACTTTTTCTTTTTCGTATGATCAAAATCTAAAGAAAATAGGTTTCTAAAAACATTTAAGTCATCCTGAGTTGGGTTATTCTCGAAAATAAGCCAACAAAAATCACGAAGTTTTCCACGAGAAGGTTTGTGCAAATAATCAAAGTATTTACCGTTTTTTTCTATCTCATATTTAATTTTAATCGCTTTTTTATATTCATTTAATGTACTGTTACGCATTGTATTTCTTTTTAGAAATTCTTGAGAATCTCAGGGAAAAACAAAGGAATTCCGGGAATTCAGTAACTGCAAAGTTTTAAAAGCATTTGTGCTTTATCAGAGAAATATCCTCTGCATTTACCTTTTCATTCCTTCGTTTAATGAGCGCCAAATCCATTTCTTCTACCGAAGCAAACGGATGCTCACTACCCCTACTTATATTGGTCTGACCAAAATAAAGGTCAGACGTAAATACTATTTTATGATTCATTCTTAAATTTTATTTTTAATTAAACGCTTCAACATTTACTGCTAATCGTTTCTTTTTTACTTCACGAAGATTTCCTTTAATTGACCAATAACGTTTCCGCCTCCTGAAATTGTGATTTCTCCAATTTTATCAGCGATTTTTTCAACGTATTCCATCTCTTTCAATTTCCACAACATTTCGTTTTCTTCCATCAGCTTTGCTGTGTTTAGTAAACTTCTTGTTGCAGCGGTTTCTTCTCTTCTCATGATACTGTTGGCCTGCGCTTTTTTCTCGGCAACCAAAACCTGATTCATGATTTCTTTCATATCTCCTGGCAAGATCACATCACGAATTCCGGCATCAGAAATCGTCAATCCCAATTCGTTTATTTTGGCAGTTACTTCAGCCAAAATCGCCTCGGCAATCGAATCTTTTTTCGCCAACAATTCATCCAGAGTCAATCCTCCTACAAAAGCTCTTAAAGCCAATTGCATGGCAACATACAATTGTTTTTCAAAGTCTTTGTTATCAACCAACGCTTTCATGACATCAACAACCTGGTATCTCACAAAGAAATTGATTCTCAATCCCGCTTTATCTTTTGTCAACAATTCCTGACCCGAAATCTCCACTTGTTGCTGTCTGGCATCAACTGTTTTAACTTCGATCGTAATCGCGTTATTCCAAAAGTAGTGCGTTCCGGATTTCAATTCTTTCTGGAAAGTTCCGTTTACAAACAACAAAGCTTTATCGTTGCTTGACACTATAAATTTTCTAATAAAAAATCTTAATTGAGCATGCTCCAATAAATTCACTGGGACATTTTCTGTGATTTCAATTTTAGAAACATCCACTTTTGTGAATTCATTTTTTATGATTCCTTTCCAGAAAGCATATCTTCCCGCTTGCAAAGTACCTTTAAAGTTTCCGTTTACGAATTGCAAAACAATCTCGTTATCGGCAACCTCAACGATTTCTAACATTCCAGCCAATACTTCATTCTGCAACAAAATATTCAACTCAAATGGCGCCTGGAAAGCTGCATTCATATCATAGATCATTACATTTTTGTTTCCAAAAATCCAGTGCAATCCTTCTTCTAGTACGTTTACCAATTTTCTATTTTCGAATACCAATCCTACTTGGTAAGCCTCGATTTTAATTCTTGTAATCATGGTTATTTTTTTTAGTTTTATTTTGTTTCAGGTTTCAAGTTTCAAGTTTCAAGTTTTGAAACCGCATAAATCTATACTCTATATTCTATGCTCTATTCTCTTGTCTCTTGCTTCTTGCTTCTTGCTTCTATTCTCTATATTCTATATTCTATATTCTATATTCTAAGCTCTATTCTCTTGCCTCTTGCCTCTTGCCTCTATTCTCTATTCTCTATTCTCTATTCTCTATATTCTATATTCTAAGCTCTATTCTCTTCCCTCTTGCCTTCTTGCCTCTATTCTCTATATTCTATATTCTATTCTCTCTCTCTCGTTAAATAAAAAAACCTCATTGCCTCTCTCCTCCGAGAAAAACGGACTAACAGTTTGTAATTTGTTTACGCTAATTGTTTTGCAATTCTATTTTGAAAAAGTGATTCTAAATTCTAAAAAAATCACTCGAACAATCAAACCGAAAAGAAATAACGTATTTCAAAATACATTTCTGTTCGCACTGGTTTTATCATGAGTGTGAATTAGGATCCCCAAATCCTGATTTCACTGACAAAGACAAATCAGTTTTTTTCCTGGTCATCTTTTAAAGAGTGATGTTCTCTGGAAATACAGATTTTCAGTCTGTGACTTTCCCGATCCAAAATCGGTGCAGGAATTGAACCTGCGAATTGTCTATTGCTCTAACCGAACTGAGCTATCGCATTGCTGCGAATGGGAGTCGAACCCATGACACATAGAGTGTGAGATTGTTTTTTGGAAAACAATCAAAACCTCCAAATCAAGTTGCATAGAAAAACATAATACGCTTTCGCGGAAAGTTCCCTACAATGGTGCTATACAGAAACACGCAACAGGACTTGTTTGATATTGTAAATCAAAGTTTCCTTTGATGAATTTCAGTTTATAAAAGAACTTGTTTTAATTCCTGAACAAATATTCAAATCACACTGCGCAGTTATTCTGCGTAGTGTTTTTTTTTGCCACAAAGGCACAAAGACACTAATCTTATTTTTCTTTGCGACTTTGGGTCTTTGCGCGAAAATTGCTCGCCGCTATTGTTTAACTTTATTTTGTTAATCTCGCGCAAAGACGCAAAGTCGCAAAGTTTTATCTAGTACAGGAAGAGTCCCGATAGCTAGCGGGACGAACTCTCAAAATACTGATTCTAAGTCAGCCGCGTCTGCCGTTCCGCCACTCCTGCTTTTTTTTGCCACGAAGGCACAAAGACACTAATCTCATTTTTCTTTGCGACTTTGCGTCTTTGCGCGAAAATTGCTCGCCGCTATTGTTTAACTTTATTTTGTAAATCTCGCGCAAAGACGCAAAGTCGCAAAGTTTTATCTAGTACAGGAAGAGTCCCGATAGCTATCGGGACGAACTCTCAAAATACTGATTCTAAGTCAGCCGCGTCTGCCGTTCCGCCACTCCTGCTTTTAATTAATCTTCAGGGTTCCAACCTGAAATTTGTGGAAATAGTAGGATTCGAACCTACTCAGTCAAAGACAACGGTTTTACAGACCGACCTAACTCTCCAGCTTTAGCGTATTTCCATTTGTCTGGGAAGCAGGACTCGAACCTGCAACCTCCCGCGTCCAAGGCGGGTAAACAACCACCGTTATCTTCCCAGATTTTTTTTTAAGGTTCTAAGATGCTAAGGTTCTGAGGTGCTAAGATTTTTAAACCTTTGCATCTTTGTCCCTTTGTGCCTAAAAACCTTAGGCCCTTAGCAACTCAGAACCTCAGCACCTTAAAAAAGAACCTGTTCCTTCTAGAGAACGAGCGATTTCGGAAGGAGTTGAACCTTCAACTTCTTGATTAACAGTCAAGCGCTCTGCCAATTGAGCTACGAAATCATTTATTTTTGGGCATAAAAAAAGCACCCGGTTAAAGGTGCTTCATGAGATTCAATATGATATAATTATCCTATTGCCTGTGTTCATGCACCTGTATTGTTAAACATCCAAGATCTGATCCCGGGTTTAGCAGTTGTTCGTTATATATGTTTTTATTAAAAGCCATTTTATATGTTGTATTATATTTTGAAATCGTTGTTGTTTTTTGAAATTCTCTTTTCAGATTTTCTTCGGCAAAGATAAAGTCGAAAAAATCAATTATCCAAATCATTTCTAAAATTATTTTACTGATTACCAATTAGTTACATTTAAATAAAATCCATAAAAATCCCTGTCCGCATACTCGTGCAGCTTTCTTTTTGTATCAAATGACTGTCTCTCATTAGATTACTTTTCAAGATTATATTTCACTATTTGGTTTTATCATGTAACATTTGGTCGATTATTTTTTTAGTTATTTTTAGTTAAGGGTTATTTTTTATCATTTTCTTCTCCTATTCAGCAATTTTCTTGTCACACTGAGCGGAGTCGAAGTGGCATTAAAAACAAAAAAAGCGTCCCGATGAGGACGCTTTTATCTATTTATGTTGAGTTTGAAACTACAATTCCGTTTCTATTCCATAAAATACATATGTCATCCTGAGTCTTTAGCCGGAGGAAATCCCGCTAAACGACCGCTATTTTTTATTGCTGACAGGTTCATATGATTGTTTTTTTACTAATTCGAGGGCAAATGTAACGTATATTTTTATTTAATATAACTTTTTCTGTTGTTTTTGTTAAAATTAAAACAAATAAAACCCATTGATTTCTACTCTATTTTTAGTTTGGAAGCAACTTTTGACTATTTTTATCTCACTTAAATGAAACCTATGAAAGAATATATCGACAGTATTGTTTGGTCTGAAGTTTGGGAATTTTCGAAACAATTTATTTTACCCAATATTGGTTGGTTCCTGTTCTGGACGATTTTATTTCTTATTCTGGGCCTTATTATAGGAATCGTTTTCAATGTCTTTTTGTACCGAAAAAACATTTTTACACGTGACCGAAAATATTACAACTGGATAGCCAAACTCTGGATTCCGTATTTTATGATTGTTTTCCTTTATTTCTTTGCTATGATTGGCCTTTTGTATGGAGGAAAATCTATTTTGAAATCAGAAAACAAAAACATAACCGCCAATATTTATTCGAAAACAATCGGAACTACTTTTTCATCTGAAAAGGAGAAAAAAGATTTTCTGCATTCGCTTCAATTGCTGTCCAATTCTTCCGAAGATGTGAGCAAATCTTTGACCCAGGCTTTGGCGCTTTATATCAAACAAAACAACAGCGGTTTACAAACTGTAGATAACTTCAAGAATTCATCGACATCCTTTTTGCTTCAAAAATACGAGGCGGAATTGTACAGCGCCTGCGTGTACGGCTTTATGAAAGTCGTTGACGACAAAGCCGACATGAAAAACGTAAAAGATATTGATTACGTTAAATTCAAAGCGCTTTTACAAAAACTGGATCAAATTGAACCTCAACGAATCGAACGTTCCATACAATCTGAAATGGGACGCAAACTACAAGCCGGATTGGATCTTATTTTTAATGAAATACTGAAACACGAATTACTTTTTTTCCTTTTGTTTTTGATTATTCCTTTTGTGGAGTATTTTATTTATTTGAAGTTTGTGAAAAGGAAGGATGATGATTTTAATAGGCCAAAGCCTGTTGAGAATGTGATTGCTTCTTAATTAAATTATCATGGTTTATAAAATTGTTCAGTAATGTAAAAAACGGTGTCAATAAAAAACAGGTTGTCTTCAAAAGTCAATACATTTTCATCATGTAAATCTTCTAGAATTATTCCTAAATCTGGATTAAAATAATCGTTGTTTCTTGTGTTTTTAAAACCATTTTGATCCAGAAAATTTTTGACATTTTCTAATTCTGTGTCACTATCAGATTCTACAAACTTCTGTTCTACAACCGCGTAAACTATATTATCTTGCTCATAAAACCCAATTAATTGATAAGCAGTATCGGGGAAAAAGTAATTATTTAATAATAAATTATTCAAATAATCTATCCAAGTTTCATAATAAATACTATCGTTTAGTTTTATTACTTTATGTTTGTTTTGAAGATAAACTTTTTGTTCTGCTCCTGAAGAAATAAAAGCATTAATATTGATTGCAGTAATCCAAAAACCGTTCTTATCACAGAACTGTTTTATTAGCGCTGTTTCTTCAATTTTGATTTGCTTGACTGACTCAAACGTTCCGCTTGCGCCCTTGCTTTTTCTAAGGTAACGGGAGATTGTTTGGATAGTATCTCCATGCCTAACTTGGCTCTTTCCTGAAATGATATTTTGTAGTTCATGTTTCATGAATTTATAATGCAAATATAAAGATTTTAAAGTTACTATTTTATCGCGTAGCAAAGTAAGAAAAAACATATGTTTACAATTTATGAAATTTCTTTAATAGCTTATAGAATAATAGTTCTAATAGTCGTGCTCAAGGAAATACTCATAACAATCATTGCACTTTCAATCCTCTTAATAAAGTTGTGGAACTTTACTAACGTTTAGTTTTGGCTGAAAGAGAAAAGGTTGAGTATTTAGAGAAATTGTTGAAAGGGAAATAATCCTTTTTACTTATAAATAGAAAAGCGCAAATTTTTGAGGTTTGCGCTTTTTTTGTTTTTTATTGAAATTGTCTTGCCAAATTCGCGAGACCTCCCCAAAGTGAATTGCTTTTTTCGCGTGTTCTTTGCAAATATTAATATTTTATAATTTTAAAAGAAATAAAATGCAACATTATTTGACTTCATATTCATTATGTCCGCCACCAAGCCACTCGCCATCTATTAGCCATATCTCATAAAAAAAGAACCACTTACTTATCCAAGGAATAATTGTTGAAACTATAAACTTTTCTTTAGTCCATTCATTCTTACTAGGCGAGTAAAGACAAAGTCTTTGATCTTTTGAAGAATAAACATGAGGCAATTTGGTTCTATTTTTTGCAATAGCCAAATTTTCTGACAATACATAAACCTTCACACCAGTAAATTTATCATAGGTTAATTTTACATCATAAAATTGGCTTAGTGTAGTTGGTTGAATTTTAAATTTAATCTCAAACGAATTTCCTTTCTCCTTAACAACTTCAATATTAGGAAACATTTCTTTTATTTTTAATAATTGAGCAGATGAACTAAAACCATTCCTAGTTTTTGTTTGCTCTCTTTTATGATAGTGGTTATTCATTTACTCCTTCAAAATTATTTTTTTTCATATTTATCCCTACAGAGCCTATTGCACCTGAAACAACATTAACTTTCAAGCTATTTGTCTCACTTAAATTTCTTATTTTTAAACCATAGGTATTGAATGTTTTTTTTATTAATTCATCTCCAAATGGCACTTGCATTGATTCGTTAATTCTTTGTAATCCATAGCCAGATTGTGAAGTCATATTTTCAACATCATCTTTGACTTTTTTTAGCCATTCATAAAAATTTTCTTCTCTTTTTGGAAACTCATTCCATTTGTCTGCAAAATTTTCTTCTTTATTAACGGGGTTTTCAATATATTTCTCTCTCTTTTCAGTAATTGGATTATAATCCTTAATGAAATATTCCATATTATTTATAACATTTATTAGTGCTTCAATAATATTCGTTTCTTTATTATATGCTTTAGATACTAATGTTGTAATTATAACTGAAATAGGTTTATCTATTTTATCTTTTCTATCTCTATACATTATATCTCTATGTCTCTTCAATATTTGGACAACTCTTTGTAAAGGGAATCTGTTTTTTTGAAAACTTGGGACTGGACGAACAGCTTCATTAATAGAAAACATTTTATTCGTTTGAATTGTCGCTCTGCTAAAAAACCATTTTGCGTAGCCTAACGGATTACTCTTTAACCATTCTTTTGGAATTGTTGAAGTATAATAGTTTTTACTTTCCTTGTCGGTTATACTTAAACAAAGTTTACTAACATCGCTTTCATCAAACATTCTTTTATATGATTCATTCAAGATAGTTTCATAACCTTCACTTATAATAGCAGGCAAAATATCCATGTGATATCTTTCTTTTATATTTTCGGAATCTTTTCTATATTTTAAGGTCCAACATCTTCTACCTTCTTCATCTAATAAATCATCCAATCCTTTATGGGATTTCAATTGATTCCCAACTATTTCTTTTAAATTAAATTGTGTCCAAGAATCTTTCTTTTTACTTAACTCGCAAACCAAATCAATATCTAAGTCATCATCTTCACAAATAGGTTGAATAATTGTTCCCAGAATAAATGAGCCTTGAGGTCTAATTAGCGGATTATAAGCCTTCAGTTCAGAATCTTCTTTCGATAGCCAGTTACCAACATTTTGATAGCTAGATATTGCTGCATTATATTGCGTTTCTGTAATATCCAGGTTTTCTCCTAAAGTTTCTAGTATTTCGCTAAAATCATTTTTTTGTTGTTCAGTTAACATATTTTTATCTGTTTTATATTTTTATCTTATTTCAATTGCTTTAGAAAAACCAGCATTTGCTGTGTTTTCATCATAAATAATTATTGGCATATCTGCTTTTGGCATCCAATATCTACCTAGTTCAATTGCTATCGAAATTGGCATTGCAGGAAAAATATGTAACGGAACTTTTGAACCATGCATTTTTTTAATATTGTTAAATACTTCTCTAATTTTTATAGTAAAATCTTCAAGTTGATTTCTATTGAATAAAAAACTGTTAATTGGATTATCAATTGTTAAAGTATAAATACTACAATTATTCCCTAAAACAGAAATGATTCTATCATTATTAATTGTCGCACTTAATGAAATATTTAAAGCAACATGATCAACTTTATCCGTTTCATTTATTAATAATTTATACTCCGTTTGAATACTGATATTTGAAAAACTCCATGAGCCTGAATTTCTATCATATTGCTTAACACTTGTTGCTATTTTATCACCTATTAACGTTCCAAGTTTTATTAATAGTGGCATTGGCGCAAATGCAAATAAAGAAATATGACGAATAGTCTTGTCATTAATCAAGGGCAATAAATCTCGATCAAAATGGTTTTGTAAATTTTCTAATTCTACATTCCAAAAGTTTTCATCTTTATCCCTAAAATAGCTTCCCGAAAAACTCAAATCAATTGCCCTGTTCTGAGCCGGGTAATTTGTTGGTAAAAGAAATTCTCTAACAGATTCATATGTAACTATAGGAGAATGTTGTCCTATATTTGCTTTATAAATTACAATATGACTATTCATATCAGGTTTTATAGAAGAAAGCAATTCAATTCTTTCTTCATGTATTCTTTTCATGTCAATTAAAACTGAAGCGGGATAGTCTTTTTCCCCTACACCTTTTTCATCTATCCTGCGATGGCATCCATCACACAAAAGCATTAAATTACTTATATCAATTTCTAATTTTGGAGATAAGATATTGTCATACCTTTCACTACCCTCTGCATATCCATATATATGGGCTATATATGCTGAATTATTATCTGTTTTTTTTATTTTATCAATGTTTAAAACTTCAGGACAATTTTCAAACTGACATTTGCCTGCTGATTTACTCCATAATACAATTTTAACTTTTGTGGGAATCGCAGGTCTTTTTTTACTTTTTACATCATCGTATGAATTTACTTTTTCATTTTTTTTCTCTATCATAAAAAATTACACATTTTAGGTTAATTGATTTCAAATGTATTTATAATAATTTTCTTAGTAATATTCTACTCTGCAACTAACCTATAAATCTGTTAAATTGCCTTTTTTTTGTTAAAAAAGCTGAGTAAATTCTAAAACCCAAAAAAGCTTTTAGAATTCCTACTCGTTTCCTCCGACACTTTATCTAAAGTAATTCCTTTAAACTGTGCAATTGTTTCGGCAACATGCGGCAAAAAAGAAGATTCGCAACGACGCTCGTTGTATTTCTTTAAAAGGCTGTTGGGGAAACGGCGCATCGGTTTCGATCATTATTTAATTATGCTTTCAAACCAAAAAATCAGCCCCCAATCGTTGTTTAAATCGATCGATAGGTTTCAAATCGACATTGGTATCTCCGTTGAGAATATCAAAAGGATCGTCTAAACCGCTAATTAATAAATACAAATAGCAAAACAAAAATGTAATGGCAGACGTTACCAAATAATCGGCTGAAGGCTTTTGAATTTGGTAATGAGTAAAAACACTTGGTGTTAAACCAAGAAAGCACACCTTGTGGGAGACGCGCTGCTGTGCGCCTCTACCCTGAAAACTGAGAACGCGACTGAAAACTAAACTTAATTTTCACGCATCCATTTTTTTGCCTTTTCGACAATTTCTTGTTCTATATTGTCTAGGCTAATATTTTTGCAATACCAATTGACCTGGCCATCTGCCAAATCATCCCAAAGATATTGAAGAGCAGACAATTCGGCTATATCTTTGTCTATCTCAAAATCGAAAGAAAAATGCAACGTTCTTTTCAGATTACTTCTCACATCCTCCTGTTTCGTAACTTTATTTAGAAAATATCTTATATGACATTTTTGTGACTCCTCTTTATTTTTTGCTGTTAGATTCAATTCTGCCAAAACAGCTTCCAGATACGGTTGCACTTCGTCAGAATCAATTGGTTTGTAGAAACAAGCCAGATTATAAATAGCTTCACTTTCATAACTCGAATTGATCAGTTCGATTGCCCAATCTTCAAGTAGATCTACATTGCGGTATTTGTAATAATAAAAAGTCAGTATGTAATCCGTTAGTATTTCAAAGTCTCTGTTTATTGTTTCCATGTTGTTTTGTTTTCTTGTCACTAAGGCGCTACCACGCCAAGTTTTATTTTTTTTTTGTGTTTTTAATCTCTCAAAGTCGCAGAGCCGCAAAGTTTTTTAACCAGTACTAAAACTTAGTATCTCAGTACCATAGAAACTCAGCATCTTAAAAGATCAAAAATCTCCATAATAAACCTGAAAGCAAGGCAATTTCAGATCCTTTCGCCAGGTATCTACCACTTGGTTTCTGTCGTCTAAAACAAATTCGATAAAGTATTTCCCTTTAATCGAATCGTTGTAGATTTCTGTTTTTATGATCGAATCTTTTCGGTAGTCTTTCGCTTTCCGCATAAGCAATGCATCGAATGTTATTTCATGTTTTTCAAGGAAACGCAATGTAGGTTCTTTGTAGACATGCTCTCTTCCGGAAACCAACAGTATTTTGTATCCCAGCGTTTTATAATTCTTTAAAAGATTCGCCACCGGATAATGTAGAAAATCATTATCGCATTTGCTCGCATTAAAAGGATTTCTTCCGTTCATTAAAGCCAATGTTCCGTCAAGATCGCAGATGATGGCTTTTGGCAAATCTGGATTTTGTTCGCAGTAAACTGGCTCGTCTCTAAAAAACTTATTTTTAGCCGTGGATTTATTGTTTATATTTTCACTTCCCATAATACTGCTTTTTTTGATGATACAAAGGTTTTATTTTACTACGCAATTATTTTGCGCAGTAAAAAAGAATGGTTATTTTTGAGAAAAAACTACATGAATCTTAAAGATAAATATAACGAATTGCTCACCAACACTGGTTTTGCAGCAAATGAGATTCATCACAATTGGCTTGATTTAGAAAAGGCTTATTCCAAAAAATCAAGGCATTATCATAATCTGACGCATCTACAAGATATGATTAGCGAATATGAAACCTATTTTGATCAGCTTCAATTTCCGAATGAAGTTTTGTATTCGATCTTTTATCACGATTACATTTATATAAGCAGTAAAAAAGACAACGAACTGAAAAGTGCTGAATATGCGATTAAGATTCTTCCGAAGGAAACTAATTTGAATTCGAAATTGGTTTTTGATATGATTTGCGCGACACAATTGCATCAGCATAATGAAGTCGAAGATATTAACTGGCTGATTGATTTTGATTTGAAAATACTCGCCAGAGATTGGGACGATTATAAAATCTATTTTGAACAAATTAGAAAAGAATACCGCATTTATCCTGATTTTCTATATAAACCCGGAAGAGCGAAAGCGTTGCAACATTTTCTGGAGAATGAGTTTATTTTTCAGACGGATGAATTCAGGAAATTATACGAAAAGAAGGCCAGAGCTAATATTGAAAAGGAAATAAAATTATTAAGTTAAGGTTGGGAATGTTTGAATCTCGCAATCCCGATAGCTATCGGGAGCAGAGTCGCAAAGTTTTGTTTCACGCAGATTTTACAGATTTAAGCAGATTAAGCAGATTTTTTTAATCCTTTTAATCTTTTAATCTGTGGCTATAAAAAATTTGACGCAAAATTTTTCTCTCGCAGATTTAGCAGATTTAGCAGATTTTTTTAGAATTCTTTAATTGATTATTAAAGCTCCAGCGGAGCGATATTTAGGCTGTAAATACATTACAAAATATGTCACCCCGATGGGGTTTATGAAAACGTGTTTTATTATTTCTAGAAACATGCTGTCCCCCTGGGAATTAATATTGTGACGGTAAATAATATTGTAATAATAGAAATGTCCTTATGGAACAAGAAGCGTGAGGGATAGAGGCGATATCCTTTTGTGAAGTGGAACGGAACAAAAGATAAAGCCGAAAGCCCGACCCGGAGGGACACGCCCAAAAACTGAAAATAATTATACGTAATTGAAATACTGGAAATTTGAATCTCGCAATCCCCGATAGCTATCGGGAGCAAAGTCGCAAAGTTTTTTATAGCCACAGATTAAAGGATTAAAATGATTAAAAAAAATCTGCAAAATCTGCTTAAATCTGCAAAATCTGCGTGAAACAAAACCTTTGAACCTTAGCGCCTTCGCGGTAAAACCTAAAACTATGTCACAAAACAAAAATGCCTTAATACGCTACAAAACGATTGACAAATGTCTGCAGAATAAATACCGGCAATGGACTTTGGAAGATTTAATCGAATGTTGTTCTGAAGCTTTGTTTGAATATGAGGGTCGGGAAAACCCGATTAGCAAACGAACGATTCAGATGGATATTCAGCTGATGCGAAGCGAAAAACTGGGTTATAATGCGCCAATTGTTGTTTATGATAAAAAATATTATAAATATGAAGACGACGAATTTTCGATAACGGATATTCCGCTAACGGAAACGGATATGAATGTTTTGACCGAAACGGTTTCGATGCTGAAACAGTTTAAGGATTTCTCTTTGTTTAGCGATGTCTCGGATATTCTACAGCGTTTGGAGGATAAAATCTATGCGGAGAAATCGCATACGAAACCCGTTATTTATCTGGATAAAAACGAAAAGCTGAAAGGTTTGCATTTTTTAGACGAGATTTATCAGGCGATTATTAAGAAGGTTGTTCTTGTGATTACGTACAAATCTTTTAAATCGCGAGAAGAAACCAAATTCAACTTTCATCCTTTTATATTGAAGGAATTTAATAACCGTTGGTTTTTGGTGGGAAAAAAGAAAGCTTCGCAACCGATTACCAATTTAGCTTTGGACAGAATCCTGGCGATCGACTACGATTTTAACCTTCCTTATATAGAAGAAGATTTTGATGCCGATTTGTTTTATAAAAATGTAATTGGCGTTACGGTAAATACAGGCTTACAGCCCAAGCGAATCGAACTTTGGATTGATGCTGTAAATGCGCCGTATGTAGTGACGAAACCTTTGCACTCTTCACAGCGATTGATTAAAGAAAATGAAGACGGAAGTATTATTGTGCATTTGTTTATTTCTCCGAATTATGAAATGGAACGTATTTTATTGGGTTTTGGAGACGGAATCGAAATTCTGAGACCCGAAAACCTGCGAACCCGAATGAAAAAAATACTGCAAAAGGCACTTTCTAAATACGAATTGAATAATAATACTGCATTATAAACAAGAATTTTTACATTATACGGAATTTAAATCCGTTATAAAGTCATAAAACAATTTTTACCGCACTTAATTTGTTAAAATATCAAAAAAGAATAGTATATTTCAATTAAAATAAAACCATAAAACACTGAAAACCAGAACAAAAAATTTATTAACCAAAAATTTATGAAAAAATAATATGCACGCATAGTATTTTTTGATTATATTTGAAATCGATATAGTTACCTATGAAAGACAAAACAATAGATTATATTTTGAGAGCGACATGGCAAGCTGTTTCAAGAATGTATAACGAAGAAGCTGCAAAATACGATGCCACAATGGCTACCGGGTTTGCGCTTTTGAGTATCGACAAGGAAGAAGGTACGCCTTCGACTTCCTTGGGACCAAGAATGGGAATGGAAGCCACCAGCCTGACCAGAACATTAAAATCAATGGAAGACAAAGGTTTGATTGTTCGCAAAAAAAATCCATCTGACGGACGCGGTGTTTTGATCTACCTGACCGAATTTGGAAAAGAAAAAAGAGATTTATCTAAGAATACCGTTCTGAAATTTAATGAAACGATTAGAAAACATGTATCAGACGAAAAACTGAAACATTTTATCGAAGTTTCTGAAATTATCAACGAATTGATTCAGGACAAAAACATATTTACGCAAACAGAAAATAAAGAAAAGGAATAAGCAGATTCGTATTACTGGAGACGGCTTATTTCAATTCAAATAAAAAAAATAAATATTAACGACTTATTATGAAACGCACAATTAAAAAAGTTGCTGTAATTGGATCCGGAATTATGGGTTCAGGAATAGCTTGTCATTTTGCCAACATTGGTGTTGAAGTTTTACTGCTTGACATCGTACCACGCGAGTTGACAGAAGCTGAAGCTAAAAAAGGATTAACACTTGAAAGTAAAGCAGTTCGCAACCGTGTAGTAAACGAGCACTTGGCGAATTCATTAAAATCGAAACCGTCTCCTATTTACAGTCAAAAATTTGCTAGTCGAATCACGACTGGAAATACGACTGATGATATGGCAAAAATTGCCAATGTTGACTGGATTATTGAAGTTGTTGTAGAGCGTTTGGATATCAAAAAATTGGTTTTTGAACAAATCGAGAAATTCCGCAAGCCGGGAACTTTGGTTACTTCAAACACTTCTGGTATTCCAATTCATTTTATGAGCGAAGGAAGAAGCGAAGATTTTCAACAACACTTCTGCGGAACTCACTTTTTTAACCCTGCGCGTTACTTAAAATTATTTGAAATTATTCCTGGTCCAAAAACTTCAACTGAAGTATTGGATTTCTTAAACGAATACGGTTCTAAATTCTTAGGAAAAACTTCGGTTGTGGCTAAAGATACTCCGGCGTTTATTGGAAATAGAATTGGTATTTACGGTATTCAGAGTTTATTCCACCTGGTAAAAGAAATGGGATTAACGATTGAAGAGGTTGATAAATTGACTGGTCCGGTAATTGGTCGTCCAAAATCGGCTACTTTCCGTACGGTTGACGTTGTTGGTTTGGATACTTTGGTACACGTTGCCAACGGTATCTACGAAAACTGCCCGAACGACGAACAACACGAATTGTTTAAACTTCCTGATTTCGTCAATAAAATGATGGAAAATAAATGGTTAGGAAGCAAAACAGGTCAAGGGTTTTATAAAAAAGTAGATAAAGATATTTTGTCTTTAGACTTAGATACATTAGAATACCGCGCTGCTAAAAAAGCAAGTTTTGCTACACTAGAATTAACAAAAACTATTGATAAGCCAATTGATCGTTTTAAAGTTTTGGTAAAAGGAAAAGACAAAGCAGGTGAATTCTACCGTAAGAGTTTCTCTGGAATGTTTGCTTATGTGTCAAACAGAATTCCTGAAATCTCAGACGAATTATACAAAATTGATGATGCGATGAAAGCTGGTTTTGGATGGGAAAATGGTCCATTCGAAATTTGGGACGCGATTGGTGTTGCCAACGGAATCGAAATCATGAAAGCAGAAGGTTTAGAGCCAGCTGCGTGGGTTACTGAGATGTTAGCTTCCGGAAGCGAAAGTTTCTATTCTGTAAAAGAAGGAGCAACTTATTTCTATAACATTCCAACAAAATCACAAGTAAAAGTTCCTGGACAAGATTCATTCATTATCCTAAACAACATTCGCGAAAGCAAAAAAGTTTGGAGCAATAGCGGTGCAATCATTCAGGATCTAGGAGACGGAATCCTGAACTTAGAATTCCAATCTAAAATGAATACTATTGGTGGCGATGTACTTCAGGCTATCAATAAAGCAATCGACTTATCTGAAAAAGAATACCAAGGTTTGGTTATTGGTAACCAGGCAGCGAATTTCTCTGTTGGAGCTAATATCGGAATGATTTTCATGATGGCAGTTGAGCAGGAATATGACGAATTGAACATGGCAATCAAAATGTTCCAGGACACTATGATGCGCGTTCGTTACTCTTCTATTCCAGTTGTAGTTGCCCCTCACGGAATGACTTTTGGTGGTGGATGCGAAATGAGCTTACACGCTGATAAAGTGGTTGCTGCTGCAGAAACGTATATGGGATTAGTTGAATTTGGTGTTGGTGTACTTCCTGGTGGTGGTGGATCTAAAGAAATGGCTTTGAGAGCTTCAGATTTATTCCGCAAAAATGATGTGGAATTGAACGTTCTTCAAGAGTATTTCTTAACAATCGCTATGGCAAAAGTATCGACTTCTGGTTATGAAGCTTTTGACACAGGACTTCTTCAACATGGTAAAGATGTTATCGTGGTAAACAAAGATCGTCAGATTGCTGAAGCTAAGAAACATGCTTTATTAATGGCAGAAGCGGGTTATACACAACCAATCAGAAGAACTGATGTTAAGGTTTTAGGTAAACAGGCATTAGGAATGTTCTTAGTTGGAACAGACCAAATGGAAGCTGGAAAATACATTTCTGAGCACGATAAAAAAATCGCTAACAAACTGGCTTATGTAATGGCCGGAGGTGATTTATCTGAAGCAACTTTAGTATCTGAACAATATTTATTAGATATCGAACGTGAAGCTTTCTTATCTCTTTGTACAGAGCGTAAGACTTTAGAGAGAATTCAGTATATGTTAACTAAAGGAAAACCACTTCGTAATTAGAAAATAGAGCAAAGATGCAAGAAGCAAGACTCCAAACTGGTTTTTGTCTTTTCTCTTGCTTCTTGTCTCTTGCCTCTTCTAAAATCTTAAAAAATAAAACAAATGAAAACAGCATATATAGTAAAAGCTTACCGTACTGCGGTAGGAAAAGCACCAAAAGGGGTTTTTAGATTTAAAAGACCTGACGAATTAGCAGCAGAAACTATTCAGTTTATGATGGATGAACTGCCTGATTTCGACAAAAAACGTATCGACGACGTTATGGTAGGAAATGCCATGCCGGAAGCAGAACAAGGACTTAACGTTGGACGTTTGATCTCTTTAATGGGATTAAAAGTAGAAGACGTTCCTGGTGTAACGGTTAACCGTTATTGCGCATCCGGATTAGAAACTATCGGAATGGCAACTGCTAAAATCCAATCAGGAATGGCAGATTGTATTATCGCTGGTGGAGCCGAAAGTATGAGTTTTATTCCGATGGGAGGTTACAAACCAACTCCGGATTATAAAGTTGCCGCTGCAGGTCACGAAGATTACTACTGGGGAATGGGTTTAACTGCTGAAGCGGTTGCCAACCAATACAAAATCTCAAGAGAAGATCAGGATGAGTTTGCTTACAACTCTCATATGAAAGCTTTGAAAGCACAAGCTGAAGGGAAATTCGACAAACAAATCGTTCCGATTACTGTTGAGCAGACTTTCATCAATGAAAATGGAAAAAAAGAAACTAAATCATACGTTGTAAAACAAGACGAAGGTCCAAGAGCCGGAACATCAGTTGCTGCTTTAGCTGGATTGAGACCCGTTTTTGCTGCCGACGGAAGCGTTACAGCAGGTAACTCATCACAAATGAGTGATGGTGCTGCTTTTGTTTTAATCATGAGTGAGGACATGGTTAAAGAATTAAACCTTGAGCCAATTGCCAGATTAGTAAATTTTGCTTCATCTGGCGTTGAGCCAAGAATTATGGGTATTGGTCCTGTAAAAGCTATTCCGAAAGCCTTAAAACAAGCTGGTTTAGAATTGAAAGATATTGACTTGGTTGAATTAAACGAAGCTTTTGCTTCTCAGTCTTTGGCTGTAATTCGCGAGTTAGGTTTAAACCCTGATATCGTAAACGTAAACGGTGGAGCGATCGCTTTAGGCCACCCTCTGGGATGTACTGGTGCTAAACTTTCTGTTCAGTTATTTGATGAGATGAAACGCAGAGGTAGTAAATACGGAATTGTTTCTATGTGTGTGGGGACTGGACAAGGGAGTGCTGGGATTTACGAGGTACTGTAAAGAGACGAAAGAGCAAAGAAGCAAGAGGAAAGATGTTTTTTTGAGAAGGAAGAAGTAAGAATCAAGATTTTTTAAAAAGTAATAAAAAACCTACTTTTATTAATCTTAGTTTCTTAACTTGACTCAAAAAAAATGAGACACAATTTTAAGAATTTGAAAATTTGGATTTTAGCAATGAATATTACAAATGATATTTATAAACTGACTTCAACTTTTCCAAAATCTGAAACTTACAGCTTATCTAGTCAAATGAATCGATGCTCCGTTTCAATGCCATCAAATATTGCAGAAGGTTCAAATAGAGGAAATAAACATTTTCAGCATTATTTGAATATTAGTTTAGGATCTTCATTTGAATTACAAACACAATTATTGATAGCATGTCAGAATGACTATTTATCAATAGAAAAAACGGAAGAAATAGAAAACAAAATAATTGAATTTCAAAAGATGACCACTGGTTTCATAAGTAAGTTAGACAAAAATCTTTCTTCTTGATTCTTTCATCTTTTATCTAAACAAAAACAAAATGGCAGATACAATCGAAAAAAACGTAACCCGTGGTGGTCAGTTTTTAGTTAAGGAAACAAAGTGCGAAGATGTCTTTACACCAGAAGATTTCTCAGAAGAGCAGTTAATGATGCGTGACTCTGTAAAAGAGTTCGTTGACAAAGAATTATGGGCGCATAAAGATCGTTTTGAGAAAAAAGATTACGCTTATACAGAATCATCTATGCGTAAAGCTGGTGAACTAGGACTTCTTGGAGTTGCGGTTCCTGAAGAATATGGCGGATTAGGAATGGGATTTGTATCTACAATGTTAGTTTGCGATTACATTTCTGGTGCTACAGGATCTTTCTCAACTGCTTTTGGTGCGCATACAGGAATTGGAACTATGCCAATTACACTTTATGGTACTGAAGAACAAAAGAAAAAATACGTTCCTAAATTGGCTTCTGGAGAATGGTTTGGAGCTTATTGCTTAACGGAACCAGGTGCAGGATCTGATGCTAACTCAGGAAAAACAAAAGCTGTTTTATCTGAAGATGGAAAATACTACTCAATCACTGGACAAAAAATGTGGATTTCGAATGCAGGTTTCTGTAGCGTTTTCATCGTTTTTGCTAGAATTGGAGATGATAAAAACATTACAGGTTTCATCGTAGAAAACGATCCGTCAAACGGGATTTCTATGAATGAAGAAGAGCATAAATTAGGAATTCGTGCTTCTTCTACGCGTCAGGTTTTCTTCAACGATACAAAAGTTCCTGTTGAAAACATGTTGTCTGAAAGAGGAAACGGTTTCAAAATTGCCATGAATGCTTTAAACGTTGGACGTATTAAATTGGCTGCTGCTTGTTTAGATGCACAACGTAGAGTTACTTCAAATGCAGTAAAATATGCTAATGAAAGAATTCAGTTCAACACTGCAATTTCATCTTTTGGAGCTATACGTTCTAAATTAGCTGAAATGGCAACTAATGCATACGCTGGAGAAAGTGCTTCTTACCGTGCTGCAAAAGATATCGAAGACAGAATTGCTGCTCGTGAAGCTGAAGGAACTTCTCACCAGGAAGCGGAATTGAAAGGTGTTGAAGAATATGCTATCGAATGTTCAATCTTAAAAGTAGCAGTTTCTGAAGACGTACAATCTTGTGCTGATGAAGGAATTCAGATTTTTGGTGGAATGGGATTCTCTGAAGACACTCCAATGGAAAGTGCCTGGAGAGATGCTCGTATTGCCAGAATTTACGAAGGAACAAACGAAATCAACAGAATGCTTTCTGTAGGTATGTTGATCAAAAAAGCAATGAAAGGACACGTTGATTTATTAGGACCTGCAATGAAGGTTTCTGAAGAATTAATGGGAATTCCATCTTTTGATACGCCTGATTTCTCTGAATTATTTGCTGAAGAAAAAGGAATTATCGCTAACCTTAAAAAAGTATTCTTAATGGTTGCTGGTAGCGCTGTTCAAAAATATGGTCCGGATTTAGATTCACACCAACAATTATTGATGGCTGCTTCTGATATCTTAATCGAGGTTTACATGGCTGAAAGTACTATTTTAAGAACGGAGAAATTAGCCAAAAATCAAGGTGAAGCTAAAGTACAAGAGCAAATTGCTATGGCAAAATTATACTTATACAAAGCAGTAGATATCGTTAACTCTAGAGGAAAAGAAGGAATTATTTCTTTTGCTGAAGGTGACGAACAACGTATGATGTTAATGGGATTAAAACGTTTCACAAAATATACAAACAATCCAAATGTTGTGGCATTGAGAGAAACAATTACTTCTAAGTTAGTTGCAGAAAACGAATACTGCTTCTAATACAAAAATAGTTTTTAGCTTTTAATTTGTTTAAACCCGCACAAGTCCGAAACTGTGCGGGTTTATTTTTTTGTTTTTTTTTTCATCAAATAAGTGATATAAGTTCATTTAATGTAGAGGCGCATAGCAGTGGGGTTAAACTAAAGTTCATATAAAATAGTTTTGCCACAGATTACAGGATTAAAATGATTTAAAAATCTTTATAAATCGTGTAATCTGTGGCATTTTATATTCCAATTAATTATAATTAACAATTAACTAATCGGTTTCATGATCAAATCGTGATCGCCTTCTGAACTTAGATTTAAGAAGCGTTCATATTCTCTTAGCACATCTGAAATGATTCCGTCTTTACCGAAATATTGAATATCATAACCCATTCTGTGATCTCCAAAATACGTAATCGGCTGAAATATTACTTCGGAATCGATGTCCGGTGTGTTTTTCTCATTAATTAAGGTTTCAGAAACAGTTTGCCTTTGGGCCATTACTCCATATTTAAAATTTCGCAATTGATCGTATTTGATTTCCAACTCAATTGCCTGCGGATCTGAAAAGGAATTTATATGGGCTTCAATGTTGTTTTTTGACAATTCAACAGACAATTCTTCAAAAGCTTTTTTTACGGTTTCATTCAGAAATTTATGCACATCTTTCTTTTGGGAAACGGTTACAATTTTTTCTAAATGTTCCCGCCAATTGTTGTTGTTCCAATTCAGACTTCCGTGCGAATATTTTTTCTCACTGTATTCGCTGTCTACCACCAGAGCTTTCCATAAATTATAACACAGCAACGCCATAATAATTCCGAAAGGCAATGCTGTAATCAAAGTCATCGTTTGAAGTGAAGCTAAACCACCTGTTCGCAATAAGCTTAAAGATAAAAGTGATAACAGAACACCCCAAAAAACACTTTGCCATTTCGGAGAACTAATAGCTCCTTTAGAAGCGATCCCATTCATAATAAAGATCCCAGAATCGGCGGAAGTGATAAAAAACACACAGATGATTAGGATTGATAAGGCGTTCAAAAATGTCGTTAAAGGAAAATAAGTAAAGAAATTAAACAAGAGCGTATCCGGATTATTAGCAAATACACTTAAAGCACCATGAGCAACATGTTCATCAATCCATACAGCACTGCTTCCGAACACGGTCATCCAAAGAAAATTAAAAAACGAAGGAAGGAATAAAACAGCCAGAATAAACTCGCGAATAGTTCTTCCCTTAGAAATTTTAGCTATAAATAATCCAACATAAGGTGCCCAGGATATCCACCATGCCCAATATAAAATAGTCCAGTTAGAAAACCATTCCTGGCTTCCTTTTTCATAAGCGTAGGTATTAAAAGTCAACGATACAAAATGGCTGATGTAATGCCCTAAACCTTCCGTAAAAGTACTAAGGATGTAAATCGTTGGTCCGCAAATCAAGATAAACAACATTAATAAAACGGCCATCATAATATTTAGTTCACTTAGTTTTTTAACTCCTTTTCCTAAGCCGGAAATAGCAGAAAAAACAGCAATTAGCATCACTACTAAAACAATTATAACCTGATAGGTAAAACCAGTATCGGGAATTAAATGAAGACTTACTAATCCGGCACTTAATTGTACAACACCGAAACCGAGTGTGGTTGCTATTCCGAAAAAAGTACTACACAAACCAAAAACATCAACAATATTTCCAAATTTCCCATGGATTTTGCCTTTCAAAATAGGATAAAAACCACTTCGAATCGCTAAAGGTAAATTATGTCTGTAAGCAAAATAAGCAAGAGACAAACCCACTACACCATAAATCGACCAGGCATGAAATCCCCAGTGAAAAAAGGTATAGAGCTGTGCTTCTTTCGCTCTTAAATTTTCAGCTAAATTAGCATTAGCCGGTGTGGCATAATGTGACATCGTCTCTCCTACTCCAAAATACATTAAACCAATTCCCATTCCGGCAGCAAAAAGCATGGCAACCCAGGAAAAAAAAGAATATTCTGGTTCTGAATCATCTGCTCCCAATTTGATTTTACCGAATTTGCTAATAGCCAATGTGATCAAAAACAAAACAAAAACAGTAACTAATAAGACATAAAGCCAACTCAGATTTCTGAATATAATATCTTTCACAAAATTAAAAGACTGCTCTGCCTCTTTTGAGAAAAAACCACAAAACAATGAAATTGCAATAATTATGGTTAAACTTGGTAAGGCAACTGATTTTGTAAAATTGGTTTGAAATACACTTGAGCCGGTAGATTTATTCATAGTAAAATGATTTATTATTTTTATTATTTCAAACAAGCTTTAGTTTTATAACGGTGTTAACAGGAATCAACAAAGAATTTAAAAAACTATTAATCAATGTATTGTAAATTTAATCAAAAAGAAATGTTTTTCTTAAATCCCACTAAAAATATTAATCTCTGCCAAAAATCTAAGCATGCAACTATGTACTGTGAAGCTATTTCACTGCTACTTTATTGGAAAAGTTTTATATTTAGCATTCAAAAAACTCAAAAAACATAAATAATGAAACAAATTAACCTGATTGCCTTTTTATTATTGTGCACTTTTACAACAAATACTTTCGCGCAAAAAAATAAAAAATTGGATATTATTGCTTACTACACCGGCGATGACAAATTGATTAACGAATATGAAGTAAACAAACTGGATCAAATTATTTTTAGTTTTTGCCATTTAAAAAACGGTAAATTAAGCGTTGATTCTCCTAAAGATTCGATAACCATTAAACACCTGGTTTCTTTAAAAGCTACAAATCCACAACTTAAAATTGTTTTATCTCTTGGTGGATGGGGTGGTTGCGAACCATGTTCCGCTGCATTTTCAACTCCCGAGGGAAGATTAACTTTTGCTAAATCAGTAAAAGAAGTTAGTACTTATTTTAAAGTAGATGGTTTAGATTTAGACTGGGAATATCCGGCTATAGAAGGACTTCCAGGCCATTTATATCAAGCTGCAGATAAACCAAATTTTACTGAGCTGATCAAAATTTTACGTTCTACTTTAGGGAAAAAATATGAATTGAGTTTTGCTGCCGGAGGTTTTCAAAAATATTTAGACGAATCTATTGATTGGAAAACTGTAGCACCACTTGTAAATCGTATAAACATTATGAGTTATGATTTGGTAAACGGATATTCTAAAGTTACAGGTCACCATACTCCGCTATACAGCACAAAACCAAATGAAGAATCAACAGACAGAGCGGTTACTTATCTTTTAAAACAAGGAGTTCCTGCAGAAAAATTAATCATAGGTGGTGCTTTTTATACCAGAACATGGAAAAATGTCGAAAACATCAACAACGGTTTATATCAATCTGGTGAACACATTCCTGGTGCTGATTTTAAAAACTTTGCTACAACTTATACAGAAGCAAATGGGTGGAAATATTTTTATGATGAAAAAGCGCAAGCACCTTACTGGTACAACGCAGGAACAAAAACATTTGCTACATCTGATGATATTAGATCTATAAAAGCAAAAACAGAATATGTGAAAACTAAAAAATTAGGCGGGATTATGTTTTGGGAATTGCCTTTGGACGCAACTCGCAACGGAATGGTAAACGCTATCTATGAAGTAAAAGTGGCTAAATAAATAGTCCTGAAAATAAAAAAGCGGCAGTTATAGAAACCTATAACTGCCGCTTTTTTTAGTTCAAAATTACATTTTAACTTTTGTTTTATCCAATTCTCCAATAAAAGGAATAGACTCCTGAATTTCGTTGCGAATAACAGTTTGTAAATAAACCTCTAACTGAATAAATTTTGCTGCATTTATTGCTCCTATTGCTTT
Source organism: Flavobacterium aquidurense (assembly GCA_900107365.1). GTDB lineage: Bacteria > Bacteroidota > Bacteroidia > Flavobacteriales > Flavobacteriaceae > Flavobacterium > Flavobacterium aquidurense. The sequence goes on from FNPS01000002.1 coordinate 286,879, forward strand.
TTTGGCCTGACCATAAGTTTTAGAATACAACTTCTCATAATCCTGATTATTCTTCAAGGTCCCTTTTGCAAGCTCATCTGCTTTTTCATCTGTTAGAGTTGCATAATTACTTGCATAATCATTAATTAGTTGTAACTTATTTTGTCCAAGAGTTTTACGCTCCATCTCATAATTGTCATACACTTTTGTAAAAGCTGCAGCCTGAGTATCAGACAAATTCATATATTGTCTTACAAGATCACTTTTAGATTTTCCATAAATACTCTGCACTAATTCTACATCTTCCTTATAGGACGATTGAGCATACGACGAAAACGAGGCAATTGCCAAAACAAGGATAACACTTAATTTTTTCATGGTTTTTAGTTTTTTAAAAATTATTTACAAACATTTATTTACTATAAAATATATTGATTTTCAAGATATTACATTATTTAAATTTTAAAAGAAAGAATACTGGTAAGCGGCTGTCAAAGCATAATAATTTAATCCATTATTGGTGTAAGCCCCCACATGGTATTGAAACTTGATGGTCTGCCCTTTTGCAATAGGAGTTGAAAATGTAGCTCCAACTCTCCAATTGTCTATTTGACTATCATCAGAAACACCATTTATTATAGTTTCGCCTCCAAAAAACCAATTTGTATTAAGGCCAATCCACATGCTGTTCTTGAAATAATAGCTGCCGTGCGCCTGCAAACTGTAAGTATGCTTTTGCTCTAACTTTTTCCCCATAAAATCATTGTTATCCGTATAAAACCAGATACCTCCGTAGACTTCTGCATAGAAATGAGAAAATCGTTGTGAAACACCAATTTCCGGCTTAAATCCCCAACGGTTTGTACCTATATTCACCCGTTTATCATCGTAATATTTTCCTGTCGGGATTGAGGTTACCAGACTTACCCCTAAGATGGTTTTTTGCTCGAATTTTCTAAATTCAGCTTTATCAAGGGCAGGCGAACCTAATAAATTTACTCCAAAACGTACTTTCATATCACCAAAGCCCGTTCTTGAACCGGTTATATTCTCACCGTTTACATTTGCCGATCCATCCATAAAAGTATAAGGTAACGCAACTTGTATACGAGCCAATTTGCCTGACAAACCAAATGTTCTCACGTAATTTGCCGCAAAATTATGACTCTGAATCGTAAAGTCAGAAATTGGCAAAGACGGCTCTGTTAATACATTTCCATCCATGAAGGCATATCCGACGGCTACCACATTTAATTTTTTTGGAACATTAGCATATACACGCGGTTCTAAATCCTGGCTAAAAGCCGAAAACATTCCCAGTAGAAACACTATTATCAAGTAATGTTTCTGGATCAAAACATAAAAAGTATTTTTTGGCATAAAGTAAAGAATTCGGGGATATCATTATTAAAAATTAAAACGCTCTTCTTATTTTTTATCTGCTTCAACTTTTGGAGCTTCAATTTCTCCATCATACGAAATCGATGCTCTGTTATTACTGGTGACAGAAAGAGATGCTCCTCCATCATAAAAAATAGTAAACATAAGGCTATAAGCATCATCTTTACCTTTCACAGAAGCCTTAACCGTATACGACTTTTTCTTTTTTTCAATTTGAATATTCTCTGGCACACCTTCGAATTTTATGCCGCCATCTCCGCCGTATGCGACATTATAAGCGCGGCCAAAAAAAGGCAAATCACATGTTGTCTTCTCTGTATTAAATTTCAAAAAATAAGTATTGTAATCTAAATTCAAAAGTCGGCCACCTTGCGGAGTTGCTTTTTGTGCTTCAAAAACAAAATTTTTAGAATCAATAAGTGCTTCAATTTCTTTTTGTTTTTGTAATTCTCGTTCTGCTTTTAATTCTTTCTTTGTTTTTTCCTGCGCTAAAACCGGAAAACTCAAAAAGAAAGATAACACTAATAAAATCGATAATTTATCTTTCATAAAATAAATATTTAATAGAGTTAATTAAGTAGAAATTACTTTTTGGTAAATCGCATCATTGCAATATCTCCAGAAATAAGATTCAGGGTTTTGCCTTCATCTGTTACGTCATATGAAGTTATTTTTTGCAAAGTACTCATAAATACCTGCTCTCCCTGACCATCCTGACACATCATTTTGGTCATGGCCATAGGTTGCGTAAAATCAATTTTATTACCGTCAAGAACAAGTTTCCCGTTAAATGAATTACAGCTGCTGTTCCCTGAAATATGATTTTCTTTCAGGTCAAAATTTATGGTTGGTTTTTTGTTTGGATACAAACCATCAAAAGCTATTCTTGGGCCCGAAATATAATTTAATTCCCAATTTCCTTCCAGTTTAGATACTGTATCTACTTTTTTGCATTTACACGAAATTAGTATAGCGCTTAAAAAAACAAGGATAAAAACATTCTTCATCATAACGTTACAGATTAAATATTAATGAATTAGAAAATTGAATTTGGGAAAATTTTCGTTAAATACCTCTACGAATTTAAGCAATATTTTTGTCTTCAACCTCAAACTTTTAGTAAAATACAATTAATAGTTTTAGTTTTTTTTAACTTAAGACGTTAACTTATATCGTATTTTTTATGTTAAATTTACTTAATCTTTAATTTAAAAGCCTCGCATATGAAAAAAATAATTGTTTCTTTCGCCATAATTACTGCCTTGATAATTGGTTGTAAGACGAATACAAAGTCGAATGACGCTAAAACTATAACGGTAAATTTAGAACCAAAAAGTAATAGCACCGTAAGCGGAACTGCTACTTTTACAGAGAAAAACGGAAAAGTAACTTTTGTTGCAAAAGTTGCCGGATTACAGCCCGGAGTTCATGCGATACACATTCACGAAAAATCAGATTGTACTGCTGCCGACGGAAGTTCTGCTGGTGGACACTGGAATCCAACCTTTAAAAAACATGGAAAATGGGGAGTTGGTGAATATCACAAAGGAGATATCGGAAACTTCACTGCTGATGCAAAAGGTAACGGAACCATTACTTTAACTACTGACGAATGGTGTGTAGGCTGTGGTGATGCAACCAAAGATGTTCTGGGAAAAGGTTTAATAGTACATCAGGGAACGGATGATTTTACTACACAACCTACCGGAAATGCTGGCGGTCGTGTTGCCTGCGCAGGAATCATCAAATAAAAATTCAATAACCACTATTTTTTCACAAAATCTAGTGGTTATTTCATTTTAAAGTAATTCTAAAACGAGAAAAAAATATAGCTTTGTAGCCTCAAACAAAAGTTAATGATTAACCCATCGGCACCAGGTTGGATAGATAAGTTTTTTAGCGAACAAAAGTTTTCAGAAGCCATTCCTTTTGATACTAATGAATCGTTTTATGATAAAGTCAGAGCAACCGGCTTCATTTATGGTCACATCATTTCGGTTGATTCCCGAATTCCTATTCCGATAAAAGGCTGGTTTAAAACCGAGATTTCTAAAATTGCCTTATTAAATACTTTGTATGGTGTTTTTTGTCTGGAAAAAAGAAATTCTGAACCCGACAACTTTACTACCGAAGTTTTAAAATTTTATAAAGAAATGAATCCGGAAGGATTTAGTTTATTTAAAATTTTACTTCCAAAAGATACTCCTTCCCTTTCACTGGAAAGTATAATTGATCAGAGAGTACAGACTAACGACAGTATTATCAGTAAAAACTTTTCGCATTTGGTAACCAATGCTTTGTTATTTATTGATGTATTAGCTTTTAGACAATATTTAGAACATGGTGCAATTCCGGAGAAATATTTAAAGCGAATTGAAGAAACGGTTCTTGGTATTGTTGGTTTGGCCTTAAAAACCAAAACCGTAAAATCGCAACATGATGATTTATTGATTAAACTTTTTGAAGCATCAATACGCTATTCAAAATTTTCAAAAGTTACCGTTGATACCTTAGAAACTTTGCAACTTGATTATTTCACCAATAAACTAGAACATTATTACCTAATCGATATGGCCGGAATGGCTTTATGGAGTGATGGTGTGGTCGAAAATGAAGAAGCTTACTTTTTGTATTCGTTAGGTTCAATGATGAGAGTTCCGGACGATTTTGTAACACACAGTATCGATACTACCAATTCGTTTATAACAACACATAAAAAGAAAATCCCGTATTTTAACTATTCAAATCCGGTAAAACATTTTTACGACCAAATGACACACACAGTCGTAAAACTGATTATTAGAAACAAAAACAGACTGGTTAAGGAAATTGTTCAGAGTAAAGAATTGATGGTGCTACTGGCTTATTCTACAACCAGAGACCTGGATGCCAAGGAAAAGAAAAAAGTAAAAAAACAACTTTTGGATATCTGTAAAACGATTCCGTCACTTACTATCTTTTTACTTCCCGGCGGAAGTTTGTTATTGCCAATTTTAATAAAGTTTATTCCGACGATGTTACCATCGGCATTCAATGAAAATCTAGACGAAAACGAATAAAAAAAAATCGCCCTTTTGAGGCGATTTTCTATTCTAATAAATATCTTCTTACAGATTACTCAATTGATATACTTCATCTAATTCAGCATTCGAAGCAATGTTTACATTTAAATCAGTTACAAAACCTGAATTCAATCCGTAAACCCAGCCGTGAAGCATTAAATCCTGACCATTTTTCCATGCTCCCTGCACAATCGAAGTTTTTGCTAAGTTGTAAACTTGTTCTTTAGCATTGATTTCAACAAAAGCATTAAAACGTTCTGTTTCATCTTCAATTGAATTTAAGTATTTGTCGTGCAAACGGTATTCATCTTTAATGTGACGAATCCAGTTGTCAATAATTCCAACAGACATATTTCCCATTGCAGCTTTTACTCCACCACAACCGTAATGTCCACAAACAATAACGTGTTTTACTTTTAAAACATTTACTGCATAATCTAATACGCTTAACATATTCATGTCTGAGTGCACGACCATATTAGCAATATTACGGTGTACGAAAACCTCACCTGGCTTAGCACCAATAATTTCGTTTGCAGGAACACGGCTGTCAGAACATCCAATCCATAATAATGGCGGTGTTTGTCCTTTTGCTAAATCTGCAAAATAATTTGGATCTAATGCTAATGATTTTTCAACCCACTCTTTATTGTTTTCTAATAATTGCTCATAAAACTTTCTCATTCTTTTTTCTTTTTAAATGATATTTCTAAATGATTAAACATATCAAAGATAACGCTACTGTAAAGTTACCTAATTTTTGACATTTCTCACAATCCAGAAATACCTTAATTTATTTAATTTGTTTAAAATTTTTCTTTAGATGCTTCCTTTTTAACCAATGCTCTCTTCGCAACATCATAATAATGTTCTATCGAAACATGATTGTCTTTTTCAGGAGTATTCTCTAACTCATACGCTTTCTTAAAGCCCTTCAATTTTACTTTGATATTTTCATCAATGGCACGAGTTTCTTTAAACTCACGAATTAAATCCAGTACATCGTGCGCTATGTACTCCGTATCGTGTGCATTGATAATAACTTTTGAATTTTCAGGAATCTCACTCAATGTCAACTTGATAGCTGCTTTGTTTAAGAAAGAAACTTCCTGAGCTAAGTCGATATGAATAACGTCTCCGTCTTCGTATTCTTCCTTTTTAAAGCTGTATGCTCTTTTCAGGTTTCCTCTCAATACAAAAATAATACTGATGATAACCCCCAATGCAACACCTTTCAATAAATCTGTTGCGACAACAAATACTAAGGTTGCAATAAAAGGTATGAACTGATACTTTCCTTTTTCCCAGAAATGGAAGAAAGTTGCAGGCTTAGCTAATTTGTAACCAACTAATATTAAAACGGTAGCCAAAGTAGCTAACGGAATTTTATTCAAAACTGCAGGAATACTCAAAACACTTACCAATAAAAGCACACCGTGAATAATAGATGACATTTTCGATTTTGCACCGGCATTATTATTTGCAGATGATCTAACCACAACTGATGTCATTGGTAAACCTCCTAAAAGCGAACTCACGATATTACCAATTCCCTGAGCTCTTAACTCAACATTTGTATTGGTATAACGTTTTTGAACGTCCATTCTGTCAGCAGCTTCAATACACAATAAAGTTTCAATAGAAGCCACAATAGCAATTGTAACCCCAACTACCCAAACCTGCGGATTTGTTACAGCAGCAAAATTTGGTGTAATAAGAATTGATTTAAATTCGTCAAAAGATTTTGGAACTGGCAAAGAAACCAAATGCTCTTTTGCAATTGCCAATGAGCTTCCTGTAGAAGTAAAAACTTCATTTAAAACTACACCTAAAATAACCGCTATAAGTGCTCCTGGAACTAATTTTAATTTCTTTAAAAAAGGAACCTTGTCCCAGGCAATTAATATTACGAGTGAAACTAAAGAAATAACTACGGCCCCTAATTGAATGTGATTGATCACATCGTATAAAAAAGAGAAAGAATTACTTCCATCATTTTGAATAAAAGCCTGATCACCCTCAAAGTCAGCATCATAACCAAAAGCGTGTGGCAATTGTTTCAGGATAATAATAATCCCGATACCAGCAAGCATTCCTTCGATTACATTGGTTGGAAAATAATTTGAAATACTTCCGGCTTTTAAAAACCCTAATGCTAATTGAATTAATCCAGCAATGAAAACAGACATTAAAAACACATCGAAGGCACCAAAATCAGTGATCGCAGTTAAAACAATAGCTGTTAAACCAGCTGCCGGACCAGACACACTAATATGAGACTGGCTTAAAAAACCAACCACAATACCACCAATAACACCTGCAATAATTCCAGAAAATAAAGGCGCTCCAGAAGCCATTGCAATACCTAAACACAACGGAAGAGCCACCAAGAAAACCACTAAACCTGAAGCAAAATCAGATTTAAGGTTGGCAAAAAGATTAATTTTTTTTGACATAATACAATACTAAAAATGGATACATTAAAGATCTACTGCATTTATTATAAATACAGTTAGTTTAAAATAATCGGAAGTATTATACCAAGTTGGGAGGTGGAGCAAATATGCTCGGAGAAATATTGTCTAGTTTTACAATATTTTCAGACACAATAGTCTTTTTTTCAATATAAAGCGGCACCAAAACTTCATGTTGAAGTATGGTCGGATAAACCGCAGCCTTAAGTTCTTTATGTGAATGCTCCTCTTCAGAAAAACTGAAAAACATAGACGTATCATTACTTTTCTTCATCAACGTCACAATAGTAGGCGTTGCTAAGAAAGCAATAAATATGAATAATAATATGCGAGCGACTAATTTCATTGTCGCAAAAATAGTGTTAAACAAATAAAATCAAAGCTTCGGAGCAAAAATTTTCATAGAAATTTAACATTCATAAAAAAAGCGGCATTATCCATAGAGACAAGACCGCTTATAAGTTATTTATAAACAATGAATTACAGCTCTTCTTCAAGCCATGCGTTCATCATCCAAATTGTTTTTTCTTGTTCTGCAATAAAGTCGCTCATCATAGAATTTGTTCCTTCATCATTAATTTCAGCTGATTTATTTAAGATTTCTCTTTCAATTTTAAGCAAGTCTGATAAAGAATGAACAATCAAGTGAACTGCTTTTTCATCATTTGAAATATTTTTCCCAACTGTCAATTTGTTGTTTTTAATATAATCATCAAAAGTATGCAACGGTGTTCCGCCAATTGTCAAAACTCTTTCGGCTATCATGTCAATTTTTAATTGGGCATCTGTGTATAATTCTTCAAATTTTACATGCAAATCAAAGAAACGTTTTCCTCTAATATTCCAATGAATTCCTCTTAAATTTTGATAGTAAACCTGAAAATTAGACAATAATACATTCAATTCTTTTACCAATAATTCTGACTCTTTTACAGGTAATCCTAAAATATTCGTTTTCATATTTTTATTATTTTACAGTAAGTTACTACAAATTTAAGGGAACTTCTTAAAAAAAGTTATAAAAAAAATTATATTTTCTTATTTTTGCATCACAAAATACTATCAAAATGACAATTACTCAATTACAATATGTGTTAGCTGTTGCCGAGCACAAAAACTTTACACTTGCTGCCGAAAAATGTTTTGTGACGCAACCCACTTTAAGCATGCAGATTCAGAAAATTGAAGAAGAACTTAATATTTTAATTTTTGACAGAAGCAAAAAACCTATTCAACTTACAGATATTGGTCAGAAAATTGTAAATCAGGCCAAGAACATTGTAAACGAAGCAGATAGAATTAAAGATATTGTAGAACAACAAAAAGGTTTTATAGGAGGCGAATTTCGTTTGGGAATTATTCCAACGATTATGCCAACGCTTTTGCCGATGTTCCTGAACAATTTCATTAAAAAATATCCAAAAGTAAAACTCTTAATAGAAGAGCTTAATACAGATGAAATTATCGTAAAACTCAAAAATGGTCATTTGGATGCTGCTATTGCCGCAACACCTCTTGAGGATGAAAAGATAAAAGAGATTGTTTTGTATTTTGAGCCATTTGTTGCTTATATACCAGAGCATCACGCAAATTTTCAGAAAGAAGAAATTGAGGTTGCCGATTTAAATATCAATGAAATTTTACTTTTACAGGACGGGCATTGCTTTAGAGATGGCATTTTGAATTTATGCAAAAACGGAACTGATGTCGAACAAAACAATTTTCAGATTCAAAGCGGAAGTTTTGAAACACTGATAAAATTGGCCGACGAAGGCTTGGGTACAACGTTACTACCGTACTTGCACACCCTGGATTTAAAGGATTCCGACAAACTGAAACTTCGTAATTTTAAGGAACCAAAACCTGCTCGCGAGGTAAGTTTAATTTACCCTAAAAGCGAATTAAAAATGCAAATCATTGACGCACTTCGATCTACCATTGCCGGAGTTGTAAAAGGAGCAATTGTTTTTCAGAATGTTCAAATCATTAGTCCGCTACAAAAGAAATAGAAATAAAAAAGGAGCCAATTTGGCTCCTTTTTTTATACTTTAATCAGTAGTAGACTTTGTTCTAATTCTGGTTTTTCAATAATGAAATTTAATAACCATTCTTTTAATTGTTCCATTTCATAAGGTAACAGTGTTTTGATAGCTTTTTCTACTTCTTTGCAGAAAAGTATCGGGTCGAAACTAACTCTCTCAAGTATTGATTTCGTGTAATCAAACATCATTTTTGACATAATAAAATAAGATTTTTGGGGGTTATCTATATTTCTAAACTCGCAGCAAATTTAAACAAATAACATATACAAAGCTTTATTTTAACTATTTTTTTTAAAAACTTTAGCAACGAAACCGTTTTCTTACTACGGATAAATCAATATAGAACCGTTATAAATAACTAGATTAAACCTTTTTAAAGGCTCTAAACATTTCTCGTTTACCTGGAGGTCCAGCTAATTTTTCGACCGTAAAACCAACAGAAATCATACTTCTTTTAACAACTCCGCGCGCGGCATATGTTACTAAAACACCATTTGATTTTAAACTATTGTACATTTTCTGAAAAATTTCGGTACTCCATAATTCTGGTTGCACACGATATCCGAAGGCATCAAAGTAAATCAAATCAAAAGTTTCAAAATCGTCTATTTCATCAAAAAATTGTTTCCTTTTGGTTAACGAGAACTGATCGCAAATTTCTACTTTATTATCCCATTCGCATTTATGCATTTTCTCAAAAATGTTATGAAATTTCAATGCTTCCAATTCTTCAACATAATTCATCGCTAAAACTTCCTCAGCATTTACAGGATATGCTTCTACTCCAACATAGTCAATCTTCTGATTTTTTTTAACTGATTCTAAAAAAGTAATAAAAGCGTTTAATCCAGTTCCAAAACCAATTTCCAAAATACTAACCGGATCTTTTTCAAATAATGAAAGTCCGTTTTTTATAAAAACATGTTTTGCTTCCTGAATAGCACCGTGCTTGGAATGATAACATTCATCCCACTCTTTCAAATGAATTGTCGTTGAACCATCTAGCGTTTTAATTATTTCTCTTTCCACCTTTTTCGATATTTTCAATCTGATTTTATTGTTTTTCAGACCATTTTACTAGTCAAATTTAGTCAAAACAAATGCGTAAAGCCTTAAAAAACGATACTTTTTTCATAAATTCTTTATAAAAGCCAGCGATTTTTTTAGGTTTATTATAAGATAAATAAATCGCAGTTAAAGGCCGTAATTAATACAGTTTTAGCAAGTAATTTATATATTTTTACTTAATTTTGCATTCAATAAAATCTATTTTACACCAAATCATCACTTTAGAAGTCCTTCTTTTGAGATGAAAATTACATAAAACATATATTATTATGAGTACAACTCAAACAAGCAAAATTGAAATCAGAAAAGCTACGTCGTCAAAAATAAGCGCGGTAGACTTTGAAAACTTAAGCTTTGGTGCTGTTTTTACAGACCATTTATTCGAATGTGATTTTAAAAATGGGGAATGGCAAACTCCTGTCATTAAGCCGTACGCTCCTATTTTAATGGATCCTTCTTCAAAAGTCTTTCATTATGGACAAGCTATTTTCGAAGGAATGAAAGCTTACAAAGATGAAAATAATGATGTTTGGTTGTTTAGACCTGATGAAAACTACAAACGTTTCAATAACTCTGCTGTACGTATGGCAATGCCAGAAGTTCCGGAAGCTATTTTTATGGATGGTTTGAATGAATTATTAAAAATCGATCAGGAATGGATTCAGAGAGGAAACGGAAGCAGTATGTACATTCGTCCTTTTATGATTGCTACAGGACCTGGAGTTATTGCAAATCCATCAGACGAGTATAAATTCATGATTTTACTTTCTCCTGCAAAATCATATTATGGAGGCGAAGTAAAAGTAATTATTGCTGAGCATTATAGTAGAGCTGCAAATGGCGGAATTGGAGCTGCAAAAGCGGCAGGAAATTATGCTGCACAGTTTTACCCAACGAATTTGGCTAACAAAGATGGCTTTCAACAAGTTATCTGGACAGATGATGCAACGCATACTAAACTGGAAGAAGCGGGAACAATGAACGTATTCTTTAGAATTAACGATACTTTAATGACTGCTCCGACAAGCGAAAGAATTTTGGATGGTATTACCAGAAAAAGTTTGATTGCTATGGCTGAAAAAGAAGGATTGAATGTAGACGTTCGTCCTGTTCTTGTATCAGAATTAGTAGAAGCGGCTAAAAACGGATCTTTAAAAGAAATTTTTGGAGCTGGAACTGCAGCCGTTATTAGTGTAATCAAAGGATTCTCTTATCAGGATGTTTATTACGAAATGACACCAATTGAAAATTCTTATGCTTCTCTTTTAAAAGAAAAACTAACAAGTCTTCAAAACAAACTTTCTGAAGATACTTTTGGATGGACGGTTAAAGTTCAATAATCTAAAAAGGATATTAAATACAAAAACCCGACAGATTTCTAATTTGTCGGGTTTTGCTTTTTTTTCAATATCTATAATTGAGAATATTTAAACACATAGAAAACATAGATGTGATGTGTTTAAAGAAGAAACATGTTTCTTCACACATAGCTATGTGTTTTGATACTAGTGAACACCTTCTTTCCGCATTTAAATACTATGTTTCTATGTGTTTAAAACTTTTACACCTGGCATTTTTATAAAAGCTTAGAAAAATCGGGTTTAAAGTAATTTGGGCCTTTCAAAACTTTTCCGTCTTCACGATAAATAGGTTGTCCGTCTTCGCCCAGTTTACTCATATTACTACGCTGAATTTCATCAAAAACAGCTTCAATTTTATCCTGAAGGCCATGTTCGATAATAGTTCCGCATAAAATATACATCATATCTCCGAGAGCATCAGCAATTTCGACCAAATCATTATTTTGCACCGCATCAAGATACTCCTCGTTTTCTTCCTTCATTAAATTATAACGAAGATATTTTTTGGTTTCGCCTACATCTGCAATTGGTGTTTCGCTATGTCCTATCTTAAAAGCAGTATGAAATTCCTTTACAGCGTCGAGTTGTTTTTTCATATATAGATAAATTTGTTTTTTAATGAAATGAAAAGCCAAATTAGCAACTATTCATATACAATTCTCTAAATTTGTCAAAAATTATTTAAACTATGTTTAGTCAGGGACAATTAATATTCGCAGTCTGTTTTTTCATCGCCTTTGTAATCGTTATGATATTTGCTTATCGAAAAGATCTGGCATTGCACAAGGTTTTTTATAAAGGTAATTACAAAGTCTTAATCGTTTTTCTTCTTTTTATTGCCATCTTATTTGTCATCAAATTCTTTTTTAAAAGGTAATTCAATAATTATTTCTATATTTAAAAATATAAAATAAATACCGAAGTTTCACAATTAAAGCGAATCTGAATCGTTCTGCTTAAAATTAATTTTAACCGGAAAGAACCATTTCAAAAGTATACTTTTATTTTTTTTCTGCTATAGTGCGACTAGTAATAAAATTTATAACTTTACGACACCAAACAACCTACCACCAATGAAGATTTTAAAATATTTATTTCTTTTATCGTTATTAAGCTTAGTTGCGTTAACCGTTTTTGTTGCCACACAAAAAGGGATTTTTTCTGTAGAAAGAAGCAAAGTTATCAACTCTCCCCGAGCGACAGTTTATAACTACGTAAACGATTTTAGAAATTATGAAGATTTTGAATCCTGGTCAGTAGAAGATCCAACAATAAGAATGACTTTCCCAAACAAAACATCTGGTAATGGCGCTTCATTTTATTGGGAAGGTGTTGATGGAAAAGGAAATGCAATAACGCTTAAAACAAAAGACGGAGAAAGCATTCAGCAAAAAATCAATTTTGATGGTACTCAGGCTGATGTCAACTGGATATTCAAAGATACTTTGGCAGGCAAAACCAAAGTAACATGGAAAGCTAAAGGAACTATGAGCTTTTTATTTAAAATTTACACTGCTTTAAATGGTGGTTCAGATAATATCATTGGAACGATTTCTGAAAAGAGTCTTGCCAATATCGATAAAAATCTGGATTATGAAACCAAGACTTATGCTATAAAAGTAAATGGAGTGGTTAAAAAAATTGAGACGGCTTATATTAAACAAACCTTTACAAGCGAAATTCAAAAGATAAATAAAAATGCCAGAATTGTTATTCCGAAATTAATCCAATTTAGCGAAACAAATGGCTTATCTACAAATGGAAAACCTTTTATCATATACCACACTTATGATACCGCAAGCGGATTGGCAAAAATCTCAATTTGTTTGCCAATAAATAAAGAAATTTCAACAAGCGCAGGAAGTGATATTACAGCAGGAAAACTAAATGGTTTTGAAGCTGTAAAAACCACTTTAAAAGGAGATTATACCCACACAAATGAAGCAATTGCTAAAACAACTGCCTTTATTAATAACGAAAAGATCATCCCGGATTTAAGCTGGTCGCATCTTGAAATATTAACCATTAGCAAACTGGACACAAAAAGTCCATCGAAGTTAATGACCGAAATTTATTTTCCAACAAAACCCAAAGTAATTCCGGTTGCAAAAGTTCCTGTTTATCAACCTCAAACAGAAACACAAACTGCAAAACCTGCAACTCCCGCTCCCGCAGCTCCAAAACCTGAAGAAGATTCGGAATTCTAAAAAAAAAGTAGAGACGATTAAACCTTTTGTTTAAAATTCATTCTAATAGAGATAAGGTTAAAATTCCTAACTTTATAGTTGGTAACAAGATAATGTTTAAAGCTTGACAAACGAGAAGGAATTTATAGCACAATTATTAGATCCTAAGACGCAGAATGTTGCGTTTCAAAAACTCTTGTCTGATTATCAAAAACCGTTGTATGCTCATATTCGAAACATTGTTTTGAATCATGATGATGCCAACGACGTTTTACAGAATACTTTTGTAAAAGTTTTTCAGTATCTAAAAAGCTTTAAAGGAGAAAGTAAGCTCTTTTCCTGGATGTATCGTATCGCCACCAATGAAGCACTAACTTTTCTAAACCAAAAAGCAAAGCTAAACGGAATAACATCTGAAGCATTGCAAAACAAGACCATCGACAATTTAAAAGCTGATGTTTATTTTGACGGAGATGAAATTCAGATTAAACTCCAGAAAGCAATTGTCACTTTGCCGGAAAAACAACAATTAGTCTTTAAAATGAAATATTTTGAAGAATTAAAATACGAAGAAATTGCAGAAATCTTAGGAACCTCAGTCGGCGCATTGAAAGCTTCTTATCATCATGCAGTTAAAAAAATTGAATTATATGTTACGTCAAATTAAACCTTTTGTAACTAATCCTATCTTATAGACATTATGAAAGCATTTAAATTAGAAAACGAACCGAAAATAAAAACTGGATTTAAAACTCCGGATCATTATTTTGATGATTTATCGGCAAAAGTTTTACAGCAAATAAACGAGAAAAAAGAAATAAAAGTAATTCCGATTTACAAACGTAAAAAAGTGCTTTCGCTGGCTGCTGCAGCAGCAATTGTAATAGGACTGATGATTCCTGTAGTAAACAATTACAATGCAACATCAAAAGAACTGGACGAAGCTACTTTAGAGACTTACTTATCGTATCAATCGAATTTAAATCAATATGATTTAGCAAAAGAACTTGACACTAAAGACATTGATAAAATTGGCAAAGGTGTTGCTCTTGAACAGGAAACCCTTGAAGATATTTTGTCTTCGAACCCTAATATTGAAAATCTAATTTCAGAATAAAATAAAAAATTTAAAACGATGAAATTCAAAAACATACTACCGTTATTTATGTTCTTAATCACTTTTTCATTTTATGCCCAAAATGATAAAAAAGTAGATGAAAAGCGTGAGAAAATCAAAGCTTACAAAGTATCTTTTTTGACTACAGAACTTGAACTTACTTCAACGGAAGCAGAGAAATTCTGGCCTATTTATAATGCTTTTGACGACAAACAATATGAATTGCGTCATGATAAAATGAAGATGTACCTGAATAAACTTGATGATGATAAAATCAATTCGATTTCAGAAAAAGAAGCAGGAACACTTTTGTGCCAAATAGAAGGTACTGATAAAGAGCTTTATCAATTGCGCGAAAAATACAATGCCAATTTAAAAAAGATACTTTCAGCAAAAAAGATATTAAAACTAAAAAAATCTGAAGATGATTTTAATCGAAAGTTGTTAAAACAATATCGAGATAAAGCAGCTAAAGATTAAACAAGAACAACAGCGATAAGCCCCCTATATAATAATGCTTACTTTATTATTTAGGGGGCTTATTATTTTATGTTATTTAAAACGAAGTCTTACTACTTTATTGTGACCCGCAGCAATAGCCGTATTTCTATTGATAAAACGAATTGTAAAAAACTGTGAATCAGTAGACAATTGCGTCCAGTTTTCGCCACCATTTTGCGAATACTGTATTCCTTCTGAGCCTACACAAATGATTTCTTTACCATTTCCTCCCGGAACATACTGCACACATGAAGCATATCCAAATCCCATATTCTGACCTATTAATAACCAACTTTTTCCGCCATCTGTAGTAAAGGCTTTATTTCCTGATTTTTTATTTGGAAGTTCGTAGTCGCCACCAGCAATGAATCCGTGCTTAGAATCATAAAAATCAGCTGTAAAAATACCAGTCATTGTTTTTCCCTGAACAATAGGAGTTTCAACTACTTTCCAGGTTTTAGCTTTATCCGGCGAATAAAAAACACGGGCTTTTTTTCCTCCTGAAACTAGCCACGTTTCCTCTCCATTGATTACGATATTTGTATTACTTGCTGCAAAAGCTGCTTCACCCTGAGCATTTGTTGGTAATTTATCCGATAAAATTTTTGTCCAGGTTTCTCCTCCATCACGCGTAACAATAATTGAAAAAGTATCTTCTGTTGGATCACCAATCGCAATTCCTTCCTTATCGTTCCAAAATTGCATACTATCATAAAAAACTTTTGGATTAACTTCTTTATAAACCAATTTCATTTTATGATCTTTTTTCGAAACAGAATAAAGCAATGCAGGATTACCAACACTTAATAAAAAGACATCTTTTGAAGTTTGGGCAATACTTCTAAATTCTAATTTCAAGGTATCACGATAAATATGTTCTTCAAATTTTTCTTTTTTATCTAAATCATAATATCCAAATCTGGAATTGTCTCCTCCGTACCAAATCTTATTTTTGTCAACAACTATAGCTCTAATACTAATTTTATCTTGAAATAATGTGTCTACCTGCATTGATGTAAAACCACCATAAAACACCTTATTATCCTTATCAGTCAATGTTTTAAAAGACATAAATAAAACAAAAGCACAACAAAACAACAATAATTTTTTCATATAGGTTAAGATTTAGTTGTTGCTAAAATACAATTATTTATAACATCTGAAATACCTTTTGTTTTTTTTTCTGGCACAGTAATTGGATATCCCTGAATATTAATCTTAATATGATTTGCCATGAAAGCCAAAGTACTTTTTTTAGTGTTACTAGCAATAGGTCTTAGCTCTTGTTCTGTACAAAGCCAAACCACTGTATATGCGAAAAATTCAGATATCAGCGATAATTTAGATTTAAGAGCGGTTGCATCCATTTTTGGAGAATCGGCTAATCTTCAGGATTTCGAAAGACGTTTAAATGATCCAAAATATCAAATATCAAATCTTGATTTAAACGGTGATGATCAGGTTGATTATCTTCGAGTAATAGAATCTGTAGAATCCAGAACGCACGTAGTAATTATTCAGGCCGTTCTTGATCGTGATGTGTATCAGGATATTGCTACAATTGATGTAGAAAGAGATAATTACAATCAGGTAAACGTTCAGGTTGTTGGTAACAGTTATTTATATGGCGCAAACTATATTTATGAGCCTGTTTACAGTGTTGCTCCGGTAATTTATACTTCATTTTGGGTAACCAATTACAGACCTTATATTTCTACCTGGAACTGGGGTTATTACCCAACCTATTATTCTGCATGGAGACCTTATCCAATTTACAGATACAGAAACAACATCAACGTATGCATAAATGTAAATAATCATTACAATTATGTAAACACCAGAAGAAGCTACAGAGCTCCAGCTTTATACGAATCAAGACGTACTTACGGATATGAAAGAATGCGTCCTAACAATAGTTTTGCGCAAAGACATTCAAACGTAAACAATAGATACGAATTAGACCAAAGACGTGTAGCAAGCAGAGAAACGAGTAGAAACTCAAATGTTTACAATAACAACAGATCTAACACAGACAGAGTTTCTGGTAACGATTCAAGAAACACAAACAGAGATAATAGTCAAAACAGAGTAAATTCTGACAGAAGTTATAATACAAATCCTGTTCCATCGAGAGATAATCAAAACAGAGTGAGTACGCCTTCAAGAGTTGAAAATACGCAAAGAACTGCAGAATCAAGACGTGATTATCCAGATAATAATGGTAATAATTCAAGAGGAAATGCTGAAAACAGAATGAATACCAACAGAACA
Source organism: Flavobacterium aquidurense (assembly GCA_900107365.1). Taxonomy (GTDB): domain Bacteria; phylum Bacteroidota; class Bacteroidia; order Flavobacteriales; family Flavobacteriaceae; genus Flavobacterium; species Flavobacterium aquidurense. The sequence goes on from FNPS01000002.1 coordinate 304,341, forward strand.
GTTGCGACTCCCAGAACAGATGCTCCAAGAAATTATTCTGAAAATAATATGAATAACCCGAGAGGAAATTCTGAAAACAGAATGAGCACAAACAGAACGATGTCTAGTCCAAGAACAGAGTCTCCAAGAAATTACTCTGAAAACAGAGCAAATGCCGCAAGACCACAAAACACTCAAAGTGCTCAAAGGTCTGAAGCTCCAAGGGTAAGTCAGGAATCAAGAGGAAATCAATCGCAAAGAGAGAACAACTCAGGCTCAAGAGGCGGTGGCAGAAGAATTTAAAAAATCTCATTTATAAATAAATCATAAGCACAATCTAACGATTGTGCTTTTTTTTATCTTTTTACTATTAATTGACGCTAATATATTTTAAAACAGTAAATTTGCAACCGTCTTTTATAAAAATATACATGAGCGCAGCGCATAAAAACTTACACAGTAAGTTGTCTATTGGGGGTTTATTGATCACATTAGGAATTATTTATGGAGATATTGGTACTTCTCCATTGTATGTAATGAAAGCCATACTTGGTGAATATGCAATTAATGCGGATATTGTTTTAGGTGGAATCTCTTGTGTCTTCTGGACCCTGACCTTACAAACTACCATAAAATATGTTCTTATTACACTAAGTGCTGATAATCATGGCGAAGGTGGTATTTTTGCTTTATACGCCTTAGTAAAAAAAACCAAAATTCAGTGGCTCATTGTGCCCGCCATTATTGGAGGTAGTGCGTTACTTGCCGATGGAATTATTACGCCGCCTATTTCGATTTCCTCTGCTGTAGAAGGAATCAGGGCATTTTATCCTACTATGGAAACGGAAACAATAGTTTATATTGTTATCGGAATCTTATTTGTACTATTTACCATTCAACAATTTGGAACAAAACTAGTTGGGAAGTTTTTCGCCCCAATGATGTTAATCTGGTTCGCGATGCTGGGAACACTGGGAGCAATTCAAATAATGAATCATCCAGAGGTTATAAAAGCCGTTAATCCTTATTACGCTTATCATTTATTATCGATACACCCTGATGGTTTCTTCGTCTTAGGTTTTGTATTTTTATGTACTACCGGAGCTGAAGCGCTTTATTCTGACATGGGACACTGTGGAAGAAAAAACATCAGAATCAGCTGGATATTTGTAAAAACAACATTAGTTTTAAATTATTTTGGTCAGGCTGCTTATTTAATTCACCACGAAGGAAGTACGCTACAACAATTAGGTGGAGAAAACGGAAATCCGTTTTATCTTATCATGCCACACTGGTTTCTGCCATTCGGAATTGTAGTCGCTACTTTAGCAGCTGTAATTGCTTCTCAGGCCCTTATTAGTGGTTCATTTACTTTGATAAATGAAGCAATGCGTCTGAATTTCTGGCCGAAAGTAAAAATTAAATATCCGACTGAAGTAAAAGGACAATTGTATATTCCATCGATTAACTGGTTGTTGTTTTTTGGATGTGTGGGCATCGTATTACACTTTCAAAAATCAGGAAATATGGAGCATGCTTATGGTCTTGCCATTATTTTATGTATGATCATGACTACCATTTTGCTGAATTATTACCTAATTATGAAACGTGTGAAACTATACTTTATGGTTCCCCTGATCACAATTTATTTATTAATTGAATTCAGTTTCCTTTTTGCTAATATTACCAAATTTGCCGAAGGTGGTTATGTGACTTTAATCATTGCAATAATGCTGATTTCGATCATGACAATTTGGTATTTGGCTAAGAAAATTAACAAAAGCTACACTAAGATTATCAAGATTGATGATTACAAAAAAGTTTTAATGGAGTTGAGCGAAGATCTTTCTATCCCAAAATACGCAACGCACTTAGTATATATGACTAATGCAAATCGTGTTGATGAATTAGAGGAAAAAGTAATTTACTCTATTTTGCAAAAACGTCCAAAAAGAGCTGATATCTATTGGTTTGTTCATGTAAACATTTTGACTGAACCTTATAAAACGCAATATAAAGTTACCGAAATAGCGAAAGACGATATCTACAGAATTGACTTTAATTTAGGATTTAGAGAACCTACCAAAATCAATTTGATGTTTAGAGAAGTAATTCGCGACATGGTAAAACGTGGCGAAGTGGATATCACCAGCCGTTACGAATCATTGAACAAAAACAATATTATTGGTGACTTTAAATTTGTATTGTCTGAGAAGTTTTTATCCAATGACAATGATTTAAGATGGCATGAAAATATTATTATGAACTCTTATTTCTTCATCAAAAAATTAAGTTTGTCTGAAGAAAGAGCTTTTGGTTTAGACAGTAGTTCTGTAAAAATTGAGAAATTCCCAATGGTGCTTCACGCTCCGGAAAACATCGGATTGACGAGAATTATAAAATAAATCAGTTATAAATAACTTAGAAAACACTCTTTTAAACTTTATCAGAGTGTTTTTTTTCTTTTAAATGAAAGTCGAAAAACAACAATCACAATTAAAAATTTAACTTTCAATCAATTAATAGTACCTTTGCAACTCAAATAATTAAAATGAGATTACACAGAAATTTAGTTTATACTACCATCGATTCTTTAAATGCTATCTTCAATGAAGGAGAATATGCAGACAAAGTGGTAGCAAGAGCATTAAAAAAAGACAAACGTTGGGGAAGTTCTGACAGGAAGTTTGTTGCTGAAACAATATACGAAATTGTTCGTTGGAAAAGATTATACGCTGAAATTGCCGAAGTTAAAGAACCTTTTGACAGAGACAATTTATGGAGAATGTTTGCTGTTTGGGCAGTTTTAAGAGGATACCCTATTCCGGATTGGAGACAATTGGAAGGAACTCCTGAAAGAAAAATCAAAGGTCGTTTTGACGAACTTTCAAAAACCAGAGCACTTAAAGAATCTATTCCGGACTGGATGGATGAATTGGGAGTAAAAGAATTAGGCGAAGCAGTTTGGTCTAAAGAAATTACGGCTCAAAACCAACCCGCAAAAGTTATTTTAAGAACCAATACACTTAAAGGAACTAAAGAAAACTTAAGAAACACTTTGATGGATTTAAATATTGAAACAGAATATTTAAAAGATCAGCCTGAAGCTTTAGTTTTGAAAGAAAGAGCAAACGTATTTTTAACAGATGCTTTTAAACAAGGACTTTTTGAAGTTCAGGATGCCAACTCACAATTGGTTGCTGGTTTTCTTGATGTAAAACCAGGAATGCGTGTAGTGGATACTTGTGCAGGAGCCGGAGGAAAAACGTTGCATATTGCTTCTTTAATGGAAAATAAAGGACAATTAATTGCGATGGATTTGTACGAAAGCAAATTGAAACAATTAAAATTAAGAGCAAAAAGAAATGGTGCTTTTAATATTGAATATCGTATCATTGACACTACAAAAGTGATCAAAAAATTACACGAAAAAGCAGACCGTGTTTTAATTGATGCACCATGTAGCGGTTTAGGAGTTTTAAAAAGAAATCCTGATGCGAAATGGAAATTACAACCTGAATTTATTGACAACATTCGTAAAGTTCAGTCTGAAGTTTTAGAGAGTTATTCTAAAATTGTAAAACCAGGCGGAAAATTAGTTTACGCAACCTGTTCTGTATTACCATCAGAGAATCAGGAACAAGTCGAAAAATTCTTAAAAACTGAAATCGGAAAACAATTTACTTTTATAAAAGATCGTAAAATTTTGGCTTCTGAGTCTGGTTTTGATGGATTTTATATGGCACTTATGGAGCGAAAAGCATAAAAAATAAATTCCAAATAAAAAATTCCAAATTCCAACTTTAAAATTGGAATTTGGGATTTTTGTTTTTTTATTTTTAAAACATTTAGTCCCGGTGGGACATTTTTTCTCGTTGTCACATTTTTTTTCTACCAACATTAAACTTCTAACGGAGTAATCTTGTAGTGATTTAATATAAAGGATCATTATCTCTTTGGACAGTATCAAATTGGAATTTTTTATTTGGATTTTATCAAATCAGGCTTGGCTTTCTTAATAACTTTCCATTTTCATTTTCCTTGAATTTCGGAACAAAAACGATTTCTTTTGGTCTTTCAAATTTATCTAAGACATCAAAAAAATCAGAAGCAAAATCTTGTTTTTCACCTTCAATAACCAGGATTAATTTCTCTCCTAAAGTAGCATCCGGTATACCGGTTACAAAAAATCTGGAATCTAGTTTTTCAATTAGCTTTGCTTCTATCTGTTCAGGAATTAGCTTCACTCCTCCACTATTAATTACATTATCAATTCTTCCTAAAAAAATAAATTGATTCTCTCTTATCACTTCAACCAAATCGTTTGTAACAATAGGCTCATCAGAAATAGATGGAACCGTAATCACCAGACAACCTCTATCATCCTGTGCAATTTTTACATTTGGTAAAACCGTAAAAACACTTGCTCCTAATTTCTTTGCAGCAATATGAGTAATGGTTTCGGTCATGCCATAGGTTTCGTAAATTTCCGTTTTTAAAGGCAATAATTTAGCTTCAAGTGCTGAATCTAATTTTGCTCCTCCGATAATCAACTTTTTTACATTTTCTAAAGCTTCAATCGAATTCTGGACCTGTAAAGGCACCATGGCAACAAAATCATATTTGGTATCATTTAAAGCTAAGGGTTCTGTACTGGGTGTTACAATATCTAAATCGAGACCTAAAATTAAACTTCGCACCAACATCATTTTGCCTGCAACAAATTTTACCGGTAAACAAAGTAAAGCTTTATTACGAGGTTCCAATTCAAAGAAATCTCCCGTAGCCAGTGCCGATTGAATCATGGCTTGTTTTTCTAATTTCACTATCTTAGGAAGACCGGTTGTTCCTGAAGTTCTCATTTCGATATACTCCTTGTTATCGAACCAATCCAACAAAAATTCTCCTATTGCCTGTTCATTAGCATCTCCTTCTTTAATATAATCATAAGCCACCCTACACAAATCAATTGCGTTTAAATGGTATCCATTTATCCTAAAATGGTTGTGAACGTTTTTGTGTGTTAATTCTAACATAAGTATTTAGTTTGGTGACTCTAAGATAGCAATTTTCCCTGTTAATTTTTCTTTCCAATTTGTCCAATTGTATTTTTTACTGAAAATAAAAAGCAAAATCGGATAAACCACAAAAATTGGAAGGATAACGTCTAATCCTGCAGAAGGCTCCGACATATCTTTAAAAATAGAATAGGTTTGAAAAACAGTCCAATCTGATGTTACCAGTATAGCCCCAACCAAATTGTTTGCAGCATGAAATCCTAAAGCCAGCTCCATTCCTTCGTCCATTAAAGTAATAATACCTAAAAACAGACCTGTACCGATATAATAAACCATAATGATGTAGCCCATTTTTGTAACTTCCGGATTAAGAATATGCATCGAGCCAAATATTAAAGAAGTCATCAGAAGAGGAAACCATTTATTCATGGCTAAATTGGCAAATCCCTGCATCAAATAACCTCTAAAAACATATTCTTCTGTACTCGTTTGAATAGGAATTAATAGTATTCCAATTAATACCAAAATAAGAAAGGGAACCAGTTTGAAATTCCAGACAAAATTTTCCGGAGATCTTAGATAAACCACCCAAAAACTCAACGCTGAAAAAATAGACCAAACTACGAATGAAAATAAAATACGGCTCCAGTCTACTTTTTTTCTTGATGTTGTTACTGATAAAAGAGTTTGATTATGTAGATATTTTATAACATAATAAACTCCGGCAAAAGCAAAAGCAAAAGAAATCATCACGAGAAACAAAGTAATATTGGGATCAAAAATCTGCATTACCTCTGCATTATCCGTCGGAAAAGCTTTTTTGTTGACAAAGCTGGAATACAAAACAGCTGCAGAAAAAGGAATTTGTCCAATAAACGATGCTATAATAATTAAAACTGATCCAATAAGATACAACCAAAATTTATTTTGTGGCTTAATTCCTTGTTCTAGAAACATAACTTAAAATTTAAAAAATGAGAATTGGATTTAATAAGTAAATCTTACTTTTGATGTCGCTAAAATACCCATTTTTGCATTAACTATCTTACAACATTTTAATATATAACAAAATGATACAAATTTATCATAATCCACGTTGCGGAAAATCAAGAACTTGCCTTGCTTTTATGGATCAGGCTAATCAGGAATATGAAATTATTCCTTATTTAACCAATACGCCAACATTTGATGATTTAAAAGTTTTACTAGGAAAATTAGACCTCGAACCACTCCAATTAGTCAGAACTAAAGAAAAAGTCTGGATTGAAAATTACAAAGGAAAAACAATGTCCAATGACGAAATCATTCAATCGATGGTTGACAATCCAATTTTGATTGAGCGACCAATTGTAATAAAAGACGGGAAAGCCATTATTGGTAGAGATTTAGACAATGTGGCATCCTTTTTAGACTCGATCTAAAGTACCAAATTAACATTTTTTTGTGATTTTACTCTTTAAACCAAAAGCTACTTTTGCCGTCTAAGAATAAATGAAACCAAAAATAACAATGAAAAAAATCAAATTTGCTGTATTACTTGTTCTTTTCTTAACAAGTTTTTACAACTATGCACAGCAGGCACCTCCTGGTAAAAACAAGGTAAAAGTTACCGGAAAAGTATTCGAAAAAGTAAGCAAACAACCGCTTGAATATGCTACTATTTCGCTAATGGCTCCAAACGACACCAAAGTTATTGCAGGCGGAATTACCAACCCTAAAGGTGAATTTGAAGTAGCTGTTGCCCCTGGTACTTATGATATAAAAGTTGAATTTATTTCATTTAAATCAACCGAAATCAAAGGAAAAATCATTTCCGGAGACACTAGTTTAGGAGTTGTAAATTTATCAGAAGATGCAGCACAATTGAATGAAGTTGTTGTTCGTGCTGAAAAATCTACAGTCGAAATAAAACTGGACAAAAAAGTTTACAATGTTGGTCAGGATATGATGGTAAAAGGAGGAACTGTAAGCGACGTTTTAGACAACGTACCATCTGTTTCTGTTGATACAGAAGGAAATGTAAGTCTAAGAGGAAGTGATAATATCCGAATTTTAATTGATGGAAGACCTTCAAATGCGATAAATGTTGCAGAAGCTTTACGTCAGCTTCCTGCAGATGCTATTGATAAAGTCGAAGTTATTACCAATCCATCAGCTCGTTATGATGCTGAAGGTGGTTCAGGATTAATTAATATTATTCTTAAGAAAGGTAAAAATCAAGGTTTCAACGGGACTTTCATAGCCTCTACCGGACTTCCGGAAACTTATGGCTTAAGTGCCAATTTAAACTATAAAACAGAAAAGCTAAACTACTTTACGACTGCAGGTTATAACTACAGAACGAACGAAGGTGGTGGTGAAACTAACACATCTTATTACAATGCTGATGGAACACCAAAAGGCTTTTTAGATGAAGATCGTGACACAAAAAGAACAAACGATGGATTCAATGGAAGAGCCGGGATAGAATGGACAGTGGCGAAAAATACTTTTTGGACCAATGCCATTAATTACCAAAAAAGTTCAGGGAACACAACGGACTTAATCAATTACAATAATTACGATGCTAATCATGCTTTTACAGGATCTTCTTATCGTTTAAATAATGGTGATACCGGAAGCGCGAATGTAGAATATACTTCTAATTTAATTAAAAACTTCAACGATAAAGGACATAAACTTACTGCCGATTTATCGATTTCAAGAAATACAGACGATAGTAACAGTTACATTACGGCATCTCCAAATTTCAATACTACCTTAAACGATCAGGTTCAGAAACAAATTCAGGTACAGGCTGATTACGTTTTGCCTTTAGGAAAAGGAAGTCAATTTGAAGCAGGATATAAAGGAAGTTTCGGTGACCTGAACAATGAATATTTTGTTAAGGATGAGAATGATGCTCCTATTTCAAACTTATCAAACACTTTAGAATACAAAGAAAACATCAATGCACTTTATACTTCGTACGGATTTAAAGTAAACAAATTTTCTTATTTATTTGGTTTGCGTTGGGAAGACACTAACATACAGGTTAACTTATTGGATACTAAAGATTTTAATACTAAAAAATACAACAACTTGTTTCCAAGTGCTTTTGTAAGTTATGAAATCTCAGATCAAAGCAACTTCACGGCCAGCTACAGTAAACGTTTAACAAGACCAAGAGGACGTTTCATGAACCCAGCCGTAAACTATTCAAGTAACGTTAATATCTTTCAGGGAAATCCGGATCTAGATCCTTCATTGACTGACAAATATGATGTTGGATATATCAAACGTTGGGACAAAGTAACGTTTACAACATCTGCTTATTTTGAAGACACAAAAGACGTTTTTAGTTTTGTGAGAACACCAAACGGTGAAGAAGTAAACGGAATTCCGGTTATTTTAAGCAGACCGATCAACTTAGGAAAAGAACAAAAATTTGGTTTTGAATTTACCTTTAATTACAACCCATACAAATGGTGGAGAATCAACAGTAACTTCAATCTTTATAATGTCAAAACTACAGGTTCAAACACGTATACAGACACAAATGGAAACAATGTTGTTCAAAATCTGGACAACCAGGCCAATACCTGGTTTGCCAGAGTTAGCTCAAAAATAACGTTGCCATACAAAATAGACTGGCAATTAAACGGTACTTATAACGGTGAGCAAAAAACAGCACAAGGTAAAAACTTAGGTCAATTTGCTATGAATACCGCGTTAAGTAAAGACGTAATGAAAGACAAAGGAACAATTGCTTTCAATATTAGCGATATTTTCAACTCAAGAATCATGAGATCGTATACGTACCTTCAAAATGACACAACTCTTGAGAGTCAAACCTCTTATGGTGAAATGCAATTCCGTAAACGTCAATTCAATTTATCGTTTACCTATCGTTTCAACAAACCTAAAAGTGAAAGAGATAAGAATGCACAGCCTAAAAACGAAGGTGACGGCGGCGGAGATTATCCGGGATAATATTAGTTAAATTCCAATATTAAAAATTCCAAATTCCAATTTAAGACTCAATAACTAAGTTTTTAAAATTGGAATTTGGATTTTTTTTATTGGAATTTGGAATTTTTTTTATTGGAATTTGGAATTTTAAATATTGGAATTTCTAACCTTATGCCATAAAAAAAAGGACTCGTAAAAACGGGTCCTTTTTTTATGAAGTCAATTTAAAATTAAATTGATTGCTCTTCTTGTCTCTTTTTTGCTCTTTTCTCTTTGAACATTTCCCAGCTTGCTCCCGTAACCCAATAAGATACGAAACCAACTAAGAAAAACATCAACCAAAACCCTATAGTTAGTATGGTCAAGAAAAGTAAAAAGCCTAAGTACTGTGAAAATTCAAACATGTTTTCCGGAATTTTTGAATGTAAGGACAAATGTAAGTTTTATATTTTTCCTTAGCAATAAAATCCAAATCAATTTTTATAAAAACACAATTATCCGTATATTTAAACTCATTTTAAATAAGAAATTTTTTCAATTATCATCTAACTGTCTAAATTTGAAGATTATGAGTATTTACAGGAGCTGGTTCCCGCTATTCGTTACAATCTTTTATATTTTTAAAGAAAAAATATAAAAGGATTTCCTCTACTATCGGGGCTAGGCATTCATTTTCAAAAGAAATTTTAAACATCAGAGAAAAAAATCCGTTTTTAATCCGCGTTTTTTACGAAGTAAATCCGTGTTATCCGCGTTCAATTCACCAGCAACATTTTACAACAAACTATATATACAAATGAAATACAGAATAGAGAAAGACACCATGGGCGAAGTACAAGTCCCTGCTGATAAATATTGGGGTGCACAAACAGAACGTTCCCGCAACAATTTCAAAATTGGACCATCTGCTTCAATGCCGTCAGAAATCATCGAAGGTTTCGCCTATCTAAAAAAAGCAGCTGCATACGCCAATGCAGATTTAGGAGTTTTACCAGCCGAAAAAAGGGATGCGATTGCAGCCGTTTGCGACGAAATTTTAGCAGGCCAATTAAAAGATGAATTTCCGTTAGTAATTTGGCAAACAGGTTCGGGAACACAAAGTAACATGAACGTTAACGAAGTAATTGCCAATCGCGCACAAGTTTTAAAGGGATTTAATATTGGCGAAGGCGAACCGTTTATTAAAGCCAATGATGATGTCAATAAATCACAATCATCAAACGATACTTTCCCAACCGCAATGCATATTGCAGCTTATAAAATTGTTGTAGAAACTACTATTCCGGGAGTTGAGAAATTACAGGCAACTTTAGCCGCAAAAGCAACTGAATTCAAAGATGTTGTAAAAATTGGCCGTACCCATCTTATGGATGCTACTCCTCTAACATTAGGACAAGAAATTTCAGGATATGTCGCTCAATTATCTTTTGGTTTAAAAGCGCTTAAAAACACTTTAGCACATCTTTCAGAAATTGCTCTTGGAGGAACCGCAGTAGGCACCGGACTAAATACACCAAAAGGTTACGACGTAAAAGTTGCCGACTACATCGCTAAATTCACCAACCTGCCTTTCATTACAGCCGAAAATAAATTTGAAGCTCTGGCAGCACATGATGCTATTGTAGAGACGCATGGTGCTCTAAAACAATTGGCCGTTTCTTTAAACAAAATAGCAAATGACGTTAGAATGCTGGCTTCAGGCCCACGATCCGGAATTGGTGAAATTCATATTCCTGAAAACGAACCAGGTTCTTCCATCATGCCTGGAAAAGTAAATCCAACACAATGCGAGGCCTTAACGATGGTTTGCGCTCAGGTTATCGGAAATGATATGGCAATTGCCATTGGCGGAATGCAGGGACATTATGAATTAAATGTTTTTAAACCGGTTATGGCTGCTAACTTTTTACAATCAGCACGATTATTAGGAGATGCCTGTGTTTCCTTCGATGAACATTGCGCTCAGGGAATCGAACCCAATTACAAACGTATCAAAGAATTAGTAGACAATTCTCTAATGTTGGTTACGGCTTTAAATACTAAAATTGGGTATTATAAAGCCGCAGAAATAGCACAAACTGCCCATAAAAACGGAACAACTCTTAAAGAAGAAGCTGTTCGTTTGGGTTATGTTACTCCGGAAGATTTTGATGCCTGGGTAAAACCGGAAGAGATGGTTTGATTTAATTGTTAATTGTGAATGGTAAATTATTAATTAATTTGGTTTGCGTCACTTCAACCAACGAAAAGTCACTCTTTGATCTCGAACAAAAATGTTAGTTTTTAATAAAAAGGGTTTTATAAAAGTCTAGACTTTTATAAAACCCTTTTTATTAGATCAAATCATTAATTTACAATTTACCATTCACAATTAACCATTGACATACTCTTGTAAATAAGCAAATCTTGGAGTCAATTTTCCTTTTTCAGTAATTTTGGCTCTTTGTAGAATTCCGTCTTTATCTCCGTTAAAAAATGCCGGAATAACATGTTCCATAAATTGTTCTCCGAAACCTTCACTTGCATCTTTCGGAATTTCGCATGGCAAATTATCAACCGCCATTACTACAATTGCAGCGGGGTGAAAAACATCAACTTCTTTATTTTCTAATGGGAAATAACCGTAAATAGGTTCTTCAATTGTCGACGAACGTAATGTACAGGCGATTGGCCCATTAACATCACACGAAATATCTGCAACAACCCTCAATTTGCAATCACTGGCATTCAGCATCTCCTGAGTTAAGATCATTGGCGCTGCATTATCATAAAAGTGACCTGCATAATAGATATCTGAAACTTTTGTGAATTTTTCGAAATCTGACACATAGGCTTCAGGATGTGAAGTAAAATCATTGAAATCCAGAACCTGTCCGTCAATTCGTTTGTTGTATTCTAAAACATCCAATTGAACATAAACTGACTGCGTATACTTTTTAGTTAAATAGTTATCTACTGTAACTTCTTTAACTTTAATAGCATCTAAAATTTCTTTTACACCGCTTCCTACTTTTCCGGTTCCGGTAACGACAAATTTCAACGATGGTAAGGTAATACGTTTTAAGTGCGCGATTAAAGCTTCTTTTCCTGCCAGCGTTTCTGCTTTTGGTAATTTAAACAATTCAAATTTTATTCCGAAAGCACGAATTCCATTGTATACACCAACCATTCCGGCATATTTTCCAAAACCAATCAAACGACGATTTTCAGCATCAACAATAGTTTCGTGGTCGTATAAATCGATATTATTTTCTAAAATTGCTTTTAACAATTTTCTATTATAAGGTTGTTTCTTTATTGTATGAGAAAAAAAGAAATAAGCCTTATTTGGAATCAAATTTTCAACAGGAACTTCTTTTACACCAAACAAAACATCGCAATCTGAGACATTATCGGTCACAGTTATGCCCATGCTTTTATATTGCAGATCAGTAAAAATTCGGATATCAGAAGTTTCAACTTCAACAGTTGCATCATGATAAAGCTGTTTTAATTTAGCAAGTTCATTTGGTGAGAACACTACCCGTCTGTCTGGTGGGGATTTTCTTTCTTTTATAATTCCAAATTTCATTTATACGAGATTAAGATAAGTATTAATATAACTTTTTAGATTCAATTTGTTTCAAATATAACAAAATTAGTTAAAATTTTGTTGTTATTTTCTTATTTGAAACATTTTTATAACGCTAAGAGCTGATGTACAATCGACTAACAAAAAAAGAAGTTAAAACAATGTTAAAATTAAATTTTTGACAACGTCAAAAAACCAAAACATAAATATTGAATTCTATATATTTGTTTTTAAAGAATGATGAAAATGAGTCTCCTAAAAAAAACAAATATACCACAAATACTTTTCCTAATCCTAGTTTTAAGTTCATGTGGAAAAGATAAAAAAACAACTACAGATACTGTTTCAGCGGTAGAGGATACAATGCCCAGGATGAAACCTCATGCTCCTGAAAAGAGATTAAGCCAGGCCTATATAAATTCAGTAAAAGGGAGAATAAATCATTTTTACACTAAAAACTGGCCAAACAACAGCATGAATGGAAGCTTTCTTGTTGCCAGAAATGGTCAGATTATCTTTGAAAGATATAACGGTTATGCCAATAAAAATGAAGGCACAAAAATAACTGCAGATACACCTGTACAAATTGCTTCTGTAAGCAAAGTTTTGACTGCGACTACAGTCTTAAAATTGGTTAATGCCGGTAAACTTGATTTAGATCAAAAAGTAAATACAATCTTAAAAACATTTCCTTACGAAGATTGTACCGTTCGAATGTTGTTAAGCCATCGTAGCGGTATGCGTAATTACGCCTATTTTACAGATCATGATAAATCAATTTGGGATCGACATAATCAGCTTACCAATGCAGATATTTTAAATATTCTGGCAACAAAAGATATTGGACTGGAATCAAAAACGGGAACACGTTTTGGATATTGCAATACCAACTATGCCATGTTAGCTCTGATTATCGAAAAAATTACCGGTTTGAAGTATAAAGAAGCAATGTCTGAAATCATTTTCAAACCTTTAGGAATGACACATACTTATGTTTTTGACGATGACAAAGACAGAAAAAAAATTGTTCCATCCTATAAAGGGAATGGCGCAGAAATAGGTTTTGATTATCTGGATAATGTTTACGGAGATAAAAACGTATTTTCGACTGCCCGAGATCTTTTAAAATTTGACCGAGCCAGAAATTCACCTGACTTTTTGAAACCGGCTTTATTAAAAGAGGTATATACAGGTTATAGCAACGAAAGAAAAGGAACAAAAAATTATGGTTTGGGTATCCGAATGATCAATTGGGAAACAGGTCAAAATTTCTATTTCCATAACGGTTGGTGGCATGGGAATACCTCATCTTATATACCGCTTCAAAAGGAAAATGTGACGATTATAGCTTTGTCCAACAAAATGACTACTAAAACATATGCCGTTCGCAAACTGGCACCCATTTTTGGAGATTATCCTTTTAATTTTAAGGATGAAGAATAATACAATAGTCGAAAGTCGAAAGTCAAAAGTCCTAAGGTCACAAATGTATTATCATATTGACTTCGCTCTTCTTTAAAATACACCAATTGGATAAAAAGAGCACGAAAGTATTTGACTTTAAAAACTTTATGACATTTGACTTTCGACTACATAGAATAATACAATTTTTCTGAAAATTTTATTACCAAACTAACTTCAAATAGTATAAATTTGCAAACTCATTTTTGGGGTCGACTGGTTTTGACAGCAAGTCGAATTGGAAAGTAAGCACGTCGAGCATTGAGACCTTGCTCGTAAATATAAGATCTTACAATTTTACACGGCGAAAATAACTACGCTTTAGCTGCATAATCTGAATTATAGTAAGATTAGCCACGTCCCTATAAGATAGGGAAGCTGGATTCTCCTTGAAAGCCTTGGTTTGTGGCGGTCAGTTTAGGGGAACCGTAAAAATAAACCTAGATTTCCATGAGCTTCGGGTGGAGATCGAAATTAAGAAGATAAGTGTTGAGTGGTTGTTCCTGACCTAGCTTAACAACGAAAATCCAATCAGGAAATAAACGTGTAGAAAGCTCTTTAGTTGCTTGTTTGGACCCGGGTTCGATTCCCGGCGACTCCACAAAAAAGTCTGTAAACCCCTTGTTTACGGGCTTTTTTATTTTTAGTTGACAATTTAGTTGATGTTTTTATTGTTAATAAAAATTATAAAAACAATTCGAGAACTCTCGCTCTTACAAATTAAGAACATCTCTTTACAGTATTAATCAATAGAAGCTATCTTTTAATACAAAAAAATATGCATTAAGTTAATTTCAACTCCAGAAATTAAGATTCCATAATCAATTAAAATAAAGAATTGTGGGGGTACTATTAAGATACATTATTACGAAGTGAAAATGGGAATTAAAATTATAGGATTCAGAATACAGCTATACATCAGCATTTTTTGTAAATCTGGAAGGCGACCATTAATAAAGGGTGTAAAAACGCAGTTTTGGATGACATTGATTCTACAAAAGATTAACTTTTCAATTAACCATAGTTATAACTGCTAGCTTTGGAAACTTTGCGAGGCTCAAATTCTATTCTATGTGATTTTAAATATTCTAAAGGAGACATACCGACGTGTTTTAAAAATGCTCTATAACACCTAAATCCAGAGGCCATAGCCATTCTTTCTATTGTCAAATCATTCCATTCATAATTATTTACCTTTTCTTTGAAATATTCTATTCTCTTCAAATTTAGATAATCCTTAAAATGACAATTAATTTCTGAATTAATTAGATACGAAAGCGAATGGAGTTGAATTCCGGTTTCTTTTGCAAGAGCCGAAAGCGTAAAATCAGTTTTTAAAAAGAGCATTTTGGAAATTACACTATCTTCTATTTATGCTAAATAAAATTGCTTGTTTTCCGCAGTTAATTTTCGAAAGTTCATAATCTAACTTAATTCAAATTTAAATTTTCTGTCAATATCATGGAATAAAAAGTTTCTTTAAAATTACAAATCCACTATTAATAAAAATATATAACGGTAGGATTTGAATATATTATAACTACCTGAAAGACAAAAATCATTAATCAAAAAACTCCAAAATCAAATAACTTTGGAGTTTTGTAATTTTTAGTAATGATTGCGAAATTTACAAAATGTTTTTTAACATGATTTAAAGTAGCTTAGTTTTATTCTAAAGCTAACTTTTATCATGGCTTCAAATCCACTGTAACTTTCTCTATTTTTCCCTGAAAAGTAAAAGGAGCATCGTAAGTTCTGTTTACTGGTGTACCAAAATCTTCCCCCACATCTAAAGTTTCATCAGAAGAGAATCTACTCGGAACTGTTTTAGAAATATCACCACTTGCTACTTTTTTACCATCGACCATTAATGTAGCTTTTGCTGCTTTTCCAACTCCGCCACCAGCATAATCAAAATTCAAAACAATAGTATGTTTACCTGCTGTTAAGGCGGTAGGCGATTGAATACTCCATTTATGTTCAGGATAATGGGAAAATGCATAGGCAAATGTTGGTTTTCCTTTTTGAAGCATCAATGCTAAGCCGGCAAAATAACCTCCTTGTGTAATAATCATTCCTTCCTGTCCCGCCTTAACTTCAATTTCTGCAGTTATACTAAACGATGTATTTTTCATATTGGGTGCCATTCCTTCCGTTATACGTGAACCTCCCTGATAAAAAACAAATTTCGTTCTGCCTACGTTAAATTTTGGTCGATTCTCAGGATTTACTCTGTCAATGTATCGATCATCAAATGGAAAGACTTTATATTTTTCAGCTTCTTCCATAAAAGCTTTTTGCATTTCTTTTAATTTTTCCGGATTTTGTGCTGCAATATCATTCGCCTGGCTATAATCTTTTGTAAGATCGTATAATTCCCATTTATAATCTTTTACAGGATCTTCAGACGGTACAGGATGACCTTGCCAAGGAAGATTTTTAGGAGTTGTACTTGCCAGCCAGCCATCTTTATAAAAACCTCTATTGGCAATAACTTCAAAATACTGTGTTTTATGGGTTTCAGGCGCATTTGCATTATCAAATGAATACACAAGACTTTTTCCCGCAATTGGTGTTTGTTCAAAACCGTCTACCTTTTTAGGCTGTGGAATATTGGCTGCTTCTAAAATAGTAGGTACAATATCTGTAATATGAGCAAACTGGCTTCTGATCTGACCTGTTTGTTTAATTCTTGCAGGCCATGAAATAACCATACCGGTGCGGCTGCCTCCTAAATGAGAGGCGATCTTTTTATCCCATTGAAAAGGAGTATTCATGGCGTGAGCCCAACCATGAGAATAATGTTCTCCCATCCATGGCCCGCCAAAATCGTCCAGGTGTTTTAACATATATTCTTCTGTATCAACTTCACCGTTTACCAACATACCAATCTCACTGGTCATTCCGTGACCTGTTGGATCTTCTGCACTGGCGCCATTATCCCCCATTATAAAGATAATCATCGTATTGTCTAATTCTCCCAAATCTTTAACAGACTGAATAACTCTTCCAATTTGATAATCGCAGTAAGCCAACATAGCAGCGTAAACTTCCATTTCTCTGGCAGCTACTTTTTTCATTCCCGGAGTAAGCGCATCCCATTTTTGATACTCCGCGGGTGTCGCAGCTAATAATGCATCAGATGGTATAATGCCCAATTTCTTTTGATTTTCGTAAGTTGCAATACGTTGCTTGTCAAATCCCTGATCAAATTTTCCTTTAAATTTGGCAATCCATTCTTTTGGTGCCTGGTGAGGAGCATGGGCTGTTCCAGGAGTGTAATAAGCAAAGAAAGGTTTGTTAGGTGAAACATTTTTTTGTGTTTGTATCCAATGTATAGCATGATTGGCCAAATCTTCGTCTAATATGTAATTATTATCGACTTTTTCATCTTTTAAATAGGGATCAATTGCTTTTGTACCTTCATACAAAGCTGGTCTGAATTGATGCGCATCGGCACCAAGAAATCCGTAAAAATATTCAAATCCTAAACCAGTTGGCCATAAATTAAAGGGTCCTGCCGGAGTAGTCATCCAATCTGGTACGTTATGATTTTTACCAAACCATGAAGTTCCGTATCCATTATCCGTCAATATTTTACCAATAGTAGCAACGCTTCGTGGTACTAAACTGTTATAACCCGGATAAGGGGTTGAAAATTCCATAATAATTCCTGTTGCAGCTGTATGATGATTTCTTCCTGTAATTAATGCAGCTCTGGAAGGCGAACAAACCGCTGTTGTATGAAAACGATTGTATCTTAATCCGTTTTTGGCAAGAGCATCAAAATTTGGAGTTGGAATTGGACCACCAAAGGTTGAACTTGCGCCAAAACCAACATCATCAATCATAATTAGCAAGACATTAGGAGCACCTTCTGGAGCACTAATTTCCTTTGGCCAATCAATTTTATCCGAATCTTTAATTGTTGGCGCTACTTTGCCTACTTTTTGATAAGGTTCAACAGGCAAAACTGTTCTGTCTGGCCAGCTTCCTGTAGAAGAATTTTCCTGGGCATTTAAAATGCTAAAAGAAAATATAGAAATTAATCCTGTGAGTAAAAAAATCTTTTTCATAATTAAAACAGATTGTTTATTAGTTAAAAAAAAAAAATATGGATAACGGTTGTTTTTCAGCAGATTGAATCATAAAATTACATATTTTTAATTTATCAATATGAAAAAAATGTAAGAAATTTTATAATAGGGATTTTATAGAATTTACTAAAATATTAGAAATAAAAATCAAGGACAATGGTATTGGACTGGATCCTATTTATGCCGAGAAGATATTTAATGCATTTGAAAGACTGCACTTCAAGGATGAGTTTGAAGGAAACGGTCTTGGCCTTGCACTTTGCAGAAAAATAGCAAAAAGACATAATGATACTATAGCTTCCAATGGATAGAAAGATAATTGTGCTGAATTTATAGTACCCCTGCCTCTTAAACAGGCAGCTTCTTATCAATAGTAGTGCTAAATGGTCTATCAAAATCTTGTAATAACCAAACTGAGCATAACCTAATAATGTCACTGTTCTAATTAAATCTTAGTAATTTCAACACAAATAACATTAAACATCATAATAGTAATCTATAAAGATATTTCACTATTCCACGTTTTTGTGTCAGGATCGTAGATTTTTTAAGAAAAAAAATCCTTTATAAATTTCCAACTCTATTTGCTTACTTGAATAAAAGAAATTATTTTATTTCAAGTTTCCACCCCCCGCTCCACGAAGTGTTCCTTATTCACGCTGCGCAAATGTCTCTGACTTTGCGCCATTTTAAACAAATGTAATTAAAAAACGAAAACCTCTCAAAGTCTCCGACTTGAAAACTAATTTTCTTAGAATATTGTTCCCTGAATGTAAAAAAATCAAGATAATATAGAACTAAACGTAAAAAGTCGGGAGACTTTTATGAGGTTTACAATTTCTAAGAAACAAAAAAATTGCGCAAAGTCAGAGACATTTGCGCAGCTTTTCATAAGGAAGACTTTGCGGAGCGGGGTTTTTAAATCAATTAAAACCTAAATAAAAAGGTCAAATAGGTATTTATACCTGCAGTTTTATATCTCATAATTGATATTTTTGAAACATTCAGATTTAAGATTAATGCTATTCTATAAAAAAACTAATAAGATTAACTTAATCACTTACCGTAATTAACAATTATTCTAAAATCGTTTTCTTAAAAACTCTTTTAAAATAGAAACAATGAAAATAAAAGTAATTCGTTTTATTTTTCTTATATTTCGAGCCAACAATTTGACACTAACAGATGGAATAATAATTTATTAAATTAATAGAAACTAACCATTATGACCGAAACTATACTCCAAATTTTTCTAAATAATCAATTTATTAAGACCTCAGATGCAGGCAATATTGAGAGCTTGACCAAAGCAGTTACAGCATTAAAAACCTACTTGGCAAAGAAAAAACAATTAATTATACCATATACACTAATTTCTCTTGATCCTCTAATTGATGAGACAAATCCTGCTGTCTCCGAAGTTGAAGCTATAATAATAAAGAATTGGCCGACATTTAAAAATAGTACTTCCACTAAAGATAAACCAACTACCTATGTGAGAATTGTAATTTTACAAGCTTTGTCTGAATTAGCGAAATCAGATGAGCAAATCGGTGCTATCATATGGTTAACTGGTCGTAATGTAATCTCTTATTATCAAGTAAAAAAGGAACAAAACGCTCTTTCCAGTTTAATAGTAGATATGGGAAATGCCTTTGAAAATGAAAGCAGAAAAATATGGAGCGTGAATACGCCTGTAATTACAGATATCAAAAAGTTGAACGTTACAACTACTGCCAAAATTTCAACGCAAGTAAATAAAGTAGAGCTTTTGGCACTTTTAAAAGCAGCATCTATACATAGCGGGTGGGTATCACAAGGTGGTGGTGGTGAGAACCCATCTCATCCTGCAGCAGGAAATTGGGAGTGGGCTAAATATTTTTCCGAACGTGCAGCTCCCGGACTTGCAGCAATATTTGACAAGGCGCTTTTAGAACAGAACACAGCGATAAGTAATTTAACAAATACTGTTGAAGAGGATATTAATGAATATTTTTCTCAGTTCACAGAATTTTTTCTTGCCGCTTCAAAATCATTTAATCAAAGTGCCACAGCAGCAAATAAACGGTCAGAATTGCTTTGGTGGAGACAGACATTGTATTCACCTACTTTAAACGATTCTTATCGAAATCTAAAACCAATCGAAATGGCCATAACGATGGCAAATGACCTTTCACTTCTGATAGGCACAATATATCCTGAGAGTGCGAATTACTTATTGAGAGAAGCACTACGGGAAATTCATCAGGATTTAGAAAAGAAAGAGACTTTTTCGTTTTGGTTGAAACAAGCTCTAGAATTTAGTAACCCTTCGTTAAAAACATTGGATTCATTGAAAACTATCTCGCCAAGTAGAATTTCATTGGGATCTGCGTTTGCAAATGCAATCAATGAGGGTTCAGAAAATGAATTTCTTCTACAAACTGGGCTTGATCCTAACCATGAAGTTTCACTATCAGATCTTGTTGTTTGGTTATTACATGATTTACAGGCTGTCAAAATATCTAACCAAAAATAGTTAAATATGCGACAAAAGTGTGATTCTGAGGGATGCAATGCACCTAAATCTTTGTGTAAAATACTTTTAAGTCCTAATTATCAGGAATGTCAAAATTGGATTGATTCAAATAAAGAATTGGCTAGTTCAGGATCTGCTAAAATATCAGCAGATCAAAATACGGTAATTCCATGGTCGGGTATGGAACTTACTCCTGATAAATTAGATCTGATTTCACATCGGTCTACCCCTCTAATTATTGGTATAATTGGTGCTGCAAACGCAGGCAAGACATCCTATCTTGGTATGTTATATACCCTTCTCTTCAATGGTCATAAATTTACAAAATGGAATTTTGCAGGAAGCTATACCCTTATTGCATGGGAAGCGCAGGCAAAGGGACTAAAAATAGGCTCTAACGGAAAGGTATCTTTTCCAGCAGCTACACCATCTACACCTGATTATTACAGCCTATATCATATGGCATTAAAAGCAGATGAAAGTTTACACGATATTGTTTTTGCAGATTCCTCCGGAGAAGTCTTTACTAAATGGGCAGATGATACTGAAGACATTGAGTCTGACAATGCTAAATGGATTTACGAAAACTCTGATGGCTTTATTTTTTTTGTAGACTGTGAAGCAATTATAAAAGAAAGAGGAAGGGCCAAAAGAAAAATAACCCAACTTGCAGGACAGATTGCTTCTAACCTAGGTAATAGATATGTAGCTATTGCATGGTCAAAATCAGATAAAATTGATGATATTCCTCCAACGATAAAAGAAGCGATAGAACAATCCCTTGCCGAAAGCTTTCCTTTAGCAAAAACATTTTACATAAGTAACTTTTCTGTCGACTCAAAGGATGAGCGCTGCTTTGTAAACAATCTAGCTTTAGCACAAGATGTACTAGAAGCTATGACTAAAACAAAACAGATATATCTCATTCCAACCTTACCGATGTCAAACGATTTTTTTATAAACTACCATGGACGAAACTACAGTAAACGATAACATACTTATTATTGGCCCTCCAAACTCTTCAAAAACAACTTTCCTTACACAACTTTACGGCCGTATACAAGCAAAAAAAGGTTGTATAAAATTAAGTAAAACTCCTATGAACATTACAGGAATAAAAAATGCTTATAACCGGTTAGCTGATGGGCTCGAAACAGAAGCAACTCCGGCATCAATTAATGCTGAAGTTAGCATTCCAGTAAAATGGAAGGAAAATGAACTAGAGCTCACATTTAAAGATTATGGAGGTGAACAAGTAAGGGACATAACGGCACTATTGGAATATGATAAAACATGGGAAACTCGTGCCAAAGAAAATGATCGTTGGATTTTATTCATCCGTCCTGGTCAGATATATCATCATTATGACTTGAGTATCACAGGTTATGCAGATGTTGACAAGTCCAAAGTTAAGGAAGTAAGCCACAATGAATTATCACACCAGTATAATTTTATAGAATTAATACAAGCCCTGCTACATGCTCGTGGTACAGGGATAAAAACCTCTATAAGTGTTCCAAAACTCATAATTGTAATGACATGCTGGGATGAACTGAATACGACAAATACACCACTTGAAATCTTACTAGAAAAATTACCCCTATTCTATAATTTCATTACAACATTATGGAAAAAAGATAGCTTTACGGTATTAGGTGCAGCACCCCAGGAATTCCGTTTGGATAATATTGCAGCCAAAGACAAGTACTTAGATGAGCTTCCTGAATCATTTGGATATATTGTATTAGAAAATGGGCAGATTGATAAAGATCTTACAAGACTAATTGAAATTTCATTATCATTATGATTGAAATACATCAAGCAATATTTGGCGAAGGAAGGGATCTTGGTCATGCTGTTTTGAATTCCTCTTATCAAACAGACTTAATTACAAATCAAATTTCAGGATATACTGATTTGGTTGATCGACCTACTAATGGCAAACTTCAAACAGCAATAATCAGGGGATTTGTGGTAAAGGATAACTTTTTGTTGATTAAATCTTTTCCAGATCATGAAGGTAGGCCTGGACGAGTCTTTTCACATGCGTTGGTTTTGAGTTTAGAAAATTTTTTAAAAGTCAAAGATATAACAGACCTTTTACAATTTCATTTAAAGGAAATCAACAAGTCTGCCAATTTAAATGTAATTCAATATACAAATTATATATCGTTACCCAATGTTTTACAAAGTGAACGGATGATCGTTGCCACAAATGCTATGATTAACCACATAGACAATAATAATACTATCGCATGGATTGAAAATGAAGAATATTGGTTATGGATAAGTCTCATCTGGTCGAAAATTCCAGATAAGGTTAAAATTAACAGCAGGATCGGAGCTGCCTTTAATTCGAAATTTTTAAATGTTGAAAATTTAAATCTAGTTTATATTCCTGAGGGACTTAAGCCAAACTGGCTTAAAGAATGTTGCGCAATTATTGATGTAGAAAATATTGTAGTACTTGAAACCAGCCTTATCAGGTACTTTAATAATGTTGAGAATATTGGCTCTGGTTTGAACATACTTTTAAAGGAATTAGATCCCACAATTGAAGAAATTGATGACCTGAAAATTCTTAATGAATATACCGAACTATATCAAAATTTAAATAAAAAAAAATCTTTTACAGAATTACTAATCTTTTGCGACCTAGTTTCCAAATATTGTCCAGAGCCAAAAATAGCAATATTAGGCAAAAAGAAGATTATTGATACATTGGCAAGTAACCTTTTAACTGCATCATATGAAGATATTTTGTTTTTACAATACCAAACATGGAAAGGTTACGAGCTTACTTATTTAGAAAAATCGCTTGGTCAATCTTTAAAAAAATGGTTAAACAGTCATATTCAATTTGGTTGTGACATAAAGAAAATATCTAGTATTTTAACGACTGGCTTAACAGCAAAACTTAAATATTGGTGGCATGATTTTATTTATGATTTTATCACTGAAAAGTTGATAAATTGGCACTCTGATTATTCAAAAATATTGTGGAGCTGCATCGAAAAGGAGCCCTCGATTACCAACGTACTAGTGCCTCTGTTAAATGATTCTGCAGAAAAAGATTTGATTGAAGAACTACCTAAATTAAACAAAGTTAATGGTGAAATTGTACTTCAAACAATCAAGAATAAAAAGTGGTATTCATTATACGGAATCATCTCCATAGAATTGTATGGTTCCAAAGAAGCATTTACCAAAATACTCGCAATTCCCGATTTACAACATGATATTGTGCTAGAGAAAATGAGCTCAAAAGTACATGATCATCAAATAATTACAGATTCTTTAGCATTATGTGATGATAGATTAACTTCACTAGCTACCAAGATGATCATAGAAAAACCTGATTTAAAAGCAAAGTTGATTGTATCAGATAATGTATCGCAGAAGTTATGGCTACAATCAATAGATATGGGGCTTAACGTCTGGAAAGGAGTTTCTAATCCTAATAAAATATTGTTTGAGATAATGAATTTGTTAATTAAAAATTCGCCGTTTGATGAAGTGCTTCTATCAAAAATAAGTTCCAGTGATTTTAATAGTTTAAAGAATTTTGAGAAAAGAATTTTACTTTGGGATATCCTCCCTTCCACGTGCAAAGAACAATTTATAGAAGCTACCCTTTTTGACTGTTTGAAAGATATTGATTCAAACAAAAGCAATTTTAATGATTTAGAAAAATCATTAAAAGATACTATGAAGTCATCGATAATAAGAACTAAGATACTTTCAAGTTCGCTCTTTTCAACTTCCTTAAAACTTAACTTAGTTCAAATTTGTACTGATTTCAATGAAATAGATGCAAGATTAGTTTTGACAAACTTCAAACTTTCTCCCGAGAATGCTATCACCCTAGGCTCTATTGCATCAACTAAGCATTGGAGAGAACTAGCCAATAGTATTTTTAATCTACGCCATTCGAGAAATGATTTAGCAATAGCATTAAAATATTGTTATCACTTATTATCGTTTTGGGATCGTCTGAGCTTACCCAATAATGACTTACACAAGTCATCAACATTTATTGATGAGTTTTGGAATGCACTACTAGAGAAGGCTACAGAACTGTATCCTGATGGTCCAAATCAAAATGGATTATGGGAAAACTCAGGTGGACAAAGATCTGATTTACACATCACTGGTTCAGGAAAACAGATTTGGAGCTATGCAATTTCCCATATGAAGAGCGGAGGAAGACCTTCTTCAAAAGATCTTCTTCAAAAAATGATAGATGATTTTTCTTGTGATGAATCTTTAAAAACACTTAAAAATATTATATGAAAACAGTAGTTGTATTAACCGCACTAGAAGTAGAAAGAGCGGAAGTTTTAAAATACATTAGTAGCAAAGAAACAATTTTTCATCCCACCACAGGAACAGATTATATCAAAGGGAAATATAAACTTGCAAATGAAATTGAAATTGATATAGTCATATGTAGAACAGACCAAACAAATGTGAATGCTGCATTAGAAACCGAACGCGCATTGGAGTTTTTTAAACCAGATTACATCTTTTTTGTAGGAGTTGCAGGTGGGCTAAAAGATGTTTCAGTCGGAGATATAGTAATTGGTACAACAGTAATAGGATATGAAAGAGGAAAAGCTGAAGATGAAAATTTTAAAGCAAGACCACAGTTTGGTGCATCGTCATATGATCTAGACAGACTTGCCTCTGCTTATTCAATTAGCGACGAATGGAAAACTTTAGCAAGATCACTAAATGATTTATCATTTCAAACTGAAATTAAAGTTTTAACTGGAACAATTGCATCTGGTGAAAAAGTAGACGCATCAATCAAATCTAGTCTCCATCAACATATTAAACAAAATGCAAGTCATGCTTTAGCAATTGAAATGGAAGGCTTAGGGTTTCTTGAAGTTTGTCGTGCTCGACCTTTAACCAAAAGCCTTTTATTACGTGGGATTTCAGATTTGGTAGAAGACAAAGAAGTAATGGATAATAAAGGCTCACAACCGTACGCTTCAAAAAATGTATCAGCATTTCTTTTTGGTTTATTGGAAATCTTACCATTAAGCACAGATAAATCTCTAGAAACATCAAATGAAGGAAAAGATAAACTGAAAGATCAAGTAATTGAAGTAATGTGTAAACTTTATCCAGCAGGCCTTAGAGAAAATGGGATATGGGAAAATGCCGGAGGAAATTTAGCCCTAATCAATCTATCTCAAAGCGGTAAAGGTCAATGGGTAGAAGCTACACGTGTAATTTTTAGAGGCGGAGGTGGAAGTATCACGGCAAAATCTCTACTTCAAGCCGTCACTTTAGATTTCTCAAATAACCAAGATATAATCACATTAATAAATAAATTATAATTTAAAACTGTATTCATAAATATTAAAGCCAATTTATTGTTGAGTGATTTTTTTTTCTAACATTATGCATTTCAATATATTAACTATTTAAAAAACTTTTATTTTCATTTTAAAAAGATTAATATTAATAAAAAAAAGAACTAATCAAATTCAGAACAAATATCAATTCCATCAATTTTTCTAATAAAAACAGGTGTTTAGTGCTTTTTCACAACCTTGTCTATAAACATTATTATAGGAATTAAGTGTTCAATTGAGACCCCTCAATTCCACAAAATAAAAATCGCAATCACTATATATTACTAGTGGTTGCGATTTTTTATTTTATTATTTAGCCGTCATTGAATATTTCAAATAAGTTTACGAAATGGAAACATTAGATATTTTAATATCATTATCATTCTTATATTTATTATTATCTTCTTTTTAGCATTTCAAAGAACATCCAAAAAAACAAATATTATAATGACAGTTGGATAAAAAGAAATCGATTCTACTCTAAGAATTTTCATATATTTGATAAAATCATAAATATTTCACTATGCCTATAGACTTATCAAGTTTCCCAGAAAAATCAGTTTACGTAATGTATTTTTTACATTATACAACAGTTAAAGATTTGGAATCTAAACCTAATTTAAACGATTCGCAAGTTTTAGAATTAGAAGGTGCAAGAGCAGCTATGCACTCAATTGAAGCATATACAGCGAAAATAAGGTCAAAGGGGTATGCATGGTCTTTACCTAGTTTATTTCAATTCAAAGGTTTTAATCCAACTTTAACTTTAGAATTTTATCCAGGAACTGAAAGTTATCATAAATATGGAAAAATATTAGTTGTTAATGTAAACTATAGTGAAGATGATTTAAAATATATGACCGAAACAATACGAAACGGTGGTCCGAGAATAAACTCAAAATTGAAAGTTTTAAGAATTCATGATATGATTGAAGACGAAGTAAATACTGGAGATATTTACACCGTAGGATAAATAAAAAGACAGCTTAATCGGGCTGTCTTTTTTATTCAACAATTCCAAATATAATCTCTCTCAAAATTATAATAGTTATTTCTCAATTCAATTCCAAGTTTCTTTATTGCTTTAGAAATATCAAAATTTATCTTTCAATAATGTATCGTTTTCGGTTGTTCTACTTGAAAACTTACATTTTTGTTTTTAGTTTTTGTTAATTATAATTTTTCAAAAAACAATTAATATCTAGTTTTCATTATTTCAAAATCCTCGCTATTAAATTCAATTCTTCTTCTAATTTAAAAACCATAAAACATTCAATCTGATTATTAATGCTTTATGGAAAACCGTAAATGTATTTATAAAACCTATCCTACATTTGAAAAACTTTTAAATTATAAAACCATAGCTATGCAACTAACCGAAGATGAAATTTTAAATCAAATTGTTTTGAATGAGAATGCCTATTTTTATTCAAACCCTGATGAAGTAAACCTATCTAGATACCTTATTACAAACCTTTTTAGAAAGATTTCAAGCGGAAAAACGGGAAACTATCTCTTGAAAGTTATAAACAAAGAAATTATAATCGATGAGCAGAGTTTTAATTATTCCATTTGCATCTATCGTTATACAGCTATACCCTCTATTCTGGAAGAATATTTAGAAAATTGGGAAGAAATAAAATTAGCATACATACTGATAATAGACTTTAAAGACTATATGGTGACAATTAGAAGAAATGTTGGTAAACTTAGAGAATTTCTCGAAAAATTTGAGCCGATCGATTATAAGATCCTTTCAACTCTGTATGTTGATGAGGATACACTAATTGAAAAAATAAATATGCAAAATATGAATGTTTCTGATCGTGCTATGCGCCAAAAGTCACTTGAATCTCTAAATCTAAAACAAAATCTTTCTCCACTCGGCACAAGTAACTACGTAGTAAATAATATAAGGGTCAAAAATGATGAAGAAAAAACTTCCCTTTCATTAAATACTTCCAGAATAAATAAATTCGGCAAAAAGTGCTCAATAAAAGAAATTTCAAAATGGGGATTTTTACAAGTTGAGAGATTAAAAGCACATGCAGACAGGGAAACCTTCTTGTCAATTTTTTCTGAATCAATAGATTTTAAAGATCATAAAAGTGATTTAATGCCAATTGCGATCTTATTTGTATTCTCAAAATTATATGAGGATTTGGAACAAAATGTAATTCACGAAACCCGAATTGTTTCGGAAGATGGCAGCCAAAGACAAATAGATTTAATTAAACATATCTCAAAGGTGGAAACCTTGCTTCAGATAACAAACCATAACACTGTTGGTCTTACAACTTATGATATCCAGAATCCGTATGTAAATGATTTAGAAGTAAGAATGAATGAAAAATCTATTTCAGTAAGATCTCAAAAATTAAAAAATGTAATTTTATTTAAAGATAATGGAAGGATTCAAAATCTAGTGGATTACATTAATTCATCAAATCAATTCATAGTAAATTTTGACAATTGTGAACTTATCTATACAAATCGAAAGTTGTTTAAAGATAATAGACTCTTAGGCAATATTGATAACTTTCTAAAGATATTCATTCCTAATGCACAACTTCAAAATGCAAATAGTGAAAAAGGTACATTTGCAGCAGCTTCCATCAATTTTAGCCCTTCATCAGTTTTTAGTATTGTCGAAGAGATATTTTTGCAGGAATCAGAATATTTAGTTTGTGATGATCTTGGAAAAGAGTGGGCTGATCATATTAGTATCAGTAGTAATAAAATACAGTTCATTCATTCAAAATATAAAGACGTAAATTATTCAGCCTCTGCTTTTCAAGATATTGTTGGACAAGCTCTAAAAAATTTAGGTAATCTAATGCCACAGGATTTTCAATTAGATTCAAAACAAGCATTCTGGAATAATAATTACAATAAAGATGGCATTCAAACACAAATTAGAAGGTTACGCAAAGGTAATTCAATACTTGATTTCACAGACAGATTTAAGAGTACTATATTAGAACCTAATCATCAAAGAGAAGTTTATCTTGTCTTAAATTTTATTTCAAAAAGCGGTTTAGAAATTAAGCTTCAGCAATTACGAGATGCTGAAGCTTTTGCAGAAAGAAATGAAGTTATACAGATCTTGTGGTTTATTTCTTCATTCATTAATGGTTGCAAAGAAGCAGGAGTAGATGGTGTTTATATTTATTGCAAGCCCTAATTCTTAACTTTTTTAAGGTGTTCAATTATCGAACACCTTAAGTTGATCCTTTTGTATGTTTTTAAGCAAAAATAGTAGCATTTTGAAAAAAAAACATTCCAAAAGAAAAAAAGAATAGCGGGGTTTAAATAAAATAAAAACAAGGAAAATATCCTATATTTAAAGGGCTTCAAGTCTTTTTCCCAAGCCTATCAATAAACATTAATATCGGAATTAGGTGTTCGATTTTAATCCCATCAGTTCCACAAAAAAAGGGAAGATAGTTAAATATCTTCCCTTTTTTTATTCGTCAACATCTCATTATACCTTTTAACCTTTTTGATGTTTATAAAAATTTACTTTTAAAAACAGTTAATTTTTCACGTGTCATATCATTTATTGTATAGGATATTCCGCCCATTCCTAAACCTGAAGCATCTCTGCCTCCAAACGGCATCCAATCTACTCTAAAGGCAGTATTGTCATTAATCATAACAGCAGTAGCATTTAGTTTTTTGGCTGCATCCAAAGCAATATCAACATTTTTTGTAAAAACAGCTGCCTGAAAATGTACATCGAGGCTGTTTGCTTTTTTTATGGCTTCTTCCCTATCTGTAAAAGGATACACACACACCACGGGACCGAAAATTTCATTAGTTGATACTTTAGCATCTTCTGATGGATTGAACAAAATTGTAGGCTCAAAACAAGTATCCGAGATTCTTTTTCCTCCGGTAATTACTTTAGCACCTCCTTCAATAGCTTCGTTAACCCATTCTTCAACACGGTTAACTTCTTTGGGTGTAATAAGCGAACCTACATCAGTTGTTTTATCAAACGGGTTTCCAACAATTAATTTACTGGTTGCCTCAGAAAACTGTTCGAGAAAACGGTCACAAATTTCCTGATTCACGTAAACTTTCTGAACGGAGACACAAACCTGACCTGCGTGATAAAATCCTCCTTTTACCAAATCAGGAATCATTTCACTAAAATCGGCATCGCTTTCTACAATTACCGGCGCCGCGCCTCCATGCTCTAATGCGCATCTGGTTCCGGGAGCTAGTTTATTTTTTAAAGACCAACCTACTTTTGCTGAACCGATGAAAGAGAAAAAATGAATCCTCGAATCTGTAACCAGCAATTCTGCCGTTTCATTATCACATAAAACTACTTGTAACCATGCTTCGGGTAAACCGGCTTCTTTTAAGATAGCAGCCAAAGCAAGGCCTGATAGTGGCGTACTGCTTGATGGTTTAAAAATAACCGGACAACCAGCCGCAACAGCGGTAGCAATTTGATGTACGGCTAAATTTAATGGATGATTAAAGGCACTAACGGCAACAACAATTCCGATTGGTTCTTTTGAAGTAAAAGCAATTCTGTTCAAAGAAGCTTCGGTAAGCCCCATAGGAATCTGTTCTCCTTTTATTTGGGCTATATGTTCAGCTGCTAATTTCACTCCTTTGATGGCTCGGAGTATTTCTGCTTTCGAATCCTTATAAGGTTTTCCGCCTTCGCTAATAGCCAAGTGTATCAGTTCTTCGCTTTTTTCATTCATGATCAAAGCTGCCTTTTCTAATATCTCAATTCTCTTATAAGCAGGAAGCCAATTTGATTGATCATTAAATAAATTCTGAGCAGTGCTTACTATCTTTTCAATATCCTTTTTATTGATCATCGGCAACTCTTTTACAAAACTTTGATCGTATGGGAATAGTATTTTTGTGGTGTTTTCCATAATTACTTTTTTAAGACATGAACTTTACTTTTTAAAGCAATTTCATGATAGGTACTTTAAATTTAATCAAATTATAACTGATTACAATGGCTTAAACCACAATTTGAAGTTAATATTCTATAGGAGTTGTTAAAACAATCTCTCTATTTTCTAAAAGTGGAACTATTTTACCTAAAACCAAATCCTGAAAATGTTTAGAATTTCGGTGTTCTGCAATTGAGGATTCATCTTTATACCCTTCAAATAAAACGATTGTATTACGATCTGAATTACTTTGATGAATTTTATAGAACAAATTACCATCTTCTTTAATACTTTCTTTATGTACCGTTTTTAGTAAATGTAAAACGTTTTCTATCTGACCTTCTTTTACTTTCCATGTAGCGAAAACATGAACTGGATTTTGATTTTCCATTTTTGATTTCTTTTAATTAATATAAGTTCAATTTTTAGGGATAAATTATATTGACCTTCATCTTTTTTTTAGAGAAGGTCGATATAATTACATCATTTACTTTTTAGGAGATTCCAGAATGGCAATCATTTTTTCAGCGACACCTTTAGCCGAAGCAGGATTTTGTCCTGTAACTAAGTTACCATCTGCTATACTGTGCGCTGACCATACTGCGGCGGCATGAAATTTTGCTCCTTGTTTTGTTAGGGCAGTTTCCAGTAAGAAAGGAACATCTGCGATAGCGTAACCTCTTTCTTCTTCATCTGTAAATGATGTAATGTTTTTGCCATTTACCAGATACGATCCGTTGCTTAGTTTTACATTTAACAACGATACAGGACCGTGACATACAGCTCCTACAACTGCATTTCGTTCGTAGGTTTCTTTAATTACTTTTTTTAGAAGTTCGTTTTCCGGCATATCAACCATTGGAGCTAAACCACCGGGAACAAAAACGGCATCGTATTTACTTACCTCAACAGTTGCTAGTTTTACTGCTTTTTGCATCGTTTCCCATCCTTTTCCGGTTAGAAAAGCAAGGTTATCAGGATCATTTGCTAAATTAAGGGCATCTAAATAAGGAGTATCTCCAGTTAAACTGGCAAAATCTATTTGATAATTTGCTTTTTCGAATGCTGCATAAGGATGTGCTACCTCAGGAAGAAAGGTTCCTGTTCTTCTGTTATTTGGCCCAATTGCATTGGCATTAGACACAATAATTAAAATTTTCTTTTTCATTGTAGATTCATTTTTAAGGTTTGTTTGTTGTTTTACTGCTGTGTTTTCTTTCTTCGTTTGTGCATTAGAAGAAAAAAAGGCAATGGCCAGGGTTAAAAGCATACGTTTTTTCATGTCTATAAATTTTATTGGTTAATGATTATTTATAGGGCAAATTTATACCAGCTCTCCACCTCAATACGAGGAGAAAAGTCACAAAAAAAGTGTGATGAAAATCACACTTGAGAATTAATAGTTTCTGTTATTTGTTGCCAGAGTAAAGCCTGCTAAGGGTTTCGCGGCTGACTCCCAGATATTCGGCAATATATTTTTTGGGTATTTTTTGCATTAGATTTGGATAAAGAGCTGCAAATTCTTTATATCGCTGTTCTGGATTATTGGATAATAAAGAGATTACTCTTTGCTGAAGTGCAATAAAACCTTTAGTAAGTTTCATTCTGAAAAAATGCTCCATTTTATGAAGTGTAACAGATAGTTTTTCTCTTCCTTCAAGTGTCAGGCACAAAACTTCTCCGGGTTCCATACACACTACATACATGCTTGCCGGCTTTTGATTGAAATACGCAATATAATCAGACATCCACCAATTTTCGGTTGCGAATTGCACGATATGTTCTTTTCCGTCTTCATCCAGATAAAAAACCCTGAAAATTCCACTCATGATGATGTATTCGTACTTGGCATCATCACCTTGTTGCACTAAATATTGGTTCTTTAATACCCTTCTTATGGTAAAAAACGGTTTTATAGATTCAAACTCTTCATCCGTAATTGGTATAATTTCTTCAATATGCTTTCTGAGTTTTTCCATAAATATCCTTTTACAAACCAAAGATAAAAGATTTATTGTTTTTTACTAAAATTCAGAATCTCCAAATAGGCGATTTTTGTTGCTTTTTAAAACAAACATTAGAAAAGCGGAATATTATTTTTGCAACAAAAACTCATCTTCAATTAGCCTAAATTTCTCGCGATCTAAAGGTTTATTAAGAAAACGAAATACAGAAGGATTATTTTCTGCCCGTTTAAAATCGTCTGGATGTATTGAGGTTGTTATCATCAAAATAATGCAATTTGTTTTGATGGTTTCAGAAAGCTTTGTATACTCATCCAGAAATTCATAACCGTTCATTCCGGGCATGTTGATATCTAAAAAAATGAATTGAGGTAATAATTCGGGTGTACTTTCTAATGATTTAATATAATTGAGGGCTTCAAGAGCTGATTCCTGTAAAATTATTTCTTCGGCAAAAAGATATTTTTCAGCCATTCGTTTTGCAATGTAACGATCTGTTGGATTGTCATCTATCACAAGAATTTTTTTAAAAGTTGGTTTTGCTATTTCCTGGTCCATTTTAAGTTTTGGTTTGTTGATTTGGAATTTTAATTATGAAAGTTGTTCCTGTACCTAGTTCAGATTGCACTTTTATATTGCCCATCAGTTTATTAACTGCTTCTTTTACAATATATAGTCCTAATCCTGAACCAACAGATTCCTGTGATACTCTGTAGAACATACCAAATATTTTTGACTGTGATTCTTCGTCGATACCAATTCCGTTATCTTTAATGAAGATATTCGTTTCCGTTTGAGAGGTTTCTATTTTAATACAAACAAAGGGATTGGGAATTTGGGAATTTTGATAACGTATGGCATTTGAAATCAGATTGCTAAGAATAGTAATAAGACGATTTTTATCCGTGTAAAAAGAATTGTCATCAGAAATCTCAATTTTAAACTCGACCGTTCTGTTATTATCTCCAATGAATTTTAAATTTTCTGTCACGCCATTTATAAGTTCTCTGAAATTAATTAGCTCCGTATTAACTTCCATACGAGAGTTTCGGGAATAATCAAGAATGTCACATATAAAACCATCTAGCTTTTTTGCGCTTCCTTGTAACATTTTAAAATATTCAAGCATCAATTCTTCAGTAGTATCTTCTTTAGCTATTTCAATCAGACCTAACATTGAATTCAGTGGCGCTCGTAAATCATGAGAAGTACTGTAAACAAAACGGTCAAGTTCATAATTAGCTGTTTTTAATTCCTGATTTTCAATTTCCCTTTTATTAAAAATTAGCTCCATATGGGTTTCGCTATATTTTTTAAACTGATAAGCCCACAACCCGCAAATAGAAAAAATACAACCTGCCAGTATCATATGAATAACAAATGCCTGCAACGACATATAATCTAACTGAGAGAAATAAACTTTATCAAAACCAAGGTATTGATAATAGCCAAAAAGGCCATGATGAATTCCTACAACCAACATAAGCGGTATTTGTAGTTTCCAGTTTTGATACGTAATAAGTATTGCACTTGCTATGAATGCCATAAAGTGCATTTCAAACATTCCGTGCATCTGATAAATAAATTGAGCCATGAAGATTCCCAATACGACACTGAGGACATATTGATACAGATTCGATTCAGGAAGGATAATTTTTGTGGAGTAATAGGCAATAAGTAATAATCCACCAACTCCAACTCCGATTTGCCACGTATCATAAAAAAAAGAGAGCAGCAAGCCAACGATATAAAAAGTGATAAGGAAAAAATTAGTTATGTGGTCAGATTTTTTTTTAATTGCTAAAAGAAAATCTTTAATGTGCATGGAGTGTTCTAAAGCATCAATTTCTTGTTTCATGTTTTGGGTTGCAATTTGGGATAGTCATTTTAATTCTTTTATAGCTTTTTAGGCCGTAGGTTATAAGAAATTGGGCCTCGCAGTAGGATTGAGGATAATAAAAACTTTGATGTTAAATTTGTTTTAAAAATTAAATTATTTAATATAATTGCTATTAAGATTTTACCAATTTATATAAAAAAAACATAATGCCAAACTTAAATTAATGTATATTTTACATTAATATTAATTTTTATGACATCAATTTTTAAAGGCTTTTAGAAGTACAATTCATAACGAATTTAGAAGTTAAAATAGATAAACTAATCAGATTCTTTATTATTTAACAATTTCATCCTTTCATTAAGTATCTCTTTAAAAACGATTCTTTCAATTTAAAAAAAAGCCTGTAAACGTTTAAGTTTACAGGCTTTTTTATATTTTATCAACATAATTAACTCATCTGCACAATAGCAGAAAAATTTTAATTCTTCCTTTGTTCATAACGCTAAAGGATGCTATTTTCCCATTTTCAATTAAAAAATAATGGCTGTTTTTTTGTCCTTCCTTTAAAACAAAAATATTTGAAGCATCTTCGGTTAAAAATTCTTTTTTAACTTCTGCATCATTTGCCGCATTTACTATTTTTAAGTTAGAAATATCTTTTGTCTGTAATTCCTTTCTTAGCTCCAAAATCTGATCGTTGATAAATTTATCTAAGTCGGTTTTAAGTTCTTTATTATTTTCTGTCTGGCAAATGTATTGCTCCTTTATGGAGGTCATTTTAATATTTTTATCCTGGCAAGAATTGAGAAAATTGACTATCAGTTTTTCTTCCTTATTTTGAATATTGAAACTTAAAAGAAAGATCAAGGAATTGAAGAATAAAAATTTCATAGTTAATTAGGGTTAATCGCAATTTAAAATAATGGAATAATATGATTTCTGGTACTCTGTGAAATAAAGTATTCTTATTATTTTACCAAGTACGAAATTTTATTTGCCTCATAAAGTCTGAAATAACCAAGTGCGAAATTGTTGGCATCAGTTGTATTTATAATATTTCCTCTAATATTTCCCGGAGTTGCGGCAAACGGATTTGAGCCTGACGCCTCTAAAAGTAAATTCATATAATTAAAAAAGTTCTTAGAAATACCACGATGTGTAATATTAAGAATTTTTCCCGGCTGTAAATCCGTATCTGCAAACTTTTCGACTACTTCATTCCCATTAGTAAATTCATCATTACTTGTTCCATACTGCGGAAAAACCAGAAAATCACTTTTATAATCTGTCATATAATAATTGGCCTGATCAGCCGGATCTTTATAATAAAAGGAAACAACAATAAGATCAGGTCCTGTTATATCAGGCATAAACTCCTGGTCTATTTTCTCAATTGGCACTACGGGCATTAACTTTTCGACAGCTGTTAAATTTTGTCCGTCTACGTTTACGTATAATTTATATTCCATATTAATTACAGGTACAAAATTAGTACAGACATATAATCCCGGTGCAGATTCGTTGAAAGTAAAAACCGTTCCTTCACTATTCTCCACTCTAACCTGTGCGCCTGAAACCTTTGGTGTATCAGCACTATAATAAGGAGCCATTCTGCTTATTTTTATGGTCTGTTCGCTGCCTGTAGTCCCTTTTTCCCAAATTATCTCAGCGTCGATCACTATTTTAGGATCTCCTGTTTCTAAATCAAGATCAACAACCTTATCGCAGGATAAAAAAAGTAAAACAAAAAAGAGGCTAAATAAAGTAATTGTTTTGCTTTTAAAATTGTATTTTTTTAAAATTAGCATACTATTAAAATTTAAAATTATAAGAAACGCCAGGCACTAATCCGTAAATAGACAGTTGTCTGGACTCATTCATTCCTGTATTATCATTTGTTGAAAACGTCATCGATGCTGCATTTTGCCTGTTATAAATATTATAAATACTAAATACCCAGTAGCTTTGCCATCCCTTCTTTTTATCAGGTTTAGGCGTATAAGTTGCACCAATGTCCAGGTGATGATATACAGGAAGCCTGTTGGCATTTCTCAATGTATAATTCGGTATATTTATTCCACCAAATTCATAATAACCATTTGGATACGTTACCGGCTGACCTGATTGCAAAGAGAAATTAGCATTAAAAGACCATTTAGGAGTGAATTCATAATTTGCGGTGACATTTAGATTATGCAATTTATCATATCCTGATAAATACCATTCGCCATTGGCAATACCGGGTTCTCCAGGAGTTCTTCCCGGAGTTTTTTGTTCTGCTTTAGACAAGGTATACGAAACCCATCCGGTAAACCTGCCTGTGTTTTTTCTGAATAATAATTCCATACCATACGATCTGGCTTTTCCATTCAGGATGTCCTGTTCAATATTATTGTTACCTAATAAATTTGCACCATCAATATAATCGATTCGGTTTTTAATATTTTTATAAAATAATTCTCCTTCAAAAGAGTAGTCACGTTCCTTAAAATTTTTGAAATATCCTACTGCATATTGATCCAGCATTTGTGGTTTTGTAAAGGGTCCGCTTGGTGTCCAGATCGTCATAGGCAAAGGAGCGCGGGTATTCGACAACATATGGATATATTGCGCCATTCTGTTGTAGCTTGCCTTAACAGAGGCGTCATCATTAAAAGCATATGACAATGCTAATCGTGGTTCAAAATTATTAAAACTGCTTATCGTTTTTCCTTTCCCATAGTATTTACTTCCGGTTGGGGTTCCTTCTTCATAAATATGAAATATTGGATTGTAGACTACTGCCTGCCCGTTTTCGTAAGTACTGATATTTTCATCACCTAAACGATAAAACATACTATAACGAAGTCCGTAACGAAGATTCAGTTTTTCTGTAACCTGATGTTCAAAATCAAGATATGCTGAAGTTTCTAAAGCGTATTTTTTGTCTAACTGATTGTAATTAAACTGCGAATTTGCACCTAAAGGGCGTACTGTTCCCGGATTAAAATCATAATACAAACCATCTAGACCGTAGTTAAGTTTAAAATTTTCTGTTATAGTTTGATTCCAGTTGTACTTAAGTCCGTAATTGGTAATTTTATTATCCCATTGAAAACTTTGAAATGGCACTTCCAGATTAAATTTATAATCACTGTAAAAAACAGAAAGATTCGTGTTTAAATTATCCGAAAATTTATGTTTCCAGCTAAAGGTTCCCATAGTATTTCCATAAGTGGTAACAAAAAAATTACTAATATCAAATAAATCATTTCCCATATATCCGGAAAAAGAAATTGTATTATTGGCGCCCAAACGATAATTGAACTTAGCATTTATATCGTAAAACATCGCAGAACTGGTAATATCAGTGAGTTTTAAAAACAAATGTGCATACGAAGCGCGACCTGCAACTATAAATGAACCTACATCTTTTTTAATAGGACCTTGCACTAAAAGACGGCTCGATATAAGACCAATACCTCCACTTACTTTATAATCAGTAAGATCACCTGTTTGCTGGCTTACATCTAAAACAGAAGAAACGCGCCCTCCAAATTTGGAAGGAATTCCCCCTTTGTATAAATCCAGGCCGCTAACCACATCAGCATTAAAAATAGAGAAAAATCCAAACATATGCGAGTCACCGTACACCGGAGCGCCATCTAACAGAATTAAATTCTGATCAGCTGCACCTCCGCGAACGTTAAAACCCGATGAAGCTTCTCCGGCATTGGTAACGCCTGGTAATGTTAGTAACGATTTTAAGGGATCCGCTTCCCCCATAGCAGTTGGTAGTCTTTTAATCTCGGCCATTGAAAGTTTATTAACACTCATTTGAGTGTTTCTCACATCAACAGCTTTATTACTGGTTATGATTACCTGTTCTAATTCCTGACTGTCAGCATCCATCGTGAAATTGATTCGGGCATCATCAGAAACGGTGATTTGTGTTTCTTTGTCTTTTAAGCCAACATAACTAATCTGAACAGTGTAATTTCCTTTAGCCAATTCCATTGAAAACTTTCCCTCGCTATCTGTAGTTGCACCCGTTGAAAGTTCTTTTATAAAAACATTTGCTCCAATAACGGGTTCTCTGTTATCATCAAAAACCTGTCCCGTTAGCTTTATTTTTTTTTTAGGCGATTTTGCAGATTTTTGTTTGACAAAAATATTATTGCCTACGATTGAAAACTGAATTGGAGTAGTCTTGTTTAGTTCGTTAACAAGTTCTTTTATTTCGATGCGGCTGTACGTCCTTTTTTTAGTAAAATACTTTTGATTTGTATCAATTTGGTCGGTAAACGCAAATTTAAAATCCGTCTGATTCTCAATTTGTTTAAATAATTCTTTTAGCGTTACCGTATTATCAACAGTTATCGTAATATTTTGAGAAAACATACTAAAACTGAGTAAAAAAAAGCATGCTGAAATTATATGCTTCATGAAATTTCGTATTTTTGAATATTATTAAATGGGATAGTGCTATACTATCCTGACGATGAGGAAGGATGTTTAGTTTCGCGGCTAGGGCATCCTTTTCTTTTCTACTGAAAAGCAATTACTTTTAATTCTTCATTTATTTCAAAGTTTAGGTTATACATTTCTGATATTAATTGCACAATTATTTTTAAATCTTCTTTTTTGTTTATTCTTATTGTAATTCGCTGATTATCAAATTCCTGCGGAAGTGTCGTTTTATAACCATAATTTTCCTTAATATAAGTACAAACCTCAGTTAGTTTTGCGTTGTCAAAATCGGTAAACCTGTTGAATTCGGTAACTGTAGTTTCATTATCTTTTCCGTAAGTAAAGGTTTCTCCTGGTACGAGAATCCATTTTTTGGACTGATTTTTTATGCTCATCTCAACGCTTCCTTCATAAAGAGATACACGTACCTCACTTTGCTTATTTCCTTTTACAGTAAAAGAAGTACCTAAAACAGTAGTTGTAGTTTCATGGCAAAAAACCTGAAAAGGATGTTTTTTATCTTTTTTTACTTTAAAATAAGCCTCACCAATTACTTCAATCTTTCTGTTGGTTTCAAAATTATTGACATAACTAATTTTCGAGTTTGGATTTAATTCTACCTTCGAACTATCTGGCAAGAAAACAGTTTTTACTTTTAAAGTTGAGTTTTCAATTTCAATTACATTTGAAGAAAGCTGCCTATTATTTTGCAATGGACTTCTATTAAAATAAATCCCAACACCAATACCCATTAAAAGTAAAACGGACGCTGCCGCTGTATAACGCCAAATTTTAAATTTCTGTTTTTTGGGCGAAAAGGCTTTAGATTGAAAATCCTCCCATGAAGCCTCTTTCACATTATCTGAATGTGAAATGGGAGTTTCATCCCAGATCTTTTTTAATTCTTCTTCTATTTTTTTCTCATCCATGACTTTGGGGCATTAAAGTTTCTGACAATAAAATCCTTGCTTATTAAAAACACCGTAAACCATTTCTTTAATTTCTCTGTTGGTTTCGATTCTCAGAATATGATTTGAATCTTCCAAATCAAAATCCATTATACAATCAGAAATAACAAATTGAAGAAGCGCTACAATAAATCTTGCCTCTTCTTTGGTTGTAACATCTGTTTTATAAGCCTCAATATTCATTTTTATGTTTCCGTTTTATATATAACAAACGGGAACACAAAAGTTCCTAATGGTTTTCTATTTTTTTTCGAATAAATTTACTGGCAAGATAAATATGATTGGCTATGGTCTTTTCAGAAAGATCCGTAATTGCTGCAATCTCCTTATAGCTAAGGTTTTCCAGTTTATGTAAAGTAAATATTTTTTGTTGCTGTTCCGGAAGCTGATTTATAAAAGTGTGTAACTTTTCTCTTCTTTCTTCAAAAATTCCGGTTTCCGGATCCTCGTTCTGGATTTCAACTTGTGAAGGATCAAGTTGAACTATTTTATTTTCTCTGTTAACGTGATTGATGATGATATTCTTGCAAATAGTAAACAGTTGTTTTTCGAATAAAACATCTTCATTCAATAATTCTCTTTTATTATATACTCTTAAAAAAGTTTCGTGCACGAAGTCTTGTGGGGTAAGAACTGTAAAGTTGAATCGTTTTGCAATATGGATCAGTTTATCGTAGTACGTGAGATAGGCTTCCCTGAAAGAGGCTTCATTCCCTTTTTTTAAACTTAAGATAAACTTTCTGTTGTCCATAACGTAATACAATAATTAGTGTTAGATCACTGTCCAAAATAATACTGCGTTTTAGTTATAGGATATACTAAAATACTCCCGGCTGTATTTGTTTTTGGTTTTTGAACAACGGTACAAAGAACAGAAATAAAATTAATTTGAGAATGCTTTTTCAATAATTTTCAAAGTGATTATAGTTAAACTTAACTTAAAGAAAACCTTCTAATCTCGTCTTTTATCGTGTAAGAATTCCTTTTTTTATTTCTTGGTAAAGCCTTTCCTTGTCATTTCACCCCAGCCTTTTGTTCCCCTAATTTTTTCTTTATAACCAATAAGGGCGGCGTAAACGGTTAGCGGATGAAAATATAGAGGCTCTATGAAAGCAGCGATCAAAAGCTTGAAAAAATCGGTTTGTTTTGGGTATTTATGAAAACTGCGTTCTTCACTATAAAGGGCAATAACAGAAAACATGACAGCAAAAAAGTAAACAAAAAGTACCAGTAACAAGAAAAAATGCCAATTGAGTAAACCCAATAGAATAAATACAACTGTTATTACCAAACCTATAAACTCTATACCGGGAGCCAGGAATTCAAAAAATGTCCAGTAGGGCACACTCAGCATACCCAGCATTTTGTATTTCGGATTCAGAAACATTTTCTTATGCAAACTCAGCGTTTCAATTGTTCCTCTCATCCAGCGACTGCGCTGTTTCTTAAATATTTTAAAATCTTCAGGTGCTTCTGTCCAACAAAGCGGATCAGGTATGTAACTAACTCCGTATGGTATCTTATTCTCCAGCATATAACGGCGCATTCTTACTACGAGTTCCATATCTTCTCCAACTGTCTTTGTGCTGTAACCTCCGGCCAGTAAAGCGATTTCCTTATCAAATGCACCAAACGCACCACTGATAAGTAATAAGCCGTCGAGTCTGCTCCAGGCCATTCTTCCCAGAAGAAACGCTCTTAAATATTCGAGAACCTGAATTCTTGAGAGCATAACATCCGGAATATTTACCTCCACCAAACGACCGTTTTTAATAACACACTGGTTGGCGATCCTGACCACTCCACCGGTAGCAATGATACGTTTGCCATACGATTCAAGAAAAGGTTTTGACAGCTTTAGTAACGCATCTTTATCCAGAATACAATCAACATCGATACAAACCACATATTGATTCTGGGCAATATTAAGTCCAACATTCAACGCATCAGCTTTACCTCCATTTTCCTTATCTACTACAATCAATTTTTTGAAAGCAGCATTTCTGGAAGTATAAATGCCTGTTATTTTTTTTGTTTCTATTTTTGGATGAATATCAAGTTCTGTAAGGACAAGATCGTAGGTTTTGACAAGGATTTCCATAGAATTGTCCTTGCTTCCGTCGTTAACCACAATTACCTGATAATTATTGTAATTTAGAGAAAGTAACGATTTTACATTTTCCTGAATGGTAAAACCTTCATTATAAGCAGGAGCAATTAAGGAAAGGCTTGGTGCAAAATCACTTGTCAGAAGCACATCATAATCAACAAAACTATTTTTTTTGAGATATTCCCTAAGCTCTCTGGTAGAAAGGTGTGCTAATATAAGATACGAAGACATAATTAGTACCGCATAACCAATTATGAGGAACAAATATCCCTCAAAAAACAATGATAGTTCTGTAGTAAAAAAAGTCATTTGTTATTCTGTTAAACAGTTAATATCTCTAGTACGTTTTGGGCTTCGTACTTTATAAATGTATTTGGGGTATTCGCAATTAACTTCGTTACATACGGAATTTTTTGTGTCAATTTAAGCTCTTTAATAAGCTTAAGCCCAAGCGCAATTACCGTAGAGTTTTGAGATTCAAGCAATAATTCAATGCCTTTAGTATCACCTAAGTCATGCTTTTTAAAAGCATTTATAATGTTTATCTGAGTCCACTCATCAATAGGATAAGGATGCTCTGTGAGATATGCCATACTTTTTGTACCGCCAAGCTTGATAGAAGCATTTATGGCTGTAATTTTTAAAACTTTATTTCGGGCTTTAGACGCTTTTATTATTTTGTCAAAAGCTTCCATGCAGTTCATTTCTGCAAGCTCTGTGATTCCTTTGCACTTCACTTCCCATTTCAGGCTTTTAAGTTTCCTGAAGGAGTCTTTTATTAATCCTGAATCTTTATAAAATTGCTCCAGTTTTTGTACATAACTCCCTTCGTAGTTTTTATGAAGATTGATAATCGAATCGATCATAACCTCCCTAAAAAAAACAGTCTTAAAAAGCTTGTCAAAATTTTCATCTTTCTTAATTTCTGAAAAAGCCATATCCTGAAAAACCACCAAAAACATTACATTTTCAATAACCTTATTGTATTCGGCAAGGCGTTTGTTTCTTCTTATATTCCTGCTTCGGCTATTAATAATCAACAAGTACAGCATAAATGATGTTATTATAAAGACACCTATTGACAGCATTAAAAAAGATTCTATCCCGGTTCCGCTTTTATAAAGTTCCCATACTTTCATCATATCAAAAGCGTTTCGTCAGGATAACCTGAACATTGAACCTGTTTCTGTATTCATCTGGCACGTACTCTTCGTACTCATAAAGAAAAACAGGTCTGACAAAAAAGGAATCGCCAAAACGGTGCTGATATTGTATGCCCACTCTGTACGAGCTCAAAGGCTGAGTCAGGCTATTATAAAGATATAAATAGGGAACATTTCCATATTGCAACTCTAACCTTATGATTCTTTCTTTTTCTTCATTTGTGTTTTGAAAACTCAAAACATGAGAAAATAATTCGTTCGTTGTATCGTAATAAGGTCTGTAAGCAATTGTATTCGAACCAGTATGAAAAGCTAATTGTCCTGTTAATAAGGTTACGTCATCTGCTTCAAAATGCATGTATCTAACACCCAATGCATAATCAAATTTTTTATGTGGAACAAAATAATATTCAACACCTGCTTTTGCTACAGGAAATACAGTCTCTCCGGTTGAAAGACCTCCATTTACATACAAATAGTTTTTTTTAGAAAAGGTTTGATAATAGTCTGCTTCAAACAACATTTGTGTATCACCATTTACATGTCCCAAATTGGCACGACCAACAAGTGCTGATTTCGTAAATTTATGAGAGTATTCGACATACGCATAATGCAATGGCGATTGTCCGGGATTAGAAGTTGAAATATTTAAATAAGAAGCAGAAACGGCATTTTTATCTTTTTTACCAATAAGTGTTCTGATTCCTCTAAAGGCCTGAGTACTGTTATCTGTAATTGATACTTTTTCTATAATGGCTAAAGCTTCTTCATCCCGATTTAGTTTTTCAAGACAATTTACTTTAATTCTTAAAACATCAAGCGAATTTGGCTCGATCGCTAAATACCGATCACAATAATTAATACACGTATCGAACTGTTCTGACCAATAGTAAACATTTATAATTGCCAATAAAGCGTCTGGACTTGGGTTAGTCCGGTCTGCCATGGGC
The DNA here is from genome assembly GCA_900107365.1 of Flavobacterium aquidurense. GTDB lineage: Bacteria > Bacteroidota > Bacteroidia > Flavobacteriales > Flavobacteriaceae > Flavobacterium > Flavobacterium aquidurense. The sequence goes on from FNPS01000002.1 coordinate 348,677, forward strand.
GCTAAAATTGTAATGGAAGTAGTGTAGTCTTTTTTCCAGCTGTAAATGCGTCCGGAGTAGATTTTTACATCCTCATTCTCAGGAAATTTTGCAATCAAAGGTTCGATGAGAGATAATGCAGCATCATAGTTGCCTTTCTCCACTTCACGCCTTGCGTGCTCCATAACTGCATCAATAGTATTTTCCTGCGCCAATACGACAGGAGAAAGAAACAACAGAAAAATTGTATAATATAGAAACTTCATTAAGCACGTGTTTTTAGCAGTTTATTAATTCGCACTAAAAGCACAGCAGGACTAATAGGTTTGGCAATAAATTCGTTTGCACCAATATCAAATGAATCGAGTTCGGTTTGTTCTACACCTGACGAAGTAAATATAATAATCGGAACATCAGAGCCTATGTTTTCTCTGACATATTGCGTAATTTCCATTCCGCTTATGCCCGGCATGTTGATATCTGTAAGGATCAAATCATAATTATTTGTTTCAATTGCATCTAGTGCTTCTTTTCCATCAGAAAACTGGTCAACAGTAAACCCCTTAGACTCCAGGAAAAAGGATAATGATTTACGAAGAATATCATTATCTTCAGATAAAATGATTCTCATAGGTTATTAATTTTGAGGCAAATTTGGTCTTATAAATTTTGGCTATAACGTAAAGCTAGAGTATATTTCTCTTTTTTCATAGCTCATTTAGAATTTTAACTACTTCTTTAACGCCACAATCCAGTAGGTTTATTTGATTTGCAGCTTCAGAAGTGAAGTGCCCTGATATAGCTTCTTCTTCAATAATAGACAAACAAGCACTAAGATCTGTTAGCATAAACATGTCTAAACTGGACTTCATATTGTGCGCCAATTTTTTCACTTTGTCATGGTTATCACTTTTGAATACGTCTTCTAATTGTACAACTTCAGCCGGGATTTTTTCTATGAAAAGGGTTATCATCTCTTTTTTAAACGCCGGATCACCACAGGCCATTTCGTCTAAATAAGAAAAATCTATTCTTCTCTTCTTCACAGCGTTAACATCCTTGTTCATTACGGTTTTAATCGCTTGTAAAAGTGCCGCCTGCTTAAACGGTTTTGGTACGTATGCATCCATTCCAACATCAAAACAACGTTCCTGCTCGCCCACTAGCGAATGCGCCGTCATGGCGATAATCGGAATCGTTAAATTCATTTCATTTCTGATATATGTTGTAGTTTGATACCCGTCTTTAACAGGCATTTGAAGATCCATTAAGACAAGATCGTAGTTGTTTGCAGACAACAATTCTATTCCTGTTTCTCCATTTTCGGCAATATCCAATTCAAAACCAAAGTTTTGAATAACGCTCCTCACCAATTTCTGATTTAAAATATTGTCCTCGCAAAGTAGGATTTTAAGTTTACCCAATTTGTCTTTTGAAATTGATTCTGCTTTTTTATCAGTATGTTTTGCTTTTTTATAATGAAACACAAAGAAAAATTCGGAACCTCTATTCTGCTTACTTTTTACCTGAATTTCACTTCCGTGTAATTCAACTAGTTGTTTGACAATATTAAGACCAAGTCCGGTACCGCCAAATCTTCTCGTGGTACTTTCTTCTGCTTGTTTAAATCGTTCAAAAATTGTGACCAATTTATGCTCAGGTATACCAATACCGGTATCTTTAACAGAAAAACGAAGTGAATAATGCTCCTCTGTTTCATCAACTAATTTTACGGAAACCGTGACCTCACCTTCTTCTGTAAATTTGAGTGCGTTCCCGGTAAGATTCACTAATATCTGATTTAGTCTTCCCTGATCACCAATTACAAAGTCGGGCATATCAGCGTCCAGAAAAAGGTTGAATTCAATTCCCTGCGGAACCTTTACTTTAAGCAGCTTATAAATATGTTTAAGTGTCTTTTTTAAATTGAAGGGTTGCGCTTCAATAACCAAATTACCTGATTCTATTTTCGAAAGATCTAAAATATCATTCACTATCAAGAGCAGGTTTTCTCCCGCAATTTGTACATTAGAAATATAATCCTGCTGAACCGTATCGAGTTCTGTTTGCGCCAAGAGATCTGTAAAACCAATAATAGCGTTTAACGGAGTCCTAATTTCGTGACTCATATTGGCCAAAAAACTATCTTTTGCCAATACAGCGCGTTCGGCTATTTTTTTTTGGTTGTCGAGTTCAATGTTTTTTGTTCTTAATTCCAGTTGGTTTATGACGTGTTTTGCTACTATTGAAAGTGCATTACGCTGACTTTCATTAAGTTCTTTACAAACATGATCTATGGCACAAATTGTTCCGATATTATGCCCGTCGGGCGTTGTTAAGGGCACTCCTGCATAAAACCTCACTTTAAAACCACCGGTAACATTGGGATCATCTTTGAATCTGTCGTTTAGATGCGTATCCGGTATTTCAACCATATGGGAATCCATAATGGTATACCTGCAAAAACTAATTTCACGAGGAACCTCTGATACTCCAATTCCTATCTCAGATTTAAACCACTGACGGCTTTCATCTATAAAGGAAATATGCGCGATGGGCACACCGCAGATATAAGAAACAAGTTTGGTTGCATCATCAAAAGCATGTTCAGGTAAGGTGTCCAGAATATTGTAACGTTTTAATGCTGCAAGACGTGCCAGTTCGTTGTGTGGTATAGGTTCTTCGGTGTTATTCATTGTATTGAGGAGTAAAATGTAAATATAAATAATTTCAAATAAAACTTTGCCGAAATGTTTAACAGTGTCACTGCATACAGGAAAGAATCTCTTGTTGTTTTATTTTTAAATAGCTCCAAAAATGCATTTTATAACCTGAATTTCCATGGTACGAGTATTTCTTAAAATTAATTTTACAATTACAAAATAAGAGAAACCGTACCTTTATCTTTTTGTTAAACAACCCTAAATTTCTTAATAACAGGTATATATACGTAGTTATTTTTGCAACATATGTGATACTTTTGAAAGCCCCTAAAAATATTTTTTAACTAATTCATTTTTCATTAAAATTATGAACTCAGATTTCTTTGAAACAAATAACTATTTTGTTGACAAAAAAAATAGTTTTCAGGAGCACTATAATGTATACAATGACAAGCGCGAACGCATTGGCAGAATAAAACAAAAATTAACTGTACTACAAAAAATATTACGCCTAACAATAAGCAAAACATTACTTCCTTTTTCTATTGAAATTAGAAGTGCTAATGGTGGTTTAGAAGCTTCGATATTAAAAAAAGGTATCTTTTCAAAATCTCAAATTATTGTACAGGATGCTACGGGAAAAAAAGTGGGAATCATTAATAAAAAATCCAATCATTTTAAACCTGCATTCAAAATTCTAAACAATGCAAACGAAGTCATTGCCGAAATAGGTGATGTCTGGAAAAAATCTAATTTTATTATTAATGATCCGTCAGAAAACCAAATAGGCACGATTGATAATGACTGGAAAGGATCAATGAAAAATGTTTTAAGATCAGGCAATAGCTATAATGTAAATATAGCGACCACCTACAATAATAATGAAGAAAAAGTTGCAATATTATCTTCTGCTATTGCTTTAAATATGTTTTTTTAACCCTGATAGTGGTTAAGTTTAACCCATTTATAATAAAAAAATAAGAAAGGGAATTGTATTTTACAATTCCCTTCTTCTATTTAACCTCTCAGCAAACAATTAATAAAACTAAATAAAATTATTTTTTAACTAAAATGAGATTTAATTTATCATTCTAATTATTTGTTTTAAAACTAAAAATTCCTTCTTTCAACCAATCCAAATATTCATTTATATCTGAATTATAGGCTGATGGTTCGCTCAATAAATCGCCATTATTATTAATTAGAACGTAAAAAGGCTGTGCATTGGTTTTATAAGTTATTGTTTGAAATTCACTCCATTTTTGTCCAATATATTTGATTTTTTTTCCGGTCAGTTTGGAAACATCTTTTTCATTTTCCGGTAATTCTCTTTTGTCATCAACATACAGAGAAATCAAAACCAGATCTCCTTTTAGAATTTTTAATACTTGTTCATCAGACCAAACATTATCTTCCATTTTTCGACAATTTACGCATGCATGACCAGTAAAATCTATCATCACAGGTTTTCTCCTTTTTCTCGCATAGGCCATTCCCTTATCATAATCTGTAAAAGCTATGATATTATGAGGTCCAAACTCTGCTCCTTCCGGAAGATTTACAGTTTCACCTGAAACAGCATTATTTCCAAAGCCATTGGGAATTTCACTGTAATTTAAAGGAGGTGGAAAACCACTTATCATTTTTAACGGTGCGCCCCAAATTCCGGGAATGAGATAAACAGTAAAAGATAAAACGATAATTCCAAGCCCTAATCGTCCCACACTAATATGCGACAACGGACTATCGTGTGGCAATTGTATTTTTCCAAATAAATAAAGGGCTAATGTTGCAAAGATTCCAATCCAGATTGCTAAAAAGGTTTCTCTTTCCAGCCAGTGCAATTGTAAAACCAAATCGGCATTGGATAAAAATTTGAAAGCCAGAGCCAGTTCCAAAAATCCTAAAAACACTTTTACAGAATTCAGCCATCCACCCGATTTTGGTAAAGAATTCAACCAACCCGGAAAAGCTGCGAATAAAGTAAAAGGCAAGGCTAAAGCCAACGAAAAACCAAACATTCCCATGAAAGGTGCAATTCCGCCTCTTGATGCTGCTTCGACCAATAATGTTCCTACAATCGGTCCTGTGCATGAAAAGGATACAATTGCCAAAGCTAAAGCCATAAACAATATCCCGATAATTCCACCTTTATCTGCCTGATTATCGACCTTGTTTGCCAATGAATTGGGAAGCATAATTTCGAAAGCGCCCAAAAACGAAAAGGCAAAAAACAGCAATAACAAAAAGAAAATCACATTGAACCAAACATTAGTTGAAAGCGCATTTAGTGAATCGGCTCCAAAAGCCCAGGTTACGACAGCCCCAAGAAAAATGTAGATTGTGATAATAAAAATTCCGTAAAAAATGGCTTTTCTAATTCCCTGTGACTTCGATTTACTTTGTTTGGTAAAAAAGCTGACTGTCATTGGAATCATAGGAAACACGCAAGGTGTCAATAAGGCGGCAAAACCAGAGAAAAAAGACAATATAAAAATCGTCCACAAACTATCTAATTTCGGTTGGTGCAATTTCTTTTTAGCCGCAGTTTTTATTGGCAAAACAGGTTTTTTTTCCGAAACTGTATCTGCTTTAATTTCAATTGAAGCTGAAGAATCAATCCTGCCAACTTCGGTGATAGCTTCCGGAATCGTTTTATCAACAATTGGCTGAATTGTTGGATTCACATTAAACTCCAATTCATCATAAGTTGGAGGCAGACAATTTTCGTCATTGCAAACCATAAACTCCACTTCAGCTTTGATTTTGAAAGGTTTGTTTCTATTAACTTTTATAAGCTGTTTAAAAGAAGTTTCCTTTTCAAAAAATTTAATCTGCAACTTAAAAATGGGATCATTGATCGTTTTTCCCTTTTCTTCTTTTACATTTTCAATTAATTGAAAATCAGGAGTTTTAGAAAAGGTAAAATGAGTTGGAATTGGTCCTCCATCCGCCACAATCTGACTGTATAAATGCCAGCCGTTTTCGATTACAGCCTGAGCATTTAATTCATATTCAGTGTCTGAAATTTTCTTTACACTGGCTTTCCACTTGATGGGATTGTATATCTGAGCCTCCGCCATCATTGAAAAAAACAATAGCAGACTTACTAAAAACAGGTTCTTGTTCATGGGTGAAATTTTAAAAAAAAGAGGGCTGAATAGCAAAAAACAGCCCTCTTATATTTCCTATACAGCTTATCTCGCTTACTAATTCAAAATATTTATTGATAGGAAAAACAAATTAAACACTTTTATAAAAAAATTTGAAGACTATTGAAGCGGTTTAAACACTACTTCTGAAGCATCGGCTTTGCTAAAGAAAGAAATCGCGAAGTCCTGAATATCTTTTTTGCTCATATTATTTACAATATCAAAGTAATTTTTAGGGTCCTCCATATTGTAATTGTTCTTGAAATAATTGGTCATCAAATCCATACTGTAACTATTAAAATCTTTGCTGTCTGCTCTTGATTTTATATAATTAGTTTTGGTTTTCTCCAGATCTCCTGCAACAATTTCCCCTTTCTTAATTTTCTCAATTTCCTGATATACTATCGGTAATAAATGCTCCACTTTGGCAGCATCACAATCAAATGAAATCTGAAGATTTACTTTTGGAACCGGTAATTTTTCCATCGCACATTTTACTTGCGCACCATACGTTCCGCCTTCTTTTTCACGCAGACTTTCAGTATATCTCAACGTTAAAATATCACCTAAAAAAGCGGCAGTAATTCTATTTTTTTGCGAATAAGGGCGTTCCTCCTGATATACAATTCTCACGGTACTCTTTGGATTTTCCATTTTGATAAAAATATCCTTATCGATTTTGGTAGAAATCCATTTTGGACTATTGTTTTTAAACTTTTCATCACGTTTAATACCATTTATACTTGCAATATATTTCTCAAGTAAAGGTTTTAGAACCTCGGGAGTCACATCTCCAACTATATAAAATTCAAAATTAGACACATCCGAAAAACGATTCTCATAAATTGATTTCATCTTATCGAAAGACAAATCGTCAATATATTTCTGATCTACCGGACGTACTCTTGGATTATTTTTACCATAAATAGCAACCGTTAAACTATCCTGCATTTTTGCATTAAGATCTTTTTCTTTGTTTTTTAAGCCATTTTCTAATCTTTGTTTCATCAATGAAAACATATCAGCATCAAATCTTGGTTTTTGAAAGCGTAAGTAAACTAATTGCATCATGGTCTCAATATCTTTCACATTTGCAGAACCTGAAACCATTTCTGTCAAAGACTGGATCGAAACGCTGGTATTTGCAGTTTTCCCTTTCAGTACTTTTTCTAAATCTGTATTCTTGAAAACTCCAATCCCAGACATCATGGCAAGACTTGTTGCACGATCTGCCGAAGGAATATCCTGAGGATCATACAAAGAAGTTCCGCCAAAACTTTCCGCTTTTAATTCTACCTCCTTTTTATTTTTGTCTGCAAATTTATAATGCACTTTTACGCCATTACTCAGCACATAAGTCGTTGCATCAATTGCTGTCGTTTTTTGCTCTGAAACAATTTTCCCAGGATTTAAAACGGTATCCCCCATTAAGCTTTGAGCTACAAAAGTGTCTACATACGGTTTTAAAGTAGGGTCGTTTTCGGCTTTATTTATGATTTCGTAAGCTTGCTCGTGCGTTAGGTTATTTTCGTTTTCAACTCCTGTAACTGCAACTACTCTATTGTTTTCCGAGTACAATTCAGTAAGTTGTTTTTGAAGGATTGCGGTATCTATATTTTTTAAAGCCGCTTTTTCCATTTCAAGTTCTTGCACAGGATCGTTGATGATTTCATGTTTTAAATAATCACTTTTCACCATTTCAATCACGCTTTTATGCGAAATCTCGTTTATCTTTTCTACATAATTTTCATAAGTTGAAATTCTATCGGCAACGGCTCTTTCTATTTCTCCTTTAGAAAATCCAAATTTAGAAGCACGTATCCATTCGTTCATAACTGCGGTAAAAGCAGCCTGCTGTTGGTTTGGTTTAGGCGAAATACTAGCGAATGAAATATCATTTAATCGACTAAAACTCTGAGTTCCAATTTGCGCACTCTTAAAAGGACAATCCTCTTTTTGTGCGATTTCACGTAATCTGTTATTAATCAATGAAAATGCAACGTTACGCTGCGTAGATTTTTCAAAATCAGCAAAATTATGGTCTGGTTTTTCTGCTTTACGACGCATCATAAAAATGATACTTGCAGAAGATATTTCTTTATCCAAAGCCAATTTAGAAGTTGCTTTATCATTGTCCGGAATGGCGATTTCAATACGTTTTTTAGGATTTGAAGGCGCCGGAATATCTGCAAAAAGCTTCTTTATTTTTTCTTCAATTTCTGTGGCATTAATATCTCCAACGATGGCAATCGCTTGTAAGTCCGGACGATACCAATCTTTGTAAAAATCTTTTAATGTCTGATAATCAAAGTTTTTGACAATTTGCATGTCACCAATTGGTTTGCGATAAGTATACAAACTGTTGTTGTAATAAAATGGCGAAAGCTGGTCGTAAATACGGGCTCCTGCATTTTGTCTTGTTCTCCATTCTTCTGTAATTACACCGCGCTCAGCATCGATTTCTTCGTTTGTTAAAGACAAGAAATTAGACCAATCGTGCAAAACCAATAGACACGTATCAACTACTCCTCCATCTTTTGACGGAATATTATCCAGATTGTAAACTGTTTCGTCTGTGCTCGTGTAAGCGTTGATATTTTTGCCAAAAACAGCTCCTTGTTTTTCAAGTGTGTTTAAAATTCCTTTTCCTTCAAAATGTTTGGTTCCGTTAAAAGCCATGTGTTCCAGAAAATGCGCCAAACCTTTTTGTTGGTCATTTTCTAAAATTGAACCTACGTTTTGAATGATATAATAACTGGCTGTATTTTTATTTACCGTTGTCGCATAAATATAATACGTCATTCCGTTTGGCAATACTCCTTTTTTTATTTTCTGATTGACCGCAATCGCGTCATTTGCTTTGAAATTTTGAGCATTTGAAACGAAAATATTTCCAATTGCCAGCAATAAAACAAAGGCAGATTTGTGTTTTTTAAACATTATATATTTCTTTTTTAATTTTTAGTTTCTGAATATCAAACACATAGATACATAATTAAGTCTTACTTATAAATCTATGTTTCTATGTGTTTAATAATTTAGTTAATTATGACTTCAATAATTTATCCAGCTGTACTTTTAATTCTGGACTTGAAGGTCTTAAAGCATCAGCATTGATGATGTTTCCTTTTGGATCAAATAATAAAAATCTCGGAATGGAATTCACTTCGTAATTTTTGGCAACATCAGAACTAAAATCTTTATCAGCCATAAGTTGAATTCCTTGCAACTGTTCTTTCTTTACGAAATCTTTCCATTTTTGATTGTCTTTTGCTTTGTCTAGTGAAAGACTTACGAACACAATATTTTTGTCATGATATTCTTCTTCGATTTTTTTCATGTATGGAATTTCTGCTTTACAAGGTCCGCACCAAGTTGCCCATAAATCGATGTAAACGTATTTTCCTTTAAAATCTGAAAATGAAACTGGTTTATTGTTGATGTCGTTATAACTGAATTCCAATCCTTTTTGACCTACGCTTTTATGAAGTACTTTTTCGTATTCAACTAAGAATGATTTACTTGCATCAGAAATCATATATGGTTTGATAGCTGGTGCTATATTTTCGTATTCTTCGATTTTCATTCTCGAAGTAGCTATTGCATCACGCAAGTAAACATCTTTCAAAGTTGGATCTGTAATATGGGTGATGGCTTCTGTCATATCAAAACGTTTCGCTGGACCTTCAGCATTAATATGAATATACATGAAATAATTTGACATTTCTGAAACTCCATTTGCCAATTTTAACAAATCAGGATCTGTAAATTTTTTGTCTGTCTGCCACGTTTTTATAATTGCCGGACGATCGTTTTTTTCAGGAAACGCAGTTCGTGGCATTCTAAAAAAGAAATAACTTAATTCCTCAACATCAGTTGCAACTGCTAATTTCAATAGTTTATTAAACGAAGCGTCTTTGGTATTAATGGTTTTCGAAAATGCATTAGCTCTTGCCACACCACCATCAATCCACGGATAAAAATCTAAATAAGTAATATTACCTCCTAGCTGTGCAAAAACAGCAAATTCATTGTAAATATCATTTGCTTTCTGAACTAAGGCATTCTGACCTACATTTTTTCCGCTTAAAGCGTAAGTATCTTTACTGATTGCAATATTAATATCCAATTTTGGTTCTAAATACAAACGAATTAATTGCTTTCTGCTTTTCATTTGTCCGAAATCAACATAGTAAAATCCAGAAGTTGTAATTGGCAGCATAAACCCAAATTCGCCTAAGGAATTTACTTTTGCAGTTGCAGCTACAGCGGGTTTTCCTTCTTCGGCATTGTAGATTGTGATTTCTTTGATTTTGGCATCAGGAATATCGATTGTTCCTTTAATAACAGCATACTCAGAAGCAGCTGAAGCAAAACTGAACTGCCCAATAAAAATGGCAATTAGAAGTAGGTAGATAGTGTGTTTTTTCATAATTTTTTGTTTTTTGATTAAAGTGAGATTCTCACAGATTGTTCGTTCTGTTCGATGATAAAATCTTTAGTTTCTTTGTTGTTTTTTAGTTTTTTAATAGTTTCGGGGTTGCGCAAATCGGTAATTTCAAAATCGTTGATTTGTGTTATTTTGGCACCTGGCTGAATCTTTTTTAAATCTTCATTTTCGGTGTTCATAATTTTCTTTATAATCAGATTATTTTCTTCGTCAAAATCTAAATCAAGTCCTGACAGATAAAAAGACGAAGGTCTTTTAAAGCTTTTATTGGGTTCTAAATAAACCGTTTTGTGCAATAAATCGATTGTAAAATTGAAACGCCTGATTAACTCGAAACCGAGAGATCCATCCGCGGAAGCCCAGTTTTTATTCTCTTCCTGATATTCCTGCACTGCGATTGTTATGTTCGAAAAATCATTTCCGGCAATCGATATTTTCGGAATTTCTCCTCCAATAATTTGCGTTTGATGTCCTAGACTGAAATTTGTCGACGTGAATTCTGGTGTCACACTTTGCTGTAAATTATTGTTATGATTAAAAGGTCCAAAAGCAATCAAATTGTAACCCGCGCCGGTATCAAATGTAAAATTGCCTTCGACTGTTTTTTTATCCTCAAGAGTCAAGCTCAATTTGACAACTGGCAATCCGGTTTTATAATCAAAAACTAACGGTTTTACTTTGCCGTCGTACACATAATTTCCAAAATTGTATAAATCGATAGTCTTGGTGTCAAAATTTACTTTTGTGATGTAATTGCGTAATAAATTGGCGCCGAATATACCGTCATAAACACCGCTTTTTGGAAAAATAACAAGTCCTTGATTTTTAAGAATCTGATTTCCAATATAAATGGTGTTATCAGCAGAATACTGTACTTGCTTGCTTCCTCCAACGACCGATGCTGTTTTGCTTTTTGTTACTACAACTCCAGCTTTGTAAGCACTGTCGGGATTCAAAGCCATTCCGTCGGCTCCGGTATCAAAAAGCATTAAAAATTCGCGTTCCGACTTGTTTAATTTTATTTTGATAGCAATTCCATTTTCGATTATTTCAAACGGAATACTGGCTAATTTTTGAACAGCTGCATTTCGGTCAACTCTGTATAATCGGTCAAAAAAAGTCACATACAGTATTTTATTTTCTGGATTGAAAACTATTTCTGATGCCTTTTTTTCCTGTCCTTTAAAGTAAAAATCGACGGAAACACGGGTTTCATTTTTAACTACAGCAGATTTTCCAATTTGTAAAGAATCCAATACCGGAAAAGCATTAAAAATACTTGTCAGATAAAATTCATTTGAAGAGGAGTCTCCCGCTCCAACATTAAACTGCGGCGCTAAAAGATCTTTCAAACTGTTGTAATCTTTCTTTTGAAATGACTGTTCGAAGGCTTTAACAAGCTGCGGAATATCGCTCTTTTGGGCATTCGCCAAAAAAGCAATAAACAGCATCAGAAACATCAATATTTTTTTCATTTAAAATTATTTTTGCAATGTATAGGTGCTATTTGATGCTTTAACAACACCAAAATCTTTCAGTAAAAAACCTTCAAATCTTGTCCATTCTTCAGGAGTATAAAGTGTTTTATACTGATCGATTAGTTTTTTGAATGAAGCCAGATCGTTGGTTTTTTCAAACTCTTTTTTCTTTTTCATTAAAATGCCAAATACGTGATTGGCAACACTAGATTTTCCATAATCATTGTATAATTGATTGGCATTTTTTAGAAATAAATCATCGTATTGATTCCCTACTCTTAATCCGGTAACAATTACAAATGGAACTTCATCTAATATTGATTTAGATTTCAAATAACCATCCAACACTTCAAAAGGCACGCTTCTTTTACCAGCCATAAACGCTTGCTCATAAAATTCCGGATAGTCTTTTACATCAATCTTAGTGCTATATTTCTTGAAATTTCCCTTTTTTGCGCCATCTTTTGCATTTTGAAGCAATGCTGTGAATTGATCGACTGGCTGAAAACCTGCTGCGATATCAATTACTTTTCCATCGGAATTAATTAATAAGAAGGTTGGAAAACCGGTTACGCCATATTTCATGCAAAGTTTTTTTCCGATTTCTTCCTTCATAATATCCGATTTGAAAGTGACAAAATCAGAGCTTAGAATTTCTGTAACTTTTGGGTCCGGAAATACTTCTTTATCCATTTTGGCACAAGGCATGCAGCCTGTAAAATACAAATCGACAAATATCAATTTCTTTTCGGCAACAGCTTGTTTTTTAACCAATTCCCAGCTCTCATCTGTAGATTGTGTCTGGGCTTTTAAGGCAATAGAAGGACAGGCAAGCAGCAAAAATGCACTTGCAATTTTTAAAATACGTATCATAAAAATGTGTTTTTTGGGTTTAGCCGAATGTGTCTTTCAACATTCGGCTTTTATTTTTTTTTAGGTTATCGTAATCGGTAAGCGACATCAACAATTTTGCTCAAACCGGTGTAACTATTGTCAAGAATTAAATTTCCGTTAACTGGCGGAACAGTATATAATTCTAATGTTCCTGTGGTTCCGTAGCTTCCAACTATTAACTTTTTGGCAAAGGTTTTGGATCTTGCATTAAAATCTATAAAAGTAATTTCATCAGCACCTTTGTCGAGCATTAACTTGGCTTTTTGCGTTCCGTTATCGTACTCATATAATTTTCCTCCAACGGCATAAAACAAATATCCCGAATCTGGGCTTACGGCAAACTTGGTCGCTTTATCAAAATCTGGCGCATTGAGAATTTCTTTGTAATAAACTTGTGCAAGTGCAGTAGTGAAACGCAATAGATTAAATTTACCAGTCGTAATATCTTTTAGTACTGCGAAATTTTCACCAAAATTAAAAGCTGAAGTGGTCATAAAAACCAAATCACTATTGGTATTATTCCAATCTATAGAGTTTGCCGAAGGTGTTACTGTTGGCATCATTGAACAAGTACCTTTTGACATTTCGTAACGTATAAAACGGCGTTTATCACGATCATAAAAAATTGGAGCACCGCTTGAACCAAAATTTTCAGCTATAAAAGGGGCTGCGTAAAAGTTCTTAGTTTCGGTATCAAGTTTGTTTTGAGGCAAACCATATTTAAATTGAAATGTTCTGTATAAAGCATAAATATCACCTTTGCTGTAAAGAAAATTTTGCCCTGCTAACGGAGATTTCATAAAGTCGACTCCAAAATTAGTTGGAAGCGCGCCTCCAACAGTTTCGTAGGCAATATTTTGAGACAATGTCCATCCAAATGAATCCGGGTCTAATCTGGCTGTACCACTCTCTGAAGCCGTTACATAAACTCCGTAGATAATTGGAGTAACAAATGGCTGATTGAAACACTCTACATCGACCGCTTTTCCTGTCAACTTTAATGCTGAACCCGACGCATCTAAAACATCAATAATAATGCGCGGTTGTGCAACACCCGGAATAATGGATACCATGTCTAAACGCGCTTTTCCGTTAACATCGCCAATTACCAGCCATCCTTCATAAATAGATGAAACCACGTTTAATACAAAAGGAGTTTGTTGCCATTTTACACCTGTTACTTTATCTTTAATGAAATAGTAAACATTGTATTGTGCTGGCGGCAACTTTAATAGCCCATCCAAATTTTTAGTTGTTGCAAACAGTATTTTAGCCTCTGCTCCCAGTTTAACAGGATTTGCTGCAACCCATTCATAAGTATAACGATCAGGATCTGTTCCGTCATCTTGGGTTGGATTTAATTCTGGTGTTATTTTAAAATTTTCTCCGCTATAGGCTGTGTATTCTTTTTGAATTCCAGTTACTTTCAATTCGTTTATAGCTGTATAATCATAATTCCCTTCATCATTCGCACAGCTGCAACCCAAGAGAATAAGCATTATTACTGTAAATTTTATTTTTATTTTTTCTAACATTTTGTTGAATTTTTAAAATTAGAATGATTTTTATAGGAAGAACATTTCAGTACCATTTTCGTCATAAATAATATTCCCCATTGCTTTTTGATCTGCGAGGTAGCGTTTCATAAAATTGCCGTAATACTGAATATCTGCAATCGCCAAACCAGGTGATCCCAGTTTTTGGTTAAACATCTCCGGCTCTAAATGAATCAAATCACACATTAAAAAGAATTTTTTGGCTGAAAAAGTGCTCAAATAAGTAGTAAACCAACCAGGAGGCTGTGTTAATTTATCATCAATAGATAATTTAAAACGAACATGGCTCATTGTTTTTTTTGTTAAAACATTTGTAACGGTGCTTTCCATTTTAGTAGTAAACGCTTCATTTTCTTCTAAATTTAAAACAAGCAAGAAGCTTTTGTTTTTCATTTCCGGAGTTCTAAAGAATTTCACTTCAATGGTATCTACTTCTCTTCCGGCATGCATTACTATATTGTCAGGAAGTTTAAAATGTGTTCCCTGAACAGCTGTAGATGAAGGATCAATTGACACTTTCACTTTTCTATCGGCATCACTTAATTTACCCTGAACACGAATCGGAATTTTATATGTTTTCTCGATAATTACGGGTTTCTCTAATGCAAAACTTACTCCTACGCTGTCTGTTAATATTCTAAGTGCCGTAATTGGGTACACTGAAGGCGAAAAATAAATATTATCTGTGCCTGAGTATGTTTGTATTTCTTCCTGATTACATGATGTAAGGCTCAAAAAGGCTAAAAAAACAATATTTAAAATGAATATTTTTTTCATGTTTACTTTTTTAAATTATTGAAAATTAATCTCAGAATCCGGCAATGGCAAAACGTATTGAAGTGGTCCCATTGTCACGTTACCAGAAGCAGCTGAACCAAGTGGAATCGTAGCTGAATTGATTCTTTTGTAGTAAAAAAACAATTGACCTTCGCCCATAAATTCTTTTTTATACTCTTTTGTAACTTCTGTTGCTACAACTGCCGTCGCTGCCAAATTTGTCAAACCACGGTTAAAACGAAGTGTATTCAAAAAAGCAATTCCATCAGCAGGAACCGGAGCAGTTTCGGCCGCAATCAAATACATTTCTGAAAGTTTTAGCATAGGAATCTGCAAACGGAAAAGTTTTGTTTTATCGGTTACATCTTCATATTTAAAAAAAGTTTTCTGGGTTTTTCCGCCAACAATCGGAATTTTCCAACTTGGTAAGCTTCTGTAATCATTATCATTAGATTCAAAAACAGCTGTTAATCGGCTCAATAACGGAGCATATATGGTGAAATCATCTAAGCTGGAATCGAATAAATCTTTCTGTTTCGTATATAGAGTGTAATCACTTAATGAAAAGAAATTTTCTGAAGAAAAAGTTCGGTCAGGATTAGCAGCATTTGTGGCTTCTAAAAATGGTGTCCAGGGAAAAAATTGATTTGATTTCGTAAATGCAATCACTTCATTTGCTACCGTCGATGCTCCAACTTTATCTCCCGAATATAAAAGAACGCGGGCTTTTAGACATTTTACGGCTAAATAATTCATTCTTTGTCCACGATTTGCAGCATAATACGGATTACCATCAAATGCTGATGAGGCCGCATATTTTCCCACGGTCAATATCGGGTCTTTTGTCAACAAGCTTAAAGACAAATCTAAATCAGCAAGTACTTTTGCGACTACTTCTTTAGCTGGCAAAATCGGATTACTGGTGGTTACGGGCTTATCATAATAAGGAACTGAAGGATCTCCGGGAGCGACTTTGTAAATTGGCCCAAATAAACGCAGCATGTCAAAATGAAGCATCGCACGAATGGCAATCGCCTCTCCTTTTAACAGATTGGCTTTTTCGACAGAGATAACTCCCGCATGCTCGTCTATGCTTTCTAAAAATTTATTTGAAGATAGAATGGTCGTATATGCTTTTTCCCAAATACCTGACAATGTTGCTTTTGGCGTTTTTTCGGCGTAAGCATATGTTGCCATTGAGGCTTGGTAATGAGTTCCGGAGATGTTGTATTGCTGTGCCAAAATCTCGACAGCATCCATGGTAAGCTGTTGTCCGTAAAGGCTTCTTGAAGACAATTGAAGATAAAGCCCGTTATGTACATTTTGAACTCCCGCCTCTGAACTATAGGTTTGGGATTCTAAAATCTGATCTTGTGGTACTACTTCCAAAAAATCACTACAGCTGCCAGCCGCCAGGGATACTAAAAAAAGGAATGTAATTTTATATAGATGCTTTTTCATAATTATTAAAATGATACGTTTAAACTAATTGAATAGATTCTTGAAAAAGGATAATCGATACCACGTTCTGCTTTTAAAGAGGAAACTCTGAAAAATTCGTTTGCTAATGCATTAAATCCAAATGCAGTTAAGCCTGCTCTTTTTAGCCAAGCGCGATCGGTAAATCTGTATCCCAAACGGATAGATTCACCAGAAACATAATCGTCTTTTTGTATAAATCTTGATGATATTGGTGTGGCGTTTGTTAAGCCAATAGCCTTAAATTCTGCCAGTTGCCCTGGTGTTGTCCAACGATCTGTAAAGGCTCTCTCATCTTGGTTATCAAAAATATTACTCTTCGCAATGTTCTCTACTTTGTTGTATAAAGCGGAGTTGAATCTCTCAGCACCAAAACTGTAACGTACGAACAATCCAAAACTAAAACCTTTGTAAGCCAAGTTTGTCGAAACAACGCCTGTTGCAGTTTCTCTTGAATTCCCCATCACAACTTCATCTTTTTTATCTAAAGTAAAAGTCGTCTGTCCGTTTTTCTTCAAGAAAACCTCTCTTCCGGTTGCAGGATCAATTCCTAAAGATGGAACTGCCCAAAGATCATTGCTGCTCGCTCCGTCATAATATCTTGTTAGACTTGTCGTTTTTTGAGCTGCATCATTTAAAGATGATAATGCATTGTTGAATCCGCCTAATTTATTATCTCCGGATGCGGACATTAAACCTACGCCCCAAATAAAGTTATTTCTTAAATCGTAAATGAAATTGTAATTTATTTTTATCTCTAAACCCCTGGTTGTCAAATAACCAACATTTAAAGGATAAGCAGTTACACCTGTCGAAGCGGCAAGATCGATCGCCACAATCTGTGGTGAAGTCTGACGTCTGTATGCGCCAAAAGTAGCCGTTAACCTGTTTCTGAACATTGCCAAATCTAATCCTAACGATAAATCCTTTGTTCTTTGAGGCTCTAAATTTGGATTTGCAATTTGTGAGATTCCTAAACCTGCTCCAAAAATATTGGTATTTGGATCGTAGGCATAAACATCATAAGAGGCATACCCCACTAAATTTTGATTTCCGGTTTGACCGATATTTGCACGTACTTTTAAGATATTTACAATATCCTCGTTCATTTTGAATTCATTATTCAAATTCCATCCAAAACCAATCCCCCAATAAGGTGAATATTTTTTATTGGTCCCAAAATTTGTTGCTCCGGACATTGTTTGTGTGAAATCGAACAAAAATCTTTTATCGTAAGCGTAATTCACCTGGTTTGTTAAATCAACACTTCGCACCAATTCTGACAAGGATGATGGTTTACCGTTTGGTTTATATCCAAAAGCAAACTCCGGAATCCCCTGAACTCCACTTGGAAATCCAATTAAATCAGTACCATAAGCCGTATTTTTTGCTTCTCTCCCTGATGCTCTGATGGTATAATTTAAAGAGTGAACATTATTAAAAACGTTTGAATAAGTTCCTCCAAGATTAGCTTCCCATTTTTTTCTTGAGATTTCATTTCTGTTGTAAGTTCCTTTTTCTGTTGCGATGTTATTAATAAACTGAGTATCATCAGGAGACACGAATGTTGTTGCATAAGTATTAAGCTGAGAAACAGATATGGCTCCTGTAGTTCTAATATGTGAATTCACATCATAATTAATAGCAAAATTATTCGTGAAATTAAAGTCATTCGATTTATCATAACTAGGCAAAAACACATTATATAGTGGATTAATAGCGTGATTTACAATGATTGGCTGTTTCTCTGGTATTGGCAAAGAAGTACCATCCATGTAACGTGTTATAACTCCGTTCTCATTATATTTTGGATAATAAGGACTGGCTTTTGCCCAGGTTTCAAAAGAACCATATTGCGATTCATTATTGTCTGCTCCCGAAACAAAGAAATTATTATTAAAACTTAGTTTATTTTTCTTGTACGTCAATGAACCATTATATCCCCAGGTGTTATGCTCAGAGCCTTTCATTGTACCCGATTTTGTTTTGTAATTTCCGGCAAGATTAAACCTAAATTCCTCTGATCCACCGCCAAATGACAAACTATGTCCTGAAGTTATTCCCATTTGAATTGGCTCGTTTAACCAATATGTATTTACACCACGGCGTACATCTGCAAGACGATTATTATACACTTGATCCCATTTGTATTGCGTAGCGGGAGTCGCTCCATCGCCTGCATAAAAAGCACCTGAAAGTCTTTCAAATTCTAGTTTTTGTTCTGCATTCATTAAATGATAAACACTTAAATCTGCAACTTCATAAGAGGAATTATATACGTATGAAAATTGCAGTTTTCCCGGAATAGGCTTATTGGTTTCAATAACCACTACTCCATTTGCTGAACGCGAACCATATAAAGCTGTAGAAGCCGCATCTTTCAATAAAGTGATACTCGCAATTCTATTTATATCTAAATCGACAACCTGCTGCAGCGTTGTTGGAAAACCATCCAAAATAAACAAAGGCTGATTCGGATCGTCTCTAAACTGGCTATCTACCTGATTTGAAGTTAAACTCGTTTGCCCTCTCACCTCAATAGTTGGCAAAACATTCGGATTTGAACCTACTAAATTATTATCTAATACAATAAAGGAAGGGTCTAAAGATTTTAAAGCCTGAACAGCATTTTGAGTAGAAACCTGTCTTAATTCTTCTCCTCTAAAAATGGTTACGGCTCCGGTAATTAATTCTTTTTTACGTACTGTAACTCCCGTATTTACTACAACTCCTTCAAGTTGTTTGGTTTCTTCCGCAAGTACAATGTTAATATTTGGTCTGTTGTTTACAGCAATAATTTCAGCTTTGTATCCAATAAATGTAAATAACAGAATTCCGTCATTTGGTGCTATAATGGTATACTTTCCATCAAAATCTGTTTGAGCCACTGCATTTGTTCCTTTGACTTTTACGTTAACTCCCGGAAGGGGTTCTTTTTTAGCATTAGTCACAATCCCTTTAATTTCGATCGATTTTGATTGAAAAACAACCACTTTTTCCGCAGGAATTTCTTTTACTAAAATGGTATTCCCATTGGTAAAACTGAAATTAAAATCTTTACTCGGAAAACTCGCCTGAAGCAATTCGTTTACTCTGATTTTACCTTTTTTCAGGTGAACTTTAGGTAATTTTTTAAATAAATCTTCCTGATAAATAAACGTATAATTCGTTTGTTGTTTGATAATGTCAAAAACTTCGTCAACTGTTACCGTTTTATCAGCGTTGATTACAACTTTAACATTTTGAGAGAAAAGATTTGCCGGCGAAAAACCAAAAATTGCAGTGCAAAACAAGAAAATAAAAGTTCTCATAATGTTAATAATTAGCCCTTTTCTAAAATAAAAAAGAGCGTCGGTTAATTTAAATTTCATAAATTTACATGTTAATTGGTTGGTTGGTTGTTAAAATTGACTTACTGATTAATACACAGAAAGGGATGAAGTGCGGTACCGTCGGAAGTCTAAACTTCAATCCCTTTTTCTTATTATTTCAATATTACTTTGTTGTCTTTTATTTCATAGGCAGTAATAAAATTAATATTCTTGATGGTTGTTAATATATCTTCGAGTTTTTGATTTTTATTCAATACTCCATTAAATTTTACATTTCCTAAAGCCGGATCAGCAAAGTCAATATCAACATCATACCAGCGTGACAATACTTTTGAAATATCTTTTAAAGTCATACTTTTAAATACAAAAAGACCTTTTCGCCATGAAGTTTCGTTATAAACATCTACAGTCGAAATACTGATATCAGAACTATTTAAACTTATTTTTGATTGCTGGCTTGGCGCCAAAACTTCTCTGTTTTTTGCGTTGCTAATCGCTACTTTACCTTCAACCAAAGTCGTATAAATGTTGGTTTCGTCTTTATAGGCTTTGATGTTAAACTGGGTTCCAATAACTTCAACATTCTGCAATTGTGTTTTTACTTTGAATTTTGAGCCTTTGTGTTTCGTACTTGGTGATACTTCAAAATAAGCTTCTCCATAAAGTAGTTCCACTTGTCGAGTTTCTCCATCAACAAAAGCAACCGGATATTTTAATTGCGATTCTGAATTCAGCCAAACTTTGGTGCTATCTCCTAATTGCACAAAAAACTGTCCTCCTCTCGGAATCGTTAAAAAGTTATTGGCAATTGCCTGATTTTTATTTTGTGAATTATAGATTAGTTTTTCTCCATTGCTTGAAACATTTCCGGTTGCATACGATTTTCCTTTTTCCAAAGCAATAACAGAACCGTCTTCTAAAGTCAATGTCGCTTTATCACTTCCTACCAAAATATTTTTGCTGGCAACAGCGGGTATATTTCCTTTTACATTTTTATCTGTATTAAACAATAGAGAAATAGAAATAAGCATTGCCACAGAAGCAGCCACAGCAATCCTGAAACTAGTTCGGGTATAGAATGGCTTCATCGGAATAACCTTGACCTCTTCAGCTTTCAATGTATTGTGAATTCGGTTCAACATTTTGTTCTGCAACTCTTCTTTAGAACCTAACGTTTCATCCCACTCTTCATTAGTCTGGAAACTTTCGTAAAAATTCAGCAGTACTTTATTCTCCTCCAAATTGGTTTCACCAGAAAGGTATCTGTTTAGTAATTCCAAAAATTCTTCTTTTTTCATTTTTCTTTAATATTAATCTGGGAGATATACTACTTAAGTATACAAAAAGGCATATACCCCCTAGTCGAGATGATACTTTTTTTTATTTTTATTGTTTTTTTTATTGAAAACATCAAAAAAAATAGGAAAATATTCATTTTACCATTCAAAAAACAGTACCCTAAATTTTACCAACCTTTTCTAACTTAAAAAACTGTAGTTATTTAATGAGATTTTTTGAAAGCCATAAAACCATAGCCATACTGGCAGAACTTCCCATTGATAAACGAATGGTGTGAAGCGCTTTTGTAATATGATTTTCGACCGTTTTTGTAGAAATGTCCAGACGTTCCGCAATTTCTTTATGACTCAATTGCTCTTCTCTGCTTAATTTGTAAACTAATTGGCATTTTTCAGGAAGTGTATCCACGATAGCATTAATCTGCTGCACTAATTCTTCGTGCATCAATTGTGTTTCAGGAGTTGCATGCTGAAAACGCTTATCAATATCATCAAATAATTCGACATGAATTTTGTCTTTATTCTTTTTGAACTGATTAAAAACCTGATAACGGGCGCAGGCATACATATAGCCTTTTAAGGAAATGTTAATCTCAAGTTTTTCGCGATTGTGCCAAATATTCATAAAGATATCCTGAATGATATCTTCACACAGCTCCTTATCTTTTAATACATTATAAGAAGAAACGAATAAAGATTGCCAAAATTTATTATACAATTCGGTCAATGCTGACTCATCACCATTGCGTAAGCGATCTATTAAAATAAAGTCGTAATTTAAATCCGAATTTGACAATTGTTTTTGTTTTGAAAAGGTATGTTTCGGCAAACATAATAAAATAATTCATATATTTTTAATTTGGTCTTTACCAACAACTTCAGTTCTTTTTGATTGTTTTATCTTAAGCAACAGCCAAATATATTTTATTCAAATTGAAGATTATTTTGTTAAGCCAAATTTCACAATCATCATTTTTTACCAGCCTTTAAAACTGATTTATCAAAAGTTGCGTAGTCTTTCATTTTTTGGTGCAGCACAACATTTTGAGTATGAAATCTTACTAAATATTTAAAAGATTTCGAAATGGTAATCTCAAAATTTATCCTTCAATTTTTTTATAATAAATAAATATGAAAGAAATTAAACACAAGAGTTCATCAAACCCATATTTTAAAAATACATCAAAAATAGCAGCTGCTTTTTTGGACTATTAAACTCCAAAAAAAACCTGTAAAGCAGCAACTTTACAGGTTTTAGGGTATCCCCAAATACCACTAAACATATAGCGAAATAGGCTTTATTAGCATTATTGCAATAAAACCCCTTTCGCTATATCAACTAAAAAACAATTTTAAAAATGAAATGATTTATTTTTTCTTTATTTTTAAATAGTACATGTCTATTTATTACAATAAAATCTGAATTCTGGATTGAAAAAACTGGGTGGCCCCTTTCAAACTATATCGGTCTAATATTCCGTAACCATAAGCAAATTCAAATCTGAAGTTTGCGGAGAGATACCAGTTTACCGTTGGCGTTATTCTCCAGAAACGCCCGCCTTCAATTAGTCCCCCATTCAATTCATTGGTCGAATATCTTAATGCAGCCTCGATTTCTCCCATTCCTCCCTGAAAAACAGATTTTTTAACCGGGATGAAGGTATAAATACCACTTGTCGTTGTATATGGTCTGCTTGCTCCTGTAAAAATGTAACTCATCATTACTTCTCCCCCATGAAAAACAGGATCGTTTTTTTCTTTTGAATTAAACATTTCCCAGTTATATTCTGTTCCAAATAGCCATGGTCCTTTGTTATAGTAGATCTCCCAGCCAATAAAAGTTCCCTGATTGGATGAAAAAGTACCTGTATCTATAAAAATGGGAGCTGTGTTTGATTCGGGTCTTGATTTAAGTCTGATCATATTATCCTCCGGCTGTCCAATTCTGAAATTACCTCCAATGTGAAGCGTCGTTTGTTTTTCTTCTGAATGAATAGGTAGCCAGGCAGCTCTCGTTATAAATTGCCAACTATAGGTACTAAATCCCTGCTTATGCGAAAGCCAGTCTGCAAAAATCCCCATATTCCACACAATTCCTAGTTTTGGAAGATAGCCAAGCCATTTTATACCATCACCTAGAATGGGTATCGCGTCAATATTCATATGTCGTTCTAAAGATTCTCCGGAGTAACCATTCATTACTTTACTAAGTGAGAAACCTTCTTTAGTACGACCAATAAAAATACTTCCCCAGATCTCTGGAGTTGCAATCATAACTCCTGACTCCCGAACGTACCATTCTTTCGCATCGCCATCATACATAAAACCGGCTTTCCAGGTTATGGTTCTTTTTGTTTTGAGCTGGCCGCCTATTAGGACCCTAAAATCACGAACATCAAAATCATATTTAAGTGGACTACCAATCGAATCCATTTGTCTTTTAGCTGTTGCATTTTGGGTATATCCAGCATATTCATACAAAAAACCGGCCCCCAACTTGATTGTTGTAATACTAGTGTCAAACATATTCCAGGGCAACTTTTTTTTCGTGGTTGTATCTACCTTTTGCAATACGTCGCCTTCGGTTCCATCTGGCACTGTTTTTTGTGTATCCTGACAGAAGGAACGACAAGGAAAAAGCAGCATTACAAAAACAATCAGAGCGACCTGCAATTGCTGTTGGGATAAACAATATAATATCGCTTTTTTGGCTTTCAAAATAAATTAATTTAGGTATTAATATTCCATGAATATTTTTTGAAGCTCATCCAGTTTTCTAGGCTTAAGTAAGGCTATCGTCAATAGAATTCTGGATTTTTGCGGATTAAGATTATAAGAAGCAATAAAACCTAACTCGTCATCATTGCACTCTACATTGCGCCCTACTAATCCAGTAGCAACACGCGTACTTCGCACGATAATAATGCCTTTTTTACTCGCTCTTGCACAAGCATCAAGCGAAGCTTTATTCATATTTCCGTTACCAACACCTGCGATTACAATTCCTTTTGCTCCTTTTTCAATTGACGCATCGATTAAATCGGGTTTCATATCGGCATCAGCATAGATAATATCAACGCGTGGAAAAGTGGTTACCCCTTTCACATCAAATTCAGAACTTTTTCCAAATTTTTGATCAGGATAATGGTAGAAATCATTCACTCCGTAGGAAGTAGTTCCTATCAGTCCGCGTATAGGGGACATAAAAGTCTGAACAGCAGTTGTACTCACTTTGGTTAAAGATTGTGCAGAATGAATCCAGTCGTTCATAACCAAAAGTACGCCATGCCCTTTTGCTTTAGGATCAGCAGCCACAGCAATAGCATTATAAAGATTTAAAGGTCCGTCAGCGCTAATTGCAGTCGATGGTCGCATCGAACCTACCAGTACAACTGGTTTATCTGTTTTTACTACCAAATTCAAAAAATAACCTGTTTCTTCCATAGTATCCGTTCCATGGGTAATCACAAAACCGTCGACATCCTTGCTGTTTGCCAGTTCATTAATTCTGTTGGCTACTTTCATCATTATATCAAATGACATATCCTGAGATCCTACATTCGCAATCTGCTCGCCTTTGATATCGGCCAGCTTCATCGCATCCGGCACTGCATTTACCATCGCATCAATGGTAACTTGTCCTGAAGTATAACCAGATTGTACACCACTTGCTGCAGATCCTGCAATGGTTCCTCCTGTTGCCAGAATTAGAACTTTAGATTTTGCCTGGGCAATTATAGCATTACTTACTAAGATTAGTAGTATTAGCAATATTTTTTTAAAAAAAATTGTGTTTAATTTCATGATATAGATTTTTAGTTGATGGTTTATTTTTGTCCGGTTAAACTAGCTGGGTCAAGCAATTTTTTAATTTGATCTTCGGTAAGCAATTTTTTCTCGCGTATAATTTCGAGAATTCCTTTGTTCGTTTCAAGCGCTTCTTTTGCTAATTCTGTTGTTTTTTCGTAACCCAGTACCGGATTAAGAGCAGTAACAATACCAACACTTCGTTCCATATAATGGTCTTGCACTGACTTATTTGCTGTAATACCTTCGATGCAATTTTTTCTGAATAAGGGAAATGTTTTAAAAAACAATCCTTGTGATTCCATCATGGCTATAGCTTCGACTGGTTCAAAGGCATTCAATTGCAGTAAACCGGAATGCGCGGCAAGCGTCACAGTCAGGTCATTCCCTATTACTTTAAAGCAAACTTCATTCATTAACTCCGGCATAACAGGATTTACTTTACCCGGCATAATCGAGGATCCCGGTTGAAGTGCCGGCAAATTAATTTCAAATATCCCGGCACGTGGTCCGGAGGCCAGAAAAATAAGGTCACTACTTATTTTTGACATGGCTACTGCCATACTTTTAAGTGCTGAAGAATAAAGTACAAATCCCTGTTGACTAGAAGTAGCAGCAATAAGATCTTTACTCATCACAATAGGTTTTCCTGTAATTTTAGCAAGATGCGTGGCCACCTTTTCAGCATAACCTGGCGAAGCGGTAATTCCGGTTCCTATTGCTGTCGCTCCCATATTTTGTTCACATAAAAACACTTCTACTTTTCGTAAAGCTGCAATTTCTGCGTCAAGCTGATTCCCAAAAGCGTGAAATTCCTGCCCCATTGTCATTGGTACGGCATCCTGTCCTTCGGTGCGACCCATTTTAAGAATGTCTTTAAACTCGTCTCCTTTTTTATGAAATGCTTTGGCCAGCAAATCAGCTTCTTTTATCAATTTATCATTGTGTAATAATAGCGCCACTTTAATCGCTGTTGGATAAACATCGTTTGTCGATTGTCCCATATTTAAATCGTCGTGCGGTTCTAAATATTGATATTCTCCTTTTTTATGTCCGCTCATTTCTAAACCTATATTGGCGAGCACTTCGTTGACATTCATATTGGCCGAAGTACCTGCACCACCCTGATACAAGTCTACCAGAAATTGATCGTGATATTTTCCGTCAATAACAGCCTGACACGCTTTTTCTATAGCTGCGAGCCTGTCTTTTTTAAGCCGGCCATCTTCTGCGTTAGCACGGGCAGCCGCCAATTTTACCATCGCAAAAGCTTTTACATAATCCGGATAAAATTGTGTTGTCATTCCGCTGATTTGGAAATTTTCAAGAGCACGCGCAGTCTGAACTCCATAATAAGCATTGTTCGGAATTTGCTTCTCACCCAAAAGATCTTTTTCAGTTCGGGTTTGAGCACTAAGGAAGCTGATGTATAATCCAAAGAGGATTACATAATGTATTTTTTTACACATGATATTTTGTTTTTTAGTTTTTGGTAACTTTTAGAGCGCTATTTTTTTTAGTTTTTTCTGTAGAATGCTTGCGAGAAGTTATACTTAAATGAGAATTGTACTTTTGATATAGAAGTACTCCATCCGTCGCTAAAATTTTCACGATCCCCCCATTGAAATTCAGCTCCCACCAAACAATTTTTTGCCGGAGAATACAATATATTTCCAACTACATATTGTCCTTTTTTGAAGGCATCAGGAGTTTGTCCATCAGAGTTATCAATATCAATCATAGAATAACCAATTGAGGTGGTGAATTTTTCACTCCACGAATGATCAAGAAAAGCAACTACACCAACCAAAGGAAGTGCGACACCTTTTACCGGCGTTACAGCATTTCCAGGATTATTCTCAATTCCAATATCAACTGGTGCATCGTTCATATAGTTCTGAATTCCTTCACCATACACAACCTGCCCTTTGAAAACGGTACTCTTTCCAAGTTTTACATTGGTACTCAGGTTCAATCCCCAGCCAAGAGCATCTCCGGATAAATCAAATTGATCGTTATTTTGATCTTTCCATTCAATCTTTCTCACAATACCCGCTAACTCCAGATATCCCCAGTTAAATCCATGATGATATTCTGCTGAAAGATCCGGCAACGGAAACCTTCCTTTTACGCCCTGAAGTTCTATACGGTTTTCATAAACTCCCTGATCAGCACTTGCTCCCGGTCTTTCCAATGCAATTGTCAAACGGGTATCGCCCTGAATGGGCATATAGCGTATTTGGATGTTACGGAAGAATACCATTCCTGTTGGACCCCAATATTCTAAAGTATTAGGAAAAACATCAATATCCATAAAAGGGCTCCACGTCTGACCGGCTCCAAATTTTCCTAACTCGGCATAAGCGTGACGCAAACGAAAAGTGGTTTGCCCTGCATCAACACCAGTTCCATATAATTCGAATTCGAATGTCGTTTTCAATTCTCCAATTCCGGTATCAAAATAGTTTTTAATACCAAATCTGGTCTGACGAACAGAGGCATAATAATTGCCGTCTGGTCCATATTCGTTTTCATAAGACGGTAATTTAGTAGGTCGAACTGCATCATACCAGTCTGGCTGAATCTGATTAAAATTATAGCCAATATCGGTCATGATAAAACCATAGATCTCCATACTTTTTTTAGCCTCGTCTTCCTGAGCCTGAATTAAGTTAAGTGCAAGAAAACAAATTACAATGGCCAAATATCTAATCTTAGCCATTTGAAAAAACATTCTTTTCATAATTACATTGGTTTAAAATTGTTTGATTATTTACTAAAATGGACCACTTGCTCTAAAGGGTTTTCTTGCTTTTACATAAAATTTATTCCATGTTTTTTGCTATATATTGTACTATTTCCTCTTCAAGTTCCTTAGTCAGATTTTCGTACTCCACTTTCAGATGAAAATCCTCCTCTATTTTTTTTCTGTATTTTTCAACATTGATTTTGCTGCAACAATAATCATCGCATATAGTTTTGAAATTATCATCAACCAAATACAAAACTTTGATTGATTCTTGATAATTGAAAAGTTTTTCGCTGTATAATTTCTCGGGAATCGCCATTTTACCTCTCATTAAATACTGATATTCAGTCAAATATAAAAAACACAATAATCGAAGAAGCGTTAAAAACCGTTAAATTTAACCGTTAAATGAAGGAAAAAACTTATTTTAAAACCTTTTTTCTTACAAAAAAGCTAATTTTATCATAAAATGAAAATAAATTATTTAACTTTATAGTACCATACTTTAATCCTATTATTCTCATTTAATGCAACTTACATGGAGAATGTAAAAAAAAATACCCATGAAGAAATTTTTACCGAATTAGAATCTGTTCTAACCTTTACATCATTAAAAAGCTCTCCTATCTTAAGTAAATTTCTAAGATATATTGTGGAGGAAACACTTAATGAAAACCAGCATTTTATCAAGGAATATTCCATTGCCATAAATGTGCTTAACAGATCAGCTAATTTCAATTCTAACGATGATGCCGTTGTGCGTATTCATGCAGGAAGATTAAGGAGAATTCTCAACGAATATTATTTAACAACCGGCCAAAACAATTCTTTAATAATAGATATTCCGAAGGGCTGTTATATTCCACGGTTTATTCGAAAGGATGATAATCGGAATGAAGGTATGCGACCCATCGTGCCTCGTCATGACGACACAAATCCAATCATTGCCATATTCCCATTTAAATCAATCACTACTGATCAAAATTTAGATCTTTTTTCGCTAATGCTTTGTGAAGAGTTAAGCGCGCAACTTTCATTATTTGATGACATTTCTGTTGTAGGAAATTTTTCTTCAGAAATGATTTCAAAAATCAATCAAAATATTATGGAGGCAGCTAAGTCACTAGGTGCCGATTTTATTATTACCGGAAACATTCTGTGCATTGACAGAACACTACAAATAAGAGTTAATCTTTTAAACTCAAAAACAGGAGAATTCGCCATGACAAAATCTTTTGATCATATTGATATAAAAGACATTCATCATATTCAAAATGAAATCACACATAGTATTGTAAGTGAAATAGGCGGATATTATGGAATTATTTTTAAAGAAATCATTAAAACTTCTCCTTCCAGAATTACAGACAATTTTAGTATTTGGAAAGGAATTTACGGTTATTATAAATATCAATGTGACTGTACATTTGAGAATTACTGGTCTGCTTTCAGAAATTTAGCTGAGGCAACAAAATTACATCCAAATCACGCAACTACCTGGGCGATGTTGGGAGAATTTCATCTTTACGGAGTGGCGTTTGCTATTGACAATGACGAAAATACTATTGAGGAAGCTCATCGTTGTGTAATGAAATCTTTAAAAATAGATCCTCATTGCCAACATGCATGGCATACTTTAACTGCAATTAATTTATTTAAAAAAGAGCCGGAAACGTGTCTCTATTCTGCTGAGCAATGCATTAAAATAAATCCTAATGCATCGGGTCGCGTTTGCGGAGTTGGGTGTATGCTTGTTTTTGCAGGATATTTTGATAAAGGCTATTCTATTATGAAAAATGCCATCGAAAAAAATCCGTATTCTCCGTGGTGGATTAATATTGGTTTTTGCTGCTACTATTTGTCTAAAAAAGAATATAAAAACGCTTTTTTATGGGCCGAAAAAATGGATTCTGAAGAAACTTTTATGGATCCGCTTCTGAAGTGTGCTACATTATCTTTGATCAATGAAGATGTTAAAGCAAAAAAATATCTTTCGAAACTTTTAGCTTTAATGCCTGATTCGCCAAACAAAATTCGTCAACTACTTTCAGGCCTAATTCTTTCTGAAGATTTAGTAACAGAAATAGTTGCGGCTATCGAGAGAATTGGATTAGTTCAAAATAATTAATTTTTTTTTCACTGAAGATCAATTAATTGTATTATCCTAAAATAAGAATCATTTTATTTTCTAAATTTAGTTTCAAAAAATAAATACTATGCAGAAATTAACCAAAGAAGATATTTCACAAGAAGTATTTGACCTCTATGACGATTATGCCCATAATAAAATTGAGAGAAGACAGTTCATCGAAAAATTATCCATTTTCGCAGTAGGAACGCTTACTCTTCCATCGCTTTTAAGTTTTATGATGCCTAATTATGAAGACAGTATAATTATTAAACCGGGCGATCCAAGAATTAAATCAGACTATATCACTTATGAATCTCCTAAAGGCGGCGGATCTATTAAAGGTCTTTTGTCGCAGTCTGTTGAAAGCAAAAAAAAATTACCCGGAATTATTGTCGTTCATGAAAATCGAGGTCTAAACCCCTATATTGAAGATGTTGGCCGAAGAGCTGCAGTAGAAGGTTTTATTACCCTCGCTCCTGATGCTTTATCGCCATTGGGCGGTTATCCCGGAAATGATGATGCCGGACGCGAATTGCAAAAAAAACGTACCCGCGAAGAAATGCTGGAAGATTTTATAGCAGCATATGAATATTTAAAGGCCCACAAAGATTGTAATGGTAACGTAGGCGTGGTCGGATTTTGTTTTGGTGGATGGATTTCTAACATGATGGCGGTAAAAATACCAACATTGGCTGCTGCCGTTCCTTATTACGGCGGACAACCTACCAAAGAAGAAGCTGAAAAAATAACAACACCTTTACTGCTGCATTACGCTGGTTTAGACACGCGTGTTAATGAAGGCTGGCCGGCTTTTGAAGAAGTCCTGAAAAAAAATAAGGTCGAAAATACTGCTTATTTTTATCCGGGAGTTAACCATGGTTTTCATAATAATACAACGCCAAGATATGATGAAGCAGCAGCAACCTTATCCTGGACCAGAACTATCGATTTTTTTAAACAGAAATTAAAAAAGAAATAATATGGAGCTGATTGCCAAAGCAACAATACAAATTCAGAAACCGATTGAAGACGTTTTTGAGGGAATTGTAAATCCACAAAAGATGACAAACTATTTCATCTCGGAAAGTAGCGGAAGAATGGAAACTGGAAAAGAATTGATTTGGAAATTTCCCGAATTCGATGACGAAGTTCCTATAAAAGATATTCAGATTGAAATGAATCGTTCGATCTCCTATGTTTGGGATCCTGAAACTGTAGTAAAAATTGAGATGGAAACACAACCCGACAAAAGTACTGTAGTAAAAGTAATTGAAGATGGAAAAACATACAATGAAAAAAACCTGAAATGGGCCATTGGAAATACAGAAGGCTGGGCCAATTTTCTTGCCTGTATGAAAGCCTATCTTGAATACGGAATACAATTGCGAAAAGGCGCATTTGAGTTTATGCGTAAAAACTAAAAATTAACAACATTTTATTGTTAAGAATTTTGTTTTGAAATACAATCAAGCAAATATTTGAAATATATTTGAAAACAAATAAAGGTGCAGTGTTTGTAGCCTTAGCTCAATTAAAATGAAGAAAAACATAGTACGATTAATTTTGCTTATTAGTTTAATTTCTTGTTCTGACAGAAACAGTAAATTAACAGCGGAAAAAGAAAATGTTGATCAAACAC
This sequence comes from Flavobacterium aquidurense, assembly GCA_900107365.1. Lineage (GTDB taxonomy): Bacteria > Bacteroidota > Bacteroidia > Flavobacteriales > Flavobacteriaceae > Flavobacterium > Flavobacterium aquidurense. Next base: position 380,061 of record FNPS01000002.1, read on the forward strand.
ACAGTAACAAAACCAAAACCGCTGAAAGATTTTTTCCCGAAAATATTGAGACCGAAACGCACGATACAATACTTGATGGGAATTTTAAAATCGCTATAACAAAAACCTCATTGAAATCATTTGTCATTAATGCGTTTTTAGAAATGAATATCAAACATATCGATAAGTATCGGGATAATGAAATTCATTTAAAAATTACCCAAAAATCAGAAGTAATTCTTGATACTCTTTTCCGTAAAGAATTATTTAAAAATCAAATTGATCAATCATTTATCAAGACTGCGAATTTTCACAATTACTGGTTTGAAAAATCAGAGAATGGGAAACTTATTTTTATGGGAACAATCTGCAAGCCTGAAACAGATATCTGTTTTGATTTTAATCATTATTACGATATTAAAACTAAAAGTTTTGAAATTAAAAAAATGGAACCGGATGATGAATAAAAAAAGCGTCGCTTACAGCTATTACAATGAATTTAAGCAAATTTAATTGAGTTCCAACACCGCACCAAATCGGAAAATGTTATAATAAATTTTAAAACATAAATTATTGAAGATTATGAAATTAAATATTTTTTTTTTGTGGTTTTAATTACTTTGATCTCTTGCAATTCGAACAAGAAAGAAAATAAAATTTCAAATCATCAAGTTGACACTTTACCAAATACAAGCACAGAAGTGGTTTATGACAATAGCAGGAAAAATTTAAAATTCGCTATCGCAGACACAATAAAAAAATCAAATTCATACTTCTTTTCAAATCCAGATTCAAAAGACTTGTTTCTGCTTATTATTGAACCCGGTGAGATTAAAAACTCCAAAGCAAAATTGCAAATAATAACAGCAGACAATAAAATTATTTATACACAATCTTTTGACGCTTTTTATTTTTTAAGAGAAATTGATGAGCCGGAAACCACACCAGCCGGAAGTCAGGAAGATCGTGAAAAATATATCGAAAAATACAGAAACTCTTTAACACAAAAACAATATCAGGCTTATTTTAATACTAGCATTGCCAACTTCTTTGGTGAGATTTCCCCAATAGAAAATAATAAAGATGAAAATTTCCAAGAATTCGAAGAAGATAGTACTGATAAAGATTTTTTAAATGAAGTGTTAGCAGACGAAACAATTAAATTAATTAGTATTACTTGCTTTGGCTGTGACGAAGGCGGAGCAATAATTGGCTATTCAAAAAAACAAAATAAGGTCGTAACGCTTTTGGAGCATGACTAAGAAGAAACTGTAAACCTCTTTTTTATGTATATTATTTAATTTAAAATACCTGTTTCAAAATGCACAACAATCTTATAATGTTCAGACCTTTCTATTGATAGTCCTAAAGCGATTCACAGATTATAAAAATTTATAATTTCATTTATTCCTTCCGAAAAAAACGCTAACATTATTTTAATGCTATTTTTGCTACAAGACATTCTTTTTTTTACTACTTTAGTACTACTATATTAACACTGATAAACAAACAGTTACAATACTACTTCTTTTATAAACCATTGAAATTAAGATCAATAATAAAAACTTATTTTTATTTATGAAATGTATCTCTACGCCTCTTACATTAATTATCGGTTTTATTTTTTTACTGTTTCCGATTGTAATAAACGCCCAAACTACTGAAACTCCAAAACCTGAAAGTGAAGTAAAATATCCTCAGTTTCAATTTAAAGGACTTTTTCAGGGACGGTTTCTGGCTGCTATGACAGATGATGTCGATGTTCTTGGTTTACAACATAGTACAGGAGAAGTCACAAAGACTTCGTTTGATGTTAAAAGAATGCGTGTTGGTGTGAATACGAAAATCAGCCCGGAAACGGAAGTTGTAGTTTTAGTAAACTTAGCCGACTTTAAATCGGATCCGAAAGGGAAAGTTTTAGAAAACGCCTATGCTAAATATACGTTTAGTAAATACGCTGCCTTGGTCGGTGGTCAATTTAGAGCGCCATTTGGAATTGAAGATCAGGTTTCTGTAGATATCATCAAATCATTTGATTTCTCCAACCAATATTATGAATTCGGAAAAAATGGCTGGACAAGCTTTCAATTAGGAGCTTCCGTTTTGGGATCAGCAGAAATCGGAAAAATACCTATAGATTACGCCATTACTATTGTTAATGGAAATGGAAAAGATCAGGAAAAAGATAAAGATAACGGAAAGCAATATTTTACAAGATGGGTTTTCGGATTATCAAAAAAGAACAAGATAAATCTGGGTTTAAACGGCGGAATGGGAGTAGTTTTTACACAGGACGTCTTTGCTGTTGGTGCAGATATTACAAGCAATTTTAAACTTGCCGACAAACTTCATTTAGAGTTGCAGGCTGAATATAAACAAGGAACAAATCACAATTTATATTTTTCGTTACCCGTTGACGGCAGAACGGCAAGTGTTTCAGATTATCAAATGAGAGGTTTTTATTTTTTACCTAATTTAAGATATTCAATAGCCTACAACAGGTTATCCTCTATAGAAATTTCCTGCCGATATGAAACTTTTGATTCAAGTTATAAAATCGATTCCAACGTAAGACAAACCTATACACCAATGATAAGTCTTGAATTTGGCAAAGCCTATACGGGCCGCATCGAGTTAGGATTTACTCTTGATAATTATGAAAAAGACATACCCGATACGTCAGTATATAGCAGTAATCTATTTTTAATTCAGCTACAATGCCGACTTTAGTTTTAATTTAATTCTCGTTGATTATGAAAGAAGTAAAAATTATCCAGACCATCATTACATTTGCTGTTGGCCTTATCATTTGGTTTATTCCGGCTCCACAAGGTGTTGTAATTGAAGCATGGCATTTATTTGCCATTTTTGTGGCTACTATTCTTGGAATCATTCTGAAAGCCGCTCCAATGGGAACCATGTGTATGATTGCGATTGCATTAACAGCTTTTACACAAGTTCTCGCACCGGGAGAAGCTGGTAAATCGATCACACTTGCCTTAAAAGGATTTGGAGATAAAGTAATCTGGTTAATCGGGATTTCATTCTTTATTGCGAGAGGTTTTATTAAAACCGGATTAGGAAACAGAATTGCTTTTCTATTCATCAGAGTGTTCGGTAAAAGTTCACTTGGATTAGCATACGGTTTAGGACTTGCCGATGTTGTTTTGGCACCGGCCGTACCAAGTAATACAGCAAGAGGTGGCGGAATTATTTATCCCATCATGAAATCAATGTCTATGAGTTTTGGCTCGATGCCGGATCAGCCGGAAACACATCGAAAATTAGGTGCGTTTTTAACCTTGAATAGTTACAACATGAACCTGATTGCATCGTCAATGTTTTTAACAGGAACGGCAAGTAACCCCATGTGTCAAAAATTTGCACTCAATTTAGGAATCAAAATTTCGTGGATGTCCTGGGCAACCGCGGCTATTGTTCCCGGAATCGTTTCTTTTTTTGTGATTCCGTTTGTACTGTACAAAATTTATCCTCCTGAACTTAAAAGTACGGGCGACGCTCCACAAATTGCGAGTCAGAAACTAAAAGAAATGGGACCTATTTCCCGTAACGAATGGTTAATGCTATTAACGTTTTTTATTTTATTATTTCTTTGGATAACAGGTGATTTATTCTCTATCGATGCTACAACAACAGCCTTTATTGGTTTAGTTGTGCTGTTATTAACTTCCGTTTTAACCTGGGAAGATGTTAAAGCCGAAAAAGGTGCCTGGGATACCATTGTTTGGTTTTCTGTTTTGGTAATGATGGCAAGTTCACTCAACGAATTAGGTTTTATTGGCTGGTTTAGTGATCAGGTAAAAGCAGAAATTGGCGGTTTAAGCTGGCAAATGGCTTTTCCAATTATTATTCTGGTATATTTCTTTAGTCATTATCTTTTTGCCAGTGCAACAGCACACGTAGCGGCTATGTATGCTGCATTATTAGGCGTTGGAATTTCAATAGGAATTCCGGGTTTACTACTTGCTTTCATGCTTGGATTTGTAGGTTCCTTATACGGTACATTAACACATTACGGTCACGGGCCAGCGCCGGTTTTCTTTGGTAGCGGTTATGTTGACTTAAAAAGTTGGTGGGTAAAAGGCTTGGTGACCGGACTTGTCATGTTGTTTATTTACATGGTAATTGGCGGTTTATGGATGAGAGTTATTGGATATTACTAAAAGACAATTAGTCTTAAAGTCAACAATTCAAAAGTAAGATCATGCACTAAAACAACATTATTATGCTACAGGCTTTTATTACAGGTTTATTAGCGACTTCATCTCTCATTATTGGTGGGATATTAGCAATTCGGTATTCCTTAAGTAATCGTGCTATTGGTGTAATTATGGGTTTTGGAGCCGGAACATTAATTTCCGCGATATCATATGAATTAATCTTTGAGGCCGTAAAACTTGGAAGAGGCACTATGTATCCGGCTTTTGGCTTTTTTGCTGGCGCCTCTATATTTTATTTTTCAGACAAACTTATCGCCAATTTTGGAGCCCGGAATCGGCTAAAATTAAATGAAAGCAAAAGCTCCAGTTTAATAATTCCAATGGTTTTGGCTATTATATTAGATGGTATTCCAGAATCCATCATTATCGGTTTAGGTATTTTTGAAGGAATGTCAGGAAACCTTACCATGTTGGTAGCCGTTTTTATTTCTAATTTACCCGAAGCCATTGCAGGATCATCAGGAATGAAATCCGGAGGCTGGAGTTCAAAAAAAATCTTATTATTATGGACCGGTATAGCAATCCTGTGTGCCTTGGCAACGCTGGCCGGTTTCTCCGTTTTCAGCAGCGCCTCGCAGGAATGGCTTTCGTTTATTCAGGCTTTTGCCGGTGGCGCTATTTTAATGATGTTGGCCAACTCCATGATTCCGGAAGCTTATGAACACGGCGGAAAATTGGCCGGAGTCTTTACGGTATTTGGATTCTTTTTTTCTGTATGTCTGGTTGTTTTTGAGAATTTTCATTAAAACTTCAAATCAAATTTGTGCGATTAAAATTTAAGTCCAAAAGAATATTCTTTAATAATAAACATTTAAGATTATAGGTGATTTGGAACTATCAATAATTTTCTGAAGTCTTTTAAAGAAATTTTCATTTACCATTGGACAACCGTGACTATTTGAGATATAATAATCCTGCTCTTCTTCTGGCACTGCAGAATACGAATGCAACACAACAGCGCGTTTCATAGCATTGCAATTTGTTTCATCTAAGCCAGTTAATTTGTATGACCTTCCAAACATTCCTGTATAGGCTTTCCCCACGACATAGCGACCAAGCGAAGTACAATTAGAATTGGGTTCGTTGCTAAATTTTAATTCTCCCAGAATTCCTGTTTCTGACCCGGAGCCATGAGCTACCAATCCTTCATCTAAAATTTTGTTATTTACTAAGTCATAAACAAAAAAGCGATTTTTGCCCGACTTAATTTTCATATCAACAAAAAAGGCAATTTTAGAATTATAAACGTGATTGGAATGAAGCAGGTTTTTTACTTCTGACATATGATTAGTAAATCGCTCTATTTCTGGAGCTGAAAGGACTTCATCAACAGATTTTGGAACATTGAAAATTGAAACGGATAGCAATAGGATTAAATGGAATATTTTCATAAAAGTGGTATTTGATTATAAATCGAATCAAAAAATTTGAACGCGCAAATTTACTATCAAACTTCATAATCAAACAACCATCAAAAGATTGGAAAACAACACTATAGGATTTATTTAGAATTCTTAACTCTCAAAAGGAGAGTTAGAATCATTTCATAAAAAAGATAATTTTTTTAAACACTTATGATTTGAGTCATAAAACGAAGACTTGACCGGGATTTAAATTTGTCGTTAAATGCTCTGGTATCAGCATTTATTTAAATTAAATCCTAAATATCACAAAATGAATTCAAATCAAAAAGAACTGATCAAAGCTACAATTCCAATATTAAGAGCCAGTGGCGAAGACCTGACTAATTATTTTTATGCCCGAATGTTTAGAGAACATCCAGAATTGCGCAATATGTTCAATATGGGAAATCAGTCCAACGGAAGACAAAAATCAGCTTTGGCCAATGCTGTTTTGGCTTATGCCGAAAATATTGAAGATCCAGGCGTTTTAATTGGTGTTCTGAAAGGAATTGGTACCAAACACAGAAGTTTGAACATTCAACCGGACCACTATAAAATTGTAGGAACGCAATTAATCGCTTCTATTGCGGAAGTCGTTGGTGAAGCGGCAACACCTGAACTGTTAGAAGCCTGGACAGTTGCCTATTATCAATTGGCAAAAATAATGATCGATCTTGAAAAAGGTTTATACGAAGAAAATGCAGCCAAAGCCGGAAGCTGGAACGATTGGAGAAAATTTGTAATTAAAAAAATTGTTGAAGAATCTACAGAAATAAAATCCTTTTATCTTTATCCTGAAGATGGCAAAGAAATCACTGATTTTCATGCAGGACAATTCATCAGCATTCAGGTTTATGTTCCTGAATTAGGTCTTTTACAACCAAGACAATATAGTTTATCTACTGCTTTCAATCCTGAATATTATCGAATTTCAGTCAAAAAAGAAAGCGGAATTGCACCCAATCCATCCGGTCTGGTTTCCAATACTTTACATTCAAAAACAGAAGGTGACGTTATTTCAATTTCGGCTCCGGCCGGATTATTTCACCTTGAAAAAGATGCTACAAATCCATTGGTTTTAATTAGTGGTGGTGTTGGCCTTACGCCGATGTTGAGTATGCTGGAAACTAATTTAAATGCTTTTCAAAATAAAAAAACGGTCTGGATTCACGGTTGCCGAAACGAATCAGTCCATGCCTTTAAAGAACAAATCGCCACTTTAAAAGAAGAAGCAGAATGGTTAGAAACCTTTACTTTTTATGATTCAGTACAAAATGATGTCGCTTTTTCAAATGAAATAATTGAAGGTCGCGTTGATCTTCATAAATGCAAAGAAGCCATTTTACTGGAAGAAGCTAAATTTTATATTTATGGTCCTGAAATGTTTATTAAAACACAGTACGAAGCGTTACTTAATTTGAATATCAATCAGGAAAATATCTTTTATGAAGAATTTGGTCCTCAATTGATTAATCTGAATTAAAGTGAAAGCCATTCCCTTTTACAGGAAAAAAAAGTTAACCCCATTCTTAAAAAATTGTATAACAACATTTTTTATCACGCTGACATTAGCCTCTATAAACTGTACAGATCAATCTGTTTTTCTGTTTTTTTGGATGCGTTCCTGGATCGTGGCCTGTTTAATTTCAAACTTTTTTTCCTTTCTGTTTACTTCTAAAACATAATTACCAAAAAGCCTCCAATCAATTGATTTGGAGGTTTTTATTTTTAGAATCTTTATAGCGTTAAAAATCCCTTTATTGATAACTTAAAAAAAAGCTAAATCAAAAAAAAGATTATAAAATTCTAGTTTAAATCGTTAAATTTATTGCGATATTGTTGATTCCTAAGTTTGTAATTAGTATTATCTTAGCAGAATCAAAACAGTAAAGACCGCATCTAACTTAAACAGGATGAGGTCGTTTAATGAAAAATGAATTAACCCCGATATATACTAATAATAAAATGAATAAACAGCATTACAATCTTTTACTAGCGGACGATGACGAAGACGATTGCGCTTTTTTTAAAGAAGCATTGGACGAATTATCGCTTCCGGTATCACTTGCTGTTGTTAATGATGGCGTCGAGCTGATGGATTATTTAGCCAGCAATTCTTCTAATAACTTACCGGATATGTTATTTCTTGATCTTAATATGCCCCGTAAAAATGGACATGAATGTTTAAAGGAAATAAAAGAAATTGATCAACTTAATGCGCTGCCGGTAATTATCTTTTCAACATCTCTGGATACAGAAATTGTTGATTTGATGTACAAAAAAGGGGCGACTTACTATATTCGCAAACCTGGCGAATTTTCTAAATTAAAAAAAGTGATCGGCAATGCCCTGAATGTAATTTCTAAAAATAAATTAAAACAACCTGTACGAGAACACTTTGTTCTTCAACCTTAAATAGTTTTAGAATGAGCCGTACAAATAAGGAACATTATTTTCTAGCCGGTGGTGGCGAAATGGGCGAATTGATTCGTGCCAAAGACTGGAGCAAAACAACATTAGGAGATCCTGAAAACTGGCCACAGAGTCTTTGTACTATGGTCGCGATGGTGCTCAGTAATCCCTTTGGAATGTATATTGCCTGGGAAAATGAATATACACAATTCTATAACGATGCCTTTCGCCCTATTTTAGGCGCAACCAAACATCCTGTTGCTTTAGGCATAAGTTCACGCGAAACATTTGCAGAAATTTGGGATACAATTGGCCCTATGTTTACTGATGTTATGGAAGGGAAAGCAGTTAGTTTTCCTGACTTTATGGTTGTTTTAAATAGAAATGGATTTGACGAAGAATGTTATTTTGATTTCTCTTACAGCCCAATTAAAAAAGAAGATGGAAAAGTTGGCGGTATCTTAGTGACCGTAATTGAAACCACAGAAAAGAAAAAAGCAACCGAAGCCTTAAAAGAAAGCAATGCAAGATTTATAAATAATATCATGCAGGCACCAGTGGCCATGTGCGTATTTAGAGGCGAAAACCATATTGTTGAAATTGCCAACGATCAAATGATCCAGCTATGGGGAACCACACTTGAAAAGGTAATTAACAAACCTGTATTTGAAGTACTACCACAATCAAAATCTATAGAAAACTTACTTAATAATGTTTTTATTTCAGGCGAAAGATTTGTTGCCGACGAACAGCCTGTCGCATTAATCAGAAATGGAAAGACAACGGATATCTTTGTTAATTTTGTATACGAAGCACTCAAAGATTCAGACGGCACAATTTCTGGCGTAGCAGCAGTAGCAATTGAAGTAACACCGCAAGTTGTAGCTCGTTCAAAAATTGTAGAAAGCGAGCAAAAAATAAGACAATTAGTAGAAAATGCACCCTTCCCTATTGCCGTTTATGTCGGAAAAGAAATGATTGTTGAATTGGCCAATGATTCTATTATCAAAATATGGGGGAAAGGAAATGATGTTATAAATCGATCCTTTAAAGATGTAGTTCCGGAACTTGATAATCAATTGGTATTTGAACAAATTAATACTGTTTACGAAACCGGTCAATCTTTCCATACAAAAAATACGCCCCTTGATTTAACGGTTGATGGAAAACTACATACCTATTATTTCAATTACAGTTTAACGCCTTTATATGACGTAAATGGTAATGTATACGGTGTAATGAATACGGGAGTAGACCTGACTGATTTGAATGTTGCGAAGAAAAAAATAGAAGAAAGTGACAAACGTTTCAGAAATACCGTAAAACAAGCTCCAGTTGGAATTACCATTTTACGTGGTTCCAACTACATGGTCGAAATGGCCAATGAAGCTTATCTGAGATTAGTTGACAGAGAAGAAAATACTTTTGTTGGTAAGCCTCTATTTGATTCTTTGCCAGAAGTTGAAGAAACAGTTAGCTCGCTTTTAAATGGTGTATTAACTACAGGTATTCCTTTTCATGGATACGAAGTCCCGATTCCTATAAAGCGTCATGGAAAACTAGAGACTTCTTATTTTGATTTTTTATATGCTCCTTTAAAAGAAGAAGACGGAACTATTTCAGGAATTATTGTAACTGTTACAGAAGTTAGTGAAAAAGTTGAAGTTCGAAAAGTAATAGAACAAAACGAAGAACGACTAAAAATCATATTAGAAGCCAGTGAATTAGGAACTTGGGAATTAAATGTAAAAACCCGTGAACCAATTTATTCTCATCGTTATCTGGAAATTGTTGGCGGTTACAAAGAAAATGAAAAATTAACCCACGAACAATTGCTCACACATCTTCATCCAGATGATATGCACATTCGAAACAAGGCTTTCAAAGAAGCTCTTGCTTCAGGTTATTTAAATTACGAAGCCAGAACAATCTGGATTGACGGATCTATTCATTGGATGGAAGGGAAAGGAAAACTTTTCTACGATGATGAAAATACGCCTGAAAAGTTAATTGGAACTATCAGAGATATCACTGAGGAAAAAAACCATCAACACGAACTCGAAGAAAGCGAAAAACGATTCCGCTCTTTAACCGAAAGTATTCCACAATTAATCTGGGAAACGGATGAAAAAGGAAATGCCTTGTTCGCATCAGGAAAATGGTTCGAATATACCGGAATTCATCCCGACGGTGAATCGGAATGGAGAGCTATGATTCATCCTGATGATTTTGACGAAAATGCCCGAATATGGAGCCATAGTTTGGCTACAGGAGAAGCTTACCGCTGTGATGTTCGCGTTAGAAGAAAAGATGGCAATTACAGATGGCATGCCGTTATTGGCGAACCTGTTTTCGATATAGAGGATAAGATTTTAAAATGGGTGGGTGCCTTTACCGATATTCATACTGAAAAAGCATTTACCCACGAGCTGGAACAACAAGTTGCGGCCAGAACCAAAGAATTAAATTTAATGAACGAATCACTTCAAAAAAGTGAAGAACGCTATCATTTAATGGTGGAAGAAGTTCAAGAGTATTCTATTATATATCTTGATCATCAGGGGACTGTGGAGAATTGGAATTTAGGTGCCGAAAAAATTAAAGGATACAAGGCGGAAGAAATAATAGGGAAAAATTTCTCTAAGTTTTATACCGAAGAAGACAGAAAAAACAATCTTCCTCAGAAACTGCTGAATATTGCCATAGAAAAAGGAAAAGCAACGCAAGAAGGCTGGCGCGTTCGCAAAGACGGAACCTATTTTTGGGCAAGTGTCGTTATTACTGCAGTTCACAACAAAAAAGGTCATGTCATTGGTTTTTCAAAAGTGACGCATGATCTTTCAGAAAAAAAGAAAGCCGATGATAAATTAAAATTAAATGCCTTAGAGCTGGAACAAAAGAATACAGAACTGGAGAAAATGAATCAGGAACTACAGTCTTTTGCTTATATCTCTAGTCATGATTTGCAGGAACCTCTTAGAAAAATTCAAACTTTTGCTACGCTCATCCTGGAAAAAGAGTTTGAAAATTTAACTGATAGCGGAAAAGATAAGTTTCAGCGCATGCAAAATGCGGCACAGCGCATGCAAACGCTTATTAATGATTTACTTTCCTACTCCAGAACAAATGTTCAGGAACGTGTTTTTGAGAAAACAGATCTCTCTAAAATTATTGCTGAAGTAAAAGACGATTTAAAAGAAGAAATTGAGCAAAAAAATGCCACAATTGAAAACTGTGAAAACTGCGAAGCCAATATTATTCCGTTTCAATTTAGACAGCTTTTGTATAATTTAGTGAGCAATTCGCTTAAATTCTCCAATCCTGACACACCAATCATCATAAAGATTCAAAGTGAAATTAAAAAAGGAGCACTTTTGAATAATGAAAAATTGGAAGAAGGTACCGACTATTGTCATATTAAAATTTCTGACAATGGAATTGGTTTTGAACAGCAATACAGCGCTAAGATTTTTGAGGTTTTTCAGCGTTTACATGGAAAATTAGAATATACCGGAACCGGAATCGGACTCGCTATTGTTAAAAAAATTGTAGACAACCATAACGGAATTATTACAGCAACCGGCGAAAAGAACAAAGGGGCTACTTTTGATATTTATCTTCCGGTTCGATAACGAATTAAATTCCAAAACTTAAGTATTAAAATTTCAAAAAATAAATTCCAAATTGCAAGAATGGGATACCAAATTCCAACTTAAATTCTAAAAAACTTATATTTAATAAAAAATCGGGAGCTTCATTTAGAGCTCCCGATTTTTTTTAGCTTTTAGTTTGATTATTATTACAGGCTTCCTTCAAAAGGCGAAGCCGGCAAATTTTCTTTGTTGTATAAATTCGCCTGATTTGGATTATCTGCCCAGGCATATCGCACTCTTGTTGGGTTTAAAATGGTTTCATTTGACAGGATAATTTTATCTCCTTGAATTACGGCATTAGCCCAAAGAAATTTTCCATCATTTCCTGCAATTTCAAAGGCTTTAAGAGGCTGATTATCTTTAGCCATTAAACCTGAACCGATATCTGTAAAACTTAGAACAAGTTGATTTCCTTTTTGTTCCATTGACTTAAAAAGTGGTCCGGAAGCCACAAGATTTTTTTCTCCATAAACCATTTTTCGGGCCGATAGAGAAAGTCGTCTCCCAACATCGTATTTGTTTAAAGGATGAATGTCATTCCACTCTCCAAGATCAATCGTAACTGCCATTCCTGTATTTGAAACAGCTAATGTGTTTTTTTGTTGTTGTCTTAAGGCTGCCCAATTGCTTTCTCCCGGCTCTGTCTTTGGTGCCATAAAGTTAGTAAGCTGCACGTATAAAAACGGAAAATCTCCTTGCTTCCACTCTGTTCTCCAATTCGTAATTAGGGTAGTCATCAAAGCGGAATATTCTTCCGGTTTTTTAGTGCTTGATTCGCCCTGATACCAAAGCACGCCTTTTATACCGTAATTTTTCAAAGGTGCAATCATTGCATTGTATAATCCGACTGGTTTCCATCTAATAAAAGTCTGTCCAGGCAAAGCAGCCATTTTTATTCCTAATTTATATTTCCAGGAACCTTTTAAGTCGATAACTTCATTACCCAAAAGCAGTTGGTATGGTTTGTCTTCAACAAAACCTCCTTTTCCTGAATTATTAATAACCCGAATGGCAATTTCATTTTTTCCTTCTTTTAAAAATTTAGCATCAAAAGAGTAAATCCTTGGCGGATACATATACGATGTTGTACCCACAAAATTACCGTTTACATAGACCGAATCAGCATCAACAATTCTTCCTAAAATAAGTTTTGCATTACTTTCCTTTAAATTTGAAACAGTAAATTCTTTTCGCAACCAAACTACACCATTTACATTTCCTAATTCCGTATCTGCCCAATAACCCGGAATATTCATGTTTTTCCAGTCTGTATCTTCCAATTCAGGATTGGACCATTTATTCTTTAAACCCTCGTCCTCTTTATTAATTGTTGAATACCAGGTTGAACTTATTTTTTTATCACTTTCCTCGATTTGACTACCTAAAGTTCCATCTTTAAACTTCTGGTATTCAGTATCATATTCCGGAAACTTTTTGACTGCTTCGGCACTGATCCAGCATTCCGCAGGCGAACCACCCAAAGCGCTATTAATTAACCCAATCGGAATTTTATATTTTTGATAGATTTCATCGGCAAAAAAATAAGCAACCGCCGAGAATTTTAAAATGTTCCCGGGATTTGCAGAAAGCCATTCTCCAGAAGAAAGATCAACATTCTCTTTTGCAAATTCGTATTGATCAGGCACCAAAAATTGTCTGATATTGCTATTATCAATTTTCGCAATTACATCTTTGTATTTATCCTTAACACGTTCCATTGGAAGTTCCATATTCGATTGTCCGGAACACAACCATACATCTCCAATCAGAATGTTTTTCAGCACAATAGTATTACTTGCCGTTAATGTCATTCCGTAGGGTCCACCCGCCTTTTGAGACGGCAGCATAACCATCCAATTTCCATCTTTTGCCGCTGTAGCTTTATATTTTTTTTGATTGAAGTTAATTTCGATCTTTTCATCCGGCGACGCCCAACCCCAAATTTTTAGAGGAATATCGCGCTGTAAAACCATTCCGTCGCTAATTAAACGCGGGAGTTTTATTTGAGCATAAATGCCATTGCAAAAGCACAAAGCAATAAGGATTACTATTCTCTTCATTTTTAATTTTTTCTTTTAAGAATCAACGATCAATTTACGGCAAAAAGCCGAAAGGACTAACTCTCTCGGCTTTTTTTGGAAACAAACTTATCTGTTATAAGGCATTGTTTAAAAATAACACTTATAACTACTGCTTACACTTTACTAACTAACTAAACTTTAAAGCTAATAAGTTTGTTTCCCTATTTAGTTTTATATTAATAACCCGGATTCTGATAAGCTGCTTTTTCTTCAGCCGTCATAATCATGGCATCGAATTGCGATTGAGGAATCGGACGTAAATAGTGATATGGTTTAATGTCTCTGGCTACAGTAACCGGAGTATGATCTCCGTATGCCGTCCCGCAAATTTGGTAAGACCCTGAAAGCTCTGCCCATTTTTGAGTACGAAGTAAATCGAACCAACGATATCCTTCACCATAGTATTCACGTGAACGTTCTGCCAAAATATAATTAATATCAATAGTTGCAGGTGTTGCAGCAATCATTGCCGCACTGTTATCTGCTGATTTTGCAACATTACCATTATTATCAAATCTCCATTTTCCGGCACGAGCGCGTAGCACATTTACGAGTTCTCTGGCACTTTTCCCTCCTTGAGGAGTCGCCCCCATTACAGCAGCTTCTGCCGCTATTAAGTAAAGCTCTGACAATTTAGCGATATTGTAAGGACGCGTACTTGCAGCATTAGGCTGACCTAATCCTCCCGCTCCATCAGTACGGTAAACACCTAATTTCCATAAGCCAGGATATATAATTCTGCTAATACCACTTGGTGCGATCACAAAATCTGATCTTCCAGCCAAAACTCCTGCTCCTACACCTCCATTTGATGCATTGTACACAATCGAAGGATTTTCAGCATTAAGGAATGAAAGTATTGCCCCTCCGGGAGCGACTGGCAAGCCATTTGCATTATTCAATGTTGCATTGGTAACGCCCGCTTTGTTCCAGTTACCGCGGTACACTGTTGTAAACGTACCATCGTAACGCGAATCATTCGTTTTGTCAGCAAATGTATTTGCAATTACACCAATTGTTGGACACATACGAATATAAGGACGCCCTAAGTGTTGTTCTGCTTCACGTTGTACAGAACTAACACCTGAACTTCTTAAATTAGTATAATTAGGAGTCATCATCCAGACAGCAAAATTCTCTGGTGCAGCACCATTAGAATAAGTTAAGCTACTCGCATTAAAAAATTCGCTTTTTTCAGTGTGGTCAGCGTACAATAAAATTTCACTGTTACGATCATTGCTTCCTAAGTTTACGTCATAATACGTTGGTTGAAGAGCAAATGAACCATGAGAATCGATTCCGGCTGCAGCAACATCATAAGCTTTTTGAAAATACCAGGCCGCATCATGTCCGTCCGGGTCAACACGAGTCGCTTCCGGGTAAGTTGGAATATTATTTGGATTTTTCAGCCACCATGCATACGTTAAATAAGCCTTTGCCAAGAAAAGTCTGGCAGCCGTTTTAGTTACTCCTCCTTTTACTCTTCCCACATCAGGCAATTCATTTGCCGCTATTACTAAATCAGGAAAAATAGCCTTTGTATAAACTTGTGGTACGGTGTTTCTAACAGAAAATCTTGATGGACTTGTGTTGAATTTAAGTTCTCCTGCACCCAAATCTAATGGAACTCCACCGAAAGTCTGAACTAGCTGGAAATAATCAAATGCACGAAAGAATCTTGCCTCTGAAATCATTGCGTTTGAAATAGTTCCAATTGCCTGAGCATTTTCGATAATACCGCTGGCAGTATTGATGTTGATGAATGCAGGTTGCCACAAAGCATCAGTACGGCTCGAAGAAGGAGTAATCGATCCTACTCCTGAAAGGTCCATATCCTTGAAGTTTCCATCGGCACTTTGTGCGTAAGTTGCTTCATCAGTTCCGGTTTCGGTTGTATTGTAATAGTAACCTTGCCCATAGATATAGCGCAAGTGAGCATACATTGACGTTAATCCTCCCACAACCCCTTTTTCGGTTTTAAAATATTCGGGAGTGTAAATACTGCGGGGTTCTTCTTCTAAAACATTAGAACAGGCTCCCAGGAACAGCGTTATCATTGCTGTTACCATAAAAGTTTTTATTTGTATCGGTTTCATCGTTATCTTTTTTTTAAAATGTTAAATTAAGGCCAAGCAAGACAGTACGCGTTGAAG
The DNA here is from genome assembly GCA_900107365.1 of Flavobacterium aquidurense. GTDB lineage: Bacteria > Bacteroidota > Bacteroidia > Flavobacteriales > Flavobacteriaceae > Flavobacterium > Flavobacterium aquidurense. The sequence continues at coordinate 395,983 of FNPS01000002.1, forward strand.
GCGTGTTTGTTCCCAATGTCAGCAAACGTCTTTTGTAAAAATCTGTTGTTGCTGCATTTTCATTACCATAGGAGTTGGTTTCAGGGTCCATACCTGTTTCTTTATGGTAAGGTGAATAGATTACGAATGGATTTTGTATGGTACAATAAAGACGAAATCTATCAACTCCTAAATCCTTGATAAATTTTTCTGTGACATTATAACCAAGGGTGATCGTACGAATTTTAACGTAAGAAGCATCAAAGTATCCTAACGTAGATCCGTATTTTGGATTGTCATTACTTGTTGCACCTCCAGGTCTTGGATATTTTGCATCTGTATTTTCTGGTGTCCAATAGTCTACTTTTACGTTTCCTCTACGTCCGCTTAACATATTAAGGTAACCTGATGAAGAATATAGCGTACTAATAAGAACTCCTCCATCCTGAAAAGCACCTACCACGCTAAGATCTAAATTTTTGTAAGCTACACGAGTATTAAAACCTCCCTGAAAATTAGGGTTTACATCTATTATTTGTCTGTCTGCAGGTCCAATTTGTCTTGTAGGTGTACCATCTGCATTAAAATCTCCTGCATATTTAACTTTAATCATTCCTACATTTCCTCCTGGCTCATATTTAGTAAGATTTGCATCTCCCTGTTGCCAAAGTCCTATTTTTTGATAATCAAAAATTACATCAATTGGATGTCCTACAAACCACCAGTTGTTTTCATCTCTGGTTTGTCCTGACGAAAGTGCTGTCAGTTTGTTTTTATTTGAATAATAATTCACCCCAACATCCCAGGACCAACCATTAGCATTATCTACTATTGCACCGTTAAGCGTTAACTCATAACCTTTATTTTGAGTTTGTCCTACATTTGCTGTGTAGCTGCCCACACCTGCTGTTGGAGGCAGGTTGACATCCAGAAGAATATTTTTTGTATCGGTAACATAATATTCAGCTGTACCGGTTAAACGATTTTTGAATAAAGCAAAATCTAGCCCGTAGTTCATAGTTGTAGAATATTCCCACCCTAATTCAGGATTAGGTAACTTAGACACATAGTATCCTGTTGTGGTTGTATCACCAAAATTGTACGGTCTGGACGCTAAAAGTCCAAGTGTTGAATAAGGGGCAACTGCCTGATTAGAAGTTTCTCCATAACCTGCGCGTAATTTTAACTGATCTAACCAGCTTACATTTTGCATAAAAGATTCATTTTTCACATTCCATCCAGCTGATACAGCAGGATAAGTATGCCATTTATGTCCTTCTGCCAATCTTGAAGAGGCATCTGATCGTATAGTAGCCGTAATCATATAACGATTGTCATAAGAATACATCGCACGCGCCATATAAGAGATCAATCCGCTTTTATAATAATCCTGATTGTCCGGGTTAATCGAAATTTCGCCTGCTGCTCTTCCTAAGTTGTAAAATTGAAAAGAATCAGAAGGAATATCTTTTGCATTAACTTGTGATTTGTTATAACTGGTTTGTTCTGAAGAGAACATAGCCACTGCATTCAACTGATGTTTTCCAAAGCTGCGATCGTAAGAAAGCAAGTTTTGGATTGCCCAATTCGTACTAAGCGTGTTAATAATTTGAGCCGTAGAAACGGTTGTTGGATTCACACTAAATACTCCTTCACCTGTATATTGACCTCCACTTGTAGAACGGAAATTACCGCCTAAATCGATATGATATTTTAAGCCTTCTACACCAGGTATCTTTAACTCAGCATATAAATTGTTGTAAGAACTATATGCTTTTGTCTGGTCGATCCATTTATCTCCTAAATTTTCTACCGTTTCTCTGGTATATACCCAGTTTTCATCTAACGGCATTTTAACCGTTCTTTTCAAAGAACCATCTGCATTATACGGATTAGCAATTGGCGTTGTGCTTAATGTGTTGTACAAACTTAAGTTGGATCCGTCTGTAATAGAGTAATTATTATTTGTAGTAAAACCAAATTTAAAATATTTTCCAATTGCCTGATCAACAGCACCTCTTAAAGTTAAACGACTGTAATCCTGTCCTGGCAATACCGCTTCTTCTTTATAATAACTAGCTCCAAAATTGTAGTTACCGGTTTCAGTCCCGCTAGAAACGCCTATATCATGATTGGTTACTATACCTGATCGAAACATCAGCTTTTGCCAATCTGTATTTACGTTATCAGCTTCGTCTACACCATTTGAATAAAGTGGAGCTGTAGAACCCGGTAGCGTCGCTATTTTACGCAAAGCCACAAATTCCGGACCGTCCATCATTGGGAATTTGGCAAAAATGTTTTTCAAACCACTGTACGTATTATAAGTAAAAGTAGCTTTTTGTCCTTTCTGACCTTTATTGGTAGAGATCAAAATAACACCATTAGCACCACGCGATCCGTAGATAGCAGTTGCCGAAGCATCTTTTAAGATGTCAATACTTTTAATATTGTCCGGACTGATATCACCAATTGATCCTGCAAAAGGAATTCCGTCCAATACTACCAGTGGGTTATTGTCTGCTGTTAAGGAACGTGTACCTCTAATACGAATTTGCATTTCGGCACCAGGTTTAGATGAAGTTTGCGTCATCTGAACTCCTGCCAAACGCCCCTGTAAAGCCTGTGTAATATTGGCCGATGGCACTTCGCGAACTATATCTCCTTTAATAGAAGCCACAGAACCTGTTACGGCTTCTTTTCGCTGAGTTCCATAACCAATAACAACAACCTCCTGAAGTGCATTAGAATTTTCCTGTAATACGGCATCAATCTTAGTTTTACCTGCAACGGGCACTTCTTTTGTTGTTAAACCTAAAAAACTAAATACCAACACTCCGTTAGAAGGAACATTTGATATTGTATAGTTTCCATCAAAACCTGTAACGACACCTGTTTTGGTTCCTTTAATATTCACATTTGCCCCGGGAATAGGTCCCTGAGCGTCAGATACCACTCCCGTAACTGTTGTCTGAGCGCTGGCACTCAAAGAAAACAAAAACATCAGGGACAAAAACCCCAAGCTCTTTAGGAGCTTTGATTTGCTTTTAATTGTAAAAAAATTGGTCATAAAAATTGATTTAGATAATTAATAGTAATGGTTGAGTTAGTTTTTTTTTATTGCATAAATATTGAAGTTGGTATACTCCTTTATAAGTCAGTCTGGATCACTTTTTTTAATATTCATTTAACAAATATAAATAAAAAACCAAAACACACAATCGGTTGCGTAATATTTTTTTATTTATATCTAAAAAAATACAGAATTAAAATAGTGTTACTATAATTTTATAATTAAAAAATTGCTTAAACCACAACAAATACACTAATAAAGACAAAAAAATAGTCTTAAATTAATTGATTCAAAAAAATAGCTAATAAAATGATAAAACAACATGAAGCACGCTATATAAAGAAGCTATCACTATAAAATAAAAGTTATCATTACTCAATTCTCTCATTCAGAACACACTAAAACGCAGCAAATACTTTCATAACTGAACCACTAAGAAGGAAGAAATGAAACAATAAAATTATTTTTTATTTACAAATTTGGAATTACACAATCGTTTGTTATAAAACAAAAAAACTCCTACTAAAAAGAAGGAGTTTTACAAACAGAAAAGTATTTTATTTAAAAATAAGTATGGAAATAGCGCTATAAACTACTTCTAAATTTTCTAATTAAAGTTGCATCTTTTTAGCATCTTCAATAAATTGATTCAAACCTATATCAGTCAAAGGATGTTTCAACAATCCTTTAATAGAAGATAACGGTCCTGTCATTACATCAGAACCAACTTTGGCACAATTCACTACGTGCATCGTATGTCTTATTGAAGCTGAAAGTATTTGTGTGTTGAAAGCATAATTATCATAAATCTCCCTGATTTCTGAAATCAAATGCATTCCATCAGTTGAGATATCATCTAATCTTCCTAAAAATGGAGAAACATAAGTCGCCCCGGCTTTTGCAGCCAATAAAGCTTGTCCCGCTGAAAAAACTAAAGTAACATTCGTTCTGATTCCTTTATCTGAAAAATATTTACAAGCTTTGATTCCGTCTGCAATCATAGGCAGTTTCACTACAATTTGCTCGTGCAACGCTGCAAGCTCCTCGCCTTCTCTAACCATTCCGTCAAAGTCTGTTGAAATAACTTCTGCAGAAACATCGCCATCTACAATAGTACAGATCGCCAGATAATGTTTCAAAATATTATCTTTTCCTGTAATTCCTTCTTTAGCCATTAAAGACGGATTTGTTGTAACACCATCTAAAACGCCAAGTGTCTGGGCTTCTTTAATATCTTCTAAATTTGCTGTGTCAATAAAAAATTTCATTGGTTTTTGGTTTAAGTTTATTTTTGATTAAATAATAGCCTTGTATTCCAATTCAACAAATGAATCAGAAACAAGTAAAATGATTTGAAATATAATTTGAAATATAAATAAAACAGTGAAAGAAAGCACTGCGAAGACAATTTGAAAAACTATCTGTTTTGAATAAGAAATTAGTGAAATGGCCGTTGATCTCTTCAACATCAACGGCCATAATTACTAAATAATTCACTTCATTTTCTCTGGCAAATACACTAACCAAAATATTTGCCCGAGACAAAAAAACTACAAAAAACAATCTTGATTTCGATTTAAACTTAACCGAAAATTATTTTTCTTTTGTCAATCAATTAAATGTACTGATTGATGATATTTTCGAACAATTCCTGTTTACCACTTTGTAAATTCAATTCACCATTTTCCTGGGCGATTTTATACAAATCAGTCAAACTTAATTTTCCTTCTTCAAAAGCTTTTCCATTTCCCGAATCAAAAGAACTGTAACGGTCTGTTCTTAATTTATCATAAGGAGAAGATGTGATAATTTTGTCAGCCGTCAATAATGCTCTTGCAAAAGTATCGGCTCCACCAATGTGAGCTAAGAATACATCTTCCATATCGGTAGAATTTCTTCTGATTTTAGCATCAAAATTAACTCCTCCGCCTTGTAGTCCGCCTGCTTTTAAGAAAACTAGCATTGCTTCTGTAACTTCCTGAATGTTATTTGGAAACTGATCGGTATCCCATCCGTTTTGGTAATCACCTCTGTTGGCATCTAAACTTCCTAACATTCCAGCTTTGGCAGCCACTTCCATTTCGTGTTGAAAAGTGTGTTGCGCTAATGTAGCGTGATTCACCTCGATGTTCATCTTGAAATCTTTCTCTAAACCGTATTTATGTAAAAATCCAATAGCTGTAGCCGAGTCAAAATCATATTGGTGTTTCATTGGCTCCATAGGTTTTGGCTCAATGAAGAAATTTCCTTTGAATCCTTGTGCTCTTGCATAATCTCTTGCCTGAGCCAGGAATTCTCCCATGTGATCCAATTCTCTTCCCATATCTGTGTTCAGCAAAGTCATATAACCTTCACGACCTCCCCAGAATACATAGTTTTCTCCTCCTAAAGCAATAGTAGCATCCAATGCCAGTTTTATTTGACCTCCGGCTCTTGCCAATACATTAAAATCCGGATTAGTAGCCGCACCGTTCATATATCTTGGATTAGAAAAACAGTTTGCAGTTCCCCAAAGTAATTTCACTCCTGAAGCAGCTTGTTTTTCTTTCAAATATTCAGTTATGGTAGCCAGTCTGCTTTCTGATTCTGCGAAGGTAGCGCCTTCATTAACCAGGTCATAATCGTGAAAACAGTAGTAGTCAAATCCCATTTTGGTAATGAATTCGAATGCTGCATCTGCTTTTTCTTTTGCGGCAGCGATAGCATCTGTAGGCTGATCCCAAGGAAAATGTTGTGTTCCTGGTCCGAATGGATCTGAACCCTGACCGCAGAAAGTATGCCAGTAAGCAATTGCAAACTTAAAGTGCTCACGCATTGTTTTTCCAGCCACAACCTGATCTGGATTATAATATTTAAATGCCAATGGGTTATCAGACTCCTTGCCTTCAAATTTAATTTGACCGATACCTTTGTAGTATTCTTTATTGCCTAAAACTATCATCTCTTTATTTTTTTTGTGTTAATATAAATTCTAATTCTTGTTTCCATTTTTGGTACGCCTGAACGTATGGTTCTTTATTTTGCAACGGTAAAAAGGTCATTACATGGTCGTTTGTTGTAATACTTGAACCAAATTTCTCAAAATCACCATCGATCAAACCAACTGCTCTTGCTGCTCCGACTGCTCCTGTTGTATTGTAAATTTCGATTTCGTGCCCAATAAGCGTTGCCACTGTATTAGAGAAAATTTCTGAGCGGAATAAATTATCATTTCCTGCTCTGATTACACCAATCGTCGCATTATCATCCTTCAAACATTCCATTCCGTACACAAATGAAAAAGCGATTCCTTCTAAAGAAGCCCTGAACAAATGCGAACTGCTGTGAATATTTAAATTCAGATTCAAAAAGTGAGTTCCGATGTTTTTATTGTTGAACATACGTTCCGCACCATTTCCAAACGGAATAACGACAACGCCCTCAGATCCGATATCAATTTTTGATGCTTTGCGGTTCATTGATTCATAGGTTTCATCGCCCATATTGTTTCGCAGCCATCTGTACTGAATTCCGGCACCGTTAATGTTCAGTAATTTCCCAATTCTTGGTTTAGCTACCTCATAATTAACGTGAACGAAGTTGTTTACTCTTGTGCTTTTATTTCCAGCTGACATTTCGCTAACCGCATAAAACACTCCTGAAGTACCACCAGTCGCCGCAACTTCACCCGGATTTAATACATTTAAAGCCAATGCATTATTAGGCTGATCACCGGCTCTGTAGACTACTGGAATTCCCGTTGGAAGCCCGGATTCTTTTGCACCTTTTTCATTCAAAACTCCCTGATTTGTGAAATTCTCCACAATTGCAGGTGTTAATGACTGATCAATTCCGTAGTAATCTAATAACCAGTCAGCTACTTTGTTTTCTTTGTAATCCCAAAGCATTCCTTCTGAAAGTCCGTTTTTAGTTGTCGTAACATCGCCCGTTAGTTTGTAAGCGATATAATCACCCGGCAACATATATTTGTAGACTTTACTGTATATTTCAGGTTCGTTTTCTTTAACCCATTTTAATTTTGAAGCCGTGAAATTCCCTGGAGAATTCAAGAGATGGCTGAAACATTTTTCTGCTCCAATTTCTTCAAAAGCTTTATCGCCAATAGCAACGGCTCTACTATCACACCAAATTATTGCATTGCGCAATGGTTTGCATGCTTCGTCTACAATGACCAATCCGTGCATTTGATACGATATACCCACACCCTGAATTTTAGAAGCTTCGATATTTGCTTCCCGTATTGCTCTTTTTGTCGCGACGCAAATGTGCTGCCACCAGATTTCCGGATCCTGCTCTGCCCAATCAGCATGCAATGAAACGATCTCCATTTCGTTTTGCGGTTCGTGCAAAACGATTATTTTTTTGCCTGTTGCTGCTTCTACCAAGGCAACCTTGACCGAAGAACTTCCAATATCATATCCTATATAATACATACTCTATAATGATTCTCTTATTGTTAAACTTGTTGCTATATATTGCTGCACCGCTTCATCTGTTGTGATAAAAGCCGCTGCTTTTGTTCCCATTTCTTTAAAATCTGTCGACACCACCGAGATTCCTTTATAAATAAATTTCTTCATAGGCGTTTCATTGTACGATAAAAAACCAACATCGGTTCCCGGTTCTAAATCCTTCTCTTTGCATTGTTCTAAAAAGTGCCCTAAAACCCTGTCACTAACACTTATATACCCAATTCCTTTTTCGATATTGAACTTTTTTGGATCTGTTATGATGTCATATTTAAAATGAAAATCAGCACAAAATTTCTTAAAAGATTCCACTGTTTCTTTTGGATGATTCGTATAATCCGGATAAATAAATTGTATGTTTTTATACTTTTTAAACAAATCAGCTGCTTCTTTCAATGAATTGTAAAATGCTTTTCCGAAATCCTGAAAAACATAATTATTCTCTTTTTTCGAATGAATATTCCAGTCAATCAAAAGCAATTTATCATTCGAAATTGCCGATAATGTTGGTGATACTTCTTTGTGATCAAAATTCATCACCACATATTTGTAATACTTCCCAACGCTGTTATTAATGATTGTTTTAAAAACGTCAATATTATAATGATGAAACTGCACATCTGTAATCACATTGTCCGGTAAATTATTTACAAACGAGTGATACAAAACTTCTTTATATGCCTTGAAAGTATCCAATACCAAAAGCACTTTTCTGGTTTCACCTGATACATAATATCCTTTATTCGGAACAGAATCAATTACATTCTGATCTTTCAAAATTGAATACGCTTTAAAAACTGTATCTCTCGACAACTGATTCTCTTTGCAAATCGAATTTACAGACGGAAGCAAATCTCCTTTTTGCAGAATATTCTCTGCAATGGCATTATTAATTCCGTTAACCAATTGCTGGTATTTCGGAATATCACTGTCGTGATTGATTACAAATACAAATTTTTCCTCTTCTTCGTTTAGCATACTGTTCCGTTCTGTTCTGGTATGCTAAAGTAGGTAAATATTTGTAATAAAAAAATACTTTTTACATTAAAAATGTTAACTTTTAAAATAATTTGGGCGTGTCCCTCCGGGCCGGGCTATCCGTTTCAAGTCCTCGCACTTCCTTCGTCAGGCTCCGGGCTTTCCACTGCTATCCCTCACGCAAATCGTTTTCAAAAGAGGCAGCAGAATACTAATTTTCAAAAGCTCCAGTGGAGCGTACTATTCATAGCAACAATCCCAAAGCTTTCTACAAGCTCCAGCGGAGCGATATCAAGGTCTATGATGTCACCCCACTGGGGTTCATTTGCAATACACTTTTCAATTCTATAAATATAGCGTCCCGCTGGGACTTAATTACAATTGTTTTTTTTGTTCAGACAAAATTATTCTACATCCCAAGCTCCAGCGGAGCGTCATATTTATAGAAAAAAATCCCTCATCTTTATAAGAGCTCCAGCGGAGCGATATCAAGGTCTATGATGTCACCCTGCTGGGTTCATTTGCAATACACTTTTCAATTCTATAAATATGGCGTCTCGCTGGGACTTAATTACAATTGCTTTTTTGTTTAAACAAAATTATTCTACATCCCAAGCTCCAGCGGAGCGTCATATTTATAGAAAAAAATCCCTCATCTTTATAAGAGCTCCAGCGGAGCGACATTACGATCAATCATGACATCATGATGGTTTATTTAATATAACATATCAATTCTATAAATATGGCGTCCCGCTGGGACTTAATTACAATTGTTTTTTTTGTTCAGACAAAATTATTCTACATCCCAAGCTCCAGCGGAGCGTCATATTTATAGAAAAAAATCCCTCATCTTTATAAGAGCTCCAGCGGAGCGATATCAAGGTCTATGATGTCACCCCACTGGGGTTCATTTGCAATACACTTTTCAATTCTATAACTATGGCGTCCCGCTGGGACTTAATTACAATTGTTTTTTTGTTCAGACAAAATTATTCTACATCCCAAGCTCCAGCGGAGCGTCATATTTATAGAAAAAAATTACCACAATTCTACAAGCTCCAGCGGAGCGACATTACGATCAATCATGACATCATGATGGTTAATTTACGATAACATATCAATTCTATAATTGGTTCTACTGTGAATTAATTACTCAATAAACCAATGGGCGGTTGTATTTTGAGCAACCGGTTGTGGTTTTCCTGAAATTTTTTTAATGTTATTTCTCTTTTTTATCATACGGATCAATCGTAACAATCGAACCGTCAGCATTATATTCAATTTTTGTTACTTTGATAGATCGTAAATGCGTAACTCCCTTTGACAAACTGGAATCGTGGTAAAACAAATACCATTCGTTTTCAATTTCACAAATAGAATGATGTGAAGTCCACCCAATCACCGGATTCAGGATTCTTCCTTTGTAAGTAAAAGGTCCATACGGATTATCTCCTATCGCATAACAAATAAAATGAGTATCTCCTGTTGAATACGAGAAGTAATATTTCCCGTTATATTTATGCACCCATGATGCTTCAAAAAAACGACGATCATTATCCCTTGCCTTTAAAACTTCACCATTCTCATCTAAAATTTTGATTTCTTTCGGCTCTTCTGCAAACTCCTTCATATCGTCAGAAAGCAACGCCACAATTGGCCCCAATGCAGGTTTATCTGCTAAAGGTTCCACATTATTTTCATCGTATTTGTTGTCGCGATACTTTTGAAGCTGGCCTCCCCAAATTCCACCAAAATACATATAATATTTTCCGTCATTATCTTCAAAAACAGCAGGATCAATAGTATAACTTCCTTTGATTGCTTCTGGTTCAGGTACAAATGGACCAGTTGGTGAATCGCTTATGGCTACTCCAATCTGGAAAATTCCGTTGGCACGTTTGGCCGGGAAGTACAAATAATATTTTCCGTTTTTACACGCGGCGTCCGGCGCCCACATTTGTCGCTCGGCCCAAGGAACATCATTTACATGTAAAGCCACACCATTATCTACAGCTTCGGCATTTACGTTTTCCATGGAAATGACATGATAATCTTCCATTCCAAAATGATCTCCATTGTCATTAAAAGGAATTCCGGCATCAATGTCGTGCGATGGATAAATGTATATTTTTCCATTAAAAACGTGCGCCGATGGATCAGCGGTATACATATGATTTATCAATGGATTCGAGATCGCTCGTTTATCTAACTCTAAAAAGTCAATATTTTCAATACTATCTTCAGGCATTTTTTTCAGGTTTTTTTTTAATTTTTAAATAAGCTAGGCTCTTCTTTCTTTTAAATCCGATTCAATTTGGATTTCCATTTTCTTATCGATTTTGTAGAAGAACAATAGTGCAACACCAATCAGAAAAGGAACTGCAGGAAAGACGCTAACCAAAAGTTTAATTCCGTTTACAGCTACTGCACTTTGTACGGCTGCATTTGCAACATAGTCAAAGTGTCCTAACAATGAAGTTGTTAAAGCGCCTCCAATACTCAATCCGGCTTTTAATCCCACCATCATGGCAGAGAATATAATCGCAGTCGCCCGACGGTTGTTTAGCCATTCTGAGTAATCGGCAACATCGGCAATCATGGCCCACAAAATCGGAATTGTGATTCCGTAGAAAAATCCGTGCAGAATTTGGGAAACAAAAATCACACTGATTGATTTTGAAGAAAAGAAATAAAAAGCCAATATAAATAAGGTGGAGACAAATAAAAAGGAACCAAAGATGTTTCGCTTACCATATTTATCTGCTAATCTTTTTGACAAAGTGATTCCGACGATCATGAAAATAATTCCGCCAGCATTGAATAGTCCAAATCCGGCCGCAATAGGATCATTCCCAAACTGATTCAATCCAATTCCGGCTAAACCATCTAATATTGGCTGAATAAAAATCGCCAGTTGTTGTTTGTCTACATAATTTTCAAAATAATATACATAAGCACTGCCTTTCATCGCCAAAGTAATAAATACCAAAGTCGTCAACGCCAACATGATTAACCACGGTTTATTTTTAACCAAATCGCTTAAATCTTCTTTTATACTTGATTTTTGTTCCGGTTTTGGAACGATACGTTCTTTTGTTGTAAAAAATGTAATTAACAACATAATGGTACCAAATATGGCCAACGCTGTCATTACTTTTTCAATACCAATTGCTTTATCGCCATTTCCGGCACTTTTGATGATACCAAGCATAAAAACCTGAACAAAAAACTGTGCAAACATTACAGCCACAAAGCGATAAGACGACAAACTATTGCGTTCGCCCATATCACCAGTAATTACACCGCTCAAAGCAGAATAGGGTAAATTGTTACTGGCGTAAAACAATAATAAAAAGGTATAAGTTACTACCGCATAAATCACTTTACCGTGATAGGCAAAATTGGGTGTTGTAAAGGCTAATAATGCAATAACTCCCAAGGGTACTGCAGTCCATAAAATCCAGGGTCTGAATTTCCCCCATTTGGTACTGGTCCTGTCGGCCAGAACACCAATAATTGGATTAAAAACAAAAGCTGCTATCAAACCGACAACCAACATAATTATAGAAGAATCCTGAGGCGATAATCCGTAAATATCGGTATAAAAATAAGCGAGGTAAGTAATCAGTGTCTGAAAGACTAAGTTTGCCGCCAGGTCGCCTAAGCTGTATCCAATTTTTTCTTTTATGGATAGTTTTTGAGAATTAAAATTCATTATTTGTTTGTGGTTATTTTGGTTAATTTTATAATCAAAATTGATTTAAATTCGATTATTTAGTTAGCTCGTGTACCGTTTTCAAAAGGCTGTAACTTAAGCAATCGGTTGTGTAAAATTAGCAAAAAAAACATACCATGCAAATTTACTTTACTTTATTACATTATTTTCTGAAAAACAACCTGTTGCACTAATCTTTAAAACCTTTGTCAATACTGCCTTTTTTCTCATTCTTTAACTGCATTACGCTATCATACGCTTTTTTAGGCTGCAATTGTGCATCAAATAATAAAGGATAATTCGTACGACCTTTTATAGGCCAGTCATTTAACCAGGATTGTCCATCATAAACGCCCCAAAAAGTAACACGACTTATTTTGTCTTTGTGTTTCAAAAATAATTTAAAAATGTCTGCATAACGTTGTGCAAGCTTGTCCTGAACATCATCAGGAAGTTTTTCCGGGTACGGATTCATCTTAGCGCTTCCTTCAAAATTCTGATTCACATCGGCCCCTTTTAAATCCCATGGATTTGGTAGAACCGTGATGTCTAATTCTGTAAAAGCAACTTTTAAACCTAGTGCAGAATAAGCCAAAATACTTTCTTCAATTTCTTGCAAAGATGGACTTTCCAATCGCCAATGCGCCTGAATTCCAACTCCGTCAACTTTCCCTCCTCCTGCTCTGACTTTTTTGATTAAATTAATGGTACCTTCTCTTTTCGCAGCTGCTTCATTATTATAATCGTTGTAATACAAATCCACTTTTGGATCTGCAGCGGCGGCTAATTTAAAGGCATCAGTAAGATATTGCTCTCCCAGTGTATTCAAAAAAACAGATTTTCTTAGAGTTCCATCTTCGTTTAAAGCTTCATTCACAACATCCCAGGAACCAATTCTTCCTTTGTATTTCGAAACGATCGTTGTAATATGATCTTTCATGAAAGCTTTCATTTCCGTACTGTCTTTAATTTTCTCCATCCACGGTGCCAATTGACTGTGCCAGATTAAAGTATGACCGTGAATAAACATTTTATTCTTCTCGCCATACGCCACAAATTTATCAGACAATGCAAAATCATATTTGTCTTTTTGAGGATGTACAAACATCGATTTCATGATATTTTCTGCCGTAATCGCATTATATTCTTTTCGAATTAACGCATCTTCCTTCGCATTTTTTTCTTCAATTTGACTGGCGCTTAAAGCGGTTCCGATATAGAAATCTTTTTTGTAAGCGTCTTTCAGCGAGCTGACTTTTTTTTGCGCCGTGCAATTTACAAACAACAATGTGGTTATTGCCAGTAAACAGGGTTTAATTAATTTCATTTTTTTTATTTTTTGGTTGATAGTTATTTTTTTTTTGCAACACATAGAGACATAGCTTTTGTTTGTCTATAGAGGCGGTTCACTTGTTTAAAAAAACATAGCTTCTTCTGTTATTATTTCTTTTGAAAACTTTCCGGTGGTCCTAAATAAGACTCCAAAATTTTTCCCGACTCGGTTTCAATTACAATTTTCTGAAGCACTAAAGCAGGGTCAATTCCGTAAAACTTTAAAACATGATTTCCTGCACTTTCTATTTTATGCGAAGAGGTTATAATTTTAATGTTATCAGCAACAGCCTTATTCCACGTTTTATCCGAATCTTTTTCATTAAAATTGATGATTTGTGGTTTTTCATCATCAATAGCAATTCCGTATTTCAAACCCTCGCGAGTAGAAAAATTAATGGTTGGCGAAAAATAAGCTTGTACTTTTAAAATTCCTTTTTGAAACAAATGAATATCATATTCTAATCTTGGTGATTTTTCAGAAATTTCAATTGACTGAATATTGGAAGGTTTTAAAGTAACTCCCGATTCGGTTCTCCCGATGTTCGGAATTACAGTCCATTTTACCTCTGAATTAATTGCTCTCGAATAATGCTGAGCTTCAATCGATACCAAACCATTATTCTCCACAAAACCTTTTACTTCCTTTAAATCAATGTTTTTAGTATTTACAATTACAGTGAAATTTTGATTATTGGCTGAAATTGTAATTTGACTTTTTGTATCACCTTTTGGCGCTTTTTTCCAGTCAATACTGATTAGAATTCTTTCTTCAGTATTAATTTTTCCTTTTGATTTTGAAACCTTAATCCAATTATCTTTAGCAATTATTTTGAAATCAAAAGGCATCGTTCCTCTGTTGAATACATCTACAAAATAGCTTTTGTTTTCGGCTGAATTATAAGTTGGCAAAACAATTTCTGCTGCACTATTTGGCCACCAATTTTCAGAAGCTTCAATTGCAATTCCGACTTCTGCTTTGTTTAATAACTCAATACTTTTCGTTTCCGGGATCACATTATTTTTTGGCTCTTGCCATGAAGTATAACCTATATGCGTTTGCACCATCATATGATTCCACTTGCCGTTTGCCAATTTAGTGTGATAATAATTCGTTAGTAAACTATCCTTTTGAAATAACTCTTTTACCTGTTTTGCATACGAATTTGCAGAAGCTCTTCCCTGATTCGCGTACAACTGATTTTTTGCTGTTGCAACGTACAATTCATTCAAATTTGCACTTGCCAACACCGGAAATAAAACCAACTGATAAAAAGCATCTTTGTATTCCGGTTTTAGTTTTGTATTGATTGCATTCGCTTTTTCGACTAGTTTTTTATAATCGTTTAAAACCGTTTCTGCTTCGCTATAATTGGTAATACTATACGTTTTCTCGTTTAATAATTCAGGCTTTCGTCTGGAATTGTATTTGGTGTATAATTTTATAATTTGAGCAATTTCATTTGCATTTTGATCTTCAAAATTTTCCTTTGCCCATTGCATATAATATTGATCTAAATTCCCTGCGTTCCATTTTTCCGGATTCCAGGCCAAATCAAGAAAAAACTCCGTTGGAAACTCCATTGGTTTGATATCTCCCACATTCACAATCCAAATTTTATCAACGCCATATTGGTACGCCAAATCCATTTGTTCCCAGGTGCGTTCGATTTGATTGGTATTGATCCATTTGTAGTTTCGCGGTCCGCCCACATAATCAAAATGGTAATAAATGCCGTAACCACCTTTTCTTGGTTTTGCATTTAGTTCCGGTAATTTCCTGATATTGCCCCAATTGTCATCGCACAATAAAAGTGTAATATCGTCCGGAACACGCATTCCTTTGTCGTAATAATCCTGAACTTCTTTGTAAAGAGCCCACATCTGAGGCGTTTCTTCAATTGGCTTTTTAGTCACTTCTTTTATAATCTCTCTCTGCGCTTTTACAATATTTTCAAGAAGATCAATTGCTGTTCCCTGTGTCATTGGTTCGTCACCGTCGCCACGCATTCCAACCGTTACAATGGTTTCCGTGTTTCCCATTCTTTTCATGCCTTCCTTCCAAAACGAAATCAGGTTTTCAGAATTGGTACTAAAATCCCATTTTCCTTTGCCTAAATTAGCCCATTCTGCATGCGCTCTGGTTAGTGGTTCGTGGTGCGAAGTTCCCATTACAACTCCGTATTCATCCGCTAAAACAGCGTTTTGAGGATCATCTACATAAAACATTCTTCCCCACATCGACGGCCACAAATAATTGCCTTTCATTCTCAGAATCAATTCAAAAACCTTATCGTAGAATTTCGCGTTAAATCCGCCATACGTATCAAACGCCCAGCCTGATAATGCCGGAGCTTCGTCGTTGATAAAGATGCCTCGGTATTTTACTTTTGGTTCTCCGTTAGAATGAATTCCACTTAAAACATGCAATTCTGATTGTTTTTTCACCGGAACATCTGCCCAAAAATACCAGGGCGAAACGCCAATTTGATTCGACAAATCATACATTCCGTAAATCGTTCCTCTTTTATCAGAGCCTACAATGATTAATGCTTTCTTGATTCCTTTTGAAGGATTATCGACAATTTGAGTAGTGAATTTTTCCCATTTTCCCTGAAGCTGAGTCGCATCAATTTTTCCTTCACGAACCAATTGATCAATGATTTCACTTTTTCCGATTGTGCCAATAATCACCACATAATCCGTCGCTTCTGAAAGGGTTTTAATTTGTTTTGGATGAATATTTGTGACTTTAAAAAGATCATTTTCCACATGTCCTGCGACTTTTAAAACGCCCGGAAAATCAGTTGCACTTACTAAAATAGAAGCTGTTTTTCCTTTTGATGCTAATGGGAAATTTTCTGCGGAAGCTTTGTTTACTACATATTTATCTCCATTTATGGCATAGGATTTTGTGCTGATTCCGAGGAGGAAAAGCAGTAGGATTATTGGCAGTAATGGAGATTTTAGTAAACGCATAATAATTTTATTAATAGTAACTCTAATAGTTTTAACCACAATCTAGTCATCCTGAGGAACGAAGGACCACACTAGATTCCGCAAAGTAAATCGCCAATCTTTGTCGAGCTACTTGTGGGGATCTCTCGTTCCTCGGGATGACAAAAATGTGCATACTATATGTAGTCCCTACGGGACATTTTTTCATCTGCCTTTTTTTTCTTCTACCAATATTTAACTCCTATCGGAGTATATTCGCAAAATTCCTATTTAAAAATATCTCGTAGAGATTAAATCCTGGTAGAAAAACAATTTACCATTTACAGATTGTCCCGTAGGGACAACATAAAATCAGCCGCACAATCATTTCTTTACCAAAATCTTGGCATCCCTCTTTTCTCGGGATGACAAAAATGCACGTATAAACTTTGAAATATACCTAACAGGTTTTTAAAACCTGTTAGGATAATTCTATTATAAATTCAATTTATAAGCAATTCCCATTTCCAAGCCTCTTAATTCTGCAAGACCTTTCAATCTTCCAACCAAAGAATAACCCGGATACGTTTCTGTTTTTTCATCAACATCATGCAAAAAACCGTGATCAGGACGCATGGGCAAACTCACTTTTCTTTTATTCATCAATAAAAGCAGTTTTTCTATAAGGACTTCCATTTTGGTATCTCCTTCTAAATGGGCAGATTCCCTAAAAATGTTTTCGCTTTCGCGGATGGTATTTCGAAGGTGTAAAAAGTGAATTCGATCTCCGCAATCGTCAATAATTTGCGCCAGATTATTTTTTGGATCTGCTCCTAATGAACCTGTACAATAACAAAGTCCGTTTGCATTTAAAGGCACGGCTTCAAAAATGGCTTTGATATCTTTTTCTGTTGAAACAATTCTGGGCAAACCTAAAACCGAAAACGGAGGATCATCAGGATGAATCGCCAATTTAGAACCTAATTCTTCAGCAACCGGAGCTACTTCAGATAAAAAATAAATCAGGTTTTCTCTTAATTTGTTATTATCAATTTCAGCATAATTATCTAAAAGCGATAAAATTTGTTCAGCGGTAAAATTGATTTTACTGCCCGGTAATCCTAATAAAACGTTTTTAAAAAGTAAAGCTTTCTCGTCTTCAGAAAGTTGGTTTCCGAATTCCAAAGCCTTTGCTTTCTCATCCTCCGAATAATCATTTTCAGCATTGGGTCTTTTTAGCAAAAACACATCAAAATAAGTAAAAGCAAGTTGATTGTATAATAGCGCCTTACTTCCGTCTTCATTGATAAAATTATGGTTGGTACGTACCCAGTCGAGAATCGGCATAAAATTATAGGTGATGATTTTAATACCGCAATCCGCCAAATTTTTTAAACTGATTTTATAATTTTCGATGTATTGCAAATAAGCTCCGGTAGCCCGTTTTATTTCCTCATGAACCGGTAAACTTTCAACAACAGACCATTCTAATCCGGCTTCTCTGATGATTTGCTGTCTTTCTTTAATGTCTTGAATAGTCCAGATTTCCCCAACGGGAATTTGGTGCAAAGCCGTTACAATTCCGGTTGCTCCTGCCTGCTTAATATCTCTTAAAGTAACATTATCCTGAGGGCCAAACCAACGCATGGTTTGTTGCATTTTTATCATAATACTAAACTTATTTTTTAACACTTTAATTTTCAAACACATAGAAACATAGCTTAACAATGTGTTGAAAAAAGGCATTTCATTTATTTAAAAACACATAGCAGGCTATGTGGGTGGGTGAGTGTTTTAAAGAACTCAATGTCTTTATATGTTATCCGTATAAAATTTTAAACACAGAGATATTGCTTTCAATTATTTAAAACGATATTCTTAAAAAATCTAGATTTTAACTCACAGCTTATGTGTTTTCAAAACCTGTGAAACGCCTTTACCGCCAAACTAAATCCATGTTTCTATCTGTTTAAATCTTTTCCAACACAACTGTGTTTAAAATATATTTTTCTTAAAACCCAATACTGTTTCCGCCATCAACAGGCAAAACAGTTCCGGTTGTATATTTTGATTCGCTTAAAGCGAAATAATAAACAGCATCTGCAATGTCTGAAGGTTCTCCCAGGAAACCCATTGGCGTTCTTCCCAGTACTTTATTTTTTCTTTCCGGATCATTATCAAGTGCTGTCGAAGACATTTTGGTTTTGATAAATCCCGGGGCAATACAATTTACGCGAACTCCAAAAGGTGCTAATTCTACCGCCATTGCTCTGGTCATCGACTCGATTGCGCCTTTACTAGCCGAGTACGCAATTACTTTTGGAATACCATATTGCGATGCCATCGAACTAATATTGATAATGCTTCCTGTCCCCTTTTCTTTCATGTTTTTTACAACGGCTTTACTAACCGCAAAAACACTTAAAAGGTTGGTGTGAATTATAGATAAAAAGTCTTCATCAGTAACATCCAAAAACTCTTTTTTAAGATTGATTCCGGCATTATTAACCAAAATATCTATCGGATTTTCTTTGCTTATATTTTCAATCATTTCAGGAATTCCAGCAAGATTATTTAGATCATAAATAACCGGAATTGCATTCACTCCAATCTCTTTACAGGCGTCTTCTGTTTTCTCTTTTGATCTTCCAATTATATAGGTTTTGATTCCGTTATCACATAATTTCTTTGCTGTTGCAAAACCCAAACCCGAATTTCCTCCGGTTACAATTGCTGTTTTTGTGCTCATATTTTTTAATTTGAATATTTAATTTCCCGGTGCAAAAGGGAATTTTAAGGATTGAAAATAGTCTAAAGATTGTGTTGGTTTCTCTACTCCAACTGGCAATTCCTTACCGGAATATTGCTGAAAATAAAGCAAACACGCATCTCGCCACCATTTTGCTTCTTTATATTGTATTTCTAATAACATTTGTACTTCTTTAAAACGGTCTTCATCGACATATTTTTCGGTCGTATTCCAAACCTTCTGCATAGCTGCCACCTGATTTACGCCTTCCTGATATTTCAAAGCCAAACCGTTCCATAATGTTTGTCCGTTTTTCAATTTATAATCCCAGGAAACATGATGAAACCATAATAAATCTTTCTCGGGACAGGTTTCTAAAGTATCAAAAATTTTGGCTACTTCCGGAGCATATTGCGCCGTGGCATTTGTTCCGGTTTTAGAGCGGTCAAAACCAAGACCGTTTTTATCTGCTTTATGGTAATACACCGGGTTCCATTCTGGTCGGGATAAATTTGAAACCCACGGACCCGGACCGTAATGGTGACCCGTATCCATAATATGATGCAAACCAAGTGGCGTCATATAATTGACAACGGCTTCTCTTGACTCCATCATCATAGCTTTTACCGGTTTTATGAAATTTTCATTATTTGAAAATGTACATCGCAACCATTCATCTGCAATAACTTCAGAATCCAATTCCGGATTCCATGCCAGTCTTCCAAAGCCGTACCAATTCGCCTGCGCAAAAGGATGCCCGGTCCAGTTTAAATCATTTCCTATGTTGGAAACTCCGGCAATTCCGGTGAGTTTTGTTTTTGTTATACTACCATCAATCACTTTTGCAACTGTAGAACCTTTTCCTTTTTGATAGGTATCTGATTCTAACACTTCCTGAAATAATTTGGGTAAAAAAACCAAATGCGTGCTAAAACCTAAATATTCCTGCGTGATTTGAAACTCTATCATCAAAGGTGTTTTTGGCATGGCGCCAAACATAGGGTGAAAAGGTTCGCGAGGCTGAAAATCGATCGCCCCATTTTTTACCTGAACAATTACATTGTCTTTGAATTTTCCATCGTACGGTACAAATTCGGCGTAAGCCTGTTTTGCACGATCATTGGCGTCATGTTCTGAATACACAAATGCGCGCCACATAATTACGCCACCAAATGGCGCAACGGCATCGGCCAGCATATTGGCTCCGTCGACGTGATCTCTTCCATAATTTTGTGGGCCTGGTTGTCCTTCTGAATTTGCTTTTACCAGAAAACCTCCAAAATCCGGAATTCTTTTATAAATTTCTTTGGCTTTATTTTTCCACCAATTGGCAACGGCAGCATCTTTTGGATCGGCTGTTTTCAAACCTCCAATTTCGATTGGCGCCGAAAAACGGGCTGTTAAATACACTTTTATTCCGTAGGGCCTGAACACATTTGCTAAAGCTTCTACTTTTTCTAAATATTGCGGTGTCAGGATTAAGGCATTCGCATTGACATTCGTCAACACTGTTCCGTTGATACCGATTGATGCATTTGCTCTGGCATAATCAATATAACGCTGATCAATAAAATCAGGTAATTTTTGCCAGTTCCATAAAGAGAATCCGGCGTAACCGCGTTCTACAGTTCTGTCCAAATTATCCCAGTGATTTAAAATTCGGATGTTCGTTTTTGGTGAATCAACAATGTTTAAATTTTTAATAGATTTATTCATTTGAACTAATCTTAAAAAATGATAGACACCATATAAAACTCCCACCTCTTTTTTACCGGTAATGACAATCTGATTTTTATTTTTTATTGAAATCGATTTGATGATAAACCCTTCATCATTAATCTGATCAAAATTTCCGATTTCCTTTTGAATGTCTGAACTCAGTACTTCTTTAGATCCAATAATAATATTTTTATCTCCTTCAACTTTTGATTTAAGACTGATTGTTTTCCCGAACATTTCACTCAACCCCACTTCTAATTCATTTGAAGCAATTTTTGAAGTTGCTGAATTTTCCAGAGAAACGATTCCCTGAACATCAGATAGATATTTTGAAAGTAATTCCACCTCCGTTTTCTTATCGTACTGAAGCCATAATTTATAATCCTTTTGTGCCATTGTTTTAAGGGAAAACAAAAACAGCAGAACTGGAAGTATAAATAAAGGTTTCTTTGGATAGCGCATTGGATGTTCTTTTGAGTGGTTAAATTTAAAAACTTGCAATCGGTTGCGTAAAAATAAGCATTGTGTTTTAAGAAAAAAATTTTACTGCAAAATTTTTTACACAACAACAATTCTTTTGTTAAAAAAGGAGATGTTTGACAGACAATTAGGAATGAAATCGAAAGAATTTATTCCTTTCTGCTTGAAGAAGCACGAACTAAAACCTCAGTATTTAAAAAAGTAACTTCAGTAATTCGATCTTTTTTAGGAGTATCTGCACTCTTTTTAGCCGACTTTAAATGATTCAATATTTTCTTGGCCGATGTCTGCCCCATCTTCACAGCCGGATGCGAAATAGTAGTCAATCCCGGATCAATAATAGAAGCAATAGGATCGTCATTAAAGCCAATAATGGCAATATCTTCCGGAATTCTTAAACTACGTTTTTTAGCAATCTGAATTACACCAACTGCAGCTGTATCATTTACAACAAAAACGCCATCCGGGGGATTTGGCAGATCAAATAAAGTTGTAGCTGCCGTTTCACCTTCTTCGTAAGTTAGCGTTGTTTCGATGATAAGTTCTTCATCAACAGTTAAATTAGCTTCAAGTAAAGCATCAACATAACCTCTTTTTCGTTCACTGTACGTATTTCTGTATGGCGAACCTGTAATGTGTGCAATGCGTCTGCAGCCTTGTTCGATTAAATGTTTTGTGGCTTTATAACCTGCAGAGTAATTATCGATCATAACACGATAGGTATCAAAATCTTTTGGTACCCTGTCTACAAAAACCAACGGGATATTTTTATCAATAAACTTTTGAAAATGAGAAGTATCGCGAGTATCCATTGCCAGGGAACAAATAATTCCACAAACCCTGCTATCATAAAGTGCTTTCGACAAATTAACCTCATCTTCATAAGAATCATGACTTTGCGTGATCATAACGCTATAACCAGCTTTTTGGGCAATTTCTTCAATGCCGCTAATTAACGAGGAGATAAAAGGGCGATTGATTCGGGATACTAAAACCCCAATTATTTTCGTTGAATTTCCACGTAAACCTGCCGCTAAAATATTTGGGCGAAACCCCATTTCTTCGGCTACTTTCTTTACTTTTTTTATGGTTTTATCACTAATTGTAGGATGATCTTTTAAAGCTCTTGAAATGGTCGAAGTAGCAAGATTCATTCGCTCAGCAATATCATAAATGGTAACATCTCTACTCTCTTCCATAAAAATTAAAATACTAAAAAAGTTGGTATATATATTTTCGAACCTTCAACAAAGTAGTTCAAACTGATCTTAAAATAAAACAAGACTTCCTATCGGATAGTATTTTCTGAAAAGAATTTTGTACTTATTTTTTTGTCAAAATTAAATTATTTTTCTTTCTTTACACAATCGGTTGCAAAATAATTTTACACTATTTTTCACGCTGGTTAAATTGTCAAAATAAATTATACGAAGTATTAGCTATTAATGTATTAAAACATTTCTCATGAAAAAAGTAATAACGGCCTGTCAAACTATTATAATTTTATTCCTTTCAATTTATTGTAATGCACAAACCAGGGAAAAATATGTTTTTCAAAATACAACTCTGTCTTTTGAGGAACGTGTAAACGATCTGGTAAGTCATTTAACGCTTGAAGAAAAAGTATCACAAATGCTGAATTCTTCACCCGCTATTCCGCGATTAGGCATTCCGGCTTATGACTGGTGGAATGAAACTTTGCATGGCGTTGCAAGAACTCCTTTTAAAACTACTGTTTATCCGCAAGCGATTGCTATGGCAGCTACTTTTGATAAAAATTCCCTTTTTACAATGGCTGATTATTCGGCGTTGGAAGGAAGAGCAATTTACAATAAAGCCCTTGCATTAGGCCGAAATAATGAGCGTTATGTAGGCCTTACTTACTGGACACCCAATATCAATATTTTTCGTGATCCTCGCTGGGGACGCGGACAGGAAACCTACGGCGAAGATCCCTTTTTGTCTGCTGCTTTAGGTAATTCTTTTGTTGAAGGATTGCAGGGCGATGATCCAAAATATCTAAAAGCGGCAGCCTGTGCGAAACATTATGCAGTTCATAGCGGACCTGAACCTTTGCGTCATACTTTTGATGTTGATGTAACGCCTTATGAGCTTTGGGACACGTATTTGCCGGCGTTTAAAAAATTGGTAACCGAATCAAAAGTGGCCGGCGTTATGTGTGCGTACAATGCTTTTAGAACGCAGCCATGTTGTGCAAGCGATATTTTAATGACCGATATTCTACGCAATCAATGGAAATTTGATGGTTATGTAACTTCAGATTGTTGGGCGATTGACGACTTCTTCAAAAATCATAAAACACATCCGGATGCGGCATCTGCTTCAGCTGACGCTGTTTTCCACGGAACCGATATTGACTGCGGAACGGATGCCTACAAAGCTTTGGTACAAGCAGTAAAGACAGGAAAAATACCTGAATCTCAAATCGATATTTCAGTTAAACGTCTTTATATGATTCGTTTCAGATTAGGAATGTTTGATCCTGTCGAAATGGTGAAATATGCACAAACACCAGAATCTGTTTTAGAGAGCACAGCACATCAGGAACATGCTTTAAAAATGGCCAGACAATCAATGGTTTTGCTAAGAAATGAAAACAATACTTTACCGTTGAATAAAAAGATTAAAAAGATCGCTGTTTTAGGTCCAAATGCTGATAATTCGATTTCGATTTTGGGAAATTACAACGGAACTCCTTCCAAACTTACAACTGTATTGCAAGGAATTAAAGACAAACTAGGTTCAAATACTGAGGTTATTTATGAGAAAGCCATCAACTTTACAAATGATACTTTATTAGTTTATGCTGATGTTAAAAATCAATATACTTTTGAAGGAAAAAAAGGTTTTAAAGCGGAATATTTTACTAATACAGCTCTTTCTGGCCAACCGGAAATTACAAGAACGGAAACGGAATTAAACCATTTTTGGCAGGAAGGTGAAGCAGTTGTTCAAAACCTTAAAGCCAATAATTTTTCTGCCCGATACACCACAAATTTCACAGCTACTGAAGATGGCAGCATTACTTTTGAACTTACCGCCGACGATGGTTACCGCTTTCTTGTGAATGGAAAAGAAGAACTAAATGCCTGGAAAAAAAATCGTTGGGGCGGACAAACTTTCCAATTGAAAACAACAAAAGGAGCAGTTTATAATTTGGTCGTGGAATATTGGCAAGGCGAAGGAAAAGGAAATGTTTCCCTAAATGCCGGAAACTTTAAAAAAACCGATTTTGCTGCGCTTATGAATCGTTTAAAAGATGTTGATGCTTTTGTTTTTGCAGGCGGAATTTCACCGCAATTGGAAGGCGAAGAAATGAAAGTAAATTTTCCGGGGTTTAAAGGCGGAGATCGTACTTCGATTGCATTACCAACCGTACAAACTGATTTGATGAAAGCATTACAAACGACAGGAAAACCAGTTGTTTTCGTCATGATGACCGGAAGCGCCATCGCTATTCCGTGGGAAGCTCAAAATATTCCAGCCATTGTAAACGCCTGGTACGGCGGACAAGCAGCCGGAACTGCAGTTGCTGATATTCTTTTTGGAGATTATAATCCGGCTGGAAGACTGCCTGTTACTTTTTACAAAGGCGACTCAGACTTACCTGAATTTGTAGATTATAAAATGGACAACAGAACGTACCGTTATTTTAAAGGAACACCGCTTTATGGTTTTGGATATGGTTTGAGTTATACTTCTTTTAAATACGATGAACTAAAAATGCCCACGAAAATCAGTAAAGGAAAAAGCATTTCCATTTCTGTACGCGTTACTAATACAGGTAAAATGACCGGTGAAGAAGTAGCGCAATTGTACGTTATCAATCAAAATGCAACTATAAAAGCACCTTTGAAAACTTTGAAAGGGTTTGAACGAATCAATCTTAAATCGGGCGAAAGCAAAACTCTAACCTTTACACTTTCTCCAGAAGATGTATCACATATTACGCAAGAAGGTGTTCAGCAGGAATATAATGGTGAAATAAAAATTGCCATTGGCGGTCATCAGCCTGATGAACCTAACAAATCAACCAGTACAATTTTGAGTAAAACCCTTTTAATTCAATAAATTCATTGACTATAAAAATCATTTTTTAATTTGGGGATAAATGAAAAATAATAAGATTTTTTTTCTAAATTTGATGGTGCAAATAGGCATACCATACGATTTCCCCAAATCATTTTTTTTATTACCTCAACCTGCATTGACCTTTTTGGCAAATAGTAGTAACGTAAAATGAAAAAAAAATGAAAAATTTTACTCTGACAATCTTTTTAATTTCCTGCTTTATTGTTTCTTCCTTTGGATTTTCGAAGGATAAAATTCTTTTGGAAAATAAGAAATTTGCTTTTTTTATTCCCAGTAGTGCTGGTAATAAATATGCCGTCCCTGTCATCAGCGATGCAACTGTATTGGCCTTCTTCAAAAAGTATTCTCAATTAAAAGAGTATCAAAACGATGTTTCAACGCTTTACAAAGACAGATCCTACAAGTCAATCTGGTACGAGGGCAATGACATCAACGAATTTGGGCATTTGATGTATCAAAAACTGAACTCTACTTACGAACAAGGTGTTCAGGTCAGAATTCCGTATAAAGATAAAATAGACGAAGTTTTTAATGAGGAATCAGATAAAAAGATTTCAGAGTCGGATACTGAGCTTTTATTGAGTTCCATGTATATCCTTTATGCAAAACATGTTTTTCAGGGAATGGATGCCGCTGAACAAAATAAAATCGAATGGTACTTACCAAAGAAAAAACTTTCTTATGAGACTTTATTAGATTCTATTGTTACCAACCCCAATTTATTGGATGAAAATAATCATGTTCTTTTTAGTCAATATTACAAACTTCAGAATGTTTTAAAAAAATACAGGGAAATTGAAAAAAACAACACCTGGAAAACCATTACAATGCCAAATCCATACAAAGACTTAAGACCAGATGATACGGGAGTTACGATTCAGGATGTCAGAACACGACTTTTTGTGATTGGTGATTTGGCGCAGGATTCTAAAAGTAATTTTTATGATCAGGAATTAATGGATGGTGTAATGAAATACAAACTTCGCCATGTACTCACTCCAAATTATATTATTAACAAAGAGCATATTAATCAAATGAATGAGCCGGTAAGTGATCGTATCAAAACTTTGATGCTCAATATGGAACGCTGTCGATGGATTCCGCCAACATTAGAAAATCAGGAAGAATATGTGATGGTTAACATTCCGTCGTTTAGGCTGTATTTTGTCCGAAATGGAAATTACGATGTTGTATCTAAAGTTTTCATTGGTACTCCATTAACCAAAACCGTCATCTTTAGCGGACAGATAGATCGCATTGTTTTTAGTCCGTATTGGTATGTACCGTCAAGTATTATTAAAAATGAATTACAGTTAAAAATGGCCGAAGACAAAAATTATCTGGCGGATCATAATATGGAATGGAATGGCGGAAACGTAAGACAAAAGCCCGGTCCTGAAAACGCTTTGGGACTTGTGAAATTTATGTTTCCAAATCCAAACGATATTTATATGCACGACTCCCCTTCTAAAACCTTATTTGGTTTTGAAAAACGCATTTTCAGTCACGGCTGTATCAATGTCGAAAAAGCAAAAGAACTTGCCGTTGCCATGATGAAAGATTATCCTGACTGGACGATTGACAAGATTAATGCCGCTATGAGTGGTGAAAAAGAAACGCCATTCAAACTAACTAAAAAAATCCCAATCTATATAGGCTATTTCACTGCCTGGGTAAGCAAAGAAGGTGATATTGGATTTTTTCCTGACGTTTATGAACGTGATGTTAAACTTAACAGTTTGCTATTTCCTCTGGATACGGGGTATAAGACGGCTAATAATTAGTTTTTAGAAAATAGAGTCAAGAATAAAGAGTATAGAGTATAGATTATAGATTATAGAGTATAGATTATAGAGTATAGATTGAAGAGTATAGAGTATAGAGTATAGAGTATAGAATATAGAATATAGAATATAGAATATAGAGTATAGAGTATAGATTGTAGAGTATAGATTGTAGAATATATAACCTCCAAAAACATGATTTTTGGAGGTTTTTTTATTTTTGGGGAACACAATCTTCTGAGTATTTTTTAAAAATATAAGGTGTTACTGCTCTTAGTGGCTTATGATTTATGGGATGGTTCCCGTGAGTATTAAAAAATTCCACGATATTATTACTCTTAGAATACCAAATAAAAGCATTTCCATTTTTATTGAAACAGTTAGTCGTATCACATACTTTGACTTTTCTAAAATCTAAAAGATCTTTATTTAATGGAATTACAATATTTAAATCAGGTTTAGGTTTTATACTGCAATCCACAATTTCATAATGATCTTCAGACCATTGCATACAATTCTTTTTTATGAAAGCAAAATAGATAATTACTGCTATTAAACAAAAAAGAACCCCAACAGTTATCATAGCAGGTTTTGATTTATTAAACAATTTTTCTAAAAGTTTGTTTTTACGAGATGATTTCTCCATTTCCTCGTTCTGACCTATAGATTTTTCACCTTGATCTTCAAAAAAGGTATCTAATTGCCTTTTTTCATCCTCACTAACTATTTCCGAATCAAAAGAATTATCAATTGACTGCTTGGTTTTAATAATAGTTTCTTTTTCGAACTTTCTATAAGGTCGTAATTTATAATCTACTAAAATTGCTGCGAAATCAATTGTTTCATCAGTTGGCGATTCTGTCTTTCCGATAAAAAAAGCTCTAATAGGTTTTAATTTATCCGTTTGTTCTTTTAGTTGATTCTTTCTAGTAACGCTAAACTCAAAATCAAAAAAAGATTGAAATGCATTTAAATCATCTTTACTCGTATTTTCTTTAAATCTTTCCCAACACAATTTTCTAAGATTAGCTTGTGTAGGAGACATTAAAAAATTGGAATAATCTCCTGATTTTTCAATCTCGTACTTTGCTTTTATAGCTTTTTTATATTCTTCTGAAGTAATATTATACATAGGCTTTTCGGATTTTTTCGGATTTCCATTTCGGATTTTCCCGGACTTCTTATGAAATGTCCGGACTTTAAAAAACTATTTCGGAATTCCCGGAATTCCTTATCAATACAGGTTTGTAAGCGTCAGATCTTTGCCATATCAAAATTAGTTATTGTTCGATATCGCGATAAGAACAAATGTACAAAACTAGTTCAACCAAAAAGTATGGAAAACCGTAAGACGGAGTTTATCCGGGAAGTATAGATAAAATCTTACTGTTCTACATACTTCACTTCCCAAACAAAAATTCAAAAAACATTCCGCAGGGTCCGGTATGAAAATCAGCACGAAAACTTCGATTTCATTATCGAACCGGCTGATCTATGTCAAATTTTTAACAAAGAAGTAAGATGAAAAAAGTTTATATATTAGCGTGTTTATTGGTTGCCAATGGGGCATTCGTATCTTGTACAAATGATGATGAAACATCAGATAACAAGTCTGCAACTGAAGTAAAAAAGGAAATCAATCCAGCAACACCATCCTATGCTGATGGTCCAGGTGATATTCCAATCAACCCACCTCCACCACCAAAAGATGAATAAAAAAAATCAAGTTTAAAAACAATTAATTTGTATTTTCGGGGAAAGTAAGTTCTATGCTGCGATCCCCGTTTTTTTATTTTATTTTTTTAGTATTTCTCTTTTCATGCAAAGAGAGACCTACTCTAACTGCGAATGAAAAAATTATAAAAAAAGAAGCCGGAAACTTTAGAGATAAAGGAATTGAAACCTATCAGCAAACAAACTTCGATAGTTCTTTTTACTATTTTAATAAATCCAAAACACTATATGAAAAAACTACAGACAGTGCAAATATTGTCTATGTTCTTTCGCAAATGGCTAATATACAGCAAATCAACGGCGATTATTACGGAAGTCGGGAAACACTTACAGAAGCATTGCCGTATGTTAAAAAAAGAGATATATACACCGCTACTATCAATAATTTTTTTGGAATAGCAGACAAAGAGTTGTCGAATTATGATGATGCTATTTATTATTATAATGAAGCATTGAAAGATTGTGATGATGTTATATGTAAACAATCTATTTTAAACAATATTTCTGCTGTTAACATAAAACAACAAAAATATAATGAGGCCATAAAAATTCTTGAGGCTATTACGAAAACTTCAGGAGAAAAATACGAAAACAACAAATTACGCATGATTGATAATTTGGGTTACGCTTATTTCAAAAAGGGATTAAATGAAAAAGGGCTTTTATTGATGCAAAATAGCGCCAATCTTAGAAAAACTTTTATTGACGATTATGGAAGCATAGAAAATAATTTACATTTATCGGAATATTATTCTGAAAGCAAACCTCAAAAGTCTAAACAATTTGCCTTAAATGCATATCAAACAGCAACAAAAATGCATAGTGTTGATGAACGTTTGGAAGCTTTATCTCTTTTAATGATTAATAATTCCTTGAGCAATAATACCGTTTACATTAAAACATTCATTCACTTAAATGATAGTATTCTTAAAGTTAGAAACAATTTTAAAAATAAATTCGCAAAAATTAAATACGATTCGAAAAAGGAAAAAGACGAAAATGAAAAATTGCGTTTAGAAAAAGCAGAGAATTTACTATTGTTGCAGGAGGCTAAGTATCAAAAAATATTCTTTTTGATTGGAATTATAGCGCTTTTTGTGATTCTTATATATTCGAGAAAGTATTACCAAAATCGAAATCGAATTGGAAAAATTAAAACAGCGTACGATACCGAAACCCGAATTGCCAAAAACATTCATGATGAACTAGCCAACGACGTATTTTATGCCATCACTTTTACACAAACACAATCTTTAACAAAAGAAGAAGTAAAAGAAACCTTATTACAAAAACTGAATCATATTTATACTCGTGTTCGCGGAATCTCTAGAGAAAATAATACTATTGAAACCGGAGCAAATTATTCAATTCACTTAAAAGAAATGGTTTCTACCTATAATAGTGATAGTACAAATATTATTATTAATAGTAT
The DNA here is from genome assembly GCA_900107365.1 of Flavobacterium aquidurense. Classification (GTDB taxonomy): domain Bacteria; phylum Bacteroidota; class Bacteroidia; order Flavobacteriales; family Flavobacteriaceae; genus Flavobacterium; species Flavobacterium aquidurense. Next base: position 426,477 of record FNPS01000002.1, read on the forward strand.
CGAAAAAGTAAATTGGGATATCATTGATGATATTAAAAAAATTGCAATTCACAGGGTTCTTCAGGAATTAATGGTAAATATGAAAAAACACAGCGAAGCTTCGTTAGTGGTTTTAAAGTTTGAAAGTACCGCAAATACTATCACAATCAATTATACGGATAATGGAAAAGGCTGCGAAAAAAATCAAATTATAAAGAACGGTTTACAAAATATGGAAAACCGTATTCTGGCAATAAAAGGAACTATTACTTTTGACTCTGAACCAGAAAAAGGATTCAGAGTAAAAATATCAATGCCTAAATAAATGCCTTATGTTTAAAAAAGTACTAATAGCCGAAGACCTGGATGCCATAAGTTTAGGAATTGAGCAAGTCTTAAAAGATTTAAATATTGTCGATTTTCAACATTCCAAATTTTGCGATGAAGCATTTCTAAAAGTACTTGCTGCTATTAACAAAAATGAACCGTTTGATTTATTAATTAGTGACCTTTCATTTAAAACAGATCATCGTGAGGCAAAAATTGCCAGCGGCGACGAACTGGTTTTAAAAGTTAGGGAATTGCAGCCTGATATAAAAATTATCGCTTATTCAGTCGAAGATAAAAATTACAGAATTAAATCTCTTTTTGATAAGGCTGAAATCGATGCTTTTGTTTTAAAAGGCCTTAACAGCATTGAAGAATTGAAAAAAGCAATTCATATTACCTCAACTTCAGATCAAAAATTTATTTCGCCCGAAGTTGCTTCTGCACTTCAGGAAAAAAACAATTTTGAAATAGACGATCTGGATATTCAAATCTTAAAACATTTATCATCCGGAACGCCTCAAGATGAAATCATACAAATCTTTAAAGACTTAGGAATAAAACCCAACAGCAAAAGTGCGATGGAGAAAAGACTTTCTAAACTAAAGGATTTTTTCAAAGCAAATAATACCGTACAATTAGTTTTTATTGCAAAAGATATGGGGATTATTTAACCTCAACTGCAGTATAATTTTCAAAGCTCCTTCGGGGGCTTTTTTTATTTCTAAAAACTAATAATTTTTCAGATTATGGATTTCCGTAAAATACTGGTTTTAAATAGGATTAAGTTTGGCTGTTACAAAGATTTATTCAATGAAAGTCAAACAATTATATATTGGTCACATCTTCACATTATGTAGTGGAAGTTTAATATATATCTTATTTAGAACACCAAGCTTAAGAATGTTTTTTTGGTTTGAAAAACTTCATTTTTTAGATTTCATAAAAAGCTTAAGAAGTTTCACAATCACTAACGTAAACAATTTTCCGGATTTTGTTTTATACTCTTTACCAGATGGCTTATGGGTATTTTCATATGTAAGTTTTATTCTGTATCAATGGGAAAATAAAATTAAATCTGAAAATCTTGTATGGATTTTTATCATTCCAATAATTTCAATTACATCTGAATTAGGACAGATAATTAAAATAGTTCCTGGCACATTCGATATTACAGATTTACTCATGTATTCACTGGGAACGCTTTTGCCTTTTTTAATCTACCACAAATCAATAACTATAAATTTAAAACACGTATGAAAAGAAAAGTACAACATTTATTTTCTGCATTAACTTTTGCAGGATTTATATTCATCGCATTTGGAAGTGGTGATGATGTTAAAGACGATGCTTCTATTGAAGCATTAGCAAATGAATCAATAAGTTCTACTACTCAAGATAAAACAGAAAGTATTCCAGATCAAATTACATACTTAAAACGAGAAATTATATCAATAGATAAAGGTGTAGACTTTTCATCTTATAGAAGTACAGTCGAAGCGACTCAACTAGAATTAGTTCTTTTTGCAGCATGGGCAAAGACTATTAATGAGGCATTAACGTCACATAATAGCGAAGTACGAACTTTAGGTAAAGAGCTTGAAAACAAAGTAAAAAACATTCAAATTAAAGAATTTCCCATTTTAAGAAAAGCTTATCAAAAAGCTATTTATCAAAAGTTATGGGAGGAAAATATTGAGACTGAAGTGATAGGGAAGAAATATAAAACCATCCAATTTACGGGTGGCTATTTTGCAAATAATGGTAATAAGGCCCAAACACAAGAGGCTTTAAGTGAAGCATTAAAAATGTTTCGATTTACTAAAGTTAATTACAAATGGTACAAATATGATGATGAATATACTTATTATGAAATGGATTCACCAAATGATTCAGAATTAATGAGTTTTAAATAGAAAGAAATATTAATCAATAAATATTAATCAAAATGGCAAATTTTACAAGCAATGATTTACTTTTCACAGGATACTCTAAAACTGTAGATGGAGGAGATAATCCGAAATATAGAGGTGTACTTGATCGAGAAAAAGTTGATAAAACAGAAGAGTATGAAGTAGTTTATTTCTGTAATCAGTTCTTATCAAAATATAACGTTCCTCAAACTAAAGAAAGTTTTCAAAAAGTAGAAAGGTTACTTCATAATAAAGAATTAAAACAAGAAAATTTAAGAGCAGATCTAATAAAATGGATCGCGAATAATTGGAATACGATTAGCTAAAAACGATCATTAGTTTTTTGGGTTTCAAAAAGAAATAAACTTGGAGTCTAACTACGATTAAATATTAATAAATCCGAAAATTCTCCAAGTTAGAAAAACTCTCTATAATTCCTATAAATTATTCCCGTATAACTACGCATTTTTAAAACTCCAGTTCCAATTACTTTTATCGGGTTATGCAATTCTATACACCAAGCCTATGCTAAAAAACTACTTGCTATCATTTTTCTTGGTAACTATTGTTTCCTGCAAGAAAGCAGCTGCTCCACCTCCTCAAAAGATAAATACTTTTTATAAGGAGGTAATTACGGCTGATGATCGAAAAACTATTACTCCGGAAGAAGCTAAAACGTATCATGTAGATAATATTTATCAATACAAATACAGAACAGGGAATTCTGGACATTATGAATACAATTATGATGTAAAAGGAATAAACAGCGTTGGTGATTCTGTTTTTGGAAACATTAACGTCGCCGGAAAATATGGTGCAGGAATATTGAGAAATGATTCCATTGCTGATCTTGAAATTAATACCGAATGGATCTCTTTTGGGAAATTAAAAGCAACTGATAAAAACGGAAATGAATACCAATTAATAACCGAGTAAATAAAACGCCCCAAATGAAATATACCTTACTCTTTTTATTTATTTTCCTGACCTCTTTTCATCGTGTCGAGACCAAAGTGTATATCTGCGGTCCGACGGGTGCTAAAAAATACCATTACAACGAAAATTGCCGTGGTCTTACAGCCTGTCGTCATGTCTTAACCAAAGTATCGCTTTCGCAAGCGCAAGGCTACAGATTAACACTTTGCGGCTGGGAAGACTGACCTCTTTTTGCTAACACATAAATCTCTTAACATTTTCATAATCTTAGCGTTACACTCAATTCACATTAGTTTTATTAATTTGATTAAAACTAAATATTATGAAATTCTTCAATCTAAATTTTCTGGTTTCATTCAAAGAATGGCTTTTTTTAAGAGCAATGCATTCTACTTTCCTTCACTAATAAATTTATTAGTTTAAAAATAAATTTATAGTTTAAAATAAGGAAAGCCAATTGAATGAATAAAGTTGAGAAGTCATTTTTACACAAAGACCAATTTGGACAAGATTTCTTGTGGGGTGTTTCAACCGCTGCTTTCCAAATTGAAGGGGCTCATGATGCCGACGGAAAAGGTTCTTCGATCTGGGATGTTTTTACTTCTCAAAAAGGAAAAGTCAAAAACGGCCATCATGCCATAACAGCTTGTGATTTTTATAATTCGTACCAAAACGATATTGATCTCATAAGCCACTTAAATATTCCGAATTTTAGATTTTCGATCAGTTGGCCCAGAATAATGCCTACTGGAACGCACCCGATAAATCAGGCTGGAATTGATTATTATAATAAAATTATCGATTCATTACTTGAACAAGGTATTGAACCCTGGGTAACACTGTATCATTGGGATTTGCCTCACGCACTCGAAGTAAACGGCGGATGGACCAATCGCGATTCGGTTTCCTGGTTTTCAGAATATGTAGAAATCTGTGCGAAACACTTTGGTGATCGTGTCAAAAACTGGATGGTCATCAATGAACCTTCTGTTTTTACCGGAGCGGGTTATTTCCTGGGAATTCATGCTCCCGGAAAAAAAGGGATTACCAATTACCTAAAAGCCATGCACCATGTAACGTTGGCTACAGCTGCAGGCGGAAAAATACTTAGAGAAAAAGTCGCAGATGCTAATATTGGAACCACTTTCTCTTGTACGCATATCGAGCCTTTTTCTCAAAATGCAAAAGATATTGAAGCCGCTAAACGTGTTGATACGTTACTGAACAGAACTTTTATTGAACCTATTTTAGGAATGGGTTATCCTCAAACTGATTTGGCTGTACTCAAAAAACTGAACAATTATATCAAAGAAGATGACGGCAACAATCTGGCTTTTGATTTTGACTTCATCGGATTGCAATGTTACACCAGAGAGGTTGTAAAAGCATCGTTATTAACTCCCTATATTGGTGCCGAATTAGTCAGTGCCGAGAAAAGAAATGTCCTAGCAACAGACATGGGTTGGGAAGTTTACCCTCCTGCCCTATATCATATTTTAAAAAGGTTTAATAGTTACGAGAACATCCGCAAAATAATAATTACAGAGAATGGCGCCGCTTTTCCGGATATTGTTACCAATGGAAAAGTTTACGATATCAAACGCACACACTTCATTCAGGATCATTTAGAACAAATTCTAAAAGCGAAAGAAGAAGGCTTAAATGTCGATGGTTATTTTGTCTGGAGCCTTACCGATAACTTTGAATGGGCCGAAGGTTACAACGCTCGTTTCGGATTAATTCATGTTGATTTTGAAACACAGAAAAGAACAATCAAACATTCCGGTTTATGGTTTCGCGATTTCTTATCTTAAATAAAGGTTCTGATAAACTTAAATAGCAATCTTATGGAAATCAATTGGCCTATCATTTCAGCAATCGTAATTGGAGTTGCTTTATTAGTTTTTTTTCTAATAAAACAAAATAAAAAAGACCGCAAAAAGATCGAAGAAGAATTAAACTACACTCAGGAATCTGAAGAAGTAGAGATTAATAATGATCATAATTTGTAAAAGTTTTAAAAGTGAATCTTTAAAGTCCATATAATCGCATTTATAAAAATGTAATTTCACTTATTTTTCTTCGAAATACTTGCTGTAACAAGTTTATATGAGTTAGTTACAAGCTCTTTAATCAACTCCTCAGAGACATCTCCGTTAAAAGCAACACTTATCCAATGTTTTGGGCTTAGATTAAATGGTTTGTCAATACCTAGATATTCTTCCCTAAGTTCATTTATGAGCTTTGGGTCACATTTTAATGTACAACGATCAAACTTATCAAGGTCGAATAAACAAAACATCTTCTTGTCCACATAAAATACGAGTATAGACTTGGAACTTTTGAAGAAACCCTCGAACGGCATGGCTTCCCTCGTATCAGGGAATGACAGACAAAAATCTCTAAACTCTTCTACATTCATATAAAAAGTGATTTAACATGTTTAAGCAAATGCTGAAATTTTAAAGATACTCGTTTAAAATTAGAACATCAATCTTGATAGTCTATGAACTTTGCCTTTCAAATTAGACCATTTTTTGTAGACTGAAAAATGATTGCCTTTACGTTTATTTGTAAAGCCATTTTCTAATTAACCTTGTATAATTAGGCATTAGCAAATAAACCATTATAAAAACTACAACACCGGAGATAAAAAATGAATTAATAAATCTGTTTTCCGGAAGATTTAAAATTTTTAAAATGGGAAGCACTAACAAAGGGATAAGAATGGATAACGGATAAATAGCCGACCACGTAACCAAATATTGTTTCCAGCGAGCGGGAACTTTTGGTTTTTCACCTTCATTTGCAAAAAGAAAATCTAAGCCCGATTTAATGCGATATTGATCCTCTTTAGACAATAGCGGTTGTGCTTTTATAATTAGATTTTTTCTTTCATTTGACTCCATCCATTTTGTAAGGTTTTCAACGGTGTCAAATCGTATGATCACCGTATAATCAAAAGTCAAATTCGGAATAGGGCGAATTATTTGGTAATCAATATTACCAGTAAAACTTCTGCAAATTGGGCCAATCTCATTTAGCCAATTTTCATATTGATTTTGTTTTCCCTCTATGACATAATGATTTATTACTACTGTTGCCCCTTGATCTTCCATAAAAAGTATGTATTTGATTTGTGTGTTTTCGTTAAGTTAAGACCTAGCGTTCTTATCGTAGCTGTTATCACTAGTATTTTATTCATCTTCGTTCAGTAGTTTTAATAAATCTTTAGGCATACTAATCAATAAGCCTTTTTCCGATTGTTCAGTTGGAAAAATTTGAATTTCATCATTATGATACCAATAGAAATTTGTTGTTATATTTCCTGGGTCTTCATTGTAAAACTGTTCAATTGTCGGGTCGAGAATTTCTATAAGTGCTAATAATTCTCCATTTTCAATTGGATGTGCATATGCAGTTCCCTTTGTGGGAATCGCTATTAATGTTCCAAATTTTCCAATGGAATAATCTGCTCTGTTTTCTAAATCAAGCATTAATGAAGCCGAGAAGTCACCACTAAAGAATATAAAGACGGTATATTTTTCGCCAAATTTATACTCTTTTACCTCAACTTTATTTTCAGGCAAGTTTTCAATTGCAATTTCAAATAATTCATGTTCCAATTTTTCCCATTCTATTATTTCATCTTTTCTGATATAGTGAAATTGTTCTTCAAATTCAAGTATTAAAAATGTATTAGTCTTAGGGAAGTCAACTCTATGAACATAATTTTCCACATGATCACCAAGATTGAATGTGTCTTCTTTTAATAAAACTCTTAAAAACTGACTTGCATATTCAAAATCTTTGTACAGATAATTTAATGCTGATCGATTGGGTTTTAACTTGTCAAAATGTTCGTAAACTAACTGGCTCCAAATTGTTTTTTCATAACTTGCTAATACACGAACCAAATTGTCCAAATAACGATGTTGTTCCTCTCCCTCAATGTCTGTGACAATTTCACCCTCATCAATTTTTGAAATAATTAATCCGTTATCTTGATGGTATTTTATACAGATTTCTAAAATTTCATTGTATTCATCTTTAGTGATAATTCCATTATACATTTCAGGAAGTTGGTACTTCTTTTGTTTTTTGAAAATGTCAAATAATCCCATTAAATTCTGTTTGTGAGTTTTTTTTAAAAAATGCATTATGTAAATCTGCCAAATTATCCTAAATAAAAACCAAATTCCTATTAAGCCACTTTCTCAAATCCGTTGTAGTAGTTGGTCGTGGCTCTTTTTTTATTTAGGTTTAGTATATTCTATCTGCACGCTATTTCCATACATTTTATAAATTTGATAAATTGCAAATACTAAACCTATTACTAAAATAAAACTGTTTTGGATTCCAACAAGAAAAGAAATGATAATAATTATTATAAAAATAAATATTGACGGAATTATTTTCTGAATTCTGGTTAAATCTTTTTCCGTTTTCTCTAAAATCAAAAAAGGTTCAATCCCTGAAACAAACCTCAACATCATGTTATTGCTAAAGAAAATTAATCGAAATGATTTTAATTTGGTTTCAAGTTGTACGTGTTCGTCTAAACTATTAAAATTAATTTTCAATATTCCTTCAACCTTTATTTCAATCAGATTCTTATCTGAATACCTTTCATTTTTAAAATGCTCCATAGAAAAGTATTTTTTCTGCGATAAATAAATGTGATTTTTTATAATCAAAAGGGTCTCATAATTTTCTAGAAAAAAGATATCATCTAATTCAAAACTCATGCTTTCTAATTGATTTATGCGTAGCACCAATATTCTGGTACGATAGCGTATTTGGAAACTAAATTAAGCTTATTATTTGGCTTCCATAGCTTTATATTGTCAATCTAAATCGAATAAGATTTGGATTATCTTCAACTTTATCATCCAATTTCTTAAAATTTAATTTTTGAAGAAGTTTAGTTGAGCTTTGATTGTCTTTATGTGTTAGTGCCTCTATCGTTTCTATTTCAAGTGTTTTACTGGCAAATGCAATAACCTTCTTCGCTGCTTCGGCCATAATTCCCTGACCTTGATATTCAGGAAGAAGCTCATATCCAATTTCACATTTCTTTAAATCACTTGAGAAATCAAACAAACAAATTGTACCCATTAGTTTGTCTTCGCCTGTCTTTGTAATTGCCCAATAAAAAAGTTCTTCGCTTTCATGATCAATTATATTGTTAATGAAATTTAAGGCATCTTCTACTGATTTGCTTGGCTTTCTGTCAAGAAATTTATTTATTTCTGTGTTCGAGCGTAATTGCAATATTGCTGCGGCATCCTTTTTTGAAAGTTTCCTAAGGGTGAGCCTTTCAGAAGTTAATATTCGGGAAGTTTGCAGGTTGCCGTTCATTTTTTGTTTTTTCAGGATGTTTCTTTGCGCAACAGCTCAAAATCAACTTTCTATTAAGTCAAATACCCAAATGTCTAGTATCTGGTTGTAATATTTTTTTTCATTAATATATAAAAGTCGTCTTTGGCATTTTGGTTTCAAAGTCCAAAATTATTTTTTTATCAATTTTGTTACCATCTATTGTAATTGATTTTAGTCGCTTCATTTTAAGCAAATTATCAGGAAGTTTAGTCAATTCGTTTTCGTATAAATTTAACTCTTCCAAATTATTAAGTAATGAAATTTCACTTGGAAGTTCTTTGATATGATTAACGCTTAAATGGATAGTTTTGAGTTTTTCACATTTGGAAAGCTCTAAAATGATGCTTTTAGTATCAATTTTATCCTGTCTAATATATCCAAACGTTTCTAAATTAGATAGTTTATCAAATTCTATATTTAAATTTTTAATTTGATTATTACCTAAATTTAGTTGTCTAAGATTTTTAAATCGATGAACCTTCGATAAATTGTTTGTAAAGTCAAATTCAAACATACTTGTTAAGTCGAGTTCTTCGATGTTTACATTATTTTCATAAAATGCCTCCGGAAAAGTTCTAATGTCATTCCACCAAATATCTAGCGTTTTAAGTTTTCTAAGTTTAGTAATTTCAATTGGAAATATTTTAAAATTATTCATTCCAATATTTAAAATTTGGAGGTTTTGCAGTTCTTCTAAATTATTTAGTTCTGTTAAATTATTTACAGAAAGATTTAATTCTTGTAGATTAGACAATTTGAAGATTATTCTTGGGATTTTATTCAAATCGTTTTCTGATAAATCAACACGATAAACCAGTTCCAGATTTTTTGGCAAACTATCTAAATTTTTATATATTTTTTTATTTTGTAATTCACTTAACGGCATTATTTTTTCTTCTTGCTTTTTGTTACAAGAAGTGAGTATAGTTAGAAATAAAAATATTGTCGCTATTTGATTTTTCATAAAATAACCACCAACTTATTTATATGTGTAAAATAAATCATCTCTCAACGCAACCTAAATTTATACTGCTGTTTCAAAATTCCAATATGAATCTTGCCATTCTCTTTTAAGTGCGCGGTCAAAAGAATATATTTTTCTTCGGGATACTTTATGTCATAACTAAAGATCGTGTCTTTTACTTTAACCTGAAGCAGATGTTTTCCCTCCCCTGATGTTGACAAGGCTACTGTTTCATAAGAAAGCATTGCAGTTGTTGCTTTTAAGTTAATTTCCTGAACTTTCTTTTTATCCAGAAGTACTTCGAGTTTTAATTTATCAAGTTTCATATTTGTTGGCTGTTCAAACGACACAACATATTTTTTACAACCGAAAGCACATAAAATAAGTAGTAAGGATAGAAGCTTTTTCATAAAAAATGATTTTAGTTACCAAAGATCAAAATCTACTGTAATATTTTATAAATATAAATAATTTTATTACAAGTCAATTATCGGCAAAACACGTTTTATAGTTTTAGAAAGTAATAATGCAGATTTTTAAAATGATAAAAAAGTTACTGCAACAACAGCTGTAAACGGCACAAAAACGGACCTCTTTTGTCCTAATTTATAAATCAGGACTCCTGAATTATAAATCAATTCCGGTTTAAATCGGCCCCATCATAGCTTTGTAAAAATTTTAATTCTAAAAGTTTATGAAAAAAATCTTCTATTTTATCGCAGTACTATTTTTACCTGCTTGTTTATTGGCACAAACAGAAGAAGAGGCAGCTGTAAAAAAATGCATTCAAAATTACCTTGACGGTACCTCGTACAACAAACCGGAATGCATCGAAAAAGCGTTTTATCCTGATGCCAATTTGTTTTTAAGCCATAAAGACAAGGAGTTATGGATTGTACCCATTAGCGAGTACACGACATGGTTTAAAAAAGACAATCAGGGACAGTTTAATGGTCGAATGGGTCGTATTATTTCAATTGATTTATTTAACAATATCGCCCTGGCCAAAGCAGAAATAGTAATACCAGCCAAAAAAATAGAATTCATCGATCTTTTTTTACTCAAAAAAATTCAGGGCGAATGGAAAATAATCAGCAAATCTGCGGCCAGTAGGAGTAGTAATAAATCAGGACAGCAAATTCTGTTTATTGTTTCTAATGCTCATTATTATGGCAAATCGACAATAGGTACAGGCAATAGTTTTGCTGAAATAGTAAACGCCTACAATACTTTTAAAACAGCAGGATACAACGTCGATTTTGTAAGTCCGGATGGAGGAAGTATTCCACTCGCCTATATCAATACCTCTGACACTTTACAAAAACAATATTTATTTGATCCGGATTTTATGTATGCTATAAAAAACACTAATAAACCAGAAGAAATTGATTCAAAGAATTATAAAGCGGTTTATTACGTTGGTGGTGGAGCCGCGATGTATAATGTACCTGAAAACAAGCAAATTCAAACTATTGCATTAAAAGTATATGAAGAAAATAAGGGTGTTATTTCTTCTGTTTGTCATGGAACCGCAGGAATTGTAAACTTAAAAACAAATGATGGCAAATATTTAGTCGCGGGAAAAAAAATTAGCGGTTACCCTGATTCATTCGAACAACAAGATGCAGACTATTTTAAGCACTTTCCGTTCTTAATTCAAAAGACGGTTGAAGAAAGAGGTGGTATTTTTAAGTTTTCTAAAGGCAACGTTTCACATGTAGAGACGGATGGAAGAATTGTTACCGGGCAAAATTTTCAATCCTCAGGCGACGTCGCTTTAAAGATTATAGAAATATTAAATGCTACAAAAACAAATAATGAATTATAATGTTGGGTGATTTACAACAATAAAAAATGGCAAGCCTGTAAAGTAAAAAAATACAGGCTTTTTTTATCCTCTTTCGGTTAATTAGCACCTCGAAAATCCCACATTATTTCCTTGCATTAAGCAGTCAAAAAAAAATTAAAAAAACAGGGTTTTTTGAGTAAAAAAAATCGTTATTTCCTTGGTATTTATTAGGTTAATCGATTTATTTTTCTTATCTTTATAGTATAAATAACAGATCATATATGCCGAAAAACAAACTATTTCTACTCCAAAATTACTCCTTAAAAAATTATTCTTTTTACTTCTTTATGCATTTTATTTTTCAAAAAAATGCTTTTCATTATCGTTTAGAAACTTCGCTTTTTAATCTTTTTTCTGCACAAAATATAAAAGCGCAGAAGACATCAAAGCGACAGCTCCAATTCCTACCGTAATTATTTTTCGTGGGTATATCTTCTGACCTATTTTTTTAGAAAATATAGCTGCAAAATCAAACAAAAGATTTCCTTTTTTAGGATGCTCTTTCGACTCCTCATGTTCATTTTTAACTAAACGCTCTACTACTATGGCTTCTTTCTCTATTTCAACAACTGCATTCTCTTTATGCGCAATTTCAATTTGTTTTGCTTCTTCGATTCTACACTTTTCATTAAACTTTTTAAAAGGGCGTGGTTGAAAATCAACTATAACCGCTGCGAGATTTATTGCATCAATATTCAATGGATCTGTTTCGCCTTTAAAGAAAGTTTCAATAGGCCTGAACTTGTCTTTTTGTTCCTTAAACTTATTTTTTTTGGTATGATCAAAATCCAGGCAAAATAAATTTCTAAAAACATTCAAATCGTCCTGCGTTGGGTTATTCTCGAAAATAAGCCAGCACAAGTCGCGGAGTTTTCCGCGGGAAGGATTGTACAAATAATCAAAATGTTCTGCTTCTTTCTCTGTCTCGTATTTAATTTTAATCGCTTTTTTATATTCTTCTAAGGTATGATGCATGGTGTTTTTTAGGATTTTTTGGGATCTCGTGAAAACGTAAAAATTCTGATAATTCTCTATAAACAAGGACTTCAAAGCACCTTTATTTTACCATAGAAATTAACTCACGTTTTATCTGCCGATTAAAACAAATATATAAAACTAGATTAAATTAAAAATGAGGAAAACCGTAAACAACTTGATTTATTCAAAACTCCATTTTTTATCTTTTTTAATAGTTCAAGACAACCTTTTTAGGTTTTTTTATCTCTATTAAATAAAGGTCAGGATTGGTTTTACATTCACCTAACATGTTCTAACAAACCTAAATTAGTATGCATTGTATTTTGTTTTTAGGAATTCCCGGGAATCTTGGGAAAATGCGGGAATTCTGGGAATCCCTTATCAACAAAGGGCTCAAAGTGCCTTTCCTTTGCCATAGAAATTAGTTCACGTTTTATCTGCAGATTAAAACAAAAACATAAAACTAGTTCAAATTAACAGTGGAAAACCGTAAGACCGAGTTTATTCGGGAAGTATAAATAACGTCTTACAGTTCTACACGGTTTACTTCCCCAAAAATCAATTTTGGTATTGCCATTAACAAGCTCCGGATAATCCGGACGGCCATACTCATGTCTAATTTCTAAATTAAATTAAAATGAAAAAACTATTACTATTAAGCGCTTTCGCTTTGTTATTTACTATATTTTCTTGTACTGCTGATGAATATGAAACTCAGCCAAAAAAGAAAACAGAAAAAATTATTGATCATTCAAAATCAACTCAGGCTGATGGTCCTGGTGACGAACCAAAACTTCCACCACCACCACCGCCAACTGATGAATAAATATATTTTTAGTATCTAATTAATCACTATTTTCGGGGAAAGTAAATTTATATGTTACGGTCCCCGTTTTTTTATTTTATTATATTTCTTTTTCTTTTTTCCTGTCAGGAAAAAAAGATCATAAACCCACATATAAAATCTTTAAAAAAAGAAGCATTTAGTTTGCGAGATAAAGGAATTACAGATTATGAAAAACAAAACTTTACTACTGCTTTTTATGAATTTAATAAATCCAAAATACTTTTTGAAAGTTTAAAAGATAGTGCCAATCTGGGATACATACTTATTTCAATAGCAACAATTCAACAAGTTAATGGTGATTACTATGGTAGTAAGGAGACCGCAACAGAAGCATTAGCTTATTATAAAAAAAAGAATGTATACACCTCTTCAATAAATAATATATTAGGTGTCGCTGATAAAGAACTATCTCTTTATGATGATGCTATTTTTTACTATAAGGAATCCATAAAAGATGAGCCAGATCTTATCGCTAAATATGCCCCTTTGAGCAATATTGCAACTGTCTTTATCTACCAAAAAAAATATGATAAGGCTATTACCCTCATAGAATCTATATTAAGTAAAAAATTATCAAAACAACTATCTCATAAATCTTTATCGCGATTGCAAGATAATCTGGGTTATGCCTATTTTAAAAATGGAATGAATGAAAAAGGATTTAATTTAATGTATGAAGCCCTTCAGACAAGAAATAAAATCAAGGACACTTATGGAAGTATTGAAAGTTATCTGCATCTGGCCGATTATTATGCTAAAAAAGACATTCCAAAATCAGATGAAAATGCTTTTGCAGCTTATAATGCAGCTACTAAACTAAATAGTGTTGATGAAAGATTAGAAGCGCTCCAAATTTTAATTTCAAATGATCATAGTCTTCAAAAACGCAAATATGTTCAACAGTATTTTACGTTAAATGACAGTATCATAAAGGTTAGAAACAACTTTAAAAATAAATCGGCCAAAATTAAATACGATTCTAAAAAAGAAAAAGATGAAAACGAAAAACTTCGCTTAGAAAAAGCAGAAAACCTATTATCTATTCAAAAAGATAAATATTTACGAATTGTATTTGCTATTGTTTTTATCTTTTTAGTCATTTTAATAGCCCTTTTAATTCGTTATTATAAAAATAAGAGCAAGGCTATAGAATTTAAAACTTCGTATAACACCGAAACCCGTATTGCTAAAAAAATCCATGATGAATTGGCAAACGATGTCTATCATGTAATTGCTTTTGCCGAATCTCAGCCATTATCGAAAGAAAGCACTAAAGAGAATCTACTCCAGAAATTAGATGATATCTACGGGCGTGTGAGAGGAATATCAAAAGAAAACAATAGAATTGATACTGGAATGGAATTTACCAACAGCATAAAAGAAATGCTTTTGGCTTATGATACCAAGGAAAGAAATATTATTGTCAATAATTTAGAAGACATCAACTGGGAAATTATTGATGATACAAAAAAAATTGCCATTAGTCGAATTTTACAGGAACTAATGGTGAATATGAAAAAACACAGTAAGGCAAGTTTAGTGCTTATAAAATTTGAAAACGATCACAAATCTATTTTAATACACTATACTGATAATGGTATAGGCTGCGAAAAAACGAAGATGATAAAAAATGGTCTTCTTAACATGGAAAGCCGTATTCAGGCAGTTAAAGGAACTATCGATTTTGATACTGAACCTGATAAAGGGTTTAAGGCAAAAATTGCTATGCCGAAATAAATTTTTAAATTCCCAAATTTCAAATTCCAAATTCCAAATTCCAAATTTTAGCTGTTCTGATTATTTTTTTTCAAGATGGTCAATGTCCAATACATCACTCAATTTACTTAAACTAGATTTTGAGAATCGTCTGAATGCCAATTCGATAAATACATATCTAATCATTAATAATTGTAGTATTGCCACAAGTATAAAGATTATTGAAAACTCTTCTTTGTTAGAAAAAAACTGAGCAATTAAGCCAAAGAAAGGAAAGCATAATAAAACACTTAGCAAAATTCGGAAGGCTTTATTTATTTCCACTTCAACTTGTCCCTCTTTGTTCACAATTTCCCCAGTTAAAACACAAAATGCACCTTTTCCAATTTCTGAAGATATTATTTTAAATGTGTTGTTTTTAATTATTCCACGAAATGATTTGTCGGTTATTTTTGAAGTTAAACTTTCAGACAGTTCAGTTCTTCTTTTTAAACGTTCAAGAGTTTCTGTTTCTTCTCCAATTATTTTGAAAGTATAATCGTTTTTTGGAAATATGTTCATTCGTTTTTTTGTTTTTAAAATTAGGTACAACGTTTTGGGACTACAGCTGATTTGGGGCAAATTTAGCCCTATTTTCTAATTTGATAATATCTTAAAGATAAAACCAACTTTCTATTAGATCGATTACCAAAATGAGTTGTAATAGGGTTTAGGAACTGGATTTATAGGTCTGTTTTTATTTTTTGTTCAGTTTGTATCTTAAATGGGTTGTTAATTCTGATGGAATAACTTCTGTAATTTGCAAGTTATATTTTTCTTTGTCAATGCCGTCAAAAAGTCGTATACCGCTACCTAAAAAAACCGGAGCAATATGAATAAAAAACTCGTCAATAAGTCCGGCATTTAAAAACTGTTGGATTGTATTTGCACCACCTTGAATTCTTATATCCTTGCCTTTTGCCGATTGTCTTGCCTGGTCCAAAACGGCTGTTGTGCGATGTACTTATTTTGCTTTATAAAGTTTCAATTTTTTCTCTTCGGGATTGATTTTTACATAGCCACCTCTTATTGTTACAAATACATTCTTCTTATCAAGTACAACTACAGAAGTTGGATAAAGTCCATCCCAAAATAAATTATCAAATATTGTCTTTAACTTCAAGTTTTCATCAATTATATAAAATCCTTTACTTCCTGCTAGATAAATGCAATTGTTATATATAGACATAGCTGATGGAGCATCTTCAAGATTTAAAGCTCCGGAAATAAAAAAATTATCATTATTGTACTTAATAGTATAAAGTCCTCCGGAATTTAATCCCATATGCGATAAGCCGCCTAGCAAATAAATTGAATCTTTAATTCCAAAAATAAATTTTACATTCCCGCTTTTAAGTAGTTTACAATCTTTAAGGACTTTATTAATTGGATCCGTTTCGTTAGTCATTAGACCTCCAAACCAGTTTGGTTTAATATCTATCCCTTTTTTTCCATTAACATAAAATATTTTAGTTGAATCTTTTTGTCTGTAGTATAACCCTCCTCCAAATTCTCCCATATCGATGCCAAGCAATTTTCCACTGGGAATATCATATTCAACAGAAGACGCATACTTGTATTTTGATACTTTTATCTTAGCTGATTCTAATGTAAAAACAAACTCTTTGCCTGATGAATGATTAAAATCATACCATTCTTTGCTTTCCACATCAGGAATTTTGCATTCTTCAAAGTCATTTAATGAATAATTTTGGCTAAAGCAAAATGATATATTAAATAAAAATATCATTGAAAATATTTTCATTAGATTCTTTTTTTAATGTGTTATGAGTGTATATGGCCCAACATATTGGCACTACAGCGTGTTTTGGACTAAAATAAGCCTATTATTTAGGATTTGCAAAATCACTAAATCCGTTGTAGCTGTTGAGGTGCGTAGTTATGCCGTTCTTTCTTTTAATATTTTGTCGAAATCTGTTCCCAATTTATCAATCGATCCATCTGAAAAATGACAAAAATAAATCTCTCCATTTTTATCATTTTCTTTTATGGTAATTATTCCATAGTCAAATTCAACTAAATGAAAATAATCTCCATCATCTAATCCTGTTCTTTGTATTTCAGAAATTCCGGAAATTCGAAAATCATTAAATTCCAAGCCTTCAGTTTGTTCAATTATTTTTATATAGCCATTTGGAAGTACCGAGTCAATTTTTCGCTTAAATATCTCAATTTGCTGTGGAATTAACGGATTAAAGGCAACTTTAATTGGTTTCACTTTTGCAATCTCTCCAATTACGCCACCAAAATTAGGAATTATCTTGAATTCTGTTTTTTCAATAGTAATTAGAACTTTCTCATTTGGATCATTGTTAATCTTTTTGCCAGTTACTTCAATATTATCTGTTTTTTGAATCAACTTAGGATTGGGTCTGATTTTCCATCCCCAAATCCTACCATCATAACTATTAAAATCAATACTGTATTTTTCTTCGTTTACCTTAAATCTAATAGTTGCAATTTTACTTTCATCTTGTCTTGGGTACTTAAACTTAGGCGACATTTTTTTATCTCCATATAGCTCTATTGACATACTCTTCTCCCAATATTGCCTCCATTTACGTTTATTTTCGAAGTATTCAATTTGCATCTTAATCTTGTCAGCTAAATCAGGGTCAAACATAGATGTAAAAATATCTAAAAGTTTTTTTTCAAGTTTCGTATAGCCCTTATTGTTGAATTTTGGTCTTCGGATTTGAATTAAAATAAATGCTAATCCAAAATATAAAATTATTAGTCCTGCAATTATACTTAATAATGTTATCAATATTTTCATGTTTAGTATTTCGGTTCTTTATTATGCACCACAACGTTCTGTTACTCCAGCGGGTTTGGGATTAAATTAAACCCATTCTTTGGATTTGCCAAAGCATCCAAATACAAAACCAATTTTAAATTAAGCCAAATACCCAAATTGCTGGTAGTGGCTGTTATGGGCAGTATTACCATTCGCGCCACTGTTCGGTTATATCTTCGTCTTTTTGGTTATAGCCTTTTTTATAGCCTGCCGAAATAATGATTTCTGCAATTTGTTCTCTTTCACCAGTCTCAATAAG
Source organism: Flavobacterium aquidurense (assembly GCA_900107365.1). Classification (GTDB taxonomy): domain Bacteria; phylum Bacteroidota; class Bacteroidia; order Flavobacteriales; family Flavobacteriaceae; genus Flavobacterium; species Flavobacterium aquidurense. The sequence continues at coordinate 444,484 of FNPS01000002.1, forward strand.
TTGATCGCCACATTTTTTATTGAGTTCGTTTAACTCTTGGATTTTTGACTTGATTATTTCAATTCCATCTTTTTTTGAGTTACTCTTTGCGATTTCTAAGATATAGCTTTGCAAGATTACTACACATTGATTTACATCTTTCTCTGTATAATCTGGATTTGCTTCATTCATATAGCTAATCATACCAGTTTTAAGAGTTTCAATATTAATCAGTAAGTCTTGATACTCCTTTGGAACATCAGACTTTTTAAAATCAGACTTGTTAGAATTCTGCGCACATGAATTAAGGGAAAATGCTAAGAGTAGAAAGATTTTTATTTTCATTGTTTCTATTTAAACGAAAGGTTGTCTAATATTGCCCATAACGTTCTGGTATTACAGCGGGTTTGGGATTAAATTAAGGCCTATTTTCGGATTTGCCAAATCATCCCAAATACTAGGCCAACTTTCCATTAAGCCAATTGCCCAAATCCGTTGTAGTGGCTGTTGTGCGTTCGGTTTTATTCTTCGTCATATTCTTCAATCTCTTCAAATATTCGCGTATAGTTTGAAAATTCGGTGTCTTTCAGACTTTCTTGGATTACTGATTTTGCTGTTTCAAAGTCAATAACGTAGCAACAAACTTCCATAGTTCCACTTCCAATACTTCCTCCGTCGCAATGTCCAAGTCCTGTCCAACCCAATACATCATCCATTTTATTTTGAAGTCGAGTTCTTTTTTCAACATCTTCCGCAGTTCCCATTCCTTCAACTAAGAACTCAATCAATAGAGTAGAATGATTTTCAATGTCTACTTCTTGATAACCATCTTTGCAATAATTATCAATTTCTTTTTGAATCTCTTTTCTAAAGCTTGAAAAAAGTTTAGAACTTACTTCTCTATATTCACCACGTTTTCCAACTATTCCTTTGTGAATAGCTCCTTTTTTTTCGCTTATATCCCAAGTTTCCCAAAAGTGTATTGCAGAGTCAATTCGTTTGTAAAGTTTCATAGTTATATTTTTCTGAATAATTTCCGTATGTTTTCGAGATTCGTGTAAACTGACGCATAACGTTCTCGCACTACAAGCAGTTTGGGACTAAATTAAGCCTAAACTTTCGGTTTTACCAAATCTTCCAAATGCGAAACCATATTTAAATTTAGCCTAAAACCCAAATTGCTTGTAGCGTGTGTTATGTGGCGTGCTTTCATCTCTGGTTCAGAATCTCTAATATTTCTTCAGAAGGGGCATCGCAATCTGAGTTCGTTAAATACAAATCAAAAGCTTGATTCAAGACTTCTTTGACAATTTTAGATAACTGCTTTTTGGTAACACTTTTTTCTGGAAAGTCATAATCTATTTCAAGATTAAAAATGATATCGTCAACCTCCGTTTCATAGTCATTTAAATCTTGGATGCTATGTTCAGCATTTCCCAGAGGATTCCAGTGCTTTAGTATCGACTTAATTTGTTCAATCTTTTGTTGATTCATTTTGTCTGCAGATGTTTATGTTTAGCTTCAGAGCCTTATTTAGTATTGGGATTTGATGTTTAGTTTATGATTTTAATTTTTTAATATCTAGTTCGGTAGCATGCCACATAACGTCTTGGCACTACAGCGGGTTTGGGACTAAATTAAGACCATTTTTCGGATTTGCCAAATCATCCCAAATACAAAACCATCTTTCCATTAAGCCCAATGCCCAAATCCGTTGTAGTAGCTGTTAGGCGCCGTTTATTCTCTATATTCATATTCATTATAACCTAATTGTCCATTGTTGTCAAATTCAACATAAAAAATATCTCCGTCATCAAAATATTTCCATTTTCCACTTTCATATTCTTTATCACTGCTATAAATTGTATAAGAATTATCAGGATTTAATTTAAGAATACAATCAGGACAGTCTTTGTATTTTGTTAGCTCATATTCTCCAACATAACTCTGTTCAAGTTCATTTTTTTGGCTATTCTTTGTGAAAACCCAAATTAAATAAATTCCAAAAACTATAATTGATAAAAAAACAAGTATGTGCCTCGTTTTTCCTGTCTTCCAAATACCATAAATTAAAAGGGTAAGACTGATTGCAATAAAAAGAAAGTGTCCGATAAATTGAAATAATTCTCCAAGTCCTGATGTACTCATAATATTGTTTAAATGTCGCCTAACGTTCTCGCGCTTGTGGCTGTTGTGGAGTTTTGAAAACGAGTATTTTCGGTTTAACGAAAATCTCCTTGAAAAACGTTAATTCCACTAAATTCCACAATAGCCACAAACGTGTGTTGTAAGCAGTTTTTTATTACCAAATGATTGACCAATAGATTAAAGTCCTTTTTTCTTTACTTATTGCTACTCCTTTGGAGTATCCATTTTTCCATTGATTTGGCATTTGTAAATCAGTCATCAAACTAAATTTTTTGAAGTGGTTACCTTTTTTTGCCTCCAAAACGTAAATGTCGAATGTACCGTCCAAATAAGACTCAAAATTTTTACTTGGATTTGAATAATTTATAAAGTTTGGAATTGGATAAAGACTGTTATAGCAGTCTTGATTTATTAGATTTTCATTCGATATGATAACTTCACTTCTGTTTTCATTTGTTTCGATTGTCTCAAATCTATTTACAATTAATAGACAGCTATCTTTAGATTTATAATGTCCAATTGATTTTTTAATTAATGACTTTACCTTTTTAAATTCTTCTGGATTTACTTTATATTTATAAAGTATAAAGCCAACGTCATTTTTTGATGTATTTTTATTGTTGACATAAGTGGTATATTCTGATAAAGTATTAGGGAATTGATTCACAAAATTTTTATCAAATTCATTTTTACTTGCAATATATTTTTTGAGTTGTTCTGCATCAAAAGATTTTTGATTACAACTAAATAAAACAGAGATTATTAAAAAATTTAATTTCATTCTTGCAATGTTAATTTGTTCTAATTTTATAACTATGAGGAAAATTGCTTACAACGTTCTGTTACTACAGCGGGTTTGGGACTAAATTAATCCCATTCTTCGGATTTGCCAAATTATCCCAAATACAAAACCATTTTCTTATTAAGCCCAATGCCCAAATGCGTTGTAGTAGCTGTTGTGTGCTGTTTTTTTTACGTTTTCGTTTTCAATATTTTGTATTCTTTTCTGCTTTCCACTATTATTAATATTGAATTTAAAACAAATAAATAATACCCATATTTAATTTGTCTGATATCTTCTATCTGCTCCCAAAAACACAATAAAATAGTAGCAGTAAATAAAAAAACTAAATTTAAGGAACTCATTATGATTATCTGTTTAAATTTTTTTAGGAATGAAATTAGAAACATTATAAATGTGAAAATTATAATCAAAGTAAAATTCAACATCATGTAAAAAGTTTTGTCAGCAAAAAATCTAATTTCAAAATTTTTGTAGCTTTCAAATCCCAAAAAATATGCGTTATGTGTAAATTCCTTTTTTGAGTTTTTCAGCCATATTTCTTTTTCAATTTTATCTTTTGCAATAATTTTCTGTTTTTCAATTTTGCTTACTTCAACATAATTTCGAATTGTATCATTGATTTTACTTACTGCATTATATACAATTTTCGTATTTATTGAGTCTTCTACTAAACCTGTAAATTCAGATTTGTATGCTGGAGAATTTTTTAATGATTTATCTGAACAAGTTTGTAAAAAAGGTAAACTAAAAATAAGTAAACTTATACTTATCAAAGTTTTAAGGCGAATATTTTCTTTCATATTTTCTTTTCCACTAAATTTTCTGGTAAAATAGCACACAACGTCCCGCTACTACAGCGGGTTTGGGACTAAATTAAGCCCATTCTTCGGATTTGCCAAATCATTACAAATACAAAACCATTTTTCCATTAGCCTACTGCCCAAATTCGTTGTAGTAGCTGTTATGCCCAGTTTGTTTTCAACGACATTTTTCTAAAGCTAATCTCAAAGATTTTCCGATTAATTCAAAATCTTCGTTGTTTTCAATTGTAATTTTACCTTCACCTGAGAAATGGTATCCTTTTCGATCACCAGTCGTTCCGCCGTTAACGGTTGGAGAGAATTCAATCTTATCGTTTTGCCGATAAATATTGACACAAAGTGAATCTTTCATTTGAGCTTTCATGGATTTTAATCCTGTAAATTTTTTATATATTTCATAATTCTCTTTTCTAGTTTCATGGCTTAGCTTTTTTATAGTTCTAGATAAAGACAGATGCTTTAAAATTGCTTCTCCAATTTCAATATCTGACGAATTACTACTTAGTATTGTAATTTCTTTTGATCTTGTAGAATATGCATTAATTATTTTATCGTAAGTCTTAAAGAAAATTCGATCAGGATATTTTATTACGCTGATACTTTGTCTAATATCTTTGGTGTTACTAAAAAGTTTTTTAAGGATATTCATTTCTCAAGTTCTTGTTTTCAAATTGGGCATAACGTTCTCGCGCTACAAGCAGTTTGGGATTAAATTAAGCCTTATCTTCGGATTTGCCAAATCTTCCAAATACAAAACCAAATTTAAATTAAGCCTAAAACCCAAATTGTTTGTAGCGTGTGTTGGGGGCAGTAACAACACGCTAAGTTGAGCAAGAGTGTGTTTTTATTACAATATTTTATTTCTATTTTCAAACGTATTTATGGGATTAAAGATTTTATGAATTTAGCTGTTATGCCTAATTTATAGAGATTATGGCCTGGACCGCTTATAAAGTTCCAAGAAATTATAAAATAGAATAAAATAGTTGGTATACAAGATACTAGAAAATAAGTTTGTAAATCAAATTTTGGTTTTCCCACTCTTTCGATAAAGTCTTTTCCCCAACTTTTATAATACAATATAGATTTAAATCCAGAAAAACTTATACTTATTGCCCCCACTATTGAAAGAGGGATTATTACATTAGAAATATTTAATGATGGCAGAATAATGCAGAAAAAAAATAAAAGTCCTACCAACAAAGACAGCCATAAAATGAATACTCTTTTATTTTGCTTTGGGTATGTTGTTAATTGATGTTCTGAAATTTTATCCTTAGCCATTTCTATTATGGTATCAAATCCATCAGGATTGATTTCTTTTTGCTTTAAGAATCTTTCAATACCGTTGTCACCATCTAATGGTGTTATTGATAAAAAATCTCTCCAACCAACTAACATTTCTTTGAAATCTTGTAAAGGAATTACATCAATAACATTTTTTACATCACGATCCATTACCTCAACTCCATTAGTAGTAAGAAAAGCAACTTCATAACTACTGCTGACATCTGGATCTTCTTCGATAGAGCTGAAATCACCATTAATTGTAGTAGTTGTCATATCAATATATTCATTTAAAGTTGAAACATCTTTTATTGATTGAATATATCCAAGACCTCCTGTGGCAATTTTATAAACTCTGCCATCAACTATCTTATTGATGAATTTTATGTTGTATTTTTCTAATGCATTCATATTAGTAAGGTTTCATCACTAGTTCTTTCGTTTAAATTTCAGCTATTTTCAGGCTACTTTTATCTATATTAAAACATTTTGCCTAGCTTTCGACGTCCTAATTAAAGCTGTTTCTACTACTTCTACGGAGTTATTGCCCCCCAACGTTCTCGCGCTACAAGCAGTTTGGGATAAGTCAGCGATGTCTTTCGGATTTGCCAAATCTTCCAAATACAAACCAATTTTTTTAATTAAGCCAAATCCCCAAATTGCTTGTAGCGTGTGTTAGTGGCTGTTACTTTAGTATGAATAAATCTCCACCATCAAAACCTGTAGCTATTGCTTTTGCTTTTTCAAGAAAGCTATTTTTAAAGTTTGGCGACTGTATATAGTTTTCAATATTTTTTTTAACGTCGGCAAGAATCAATTCCCAATCAACTCCATTTTGTCCTAGTGGTAAGTATTTATTTTTCGGTTCAAAATCCGTATTACACGCCCAATCTTCGTCTTCGTCAAATTCTTCTGAGCCTACTAAGTAAGTTTCATAACCATCTTCCGTTTCGAGAATCCCAAAATAATAAGCTTGAATGTCAGCATTTGGTTTTTCTGTTTTTAGAATCTGGTCTAACCAATCGTTAAATATGTTTTCTGTCATTTTTTATTGTTTTAGGATGCTTTTTGGTTTCTGTTTTTCTTGTGTAATAGCCACTAACGTTCTGGCGCTTAGCGAGGTTGGGGAATAAAGAAGCGAGATTTTTCGGTTAAACACAAATTTTCCAAACACAAAACCATCTTTCCATTAAACCTAAAACCCCAATCTCGCCAAACGGTTGTTAGCAACTGTTATTTTCTTTTTTCTATTGGGTTGAAATTAATAAATCTATCTAAACTTTCAGGCTCATCTTTAATATTTTCAATTTCTATCCATTTACCATTTGGATCGCGAATTTCCGCAATAATTCTTCCATCCCTTTGGTCAACATTTGCAAATTCTCTTAAGGTGTCTTTTTCGATTTTTAGGAAATAAGTTGTCTGTCCTCCAGTTAGTATACAAGCATCGATGCAGTCGAGTTTTTTATTATACATTAAGTTTGGATAACTTTCTGAGTTTTTTATCCAATTCAAAGATTTAGTTTTAGGAGAATAAAGAATTAGTGTCTGGACGATGTTTCCACCTCTAGCTGCCATTCCAGTTGTGAAGATAATGTCTTTGAAATTATCATTGTTAAAATCTTTAACTTCAGTTTCTAAGTCATTAATTCTGACCGCTTCCAAAATTAAACTATCCCTTAATTTCCATTGATTTTTCCTTTTTTCATAAAGATAAACTTTGGCAATTGTATTTTCTTCCGTTCCAATTTTATAAACTTTAATTTTATTTTTTTGTCTTTCGCCAAAATTTATTGAATCTGCAAAAAACTCAAGTGTATCAACAATTACTAATTTTTCAGTTTTACTCTTTTGAAGTATTTTAGTTTCGGTTTTATTACTACAACTAATAATTAAAAGTATAGTTGTCAAATAGATTATGTTTTTCATAATAGTTGCTAACGTTCTCGCGCTACAGCGGGTTTGGGACTAAATTAAGCCCATTCTTCGGATTTGCAAAATCATTCCAAATAGAAGACCATTTTTCCATTAAACCAAATGCCCAAATCCGTTGTAGCGTGTGTTAGCCACAGTAGCTTTCGATTATGGTTTCTGATTGCTTTTTCATTTCTTCAAATGCGCTTATAAATTCACCACAACGCACCTTTAAAATTGGATTATTCTTTTTTACAAATCCTGCTCTCTTACCTAAAAATTCAAAATTGTCTTGATAGTCCCAACATAAGTCCCACGAACAGCCCTCAATATTAGGAATTGCAGATTGTAGAAAAGCATATTCATTTGTTTTGAAAGTTGCTCGTCCAATTTTTATTTTCTTCAAATTCTTTAAATGCAAAATCGGCAAAAAGGCTGGGAATTCTGATTTGTTGATTATAAAGCCCAATGAAAAAACTTCAAGGTTTGGGAGTCCTTTTAAAAACTCAAAATTTTCAATTGGTTGGTTCCAATCAAGAGTTCCGTCTATATGTAAATAGCGTAAACTATCTATTCCTTTTAGTCCGTCAAAATTGGAAACTTTACGAAGATTTTCAAAATGTAAAGATTTTAGTTTTGAAAGTTTTGAGAGTGGAGTCAAATCAGAAAACCCCGATACATACTCGAGAATAAGTTCTTCCAAGTTATTTAGGTTACTTATAAACTCTATGTCTGTTGCTCTGAAAAAAGTTATTCTTAACCGTTTTATTTTTTTTAGTTTACCAATAGCTTGAACTTGTTCTTTACTTGGGTCGTGAAGTGTTAGTTCTTCAAGATTTGGACAGTCAAAAATTTGTTCCCAATTTACTTTCAGTTGGTTTTTGCTTATAGTTAGGATTTTAACTTCGTCTTTATTTGCAATTTCAAAGTCTGCGATAAATGCAAATCTTTCTCTATTGGGAATTGTCGTCCAATAGTCGCCCGCTCTGTCTAAAAAATCCCCAAAGTGATGTTTCATTATCTTTTATGTTCTTGAATTCTCCGTCGTCTTGTGCTATTGTGGCTAACGTTCTGGCGCTTAGCGAGGTTGGGGAATAAAGAAGCGAGATTTTTCGGTTAAACACAAATTTTCCAAACACAAAACCATCTTTCCATTAAACCTAAAACCCCAATCTCGCCAAACGGTTGTTAGCAACTGTTATTTTCTTTTTTCTATTGGGTTGAAATTAATAAATCTATCTAAACTTTCAGGCTCATCTTTAATATTTTCAATTTCTATCCATTTACCATTTGGATCGCGAATTTCCGCAATAATTCTTCCATCCCTTTGGTCAACATTTGCAAATTCTCTTAAGGTGTCTTTTTCGATTTTTAGGAAATAAGTTGTCTGTCCTCCAGTTAGTATACAAGCATCGATGCAGTCGAGTTTTTTATTATACATTAAGTTTGGATAACTTTCTGAGTTTTTTATCCAATTCAAAGATTTAGTTTTAGGAGAATAAAGAATTAGTGTCTGGACGATGTTTCCACCTCTAGCTGCCATTCCAGTTGTGAAGATAATGTCTTTGAAATTATCATTGTTAAAATCTTTAACTTCAGTTTCTAAGTCATTAATTCTGACCGCTTCCAAAATTAAACTATCCTTTAATTTCCATTGATTTTTCCTTTTTTCATAAAGATAAACTTTGGCAATTGTATTTTCTTCCGTTCCAATTTTATAAACTTTAATTTTATTTTTTTGTCTTTCGCCAAAATTTATTGAATCTGCAAAAAACTCAAGTGTATCAACAATTACTAATTTTTCAGTTTTACTCTTTTGAAGTATTTTAGTTTCGGTTTTATTACTACAACTAATAATTAAAAGTATAGTTGTCAAATAGATTATGTTTTTCATAATAGTTGCTAACGTTCTCGCGCTACAGCGGGTTTGGGACTAAATTAAGCCCATTCTTCGGATTTGCAAAATCATCCCAAATACAAATCCAACTTCCCGTTAAGCCAATTGCCCAAATCCGTTGTAGTAGCTGTTAGGTAGCGTAACTTTATGCGTAATGTTTTTAGATTTTAACTTTTCAGTTATACGTTTTTAGCTTAATAATCATAGTTTTTTATTGCGTTACTTAATTTTAAAATAGTAGTCAATAAAATATTTTGCTTGTCGCGAATTATCACTATATCATCAAAATATTCAACTTCAAACCTAATATCAGTTTTAAATTTTACGTGTTTTAGATAATGATTGTAATTCTTTTCAGATTGTAATTCTTTTAAGTCCTGTTTTAATTGCTCCTTAAAATTAGCGACTTCAATTAATTCTCCAATTTTGGGCATAATGTCTGTCCTTGTAGTTCGGATTATTAATTTTTCAACAAAATCATAAGTAGTAAAGATTGGCAATTCAACAACTTTGGTTTGATCATCTACATTATATTTTACCTGAATTTCCTTTTCGTTTATTATTTTTATAATAATTCGATTTACAGCACTGTATAATTCTGCTGTAATGTTGGTTGTTCTCGAACACGAGTGTTCATGTAGTTTTCCAAGTAGAATAATATTATCTAAAATTTCATTGATCATATTTGTTTTTCTGATTTTCGAGGTTATGCTACCTAACGCTCTGTCGCTACACGAGGTTTGGGATTAAAGATGCGAGGTTTTTCCGTTGAACACAAATTTTCCAAGTACAAAACCATCTTTAAATTCAGCCTAATGCCCAAATCTCGTGTAACGGCTGTTATAAGCCGTTTATTTATATTCGTAAATGTTTATTCGACCATCTTTCCTATCTTGCTTTACAAAAATAAGTTTCTCTTTCGGATAAACTTTTTCAATTTCAAGTGTATCGCCACAATCAATTATTTTCTCCCGAGAGTTAGACAATTTTAGAGAAAACCTTTGTCCAAGAGTTTCTCTATCTTTTATTGGATCTTTTTTTATTCCATAATCAGCATAATCAAACGAATAATAATTATGCTCGTTTACAACTTTTAAAAAACCTTCAGAATCTAATCTGTACTCTCTTTCAAATTTATAATATTTGCCATCCAATTTAAATGGTGGTTTATCACCTTCGTCCTTATTGTCAAACTCTTTCACGTTTTTTAAGTCTTCGATAAGTTTTGAACTAATACTATCTTCAAACACAATATATTTCGCAACCATTTTTGATTTAATTGGAATTTCTACTTTCTTTTCACAACTTGTCAAAATAGAAAGAAGTAGAATTGTAAATCTAAATGTCTTTTTCATAGTAGGTTTGTAAATGGCTTATAACGTTCTGGCACTACAAGCAGTTTGGGATTAAATCAGCGTTATCTTTCGGATTTGCCAAATCTTCCAAATACAAACCAATTTTTCCATTAAACCAAATCCCCAAATTGCTTGTAGCGTGTGTTATGGGCTGGTTATTAGCTTAGTTTCCGTAACTTTTTGTTTCTGAAAATTCAAAGCCTTTATTTTTGTCACTATAATTAAATATCACACTTAATCCACCACCGTTAGCCAAATTGATGTTTTTTCCTTTTGCTGTGGCTAAAAATGGAATAACGTTTACAAAAAAACTTTTCTTTTTGTATTGTAAAGGAACAATTTTAACCAATACGATTGAGCCTTTATGTGCTTTGATTTCTTTTATAATTTCAGGCGCTCCGTCTAGATAATTAATTTTTTTGTTATTTATTATTTTTGGCCAATCATACCACATAACAGTTGAATCAAATTGAACATAAATATTTTCGGCCGTTATTTCGGGAAAATTGCAATATTCCTTCAGCGCATATAAATAAATATTTTCATCTGTTCTTACGTCAGTTGTTAACTCCTGTGATTGGACTTTGATTGAAAAAAGTAGTATTGTCAAAAAAAATGTTCTCATTTGTATAGTGTTGATGTGAACTAGCCCATAACGTTCTGGTACTACAGCGGGTTTGGGGTTAAATTAAGCCTTGTCTTCGGATTTGTCAAATCATCACAAATACAAAACCATTTTCTCATTAAGCCTATTGCCCAAATCCGTTGTAGTAGCTGTTGTGCGATCGTTATTTTATTCATTTGTCTCTTCTTCTGTTATTTGAATAAAATCGGTTATTAATTTTACTACTTTTCCGTTTTTGTCAAATCCTACATATTTTGGATATAATCCGTCTCCGTAACCTGAACTAAACATTATAATATTTGCATTTGATTTAGTTGGTTTGTAATTAATCCAATCTTCACCGCGAGAACTTTTCGGATTATTTGAGTTTTCTTTAAAGTGCGGTTCTAAAATATCTAAATAATAATTACCTTTTTTGTTTAAGTTTAGATAATCATTAAATTCTTGGTTGTATATTTTATACGTTTCAAAATCTGCAAAACAGCCAAGTCCATTTTCGACTGGATACATTCCATTCATTTTTTTCTCAAATTCATCTAAAAAACTTTCATCTATTAATGATAATTCCCAATATGCTGGAATTTCATTCTTAAAATTAATTTCTGCATATGCAATTCTTCCTAGATAGTCTTCTTCAAGTCCTATATACAAATTGACTGGGTATTCTCCGGGTGCAACTTCCCAATTTTGTGGAAATCCAACTTCTCTATATATTGGGTCAGTACAAACTATTTTACCGCTTGTTATTTTCAAATTTCCTGCGAAAAATAATTCGTAATACTTATTGCCTTTTAAATTCTCGAAATCAGAATAATTAAATTCGGTCTCCTCATTAAAAATGTTTTGTTTTACTTTTTTATTTGCATAATCCTGAACAGAATTCATTTTGCTTTTTAATTTCAAATCTGTTTCGTTCTTCTTGTTGAAACAAGAAAAAAAACTTAAAAATGTTGTCATAAGTATTATTTTCACTACGTTTCTCATATAATGTCGCACAACGTTCTGGTACTACAGCGGGTTTGGGATTAAATTAAGACCTATTTTCGGATTTGCCAAATCATCCCAAATACAAAACCAGCTTTCCATTAATCCAATTGCCCAAATCCGTTGTAGTGGCTGTTATATGCCGTTTCTTTTTTGATTTTTAAATAACCTCATCTTACTTTTTTCAAGTAAAACCTTTTATTCTTGGTTGTTCCATTTTTCTCAATGTACATTTTACTTCCAATAATTTTCAAATTCATAGTATCGGCAGGAAACCCTGTTTCTGTTGGATGAAAGTAGCAAATTATCTTTCTGCCTTCTTGTTTCCACGTTCCTTTAGAGTCAATTCTGATTGTATGAATTTCATTTTTCTCAACAGTATAATTTGAATCTATTCTGATTTGAAGTAATGCGCTTTTGTCTGTCAAATATTCACTATTATATATTCCATAAATATTTCTATTACATGAAACAAATATGAGTAATAAAAAAACAATAATTGGAAGTTTTAGTTTCATTTTCTATGAAATATGTATGTTCGGAAATGGCATATAACGTCCCGGCGCTTGGCGAGGTTGTGGATTAAAGAAGCCTTAACTTTCGGTTAATCACTATATTTTCAAGTACAAAACCAACTCTAAATTAAGCCCAAAACCACAATCTTGCCAAACGCCTGTTGGCGGCTGGCATTATCGTTTGTTGGGTTCTAAATCCTTGTTTTTGCTTTTCAAAACTTCAAACTCAATTAAATTAACGGGCTTTAGTAGAGGTTCTTTTTTGGATGGATATTTCATTAGCAATTCTTTTGGTCGAATTGGTCTTTTCTCAAATCCACCTCCGCAATTCGGACAAACATTTTCTAAGAGATTGTCTACGCAATCCTTACAATAAGTACATTCAAAAGTACAAATCATTGCTTCTTCACTTTCGTTTGGTAAAGATTTTGCGCAATGTTCACAAATAGGTCTAATTTCTAACATTCTTTTTTTATTTGTTATTCCACGAATAATAATTATGATCTAAGTCCATTGAAAATCCAGCTTTTGGATATAGTTTGTTTCCAACATCGTTTGATTTTGCAGTTTCTAAAACTATTCCACAAGAATTGGTTTCTATGCAAAGTTCTTTTGCTTTATTGATTAACAAAACCGAAATGCCAAGTCCTCTGTGATTTTCAACAATAAATAAATCATTCAAAAGCCAAAGTCTTTTCATCCTCGTCGATGAGAAAATTGGATACATTTGAACAAAACCAATTAAGTTGTTTTCTGGATTCTCAGCTACAAAAATCTCTGACTCCTTGTTTTTAATTCTTTCAAGCAGGAATTTCTCTGATCCTTCCAAGTCAGATTCCATTTCATAGAAAATTCGGTAGTCATTAAAAAGCTCGGATAAATTCTTAATGTCATTTAGTTCTATTTTTCGTGTTTTCATATGTTTCTTATAGGTACGGATGTTTGTTTCTGCTTGCCGCCAACTTGTATATATGTCTGACAAAATCCGACTTATCTACCCAAAACTGGGTCGCTATGTCTGACAAATGACATTGTTTATTTATTTTCAAATATATTCTTTTTCTTTTCTCAAATTACAAACTAACATCGATTAACAACAACAATTCAAAAAAATCCTATTCCTTTCCGCTCCAGAACACTCATTCCCGTAAGAACCTATAACTTCCCATAAAACGAGTCAATCTAGTCTTTCCTCTTTTTTCTTTATTCTATAGTCTTACCTCTTTATTCTTCATTCTTCATTCTTCATTCTTCATTCTTCATTCTTCATTCTTTATTCTTTCCTCTTTATTCTTTCCTCTTTATTCTTTCCTCTTTATTCTTTATTCTCTATTCTCTATTCTCTATTCTCTATTCTTCCCGAGACAAAAAAACCTCTCAGAATTTTACTTCTGAGAGGCCTCTACTAATAACTAATTAAAATGGGTATTCTACTTCCAACCTCCGCCTAAGTCTCTGTAAACATGAACCGCAGCGTTAAGTTGTTCTTTTTTAGTATCGATCAGTTCTAATTTCGATTCTAATGCATCACGTTGTGTCATTAAAACTTCAAAGTAATCTACTCTTGCTGATTTAAATAAATCATTAGAGACATCAATCGAAGTGTTTAACGCATCAACTTGTTGTGATTTTAGATCATAACTCTTTTGAAGGTTATCGATTTTAGAAAGCTGATTAGATACTTCTAAATAAGCGTTTAAAATAGTTTTATCATAATTGTATAAAGCCTGAAGCTGTCTCGCATTGGCACTTGAGAATTCTGCTTTAATTGCATTTCTATTGATTAATGGCGCAGCCAAATCGCCTGCCAAAGAATACAAAATAGATTCAGGAAAGGTGAACAAATAAGAAGGTTTGAAAGCCTGAACCCCAAACGCTGCAGAAATATCAAGTGACGGATAAAACTCCGCACGCGCTACTTTTACATCTAATTTGGCAGCAACCAATTCTAATTCGGCCTGTTTTACGTCAGGACGGTTCATCAACAATTGTGATGGCATACCGGCGCTAACTGAAGCTGGCAATAGCGTTAAGAAGTTGGTATTTGTTCTTTTAATTTCCTGCGGATAACGCCCTAACAAGAAATTAATTTTATTCTCATTTTCTTTGATTTGTTGTAGAATATCAAATTCCAGACTTCTTGAGGTTAATACCTCAGCCTCAAATTTCTTAACACCCAATTCTGTTGCTCTCGCCGCCTGCTTTTGAATTTTTACAATTTCCAAAGCATTTGACTGCAAAGTGATTGTTTGTTTTACGATATCCAATTGCGTATCTAAAGCCAATAATTCGTAGTAAGAATCAGCAATTTCAGCAATAAGATTTGTAACCACAAAATTCTTTCCTTCAACAGTAGCCAAATATCTGTTTACAGCTGCTTTCTTAGAATTACGTAATTTTTTCCAGATATCGACTTCCCAGTTAGCATAAGCTGCAATCGTAAAATCTCCAAGCGGATCAGGTGTTTCTATACCTGGTTTTATTTCTGTAGTGGCATCACCAGCCCCTTGGCTGGTGTACCTTCCTACTTTTTCTACTCCAGCTCCGGCGCGTACTCCGACAGTTGGTAACAAAAGACCTTTGCGAACCCTAACATCATTTTTTGCTATTTCGATTTCTTGCAGCGTCATGTTTAACTCCTGATTGTTTTTCAGGGCTACATCAATCAAATCAACAAGGTTCTGATCCTTAAAGAACGTATTCCATTTTACAGTAGACGTATTAGTTGTATCCTGAGCTTTTGCACTACCAAATGCTTCAGGAACTGGTGCGCTGGCAGTTGCCGTCTCAGCTGCGGGAGCTTTACAACCCGCAACAGCAAGACATAAGCCTACCGCAACACTATATTGATATAATTTGAATTTAGACATGATTGTTATCAATTTCTTCAGTTAATGGATTCTCTTCTTCATTTTTAACCAGTTTGTGTTTCTCTGCAATTCTTCCGAAAATGTAGTACAATCCAGGAATTACAAATACCCCACAAATAGTTCCGATAAGCATACCTCCGGCAGCAGCAGTACCAATGGTTCTGTTACCAATTTTACCAGGACCAGTTGCAAATGCAAGTGGTAATAATCCCGCAATAAATGCAAATGAAGTCATCAAAATAGGACGGAACCTCGCTTTCGCTCCCTCCATTGCGGCTTCAAGAACTGTTTTTCCTGCGGCATGTCGCTGTATCGCAAACTCTACGATCAGTACGGCATTTTTACCCAATAAACCAATAAGCATTACCATTGCCACCTGAGCGTAGATATTATTTTCTAATCCCGTTATTTTTAATAAAAGGAAAGCTCCAAAAATACCCGCCGGTAAAGAAAGAATTACGGATAATGGCAGAATAAAACTTTCGTATTGAGCAGCTAAAACCAGGTAAACGAATCCTAAACAAATAAGGAATACCCAAATTGCCTGATTTCCTTGCGCTACCTCATCGGCAGAAATACCTGCCCAGTCAATATCAAATCCTCTTGGTAATTTTTTAGCAGCCACTTCCTGAATAACTTTAATCGCTGTTCCGGAACTATATCCCGGAGCCGGACCACCACTAATCTCAGTTGAGGTATACATATTATGTCTCGTAATTTCTGACAGACCGTATACTTTTTCCAATTTCATGAAAGCTGAATAAGGAACCATTTCATCACGATCATTTTTTACATACAGTTTCAAAATGTCATCTGGTTGTGCACGATATTCTGGTGCAGCCTGAACGATTACTTTATAGTTAATTCCGTATTTAATAAAACTGATTTCGTAGTTACTACCCACAAGCGTAGACAAACTGTTCATCGCATTTTCGATAGAAACGCCTTTTTGTTGTGCCAAATCATTGTCGACTTTCATCATGTACTGAGGGAAACTCGCACTAAAGAAACTAAACACGTTTGATAACTCCGGACGTTTGTTCAATTCTTCAACAAACTCTTTATTTACCTCTTCTACTTTTTTGAAATCTCCAGCTCCTGTTTTATCTAATAAACGAAGCTCAAATCCTCCCGCTGCTCCATATCCTGGTACCGCTGGCGGTTGGAAAAATTCAATATTAGCACCCGGAATGTCTTTTGATTTTTCTTCCAGTTCGGTCATAATTTCCTGTACCGATTGTTTACGATCGTTCCAGTCTTTTAAGTTGATCAAACACGTTCCTGCATTCGATCCTGTACCTTCCGTCAAAATTTCATAACCTGCCAATGAAGAAACAGATTTTACTCCATCAACTGTCTCGGCTATTTTTTGCAATTTCTCTGCAATATTATTTGTTCTTTCTAATGATGAACCCGGAGGTGTTTGAATAATTGCATAAAACATACCCTGATCCTCATTCGGAATAAATCCGGAAGGAACTGTACTACTAATCAACCATGTTCCGGCACAAAATCCAAGAAGTGCAATAATGGTAACAGCTCTTCTGTTTACAATTTTAGCTAATACATTTTGGTATTTACCCTGAGCAAGATTAAACTTATTATTAAAACCATCTATAAATCTGTTTACAGGAGTTTTCTTTTTAGGTGTACCGTGATTGTTTTTTAACATCATCGCACAAAGTGCCGGTGTCAGAGTCAAAGCCACAATACCTGAAAGGATAATCGCCGTTGCCATCGTGATCGAGAACTGTCGGTAAAATACTCCCACAGGACCAGACATAAACGCTACCGGAATAAATACCGCAGCCATTAAGAAGGTAATCGCCACAATAGCTCCCGCAATCTCATGCATCGCTTTTTTAGTTGCTTTCAATGGCGAAAGATGTTCTTCCTCCATCTTGGCGTGAACGGCTTCAATAACCACAATCGCATCATCGACGACGACCCCAATTGCCAATACTAAAGCAAACAACGTAATTAAGTTCAATGAAATATCAAAGAAGGTCATGAATACAAATGTTCCAACCAACGAAACAGGTACCGCAATTGCCGGAATAACCGTAGAACGCCAATCTCCTAAGAAAAGGAATACTACCAAACCAACCAGAATGAACGCTTCAATCAAAGTGTGAATTACTTTCTCAATAGAAGCATCAAGGAATTTAGAAACGTCATACGAGATTTCGTAATCCATTCCTTTTGGGAATTTTTGTTTGATTTTCTCCAGTTTCGCTTTTACATCTTCAATAACCTGATTTGCATTACTACCAAAAGATTGTTTCAATACAATAGCCGCAGATGGTCTTCCATTCAAATTAGAATAGATATCATACATCGAGCTGCCAAATTCAATTTTAGCAATATCTTTCAAACGTAAAAGTTCTCCGTTGCTATTTGATTTTACTACGATGTTCTCATATTGCTCTTTGGTTGTAAAACGTCCTGAATATTTTAATACGTATTCAAATGCCTGTGAACGTTTACCAGAACTTTCACCTGTTTTACCAGGAGAAGCCTCCAAACTCTGACTTGATAATGCTTCCATTACCTCATCAGCAGATACTTTGTAAGCCAACATACGATCGGGTTTTAACCAGATACGCATCGCATATTCACGTGTTCCTAAGATATCTCCGGATCCGACTCCGTTTACCCTTTTTAATTCTGAAAGTACGTTGATATCGGCATAGTTGTAAAGAAACTTCATGTCGGTATTTTTATCCGTACTATAAAGATTCACATACATCAACATACTCGGAACCTCACGCGTGATTTTCACACCTTCTCTAACTACCAATGGTGGTAGTTTATTTGTAACCGAAGCTACACGGTTTTGCACGTTAATGGCAGCCTGATTTGGATCTGTACCTAAGTTAAAAACTACCTGGATACTGGCCTCACCATCATTTCCGGCATCAGAAGTCATGTATTTCATTCCGGGAACTCCATTCAAAGCTCTTTCTAATGGAATAACAACCGATTTGATCATCAATTCACCATTCGATCCAGGATAATCTGCGGTAACGTTTACCATCGGAGGTGAGATGGAAGGAAACTGGGTGATAGGTAAATTCATCACCGACAATATTCCTAAAAAGACAATAACCAGCGATATTACTATCGACAGAACGGGTCTTTGTATAAATTTATTAAACATTTTTATATTTTTTAATGATTAAACCATGTAAAAAGTTTTCTTAGTTTCAAGTTTCAGGTTTCAGGTTTCGCACTGAACCTGAAACTTGAAACCAGAAACCTGAAACAAAACTTCTATTCCGCTTTTACTCGTAAATGATTAATTACCGTTTGCGGAGCCTGGAATTCATATTTAATTTTGTCGTTCTCTTTTACTTTCTGAACTCCTTCAAGTAAAATTTTATCATTTTCAGTAAGTCCGGTTTTTACCACATATAAATCAGGTACTTCACCTGTAATTGTGATTTCTCTTGAACTTACTTTATCGTTTTTATCAACAACAAAAACATATTTTTTATCCTGAATTTCGTAAGTCGCTTTTTGCGGAATTACAATAGCATTTTTAAGAGGAACAAGCATCTGAACTTTTCCTGTTTCACCGTTTCTAAGTAATTTATCTGAATTTGAGAATCTTGCTCTAAAAGCAATATTTCCAGTTTCATTATTAAATTCACTTTCGATAACTTCTACATTTCCTTTGTATTTAAAAGATTCTCCATTAGCTAAAAGCAAATTCACTTTGTTTTCTGCACGATCTTTTACATCTGTTTGGTATTGAAGATATTCTGGCTCAGATACGTTGAAGTAAGCAAACATTTGACTGTTGTCTGAAAGGCTGGTCAACAATTCACCTTCGTCAATAAGACTTCCTAATTTTAATGGAATACGGTCAATTGTTCCGTCAAACGGAGCTCTGATTTCGGTAAACGATAAATGAAGTTTTGCCAGGGCAACTTCAGCTTTTGCTGATTGTAGTTTTGCCTGAGCTACACTTAATTCGTTTCTGGAAACGATGTTTTTATCTGCCAGTAATTTTGAATTCTGTAGTTCTATTTCCACTGATTTTTGTTCAGCTTGTGCTTTAAGCAATTCTGCCTGATACATGTTAGGCATAATCTTAAACAATAATTGGCCTTTTTTTACAAACTGGCCTTCATCAACATAAATGTTTTGTAAAAACCCTTTTTCCTGGGCGCGGAGTTCGATATTTCGAACAGATTTAATCTGCGAAACATACTCTTTGGTAAATGAAGTATCAATTTTTACAGGGCTTGTCACTGTAAATTTTTCAACTTCTTCTTTTTCTTCTTTTTTTGATGTACAACTGGTTAGGCACAACAAGGCAAGCATGCCCGTTAACACAATAATTCTTTTCATGATTTTAATGGAAATTTAAGCGATTGAATGCTTGGAATGCGATGATTCCTTGAGATGAAAAAATGCATCAGCAACCAAAAAGTCAGATCTTAAATCTCATATAAGAAGAAGTAGAAAAAATATACATCAAAAGATATGCACGATCACAACCAAGGTGACTGATGTATATTGAAAATCAAATTCTTAATACTCGTTGAGTAATATAAATAGGATTTGATTGGCCACAAGATGAGCCGAAAATTTCAAAACGATTAACAGAATTCACAACGATCTGACGAGAGATTGTCAAATACCAGCTATCTAAGATGCTGTAAGTTGTTGCAAAAAATTTATTACTTAAACCATCCTTTAGATTATCATTCCCAAGAAATTCCTCATCAAGATCTACATCGGCATCCTCAATAATAGAGCTGCCCTGATCCTGACTTGTGAATTTTACGCGGTGTCTTTTCTCCAGATAGTGATGAGAACTTTGATGTGTCTCAGCATTAAGATATTGCCCTCCGCCCAGCAGAAGGAAATTCATAAACACTAAAAATACTATTAACTTTCTCATTTGGCTGCGAAAGTAAGCAAAGTATTTATACAAAAAAAGAAAATTTCATAAGCTTTAACATTAAAAAAACACGAAAACGTTTTCAGTGTTTTTTTACTCAGAAATTATAATAAAACCTTAATAATTTCTTGTAAAATCTCATAAAAAAAGTAATTTGTAATTTTAATCCTACTAACTAAAATCGATTTGGTACCAAATAAAATTAATATCGTAATTATTTAACACCGAATACTTTATTCGGTAAAAACGGCTTTACTAAAAATATAAAAATTCCATTATTGAAAATTTCTGACCTGACTTAACAAAAGTTTCTCCGGTTTCGATCATCCCAAATCTTTCATAAAATGATTTTTTATTGCTTCTTGCGTTACACCATATTTTTCTCAAACCCTTATTTTTTGCCAGCTTCAGGATATGCTTTAATAAAAGTGAGGCAATCCCTTTTTCCTGATAATCGGCCAGTGTTGCTAATTTTCGAAACTGCATTTCGTCACCCACAATAAAACAAGAGACAATTGAAACTAATTTTTGCTCATCGAATACTCCAAAATGTAGTCCTGAATTATCTTCTTCTAATTGCACAAATTCAAATGGCTGTTCCGGCCACATTACTTTGTGTCGAATTTCCCAGGTTTCTGATGCTTTGATTGCTTCAATTTTCATTTGGTTATAGCTATTCATCGTTACAAACAAAATTAAGAAATTTCAATAGCATTTTATTTCAGGAAAGAAAATCATCACAGCTTACTCATATTCAAATAAATACAAAAAAATAAATCCGGAATTATGATACTATTCTGATTAATAATAATTATTTTTATGCTATGTAAAACAAATACCTCCGATTATGAAAAAATTCATTTTAGCAGCATTATTATGTATTAGTGTGAACGGCTTTGCGCAATTAATACAAATTGGGCCTCAGGTTTCTTATAATATTACTTCTCCAAATACAGATGATTTCAGCTCAAAAAGTGCTGGAAACGGAATGGGCGTTGGAGGATTTGTCAGATTGAATTTGTTGCTCTTTTATGCACAAGGCGAATTAGGATATTCAGAATCGAAGTTTAATGTTTCTCAAACCGGAATTGGCGAAACCGAATATAAATTATCTGGAACTGATGCGGCCTTAATTGCGGGATTCAAAATTGTTCCTTTAGGAAAGCTAGGAAATGTTCGTCTTTTTGTGGGATACGACTGGAAAAACTATTCAGACATAAGTGCTAATAATAGCCTGAATTACATTGCTGTTGAAAAAAACAACAGCAGTTTTCTTGGCGGAGTCGGCGTAGATTTATGGAAATTTACAATTGATTATCGATATCTTGCTGGTGTAACTGACTTGGATCCTTCAGGAAGAAGTTTAAAAACAAACGTTTCTAATTTCTCTGTCGGATTTAAATTCTTGTAAAAACTTCATTATAAAACATAAAAAAGGGAATCAAAATGATTCCCTTTTTTAATTAATTTACTTTGCTGTAAAATCGTTCCAAATTATCAGCTTTTATTTTTTCAACGCCGTTTTCAGTTTGTCTGGCAATATTGATTACATGCAATATATCTGAATCTTCATTTAAGGAGCAATTCCAAATAGTTCCGTCAGATAAAATAATAGCCGAAAATAAAGCATCTGATTCCTCTTTGTTATAATACTTTATATCTTCAGTCTTGATCAGTTTTTTTGCTTTCGTTTTAGTATCTACTTCATAAAACAAAATCTGCTTCTGGTTGATTTCAACTAGTTCGTCTATCCCATCGGTGTCATTAGTATTTGTCGCATTTACAGACCAAAGCGGTTGATTGCCATTCATTTTCCAGCTTCCGATTACTTTATCCATAATGCTTTTTCTCAGCATTGTTTTTAAAGTATCTACTTTTTTAATTGATTCTTTTCCTAATTCATTTTCAGGTTTAATTTTAGAAGCAATAGAGAATAAATCTAGTGCTTTTACAAAATCAGCTTTCTTATAGCAGGAAACTGCCAATTCATATCTTGTTTTTTGAAAAGCAACCTTTGGATCGCTCTGCGCAATAACTGTACATGAGAATAGTAAGACAAGAAAAATTAAGGACTTTTTCATTTGTAGGTATTGTTTTGTTTTTTGCAAAAATACATGGTTCGCACTTAACTACATTACGTCTTTCGTATTTATATTACGAATACCGGATTTTTAACATATTAAAAAAACAAATATAACTTAAATACATTTATTAAAATGAATTATTCGCAATAAACCTTAAAAACCTACATAATTCTTCGGTACTAATTAATCGAGTTGGAAAATTTCTTAAAGACTAAATTTAAAATTAAAATGCCTTTAAAATTTGCATTGCTTTTTCTGTATCATTTTTACCAACAAAAATATGATCGTGATAAAATGCCGCTACGACATTACAGCTAATTCCTTTGTCTGAAAGTGCTTTTGAAAACGCTGAGGTTAATCCAACAGCTTCCAAAGAAGAATGTACAGAAAGCGTTATCCAGGACATGATCACCGAATATTCTAAATTCAGTTTATCCGCCATTTCTTTTTTAAGAATTAAGGTTATTGCTTCTTTTTCTTTAAAGAACATTTCAATTTCATCCAAATTAAGATTTCCTAATTCTCCGACTTTACAAAAAACATAATCTCCCAAATTGTGTTCAGGCTTCATACTTTTAAGCAATATTTGCAAATCTTTTTCTCCAGACATTTTTTGAGTTTTAGTAAGTTGACTATTTTAGTTTTTCTAATTTTCCTTTTGTTTCAGGAAAATTTTTATCCAGAACTAATACCTTTTCATAACTTATAATTGCATTTTTCTTATCTCCAGTGGCTTCATAAAAATCGCCAAGCGAGTCATACACATTTGGACTGTTAGGGTAATTGGTTACATTCAATTTAAATAAATAACCTGCTAAATCCATATCTTTTTTACTAAGCGATTGATAGGCATAAGCATTCACTGTATTTTCCGGAACACTCACTTTATATCCTAAATGTTTTGAAACCTCTTCGAAATGTTTTTCAATTTTAATAAAAACTGCTTTATTGAAATTAATCTGTTCCGGAATAGACAATTTTAATTGATTGAATTCAAATATAAAACGAAGTCCGTCATAAGTCGCAATCAAAGGAACTGATCCGTGATTATCATCGTTATAATATTTATATTGGTAATTAAGATTGCTTTTCTTGTTCTGCTTCAGGAAATCGTTCAAATCTAAAATTGATCGAATGTGTCTGGTAAAAACGGTTGTATCTTTTCGAACTTTTACAACATCCATCGCAGCATCCATTGTGTTGGCGGCAGCCAAAAACAAAGAAACATTAGCTAAGTTTTTACTGGCTAGCTTTTTTTGAGTTTCTGCCAAAAACTTCTGATGATCCCACCACATACTTGGATCTATCGCTATATAGGAATTGAATAAATTACTGTGATTCGTTAAAATATTTATGGCTGTCAATCCTCCAAAAGAATGACCTATTAAGGTTTTGTAAGGCGCCGTTGGATATTTACTATCTATATACGGAATCAATTCTTTCTCCAGAAATTCAACAAATTTTTCACCTCCACCAGATTGCTCACTTAGATTTTTAGGAACAAACGGAAGATCAACATCCGAATGTGTAGGCGTCAAATCCCGATTTCGGTTTGTGTTGGTAATCCCTACCACAATCATTTCCGGACAAAGTGTGTTTCCATTTACTTCGCTTAGTTCTTCAATCATTCCGACAACAGAACTAAAATGTCCATCGCCATCGAGCAAATAAACTACAGGATATTTCTGTTTTCCAAAACCAGTATTCTGGGCACTTTTCGGAAGATGAATCCATACTTTTCTATTTTCATTTAAAACTTTAGAAAAAATGCTATCGACAGTTCCTATTTGAATGGTATTTTTATTTTGTGCAAACCCAAAAGTAGTCAGAATCAAAAAAATGAACAGGAAAATAGTTTTTCTTGAAGATACAGGATGAACGAGCTTATTTATCATAATGCAGTTGGTTAGTTAAATATTCAGATAGTAAGTATATGTAATACGTTTTTAATCAATTAAAAAATCGCCCTTTTCAGGTTGAAAAAGACGATTTTTAAATATTTCTTGTTTTGCTATTTTGCAGACCAGGTATTATTTGCTGGTGTGGCATCCATAAAAATACCTCCATCCAACACAATACTTTTGATTTGCTTTTTGCTTTTTAAAGTAACAGTCGCTATTTTTTGATTGGTTTCCCAAACTGCCGGTGTTTGATGTACGGTTTCTTTTGTCTCATCTGTATAAACAATGTTGAGGTCAAACGGAATCGCAAAACCTCCGGTATTCTCTACAGAAATAGTATTCTTTGCAACACTTTTAACCGAAATATCAATATAGTTATTGGTAAAAAACCAGTTATTAAAGAACCAATTCAGATTTTTTCCTGAAGCTGTATTGATAGCGTTAAAATAATCCCACGGAATAGGATGTTTTCCATTCCAATTTTCCATGTAAGCGTGCAATGATTTCTTAAATAAATCATCACCAAGCATGTCTTTTAACGCGATATAAGAAAGAGAAGCTTTTCCGTACGAATTATTTCCGTAACCAGCTCCCGAAAGTTGAGAAGACATTGAAATAATAGGCTGATCTTCTTCTGTAGAGGCATCGTTAATATACTGCTGAACTCTAAAATTTTTGTAAAATTTATCTGCAGCTTCTTTACCGTGTTCTTCAATCCCAATTAAATATTCAAATGTAGTAGCCCAGCCTTCATCCATAAATGCGTAACGCGTTTCGTTGATTCCCATATAAAAAGGAAAATAGGTATGTGCTACTTCATGATCCTGGACCAATTGAGCAAAAACCGGATCTCCCATTTGAGAATCGTTACACATCATTGGATATTCCATGTCAGCAAATCCCTGAAATGCCGTCATTTTAGAAAATGGATAAGGAACTCCTGGCCAGTTGTTGGAGAAATAACTCAATGCATATTGATTATTTTTAACAGAAGCTACAAAATCAGTTCCTTTTACATCATAAGCCGCCTGAACACTTGCACGACGATTGGCCTTCTTGTCTACTAAAACGCTGCTGGCATCCCATAAATAATGATCACTTAATCCAAAACAAACATCTGAGATATGTTTGGCTTCAAATTTCCAAACATTCCAATCGTTTTGTTTGGTTACAACACCACTTTTCATTTCCTGTTCATTGGCAATATGCATTACTTCATCGGCAGTGTACGACTTCTTTAAACGTGCTGAAAATTCAGGTTGTAAAACCTCATCCGGATTTAATAAATCTCCGGTTGCATATACTATATAGTTTTTTGGCGCTTTTACTGAATAAGTATAATCATTAAAGTCGTTGTAAAACTCCTGACGATCTGTATGAGGTAATTTATCCCATTTGTTGTAATCATCAAAAACAGTAACACGTGGATAGCTATAAGCAACAAAAAAAGTAGTTTCGTCAATTTGTCCTTCTCTTCCACTCTCTTTAGATAATGGATAATTCCAGTCGATATTGATGGTGATTTTAGAATGTGGTAAAAGCGGTTTTTTCATTTTAACATTCCCTACGGTTCCCCAACTTCTTGCATCTTCTTTATAAACTTCACCTTCTATTTTTAAAGAAGTAATTGTAAGTCCGTTACTCAAAAAATCATCACTTACACTTCCTCCTCTTGGCGAAGATGGCTTATGAAGATTGTTTACAAAACGAATTGGTAAATTTCTTAAAGTATCATTACTGTTATTTTCATAAACAATAGATTCTGTTCCGCTAACGATTTTAGTTTTTGGATCAACCGAAATTTCCATGGTATATGTTCCGTGATTCTGCCAGTAGTTTTTCCCTGGTTTTCCGTCCATCGAACGAGTGCCTTTAGCGTAAGCTTCTTTTATATTTCGCGGCATATACAATTCCTGCCCAAAGCTGTTTTGTGCAAGAAAAACAAATGCAATTACCACTAATTGAAGTACATTTTTTCTCATAACTTGTTTTAAGATTTTTGATGATTTAATAAGGATATAATATTAGTGGATTTTTTAAACTTAATGTTACACTTTTTGGTAAAATTATGATTTTTGTTGCGTTGGGCGTAACTTAACCGCAAAGGTCGCAAAGAATTACGCAAGGGTCGCAAAGTTTATTTTCCTGGACTTTTATCAGGAGTTATTACTCACTGTTGAAAATTGCACGCAAAGTCGCAAAGCCGCAAAGTTCAACAAATTTAAAAGCTTTAAAAAAACTTGGCGACCTTGCGAGATTAAAAAGAAAAACTTAACGTCCTAGCGCCTTCGTGGCAAAAACCTCAGAACCTTAGTATCTTAGAACCTTAGCAACTTAGACAAAAAGAAAAACCGTCTTTCTCTGGCGAAAAAAGACGGTATCTACAATTAATATATAACCTTAATAACTACAAAATATAATCGGTATTAATGAAATTTGATTCCTTGCTGTTTAGCAATTCCTGTAAAATTTCATTGTTATAAGCGATATCTTTTGAAGCCACGAACGTACGGATTGAGAAAGAACGCAAAGCATCCGGAATACTTAAAGTTCCTACAGCAGAATCTTTACGTCCTGTAAACGGGAACGCGTCCGGTCCTCTTTGGCAAGAACTGTTGAGGTTTACTCTACAAACAAGATTTACTAAAGCATCGATAAGCGGTGCCAAAGTTTTAATATCTTTTCCGAACAAACTTACTTGTTGACCGTAGTTAGATTCGGCCATATCATCTAGTGGTTCCTGAATATCATTGAAAGAAATAATAGGTACTACTGGTCCAAATTGTTCTTCGTGATACACGCGCATTTCGCTGTTTACCGGATATAAAACTGCTGGGAAGATATAATTATCAGTATGTTTTCCGCCTTTTTCGTTTAGGATTTTTGCTCCTTTACTTGTTGCATCGTCAATTAATCCCTGAATGTAAGCGGGTTTGTCTGTTTCCGGAAGTGGCGTTAAAGAAGCGCCGCTTTCCCATGGATTGCCAAATTTTAAAGCATCTACTTTTTCAGAGAAACGCTTATTAAATTCATCAGCAATAGAAGCATGAACATATAATACTTTCAAAGCGGTACAACGTTGTCCGTTAAAAGATAAAGTTCCTGTAATACATTCCTGAATAGCCAAATCCAGATCGGCATCTGGTAAAATAATTGCCGGATTTTTTGCTTCTAAACCTAAAATCAAACGCAGTCTGTTTTTGTTTGGATGCTGATCCTGCAAAGCAATTGCCGATTTACTATTTCCGATTAAAGCCAAAACATCAATTTTACCCGATTTCATGATTGGAGAAGCCACTTCGCGACCTCTTCCGTAAACGATATTGATAACTCCTTTTGGAAAACTGCTTCTAAAAGCTTCCAACAAAGGCGAAATACATAAAACACCGTGTTTCGCCGGTTTAAAGATTACAGTATTCCCCATAATCAAAGCCGGAATCAACAACGAGAAAGTTTCGTTTAAAGGATAATTGTAAGGTCCAAGACACAAAACAACCCCAAGAGGTCCACGGCGAATCATCGCGTTCACACCCTGTACTTTTTCAAAGTGCGAACTACGTCCGTTTAGTTCTTTATAACTGGCAATAGTATCCTGAATATATTCAACCGTTCTGTCAAATTCTTTTTGAGAGTCGCCAAGGTTTTTTCCGATTTCCCACATCAAAAGTTTCACCACTTCTTCGCGGGTTTCCTTCATCTGTCTTACGAAATTTTCCATGCATTTAATACGGTCCACCACTTTCATTGTTGGCCATAAACCTTGTCCTTTATTATAAGCCGCATTAGCAGCTTCAACCACTTCAGCAGCTTCTTTTTCTGCCATGAACGGAATTGATCCTAATAATGTTGGTGTATATTTTTCTGTAGAAGATATAGTAGAAAACACAGGTGTGGTTTGCCCTGTCCATTTTTTCAATTCTCCATTTACAAGATACGTATCTTGATTTATCAGGTTTGTAATCTGATATTCTTCGGGTATTAAACTCATAATCTGATACTTTATAGTTTGGTTATTAATAGCATTTAAACGAAAAAAGAGGCTTTTTCTTGCCTCTTCTTCTAATTTATGGATTCACGGTATCCCCTTCCCAGTCCAGAATTCCACCAAGCAGATTATAGGCATTATTTATACCTAATTCATTCATAACCTGGCAGGCTTTTGCGCTTCTGGCTCCAGAACGGCAATACACATAATAGTTTTTGTTTTTATCTAACTCTTCGATTTCATAAATAAAACCCTGACCTTTATTAATGTCAATGTTCACGGCATTCTCGATATAACCGTCATTAAATTCGTCTTCAGTTCTTACGTCCAGTATAACTGCATTCTCGTCAGCAGCAAGCTGATTAACCCAATCTTCTTGTGATAAATTCATAATAAATGTGTTTTTGTAAAATTACGACGTTTCTATTAATTAAAAACGTGCCAAATGCGATTTCGATTATTATTCTCAGAAAACGTTTTAGAGAAAGTATTATAATCAGTGAAACACAAATTTACTCACTATTTTTAAAAATACACCCTATAAAATCGATAGAAAATAGGATTTTTTCATTTTCATAAAATGCAGCCAAATATGGTTTTCTAATAATTTATCCCATTTCAATCTGCTATCTTTGTATCAAATGAGAGGTTTTGATTTCATTTTGATAAAAAGGTTGACCACGAATTCACGAATTACTTAACCATCGGTTGTGGTAAAAAACAATAGCCACAGATTAATGGATTAAAATGAATTTTATTAAATAGGTTTAACCACAAATTTCGCAAATTTCACAAATTACCTAACATCGCTTTGCTCTTGTTAAAAAAAAATCGGCCAGAGATTAATGGATTAAAATGATTTTAATAAAAAAGTTAGTCACAAATTAATTAGTGGGAATTTGTGTAATTTGTGGTAAAAAAACAACACAATAAATGCAACACTCCTTAAAAGATATATTCCCGAATTTCTCCAGCGAGCTCCTTTCGACCATCGAAGAAAACGGAAGTGCACAGGATTTTGAAGCCGGTACCATTTTAATGCGAACCGGACAATACATCAAAAACACCGTTTTAATCACCAAAGGAAAAATCAAAATTTACCGCGAAGGCGAAGACGGCGGCGAGTTTTTAATGTATTATTTACAACCCGGGCAAGCCTGCGCCATTTCGATGATCTGCACCACCAAAAGCGAAAAAAGCCAAATCATGGCCAAAGTAGTCGAAGATGTTTCCGTTATGATGATTCCGTTGCAAATGATGGACAAATGGATGATGGAACACCGGTCCTGGTACGAATTTGTAATCGAAACCTACCGAAGCCGCTTTGAAGAAGTACTGGAAGTTGTCGACAATATTGCTTTTCGTTCGATGGATGAACGTTTGGAATTCTATCTAAAAAGACATTCGGATGCCTGTGGTTGTTCTGAAGTAAATTTATCGCATCAGGAAATTGCAACCGAATTAAACACCTCAAGAGAAGTCGTTTCCAGATTACTCAAAAAAATGGAACAAAGAGGTTTAGTCAAACTCAACCGCAACCAAATCGAGCTTTTGAGATAATTAAAAATAGCCACGAATTCACGAATTTGTTTTTGTTAATCTAAATTGAGAAACAAATTCGTGAATTCGTGGCGAAAAAAAATATATAGCGCTTCTGTGATAAATGTTACTGTAGATTTCTTTTAATCAAACCACCTTTGCATAAAAACAAATGCAATGGAATATCTGGGTTATTTTGCTTCGATTATTATCGGGATTTCGCTGGGCCTAATTGGCGGAGGCGGATCGATACTGACCATTCCAATTTTAGTTTATTTGTTTAAAGTAAATCCAGAGCAGGCTACCTCTTATTCTTTGTTTATTGTGGGCTTGACTGCAATGTCTGGCAGTTACAGTCATTATAAGATTGGAAATCTTAAACTGAAATCGGCATTGTACTTTGCGATTCCGTCTGTGATTTCAATTTTAATTATTCGTGAAGTTATTTTTCCGCAGATTGCTTCGACTTTATTTTCAATTGCTTCTTATTCTGTTTCTAAAGATTTTCTGATTATGATTATCTTTTCGGTCTTGATGATTACGGCGGCGATTTCGATGATTCGAAAAAATCAACCCGAAATAAAAGGGGCCGAAACCAATTATATTCAACTTAGTTTTATAGGTTTCATTGTCGGAATCATAACCGGATTTCTCGGCGCTGGTGGTGGATTCTTAATTATTCCTGCCCTGCTCTTTTTCGCCAAATTACCCATGAAACAAGCCGTTGGAACTTCGTTATTAATTATCTCAATCAATTCCTCCATAGGTTTTGCAGGCGATTTATACATCGGAACTCCCATCAATTATCCTTTTTTATTAGGCGTATCTGCAATGGCACTTCTCGGAATGGTAGTAGGAAGCCAGCTGTCTAAAAAAATCGACGGAACTAAACTGAAACCTATTTTTGGCTGGTTTGTCCTGATAATGGGGTTTTATATAATTACAAAAGAAGTTTTGTTTTAGGAATTTTTTGGTTTCTCGCAGATTTTGCAGATTTTTTTTATTTAAGAATAGTAGATTAATAATTTGGGCGTTACCTCCGGCCGGGCTATCCGCTATATCTTTTTTGTGGCAGAAAAAGCCACAAAAAAGGATACCACTTCTATCCCTAACGCAGACTCGGGTAAACTCAGGTTTTCGGTATCTGTTTTTCTATCTGATGCTCAACCAACCAAACAGAATCGTTTGCTTTTGTGGTATAATTCCACAAAGTCTTTCTATCAATCTTACTAGATACAAGTAATTTACCTTTTTGTACTTTAAATTCTTCGTTATAAAACATTAAAACATGGATAACGTTTTTAACATGAGTCTTAGAAAGTAAATCTCGTGCATCGATAAGTTCATCTTGTTGAAAAACAATCGGAATGTATTCTACATATTTATAATTTGATATTCTTTCATTCCATGTTTCTTCTTGTCTTTCATGAATTCTATCTGAATTAAAATACCATTTTTGAAAAAGAAATTTCCCTGATATAATTAAGACAAGAGCTAAAAATATAATTACTACTTTTTTCTTCATAACGCTTTATAGAATATCTTCCCGGCTTTAGCCAAATATACCCATTTTATAATAAATTTCAGATTCTCTAAAATTTAAAAACCGTCAGTTAAAACCAACGGCTATTCCTATAATTAATTCGTGAAAATTTATGCAATTAGTGGCAAACAAAAATCAATGCTCCCCATACCCAACATCATCCATCTTCCCGCTAAAAACACGATACTGAATAATAAAATAGACAATCACCAAAAACAAAGCGATAAAAAACCAACTCAGACCGGCGTTCAAACCATACTCTCCGGCGGCAGTATTATAAATCGTTAAGGACGGATTTACATTATTAGTCGAAGGCAAAACATTCGGAAAAATTGAAACTGCTGTTGAAGCGAATCCTCCCACTAAAAATAAGGTGGAAAATATAAAGGCCTGACCGTCTTTTTTGAACGAACGAACTTTGAATAATCCCAAGATACCAACAAAAGTCATTATTGGGAAAAACCACAAAATTGGATTTTCAATAAAATTATGAAACGGCTGAGGTTCTATAAAATGCCAGATTTGTAAGGAGATGAAAACTAAAATCAGTAAAACAATATTCAGTTTAAAAACCACATTTTTAAGCTGTGCATTTAAAGACGAATTGGTTTTAAATATAATCCAATTGGCGCCGTGAATCGTTAAAGCGACAACACTCACAATTCCGAGGAAAATCGTAAACCAATCTATAATTCCCAATTCATTTGCTTTTGGGCTGAAAGTTGGATTCCATAACGGCAAAAAGAAAAAATGCGGTTCCTGCGTCGAAACGCCGTTTTGCACCATTCCGAGATTGACACCGCGCACGATATTTCCCAAAGCGATTCCGAAGAACAACGCCAAAAGCAAACTCGCGATTCCGAACGCTTTATCCCAAATGGCTTCCCACATAGGATGATGCACCTGCCCGCGCATTTCTAATCCGATGGCACGGAAAATCAACAGCCATAAAATCATAATCAAAGGCAAATAAAAGCCACTAAAAGACGATGCATATAAAGTTGGAAAAGCAAAAAACAAAACACCACCGGCAGCGATGATCCAAACTTCGTTGGCATCCCAAAACGGACCAATTGCGCTTGTAATTGCTTTTTTATCTTTTTCTGTATTGGCAAAAAACAAATGAATAATTCCTGCTCCAAAATCATAACCATCCAATACAATATAAACGGCCAGAATTCCCATTAAAACGACGTACCAAAAAAATTCCATACTTATATTTTTTCTGTTGAAAGTTCCACATGATGAGGTCCTTTATTGATAATTTTCCCAATCAAAAGCAAAAACAGCATTCCGAGTAAAAGATACAATCCTATAAAACCTAATAAAGTAAACAAGGTATTTCCGGACGAAACGGTTGGCGAAGCGCCGGCTGCGGTTCGCATTAAATTATAAACCAGCCATGGCTGTCTTCCTAGTTCTGCAGTATACCAGCCTGTTGTATTGGCGATATACGGAAAAGGCATCATAAACATGAGCGACCATAAAATCCATTTGGTTTCAAACAATTTCCCTCTGATTAACTGAAAAAGAGAAAGGACCATCAAACCAATAAATACAGTTCCGAGTCCAACCATAATATGATAGGCATAATATAAGCCTGAAATATTAGTTGGATGCAAATCTTCTTCAAATTGATCCAAACCTTTAATTTCCTGATCCCAATTTCCATAGGTAAGGAAACTCAAAATATTAGGAACTGCGATTTTATTATCCAGTTTTTTGTCTTTTACATCGGGCTGACCGATTAAAACAATTTCAGAGCCTCTTTTTTCGGTGTGAAAAATCCCTTCCATCGCGGCAAAAGTTACCGGCTGATATTTTACAACATTTTTCGCTAGTAAATCTCCCGTTGGAACTGCGACAATTATACTCGAAATCAATCCGAAAATAACGCCAGTTTTAAGAAACAATTTCCCAAAAGAAACATTCTTCTGACTCAAAATATAAAAAGCGCCAATTCCCGCCACGACAAAAGAACTCGTAACCAAAGAAGCGGCCTGATTGTGTAAATAAGAAGGCCAAAGCCACGGATTTAAAAATAAAGCTTTGAAATTCGTTAATACAAATTTTCCGTTTTCGAGAATTTCATACCCAACCGGATTCTGCATCCACGAATGTGTAGCGATAATCAAATAACCACTGGCCCAGGAACCAATCATAATTAACACTCCGGTTACAAAATGCCATTTATGTCCGAGGAGTTTTTCTCCAAATAAAAAGATTCCAAGAAAGGAAGATTCTAAAAAGAAGGAAAACATTCCTTCCATCGCCAAGGTCTGACCGATAATACCTCCGGTTAATTCAGAGAATTTAGCCCAATTGGTTCCGAATTGAAATTCCATCGGGATTCCGGTTACCACGCCCATCGCGAAATTCAGGGCAAAAATCTTCATCCAGAAATGCGTAGCGTGATTGTATTGTTCGTTTTGAGTTTTAAGATATTTCCATTTAAAATAAACAATGATCAAAGATAGACCCATTGTAAGTTGCGGAAAAAGGTAGTGAAAGGTAATTGTGAAGGCGAATTGCATTCGGTCATAAAAAAGCATTTCTTCCATTATAGTGGTATTTGGTTTTATGAAGTTCCACAAATTTACCCATTAAAACCCGAAATTCCTGCCTTTAAAAAAAGTTTATATGCTGGTATTTGTTAAACTTTTCAACAATTTTGAAAAATTTAAAAGCTAAAATATTAAACACATAGAGACATAGGATTTTGGAAACGTAAAAAGGCGTTTCACTTGCTTCAAAACACATAGCTATGTGTCTTTAAATTAGTGAAACGCCTTTTTTTAAGCTATGAAAAACTATGATTCTATGTGTTTAATATTTATTCCTTTTTCAAAATTCCTTTTTCAACACTTTCATTTATTAAACCTTCAGCGTAATTCCATAAAGTTGTGGAACCTTCTTTTATAACGCTCTTTTTTTCGTAAACCTTTTTATAGGGCACGCCAAATTCCTTCCAGGTTCCTCCATCGTTGGAGGTGTTTTGTAATAAAGGTTCTAGCCTGTCCATCGATTTTGCAAATTTGGCTTCATTGGTTTCACCCTCTTCAAATTCTTCCCAAATGGCGATCATGTCCTCTCCTTGTTTTTTCGGAAGCAAACCAAAAATACGATTGGCGGCCAAGCGTTCTTCATCGGTATTATCGTGACTTTTTTGTGTATCATAAATAAAAACATCTCCTGCGTCGATTTCTACAATATCATGAATCAAAACCATTTTCACCACTTTCAAAACATCAATCGGTTGGTCTGAATGTTCTGCCAATACAATTGCCATCAAAGCCAAATGCCAGCTGTGTTCTGCATCATTTTCGCATCGGTTGCTATTAAAGAGCTTCGTTTTTCGCTGAATGTATTTTACTTTATCAATCTCTTTTATAAAAGCAATTTGATCTAATAAGTCTGTTGTGTTCATATTTATGATTTTTGTAGAAGTGTAAAATTACGTAGATTTATTTTTTTCACCATATAAGTGATATAAGTTCATTTAATTGCAGTGCGTTATAACTCTAATTGGTTAAACTTATATGAGCTCACATAAGTTCAACGCAATTAAACTCCAACTTATAATTGCTTATATGACTTATATGGTGAAACCCACAAACATTTTTTTCCACCATATAAGTCATATAAGTTCATTTAATTACAGTGTGTTATAACTCTAAACCGATTAAACTTATATGAGCTAATATAAGTTCAACGCAATTAAACTCCAACTTATAATTGCTTATATAACTTATATGGTAAAACTATCACACGTTTTTTTGGAAAAGTCGAATTTCTGTAACATTAGTCACTTACTTTCCGAAAAAACAAAGTTACCTTTGTAGAACTTATTTTAGATTTCATATCATGAAAATTGAACAAATTTACACTGGCTGCCTTGCGCAAGGTGCATACTATATAACATCAAACGGAGAAGCGGCGATAATTGATCCGCTTAGGGAAATTCAGCCTTATTTAGATCGTTTAGAACGCGATCAGGTTAAATTAAAATACATCTTTGAAACGCATTTCCACGCCGATTTTGTTTCGGGTCATATTGATTTAAGCAAAGAGACCGGAGCGCCAATCGTTTACGGGCCTAATGCGGCTTGTGAATTCGACTGCATTTCTGCGAAAGACGGACAAGAATTTAAAATCGGGAATATTACAATAAAAGCGTTGCACACTCCGGGACACACTATGGAAAGTACGACGTATTTATTGATTGACGAAAACGGAAAAGATCATGCGATTTTTTCTGGAGATACTTTATTTATCGGAGATGTTGGTCGTCCGGATTTAGCGCAAAAAGCGGCTGGAATGACACAAGATCAATTGGCCGGCATTTTATTTCATTCGTTGAGAGATAAAGTGATGACTTTGGCGGATGACGTAATTGTTTATCCGGCGCATGGTGCGGGAAGCGCTTGCGGGAAAAACATGAGCAAAGAAACCGTTTCGACTATCGGAAACCAAAAAGCAACGAATTATGCTTTGCGTGCCGATATGACCGAAGCCGAATTTATTACTGAAGTTACCGACGGATTATTACCTCCTCCAGCTTATTTCAGCATGAACGTAGCCATGAACAAAGGTGGTTACGAAAGCTTTGAATCGGTTTTGCATAACGGAATGAAAGCGATAAAAGCAGAAGATTTTGAAGCTGTGGCCGAAGAAACCGGAGCTTTAATTTTAGATACCCGAAAAAGTGCTGATTTCTATAAAGGATTTATTCCGCAATCTATTAATATAGGTATCAACGGAGATTTTGCTCCATGGGTTGGAACTTTGATTGCCAATGTAAAACAACCTATTATATTAGTAACCGAAAATGGTCTGGAAGAAGAAACCGTAACACGTTTAAGCCGTGTAGGTTTCGATTCGATTATCGGACATTTAGAAGGTGGTTTTGAGGCCTGGCAAAAAGCAGGTTTCGAAATAGATACTGTAAATAGAATTTCGGCTGAACAATTTGCTTCTGAATTTAAAATAGAAGAAGACAAAGTCATTGATGTTCGAAAAGAAACGGAATATGAAGCAGAACATATCGAAGATGCTTACAGCAAACCTTTGGCTTATATTAATGACTGGGTAAAAGACATTAATCCAAAGGAGCATTTTTATCTACATTGCGCAGGTGGTTACAGAAGTATGATCGCAGCGTCCATTTTACAAGCACGCGGTTTCAGAAACTTTACCGAAATTGACGGCGGTTTTGGAGCAATTGCAAAAACAGCAATTCCGAAATCAGATTTCGTTTGTCAGAGTAAAGTATTAAAATAAAGGTTCTGAGTTGCTAAGATTCTAAGGTTCTAAGATTTTTTGACCTTTAAACTTAATAACTCAAACCATTAAAAAATAAACCTTAGTAACTTAGAATCTTAGTCCCTTAGAACCTTAAAAATATGCTAGAAATTATAAAAGAACCTTGGCCTTGGTACGTTGCGGGGCCGTTAATTGGATTGACTGTTCCTATTTTGTTGATTATCGGAAATAAATCTTTCGGGATTAGTTCGTCTTTACGCCATATTTGTGCAGCTTGTATTCCGGCGAATATTTCGTTTTTTAAATACGACTGGAAAAAAGAAAGCTGGAATTTATTCTTCGTTTTCGGAATTTTCCTTGGCGGAGTTATCGCTGCCTACTTTTTAGCTAATCCAAATCCGGTTGAAATTACACCACAGCTTTCGGAGCAATTGGCTTCTTACAGTATTACAGATCATTCTGG
Organism: Flavobacterium aquidurense; assembly: GCA_900107365.1. Classification (GTDB taxonomy): domain Bacteria; phylum Bacteroidota; class Bacteroidia; order Flavobacteriales; family Flavobacteriaceae; genus Flavobacterium; species Flavobacterium aquidurense. Next base: position 481,373 of record FNPS01000002.1, read on the forward strand.
TTTATTACCAAAAGAATTATTTTCCTGGGAAAGTTTATTCACACTTCGAGGTTTTATCATGATTGTAGTTGGTGGTTTTTTAGTTGGTTTCGGAACGCGTTACGCTGGTGGATGCACGAGCGGACATGCGATTATGGGAATTTCAAATTTACAATGGCCTTCATTAGTAGCGACAATCTGTTTTATGATTGGCGGTTTCATCATGGCAAATTTGATTCTGCCTTATATTCTTGCTCTTTAGGACATTCTTTCACTTTAAAATTTCAAAAATGACTCATTTAGAAAATAAAAATACAGATACAGAAGGAATCAACGCAAGCCACATAAAAGATTCAGGATTCTCAAACTTAAAATATCTTTTGGTTGGAATCTTTTTCGGAATTGTATTCGTAAAAGCCGAAATCATCAGCTGGTTCCGTATTCAGGAAATGTTTCAATTGCAATCTTTCTTTATGTATGGCGTAATTGGAAGTGCTGTTGTAGTTGGCATAATTTCTGTTCAAATCATTAAAAGATTCAATATTAAAACCATTCACGGTGAAAAAATAGAAATTCAGCCAAAGGTTTTCAGCAAAGGTCAAATTTACGGCGGATTACTATTTGGTTTTGGATGGGCCATTACCGGAGCTTGTCCAGGACCTCTGTTCGCTCAAATTGGAACTGGTGTTACCGTGATTGTGGTCACTTTATTAAGCGCAATTGCAGGAACCTGGTTTTATGGTTTTATTAAAGACAAATTACCTCATTAACACCTTATATAGTTAGATTAAAAATGAGCTTAACAGCATTACAATTAAGAAAAGCAACTCTTGCAGAAGTACCTCAAATTTGGGAAATTATCCAAGATGCTATTGAACAAAGGCGTTTAGAAGGAAGCAAACAATGGCAAGATGGTTATCCTAACGAACTTTCGATTACAAATGATATCAATAATGGTTTTGGATATGTGCTTACCGAAAATGAAACCATTTTATGTTACGCTGCCATTATTTTCGACATAGAACCGGCTTACGAGGAAATCGAAGGCAAATGGCTGACGAATGGCGATTATGTTGTGGTACATCGTGTGGCAGTATCCAAATTGGCAAAAGGAAAAGGTATTGCTACAAAACTTTTTGAACACATTGAAGGTTTAAGCATTGAAAATAATGTTAATAGTATTAAGGTAGATACTAATTTTGATAATGTTCCGATGCTTAAAATTTTAGACCGATTAAATTATACCTATTGTGGCGAAGTTTATTTTAGAGGTGCTGCACGAAGAGCATACGAGAAAAAACTACACTAAAATTATTACCTCAAATACGAATCAAACCCGACAGATTTTTAAACCTGTCGGGTTTAGCAATTCTATAAAACAAACCAATAAATGCGCAAACTATATTCTCTTATTTTAATTTGTTTCCTATTATTAAGTTGTTCCGGTAACAAAAAAGCAAACGTTCAGGCATCAAATACTATTTACGATGTAAAATTGGATAGTCTGCAATTGTTTGACAAATCAAGAAATCGAGTAATTCCGGTTGCTCTATATTATCCAGAGATAAATAAGAAAATAAATAAACAACAAGTGATCATTTTTAGTCACGGTTATGGAGAGAATAAAGGTGGAGATAACAGAATATATTCTTATTTAACGGAGAACTTAGCTTCAAAAGGATATTTTGTTATTAGCATTCAGCACGAATTACCTACTGATGAGCTTCTTGCCATGGATGGCGATTTAAAAATTACCAGAAGACCTAATTGGGAAAGAGGCGTTGAAAACATTTTGTTTGTCATAAATGAATTTAAAAAAACGAAACCTGAATTAGATTTTAAGCATTTAACTTTAATAGGACATTCGAATGGTGGCGATATGACAGCATTGTTTGCTACTGAACACCCAAAATTAGTTTATAGAATTATAACGATGGACAATAGAAGAATGCCACTTCCGAGAGTTAGTCATCCTCAGGTATATACGTTGCGTTCCAGTAATTACCCGGCAGATGAAAATGTATTACCAACTGAGGAAGAGAAGAAAAAATATGGGATTACAGTTCAACCCACTCCTATCGAGCACAGGGATATGGATAATGACGCGACAATTGAACAGCGAAAAATAATAAACAATTATATTGAAGAGTACTTAAGTAGATAAAAATGTAACTCTGGTTAATTTAAATCCTAATCGCTCACGCTTAGCAAACCTGACAGGTTTTGAAAACTTGTCAGGTTTGCTGTATTCTATGCCCGCGTGAAGGATAGAGCTAAGCTACCGCAGTAGCAGCGAAAGCCTGACAGCATACCGATGAGAGGGCGCATAAGCGCAAAGTATGTTTGCCCGCTCATCGGGATGGTGGCACGCCCTTATTGATTTTAGATTTTAGATTTTAGATTTTAGATTTTCTAAAAGGTTTTAAAAAACCTTTCGGGTTTAAGTTCCGCTACGAAAACTTTGACAAAGTTGAACGACTAACTTTAAAATATCGTTAAACACCCTTAATACAGTATTTTAAATTAAAAATTTATAGTACTTTTACTTTAGTTATATAGGATAAGTATAGTTATAAAATAGACGTTAATTGAATTAACGAAAATTTAACATCACATTTGTATATACAACTATTAAAAGTTTTACATTTGTATATACAAATTATACACTTACGACTATGACAATTGAAGAGGTTATAAAAAGTACAGTTAAGATGGATAATGCGAAAAAAGTTATTCTGAATATCATGTACACGCAGAACGTAATTCAGGATCATTTCAGCGAGTTGATGAAACCGTATGATTTATCCGGAGAACAATATAATGTGCTACGTATATTAAGAGGACAAAAAGGAAATCCTGCTAATATGTGTGTGATACAGGAACGTATGCTGGCTAAAACCAGTAATACGACACGATTGGTTGACAAACTATTATTGAAAGATTATGTAACGAGAAATGTTTGCCCGGGCAATCGAAGAAAAATTGAAGTTTCGATAACCCAAAAAGGGCTGGATGTTTTAAAAGAATTAGATCCGAAAGTAGATGAACACGAGCGTTTATTTGCTGATAATATAAGCCCGGAAGAATTAGAATTATTAAATAAATTATTAGAAAAATACCGAACCCAACAAAATTAATATTATGAGTACACTATTAGAAAATCTAAATTGGAGATACGCAACCAAAAAATTTGATGCAACTAAAAAAATCTCTGCTTCAGATTTAAATACTTTAAAAGAAGCTGTTAGACTAAGTGCTTCTTCATACGGATTACAACCTTATAAAGTTGTTATTGTTGAAAATCCTGAAGTTAGAGAAAAATTGAAAGCAGCAGCTTACGGTCAAACTCAAATTACAGATGCTTCTCAATTGTTCATTTTTGCAAATGATTTGAATCTTGGCGCAGAATCTGTAGACAACTACATTAAAAACATTAGCGAAACAAGAGGTGTTCCTGTTGAAGCTTTAGGTGGTTTCAGCGACATGATGAAAGGTACAATCGCAAACTTAACTGATGACGCTAAGAACATTTGGTCAGCAAAACAAACTTATATTGCTTTAGGAACTTTATTAAGTGCTGCTTCTGAATTAAAAATCGATGCAACTCCAATGGAAGGTTTCAATGCAGCTCAATTTAATGAAATCTTAGGTTTTGATAAGTTAGGCTTAAACGCTTCAGTTATTGCAACTGTTGGTTACAGACATGGTGAGGACGACGCTCAACATTACAAAAAAGTTAGAAAATCTCACGAGGAATTATTTATCACTATATAATTATTATTAATCCAAAATCAATTTTAACAAAATGAAAAATTTCAAAACAATTGCAATAGCATTATTCGTAGCGGTGGCTAGTATTTCAGTAAATGCTCAAACAAAGAAAATCGACGTAAAAGCATCTACTATCAAATGGGTAGGTAAAAAAGTAACTGGAGAACACTCTGGAACTGTAAACTTCAAAGACGGAGCTGTAGTTTTCAAAGGAAAAAAATTAGTTGGTGGTAGCTTTACAGTTGACATGACTTCTTTAACTTCTACAGATTTAACTGGAGAATACCAAGGAAAATTAAACGGTCACTTGAAATCAGCTGATTTCTTTGGAACTGATAAATTCCCAACTGCAAAATTAGTTTTCAAAACTATCGGAGCTAAATCTACTGACGTTTATACTGTAACTGCTGATTTAACTATCAAAGGAATCACTGCACCAGTAACTTTTGACATCACTGTAGCTGGAAACACTGCTACATCTGCTTTCAAAGTTGACAGAACTAAATACGATATCAAATACAACTCTGGTAACTTCTTCGAAAACTTAGGAGACAAAACTATCAATGACGATTTCGAATTGACAGTAGCTTTAAAATTCTAATATTTTAAACTTCTTACTATTATAAGAAAAACCTCAATAGTTTAAGACTATTGAGGTTTTTTTATGTTTTTTTTCAAAAAGATAACATTGTTAATATTGAGATAACACTTTCATAATAACAGCTAAGACTTTGATTAACATTGGGCTTCTAATTTTGGGGAACTAAAAAAAAAGAAACTACAAAACTAAATCACAGTTATGAAAACAAAAATACAATTTGCAATTCTAACTCTGCTAAGCAGCTTTTTTATACAAGCACAACAACAGCCAAAAGGAATTATTGGTAGCACAAACTGGATGACCAACTGGACCAATTTTAATCCGGCCAAAACAGAATATAGTGAGGCAACCAATATTATTGCCGGAAATATTGATAAAGACACACGACTAACAAAACGTAATACTTACCAACTCGTAGGTGTTGTGTATGTAACCAATAATGCAACTTTAACTATTGAACCCGGAACTGTAATTCGCGGCGACGATAAAACTTGCGGAACACTTGTTATAACAAATGGTGCCAAAATCATGGCCGAAGGTTTAGAAACTGATCCTATCGTGTTTACTTCAAATAAAGAAATTTCAGAGAGAAAACCCGGAGATTGGGGCGGACTCATTATTCTTGGAAAAGCGCCAATAAATACACTAGGTGGTTTACACACGCTTCCTTTTGACCTGGAACCAATGTTAAATCATTATGGAGGTCAAAATCCGGAAGATAATTCTGGAATTTTAAAATATGTAAGAGTGGAATATGCCGGCAGAAAACTGAGTTCATTAAAAGAACTTAACGGAATTTCATTAGCAGGAGTTGGGAGAAAAACTGTTTTGAGTAATATCCAGGTTAGTTATTCTAATGATGACTCTTTTGAAAGTTATGGAGGAGATTTAGTTATGAACAACCTAATTTCATACCGAACTACAGATGATGATTTCGATTTTACCCAAGGTGTTCAATGTAATATAAGCAACAGTATTGCCATTCGTCATCCTTTTTCATCTGACATTTCGGGATCAAGATGTTTCGAAGTTGATTCTTATGATAAAATTGGAAATACGGATATGTCTAAAAAATTGACTAAGATTGACGCTACCAATATTACTTTGGTTAATATGGAAGAAAACAATCAGGGCTTAGTCAGAGAATCTGTGTATGTTAGAGAGAATACTTACTTTAACTTATCAAATAGTATCATTTCAGGCTTTACTCCTTTTGTTTTATTAGAAGGAAATATTGGAGATGGGGATGTTAATTTGTCTAAAATAACATTCAATAATCTTATAATTAACAATTGCAATGGCGGAATTATAAGTGAAGCCGGAACTGGAAATCCAACAATTCAAAAATTTTATGGTAATCCTGCATTCTTCTTAGATTATACCAAACTTAAAAACAGTGAATTGTTTACAACGCCTAATATCAAAGGGAATCCAGACTTTCGAATGAACCAAAACAATACAATTGCCAGTGGAAATTAAGCATTTAAAAGGGATCGTTTCTTTTTAAATTTAACAAATTTTCAAATTAAGAAAAGATTTTTTTAAAATTTTATATCTCCTATTCCAATTTACATTTATATCTTTGTGATATCAAAATAAGAAAATGAAAACATTAATGAACAATACTTGGTGGTGGAAGAATTTACGTCAAACGTCGTGAACAGAGCTTCCTATGGTATTGTAAAACTATAAATATAAAAGGCTTGTCATCACGACAAGCCTTTTTTTTTGGTCAAAACTAAACTGAATATTCTAAAAATTAAAAAACTATATACATTGAAACCTTTTATACTCAACACACACTACAAACAAATTCTGGCAGACACCATCACGCCGGTAAGTATTTATTTTAAAATCAGAGATAAATTTCCAAATAGTTTACTACTTGAAAGTAGTGATTATCACGGAAATGACAACAGTTTCTCCTACGTTTGCTGCAACCCGATTGCTACAATTAAAATTGAAAACGAAATCATCTCCAAAACTTTCCCTGATGGATCTACTGAGCAAATTGCAATCGATGCTTCGACTAATATTCCGGAAGTAATTCAGGAGTTTTCGAGTCAGTTTAAAGCAGAGAAAAACGATTTTAAATTCATTAACAATGGTTTATTCGGATACATTTCTTACGATGCTGTTCGTTATTTCGAGAAAGTTTCGATTGCTAAAAAAGACAGTGCCACTTTAATTCCGGATGTTTTTTATGCAGTTTATCAAAACATCATTGCGATCAATCACTTTAAAAATGAGGCGTATATTTTTTGTCATAGTTTAGATGGAAGAAACAATATTTCGGAAATTGAACAATTATTACAATCCAGAAATATTGCATCCTACAAATTCAGCAAAGAAGGAGAAGGCTATTCTAATTTAACCGATGAAGAATTCAAACATAATGTGGCTTTGGCAAAGAAGCATTGTTTTAGGGGCGATGTATTTCAACTGGTTTTATCCCGTCGTTTTACGCAAGGTTTCAAAGGCGACGAATTCAATGTTTACAGAGCTTTACGCAGCATCAATCCATCTCCTTATTTATTCTTTTTTGACTATGGAGATTTCAAAATATTTGGGTCTTCGCCCGAAGCACAAATTATCGTAAAAAACAGAAAAGCAGAAATTCATCCAATCGCAGGAACGTTCAAAAGAACCGGAAATGATGAACGCGATGCGGTTTTAGCCAAACAACTTTCTGAAGACAAAAAAGAAAACAGCGAACACGTAATGTTAGTCGACTTAGCAAGAAACGATTTAAGTAGAAACGGACATGATGTAAACGTTGAGAAATACAGAGAAGTTCAGTTTTTCTCTCACGTTATTCACCTGGTTTCAAAAGTTACGGGACATTTACATGAGAAAGCTACAACGATGCAAGTGGTTGCCGATACTTTCCCGGCAGGAACTTTAAGCGGTGCGCCAAAACACAGAGCGATGCAATTGATCGAAGATTACGAGAAAACAAACCGTAATTTCTACGGAGGCGCAATAGGTTTCATGGATTTTGAAGGAAACTTTAATCACGCCATTATGATTCGTACTTTCTTAAGCAAAAATCATCAATTACACTGCCAGGCCGGAGCCGGAATTGTTGCCAGTTCAGATGAAGAAAGCGAAATGCAGGAAGTTTATAATAAATTAAGAGCGTTGAATACGGCGCTTGAAATGGCAGAAAAAATTTAAGAATTTAAAAATTAAAAGATTGAAAGATTTTGTGGAATCTTTCAATTATTAAATCATTTAATCTTTCAATTAAACATGAAAAACCTAATTCCCTTTTTGATTGCATTTTTGCTTTTTGCCTCTTGTGAAACTAAGAAAGAAACAACAGCAATTCCGTTAATCGGAACCTGGCGTCTTATATCAGCAGAAACGACAGAAAAAGATTCAACTTTCTCAACTTTCAATCCAAAAACAAAAATGATTAAAATTATAAATGATACCCATTTTGCCTTTTTTAATCATGATCTGAATAACGGAAAAGACAGCACAGCAGCAGTATTCTTTGGCGGAGGTGGAAAATATACTTTGAAAGACAGTGTTTACACTGAAAATCTGGAATATTTCAATAACCGTCAATGGGAAAATGGAAAATTTGAGTTCGTTGTAAAAATCAAAAATGATACGCTAACTCAAAAAGGAATAGAAAAAGTAGAAAAATTAGGCATCAACCGAATTATCACAGAAAAATACGTTCGGGAAAAATAAAAAAAGTTTTCAGTCGCAGTTTTCAGTCACAGATAAAAAAACTTAGCAACTCAGAATCTTAGAAACTTAGCACCTCAAAAAAAATGAAAAAAATATTAGTTATAGACAATTACGATAGTTTCACTTATAATTTAGTGCACTATTTAGAAGATTTAAACTGCGAAGTTACCGTTTACAGAAACGATGAATTTGATATAGATGAAATCGCTTCTTTCGATAAAATATTACTTTCTCCGGGACCTGGAATTCCGGATGAAGCTGGTTTATTGAAAGCAGTTATTCGAAAATATGCTCCAACAAAAAGCATTTTAGGGGTTTGTCTGGGTCAACAAGCCATTGGAGAAGTTTTTGGAGGAACATTATCTAACCTTGATAAAGTATATCACGGAGTTGCAACGAATGTAAAAACAGTAGTTTCAGACGAACTTTTATTTGACGGATTAGGAAATGAATTCGAAGTAGGAAGATACCACTCCTGGGTTGTTGATGCCAATTTACCAGACGTTTTAGAAGCAACTTCAATAGACGAAAATGGGCAAATTATGTCACTAAGACATAAAACTTATGATGTTAGAGGCGTTCAGTTTCATCCGGAAAGTGTGTTGACACCAAAAGGAAAATTGATCTTGGAGAACTGGATTAAGAGTTAGTATTCAGTCTCAGTTTACAGTCTCAGTCAAAAAAACTCAGAACCTTAGTCTCTTAGCAACTTAGAACCTTAAAAAATGATAACACTTTCAGATACCAAAGCAATCAACATTGAAGACATATTGACTTTATACAAAGCAAATGAATGGAGTTCAGCCAACAAACCAAACGAATTATATAACGGCCTTTTAAATTCAGAGACTTTAATTACGGCTTGGGAAGGAAAAAAACTAATCGGGCTTGGGAATGCTATTTCTGATGGATTTTTGACTGTTTATTATCCGCATTTATTGGTGCTTCCGGATTATCAGGGAAAAGGAATTGGAAAAATGATTGTCGATAAAATGCAGGAGAAATACAGTCTCTTTCACATGCAAATGTTAACCGCAGACGGAAAAGCAGTTGATTTTTACAAAAAGAACGGATTCGAAAGAGCCGGAAAAACAGAACCCATGTGGATTTATCAGGGAAATGAACATTAACAATTATTAGTCTCAGTCTCAGTTTACAGTCTCAGTAGGAAAACTTAGAACCTCAGTAACTTAGAACCTTAGCAACTTAAAAGAAAAAATGAAACATATATTAAATAAATTAATCAACCACGAAGTGCTTTCTAAAGAAGAAGCCAAAGATGTACTGATTAATATTTCAAGTGGAAATTATAATCCAAGTCAGATTTCGGCATTTTTGACCGTATTCATGATGCGCAGTATTACTATTGATGAGCTTTCGGGTTTTCGTGAAGCTTTATTAGAATTGTGTATTCGTGTTGATTTATCAGCTTACAACACCATCGATTTATGCGGAACCGGTGGCGATGGAAAAGACACTTTCAACATCTCGACTTTGGCTTCGTTTATATCAGCCGGAGCTGGAATTAAAGTAGCCAAACACGGAAATTACGGCGTATCCTCTATTTCAGGATCAAGCAACGTGATGGAAAAAATGGGAATTAAATTCAGCAACGATCCTTCATTCTTAGAAAAATGTATTGACAAAGCCGGAATTTGCGTTTTACACGCTCCCCTATTTCACCCGGCTATGAAAAATGTAGGACCAATCAGAAAAGAACTGGCCGTAAAAACATTCTTTAATATGTTGGGACCAATGGTAAATCCGTCGTTTCCGCAGAATCAATTGGTAGGTGTTTTCAACCTTGAATTAGCCCGAATGTATGCTTATTTATACCAGAATACGGATATCAATTTTACGATTTTACATTCGCTTGACGGATATGATGAAATTTCCTTAACAGGTCCAACCAAAACAATAACATCACATATGGAAGGCATGTTAAACCCTTCTGATTTTGGCGTTAGACTTCTCTCTCAAACTGAAATTGAAGGCGGAAAAACAATCGAAGAATCAGCAGAAATGTTCACTAATATCATCTCAGGAAAAGGAACAGAAGCTCAAAACAATGTGGTTTTGGCAAATGCTGCAATGGCAATTGCAACCGTTACCAAATGTTCTCCATTAGAAGGATTTGAATTGGCAAAAGAAAGTCTTTTTTCTGGAAAAGGATTAAAGGCATTAAATAAATTAAAAGATTTAATGATTTAAAAATTGAAAAATTATGACTAAATCTTTTGAAGAATTTGAAGTCTATAAAAAAGGAATTCAGTTAGCTAAATTAATTTTCACATTAATGAATAGTAAACCTTTTGAAAGAGAATTTGGATTCAAAGATCAAATAAAAAGAGCTATTGTCTCCATTACAAATAATATTGCCGAAGGATCAGAATATAATAATAACAAGCAATTAATACGATATCTAAAAATTTCAAAAGGAAGTTGTGCAGAAGTCAGAAGTATGCTAATATTATCCAGAGAACTTCAATTTTGTAATCAATTAGAAATTCAAAAAAGTTATGATTTAAGCATTGAAATATCTCAAAACTTATCAAACTTTATAAAATACTTAAATACTAAAATAGATGTTTAATTTCTAGATCATATTTTTTTAATCTTTAAATTTTTCAATCTTTAAATTATAATAACAATGAATATTTTAGATAAAATAATATTTGATAAACAACGCGAAGTCGTTCTTAAAAAATCAATTATTCCGGTTTCGCAATTGGAAAGTTCGGTGTTTTTTGGAAGAGAAACGATTTCTTTAAGTCAAAAATTGAGAACAAGTACAACCGGAATTATTGCGGAACACAAACGTCGTTCACCTTCAAAATCAGTTATCAATCATAGTTTTACGGTTGAAGAAGTCGTGAAAGGATATGAAAATGCAGGCGCTTGTGGAATTTCGGTTTTAACAGATGGTAAATATTTTGGAGGTTCACTTGACGATTTACTTTTGGCAAGAGCGAGTGTGAATATTCCGCTTTTGCGAAAAGAATTTATTGTTGACGAATACCAAATTTTAGAAGCTAAAGCTTTTGGAGCCGATTTAATTTTATTGATCGCAGCTGTTTTAACCCGTGAAGAAATCAAATCACTATCTGAATTTGCTAAGAAATTAGGTCTGGAAGTTTTGCTTGAAGTTCATAATCAGGAAGAACTGGAAAAATCGATTATGCCAAGTTTAGATATGATTGGCGTAAACAACAGAAACCTAAAAACATTCGAAGTTAGTCTGGATTTCAGTAAACAGCTGGCAGCACAAATTCCGGATGATTTTGTAAAAGTTTCCGAAAGCGGCATCTCATCCATCGAAGCCATTTCAGAATTAAGACCATATGGTTACAGTGGCTTCTTAATTGGAGAAAACTTCATGAAAACAGACAACGCCGGCGAGGCCGCAACAGAATTTATTAAAAATTTGAGCGTATAAAATAGCCCCGAATTCACGAATTTATTTATTCTCATTCGTGAATTGCTTCGACTGTTCACTATCGTTCGGGTCGTGGCGAAAAAACTTTGCGAACTTTGCGTTTGTAAGCACAATCAAAAATAAAAACCTTTGCGCCCTTTGCGGTTAAAAAAACACAACGAATGAAACTGAAAATATGCGGCATGAAATATCCTGAAAACATACTCGAAGTAGGTGCACTCCTACCCGATTATATGGGTTTTATTTTCTGGGAAAAATCCGCGAGATATTTTAACGGAACGATTCCGGAATTGCTCAAAACAACAAAAAAAGCAGGTGTTTTTGTTGATCAAAGTCAGGAAGAAATATTAGATAAAGTTGCAAAATACGATTTACAGGCTGTACAATTACATGGAAATGAATCGGCAGCATTTTGTGAAGAATTAAAAATGAAGTTGGGCAAAAAAATCGAAATCATAAAAGCTTTTTCTGCAGATAACGATTTTGATTTTGAGATTTTAAAACCTTACGAAGCTGTTTGCGATTACTTCTTATTTGACACAAAAGGAAAATTGCCAGGCGGTAACGGAACCACTTTTGACTGGACGATATTAAAAAAATACAAGTCTGAAAAACCATTCTTTTTGAGCGGTGGCATCGGAATAAATGAATTAAATGCAATCGAAGAGATATCAAAAACCAATTTACCTATTTATGCTATCGATGTAAATAGTAAATTTGAAATCGAACCGGGGTTAAAAAATAAAAATCTATTAAGCAATTTCAAACGAAAATTTGATGTTGCCAACTTTTAAACTTTAAACGAAATGAACTTTAATGTTAACGAAAAAGGATATTACGGAGAATTTGGAGGAGCTTATATTCCCGAAATGTTGTATCCGAATGTAGAAGAATTACGTCAGAATTATTTAAAAATAACAAGCGAACCCGATTTTAAAGCGGAGTTTGACCAATTATTAAAGGATTACGTTGGACGCCCTAGTCCGCTTTATTTTGCAAAGCGTTTATCTGAAAAATACAATACCAAAGTTTATCTGAAAAGAGAAGACTTAAATCATACCGGAGCTCATAAGGTAAACAACACCATTGGCCAAATATTGGTAGCCAAACGTTTAGGCAAAAAAAGAATTATTGCCGAAACCGGAGCCGGTCAGCATGGAGTTGCAACCGCAACAGTTTGTGCTTTAATGGGCTTAGAATGTATCGTTTACATGGGCGAAATTGACATTGCACGTCAGGCGCCAAACGTGGCCCGTATGAAAATGTTAGGTGCAGAAGTTCGTCCTGCACTTTCGGGTTCCAGAACTTTGAAAGATGCTACAAACGAAGCGATTCGTGATTGGATCAATAATCCGGTTGACACCCATTATATTATCGGATCTGCGATAGGCCCTCATCCTTATCCGGATATGGTAACACGTTTTCAAAGTGTAATTTCTGAAGAAATAAAATGGCAGTTAAAAGAAAAAGAAGGTCGTGAAAACCCTGATTATGTTGTAGCTTGCATCGGTGGTGGAAGTAATGCCGCCGGAACCTATTACCACTTTTTGCACGAGCCAGAAGTTGGAATCATAGCAGTCGAAGCAGCCGGAAAAGGTGTCGACAGCGGACATAGTGCCGCAACAAGTAAATTAGGAAAAGTAGGTGTTATTCACGGTTGCAAAACCCTTTTAATGCAAACTCCTGACGGACAAATTACTGAACCTTATTCGATTTCTGCCGGACTTGATTATCCTGGTGTTGGACCGATGCACGCGCATTTGGCACAAACAGGACGCGGCGAGTTTTTCTCTGTTACTGATGATGATGCGATGAATGCCGGTTTGCAATTGACTAAATTAGAAGGAATTATTCCGGCCATTGAGAGTGCACATGCTTTTGCGGTTTTAGATCAAAAGAAATTTAAACCAACAGATATTGTTGTCATCAGCCTTTCGGGACGCGGTGATAAAGATTTAGACAATTATATTGAATATTTTAAGTTGTAAAATAAAACGAGAAAATGATAATTATGGAAAAGTTATTCTCTTATGGAACATTACGGTCAAAACAGATTCAAATGCAGCTTTTTAATAAAGTATTGACTGGAACTAAAGATCAGCTTTTGAATCACAAACTGAAAAGTCTGCAGATCGAAGAAGAATTTGGAATGGCCGATTATGTGGTGGCAGTACCAACAGAAGATGCTACAGACCCTATACATGGTATTGTTTATAACATCTCTCCTTCAGATTTAGCTAAAGTAGACATATTCGAATCTAATGCTTATAAAAGAGTTGAAGTCACATTGAAGTCAGGAATCATTGCCTGGATTTATATAGAAAGTTAATACCTCTATAGAATCTAATTTGCTGGAGAATTTTGAAAATTTTATACGATAAAAACAAAGAATGACTGGAATAATCAATTACGAAACTTTTATTCTAACTGGTCTGTTACTAAATATAACTCCCGGTAATGATACCATTTTTATATTAAGCAGAAGTATGGCGCAAGGAAAAAAAGCAGGAATAATGTCTGTATTAGGTATCGCAACGGGTTCCCTAATTCATACTACTTTAGCCGCTTTTGGTCTTTCCCTTATTATTGCCAAATCAATATTGGTTTTCAATATCATAAAATATGCCGGTGCGGCTTACTTGTTATATATTGGATACAAAATGTTAACAGACAGATCCCAATTAAATACAGAAACATTAGTTTCAGAAAGGTCAATTAATCTAAAGAAAATATACCGGGATGGAGTTCTTACAAATGTTTTAAATCCAAAAGTTGCCTTGTTTTTTATTTCTTTTCTGCCGCAATTTATTGATCCACACGTAACAAATACAGTTGTACCGTTCATTAAACTTGGTATAACCTTCACCATTACAGGGACAATATGGTGTTTAATTTTGGCAAACTTTGCTTCGATAATTTTTTCAAAATTAAAACACAATAAAAGACTTTCAAATTATGTCAACAAAACTTGTGGAGGCGTTTTGATCGCATTAGGAATAAAAATCGCATTGACAAGTAAAAAATAAAACTGAATAAATGATTCTAGCAGCAGCACAAACAAAACCAACGCGAGGAGATATTGAAGCTAATTTAAAAGATCATTACAATCTTATCGAATTGGCAGTGCAAAATGGAGCACAACTAATTGCATTTCCTGAAATGTCTATTACAGGTTACGAAAGAGAAAATGCTCAAAAACTGGCTTTCAAAAAAGACGATTCGCGACTGGATCATTTGAAAAAACTGGCTTCTGAAAATAATATTATTATTGTTGCCGGAGCAGCAATTCAAATTGAAGATCAAATGTTTATCGGAGAGTTTGTTATTGCTCCGGATAATTTGGTCTCCATTTATACAAAACAATTTTTGCATGAAGGCGAAGACAAATTTTTTCAATCTTCATTTAATTATAATCCCATGATTACTATTAAAGATCAAAAGATTTCATTTGCCATTTGTGCTGATATCGATAATCCGTTACATCCGGAAAATGCCTGTAAAAGAGCAACTGATATTTACATCGCCAGTATTTTCTTTACACCAAACGGGATTCCGAATGCATATCGCGATTTGCAAAGTTATGCTGAGAAACATACAATGAATATTTTGATGTCAAATTTCAGTGGAGAATCCTGGGGTTATCCTTCAGCGGGACAAAGTGCATTTTGGAATAACAAAGGAGAATTAGTTGGACAAATGAATGATTCAGATTCCGGATTATTATTGGTCGAAAATAAAAATGATAATTGGACAAGCAAAGTTGCGAAGATTTAAAAAAAATAAACCCACAGATTGCACAGATTAAAAGATTTTTTTCACGCAGATCTGGCAGATTAGAGCAGATTAAATTAAAAAGATCTGCGCAAATCAGCTTAAATCTATTTTAAATCTGCGTGAAATATATTTCCAGCAATAATCAGTGAAAATCTTTTACCCCGATAGTTATCGGGGGTGGCAAAGAAATAACTTATAAATACCCACAAGGTTTGAAAACCTTGCAGGAGAAAAACATAAAAAAAAATGAACAGAATAACTCAAAAATTACAAGAAGATAAAAAAATACTTTCTATCTATTTTTCTGCCGGATATCCTAACTTAAACGATACGGTTCAGATTATTCAGGATTTAGAAAAAAATGGCGTTGACTTAATCGAAATTGGTTTGCCTTTTAGCGATCCTTTGGCCGATGGACCAACGATTCAGGCGAGTTCAACCACGGCACTTCATAACGGAATGACGACTCAAATTCTTTTCGATCAGCTGAAGAACATCCGCGAAAGCGTAAAAATTCCGTTGATTATTATGGGATATTTCAACCCGATGTTGCAATACGGAGTTGAAGCATTCTGTAAAAAATGTGCCGAAATTGGTATCGACGGTTTAATTATTCCGGATTTACCTGTTGATGTGTATGCAGATGAATACAAAGCTATTTTCGAAAAATACGGATTAATCAATGTCTTTTTGATTACGCCTCAAACTTCAGATGAACGTATTCGTTTTATTGACAGCGTTTCAAACGGATTTATTTATATGGTAAGTTCTGCAAGTGTTACGGGTTCTCAATCTGGTTTTGCAAATGTTCAGGAAGATTATTTCGAAAGAATTGCAAACATGAATTTGAAAAATCCACAAATTATTGGTTTCGGAATTTCGAATAAAGAAACTTTTAATCAAGCTACGAAATATGCAAAAGGCGCTATTATTGGAAGTGCTTTTATTAAGCATTTAAGCGAAAGTGGTAGTGGGAAGATTTCGGAATTTGTTGGGGAGATCCGATAAATAAAAACTTTATAATTATTTCGTACATTTGAATAAACTCAATTATCATGGATTTAGAAGCTCGCAAAATATCTTTCGTTCAGGAATTTCTAAGACTTGAAAGCGAAGAAATAGTCACTCATCTTGAAACAATACTTCACAAACAAAAAGTAAAGTTATTTGACCAGGAAATGAAATCGATGAGTATTGATCAATTTAATAAGGAAATTGATCAATCACTTGATGATGCAAAAAAAGGTAGAATAATCTCTGCAAAAGACTTAAAATCTAAAATTAAAAAATGGGATTAACAGTTTATTGGACACAATTTGCCGAAGATAAACTTGATGACATTTTTGAATATTACAAATTTAAAGCAGGGATTAAAGTTGCTCAAACTTTAGTAAATGGAATAGTCGATATTTCATTTACGTTAGAATTCAATGCTTACGGCGGACAAAAAGAGGAATTATTATCAAAAAGAATTGAAGATTTTAGATACTTAGTTTATAAGAATTATAAAATTATTTACTGGATCGACGAACTTACGCAAATTGTATATGTCTCTAATATCTTTGATACTAGACAAAATCCACTAAAACTCATTCTGGAAAAATAATTTTTTCTAACTCATTTAATCAAAATATTAACATAAAACTACCACATCCTTTTATGTTAATTTTTTGTTAAAATAAAATTAAACAACTGTTTAATTTAAACGCTTGTTTAATTTTGTACCCGATTAGAAAAACGACCATGTCAAACATCGAATTAAACGATAAAAAAATTCAGATTCTGGAGGTTGCTGAAAAGCTATTTTCTGAGAAAGGATTTGAGGGTACATCGATACGGGATATCTCAAAACATGCAAAAATTAATATTGCAATGGTCTCGTATTATTTTGGTTCAAAAGAAAGACTACTGGAGGCTTTAATTCTTTACAAAACATCTGATTTAAAATTACAACTCGAAAATTTATTACAAGAAAATCTCGAACCTCTTGAAAAAGTCAATAAATTAATCGAAATTTACATTAATAGAATCAGTTGTAACAAAGGTATTTTCAGAGTTTTACATTTTGAAATCAATTCAGAAAAGAGAGAAAAAAGCATGATTGCCTTTACCGAATTGAAAAAAGGAAATCTTAAATCGGTTGAAAGTATTATAGCACAAGGTCAGGCAAAAGGCGTATTTAGAAAAGATATTATAATTCCGCTGCTTACACCGACCATAATCGGAACCTTTTTTCACTTTCATATGAATAAATCCTTTTTCGTGGAATTATTGAATTTAAACACAGAAGAAATGTATAATAATTACATTAAAACCAGTCTTACAAAGCACATTCAACAAACTATAAAAGCGCTACTTGTTTATGAAAATTAATCCATTATTGCTCTTTGGTATTTTCTTCATTGGAATCTCATCAATAGAAGCACAAGAAAAAACAAGTTTAACCTTAGACGAAGCCGTAAAACTGGCTTGGGAAAAAAGTAACGAAGTTACGCTTGCCAACACTAAGGTAAACTCAAAAAAATACGAACTACAAGAGGTTAAAAACAATCAATATCCAGATATTAAAATTTCTGGCCAATATCAAAGATTGACAAAAGCTTCAATCGACCTGCATAATAATAGCAGTGATCAGGCAAGTGCTGAGCCAATGCCATCTCCGGATCAGGCGTTATTAGGTATGGCAACGCTAAGTTTGCCAATATTTTCCGGATTTAAAATTCAGAACAGCATTAAAGCATATGATAATTTGTATGAAGCTGAAAGTGCTTATGCTGCCAAAACAAAAGAAGATGTCGCTTTGCGTGTAATCACTTATTATACTGCCTTATACAAAGCTCAAAAAACATTGGATCTTTTAAACGAAAATCAAAAACAAGCCAAACAGCGTGTTACTGATTTTACCGAATTAGAGAAAAACGGAATCATTCCAAGAAATGATTTATTGAAATCACAATTATTGGTTTCAAAAACGCAATTATCTATCGATGAAGCCAATAACAACATCAATAATATTAACTTTTACCTGACTACTTTACTTAAGTTAGATCCAAGTGTAAAATTGGTCGTTAACGAAGGCGATTTCTTTAGCTTAAAAACAAGCAATGCACCATCATCTGATGCCGTTGCGCTTGAAAACAGAAAGGATTTAGAGGCTATTCGTTTGCAACAAAAAGCGAGCGAGGCTAATATCAAAATAGCAAAAGCAGGTTATTATCCTTCACTTGCCTTATTAGGTGGTTATACAGCACTGGATCTTAAAGATTTTATTACTGTAAAATATGCAATGAATTTTGGACTTGGTTTGTCATACGATATTTCAGGACTCTATAAAAACAGTGCACATGTAAAAGTTGCCGAAAGCCAGGCTTTAGAAACAAAAAGTTCAGAAGCAATTTTGACTGATCGTATTAAAAATGAAGTTCAGAAATCTATTGAAGATTACGATTTAGCCATTAACCAAAGTGTGGTTTATGACGAAGCACTTCAACAAGCATCTGAAAACTACAGACTTGTAAAAGATAAATTTGATAATGGATTGTCTGACACCAATGACTTGGTTGAGGCTGATGTAGAGCATTTAAATGCTAAAATTAATACTGCTTTATCTAAAGCAACCATTATTCAAAAATATTACGAATTACTTTCAGTATCAGGCCAATTATCTCAATCATTCAATCTTTCTAAAATATAATCGATCGCTCTCATGGAAAAGAAAAAAACAAATACTAAATTCATCATTATACTAACCGTTTTGGTTTTATTGGGGGGAACTTACGGAATAACAAAATACTTACACGGACAGTCTCACGAAGAAACAGATGATGCTCAGATTGAGAAAAAAATGAATCCAATTATTCCGAGAGTATCTGGATACATTAGTAAAGTGTATGTAAAAGATAATGATTTTGTAAAAAAAGGAGATACTTTATTTACTATCGATAAAAGAGATTATCAATTGAAGATTGACGAAGCAAATGCTGCTTTGTTAGGTGCTGAAGGTCAATACGAAGCTGCAAAAGCAGATATTGGTAGTGCAAATGCAAGCATTTCAGTTTCAGATGCTCAAATGAGATCTGCAAGTGGTTCTATCGAAAGTGCTAAAATTAGATTGAGACAAATTACTAACGACTACAATCGTTATAATAATCTATACAAAACACATACAATCACTAAACAACAATACGAACAGGCTTTATCTGCAAAAGATGAGGCTGAAAATCAAGTTCGTGTTTTAGAGCAACAACAAAGAGCTAGTTCTTACCAAAAATCGGTAATTGAATCTAAATCTAAAGCTTCTGACAAACAAACTGAAGTTGCTGCTGCAAACATTAAAAGAGCTAAAACAATGTTGGATGTTGCTCATTTAAATCTTACATATACAGTTGTAACAGCTGCAATTGATGGTCAGGTTTCTAAAGTTGATATTCAGCCAGGACAATTGGTTCAGCCAGGACAATCTTTATTTTACATCATCAATAACAATGAGGCTTGGGTTGTAGCTAACTTCAAAGAAACACAATTAAACAAAATGATTGTGGGACAAAAAGTAACCTTAAAAGTAGATGCTTATCCTAACTATGAGTTTAAAGGAATTGTAACATCATTCTCTCCAGCTACAGGATCTCGTTTTTCATTATTACCTCCTGATAACGCAACAGGAAACTTCGTAAAAACAATTCAAAGATTACCGGTAAAAATTAGTTTAGATCCAACGAATGACCCTGAGAAAGTAAAATTATTACGCCCGGGAATGAATGTTGATGTAGACGTACATTTAAAATAAATAAATGGCAACAGCAGTACAAGCAGACGACGATTTAGTAGAATACGGTTACAGACGCGTTATTATTACCATTACAGCAGTACTTTGTGCCTTGCTGGAAATTGTAGATACAACGATTGTAAACGTAGCTCTTACAGACATGCGCGGAAGTCTTGGTGCTACCTTGACCGATGTGGCGTGGGTAATTACAGCATACGCAATTGCGAATGTTATTGTAATTCCGATGACGAGCTGGTTATCACAGCAATTTGGAAGACGTAATTATTTTGTGGCTTCCATAATAATATTTACAGTCTGCTCCTTTTTATGTGGTAACGCAACCAATATTTGGGAACTAGTAGCCTTTAGGTTTGTTCAGGGAATGGGTGGAGGCGCCTTACTTGTAACAGCCCAAACCATTATTACCGAAAGTTATCCGATTGCAAAACGTGGTATGGCGCAAGCTATTTACGGAATGGGAGTAATTGTTGGACCAACTTTAGGGCCACCTTTAGGAGGTTATTTAGTAGATAATTATTCCTGGCCTTATATCTTTTATATCAATATTCCGTTAGGAATTATCGCTACTATTTTGGCTTTGACTTTTGTTAGAAGCCCGAAATACGGAGAAAAACTAAAAGCGAATCAGGTTGACTGGTGGGGAATTATATTGCTATCGGCTTTTATCGGATCATTACAATTCGTTCTGGAACATGGTCAACAAGACGACTGGTTTAATGATTCTCTTATTGTAACATTAAGTGTAGTAACAGTTCTTGGATTGGTACTGTTTATTTGGAGAGAGCTAACCTATAAACATCCAATTGTAAATCTAAGTGTTTTAAAAGACGGAAATCTTAGAATTGGAACCGTAATGTGTTTTATTCTTGGTTTTGGATTATACGGATCAACTTTAATTATTCCGATTTACACACAGTCTATTTTAGGATGGACCGCAACGGATGCCGGATTATTATTGATTCCAGGTTCAATTACCACTGCGTTCATGATGCCTTTTGTGGGTAACATGATCCAGAAAGGAGTTCCGCAAGCTTATATGGTAGGAGTTGGATTTTTAGTTTTCTTCTTTTTTACCTTTATGATGCAAACTCGTATGACACCTGATACTGGTGTAGAACATATGTATTGGCCATTGATTTTAAGAGGAATTGGTTTAGGATTACTTTTTGTACCTATTACCACACTTTCACTTTCAACTTTAAAAGGAAAACATATTGGTGAAGGAGCCGCTTTTACCGGAATGATGCGTCAATTAGGAGGTTCATTTGGTATTGCAATTATCACCACTTTTATCACTCGTTTTAGTCAGGAACACAGAGTAAATCTAATTAACAATTTAGATCCTGCAAAGTTTGACGTTCAACAACGTATTCAAGGAATGCAAAGAGCTTTTATGTCAAAAGGATATAGCGCCGATGTTGCCCTTAAAAAAGCCTATCAGGCTATCGATTATTCAATTATGAAGCAAAGTACCGTAATGTCGTACATAGACATTTTTATGTATCTAGGTATTATGTTCTTATGTTGTATTCCAATTATCCTCTTTATCAAAAGAGGTAAAAACAAGATTAATCCTGCTGATGCAATGCATTAATAGCGTTAATATAATAATTGATTTATAATTTATAATACGAAAAAGCCGGGTAATTTATTTTACCCGGCTTTTTTATTTTAATTAGATTACAGGGATTGAAATCCCTTTCTACAATATAGATAAAGTCTCCGACTCTCAGGCAAAACCTTAGTATCTTAGAAACTTAGAACCATAGCATCTTAAAAATTATCTCGTAAAAACCAAATGATTTCCTTTAGAAAGATTCGCATCAAACTGATAACCTTCATAATTGAAACCTTTTAAGTCATCAATAGTTTCCGCATTAGTATCGATAATATAACGTACCATCATACCTCTCGCCTTTTTTGCAAAGAAACTAATCATTTTTAATTTCCCATCTTTGTAATCTTTAAAATCCGGAGTGATTACAGGAACTTTTAATGTTTTTACATCAACTGCTGAAAAATATTCGTTACTGGCTAAATTCACAAACAGCTCTCCTTTTGTCAACTCTTTATTCAACGCTTTTGTAACGGTTGGCTTCCAGAATTCATGTAAGTTTTTGTATTCACCTACTGGCATTTTTGTTCCCATTTCTAAACGGTATGCCTGCATTAAATCCAGTGGTTTTAAAACACCATAAAGTCCCGATAAAATTCTAAGTTTATCTTGTAATACTTCTAATTTTTCTAACGGAATAGTATAAGCATCCAATCCGGTATAAACATCACCATCAAAAGTATAAACAGCCGGGCGTGCATTTTCAGGAGAAAAAGGCGTTTTCCATTTTTGATTACGCTCCCAGTTTAAATCAGACAACTTTTCAGAAATAGACATTAATTCAGACAATTCTGCTGGTTTTTTAGTCTTTAAAATTTTGTGAACCTGGCGCGCTTCTTTTAAAAAAGACGGTTCAGTATATTGAGTAGTTGGTAATTCTTTTTCGAAATTCAGTGACTTCGCAGGCGATATAACAATTTTCATTTGTACGTTTTTCTATGATTCAAAAATACAAATTGAATTTTTAAAATACAGCAATACGAATTGATTTGTTTGATAGTTCTATAAGTGAATATGTACTGATCGTTTTTCCGCCACGAATTCACGAATTTCTTTTTTTTGATTTTGATTTGTGAAATTCAGCGTTAAGTTTTTTGTTTTAATAGAATTTAATCCTAAAAATATGAATTTGTTTAAAAAAGTAAAGATTTGATTGTAAAAGGCGTGTTCTATGTTGTAAATTTGCAACTATAAAATTCCAAATAACATTTCAATATATAATTGAAAGTTGTATTCTAAATAATGGCCACGAATTAACGAATTAACTTTTTAAAAATTAATTAAAAAATTCGTGAATTCGTGGCGGAAAAATTTAGGCAATGACAAAAATATTATATCAACTGGAAAGTTATCAAATAATGGGAATTTTATTTGATGTTCATAGAAATTTAGGTGGAGGTTTTTCTGAAATCGTATATAAAGATGCTTTAGAATATGAATTCAAAAAGGCAAATATTCCATTTGAAAGAGAAAAAGAATATTTGGTAAATTATAAAGACATCATATTGGATCACAAATTTTATGCTGATTTTGTTTTGTTTGATAAAATTATACTTGAAATAAAATCAAGTGATTTTCTGCATCCAAAGCACATTTCACAATGTCTAAATTATCTTAAAGTTTCGAAAACACATTTAGCAATTTTAGCAAACTTTAATTCTTCCTCACTTGAACACAAACGTATTATTTTATAAAAATTACTGAATTCGTGGCTATACAAACAAACTATAAAACAGCTTTACAACATAAAATCTTCGGAGTTATTTCGAAAGCATCTCAGGAACTCAACGTTGACAGTTACGTTATTGGAGGCTTTGTTCGTGATTTGCTTTTAAAGCGAGGTTCTAAAAAAGACATTGACGTTGTTGCCGTTGGAAGCGGAATCGAATTGGCTTTGAAAGTTTCTGAATTACTTCCGAAAAACCCAAAAGTACAGGTTTTTAAAACCTACGGAACGGCAATGCTTCGTTTTGAAGATACTGATATAGAATTTGTTGGTGCCCGAAAAGAATCGTATAATTTCGACAGCAGAAACCCGATTGTCGAAAACGGAACACTTGAAGACGATCAAAACCGTCGTGATTTTACGATCAATGCTTTGGCATTATCATTAAACGAAAAAACATTTGGAGATCTCTCTGATCCTTTTGATGGATTGGCGGATTTGGAAAACAAAACTATCAAAACGCCTTTAGATCCAAGTATTACGTATTCCGATGATCCTTTGCGAATGCTTCGTGCCATTCGTTTTGCCAATCAGTTAGGTTTTGAAATCGAAAAAAATTCCCTCGATGCCATTACGAAAAATGCGGAGAGAATTAAAATCATTTCGGGAGAAAGAATTGTAGATGAATTGAATAAAATTCTTTCGACAGATAAACCGTCAATCGGATTTTTACTTTTATACCAAACCGGACTTCTGGATATTGTTCTTCCTGAATTAACAGCTTTAAATCAGGTAGAAGAAATTGAAGGTCACACCCATAAAAACAACTTTTACCACACATTAGAAGTTGTAGATAATATTTGTCCAAATACAGATGATGTTTGGTTGCGTTGGTCTGCATTATTACACGATATTGGAAAAGCACCGACAAAACGTTTCACTAAAAAACAAGGCTGGACTTTTCACGGACATGAGTTTCTTGGTGGAAAGATGGCAAAGAAAATATTTGAACGTTTGCACATGCCATTGAATCACAAAATGAAGTTTGTGCAAAAAATGGTGATTATGAGTTCGCGCCCAATTGTCTTGGCACAAGATATTGTAACGGATAGCGCCGTTCGTCGTTTGGTTTTTGATGCCGGCGAAGATGTGGAAGATTTAATGACATTATGCGAAGCTGATATCACAACTAAAAACCCAGCAAAGTTTAAGAAGTATCATAAAAACTTTGACATTGTCCGCAAGAAAATCGTTGAAGTGGAAGAGCGTGATCATGTCCGTAATTTTCAACCGCCAATTTCTGGTGAAGAAATCATGGAAATTTTCAATTTAAAACCTTCCCGAGAAATTGGAGTTTTAAAAGAAGCTGTAAAAGAAGCCATTTTAGAAGGTGATATTCCAAACGAATATCAGGCTGCTTATGATTTTATAATCAAAAGAGCTGAAAAAATGGGTCTAAAAAAAGGTGCATAGGAACAAAGGCACAAAGCAACAAAGATTTAAAACCTTACTTTAAAATTGTAGGAAAATTTACTTAATTTTGTAAAAAAAATAAGTCATGACAACATCCGAAATAAAACTCTATTTAATAAAAAAAATAATTGAAACGACTGATATAGATTTATTGCTAAAAATAAAATCTTTATTGGAAGAAAATAATTATGTTTTATCCGACGAAAATCCAACTGAAGTAAATGAACCAGCTTTAAAGTATGAAAAAAATATACGCATTTTTTCTCCAGCAGAGCAAAGAAAAATAGATCAGGCATTACGAGAATATGAAAACGGCGAATGTATTTCTGATGAAGAAGCTCAAAAAGAAATCCAAGCATGGTTAGAAGATTAATTTGGTCTATTACTGCTCAAAATTCAAGAAAGAGTATTTTTGATTATTGGAATTATCGCAATAATCAAAAATATACAGTAATAAATTAAATCTTATTTTTAATGAAAATTTAAAAATTGTTTTAAAGCTTCCTGAATTTGGTAATTCTGTTGATAACGTAGACATAAAATTTATAATTATTAGTCATTTTGAACTAATTTATAAAATAACACCAACTGAAATTATTGTTCTTGATATTTGGGACACTAGACAACGTCCTGAAAACTTTCCATTTAAATAAATCAAAAAACTAATCCTGAAACTTCAGGTAAGTAATTTAGAATCTTAGTCACTTAAAAAAGAATGAAAAAATATTTCCCTACAATCGCAAAAACAGCATTAGTTTTAGTTTATTTAGTAATTGTCGCAGGAGCTTTGGTTCGTATGACAGGATCTGGAATGGGCTGTCCGGACTGGCCAAAATGTTTTGGATATTATATTCCGCCAACAGATTTAAAAGAATTGACCTGGGAGCCGAACCGTGCTTTCGAAAAAGGACAAGTGATTATTAAAGATGAAAGCCTTTTGGTCGCGAAAGATAATTTTACTACTGAAACTTCTTTTGATGCTTCACATTGGGAAAAATATACCAAACACGATTATGCGCTTTTTAATCCGTTACACACCTGGATTGAATATATCAACAGACTTTGTGGCGCTTTGGCAGGAATGGCCTGTTTTTTCATGGCAATTGCCTCTTTTAAATTTTGGAAACAAAACAAGAAAATCACTTTACTTTCCTGGTTGGTTGTTTTTATGATGGGCTTTCAGGCATGGTTAGGTGCAAAAGTAGTCTACTCTGTATTGAACCCAATAAAAATAACGGTTCACATGGTGATGGCTTTGGTAATTGTTGCCGTAATTTTATACATCATCCAATTGGCAAGACCAAAATTAGCAACTGTAAAATACAATTCAACTTTTAGAAACGTACTTTTATTTTCACTATTGTTGACTTTAGTTCAGGTAGCGATTGGAACACAAGTACGTCAGTTTGTAGATGAACAAGTGAAAAACGGATTAACAGCAAGTATTGTTTGGTTACAAAATCCGTCGATTACTTTTTATGTTCACCGCTCTTTTTCTATTTTGGTACTGTTGGTTAACCTGTATTTGTATGTTAGAAACACTAAATTTGGCTTAGGATTTTCAAAAATAAACTGGGTAGTTGCCATAATTGGAATTGAAATCCTTACCGGAATGGCAATGGCTTATCTTGATTTTCCAATAGGAAGTCAGGCCATACACTTGGTGTTAGCTTCTATATTATTCGGAATTCAGTTTTATATGATTCTGGAGGCTAAAAAACCTAGCCCAGCCAACTCTTAAAATCCTGTACCTTTTCGCGGCTTACAATGACCTCATCTTCTTTATACGAAGGTAAAATTACTTTTAAACGGGAATTGGTATACACCTGAATTTCTTTTATAGCCTGAAGTGGTACAATGAATTTTCTGCTTACTCGGAAGAAATCTTTCATGTCTAATTCCTGCTCCAAAATTTCTAAAGTAGAATCGATTAAATAATTTCTGTTATCGAAAGTATGGATGTAAGTTCCTTTGTTTTCACTAAAGAAACATTCAATTTCATCGGTAGTAATGACTTTTAAATGCTGTCCAATTTTTACCGTGAATCGCTTTTTGTAATTTTTCTCAAAAGGATTTGACAGCATTCGGCGTATTTGTTCAAAATCAAGTTGAAGATTTTGATTCTCTGGATTTGATTTTGGTAAACGTGCCTTAAATTTAGTTACGGCAATTTCCAGATCATCTTCGTCAATTGGTTTTAAAAGATAATCTATACTGTTGAGCTTAAAGGCTTTTAAAGCATATTCATCATAAGCTGTGGTGAAAATGATAGCACTTTTAATATCTATTTTTTCAAAAATTTCAAACGATAAACCGTCAGACAACTGAATATCCAAAAATATCAGGTCCGGATGTTCATTGTTGGTAAACCAATCTACAGATTCTTCTACAGAATGCAACATAGTTTCGACGGCAATCTCTAACTTTTCAAGTTTTCGCTGCAATAATCTTGCTGCCGGTTTTTCGTCTTCTATAATTAATGTGGTCATTTACTAAACTAAAAAATTGAAAAAAAATAGTACAAATTTACTCCCATTTATTGGTATTTGAAGCTTCTTTATCCATGTATTCCCGGATTTTCTTTTGCTCCCAATCACCGTTAAAAAAAACATCTGGTCCAAACACTGTAAAGGCATGAATCACTAAAGCAATACCCCAATAAAATGCTGTTGAATAAGTATGCCAATCTAATAAACCATCTTCCTGAAGGTTCCATCCAAAAAGATTTCCATCCAAATTTGAGATAATAATTAGAATATTAATTATAATGTAAACTTTCAAATGTGAGTAAAAACCTTTAATTCTTTTCACTTTTTGATAAGCCATTTCAAAGTGCTCGTCATTATTAAATTCTTGCCCATAATCTTCGTACATACGTCTTCTGAACCGTCCCATTTTATTTTAATTTAAAATTATTGCCATTTACTTTGGTTCTCTTTTTCTTTATCCATGATCTCCCTGATCTTTCTTTCTTCCCAGCCTTTTCCTAAAACCGGAAATACTTCAAAAACTTTCAAACCATGAAAGAGTACTCCAACTCCCCACCACATTAAGGGCCAATAAAACCACAAATGATTTGGTGTTGTATACAAATTGATAAAAATCAAAACTATATTTACACCAATATAAGATGTCAAATTACTATAAAATCCTTTTATATTCTCGACTTTCTTTTTAGCCAGGTAATATTTATCTTCTTCATTAAAATTTACTTCCATAATTACTCCCATTTTTGTGTTTTTGTTTTTTTATCTAAAAGGCTTTTCATTTTGCGTTCTTCCCATTCTTCTCCGAAGATCTTATAATACGCAAATAAGTCAATTGCGGACACTAAAAATACACTGGTCCAGATTATCATTACGATGCTATTCAAATAACGCAACGGAAAGAAATTTAGAGGAAATCCGTAAAATTCTTTTAAAATATAAAAAGTTAGTCCGATAGCATAAATAAATGCATGTATATAAAAGGATCTTAGTCTCACTATCTTTTTACTAAAGATCGCTTCAATTTTAAATTTTTCCTGATCGTAATTGCAATTTGTTTCCATGACTATTTCCAGGTTTGTTTTTTACTTTCTTTTTCCTTATCTATAAATTCTTTAATTTTTCGTTCTTCCCATTCTTTATTAAAAAATGGAGATATTCCAAAAACTTTTAATCCGTGAAAAATGACTCCTACTCCCCAACCCACTATGCACCAAATAAACCATAAATATTCTGGTGAAGTCATTAGATTTATTACAATTAGCAATATAGTTACAAGAATAAAAACTGTTAGATGCTGATAGAATCCTCTTATCTCTTTAACCTTTTTCTGAGCCTGTTGGTACCGCTTTTCTTCATTAAAATCCTGTTCCATGACTATTTCCAAAGTTGTTTATTATTATCTTTTTCCAGGATTTCTTCTATTTTTCTCTGCTCCCATTCCTTATTTAAAAAAGGAAAACAGTCAAATGCTTTTAATCCATGTAAAACAATCGCAACTCCCCATCCAAGCAAAGAGAACCAAAAATATAAATAGCCCGGAGAAGTCATTAGATTTACAGCGATTACAATTGGGTTACAAAGTAAGTATACGGTTAAGTGTGCATAAAAATCTTTAATCTCTTTTACTCTTTTCTGGGCCTGATAATAACGTTCTGCTTCTGTATAATTTGTTTCCATGATTACTTCCAGCTTTGTTTGTTATTTTCTTTTTCCAAAATCTCTCTGATTTTTCGTTCTTCCCAATCTGAGCTGTATCCGAAAACTTTAAAAGCATGCATTACAACTCCAAATCCCCAGCCTAAAGCAGAAAACCAAAACCATTGAAAGCCAGGAGAATATCTCAAATTTATAAAAATTAAAAACGGAATTACGCAGCAATACGAAATTATATTTCCGTAAAATCCTTTTAGTTCTTCTACTCTTTTTTTAGCTCTGAAATAAGCTTTATTCTCATCGCTATAGTCTGCATTTGTTTCCATAACTGTTATTTGTTTCGTTAAAACCGGAATCTTAACGGTGAATGTTTTTTCATTTTGTTCAATCAATACTTTTCTGTTGGTTACAATTCCGTAGCGATTTACGATATTTTGCAATCCAACTCCTTGTCTGTCTTGTAAAACTTCTTTTTTCTGAAAATCATTTTGAATTGCTAAATAATCCCCTTCAATAAAAATTCTAATATGCAATGGCTTTTGTTCGCTTACTACATTATGTTTTACCGTATTTTCAAGTAAAAGCTGTAATGATAAGGGAACCACTTTGGCATCAGGGTTAATTGCTGTCGTTGGCAATTCATAAAACAGACTATTTTCAAAGCGCATTTTAAGCAGATTCATATACGTTTTTGCAAACGCCAATTCATCTTCAACAGAAACCAATTCTTTGTCTTTTTGCTCTAAAACGTAACGATATATTTTAGACAAAGAAGTGGTAAATCGTTGCGCATTATCGGGATTTTCTTCAATCAAAGAACTTAAGACATTTAGGCTGTTAAAAAGAAAATGCGGATCGATCTGATTTTTTAAACTTTCGAATTTGGCATTTGCCGTTCCTGCAATAATCTTTTGTTGTGTTATTTCAAATTTTGAGGCCTGTTTCCATTTTACCATAAAACTTCTCGCTTGCATAAAAGTCGAAACTCCAAGCGATAAAATGATGTAAAAAAGATGCACCCAGATCATTCTTTCGCCAAAAAAATTACTTAAAGGCATATTTTGTATTACTACAAATACAACATAATTTACCGCTAAGACGGCTGGCACTGTATATAAAACTGTGGCTAAAATTCCGAAATAAACCCGCAGATTCGTCTGCTCCAGCCAATCCCATTTTTTATCTAAAAGAACGTTGATAAAACCATTTCCGAAACCTAAACCGAAAGAATACAGGCAGCTTAAAAAGAATGTTATTAAAACATTTTCGAAAGTAAGATCCGCACCTAAAAAAACTGAAAATATAACGGTAAAGACCATAGAAATCTTGAAACATGCGATTGTTCCACTTTTTAAATTCGCAAATGTATTTCTATTATCTTTCATTTATTTCCTGGCTTAAATTAGTTTTTATTTTTTGCAATTTTTTTGAGTTTCCAAAGCTCTTTCTAATCCCCATTTTGGAGAAAAAGGTGTTTCTGGTTTAAAAGTAGCAAAAAGTTCGATAGCTTTATCAACTTGTGCGCAAAGGGGTTTTGTATCAACACCTGACCATTTTGCACCTCCGATTTGATAATCTGCTTCTCCAAAAACAATTCTTGGATTGTTTGGATCGATTGCCTTTCCTTTTGCATAAGCTTCCATTACTTTAGCCGAATATTTCATTCCGTTTGTCATTGGATCTGCAACAACCCAGGCTGTATAAATCAAAGCCTGCATCGCATATAATTCTGCATTATTCTGATCTTTAATAAATTCAACGTCTAAGGCATCTTGTGCTTTTGTCAGTAACAAGTCGATTTTAGTTTTATCTTTTTCTGAAAAAGCCGATGTAGTGTTGATTAAAGCTACATAATAATTTGGCAAATAACTTGTTTTTTCTGCTGCTGCAATTCTTTCGAACATTGCCGAAGCTTCAGCATTTTTTCCTTCTTTCCAAAGCCCAAAAGCTTTCCCCATTCCTTGTTCAAATTGTGTTTGTGCAGATAATAAACTGCAAATAAATAGCGTGGTAATTGTAATAATTTTGGTCATGATTTTTTTTTTAAAGGTTCTAAGATTCTAAGTTACTAAGGGTCTAAGTTTTTTTTATATTGATGATTAAAACTCTATTGTTATTGTTATTGTTATTGTTATTGTTATTTCTAATTATACTTCAAAAGTAAGTTGGATTTTAATCTTTTAAAATTAAATGATACTGAGTTGTCGAATATGGTGACTGAATTGTTTTTTTTGAGGTTCTGAGATACTAAGGTTCTGAGGTTCTAAGGTTTTTCTATACTATTTCTCTCTTTGTATCTTTTATAATTTCCAGAATTCGAGTTACTAAGAAAAAACCTTAGCAACTTAGCATCTTAGACCCTTAGTCCCTTTTTTACAAGTTTTTCAACTGATTCTCATTCTTGTTTTTACTGATCGTCCAGAAGAAGCCTACGAAGAAAAATCGATCTGCGGTTGGTACAACAGCTTGTCTTTGATACACTCCGCTGGCATCTGGAAGTTTTGCGTAATCATATCCGAAAATATTTTGAGTTCCTAATACATTTGAAACAGAGAAATACAAGATTTTTTGTGTTGTCAATAAATAGGCCCAGTTAAAACTCAAGCTATTGTATGATTTCGTTTTACCATTCATAAACTGCGTTTGATTTGGATCATTGTAAGGTCTTCCTGAACTGTAACTATTTGTGAAACCTACTTGTGATTTCCAATCGGTAATGAAATATTTGGTTACAACAGACAAACTGTGATTGGCTACAAAACCAGGCGTTGCCATGGTTGGGAAATTTTTATATTGTCTTTCTGAATCGATGTAAGAATACGAAACCCAATACTCTAAGTTTTTAAGGAGATTGCTGTCTCTCCAAAATAAATCCAATCCTTTTGCATATCCGGAACCGTTATTGTTGAAAACCGAGTTATAAGCAATGTCTCTTGTATTGTACTGAACCAGGTTGCTGTAATCTTTATAATACGCTTCGGCTCTAAAAGTCTGACCTGGTTTTGTAAATTGATAATTCAAAATATAATGCCTTGCCTTTTCGCTTTCGAATTGATGGTATTTTGAAAACTTAATATAATCAACTACAGGAGTCTGACTGAAATCTCCGTATGCAAATGAAAACTGGCTACTTTTTGAAACTTTGTACGCGATAGATGCTCTTGGTGCAATATTGGTTTCGTTTAACAAACTGTTATTTGAAAGTCGGAAACCTACTTTTGCTGCTAACTTTTTCGAGAATAAAATATCTCCCTCAGTATAAAATGCTGCAATGTTTGAATCATAGCCATTTGCCACCTGAATATTTACATTATCATTAAAATTCTCATTGAATTTGGTAATAAAATAATCAGCTCCAAAAGATAATTTAAAGTAGTTAGAAATGTTTTTTCTTAACTTTAATTTCAGCTGTGCAGCATTTTCTTTGGTATCAACATCATTAATATCGTATTTAACTTTA
Source organism: Flavobacterium aquidurense (assembly GCA_900107365.1). Taxonomy (GTDB): domain Bacteria; phylum Bacteroidota; class Bacteroidia; order Flavobacteriales; family Flavobacteriaceae; genus Flavobacterium; species Flavobacterium aquidurense. Next base: position 513,778 of record FNPS01000002.1, read on the forward strand.
TTATTACTGTAACCATAACTAATTCCTGATGTTAGTTGCCAGCCTGTTCCAAAATCTCCTTTATATGAGGCATTCAAATAAAAGTTATTATTGTTTAAATCGGTTCTGATCGGGTTTTCGAAATTTATATTTTTCTGATTTAAATCAAATTTCTCCGAATCAAAAGCAGCGTATAATTTAAAAATTCCTCTTTCAAAATGGTAGCGATAAACAGCTTCACCTCCCAAAGATTGATAAGGACTATTCCAGTCTACATTTTGAGGAATTACAGCCTGATAAGGTGCCAGATTAATATAATTGGTATTAATACTAAAAGAGCTTTTTTTCCATTTTTGAGTATTTCCAACTCCTAAACCTACCGTCATTAAAGCGATATCTGTTTTATTCATGTCAGGTTCATCTTGTGTATTCAATAATAAAACACTTGACAGCGCTTCACCATATTCGGCTGAATATCCTCCCGTAGAAAAAGCAATTCCGCTAAACAAAAAAGGCGAAAATCGGCTCCTTGTTGGTAAATTATTAGTAGTTGCACCATAAGGTTGCGCTACACGAAGTCCGTCGACAAAGGTTTGCGTTTCACTCGCTTCTCCTCCACGTACAAACAAACGTCCGTCCTCACCTACTGTTTGTGTTCCCGGTAAAGTTTGCAAAGCGGCAATAATATTTCCAGCAGAACCTGCCGTGGTTACGATATCTAAAGGTTTTAAAACGGAGACTCTTGCTTTATCGCCAGATTCTAAAGTTCCGGCGGTGATTACAACAGCATCAAGTGCATTTACATTTTCTCTTAATTTTACCGTTTGATCTTTAAAATTGGTAACATCAATTTCTGTTTTAAATGTTTCATAAAGTAAGAAACTAACAATTATATTTTGATTTCCTGTTGCAGTTGTTTCAAAAGAAAACTCCCCTGTTTCAGAACTTGTAGCTCCATCATAAGTTCCGTCGATGTAAATATTAGCGCCCGGAACCGGTTTTCCTTTTTGGTCAACCACTTTTCCTGAAATGGTGTTTTGTGCAAAAATGAATGCTGTTAAAAATAAAAAGGTAATTGTAAAAAGTATTTTGGTTTTCATGGTATTGGTTTTTGATGAGGCAAATGTATTTTAACAATACTTGTTAAAAAATATTAAATAACCCAATTGTAGAATTTCGGGGATGAGTTGTAAAATACTTATTTGTATCTTAGCTAAGATGTTTCAAAAACTATAAATTATGTCAGAAAGTAAAAGAGTTTCAAATTTATATCAATCCATTTATAATGGAAATCCGTGGTTGGAGGTTACCTTGGCAGATACCTTAAAAGATGTTACTGCAGCTCAGGCCTATAAAAAAATAAATCCAAATTTAAACACGATTTGGGAAATTGTTAATCATCTAATACAATGGAGAAGGAATATTTTAAGACGTGTACAGGGTGAAATAATTACAACTCCCGATCATAATTATTTTGTACCTATTTTAGATTCATCTGAACCAGCCTGGGAACAATCACTGCAAAGTCTTGCAAAATCTCAGGAATTATGGAGTGCTTGTTTGAGCGATTTTAAAGATGCAGATTTCGAGAAAATAGATCAAAATAATAACCATAATTTTTATGAAGATATTCACGGAATCATTCAGCATGACGTTTATCATTTAGGACAGATTGTGATTTTGAAGAAATTACTTTAATATATTTTACATGAAAAAAACAATACTAATAATTGGATTTTTATTTGTAGGTATACTTGGATTCTCACAGGAAACGGAAACAAAATATGATGAAAATCTTGCCAAATCCCTAAATGCAGAGCCTAACGGAATGAAAAAATATGTGTTCTGTCTGTTAAAAACAGGAACGAAAACAACTGCTTCAAAAGAAGAAACTCAAAAATTATTTGAAGGTCATATGGCAAATATTAGCAAATTAGCTAAAGAAGGAAAGCTGGTTGTTGCTGGTCCTTTTATGAAAAACGATCGAAATTACAGAGGCATTTATATTTTTAATGTTGAAACTGTTGAAGAAGCACAAAAGCTTGTAGCCACAGATCCGGCAATTCAGGCTAAACTTCTTGAAGCCGAATTAACACCGTGGTATTCGAGCGCCGCATTGCAGGAAACAGTAAAAATTCATGAGAAGATTTCTAAGAAAAAAATGTAGTCCCTTATATGAAAACAGAAAAAGAAAAAATGATCTCCGGCGAATATTATAATGCTTTTGATCCTGAATTAGTAAAAGGCCGCCGAACAGCAAAAAATCTTTTGCATAGTCTGAATGTCAAAGAATATAGAGTAACCAAAAGAGCCAAAGAAATTTTAAAAGAATTAATTCCAAATACAGGATCTGGTTTTTATATTGAACCACCTTTTCATTGTGATTACGGATACAATATTAGCTGTGGAGAAAACGTTTATTTCAATGTCAATTGTGTGGTTTTAGATTGCGCTCCCGTAACTATTGGATCAAATGTATTTATTGCGCCTAATGTTCAAATCTATACAGCATCTCATCCGCTTGAAGCCGAATTGCGAAAAACATTAGAAAATGCTTTGCCGATTTCTATTGGAGATGATTGCTGGATTGGAGGAACCTCCGTAATTTGCCCGGGAGTAACTATCGGAAAAGGCTGTGTTATTGGCGCGGGATCTGTTGTTACAAAAGACATTCCGGACAACTCGTTAGCCGTTGGAAATCCGGCAAAAGTAATTAGAAAATTAAATCAGGAACCTGAATCAAAATAAATAATGCTTACCTTAAATAAAGTTCACCACATTGCCATTTTATGCTCCGATTATCAAAAATCTAAAACTTTTTATACGGAAGTTTTGGGATTGACGATTATTAGGGAAATTTACCGCGAAGAACGCCAGTCTTATAAACTCGATTTAGCCTTAAATGGCACTTATGTAGTCGAATTATTTTCATTTCCAAATCCGCCGAAACGCCCGTCAAGACCAGAAGCTGTTGGCTTAAGACATTTGGCTTTTGAAGTCATTAATTTAGAAGAAACCATTGCATTCCTGGATTCAAAAAACATAGAATCAGAACCTATAAGAATTGATGAAACAACTGAAAAACGATTTACTTTTATTGCTGATCCGGATGAATTGCCAATTGAGTTTTATGAGCGATAACTAAGTTTTTTTTTGCCACGAAGACACGAAGTCACAAAGTTATTTTTAAAATTAATGAGAGAACTTAGCGCCTTAGTGTCTTTGTGGTATTCCTTTAAGTAAAATAATTTTCCTGTTTTAGTAATTTTAACAAATTATAAAGACCGTTTATTATTAAAAAACAGATTTGATTGCCTAATTTTGTGAAATCGCAAATAAATGTCGCGATCTACAAATCCACATCTGATGAACAAAACGGCGCAAATCAAAAAAAATCATCAATTTATTAAGTTCCGAAAATTAGTTATTGTTTCTATTTTAATTGGCTTTCTTTCAGCCTTTCTCGGAATCTCACTTAAAAAGATAACCGAATATTACGAAGAAATCTTCTTTCATGAAGTTTCGGTAAATCCGATTTTTTATATCATTTTTCCTGTTTTTGGATTATCCGTAATTTATTTTCTAAGACAATATCTTTTCAAAAAGAAAGAAAACAAAGGTATCAAAGAGGTTTTCGAAAGTACCAAATCAGCTTCAAAAAACCTGCCTTCTTATAAAATTCCATCCCACTTTATAAACGGATTATTAACTGTTATTTTTGGAGGATCAACCGGAATCGAAGTTTCTACCGTGGTTGCCACTGCTACCATTGGTTCTGTAGCACAACAAAAAGAAAATGTTTTTCGTCAATACAAAACCGAATTAATATGTGCGGGTGTTGCAGCCGGAGTTACAGCGTTATTCAGTAGCCCGATTGCCGGAATTTTGTTTGCCTTAGAAGTTATTTCGCGAAAAGTTACACGCGCTTTTATCATATCCAATGTAATTGCCGTTTCTATTGCTTATGGTTTGCTTTCTATTTTAAAAGAAGAACCTTTATTTACAGTTTCAATCACAACCTGGCATCTAAAAGCGATTCCATATTTTATTCTTTTGGGAATTTTAGCCGGAATGAATTCTGTTTACCTAACAAAATGCGTTTTGTTTTTTAAATCTCAATTCGGAAAAATAGACACTCATTATTATAAAATCATTTTAGGATCAACGGTTTTAAGTATTTCACTTTTCGTTTTTCCACAATTATATGGAGAAGGATATCACGCTATAAAAGGAATTTTTGCTAATTCTTCAGAAATTCCCTTAACTGTAACATTAGCTTTTACCTTTATTGGAATCTTACTTTTAAAACCAATTGTAACTTCAATTACATTGGCTTCTGGAGGAGATGGGGGCGTCTTTGCACCTAGTCTTTTTATTGGAGCATTTTTAGGATTATTACTAGCTTCAATCTTAAATACTTTTTTCCATGTAAATGTGATTCCCGTTAACTTTATGATTATCGGAATGGCAGCGGTTTTAAGCGCCAGTATTCATGCACCTTTTACAGCAATATTTTTAGTTTGTGGCTTAACAAACGATTACACTTTGTTTTTACCCATTCTTGTTGTCTGTTTAATTTCTAAATACACCGCAAAAATGATTTATCCATATACGGTTTATTCTTATTCTCCGAGCTTAGTAAAATAAAAATACCACATGCCTGTTCAAAAAATAAAAAGAGGATATCGCAAAACACGATACATTCTTTATAAAGAAACTTTAGTTGATTATAAAGAACATTTTTGGTCATTTTTAGGATCATTCGTCGGAATTGGTATTTTGGCTTATCTGGAATCTATTCACTTTTCAGGAAGTGACATGGTTTATTTAATTGGATCATTTGGAGCATCAAGTGTATTAATTTATGGTATCATTCAAAGTCCGTTCTCGCAGCCTCGAAATTTAATTGGAGGACATTTAATCTCAGCATTTATTGGTGTTACTGTAAATAAATTAGTTCCGGATATTGTTTGGATCGCTGCTCCATTGGCAGTTTCTCTTTCAATTATAGGTATGCAAATTACCAAAACTTTACATCCTCCTGGAGGTGCAACTGCTCTTATTGCTGTTACCGCTTCAAGTCAAATAAAAGATTTGGGTTATATGTATGTTATTTCGCCCGTTTTAGTTGGAGTTTTAATTTTATTTCTCACCGCTTTAGTTTTTAATAATATGACTTCGAGCAGAACTTACCCGAGTCATAGTACGTATCATAAACATTATCATAAGATTAGAAAACGCTTATCAGGGAAATAGATTTTAGCAATTAAAATCTTTTCAACAAATCACAATTCCTAATTCGTATTTCGTTTTTTATATTTTACCTTTGACCTTTCAATAAAAACAAAGATTATGGTTTATAAATTTAGAGTAATTCTAGACGCCGAAGAAGATATTTTTAGAGACATTGCAATTCTTGAAGACGATACTCTTGAAGATTTACACAATGCGATCTTCAATGCTTTTGGTTTTGACGGAATGGAAGTAGCTTCGTTTTATACCTGCGATGAAACTTGGAATCAGGAAGATGAAATTGCACTTTTTGATACCGGTGATGTTCCTGGAGAGCAAAGAACCATGAGCGATTATAAATTATCTGATCTCCTGGACGAGCAAAACACCAAAATTATTTATGTATATGATTTCATCAACATGTGGACATTCTTAGTTGAATTGGCTGCTATTGAAGATCAAATTGCTGGAGCTCCATACCCTGAAACATTATTCTCTCACGGAGAAATGCCAGATGAAGCAGGCGAAAAAAGCTTTGAAGCCGATATGCATGACGATATCTACGGTGAATTTGAAGATGATTTAGACGAAGAAGATCTTGACATGTTTGAAGGCGATGACAGTTTTGAAGATTTTGGGTTTGAGGAGAATTGGAATTAGTTTTGAGATTCTAAGGTTCTGAGATGCTAAGGTTCTAAGGTTTTTTATTTTGAGGGTTTTTTCTTATATTTTAATTAATTTTATCAAATTAATTAAAATATATAAAAATGAGCAATTTTAGAAGCCTCCTTATCTGGCAAAAATCAATGGCCTTGACCACAAAAATTTATTTTTCAACCAATAATTTCCCAAAAGAAGAAATCTTTGGATTAACTTCACAAATTAGACGTAGCTCGATATCTATTCCCAGCAATATTGCAGAAGGATTTGGAAGAGAAAGTGATAAAGAACTTTTAGGCTTTTTAAACATTTCTGTTGGATCTTTATTCGAAATGCAAACACAATTAGAAATCGCAAAAAACATATCTTATTTAAAAGAATACGATTTTAATAACTTATACGAGGACAGTCGCGAAGTAGAAAGAATGTTAGTTTCTTTCATTAAAAAAATAAAAGATCGAAACTAAACCTCAGTACCTTAGCATCTCAGAACCTCAGTACCTAAAAAAAATATGATCAACCTTTTCAACACCCACATCGAGACGCTTGCGATACACCGCGTAGGAAACAAAAGCAGAAACGAAGCGATTTTTTTATCGGAACAGCCTTTTAATTTGAATGATGAAATTGTGCCTCTGATAAAAGAGTACTTTTTTAAACCTTTTAGAGAGAAAGAAGAAAACTATTATCAGTTTGCGCACGAAGTCGATTTGGACTACAACGACATGTTTAAGTATGCGACTGAGATTTTTACCAATCCGGCGAATTTACAAGAGATCTCAAAAAAAATTACAACACATTTATTTGAGCAGTCGAATCATCCGCATATTAAAAACGGAGAGGTTTATGTAACGTACTTAACTAATTTAAGTATTGATAACAATGTTGTTGATGCTATCGGAATTTTTAAAAGTGAGTTGCAAGCTGACTTTTTACAATTTGAAGAAAAAGACAGCAACCTGGAAATGATTTTACAGCAAGGTATCAACCTGAGTAAATTAGATAAAGGATGTTTGATTTTTAACTATAAAAAAGAAGAAGGGTATAAAATTCTAACTGTTGATAGTAACCGTTATGATGCGCGTTACTGGTTAGAGCACTTTTTATCTGTTGATGCTTTTGAAGATGAAAACTTCATCACTAAAAAATATTTAAAATTCTGCCAGAACTTCGCAAAAGACGTGGTTTTACCTGCAGAAGACAAGAAAGAGGAAGTAATGTTTATGAACCGATCTGTGAATTATTTCGCTAAAAATGATCAGTTTGAAGAACAAAATTTCCTGAATGAAGTATTAGACAATCCTGACTTAATTCCTGAATTTAAAAACTATAAGGTTGATAAAGGAGAAAAATACAGCATCGAAGATGTAACCTCATTCCCTATTGCCAACGCAGCAGTTTCTGACGCCAGAAAATCGATTAAAAACGTTATTAATCTGGATACTCATATTCAGATTAAAATGGATTTTATCAATCCTGAAAGTGCAGAAAAATTTGTTGAAAAAGGCTGGGATGAAGAAAAACAAATGTATTACTACTTAGTGTATTTCAATAAAGAAGAAAAAAGCTAAGAAGTCATTCATTTTCTATTACTTACTTACTTACTTACTTACTACAAAAGAAAACGGCAGATACAAATTGTTATCTGCCGTTTTTTTATTTAAAATGCTTTCCTGACCTTAAAATAACGTAAACATCGCTTTAAGAATATCATCGTAAACTTGTTTGTCTTTCTCTCCGGCACGAGCTAAAACACGTATACCCGAATAGGTATTAAAAATAAACCTCGCCAATAAACGTGCCTCATTTTTGGTTGAAATTTGTCCTGCTTCCTGTCCTTTTTTAACGGCGGCATAAAACACTTCTTCCATTACCTTCTGATTACTACTAACTATTTTAGCAATTTCTTCATCGTGCATGGCGAGTTCTACAGCAGAATTAACCATAAAACAACCTTTTGTAATGCGGTCTTCCAGACTTTCGACTACCGCCAGTTTAAAAATCACAGTCAGCGTTTCTTTAACGTTAGACGTTGTTTCAAGTAATTCTTTGATCTTAACGTAATTATCGCTTTGATACTTGTTTAAGGCTTTTGAAAAAAGTTTTTGCTTATCGCCAAAAGTATCATACAAACTGGAACGGCTTAAACCTAAGTGCGTTACTAAATCCTGCGCCGAAGTTCCATTATATCCTTTGTGCCAAAATATTTCAATCGCTTTGTCTAAAGCCTGATCTTCATTAAATTCTTTTGTTCTAGCCATAACTTCAAAATTAAATTACTTTACAAAGATACAAAAAATACGGAACAATCATTCCTGAATTGTTGTAAAAAAATTATAATACTGTGTTTACAGTAAGTCCGCCATCAACGACAATTTCAGCTCCTGTAATGAATGATGCATCATCTGAAGCAAGAAAACTAACTGTTTTCGCAACCTCAGAAGCTTGTCCAAAACGTTTCAATAAAATTTTTCCTCCTAAAGCAGCTCCTAAACCTTCAACTTCTTCTTTTTCTAAACCCACTTTACCATATAAAGGTGTTTCGATTGGACCAGGAGAAACCGCATTTACTCTGATTTTTCTTGGTGCTAATTCTGCAGCAAATATTCTGTTTAGTGATAAAACCGCCGCTTTACTTGCTCCATATACACTTGAACCCGGCATTCCTAATTGAGCATTTACAGAAGTATTAAAAATAATAGAACCTCCATCGTTCAATATTGGCAGTACTTTCTGAACTGTAAAATAAACGCCTTTTACATTCACGTTCATAATGCTATCATAATGATCTTCTGAAGCAGAATCCACTGGGGCAAAAGCAGCAATTCCAGCATTTAAAAACAAGATATCTACTTTCCCGAATTTTGCTTTTACTTCTTCTACTAAAGCATCAATAGATTTCAAATCAGATTGATCTGCAACAATTCCTGTTACGCCTAACTCGATTTCGGCTTTTGCCAAAGCTTCTTTGTTTCTTCCTGTTACAATTACTTTTGCACCCTTAGCAACTAATTCTGCTGCTGCTGCATATCCAATTCCGCTGTTTCCTCCAGTTACTATTGCAACTTTGTTTTCTAAATTTTTCATTTTTATTTGTTTTAAGTTATTGATTCTTCAATTATTATGGTACAAAGATACAATAACGGAACGATCGTTCCGTTATTATTGTTGTTAAAATTTAGTTAAAATAATTATATGCTTTAAAAACCCAGCAAACACAATGGTTTTATCTATGAAACAATAAATGAAAGAAATCGGAAATTGCTAAATATTCTTAATTTATGCTTAATTTTGTGCTCTAAATCAAAATCAGATGGATATTCATTTGTTCAACGAAAGTCCCTTTAAAACAATCATCTCATTTCATAAGTTAATTGAATCCTTCGAAGAAATTGCCTTATCAGATGTAGATTACCGCTCGAATTATGCCAAAGCAATTTTAAAGCAAATTGAGTCTATTCCGGAACTAAAAACAGGAATTGAGGATTATTCGATCATTAAAAATAATGAAGCTTTAATAAAAAATATACTGGCCGATTTATTTCCAACTGCTTTAACCCAAAATGAAATAAAAGCAGTTACGATTCCTTTTCAGAATATATCTTTTAATTATACAGAACGTTTCAAAAAAATCCTGCGAAATGCCGGTGATGAGTTTTATATGGAAATTCGTGATTTTGATGATCATCAATTCTATATTAATAACTGTTGCTTAATTCTAAGCAGTTATTACAAACAACACATCGACTTTAACAGGCCTTTTTTCTATGATATTCCGGATGAAGAAGGCATCGAAAAACATTATCGAATTTTGTATAACGCAGATTTTATGGAAATTACTCCAACCGAAAATGCTATACAATTAACTCAGGATGATATTGATAATTTGATCGACAACTACGATGATCTTGAACTTTGGAAATCTAAATTTCCAAAGGGAAGCTGGATATTAAAAGGTTTCGGAATTGTTTCTTTGTTTGATGCGACTACAGAAAGTTCTATTTCAAATTTAAAAAGTAATTTACTTAAGCCCGACACAAAATCAGTCACTACTACTGAAATTGTATCCAATATTTTTAAGTCAATATTTAAAATTCCGGATTTAAGAGTCGGTTTCATTATATACAATACTGATGAAGAAAAATTCATCAAACATACCAAATCAGAAAGTCAGTTACAGAGTTTCTTGCTTTCACACGATCAGGAAATAGATTGTAAAAATGCTTTTTTTGGATGTTCATTTGAAAATTTACTGAATAACAAAGAACCCTTTGTGATTTCAAATGTTAAGAAATTTATTGAAGAATCTGCAAATAAAAAACTGGGTGAACATTTGTTACGACAAAATATTCAAAGCTGTGTTTTTGCTCCGGTAATTAAAGACGACCATTTACTGGGTGTTTTAGAATTGGTTTCTTCCCATTCGAGAGCTTTAAATAGTGTAAACGCTCAAAAACTTGAATTAGTTTTACCGTATTTAACAGATACTATCGATCGTTACAATACAGATATGCAACACCAGATTGAAGCGATCATTCAACGAGAATACACCACAATACATCCGAGTGTTTATTGGAAATTCAGAAAAGAATCTCAAAATTATTTTCAAAACAATAATCCAACAAAAGATTATATTTTTAAGGAAATTGTCTTTAAAAATGTATATCCTTTATATGGTCAAATCGACATTAAAGGTTCCTCTGAGCATCGAAATGAAACTGTAAAAAGAGATTTAAAAAGTCAGCTGAATACCCTTTTAGAAATTTTTGAAAACCAGGAACCAAATACCAATCTGGTGCTGCTGGAACAAAGAAAATTTGAGTTGGAGTCACTTCGAAACGAATTGGATTTTCCGCTTAAGGCAGACACAGAACAGCACATTCAAAGATATATAGAAGACGAAATTCACCCGATTTTAAAGAATACAAAAGGTTCTGCTAAAAATGAAAAACTAGAAGAATTGTATTTTGAAAATCTCGACGAAAAAACAGGCTTGTTTTATCAGGAAAGAAAGAAATTTGATAATGCAATGTCTATCATCAACAAGAAACTAGCTGCTGTTTTAGATAGAAAACAATTGGATGCCCAGCAAATTTATCCTCATTATTACGAACGTTTTAAAACGGATGGTGTTGAGCATAATTTGTACATTGGAGCTTCTATTGCACCAACAAAACCTTTTGATATTATGTACCTGCACAATTTACGTTTGTGGCAGTTGCAGACCTTATGCGAAATGGAATTAGAACATCATCAGCTTAAGGAATCGCTTCCGTATGAATTGGATGTGACTTCTTTAATTTTGGTTTTCAGCGCACCGCTTTCTATTCGTTTTAGAATGGATGAAAAACGTTTTGATGTCGACGGAACTTACAATGCCCGATATGAAGTCGTGAAAAAACGAATTGACAAAGCAAATATCAAAGGCACAAAAGACCGAATTACAGAAAAAGAAAAAATCACAATTGTTTATTCTCAGAATAACGAAGAAACGGAATACTTGAAATACATCAAATATTTACAGCACAAAAAAATTCTGGAACCTGCTATCGAACAATTTGAAGTTGAAGATCTTCAGGGTGTTTCAGGCTTGAGAGCTATACGTGTTAAAGTAATCAACAATACTGCAAGTCCTGCAAAAAAGATTACCTATCAGGATTTATTAGATGAGCTCAATTAATTGAGCTCATCTTTTTTTTATATTAAATGGATTTAAAAGCAATCACAAACGCAATTACCGTTACGATTAGTCCAACCATGAAAATATTGTAGGCAATTCGCAATAAATTATATTTGCGTTGTAAAACTAATCCCAGATAGTACAAATCTTTGATCATGGTTGAATACAGGTAATCACGATCTTTCATCATTTCGTTCATTGCCCAATCGTATTCTTCCAATGGCATTTTGTAGAAATTCCCAAAAAACAGTAAATTAATCTTCTTTGCTTCGATGTCTTCTCGTGTAAAAACACCGGTAGTTACTTTTGGTCGCGTCGAAAGAATGGCAAAAATAATAGTCGTCACACTAGAAATCAGCATAATAAAAGTCGGAATCACCAAATGCGCATTTTTTGGACTGTCTAGTTTTGGAATAATAGACGAAAGGGCAATCGAAATAATAATAGCATTTACAGACAACAAAATATTAGCTTTACTATCCGCAATGCCACTTAATCGTGTATGATTTCCTAAAGTTACGCGAAATAAAGTATCAACACCACGGTCCGGTTTTTCGATTTTATCTTTCTTTTTATTCTCTTCTTCCATTTTATCAGCCTCTTTCTTTTCTTGTTTTTCAATTCTTTTCTGTACCAGAAGTATATTTCTTTCTTTGAGAGGCTGCCATTTTTTTAATGCAAAATCAGTATAAAAACGATGTTTGTTCATTAAAAAACTCATATTCTCTTTTGCCCATTCAGCATTTGAAAAAGAAACATTAAAGGCATTTTTTAGTTCCAGACGTAACAATTCACAGGTAATTTCGTATTCCGTACCCATAAGATGCGCATAATCGGCATCTTTTATAATTTTTTCAAGATGTGTTTTCGGAATATATTCTTTAACAGTCGCTAAAATTAGATTGGATACTTTTTCTATAAACGCATCAGATTGGTCTTTCTCTTTCAAAAAAGCAGTTGCAATTTTTACACTTTCCTTTTCATGATTTTCAAAACCAACAATATATCCAGTATCATGAAACCAAGCTGCCACAAGAAGAAGCTCTTTTTCTTCTCCCTTCACTTCTTCTTTTTTGCATAACTCTTTTACAGCACTTACAACTGTTAAAGTATGATTGAGATTATGATACGAATATAAATTAGAAAGTTTATCTTTGAGTAAATTACTGACGAAATCTTCGGATTGTTCTATAAGATTCATTGAGAATATTTTTATACCACTAAATTATGAAATTGTTTTTGTATAACCATTTTATTACGAAGATTAAAACTTTTTCTTTTGTAACAACCTTACTGCTTTTACTTAATTCCTGTGCGACACACAAAGCGCAATATGGTAAAAATGTAAGCGCGCACGAAACGGAAAACGCAACAGACACCATAAAAATTGCACATACTCTCTATTTAGTAGGAGATGCAGGAAATGCAGATGAAGAACAAGCGCAGCAAACATTAGAATTACTGCACGAAAAGCTAAAGAAAGCCAATAAGAAATCGACTTTGGTTTTCCTGGGAGATAACATTTATCCGAAGGGCTTTCCTGCTGATAAAAATGATTCCCAAAAAGCTTTAGCTGAAACCAAACTGACCAATCAATTAAAATTAACCAAGGGATTTAAAGGGAAAACGATCGTAATTCCGGGAAATCATGATTGGTATAGCGGTATAAAAGGTTTAGAAAATCAATCTGATTTTGTTACCAAATACCTTAATGATAAAAAAGCATTCCTTCCCAGAAAAAGCTGCCCTATAGAAGATGTAAAAATTGACAGTACAGCTACATTAGTTACTATTGACAGCGAATGGTTTCTGGAAGATTGGGACAACCATCCAACAATTAATGACAATTGTGATATTAAAACACGTGAAGCTTTTTTTGAAGAGCTCGAAAGTATCTTAAATAAAAACCAGGAAAAAACAGTGATTCTGTTAATCCACCATCCTTTATTAAGCAACGGATCGCACGGAGGACAATATTCGTGGGAGAAACAATTGTTTCCGTTGGAGAAAAAAATTCCCTTACCTGTAATTGGCTCCTTCATCAATTTACTCCGAAAGACCTCAGGTGTAAGTCCGCAGGACCTTCAAAACAAACAATATACGATTTATGCCAAGCGAATTAAAACACTTTTGCAAGGCCAGAAAAATGTCATTGTAGTTTCCGGACACGATCATAATTTGCAATATATAAATAACGAAAATATCACACAGATTATTAGCGGTGCAGGATCAAAATCTGAGGCAGCACGGGCAATAAATCCAAATGATTTCTCGTATGGCGGAAATGGATATGCAACGCTGACTTTGTTTAAAAGTGGTGATGCAAAAGTAAATTTCTTTGGAAATGAAAACAATCATGAAAAAATGCTTTTTGAACGTGAAATCATAAAAGCCAAGGAAATTAACTGGGCTGCAGATATTCCGAATAAATTTCCACCAACAGTTACTACTTCTATTTATTCCGCTAAGATGACGGACAAAGGCATCTTTCATAAATTCTTATTCGGGCAACATTACAGAAAATATTACAGTATGCCTATTGAAGCCAGAACCGCTACTTTAGATACTTTAATGGGTGGCTTAAAACCTATTCGCGAAGGCGGAGGGCATCAATCTGTTTCGTTAAGAATGTCTGATCCAAAAGGAAGAGAATATGTAATGCGTGCGATGAAAAAAAGCGCTACCGTATTTTTACAGTCTGTTGCTTTTAAAGATCAATATGTTGTCAATGATTTTGAACAAACCTATGCCGAAGATTTTCTTTTAGATTTTTATACTACAACACATCCTTATACCCCTTTTGCAATTGCCAGTTTATCTGATCAATTGGGACTTTTGCATACCAATCCGGTTTTATATTATATTCCAAAACAAGAAGGTCTGAAAGAATTCAATTCAAATTTTGGAGATCAATTGTACATGGTTGAAGAAAGACCTGCAGACAATCATCTTGACGGAAAGAACTTTGGAAACCCAACTGATATTATTAGTACAGACGATATGATGGCCAATCTTCATAAAGACGAGAAATATTCAGTTGACGAAAAAGAATATATAAAAGTTCGCTTATTTGATATGCTTATTGGCGATTGGGACAGACATAGTGATCAATGGCGTTGGGCAGAACACAAAATTGGCGATAAAGTAGTTTACAAGGCTATTCCGCGCGATCGTGATCAGGCTTTCCCTAAATACGACGGAACTTTACTTTCTATCTTAATGAACGTTCCAGCGATTCGTCATATGCGAACTTTTAAAAACAAAATTGATAATGTAAAATGGCTTAACAGAGAACCTTATCCATTAGATTTGGCTTTCTTAAAAACTACTGAAGAAAAAGACTGGATTGAACAGGCCAAATATATTCAGGAACATTTATCAGACAGCGATATTGACAAAGCATTTAAAAACTTACCGAAAGAAGTTCAGGACGGAACGATTGAAGACATCAAGCGAAAACTAAAAAACAGAAAAAAGGAACTTCAAAAATATGCTTCAGAATATTCAGATGTTCTTAGCAAAACGGTAATGATTGCCGGAACTGACAAAAAAGACAAATTTGTTTTAAATCATAACGCCAAAAAAAGTATTGAAATTCAGGTTTACAGAATGAAAAAAGAGGGCGATGAATTGATTTACACTAAAAAAGTAACCGACGACAAAACTAAAAATCTATGGATCTACGGACTAGACGATGCTGATGTTTTTGAGGTTACCGGAAAACAAAAATCAGACATTAAAATTCGATTGATTGGCGGTCAAAACAATGACACTTATAACATTGAAAACGGAACAAAAGTTATTGTTTACGATTTCAAATCAAAAGAAAATACGTACAATCTGGATTCTAAGACAAAAACGGAACTTACAGATGATTATGATGTAAATTTATATAATTATGAAAAACCAAAATACAATGTAATTTCAGGTCTTCCTAACATTGGCTACAATCCTGATGACGGTGTAAAAGTGGGTATTAATGTAAATTATACGGTGAATAATTTTAAACAAAATCCGTATACACAAAGACATATTTTTAATGCCTTTTACTATTTTGCTACTGGCGGTTTAGAATTTAATTATGCTGCACATTTCCCCGGTTTATTAGGTAAATGGGTTATTGATGTTGAATCCTTATATACAACACCAAACTTTGCGATGAACTATTTTGGATACGGAAATGAGACCGTAAATAATGATGATGAACTAGGCCTAGATTATAACCGTGTTCGTATCAGAAAATTTAATGTTTCAGGTGCAATCAGGCACGTTGGTCGCTATGGAAGCGAGTTTAGCGTACAACCAATTTTCCAGAGAATGACAGTTGAGGAAACCGAAAACAGATATATTAACATTCCAAACATTGTAAATCCGGCCGTTTTTGAGAGCCAGAATTATGGTGGTTTAAAAGTAAAATATCTTTTTAAAAATTCCGATTTTGTCGCAAAACCAACTCTAGGAATGGCCTTTATGTTGGCAGCTACTTGGACAACGAACTTAAACGAAACCAAACAAAATTTCCCTACACTGGAAAGTATTCTTGGATTTACCTATAAACTGGATAAAAATGGAAAGTTCGTTCTGGCAACCATTTTAAAAGGAAAAACTATTTTAAACAACAATTATGAATTTTATCAAGGTGCCGCTTTGGGTGGGGATACTGATTTACGTGGTTATAGAAACGAACGTTTTTTAGGAAATTCGTACTTCTCCCAGAGTTCTGATTTGAGATTTAGCATTGGTAAAATTCAACGAACGGTTGCACCTTTGACCTATGGTATTTTAGGTGGGTTTGACTACGGAAGAATTTGGCTTGATGGTGAAGATTCTAAGAAATGGCATCAGGATTACGGAGGCGGGCTTTGGTTAAATGCAATCAATGTGATTACCGCAAGAATTTCTTATTTTCAATCTCCTGACGAAAAAGGACGTGTTATTTTTGGAGCGGCATATAGCTTTTAAGAAAGGTGCTAAGGGACTGAGGTTCTAAGATTTTTTTTTATTAGGTTCAAAGTTACAAAGGTTTTTCAGCCACGAATTCACGAATTTTTATTACAAATAATTCGTGAATTCGTGGCTAACTTTTTTCTTAGAACCTTAGCACCTCAGCATCTTAGAACCTTAAATTATTTTAGTTTAAATTCATAAACGTTTCCTCCTACTTTATTTGTTTTTTCATCGGCTATAAGCAAGGTATTGTTGTCTTTAAAAACTATGGCTTCTTTTTGGGAGAAGTGATTTAGTTTTATTTCGGTTTGAGTGCCTTTATGAAATAAATCACCTTTAAAACCTTTAAACAAGACAATTTTGTCATGGCTTAACAAGACTACTTTTTTACCATCTGGACTTATTGTTGCACTTGTTAACACACAATGATTGTAATTATTGCAAGTTTTAAACTCACCAATTTTAATTGCTTTTTGAGTCCCAGGCTTATTTGCTATTTTATAAATAAAAGCCGTTCCATCAAAACCTTTACTTCTGTTTTTTGTGAATAAATAAAAATAGTTTTGATATTCAAAAAAACCTTCAACATCATAAAACAGCTCTTTTTTCTTTGGAGGAAATTCTGTTTGTTCAGGATATGAAAATGAAATTTTATATTCGGCGGAAGCCTGATCTTTATTCAATTCATTTTTGGCCACTTTATAAATACATAAATCTTTACGGGTATTGTCGTTGTTGCCAAAATCTCCAATATAAATATTTCCGTTTTTATCTTTGGTAATATCTTCCCAATCTATATTTTTTGCATTTGAAACTGTAATAGTTTTAGCTAATTTTCCTTCTTGATTTATAGCATAAATAGCATTTTTATTACCGCTATCTTCCAAGGTATAAATTAGTTTCGAATCAGGGAAATAGGTTATTCCGGAAACTTCTTTTAATTTCTTAGGAAGGGAATAAAGCGTTTTAAAATCACTATCTGATTGCTGTTGACAAGCTAATAAAAAAACAGAAGCTACCAATAGGAGAGACTTTTTCATAAATATTTTAGTTTAATTAAACCTTTCTAAACTTAAAGTTAAGCATTTCAAATAATAGCTTTGCGAGCTTCGACTAAATCTTAGCAAACTTTGCTGTTAATTTTACCGCAAAGCACGCAAAAGTTTTTTATTGGTATGTTTAGAATTGCTTTAATAAGTTTGCAAAGCTATGTGAATAAAACTTTGCGCACTTTGCGTAAACCCTTTGCGGCCTTTGCGGTTAATTTAAATCAGGTTTGTATTTTTAAAGTTACGCGTAATAAATTCAAATGCCGCGAACATAATATGTCCCATTGATTTGGCATTTTTAAATTTCATATCATTGGTATAACGGTACAATTCCATTTTTAGTTGATTCAAATGATCTTCTGTCGAAATGGTATCGTGGCACATAATGTTTAATAACTTTTTAATTCTATTTTCTGCAGAATGAATACGTTTTGCCAAAATAGCTCTTTCTTCATCTTTATACTGAATAATCGAACGATCTTCTAATTTATCTTTTATGAGTTTAATCATCGGATAATTTTCTTTAAAAAATTGCGGGCGATAGACTTTAAAATTCCCTTCATAACATTGTTGGTCAAAATCAATTGGGCGAATTTTATAAACTACCTGATCAAAATCATGAATTGGAACAATTACATAATTGTACGCGCGCATATCGCCTAAAAGACGAATCATACAGCGTTCATTGAATTTTACAAACTCTTTTGCGATCTGGGATTTTTCGGTTTCGGTACAACTATCCAATAAAGTATCCATGAAAACATCACCCGGAATTCCAATAATGTGCTCTTCGATTAAAGTATCTTTAAAAACTAAAAAGTTGATTTTATCAGGCGAAAGAATATCTTCTAATTCCAATCCGTAAATTCTGGAAGCATCTGCTTTTTTAATATAAAAATGAACGTAATTGTCATTGAGAATATTTCGGACTTTAATTCGGAAAGGTTTTGAGTTTCCGAAAGTACAATAATCAATAGCGTCAATATTTAAAAACTGAATAATCTCACTGTTTCCATCAGAATGCAAAAGCGAATAGATTTTTTTCAGATTTAAATCTATTTCATTTCTTTCAAACTCGCTGTAATAAACACGAATCCATAAAGTATCCGTTTCATTTTTATCATACACATTTATAGAACCTGCAAATCGCAATAAATCATCATAGAACACAGATACTTTCGAGATACGTTCGTAGCGTTCTAAATAACTTAAAAGGGATGGTGTTAAAGGATAAGACGGTTTTTTTAAAACCATTAAAGGTTCGCTCATTTTTTGAATATCTTTAGTACAAATTTACATCAATCGTATGATATAAATAAATTTAGCGTAACAATATACAAGTTGGATCGTCATACTAAAAACTAAAACCGAAATAAATTTGGAAACCATACTTACCATTGAAAATCTTAGTAAAAGATACGGGCGTATTCAGGCCTTAAAAAATGTATCTTTTGAAATACAGAAAGGCCGCGTTTATGGCATTTTGGGCCCTAACGGAAGTGGAAAATCGACTACTTTAGGAATTGTACTTAGTGTTGTAAACCGAACTTCAGGCGATTATCGTTGGTTTAATGGACAAATGCAAACCCATGAAGCTTTAAAAAAAGTAGGAGCAATTATAGAAAGACCCAACTTTTACCCTTATATGACGGCTGAAGAAAACCTAAAACTGGTTTGCAAAATAAAAAACATCAATTATGCTAAAATCAATGAAAAATTGGATTTGGTGGGTTTAACCGAAAGAAAAGGCAGCAAGTTCAGCACTTTTTCATTAGGAATGAAACAACGTTTAGCTATTGCATCTGCACTTTTAAACGATCCTGAAATTCTAATTTTAGATGAACCTACAAACGGTTTAGATCCGCAGGGAATTCATCAGATTCGTGATATTATTAAAAAAATTGCCTCACAAGGAACTACCATTTTATTGGCATCTCATTTATTGGATGAAGTAGAAAAAGTATGTTCGCACGTCATTGTTTTAAGAAAAGGCGAAATTTTATATTCCGGTTCTGTTGACGGAATGTCTGCAAATGAAGGTTTCTTTGAAGTTCAGGCCAATGATAATTTACTTTTAAAAACAGCCTTACAAGATCATCCTGCGATAGACAGAATCGCTGACGAAGACGGAAAAATTTTGGTGTATTTAAAATCCGAATTATCAGCTTCAGAACTAAATCAGTTTTTATTTTCTAGAAACATCATTTTAAACCATTTAGTAAAACGCAAAAACAGTTTAGAAGCTCAATTTTTAGAATTAACCAAAAACGCTACCATCCAAAAAAACTAAACCATGAAAAGACTTATCTCTATAGAACTTCAAAAAATCTGGAAAAATAAAGCCAGTCGTATTCTTACTTTAACCTATTTCATACTACTTTCATTTATTGCCTTACTTGCATCTATAAAGTTTGATATTGGTCCTTTTAAATTTCAGGCCGCTGAAATGGGCATTTTCAACTTTCCTTTTATCTGGCATTTCAATACTTATATGGCCGCGTGGCTTAAGCTTTTCCTTGCTATTGTTATTGTATATATGATGGCAAACGAATACAGTTATGGAACTCTAAAACAAAATTTAATCGATGGATTAAGCAAAAAAGAATTCATTTTATCAAAGTTTTTAACCGTCGTACTTTTTGCATTGTGTTCTACCGTTTTTGTTTTTGTAATGAGTTTGATTCTCGGTTTATCTTTTTCATCTTATAATGAATTTGATGTTGTTTTCCTTGACTTGAGTTACCTTTTAGCATTTTTTGTAAAACTAACGGGTTTCTTTTCCTTCTGTCTTTTCTTAGGCATTTTAGTAAAACGCTCTGCTTTTGCATTAGGTTTTTTATTGGTGTGGTTTATTGTTGAATGTTTTTTAAAATTTAGTATTTTTCCAAGACTCAATATGGACTATTTTACGCAATTACTTCCGCTGGAAGCAATGTATAATTTAATCATCGAACCTTTTACAAGATTATCTGTAATTAGAAACATCGGAAATCAAATAGGACTCGAAAATATAAAAGATTATACAGTTCATTATTCATCAATTTTGATTGTTTTAGTCTGGACATTTTTATTCATTTACTTCTCCTACAAATTATTAAAAAATAGAGATTTATAGTATATTTGTTACTATGAATTATATGAAGTTTTTTTTTGTTCCATTATTTATATGCTGCTTATCTGTGAAAGTAAATGCGCAATATATATCTATTAATGATCAAAAAACACCGAAGCAGCTCATCGAGGATATTTTAGTTAATAGCTCGTGCGCTGCTGCTTCAAATTCAACTGGTAAAGGGGATGATTTTAGACCCGGAAAACAAAGTTTTGCTTATTTTAACAGAAACGGAAGCAGTTTCCCATTTGAGGAAGGAATTGTTTTGGCAACATCAACTGGTCAAAGTGCGATTGGACCATTTGTTAGTGAGTTGATCAGTAGCGACAGTCCTAATTGGATTGGCGACAGTGACCTGGATCAAATATTAGGAATTCATTCTATAAATGCCACAGCAATTGAATTCGATTTTATTGCTTCTGCAAACTCACTCAGTTTCAATTATATTTTTGCCTCTAATGAATATCAATATGATTATCCTTGCAACTATTCAGATGGTTTTGCTTTTTTAATCAAAGAAGTTGGAACTTCCGATCCTTATAAAAACTTAGCAGTATTACCCAATACAAAAACACCTGTTTCGTCTGTAAATATTCGTCCAAAAATTGAGCCCGGAACCAGACCTGGAGGTATTTCTTATACAGGATGCGAGGCTTCAAACTTAAGTTATTTCAATGGCCTGAATAGTAGTACAAGTCCCGTAAATTATGCAGGGCAAACTGTAGTAATGACTGCTCAAAGTGATGTAACTGCAGGAAAAACATATCATGTCAAACTGGTAATTGCCGATGATCAAAACAGACATCTGGAGTCAACAATTTTCCTTGAAGCAGGAAGTTTTGCTTCAAAAATTATTCTTGGAGAAGATCGTACAACTGCCAACAACAATCCTGCTTGCTTTGGAGAAAAAATAGAACTGGATAGTAAACTAAAGGCAACAGATTATACCTTCAAATGGTATAAAAAAGATAATCCGACTGCAATTCTAGGAACAAATTCAACTTTTGAAGTCAGAGAAACCGGAAATTATAAAGTTGATGCTACAGTTATTGGCACGACATGTATATTATCCGGAGAAATTAAAATCGATTATGCTTCTGAAATTCTTTCAACAAATACTCCCCTGCTTCAATGTGACGATGATGCAGATGGAATTTCAATTTTTGATTTAAGCAAAGTAAATAATACTGTAAAAAATAATATTTCGACTATTACAAATGAAGGATATTATGAAACCTCAGTCGATGCTCAGGGTAAAACAAATAAAATTGCAACGCCAAATCAGTATCGCAACAAAGCAAACAATCAGATTGTTTATTCCCGACTTGAAAATGAATTTGGGTGCTTTAAAATTGCTGAAGTAACATTACAAATTGCAAATACAACTATAGCAAATCAAAATCCAATAGAAACATGTGACGCAGATGAAATTCAGGATGGTTTTTATCAATTTGATTTGAATACGGAAGTAACCCCTCAAATCATTTCCGGATTACCAAATGGACTAACTGTACAATACTATCTAACTGCGATTGATGCGGTGACAGAAACCGGTGCAGTTCCAAATATCTTTAAGAATACAACCGCTTTCAACCAGACCATTTATGCCAGAGTTATAAATGGCCCTGATTGTTATGATATAACCCCTGTCCCACTTGTTGTAAATATTTTTGACCCGCCAAATTTTGAAGAAGAAACGCAATATTTATGCGAAGATGGTGAAATTACTTTAACTGTGGCACCAGGTTTTAATAGTTATTTATGGAATACAGGAAGCACAGAAAACTCAATACCAGTAGATACTGCAGGTGATTACGAAGTAACTGTAACCAATAATAACGGTTGTAAAAAGACTAAGAAATACAAAATAATTCTATCAGAAAAAGCAAAGATAACCGCAGCAGTTATAAAAGATTTTTCTGCTAATGAGAATTCGGTTTTATTGGAATATGCAGGAAATGGCAGCTATGAATTTTCATTAGACGGGATTTACTTTCAGGATGAACCCCTATTTTCACCAGTAACTCCAGGGATTTACAATGCCATCGCAAGGGACAAAAATGGTTGCGGACTTTCCAATTCTTATCAGGTAATTGTTTTAGATTACCCTAGATTTTTTACGCCAAACGGAGATAGCTATAATGATTTATGGTACATTAAAAATCTGGATCAGCTTCCTGATTATACGATTTCTATTTTTGATCGCTACGGAAAATTATTAAAACAAATGAATCAAAATAGCAGTGGCTGGACAGGTTTGTTTAACGGGCAACAATTGCCTGCAGATGATTATTGGTTTAATTTACGTTTTACAGATGGTCGAATTGTTAAAGGACATTTCAGTTTAAAAAGATAAAAAGTCAGGTACTATCCAATAAAAAGCCTTCTTTATTCCCGTTACTTTTTTATCATTTTTTGGGGTCGCTCAGTCAAAAAAAATCAAAGAATCTTAATTTCAAATATTTAGGAAGAAAAAATAGTATATTTTTCAAAGAAATTAAAATAAAACTTATTTTTGATTTAGGTGAATCAATCCATGATATTGCCATTACCCGAGCCAATGAAAAAAACATTACATTTCATGTTGTTTTTGTTTTGCACTATAAATTGTTTCTCACAATTTAGTAAAACACATTACATACCACCATTAATTTCTGTTGCAGGATTTGCTGCCGATCAATACCTGTACATCTCGACTCCCAGTCTTACCAATGTGAATTTTAAAATCATAGCAAATGGAGGAAGTGTAGTTAGCGGAACCGTTAATAGTAATAACCCCTATCGATTTTATATTGGAACAGGGCTTAACACCCAACTTTTTACACCTTTAATCAATACCGGAGTGATATCCGGCCGCGGATATATTATTGAGGCTGAAGACCTGATTTATGTAAGTGCCAGAGTCAATGCAGGACTGACCATTGATGGTTCTTATAATCATGCAGGAGGACTAGTTTCCAAAGGAAACAGCGCCCTTGGTACCACTTTTAGATTAGGTGCAATGTTAAATCCGCTTTATGATGAAAGCTTATTGAACTTTGCTTCTATTATGGCTACTGAAAACGGTACCCAAATCACGATTTCAAATATTCAAGACGGAACCCAACTTTTGAATGGAACAATTATATCCGGGCCAATAACCATTACCCTAAACAAAAATGAAAGCTATGTGCTGGCCTTAAAAAACTATAATGACGGTAAGGCTATATCAAATAGTTCTAAAATAATTGGAGCATTGGTTACTTCAGATAAACCTGTGGCGGTTAATGCAGGCTCCTTTGGAGGAAGCAACAGTACATTATTAGGTACTAATCAGAATAATAGTACTGCTCCTTTGGGAAGAGATGTGGGTTTTGACCAAATTGTTTCATTAGAAAAAACAGGAAAAGAATACGTATTTATAAAAGGTCTGGGTACAGATGAATTGGAACGTGTTTTATTAGTAGCTCATTACGATAACACAGAAATATTTCTAAACGGCTCTTCTACTTATTATACGACACTTAACAGTGGTGAATACATTGCAATTGATGGAAGCCAATTTAGAAATGGAAGTTTATATGTAAAAACATCTGCTAATGTATTTGCTTATCAAAGTATTGGAGGAAAAACTAATCCTGCGAATCAGAACTTATTTTTTGTCCCTCCTATAAATTGTGCTACACCAAATACAGTAGACAACATTCCTCAAATACAATCAATTGGAAATAATGCTTTTAACGGATTTCTAAACATTGTCACCGAAACAGGTGCTACTGTTTTATTGAACAATGCTCCTATTACGGCTACACCCCTACCAATCGAAGGTACCACAGCTTTTGTACGCTTTAATGTACCGGATTTATCTGGAAATATCGCAGTCAAATCAACGAAGCAAGTATATGTTTCTTATTTTGGAACAAATGGAGCTGCAACCTATGGAGGTTATTACTCAGGTTTTGATTTAAAACCTGAAATTGTAAGTGGTAAAATCGCATTGACTAACTCTTCTTGTATTCCTAATGTATCATTAAAAATCAATTCTTTGTCCTCTTACGACACCTTTCAATGGTACAAAAACGATGTTATTATTCCGGGTGAAAATAAAAACAATTTCACCCCAACCCAACCTGGTTTTTATCAGGTAAAAGGAAGTATCTCCGGATGCGTAAGCGATATTTTCTCAGACAAAATTCCAGTAAGCGAATGTCCCATTAATCTGGACAATGACCTGGTAAACGACAATATAGACATTGATTACGACAATGACGGACTAACCAACTGTACTGAATCTTATGGAGATCTGCCTCTCAATATCTCCAACCCAAATTCAGGTTTGGTAACAACTGGAACGTATTCTAATTCATTTTTAGGTACTATTACCAATACAACACCTGCCGCCGCTGTTCCTTTTGCCGGAAATACGGATGGAAGTTTTGTGACCGAAGTCATGGGTGGAAAAGGTTTTTCCGTAAGCTATAAATTGAATTTTGCCCAACCTATAAATCTGAGTTTAGAATATATCACCAATGCAAATACATCCGATTTACTAAATTCTGATTCCGAATACATTATCAATTCAGACATTAATAAAACTGTCACCGTACTTAATCCTACGAATCAATTATTAATCGACACCAATTATGACGGCGTATATGAAAGTGGCGTTACGCAATTCTCTTCTTTCGAAATTCGCTTCCGATTAAATGGGAATATCCCTTTACAACCGGGAACAGGTACGTTCAAATTCCAGTCTTATCAAACCCAATCGTTTAAAATTACCCATAAAAATCTATTGGATGCTACCGGAAACAAATCAACTTTCAGACTAATTACCACTTGTATACCAAAAGACACTGATGGTGACGGAATTCCTGATCAGTTAGATTTGGACTCAGACAATGATGGCATACCCGATGTCGTGGAATCACAAACAAAACCAATAGCTTTATCTAAGACTGATATGAATTTAGATGGATTAGATGACATTTTCAACCCCTCCGCAACACCACTTGATACCGATAATGATGGTATTCCAAATTATCTTGATTTGGATAGTGACAATGACGGTATATATGATTTGACGGAGTCAGGAAGCAATGCTCCGGATCTTAACAAAGATGGAATTATTGACACAATAGTTTTCGGGACCAATGGATTATCAAATTCATTAGAAACAAATCCTGACAGTAATATCTTAATATATACTGTTTTAGATTCTGATGATGATGGGATAAAAAACTACACAGAGATTGATAGTGATAATGATGGCTGTAATGATGTTATAGAAGCTGGTTTTTCAGATCCAAATTCTGACGGACAATTAGGAAACATACCTACGACAGTAAACTCTGTCGGAATTGTAACCAGCAAGATCGATGGCTATACAACTCCTAATGGCAACTACCTCATAGCAACTCCAATTTTAATTACCAGACAACCCGAAAATCAAATTGTTTGTGAATTGCAAAAAGCAACTTTTAGCATCGATTCCAATGCTGATACTTTTCAATGGCAGCTTTCAACAGATAACGGAAATACGTGGAATGCCCTCACTGACAATAGTATTTATTCGGGAACCAATACGGCCACTGTAACAATCCAAAAAACAAGTCTGACAATGAATGGCTACCATTATCGTGTTTTATTAAATCGAAATAATAATGCCTGTGGATTAACTTCTGCTAATACTGTAAAACTAATTCTTTTGGCTTTGCCAATTTTAAATTCTCCCATTACTATAGTCCAATGCGATGATGATACTGATGGTATTTCCAACTTTAATATAACCGAAAAAAACAGTTTTATTTCTGTCAATTCCAGTAATGAAACGTTCTCTTATTATACTACTTTAGCGGGAGCGAGCAGTAAAGATCCTGCTGCACAAATTTCAAATTCGCTAGCGTTTTCAAGTAGCAACAAAACGATTTGGACAAGAGTTGAAAATGCAAACGGATGTTTTTCGACTGCTCAATTAAACCTGGTGGTTTCAACAACACAAATCAATTCTGATTTTAAAAGATCATTTAATGTCTGCGATGATTTTATCGATACTGCAAACAATGATAAAGATGGGATTGCAGCATTCGATTTTAGCAGTGTGACAAATGATATTCAGGCTATGCTTCCATCTTCACCTGCAAATTATTCTATAAAATATTATGCAAATGAAGCTGATGCCCTGGCAGAAATCAATACAATTACAAATCCTTCAAACTACAGAAACACAATACCAAACCACCAAGAAATTTGGGTGCGTGTTGATAGTAATCTGGACAATGCTTGTTTTGGATTAGGAGCTTACATCACACTTACTGTAAACCCAAAACCTGATATTGACACCAACAGTAATCAGGCCGGTAATAAACTAGTTTGTTCTAATTTACCCTCATTTTTTGTCAAACTCGACGCAGGAATTATAGGCAATACTGTTCCCAGTACTTACAACTACGTCTGGTCAAAAGACGGAAGTCTAATTCCTGGCGAAACCAGCGAAACTTTAGATGTAAATGAAGAAGGAAAATACACCGTCGAAGTTTTTACAAAAGGAGAAAACAGCTGTAGCAGAACCCGAATTATTACTGTAACAGCCTCTGATATTGCCTTTCTCGACTCTGTTACGATTTCAGACTTATCCGATTACAACACTGTTGAAGCAAATGTTTCCGGAACTGGAAATTATGAGTATAGTATTGATGATCACAACGGTCCTTTTCAGGAATCCAGTTTCTTTGAAAATGTTGTTCCGGGAATACATGATCTTTATATCCATGATAAGAACGGTTGTGGAACAATTTCAAAAACTATTGCAGTTCTGGGAATTCCGAAATTTTTCACTCCTAATAATGATGGTTACAATGACTACTGGAACATCAAAGGAATAAATGACACTTTTAATCCGGGGGCAAAAATTCTTATTTTCGATCGGTATGGCAAGCTAATAAAGCAAATTACCGCTTTAGGCAATGGCTGGGACGGTACCTTCACTGGCAGTCCAATGCCCGCAGATGATTATTGGTACACCATAAAACTTGAAGACGGACGCGAAGCAAAAGGTCATTTTAGTTTAAAAAGATAAAATTCTTTTGCTATTTTTATCGAATGAAAAAAACTACTTTCCTACTCTTTTTTTTGTTATCAATAACCAGTTTTGCACAAATAAGCAAAACAGATTCAACTAAAAAAATAAATAAAAATACTGCGTCAGTTTCAAACATCCAGTTAATTTTTGGAAAAGTAGACAGCTCGAAACCATCGTGCCTACCAAATACCATACTTACAGTAGCCAACCCTTCTGGTTTTGGTTCTTATCAATGGTACTATGAAAACACGGCAATTCCATTGGCAACCACAAATAGCTACTCCCCAACTCAAGCAGGATATTATCATGTTACAGCAATACATTCTTCATCAGGAACAACTGAACACTCAAATGATGTTCCGGTAAGTATTTGTCCATTAGACACTGATAATGATGGAATAAATAACAATGTTGACGTAGATTTAGATAATGATGGAATTCACAATGGCTTCGAAGCTGGCGGCCCGCTTTTAAACCAATCTAATCCTCTTAGCGATTATCAGTATACAGGTTCCGTTACCGGAACAGGAACTATAGAAGGAAAACCCTATTACGGATTTGTTTCTGAAATTGCTGCCGGAAGAGCAGAATATGTAACTTATAATCTTCAATTGACTTCGCCAACAAATGTTAAATTACAAAATTTACCTATTGAAAATCAAGGAAGTATACAAATAGCAGATCCATCAGAATACTTAAATTCTACCGGAGACTTTATTGTTAAAGTTCCTTTAAATAGAACTTTGACAATTTTAAACCCAAATAATGTATTATTAATTGATACCAATTACGATGGAATGTATGAAAGCGGGGTTACAGAATTTTCGTCATTTGAGATCAGATTTAGATTAAATGGTACTACTCCATTAAAGCCAGGAATACCATTTTCTATTTCAAGTTATCTTACTGATTTTATTTCTTATACACATCACAATCTATCTGACACAAGTGCTAACAAAGCTTCTTTTGCATTTGTTTTACCGTATTTATTTGACAGGGATTCTGATGGAATTCCTGATTTATTGGATTTAGATAGCGACAATGACGGAATACCGGACCAAATTGAAATGCGAGGGAAAGATATCAGAATATATTCTGGTATAGATACAGATAAAAACGGATTAGATGACGCCTTTATGCCAATTTTTGCAGGCATAGATTCTGACAACGACAATGGGACTATAAGCCCTATTGACAGAGTAGATTTAGACAGTGATAATGACGGAATTTATGATTTAGTTGAATC
This sequence comes from Flavobacterium aquidurense, assembly GCA_900107365.1. GTDB lineage: Bacteria > Bacteroidota > Bacteroidia > Flavobacteriales > Flavobacteriaceae > Flavobacterium > Flavobacterium aquidurense. Next base: position 542,743 of record FNPS01000002.1, read on the forward strand.
AGGAAGCAATGCAGTCGATTCTAATAATGATGGTGTAATTGATGGAAGCCCTGCCTCTTTTGGCACTAATGGTTTGCATGATAGTCTGGAAACATTTCCTGACAGTGGAATTCTTAACTACACAATTGCAGATACTGACGGCGACGGAACATCAAATTATATTGATCTTGACAGTGATGGAGACTCTTGCAATGATGTAACCGATGCCGGATTTACAGATCCTAATAACGATGGCCAACTTGGTGACGCTCCAATATCATCTAATTCTAACGGTCTTGTTACAAGCAGAATCAATGGATACACAACTCCTGACCCTGCCTATTTAAGTGCAGCTAAAATTATAATAAACACACAGCCAGCAAATCAATCTAACTGTGAATTACAAAATGTAACATTTACAATTGCAACAAACCTGGTAGATAGTTATCAATGGCAATTATCTACAAATGGCACGCTTTGGACAAATATTTTAGATAATAGCAATTATTCCGGAAGCTTAACAAACGCTTTGCTGATAAAAAATCTTGCACTAAACATGCAAAATTATCAATATCGTGTAGCATTAAGTAAAAATGGAAATCTTTGCGGAATAACCTCAAATGCAGCAACTTTATCAGTGTTACCAATTCCGACAATAACATCCCCTGTCACCTTAATACAATGTGACGATACTGCTGGCGGATTATCAACTTTTAATTTAACAGAGAAGAATAATTTCTTGTCAACCAATTATAGAGATGAGTTATTTACGTATTACACTTCTGCTGCTGCTGCAAATACAAAAGATACTGCATTCCTCATCAACAACCCTATTAGCTATTCCAGTACATCCGGTTCAGTTTGGATAAGAGTCGAAAATTCGAACGGTTGTTTTTCAGTTGCCGAATTAAGTCTGATTGTATCAGTTACAAAAATACCTAACACTTTTAATCGCACTTTCTCAGTCTGCGATGACTACTTAGATCGTACAAATGATGATAAGGACGGAATTACATCATTTGATTTTACAAGTGTTACAAATGATTTAAAATCTATTTTACCCGCTCCGTCTTCATTATATTCTATTACCTATTATAAAACAGAAAGTGACGCTTTATCAGAAATAGATGAAATTACAAACACTTCTAATTACAGAAATATTGGGTCTCCAAATCAACAAAAAATATGGGTTCGAATTGAAAATATTTTAGACAATTCATGTTACGGGCTAGGAGAACATATCACACTTCAGGTACAACCATTGCCTAATATTGAAATCACTGATCCTAATATTAAAACAATTTGTTCTAATCTTTCTTCCTATTACGTGCAATTAGATGCTGGAATTCAAGACAGTACTCCAACTACGGATTATACTTATGTTTGGAAAAAAGAAGGAGCAATTTTGACTGGTAAAACATCATCAACTTTAGACGTAAACACTGAAGGACTTTATTCAGTAGAAGTAACTTCTATTTTTGGATGTTCCAGGATACGTGAGATAAAAGTTGTTTCTTCAAATACTGCACAAATAGAAAAAATTACTTTAAAAAATGTAATTCAAGGAAACATATTAACAGTCAATGCAACTGTGGAAGCAACGGGTCCCGGCAGTTATGAGTATAGCTTAGACACTTCAAATGGTCCTTTTCAAAATTTCAATCTTTTCGAGAATATTTCATCGGGAAACCATCAATTATTTGTCAAAGATAAAAATGGATGTGGAATTACCAGTAAACAAATAACTGTTCCAATTCAAATCGCTGCAGACTTCACCCACATTTTCTATAATTGTGATGATTATTTGGATAATGTAAACAATGATACTGACGGCATTTCGAATTTTGACTTTACTAGTATTAAAGATGATTTAATAGCACGTTTACCTGCGTCACTATATTCTATAAAATATTATCAAAATAAAAATGACGCTTTATTTGAAAAAAACGAAATCACAAACATTTCTAATTATAGAAACACCGGATCTCCTACGGACCAAAAAGTATGGGTAAGAATCCAAAACACCATTGATAATTTATGTTATGGACTTGGATCATTTGTTACCTTACATGTAACAGCTGTTCCTGATATTGATGCGAATGATAATCACAACGACGATCAATTGGTCTGCTCTAATCTATCATCATTTTTTGTAAAACTTAATGCCGGAATTAAAGATAGTAGTTCACCTAACGATTATGCATATATCTGGAAAAAGGACGGTGAAATTTTGAACAATGAAAAACAAGCAACATTGGATGTAAATACTGAAGGACTATATTCTGTAGAAGTTATCTCTCTTTCAGGTTGTAGTAAAATAAGAAATATAAAAGTATCATCTTCAAACTTAGCACAAATAAATAAAATTACGGTTAAAGAAACAGATGATTCAAATGCCAATACAATTATAGTAGAAACTACCGGTCCAGGCGACTATGAATATAGTTTAGATAATCAAAACGGACCATTTCAATCGTCAAATATTTTTGAGAATATACCATTAGGAATTCATGATGTATATGTAAATGACAAAAACGGATGTGGTATAATAAGTCAATCAATTGGTATTGTGGGTGCTCCAAAATTTTTCACACCAAATGCTGATGGTCATAATGATTATTGGAATGTTCTCGGTTTAAATACAGATATGAACAAAAATTCTATTGTTAACATATATGATCGATACGGAAAACTTATAAAAGAACTTCGACCTTCAGATTTGGGCTGGGATGGAACTTTTGCAGGAAACCTACTTCCTGCAGATGACTATTGGTATACAGCTAAATTTGAGAATGGCAAAGAAACAAAAGGACATTTTAGTTTAAAAAGATAAACTAACAAATTCCAAATAAAAAATTCCAAATTCTAATAATGAACTTAAAAAAAAATCCCAAACTCCTTAATTGGAATTTGGGATTTTAAATATTGAAAATTTAAATATTAGATTTTAAATCTTTTTCTATCAGTTTCAGTCAAATAAATTTTTCTCAAACGGATTGATTTAGGAGTAACCTCTACATATTCATCTTTTTGAATATACTCTAAAGCTTCTTCAAGAGAGAAAATAATTGGTGGAATAATTCTCGCTTTTTCATCATTTCCAGAAGAACGAACGTTAGATTGTTTTTTCTCTTTAGTTACGTTTACACACATATCATCACCACGAGAGTTTTCTCCAATTACCTGTCCTTCGTAAATTTCAGCATTTGGTTCAACAAAAAACTTACCACGATCTTGTAATTTATCGATAGAATAAGGAATAGCTTTTCCTTTTTCCATAGAAATCAATGAACCTTTGTTACGTCCGGCAATTTCTCCTTTGTAAGGTTCGTATCCTATAAAACGGTGTGCCATAATAGCTTCACCAGCTGTTGCAGTAAGTAATTGATTACGCAATCCAATAATTCCACGTGATGGAATATTAAATTTTACAATCATACGCTCCCCTTTAGTTTCCATAGAAAGCATTTCACCTTTACGCAAAGTAACGAACTCAACCGCTCTACCTGAAAGATTTTCTGGTAAGTCGATTGTTAATTCCTCAATTGGCTCACATTTTTTACCATCAATTTCTTTGATGATAACTTGTGGCTGACCGATTTGTAACTCATACCCTTCTCTTCTCATTGTTTCAATAAGAACAGATAAGTGAAGTACACCACGACCAAAAACCATGAATTTATCAGCAGAATCAGTTTCACCTAACTTCATAGCTAAGTTTTTCTCTAATTCTTTTGTCAAACGCTCTCTAATATGACGAGAAGTTACAAATTTACCCTCTTTACCAAAGAAAGGAGAGTCATTAATTGTAAACAACATACTCATAGTAGGTTCGTCGATATCAATCGTTTTTAAACCTTCAGGATTTTCAGAATCAGCAATAGTATCACCAATTTCAAAACCTTCAACTCCAATGATTGCACAAATATCTCCGGCAATAACTTCTTGCACTTTTTTACGACCAAGTCCTTCGAAAGTATGAAGTTCTTTGATACGAGATTTAGATATGGTACCATCTCTTTTTACTAATGAGATTGGCATACCTTCTTTAAGAACTCCTCTTTCCAAACGACCAATAGCAATACGACCTGTAAAGGCTGAGAAATCTAAAGAAGTAATTAACATTTGTGGTGTTCCTTCAGAAACTTTAGGAGCAGGTACATTTTCAACAACCATATCCAATAATGCTTCAACATTATCAGTTACGTTTTCCCAATGATCAGACATCCAGTTGTTTTTAGCAGAACCATAAACTGTTGGAAAATCCAACTGCCATTCTTCAGCACCTAATTCAAACATTAAGTCAAAAACTTTTTCGTGAACTTCTTCAGGAGTACAGTTTTCTTTGTCAACTTTATTAATAACTACACATGGCTTAAGACCTAAGTCAATAGCTTTTTGTAATACAAAACGAGTTTGTGGCATAGGACCCTCAAAAGCATCCACTAGCAAACATACACCATCGGCCATGTTCAATACACGTTCTACTTCACCTCCAAAATCGGCGTGGCCTGGAGTGTCAATAATATTGATTTTTGTTCCTTTATATTGAACTGATACGTTTTTAGAAGTAATAGTAATACCTCTCTCACGCTCTAAATCGTTATTATCAAGAATTAAATCACCTGTGTTTTCGTTGTCACGAAATAATTGACAGTGATACATAATTTTATCAACCAAAGTGGTTTTACCGTGATCGACGTGGGCAATAATTGCAATGTTTCTAATAGATTCCATCTGTGATTTTTAATGGGTGCAAAGGTACACTTTATTTTGATATAAAAAACGTTTCTTTGATAGTTTGCGTATATCCAAGTAATTAGTTCACTGACCAATGTAAATTTAAGTGTCAAATTGACAGCTAATAATTGCTAAATTATAGTTAATTTAACTATATTTGAGTAATGAAAAGTAAAACTCTCCAAATTACTCTAATTTATATTATCATTTCGTTATTTATGGCAATAATCTGTCATAAATTACTCACTAATTACTTTTCGCCCACAGAAAACTATAATCTATTCCTTATAAAGGATATTTTTTTCATATTAGCCACGGGACTGGTTTTCAAATACATACTTTCTAAGAACGAAGTCAGAAACAGATCTGTTTTTGAAAAATTAAAACAGACAAACGAAGAAATTAAAGAATCGAACGAAAAATATGACATTGTTGCTAAAGCAACAAGCGATACCATTTGGGATTGGAAAATACAAGAAGACAGCCTGAGCTGGAACAGAGGAATCGAAGGTGTTTTTGGATATAACCAAAAAGAAGTTGGCAAAACCTCAAAATGGTGGTTTGACAAAATTCATCCGGAAGACAGTATTCGAATGTCTATTAAATTATATTCGTTTATTGAGCAAAAAACAGAAAAGTGGCAGGATCAATATCGTTTCAGATGTGCCGACGGATCTTATAAATATGTTTTAGACAGAGGCTTTTTACTTAAAGATGAAAACGGGAGAGCCATCAGAATGATTGGAGCCATTCAGGATATCACAAAGCAAAAAGAAGAAGAACAGCGATTAAAACTTTTAGAAACAGTAATTACACAATCCAAAGATTCAATTTTAATCACAGAAGCAAATTCAGTAGATCGCAAAATTCCAAAGATTGTCTACGTAAACCCCGCATTTTCACAAATGTCAGGATATCAGTCTAATGAAATAATAGGAAAATCTCCAAACATTTTCAAAGGGCCAAAATCAGACTCCGACGAGTTAAAAAAACTTTTACGTGCTATTAAAAACGAAGAAGAATGCCTGATTGAAACCATTAGCTACACAAAACAAAAAGAAGAATATTGGGTTCGATTCTCAATGATCCCCATTTTTAATAACGAAGGCGTAATTTCACACTGGATCTCCATACAAAGAGACATTACAGATGAGAAAAAACTAGAAACAGAAAAAGAACATCTTATTCGCGAACTAACACAAAACAATAAGGATTTAAAACAGTTCTCCTACATTACATCACATAATTTGAGAGCCCCATTATCAAATTTAATCGGTCTTTTAAATCTAATAGAAGATATACCTGTTAATAATACTGAGCTTGAAGAAATCATTACAGGATTTACAAAATCAACACATTTATTAAACGAAACCATTAATGACCTCGTAAAAGTCATCATTATTAAAGACAACCCTTCAATGCAAAAAGAAGAAGTCTCTTTAAAAGAAGTATTCGAAAATGTATTTAGCCAACTATCATTTCAAATAGAACTGCACAAGCCAATTATCAAACTTAAATTCGACAGAGTTCCTTTATTAAACACAAACAAAGCTTACATAGAAAGCATTTTACTAAACTTACTAACGAATTCTATTAAATACAAATCAGAAAATAGAAAGTTAAAAATATCAATAATGGCCGAACAAATTGATCACAAAGCCATATTAACCTTTAAAGATAACGGAATCGGAATTGACCTTGAGCGAAATCGCGACAAAGTTTTTGGTCTTTATCAAAGATTTCATAATTATCCTGACAGTAAAGGATTAGGACTATATCTCGTAAAATCACAGGTCGAAACCATGGGCGGCACCATAAGCATCGACAGCGAAGTCAACAAAGGCACCACGTTTACAATAACATTTAAAAATTAACATCATGCTCGAGCAAATTCTATGCATTGACGACGACCCAATCACGTTAATGTTGTGCAAAAAAGTAATTTCAAAATCGGAATTTTCGAATGAAATTATTACCGCTCAAAATGGCGAAGAAGCACTTCTTCACTTTAATACCTTAAAATACACGAATAACAAAAACAAAGTAAATAAAAAACCTGAATTAATTTTTTTAGACTTAAACATGCCGGTAATGGGCGGTTGGGAATTCCTGGATCATTTTACCTCTGGAGATTATGCTGAATTTAACACCGCAAATGTCATCGTTTTATCTTCTACAATTGATCCTGAAGATTTAGCCAAAGCAAAAAAATACCCTATAATTATCGATTTCCTTTCAAAACCAATTACCCAACCAATGTTAGAATACCTTAAAAAGAAGATAGATATTTAAATATTCCAAATAAAAAAAAGCCAAATCCCAATACTCATTACGTACTGGGATTTGGCTTTTTTTATTTGGAATTTCACCCGGTTTTGTTCTAACAAAAAAAAGTCCTCTAAAAGAGGACTTTATATTTTTAGGAAATTGCAATTAATTACAATTTAGCAACATGTTTAGTTAATTTAGACTTCAAGTTAGAAGCTTTATTATCATGAATGATGTTCTTTTTAGCCAATTTATCAATCATAGATATTACAGTTGATAATTTAGAAGCAGCATCAGATTTTTCAGTAGCTAATCTTAATGCTTTAATAGCATTACGAGTAGTTTTATGTTGGTATCTGTTAAGAACTCTTCTTTTTTCGTTACTTCTGATTCTTTTTAATGCTGACTTATGATTTGCCATTTTCTTTTAATTTTAGATGTAATAATTATTATAAATACTAGTTAAAAAAGAAAAACCTCCCACAATTGCAAAACAATCACTTTGGTTTTAACTAATAAAACAAAAATCGAGACACCAACTTTTATTTTACAAAACTTATTTACAACTAATTCAGTAGTCTGTAAGGGAATCGAACCCCTGTTACCAGGACGAAAGCCTGGAGTCCTAACCCCTAGACGAACAGACCATATCCTTCTAAGTTTTTCTATATTTAAATAGAGGTATTATTGTAGCCCGTAGCGGAATCGAACCGCTCTTACATGGATGAAAACCATGCGTCCTAACCGATAGACGAACGGGCCATTTAATTCTCAGTATTTCAAGAACATTCGCAGTAAAAGTAGTAGCCCGTAGCGGAATCGAACCGCTCTTACATGGATGAAAACCATGCGTCCTAACCGATAGACGAACGGGCCTGCTTCTCTAATGCGGATGCAAAAATACAACTATTTTTAAGATGTACAATACCTGATGCAAAAAAAAAATAAAAATTTTTAATATGCCTTCGCAAATAACACTCTTTTTGCCGACGGATTCCCAGTAAGCACACAGATTCCTGCCTCTTCTTTACTATCCAAAGGAACACAACGAATTGTCGCTTTTGTCAAGTCTTTTATTTTCTCTTCAGTAGCAGCTGTACCGTCCCAATGAGCCGATACAAACCCTGCTTTACCATCTAAAATTTCCTTAAATTCCTCAAAACTATTTACTTCCGTTATGTGTGTATTACGATAGTCCAATGCTTTATTAAATAAATCAGCCTGAATCTGTTCTAACAAGTCATTTATATAAGTAACGATTCCATCTGCCGAAACGACTTCTTTTGTCAATGTATCTCGTCTTGCAACCTCAAAAGTTCCATTTTCTAAATCTTTTGGACCAACCGCAATTCTAACAGGTACACCTTTCAATTCCCATTCAGCAAATTTGAATCCTGGTTTTTGAGTAGTTCTGTCATCATATTTAACAGAGATTTTTAACTTTCTTAGCTTCGCAGTTAAATCATTAACAGCAGTTGTAATTTCAGCTAATTGCTCATCTGTTTTATAAATAGGAACAATTACAACTTGTATAGGTGCTAAATTAGGAGGCAAGACTAACCCCTGATCATCAGAATGCGTCATAACCAAAGCCCCCATTAATCGAGTTGAAACTCCCCATGAAGTTCCCCAAACATGCTCTTGCTTTCCTTCGGCATTCGCAAACTTCACATCAAAAGCTTTTGCGAAATTTTGTCCTAAAAAGTGAGAAGTACCTGCCTGCAGTGCTTTTCCGTCCTGCATCAAAGCTTCGATACAATAAGTTTCATCTGCACCTGCAAAACGTTCTGTCTCCGTTTTTATACCTTTTACAACCGGAATTGCCATGAAGTTCTCCACAAAATCAGCATAAACATTCATCATTTTTTCAGACTCTTCTACAGCTTCCGCTTTTGTAGCGTGAGCAGTATGCCCTTCCTGCCATAAAAATTCTGCAGTTCTCAAAAACAAACGTGTACGCATTTCCCAACGCACAACATTAGCCCATTGATTAATCAACAAAGGCAAATCTCTATAAGACTGAACCCATCCTTTATAGGTAGACCAGATAATCGCCTCACTAGTTGGACGAACAATTAGTTCTTCCTCCAATTTAGCATTAGGATCAACCATTAATTTTCCGGGTTTATCCGGATCATTCTTTAATCTATAATGTGTTACGATTGCACACTCTTTTGCAAATCCTTCTGCATTTTTCTCTTCCGCTTCAAACATGCTTTTCGGCACGAACAAAGGAAAGTATGCATTTTGATGTCCTGTCTCTTTAAACATTCGATCTAACTCCGCCTGCATTTTTTCCCAAATGGCATATCCGTACGGTTTAATAACCATACATCCTCTAACTCCTGAATTTTCAGCTAAATCTGCTTTAACAACCAGTTCGTTATACCATTTCGAATAATCTTCTGATCTTGTAGTGAGGTTCTTACTCATATTGAATAGTTTGGCACAAATTTTGTTTTAATAATTTTAACTAAATAGTTTGACAAAACTAACTATTTTTGTAATGTGCAACAATAAAAAACACCACAGAAATGAAAACTTCTACTTCTCTCCGCCAAAACTCAAGTCATTTTTACTTAATTGGATTATTGAGTTTTCTACTTGCATCGTGTGGTTCTTACCAAAATTCATCTTATCAGGACAATGATGGTGTTTATGGTGGTTCGACAAGAACATACGTACAAACAACCAATTCTGCTAACAGCCAATATAAAGATTATTTCAAATCATTACAGGACACTAACGACCAGCCTACAGAAATATTTACAGATGTAGACAGTTATGGTAATTATGCAGACAGCACTCAAACTGAAGCAAAAGCTTATCCGGCATGGGGAAGCGCGACTTCAGATGTATCTGTAACCGTTTATTCTGATCCAATGTGGTCATGGGGAATCGGTTTCGGTTGGGGATATCCATATTATGGATATGGTTACGGTTACGGATGGGGTTATCCTTACTACGGATGGGGTTACCCGGGTTATTATCCAGGATGGGGCTACCCAGGTTATGGTTATGGCTATAACAACTACGCATATAGCTACGGAAGAAGAGGTTCTGCAGCTTACTACGGATCAAGAGGATATTCTACAAGAGGTTCTTATAATAGTACTGGAAGAAATTATGCTGGCAGAGGAAACTATACTACAAACAGAAGTGGTTACACTAACAGAAGCACAAATTATTCTGACTTTAGAAGAAGTTCTAACGTAAACGGAAGAAGTTATTCCAGCCCAACTTTTACAAACAGAAGAAGTACAGCAGATGGTCAAAATAACGGCTATAACTATAACAGATCTGGTTCAACACCTACAAACAGAAGCTACAACAACGCAAACAGCAATTCTTCAAGATCATACTCCCCTAGTCCATCACGTTCAATGAATAGTGGCGGCGGAAGCATGAGATCATCTGGCGGAGGATCGTATAGCGGCGGTGGTGGCGGTGGCGGAAGATCTTACGGTGGCGGAGGCGGTGGCGGAAGACGATAAATCTTCTTTCACTAATCGATAACTCACATAAAACTTAACCACATGAAAAAAATACTTTTCCTTTTTATTACAGGACTAACATTTAGCGTCTCACATTCTCAGGAAGTATCAGATGCCGTTCGCTACGCACAAGACAATTTAACCGGAACTGCCAGATTTAGAGCAATGGGCGGTGCCTTTGGAGCTGTTGGAGGAGATTTATCTGCTTTGGCTGTTAATCCTGCCGGTTCTGCAATATTCAACAACAATCAGGTTGGAATAAGTTTTAGCAATCAAAGCATTAAAAATAATTCCAACTATTTTGGAACTCAAACTAGCGAAAAAGAAAACTCTTTTATACTAAATCAGGCCGGTGCTGTTTTTGTTTTTAACAACCCAAACAACAACTGGAGAAAAATTGCTATTGGAGGAACTTATGAAAATACCAATAATTTTAATGATCAGATTTTTTCAGCAGGAACAAATCCGAGAAACTCAGTTGATCAGTACTTTTTGACTTATGCAAATGGAATTCCATTAAATGTAATTGACGGATTAGAGTACAGAGACTTATTATACAATCAACAGCAAGCACATTTAGGATACTGGGGACATGTCATTGATCCTGTTAATGAAAACGATCCAAATAACACACAATATACTTCTAATGTCCCTGCCGGTGGAAATTATTATCAGGAAAACGAAATTTATACTAGCGGATATAATAGTAAAGCAAGTTTCAATATTGCTACATCCTACAAAGACAGAATTTATTTTGGTGCAAACTTAAATGTCCACGTTACAGACTACAGAAGATCCAGCAGCTTTTACGAAGACAACAGCAATCCATTAGAACCAACAGAAACCATATCAAATTTACGTTTTAACAACAATCTTTATACGTACGGAAATGGATTTTCATTTCAATTGGGTGCGATTGGCAAAGTTACAGAGGCCTTCAGAGTTGGTATCGCTTACGAATCTAATACATGGTACGAACTTTACGACGAAACTTCCCAAAGCCTACAAACTACAAGACAAGCCAACGGAGCAGAACCTATTAACGAGAATATCAATCCAAATGTTGTAAATGTTTATGAATCTTATACTTTACAGACTCCTGCAAAATGGACTTTTAGTGGTGCTTTAGTATTTGGAAAATCGGGTTTGATCAGTGTTGATTACGCGATTAAAGATTATTCAAACACAAAATACAAACCAACAAGCGATCCAGGCTTCAGCGGATTAAATAGCGACATAAGCAATCAACTAACAACTAATGGTGAATTAAGAATTGGTGGTGAGTACAAAATAAACCGATTAAGCCTTAGAGGCGGTTACCGATTTGAAGGAAGCCCTTATAAAAACGGATCAACCATTGGGGATTTAAACAGTTATTCCGGAGGTTTAGGTTATAGCTTCGGAGCTACTAAACTAGACTTGGCTTATTCTTATTTAGAAAGAAAATCAAATCAGGGATTTTTTGCCACCGGATTTACTGATGGAGCAAATATTTCATCGAAACTTAATAATGTTTCTTTGACTTTATTATTTGAATTGTAATTAAATTAAAATAGATTAATTTGAAATTTCCGTCAGGTTCTACTTGGCGGATTTTTTTTTTCCACAATGAAGGACTTTTTTTATTCTCATTACAATTAGGAAAAGCACAGCAGATCTAAAAAATTCAGGAGATCGCCATCATAAAAATCAGCTAAAAGAAACCGAAACAAGTGGTGTTTGAATAAAAAAGTGTAATTTTGCACTCCAATTTATAAAAGTATGAGAACCAAGTCTTTAAAAAAGAACAAAATTAACGTAATCACTCTTGGGTGTTCGAAGAATGTATATGACAGTGAAGTATTGATGGGACAACTTCGTGCCAATGGCAAAGAAGTACAACATGAAGCGCCTGCAGCCGAAGAAGGAAACATCATCGTAATCAACACTTGTGGTTTTATTGATAACGCCAAAGCCGAATCAGTAAATATGATTTTGGAATATGCAGATAAAAAAGACAAAGGTTTAGTTGATAAAGTTTTTGTAACCGGATGTTTATCTGAACGTTACAGACCAGATTTAGAAAAAGAAATTCCCAACGTCGATCAATATTTTGGTACAACTGAGTTACCTCAACTATTGAAAGCTTTAGGAGCCGATTATAAACATGAATTACTAGGAGAACGTTTAACTACTACTCCTAAAAATTATGCTTATTTAAAAATTGCCGAAGGCTGCGACAGACCTTGTAGTTTTTGTGCGATTCCGTTAATGCGTGGAAAACATGTTTCGCAAACTATTGAAAAATTAGTTAAAGAAACAGAAGGTTTAGCTAAAAACGGTGTAAAAGAATTAATCTTAATTGCTCAGGACTTAACTTATTACGGTCTTGACATTTATAAAAAGAGAAATCTTGCAGAACTTTTAGAAGCATTGGTAAAAGTTGAAGGAATTGAGTGGATTCGATTGCATTATGCCTTCCCTTCCGGTTTCCCAATGGATGTTCTTGAAGTTATGAAACGCGAACCTAAGATTTGTAACTACATTGATATACCGTTGCAACATATTTCAGATTCTATTTTGAAGTCTATGCGTCGTGGTACTACACAGGCAAAAACAACGCAATTATTAAAAGATTTCCGTGCGGCAGTTCCGGGAATGGCCATCAGAACGACTTTAATCGTTGGTTATCCGGGAGAAACACAGGAAGATTTTGAAATTCTGAAAGACTTTGTTCAGGAAATGAAATTTGACAGAATGGGATGTTTTGCTTATTCTCATGAAGAAAACACACACGCTTATTTATTGGAAGACGATGTTCCGGATGATGTAAAACAAGCCAGAGCGAATGAAATCATGGAATTACAATCTCAAATTTCATGGGATTTAAATCAGGAGAAAGTTGGACAAGTTTACAAATGTATTATTGACAGAAAAGAAGGCGCACACTTTGTAGGAAGAACAGAGTTTGATAGTCCGGACGTAGACAATGAAGTTTTGATTGATGCCTCGAAGCATTATGTAAAAACAGGAGAATTTGTTAATATAAGAATAATAGAAGCAACAGAATTTGATTTATACGGAGAACCTGCTTAAATTTACGCTAAACTATTATCAATTTTAGATAAAAACATTTTTATGAAACCTACACACACACTTTTTATTTTGGTTTTCACTTTATTCTGTTTCAATTCTGTTTCTGCACAATATGGAAACGGATACAATAATGGCTATGGTGGTGGTGGCTATGGTAGTGGTGGAGGTTACGGAAGAGGGGGCGGAATGGGAATGGACAGAAGCATGATGGCAGGACCACAAGCCAACACTAGCAAACCCAAAGAAATACCTGCCGAAGAAACAGCAGCTAAAATTGTTGAGCAAATGAGACCAGAGGTAAAGCTTGATGACTTGCAAGCTATTGCAATTACAAATGTTATTGCTGACAGTATGAGAGAGCAAGGTGTTCTTTTAAAAAATGAAAACAGCAGTCAGGATCAAAAGATTGAGCAAATTACTGCGTTGAGAGAAAGCACAACTAAAAAAATTACTGCTTTTTTAAATCCTGATCAAATAGAAAAGTACACTACTTTTATGGCTAATTTCAAAGAGATCAAGAAACCATCAAAAAACAAAAAGAAAAAAGATTCTGATACAAAAGAAGTAAAAGAAGAAACTGACGCAACAAAAGTTCACGAATAATTGTTTTTAACCTAATCCTAAAATGTAACTAACCATGGCGAAAAAACATTTTTATTATTTGATTTTAGCAATTATAATAACTTCTTGCTCAACAAATCCTTATAAATCTACAGAAAAAGCCTACGACCAACAGCTTAAAACGTTAGAAAGTCAAATTACAAGCAAAGAAGCTAAACCAATTCCGGCTGTTAGTCCGGTTATTATTGATACTTCCTATGCTTCTCAATTGGGAATTGTAAAAGATACTTTATCAAAAACAGGTTCAACTGCTTTATTAAATGGAATTAATACAGAATGGATTGGAACGGTTAATTTCAACCTAAGAAAGCCAAGCTTTATTATTATTCACCATACGGCACAAGACTCTGTACAACAAACTATAAGTACTTTTACCAAAACAAAAACACAAGTAAGTGCTCACTACATAATTTCTGAAAACGGAAAAGTAGTTCAAATGCTAAACGATTATTTACGAGCCTGGCATGCAGGCGCATCTACTTGGGGTAAAAACACAGATTTAAACTCCTGCTCTATTGGTATTGAACTTGATAACAATGGTTTTAAACCTTTTACAGAAGCACAAATTAGTAGTTTAGTAGCACTTTTAACAAAACTAAAAAAGGATTATAATATTCCTACTCAAAATATTCTGGGACATTCTGATATTGCTCCAGGAAGAAAACAAGATCCTAGTGCTTTATTCCCCTGGAAAACTTTAGCAGAAAAAGGATTTGGAATCTGGCCAGATCAGGTTTTAGAAGAAGCTCCTTTTGATTTCAAAATTGAACCCGCTTTGCGTATTATTGGTTACAACACCAAGAATCTTTCAGCTGCAATTCAGGCTTTTAAATTACACTATATCCAAACAGATACCACATCTGTTTTAGATCGAAAAACAATAGATACTATTTATTCGATTTACAAAAAGCAAATTCAATAAAAAATAAAATTCTAAAATACAAAATGCGTTTCTAAATAATTAGAAACGCATTTTTTTTATAAAAGGTTGTCATGAATTTCACGAATCAGCACGAATTAAATATTGATACTTGGTCAAGAATAAAAGATTAAAAAATCCATCCCTTTATTCCACTTCAAATCATATACTTTACGAATTAAAACCGAAACATATAAATACATTAAACTAAAAAATTAGATAAAACCAGTAGAATTCCTGGTAACAAAAACAATGCAAATACTCTTTTAATTCCCGTAATGTGGGCAAATAATCAGGCAGAAACTTCCAATAAAAAAGCTGCCAAAACATTTACATGTCTTGACAGCTCCAAAAAAAAAAAAAAATATCAATCTTTATCTCTAGAAAGAGTATGTTGTTGCAATTAGTCCAAAGAAAGATCCTCCTGTTGGGTTAGCATCACTATCTAAAAAGATATCTTCTGATGCAGCATCGTATCTAAACTCAGGAATAATTGTTAATTTTCCAACTTTATAATTTAATGAAACTGTATTTGCAAATACATTAGATCCTGTCAATGTTCCTAAACTTGGAGCAGCATCTTTAGCATCAAAATATTCCATTCTGTAAGCCAATAACAATGAAGGACTGAATGAATAATTAGCATATCCTACTAATGAAAACCAATCACCATCTAAAGTACTGTCAAAATCGTTTGCCGTTTTAGCATAAGTAGCATTAAATCCAAGAGCAAAACTGTCGCTTATTGTTTTAGAAGCTACAAGGTCAAACTGTGTTTTATTCTCATCAAATGCAGGATTAGCACTTCCTGATGTAAAGTTTAAATACACACTACCTGTTTCACCAATATATCCTAATTGCCCTATGTAGGTTTTTTGAGAAGAACCAGCATCCATGGCTGATTTAAAATCAGTTGGATTTGTTATACCAAACATAGCGGTAAACTTCCCTGAAGTATATTGTGCTTTTACCCCAGTATTAAAGAATGGCCCATAAGAGAATGCGTATGACATACTGTAGTTTTTATTACCAACGGCATCAAGTACTTCATAACCAATATGAGTTCCAAAACTTCCTGCAACTAATTTAAATTTTTCTGTAAGTTGGTAGGTAAAAAATAATTGTTTAATTAAAAATTTTGCATTTATATCTTTATCTGTTGTTTCATTATATGAAAATTCCCCTGCTCTTTTTCCGAATCCTAAATCTACAAATACAGATGCTTTTCCGAAAGTATGACCTGCATTAATAGATGCCATTCCTAGTTCAAATGAATCTTGTGAGTTGGTAAAGCTCGTTAATCCATTCATTTGTTTTGAAAAATCATATTTATAATAAGCATCTGCAGATCCTCCCCAAGTGGTTGCTGGCGGAGTTGCTGCTTCAGTATCATCTTGGGCAAATGCAAAAGAACTCGTTAACATCGCGGCTAAAATGTGTAATACTTTTTTCATGTTTTAATTGGTTTTTAGTTATTAATTGATTCTGGTTAGTTAATCTTTTATATATGTATATTCTACTATAAGTCTCTTCTATAACCTCTAATCTCCCCTTAAAACCTCATCATTTTCATTAGCGAATTTATTAACTTTTGCATGAGTAGAAGAACTGAAATCTATTTTTTTGACGTTTTACAAGCAGAATTATGGATTACAAAAATTAAATTAACAATAATCGTTATTTGACATTAATACTGAATTAATTTTGAAAAATCCCTAACGTAATTTTAGTAAAAATCAGAAAATTTTTAGGGTTAACAACAAAAATACAACTACAAACAACCAAAAATAGACCACAAAACGTCATAAAAAATTAATACCCCTATTAAAAACAGGGGGTATTTAATTAATTGATGAAAAATCAAACAATAAACCGGAAATAGTAAAACGAACATCAAAAATCATCTTTAAAAATTAAAATTCCTACAAAAATATACCTTTAAAAACACGCGCACTGGCTTTAAACGCTCAATATAATTTTTAAACTAAAAACAAAAAGTTTTACAATTAAAACAAGAGAGCCTGTTCAAAAAATGAACAGGCTCTTCTTAAGCGGAACTATAACAATCTAAGCTTGTGAATTATGTTTTTTAAACTTTACGAACTTGTATTCCGGATTATTTTAAATCTTCTTCTTTCCTTTTTTCTTCATATTGAGCAGATTTTTAAGTATTCAGACAATTAACTTTTAGCCAATTTTCCGAAGCCGAATCACTGAAAGCTCTCATATTGTATTGGGATATGTAGTGACCTTTTATATAATCCATCAAAATTATCTTTGAAAAATAGAATTATCATTTTTAATATTACAGTCTTTTACTACTTTAAAAATTTAGTTGAAACAATATTAAGCTAAAGATTGAAAAAGTGCCCGTTTTATAATACATTTATCATTATTACGTTCCTTTTCCAGAACAAGTAAACGAAAAAAAGTAGTTGAATTATTGTGAAAGCATTAAATAACAAGCCTTAAATTAAAACGTATAAAAAGAACCCAATGCATGACAAAATTAGTTTAAAAGAAAAAGTAGGCTACGGTCTTGGGGATGCAGCATCATCCATGTTCTGGAAAATCTTCAGCATGTACCTTCTCTTTTTCTATACCGATGTTTTTGGATTGGCACCTGCTGTCGTAGGAACCATGTTTTTAATTACCCGAATTTGGGATTCGTGCTTTGATCCAATTGTTGGAATCATTGCCGACAGAACCAAAACTAAATGGGGAAAATTTAGACCCTATTTATTGTGGGTTGCCGTGCCCTTTGCTGTAATTGGAGTTTTAACTTTTTACACACCAAATTTTGATGCAAAAGGAAAAATAATATATGCTTACGTTACTTATTCTTTAATGATGATGATTTACTCGTTAATCAACGTGCCATATGCCTCACTTTTAGGCGTAATGTCGTCTGACAGAAAAATAAGAAATACCTTGTCCTCTTACCGAATGGTTTTTGCTTTTGGCGGAAGTTTATTAGCCCTTTGGTTAATTGAACCTCTTGTAAATTATTTCGGCGGAAGCCTAAATTCTAAATCAGGCTGGCTGGCAACAATTGCCGTTTTCGGTGTGATTACAACTGTCTTTTTTTGGGCTTGCTTTTTCTTTACTAAAGAAAGAGTGAAACCAATTTCTGATGAACAATCAAACTTAAAAGAAGATTTAAAAGACTTATTAAAAAATAAACCATGGTGGATTTTGCTTGCAGCGGGAATTGGCACTTTAGTTTTTAACTCAATTCGTGATGGTGCAGCGGTATATTACTTTAAATATTATGTTAGCAATACTATAAACTTTAATTTCAGTTTATTCGGAACTGATTTCCATATGACGCCAACTTCAATTTATTTTGTTTTGGGTCAGGCCGCCAATATCATCGGAGTAATTATTGCTACGCCGATTGCCAATAAAATCGGAAAAAAGAAAACTTTTCTTGGTGCTATGGCATTGGCGGCGGTTTTGAGTTTAATTTTCTATTTCTTCGGAAAAGAAGACATTTTCTTAATCTTAAGTTTTCAGGTTTTAATAAGTATTTGCGCGGGCTGTGTTTTTCCACTAATATGGTCCATGTACGCTGACAGCGCTGATTATTCAGAATGGAAACAAGGACGAAGAGCAACTGGATTAGTATTTTCTGCTTCCTCAATGTCACAAAAATTTGGCTGGACCATTGGAGGTGCCGGAGCAGGATGGCTTTTAGGTTATTATGGTTTTCAGGCCAATGTGGAACAAACTGCAGTTGCCCAAAACGGAATCCAATTAATGTTAAGTATCCTTCCTGCAATCGCAGCTTTTATATCTGTAGTTTTTATTTTGTTCTACCCCTTATCTGAGGAAAAATTACAAATCATAGAACAAGATTTATACGAAAAAAGAAACCATACCCATTAATTAAGAATATAGAAATAGATTCAAAAAGGCAACAATAACTACTTTTAATCTATAACTTAGACCGACGACCGTGGATCGCTACGATTATGTGCATAATAATATTGTTAGGCTAAAATTTTCTCAATCGCAGTCAATTCATCTGTTGTAAACTCCGTATTTTGCAGACAATCAATATTGTTACATAATTGTTTCACAGAACTTGCGCCAATTAAAACCGATGTAATTCGTTTGTCTTTTTGAAGCCAGGCCAAAGCCAATTGTGCCAAAGACTGATTTCTATTCTTCGCTATTTCATTCAGTTGCACTAATTTCTGAATTCTCTCTGCAGTAACTTCATTTTCTTTCAAATGTCCATTCGGATTATGCGCTCTTGAGTTTTCCGGAATTCCGTTCAGGTATTTATCGGTCAATAATCCTTGTGCTAAAGGCGAAAAGGCGATACACCCTACTCCTTTTTCTTCCAGAACATCTAATAAACCATTCTCCACCCAACGTTCCAACATTGAATATTTGGCTTGGTGAATCAAACAAGGTGTCCCCAATTGTTTTAGAACATCAACCGCGACACGAGTCTGTTCTGCTGAATAATTACTGATACCTACATATAAAGCTTTTCCGCTTCTTACTGCGTAATCTAAAGCCATCATCGTTTCTTCAATCGGAGTTTCGGGATCTGGACGGTGTGAATAGAAAACATCAACATAATCGACTTTCATTCTTTTCAAACTTTGGTCTAAACTTGAAAGCAAATATTTACGTGAACCCCAATCTCCGTATGGTCCGTCCCACATCGTGTAACCGGCTTTGGTAGAAATAATGATTTCATCACGCAAATTTCCCTGAAAATTATGCCACAGGATTTTACCAAAATTAGTTTCCGCAGAACCCGGAACCGGTCCGTAATTATTAGCCAGATCAAAATGCGTAATTCCTTTATCAAAAGCTTCTACAGCGATACTTTCGGCATTGTCAAAATTATCTACTGATCCGAAGTTATGCCATAATCCTAAAGAAATTTCAGGCAACAATAACCCGCTTTTTCCACATCTGTTATATTTCATTATTTTAGTTTAAGGTTGTAGTTTAATAGGTTTTAAAAATACAAAAAACTCTCGAAGTTTTGCAACAAAGACACTAAGACACAAAGTTTTTTTAAAAAATCTCTCGTAGAGATAAAAAAAGAAATCGCCACGAATTCACGAATTTTCAAATAATTCATTCGTGAATTCGTGGCAAAAAACCTTTTATTTCAAAAATTTTGAGCAAAAAACAAACCTGATTATTTTAAATTTCAAATAGAACTTAATTTTTGTAAATTTGTTTAAATAATAAAATTATGGAAAATAACTGGCAAAATTTAATTTCAATCAACCCTGATACGAGATTTGGAAAACCTGTTATTACAGGGACACGGATTTGTGTTTCAGATATTCTTTCGTGGCTTTCGACAGGAATGTCTTTTGAAGAAATTATCGAAGATTTTCCTGAATTAAAGAAAGAACATATTCTTGCTGCTTTAGCTTTTGCTGCAAATAGAGAAAATATTACCAAAATAATTGCAGCGTAATGAAGTTACTCCTGGATGCAAATATTTCATGGAGAATAGTAAAACTTATTGAAAATGATTTTTCAGATTGTTCTCATGCCAATGAAATCAAGGTAAATTAACCAGCAAAAGATATTGAAATTTGGGAATTTGCTAAGCAAAATAATTTTACAATTCTTACACACGACGATGATTTTGAAAAATTATTACTTTTAAAAGGAGCTCCGCCAAAAGTAATAATTTAAAAACCTTCAATAAAAACACCAAACAAATTGCTGAAATTCTGATTTCAAAAAAGGAGATCATTGAATCATTTATTTTGAATGATGACTTACTGATTTTAGAGATTTATTAATTTAAAAAAGAAATCGCCACGAATTCACGAATTTTCAAATAATTCATTCGTGAATTCGTGGCGAAAAAAAACTTTGCGCCTCTGCGCCTTTGCGAGATTAAAAACTTTTACCCTTTTATTTCAAAATCACTCTCCAAACCTTTATCAGAACTTCCTCCAACCATAATTTTAAAAGTACCCTCTTCCACTAAATAATTGCCTTCGTTATCATAAAAACCAAGTTCCTTATCCGTTAAAGTAAAAGTTACGGTTTTTGTTTCTCCTTTTTTCAGGTTTACTAATTCGAAACCTTTTAATTCCTTAATTGGACGAACGATACTGGCATATTCATCATGAATATACAATTGCACCACTTCTTTTCCATCATAATTTCCTGAGTTCGTAACCTCAACTGTTACCTCAACTTTCTCTCCTTTTGCAAAAGCAGTTTTGTTTACTTTCAAATTTTTATACTCGAATTTCGTGTAGCTCAAACCAAAACCAAACGGAAATTGAGGCGTTTTCTCCACATCCATATAATGCGACCAAAACACATTTTTATCACTATCAATTGGTCTTCCGGTACTGTATTTGTTGTAATAAATAGGAACCTGCCCTACGTTTCTGGGAAACGACATTGGCAATTTCCCACTCGGATTATAATCTCCGTATAAAACCTGTGCCACAGCATTTCCGGTTTGTGTTCCCAACTGCCAGGCTTCTACAATAGCAGGAACGTGTTCTGCAGCCCACGGAATAGAAAGCGGGCGACCATTATTTAAAACCAAGACTACATTTGGATTCACCTTATAAATTTCCTCTAACAATTCTTGCTGTAATCCCGGTAAATTAAGATCTGTTCTGCTACGTGCTTCCCCACTTTGAAAACCATATTCTCCTAAAACCAGTACCACAACATCGGCGTTTTTAGCTGCTGTTTTTGCCGCATCAAAACTGCTTTTATCCGTTGTATTGAAAACTGTTTCAGTTAAAAAAGTAGCTTTTTGAGACAACAAATCCACTCCTTTTTCAAAAGTTAATTGGTTGTCTTTATATTGCTGCATTCCTTCTAAAACGGAAACTGCAGTATTATCATTCGCCGCAATTCTCCAACTTCCTAACGGGCTGTTTTTATCATTTGCCAAAGCGCCTATCAAAGCAATTTTTTGTCCGGTTTTTTTTAACGGAAGTAAATTTTTATCATTCTTTAATAATACAATAGATTTCTTTGCCATGTCTAAAACGCCATCATTATTGGCTTTATTTCCAACAGTTGCTTTTTCGCGTTTTTCATCGCAATATCTGTAAGGATCATCAAATAATCCTAATTCAAATTTTACACGTAAAATTCTGCGAACAGCATCATCAACCAAAGCTTCTTTCACCTTTCCTTCTTTTACCAAACCAGTCAATTTTGCAACGTATAAATACGATTCCATATCCATATCAGATCCTGCATTTACTGCTTTTGCAGTTGCATCGGCTTCGTCTTTTGCATAGCCGTGCGCAATCATTTCCTTGATAGAAGCATAATCCGAAATTACGAAACCATCAAACTTCCATTTTCCTTTTAAAATATCTCTTTGCAAAAAGGCATTTCCTGTTGCCGGAACACCATTCAAAGTATTAAATGAATTCATAAACGTACGAACTCCGGCTTGTACAGTTGCTTCAAAAGGAGGCAAAACCGAATTATACAACTTTGAATTACTGATATCTACTATATTATATTCCAATCCCGCCTCAACATAACCGTACGCTGCGAAGTGCTTTGCACAGGCTGCAATTGTATTTACTTTAGCTAAATCAGCGATAGTTTCTCCCTGAAAACCTTTCACTCTCGCAGTTGCTATTTTACTCCCCAAATAAGGATCTTCTCCTGCTCCTTCCATCACACGTCCCCAGCGTGCATCATTCGCCACATCTACATTTGGTCCAAAAGTCCAGTTAATTCCAGACGCCGAAGCTTCATCAGCTGCAATTGCAGCTGACTTTTTAATCGCTTCTAAATCCCAACTTGCCGCCTCTGCCAACGGAATCGGACTTAACGTTTTATAGCCATGTATTACATCAAAACCAATAATTAATGGAATCCCCAAACGAGTTTCTTCCACCGCAATTTTCTGAACAGCGCGAACTTCTTTAACACCACGAACCGTCAACATACTTCCAACCCAGCCTTTTCGCAAATGTTCGTATTTTAATTCGGCAGTTCCGCCTTTTGGAGCCGGTCCTGTAACGTCCCAAAAACCATTGTATTGGTTCATTTGCCCTACTTTTTCTTCCAAAGTCATTAACGGCAAAAGCAAATCGATACGTTCTTCAATGGTTTTCGTTTTATCCAGATACGGCTTTTTTTGTGCATTCATATTTCCAACAGTAAACAGGGCAACAACCCCAATAATTAGTATTTTTTTATTTTTCATAGTGGCTTTTTTTAAGGTGCTAAGGTTGTAAGGGACTGAGGTTCTAAGTTTTTAAAACTTTGCGAGATTATTATAATCTTATCATTCTGAGGAATAACAAAAAATACGCAAAAAATCTAAAGCTTAAAATCTTTGCTCTTGATTCTTTACTCTATTTTCTATGCTCTATTTTCTATATTCTATATTCTATATTCTAAGATCTCACTCCGTAATAAAACAAGAAGCCGGTAAATTCGCTTTATTAAACAAATCAGGCTGTATTGTGTTTCCCCAGGCGAATCTCACTTCCGCCGGATTTGGAACTTTCTTGCTGTTTAAAATCACCTCGTTATTTTTAATTGAAGCTTCTGCAGGATAGAAATTTTCATCGGCTCCAGCCAATTCAAATTGATTGGATGTTTTGTTTTTGAAATACAATCCGTCAGCATAATCGAAAAAAACGACTACTTTGTTTTTTTCAATTTTAATGTCTTTAAAAAGCGGTCCCTTTACCAAATTAGAATTGACTTTATAAGTTTCAGCCAAAGCCAAATTGGCAAGACGAATTCCGACTGATTTTTTGTTTTTGGGATGAATATCAATTGTATCTGAAATATCGCTTGTCAGAACCATTTCGGTTCTCGGAACTTCACTCAGAACTTTTCTTTGAGAGTTTCTAACCGTAACATTCGAGAAGTTGTGGCTACCGGTTTTATAAGGCGCGATCTGAACGAAATAAAAAGGAAATTCGTCCTGCCAGGCTCTTCTCCAGGAAGAGATTAAAGCTGATAATGTTTTGTCGTAAACCAAAGAACCCACATTCGATTCGCCCTGATACCAAAGTGTTCCTGCAATTTTAAATCCAATAAAAGGATAAATCATTGCGTTGTAGGCACGTCCGGGTTGTCTTGGTCCGTATTCTTGTTCGTTTAGTTTTCTGGCGTTTTCTAATAGAAGAGAATCGTTCTGAACGACCTCTTCTGGCATCCAGATTTCCGCCGGAGTTCCTCCCCAATTGGATGAAATTAATCCGATTGGAACATTTTTTAAATCTTCGCGTAAACGTTTAGCAAAAAAGTAACCAATGGCGCTGAAGTTTTTCATGGTTTCCGGAGTCGATTCGGTCCAGTTTCCTAAAAGATTATTCTGCGGTGTCGTCGCGGTTAATTTTGGAACGGTAAAAAAACGAATGTTTGGATTTGCTGCGTTTTTCATTTCTTCTTCGCCGTTGTCGATTCCCCAGCTGGCAGACATTTCCATGTTAGATTGTCCGGCGCAAACCCAAACTTCTCCAATCAGGATATTTTTTAGAATAACTTCATTATAGCCTTTTATAGAAATGGTATAAGGTCCGCCCGCTTCAGGTGTTTTAATGTGAAGTTCCCATTGGTCCTGATTATTGGCAACGACTTTATATTCCTGATTGTTCCAGCCTGAAACCAATTTGATTTCTTCCTTTGGATTGGCCCAACCCCAAATTTTCACTTCAGAATTGCGCTGTAACACCATATTGTCACCAAAAATATTTGGAAGGGAAACGTTTGCCATCATAGTACCGGAAATCATGAGAAAGAAAACAAACTTAAATATATTATTTTTCATTTAACAGCTTTTTTAAAAACGGACCATATTCATCAGCCATTACTTTTTGATCTGCAACGTCCGGATGTCCTAAACAACCTTTTGGTGTCATCGGTTTGAATTTAAAAATCTGAATTTCTTTATGTGTTTTATCTGTTGCAAATGCTTTTTTTATTTTGTTTAGGCAATCTTCAAAAACAACTGCTTTTTCTCCTTTTACCATCGTACTATTTGTGATTACAATTTGTGCTTTTGGATTATGTTCGTAAAGCATTTTTATAAAATTGATATAATTCGAAATGTACTTTTCCTGATTAAAAGGTAAACGTTCTTTTTTGCCATCTCCAACAGAAAAATCATTCGTTCCTAAAGCAATACTGATAATATTGGGCTGAAAAGCAAAATCGTATTTGGGTTTTGAATTGTCTTTCGTCAAATACAAATTTTGATAAACATCCGGCATAATCGCTTCTTCCTTATTCTCATCATTCCAATTGCGATACATTCCGATTCCGGAAACTGAACTTGTCAGATAATCAACATCAATTGCTCTTGAAAGTACCGGTCCATAAGCATAATAACCATTGTGATGATCCATGTATTCTCCTTTATCACAATCAACCGAATCGCTTGCTGCCCCACAGGTTATAGAATCTCCTATAAATTCAATTTTCTTTTTCTTTGCAGATGAAATTGGTGTCAGTTTCGCTGTGGTTCCGGCAAATAAAATAGGACCACTTTGCGCTTCTGTATTTTTATAGACTTCCAGACGATGGACTTTTTTCTTTGAAATAATTTTTACTGGAAAAGATTTCGCTTCTCCTTTTTCAATTCTAATCTTACCAAGATATTGTCCGTCTAAAACCAAAGAAGCATAATTATGATGATCGTCAAGACTTTGAAGTTTAATTGAACATTCATTTCCAATGAAATTAAAAGAAACAGAAGACGCAGTTCCGATTAAAACAACGTTATCATTTTGAAGTTTTTCAATTCGGCCTGCATATAAAAAAGTAGTGTTTTTGTTTTGCGAAATACAAACAGTCGAAATCAACAAAAACAAAATTAAAAATGGCAATTTTCTGATAAACATAATTTATTGGTTAAATAGAAATAGTATTCACAAATATATTTCAAATGAAGTAGACAGAAAGATACTAAAACGTCAAAATGCAATAAAAAAACACCACATAAATACATCAAACTGTTCGTTTTTATTCTTAATTCTTACAAATTAAATTGAAAGCCTTTCTTTGCTAATTAAAAACAAGCTATCTTTATAAATACAACATTCTAAAATATGAAATCAATCTTCTACTTATCCATACTCTCAACCGCCATTTTATGTTCTTGCTTTACTTCAAAAGAGGAACGTAAAACAGAAACAATTCAACTAGAAAAAACGGCAACAAATATCGAACGGGATTCTATTATAAGTTACGCCAGGCAGTATTTAGGAACGCCATATGTTTATGCAGGAAATGATCCTAAAACAGGATTTGACTGTTCCGGTTTTATCAGTTATGTCTACCATCATTTTGATGTCGATTTGCCAAGAAGTTCTGGAAGTTATAAAAATTTAGGCAAAGCCTTAAAACCGGAAGATTTTAAGGTGGGAGATATTTTAGTCTTTTACGGATACAAAGACAATACCATTATCGGCCATCTCGGAATTATCTGTGAAGCCAACGGAATGCAGTCTAAATTTATTCATGCTTCATCCGGAAAAGTAAATAGCGTTACCATTACTTCTCTTGATACAGAACATTATACCAATCGTTTTTATAAGTGTATTGATGTTTTATCGAAATAAGTTTTTTGCCACGAATTACACGAATTATTTTTTCACGCAGATTTAAAGAGATTTAAGCAGATGTGCGCAGATTATTTATTGCGATGAGCTTACAAAAATCTAATTAAATCTGCTTTAATCTGCAAAATCTGCCTGAAAAATCTTTGCGCATTTTTTTACTCCTCTGTCAATAATTTGATCAGGCTTTCATCTCTTTGATATACATCTTTGTAGAAATTTAATTCGCCCTTACGGTCTACCCACGCGGTAAAATAACCGATATAAACAGGTACTTTCTTTTTTAAACTTACCCAATTTTCTTTACCTGCGTGCATTGCTTTATCAATTCTTGCCGGAGTCCAGGTTGGATCTTGTTTTAAAATTTCGATTGCCAATTCTCTTGGTTTACCAACGCGAACGCATCCATGGCTAAAAGCACGGTTTTCTCTTTCGAATAAACTTTTTGCAGGAGTATCGTGTAAATAAATGTTATTTGAATTCGGAAACAAAAACTTCACCAACCCAAGCGAATTGTTTTTTCCTGGTACCTGACGTACTGCACCATTGTTCCACTCCAAATTTTTCTGTGCCAAATAATTTTTGTTTTTCGCCATACCGGGTTTGATTTCTTTGTTGATAATGCTTGTGGGAACATTCCAATACGGACTAAAAACGATATTATTCATCATACCGCTGAAAATAACGGTTTTGGTCATCGCTTTACCAACTACAACTGGCGATACAAAAGCAATTTCATGATCGCGAATCAAATACAATCTAAACTCCGGAATATTAACTTCAATGTATTCCTTCCCCTTTTCCAATTGAGGATCGATCCATCGGCAACGCTCCATATTGGCTATAATGGTTTTGATTCGTTCTGAAACCGGAATATTTAATTCGGCAATGTGTTCTTTTAATATTATATTTTTCGGTGTTAACCCATGGTGTATTTCGTAGTTTTTGATTGCTTTAATCAAAGTTGTATCTACTACATAACTTTTGTCATTTTCTTTAAGCTCGCCGGTAATATAAAGTCTTTCTCTAATTTGCCCAATGGCGTCAACAGAATCTCCAATTTTAAAATTTTTAAAATCTTCGCCAACTTCAACTGTTTTCCAACCTCCTTTTTTCTCTATTTCTCTATATTGATGAAGGGCATCACGAAGTTTGTAATATTGACTGAACATTTTGCTTTTCTTGTCATCACTTATAGTAGCTTTTTCATGAATAGAATCTGAAAAAACCTGATAATTCACCTTTTTTCGGGGTAAAAGCCATTCTAATGATCTGCTTGTTTTTTCGTCTACACCTGAAACTTTCTGAACATAATAGAAATACAAGTTTGAAATCATCAAATCGGTATCGACTTTTGAAAGTTTGTTATCTACAGAAGTTTCAAAAATAGGATTGATTTTTTCGTTGTACGGAAAATTGGCTTTCAAACCTTCTGCTTCTAATCCTTTGTATTTATTAAACAAAGTATTTCCAAATTCGACAACACCTTTATTGTCCAGCCACAATTGAGTTGAATTCTTCTTTTTGTATAAAGCCAAAACTTCATCTTGGAATTTAACCAGCTTTGGATAGGCTTCATAAAATTTTGAAACAGCAACGCTGTCAATATGAAGTTTTAATTCCGGAATCACTTTTTCTGAAGTTTTTTTTAAGTCTTCTTCTTTTTTTTCTGATTTGGAATTACATGAAAAAACTAAAAACAGAATAACAACAACGACAGGCGAATAGAAAATTTTCATAATAATATTTTTAATAAAAATAAAAAAGATTTAATGAAAACAAAGGCTTTAAGAGAAAAATAATATTGCCTTCATAAAGCGGGTTATCCTTTTCTCTTTGACGTCACAAAAAGGCATAAAAAAACTCCAAATACATTACATATTTGGAGTTCTTTCCTTTATAAATCAACCTTTATTTAGATTACCGTTCCTTTGAGGGTAAGAATTTTTGGAGTAGTTTCTGCACTTGTTGTTACTGTTACTGTTTTTGTAAAAGCCCCTTTGTTTGCAGCATTATAAGTAGCAGTAACTTTAGCCGTTTTACCAGGCAAAATTGGCTCTTTAGTATAATCTGTTGCAGTACAACCGCAAGATCCCTGAACACTTGTAATTACAACTGCCGTTTTTCCGGTGTTTTTAAATTCGTACACAATTGCTTTTGGCGTTCCTTGTGGAATTTGTCCCACATCAACTGTTTCAGCTTTCCAAGCAATTGTCGAAGCTGTTTTTTCAATTTTAGAAGCAATTACTTTTACCGGTACAATTGCTGAAAAAGACATTAGCCCTAAAGCCAAAGCTAACATTGAGATTTTGATAATTTTCATAGTTATTATATTTTATGGTTTATAGTTCGAATTACTATTTCAAAAGTACTTCAGACAAAATCAAATCGCTGTTAACCGGTTTCAAATCTTTGTTAACGACTTGTTAATCGCTGTTTTTCACTATAATTTTCATTAATATTACATTCTAAAAAACACTCTTTTCTTGAAAATAAATAAACTTAATAGTATTATCCTCTTAGGATTGATCGCCATTATCAGTATATTGGTGGCGCAATTGCTTTGGACAAAGGAGGCTTTTACTCTCGAACAAAAAAAACTTAGTCAAAAGGCCAATATTGCTTTGCTTGAAGTTGCCCGAAAATTATATGACGGAAAAGATCATGAACCATCTTGTCAAAATCCTGTTCGAAAAATTTCCAACGACTATTATATCGTAAACATCGAGAATGCTTTTGAACCTGATATTTTGGAATTTTATCTTCGATCAGAATTCAAAAAAATGCACATTACAACCGATTTTGAATATGCGGTGTACAATTGCCAAAGCGACGAAATGGTTTATGGAAAATACATTTCATCTTCTGAAAAAGGAAAAGAAAAAAAGACTGTTTCTTTTCCAAAACATAAAGATCTGGTATATTATTTTGCGGTTCGTTTTCCTAATGAAACGACTTATTTGTTCAGTTCAATGCGTTTTTGGTTTATACTTTCGATTGCACTGATTTTGATTTTACTGATTTATGTGTATTCAATTTTTACGCTTTTACAGCAAAAAAGATATTCGGAGTTGCAACGCGATTTTATTAACAATATGACGCATGAATTCAAAACGCCTTTGTCATCTATATTAATTGCATCAAAATATTTGATTGAACAAACCCCGATTAAAGAAGATAAAAAGCTGCATACGTACACAGATATCATTATTAATCAAAGCAATAAGCTCAACAATCATATTGAACAGATTTTAAATATTTCGAAAGCCGATTATTCGCCTTTGGAACTAAAAAAAGAAACACTTTTAATTATTCCGATTCTTGAGGAAACGATTGAAAATATTCAGATGAAATACCCTGAAGCCACAATTAAAATCGATAGTGCATCGGAAGAGTATTATATTGAAACAGATGTTTTTCATTTTAGTAATTTAGTTTACAATTTACTTGACAATGCTGTGAAATATTGTTCTGAAAAACCTAATATTACAATTAGAATTGGCTTAGAAAATCAAATTTTAAAAATCGCTTTTGTAGATAACGGAATCGGAATTTCTCCTAAGAACATTTCTCTTATCTTTGATAAGTTTTATCGTGCTCAAAATGAAAAAAGTAATGAAGTAAATGGTTTTGGACTTGGTTTATATTACGTCAAAGAAATCTGCAATCTCCAAAACTGGAAAATAAAAGCCGAAAATAACGTAGCAAAAGGCATCACTATAACTTTGTCAATTCCTTATAAAAAATGAAACAATTCAGAATACTTTATACCGAAGACGATGAAACCTTAGCGTTTTTAACGAAGGACAATCTGGAACAAAATAACTACGAGGTTATTCATTGTCCTGACGGAAAACTGGGTCTGGAAACCTTTAAAAAAGAAAATTTTGACATTTGTATTTTCGATATTATGATGCCCAAAATGGACGGTTTTGAATTGGCAACTGAAATCAGAAAAGCCAATACTGATATTCCTATTATTTTTCTTTCGGCCAAAACTTTAAAGGAAGACCGTATTAAAGGATTGCGTTTGGGAGCTGATGATTATTTGGTAAAGCCTTTTAGTATTGAAGAATTACTTTTGAAAATTGAGATTTTCCTGAAGCGTTCACAAAAAAATATTCCGGTTGAAAAAGCGGTTTACGAAATTGGAAAATACCAGTTCGACACCAAAAACTTCATTCTTTTTAATGAAAGTGAGAAGATTGGTCTTACGCAACGCGAAGCCGAATTACTGAAATTATTTCTAGATAATAAAAACTCTGTATTAAAAAGAGAACAGATTCTGACCTCACTTTGGGGAACAGATGATTATTTTATGGGAAGAAGCCTGGATGTCTTCATTTCGCGACTGCGTAAAATCCTGGCGAATGAAAACGGAATTTCAATAGAAAACCTGCACGGAATTGGGTTTCGATTTTCTATTGCATAATTATTTTCAAAACATTGTAAAGTTTCAATTAGAAATAATAACAATTCTGTTAAAAATAAAGAATAATCTGTAAATTAAATTTGAAAAAACTTTGTATTTTTAAGTTCTAATTTTGCTTGATATGAAATTACATCATTTACGTAACGCTACTTTAGTTATTGAAACGGAACAACATGTGATTTTAGTTGACCCGATGCTAGGAAAAAGAAAAACGATTCCGCCCTTTACAATTTTTCGGTACAGCCCTCATCGAAATCCTTTGGTCTCTTTGCCCAAAAACAGTCGGGAAATTTTGAGCAGAGTAACACATTGCCTTATTACTCATTTGCATCCCGATCACATCGACAAAGCTGGCGAAGTTTTTTTAAGACGCAAAACCATTCCTGTAATCTGCAGTGTGCAAATTGAAAAGGAATTAACGAAAAGAGGTCTAAACATTAGTCAAACTTTAGATTATTGGCAACCCCAACCTTTTCTGGATGGAAAAATAACAGGAATTCCAGCTATACATGGTTACGGATTTATCTCCAAATTCATGGGAAATGTAATGGGTTTTTTTATTGAATTAGCCAATGAAAAATCGATTTACATTAGTTCAGATACCGTTTTCACGGAACACGTTCAAAAAGTTTTGGTTGAATTCAAGCCAGATATTTCAACTGTTGCCTGTGGGACTGCGAGATTGGATATAGGTCAGCCTCTATTAATGCGAATGAATGATATTTTGAAGTTCGCTGCATTGGCACCCGGAAAAGTTTTTGCAAATCATTTAGAAGCTTTAAATCATTGTCCGACGACGAGAGAGCAGTTGAAAAATGCTTTGTTAGAAAATGATCTTTTGTCTAAAACGGCTGTTCCTGCTGATGGAACTTTTGTGGAGTATTGATTTTTTATACTCTTTGCTTGCTAATTCTTTGGCGAGTTACTTGCGGGGATTCCTCCTCCGTCGGAATGATATACTTTGTGGTTACTTTGTCAATAATTTAATTAATAAATCAAGTGTTTGCGTCCAGTTTGTCATTCCGACGGAGGAGGACACGAGCGAAAGCGAACTGGTGAAGCAATCCCCACAAGTAGCTCCGCAATACTATTCAAATAAGTAATTCACAAACTCAAAATCCGGGTTAATTGTTTTTATAAGCTTTAGTTTTTTATTTCTATTCTATCCCTTAATTTCCTTCAAATGACATACTTTATAGATAATGTAAGTTTGATCTTTGTCGAGTTACTTGCGGAGATTCCTCGTTCCTCGGAATGACATACTATACGGATAATGTAACTTTTGCTAATCTTTGTCGAGCTTCTTGCGGGGATTGCTTCGCCAGTTCGCTTTCGCTCGTGTCCTCCTCCGTCGGAATGACAAACTGGATCTCAAATAGTGAACTGACTAATCTCCAAGTAATTTCATAATTAGCTCCCAATCCTATTCAAACAAATAATTCAAAAACTCAAAGTCAGGATTAATTGTCTTTATTAATTCTATTTTTTTCTCTCTTCTCCAGCCCTTAATTTCCTTTTCTCTAGCAATTGCTTCATGAATCCAGGTAAACCTTTCATAATACAATAAAAATTTAACATTATACTTTGAAGCAAATGTCTTATTACCTGAAGAAATATTCTCCTGATGCTGACTTAACCTTTTCCTTAAGTTATTAGTAACCCCTGTATAGAAAACACTTTTAGGTTTATTCGTTAAAATATAAATGTAGTACGTGTGATAGCCTTCTTGAAAGAGCATGTTTTATTAAGATTCCGTTTTATACAAAAATAAGAAAAATCTTAAATATAAATTATAAAACCAACAACCCAAATTCTCGTAAAGTATTAACTGGCTTTGAATACCAAAACAATTCAAAGTCCTCTAAATGCGCTTCGAAATCAGCTTTTACTTCCTGAAAAGTATAATGTTTAACATTTGAAATCGAGATTTTACTCAAAATTTCAACTAGCCATTCACCTTCATTTTTGTTGGTCTGAAGATTGAAACTTTCCTTTTTATCGTGAAAAGTAAAACTCATCATTTCCCAGGAATTTCCTTTTTTTGATTTTGTGAAATGTTCTATAGAAGGTTTTCCGCCAAGCCAAACCACTTTTGCATTGGGTTTAGTATTAAAATCATTTTCTTCTTCCAGTGCATTGAAAATAAAATCGGGATCGATTTTAGTTTTTGGAATTTTAAAATCGAACCAATCTTGTAATTCGTAATCAAAACAGATTCCGTGCATGAAATTAAAAAGGGATTTTTTTAATCCGAAACTGAATTTATCGTGATTGATTCCAGTAGAATCGGTATAATCAATATCGTTATTGGCAAAAGTTCCAATAGTTTCTGTTGCTTTTGTCACGCCAAATTTCTCCGGATACAATCCAACCGGACTATGAGCCGTCATCGCAAATTGATGCCAAAAACCAGACTGCAGAATTCCGGCCTCAAATAATTGACGCACCATTTCGAGACTGTCAACTGTTTCCTGAATTGTTTGTGTTGGATATCCGTACATTAAATACGCATGAACCATAATTCCGGCTTCGGTGAAATTCCGGGTAACTTTTGCTACTTGTTCAACGGTAACGCCTTTGTCGATTAATTTTAATAATCGGTCTGAAGCAACTTCTAAACCGCCCGAAACGGCAATACAGCCAGAAGCTTTTAAAAGCAAACATAAATCTTTAGAAAAGCTTTTTTCAAAACGAATATTTGTCCACCAGGTTACCGCTAATTTTCGGCGTAAAATTTCTAACGCCAAAGCGCGCATCAAGGCTGGCGGTGCCGCTTCATCGACAAAATGAAAACCATTTTGCCCAGTTTGAAGCATCATTTCCTCCATCCTGTCGCACAACAAATTGGCAGCTACAGGTTCATAAACCTTTATATAATCTAATGAAATATCGCAGAAAGTACATTTTCCCCAATAACAGCCATGCGCCATTGTGAGTTTGTTCCAACGACCGTCGCTCCACATTCTGTGCATCGGATTCACGATTTCGATTACCGAAATGTATTTATCTAAAGGCAAATCAGAGTAATCCGGAGTTCCAACTTGTGCTTGTTTATAATCGTGTTTTAAAGAATTGTTTTTGTACACCACTTCTCCATTTTCCAAAAGAAAAGTTCTCTTATAAGAATTGGAATTTGGATTTTCTAAATTGAATATTAATTCTTCTATTGGAACTTCCCCATCATCTAAAGTGATAAAATCAAAGAATTCAAAAACACGTTTATCAGAAAGGGAACGCAATTCGGTATTAGGGAAACCGCCACCCATAGAAATCTTAATTTCAGGATGATTTTGTTTTACCCATTGGGCACAACGAAATGCGCTGTATAAATTCCCCGGAAAGGGAACAGAAATTAAAAAGAATGTTGGTTTTATCGCTTCAATTTTAGCTTTTAAAAGCGAAATTAAAATTGAATCAATATAAGTTGGTTCCTGCTGTAAAGCCTCATACAATTCATCAAAAGAATTGGCACTTCGACCTAAACGTTCGGCGTATCGGCTAAAGCCAAAATTTTCATCGACACATTCAACTATAAAATCTGAAATGTCTTCGAGATATAAGGTTGCTAGATGTTTTGCTTTATCCTGCGTTCCCATTGTTCCGAAAGCCCAATCTAATTCTTCCAACTGAGCGAAACGAGAAGCTTCAGGCAAGAAATCTTCCTGACAAATTTGTAAAGCCAAAGTTGGATTTTTTCCCTGCAAAAACTGAATTACGGCGTCAATGGTTTTGATGTATTCGTCTTGTAAAGCAAAAATACGTTTGGAATTATCTGAGATTTCAAAACCTGAAACTCGAAACTTGAAACCTGAAACCTCAAACAAATCTATCAAACCTTTCTTCGAAAACAATTCCAAAATCACATCAATACCCAAATCCGCCTGAGCAGATTCAATATTTTTGGTATTTAGAAATCCTTTTATATAGGCTGTCGCCGGATATGGCGTGTTCAGCTGTGTAAAAGGAGGCGTTATGATGAAGAGTTTTGTTTTCAAAAGGAATTATTTTTGCAAAAATACGAGATATTTGGGGACTTTTCAGGAAAAGATTTCAAGTTTGTCATAAATAAAAAAGCCTTTTGAAATGAATTTCAAAAGGCTTTTTAGTCTACGAAATATTTTTAAAACTGATGCACTTTCTTAGAAATCACTAAAAATGAAACTAAAGAGATTAAAGCGGCAGCAGTCAAATAAAAACCTACATAACTTAGTCCGTAAGTACTTGCTAACCAAATCGCAATCATTGGAGCAAATGCTGCACCTAAAATTCCTGCCAAATTAAATGTCAAGGAAGCGCCAGAATAACGCACTGTAGTCGGAAATAACTCTGACAAGAAAGTTCCTAATGGCCCGTAAGTAAAGCCCATTAAAGACATTCCCATACAAACAAATGCAGTTACCAAAACCGGATTTCCTGAATTAAGGAAGTACGAAAAGAAAAACCCGAAAACAGCTATGGCAGCGGTAGTGATAATTAATATCTTTCGACGACCAATTTTATCTGCAACCAAAGCCGAAACTGGGATAAAAAAGGCGAAAAAAAGTACTGAAAGTAATTGGATTAATAAAGCATCTCTTTTAGTAAAACCTAAGTCAGAAGTTGCCCAACTCAATGTAAAAACAGTCATTAAATAAAACACCAAAAAAGTAGTTACAGCTGATAATGTTCCAAAAATTAATTGATTTTTATAAGATTTCAACAAGGTGAAAAACGGAATTCTAACCTCCTTTTGCTCCTCCTTCGAATTTTCGAATGCCGGTGTTTCGCTTATTTTCAAACGAATATAAAACCCAACAATTACAAGAAGTGAACTCGCTATAAAGGGAATTCGCCAACCATAATCCATAAAGGCTTCACTGGTCATACTGTCAGTTAAGATTAAAAAAGTCCCTCCCGAAAGTAACAATCCGATAGGCGCTCCCAATTGTGGAAACATTCCGTACCAGGCACGTTTATTTGGCGGTGCATTTTCGATAGCCAACAAAACAGCTCCTCCCCACTCTCCTCCTAAACCAACTCCTTGTCCAAATCGGCACAACATCAATAAAATAGGTGCCGCGATTCCAATACTTGCGTATCCGGGTAAAAAACCAATTGCAATTGTTGACAATCCCATAGTTAATAAGGCTACAACTAAGGTAACTTTACGACCAATTTTATCTCCATAATGTCCAAAAACAGCCGAACCTAAAGGTCTGGCAAGAAAGGCAATTGAAAATGTAGCTAACGATTCCAGTGTTGAATTTGTGCTACTTGCTCCGGGAAAAAATAATTGCGGAAAAACCAATACTGCTGCATTGGCGTAAATATAAAAATCAAAAAATTCAATTGTGGTTCCAATTAACGAACCAAAAAGAACATGGCGAAGAGAATTCTCCTGATTTGGGTTATTTTTCATTGTATTTGATATAGTTTTTTTTTTAAAAATATGCTGTTGCAAAAATGAATCGACTCGTTTAACACAACAAACATTTGTCTGCAAAAATATAGTTTCATTATTAAAAACACACATTTGCAGACAACACTTTTAGATTACTCTCACAATTTTAACAAAAAACCAAAATCTGTTGTGTTAGTTTTTAACAAAATATTCTTTCTTCAATTTATTCGAAAACCAAGAATAAAATACTGATTTTAACTATTTTAAATCAAAAACTAAAAATCAAATCTTAAGCATTCGTTAAAAACAGTTTTAAGTATATATTTTCATTAAATTTACAGCTATCAAAAATAAATCTATAATTATGCCCACCGACTGTATCAGCTACCAAACCTCAGGATATTTCTCTAAATTGATACACGATTATTTAGATCAAAAACCCGAATTACACTCCTTATACAATCATTTTCCTACTTTGGAAAATTTTGAAAAGCAAATAGCTGAAAAACAGGCTAATTTTGATAACGCAAACCGAATTCCTTTAGTCGAAACACTAAAAAAGCAATATCAAAATATCGAAATATCAGAGGCAACTAAACAAAATATTGAACTTTTAGCCCATCCCACTACTTTTACGATTACAACCGGACATCAATTAAATTTATTTAGTGGTCCGTTGTATTTTTTATATAAAATTATTTCCACTATTAATTTAACAAAAGAATTAAAGTCGAAATACCCGGCACATAATTTTGTCCCTGTTTACTGGATGGCGACAGAAGATCACGATTTTGAAGAAATAAATTATTTTAATTTTAAAGGAAAGAAATTCCGTTGGAACAAAGAAAGTACAGGTCCGGTAGGAAGACTTTCAACTGAAGGTTTAGCTGAATTTTTTGAAATTTATTCTCTGGAATTAGGATCAAGCACAAATGCCAGTGTTCTAAAAAAACTATTTGAAGAAGCCTACTTAAAGCATGAAAATCTAGCCGATGCGACTCGTTTTTTAGCAGATCGATTATTTGCTAATTATGGTTTAGTAATTTTAGACGCCGATGACGCCGACTTAAAGCGTGCTTTTATTCCTTTTGTAAGAGAAGAATTAGAACAACAAACATCCTTCAAAGCCGTCCAGGAAACTATATCGAAATTCGGAGATTACACCGTTCAGGTAAATCCACGCGAAATCAATTTATTTTATATTGAAGATGATGTAAGAGAAAGAATCATTTTTGAGGATGATAAATACTACGTTAACAATACTAAAATATCCTTTTCTAAAGAAGAAATTTTCAAATTATTAGAAAGTAATCCGGAGAAATTTAGTCCCAATGTCATCATGCGTCCGTTATATCAGGAAATTATTCTGCCGAATTTATGTTACATTGGTGGAGGTGGAGAAATTGCATATTGGTTAGAATTAAAATCATTTTTCGATGCTGTAAATATTACTTTTCCGATGCTTTTGGTTCGTAATTCAGTGCTTTTAAACACCGAAAAACAAGCTAAAAAAGCTGATAAATTAGGTTTAAGCTGGGCCGACTTATTTACAAAACCTGCTAACTTAGTTAATTCGATTACGCATAAATTATCTGCTTTTCCAATTGATTTAACTCCTCAAAAAGAAACATTAGAAAAACAATTTGAATATCTTTATCAACTCGCACAACAAACCGATAAATCATTTACCGGAGCTGTAAAAGCACAGGAAGTAAAACAGAAAAAAGGATTAGAAAACCTTGAAAAAAGACTATTAAAAGCACAAAAACGAAAACTGGACAACGAATTACAACGGGTAACTGATTTACAATTTGAGTTATTCCCAAATCAAAGTTTGCAGGAACGTCAAACCAATTTTTCGGAATTTTATTTAGAAAAAGGAGATCAATTGATTCCGGTTTTGATTCAAAAATTAAAACCACTAGAAAACAATTTTAACATAATAACGATTTAAAAAAGTTTACCACAAATTACACGAATTAGCACTAATTTTAAAGAAAAGCATACTGCTTTTCTTTTAGGTTTTACATTCGTGAAAATTAGTGCAATTCGTGGCAAACAAAACAACAAAGTAATAATCTTTCAGAATAAATAACCGCCTCTTCTGAAATTATTGCCTCTCTAAACCAAATAGTAACCTTTAAAAACAAAAATTAATCTATTACCAAAAACTATGACCAGAGAGCGCTTGATTTCACTAGATGTCTTCAGAGGATTAACCATTTTATTAATGACTATTGTAAACAACCCCGGAGACTGGGGCAATGTTTTTCCACCACTTTTACATTCACAATGGAATGGCTGTACGCCAACCGATTTAGTTTTTCCGTTTTTTATCTTTATTATGGGAGTTGCAGTTCCTCTTGCAATGCCAACTAAAACCTGGGAAAAAACTACTTTCAACAAAATATTGGTCCGGTCTTTACGAATGTTCTGCCTTGGAATATTCTTTAATTTCTTTGCCAAAATACAGCTTTTTGGACTTGACGGAATTCCACTTTTAATTGGCCGCTTAGCTATTACAATTGCAGTTGGTTATGCTTTAATGGGGAGTTTTAGTTCGAAAGTCAAAAATATCCTAGCCTTTTCAATACTGTTTATTTATCTTTTTTTAGCATATAGTGGTATCCAAGCCTATCATGATGTCCGTTTACCGGGAGTTTTACAACGAATTGCTATTGTCTATTTTGTCGTTTCCCTCTTGTATTTAAAGACTACCCAAAAAAAACAAATTATAACCGGAGTAGTTTTATTATTAGGATATTGGGCCGCAATGACCTTAATACCGATTCCTGGAATTGGAGCTGCAAATCTCGAAAAAGGAACTAATTTAGCGTCCTGGATAGACAGCATTTTGTTAAAAGGACACATGTACCACGAAACAATTACATGGGATCCCGAAGGAATATTAAGCACTATTCCATCAGTCGTAAACGGAATTGTCGGTTTATTAATTGGCCAAATCCTATTACAAGGACTGGGCAAAACTCAAAAAGTTCAAAAAATGGCTGTAATAGGTGTGGCACTAATTATTGGTGGACTACTTTGGAGTATTCTTTTTCCAATTAATAAATCACTCTGGACAAGCAGTTATGTTTTATACACAACAGGATTAGCCACTACCGTTTTAGCAATATTATATTATGTGATAGATATAGCAGATTATAAAAAAGGATTCAAACTCTTTTTAATTTGGGGAGTAAATCCAATGATTGTATTTTTTGCTTCCGAAATTATTCCGCAGGCATTAGTGATGATCGAATTTCAAAATCCGCATCATCCAACTGAAAAGATCAATCTTTTAGATTATTTATACAGCTTCGGAATAGCACCATTTTTCAATAATCCAATGACCGCTTCTTTTGCCGGAGCATTAGTATATGTTGCAATCTGGACCTTTATATTATGGATATTCTACAAAAAGAAACTCATTTTCAAAGTTTAAAATATTATCTCACCATAAAAGTAGAGACGCACAGCAGTGCGTCTTTCTTATTTAAAAAGACATTTAATGTCAATATTTTACATTTTACATTTTACAACTTACTTTTTACAACTTACTTTTTACAGTTTTCTTTACCATAAAATCATTCCATGATGTTTTAATTATGAATTTATTAAAATCAATTCATAAAAAAAGTATACTTTTGCACAAAATTAAAAATAAGCAATAAAATGGCAACAAATAGAACTTTTACAATGATTAAACCGGATGCTGTTGCAAACGGACACATCGGGAACATCTTAGCAATGATTACTAACGGAGGTTTCAAAATCGTTTCATTAAAATTAACTCAATTAACTGTAGCAGACGCTCAGGCTTTTTACGCTGTACACGCTGCAAGACCTTTCTACGGAGAATTAGTTGAATTTATGTCACGCGGACCAATTGTTGCTGCTATTTTAGAAAAAGATAACGCAGTAGAAGATTTCAGAACTTTAATTGGAGCTACAAATCCAGCTGAAGCTGCTGAAGGAACTATTCGTAAAGCATACGCAACTTCTATCGGAGAAAATGCAGTTCACGGTTCTGATAGCGACGAAAATGCAGCTATCGAAGGTGCATTCCACTTTGCCGGAAGAGAGCAGTTCTAGTATTTAGTTTGCAGTCACAGTTTTCGGTGACAGTAAACCTTACAAAAAAATCCCGTTTCAAATTGAAACGGGATTTTTTTATATTGCAATTTAGCTCGATCTAACTCTGAAAACTGAGACTGAAAACTATCTAAGTACCACGTCCGTCACCACTTCACGTCTTAATTCCTCATTAATCATTTTAACGATTTTAGACTTTCCATGACTCAATTCCTCTCTCAAAACGGCAGATCCGAGTTCAACATAAAGCGTACTTCCTTTCAAGATAACGTTTTTAGTATACGTGTTCACGCCATTTCCCATTAGCTGCCTCCAAGCTTCTTTTACATCAATCTGATCCATTCCGGGCTGTAATTTGTTCACCTGAATAATCTGGTTCAAAACATCCCCAATTGTACTTTGACTATTTAGTCTTTTTGCCATCGTTTAAAATATTTATTGGTGCTGTTTTTTTATAATGATATTCTTTTTGCTGTTCGTTTTTAACAACAAACTCTTTGTCCGAAACTGAAATTAATTCCTCACTCCATTTCGCATAATCTGTTTTATAATCCAAAAAAGTTCCTTTATCTGTAAATCGAACCGAAACATTTTCGAATGTATTTGTGGTCAAAAAAGTGCCGTCAAGCTGCGCCATAACCTTCGTTCGTGTTCCTTTAGTTCCTTTAATCTGAAAGAAATCAAAGTTTTCATTCATTCCATAATCCTTCACATCTCCTTCATCAAAAACTACTTTTTCAATTTCCCAATAACCATTCAACTTAGCAATATCTGCCGGCTTAATTTGCTCTTTACAGCTTACAAACAAAAGCGACAAAACCAAAATTATAAAACTGTTTTTCATATAATACTATTTATGAGGAGCTAATCCTGCTGTCCGCTATATCTTTTCCTGGCTAAAGAAGCCAGAAAAAGGATACCGCTGCCATCAGGGCTAGGGCATCTATTTTCAAAAGAAATTTCGTGAACTACAAAGTTAACTTTATATCGTTAAATGTTAATATAAATACAGTAAAAGAAAAAGGATTTTTTGTACTAATGAGAGATTACTCAAAAATTGGTCTAAACCAATTTCCAGCCTTTTCGCAATAAAAAAATTTTACAATTGAGACAGAAAGCATGTTCTTCATCCAAATGATTTCCTCCTTTAGCATCACGCATTAAACACGATTTAACTTTGCAATGAGGTAAACCTGCTGTATGACCCAATTCATGTAAAACTAATTTATAAAACTGTTCAGTGTTGTTTTTTACAGACAATCTAAAATCAGAAACCACACAGGCTTTTCCGGGACGGTATCCCAATCCCATTACACCCCAATCTTTGATTCCATTTTTAGTTGTACTGATATCAGAATGTGACAATCCAACAATTACTGAGTCTTTTCCAATATTATTTTTAAGACTTTTAATAATACTGTCAGCGCGATATCTGTTTCTGGGTCTATAATAGGTATTGTCAGGAAAAGGAATAGTTGCCCTCAAAACCACATTTGGATTAACAGTCCTGATTTCAGAAAGCACTTTATTTGCTTGTTCAGATTTAAAATCACCCAAAGGCTGAAGTACAATAACTTTTTGAATTGCTGTTTTTTTCAGACTATTTTCATTATTCCTATTTGTACAAGAAATTAAACAGACAAACAGAATAAGAAAATAGCACTTCATAGTAATACTTATTTCTTAGTACGGATTCTTTTAATCATGCCAGCAAAAAATAAACCTAAACCCAGAACCAATAGAATATAATAAAAGGAAAGACTTTTATCTTTTAGCACATTCGCTAAAACAAAACACACCACACTTGCGAAATAAAAAGTAACAGGCGTTATATTCTTTAAAGAAGAAAAACTCATTGAATTATCTAAAATATTATTTGAAAAAACTATCTACAAATTCGTATTTATTAAAGACTTGCAAGTCTTCAATTCCTTCTCCAATTCCAATATATTTTACCGGAATCTGAAACTGATCTGAAATACCAATCACAACCCCGCCTTTTGCAGTTCCGTCTAATTTAGTTACGGCCAATGAAGTTACTTCAGTTGCAGCTGTAAACTGTTTTGCCTGCTCAAAAGCATTTTGACCAGTTGAACCATCTAAAACCAAAAGAACATCGTGAGGAGCATCAGCAACCACTTTTTGCATTACTCGTTTTACTTTAGTCAACTCGTTCATCAAATTGATTTTATTGTGCAAACGACCTGCGGTATCAATAATAACCACATCGGCATCTTGAGCAACGGCAGACTGTAAAGTATCAAAAGCTACAGATGCAGGATCACTACCCATATTTTGTCTTACGATTGGCACATCAACACGATCTGCCCAAACTTGTAACTGATCGATTGCAGCGGCACGAAACGTATCAGCAGCACCTAAAACCACTTTATAACCTGCTTTTTTAAACTGATAAGCCAGTTTACCAATAGTAGTTGTTTTACCAACCCCATTAACACCCACCACCATTAAAACATAGGGCTTTTTATCTTTCGGAATTTCAAATTCAGTTGCTTCTCCTCTATTGGTTTCAGACAATAAAGCACCTATTTCATCACGAAGAATCTGGTTCAATTCATCGGTTCCTAAATATTTATCTTCAGCAACACGTTTTTCAATTCTTGAGATAATTTTTAAAGTTGTATTTACACCAACATCTGATGCCACAAGAATTTCTTCCAGATTATCCAAAACATCGTCATCGACTTTTGATTTTCCGGCAACGGCTTTACTTAACTTTGAGAAAAAAGTAGTTTTTGATTTTTCAAGACCTTTGTCTAAAGTCTCTTTTTTATCAGTGGAGAATAATTTTTTAAAAAAACTCATTTTTTATAGGTTGTTAGTTTTTTAGATTATATGATTTTACCATCTAAATAATCTTTAATATTTAAAGAAAGCTAAAATTAGGCAGTCTTCTTTAAATTTTAGACAAATATAAAAAATAAAAAAGCTACTTCCGAATGAAAGTAGCTTTTCTATATAATGTGATTGTTATTATTTCTTTTTCAAGAAAGTATCAACTTCTTCAGGAGCCATAATAGATTCTACGAATGTATATGCACCAGTTTTAGGAGATTTCACCATTTTGATGGCTTTTGATAATCTCTTAGAAGATGTTTGTAACGATGCTACGGTTTTCTTTGCCATGATTCAAATGTTATTTGAAGCTTTTATAAAACTCTAATGGCAAAACCATTGAGATTTACAAAAATCTCTAATTATTACTTAATTTCTTTGTGAACAGTTACGCGTTTCAAGATTGGATTAAATTTTTTAATCTCTAATCTATCCGGAGTA
The DNA here is from genome assembly GCA_900107365.1 of Flavobacterium aquidurense. Classification (GTDB taxonomy): domain Bacteria; phylum Bacteroidota; class Bacteroidia; order Flavobacteriales; family Flavobacteriaceae; genus Flavobacterium; species Flavobacterium aquidurense. The sequence continues at coordinate 586,607 of FNPS01000002.1, forward strand.
TTCTTTTTGTTCTTAGTTGTAATGTATCTAGAAGTTCCTGGAACACCAGAAGTCTTGTGCTCAGTACATTCTAAAATTACCTGGATTCTATTACCTTTCTTTGCCATCTTGCTATATATTTATTTAGGAAAAGATTATTTGATAAATCCTTCTGACTGCGCTTTTTTCAAAACTGCAGAAATTCCATTTTTATTAATTGTTTTTATCGTAGATGCTGCTACTCTAAGAGTAATCCATCTATCTTCTTCTGGAAGATAAAAACGCTTTTTAACTAAGTTTACAGAAAACTTTCTCTTAGTTTTGTTCATAGCGTGAGAAACGTTATTTCCTACCATCGCTCTTTTACCTGTAAGGTCACAAACTCTTGACATTATACTTATCTTTTATCGTTATTCAAAATCAGGGTGCAAAGAAAAGAAAAATAAACCATTGTAGCAAAAAATTAGTGCACATTTTTTAAAATTTCTTTCTGTAATATTTCTAAACTCTTAATCGTCGCTCTATCTATCACTTTTTCACGTGGTTGGCCAAAGTTAAATTCTTCCACAATTATGTCAGTCGGGGTAGCCAAAGCGATAAAAACAGCTCCAATTTCAGCATTTGAATCTCCTTTTGATGGTCCGGCGTTACCAGTTGTCGCGATTGCATAGTCTGTTTTAAGCATCTCTTTCACATTCAAAGCCATAGCCGAGGCAACCTCAGCACTAACGACCGAATATTGATCTACTACTGCTTGCGAGACACCGAGAACATTAACCTTTACCTCTGTAGCATACGAAACCACGCTTCCTTTGAAATAATTTGAAGCTCCCGGAACAGCCGATAAAAGCGATGCAATTTTGCCACCAGTAAAACTTTCTGCGGTTGAAATTGTCTTATTTTGTTTCGTCAATATTTTTCCAATTACAGTTTCGATTGTTTCATTTTCTTCGTAACCAACTATAATATCATGAATTATCGCATCTAAAGATTTCACATTTTCTTCAATTGCCGCTTCTAATTCTTCCTTATTCGTTCCTCTCCCGGTTAATCGCAAACGTACTCTTCCCGGATTTGGCAAGTAAGCCAATTTGATAAAATCCGGCAAATTATTCTCCCAGTCTTCAATACGCTCTGCCACCATACTCTCACCTTGTCCATACGTTAAAATGGTTTTATGAATAATATACGGACGTTTGTATTCGCGTACGATTTTCGGAATTATTTCTTCTTCAACCAAATATTTCATTTCATAAGGAACTCCGGGAAGCGAAATAAAAACAGTATTTTCTTTCTTCATCCACATTCCGGGTGCGGTACCAACCTGATTGTGCAATACCGTACAAGTTGACGGCACTAAAGCCTGATCTTTATTCAGTTGCGAAATAGGTCGCTTATAAAAACCTTCTATCAATTGAGTCACGTGTGCCAAAACTTCCGGATTCACAACCAGCTCGTCATCGAAATATTCGCAGAACGTTTTTTTGGTTACATCATCTTTTGTAGGACCTAATCCTCCGGTAATAATCACAACATCTACTTTGTTTTGCAATTGCGCAAAAGTATCCAGAATGTGTTTCTTATCATCACTTATCGAAATCATTTCATGTATTTCGACTCCAATTCTATCCAGTGATTTGGCAATAAAGCCGGAATTAGTATCAACGATTTGACCAATTAGAATTTCATCTCCAATTGTAATTATAGTTGCTTTCATATAAATGTATTTTTTTTACTTACAAGATCGTAAGTCATTATTAGAAAGTAGGTTGTTGCCGGAACGATTTGAGTAAGGAGTAGCAACGGCATCTCGATTTAGAAAAACGAGGCTTTTTCTTCCTACCGTCTGCACACATGCATTATAAATCAATTTTAAACACAAATTGCACCAATTTGCACCATTTTTAATAGTCAGCTTAGTTTGCGAAATTAATTTCACGAACGAAAATTAGTGACAATTAGTGGAATTCGTGTTTGTTTTTATAATTATATACAGACGGTAGCTTTTTTTGCCGTAGTTTTTGCTAATCGGAAATACAATAAATGACCCGACGCTATTTTTGACCTAATTTAAAAAGGGCAAAAATAGGGACATGCCCAATTATACGTCAAAGTCTTTTTTGATTTCTTTAATCGCTTCTTTAACCTGTATTTTTATGCTTTTGAAAGTTTCGATAATTTCTTTCTTCTTACCTTCTGCCTTTGTCCAGGCTTCTACCTGCAAAATCTCTTCAAAAGCCACATTTAGACCAATTAAATCTAAAGTAGGTTTTATTTTATGCGCATAAGCATACGCATATTTATGATCCTTCTTTTTAATTCCTTCTTTGATTTGTTTTAAATCCTCAGGAACTTCGGTAACAAATAATTTAAGAATTTCATTTACAAATTCCGGATCATTATCTGAAAGTGCATATACTTTCGAAAGGTTGTATTTTAAAGCCATTACTTTACCTGTATTCTAAATAATTTTTTATCTTCTAAAAAGCCTTCCAAAACATCATTTGGTTTAACTGACGCCACTCCTGCAGGTGTCCCTGTAAAAATAATATCTCCAATTTTAAGCGTAAAATATTGCGAAACATACGCAATAAGCTCATCAATTTTCCAGAGCATAAGCGCTGTATTACCTTTTTGAACGGTCTGAGAATTATTTGTTAACTCAAAACTAAGATTTTCCATCGAAACAAAATCGGTTTTTGGCAAAAAATCTCCTATAACAGCAGAACCATCAAATGCTTTCGCTTTTTCCCAAGGTAATCCTTTTGCTTTTAATTTATCCTGTAAATCCCTGGCAGTAAAATCAATACCCACACTAATTTCGTCATAATACTTATGTGCGAATTTAGGCTCGATATACTTTCCTACTTTATTAATTTTTACAATAATTTCAATTTCATGATGAATTTCCTCAGAAAATTCAGGAATTACAAACGGGTGTTGTTTCAACAAAACCGCCGAATCCGGTTTCATAAATATTACCGGCTCCGTTGGACGTTCGTTCTTTAATTCTTCGATATGATTGGTATAATTTCTACCGATACAGATAATCTTCATTTTTTTAGTATTCAGTTTTCAGTCGCAGTCGCAGTCGCAGTTGTGAACTGAAAACTGAGACTGGGACTGAAAACTTATTTCGTATTTAACTTTCTTAATTTAATCGCTGTCAAAACCTTTTTTGTATATAACGGAAAATCAGCATTTTGAATCCAGCTGAAATACCCCGGCTCTGTTTCCAGCACTTTATCTACTTTTACACCTTTGTGTTTTCCGAAGGTAAAAACCTCTTCGTTGTCTGCATCAAAAGCAATCATTCCGGCAAAATCAGCAATTTTTTTACGGGTTGTGAATTCAGACAATGATTTCATATCATTTTCTAAATCCGGATAACGGTCTAATTGTGCTTTTAGAATTTCGTAAGTTGCCATCGTATCCGCTTCTGCAGAATGGGCATTCTCCAAACTTTTTCCACAGTAAAATTTCAGAGCTGCACTCAAAGTACGCTCTTCCATTTTATGAAAAATAGTCTGCACATCTACCGAAACTTTGTTTTTCATATCAAAATCAACTCCGGCACGCAATAATTCTTCCGCCAATAACGGAATATCAAAACGATCTGAGTTAAAACCACCCAAATCGCTATCTTTTATCATGCTATGAATTTGTGGTGCCAGCTCATTAAAAGTAGGCTCGTTGGCTACTTTTTCATCTGTGATACCATGTACAGCTGTTGTTTGTGGTGGAATTGGAATTGTCGGATTAACCAACCAGGTTTTACTTTCTTTATTTCCGTTTGGAAAAACTTTGAATATTGAAATCTCTACGATTCGATCTTTTCCGATGTCTATTCCGGTTGTTTCAAGATCAAAAAAGCAGATTGGTTTGTTGAGTTTCAGTTCCATTTTTAGTTTTTATAAGATTACAAATGTAATTTTTAAAGCCGAATTTCCCTCTCTTATTTTTTATTTTTTTTAGTTAAAAAGGACGTTTCAATTTACAAAAAGGTTCTTTTACCCACTTTATTTAAATTAAGCTGATTTTTTATCAAAACGAAAAAACCCGGAAAAATTTAAAATTTTTCCGGGTTTTATTTTATTTATTAATTGATTTAGAAATCTCTATCGACATCAAAAGCTTCTAAATACTCTGCTACTCTTTTCACAAAACTTCCTCCTAAAGCACCATCTACAACCCTGTGGTCATAAGAATGTGACAAGAACATTTTTTGACGAATCCCGATGAAATCACCTTCCGGAGTTTCAATAACTGCCGGTACTTTACGAATTGCACCAAGAGCCAAGATTCCAACCTGAGGCTGATTAATAATTGGCGTTCCGAAAACACTTCCAAAAGTACCCACATTTGTTACAGTATAAGTCCCTCCTTGTGTATCGTCTGGTTTCAATTTTCCTGTTTTTGCACGGTTTCCTAAATCGTTCACCGCTTTGGCCATTCCCACAAGGTTTAACTGATCTGCATTTTTAATTACAGGTACAATTAAGTTTCCGTTTGGCAAGGCTGCTGCCATTCCTAAATTTATATTTTTCTTTTTGATAATATAATCACCATCAACAGAAATGTTCATTCCAGGGAAATCTTTTAATGCTTTTGCAACTGCTTCCATCATAATTGGCGTAAAAGTCAGTTTCTCACCTTCTCTTTTTTCGAAAGCCGTTTTAACTTTCTCTCTCCATTTTACAATGTTTGTCACATCAACTTCAATAAAGGACTGAACGTGCGCCGAAGTTTGCACAGAGGCTACCATGTATCCTGAAATCAGTTTACGCATTCTGTCCATTTCAATGATTTCATCCCCTCCATTTACAGAAACCGGGACAGCTTGCTGACTTTTTTGAACTACTGGTTCAGCCACTTTTTGAGCAGCCGGAGTCGCAGTCACAGTCTCAACTGGAGCACTCTTAGGAATTACTACACCAGTTTTACGATCTTCTATATATTTTAAAATATCTTCTTTTGTAACACGTCCATCTTTTCCTGAACCCTGAATACTATCCAATTCTGCAATCGAAATTCCTTCTTCTTTCGCAATATTTTTCACCAATGGAGAAAAGAACTTGTCAGATCCTGAAAAATCTTGTGGAGCTGCTACAGTTTCCTGAGCTGTTTCTATTGTTTTTTCGATAGCTGCAACTTCAGCCGGAACATTTGTTTCCTCAACTGCAACAGCAGTCGGAGCGTCACCTTCAGTCTCAATAATCGCAATAGTTTGTCCCACCTGAACCAAATCATCTTTACCAAATAATTGTTCAACTAAGATTCCCGACACTTCGCTTGGTACTTCACTGTCAACTTTGTCAGTTGCAATTTCCAGTACAGCCTCGTCAGCTTCAATTTTGTCTCCTACTTCTTTCAACCAGTTGGTAATAGTTGCTTCAGCGACACTTTCTCCCATTTTAGGAAGCTTTAATTCAAATCTTGCCATATTGTTAACCTCAAGGGTGATTTTGATTTTCCGATTGCGAAATTACTGAATATTTTAAATATAAATTACATTTAATATAATTTTTTACTCTATTTTTATAATTTGCCCCCTGTCATTTCGCGAATTGCTTCCAATAATAAAATTGGTGTTTTTGGGGAAAATCTTAAAAGTAATGTTCTTATCTTTAAGAGTTTCTATGATTTTGATACATTTTTTGAATGAAACATACTGATTATCCAAAATTATCTCTGTCTTACCAGCCCCTAAAACAAGGGACGAATTTACCATTTTTTCTTTTTTGAAATCGAAAAAGAGTACTTTATTTTTTAAAATAGAAGGTAATTTTTCAGACAAAATTCTATTTGAAGAGTAAAAAATATAACTTTCAGGCGTCCCTTTTACTTTTGGTTTTCCCTGAAACATTTTGATAAAGGAAAAAAGTATAATTCCAATTTTAATAAAAAAGGTAAAAAACCAGGATTTCTTAAAATGCTTTTGATAAAAGAACGTCATGGCTTCCTGAAAACGATTCATGTATTTCTCGTCCTTAACCGTACTTTCTCCTTTATAATGCAAAACGGTCGTTTCAGGAAAATAATAATTTGTTTTTTGTTTTTGCAATGCGCGATACGACAAATCAATATCATCTGCATACATAAAACAGTTTTCATCAAAACCATCAAGTTCATGATATAAATCGCGTTGCATAAACATAAAGGCGCCAACCAAAATTGCTACTTTTCCGGTTTCATTTTCATTTATATGCAGGGCATAATATTGATTGAATAATTTCCATTTTGGAAAAAGTTTATACAAACCAAAGACTTTTGTAAAAGCGACCCAGGGCGTTGGAATTCCGCGTTTGCTTTCTGGCAGAAAACTTCCGGTTCCGTCAATCAATTTACAACCTATGATTCCAGGATTTTTTTGCTTTTCGGCGAAAGCCCAAATTTTAATAAAAGTATCTTCTGCAACAACGGTATCCGGATTTAAAATGCAAATGTATTTTCCTTTGGCTTCAGAAACTCCAATATTATTTCCTTTAGGGAATCCGAAATTCTCTTTATTTTGAATCAATTTTACAGATGGAAAGCGTTCCTGCATCATCAGACAGCTATCATCTGTCGAATTATTATCAATGACAATAATTTCGGCATCAAGCGTACTAAGTGCCTCCTGAACACTCAAAACGCATTGTTCCAGAAAGTAACGTACATTATAATTAAGGATAATTACCGATAATTGCATGAAAAATTGAACTGTTGATTTTTTGGAAAGTTAGAAATTTTCTGTTAATCCCAATCGTAATGACCAATCGTTTTTACTGATTCCGTAATCCAGGGCAAGATTACTGTTGTTCTTTTTGTTCCATTTAATACGAATTCCGGTTCCGACAGCCGGATGCCATTTATCAAATTTATAGGTATCCAACTGTGAAACTGATGAAATATTACCGAAAAAGACGGCTCCAAAAAAACCATTTCTGGTAATATCCGTTCTATATTCCGTTTCTAAATAAATCAGTGCATTACTACGATATCTGTTTTTAGTAAAACCGCGCCCCGTTTTTCCATCACGATCCCAACCGATGCTTGGTAAATCAAGATAATGGGGTTTACCTCCAAAAGTTGACCAATAAAAAGCCCGAGAAGCCCAAACGCGATGTTTTGTTGTACTGAAAGAATGGTATTTTCGGGCATCAAAATATAAAGATTGCCATTTATTTCCGTCAACACCACTTGTATTTATTCTCAAATCGGCTTCAACATAAAGCCCTCCTTCCGGATTAACGATATTTTTTCTGGAATCATACAAACCCTGAATAGCAAAACCAAAAGAAGTTTCATTTGAAAAATCTCCATTCATGTATTTTACGTAATCGGTTTCTTCATCGATATAGGATTCTTCAGATATATTTTGATAATTATCATATAGAAAACCAACCCCCAATCGGTAATTACCTACTACTTTCCGTGTAATAAATTGATAGAAACGCCATTGTTGATAATCTAAGGTCGACATTTCCTCTTTTGTATTATGATCGCCTAAGCCGTAAGTAAGCTGTGGATATATCAGATAACGGTAATCACCAATAAAATTCCATTTATTGTCTTTTGTATAAATATACGACTGAATTGGGAACACATATTGCTTGCTGAAACTAAAGTAAGGAGAAAACGAAACCTGTGACATGTTGGTCGTTTCATGATCTTCACCTAAATAAAAAGTAGTTAAAAAAGAAACTACTAATCCATTTGAATTGTTAGCTCCCACAGGAACAGGCAATAACGAAAATGCTAATTTTCTATCTTTTTGGCTGTTTATGGAATCATTCTTTTTGAAGATCTTTCGAATGACATCTAAAATATCTTTGCTTTGCACGGAAGTACTGTCATTTTGCGAATAGCAAAATGGCGAAATAAAAAAAACAAACCAGATAAATTTGATTTTTAAACTATTCATTAAAAAGCTTTTAAGAATGCATTCTTACAAATTTAAAATTTTATTAAGACAAATACATGATTTTGAAAAGAATTAAAGAAAGAAAAAATTGTTTCAAGTTTCAGGTTTCAGGTTTCAGGTTTTGCTGAACCTGAAACCTGAAACAGCTTCCCTACAGGTGTAATTGAATTTTATATTTATTGCAGATTTTCATTACGAATAACATAATAGTAGAAAAAACTAGACTCCAAATAATTCCTGGAACTCCCTCTCTAAAATATTCAGGTATAATTTCTATTTTGAAAGCTAAATTGAAATAATAAATTACGCCAGGCAAAATATAAATCAATAACGGATTTGCGGCGGCGGGCATGAAAAAATCACTCCACTTTGTTTGCTTTTTTACTTCCATCAACCAATAAAGAAAGTAAAACAAAACCGTACAAATTGCCGCTGAAAACATGGTCCATGAAGGTGTTCCTTTTATTTTTGAAATTCCAAAATAAGGACGAAGAAAATACCCCACAGCAAAAAAGAAAATGGCAAAACCAATTACAGGCCAATTAATTTTAGGTCCTACTTTTTGATCAAAAAACAATAATGAAATAATTACGCCAGCACTTACCAAAGATGCATGCGTTAAATGTCCGGCTATAAAACTAAGCGGAGAAGATTGCTGTATTACAGATCCTTCGATTAAATTCATAGCATTTGCGGCTATACAAAATACTAAAAAAGTAATCATTGTCCATAATCTTCCCGAAACAAGCCAGTAGTAAACTACCGTAAAGAGATAAGCCCAGCCAATTAAACCTAGAATTCCCCACCATTTTGGCGTCATTCCTATCTCTCCAGTATCCTGAACATATAAAAAATAAAGCGCAATCAAAACGAACATTCCGCCATATTGCAATATATACTTTAACCAAAGCGGAAAATCTTTAGGGTATTTATTCCAAATAGGAATAGGCATTGCATAGGCTAAAAGTCCCCAAAAAGCAGGTGCTATTAACATTTTTGAGGCATCGTAACCATACTCGGCATTTACCATAAAAATACCAATAATAATTAGTGCCAATGCCCGTTTTAAAGTATGAGTCCAGATCGTTTTCGTACTATCACCTTTAAGCAATCTTGCGTTAAATGCAAATGGAACAGACATTCCGACAATAAATAAGAAAGAGGGAAAAACAAGATCAACAAAAGTCATCGCGTCTGCATCTGCCGGCATGTGTTTCATCCATTGTGGTACATTTTTAACACTCGCAAGCTCGTTTACAAAAATCATTACAAAAATGGTAATTCCGCGTAAAGCATCTATAGAAACAATTCTTTTATTATACAAGTCCTCTTTAATTTTCATAAAATGTTACATTATTGATTTTAACAAATATAAAAGAATAGTCGAAATGTCAGATTAGATTTTAATAATAAATAGAAGAGCAAGTGTTTTGCCTTAAAATCTTTACAATTAAACATTAAAAATCCTATTCAATTCTTTATTTTTGCAGCATGTTATCATTCTTAAAATCAAAACCGTACTTACAGGACCTTCTTACTGGAAATTATGTTGATATTCATTCACATTTGTTACCAGGAATTGATGATGGTGCCAAAACAATAGCAGACACGGGCAAACTTGCCAAATCTTTTCAGGAAATGGGTGTCACACAATTTATTACAACTCCCCATATCAGTCATTACATCTGGAACAACTCCCCGGAAGCAATTATAGCCAAACAGGAAGAAACCAAGCTTTTATTAGAAGGAGAAAATATTAAAATACCCTTTCAGGCTGCTGCAGAATATTTCATGGATGACTGGTTTGAAAGCCATTTTCAAAATGAAAAGCTACTTACCTTAAAAGACAATTATGTACTGGTTGAAATGTCATATATGAATGCCCCGGTGCAATTGTATAAGATTCTTTTCGATTTGCAGGTTGCAGGATATATCCCTGTTTTAGCACATCCAGAAAGATATTTATTTTATCATAAAAACTTCAATGAATACAATAAACTAAAGAAAGCAGGCTGTATGTTTCAATTGAATTTATTGGCTGTGGTAGGTTATTATGGAAGCGAAATCACTAAAGTAGCAGAAGAGCTTCTAAAAAAAGGAATGTATGATTTTGTTGGTACCGATGTTCACCATAACAATCATATTGCATCCTTTAAGCAAAAAATAAAAATTGACAATACCAATATTCCTGCCTTAAAGCAAATTATTGCCAATAATCAATTTTTCAAATTCTAATTTTTTTTTTTCAAACTTTAAAACATAAAAAAAGGGATCAATTAATTAATTGATCCCTTTTTTTATGTTTTAGTTTTTTGTCTATTTTGATAACAACTTCTTATACCAAGGTTTTTTATCTTCTCTCACGCCATAACCATAACCGTAGCCATAACCTTTAGTAGAATCTGTATCATTAAGAACAATACACATATTTGGTAATTTCTTTTCTTTATAGAACGTATTTGCAATCGCCAACATACGTTTTTCTAAAACATTAGCACGCATTACATATACGAAGGTATCAGCATTTTTAGCTATTAAAATAGTATCTGTAACCAGGCTTACCGGAGCAGTATCCACAATAATATAATCGTATTCTTTCTTAAGTTCTTCAAAAAGCTGATCTACCCTTTTACTCATTAATAATTCAGCCGGGTTTGGTGGAATCACACCTGAAGGGAGAATAAAGAAATTCTCATATCCTTTATGTTTTATGATAAAATCCTGAACTTTTTTATCATTTGAAGACAAATAATTGGTTAAACCTAAACTAGGAACATCAATATATTCACCAAATTTTGGGTTTCTAATATCCGCACCAATTAACAACACTCTTCTTCCTGATAAAGCAAATGTAGCGGCCAGATTTACGGATATAAAAGTTTTTCCTTCTGATGGAAAGGTAGACGTAACAAATACAGTCTTGGCGAGCCCTTCTGGAACTTTATTCAACATAAATTCCAGATTGGTTCTTACAATACGTATTGCTTCAGCTGAACTGGTTCTGCTTTCCGATTTTATTAATTCAGCAATATCATCAGAAGTTGGTACGTCTCCAATAAACGGAATTTGTGTTTTACCTTCTAAATCTAACTTGCTCTTGATTTTTGTATCCAGTAAATCGTCTGCATAAATAATACCGAATGGGACTAATAAACCTAATAACATTCCTGCTAAATAAATGATCTTCTTCTTTGGACTAATTGGATCTTTTTCTGCTTTAGCAGCGTCAATAACACGAGCATTTGGTTCTGTCGCCGCTAATGAAATAGCAGTTTCTTCCCGCTTTTGAAGTAAGTATAAATACAATTCTTCTTTTACTTTTTGTTGCCTTGCAATTACTCTAAATTGACGCTCCTGAACCGGAATCTTACCTATTTTACTATTTAAAATCCCTTCCTGACTTTTTATATCGCGATTTTGAATTTGCAAATTAGCCTGCATACGTCTTAAACTGGCAGCAACATTAGATTTCAAAGAAGATATTTGTGCATCTAACTTAATTACGGAAGGATTTTCAGCAGTAGCTGATTTCAATATTCTATTTCGATCTAATACCAATTGATTATAAGAACTAATCAACCCGCTTGCATCTCCATTGTCAGAAACTATATTGGTTGGTAACAAGTCTGAATTAGTGCTTTTCTTCATAAAATCCAGCATAGAAGAAACAACATTCAGTTGAATTTCCGCTTCTACTCCTTTTTTGTCGTATTCACTTGAACCTTCAATAAAAAGTTTTGCTTCAGATTCGATATCTGTCAATTTATTAGCTTTTTTGAAGGTTTCTACATCCTGTTCTACTCCATCCAATTCCTGTGCTATTAAAGCTAGCCTGGTTGCAATAAATTTAGATGTATTTTCAGAAATGTAATTTTTATCCTCTGCAGCATTTTCATTATAAATTTCAATCATGGTATCTAAAAAGTTTTCTGCTTTTTTTGATACGGGATCAGCGATTGAAATATTAACGACACTACTGGTTTTACTGACGGGTTCTACTTTTAATCCTTTTCTAAATCCTTCTGTTACTTCGTCTAACGGACTCCCTACAATTCTTACTGATTTAAAACGTCCGGTGTGATTTTTCCCATAAAAAGAAGTTTTAGTAAGTGCAAGCGTTCCAATTCTGGTTGCTATTTTTTCACCATAATTAAATTCATTTTTAGACGATAAAATAAATTTCTCTTTTGAATCCGCTTCCGTTTCATCTTCTAAACGAAAAGAATTTGAACTTAAAAGTTCACAATTCAAATCAAATTTAGCTTTATCAAATACATTATTTTTATTGTAAAAATAAACATGAATAGGGCTATCTGCATATATGTTACGATCTACCACATTTCCTTTAACATATAAGTCAACATTAAGATCAAGTTCTTTTATTGTGCTTTCGACTAATGTTCTTGATTTTAAAATTTCTATTTCATTATCAACATTATTTTTCAAACCACCTCCCATGCCTAAATCAGCAAAAGCGGATAATTCGGACAACATCCCACCTTTTTTTTCGTCTTTAACTAAGATAGTAGTCGTCGCTTCGTAACTGGGTGTGGTATAACGTAAATACAAAAAAGCCAAAATTAAACCAATTACCACACTTAATAAAAACCAACGCCAGTGTACTAAATATTTTTCTAATTGCTCTCTAAGGTTAACCTCTTCGATTTCATCTTCTATAATATCGTTATAAAAATCTTGCTTTTGCATTTTGGTATTTTAATTTTATTTAAAGATTAGGACAGAAAGCGACACTAAAATCGAGATCGCTGAGATAATTACAGAAGTATTTGGACCCACTGCTGAAGAATTGATTCTTGTTTTATTTGGCTCCACATACACCACATCATTTTGAGCCAGGTAATAAAAAGGAGAATTAATAAAATCTGATTTCGTAATATCAACTCTATTGTAGGATTTAACACCATTCGTTTCTCGAATCACTAAAATATTATCACGTTTACCATATATCGTTAAATCTTTGGCCATACTTAAGGCTTCAACCAAAGTGACTCTTTCAGAGGCAATAGGGTACGTTCCTGGCAAATTTACTTCGCCTTGTAAGGAAACTTTAAAATTTGTAATACGAAGATTGACAATTGGATTTTTTATATAAACACCTATTTTAGTCTGTAATAGCTGAAGTGCTTCCGTTCGCGTTAAACCACCAAGCTTTAATTTTCCTACAACAGGAAATTCAATATTTCCGCTCTGATCTACTAAATATAACTGAACCGTTTGTTGCCCTTGTGCGATATCAAGCCTATTGTTAGTTGAAATGCTATAAGTCCTTAAATTAAAAGGGATAGCCACTTCAGGATCATCAGCTGATACAATAATCATCAGCAAATCGTCTGGTTGAATTTTAATTTCGTAGGAGTTACTATTTTGCTGTGCAGCCATACTGTCAATATTTTGATAATACACAACATCTTGTTTAGATCCACAAGAAAGGCATAAAAATAAAAGCAATACAATAGAACTTATTTTTATAAAGGAAGTTTTAGATTTCATTAAGGGTATAATTTTAAGACGGCAAATATAAGAATTAACGAATTGAATTCTCCTGATTTTTTATTCCTGTTTAAAGTTTTACTTTTAAACTTTAACATATAAAGATTTTATCTTATTTTAGGAACATTGTGACAAAATTATCAATAGGCATTTTCTTCTCCGGAAACAACATTGATAACGGTTTTTATTATTATTTTTATATCCAGTAATAGACTCCAATTTTCAATATACCAGATATCATACTCGACTCTGTTTTCCATATCAATTAATTCTCTTGTTTCACCACGATATCCATTTACCTGCGCCCATCCAGTAATCCCTGGTTTAGCATACTGCCGTACTAAATAATTATTAATAAGCTCACTATATTGTTTGGTATGATTCACCATATGAGGCCTCGGACCAACAACAGACATATCACCAAAAAAAACATTAAAAAACTGCGGTAGCTCATCGATACTTGTTTTACGCATAAATGCTCCAAACTTCGTTACCCGACTATCCCCTTTTTTTGCCTGTTTTTTATCAGCAGCACCATTAAGACGCATACTTCTAAATTTCCAGCAGGTAAAGGAGCGATTATCTCTTCCGGAACGTTCTTGCTTAAAAAGAATAGGTCCAGGAGACTCTAATTTTATCATTAACATAATTATGGGAAACAACCACGGGAAAATCAATAAAATAACCAGAGAAGAAAAAACAACATCAAAAGCCTTTTTTAATAATCTATTTACCGTAAACTCAAGCGGCTCCGGACGAAACATTAGCACCGGTGTATTCTCATAAAAGGAAAGCTCAACTTTATTCGATTTGGTGTACAATTGAAAATCAGGAATAAACTTAATACGAACCATATTATGTTCACAGATTCGTGTTAATTTATTGATTATTTCAATATTGTCAATATGCAACGCCACATACATTTCATCTACTTCCTCATTTATTATGAATTCTTCAATATCATCAAATCCACCTACAAGAGTTGAAGAAATAAAAGCAAATGGATCTAACTTTTCATCAAAAAAACCTAAAAAACGATAACCAAAAGTTAAATCTTTTGCTAACGTTTTCCTAATACGTTCTCCGGCATCATTTGCTCCAATTATAATAAAACTTCTAAAATTATATCCTTTCGCCCTAATGTACTTGAGAAGCTTCATTGATAAATAACGAGAAATCATTAATAATGCAAAGAAAAAGGAATAAAAATAGAACAATCGTAATCTTGAGATATCCGAATATTTTAAGAATACAACAAAAATTGCAATTACCGCAGCATGAATAAGAACCTTTTTTATCGTTCGGTATATTATCGATTCAATACGCTCTATCCTTACAATTCTATAAGAATCCCTAAAAAGCAATAAACCAATCCAAACTAAATTGCATAATAAAGAAACTGTTTGCACTTCTTTCAAAAATAGTTTATCTAAAGTTCCAAATCGCACTAACGCAGACAAGACTATACTTACATTTAACAATACTACATCCCAAATTACAAACAGTAACTTAAAATATCGGGAGAAGTGAAATTGGGATAATTCTTTTAAAATTTTCATATTAATTACTATTCCTTTTAGTAATATCCGCAAAATGCTTCGCATATTGCTCTACAATAATTTCCCAATCGTAAATATTTTCTATTTTAATTCGGTTTTCAAGTAACATGGATTGAAAACGAATATTATTATATTCTACATCTAACAAATGTTTTGTAACATCATCTGCCCCTTTAAAATAAATTGCATCATTACCTAGAATATATCTATTGAAATCATTATCATTGGCAGAGATCAAACTGTTTGAAGCCATTGCTTCTAATAAAGATGGATTAGTTCCTCCAACGGTATGACCATGAAAGTAAATATTAGAATAATAACGTAAATTATTTAATATCTCAATATTGTAAATTCCGCCAATAAAGTTAATTTGGGAAGAAGCAGAAAACTTGTTTTTTAAATAATTACCATATGCCGTATCGTTATTACCAACCACCAAAAAAGGACGAGAAAGATTTGCTTTAGCAACCCCATCTAAAATAATCTCTATACTATTTTCAGGCTCTAATCTGGCAATCAACATATCATAATTGTGAGGTTGTAAATTATATTTAGATAAAACCTCTACATTATTCTTTTCAAAAAGAGTTGCGCCATAGGCTATATAAGTAGAATCTGCTTTGTATGTTTCTTTAAGATAATTTTGAATTCCTATAGAATCTGAAATCAAATGATCACTGTATTTTACACCTAATGATTCAGCATACTTCAAAAACTTTTTTACTTTTTCAGAATACTTAGTTCTTTTCCATTCCAAACCATCCATATTTGTAGTTACTACAGCTTTTTTTGGCATCAACCAACCCCAGATAGAACTACTGGTATATCCTAATTGTAAAACAATATCACAATTGCGTTTTCTAACATCTAAAATACAATTCAAATCATAAATAAATTGACCAGCAGTCCCCAATTTATGTTCAGGATCGTAGCAATGTAGAATTTGCACACCATTCCATACTTTTTCCTGATAAGGATGATTATGCGAATTGTAAACGATGACTTCGAATCCTCTTTTTAACAATCCTAAAGCAAGATATTCTGCACATTGTTCAAAACCACCATAATGATTAGGAATTCCTCTTGTTCCTAATATTGCTATTTTCATCTATATAAATTATTAAAGTTTGAGAACTACTCTTTTGAAACGTTCGACTTGAAGTCACTTATACTCTTAATTTCTCCATTATTATAATAAATAAACTTATCGTTATTGCCATAATAGGAATTATTATCTAAAGACAAACAATTATTTTTATTAAAATCTACTGGTAATCTTAAAGAGGCTGTTCTACCATTTGTAAAACTATTATCATTTATTTCAACATCTGATTTACCAAGTAGTGGAAAATAAACTAATACATGAACCCCTGCACTAGTATCTGGTCTTACGTCATGCGACCACCCATAACCAGCATAAATGGATTTATTATTGGAAAAAGAACATTTTTTAAATCCATCAAGGCAATGCTCCTGCCAGAACTCTATTGCCTGTTCACAGTAAGAAATACTGTTGTTCCTAAAAATAATATTAGAAAACACTTTTGAAGGACTTCTGCCCTGTGCAGTAAATCCTGCATCATAAACATTTTTAATAGAACAATATTCAACATAGCAATTAGCGGCACTTTCCCAAAATTCAATTCCATTACCATACCTAATGAAACCATTACCAAATCCTTTAAGATAAGCACCTCCAATATTCTTAATATCGAGATTTTTAATTCTTACATTTCTCACATTTACTCCTTGAACACCATGACTACCACCCCCTTCAACTCTTAGATTCGATATTGTCAAGTTATTACTTAAAGTTATAATATTTCCGTTGCAGGCAAAATATATTTTGTTGTTGGGCTTCAGTGATGCATAAATATATAAGATCCCTTTCTCATCAAAAAAATCACCATCTTTTTTTAACAAATTTAACGCTTTACACTTATTACCATAAATTTCTCCCTTAATCATTAGGAATCCAACATTTTCATTTTGATCGGATTTCAACCCTCCTAACAAATTACTATTTATATCTACTTGCCAAACATTTTGAAAATTAGTTGGGAAAATCATATTTGGAGATATGATGCGATATCCACTTATCAAAGGTTTAATACCTTTTCCATAAGACGATATTGTTGTTGGTAAACTGTCTTCAATTTTTATTTTAGGAATATTTAGATAAAATGTATCACTGGCATGAAATAAATAAGTATTCCCTTGCTGAAAATCTTTAAGGGTTTTCCATGGGCTTTTAACGGATGTCCCCGTATTTTGATCATTGCCAGATTGAGAAATAAAATAAATCTTTTGTGAGTATCCATTTAATATAAATATCAGCAAAAGAAAAAAACTTTTCATAAATAAATATCTACAATACAACATATCAAAACCATAAAGAAGAAAATTTGATAAAGATTAATACTCCAAGCTCAATGCATAGTTTATTGAAGCGCATTAATACATTAAAAATTCTTATTTTCCCCTATTGTTATATGAATTATTTCAAATCCCCTGTTCATTAATCCTAAAGCGAGATACTCGGCACATTGCTCGAAACCTCCGTAATAATTTGTTATACTACGAGTACCCAATATTGCTTTTTTTATTGCTTTTTTTTTAAATTAAAATTGGCTAAAATTTAGCGATATTTATTTAAGTTTATTTACTATTCGTGGAATCAATTTATCAGAATTGCCATTTATTATATCTTGTTCGGTAAATTTTAAAAATAAAATTTCGCCATAATACGGTCTTGATCTATCATAAACAACACAAATTTCTCCTTCATTATTTTGTGTAACGTCTGGATATGACACCTCTCTACTATCTAACAATAATTTATATTTCCATGTAATTCCATTATCCACGGATAAAAAAGCTGTCAATTTGTTTCTAGTTAAACTATTATTCAGAACAAATAAAAGATTACCCGATTTTAATTTTCCAAAGAAGAATCTACTAGAAGTAGTTGGTCCAAGATCGTTAAATTTAACAGGAGTTTCCCATTTTTGACCTCCATCGAAGCTTTTTGTACTATAAATTCCATCTGAAGTTCTTAACATACATATGAGATAATTTTCGTCTACGGAAACTATCATGTGTTCATCATAAGATCTTATTGAATTATTAAGGTTTATTTTAGAAAAAGAAGATGGAACTACAAGCTCATCTATTCCATCATAATATCCATTATAAATGTATGCTCCATTATAATCCTTGGACAATATATAATTACCTTTTACATCAAACACCCCAAGATTCCATGCAGAAACAGGAAAAATCATTTTAGAACTATCATCACCCAAAGGTGTAGGTTTTACGTTCATTACACCATTGAAGAGCCTAACGGGTTTAGTAATTTTAATTTCATTATTTGCATCTTTAATTTTTACTTTCCAGAGACCACCCGCACCATAATCCCAAACCCCCAATGTCTTTGTCCATGATAAATTAAGATTATTAAATTTGTCATTCCACAATGAAGGATCTATCATTCTTAAAGATTCATCAGAAGGAACTATTCGTAATCTATTTGGAGTCCAAGTTTGTCCCATATCATCACTTGTTGAAAGCACAATATAGTTTCCTGGTAATTCTCCTGTTTCTCCTGCATACCATGCAACAAATATTTTATCATCTTTAATTCCTATGGTTGGACATCCCTGCCATCCTCTTGTCTTACCATTTGGATTTTGCATTTCATTATATTGAAATAGAGTTTTAGACTCATCATCATTATTAAGTACTGAATAATAATTAGGTCCGCTAGTAGAATCTATTGGTTTTGATGAAAAGCTAATTGCATTTTTATTTGGCACCGAAGACATTTCATCACAGGATGAAAAAAAAATTAAAATAGCAAATTGTAAAAAAAATATCTTTGAATAAAATTTAGTAATCATCTTCCTTTTATTTATAAATTAAAAAAATAGTTTATATATTATTTCTCAAGCAAATCAGTATATATTTTTATTAAGCCTTCATAGTGTTTCCCTGGTGAAAAATGTTCTTCAGCAAATTTTCTTGAAGCTACTGATAATGTTAAATAATCTTCGTCACTCAATTGATTAGCTTTTAGAATACTTAGCTTAAGCTCTTCCTCTGATCCGTGAGAAAAAAGAAATCCTGAAGTATTTTCTATCACTATTTCTGGTATTCCACCAATATTTGCACCTATAACGGGTTTTCCTAAGGTTAAAGCTTCAATTACAGCCATCGGATTATTTTCATACCATTCAGATGGAGTTACTACAAATGATGCATTTAAAATGACATTTTGCAACTCTTCTCCTTTTAGGAAACCTAAAAACTCTACATTATTTGTAGCCTCTAATATTAATGATTCCATTTCTTCCCCAGTCCCTGCAATTTTTAATTGAATGTTAGGTAATTTAGCAAATGCCTGTATTAATGTTTTTAGTCCCTTTTCTTTTGATAGTCTTCCAGCATATAAAAAATAATCGCCTTTTTTATTATTAGCAATTTTACTGTTTAATAAAGGATCGAAGTTATATAAATGTGAAGTAATGTGTTGTAACTCTCGATTGTATTTATTGTGAATAGTTGCCGAAAATTTGCTTACAAATATTAAACGATCGAACATTTTATGAATAGGATAAAATGTGTCGCGATAATACGCTTCCAATGCAAATACAGTACTGAACAATCTGCTTCCCTTAACACATTTATTTACAATTCCTTGATAATGCTTTTTCCCCTCACATTTTTCACAAACTTCATTTTTATTATTTAGAAAGAGATAAGCCGAACAAACAAACTTGTAATCATGTACAGATACAACAATTGGTACTTTATATTCCTTCAATACTTTTAATATTGAAGAAGTAAGGCTTCCATAAAAAATATGTAAATGCGCGATATCAGGTCTTTCAATTTCAATTAATTCTTTTAATCTTTCCGCGGCATCTCTATTATAAAAAAAAGATGGTATGTTAGACATTTTTTGAATTAATGACTGCTTTGTAAAATCATTATTTGATGCAAAGAAATTAGATTCAGAACATAATTCGTTTTCGCTGAAATCCATAGCAAAATGAATAACCTGATGTCCATATTCTCTGAGCAAATTGGCTGTATTAAAATAAACACTGTCTGAACCACCTCTGATATAGTGATATTTGTTAATTTGAAGTATTTTAAGCATTCTTTATACTATTATTTTGAGCAAGTCTATGTAAAACAATTAAAGTTAATGGCGAATATGTAAAAAAACCATTTGTAAAGATTAAAATTAAAAAAAGAAGAACTGAAATAATGTCTCTATATGTTGTTAAGTATTTATAAAAGGAATATACATATATACATAAACCGAAGATTCCCAATGAAAATAAGATATCTAAGATATCATTATGCATCCATATTGCCACTCCAATTTTTTTATTATTAAACTCATATGATGATCTAGGGCCTCTTCCAATAATATTGTTAAAGGAAAATCCATCACCTTTAACTTCTTCAAACATGTTAAACCAAATTATACTTCTACTTGCGGTATATTCATCCTGACCTTGTTTATTAGTGTTGAATGTATTTGAAATCAAAGTATCAATTTTTTCAAAAGATTTATTATTTACAGAACCTATAATTATATATAGAATTACAAAAGAAAATAGAATCTTTATAGTAACACTTGCCATTCTTCCGGTATTAATAGTACGAAAGTAAGATAATAACGAAATTAATATTGCTAAAAATCCCGATCTAACACCAACATATATACCTGCTAGACCGATAAAAACAGAAATTATGAACTTTTTTTTACTTATAAAATAATAAAGTAAAAATGCACAATAATAAGAAAATTGATGTGGTATTATAAATCCAACTAAATAAAATCGATCTTCATAAAATCTTTCAGATGAATATAAATAATATAAAGATATTAAGCAAATCGAAAAACATATCAATATTTTCTCTTGCTTTTTAGATAATTTTTCAATTTGACAGTTGGTAAAAAACAGAAGTAAACTACACGTGATTATGATATTAATCATATAGCTCGCATTGTTTGCAAAAGAGTTTTTAAAGAAAATTGAATAATAAACAAATACTAGTAAAAGAAATAATTGTCTTTTATCAAATTTACTTTTGTAAATAATTGAAATAAATACAATAATATTTACATATGGTATAAAGCTATTTTCTACTGTGTATGTTAAAACATCTTTCGCTCCAGATAAATAAAATTCCAAAAATTGAATTATTGGAATAATCATTATAAACAGCAATAATTCTGAACTTCTAAGGAATGGTTTAGGGTGCTTCATTATTGAATATTACTGATGAACAATCTTTTATATTTTATTCTTAAAATCATTTGAGATATTTGAAGTTCAGGAGAAAACAAAACTGACAATATTCTGAAAAATAAGGCTACAAGTCTAAATCTATGTTTATACTTAAGATATTTCATGTGAAAAGAAGATGATAATTTATACATAAATAAAGAAAATGACGAAACCGTTATTACTTTCTTATAACTCTTCTCAGAATAACTGTCTATGTTGTCATTTATAGCTCTTTCTTCAGATAATTTTTTAATGTAAAGTCTTGATTTATGTTGAATCAAACCCGAAGCAGTAATAGTATTTCCCTTTCTAATTCGTTGTAGATATAATGACGATTGTAAATTTGATAATTTAAATCCATTATCAATACATCTTAAAATAAAATCATAATCTTCAACAGTCGGAATTCTATACTTAACTAATTTATTATATACATTTTTTTTAGCTAGCCAAATGTGAAGTACAGGAGATACATATTTACTAGCTCGTAAAATTTCTTCATGATTTTGCAAATACTTCTCTTCTTGTATTACCTCCCCATCTTCATTTATCATGACAACATTAAGTCCAACCAAATCAATTTCTGGATTGTTCAACAAAAAATCGTATTGTTTTTCAATCCTTTCAGGCAAACTGACATCATCACCATCCATTCGTGCAAAATACTCACCACTTGCTTTTGAAATGGCAAAATTAAGACTCTCTACTATTTTTTTGTTCTCAGTATTTCTAAAAAGTTTTATTCTTTTATCAATTGAGGCTAGATTTAATAAAATTGAATATGTACTGTCTGTGGAACAATCATCAACAATAATTATTTCCAAATTTTTATATGTCTGATCCATTATACTTCTAATGGCCTCTTCAACAAAATTTTCTACATTAAATGTTGGTATTAATACTGAAATTAATGGCTCAGGATTACAAGATGATAACATTCCTAATTTATTTTTAGCTTAAAGTATTAATTATTTGTTCTTTGAACAAATTCTTCTATATTAAAATCGTTGAATTTGGTGTAATTCTTATACTTTAAATCATCTTTCCACAGATAAGCAAATGAAAAAGCCTCATGTCCAAATGATTTTGCATAAAAAAGTAGAGAAGTTGTAAAACCATAAACTTTTAGATTCTTTGAACATAAAAACACTTTTTCCATAACTATATCATCTGCAATTAATTTAACATTTGTGTATTTTTCTAATATAGTAATTACATGCTTCCTATTCTCTGCATTTTGATATGGATGAAATTTTAAATAAACTTCTTCGCTATTCAGTTTTTTAGCTAACAATTCTATACTATCAAAAAAAAGAGAACTGCTCAAATTGTCTTGCTCAATTATACTTTCTAATAATAAAACACTTACATTGTCAGGTATTTGTTTTGATACTGCTGTTTTTTCTTGATGTATACTTATAATTCGTTTTTCATAACCAATGACATTCTGAAAACTTTTAGGTGATATCCCATAAAACACTGGTAATAATTTTTTATCAAAATATTTTAATTCACTATTAGAACTAACCCTAAAATATCTATTCTGCCCCCATAAACCTGATTTATTAAATATCAAAGCTATAAGTCTTTTTTTAATATTTACTGGAGGATTATAAAGACGATAGGACAAGCAATTAGAACCTTCCTCCATTATATTTATTTTAGTGCATTTTTTATTACTACCTAATATTTGAAAAAGAGGATGAGCAATATGCGGTAAATAAATTTGATATAAACCAATATTCGCATTAAGCAATTTCTCATCAACTTTCTTAATCAACTGCCATTTTAAAAAAAAATTCGAATAATTTGTATTATTTAATAATTCAAATTCGGCATTTAAATTTATTTGATCCGTAAAATCAATTTTATAATTCCTTGTAGATATAAAAAATATTTCTTCATTTTTTAATGAAAGGGATTCTATTATACTTTGTGCTACAATGTATGTAATGTGAGTATGTACCAAAAAAATATGCTTCATCCAAAAACAATTATAAATTAAAAAATAAAGAAATAAAAGAAAATATAATCAGTAATATTATAGAAGGAACACTGACATTCTTTTCAAAATTCCAGAAAGATTCATTACCCAAAGACCTGTAAGAATATAAAGCGGTAAACCAGCAGTAAAAACCTAAATGTCCAGCAATCATTCCTACTGGTATTGCATAAATTCCGATATAATTACTTAACAATATCGTTAGTGAAATAAAAATTAACCCTGATATACCGTCAGCAATATGTGATATTACATGGTTAGTAGTTAAATAGACCTGAATATGCATCGCTCCAAAACGGTGAGTAAAGAAAGCCCATCCTAAAGCGGCCCAAACTCCCATGCTAACAAATGACACTTCAGAATTAATTAATTTTAAAAAAGGATTTATTAAAATAGAAGTTAATATAAAACCAATAATAAATACTAAATGGCTTAGACGCATTCCTCTTTTAATTGTAATTTTCAATGAATCTAAATCATTCTTAACTCGATATATTGCCATTGTAGATAGTTTACTGTAGAATGGAGCCATCGAAATTTCTCTAATTTGAGTTATCAATCTAATCGCCAATAAATATGAGGCTACAGAAGCTGTATTGCCAAATTGGGCATATACAATAGAAGTAATATTAGTTACACCGGCTGACATTAATCCGCCAATTCCACTACGCCAAGCAGGATTCCAAATTTCTTTGATAATTTTCTTGTCGATTGGTTGAGTCAAATCTAATTTTGAAAAAAAACCATTATCGATTCTTTTACATAAAATCCAATCACGTACTGAAGCCACAATTAACCAAAATTGATTAGCAATAACTAAATTTAATAATGAAGGTGCCCACAGCAATACGCCTAAACTACTAATAATAGCCCCTAAAGATGTTAATGTTTCTACTCTACGTACTAATGCAATTTTATTTAGACCTTCAAGAAAGTTCATATAAGAACGAGAAAAAAAACTAATACAAGAAGCTACTATAACTATTCCCCATGCAATCCATGCCTGATTAGGTAAATTAACATTAGACACAGGCTTTATCATAGACCAAGTTCCTATCGTCGTCATTAATAAAAACACTATTAATGTTAACCTTCGATATAAAAACAACATAGTTGCAACAATGGAAGATAATAGAGGAATATTGCATTCATTAATTTCTGCTACCTCTTTTTTAGTGGTAAAAGTACCTATATCTTTAGCTCCACCGAAAGCAAAAGATATAATCCTTGAAAAAGTTTGACGAAATCCAAAATCTGCTAAAGATTGCAATCCAATAATTGTTGAAAACAAATACCATAATATAATATCTTCAGGACTAAATTTTTTTAAAATAAGAGGTAAAATCCCCACTAAAGTGAATGCTTTTGTAGAATAACTCATCCATGTCATCAAAGTGGGTGAATTCCAAAAGTTATGTTTCTTTATGTTATAATTTAAATTTAGTATTTTCACTTTAATTTTTAAAAATTTAGATAATTCCAAAACAATTATTCATAAGATTATACTTTTAAATTTGCCATACAGAAAAAAGAAACAATTTTTTTTCAATTCATTGTTATGTAAGCAAAAAAGTACTTCTAGGCTAATGTTATAATTTAAGAAATTTAATTATTGTCGATATTACAAAGAATATAAAAAATCAATATAAACATAATTTCAAGATACAGACATAATGCATCCTTTTTTATCAATAATTGACAAATTCACAGTTTTAAATACTGTAGTTTTTAAAACTATGAATGAAATTTTTCCTCAATCCTTTTAGCTTTTCATTGTTATAACCAAAAAAAACTATTTTATTCACTTCTGCTGCTTCTAAATCATTAAATGAATCTCCAATTAAACATGTTTCATCATTATTATAATTATTTTCAGTCATTAAATCTTCAACTAATTTATTTTTGGGAGTTGGTGATCCATGAATTGAAGAAAAATATTTAGACAATCCTAATTTTTCGCAAATATATCTCAGTTCATTACCATCTGAACCTGAGACAATATGCATTTTATATTTTAAGTAGTTTTCTTTTATGAAATTTAAAGAGTCATTAATTAGCAATTTAGAATTTAAAAGATTTTCAAGCATTACTACCGAAAATTCCTCTGCTAAAACTTTTATTTCTGAATCTGTAACAGACTCTTTTCTTATTTCTTCAAAAAAATATCTAAATTTATTATATCTCGAAAGCCCTCCATTATTTCTATGGTATTCCATTAAAAGCGAAACCTGATCCTGAGGATAATTCTGCAAAACAATTTCAAAACCTTTGTCACGTACAGGCATTGAATCCATGATAACTCCATCAAAATCCCATAGAATTATTTTAAATTTATCCATTTGAATGTTTATAAATTAATTCTGCTAATTCAAAATCGTCTTCCCAATCAACATCAAACGATTTATGTCCAGACTGTTCCATTAAGAAAGGTTTTACTCCAATTCTATCCTTGTTATTTAAATAAACATTTTTAGAAGCAATGAAGAATGCGCTGTCGATTTCATACAAAGGCATTAAATCTTGTGTTCTTGGCCATTTAATATCTGTCAGCCTATTTATTAAATCATTTTTCTCTTTTGACCATAAAAAATTTTGTATAGTTTTTACACTCATTAAAGAATCATAACCTTCATTTAAAGTCTGAAAATAAGTTTTGACAGCGTTGTCATAATCTTCACCCATAACAAATGGAGAAGTAACATGAGTCCATAAAATATGGGACATAGTACATATGGAGGGAACATAATTTACTAAATCAATTAGATTTGTACTACTTAATGCCAGATCATCAGGACGTTCTATAATTTTTAGTCTACTTTCTTGTTTAGCAATTTTTTTTCCGTAATCTAAAGATGCTTCATCATTTGAAGACAAAACAATCTCATCAATTCGTTTTGTCTTTATAAGTTGATTCAACTTAACTTCTAATAGACCGTTCGGAAAACCAGCAAATATTCTGGTATTTTTATTTGCTACTCTTTCACTGCCTTTTCTTGTAGGCAAAAACACACTAACAGTTTCCATCTGGTATTATTTATATAGTTCCGAATAAACAGATTCCTGCGATAACCCTTTATATTTTGTAGGAGTAAAAGATTTTAAAGCAAAATTGTTTTTTGAAAAATTTCTAAACAAATATTCGTTTTCATTAAATAATTCTAGTTTATGTTGCGTAATTTCTCCATTGTAACCATCATATCCACAAACTATCAACTCTTTAACTTTCATCTCTTTTACCAATTGAAGAACTAAAGAAGTAATTGAGCTTTTATATCTATCCGTTACATTGATTTCCGAAAGTTGAAACGAATTAAATTTAAAATTTACTGGTATATATGTTCCCATCGCTCTAGGATAAGGTGGTAATATTGCAATTCTATTATTGGGAATTGAATTAAATACTTTTTCTAATCGATGGCCTTCATTACCAGCTAAACAATGAAATTGTTTATTACTACAATCATTCAAATAACTTACATTTCGTGAACTTGAATGTATGATAACAACCTCCGGATTTAATGATAGATAATTCCTTATTGCATCAATATGTTCCCTAACGCTATCACCCCCACCAACAATTAAAGCTTTTTGAAATAATTCGGTCGGATTGTATTCGTTTAATGTTTCATTATCTTTTAATCCTTTGGACTGGTTACTAAGTGCTCTGATTATACTATTGTATGAATAATATCTTTTTCCAACCCAGTCCATAACATCCTTTTGAGGAAGTGAATTGGCTCCTGATACCATATAGGGTAAATTTGTACCCCATTCATATTCTTTTTGTAATTGAGAAAAAGCATCTGTAACTGAAGACAGTGCGTTGAAATCAACTTCTATATTATTTCTCTGATTTAAAGCTGTCAACAAAAGTTCTGTTTTTAAATTTCCAGCACCTCTTCCCATTCCGGTGATAGTTGCATCAACCATATCTGCACCGCATTCAATTGCAGTTAAGGTATTTACAAGTGCCAATTCTAAATTATTATGACCGTGAAAACCAATCTTAGTTTTCATTTGGGAACGAACCAGAGAAAAAATTTCTTTTACATCTTCAGGGTAGACACCTCCATACGAATCAACCATATAAAAATAATCTGCTACACCATCTACATATTTTAGATTAGATAAAAAGTCTGGAAGATTTTTCCATTTAGACATATACATAACATTGAAACCTACTTCAAATCCCATTGATTTAACTTTTTTGGCCAAATCAATCGCTCTCAATAATTGTTCGGGATCAATAGCAATTCTTACCATTGTAATTATACCTAAACATGGCTTCAATAATTCTTCAACTGTCTCTAATTTTATATTTTTTTCATCAAGTATAACTACTAATTTCTTATTTGATATAACAGATAGCTTTTTTAAAACAAAATCGGGACAATAAAAATATTCTCCATAGTATCCGGATAACTTTGGGCTTCTATAACCTACCTCTAAATATTCTACAGGCAAGTCATTCATAGCTGTTAAATAAGTATCAACTAAATTTTTATCAAAATCCCAATTTGTATAATACCCCCCATCACGTAATGTACAATCTAATATTTTCATATGTATATTTTCTTTTTTATTAAAAGAGTATTTCCTTTTTAAATTTACAAGTTGATTAAAACATTTGTCTTTAGCTTGTAGTTATTTATGCTCCTTCCCAATTAAACCACTGATATGAAATATTAAATCTTATCAGTCAAATAATTTAATAAAGCACCTTTCGTTGTATTAAAAATTAAATAATTTTACTTTTTACAAATTTTTCAGTAATGTAAATATAACATTTAACTTCACGACACAGCTTCGCCCTTCCAACTCCCACTAGTAGAAATCAGAAAAAGCTAAAATGGCTGCAAATATATTGACAATTTTTAGACTTTTAAGACAATATTTTGAACTAATTATTTCAAAATTAACAACATACGATAGTTGGCTAAAAGTCAAACAGATACGTTTTTCTTTGAAAGAATTCATTTATATTTTCGCGAAAATAACATCTTAAAAAGGAACATAAAAATTACAAACCAAGAAATGTCCTATTATTATATATTTAAAACGTAATTATTTTACTAAGAAAAAATAGGAGTCAGAAAAAAACTAACTATTTGTTAAACAAATTTTGAAGATATTAAACGTAGCATAAATTCTTAAATTGCTTTTATTTTTCTTTTTAACTTAATTTTGAAATTAAATAGACAAGTCAAAAATAGAGATGAAAAAACTAGCTTTCCTCTTCTTCCTAATGCTCAACTCAATACAGGCCCAAATCTCCGGCTGTACAGATCCGCTATCGAAAAATTATAATTCGAAGGCAACGGTAAATGACGGAAGCTGCGATTATGAAACTTTCAAAACAAAACCAATAGTCACACACAGACTAAGTGATTCCATTAAGGAGACTTCAGGATTAGTATCTTTTGAGCAATTACTTTGGACACACAATGACGATCATGATAAAACCATTTACGGATTAGATTCTTTAGGAAAAATTAGGCGAAAAATTGTGCTGGATCAAACCCTTAATCACGACTGGGAAGAAATTTCCCAAGACAGTTCCCATATTTACATTGGCGATTTTGGTAATAACGCTTCAGGAAACCGCACTGATTTACACATTCTTAAAATAGAAAAGAAATCTTTTTTAGCGGAAAAACCAGTTATTGAAACTATTTCCTTCTCTTATTCAGATCAAACTGATTTGACTCCACAAAAACCAAACACGACCAATTTTGACTGCGAAGCTTTTATCGTTTCTAAAGACAGTATTTATCTGTTTACAAAACAATGGCACTCCTCTAAAACAAGTATTTATGTGCTCCCCAATCAAAGCGGAAATCATATTGCACAATTTAAAAAAACGCTGGATACGAAAGGTCTTGTTACTGGCGCCACTTATCTGGAAGCAAAAAAATTGATTGTGCTTTGCGGTTATTCTAAATTCGGAAAGCCGTTTTTATATTTATTATATGATTTTAAAAATTCTGATTTTCTGTCAGGAAATAAACGCCGTATTGATCTCCAGTTATCTTTTCATCAAATAGAAGGAATTGCTACAAATAATGGTTTGCACTATTATCTGACTAATGAAGCTTTGGTTCGAAAACCTATTTTGAATGTTCCGCAACAAATTCATTATTTTGACTTAAGTCCGATTCTGAATTCCTATCTCCATAAATAATTCGCAAATCGCAATATAATAGCTTACTTTTGCAAAAAAGTTGTGATTTGTAAAACCTTCATAACTTATAATTTATAACTCATATTTTACAAAGTGAATTACTTATCCGTTGAAAACATCTCGAAGTCTTTTGGTGAAAGAACATTATTTGACAACATTTCATTTGGTATTAATAAAGACCAAAAAATAGCTTTTATTGCCAAAAATGGTTCTGGAAAAACAACCATTATGAGCATCATTAATGGTTTGGATGAACCAGATACGGGACAGGTTGTTTTGCGAAAAGGAATCCGCATGGCTTTTCTTTCTCAGGATAATAATTTACAGGAAGAGTTAACCATTGAAGAAAGCATTTTTGCTTCTGACAATGAAACCTTGAAAGTAATCGAAGCTTACGAAAAAGCGCTTGAAAACCCAGACGACGAAGAAGCCTATCAAAAAGCTTTTGACGGAATGGATCAGCATAATGCGTGGGATTTTGAAACGCAATACAAACAGATTTTATTCAAACTAAAACTGGAAGATTTTAAACTTAAAGTAAAAAATCTTTCGGGTGGACAAAAGAAACGTCTTTCCCTGGCTATTATTTTAATTAATCGTCCGGATTTATTGATTTTAGATGAGCCAACGAATCACCTGGATCTTGAAATGATCGAATGGCTGGAGAGTTATTTTGCTAAAGAAAATATTACGCTATTTATGGTAACGCACGACCGTTTCTTTTTGGAGCGTGTTTGTAATGAAATCATCGAATTGGATAACGGAAAATTATACCAATACAAAGGAAATTACTCTTACTACTTAGAGAAAAAAGAAGAGCGAATTACCTCTGAAAATGCCAGTGTAGACAAAGCAAAAAACCTATTCGTAAAAGAATTGGAGTGGATGCGCCGTCAGCCAAAAGCGAGAACGACAAAATCGAAATCGCGTCAGGATGATTTTTACCTTATTAAGGAAAAAGCGCAAAGTCGTCGCCAGGAAAATAAAGTGGAACTCGAAATTAACATGGAACGTATGGGAAGCAAGATTATCGAGCTTCACAAAATTTCAAAAAAATTCAAGGATCATGTTATTCTGGACAATTTCAGCTTTGATTTTCAACGTGGAGCACGTATTGGAATCATTGGTAAAAACGGAACCGGAAAATCTACTTTTTTAAATCTTCTTACCGGAACACTTCCGCTTGATAGTGGCCGTGTCGTAAAAGGTGATACCATTAAAATTGGCTATTACACACAAAGCGGAATCAATCCGAAACCAAATCAGCGTGTAATTGATATTATTAAAGAATACGGAGAATTTATTCCGTTGGCAAAAGGCAGAATGATTTCGGCTTCACAATTGTTGGAACGCTTTCTTTTTGATGCTAAAAAACAATATGATTTTGTCGAAAAATTAAGTGGTGGCGAGTTGAAACGTTTGTATTTATGTACGGTTTTAATTCAGAATCCGAACTTTTTGATTCTGGATGAGCCAACAAATGATTTAGATATTGTAACGCTTAATGTTTTGGAAAGTTTCCTTTTAGATTATCCGGGATGTTTACTTGTTGTTTCGCACGACCGTTATTTCATGGATAAAATTGTGGATCACTTATTTATCTTTAGAGGAAAAGGTGAAATCGAAAACTTCCCAGGAAATTATTCTGATTTCAGAGCTTATGAAGACAGTGCTGATGTTGCTCAAAAAGAAGAAAACAAAGCCGAAAAGAAAGATTGGAAACAAAACAATCCAACAGGAAATTTAACTTTCAATGAGCAAAAAGAATATCAAAAACTAGAAAGAGAAATTAAAGATCTGGAGATTGATAAAACCAAAATCGAACAATTATTTTCTGATGGAAAAGTTGCCGATGCTGATATCGAGAAAAAAGCAAATGAGCTACAAAACATCATTAATAAAATAGACCAGAAAGAAGAACGTTGGTTTGAGCTTTCGGCTAAAATCGAAGGATAATTTTTTAGTTTTCAGTCTCAGTCGCAGTTTTCAGTTTGTTTTGTGATACTATTTTTATTTAATATAAGTTTTTTCTTATTTTTTTATTATTCTTGTAAAAAATTAAACAATGAATTTTAAAGAATTATTAGCTTATAAAAAGTCATGTGAACTTGCTATGGACCTATTTGAACTTTCAAAAACATTTCCAAAAGAAGAAAAATATTCACTAACAGATCAAATAAGAAGATCCTCAAGAAGTGTTTCTGCAAATATTGCAGAATCCTATAGAAAAAGACGATACGTAAATCATTTTATAAGCAAACTAACCGATAGCGATGCAGAAAATTCAGAAACATTTGTTTGGCTTGAATTTGCTTTACAATGTAAATATATCAATCAGGAAGTATTTGATATATTAAATAAGAAAAGCATTGAAATTGGCAAACTAATAAACTACATGATCAATAATCCGAACAAATTTGGTTGCAATATTTCACAATAAAAACTGAAAACTGCCACTGTGACTGAAAACTTATTATATTAGCCTCACTAAATATTACATTTTTAAAAACCATGAAATACATCTTAACATCATTATTAGCATTAACCCTTTTTATCTCTTGCAATCCTAGCGATAGTCAACCAACCAAAACGGATTACACTGTTGAAAACGAAAAAGAAATTGTTGATTATATTGCTAAAAACAAATTAACAGCAAAAAGAACCGATTCTGGTTTATATTATGTTATCAACGAACCTGGAGATGGTGCGCAACCAACTGCAAGCTCAAATGTAACTGTAGTTTACAAAGGATATTTTACTAATGGAACTGTTTTTGACCAAAGCAAACCTGCAGGGCTTTCCTTCGGATTAAATCAGGTAATTAAAGGCTGGACAGAAGGTATTCCTTTTTTTAAAGTTGGAGGAAGCGGTATACTATTAGTTCCCTCGCATTTAGGTTATGGCAGTTATAACTATGGTAGTATTCCCGGAGGCTCAGTACTTATTTTTGATGTTAAGTTGAGCTCAATAAATTAATCACAGAAGATTTCTATTCCCTAAATACAAAGGACCTTAATAAAACATTTTATTAAGGTCCTTTTTTTATTAGTAAAGAATAACATCTTTACATAATAACAAAATACGGCTATTCAATTTTACGATAACCTAAATTTTATTATGTAATAATCCATAAAAATCATGTAAAAATTAATAAATCTGTTTTCCGAGCTTTGTTTTAGTGAAAATGAATTCACAAAATAAAAACTATATAAAATGGAAAATTTACATAATCCCGATGGAACTAAACGTGAGGTATTAACAGGAATGTTTTCAGATCGTGACAGCATAGAAAGAGCTTACGATAATTTAAGCGAAAGAGGTTATACAAAAGATGAAATTAACCTTATCATGTCTGATGAAACCAGAAAAAAACATTACTCAGACAAAGACGACCATTCTGAACTTGGAACAAAAGCAGCTGAAACAGCCGGAACAGGTTCTGCCATTGGAGGGACAATTGGAGCAATTGCAGGAGTTGTTGCTGCAATAGGAACGAGTCTTGTTATTCCTGGTTTAGGATTAATTGTTGCCGGTCCATTAGCTGCAGGATTAGCAGGTGCGGGTGCTGGCGGAATTGCCGGAGGTATAATTGGCGCCTTAGTAGGATCAGGAATTCCTGAAGACAGAGCAAAAATTTATGAAGATGGAATTAAAGACGGTCATGTTGTCTTAGGCGTTCACCCGCGTAATAGCGAAGATGCCGAATATCTTGAACAACAATGGAAAGCAAATAATGCACTGAATATCTACAGATAATCTTTTTCTTTTTCAATAAAAAAACCACAACAAAATTTAATTCTGTTGTGGTTTTTTCTATTTTTTAAAACAAGAATTTCTCGAATTTACACAATTTTTATCATCGACCTTGTGGCTGTGACTGAAAACTGAGACTGAAAATTACCCCTGAAAATGTGACTAAAAACTACCAGGGAATCGGATTATAATCTTTTAGAAATTTTCCACACCAATGTTTTCCGGTATTGATTCCATCAAATAAAGGATCCATAACTCTCGCTGCACCATCCACAATATCCAATGGTGGCTGAAAATCTTCTAGCTCCTGCTTTTTCTTTGCCAATTCAGCAGGATCTTCATCAGTTACCCACCCTGTATCAACGGCATTCATAAATATACCGTGTTTCGCCAAGGTTCCTGAAGAGGTATGCGTTAACATATTCAAAGCCGCTTTTGCCATATTCGTATGCGGATGGCGGTCTTCTTTAAAAAATCGATGAAATTTTCCTTCCATCGCCGAAACATTGATAATGTGTTTTTGTCCTGTATTATCCTTCTTCATTACTTCTGAAAGTCGGTTGCACAAGACAAAAGGTGCCACTGAATTCACCAATTGCACTTCAATCATTTCAGTCGTTTCTATTTGCCCCAGTCGCAAACGCCAACTGTTTGTTTTCCGCAAATCGACCTGCTGTAAATCGGCATCGAGTTCTCCTTCGGGAAAAACTTCATTCGCCACTAAGGCATTATCAAAAGAATAGGGAATTTGAGATAATTGAGCAGAAGCACGCAAACCTATTCCGGGTTCGGGTCCGTGCCAGGTGACAGGCATGTTTTCGTTTGAAGAAGCTGCGCTGGTCAACATTTTTAATTCGTCTAAACAATTAAGATGATCCAATAATAATTCTTGTGCCTGTTGCGGAAGTGCACTTATTGGCAAGTTTTCATTCTCCATCAAATGCGAATAGAATCCGGCTGGCCTCCTAACCGTTTGCGCTGCATTATTAATTAAAATATCAAGACGTTCGTATTTTTGCTCAATAAAATTACAGAAAATCTCAACGCTTGGAATGTGTCTTAAGTCTAAACCATGAATTTTCAACCGATGTCCCCATTCCATAAAATCATCTTCCTTAGCAAAACGCAAAGCTGAGTCAACAGGAAAACGAGTAGTAGCAATAACAGTTGCTCCTCCACGCAAAAGCATCAAAGTAATATGATAACCAATTTTTAAACGAGAACCGGTAATAATAGCAATTTGTCCTTTTACATCTGCCGTCTGAAAACGTTTTGCGTAATTAAAATCACCACAATCTGTACACATAGTATCATAAAAGTGATGCATTTTAGTAAATTCCGTTTTACAGACATAACAATTTCGGGGTGTTTCCAGTTCTAATTGTTCTTTATGAACGAGATCATTATAGGCCAGTAATTTAGGCGCAACAAATATGCTCGCTTCACGTGCATGTCTAATTCCGGTTTCCTTACGAGCTGTTTTGTCTTTCTTTTCCTTTTTTCGTTTGGCTGCCTGTACTCCGTCTTTAACTCTTCTGGAAAACTCACCTCTGTCTGGTCTGGAAAACATTCCGGCTTCTTTAATTAAAGCTATTCTTTGCTCTTTCGGAATATCAAATATTTGATCGGTATTAGTATTCAATTGTGCCAAAATAGCAATGCATCGATTAATTTCTTCAGAAGATATTATGCTATTCTCTTCTATTTCCTCCTTCAACATCATAAAAAATGTATTACTATTAGCTTAATTTAAAGTCCGCAAATATAGTCTTTTTACAAGTCGTAAAGTCGAAAGTCATAAAGTCGAAAGCTGAAAACTAATAGTTGTACTTTGTGACTTTATGACTTTTCGCTTTATGACTTTCTACTTTTTTGTATCTTCGCACTTGTAAATTCTATTATGCTATTTCAAGTAAAATCTTATCTAAAATTCCTGTGGAATTCAAAAAACGAACACGGTGTCCATTCTCCGTTTGTTTTTAATCTATTGACGAAATGTTTTTACGATAAAAAGTCGAAGCCTGAATATACAATTCTGAAAAACTATAGAAAATCATTACTTCAGAATAAAAATTTTATTGAAGTAACCGATTTTGGTGCCGGCTCAAAAGTTTTCAAATCAAACAGAAGACAAATTTCGAAGATTGCATCAACAGCCGGAATTTCTCCAAGACGAGCCGAATTATTATTTAGAGTTACAAATTATTTTCAACCCGCAACTATTCTGGAAATAGGAACCTCATTAGGTTTGGCAACTTCTGCCCTCGCTTTAGGCAATACTAATGCAAAAGTAATCACTTTAGAAG
Organism: Flavobacterium aquidurense; assembly: GCA_900107365.1. Classification (GTDB taxonomy): domain Bacteria; phylum Bacteroidota; class Bacteroidia; order Flavobacteriales; family Flavobacteriaceae; genus Flavobacterium; species Flavobacterium aquidurense. Next base: position 622,112 of record FNPS01000002.1, read on the forward strand.
GTTGTCCTGAAACTGCAAATCAATGTCAATTACAATTACAAAAATTCAGTTTCAATAATGTAAATTCAATTGTAACAGAATTTGAAAAATACTTTGAAGATATTAAACTGAGACTGAAAACTGAAACTGAAAACTTCAACCTAATTTATTTCGACGGCAATCACTCTAAAAAAGCCACTTTAGCCTATTTCGATCTTTTATTGCACACTATTAATAACGATTCGGTTTGGATTTTCGACGATATTCATTGGTCACCAGAAATGGAAGAAGCCTGGGAAATTATTAAAAACCATCCTCAAGTAACCGTTACGATTGATACTTTTCAATGGGGATTTGTCTTTTTCAGATACGAACAGCCAAAAGAGCACTTTGTGATTAGAGCATAAAAAAAGGCAATCATTTCTGATTGCCTTTTTAATACTAATTCAATTTATCTAACTTTTATTTTTTAGATTCTTTATTTTCTTCAGATTTAGCTCCCATTCTGTTTAAAGTATACATTGGAGCAAATTTCACTTTTAAACCTGCAATTTTTCTGTTATCTTCAGAAGTTAAACCTTCTTTTTCAACTGTATTTTTACGGCTGTCAAGTGCTTCGTACATCAATTTAATCTCATCCCAGTCTTCACGAGAATAACTGTCTTTATTATCTTCAACTGTGTGAACAAATTGTTGGTAAACACTATGAATATTTTGGGCATTTACCCATGAAAAACTCATATCGTCTCCAATTTTCCCTTCACCAAACAAAGCGTTACGCAATTGTTGTTTCGGACTTGGAGCAGGTGGGGCAAAAACGGCGGTCATTTCATTTTTAAATTCTTCGTATTTAACTTTACTTGCATTTATCCTTTCGGTTTCAGCAGTATTGTCTTTAATGTCAGCAAGTGCCAATTGTGCATTTTCAGCTCTTCTGTCATATTCAGCTTCTACATCTTTCCAATCGGCTTTCAAATCGTCAGCTTTCACATTTTTCACTGAATCGACATAGGCTACATACGAGTCAATTGTCTTTTGAGCTTTTTCTTGTTTTTCGTCTTTACATGATGTAAAACTCAATGCAATTAATGCAATTCCTGATAATAATTGTATGTTTTTCATAATTATTGATTGTTTAATTAATACATTAACAAATGTATCTAATAACCTAATATCAAAAATTACATCATTACCATGTTTTTAATATTAAAAAGATTTTAAACATGTAAAACTTGCAGAATAATGATAATTTTATAAAATAAATCAAAAAAAGTATAATTAATTCAAAAAAAATATATTTATTATTTAATCGTGGTGTAAACCAAAAGATGTTTTTGTAACAAAAATCAATTTCGCGCTACTTATCGTTTATTGAAAAGTGTTTTGTACTTTTAAATCCAAAATTGTAAAACGAAATGGCAAATCCATTAATTAAAATAACTGACATTAAACGAAATTTTGTACTTGGTAATGAAATCGTTTATGTCTTAAAAGGAATAGATTTACAAATCAACAAAGGAGAATATGTAGCTTTAATGGGGCCATCAGGATCCGGGAAATCGACTCTAATGAATTTGCTTGGTTGTCTTGATACACCAACTTCCGGACATTATGTTTTAAACGGAAAAGATGTCAGCCAGATGAAAGATGATGAACTGGCAGGAATTCGAAATAAAGAAATTGGTTTTGTCTTTCAGACTTTTAATCTTTTGCCTAGAACGACAGCTTTAGATAATGTTGCCTTACCTATGATTTACGCAGGCTATTCTAAATCAGACAGAAATGAACGTGCTAAAGAAGTTTTAACACAGGTAAATCTTGCCGATAGAATGGATCACCAACCCAATCAGCTTTCTGGAGGACAACGCCAACGTGTTGCCATTGCCCGTGCTTTGGTTAACAAACCTTCGATTATTTTAGCCGATGAACCAACCGGAAACTTAGACAGTAAAACTTCTGTGGAAATCATGAAACTTTTTGGAGATATTCACGCACAGGGAAATACTGTCATTCTGGTAACCCACGAAGAAGATATTGCAGCTTATGCACATCGCGTAATTCGTTTGCGAGATGGTTTGATTGAAAGCGATACGACTAAATAATTGTAGATTTCTGATTTTAGATTTTAGATTGCTCGTGTAACTTATACTTTGCGATTTTAAATCGATATAAAAACAATTTTAGATTCCAAATATTAAATCTAAAATCAGAAATCTAAAATCTAAAATAAATGAAGGTATATACAAAAACCGGAGATAAAGGAACAACGGCTCTCTTTGGAGGCACGCGCGTTCCTAAAGATCACATCAGAATTGACAGTTACGGAACTGTTGACGAATTGAATTCTTATATAGGTCTCATTCGTGATCAGGAAATGGATTCTCATTACAAAACGATTTTGATTGAAATTCAGGATCGTCTTTTTACGGTAGGCGCCATTTTGGCAACGCCACAAGAAAAAGAAGTTTTAAAAAACGGTGAACTTCGTTTAAAAAATCTCGGAATTATTGATTCTGATATTGAATTATTAGAAAATGAAATTGATAAAATGGAAGAAAGCCTTCCGCAGATGACGCATTTTGTTTTACCTGGAGGCCATCAAACTGTGTCATATTGTCATATTGCACGTTGTGTATGCCGTCGCGCAGAGCGTTTGGCAGTGCATTTAAGTCATAATGAACACGTTCCTGAAATCGCAATCAGGTACTTAAACCGACTTTCTGACTACCTTTTTGTCTTGGCACGGAAGTTGTCCTCAGACTTAAAAGCGGAGGAAGTGAAATGGATTCCGAGGAAGTAAACAGTTAACAGTCGCAGTCACAGTTTTCTCTGAAAAAACGAATTCTTGAAAAGAAATTAAAGAATCGCATTTTCTCAGATTTACACTGTAAACTGTCACTTAAAACGGAATACTTCAAAAAGAAGTAAACAGTAGCTATTTCAAGTTTTCAGACTGAAAACTGGCACTGAAAACTGAATACTATAAAGGACGTTCTTAAATTTTATTAAAATAAATCAAAATTTACTTGTCTTTTTCAGTAAAAAATTTATTTTTGCACAAACTAAACAGATAACAGATGTATTGGACATTAGAATTAGCATCTTATTTAAGTGATGCGCCATGGCCTGCTAACAAAGACGAACTTATTGACTACGCCATTAGAGCTGGTGCTCCATTAGAAGTAGTAGAAAACCTTCAGTCAATTGAAGATGAAGGAGAGATATATGAATCAATGGAAGAAATTTGGCCTGATTATCCAACAGACGAAGATTATCTTTGGAATGAGGATGAATATTAAAAAATAAACCAAAGGAAAAAGTCTCATCACAGAGGCTTTTTTTTTGGTTCTAAATACAACATTTACATATAATAGAAATATAACAAATCATGAGTTTCATAAACAGTATTATAAAAGTCTTTGTAGGTGATAAATCACAGAAAGATGTCAAAGCTTTACAACCTTATTTAAACAAAATTAAAACATTCGAAACCAGCTTAATGAGTTTGTCTCACGACGAATTGAGAGCCAGAACCGTATATTTTAAAGACAGAATAAAACAAGCCAGAGCTGATAAAGATGCTAAAATTACTTCGCTTAAAGCGGAAGTAGAAAACATCGAAGACATCGATAAAAGAGAAGATCTTTATGATGCTATTGATGCTCTTGAAAAAGAAGCTTACGAAATATCAGAGAAAACTTTATTGGAAATTCTTCCGGAAGCATTCTCTGTAGTTAAAGAAACCGCACGTCGTTTTAAAGATAATTCCTTTATTGAAGTTACTGCAACTCCAAAAGACCGCGAACTTTCAGCTTCAAAAACATATATCACTATTGAAGGTGAAAAAGCAACCTGGGCTAACAAATGGAATGCCGCTGGTAAAGAAATTACCTGGGACATGATTCATTATGATGTTCAGTTAATTGGAGGTATGGTTTTACACGAAGGTAAAGTTGCCGAAATGCAAACAGGAGAAGGTAAAACTTTGGTTGCTACACTTCCACTTTACTTGAATGCTTTAACTGGAAACGGAGTTCACTTAGTAACGGTGAATGATTATTTGGCAAAACGTGATAGTACATGGAAAGCGCCTTTATTCGAATTTCACGGTTTAACAGTTGATTGTATTGATAATCACCAACCAAGTACAGAGCAAAGAAAAAAAGCATACGACGCTGATATCACTTACGGAACCAACAACGAATTTGGTTTTGACTATTTAAGAGATAACATGGCACACTCGCCAGGCGATTTAGTACAAAGAAAACACAACTATGCGATTGTCGATGAGGTCGATTCTGTATTAATTGATGATGCAAGAACTCCTCTTATTATTTCAGGACCAGTTCCTCAGGGAGACCGTCATGAATTTAATGAATTGAAACCAAAAATCGAAAATCTGGTTGCACTACAACGTCAATTAGCAAATAATTTCTTAGCAGAAGCTAAAAAATTAATCAAAGAAGGAAATACTAAAGAAGGTGGGTTCTTATTACTGAGAGCTTACAGAAGTTTACCTAAAAATAAAGCATTAATTAAGTTTTTAAGCGAAGAAGGAATCAAACAATTGCTTCAAAAAACGGAGAACCAATACATGCAGGACAACAATCGTGAAATGCATAAAGTGGATGAAGCTTTGTATTTTGTAATTGAAGAGAAAAACAATCAGGTTGAATTGACTGATAACGGTATTCAATACCTTTCAGGAGATACTGATGCTGACTTTTTCGTACTTCCGGATATTGGAACTGAAATTGCTGCAATCGAAAAACAAAAACTGGATAAAGACGCTGAAGCGGAAGCTAAAGAAAGATTGTTCCAGGATTTTGGAGTAAAAAGCGAGCGTATTCACACCCTTACACAGCTTTTAAAAGCATATGCATTATTCGAAAAAGATGTAGAATATGTGATCATGGACAACAAAATTATGATTGTCGATGAGCAAACAGGTCGTATCATGGATGGTCGTCGTTATTCTGACGGATTACACCAGGCGATTGAAGCTAAAGAAAATGTAAAAATCGAAGCTGCTACACAAACTTTTGCAACTGTTACATTACAGAATTACTTCAGAATGTACAGCAAATTAGGTGGTATGACAGGTACAGCGGTTACAGAAGCTGGCGAGTTATGGCAGATTTATAAATTAGACGTTGTCGAAATTCCAACTAACCGTGGTATGTTGAGACAAGACAAAGAAGATTATATCTACAAAACAACACGTGAGAAATTCAACGCTGTAATTGAAGATGTTACTCAATTATCAAATGCAGGAAGACCAGTATTGATTGGAACAACTTCTGTAGAGATTTCAGAATTATTAAGCCGTATGTTGAAAATGAGAGGCGTTACACATAACGTTTTGAATGCTAAAATGCACAAACAAGAGGCTCAAATTGTAGAAGAAGCAGGTAAAGCCGGAGTTGTAACTATTGCAACAAACATGGCTGGTCGTGGTACCGATATTAAATTATCTCCAGAAGTAAAAGCTGCCGGAGGTTTAGCAATCGTGGGTACAGAGCGTCATGATTCTCGTCGTGTTGACAGACAGTTACGTGGTCGTGCAGGACGTCAGGGAGATCCGGGAAGTTCTCAATTCTATGTTTCTCTTGAAGATAACTTAATGCGTTTATTTGGTTCTGAAAGAGTTGCCAAAGTAATGGACAGAATGGGATTACAGGAAGGTGAAGTTATTCAGCATTCTATGATGACTAAATCTATCGAGCGTGCTCAGAAAAAAGTAGAAGAAAACAACTTTGGTGTTCGTAAACGTTTATTAGAATATGATGACGTTATGAACTCGCAACGTGAAGTAGTTTACAAACGTCGTCGTCACGCTTTGTTTGGTGAGCGTTTGAAACTGGATATCGCGAATATGTTATATGACACTTGCGAATTAATCGTAAGCGAAACTAAACCTACAAATGATTTCAAAAATTTCGAATTTGATTTGATTCGTTATTTCTCAATCACTTCTCCAATTTCTGAAGCTGATTTCCAGAAATTAACGGATATCGAAATCACAGGAAAAATATACAAAGAAACTTTAGCTTTCTATACGGAGAAAACAGAAAGAAGCGCAAGAGAAGCTTTCCCAATCATTAAAGGAGTTTACGAAGAGCCAAACAATCATTTTGAGCGTATCGTAGTTCCATTTACTGACGGAATCAAAACTTTGAATGTGGTTACAGATTTGAAAAAAGCTTACGATAGTGAAGGTGCTCAGTTAATTGCTGATTTCGAGAAAAACATCACACTTTCTATTGTTGATGAGGCCTGGAAAAAACATTTACGTAAAATGGATGAATTGAAACAATCTGTTCAATTGGCCGTTCACGAACAAAAAGATCCATTGCTTATCTACAAACTAGAAGCTTTCAATTTGTTTAGAGGAATGTTGGACAACGTTAACAAAGAAGTTATTTCATTCTTATTTAAAGGTGATTTACCAGCTCAAAACGTTCCGGAAATTCACGAAGCAAAAGAAGTTCGCCAAAAAGAGAACTTCAAATTAAGCAAAGATGAAATTCCAAACAGTGAAGAAATCAACCGCGAAGCGGGAGAAACACAACAACGTCAGGTTACTGAAACGATTGTGAGAGATATGCCAAAAATCAACCGTAATGATACTGTAACAGTTCAGGAAGTTGCAACAGGTAGAACTGAAGAAATGAAATTTAAAAAAGCAGAAACTTTAATCGCTTCTGGCGCTTGGGTACTTGTTAAATAAGTCGCAGTTTACAGTCGCAGTTTACAGACTGGTACTTTAAATTATATACATCAAACCCGACAGGTTTTTAAAACCTGTCGGGTTTTGTCTTTTAAAATAGTTTTCAATTTACAATCTGTGACTGAAAACTGAGACTGAAAACTTTTTTTTTGAAAACTCAAAAAAAAATTCTTTCTAAAACGAATAAACTGTATTTTTGCCACCGTAAACAATAGACAAAGCTTTGAAACGCATTTTAATCGTATTTCTTTCCTGCATGCTTTTGCTGCCATCATTTGGCAGTTTCTTTGTTTATACCTCATTCAAATTAAATCAGGAAGAAATTTCAAAAACCATCTGTGTACAACGGAAAATGGTTTTTAATTCTTGTAATGGTCGATGTGAACTTCAAAAAAGTTTGAAGAAATACGCTGACAATGAAAAAAGAATGCAAAACAATCTGAAAGAAAAAGCAGAAGTTGTTTACATTCAAAGTACGGCAACGGCTAATTTTAAATTAGTAACTCCTATCGAATCTGCAGCAAAACTTTTTGCTTCTTTTGATAAAAAACCAATTTCGGTTTCAAACCGTACTTTCCACCCTCCATCCTATTTTATATAAATTTTAGCTGCACTTTTCAATCTCAAAATTGAAAAGATTTTTTTCCTGGCTTTAAGCCAGAAGAAAACATCTGTTACTTTTTAAAATTTATATAATTTAAAATGAAAAAAATATACTTTACCCTACTTATCATAGGGCAATGTGTTTTTGCGCAAAATGAAGCAAAACAAGACACTACAAAATCTCAAGAATTAGAAAACATTTTCATAACTGCCAATCGTACTGCAACTTTACGTAAAGAAACTCCTGTTGCTATTAGTAAAATAACAGCAAAAACGATCAACGAAACCAAAGCAACGGCAGTCTACGAAATCATCAATAAAACGCCCGGCGTTTTAATGGTTAATTTAGGAAACGAACAACATATGATGTCGATTCGTCAGCCCATGACAACCAATGCTTATTACTTGTATTTAGAAGACGGTTTACCAATTCGTCCAATGGGAATCTTCAATCACAATGCCTTATTGGAAATCAATCAATATAACTTACAAAGTATTGAAGTAGTAAAAGGGCCTGTTTCTTCTCTATATGGTCCGGAAGCAGTTGGAGGAACAATTAATTTAATTTCTGTAAAACCACCTGTTGACCCTGAATTTAAATTTGGCGTTCAGGCTGATAATTATGGTTACAGAAGATTTCAGGCGGCTGGTGGGGCAACTATCGGAAAAGTTGGTTTTCATATCGCCGGAATTTCAAGCTTACAGGAAAACGGCTGGATGACGTATTCTGATTACAACAAAGACAATCTAAATGCGAGAATCGATTATAATATCTCTTCTTCTACCCGATTGATCAGTAATACCATGTATGGAAAATATTACTCTGACATGAGTGGAAGTGTAAACGAGGAAGCTTTTAACAACAGAACGTATAAAAGCACAACCGATTTCACCTATAGAAAATCAGATGCCTTAAGAACCCGCTTAACATTAGAACACGATTGGAACAGTAATTCAAGCAGTTATATAACCGCTTATTTACGCGACAATAAATTAGGCCAAAATCCTTCTTACGGAATTAAATGGAGTCCGACAGTAAATCCGACTAAAGCAACAGGCGAAGTAAATTCGAATAACTTCAAAAGTTACGGCGCTATTGGACAACATACTCAAAAATTCCATTTCCTAAATACAAAACTAGTTGCCGGTGCCTTATATGATTATTCTCCGGTCACCTATTGGGCTTATGTGATTGATTTGAAAGCGAACTTAAATCCGGGAGAAGCCGGAAAACAAACCGTAGATTCTTATGAAATTATTGCAGAGCATCCGGATTCAAAATTAGCCGATTATACAGCCGATATTTTTAACACGGCCGGTTATGCACAAGTAAGTTTTAATCCGATTGAAAAATTAATTGTTACTGTTGGCGGTCGTTATGACAACATGAAAGTCAATTACGACAATGCTTTAGATCATTCTACAGGAAGCAAAGTTTATGACAAAATGACTTTTAAAGCGGGTGCGAATTACAATCCGTTTGAATTTGCTGGTTTTTATGGCAATTATTCACAAGGATTTGCGCCTCCCGGAATTACTTCTATTTTCAGAACAAAACCAGGAACTGGCGGAACAACTGGCGTTCCTGCTGATTTCTATTATAATCTAGAACCTGCAACTTTCAACAATTATGAAGTTGGCGGATGGCTTTCTTTCCTTCAAAACAAACTAAATTTTGATTATGCGTTCTATTATATGGAAGGAAAAAATGAACTTTTAAATATCAAACTGGCAGATAATTCAACAGATTATCGTTCGGCTGGAGAGACACGTCATAAAGGAATTGAATTTGGAGCTACTTATCGTCCTTCAAAACAAATTAACTTTCGTCTTGGCGGAACTTACGCACAACACACTTATATCGATTTTAAACTTTCAGACAAACCATCTGATCCGGTTCAGGATCTAAATGGAAAAGAAATGCCATCAGCACCAAAATGGTCTGGAAATTCAGAGTTAAGTTATTACCCAAACTGGCTTCCAAATCTAAGAACTTCTATTGAATGGCAACTTGTGGGAAGTTATTACCAGGATCAGATTAATACCGTAAAATATGATGGTTACAACATTTTTAATGCGCGAATTGGATATCAATGGAAGGGTATTGAAATCTATGGAAACGTACTTAATTTAACAGACAAATTATACGCTTACAACGTTACAAGAGCCAATACAACAAACGCTCAACCGACTTATACAGCAGCTGCTCCAAGAACTTTTGTTTTCGGAATTCAATATAATTTTTCATTAAAAAAATAATATTTTGCCACAGATTAAAGGATTAACACAGATTGTAAAAATCATTTTAATCCTTTAATCTGTGGCTAAAACATCAAGTAGACAAATCATAACACCACGAATATGAGTAAAGAAATAAAAGAGAAAAAGTCTAAAAAGAAAGATTCTAAGCTTGTCAAGAAAATCAAGCAAAACATGTACAAATGGCATCGTACAATTGGCTTGATTACCATTATTCCTGTAATTTTCTGGACATTATCTGGTTTGATGCATCCTTTTATGGCACATTTTTTTAAACCGGAGATTGCCCACGACAAATTAGAACAACAGCATATTGATAAAAATCAATTGAAATTTTCAATTCAGGAAGTTTTACAGAAAAATGAACTAACGCAATTCAAAAATTTCCGAATTGTTACTTTCAATAACAAAACGTACTATCAGCTTAAAACTATAATTGGCGAATTATGGTATTTTGACGCCTCGACAGCTGAAAAGTTAGACAACGGAGATCAAAAATATGCTGAATGGCTTTCGCGATATTTTCTGGATGACCAAAAAAGCGCTGTAAAAAAGAGTGAAATTGTTACTGAATTCACCTCACAATATAAATATGTAAACCGTTATTTACCTGTTTACAAACTGAGTTTTGATCGTCCCGATACAATGGAAGTTTATGTAGAAACCTCATCAGGTAAACTGGCAACTTATAATCCAACTTCAAGACAATGGTTTATTTGGTTTTTCGATACTTTTCATAATTGGTCTTTTGTAGATGCTATTACAAACAACAGCATCCGAATTATTACAATGATTTTCTTGCTTTCTATAATTGGATTTTCTGCTTTGAGCGGAATCTTAATTTATGGCTTATTATGGAAACAATTCAAAAAAACAGATAGTTTGCAACCCAAAAAAGGACTTCGAAAATACCACCGCCAAATTGGGATTTGGGTTTCGTTTTTTACTTTAACATTTGCTTTTAGCGGCGCTTATCACGCCACTACAAAATGGGTTCCGTACACTTTATCGCAAATGGTTTACGAACCAACTTTCGAAACTAAAGAGATTCCGTTAGCGAGTAATAATTTGAATTTAGACTGGAGTCGTTTTCAAAATGCAAGCATTATTACTTTAAATGATACGACTTACTTCCGTTGTCAATTATTGGAAAAAGAAAAATTCAAAAATTCAAAAGCCGATTCTAATTCGAAATGGAATAAAAAAAACGATCAAAAATCAGAAGTTGTTTACATCAATGCTACAACCAATAAAGTGGTTCCGAATATTGATCTTGAATATGCTAAGTTTCTCGCTTATTACTTTACAGATGGTGCTCCAAAAGCCGCTTGTTGCGAAATGGTAGAAAGTTCAGACGAACCGGAAGCTTCATTAGAAAATGCAAAACTATTAGAATCTAAAGTTCTGACGGATTTTGAAAGCAGAGAATATGGTTTTGTAAATAAGAGATTGCCAGTTGTAAAATTGGCTTACGACACTCCTGAAAAAACAACCTATTTTATAGAAACAGGAACTTCCAGATTGGCCGCAAAAATTAAAAGTTCAGATATGGTAGAAGGTTATTCGTTTGCCATTCTCCACAAGTTTTTATTTATGGATTGGGCAGGAAAAAACATTCGGGATTTAACAATGGTTCTGGCAGCTTTGAGCATTTTGGTTGTTTGTGTTTTAGGATTTATTTTGTTTTTGAAGAAGTAAAACAAAGGTACAGAGGTTCTAAGTTGCTAAGATTCTAAGTTTTTTTCTTAGCAACTTAGTAACTTAGCCTCTAAGTATCTTATCTTGCGTTCTCTTCGTAATAACGCGCCTCAATTCGTTTAATATCTTTAATTGAACTTTTAGCCCAGGACAAACGTTTCTCCAAAATTTCATCCTCTGACAATTGCCATTTGATAGCTGAATTTCGTAATCTGTTGGTTAAGTTTTGAATGATGATGGCGGCAGAAACTGAAATATTCAAACTCTCGGTAAAACCAACCATCGGGATTTTAAGAAAACCATCTGCTTTTTCCAGAATTTCTTCTGATAATCCGTCTCTTTCTGTTCCGAAAAATAAGGCACTTGGTTTTGTAATATCGAAATCTTCCAACAAACAATCATTTTCATGCGGTGTCGTAGCAATAATTTGATAACCTTGATTTTTTAAAGTAGAAATACAAGTTGTAATGGAATCATATTGATTGATATCAACCCATTTTTGCGCACCCATTGCAATTTCTTTATCTATTCTTTTTCCGTAACGCTGTTCAATAACATTCAGTTCCTGAATTCCGAAAACTTCACAACTACGCATTACGGCACTTGTGTTGTGCATCTGAAAAACGTCTTCAACAGCAATTGTAAAATGCTTTGTACGTTTTCCTAAAACATCTAAGAATCTTTCTTTACGATTATCTGTCAATATATTTTCAAGGAAAGCAAGGTATTCTAAATCAATCATTATTTATTTTTTTATTGCTGAGTATAATTTTTATCACGTTATGTAATACAAATGTATTCCAATCTTCTTTATAAGAATAGCCTCTGTTAATTTGAGTCGGATTATTTTTAGAATAAACAGAAAAATAAGTTCTGTATAATTTAAATCTTAAATCGTCCCAAGGAATTTGGATCTTTTCTAATTTCGTAAGTTTTGAAACTTTGATTATAATACCTTTTGGATTAACAACAACATCTCCAATATAAAAAGATTCACCTGTTTCAAATTCTTTTAAAAAATCATTTACCTGATTATTAAAATATAAATTCCACAGCGAATCAATTATACTCGTATAAAGTTTATGCTGCTCTCTTTTTTTAATTCCGAAATAAGAATTAAACTTAATCTTTAAAACTTCATCGCTTAAATTTCTAATGTGAAACTCATATTCTCTACCAAAAACAAAATAGTATTGAAACCAATTGACTCCACAACGAAAATCTTTTATCTCCGAAGATTTAAAAGTTGTAAAACCATTATTAATCAGATCTTTATCTTCAAATTGAATAAATTCCGGATGAAGGTGCAAGGGTCTGTGATAATTATCTAAAAAACTTCTTTTAATTTTTACTTTAAGTTCTGACTCCAATTTATTCCATTTTTTTATCAGCTAAAATAAGTATTTCGTTTTAGAAATTTATCATTAGATTATTCTTTGCCAGATTAAAATAAACTTTTCTCTTCATCTAACTTTGATTAAATTCGTGAAAAAATACTGCCTTATGCAAACACCCGCAATTAAAAAAATTGGTCTTCCAGAAATACACGAGTTACAAAAAATAGGAAAACAAACATTTTCTGAAACTTTTGCCAATGACAATTCTGAGGAAAATATGAATGAATACTTAAAAGGAAAATTTTCACTTGAAAAGCTAACTTCTGAGTTGACAGATTCTAATTCTGAATTTTATTTTGCTTATACTGACACTAAAATTCTGGGCTATTTAAAAGTGAATTTTGCAGAATCACAAACAGAATTAAAAGATAAAAATGGTCTCGAAATAGAACGTATTTACGTCCTAAAAGAGCTTCACGGGCAGAAAATTGGTCAAATATTATATGACAAAGCTGTACAAATCGCTAAAGACGCTGATATAAATTATGTCTGGTTAGGTGTTTGGGAAGAAAACCACAGAGCTTTAAACTTTTATAAAAAGAATGGTTTTGTCGAATTTGACAAACACATTTTTAGATTAGGCGACGACGAGCAAACCGATTTACTAATGAAATTAACACTGAAGTCATAAAATGAAAAAGAAATTAGTCGTGCTAACCGGAGCCGGAATTAGTGCTGAAAGTGGCATAAAAACGTTTCGTGACAGCGATGGCTTATGGGAAGGCCATGATGTAATGGAAGTCGCAACTCCTGAGGGCTGGCGAAAAAACCAGGAATTAGTTTTAGATTTTTACAATAAAAGACGTCAGCAACTTAAAGAAGTAGAACCTAATTTAGGTCACAAAATTTTAGCCGAATTAGAACAGGATTTCGATGTACATATCATTACGCAAAATGTAGATGATTTGCACGAACGTGCTGGCAGCACAAAGGTTTTGCATTTGCATGGAGAATTACTAAAAGTCCGCAGCGTTAAAAACAGAAACCTGATTCTTGATTGGACCGAAGATTTATATACCGGAGATTTTGATGAAAACGGAGACCAGTTGAGACCTCATATTGTTTGGTTTGGCGAAGACGTTCCCGCATTGGAAGAAGCCATCGAAATTACAGAAACCGCAGATTATTTTGCAGTAATTGGAACGTCATTACAAGTATATCCCGCTGCTGGACTGATTTCGTATACGTATAGCATCACACCGGTTTTCTATATTGATCCAAAGCCAATTGCGATTCCGAATATCCAAAACAAAGTGGAAGTTATTGCTAAAATTGCTTCGGAAGGAGTTGCAGAATTACGAGAGCGATTAAACACTAATTTCACAAATATTCACTAATTCGAATGATTTAAAAGTTGAATTATTATCTTGATGCCTATTTACTTAAAACCAATTTTATTCTTTTTTTATAAAATTAAAATAATTTTATAATTTGTGAAAATTTGTGAAATCTGTGTTTGATCTTTTGTCTGTTAAATCCGCAAATTCTGTTTATATTTGCACCTTTCGAACAAACAACATAACAATGACTACTTTAAACGAATTGAATGCTATATCGCCAATTGACGGAAGATATAGAAGCAAAACCCTTTCATTAGCACCTTTTTTCTCTGAAGAAGCTTTAATCAAATACCGTGTATTGGTTGAAATCGAGTACTTTATTGCTTTATGCGAAGTGCCATTACCACAACTTTCAGGTGTAAACCCAAATTTATTTGACAGTTTAAGAGATATCTATAAAAAATTCTCAACTGAAGATGCACTTTGGATTAAAGAAACGGAGAAAGTAACCAACCACGACGTAAAAGCGGTTGAATACTTTATCAAAGATGCTTTTGAAAAATTAGGTTTATCTCAATACAAAGAGTTCATTCACTTCGGATTAACATCTCAGGATATTAACAACACTGCTATTCCGCTTTCTACAAAAGAAGCTTTTGAGCAGGTATATATGCCCTCTTTAATTTCTTTAATTTCTAAATTAAAAGAATTAAGCGTAGAATGGAAGGATATTCCAATGTTGGCGCGTACACACGGACAACCGGCTTCTCCTACTCGTTTGGGTAAAGAAATTTTAGTTTTTGTAGAGCGTTTAGAAGAGCAAATGCGTTTGTTATTCAACATTCCGTTTGCAGCTAAATTTGGTGGTGCAACAGGAAACTACAACGCACATCATGTAGCTTACCCGCAAATCGACTGGAAACAATTCGGAAATAAATTTGTAGAAACAGATCTTGGTTTACACCATTCTTTTCCAACAACTCAAATTGAACACTACGATCATTTTGCTGCCTTTTTTGATGCTTTAAAAAGAATCAACAATATCATCATCGATTTAGACCGTGATATCTGGACGTATGTATCGATGGAATATTTCAAGCAAAAAATCAAAGCAGGAGAAATTGGATCATCTGCAATGCCACATAAAGTGAACCCAATTGATTTTGAAAATTCTGAAGGAAACTTAGGAATCGCCAATGCTATTTTCGAACATTTAGCTGCTAAATTACCCGTTTCAAGATTACAACGTGATTTGACTGACAGTACTGTTTTACGTAATATTGGAGTTCCAATCGGTCATACTATTATTGCCTTTGAAGCTACGCTGAAAGGTTTAAACAAATTGTTATTAAACGAATCAAAATTTGCTGAAGATTTAGAGAAAAACTGGGCTGTTGTTGCAGAAGCAATTCAGACCATTTTACGTCGTGAAGCATATCCAAATCCGTACGAAGCTTTGAAAGGTTTGACAAGAACAAATGAGGCAATTGACAAAAAAGCGATTCATAATTTTATTGCCACTTTAGAAGTTTCTGAAGCTATTAAAGAAGAATTAATGCAGATAACACCTGCTAATTTCACAGGAATCTAAAGAAAACCTAAAATATTTTCTCAAAAAAAGCTATCTTTAACGATAGCTTTTTTTATTGCTTGTAAACCTGATTGGGAAATTAGCCCAGAGTGAAATGAAAAGCCTTTTGTGAAAAAAACTATATTTTTTTGTAGATACAGAACGACTCCCGAAGTATCGGGATAAACTTCTGAAGCTCCTGTAACTACTTTAAAAATATGTTTTTTGAATAAAAGCTTGAAATGGAAAGCTGGATTAGCTCCTGAACAAAAAATACCACTTTATGATTTCCTTATACGCTGCTGCTGAAACTACACACCATTTGAGACCTTTAATTAGTGATTTGGGATTAATCCTGATCACTGCCGGAATTGCTGTATTACTTTTTAAAAAAATGAAACAGCCTTTGGTTTTAGGTTATTTGATTGCCGGTTTTTTAGCAGGAAACCATTTTGATTTTTTCCCTTCTATCACCGAAATGAAAAGCGTTGAAGTTTGGGCTGAAATTGGTGTGATCATTTTGTTGTTTAGTTTGGGGCTCGAGTTTAGTTTTAAGAAATTAATGAAAGTTGGCGGCACGGCTTCAATTACGGCTATTACCCAAATTATTACCATGGTCATTATTGGTTATCTCGTCGGGCAATGGATGGGCTGGGCGTCTATGGATAGTATATTTCTTGGCGTTATTTTATCTATCTCCTCTACTACTATCATTTTAAAGACCTTTGATGAATTGGGTGTTAAAGCCCAAAAGTTTGCCGGTATTGTTATCGGCTCTCTTATCGTTCAGGATATTGTTGCCATTTTAATGATGGTTTTACTTTCGACTATTGCGGTAAGTCAGCAATTTTCAGGAAGTGAGTTGATGATGTCTGTATTAAAGCTAATTTTCTTTTTGACCGTTTGGTTTTTAGGTGGTATATTTTTTATTCCTACCCTTCTTAAAAAAACAAAGCATTTATTAACGGATGAAATGCTGCTGATTATTTCGTTAGCCTTATGTTTAATGATGGTAAGTTTTGCTTCGAATGTTGGTTTTTCACCGGCATTAGGCGCTTTCATCATGGGATCTATTATTGCCGAAACTACCCAGGCGGAACATATTGAACATTTAATAAAACCCGTAAAAGATTTATTCGGGGCGATTTTCTTTGTATCTGTGGGAATGTTAATTGACCCAAAAATGCTTTATACACATGCGCTTCCGGTTGCTATTTTAACGCTTGTTACTATTGTGGGACAATCTGTAAGTTCAACAATTGGCGCTTTATTGGCGGGACAACCCCTGAAACAATCCGTACAAACCGGAATGAGTTTGTCCCAAATTGGGGAATTCTCGTTTATCATTGCCACTTTAGGAATGACCTTAAACGTTACAAGTTCTTTCTTATATCCTGTGGTAGTAGCCGTTTCTGCTATAACCACATTTACAACGCCTTTTATGGTGAAATACGCCGTACCTTTTTCAAACTTTCTGGAACGTAAATTACCACGAAAATGGGTTAAAAACATTAACCGCTATAGTGTGAATGCGCAAGCCATAAAATCAGTCAGCATCTGGCAAAAAGTATTGAATGCTTATATTATGCAAATCGTTCTGCATACCATTATTATTGCTGCAGTAATTTTATTATCCTCAAAGTTTGTTGCACCGTTAGTAGCCGATACAAGATTTGGAAATACATTGGCAGCTCTAATAACATTGATTGTCATTGCTCCTTTTTTATGGGCACTTTCACTGCGACGAATAGCAGATGATGAAGTAGAATTACTTTGGGAAGAACGTAAATATCGCGGCGCCCTATTGATGATGATATTAATTAGAATGGGATTAGGATTGTTTTTTATTGGTTTCTTACTGAATATTTTCTTCTCTCCATTAGTTGCTTTTGTTGCCCTGGTCATTGCCATTGCAGTTTATCAAATATTCCCGAAAAAACTAAATGAACAATACCATAGAATTGAAAGTCATTTTTTAAAAAATCTAAACGATCGGGAAAACAAAAAAATAGACAGACGTTATGCAAACTTAATGCCTTGGGACGGTCACATGTCGTTTTTTGATATTGGAAAAGAATCAAATTTGGCAGGAAAAACATTGGAAGAACTCCGTATTCGAGAGCAAATGGGAATTAATATTGCTTATATAAAACGAGGCGATGTTATGATCTCTATCCCAACCAAAAATGAACGTTTGTTTCCTGGTGATGAAATATGTGTAATTGGTACCGATGCTCAGGTTACCGAGTTTACGAAATATTTAAATCAAAACGAAGTTGAAGCACCTGCATCCGTTGAAGAATCTCAAATTGTACTACGTCAGCTGGAAGTTTCCCAAGAAGAGTTTATTGATAAAAGTATTGGCCAATTTAGAGGAAAAACAGGCGGAATGGTGGTTGGAATTGAAAGAAACGGAAATCGAATCTTAAATCCGGAATCCAATATCATTTTAGGAAAAAATGATATTATCTGGGTTGTTGGAGACAAGAAAAGAATGAGTGAGTTGATGAAGAGAGCGTAGGAAAAGGTTCAAAGGTTCTGAGGTACTAAGGTTCTAAGGTTTTTACCTCTTTACGAAATCTTAGAATCTCAGAACCTTAGTCCCTCAGCACCTTACTTGTTCGGTTGCGGTGTCATACGCAAATACGGTTTTATTGGCGTGTGCCCTTTTGGGAATTTCGCCGGAATATCACTGTCAGGAACTGCCGGAGTAATAACTACATCTTCACCGTCTTTCCAGTTTGCCGGAGTTGCTACGCTGTAATTTGCTGTTAATTGCAAACTATCAATAACACGAAGCAATTCGTCAAAATTTCTCCCTGTTGAAGCTGGATACGTTAAAGTCAGTTTGATTTTTTTATCGGCACCAACGACAAAAACAGAACGCACTGTAAATTTATCGCTTGCATTTGGATGCAGCATATCATATAAAGTGGCTATCTTTTTATCTTCATCAGCAATTATCGGGAAATTAACGGTTGTGTTTTGAGTTTCGTTAATGTCTTTAATCCACTCTTTGTGTGACTCTAAACCATCAACACTCAAAGCGATAACTTTTGTATTTCTTTTAGTAAATTCCGGAAGATAATTAGCTACTGTTCCCAATTCTGTTGTACAAACAGGAGTAAAATCTGATGGATGCGAAAATAAAACTCCCCATGAATCTCCTAACCATTCATGAAAATTGATCGGTCCTTCTGTGGTTTCTGCATGAAAATCCGGAGCTATATCGCCTAATCTTAATGTTGACATAATTATATTTTTTTAGTTCCTCTAAAATTACTAAAAAATATAATTAAAAAAACTAAACTCTACTTTTTCTATCAATTTTATTCTAATCTACTTAAATAGCTTAAACATCTTAGATAAAACTAACAATAAAATACCAGATAGCAAGCGTTATAAAAGAAATTGGAATACCGAAACCAATCATCATACTGCTTAATTTTGGTTTTAAGCCATAAGTCGAAGCTAGTATGGCACCAGTAATCATGGGTGCCATTGCAATTTCTATTATCGTAATTTTAATGGCTTCAGAATGCTGCTTGAAAATGAAAACATACAAAACCATAATAATGAATGGCGTCACGATAAGTCTGAAGAAAAGACCCAATCGTAAAAATCGCCAATGCTGACTTCTTCTATCAAAATTTAATTGCAACCCAACAGAAAACAGCGCCAAGGGCGTAACCAGACTTCCTACTTTCAACAATACAGATTGAAGATTTAGATCTAAATCATAATTAAAAACATTCAAAGAGCAGGCTACTACAAACGTAATGAAAGGCGGAAATAGAATTACTTTCTTCAAAATACTCCACGCATCCGGGCTGCCTTTAGAATAAAATGCTGCCACAAATACACCCAAAGTCGAAACTACAACAAAGGTTCCGGGCTGATCTACCAAAATGGCTGTTTCTAAACCTTTTTTACCAAATAAAGCTTCCACTATAGGATATCCTAAAAAAGAGGAATTACTCAAGCCGGCGGTCAGGACCAAACAACCAATTAATTTATTTGACCAGCCCAATCGTCGCCCCAAAAAATGAAAGAATACAAATGCCAGGAAAAAACTAATCCATCCCGCTCCTATTGGAAACAATAAATCATTGTTCCATTTTATTTTAGGAATATGATATAAAGTGATAGCTGGTAAGCATACATAAATGACAATTTTATTAATGCTTTTATAGATATGAGTTGGAAATCGCTTTACCTTTTGCAAAAGCAATCCTAAAAACAAGAAGAAGAATATCTGAATAAAGTTGTTCATATCGTAGGTTCCCGACAAAAATAGGAATTTATAGTTTAGTAATTAGTGCTTAGTCGTTAGTAATTAGTCGTTAGTTCGTAGTGCCTAGTTGTTAGTGTAATTGTTTTAAAGATAATTTTACTAAAATCCCTAGATGATTACTTATTTACCAAAACTAATTACTAAGAACTAAGAACTAAAGACTAAGAACTAGGAACTAAAAAACCGTTAAAATATTTTTTTTGTTCAATAAAACACTTTACATTTGTAACATATTTTATTACAGTATGATTTCAGGTAAATTTGCCATAACGATTCACATTCTTACTTTGCTCACCAAATATCCAAATGATTATTTATCATCTGAATATATTGCGGGAAGTATTAACCTAAATGCTGTTTTGGTAAGAAAAGAAATTGCCAATTTAAAAGCACATCATATTGTAGAAAGCAAAGAAGGCAAAAATGGCGGAACGAAATTAACTGTAGACCCGACGAATCTAACTTTGAAAGAAATATTTGAAATGACATTTGAAAGTATTAATTTAGGGTATGCCAAAAATCAACCTAATCCGGATTGCCCGGTTGGAAAAAAAATAAATCAAAATTTAACCGCTTTATATGCGGATATGAATCAGAAAGTTAGTTTACAATTAGAAGGAATTTCTTTAGAAGATTTTTCGAATCAGTTCTAAGCTATTTTTTTACATAAAACTGTAACATTTTTTATTACTCATTAAAATTATATATTATGAAAATCGCACTTATTGGAGCAACAGGATTTGTAGGCTCAGCCATTTTAAACGAATTGACAAGCAGAAATCATGAAATTACTGCTATTGCAAGAACACCAAAAGAAACTGCAAATGTAAATTGGGTAGCCGCTGATATTTTTAATTCAGATGCATTAGCCGAAATCTTAAAAGGAAATGATGTTATTATTAGTGCTTACAACGCTGGCTGGACCAATCCAAACATTTATGACGATTTTATCGCCGGTTCAAAATCTGTTCAGGAAGCGGTAAAAAAATCAGGGGTGAAACGCTTCATTGTAATTGGCGGCGGTGGAAGTTTGTTTGTTGCACCAGGTTTACAAGCGGTAGACACACCGGACTTCCCTAAAGAATATTATGTTGCTGCGACTGGAGCACGTGATTACCTCAACATTATTAAAGAAGAAAAAGAACTGGATTGGGCATTTTTCAGTCCGGCTTTCGAAATGCACCAAGGTATTACAACCGGAAGAACAGGAAAATACCGTTTAGGATTGGAAAATCCAGTTTTCAACGAAGAACAAAGAAGTATTTTATCTGTAGAAGATTTGGCAGTTGTAATTGCTGATGAAGCAGAAACTCCAAAACACCATCAGGTAAGATTTACCGCAGCTTATTAAACACGAATTTCACTAATTAGCACTAATTAATTTGTGTAAATTAGTGAAATTCGTGTTACATCTCAAAACAGTTTCAAAGAAAATCCTTTTTTGAAACTGTTTTTGTTTTCTGTACTTTTACAATACCAAAAAAAGTATTTTGTCAAGTCCAAAAAAACCATCTAGCAGTTTACAAGAAAAAGCCGGTATTTCACCTCCTGAAATTATCAATGTATCGGCTATTACTCAAATTCAAAAAAACAGGCGACAACAACCTTCTTCAGAAGAATTAATTGCTGGAATACTGGATGGAAACAGAACTGCTTTGAGCCGTGCCATAACTTTGGTCGAAAGTACCAATCCCGAACATACTGAAAAAGCAAATGAAGTTATTAAAGGATGTTTGCCAAACGCTAATAAATCTATCAGAATTGGAATTACAGGCGTTCCCGGTGTTGGAAAAAGCACTTTTATTGAAGCTTTTGGAAGTTTCCTGACGCAACTTGGAAAAAAAGTTGCCGTATTGGCCGTTGATCCGAGCAGTTCGCTTTCGCATGGAAGTATTTTAGGGGATAAAACCCGTATGGAAGAATTGGTAAAAGATGAAAATGCTTTTATCAGGCCAAGTGCTTCCGGAGATACTTTAGGGGGCGTGGCGAGAAAAACCCGAGAATCGATTATTTTGTGCGAAGCTGCAGGTTATGACACTATCATTATCGAAACTGTTGGTGTCGGACAAAGTGAAACTGCTGTTCATAGTATGGTGGACTTTTTTTTATTACTAAAAATTTCCGGCGCCGGCGATGAACTTCAGGGCATTAAACGTGGTATCATGGAAATGGCAGATGCGATTGTCATCAACAAAGCCGATGGCGATAATATTAAAAAAGCCAATCAGGCGAAACTGGAATTCAATCGCGCTTTGCATTTATTTCCTCCCAAAAAATCAAACTGGCAGCCAAAAGTTACCACTTGCAGTGCTATTACAAAAGAAGGAGTTTCTGAAATTTGGGATACCATTTCGTCTTATTTTGAAATGACCAATGAAACGGGTTTCTTTTCCGAAAAACGAAAAGAACAGAATCATTTTTGGATGATGGAAACCATCAACGAACAATTGAAACTGAACTTCTACAATCAGCCCGAAATTATTTCGCAATTAGAGCAAAACAAAAAAGCAGTGCAAAATGATGAAATTTCACCTTTTGCAGCTGCTCAGCTTTTATTAAAATTATATTTTAATAAAGGTTCAAAGTAGCAAAGGTTCAAAGGTACAGAGGAAAAACCTTTGTCGCTTTGAACCTTTGTTCCTTTGCACCTATTTAGTTCCTCTCAACTTGTATTTATTTTCCTTGTACAAATTTCCTGCTGTAATTACATGCGCTAAAGCATCTTTAGCTAATTCTTCATTTAATTTAACCGGAATTAAAGTCGTATCATTTTTGATTTCAAACTGTAGTGGTTTCAAATTGGGTTGCATAATCACAACTTGATTTTCGACTCTGAACGCGTTGATATCATTAAACTGCATAATTGATCTTCCTTGTATTTTGGCATCTAACTTATTTAAGTTTCTACCCACCATTGGCGTTTCAAAAGGGATTCCTAAATAGCCTAATAACGTTGGCGGAATATCAATCTGACTAGCCAAATTGCTGTAAACAGTACCTTTCTTCACTCCTGGCCCCAATATTAAAGCCGGAATATGGAATTTGTTAATTGGCACTAAATTTTTACCGTATGTTCTTGTGTTATGATCAGCAATAACGATGAAAATAGTGTTTTTAAAATACGCTTCTTTTTTAGCCATTTCGAAGAATTTCCCTATAGAGAAATCGGCATATTTCATCGCATTATTTACAGTTGCAGGTTTCTTATCAAAAGGTTTGATTCTTCCTGCCGGATATTCAAAAGGTTCATGATTTGAAGTTGAAAACATTAAAGAAAAGAAAGGTTTATCTCCTTTTGCCTTAAAATAACTATTTGCTTTGGTAACCAAATCTTCATCTGAATAACCCCAGGTTCCTTTGAAAGCATATTTGTTTCCGTCTGATTCAAAATCTTCCTGATCTACAATATCCTGAAACCCATTTCCGTTGAAAAATGAGGCCATGTTATCAAAATTTGCCATTCCACCATAAATAAAACTAGTGTCATACCCCTTTTGTTTTAAGGCATCAGCCAAAGTAAAAAACCCTTGTTGTGAGTTTCCTAATTTTACGACACTTTCTGAAGGCGAAGGCAAAAATCCGGTTACAACCGCTTCAATTCCGCGAACGCTTCTTGTTCCGGTGCAATATAGATTAGTAAACAATAAACCTTCTTTTGATAATTTATCAAACTCTGGCGTTAATGGTTTTCCGCCTAAAATTCCAACATACTCTGCTCCTAAACTTTCTTGTAAAAAGATAACCAAATTATAAGGTTTCTTATTAACAGAGTCCGGCTGCTGTACATGCAAAAACGGAATTTCAGCATCTGTAAAATCATTTGGTCCGGTAATCATGTATTTTTTCACACGAGCAATGGCTTCGGCTTCATCCATTTTTCCATACATCTTCGTGTTTCCTTCATTTTTTATAGAATACGCTGCAAAAGCAACAGTATAAAATGAATTCAATCCCAAAGTATTCGTCAGTTGATCTGTAGAGAAAACAGCATTGCTTGCATTAATTGGTCGCTTTGAGGTAAGGCTTGAACGTGCTCCAAAAAACAATAAAAACGCTAATAATGGAAAAACCATTAATTTGAATTTATAATCAGCAAGTGAAGTATAGAAATATTTTTTCCCTTTTTTGAAAGCAAAATAAATAACAGCTCCCAAAATCAGGAAAGTAACAATAATCGAAGTCAGGTAACTTTTTAAAAGCATTCCAACAACTTCCTTAGGGTAAATCAGATAATCTAAGAAAATTTTATTCGGACGTGTGTCGTATTGTTTTACAAAATCCGGAGAAGCTAATTCTACAAACAGAATCAAAAACAGAAATAAGAAACTATAAATCACAAGGAATTTATTAGTAAACTTTAACCATTTATTCGGCAAAAAAGTAATTAAAACGGCCGGAAGAAAAGACAAATAACATAATAAAATCAAATCCATTCGAAGACCGATTGGAAAAATGTACCAGAAATTTGGTGTTTCTACAACCCTGTCTTTAAAAATAAAAAATAAAAATAGTCGACTTAAAGTAGTAATTAGCAATCCGATTGCTATAAAATTGAAAATGGGTTTTAAAAAACTTAATTTTTTCATTAGAAAGATTTAGAACGTAAAAAACAACTTGAAAAATTAAGTAAAGACGCACTGCAGTGCATCTTTACTCTTCGTAACGATTTATTTCGCGATCATAAAATTCATTCGCTTTTTCAATCAAACCTTCCATTTCTGCATTTAATTCAGCTTCATCAAGATCTTCTGCTTCTTCTAAAAACTCTACCTCATCATCTTTTAGATTGATGATAAATCTTGGGTAATCAAGGTGAACGATAAAAATATCATCTGGAAAATCAGTATTGTCTCCGAGTAAAAATTTAGGTAATTCCATTTTATTTTTTTTTGTTTATATTTTTTTTTGCCACAGTTCTTCAGATTTAAAAAAGCAAATTAAAAGTTGACAATAATCTTTTTAATCGGTTAAATCTGGGGCTGTTTTATTTTTTCAAATTTAACTATTTGAAACTGAATTATTGATTAATTTTTTGGTTAAGTAATGAAAACGAATGTACAGAAATATAGCTGCCGAAGTCAAACCTGCTAAAAGTCCAATCCATACGCCCTCTGCTTTCCATGGCGTATATTCTGCGAGATAATACGAGATCGGAAAACCAATTACCCAGTAAGCAACAAAAGTAATATACATTGGAATTTTTACATCCTGTAAACCGCGGAGCGCTCCAAGAACCACCACTTGTATTCCATCAGAAATTTGAAAAATAGCCGCTATCAAAAGTAATTTTGACGCAATAGTAATTACTTCATTATTATCCAGCAATTGTCCTCCATTTTCCATATTCAAAAAGATGTAAGGCAAATAATTATGAAACGCAACAAACAGAATCGCAAAAATGGTTTCAAGTACTATTGCAAGTAAAAAAATAGAACGGGCAACAACCAACAATTTTTTAAAATCCTGTAAACCTCTTTGATTGCTGACTCTAATCATTGAAGTTACACTTAATCCCATAGCAAACATAAAAGTCATTGACGCCAGACTCAACGCAATTTGATTGGCTGCCTGACTGGTTTTACCAATATTTCCAC
This sequence comes from Flavobacterium aquidurense, assembly GCA_900107365.1. GTDB lineage: Bacteria > Bacteroidota > Bacteroidia > Flavobacteriales > Flavobacteriaceae > Flavobacterium > Flavobacterium aquidurense. Next base: position 647,516 of record FNPS01000002.1, read on the forward strand.
AAAGCCAGATGGAAGCTGTAAACAACACAACTTCAAAAAGCATTTGCATAGCGGACGGAAAACCAATACTTATTATTTTTTTTATAGTTTCTTTTTTAATTTCCTGAAAACTAAAATCCTTAAAAAAGCGCTTTAAATCATTTCTTCTTGACAGCATAATATGCATGAACATTACTAAAAAGATCCTTGAAATTACTGTTCCTAAAGCTGCACCGATGATTCCCATTTTTGGAAAAATCCAAATACCATAAATCAGCATATAATTAATACCTACGTGCAATACATTTGCCATAATCATAGCGTACATCGAATACTTTGTCATCGACATTCCGTCAGCAAATTGTTTATATCCCTGATATATGATTAGTGGGATTAATGAAAAAGCAACCCAATCAAGATAAGGTTTTGCTAATGCAATAACATCGGCTGGTTGATGAAGTAATTCCATTATTGGCTTTGCCAGAACAATTACGCCAAAAAGCATTAATCCTAAAATAGTACATAAGAATAGGCCATGATGAAAAGCAGAGCGAACTTTAGTATCATTCTTTTCGGCATCACCTTCGGCTACAATTGGCGTAATGGCTGTAGAAAAACCAATTCCCAGAGACATTGCTATAAAAATCATGCTGTTTCCAAGAGAAACAGCTGCAAGTTCTGTACTTCCTAACTTCCCTACCATTATATTATCGACAATACCTATTAGAGTATGTCCCACCATTCCCAAAATTACGGGATAAGCTAGCTTTAAATTATATGAAAACTCTTTTGTATACTGCGCTAAGTTCAATTCTTTTCTTTTTAAGTCGGCAAAGATAATCAGAAGCTTTGGATTCTCTTGTATTATTGAAAAAGATAAGCCAATATTAAAAATTCAAAAAAAAGCCAAGTTCCAAATTCCAAAATTTAATAGTAAGAAATAGGAAAAAAACACACCCGTTTGAAAATTATATAACAATTTCGGAAAATTATATAACGACTAAAAAAGACCTCACTGCTACTTTTACATTATTAATAATTCAAAAAAAAATGCCTTTATGATCTCAAGAAATCTGAAATTTATCTGCCTAGCTGCTATAGCTTTTTTATCTGCCAACACAACTTTCGCCCAAGATACTGCAACTGCAAAACCAGAAGGTGAAATTAAAAATTACGATCAGGGTTTTAGATTGGGATTTGGTTTAAACGGAGGTTTACCAACTGACAATGCTTACGATTGGTCTCTTGGAGGAGATGTTCGTTTACAATATGATTTGTCTAAAAGAACATCGTTGACATTGACCACAGGTTTTACAAACTTATTCATGGGGAAAGATGACAATGGAGTTGATCAAAAAGACCTTGGATTTATTCCTGCAAAAGCGGGTTTTAAAGCCTTCATTTGGGAAGATCAATTTTATGTTTTAGGTGAAGTGGGTGCAGGTTTTGCCGTTACAAACGGATATAACGACACTACTTTTTTATGGGCTCCAGGAATTGGGTACGCTAACAAATATATCGACATTAGTGTTCGATACGAAGACTACAACAAATTCAAAACCAATCAGGTAGCTTTACGTCTTGCCTACGGATTTGATTTATAAAAATACGTTCATTTATTCTTTTGTTTTTGGTATGAACCCGACAGATCCTCATAGTCTGTCGGGTTTTGTTGTTTATATAAAGTCCAGACATAATAAATAAACCCGACAAGTTTCAAAAACCAATCGGGTTCAATACAGTAAAAAAATTATCTAATTTTCTAATCGTCACATTATCTAATTAGCTAATTAAGCTCCTAATTCCTTTTTATACATTTCGATATTGGCTTTAATCTTATCGTCAAGTTCTGGTTCTTTAATATCCGTATGTTTTTGCATTTCTTCCCAGATAATTTTTGCCACTATATAACGCGCCATTTCTTTATCATCTGCCGGAATCACATACCACGGAGCATAATCTGTCGAAGTCTTATTGATCGCTTCTTCATAATATTTTTGATATTCTTTCCAATGTTCACGTTCTTTTAAATCACCAGGCGAAAATTTCCAATGGTGTTTTTCTTCTTCCAAACGGCGAAGCAAACGTTCCCTTTGTTCCTCCTTGCTCAGATGCAAATAGAATTTCATTACAATCGTTCCGTTTTGCGAAATATGCTTTTCAAAATTATTGATTTGCTCAATTCTGTTTTCCCAAAATTGAGGCGTAATATCTTTAACCGAATTTATTCCTGGTAAATTCTCTCCCAAAATATATTCGGGATGCACGCGTGTTACCAAAACATTCTCGTAATGCGTTCTGTTAAAAATCGCAAACTTTCCTTTTTCTGGTAGTGCAATATAATGTCTCCACAAATAATCGTGTTCCAACTCAGTCGAATTAGGTGTTTTAAAGCTGTGCACCACAACCCCACGCGGATTAAATTCCTTAAAAACTTCTCTAATTAAACTATCTTTTCCTGAAGTATCCATACCCTGCAGGCAAATCAAAACACCGTATCTATTGTGCGAGTACATAACATCCTGCAAGTCGCTCAGTTTTGCCTGAACTTTATCCAGTTTTTTTTCTTTAGTCTCTTCATCTGCGTCAATATCAAGCAAAGTCGGAATCTTTGATAACTTTATTTTTTTTACAACTTTAAAATCATTCGGATCTATAGATTTCATATATCTTTCATTTTTATAATTATAAATATACTAATTTTACGAATCCCGATAGCTATCGGGACTGCTCATTGCAATACTTTTTCATTACTATCAGGGCTCATATCTTTTTCAAAACAACATTCAATGGAGAAATTTACATTAGAAATATTATTTCAAATCATCGGAATCGGATCAGCATCAGGATTATTCTTTAATAACAATTCACTTTATATCATTGGCGATAACAGCGGATTTTTATACGAATACAATATGCAGGATCAGCAATTGAGTCATCATCCTTTAATTGACAATCCGTCACAAAACATTCCAAAAAACATAAAACCCGATTTCGAATCGGTAACACATCATAATGATACTTTATATGTTTTTGGTTCGGGTTCTACAGACAAACGAAACAAAATGATTGCCTTCGATCTTAAGTCGAAAACCATCTTACAGAAAAATGATTTAGTTGATTTATATGCCTTAATGCAAAGTTTCGGCGAAATAAAACCAGAAGACTTCAATTTGGAAGGCGCAATTTTCGATGGCGAAAATTGGTATTTATTCAATCGTGGCAATGGAATATCAAACAAAAATACCATTTTCACCATTCACGCTAAAAGCCTGGGCGAAGCATTTGCTTTGGTGGCAACCAATTATAAGCTACCAAAAATTAAAGGCGTTCGTTCCAGTTTCACCGATGCTATTTTGGTCGAAGATAAAATCTATTTCTTATCAACTGCGGAAGACACCAAATCGACTTATGATGACGGCGAAATTTTAGGAAGTTTCATTGGAAGAATAGATCTTAAAACCATGAAAATCGATTTTACTCAAAAAATCACTTCAACTAATAAATTTGAAGGATTGACTTTTTACAAAAAATCAAATGATAAAATTGAGTTTTTGCTTTGTGAAGATAATGATACGGAATTATTGGAAACTAAGATTTTTAAATTGAGTTTGCCAGTTAAGTAAATTATCCAAATGAAAAAGATAATTATTTTCAGTTTATTTCTGTTAGTTCCAATATGTTTAATTGCTCAGACCACAATAACAGAATCTTTAGTAAAAAAAATATTAAAAGAGAGCATTGTCAAAAAGAAAAATGGTCGTTTCACAATGTCTTCAGATCAATCCTGGAACTTTAGTAATACCGATAGTTTATATTATAAACAAGATACAATAAATGCTATTTATTACAAATCTGGCAAGCATAAAAGTCATTGTGAATCAATTATCTGGACTTTTTATCGCAAAAATGCATTCATATTAGGTAGCGAATCTTTATGCAAGGAGCCTGCTACCAGATCAGTGACAATATACCCGCAAGATTATTTTACAATTGCAATTTATAAAGTTGAAGATGAAATAATGATCGACTTTTTTGACCAAAACAAAATTATTGTCGAGTCATTTAAAATTTTAGAGATAAACAATAATAATGATTACGATGAAATCATATTAAAACGTAGATTTAAACCTCAGTTTGCCAACTAAGTACTAATGAACTTTATATGAGAAAAATAATTATTTCAATATTACTAATCTTCACTCTTTTAGTTGGAGGCTATTTTTTTTATGATTTTAAAATAAACAAACCAAAAAAGGAATATTATAAAACTCTATCACCAAAAGATTTAGATCCAAAATCTTTTATTACTCTCTTTACAGAGAGATATAATAAGAGGCTAACAAATTTTGTAACACTGGGTGGAGAATTTCCTGAAAATTGGGTAAAACCAAATGATATCCAATATTTAATCTCAATTATGCATTCTAAACAAAAATGCTGCGGCTACATGAATATTTTCTCTTCGTACATCTCAAATGATAATGCTGAAGTTGGAGGTTTTGCCATAATTTTTCTTAATTCTTATATTTCTCAAACAAAAATAAATTTAGGCTTAAATTGTAATCCTAAAACAGATCCTGATTCAATTAAACAAATTGAAATGTGGTATCAGGAACAAACTAATTGACCTCATTTTATGTCATTCCGAGGAACGAGGAATCTCCGCAAGAAACTCCGCAGACAAAATCGCCAATCTTTGTCGAGCTACTTGCGGAGATTCCTCGTTCCTCGGAATGACAAGATCACGCGAAACAAAAGTTTACACTACTTGTAATTCTGTAAAGAAGATAATATAAAGAGCAAAGCAGTGCGTCTCACACAATGAATTTCCGTTGCCATAAACATTCCACATAAAACATATTTCACTTTGTGCAATTTTGCGAATCCTTTGCGAATCTTTGTGTAATAGCTTTACCACAGAGATTCACAAAGAAAGCACAGAGCAATGCAAAGATTTAGGAGAAAATTATTCTAATTATAACGTAGAAGCACTGCTGTGCGCCTCTACACAATAAAAAACGTATATTTAAATAAATAAACGCCATTTCTAAACTTTTTTTCATCGCCTTCCCAACCTTTTTATCTATTAAGCTCTCTTTAGTATAAAGACAACAATTGTGATAAACGAAACCATCATTTCTAACTGCAAAAAAATGCATCGTGAGGCTCAGCGTCAGGTGTATGAGCATATGGCTCCAAAATTGTATCGCGTTTGCAAACGATACCTAAAGAAGGAAGAAGAAATTGAAGAAGCTATGGCTGACGCTTTCTATACTATTTTCACAAAACTGGAACAACTTAAAGAACCAAAAGCGTTTGAAGCTTGGGCGCGAAAAATAACCGTCAATCACTGTTTGGCAACAATCAAGAAAAATACCAATTTCAATATGTATCTTGATGATGTCAAATTGCTGTCACAACCTTTTACAGATGAAATCAATTCTCTTGAAGAAGAAGATTTACTCAATTTACTAAACCATATTCCGGACGGCTGTAAAACTGTTTTTAACCTTTTTGTTATTGAAGGTTTTGGGCACAAAGAAATTGCAGCGGTGCTTAACATTTCTGAAGGCACATCAAAATCACAGTTGAATGCAGCTAAAACCAAGCTGAAGGAATTAGTAAACAAATTGTATTATCAAAAAGCAAAGTAGTCATGGACAATCAAGATAAAATATTCGATAAATTTAAAGAAGCCGCCCACAACTCGGAACAAAAAGAGTTTCCGGGAATGGAAAAAGTCTGGGCACGTGTTGAAGAAAAACTGGACAAAAAAGAAGACAAAAAAGCGATTTCGCTATGGAAAAAAATTGCCATCGCTGCTTCTCTTTTATTACTAATTTCTTTAGGGGTACAATTTTTTAAATCAGATCAAAAAACTACAATTCCGGCTTCAGAAGTTGTAGTAAATGAAACGGAGAAAGAAGTGATTCAGAATTCAGAAATTAAAAAAGATGGAGTTGTCGTTGAAGATTCAAAACTAGTTCCGAAAGCGGAAGCTGTCAAAATTTTAGACAACCAAATAAAAAAACAGCAAACTACGGTTGCCAACAATGAGCAAATTACAGTTACAGAAGCTGTTGGCGCCGGAACCGTCATTTCTGCACCTGTTTACGAAGAAGCAAACGCACCAATTTCAGAATCTGTTCATTCAGGTTATGTTAATGACGACGAAAATTCAGTTGCAAAAGATAAAGTTGCTGATTTCGGTTATTCAAAAAAGGCAGAAAGAGAAGCTTTTTCAGCAAAAGCAGCCGGACAACAAGCTGAACAAGCTAAAAAAACAACCCCTTTGGTTATCTTAAACGGAAAAGCAATGTCTCATAGCAACGATGCAAAAAGAGATGAAATGATGCAGGCAGAATTACCAAATCTACAACCGGAAAACGTAGAATCATTAGTGGTTTTAGACGAACCCTTATATATTATTGATGGCGTCTATTATTCAGAAAATGATTTATTCGGAGATAATCCAACTAGCCCATACGCTCCTTTAAACAAACAGGAAATCAAAACCATTACTATTCTCCAGGATACTGAAGCCGTTGCAAAATATGGCGAAAAAGGAAAAAAAGGTGTTGTAATTATTACGACAAAAACCGGAAAACCTTCCAGCAAAAAATAATCTTACCAAGAGATCTTTGTCAAAGTTTAAAACTTTGACAAAGATTAATTCCAATATTCATTTTAAAAATCACTTTTATGAAAAATGTAAAAATTATTTCATTGGGCATTGCTATGCTTATATGTTTCATAACTCATGCACAGGAAAAAACAAATGTTGAAAAGAATTCTTCGCAAACAGAAATAAAATCTACCTCTTTTACTAAATCAAAAGATACAACTACTAATGTAAAACTTTCACTGAATTACGTTCAACCTGCAACTCCGACAACCCGAATCGTAATATGTGCACCTTCACGATCTCGAATTATTGAACCTCTGTATATTATCGATGGTGTTGCAATAAATTCTAAAGAGTTTTCTGTAATCAATCCAAACGATATTCAGGAGATAAAAGTTTTAAAAGATGCTGAAGCTACTTCGGCTTATGGCAATCAAGGCAGAAATGGAGTTATTATTATTACGACAAAAAAGAAGCACAATCAAAACAATAATGAGGAATAAAATTGATTTAAACCTTTACTTCAGTACTAATATTAACCAATATTTATTTACATTTGGTTTCCTTTTGAAAAATCTTTCAAAAATTATTCTAGTACAAAATCAATTTCAAACAAAATTTCATGAACCCTATTTTAAATCAGAATTTATTTCTTGTAAAAGAACACATTGGAATGTTTAAGGCCGCTAATAATTATGATATTTACAATCCCGAGAGCAATCAGCTTATAATGAATTGCAGAGAAAACAATTTGGGATTTTTTACCAAAATGTTACGCTTTACAGAATACAAAAGAATGACGCCCTTTAATATCGAAATCACATCGGCTTCTGGTGAGAAAATAATTGCTGTAAAACGCGGTATTGCGTGGTTTCGTTCGACTGTTGAAGTTTTTGATGAGAAAGATCGTTTAATTGGAACTTTTAAACAAAGATTACTTTCTATTGGAGGAAAATTTGAGATTTTAGACAAAAATGAAAAACCCGTTGCGACACTTCAGGGAAAATGGACGGGTTGGGATTTTAAATTCAGCTATGAAAACAAACAATTGGCGCAAGTAAATAAAAAATGGGCCGGAATGGGCAAAGAGTTTTTTACCAGTGCTGATAATTATGTTTTACAGATAGAAGAAACTGTACCCCAAGACAGTCCGCTTAGACAATTAATCCTTGCGGCGGTAATGTGTATCGATATGGTTCTGAAAGAATAAAAAAGTTGTTAAACTTAGATTAAGAAAACATTTAAAGCATTATTTTAGGAAGCAAAAACTGTATTTTTGTGTTACTAAAATGATGCTTTCTGCATTTCTAAAAATACTACCATGACAGACTTAAAAAATAAAAATGCCCTAATTACGGGAGCCGGAAAAGGAATCGGAAAAGCTATTGCGCTTGCTTTGGCCAAAGAAGGTGTAAATGTAATTTTAATTTCAAGAACACAAAACGACATTGATCAACTGGCAGACGAAGCATCTAATTTAGGCGTAAAATCATTGGCTTTAGCGGCAGACGTTTCAGATATAAATTCGATAAACAATGCAGTAGAAAAGGCACTAACAAAATTTAAAATGATAGACATTTTAATTAACAGCGCCGGAATCGCTTCTTTTGGAAAATTCATGGAATTGGAACCAGCAGCCTGGGAAAAAATCATTCAGGTGAATTTAATGGGAACCTATTATACAACCCGCGCCGTTATTCCAAATATGATCGAGAGACAAACGGGTGATATTATTAATATTTCGTCAACTGCAGGACTTGCAGGAAATGCATTAACGAGTGCTTACAGCGCTTCAAAATTTGCAGTTTTAGGTTTGACAGATTCTCTAATGCAGGAAATGAGAAAACACAATATTCGTGTTTCCGCATTAATTCCAAGTACGGTAGCGACTGACATGGCAAAAGATTTAAACTTAACAGATGGTAACCCTGAAAAAGTAATGCAGTCTGAAGATATTGCCGAATTATTGATTGCTCAACTTAAATTAAGCCGAAGAGTTTTTATTAAAAATAGCAGTATTTGGTCTACAAATCCTTAATTTTAAAAATAAATTCCAATATTAAAATTCCAAATTCCAACTCTTATACGAGTAGAATTTAAAAAATTGGAATATAAAAACTATCGTACTTTAATCTTTATGAAAGTTTAAAACTTTCGCTAAGATCTAATAGCCTAAAAAATAAAAATTTTAATATTTAAATTCCCTATTTAAAATACTGATTGATTTGGAATTTGGAATTTAAAAAATTGGAATTTTACTAAAACTAAAATGATGGAACAATATTTAAGACAATTAATTGCAATAGAATTCACCGATAAAAAAGAAATTTTTACTGGATTCCTTATTGATTATTCTGATGATTGGATTCTTTTGAGAAACAATCCGGTTGATTATATACTGGATGGTTTTGTGATTCTGAAAAATAAAAATATAGAAGCAATTCACAGAGATCAGGATCTTGCCTTCACGGAAAAAGTGATCCGTTTAAAAGGTTTAAAAACAAATGCCGAAGATATTATTCCAATCAAAGATTTAGCCACGATTGTGAATTTCTTAACCAATAAATATGGCATTTTTCAGATTTCAAAAAAATCGGCTAAATCGGCTTACTTAGGAAAACTACTTACTTTAAATGATGAAGAATTAACTATTGATTTCCTGGACACAAGAGGTCAGTTTGGAGGTGAATTAAGTTTTAATCCTGAAAAAATCAGAGTTATTGAATTTGATACGGATTATATCAATTCTTTGAAGTTGGTATTGGAGCAAGAAATAAAGTAGCATGAATAAAATTATCTATTCCACGATTGTTTCTTTTTTTGTTTTTTCTTGTAATACAAAGATCAATAATGAAATTACTGCATCTCCTACTACAAAAAGAATTGATACTTCAAAAAGCCAAATAAAATCTATTCAAAAGGAAAAAACGAACCGAATTTTAATTGGGACTAAAATAGATGGCGATTTTGATGGCGATGGTAAAGATGAATTTGCAATTATTAACCAGACAAAACAAGGGGAAGGAAATCCTGTTGAAAATGGAACTCCGGATGAATATACAATCTTTTTTAGTAATAAGACATTAAAGCCAATCATTATTGGGTGTTGTGCAGCTCAATTAATAAATGAGGGCGATTTAAATCAGGACGGTAAAGAAGATTTTTCAGTTTATCAGGCTCCAATGAATGGGACTGTTTATGAAATGAAAACCTATTCACTTCAAAATTCAAATTGGAAACAAATCATAGAAACTTTTTTGATACCAACGGCGCATAAAGAATTGAATAATGAAGAGCTACAAAAGAGAGTTTTTCTTGAGAACAATACAATGTATATCCTTAAAGAGGATCCCAATGATGAAAATTATAAATTGATTAAGAAAAAGATTAAATTAAATTAAAAACAGCAAAGCCCTTTAAAAAGGGCTTTGCTGTTTTTATAAACTTTAGAAATATAAACCATTTTACATTTCACAAATATCATTTTACACTTCTGCTAATTTATTTAAAAACTCTAAACGAACACTTCCGTCTTCATCGATTTTTGTCAAATTAATCTCTTGAAGCGTATTAATCAATTCCGGATTCCATGGTGTTTTTACTTTTACGTAGTTTTCAGTAAAACCATGAATGTATCCTTCTTTATTTTCACTTTCAAAAAGAACCGTTCTGTTAGTTCCTAATTGGCTTTCGTAAAAAGCACGACGCTTTTTAACAGATAAACCTCGAAGCATTTTGCTTCGTTTTGCACGAACATTTGCAGGAACAACTCCTGACATATTAGCGGCTTCAGTATTATCTCTTTCAGAATACGTAAATACGTGTAAATACGAAATGTCCATTTCATTCAAGAAGTGATAGGTTTCTAAAAAGTGCTCATCTGTTTCCCCTGGAAAACCAACAATAACATCAACACCTATACAAGCGTGCGGCATTACTTCACGGATCTTATTTACACGTTCTGTATAAACTTCACGTAAATAACGACGTTTCATTAACTTCAAAATAGCATTGCTTCCTGACTGTAACGGAATATGAAAATGCGGTACAAAAGTGCGGCTTTTAGAAACGAATTCAATTGTTTCGTTTTTCAACAAATTAGGTTCGATTGAAGAAATTCTCAAACGTTCAATTCCCTCAACTTTGTCTAAAGCCTGAACCAAATCAAGAAAAGTATGTTCGTGTTTTTTATTTCCGAATTCTCCTTTTCCGTAATCACCAATATTTACTCCGGTCAAAACAATTTCTCTGATGTTTTGAGCTGAGATTTCTTTAGCATTTTGCAAAACATTTTCAAGAGCATCACTTCGTGAAATTCCTCTTGCTAACGGAATTGTACAATATGTACATTTATAATCACAACCATCCTGAACTTTTAAGAAAGCACGAGTTCTGTCTCCAATAGAATAACTTCCAACATAAAAATCAGCTTCAGCAATTTCACACGAGTGTACTTCACCCATATCGTTTTTACTTAAGTCATGAATATAATCCGTTATTTTAAATTTCTCTGTAGCACCCAAAACCAAATCAACGCCATCAACAGCTGCTAATTCTTCCGGTTTTAATTGCGCATAACAACCAACGGCAGCCACAAAAGCCTTTTCATTGAGTTTCATTGCTTTCTTCACAACCTGCTTAAATTGTTTATCTGCATTCTCTGTAACCGAACAGGTATTGATAACATAGATGTCTGCAACTTCTTCAAAATCGACACGATCGAAACCTTCATCATTGAAGTTTCTGGCGATTGTAGAAGTCTCTGAAAAGTTCAGTTTGCAACCAAGCGTATAAAAAGCAACTTTTTTTCTGTTTTCCATAGGAATAGACTACGTTTTAAGTAGTAAGATATTATATTTACATCTCTTTTGAAGAGTTTGCAAATTTACGTACAATATTCTTTAAAATAAAATCAATAATACACTATATATCAACATTTTGCACGGAACCTATATTTTGAATCAGTCTGAAAAACAGCAATCCGTACAAAGTATATTTTGAAAACAAGATAATTGTAGAAATACAAAAAAGAATTTCAATAAGAATAAATTGACAAAATATCGATTAAATGCAAATATTATCGATTAAATACATTTTTTTAAGATTAAAATTGAAATTTTCTTACATTTAACTTTGTTTAGAAAATTTTTAGAAGTATTTTCACTTCATTAAAAAAAACTAAATTATTTTATAAACAAATTACGCATAACAATTTTGTTTTTTACTCGTTATGTTGTTGTTTTGTTATAATAAAAAATGGGCAGGCCGAAAACCAGAAAGAGTAGGCAAAAATTATAAATTAAATTCTATATGAAAGCATTTTTACCCACAATCTGCTTGATGATCTTAACCGCTTTTAGTTCGCAAGCGCAAACTAGTACTCCGGCTGCAGCTAATCCTTTTCCATCGATTAGCACTTTAACAACTTGGGCGAGTTTAAACTCTCAGTCACAATTTGATATTGCTATTCGTGCGGTTGGATTTAAATTTGAAGTAAAAGAGCCAGGTGAAGGTTCAACTGCTTATACTTATATTCGTAAAGTGACTGTAAATGAAGTAAATTATACTGATAGAATTGTTTATAGAATTACAAACAACAATTCAGCAAGTATTATTTCTTTAGTTACTGCTTCTACAGATTTAGTAAGTTTGTACACACCACAATTGGCAACTTTCAAAAACAACAACTGTAAAACAGAAATGTCTAAAGACAAAAACACAACTTGCAGCTGTTATGAAAGTGTAAATTTTGCAATCGATCTTTGCGACGAACGTGTAAAATTAACTATGGGTGATGGAAATAAATATTTTGTTTCTGTAGCTAAAAAATAATACCAAAAAATTCAGAGAATAAAAACGACGAGTTGTTTTCCAAATCTTTGCAAACCTTAATGAGGTAAGTTTACAAAGATTTGGGACGCATTTCTCTGGTTAAACCAAATTTGGGTTTTTCAATTCATACCAAACTTCGAATTCTCCTTCGTATTCAAATGAATTAATGTAACGCAGACCGAGTTTTTCGAGAATTTTTCTTGAATTTTCATTTCCTTCATCTGCGTACGCATAAAGTGCGTCTGCTTTCAATTCGTTAAAAGCATAATCTACAAAGACTTTTCCTGCTTCGGTAGCGTATCCTTTTCCCCAATGCTTCTCTATAAAACGATATCCAATTTCATAAAAATCTTTATGATTATTGATTTCATTGGTAATAAATTTTATACCGGACCATCCTAAAAATTCATTAGTTTCTTTTAGAATAACAGCCCAACGGCCTGTTCCAAAATCTTTGTATTGTTGTTGAACATTTTCAATATAACCAATACTTTCTTCAATACTTTTTACTGGTTTCTTACCAACAAAGAGATGCACATTCGGATTAGAATCCAATTCAAACATACCATCAACATCTGACATTTGTAATTCTCTTAGAAGCAAACGTTCTGTTTCAATTGACTTCTTCATGAACATAATTATTTAAGATATATTTCTGAACAACTTCAGCAACACCATCATCGTTATTTGATGCTACAATTACATTAGCCCTGTCACGCAATTCAGGTGTCACATTATCAACCCAAACACCTAAACCCGCATATTCAATCATGGTTAAATCATTGCCTGCGTTTCCGACAGCAATAATTTCGCTTTGATGAATATTTAGCTTCTCTGCTAAGATTTTTATACTTGCTGCTTTATCGATTCCGTTTTGAGCTGCTTCAAGAAAAAATGGTTTTGACATGGCAATACTTAAATGAGGCATTGCTAATTTTAAATCTTGCTCTAATCCTTTTAAATATGAAGGTTCAGCCAATAAAATACATTTTACTGCAGGTTTAGTAACGGCATCTTTAAAACTGGGAACTTTAATATGAGTTAAGCCCGTTATCTCTTTTTCGATTTCAATATACTCAGAATCTGTTTCACTTATAATTTCATTATCCAGGTAGGTTATAATGTGTGTTTTCATTTTCACACTATAATCGTATAAGTCATGGATTTGTTCTACAGTCAACTTTTGTTCAAATAAAACTAAATCATCTTTTACCGTACTAATTATAGCACCATTAAAGGAAATAATATAAGAATCGTTTAAATCCAATTCGAGTTCTTTTGCATAAGCTGTCATGGCAGATGTTGGACGGCCAGAAGCCAAAACCACATAAACACCTTTTGCCTGCGCTTCAAGAAGTACTTTTTTATTTAATTCCGAAATTTTATGATCGTCTGTCAACAAGGTATCATCCATGTCGAGTACCAGCATTTTGTATTGCATATTTTTTTAGTTTTCAGTCGCAGTCTCAGTTGACAGTATTATAACTGTTAACTGAGACTGATTACTTTTTCTACTTTATACCAATCTGTTTTCTGTACTGAGACTGAAAACTAAGACTGAAGACTTTCCTAAATACTCATTCTGAATTCTTCAATCACTGGGTTTGCCTTCGCAAAATCAGTTTCCTGAATAAATACCTCAACAGCTAAATCAGTTTGTCCAAAACCTCCCAAACGCGCCGATTGAATATTGTCTTTTTTTGTAGTTTCTACTCCCGCTTGTTCTAATCTTTCCTGTAAAGCAATTGCTAAAACTTCACTTCCTGAAAACACTTTCATTAATCCCATGACATTTTATTTTTTATATATTTTACTATCTTGTTTCTATAGTACCGTTTTTTATTCCAATACTGTACACCGTGACTGAAACTGAAAACTTATTCCTCCTCTTCAATTCCGTCCTCTTCTTCGTCCAACTCTTCTTCTCCTTCTTCATCCATATCGAAGAAATAAGGTTCAAACAGGAATTTATCGGCCAAAATCTCGATACGTTCTGTCAATATTTCAGCAAAAATAATACGTTGCGTTTTGGCAATACTGTTTGAAATACGCATGATTTTAGTCTCATTACGCAATCTCAAAATCGGGTCTGCATCATCTAAAATTAACATTTTTAAACGGTTTACATTGTAACCGGCAGTGGTAAACATATCACTCAGTTTGTTTGGCGTTCCAATTAAAACATCAACTCCTGTTGAGATATAGTTTTTATCGTAGTCCATATCGCCTTTGTCATGAACTCCGTAAACTTCAAGATTGGTATATTTTCCGTATTTCTCAAAAAGGGCTTCCATCGCCAATACTTTTTCCTTGTCTTCTACAATAATCAAAGCACGTGGAGACTCTTCTGTATGACCCACTAATTGCTGAATTACATTTATTACAATTGTTGTCGACTTTCCAGTTCCTTTTGGAGAGACAATCATACAATCTGCACCACTTTTTATGGTTGAAAAAGTTTCCATCTGCAATATATTTGCTTCTGTTAAACCATTTTCAATTAAGGCATCTTGTAACTTCTCGTTTATTTTTTTTAGTTTCATTCTTAATGATTAAAAGATTGAAAAATTGAAAAATTGAAAATTTCAGCTCAGGCCAAATCTTTAAATTTTTAAATTATTCAATCATTAAATTAATTTATTTACTGGCAAACATTTTTACATCGGTTTCAGAAATTTCTGTTCCTCCTAAAATAATCAATCTTTCGACTACATTTCGAAGTTCACGGATATTTCCTGTCCAATCGTATTCCTGTAATAATTTTATGGCTGGTTGTGAAAACACTTTCACTACATTTCCTTGTTCCGAAGCAATTTTCTCTGCAAAGTGTCTTATCAAAGCCGGAATATCGTCACGTCTTTCATTCAATGGCGGCACTTTAATCAAAATTACAGCCAGACGATGGTATAAATCTTCACGGAAACGACCTTCGGCAATTTCTGTTTTTAAATCTTTATTGGTCGCTGCCACTACACGAACGTCAACTTTAATATCTTTCTCAGCACCAACTCTTGTAATCATGCTTTCTTGTAAAGCACGTAACACTTTGGCTTGCGCCGAAAGACTCATGTCTCCAATTTCATCTAAGAAAATAGTTCCTTTGTCAGCTGCTTCAAATTTCCCGGCACGGTCTTTAACCGCTGATGTAAAAGCACCTTTAACGTGACCAAACAATTCACTTTCAATTAATTCACTCGGAATTGCAGCACAGTTTACTTCGATTAAAGGAAAATTAGCGCGTTCGCTTTTTTCATGTAATTGATGTGCCACTAATTCTTTTCCGGTTCCGTTTGGACCCGTTATCAAAACTCTGGCTTCGGTTTGTGCCACTTTATCAATCATTAATTTAATATGACTGATCGCTTCACTCTCCCCTACCATTTCGTAGTTTTTACTCACTTTTTTCTTTAGAATTTTATTCTCAACTACCAGTTGTTTTTTATCTAAAGCATTACGAACCGTATTCAATAAACGATTTAAATCTGGCGGTTTTGAAATATAATCAAAAGCCCCCAAACGCATCGTATGAATAGCAGTTTCCATATCGCCGTGACCGGAAATCATAACCATCGGAATTTCCGGTTTTATCTTTTTTACTTCTTCCAAAACCTCAACACCGTCCATCTTTGGCATTTTGATATCACACAAAACCAAATCGTAATCGTTGTTTTTTATTTTGTCAAGTCCCACAACCCCATCTTCAGCTTCATCAACCTGATAGGTATCATTTTCTTCTGATAAAATCTTTACCAAAACACGTCTGATCGCTGCTTCGTCTTCAATAATTAGTATTTTACTCATTTTTTTGAGGTTCTAAGGTTCTGAGATGCTAAGGTTCTAAGGTTTTTAATGAGTAAGCTAAGAAATCTTAGAACCTCAGAACCTTAGCAACTTAGCACCTTTAAAATTAATATTTAAGCCATCTATAAAGCTCCTTCCAGGTTGGTTTTTTACCATACATCAAAATACCAACGCGGTAAATTTTTGCGGCGAACCATACTACAAGGAAAAAGGTAGCAAACAATAATGATACCGAAATCGCAATTTGCCACCACGGCACGCCAAACGGAATACGCATTAACATAACAATTGGTGACGTTAACGGAATCATTGAAAATACTACCGCTACGGTTCCGTGTGGATCATTTACTACTGTAAAGAATCCTATGTAAACGCTTAAAATAAGCGGCATAATAATAGGCAAAAGAAATTGTTGCGAATCAGTCTGATTATCTACCGCTGCTCCAATTGCGGCATAAAACGAACTGTACAAAAAGTATCCTCCGACAAAATAAACCACAAAACTAATTAGAATACTGGCGATTGGTAAATTCCATAATTCGCTGATATACATTTGTGCCTTTCCTGACATTTCATGTTGTGCAGCATTCACTAATTCTGGTGGAATTTTAGCTGTTGGTCCTACATTTACGCCAAAAAAGGCCGAAGCTGCAAACATCAATCCAAGTCCAATAATAGCCCAAATCATAAATTGCAATATTCCTGCAAGCGAAGTTCCAACAATTTTACCAATCATTAATTGAAATGGTTTTACTGATGAAATTATAATTTCAATAATTCGGTTTGTTTTTTCTTCGATTACACTTCTCATTACCATGTTTCCATAAATGATAATGAACATCATAATCAAATATCCGAAAGCACCACCAATTCCTATTTTTATTTCATTTAATCCTTTCAAACTTTCTTCTCCGGATGCTTTTGACAAATGAATATTTACATCAGCCTGTGCTTTTTTAATTGCCGAAGTATCCAGTTTTGCTTTTTCTAAATTTAGTTTCGTGATTTTTTCTGCAATAACATCTTGTGTGTTTTCAATAAAAGTGATGCTTGGACTATTGTTCGAAACAAACTCAATTTTACTTTCTAAATCTTTTAAATTATCCGTTTTTGGAATAATAATCAGACCGCTAAAATCTTCTTTTGTAATACTGTCCTTTAAAGCTTTTACATCAATTTCAGATAAATTCAAGTATTTAAACTCTCCGTCTTTCTTATTTTGTTTCAAAAAATCATTGGCAAACAAACCTGTTTCATCATGAATCGCAATTCGTTTGGTTTCAGCCTTCATCGAACTCAAATACCCAATAAACACCGCAATTGCTACAAACAAAAGCGGACTCAAAAAAGTCATGACAACAAAAGACTTATTGCGAACTTTTGCAATAAATTCTCTTTTTATAATCAGCGAAATGATGCTCATTCTTAATTTTAGATTTTAGATTGTTGATTTTAGATTGTCGATCTAGATTTTAGCTCTTCACTCTAAAATCTGAAATCTGAAATCTAAACTTTATTTTCAGTAACCGTTTGAATAAATATATCGTTTACACTCGGAATTTTTTCTACAAAATGTGTCACCTGTCCGCGTTGCGTTAAAATATACAATAACTCATTTGGCGCAGCATCTCCAATTTGGATGTTTAATTTCAAATCATCATTTAGTGATTTAAAATTGGCTGGCGAAACCGTAAACTTCTGTGTGATGTCATACATTAAACCTTCAACATTGCTGGTCAGGATTCCAACTTCGAAACTATTGGTTTTAAACTGACGTTTTACATCGCTCAGTTTTCCTTCAATTAATTTATTCGATTTGTGAATTAAAGCAATATGATCGCAAAGTTCTTCTACACTTTCCATTCGGTGTGTCGAAAAAATAATCGTTGCACCCTGTTCTTTCAATGCCAGAATTTCATCTTTAATAATATTCGCATTAACCGGGTCAAAACCAGAAAAGGGCTCGTCAAAAATCAGCAATTTAGGCTTATGCAAAACACAAACCACAAACTGAATTTTTTGCGCCATTCCTTTTGAAAGCTCCTGAATCTTTTTGTTCCACCAACCCTGAATTCCTAAACGATCGAACCAATATTCTAATTGTACTTTTGCCTCCGCTTTAGAAAGTCCTTTCATCTGCGCCAAATACAAACATTGCTCACCCACTTTCATAGAAGTATACAAACCTCTTTCTTCAGGCAAATAACCAATAGTCTGGACATGTTTAGGCTGTAATTTTTCTCCATCTAAAATAACCTCACCGCTGTCTGGCAATGTAATTTGATTGATGATTCGGATAAGGGAAGTTTTTCCAGCTCCATTCGGACCTAATAATCCGTAAATACTACCTTTTGGCACATTTAATGAAACTTCGTTAAGCGCTACATAATCACCGTATTGTTTTACGACTTTATGTACTTCGAGTAAGTTGCTCATGCGATTTTTTAGATTTTCTTTAGTCAATTTGACCATTGTGGCTTTGCGCCTGTAAAAGTAAATAATTCACAGCTAATCTGAGTACTAATACGCAAAAAACCCATTCTAAATTTATGTTAGAATGGGTTTTATATTGATTTAAACATTTCTGAAAAAGTTTAGCTTATGAAAACATATCTTTTACTTTTTCAAAAAATGATTTTTCTGATTTTTCAGGACTCGGAACAAAGTGTTCGTCGTTCAAAGCATTTTCAAAAAATTGTTTTTGCTCTTTGTTCAGCGTTTTTGGTGTCCATACATTTACGTGAACCAGTAAATCTCCGCTTCCGTAACCGTTAATACTTGGAATACCTTTTCCTTTTAATCTTAATATTTTACCAGATTGAATTCCTTCTTCCAGTTTAATACGAACTTTTCCGTTGATTGCTTCGATATCTTTAGAAACACCTAAAACAGCCTCTGGAAAACTAATATATAAATCAAAGTGAATATTTTCACCTTCACGTTTCAAAAATTCGTGTTCTAACTCTTCAATTGCAACAATCAAATCACCCGGAACGCTATTTCCCGGAGCATCATTTCCTTTATTAGAAACTTTCAACTGCATCCCGTCAACAACTCCTGCCGGAATTTTGATCGAAACCGTTTCGTCTTCCAGAATCATTCCCTGAGCATCAGCTTCAGAAGGTCTTTTATCTAAAATCTGTCCAGAACCACCACAAGTAGGACAAGTAGATGCAGATTGCATTCTTCCTAAAATAGTATTGGTAACACGCATTACCTGCCCCTGACCGTTACAAGTCGAACACGTTTTATACGTTACACCTTTTGCCTGAACTTTACGTTTTACTTTTACTTTTTTCTCAACTCCATTTGCAATTTCTTCTAAAGTCAATTTAACTTTAATTCGAAGATTGCTTCCTTTAGCGCGACGAGGACCGCCTCCGCCTCCACCGAAACCGCCAAATCCTCCACCAAAAATATCACCAAACTGGCTGAAAATGTCATCCATATTCATACCACCGTGGCCACCACCAAATCCGCCAGAACCATCAAATGCCTGATGTCCATACTGATCGTATTTTGCTTTTTTGCCAGGATCACTTAAAACTTCGTAAGCTTCTGCCGCCAATTTGAAGTTTTCTTCTGCCTCTTTGTCGCCTGGATTTTTATCCGGGTGATATTTCAACGCACTTTTTCGGTAAGCTTTTTTTATTTCGGCAGCGTCAGCATTTTTTGAAATGCCTAGTATTTCGTAAAAATCTTTTTTCATAATTTAGGTTAAATTCCAAAATATAAACTCCAAATTCCAATTCTTAAAATTGACTTTCAGAATGTATTAATTGTATTTTTTAGTTACCAATAACCACTTTAGGGAAACGAATAATTTTGTCTCCTAATTTGTATCCTTTTTCAATAACGTCAACAATTTTACCTTTCAATTTGTCAGAAGGTGCAGGAATTTGTGTAATTGCTTCAGCAAAGTCAGCATTAAAAGCATCACCAGCTCTAACTTCAACTTGCTCTAAACCTTTAGCTACCAAAGTGCTTTTTAGTTTTTCGTGAATCAATTCAACTCCTTTTTTCAAGTTTTCATCGTCAGACTTACTGATCTCTACAGTTGCTCTGTCAAAATCATCCAAAACAGGAAGCATTGCTAACAAAACTTCTTGGTTTGCTGTTTTAAACAAATCCATACGCTCTTTTGAAGTTCTTTTTTTGTAATTTTCAAATTCGGCAAATAATCTCAAAAATTTATCTTTTTCTTTTGCCAAGTCTTGAGCCAATTGCTCTTCAACACTTAATTCTTCAACAATTAACTGCTCACCGTTGGCATTGTTTTCTAACGTTACATCATCTAATTCCTGATCGAACTCTGTATTTTCCGTAGTCATATTACTTTTATTTTTAAAAATATCTTTAAACTTCATTTTTTATTCTTTCTGTTGGATTGCAAAAGTACTGCCAAATCTCTTAAAATGTCAAATTGTCACTTTATTAAAAATGAGAACTTTAAAAAACGAAAATAGCGCTTTAAAATTTAGTATAATTTTAAGACTATTACGTTATAGTTTATAGTATATTTGGTATCCAAAATAAAAAACTAAATTATTACCTATCAAAATTGAATTTAAGGGTTGGCTTCGGCCTCATAAATAATTATTAATTCAAGTTTACCTTATATTAAAAAAAAGCTTCGCCTTAAGAGACGAAGCTTTTTTTATGCTTATCCCTCCCTAAAACCTGAAAAGCGAAAAAATTTTACCGCAAAGAACGCAAAGTTTTTTACTCTTAAGCTTTATAATAAACACAAAGTTCGCAAAGCTTTGTATTAATATAGCTTTGCGAACTTTATGTTTTTTGAAAGTATTCTTATGACAAAATTCTTTACATTTTTTGCCGTAGAAATTGCACGGGCGGAGGGATTCGAACCCCCATCAACGGTTTTGGAGACCGCTATTCTACCCTTGAACTACGCCCGTAACTTAAGGTCGGCAAATTAAAAGTTTTTTTTCTTCCCCGGCAACTATTTCAGGAAGAGATTTCAAAAGAAAATCCTTTAAATCTGAGCTATATGAAGCAAAAACCTTTGCTTCAAACAGTTAACCTATAATTTTTTATTTCACGCAGATTTTAAAAAGATTTAGGCAGATTAATGCAGATTTATTTACATAACAATCAAATTAAATCTGCGTGAATCTGCAAGATCTGCGTGAAACAAAAATCTAAATAATCCTCTAATCTATCAAAAACCAGTTTAGAATGAAACTATGCCAACAAAGCATTTTTTAATCCTTCGAAATCAACTGAAACCTGTTCGCCTGTCACTAAATTTTTAAGTGAGTAAGAATTTGACGCAATCTCCTGATCGCCCGCAATTACTGCAAACGGAATCAATCTTTTATCGGCATACTGAAACTGCTTTCCAACTTTTACATTGTCTGGATACAATTCCACTTTTATATTTTCTTTTCTCAATTTCTGAATCGCCTGCGAAGCGTACAAAGCTTCAGCATCTCCATAATTAATAAACAATGCTTTTGATGTCGCCGCTACTGTTTCAGGGAATAATTGCAATTCTTCTAAAACCAGATAAATTCGGTCAAGGCCAAAAGAAATTCCAACACCGCTCATATTTTTCAAACCAAAAATACCAGTCAAATCGTCGTATCTTCCACCACCACCAATAGAGCCCATCGAAACTGTTTTTGGAGCTGCAACTTCAAAAATAGCACCGGTATAATAATTCAATCCGCGTGCTAATGTCACATCAAGATCTAATGTCGCAGTTGCCAAACCTAAAGTTGCCACATTGTCACAAATGAATTTTAATTCCTGCACTCCTTTCATTCCCTCTTCTGATGAAGCTAATAAATCTGAAAGTTGATTTATTTTATCTGAAAAAGATCCTGTAAAACTAAAAAGCGGCTGTACTTTAACCAAAGCTTCTTCAGCAATCCCTTTTTCGATCATTTCTTTTTTAACGCCGTCTTCACCAATTTTATCCAGTTTATCAAGAGCAACCGTAAAATCAATCAATTTATCAGATGCTCCAATTACTTCAGCAATTCCCGATAATATTTTTCTGTTATTGATTTTGATGGTAACGCCTTCTAATCTTAATGATGTAAAAACAGTATCATACAATTGTACCAATTCTACTTCCTGCCACAACGATTTTGAACCCACAACGTCAGCATCACATTGATAAAATTCTCTGTAACGTCCTCTTTGTGGTCTGTCAGCTCTCCAAACCGGTTGGATCTGATATCTTTTAAACGGAAATTCAATTTCGTTTTGGTGTTGTACGACGTATCTTGCAAACGGAACAGTTAAATCGTAACGTAATGCTTTCTCTGAAATTTTTCCCGTGAATTTATTCAGCTCAATTCTTTGACTCAAATCAATAGTTTCTGCCGAATTAACTTGCAACGATTCAATAGATTCCGGTAATTCAATTTTATTTTTATTGAAGAAGAAATTACCTGAATTTAATATTTTAAAAATCAAACGATCTCCTTCTTCTCCATATTTCCCCATCAAGGTATCTGAATTTTCAAACGACGGCGTTTCGATCGGTTGAAAACCAAATTTTTCAAAATTATTTTTTATCGTCTGAATAATATATTGACGTTTTGACACCTCTGCAGGCGAAAAATCTCGTGTTCCTTGTGGGATGCTTGGTTTTGAAGCCATCTTTTTTATTTTAGATTTCTGATTTTAGATTTTAGATTTTAGATTCTTTTAGACCTAAAATCTAAAAACTTTAAAATTAATTTATTTCTAGATTTTCTTTTAGATTGTTCGCTCTTTAGACTTTCGACTTTATGACTTTCCAACTTTCGACTTAAATAAGTCTGCAAATATCTGATTTTTTAAAATAAATAATGTCCGTTCGAAAACAAACTTGTAACAAAAAACGTATTTTCGTGACAAATTGGTCATGATGCTAAAATTATTTAAAGAAAATATCCGAATTGCTTTTGGTTCCATCAAAACACAATTGCTGCGAACTATTCTTACCGTATTAATCATCGCGATTGGTATTACAGCGCTTGTTGGAATCCTGACAGTTGTAACCGCTCTTGAAAATACCGTTTCTACCAATTTCGCTTCTATGGGAGCTAACACCTTCAACATCAACCAATACGAAAACACTGTAAAGAATCGAGGTGGAAACAAACGTGAAATCATAAACCCGATTATCTCCTATCCGGAAGCGGTTGCTTTCAAAAACAAATACAAATATCCGTTTACTGAAACTTCTCTTTCCTTTACGGCAACAGCAACGGCAGAAGTAAAATATCTAGATCAAAAAACAGATCCCGAAATTAAAGTGCTGGGCGTCGATGAACATTTCATTGGTAACTCCGGTTTAGAAATAAGTTTAGGCCGTTCTTTCAATCAATTTGATATTGAGAACAATACCTACTCTTGCATTGTAGGTTCTGATTTCGAAAAAGGTTTACTAAAAGACGTTAACCCAATTGATAAAATAATTTCGATTCGTGGTGCCCGCTTTAAGGTTATTGGCGTTTTAAAAGAAAAAGGATCAACATTTGGAAACAGTCAGGATTTACGTGTATTAATTCCAATTCAGGTCGCGCGTTCTTTATTTACAGCACCAAACATTAATTACACCATGAGTGTAATGGTTTCTAAAAAAGAACTTTTAGACGAAGCTGTTGACAACGCCACAAGTACCATGCGAAGAGTCCGTAAATTGAGCCCCGTTCGTGACAATAATTTCGGTATTGGCCGAAGCGACGATTTAATTAACCGAATTCTTGGAATCACTAAATATTTAGGCTGGGCTTCCTGGATCATCAGTATTATTACAATTCTCGGATCTTCTATCGCCTTAATGAATATCATGATTGTTTCGGTCACAGAGCGTACCCGCGAAATAGGTGTTCGTAAAGCTTTAGGCGCTACAAAAATCACGATATCTGTTCAGTTTTTTATCGAAACTTTATTGATTGGGCAAATTGGTGGTATGGTCGGTATCGTATTAGGAATTTTAATCGGTTTTGCTTTTGCAGCCGCAATGAGCTTTGCATTTGTCATTCCCTGGATGGCGATTTTTGCCGCTTTTGCCACTAGTTTTATGGTTGCCATTGTTTCAGGGTTATATCCGGCTATAAAAGCTTCACAACTGGATCCTATTGAGGCTTTGCGTTACGAGTAGTTTTCAGTCGCAGTCGCGGTTTTCAGTCACTACATTATGAACTGATAAAAATATTTAGAAGCAGAATAAATCGTTCCATAAGACGATCTGTCCCGCTATTCGTTTCAATCTTTTTTGTCCGCCGCAGCGGACAAAAAAGGATTTCCACTGCTATCGGGGCTAAATTAGAACTTTTCAACTTTTAAGAACTCTTTTGAGGTTTTAAGGCTTTAGCAATAAGTAATAAAATTATATGCAAAAATGACCTAATAATTGAAGACTGAGATTGAGACTGAAAACTAAATATTCCCTTTCATCATTCGGTCATTATCGTAAATATCTTTTTTTAATTCAATATTTTTAAAATTCATTTGCTCAAGTAAATCACTTGTCTCCTTGCCTAGATATTGATTGATTTCAAAATACAATTGTCCGTTTTCCAAAAGATTTACCTTTCCTATTTCTGCAATTTTCCTGTAAAAAATTAATGCATCATTATCTTCCACAAAAAGAGCCAAATGCGGTTCATAATCTAAAACATTCTTTTTAATTTCTACTTTCTCTAAATTTCGAACATAAGGAGGATTGGAAACAATAATATCATAATTAGATTTCAAAGCTTCTAATTCTAAAACATTTTTAAGCATAAAAGTCACTTCTACATTATTGTTTACAGAATTTCGTTTTGCCGTATCTAATGCTTTTTTAGAAACGTCAAGAGCATAAACATCAGCGTTGGGTAGATTTTTTGCCAGTGAGATAGCAATACACCCACTTCCCGTACCGATATCTAAAATCTTTAACTTTTTAGTCTTGTCTGCTATTGAATTCTCATTTATAATCCACTCAACCAATTCTTCAGTTTCTGGTCTCGGAATCAAAACATTCTCATTTACTTCAAAATCCAAACCATAAAAGCTTGTTTTTCCAAGTAAATACTGAATTGGAACTTCTTTTTTTAATTGCTTCAACAACGAATTCCAAATAACAAAATCACTTTCCGAAAAATTCAGTTCATGATTCAAAGCCAGATCGATTTGCCTTAATTTGTGCTTGTCTTCTAAAATTAAATAGAAAAAACTTTCCGCTTCATACGCATCGTAAAAAGGCGATAATTCTTTTATAAATTGAGTGCGGTATTGTTTAATTTTCATTTCGGGTCTTTGAGTATTATCTTTCGGCAAAAGCCAATTTCCTTTCAAATAAGTATGCTAAAAGCTAATTTGTTACAAAAGATTTTACAAATCTTTCAACATCCAAATAGGACAAGAACTATGTCCGGTACATCCCATTGGTGCATCTAAATATTCAAAACCTGATTTTTTATATAATTTTTGAGCAGCATGCATGAATGGCATTGTCTCAATATAACATTTTTCAAAACCAAAAACTTTAGCCTGCTCCAAACATTTCTCCATCATTTTACTTCCAATTCCCAAACCTCGTGTTTCAGGCAAAAAGTACATCTTTTGCAATTCACAAATTAAGGGATCACCATTTTCTAAAGGTGCAATTCCGCAACAACCCACTATTTTACCTTCATTTTCAACCACAAAATAAACAGATCGTGGTTTATTGTATTCTTCAAACATTAAGTCTAAATAGGGATCCTCATAGGCCGTACCCACTTTTGGAATTTCCATTTCATCAAAAACTGATCTTATTAATTTTGCAACTGCCTGATTGTCTTCTTTTTTAATCTTTCTAATAAGCCAATTTTTCATATTTCTTTTATACTTGTAATCTCTACAAAAGTAAAAATACTTTTCTTATAGTTTCTTATCATACATGAATAACTATGGGACTAAACTCAAAAATAATTACTTTTGTAGTGTGAATGCACATGAAAAATACATAAAACGCTGTATAGAACTTGCCAAAAATGGTTTTGGAACAACTTATCCAAACCCAATGGTAGGAAGCGTAATTGTTTACAATGACCAAATTATAGGTGAAGGCTGGCATAAAAAAGCCGGAGAACCGCACGCAGAAGTCAATGCGATTCGATCTGTAAAAGACAAATCGTTGCTAAAAAAGGCCACAATTTATGTAAGTTTAGAACCTTGCAGTCATTTTGGAAAAACACCTCCTTGTTGCGATTTGATTATTGCAAATGAGATTCCGAATGTCGTTGTTGGAACTGTGGATCCAAATGAAAAAGTGGCCGGAAACGGAATCAAAAAACTAATTGAAGCCGGAATTAATGTTACCGTCGGAATTTTAGAAAACGAATGCTACGAGCTAAACAAACGCTTTTTTACTTTTCATAATAGACAGAGACCTTATATTATATTAAAATGGGCCGAAAGTCAGGATGGTTTTTTATCTCCTGAGAAAGATGTTAATCAGGAACGGAAACCCATTTGGATTACCAATTCCTATTCAAGACAACTGGTTCATAAATGGCGAAGTGAAGAACAAGCCATTTTAGTGGGAACTCAAACCGTAATTGATGACAATCCGAAATTAAATGTTAGAGATTGGTCAGGAAATAATCCTGTTCGTGTTGTCTTAGATCAAAATAATCGCATTTCGAAAGAGAGTTTTATTTTTGATGACAGCGTTAAAACTATCCTATTTACAAAATGTGAAATTAACTTTTCAGCAGAAAACACTACCTTTGAAGTAATCGATTTTAATCAAAATATAATACCGCAAATTTTAACTGTTTTGCATCAAAACCAAATTCAGTCTATTATTATAGAAGGCGGTTTGAAAACTTTACAGGCATTTATCGATCACGACATTTGGGACGAAGCTCGCATTTTTATTGGAAACACTACTTTTAATAAAGGAACAAAAGCTCCAGTTATGCAAAAGAAAATTACAACCAAAACAAATATTCAGAACGACGAATTAATATACGTTAGAAATCATGATTGATACTATAATTTTTGACTTTGGAGATATTTTTATCAATTTAGATAAACAGGCCACTATTTCAGGATTGCAGAAACTTGGCATGACGGAATGGAATGCAGAATTGGATCGTTTGAATCTTTTGTTTGAAACCGGAGATATTTCGCATGATGAATTTCTGGCTGGTTTTCAAAAACAACTTCCAAATGCTTCAATCGAAGAAATTCTGGAAGCGTGGAATGCTGTTTTGGCCGATTTTCCTTTGTACCGATTAGAATTCCTTCAAATGCTTTCAAAAAAATATCGCTTATTTTTATTAAGCAATACTGATTCGATTCATATTGAAACTTTCGAAACCAAAAGCGGTATTTCATTTTATAGTGATTTCTACCAATGTTTTGAAAAAGTTTATTTTTCTTTTGAAATTGGAAAGCGAAAACCAAATGCTGAAGCATACCAATACATCATTAACAAACACGAGCTATCGCCAAAACGAACTTTATTTGTTGATGATAAAAAAGAAAATACAGATGCAGCCGCAGCCTTAGGACTTCATGTCTGGAATTTGCAAGTGGGTCAGGAAGATGTTGTCGATTTATTTGATAAAAAAATAGTATAGAAATCTTATGCCACAGATTTCACAGATTAAAATGATTTTTTCACGCAGATTCTGCAGATTTAAGCAGATTTAATTTTAATTATAATCTGTATAGATCAGCTTAAATCTTTTTAAATCTGCGTGAAAAACTTACTCATAGCTAAGAGAAACATAATTTAGAAATTTACTTTTGGAATATAACGATACGTATCAAACCATTGCTTTTGAATCTGAAGAAGTGCTTTTTAAAGAAAAAGGAAGCAAGTTCTTTGGTTATGCTTTTCCTATTATAAGTGAAGAAGAAGTAAAACCTATTATTGAAAACTTAAAAAAACAACATCCTCACGCCGTTCATTATTGTTATGCTTATCAACTAGGAACAGCTCCAAAAATATCGTACCGTGCCAATGACGACGGAGAACCCAGTAATACGGCCGGCGCTCCTATTTATGGCCAGATTCAGTCTTTTGGAGTAACAAATATTTTGGTAGTTGTAGTTCGGATTTTTGGCGGGGTCAAATTGGGTGTTGGCGGATTGATTGCCGCTTACAAAACAACTGCACAAATGACACTTGAAGTTTGTGAAATTGTCGAAAAAACTATCGACGTTCATTTTTTAATCTCTTTTGATTATAAAAATATGAATAAAGTTATGCGTGTTGTCAAAGAAAAAAAACTGGAAATTACTTCTCAGGAAATGGAAATTGATGAAGATTCCGGACTTCCAATTGGCAAAATAATCACAAAAACACGAAAAAAAAATGCCGAATTAGTATTCGACATTTTTGATTTAATGTTTGAAATCGATATTAAAATTATATAAATCGATATAAAAACCTACACCATTTTAACAATTATACCAGTGTTTTAAATAATTCTAAAATATAATCCGGAGGGGCAGTTGGACGACCTGATTTTAACGAAATAAATACTAAAATAAACACCGCTGTTGTTAATAACTCATTCGCTTCGTTATAGATCGCACAGTCGAATTCAATCTTAACAGAAGATTGACTTTTGAAAGTAGTTTGAATCGTAAGAAGCTCATCATAACGCGCCGATTTTTTGTAATTTATTTGCATTGAAACAATTGGTAAACCGATTCCGCTTTCTTCCATACTTTTATACGAAATCCCTTTGTCTCTAAGCCATTCCACGCGTCCGATCTCAAAATATGGTACATAATTTCCGTGATAAACAACCCCCATTTGGTCTGTTTCAGAGTAACGAACACGCACTTGCGTTTGATGATTTTTCATTATTTATTGATTAAAAAAAATTAACTTCCTAAAGTTCACTTACAACATTTTTTTATAAAATTAGACCCCAAAATATTTTTTTTTACAGAAATTTGTTCACATATTTGTTATCCTGAAATACGGAAAAATTTTGCTCCTTTTTTATTAGGAGAATCTTTATCAATAATAAAAAATTTATCTGAATCTATGACTAAAACTGCTCAATCGGTATGGGAAAACTGTTTGTCTTTTATAAAGGACAATATTCAAGATCAAGCATATAAAACTTGGTTCGAACCAATCAAATCAGTTGAGCTAACCGACAACGCATTATATATTCAAGTACCAAGTAAATTTTTCTACGAATGGCTCGAAGAGCACTACGTAAAATTATTGAAAGTTGCGCTTACCAAAGAACTAGGAAAAAACGCAAAGTTACTCTATAAAATTAAAATGGAGAACACTTATGGCAATAAACAACCGTTTACCGAACAGTTGCCAAGTGCTAATAGAGTGCCAATGAAACCGCAAGAGGTTGATGCTCCATTTAAAAACTTAAATCCTGAACTTAAAAATCCTTTCGTAATTCCCGGAATTAGAAATTTAAAAATTGAGTCGCAATTAAATGCAAACTACAGTTTTGATAATTTCTTAGAAGGAGATTCTAACCGTTTGGCCCGTTCTGCAGGTATGGCTGTTGCCAATAAACCTGGAGGAACATCATTTAATCCATTGTTGATTTTTGGTGGAGTTGGTTTAGGAAAAACACACTTAGCGCACGCTATTGGTGTTGAAGTAAAAGATAAGTATCCTGAAAAAACGGTTTTATATATTTCTGCCGAAATTTTCACACAACAATATATTGACTCAGTAAAAAAGAATAATCGTAATGATTTTATTCACTTTTACCAATTAATTGACGTTTTGATTATTGATGATGTTCAGTTTTTATCTGGAAAATCAGGAACTCAGGACGTGTTTTTCCATATTTTTAATTACCTGCACCAAAACGGAAAACAGGTAATTTTAACATCTGACAAAGCGCCTGTAGATATGCAGGATATCGAGCAACGTTTGCTATCTCGTTTTAAATGGGGATTATCTGCTGAGTTACATCAGCCAGATTACGAAACTCGTATTTCTATCTTAAAAAACATTTTGTACCGCGATGGAGTGGAAATGCCGGATGACATTATCGAATATGTTGCACGCAATATTAAATCAAATGTTCGTGAGCTTGAAGGTGCGATTATATCCTTAATTGCCCAATCTTCTTTCAACAAAAAAGAAGTTACAATCGACTTAGCGAAAAGTGTTGTAGAGAAATTTGTTAAAAACGTAAAGAGAGAAATCTCTATCGATTATATTCAAAAAATTGTGTCTGATTATTTTCAGTTGGATATTGAAACGCTTCAATCAAAGACCAGAAAAAGGCACGTTGTTCAGGCGAGACAATTAGCTATGTTTTTTGCAAAGAAATTCACTAAAGCTTCTTTGGCAAACATTGGTTCACAAATTGGAGATCGCGATCACGCTACCGTATTACACGCTTGTAAAACAGTTGACAATTTAGTTTCTACAGACAAACAATTCAAAAAATTTGTCGAAGACATCAACAAAAAATTAACGCTATAAACGCGAATCATGCCGGTAAAAGTTTTAATGGTTTGTTTGGGAAATATATGCAGATCACCTTTAGCAGAAGGTATTTTAGCCTCTAAACTTCCTAAAGATAAATTTACAGTTGATTCAGCTGGAACAGGATCCTGGCATGTAGGTCACGCACCAGACAAACGTTCTATTGCAGTTGCCCAAAAAAACGGCTTATGTATTGATGGTCAAAAGGGAAGGCAATTTAAAACTTCAGATTTTGATGAATTCGATTATATCTACGTTATGGATAATTCGAATTACCGTGATGTCATTCATCTTGCCAAAACACCAGAACATAAAGAAAAAGTCCATCTTATTTTAAACGAATTATTTCCGGGCGAAAATGTAGATGTTCCAGATCCTTACTTTGGAGCCGTTAATGGTTTTGACAACGTTTACCAAATGTTAGACGATGTGACTGACATCATTTCTAAAAAACTCATCGAAAAACACTCTTAACTTATTTCAATTATTTGATTTCTAAATAATTGGAATTTTTCATTTTATAATCTATAAAATAAATCACATGAAACTTCTAGGAAAATTATATTTAATTCCAACAACAATGGGCGAAAGCGATCCAATGGATGTTTTGCCACAAACCGTAAAAAGAAGCATTGATTTTATAGATCATTATATTGTTGAAAACGAAAAAACGGCGAGAAAATCAATAAAAGCCGTTTCTCCGGAGAAAAAACAGTCAGAATTAATTCTTTTCACGCTTAATAAACGAACTGAAGCAAGCGAACATTTAGACTTCATTAAACCTTTATTAGAAGGAAAAAATGTAGGATTAATGAGCGAAGCGGGTTGCCCGGGTGTTGCTGATCCGGGTGCAGTAATTGTAAAGCTGGCGCATGAAAAAGGAATTCAGGTAGTACCATTGGTTGGGCCTTCTTCTATATTATTAGCCATGATGGCTTCTGGAATGAACGGCCAAAGTTTTACGTTCAACGGATATTTGCCAATTGATAAAGATGAAAAAAAATCAGCCTTAAAACATTTTGAAAAATTATCTCAGGATAAAAATCAATCTCAGATTTTTATTGAGACACCTTATAGAAACAATAAATTAGTCGAAGATATTCTGCAAATTGTAAATCCGTCAACACATCTTTGTATTGCAACTGATATTACACTGCCAACAGAATTTATTAAAACAATGCGAGTTGCAGATTGGAAAAAATTGAAAGTTGATCTGCATAATAGACCAACGATTTTTATTATTCATAAAATGTAAACTAACATTTAAATCCAGTTGTCATGAAAAAATTTTTGATTCTGATTTTTATTTGCTGTACACAAATTATGTTTTCTCAAAGTACTAAAGATATTTCGAAAACAAAAGCTTCTGACACAAAAAGCACAGAACCAGTTATTGTTAAAGACAAAGAGCTTTATTACGATTCTCATTTAGTTATTGACGAACCTATTCCTTCCTCTAAAGATTCAAATAACGATAATACAATTTATAATACTGCGGAAATAGATAGTAAACCAACCTTTCCCGGAGGGTTTGAGAAATTTTATAAATTTGTAGATAACAATTTTAAATACTCTGACGAAAATATTGACTTAAAGGACAAAAAAATCTACACAACATTTATAGTTGAACAAGATGGCGCATTAACAGACATAAAAATCCTGAAAGATGCAGGTTACGAAACAGGAGCTGAAGCAATTCGAGTTCTAAAAAAATGCCCCAGATGGATTCCCGGAGAAAAAAATGGCAAAAAAGTTAGAGTTTTATATTCGCTCCCAATAACTTTAAAATAGTTTAATTTAATTAATCTCTTTTATATCTCACTTACAGTTTCCCCTAATTAAACATTTTAATGAGCAAACTCCCTAACGTCAGCACAAGTATTTTTACAGTAATGTCAAAAATGGCAGCCGAATATAATGCCATAAATCTTTCCCAAGGATTTCCAAATTTTCCCGTTGACGAGAGATTAACCAATATTCTGGCAAAATTATCCAAAGAAAATGTACACCAATATACACCAATGGCCGGTTATCCGCCTTTGATGAATCAGATCGTTAAACTAATTGAGAGTTCATATAACAGAACGATAAATCCTGACTTAGAACTTTTGGTTACAGCTGGCGCAACGCAGGGAATTTTCACTACGATTTTAGCTTTGGTAAAAACTGGGGATGAAGTGGTTATTCTGGATCCGAGTTATGATTCTTATGAATCTCCCGTTTTACTTTGTAATGCAAATCCCGTTCGTGTAGCTTTAAATGATGATTACACGCCAAATTGGGAAACCATTGAAAAAGCTTGTTCGGCTAAAACTAAAATGATGATCATCAATAATCCGCATAACCCGACAGGAAAAATTTTGACGGAAAATGATTTTTTAGAACTTGAAAAATTACTTTCAAAATATCCTGAGATTATAGTTTTATCTGACGAAGTTTACGAATACATTACTTTCGAAGAAAAGCATATTTCAGCACATACCAAAAATTTTCTTTTGAATCGCTGTATCATGGTTTCTTCTTTCGGAAAATCATTTCATATTACAGGTTGGAAAATTGGTTACACAGTCGCACCGGAATATCTGATGAAGGAAATTAAAAAAGTACATCAGTTTTTGGTTTTCAGCGTCAATAGTATTTCTCAGGTTGCCATCAGTCAATATTTAGATGTTGTTGATGTAAATTTACTTGGAAAATTTTATCAGGAAAAACGCGATTATTTTCAGAAACTCCTTCAAAACAGCCGATTCGAATTAAAACCTTGCG
The DNA here is from genome assembly GCA_900107365.1 of Flavobacterium aquidurense. Taxonomy (GTDB): domain Bacteria; phylum Bacteroidota; class Bacteroidia; order Flavobacteriales; family Flavobacteriaceae; genus Flavobacterium; species Flavobacterium aquidurense. The sequence goes on from FNPS01000002.1 coordinate 680,959, forward strand.
AGGGAACTTATTTTCAGGTGGCTTCTTATGCCAATATCTCAGATGAAGATGATGTGACATTTTGCAAAAAACTAATCACAGATCATGGAGTGGCAGCAATTCCAATATCAACTTTCTATTCGGATCATAAAGACCAAAAATTAATACGTTTTTGTTTTGCCAAAGACAACTTCACATTAGAGTCAGCAGCAAAAAAATTGTATGATATATAAAATTTATCAAAATTTTATAACATTATTATGCATGCATCCTATTATTTTAATTAATATTGTAAAAAAAGAAAAGTATGAGCTATACAGATAAAATGTTACGTGACGATGCTTTAAAAGGCAAAGTTATAGTTGTTACAGGCGGTGGAAGTGGTTTAGGAAAAGCAATGACTAAATATTTCTTAGAATTAGGTGCTCAGGTAGCGATTACTTCAAGAGATTTAGAAAAGCTAAAAAACACTGCAACGGAACTTGAAACAGAAACTGGTGGAAAATGTTTACCACTTCAATGTGACGTTCGTCATTATGAAGAAGTAGAAAATATGCTTCAGGCCGTTTTGAAAGAATTCGGAAAAGTAGATGTTCTTTTGAACAATGCTGCCGGGAATTTCATTTCTCCCACAGAACGTTTATCTGCAAATGCATTTGATACTGTTATTGATATCGTATTAAAAGGTTCTAAAAACTGTACGCTAGCCTTTGGAAAACATTGGATCGATAGTAAACAAACATCAGCTACTATTTTAAATATTGTTACAACTTATGCATGGACTGGTTCAGCTTACGTGGTACCAAGTGCTACTGCAAAAGCAGGAGTTTTAGCCATGACAAGAAGTTTAGCTGTAGAATGGGCAAAATACGGAATCCGTTCTAACGCAATCGCTCCGGGACCATTCCCTACTAAAGGAGCCTGGGACAGATTATTACCTGGAGATCTTGCAGAAAAATTTGATATGGCTAAGAAAGTACCATTAAAACGTGTGGGTGATCATCAGGAACTGGCCAATTTAGCGGCTTATTTAGTTTCTGACTTTTCAGCTTATGTAAACGGTGACGTTATTACAATTGATGGTGGCGAATGGTTAAAAGGTGCAGGACAATTCAACTTACTAGAAGCAATTCCTGAGGAACTTTGGGATCAGCTCGAAATGATGATAAAAGCAAAAAAGAATAAATAATTACAAGTGCTTACTAAATTCAGAATATTTTATTAAAACTATACTGATTGCACGAAATCCCGACGGCTTTGCTTTCGGGATTTTTTTTATCATTTTCACCATATAAGTAATATTAGTTCAGTTAAATAATACTTTGTTTAAATATCTGTTTGCTTAAATTTACTTATGTTACTTATATGGTTTAAATAAATAATATGCTTATACAATCCACTTAAATTATTATTTTTGCCGAATAAATATATAATATCAAATTTATGCTCATTATTGGACTTGCAGGAGGAACAGGAAGTGGAAAAACAACAGTAGTACACCAAATCATGACTGAATTACCCGACACTGAAGTTGGCGTAATTTCTCAGGATTCGTATTATAAAGAAACAACCAATTTGTCTTTTGACGAAAGAGCATTAATTAATTTTGATCACCCAAGATCTATTGATTTTGAACTATTGGTAAAGCATCTTAAAGCTTTAAAAGCGGGCGAAACAATTGATCAACCGGTTTATTCTTTTATACAGCATAACAGAACTGACGATACTGTTTCGACACATCCGAGAAAAGTAATGATTGTTGAAGGTATTTTAATCTTAACCAATCCTGAATTACGCGAACTTTTTGACATCAAAATTTTCGTTCATGCCGATTCTGATGAAAGATTAGTGCGTCGTTTAAAAAGAGATATTTCAGAACGCGGACGTGATATCGACGAGGTTTTAAACCGTTATCAAAACACTTTAAAACCTATGCACGAGCAATTTATCGAGCCATCAAAAGCTTTTGCTGATATCATTATTCCAAATGACAAATACAATACTGTAGCAATTGATGTAGTTCGTGCCGTAATTAATCAACGAATTTCATAATTTTTATTGTAAATTTAGTCCATAAAAATTAAGAGCTTTTTCCGCTCTCGCCTTTATCTTTTTGTGTCCGCCGCGGTGAACACAAAAAGGATATCGGCTACATCAAGCTAGAAAGACGAGTCATAATTCTCATACACAATCGATTAATTAAAAATGAAAATAAAAAATCCATATAAAGGCAAATCGTGGTTTAAATTCCTGGGCAATAAATATGTTTGGGTGTTGCTGTTTTTTGTTATATGGATGTTATTTTTAGACAACTACTCTTATTTTGATCATCGCTTTTTAGATGGACAAATAAATGAATTACAAGACAATAAAAAATACTATCAGGAAGAAATAAAGAAAGATCAGGAGCAGATCAAACAACTTAAAAATCCTGAGCAAATAGAAAAATATGCGCGCGAAAAGTACTTTATGAAAAAAGACAGCGAAGATATTTACATTATCCAATTTGAAGGAGATACCATTCAAGATAAGAATAATTAGAAAAAACACCAAATGGCCACTACCCTGTTCGACGATTTTAATCCGATTTCATCCAAACAATGGAAACAAAAAATTCAGTTTGAATTAGATGGAGCCGAATATAACCAAACCGTAATCTGGAATTCTCCCGAAGATATTCAGGTAAAGCCTTTTTATCACAGTGATGAATTTTCAAAAGCGGCAGCCGTAAAAACGGAGGCTTCTAATTTTAAAATCTGTCAAAATATTTTTGTTTTTGATATTGAGAAATCAATTCAAAGAGCCATCGATACTATCCAAAGAGGTGCAGAAAGTTTGCGTTTTACGATTCAAAACGAAAAAATCGACGTTCAAAAACTATTGGAATCACTTCCTTTAGAGAACAGAACCGTTTACTTTAATTTGAATTTTATTTCAATCGATTTCGTAAAAAAATTAGACACCATTTCTTTACAAAAAAATTCCATTTTTTACTGTAATATTGATCCCATTGGATATTTTGCAAGAGAAGGAAATTGGCTGGTAACATCTGATAAAAATAATTTTGAAACGATTGAAAATATTGCAAAAGCAACGACAAACCTTTCTTTACTTAGTATTGATCTAGGTTTATATCAAAATGCCGGTGCAAATATTACACAACAAATTGCTTACAGTTTAGCACACGCAAACGAATATTTAAATCGCTTGCCAAGTATTACCAAACCAATTGTTTTTCAGGTTTCTGTTGGAACTAATTATTTCTTTGAAATTGCAAAACTTCGTGCTTTACGAATGCTTTTTAAATTAATTTCTTCAGCATATAATCCTGACATCGACTGTCATTTATTGGTTACACCAACCAAACGAAATAAAACCATTTACGATTACAATGTCAATATGCTTCGTACGACAACCGAATGCATGTCGGCTATTTTAGGTGGTGCTGATTCGGTTGCAAATCTTCCTTATGATGCATTATACCATAAAGACAACGAATTTGGAGACCGAATTGCCAGAAATCAATTATTGGTTTTAAAACACGAAAGTTATTTTGACAAAGTCGACAATCCAGCTGACGGAAGTTATTATATTGAAAGTTTGACAATGCAGTTGGCAGAAAAAAGTTTAAAATTATTCAAAGAGATAGAAGCTGATGGTGGATTTCTAAAATTATTAAACGACGGAACAATCAAGAAGAAAATTCAGGAAAGTTCTGCAAAAGAACAGGAATTATTCGATTCAAAAAAAGAAGTTTTACTTGGAACGAATAAATATCCAAACAAAGAAGACAAAATGAAACACGATTTAGAGCTTTTTCCTTTTGTAAAAATCAAACCAAGAAAAACATTAATTACACCAATTATAGAAAAAAGATTAGCTGAAAAGCTGGAACAAGAACGCCTAGAACTTGAATAAATCTTTTTCAAAGTAATTAATAATCAAACAAAACGAAGTGTCTCCATGATAAGAAAAGACCTTAAACATATTAATCTGGACAGTGAAAAGTTAAAAGTCGAAAGTCAAAAGTCAGACATTTTAGCCGATAACTTTTTTACTGCTGAAGGTATTGAACTTAAAAAAACATATTCAGAAAAAGATCTTGAAAATTTAGAATTTCTTGATTTTGGGGCTGGCTTTGCGCCAAATTTACGTGGCCCGTATGCTACAATGTATGTCAGACGTCCGTGGACTATTCGTCAATATGCCGGATTTTCAACAGCTGAAGAAAGCAATGCTTTTTACAGAAGAAATTTAGCTGCCGGACAAAAAGGACTTTCAATTGCTTTTGATTTACCAACACACCGTGGTTACGACTCAGATCACGAAAGAGTTGTTGGTGATGTTGGAAAAGCGGGCGTTGCAATTGATTCTGTCGAAGATATGAAAGTTCTGTTTGATCAGATTCCATTAGATGAAATGTCAGTTTCAATGACGATGAATGGAGCTGTTTTACCTATTATGGCTTTCTATATTGTTGCTGCCGAAGAACAAGGTGTTGAAATCGGAAAATTATCAGGAACGATTCAGAATGATATTTTGAAAGAGTTTATGGTACGTAATACTTATATCTATCCTCCAACACCATCAATGAAAATTATTGCTGATATTTTTGAATTTACGAGCAAAAAAATGCCAAAATTCAATTCTATTTCAATATCAGGATATCATATGCAGGAAGCGGGTGCCACTGCTGATATTGAATTGGCTTATACTTTAGCAGATGGTTTAGAATATATCAGAACCGGACTTTCAACCGGAATGACAATTGATGAGTTTGCTCCTCGCCTTTCTTTCTTTTGGGCAATTGGTATGAATCATTTTATGGAAATCGCCAAGATGAGAGCAGGTCGAATGATTTGGGCAAAATTAATTCAAAAATTTAATCCGAAAAGCGATAAATCTTTAGCACTAAGAACGCATTGTCAAACAAGCGGTTGGAGTTTAACAGAACAAGACCCTTTTAATAATGTAGCCAGAACCTGTATCGAAGCAACTGCTGCTGCTTTTGGAGGAACACAGTCTTTACACACCAATGCACTTGACGAAGCGATTGCCTTGCCAACTGATTTTTCTGCCAGAATTGCACGTAATACACAAATCTTTCTACAAGAGGAAACTAAGATAACTAAAACCGTCGATCCTTGGGCCGGAAGCTATTATGTTGAAAGTTTGACCAATGAAATACTAGAAAGTACCTGGAAACTTATTGAAGAAGTTGAAGAACTAGGAGGAATGACAAAAGCCATTGAAGCCGGAATTCCAAAACTGAGAATTGAAGAAGCTGCAGCGAGAAAACAAGCACGAATTGACAGCGGGCAAGATATTATTGTTGGTGTAAATCAATTCAGATTAGAAAAAGAAGATCCGTTGCATATTTTGGATGTTGACAACCAAATGGTTCGTAAGCAACAAATTGAACGTCTTGAAGAAATAAAAGCAAAAAGAGATACTAAAAAAGTAAATCAATCACTGGAAAAATTAATTCATTGTGCCAAAACTGGCGAAGGTAACTTACTGGAAATTGCGACTGAAGCAGCTCGTGAAAGAGCAACATTAGGAGAAATAAGCGATGCTCTGGAAAGTGTTTTTGGCAGGTACAAAGCGCAAATTAAATCCTTTAGCGGTGTGTATAGTGCAGCAATAAAAAATGACGAAAATTTTGAAAAGGCAAAACAATTAGCCAATGCTTTTGCTAAACAAGAAGGAAGACGCCCTAGAATTATGATTGCCAAAATGGGGCAAGACGGGCATGACAGAGGAGCAAAAGTAGTAGCAACAGGTTATGCTGATGTAGGTTTTGATGTTGATATTGGTCCGCTTTTTCAAACTCCTGCTGAAGCCGCCAAACAAGCTGTGGAAAATGATGTACATATATTAGGCGTTTCTTCCCTAGCTGCCGGACATAAAACTTTGGTTCCACAAGTTATTGAAGAACTTAAAAAACATGGCCGCGAAGATATCTTGGTAATTGTGGGCGGTGTTATACCGGCACAAGACTATCAATATTTATTTGATGCTGGTGCAGTTGCCGTTTTTGGACCAGGAACAAAAATTAGTGAAGCTGCAATTAAAATTTTAGAAATATTAATTGACTAATTTATTTCATAAAAAAAATCCCGAGTTAATCGGGATTTTATTTTTTTTACTTTTTAGTCGTTTATTGTAGCGTTACTATCTGCTTCAATATAAGAAAGATCATAACCTCCAAAGGCTTTCATATAACTTCTTAATGAAGTTCCGTAAGCATCTCTGAAACGTCTATTCCCTTTATTTTTAAAGAAGTTTTTTACGGAGCCAGCGCCCCCAAGATGTGCTGCTGCCAAAATTCCAGATTCGGTAATGGCCACACCGCTAATAATTTTCCCTTCGTACCTTTCAATTTCATTACGTAAAATCCATTTGTTTTTGGATAATAGCGCAACAAATGCTTTTTCTTGTAAAGCAGGGTTTTTTAAAAATGCTTTCCCACTGTGAACACCAATCGATCTCAATGCCTGAGGACCAAATTGGTATTTCCCCATATATCCAAGAGAGTTTACCAAACGGTATTTTCCCTGAGACTCTTTAAAAGCAACTGCTTCTTTAAAACCGATTAGATGATTTCCCGTGTATGGGACGTTTAATTTGTTTGATTCAGGATAATCATCCTTATCGAGCGATGGAAATAAGTATTCTGATCCATCTGTTTTTTCTATTAAAAACCAAGGTTTGGTTTCTAGATTAAAGGGTTTAAAACCCAAACTTAAAAATGTAATAATAACGACTAAACTCGCATAAAAATACCATTTCTTTATCATAAATTGTTTTTCTTCAAAACGCTGTCACCCTCTTGAAATTTCTACGGTGCAAAGATAACCAAAACAAAACAATACTGACAATCAGGTAATTAAGCGTTTTTAAGAATTGTAAAATTGAGCTTCATCCCTTTAATGATGCCCTTTTCAAGCATAAATGGAAGACTTCAAATTAGCATTAAAAGCAGTAAAAAATAAATTCCAAAAACATCATTTTTATCAAATTTTTAGCAATTTTGTTAAAATAATACTACTTAACTTACATTATTTACAATTTATTTACAGATAAATAAATGAGATTTAACCTCAATTTTATTTTTTTTAAATTTAAAAAGCGACCTTCATTTACTTTTCTTCCTTTAAAATTTTAAAAGTGATCCAATCAAAATTCACAAATAATCCTATTTCATAGAAAAACCGAAACCTCTAAAAAATAAAAAAACCGAAGCTTTACGCTTCGGTTATATTTTTTATGAAGTAATCAAAAAACTATCTTGTTACACCCTGGCTCGCAATCCAGTCAGAATATTTTTTTGCATTTACATTGTGTTCTGCTAAAGTGGAAGCAAATTCATGATATCCAAAACGCTCAACACTAGCACAAAAATAGATATAATCGTTTTTCTCCGGATTTAAAACTGCTTCAAGAGCCGTAATATCTGGCATTGCAATTGGCCCAGGAGGCAATCCAATATTTACATAAGTATTATACGGAGATTTCATTACTAAGTCATTATAAAATACTCTTTTGATAACCTGGTCAAAATTATTGTCTCTTAATTTTAAAGCATAAATTACCGTGGGATCTGCTTGTAAAGGCATTGCTAAACGCAAACGGTTTAAATAAACTCCTGCAATTCTGGGTCTTTCGTCTTTTTTAACTGATTCTTTATGAACAATTGAAGCTAAAATAGTAACCTGAACAGGTGTTAAACCTTGTTCTTTTGCTTCTGCAATTCTTTTATCTGTCCAGAAATTATGATACTCCTTGATCATTTTATCACGGAATTTCTCTGCAGAAGTATTCCAATACACTTCATATGTATTTGGAATAAACATTGCAAATACATTGTCTTCATTAAAACCGTTTGTTGCCATAAAAGTCGAATCCTTAATCGCTTTCATTAAAGATAAACTGTCAGCTTCGATTTCAGAGCCAACTCTTCCGGCAAAATTCTCCAAACGCTCCTGATTATTAAAAGCTAATTTAACAGGAACATTAGAACGCATTGCACGAACCAAATCGATATTATTCATATCTTTTTTAAGTAAAAAACGGCCTGATTTTACATTTTCCGGATAGCTTCTTTTATTGGCTACCATTTCGAAGTTTTCGAAATTCTTAATATAAGGTTCTAATATTTTTTTAACATCGGTATAATTGGCACCAGTCGGAACATAAACATAAAGTTCTTTTTCCTCAAATTTTGTGTTGGCGCTAAAAATTCTGCTAATCAAAATAAATCCGTAAATCATTAAAACTGAAATTACGGCTACAGCAGTTATCGTGATAATTTTTTTTAAGCTCAAAGTTTAAATTTTAAATTTGTTTGTTAATTAATTGAAACATTGCTTCGTCTTGATAGTGGTTATTCAGCAAGATCCAATCTTTTTTAATTCCTATTTTCTCAAAACCAAATTTAGTAAAAAGAGCTATACTTGCTACATTTTCGACACTAATATTTGCATAGAGCTGATGTAAATTTAAATTATAAAACGCATATTTTATTAAAAGCTCTAATGCTTCAGAGCCAATATTTTGCCTTTTATTTTCATCCTTTTGGATAACGATTCCAACACCCGCTTTATTATTCTTGGGGTCAAATTCAAATAAATCAATTAATCCAATCGCAGGAAAATCTTCATCCTGGCAAATAGCCAATCGCAGTTGTTTGGCTTCATAAATATCCTGATGTGCATTTTCAAGATACTGACGAACCAAAAAACGGCTGTAAGGCGTATAAGTATTACTAACTTCCCAAATGTTTTGATCATTTTCCATCGCATACACAAACTCTAAATCATTAGGTTCTAATGCACGCAGATAGATATTTTTGCCTTTGAGTGTGATCATTTAATTTTAGATTGTTGATTGTAGATTTGAAATGAAGATTTGGAATTTGGAATTTAAAAATTGAGATTTTATATTTCTATTGTTCCCTTGAAAACAAATTTTGCTGGTCCGGTCAAGAAAACATTAGTAAAATGATCTCCTAATTTATCAAAAGAGACATTAAGCTTTCCTCCTTCAACATTTAAATTGATAGATGTTTTATCCGTTTCTCCAATTGCATTCATTGCAATTGCAACCGCAGTTACTCCTGTCCCACAGGCCAGAGTTTCATCTTCAACACCTCTTTCATAAGTACGAACTGAAAAAGTATCTTCATCAATTTTCTTTACAAAATTCACATTACTTCCTTTTTCTCCATATAATTCTCCGTAGCGAATCGATGCTCCATTATCTTTTACATTATAATTCTTCAAATCTTCGACAATTTGAACATGATGTGGAGAACCAGTATTTAAAAAAGTATAAGAATCTTTCTTTTGTATGTCATCTACATCAATCATTTGCAAAGAAACAATGGCATCATTTCCAACTGAAGCATGATGTAATCCGTCCGTTGCCATAAAAATTGCCTGATTGTTGATCACGCCCAATTGATTTGCAAAAGCTACCAAGCAACGACCTCCGTTTCCACACATCGAACTTTCATTTCCATCAGAATTGTAATAAACCATTCTGAAGTCCGTATCCGAATCATTTTCAAGTAAAATAAGTCCGTCAGCGCCAATACCAAATCGTCTGTCACACAATTGCTCAATTAGTTGAATATCTTCTTTTGGAAAAAAATTAGTACGATTGTCAATCATCACAAAATCATTGCCCGTACCTTGATATTTATAAAATTCTATTTGCATTTTTTGTCTATTAATAAGTACAAAAGTACGAACTATTAATTAATGAAATGTTAATCAATGTTAAAGAGCGTTAAAGCATTTTTTGAAATAATTTTTTCCTTTAATTTTACGTTAGTAACTTAAACATAAATCCTAATTATGAAAAGATTTTCAAGCTTATTTTTAGTGTCATTACTGAGTGGTGCTACTACACTTGGTGCTTACAAATTATTATTTGATGGCAACAATTCTTTTTTTGGAAGAGAAAATTCTGTTGTTACGCTAGCCCCAAATTCATATGGCAGAAATGTTGCACTATCAGCTGAAACGGTTGATTTTACAGCTGCCGCAGATAAGACAATCCATACTGTTGTTCACGTAAAAAATGTCTCGAGAAGGACAGTCAGTAATCCGATGATGGAATTTTTCTATGGATACGGTGGTCAACAACAACAGGAACAAGTAGGAACTGGTTCTGGTGTTATTATTTCTGAGGATGGATATATCGTGACGAACAATCACGTAATTAAAGATGCTTCGGAAATCGAAATTACCTTAAACAACAAGAAATCATATACTGCAAAATTGATTGGTACCGATTCAAAAATGGACATCGCCCTATTAAAAATCAATGCCGATGAAAAACTTCCCTATACTGCTTTTGCCAATTCTGATAATGTAAAAATTGGCGAATGGGTTTTGGCTGTAGGTAATCCGTACAACTTAACTTCGACTGTAACTGCGGGAATTGTTTCGGCGAAAGCCAGAAATTTAGACACAAGTGGAATTCAATCTTTTATTCAGACTGATGCAGCTGTAAATCCAGGAAATAGTGGTGGAGCGTTAGTAAATACGCGAGGAGAATTAATTGGTATTAATACAATGATTTCTTCCATGACTGGTTCATATGTTGGTTATTCATTTGCCGTTCCGTCTAATATCGCGAGAAAAATTATTGAAGACATTATGGAATTCGGAAATGTTCAAAGAGGTATTTTAGGTGTTGAAGGCGGCGAATTAAACAGTACAGCTTCAAAAGAATTGGGTGTAACTCAAACGCAAGGCTTTTATATCAGTAAAGTTTCTAAAAATTCAGGAGCTGAAAAAGCTGGTCTTTCAAAAGGAGATATTATTGTAAAATTAGACGACCAAAATATTGCAACTTATGCTGATCTTTCAGGTTACATTAACACGAAAAGACCAAATGATGTTGTCAAAGTTACTTATATGAAGGACGGACAAACGAGAACGGTTCCGGTAACTTTAAGTAAAAATGAATTCTTTAGTACCGAATTTAAAGGAATAGAATTAGAAAATATCGATGCTGCTGATAAAAAGAAATTCAGAATTGATTATGGTGTAAAAATTAAAAACATAACCAACGACAATTTAATGCAATATCAAAATGAATTGCAAGGCAATATTATTTTAAGCATTGATAATGTAAAAGCAACAAATGTTGAAACCGTTTCGAAACTTTTAAGTAAAAAAGACGAAGGACAAAGTGTCCGAATCGAAATGATAAATAGAAATGGAGAAATCTTCAGAATAATTATTTAATTATAGTCGCAGTTTTCAGTCACAGTTATCAGATCCCTAAAGACTGAATACTATGACTGAGACTGAAAACTAGTTAAAATCCTCTCATAAAAAGTCATCTTAAAAAATTAAGATGGCTTTTTTATTTTTCAAAAATAAATCACAAAATAGTTTACGAAATCGATTGAAATGGATACTTTTGCGCAAAATTTTAAAATAGTGAGCATTTTATTTTTTCAATTTAATCAATTATGAGTAAAAAATCTTTGTACCAAAAAGAGGTATCGTTACAAGTCGACCGAAGAAGAGCTGGTGTCGAATTAATAAAAGTCATAAGCGATTTATGGTATGACAAATCCATTGAAATGGTTTTATTTAAAAACCAATTATTGGATAAAAATGTCAGTGACATAATAAATTTACATCAATACGCAGGTGAATTCGTAGGTAAACCTATTAGTGTTTTTGATTCTGTTGAAATTGCAAAAGTAATTTTGTCATTAGATTTTCCACCTGCAAAATTAGATTTAGGAAAATTGACATACGAATATCTTTTAGAAGAAGAAAAATATCCGGATGCCAGATATTTTGTGATGGAAAAATTGAAAAAAGCCAAATCAACAAAAGAAATTCAGCCAAAAGATGTCGTATTATATGGCTTTGGAAGAATTGGACGTCTACTTGCAAGAGAATTAATGTCAAAAACTGGTAAAGGAAACCAACTGCGTTTGAGAGCAATTGTAACCCGTGACAAAAATGATGCGTCAATTTTAGAGAAACGAGCTTCTCTGTTACGTTACGATTCAATTCATGGAGATTTTCAAGGATCCGTAATTGCTGATCCAAAGAATAATGCTTTAATCATTAACGGAACCACCGTTCACATTATAAATGCCAATACTCCGGAAGAAATAGACTATACACAATACGGAATCAATGATGCTTTAGTTATAGATAATACTGGCGCTTTTACAACAGAGGAAACCCTTAAAAGGCATTTAACTTCAAATGGAGTTGGTAAAGTTTTATTGACAGCACCTGGAAAAGGAGTTCCAAATATCGTTCACGGGGTAAATCATAACGAATATAATCCTGACGAAATAAATATTTTTTCGGCAGCATCCTGCACTACAAATGCGATAACTCCAATTTTAAAAGCAGTTGAAGATACTTTAGGAGTTTTAAAAGGCCACTTAGAAACCATTCATGCGTATACAAACGATCAGAATCTGGTTGACAATATGCATAAAAAATACCGTCGCGGAAGAGCTGCTGCATTAAATATGGTTATTACGGAAACTGGTGCCGGAACTGCAGTTGCAAAAGCAATTCCATCCCTTGAAGGAAAATTAACTTCAAATGCTATTAGAGTCCCAGTTCCAAACGGATCGTTGGTGGTATTAAACTTAGAAGTTAAAAAAGTTACCTCTATAGCAGCAATCAATAAAATAATGAAAAAATATGCTTTGGAAGGTGAACTTGTAGAGCAAATTAAATATTCCTTAAATAATGAATTGGTTTCTTCTGATATAGTAGGAACTTCTGCCCCTTCAATTTATGATAGCAACGCCACAATTGTTTCAAAAGATGGCAAGAACATCGTACTTTATATTTGGTACGATAACGAATATGGATATAGTCATCAAGTAATTCGTTTAGCAAAGTACATTGCTAAAGTTAGACGTTTTACTTATTATTAATATAAAACCAATCCAACCATTCTTAAAACCATCAAGTTTTTCTTGGTGGTTTTTTGTTTGTTTTAAATTGGGAGAACTGTAGTGCTTTTTACTTCAGAAATTACAAAAACAGTGTTTATTAGAGAAACCTCAGGTAAAATAGATAATTTTTTTTGATGAAAATGATGATAGCTTTCCATATCAGGAATAATGATTTTAAGCATGTAATCGAAATTACCAGAAACATAATTACATTCCACAACTTCCGGTAAATTCAAAATCGATTGATTAAACCCCTCAGAAGTATCATAAGTCTGTTTCGTAAGTGTCACCTGACAGTAAACTGTTAGATTATTTCCAAGTTTTTTCTTGTTCAAAATCGAAACATACTTTTCTATAACTCCTTCTTTTTCAAGGCGTTTGACCCTATCATGAACCGGTGTAAGAGACAGATTTATTTTATTTGCAATGTCCTTTAACGTATAATGGGCATTTTCCTGCAAAAGTCGTAAGATTTTTTTGTCAATTTCATCTAAAGCCATAGCGAAAACGTTTTCTTAAATTAGTAAAATTTAGTCTTTTTTTCTCTTTTGAGACTTGCAAGACGCTCCAAAAAGAATAAATTTCTGTAAAAGTATAAAATAAAATAATATTTTCTTATTTATACGCCCAATATCAATAATATATTCTCTATCAGTAGCTTTGTAAAAACAATTTAAGAAAAAAACAAAAAAATATAACAAGATGATAATAGGTGTTCCAAAAGAAATCAAAAACAACGAAAATCGTGTAGCATTAACTCCAGCTGGTGTTTCTGAGATGAAAAAACATGGACATACAGTTTATGTTCAAGCAACTGCAGGTTTAGGAAGTGGCTTCAGCGATGATGAATATGTGACTGCAGGGGCAGTAGTTTTAGGAACTATTGAAGAAGTTTATGCTATCGCAGAGATGATCATTAAGGTAAAAGAACCAATTGCTTCTGAATATCCTCTAATCAAAAAAGATCAATTACTTTTTACTTATTTTCACTTTGCTTCATCAGAACCATTAACTCATGCTATGCTTGAAAAAGGTGCAGTTTGCTTAGCTTACGAAACAGTTGAAAAAGCAGATCGCAGTTTACCTTTATTAGTTCCAATGTCTGAAGTTGCGGGTCGTATGGCAATTCAACAAGGAGCAAAATATCTTGAAAAACCATTAAAAGGAAGAGGAATTCTTTTAGGTGGTGTTCCAGGTGTGCCACCAGCTAAAGTATTAGTTTTAGGTGGAGGAATTGTTGGAACTCAGGCTGCAAAAATGGCTGCTGGTTTAGGAGCACAAGTGACTATTATGGATTTAAGTTTGCCACGTTTACGTCATTTAGATGATATCATGCCAGCAAACGTAAATACAGAGATGTCAAACCATTATAACATCACAAGAGCAATTAAAGACGCAGATTTAATTGTTGGAGCCGTTTTAATTCCAGGAGCAAAAGCACCTCACTTAATCACTCGTGACATGCTTAAATTAATGCGTCCGGGAACTGTTGTTGTTGACGTTGCTGTAGATCAAGGTGGTTGTATTGAGACTTGTACGCCTACAACACACGAAAACCCAACTTTTATTATTGATGATATCGTTCACTATTGTGTGGCTAATATGCCAGGCGCTGTGCCTTACACATCAACTTTAGCTTTAACAAATGCTACTTTACCTTACGCTGTACAATTAGCAAACAAAGGATGGGAAAAAGCTTGTAACGAAAACGAAGAATTGAAAAAAGGATTAAACATTGCTAACGGAAAAATCCTTTACAAAGGAGTTGCTGAAGCTTGGAATCTTCCTTTTAACGAAGAATTAGTGTTAGCAAACGCATAGTGTTAACATTATAATAAGTGCTTACTAAAACACTACTAAAAGGGCTTTTCTTAATTGAAAAGCCTTTTTTTTAGCATAAAAAAAACCTGTCATAAAACAATGACAGGTTTAACTTTATATAGAAATAGAAAAACTATTTTTTCTCAGTTTTCTCGATTTTTTCATCTAAAACCTCTTGCAACAATTTTGCCTCAGTTCCATTAGGAAAACTAACTTTAATTTTTTGAGCTATTGTCGGGGCAATTTCAGTAATTGCTTTTTTATCATATGATTCACCTTTTTTAATGTGCCATCCGTAAAAAATAGCCGGTACATGAGTATCATATGCATAAGGTGTCCCATGAGAGGTTCCGGTAACCGAATATTCCATATCTCCAGGTTTATTGATTATAACCATATCCCCATCCTGAGTAACATCATATCCTTTTGCTACAAAATTTAAATAGTAATCATTTCCAGAATTAGCTAAAATTTCTTCTTCTGTATAGACTTTTTTAATCTGAGGCATGGAAATCATATACTCTTTAAAAGCTTGTTTTACTTTTACTAAATCCAAACCTTTATCTTTAACTATTTGTTTATTAAAGAAGATATTAAAATTAGAATAATTTAAAAGCAAATCAACACCAAAAGTTTTTACAGAGAAATCACCCAAATTCTTTCTAAAATCTTTTGACGGATAATTATCAACATTGTATTTACGATCTTTTAAGTAAATAACATTTTCTGCTCCTGCATGATCCGCTGTGAGAAAAAGTAAATAATTCCCTTTTCCAACTGTTTTATCCAAATAATCTAAAAAATCAGCAATCGTCTGATCTAATCTTAAATAAGTATCCTGAAGTTCCATAGAACGAGGCCCTAATAAATGCCCCACATAATCTGTTGACGAAAAACTAACCGTTAAAAAATCAGTAATATTATCCTTTCCTAATTCTTCTTTTTCGATAGCCTTTTTAGCAAATTCAGCTAATAAATCATTACCATAAGGAGTTGCCCTTAGAATTCCTGCATCATTTTTCTCATACATCGTTTTCAAGTCATATGGGAAAACGGGTGCTGCACTGCCATATAACTTACCTTCATACGGATTATTATCCGGCAAACTTTCATTGTAAGTTGAAGCAGGTTTATACAAATCCCAACCTTTATTAATATAAGGCATGTAATGCTTCTCATTATTAAACTGATTCACCCATTCAGGTAATTTTTCACCATAAAATGTACTTGAAATAAAAGAACCAGTTTTGCTATACCAGAAAGCCCAGTTTGCAAAATGACCCGCAGGCAAAATTGCACCACGGTCTTTAAGGCTCATTCCAATAACTTTACCTTCAAAATTGGTAGCCATTCTTACTTCATCTGTAATAGTGGTACTTTGAAGATTTTTAGGAGACATTGCTCCTTCTTCAACTGTTCCATCTCCAACTGTTTTCACACCAGCATCATCTGTACAGTACATTTCTTTGCCTAGTGTTCTGCTAAACCATTCGTTACCAACAATTCCATGTGTAGCAGGAGTTGTTCCTGTATAAATTGAAGCATGTCCCGGAGCCGTGTAAGTTGGCATGTAGTTATAATGCATATTCTGAAAAGTATACCCATTATTCATTAATTTCTTAAAACCATACGGTGAAAAATCATCTGAAAACCGATATAAATATTCCATTTTCATCTGATCAACTACAATACCTACAACTAATTTAGGTCGTTGTTGAGCATTTAAATTTGCGATAACAAACAATGTCAACAATACAATACTTTTTTTCATACTTAAATTATAATATTTACACAAAAATACTGATTCACATTTAAAATGGCTAACCGAGGCTAAATTAAAACTCAAAATTGATTTTAATTTAACAGAAACAAGATGATACATTGTTTAAAGAATACATATAATCTGGGCGTTTCCCTCCGGGCCGGGCTGTCCGCTATATCTTTTGCGATAGACGTTTTGGGTTTGAAAAGAAGTTTCGGGTGTCGCAAAAGGATGCCGCTCCCATCCCTAACGCAGTCTACGGCAAAAAGGAAGTATTGTCTTCAAAAGAAATTCCAACTTTTAAATCCCAAATTCCAATATAGACCGTGAAAGATTTGTTTTCACTTTCAGAAAAAACTTTTATGCAGCAACTGCTATTTAACCGCAAAGCACACAAAGAGCTACGCAAAGCTCGCCAAGTTATAACACACAGCTTTGCGAACTTGATAAAGACAACAGTAAACACAAAGAAAAAAGGCCTTCGCACTCTTTGCGGTTAAAAATCTTACCGCAAAGAACGCAAAGGGACACGCAAAACTCGCAAAGTTATACCACACAGCTTTGCGAACTTAATAAAGACAACCACAAACACAAAGAAAAAAGGCCTTCGCGCTCTTTGCGGTTAAAAATCTTACCGCAAAGAACGCAAAGGGATACGCAAAACTCGCAACGTTACACCCCACAGCTTTGCGAACTTAATAAAGACAACCGACAAACACAAAGAAAAAAAATTCTTTGCGCTCTTTGCGGTTAAAAATCTTACCGCAAAGAACGCAAAGGGATACGCAAAGCTCGCAAAGTTACACCACCAAAAGCCTTTGCGACCTTAATAAAGGCAGCAACAAAGTATAAAGAAAAAAAACCTTTGCGCTCTTTGCGGTTAAAAATCTTACCGCAAAGCACGCAAAGGGATACGCAAAGCTCGCAAAGTTACACCACACAGCTTTGCGAACTTAATAAAGACAACTACAAACACAAAAAAAAATCTTTTGCGCACTTTGCGGTTAAAAAAACACAAAGTAATATAAAACAAAAAACCCTGTTTCGTTAGAAACAGGGTTTTTAAAAGAAAGGCGACGACATACTCTCCCACATAACTGCAGTACCATCTGCGCAGGCGGGCTTAACTACTCTGTTCGGGATGGGAAGAGGTGAGCCC
>FNPS01000008.1 GCA_900107365.1 Flavobacterium aquidurense
AATAAAAAAATCCGTTTGATGATTTATGAAATAAAAATCCTATTTTTGAAAATATATAACACTGACAATTGTCAGACATAGCGACCCAATTTAGGATAGATAAGTCGGATGTAGTCAGACATATATACAAGTTAGTGGCAAGTTAACCGTAGAAAACAAAAAAACACTATGGAAAAGATACTATTTATTACAATATTACTTTTGAAAATTAATGCTTTTGCGCAAACCAAAACTGAAAAAGACACGATTTTAAATGTCATATATAAAAATGAAATTGAGAATGAAACTAAACCTAAACCTCTATTTTTTTTAAATAACAAAATTACAACAGAAGGAATTCTAAAAACAATTAATCCAAATTCCATCGCAAATATAAAAGTTGAAAAAGAAGAAGTTGAAATCGATAATAAAAAATATTATGGTAAAATATTTATTGAAACTAAAAGTAACAATAAACCAAAATTAATTTCTCTAAATAATTTGAAATTAAAATACACTAACATAAAAGAAAACTCGACAATTTTTCTAATTGATAATGAAGTTATAAATGCGGATTATGAAAAGTTTTTAATTGATCAGAATTATATCTTAAAAATTGAAGTTGAAAAAATTGACAATAAAGCAGAAAATTTAAACCTAAATATTATCAAATTGTTGACTAAATCTGAAGAGAATATAAGAAAATCAAAAGAAATTCGAATTCGTGGAGAAAATGAATTCACTATAAATAAATAACCAGCCACTAACAGCCGTTTGGCGAGATTGGGGTTTTAGGTTGAATTTAAAGATGGGTTTGTATTTGAGAAATTTGTGTTTAACCGAAAAATCCCGCATCTTTAGTCCCCAACCTCGCCAAGCGCCAGAACGTTAGCAGTTATGGTAGAAGAATCGTGAATAAATAAAAATTAGAACAAAATGAGAGATTCAGAAATAATAGAATATATTAAAACACATAACTTAATCGGTCTAAAAGCAGGTGAATTTCGAACAACTTTTTTGGAAATATGGATGGTAGTAGTTAATGACCGAATCTTTGCCCGTTCATGGGGTTTTGCCGAAAAAAGTTGGTACAATACTTTTTTATCTGATAGCAATGGACAACTTAAATGTGGAGAAACTGTTTTTAATATAAAAGCCGTGATACCAGATGATTTAATTAAAATTTCTGAACAAATCAATAATGCATATTTAGAGAAATATGACAGTGGAAGTAATTCTAAATATGCTCACGGGATAATCAAACAAAAGCATATTGAAAAAACAATGGAATTTATTATTACTGAATAAATAAAACCACACCCGCTAACAGCCACTCCTGGTTGCCAAGCAGACCAATTTAGAATTCCCTGCGCGCCGGATTATCCTTTTCGGGCTCTATAGTCTCAAAGGGTGCGCTTTGATCCTCATTATTCTTGTGAGTATCAAAATCAGTTTGAGACCCCTTTAAAGGGTCATTCTCTATTAGGTCCTTTTCTATGTCCTTCACCGTTATGTCTTTGGGGCCGCTTTGGGGTTCCTTTTAAGGGTTCTGCGGGTCATAGGGGCTGGGTGTTTTTGGCTTGCGGTTTTTGGGGCTTTGATTTGGCTTTGGGAATTACGGTGGTCCTTGTGGTAATTTTTGCTTGTATGGGAAGTTGTCGTTTTATTTTTTGGATTAGATTATTGCTGTGGTTTTTTTAAAGGGTGACCGGGGCAGGTTGGCGGTACTTGTCGTGCTTGTCCGGGTAGTAGGAATTGTTAGCGCAATCTAATCGGGATGATCAGCATCGTCAATTGTATTTAATATTTTTTAGGTTTAATATTTTTTTTTGGAGCTTTTTCCCGCTATCCGTTGCAATCTTTTGTGCCGAACACCGGCACAAAAGGATTTCCACTGCTATCGGGGCTAAGGATGTATCGCACAATGCTCTGTTATTACAGCGGGTTTGTGACTAATTAAGCTCTACATTGGATTATCTACCTGAGATAGTAACAGGCGAAGCACCGGAGCCTTAGCGAATAGTCGAAGTAAATTATCCCAAATTACAAATTAAACTTTCTATAAAGCCAATTTTGTAGCTGTTACCAGCAGAGTTTTTTTAGTCTTTAATGATAGATTCTAATTTAAAAGTCTTTTGTCCAATATCTTTGAAAATTGTTTTTATTTGAACTGTGAAGAAATTATTTAATGATTCCCAACTGCTAACATTTATGCCATAATTTCCATTTTTATCAATATTATTTACAATGCATAAATTTCCAATTTTTAATACATTGTCACGGAATTTCAAAAAGTCTTTTCTCCAAATAATGAGATTATAACTGCCAATTAAAAAAGGTTTTATTTCAGGATGGAGAGCCCACATTTTTTCTTGCTCTTCCAATGAATATTTAAAATAATTAGCTTTTGAAGTTCCACAACCCCAAAAAGATTCTCTTCTTATTTCTATTTCATCGGGGCATTTTGAATTACTATAAGTTAAAGCTATAAATGTATAATTTTGAGGACTTTTCTTATTAGTCTCTGTACACATTATAACTTTATAATTTCCATCAACAGTTTTAAAAGTTAATAAATCACCTTGCTCGATGCTTTTAATTTTTTCCATCTGATTATCTAAAACAATTCATTTTTAGGTTTACAATTATTTTTTAGGAACTCTTCTCGTTATCCGTTCCAATCTTTTGTGCCGGGGTTCGGCACAAAAGAATTTCCACTGCTATCGGGGCTAGGGCTTTAGCTCCCATACCATAATGACATTATTCAGTAGGGGTGTATTTCTCTTAAAAAAAACTGTTCAAAACATTCATTACTTGTACATACTTGTTTCCTAGTAATTTAAAGTCGAGCCCCAGCTGTCTGCCGAGATTAATTGCAATCTCTTTAGGCATGCCAAATAAAGCTCTGCTTAACAGGACCTGGGCATGCTGATCCTGCTGTTCGGGTTTGAGCAACGGCATGATATATAAATCCTTAAGGAAACGGCTCAGCATAACAACAATATCTGGATTTTGATGAACGTTGTACTGCAAGTTCTGAAGGCAGAGATTATAATAGTTTTTACCCCCGGCTAAATATTGGTAAAATTCAGTTTTAAGCGTATCGATAATTATATTGATGCCAATATAATTTGACTTTAAAAGAAAGCTGTAAAAGTCGTTGCCGCATTTCTCAGGATAAAACCTATTTAAATAGCTCTCAGGACTGATAATGTTTCCTATGGTGCTTCTGGTTGCCAGATACAGTGTTGAATCACTGCTGATAAGAAGAGAGTCTTCCCGGTCCGCAATACACATGCTTTCCACTAGAATTTCCATCATGCCTTCCATACCTTCTTTCGGGCCAAGTTTACGAACGATATTTAATTTTTCGGCAACCAGATCAATTTTGCAGTTATCTTCTATCCACTTTAAAATATCCTTTAGGAATAAAATTCTTTTTTGATTAAAATCTTCTGGTGTATCAAATTTTGTTACCGACTGAGGGGTTATCTGTAAAGTCATCGGAGAAGGTGCAGAATTTGCCAGTTCAAAAATTTCCACCTCTATCTTGTCTTTTACAAGAAATGAAACGGTAAATCTGTGCTTGAATTCAAATCCGAGCTCTTTTTGCAAAGAATAAAACAGCATCAGCGCACTGAAATCAAGGGCAAAGTCCAGTGAGTGGTGCTTTTCCGGAATTGGTCTTGAGAGAAGCAATGGAATGGTTGTAAACTTAAAGGCTGGATTTCCGGTAAGATGCATATACGCATCAATGTAGTTTTCACCAAAAACCATTCTGGAAATTTCTGAAAAACCGAGTCGATAATTAAAATAATCTTCCAAAGACCGGTCTTTAAATTCTTTATCTTTTAGTCCTAGAGGACCGAAATGGGATTTGAAGAATTCGATTAAATCCTCGGGATTTTCTGGTGTCGGCAATGATTCAAAACCCAGCTCGTTGACAGGATTTGCCGCCTCATCCTGTATGGTGCGGAATAGGTGCCACGCATCATTTAAGATTTCGCGGATGTATATGGTGGTAATCTTGTGGGAAACACCGGTTGAAGTTGTAAAAGTTTCTCCGCACTTACGTCCTAAGAATTCTTTCTGCAGGCCGCTTTCTTTTTCAATTTTTATATATTCTTTCTTTTCTCCTACATAATAAGTTACCCAGCTGCCAAGCTCAACGGTCTGATAGCTTTTAAAATATTTGTGTTCTTTCAGTAATATCTGGCTTGCAAAGTAACTCCTTCGGGCTTCAGTATTTAAAGTGTTGCAGGCAAGTTTAAACAGCAGTGAAAACCCTCGGTCCGTATCGGCTTCAGTCCTGATTAAAATCATGCTGATGGCCACTCCAAATGCTTCGTTATCAATCTTCCAGTCTATCTTGCCTGAGACTTCTTTAATTTTGGTAATGTTTCGGCGTCTCTCCAGAATGTGCAGATAGGAGAGTATATACTGCTCGTTTGCAGGAAAGTTTTCATAGAGATACTGGTCGATTTTTTCGATTTCGTCAAAATCATTAATTGCGTTGTATAAATTGTGTTCATACTCAAGGAGCTGCCGGTCAGGTAAATAGGTATTTTCTCTCCAAAACTTCAGCAGTTCAAGCAGTTCTACGTAAAATCCTCTTTCCTGATCATTTCGGTCGCAGAGCTGTTCGTGAAGGAGTATTATATAAAAACGGAGTGTTTCGCTAATCTTCTTTTTATCCAGAAATGTTCTTAAATATTCGATTGCTTCCTTTCTTTTTCCGATCGAATTAAAGCTTTCGGCAATAAGGGTTTTCCATTTGATGTCAAATTCTGTAAATTCCTGTAATGCAGAAAGCTTCCCGAAGATTTCCTCACGATTAAAATTCTTAAGGAATCTCGTGGTGATTATGATCTCCAGTAAGGATTTAAGTTGCTCGTTTTTGAATTCTTTCTCCTTAATTCTGGCCAGCTGCAATTCCAATATATTTTCTTCCAGTTTTTTATATAATATGCTTAGAAATGCGTTAATGATGTTAAGCCCATTTCTTTCCTCTATAACTTCAAGTGAATTCAGATAATCGGCAAATATATCTATTACTTCAGCGCTTCTTCCGTTAAGATGGAACAGTGCGCCTTTAAAAAGGTAGATTTCGCTGTAGAGCTCCCCGCCGTTGGCTTCATACTGCAGCACACAGTCCAACGAATACTGATATTCTTTTTGATGATTGAGCACCTGGCAGAAACAGAAGGTATAGAACCACAAATCTTTATGTATTCTGGGATACAATGATTTTAAAATGTCAGGCTGCCGCTCATCGTTGCTGCGCAGATAACGGAGGTAGGAAAGAAAAAACTGCTGATGCACAATCAGTTCGCCCATTTCAGTATTCTGCAGCGTTGCCACATACGTGCCCAAAATCTGTATCGCGTCGTCGATCGTTAAGCTGTTGTTGTAGATGAAATCATCTCCGCAAATGTACTTTTGGGAGTACTCGTTTAGGAATTTATTGATGGCAAGATCAATGGTTATGCGCCATGCTTCAAGGGAAACAAAAGTTAATTTACTATATTTTGAAAAATCTATTTTCAAGCTGAGGCCGTAGTCGGACAAATCTTCAAAAAAAAGCAGCTGCCCGGTCACAACAATGTGCTGCACTAATCCTAATTGGAAATTATACTGGGAGAGGACGGCAGCGGGGATAGAGGGAATAAAGACTTTAAGGTCAGCGGCAGTTAATGCTTTTACGTACCAGGCAGAGAGATTGTACGGTTCAATTTTTAATATTTCCTCTGCAAAAGCCGCTGCTTTCTCTTTTTCCTCCAAGTTGAGATATTCCACGCATGCCCGCTCCCTGATTTCTGGATCGGTATTGCATAATTGATACGCGGTTATAAAGTCCATGGCCGCCACATCCGGCGTCAGGTCAGGAAGTTCCCTTTTGCAGGTTCCTTTCAGGTAGCATATCTTACTTAAAATTTTATTTTTATGCGGATGCTCGTTCTCATGAACCCTTTTTTCCAGATCCAGAAGAATATCAAAGGCTGTTTTAACTTTGAACTGGCCAAGTAATGATTCGATTGTTTTTAACTGTCCCTTGTATTCGGACAGCAGATCGCCAAGACCGATAAAAATATTATTCACTTGGTTCCCAATATGGATAGGCCCTCCCTGGGAATCTATCTGTCCAAAGTTTGCATTATTTATTTCCATAACTGTCCCCTAGGTGGATACTCCCGCCGCCACTGTTAAGTGTGCCAGTATTGATGTTTTTGCTGTTTGTAAAATTGGCAGTTGAGTTAAAGACCTTCTGATAAATTTCCTTGAGATAGGTTTCCGAATCCGGGTTATCCTCAAGGTCTCTTTCAATGACAGCCTTCACTGCATTGAGGCGCGCCTGGCTTTCTGGTTTTTGCTGCAGTTTGATAAGTTCAGTTGCAGTGTTTTTGTCCTTTTTAAAAAGTCCTTTTAACCAGTTTACTGCGTTTTTAGAAACTTCTTCTCCTGTAGTTTCGAATACTTTTTCCAGTCCTTTTACGGCAAGCTGTCTGGTCAGCAGAGCTACTGCTGCGGTGGTGATCGGTTCCATAGTGTAGGCTTCAAAAAATTAATAAATAATATATAATTGGATGTATTTATTCCTCTCCGTGAATGAAATATTTTATTATCTTTTCTGTTATTTCAACATTTGTTTCATGGCTGAGTCCTTTTTCTTGACAATATTCATTAAGCATTTCAAATAATGTTTCAATAAATTTTACACCCAATTCAGTTTCGTATTCGAGTTTAAATCTTCCATTTACAATCGACTTTTCAAAAAACGGCATATGAGCAAAAAAAGCTAATTTCAGAAACCCACTCGCTTTATCTAAAGCGAAAAGGTAAGGGAAACAATTTGATTTCTTAAACAACTCTACAATCCATTTTTTTACTTCTTGAATTTCAAATAGTTCCCTTGAGTCATTTTCATAATCATTAAAGCTTAAGTCAACTCTGCTTTTTAAATGCAGGATTAATTCAGGGGTATTTTGAATTCTCTCAAGAGCATCAGTTATAAAATCAAATTTCATTTCCACAATTTCTTCTTTTGGAATTGTAAATAGAATTCTATTGTTTCCTTTTTTTAAAAGTTCATTCAGTTTCCATTCATTTTCAAGTTGAGAAACGAAATCTGTAATTGGACTTACGTACTGTAATAATTTTTCTTTTGAAAGTTCACTAAATTCATTCTTTTTAGGAATAGTCATTTTCCAATTTTCTCCTGATTTATCTATCTTTGTTGCATCAAAAACTTCCCAATATGCTTTTTCCGTTTCAAGATCTAAAATGATAATAATGATTGGAATTTCGAGGTTCAAATAATAATTTAAATGCTTTTTGTTTCCACTAAAAACAAAACCAATTTCATTTTGAACACTGAAATATGATTTGCCGCTTTTTAATTGAAATGCTATTGATTTTCCAGTAATTTGTCCTATTTGAGTAATGACATCTATATAACCATCAATTCCAAAATCATTTTCTTGATGATTCTGTCTATATAGCCATCCTAATTTTGTCTCAACCAATTTTTTTAAAATGGTTGTTCCAATTTCTCCCGTTAAACTGCTTGGGTTGATTTTTGGAAACGGTGAATTTTCA
Organism: Flavobacterium aquidurense; assembly: GCA_900107365.1. Taxonomy (GTDB): domain Bacteria; phylum Bacteroidota; class Bacteroidia; order Flavobacteriales; family Flavobacteriaceae; genus Flavobacterium; species Flavobacterium aquidurense. The sequence goes on from FNPS01000008.1 coordinate 7,576, forward strand.
TCTATATCCATCTTTGATTTGGTTGAGGGTTGTCGTAATATGGTACATAACTTTCCCACGCTTTGTCCTGTGGGTAGCTTCGGAACTGATTATCTTTAACTAAAATAATATTTCTTGCGAAAGACAAAAAGTCCGTCTTGTAAAAAATTCGCAATTGCACAAAACTTGTGTTAACAGTAGCGTTTACTTTGTTTCTTCTCGCTCCTTTTCCTTTTCTTTTTCCTTTTCTTTAGCTTCATCTATGTCTTCTATAGATTCATCAGGATAGCTTGAAATTCTCATCAAATAACCAGGTTCGGTTTCTGTTTCTAATCTATCGAAGCAGATAAATCGAATATCAGTGGCTTTTTTAATTTTTTCACAAGCAACTACGGGATCAAGATTTCTGTTTTCAATATTGTAAAGTAAAATATTAAAACTTATAAGCATATCGTGTGAAGATAAACTTTGACGAGGCCCAACAATATATGCAATGTTTGAACAGCAATAAAATAAATCGTATGCAACCTGATTTAAACCACCACGACAGCATGAAAGCATGACGACACAATCTTCGTTCATACAGCCTGATTCACAAACTTCTATTCCAAAGTCAAGCCAGTCATATTCGATGGTTCCTGTTTCGTTAGCAAATCCAAATTCGCTTCCATGTGAGCTCAGATAAATATAATCGTATTGAATATCAGAATTCAGAATTTTTAAGACTTCTTCATTGGTTTTCGGACAATGATCATAAACCTCTAAATTATACAATTTTGATTGAATAGCAATGTTATCGCATTCGTTTGATTCATCAGTATGTCCACAAGCTCGAAGAATTAATATCTTCTTTTTCTCATCTTTCATTTGTTGATTTTTTTGTAAGGTTACTACTAACTAATTTATATTAGTCATAAAATGGTATCAATACAACTTTTTTAGTTGGCTTTGTCCAATTAGTAAGCTTGTTAAGCGAATATAAGAATAATATACTTAATCTTTTTATCTGTGACTAAATAGCTGTCACTAAGTATTTTTAGCCCTTGTCGTTCGCAATACTTCGTAGGTTCCAGAGCCATCGTTTGAAATTCATCCTCAAGCTGTCTGCTTTTCTTCCTTGATACACTTTATCCATAGTATCGCAATTGCTTCCCTTTTTACTTTTTATCAAAGACCCTGTATGCTTTTGTTTTATTTCAGGAGCAAAGGTAGTCCGTGTCCATAAGCCAAAGCAAGGCCGGGCCTTTCAGGTCTTGCCAAAAGATCTCCACCCATCCGGGTTGTATTTTTTGCCAGAGCCTTGCTTTTGCCGGACACTCACCTTTTTATGCTCATGAAACAAAACATAGCATACTGCGGCTCTTTAGACGAATAAAAAAAATGTCAGAAATGAGAATTGAAATATTGAAAAAAGCAATGATGAAACAAAACAGCGCCTGCTCTCATTGCCGAATAAAATTTCAAAAAAAAAGAAAAGTAAAAAGTAAAAAGTAAAAAAAAGTAAAAAGTAAAAATGCGGGGCGGGAAAAAAAAGTAAAAATTTTAAAAATCAGAAATCATGAACATTACAGGAAGATTGACAAAAGATGCGAAAGTAAGCACATTGTCAGACAGCAGACAGGTAGTAAATTTTTCAGTAGCCATCAACGAGAGCTACAAAAATAAAAAAGGCGACAAGGTGGAGCAGACCACATTTTTTGATTGCGCCTACTGGATAAGCCCAAGGGTTGCCGAGTGGCTGACCAAAGGCACGGTGGTGGAGCTCACTGGCATGGTGAGCGCAAGGGCGTGGAAAGGCAATGACGGGGAACCGCGTGCAGGGCTGAACTTCAATACCTCGAATATCAAACTGCACGGGGGCGGGAAGAAGCCCGAAGGTGCGCAGGCAGTGAAAGCGGGGCAGACTGCAGAGCAGGGAGAAAACAAAAAAGCCACCTTAAAAGAGCCTGTGGACGACATCCCGTTTTGAGCAGGCAGTAAAGGGTTCTAAACAATTTTATTTTTCAAACTTTTAAAATCAAATATCATGGCACATAATATCAATTACAACAGCGAGACAGGAAAGTATTCTTTTTTCAGCGTAAAGGAAAAAGCGTGGCACGGGCTCGGGCAGATAGTGGAGCAGTACCCGACAAGCGCAGAAGCCATCAGACATGCGGGGCTTGATTATGAGGTGGCTAAAAGCCCTTTATACACAAAAGCGTCGGGCATTATCCAAACTTCGGGCGGTATTGAAATGGGCAGTACCGAACTGGCAGTACCTGACTGCTTTGCCACCATCCGCACCGACAGCAATGCCGTTTTGGGCGTTGTGGGTAAGGATTACCAAATCGTGCAGAACCGTGAGGCGTTCAGCTTTTTTGATGCCATTGTAGGCGGGGGCGATGGCATACTGTACGAAACGGCAGGGGCATTAGGAAACGGGGAGCGCATCTTTATCACGGCAAAACTGCCTGATTATATCAGGGTCGGAAACGGGGATGATGTGACCGAAAAGTACATTTTCCTGACTACCTCCCACGACGGGAGCGGAAGCATCACAGCGGCTTTTACGCCCATCCGCATCGTATGCCAAAATACCCTTAACGCTTCACTCCGCTCGATGAGCAACGTGGTTCGCATCCGCCATACCTCAGGCGCTAAACAGCGTTTGGATGATGCCCATAAAGTGATGGGACTGGCTGATAAACTCAGCAGTCAGTTAGAAGGTATCTTTAATGAATGGTCTAAAGTTAAGGTAATAGATATTCAGGTTAAAAAGCTGATTCAGTTGGCTTTATGCCCCAATACCGAAACACTCGCTTTAATTAAAAAAGGGGCAGAAGATGAAGTATCTACCGTGTTTAAAAATACGGTAGATGATGCTTTTGCCTATGCCATGGCAAGTGAATCACAGCAGATGGAAACCACTAAAGGCACGCTTTTCGGGGCTTACAATGGAGTTACGGGTTACTATCAGAATGTACGAAAATACAAGGACAGCGAAGCCAAACTGCAGTCCATTGTCATGGGAGGCACAGCCCAGGGAAAAGCCCAAAAGGCGTTTGAACTGTGCACGGCTTTTCAAGCGGATGGCGCAGAAATCCTAAACCTGAATTAGGGGGAAGATAAGCCAAAGGCTGTTGCAAACCGTGACAGCCTTTAAAATCAGGTTTTGGTGATGCGATAGCAGGGCTGGACATCTGCACAATTCAGTAACATAAAAGCGCAGGAATTATGGCAAGGATGGACAGCAACAATTTTGAGTTTATACTGTATCTCTACAATGAATTTGTCAGCAAACACCGCAGTACAGGCAAGGAAGCCCGTATGTATTGGCATATTTTGGACAAGTATATAGAAGTGGGGCTTTCAAAAAAAAGCCAGACAGCCGAAAAAAAGTACGCCCAAAAGCTTGTAGCCATCATAAGGGAAGCCGTCGGGGAATGGAACACCCATCTGCTTATCTTAAAAGGGGAAGAGGGAGAAAAGGAATATAAGGAAAATATGAAAAGCTACATCGAACGCCTCTACAGATTGGGGCATGATGAGCAGAGCGTGATGGAACTCGTCATTAAAAAACTAAAATTAAATTATGGAAACGACAACTAATTTTTTCAATCAGATAGCACAGTTGCAGATTATAGGCGATTTGCATATTACAATTGCCAAAGGGGCAGAGAACAGGCTTATCGTACTGGTTATGCTTCAAAACGAAGCGTGCGGGGACAATGCCAAGCACAGCATACCTCCTTTAAACCTGCGGGGAACAGCCGAGGAACTCGACAGCGGTTTTTTTGAGAATATCACTACGCCCATTGAGTCGGCTTCGGGTCTGATGGTCGACATGGAAGGTTATATGAAACAGCTTGAAGATACCAAAAAGCAGTCTGCTATGGAGAAGGAAAAAGACGACAAGCAGAAAAAAGAGCAGGAAGCCAAGGACAAAAAGTTCAGCGAAGCCATGGCAAAGGCGGACGAACTGGAAAAGGAGGGGAAATTCCGTGAGGCATGGATGAAAGTGCCTGAAATACATGAGTTTCCCTTTAAGGCTGAGGAAATACGAAGACGCAAATCCGAACTATCGGCAAAATTTGCGCCCGATCTGTTCGGCAGTACAACAGAAACCGCAAAGACCGAACCGCCCCGAGAGGCGCTTTTTCCCGAGTATGCTAATGATAGCAGTGATGCGCAGGGGCATGAAACGGACGAGGAAGAAACGGACGCAGAGGACATGGAAAACTGGGAAGAAGACCCCGAAGAGCAGGGGTATTAATTTTAAAATACGAAAATCATGTTAGTAGCAACACAATTACAGCGGGTTTTTATACTCAAAGACAAGGGACAGGAAATCAGGCTTTGCGACCCCGAACCGAGATGGAGCACCGAGGCGGTACTGAATTTTTATGCACCGACCTATCCGATACTCACTACCGCCAAAATATCCGCCCCTGCCATCAGGGATGATGCGGTGGAGTACCGATTTGAAACGGTAATGGGAACAAAAGGCTAACCAAAATTTAAAGCCATGAATTATGCAACAGACAATCATATCGGGAACAGTGCAACTGCCCGAGCGAAAAAGACAAAAACAGCTTCACGCACAGCTCGCAGGGTTTATGGGTTGGATGCAGAGAACAAAAGATGCAGGCGAGGTGCAGAAAGACAAACCAAGGTCAGTTCCTGCGGGGATGCTACCGATGGTTTTCTAAAGGTTTCTTTTCTGCCCAGACTACAAGAGAATAAAACGGTACAGGCTTGTCAGGATATTTCCAAAATGGAAAACGATTTTTATAGCTCCCTTGACAGTCTTGCAGAGCATTATACTATTATGCCGATGGCGACCCGTCATTTTGAATATCCCTATAATATGGCATTGGCTGTATGGGATTTGGAAGAGAAGCTCAAAAAAAGTGTGGGGAACTTTTCCGAACTGAGATTATTGCAGGACAGCCACAGAACGTATCTGCTCAGCGAGGAAAAATACAGCACAGGCACAACGCTGTATTATATCCCCATAGAACCGATTTATCAAATGCTCAGAGAACCGAAGCACAAACAAAATGCGCATCTGCTTTTATCGGTCTGCTCGTATCTGTATCATATTGCAGATGTACCGTATTACAGACAGCAGGGCAGTTATCTGTACTGGCTCTATGAAATGCACAGGGAATGGACAGAACAGGACGAGGACAGGGAAGAAAACGAGCGGTATATTCGGGAGTTTGTCAAGGCGGAAGGTATAGGGGACTGTATCGAAAAGAAGATTTTCAACCCCATAAATTTAGCCGTGTTTGAAGAGCGTTTAAAAGGTTTTAAAAGCAGTGATGCCTTTGATAAGCAGTGTTTGGATATAGGCAAAAAAGCTTTTGCCATATACACCAATTATCCCAACGAGAGCATTTTTCGAAATGCACCAACACATGACGAGGAGGAAGACGAAGAAACGGAAAACGAGAGCATCGGGATGGAAAAGTACATTTCCTTTATTTCCGATACCAAAGGATGGCTGTATGAAAGCATAGAGGAGAGCATCAACAACGAGTTTAACGAGTACGGTGCAATGGACGAGCCAACCATTATAAAATGCTTTGACGGAAGGGAACTGACAGAGAACAGCCTTGATTTTGAAAGCCGTCTGTTTAAACTTTTGGACGATATGTGCGCTTTACTGTATAACTATAAACAGAACGAAAATGAATAATGCAATGGATAGAACAGAGGGTTTCGGGACGCTCTACCACGCTAAATCCGCCCTTGTTTTCTATGAAAGTAAAGGTTTAGATAAAGATATGTATGTAGAGCATTTCGATATGGATAAAAATGGTACGCCTGTTAATGCGCACCCACTTACTGAGCGTGAAGCAGGAGTGCTCGCAAAAGCCCTTACTACTGAAAAGCAGAAGCAGTCTGCTTTTTTAAAACCCGTCGGGATTCTGCCAACAAATATACTGCATATCAATCCAAGCAGGAACAAAGGCGCTGTGATATGGTACACCAAATCACAAAAAAGACCGCTTTATTTTATAGAGGGTCTAGGGATTCCGAGCGGTCAGGTGTTTGTGCCTCCCATGGTCTGGCAGGCGAGCAAAAACAGCCTGCGGGTATTTGCCGTTTTAAGTAACAGCAGACCTACGGAAAAAACACCGCTGTACTATGCACCATTTTTTAACATTTATGAGGACGGCAGGGTATGTATGGGTTCAGTCAGTATCAGTATTAAAAACTCTGCATCGGTGGAGGAATTTACATGGGCGTGGGAGGACTATTTTTTCAACAGCTATTTCAGTCATCTAATGGGAGAGAACAGCCCTGTAAAGGGCAATTGCGTCAGCCTGTGGAAAGATCTTACCGCAACAGGCAGAACTTTTCCAAATGAAGTTTTGAAAAGCAATACTAAAACACTTAAAAATTTATTGTCATGAAAACAGGCAAAACCAAAATGCATTTTACAGACCCGTATCTGATTAGCCCCACCAATCCCATTGCTGTTAACCTGATAGGGGCAGGCGGTACAGGCTCAAAGGTATTGACCGCCCTAATGGAAATGAACCATAGCCTTACAGCGCTCGGGCATGCAGGGCTCTCTGTGCGCCTGTGGGATGATGATATTATCACAAATGCCAACCTTGGCAGACAGCGTTTTGCACCAAGCGAGGTAGGATTGTACAAATCCGTGGCACTTATCAACAGAGCGAATCGTTTTACGGGTACAAACTGGAAAGCGGAAACCGTAAAATTTGAAAGGGATAATTTTGGAAAACTGCCGAGTAATGCAAAGGCATCTATTTATATCACGTGCACTGACAGCGTACGCTCCCGTTTTGATATTGCCGAAATATTAAAATACAGCAACGAAAGGCATCACAGGGACGACCCGAAATACTGGATGGATTTTGGCAACAGCCAGTATACTGGGCAGGTCATCCTGTCCACTATTGGGGAAATCCCACAGCCCAAGTCCGAAAAATTTGAAACCGTGGAGCGCCTGCCTTTTGTGACAGAGGAATTTAGGGAGCTTTTACAGGAATCTGAAACGAAGGACGACACGCCGAGCTGTTCACTTACCGAGGCACTAGAGAAACAGGATTTGTTTATTAATTCTGCTTTGGCGCAGATGGGATGCTCGCTATTGTGGAATTTGTTTCGTGAGGGCATGACAGCAAACAGGGGATTTTTCCTGAATTTAAAAGATTTCCGGGCACAGCCCATTTCCGTATAAGCCCGAAATCGGGCGGCAAAAAGACACTCCTTCCTCTCGGGCGGAGCATCTTTTTGCGTTTAAAACGGTGGAGCGCTTTTGCCAAAATGCAGTACCCGCTATTTTACCAAACCCGCTGCGTTTTTTTTAAGGGATACTCATCATCCCTTTCGCTGTTTTTGGGCGGGCTTCTTTTCTTTCCGAGGGCGGCCAAAGAAAAGAAGCAAAAGAAGACCGCCTTTTTTTATGGTTTTTATTTTAATTGTATAATAGGCGCTTTTTTCCAGCGGGAAAAGCCTTTGAAAAGATACGCTATGTTTTCAAACTCGATAAAGGCTATGAGTTCTTCTTTGCACTTTATTTTAAATCCCCTGAAATGCTGAAAATCCTTTAGTGGTATGTCGGCAAGCTCACCGATAGTTGTGATCTCTAAAGCTTCCAATACGCTTTGCAGTCTTCTGCTGAAAGGAAATTGGCTGTCGTAAAGCAGTTTCTGGCGGTCTTTTTCTGCTTTTTCTTTTCTGATCTGAGCGGGACTTGGATTTGGATTTAATTCGCGCTTTAATGCCTGAAGCTTTTTCTTGTAGTGATCGATTTCACACATCAGTTCGGTTGCTGCTTTTACTTTATTGCAGGTTTTCTCGTAAAGCTCCTCCACATATTCGGATGTAACTCCGTATTGTTCTGCCGCCTGGCTCAGGGGCATCTTATCAATGAGTAGTTTCTGAAGTAAATCATATTCCTTTTCAGAAAGTACCTGCATGGACATTTCGATAAAAAACCTGTTGGTGCGGTCAATAACATTATGCATAACAATACAAGTTAAATCCTTATTGCCAAAATAGGTTTTGGCTCTTGCAGTTCAATGCTAAGATACTAACATTAATTGAGTTATACAATTTATTTACAGGAAAGGCTTAAGCTCGGGAAACAAAACAGCCCAAAGCAATGCTTCGGGCTGTAATACTTTTTAATTTCTAATTTTTTAATAGCTATTAAAATTTAAGGTGCATACTGTTTATCACCTTGGCTTTTACCAGATCTGAATTTTTAATCTTGAGTGTCTGGTGTCTCCCTCCGTTTTTCTCAAAAATCTCAATTAGCAGCAGTTTGTCATCCGCTATTGTAAATTGGTCCAAGAGAAATACATTCTGGTCTGTGGCTTTTCCGGGAATCTCATCAAGGGTTTTGTAAATGCGGAGCGGCACAATCGGCCTTTGCTGCGAGGCAGTTCGTCTGGCTGTTTTTTTATCTATCACCTTGAAACTCATAAAGTCAATGCTGAAAGGTACATTGGTTTGGTTTTCAAGCTGCGTATGGAAATAATACTTGCCGTTGTGGATATAGATGCCCTTTAAGCTGAACTGAATGCCGAAACTCTCCGATGCAATGTGCTTTACGATTCGCTTGTTGTTTTTGTAAATAGTTTGCAGGATTAGTGCGGCCAGTGAGGGCGGTGTTTTTCCAAGCTCCTCAAAAAGAACATCGCTTGCTGTCGCTTTGTCGAAGTTCTTCTGCATCGCCATAAGATCATAGCTAAGGGTAGGCGGGTTGGCGCTGTACTGAACGTTAAAATTGTAAAAAAGGCCGTCATCGGTAATCACCGAAAAGTTGGTTTCCTCTACAAAAGTCTTGACCGATGCCTTGATGCGAAGGACATTTTCAGCATCCTCGGCCTTTGAGGCAATCAGGTATTCGCTTCCAAGATCCACGTATCGGATAGCGGACGGGAAAATAAGATGGGACGTTTTGTCATAAGTAACCTGCATATGGTACGGCGGCATCGTTCCTAAATCAAGGCTAGTGGCTTCGTTTTCCTGCGCAGATGCGGCTAATGTATATGTTATTAAAAGGGCTGTTGCCCAAAATAGTTTAAATTGATTTTTCATAATTAATTTATTTAAGGTTGCTATTATTTTTTGGAAACCAGGTAGACCTGATGTCCTGCTTTTAGGGTCACTTTAGGCGTCCTCACTTTTTTGGCGAAATAGCCCGAGATGCCCTGAACCACCCCGCGGCTCAGGTCAGCGGCCACCTGCTGTCCTGCAGACTGTGTCATCATAAGGCTCGTGCCGGACTGCTGGCTCATGTTGCCCGCCATTTCAGTTAGGGCACTTCTTTCGGCAGAATAGGGAACAGGCACTCCCTGCTGGCCGTCAAGGTCATAAATAGTAATGTCTACCGGAATAATGGAGCCCTCCAGTTCGATAGAATTAACTTTCAACTGCAGGCGGCCTTCCTGTATCTTCGCAATTGCTGTCAATATTTTGCCCGCTGCTATGATACGACCTGAAATCCTTGCAGGTTCTACAAGCCGAAGGGAAACACCTGCCTCGCCAATAATAGTTTGTGTTTGGTGCACGCAGGCCCTGATACTGTTTTTTGGCTGAAGCGTTTCCTCCATTGAACCTGCAGAATTAAACTCTCTGCCCGTGTTCCATTCTGCAATAAAAGTGCTATCTGCCGAACGTTGATACAGCGCGGATACCCTGCTTTTTTTTGAGGGAACCAGTGCCGAAATAATCTTCTGTTCTGATTCCGCCTTTGCTACTGTAGTGTTTTTGCCTGCAGGCTCGACAGAACCGGAGCCTGAGGGAAGGTATTTAGCGGCCATCAGATAGGATTTTTCCATAAGTGCCAGCTGGTCATCAACCGTGGCCGCTTTGGGAATTTCCTTTTGCGCGAGTTCCTGTTTCAGATCCTCGAGCTGCCTGCGCAGTTCCTTTGTTTCTCCGTTGTCCTGCTGATAGAAAGAACCCAACGTGCTTTGTGCAGTACGGTAAGTGTTCAGCGCAGGATTGTTGGTTTCTTCCGCTTCATCGGGCAGTGATTGTTTCTGTTCAGCGTTATCCTCATTCCAGTAATCGGACAGTGTGGTTAAAGCGTTCTTTTTTTGCTCTTCTTTGTTTTCGAGTATTTCCTGCTCATACGCTTTCTGTTTGTCTGCCTGCAGTACAGATCCGCTTGCCTGTGGCACGCTGTCGTTCAGACCAAAGCTTTCGATCTGCTTTTTATCCTTCGAGGGCTTAAAGATCAAATAAATACAGCAGATACACACAATTCCCATCAGTGTGAAAATCAGCGGTTTTTTAATACGCTCGAGAGTTGTCTTTTTTTCATCAGGCAGAAACGAGGAACTGTTTTGGCGAGCCTCTTCTGAGAGAAGGCTGACCTTTTTTTTATTTTCTTTCATAATCCTATTTTTATTTAATTGGCTTGAGGGAGTCCTGTAGGGATTCCGGACTTTCTTTCTCTGCTGAGGCAGGGCTGTCGATATGTTCTATAGCCATTTTGTTTCTTGCGTATACCGTATCGCGGCATACATTGAAAATGACAACTGCGGTCAGCAGCACGTACGCCGCAAAAAAGTACAGTAGCAGCTGATGTTGTCTTTTTATTGGCATTTCTTCCCAATTCTTGTCAAGCCCTTCCAGCCACTGGTCTATATTTGCTCTTAATTTATTCATAACCTTGTTATTTTTGTTCTCAAAGTTTAAAACGCTTTGGACATTTATCTGTTCTTTGGTACTGTTCATCATTGACCAAGCCGACTGCCTGCGACGCGCTGGGCGCAGATATAACAGACAGGTTTGTCAGTTCCGTTTTTTTTAGCAGCTGTCCAAATTGGTCTTTCCTTGCCACCTCCATTCTGTTGAGAGAAAATTTGCCGTTGATGTATTTTACCAGCATAATGCATCTTACACTTGGCTTGTCTTCACCTGACCAATGCAGGTAGCCTGTCAGCAGCAAGTCCTCTTTAGGCAAACTGTCTTTTCCATCTTTGCAGTTTTCAAGGTATTCGCTGATGCTATCTTTTAACTTTCCTGCGTATGCACCCTGGGTATGGAAATAGCCGTTAAATCCTTTTTCAGTCAGGATTCTCGCAAATGTGTCTAAATCTAATAATGCTTCCATAAGATTTTTTTAGCGTTCGATGACTTCTATATCCCTGTTTTCAACCACTGCAAACTTTTCAATATTAAAGCCCTGCGGATTATTGTCCGAGCGCACCGAGTTTACCAGAAGGCAGGATGTAACCAGACTGCGGGTGGTTACGTTACTCGAACGTATGATAATTTGCCTTGCATAGCTCCGCACCACATACGGGTATGTCTCGAAATTGCAGACCACGCTGTCCATCTCAATACGCTGCTGTACATTGCCTGATATAATCCGGTTGTAATAACCTTTTTCCAAAAGGTCCTTGTAGTAGTTAAAGGCGCTTTTATCGGCAAGGCTAAATGCCCTTTTCATATTGCTTTCAATGGCATTTTTATCGGGCGCCAGGGTAAAGAACAGCTCGTGAAAACGTCTTACGTGCTCTCGGGCTTCCACAGGACGGTTGATAGAGGCGTCCTGAGCGAGTGCGAGCATGAGCGATTTGCCATTGTCTAACACATAAATTTTCTGGCGCTGCTGCTCGGCGAAACCATACGATCGCCAAAGCGCGTATCCGGTCACTAATGTACAGAGCACGGCAAATACAATTGCATACAGCCTGATTTGCTGAAAACTGTTTTCTATATTTCTGAGTGTTTTAAATTCCATTTTATTGAATGTTTATTGATTACTTATTGACCAGCCTTCCTGCAATGTTCCCTGAGGCCGAACCTGCGCCTGCGCCTGCTATATTTCCAGACTTCATGGCAGTCTGGTTGATGTTGCGTGAAAAATTTCCTGCGCCGCCTGCCTGGATAATCCAGCCTGTCACAGTTGGAACGGTAAAATATCCCACTATACCGATAATCATAAAAATGATGTATACGGTGTTTGAAGTATCGGGAACGAAAGTGGGATCGGCAAGCATTTCTATGTCTCTTTCAGTGATTAGGGACTGGATCTTGGCCAACATCGAACTGAATAGGTCGGCTACGGGAAGCCATAGATAAACGCTGACATACCTTGTAATCCACTGCGTGAGAGTTGACTGGAATCCGTCCCAGACTGATATGGCAAATGCGATAGGCCCGAGGATGGACAGCACTATAAGAAAGAAAGTGCGTATGGTGTCGATCACCAGCGCTGCCGCCTGAAATAGTATTTCGAGCAGGTTTCGAAACCACTCTTTTATTATTTTCTCTATCTGATAGGTCTGCCTGTCCATATACATTCCGGCCATAGTCCCGATGTCCGAAGGCGACCAGCCCAGTTCGTCCAGTTTCTTGTCGAACTCCGCGTCCGATACCATATAGGCAGTTTCGGGATTGCGGATCATCGCTTCATGCTCCAGCAGGTCTTTTTTAGCCTGAAGATCGTTCAGGTCCAATACCTGATCTTCCAGAATGCTATGTGTCCCCTGAACTATCGGGCTTAATATGGCATTGATTGTACCCAGCACGATCGTCGGGAAAAACATGATGCAGAGACCTAGTGCAAAAGGGCGCAGAAGCGGGTAGACATCAATAGGTTCAGCCCGGCTGAGTGCCTGCCAGACTTTCAAGGCCACAAAAAACAGCGCCCCGAGTCCTGCCAGTCCTTTCGCAACTGCCGCCATATCGGCGGACAGTGGCAGCATCTCATCGTACAGAGAACGAAGGACCTCATGAAGATTATTGAATTCCATATTACCAGTATTTTTGGTTTGGGGTGCCGTAAAGCTCAAGAACCCTTTTGGTGCTGTTCTGCTTTTTAGCTCGCAGGATACTGACCGAAATATTTTTATTGGTGTAGTAGCGCACCAGGCTGTGGTACTCTTTTACCTCTTTGTATACACGGTCGATAATGTCCATTCGCTCCTTATCACTGAGTGACAGGCTTGAGGAAGTGACAATCTGCTTGAGTTCTTTCAAAAGCTCGGTACTCTCTCCCAAAAGTGCCGAATATCCCTTGGCAATAGCGGTGAGTTCCTTTGCCGAAAAGTTTGGATCATTGAGCATCCGACCGAAATTCTGGACATACATTTCCGATACATCACCCACCAAAAGGACGGTCTGCTGTACCTTGCGGGCATCTTTTACCAGATTGTTAATCGCCTGAAGCTTGTCGTAATATTCTTTGCCCTGGTTGTATACCTTTTCGACTTCCTTGAAATTTTTGACCACATTGCTGACTGTAGAGGAGGTCTGTATGATCTCGTTTGCGCTGTTGAGAATACCCGAGGCAAGATTTGCCGGATCGGTAACCACAAACTGGGCTTTTGCTGATGGCGCCGAGGCAAGCATAATTGCCGCAGATACCATAAATAGTATTTTTTTCATTGTAATCGGTTTTTAAATTGTTATTGATTATTGATTTTCCTTTTCGCGACGCCTTATGCCGATTTGTTTGATGGCGAGCTCTACATTGCCGCCAAGTTCAGCGGCAAGCTGCATCACCTCCATTTTTTCTGTCTCTTCTGTCGTGTACGCGAGATATTCCTCAGGGGACACTTCTGTGGCATAGACAGCCGAATGCGTCCCTCCAAGCCCGATCCATACTTCTTTGTAAAGACGTGATGCATCGTTGTTCATATTAATGGATAGCACCTGCGCTTTTTCCTTGTCTGTCAGGCCGAGCATGGTCTGTATTTCATCAAACTTATTCATGTATTTGCGCTGATCGAGAAGTATCTTGCAGTCCGAATTATTGATAATGCTTTCCTTAACAATAGGGGATTGGATAATGTCATCTACTTCTTGGGTCACCACAATGGCCTCACCAAAGAACTTCCGGACAGTCTTAAATAAATACTTTATATAATTTGCCATACCTTCCTTTGCAATAGCTTTCCAGGCCTCCTCAATCAGGATAAGTTTTCGGATGCCCTTAAGCCTTCGCATCTTGTTGATGAATACTTCCATAATGATGATCGTTACGATTGGAAAGAGGATTTTATGCTCCTTGATCGCATCAATCTCAAAGACGATAAAACGCTTGGAAAGCAGATCGAGCTGCTTGTCGGAATTTAGCAGGTAATCATATTCGCCGCCTTTGTAATAGGGCTCCAGTACATTAAGAAAATTGGCAATGTCAAAGTCTTTTTCCCTTACCTGTTTTTCTATCAGCACGCTTCGGTAATCCCCCTGAACATACTCGTAAAAACCATTGAAAGACGCAAAGGCGTCATCTCGCTTGATCTTTTCGATGTAACCGCTTACGGCATTGGAGAGAGCCACTTCCTCGGAGCGGGTGGGAGGCTCGTCATCACGTTTCCATAATGTCAGTATGAGTGTCTTAATACTTTCCCTTTTTTCAATATCGAAAACCCCGTCATCGGTATAGAAAGGGTTAAAGGCAATCGGATTGTCCTCAGTATAGGTAAAATACACCCCGTCTTCGCCTTTGGTTTTTCCATTGATCAGCCCGCACAATCCCTGATAGGAGTTACCGGTATCTACCAGCAGGACATGAGCGCCCTGTTCATAATACTGCCTCACCATATGATTGGTAAAAAAAGACTTGCCACTTCCCGAGGGACCGAGTATGAACTTATTGCGGTTGGTAATAATACCGCGTTTCATCGGCAAGTCTGAAATGTCCAGATGGATAGGTTTTCCCGTCAGCCGGTCTGCCATCTTGATCCCGAATGGCGATGGGGAATCATGGTAATTGGTTTCTTCTGTGAAGAAGCACAATGCCGGTTCAATGAAGGTGTAAAAGCTTTCCTCGCTTGGAAAATCTCCTGCATTGCCGGGCATACCCGCCCAGTACAGCGCCGCTGTATCAGTAGTATTGTGCCTTGGCTTGCATTCCATAAGGGCCAGTGCGCTCCCACAGTCGTTCTTCAGCTGTTTGAGTTCAGACGGGTCGTCCGACCATGCCATTATATTGAAGTGTGCGCGGATTGACGACAGTCCAAATGAATGCGCCTCATTCAGATAGCGTTCTATCCACTCTTTGTTGATCTGGTTGGCGCGGCTGTAGCGTGCCAGCGAGTGCATGTTTCGGGCTGACTTTTCAAACTTCTGCAGGTTCTCCTCATTGTTGTCCAAAAACAGGTACTGGTTGTAAATGTGATTGCAGTTCAGCATTAACCCCACAGGAGATGCAAAAGATAAACGACAGTCGCTGCGGTCTGTGGAGAGTTTTTCATATCGCTTATCAGCTGATACCGATGAGGGCAGGTCCTCTGTGTCTGAAAGCGTGTGAAGGCACAGCCTGTTATTTCCTACGCGAACCTCTTCACTTCCCAGCACAATATCCTGCATCGAGGTACCTGATTCCTTTGAAAGGGTCAGGTACTGTTCCAACAGCCCCGGCTTGCCTTGCTCACCTAAAATGTCTTCTTCGCTCATACGGCTGATTTTGACAAATCCGCAGTCGTTTATAATGCGCTCAAACTGAGCGACGGCTTCCATAAAACGGTGAACTATTTCTTTATCCCTGATTTCTTTTGGTATTAGTAAACCTTTGCACAGTGAGGAGAAATTGCTCTGCATCCGCATTCGCTCTTTGGTGGTTTTGGTAAGAAACAGATAACAGTAATGGTTCAGGAAAGGGCGCTCATTAAAGTGCCGCTGATAAGACCTGGCCAGAAAACTCTGCACATCCTTATTCATTTCAGGATTATAGTTCTCCCTGATGTACCAATCCTGTTTATGGACAATCGTAAAATCCGGTAGGGTCTTAATAGCCTTATGCCAGGCAGAATGAATCGCTTCATATTCGGCCGAAGCCACCGTGAAGAGTTCAGGCAGACGGACTTCAAAGCAGGCGGTAATATCCGCATCCTTTGAAAGGATGCAGTTGTTCTCTACTGCCAGCAGCGGAAATCTGCTTTCCAGTGTTGTGGTCTTGGCTGCGTTTCTCATACGATGCTGGATTTAGCGGCTGATCTTAAATAACGTGGTACTGGCTTGCGGCAGATGATGTAACGGGGGTGTCTTTTCTTTGCCCCAATTTTCATCAGTCCGTGTTCCCCGTACTTTCTGTTCAGCGAGAAGGTCTGCCAGACAAGTAGCGAGCTGCCGCCTGCGCCGAGAAAAAGACAGATATAGGAACTCGTCCCGGCCATATATAAAATCATGACCAGGATAAGTATTCCAAGCAGACCTCCTGCGAAAATGAACAGATACTGTGCCTTGAGTCCCCTGAACTCGATTGTTCTTCCTATGCCTTTGTTGATGTTGTAAGTATTCATAGGGAAGGTTAAAGGAAGAAGGAGCGAAGGATGGTAGCCGCGACAATAAGGAAGATACAGGCGCCAAACCAGCTCGCCGCGGTTTTTGAGGTGTCGGGATCTCCGCTGCTGAATTTATTATACACCTTAACCCCGCCGATCAGGCCGACCACAGCTCCAATGGCGTAGATGAGCTGTGTGGCGGGGTCAAAATAGGAGGTAACCATTTGGGTGGCTTCCGTGATGCCTGCTGTTCCGTTTCCCTGCGCCGATAACTTTAAGGATGACAGTATTATGATTACTGCCGGCAGAAATTTTTTTCTTTGTTTTTTCATAATGAAACACTTTAGATTGTTACTGTATTCCCGTTCTACGCGGGCTCTGGCAACAAAAGTGTAATGAATATCGAATGCCTGCAGTGAAGTGGCTATCTGTGGAATCAGTTGACTAGCTGTGGCGCTATTCTTAGTGTTTGGGCATAAAAAAAACGTCAGACATTTTAAGTTTGACGTTTAAATTTTTATACAGAATTAAATAGTGCGGCCTTTTTTTTCTGGTGTTGGAGATGGGGGTAGTTTTTGAGCATCTCTTTCCTGGTTCATCTCTGCTTTGAGATTGCTTTTAATCAAATCAACAAGAAATGTTTTTTCCCAGGGAACATTCTTTGCGGTAAACTGCAATTTTAAACCGTTCCTTATCAGACCGTGCGTAATTTCAAATCCATATCTCCTGTTCCAGCCGATTCTATCAAGCAATCTTTCAGAGGGAAATCTCACAGCAATTAAATCCTTGGGAGGCTCTTTTAAATTTAGGTAGTCAGGCTCCTGAAATTCGCGTGTCGAGGGATTATAAGGTATTGTATAGGTTCTTTTTTCTAAATTGTAATATCTTTCAATATCTGAAAATGCAATACCATTGGATAAGAAATCGTCTTTTGGACGCAGTTTATCCATTCGGATATCAACATAAAAGGTATGTCCGCAGATGTCGATTGTTGGAAGTATTCCTTTCTTTATGCGCAAATCAAAGGCCTGCTGATCAACTATTATTTCAAAATCCGATTTATCTTTAAAATCATCCACTGAGTAAGTATATTTTTCTGCATAGCCAATCGGCTCAACCAATATAAATTTGGGAATCTTTATAGTTGTACTTTCATTATCAAACAAATCGGAAAGATTTTTATTCTTGGCACTGTAGTCAAATGCATAACTATTTCCTGTATCTCGCATATCTTTATATGCAATGGTATTTGTCGGCTCAGCCTTTTCAATAAGTTGATGCTTAGTTACATCTACTATAAAGTCAGTACCTTTAATATTAATTACTCGCTGTTTTTTCATGATATTACTGGTGTTTTTTATACGAGAAAGGGGAGTATGCCCTTTCAAACATACTCCCCAATATCAAATTCATTAAAATCAACTTTCCGCAGAAAGGAAGAACCGGAATTCTTTTCAGAGGAAAGGTTCCTGTCCAACAGCTCGGCTATTTTTCGGGAGGCACTTTCTATGGAATTTTCCAGCAGGCTGAATAATTCGGTTCCCTGTATTTTCTGAACTAAAGCTATCGCTGTTTCCTGTTGAGAGGGCTCCAATTTATCTTTTTGAAGCAGCATCCCCACGGAGCTTAGTTCCTCGAAGGTAACCCCTTGGGCAAAACCGTCATCTGCGCCGGATATTCCGTACCTGTTCCATTCTTCTTCTTCCTGCTCAAAATCAGGCATATTACTGAAAACTTCATCCAGCTCTTCCTGCGGAATTTGAACACTTACGTTTTCGTCGTATTCAATGTCAAAATTATCGGGATCCACCTCTGTTTCCTCGATTTGGCTTTCATTGGCATTGTTTAGGACTGAAAGGCTCCTTGCAGGCTTGGGCTGACCCATAATATCGGGCAGGTTTGGGTTAATTATTTCCTGTTTAGGGTGCTGTTGCTTTAAGTTTTTCTTAATTACAATCTTGTCCTGCATAAGAAGGACTATGACTATTAGCAGACATATCACAATAACTGTTTCCATAATCAAAGAATGGTTTTTTGTTTTTCAATATGTAGCGCCTTGATATCTTCTCCAAAATCGTGAAAATACTGCTTCGGCACATTGTACATGTAATCTGAGATTGTGATTTTTCCATCGGTGAGGATAAAAACAATCCGTGATATCTTCCTGTGAAAATCCTCACTGATATATACCGATTTGCCGTTTCTAGCTATAAATTCTGTAGGTTGTAAAAAAATGTCTCTGTATTGCCAGATTTTTACAGGCAGCTTGCTATTCTTAAATAAATTTTTCATAATTATAAGATTAAAAAATGGGTTTAAACTTCTCATTAAAATCTTCAGTAATTGCTTTCTCAAATATTTCAAAATGATGTTCGAGAATATTGTCGAGATAGGCATACAGCGGTATCTGATCTTTCCCTATTACCTGTACAATGCGGGACAAACGCTCGTGATATTCCTGACGGATGTAAATACTCTTCTCTCCACGCTTGGTCATTGAGTGGGTTTTCAAAAAGTGGCCGCCATAACTTCCGTCAAGACTTTTCTTTGTTCGGTTCTTTTCCTTTTGTGCAGGTTTGATCGATAGTGACTCTTCCTGTTTTACATCTACCTTTTCCGTCTCTTCGATTGGTTCAGGCGGAAACTGTATCCCTTCTTTTTTAACGCCGTCAACCATCAGGTTCATCATGAGTTCTTCATTAATGTCCGGCGGGGTTTTTCTCTTATTTTCGTTTTCCATAAATCTACAATTGTGTAATTTTTAGAAATTCGTGTATGAACAGGTCTAATTGACACGCTTTCATCAAGCGTTCATCTGGAGGTAATATGGTGGAACGGAAAACGGTTTTGCTGTCCACTTCACTTTCTTTGCGAAAACGTGTGCTGTTCTTGATTTGGCTTTGCATAAGGCTTAAACCTAATTGTTCAATAAGTTGATTATACAATTCATACAAAGGCGTGCTTTCCCTGCCGTCAATCTGGTTCCAGAACAGGTTAATAGTTTCTATGGAGGTTTCACCTTTTTTCATAATTACATCCTGCAAAAGCTGTGTAAAGATTAGTGTACTTTCCATTACCACACGGTCAGCCGTGATCGGGCTAAAAATGTGGTGCATTCCCGCCAATGCTTTCAGTATACCGGGTGTGTTAACGGTTCCGGGCAGGTCAAAGAATACAACATCAAAAGGCGTGGGAGAATCATTTACAAACTCTTGAGCTGCTTCTAATACGTTGTCTGCTTTGTACGGCATAATGGGATAGGCTTTTTTGTTGAGGGTAGTAAACTGTCTATACGCCAGCTTTTTCAAAGCTTCGTTTTCCATTACCATTGCCAAATCTCTTGTCTTCATTTTTACAAGGCTGTGCTGTGGAAAATCTGCATCAAATACGGCTACGTTGTAGCCCAATCGATAGTGCAGCACACTTGCTAGAAGGGTTGTAAATGTACTTTTGCCAACACCGCCTTTTTGAGAAGAAAAGGCGATAAACAGAGGTTTCTTTTTTGTGTTCATATTTGTTAATTTAAAGTTTATATATCCTAGCAATACAGTTTTGAAGGCACACTGACTTCAAGCTTACTATTTAGCATGGTAGCTGTCAGGGTTGCCGGCCGGCATTTCTGATCGACTGCTTTTTTTAAGTACAGAATCACTGCATTCAGTCCTGTGTCTAGTCAGGCGGGAATTCCATCTTACTTACATTCTTTCAAACACTCCTTCAGGAATTCAGAATAGTCTCACGGCATGCCGTCACGCTTTCCGACATTTTCGCATTGTTGTGATCTTGCAATCTAGCGATCATGAAAACCAGATGATATGCAATCTGGAATGGACCCAAAACACTTGTCCTGAAGTACGGGCTGATTGTCCTCCTGCCAACATTCAAAGACAAAGGACTAATCATTTTTGTTGCACTCCATGGATGTGGCATTGCTTGTCGCTTAAAGGAAGTGTTTGGTACTTCTTCATATTACAATCCTTTTATAAACAGGGATTTACTTTGTAAAATGAATTTTTAGTAATGGATTTATGCAACGACTACTGAAAAAACGGAGAATAATGAAACGGCTTCAAGCCGTTTTCCCTGGTACATTTAATCCGTCCCGAAGGGCGGATTTTTGTGTTCACCAGAACACGGCAAGTTGTGTTTTGAGGCACTCTAAACCGAGTTAGTGCCTCAAAACAACTTGCCTTGCCGGGGGCTGAAAAAACCTTCCGAAGTCAGGTTTTTATATAAAATTTAATAATGGATAAATAATGAGGGAGAATAATAACAATAAAAAACACAAGGGTGGACGCACGCCCAAAAGCGACCCGAGCATCCACCGCCATGTATTTCGTCTGACGGATACGGAAAATGCCAAACTTTTATCGCTTTTTGAAACATCGGGAATTCCCAACAAAGCAAAATTTATCACCTCGATGCTGTTCAGCAAGGAGATGAAATCGATTAAAATTGATAAAGGAACAGTTGATTTTTATATGCGGTTGACTTCGTTTCATAGTCAATTCCGCTCCGTAGGCGTGAATTATAACCAGATTGTAAAGCTATTGTACCGTCATTTTTCCGAGAAAAAGGCGGCGGCTTTTCTCTATAAATTGGAAAAACAAACTGCTGAAATGGCGGCACTATGCCAAAAAATCATACAGATAACTGAAGAATTTGACGCAAAATATCTGAAAAAACAGCCTTAGAAATGATAGCAAAAATCGGGAGAAGCGCAAATTTATACGGAGCTTTAGCCTACAACCAGCTCAAAGTTGAGAATGAAAAAGGGGAAATATTGTTTGGTAATAAGATTATTGAAACCGCTAGCGGTAATTATTCCGTTGCACAATTAGCCCAATCTTTTACTCCTTATCTCATTGCCAACTGCAATACAGAGAAACATACGTTGCATATCTCGCTTAATCCCGATCCTAAAGACAAAGTAAGTAACGACAGGTACAGGGAAATGGCAGATGCGTATATGCAGGAAATGGGTTATGGACAGCAGCCTTATGTGGTGTTCAAACATACTGATATTGACCGTAGCCATATCCATATTGTATCGGTGTGCGTTGATGAACAGGGTAAAAAGATTTCGGATAGTTATGAGAAAATGCGCTCTATGAACGTCTGCCGTGAACTTGAAAGGAAATATGGATTGATACCTGCAACAGATAAAGTGCATAAACAGATAGACAGGGTTTTCCGTCCCGTAGATTATAAGGAAGGTGATGTTAAAAGTCAGATAGCTTCCGTAGTTCGTCACCTGGCTAACTATTATCAATTCCAAACTTTAGGAGAATTCAATGCCTTGCTTTCTCTTTTTAATATTACCACCGAAAAAGTGCAGGGCGAGCTGAAGGGAAAAATGCAGGAGGGTTTACTATATATTCCTTTAAATGAAAAAGGCGAAAGAGCCGGACATCCTTTCAAGGCTTCTTTATTTGGAAAGAATGCTGGACTGCCGGCTCTGGAATTGAATTATGCAAAATACAAAGAAACTTTAAAAGACCACCCGGCAAAGCCAACCATTAAAGCTGCCGTTACCATTGCCCTGCAATTAACAAGTGATGAGGAGGCTTTTAAAAAACAGTTAGTGGAGCAAGGAATTAATGTGGTGGCACGTAGAAATGACACAGGACGTATTTACGGTATTACCTTTATAGACCATAATTCTAAAACAGTGTGGAACGGCTCCAGATTGGCAAAAGAACTATCTGCCAACACATTTAATGATTATTGGAATAAAAATATCACACCTGAAATTAAAGATTCGGTTAAATTGCAATCGAAAATATCCCCAGCAAATAATGCAGATCTTCCGCCAGATGAACCTTATCATTTGTTCGACTTCCTGAATACTGTGCAAAAGCATGAGGGCGATTTAATTGATGCATTTGGTACCTTATTGCCAGAAGCCAATGGAGAAGATTATCAGGAACAAGATTTTGCTAATAGAATGAAGAAGAGAAGAAAAAAGAGGGAAGGCAGATAAGGATAGAATCAAAGCTATCCGAAAAGCCGACGGTTTTATCGGATAGCTTAGTTAAAAAGGCTAGAGTAAATTCCAGTTTTGAGCCACAAAATTATTTAGCAGGTCTCTCATTACAATGCTGCTGGCTTGAGATAGTCTTATTATTCTCTCGACCTTTTGAAAGCTTGCTTTCGTTTTCGGAACTTGATAGTTCTTTACAAAAGCATCGCAAAAATAGACGACTTCATAGCGTTCTTTTTTATTTACACGTTCTCTGTCACGAATAGCCGTGTAATTAGGATTGTCACCATTGGTGGTCGTGTTTACATAATCACTATTGATTAAGTCATTTTCATCAAATTCTACCATAATTTATTAATTTAAAATTTCCTAAAATTAAGAGCTTTTAAAAAGCAGTTATTACGGTTTTCCGTAACCTTAAAATTTAAATTTTAACAAATCAGTCAAACACTGCCGCTTGCCGCCATTTTCAACCACTTTAATACAAGCAATTCTTATCGTATTTAAATTCATGAAACAACATTAAATGTTTTGAGATGCAGGGAGAAGATGATTTAAGAGGATTAGCCAAAATTATGGCTTTTATGCGGGCAGTAAGTATCTTATTGATACTGATGCACCTTTATTGGTTTTGCTACGGTTACTTTATAGATCGGGGCTGGACATTAGAGTTAATCAACAAATTATTAGGCAATTTTCAGCGTACAGTGGGATTGTTCTCGCATACTCTTTATACCAAAGTATTTGCCTTAGTGTTATTAGGATTAAGCTGTCTGGGTTCAAAGGGAGTTAAAAACCAGAAGATAACATGGGCTAAAATTTATATGACTTTAGCAATTGGCTTTGTTCTGTTTTTTCTGAACACACCTTTATTAAGGCTATCAATAACTATCTCCATAATTCTTTATATCCTTAGCACTAGTTTAGGTTAT
Source organism: Flavobacterium aquidurense (assembly GCA_900107365.1). Lineage (GTDB taxonomy): Bacteria > Bacteroidota > Bacteroidia > Flavobacteriales > Flavobacteriaceae > Flavobacterium > Flavobacterium aquidurense. The sequence continues at coordinate 30,690 of FNPS01000008.1, forward strand.
ATCGCTTTAATGGTATCAGGAATATGGATGAGCCGTCTGCTTCGTAATAATCTAATGGAAGATGTTTTTAACTATGAGAACGAAAGCTTTCAGCAGGAAACAATACTGATGGAAAACGAATACTCTGTCAATCTACCTACGAAGTTTTATTACAAAGGAAAATGGAACAATGGCTGGATTAACATAGTTAATCCTTTTCGGGCAACGATTGTCTTAGGTACTCCAGGCTCAGGAAAATCGTATGCAATTGTAAACAATTACATCAAACAGCAGATTGAGAAAGGTTTTTCAATGTACATCTACGATTTCAAATTTGATGACCTTTCTACCATTGCATATAATCATTTATTGAAGCACAGCGATAAATACAAAGTACAACCAAAATTCTATGTCATCAACTTTGATGACCCCCGAAAGAGCCACCGTTGCAATCCTCTTAATCCTGATTTCATGACGGATATCTCGGATGCTTACGAAGCAGCATATACGATAATGCTGAACCTCAATCGTAGCTGGATACAGAAGCAGGGCGATTTTTTCGTCGAGAGCCCGATTATACTTTTGGCTGCAATCATTTGGTACCTGAAAATTTATGACGACGGTAAATATTGCACATTCCCACACGCGATAGAACTCTTGAATAAAAAATACTCAGACGTATTTACGATTTTAACCTCATATCCCGATTTGGAAAACTATCTGTCGCCTTTTATGGACGCGTGGCAGGGAGGTGCACAGGATCAGTTGCAGGGACAGATAGCCTCTGCAAAAATCCCTTTGTCAAGAATGATTTCGCCTCAACTGTACTGGGTTATGACAGGAGATGATTTTTCATTGGACATCAACAATCCCAAAGAGCCTAAGATATTATGCGTAGGCAATAATCCTGACCGCCAAAATATCTATTCTGCTGCGCTGGGATTATACAATTCACGTATCGTTAAACTCATTAACAAAAAAGGCCAATTGAAGAGTTCTGTTATCATAGACGAGCTGCCCACTATATACTTTAGGGGGCTTGATAACCTTATTGCAACCGCCAGAAGTAATAAGGTGGCTGTTTGTTTGGGCTTTCAGGATTATTCCCAGCTGACAAGGGATTATGGCGACAAAGAGAGCAAGGTAATTCAGAATACTGTAGGTAATATTTTTAGCGGCCAAGTGGTCGGCGAAACTGCAAAAAGCCTGTCGGAAAGATTCGGGAAAGTACTGCAGAAAAGGCAGAGCATGAGCATCAACCGCAACGATACATCAACTTCAATATCAACTCAATTGGACAGTCTTATACCGGCTTCCAAAATATCCACCCTGACACAAGGCTTTTTTGTTGGTTCTGTATCGGACAATTTTGATGAACGCATCGAGCAGAAAATCTTCCATGCTGAAATTGTCGTGGATAATCAAAGGGTTGCTTCCGAAACTAAAGACTATCAAAAAATTCCTGAAATCTTATCTTTTATTGACGAAAACGGGAAAGACAATATAAAACAGGCAATAGAGGAAAATTACAGGCAGGTAAAAACGGATATTGTACTAGTCATAGAAACCGAATTGGAACGTATAAAGAATGATCCCAATTTAAAGCATTTGATACAAAAGGATAAGACTAAGAAGAGCGAGTAAAATTAGATGCTAAGTTAAAGTTTTGACCAGGGCCAGGCTTTTCTGTAAGTTCAAAATAAAACAAAACCCTCGAATTATTCAGAGGGTTAATTTATTTAATTGTTCAAAATTTGCAGCATTTTGCTAACCTCAATATCTATTCTTGAAAAGGCAAACCATTTTTTGCCAAGGTCTTTGAGCGAGGCTCCGATGTGATAGAGTTCCGTATCGTCAATTATCAAAAAACGGTCGTGAGCATCAGAGAAAATTTCGATTTCAATCCTGAGATATTGGCTGTTGTATCGCTGAACATCCAACCGCAGCTGATTGCTAATACTTTTGGTATAAATAGTTGCGGTGACATCATCGCTGCGTTTACCCAGTAAAGTTAGTACCGTGTCATCGACGTAATTATCAAGTAGGATAATTGAGTTTTTGGCATTTCGGATAATATCGGAAACAAAGGCATAGGCATCAAAAATCTGCCCGTTATAGAAAATCCCTTTTTCGCTATGGAGCTTATCGCTTTCCAAAGCCTTAAAAATTTCTTCAAATTTTTGGTTCGCTTCTAATTGTTTGAATTCAATCTTATCTAATCGATGAAAAAGAGAGGCGTTGCTCATAAGTATTCTACGCATTTCTACAAAGGCTTCCATAATTTCTACACTGACCTTAACGGCAATTTGGGAACGCAGTATAGCAGAAGCCATGGCAACACCCTGTTCGGTAAAAACATAAGGTAAATAGCGTCTTCCACCATAACTCAAACCTGAGGTTCCAATTTGGAACCTCAAGATTTCAGCTTCCTCTTCATTCAATTGAAAACAAAAGGATTCAGGAAACCTTTCTATATTCCTTTTTACGGCTTTGTTGAGGTTCTTTGTTTCAACCTGGTATAAGGAAGCAAGGTTGCTATCGAGCATAACCTGCTTTCCGCGTATGGAATAAATAAGATTTGTGATTTCCATAGTGCTAAGGGTAGGTTTATTTTCCATTACTTGTGAAGCTTTTATTTTTGGCAAATTCAAAGGTAGTTTCGGCATTATCGTTCAGTACGATGTAAGCATCGAATTTCTTTCCTGACCTGCTTTTCATTCCTTTAATGAGTGAAGTTGTACCCTTGCTGACAAGACTTTTAATATTGTCTATACTGATTTGCGCACCGCAGACATTGCGGAACTGTATCCAGTTGCAAGTCTCTTCAGGACACTTTACTATTTTGTCACGTATGATAAGTTGTTGGCTTTTACATTTAGGGCAGATGAGGTCTGGCAAGTTGTTTTTGGCAATTGGGGTCTGCAACAATTCATTGGCAATAGATGCAGCGTAATTTTCCATTTGCTTTTGAAATTTTCCTGCATCTGATTCGTTGTTTTCGATTTTTTCCAATGCAAGTTCCCATTGGGCAGTCATCGCCACATCTGCTATTTTTTTTTCTTTGACCAATTCGTATACCAATAATCCCTTTTCGGTTGGTACCAGAGATTTCTTTTCCCTATTTATGTAATTTCGGGTAAACAATATTTCGATAATTGATGCCCTTGTAGCTGCAGTGCCGATACCTAAATTTTGTAAAACCTTTCGCTCACCTTGATTTTCGATATCATTTCCGGCACTTTCCATAGCTGACAAAAGGCCTGCTTCAGTGTAAAGCACAGGCGGTTTGGTTTTCTTTTCCAGAACGGAAGCTTCTTTTATTTTAAGTTCATCGTCCTTTTTCAGCTCAGGCAAATCCATTACATGTTCTGTATCATCATCGAGGAAACTGCCTCTAATGGAACGCCACCCGGATTCTATAATCTTACAGCCTTTTGATGTAAAATCATAATGCAGTACCTGTAAGTCGACATCAGTTATCTCTTTGATGCAGGGTTGTGAAACGGCTTCGAGTAATCGAAAGGCAATCATATTATAAATCGCATTTTCCTTTGGATTCAGGGCTGATGGCATTTTATCAGTAGTTAATAATCCATGATGGTCAGTGACACGCAAATCGTTCACGATATGTTTATTAAAACGGCGCCATTTCATTTGAGATAGGTTTTGTTTAATATTTTCCCTCTTTTGTAAAGCTCTTACAAGATTAGGAATCTCTGCCCACATATCTTCAGGAATGTATTTGCTTGCGGTACGTGGGTATGTGATAAATTTCTGTTCGTAAAGGCTCTGGGAAATGTTGAGGGTTTCTTCCGCAGAAAGGTTTAATTTTTTATTGGCTTCTTTTTGCAGGCCGGTAAGGTCGAACAATAAAGGCGGCTGCTCTGTAACGCTTTTGGTCACTTGGGATGTAATTATTGCCGTTTGGTTTCGCGCAATGGCTTTCAACACATCGGCGGCTAGTTTTTTGTCTTCCCATTTGATTTTTGAGATACTTTTAAAATCTATCATTTCTTTGTTATGGGACAACTGTATCTGCCAGTAATTTTTTACTTTGAAACTCCTGTTTTCCAGATAGCGTTTGCATATTAAAGCCAATGTAGGTGTCTGCACTCTTCCGAGTGAATAAACCCCGTTTGCTAATGCAATGGAGAGCGCTTGTGTGGCATTGATACCCACTAGCCAGTCGGCACGGCTCCTGGCTTGTGCTGCCTGATATAATCCGTCAAATTCTTTTCCGTCTTTGAGATTATCAAAACCTACTTTAATTGCTTTTTCAGTAAGGGAGCTTATCCAAAGTCGCTTAAAGGGTTTATTGCACTTCAAGTATTCGTATATGTACCTAAAAATGAGTTCGCCCTCACGTCCTGCATCGGTGGCGACAATAATATTATCGCTGTTGTCAAAGAGCTCTCTAATGATTCTTAGTTGTTTTAGCGCTCCTGTATCTACAGAATCCCCTTGATTTTTACTGACCTTTCTGACAGTCAGTAAAAAAGGGTTTGGAAGTATCGGCAGTGATGCTTTGTCAAATCCTGTGATGCCGTAATCTTCGGGCATCCCTAATCCTACAAGATGGCCCAGTGCCCATGTAACAAAATAGCCGTTACCTGTCAGGTAGCCATCTTTTTTTTCGGTGGCTCTGATTATAACGGCTATTTCCCTTGCTACACTGGGCTTTTCTGCAATAATTGTTATCATATTTTATTACATTTTACGCCCTTTTGATTTATCAGTTGAGTTAGATTCTTCTTGTTGTTCCTGTTGTTTCTTGTCATCAGGATTTGTCTGACCTGATTTTAATGGCTCCTTTATGTTCTTAGTAGCTTCATTAGTTTTGCCTTCGGAATTGACAGCGGTCTGCGTTTTATGGGCTTCAGAAGGTTTTATCTGTTCTTTGATTTTATCTGGATTTTGAAATGAAAAATCTGTTTTATTGGTTTCCTTGTTGTAGGTGATATATCCATTGTATTCTTTTCCTTTTTTATCCACTAAGCCGCTGATATAAACCGTCTGACCATCTTTGAGCTTTTGGTATTGCTCATTATTGAGTTCCTTATCTCTAAAGTTTTTAGGTGCTCCCTGAGTTTGGTTCTGTTGATTGCCTTGTGTCTGTTTATTAGAATCATTTCGGTCAAAGAGAAATTCAACAAAACGTTTATCTGCATTGAATTGCACAGATGCATCAAAGGCTGTTCCTTTCTTGGAAACCATTCCTTCTAGAGCAAGCGGCTTCCCTTCCAGCAAGGTTTGCTTTTGCTCTTCACTCAGCTTAATTCCTTTAATTTCATCGGGAATTTTAATGAAATCCGTGCGCAGTGCTATCACCTCATTGGTCAGCCTGTCTATACTGATAATGGAGGGCATGATCTCATTGTTTTTCGGATTGGTGAGATCTACTACGCGTCCCATATTGCCTGTTTGCAGCAGATTGTCTTTATCTTCCTTGCTGAACTCGTGACCGAAAAAAGGATAATTCAGATTAGGTTCTTTTCGGATGCCATGAATGGCCAACACGACCAGTCCTTCGTCGTTTTGTTTGAGAGATAAGCGGGCATCCATTCTGGTGACGGCAGTACCAAGGTTAAGGCTGACCGGTACTAGCTCATTTGTTTTGTATCCCTTTAGGAGCGGATCAAGAAGGCTCATTTTTTCAAGTTTTTCTTTGCTTAAACCCAAATGGTTTAATGTTTCCCAATCGATCTGTTCCGGTTTGTATTTGTATTCACTAGTTTCCGGATTTGTCTGTGCTGTTTCCATATTAATTTCATTTTTTTGTTTATAATCTTTTACTTCGTGCTGTTTCATTAATTGCTCGCCTTCAGGTGTAGGATGATCTAAATGTTTCTGCATCTCTTTTGAAGTGTCAACAGCCAGCAGAGCAGGGATTTTGAAGAACGAAAAATTAGTTGGGTTCTTCAGCTGGCTGAAAAAATTTGAAAAGAAATTCGAAAATACATCTCCCTGCTTGTCTACGCGCATGAACTGATTCTGATTCTTACGCGTAGGGTCAACGGTTTCCAGATTGCCATTTTGGTCAATGCCTTTTACCGCCAGGATTTTCTTTTTCTCTTTATCGAATACCAGCAGTATATCCGATAATTCTTCGGGAGTATTAAATGCATGTTTAATATTTTCACTCATAATTTTAAATTTTAAATTCATTTGCGAAATTAAAAGGTGAAAAGGTGCTAATTAAAAGCTGGAAGCTATTGGCGTTATTTTTCACTCTCTGGCATAGTTTTTTGGCGTTCGGACATTGATACTTTCTCTGATGAATTGGTGTACATCTGATAGCTTATAATATATTTTTCCACTGATGGTATAGTAGGGGAGCTTGCCGATTGATCGGTAGCGCTGGAGTGATCTCCCACTTATTTTAAGCATCTGTAATATATCCTGATTATCCAATAACTCTTCGCCGTCAACACTTCCGCGTTTTTTTTCAAGTTCACTGATATGCGCGCTCAAAAGATCGAAACGTTCTATGATTCGTTCCATCCAGGAAATGAATTCCATTCTGTCTATATTCATGGCTGTGTGTTTTACATTAGTGATGCAAAATTGCCACCAGCAAAAGTTTTTCATTGCCAATATCAGCCAATGTAAAATGCTGTTTTATGAAAATTTTAACTGATTAAAAAATTAAGATGAGTTGCTGATTTACTGGGATAATTGAGCATATAGAAGTAATTTATATGCCAGTAGCCATTTGATGCCAATTGCACCTCATTGGCAAGAAAATTGTAAGTTTTTAAAAAATTAGGCTTCTTTTTCCATGTGCTGTTTAAGCGATAATTTCAGCTGGTCCAGAAAAATACTTTTGCTATCAGCCCTGTCTTTCATCCGATGGTAGGCATGATGTACATCACCGAGCTGGATCCTAAAAAGCAACTGGAAAACCATACTGATTTTACGGATGCCGGCTTTTCCATGAGAAATACTGCCAGATGCATGAAGTGCGTAAATTAATTCGATCAGAGCATTCTTTGAATCTGTCCAGAAAAAATCTCTGTTAGCTGCATTTCCGTCTGAAAAAATGGTGGCCTGCTGAGTGTCAAGTTCAATTTTAGAAACGAGATAACTATTAAGCAGTTCGTTAGCAATTATACGCGCCACTTTATAATCATAATATGTAGAAAATTGAGTGTCAATTTCAAAAACAAAACTATTAACTCCTTCATGAAGGTCTATTTTTCCCCGACAAAAGAAATGATGGTCCCATTCGGTTCTTCCCGTGCGATAATAGCGATAAAAATCTGTGTTATAAAAGTGCTCTTTATACTCCTGCTTGAGGAGATTAAGCTCATTGGAAAAATATTTATGATGCATTTTACCGGTTACAACCGGACAGGATGCTTCAATTCGGAAAACTTTATTATAGAAAATTAGTTTTCCTAGTATTTGGGGTTTGATAATTTTAAAAAAATTAATCTCTTCATTTTCATCGGAAAATCCTTTTTCTAAAACATTTTTTTTAACCGTACAAAGCAAGCTTCGAAGCACGGTAGTCATGTGGTAGGATTTTTCAATTATATGTTCAGGGTCTAAGCTGAATTCCTGTTCTGCTTTTCGAATAACCTGAAGTGCGTTCTCACATGTAGATCTTATCATGGCAACAGAATTTTGATTTATTTGAACAAGCAAAAAGTGAGGGCAGTTATGCCCAGATACGGTATGACGTTACTTTTCGTTGGAGAATTTAAATATATTATATCAGCGCGCGCTATTGGTTTCATTCTGCAGTGTCTGCATCAGTTCCATAGCGTAGTTGTCCTTGGCTTGTACGTAAGCGACCTTCGTTATGATGGAAGCGCCAAGTTTTTTCTTCTCAAAGCTTGCCGATATACCGAAATCAATTCGCTCAATTTCAAGCTCTCGCGCTCTTTTGATTGTTTGGTATAAAAGCTGTCTGTATAGATTGAAACCTTCTCCGGCAATATAGTCCATGCCGATAAGTTCAGGCACATATACATTTCCTGAATTTTTATAGCAAAACATTATTCCAACGAAATTCTTTTCAACTGCATTTTTAAGGGTCAGAATTAAGAACTCCCAGTTTGGAGAGCTGTTCATATTTTCAAATACTTGTCTGTTGTATGTGAAGGTATTTATGGCTAGGTTGCGATCCTTTACATTGCAGTATAGCTCGTAAGCCCTGTTTATTTCTTCTTGATTGAGGCAATCCTTTATTTCAACATTGTAGAATTTTTCGTATGGCAGTATTTCCCTGTTGAAATGCTGGCGTGACCGGGTTGAAAGCAGGGATCCATACTTCTCAATTGTGGGCCAGTTTTTATTTTCAATTACACAGGATTCCGGCATATCAATCCGGAAATAACCTTGGTTTCTTATCATTTCATCCCACTTGAATCCATTTTCAAAATCACGCAGAACAAGCATATCGGCCCCTAAAGAATTGTATGTTTCTTCCAGCTTGTTTAAGAGCATTTGAAAGGATTGTTCGGCCAAAGGATTACTCTGGTCAATATAACAGTGCAATCCCTCAGTAAACAACGAGCCAGTACTTAGTACTTTGGAAGTCATATGCATGGGCTCTGTTTTTCGAATTTCTTCAAGGTGTCTTGAAACTGATTCTGTAGACAGCATATCATCTTTCCAGATCCCGAATGTGCAGAATGTCATTAAAACAACTTGCATGTTTTTGTCCCTGATTATATAATAGAAGAAATCCCATTTGCTGGCGGAATCCTCGTTACCGGAAAAGGTTTGTTCAAGATAATTCATTCCGTCCCAATCCAGGATATTATGAGTGCCCAAATATTTGTTCCATTCCTGCTTGTCGATATTCATTATTGTTGTTTCCTCTTCAATATGTAGTAGTGCTATTTGCTGTTTTTTAGCAGGGAGTTCTCTTCTGATATCCATTCTAAAAGCCTGCCGTATCTTTTCATCACTGCTTCCGGTTTCTTCCATGGCTTTTTGGAAGTGGTGATCCATTGCACGGGCAAGTTCTGAAATATCTTCAATCTTATTATGCGCAGATATCGTGATACGGATTCCGGTGTTTTTTATAGGTACTGCCGGATAAATGCCTAGGTTGAGATAAAATCCTTCTGAGAAAAGGCGCTTTGTAAAATTATAAGCAGTGGCGGGTGTCCCCATACCAATAAAAAAAACAGGGGAGTCGTTTTCAGAAACAAGCGGCAGACTGCTTTTTGAAAGCAGCGTGCTGAAATGTGTTGTTTTTTTGGCAAGTTGAGCCTGATGCTCATAGATTTCTGCAGAAAGATGTATGTCACAGGATGCAATTGCAGCGGCAACTGATGCAGGTTCAAGCTGAGCTGAAAAAGTAAGGGGACCACCAAAAGTTTTAATCTTTTCCCGCAATTTACGATCACTGCAGAAAAATGTGGCTCCGCTGGCACCAAAAGTCTTGCTCAGCGTGCTGACAACGACAACGTTTTCTTCCAACGTTCCAATAGCGTCGAAGATAAAACCAGTACCATTTTGTCCTTTCCAGCTCATTCCGTGTACATCATCAAAATAGAGGTGAAGCTGCGTATGTTTTCGAGCAAGGTTCAAAAGATCCTGTACTGGTGCATAATCTCCGTACATTGAGTAAACACCGTCCGCCATGTACCAGATTTTGCCCAATTTACCGCTGAACATTCGAATTTTGTCTTCAAGCATTTCCAGATTGTTATGCCGTACCATCTCGACAGGTATTCCCCTAAGCTTTAGAACCTGACAGGCATTTTGCACACTCCAATGCGCCTGATGGTCTAAAATTACTGCATCTTCATCTCTTATAAGGGTGGGAATGATGGCCATATGTCCAAGGGTACTGTTCTTAGTGATAATTGGCGGTATATCGTACATCTGCTCAATCTTGCTTTCTAATTCAGCATATAGGGGATGCGAAAGATAAGTTTTAGAAAGAGGGAACTGCGTCCCGTAATTTCTTATAGCATTTATTGCAGCCTCTTTTAACCTTTCATCCTGTTCGAGTCCTAAATATCCCGTAGTGCCAAAATGGAGCATGTCGTTTCCGTTAATTTTTATGGTCCGGCCATTTAAATATTCACCTTCCGTGTATAGGTGTAGCATTCCTTGATCCTTTGCACTAGTAAAAACAGTGTCTACTGTATCGATAAAATTATTGTGTTTGATTTTTGCCATCTCTTATTAAATTTTTAGGTTTCGATCTGTGTTTTTGTAATTGTCTGAAAATTAGACACCTAAAATTCATTATAAAAATCGAAAGCGCTTTTACTTGCAGATATTTTATTCCCAATTTGGCAAGGGTAATTCCCGATTTGACAACAAATTACAGTGTTTTGCAAGAAATAATCCATATTTGACAATGACAATGTTTCTAAATCTTTATAATTTTGTTAAATTTCAAGTTTAAAAACAAACAGGTCATGATTGCCTCACATGAATCTTTTGAGAATCAAAATGCAAGGTTTTGGATTGAAAAGGGAATCCTCTTTTTCGAATATAAACCTAATACTGCAATAGATTTGCAAGTCGCTATGCGCGTGGTTGCAGACAGGATTGCATTTCAAAATGAAAGGCATCTTCCTGTATTTTGCGATACCAGGGGAATTGCCTCAATTGACAAAGCAGCCCGAGACTATCTCGCAAAATCTGGATCACTGCTTGCAAAAGCAGTGGCTCTAATTGGGAGTGAAAATGTTTCCATGACTATGAGTACTTTTTATCTGGAAATCAGCAAGCCGTCCGTGCCCACGCGAATTTTTACCGTCGAGCAGGAGGCGTTGGACTATTTAACGGACTTCGTTTCGAGCTGTAAACAGGTAGATAGAAATATATAAAATTCAGCACAAATGAAAAGCCCTCACAACCGCCAGCGGATGGTATCGATGCACAAGATGTTATTTGAAATGGCAAGGGGCAATTTCAATAACCAAATCCCTTTGAGCAGTTATGACGACGAAATTGAAACCTTGGTCGTCCTTGTCAACATGGTAGCGGAAGAACTTAAGGAGTCCGCTTTTCATTCAGGTTTTGTCAATCCATATATTACTCACAGGATGGTGACACCTGCAACTTTTATCTTAGATGAAAATCATTCTATAAAGGATGTGAATCAAGGGGCTTTGAAAATTTTGGGCTATGATTCGATAGAGATGCTAAGCAGGCCAATACAGGAATTTTTGCTAGACGACTTCACGGAAATGTCTGATTTAGAGAGAAAAGCGCTGGAGGAGCTTCTTCTATCAGGTGAAATTATTACGCTAAATTTCATAACATATAAAAAGCTGATCGTAAGTGCCGAATGCTCGGTATCAAGATTGTCTGAAGGTAAGTTTACAGTACTTAGCTTCATAGCACCCTTTCTCCAGCTTGATGACGCTGTTCCGGAATCATACGAAACAAAAGAGCAAAAGCAGCATAATTTTAGAAAAGCCGATGCGCGCCTGATGCAGCGAGTTTACGATTATGTACTAGCGAATTTGGCGGAGCCTTTGCCTTCAATAAAAGAAATTGCCAGGCTTTTTGGGACAAATGATTTTAAACTCAAAGACGGATTCCGGTATTTTTTCCATACAAGCGTCTACAAGTTCTATACCGAACAACGGCTTAAAAGAGCCTACCTTATGATAGAGCAGACCGATATCCCTTTGAAAAATATTTCGTTTATGAACGGTTTTAACAGTTATCCTAACTTTTCCAAATCATTCAAGAAGCACTTTGGACTCTCCCCAAAAGAAATAGGCCGAAACAAAACAGGTGGTCTTTTTATAAGTGAAAAAGATTAATCCTCTCTGAGTAATACTCGCTCCCGATTATATAAGTGTTATTGATTTGTAATTCAGAATTTTACATTGTGTAATTCAAAGGTCGTAGTTATGGCACTTACTTTAAATAAGGAACTTAAGATATATATAGTTGAGGTTATCTGCCTTTTATATGTCCTGCTGTTTGTTTATGCGGCAGTGAGCAAACTGCTGGATTTTGAAAATTTTCAGGTGCAGCTTGGACAGTCTCCGATATTAAGTGTCTATGCAATGTTACTTTCATGGATGGTTCCGTTACTAGAGCTTATTATAGCCTTATTGCTTATTGTGCCAAAGCTTCGAAATCTGGGTCTTTTCTTAGCCATAAGTTTAATGACAATGTTTAGTGTTTATATCTATGTAATATTGTATTACAGTTCTTTTGTTCCCTGTTCCTGCGGTGGTGTTTTAGAGAAAATGACATGGAATGCTCACCTTGTTTTTAATCTGATTTTTATGGCATTGGGATGTTTGGCTTTTATTATTAATTATAAATCAATTAGTGATCCTTCATTAATTAGAATCCCAATTCGGCCTATAAAGAGTATACCAATAAATATTATTCTGAGCACCTTATCAATTATTGTCTTGTTTTTTTCTTCTGAGGATAAGATGCAGCATAAAAATCCTTTCATTCGGCGTTATCCCCAGCATCCTATAATGCGTGAAAGAAGTACGGATCTAAAGTTCAACTCTTATTATTTTGCAGGGTACAATAATAATAGAATTTATCTTGGAAATTATACCGATCCCTTGCATGTTCTATCGATGGATGCAACGCTGGGAGAGAGAAGGACCGAAAAAATAATTTTTGATCCTAAAAATATTCATTTCAAAATGGTTAAAATAATTGTTCGAGGCTCTTATTTTTATTTAATGGATGGAAGTGTCCCTGCTGTTTTTAAGGGAAAAACAATTAATTGGAAGATTGATAAAGAATTCAAGGACCTGCCTTTTTTTACCAGGGCAGAACCGGTAGACAGCGCAGCATTGGTTTTTAGATCTAATAAAGGCCAAAAAGGAGAGCAGATAATTGGAGCTTACAATGAGGATAGAGTTCCTACGACCGTCTATAATTCTTCTTTTTTACAAAAACAGATTGACGGTATTTTTGATACTGACGGTCAGTTGGTATTCAGCGAAAAACTAAATCAAGTGATTTATGTTTACTATTATCGCAACCAATATATTGTTGCTGATCGTAATGCTGTTGTTGCTTATAGAGGTCGTACCATTGATACTATTTCTAAGGCAAAAATAAAGGTTGCTTACCTTGAGGACCGTAAGGAGAGAAAAATGGCAGCGCCCCCTTTACTTGTCAATGAGCATGTAGTAGCCTGTGAGAATCTTTTGTTTGTCCATTCCACAATACAGGGAAAATTTGAGGATGAAAAAATTTGGCAGCAGGCTTATATTATTGACGTTTACGATCTGAAAAAGAAAGCTTATATAATGAGTTTTGCCCTTTATAAAATTAGAGACAAAAAGTTTAGATCCTTTTTTGTGACGGCATCAAATTTATATGCCATTATGGATGATGAGCTAATTGTTTACCAACTTCGGGATATTTTAAAAAAAGAAATACTGAGCAACAGAAATAAGAGTTTCTAATGCCTAAAGATATATCGGCCGATATCAGGAAAAAAGATCGAATACCTGTAAAAAAAAGTAGATCAAAAAAGTCTAAATTAATTTTTAATATCATGAAAACTTTAAATTTTAAAAACATGATTCCCTTAGGAGTTATTGCACTGGGGATATCAGGTGCGTTTGCCACTGTCTCGATGCAGAGTGCTCCTAAAACCACAGCTTCGGTGGATGGGTATACCCTTCAGAACGGTGCCTGTAACATCAAAAGAACATGCAGCGATACACCGGGAGCTTTATGTAAAGTAGCAGGTAATCAAGCGTTTGGTATAAATGAAGATACCAATAATTGTAGCGTTGAGGTTTATCAACCCTAATTTTTAATTTTTTATTAAAGAGCAATGCAGTTCCCGATAAGAACTGCATTGTTTTTTTGTTTTGAAATAGTTGCTATTGCATCCCGGCGGTAATCCACTCATTGGTTAAATCGTCCTTGAGATAGTAGTCGAACCATTGCAGGGTGCGCATTGTTAAATCTTGTTGGTTTTCAGGTTTTTGCAGTACATGTCCTTCACTAGGATATAAGAGCATTATGCTTTTTTTTCCCAGACGCCGAAGGGCGAGATAATACTCCATGCTTTGATTGGGATCGACCTGCCGATCATTTTTTCCTGTCCAGGTCAAAAGGGGCGTTTTTGATTTTTCCACGTGATCAATCGGTGAATTCTGCCAGTAAGGCAAAGGCGCTTCAAAAGGGGTTTTTCCCATCATCCATTGTGAAGTTTCAAAGCGCCACATGTCGGGTTTTCCGGTATTTCGATTCAGGGTTAGATAAAAACTTTTCAGATCCGTAATTCCGCCGCCTGCTATGGCCGCCACGAAAAGGTTTGTCTGGGTACAAATAAAAAAAGATTCATAGCCGCCGAAGGAATGACCGATAAGCCCAATTTTCATTGGATTTATGAGTCTTTTTCCTATTACTTTTTTTACTGCCGATACTGTACAGTCTAAAGCAGATATGCCTGGGTTTTGATGTGCAAGGGCAATATCGGGAAGCAGCACAAAGTATCCGTTCAGCGTAAATAAAGAGGGATTAAATCCCGTTTCATTGTAAAGGCTGGGACTAACAAACTGATGGAGATTCTTTGACTGCAGTTCATAGATATGAACGACCATCGGGTATTTTTTCTTAGGATCATAGTTTGCAGGATAAAGCAATACTGCTTTGAGGCTCTCGCCTTTCGCGTTTTGGTATCGGATCAATTCTGAGGCGCCCCAATGATATTTGTGAAACTGAGGATTGCTTTGAAAAACTACTTTAGTTTTGGATTTATTATGCTGCATGATCAACTGGATAGGCAGATCAAATCTCTGTTTCAGGTAAAAGAATTTTTCTTTTTTTTGCGTATAATAGAGGTCAGAAATAAGCGCATCTTCATGCACTAAAGGAATCGCTCCAGAGTGATTTGTCCATTTAAAAAAACCGGTTTTTCCATCGTCTGCCACAGAGCTCAGGTACAGCTCTTTTTGCAGGTCATAATTTTCAATTTTAATTTCATCCGATAATGAGACTGTGGTATATTTATCAGGGCTCTCCGCGATGCGGTACTTTACCTTTGATTCTCGACCGCGGGTGAGTCTTCGAGGGGATGTGCCGTCGGGTTTAATGGCCCAGATGTCATATTGATCGTAGAGTAGGATTTCTTTATCATTAAGGCTCCATCCCGGATTACCACAAATAGATTCTGGGTTTAAGATCTCTTCCTTTGCAGAAAAATTTGTTTCTATATTTTTTGTAATGTTAGTGTGCGTTTTATCGATAATATTGTAAATCCACCAGTTTTTCTCTTTAAAGTAAGCAATATATTTTCCCATTGGAGAGGGAATTATGCTATTAGTATAGGCAGATTGTTTTTTTAAGAACAGTGTTTTTTCTACGGTCTGAAGGTTCATGATATGAAAGTCTCTGGGACCATCCTGATCAAACTGAGGCTCGTATTCTTTGGGGTTTGAGAGCACGGCATAATCTTGATTGCCGGTGAGCATCAATTTGGGAAGCTTTTCGGTAGTTATTGGCACTATAGTATTGGAGAGCGGAAACCACAGGGCAATTTTAGATCTCCTATGAAAGTTTCCATAGATCTGTTCTTGCGCGTACACCCATTTATCATTACCGTTCCAAATTTCAACATCTGAATCTGGTTTGTTTTCTGAAACATTTCCCGTGTCTTTAAAAGCAAAAAACACCTTCCGCATATCATCCGAGACCAGTAGTTTCATCCTATTATCATCGGCTAATGATGCTTTGTCCGGGAAGCCTGAATCAGCCAGAGTTTCGGATTTCAATTCAAAAAGCTTGTCTTGCTCCACCAAGTAATAGAAAAGGGAAGTTTCTGATGTCAGCTCTGTCTTGGCAATAAATGCCAGAGATTTACCATAACGCTGCCAGGTAACTCCCGCGTAATTATGACGCCCCTCCACTAAGAACTGCTTTTCTCTTTGCGTTTTGAGATTTAAAAGGATAATACTGGATTTATTATCTACTTTGGTAGTGTATAGGAGTTGCTGCTCATCAGGACTTAATGAAAAACCAGTAAGATTGGAAATTTCCTTTTTTGTCCTTCCATCAGGGTTGCGGATTACCATTTTCTGCTGGTTTGTTGCTTCATAATCTATGATCAGATAATTAGTGAGAGCCGAGTAATTGTACTGGTTAACGGATTTGATAATTTCCTGTTTTCCGGTTTTTAAATTTAGGATATAGAGATTTTTTTCAAAAAGAGTTGTAAATGAATTGTTATTAATAAATGCTGTTTTATCTCCATAGGGAAGGTTATAGGTTTTGTTTGTGATGGTGTTTTGAACAAAAAGACTGTCAATGCCGTTTTCATATCTCATTTTATAGGAGACCCACTCCTGGTCGGCAGATATTTTATCCAAGCCTAGTACACCCCATAAATGATTATCAGAAGCCTCTACTATTTTTTTTTGCACCACCTGTCCCCATAAGGGACAGGCTACTAATGGCAAAATATAAAAAACAAATAAAAGCTGTGTTAGCCGTTTTATAAAGGTCGTGCAAACGTTTTTTTTAGTATTATGGCTTCGCATGTTTTTGTTGTTTAATATCCCGGATTTTGAGGTTCCAGATAGGGGTTGGCGCTCAGTTCATTCTGCGGGATCGGAAAAAGAGCATCGGTGGTATTCCATCCTGGTTTTGTAGGAGAAAGAATTAGATCACTTTTATTAAATCGCTTTAAATCAAAAAAACGATGTCCGTATTCGCTGAAGAGTTCCCATTTCCTTTCCTGCAGGACAGCCTCCAGAATTTCATCTTTGCTAACAGCAGGCGAATCTGTAAGCCCGGCCCTGTTTCTAATTACATTAAGATCTTCCTTGGCGCCTATTAAATCGCCTTGACGGGCTCTTGCCTCGGCTCGGATTAAATATTGTTCAGCAAGACGAAAAACAACAGAATACTCCGTAGATGTAGCGGTAGCATTTCTTTGTTTGTATTTAAAAGGAAAAAACCAGGTAGTCGTTCCATTAGTCACGGACTTAATCCAATTGGATCTGCGAAGGTCTGAACTGTGGAAAGAATCGGCAAGGCTGGTACGCATGGCTGTAAGGGAAGGCGGAGTATAAGTAAGTATAAATGTTGCTCCTTCTTTGGTATTTTGTCCTGTCCCTGCAGCCTTAAGCTGCCAGATAGTTTCCTTGGAGTTTATCAAAAAAACCGCATCGATGTTTTTTATCAGCTGATATGTATCGGCCTGATTCAAGACAGAAGAGGCTTCATTTGAGGCCTCCGGATAGGCGCCACTATAGAGATAGACTCTGGCCAGCAATGCCTTCGCGGTATAAAGATTGGGACGGATTCTTTCATTTGTGCTATACGAAACCGGCAGAAAATTTGCTGCATTTTTCAAATCAGCTATAATATTTAAATAAACCTCACCGGCAGGAATTCTTTTTGCCTCTCTGTTTTTCTTGTAATCTGTGGAGATAATATAAGGGATGTCTCCAAAGAGATTAACCAGATAAAAATGCTCGATCGCTCTTATGAAAAGTGCCTCTCCCTGAAGTTGCTTCTTATTCTCCGCGGTCAATGCTGAACTGGCCTGTGATCCTTCAATGATGGAATTGGCGGCGTAGATCTGGTTATAGGCTGTATTCCAGTAATCAGTAATAGTAATGTTTGTGGGCAGCAATGAGTTGTTATAAAAATTCAGGGCCTGGTTGGACGGTGTGCCGTACGCTACCATCTCATCGGTATAGTTCCCCAGTGTATTTGACAGTCCTGAGTTTGTTCCGGCAATCATTCCCTTGTCGCGTATTGCCCCGTATATATTGGTAAGGGCAGCCTCTGCAATAGGATAGCTTTCAAATACAGCTGAGCTGGTCAATTGGGATTTAGGCATATCGACATCGACAAATGATTCACAAGCATTCATTGTAAAGAAGAGGATAATGAGAGTTGTGAGGTTTTGAGTATTTCTATAGATTATTTTCATTTTTTCCTGATTTAAAATGTTAACTGTACAGCGGCAGAGATTACCTTAAGAGGCGGCAGATAGCCGTACGAGATAAACTCAGGATCTCCGTCTTTATATTTGGTGAAGGTCAAAAGATTCTGCCCCTGGAGCATAATGCGG
Source organism: Flavobacterium aquidurense (assembly GCA_900107365.1). Classification (GTDB taxonomy): domain Bacteria; phylum Bacteroidota; class Bacteroidia; order Flavobacteriales; family Flavobacteriaceae; genus Flavobacterium; species Flavobacterium aquidurense. Next base: position 48,679 of record FNPS01000008.1, read on the forward strand.
CATTGTGTTTCCTTTAGATTCAGAGGAACATCATAGGATAGGGCAATATTTTTTAAACGCATAAAAGAGGTGTCCTCAAAAGCCGCTGTACTGCCACTAAATAAATAATCACCAGTGAGCGCCGCATCGTTTATACCTGTGGTATAAATTTGGTATTTTGAGTTGTCTCCCGTGTTTTTCCAGCTGTCTATCATTCTTGAGGGCTGATTTAACATCATACCTGCATTTTCCATTGCAACAGCCCTGTTTTTTTGACTTACAAATTGAAAAAGAAAATCAAGTTTCCATTTCTTATAGGTCAGCTGATTTTGAAGCCCTCCAAAATATTTAGGATTAAGATCAGTGACCACTTGCTGGTCTTCAGGAAAAGAGATTCTTCCATCGGCATTCAGATCTTCAAAGGTGTGCAGGCCAGTCTGGGGATCGACTCCTTTATACTGGTAGAGCAGGGCAATATTTAAAGGTTTCCCGATACGGTACTTCTGACTATAAGGAGAGCTTTCCAGTCCGGGAAACTTCAGAAGCTTATTACGGGCAAAGGTCAAATTAAGACTGGTTGTCCAATTAAAGTTTCCAGTGTTGAGGTTAACTGTGCGCAGAGTCAGTTCCGTCCCTTTATTTTCAACTGTAGCATCAAGATTGGCTTGGAGTGTAGTAAATCCTGTGGTGCCCGGCAAAGGAATGCCTGTCAATTGATTCGAGGAACGGTTCTGATACCATGCGGCAGTCAGGAATATGCGATCGTGCAGAAATCCAAGCTCTGCCGCAATTTCAAATTTCTTATTGGTTTCCCATCCAAAGTTTGGATTATAGAGTCTTGAGGGCTGGAGCCCGATCACGCCATTGTAATTTACTCCGGATGTAGTGTACGTATTTAAAAACTGATAATCGCCAATTTGGTCATTTCCTGTGATTCCGTAACTGCTGCGAATTTTTCCAAAACTCAGCCATGAGCTGTTTTTAAGAATTTCCTCACTAGAAAACAGCCAAGCGGCTCCGACGGCTCCAAAATTGGAGAACCTGTTCTCAGGGCTGAAGCGGCTTGATCCGTCGCGTCTAAAGGTAAAGTTAAGGATGTAGCGCTGCTGGTAATTGTAATTGAGCCTTGCGAAGAAGGCCTGATATTTATATTGGGTTTCATCGTTAAGATTAATTTTTATATAAGTGGCTGCTGCCAGATTATAAATCAGGGAGTTGGAACTGAATCCTTCAGCGTATTGATACAGCCTCTCTGTGGTCTGGCTTTGAAATGTTGATCCCAGAAGAACTCCGAGCTTTCCACCCAGAAGGTCTTTGTCCCAGCTGATCTGAGGTTCAGCTATCCATGAAGACCGTTTGGTATTATTGTAATATATCCCTGATCGTGAACTCGGAACATTTGCTGCGGGATTAAAAGCAGAGGAAGGCCAGGTTCTTGTTTCGGTGGTGCTGAGGTTTGTATACCCCAAACTGCTTTTTAGGACAAGACCCGGAAGCAGTTCATAAGAAAGTACCGTATTGGCTACAAGATCATTTGTTTTGGATTTTACTTTAGGAAAAAGATTTCCAAGGGGATTCTCCCATGTTCCCTCGGCCCAGTTCAGGGTGCCGTCCTGATTGTAAAGCGCCGGGGCATTTGGTACGAGTATCCGTGATACGGAAGTAAAGTCGGATGCCGGCATATCATTGTCCTGCAGTGTATAGCCAGCTGAAAAAGTTAATCGAAATTTGCTGTCATCAGAGCGGTGGTTCAGGCTAAAATGGCTTCCTCCTTTTTTATAGAGAAAGTCGCCGATGAATACTGTTGATTCTGTGCGATAGCTGCCGCTTAGGAGAAATTGTGTTTTCTCCGAACCGCCTGTTAAGGTTCCATGAAGGTCATTTATCTGTGCTGTATTTCCTATCAAGGTTTTCTGCCAGTTGGTATAGCGGTTTTGATCCCAAGTGCCGTTGATGTCGTAATCCGATGGGTTATAATTAGCAAGACCGTCATTTATGAAAGCCTGTTTTCGCATAGCCAAGTACTGCTGGGTATTCATAAGATCCATGAATTTGGTCACTTTTCCTGCGCCCGTAGAGGCAGTAAGGGTGAACCTGGTCTTGCCTTCTTTCCCTTTTTTTGTTGTTATAAGTACAACGCCGTTGGCTCCTCTGGAGCCATAAATAGCCGTGGCATCCGCATCTTTAAGAATCTCAATGCTTTCGATATTATCGGGATTAATGCTGTTGAGTGGACTCGACAGACCAGGATAGGTTGTATTGGTCTGGTTATAACCAATGGGCTCAGAAGAGAAAGGAACTCCATCGATGATATATAGGGGAGCATTGGCATCAGTTCTAAGACTATTTTGTCCTCTGATTTTAATATCAAAACCTCCGCCGGGAACTCCAGTGGTTTGGGTAATACTAACACCTGCCATTCGCCCTTGCATGGTTGCTAATACATTTGTTACGGGCTGGGTTTCTATATCTTTAGAAGTTATACGTGCGATACTTCCGGTACGTTCGCTTTCTTTAACTGAATAATATCCCGCATTGACACGGACTTCTTGAAGAGTAGTGGTATCGTAGGAAAGGACTATGTTTAGAAGTGAACGTCCCTGAACAGAAATAAGTGCGGTTTTAAAGCCTATATATGAAACTATAAGAGTGTCATTAGGAGAGCAGGTGAGCGAGAACTGACCGCTGTAGTCGGAAATTACGGCATTGTTTTTTTTGTTTTTAATGGCAATGGTTACACCAGGCAGGGGATTAGTGCCATCTGTTACAGTACCTTGAACCTTATGCTGTTGGGAAAATGAATTGCTTTGCTGAGATTGATTTTTGGCAGACAATGGTGAAACAGATAGTAGAAAACCTAGAAAAATTAGGCAATAGAGATCCATTCCACCCTTGGAAAATGAATAATTATTCATAATTTTGGGATTGGTTAGTTAAATATGATTTGATTGGCTACGGTCCTCTGCTCTAGTTAGTCGCTGCTGCAGAGGGCCATTTTTTTATGTATTAAGTAAACGGCTTAATAATCACAATAAAGATTTTATTTAATTCACAGGCATATGTAAGTTTAGATTTATTCGTTTTTTTTGCGAACACTTTAAAAATCATCGAGATAACACTAAGAATAACAAGAGAGTATTGAGCATAAAAAAGCGCGGAACTCAGCTTATCGAACAGAGGTACTGGCGGCACCAACCACAATAAGTGAGCCCACGCCAATGACGTGAGCATCTTACTTATCCTCTCGTGGTTTAAAAAACGCCAGTTTTCTGTTCGAGATTCAAAGCGAATGCTTCAAATATTTTTAATTGAAGAGTCGCAAAATTAATAAAATCCTATTTAAAATTTCTTTAAATATTTATTTAGAATTTCAAATATATGAAAAAAATCACAAAATTGTCAAATTTGACAATTTTTTTTGTCCTAATTATCTCAATTTCACTTTATGAAGGAGATTAGGAAAAAATATTATAAAGCATTTGGTCAGAATTTAGAACGTGTAATGGAAAAGAATAAAAAAGATGTTATGACTGTTGCATCTATTGGAAAGATTGAACTCAAGCAGGTTTATAGAGTTTTAAATGGCGAACATGGGGCATCGCTGGGAACAATAATTTCAATAGCGAAGGGTCTGGATATTGAACCTAAAGAATTATTTGATTTTAAATTTGACTTAGAGAAGGAATAAAAAAGATGCTGCTGCATCTTTTTTATTTTTAATAATACTAAGGTTACGCAGTAACTGCTGGAGACGTTGGAAAGATAGCTAGCAGCTTACGTAAGAGAAAGTTATTTTTATATTTTGGATGATTTGAGTAAATGCCTGAAACGGCATAATGCATGTACTTAATTGTTTTACCTACTATAATTTATTTTTCATAATCTTTATTTATTACATTTGACAGAATTAATTGATGAAAATGCACAGATCACAAACAAAAATAAGCAATCTTATACGGCAGAAAATATTTGTAAATGATGTAGTAAATATTACTAATGGTCAGGCAAAAGATGGAAAAAACCACTTAATTAAAGTTTCTTCATTAATTGTTGACCAAAATGTTTCAGAACGATTGGAAACAGATGAATTTGACAAGAATATATAATTTATCTAGTTCATTTAATTAATTTTTTCTATGGAAGATTTCATCAAATATGCAAAGAATAAGGTATATTTTTATATTGAAAGTAAGTTTTGGTCAAAGTTAGATATTAATACATTTCATGCATGGTTAAGTAATTTTGATACGATTGAAGAGAAATACTGCGCTTTAAAGCTACTTGATAGATTTGTTTTCTATTCGGAGGAGGATATGATAAGATTACTCCAATTTGGTTTTTTTGAGCTAATCTTTAAAAGAAAAGCATTAGAAGAAGAAATTGCTCATAATTTTAATTTGAGCAATGATGAACTTAACAGATTAAAAAATGATTTTATTCGTGATGCTATAGTTTTGCCATTAAGAACTGATAATTTGTCAGAAAGCTCGCTTGCTATGGCTAGATATTTGACCAACGATTTTGGTTTTCCCGAAGAAAATATCGTAGATCAAAACAATTTAAAAAGCGAGAAACTCTTAAGATCAAAAAATTTAATTATTATTGACGATTTTATTGGCTCTTCCAACCAATTGTTCCAATTCTGGAATTTTGAAAAGATTCAATTGGATAAAAAAATTATAACGCCCAAGGAACTTCGAAAAATGTTCCCAAATCTCGAAGTAGAATATTTCTGTTTAGTGAGTAGTGAAGATGGCCTTTTAAACTTTCACTCTAATAACTTTGACGTAGGATTAAGAATAACTTTCTGTGAGAAATTAACAAACAAGTATAAGGTATTTGGTAAAGATTCGGTTTATTTTGATAATGAAGAGGTTGAATCTTGCAAAAATGTTTTAGATTTACTATGTAAAAGGAAAGGGATTCCATTATTCGGATATACAAATTTGGATTATGCAATGGCATTTCATCATTCGATTCCAGACTCATCTTTACCACTTTTTTATATTCAAAATAAAAAATGGAACCCATTGTTTAAGAATAAAAATACATTCGCGCATGACAATATACAATAATCCATTTTCTATAGATCGAGCCGAACAATTAGGTGACAAGTTATTTGAATTTTATTCTAATCACAAAAATTTTGAGGGACTATTAAAGCGAAAGTCATTAATGCTCGAAGGAGGTAGAGGTTCAGGTAAAACAATGTTTTTTTTGTATCATTCATATTTTAACAAAAAAAAAGAATCGGAAAGTAAGAATATAAGATTTGAAGAGTTTTTTAAAGCCGAAAAACTTATTGGAATTCATTTTAGGGCTGATTCTAATTTTGTTCCTGCGTTTCAACATAAAGGTTTGGATGATGATGATTGGACATTGCTGTTTGGTCATTTTTTAAATATCACTTTATCAAAGAGATTGGTTGAGATCATTATAGATATAAATTCAAGTTTTGATAGCCGTGAAAGTCAGATTGAATTTGATCTTTCTGACGAACTCAATATTTTGTTTAATTTAAAAGATTCAATTGATAGTTTTTCTTTGTTGTTAAAAAAGCTGAGTTATGAGGAAATTTTATTAATGAATTATGTAAATAATGTTAGCAAAATTGAAAGACCAATTATCATTAGTAATGGATATTTATTGAATTTAATAGCACAGAGTATTCTAAAACAAAAAAATTTTCAAGAGAAAACTATTCATGTTTTTATTGACGAATATGAAAATTTGCTTTTGTATCAGCAAAGAATAGTTAACACTTTAATTAAACATCCTAATCCAGTCATTATTGATATAGGGATGCGGAATAAAGGATGCAAAACTTACCAAACTTTAGGAGATAGTGAAATAATTACTCCTCCTCACGATTACAGTTATTACAACTTTGAACAATTTACATCACAAGAGTATGAGGAATTAATTGTGGATATTTGTCGTAAAAGACTTGAAAAAATAGATGCTTTGCAAGTGATTGGTGATCCTACTTATTTGGACATAAGGTTTTACTTAGGTGAATATAATCTAGAGGATGAATTATCATCATTTTTAAAACCTAAAGATATCAAAATTCTTCAGTCGAAGATAAAAGCTCGAGTTGGTATAGAGGAAAATTGTTCAATCCTCTATGAATCAGCAGATCCATTAATTTTACGTTTAATACTTGTTCTTTTGGAACGTGGCCAAAAAAGTGAACATATAGCACATGAACTAACATTATTTTTAGAAAATAAACCTTCAAAATTTAATGATTGGATTCACAATAATAAGAATGGTCTAATATTCTTATTGTGCAAGGAGCATAGTAAAAATAAAATGTATTATGGTTTTAATACTTATAAATCGACTTCCTCAGGTATTATAAGATTCTTTTTAGAACTTTGTGAAAGTGCTTTTAAGAACGCTTTTAGAAATTCATTTGAATTCCAATCTCCAAGAAGGTTGACACCCAATGAACAATCTGAGGCGGCATATTATGTTAGTCAATATAAGATTAATGATATTGAAACTTATACACCATATAGCAATAAATTAAAAAGATTTGTTCTACTACTAGGTGGTATTTTTGAAAAGTTGCACCGTGATATCAAATTGAGTGAGCCTGAAAGAAATCATTTTTCTAGTGAATTTAACCGACTTGATGAAGAAAGTTTAATTTTTTTAAAGAGTGCAGAACTTTACTCGGTACTGCAAAAAAAGGAAGAGACAAAAGTTAAGAATTCTTCGATTGATGGGAACAATATCGAATACCACCTCAATCATATTTATGCACCTTATTTTCAAATTTCGGCAAGAAAAATAAGAAGCTTATATATTGATCCAGGAAATCTCGCCGTGTTAATTAGTGGAGAAAGTAGAAAGGCAAATGATGTTGCAAATGCTCTTGCGAAAATCGAAGAGATCAACGGGGGGCAAACTAAAATAGATTTATTCGATGCTTTATAATAGGTACTACAAATTAGATTCCTCCTTGGATATCAAAAACATTTTTAATGATATAGATATTTTTTTTCTTGGTACGAGTTCAGAAGCTAGGGCAACAAATGTCCTTTCGCTGATAAAGGGCTTCTATAAAAATGATATACTAGCTGTCGATTATGATATTGAACATGAAAAGTACTCTATACAAAACTTACCTGTAGATGGAAATCAAATAAGAAAAAATCTGGATACGGAAGGCAAAGACTTAGTAAAAGATTTAGGTATTGATCTGCATCAAATAGATATAAATAATAAGAATCTATTAATTGATATTACATCATTAAAACATCCGTTTCTTTTTTACCTTTTGCTTTTGATAAAAAGAGACTTTCAACCTAAGAAACTTTTAATTACATATACGGAGCCGGAAAAATATGTCCAAGAGGGAAAGGAAGATAATGCTAGACAAAAATTTGATCTAACTGAGAAATTTTGTATGGTAAATTCACTGCCTGGTTTTGCAAGAGTATCAGATTACAACAAAGAAAGAATTTTAATTGCAATAATGGGCTTTGAAGGTAACAGATTTAGTAAAGCTTTTGAAGATGTTAATCCTTCTGATAGAAAAACATACGCAATTGTCGGTTTTCCATCGTTTCAACCTAGCTGGCAATATTATGTATATTCGCAAAATCAATATCCGTTAGAGCAATCGAAGGCATTTAGTTCCATACGAAGATCTACCGCAAATGAACCTTTTGGTGTTTATAATATTTTGAACGATATTAAAAGTCAAAATAATGGATTTGAGTTAGTTGTTGCACCTATAGGAACGAAACCACATTCGCTGGGTGCATGTATGTTTGCGATTGATAATGAAGATGTGCAGATCTATTATGACTTTCCATCGTTTGGAAGTAAAACTAGAACAATTGGTATTGGAAAAAGTTTTGTATACAACTTAACTGATTTTATTAATAATATTTAGCGTTGTCAGTTTTGATTGAGTAATTACAAATTTAGGAATATGGATTTTGACAAAAAAGAATTAGAAGAACGTAGTGATTATTTAGATTACGATCAGGTTGTAGACTGGTTTGTGACAGATAACTATTTTGAAAATATCCAAAGAAAATTATTAGGCACTGGTGCAAAGTTATTAATTGGTCCAAGGGGCACTGGGAAAACACATCAAATGCTGATATCACATATAAACTGTATTTCAGACGGAAATAAACCCGTTTCATTATATGTGAGTTTTAATCGATACTATCATCTAGAACCTCTTATGTCACGGGCATCGAATGCTATCAAAATATTTAATACTTGGGTACTCTCAAAAATCGTCCTTTCAATGTACGAGTTTAGTGAAAAGGCCAATATTGATATCTCCGCATTAATGCGCGACCCAGGATTAGCAAAGAATAAACTCGAGATTTTCATAGGTAAAGCTGAGAAAGGCTTGTTTAGATTCGAAGATGAAAGTTTACTAGAAATACTTAATGTTTCATATGTAAAGAATTTAATTGAAGATTTAATAATAGGTTCTGGTCGTAAAAGAGCAATTCTTTTATTAGATGATGCTGCATTAACTTTAACGCCGGAGTTTCTGGTTGACTTTTTTGAGATTTTTATAGGTTTAAAGTCGCCAAATATTTCTCCTAAAGCATCAGTTTACCCTGGCACGACAGAGTATGGTTCAAAATTTCATCTTGGCCATGACGCTGAAAAAGTTGAATGCTGGATCAATGTTACTGATGATATGTTTTCTTATAGTACTTTTATGAACGAGGTCATCAATAAAAGACTAAGTGAAACAATAAAAGATATTGATTCCGAAATAGTTGAAATTTTTAAATATGCATCTTTCGGAATTCCACGGGCATTTATATTTCTAATTAGATCATATATACAGTCCAATAAAAGTACAAGGCAGTCTAAATTTAATGAAGTTATTGATCAACACTCTAATCTTATTAAAATTGAATATTTATCTTTAAAAAAGAAAATTCCACAGTTTTCTAATATAATAGAAGTTGGCAATAACTTTTTTGATGCTATTATCAGTGACATAAGCATTATAAATAAAGAGCTTGTAGGAACAAGAAATATAATTATTGGAATTGAGGAACATACGAACAATATGGCCGAAAGAATGACCCAATTTCTCAATGAAGCAGGGCTATTATATAAGCATTCAAGTAGTGTGAGTCATGGTCACAATAGAGAATATATTCGATATACTCCCCATCTCTTATTTCTTTTAAAAGCGAAGGCATTTAGTAGTGGAAGAGGGTTTGACACAAAGAAAATTCTTGAACAATTATTAAGTCCAGAGAAAAAACATCCTGTTAGAAGAAAATTGGATACATTATTGTCTCCACAGGACATTCATGATTTAAAACTAAATTTACCGCCATGTACTAACTGTGGCACTGTACGTATCCAAGACGACCAGAGATTTTGTCATAAATGTGGCTTCGAATTGGTAAATAATTCTGCTTTTGAAAGCTGTATGGAACTGGATGTTAACGCAATTCCTTTTACAAAGTTTCAATTGCAAGTTGTAAAGGAAGCAAATTTTAAAAAAATTAAAGATTTCTACTCTGTACAAAATCCAGTAAGCGAGCTTAGGAAAGTAAAGTTAGTTGGAGTATATAGATCGCAGGAAATATTAAAACGAGTATTAAGTATCGTTGATGAATTTTTAACTTAAAGAGATGAATATTGACGCTAATAATACTTCGCCGTATCATTTTCTTGATACGACAAACATGTTTGATCTTGACTTTCGAGAAACAAATGAAACACCGATTGATACCTATATAAAAAAAATCAGAAGTTTAACTGTGCTTATTGATCCAAACCCAGCAGATTACAACAAGATTTTAGCAAATTTGGTTTTATTAGGAAGTGTCTCGGTTTTTGAAAGCTATATGCGTGAGATAATTAGAAGGACAATTTTAATTGATAAAATAAGTTTAACTCATTGCGAAAGTTTGCCGTTATCTTATGGAGCAGCGATAAGTCACGTCAATGAATTAATGCCTGAAGCAATTTTAGAAGATGTTTCATTTGCAGGTAAAGTAAATGTACAGGAATCTTTAAAAAAATTTTTAAATTTAAAAGGAAATTTGCCAGATTCATTAGTAGTAGCACTTGACGAATTCGCAAAAGTTTGTGAATTAAGGCACTGTTTGGTGCATAGATTTGGAAAACTAGGTACGAAGAATGCTATAAAACTAGGATTAACCGATCATAGTCTTTCTATTGAAAAGCCATTATCTTTAGACTACATTGCTTTGCAAAATTTGCAAATGACATGTAATACCGTTGTAAAAGAATTAAATAACTATATTTTCAATAGCTTATTGAAACGTTTAATAATGGATGAACGTGGAAAAAAAATACCAACAGTTATTTGGACTTGGAAATATAATCAAGATAGGGCTCTTTTCTTGAAATATTATATGACATTTGTATCGATAATTGAGACTCCTAGAAACCATAGCAGCGCTCGCGAGGCATATGATTTATACCGTATTACTTATAATAGTTTAAGAAGATGATTGATAAAGACTGGCTTAATTTTTATACTCCTGCAAATATAGCAGCAGAAATTGTTAATCTTATTCCACAAAATTATACTCCGGAAATGGTAGTTGATATATGCGTGGGGAGTGGAAACTTCTTAAGTGCAGCCTCAAACAGATGGCAAGGTTGTAGTACTTTGGGTGTTGATATCAGCCCAAATCTAAAAGCAATTGATATCTCAGATGAGATTTATAAAATGGACGCTTTAAATCTTAAGGACTTAGAAACAATTAATTTTAAACTAAACAAATTAGTTTTAGCGAACCCACCTTTTGGGAAATTGGACTATAGCACTAAAAATGTATATTATAGCGAAAAGTTGGCGGAATTACAAATCGAGGCTATAAAAACGAAAAGAATCGAGGCCTTAATGCTGGTCTCTAATTTACATATATTAAATGATATGGACCTTTTTGGAGCGATATTACCACAAAATATATTTGAAGCTGAAAATTTAAAAAGATTTAAAGAAATGTTTTTGGCTCACTTCGATGTATTATATATTGGAACACCAGGTAAATATTTTTCAAAAAGCGAAGTTAAGACTAGGATTTTTGTTGGAAAATTTATTAAAGAAGTAAATTACAAGGAAAATGTAAAAATCGAAAAATCAATCGAAATTGAGTGCAGGGTTCTAAGAGGAATAGATAATTCGAAATTAGCAAAGAATGTAAATATTAATAATGGTGAATTTGATGAAGTAGTCCATTTTAGTAATAATGATGGAAAAATCAGTCAAAAGCGTTATGTTAAAAAAAATACCTTCTCTAATGATTTAAAAATTGACAAATATGATGTCCTCGTTTCTAGAGTTGGTAGGAATTCAGGCAAAATTCATTATGCTTTAAAAGCTTATTTAAAAAAATACCCCTCTGATTATTTCTACTTATTAAAAGATTTTAAGAAAATGGCAACTGAAAAGCAACTTCAAAATATGGAGAATTGCTTATTAGAAAAGAAGAGGGGATTAACCACAAAATATTTGTGTAAGAAAGATATTACTGAACAAATACAAAAAATAACTAATAATTTTAGTATAGTTTGATACAAATGTATTAGATAATGTTTGATATGATTAGCAAAGTTTTGTAACTGTTACGATCAATCTCTTATAAATGTATACAACCTAAATAATACAGAGGTTTTGGTCTTAATAGAACAAAAAAAGTAATTAAATAGACCAACCCTAAAAATTAGTTACATCGAACTTTTCCGTATAAATTATTAGTTTTCTAAAGATAGTAAACTTCCATTTATAACTTCAAAACACATTTCACTGCATTTGGTAGAATTGAGCTAACTAGCGATTTTTTTCGATAATATTTCAAAATGAATAATTTCTCAGAAATAGACTTCCTTTTAAGGACAAGTACTGCTAGTTATTATCTCTGAAGCATTTCTACATTTAAATTACTTTTTATGATTTTTAAAAAGTGTGATTATGGAGAAAGATATTGACTACAGTAAATTAAAGTTGACCCCGGAAAAAGCTCTACAAATGCTTAGGTCGGAAGGATTAGACGTAAGTATTGAACAAGCAGAGGAAATCTTGTATTTCTTAAGAATAATTGCTAATATCGCTGTGTTGAAACATTTAAATAAAACAAAATGAGTAAGATAGCAGATTTATATATTCGTGTAAGTACTGACGAGCAGGCTGAAAAAGGCTTCTCCCAACGTAATCAGGAAGAAATGCTAAGAAAGTATTGTAGCATAAACCAAATACAGATACGTTATGTAATTTACGAAGATCATTCGGCAAAGACTTTTAACAGGCCGCAATGGAAAAAATTTCTTGCTGATGTGAAGAAACATAAAAATAAAATTAATCTGGTTCTTTTTATGAAGTGGGACAGATTCAGTCGCAATGCCGGTGATGCTTACCAAATGATCAATGTTTTAAGAAAACTGGGTGTAGAGCCGCAGGCTATAGAACAGCCGCTTGACCTGAGTATACCGGAGAACAAAATGATGCTTGCATTTTACTTGGCTGCTCCCGAGGTTGAAAACGACCGAAGAGCACTAAATACATTTCAGGGGCTTAGACGAGGTAAGAAAGAGGGCAGACATATGGGAATGGCTCCTTACGGTTATGCAAATAAAGTAACTGAGGATGGAAAAAAATATATTGCCATTGTACCGGAAAAAGCAACAAAACTTATCTGGATATTTGAACAGGTTGCAAGAAATGTTTTTAGTACCGAGTCTATTTATCAAATGGCCAAGGACAAAGGGCTTGTCCTGTCCAAGAGTAACTTGTGGGTCATACTTAGGAATCCACTTTACTGCGGAAAAATAGTTGTTCCCAAATATAGAGATGAAGAAGAAAGATGGGTAAACGGACAACATGATGCCATCATAAGCGATGGTTTGTTTTATCGCGTACAAGACGTTCTTGATAGTAAAGCGAGGACATATAGGCCAAAGATCAAGACTATTGAAAATTTTCCATTAAGAGGCTTTTTTCTATGTCCGCAGTGCGGTCAGAAGCTAACAGGCAGTAAATGTAAAGGAAGGAATAAATATTACTACTACTATCATTGTCATAAAGATTGTAAATGGAGAGTTAACTCGGAGATTGCCAATAAAATATTTAAAGACTATTTAAATAAATTCAAACCTTTACCAGAGGTGAAAAAATTATATGCGGCAGTGCTGCTTGAAGGATATCGAGAACACACTGGGGTAGTTGCTAATGAAAAAAAGAAGTCACTTGAACAAATAGCAACTTACGAAAAGAAATTATCGGTTGCCAGAAATCTATTAGTAAGTGAGAAAATTGATGCTGAGGACTATAATCTGATGAAGAATGAATACAATGAAATTATCAGTAATCTGGAAAAAGAGATGGGAAATGTGGAGGACGACAGAGGGAATATAGAGTATTTAACGAACTCAGGACTGCAAAACCTTTTAAAACTCGGGGACGCCTTTGATAATGCGAGTTTAGCAGATTCGAGGGAGGTAATTGGTTTAATTTTTCCTGAAAATTTTACATTTCGAGAAAACAAAATCCAAACCGCTAGGATCAACGAAATGGTCAACTGTATCTACCTGGTAAACAATAGATTACGGACAAAAAAAAACGGGACAAAAGATGATATTTTTCTTTTGTCCCGAGTAGTGACCTCGACTGGATTCAAACCAGTAACCTCTTGAGCCGTAATCAAGTGCGCTATTCAGTTGCGCCACGAGGCCTTTTTGTTATCAATTCAGCTAATTTTTCGTAGCTTTGTTGATTGCTTATTGCGGGTGCAAAGATAGGTATAAATGCGAGATATGCAAGCATAAAATAACATAAAAATAAAAAAAAATGCAGATTGAAAATTATATACGTGATATTCAAGGTTTTCCAAAAGAAGGAATTTTGTTTAAAGATATTACTCCGCTATTAAATGATCCAATTGCGAGAACAGAATGTCTCAAAATTTTGCTGGAATCTTTAAATGGACAAAAAATAGATAAGGTGGTGGGAGCGGAGAGTCGTGGTTTTTTCTTCGGAATGTTGTTGGCGCAGGAATTAAATGCAGGTTTTATTCCCGTAAGGAAACCTAAAAAGCTGCCTTATGAGATTATTTCAGCTTCGTATGAATTAGAATACGGATCTGATAGTCTCGAAATGCACACAGATGCCATTCAAAAAGGAGATCGCGTTTTAATCCACGATGATGTTCTGGCAACAGGCGGAACGGCAAGAGCGGTTTGTGAGTTGGTAGAAAAACTAGGAGGCGAAATTGTACAGTGCAATTTTTTAATGGAATTATCTTTTCTAAACGGCAGGGAGAAAATTAAAAATCATCCCATTTTTGCAGCACTTACATATTGATTTAAATCAAAACGATTTTATTTTTTATGGCATAAAGCACTAATCCAATTCGGGTTTTGATTTCGAGTTTATCAAAAAGACATTCTCTATAACCATCGATTGTTTTGGGGCTTAAACACATTTCTGAGGCTATTTCTTTATAAGTTTTCTCGGTGCAGGCATGTTTGATGAAAACAAGTTCCTTTTCTTTTAAACTGATTTTTTTCGAATCATCATTTGCTTTTTTGACCAGCATTCCAGAAACCATTTCTGTAAAATAAAATCCTTTTTCAATGACTGATACCATGGCATCCTTGAAAATCTCTGGCGAAGTATCTTTCAGGAGATAACCTTTGGCACCGTTTGTAATCATCTTTATGATGATTTCCTCGTCGTCGTTGACAGAAAGGGCTATAACCTTCAAGTCGGGTCTGTTTTCTTTAATCCATTTCATTGTGCTTACACCATCTAAAACCGGCATATTTACATCTAATAAAATCAAATCGACATCTGTATCTTCATGGTCCTGCACATACGAAACAAATACTTTTCCATTTTCAAATCGGTTAATCACTTCAAAATCCTTAAAACTGTTGATTAAAAGTTCAAGAGATTGTGAAAAAAGCTGGTGATCGTCAACAATAATTATTTTGTTTTTGGTGTTTGGTTTCATTAGTCTTTGATTAAGGGGTATTCTAGTGTTACATTGGTTCCTGAGGCATTTGATTCCATTATTAATTGTGCTCCAATTAATTTGGCTCTTAATTTCATATTGTTTAAACCTAATCCTGAATTGGTTTGGTTGGTATCATATCCAATACCGAAATCTTTCATATCTAAGCAAAAATGAGTTGCAGTTGTATTAATATTTACTTCAAATAAGTCACTGTGTGAATGTTTTAGGCTATTATGCAGTGCTTCCTGAAAAATTCTATAAATAAACAAATCGTGTTCCTGGCTTATATTCGGAATTTCGCCTGTAAGATTGTAATGGTATTGAATGTTTTTCAGCTTTTTTATACGCTCTAAATCTTGTTTTATGGCTTCGATAAAATTGCTTTGTAGTAAATTGTCTTTATTGATGATTCGGGAGAGAATCCTTATCTCATCTAATGATTTGGCTAATATCTCTTTTAAATCATGGAGTTCATTGTGATGAACCGGTTTACCGCTATTAAGGTACATGTTAAGCTGCATGATGCCAACAGAAATAATTTGGCCTATATTATCGTGAAGTTCTTTACTGATTTCGCTCAGCGTCTGATCTTTAATCTCTATTCTGGTTTTGACTAATTCCGATTGAAAAAACATTTCGGACTCCATTTTTTCAACCAAATAATTGTTTTTCTTTTTCAAAAAATAAAAGAATATAACAAGCAAAATGATCAGTAAAGTTAAGAAAACGATACCTAACGAAATGACTAATAATTGTATTTCTTTTCGCTCCATAAGAATCCAATAATATAGCAACTATGTGCAAGGACATTTAAAATAAAAACTACCAAACTAAAAATGGATTCATCATGTTTGATCAAAAACCAATTTAAAGCAAGCATAAAAGGCAAAAACGGTACATGAAAAACTAATATGCCCAATATGTACCAAAAAAAGACTGATCTTTTAAAGTTTAATATTTTGTCTGAATTAAAGATTTCAACCAAATATAAACAGGATAATATCATAATCAATAAAACTCCAATGGCGAAACTATAAGTAAAGGAGTGGTTTACATCTTTTTTAAAATATAAAATATTTAAAAAGAAAGAAACAATAAACAGCACAAAACAAAGAATCGCAATTATTCTATGATTTACTTTTGACAACAAACTCCTCAAAAGCAATATATAGGCAGAAAAGGTGACGAGCATATAAAAATTAAAAACATAGTAATTTAATAAGCCGGTCCATTCTGTAAAGTAATAGCCAACTTTCTCTATTACAACAGAAAACCAAATTAAAATTACTAAAAATTTAGCTCTATTACTAGGAAGTTTATGCATTGAAATCAATCCAATAATTCCGGAGAATAAAGCTAAATAAAAGGTATAAAATCTTAAAAATTCAAACATAATTTTTTAGTAGTCTAAGCTTGGCGGTCTTCCGATACTGCCATAATTCATTGGTTCAATACTTGATACATCGCCTTCGCCGCTATCCATATGTAAGGCGAGAGTTTGTACTTCACCTTCTTTAGCAGCTTTTCTGATTTTCTTTCCGGTTGCCTGCAAAAAAACGGTCATCAAACCAGCTTTTTCCTCATATTTTTTTTCATCAGGATATACGCCAAAGTAAATGCGAATTCCATTTACGTCATATCCTGTTTTTTCACCTTTGGTTTTGATGTAATGAATATAATTTTCGAGTTCTTCTACAGAAAACCAAATAGCATTAGCATCTTCTTTTTTAATGTATTTAGCAATAATACTGGCTCGGTATTTCATGAAATTTAAATGTAATTCTGTAGCGAATTTTCTAGTAATTAATTGGGTCGGTCTTCTTAGCTCTTTTTCCATAATTTTAAAATTAAATCTTTAATAGTTAATGGTTTAATTGATAGTTAATACTTTTTTTAAACAATTCTTATGGGCAAATTTATTTTAAACCCTTACAGCGGGCAAGGGGAAATCTACCCTTTTTTGTAAGGGTAAATTTATTTAAAAAATTGGGTTAAAGTACTGTTTTTTAGTAATTTATAAAAAATCAATTTTACATCGTTCCTTTTTGTGCACAAAATGGATAGGCGAAATCTGAAAAGCCTGTTAAAAAGAGTAGGAGTTAATAGTAATACTAAAAATTATGAGTTTATATCACGAAGTTTTTCAGGGAGAATCATTCAGCGAAGACAATTATTTTGAAGCTGTACGATATGTTTTAGGACCGGAATATTCTAATTTAAGCGAAAGCGAGCTGGAAGATGTCCTTTTATCAAGAGTAGATCAAATGTCTGAAAGTGAAGCAGAAGGTTTTTGGTCAAGTTTAGGTAATGTTGCCAGCAGTATCGGTTCCGGAGTTTTACGTGGCGTTTCTGCCGTTGCTCCAATCGTAGGAACTGCTGTTGGAACTTATTTTGGCGCACCTCAAATTGGAGGAGCTGTTGGTGGATTAGTTAGCAACCTGGCAGGAGCAGGAAGCTCTGCATTAGATAATAGTCGCCAGCAGCAACGCAGACCAGCACCACAACAGCAATACAGACAAGCGCCACAACAACGCAGACAAGCTCCTTCGCCAGTTAGACAAGCTTGGGGTAATACTACAAGATATCTTGCTGATGCCGGCAGAGCTGCTCTTCCTGCAATTCAACAATATGTACAGGATAATCCGGTACAATTGCGTCCGCAGGCAGCTCAGGATATTGGCAGGGTGCAGGGGTTGTACAATCAATTAGGAGGTGTTATCAATAACCCTCAATTCCAGGCTGGTCAGGCACAGCAGAGTTTAGGAACTGCAAGTCCAAATGCACCAATTGAAAGCCACTCTTTTGCCGAATTAATCGAAAGCATGAATTATTTAACCGAAAATATTCTGTATGAATATTATAACGGCGGATTAATTCCGACTGAGGATTATTATATCGATCAATATGGCCAGTTTGTTGGCACAAACACCCCTAACAGAATTAATAGACTTGAAAACTCTATTGCCAGTTTATAAAACCTAAAAGTTATAACAATGGATGCTTATTTAGAATATTTGAAAGAACATAATCCTGAAATGGCTAAATATTTTGAGCTGATGCAACCCATGATGGAAAAAAAAGAACCTGAAGAGGAAAAAGAAATTCCAAAAATTGATCCAATGCTTGAAGAGAGAATCAAGAAGCTAAAAAAAATCAATCATAAACTTTTTACCATTATCGAAGGATTAAAATTTCAGCTTGAATTTGAACTAAATCAAAATGATGATTTAGCAAAAGCTATTGGTGCCTGTACAGAATGCTTTGGCGAAAATGGGGATTGTCCGGAATGTTTTGGAACCGGAAAACCAGGTAACAGCATTCCTGATTTTATTCTTTTCAATAAATATATTCAGCCTGCTATCCAGAAGTATAACAAACATTATTTCAACAAAAATTAACCATTAAAAATTAAAATTATGAGCTATTTCGAAAGTTATTTAGACGAAGATTTATTAAATGAAGATTATTTTAACGAAGATCTTTTAGGCGAAGATCTATTAGAAAGTTATGACGAAAGTTATGATGAAGCCGCAAAGCGCAGAAGACCTTCTACAAGAGGGATTAGGCCAAATGTAAGTTCGGCTGTGAAGCAAAAATCAAACTTTGGGAAAGCGTTAAGCGGAAGAGCTAATGATTATGCTACAAAAAGCGAACTAAAAAAATCATTGGATGCGATTTCAAACCAGGTAAACGAACTTAAGAAAACGTCATTAGCCACTAATAAAACCCTGGTTGCCTTAGATCAAAAACATACAGAACTTGCTAAGTTAGATGCCCGTAAAGGTGATAATCAAACTAAGGTTTTAAAAAATATGCAAATGATGAATATGATGGGATCACTGCTAAACCAGCCAAAGTTAGATGTTACAAAACTTAAAGTCGTTAAAGCAACTGAAACAGGTAAACCAGACACAATTGTTCAGGATGGTACTGCTATAGTTGTTGACCAAACGATGTCTTTATTGTTACCAATGATGACGACAATGGGCGATTCGGGTTCTGGAAAATCTGACAATTCGAACATGATGTTACCATTAGTTTTAATTATGTCTCAGCAAGGTCAGGGTAATACAGGCACCAACAATACAATGCTGCCACTTGTCATGATGATGATGATGAATAAGTAAGTCTAAAAGGGCAGTTGATACCCAATTGCCCTTTATTTTTTATGAACCTTAAAATAGGAAACAATGAATCCAATTAATTTATTAATCAATTATGTGATAGCCAATAGCAGAGCAAATTTTTACAATGTTCCCGGAAATCAGGAAGTAACCAATACAGCACTTTTGACAGGAATGGTGTCTGAAAATCCGTTGATGAGCTATTTAATTATCGACAACAAAGCCAAATTCGAAGGAGAAAAGGGGATTGTTCCGGTAACTACAAAAGCGTCTGACGAAAAAGATAGTTTTCAGGGCTTACCGGAAAAAGGTAGTGCTACTACTGGAAAAGAAGAACCTGCCAAGACAAATGAACCAACTAAGGAAGGATCAACAGTAGAAACTGCTCCTGTTAATGTTGTAACCTTAGAAGCTGTTAAAGCAGAAATTTCAGAAAGTACTAAAGCTATAAAAGCAGAAATTGCTAAAATTCCGGAAAGCAACAAAATAGAGCTGCAGAAAATGATATCAGAAACACTTAGTCCTAAAATTGAAAGTTTAGAAATAAAAACTGCAGATTTGAACGATGCTATTCTGGTACTTAAAAAGAGAGTAGATGAAATTTTGAAAGTTACGCCAGCGCCAACGCCTGATACTGTCGTGCCAACTAAAGAAGCTCCTACTCAGAAAACATCGACTAAAAACGAACCAAAATGAAAACAGCAGCATCTAACCACGAAATAATTAATTTAGAAAAAATTGAAAAAACAACGGATCAGATTCTGAAAAAGATCAATCAAATTCGCCCTACTATTTTTAAAAGTGATTTTAAATTATCAGGCAAAGCAAAAGAAGAGAAAGCGTTTCTGATTAAAAATTTATTTCCTAAAAGTCTGTTTTCTATTAAGAGTTCAGTAGAAACTTTTAATAGAATTTCAGAACATGCCAACTTTTCAAAATTAGAAAAAGAAGATCGGGATTTTATTTCAGGATTAGATAAAATGGGATTTAAAAATAGTCTTTACATCAAGGAAATCGATGAATTTATTTCTCAGTCAAAGAATGTCGAAGATGGTTTTTCAATAATAATCGAAGAAACCATTTATTTCACTCTTTTAGGCTCAGAGTTAGGTTCGATTGAACGTAAGCTATTAACTATCAATTAAAAAGTTAAACCAAAGCTTATGGATCCGAGACTCAAAATAATATTATACGGTAATCCCGACGAAGAATTATCGTTGTTAATGCGTTTAGAAAAGGAAAAAGAATATCCGGAACATTGCAAAATTATTTCGGAATTTGGAACTATTGTAAGTATCAGGACACAACGCCGGTATTTATGCCGCATTTATGATAGCAAGAAAGTTAAAAGCTTAAAAGCACCTCGTGTAGTTCCTGCAAATATTGCTGTGGAGGAGGTATCATCACATGAAATTTTGGAAAAGAAAATCAATACTTCTGCCGAAAATACGTCGAATGTTATTTTTGGAATCATAGATTTTGGCTTTGATTTTACGCATTCTGATTTTATTAAAGATGATAAAACACGTTTCGAAAAAATCTGGATACAATCGGACCGATATGAGGAAAATAAATTTGGCTACGGTAGAATTATTACTAAAACCCAGATTAATGAGGCCTTATTAGATGATTTTCCATTTAAGAAAATAGGATATCACCCGGGAAAATCAGATTTGTTTGGAAATGGTACGCATGGCACGCATGTTCTTGGAATTGCCTGTGGAAATGGCGCCGTTGCTCAAAAAAGTTTTGCGCCAAATGTTGAAATTTTAGCAGTTGATATGGGAACAAATCTGGTTAATGGCTGCAACTTGTCTCTTGGAGATTCGGTTAAATTAATTGAAGGCTTAGATTTTTTACTCACAGAAGCCGGAGATCGCCCAATTGTTATTAATATGAGTCTTGGTGGGCACGGAGATGCGCACACGGGACAAACTTTAGTTGAACAGGCAATTGACAATATTCTGACAGCCAGAAAAGGAACTGCGATTGTACAGAGTACAGGAAATTATCATCAGGCAAATGTGCATACTTATGGTGATATCAGGAACAATCAGAAAATTAAAATTCCGTGGATGTTCAAAAAACACGATCGTACGCCTAATGAAATGGAAATTTGGTACCATGGCGATGATATTTTGAGTATAAATGTGTATGATGACACTCAGAAAATATTGCTTTCCTCAACACCTTTTAAAGATGAATTAATTATAAAAGATGGTGATGAAGTTGGTATTTGTCTCCATAGAAGTAAGGAACCTAATACCAATAAAAACCAAATTAATATTCTCGTTAACGGCAAATTAAACTCCAAATTCTGGACCATTGAGTTAGTTGGAAATAAAGTAAAAAACGGACGTTATCATTGTTATATAGAGCGTGATGACGGCGGACAATCTATTTTTTTGCCAAAAATTGCGAATAAAACGCACACAACAAACTCGATTTGCAATTCGAAATATAGCATAGTGGTTGGAGCATACAATCAAAATGATGATTCAAAACCTATTCTGTCTTTTAGTAGTTCAGGGCCAACTGTTGATGGCCGGATGAAACCGGAAGTGGTAGCACCGGGTTTTAAAATAAGATCATCCTGTTCTTCTTCGGGCAAAGAAAACAAAGCATCAAATAAACTTACTTCTAAAAGCGGAAGTAGTATGGCAGCACCTTATGTAGCTTCTTTGGTAATGAACATTCTTGAAAAAGAGCCCCGGCTTGATATTATTTCTATTAGAAAAAAGCTCTTTAAGGCTTGTGATTCAGTCTCTTTTAAAGAGAATAATATCGAGATATTCAGAGCCGGACATGGTTACATCAATCCAGGTAAAATAATATAAAAAGCA
The DNA here is from genome assembly GCA_900107365.1 of Flavobacterium aquidurense. Classification (GTDB taxonomy): domain Bacteria; phylum Bacteroidota; class Bacteroidia; order Flavobacteriales; family Flavobacteriaceae; genus Flavobacterium; species Flavobacterium aquidurense. The sequence goes on from FNPS01000008.1 coordinate 70,621, forward strand.
AATATTATGGAAAATTTAGTTTCTAATTCCCCCATTATAAATCAGAATTCCGGTTCGGTTTCATCAGCACAATTATTAAGCAATAGCGTAGGATTGAATGCAGTGAATAATCCGCAGGATGTTCTTCAAATTCAAAATTATCTTAAAGAATTAGGTTATCCACTTACTGTTAGTGGCAACATTTCCAACAGTCAAACGGATAATACTATTGTTTCAATCTTGAACTTTCAGGCCAATAACAACATTCAGGTTTCCGGAATCATTACTCCAAATGATGTCACCTTTATTGCTTTGAAACAATTGCCAAGAGCTATTACAGCATTGACAGAAAGTGAAGATGAATCGCTGCATCAGCCGTTTTTGACAAACTCATTTATCTTCAGAAGAAATGCCGGCAACGCCAATACACTTAATGTCATTTTTGAAGGAGATTCGTGGTTGGATTATCCAGTTCCGAGAGTTTTAGATCTGTATGATACCATTACAGATCATAATCAAAGGCTCAACTTAAATTGCCTTCATTTGGCAAAATTTGGAGAAACAACTTCACAAATGTATGCGGACAAAGCTCATTTTGTGCAATATGTAAGTGGGTATCGAATTGACCGAATTTATTTTAGTGGAGGCGGAAATGACGTTTTTCCACAACTAGGCAGAATATTAAATGCCGGAGTGACCACATTTAATCCTGGTTTCTTTACGGATACAGCAAAACTAAATGAATTGAGAAGTTTGTCTGGCGATGCTTTGTATCAAAAATGTATTTTATACAAAAGATATTTAAATACCAGTACTTTTGACAGCGCACTTTTCAATTCGGCCAATCTCAATGCTATTTTTACGACTATTATGCGCAATTATATGGGCTTTGGAAGTATCGTAAACGCATATTGTACGCCAAACACCATATTTTATATGCATACGTACGATTATCCTTTATTCAAGCTTGGAGTACAGCCATCAGTAGCGGGATTGAGTTTGCCTTTAGGACCATGGATAAAACCTGTTTTTGACCGGTTAGGAATTACAGATGAGATTTTGAGATGTTATAGCATCATCCGATTATTAGATCGTTTTTATGCACTTTTATACCAGATAAAAAATCATTTCAATTACTACGGTTATCGTTTTCAAAGCCGGATAATAGATTATCGCGGTTTATTGAATTCGTCCGAATACTGGCGAGATGAAATTCATCCCAATTCAGTAGGAGCAAGGAGATTATCAACTCGCGTTACTTTTTAAAATAGAAAAACCCAACTTTTTTATGGTCGGGTTTTTTTATGAATGAAAACTTTTTTTATCTCAAACTTGCACCAAGTTCAGTTTCAAAAGTTTGTTGCAGTTTAGACATGATTTTATCAATCTGACTATCTGTAAGTGTCTTCGTGTTGTCCTGAATAGTAAAACTCAAAGCGTATGATTTTTTACCTTTCGGAAGATTTTTTCCTTCATAAACATCAAATAAATTAATGTCTTTTAAAAGTGCTTTTTCTGTTTGTTTAGCCAAATTGAATATACTTTCATATGTTGTATTTTGGTCAATTAACAAAGCCAAATCTCTTCGAACTTCAGGGTATTTAGGAATTTCTGAATATTTGATTTTTCCTGTTATGATTTTTAAAATCAGATCCCAGTTAAAATCAGCATAATAAACATCTTGCTTAATTCCGAAATGTTTTAGAATAGATTTCTTAACCACACCCATTTCAACTAAAGTATCATTGTTGTAGCAAATTGCAGTTCCTTCTGAAAATACATCAGATTGTACCGGTGCATTCGAAATTTTATCGATTCCTAAACGTGCCAAAATACCTTTTACATACCCCTTCATTAAAAAGAAATCGGTAGTTTTTTGAGGATTTGTCCAGCTCTCTTTGTTTCTGTTTCCGGAAATCAATAATGAAAGATGTTTGTGCTCTTCATACCCGTTAAGATATTTGTGATAGGTTTTTCCGAATTCAAATAATTTTAAATCAGAATTTCTTCTGTTAATATTGTATGAAATAGCTTCCAATCCTGAAAACAATAAAGACTGACGCATAGTAGACAAGTCACTACTCAACGGATTCAGCATTACTACATTGTGTTCTTCTTTTAATGAAGTTGACAATTTTGCATAGGTTGCTGTAGTCAAAGAATTCGCCATCATTTCGTGGAAACCCTGAGAATTCAATTGAGAAGCAATTACATTTTGAACTTTATAATCTTCTGTTCTGGGTGAGTTGGCAACAGTGGCATTGAATTTCTTAGAGAAATTAATGTTGTTGTAACCATAAACCCTCAAAATTTCTTCAATTACGTCGATTTCACGCTGTACATCAACGCGATACGCCGGAATTGTTAATCCTAAACCTGAATCAGAAACACTGTTTACTTTGATGTCTAAAGAAACTAGTATTTTTTTGATCGTATCTTTTGGAATTTCCTGTCCAATAATTTTAGACACATGACTGAAATTCAATAGAACAGAGAAATCTTCTATTTTTTTAGGATAAACTTCCACAACATCAGAAGTTAGTTTTCCACCTGCAACTTCCAGAATTAATATGGCAGCACGTTTTAAGGCATATTCTGTAATCGTTGGGTCAATTCCTCTTTCAAATCTAAAAGAAGCATCTGTATTTAATGCGTGTCTTTTGGCTGTTTTACGAATACTCACCGCATCAAAATAAGCACTTTCTAAGAATATAGAAGTGGTACCCTCTGAAACTCCTGATTTTTTCCCACCAAAAACACCCGCAATACATAACGGACCTTTTTCGTCGCAAATCATCAAATCTTCTTTATGTAATGTTCTTTCAACATCGTCTAAAGTGGTGAATTTAGTTCCTTCAGGAAGTGTTTTTACAATTATTTTTCCATTGATTTTGGCAGCATCAAAGGCGTGTAGCGGTTGTCCTAATTCATGTAATACATAATTGGTAACGTCTACAATATTATTTTTTGGAGTTAATCCAATAGCTTTTAAACGATCTTGTAACCACGCAGGAGATTCCTGAACTGTAATTCCTGAAATAGTTACCCCACAATATCTTGGTGCTAATTGAGGTTCTTCAACATTAACGTCAATTTTTAAGGTACGCATGTCAACTCTGAAGTTGCTTACAGATGGTGTGATCAATTCTATATTTACACCACGTTGCAACATTCCGGCTCTTAAATCACGTGCAGTTCCATAATGGCTCATAGCATCGGCACGGTTTGGCGTTAATCCAATCTCGAATACTTCATCATTTGCAATCTTGAAAACTACAGAAGCTGGCGTTCCAGGTTCTAAAGCATCATCTAGAACCATAATTCCGTCGTGACCATTTCCAAGACCTAATTCATCTTCAGCACAAATCATTCCGTGACTTTCCTGTCCGCGAATTTTTCCTTTTTTGATAGTGAATTCAGCTCCTTCTTTATCATATAAAACAGTTCCTATGGTAGCAACCGGAACTTTTTGTCCTGCAGCAACATTTGACGCTCCACAAACAATTTGCACAGGCGCTTCTAAACCAATATTTACAGTTGTAACTTTTAATCTGTCGGCATCAGGGTGTTTTTCGCAAGTAAGTACGTGTCCTACAACAACTCCTTCTAAACCACCTTTTATAGACTGGTATTTTTCGACAACTTCTACTTCCAGACCTAAATCTGTTAGTAATTCTGAAGTTTGTTCAGATGTCCAGTCTGTTTTAATAAATTGTTTTAACCAGTTGTAAGATATTTTCATGTTAACTATTTTATTCTTGTATGAGGATACAAATATAAGGATTGCGTATTGTAGTAAGAAACAATTTATTTGGTTTTTTCGGGCTGTTTTTGATTCACCTGAAATGGTCTGTAATTGAGTATTTTATATTTTTAGTCTTAATATTTTGATAATTAAATGCTAAAAGTAGTTCAAAAAAATGAATGTGTTATTTTTGTGCTATTTGTTGAACGAAAAGTGCTATTCCGTTCGGGATTATGAAGGTAAATTTGAAAGGAATCCAAAAAATTAAACTTATGAGCACTATCGCACAAAGACCTGAATTTAAAGCAAAATATGACAATTACATCAACGGAAAATTTACTGCACCGGTAAAAGGAGAGTATTTTGATGTTCTTTCTCCAATTGATGGAAAAGTATTTACAAAAGCCGCACATTCAGGCAAAGAAGATTTAGAACTGGCAGTTGATGCTGCCAATGAAGCGTTTAAATCCTGGGGAAAAACCTCTGTAACCGAAAGAAGTATTTTATTAAACAAGATTGCACAGAAAATAGAAGATAATCTTGAATATATTGCCACAGTTGAAACTATCGATAACGGAAAACCAATTAGAGAAACGCTTGCAGCCGATATTCCGTTGGCGATTGATCACTTTCGATATTTTGCAGGAGTTATTCGCGCCGAAGAAAGCTCAATTGCAGAACTAGATTCTCAAACGGTTTCCATCGCATTAAGCGAACCTTTAGGAGTTGTAGCGCAGATTATTCCGTGGAATTTCCCGATTTTAATGGCCGTTTGGAAGATTGCACCGGCATTGGCTGCAGGAAATACAATCGTTTTAAAACCAGCCGAAAGTACACCAATTTCAATCTTAGTTTTAATGGAATTGATTGGAGATATTCTTCCTGCCGGAGTTCTAAATATTGTAAATGGTTTTGGTGCCGAATTAGGCCGTGCATTGGTAACTAATAAAAAAGTTTCTAAAGCAGCATTTACGGGTTCTACCACAACAGGCCGTCTGGTGATGCAATATGCAACAGAGAATATTATTCCGGTTACATTAGAATTGGGTGGTAAATCGCCTAATATTTTCTTTCCGTCTGTGGCAGATCATGATGATGACTTTTTTGATAAAGCCATTGAAGGTGCCGTTTTATTTGCTTTAAATCAGGGAGAGATTTGTACCTGCCCATCCAGATTATTAATTCACGAGGACATCTACGACAAATTTATTGCCAAAGTTATCGAAAGAACCGAGGCTATTATTGCCGGAAATCCTCTGGATAAATCGACCATGATAGGAGCACAGACTTCAATTGTTCAGAAGGAAAAAATTATGTCATATATTAAATTAGGAAAAGAAGAAGGTGCAGAATTACTAACCGGTGGTGATGAAAATCATTTAGGCGGAGATCTGGAAGGTGGTTATTATATCAAACCAACATTGTTTAAAGGGCATAATAAAATGAGGATTTTTCAGGAAGAAATTTTCGGGCCTGTTTTGGCCGTTACTACATTTAAAACGACTGAGGAAGCAATTGAAATTGCAAATGATACCATGTATGGATTGGGAGCGGGCGTATGGACACGTGACGCACACGAAATTTATCAGGTTCCGAGAGCGATTCAATCTGGACGTGTCTGGATCAACCAGTACCATTCTTACCCTGCGGGAGCACCTTTTGGAGGTTACAAACAATCCGGAATTGGTCGTGAAAACCATAAAATGATGTTAGGGCAGTACCGTCAGACGAAAAATATGCTTATTTCTTATGATAAAAAGAAATTAGGCTTCTTTTAATTTGTTATTATATTGGTTCGAAAAGGTAAGTTTCTGACTTACCTTTTTTTGTAAATTTAATTTAAAAAAGAGGTCATGATTAAAAGAATTGATGCCACAGAAAAAGCCATTGGGCTGATAAAAATATTAAAAGAAAAACATGGCGATCTAATGTTTTACCAAGCAGGAGGATGTTGCGAAGGAACACAACCGCAATGTTTTGAAAAAGGCGGTTACTACCAAAGAATGGGCGATGTCTGTATTGGAACTATTGAAGATACAGAATTTTGGGTCGACAAAGATCTATTTGAATATTGGAAACATGCACATTTTACATTAACCGTTATTGATGCCTTTGGTGTCGGAGGTTTTTCTTTAGAAACACCTCTAAAAAAGACTTTTCAAATTGAATACAGGATTTTTACCGAGGAAGAAGAAAAGAATTTGGAACCGGTTAGTTTTATTGAATAAGGTTCTAAGTTGCTAAGGTTCTGAGGTTCTAAGTTTTTTTTTGTAGAGGTGCACAGCAGCGCGTTTAACACTAAATATGGATAATAGGAGCGTAGACGCACTGCGGTGCACCTCTACGATAAATGTTGTGATATAAAGTTGTAGAATAAACGTTGTAGAAGTTTTTACGCATTTATGTCACTCCGACGGAGGAGGAATGACAAAATAACCGTAAACAGCTAAATACAAGTTTTTTTAAAAAAACTCAGAACCTTAGCATCTCAGAACCTCAGTTAACATACAACAACTGATACTGCTTCGGCGTAATTCCTTCGTGTTTTTTAAATAATCTAATGAAGTAGCTGGCATCTTCAAAACCAGATAAATAACAAACTTCGTTAATCTGAATTCCAGGATTTCGAAGTAGTTTTTTGGCATGTTTTACTTTCTCATTTAAAATATATTCAATCGGACTCATGCCTAGTTCTCGCTTGAAAAACCGATAAAAAGAGGTCGTACTCATACAAGCCTTATCACTCAGAATTTTTAGGTTGATGTTTTCTTTTAGATTGAGTTTGATGAATTCGGTTACTTCAAAAATAGGATTGTTGGGATGGATTGCCAAACCTTCATCAATTGATTTGATAGTTTGTGTCTGGATAATTCTGATCAATAATTCCTGTAAAGTCAAGTCGGCCAGAGCATCTTTGGTAATTGAAGTGCTCATGCATTCTTTGATAAGTTTATTGATTGTAGTGGCAAGGTCAATATTATTGTAGAAAAAATAATTTTGATAATTCAATTGCCAGAATACATCGTTTCCTTCTTTGGGATAACGTTCATTCAGAAAATTTAAAGTTTCATTTATTTTAGAGTTGTCAATTGCCAGAGCCAGACATTGTGTTGGATTTTCTTTAGACGCTTCCGGAAAATCGATTTTCATTTCAATGTTAGAAGGAATAACAACTGTTTCCCCTGGCAAATAATCAAATCCCGGTTCATCAAAAAGATGCATCACTTTTTTGCCACGTAGCATACTGGTTACTACAAAATCGTTGAATTTAAGCGGAACTAATTTTGAAGATTCGTAAGTTTCAAAAAGATTTAATTCACAATGATTCAGGGTGTAAACACTTCTGTTCTCAACTAATGTTTTTAAAGATTTTTCATTGGATAAATGAGGTGGGTGAATTAAAACACGTTGATTTTGCATTGTGATTAAATTTAGTTAGTGGAACTTTAAATTTAATCAAAATAAGCGCAACAATTTAAGATTTAACGTTTTATTAAATCAGCTCTTCTACATGTTTTTTAATGTTTTCTGAAATTTTCTTAATTGGTAAATCGTTTTCATCATCACCAAAAGGATCTTCGATTTCCTCAGCAATTAATTCTAAACTTGCCAGAACATAAAAGATAAAAACAACTACAGGAACTACATAATAACCCAGACTTAAAGAATAACCAAAAGGCAAAGTCATCGTGTAAAAGAAAATGAATTTTTTGATAAAAGCACTGTAAGAGTAGGGAATAGGGGTGTTTTTAATTCGCTCACAGGCACCACAAATATCAGTAAAAGCAACCAGTTCGTTATTTAGAATAATAAGCTGGTCGCCTGTTATCTTTTTAGATTCGTATAAATCATTAATTTTATGATACATCATTCGTTTTATCTGATTTGGTTTGTGCTTATGATGATCTAATTCTAAATCTACATCATCAAAAAGTTGTTTGGCCGTGTCAGAATTATTTAAATGTTTGTACAAAATAGAAGCATAACCGGGAATAAACTTCCTGAAAAATTTACGATCGTTTTCATCTTTTAAAATAGCGGAAAGTTTAATTGCAAAATTGCGGCTGTTGTTGACTAAGCCACCCCAAAGTTTTCGTGCTTCCCACCAACGATCATACGCTGTATTGGTTCTGAAGACCAATAAAAGTGAAATTACAAAACCTAATATTCCGTGCATTAACGGAATATTTTTGATATAATGATTGTTGTCAATTCCCAAATAACCGACTTCTAAATAACCAACAATTCCGGAATAAATTCCAATTGCAATCATTAAAGGGAATAATTGTCGAACTGTATCTGATTTATGAAAACGAAATATAAAAGTAAGCCAATCTTTGGTATTGTATGAAATCATTTAAGTCTGTTTTGAAACAAATTTACTTAAAAATTCATATTTCCAGCTAATTCTTTTAATGCAATTTCAGATAATTTAGCTACATATTGTGCATTACTGTAACGTACTTTTGCATTTACATAATTAAGCTGCGCCGTTCTGAAATCAAGTGTAGTTATAGTTCCAATTTTGAATTTATCCAACGTGATTTCTAAATTTTGACGGGCAATAGCCTCGTTATCTTCTTCAAGACCAATTAATTCTAAATTGGTTAAATACGTTTGAAAAGCGGTACTTAATTGTGTGTTCAGAATCATATTTTGTTGCTCAATTGCAATTTGAGAATTCACAATTTCCAGTTTTGCTACTTTTTCATTTCGATGTTGGTTAAAACCATCAAATATATTTAGCGTTGCATTAAAACCATAATTCAAACCTTTTGATGAAGCCTGACTGGTAAAGCCTAAACTAGACTGACTTTCGGTAAAGTTATATCCTGATGTTAAGTTTACAACTGGGTATCTGTCTGCTTTTACTTGTTTCAATTGTAACTCGGCTATTCGTTTATTTATGATTTGAGCTTCTAAACCGGGATTTTGTTTTTGTGCCAATTCCATTAAATTAGCCAAAACTAATGTGTTATCAACAGTAACCAAATCACTAACTTTAAAATCGATTTTTGGGTCACGGGCTAAGTATTGATTCAATAATATTTTAGCATTCGCATATGATTCTTTTTGTCTTAATAAGGCAACCTGATCCGAATTTAAATCGACCTGAGCATTTAAAACTTCTAATTTTGATGCTTTTCCAATGCTAAAACGGTTCTGAGCCAGCTTTAAACGTTGTTGCGAAATCACGATTGTAGTATCTAACGCAGACAATTGTTGTTGCTGCTGCACTAAATCGTAGTACGAAGAATTAACCTGAGCAATTTTCAATAAAATGGTTTGTTTTAACTGGGCATCACCCAGTTTTTGAAGCTCTTTTAACTGGTCCAGTCTGGCGAACATTTTCATTCCGTCAAAAACAGTCCATCCTAAACTTACGCCGTAATTTAAATTGTTGTTTTTAGCATTGTTCAAAGAGGTAGATGTACCATCCTGACGCGTTTGAGATGAATTTGTAACACTATTATTGTCTGTAATTGATGCAGTTGCAACAGGCAACATTCCGGCATTTCCGATAGTTACATTCGTTTCACTTATTGTGGAATTATTTTTGGCAATCTTAATTTCAAAATTATTTTCTAAAGCTATTTTCATAGCATCTTCAATAGTCAGAACTTCCTGGGCATTTATATTTGTAATGCAAAAGAAGAAGAATATTAAACTGCGGAACAAAATTTTAGTATTCATATTTGTTTTCTTTTGCCCCGAATTCAATTGACTTAAATTCGGGGCCAATAAATTATTTACTTTCTTTTTCGTATTCGTCAATGTGATCAAATTCCGGATAATGTTTTCTGGCTTTAGACCACATTAAATAAATAGCCGGAATTACAAAAAGTGTTAGTGCCAAAGAGAAGATAGTTCCTCCAACAATTACAACTCCCATCCCGATTCTACTGGTAGATGCAGCTCCAAGTGACATTGCAATTGGTAATGCACCTAAAGCAATCGCCAAACTGGTCATTAAAATTGGACGTAAACGTGCCTCAGAAGCTTCTAAAATGGCTTCTAATTTTGGTTTTCCCTGTTCTCGTAACTGATTCGCAAATTCTACGATCAAAATACCGTTTTTAGTTACCAGCCCGATCAGCATTACCGTTCCGATCTGACTAAAAATATTCCATGTTTGATTGAATAACCATAAGGAGAATAAGGCTCCGGCTACTGCCATTGGTACAGTTAAAATAATAATAAACGGATCAATGAAACTTTCAAATTGTGCCGCAAGAATCAAAAAGATTAATAATAATGCCAATCCGAAAGCGAAAGAAGTATTCGAACTACTTTCAACAAAATCTCTCGATTCTCCACTTAAGTCGGTGGTAAAACTTTCATCTAAAACTTTAGCCTTGATGCGGTCCATTTCCTCAATACCATCACTAATACTTTTCCCCGGTGCTAAACCTGCAGAAACAGTTGCCGACATATAGCGGTTATTGTGATACAATTGTGGCGGATTACTTTGTTCTTCTATTTTAACAACATTATCCATCTGAATTAACTCTCCACTTTTGTTTTTTACAAACATCGAAGTCAAATCCAAAGGTTTAGAACGGTCTTTTTGATCAAACTGACCAATTACCTGATATTGTTTTCCGTTTTTAATGAAATAGCCAAAACGTTGACCACTTAATGAAAGTTGCAGGGTTTGAGCAATATCAATGATAGATATTCCTAAGCTTTCCGCTTTTTCACGATCAATACTTACGTTGATTTCCGGTTTGTTAAATTTCAGGTTAACGTCTGTTGTTGAGAAAACATCACTTTTACCCACTTCATCCATAAAAACAGGAATTTTCTCTCTCAATTTCTCAAAATTGGGGGCCTGAATAATATATTGAATTGGCAAACCTCCACGTCTGTTCACGGAAATTGTTGGCTGTTGAAGCACAGATGTTTTGGCGCTTGGATATTTTTTAGTCCATTTTGTTAATTGGTCAGCAATATCTTTTTGTGACTTCTTTCTTTCATCGGGAGCTTTCAATGAAAGCCTAATGAAACCGGAATTTGTTGCAGAACCTCCTGAACCTCCCGCAGTAATTACCAAACTTACTTTTTTCTCCGGAATGGAGTCATCAACCAGTTTTGACATTTCCTGCATAAAACGGTTCGTATATTCATAAGAAGAACCCTCCGGAGTTGTCATACGCATCGTTACAGAACTACGGTCATCGTATGGAGCTGTTTCTTTTGGAAGTATTGTAAAAAACAAATAGATCAATCCAAAACAAGCAATTAGAATAGGAAAACTGATCCATTTTTTATCCATAAAACGTTGTAATGCATCAGCATAACCACTATTTAATTTTTCAAAAAAGGGTTCTGTTTTAATGTAGAATTTAGATTTTTTCTGTTCGCCGCCTTTCATCAAATAAGCATTCAACATTGGCGTTAAAGTCAAAGATACAAAGGCAGAGATCAGTACCGCCGCACCAATTACGACTCCAAACTCACGAAAGAGTCGGCCTACGAAACCTTCTAAGAAAATAACAGGTAAAAACACTGCTGCCAAAGTCACAGAAATTGAGATTACAGCATAGAAAATTTCGTTAGAACCTTTAATAGCGGCTTCAATTGGTGACATTCCTTCTTCTACTTTTTTGAAGATATTTTCAGTAACCACAATTCCATCATCAACCACCAAACCGGTTGCCAGAACGATAGCTAAAAGAGTTAATACGTTTATCGAGAATCCAAAAAGCCACATGATAAAGAACGTAGCAATTAAAGATACCGGAATATCAATTAAAGGTCTAAAAGCAATTGCCCAGTCTCTGAAGAATAAATAGATAATGATAATTACCAGAATGATCGAAATTCCAAGAGTTTCGGCTACTTCCAATACTGATTTTTTTACAAACAGCGTATTATCCAGTGCAATATTAAGTTTGATATCTTTAGGTAAATCCTTTTTTAAAGCGTCGTATTTTTTATAAAATTCATTTGAAATATCTAAGTAATTGGCTCCCGGCATTGGTACAATGGCAAGACCAATCATTGGAAGTCCAGATGATGTTAAAGAAGTTTCTATATTTTCAGGTCCTAGTTCGGCACCACCAACATCACTTAAACGAACGATTTTATCTCCATCTGTTCGAATGATAATATTATTAAACTCTTCTGGTTTAGAAAGATTTCCGATTGTTTTTACAGTCAATTCGGTATTGTTTCCGGTTAACTTTCCGGATGGCAATTCTACGTTTTGTGCGTTTAAGGCATTTCGAACATCAGAAACAGTACATTTATAGGCATTTAGTTTTACCGGGTCAATCCACAAACGCATCGCATAACGTTTCTGTCCCCAGATCTGAACACCGCTCACTCCTGGAATAGTTTCTAAACGTTGCGAAATAACATTTTCGGCATAATCACTTAATTCTAAAGAACTTCGACTGTCACTCTGAACCGTCATCGAAATAATAGATTCACTATCTGCATCTGCCTTAGAAACTACCGGCGGCGCATCAATATCTTGTGGTAAACTTCTAACGGCTTGTGAAACTTTGTCACGAACATCGTTTGCAGCTTCTTCTAAGTTTTTATCTAAATTAAATTCTATTGTAATACTGCTGCTACCCTGATTACTTGACGATGTGATATTTCGAATTCCGTCAATGGCATTTACTGCTTTTTCTAAGGGTTCTGTAATTTGTGATTCAATAATATCTGAATTGGCTCCGGTATAGTTTGTTCTGATAGAAACTTGTGCAGGATCAATTGATGGGAATTCCCGAACACCCAAAAAAGTATAACCAATGAAACCGAATAAAATAATTAAAAGATTCAGTACAATAGTTAAAACGGGTCTTCTTATACTTGTAGTTGATAAACTCATGTTAGATTTTAGATTTAGAGTTTTGATTTTAGATTTTATAATAAAGAAAATAGAACATAGAGAATGAATTTGAAAAACTCATAACTCAAAATTCATAACTCAAAACTATTTTTTAACTTGAACTTTTATAGGTGCTTCATTTTTCAATGACATAACTCCACTTGTGATTAATGTATCACCAGCTTTTAATCCTGAAAGAATTAAAATTGAAGCGTCAGTTCTTGTTGTTGCATCCACCATAACTTCCTTGGCTTTTCCCATATTGGCAATATAGACTTTTTTACCATCTTGTACCGGTACAATTGATTCTGAAGGAACAACAATTGCATCCTTAATAATACTTAAAGGTAATTTTACGTCGGCAAAAGTTCCCGGGAAAAGTTTTCCATCGATATTATCAGCAATAGCACGAATTTTTAATGTACGGGTTGCTACTTCTACTTCTGGTTCAATTGCATATATTTTTGCTGAATAAACTTTGTCAGATCCTGAAACTGAAAAATCAATAGTTGAACCTGATCGCACTTGAGAAGCATATTTTTCAGGAATAGAGAAAGTTATTTTTAATTTTCCTGTGTTGACCAATTTTGCAACTAAAACAGTAGGCGTTATATACGTTCCCGGTGAAATCGAACGTAAACCAATTTTTCCTGAGAAAGGTGCTTTGACAGAAGTCTTGGCAATTTGGGCTTTGATTAATTGAGTTTGTGCTTTCATAGAAGCATAATCTGCATTGGCAACATCAAATTCTTCCTGACTGATAGCTTCCTTTTGTAGTAATAATTTAGCTCTTCTTTCGTTTTCAGCAGCTAATCCTTCTTTAGTCTGAGCTTGCCTTAGTTGTGCTCTTAATTCAATATCATTTACCTTAAAAAGTACCTGGCCTTTATTCACATTGGTGCCTTCAGTAAAATAAATACCTTCGACAATTCCGGAAACTTCACTATGAATTTCTATTTGCTCATTGGCCTCAATAGATCCGGATAATGAAAGGTTATTATCAAATGTAGAAGTTTTAACTACAAGTCCTGTTACAGTTGTTGGACGGTCTTTATCGCCAGATTTTTTAGATTCGTCGTTTTTACTTTTGTTAGAAACAACTCTATAGGCGATAAACCCTCCGAGTACTATAATTAACAGGGCATAAATTAGATTTTTTACTTTCATAAAATTGAGGTAAATGTTTTTTTGGGATTGTTTTTAGTAGCTTACAAATTTAACTTTTTGAACCGAAATCGAAAGAGGTTGGCGTTTATTTAACATTTGTATGTACAAGTTTTTAAATTAGATTACGTATTAGACTATTTCTCTTTACAAAGGTTTAATGTTGGAGCAAAAAAAAAAATGCAGATGGAATTACAAAAAAATTAAATGTCTAAAAATGAGATAAACAAGATTTTTTTGTTCAGTTATAACTTATAAAATACGTAAAAATACCTGCTTTAAAAATAAGAAAAATAACACATTGTGCCTTTTTTACGTATTTTAACTGATTTATTTTGCTCTTTATCGATTTTATTTGTAACATTGGTAGTGTTAAACAATTATTTAATTTTTTTGTGAGAATATTAATGTTTTTACCATTTAATCGTTAATATATGTAGGTTTTTTATTTGTATTAAGTTAAATTTTGTGCTTTTTAGGAATCAATAAATTAACAACTGTTTATATTTTTAAATTAAAAGTCATCTGTTTATGAGGAAAAAATTACTTCTTGGTTTATGGTTTTCACTTTTACTTTTTGCAATTTCTTATTTGTTTTGGCAAAATGAATATAAATACAGTTTGCCTACACCGGTTCCTCAAAATTATCACGCTATAGCCCTAGGAAGTAAAGTGGATTTAAAATGTTGCATAACAGATCAAAGGCCTGTTTTTATACATTTTTTTAATCCTGATTGTCCATGTTCTCGTTTTAATGTTCCTCATGTTAGCGGGCTGATTAAAAAATATGGAGACCGTATAAATTTCAAAATTGTAGTTTTAAATAAAGAGAAGACGTTTACAATTGAAGAAATTCAGAAAAAATTTGACGCAAAAATTCCTGTCTATTTTGATGAACAAATAGCAAAAAATTGTGGTGTTTTCTCAACACCTCAGGCGGTTCTGGTCGATGCTTATCAGAACTTGTACTATCGCGGAAATTATAATAAAACCAGGTACTGTACCAATGCTGACAGTAATTATGCCCAACAGGCAATAGATTCTTTATTAAGTCATACAAATACCCCATCATTTGATGCGTTAGCTCTCCAGGCTTATGGATGTTCGTTACCAAAATGCACTAAATAAATCTAACCTTAACATTACCTAAATTATGAAAGCAAAAGCTAGTTTGAACGAACAGGATTACCTGCACAATTTTATGTCTACTATGACACAAAAATCGGATACGATTATTAATTATGTTCTCGCCATTTATTTTCTCCTGGGGATTGCTTTAGCTTTTAAATACGATACTTGGGAGATTGGAGCAGGAGTAGGAACATTAAATTTATTAGCCTATTATTCAGCAAAATTTCTTCTTAAAAATTCCAAATTTTACCAGTACGTTCTTTCTGTTGTGCTCGCTATTTTTATGGCTCAGTACATTTATCAGATGCATGGTTTATTCGAAATGCATTTTACTGTTTTCATTGCCAGTACAATCCTGATTATTTATCAAAACTGGAAATTGCAAATCCCGCTTACACTTTTGGTTGTAGGACATCACGTTGCTTTGGCATACATGCAAAATGTTGTTTACACTGATCCAAAAGGAATACAATTGTATTTTTCGCAAGTTAATTTTGATACCGAAACCCTTGTTATACACATTGTACTTGCTGCTGTTGTTTTCTTTATGAACGGCTATTGGGCTTACTACTTTAAAACACATAGTCAAAACCATATTTCTAAAATATCTGATGAATATGAGTTAGAAAACATGAAATTGGCATCAGCAAAGTATACTTCTTTAACGGCCACAAAAGAATATAATGATTTTGTTCACAAAACAACTCTAGATCTAAAATTGCCTGTTAGTTCAGTATTAAAACTTATTGATGTTTCAAAAGGGCATACAGATAATGATCAGCTTTTGAGTTATTTGGATATGATGCGCGATAGTGCTAAAAAAATTGACGATATGGTTAATGATATTCATGTAAAGTCGATAAATAGCAGACCACCGGGGCACTAAAAGCTTTTATTTTATTCGTAATTAATAATTAATACTTTATGGAATTAAATACTACACTCAGAATGTAATTACAAATTAATTTAAAATACAAGATTTATGGATACCAGAATTACCCGCCCGAATCCATCAGACAGAGAAGTTGATTGGAATAAAAATAAAGTATTACTTAGCAAAACGGATACAAAAGGAACTATTTTGTATGCCAATGAAGATTTTATTGACGTATCTGGTTATGATGAATTTGAACTTATTGGACAACCTCACAATATAATTCGGCATCCAGACATGCCAAAAGTGATTTTTAAATTCTTATGGGACAGTATTAAAGCAAGTAATAATATTCATGCCATCATCAAGAATATGTCTAAAACGGGCAGATATTATTGGGTAATTACCGATTTTAAAATTATAGCCGATTCTGATGGACAAATCGTTGGTTACTTTGGAACAAGAAAATCTGTTCCGGAGGATATTATTATAAAATTTATCGAACCTCTGTATAAGAAACTTTTGCATATCGAAGAGGCCAGTGGAATGTTAGCATCTGAGGAATATCTGATTGGGTTTTTAGAAGAACGTAAAAAAACATATATGGAATATATTGATCATCTTGTCGCAACAGGAAAAGATGATAAAAATAAAATAAGCAAAGGTCTTTTTAATGGTCTTTTTGAAAAGAAAGAAGTGCCTAAAAAGAAATAATCAAAATTAAAATATACTTCATTGTATCGAATAAAATATTCAAATCAACGAATTTGCACCCCAACAAATCTAAATCACCCTACCAAGGACAATTGAATATTTTTATCTTAATTCATCATGATTAAGACTGATACAATGAGGTTTTTTTTTTAAAGTTGCTAAGGTTCTAAGATTAATAACTAAGTATCTCAGTATCTTAGAACCTTAGTATCTAAGAACCTTAAATTTTAGTAGTAGTATCTCAGCACCTTAAGAAATATAATTCCAGATATTTTTCTTCTTAGTCAATTCGATAAAAACAGCTTTTAGGACAGCATGTTCAGGTTTTTGAAGAGGACCATCTTCTTTTAAAATTTTCATCGCATAGTTTCGGGCTAAACTCAAAATATCACGGTCTCTGACTATATCTGCAATCTGAAGATTTAAGACACCACTTTGTTGTGTTCCCATTAAATCGCCAGGTCCCCGTAATTTCAAATCAACTTCGGCAATTTCAAAACCATCATTGGTTTGAACCATAGTTTCCATTCTGGTTTTACTGTCAGCACTTAATTTGTAGCTTGTCATTAAAATACAATAACTCTGTTCGGCACCGCGACCAACGCGACCACGTAGCTGATGCAATTGTGACAACCCAAAGCGTTCGGCACTTTCAATGATCATAACACTTGCATTTGGTACATTAACACCAACTTCAATTACAGTTGTTGCCACCATTATATTTGTTTTTCCTTCTGAAAAGCGTTTCATTTCAGCATCCTTATCTGCTGGTTTCATTTTTCCGTGCAAAATCGAAATCGAATATTGAGGCAACGGAAAATCACGAGAAATACTTTCGTAACCGTCCATTAAATCTTTATAATCCATTTTTTCGGATTCCTGAATCAACGGATAAACAATGTAAATTTGTCTTCCTAAAGCAATCTCGTCACGAAGGAATTTCCAGACTTTCAATCGGTTGCTATCAAAACGATGAACCGTTTGTATAGGTTTTCTTCCCGGAGGTAACTCATCAATCACAGAGATATCCAAATCACCATATAAACTCATTGCCAAAGTTCTTGGAATTGGAGTAGCAGTCATCACTAAAACGTGTGGCGGAATACTATTTTTCTTCCACAATTTCGACCGTTGTTCTACACCAAAACGATGTTGCTCATCAATTACGGCCAAACCTAGATTTTGGAATTGTACTTTATCTTCCAGTAAAGCATGCGTCCCAATTAAAATATGTAAACTGCCATTTTCAAGTTCTTCGTGAATGATTTTGCGAGCTGCAGTTTTGCTTGAACCGGTAAGTATTTTGATGTTAAGATCTAAAGTTTTAGCCAATTCTGATAAACCAACAAAATGCTGATTCGCCAGAATTTCAGTCGGAGCCATTAAACAAGCCTGAAAACCATTATCAATAGCCAAAAGCATACTCATAAAAGCCACAATTGTTTTTCCAGAACCAACGTCTCCTTGTAACAAACGATTCATTTGGGCATTACTTCCCATATCTGAACGAATTTCTTTGATCACTCTTTTTTGAGCATTTGTTAATTCAAACGGCAAATGATTCTGATAAAATTCATTAAAAAGCTCACCTACTTTGGTAAAGGGATGCCCTTTTATTTTGTGCTTCCGAATCAGGTTTTTAGTAATTAACTGAAGCTGAATAAAAAATAGTTCTTCAAATTTTAAGCGGAATTGCGCTTTTGCCAAAGCATCAGTACTTTTTGGGAAATGGATGTTGAACAAAGCCGCTCTTTTCGGAATTAACTTTAATTCTTCGATTAGATAAGGCGGAAAAGTTTCCGTAAATAAAGCCTGTGTTTCTATAAAAAGCTGCTCCATCAACTTATTAATCGTTCGGTTTGAAATTCCGCGATTGGCTAATGTTTCTGTCGAGGGATAAACGGGCTGCATGGCAGAACGAAGGCTTCTTTCGTGCTCGCTCCACAATTCAATTTCAGGATGCGCCATACTAAACTGACTTCCGTACAAGGAACATTTTCCGAAAATAACGCAAACTTCATTGAGTTTTAAACTTTCTCTAATCCATTTATGTCCCTGAAACCAATTCAAATCGATTTGCCCTGTGTCATCCACGAAAGTGGCAACCAAACGTTTTTTATTTTTAGCAAATTCAACCGTTTTTATATTGATGATTTTACCAATAATCTGAACTTCGGCTCCTGTATTCTGAAGTTCATTTATCTTATAATAACGCGTTCTGTCAATATATCTATTCGGGAAAAAATTAACCAAATCTCCATATTTATGAATACCCAATTCCTTACGAAGCAACTGGCCACGACTCGGACCAACACCTTTTAAGTATTCTATTGGGGTTTCAAGGAGATTATTAGACATTAATTATTGTAGAGTTTAGATTGTTGATTTTATAAAATAGAGTATACAAAAAAGGAGAATAGAGAACAGATTTTTGTCTATATTCTTTATTCTATACTCTTTTATCTCTGAAACAGCGAAGATAGATTTTAATTGGGAAATTTGAAAATGTATTGTTATTTTCCAATTTCGAATATTAACTTAACGTTAAGTTACTCAAATGGAACGCAACCATTATAAGAAAGTAAAATCTTAATACTAGTTAACCTTAAAAACCTTAAAAAAGATGAAAAAAATTGGACTTTTAATTATAGTATTTATTTCGCTGGTTTCTTGCTCAAATGATAGCAACTCAGAAGAAGATGCGAGATATACGGGAACTGATTATTATGGAAAGTGGACAAATATTTATACAAAAGAAGACTTCACTGACCAATATGTTTTCAATAAAGACAATACTTTTACGAGAGCAAAAAAAGTTAATGGAGTAACTACGAATTTGTCTGGAACTTTTGAAATTTTTACACGTGATGAAAGACCTAATTTTCAATTGACTTATTCAGGGCCTTCTAATTTAATATACAGTTGTTATAGTGGATTTGGAGGCAACAGCGAGCTTTTGTATATTTACAATGGTTATTTAGAAAATTCAGCCGAAATGTGCGATTATAAATTAACGTATAAAAAAGACAAATAAAAGACTTAAGTTTGTTCCTATATTTAAAAGTATTCAATTATAATTGAATACTTTTTTCTTTTTAAAACACTTACAAATGACAACTCACTTAGCACTTTTACGAGGCATTAATGTTTCTGGCCACAATATGATGAAAATGGAAGCTTTAAAGTTAATGTTGGAGAATATTGGTTTTACAAATGTGCGAACCTATCTGCAATCTGGAAATGTTTTTGTTGATATCGATGAAGAAAGTACATCGAAAGTAGGTTTTACGATCAAGCAAGAAATTTTTAAGATTTTTGGACATGAAGTTCCAACAATCGTCATTACTCAGGAAGATTTGGAATTGTGTTTTAAAAACAGTCCTTATCTTAAAGAAAAAGATATTGACACAAAAAAACTATACGTAGCTTTTGTTTCAGCTGAATTAAAAAAGGAAAACATAAATGATTTAAAAATCAGCCAGTTTAAACCTGATGAAGCAACTATCGACGGCAACAGAATTTTTATAAAATATGCTGTTGGAGCAGGAAAAACAAGATTTGATCAAAAGTACATTGAGAAAAAGCTAAATGTAGTTGCTACAATTCGAAACTGGAATACGGTTACGAATTTGCTTAAAATGTATGTTGAAAATTAGAAAATGCGTCAATTAGAAGATGTGATAATTATAGCGATTCCTAAATTATCAAATTGAGACATTTTCTAATTGTCTAATTTAATTTTTAGGAATCAAATCGCAATACCAAAATCCATAATCAAAAGCATCGCTGGCACTTGTATCGCAAGCCGTATCGGATGAATCTTCATTTTTAGGTTTTTCATATTTTCTATAGACGATTTCTCCAATTTCAAAATTGATTGGTTGAGAGAAAATCGGACCATCAAAAGCAAAGGTGTGAAATTCGCCGTTTTCGCCGCAAACATCTACATTATCAGGCAAATCATTAATAAAATCCTGATCGATTATTCTTCCCACAAAACTTTTATCTAGATAGCGTTCGTTTACACAAACTACGATCGTTTTAAATCCTAATGAAATAAATTCCTGAATCAGTTCTTTTGTTGGAATTTTCCAGATCGGAAAAACACCCTCAAAACCAATTTTTGCCAATTGGTCTTCGCGATAGTTACGTAAATCTTCCAGAAAAATATCTCCAAAAACAGAATGTAATATGCCCTGGTTTTTTAATTCTGTGAGAGCTTTAGTCATAACATTTTCATAGACTTCCATAGTAGGCATTTCAGGAACTTGCAAAATTTCCAGTGGTAAACCAATACTTTTTGCCTGTGCTTCAAGTAATTCAACACGAACACCATGCATCGAAATGCGTTGAAATTGTTGGTTAACGCTTGTCAATAAACATTCAATTTTATATTCGGGATTTTGTAGAATTTTATATAAAGTAAGAGCAGAATCTTTTCCGCTGCTCCAGTTGAATAAGGCTTTTTTTGGTGCTGGCACGTTGTTGTTATTTTATCTGGTAAACTTACAAATTTCATTCGATTTGTTGATGAAACCTTTGTAACTTTGGAATTTCGCCTACAAATTTATTTCAATGAAATACATCCTTCTATTATTTACCACATTCCTTTTTGCACAGCAAACTCAGTTTGTAGATTTCAAAACCGTTTCGGGACAATTGTCTTTAAATCCAAAAGAAAAATTGGTTTCCGGTTTTGTTGATTATCAATTTGAGGTTTTGAAACCGCTTGATACCATTAAAATCGATGCTAAAAACATGGAATTTACAAAGGTTCAAATTGATAATAAGGATGTTCAATTTGTAAATACAGGCAAACAATTACAAATTGTCAATAATTTTCAAAAAGGAAAAAACCATTTAACTTTTGAGTATTCCGTTAAACCAAAACAGGCACTTTATTTTGTTGCTATTGAGAATTCAGAAGTGCAAATCTGGACGCAAGGGCAGGGAAGATATACAAGTAATTGGTTTCCGAGTTTTGATGATGTAAATGAAAAAGTAATTTTCAATTTAGGAATCAACTTTGAGACAGGATATCAGGTAGTTTCAAATGGAATTTTAAAAGATAAAACGTCAAACGGAAATTCAAATCATTGGCAATACGAAATGGAGAAACCAATGAGTTCTTATTTATTAATGCTTGCCATTGGGAAATATGATAAAAAAGAACTGACAGCAAAATCTAAAATTCCGTTAGAATATTATTTAGAGAATAAAGACATAAGTCGTTTTGAGCCAACCTATCGCTATTCGAAGCGTATTTTTGATTTTTTAGAGAATGAAATCGGAGTAAAATATCCGTGGGAAATTTACAGAGAAATTCCGGTTCGTGATTTTCTTTATGCCGGAATGGAAAATACAACTTCTACACTTTTCGCGACACGATATGTGGTAGATTCTATTGGTTTTGAAGACCGAAACTATACCAATGTTGATGCGCATGAATTGGCCCATCATTGGTTTGGAGATTTAATTACCGCCGAAAGCAGCAAACATCATTGGCTTCAGGAAGGTTTTGCTACTTATTATGCTGCTCTTGCCGAAAGGGAAATTTACGGAGATGACTATTTTTATTCGAAATTATACGATACGGCACAGCAGATTAAATTTGCTTCCAGAACAGATACGATTCCGGTTTTAAATGCCAAAGCCAGTTCGCTTACTTTTTATGAAAAAGGGGCGTGGGCGTTGTTTGTCCTGCATGAATCGATTGGAGACAAAGCTTTCAAAAAAGCAATAAAAAGTTATTTAAAAAAGTACGCGTATCAAACCGTAAATACGCAGAACTTCATTGAAGAAATTAAAAAAGTTTCCAATTTTGATTTAGATAAATTTCAGAAAACCTGGTTAGAATCGACTGTTTTTGATACACCAACAGCCAATGCTTTACTGAGTAAAAACAAAGCAATTCAGGTTCGATTAGAAGTTGATAAATTAAAGAAAACACCTTTAGCGGAAAAAGAGGCTTTCTTTAAGAAGACATTAGAGTCAGATGTTTATTATTCTGTAAAGCAAGCGATTGTTGATCAATTGGAAAATGAAAAATTTGAAGCCAAAAAAACACTATTGTTAACCGCTTTAAAAACCTATACCATTCAGGTTCGTCAGGATGTTGCGACAACTTTGAGTAAGATTCCGGAAGATTTTAGAACTGATTATGAAACTTTACTTGATGATAAATCGTACCAAACTCAGGAGATTGCATTGTATTGGCTTTGGAAAAATTTCCCGGAGCATCGTTCAGTATATCTTGAAAAATCCAAAAACTGGATTGGATTTAATGATTATAATTTACGTACCATGTGGCTTTCATTGGCATTATCCACTCCAAATTATGCAGAGAGTCCAGATACTTTAGTTGCTGAATTAATCTCTTTTTCTTCTACAAAATATGAGGCGACAACAAGACAAAATGCACTCGAAAAACTTATAGCTTTCAAAATTATTAACGATCAGGTTTTGAGTAATTTAGTTGGCGCAACAACGCATCATATGTGGCAATTTTCAAAATTTGGAAGAGATACAATTCGGTTTTTATTAAAAAATTCAGATATGCGTGCTTCCTTTGAAAGAATTTTGCCTAATTTGACCCCCGATGAACAGTTTCAATTGAGTCGTTTGCTGAAGGAATAGAGAATAGAAGCAAGAGGCAAGAGGAAAGATTGGAGCGAATAGAGAATAGAATATAGAATATAGAGAATAGAAGCAAGAGACAAGAGGAAAGATTGGAGCGAATAGAATATAGAATATAGAGAATAGAAGCAAGAGGAAAGATTGAAGAGAATAGAATATAGAATACAGAGAATAGAAGCAAGAGGCAAGATTTAATAAAGATAGGAAAGTCTTTGCTCTTTATTCTTTTTTCTATTTTCTAAAAAAAATAAACCTACAATAAATTTATGAGAGCATTGGTTATTTCTGGCGGAGGAAGTAAGGGCGCATTTGCCGGTGGTGTGGCGCAATATCTAATAGAAGAAAAAAATCACGAATACGATTTGTTTTTAGGAACTTCTACCGGAAGTTTGCTTATTCCGCATTTGGCTTTGGGACATATCAAAAAAATTCACTCGGTTTATACGAATGTTACCATGGGAAGTATTTTTAATATTTGCCCGTTTGTAGTTAAAAATAAAGATGGAGTTGACATTGTAACGATTAATCACTTCAATGTGTTGCGACAGTTTTTTAAAGGAAAAAGAACTTTTGGAGAAAGCAAAGGACTGAAGAGATATATCCGAAATAACTTTTCTCTTTCTGATTTTAACAAACTTAAAAAACTAAATAACGATGTTGTTATTACTGTAACTAATTTTACTCGAAATGAATCAGAATACAAATCAGTAAAAGATTGTACGTATGAGGAGTTTTGCGATTGGTCGTGGATCTCGAGCAACTATGTCCCGTTTATGAGTTTGGTGGAGAAAGACAATTGCGAATATGGTGATGGAGGGTTTTCAAGCCTGGTTCCGATTCGTGAAGCTATCAACCGTGGAGCCACAGAAATTGATGTTATTATCTTAGAAACTGAAGTAAATATGGATAAAACGGTTATTGGTAAAAACCCATTCTCGTTAATGATTGATTTGTTCAGAATTGCTTTAGATCAAGTTGAAAAACATGATATTGCTATAGGAAAACTGATGGCAAATAACAAGAATGTGAAACTTAACTTATATTACACTCCAATAAAACTAACAGACAACGCCCTTATTTTTAATAAAGAAGTGATGAAAGAATGGTGGCAACAAGGTTATGAATATGCTCAGAATAAGTCTGAAGTTATGAGTGATAATAAGTGATTTTAGAATTCTGATTTTAGATTTTTGATTGCTACCAATAATCTAAAATCTGAAATCTAAAATCAATAATCTTAAATTATTTACCACAACTCCGAAACCTCATTTTTAATGTACCCTAAAGCAGCATTACTAGGTGATTGCTTCTCTAATAAATCATTCAAAATTTTCTCTCTCAATTTATCTGCACTATCCACTCTGTCGCTCATTGCAGCTTTGCGAATAATTTGTATAGTTGAATTTTTAGCAGTCGTTATGATCGTCCAGCATTCGTCAGACATGTAAATTTGCTGCGTTAAGTTGTGTTCAAACTCCTGTTCGATTTGGTCGATTACGAAGTTTTCATAATCGTGTTTTTCGTTAGATATGGGAGCAATTCTAATCAATAATTTGGTTAGGTTGATACGCTCTAAATATAAAGTCATACGCTCGTAAGCCTGTAAACGTATTGGTAATGATTGTTTTTGATATTCTCTGTTTAATAAAAAAGCACGTTTCTTATCGTTGTTTTTAATATGCAGTTCAAAAAAACTGTAAGCTACAAATCCAGTCACAATAGCAGGCAAAGTATAACTGGCTAATTCTATAATTCTTGTATAGTCCATTTGGGTTCAATTTTTCAACAAAAATATACTTTTTGATGAGAAAACAATAGTAATTCTGTTGTAATAAACAAAAGGGAACTCTATTTTTGTGCACAGTTCTTAAAACCAACCGATACAGAAAAGTAATGGAAAGCTATATTATAATTTTACTTTGTTTAGCCGCTTTTGCTGCGGGATTTATTGATGCTATTGTTGGCGGTGGCGGACTGATTCAAACTCCAATGGGATTAATTCTATTGCCAAATTTACCTGTTTCGACAGTCATTGGAACGTTAAAATTACCGGCCTTTACAGGTACCGCTTTTGCTGCTTTTCAATATTTGAAAAAGGTAGTAATTCAATGGAAATTACTTTTGATAATGATGTGTTTAGCTGTTCCATCAGCATTTTTGGGTTCTACAATTTTGACCATGGTCAGTAATAATTTTATGAAACCGCTTTTGCTGGTAGTTTTGTCTTTATTGTTTATTTACACTTATGCAAAGAAGAATTTCGGGCAGCATGTTGCCAAAGATCATTCGGCTACTACTCAAATCATTTATGCAGTTGTCATAAGTGTAATTGTTGGTTTTTACGATGGATTTATTGGCCCTGGAACCGGAAGTTTTTTTGTAGTGGCTTTTATAGCACTTTTAGGTTTTGATTTTTTGCATGCTTCCGCGAATGCAAAAATGGTAAATCTGGCAACAAATTTTGGTTCGATTTGTTTGTTTATGATAAAAGGAAAGATCATTTGGACCATTGCAATTCCGATGGCAGTCAGCAACGGACTTGGCGGTTGGCTGGGTGCAAAATTAGCGATCAATAAAGGAAATGGTTTTATTCGAATTTTCTTTTTGATTGTGGTAATTGGAACGTTGATTCGATTTGCTTATGATGTGTTTTTTAAATGAAGGTTCTGGTGTGGTAAGTTTTATAGGCTTTTTTATTTGCTATCATTTAATTAGATTATATTTGTGCAATATTAATACTAATAGTCTCATAAAATGATAGAAATAGTTCAAAATTACGAGAATTACATTAATGATTTGCCTGAATTGATAAGTAAATCTTATTATAAAGCCGAGTTTTTCATGCAAAAATTAGGTTTGAAACATGCAACATATTATAGAAAATTAAAATCAAAAAACTTTACCCATCAGGAAGTTAAATTAATTACGGCCTTATTATTTCCTGAAGAAATTTTAATTCAGCAACTTGAAAAAAGCGAAGAAGATATTAAAGAGGGAAGAGCTATAGACTTTTCAGATTTTAAAGAAAAATTAAGAGCTAAGTATAATATCTAAATTTGAAGGATTTCTTTTGTTGTCCCAAAAAAGGGTTATATAAATTATTTGAAATTCTATTTTGTGAAACAAAGACTTGGTTTGAAATTAAAAATTTTCTATAAAATGTTTTTTTATATCTTGATCCAATTAGATTATTTTGTTGAATTAGATGTAGAATTGAAATAGTACTTTTTGAAAAAGAAGCAGTCTTGGCTTCAGAATATTTATTAATAATCTCAAAATAACTTTCTTCAGCAATTTTCGTAAGTTCTATTTTCATTTTTCATTCATAAGTTTACAAATATAAGACTAAAAAAATAAGAATTTTCTTTCTTTTTATTAAAAAAAAACACCAATTATCTGAGCCTAACCCCGATAGAGGCGGTATCCTCGAAGTGCAACGGAGAGATATAGCCGAAAGCGGGAACTATGTTTCAAAAAATACCAATTGCCGTGCTTCAAAAAAACACTTAGAACCTTAGTATCTTAGAACCTCAGAACCTTTCTTTTGCATCTTAGGAACTTTCTTTTTAAATTGCTATTTTTGCATTAAAGGAGAACAATTTCATGCAAAAATATATTGACCAGCTCAACGAAGCACAACGAGAACCCGTTTTAAAGAAGGACGGGCCAATGATTATTATTGCTGGTGCAGGATCTGGAAAAACTCGTGTTTTAACGATTAGAATTGCTTATTTGATGGCGCAGGGTGTTGATGCATTCAACATTTTATCACTTACTTTTACGAATAAAGCGGCCCGTGAGATGAAACACAGGATTTCGGATATTGTGGGCGCAACAGAAGCGAAGAATTTGTGGATGGGAACTTTCCACTCGATTTTTGCCCGTATTCTGCGTTCAGAATCGGATCATTTAGGATACCCTTCCAATTTTACAATTTACGATTCCCAAGATTCAGCTCGACTTATTTCTTCAATTATTAAGGAAATGCAGTTGGATCGTGATATCTATAAACCAAAGCAGATTTTAGGCCGAATTTCAAGTTATAAAAACAGCTTGATTACAGTGAAAGCTTATTTCAATGATCCTGAATTGGTTGAAGCCGATGCAATGGCAAAAAGACCAAGATTAGGTGAAATTTACCAACAATATGTAGACCGCTGTTTTAAAGCCGGCGCAATGGATTTTGATGATTTATTACTGAAAACCAATGAGTTATTGACTCGTTTTCCAGAAGTTTTAGCGAAATATCAGAATCGTTTTCGTTATATTCTGGTTGATGAGTACCAGGATACAAATCACTCTCAGTATTTGATTGTAAGGGCTTTATCAGATAAATTTCAAAATATTTGTGTTGTTGGAGATGATGCGCAGAGTATTTATGCCTTTCGTGGTGCGAACATTAATAATATCCTGAATTTTCAGAAGGATTATGAAGGTGTTGTAATGTTTCGTTTAGAGCAAAATTACCGTTCGACCCGAAATATTGTGGAAGCGGCAAACACGATAATGGAGCATAATAAAACCAAATTAGATAAAGTTGTTTGGACGGCGAATGATTTTGGCGCGAAAATTAAAGTGCATCGTAGCCTGACAGATGCAGAAGAAGGACGTTTTGTGGCCAGCACCATTTTTGAACAGAAAATGCAAAATCAGCTTAACAATGGAGCTTTTGCCATTTTGTATCGTACTAATGCGCAGTCGCGCGCAATGGAGGATGCATTGAGAAAACGTGATATTCCGTATCGAATTTATGGTGGATTATCTTTTTATCAACGTAAGGAAATCAAAGATGTATTGTGTTATTTGCGTTTGGTAATTAATCCAAAAGATGAGGAGGCTTTAATTCGTGTAATCAATTATCCGGCTCGTGGAATTGGAGATACAACAGTAGAAAAATTAACTATTGCAGCCAATCATTACAAGCGTTCGATTTGGGAAGTAATGGTTAATATCGATAAAATCGATTTGAAACTGAATACCGGAACAAAGAACAAACTGAATGATTTTGTGACTATGATTCAGAGTTTTCAGGTAATCAATGAAAATCAGGATGCTTTTTATATTACAGACCACGTTGCAAAAAAAACGGGTTTGGTTCAGGAATTGAAGAAAGATGCTACGCCGGAAGGAATGGCAAAAATTCAGAATATCGAAGAACTTTTAAATGGTATAAAAGATTTTACTGAAGGTCAGAGAGAGATTGACGGTGCAAGAGGAGCATTATCTGAATTTATGGAAGATGTAGCGCTTGCGACGGATTTAGATAAAGATACTTCTGACGAGGATCGTGTGGCTTTGATGACGATTCACTTAGCAAAAGGACTTGAATTTCCGCATGTTTTTGTAGTGGGAATGGAAGAAGATCTGTTTCCGAGTGCCATGAGTATGAGTACCAGAAGTGAATTGGAAGAAGAACGTCGATTATTTTATGTAGCTTTAACTCGCGCAGAACATCAGGCGTATTTGACATATGCACAATCGCGTTATCGTTGGGGGAAATTGACAGATAGTGAACCTTCTCGTTTTATTGAAGAAATTGATCCGCAATATTTAGAATACTTAACGCCTGCAGAAAGCAATTACCGCTATAAATCACAGATTGATAGTGATATTTTTGGAGATGTAGATAAATCGAAATTAAGGTTGGCAAAACCAATAGGAGGAACGCCACCGAAACATATTACGGATAACGAGCCAAAACCAGATTTGAATATCAGAAAGTTGAAACCTGTAGTGTCTAATAATCCAAATTCAGCTGCACCCAATTTATTTGACAGCAAATTAACGATCGGAAACGTAGTAATGCACGAACGTTTTGGAAAAGGTGAAGTGGTTAACTTAGAGGGTTTTGGAGCAGATAAAAAAGCTGAAATTAAATTTGAAGTTGGCGGAATTAAGAAATTATTACTCCGATTTGCAAAACTAGATGTAATAGGTTAAATAAAGTTTCAAAGTTTCAGGTTTCAAGTTTCCTGCTTTGAACATAATTTAACAGTAAAGCTTACATATAACCTTTGCGTTCATAGCGTAAATCTTTGCGAACTTTACGGTTAGGTATTATACGATTTTCGAACTTGAAACCTAAAACAAAATTAAACTTTAAACAAAATTTTAGATGGCCGAATTTATAAAAATATATCCTGATAAACCAAGTGAAGCTGCAATTGCAAAAGTGGTTAAAGTCCTTCAGAATGGTGGTTTGGTAATTTATCCCACAGATACTGTTTATGGTTTAGGTTGCGATATTACCAATTCACGTGCTTTAGAAAAAATTGCAAAAATTAAGGGAGTTAAGTTAGAGAAAGCAAATTTTTCGTTTATTTGTCATGACTTAAGTAATTTATCAGATTACGTAAGGCAGATTGATACAGCAACGTTTAAAATTTTAAAAAGAGCTTTACCAGGACCGTATACTTTTATTTTGCCGGGAAATAATAATTTACCAAAAGAATTCAAAAAGAAAACTACGGTAGGTATTCGTGTTCCGGATAATAATATTGTTCTTGAAATTGTTCGGCAACTTGGAAATCCAATCGTTTCAACATCTATACGTGATGAAGATGACGTTATAGAATATACAACAGATCCAGAGCTAATTTTTGAAAAATGGCAAAATCTTGTTGATTTGGTAATTGATGGAGGATATGGTGACAATGTTGGTTCTACAATTATTGATTTATCAGAGCATGAGCCAATAATTGTCAGAGAAGGAAAAGGAGATATTGGAATTTTGTAAAAAAAAACTGAAATTGCATAAAAGTTTGAAATAAATAACTAACTTTATTATAGTTAAAATTTAGTTAGTTAATTAAAAATAATGCTATTCTTGATTTATATTTAATTGGTTATTAAAAAAATTAAGGATACATAAAAGCAGGTCAATTGACCTGCTTTTTCTGTTTTATAAAGTATGTAAAACGCTAAATTATTTAGCTTGTTTTTTCATTTCTTTTTCAATCATATCGTAGAATTGATCGATTTTTGGCATAACCACAATACGAGTTCTTCTGTTACGAGCTTTGTTTTCAGGAGTATCATTAGCAACTAATGGTACATATGAACTTCTACCAGCAGCAATTAGTTTTGCAGGGTTAACACCAAGGTCGTTTGTTAATACACGTACAATAGATGTAGAACGTTTAACACTTAAATCCCAGTTGTCTAATATTACACCATTGCTTTTGTATGGAACATCATCAGTGTGACCTTCAACCATACATTCAAAATCTGGTTTGTCGTTAACAACTTTTGCAACTTTTGCTAAAACAGATTTCGCTTTATCACTTACATCATAGCTACCACTTTTAAATAATAGTTTATCTGCAATAGAAATAAATACTACTCCTTTTTCAACATTGATTTCGATATCCGGATCGTTGATTCCAACAGCACCTTTTAAACTTGTAACTAAAGCTAAAGTTACACTGTCTTTTTTAGTTAAAGCATCCTGAAGTCTTGAGATTTTTAAATCTTTCTCTTTTAAACTTTCTAAAGATTTTTCAAGATTTTCAGCTCCCTTAGTAGTTAATACAGTTAAATCCTTAGAACTGTTTATTAAGTCTTGATTATGTGCTTTATAACTTTCAGCTGTTGCTGCTAATCCTGCTTTTTCTTCTAAACAAGAATTTAATTTAACTGTGCAAGAGTTTAATAAATCTTGTGTCTCTTTGTTCTTAGCTTCTAATGCTGCGTATTGCTTTTTCGATACACACGAAGTTAAGGCCATTAATACTGATAGTGCGATAACTATTTTTCTCATAGGTATTATATTTAATTAAACGTTGATTACAAATTTAGTTTTTAATATTTTGATTACTGTTAAAGATTTCTTTAAAAACAAGCAATTTCTTTATGTAATATAGGTAAACGATACTTTTTACGGTATAGTATTGTTGTATTTGAAAATCTTTTCTTTCTCGCAGATACTTTAAAGATATGCAATAAAAAGAGAAATGCGCCTTTAAAATTGCAAAAGTATGACTGAATTTTCCCTGTGTAAGAAAACGGATACCCGCAATACCATCTAAAACCATACGGAAGAAAATGATAAAAAATAAACCTTTTTTAGGTAGATTTTTCACGAGCATTAGTAATGAATTCCTGAAATTTAAATAGGTCTTTTTCGGATTTCCTTGCTGTAATGTTGCGCCACCCACATGATAAACAACTGATTTGGAGTTGTATTTAATGATATGGCCTTCATTTGCGGCACGCCAGCATAAATCAATTTCTTCCTGGTGTGCAAAGAAACTTTCATCAAAGCCTTTCAGATCATTGTAGACTTCTCTTCTTATAAAAAAACAGGCTCCTGAAGCCCAGAACAGTTCAATGTTATCATCGTATTGTCCGTTATCTTTTTCAATGGTATCGAAAATACGTCCGCGACAAAATGGAAAACCATATTTATCAATAAATCCACCAGCTGCACCGGCGTATTCGAAATATTCCTTGTTTTTAAAATCAAGAATTTTTGGTTGAATAATAGCAGTCTGCTTTTCGGTGTCAAAAGTTTCAATAATGGGTTGGAGCCAATTTTCTGTTACTTCAATGTCCGAATTGACTAAAGCGTATATTTCGGCATTTACTTCTTTTAAAGCGTCATTATAGCCTTTTGCAAAACCATGATTCCCATTGTTTTGGATAATTTTTACGGTTGGAAAGTTTTCTTTAACGAAATTTACGGAAGCATCTGTAGAAGCATTATCGGCTACATATATCGTAGCTTCTGCTGAAAATTGAAGAACTGAAGGCAAAAACTGCTCAAGCAATTTTATTCCGTTCCAATTTAAAATGACAACTGCTATTTTATCCAAAAGTATTTGATGTTATAATTTAATAAATTTCTTTGTAATCGGGTAGTGACTTTAAAAACTCATATTTTTCATTTTCAAAATCCATCTGACAATAAAAATGATTCAGACCATTTGTGACTTTCAAAAACCGTGCCTGCATTGTCATATTATAACGTGCAATTTGATCAAAAGTTGCCTGTGATATTTTTACTTCCGGTGCTTTGCATTCTACCAATATATGTATAGAACCATCAGAATTGAATACCACTACATCGTATCGTTTTCGTAAACCATTGACTGTTAAAACTTTCTCAACATTGATTAAAGATTTTGGATATTTTTTTTCATTCATTAAATAATGAACAACATGCTGGCGAACCCATTCTTCCGGGGTGAGAATGATAAATTTTTTTCTGATTTCATCAAAAATAGACACTTTATTTTCGCTATTTTTGAATCGAAAAGTATAGGAAGGAAAATTTAGCTTTAACATAAAGCAAAAATATAAAATAGTTTCAGGTTTCAAGTTTAAAGTTTCAAGTTATTGAAACCAGAACCTGAAACTTTAAACTTGAAACAAAAGATTGGAATGGACGAAGTTGTAAAAATTGTTAATGATATTAAAGCAGGAAATATAAAACCGATTTATTTTTTAATGGGTGAAGAGCCTTATTATATTGATAAACTAGCAGAATATATCGAGCAGAATGTTCTTTCTGAAGAAGAAAAAGGCTTTAATCAAACAGTTTTATATGGAAGAGATGTTTCTGTTGAAGATATTGTTTCAACGGCCAAGCGCTATCCTATGATGGCTGATCGTCAAGTTGTTATTGTAAAAGAAGCACAAGATTTATCCAGAACAATAGATAAAATCGAATCGTATGTAAATAATCCAATGGAAACAACGGTTTTAGTTTTTTGCTACAAATACAAAACACTTGACAAACGTAAAAAAGTCACTAAATTATTAGCGCAAAACGGAATCGTTTACGAGAGTAAAAAATTATACGAAAATCAGGTAGGCGACTGGATAAAACGAATTCTTGCCGGAAAAAAATACACCATTGATCCAAAAGCGAATGCGATGTTGGTTGAATTTTTAGGAACCGATTTGAGTAAAATTAATAATGAATTAGAGAAATTACAGATTATTTTACCTCAGGGAACGATGATTACACCACAACATATCGAGGAAAATATTGGTTTCAGTAAAGATTATAATGTGTTTGAACTTCGAAAAGCAATTGGAGAACGCAATCAGTTGAAAGCGTATAAAATTGCAGAAAACTTTGCTCATAATCCTAAAGAATATCCACTTGTAATGACAACTGGTTTGGTTTTTGGCTTTTTTGTTCAGCTTTTAAAATACCATGGGCTTAAGGATAAAAATCCTAAAAATGTGGCTGCTGCAATTGGTGTAAATCCTTATTTTTTAAAGGAATATGACTTGGCTATAAAGAATTATCCCATGCGAAAAGTGAGCCAAATTATAGGTGCCTTACGTGATATTGACATTAAAAGTAAAGGAGTTGGAGCCAATGCTTTACCGCAATCAGATTTACTAAAAGAAATGCTATATAAAATATTTAATTAAGCCGTGAAAATTCACGATATTTGCACTTCTAAAAATAAATCACATTAAAAAATAATTATCACAATTATGGGAATGAATAAAAATACCGTTTTAGGATGGGCTACTTTTATAATGATACTTATGGGATTGTTGCTTATAGGTCTTGGTGCTTTTAGATACAGCGAAGTATCAGGCTGGGGATTTGTAGCCGTTGGCGTTGGTTTCTTTGCTAATGCATGGGTTTTTAATGCGTTGAAAGGAAGAGTTTAGCAAAATCAGTTTGCAATTAAAAGATCAAAAGTCAATAAAAAATAATTAATTAAAATAAAAAACATATAAAATGTCAGACGATAAGAAAGTAATTTTCTCAATGCAAAAGTTGAGTAAAACCTATCAGGGAGCAGACAAACCAGTTCTTAAAAATATCTATTTGAGTTTCTTTTACGGAGCAAAAATTGGTATTTTAGGTTTAAACGGTTCTGGAAAATCTTCTCTTTTGAAAATTATTGCCGGAGTAGATAAAAATTATCAGGGTGATGTTGTTTTTCAACCAGGTTATACTGTAGGTTATTTAGAGCAGGAACCAATTCTTGATGATTCTAAAACGGTTATTGAAATTGTTCGTGAAGGAGCTGCTGAAACTATGGCAGTTTTAGAAGAGTACAATCAAATTAATGACTTATTCGGTCTTGAAGAAAACTATTCAGATCCTGATAAAATGGATAAGTTGATGGATCGTCAGGCAGCTTTACAGGATAAAATTGATGCTCTTGGTGCTTGGGAAATTGATACAAAACTAGAAATCGCAATGGATGCTTTGCGTACACCTGAAGGTGATACGCCGATCAAAAACCTTTCAGGAGGAGAGCGTCGTCGTGTGGCTTTATGTCGTTTATTATTGCAACAACCAGATGTATTGTTATTAGATGAGCCTACCAACCACTTAGATGCTGAGTCGGTACTTTGGTTAGAACAACATTTAGCACAATATGCCGGAACTGTAATTGCGGTAACGCACGATAGATATTTCCTTGACAATGTAGCAGGTTGGATTTTAGAGCTGGATAGAGGAGAAGGTATTCCGTGGAAAGGAAATTATTCTTCTTGGTTAGATCAAAAATCTAGTCGTATGGCACAAGAAGAAAAAGTAGCGTCTAAACGTAGAAAAACATTAGAGCGCGAGTTGGACTGGGTTCGTCAGGGAGCAAAAGGTCGTCAGACAAAACAAAAAGCACGTTTACAGAACTACGATAAGTTATTAAACGAAGATCAAAAACAACTGGATGAAAATCTGGAAATCTATATCCCGAACGGTCCACGTTTAGGAACCAATGTTATTGAGGCTAAAAATGTTGCCAAAGCTTTTGGTGATAAATTATTATATGATAATTTAAATTTCACATTGCCACAAGCCGGAATTGTTGGAATTATCGGACCAAACGGTGCTGGTAAATCGACCATTTTTA
Source organism: Flavobacterium aquidurense (assembly GCA_900107365.1). GTDB lineage: Bacteria > Bacteroidota > Bacteroidia > Flavobacteriales > Flavobacteriaceae > Flavobacterium > Flavobacterium aquidurense. Next base: position 105,537 of record FNPS01000008.1, read on the forward strand.
AAATGATTATGGGGGAGCAAGCTACAGATAGCGGAGAATTTTCAGTTGGAGAAACTGTAAAAATCGCTTACGTAGATCAATCACACTCTAATATTGATCCAAATAAATCAATATGGGAAAACTTTGCTGACGGTCAGGAATTGATTATGATGGGAGGAAAGCAAGTAAACTCAAGAGCTTATCTATCTCGTTTTAATTTTGGTGGTGGAGAACAAAATAAAAAAGTTTCAATGTTGTCTGGTGGAGAACGTAACCGTTTGCACCTTGCAATGACTTTGAAAGAAGAAGGAAACGTACTTTTATTAGATGAGCCTACGAATGATTTAGATGTAAATACACTTCGTGCTCTTGAAGAAGGTTTAGAGAATTTTGCTGGTTGTGCCGTTATTATTTCACACGACAGATGGTTCTTAGATAGAATTTGTACTCACATTCTGGCTTTCGAAGGAGATTCTGAAGTGTACTATTTTGAAGGTGGTTTCTCTGAATATGAAGAAAATAAAAAGAAACGTTTAGGTGGAGATTTAACTCCAAAACGTTTAAAATACAGAAAGTTGATTAGATAGTTTTCTAGTTAAATTTCAATTTTTAAAATCCCAAATTCCAATCTTTACCTGATTTGAATTTGGGATTTTTTAATTTTGTTTATTCACGCATTTTATGTTCATTTCGACGAAGGAGAAATCACACTAGAAATTCGACAAAGATTAGACTCTCGTTGCGGAGTTACTTGCGGGGGATTTCTCCTTCGTCGAAATGACAATATTGTGTAAAGATTGGAATTTGGAATTTATAAATTGGAATTTTTAAAGAAACTTCGCTTTTAATTCCGGCGTAGGAATCATGCAGCTTTCTTTTTTCCCGTACCATTTATATCGGTTTTTGGCAATATAGTCGTAAATATAATTCCTTAATTTTTCAGGAAAAATTTTAAATATCGAAATCAAGCTATAAATTCCTCCCAAGTCTTCTGCTATTTCTATAGCTGCTGAAGATTTATAATAGTAAGCAACTCCAGGATGATATAAAATTATACTATCTATTTTATTTTGATCAACCCCAATATATCTACAAATTTCATTTCCCAATTCTGATTGTAAAGCGACAAAACGAAAAATATCTTTTTTATCATTTTTGATGATAAATTGAACTGCGCTGTTGCAAAGATTGCAAACGCCGTCGAAAAGGATTATTTTTTTGTCTTTAGGAATGTTTGCAAGTAATGACGCAATTTCGGTTTGTGTTTTCATATACTGTAATTGCTTATTTTGGTGAGATTGCTTCGTTCCTCGTAAAGCCGCACATGCAAGGTCATTGCGAGGAACGAAGCAACCACACTGTGTTTTTTCATTTTTATTATACTATCATTATGCCTTCAATTTCTTCAAACAAATCTTTCCAAGTTGGATTCATCGAATGAATGAGTTCATTCTTTGCTTCTCTTGATCCAGCTTTGATTTGCTTTTCTCTACCTATTGTATCTTCGATCAATTGAAATTGTTCGTAATAAACTAGAATATTTACATTATATTTTGCAGAGAACGATTTTGGGTACTTTTTATTTTTATGTTCTAGAATTCCTTTTGGTAGATTTGAAGTTACACCAGTGTAAATTACTGTTTGATGTTTATTGGTAATGAGGTATACGAATCCTGGTTTCATATTTTATTTTTTTGAGTTGTCAATTTCTTGAAGAAAAAGAGGGAATAGCGCTTTGATTCCATTAAGCAAGTGTGAACTTACTTATGTTCGTGTGGTTGCTTCGTTCCTCGCAATGACAAAACTAAAAAAAATAAGTTTATGTAAGATTTTTAGTATTATATATTTTATCTATTAAGAGTTATAATTTAATAAATTTACCAAATCAAAATAGACCCTCATAAATTTATTTTAAAAGCTTTTTGTAAATTTCGGATGTTGACTCTCGTATTTTTGAAGATCTTTGTTTAAATCGCTTTATTTTGATTTTTTAATATTTCCCTTCATAATTTAAAACCTGAAAACCGAGACTGCGACTGAAAACTTATTTCTTCCCCGCCTCAACAAATTCCAATTCATCTAAACTTACTTTCGAAGTAAAGATTCCGTAATTTACAGTTGCTTTATTTTTTTCTATTGAATCGATACTTCCAACAGATCTTCCATCTAACATTCTTACACGGTCACCAACTTTTAAAATTGGTTTTGGTTTTTCGATAACAGGTTTGAGTTTCTTTTCTTTTTTCTCTTTTCGAATTTCTTCAACCTGAACTGAAACTTCAGCAATAACTTCTTTTTTCTTTTCGATTATAGCTTTAGCTTCTTTTGGAGTTGCTTTTTTACGTTTTGAATTTTCAATTTCTATGATTTTCAAAAACTCACCAATAAGTTCCTTCTTGTTTTTATTGTTAAAATATTTTTCAGAGATGTCTTCAATTTTCTGACCAATGTAAATCGTCTTTTGGTTGCTATCATATAATTCCTGGTAGCTTTCCAGTTTTTGTTTGATTTTTACATTAATGTTTTCCATCTTTTTGCTTTCCTCACGTGCACGAGTTTCTTCTTCCTTTAAATTAATGGAAGTTTTTTCAAGCTTTGATCTTTCTTTTTGAAGAGTTGCAATCGTTTTGTCAAAACGAACTTTTCCAACTTCAATTTTCTTTTTGGCTCGATTGATCAATCCAAACGGAATACCATTTTTTAAGGCAACCTCAAAAGTAAATGAACTTCCTGCCTGACCCAAAGCCAGTTTATACATTGGCTCCAATGATTTCTCATCGAACATCATATTTGCATTTGTTGCAAATGGCAATTCGTTAGCGAGAATTTTCAAATTGGAATAATGTGTTGTAATAATTCCGAAGGCTTCACGATGGTAAAATTCTTCTAAGAAAATTTCAGCCAAAGCACCACCTAATTCCGGATCAGAACCCGTACCAAATTCATCAATCAAAAACATGGTTTTCTTGTTGCATTTTTTCAAGAAGTAATTCATGTTTTTTAGACGATAACTATAAGTACTTAAATGATTTTCAATAGATTGATTGTCTCCAATATCAGTTAAAATTCTGTCAAATAAGAAAGTTTCACTACGTTCGTGAACAGGAATCAACATTCCTGATTGTAACATCAATTGCAATAAACCAACGGTTTTAAGCGAAATAGTTTTCCCACCTGCATTTGGACCTGAGATTACAATAATTCTGTTATCTTGTTTTAATTCAATAGTTTGCGGATGTGTAACTTCGTTTTTTTGCTTATTATTCAAATACAAAATAGGATGATACGCTTCTCTAAAGAATAATCTTCTTTCTTCGGTAATTGTCGGTAATATTCCGTTGATTCTATTAGCATATTTAGCTTTTCCGGAAACCACATCAATATCACTTAAAAATTCCTGATACTCAATTAATAAAGGTAAATAAGGACGAATTTGATTGGATAGTTGTTTTAGAATTCGGGTAATTTCTTCTTTTTCTTCATATTCCAGATTCGCTAATTCTCTGGAATATTGTAAAGTAGCTTCCGGTTCAATATAAGCGATACTTCCGGTTTTAGAACTTCCTAAAATAGAACCTTTTACTTTGCGACGGTACATGGCTAAAACCGCTAATACTCTACGGTTTTGAACAAAGCTTTCCTTAATATCGTCCAGATAACCAAGGCTGTTATTATGTGAAAGAGCAACTCCAAAACTTTGATTGACTTTACCGCGAACAATATTCATATTCTGACGAATACTTAGTAAAGCAGGAGATGCATTGTCTTTTATCTCTCCATATTTATCTACAATCGCGTCGATTAAAGTTACAATGTCCTTTGTATATTCAACTCTTGAAGCTCTAGCGTTTAAATTTGGATAATAATCATCGAATTTTTTCAGGAAATTTAAAAGAAAATTTGTAGTCGATGAAAGTGTAGCAATTTTTCTAAAACTACCAACCTCCAGAAAACTATCTTCAATTGCCAGAAATTTGATTTCGTGTGTAATAGCGTCAAATCCGTGATTCGGAATAGCGTTGTTATTTTGAAAAGACGAAACATATTCTGATGTCTGCATCAAAGCCTGCATCAAGGTTTCTTTGTCTCTAAATGGTGTTATTTGTAAAGCTTTTTCTTTTCCAATATCTGTGTTACAGCCAGCCGAAATGGTTTCGAGCACTGTTGGAAATTGTAAATCTTGTAATGTTTTTTCGGTAATGGATATCATTATATATCGTAAGTTGTAAAGGTTCAAAGTTACAAAGTTTTAAAACGAAATAGTACTATTAATTAGTACTTTGAAAAAAACTTTGCGAAATTTGTAATAAATTTAATTATATGAAAATTAATCTTTCTAAGGAATGGCAAGATGTTTTAGCTAACGAAATTGCAAAACCGTATTTTAACGAATTGCTTTCCTCTTTAGAGGAAGATTGCAAACATCATATATGCTATCCGCCTTTAGATTTGATTTTTTCTGCTTTTAATCACTGTTCTTTCAAAGATGTAAAAGTGGTTATTATTGGCCAGGATCCCTATCATGGAGCGGGAGAGGCTAATGGTTTGAGCTTTTCAGTAAATGATAATGTAAAAATCCCGCCTTCTTTACGTAATATTTTCAGGGAAATAAATTCAGATTTAGATTCTGTTTTTATGCCAACTTCCGGGAATTTAGAAAAATGGGCAGATCAGGGTGTTTTACTTTTGAATGCTTCTTTGACAGTTCGAAAAGACGTCCCAAATAGTCATAAACATTTAAAATGGAATCTTTTTACAGATGCCGTTATTCAGACGATTTCAGATAAAAACGAAAATGTTGTCTTTTTATTATGGGGGAGCTTTGCTCAGAAAAAAGGATTAAAAATTGATCGTTCAAAACATTATGTTTTAGAATCAGGACATCCATCTCCAATGAGTGCCAATCAGGGAAAATGGTTTGGTAATAAACATTTTAGTAAAACAAATGTGTTTCTGAGGTCAAAAGGACTTAAGGAAATTGAGTGGTAAAACACTAATTAGACGAATTTTTACCAATTGAATATTTTGCAAATTCTAGTTAGTAAAAATTCTGAAAACTGTGTTTTTATTTTTCAGCCGGTTTCTTTACAATTTCTTCTAAAACCGCTTTATTCTCATAATTCGTAATTTTAAGGATAATCTCCTGGTTTTTTACTGTCTTTCCTTCGATGATATATAATTTCCCTTTATTAAACGGAACATTACTTTGATCAAAATCAACATCTCCAAATTGTAGCGTATTTTTGATATCTGTAGTGTCAACCCATTTTTCGTTCAAAGTCTGAATTGCTTTATCGGAATATTGAAAAGGTTTTGTGCGTAAATTATTTAAAACCCTGGCATTTGGAAAGTAATTGCAACGCGTATCTTTTCCACTAAAAACAAGGGCTACAAAAAAGCATCCCATAATCAAACCAATCAAATAATAAGCAAAACGATGTACGAACTTCATGAAATAATTTTTTTGCAAAGGTAAGCTAAAGTTCCTTTAAAATACAAGTAAATTAATATCGTTGTCTGGCAAATCAAACCAATCGCCAATTGCTTTATTTGTTAGGATTCCGTGGTATAAATAAACTCCGTTTTTCAAACCTTTATTACATCTGATAGAGCTTTCCAAACCACCGTCGTCTGCTATTTGAAGTAGATATGGCGTTAATATATTACTGATTGATAATGAGGCAGTTTTGGAATATCTTGACGGGATATTTGGTACACAATAATGCAAAACATTACTTTTTATGAAAGTTGGTTTTTCATGAGTAGTAACTTCTGAAGTTTCAAAACATCCACCGGTATCAATACTAACATCGACAATTACGGCTCCTTTTTTCATATGCTCCACCATAGTTTCTGTTACTACAATTGGGCAGCGTTCTTTTCCACGCATGGCGCCAATGGCTACGTCACAACGTCTCAAAGCTTTTAATAAAGCTTTTTGCTGAACTGTTGAAGTGAAAATTCTTTGATTTAAATTATTCTGTAGACGACGTAATTTAGTAATCGAATTATCGAAAACTTTTACGTTTGCACCAAGTCCAATTGCTGTTTTAGCAGCAAATTCACCAACAGTTCCGGCACCTAAAATCACAACTTCAGTAGGAGGGACTCCGGTAATATTTCCAAATAAAAGTCCTTTACCAAATTCATCCGTAATCATTAATTCGGCAGCAATAAGTATAGAAGCTGTTCCCGCTATTTCGCTTAAGGATTTTACTGCAGGATAGGATCCGTCTTCATCTTTGATATATTCAAATGCTAAGGCAGTTATCTTTTTTTGCGCTAAAGCTTCAAAGTATTCTTTCTTTTTTGTCTTTAATTGAATAGCTGAAATAATAATCGTTTCAGGATTAATCATCTTTATTTCAGCCAAAGTTGGCGGTTCTACTTTAAGTAACATCGGACAGCCAAAAACTTTTTTAGTATCTTTTGTAACTTCTGCACCTGCATCGCTATATTCCTTATCAGAATAACTCGAACTCTCTCCGGCTCCAGACTCAATCATTACACGATGACCTTCATAGGTAAGTGAATTTACAGCGTCCGGCGTCAGGCAAATACGACGTTCCTGATAACTGGTTTCTTTAGGTATTCCTATGAAAAGTTCTCTTTTAAATCGGCCCACTTCAAGTTTTTCTTCTTGTGGCAACAATTGTTGTTTCGTAAATGGAGTTAAAGTAATTGACATGGGTTGTGCAAATATTAAGAGTACAAATTACGTAAAAAGTTTTAAAATTAGTGCAAATTTTCTGCTAATAGTAAAAGTCAATATTAAGAGATTGTTTTTTCCATTTTTATGTCGGCTCTTTCGTAGCTGACATCTCCTAATGGAACTTCAACAAAGCCAAATTTTTCGTATAAATGTAGCGCAGGAAGTAGAATTCTATTAGAGTACAAAAGTAATTTTTTGATGTTATTTTCTTCTGCAACAGCTATGCAATGAACTAATAGCTTATTTCCCATTCCGAGACCTTGGGCTTTGTCTGAAACAGCCATTTTACTCAATTCGAAAGTAGTATTATCAATCTTCATTAACGAAACTGTTCCCAGGATTTCATCATTATATTTGGCGTAGAAAATCATTCCACCTTTATTAATAATTTCTTCTTGTGGATTTGAAAGCACTAATTCATCTTTCTCCTCAACTCTAAAATACTTTTGAAGCCATTCTATATTTAAGATTTTGATGTAGTCTTTTATATCTGGAGAATAGGGGATTATTTCTACTGTATTCATATTGTATTTAAACTAATTTATTGAATGCTATCTGTACTTTTCTCAACAGGTTCTTCGCTTTCGCCATCTTCTTCAAATTCGTCCTTTCTATTTAAGTCCTCGTTGTCATATTGATAGTAATCTTCAAATTTCTTAGAGTCTTTATTATAAATAATAACTCTCTTGTAGCTTTTAAATTTTAATAAAATTCCATCTGCTGGAGAAGGAGTAAGTTTCATTTCTTCTAAATAAATCAATGCCTTTTTTTTAAAACTGGTAATGGTTGGTAGTTCGCTATGATATTCTTTTTTGAATAGAACATCACCACGTTCTGATATTATGTATATAATACTACTTTCGAAATCTTGTTTTTCCAATAAAAATGCCAATTCAATATTTTGTGCACTTTTATTGTTGGTGAAATTACCATATGCAATTACCTTTTTTGCCCGATCTTTTATTTTTGTGAAAAAATATTGACTATCGTCTCCATCTATATTATAATATTTATTGTCTTTAAAAATTTTTACAATTCCTCTTTTAAAATTTAATGGAATATCATCGTATTCTGAAATTGTAAATGTTCGAGCTCCCCAATAGTTGCAATCTTCTATTGACACCCAGCCACTAGACCATTCTTTATCAGATTCATAAGTAGTTTCAGCTTCTTCTGATTTAGTTTTTTCTTTGAATGTAAAAAATCCAATCGCAGATATTAAAACTAAACTACATATTACGATAATTCCCCATTTTTTGTACTTGCTTCTTTGTTTGTTTGTCATAAATAATTATTCGTTTATTTGTAAATATAATCTTACAAAAATACAAATAATTATTTTAATTCCAAAGTTCTCTTTCCATCAGTCAATAACTCAATTGTCACTGTAGAATGTTCTTCCGGAATTAAACTGGCAATTTTTTCAGACCATTCAATAAAACACCAATTTCCAGAATACAAATAATCATCAACACCAATATCAAGTGCTTCTGTTTCTTTATTTAAACGGTAAAAATCAAAATGATAAACAATTTGATTGTTAGAAGTATAATATTCATTAACTAAAGAAAAGGTTGGGCTGCTTGTAGCGCCTTCAACCCCTAAACTTTTGCATAATTGTTTGATTAAAGTAGTTTTTCCAACTCCCATTTCACCATTAAAAAGAATGATTTTTTTTGGATTTGAAGCTATAATTTGCTCCGCTACTTCCTGAATTTGATCTAATGAAAAAACGATATTCATTTTTATATTTATTTATTATATAGTCTCAGTTTACAGTCACAGTTTTAAGTTTTCAACTGCGACTGTAAACTGCGACTGAATACTTTTTATTTCGGGTTAAAAACCAAAAACGGTATAATCATTTCTTCTAATGAAATTCCGCCGTGCTGATACGTATTTCTGTAATAACTTACATAATGATTATAGTTGTTTACGTAAGCCAAAAAGAAATCATTTTTAGCAAATATAAAGGAACTACTCATGTTTATGGCTGGTAAGCCAATGTCTTTCGGTTCTTTTACAACGTACACATCCTTTTGTTCGTAAGTTAAACTACGCCCTGTTTTATAACGCAAATTTAAACTTGTATTTTTATCTCCAACCACTTTTGACGGGTTTTTTACATTAATTGTCCCGTGATCTGTAGTCAGAATTAATTTAAAGCCTAACAATTGTGCTTGCTGAATGATTTCTAATAATGGAGAATTCTTAAACCAGCTCAAAGTCAGAGAACGATACGCTTTATCGTCAGAAGCCAATTCTTTTACTACTTCCATTTCAGTTTTAGCGTGCGATAACATATCTACAAAATTGTAAACAACTGTTACTAAATCGTTGCCTTTTAAAGCTTTGAAGTTTTCTGCTAGTTTTTTACCACCTGCGTAATTGGTGATTTTAAAATAATCTTCCTTTAGATTTAATCCCAAACGTTTTAGTTGGGCCGAAAGAAATTCGGCTTCATAAAGGTTTTTTCCACCATCTTCAACATCATTTTTCCAATATTGTGGGAATTGCTTTTCCATTTCGATTGGTAATAACCCAGAGAAAATAGCATTTCTGGCATACTGCGTCGCTGTTGGAAGTATAGAGAAATAGGGAACCTCTTTTTCTAATTTATAATAGTTAGAAACCACAGTTTCAAAAGATTTCCATTGATCATAACGCAAATTGTCAATTACAACAAACAAGATTGGTTTGTCTTTCTTTTTAAGTTCCGGAACTACTAATTCCTTGAATAAATTATGTGATTGAATTGGTTTATCTGCTTTTGGTGCAAACCAGTCTTCGTAATTTCTTTCAATGTATTTTCCGAATTGCGAATTGGCTTCAACCTTTTGAGATTCAAGGATTTCAATCATTCCCTGATCGTTAATATTTTCTAATTCTAATTCCCAGAAAATCAGCTTTTTATACAATTCAACCCAATCTTCAAAAGAATTAACCATTGCTAATTCCATTGAAATTTTGCGGAACTCCTTCTGGTAATCTAAAGTTGTTTTTTCAGAAATTAAGCGTGAATGATCCAGATTTTTCTTTAAACTCAATAAAATCTGATTTGGATTTACGGGTTTAATTAAATAATCAGCGATTTTAGAACCAATGGCTTCTTCCATTATATATTCTTCTTCACTTTTGGTAATCATAATCATAGGAATGGCCGATTTTTTTTCTTTCATTTCAGAAAGTGTTTCCAAACCGCTCATTCCGGGCATATTTTCATCCAAAAAAACAATATCAAAATTGTCTTCTTCAAATAGAGCAATAGCGTCTAATCCGTTGTTACAAGTAGTTACAGCGTAGTTTTTTTTCTCCAGAAATAATATATGTGGTTTTAAAAGATCGATTTCATCGTCGACCCAAAGTATTTTTATCTTATCCATAAACGTAATTAGTTTTTAATGCAATTTAAAAGTATAGAACTTAAAAAGTATTAAAAATAGTATAAAATTCGGAATAATGAATTATGATTTTTCGATAAAGTCTTTTCTGAAATTAGTTATAACATTGAAAATCAAAGCGAATTGCTGTTAATTTTTAAGAGTAAAACACAAAGCTGTTTATAGTTAATTACTTATATTTGTTGACCTAAAAATAACCAAATAGTGACTCATATCAATAAATTAAAAATATTCAATGACCCTATTTATGGGTTTATTTCTATACCGAACGAACTCATCTACGACTTAATTCAACACCCGTATTTTCAGCGATTACGCCGTATTTCGCAAATGGGTTTATCGTATTTGGTTTATCCGGGTGCTAATCATACACGTTTTCACCATGCTTTAGGATGTATGCATTTGATGCAGAAAGCTGTTGAAACACTTCGTTTTAAAGGAGTTGCTATTTCAAATGATGAAGAATGTGCTTTATTGATAGCTATTTTATTGCACGATATTGGTCATGGGCCATTTTCTCATGCTATGGAAAAAAGTATTGTTGAAGATGTAAATCATGAAGCAATTTCATTGTTATTCATGAACCAGTTGAATGAAGAATTTGATGGAAAACTGAGTTTGGCCATTCAGGTTTTTAAAGGCGAATATCACAGAAAGTTCATGTTGCAATTGATTTCAAGTCAATTAGATATGGATCGAATGGATTATTTAAAACGTGATAGTTTTTATACCGGAGTTGCTGAAGGAAATGTCAATTCGGAGCGTTTAATTCAGATGATGAATGTTGTTGATGGTGTTTTGGTTATCGAAGAAAAAGGAATTTATTCAGTAGAAAAATTCCTGCTTTCGAGAAGATTAATGTATTGGCAGGCTTATTTGCATAAAACAAGTTTAGTGGCCGAGTTAATTTTGATGAAAGTATTGAAAAGAGCCAAAGAACTAACATTAAAAGGAAACTCCTTACCTTGCAGTGAGCCACTTTTGTTTTTTATGCAAAACAAAGTAGCCCTGGAAGATTTTGATGCCGAAAAATTGGATTTATTCTCTCAATTAGACGATTTTGATATTATAAGCGCTTTAAAAGCGTGGCAAAAACAAGATGATTTTATACTTTCTACTTTAAGTAAAATGATCATTAACAGGGATTTATTGAAGATAAAACTGAGTGCGGAAAAAATCCCGATGGAAGAATCGCAATCAATGAAAGAAGAATTTGCAGAAGAACATCATATTTCGTCTGTAGATGCCGGATATTTTATTTTTAGAGGAAAAATTAAAAACCAGGCTTACAGTAAAGAGGCTGAACCGATACGAATTTTGAAAAAAGATAAAACAATTGAAGATGTTGTAGAAGCGTCTGATCAGTTGAATTTGAAATCGTTATCTAAATTGGTGACAAAATATTACATCTGTTTTCCAAAACAACTTATCTAAAATTAACATTTAAAATCTATTTTTTATATTTTTGTCGCAATGAAATTTACAGCAGAACAAATAGCAGGAATTTTAGAAGGAGAAGTTGTTGGGAATCCTAACGCAGAAGTTTCTCGGCTATCTAAAATAGAGGAAGGCGAGGAAGGATCGCTTACTTTTTTGGCTAATCCCAAATATATCAACTACATATATACTACCAAGGCTTCGGTGACAATTGTTAATGATAGCTTTGTACCAGAACAGGAAATTACTACAACCTTGATAAAAGTTGAAGATGCTTATGCGTCTTTTTCTAAACTTTTGCAGTTTTACAATCAGGTAAAGTTGAATAAAAACGGAATAGAAGCGCAATCTTTTATGTCTGAAGGAACTAAATATGGCGAAAATTTATATTTAGGGAGTTTTAGTTATATAGGACAAAATGTGGTTTTAGGTACTAATGTGAAAATTTATCCAAACAGTTTTATTGGCGATAATGTTGTTATTGGCGACAATGTATATATTTTTGCCGGGGCTAAGATATATTCAGAAACCGTTATCGGAAACAATTGCACCATTCATTCAGGAACTATAATTGGTGCGGATGGTTTTGGTTTTGTGCCAGATGAAGAGGGTGTTTATAGTAAAGTACCTCAAATTGGGAATGTAATTATAGAAGATAATGTAGATATTGGAGCCAATACTACAATTGACAGAGCAACTCTTGGTTCTACTATTATTAGAAAAGGAGTAAAATTAGACAATCAGATTCAGATTGCCCATAATGTAGAAATTGGTAAAAATACTGTAATTGCTGCTCAATCAGGCGTTGCAGGTTCTACAAAAATTGGCGAAAACTGTATGATTGGCGGGCAAGTTGGTATCGCAGGACATTTGATTATAGGTAATAATGTAAGGCTTCAGGCTCAATCAGGAGTCGCAAGAAACATCAAGGATGATGAGATATTGCAAGGAACGCCTTCACTTGGATATACTGATTTTAATAAATCGTATGTTCATTTTAAGAATTTACCGAAAATTGTGTCCGAACTGGACGAATTAAAAAAACAAATAATAAACCCAAAAAATGGAAATAATGGTTAAACAGAAGACCATCAAAAATGAAATTTCACTAACAGGAGTTGGATTACACACTGGAAAAGAAGTTACAATGACTTTTAAACCAGCTCCAATTAATAATGGTTTCACTTTTGTAAGAGTAGATTTGCAAGGTCAACCAGTCATTGAGGCTGATGCTAACTATGTTGTTAATACACAAAGAGGTACCAATTTAGAAAAATTAGGTGTAAAAATTCAAACTCCAGAGCACGTTTTGGCTGCATTAGTTGGCTGTGATTTGGATAATGTCATTATAGAATTAGATGCTTCTGAGCTTCCAATAATGGACGGTTCTTCAAAATATTTTGTTGAAGCAATTGAAAAAGCCGGAATCGAAGAACAAGATGCTAAACGTAATGTTTATGTAGTTAAAGAAGTTATTTCTTTTACTGATGAAACTACCGGAAGCGAGATTTTGGTGATGCCAAGCGATGATTATCAGGTAACTGCAATGGTTGATTTTGGCACTAAAGTTTTAGGAACTCAAAATGCTACTTTAAAAAGTATCGCCGATTTTAAAGATGAAATTGCTAATTCAAGAACATTTAGTTTCTTGCACGAATTAGAATCTTTATTAGAAAACGGATTAATTAAAGGTGGGGATTTAAACAACGCCATTGTATATGTAGATAAAGAAATTTCTGATGCTACAATGGAAAATTTAAAGAAAGCGTTTGGAAAAGATAAAATCTCGGTTAAACCAAACGGAGTTTTAGATAACCTTACACTACATTATCCAAACGAAGCGGCAAGACATAAATTGCTTGACGTTATTGGAGATTTATCTTTAATCGGAGTTAGAATTCAAGGAAAAATTATTGCTAATAAACCAGGGCATTACGTAAATACTCAGTTTGCAAAAAAATTAGCAAAAATTATTAAAATTGAGCAAAGAAACCATGTGCCGGTTTATGACTTGAATTTGGAACCGTTGATGGATATTCATAAAATCATGGCTGTTTTACCTCACAGACCTCCATTTTTATTAATTGATAGAATTATAGAAATGTCAGATAGTCATGTGGTTGGTATGAAGAATGTTACTATGAATGAGAATTTCTTTGTAGGGCATTTTCCTGAAGCACCGGTTATGCCAGGTGTTTTAATCGTTGAAGCGATGGCACAAACGGGCGGAATTTTGGTTTTAAGCACCGTTCCGGATCCTGAAAACTATTTGACCTATTTTATGAAAATAGATAATGTTAAATTTAAACACAAAGTATTGCCGGGCGATACATTAATTTTCAAATGTGAATTGATTTCTCCTATCAGAAGAGGAATCTGTCATATGCAGGCAAATGCTTATGCAAACGGAAAATTAGTAACTGAGGCAGAATTAATGGCTCAAATTGCAAGAAAACAATAATAATTAAGTCAATTTTATTGTTTACGTTTGTTGCCCAAATTAGACTATTTTAATTTAAAATATAAAACATACAGATGAATCAACCATTAGCTTATGTTCATCCCGGCGCTAAAATCGCTAAAAATGTTGTAATTGAACCTTTTACAACAATTCACAATAATGTAATTATTGGTGACGGTACTTGGATTGGTTCTAATGTGACCATTATGGAAGGTGCTCGTATTGGAAAAAATTGCAATATTTTTCCAGGAGCCGTAATTTCTGCAGTGCCACAAGATTTAAAATTTGGCGGAGAGGATTCTCTTGCTATTATTGGAGATAATTGTACGATTAGAGAATGTGTTACTATAAATAGAGGTACAGTTGCTTCAGGTCAGACTATTCTTGGAAACAACTGTTTAGTAATGGCTTATGCGCATATTGCGCACGATTGCGAAATTGGAAATAATGCCATTATTGTAAACGGAGTTGCATTAGCAGGTCACGTTGTTGTTGGAAACCATGCTGTAATTGGAGGTTTGGCAGCGATTCACCAATTCATCCATATTGGAGATCATGCTATGATTTCTGGCGGATCTTTGGTAAGAAAAGATGTCCCTCCTTATACAAAAGCTGCTAAAGAACCGTTATCTTATGTTGGAATCAATTCAGTTGGTTTACGAAGAAGAGGTTTTAGCACAGAAAAAATTAGAGAAATTCAGGAAATTTACAGAATTTTATATCAAAAGAATTACAATACCACTCAGGCTTTAAGTATTATTGAAGCAGAAATGGAAGCTACTCCTGAGAGAGATGAGATTTTAGATTTTATCAGAAATTCATCAAGAGGAATTATGAAAGGTTATTCAGGAAATTATTAAAATACCGTTTAACTGTTTATTTGTTTGATCGTTTAATCGAATAAACAATTAAACGAATAAACGATTCAACAAATTAAAAAAACAAAACAAAATGGCATCTACATCAGATATTAGAAACGGATTGTGTATTAAATTCAATCACGATATTTATAAAATCGTTGAATTTCTTCACGTAAAACCTGGAAAAGGACCTGCTTTCGTAAGAACAAAATTGAGAAGTTTAACTACAGGAAGAGTATTGGATAATACATTCTCTGCAGGACATAAAATTGACGATGTGCGTGTAGAGACGCATAACTACCAGTTTTTATATGCTGAAGGAGATGAATTTCATTTTATGAATACAGAATCTTTTGAGCAAATTTCTTTGAATAAAAACATTTTGGATGCTCCGGGATTATTAAAAGAAGGAACAAGTGTAATGGTTCAGGTAAATACTGAAACGGATTTACCATTATCTGTAGATATGCCATCTTCTGTAGTTCTTGAAGTTACTTATGCAGAGCCAGGTGTAAAAGGAAATACTGCTACAAATGCTACAAAATCTGCTACGGTAGAAACAGGAGCATCAGTAAACGTTCCGTTATTTATCAACGAAGGTGATAAAATTAAAATTGATACTGCTTCAGGATCTTACATGGAGCGTGTAAAAGAGTAATTTTTAATTAGATAATTTGTCAATGAGTCAATTAGAAAATTGATACATACTCAGAAATTGAATAATTTTTATTTTCTAATTGACGCATTTTTCTAATTGACACATTCTCTAATTAACAAATTTTCTAATTAAAATATATGAAATTTCCAAAGATTCATTCTTTACAAGAAATTGCAAGTTTGCTTAATTGCGAATTTATTGGTGACCAGAACTTCCCGGTTTTAGGCATGAACGAAATACATGTTGTTGAATCAGGAGATATTGTTTTTGTTGACCACCCTAAATATTATGACAAAGCTTTGCAATCAGCAGCGACTATTGTTTTAATTAATAAAAAAGTAGATTGCCCTGAAGGTAAAGCCCTTTTAATTTCTGATGATCCTTTCAGGGATTTTAATACCTTAACCAAACATTTTAAGCCTTTTCAACATGCAAATGTAGCTATTGCAGCTTCTGCAGAAATCGGAGAAGGAACATTAATTCAGCCAAATAGTTTTATTGGAAACCACGTTAAAATTGGTAAAAACTGCCTAATACATTCAAATGTTTCTATTTACGATCATACTGTAATTGGAGATAATGTAATTATTCATGCAGGAACAATTTTAGGAGCGGATGCTTTTTATTATAAAAAACGTCCGGATGGGTTTGATCAGTTAATTTCAGGAGGTAGGGTTGTTATCGAAGATAATGTTGGAATTGGAGCTCTTTGTACCATTGATAAAGGTGTTACAGGAGATACAACAATTGGAGAAGGAACAAAAATTGACAATCAGGTTCATGTAGGACATGATACCGTTATTGGAAAAAAGTGCTTAATAGCTTCACAAACCGGTATAGCTGGTTGTGTTATTATTGAAGATGAAGTCACGCTTTGGGGACAGGTTGGTACAACCAGTGGTATCACGATAGGAGCGAAGGCTGTTATTATGGGACAAACCGGAGTTACTAAATCAGTTGAAGGTGGAAAATCTTATTTTGGAACTCCAATCGAAGAATCACGAGAAAAGTTAAAACAATTAGCTAATATCAAAAAGATTCCTGAAATTCTAAATAAATTGAAGTAATATGTCTATAAAAGAATTTGTTCAAAAATTTTATAAGTCGGATGCCTTAATTGATAGTGAAATCCTTAAAACCTATTTGCATCCGGATATTATAGTGGAGTGGAATAGCAGTAAAGGATTGATTCAGATGGATTATGATTCTATGGTTAATATGGCCAATGAACTTAGTCGTGCGTATGTACGTTCCAAAGTTAGAATCAGTCATATTATTGCTGAAGATGACTTGGTTTCAATACGTTATTCTCATTTTGTGAAAACGATTGAAAATCCAAGAGAAGAGATGTTATTAGCCCATTTTTCTACAATTTGGCAAATTAAGGATGATAAATTGTATCGCGGTTATCAAATGAGTCAATTTTCTTAATTTTTTTGAAGACAAAAAGATTAAAATACATTACAAAACCTTACTTTTGCATCACAATTTTAAAAACTACATAAAATATATATCATGAGTGTTTTAGTTAATAAAGATTCCAAAATAATTGTTCAAGGATTTACAGGAAGCGAAGGAACTTTCCACGCTTCTCAAATGATTGAGTACGGTACTAATGTTGTTGGTGGTGTTACTCCTGGTAAAGGTGGAACTAGCCATTTAGATCGTCCGGTTTTTAACACAGTAAAAGATGCTGTTGATCAAGCTGGAGCTGATACATCTATCATTTTTGTACCACCAGCTTTTGCTGCTGATGCAATTATGGAAGCTGCTGATGCTGGAATTAAAGTAATTATTGCTATTACAGAAGGAATTCCTGTAGCAGATATGATTAAAGCAAATAATTATGTTAAAGAAAGAAATTCTAGATTAATCGGACCAAACTGCCCAGGTGTTATTACTCCGGGAGAAGCTAAAGTTGGTATTATGCCAGGTTTTGTTTTCAAAAAAGGTACTGTTGGTATCGTTTCAAAATCAGGAACTTTAACTTACGAAGCTGCTGACCAGGTTGTAAAACAAGGTTTAGGAATTACTACAGCTATCGGAATTGGTGGAGATCCAATTATTGGAACTACAACTAAAGAAGCTGTGGAATTATTAATGAACGATCCGGAAACTGAAATTATCATCATGATTGGTGAAATTGGAGGTCAATTAGAAGCTGATGCTGCTAAATGGGTTAGAGCTGATGGTAACCGTAAGCCAGTTGTTGGTTTTATCGCTGGAGAAACTGCTCCTGCAGGTAGAACGATGGGTCACGCAGGTGCTATTGTTGGTGGTTCTGATGATACAGCTGCTGCTAAAAAACAAATCATGAGAGACAACGGAATTCACGTTGTTGATTCACCAGCTGAAATTGGTAAAAAAGTAAAAGAAGTACTTGGATAATCTCCAATATTCAAAATAAAAAATTCCAAAAAAAGTCTCAATATTGTGTTGAGACTTTTTTACATTTTTAAAATGATTGGAATATAGTTTAAAAACTTAGCAACTTAGTCACTTAATGTCTTAGAAGCTTAAAATTAGAAAGATGAGTAAAGAATTAAAAAAGTTTAAAGTAAGCAACAGTTTTACTTTTACAATCGAAGATAGTTTAGAACAAGTTTGTAACGCTCCTGAAGGTGGTGCCGGAATTTTTGTTGTTTACGCTATTGAAGGCGATGCAAAAGAATTGATAATGGTTGCTTCTACAGGAACTGTTCAAAATGACGGAACTTTAAAAAGCAAAAATGGCGGTTTATACGACAAAATCGTAAACGGTCACCAATTTGCAAAAACAGGAAGAAAATACTCTTGGCCAGCACAAATGAAATTAGAAAGCATTGATGCTTTAGAAGTAGTTTGGTATGAGACTTTTAATGGAGATGTAAAAGCGATCCCAACGGCAGTTGAAGGTCAGGTTTTACAAAATTTCTTAGATGAAAATGCAAAATTACCAAGATGGAATGTAGCTTTCTAAAAGTTATTTCAATAAAATCTTTAAAAAAGCCTTACTAAGTATTTAGTAAGGCTTTTTTTATGAATTTTTAGGTTTTAAGTTTTTGATTTTATATATTTAAAAACCAAAACCAAACTAAACCTATGATCAAGAACTACTTGCTGTTGCTGTTTTTTTTATTTTCTTCTTTTATAAATGCCCAAACTATTAATTTTCCCGATGCTAATTTTAAGGCTAAGTTACTGGAGGCTAATGAAACAAATAATATCGCTAATTTAAATGGAAAGTCCGTTAAAATAGACACAAATGAAAATGGAGAAATTGAGAGTAGTGAAGCTTTAAAAATCACAGAATTGTTTCTGGCAAATTCTAATATTGTATCGTTGGAAGGTGTCAAAAATTTTTCGAATCTGAAATATCTTTCTTTTAACGATAATAAAGTTAGTGTATTTGATCTTAATGGAATGAAAATTATATCCCTGGAATGTTCCAGAAACCAAATTACAGATATTGATGTAAGCGGATTACCCAATTTAATCAGTTTAGGATGTGGAGATAATCAGTTGACTAGTTTAAATTTATCCAGCCAAAACGTAAATACTTTTTTAACTTTAAATTGTTCCGGTAACAAACTAACAAGTTTGAAAATAGATCAATTTAAAAATCTTCAAGGCTTATCTTGTTCTGACAATCAATTAACAAGCCTTAATATTACGACTTTACAAAGCTACTTCAACTTTTAAAACTTTAGGAATTAATGATTTCGAATTCTCGAATTATTTCAATCTTTATCCTAATCCAGTAAATGAAATTTTGAATATTTAGACTAAAAATGATGTTCGAATAGAGTCTGTTTCTATTTATGATGTTTTAGGCCAGTTGGTTATTGCAATTCCAAACACTGATAATATTTCTAAAATTGATGTTTCAAAACTTCATGTAGGCAATTATATTTTAAAGCTCAAAACACAAAAAGGTTTTTCAGCAGAGAAGTTTATTAAAAAATAGCGTATTGTGAAAACGAAGTAAAATCTTACACATAAAGCAATATGTTAAAGAAAGTATAATTTTAACATTTGACTTAAAACCCTAGTAAAATATGATAGAGGCACATCATATTATATTAAGAAAATATTTCTTTTATGTGAAAAAATTGGTTTTTAAATATTTGCTTTTATATATTTATCGCACAATATGAACGGAAAATGTTAAAAAAATAGATTCCTAACATTATGTGATAATTTTTATTTGTACGCTACCCAAATTTTACCATGAAGACCGCAATTTTACCATTCAATAGTTTAGATGATAGTACGCTTTGGAATAATTTAAAGGAAGGTGATGAAAAATCATTTTCCATGTTATTCGAAAGATATTATGCCGATTTGGTACGTTATGGAAATTCACTTTCTCCGTATGAAGAAAAAGTGCAGGATTGTATTCAGGATGTTTTTACTGATATTTGGGTGTACCGAAGTACATTGCAGAGTACGGTGATAGTAAAAGCTTATTTGTTATCGTGTGTACGAAAAAGAATTGCTCGTTTATTCGAAAGAGATCATATTTTTCGCAAAACTACAAGTACAGATTCTATAGCTTTTCTTTTAGAATTTTCAGTAGAGCATGATCTCATTGATGATGACTACGCCACAAGAGAAAAAATCATTCACTTAAATAGATTATTAAACGATTTACCTTCACGTCAAAAAGAAGCGTTATATCTGCGTTATCATCAGGGTTTAACTGTTGAACAAATTGCCGAAATGCTGGATGTTAATTACCAATCTGCAAGTAATTTGCTGCATCGTGGTTTACTTAGTCTTCGAAAAGAATGGAAAGGTGCTTTTTCGGTATTCCTTTTACTATCTTCAGGTAGTTTTTAATTTTATTCTAAAAAAAATAAAAAAAATCACAATTTGGTGAGTATATAATAAGAGTGCTGTCCTCTATGTTTTTGTAACCTCATTTTTAGATGCAAAAACGTAATACATATATCGAAATAGAAGACTTCTTGTCTGACGAATCATTTCAATCATGGATTTTATTAAAAATTGATGAAGATGGTTGGGAAGAATGGACTTTAGAGAATCGCCAACGCGCTAAGTTGGTAGAAGACGCAAGACATTTGTTGCTGGCTATGAAAGTGCCGGAATCGGACTTATCATCTTCGGATATCCATAAAGCGTTACAATCAACCTGGATAAAAATCGGAGAAAAAGAAAATCACATCAATTTTGTTGAAAATTCACGAGCCCATTTCTTTAAAAAATATCTTCTTAGTGGAATTGCTGCGAGTTTGTTTTTTTGTTTGATGTCGGTTTGGTTTTATAAAAATCATTCCAGCAGAGACAATGTTGTAACTTACAAAGAGTTAATTGATGAAAATAGTGAAGGTTTAGTGGAGCAGACTAATAATTCCAGTAAACCACAAATCATCACATTGTCTGATGGTAGTTCTGTTTTGTTACAGCCCAATAGTAAATTAAGTTACCCTAAAATCTTTACCGGAAACGAAAGAAAGGTTTATTTATCCGGCGAAGGTTTCTTTGAAATTAGTAAAAATCCAAGAAAACCTTTTTACGTTTATGCAAACGAGATCGTTACAAAGGTCGTTGGAACCAGTTTTAGAATAAAAGCTTATTCTGATCAACCTGATGTTGAAGTTCTTGTTCGCACCGGTAAAGTTAAGGTAAAATCAAATGATTTGGTGGCCAAGTCAGATCAGCCAGAAGTGGTACTGCTTCCTAATCAGGCACTTCGGTTTTTAAGGAGTGATTTGAAATTCAATAAAATAACAAATATTACGCAAGATGAGACGCTGGTACATAGTGTGGGTAATATTGAGCAATTAAGTTTTGAATTTACTGATATTCCGGTATCTCAAATTTTTGAAACAATCGAACAGGCTTATTTAGTTGATATTGATTATCCTAAAAATAAACTGAAAGATTGCCATTTGACTACTTCACTAAGTGATCAGCCCTTAACAGAGAAATTAAAAATTGTCTGCAAAAGTATTGGCACAAATACCAATTTTGAAATGAATGGCAATCAAATAACGATAACATCAGAAGGTTGTAACTAGCAATTTATATAGCTGTAACTATATAAATAACCCTTAATGCCAATATAAAAACTAAAAAATAACCAAACCAAACTAATATTAAATGCCTATGTAAAACAATATGCATAAAAAAAGTGCCGAAATGCTGTAACATTATCGACACTTATAAAAATTGAATTCCTCTCTGTAAAGAGTAATTCAGTACGTTTCTTAAAATACACGCGAACAGTATTAATCAAAACAAACCAAAATTATGAAAAAACCAGTTGTTAAACAACGATTACTCCATCGAATCATGAAAATAACGCTATTTCAGTTTGTCCTAGCACTTGTATTTTCAAGTGTTACCATGGCGAACAGTGTAAATGGGCAAAGAAAACTAGATACAAAAGTTACGATTACAGTTGCAAATTTGAGTTTAGATAATGCATTATCAAAAATAGAAAAATCTGCACATGTGAAATTTTCTTATAATTCAAGACTGCCACAATTAAATCAAAAGGTAAGCATCGAGGCAAACGAAGAAACTTTGTCGAGTATCCTTAATCGAATTTTAGTACCTTTTAATATTAGCTACTCAGAAGTTAGTAATCAGATTATTTTGCAAAAGAATGTGGCTGCAGATCCATTTTCAAGTGCAACTAATCATGATTCATTGTTCGAAATATTGGTTGCGGGCCCAATCATAAAAGGAAAAGTGACCGATTCTAACGGAAGTCCTTTACCGGGAGCAACAGTTATGGCAAAAGGAACCAAAATTGCAGTCTTAACCGATTTTGATGGAAATTTTTCTATCGAAATGCCGGCAAATAGTACTACGATTGTGATTTCTTATGTTGGAATGGAAACAAAAGAAATTGGAACTTCAAATACTTCACCTACAATTGTTTTGACTGAATTAGGTCAAAACTTAAAAGAAGTTGTTGTTACTACAGGTTATGAGAAAACCTCTAAAAGAACTTTTACAGGAGCGATCAGTAAAATTTCGGGAACGGAATTAAAAGTGGATGGTGTAGTTGATGTAAGCAGAATGATCGAAGGAAAAGCGGCTGGGGTTACTGTTCAAAACGTAACGGGAACTTTTGGTACAGCACCAAAAATTACGGTTCGTGGATCATCTTCTATTTTTGGTGACACAAAACCATTATGGGTGATTGATGGAGTTGTTCAGGAAGATATTATCAACTTGACATTTGCAGATTTGGCTTCAGGTAATTCTGAAACTTTATTAAGTTCATCTGTTGCGGGATTGAATGCAAACGACATCCAAAGTATTGAAATTCTTAAAGATGCGTCTGCTACTTCAATCTATGGTTCAAGATCTTTAAATGGAGTGGTAGTTGTTACAACCAAACAAGGCCGCAGAGATTCTCCTTTAAAAGTAAGTTATTCTATTGAACAAACGGCCAGAACAGTACCAAATTACAGTCAGTATGATATATTGAATTCTCAGGAATCAATGAGTATTTTTAAAGAAATGGAATCTAAAGGTTATCTTGATTTACCAACGACTGTAAACGGAAGATACGGTGGAGCTTATAATCTTTTAGGAAGAGCAATTAATACGTATGTTCCAGAAACGGATAGTTATTTAGTTAACAATGATCCTGTTAGCAGAAATAATTTCTTAAGAAAATACGAACAGGCTAATACAGACTGGTTTAATGTTTTGTTTAAACCTGCTTTTACACAAAATCACTCTTTGAGTTTTTCCGGAGGAGGAAAAAACAATACATTTTATGCCTCTTTAGGTTATTATACAGATCCGGGATGGACTATTGCTGATGATGTAAAACAGCTTTCGTCAAACATTAAAGGAACATTTTATTTAAATGATAAATTAAATATTACGTTGTCAACTTTGGGTTCTATACGTGATCAGGGTGCTCCTGGTAGTTATGAAAGTGAAAAAGATGTTGTTTTTGGAAAAGTAACCCGTGATTTTGATATAAATCCGTTCAACTATGTTTTAAATACAAGCAGAACACTTAGACCTTATGATGAGAATCGAAATTTAGAGTATTACAGAAATAACTGGGCTCCAATGAATATCATCAATGAATTGGCTAACAATTTCATGGAGATTAAGGTAAAAGATATTCGTTTCCAAATGGATTTGGAATATAAAATTAATCCACACCTGACTTACAATTTTACTGGTTCGGCACGTTATGCAAATACAACTCGTGAGCATAAAATTCTGGAAGGATCAAATGTTGTTGGTGCTTACAATGCTATGGAAAATACAATTGTCAGAGATGCAAATATCTTTTTGTACCAAGATCCTAATGATTTAACGGCACCAAAAGTTTCGGTATTACCAAATGGAGGATTTTTGAGAAAGTTCACTAATGATATGACTTCTTATAATGTTAGAAATAGTGTTACCTACAGAAATACATTCAATGTAAAACACGAATTAGAAGGTTTCTTTGGAACAGAAATGAGAGTTGTAGATAGGAGCAGCGATAATTTTGTTGCGGCGGGAATTCAGTACGACAGAGGACTTACAGCTTTTACTGATCCTAGATTGATTGAAAAAATTATTAATGCCGGAGATTCGTACTATGGCTTTAATGAAGAGAAAGAAAGAACTGTTGGTTTTTTCGGAAAAGTTGGTTATACCTATGATCGTCGTTATACCGCTTCGGTTACTGGTCGTTATGACGGATCGAACAGACAAGGAGACAGTGGTTCATCAAGATGGTTGCCAACCTATACTGTAAGTGGGAAATGGAATCTTTCTGAAGAGAATTTCATGAAAAATGTAGAATCTGTAAACAATTTAAGTTTAAGAGGTTCTTACGGACTTACTGCTACTGCGGGGCCAGCAACAAATTCATTGGCTATCTACAAAAGTTTTATAACAGATCGTTTGAATCTTGCTGACAGAGAAAGCGGAATTAAAATAGATCAATTGCAGAATGGCGATTTGACTTGGGAAAAACAATACGAAACTAACTTAGGAGTTGATTTGGGAATGTTCAATAACAGAATACAATTGACAACAGATATTTACCGTCGTAAAGCTTTTGATTTAGTTGATTATGTTGTGACTTCCGGTATTGGAGGTCAAAGAATTAAGCAAGGAAATAATGCAAATATGGAAACTGAAGGTCTTGAGATAGGCTTTACTACAAGAAACATAAATGCTGAGAATTTTAAATGGTCTACAACGCTTAATTTTTCTGTTTACACGCAAAAAATTACAAAGTTAGAGAACAAGCCAACTTCATTCGATTTGATTGATGGAAATGGCGGAAATACAATTGGACATCCAAGAAATTCATTGTATTCTTATCAATTTACAGGTTTAAATGAACAAGGATTGCCAACATTCATAATGCCTGAAGGTGAAAAAGATAATATTACAGGAGCTGATTTTCAGGATAACAAAGATGTTACCAACTATCTAAAATATGAAGGTTCAATTGAGCCAAACAAATCTATTGGTCTTGCTAATACCTTTACATACAAAAACTGGTCGTTATATGTGTTTTTCGTAGGTTCAGGTGGAAATAAAGTTCGTTTGAATCCTGTTTATGATAGTACTTATGATGATTTAACGGTATTTACCAAAGATTTTACGAATCGTTGGATAAATCCTGGAGATGAAAACTTTACCAATGTGCCTGTAATTGCAGATAAACGATTGAATGAAAATTATGGTGGAGAGCGTACCCTCGCAAGAGCCTATAATACTTATAATTATTCTGATGTTCGTATTGCTGATGGTGATTTTGTAAGACTGAAAAACGTTTCGCTAAGCTGGGAATTTCCAAAGGATTTTAAGAGAAAAATTGGGGTAAGCACTTTTACGTTAAAAGGATCTGCTGTGAATCCGTGGTTAATTTATTCTGATAAAAGATTAAATGGTCAGGATCCTGAATTCCGTAATTCCGGAGGTGTTGCTTTACCTGTTACATCTCAATACACTTTTACTTTAAACCTTTCATTATAATATTTAAGATTATGAAAAAGATAAAAATAACCTTATTTCTATTAGTACTTATAGGTATTACTAGTTGTGATGATTTCCTTTCTGAAAAGCCAGATAATAGAACCGAAATAGATACTCCAGAAAAAATTTCTGAATTATTAGTAAACGCCTATCCACAAGAAAGTTATTTGGATTTTGCTGAGACAATGTCGGATAATGTTTTTGATAGTGGTTTAACTAATACTTTAAGAAAAAACGAGCAAAACTACAATTGGGAAATTCAAAGTGAAACGGATACTGATACTCAGGCTGCGTATTGGGACGCTTGTTATAGTGCAATTGCACATGCGAACAAAGCGTTGGAAGCCATTGAAGAATTAGGAAGTCCGAAAAGTTTAAATCCGCAAAAAGGAGAAGCGCTACTTGCCAGAGCTTATGCGCATTATATGCTGGTTTCTTTCTGGTCACAACGTTATAATCCTGCAACAGCTGATAAAGATTTAGGAATTCCGTATGTAACAAAACCAGAAACAGTGTTAGTAGCAAAATACAAACGTAATACTGTAGCTGAAGTTTTCGATTTTATTCAAAAAGATATTGAAGAAGGATTACCATTTTTGACCAACGATTATTCAGAGCCTAAATTTCATTTTAATAAAGATGCCGGAAAAGCTTTTGCCAGCCGTTTTTATTTAATAAAAGGAAACTGGGACAGAGTTATTGAATTATCAAATGACTTAGGGTCAAAACCTGTTGGTAAACTTAGAGATTATGCTGCTTATAAACTAGATGATTTTCAGACTCAAAATATGCGTTATGCAAAAAGTGACGAACCAACAAATTTACTAGTTGTTTCTCCGGAATCATATTATGCCAGAGCTTCTTATTCAGGCACTAGCGCTTACAGATTTTTTCTTTCAGGAACTAGATATAATGAAATATTAGGTGCAGGAACAAATATTTTTGGTAAATCATGGTTGTATTCAATTTATTCGCGCAACAGTTTTGTTACAGCGTTTGTGCCAAAATTTTACGAGTATTTTAAATACACAAATGTAACAGCTAACATTGGTCAGGGTTTCTTAGCAGAAGTATTGCTAAGTAATGATGAGTTTTTCCTTAACAGAATTGAAGCACATATAATGAAAGGTCAGATCGCTTTAGCGAATACTGAATTGGAGTATTTCATGGCAACAAGAACAACAGGTTATACTGCAACTACAGATATCCTGACACAGGCCAAAGTAATAGCAAAATATCCGGTAATCGATAATGAATATACTCCGTTTTATGCTTTGACGCCAGTGCAAACTTCTTATATCAAGGCTATTGCCGAAACCAGAAGAAGAGATTTTATACATGAAGGCATGAGATGGTTTGATGTGAAACGTTTTAATATTGAGGTTAAACATGAAATTTTTAACCAGCCTACAAACATTTTGACTAAAGATGATAAACGTAGAGCTTTACAAATACCGCTTCATGCTTCTAGCAATGGTATTGAAACAAATCCTAGATAAAAACTTTAATTCGAGATTTATGAAATCATCAAAATATACTAAAATAACAGGACTGTTTCTATTGATAATAGCATTAGTTTCCTGTGCTCATGAAGAGCAACCCGGAGAAAGCCAGTTGGATTATACTCAACCAACAAAAACAGCTTTAGATAATTGGATTACTGTAAATTATCTAAATCCGTATAATATTAATGTACAGTATAAATGGAATCAAAATACGGTTGATAATAACCGATTTTTATTTCCTCCATTGATAGAAAAAGTACAACCTGCACTTGAAATCGTTCAGAAAATTTGGTTGGATAGTTACCGCGTTGTCGGAGGTGCAGATTTTGTAAAAAAAATTGCACCAAGAGAAATCGTCTTAATTGGAGGTGTAAACTTAAATACGGTTGGAACAAGAACTTTAGGACTAGCCGAGGGTGGACAGCGTGTTACACTTTTTGAAACCGATTACGTTAATAAAAAAAACCGAGCTAATATCAAAGAATTTTTGCATACTATTCAACATGAATACATTCATATTTTAAATCAAAACAAACCATTTGATGAAAAATCATGGGCAGCAATTACGCCGGCTGGTTACACGGCAAGCTGGCATTTATACACTGATGAAGAGTCTAATGAAATTGGTTTTATAACTAATTATTCCAGAATGAATATCAATGAAGATTTTGCTGAAATGGCTTCTATGATGTTGATTAATTCTAAAACAGAATATGCTGCAATATTAGCTGGAATTACAAGTCAGACTGCTGTTGCACAGATAAAGGCAAAAGAAGCTCTTGTTGTAAAATATTTCAAAGATGCGTACAATATGGATTTCTATGCCTTGCGCGATGAAGCAGAGAAAAATACAAACGCAGTACTAAATAATTAATAATGAATGTTATGAAAGCAAAATATATATTAAAATATCTGATTGTAATAATAATTTCATTGCAATTTGGAAGCTGCAGCAGTAATGAGGCAGAGCAAAAATTTGAGCAAACACCAACAGAAAGGTTAAATACTCAGAAAAAAGAACTAAACGATGTATTACTTTCTTCGGAGTTTGGATGGAAAGCGGTTTATTTTACAGATAATACAGTATTAGGTGGTTATACACATTTGTTCAAATTTGCAAATGATGGCACTGTGCAAATGGCATCTGATTTTGATAGTGACACCAAAACCTATAAAAGTGAATATGCAATTCAGTTAGGAAGTACTGTAAGTTTGGTTTTTACTACTAAAAACAGAATTCACCTTTTATCAGATTCTAATGATTATCCAATTGATTTATTACGTGGAAAAGGGTATTTGGGAGATTTTCAGTTTTTGTATTATGGACAGGAAAATGGTGAAATCATTTTTAAAACGAACAGAAGTGTTCAGGAATTACGTTTTGTAAAAGCAAGTGCTGCAGATTGGGCAAATCTTCCTAAGAACATTGTTATGGAGCAAAATGTTATAGGAGCAGATACACGTCCTCTTTTCAGATTATTAGAAACGAATGACGGAACAACAAAACATCAATTTGATTTTTCGTTTAGTGATGTAACCCGTTTTGCAGAAGCTAATTCTGTTGAAACAGGATATGCGGTAAGTTATGATATGGGAATTGGTTACACGCCAACCGGAATCATTGCTAGCCCTGCTGTTGAAGTGGGCGGACAAAAATTATCCGTATTCGTTTATGATGATGCTACAGGAAGTTTTACGGCAACGGGGACCAATGGAGTAAGTGCTGTAATAAAGTACTCTACAAAACCTCTTGTTTTAACTGATGATTATAAATTATTATTGCCTGCTAGCGGGAATAATGTTTATGCATATATCTACAATTTAACCAAAGCGGAACCTGCAAATTCTTCTTTATTTTTATCATTATTAGCAAATTCAGAAGCAAGTGCAGGAACGGGATTAATGATTAGTAGAATACAGCCTTGGTTTAATAATCCTGATGGAACAAGTTATATCGAATATAGATTTGCGGCTGTAGCGAACCCAGCGGTAACAGTAGCAAGAAGATATCACTATTTTAGTATAAAAACAGATGCCGTGAATAAAACTGTGACATTGACTCCAGGTGTTTGGAAATCAGTTGCAACTGCAGCTTCGCCGGCGATAGCAACACCATCTTTCTTAAAAGCACTTGACGATGAGTTTATGAATCCTCAGGGACTATATTTTGCGAAAACACCGGTTTCAGGTTATACAGCATATACATTTACAAGTACAACTACTCCTTTTAGAATGGTTGCATACTCGTTCCAGTAAAATATTATTTTTAGTTTGTTTTTAATTTTGGGGAAAAGCAGCTCTTTTTGAGCTGCTTTTAATTAACTTTTTAAACTTCAGGTCTTTATTGTAAAAAAAACTATTAGACCAATAAACATTGTTTTCTTTTTATGGGCTCTTATACTTATTGCTATAACAGGATTTTATCCAGAATATAAAAGACATTACCTGTCGTTTTTTTTTATACTGATAAATCCGGCAATTGTTATTGATCTGATAAAGAAAAAAAGAAGACATGCTTAATGATACAACAGAGTTTAAATCATCACTGTATAGAATGCTTATTGTAGGCGGAATGCTATTGGTGTTTTTTTTCATTACAAAGCAAAATCAAATATAAAGTTTAGTTTTAATTTATTTTGAAGAAGGAGCAACTCAATTTTGAGTTGCTTTTTTGATTTTATGTAATCTACAGAAAGCAGAAATATTTTGTAATGTTGAAAGGTTATTGCGATTGTTATTTTTTTAAAAAGGGAATTATCATATATTTGACAAGTCATTCATAGCAGGAATAGCTATAAATAAATATTAAAATTAATTTTTGAATATGAAATTACTAGAAGGAAAAGTTGCCATTATTACGGGCGCTAGTCGTGGAATTGGAAAAGGAATTGCTGAAGTTTTTGCTAAACATGGAGCAAATGTTGCTTTTACATACAGTTCATCTGCAGCATCTGCAGAGGCTTTAGAAGCGGAATTGAATGCTTTAGGAGTTAAAGCAAAAGGATACCAATCAAATGCGGCCGATTTTAATGAAGCGCAAACTTTTGTTGATGCTGTTTTGGCTGATTTCGGAACAGTTGACATCTTAATTAATAACGCCGGAATTACAAAAGATAATTTATTGATGCGTATGTCAGAAGCTGATTTTGATCAGGTTATTGATGTGAACTTAAAGTCAGTATTTAATATGACCAAAGCGATTCAAAAAACTTTCTTAAAACAACGTGCAGGTTCTATTATTAATATTAGTTCTGTAGTTGGAGTTTCTGGAAATGCTGGTCAGACAAATTATGCAGCGTCTAAAGCGGGTGCAATTGGTTTTACAAAATCTGTGGCGTTAGAATTAGGTTCTCGTAATATTCGTTGTAATGCTATCGCTCCTGGTTTTATCGAAACAGAAATGACTGCAAAATTACCTGAAGATGTAGTAAAAGGATGGAGAGACGGAATTCCGTTGAAACGTGGCGGAACTACTGAAGATGTTGCAAATGCATGTCTTTTCTTAGCTTCAGATATGAGTGCATACATTACTGGACAAGTACTTAATGTTTGTGGAGGAATGCTTACCTAAGATGCTAAGGTTCTAAGTTGCTAAGATTCTAAGGTTTTAGTAATCAGTTTTTTCTGAAACTGGAACCAAAATAGTCGCAAATAATGACTTTTTAAATCTGATTACTGTAAACTGATACTGAACACTAAATAAATATGACTACAAATACGATTCTATTATTATTGCTTTCTTTAGTAATAGCGGGTGGTTTGTCGTATTTTCAATATTATTTCAAAGCTAAAAACAAATCCAATGTGATTGTGTTTTTGGCTTTTTTACGTTTTTTGGCCATTTTTGCTTTATTGGTTTTATTGATAAATCCGATAATTTCTAAAAATTCATTAGAAATAACAAAAACTCCACTGGCAATTGCAGTTGATAATTCGAGTTCTATTGTTGCTTTGAAGTCAGATAAAAAAGTTGCCGAATTGTATCAAAAAATAATTTCAAATCCTGCACTTCAGGAGAAATTTGAAATACAGTCTTATCAATTTGATGCTGATTTTAAGCCTTCTTCTACATTTGATTTCAAAGGAAAACAAACCAATCTTGACGAAGTTGCCAAGAATCTTAAAAGCATCAATAAAAATCTGATTTTCCCCACAATTATAATTACGGATGGAAATCAAACTACAGGAAATGATTACGTTTATCGTTTTGATCCTGTCAATAAAGTTTATCCTTTGGTTGTGGGAGATACAACCACTTTTTTTGATTTAAAAATCAATCAGCTTAACGTCAACAAATACGCTTTTCATAAAAATAAATTTCCTGTTGAAGTTTTCCTGCAATATGCCGGAGATAAGCCAACAACTGCAGATTTTACAATTTCGCAAGGAAATTCGGTGGTTGCAAAAGAAAAGGTTTCTTTTTCTCCTTCTAAAAAAACAGCAACTATAAATTTACTTTTGCCAGCTGATAAAGTAGGTTTACAAATTTTTAAAGCAAGTATTTCTTCCACTCAAAAGGAGAAAAACAGTTATAATAATATCAAAAATTTTGCTGTCGAAATTATTGACCAAAAATCAACCATTGCCATTGTTTCGTCGATTAATCATCCGGATATTGCGTCTTTAAAACGTGCAATAGAAGTTAATGCGCAACGTAAAGTGATTTTGGTTAAACCAAATGATGTTAGTCAGTTACAAGATGCTTCAGTTTTAGTTCTGTATCAGCCGACAGCAGCCTTTAAAGCAATTTTTGATAATAATAAATTAGCCGGAAGAAACACTTTTATCATTACCGGAAACAGCACCGATTTTAATTTTCTGAACCAACAACAAAATAATCTTGTTTTTAAAATGAGCGGACAAAGAGAAGATTATTTGTCAGAGTTTCAATCTCAATTTAATTTGTTTGCCATTGAAGATTTTGGTTTTGAAAATTTCCCGCCTTTGCAAAATTTATTTGGTACAATTTCTACCAACGGAAATGTATCTGTTTTACTTTCTTCAAAAATTAGAAACGTTTCTACCAATGCTCCTTTATTGGCTTTCGCCGAAAATCAAGGAAAAAGAACGGCTTTTTTATTGGGAGAAAATAGCTGGAAATGGCGTTTGCAAAGTCATATCGACAACCAATCATTTGAAAAGTATGATGTTTTTATAGATAAGATTATCCAATATTTGGCTTCTTCCACTTCAAAAAAATCTCTAGTTGTAACGCACGAAAGCTTTTATAATTCAGGAGAAGCAATTGCAATCAATGCGCAGTATTTCAATAAAAATTATGAGTTTGACGAGAAAGCAAGATTAACAATTACCGTTACAAATGCAGAAACGAAACAAAGTAAAAATTACGATTTGTTAAAAGGAAATAATTCTTTCTCAGTAAACCTCGATGGTTTAACAGCCGGAAAATATAATTTCTCTGTAAAAGAATTAAATTCAAACACATCTTATTCAAGTCATTTTGAAATCCTGGATTTTGATATCGAAAAGCAATTTGTAAATCCTGATGTTTTAAAATTGAATCAATTGGCATTACAAACCAACGGAAAAGCGTTCTTTGAAGATCAAGCCGATAATTTGATCAACACACTTCTTGAAAATAAAGAATACAAATCGATAGAAAAAAATATTTCGACCAAGACGCCGTTAATTGATTGGGTTTGGTTGTTGATTTTAATCGCTGTTTTATTGACGACTGAGTGGTTTGTTAGGAAGTATAATGGATTGCTTTAATAACGAACAAAGGTTCATAGGGGCAAAGGCTCAAAGGTTTTCTTTACTTCAAACATAATTAAATGAATGATTTTCAAAGCATTTTAGATGAGATATTCCCATTTGTGGAACGTTTGCTAAAAGAATATGGAGAATTTTATCCCATATCAGCCGTTGTTAATATTGAACAAAAAGTTAAACACATAATAATTGAAGAAGATGAAGAAAATGATTTTCCACAATCGACTTCAATAATAACAGAACTTAAAAAAGAATTACGTTGGAGAAAAAATGAATTTCTGGCTGTAGCAATTTTTTATGATGTTAAATTAAAAGAAGAACAAACTGACGCTATTGCTGTTTTTGTTGAGCATAAAAAAGAAATGGAAGCTTACACTTTTTATTATCCTTATGAATTGAACGATAATGATTTAATATTTGGGAAATCTTGGAAAGTAATTGAAAAAATGCAAATCTTTGTGAACTAGAAACTGTAATTTCTGAGGAACGTTTAATTTAAATAAAATATAAATATTTTAATATGTCTAATTCATTCAAAAGTAATAGCAAAGAAGATGTTGTTTTTAATACGTTTAAAATACAACTTGAAAATAAAGGCTTAACTATTGATTTTATTGATAAAGACGGATTTATTCTTATAAATGTAGAAGAATCTGAATTAAAAGTAAGTTTAGAAAATGTTAGACGTAACTACGAAAGAGATAATGATGAAAGTTATATCACAGATTTAGTTAATACAATTGTTTCGCATTCATCAAAAAAAGAAGATTGGGAGAATATAAAAGATAAAATATACGTTCAATTTTTCCCTAATGACTTTGAGTTTGAAAATCTGATATATGAAAAGGTGACAGATGAATTTAGTAAAGTTTTTATGGTAAATACTAATAATAACTTTTCATTTATTTCTGAAGATGATTTGATCGACTGGAACTTAGACTTAGAAGAACTAAAAAATCAAGTTGATTTAAATTTAGATACTTTTTCAGATAAAGTAAAGATTGAAATTGAAGATGTTGAAAATCATAAACTTGGAATGATTGATATTGAGGAAGTCTGGCTTAAAAGCGCTTGTCTCTTTTCGTCAAAAATTAAGTATTTAGTTCAAGGTAATATTGGTTTTCCATTTTATGCTGTTATTCCTGTGAGAGACTTTTGTTACATTTTTGGAGAGCAAGATTTTGAATATTTTTCTGAACGTTTGGGCTCTGTTATAGTAGAAGAATATGAGAAATCGGGATATCCAATTACAACCGAAATTTTGAAATTCACCGAAAATGGGGTTCAGGCAATGGGAAAATACTAAATATATTGTAGTTAATTTTTACCACAACCTTAACCTGAAATAGCGAACAGACAAAGTAATTTTACGAATAAACTCGAATTACTTTCATTGAATAGCCTCCTGATAAAGCTGGAGTCAATTTAAAAAGTTATAATTTGGCTTTAGCAGAACGGCATATTATAACTAATTCGGCTAAAGCAGGAAGCATAAAAAAAAATATTCTTATTCTTTAATTCGTTACATCCGTCGATAAAAACAAAGTCTCAAAGTTTTGCTTAACTTGAAACATGAAACTTGAAACAAAAAATAAACAATGGATTTCAGGCTAAAAGTATTCTATACCGTTGCACTCCGCTTAAATTTTACTAAAGCGGCAACAGAGTTGTATATATCTCAGCCAGCGGTTTCAAAACATATTCAAGAATTAGAGGAAACCTATAAAACCAAACTTTTTGAGCGAAACGGCTCAAAAATAGCCTTGACTCCGGCTGGAGAAATTCTGCTAAAGCATACTAAGAACATCTTCGAAATCTATCGTGAAATCGACTTTGATATGAGTTCGTTTATTAATGAACGACAAGGTTTATTAAGGTTAGGAGCAAGTACAACAATTTCTCAGTATATTATTTCTCCTGTTTTAGCGCGTTTTCATCAAAAGCAAAAAGATATAAAAGTCAATTTGTTAAATGGAAATACAGAGCAAATCGAAAATGCGTTAATCAACAAAGAAATTGAAATCGGAATTGTTGAAGGACAATCTAAGAATCAATCGATTAAATATATTCCATTTTTAAAAGACGAATTGGTTTTGGTTTGCAATACAAAAAATCCTTTGGTAAAACAGAATAGAATTTCATTAGAAGATTTAAAAATGATGAAATTCATAACGCGTGAAAGAGGTTCTGGAACACTTGAAGTTATAGAATATGCACTAAAACAATTAAATGTAAAACTAACTGATTTGCAAATCGAAATGCAATTGGGAAGTACAGAAAGTATAAAATCATATTTACTAAACTCAGATTGTTTTGCTTTCATGTCAATACACGCTGTTAATAATGAATTAAAAAATAATGAGTTGATTGTTTTAGATGTTGAAACTTTAACTATCGAAAGATACTTTTACATCATTACTTTAATCGGAAAATCAGATTCTTTATCGGAACTTTTTATCCAAAATTTATCATCTTACTATAATTTAAAGTTATAATCAATTGTATTTTACGATTGGTGTTTTCAAGATATAGGAGCGACCTTTGTACAATAATTATTAATTAGCCTATTTTGAAAACAAAGCAACATTCTGAAACCCATTTACTCGAAGTGAATCTTTATTTACAACAAGCCGTTTTTGTGTTAATAATCGCATTGTGTTTATTTTCGCTAATTTCTCCGCCAATCGCGTTGTTATTGGGCGTTTTAACCGTAAATATTTTTGGAAATCCATTTGTTGCATTCAATCATAAAGCCATTACTTTTTTATTGCAATTTTCGGTTATTGGTTTAGGTTTCGGAATGAACGCCACATCAGCAATTTCTGCAGGAAAGGAAGGTTTTCTATTGACGATATTTTCCATTTTCAGCACTTTAATCTTTGGAACACTTTTAGGAAAATGGCTTAAAACAGAGAAAAAGACTTCGCATTTAATCTCTTGCGGGACAGCTATTTGCGGCGGAAGTGCTATCGCAGCAATTTCTCCTGTAATTAAATCAAATGAAAATCAAACTTCAATAGCTTTGGGTGTTATTTTTATTCTAAATTCAATTGCTCTATTTGTTTTTCCTTTTATCGGTCATCAGCTCGATCTGTCTCAAAAAGATTTTGGTTTGTGGTGTGCGATAGCTATTCACGATACCAGCTCAGTAGTTGGTGCAGCTAACAAATATGGAACAGAAGCTTTACAGGTTGCCACAACAGTAAAATTGGCCAGAGCTTTATGGATTATTCCAATTTCATTAGGAACTGCCGTAATTTTTAAAAATCAATCTGGAAGTGTCGGGAAAAAAATTAAAATTCCTTATTTTATTGGTTTATTTATTTTGGCAATGCTTTTTAATACTTACTTGCCTGCAACTGCTGTTATTGCACCACATATTGTAGGTGTTGCAAAAATTGGTTTGACTATAACTTTGTTTTTAATTGGTGCAACTTTAAATGTAAATACTTTAAAATCAGTAGGAGTGAAGCCTTTGTTGCAAGGATTTTTTCTTTGGATATTTATTGCTGGTTTAAGCTTGATTTCAATTATTTATTTAAATTAAAGAACCTCAATTGTATTATTTTACATCAGAAAATTTTACAACTGGCTTAGCAGCGACTTTATAACCTTTACCACTAAAAGAATAGCGTTTTTCTATAATGAACTTAAATTGCTTTTTTGATTTGGCCATTTCGACTATTTCCTCAGGCAGGTTGACTTCAAATTCATCGTCAGCTTTTGGTTTATGATACGAACCATTTGTTGTAATGATAATATCTCTGAAAAACTTTTTATTAGTATCACGTACGACTTTACAAGAGCTTGACCAATCTATATTTGGAACGTTAAACATTCTATATCCAGATGTTTCCAGTATGGGTTGATATTTTCCGTCAAGTCCCGCAATAACATAAAAAAAGCCTTCATATGGGCCGCCCGCACCGCCATTTGAATGAACTAATGTAAAAGCATATTGATCTTCTCCAATTTGTAAAAGTTCAGGTTTTGGACATTGGGCAAAAGATCCAAAGGCTGACATCGCGGGTTGAAAAGATCTCATTTCCCATAAATTATTATTTTTTGCAAATTTAGCAATACCTAATAAACCACCTGTAAATCTGCTTGTTTGCAATCCGTCTTCGTCGTAAACAGAATGATTGAAGAACAATAATTTGAATTGATTTCCTTTTGAATCTGTATAATCTTTAGTGGTAAGAAGCCTTGTAGCAACGCCTTCATTATAAGGAAAAATCTGATCACCTTCTTCGCCATTAGCATCAATATATGACATTGGTTTACATTTTTTGCAATTCCAGCTTACAAAAGTATTGTGATCAGAAAGGTTATATAATTTTCCCGGAAACAACTTTTGCATTGTTTTTACAGGATCCATCGGATCGGCAATAGACAGCGTTCTTTTAGGGTTTAAAATAGTATCACTGACACTTTTTAATTGCACAATATCTTCTTGTGCAAAACAAACAGAATTAAATATCAAAAAAAGAAAACTAAGATGAATAAGCCTCATACATTAAAATTTAGAAGAAATATAAAACGAATTTACAAAGAAACTTTTAATATGAACTTAAATCATTTATAGGGTTTAAAAGTTAAGAAAAAATTAATTTACATAATATTTGCTCCTATTCTTTTGAATTATCTTTAAATGAGATAAATTTGACCCCTCAAACAAATTTACAAATGAAAAACTTTAGAATGAAGCCAAGACTAATCGCCTTTTTTGTATTAGCTATTGGATTTTTGACCTTATCATGGGGTATCGTTGGCCACGAGCGTATTAATAAAGCTGCTGTAATGGCTTTGCCTCAACCGCTACAAATATTCTTTTATAATCACATTGATTTTATAACACAAGAAGCCTCTGTTCCGGACATTCGTAAATATGCCCTGAATTATAAAGACGAGAATCCAAGACATTACTTTGATATGGAAAACTTTGGTTCTGCTGACAGTTTGCCAAAAACGATGGAAGAAGCAAAGAAGAAATACAATGCTAAATTTTTGAATGATAACGGGATTTTACCTTGGTATATTGAAGATATGATGGTGAAATTAACTAAGGCTTTTAAGGATAAAAATAGAGCTGAAATTTTATTTCTTGCTGCAGACTTAGGTCATTATATAGGTGATGCGCATATGCCACTTCATACTTCTGCAAATCATGACGGACAATTAAGCGATCAAAAAGGAATTCATTCACTTTGGGAAAGCAGATTACCTGAATTATTTGCTAAAAATTATAAGTTAAATGTTCCGCAGGCACAATATTATGAAGATGTTCATAAAGCAACCTGGGATATGATTAATGATACACATAGTTTAGCGAAACCGTTATTAGACATTGATAAAAAACTGAGAACTGCAACTCCCGAAAATGAAGTTTTTAAAATGGATGCTGATGGAAAAGTATTGAAAAGTAAATACAATACAGCTCTCTTCTCTGATGAATACGCTAAGAAATTGAATAAAGAGTTAAACGGAATGGTTGAAAATCAAATGAAAAAAGCCATTAGTGCAACGGCTAGTTTTTGGTACACTGCATGGGTAAATGCAGGAAAACCTGATTTAAGCGATTTAGATTCACCAGCTGTTACACAAAGAAATAATCAGTCTCTAAAAGATGATTTAAAATTATATCAAAGCGGAGATTTATTTGGAATGAAAAATCAGAACGATTAAAAGGGTTTATTTTGTTTCAGGTTTCAAGTTTCAAGTTGAAATCTCAATAAAAAAAACGCCTCAAATTCTAATTGAATTTGAGGCGTTTTTTTATCACACATTCTTGCGCCATCCTTATTTCTATGATAAAAATGCGGTAGAAACGTCGGTTAAATCTGAAACCTGAAACCTGAAACCTGAAACAAAAAATTTTTACTTTTGATATTTCTTCTGTTTCAACATATCCGAAGCCGTTTGATAGAATGAAATAGTCTCATTCACCAAATCAGTTCTTTCTGTTTCTAATGGAATTTCATCATAATATATTTGGAATTCCGGTGCAACACCAGGTTTTGGCTTTAGTTTTAAAGCGAATTGTTTTACGGTTTGTTTTGGTGATAAAATAGTCAAAACATTATCTTTTATTAGGCCAAGATCCTGATAAGTAGCTATAAAAGCTCTCGGTTTATAATCTTGTTTTAAAACATCCTGACCAAAAAACTTACTTTGATAATTAAAATGTAATAATCCAAAAAGTGTTGGCATCAAATCAATTTGTGACATTAACTGATTGTATTTTGAAGGTCTTCCGGTTGGATCGTAAATAAAAGCCGGAATTCTATATTTGTCTAACGGAAGCTGTGTTTTTCCCGCACTAGAAGCACAGTGATCAGCAACAATAACAAATACAGTATTGTCGAACCACGGTTGTTTACTCGCCATTTCAAAGAATTTTCTCAATGAATAATCGGTATATTTAACACCTCCATCACGAGATTTAATATCACCAGGAATATCAATTTTGTTGTTAGGATAGGTAAAAGGCCTGTGATTGCTCACTGTCATAATATGATTGAAGAAAGGTTTGTTTTCCTTAGCTTCAGCATTCATAACCTTTATGGCTTTGTTATACATATCTTCATCGCAAACTCCCCAAACATTCGAAAATGTGATTTCTTCCGGAGAAAAACTTGATTTGTCTACAATTTGATAGCCGTTTCCAGAGTAGAAATCCTGCATATTATCAAAAAAAGCATCTCCTCCATACATGAATTTTACATTGTAACCTTTTTGTTTAAAGATAGCTCCAGTTGAGAATTTGTTTTTATTATCTTCTCTTTTTACCACACTTTCTCCGGCAGTTGGAGGTAAACACAAAGTCACAGCTTCAAGTCCGCGAACGGTTCTGTTTCCTGCTGCATACAGATTTGTAAACTCAAGACTTTTTTGTGCCAGACTGTCTAAAAAAGGTGTAATATTCTGCTCATTTCCATAAGACTTCATAAATTCGGCACTATAACTTTCAATAGTAATTAAAACTACATTTTTATGATTTTCAATAGAATCACTAGTAATAGCTCTTTGAATATCTTTTCCTGAAATAGCCGGGAACTGTTTTTTTAGCAGGGTAAAAGCCTCTTGATTTGGAAGCGATTTATAAAATTTAAAATAGTCTAATTTGTTATTTTGAAAAGCCAAATAGAATTTATATAATCCGTTAGATTGCAATTCATTAACAAAGACATTTTTAGAATTTTCTGTTTTGGCTAAAGTTGGAATAGCAATTAAGGAAATCGCAAATAAAAAAATATAAACGACAGAAAGTTTTATTTTTTCGTTAAGATTAGGAATTTCTTTAATGAAGTTTTTAGAATTTCTAAGAATAAAATATGTAGCAATTCCAGTTACCAGAAATAAAGCAGAAAATAAAGGAATAACGGGATAGGATTGCATAATATTTCCAATAACTTCATTTGTGTAAATTAGGTAGTTAACTGCAATAAAGTTGTATTTAACACCAAATTCATTCCAAAAGAAATATTCGCTTAAAGCATTTTGAAGAATCAATAAAACATATAAAAAGAGCACAAAAGCAAATAACCAAAATCTAATTTTGTCTCTCCATTTTGGAAGAAAAAGTAAAAGAGCAAAAAGGGCTGTTTTTATTCCGATAAAAATTAAAACAATTCCTGGCAATGCACCTCCGTATTCATCAAATATGCTTTTTCCGGAAGCTACGTATATAAATAGGGCCAGAAAGATGCCAAGAATAATATATCCTGAAGGTTTGCTATATTTTGAATTCGAAATAAAAACCAAGTACAACCATAGAAAGACGCTTGCTATCACAAACACAAAAAAATCAGAAAGAAGACCTAAACTAAAGATTTTCAGGCTCTGAAGAATGGTGAAGCAGCTTTGTGTAATGGGATGGAAAAATAGAACAATTCGCAACAGAAAACTTATAATGAAATAGAATAATGCAAGATTGTAAAACGGGGAAATCTTCTTGTAAAAAGTCATGAAATTATTTTTCTGCAAAATTAATTCCGATTCATTAATTCGGGATTAAGTTACCCTTTTACCTTACTTAGTGTTAACTTAATGTTTCCTTAAGATGATTAAGTTTGTTTTAATCTAACGTTTGGATTCCTTAATGCGTGTTAAAATATTTATCTTTGACTAATTCAAAAGTAATCTAATCTAAATTATAGCGATAAATGCACATTTTAATAGTTGAAGATGAATTAGGAATTGTTCAGTTTCTGCAACAAGGCTTACAGGAGGAAGGCTACGAGGTAACTACGGCTAATGATGGCTCGAAAGGGTTTGAATTGGTTCAAAACCAACAATTTGATCTAATTTTATTGGATTGGATGTTGCCAAAAATTAATGGTTTAGATCTATGTAAAGCCATTAGGATAAAAGATCAGAAAACGCCAATAATCTTTTTAACGGCAAAAGATACTGTTCACGAAACTATTGAAGGTTTAAAAGCTGGCGCGAATGACTACATCAAAAAGCCTTTTAGTTTTGAAGAATTAGTAGAGCGCATAAAAGTTCATTTTAGAAACAGAAAAGGAAGTGAAATTTTAACCTTAGGTGCTATTAAGATTGATTTGTCGAAACATATTGTGCTGAAAAATGAGGAAGAAATAGCGTTAACACAAAGAGAGTTCGAATTATTGACTTATTTAGTTCAGAATAAGGGAAAGGTTTGTACCCGAAATCAGATCTTAAAAGACGTCTGGGAAATCAATTTTGAGTATGATACCGGTGTAATTGATGTTTTTATGAATGCAATTCGAAAAAAACTCAATTTAAAAATTGAAGAAGATTATATAAAAACAATCCGCGGTATCGGCTATATCGCAAATGACTTATAGATGGCACAACTTTCTTTTAAAAACAGAATAGCCTTAAACTATATAATCACTACTGGTTTACTGATTTTAGTGGTGTTTTCGGTAATTTATTCTATTGTAAAACATACTGTTTACAGTCATATCGACGAAAATATAAAGGTTGAAATACAAAATCATTTAGCAGAAATTAAAGTAGTAGGTGATAAAGTAATTTTAATTGATGAAGAAGAAT
This sequence comes from Flavobacterium aquidurense, assembly GCA_900107365.1. Classification (GTDB taxonomy): domain Bacteria; phylum Bacteroidota; class Bacteroidia; order Flavobacteriales; family Flavobacteriaceae; genus Flavobacterium; species Flavobacterium aquidurense. The sequence continues at coordinate 147,288 of FNPS01000008.1, forward strand.
GGAATGAGCGTGAGCACAATTCAGTAGATGTAAATCCCGTTTTTGTCGAGTTCTTAGATTTGAACAAAAAGATTATCGATAAAGCACCTAATCTAAAAACAGAAACGCTTGAATTTAATGATTCTGTTGAAGACTATGAATTGTTTGATACCAAAATGGGAAATCATGCCATTCGCCAAATTCAGGTTCCGCTTCATATAAAGAAGAAACAGATTGGTTATGTGATTGTAGCCATGTCTTTAGCAGATTCTAAAATGGTGCTGAATAATCTGTTTGACATCATGAGTTTGTCTTTTCTGGCGATTTTACTATTGTTGTTTTTTATTGCACGATTTTTTGCCGGAAGAAGTATAAAACCAATAAATGCAATTATAAATACGTCTAAAATTATTACGAAAGATAGCCTTAAAACACGTATTCCGTTACCCAAAACCCGCGACGAATTGTATATACTTTCGAAAACAATAAACAATTTATTAAATCGAATTGAAGATGCAATTGAACGTGAAAAACAATTTACTTCTGATGCTTCGCACGAATTAAGAACACCTTTAACCGTTATTAAAGGAACGCTGGAAGTTTTAATTCGTAAACCTCGTGATAACAAAGAATATGAGGAAAAAATTAATTACTGCATAAATGAAGTTGACCATTTAAATATGCTGGTCGATCAGCTTCTTTTAATGGCTCGTTTTGAGAATCAAAAAAAAACTGTAAACAGAGAACCGGTTTATTTGAATGCTTTAATTTTGGATGTTTTGACATTAAATTCTGAAAAAATAAAAAATAAGAAGGTCAATATCAAATTTGATGCTGTTCAGGATTTTTATATTAAATCGGATACTTTTTTAGTCATTACTATTTTAAGAAATATTATTTCGAATGCAATTAAGTATTCTAATACGAAAGGAGAAATTTTAATTTTACTTTCAGAACAAAATGGGAAAACAGTTTGTAAAATTTCAGACAACGGAATTGGAATTGCAAAAGAAGATTTGGCTAATATTTTAAATCCATTTTTCAGATCAAATTCTACGGATCACCCTGAGATTAAAGGGACAGGTTTAGGTTTGTCTATTGTTAAAAGAACAACTGAACTGCTTGGAATTAAGTTTAAAATTGAGAGTGAAATAGGAGCAGGAACGACAGTTATACTAACTTTTAACGAAAATATGAAAACGTTATAGTGAATTGAGAAAATCTAATAAAAATTGCTGCTGAAATATTTTTTAACAATAAACTATCGTTAAGTTAAATTAAAAATAGCTTTTTTATGAAATTAACTAGTATATTTGCAACCGAATCAAAGAATTATAAAATAAACCAAACAATGATTTCAAATCAATTACATCATCATCATTTTCATTATTGCTCTCAAGCGATGTGTTAATGGTATGCATGTAAATCATCATATTTTAAAACCCGTTTGAGTACATCAAGCGGGTTTTTTAATTCCAATTCTTTGTACTCAAACTATTAATCAGCAAACAACTAAAAAATGAGTACTTTAAAAATTGCAATTCAAAAATCAGGTCGTTTAAACGAAGACAGCATTCAAATCTTAAAAGATTGCGGTATTTCGATTAATAATGGTAACGACCAGTTAAAAGCCGAAGCTTCAAATTTTCCTTTAGAAGTTTTATACCTTAGAAATTCAGATATTCCTCAGTATTTGATTGATGGAGTAGTAGATTTAGCTATTGTTGGAGATAATTTATTAGTAGAAAAAGGAAAACATATTGAAGTAATTCAGAAACTTGGATTTTCAAAATGTAAGGTTTCCGTAGCTGTTCCTAAAACTTTCGAATACAATTCTATTCAGGATCTAGCAGGTTTACGAATTGCAACATCTTATCCAAACACAGTTAACGAATATTTTAATTCTTTCGGATTAACAGTTGATATTCACCAAATTTCAGGCTCAGTCGAAATTGCACCAAATATTGGCCTTGCTGATGCTATTGTAGATATCGTCTCAAGTGGAAGCACTTTGTTCAAAAATAATTTAAGAGAAGTTGAAGTGATTCTTAAAAGTGAAGCTGTTCTGGCGGTTTCTCCAAAAGTTTCTCCGGAAATTCAGAAACACATCGATACTTTAAAATTCAGAATCCAATCGGTTTTAAGAGCTCGAAATTCGAAATATATCCTGATGAATGTGCCAAACGATAAAATTGACGAAATTGGTAAAATTCTACCGGTTTTAAGAAGTTTAACTGTTTTACCATTAGCTCAGGAAGGCTGGAGCAGTGTTCACTCGGTAATCGATAAAGATACTTTTTGGGACGTAATCGATAAATTAAAAGAGGCTGGAGCCGAAGGAATTTTAGTTTGCCCGATTGAGAAAATGGTACTGTAAAAATTTAAATTCCAATTTTTAAATTCCAAATTCCAAAATTCGACAACAGCTTTGCGAACTTTGCGTTTTTTTTAGATAAAGAATAGTAAAAAACCTTGCGCCCTTTGCGGTTAAATTATACAGCATGAATAAAATAGACAATCCAAAACCAGATACCTGGTCAGAAATATTAAAAAGACCAACCAAAACCATCGATGATATCGAAGTTACGGTTAAAGAAATTTTTAAAGAAGTACAGAAAAAAGGTGATGAAGCTGTTGCAAAATACACTTCAATCTTTGACGGAATCACTTTAGAGAATTACGAAGTTACGCCAGCGGAAATTGAGGAGGCAATTAATTCAATTTCTGACGAATTGAAAAGTTCAATTCAATTGGCGAAAGCAAATATTCTGAAGTTTCACACCGCTCAAAAAACAGATCGAATTTCAGTTGAAACAATTGAAGGAGTAAATTGTTGGCAGGAAAAAAGACCAATTCAAAAAATTGGTTTATATATTCCGGGTGGAACAGCGCCTTTGTTTTCAACAGTTTTAATGTTGGCGGTTCCGGCTGAAATTGCAGGTTGCAAAGAGATTGTTTTATGTTCGCCTCCGGATAAAACAGGAAAAATAAATCCGGCGATTTTGTATACTGCTCATTTATGCGGTGTTACTAAAATATTAAAAGTGGGGGGGATTCAGGCAATTGCAGGAATGACGTTTGGAACACAATCAATTCCGAAAGTATATAAGATTTTTGGACCAGGAAATCAGTTTGTAACGGTTGCAAAACAATTAGCAACTCAATTTGGAGTCGCAATCGATATGCCAGCTGGACCTTCAGAACTATTAATTGTAGCTGATGACACAGCAGTTCCTGCATTTGTCGCTTCAGACTTATTATCTCAGGCAGAACACGGAACAGACAGTCAGGTAATTTTAGTTTCTACTTCAATACGATTGATCGAGGCGGTAGAAGCAGAAATTCAAAGCCAAATTGAAGAACTTCCCAGAAAAGAAATCGCTAAAAAAGCAATTGAAAATTCGAAATTGATTTATATAGAAAATGATCAGATTGCTTTAGATCTTATCAATGAATATGGACCGGAACACTTTATAATATGTTCAGAATTTGATGATTTTTATTGTAACGGAATTGTAAATGCAGGTTCGGTTTTTATTGGAAATTATACACCTGAAAGTGCTGGAGATTATGCTTCAGGAACGAATCATACCTTGCCTACAAATGGTTATGCTAAGAATTATAGCGGAGTAAATCTGGATAGTTTTATGAAATCGATGACGTTTCAGAAAATATCTAAAACCGGAATTCAAAATATTGGCCGAGCTATTGAGGTTATGGCTGAAGCCGAAGGTTTACAGGCGCATAAAAATGCTGTAACGCTGAGATTAAAGAGTATAGAGTAAAGAAAATAGAGTCAAGAAGCAAGAAGCAAGAGAAAGAGAGCTAAAAGTATAGATTTGAATCTTGCTTCTTGCCTCTTGATTCTTTCTTCTCAAAACAAAAAGAAATGAAATTCGATATAAATACAATAACACGTGAAAACGTAAAAACCTTAAAACCATATTCATCAGCACGAGATGAGTTTGAAGATTTTGATACTGCCGAAATGATTTTTTTGGATGCCAATGAAAATCCTTTTCAGAATGGTGTAAATCGTTATCCTGATCCGCAACAAAGTTCGGTGAAAGCGATTTTGGCTAAGAATAATAGTGTAAAATCAAGTCAGATTTTGTTAGGAAACGGAAGTGATGAAGTTTTAGATTTACTTTTCAGGGCTTTTTGTGAGCCAAAAATCGATAATATTATTTCGTTGCCACCAACGTACGGAATGTATAGTGTTTTAGCGAATATTAATGCAGTTGAAAATAGAGAAGTTTTACTCTCAACAGATTTTCAGCCACAAGTGGAGAAAATTTTAGAAGCTGTTGACCAGAATACTAAAATCATCTTTTTGTGCTCGCCGAATAATCCAACCGGAAATTCTTTCTCTGACGAAAGTGTGGTGAAATTGCTTCAGAACTTTAAAGGTTTGGTTGTAATTGATGAAGCTTATATTGATTTTTCAGGTAAAGAAAGCTGGTTGATCGAAATTGATGAATATCCAAATTTGGTTATTACACAAACACTTTCAAAAGCATATGGTTTAGCTGGAATTCGTTTAGGAATTTGTTATGCTTCTGAAGCTGTAATTTCGGTTTTAAATAAAATTAAGCCTCCTTATAATGTAAATGAATTAACGCAGCAAAGAGCAATTTTACGTTTGAATGATTCTGATAAAATAAAACAAGAAATAGCTTCAATTATTGAGCAAAGAGAAGAGTTGCTTAAAGTCTTACTTGAAGTAAGTTTTGTAGAAAAGGTTTATCCTACAGAAGCCAATTTTGTCTTGGTTAAAGTAGATGATGCCAACAAAAGATACGGTGAATTAATTGCAAAAGGAATTGTGATTCGCAACAGAAATACTCAGCCTTTATGTGAAAACTGCCTTCGTTTTACGATTGGTATTCCAGAAGAAAATGCAGTTTTGATTAAGGAATTGAAGTTATTAAAATAGAAGAAAGATTATAGAGCAAAGAAGAAAGAAAAAATTGAAAGCGCTTTTTTGGATAGAATTAAAAGTCTATTTTCTTTACTCTTTTTTCTTTATTCTCAAAAAATAAATTATGAAAAAAGTACTTTTTATCGATCGTGATGGAACGATTGTTTTAGAACCAGAAAATTTACAATTAGATAGCCTGGATAAATTGGAATTTTATCCGAAAGCTTTTCAATATTTGGCTAAAATTGCTAGTGAATTAGATTACGAATTGGCGATGGTGACCAATCAGGACGGACTTGGAACGGATAGTTTTCCTGAAGATACGTTTTGGCCAACACACAATTTTATTTTAAAAGCCTTCCAGAATGAAGGAGTTTTGTTTGATGATATTTTTGTGGATCGATCGTTTCCTGAAGATAATGCACCAACACGTAAGCCAAGAACAGGAATGCTGACGAAATATTTGAATAATCCGGAATATGATTTAGCTAATTCTTTTGTTTTGGGAGATCGTTTGACAGATGTTGAATTAGCAAAAAATCTTGGGGCAAAAGCAATTTTCATGAATGTGACAGATGGGGCCGGAAGTAATGAAATTTCGTCTAAACGGGAACAATTAAACGATTCAATAATTCTTCAGACAACCGATTGGAAACAGATATATGAGTTTTTAAAATTAGAAGCACGTTCGGCTTCTATTACCCGTAAAACCCATGAAACAGATATTTTTATTAATGTGAATTTAGATGGAACCGGGAAAAGTAAAATAGATACCGGAATTGCATTTTTTGATCATATGTTAGATCAGATTTCACGTCATGGTCAAATGGATCTGGAAATCTTTGTAAAAGGCGATTTAGAAGTAGATGAACACCACACAATTGAAGATACCGCAATTGCTTTAGGCGAAGTTTTTGCTAAAGCACTCGGAAATAAATTAGGAATTGAACGTTACGGATTCTGTCTTCCAATGGATGATTGTTTAGCGCAGGTGGCGATTGATTTTGGCGGTAGAAACTGGTTAGTTTGGGAAACTGAATTTAAACGTGAAATGGTAGGTAAAATGCCAACAGAAATGTTTTACCATTTCTTTAAATCGTTCTCTGACGGTGCCAAAGCGAATATCAACATAAAAGCGGAAGGTACCAACGAGCACCACAAAATTGAAGCGATTTTTAAAGCTTTCGCGAAAGCAATAAAAGTAGCGGTGAAAAGAGATACAGAAAAAATGATTTTGCCTTCGACGAAAGGAATGTTGTAATGAATTTTGTTTCAAGTTTCAAGTTTCAGGTTTCACGTTTTGTTGAGTAACTTGAAACATGAAACCTGAAACAAAACAAACAAAAAGTAAATGAAAATAGTAATTATAAATTACGGAGCAGGAAATATTCAGAGCATTATGTTTGCTATTGAAAGGCTTGGTTATAAAGCTGTATTGAGTAATGATCCGAACGAAATTCAACAAGCTGATAAAGTGATTTTTCCTGGTGTTGGAGAAGCAAGTTCGGCTATGAAAAAACTGAAAGAAAGTGGTTTGGATAGTTTGATTCCGAATTTGAAACAACCGGTTTTAGGAATTTGTTTGGGAATGCAATTGATGTGTAAATCATCTGAAGAAGGCGACACCAAAGGGTTGAGTATTTTTGATGTTGATGTGATTAAGTTCACGCCAAATGTAAAAGTACCGCAAATGGGGTGGAATCAGATCTATAATTTAAAATCGGATTTGTTCAAAGGAATTTCCGAAAATGAATTTATGTATTTGGTTCATAGTTTTTATGCACCAGATTGTGCTGAAGCCATTGCCACAACAAATTATGAGTTAGAATACGCATCGGCATTACAAAAAGATAATTTTTACGGAACACAGTTTCATCCCGAAAAAAGTGGTGCTGTAGGGGAAAAGATACTTGATAATTTTTTAAAAATATAAAGAGAGATTTAAAGACTTTACGACTTTAGACTTTTAAACTTTAAGACTTAAATAATGAGAATAATACCAGCCATAGATATCATTGAAGGAAAATGTGTTCGTTTGTCAAAAGGCGATTACGATACGAAGATAATTTACAATGAGAACCCGCTTGAAGTAGCAAAATCATTTGAAGCGCACGGAATCGAATATTTACATTTAGTAGATTTAGACGGTGCAAAATCGAGTAAAATTGTAAATTATAAAATCCTGGAACAAATAGCGACACAAACCAGTTTGCAAATTGATTTTGGCGGAGGCTTAAAATCGGATGAGGATTTGAAAATTGCTTTTGAAAGTGGTGCAAGTCAGATTACTGGTGGAAGTATTGCTGTAAAAAACAAAGCAATTTTCGAAAAATGGATTTCAGAATACGGTTCAGAAAAAATCATTTTAGGTGCTGATGCTAAAGACGAAAAAGTCGCAATTTCGGGTTGGTTAGAAGATTCAGATGAAGATTTAGTTCCGTTTATTCAGAATTATCAAACTAAAGGAATTCAATACGTTATTTGTACTGATATTGCAAAAGACGGCATGCTGGAAGGACCTAGTTTTGATTTGTACGGTAAAATTTTGAAAGAAGCGAATGGCATAAAACTAATAGCTTCTGGAGGAATTTCAACTTTTGATGAATTGCCAAAATTAGCTCATTTAGGTTGTGAAGGAACGATAATCGGAAAAGCGATTTATGAGGGTAGAATTTCCTTGAAACAACTAGAAAATTTTATAATTAGATAATGAGAAAATTAGTCAATTAGATAATTTTATGCGAAACGTCAAAAATTATCTAATTATCAAATTTTCTAATTGACACATTAAAAAAATGTTAGCAAAAAGAATCATTCCTTGTTTGGATATAAAAAACGGAAGAACCGTAAAAGGCGTTAACTTTGTTGACTTGCGCGATGCTGGTGATCCTGTAGAATTGGCAGAAATTTATTCGGCTGAAGGGGCTGATGAATTGGTTTTTCTCGATATTTCGGCTACCGAAGAACGTCGTAAAACTTTGGTCAATATGGTGCGAAGTGTGGCGGAGAAAATCAATATTCCGTTTACAGTTGGTGGTGGAATCTCATCTGTTGAAGATGTTGAAATTCTGCTGAATAATGGCGCTGATAAAGTTTCGATTAATTCATCTGCAGTAAAAAATCCGCAATTAATTAATGACTTAGCTCAGAAATTCGGAAGCCAATGTGTTGTTGTTGCTATCGACGCCAAACAAATTGACGGACAATGGATCGTGCATTTAGTGGGTGGAAAAGTACCAACAAAATTAAATTTATTCGATTGGGCTGTAGAAGTTGCTGAACGTGGCGCGGGAGAAATTTTATTTACCTCAATGGACAATGACGGAACCAAAAATGGTTTTGCAAATGAAGCTTTGGCTAAATTATCAGAACTAATCAATATTCCGATTATTGCTTCGGGAGGTGCGGGAAATATACAGCATTTTGTAGATTCTTTTAAAGTAGGTAAGGCTGACGCTGCTTTGGCAGCAAGTGTTTTTCACTTTAAAGAAATCGAAATTAAGGCTTTGAAAGAAGAATTGAGGAATAATGATATTGAGGTTAGACTTTAGAGAATAGAGTATAGAACAAAGAATATAGAGTTTAGAAGAATATAGAGAATAGAACATAGAATAAGGAGTAAAGAGAGAATCTAAAATCTGAATTCTAAAATCTAAAATAATAAATAATCTAAAATAAAATGAATATAGATATTAAAAGCGCACACGGCTTGATTCCAGCCATAATTCAGGATTCAGAAACAAAAAATGTTTTGATGCTGGGATATATGAATGAAGAGTCGCTTCAAAAAACAATAGAAACTCAAAAAGTTACTTTTTTTAGCCGTTCTAAGCAAAGACTTTGGACAAAAGGCGAGGAGAGTGGTAACTTTCTAGAACTCGTAGATATTAAAAATGATTGCGATGGCGATACACTTTTGATTCAGGCGAAACCAGTTGGACCAACTTGTCATACAGGAGCGGATACTTGCTGGCAGGAATCGAATGCAGCAAATTATGGGTTTATTTCTCATTTGGAAAATACTATTAAAACCAGAAGAGAAAATGCTGATTCTGAGAAAAGTTATGTTGCTTCTTTATTTGAAAAAGGAATCAATAAAATTGCTCAAAAAGTTGGTGAAGAAGCCGTGGAAGTGGTTATTGAAGCAAAAGATGACAACGACGATTTATTTCTTAGCGAAAGTGCCGATTTATTGTTTCATTATTTGATTTTATTGCAGGCAAAAGGATTTCAATTGAATGATGTTGTTGATGTTTTGAAGAAACGTCAGAAGTAAAAGATTTTATTTCAGGTTTCAGGTTTCAAGTTATGCGCGATAACCTGAAACCTGAAACAAATTAAACCAATAACTACTCCACAAACTCAAATACCGCAAATTCCTGCGGTTGATGAAATCCAAATTTCAGACTTTTATAAGGCTGTAACGCAAGGTATTCGGTTGTATTACCGTAATCAATTCTAAAAGCATTTCCTTTCCATTTTGTTCCTGCTATAGGTTTCTTAAAATTACCATTTTGAATCTTTTCTAAGCTTGAAAACGGAATCTTAATTTCGGTGGTAAATCCTTCAGCTGTTATTTTACTAGCCGTTTCAAGTCCTTCTATGTCGTAAATCATTGATGTTTTCCATCCACCACAATTAGAAGAAATACATTTTAAAAGCATGTCATAATTGGTTGAAAAAGCATTTACGCCCAGCTCAATATAATCTTGTCCATTTCCATCGGCATCAATAAAAATTTCTACCAAATCATCTGTACTGAAAATTTTTGAATCTTTTTTCTGATTTGATCCGATGATCTTAGAATCAACTGAATTATACGCAATATAAAGGCTCTCGTTATTCCACGAAAGTGAAACCATTGTGCTTTGTGTCGCTTTTTCTCCTGAATTATGAATAACAAATGGGCCGGTAAAAGGTGTTTCCAATCAGCTAAATCACCATCAATAATCATTTTACTATTAGTCGTATGAACGGGTATGTTTTGTGAATAAACTGTTATCGAGCACAAAAAATATAAAAAAGAAATAATTGAAATAGATTTCATAATGTATTAGTGAAAAAATGAACTAGCTAAAATAAAGAACAATAATGAATTTTAACATTAAATTATCCGAATTGAAATTATAAAATTATTATAAACTTGATATGAATGTTTACATTTGTTACAGATTAAGTTCACTTGATTACCCTATTTATTTCAAATTTCTATTTATGAAAAATTACTTTGGAGGCGTTTTTATTGCCTTTTTGGTTGGTTTTAATGCCAATGCGCAAGGACTTTTAAATAAGTCTGAAACCGTTTTTACACATCAGGACACTTTACGCGGAAGCATTACAAAAGAAAGAGCCTGGTGGGATTTAAAATACTATCATCTTGATGTAAAAGTAAATCCTTCTGATAAAACTATTAAAGGCTCAAATACCGTTAAATATACTGTTTTAAAAGAATACAATAAAATGCAGATTGATTTGCAGGAACCAATGCAAATTTATAAGGTCACGCAGGACGGAAAAGAATTGAAATTTGAAAGAGATGGTAATGCTTTCTTTATTCAGTTAACAGCAAAACAAAAAATAGGCGAAACCAAAGAAATTGTAATATCTTTTGGAGGAATACCTAAAGAAGCTATTAAACCACCGTGGGACGGAGGAATTACATGGAAGAAAGACAATAACGGAAAAGATTTTATAGCTTCATCTTGTCAGGGTTTAGGTGCAAGCGTTTGGTGGCCGTGTAAAGATCATATGTATGATGAAGTAGAAAATATGTTGATTAGCGTAAATGTTCCCGGAGATTTGACAGATGTTTCGAACGGAAGACTTCAAAGCGTTAAAAAGGAAAAAGATGGTACAAAAACCTTTAACTGGTATGTTTCGAACCCAATTAATAACTACGGTGTAAACATCAACATTGGAGATTATGTTAATTTCTCTGAAAAGTATAAAGGTGAAAAAGGTGATTTAGATTGTAATTATTACGTTTTGCGTGATAATTTAGCTAAGGCCAAGGAACAATTTAAAGATGCTCCAAGAATGTTAAAAGCATTTGAAAACTGGTTTGGACCTTATCCATTTTACGAAGACAGTTATAAATTAGTTGAAGCTCCTTATTTAGGTATGGAACACCAAAGTAGTGTAACTTATGGAAACGGGTATAAAAACGGTTATTTAGGTCGTGATTTAAGTGGAACGGGTTGGGGGTTAAAATTTGATTTTATCATTATTCACGAATCCGGACATGAATGGTTTGCCAACAATATTACGTATAAAGATATTGCAGATATGTGGATCCATGAGAGTTTTACCAATTATTCTGAAAGCCTTTTTGTGGAATATTATTATGGAAAAGAAGCCGGAGCTGAATATGTTATTGGATGTAGGAAAAACATCCATAACGACACACCAATTATTGGTCATTATGATGTAAATAATGAAGGATCAGGTGATATGTATCCTAAAGGAGCAAACATGTTACATACCATTCGCCAAATTATTAATGATGATGCAAAATGGAAATCGATTTTGAGAGGTTTAAACAGTACTTTTTATCACCAAACAGTTACCTCGAAACAAATTGAAGATTATATCAATGCGCAATCCGGAATTAATTTCAACAGAGTTTTTGCTCAGTATTTAACCACAACTCAAATTCCGGTTTTTGAATACATGTTCAAAAATGGAACTTTAGGATATCACTGGACTAATTGTGTCTCTAAATTTGATATGGCTGTAAAAGTGAAAATAAACGGAGTAGAAACCTGGTTGAAACCAACAACAGAATGGCAGTCATTAAAAACAACAAATGAAAATCGAGCGTTAGAAGTTGATAAAAACTTTTATGTAACGAGTTCTAATATTGTGGAATAACTTAAGTGAATTTCAAATTATAAAATCCCAAATTCCAATTGCTGGAGTTTGGGATTTTTTTATTGCAAGGTGGATTATAAAGAGATGAGACTTTTAAAATTTGCCTAATGGTTGTAAATAAAGGCTTCTTACAAATTTTCAGATATTTTCTAATTTTAATTTAAATATTTGTACGAATATTACCATTTTATTATGTAATTTAGATTTTAATAACCTGAAATAAAGCGATTTATGGTTATTAAAAGCGTCATCCGAAAAGCTAATAGAGTAGGAAACAAACAAAACAAATCAAAACCATTATGAAAAATTTAAAAAACATGAAAAATGCAGAAATCTTAAGTAAAGACGCTCAAAAGTATATTTTTGGAGGCCAACTTCCGTATGTAAATCCAACAATTGGTTTGTGCGATAGATTGTGTGGTCCTGCAGGAGGAGTCCTGAGCATTGCGCCAGGCAAAGGAGATGTTTGCCTGGAAGGTACTTCTACGTGCTGTTACTGCAGATAAAAAAACAAACCCGACAAGATTTACAACTTGTCGGGTTTGTTTTGTATAAATAATTCTTATTGGAATTTGGATTTTTTTAGATTGAATTTTTAACCTTCTACCTGCTGCTCAATTTCGCCTTTTCCTTAATAATATCAGCAATTTTTCGGTTTTCAATTTTACTTTCCAGCCAGGAAATAATATCTAAATACAGGAAAGCTCTTTTTTCGTAAGTGTTTTTCTCTAATTCAATAAAACGTTCCCGCATCTTAATAAATTCCTTTTTAATGTCTGCCGGATAGAAGTTATTCAGGTTTCTTAAGAATTTGATAATTTCCTTTTGAACTTCATGTAAATCATTCATTTTCAATAAAAACTTGTACGTACTCTTAAGATGATTTTCTAAGTAATAGTCTTTTCCTAACTCATAATGTGCAATCAACGATAATAGTCTCGCAAAACACATTAAATCCTCTCGCATCGATAAGTTCTTATTATTGATGATTTTATCTAAATAAAAAATACATTCGTTGTACTTTTCATTTCCAAAATATATAGATGCAATTTTATAGAAAAATAACATTTCATGATGTTCATCAAGATGTTCACTATGAATTTTTATTTTCTCTAAAATCTCCGGAATCAAATATTCGCTTTCAGCAAATGTACCTTCAAGGATGTGTAAATTTAACTTATTGTTATATACATATAAAAAGGATAGCGATGCAATGTTATCGTTTACCGGAAATTTTGGATCTGCAATTGTTTCTTCTAATAAAGTTAAATATTTCTTGAAATTAGATTGATATTTCAACATATATAAAGACTCTAAAAAGTAATGATTTCCTTTTAGAAAAAATACAGGGTTTTGATAAATCATATTTGAATTATCATAAAACAGTCTAACCCATTTATAAGCATATTTATAACTGGCTAAAAAATCCTGAACAAGGAAACTACGCCAAAGATTAGCATTGTAAAACCAGTATTTTTCGCGGAAACCAAATTTGCTTTCGTCTAATTTGGCGATATGTTTATTGAAATAATCATCAATATATTTATACTCTTCATCATTTTTTACATAACCAGTTTTCAGCATAATTCCGTATAACTGAAGTGATAAATTTGATAGTTTGCTTGAAATTGTATTTCGATAATTCAGTTCTTTTGCCTGAATAACTAATTCATCTGCACGCCCCTGAATACTTCGTGTAATATATTGCGATTCGATTAGCTTTTCGAATTCCACAATTTCATACGCCATATATTTTTCATCATTTTCAAGTGCAATGATTTTTGTCTTATCCAGAATTTTTAAACTCTGTTTGTAAAGACCTTTATTATATAAAATACCTGCAAAATCAATTTGTTCACGCAATTGATATCGAATATTCTGACTAGGAATATTCAATCGAATGCTTACTAAAATCTGTTTGTATAAATATGATTTTAAATTAGATAACTGTATTTTTTTGATGATTCCGCTCTTTAAAATCAGCTTTTCATCATAGGTTTCGGACTTGTCTAAAATATTAAATAACTCGATGAATTTAGTATTGGAACTGGTCTCTAATCGGCTCGCAAAAATTTTAAACTGTCTTTTCTCGGATTTGGAAAGCGATTTTATCAGAACAAATAAGAAATCTTTTTGATGGTTAGCCATTGTAAAATATAATAATGTAACTTATTGATTACTAAATAATTAACTCGTTATAAATTGTGTTATGAACAGTATAATTTCATTAAAATGAATTTCATACTGCGTAAGTACAATATATATTTGTTATCAAGATGTGAAATTACATTAAATAAATGAATATGAATAGAGAGAAAGTTCAAATTTTTGACACCACTTTGCGCGATGGTGAACAAGTTCCAGGATGTAAGTTAGATACTAAGCAAAAATTAGTTATCGCAGAACGACTAGACAAAATGGGAGTTGACGTTATCGAAGCAGGTTTTCCTGTGTCAAGTCCGGGCGATTTTTTATCGGTCTCTGAGATTTGTAAAATTGTAGAAAATGCAACCGTCTGTGGACTAACAAGAGCCGTAAAAAACGACATTGATGTTGCTGCAGCTGCCTTAAAGCATGCTAAAAGACCTAGAATCCACACTGGAATCGGAACATCTGAATCTCATATACTCCATAAATTAAATACTACCAGAGAAGATATTATTGCCAGAGCAAAATTTGCAGTATCTCATGCTAAATCATATGTAGAAGATGTTGAATTTTATGCAGAAGATGCTGGTAGAACAGATAACGCTTTCTTAGCGCAGGTTTGTGAAGAAGTAATTAAATCCGGAGCCACAGTATTAAATATTCCTGATACAACAGGATATTGTTTGCCAGAAGAATACGGAGCAAAAATTAAATATTTAAAAGAAAACGTAAAAGGAATTGAAAATGTAATTCTTTCCTGTCACTGTCATAATGATTTAGGAATGGCAACTGCAAACTCTATTGCAGGTGCGATTAATGGAGCGAGACAAATAGAATGTACTATTAATGGTATTGGTGAAAGAGCTGGAAATACTGCACTTGAAGAAGTAGTAATGATTTTCAAGCAACATCCTTATCTTAATTTAGATACAAACATTAATACAAGAGAGTTAAACGAAATGAGTCGTTTGGTTTCTGAAAGTATGGGAATGATTGTACAGCCAAATAAGGCTATTGTAGGAGCAAATGCTTTTGCACACAGCTCAGGAATTCACCAGGATGGTGTGATCAAAAACAGAGCGACTTACGAAATCATGGATCCGCTTGATGTGGGTGTAAACGAATCATCTATTATTTTGACTGCAAGAAGCGGAAGAGCTGCTTTGGCTTACCGTGCTAAAAAAGTAGGCTATGAGCTTACTAAAGTACAATTAGATATTGTATACATTGAGTTTTTGAAATTCGCTGATATTAAAAAAGAAGTTATCGATGCTGATATTCATCAGATTATTGAAGCTTCAAAAATTCAGGGAGACTTGATCAGAAGCTAGTTGAAAAGAACCTAGTTGAAAAGAACAAAGAAAATAGAACAAAGAACAAAAATAAAAGATTTAAATACATAAAGAACGAGACGTTATGAATTTGAAAATAGCAGTTTTACCAGGAGACGGAATTGGACCGGAAGTAATTTTACAAGCCAAAAAAGCGTTGTACGCAATTGGCGAAGTGTACAATCATGAATTTGTTTTTGAGGAAGCGCTGATGGGGGCGATTGCCATTGACAAAACGGGAAATCCGCTGCCGGAACAAACGCTTAATCTTTGCCTGAATACTGATGCTGTTTTATTTGGAGCAATCGGAGATCCTAAATACGATAATAATCCAAATGCAAAAGTTCGTCCGGAGCAGGGATTATTGAAATTGAGAAAAGAATTGGGATTGTTCGCGAATATTCGTCCAATTAAACCTTATAAATCATTACTTGATGCTTCTCCTTTAAAAAGAGAAATTATCGAAGGCGCAGATTTTACTATTTTCAGAGAATTAACAGGTGGAGCTTATTTTGGAGCTAAAACATTAAATGAAGAAGGAACACATGCTTCTGATTTATGTGAGTATTCAGAAGAAGAAATTACCAGAATTGCACATTTAGCTTTTAAGTCGGCACAAAATCGTCGTAAAAAGTTAACAATGGTAGACAAAGCAAATGTTTTGGAAACGTCAAGATTATGGAGAAAAGTAGTTCAGAAAGTGGGCGAAAGTTATCCTGATGTGGCTTTAGACTTTTTATTTGTGGATAATGCAGCAATGCAGATCATCTTAAATCCAAAACAATTTGATGTGATTTTGACAGAGAATTTATTTGGAGATATTTTATCAGATGAAGCAAGTGTTATTACAGGTTCTATTGGTTTATTGGCTTCGGCATCTTTAGGAGAAAAAAATGCATTGTTTGAACCTATTCACGGTTCGTATCCACAAGCAAAAGGAAAAAATATTGCCAATCCAATTGCTTCAATTTTATCAGCGGCCATGCTGTTAGAACATTTTGGCTTATTTAAAGAAGCCAATGTAATTTATCAGGCAATTGAAAAAGCTATTGAATTTAAAGTGGTTACTGTTGATTTAAAAGCGGATTCAAAATTCGGTACAAATGAAGTAGGGGAGTTTGTTTCTAATTTTATTTTCAGCAAAGACGATTTGCTATATTTTAATAATGACAACGTTCATATCGGACAATCGACAATTGTTTAATATTTTTTGTTAAAACTTAAAAGAAATAACAAGAAGTATCTAAAATGTTGAGATTTTATTTTTTTAGTAACGTAAGTTTTTATACTTTTGTCACACTAAAAAAATAACAAGATGCAAATCTCAATTATTATTACTTCTGTCGTTGTTGTCAATGTGATTTTCACATCTGCATCGGGAATGGTATAAATATAATTGAAAAACTATATTATAAACCTTCCAAATACTGGAAGGTTTTTTTTTGAATAAAAATTAAAATAAATTAATACATAATGGAATTAAATAAGTACAGCAAAACCATCACTCAAGATCAAACACAACCTGCGGCGCAAGCGATGTTGTATGGGATTGGTTTAACTGAAGAAGATTTGAAAAAAGCACAAGTAGGTATTGTGAGCATGGGTTACGATGGTAACACTTGCAACATGCACCTGAACGATTTAGCAAAAGATGTTAAAAAAGGTGTTTGGGATGCAGATCTGGTCGGACTTATTTTTAATACTATTGGTGTTAGTGACGGAATTTCTAACGGTACTGAAGGAATGCGTTTTTCATTGGTTTCTCGTGATGTAATTGCAGATTCTATTGAAACTGTTGTGGGAGCACAATGGTATGATGGTGTAATTGCCATTCCTGGTTGTGATAAAAATATGCCTGGTGCATTAATTGCAATGGGGAGATTAAACCGCCCATCGATGATGGTGTACGGAGGATCAATTCATTCAGGAAAATGGAAAGGAGAATCTTTAAATATTGTATCTGCTTTTGAAGCTTTAGGAAAAAAAGTAAAAAACGAAATCACTCCTGAAGATTTTAAAGGAGTAATTCAAAATGCATGTCCTGGTGCTGGTGCTTGTGGCGGAATGTATACAGCAAATACAATGTCTTCAGCAATCGAAGCATTAGGTATGAGCTTACCATACAGTTCTTCAAATCCTGCTTTGAGTCAGGAAAAAAGAGACGAGTGTCTGGCTGCAGGTGAAGCAATCAAAATATTATTAGAAAAAGATATTAAGCCAAGAGATATTATGACTCGCAAAGCTTTCGAAAATGCTATTACAATAGTAGCTGTTTTAGGAGGTTCTACAAATGCAGTTATGCACTTAATTGCCATGGCACACGCTGTTGATATTAAGATTACTTTGGATGATTTTCAGGCAATTAATGACAGAACACCAGTATTGGCTGATATGAAGCCAAGTGGTAAATATATGATGGAAGATATTCATGAAGCGGGAGGAATTCCTTCAGTAATGAAATATTTATTAAAAGTAGGATTGATTCACGGAGATTGTTTAACGGTAACCGGAAAAACAGTAGCTGAGAATTTAGCATCTACTCCGGATTTACAAGATGGACAACAAGTAATTCATGAAATTCAAAAAGCATTAAAACCAACTGGAAATATTCAGGTTTTATACGGAAATCTTGCTTCTGAAGGTGCTGTTGCAAAAATCAGCGGAAAAGAAGGAGAATATTTTGAAGGACCAGCTGTTGTATTTGAAGGTGAATTTGAAGTGATTCCTGGTCTTGAGGCCGGAAAAATAAAACCAGGCAATGTAGTCGTCATCAGGTATTGTGGACCAAAAGGTGGTCCGGGGATGCCTGAAATGCTAAAACCTACATCAGCTATTATTGGTGCTGGATTAGGAAGTACTTGTGCTCTTATCACAGACGGCAGATTCTCTGGAGGTTCACATGGCTTTGTCGTAGGACATATTACACCAGAGGCTTATGATGGTGGTGGTATTGCACTTGTAAAAGATGGTGATTTAATTGCTATCGATGCAGTAAAAAATACAATCGACCTGAAAATTTCCGACGAAGAATTTGCGGCTAGAAAAGCGGCTTGGGTTCAACCACCGTTAAAAGTTACAAAAGGAGTTTTGCTAAAATACGCCAGATCGGTTTCAAGCGCTTCTACAGGTTGCGTTACCGATAACTAATTAAATAACAATATCAAAAATCAATGACAATGACAATAACTATATCAAAAATCAAATAGCAAAAAAAAACAAAAAATCAATTTAGAATTTATCATTGAAATTGATTTTTGACATTGCGATTGAATTTTGATATTGATTTTTGAAATTGACATTGATAAAACAAAATATACTATGAAAATATCAGGGGCAGAAGCCGTTATAAGATGTTTATTAGAAGAAGGAGTAGACTTAGTTTATGGATATCCTGGAGGAGCCATAATGCCGGTTTATGACGAATTATATAAATTTCAGGACCAATTACACCACGTTTTAGTACGTCACGAACAAGGTGCAACTCACGCAGCTCAGGGATATGCCAGAGCTACAGGAAAAGTTGGAGTAGCCATTGCTACTTCAGGTCCGGGAGCAACAAATTTAGTTACCGGAATAGCAGATGCTCAAATTGATTCAACTCCAATGGTTTGTATTACAGGCCAGGTTGGAAGACATTTATTAGGATCTGATGCATTTCAGGAAACAGACATTATTGGAATTTCAACTCCGGTAACCAAATGGAATTTTCAGATTACTGAAGCTTCTCAAATTCCTGAAATCATTGCAAAAGCATTTTATATTGCACGTTCTGGACGTCCAGGGCCTGTATTAATTGATATTACTAAAAATGCTCAATTTGATGAGTTTGATTTTAGTTATGAAAAATGTACTTCAATAAGAAGTTATGTTCCGGTTCCAAAATTAAAACTAGACAAAGTGGCTGAAGCTGCTGCTTTAATTAATAGTGCTAAAAAACCTTTCATAGTTTTTGGTCAGGGAATTATTTTGGGTCAGGCCGAAGAGCAATTGAAAGCTTTTATTGAAAAATCAGGAATTCCTGCAGGTTGGACTATTTTAGGTCTTTCAGCTTTGCCAACAGATCATCCTTTAAACGTTGGGATGTTAGGAATGCATGGAAATTATGGACCAAATATGCTGACTAACGAATGTGATGTTTTAATTGCATTAGGAATGCGTTTTGATGACCGTGTTACCGGAAAGTTAGCTACATATGCTAAGCAGGCAAAAGTAATTCACTTTGAAATTGATCCTGCTGAAGTTGATAAAAACGTAAAAACAGAAGTAGCTGTTCTAGGAGATGTAAAAGAAGCTTTAAGTGCACTATTGCCTTTAATTGAGAAAAAATCTCATGATTTATGGCATAATGAGTTTAAAGAATTGTACAAAATAGAAGTTGAATCTGTTATAAATGAAGAATTAAATCCAACGAATGGAAAAGGTATTTCTATGGGTGAAACTATGGAGATGATCAACAAACATTCAAAAGGGGATGCGATTATTGTTTCTGATGTTGGCCAACACCAAATGTTTGCCTGCCGTTATGCGAAATTTAATTCAACTAAAAGTAATATTACTTCTGGTGGTTTAGGAACAATGGGATTTGCTTTACCAGCGGCTATCGGGGCTAAAATGGGAAGACCGGATCGTGAAGTTGTTGCTATTATTGGTGATGGTGGATTCCAGATGACTATTCAGGAATTAGGAACTATTTTCCAGACAAAAGTACCTGTAAAAATTGTTATTTTAAATAATGAGTTTTTAGGAATGGTGCGTCAATGGCAGGAATTGTTCTTTGATAACAGATATGCATCAACAAAAATGATTAATCCAAATTTTGTCGCTATCGCTGAAGGATATCATATTAAATCTAAAAAAGTAACACAGAGAGAAGATTTGGATGCAGCTGTCGCAGAAATGATGGCTTCAAAAGATTCTTATTTCTTAGAAGTTATGGTAGAAAAGGAGAATAATGTTTTCCCCATGATACCAACAGGAGCCTGTGTTTCAGAGATTAGATTAAGCTAAAGAAAAAGTTTCAGGTTTCAGGTTTATATTGTTTCAGGTTGTACAACTTGAAACTTGAAACCTGAAACAAAATAAACTATAAAAAAACATGGAAGATAAAACATTTACCATATCGGTATATTCAGAAAATAATGTTGGATTGTTGAACAGAATATCTGGAATATTCTTAAAGCGTCACATTAATATATTAAGCCTAAACGTTTCAGAATCAGAAATAGAGAATGTTTCTAGATTTATTATTGTTGTAAATACAACAGAAAAATGGGTTCAGAATATCGTGGGACAAATTGAAAAACAAATTGAAGTTATTAAAGCATTTTATCATACTGATGAAGAAACAATTTTCTTAGAAAATGCTTTGTTTAAAATACAGTCAAGTTTGTTGTTTGATGAAAAACAAATTCAGAATATCATTAAAGAAAGTCAGTCTACAATTGTGACGGTTTCTCGTGATTTCTTTGTGATTTCAAAATCAGGAAGACGTTCTGAGATAGAAGAATTATACGCAAAATTCAAACCTTACGGCATTATGCAATTTGTTCGTTCAGGCAGAATATCAGTTTCTAAAGAAAAAATGGAAATTTCATCATTGTTAGAAGCGTTTAACTAGTATCAATTATAAATTACATATCATTAAATATTATTAAAAAAAATGGCAAATTATTTCAACACATTACCACTTAGATTACAATTAGAACAATTAGGAGTTTGTGAATTTATGGAGCAATCTGAATTTGCAGACGGAATCGCAGCATTGGCAGGGAAAAAAGTTGTTATTGTAGGTTGTGGTGCACAAGGTTTGAATCAAGGTTTAAACATGAGAGATTCTGGTTTAGATATTTCTTATGCATTACGTGCAGATGCAATCGCTGAAAAAAGAGCTTCTTATAAAAATGCTACTGAAAACGGTTTTAAGGTAGGTACATATGAAGAATTAATTCCAACTGCAGACTTAGTTTGTAATTTAACTCCGGATAAACAACATACTGCTGTAGTTACTGCTATTATGCCATTAATGAAAAACGGGTCAACTTTAGCATACTCTCACGGATTTAATATCGTTGAAGAAGGAATGCAGATTCGTGAAGATATAACAGTAATTATGTGTGCTCCTAAATGTCCTGGTTCTGAGGTTCGTGAAGAGTACAAAAGAGGATTTGGTGTGCCAACACTTATCGCTGTTCACCCTGAAAATGATCCAAATGGAGCTGGTTTAGATCAGGCAAAAGCTTACGCAGTTGCAACTGGTGGTCACAAAGCAGGAGTTTTGAAATCATCATTCGTAGCTGAAGTAAAATCAGATTTAATGGGTGAGCAAACTATTCTTTGTGGTTTATTGCAAACGGGATCTATTTTATGTTTTGATAAAATGGTTGAAAAAGGAATCGATGCTGCATATGCTTCAAAATTAATTCAATACGGATGGGAAACAATCACTGAAGCTTTGAAACATGGTGGTATCACCAATATGATGGATCGTCTTTCTAATCCTGCAAAAATTGAAGCTTACGAACTTGCTGAAGAATTAAAAGACATTATGCGTCCGTTATTTCAAAAACACCAGGATGATATTATTTCAGGAGAATTCTCAAGAACTATGATGCTTGACTGGGCTAATGATGATGTAAATTTATTGAAATGGAGAGCAGCAACTGGAGAAACTAACTTCGAGAAAACAGCACCACAAGAAGCTGCAATTCCAGAACAAGAATATTTTGATAATGGAGTTTTAATGATTGCAATGGTAAAAGCAGGAGTTGAGTTAGCTTTTGAAACTATGACAGAGGCTGGAATCATTGAAGAGTCTGCTTACTATGAGTCATTGCACGAATTGCCATTAATTGCTAACACAATTGCAAGAAAGAAATTGTTTGAAATGAACCGCGTTATTTCGGATACTGCTGAGTACGGATGTTATTTATTTGATCACGCTTGTAAGCCGTTATTGACTGAATTCATGAAAACGGTTGAAACAAATATAATAGGAAAACCATTCTCAACTTCAAATGGAGTAGATAATGCTATTTTAATTGCCGTAAATAAAGAAATTCGTCAACATCCTATCGAAGAAGTAGGAGCTTGGTTGAGAGAATCTATGACTGCAATGAAAAAAATTGGATAATAAATTGGGAATTACCACACATTCGACTGTGATGGGATTTGCACTGTATCTCTGTTTTATGTAATATTTTGAATTAGTAAGCACTTATTAAGAAAAAGGATATAGATGCAATATTGCATTCACTTAACTTCTGCGAGCAAGTGAGTTAAGTGAGGTAATCCCGTATAATGGGGTGTATTTAGCAATAAATATGCTTGTTGAGATTTCTATTTTAATTAATAAAGCTGCTACTATTTTCAAAATAGAATCGCAGATTGTAAGACAGAATTACAAAAAATTAATTGTTATTGAAATTGTTAAAATTAAAAAGGCATGGTATTATTTATCATGCCTTTTTTGCACTATGTAATTTTGTCTAAAAAAGTAAATTTTTAAATTATATACATTAAAAGATTGTATTTTTTTTAATATGTGTTTTTTTTTGTCAAAATTTATGAATTAAATAATTTTAAGAATACGCTGATATTTAATACATTTATAAAAAAATTCCAAAAACATATGAGTTATTATAAAATTGAAAATTTAGAACAATATTTTAAACATTACAATAAGTCAATAAGAGAACCAAGGAAATTCTGGGGAAAAATAGCTGAAGAAAATTTTACTTGGTACCAACAATGGGAAAAAGTAGTTGATTTTAATATGGCTGATGCTGAAGTAAAATGGTTTACTGAAGCTAAAGTTAATATTACAAAAAACTGTATCGATAGACATTTAAGCAAAAGAGGAGAAAAGACGGCAATTATTTTTGAACCGAATGATCCTTCTGAAGAAGCTTTACATATAACATATAACGAACTTTACGAAAGAGTTTCAAAAATGGCGAATGTTTTGCGTGAGCAAGGAGTTCGTAAAGGAGACAGAGTTTGTATTTACTTACCAATGATTCCTGAATTGGCTGTTGCTGTTTTGGCTTGTGCGAGAATAGGGGCAATTCACTCCGTAATTTTTGCTGGATTCTCTGCTTCTGCCGTTTCTGCAAGAATCAATGATTGCGAATGTAAAATGGTAATTACATCTGATGGAGGTTACAGAGGGAATAAAACTATTGACTTGAAAGGAATTGTTGACGAAGCATTAGATTCTTGTCCATCAGTTTCTAAAGTTTTGGTGGTTAAAAGAACTCAGACTGAAATTAAAATGAAAGAAGGTCGTGACCAATGGTTGCAACCATTATTAGATGTAGCGCTGGATAACAGCGTTGCTGAAATTATGGATGCTGAAGATCCTCTGTTTATCTTGTATACTTCTGGTTCTACAGGAAAACCAAAAGGTATGGTTCATACTACTGCAGGTTATATGGTTTATACGGCCTATACTTTTAAAAATGTTTTCAGTCACGAAGAAAATGATATTTTCTGGTGTACTGCTGATATTGGTTGGATTACGGGTCACTCCTATATTTTATATGGTCCATTGTTGAACGGAGGAACAACTGTTATTTTTGAAGGTGTTCCATCTTATCCGGATTTTAGCCGTTTTTGGGATATCATCGAAAAACATAAAATCACACAATTTTATACAGCTCCAACAGCAATTCGTTCGTTAGCAAAAGAAAGTTTAGATTATATTCAAAAATATCCTCTAAAATCACTAAAAGTTATTGGATCTGTTGGAGAACCAATTAACGAAGAGGCTTGGCACTGGTTTAATGACCACGTTGGAGATAAAAGATGTCCTGTGGTTGATACCTGGTGGCAAACAGAAACTGGTGGAATCATGATTTCTCCAATTGCTTTCGTAACACCAACAAAACCAACGTATGCAACTTTACCATTACCTGGAATTCAACCTGTTTTAATGGATGAAAAACGTAATGAGATTGAAGGAAATCAAGTAGTTGGAAGTTTATGTATTAAATTTCCCTGGCCCGGAATTGCCAGAACTATTTGGGGAGATCACGATCGTTATAAAGAAACTTATTTCTCTGCTTTCCCTGGAAAATATTTTACAGGAGATGGTGCACTTAGGGATGAAGTTGGTTACTACAGAATTACCGGTAGAGTAGATGACGTGGTTATCGTTTCTGGACACAATTTAGGAACAGCTCCTATCGAGGATGCAATTAACGAGCATCAGGCTGTTGCAGAATCTGCAATTGTTGGTTTCCCACATGAAATTAAAGGAAATGCTCTTTATGGTTATGTAATCTTAAAAGAAACTGGAGAAGTTAGAAATAAAGAAAACCTAACTAAAGAGATTAATCAATATATTGCAGACCACATTGGGCCAATTGCTAAACTAGATAAAATTCAGTTTGTTTCTGGTTTACCAAAAACACGTTCCGGAAAAATTATGCGTAGAATTTTACGTAAAATTGCTGAAGGAGATTTTTCTAATTTTGGAGATACTTCGACATTATTAAATCCTGAAATTGTTGAAGAAATTATGAAAGAAAGAATTTCTTAATTCTGAAATAAATAAAATAAATGCCTCTTAGTTTTAAGAGGCATTTTTGCTTTATAAGACAATAGTGAATAAAAAAAGGATTTGTCTATTTTGTATTATTAGTCTATTTGTAAAAAGTACTTAAATGCTAAAAAAAAAAGCATCTTTATTAATTGTTATTGTGTTATTTTTAAATTTAAATCATTTACAAAAACGAGAGGCTCCATATTACTTAAGTTAGTTAGTAATAAAATACCATTTTTATTTTCGTTTATTCCGTTTATTTTAAAACAAAACTCATCACCGTCCTTGTCTCTAAGCGTTACAAATTCAGTACTTTCATCAGAATAGTTTTGACAGCTGTGCGAAATAGTATATTTATACATCACTTTCATTATATCATTATTGTAATTATAAACTTTTCCATCTTGTGTAAAAATCCATTTTATACTTCGGTTGGTATTAGAATACCAGCTTCCTAAAATACGTCGAGATGAAGGATCTTGATCTTGTGCGAAAATTGCTGAAACAAGAAATAACAAGGGTATTATAAATAATAGCTTTTTCATAGACTTTTAATTTTAAAATAGGTTGGTCTAATATCTTTGTTACTACTTAAAACTTCGAATATTTTATATTAGATAAAGTTATTTTATTCCCAATCTTGATTTTAGTTTTAGAAATAAAAGCGCAATTCTATATGCATCTTCAGAGGAAGAATTTCTATCACTTTTTGGAATTTTATAGATTTCGCATAAATCGTCCAAAGAAAACTGTTTGTCATTCACATCCATTAATTTTCTATACATGACATCAACATCCAAAGCTTCATTTTTTATTCGGCCACAATCCAGGCGTTCTAAAGCTGAATTTAGCATTTCGATATCAAAATTAATATGATGACCAACTAAGATAGCATTTCCCAGAAAGTTTATAAAAGCTTCTAATGCATCAGGTTCCGGCATTTTTATCATTTTACTTTCTATGATAAACTCGTTCGAAAGTCCGTTATCCTGCAGGTATTTATATTGCAACAAAACCGATTCAAAATTATCTTTAATTACAATACCATCGTCAATAACTGAAAATGCTCCCAGAGATAAAATAACATCTTTATCAGGATTTAATCCTGAAGTTTCAGTTGACAAAACCACGAATCGATTGGGCTTTGTCTCAAATTTTGTTAAATAGTCTTTCCAGAAATCCGGATATTCTTTATTGATATTTTTCAGCCAGTCTAGCATATTTTATGAGAATTGGGTAAGTTGAAATTTACTCTTAATTAATTCCTCAAGGTCTTTCATTGGTGTTAAAGCATTTTTCAATTTTTCCTTATCTGTTTTAGACATTTCTCTAAGATTGATGAATTGTCCTGAATCATCATTTTTCAATCCTTCAACAGTTCTAAATTTAGATAAAATTAAAAAAGCTTCAGCACAACTTAAGTAAATCTCTGCATTTTTAGAGTCAGTTATCGCTAACTGTTTAAATCTTAAATAGGTGTTTTTTATTCCTTTAATATTTGCATTCAAAATTAATAAACGTGCACCATCAATCAAAGGCATTAATGCACGGGTTTTAATATCAAATTTTGTTTTATTCGGACCTTCTTCTTCTACAATGAATTTCTTGAAGAAGCTTAATGGAGAATTTCTTTTTAAAGCATCATTTCCTAGAAAGTCAAAGAATAAAGTATTGTTTACAGCATTTTTAAAAATAACATTTTCAATTACTTCTTCGATTTTTGGTTCTCCAAAAACAATTTCGTAATCAAAGAAAATACTACTCAAATCATTGCTGTTTTCACCTGGAGTATTCATCCAGCTGTTGTATTGTTTTGTCCAGTCTGTCAGTGATTTACACCATAACATATTGCTTCCCATATGACCATTTGGGCAGTACTCGTAACCTACTTTTTCTAAGATAGCAGTTGTTCTTTTTGCTAATCTTAAAAAGTAATCTTTTGTTTCTCTGTATTTTTCCGGAGTAACATCTTCAAAAATTAAAATACTATCCTGGTCAGTTAGTAAAAGTTGTTCTTTACGACCCTGGCTACCAATACTTAACCATGCAAATCGGGCAGGAGGTGAGCCTAAGTCTAAAATTGATAATTCAACGGCACGTTTAATAATAGCAAGATTAATTTCACTGGCAATATTACTGATATGTGAAATTGGAATGTTTTTCTGAATTGAGTTCTGAATCAAATCAGACAAACGATCACGTATTTGTTTTAAATCTTTAGGAAGCTGAGAACGCTTGATTTCTTTGATCAAAACACCAGGATTACTGGCTTGAGCAACAATCAAATCATGCTCAGAAATAATTCCTTTAACAGCAGATTTATTTGTACCATCCTTAGTAACACATAAATGCGTTACATTATGCTTTAACATCAATAATTGTGCTTCAGCAAGTGACACGTTTTCAATTACAGTAACTACTGGCGAAGACATAATCTTATCAATGGTTTCCGTAATAGGATAACGGCCTGTGGCAATTTTAGATGATAAATCTGCAGCAGTAACAATACCAATTGGTTTGTTTTTTTCGCACACAATAATGTTATCAACCATAGCCTCAGTCATTAATATGGCAACATCTTTAACAACATGGCTAGCTTCAGTAGTTAAAGGTGAATTATTATAACTAAGCGATTGAATATATTGCATTTCAGATTGCTGATCTACATAGAATGAAGTATCAGAAATCAATTTTCCGTTTGAATTTACACTATCTTTTGTATGTCTTGAATTTACAGCAAAACTTTCCAGTAAAAAGTTTAAAACATCAGAATTATTAGCTACAAAAGGTCTAAAAACAGCGATTGGAATAGCATATACAATACTTTCCTCGCGTGCTTTCGCAGTCATCATATAGTTATTTTTGGCAAAAAATGGTCTTAAGCCAAAAATATCTCCTTCGTGACATTTATTGATAATTGTCTCTTCAGCATCAGCAATTGTAGTCAAATTTATGACACCAGATGCCACAACATAAAAACTATCATGAAGTACGTCGTTGTTTTGAAACAATACAGTATGCTTTTCTAAATTTAGCACTCTGATGTTAGTAGCAATATCAGATAATTCCTGAAAAGTCAAATTATCAAATGGCGGGTATTCTTTTAAAAAATCGGCAATATGCTCAGCAATTGTATTCATACGTTTGATAATTTTTTTGAAGTATCGAATGTAAAAATAATAAAATAAAGTCTTACAATGAAAGCATCTTTATCAGAATATAATTATTTTAAAGAAATGTTAAAATTTGTAGTTTTATAAGCTTTAAAATGATTTTTTATTGGTTAATTTCTTTATTATTTAACTTTAGTTTTATTGTAAAACTTTTAAAAACAGCAATTTATTAAAATCGAGGAGCATTATTTTATTTCATCGAAGCTATTTTGATATTTGCTATTGGTTAAGTAGATATTATTAAATGGTTCATAAGAGTGTAAAGAAAGCAGTTTTAAAATATTCTATTTTACATAATATAAATTATAGGTCAAATTGAGTGCTTTTGCAAAACACCAAATTCATATCATTTAACCATTTGGAATTACTTTTTGGAAAACTTCCCTAATTGATCTTCGTGAGAATTGTTTCTTTCGGAACTAAATCTGCACCACCACGTTTATTGAATTCTAATAATCCTTCATTCACAAATAAAACCGCACTTGCTGAACCATCTTTTCCTTTGATGTTTATTTGGGCTTTTTCGCCATGTGAAGCAACATGTCCTGTAACTTCCATGACGCCGGTAACAAATATAAACCAAAAAAGCATACGTTTATGGCGTATGCTCTTGTTTTGAATCTAAATAGTTGTTTACATTAGTTTCTTCAAAAAAACGGATTTACCGTTTAAGGAAACTTCAATTTCATTAGTTTTATCAGAAAACGTCGTTCTTAGGGCGTTTCCTTTAAAAAGCTGAACATCTCCAAAAACTTTTCCGGTTTCATCCGAAACATATTCAAATAACAATTTTTTATTGCCAGGCTCGATACCAATTTTATAACTTGAAAATTTTGTTCCTTTTAAATCGAATTGTTGTTGTGAATCGATAATTTTTCCATCAGCATAAAAATTCGTAATTGTTTTGTTTAATGTAATGTCGGGATAATACTGATTTACTTTTGTAAGCAATGCGTATTGTTCTACATTTGCATCTTCTTGTTTAGATGTAATTGTTTGCGCAAATGAAATTGTTGTAAAAATAAGCGCTAATAGTAAAGTGATTTTTTTCATAATTTAAATTTTATGGTTAAAGTTTCAAAACATTTTTGAAAACTTACATAATAGCCACTTTTTGTATAAAATGGTTATTATATCTAACAAGATAGTAAATATTAATTGATATTTTAAATTAAAAAGCAATTTTTTAAGAAAATGACAACAAAAAAATATATTCAACTCATCCTTATTTTAGGTTCTTTAACAGCGCTTGGTCCTTTTTCAATCGATATGTATTTGCCAGGTTTTGCAGGTATTGCTAAGGATTTACATACTACTGTGGCCAAAGTATCAATGAGTTTGTCAAGTTATTTTATTGGAATTTCCGCCGGACAATTACTTTATGGGCCTTTGTTGGATCGTTTTGGAAGAAAAAAACCTTTATTTATTGGTTTAATGGTCTATATTCTTGCTTCTTTAGGCTGTATATATGTTAATAATATTGATACTTTTATCTTTTTACGTTTTATCCAGGCTATTGGAAGCTGTGCTGCAACTGTAGCTTCAGTAGCAATGGTTCGTGATTTGTTCCCTGTAAAAGATATACCGAAAGTATTTTCTTTACTAATGCTTGTTCTTGGACTTTCGCCTATGTTAGCACCAACAATTGGTGGTTATGTAACAGAAGATTTTGGATGGCACATTGTGTTCCTTATATTAATGTGTATGGGAATAGCGATTTTAATTGCTTCACAGGTTGGTTTGCCTAATTCTTATAAAGCAGATACCTCAATTTCACTAAAGCCGAAACCAATTATTTCTAATTTTATGAAAGTACTAAAAGAACCTCAGTTTTACACCTACGCGTTTACTGGTTCGATAGCTTTTTCCGGATTGTTTACTTACGTAGCGGCCTCTCCTATTGTTTTTATGGACATTTACCATGTCGATGCCAAAACATACGGATGGATCTTTGCTTTTATGTCTGTAAGTTTTATTGGTTCAAGCCAGTTAAATTCTCTTTTATTAAAGAAATTTTCTAGTGAACAAATGATTTTGGCAGCTTTGATCTCGCAATCTGCAATCAGTATTGTTTTCTTGCTACTTTCAGTGAATAATCTTTTGGGACTGTACGAAACCATTGCAATGTTATTTTTGTTTTTAGGTTGTTTGGGAATTTCAAACCCAAATACTGCCGGGTTAACAATGGCTCCTTTTGCTAAAAATGCCGGAAGTGCTTCTGCTTTAATGGGTGCAATTCAATTAGGTTTGGGCGCATTAGCTTCTTTTGCAGTTGGCGTTTTTGTTAAAGATTCTGTGGCTCCAATGGTTCTTATTATGACGGTGACGACTTTAATTGCGCTTGTTGTTTTGAATATAGGTAAAAGGTTTATTAAAGAAAAAGTAGAAGTTTCTATAGAGGATGATATGGTGGTTGGGCATTAGGAATAATAAATTACAATTTTTAAATTCCAAATTCCAATTCTTTAATAAAGTAATAGAATATAAAAAGCCAAAATCTATTAGATTTTGGCTTTTTTGTGAAGCCTGGAATTTGGAATTTAAAAATTGGAATTTATTTTATTCAATCTGTTGCTTTTTATCTGGTCTGATAATCATTCTAAGAGATTGATCCCTTGCAAAATAAGCTACCATCCAATTCCAAAAAGTATTTAATCTGTTTCTATAAGTGATCAAAGAAATTAAATGGATAAACAACCAAATTACCCATGCAAAAAAGCCTTTAAAATGCCATTTTGGACTTGGTAGATCAACAACAGCCTGATTTTTTCCTATAATTGCCATTGAGCCTTTGTCTTTGTATGCGAATGGTTTCAAAGGTTTATTTTGAACCATTGCTTTAAAGTTTTTTGCTAAATTCAAACCCTGCTGAATGGCAACCTGAGCAACCTGTGGGTGTCCGTCAGGGAATTTTGCATCTCCAGCTAAAATGGCAGTATCGCCAATAGCATAAATATTCTGAAAACCGTTTACTTTATTAAATTGATCCGTTGCCATACGTCTGCCACGTCCATAACTTTCTTTCGGAATTCCGTCAAAAAGTTTAGCAGAAACACCGGCTGCCCAGATTAAGTTTTTAGTTTTAATAGTTTCGCCGTTTTCAAAAAAGACAGTATCGTCAACGTAGTCTGTAACGCGGGTGTGTAATTTAACTACAACACCCAGTTTTGTAAGCGCATCTAAAGTGTCTTTTTGAGAAGCTTCACTCATAGGAGAGAGTAGTGAGTCTCCCCCATCGACCAAATAAACATTGCTTGCAGAGGTTTCTAATTCCGGATATTCTTTTAGTAAAATATTTTTACGCATTTCTGCAAACATTCCAGAAACTTCTACTCCGGTTGGTCCTCCTCCTGCCACAACGATCGTTAGTAATTTACGACGTTTTCTAATGTCCTTACAGATAGCTGCTTTTTCAAGGTTTTTAAGCAACGCATTCCGCATTTCGATGGCATCATTTAAGGTTTTCATCGGAATAGCGTTTTTCATTACGTTTTCCATTCCAAAATAGCTCGTTTCAGCTCCTGTAGCGAAAACTAAATGATCGTAGGTTAGTTCTCCATTACTGAGAATTATTTTGTTTTCTTCCGGAACAACAGAAAGTAATTCTCCCAAACGAAACTGCAGGTTTTTTTTACCTGCAAAAAATTTCCTGAAAGGATAACTAATGCTTGAAGGCTCTAAAAATGCAGTTGCAACCTGATATATAAGTGGAGGGAAAAAGTTATAATTGTTTTTGTCTACAAGTGTTACCTGTATCTGAGGATGGTTGACAAGCTCTTTTGCGAGATTGATGCCTGCAAAGCCACCTCCTATAATGACTATCTTCATATATGTTGTCGATTAAGTAGGTTTTATAAAAATTTACCTTATAAATATACAACATAAATTGGAAAAGTCATTTACCCGAAATGTTACTTTTTGAATTTTTTAACAGGTTTTTCGGCTACTTCAACTTTGTTTTGTAACACATAATTAGCCATCAGTTTCTCTATTAATTCCTCTTTTGTAAGATGATGGAAAACCGTTTTCACTTTTGTTTTTAAATCAGCTGAAATATCGTGATTGGGTTTTGTTTTGAAAATTTGTTTTGCCCATAGAAGCGTATTATTTTCTTCTAAACTAACAACAGATGGTTTTTGGAATTTAGTGAATTTAATTCCTAATTCTTTTTCAAATTCCGGAATTTCAATTACTTCCTCTTCTTGTAAAACAGTTAATGAAAGTCCTTTTGCTCCTGCCCTTGCCGTTCTTCCGCTTCTGTGAACGTAAGTTTCGTAAGTGTCCGGCAAATGGTAATTCACAACATAAGAGATTTCTTTTACATCGATTCCTCTTGCAGCTAAGTCTGTAGCAACTAAGATATTGATATGTCCTTCACGAAATTGCTCCATAATTCTGTCACGGATTCCCTGAGATAAACTTCCATGCAATGCTCCTGAAGAAAAACGATTTATAGCCAGATTTTTGGCCAATTTATTAACTGCAGCTTTGGTTTTACAGAAAATGATTCCGCGTTCTCCTTCTTTTGAGTTTAAAAAATGCATTAAAACATCTAATTTCTCAATCGGGTCAACTACAATATATTCGTGATCAATTCCTTGGTTACCTACCGTTTCCATGTTGGCACTAACATGAACTACATTTTTATTTAAGTAATTTTGAATCAATTGTTTGACTGTTCCAGGCAAAGTGGCTGAAAACAATAAAGTGCGGTGTTTTTTAGGAAGTTCAGCAACGATTTCGTCTAAACTTTCTTTTAGGATCGAAACCATTTCATCGGCTTCATCCAGAACTAGATATTCCGTTTGTTTTAAATCAATTGCTTTGCGTTGAATCAAGTCGATTAAACGTCCTGGTGTAGCCACAACAATTTGTGTTGGCTGTGTTAGGCGTTCAATTTGTGGTTTTATTGGGATTCCACCACAAGTTGAAGCTATAGAGATATTCGGAATATGTTTTCCAAAATCTTCTAAATTTCTAAATATTTGTTGTCCAAGTTCTCTGGTTGGAACCAAAATTACAGCCTGAACAGTTGTGATTTCAGTATTAATCAATTGCAATAAAGGCAATCCAAAAGCAGCAGTTTTTCCTGTTCCTGTTTTTGCCAAACCTACAACATCATGACTTTCAGCTAAAAGTAATGGAATCGTTTTTTGTTGAATTTCTGTTGGTTCAACAATGTTCAATTCGCTTAACGCTTTTAAAATTGGTGCTGAAACTCCTAATGCTGAGAATTGTTTAGACATGTTTTGATTTTTGTTTTTATTGTTTTTTTTGTTTCAGGTTTCAAGTTATTGGATGGTGTATTTAACCACAAAGTTCGCAAAGATTTACGCTATGAACGCAAAGTTAATCCTTGGGGACTTTGCTAAAAAAACTTTGCGAACTTTGCGGTTAGACTATATTCAAAGAAAATAACCTGAAACCTGAAACTTTTTTAACCTTTACCAGATCAATCCGGTTCGTTCATGATTTTTTCACGGTATTTTTTACCGATTAATAAAGTCATATTCTTTTTATAATCTTCAACCAACCATTCACGGTAGTTTTTACTACATTGGCTCAAACATTTTGCGTAACGTTTGATACGGCATTCGATATCATCATCAAGTTCTTTTCCTAATGATTTTGCTTCCTGCAACGTTTCAGTATTGTCTACACACATTGAAGCGTGTTGCTCTAACGATTTGTCTAATACTACTTTCGAACGTAAATTTTGTTTGATAATTAATTTATGTTCTTCATCAACATCAAAAGTAACATCAGCAGTTTTACTGAATTTTGCTCTTAATTCCGGCGGCATACTGTATTTGAAATACAATTCAATTTCAGTATCATCACGCAGATTTTCTAAATAAAATTCAGGTGATTTAAAAATGTGTTGCCAGTTAACCGGCTCGCTCCATAAACCAAAACGTGCAGCATTATTACCCAAATCGATTACTGTAAACTCGTCTTTACCAGGTAATTTACGAGATCCACGACCAATCATTTGGTAGTATAAAGTTAATGATTTTGTTGCTCTGTTTAAGATAATCGTTTCAACAGTTGGCTCATCAAAACCGGTAGTCAAAATTCCAACAGAAGTTAAAATTGCATCCGGAGTCTTTTTGAACCAGGCCAAAATATCTTTACGTTCCTCAGAACTACTTGTGTTGTCAAGGTGTCTGATATCGTAACCAGCTTCTCTAAACGTTTCATATACATATAATGAGGTATGAATACCGTTATTGAAAATCAAAGTCTTTTTACCTAAAGAACGTTCTGTATAAGCATGCAAAAGTTTCTCTTGCATGATTGTATTGGTATATAAATCATCAGATGATTTTACCGTATAATCTCCATTAATACCAACTTTTAAGGATGTTAATCCAACATCATAACTGTAAGTTGTAGCCCTTGCAAGGAAACCTTTGTCGATCAATGAACTAATAGTGTCACCCACAATAAGTTCATCATAACTCTGGTGCATTGGTAATTTTATATTTGAACTCAAAGGTGTTGCTGTTACTCCAAGAATAAAGGCATTTTTGAATGAGTTTAATAACTTTCTAAAGGAATTGTAATGTGCCTCGTCAATAATAACCAAACCAATGTTGTCAAGATGTAATTTCTCGTCATTGATACGGTTTTTTAAAGTTTCAACCATCGCCACAAAACAAGAATACTCGTTTTGATCAGGTAGTTCTTTTACTTTACTATTGATTATTTTGTTGCTGACACCGAAACCTTTAAGCATTTTTGAAGTTTGCTTACAAAGTTCAATACGGTGTGTTAAGACAACCACTTTTTTATCGTTATTAGCTAAATAACGACGAACGATTTCGGAAAAAATTACTGTTTTTCCACCACCTGTCGGTAATTGATACAATAAATGATGTTGAGCTGGAGCATTATCTAAACGTTCAAAAATGGCATCAATATCGCCTTTTTGGTATGCATAAAGTTCTTTTTTCTCTTCTCTTTCTATTTCTAAAGTGTTTTGAGACATTGTTTATTTTTGGATTTTTGCAAAAATACACCTAAAAAACAGTTATTCATCTTATTTTAACGTAAAATAAATGATTTTTTTAAATAAGATTTTTTATGAGAAGTGTTTTTATAAGTCGATTTTATCTAAAATTGCCTCAAAATCATACTTATTTTTCCATTTCTGTTGAATAGTTTGCTGTTGAATTTCTAAAATCCGGGATTTAAATTCAGATAAAATTCCGTTAGAAA
Organism: Flavobacterium aquidurense; assembly: GCA_900107365.1. Lineage (GTDB taxonomy): Bacteria > Bacteroidota > Bacteroidia > Flavobacteriales > Flavobacteriaceae > Flavobacterium > Flavobacterium aquidurense. The sequence continues at coordinate 182,472 of FNPS01000008.1, forward strand.
TTATAAAATTTACAGCTTGTTCGAAAGAATTGAACATGCTTTTGTAGAATAATTCCTGCTTTATAAAATTTCCTGAAGAAAACGTTTGCGCTATTTCGATATTATACAACATCAAATCGGCAATAATAAAAGGATCAACTCCTAACACAATAAAATGTTTGATCATTTTTTGCGCTACAGAACGACGCATTTTTGCTTTTGGACGCCATTTTGCATTCGGTTTTTTAATCGGAAAATATTCGTGAGAAATCTTTGTTTTACTTTCCTGTAAAAGTTTGTCTTCTTTTGGATTAAAAACAAAATCGTAAAAGGTTTTTACCGGAACAAATTTCTCGTATAATTCGATAATTTGTTCTTCGAGTTGTTCCTTGTTTAATTCGGCTAAATATTTTTTTAAATCGCGCTTACTCATTATCAAAGTTTAAGAATACAAAAATAAATTAGTTTCCGGATTCATACCACAAAAACCAACGATAATACTTAATTTTGCTTGTATAAATTCAAAAAACAGATACATGCTCAAGATTTTCAAAGTTACTGCAATTTTAGAAGGAATCTCCTATTTAGTTTTATTCGCAAACATGCTTATTATTAAAAATAACAATCCGGAACTTTATCATACTATATTACGCCCGCTAGGAATGACGCATGGTGTATTGTTTATTGGATATATTATATTGGCATTTTTACTAAGAAAATCTCAAAATTGGGATTTAAAAACCTTTGGAATTATTTTGATAGCCTCTCTTATTCCGTTTGGAACTTTCTACATTGAGAAAAAATATTTAGAAAATAATGCATAAGCCTTTGGATAAAATATTTAACTTTTTATATCCGCTCTTTAGAGATTGGGGAATGAGCCGCAACTTTGCGTCTTATATCAGCCTTATCTTTAATATCGCCATTATGGTGGCTTTGGCTTTTGCCATTTATTATGTTGCAAAATTTGTGTTAGTTACTTTGACCGCCATTTTTGCACAAAAAACCAAAACAAAGTTTGACGACTATTTAATTCACAACAAAACCACAAAATACACGGCGTATTTAATTCCGTTTTTCTTTATTTATAAAGCCGTTCCAATAATTTTGGATCGATACGAATACTGGGAATCTTTGTTTGGAAAAATCGTTGGGATTTACATCGTTTTGATCAGTTTGTGGATCATTAGAACGATTTTTAATGCTTTACGTGATTACTTAAAGCAAAAACCAGAATACAGCGATAAACCAATCGATAGTTTCGTTCAGGTTATTATGATTGTGCTCTGGATTTTTGGAGTTGCGATGATTATTTCCACTTTATTCGGAATCAAGAAAGGCGAATTGCTCACTATTTTAGGAACACTTTCGGCAATTATTATCTTGATTTTCAGGGATACAATTTTAGGATTTGTTTCGAGTGTTCAGGTTGCCATTAACGATATGGTTCGTATTGGTGACTGGATTACGATGGATAAATTTGGTGCCGATGGAGATGTTATTGAAATCAATTTAACAACGGTAAAAGTTCGAAATTTTGATAATACAATAACTACGATTCCAACGTATGCCTTAAGTTCAGATTCTTTTCAGAATTGGCGCGGTATGCAAAAATCGGATGGAAGACGTATTAAAAGACATGTTTTGATTAAAAGCAGCAGCATTCGTTTTTTGAATGATGAAGATTTGAATCAGATGAAAAAGGTACAGCTGATTAGCACTTATATTGAAACCAGACAAGCTGAAATTGAGAAATATAACGATTTACGCGGCATTGATAAAACTCTGGCGTTAAACGGACGTAATATGACTAATTTAGGTTTGTATCGAAAATATATCATGCAATATTTGATCACACATCCAGGTTTGAATAAAGATATGCATATGATGTGTCGTCAACTACAATCGTCTGCACATGGTGTTCCTTTGGAAATTTATGCGTTTTCGAGTGATAAACGCTGGGCAAACTACGAATATATTATGGCTGATATTTTTGATCACATAATGGCTTCTGTAGAATATTTTGATTTAGAAATATTCGAATTGCCTTCAAAGATTGGTCGATTCGAGTAGGTTTATTTTGTTTCAGGTTGTTAGCCTTTGGACATAATTTAACTGCAAAGTTCGCAAGGTTTTTTCGCAAGGTTCGCAAAGACAGCTTTGCATTCATAGCGTAAATCTTAGCGAACTTTTCGGTTAAATTATGTTAAAGTAAAAAAAACTGAAACTAATTTTCAATCCTTTCGAAAACAAACTGAGAGTTGTTGTACTCTATAGGAACGTCTGGAAGAAAAAGCGGAAGATTAAAATAGGTTCCAATAACACCTTTCCCTAAAATCAGTTTATTATCCTTTTGCAATAAAGCGATTGGAGTTCTTTTCCAGCTTCCTCCATTTGAGATAAAATGAAAATCACCTCTAAGTGTGTCTCCATGCATGTCTCCTCTTACATCGCCTGAATCTTTTCCGATTTTATGATATAGTATTTCATAACGTCCGTAAAATCTTTTATCGTTTATTTTAAGGTCTAGAATTGCGGTGTCTTTGCCATTTACTGCTCGATAAAAAACATGATTGTATTTATCCTTTTCTTCTTTAGAATTGCAGGAAAATAAAAATGCAGAAAATAAACAAACGGTAAGAAAATTTTTAAGCGTCATCAATTGTTTTTTTAAGCCTGGTTAAAATGAAGTTATACTACTTACTATGTTGGGAAAAATTTATAAGCGATCTTTTACGAATTCGATTTGGGTTTTTCCGTGGGCTTTTGGTTTACCATCTTCATCCAGATTAACCATCGTGGTTTGATCGATTGTAATAATAATTTCACGTGTCATCATGTTTCGTACGGCACATTTTAAAACCAGTGATGTATTTCCGAATTTAACGACATCTATTCCAATTTCTACAATATCACCTTGGCGTGCAGAGCTTTTAAAATTGATTTCCGACATGTATTTAGTAACCACTCTGGTGTTTTCTAACTGAATAATGGTGTATAATGCCAGTTCTTCATCAATCCACGCTAATAATTTTCCGCCAAATAAAGTTCCGTTTGGATTTAAATCTTCGGGCTTAACCCACTTTCTGGTATGAAATCGCATAATTTTAATTTATAAGAATAAAAATAGATTTTTTGTATTGGAATTTTTTCTAAATTTAAAGAAAAAACATGGCAGATAGAGACACTTTTTTAAGAGAATTCAGAGGCGAAACTTTAGGAACTGTAAGTGCTCAATCTTCGGCAGATGAGTTGTTTCAAAATCAGACGATTAGGCCTATTTTAAAACTGCAAAATGATTTGTTTATTGCGGTGTTTGTCAACTATGTAAATAAAAACAAAGCCGATTTCTATTCGTACACCGTCGAAAAGAAACTCCAGGTCATAGAAAATTCCATTCAGAAAGACATTAAATTCAGAAATTCTTTAAAAGGAATTGTGATGGCACTTTTTACGATTGAAGAATATGAAACGTACATTCAAAATTCTTCAAGCTTAAACAAAAGAATGATGAATTTATTGATTGATCGCTTGAAAAGTCAGGTGCAGTTGTTTGAATTGGAATCGAATTCGAACTAGAGATTTATGTTAATAAAACCTTACCATTATTTGTACTATAGAACATATGAAGTCATTTTAAAAACTAATAAAACTTCTCCTGAATCATCTACAGCAAGATTTTTATCTATTTTGTTTCTAATTAATATAGGAAGCATATATCTATTTTTTTTTAAAGAATATAATAATATTATTTTTTTTGCCTTTTGTAGCATTGGTTTTGGTTTGTCCATTTATAATTTGAAATATTTTAATAACGCAAGAAGTAAATCAATTATTTATGAATTTAAAAATTTAAAAATAAATTTTGTTACTAGATTTTTAGTAGATAGCTACCCATACTTAACGTTTATAGTATTTTTTAATTCTTTGAAATTAAGTTACATTACTATGATTTATTATTTAGCACTATTAATATTATTTAAGTTGATTACTTATTTTTGGAATGCCTAGTTTGATATTGTTACTAATTAATCGTAATTATGCTTGACCAATTCCGAAATAAATTCCCTCTAAACGATTCAAAATGGATTGAATATACAAACCATTTCAATCGGCTTGAAGTTGCTGCAAAAACGATACTTCTGGAAGAAGGAGAAATCTCAAAAAAGCTTTTTATAATTGAAGAAGGATGTATCAGGGTTTGGTTTAATAATAACGGAAAAGATTTAACAACTCAGTTTTTCTTCGAAAATCAAAGTGTAGCTTCTATCGAAAGTTTCATGAAAAAAATACCAAGTCCGGTTGTTATGGAAACCATTGAACCTTCTGTTATTTGGTGGATCTCTAAAAATGATCTGGATAAAATTTTGGAAGAAATTAAAGAAATTCCAGAATTAAGAGATCGTTTCATCAACATGCTTTTTGAACGTACTTTTGATTATATGAAGCATTTTGTTTCCTTTATAAAAGACTCTCCTACTCAGCGTTATCTTAATTTAATTGAAGAAAGGCCTCAGGTGCTGCAGCGAGTGCCACAACATTATATTGCTTCGTATCTCGGAGTAAGCACTGTTCATTTAAGCCGAATCAAAAGTCAATTGCTTCACGCAAAATAATTGAATTTTACTAAATAACTTATATGATAAATTATAAGCCAAGTTTAAATGAGCTTATATAACTTATATGGTGGGAAATTTCATTTGATAACAAATGTTATCGTCGGCTCCTGTAATGCTCTCTAACTTTGCATGATAAAATTAAATAATTATGAAAGCAGCAGTAGTTTATAAAAGAGGCGAATCGCCAAAATATGCAGAATTTGCAGAACCAATTCCACAGAATGAAAATCAAATTTTACTTTTGGTCAAAGCCGTAGCCATTACCAATTTAGATAAAGGAAAAGCAAACGGTAAACATTATTCTTCGGAGAATCTCAGTGAAAACGGATTTGTTGTAAGCAGTGATGCCGTTGGTTTATTGGAAAACGGAACAAGAGTTTACGCTCGCGGAATAACCGGTACAATGGCAGAGAAAACAATTATTGATAAAAATATTTTGGTGCCATTACCAGAAGGAATTAGCAATACGATAGCGGCCGCAATGCCAAATGCAGTTGCAGGCTCTGCGATGGCACTTAAATTTAGAGCACGAATAAATCCGGGAGAAACTGTTTTGATAAACGGAGGAGCTGGTTTTACAGGACAAATGGCTATTCAGATTGCAAAGCATTACGGGGCAAAAAGAATAATTGTTACCGCAAGAAATGAAAAAACATTTCAAAAGCTTTTAGAATTAGGTGCTGACGAGATTATCTCACTAAAACAAGACGATGAAGTAATTAAAAAACAACTGAAGGGAATTCATCAGACTACATCAATTGATATTATTTTGGATTATTTGTGGGGACACACAGCAGAATTAATTCTTTCAGCCTTAAAAGGAAATGGCTCCTTTTCTCATAAAGTTCGTTATGTAAATATTGGGGGAATGACTGGTGATTCGATTCAATTGTCAGCTGGAATTTTGAGAAGCGTTGATCTTCAATTATCAGGTTCAGGTTTAGGAAGCTGGTCGAAAGAAGAAGTGAAATTACTATTTTCAGAAATACTTCCGGAAATGTTTCTTTTAGCTGCTCAAAACAAAATCAAAGTAAATATCGAAGAAGGTGATTTAACAGATATTGAAAAGATGTGGAATGCCGAAGTTTCAGATGGTAAACGTATAGTTATAAATATCTAATAAAAGAAAAATGGTTTGATAAGATCGTAATCGCATCAAACCATTTCTTTAAAATCTTAGTAATTTATTCTTTTGAAAGCATTAACTCTTTAATATATTTCACGGGAGCGCTTCCAAAACTCAGGAATTTTTCATGAAATTTTTTCAAATTAAATTTATCTCCTTCTTGTTTTTTAAGTTCTTCCCTTAAATTATAAATCTCAGTATATCCTGTGAAATAAGAACATAGTTGTACCTGAGATAAAGTTACGCGCTTCCACTTCCCTTCTGCCTCTGCTTGTTGCTGAAAAGCTTCTCTCGTTAACAAAATCATCGCTTCTTCCTTAGACATATCCTTAGTATGAACACTAATGTCTAGAATAGTATTGCAAGTTGTTCTTAAATTCCATTTATAGTACATCAACCACATTTCATCAGAGTTTTTGTAGCCACTTTCCAACATCATTTTTTCAGCGTAAACCGCCCAACCTTCTACCATGGCACCGTTTCCTAAAATTGATTTTATAATACTTGGCGACTGATTACTGTAAACCAATTGTGTATAATGTCCTGGAATCGCTTCGTGAATATTTAAAATTTGAAGAATATAGTCATTGTATTCACGCAGGTAACTTTCGGCATTTTCAGCCGTCCAGCCTGACATACTACCTACGTTATAATAGGTATTTGCATTCTTATCATAAGGCCCGGCTGCAGAAATCGAAGCTCCGGCTACACCTGCCATATAAGCTGGTTCCTTACGCACTACTAAAGGTTTTGATGGATCTATATATAATAAATCTTTGGCTTTAACGTAAGCAGCTAGTTCCGGAATTTGTTTCTCAATTTCTGACTGAAATCTCTCCGGAGTTGTATGTTGCAATGAAATTTTATCAATTACCTGTTTGATTAATTCCAGTTTGTCTGCTGGTTTAGGAGCATTTCCTTTGTATTTTTTCCAAAGTTTATCAGCCAAAACAAACATTTTATCGTGCAAATCATTTTTATGATCAACGGCAATCTTATAGATTTCATCAGCAGTGTAACTGGACTGAATGTCAAAATTGAATTTTTTGGCATATAAATCAGCACCTAATCTAAAAGAACGAGGGGTTTTATTCGGAAGGTTTTGTAGCCATTCTGCATAATCTTTAATCGCTTTTATTGAAACTTTTGCTTTGTCCTGTATTTCTTTTTTCTCAGCAGCACTCAATTTGCTTTTTGCCAGTGCCTCATTTAAATCGGCTTCAAAAACTGTAGAACCTCCAATGTTTTGTGCAATGGCAAGATCTGTATGTTCAATTGTTGGATTTTTAATATTCTTTTTGGCAGCTTCATAATAAGCTGGTATAGCATTCATTTTAGCATTAAAAGCACGCAAACGAACTTCTAATGAATCATAATTTCCATTTAAAATTTCTGCAAAAGAACCGCAAACATTGTATTCAGAAGGATTCCATTCAGACGATTTTAATTCTTTGATGCTAAATACCGATGCTTCCAGTTGATTTTTTATCATTTGAAAGTCAGTCTTATTATTGTCAGACAAACTTTCAATATCGTATTGCTTTAAAGAGTCTAATTGGGTATTGGCAAAATCAAGTTGTACTTTTGTTTCAGTAGCATCTGGAACTACCAAAATACTATCTAATTTATGATAGCCAACACCGGAAGCCCAACCTGGATTTATTTTCCATAACGAAGTAACAAATCCCTCCTTGTATTTGTCAAACTTCTGATCTAAAGCTTTATCGGTAGTTTTAGTGTTTTTATTACAGGAAAAAAGTAATGAAATGGTAAAAATGGAAACAAACAGTTTTTTCATAGGTTAGGTTTTTATGTTTTAAAGATAGAAAAAATGTTCATTCTGCAAAGCAATTTGATCTTTGTAATTAATATTTCAATAAATCAAACAAAACCTCTTCAAAACGATTTTTCGACAAAAATTGATCTTCTAATGCTTTTGTAAACGGAATTGGTGAATCTAAACTGGCTACTCTTTTTACAGGAGCATCCAGGTATTCAAAGCATTTCTCCATAATTAGAGCCGAAATATCGCTGGCAATTCCACCAAACATAGTGTCTTCCTGATAAATAATGACTTTTCCGGTCTTTCTTACTGAGGCAAAAATAGTTTCCGTATCTAAAGGCTGAAGTGTTCTTAAGTCTATTAAATCAGCATCAATTTCAGGATTTTTTTCCAGGGTTTCTAATGCCCAGTGAACAGGAGCGCCAAAAGCAATAATAGTTACTTTATTTCCTTCTTTTAAAACTGCTGCCTTTCCTAACGGAATAGTATAATAATCTGTTGGAACATCCTGATAAATACTTCTGTATAATTGCTTATGTTCAAAAAACAAAACCGGATTCGGATCATTTACCGAACTATTCAATAAACCTTTTGCATCATAAGGAAAAGCCGGATAGACAACTTTTAAACCTGGCGTTTTGGTGAACCAGGCCTCGTTTGTCTGAGAATGAAAAGGTCCCGCCTGAGTACCACCACCACAAGGCATACGAACTACGACATCGGCTTTTTCTCCCCAACGATAATGTGATTTTGCGAGTAAATTTACAATCGGATTAAATCCTGTCGAAACGAAATCAGCAAACTGCATTTCTACAATTGCTTTGTATCCATTAATTGACAATCCCATTCCTGCTGAAACTATTGCACTTTCGCAGATTGGTGTATTCCGAACTCTGTCCTTTCCAAAAAACTCAACAAAGCCATCTGTAATTTTAAAAGCACCACCATATTCGGCAATATCCTGACCCATAATAATCAGGTTTTTGTGCTTTTGCATGGACTGCTCCAAACTGTTTCTGATGGCATCAATAAATCGAATATTTTTAGTTTCTGATGAAGGTGTAACTTCTTCAAAAATAAAGGATTTATAGACATCATCTAATTCTCCACTATAAGTTGGTGCGATTTCAGGTTCAGCATTTGATATAGCTAAATTCTCCTCAATTTCCAGTTTAATTTCATCATGAAGCTGCTCATCAAATTCAGCTGTTAAAACGCCAATTTTTGTCAAATAATCACGGTAATTTGTTACTGGATCTTTTACAGCCCATTCGGCCATCAATTCCTGAGGAACATATTTAGTACCGCTCGCTTCTTCGTGCCCACGCATTCTAAAGGTTTTAAATTCTAATAAAATCGGATGCGGATCGTTTTGCATTTCTACTTTTAATTCTGAAAGTTTATTATACACTTCCAGAATATTATTTCCATCAATAATATGGCTTTCCATGCCATAACCAATTCCTTTGTCAGCCAGATTTGTACATTGATATTGCTCGTTTGTTGGCGTTGAAAGACCGTAACCGTTATTTTCAATAATAAACATAACAGGTAATTTCCATACGGCAGCAATATTTAAGGCTTCGTGAAAATCTCCTTCACTTGTAGCACCTTCACCTGTAAATACGGCAGTTATTTTTTTATTGTTTTGAAGTTTATCGGCTAAGGCGATTCCGTCTGCAACTCCTAATTGCGGCCCCAAATGCGAAATCATTCCTATAATTTTATATTCCTGAGTTCCAAAGTGAAAACTACGATCCCGACCTTTTGTAAAGCCATTTGCCTTTCCTTGCCACTGAGAAAACAGACGATGTAAAGGAATATCGCGTGTAGTGAAAACGCCTAAATTTCGGTGCATTGGCAAAACATATTCTGATGCATCCAAAACAGAGGTCACTCCTACCGCAATTGCTTCCTGTCCTATTCCAGAGAACCATTTTGATACTTTTCCCTGACGAATAAGGATTAACATCTTTTCTTCGATCAAACGGGGTTTGAGGAGTTGTTTGTATAATTCCAGCAATTTTGCATCAGTAAGGTCTTGTCTGTAAAAGATCATAAGGGGTTGGTTTTTAGTATTCCAAATATAGATATATATAACAATTTTATTTGTTTTTGTTATATATTTTTTATTTTAATATAACTTTTAAAATTCAATTCTAAAATATTCTCTACCTTTGTTATTGAAAGGTTTTACGACACCTTTCCTCTTAAAATAAAAAATGTAAAGTATGCAAAACATTCCTAGTGTAGACTTACGTGATTTCCTTTCGGACGACCCGAAACGTAAACAAAAATTTGTAAATGAAATCGGCAGTGCATTTGAAAACATTGGCTTCGTAGCCCTAAAAGGTCATTTTCTTGACGACCAGTTAGTAGACGAGCTTTATAGCGAAATTAGAAAATTTTTCGCTTTGCCAGTAGAAACTAAGCATAATTATGAAATTCCCGGTATTGGCGGACAAAGAGGTTATGTATCTTTTGGAAAAGAACATGCCAAAGGACGTAAAGAGGGAGATTTAAAAGAGTTTTGGCATTTTGGTCAATATGTTGATGCAGCTTCAAAATATGCTTCAGAATATCCGGACAATGTTGAAGTAAAAGAATTACCACGTTTTAATGTTGTTGGTAAAGAAGCGTACCAAATGCTTGAAAAAACAGGCGTTTATGTATTAAGAGCTTTGGCTTTGCATTTAGGTTTAGACGAGTTTTATTTTGATCAGTATGCTAAAGATGGAAACTCAATTTTAAGACCAATTCATTATCCTCCAATTACTTCTGAACCAGAAAACGCTATTCGCGCAGCTGCTCACGGTGATATCAACCTGATTACACTTTTAATGGGTGCTCAGGGAAAAGGACTTCAGGTTCAAAATCACGATGGAGAATGGATCGACGCTATTGCAGCAGATGACGAATTAGTAATTAATGTTGGTGATATGTTGTCAAGACATACCAATAACAAACTAAAATCAACAATTCATCAGGTAGTAAATCCGCCAAGAGAATTATGGGGAACATCTCGTTTTTCTGTGCCGTTTTTTATGCATCCTGTGAGTGATATGCGCTTAGATTGTTTAGAAAACTGTATTGATGCAGAAAATCCTAAGAAATTTGAAGATATTACAGCGGGCGATTATTTATACGAACGTTTAGTAGATTTAGGTTTAATTAAAAAATAAACTTTTAAATCACATTTTTTTAAATTCCAAATTCCAATGCAAACTTGGGATTTGGAATTTAATTTTTTACAACCTAAATTTATTGGAATTTATTTTTAGAATAAAAATTTATGGACTTACAAGATCAATTAAAAAACTTATTTCCGGATCACGTTGAATCAAATGAACCTGAAGAAATTCAGGAACAAGAGCACATGCTTTATGTTCAGAAAGAACCGATGATCTGCAAATTTGAAAAACGAAAAGGAAAAGCAACCACCATAATTGAAGGTTACGAAGGATCTGATGAAGATTTTAAAATTCTGGCAAAAGAAATTAAAACAAAACTTAGTGTTGGCGGAACTTTTAAAGACGATTCCATCATCATTCAGGGAGATTATCGCGACAAAATAATGGCGATTTTAAAAGAAAAAGGCTTTAAAACGAAGAGAGTTGGTGGATAAAATGTTTTTTTAGTTTCATGTTTCAAGTTTCAAGTTGTTCGTGAAGTTAGAAAACCTAAGAACCATAGCCACTCAGAACCTTAGCACCTTAAAAAAAATGATACAACAATCAGAATTAATACTAAATCCAGACGGAAGTGTTTACCACTTAAACCTACGTCCAGAACATATTGCACACGATATAATTTTTGTGGGAGATCAAAATCGAGTAGAGAAAATTACTCAGTTCTTTGATACTATTGAATATTCGACGCAAAAAAGAGAATTTAAAACGCAAACCGGAACTTATAAAGGGAAACGAATTTCTGTAATTTCAACCGGAATTGGTCCTGACAATATTGATATTGTTTTGAACGAATTAGATGCTTTGGTAAACATCAATTTAGAAACTCGTCAGCCAAAAGAACAATTAACTTCACTTAATATCATCAGAATTGGAACTTCGGGTTCTTTACACGCTGATATTCCTGTAGATAGTTTTGTAATGTCAAAATTCGGACTAGGATTAGACAATATGCTTCGCTCCTATTTAATTGATGCTGTTTCGCAGGATGCATTGGAAGATGCTTTTATAATGCATACCAATTGGGATATCCGAAAAGGAAGACCTTATGTAATTCCGTGTTCTGAAACATTAGAAAAAATTATTGAATCAGATAAAATGTTTAAGGGAATAACAGCAACTGCGGGTGGATTTTATGGTCCGCAAGGGCGCGTATTACGTTTGAATATTCAGGACGGGGAATTAAACAATAAAATGGATAGTTTCAATTTTGATGATCACAGAATCACCAATTTAGAAATGGAAACTGCTGCTATTTATGGACTTTCTGCACTTTTAGGTCATAATGCACTATCTTTAAATGCTATTATTGCAAATCGTGCTTCAGGAACTTTTAGTGAAGATCCTTACAAAGCTGTAGATGCGCTTATCGCCTATACATTGAATAAATTGGCTCAAAAGTAATTAAGGATTTATCAATTAGAAAATTAGATAATTCATGCAAAATGCTATTCTTAAATTTGATCAATTGTTGAATGAAAATTCAAATTATTTTCCAACAATTGATCCGGTTATATTAGAAGAAAGAAAACCTGGAAAATGGTCTAAAAAAGAAGTTTTAGGGCATTTAATTGATTCTGCCATTCATAATTTAGTTCGTTTTACAGAAATTAATTATGTAGCAAAACCTTATCGTCACAGACCTTACAATCAAATTGATTTAGTGAATTTAAATCAGTATCAAACAAAAGATATTAATGAGCTAAACCAATTATGGCTTTCGTTAAACAAACAAATCATACGAATTATGAAATCTGTTGATGAAGAAGCTTTAGATTATAAAATTATCTTAAGCGATGATTCAGTTATTGATTTAAGATTTCTGATGACAGATTACGTAGAACATTTAGAACATCATATAAATCAAATTAGATCATAGATTATGTTTTTAAGAGTTGCACGACATACTAATGATTTACAGAGAATCGAAAATTTTTATATTGATATTCTCGGTTTTGAACGATTAGGAGGTTTTCAGAATCACAATAATTACAATGGTGTTTTTATTGGGAAATCGGGTTTGGACTGGCATTTTGAATTTACACAATCTGACTCAAAAGCCAAGCATACTTTTGATGAAGAAGATGTAATTGTGCTTTATCCGAAAACAATTTTAGATTATAATAAATTGGAAGATAAGCTTGTACGTAATAACATTTCAATAATAACTGCAATTAACCCATTTTGGAATGAAAATGGAAAAATGTTTCAGGATCCTGACGGATATCGAATTGTTATATCACCGTTGAAAGCAATAATTGACGAAATAATTAGATAATTAGTCAATTAGAAAATTAGATAATTTAGGTTATCGCCAAAAAAATGAAGCTTAAAAGAATTACAAAATTAAATAATGGCAGAGACGCATAAAAAAATCCTATTTAGATATTATAGTGATTTATTAGAAGATACGGTTGTAGAAACCATGTGGGCAGAAATTATTGATTTAGAAAAGGGATATTTTAAATTAGATAACATTCCGTTTTTTGGACCTTTAATTGCAACGGATGACATTTTCTTTGCAGAATTTGATGAAGATGAACAGCAGCTGACATATAGAAAAACTATAGAAACTTCTGGAAACTCAATTGTTCAGGTCATAATTTTAGAAAAAGGTTTTGACAAGGAAATTATAAGGGAAAAGCTCACAGAAGTTAATTGCGAATCTGAAGGCATGAATGAAACGCTCTTTGCCGTCGAAATAACGGCAGAAATTGATTATTCGGTTGTTAAAAACATCTTGAATGAGTATGTAGAGCTTGAGGTTATTGATTTTGGAGAACCTTGTCTTTCAGAAAAACACAGAACAGACTTATTAAAAAACTAAACAAACTTAAAATACGCATACCAAACATCTTAACTTAAACTTAAACTAATGAAAACTGTAAAAATTGTAGGTGTTCCCGAACACTTCAATTTGCCATGGCAACTATGCATTGAAAATGGCGAATTTGAAGCAGAAAATATTGATTTACAATGGAAGAATATTCCTGAAGGTACAGGAAAAATGTGTCAGATGTTGCGTGATGGTGAAGCTGATATTGCCGTTATTTTGACCGAAGGTATTGTGAAGGATATTGTAGCAGGGAATCCAAGTAAAATTGTTCAAATTTATGTGCAATCTCCTTTAATTTGGGGAATTCACGTTGCTGCGAAATCGGATTTTCAGACTGTTAAAGATCTTGAAAATAAAAAAGTAGCAATTTCCAGATTAGGCTCAGGTTCACAATTGATGGCATATGTAAATGCACATGAACAAGGCTGGGAAACAGATGATTTGCAATTTGAAATTATAAATACAATTGATGGTGCTGTTGAAGCTTTGACAAACGAAACAGCCGATTATTTTATGTGGGAACGTTTTATGACAAAACCGCTTGTTGATAAAGGTATTTTTAGACGTGTCGGCGACTGCCCTACTCCATGGCCTTCCTTTGTAATTACAGTTCGTGATGAATTTTTGAAAAAAAATCCAAAGGTTGTAGAGAAAATCCTTGAAATCATCAACAAAACAACGCATGATTTTGCACAGATTCCGGATATTGATAAAACTCTTGCGGATCTTTTCAATCAAAAAACCGAAGATATCCAGGAATGGCTGAAGTTAACACAATGGTCTCAAAAACATTTAAGTGAAAAAGCATTCGATAAAATTCAAAATCAATTATTTGATCTGGGAATTATTGATAAAAAAAGTACTTTTGTTGAAACGGTAAAAGCGCTGTAGAAACTGCTTTTAATTCTTATGATGAAATTCCCTAAAATCGACTTTCCGCAATTAAAATCCAAATTACAGGTGAAATCACCTTGGGATAGGATTATTATTATGCTGTTGAGTCTTTTAATTACCATTCCGGTTTTCATTATTCTGCATCAAAATTTAATCGATCTGAAATGGGCATTCAATTTAGATCGTGTTTTTATTTTTATAATCGTTTTTGCCGCAATTTTCTTTTTTTTAATGTTGCTGCGAACGATTATTATTTTGTGTATTGCTTTGTATCTCCTGGTTTTATTCTACGGAACGGTAATTGGGAATTATGGTTTCAATGAAATTTCGGAAGATTACAATTCGATGATTTATACCATGTCTGATAATCCATATCCGCAAGATATTATTGCAGCAAAACTGCTTCCTTTTCCAAATAAATCCAAAATTATCAACGCTATAGAATATCAAAATCCGAAAGTTCGCAATTTTGCTATTATGGCCACAACCAAGCATTTTAAAAACGTAAAAGGATATTCAGATTACAGAACTATTATTCAGTGTTTTGCTGTTTTTAAAGAGATTAATGGTCGCTGGAATTATGTCAACGATCCTAAGGAAGGAGATTATATTGCCACTGCCAGCGAATCACTGGCTTATTTTTCGGGGGATTGTGATGATCACTCTATTTTAATGGCTGCTGCTGTACGTTCTATTGGGGGAACCCCAAGACTTATACATACAAAAGGACACATTTATCCTGAAATTCTAATTGGCTCTTTAATTGATTTGGAAAAGGTCAATTATCTAATTAAAAATGTGCTTTTCGTAAAAGAAAGTTATGGCAAAAAAATCCATTATCATATAGATGATCGTGGTCAGGTATGGATGAATCTTGACTATACTGCAACTTATCCCGGTGGACCATTTTTGTATGAAGAGATTTTAGGAGCCCTTACGTTAAACTAGGTTTTTAGAAGATAAAAGTAGTCTGAAATAATTATTTAAAAATCACTAAGAGACTAATTATTAGATATTTTCCTAAAAAAAAATAAATCGAATATATTTTTTTTGTAACTTTTCATGTTTAATTTTTAATCTCAAAACCATGAAAAAATCTAAATTATTTATCCTCGGAATTACATTGTTGACATTATTAATGATTTCATGCCACAGTAAAAGAAATAAATTGGTGAATTCCTGGAAAATAACAGCTGTTGAAAGTAATCACGTCGCACTTTCGGATTCAGCAAAACATGTTATTTTAACATCCGGAAATCTAACTTTTACAGAAGATGGACATGTAACAGGATTCTTACTGCAGCCCATTACAAATGGTACTTATGCATTGACAAAAGGAGGTAAAAGTTTAGTTATTAAAGACGAAACTGGTACACCGTTTCCAAGCGAAAGCACTATAACTGATGATGAGCTGATATTAAAATTAAAAGAAGTAAAAATTACACTAAAGAAAATTTAAGTACAAAATCCATTTTACAGCAATTTAAAATAAAAGAATAACATACCACAACATACAATAAGCTCCTGAATAACTTAGTTATTAGGAGCTTATTTCTGTTTATAAACGAGACATTTTATCGTAAATTTGAGTTCTGTCAGTTTAAATAAAAAAGATGCTTCAAATCGTTGAAAAAAATAAAAATCACATAACCGATTTACAAAGAATATTTCTGGAAGTCCGCCAAAAAACATTTTACTGGCTGGATACTCATAATTATAAGCTTACCGATTTTGATTCTGAAACGGAAGCTGAGTTTGTTCTCGTAGCGATTTATAATGATAAAGTTGCCGGATTTATTTCGTTATGGCTTCGGGGCAATTTTATACATCACTTTTACATTGATGATGAATATCAGCAGCATAAAATTGGATCCAAATTACTTGAAGAGGCTATTCAAATAATGAAAGCTCCTATTACATTAAAATGTTTAGAAAGGAATACCAGAGCTGTTGAATTTTATAAAAACAAAGGTTTTGTGATCACAGAAAAAGGAGTTTCAGATCATGGCGACTATCTTTTATTTACGCTTCATAATAAAGAATAAAACTTAAAAAGCCCTAAAAACTAAATTGTTCTTAGGGCTTTTTAAGTTTGTATCAGAGTTTATTTTGCTTCAGACAGCCCTCTCGTTAGCCAGCCTCTTTTGTTGGCTGTGGCAATAGCATAAGGTGTAATCCAGAATAAACTGAAAGTATAAAAAATACTGTATGAATATGCCCAGAAAGCCTCAGACAAGCTGTATCTTTTGGCATAGAACAATACAGAGAAGCTAGAAACTATTAAAATGCTTAAGAGTGTAGAACTAAAGAATAAAATTGGATGTATCGCTATAAAAAACAGCATAAACAGCAAGAATGGATATGCCATAACAATCTTTAGTGATTGATTTAAGAATAAAAGACGTGCTCCAAATTTAGATTCCTTTCTAAAATCCGTGAAAACGTATTTTGCCATCATTAAATTCTCACGTACATTACTTCTACCCCATCTGATAAACATTTTGTATAAACCAACATATTCTTCGGGAACATTTGTAAGTACGACTGCATTTCTTTGAAACAGAACGTGTAATCCTTGTTTCAAAATCATATTCGTCATTGCGCGATCTTCACCAATGTCAGACGGTTGTCCCATAAAAGTTTGCTCAATCCATTCTGGCAAACAATTAAATACCGCATCGCGTCGGTAAGCTGCTGCCGCGCCCGGTGTACATAGTACTGAACCCAACATGCTCTCGGCAGAACGCATGAATTCAAAACTCATTACGAAACTTACATTTAGCATTTTAGGCAATAACGCTTTTTTATTGTTTAAAACGTGAACATTTCCTGCAACCGCACCACATTTCTCATCGATAGCAAACGGGCTTACAAGATTTCGTAAAGTATCTTTTTTTACAATGGAATCACTATCAACTGTTACGAAAATTTCTCCCGTACCCAATTCAAATCCACGGTATAAAGCATGACGTTTTCCTTTATTTTCCGGCTGTTGGTAAATCTCCAAACGATCTCCTAATTTTAGTTTGGCTTGTTGCATCCAGTACCAGGTATCATCTTTACTTCCATCATCGATTGCTAGTAACTGTAGTTTTTGTTCCGGAAAATCACTGTTTGCAAGACTTAATAAAGTGTCCCATACTAATTTCCCTTCGTTATACGCCGGTACAATTACGGTACAAGTTGGTAATAATTCATCTGAAACAGATTCAATTGGTTTATATCTAAAATACAAGTATAAATTATATAGAAATGAACCTGTCTGAAAGAAGAATAAAGCTGCTGTTACAATTAAAAAAGGCAGTCCCCAGGCAGAATTTATTCTGTCTATATGAAACTGATCAAAATCTGATTGTAATTTATAAACTAAGAAAGACCCCGCAAGCATTAGTACAAATGTGCCGAGAAGCACAATAAAACTTAATGGGTTTACGTTTTTCTTAAAATCTTTATGAAAATATTGATTCTTAATATTAAAAATGGAACTGTTTAATGGAAGTTCATTTTTATTGCTAATATTGTTTGAAGTGTAAAATTGTTCCTGAATAATTGTTTCGCTTTTCATAATGGGCAATTGCTGTTTCTTAATGGCTTTTATTAAATTGGCATTCCTTTTGAATATTATCTAATCGTCAAAATGATAATAATATACTATTCGCAGAAATTGACTATATCCCATTTTACAAGCCTTATGCCATTATCATTTAAAATTGACAATGAGTATATTAGAGATTTTAAACTAAAATAACTATGTGTAAAGATTATACACTTGTGAAAAGTTTATACTAAAATGCTCAAAAAAAAAGCCTCCAAATCTCTTGATTTTGGAGGCTTCTCATTTTAAAAAAGAATTACTTGACGTTATTATTTTTATCTTTTAGAATTTTACCTTCTTTGGTAAATTCAAGGTCGATGTCATTTGTTAAATCAACATCCAGATCTTTGTGTCCAAAATCAATATGCGTTATTTTTTCATTTGGATAATTTTTAAAAACATAATCTTTGATAGAAGCAGGAATAAATTCGGTCGGAATTGGTTTATCATCGCCATCAACTTCACGATAAGATCCATCTTTCCAGAATTCAACTTCAGTTCCGTCTTTTAGTTTCACCTCATATCCTTTTTCACCGTGTTCGGCATCTTTTTTAGCAATTTCTACGGACGTATAACTGAAATATTTTTGAAGAAATTCCTGTGCTGGTTTAGGCAATTCCGTTGTTTCAATTTTTTTCTGCGCTTTCGCCGATATTACAAAACCTAGTAATAAAACGGCCATTATGATTTTCGTTTTCATGATTTCTATATTTTATTTATCGTATATAGCTAATTTACAACAACTAAAAATGTATACAAATCAATTTAAGAAAGCTTTAATTTTTAATGAAGCGCTTTTTTATCTATTTTTATTCCTTTAAATAACAACTTCAAAAGATAGAATGACTATAGAAAAAGCAATAAGCGCCGATCATCAAATTTTGACAGATATCACCAAAAAATCAAAAGCTTACTGGGGATATTCTGATGAACAAATTGAAAACTGGTCCCAATTTTTAACCGTAACTTCAGTTTATATTGAGGCAAATGCCGTTTATAAATTAACTCTGGAAAACAAAATCGTGGGTTATTACTCTTTTCTTTTTGAGGATGAAGAAACGGTGAAACTGGATAATTTATTTGTCTTACCGGAATATATTGGCAAAGGGTTTGGAAAAATCTTAATGAGACACTTTTTATCAGAAGTTGATAAAACAAGCATTACTAAAATAGTCCTTAATTCAGAACCTAATGCAGAGCAGTTTTATGCAAAATTGGGTTTTGTAAAAACAGGACAAATTGAAACTTCTATAAAAGACAGATATATGCCAATAATGCAATTAGAATTAAAACCTATAGAATTATAAATAAACAAATTATATGAAACTTATAGCAACTTTTTTTATTCTGTTTTTAAGCCTGAATATTTCTGGGCAAGAACTACCAAGTCCATACAATGCTGGCTATGAATTTCCTATTGGCGCAAAATTTACCATTAAATTAAATACTACTGATCCAAAAAACATCACATACTCTATTATTAAATTTGAACCTTTTACAGAGATAATCAATACTTTTGGAAAGGATGATTTATTTGAAAAAACGGGTGAAGAAGGGACAATTGACTTCTATTTTTACATAGGAACTCATGGAGAAAGTGAAAAGGAAAAGAATAACAACATGCAAGTGCTGCTGACTTTTAAAAACAGGACAAAATTTTCTTTGAAATACATTTCAGAAATTCAGCGTAATGAAGATGGTGGTTTTAAAGAAACATCAAATATGGGGGCTTATCCTGGTGCTGTAGGAAACGAAATGTGGCCTTACATGATTAATATGATACGTTTACGAGATTTTGAAATCTCTAATAAATAATTTAAAAGATTTGCAAAAATGGCAACAGTGACTTTTCCGGCAACTCCAGACTGCGAAATTGTAAGTACCCGAATTTTAAATTTTTCTCAGGAACTTGTTTTTAAAGCCTGGACAGATCCAAATCATTTAAAAAACTGGTGGGGACCAAAAGGATTTACCAATACATTTGAAGAGTTTGACCTTAGACCTGGCGGTAGATGGAAATTCGTAATGCACGCACCGGAGCAAGGAAACTTTCAAAATGAATGCGAGTTTGTGAAAGTTGAAAAACCAACTGAAATCGCCTGGATTCGAATTTCTAAACCTTTATTCAATATAGTCGCTACATTTGAAAAAATAGCTGATTCTGAAACTAAAATTGTTTTCAGAATGGTTTTTGAAACTGCAGAAGAATGTGCTAAACTAAGGCCATATGTTGTAGATAAAAATGAAGAGAATTTTGATCGTCTTGAAGCTGAATTGGATAAAATGATAGTATAAAATTACATTTCACTATTTGCCAAATGCCAAATAATCAAAAAATAAATTTGACTAAATTGCAGTATGAAAGAGTTTATAGAATACATATTGCAATTTGGAAACCTAAACCAGCAGCAACTTGATTTAATTTCAAAAAAAGCAACAGAAAGAGTTCTTCATAAAGACGAATATTTTTCTGAAGCAGGGAAAATTGCACAGGAAGTTGGTTTTATTCTGGAAGGAATTATCAGAGTTTGTTACTATAACAACAAAGGCGAAGAAATTACTAAATATTTTATTGATGAAAATAATCTGGTAGTTGATCTGGAGAGTTTTGACAATGATATTTGCTCTAACGCTTATGTTCAAGCTATTACAGACTGCAAAATGCTAGTCTTTTCCAAAAAGGACTGGAAGGATCTTTTAGATATTATCATTCCATGGGAAGCCATTGTAAATAAGATTATTTCAAGAGCATTGCGACAAAAAATAGAAAGAAGAAGTCCGTTAGTTTCAGAAGATGCTACAACACGTTACTTGATGTTTCTCAAGATTTATCCAAATGTTGTAAATCGAATACCCCTTTCTTATATCGCTTCTTATTTGGGAATTACACAATCTTCTTTGAGCAGGATAAGAAAAAACATTCATTAAAATGCTTTTTGTCATTTGACAAATGATTCTATTTTTAAAGTACGCAACTTTGCTTCAATAATTTAAAACAATAAAAAAATGAAGATAGTATTAATTACAGGAGCTAATAGAAGCATTGGCTTAGAAATAACAAAACAGCTTTCAAAAAAAGGATTATTTATTTATTTAGGTGCGCGTGACCTTGAAAAAGGTAACGAAGCTGTGCAGCAATTAAATAAAGAAGGATTTGAAAACATCAAAGCGATTGAAATTGATGTTACAAAGCCTGTTTCAATAGAAGCTGCCAGAAAAACAGTTGAAACCGAGCAGGGAAAATTGGATATACTAATAAATAATGCAGGTATTAGTGGCGAATTTCCTCAAAGTGCGTCAAGTGCATCAATTACAGCCATTCAGCATGTTTTTGATACCAATTTTTTTGGTGTAATTAGTGTTACACAGGCATTTTTAGAATTGCTTAAAAAATCAGAAGCTCCAAGAATTAGTAATATTACTTCTGGTTTAGGATCTTTGACCTTACACAGCGATCCAAGTTGGAAATATTACGATTTTAAAGCAACGAGTTATGTGACCTCAAAAGCTGCTTTAAATGCTTTCACGATTACACTGGCCCACGAACTTAAAGATTTACCATTCAAAGTAAATGCTATTGATCCTGGTTACACAGCAACAGACTTTAATCACCACAACGGACCGGGAACTGTTGAAAGCGCTGCAACCTTCATCATAAAACACACAGTAACAGCTAATGATGCGCCTACCGGTATGTTTTATAGTAATGATATTGAAGATGAAACCGAGGTTAGTCCTTGGTAAAAATCTAGTTTGACCTTTATTCGAAAAACCTCCATTATTTCTAATGGAGGTTTTCTGTATAATGAATTGAGTAAATTATTTACCGGTAACTTAAAAAATCCAGAAAACATACACCAAAAATAAAACAGTAACATTCGTATGTGTTTTTATTTTTCGAGTAATTTCAATTCCAGTTCTTTTACCTTGTTTTCCAGATCAGTAATGTATTTTTTTTGAGGTAATAAGGCTTCTTCTATTTCTTCTGTTGTATAACGCGGTGTAATATGTTGTGGGCAATTCCAATCGTAAGCCTGAATTTCAAAAATCATCATTCTTTCAGGACGGAATTTATAATCTTCAGGTTTTAAAGAATCATATAATGCTTCATGGTCTTTCAGTTCTACAATTTTTGCCTTAGCATAGATTTTTAATCGTGCTCTTTGTGGATACGAAACCATTATAAGCGCTACTTTTTCATTTTTAGAAATATTCCCTGTCGAGATATATTGCCTGTTACCTGCAAAGTCAACGATTCCAATTGTTTTGTTGTCAATTACTTTAATAAATCCAGCCGGTCCGCCGCGATGCTGAATGTACGGATAATCATTTTCTCCAAAACTTGCCATATAAAAACTATCCCTGTCGCTAATAAAGTTACTTTCATTTTCTGTCAATCCATCCACAACTGACATTTTTTCCATTCGATCATAAGAGTTTCTGCTTCCCGCTTCTTCCTGAATCTTTTTAATGTTATCTGTAAAGGCTAATTGTGCGTAATTCATAACTAATATTTTAGATTTTACAACTTTACTTCTGGAGAATTCGAATTTTATAATTCCTGAATCTGTCTGATCATCTGGTTAGTAAACCCCCATTCATTGTCGTACCAGGCCATTACTTTTACCAAATCCCCATCGACAACTCTTGTCATTTCTAAATCGACAGTAGCGGCAAAAGGGCTTTTTATAATATCAGTGGACACAAGTGGTTCATCTGTTACAGCAACTACTTTATGATAACGCGCCGTTTTTGATTCTTCGATTAAAATCGAATTAATTTCTTCAACAGTTGTTGGTTTTTCTGTTACAAAAGTAATGTCAGATATTGAGCCAACAGGAACCGGAACTCTCACGGCAACCCCATCAAATTTTCCAAGATATTGCGGTAATGCTTTAGTAGTTGCTATTGCAGCACCCGTAGCGGCTGGCGCTAAATTTATTCCTGCTGTTCTTCCCATTCTGGGTTCTCTTTTAGACGGAGCATCAACCAATGTTTGTGATGCTGTATAAGCATGTGTAGTATTTAAAATGGCTTTTTTAATACCTATTCGTCGTCCTAAAATTTCAATAATCGGACTTATATTATTCGTTGTACAGCTTGCACATGAAAAAACAGCAACTTTTCCATCTTCGGTATTGACACCATGAACCACTGTTGGTGTATCTTTAGTCGGCCCAGATATCACAACAAATTTAGAACCAGCGGTTAAATGTTTTTCTGCGTCTGCTTTATTGGTAAAAAATCCTGTACTTTCTATTACTACATCAACTTGTAAGTCTTTCCAGGGTAATTCTGCAGGATCTTTTATTGCTGTATATTTTATCTTGTGATCATCAATTAATATAAAATCGCCTTCAAAACTTACTTTCTTATTGTACTTGCCATAAATACTATCGTATTTTAATAAATAAACTGCATTTTCAATTGTCATTAAATCATTAATTCCTACCACTTCTAAATCTGGAGAATCCAAAATTATTTTCAGTGATGATCTTCCAATTCTACCAAAACCATTAATTGCTATTTTTTTCATGTTGTTTGATTTTAATTATATAAGACATTACAAAGTTCAAAATATTTCAGTCATTGGGGTTTAACAGATTTTCCCGAAGAGTTGGCTATTTTTCTTTAAGTACGAAAAAATCATCAATTCTTTTTAATCCTAAATGTGAATTAATAAATATACAACATTAATAATCAATAAAGTAGTACGTTTTTATTATGAAATAATTAAATCCTGCAAATGAAGAAGTCTAGTTAATAATTACATTTACACTTTATAACTTAGACAAGTATTTATGGTTTATAAAGGAACTTCATATGAATTTTTATTGTTGACAGAAATCAATGCTGAAAATAAAAAACTGGCTTTTGGAGCGAAAGACACTGAATTAACATTACTTTGGAATACAGGTTCGGAGATGAATATTTCTGTTGATAAAGTCAAATACAGATTAGCTCAAAATGAAATTATTTTTCTGACTGAATTCCATCAAATTGATTATTTAGAAGTTGAAAGTGCCAGGATGTTACGATTCAATCAGAACTTCTTTTGCATTATTAATAATGACAATGAAGTGGGAAGCAAAGGACTTTTATTTTACGGAGCGATGGGAATTCCGATAGTTCCTCTTTCAGAAAACCATATTCAAAGTATGGAAACTACTTGGGATATTTTGTTATCTGAAATGGATGCCAAAGACAATTTACAGATCGATATGTTGCAGTCGATGCTAAAACGTGTATTGATTTTGTGTGCAAGAAGCCTGATGGCTACAGCAAATTATGTCAAACTTGAAAATAGTCAGGCCGATATTATAAGAGAATTCAATTACCTCGTTGAAGGTCATTTTGCTAAACATCACGATGTAGCCTTCTATGCTTCTAAATTGAATAAATCGCCAAAAACCTTATCTAATCTTTTTGCTGTTTTTTCTGAAAGACCTCCACTGAGTATAATTCATGATCGTATTATGATTCATGCCAGAAAGCAAATTGCGTATACACAATTATCTATAAAGGAAATTGCTTATGATCTTGGTTATGAAGATTTGCAAACTTTCAGTCGGTTTTTTAAAAACAAAGAAGGAATTTCTCCAGTTCAATTTAGAGAAAAAATTAGCTGATTGTGTTTAATATTGTAGGATTAAGTATTCATAATAAAGATATTGCTTATATTCACCAAAAAGAAATTAATCAGGAAACAGCTGTATTAAAACTAGTAAAACATGAAAAATTTTCTACTTCTTTCTCTTATATTAATTACTCAATCCTTTTATGGACAAGACAAAGTCGTCAAAAAACCCGAATATGTAATCGTAATAAACAATGACATCGTGTCTATGGAAACAGTCGAAAAATATGGTGCCGATGGGTATGTAAAATCGATGACCAAAGGAGTTTCAGAAAAGGAAAGAAATGAATTAGCTAATAAATTTGGAGATAAAATTGGAGATAAGGAATTTATAATTATAGTGGGAATTTACACAGAACAGGAAAAAATTGAAAGAGACAAAGAAATCAATTCCCAACCAGTAGCAAGCAAAAGTGTAGCTCAAAATGATGAAAAAGAATATATTTTAAATGTAAATGACAGAGCAACAGATTTTACTTTAAAATTAATAGATGGTAAACAAATAAAACTTTCTGATTTAAAAGGGAAAGTTGTTTTGGTAAATTTCTGGGCAACCTGGTGCGCACCGTGTTTAATGGAATTTTATGATATTCCATCAAAAATCATCGAGCCATTTAAAAAGGATGATTTTGTGTTTTTAGCAATTTCGAGTGGAGAGACACAAGAAAAAGTATTAAATAAAGTGACCAAATTAAGAAAAGACGGAATTAACTTTAATTATGGCGTTGACTCGGATAAAAAAATATGGAATAACTATGCAACGGCTTCTATTCCTAAAAACTTTTTAATAGACCAAAATGGGGTTATAAAATATGTGGCAACAGGAAATGCTCCGGATAATTTGGATATTATAGCAGCTGAAATAAAAAAATTGCTTGCTAAATAAAGTACATTAGTTATGTTTAAATTGCCTCTTATGAAGTTAAACCTTATCGTTACAGGACTTTTTGTTATTTTTTCTAATTGCCTTTTTGGGCAAAATAATTTTTCAAGCAATCCTTTAGATGCCATCTTTGAAACCCGGGATTCAAAAAATTTCTGGGAAGCATTTGACAAAATGGACCAATCAAAACAAAATCCGTTTGTTGAATACATGCAAAAAGGTTCACCAGGTGTTAAAGGATTTACGGAGAACAGAATACTTAATGCAGATTCTCTTTTTTCTGCTGTAAAGAAAAGAAAAGCAGATTATGAACTTTCAAGAAATGTTTTAGAGGGTCTTCCTTCTAAGGAAAAGAGAGTAAGAGCTATTTATAGTGCCCTAAAATATTGGTATCCGAACGCAAAATTCCCTCCTATTTATTTTGTTTATGGAAGATTCAATTCTGGCGGAACTTCTTCTCCCGAGGGAATTATTATAGGAACTGAAAAACTTACAAATTTAGATGGAATTTCAGGTTTAATTGCACACGAACTTGTTCATTACCAGCAGAAAATAGAAGGTAAAGACATGTTATTGAAATGGTGTTTACTTGAAGGTGGCGCAGATTTTATAGGAGAACTTATTTCTGGAGACGCAATAAATCAGCAATACTATCAATATGGAGAACAAAACAAGGATAAATTAGCTCAGGAATTTGTAACGAGACTAAAAAATGCTGATTATCAGGATTGGTTGTATGGAACCTCTAAGAAAGATGACAGACCAAATGATTTAGGATATTGGATGGGCTATAAAATAACAGAAGCTTATTTCAATAAACAAAAAGATAAACAAAAGGCAATTGAAGAAATACTCAATATAAAAGACCCGATGCTATTTTTAAAACAAAGTGGTTTTTTAGATGTTTATATTGAAAAATATCAAAAATCGAAAAAAGAAAGTTTTGATGATTTTTTCAAATAAAAAAAACTCCTTAATTTCTTAAGGAGTTTTTTGGTGGGCGATGAGGGGTTCGAACCCCCGACCCCCTCGGTGTAAACGAGGTGCTCTGAACCAGCTGAGCTAATCGCCCTATTTTACTAGGTTGCTATCGTTTGTGATTGCGAGTGCAAATATACAGCTAGAATTCGTATTTGCAAGTGTTTTTAGAAAAAAAATGAAATATTTTTTAATGATTTTATTTACCTTCCTATTTTTCAGCTTCTTAAAAAGGAAATAAAAAGTATCGTTTTCTTATTATTTAGTTAAAAATTGAAAACTGAAAAGGTAATTTAGAATATTCTTTTGTATTCACTTGTTAGAGTCTTACATTTGCATACCTTAATTGTATACTCAAATGGCTAGATTTCAAGAAAACGATTTACCTAAAGCTAAATTAGACTCTAATTCCCTTCAAAAAGCAATCCGAATTTTTAAATATGGTAAAGGCCACAAATGGAAATTTTTCCTTGGCTTGATTTTCCTTTTATTGACCAGTGCTACTGCCCTCGCCTTTCCTAAGTTAATGGGAATGTTGGTTGACTGTGTAACTAATAAAGACTTAAGCAGGGCAAATGAAATTGCTGTTGGACTTATGGTAATCCTAACGTTACAGGCCATCTTCTCCTTCTTTAGAATTTCTTTATTTGTGAATTTTACGGAGAACTCGCTTTCAAATATACGTTTTGCGTTATATGAAAACCTGGTAAAACTACCAATGGGGTTTTATTCTCAAAAACGTGTTGGAGAATTAAATAGCCGCATTAGCGCTGATATTTCGCAATTGCAAGACACTTTTACAACTACAATTGCCGAATTCTTACGTCAGTTTATTTTAATTGTTGGAGGTTTTGTTATTTTAGGAAACATTAGCCCTAAATTAACTTTAATGATGTTGGCTATTGTGCCAATTGTGGCCGTAGCAGCTGTTATTTTTGGAAGATTTATTCGTAAATACGGAAAGAAAACACAAGATAAAGTAGCAGAAAGCCAGGTAATTGTTGAAGAAACTTTACAAGGAATCAGCAACGTTAAAGCTTTTGCCAATGAATGGTACGAAATTCAGCGTTATAAAAATAAAATCAAAGAAATTGTAAAAATCGCGATCAAAGGCGGTCAATACAGAGGTTACTTTGCTTCCTTTATCATTTTATGTCTTTTCGGATGTGTGGTTGCTGTTGTTTGGTACGGTATTACATTAACAATTAAAGGAGAAGTTGAAGGTGTGGGCGATTTAATTTCATTTGTACTTTATACAACCTTTATTGGTGCTTCTTTTGGTGGAATTGCCGAGATGTATGCTCAAATTCAAAAAGCAGTGGGAGCAACAGAACGTGTTTTTGAATTATTAGAAGAAACTCCGGAAGCCATCAATGCAAATCCAAAAACAACACCTATTGAAAAAATAAAAGGTACTGTTTCTTTCAAAAATGTAGCTTTTAGTTACCCGTCCCGTAAGGAAGTTGAAGTTCTAAAAGATGTAAATTTCAGTGCCGAATTCGGTCAGAAGATAGCGATTGTAGGCCCTAGTGGTGCTGGAAAATCAACCATTTCTTCTCTATTATTACGTTTTTACGATATCACTTCAGGAGAAATCCTGGTGGACGGAAAAAACATTTACGATTATGACCTGGAAAATCTACGTGGAAACATGAGTATTGTTCCGCAGGATGTAATTTTATTCGGAGGAACAATTAGAGAAAATATTGCCTACGGAAAACCAGATGCTACCGACGAAGAGATTATGTTAGCAGCAAAACAGGCAAATGCCTTAAATTTTGTAGAAGGTTTCCCGGAAAAATTTGAAACATTGGTTGGAGAACGCGGTGTAAAATTATCTGGTGGGCAACGTCAGCGTATTGCAATTGCAAGGGCTTTACTTAAGAACCCAAGTATTTTAATTTTAGATGAGGCGACATCCTCTTTAGATAGTGAAAGTGAAAAATTAGTTCAGGAAGCTTTAGAAGTATTAATGCAAGGAAGAACAAGTATTATCATTGCACATCGTCTATCAACTATTAGAAATGCAGATAAAATTTTAGTTTTAGATAACGGAAAAATTACAGAAGAAGGAACACATCAGGAACTTATAAATCTTGAAAATGGTATTTATAAAAACCTTAGTAATCTTCAATTTAGTAATTCTTAATGAATTAAAAATAACACTAACTACCTTTAAACTATTGAAATGCCACATTTACGAATTATTCTGATTTTATTATTTATTGTCTTAAATACTATTAGTGTTCTTGCTCAAGATAAACCTTTCAACGTTGTCAATATCTCTAAAGACGGGGCCCAATATATAAAATTCGGGATGAATCTTCAGGTTTGGGGACGCTATTCAGAATTGAATGCAGGAAGTAAAATTGGCACAAATGAAGTGGATGATACATACGATATTGTAATCAGAAGATTGCGTTTGCAGGCAATGGGAATGCTTACAGAGAATATTTTCTTCCATTTGCAGTTTGGTCAAAACAATATCAATTTTACACAGAATAATGGTCCGTCTAATGCTCCTCTCTCTGTAATGGATGCTTTAGGAGAATATCATTTTAACAAAAGTCTTCATATTGGTGGTGGATTAACAGCTTGGGGAGCAGGAACAACACGTTATTCTGCAAACAGTTCTTCTTCTCAATTAACTTTAGATACGCCAATGTATCAGCAGTTTATAAACACATCATCAACTTTCGGAAATAGAAATTTAAGTATTTACGCAAAAGGAGATTTAGGAAAGTTTAATTATCGTACGGCTATTACGAATCCATATCGTACTACAGCAAATAATATTGGACTGAATTCTACTGTTAGTACAGAAACACCTAGAGCTCAATATTCCGGAATTCTAACATATTCTTTCTTCGATAAAGAATCACTGGAAGATGCTTATCATAAAGGAACTTATTTAGGAACAAAAAAAGTTTTCAATATGGCATTGGGTTATTTGACTCAGGCAAAAGCAATGTGGCACCTTACACCGGATGCAACAGTTGTTTATGATGATATGAAAGTTTTAGGTTTTGATGTTTTTTACGACAGTCCGTTAAGCGAAAAAGGCAATGCTATAACCGCATACGCAGCTTATAATAATTGCGATTATGGTAAAAATTACATTCAATCTGTGTCGACACCAAATCCTGCTGTTGGAGACGGAAATTTAATTAACGGTTCCGGAGCTGGTTTTATTGGTGTGGGTACAGGAAATATCTATTATGCTCAATTGGGTTATTTATTTGCAAAGTCAGACAATCAGACAAAAAAAGGACGTTTTCAACCTTATATAGCAACTCAAATTGCTGCTTTAGAAGCTTTAGACGAACCAATGACAATGTATGAATTAGGAGCAAACTATTATACCACAGGAACTTTAGGTCCAAAAATTAGTTTAAATTACCAGAATAGAGCTGTTTATGATAAAACACTGGTTGGGCAATACAAACAAAGTGATCGCTTAGGAATGGTCGTTTTACAATGCCAGGTTTCTTTCTAAAAAAACATAAAAATTCCAATAAAAAAAATCCAAATTCCAATCGTTACAATTGAAATTTGGATTTTTTTATTGACAGATAAGCACTGCGACTATAAACTGAGACTGAAAACTATTTTTTTCCTTTTCTTCTCTTACGTTCTGCTTTAATCATTGATAATTCACGGCTTGTTTGCCCGGCTACAGAAGTATTTTCTTCAGCACGACGAATTAAGTATGGCATAACATCTTTTACTGGTCCAAATGGTAAATACTTCGCCACATTATAACCGTTTTCGGCTAAATTATAACTGATATTATCGCTCATCCCGTATAATTGTCCAAACCAGATTTTGTTATCGTTTTTGGCAATTCCTTTTTGCTGCATCATTTCCATCAATTTATAAGAACTCAATTCGTTGTGAGTTCCTGCAAAAATGGACATTGTTTCCAAATGATCTAGCATATAATGAACAGCTGAATCATAATTTACATCCGTTGCTTCTTTAGATACGCAAATTGGCGAAACATAATTTTTCTCTTCTGCTCGTTTGTTTTCTTTTTCCATGTAAGCGCCACGAACTAATTTCATTCCAATAAAAAAGCCTTCTGCTTTAGCAATTTCATGTAATTTTTTCAAATAGTCCAAACGATCCCAACGGTACATTTGCAACGTATTAAAAACAATAGCTTTCTCTTTGTTGTATTTACGCATCATATCGGTAACCAAATCATCAGCAGCATCCTGCATCCAGCTTTCTTCACCATCAATCAATAAGGCAACATCTTTTTTGTGCGCTTCACTGCAAACTTTGTCAAAACGTGCTATTACTCTGTCCCACTCTGCTTGTTCTGATGGACTTAAAGTTTGTTTTTCGCCTAATTTTTCATACAATTCAAAACGCCCTAAACCTGTAGGTTTGAAAACGGCAAATGGAATTGCCAAACGTTCTTTAGCAAATTCGATTGTTTTTAAAGTCATTTCTAAAGCGGCATCAAATTGTGCTTCTTCTTCTTTTCCTTCAACTGAATAATCCAAAACAGATGAAACGCCTTTTGTAAACATTTTATCTACTACAGTTATACAATCATCCTCATTTACTCCTCCACAAAAATGATCAAAAACCGTTGCACGAATTAATCCTTCCACAGGAAGATGTGCTTTGATAGCAAAATTAGTAACAGCAGTTCCAATTCTTACCAAAGGTTCGCTATCAATCATTTTAAAAAGAAAATAAGCTCTGTCAAGTTCAGTATCACTTTTAAGTGAAAATGCTACCTGAGTGTTATCGAATATTTTTTCCATTTAGGTTGTTTTTTGTGCAAATATAGAGAGAGTTTTGAATATTATTTATAAAAATAGGCCCTATTTTGCATTCAATACTGTTAAAGTAGCAAAGCAGACTTTAACAAAAAAGCAATATTTTAAAAAATGACAAAAAATTACCACAAAATAGAATTTCGTTATTTAATACCATTTTATTTAAGCCGTTTTTACAACAAATTATAGACAAAGTTTGAATATTATTTAGTTAAAAATGCCGTATTTTGTGGTTCAATAAACCAAAGATAAATATGCAATCGATTCAAGCCAATAATTATCTCGTACATTTCAACCAAAATGCATACGAAGCTTTAAATACACACTTAAAAGAAAATAAATATTCTAATTTGTTTATTATAGTTGATAATGAAACAAATGAACATTGCCTTCCTAAATTTTTACCTTTACTTGAAACCGATTTAAATATCGAAATTATTGAATTTGAATCTGGAGAAGTAAACAAAAATATTGAAACCTGTATTCAAATCTGGAATGTATTAACAGAGCTTGGTGCCGATAGAAAATCACTTATAATCAATGTTGGAGGTGGCGTTGTTACTGATTTGGGCGGCTTTGTAGCTTCCACTTTCAAACGTGGTGTTAACTTTATCAATGTTCCAACAACATTATTATCTATGGTTGATGCTTCTGTTGGAGGAAAAACAGGAGTTGACTTAGGAAATCTTAAAAATCAGATTGGCGTTATCAACGTTCCTCAAATGGTTTTGATTGATACTCAATATCTGGAAACGTTGTCTCAGCCCGAAATGCGCTCTGGTTTGGCTGAAATGCTAAAACATGGTCTTATATATGATGCTGCTTATTGGAAACAGTTTTTAGATTTACAATCTATTGATTATGCTGATTTTGATGAACTAATTTATCGTTCGGTTGAAATCAAGAATGATATTGTAATTCAGGATCCAACAGAAAAAAACATTCGTAAAGCATTGAATTTCGGTCATACATTAGGTCACGCAATCGAAAGTTATTTTTTAGAAAGCGACGTTAAGACCACTTTATTACACGGCGAAGCAATTGCAATTGGAATGATTTTAGAAAGTTACATTTCTTTGCATAAAAATTTAATTTCTGCTGAAGAATATGCTGAAATTAAAACAGCTCTTAAAAATATTTACGACGATGTTGAAATTGAAGAAAATGACATCGATCCGATATTGGAACTCCTTATTCATGACAAAAAAAATGAGTACGGATTAATTCAATTTGCCCTGATTGAAGGCATCGGAAAAATTAAAATTAATCAATCCGTTGAAAATAAATTGATTCTCGATGCGTTTCAAGATTATAAATCTTAAACTTTTTTTAATCAAAAGGATTGCTTTAGGTATATATTATTTTTTACATTTGCCACGATGAAAACAAACAACAAACAAAGACACTTTAGTTCTTATAGAAACCGTCTCAATAGTTCTTTATTAAGAATGTTGAATCGTTTTTATAATAGTAAAAGTCCGTTTTGTTTTGAGGTTTTTCTTTATTCAAAAGCAGAGAATGAAAAATTAGAAATTGTATTTGCCAATATTAGGGTTTGAATTTTAGATTTTGCAACGTATAAAATCTAAAAATTACAATTTAAAATATATTAAATGAATACTAAATATTCTGATCTAATTAATCAAACTTATTATTTCCCACAAGAGGAATTTAAATTAAACAAAGACAACTTACAATTTCACAATATCGATTTGATGAAATTGGTTGAACAATACGGCACCCCATTAAAATTTACCTACTTGCCACAGATTTCTGAAAACATTAATAAGGCAAAAGCCTGGTTCAGAAAATCGATGGAAAAAAACAAGTACGAAGCAAAGTATTACTATTGCTATTGTACAAAAAGCTCTCATTTTGAATATATTATGAATGAGGCTTTTAAAAACAATATTCATGTTGAAACTTCATCTGCTTTTGACATTAATATTGTGGAGAATTTGTTAGAAAACGGTAAAATCAACAAGAGTACGTATGTAATTTGTAATGGTTTTAAAAGAGACGAATATATTACCAATATTGCAAGGCTAATCAATAACGGACATAAAAATACTATTCCGATTATTGATAATTACGAAGAATTAGATTTGCTTCAGGCTGAAATAAAAGGTAAATTTAAAATTGGAATTCGTATTGCAGCTGAGGAAGAGCCTAAATTTGAGTTTTATACTTCAAGATTAGGTATTGGATACAAAAACATCGTTGCCTTTTATAAAAAACAAATTCAGGAAAATGATAAATTAGAGCTTAAGATGCTTCACTTTTTTATCAATACCGGAATTAACGATACAGCATATTACTGGAATGAGTTAGTAAAATGTATTAAAGTATACATCGCACTTAAAAAGGAATGCCCTACTCTTGATGGTTTGAACATCGGAGGTGGTTTCCCTATTAAAAACTCTCTTGCATTTGAATATGATTACCAATATATGATTGATGAAATTATCAATCAGATTAAAATTGCATGTGATGAAGCCGAAGTTGATGTTCCAAATATTTTCACAGAATTTGGATCGTTTACTGTAGGTGAAAGCGGTGGCGCAATCTATCAGATTTTGTATCAAAAACAACAAAATGATAGAGAGAAATGGAACATGATTGATTCATCATTCATTACCACTTTGCCGGATACTTGGGCTATAAATAAACGTTTTATCATGTTAGCGGTTAACCGTTGGAATGATACATACGAGCGGGTTTTATTGGGAGGATTGACTTGCGATAGTGACGACTATTACAATTCAGAACAAAATATGAACGCTATTTATTTGCCTAAATACAACAAAGAAAAGCCATTGTACATTGGTTTCTTTAATACCGGAGCGTATCAGGAAACAATTGGAGGATACGGAGGTTTACACCACTGTTTGATTCCGCAGCCAAAACATATCTTAATAGATCGTGATGAAAATGGAATTATTGGAACCGAAGTTTTCTCTGAACAACAGACTTCTGACGATGTTTTAAAGATTTTAGGCTACACAAAAAAAGTATAAAAAAAAACTTGCAAATTAAATGTTAATATCCATAAAATTATTAATTTGCAGTATCATCTAAAAGGTTAAACTTTTAATTCAAAAAAAAACAAAAAAAATGAAAGGACCAATCAGTCAGTTTATTGAAAAACATTATTTACACTTTAACTCTGCTGCTTTAGTTGATGCTGCAAAAGCATATGAACAACAATTGGCAAACGGTGCTAAAATGATGGTAAGTATGGCTGGCGCTATGAGTACAGCAGAAATTGGTAAAATTTTTGCCGAAATAATTAGACAAGATAAAGTACAGATTATTTCTTGTACCGGAGCCAATCTAGAAGAAGATGTCATGAATTTGGTTGCACACTCTCACTACGAAAGAGTGCCAAATTATCGTGATTTAACACCAGAAGACGAATGGGCTTTGCTTGAAAGAGGATTAAATCGTGTTACAGACACTTGTATTCCGGAGCATGAAGCATTTCGTCGTTTACAAAAACACATTTACAAAATCTGGAAAGATGCTGACGATAAAGGAGAACGTTATTTTCCTCATGAATTCATGTACAAAATGTTATTGTCAGGTGTATTAGAAGAATACTATGAGATAGATTTAAAAGATAGCTGGATGTACGCTGCCGCTGAGAAAAATTTGCCAATTATCGTTCCGGGATGGGAAGATAGTACAATGGGAAATATCTTTGCTTCATATGTAATTAAAGGCGATTTAAAAGCATCTACCATGAAATCTGGAATTGAATATATGACATTCCTTGCTGACTGGTATCCAAAAAATAGCGCTAACGGAATTGGATTCTTCCAAATTGGTGGTGGTATTGCTGGTGACTTCCCTATTTGTGTAGTACCAATGTTGTACCAGGATATGGAAATGCACGATATTCCATTTTGGAGTTATTTCTGCCAAATTTCAGATTCAACAACCAGCTATGGTTCGTATTCTGGAGCAGTTCCAAATGAGAAAATCACTTGGGGTAAATTAGATATCAAAACCCCAAAATTTATTATTGAGTCGGATGCAACAATTGTTGCTCCATTAATTTTTGCCTATTTATTAGATTTATAGTATATTTTTATGAAAAGAGTTATAGTAGACTACGCTAAACTTACCAATGAAATTTTGAACCTTTTGGTTGAGAAATTTCCTGATGGTTATGATGATTCGGATGTTATCCGTTTTAGAAATGCTAAAAACGAATTGATCGAAGCTGTTGAAGTTCGTACTGAAGACACTATTTATTTAGTAAAAATTAGTACTAAACTTGCTGATAGAATCGAGAATTACGATGAAGATGATGATATTGATCTTGACGTTGATACAATTGAACCAGTAAAAGGTTTGGATCTTGATGATGATAGTGACGATGACGAAGAAGATGAAAAAGAAGACAAACCAGATGTTGATGGTGGTGATGACGATGATGAAGACAGAGATCCGGATGATATTGCAGACGAAGATGATGATGAAGACGATGAAGATTAATTTATCTCTTTCAAAATAAAGTAAAGGAACTCCTATTTGAGTTCCTTTTTTTTATTACCCCAATTAAACTTGATATTTAATATAGATAATAAATTTAATATTAATATATTTTGTAAGAAATTTCTTTAAATTTAGCGTTTAAAAATAACAGCCAAATGAATACAGAACTACTACACGCCAAATTAAAAGAGAATTTTGGATTTGAAAAATTTCGTCCCAATCAGGAAACAATTATCAATACCATACTTGCTGGTCAGGATACTTTAGCGATTATGCCAACTGGTGGTGGAAAATCAATATGTTTTCAATTACCCGCTTTAGTTTTGCCTGGAATTACGATTGTTATTTCACCCTTAATCGCCCTGATGAAAGATCAGGTGGATAGTTTGAAAACTAACGGAATCAATGCCTGTTATATTAATAGTAGCCAATCAAGTGAAGAACAGCAATTTTATATTGACAATTTAAAATCGAATAATTTTAAACTTGTTTATATTGCTCCGGAAAGTTTATCTTATTTAGATGTTATTTTTAATGAATTGACAATTAGTTTGATTGCAATTGATGAAGCGCATTGCATTTCATCCTGGGGACATGATTTTAGACCCGCTTATACCAATTTAGGTTATCTAAAAAACCGCTTCCCTTCTACTCCAATCCTTGCATTGACTGCCACAGCTGATAAAGCAACCCGAACTGATATTACCAAACAACTAAATTTAAAAAATCCAAAGACTTTTGTTGCTTCATTTGATCGACAAAATTTAAGTTTAGAAGTTCGCCCGGCACTTGATCGCGTAAAACAGATTATTGATTTTGTAGAAAATAAACCCAACGAATCTGGAATAATTTATTGCTTAAGCAGAAAAACAACAGAAGAATTAGCTCAGAAATTACAAAAAAGTGGTGTTTCGGCAAAAGCATATCATGCAGGTTTAGAAAATAAACTTCGTGCAAAAACACAGGATGAATTTATAAATGACGATTGTCAGGTGGTTTGTGCTACAATTGCTTTCGGAATGGGAATTGATAAATCGAATGTGCGCTGGGTTATTCATTATAATTTACCCAAAAATATTGAAGGCTATTATCAGGAAATTGGTCGCGCCGGACGTGATGGATTACCAGCAGAAACAGTCTTATTTGAAAGTTATGCCGATGTAATACAGTTGCAAAAATTTGCTTCTGAAGGTTTAAATTCTGATGTGCAATTGGCAAAGTTAGAAAGAATGAAGCAATATGCCGATGCATTAAGCTGTCGTAGAAAAATTCTACTTTCTTACTTTGGAGAATTAGTTAAAGAGAATTGCGGTAATTGCGATATTTGCAAAAATCCTCCAAAATTTTTCGACGGTACGATTCTCGCGCAAAAAGCACTGTCAGCTATTAGTCGCTTAAAAGAATCTGAAACCTTAGCTGTGATTGTAGATTTTTTAAGAGGTTCAAAAAACGCCTATATCTACGAAAAAAATTATCAAAGCTTAAAAACGTACGGAATTGGTGCTGACATTTCATGGTACGACTGGAATCAATATTTGATTCAGTTAATTAATTTAGGATATTGCGAAATTGCGTTTCATCAACACAACAAGATTTTATTAACAGCTTTTGCGAAGAAGGTTTTGTTTGAAGGAGAAAAAGTAAAATTAACAACAGTCGTTAAAAAAGTAATTGATAAAAATGAAATTAAAGAAGTAAAAGCTAAAACAGTTAAAAATTCTCTTTTTGAAATACTTCGAAAACTACGTTATGAGATTGCCAAGGATGAAGATGTTCCTGCTTATGTAATTTTTAGTGACGCTGCATTAAGACAAATGGAAACATTACGGCCAATGAGTGATGAGGAATTCCTGGCAGTTGAGGGAGTTGGTAAAGCTAAACTTGAAAAATACGGCTCAGAATTTATAGATGCAATTATTTATTACGAAAAAGTAAAAAAGGAAAAAACTAAAGTAAAAAAAGAGGGTAACACTTATAAAACGACTTTAGCACTTTTTAACGAAGGTAATAGTATTGAAGAAATTGCAGGAAAAAGAAATTTAGGACAAACAACGATTATTTCACATTTGGCAAAACTATATGCAGATGGTGAAGATATAGATTTAAGTCCATTTGTGACAGATGATGAAGTGAAACAATTACATAAAGCGCAAATTGAGCTTGAATATCCAACAGCATTAAAACCTTATTACGATCATTTTGAAGAAAAATTATCTTATGATAAGATACGCTTTGGCCTCGCTATTGTCGAAAGGAATAAATAGAATTTATTATATTTATAATTATAGAAATTTATGTGAATAGAAATTCTAAAAACAAAAAATCCTGTGAACATATTTTCACAGGATTTTTTTATTCTTAAATTTTTTCAGATTTTATAAATATCTTTCCTGAAAAACATTTTGATGATGCTTTTGATGTCCAATAATTACATGTCCCAAAGCTCGAGCCGAAAGCTGATGCGTTGAAGCTGTTCCTAATCTTTTAAGTTGTTCTTCAGAAAGACTTTTGTAAAACAATAAAGTTGAATGTCTTACCGCAGAAAATTCCGTCAACAATTCCTGAATGCTTCTTCCGTTTGCATTTGTATTAACTACATAATCATTTTCTTCAAATCCCGGTAAAGCTGTTTTATCATTTCTTGAAAAACGAAGCGCACGATAAGCAAAAATGCGCTCACAGTCAATTAAATGCTGAATGATATCTTTAATCGTCCATTTTCCTTCCGCGTAGCGATAATCAAATTTATCTAACGGAATATTTTGAACAAATTTTATAAAATCATGAAGCGAAATTTCTAATTCCTCAATCAAATTAATTTCTCCGGCTTCCTGAATGTAATTTGCAAAAGGTCCGGAATATTCAGTTTCTGGTAATTTCATTGATTCAATTTTTAAGCCGAGTTTCTACTCGCATTTGTATTTCCGAAAAGCGATCTCGTTACTATTTTTTCATAAACTTTGATCAACTCTTCATTCCCGCTTTTATTGTTATTCAATTCATTAATTCTCAACAAAGCATATTGTTGTATTGTCAACAATGGCAATACAATACGCTCTCTTATTTGAATTGATGCTATACCATCAGGATAGTTTTCCATTAGGGTTTTATGACCCGCAATTTTAAGCAGAAGACGTTTTGTTTCTGAAAATTCATCGTAGATAATTTGCCAGAATTCTCCAAACTCAGGATCATTTCGCATATATGCTGTTAATGGTAAAAATGATTTTGCCAATGACATCATACTGTTTTCCAGAAGTGTTTTAAAGAATAATGAATTATGATACAAATCACTCACTTTATCCCATTGCCCACTTTCTTCAAAATATTTTAAAGCAGAACCTACTCCAAAAAATCCAGGTACATTTTGTTTTAACTGACTCCATGAACCAACAAACGGAATCGCTCTTAAATCAGCAAAATCCAATGATTCTGATTTGCTTCTTTTTGATGGACGGCTTCCAATATTGGTTTTAGAATAATATTTCAGGGTACTCATCTTCTCTAAATACGGAATGAATTTTGGATGATTCTTAAAACTTAGATATTTATCATATCCTAAATCAGCCAATTGTGTCAAAATTTGAGTTTCATCAGCACTTAATTCGTTATCTTCTTTACTAAAGACCTGATTAGTAACACCAGCACTTAACAAGTTTTCGATATTATAACGACAAGAATCAAGAGTTCCAAAATTCGAACTAATCGTTTGCCCCTGAACTGTAATCTGAATTTCGTTGTTTTCAATTTTTGGTCCTAAAGAAGCGTAGAATTTATGTGTTTTTCCACCACCACGTGCCGGAGGTCCACCACGTCCATCAAAGAAAATAGCATGAATTCCGTACTTTCTTGAAATTTCAGTCAATGAAATTTTAGCCTGGTAAATACTCCAGTTGGCCATCAAATAACCACCATCTTTAGTTCCGTCAGAGAAACCAAGCATAATAGTTTGTTTGTTTCCTCTTGCCTGCAAATGCTTCGAATATTCAGGATTGGTGTACAACTGCTCCATAATTTCGTGCGCATTCTGCAAATCATCAACCGATTCAAAAAGCGGAATAATATCAACAGTAGGATTCTCCCAATTATTCAAACGAATCATGGCGAAAGTTTCCATTACGTTCAGAGCGCTTTCGTTGTTACTAATAATATAACGATTGGCACCAAATTCACCATTAGCTTTTTGAATAGTCTTGATTGCCTGAACTGATTCTAATGTCGATCTTGTTATTTCATCATTAAAATCAGCTGGATTTAAATCTCCTTTAACTTTAGATAAAACATCTAATTTTTCACTTTCAGATAATTCAAAGTAGTTTTCCGGGAAAATTTTTGAATCTGAATTTAAATAATGATTTACAACATCTTTAAAAACAGCATCATGAATTTTACTATTCTGACGAATATCTAAAGTTGCAAAATGAAAACCAAATAAATTGATTTTTACCAAAAAAGCTTCCAATTCATCAAGATATAGCGATTGGTGTTTTTCGATAATTATAGTTCTTATTTTATTTAATTGCGATAGTAATTCTTCTAAAGTAATGTAAATTTCACCTTTAGAATAAAAAACAGAACGGTAAAGTTTATGTTCAAGTTCGGATACCAAAGTATCTACACCTGAGAATGTTAACTTTCTTTTTAGGTTTCTCATCTCAACATAATAACACTTTAAAATAGAAGTACGCAAACGTTCTGCTACTTTCAAAGTAATTTCAGTTGTAACAAAAGGATTTCCATCACGGTCACCTCCCGGCCAGAAACCAAGTTTGATTAATTGATTTTTAATAGCACTTCCGTGTAGTATGTTTTTCTGTAAATAGTGCACAATTTCTCCCGAAGTTGCATAAAACACATTCTCTAAATACCAGATCAAACTTACCGCCTCATCGTATGGATTTGGTTTTTCATTCTGAATAAAAGGTGTTTTTCCTAATTGTGCTAATAATTGTTTTATTTTTAATAAATCATTTAAACGAATAGCATCCGTTAAATCATTGATAATTCCTAAAACTGGTCCAGGGTAAAATTGCGTTGGATGTGCCGTTAAAACGGTTCTTACATTAAAGTTTTCAAGAAACTCTATTAGTTCTTCATTCTTCTCTTTAGCATCTGTTTTTTCTTTGATATCACGCAAAGATCCGCGTCCTTCCATGTTATTAACAGCAGGAAAAGCAGCATCTTCAATAGCATCAAATAGTACAATCTGACGTTCTATATATTGAATAAATCGAAACATTAGATCGATTTTTTCTGTCTCAGAAGCGTTATTTAGGTATTTATTTGAGAAAAAATCAAAAATTTCTTTCGGTGTTTCCTGTTTTCTAAAACCCGTTTCGCAAGTTTCTGTAAATAAAGGAAGTAAAACTCCTGTATTATCAATAGAATCAAAGGGTAATGTTATAAAAACACTATTATAAATGTGGTATTTTGAGAGAACATCTTGATTAAAACGTTCAATTTTTGGCAACGTGTACATAATCGTGTTGTAGTTGGTTGGTTAATTAGTCATAAAAAAACCCCAAGAATAAACTTGAGGTTATATTTTAATATAGCATTCAAGAAAATATTACATATTTTTAAAAATAGTGTGCATCAAACGCTTCTTATCGTTTATACTTTCTTCTAATGAAATCATAGTTTCAGTTCTGTAAACTCCGTCAATATCGTCAATCATAAAGATAACTTCTTTTGCGTGTTTAGTGTCTTTTGCTCTAATTTTGCAAAAAATATTAAATTTTCCTGTTGTTACAGAAGCCACTGTTACGAATGGAATTTGATTGATTCGCTCTAATACAAATTTAGTTTGAGACGTATTGTTAAGGAATACACCTACATAAGCAATAAATGAATACCCTAATTTGTCGTAATCTAAGGCTAATGAAGATCCCATTATTATACCGGCGTCTTCCATCTTTTTTACTCTAACATGTACTGTTCCAGCAGATATCAATAGTTTTTTTGCAATGTCAGTAAACGGAACTCTCGTATTGTCTATTAACATATCTAAAATCTGGTGATCTACTTCATCTAAACGAAATTTACTCATA
Source organism: Flavobacterium aquidurense (assembly GCA_900107365.1). Taxonomy (GTDB): domain Bacteria; phylum Bacteroidota; class Bacteroidia; order Flavobacteriales; family Flavobacteriaceae; genus Flavobacterium; species Flavobacterium aquidurense. The sequence continues at coordinate 224,333 of FNPS01000008.1, forward strand.
ATTCTTTAATTAATATTACTAATTGCTATTACAAAGTATAAAAATATATATAAAAAACAACAAATTCACATAAAAATTAACTTTTTATCAATCCGTTAACAAATTTAACATTTTTATTTAAATAAAAATCTGCTTTTTCGTTCACTTTCGGAAAAGTATTATGATTATCTGAATAATTTGCTCCCTGAGCGTCATATTCGTAATGTCCAAAATAATTTTCCAATTCACCTACTTCTGCGATGTAAGCGTTAAAGTGAATCTCATTTTCAATCAATTCTTCTTTGTATTGTGCGACAAAATTCGTAATAATTTCGATACCATCATAATTTATTTTGATGTTTTTATACATAAAATCATAAAAAACCACTTTATTTTGTGAAATATTCAAATAATCATTAATTCTGTTATCAACTAAATCGTTTTCGCAAAGCAGTTTAAAACTCGAAATTAATGAGAAAAATAGGAACTTTCGGGTGATTTCGCGCTCATAATCATTAGGAAAATGACCTGCCTCAAATAAGATTGTAGGCACACCTAAAAATTGAAAAGTATCTCCTATACAGTTGATATTGAACGAATCATCAAAACGTCCAACCTGTCCAGGAATATACTGTTGTAGTGTATCATTGATTCCGGCAATTAGATTTATCGCTTTTAATCTGTTTTCGTTTATTTCTCTTTCTTCATTATACGAAGGCGCTAAAAAAGAAACTGTTGCGGGTTTACCAGTATTACCAGCTCCAAAAATAGTACGCTGATCATGAAGATTAAAACAATAATGCGGCATAAATGTTTCAAAAACCCCTCTAAGGATCTTACTCTCTGGCTGAGTCAGGTTTTGAGAGTCTCTGTTTAAATCAATTTTATTAGCATTTTCACGCGTATATAGTGCTGCTCCATCAGGATTTAATATCGGAATAGTATAGAAAGTAAATTTATCAAGTAATTGCCTCGCGAAATCAGAACCGCTGTTCAATACATTTATAAAGTCAAAAAGAGCTTTAGTTGTGGTACTTTCATTACCGTGCATTTGGGACCAGAGATAAATACGGGTTTCTCCTGTACCAATTTGGTAACTATATATAGGTTTATCCAAAACCGACTTGCCAATAATCTGGACCTGATTATTACTATTTAATTTGTCTAATAAAGGCTGAATATGATCTAATGTCAAGTAACGTCCTTCTATAGATTGTTCTTTGTGCAGGTTAAATAATTCTTCTAAATTCATTGTCTTTTGATTAGTTTACAAAAGTAAACATCTTTATTTTTACAATTGTAAACATTTAAAAAAGACGGTAATTTATAATTGTAAACAAGATTCTAGTGCGTTTTTAGACTATTCTACTATTATCAATTAACATTTGTTATTACTTCATGTTAAAACAGTTTAATTACTAAATTTCAATAAGTTACATATTGTTATTTAAAGCTATAATTCTCTATTTTAAAGCTTTAATATGCGATTTACATCTGTAAAATTGCTTTATTAGTTTCTTTTGATTACATTTGTAAACATGACTTTTTAAAACAATAATTTACAATGGTAAACATAGATGATTTTGTAAAACGACTTGAAATTATACTAGATTATTATGGTCTAAATGCGTCTTCTTTTGCTGATAAAATTGGGGTGCAACGTTCTAGTATGTCTCACCTACTTTCTGGCAGAAACAAACCTAGTTTAGATTTTGTTATGAAAATTATGGATGTTTTTCCTGATGTAGACTTATATTGGATATTAAATGGAAAAGGGAGTTTTCCAAAAGTGGAGGAACAAACTCAAAATTCAAATAACGAAATAGTTTCAGAAATTGTAAAACCACATTCCCCTCGTTCATCTTCAGAAAATTTTGCTTCAGAAGATTTATTTTCTGAAATGAATTATGAAGAAGAAATAAAAACAGAAACCAGAAATGCTGTTGAAGTTAAAAACTCAAATTTCATTTCAAAAGAAGACGAAATTGAGAAAATTGTATTTTTTTATAAAAACGGGACATTTAAGGTATATATCCCGTGATTCGAAATTTTCGCGTATTTTAAAATTTTTAAAATTATTTTTCGTTTAAGCGATTCTCACGCAACTGAAAAAATATTAAAAATTTACAATTTAAATCCATTTTGAGGAATTTTACCTAAGACTCCTTCATAATGTTTTTTCAAAATATTTAAATCGTCTTCATAGTCACCGGTCGGATAAAACGGCTTTCCTAAATTAACCTCTTTTTTACCCCAATCAAAAGCCACAGGAATAATAGGCACATTTGCTTTAAGTGCAATATAATAAAAACCACTTTTAATTTCGGTTACTTCTTTACGTGTTCCTTCAGGAGCTACTGCTAAACGAAAAACTTCCTTACGTTTAAAAATAGCCGCAATTGAATCAACTTTGTTTAAGCCACCTGAACGATCTAAAGGCTCACCTCCTACACTTCTGAAATAATATCCAAAAGGGAATTTAAACAACTCTTTCTTTCCAACCCAGTTCATTTCTAATCCTGAAATTCCACGGGTAAAAATTCCTAAATAAAAATCATGATTACTTGTATGTGGCATCACCATCATCACACATTTTTTCACTTCCGCATTTTCAATTCCTCTTATTTTCCAGCCCATTAGCTTAAAAAAGATGAATTTGTACAATTGTTTCTTCATTAAAATTTATTATTTCGTGCAAAATAAAAGATTTAAAATGGTATTTTTGAGTAAAAGCTTTACAAATGATCCAAAAAATTTTCAGTTATCTGATTCCAATCAAAATTTTCAAGAAAAAATCGGCAAGAAGCAAAATGATCGAGGTTACCTGGGCAAATGGCGAATTGGTTTTAGACTCTGAAAACACAAATTATTCGTACGGAAGTTTGCAGCGTATATTAAGGTATGGACTACGTAACATCGGGTATAAAGCCATACTTGATATGGATCATATTTTATTATTAGGAGTTGCCGGAGGAAGTGTTGTGAAAACGCTGGTTGATGAAATCGAATACAAAGGTAAAATTACCGGTGTCGAAATTGACTCAGATATGATCCAGATTGCAAATGATTATTTTAACCTAAATAAGATCAAACAACTTGAAATTATAATTGACGATGCTTTTGAATTTGTTTTAAAAACCAAAAACCAATACGATCTTATTATTATTGATATTTTTGAAGATACAAAAATGCCCAATTTTTTATTTGAACGTTTTTTTAGTGAACGTGTTTGTTCGCTTTTAAAAGATCAGGGTTTTGTACTTTTTAACACAATGATTCTGGATGAAGCACATAATGTCAGAAATCGGAAGTATATTGCAGAAATAAATTCTAAACTATTCTCCTCAAAAATGTTACCCAGAATAGAAGATCATAATGAATTAATAATAATTGAAAAAGTTGCCTAAATTTTACTTTTTATGAAGACCCTAGTTTCTATTTTAAAAGCCTTTCCACCTACTAAAATTATTGATGCCAGTATCGATTTTTCAAATTATATCCCTTTAGATTTATCAATTACGAATAAAGAGTTAATGGAAAGCAAACCAGAAAACGCTACTGAATTTGAAATTTTCATTTCTAATTACCTTAAAAACAATAATGCCGAAGTTGCTTTTGGCGGTTATATCGAAGGGCGGACCTTATATAAAAGAAGTACAATTTTTAAAAACGATTCTGTTCCGGAGCGAAATATTCATATAGGTCTTGACTTATGGACAAAAGTCAATACATCAGTTTTAGCACCGCTTGACGGAAAAGTACATAGTTTTAAAAATAATATTGGTTTGGGTGATTACGGACCTACCATCATTTTAGAACATGAAGTTGAAAATGAGAAATTTTATACTTTATACGGACATTTATCGTTAGAAAGTATAAAAGACCTTAGTGTTGGGAAGCAATTTAAAAAAGGTGAACAAATTGCAACTCTTGGAAATGCGGCTGTTAACGGAGATTATGCACCACACGTACATTTTCAGATTATACAGGATATTGAAGACTATTGGGGAGATTATCCCGGTGTTTGCAACAGTAATGATTTGAATTTTTACATCGAAAATTGCCCCGACCCAAACTTATTATTAAAAATAACATAAATAGTTATGAAGAAAGCAGTATTGATTATATGTTTGTTGTTGTTAATTGGATGCAAATCCAAAACGGTAAACCGCGACACCGAAGATTTAAAAATAAAACAAGTTCCAACTACCGAAGTTAATGCTAATCAGCAAAAGAAAGCATATGATTTGGGCAAGCGGGTTTTAGAAACGTGTAACACGTCAAAATTTAAACCTTTTAATGAAACGGAAGTTACAAAATCGGTTATGGATAATACAACCGAAGAAAGATTGACAAAAACCTGTCAACGATTTAGACAATATTACGGAAGTTTTATTGATTTGAAATTAGACGGTGTTTACAGAACTAAACAAGAAGTCATTTACCGCTATCATGCTTTGTATACAAAAAAAGTAGCGAACAAAGAATTAAGAGTTTTTGTAAATGAAGACAATTTGGTTTCGTCAATAAAATCAATGGATTGGGATGAAAAATTTGATTCTAAAATAGAAGGTCAATAAACTAAAACTATGAAATTTAAAATACCCTTTTTAATATTGCTGTTACTTTCAACTTTTGCAAATGCTCAGGAAACAATGAGTGTAAAAGGCTCAAAAGGGTATCCGGCGACACAAAATTATACTTTTATCTGTGAAAAATATGCTTTTTCAGGAGAGACAAATGTTCAGGTTGCGAAAACAGAAAAAGGTGGTATTTTAAAATTATCAATTGCTACTGCCAATGCCGAAGCAAGAATTTCCGGAGGTGTTTATGTCGATTTGGCCAATGGCGATGTTATTGCCTGCGTCGACAAAAATATAAAAGAAACTGTCGATGGCAAAACAACATCATACTACTACTTCACTCCTGCCGAAGTGCTCAAACTTAAAAAGTCAGACATTCAGGGAATCAGATTTATTGTAACCGGAACTTCGAAATCTTTTGGGAATCAAACGGGTTATTTTACGGCAGTGAACAAAATCGATTATTTTTCGACAGCATACGATAAATCAAAAAAAACATTTGATACAGCAATTGCAATTAGTGCATTATAAATAAAATATTTAGTATAATTAATCTTATATTTATATTCTAATTTTATTTTAATGAACGCCAACGAAAATTTAATTGCAAAATTTTACACTGCTTTTGCAAATGCCGATGCCAAAATAATGAGTGAATGTTATCATCCAAAAGTTCATTTTATAGATCCTGCTTTTGGTTTACTAAAAGAAGACCAGGTCTCTAAAATGTGGGAAATGTTAATCCTTAAGAGCAAAGGCAATATCAAAATTGAGTTTTCAGCTATTAAAGCAGACGATTTTACAGGCTCCGCAAAATGGGTTGCTACTTACAACTTCAGTAAAACAAATCGAAAAGTAATCAACAAAATTTCAGCTGAATTTGTTTTTCAGGATGGCTTAATTATTAAACATACCGATCATTTTGATGTATGGAAATGGTCCAAACAAGCTTTTGGAGTTTCAGGATATTTGCTGGGCTGGACAGGTTTTTTTCAGGATAAAATTCAAGAGCAGGCCTTATTGTCACTTAAAAAATTTCAGGAATCAAAATAATTTTCATAAATTGAAAATTCAAAATTTGTGATTAGTTAAATATATTTCCGCCTTTATAAAATATCTGCCTCATTCAAGATTTATTTTAGTTGCTTTTATTATTGAATTAATCGTTTTAATTTTCAATACTCATGAAAGAAGTTTTACATAAAAAATTAAATCAATTACAGGCAACGGCAATTTGCGGAAATGACATTAGTTCTTCCTGTTTGTATGTTTCAGCGCTAACTATTTTATATGCAGGACAATATGCCTGGATTTCTTTATTAATTGTAGCTGCTGTATTATTCTTGTTCAGGCGAATTTATGGCGAAGTTGTTGGTGCAATACCTTTAAACGGAGGTGCTTACAACGTTTTATTAAATACTTCTACAAAACGTCTTGCTTCTCTTGCTGCAACATTAACTGTTTTGTCTTACATGGCAACCGCCGTAATCTCGGCATCTGAAGGAATGCATTATTTACATGGAATTTTCGAAGGATTAAATGTTACCATAGCAACCGTAGTTGTTTTGATATTGTTTACCGGACTTGCTATTTTAGGAATTGGAGAATCGGCATTTGTTGCCGTCATTATTTTTCTAACCCATCTTGCAACTTTAAGTCTCCTTGTTTTAGCATCACTATGGTTTTTATTAAATAATGGTCTGGAAACATTTCATGTCAATTGGCAAACTCCACTTGCGTCCGGAAATATAAAAACAGCTCTTTTTCTGGGCTTTTCAGCTGCTATGCTTGGGATTTCAGGTTTCGAAAGTTCTGCTAATTTTGTTGAAGAACAGGAACCGGGTATTTTTCCAAAAACACTACGAAATATGTGGGCAATTGTCAGCTTTTTCAATCCTGTAATTGCCATATTATTAATAAGTGTAATTCCGCTTACTGAAGTGGGTGCAAACAAAGAATCTCTTTTGGCACATCTCGGAGAAACTACAGGCGGATCCTGGCTCGCATGGCTAATTTCTATAGATGCTGTTTTAGTTTTATGCGGTGCTGTTTTAACTTCATTTGTTGGTGTTTCGGGATTGTTAAACCGAATGACCTTAGACCGAATCCTTCCAAATTTTTTCCTGAAACAAAATAAAAGAGGTTCACATTATAGAATTGTAATTAGCTTTTTAGTGCTTTGTATATCAGTACTTTTTGCCACAAGTGGCCACTTAGAATCGCTTGCAGGTGTTTATACTTTTTCATTTTTGGCCGTAATGGCCCTATTTGGAATTGGGAATTTATTACTCAAATTCAAACGCCGAAAATTACCAAGACCCGAGCGTGCACGCGGTATAGCCGTTGTTGTTGCAGTACTTTTCATCATAGCAGCCTTTATCGGAAATATGAAACTGAACATCAATGCTTTTTATACCTTTTTGCAATACATGATTCCGTCTCTAATTTTTATAGGAATTATGCTGAATCGTGTTATGCTCATTAAACTTTTAATTGAAGCTTTAGAATATTTCTATCAGCCATTGCGAAGAATGGTAATTGTGAGCAACCGATATTTGCAAAAAATGAGTGTCGAAATTAATTCTCAGGAATTTGTCTTTTTCACCAAAGGCGATGATATCGCAATTTTGAACAAAGTATTGCAATATGTTGAAAATAATGAGACAACCAAAAAACTAAAAATAGTTCACATCCAAAGTGATGGCGCAAACAACGAAGCTTTAAAGAAAGATTTAGAAGTTTTAGACCGTGCTTACGATGATATTGATATTGAATTCCTTGAAATAAAAGGTGTTTTTGGTCCTGAAATTATAGATGAACTCTCTGAGAAATGGAAAATTCCAAAAAACTTCATGTTCATCGGTTCACCCGGAAATAAATTCTCCTATCGCGTGTCCGACTTAGGCGGTGTTCGTTTAATCATGTAACTTTTGATTTTTCAGGAGCAAATCTATCTGTTTTTTCCAGACCACCCGTCCCGCTTTCGCCTATATCTTTGTTCGTTCCTCTCAAAGGATACCGGCTCTATCGGGGCTAAATTAGAAGTTTAGTTTTCATAATACAGACATAACGCATAATTTAACCGCAAGGTTCGCAAGGTATTTACGCAAGGTTCGCAAAGTTTTGATTTAATCTCGAAAAGAAGCCAAGTCGTAAAGTTTATTTTCAAGTTTTCACCCAAAGCTTTGCGAACTCTGCGTTTATCAACGTTTACAATATAAAAAAACTTTAGCGTACTTTGGGTAAAATTTCTACGATTTAAACCAGCCAGCAACTAATTCATCTTCAAATGAAGTAGCGTTCTTATGAACAAATTCATTGGTTTTATTATTATAAGCATAATCTAAAGCCCAGGTTTCATGATTCTTAGCCAGGTCTTTAATGCTTTCGCAAACATAAGCGATTTCTTTGTCTGTTGTAGTGGGGTGAATAGACATTCTAATCCATCCCGGTTTTTTGATCAAATCTCCAATGGTAATTTCGTTAACCAGTTTATTCGAAGTTTCCTGATCAACATGCAATAAAAAGTGACCGTAAGTTCCGGCACAACTGCATCCTCCTCTGGTCTGAATTCCAAATTTATCGTTTAATAATTTCACACCTAAATTAAAATGTAGGTTCTCAATAAAAAAAGAAACTACTCCTAAACGATTTTTATGTTGTCCAGCCAAAATTTTAATATTCTCAACAGGTTCCAACGTTTCAAAAACATACTCAACAATTTCGTGTTCACGTTGTAGAATATTTTCAATTCCCATTTCTTCTTTCAGTTCAATGGCCAAAGCGGTTTTAATAACCTGTAAGAATCCTGGGGTTCCGCCATCTTCACGATCTTCAATATTGTCTACATATTTATGTTCTCCCCAAGGGTTTGTCCAGCTTACTGTTCCTCCACCAGGACAATCCGGAATCATATTATTATATAATTTTTTATTGAAAATCAAAACTCCTGAAGTTCCGGGACCACCCAAAAATTTATGAGGAGAAAAGAAAATAGCATCCAAATACGCTTCCGGATCTGAAGGATGCATATCAATTTCTACATAAGGTCCTGAACAGGCAAAATCTACAAAACAAACTCCGTTATGTTGGTGCATTAATTTTGCAGCTTCATGAAAAGGAGTTTTCAAACCCGTTACATTTGAACAGGAAGTAATCGAAGCAATTTTTATCGTTCTGGTACTATATTTTTCTAATAATTGTTCTAAATTTTCAAGACTAAAAAGTCCTTTCTCGCATGATGGAATGATTTCAACATCTGCAATCGTCTCCAACCAGGAGGTTTGATTAGAATGATGCTCCATATGAGAAATAAAAACAACAGGTTTCTTTTCTGCCGGAACTGTGGTAAAATCTTTAAGGTTTTCAGGAATTTTTAAACCCAAAATTCGTTGAAATTTATTGATTACACCGGTCATACCGGTTCCATCAGTGATTAAAACATCATCCTGATTCGCATTAGCATGACGTTTAATAATATTTCTGGCATGATGATAGGCTTTTGTCATGGCAGTACCTGACACAGTAGTTTCAGTATGTGTATTCGCTACAAAAGGGCCGAAATCATTAAGAAGTTTCTCTTCAATAGGTCGATATAGTCTTCCGCTGGCAGTCCAATCCGTGTAAATAATCTGTTTTTTACCGTACGGAGACGTAAATTCCTGATTAATTCCAACGATATTTTTACGAAAATCCTGAAAATAAGTTTCTAAAGTGATGGTATTATTTTTGCTATCCATTAGTGTGCCTGAGTTTGATGCAAATATAATGTGTTTTTTATAAAATTGCGAATTTATCAATTGTAAACTTCAAACGTTCAATAACTGATTAGTATATTTAACTAATATGTGATTTTTTTAACAAATTATCATAATATTCTATCGGATTAATAGGACATGTAAAACTTAACAATACTATTCTATGGGAAATTTATCAGTAGCTACATTTGGTGGTGGATGCTTTTGGTGTATCGAAGCTGTAATTCAGCGTTTAAATGGTGTAGTGTCTTTAAAATCAGGTTATTCTGGAGGTTTCATTAAAAATCCTCCGTATCGTGAAGTTTGTACTGGCAGAACCGGTCATGCCGAAGTCATACAAGTTACTTTTAATCCTGACATAATTTCATACCATGACTTAATTTTTATATTTATGACTAGTCATAATCCAACAACATTAAATCGCCAGGGCGCTGATGTGGGAACACAATACCGTTCTATCGTTTTATACCACGATGCAGAACAAAAAGAAATAGCGGAACAGGTTTTTAAAGAAGTAAAACCATTTTACGAAGATCCGATTGTAACAGAATTGACAGCTTTTGAAGTTTTTTATGATGCTGAAGAAGATCATCAAAACTATTACAACAACAATCAGGATGCCCGTTACTGTCAAATCGTAATTGATCCTAAAGTTCAAAAATTAAAAAAAATGTACGCAGACAGATTGGTAAACTAATTTAAAAGCTTTTAACATAAAAATTTCCGCCACGAATTCACGATTTTTTTAATACTACACGCAATCATTCGTGAATTCGTGGCTGTTTTTATAGATATAGCAGTATTTTTAATCTGTGTACTTTGTAGCAAAAAGAAAAAAAATCTAATGAAAAATTTAAAAATAAATAATCGATTTACAGTTGAACTACCTGCTGATCCTGATGAAACCAATGAGATTCGTCAGGTAAAAAACACACTATTTTCCTTTGTAAATCCAACAAAGCCTTCTAATCCAACTTTAGTTCATGCTTCTGAGGAAGTTGCCGAAATGGTTGGAATAACCAAGGATGAAATTCAGTCAGAAGCATTTTTGAATGCCTTTTCAGGTAAAGAAATTCTTCCTGAAACACGTCCGTATGCCATGTGTTATGCAGGCCATCAATTTGGGAATTGGGCTGGACAATTGGGCGACGGTCGTGCTATTAATTTAACCGAAGTTGAACACAATAATGCCTTTTTTACCTTGCAATTAAAAGGTGCAGGAAAAACTCCTTACTCAAGAACTGCAGATGGTTTGGCAGTTTTACGATCTTCAATACGTGAATATTTATGTGCTGAAGCGATGTTTAATTTAGGCGTTCCTACTACCCGATCACTTTCACTTATCTTGTCTGGTGATCAGGTATTGAGAGATGTTTTATACAACGGAAATCCTGCTTACGAAAAAGGAGCTATTGTTTGTCGTGTAGCGCCATCTTTTATACGTTTTGGAAGTTTTGAAATGCTTACGGCACGAAACGAACTTAAAAATCTAAAAGAGTTTGTTGAATATACTATCAAACATTATTTTCCTGAAATAAAAGGAGAGCCAAAAGAGCAATATCTGCAGTTCTTTAAAACCGTTGCAGACACGACGCGTAAGATGATTATCGATTGGCAACGTGTTGGATTTGTTCATGGTGTTATGAATACGGATAATATGTCTATTCACGGATTAACGATTGATTACGGACCTTACGGCTGGCTGGAAAACTATGATCCAAATTGGACTCCCAATACTACAGACTCGCAAAACAGAAGATACCGTTTTGGTAATCAACCTCAGGTCGCACAATGGAATTTATATCAGTTAGCGAATGCACTTTATCCGTTAATTAATGAAGCAGAACCTTTAGAAAACATCTTACAATCATTTATCTCTGATTTTGAATCAGATTATAAATTAATGTATTTAAGTAAATTAGGATTATTTACTTCAACTGAAACTGACAGTAAGCTGATTGAAGGTTTAGAAACTGTTTTACAATTATCAGAAACAGATATGACGCTCTTTTTTAGAAATTTAAGTAAAATAACAAAAACAGATTCTGTCGAAAATGCTATTGAAAAAATTCAGGTTTCTTTCTATTTACCGGAAGAAATTAAAGGAGATATTTTAGATTCCTGGAAAAAATGGTTTACTGTATATCTTCAAAGATTAAATGCTCAGGAAGTTACAGATGAATCCAGAGCAGAAAAAATGAATCAAGTTAATCCTAAATATGTACTTCGAAATTATATGGCGCAATTAGCTATCGATGCAGCAGATAAAGAAGATTACTCTTTAATAAACGAACTGTATTTACTTTTACAAAAACCATACGATGAACAACCAGAATTTGAAAAATGGTTTGCAAAACGACCTGATTGGGCACGTTCAAAAGTAGGTTGTTCTATGCTTTCTTGTAGTTCTTAATTTATTTTGCCACAGATTAAAAGATTTTAATGATTGATCTGTCAAATCTTTAATCTGTGGCAAACTTTTTTTATTTAGAAGTTATGTGATCCACAATCATAGCGGCATGAACACGGGAGTTTTCTATAAACCACTTATGTGTTTGCATTCCACCACAAACTACTCCGGCCAAAAATAATCCCTCCACATTCGTTTCCATTGTTTCGGGGTGGTATATTGGTATTTTTAATTCATCTTCAGAAAGTTGAATTCCCATTTTTTCCAGGAAAGTCAAGTCTGGTTTGTAGCCTGTCAAGGCTAAAACAAAGTCATTTTCAATTGTTACTTTTCCGTTTGGCGTTTCAATTTCGACTTCATTCTCCCTAATTTCGCTAATATTGGATTCAAAATACGCTGTAATACTTCCTTCTGCAATTCGATTTTCGATATCTGGTTTTACCCAATATTTCACTCTGCTGTTGATTTCGTTTTTGCGAATGACCATCGTGACGTTTGCTCCTTTTCTCCAACATTCCAAAGCAGCATCCACAGAAGAATTGTTTGCGCCAACGATTAAAACATTGCGAAAAGCATATTCATGGGCTTCTTTGTAATAATGACGTACTTTTGACAGCTCCTCGCCTTTTACCTTCATTTCAATCGGAATATCATAAAAACCGGTTGCTATTACTACGTTTTTAGCTTGGTATGAATTCTTATCAGATACAATAGTGAAACTTGAATTTTGTTGTTTCTGAACACTAATTACTTTTTCAAACAAATGAATCGAAAAATTAAAGTATCTATGAATATTTCGATAATATTCCAATGCTTCCTGGCGTCCTGGTTTCGGGGCCAGACAGTTAAAGGGAATGTCTCCAATTTCTAACCTTTCGGCTGTAGAAAAGAAAGTCATATACAATGGATAATTGAAAATACTATTTACAATGGCCCCTTTTTCTATAATTAAATAACTTAAATTCTTCTTTTGAGCTTCAATTGCGCAAGCCAGTCCTATTGGTCCGCCTCCAACAATGATCAAATCATATTCTGTCATAGATTTATTATTTTACCCAGGTTTTAAAAGGATTTTTACTCAAATAGGCATTGTAATAACGTTCATCATTTGTAACTTCTTCTCCCAGCCACACTGGTTTCTCAAAAGATTCTGTTTCTGACTCCAGTTCAATTTCAGCCATCACCAGGCCTTCATTTTCACCATAAAATTCATCTACTTCAAAAACATGTTTTCCAGCTTTTATCTCAAAACGTGTTTTCTCAATTTTTCCTTTTTCGCATAATTTTAGCAATTCCTGCGCTTCATCAAGGGGAATTTCATTTTCCCATTCAAATCGGGACATACCACCCTGATGACCAATTCCCTTTATAGTAAGAAAGCCTTTTTGTCCTTTAATTCTAACTCGTACAGTTCGCTCCGGAAGAGAACTTAAATAACCTTGCGCAATTTGATTTTGGGTAAAAGCCTGCTCTTTAAAGTCATTAGATTTTACTAGAAACTTTCTCTCAATTTCTATCATTTTAATAATGTAATTATTTTTACTGCAAGTTACTCAATTTAATTCAGTGTTGAAATGGAGATGAAGATATAGATTGACAAAACAACATCGTTATAACTGACTCAAAACTAGGTAAATAACACAAAAATAACTTACTGGTAACACATTCTGTATTTATTTTTTTGTTAAATTTGATAGAATCTTAACTTCTTTCCTATGTCTAAAAAAGCACTTTATGTATTAGGCATTGCTATAACAATTATTTTAGGTACTTTTTTGTATGTAAAATTTTGTTGCAATTGCAGTATGACAACAACAGCAATCGATACTGAAAAAGTACCGTCGGTCGCAGTAAAGGACACAAACCTTGTTCCTTTTGTTCTTAATGGTTCAGGAATTGATTATCGAACCAATGATAATTTAAAATTCCTTAAAAGCAGCTCGGCAGTTATTATTCCTGTTAGTGATTCTGTTACAATTGGAATTGAAAATCTTAAAACATTTTTAGTCTCAAATCCTAAACAAAAAATTACGATAACAGGTTATGCAACTTCTGACGAAACCAACACAACCACTTTTGAAAATCTGGGATTAGCAAGGGCAAATGATGTGAAAAATTATTTCGTTTCTAAAGGTTTATCAGGTGCTCAATTTGATACTAAAGGTAAAATCATTGAAACGTGGAAAATGAATGCTGATACACTTTTGGGACCTGTCGAATATAACTTTGATACAGTTGATACTACAGCAGTTTCTAATGATGAATGGACTATTTTAAAAGATAGAATCAATGCCGATCCTTTAACGCTGCACTTCAATACTAATAAAACAAGCGACAATTTAACTGGCGTTGAAAAACAAAAAGTGACCGATATTGTAAAATATATGGATCATATTAAAGATGCTGCTATTTTAATTGTTGGACATACAGACAACGTTGGTAATCGTGATGCCAATATTGTTTTGGGGCAAAAACGTGCAGAATTTTCTAAAAACTATCTAAGCAAAAATGGCATTGATGGCACGAGAATTTCTTTGGAATCAAAAGGACCAGATGAACCAATTGGAGAAAATACTACTACAGACGGTAAAGCAAACAACAGAAGAACAGTAATTACAATTAAATAATTAAAATATACTATTATGAATATACCTTGTATCTTAATACCTGCGCTCGTGGGGTTAATCTGTGGAATTTTAGGCTATTTATTGGGAAAAATGGGATCATCCAAAACTGATGATTCGCTTGCTTTGTCCTTACAGGCAGATCTCGATGCCTGCAAAGCAAATACGAAGAGTTTAAATGCCAAGATTTCATCTTTAGAAGCTGATTTGGCTGCGAAAGCAACTGTAATAAATACATCTCATTCTTTTGCCGCAAACACAGCGCCTCTGTTTTTATTTGATGCCGGAGTGGCAGCAACTGCATTTGGCAAGAAAATAAAAGAAAATGATTTAAAAATTGTCGAAGGAATCGGTCCTAAAATTGAAGCTTTATGCAATGCGGCCGGAATTACAACCTGGAAAGATTTGTCTGAGTCTTCCACAGAAAAACTACAAGCTATTCTGGATGCGGGCGGCGAAAATTATGCTATTCATAATCCAAGTACATGGGCCAAACAAGCCTTGTTGGCTTATGAAGGTAAATGGCAGGAACTTAAGGATTGGCAGGCAGGATTGCTTGGCGGGAAAGAGTAAAAAAAGGTTGAATGTTCAAAGTTGCAGAGGGAAGTTTTATTTCCTCTGTTACTTTGATTTTTTTATACTTTTTATAAAAGGTTTTTACTCCAATCTTTAGAGCTATTGTACCATAATTTTCCTTTTGAAACTTCAAGCGGACAATCGAAATTGTTTGTGTATAGCGCACCTGTTCCTAAGCCTTGCGGCATTTTTGAGTGTAAGGTAAAAGTCCATTGTGCAATCGCGTTTAGACCAATATTACTTTCTAAGGCCGAGGTTATCCACCATCCAATATTGTATTTATTTGCTAGATCAATCCATTCCTGGGTTCCTGTAAAACCTCCAACAAAACTTGGTTTCAGAATAATATATTGTGGTTGAATTTTTTGTAATAATGCTTCCTTATCTTCTAATGAAAATACACCTATTAATTCTTCATCCAAAGCAATTGGAAAAGGTGTTTTTTTACACAATTGAGCCATAGCAGATATATTTCCTTTCTTAATGGGTTGTTCAATACTATGTAACTGAAATACTTTTAATTGATGTAATTTATCTAAAGCTTCATTTAAAGCAAAAGCACCATTGGCATCAACTCTGATTTCTATTTGTTCTGCAGAAAAATGGCTTCTGATAAACTGCAATAATTCAAGTTCCTTTTGAAAATCTATTGCTCCGATTTTAAGTTTTATACAATCAAATCCTTGTTCTAATTTCTCTTCGATTTGCGCTTTCATAAAAGAAGCTTCTCCCATCCAAACTAAGCCATTTATTACAATTGATTTAGAATTATTGGTGAAATCAGAAGGAAATAAAAGATAAGGATTTTCGCTTTTAAGAGATAAAAAAGCCATTTCTATTCCAAATTGTATCGAAGGAAATTCTAATAAGGCTTCCAAAAGTGCAGTTTCTCCCAAATGGATATTCTGGCAGGCCCAGTTGAGTTTTTCTTCGTAATCATCGCGATCATCAGCACTTAAGCCTCGCAAAATACCACACTCGCCTACTCCTTTTTTACCATTTTCTTCAAGAACAATAAACCAGGTTTCTTTTTCAGTCATAACGCCTCGTGACGTCCCCGAAGGACGCTTAAATTCGAGCATATATTTGTGGTAAGTCGCTTTCATTTTTTAGGTGCTAAGTTACTAAGACACTAAGATGCTGAGAAACTAAAAACTTAGTGTCTCAGCATCTTAGCAACTTAATTATAGAGCTTTAATACTTTTTCGAAGTCTTTGGATGGTAATCCCGCTTTTTGAAAAATTTCAAAGTCTTTTTTTGTCTTGTCCTTCCAGCTTAAACTGTCTGTTACGTTTTGAGTTTGGTATTTTTTATAGATTACTTTTGCTTCACTATAATCATCACTAACCAAATAAACATGAGCCAAATTTAATTTTACTAATAACTCGGTATCATCTAATTTTTCGCCTTCTTTAAGGAATTTAATGGCTTTTGCATATTGTTTAGTCAAAATATAGCAGTAACCAATAGATCCATAATCAATTGCTGTTGCTTTTCCGTCATTAATAATGGTGTTCAGTTTCTGAATTGCTTCGTTGTATTTTTGGAGTTTTATTAAAGTTGAAGCCTGAACTCTCAAATCGTTATAAACGTTTTTAGAAATATCGGCATCTTTATAACAAGCATTTCCAAAATCTTTATAGACTTTATTTTTTTCGATTGGCAATAATTTTTGAAACTCTGTGTAACGATATTGCTTTATAATTTTATCTAAAATGCAGACACAAAAATCATCAGAATTGGCCATTTTTTGAGCCATTGTTGATGTTTTACACAAACTGATAATTTCGTTTTTATTGTCCTGATTCCAGCCACGGTTTAATTTAGTATCGACCCAAGGCACAACCTCCAAAACAATTTTTTGATTCAGAAGCCAGTTTTTGCTGTGAAAACCAAACCAAATTGTACTGATATCTTGCCCTAAACAAGAAGATTTGTCTAATGATAAGCGTTTTGCATCTTTACTTACTTCGTTTACCTGTGCATAGCATGCTTTGTCTGTTTTTCCATCATCGATGTATTTTTTTGCATTTTCTTCTGAAGTAAAAAGCGCATAAGTACAATTATCGTCTCCGGAAATTTTTGACATTAAAAAAACTGCTCCGGCAGATCCCTGGCTGATTCCGGTTGGGTCTGGAATCGCTTTCAATACTGAAACCAGACTGTTTGCCATTTGCTGGTTTTCGTCTAAAAGTGTAATTCGGTACACAATTTCTGTGGTTCCAACAGGAAGATCTTCTGTTTTTAAAGTGATTCGGTCACGTGCAGAAACTATAATTTCTTTAGTAGTGGCGCGCTCTTTGTCCCAATAACCATCTTTTTGAGCAAAAGCGTTGTATGAAACTGTAATTAAAAGAGATAAAATTATTTTTTTGAAATTCATATTTCTGGTAATAAGTTTTTTAGCCACGAATGCACGAATTAAAATTGGATTATAAATTTATTTTGATCTTTTAATGATGACATATATTATGCCAAAGTAAAAATGCTCTTTTGAAACTAGCTACCCTAGCCCCGATAGAGGCGGTATCCTTTTTTGAGGCGATTTTTCATCGCCTCAAAAAAGATATAGCCGAAAGCGGGAAATAGCTCCTGAAAATTATTACAATTCAATAGATTCTCCGATTCCGAGAAGCATTAAGTCTTTTCCTTTATCGAAAAATTTGCGGATTGATTCTTCGTGATTGATTTCGATATAACCAAAAGTATCAAAATGATAGCCTAAAATTTTATCGCATTCGACAAAATCAGAAGCGATAATAGCATCTTCAACATCCATTGTAAAATTATTTCCAATTGGAAGAATAGCCAAATCTAATTTGGTACGCATCGGAATCAATTTCATATCCATTGTAAGTGCCGTATCTCCGGCGATATAAATATTTTTATGCTCGCCTTCTATTACAAAACCACCAGGATTTCCTCCGTAACTTCCGTCAGGAAAAGAACTGGAGTGAATTGCATTTACATATTTTACTTTTCCGAAATCGAATTTCCAGCTTCCGCCATGATTCATTGGGTGTGCATTATAACCTAGTTTGGCATAATAACTTGTAATTTCTGCATTAGAAACGATTACTGCATTGGTACGATTAGCAATAGCTTCAACGTCTAAAACGTGATCACCATGTGCATGTGTCAGTAAAATGTAATCTGCTTTTAATGTATTTATATCAATTGCCGCAGCCTGAGGATTTCCAGTAATAAAAGGGTCAACAAGAATGTGTTTTCCTCCAACTTCGATACCTAAAGAAGCGTGTCCGTAGAATGTAATTTTCATTTTTTTTAAATTTATAGTTAAACCTTGATTTTATCTTCCGCCAAGGAATAGATTAACAATGATGTCTGAAATTAATGAAATCATACATACTGTCAATAGTATTGAAAGTAAAAAAGTACTTAATGCCACCTTTTTTAATTCCGGATCTAAAAGTTTAGGGTTTTGATTTTTATAAACGGTAATTAAATGTTTAGTTAAAGGAATATAAGCTAATAAAAACAAATACTGATCAAAACGATAATCGCTTAAAATGGCAAAAACTACTACCAAAATCATTGCTGTAATGATTAATGTAAAATGATACATTTTAGCATTTGCATCACCAATTTGAACAACAATAGTGTTTTTTCCAGATTTTCTGTCTGATTCTTCATCACGCATATTATTCAGATTTAAAACCCCCACACTTAATAATCCGATAGCAATTGCAGGTAAAATTAAAAGTGGATCTACTTCTTTAGAATATAAAAAGTTAACACCCAAAGTACTTACCAATCCGAAGAAAATGAAAACAAAAACGTCTCCAAAACCTTTATAACCATAAGCTGAATTACCAACTGTATATCGAATTGCTGATACAATTGCAGCGATTCCTAACAACAAAAAGAAGATAGAATATCCGAAATTAGATTCGCCAAAAGCAAAATAAATCAATACAATAGCAGATAGTAAAGTCAATGCAGCAGTAATTATGATGGCTTTTTTCATGGCCTGAGGGGTAATTAATCCGCTCTGAATGGCACGTTGCGGACCAACACGGTCAGCATTATCGGTACCTTTTACACCATCTCCGTAATCATTTGCAAAATTGGATAAAACCTGTAAACCCAGCGTTGTTAAAAGAGCAAAACCAAAAATTTTCCAGCTAAATACCTCAGTTGGCGTATTGATTGTTGCAGTTGGGTTTGATAAGGCGTATATACTTCCTACTATAATTCCGGAAACTGATAAAGGCAATGTGCGCAGTCTGGCGGCTTCAATCCAATGTTTCATTCTTTCTATTTTGTTTTATTTTGTTTTTTTAGTTTCATGTTTCAAGTTTCAAGTGTTGGGTTTCGTAACCTGAAACCTGAAACTTGAAACAATTTTTAACTTTTTATGGCAACCATTTATTTTCCCCGAAGTTCGGTTTTCTTTTTTCAAGGAATGCATTTCTACCTTCTTTTGCTTCTTCTGTCATGTAAGCTAAGCGAGTTGCTTCACCAGCAAAAACCTGTTGACCAACCATTCCGTCGTCAGTAAGGTTCATGGCGAATTTCAGCATTTTTATAGAAGTTGGTGATTTTTGAAGAATTTCCTGGGCCCATTCGTAAGCAGTTGCTTCCAATTCATCGTGTGGAATCACAGCATTTACCATTCCCATATCCATTGCTTCCTGAGCTGAATAATTTCTTCCTAAAAAGAAAATTTCACGTGCTTTTTTCTGACCTACCATTTTAGCCAGATAAGCAGATCCGTAACCACCGTCAAAACTGGTTACATCAGCATCTGTTTGCTTAAAAATAGCGTGTTCTTTACTTGCCAAAGTCATATCGCAAACCACATGCAAACTGTGTCCGCCACCCACTGCCCAACCCGGAACAACGGCAATAACCACTTTTGGCATAAAACGAATTAAACGTTGTACTTCCAGAATATTTAAACGATGTTGACCATCTTCTCCAACATAACCCTGATGTCCACGTGCATTTTGATCGCCACCACTGCAAAAAGAATATACACCATCTTTAGTTGACGGGCCTTCAGCAGAAAGTAACACTACTCCTATCGAAGTATCTTCTTGTGCATCGTAAAAAGCCTGGTATAATTCTGAAGTTGTCTTTGGACGGAAAGCGTTTCTTACATTAGGTCTGTTAAACGCTATTCTTGCAACTCCATTACATTTTTTATAGGTGATATCTTCAAATTCTCTGGCAGTAATCCAATCCATTTCTATTTGTTTAGTTTTAATAATTATAGTGTAAAAATAAAGCATTTTTATATTTTGACCTACTCAAATCGACCTAAGTCTGCGCTAAAATAACTTTAGAATGTAACAAATACCCTTTACTTACAAAAAATAACATTATTTAACATTGGATTTTAAAAATAATTGAGTAATTTTACACCCTAGAAATCAATGAGATACATTTTATTTCACTGATTTAAGATTGATTTTCTTTCACTGATTTATTAACCTAAAAAATGACTTTTTTTGAGAAAAATTAAAAATTTTGTCGCTCATTTTTTTACGGTTTTTATTAGTAAACCTTTGACTAATGAGCAAATGATTTACGCGTTTGTTAAAACTTCAAAAAGGAGATAGTAACACCTAAGGTTAAATGTTAGAATTGTTTAAGTAATTAGTATAAAATTGATTACGAAAAGAGGAAAAATGCTAACCAAAACATTCTATAAGTTATTTATCAACCAAATGGATTAGCCGTGAAATTGATTTTTTGCTTTTAAGATAAACGTAATGATTGTTTAAAGACATACCAGAGGAAAGAGTGACTTCTAAAATTTTTAAAGTTGTTATTCTTTTGATGGATTCGAATAATTTTATTTCTGTTTTTTTTTAATTACAATTTTTTTTAAAACTGAATAAAAAGAGAAAGGCTGCTTGTAATGAGCAGCCTTTCTTGTTATAATAATTCTTGCGAATAAATTCCAATTTTTTAAATTCCAAATTCCAAAATGGAAATTCTCATTATTTTTAAGTTGGAATTTGGAATTTAGTTTTCTTTTACCAAATAAATCCCGTCATCTTTGATTTCGATAAGTTTATCCTTATACAACGCTCCAATTGCTTTTTTGAAGGTCTTTTTACTCATTTTTAAAACCGTTTTTATGTCTTCCGGATGTGATGCATCATTTAATCGTAAGAAACCACGATTGGCACGTAATTCATCCAAAATCTTTTCTGCATTTGGCTCAATGCTTTGATAACCTTGCACTTGTAATGCTACGTCAATTTTATTATCAGGACGAATGTTTTTGATAAACCCAATCATTCTGTCTCCAGTTCTGATCGCGTCATCATAAACTTCATCTTTATATAGTAAACCTTTATGTCTTTCATTGATGATTACATTGATTCCCAATTCAGTAATATGAGAAACAATCAAATCAACTTCTTCTCCTTTTTCAACGGTAAGCTGATCATTTGATAAAAACTGGTTCAATTTACTTGAAGCCACCAAACGATTGGTTTTTTCATCCATATAAAGGTAAACCAGATAACGCTTTCCTTTTTCCATAGGACGCGCTTGTTCTTTAAAGGGAACCAAAATATCTTTCTCCATTCCCCAATCCATAAAAGCACCTACCTGATTGATGTAATTTACTCTTAAAAGCGCAAATTCATTCAATAATATATAAGGTTCTAATGTAGTTGCAACCGGGCGTTGTTCGTGGTCTAAATAAACAAATACAATAAGCTCCTCGCCTATTTCAAATTCATTTGGCACGTATTTATTGGGTAATAATATATCGTGGATTCCTTCAGGATCTTTTTCAGGATTTCCTAAAAATAATCCAACTTTGGTATCGCGTAATATGGTAAGTGTATTGTATTTTCCTATTTCAATCATTATAATAAGGTTCTGAGGTGCTAAGCAACTAAGTTTCTAAGGTGCAAATGTACGAAGTTTGAAAATGGGAAACAGAAAAATATTTTGGATAAAAAAAAAGCAATAGCGATATCATCTTCGTTTAACCTTTTTAATTAAATTTGAGAACCTAAATTAACTCCAAATCAATGAAAAAAATTACTTTTTACTTCGTTTTCGCCTTTTTATTATTTTCTCAGATGGGTATTTCGCAGGTTGCTGAAGATCCTGAAATTAAAAAGATGATTTCAGAAGTTAAAGCCGAAAACCTCGAAGCAACTGTTCGAAAACTGGTAACTTTTGGAACCAGACATACTTTAAGCGACACCAAAAGCAAAACAAAAGGGATTGGTGCTGCACAACAATGGGTAAAATCTGAATTTGACAAATATGCATTAGAATCTGGGGGAAGACTGACTTCAACAATTGATTATTTTACCTATAAAGCAGACGGAAAGCGAGTAAAAGTTGATAGCCAGCTTGGGAATGTAATGGCGACTTTAAAAGGAACTGATCCTACTGATAGTCGTGTACTAATTATAAGTGGACATCTTGACTCGCGTGTTTCAGATGTAATGAATATTAAATCTGATGCACCGGGAGCTAATGACGATGGTTCTGGCGTTGCAGCTGTTATTGAATTGGCCAAAATAATGAGTAAACGATCTTTTCCTGCTACGATTATTTTTGTTGCTGTTGTGGGTGAAGAACAAGGACTTATTGGTGCCCGACACCTGGCTGAATTTGCTAAAGCTTCAAATTGGAATATTGTTGCGATGCTGAATAATGACATGATTGGTAACAGCTTATCTAGTGGAACTAATTTAAGAGACAATACACAAATACGCGTATTTAGTGAAACTATCCCTTATTTAGAAACGGAGGAAGAAGCTAAAATGCGTAAGTCAATTAATCGTGATAATGACAGCCCTTCAAGACTATTGGCGCGTTATATTAAAACAACTACAGAACAATATGTTGATCAGCTTTCTGTAAAATTAGTGTATAGAAACGATCGTTTTTTAAGAGGAGGCGATCATACTCCTTTTAGCCAAAACGGATTTACGGCAGTACGTTTTTGTGAAATGAATGAAAATTTTGATCACCAGCATCAGGATTTGAGAACAGAAAATAATACTAAATTTGGAGATCTTCCTGAATTTATGGATTTTGATTATTTAAGAAAAAATACCTGTGCCAACTTAGCCGTTTTAGCGAATCTGGCATGGTCTCCTAAAGCTCCGGTAAATGTTGGAATTGAAGTTAAAAATCTTTCTAATTCTTCTACTTTAATTTGGAGTGCTCCGGAAGATAAAACGCAATATGGTTATCAGATTCTAATGAGAGAAACGTCTTCATCGCATTGGGAAAAGACATTTTTTGTAAAAGATACTAAAGTCGAAATCCCTTATTCTAAAGACAATTATTTCTTTGCAGTACAGACCGTTGATGCTTTAGGTCATGCAAGTATACCTGTTTTTCCAATTCCGATAAAATAACAAGTCAGTATAAAAGAAAAGCGCCATCAGGCGCTTTTCTCTTTTTATATACTATTTTCTAAACCAACTCTTTAAAATATTGTTTTAGAATAACATCATTTTGTGCAGTAGGTGTGAAAATTTCTAAAATAACCGGTTTGTCATTTTGTGAATATAAATTATCTATTTCGGTTTCTAGCGATTCTGTATCAGACGCGGTCAAATACCCGAATTGATACATTTTGGCCAAATGCTCGGCAGTTAAATGATGAGAAGTTTCGAAATAGGTATTAAAAACAGGCTTTTCCTCATGTCCCGGTAAAATTCTGAAGATTCCTCCTCCTCCATTATTAATCAAAATAATTTTGAAGTTTTTTGGGATATAGGCATTCCACAACGCATTGCTGTCGTACAGGAAACTAATATCTCCAGTTATAAAAACATTTTGTTTTCCACTTCCTACCGACGCGCCAATTGCTGTTGATGTGCTGCCATCAATTCCGCTCGTTCCCCTATTACAGAAAACCTCTATTGATGGATCGATGTGAATTAATTGTGCGTATCGAATTGCAGAGCTGTTGCTAATTTGTAGCTGACTATTTTTTGGCAAGGATTCGATAACTTTTTC
This sequence comes from Flavobacterium aquidurense, assembly GCA_900107365.1. Lineage (GTDB taxonomy): Bacteria > Bacteroidota > Bacteroidia > Flavobacteriales > Flavobacteriaceae > Flavobacterium > Flavobacterium aquidurense. Next base: position 248,238 of record FNPS01000008.1, read on the forward strand.
GAAAACTTTAAAATCTGAAAAAGAAGTTTTAGCTAAATATTCACTTCTTCTTACTTTTCTCAAATTGTAAATTTTCGCAATTTTTTTTGCATAATTGCTTTCAGTAAAAGTTGTTTGCGCTAATAAATCTTTAAAAAAATCATTTGGCTGCATTACAAAGTGTTTTGTCAAGGCATTGAATGTATCGTAAGCTCTTAAAGTATCGATATGCCAATGCTCTTTCGGTTTGTGTTTGCGCAAAAATCCTTTTATACGTTTAGACACAATCATACCGCCAAAAGTCACTAAAACATCCGGATTAAGCTCTTTAAAATCAACATCTTCAAACGGTGTAATTAAAGTATCAATGCTATTAATAAAATCAGGATGATGCAGGTTTGAAGTCGTTTCTGTCAATACTACAACAGACGGGTCTTTTGCAAGGTTATCTATAATTTCGTGATCAATAACATTAGCTTCGTTAACGCCAACCAGGATTAATTTTCGTTTGGCTGAATTCCAGATTGAAACAAATTGGGCTACATTTTCGATCGTTTTGGTTCCGAAAATTTCTTCTGAATGCGTAATTTTTGGTTCAACTGAAAGTGTTTCTACCATTTCATACAAAGGTTCTTCAAACGGAGCATTAATATGAACCGGACCTTTTTGAAGAATTGCCGTTTCTATGGCTTTATTGATTTTTAAATCATTTTCTTCAGAAGCTTCTTCGCTTAAATTGGCATTAAAAACCGAGTGATTCTGAAAAACATTTTGCTGACGAATCGTTTGTCCATCTCCAATATCTATCTTATTTTGAGGTCGATCCGCAGAAATTACAATCAGGGGAATCTGACTGTAGAATGCTTCGGCTACAGCCGGATAATAATTTAATAATGCAGAACCTGATGTACAAACAATTGCAGTTGGTTTTTTAGTTTGCTGTGCAATACCCAATGCAAAAAAAGCTGCGCAACGTTCGTCTGCAATACTATAACAGCTAAAATTAGGATTTTGTGCAAAACCAATCGTTAAGGGTGCATTTCTTGATCCGGGAGAAATAATAATATTGGTAATTCCTTTTGCTAAACAAATTTCGATAATGCTTTGTGCAAGCGGTATTTTGGGGTAAATCATTCTTATGGCGTATTATTTTTAAAGAAAATCTAAACTTGAAGATTTTTTTTGATACCACAAAGTTACAAACTTCGCATTTGATTTACTTATAAATTGGGAAGATATTAAGGCTGTTTTTAGAAAAAGGAAATATATTTGTAAAAGCGATTTTTCGATCAAAATAAATTTTATATGCGTTTTATTTATCTTTTTTTACTTTGTATTTCCTTACAAACCGTAAAGTCACAAAATCAATTTGTTCCTGACGACATGTCTTATAAGAAAGCTCTGGAAACTGCAAAAACAGAAGGAAAACCTCTTTTTATAATGCTTTATGCCGAATGGTGTCCGCATTGTAATCAGATGAAAAAAGAAGTTTTTAGTGATCCTGATGTCATGGCTTTTTTAAAGGAAAATTATGTTTGTATCTGGAAAAACATTGAAAAAGAAGAAGGATTAGCTTTAAAGAATAAATACAACACCAAATCACTCCCTACTTTTTTATTTTTGGATGATAATGAAACGCTTTTGTATGCCTTGAAAGGTGAAATGAAAACTGCCGAATTCATGACAGAAGTAAAATATGCATTGAATTCCAAAATGCAATTACCTTATTTAGAAAAGGAATTTCTTTCGGATCCAAGTAATCCAACCAAGTTTTTTGCTTACTTAAATACGTTAAAAAAAGGAAAAGACAGAACCGAATTATCTGTTCCTACACATATTTACCTTAAAACGCAATCTGACGCACAATTGGTTAGCGAAACCAATTGGAGAATTATAGCCAATGGAGTTACTGATATTAATTCGAGAGAATTTCAATATGTCTTAAAACATCAAAAAGAGTTTGCTGCTGTAGCTTCACAAAATCGTGTAGATCGCAAAGTTGAAAGTATTGTGACCGAATTGCTTCGACCGTTAGTTGATAATTTAGATACCGTAAACTATTACAAACAAAGAGAAGTTGCAAAATCAATACGATTGCAAAAAACAGATTCTTTGGTTTTTAAATTTGATTTGACTTTGGCTGAAAGAACTGAAAAATGGCAGTTTTATAAAAAAGTAACACTTGCAGATACACAGAAATTAGTTTGGAACGATGCCAGCTTTTTAAAAGATATTGGACAAACTTATTTGAAACATATTAAAGATACCGAAAGCCTTAAAAAATCTATTTTCTGGGTTAAACATTCTTTAGAACTAAATGATTCTTATGACGGAAATTTACTCGCAGCCAGACTTTACAATAAAATTAAAGACAAAAAATTAGCTTTACAATATGCCAACGATGCCAAAGTTATTTGTACCGAAATGACCTGGAATACGAAAGAAGTTGACACTTTGTTGGCGGAACTGAATACTAAATAAAAAAAGATAGTCACGAATTCACGAATTATTTGAAGAACATAGACAAAATGATTTGTGAATTCGTGGCGGAAAAAATAAAAATATTAAAAACCATGAGCCTTACTCTTAGACCTGCCGTAAAAAATGATTTAGGAAAAATCCTTGACATTGTAAACTATTCGATTTTGCATACTACAGCCAATTATAGCTATGATATTCAAACACTTGAAGTGCAAACAAAATGGTTTGAAGATAAAACTGCAAAAAATCTTCCTATTGTTGTGGCTGATTTAGATGGCGAAGTAGTTGGGTTTGGAAGTTATGGACAATTCCGTGAAAAAATCGGTTACCAATACACAGTTGAGCATTCCGTTTATGTGGTAGATAATGTAATTGGAAAAGGAATTGGATCTCAACTATTAACCGAATTAATTCGTCTGGCGAAAGAACAAGGATATCATGTAATGATTGGCGCTATTGATGCTGATAATGCGGGAAGTATTGCTTTTCATGAAAAATTTGGTTTTGTAGTAACAGGAACAATTCGCGAAGTGGGATACAAATTTGATCATTGGCTTGATTTGGTTTTCATGCAGCTGATATTAACTTAACCGCAAGGGGCGCAAGGATTTTTACCTTAGCTTAAAATGAGAAAACGCAATGTTCACAAAGCTTTATCAATAAACACTTTATGAACTTTGTATAGATGTTTCAAAAATAAAATTCAATCAAAAAAAATATTGGAGATAAATTCCTTATTAGAGAGCGGGTATCTTAAAGTTAGTGAAATTCATGATATCTATTATGAAGTTTGCGGTGCTGTCGATGGCGAACCTTATTTATTTGTGCATGGTGGTCCTGGTGCAGGATTTTCAGAGCAAGACAAGCGTTTTTTTGATTTTAAGAAACATAAAGTTATCTTTTTTGACCAAAGAGGATCTTCAAAAAGCAAACCTTTTGGCTGTATAAAAGAAAATACTACTCAAGATCTTGTTAATGACATTAATGTTCTTTTAAAACATTTAAACATCCATAAAATCAATGTATTTGGTGGTTCATGGGGAACAACACTAAGTCTTGTGTTTGCGATTCAGAATCCCGAAAGAGTAAAAAGCCTTTTATTACGAGGTGTTTTTTTAGGTGACAAAAAATCGATAAATCATTATCTAAATGGTGGAGTTGAAAATGAATTCCCGAAGGAATGGAGCAGATTTAAGCACAATGTTCCAATAGATTCAGCTGTAAGTATATCTGAATATTATTTGGATCAAATGCTGAATGGAACCGTAGAAAACAGGTTTTTTTATTGTTATGAATGGGTATTTTACGAAATATCTATTTTTAAAAAAGGAATCACGGAAAAGGAGATCAAAGCTATTATTGAAGAATTTCCGTTTGAATCCTTAGCGATTATGGAAGCGTATTATTTAAGTAATAAATGTTTTATTGAAGAAAACTACATTCTAAATAATACGTATGTTCTCGATGATATTCCGGTAACCATCATTCATGGACAACAGGATTCAATTTGTCCGGTTGAATATGCTGAAACATTCCATCATAAACTTAAAAGAACTGTTTTGTATATTGAAGATGCCGGACATTCAGATTCAGAACCGGCTATTGAAAAAAGAATTATTGAGGTTTTGAAAGGTTGAAACTGATTAATCGTAAATAAAAAAAATCCACAAACCTGAATTTACATTCAAGTTTGTGGATTTTTTGGTTTAGATCATTTTGAATTAACTTTTAATCCAATTGATTACTTCTGGTTCTGTAACTAGTGTTTTTGGTTTGATCACTTTTACTAACTCTCCTTTTTCGTTGATTAGGTATTTTTGAAAATTCCACTCCACTTCAGAATCCTGTAAACCGTTTTTAGATTTTTGCGTTAAGAATTTATAAACCTCGCACATATCGTCACCTTTTACAGATACTTTGTCCATCATTGGAAAAGTTACACCATAATTTTGTTGACAAAACGTTTGAATTTCTTCATTTGTACCTGGTTCCTGAGAAGCAAAGTTATTTGCCGGGAAACCTACAATTACAAACCCCTTGTCTTTATACTCTTTGTAAACAGCTTCAAGATCTTTATATTGAGGCGTTAATCCGCATTTTGATGCGGTGTTTACAATCATGACTTTTTTTCCTTTTAAAGAAGCAAAATCAAAAGTATTTCCTGATAAATCTTCCACTTTAAATTGATAGATGGTTTGTTTTCCCATAACTTTTTCTGTTTTAGATTTATTGATACTTGTTTGAGCCTGAAGTTGTGCTGCCATTAAAAAGACTGCACTACAAACTAAAAATGCTATTTTGTTCATCGTTTAATTTTTTATAAAATTAGTTAAAATCTATTTTACGGAAAGAATTTGATTGCTTTATTTTTATTAAACATAAGTTAAATAAAAAAACGAAGCCTAACGTTAATCAGACGTTAGGCTTCTCCCCATACAAACAAATCAAACCATGAATTAATATTGTCCTATTTATGTTATAAAATAAAAGTTGGTGCTATCCTGAATCTTATTTTATAGTTACTTTATATTTTATTATAGTTGATGCCTCCCGGTTATATTGAAAATTATTTTAAAACTCTAATTCATATTCCCCAGCTGATCTTTTCTAGTGGCATGTATAAGGAAAATTCTAATTCGTTTTAATCTGGAAAATACAGTCTGCAAATAATTTTCGGGTTGGAAGTCCGAGGACATCAACTATTGAATCTTATGTATTTATTTGAATAAAATCACTTTGACAAACTGAACCATTTAAGACCGAATTATAAAGCCTGACAATTCCTTTTCGGGGATTATGGCTATTAAAATTTGATAACGCCAAAACCGTAGTCAGACCTACAATTAAAATTTTTAATTTATTCAGATTTTTCATAGCTTTCTATTTTTTATCGTTTTTAAACCTAAAAAATTCTTTAAACAAATGTTAAAATAACTATTACTGTTTTATTCTTAACATGCTCATTATAGCGCAACAAAAAGAGCTTTTTATAAAAATTGCTATTTTATCAGGCAGTAATTTTCATGTTATAATAGCATTTACGTAATTGGATTGTTTTTGGTTTAAAAAAAATGAAAAAAAATACTATTTTTTTTAAAACCCCTTATTTTACTAGGGATTTGACTGTTAAAAAAAATGCGTTTTTCAAAAAAAAATCAATTATCTTTATCTCAGGTATTACAATATTGTTTAATAAATTTTGTTTAAACTTAAAAAACCTTAAATCTATGAGTCAAGAAGAATTATTAGTTTTGATCTACAAGAAAGACGAAAGAGCTTTTACCCACTTGTATGATATGTATTCGAAAAGTTTGTTTTCGGTAATTAATGTTTTAATACGTAACAGAGAAGAAGCTGAAGATGTTTTGCAGGAAGTTTTTGTCAAAATCTGGAAAAACATCGATTCATATAATGAAAGCAAAGGCCGATTTTATACGTGGATCCTTAATATCGCTCGTAATACCTCTATCGACAAGTTAAGATCTAAAGATTTTAATAACAGTCAAAAAAACCTTCCCTCAGATAATTTCGTACATCTGTTAGACGACAGTAATAAATTAGTGAATAGAATTGATACTATTGGAATTCAGGAATTCGTCAAAAAACTGAAACCAAAATGTATAGAAATAATTGATTTATTATTTTTTAAAGGATATACCCAACAAGAAGCTTCAGAAGAATTGGCAATGCCATTGGGAACTATCAAAACGCAAAACAGAAACTGTATTAACGATTTACGTAATTATTTAAAAATATAATGGAAGCACAAGAATATATTGACTCAGGAATTCTAGAACTATACGTTTATGGTTTGTTAACCGAAACTGAAAATATAGAAATAGCTGAAATGGCTAAAAAAAATCCGGAAATGGATCAGGAAATTATTGCGATAGAAAAGGCTATTGTAGCTTTATCATCGAGCTTCTCTCCTTTCCATTCGGTAGCCAATTTCGAGAAAATCAAAGCACGTTTAGAACTGAAACATGGTAAAGTAGTCGAAATGAAGCCAACTTCTAAATGGTCACAATATGTGGGCTGGGCTGCTGCAGTTTTATTACTTTTAGGACTTGGATACCAAACTTTAGAACTAACAAAAACCAAAGATGCAATTGCAACTGTTGGTAATGAAAAAAATAAAATTGAAAGAGATTTTGCTTACTTAGATCAACAAAATAAAGAAACCGAGAAAAATTTAACCATCGTTAGAGATATTAAAAATACCGGAGTAACTCTTGGTGGTCAAACAGTTTCACCAACATCATTTGCAAAAGTATATTGGAACAAAGACACTAAAACTACTTATATTGATGCTGCAGGTTTGCCAAAACCACCAAAAGGAATGGTTTACCAGGTTTGGGCTTTAAAATTAAGTCCGGTGCTTACGCCAACGAGCATTGGTTTATTGAGCGACTTTGAAGGAAACTCAAATAAAATCTTTGCTGTAGATCGCACCAACGAAGCTGAAGCCTTTGGAATTACGCTTGAACCAGCCGGAGGAAGCTTAACACCAACAATGACACAATTATATACTTTAGGAAAAGTTTAAAAACGTAGCCTGGCAAAATTCAAAACGCATATTAATTTATTTAATGTGCGTTTTTTTATTATTTTTAATTCCACTAACAAACAAAAATAAATCATGAACGGAACTTTATTATTAAGAATTGCTGTTGCCATAATACTTTTAACCCATTCCGTTTTTGGAATGTTTAATAATGGAATAAATGATTTCGGAAATTTATTTTTGAATCAGATAGGCTTCGCTCCTTTTGGCGTATTTCTGGCCTGGTCAATTAAATTATCACATGTTGTAGCAGCAGTGCTTTTAATTCTGAATAAATTTATAAAACTGGCCGGATTTGTAACCATCTTTGTGTTGATTATGGGGATTATTACAGTTCATTTTAAAGAAGGCTGGTTTGTTGTTGGTGGAGGAAGAAATGGTATGGAATATAACTTTTTACTAATTGTAGTACTATTGGCAATTATGTTCCCAAATGGCTGGAATAAAAATACGATCAAATAATCCGAATTAAAAAAAATAGAAACAGAATGGAAATAAACTGCAAAAACTGTCATCAGGTTTTCACTGGTCATTATTGCAATAACTGTGGGCAGCCTGCTGATACACATAAAATTAATGCACATTTTTTGTGGCATGATATTCAACATGGGTTGTTACATTTTGATGCAGGAATTCCATATTCTTTAAAACAGCTATTTACAAGACCAGGACATACCATCAGAGAATTCATTGAAGGAAAACGTGTCAAACATTTTAAACCTTTATCATTAGTTGCAGTTCTTGGGGCTTTTTATGGTTTTCTATTTCATTATTACCATATTGATTTATTTCCAAAGGATACTGATTCAGGTGTAGACTTACATGATTTTGGCGAATGGACTGCCAATCACTTTGCATGGACAACTATTGCAACTATTCCTATTTATACCATTGGAACTTATATAGCATTTAGAAAACAAGGTTACAATTTTTTTGAATTTTTTGTTCTGAATACCTTTAAAGCTTCACAAAGACTTTTTGTGCAAATTTTGACATTTCCGATCTTATTGTATTTAAATAGTACACATCATGGGGAGAAGTTTACAACGATAACTTATATAATTGGCCTCCTATTAATCTTTTGGACCAATGTTCAGTTTTTTAATAAAATGTCAAAAACAAAAGCCTTCTTTTTGACCATATTAAGTCATATTATTTTTTGGATTTGTTTTTTAATTATCTTGATTACAGCACTTGCAATTATGGGAAAACTTCCGAAATAGATTTTGAGTAAGAATAAAAAAAGAAAATAAAATATTATTTTCTTTTTTTATTTCTATCAATATCGTAATATTGCAATATAAATATAAAACAATGGGAGCAAGTAAATCTGATCATTTTACGGATCAACAAAACGAATTAGCTATTCTGACAAAAGCATTAGGTCACCCGGCGCGAATTGCTATTATAGAATATCTGTTAAAAGTAAATACCTGCATTTGTGGTGATATTGTAAACGAATTGCCTCTTTCGCAGCCTACAGTTTCACAACACCTAAAAGAACTTAAAAATGCCGGCTTAATCAAAGGTAACATTGACGGAAACGCGATTTGTTACTGTATAAATGAAACTGGTTTTGAAAAAATAAAAGGTTTCTTTCAAATTATCACGCTTCATATTGAGAAAAATAAAAAAGAATGTTGTTAATTATTAAATCAAATTATTATGAAACTTTCAGAAATTAAAAAATTACTTACTACTGTTGAAACAGTAAATTTTCAATTACCAAACGGAAGCTTTGTTCCGGAACATTTTCATGTGACCGAAGTCGGTTTAATTACTAAAAACTTTATTGATTGCGGCGGAACAGTTCGAAAAGAAACCGTTGTGAATTTCCAGCTTTGGGATGCTAATGATTTTGAACACCGTTTAAAACCACAAAAATTAATTCATATCATCGAACTTTCTGAAAAAGTTCTGGGCATAGAAGATTTTGAAATTGAAGTGGAATATCAGGATACTACTATTGGTAAATATGATTTGGATTTCAATGGAAAAAATTTTGAATTAATCAATAAAAATACTGCTTGCCTGGCACAGGAGCAATGTGGAATTCCATCAGAAAAATCAAAATTTAAACTTACGCAATTAAACGCCGCTACTGCTAATTCTTGCACACCTGGTGCCGGATGTTGCTAATTGATTCTATAAAAATGTCAAATTCAAGCACCTTATTTCCTGAATTAAATGAAATCGTTTCTTTATTTGATTTTGGACAGATTACAACAGAAAGAAAAGAAACATTACAACCTTTGATTGATTTTATCCAGTCGAAAGCAAATGATAATCTCGAAATTAGATTAAATTTTATTTGCACTCACAATTCAAGACGCAGTCATTTATCTCAGATTTGGGCACAAACAGCAGCTTATTATTTTGACGTGAAAAATGTTTTTTGTTATTCCGGCGGAACAGAAGCTACTGCTCTATTTCCAAAAGTTGCAGAAACCCTGAAAAAATCAGGGTTTCATATTGAAATACTTTCTGAAGGAAATAATCCTGTTTATGCTATCAAATTTGCAGCAACACAATCTCCGGTTATCGGATTTTCAAAAACATATGATGCAGTTTTCAATCCGGAAAGCGGTTTTGCCGCCATTATGACTTGCTCACAAGCTGATGACGGCTGTCCTTTTATTGCGGGAGCAGAAAAACGTATTCCAATTACTTTTGAAGATCCAAAAGCTTTTGATAATTCACCCCAACAAACTGAAAAATATCAGGAACGAAGCTTGCAAATTGGAACTGAAATGTTTTATGTTTTTTCTGAAATAAAAAAATGATATGCCCCTAAATCATTGTAAGCCAGTCGCAGTGGAGGTTCCAGCTTTAATTGCTTTAGTAAATGTTGCTTTTTGGTTTAGAAAAAAATATTTCTCTTAAACATTCAAAACCTATTTTTTCATTAAACAAAAATAAGTTTGCCTAAAAATAATTCATAAAAAAAGGTTCAACATTGCGTTGAACCTTTTTTATGAATTAATAATTACTCCGAAATAATTATCTATTTTTTGACTTTTTTAGTTTTGTAATATTTACGGTATTTTGGATAAGTAACAATTCCAATTAAAGTAATTGTTCCCAATGAATAATAAACCCAGCTTAATGAATGCGCTTCTCCACTAGCGTAGGAGTGTAATCCAACTAAGTGAAAATTTACTCCATAATAGGTAAACAAAATTGAAACAAAAGCATACATCGTCATTAGGTTAAAAAACCATTTTCCTCTCAAAGATGGTACAAAACGTGCGTGAATTACAAACGCATAAATCATAATCGAGATTAAAGCCCAGGTTTCTTTTGGATCCCATCCCCAGTAACGTCCCCAGCTTTCGTTAGCCCATTGTCCTCCTAAGAAATTACCAATAGTCAGCATGATCAAACCAATTGTAATTGACATTTCGTTGATATAGGTTATTTCTTTGATGTTTAATTCCATTTTGGCTTTGTTTTTCTCATTAGTGAAGAAAATCAATATCAGGGACACAAAACCTAAAATCATTCCAAGTGCGGTAGGTCCGTAACTTGCCACAATAACGGCCACGTGAATCATTAACCAATACGAATTCAAAACAGGTTGTAAATTTGCAATTTCAGGATCAATCCAGTTTGCGTTTGATGCCATGAAAATCATTGCCGTCACAAATGCTGCAGATGCTACTGTAAGTTTTGATTTGCGATCGAAAGCCAATCCAAAGAACATTGTCGACCACGCCACATATACAATTGCCTCATAAGCGTTACTCCAAGGTGCGTGACCTGAAATGTACCAACGTCCAATTAAAGCTACAGTATGAAACGCAAATATGATTCCTATTAATATATGAAAACCATTTACGGTGATACGCAACCACTTTTTATCAAAAAAGATACTAAAAAGTGTAAAAATCAACATAAAGATTCCTGCAAGCGAATACCAATAGAACATTTTTGGTAAAATATTGTATTTGTTATACGCAATTTCAAGATCAATTTTTTGTTCACTTGGACGTACTTTACTTCCGAATTTCTTCTGAAAACCGTTGATGCTTTCTACTAATTGATCGGCAGTTTTAAAATCTTTTGAAATTGATCCATTATTTAGTGCACTGAAATACAAAGGCAGAATTTGCTTCACATAAGTGGCATCCATTCCTTTTAAACCAGCGTGTTCAATCTCTAAATAAGAAATCCATTTGTTATTTGGGTCGTTTGGAATCGGGAAAATTTTCAAAATACTTCCGCTTAATGCCGATTCCATCAAGTTTACTTTTTTATCTGCTTCGATAAAGTCTTTCTCAAAACTATTTGGATTTCCTGCTTTATAAGCAGCATCTAAATAAGGTGCAAGTTTATAATTTCCGTTTTCATCAAAGAACTTTACAAAAGGTGCTAATTTCATCCCTTTTTCAATACCAATAATTTTACGAATACTATCATCTTTTGTATTAAGATAAATGATCGGAACTTGTATCCAAACCTGGGCATATTGTGTCATAGACAAAAATACCTGATCAGAATTCATTCCGTTATAAGTATCGCTTTGACTTACCTTTCTCAACAATTCAGATGAAAACGTATTTATTGGTTTCATTCTACCTCCGGCATCCTGAATAATCAAACGGCCAAATTTGGCTGCATGCTCTTCCGGAGCTTTGTAAATTGACAATAATGAATCTAGTTGCTTTTGACTTGGTGGTGCGGTAACATGATTAGCATGATCGTTTGGATCTGCAGTATGATTGTGATCATGACCAGGAGTGTGAACGTGTGGTGCTTGTGCAAAACCACTCAAACTGATCATTAAAACCAAAATAGTAATCAGTTTTTCTTTTTTCTCTTTTACTTTCTCTAATTTTCTTTTTAAATCTGTAAAACGAGAACCTTTGGTAAACATAATGGCCATCAATCCAAAAAATAACATAAAATATCCTAAATACGTAATTGAAGTTCCCCAGAAATCGTGGTTTACCGAAAGTACTGTTCCTTTTTCATCCGGATCAAATGAAGATTGGAAAAAACGGTAACCTTTATAATCTAAAACGTGATTCATATAAATTCTGGCATCAAAAGTTTCAGCAGAATCCTGAACAGTAACTTTACTTTCAAAAGAAGAATAACTTTTTTCTGTTCCCGGATATTTGGTAGCAATAAAATCATTTAATTTTACCTTAAACGGTAAAACATAAGCTTTACTTCCGTAGAATAAACTATATTCAACTTTTCCAATTTTAACGGTTTGTGGCTCTCCTACTGAACCTTTAGAACCTAAAAGGCGTACTTGTTTTTCTTCTCCGTCTGCTTTTACAGTTACAATTAAAGCATCGTGATGTGATTTTGCTTTAAAATCATTATTTGATTCATAGTCAATAACCCCTCTAACCGCAGGATCAGGAAAAACAATTCGGATATCGCCAATGCTGTATAAAGAACGCATCATTAAAGGCTGTACATTATCTTTTGTAACAGTTCCCTTCAATTTATCTGCCATTCGCATAAATTCTCCTTCAAAAGGTGTTTGAATCGTATATTTTTCTCCCGTTGTAGTGATATTGATTGCACCATCAGTATGCTTATTCAAAGCAAATAAAACATTGTGAATATTCTGAACTTCACCTTCTTTTAAGTAATGTTCTTCACGTCCGCCTGCTCCGGCTTCAACCAATTTAATATATAAAGTTCCTTTAGGATCTGGTTTCACGGTTTCTTTAGCTCCCATTATATAGTTTACGTACGAAACTTCAAAAGGAGTTTCATCAAATTTTCCTGAAAGCGTAAAATCATTATTAGTAACAGGTGAAAATAAAAGACTTTTCTCAAAAACCCTGCGTTTCATTTCTCCTTTATATTCTCCGTCTGCAAAGACAGTAAGGAAGGTTTTGTCTGAATAAATTTGATTTTCTGCAGCGCCTTCACGAATGGGCATCATACCTTCATAACTAATATAGCGCGTAATAAAAGCTCCTAAAAGAATAAAAATAAAGGCAATATGTAGTAATAATGTTGCCCATTTTTCCTTTTTTAGTAATTGGTAACGTTTGATGTTTCCGAAGAAGTTGATTAGGAAAAAGACCATTATAGCCTCGAACCACCATGTATTGTAAATTAAAATTCTGGCAGTATCAGTATTGTACTTACTTTCGATAAAAGTTCCAACACCCATTGCGATTGCAAATGTTAAAAAAAGAACGGCCATTAATCGTGTAGAAAACAAAAAAGAGAATATTTTTTTATTCATTTCTGAGGAATTACATTGTATAAAAGTGCCACAAAAGTACTTAAAAATGTTGAGTTTCAATATTTGCCTTTTGTTAATAAAAACCAAAAAAGAATACTTTGATATTTAAATTTCATTAACAATCATAATGTAAATACAGTTTAATAATTTCTTTGATACTAAATATTTTTTATTAGATTTGTGTAATCGATTACATTATGTATTTGTTTTTTATGCTAGTTATTTTTTTGATATTACTAAAAAACAAACTCATTTATAAGAATTAGCTACTAACAACCAACCTTCATATAATTAAAAGCATGAAAACAAAACCAATTAACTTCCTCTTTATTGCCCTGACCGTTTTGCTGTCAAACTGGTCAATGAATGTAACTGCCCAAAATTCAAAACCTTATGATTCTTACGAAAACATTGAATTTAAAATGGCAAAAATTCAGGAACCAAAAATTCCAAATAATACAGTAAACATAAAAGATTTTGGAGCTATAAATGGCGGGTATACCTTAAATACTAAGGCTTTCGTCGATGCCATTGATGCCGTTTCAAAAAAAGGTGGTGGAAAAATCATTATCCCACCAGGAATCTGGCTGACTGGCCCAATTATTTTAAAAAGTAATATAGAATTGCATGCCGAAACTGGCGCCCTAATAAAATTTTCAACGGACAAGAGTTTATATCCGCTTATTCAAACCAGTTTTGAAGGATTAAATACGTGGCGTTGCATCTCTCCTATTTATGGTAAAAACCTTGAAAATATTGCCTTTACGGGAAATGGTGTCTGGGATGGTTCCGGAGAAGTTTGGAGACAAGTTAAAAAAAGCAAACTAACTGAAAGTCAATGGAAAAAATTTGTCGCTTCAGGTGGTGTTTTAAATGACAAAAAAGAAAGCTGGTATCCCTCTGAAACTTTTATGAAAGCTTCTGTTGGTGCAGATCAAAATGTACGTCTGGATTTAAAAACCAAAGAAGAATTTGAAGCCATTCATGACTTTCTTCGTCCGGTAATGGTGAGCATTCAAAATAGCAAAAGAGTTCTTTTTGACGGACCTGTTTTTCAAAATTCACCAGCCTGGAATATCCATCCTTTGATGGTAGAAGATTTAATTGTTCGTAATGTTACGGTCAGAAATCCTTGGTATTCTCAGAACGGAGATGGCCTTGACGTTGAATCCTGCAAAAATGTACTGGTCGAAAATTCTAGTTTTGATGTTGGTGATGATGCCATTTGCATCAAATCTGGAAAAGATAAAGATGGTCGTGAAAGAGGCATTCCATGCGAAAATATTATTGTGAAAAATAATATTGTATATCACGGTCACGGCGGTGTAACTGTTGGAAGTGAAATGTCCGGTGGCGTAAAAAACCTGCACGTTTCGAACTGTACTTTTATGGGAACTGACGTTGGACTTCGTTTTAAAAGTAACAGAGGTCGTGGCGGAGTTGTTGAAAACATCTTTATTTCGGATATTTTCATGACTGATATTCCATCTCAGGCAATTTCTTTCAACCTTTATTATGGAGGAAAATCTATCGAAGAAACATTGGCCGAAGGAGATACGAAAATTAAAACTCAGGTAGTTCCGGTAAATGAAGAAACACCGCAGTTTAAAAACATCTCCATAAAAAATATTACTATTAAAGGTGCCCAACAAGCTGTGTTTTTACAAGGTTTACCTGAAATGAATCTTCAAAATATTGAGCTGTCTAATTTGATTATTACCGCTGAAAAAGGTTTTTCTATAATTGATGCGAACGGAATTAAAATTATGAATGCAAAATTAGATATTAAAAGTCCAACGATATTTGAAATCTATAACGGAAAAAATATGACGTTAAAAGATGTTGAATTTAACTCTACTTCGCCAAAAGCCGTTACAATTGATGGTGCTGCGAGTGAAAAAATAGAATTGATTTCTTCTAAAAAAACAGAGTATGCTAAAAAAACAACTATTAGCGAAGCCGTTTCAAAAGGAGCCGTAAAACTTTAATTACACTAAAATTCAGAATAAACCCGTTACTTATAAATAGTTAAGTAACGGGTTTTCTTTTTGTATAAAACCTAAATTAATAAACAGGTTTTTAAACGTAAGACAAACCGTCTAAAAGCAATCCACTTTAAAAAAAATAATGTTAATTTTGCCATATGATTCGAATAACGTTAATTGGTTCCGGAAATGTTGCGCAGCATTTAATAAAGGCTTTCTCTAAAAGTGAAGCCGTCGAAATTGTACAGGTATTTTCGAGGAAAAAAGAAACTTTGAGCTCTCTTATTGATTACGATAAAATTGTAAATGATTTTGAAGATTTAAAAGAAGCTGATCTGTACATTATTGCTGTTTCAGATAACGGCATTGCCGAAGTTTCACAAAATTTACCTTTTAACAACCAACTTGTAGTGCATACTTCAGGTACTGCTTCACTTAATACTTTGGATAATAAAAACCGCAGAGGTGTTTTTTATCCGCTGCAGACTTTTTCCAAAAATAAGGATATTGATTTTTCTGTAATTCCGATATGTTTAGAAGCCGAAAACACCTTTGATTTTCGTATTTTAGATACGGTCGCCAAAAGCATTTCAAATGCCGTTTTTCCAATAAATTCAGAACAACGAAAAGCATTGCATGTAGCGGCAGTTTTTGTGAATAATTTTACGAATCATCTTTATCAGATAGGTCAGGAAATTTGTGATGCCAATCAGGTTTCATTTGAAATTTTAAAACCACTAATTCAGGAAACGGCTGAAAAAATTAAAACTTTAGATCCAATTGATGCACAAACCGGACCTGCGAAACGCAATGATTCTAGTACAATTGAAGCACATTTGGAGTATCTAAACAATGAAAATCAAAAGAATATTTATAAAATACTAACACAATCTATACAGCATAATGGCAAAAAGTTATAAAGAAATAATGAATGACATCACAACGTTTGTTTTTGATGTTGATGGCGTACTTACAGACAGTTCCGTTTTTGTAACCAATGAAGGAGAAATTCTTCGCACAATGAATATTCGTGATGGTTACGCCATGAAAGCAGCTGTAGAAAGTGGCTATAATGTTTGCATTATTTCTGGCGGAAGCAATGAAGGCGTTCGCATTAGACTACAAAATTTAGGAATTACCGACATTCATTTAGGAACACCTGACAAAGTTGAAACCTTTAAAGAATATACCAATATTAATAGTATCAAACCAGAACAGGTATTGTATATGGGAGATGATATTCCGGATTTTCATGTTATGAAATTAGTTGGATTACCAACTTGTCCGCAAGATGCAAGCCCTGAGATCAAAAATATTAGCCGCTACATTTCACACGTTAAAGGAGGCAGAGGCGCTGCAAGAGATGTAATTGAACAAGTAATGAAAGTGCAGGGAAAATGGATGGAATATTTTAATGGGAAACACGATTAAAAATAATTATAAATTAGTTTCATTGTCAATCACAATTTAGTAAAAACCTAAGAATCTTAGCAACTTAGCCCCTCAGAACCTTAAATATGAAATACCTCAAACTTATTCGATACCAAAATTTATTGATGCTTGCTTTTATGCAGCTTTTATTTCGTTACTCGTTTTTAAAGCAGCAAGATATTCCTTTGGCTTTGACTGACTGGCAATACGGATTATTAGTTTTGAGTACCGTTTTATTGGCCGCAGCAGGATATGTAATCAATAATATTTTTGATGTTGCCTCAGATAGTATCAATAAACCTAATGATGTTATTATCGGAAAAGGAATTTCTGAAACCAGAGCTTATAATATTTACTTCGGATTAAATATTACTGGCGTTGCTATTGGATTTTATTTGTCAAATGTAATAATGAGACCTGGTTTTGCTACAATTTTCATTCTGATTGCTTCTTTGCTCTATTTCTATTCTACAACCCTAAAACAAATCATGCTTGTTGGGAATTTCGTAGTAGCTTTATTATTAGCATTGAGTGTTATTATCATTGGTGTTTTTGACATTTTTCCTGCAACGAATGCAGACAATCAGGCGCAAATGGCTAGTTTGTTTTCAATATTAATTGATTATGCTTTGTTTGCTTTCATGATTAATTTTATTCGTGAAATAGTTAAAGATATAGAAGATGTAAATGGAGATTATAACCAAGGAATGAATACGTTGCCAATTGCAATAGGAATAAGTAGAGCTGCAAAAATTGCATTAGGATTTGCAATTATTCCATTTATTTTATCGCTGCTTTATATCAACAAATATTTCATGGAAAACGATCTTTTAATCGTTACACTATATGCCTTTGCTTTTGTACTGGCGCCACTTTTATATTTTATTGTAAAAATATTTGGTTCCAAATCTCAAAAAGAATTTCACCATTTAAGTATGGTTTTAAAATTGATTTTACTTTTCGGAATTCTCTCAATTCTGGTAATCACCATAAATATTAAGTACAATGCTTAAAGAAAAATTAAAAAAATATACCCTAATTCTGGCTTCGGGTTCACCTCGCAGACAGCAATTTTTCAAAGATTTGGATCTGGATTTTGAAATCAGACTTAAAGATATAGAAGAAATTTATCCGCCGGAACTAAAAGCAGTTGAAATAACTGATTTTTTAGCCGAATTAAAAGCCAGTGCCTTTGAAGGAGAGCTCAAAGAAAATGAAATATTGGTTACCAGCGATACCATTGTTTGGCATCAAAATAAAGCTTTAGGGAAACCAAAAAGTGCAGAAGAAGCTTTTCAAATGATCAAATCGATGTCAAATACTACTCATGAAGTAATTACATCTGTCTGTTTTAAAACAAATACTGCTTCTACCCTTTTACATGATAGTACAAAAGTAACTTTCAATGATTTATCAGACGAAGCTATTTTATATTACATAGAAAACTACAAACCTTATGATAAAGCGGGTGCATATGGTATTCAGGAATGGTTTGGTTTTATGGCAGTTGCAAAAGTAGAAGGTTCTTATACTAATGTTATGGGACTACCGACAGCCAAAGTTTACGAATATTTGAGTACTTTAGTGTAAAAATTAAATATGTTTTCTTTTAAAGAATATAGTCAGGAAATCTTAACAACAATAATACTTCTTGTGGCCTTAGTGGCTTTAAGGATGATTATTGCCAAACTGATTCGTCGTTACGCCAGCAGCAGTCAATTGTTAGAACACAGAACAAATTTGGTAATCAAATACATTCACATTTTAATGAATATTTTGGTCACTATAAGCTTAATCGTAATTTGGGGTGTTGACACAAAAGATATTTTTATTACTGTTTCATCAATCGCTACGGTAATTGGTGTTGCCATGTTTGCGCAATGGTCTATTTTGAGTAATATAACTTCAGGAATGATTTTGTTCTTCTCCTTTCCTTTCAGAATTGGCGATACGATTAAAATTCACGATAAAGATTTTCCAATAGAAGCTGAAATTGAAGATATCAGCGCTTTCCACATTAATTTAAAGACTAAAGAAGGCGAACGAATTATTTTTCCGAATAATTTGCTACTTCAAAAAGGAATCTCAATAATGCCAATAAAATACGAAGACAAAGAGTTTTTTGATTAAAAAACAGAATGGGAATTTTGTAACGTTAACATAGAAACGTAGAACGTTTTTTTTTGAAAAAATAAAGAATTTTGTTTTGATCTGTTCAGATTATTAAACCTAATTTTTCTACCAAAATGATTCGTTCAATACAATTGCCATTTTATGCTAAACTTTCCCTTATACTTGTAAGTTTAATTTGTTTTGCTGCTATATTCTGCCTAGGAAAAGATATCATTACCCCTGTTTTAATGGCTTTTTTATTTGCTGTTTTATTACTCCCTATTTTTACTTTATTAAATGTAAGATTTAAATTTCCCCGGCATCTTGCTGCGATAATTTGTGTGCTTATATTCGCTGCATTTATTGTGGGCATATTAGTTTTCATCTCTTATCAGGTTAAGGATATTGCAAACGATTTTGATGCCATAAAAAAGAATACAAATTACTTCATCACAGAAGTGCATAAATTTGTAAAAGAGAATTTTCACATAAGCATTGGAGAGCAAAAAAAATATATTGACACGGTAACAAAAGATTCAGTAAAAAATGGAGGTGCCGTTACGGTTGGTTCGGCTATTTTATCTATTACTGATTTACTTATAGATTGTACTATAATTCCAATTTACACCTTTTTGTTTTTACTATATAAAGACCATTTTATTCTTTTTCTGGCAAAATTAGTTAATAAAGAAGACCATGCTGCCTTAAAAGATATTTTGTCGCAAATAAGACTTTCAATAAACAATTACATTGTTAGTTTGTTATTAGAAATGGTTGTCGTCTCAGTTCTAACAGGTTTAGGCCTTTGGATTGTTGGTGTTAAGTATTTTATTCTGTTAGGATTAATAACCGGAATCTTAAATTTGATACCTTATATCGGGATTGCAATTGCTGGCGTTATAACCCTTTTAGCTTCTTTAACCGGAACTCCGGAAATGTCGATAATTTTGAGCATTTTGCTCGTTAACGTTGTGGTTCAGTTAATTGATAATAATTTGCTTGTGCCACTTATTATTAACTCGAAAGTTGAGATCAATGCCTTTGTATCGATTATGGGAATCATTGTTGGAGGTGCAGCAGCAGGAATTTCGGGTATGTTTTTAGCAATTCCGTTATTGGCTATTTTGAAAATTATTTTTGAGCGAATTGAGTCCTTAGAACCTTGGGGTTATTTGATGGGCAACCATATGCCTCGAAAATTTACCTGGCGGGTTAGAAAACCTAAAATTGAAGTAAAAGTAAACCCATAATAATCGTATCTCTCTTATTTTACTTATATTCATACAAAAATCATCCATTATATAGCAAAAAAACTACCTGAATGTCTCTAATTAAAAAAATAGTATTTTTTATCTCATTATGCTTCTGTATGCAAATTGCACAAGCACAGGTAGATTCTAAAAAAGAAGACAGTAAAGGTAAAAAAGACAGTACTGAAATTTATACTAAGATTAGAAATTACTCTAAGAAAAATAAATTTACGCAAACACTTCATAAATTACTTTTCAGAAGTAAAAAACCCCGAAAGAAAGAAGATTTAATTATTCCACATGATTCAGCTGACTATAACGGTAAAATCATTAGAAAAATAAACATTATTACTTTAGATCCTTTTGGGCATTCACTTACCGATACGACTCAGGTACCCAAAAACTGGGGAGAAAGAACAGGAAACCGGCTGCATTTAAAGACGAAAAGAATTGCGATTACAAACTTATTGTTATTTAAAAAGAATTCAGCTTACGACAGTTATAAAGTGCAGGAATCGGAGCGTTTAATTCGTGCTCAAAAGTATGTCACTGCAGTTAGGGTTACACATGAATTAGTTGGTGTAGCTTCTGATTCTGTTGATGTTACCATTAGGGTTTTAGATTCATGGAGTACAATTCCGAGATTTTCAATCTCCAGCAACCAGGTTTCAGTTGGATTTAAAGAAAAAGATTTTTTTGGGTCAGGCCAACAATTAGAATATCGTTTTACAAATCGTTTCGACGACGGACGAAACGGTAATGATGTAACCTATACGGTTCCGAATATTAAAAACACTTATATCGGAACAACCCTTCATTATGATATGGATCTTGACAATAATTATAAAAAGACCATAAATATTGAACGTTTGTTTTATTCTCCATTAACAAAATGGGCAGGAGGAGTATATGTGGGACAGATCTTCAGGAAAGATACTTTGCAGGCTCCAGATATGACTTATGAATATCAGCCTTTCAAGTACAATTTTCAGGATTTTTGGGCAGGACACGCAACGAAGGTATTTGAAACCGAAAATGGCGGCATAACAAATCTAATTGTATCAGCACGTTTTTTAAATGTGAATTTTAGCGAAAGTCCCTCCGATCTATACGATCCGACACACTTTTATTCGGACGAAAAGTTAATACTATCCGGAATAGGACTTAACACCAGAAAATTTATCAAAGACAGTTACATTTTTAGAAATGGACAAACAGAAGACGTTCCCATTGGTCGAATTTATGGGATTACACTCGGCTATCAATATAAAAATACAATGTGGCGACCTTACATAGGTGGACAATTTTCTTTTGGAAACTATTATAGATGGGGATTTTTTAGTACTAATTTTGAAGCAGGCACTTTTTTTCATCAGTCTAAAACTTATGAAACAGCCTTTGCAATTGAAAGTAATTATTTTACAAAACTCTATAGTATCGGAAAATGGAAACTACGACAATTTGTTAACCCAAGAATTGTTATTGGGGTAAATCGCGAAGATATTGTAGGTGATCAATTGAATATAAACGAGCAAAATGGTTTAGCAGGATTCGACAGTGCCATATATGGTACAGATAAAATGGTTTTGTCGCTCCAAACTCAAACTTATTCTCCTAATGCGCTTTGGGGATTTCGTATGAATCCGTTTTTTAACTATTCGATTGCTGTTTTAGGAAGTCCAAATAATGCAATGGGACGAAATAAAGCGTATTCTAAATTCACTCTTGGTTTAGTAATCAGTAATGACTATTTAGTTTTCAGTTCTTTTCAATTGTCACTGTCATACTACCCTACTATCCCTAATGACGGAGACAATGTTTTCAAAACCAATACGTTTGAAACAACAGATTATGGCTTACAGAATTTTGAACTTGGAAAACCAAGAGTTGTCGATTATAAATAGAGATAAAATATTTTAAATTTTATTTCATTTTTCAAACTTTTCAAAACAATTTAAAAATCAAATACTTAAATAATACTTAGCGAATTAAAAATCGTTAAAGTGTGTATTTTATCCGACCAAATACATTTCGTTTTCATTTTTGGCACAGTATATGAATATTACTAAACAAGAGTAACATTAAAACTTTAAAAAAATGAAAACAATAAAAATAGCAATCGCCGGATTATTCCTTTTGGTTGCAAATGCCACGCAAGCCCAAGTATCTATTAATGTTAATATAGGAACACCTCCAGCTTGGGGTCCTGCAGGATACACAGAAACAGAATTCTATTACTTACCAGACATTGAAGCTTACTATGATGTTAGAGCATCACAATTTATTTATTTTGGTGGAGGAAGATGGGTTAGAGCAACTTACTTACCAAGACAATATAGAAATTATGATTTATATGGAGGTTATAAAGTAGTTTTAAATGATTACCATGGAAGAACACCTTACACGTATTTTGATCGTCATAGAGTAACTTACTACAAAGGATATCATGGTGCGCCTCAAAGACCTTACAGACCAAGACCGGTTTATGGATATAATGACCGTCATGATTATCACAGAGATTACAAACATTATGATAAACACGATCGCGATGATCATCATGATAAACATGATAAGCATGATAATCACGGACATGGACGAAGATAACAAATTGCTAAATAGCTATTTTTCAACACAAAAGAGTATCAAAAATTTGATACTCTTTTTTTATGCATGCATAGTATTTTGTTAAAATGTTAATTTATTAAACATTACATATAAATACATGAAATACAAGTTGTTAAGTTAAAGTATTCCTAATAATTAGCTTATTATACTATAATTATGGCGTATCTTTGCACAATATTTGAAACCAAAATTGAAATTATGAAAAAGAGCGTTTATTTATTTTCGTTTTTAGCTATGTCACTTTTCACATTCTGTGATAGCAATGATGACAAAACTAATGATAACCAGGCAAAAGAAAATAATATCGAAATCAACAGTGATATTACATCTTTGAATAAAAGATTAGATTACACAAATTCTGGAGTTATTACAATTACAAATACTTCAACATCAAAATTATTAAAAAGCAGTCAGTCAACTACTGATCTTCCATTAGTACAAATTGCCGAAGTAAATCCACCAACAGACAGTAACGGAAGAACTTTACAAGCAAATCACGTAGCTGTAAACGGAAACTATGCTTATGTAGCTTATACAATGAGCGGTGATGCTTATTCTGGTGCAATTGATGTGATCGATGTTTCAGATCCTTATAAACCTAAATTAATAACATCAGCATTAATTGCTAATACTGATATTACTTCGCTTACTTATTCTAACGGAAATTTAATTATTGCCGGAGCAACAGATATTGACAAGAATGCTACTTTAACAAGTCCATCAATTGTAATCAATATGCAGTTGAGTTCAGGTTTGCTTACTGATAAATATACTATTAATAACCTTGAAGGTAAAGTTACAACTGATGTTGCTGCAAATTCATCATCTTATTTTGCTGTAACCGGAGATGCAGGAAGCTTGTTTAAAATTAATAGTTCATCTAAAGCTATTGCAGGAAAAGTTGCGTTGGCAGATTTGCGTTCTGTAGCCGTAAGTGGTGACAAAATTGTTACTTTAAGCGGAACTAAAGGTGTAAATATTTACAACGAATCAAGCTTAGCTTTGCAAAAAAGCTTTACAACATCTACAGATGTTAGCGCTGCAAAAAGAACAATGGATTTTGATGGTACAAAATTATTAGTTTCTGAAGGATATAATGGTTTAGGTGTATACGATATCAACAGTGGTTCTAAACTACAAACTTTAAGTATAACAACGGCTGGTGAAGAAAATGTAACCAATGCAGTATCTGTAAATGATGGTTATGCTTTTGTAGCAAATGGTGCTGCTGGATTAAATGTTTACAAATCAGGTTCACAACTTAGTTTAGTTGGAACTGTGGGAATTACAGGTTCGTCAAATTATGTAAAATCTAGTGGTGATTATATTTATGTTGCCAGCGGAAAAGGTGGTTTGAAAATCATAAAAATGGAAAAACCAAACGCTACATTTGCAAATTGTTCTAATTACGGAACTTATAATCAAGGTCAGGATTTGATTTTGAATTCAAATGAAGTAAAATCATTTTCAGGCTCAACAGCTATTAATTCTGTAATTGTGAATTCTGGTGGAGTATTAACACATTGTGGTTCTATATCAGTTCAAAACACGCTAATTTTAAACAGCGGAGGAACTTTTAATATGAGAGGAACTTTAGCACAAGGTAAATACCAACAACAAAACCCAACAGAATTAATTATCAATAGTAATGCGACATTGCAAATTGAAGGTTCTGTCGTGATTTGGGGAGATTTAAGATTAAATAGCGGTGCTAAAATTAACTTTATCGGAAACGACTCTTCTATTACCATTTACGGAAAAGTAACAAAAAACAGTGGTGTAACCATTACTGGAAATTATAAAGACACAGAAAACAAATTGAAATAATTTCTGTAATCCTAAGAAATACCACATGATTTAAATTTTTAGATCAATTCTCTTAAAAGCTGCCAGATAATATCTGGTAGCTTTTTTTTTTGGAATAAATTTTGTTGAAAGAAATTCAATAACTAAACATTAACATTTCATTTAAATCGTGTTCAACAATATAATTACTATTTTTGAACCTCTTTCAAAAACACCACAACACGCTATGCGAAAAATTCAGTTACAAATTCTTTTCTTTTTTTTAACAGGGATTTCTATTTCTTTTGCACAACAACCACAAAAACCAAGTTCTGTTGAGATTTACAATCAAATAAAAAAATTGAACTTTTTAGGTTCCGTTTTATATGTTGCCGCTCATCCTGACGACGAAAATACACGTTTAATTTCGTATATGGCAAACGAAATGAATGCCAGAACAGGTTATTTGTCACTGACGCGTGGTGACGGAGGTCAAAATTTAATTGGACCTCAATTACGTGAATTACTTGGTGTTATTAGAACGCAGGAATTAATCGAAGCCAGAAAAATTGATGGTGGAGAACAGTTTTTTTCAAGAGCAAACGATTTTGGCTTTTCAAAAACTCCAGATGAAACTTTACAAATCTGGGATAAAGATAAAGTGCTTGCGGATGTAGTTTGGACAATCAGAAAATTTCAGCCAGATGTAATCATTAATAGATTTGATCACCGTTCGCCAGGAACTACACACGGGCATCACACATCATCAGCGATGTTGAGTGTCGAAAGCTTTAAATTGACAAATGATCCTAAAATATATCCGGAACAATTAAAATTTGTAAAACCATGGCAGGTTAAAAGTCAATTTTTTAATCCATCATGGTGGTTTTATGGAAGCCAGGAAAAATTTGATGCAGCCAATAAATCAAAATTTACCAAATTGGAAACTGGCGTTTATTATACCGGAATTGGAAAATCAAATCAGGAAATTGCAGCTTTAAGCCGAAGCCGCCATCAATCGCAAGGTTTTGGGAGCACTGGTGCTCGTGGTGAAGAAACAGAATATCTGGAACTTATAAACGGCGAAACTCCAATAGAAAGAGATAATTTATTTGATGGAATCGACACTTCATGGAATCGTGTTAAAAACGGAAAACCAATTGGTGAATTAATTTCAAAAATAATTTCAAAATACGATTTCAGCAATCCTTCGGCAAGCATTCCTGATTTAATAAAAGTATACACAATGATTGAAGCTTTAGAAGATGATCATTGGAAACCTTTAAAAGCTACAGCAATAAAAAATATTATTGCTTCGTGTTCTGGTTTATATCTCGAAGCAGTTGCTACCGAACAGGAAGCAACACCCGGAAGTATAATCAAATTAAGCCTTGAAGCAATTAACAGATGTTCGGTTGAAATGCAACTGATAAGCGTAACTTCTTTGCCAGACAATAAAACAACCGTTCAAAACAGCATTTTAAAAAATAATAACGACCAGAAAAGTATTCTTCAAATTCAGCTTCCTGAAAATTTAGAATACACGCAACCGTACTGGCTTAAAGAAAAAGCAAGTGTCGGAATGTATACGGTTTCAAATCAGGAAAACATTGGAATTCCGGATATTATCAGGCAAGTAAAAGTTGTTTTTAATATAAAAATCAATGGCGTTGAAGTTCCGTTTGAGCGCACTGTTGTTTACAAATATAATGACGGCGTAAAAGGCGAAATGTACAATTTCCTTGATATTGTACCTGAAGTTACCACTGCAATTTCTGAAAGAGTATTGATCTTTAAAGATACCAAAAGCAAAATGATTCCGGTAAAAGTTCGTGCCGGAAAAGATGCTATTGCAGGGAATTTACAATTAGATTTACAAAAGAGCTGGGTTATTTCTCCAAAACAAATCCCGTTTTCTTTAAGCAAAAAAGGAAATGAACAAACATTTTACTTTGAAGTTACACCTCCTGTAAATCAGGAAGAGACTATTGCAAAAGCAGTTGCCATAGTGGATAATAAACGTTTTGACAAAGATGAAACGATTATTGATTACCCTCATATTACCAAACAAATGGTTTTAAAACCGGCTGAGTCAAAATGCATTCGAATCGATTTAAAAACTTCTGGTGATGCCATTGCTTATATTATGGGCGCTGGCGACGAAGTTCCGGAAAGTCTGGCTCAAATGGGCTATAAAGTTACCATTTTGAAACCCGAAGAAATTACGCCCGAAAGACTAGACTCTTTTAGCACTGTTATCACCGGAGTTCGCGCTTACAATACTGTAAATGCTTTAGCCAACAAACAAAAAATACTTTTTGATTTTATAAAAGGCGGTAAAAATATGATTGTGCAGTACAATACTTTCGGCAGAATGGTAACAGATCAGATTGCACCATATCCTTTAAAAGTTTCAAATGATCGTGTAACGGAGGAAAATGCGAAAGTAACTTTCTTAGCGCCAAATCATCCCGTTTTAAATACACCAAATAAAATCAGTGAAAAAGATTTTGAAGGATGGACACAGGAACAAGGCTTATATTACCCAGATCAATATGACCCTGCCTTCACTCCTATTATATCGTCACATGACAAAGGAGAATCGGCTAAAGATGGTGCTTTATTAGTCGCACCATATGGAAAAGGATATTATATTTACACAGGTCTAAGCTTTTTTAGAGAATTACCGGAAGGTGTAGCAGGTGCTTACAGATTGCTTTCGAATATTATTTCGCTGAAACAACCAATAGAAGCTCCTAAACAAGAATTAAAGAAATAAAAATCACAAAACATGGAAGCCAAAAAACAAAAAAAATGGAAGAAAAGCTACACGTACGTTTTGGTGGCCAACGCCATTTACATCCTGATTTTTTTCTTAATCATGCAATTATACTCATAACCTATGCAACTATTTGATTGGATCGTACTGATTGTCACGCTTTTATTCATTGTTGGTTATGGTTCCTGGAAAACCAAAGGAAGTAAAAACGTTGAAGATTTTATTTTAGGAAACAACGAAACGCCTTGGTATACGGTGGGACTTTCTGTGATGGCAACTCAGGCCAGCGCGATTACATTTTTATCTACACCTGGTCAGGCTTATCATGACGGAATGGGATTTGTACAATTCTATTTTGGTTTGCCAATTGCAATGATTGTGATTTGCGTGACTTTTATTCCGTTATATCATAAAAATAAGGTCTATACCGCTTATGAATTTTTAGAGAAACGTTTTGATGTCAAAACCCGTTCATTGGCTGCTATCCTATTTTTAGTGCAAAGAGGTTTAGGAACCGGATTGACTATTTATGCTCCGGCCATTATTCTGTCAGCACTTTTAGGATGGAATTTAACGATCATGAACATAATAATCGGGCTTTTGGTTATTATTTATACTTTTTCAGGAGGAACAAAAGCGGTCAATGTAACTCAGAAACAACAAATGTTTGTGATTATGTCCGGAATGTTTATCACCTTTTTCCTGATTTTGCATTATCTGCCAAACGATATGACCTTTACCAGCGCCATGCATATTGCAGGTGCGAACGATAAAATGAATATTGTTAATTTCTCTTTTGATCCGGAAGAAAAATATACTTTTTGGAGCGGAATCACCGGTGGTTTTTTCCTGGCCCTTGCCTATTTTGGAACAGATCAATCTCAGGTTGGTCGCTATTTATCCGGAAAATCAGTTCGCGAGAGTCAGATGGGATTAATCATGAACGGCCTTTTAAAAGTTCCGATGCAGTTCTTTATTTTACTGACCGGAGTTATGGTTTTTGTGTTTTTTCAATTCAATCCTGTTCCGTTAAATTTTAATCCGAATAATAAAATTGTTATTGAAAAATCGGCTTATAAAGAAGAATATCATGCCTTAGAAAAAAAATTGATTACACTTTCAGAAGATAAAAAGGTTATCAATTTATTGTATATCGATCAGCTAAATCAGGATTATGATAATCCGATTTTACGAAAAGAATTAGTAGCATTATCCAATAAAGAAAAGGATCTGCGTGATCGTGCCAAAGAAATTATTTTGAAAGCGGATAGCAATAGCGAAACCAACGACAAAGACTATGTTTTTTTCCATTTCATTCTGCACTATTTGCCAAAAGGTTTAATTGGTCTATTGTTAGCAGTAATTCTATCGGCAGCAATGTCATCAACAGCTTCAGGATTAAATGCTTTAGCTTCAACAACAGCAATTGACATTTACAAACGAAACCTGAAAACGGAGAAATCGGAGAAACATTATTTGAACGCAACCAAATTCTTTACCTTGCTTTGGGGAATTGTAGCCATACTTTTCGCCTGCGTAGGAACTTTGTTTGAGAACCTAATCCAGTTGGTAAACATTATTGGATCCATTTTCTATGGAACCGTTTTAGGTATCTTTTTGGTCGGATTTTATTTGCGCAGAGTTCAGGCAAAGCCAATGTTTTACAGTGCCATTATCAGTCAAATTACCATTTTTATTATCTATTATTTTATGATTGCCATTTACCCAAGTGGTCAGGAAAAACTTGGTTATTTATGGCTGAATTTTATTGGAGCAATTTTGACAATAGTATTGGCGTGGTTGATGCAGGTTTTGTTTTTTAACGGAAAATCGGATGTAGAGGAAGTAGTTCTGGAATAATTAAACAGCCATTCATGACAAAGCAAGATTTCTTATTCCATCTACAAGGAGCTAGTTTTATAGCACTAAAATTTGCTGAACGTTATGTTAAAGATAAACTTATTACTGATTTCAAATACAATGTAATTTTTACTCCCTCACATCACACTATTTATCCAGATCATTTTGATTTTTATCCGAAAGATGAAGGAACTATAAAACTAAATCTAACTGATAATGAAGTAGTTGATTTGCTTTATCGAAATAATAAAATCCCAATTTGGATAGACATAAATGTTATTAAATCAAGTAGAAAAAGTACAACATTTAATCTTCTTTGTGCCGGAAGATATTCCAATAATAAAGAAGAGTTTTATTATAAAGACAAT
The DNA here is from genome assembly GCA_900107365.1 of Flavobacterium aquidurense. GTDB lineage: Bacteria > Bacteroidota > Bacteroidia > Flavobacteriales > Flavobacteriaceae > Flavobacterium > Flavobacterium aquidurense. The sequence goes on from FNPS01000008.1 coordinate 277,674, forward strand.
GGATCGGCTCCGTTTGGTATAAAAAGCCCCCAATTACCTATTAATTATAAGGAGGGTAAAAAATTTGGATTGTAAAAATTGACTAACGAATGAAAAAGAAACATCCAATCCTAAAAATAGTAAAAGGAATATGGTTTCTTATTGCCATTTCATTTACAATTTGGTTGGTCTATTCTTATCAATCTAAAGGCATTTCGGATTCATTATTAAAAAGTAATGCTGAAATTTCAGTTGAAAGTAAAGATGATTATTTTCTATTTGAACCCAAACAAAAATTTAATAAAGTCTTTATTTTTTATCCCGGTGCCATGGTTGATCCAAAAGCTTATGTTCCTTTGTGCAGAAAGATTTCTGAAAACGGAATTAAAGTTTATTTGATTAAAATGCCCTGGAGATTGGCTTTTAAAGGATATGAGATTCCAAAACAACTTCATTTATTTGCGGATGCATCCAAAACCTATATTTTAGCCGGACATTCTCAAGGCGGCAAAATGGCGGCACAATTCGTAAAAGAAAATCCAGGTTTGATTGATAAACTAATTTTAATTGGAACCACACATCCACGAGATATTTCGCTTGCCGACAGTACAATTCCAATTCTAAAAATTTATGGTTCATATGATGGTGTAGCCGATCAAAAAACAATTCTTCAGAATAAATCAAAACTTCCCGCAACTGCAAAATTTGTAAAAATTGAAGGTGCCAATCATGCTCAGTTTGGTTACTATGGTTTTCAGTTTGGAGATAATTCTGCCACTATTTCTCGTGAGAAGCAACAATCAGAAACTTTGAGACTTATTTTGAATTTCATTAACTAGATTTACAGAACCAAAAAAGTAAAGTTTCGATATGCTACTTATTCTAACACCATACATTTTAGTTCCTTTCATCATAACATTCCTTTTTCGACAATTTAATTTGGAGTCCAAAAAACTAACTTATCTTATAACAGGATTACTAATGTTTTTTTATCCTATTTTATTTTTCTGGATAAAGGATTTAATTGATCCGCCAACTTCCGGTTTTAGATGTGGAAATCCTCAAATGGCATTTATATTTTTAAACATAATATTTTTAATGCCACTTTCATTACTATTTCAGCTCGCTTTTAATAAATCCTATTTATAAACAAAATCTTAAAAATGGCTATTAAAAGCTTCTTTTTGTGTAATTTAAAATCTTTATCTTTGAGATACTAACTTTAGTCAGTATGAAAGATCTTAAAAAATATAGTAATAAAACAAAAGCGGCTTTCGTATTACTCATTGTGATGTTGATCATCTTACTAAGTAATTTCAATACTTTGCAAAACTCCAAAAAAGTAAACGAAAACATCAATGCCATTTACAACGATCGTTTGATGGTTTCACATTATATTTTTCAATATGCTAAAGAACTTCACTTTATAAAAAGCGAAGCTGAAAAACTGGATTTAAGTGACAATGTTAAGAAATATGAAATCATCAATACTTTAAAAATCGTTCATAGCATTGATGATTTGTACGCCAAAACAGTTTTAACGAATAAAGAGAAAGAGCATTTTGACACTTTTTTAGCTGCCTGTAAAGAAATAAATAATCAGGTTGAAAATAAAAACTGGAGTAAAATTGCATACTCCAGCGGTGAAGCTCTAAAAACCCTGGAATCATTATCTCAAATTCAGATAAAAGAAGGCAAAGCTAAACTAGCCAGCGCAAATAAGATGTATAACGACAATAATAGTCTTGGACAGCTCCAGATTGCATTGTTGATTATTTTAGGAGGCATTACGTTCTATCTTTTGATTGTAAAAAAAATCAAAAGAAACATCAGGATTCCAGAACCGCCGAGTATGAATTAATTATTACAGTTTTCGATCTTTCTCCTTAATTGGAAGATCATTTATGCTGGCAAATCTTTTTTGCATTAAACCGTTCTCATCAAATTCCCAATTCTCATTACCGTAGGCTCTAAACCAGTTTCCGTTAAGATCTTGATATTCATACTCAAATCGAACCGCAATTCTGTTTTCTGTGTGTGCCCAATATTCTTTTTTTAATTTATAATGGCTTTCTTTTTTCCATTTTTCAGTTAAAAAAAGAACAATCTCTTCTCTTCCATTTACAAACTGATCTCTGTTTCTCCATTCGCTATCAATCGTATAAGCTTTTGAAACGCGTTCAGGATCCTGACTATTCCAGGCATCTTCAGCTAACTGAATTTTTTCTTTTGCCGTTTCTAAAGTGAAAGGTGGCAATGGTAATTTTTGTTCCATTTTTATGCTAGTAAAGTTTGTATGATTTCTTTTGATTGTTCGATGAGCTGATTTGATTTGAATAACTGACTTTCGATTATGCAACTCTCAAACAATAAATAAATATGATCGGATAACAGTTTATCCACTATTATATTCTGAAAATAAACTCTCAAATCCTGTTTATGACTTTGAAGTACACTCAGAATTTTAGTATTGTCTGAAGGAATTTCAGAAAGTATATTTAAAAAACTACAACCTCTGAAATTCTCCTTTTCATTCATAAAAATTAAAAAATCGAACGAAGTCAACACTTTTGTTTTTGGTTCTTTTTCTTTAGAAGTAAACTGTTCCAATTGCTTAAACCAGTAAGAATGACGTTCGTTTAAAAAGGCAACACACAAATCTTCTTTTGATTTAAAATGCTGATAAAAACTAGCCTTGGCCACTTTTGCCTCCTCAATAATTTGATTAATACCAGTAGCATTGTAACCCCGCTGGTGAAACAAAATAAGTGTTTTTTCTAAAATTCGCTCTTTTGGTGACATGTACTAAATTTATGAATCACAAAGATATGATTTTTTTAAAAAAAACAGACAAGTCTGTCTGTTTGTTTGAAAAAAAATTATTGAACCGATATCTTTGTCAAAGTTTTAAAATTTGACAAAGATTACTCAGAACAAAAAAAATCCAAATTCCAAAGCTTTTATGAGCTTTGGAATTTGGATTTTAAAAATATTGGAATTTTGAAATTTAAAGCATTATCTGCTCCACTCCGCAATACTATCTTTGTTCATTTTTACGTAATCCTGATTGTTAGCCGTTTCTGCAGCTGCCAAAGAAGCTTTTGCTGTTTCGATTGCTCCTTTTTTATCACCTTGTTTTGCCTGAATTAACGATTTCAATCTTAAGATAAAGTATGGCTTTTCAGCACTCATTTCTAGAGATTTGTCAACGTATGTTCTTGCAGTTTCAATGTTTCCATTGGATTGGAATAAGTATTGAGCTGAAGCAAAATAGTCATTTGCAGATGGGCCGGCCAAAGTTTTCTCGATACTTGTAGTCGCTGTTTTTGCTGTAGGAACTTCAAATTTTAAGGCTACATGAGAATTTTCCCAAGACATTTCTAAGTAAGCAAAATTCGGATCCAAACCGTTAATTCCAATTGTAAAAGTCTCAACCGGTGTTGGCAACGCATTTTCTTTAACCGTAGTTCTTAAAGCTACATATGAATCGCTCCAGTTTTCCGGCAATCCCCAGTTGTCTGTAGAAAGATAGAAAATCACTTCCCAGCTTTCGATTTTAGGAATAGTATAAATTGCATATTTTCCTTTTTTTAATGTTTTACCATCGATAACAACATCATCACTAAAATTAATAATTGTGTTTTCGTTAGCCCCTGTTCTCCATAATTTACCAAACGGAACTAAATTTCCAAATACAGCTCTTCCTCTCGCACCTGGTCTTGAATAGGTAACTTCAACATCTGTTAAACCAACAGTTTGTTTAATATAAGCTTTAGGACTCGCCTGTGGTGTTTTTATTTGTGCTTCTGTAGCAAAAGGAGCTATAATAATAGCTAATGCAATAAGTAGTTTTTTCATTATTAGGTTTTATTTGTTTGTTCAAATTTACAAATTCAATTAGGGAACAAATGTTAAATTTAACTTAATTCAGACACCTAAGTGTGATATTTTTTCTGCATTCAATTCGTGGAAATTATTGATAATTAAATCTGCATCTGATAAATCTTGCAGTTTAGAATGATGGCTGTTATAGCCCACGCAATAAATCCCTGCTGCTTTTGCTGCTTTGACCCCATTTGTACTATCTTCAATTATAATACAATTTTCTTTTGGGGCAATTGACAAAGAAGCCGCATGTAAAAAAATGGCAGGATTTGGTTTCGACTGAGGAAAATCTTCACCGCTAACAATATGCGTAAAATATTGACGCAAATTAAACCTTGAAAAGACACGTTCAATCGTAACTTTTGCTGCGGAAGAAGCCAGAATCAACTGGATTCCGCTTGCATATAAATCTTTAATTAAATCCTCAACTCCTTCTAATAAGTATAAGTCTTCTTTAGTATCAAAAGCTTCATTAAAAATACTTCTTTTTCTCTTAATCAAATCTTCCACTTCATGCTCAATAGCCGGGAAAAATCCTTTTAAACTCTGAAATGTATTTCGGGTCGAAAAACCAGTAAACGAAGTATACATTTCTTCAGGTACTTCAATATTTAATTCTGAAAATTGTTTGTAATAGGCATAACGGTGTACAGGTTCTGTATCAACGATTACACCATCCATATCAAAAATTACTGTTTTTATCATTTTTTTTAAGTTGCTAAGGTTCTGAGATACTAAGATTCTAAGGTTTTTGCTTTGCTACATATTCTCTGTTGACTGTAGCTTTGTCAAAGTTTTAAACTTTGACAAAGTTGTTATAAGTATTTTTTTTTAAGGATAAGAAATTAAGAATCAAAGTATTTTCAGATAAAAAACCTTAGAATCTTAGAGTCTTAGCATCTTAGTACCTATTTTTTAAGTAAGTGACGAATTACGGTTTCAGCTGCGTGAAGGCCAAATAATCCGGGCATATAGCTATTAGTTCCGTAGAAGGATTTTTTGAAGTTTTTTCCGTCTGTTAGTTTTAAGCTTTTTTCATCCTGAATTTCAGAAGAGAAAACCACTTTCAGTTTGTTGATTTTTACCGCTTTTAATCTTTTACGAATTGCTTTTGAAAAATAACAGTTTATAGTTTTAGAAATATCGGCAACTTTAACTTTCGAAGCCAGCATTTTTCCACCAGCACCCATACTGCTTATAATTTTTACTCTTTTACGTTTTGCTGCGATAATTAAATTCAATTTTGGCGTAATGCTGTCAATACAATCCAAAACATAATCAAATTCTGGAGAAACGATTTCAAAAGCTCTTTCCGGAGATAAAAATTCCTGAACTCTTGTTAGTTTTAATTCCGGATTAATATCCATCAAACGATCTCCAACAATAGTAATTTTAGGTTGTCCTACAGTTGAATGTAATGCAGGTAATTGTCTGTTAATATTAGTAATATCAACAACATCTCCATCTACAATTGTCATATTCCCTACTCCCGCTCTGGCTAAAAACTCAGCCGCAAACGATCCAACTCCTCCTAAACCCACTACCAAAACATTGGAGTTTTTTAAGTTTTCTAATCCTTCTTTTGTAAATAAAAGCTCGGCTCTTTCTGTCCACTCTGCCATAAAATCTTTTGTTTATTTTGTTTTTCTTGTTTAAAGTTTCAGGTTTCAAGTTTCAGGTTTCAGGTTTCAAGTTTTGTTGCGTACCTATCTTTTACCAGTTACTCTATATTCTATACTCTTTATTCTATGCTCTATATTCTATATTCTATATTCTATACTCTTTATTCTATGCTCTTTATTCTATGCTCTTTATTCTATACTCTTTATTCTATACTCTTTATTCTATACTCTATTTTCTATACTCTATATTCTATACTCTATATTCTATATTCTTTCAACCACGAAATATCCTTTCAAAATTACTTGAGATAATCTCTTGTAACTCTTTAATTGTTATGTTTTTATATTCTGCTGCTAAATTATAAACTTGCTGAATACCTTCTTCTATTGTATCAGTTTCTAATAAAAATCGATTGTTTGGAATTTGCTGAAAAACCGTTTTTAATTCTGGATTTTTAAGCAAATATTTTCCAAATGAAATATAAAAGCCTGCTGCAAGTAGTTGATTGGCCAATTGACTGTTTTTCGAAAATCCGTGAATGATCATCGGAACTGAAATTTTCAATTTCTTCTTAATTTCAATCACTTCCTGGAAAGCGGCAACGCAATGAATAACCACAGGTTTCTTGTGTTTTTCGGCTAAAATCAATTGCTTTTCAAAAACTATAATCTGTTGTTCCAGTGGAATTTCAATTCTTTTATCTAAACCACATTCTCCAATAGCCAGACAATTTTTCGTCTGCAACTTTTCTTCTATAATTCTCAGATCAGCATCAATTCTGTCTTCAACAATATACCATGGATGAATTCCGATTGAATAAAATGGAATCGAAGCATCAAATTCATTGGGATACTGATTGACCAACTCCAGAATATCGGGTTGATTTGTAAATTGGTGCGTATGAAAATTAAAGAATTCCATTAGTGAAAAGTTTTAACTCCCGCTTTGATTTCAACATTTAAGTCATTTTCTAATGGAACAAGCGGACAAGAATATTTGTGATTATAAGCACAATAAGGATTGTAAGCCTGATTAAAGTCTACAGCAATAATATTTCCTTTTGGAATTTTCAAATCAATATACCTTCCTCCAATGTAACTTTCTTTTCCTGAAGTTAAATCTGAAAAAGGCAGAAACAAATGATCTTTGTATTCTTCCGTTTTCGAAAGATCAATGCTTCTGTATACATTCAATTTCAGGCTCGTGCCATCCAAAGTAAAATATAGTGTTCCATATTTTATGTATTTTGGTGTTCTTGTTCCTGTCGTTTTCATTTCAAAAACCTTTTCATTTTTGGCTTTTACAAACTTAGCATTCACAAAATATTTAGCATTGATTGGATAAAAATCTAAAGTTTTAAAAACTTTTAAATCTTCTTCCATTAACGGACTCGTCTTAGGATCAGCATATTCTGAATTTATAGTCTTCTGAAATTTTTCAGTTTCTTTTTTATCAAATTTCTTTTGACTGAAGCCAAAATTAAAAGTTAATAATAAAGTAAGAAATGCGATTTTTTTCATCTTGGAAATTTTGAACAAAAATAGTTTAAAAGTAACAAAGCAGCAACCGCGTTACGTGACAAAGTTTCCTAACTTTGTTGCAAATAACATATTTTTATAATGCTCAAAACTGCAGCCAACCACTACATCAATAATTTTAGAGGATTTTCAAGAGAAATTTGGATACTTACACTGGTCACATTCATCAATCGCGCCGGTACAATGGTACTTCCTTTTTTATCAAAATACTTAAAAGAAGACCTACACTTTTCTTATAATCAGGTTGGTTGGATTATGGTTGCATTTGGTTTGGGATCAATGTTAGGATCCTGGCTGGGCGGAAAACTTTCAGACAAAATCGGGTTTTATAAAATCATGATTTTTAGTTTATTTACCAGTGGAGTTTCCCTTTTCTTCGTACAATACATAACGACATTCTGGGGATTATGTATTGCAATGTTCCTTTTAATGGTCATTGCTGATATGTTCAGACCCGCAATGTTTGTATCTCTGGGTGCATACGCCAAACCCGAAAACAGAACACGCGCCTTAACTTTAGTGCGTTTAGCCGTAAATTTAGGTTTTGCGGCCGGACCAGCTTTAGGAGGATTGATTATTATGGGAGTTGGTTATGCCGGATTGTTCTGGGTTGACGGAGCTTCTTGTATTGTATCAATTTCGATTTTTGCTTTACTGGTAAAAGAAAAGAAAAAAGTAGCACACGATGATAAAGTAGAGAGTGGTTCAGATAAAAAATCAGTTTTTCATGATCGCATTTTTTGGGTTTTCTTATTTGTGAGCTTTGTAACGGCTATGATTTTCTTTCAGCTTTTCACAACACTTCCTTTGTATCATAATGAGAAATTCGGTTTAAGTGAATTTCAAACCGGTTTATTAATGACTTTAAATGGGCTCTTGATTTTTGCTTTAGAAATGCCAACCGTCGGGTTTATGGAGCGAAAAGGATTTCCAAAAATTAAAATTATTATTCTGGGTTCCTTTGTTATGGCTTCCAGTTTCTTTTTGCTTCTTATAAATGTTTGGGCGGGAATTCTGGTTATTAGTATGATTTGTATCTCAATTGGAGAAATTCTGACTTTTCCGTTTTCGAATGCTTTTGCTTTAAGTCGTGCGCCACGTGGTCAGGAAGGGCGCTACATGGCATTGTATACGATGAGTTTTAGTTTAGCTCATATTATTAGCTCCAAAGTAGGCTTTGAAATCATTACCCGATTAGGCTATCAGATCAACTGGTTGTTCATGGCTTCTATTGGAGTTGTAGCAACACTTTGCTGTTTTTGGATTAAAAAAGCGTTGCTTCTCGAAAAAAAACACTAAACATCTTTAACCCTTAAATCATTAAAATTCAATTTATTAACTTTAAATTTGAATTGCATTTCTATGCTCATAATTCAAATCAAACTTAATTTTTAGTTAAATAACTATTTTTATAGTTGTGTAACTAGAAAAATAGTTGTAGGTTTGAATTAAAATTAGAAAACATGCAAAAGCTAACCAACAAGGAAGAAGAAATCATGCACATTTTATGGAAGCTTAAAAAAGCTTTTGTAAAAGAGGTTCAGGCTGAAATAACAGAAGATCAACCACATTACAACACACTTTCAACTATTGTTCGTAATCTGGAGGAAAAAGGTTTTGTAGCACATAATGCGTTTGGAAATACACACCAGTATTACCCGCTAATTACTTTAGAAGCCTACAGCAAAAAGTATATGAAAACAGCTATTGATAATTACTTTAATAGTTCTTATAAAAATATGGTTTCGTTTTTTGCCAAAGAAGAAAAAATCTCTGCTGCTGAATTACGCGAAATCCTTGCCATGATCGAAACTCCAAAAGAAGACAAATAAAAATCATTGTTTATGGAAGCACTTTTTATTTATATCGCAAAATCAGCTGGCTTAGTTATATTATTTTATTGCGCTTACTTTTTTTTATTACGCAAAGAAACTTTTTTCAATAGTAACAGATGGTTTTTATTAACTGGCTTAATCACTTCTGCACTATTACCACTTGCCGTATATACGAAAGTAATTTGGGTCAATCCTACTCCGCTTTCAAATCTAAATTATTCATCGCTATATTCTGCTCAGATCGAAAAAGATGCTTTTGAAATTAATTGGAGTTTGATTTTATTAGCCCTTTACGGACTCGGAGTTTTAGTTTTACTAATAAAATTTGCTTTTGATTTTTACAGTTTAAATTCGATTTTAAAAGGAAAACAAATAAAACAACAAGCTGATTTTAAATTTGTTGATATAAACGAAAACATAGCTCCATTTTCTTACTTCGAATATATAGTATACAACTCATCAATGTATACCGCTTCTGAGTTAGAAAGTATTCTGGAACATGAAAAAGTACACAGCGATCAAAACCACACTATGGATGTTTTGATTTCAAGAGCTTTCTCCATACTATTTTGGTTTAATCCTGTCATTTGGCTTTACAAAAAAGCCATAATCCAAAATCTTGAATTTATTGCTGATGCGGCAGCAGCACAAAAGATATCAGACAAAAAAGCCTATCAATACACGCTTTTAAAAATTACAACTCATGAGAGTTGTCTATCAATCACCAATCATTTTTATCAATCATTAATCAAAAAACGAATCGTTATGTTAAACAAAAATCAATCAAAAAAGAGAAATTCATGGAAACTATGTTTAATAATTCCAGCACTGGTAGCATTTGTATTATTATTTCAAATTGAAGTAATTGCTAAAGAAAAAGGAGAAATTTCAAAAAAAGAAGTCAATAAAAAAGAGAGTTCTTTAGACGTTTACAAAATCAGCAAAACAACAACGGACCAGGAACTAAAAGAAATGGCTGAAAAAATGAAGCTAAATCATAATGTTGACGCAAAGGTTTCTGATATTGAAAGAAACTCAAATAATGAATTAACAGCCATTAGATTTGATCTTAAAAGAGGCTCAGAACAATCACAATCTTACAGAGTTAAAGGAAGTACAGCAATTAAGAATTGTGAAATTGTTATTGAAACCGAAAAAGACGGGTCTAAGAAGATAGGTCTAAAAACGGATAATGAAAATGGTAACGTAAAGGTTATCAATAAAGAACATAAAATTAAAATAAACAAAGTTGTAAACTCTAATATTAATTCTAATGCTGAAACTACTGATAATACTAATACAAACATTAGTACAAATACTAGTACAACTACTAATGTAAATACGGATATAAATACGGACGAAAATACAAATGTAAAAGTTGGCCTTAGTAAAGATTTAAAAAATCCTGCTAAAATGACAAACAGCATCAGTATAACAACTAAAGGAAATGGTAATCCTAAACCATTAATTATTATAGATGGAGAAATTGTTTATGATGTAGATATCAAGGATCTTGATTCTGACAACATTAAGTCAATTCACGTATATAAAGATTCAGAGCTTATAAAAAAATACGGAGACGAAGGTAAAAATGGCGTAATTATAATTGAAACTAAATAATACTTTTCGATTCTTTTAAAAAACTAACCAAAGCCATGCAAAAACTAACCAACAAAGAAGAAGAAATAATGCATATTTTATGGAAGCTTAGAAAAGCTTTTGTAAAAGAGATTCAGGCAGAAATAACAGAGGATCAGCCGCATTATAATACGCTCTCTACTATTGTTCGAAATTTGGAAGAAAAAGGATATGTGAATCACAATGCTTTTGGAAATACGCATCAATATTATCCCATTGTAAGTATTGAAGATTACAGAAAAGGTTTTATGAGTACTGCTATTGATAATTATTTCAACAGTTCTTATAAAAGTATGGTTTCATTTTTTGCCAAAGAAGAAAAAATTTCTGCGGATGAATTACGTGAAATCTTAGCTATGATCGAAGAACCAAACGAAGATAAATAAGCATTATGGAAACACTTTTCATTTTTATAGCAAAATCAAGCGGGTTAGTCATACTATTTTATTTCGCTTACTTTTTTTTACTTCGTAAAGAAACTTTTTTCAGTAGCAACAGATGGTTTCTGTTAGCCGGTCTTATAACTTCATTAGTTTTACCTTTTGTGGTTTATACCAAAATTGTATGGGTCGATCCTACTCCAATGCCTGCTGCTATGAATTATGCTGCTGCTTTTATTCCGAATACTAATACTATTCCGGAAGAGACCTTTGAAATCAATTGGAATTATGTCGCTCTTGTTATTTATAGTATTGGATTTTTAGCACTTATAATAAAATTTGCAACTGATTTTTACAGTTTGAACTCTGTATTGAAAGGCAGAGAAATACAACAGGAAGCCGATTTTAAATTTATAGATATTAAAGAAAACATTGCTCCATTTTCTTATTTTGATTATATCGTATACAACTCATCACTGTATAGCGCAGCAGAATTAGAAAGTATTTTAGAACATGAAAAAGTGCATAGCGATCAAAATCATACAGTAGATGTGATTATTTCAAGAATATTTTGTGTACTGTTTTGGTTCAATCCAATTATTTGGTTGTACAAAAAAGCAATTCTTCAAAATCTTGAGTTCATCGCTGATTACGAAGCTTCCAAAAAAATAGCAGACAAAAAAGCGTATCAATACACGCTTTTAAAAATAACAACACATGAAACTTGTGTTGCCATCACCAATCATTTTTATCAATCATTAATCAAAAAACGAATTGTCATGTTAAACAAAAATCAATCAAAAAAAACAAATTACTGGAAATATTGTACCATAATTCCGGCACTTGCTGCATTTGTATTTTTATTTCAAATAGAAGTCATTGCTCAGGAGAAAAAAGAAACTCAGGAAATTGCTAAAACGACTGCAGATGATGTTTACAAAATCGAAAAAACAACAACAGATCAGGAATTAAAAGTAATTGCTGAAAAAATAAAACAAAAGCACAATTTTGATGTTGCTATATCGAATGTAAAAAGAAATACAAATAAGGAATTAACGGCCATTAAAATGAATATTAAAAAAGGAACTCAAGAGGTTCAAACTATTCAGATTGATGGAGAAGAAGCAATAAAAAGCTTTGGTCTGGTAGTATCAACGGAAGGTGATAATATAAAAAAAATTGGTGTTGTTACAGACGGTGAGACAAACAAATCAATGATGCTTCAGGATCGCATCGCCGATGTTGATGAAGTAAATAGTCAAGATGTTAACGAAATGCATGTTGCACCTCCTGCTCCACCTGCTCCTCCTGCAAGAATGGGTAATATTGCACCTCCAGCACCACCGGTAGCACCAGCTTTTCCTGGAGGATCTATGCCAAAATTACCATCTATAGACATGTCTAAAATGCCGAAAGCGCCAGCACCACCAGCAAACCCAAGGGATAAAGTAGCGATGGCAAACTTTGAAAAAAAAATGGCTGAATTTGAAAAAAAAATGGAAGCATTTGAACCAACTCTTTCTGCCTACGAAAAACAAGTGAATGAAATCATGTCTAAACATGAAGCATTATATGGTAAGGATATGGAAAAGTATGAAATTGCCATGGAAAAATTCAGCGTAGATATGGATAAATACGCTAAATACATCGAAGAAACAGTTGGAAAAGACATGAAGGATTACGAAAAAAACATGAAAGAATACGAAAAGGACATGAAAGCCTATGAAAAAGAAATGAAGAAACTGGATAAGGAAAGTAGAAAATCTTAGTTTTTTTAATTATTCAATTTCTAAAATTCATAAATGAAAAAATCCTTTTTAACCGTACTTCTCTTCGTTTTAAATCTATCGTTTGGTCAAAATAAACAAAGTAATTCTATAGAAGAGGAAATTGATCATTATATAAAAAATGTAATTGAAATAAACCAAATTCCGGGAGTGGCACTAGCTGTTATAAAAGACGGAAAAGTAATTTATGAGAACTATTTTGGGAAAGCCAACTTAGAAGAAAATAAAGCAGTGGATAAAAACACTGCTTTTAAAATTTTCTCGACAACCAAATTAATAACAACCGTGGGTGTTTTTCAACTTATCGAAACCGGAAAGTTATCTTTAGAAGATCCAATTTCTAAATATTTAGATAATCTGCCAAAAGAATGGCAGGAAATACAAATTAAAAATTTACTGACACATTCTTCTGGCCTTCCAGATGTTGTTCAGTTTGATGATATTCCGTTTACATTGCCGTATACTGAAAAGATTTCTTTATTAGCAAAAAAACCAATGCAATTTGCTACTGGAAATCAATACCGCTACAATCAAACCAATTATTTATTTTTAGCTAAAATCATTGAAAAAATTACAGGTTTAACTTTTGACGAATATATCCTGAAAAATCAATTTCCAGAAGCAAAATCTAACACTTTCTTTTTATCTGATTTTGGGCAACTTACCCCAAATGGTGCCGTTCGCTATAATTACAATATTGAAAATAAAAAATACGAGAAAAATAATTACAACAGCGGCCCCGATTCACATTCAGCAAATGGATTAAATATTACATTATCTGAATTTATTAAATGGAATGAAAATTTAGATAAAGATGTCTATCTAAAAAAAGAAACCAAATATTCGATGTGGCAACAATTTCATTTTGCCAACAATACAGATCGTTTTGCTTATGGGTGGGAAATTATTCCCGTAAATAAAATTCTTTCGTATGGTTTTACCGGAGGTAATGAAACTGCTTTTAGAAAATTCACAAATAATGATTTAACCATTATCTTTTTATCAAATGGTCATAAATATTCTAATTTATATGTGCAAAGTCAGGTTATAAATCATGTTGCTGCAATTGTAGATAAAACACTAAGAGACGATTATCTTTTAGCCGGAGAAAAAATAAATCAGGATTTTTTGAAATTAAAAATTTCAGCGTCAGAGCAAAATTATTTGACACTTAAAAAGAACCATCCAGATTGGAATTTTGAATATCGATTAAATATCATTGGTTATGCATTAATGAACGATGGCCGTCTAAATGATGCTATCAAAGTTTTTGAATTGAATGCAAAAGAAAATCCCAAATCAGGCACTGCTTTTGACAGTTTAGCTGAAAGTTATTTTAATAATAAGCAATTAGAAATAGCCAGGAAAACCTATGAAAAATCGCTAGAATTATCGCCTGATAATTCGAATGCAAAAGAAATGCTCGAAAAAATAAAAATACAGCTTTCTAAAAAATCATAATAACGCCTATAAAATCCTAAAAAAGACTTTGCACAACCGCAAAGTCTTTTTTTATATCTTTGAAAAAAACAAACCTACTATGTTTAAAATTTTAGCCAAAATAAATAAACTTCTTTTACCGAGTTTTACCAAACAAGGATTAGATATTTCTAAAGCAAAAAAATGGCAGATGGCGATTATTGGTTATCGCGCTTATGTTACAAAACGTGCTGTAAAATAACATACAACTTCCTTTGTAGTTGCTTCCTTGCAACGCATTTTTCTATTTGAAGTAAGTAGAAATGTCTCCTTCAAAACTTATTTCGTAGTTTTGCAATCCATTTCAATTTCTTATGAAAAATAAAGAATTCAACATCCCTCCTGTTCCGGCAGTACTCTTAGCAATTATTAGTGTACAATGTGGTGCGGCAATCGCTAAAACACTTTTCCCAGCAATTGGTGCAGCAGGAACAGCATCGATTAGAATCGGAATATCAGCATTAATTTTATTATTGGCGTACAGACCAAATCTAAAAGCAATTACACGTGAACAATGGAAAATTGTAGTTCCCTATGGCTTGTCTTTGGGTGCTATGAATTTAATTTTTTATTTTGCAATAGAAAGAATTCCGATTGGACTGGCTGTAACTTTAGAATTCATCGGCCCATTATTAGTTGCTATCATAGGATCAAAAAGAGTAATCGATTATTGCTGGGTTTTGCTTGCTGCAATGGGAATTGTATTAATAGCTCCATGGTCAAATGATAAAGTCGATTTACTAGGAGTTTTATTTGCTCTTTTAGCAGGAGCACTTTGGGCAGCGTATATCGTTTTAGGTGGAAAAATTTCTAAAATTATGAATAGTGGTCAGGCAGTTTCTACCGGAATGTTGTTTGCGGCTATTTTAATTCTGCCTTTTGGTCTTTTCGAAAATGGACTTGCTAATCTTACCACGAAGTTTTTCGGAATGGGAGTTGCGTTGGCACTTTTGTCTAGTGCTATTCCGTTTACGCTTGAAATGAAAGCTTTGGGTCAGCTTCCTCCACGTACTTTTAGTATTTTAATGAGTTTAGAGCCTGCCGCTGCAGCAATTTGTGCATTTATCTTTCTGCAGGAAAAGCTGAGTTTTTATGAAGTTTTAGCAGTAGTTTGTGTTGTTGTAGCGTCAGCCGGATCAACTTTAACAGCGAAACGATAAAGCTATAAAATCTTCAAAATAAAAATTCCAAATTCCACTTTTAAAGTTTGGGATTTGGAATTTTTAAAAATAGGAATTTGAATAAGTATTACATTTTAGGTAATAAAACAGTATCTACTACGTGAATTACACCATTTGACTGATTCACATCTGCAATTGTAACTTTAGATTTGTTACCGCTTTCGTCGCTAATATATAACTCTTTTCCATCCATCCAGGCAGTTAAAGTTCCACCACTTACTGTTTTAAGAGTTGCTTTTCCTTTACCAGCTTTAATTGCTTTAGCGATATCAGAAGAATTCATTTTTCCGGCAACAACATGATAGGTTAAAATCGTTTGCAACGTTTTGATGTTTTCTGGTTTCAATAAAGTTTCAACAGTTCCTGCTGGTAATTTGTCAAATGCTGCATTTGTTGGAGCAAAAACGGTGAACGGTCCTTTACTTTGCAATGTTTCTACCAAACCTGCAGCTTTTACGGCAGCAACCAATGTTGTATGATCTTTTGAATTTACTGCATTTTCAACAATATTTTTATTAGGATACATTGCAGCTCCACCAACCATTACTGTTTTTTGTGCAAAAGATGTAAATGCAAATCCAATTGTTAAGATTGCTACGGCTAAAAAATTTCTAGTTTTCATAATTAATATTTTAAGTTATAAGCTCATTTACGGGATAGTTTTCGTTTTGGTTTTATTAAAAATTTAAAAAAGATTAAAAATCATTACAAAATCTTCAAGAGCAACTGTAAAACAAGCCTTTAAAGCATAAATTTATTTTCGAATCATTTTGCAATTAGCGAAGAGTTCATTGTGTAATTATTACTAATTTTAAGTAATAAATCAATTTTGATGGAAAAAGAAAACCAAAATGGTCATGGTACAAAACATATTATCCAAAGCTTATTAGTAAATATTGCAATAGCCGCATCAAAAGGCTTTGCTGCTTTTATGACTGGATCGGGAGCAATGTTAGCAGAAACTATCCATTCGACAGCCGATTGTGCTAATCAACTTTTACTTTTACTTGGTCTAAAACAGGCAAAAAAAGATGCTGATCAGGAACATTCTTTTGGCTATGGAAAAGCAGTTTATTTTTGGTCGTTCATGGTAGCAATGCTTTTATTTTCAATTGGCGGTATGTTTTCAATTTATGAAGGGGTTCATAAATATAATAATCCAGAACCTGTGCATAATATTGGTTGGGCGATTGGGATAATTATTTTTTCTATCGGAATGGAAGGTTATGCATTGATTTCGAATATTATCGAACTTCGTAAACGTAAAAAATCCATCCCTTTTTTCCGCTATCTCCATGTTACAAAAGACAGTGATTTGATTATTATTTTTGGAGAAAACGCCGCGGCTGTGTTAGGCCTTATAATTGCCTTAACTGCATTATTGTTATCACATTATACTGGCGATAGTCGTTATGATGCTATTGGTTCGCTTGCAATTGGCGTAGTTTTGATTGCGGTAGCAATCTTTTTAGCAAGCGAAGTAAAATCTTTGTTAATTGGTGAAAGTGCTGATGCTATAATTATTGATACTATTAATAAAATTGCTGCTGATAATAGCAACATTACAGAAGTAATTAATTGCAGAACCGTACAACAAGGTCCGGCAGAAGTGTTGGTTTGTATTAAAATAAAAATAATTCCGGATCTTACAACTCAAAAAATTAGTGTCTTAATTAATGATTTCGAAAAAGAGCTTCGCACACAGCATCCTGAAGTAAAGTATTTATACATTGAACCTGATTTTCAGGAATGGAAATAAATTAGAATTATTTCAATTTACAGTTCTTATTTCATATATTTATATAAATTTTAACTATTAAATAGAAATATTTTCATAAATATTATTAATTTAAAGCATTACTATTAGTCGCGATGTCAAATATAAATACTACAAAAGTAAGAAGTAAAAAGTTAAGCACAAGAGTCGATTTAACAGCTATGGTCAGCATATCATTTTTATTGATTATATTTTTTATGGTGACGATTGAGTTGTCGAAACCGAAAGCTATTGATTTAAGTCTGCCTGATAATGATGTAACTTGTGGTGGATGGCATGGCTGTGGCGAAAATAGAATTATAACAATATTACTAGGAGAAAATAACAAATTAATATCCTACATGGGTATTTTAGAATCTCCTATATCGCCTGCAAAAGAAATGAAATATGGAAAAGAAGGAATTCGTAAAGAACTTTTAAAAAGAAATAAAAGTGAAAGCGAATATTCTAATAGTCTTGGAAGGCCAAAAAGAGGTGCAATCGTAATTATAAAACCTAGCAAAAAATGCAACTTTAAAAATTTAGTTGATATTCTTGATGAAATGAAAATTGCAAATATTAACACGTACGCAATTGTAAATGAATTTTCTCCAGAAGAAACAAAACTAATAGCTTCAAAATAAAACATTTTTAAACCATGGAAATTTTACCTAAAAAAGTAAGAAGTAAAAAGTTAAGTACGAGAGTTGATTTAACTGCAATGGTCAGCATTTCGTTTTTGCTTATTATCTTTTTTATGGTGACAATTGAGTTAGCGAAGCCTAATGGTTTAGATCTCGGTCTTCCTGATAAAAATCCAACTTGTGGAGGATGGCATGGTGGATGTATTGATGGTAATCGTTTGTATACAATTCTATTAAATGATAATGATCAAATAATAACCTATTCGGGATTATTAGAATTTGAAAATAATGTCGTAAAAGAAATTGATTATAGTAAAAATGGAATTCGCAAAGAAGTATTTCGTAAGAAGAACGAAATAAGTGAGTATATGACCGCTATGGGAAAGCCTAAAAGTGGTGTAATTGTAATCATCAAACCAAGTAATAAATGCAATTATAAAAATTTAGTAGATATTTTAGATGAAATGAAAATTGCAAATATTAACACGTACGCAATTGTAAATGAATTTTCTCCAGAAGAAACAAAACTATTAGCTTCAAAATAAAACATTTCAAACTATGGAAAATTTACCTAAAAAAGTAAGAAGCAAAAAATTAAGTACAAGAGTCGATTTAACTGCTATGGTCAGCGTTTCGTTTTTGTTGATTATATTTTTTATGGTGACAATTGAGTTGGCAAAGCCCAAAATGATGGAGTATGAATATGGTTATCATGGAGGTTGTGGTCCTGAACCTGAATGTAACAAACCTGATGAAAATCGTATTCTTACTGTCTTACTAGATGATAATAATAAAATGATTACCTATATGGGATTATTATATGCTCCAATCCAGGAACCTAAACAAATTCATTATGGTAAAAACGGAATACGAAAAGAATTATTAGTCATTGATAAAAAGGTTCATGAATATTCAGCAAGCTTTGGAAGACCACAAATTGGAGTTACAGTTATTATTAAACCAAGTAAAAAATCTAACTATGGTAATTTAGTAGATATTTTAGATGAGATGAAAATAACAGGAATAAAATCTTATGCAATAGTAGATTATTATACTCCTGAAGAATCAAAATTGTTGGCTGAAAATAATCAAAACTTCTTTTGAAAACTACTGCCCTAGCCCAGATAGAAGGGAAAATCCTTTTGTGCCGGTGTTCGGCATAAAAGATTTGGAATGATAGCTGGAAATAGCTTCTAGTTTAAATTAAACTTCAGTTTTAAATTCCAACTGTTACAAATTTCTCGACTTCGGTCGAAGTGACATGATTGTGAATAATGCATTATCGATTTAGCAAATGAGATTGCTTCGTTCCTCGCAAAGACAAGAATAAAAAAATCTGTTTTAATCTGCGTTTTCGCTTGCGAATCCGTATCATCAGCGTTCCATTACAAAGAAAACCTGAAACTAAAAACATAAAAAAAGTCCCACATTGCTGTGGGACTTTCTATTTAGAGGAAACTAAGAATTATTTTTTCTCAGTTTTTTCCATTTTAGCTTTTAATGCAGCTAATACATCATTGTTATCTCCTAAAGTTGCAGCTGGTGCATTTGTGTTAGAAGAGTTAGATGAAGTATTTTCAGTTGCAGCTTTCACGTTTTTCTCTTCTTCTTCACGGAAGATAGCAGTGTGAGAAGCAACTACTCTTTTGAATTCTTTGTTGAATTCGATTACTTTGAAATCAGCAGTATCACCTTTTTTCAATTTCTTTCCGTCTTCTTTTTCAAGGTGACGAGTAGGAATGAAAGCAACGATATCATCTCCAAATTCTACAGTAGCTCCTTTGTCAACGATTTCAGAAATTTCACCATTGTGGATAGTTCCTACAGCGAAAGAATCTTCGTATTGATCCCAAGGATTAGCAGTAGTTTGTTTGTGACCTAAAGATAATTTACGTCCTTCAACATCTAATTCTAATACAACTACATCAAGTTTCTCACCAACATTTACAAATTCAGATGGGTGTTTGATTTTCTTAGTCCAAGATAAGTCAGAGATGTAAATTAATCCATCAATTCCTTCTTCTAATTCTACGAAAATACCAAAGTTTGTAAAGTTTCTAACGATACCTGTATGTTTAGAACCTACTGGGTATTTAGAAGTAATGTCAGTCCATGGATCTTGAGTCAATTGTTTGATACCTAATGACATTTTACGGTCATCTCTATCTAAAGTTAAGATAACAGCCTCAACAACATCTCCAACTTTTACGAAATCCTGAGCAGAACGTAAATGAGTTGACCATGACATTTCAGAAACGTGGATTAAACCTTCAACACCTTCAGCAACTTCGATAAATGCACCGTAATCAGCGATTACAACTACTTTACCTTTTACTTTATCACCAATAGTTAAATTAGCATCTAAAGCATCCCATGGGTGAGCGTTTAATTGTTTCAATCCTAATTGAATTCTTGTTTTCTCATCATCGAAATCAAGGATTACAACGTTTAATTTTTGGTCTAATTCAAGAACTTCACTTGGGTGGTTGATTCTACTCCAAGAAAGGTCAGTAATGTGAATTAATCCGTCAACACCACCTAAGTCAATGAACACACCATAAGAAGTAATGTTTTTAACAACACCTTCTAATACTTGTCCTTTTTGTAATTGACCGATGATTTCTTTTTTCTGTACTTCGATATCAGCTTCGATAAGCGCTTTATGAGATACAACAACGTTTTTGAATTCGTGGTTAATTTTTACCACTTTGAATTCCATCATTTTGTTTACATATACATCGTAGTCTCTAATTGGCTTAACGTCAATTTGAGAACCAGGTAAGAAAGCTTCAATTCCGAAAACGTCAACGATCATACCACCTTTAGTTCTGCATTTTACAAAACCATTAACGATTTCTCCTGTTTCATTTGCAGAAATAACTCTATCCCATGATTTAATAGTACGTGCTTTTCTGTGAGATAATACTAATTGACCTGTTTTGTCCTCACGGATGTCGATTAATACTTCTACTTTGTCACCAACTTTTAAGTTCGGGTTGTAACGGAATTCGTTTAAAGAAATAACACCTTCCGATTTTGCATTGATATCAACGATAACGTCTCTATCTGTAATTCTAACAACTACACCTTCAACTACTTCTTCTTGATCTGTAGCGATGAAAGTTTTTGATACTAAGTCTTCGAATTCTTGTAAGTTTTTCTCATCTACTGCATCGATACCTTCTTCGAAGTTATGCCAGTTAAAATTTGCTAAAAACTCTTCTTGTGATTTTAATTGTTCAGACATGCTGATAAAAAATTTGTATTCTGTTTTCCTCGAGTTTCATAAAGCAGTAGAAAAAACAGAAGTTGTTTTACATAAATAGTTGATACCTAAAGGAAACTCTTCTTTGCCAAAAGGTTTGCAAAATTAATACAAATATTTGTAATAGCAAAACAATTCTAAATGATTATCAGCCAATTGTTCAGGAGCAGAAGATTTTAGGTTTTTAAGACGTTCAGTCCCGCTATCCGTTTCAATCTTTTGTGCCGAACCCCGGCATAAAAGGATTTCCACTTCTATCGGGGCTAGGCAAGAACGATTAGTAGTTTTTCACACCTTTTGCTTTCGATTAAAAACAAACCCGACAGATTTTAAAAACCTGTCGGGTTTACTATGTACAACTATCTTCTATGCGCGATTTACCTTTGTCAAAGTTTTAACCTTTGACAAAGGTCTACTTGAAAGGTCATTTAAATTTAGAAATATGTTTGAGAAGTTTTTTCTCGTATTTGTCCCTTTCTTTGGTTCCAATTTTCCCTATAAGTTTATCTTTCATTTCAGAAAGAGAATATAATTTTATTTTTGTCTTTGCCATAATATTCATTTATATAATTCATTTAACAAAAAATACCACAATGATTTCCGCATATAGAAATCATTGTGGTATTTGTATTTATTTTTTATTCTAATTTTCAAAACTAAAAGTCTTGAAAAAAACTTTTTCTTAATGACTCAAATTCTCCAATTCCTTTGGATCATGTTTGTATTTAAATAAAAATGCAAATAAAATTAAAATTACAAAAGCATATCCTGCAAATGAAAACCAAACCTCTGGCCACTGAACTCTATTTCCAATAGTAAAGTAACTCACTGTTCTTCCTGCAAATTCCCCACCTAAAATAGCACCAATTCCATTGGTCATCAACATAAATAATCCTTGTGCGCTTGACCTTATTTTACTATCTGTTTCTCTCTCAACAAATAAAGAACCAGAAATATTAAAGAAATCAAAAGCCATTCCATAAACGATCATTGATAATACAAGGAAAATAACTCCTGAACCTGGATTTCCAATTCCAAATAAAGCAAAACGTAATACCCATGCAATCATACTAAATATCATTACTTGTTTGATTCCAAATCTCTTTAAGAAAAATGGTATAGTTAAGATAAATAATGTTTCGGAAATTTGAGACAATGAAATTATAAAAACTGAATGCTCTACACCAAAAGTACCATGATACTCCGGATTAGAACCAAAATCTCTAATAAATGTATCCCCAAACATATTTGTGACTTGTAATGCCGCACCTAATAACATTGCAAAAACAAAAAATACTGCCATTTTCTTTTGTTTAAATAACACAAAAGCATCCAATCCAAATTTACTTGACAAAGATTGATTCGTATTTTTATTTTCTGCTGGCACATCAGGCATTGTAAAAGAAAACAAACCTGTAATTATCATAGCTACTGACGCAAAAATAAATTGATTTGTATTTGATTTCCAGTCTGTTAAATCAGTAACCCACATTGCAATTATAAACCCTACTGTACCCCAAACACGAATTGGAGTAAAAGCTTCTTGTACATTAAATTTGAACTTATTTAAAACAGCGTAGCTTACAGAATTATTTAAAGCTATAGTTGGCATATAAAAACAACTAGTCGCAAAAATAACCCAATACATTTCAGTAGAATTAGTTGCTTTTGTTGCAAAGAAAATTGCGACTCCAGCGACTATATGAGCAATACCCAAAACTTTTTGCGCACTAAAATATTTATCAGCGATTATACCAAGTAATGCAGGCATAAATAGACTTGCCCATCCCATTGAACCATATGTCCTTCCTATTGATAAACCAACACTTCCACCTTCAATTGGACCAAAAACCTGCCCCATATATCCTCCCAATGAAATCAACCAAACTCCCCAAACAAAAAATTGGAGAAAATTCATAATTGTCAGTCTTAATTTAATTCCCATATGATGAAATTGTCTTTTAAATAAAATGAAGCGGTAAAACTACCATTAAAAATGATATCTGCAAAAAATTATACGGTTTTAACAACGTCATTTATCAATTCTAAAACAGCTGCAAATTGCTCTTCTCTGGTTAAGTAAGAATTATCTATTTCAATTGCATCATCAGCAATAACTAAAGGTGAATCTTGGCGGTGTGTATCTATATAATCTCTTTCTACTACATTCTTCAAAACATCTTCATAAGATACATTATCGCCTTTTTGTTGTAGTTCATCAAAACGTCTTTGCGCACGGGTTTCGGCGCTTGCAGTCATAAATATTTTTAGTTCGGCATCCGGAAAAACAACAGTTCCTATATCTCTTCCATCCATTACGATCGCTTTGTTTTTCCCCATTTCCTGTTGCTGTTCTACTAATTTAGAACGCACTTCAGAAACTTCGGCTACTTTACTTACAAAATTCGAAACTTCAATAGTTCTGATTTGTTTTTCAACGTTTTCACCATTCAAGAACATTTCAGCAAAACCTAAATCGGCATTAAATTTAAATTCCAATTGAATTTTTGGCACTGAAGCTATAAGTGCTTCTTTATCAAAAGAATCAGCTCCAATAAATTTATTCTCCATTGCAAACAAAGCTACTGCACGATACATGGCTCCTGTATCTACATAAACATACTCCAACTCTTTTGCTAATTGTTTTGCTAAAGTGCTTTTTCCTGTAGACGAGTACCCATCGATTGCAATCGTTATTTTTTTCAATTTTTTATATTTTAAATTTAACTTTACGTGTTTCAGGTCCTCTCTAGTAATAAATACTCATTACAATATTAGATTCAGAGCCGTCAATTAT
Organism: Flavobacterium aquidurense; assembly: GCA_900107365.1. Classification (GTDB taxonomy): domain Bacteria; phylum Bacteroidota; class Bacteroidia; order Flavobacteriales; family Flavobacteriaceae; genus Flavobacterium; species Flavobacterium aquidurense. The sequence goes on from FNPS01000008.1 coordinate 301,461, forward strand.
TTTAGCGGTTCTTTCAAAATATTCTTTATTGACCATTGGGCAACCAAAACTGTTGCAAATATATCCTTTTTGCTCTTTATATGGAACATCAAAATAGTAATGAAAAACAATATCGCGATAAAATGCATTGCTATTGGTCTTATCTAATCCGTATAATTTATAGGCTTTCCCGAACTTCCCGTAATAAGAATTTCCAATATAATATTTTCCTATTGAAGTACTTAATGAATTTGGAACATTGCTAAATTTCAATTTCCCTTTCATATTGGTTTCAGAGCCGGAACCATGAGCAACCAGGCCTCTATCTATAATTTTATTGGTTTTTAAATCATAAACGAAGAAACGATTCTTGCCAGACGGCATTTTCATATCAATAAAAAATGCAATTCTTTTATTGTATTTTTTATTACTTTCTACCAGCTTCTTAACTGCATTTATCTGCTTAAGTTCAACAATTGCTGTAACAGATGAAAAACGTTTCTTTTCTTTATAAAAAAAATTATAGCCTATAAAAACAAAAAGTATCATAAGAAAAACGATTAAGATCTTCTTCATATGATACTTGCTATTAAATTATAAAATATTAAAACTAAATGAAAATGTCTGTCTAATAATAAATATCCAAAATGATTTTCGATTTAGAACTATCAACAATTTTTTCGATTCTTTTAAAGAATTCTTCGTTAACCATTGGGCAACCGTGGCTGTTTGAAATATAATAATCTTGTTCGTCTAATGGTACTGCAGAATAATGATGTAACACTATAGCTCTTTTTAAAGCATTATTATTTGTTTCATCTAATCCATTTAAGCGATAGGCTTTTCCGAATATTCCAGTGTAGCATTTCTCGATTGAATATCTGCCTAATGCAGTGCAATTGGAATTTGGTGTATTGCTAAATTTAAGTTCTCCTCTAATTCCGGTTTCAGATCCTGATCCGTGAGCTACAAGTCCCTGATCTAAAATTTTGTTATTAACAAGGTCATAAACAAAGAAACGATTTTTACCAGACTTGATTCTCATGTCAACTAAAAATGCAATTTTAGTATTATACTGAGGACCGGCGTACACCATTTCTCTTACCGTATTTACGTGATAGTTGATTCTTTCGATTTCAACATCACTAAGGGATTCATCTTTAAAATTAAGCTTTGAGGTATTAAAAAGACCTGCCGTGAAAAATAAAATTAGATAAAATAGTTTCATAAAATTACCTATTGAAAGTTTAAAATTAGTCCAAAAAGACTCGTGTTTGCCGCCAATGTATATCGTGAATATGAATAATTAAATTTTAAACGATTCATTTTCAAACCGAAACCTAAAGAAATCCCTGAGAAATTACGTTGTTCATTTATTCTCAATTCTTCTGCCCTTCTAAAATTGTAACCTAACCTCAAATTGACTGCCTTTTGAGGGAAAAGTTCCACACCAAAAACAACATGTCGCAAAGCATTATTTACAAAGGAAACTTTTTCCTCACTTGTTGTTCCATCAATATTGGTTTCTCCGCGAACAGGGTTCGAAAAAGACACATTCCATTGTTGTAAATTTTCTAACGATAGATGCCAACGAAGCGGGACATGTTCTAATTCTTGTGATACACCAGCAATGATTTCAAACGGTAAATTCTCTTGTATTCCTGAATAAGTTGTAAACTGCGTCCCTATATTACGAAATACTACGGCCAAATTTACATTATTTTTTTGAATTTCATACATAATTCCCACATCAATTGCACCACCAATAGAATTATAACTTTCTAAAGTCGAAGTTATTAACTTAGCATTTGCACCAATATGCACATCTGTAAAGGGAATATTATAAGCGTAACCCAGAGAAAGCGCACCTTCACTTCCTGAGAAATCTGAAGTTGACTGACCATTTTCGTCATAACCTTCGAAGGTTCCATAATTAACATAACTTACTCCTGCATAAAAAGTTTGGACATGTCGATCATAGGTATAAGCATATGAAGCAGTTCCGTAAGAAGCTTCTCCATAATAACTGCCATAATTCATTGCTAAATGGTTATCCATATCTTCATTTAAAGCAGCAGGGTTTGCCATTGCCTGATTAACGTCTTCATCATAAATTGTTATGTTTTCGCCTCCTAATGCTGCCTGTCTTGGTGACGAGGTCAGATTAAGAAACTGATAAATGTAACGCCCTCCAATTTGCCCGTAGGAAATCGAGCAAATAAAGATAAAAAAAAGTAAAACAAATCGTTTTAACATGCTTTTGGGGCGATTCCTATATGGGAATAACGCAAATGCGAAGATAAAATTATATAACGGATAAAATAAAATTAACCTTTAAATAAATTACAATAAAAAAAATCCAAATTCCAACGTACTAGGTTTGGAATTTGGAATTTAAAATATTGGAATTTACTTTAAAATTTATTTTAAAGTTTTTGCATTTTTTACATTTTGATCTGTTAAGGCCAAAGCCAGAACTTCACTCATTTCTTTCACATAATGAAATGTCAGGCCATCTAAATATTCGGCTTTAATTTCATCAATATCACTTTTGTTTTCATGACATAAAATGATTTCTTTAATCCCGGCTCTTTTGGCAGCAAGGATTTTCTCTTTAATTCCGCCAACAGGCAAAACTTTTCCACGAAGTGTAATTTCCCCTGTCATTGCCAGGTTTTTCTTTACTTTTTTCTGAGTTAATAAAGAAACTAAAGAAGTCAGCATCGCAATACCTGCACTCGGTCCGTCTTTTGGTGTTGCACCTTCAGGAACGTGTAAGTGAATATTATATTTTTGGAACAACTCTGTATTTAAACCTAACTTTTTGGCATTGGCTTTAATATACTCTAAAGCAATAGTAGCCGACTCTTTCATTACAGTTCCTAAATTTCCTGTAATACTTAAAGAACCTTTTCCTTCAGAAATTAAAGATTCAATAAATAAAATATCTCCGCCAACACTTGTCCAGGCTAAACCTGTAACTACTCCGGCAACATCATTATTCTCATATTTATCACGCTCTAATCTTGGCACACCTAAAACTGTTACAATATCTTCATCTGTAACTTTTTTGTTGTACTCCTCTTCCATCGCCACTGATTTGGCAGCGTTACGAATTACCTGAGCAATTTTGGTTTCTAAGTTACGAACACCAGATTCACGAGTATAACCTTCAACGATTTTCTCTAATTGTTTTTTACCAATTGTCAAATCTTTCGAAGTTAAACCATGCGCTTCTAATTGTTTTGGAAAAAGATGTCTTTTTGCAATTTCTACTTTTTCCTCAATGGTATAACCTGACATTTTAATCACTTCCATTCTGTCACGCAACGCTGGCTGAATCGCTGACATATTGTTTGACGTAGCGATAAACATCACTTTAGATAAATCATAACCCATTTCAAGGAAGTTATCATAAAAAGCATTGTTTTGTTCCGGATCTAAAACTTCTAATAAAGCTGAAGACGGATCACCACTGTTTCCGCTTGACAATTTATCAATTTCATCTAAGATAAAAACAGGATTTGAAGTTCCGGCCTTCTTTAAACTTTGAATAATTCTACCTGGCATTGCACCTATATAAGTTTTTCTGTGTCCGCGAATCTCTGCTTCATCACGTAATCCTCCCAAAGAGATACGCACATATTCACGACCAAGAGCTTCAGCAACTGAACGCCCAATAGATGTTTTTCCAACTCCCGGAGGTCCTGTCAAACAAATAATTGGCGATTTCATATCGTTACGAAGTTTCAATACAGCCAAATGTTCGATCATTCTTTTCTTAACTTCTTCAAGTCCAAAATGATCTTTATCTAATATCTTCTGTGCATGTTTTAAATCAAATTTATCTTTAGAATATTCGCCCCAAGGCAACTCTAAAAACAACTCTAAATAGTTACGCTGAATTCCAAAATCTGGCGATTGCGGATTCATTCTGCGCATTTTAGATAATTCTTTTTCGAAATGTTTCTGCGTTTTTTCATCCCATTTTTTGGTTTTCGCTTTCTGCCCCATTTCGTCCATTTCCTCTTCTTGCGAAACGCCTCCCAATTCTTCCTGAATGGTTTTCATTTGCTGGTGCAGGAAATATTCACGTTGTTGCTGATCTAAATCAAAACGAACTTTTGACTGAATATCATTCTTCAATTCTAATTTTTGAAGTTCAACATTCATATAACGTAATGTTTCTAAAGCACGTTCTTTTAGTCCGTTTATCGATAACAAGCCTTGTTTTTCTTTTACCGATAAATTCATATTAGAAGAAACAAAATTGATCAAAAACGACTGACTTTCAATATTTTTAATCGCAAAAGTAGCTTCTGAAGGAATGTTTGGACTTTCTTTTATAATTTGGATAGCCAATTCTTTTACAGAATCTAAAATAGCTGTAAACTCAGTATCATTTTCATCGGGACGATCTTCAGAAACTTCTTTAATCGTTGCTGTAATATAAGGCTCTTCTGAAACTACTTCATCAATTTCAAAACGTTTTTTTCCTTGTAAAATAACCGTTACGTTTCCGTCAGGCATTTTTAAAACACGAAGAATTCTCGCAACGGTTCCAATTTTATGAATATCATCTTTAGACGGATCTTCATCTTCTTCATTAATTTGAGAAACCACACCAATAATTTTTCCGCCGGCATTGGCATCGTTTATTAGTTTAATAGATTTATCCCGTCCGGCAGAAATTGGAATAACAACTCCCGGAAATAAAACAGTATTACGTAAAGGTAAAATAGGCAACGAAAGCGGAAGCTCTTCGTTATTCATTTCCTCTTCGTCTTCTGGAGTTAATAATGGAATTAATTCTGCTTCTGAATCAAATTCCTGAAGTGACAGATTGTCAATAGTAAGTATTTTATGATTTGACATAATAGTATATAAGTCGTTTTGTCATTAAAAGTTGAATGCAAGTTGTAAATTTAATCTCAAATACTCTAGTTTTTTGTAGAACTATAAGAAGTGTTTCATTTACAACACAGGCGGTAAAAATAGACAATCATTATGCCAAATGCAAAAGAGTCAGTTTTGAAATTCATTTTTAATTGACAAATCTAATTATTTCAAAAAAAATAAAATTAATTTTATGAAAAGTGTAACATATCAAAAAAAGCAAAGTCCTTATAAAAAACTAGCAACCATTACTTGAGTATAACCAATCAAAATATCGAAGAATTAATCGCGCTTTGTAAAAACAATAATCAAAAGGCACAATTTGAAATTTACAATCGTTACAGTAAAGCCATGTACAACGTAGCTTACAGGATTGTAAAAGACGAACATTTTGCACAAGACGTCATGCAGGAAGGTTTCTTGAAAGCTTTTACAAAAATAAACGATTACAAACAGGAAGTCGCTTTTGGCGCGTGGCTTAAAAAAATTATTGTCAATTACAGTATTGATTTTTACAAAAAGAATAATGCTTTTCAGGTCGAAGATCTAAGCAAGACACTTTATAAGATCGAAGAAAATGACAGTTTTTTTTCTGAGAATATTGATCTGAATTCACTTAAAGTAAAACAGGTGTTAGATACTATTTCAGGCCTCAAAGATAATTATCGAATGGTATTAACACTCTTTTACATTGAAGGCTACGATCAGGAAGAAATTTGCGAAATTTTGAATATAAGTTATGCCAATTGCCGAACAACATTGAGCAGAGCAAAAGAAAGTTTACGAAAAAAATTAGAGGAGCTATGAAATCGCCACTTTAAACAATTTTGTAGCAACAAAAAACAAATAAAAAGGCGATACCCTATATCACCTCTAAAAAATAAAAAATTGGATACATGAAAAAGGAAAATGACAGTTTAGATCAATTATTTGAAAAATTTGAGAATCAATGGGATGTGCAGGAAATGAATTCTGACCATCAGGTAGATTTTCTCAATAAATTGAACAATAAGAAACAGCCAAAAAGAAAAAACTATTGGTTCGTAACCGCTATTGCCGCATCGATCGTATTAATGTTGGGAGTCTCTATATTTTACAAGAATGAAAAGCCAAAAGAATTCAAATTTGCCTCAAAGGAAACACAGCGAACAGATTCAATTTTTAGCATTTTAATAGATAATGAACTTGTAAAATTAAAAGAAAAGAGCTCACCGGAAAACGAACAAATCATAAATGACGCATTAAAACAAATGAAAGTTTTTGATGCCGATTATCAAAAAATCATTAATGAATTACAAAAGAATGGCGAAAACAAACAAATAATTTACGCCATGATCAGCAATCTGCAAACCAGGATATCATTTTTGCAGACTGTCTTAAAAAGAATTGAAGAAAACGAAAATCTAAAAAACACCACAGATGACAAAACATTATAAAATAGTAATTCTGCTCCTTTTAATTCCTTTCCTGGGATTTTCAAATGATGACATTTTTATTTCAAAAGAAAAAAATATCAAAAAAACCTATATAGTAAACTCGAATGCCGGAATTGATATCGACAACAAATACGGAAACATTTCAATATCAACCTGGGATGAAGATAAAATTGATATTGATATTACTATAAAAGTAACTGGAGGAAATGAAAATTGGGTAAACGAAAGATTAAACAGCATTGATATTGATATTATAGCCTTAAAATCTATGGTAACCGCCGTGACAAAATTGGGTAGCTCATCTATAAAAAGCAAAGGGAGTAATAATAGTTTTGAAATTAATTATGTGATAAAAATTCCAAAAAACGGAACTGTAAAATTGATGAATAAATACGGTAATATAAACATTCTTACTATAGAAGGTGCTTCCGATATTACCTGTAAATATGGAAAAGTATCAGTTGGAAAATTAAATAATACTGACAATAGGTTTCAAATTGAATATTGTCAAAATTCTACAATTGATTATATTAAAAATGGAACTGTTGAAGCTCGCTATTCCGGATTAAAAATAAATGATTCAGGCAATTTGAATCTTGATACAAATTATACTGATTTGGTTGTTGCTGATGGGCAAAACATTAAATATGATTGTAATTACGGTACTTTGAAGTTTCAGAAAATAAGTTCTTTTTCAGGATCTGGAAATTATCTTACCATTTCTATTGCCGAAATTTCAAACAATGTAAATGTCGACGCCACGTACAGCAAAATAAGTATCTCTAATATAACAAGTAAAGCAAATAATGTAAATATCAAAACTGATTATACTGATATTTCCCTAGGATATGATGTGAATTATGCTTTTGATTTTGACATTAACACGAAGTACGGAAACATAAAAAGCGATCATTCTTTAGAGGTCTCAGTAACTGAAACTAAAAACGCCTCGAAAAGAATCAGCGGCTTTAATAAGAAAAAAGGACAAAATAAAGTATTAATAAATTCTAATTACGGAAACGTAACACTAATCAAAAAACAATAACCTAAAAATAAAAAAATGAAAAAAGCAGTTCAATTATTCGTTTGCAGTGCATTTCTATTAAGTTTTGCAGCAAACGCACAATCTTCAGGTAGCAGAATTGATGGAAATGGAAAAGTGGTAACCCAAACAAGAAATACAGCTGAGTATGATGCTATTAAAGTTTCCGGCTCTTTTGATGTAGATCTGGTTGCAGGAAAGGAAGGAAAAATCACCATTAAAGGTGAAGAAAACATATTGGATCTTATTGTAGTTGAAGTAGAAGACAATACACTTAAAATTCAGGTGAAGAAAAACACAAATATACACTCCAGTATGGGTAAAAAAGTTCACCTTACTGTACCATTTGAGAAAATTTCTGAATTAAATTTATCGGGTTCTGGAGATATTCAATCAAAGGATGCTATAAAAACTGATAAATTCTTAGCAAGGCTTTCCGGTTCAGGAAATTTTAACTTAGCTCTTAATGCTGCTGCTTTAGAACTTAATTTAAGCGGTTCTGGAAATGTACGCCTTAAAGGTTCTGCTGATAGTTTTACAACAAAACTTTCTGGTTCCGGAAACATAGATGCGGGAGAATTAAAATCAAAAATCGTTGATGTTAATGTTTCCGGATCGGGAGATAGTAAAGTTAACTGCAGCGAAAATTTAACTGCAAGAGTTTCAGGATCAGGCGATATTAAATATACTGGTAATCCAGAAAAACGAGATGTAAAAGTTTCTGGTTCGGGAAATATTTCAAAAGCATAAATTTTCATAGAGGCTCAATAATAAAAGAATTTCAAAAAAATCATCTAATCAAAATCAAAAAATGAACAGAATTACCCTTCTTTTATTATTGAGCTTTACCATTTCAATCTTCAGCCAGCAAAAACAAAATACATTATCGGAAAATGAAATTTTTTCAATAATGGATAAAAATGCTAATCTCTTACTAAAAGATTCAAAAGCCCATTCTGTTTCAATAGCTATTATTAGTAATGGCAAACCTCATACGAGGCATTATGGTGAAATTGACAAAGGAAAAGGCAATAAAGCAAATGATACTACTTTGTTTGAAATAGCTTCTGTGACAAAAGTATTTACCGGAACTCTGGTCGCTAATGCCGTCTTAGAAGGAAAGATAAAACTTGATGACGATATTAGAAAATACTTAAAAGAACCTTTTTCTAATTTAGAATACAAAGGAAATCCGATACGAATTAAAGATCTGCTTACTCACCGCAGTGGTATTCTAACTCCTTTTCCAGATACTAAAGAAATTCGTCAAAAATATAGTCCTGATAGTTTTTTAGTTCATAAAAACAGACTTGATAAATCGTATACCAAAAATGATTTTTTTAATGCGTTGAGAAAAGTAAAAGTTGATACATTGCCGGGAACAACTTTTAAATACGGTGCATTAGGACCTGAATTATGTGCGCAAATTTTAGAAAACGTTTATCAAAAAGACTTTGAAGATCAATTGCGTCAGGTGATTTTTGATAAATTAAAGATGAATTCAACAAAAATCAAACTGAACAAAAATGATATAGCCGCAAATGGTTACAATGAAAGTGGACTACTAATGACTTCCTTGTCAAGTAATCTTTGGGGTGCATCAAAAATGCTTAAATCTACTATTGGAGATTTGACAAAATTTATCAAATTTGAATTGGATCGAAATAACAAAGTAGTTGTAGAGTCACATCGAAAAATTGCCTCAAATCCTGACATGGGATATTTTTGGGAAATCCAAACAGACAACAACGGAAATATAAGTTATACAAAAGATGGTGGTTCAAACGGTACTCAAAACATATTAAAAATATATCCTGACTCTAATTTTGGCTTTATTATTCTTATGAATCAAAGTGATAAAAATTCCGGTACATATCTGGAATCGGCAGTAAATAATTTAATGAATGACATAAAATCTTATGGTATTACAATAAGATAAAATTTCACTTTTTAATTTATTGTGTTATTCCTCATATCTTTTATCAAAAATAAATGCCAGGCAAATGCTTTTTTTAAAATCATCTGTCTGGCATCTATATAAAATAATATTGTTTCTCTTTTTTACTAATTCAAAATCTCCTTTTTAGGAACTCTTCTTAAAAGAAAAATTGCCATAACAAAGAAGATTCCTAAAATTGTAAAAGCGATACGTGGCCTTCCTGTTAATTGATCCACAATTCCGTAAAAACACATTCCTATTACGATTCCAATTTTCTCTGCAACATCATAAAAACTAAAAAATGATGCTGTATCTTCTGTTTCAGGTAATAATTTTGAATAGGTAGAACGTGATAAGGCTTGTATTCCTCCCATTACAAAACCTGCCACCGTTGCCATAACATAAAAGTGAATTGGCAATGTAATAAAAAAAGCAAGTCCACAAGAAACAGCCCAAATAGCATTTATTACAATTAAGGTTGGAATGTTGCCAAATTTGGAGGAAGCCCGAGATGTAAGAACAGCTCCAACTACCGCCACTAATTGTATAATTAAAATACAAGTAATTAATCCGATAGTACCTTCTTCTTTAGAAGCCCATTGAATTTCCTGCGCCCCAAAATAGGTAGCAACAAGCATTACTGTTTGTACCGCCATACTTGAAACAAAAAAACCTCCTAAATATCTTTTTAATGGAATGTTTTCCTTTAATAAAGCCCAAACTTTTTTCAACTCCTTGAAACCGTTAAAAACCACATCATTTGTTAATTTTTGCCCATTTTCCTTACTTCCCTTTGGCAAATAATAGTACGTATATTGACTAAATAATATCCACCAGACTCCAACCATAATAAAGGAATATCGCATAGCCTTCATCGCAGCTTCCCCATCAGTTCCCGTAATTCCAAAAAGTTTTGGTTTCATGATCATCGCTAAATTGATAATCAATAAAATTACACTTCCAATATATCCTAGTGAATATCCTTTTGCGCTAATTTTATCCTGCTGTTCTTCAAAAGCAATATCTGGTAAATAGGAATTGTAAAAAACTAAACTTCCCCAATATCCTATTAATCCAAGGAAATAAAATGCCAATCCGATATAAATATCATCAAGATCAAACCAATATAATCCCACACATGATAAAGCTCCTAAATAACAGAAAAATTTCATGAATGCCTTTTTATTCCCGACATAATCGGCAATTCCAGATAATAATGGAGATATAAAAGATACTACTAAGAATGCACCAGCTGTAGTAAAACTGATTAAAGCAGAATTTTTTAAGTGAAACCCAAAAACATCAATATAATGATTATCCTTTGGAAATAAAGCTTCGTAAAATATTGGAAATACTGCCGAAGCAATCGTAAGTGTATAAACTGAATTTGCCCAATCATAAAATGCCCAGGCATTTAATAATTTCTTATCTCCTTTTTGTAGGTTTTTCATAGAAATGGTTTTGTTAATGCGCTACGAATTTATCTATTTTTTATCATAATCAAATAGAATTTATTTAATTCCTGTATTATTAAATTATAAACAACCAGAATTTGCATCAAAAAAAAACCACTCTAAAAAGAATGGCTTTTAAATATTTTTGAAATTGAATTATCTGATTGTACCTACCTTTAGTGCGGTTGCTTTTGCTTCAGGAATTAATTTTTTCAAATTAGCAATTCTTGTTGCATCAGAAGGGTGTGTACTCATAAATTCAGGAGTTCCTCCCGCACCTGATTTGGCAGACATTCTGCTCCAAAAAGCAATAGCATCATCAGGGTTGTATCCTGCAATTGCCATTAATGTTAAACCAATTTTATCAGCTTCACTTTCATTGCTTCTACTAAAAGGAAGCATTACTCCTACTTCTGAACCAACTCCATAGGCTTGTGAAAATATTTGCCTTGTCGATTCTGATTTATTACTTGTTGCAGCGTCTAAAGCCACACCTCCTATTTGCTGTAATTGCGCAGCAGACATTCTTTGCGCTCCATGATTTGCCAATGCATGAGAAACTTCATGCCCCATAACTGTTGCTAAACCTGCTTCATCCTGTGTTACAGGTAAAATTCCAGAATAAACAACAATTTTGCCTCCAGGTAAGCACCAGGCATTAACTTCTTTATTATCAACTAATTTATACTCCCAACGATAATCTTTTAAATATTGAGTCTGACCTAAATAAGTTAGATATTTTTCTGCCGCTGCTTTAATTTTACTACCAACAAGATCAACTCTCTTAGCATCAGCAGTACCTGTTATTACTTTATTTTCAGCTATAAAAGCGTTATACTGTTGAAACGAAGTTGGAAAGAGTTCACTATTCGAAACAAAATTTAAATTTTGCTTTCCTGTGATTGGATTTGTCGCACATGCGCAAACTAATAGTGCTGCGAAAATTCCTATAGGTAAATACTTTTTCATTATTTATAAATTTTAAAATACTAAGTAAAAATACAAATATTATAATCTGATTTTTTTACACAATTAAATTAAAAGATATCATAATTTCATCATTCACCAATTATATGAAGTTCATTAAATCCTTTATCAACAAGTAAAACGTGACTTGATTCAAATACAATTTTATCAAATTCTACTTTTTCATTATCGATTTCGATTTCAGTAACTTTAAACGGCAATCCAATTAAGTTAATTTTGTATTTACTGTAAGGAGTATCGTATTTCCCTTCTTTATGCAATTGAATAATCAGTTCTTTTTCTTTTCCTATGGTTCTAAAGGATAAATAGCTGTAACGGCCTTTTTTATAGTCGTATCCATCTTGCGCATCTTCATATACAAATGACTGTTCTTTGCCCATTTTAAAATATAAATCAAGTGTCAATTCATCAAATTCAAGTTCACCAACATACTGCTGAACTGGATATTTTGGAATAATAGCGCCAGCTTTTACAAAGACTGGAATTTCATCAAATTTAGTATCAACCCAAACTTCTCTTCCACCAATTGCAAACTCATTTGTCCAGTAGTTATACCATTCACCTCTTGGAATATACATGCGTCTACCTACAGCATTAGGTTCAAGAATTGGACATACTAAAATTTGATTTCCGAAAATAAACTCGTCATTGCGATAATGCGTTTGAATATCTTCCTGATCATAATAAACAAGAGGTTTTAACATTGGAACACCTTCTTCAATATATTGCCAGAACATGGTGTACAAATAGGGTAATAACTGATAACGAAGACTCACAAACTTTCTGGTAATATTGATTACTTCCTCGTCAAAAGCCCAAGGTTCCTGATTTCCATGATCACCTGAAGAATGTGTTCTGCAAAAGGGATGAAAGACCCCTAACTGAATCCAACGAGCATATAACTCTCCTGTTGGTTGTTCTGCAAAACCTCCAATGTCTGAACCTGTGAAACCCATTCCTGAAATACACATTCTCTGAACCTGAATATTAGCAATCCACAAATGTTCCCAGGTCGCGACATTATCACCTGTCCAGGATGATGTATAACGTTGTGCACCTGAATAAGCAGATCTGGTTATAACAAAAGGTCGTTTAGGATAGGCAAAACGTTTTACGCCATGATACGTAGCTCTCGCCATTTGTGTACCGTATATATTATGCGCTTTTCTATGGCTACAAGGGTTTCCATCATAAACATGACGAACATCCATTGGGAAAGTCTTATTCGGGACCTCCATTACCGCCGGTTCATTCATATCATTCCAAACTCCTTTTACCCCAATATCTGAAATTAATTCTTTAAATAATCCTGCCCACCATTCTCTAACTACGGGATTTGTATAATCTGGAAAATTACATTCTCCTGGCCAAACTTTTCCTTTCATATAAGGTCCATCGGCCCTTTTGCAGAAATAATCTTTTTCTAAAGCTTCTTTGTAAACCCAGTAATCTTTATCGATTTTAATTCCGGGATCGATAATAACAACCGTTTTAAAACCATCTTCGGCTAATTCGGCCACCATTTTTTTTGGATCGGGAAAGTATTGCTTATTCCAGGTAAAACATCGAAAACCTTCCATATAATCGATGTCCAGATAAATAGCATCACACGGAATTTTAAGTTCTCTAAATTTTGAAGTAATTTCTTTTACTTTACTCTCCGGATAGTAACTCCATTTACATTGATGATAGCCCAAAACCCATAAAGGCGGTAATTCAGGTTTACCTGTTAAATCTGTATAAGTCGTAACAACATCCTGCATCTGCGGGCCGTAAATAAAATAATAATTCATTTCACCGCCTTCAGCCCAAAAGCTGGCTACATTTCTTCTTTCCTGACAAAAGTCAAAAAAAGTTCTAAAGGTATTATCAAAGAAAATACCATAGGATTGTTTATTCTGTAACCCAATATAAAAAGGAACTACTTTATATAATGGATCCTGTTCTTTTTGAAAAGCATATTGATCAGTTGCAAAATTTTCCAATCTTTTGCCTTTTAAATTCATTTGAGTGGCTTTGTCACCAAGCCCGTAAAAACATTCTCCATCTTTAGAAGACTTACTCATTTTTACAATATTTCCGCCATATTCATAGCTTTCTTCCCAATGAAAACCAAGTTCATCTTCCAAAATCAAAAGATCACTTAGATCATAAATTGACAAACGAAGATCTGCTTTTTGAATTTTGCATTTTACTTTGCTGGTTCTTATCAAAAAATAAGTTTCCTCTTCAGTAAGCTCCAGAAAATTATAACCGTGAAGTTGCGTTTTATCAATTGCGTATGAAAAGTCATTACTAAAATAACCTTTAGTGGTAAAACGAAACCGAATTAAACTGTCTCTAAGAATAGTGACTTTTAAGATTACTTTATTATCTGTATGAAAGAAAATGGAATCGCCTTCATGTTCATACGAGACAATTTTTGATGGATATAAATCGCCTTTATATTCTAATGATGTATTTGTAATCATATCGCTAATGAATTAATTATTCTAACTATATCGCTATTTCAAACATACAAAAAAACTACATAAAGCGCTATGAATATGAGGTTTATTCACGAAAACGTTTTTTCTGTCTGAGTAACAAATTACATCTCAAAAAATCAACAATTCGGTAATATTAGAATCAAAAAATGATAAAATGATATTCTGAAAATTAATACAGAAATTTTATGTAAATGAATAAACAGTGACACTCAACGGAGGCAAGGTTAATTCTACAGAATAATCGCGGCCATCATAAGGTGAAGATTCAATTTTTAAATTGCTTGCATTTCCAATGCCGCTCCCTCCATAAATCGCAGCATCAGTATTAAAAATCTCAATTAATTTACCTTTCTGTGAAATTCCAATTCTATAATTTTCACGAACAACTTGTGTGAAATTTCCAACAATGACTAAATTTTCTTTGGCATTATTTCCTTTTCGAATATAAGACAAAACGGCATTTTGATGATCAGAATAATTGATCCATTCAAAACCTTCACCAGTAAATTGCTTTTCATACAATGCAGGTTGTGATTTATATAATTGATTCAAATCTGTAATTATTCTTTTTATACCTGAATGATAATCATACTGAAGTAAGTGCCAATCTAGACTTTTCTCAAAATTCCATTCATCGCTCTGTCCAAATTCAGATCCCATAAATAACAATTTAGTTCCCGGATGTGTAAACATATAACCGTACAACAATCTTAAATTGGCAAATTTCTGCCATTCATCTCCTGGCATTTTATTGGCAATAGATTTTTTACCGTACACTACTTCGTCGTGAGAAAACGGAAGCATAAAATTCTCTGTAAAAGCATATGTCATAGAAAAAGTCAAATCATTTTGATGGTATTTTCTATAAACTGTTTCTTTTTGAAAATATTTTAACGTATCGTGCATCCAGCCCATCATCCATTTCATTCCAAAACCCAAACCTCCTGTAAAGGTTGGCCTTGAAACCATTGGAAAAGAAGTGCTTTCTTCAGCAATAGTTTGAACTCCAACAAAATTAGCATAAATTACTTCATTGAATTCTTTAAGAAAACTTATAGTATCCAGATTCTCTCTTCCTCCGTAAATATTCGGTTCCCACTCACCTTCTTCTCTTGAATAATCAAGGTAAAGCATTGAAGCAACAGCATCAACTCGTAATCCGTCTGCATGATAATGGTGTAGCCAAAAAACAGCGTTGCTAATTAAGAATGCACGAACTTCATTTCGTCCATAGTTAAAAACCAAGCTTTTCCAATCCGGATGATATCCTTTTCGGCGATCCGGATGTTCATATAAATGCGATCCGTCGAAGAAACCCAAACCGTGCGCATCATCTGGAAAATGGGAAGGAACCCAATCCAGAATAACTCCAATTCCGGCTTGATGTAATTTATCAACCAAAACCATAAAGTCTTGCGGTTTTCCAAAACGAGAAGTTGGCGCAAAATATCCCGTCAATTGATATCCCCAAGAGGGATCATAGGGATACTCCATAATAGGCATAAATTCCACGTGTGTAAATCCGGTTTCTTTCACATAAGTAACTAAATCATCAGCAAGTTCTAAATAACTTAAAAACCTGTTATGATCACCTCGTTTCCATGAACCTAGATGCACTTCATAAACAGAATAAGGTTTATCTAAACCGTTATGATTTTGGCGCGATTGCATCCAATTTTCATCTTTCCATTTATAATCCAAATCCCAAACAACAGAAGCTGTATGAGGAGGATTTTCACAATACAACGCAAAAGGATCAGCTTTTTCAGTTACAATTCCATTTATATTCGATTGAATTTTGTACTTGTACAAAGCGCCTTTTGTAATCTCAGGAATAAAGCCTTCCCAAATTCCGGAAGAATCCCAGCGAACTTGCAATTGATGTTCATTTCCTGCCCAATAATTAAAATCACCTACAACAGAAACTGATTGCGCCGTTGGTGCCCAAACGGCAAAATAAACACCTTTTACTCCGTTAACTTCAACTAAATGCGCTCCTAACTTTTCATATAATTTGAAGTGTTTTCCTGCTTTAAATAAATCAATATCAAAATCAGTAAATAGAGAATGCGTGATTACTTTATTCATATTTGGTTTTTATGGCAATAATTAATTTTTATAATTTATTCTATTCTGAAATTATCAGAGAGCACCGCTCCTTTTTTAATAACTACAATACCATCTTTTATACTGTACAACTCGTTAGTAAAATTATCTAAATGCTTACCTCCGCTGATATGAACATTGTTTCCAATGCGCACATTTTTGTCAATCAGAGCGTTTTGTATAAAGCAGTCTTCACCAATTCCAACATGAATTTTATTTATATTAGCTTCGTGGTTTAACTCATCAAGATCCTGATAGAAATCGTTCCCCATGACATAACAGTTTTCAAGCACAGTTCCTGATCCAATTCTGGAACGAATGCCAATTACAGAACTCTTAATTTCTTTGGCATTAATAATACATCCTTCAGAAATTAACGATTGATTGATAATGGAATTTCTAAACTTTGAAGGCGGTAATAATCTTGGTCTTGTGAAAATTTTGTTGTCATTATCAAATAAGTTAAATTCAGGAATATCAGCTGTTAAACCGATATTTGCTTCAAAAAACGATTCGATATTTCCAATGTCAGTCCAATATCCTTCGTATTGATAACTTAAAATTTTATGCTTTCCAACAGCTTGCGGAATGATTTCTTTTCCAAAATCTTTTGTGTGAGGATCGGCCATTAAGTCTTCCAATAATTGACGATTGAAAATATAGATTCCCATTGAAGCAAGATATTTTTTACCTTTCTCTTGCATTTGCTCGCTTACTTCAGATTCCCATTGTGGTAAAAGAGAAGCATCCGGCTTTTCTATAAACGATTCTACACAATTTTCATGATTCGTTTTCAGAATTCCAAATTCAGGCGCGTCTTTAGCATTTACAGGCAAAGTGGCTATTGAAATAGCTGCCTCTGCTGCAATATGCGCTTCCAGCATTTCGTTAAAATCCATTTGATACAATTGATCTCCTGATAAAATTAAAGCGTAATCGAACTCATGTTTAAGAAAATGCGACATACATTGCCTAACAGCATCCGCTGTACCCTGAAACCAGGTAGGATTGTCCGGAGTTTGCTCTGCTGCCAAAATATCGACAAACGATTGACTGAAAATACTAAAATTAAAAGTGTTTTTGATATGTGCGTTTAATGATGCTGAATTAAACTGTGTCAAAACGAATATTTTGAAAATATCAGAATTTATACAATTTGAAATAGGAATATCAACTAACCGGTATTTTCCACCAATTGGCACTGCTGGTTTAGATCTTGTTTCTGTTAATGGAAACAAACGCGATCCTTGTCCTCCTCCTAAAATAATAGCAACTACATTTTTCTTTTTAAATTTCATTTTTCTCAATTATTAGGTTGTATATCTCAATATATTCTTGGCAAACTCTTTCCCAGGAATGATCTGTTGCCATTCCTTTTTTTATAATTTCATTGAAATATATTTTATCATCATACAATTTTACCGCACGATTTATAGAATAACAAATATCTCCAACAGAAGCCTGATCGTGGCAAATTCCGTTTCCATTATCACCAAAATCAATTACAGTATCTCGCAATCCACCAGTCCTTCTAACAATTGGAACTGTTCCGTATCGCAAAGCATACATTTGATTTAATCCACAAGGTTCAACTCTCGAAGGCATTAAAATATAATCAGAACCTGCATATATTAAATGAGCCAATTCTTCATTATAACCTATAAAAACATTGTAATTTCCATTATAATCAGTTCGCAATTGTATTAATTGCTCTTCAATAACTGAATTTCCAGATCCCAAAATCAAAATATTAATATTTTCAAAATTTTCAGATAAAGCCAAAGCCGATGCCTGTGGCAATAAATCTCCTCCTTTTTCCTCAAATAAACGCCCAATAAAACTAAAAAGTGGTTTTGTTGGATCTAATTCAAATTGCTCACACAACTTTTCTTTATTCTTTTGTTTTCCATTTTCAAAACTTGCTATTGAATAATTTTCGACAATCATTTGATCTTTTGAAGGATCCCAAACTTCAAAATCAATACCGTTTAAAATACCTTTTGATTTGCTTCTAACCAATTTAAACAAATCTTCTAAACCATTTGCGGCAATATTTATTTCATTCAAATAACTAGGAGAAACAGTTGTAACAGCATGTGCACACTTTACTCCAACAGCTAATGAATTGATAGAATTATTCCATTCTAAAAATCCAACATGAATCAAATCAAACTCTGGTAAATAATGAAGTTTATCAAACCCAAACCAGCCCTGATATAAACCATTATGAATAGTAATAACAGTTCTTACACTTCGTAAACTTTCATATTTATATCCATACTTCAACAAGAATGGAATTAATCCAGTATGATGATCATGACAATTAATCACATTTGGAACGGTTTCACGAGCGATAATCCAATCCAAAGTTGCTATTTGAAAAGATAAAAATCTTTCAATATCATCTTCATATCCGTATACGTTTGGTCTATCAAATAGTTCTTTAATCTCTATCAGATATAGTTCGTAACCTAATTTATTAGTTGTTTCTTTTAAAACACTAAACGGAAAATCGAAGTTTCCCAACTTAACATTTCCCCAATGAACGCATTCAAAAACATTTTCCTTTTTAAATTTTGTATCATAGCAAGGAATAACAACCCGAACCTGATGACCAGCATTTGTCTGATATTTTGGCAATGCTCCAACAACATCGGCTAAACCGCCAACTTTTGCCATTGGGTAACATTCTGCACTGATATGAAATATTTCCATTTTAGAAATTTATAAACATCTATTTATTGTACTACATTTATGTTTCCTAAATTTAGGAAAAAATAAGCAACATTTAGCCCTCATAAAAAATTTATTAATATGGCAAAAAAGGAAACTAATCCTACTAAATCATTAAAAATTCCGCAACTTATAATTTTATCTGCTAAATTATGTGCTTTTATATCCACTAAATTAGCAACCACTTATGCTGCCAAACTATTTACAACACCAATAAAACATAAAGTTCCCAAACGAGAACTTGAGATGGATTCCAAAAGTATCAAAAAGATAATAAATGTTCCTGCTATTGACAAAAATATAGTCACCTATGAATATGGAATAAGCGAGCAAAAAATCCTGTTAGTTCACGGTTGGTCCGGGAGAGGTACACAATTATTCAAAATAGCAGATGCATTGTTAAAAATTGGATATTCAACCATTAGTTTTGATGCGCCAGCTCATGGAAAGTCGCAAGGAAAAACTACTATAATGTCTGAATTTATTCATTCGATATTAGAAATTGAAAAACAATTTGGTCCTTTCGAAATTGCAATTGGCCATTCATTAGGAGGAATGTCAGTTTTGAACGCTATTAAGGATGGCCTACAAGTAGATAAAGCCATTATAATTGGAAGCGGTGATATTGTACAGGATATTTTGGATGAATTTACTGCGAAATTAGGCTTAAAATCCGAAATGAGCATAAAGTTACGCAATCATTTTGAAGATAAATATGAGGTAAAAATGGATGATTATTCAGCTTATAAAGCAGCTCAAAAAGTAAAAATTCCAGTTCTGGTAATACATGATAATGATGATCCGGAAGTATCTGTAAAAGCGGGCATTCACATTCATAAAAATTTAGTAAACGGATTATTATTTTTAACTGATGGTTTAGGTCATAGAAAAATTCTTGGAAATCAGAATGTTATAAATAAACTTATTAATTTCATTAAAACTAACTAATTTTGTGGCAGTTACATGCTTTTTATTTAATTCTAAAGAAATATAAAAATGAATTTATTTGGAGAAACATCAGATTGGGAACTGAAATTACAACCCATTTTGGAAAAATATAAAGGAAAGAAACATCCACTGGAATATCAAAATACATATCAATTAATGATCATGGTAATTTTATCTGCACAAGATTCAGATGCCAATATTAATAAAATTGCCCCATCTTTATTTAAAGAATTTCCCACTTTGAAAAGTTTGTCGCAGACAGATTCTGAAACTTTAATACCTTTCATCAGTAAAGTTCGAAATTATCCAACAAAAACACAATGGATTCTGGAAATTGCAAAAACGCTGAAAGAAGACAAAAATATTCCTTTAAACATGAAGGAATTAACCAGTTTGAAAGGAATTGGAAGAAAATCAGCTAATGTTATTTTAAGAGAAACAAACCAACCAGCGGAAGGAATAATAGCTGATCTTCACGTTATTAGAGTATCTCCAAGAATTGGAATTATAAAAGAAAGCAAAGACGGAACTAAAGTTGAAAAAGAACTCATGCAAGTTCTTCCAAAATCGATTTGGTCCGAAATTGGAATGGCGATTTCCTTTTTAGGAAGAGAAACCTGCAGGCCAAAACCAAAATGTGAGGAATGTGTGCTAGCAGATATCTGCCTTTATTATGCAACTCACGTGGCATAATAAAAGATTATTTTCTTCTCGTATCAATCAGATAAATAATTTACAGGAATCCTTTTCTTTAAATAAAGTAAAAGTATTCACACCTGAATGACTAAATTTATCATTTTAATAAAACTCATATGGCGCCCAAACATGCGCCATTGTGCCATCAATTTAAATAGTACAACTTAAAATTTTCTCTTCAAATTTCAAAGTTGACGAAATTGAAGCAATCGATTTATAAATTCTTTTTCAGTTTAATCAGATAACTTATTAACCTTGATCACACTTTTACTTATTGACTGAAGAATTACATTGTCAGCGCAAACTGACTTTATTTTAATCGTATATTTTTGATGGAATCCTTCAAAAAAGTATTTTATCGTTTTTTGAACTTCTTGTTTTTGTGCATCCGAGGATAATCCGAAAAAAAGAAAAAAACATATAATAAAACACCTTTTCCCCTACTGCCGAATTCTTTACCAATTTTAAAGTCCTTACAAAGGCGTTTGGTTTAGGATGGATATTTTCATAAGCCATTTCATATGCCTATAGCAAGCCAGCATCTGTGCAACACTCATTTTATCGCAAGGACTTTTGATTCTTATCCTATTTTTAAATTCATGACAATCCCCTGTATGAAAAATATTTTTTCTTTTTTGATTTTATTGAAGTTTTCGGCAATGGCAATAATACGGCAAATGTATAAAATTTAAGATCAGAATATCGCAGAGAAGTTTTTCAAGTGTATGCCTGATGCGTTTTTCACGTCGCAGCGTGCCGCGCTATCGGCTATATTCCCGATTAAGAAAAACTACGGCAAGAAACCTTGTTTTTCTAAATCGCCAGATGCCGCTCCCATTTGAGCGTGGTTTACGATTCAAGAAGTATTTCAGAAGAAATTCCAATACTTAAATCCCAAATTCCAATCCAGAGTACCAAAAAGCTTAGTTTTACTCCCAGAAGAATTCAGCACAGCAACTACTATTTAACCGCAAAGCACACAAAGAATTACGCAAAGTTACACCACCAAAAGCCTTTGCGACCTTAATAAAGGCAGCAACAAAGTATAAAGAAAAAAAACCTTTGCGCTCTTTGCGGTTAAAAAT
>FNPS01000004.1 GCA_900107365.1 Flavobacterium aquidurense
AAACTAATATTGGCAGCTGATGGTTCTTATACCTATATGCCAGCTGCAAACTTCCATGGTACCGATACGGTAGATTATACGCTAACCGATGGTAACCTTACAGACATTGGAACCCTTACTATAACGGTAACACCGGTAAACGATGCTCCTGTGGCGGTTGATGATGTAAATGCAACAGATGAAGACACAACTTTGACAGTTGAAGTGAATTCACCAAATAATTTATTAGCTAATGATACAGATGCTGATGGTGATATATTGACAATAAGTCAATTTGCTATTGGATCAACAATCTATACAATTGGCAGTACAGCTAATTTCAGCGAAGGAAGTCTTACAATAAATGCGAATGGTAGTTACGTTTTTGTACCGAAACCAGATTATAATGGATCAGTACCAAAAGTGACATATACTGTTACAGATGGAGTGGATTCTGTTACAGCAAATTTATTTATTACTGTAAATCCGGTGAATGAATTGCTTGTAATAAATGATGACGCAGCAAGTTCAGTTGTAGGTTCAAATCAAGCAATTACTATATTGAATGTTCTTGGAAACGATACAAAAGGTGGATCATCAATAGTACTATCAGAAGTGACTATAGCGGAAACAGTTGTTGATCCAACAGGATTTATAAAACTGAATTCAGATGGTACAATTGTTTTAAAAGCTAATGCTCCGGCTGGAACTTATAATTTGACGTATCAGGTATGTGAAGTAAACACAACAAACTGTGCAACAGCAACAGTAATAATCTCAGTTATTGCGCCGGTTATTGATGCCTTAAAAGAAACAACATCTCCAATAAATGGGACTATTGGCGGAACAACAACTTCATTAGTGTCAAATGACACTTTAAATGGCAGTCCGGTTGTCATCGGAACGAATCCGGGACAAGTGATTCTTACTCCAGTATCAGTTCCGACAGGACTTTCCCTAAATACAGATGGAAGTGTAAAGGTCGATGGTGGAACTAAAGCCGGAACATATAATGTAGAATATAAAATCTGTGAAGTAAACAATCCGACCAACTGCGACAGTGTAATTTCGCAAGTTGTGGTAACAGGGGGCGATTTACTAGCGAATCCTGATATAATAGGATCAGTGGTTGGAATAAATCAACCTACAACACTTGTCAATGTTTTTGCAAATGACACAAACAATGGCTTGCCAGTTGTTGCGACTGATATGAAACTTTCTATAATAACTCCGGATCCAGGAGGATTTATCACTTTAAATCCTGACGGGTCAGCGATATTAGGAGCTAATGCACCAGCTGGAACTTATGAATTGATATATCAGATTTGTGAAAAATTGAACCCGGCAAATTGTAGTTCGGCGTCAATAAAAGTAACCGTTACAGCACCAACAATGACAGTAACGGCAAATAGTTATTGTTCTAATGATGTTCCGTACGTATCATATAGCGTAAGGGCAGATAATTTCACTCCAAATAATTTATTAACCATAAAATGGATTGACAGTGCAAACAATGTTGTAGCTACTCAAACAAATTTACCATTGACTGGAAATGTTTTATGGCCGGGTGCCATTGTTGATAGCAACGGAATAGGACTTGATTGGCCTGGATGGTTATTGACAAATGGTCAATGGACCGAAGGTGTTGACGGATTTGAAAATACCAGAACTGGTGTGACAATGCAGTTTTCATTAAACCCTACAGTAAATGTAATTGTAAATTATCCTCCAGCAACGCCACAGTGTAATGCAAGACCAACATTTGCAATAAAAGCAAATAATGATATTGCTGGACCAATTGATAGCGATAAAGGGCAAGGTACATCCGTAAATATATTTAATAATGATACATTAAATGGAACCGTTGTAAATCCTGCAAGTGTCATTTTAAGTACAGTTGTTTCAAATTCTAACTTGAATTTAAAAGCAGACGGTTCAATTGAAATAAAGTCAGGAACTCCATCAGGTATTTATCAATTGACGTATCAAATTTGTGATGTTTCAAATTTATCGAATTGCAGCCAGGCTATCGTACGAGTTACGGTTTTAAATATTAGTGATCCTGCTCCGCCAACACCGGGACAATATGCACAAATCGTCCTTACTAATGACAACGCAAGAAGTGTTGATGGAATAAATGGAGAAATTGAATTTATAAACGTTCTCGACAATGATTTATTAAATGCATTGCCAATTGACCCGACAAAGGTTGTGATTGCTAATACACCAAAAAGCCCTTATTTTGAATTTAATTCAGATGGAACAGTGAGTGTTAAACCAAATACCCCTGGAGGAAATTATGCGTTAACATATCAGGTTTGCGAAAAAGCAAATGCAACAAATTGCTATACAGCAATATTGAATGTTTTTGTTGAAGTTCCTGCTATTGCAATCATTAAAACCGCAGTTTTCAATGATGAGAATGGTAATGGATTTGCAAATGCAGGTGAAACGATTACATATAAATTTAAAGTTAGTAATATTGGTAACGTTCCATTAACAAGAATTGCAATCGCAGATCATTTATCTGGTGTTGTGCTTTCAGGGGAGGCAATTGATTTGGATGTAAAGGAATATGACGAAAATAATTTTACAGCTCAATATAAGATTACCCAAGATGATATCAATCATGGAAGTGTAAGTAATCAGGCAAGTGTTCAGGGACGAAGTGGAAAAGGAGTCCTTGTTGAGGATAAGTCAGATGATTCGAGTAATCTAGAAGATAGGCCAACAGTTTTACCGTTAAATGGCTGTCAAATCAAAGTTTTTAATGCTTTTTCTCCAAATGGAGATTCAAAAAATAGCAGATTCTATATTCAGGGATTAGAATGTTATCCTGATAATACGGTTGAAATCTATAATCGTTGGGGTGTGTTAGTATTTGATATAGATCACTACAACAATGAAGATAGAGTCTTTATTGGGATATCAGCAGGTCGTGCAACGATAAAACAAACTGATGGTCTTCCGGTGGGAACCTATTTCTATATTCTGAAATACAAAGACAGTGATTCAAATCCACATGAACTATCTGGTTACGTATATATTAACAAATAAAAATGATAAACGGTTTAGTTTGTAACTAAGCCGTTTTTAAAGCTTATTAAATGAAAAGATTAATTTTATTAGTGTTTGTGTTTTTTTCAATTCTATGTTCAGCGCAGCAAGATGCTCAGTTTACACAATATATGTATAACACAATTTCGGTTAATCCTGCCTATGCAGGATCACGTGGGGTATTAAGTGTTTTTGGTTTATATCGTACACAATGGATTGGACTGGACGGAGCGCCTGAAACAAGTACTTTTTCAATAAATACACCTTTAAATAATAGTAAGTTAGGATTGGGAGTTTCTTTAGTAAACGATAAGATTGGACCAACAAACGAAAACACGCTTTCAGCGGATTTATCTTATAGTATACCAACCTCTGAAACGTTTAAACTTTCCTTCGGAATAAAAGCGACAGCTAATATTTTTAATCTGGATGTGAGTAAATTAAGTTTTGAAGATCAGGACGATCCTCAATTTCAAGGTTTAGATAATAAATTTACTCCTAATATTGGAGCAGGTGTTTATTGGCATTCTGATAAAGCTTATTTAGGATTATCTGTTCCTAATTTTATCGAAACAAATCGTTATGATGATAATGATACTGCCATTTTCAAAGATAAAATAAATTACTATTTCATGGCAGGTTATGTTTTTGATCTTAATTACGATATCAAATTCAAACCTGCATTGCTTACCAAAATGGTTCAGGGAGCTCCTTTGCAAGTCGATGTTTCAGGTAATTTTATGTTCTATGAAAAGTTTACTCTTGGTCTTGCTTATCGTTGGAGTGCTTCTGTAAGTGCGATGGCAGGCTTTCAGGTTTCAGACGGTCTGTATATAGGTTACGGATATGATCATGAAACCACCAATTTACAAAAATACAATTCTGGTTCACATGAAATCTTCCTTCGTTTCGAGTTTTTTAATAATTATAATAAAATGATATCCCCAAGATTCTTTTAATAAGACCTACAATGAGAATTAAAAATTTAAGTTACACCGTTTTATTTTTATGCTTTTTTATCAAAATAAATGCGCAAACAACAAGTACAAAATTTGCCGATAAACAATATGATGATTATGCTTATGCAGATGCCATAAAAGCATATGAAAATATTGTAAACAAAGGCAAAACGGATGAAAAAATTGTACAACGATTGGGTAACTGTTATTATTTTATTGGAGAACTTCAAGAAGCCTTAAAGTGGTTTGACGAATTATTCAGAATGAATGAAAAGCAAGAAGCTGAATATTTATATCGATATGCCCAATGTCTTAAATCTGATGGAAATTATCGTAAAGCAGATGAGATTTTAGAGAAATTTAATCAAAATGCTGTTTTAGAAAAAAGAGCTGCTTTAAGTAGGAATGATAAAAATTATTTAGAAGAAATAAAGTCAAATTCAGGTAGATTTGAAATTGCCGATGCCGGAATTAATTCGCCGTATTCTGACTATGGTAGTGTAGTTTATGATAATAAAATAGTTTTTACTTCGGCAAGAGATACCGGAGGAATTGGTAAAAATAATTTTAAATGGACAAATAAATCTTTTTCAAAATTGTATAAGGCTGAAATGATGCCGGATGGTGCTGTTGGAAAACCCAAACTTTTTCAGAAAAAAGAGAATGCAAAGTTTAATGAATCGACTCCTGTCTTTACGAAAGATGGACGAACAATGTATTTTACCCGAAATAATTTCATAGACGGAAAAAGAGGTAAAAGTGAAAAACAAATAACACTTTTAAAATTATATAAAGCTGAGTTGATAAACGATGAATGGGAAAACATAAAAGAACTTCCATTTAATAGCGACCAATATAGTACCGCACATCCTACTTTAAGCAATGATGAAAAATATTTATATTTTGCTTCAGACATGCCCGGAACTTTAGGACAATCAGATTTATATAAAGTGAAGATAAATGAAGATGGCACTTTTGAAAAACCTGAAAATCTTGGATCTTCAATTAATACAGAAGGAAGGGAAACTTTTCCTTTTATATCTGGAGATAATGAGCTTTACTTTGCATCAGATGGTCGTCCGGGATTGGGTGGGTTAGATGTTTTTGTTACAAAAATAAATGATGATGGGATTTTTGAAGAGATACAAAATGTAGGGGAGCCGATAAATAGTAAACAAGACGATTTTGGATTTACAATTGATAGTAAAAATAGAATCGGTTTTTTCTCTTCCAATAGAGAAGCAGGCCATGGTTTAGATGATATTTATCGATTTAGAGAAACCAGAAAATTGGTTTGCGAGCAAGATTTGATTGGTTATGTTAATGACGCCGAATCAAATGAAATGCTTTCTAATGCTGCGCTGACTTTATTTGATGAAAATTTTATTGCTATTAAGACGATTAGCTCAGATGAAAAAGGGAATTATATTTTCGCAAAAATAAAATGTGGTAAAAAATATACGATCAGGGCTTCTAAAAATGATTACGGAATAAAGGAAATTCCAGTTGCAATCAAAAGAGCAAATGGAACAACAACTGTTGTGATTCCGATGGATAAAATGTTTAAGCCAATGACGGCAAAGGCTATCGAAGTAAAGAAAGTTTCTGTTAGTCCGGTTAAAATCGGAGCAATAAAAGTGGGGACAGATTTAGCAAAATTACTTCATATTCCGATGAATTTTTTTGATTTAGGTAAAGCAACTATTAAAAAAACATCCGAACCTCAATTACAAAAAATCGTAGATATGTTAAACCAATATCCGGCTATAAAACTTGATATTCGTTCGCATACAGACAGCCGACAATCAGATGCAAATAATATGATTTTATCTGAGAAAAGAGCGCAGTCTACTAAAAATTGGTTAGTTCAGAAAGGAATTGACGAAAGTAGATTAACTGCAAAAGGATATGGTGAAACCAAGTTAGTTAACCAATGCGCTGATGGAGTAAAATGTACTGAGAAACAACATGAACAGAACAGACGAAGCGAGTTTATAATTACTAATTTATAAATTGTTCTTTTAAAGCCAAAAAACCTTTCTATTATTAGAAAGGTTTTTTGGCTTTAAAATGCTGAAAATCAAATATGTTGTGTTTTCTGCAAAAAAACTTTAGAATTAGGTTCATTCTTTATTGGAAAGTTTTGAAAATGTAAAATATGGTGTATTATATTTAAAATGAATGTGTTAACTCTTAAAAAATGGAATTGACTGTTATTTATGTGCATTTTTTTTTAACTTTATAGTCCTAAAATTTTTCAGATATGACTGTAAATCAAATACTAAACGCAAAAGGTAAAAATGTTTATTCCGTACTTTCAACAACAACAGTGTACGAAGCATTGAAAGTAATGGGAGAAAAAAACATAGGGGCGATCCTTGTGATTGATGGAACCGACTTAAAAGGAATACTGTCTGAAAGAGATTATGCCCGAAAAATTGTTCTAAAAGACAAATCTTCAAAAGAAACGTTTGTACATGAAATTATGGAAAGTAATGTTTTTTCAGTAAACCTTTCAAACAATATTGAAGATTGTATGGAGCTCATGAGCACAAAAAGAATCAGACATTTACCTGTTTTAGAAGATGGAATTGTGGTCGGAATTATCTCCATTAGTGATGTTGTAAAAGCAATTATAGAAATTCAAAAAGACACAATTAATCATTTAAACTCTTATATTTCACAGTAATTAAAGTTTTAAAATAAAATTTATTAAATAGTCCAAATTATCTTGGGCTATTTTTTTTGACCTTTCTAAAATGTTATTTTAATAAAAGAAAGCTATAAAAAGACGGCATTTTAAAACAAGACTTATATCTTTGTAAGCTAGAATAAAAGCTAAAAATAATGAACAAAGAGAGTAAAAGAAGAGAAGCGTTACTGTATCATTCAGAACCAACTCCAGGAAAAATTCAGGTAGTTCCAACAAAAAAATATGCAACCCAAAGAGATTTGTCTTTGGCTTATTCGCCAGGTGTTGCAGAGCCGTGTTTAGAAATTGCAGCAAACGTAGAAGACGTTTATAAATATACAGCAAAAGGAAATTTAGTTGCCGTTATCTCAAACGGAACAGCTGTTTTAGGATTAGGAAATATTGGTCCGGAAGCTTCCAAGCCAGTAATGGAAGGAAAAGGATTACTCTTTAAAATATTCTCTGATATTGATGTTTTTGATATTGAAGTTAATACAGAAAATGTTGAAGAATTTATTCAGACGGTAAAAAATATTGCTCCAACTTTTGGAGGAATCAATTTAGAAGATATTAAAGCACCGGAATCTTTTGAAATCGAAAGAAGATTGGTAGAAGAATTGGATATTCCTGTAATGCACGACGATCAGCACGGAACAGCAATTATCTCTTCAGCAGCTTTGATCAACGCACTTGAATTAGCAGGAAAAAAAGCAGAAGATGTAAAAGTAGTAGTTTCAGGTGCAGGATCTGCAGCTATAGCCTGTACTGATTTATATGTTTTGTTAGGTGTAAAAGTCGAAAATATATTAATGTTTAATAGTAAAGGACTTTTAACAAAAGACAATCCTTCATTGTCAGAGTTGCAACTGAAATATGCAATTGATGGTGCTAAGATTGAGTTAGCAGAAGCGGTAAAAGGTGCCGATGTTTTCATAGGGTTATCTTCAGGGGATATTCTGTCAGCAGAAATGTTATTGACAATGAAAGATAATCCGATTGTATTTGCAATGGCAAATCCAAATCCGGAAATCGATTATAATTTAGCTGTAGAAACACGAAAAGATGTTATTATGGCTACAGGCCGTTCAGATTTTCCTAATCAGGTAAATAACGTTTTAGGTTTTCCATATATTTTTAGAGGAGCATTAGATGTAAGAGCTACGAAAATTAACGAAGCAATGAAAATGGCTGCTGTAAAAGCATTGGCAATATTGGCTAAAGAACCAGTTCCAGAACAGGTTAATGTGGCTTATGGTGCGACAAAATTAGGATTCGGTCAGGATTATATTATTCCTAAGCCATTTGATCCAAGATTAATCACTGTTGTGGCACCAGCTGTTGCAAAAGCAGCAATGGAATCCGGAGTTGCCAAAAACCCGATAACAGACTGGACAGCTTATGAAGATGTGCTTCGCGAACGTATGGGGAATGATAATAAAATGGTTCGTTTGATGACAAACCGTGCTAAAATGGATCCAAAACGAATTGTTTTTGCAGAAGCAGATCAGTTAAACGTTTTAAAAGCAGCACAAATCGTTCATGAAGACGGAATTGGTTTCCCTATTTTATTAGGAAATAAAGAAGTTATCTTAGAGCTTAAAGCTGAGTTAGGTTTTGATGCAGAACTTGAAATTATAGATCCTAAAACGAACGAGGAAGAAGCAAGAAGAAATAAATTTGCTAAATCATATTGGGAAACAAGAGAGAGAAGAGGAGTTTCGTTATTAGATGCTCAAAAATTCATGCGTGAAAGAAATTATTTCGCTGCCATGATGGTTAACGAAGGTGAGGCAGATGCTTTAGTGACCGGTCATACAAGAAGTTATCCAAGCGTTGTAAAACCAATGTTACAATTAATTGAAAAAGCACATAATGCTTCATTAGTTGCCACTGCAAATATGATGTTGACATCTCGTGGACCAATGTTCTTGTCAGATACTGCAATTAATATAAATCCTTCTGCTGAAGATTTGATTAATATTGCAATTATGACGGCTAAAACGGCGAAAATGTTTGGAGTTGAACCCGTTATAGCAATGGTTTCTTATTCAAATTTTGGATCTTCAACAAGTCAGAGTGCTTCAAAAGTTAGAGAAGCAGTCGCTTATTTACATAAAAATCATCCGGATTTAATTGTTGATGGAGAAATTCAGGCCGATTTTGCTTTGAATCAGGAAATGCTTGCCGAGAAATTCCCGTTTTCTAAATTGGCTGGAAAAAAAGTAAATACCTTAATTTTTCCTAATTTAGAATCAGCTAATATTACTTATAAATTATTGAAAGAATTATATAAAGTAAATTCAATTGGTCCAATTATGATGGGAATGGGTAAACCAGTTCACATTTTCCAATTAGGAGCAAGCGTTGAAGAAATGGTTAATATGGCTGCAATTGCAGTTATTGATGCTCAGGAAAAAGAGAATAAAAAAAATAAATTAGCGAAATAGCCAATTTAATAGGATCAAATAATATTGTCTTATTTTTATTGCATTTTTATTATATTTGGTACTATAAATTATATTATGATAGCACATTTGCAGGGGAAATTGGTTGAAAAAAATCCCACAGAAGTTGTAATCGATTGTGGTGGAGTGGGATACCATGTAAATATTTCTTTACACACCTTCTCATTAATTCCTAATGCTGATTTTATAAAATTGTATACGCATCTTCAAATCAAAGAAGATGCGCATACTTTATTTGGTTTTGTTGAAAAATCAGAGCGTGAAATATTTAGAATGCTCTTATCTGTTTCTGGTATCGGAGCTAATATTGCGAGAACAATGTTGTCTTCAATTGAACCCAGACAAATAATAAATGCAATTGCTTCAGGAGATGTTGGTCTAATTCAATCAATTAAAGGGATTGGAAATAAAACTGCACAGCGGGTTATACTTGATTTAAAAGAAAAAGTGTTAAAGTTGTATGATTTAGATGAAGTTTCGGTAGTTCAAAACAATACAAATCGAGATGAAGCGTTATCTGCTTTGGAAGTTTTAGGTTTTGTTCGAAAAACTTCAGAAAAAGTCGTAGAAAAGATCGTCAAAGAAGATCCCGAAGCCACGGTTGAAACCATTATCAAAAAAGCCTTGAAAAGTCTATAAACCTAATTAAGACACATTAATTGTATGCGTAAAATTTGTATTTTGCTACTGTCTTTACTTTGCGGTCATTTTTTGCGTGCGCAGGTAAATCAGTCAAGTCAGGATACAACCAAAACGCAGTTTTCTGTTGGTAAGGTCGAGTTAAAAAATCCACCAAGTATTTCATCAGCTTATAAATATGATCCGGTTACAGA
The DNA here is from genome assembly GCA_900107365.1 of Flavobacterium aquidurense. GTDB lineage: Bacteria > Bacteroidota > Bacteroidia > Flavobacteriales > Flavobacteriaceae > Flavobacterium > Flavobacterium aquidurense. Next base: position 9,986 of record FNPS01000004.1, read on the forward strand.
CCGCTATATTTATACCAATTCTGTGGATGGTTTTTCGATAGATTATCCCATTATTTTAACACCTAAAGAGTACGAAGATTTAGTTTTGAAAGAATCCAGACGCGATTATTTCAGAAAAAAAATGGACGCTATTGATGGTAAAAAAACAGGAAGCGAAGCCGCTAAAAAGGATCTGTTACCTCGTTATTATATCAATTCAAGTCTCTTTGAAAGTATTTTTGGTAGTAATACCATCGACGTAAAGCCCACAGGTTCAGTCGAAATGGATTTAGGAATTCGCTATACCAAACAAGATAATCCTTCATTTTCACCAAGAAACAGATCAAGTCTGACATTCGATTTTGATCAGCGAATCAGTATGAGCTTAATGGGAAAGGTAGGAACGCGTCTTGAGGTAAACGCCAATTACGACACCCAATCTACATTTGCTTTTCAAAACCTTTTTAAATTAGCTTACACCCCTTCAGAAGATGATATTATTCAGAAAGTAGAAGTCGGGAATGTTAGTATGCCACTGAATAGTACTTTAATTCGCGGCGCGCAAAGTTTGTTTGGGGTAAAGACACAATTACAATTTGGAAAAACTACCGTTACCGGTGTTTTCTCAGAGCAAAAATCACAAACAAAGAGTATTGTAGCCGAAGGAGGTGGTACCGTTCAAAATTTTGATTTATACGCTTTAGATTACGATAACGACAGACACTTTTTCTTATCGCAATATTTTAGAAATAAATATGATTCTGCCTTGGCAGGATATCCGTTTATTGATAGTCGTGTGCAGGTAACCAGAATAGAAGTTTGGGTTACCAATAAACAAAATCGGGTAAGTACTACGAGTAATAACTTAAGAAATGTTATTGCGCTTCAGGATTTAGGTGAAGGGCAACTTACCGGAATTCCCGATAATGAAGTTGTTGTTATTAGTTCTTCTGCAGGTTTTTTTAATAATCCGATTGATTCTCCAACAGATAACAATAATAATAAATATGACCCGGAGACCATTGGCCAGGCTGGATCCTATTTAAACTCTAATATTAGAGAGATTGTAACAGCAAAATCAGGATTCAATAACCCCAATGTTAGCGAAGGAACGGATTATTCTATCTTAGAAAATGCCAGAAAATTAACAGCGAACGAATTTACTTTTAATTCGCAATTAGGATACATTTCTTTGCAACAACGTTTGGCAAACGATGAGATTTTAGCCGTTGCTTTTGAATATACCGTTGGAGGTAAAATTTATCAGGTAGGAGAATTTGGTAGTGATGGTGTTGATGCAACTGTTGTTACGGGAAATAATAATTCTAATCAGGCTATTATTTCCCAAAGTTTGGTCTTAAAAATGCTGAAAAGCAATTTAACCAACGTTCAAAATCCTGTATGGGATTTGATGATGAAAAACGTGTATCAAATTCCACAAGCTTATCAAATAAAACAAGATGATTTCAGATTAAATATTCTTTATACTGATCCCTCTCCAATAAATTATATTACTCCTGTTGCGGGAACAGAATTTCCTTCGAATCCTCCTCCGAAACCGGACATGCTAGTAAAGGATACTCCATTATTAAATGTTTTTGACTTAGATCGATTAAATTACAATAATGATCCTCAAACAGGTGGTGATGGTTTCTTTGATTACCTTCCAGGTATTACAGTTGATGTTCAAAACGCCCGAATTATTTTTACCAGAAAAGAACCTTTTGGAGAGCGTTTATTTGAGAAATTAAAGAATCAAAACTCTGCAGAAAATTATAATGACCCAACAACGTATAATGCCAATCAGCAGAAATATGTTTTTAGAAATATGTATAAAAATACACAGTCCGGTGCTTTGCAGGATAGTGATAAAAACAAGTTCTTATTAAGAGGGAAATATAAATCATCCGGAAGTAATGGTATTCCTATTGGAGCATTTAATGTGCCACAAGGTTCTGTTGTGGTTATGGCAGCAGGACGAAGACTAGTAGAAGGTATTGATTATAGTGTCGATTATCAATTGGGTCGAGTTCAGATCCTTGATCCTTCTCTTCAGGCATCCAATACGCCAATCGAGGTTTCGTTAGAAAATAATTCCATTTTTGGGCAACAGACCAGAAGATTTATGGGCTTTAATGTTGAACATAAAATTTCAGAGAATTTTGTTGTTGGTGGAACTTATCTAAAAATGACTGAAAAACCTTTTACACAAAAATCAAGTTATGGTCAGGAATCTGTAAACAATACGATTTTTGGGTTTAATGGAAATTATGCTACAGAAGTTCCTTTTTTAACCAGATTAGCCAATAAGTTGCCAAATATTGATACTGATGTTCCTTCAAACCTTTCGATACGTGGTGAAGTTGCATTCTTAAAACCGGATGCTCCAAAAGCAAGTGATTTTGAAGGTGAAGCAACTATTTATGTAGATGATTTTGAAGGTTCGCAATCGACAATCGATATGCGATCAGCATATGCATGGAGTTTGGCATCGACACCGTATTTGAATTCTATAAATGACAATACTTTTAATGCGAATTCTAATACGTTAGAATACGGATATAAACGTTCAAAATTAGCATGGTACACTATTGATCCTATTTTTTATTCTTCAAAACCATCAGGGATTTCAAATGATGATCTGTCTTTAAATACTACAAGAAGAATTTATAGCAGGGAGTTATATCCAAATACTGATATTGCGCAAGGTCAAATACAGGTTATTAATACATTAGATTTAACTTATTTCCCTTCTGAGCGTGGACCTTACAATAATAACCCAGGATTTAGTGCTGCTCCGGCAACATCTAATTTCGGGGGAATTATGCGTTCTTTGAATTCGACCAATTTTGAGCAGGGAAATGTTGAATATATTCAGTTTTGGGTATTGGATCCTTATGTTGGAAATGCTGAGGCGCAACCAAACAACACCGGAAAAATTTATTTCAATTTAGGTGAAATCTCTGAGGATGTTTTAAAAGACGGAAGAAAACAATATGAAAACGGATTAGGACCGGATCAGATAGTAGTAAATCCACAACCTATATGGGGAGATGTACCGGCATCGCAATCCTTAATTTACGCATTTGATACAAATCCGGATAACCGCAGAAATCAGGACGTTGGTTTAGATGGATTACCAGATTCAAAAGAAGGATCGGTTTACACAAATTATGCAGGAGAAGAAGATCCTGCCGCGGATAATTATAAGTATTATTTAAATACTGAAGGAGGAGTTCTGGATCGTTATAAAAAATACAACGGAACGGAACAAAATTCTGCAGTAAGTGTAGATGACCCAAACCGTGGATCAACGACACTTCCAGATGTTGAAGATATCAATCGCGACAACACCATGAGCACAATTAATGCTTATTATGAATATAGTATTGATGTAAAACCGGGAATGCAGGTAGGTCAAAATTACATTACAGATATTCGTGAAGTAACCAATGTTGAATTGCCAAATGGAGGAACAACGAATGCAAGATGGATTCAGTTTAAAATTCCGGTTGCTCAACCTCAAAATACAATTGGAAACATTACAGATTTTAGATCTATTCGTTTCATGCGTATGTTTATGACTGGTTTTAGTAATCAGATGACAGTTCGTTTTGGAGCATTGGATTTAGTTAGAGGAGAATGGAGAAGATATACAGGTACACTTGATGCCAACGATACAAACCCTGATGATGATGGTACCGAATTTGATGTAGCAGCGGTTAATATTCAGGAAAACAGTACAAAATGTCCAGTAAATTATGTTATTCCGCCAGGTGTTCAGAGAGAGCAATTGTATAATAACAACACGATTATCAATCAAAATGAGCAATCATTGGCATTGAGAATTGGAGGAACAGGATTACAATATCAGGATTCCAGAGCGGTATTTAAGAATGTTAGTGTTGATATGCGTCAATACAAAAAACTTAAAATGTTCCTGCATGCGGAACAATTACCTAACGAAAACACTTTGTTAGATGATGAAATGGTTGGATTCATTCGTTTTGGAAATGATTTTACTCAGAACTTTTATCAGGTCGAAATTCCTTTAAAAGTTACAAGAACTGGAGGGTCATGTACAATAAGTCCAGATCTTGTGTGGCTTGAAGATAATAATATTGATTTGGCAATGGAGCTTTTGACTAAAATGAAGATTCAGGCAATGAGTATCGATATTAATTCTAACAAACGAGACATAAATGGAGTTTATTACCCGGATGATGATTTGAGTTTGAGCGGAGGTGATGGTGACGGTAGGTTGAGATTAGGAATCAAGGGAAATCCGAATTTTGGTTTGGTAAGAAATTTAATGGTGGGAGTAAAAAGCAGGGCAGACCATAAAGATATAAAAGGAGAAGTTTGGTTCAATGAATTACGTATGTCAGATTTGGATAACAAAGGCGGAATGGCGGCGTTATTAAATGTTGATACTAACATGGCAGATTTTGCAACACTTTCTGCTGTCGGAAGAAAAAGTACGATTGGATTTGGATCTTTAGAGCAAGGTGCAAATGAACGTGATCGTGAGGATATTCAGCAGTATAACATTGTAACAAATCTTAATCTTGGAAAATTACTACCTCAAAAATGGGGAATAAACTTACCATTTAATTATGCTATAGGTGAAGAGGTAATTACGCCAGAATACGATCCTTTTAATCAGGATATAAAACTGGACCAGCTGATAAGAGAAACGACAGATCCTGATGAAAAAGATAATATCAGAACTCGTGCTGTAGATTATACTAAGCGAAAAAGTATCAATTTTATTGGTGTTAGAAAAGATCGTTCGCCAGAACAGAAACCTCACGTTTATGATGTCGAAAATTTTACATTTTCACAATCATATAATCAGGTGGAGCGCCATGACTACGAAGTTGAAGATTATCAGGATGAACAGTCAAATACAGCTGTAAATTACGCTTACACTTTTCAGCCAAAAGAAATAGTTCCTTTGAAGAATACTAAGTTCATGAAGAAAAGTGATTACTGGAAGATGTTAAGCGACTTCAATTTTAATTATTTACCATCAAATATAACTTTTAATACAAATGTTTTAAGGCAAAGTAATCGTCAGCAATATAGAGATGTTGAGACCCAGGGAATTGGCCTGGATCCACTTTTTAGACGAAATTTTGCTTTTAATTATCAATATGGATTTGGTTATAATCTGACGAAATCATTAAAAATAAATTACAACGCAGCTTCAAATAATATTGTGAAAAATTATTTGAATGAAGATAATACGCCTAAAGAAGATTTTAATATTTGGGACAGTTATTGGGATGTAGGAACGCCAAATCAACATTTGCAACAATTGGTGTTGAACTATGAAATTCCAATTAACAAAATTCCACTTTTAAGTTTTGTTAAAGCTAGTTATTCGTATACAGCTGATTATAGTTGGCAAAGATCTTCGACGGCATTATCTCAATATGTTGATCCGGATGGTAATATGTTTGATTTAGGAAATACAATTCAAAATGCTAACTCAAATACATTAACGACGACTCTTAATATGAATATGCTGTATAAGTATTTAGGTTTGACTCCAGGTGCAAAATCTGCTGCAAGGCCTAAAAGTACCGCTCCGCCAAAACCGGGTGAGAAAATTGTTAATACAGCCAAACCGATAACTAATAATAGTAGTCCGTTTTATGACGGTATGATTGGTATTTTGACAAGTGTAAAAAATATTCAGGTTAATTATACTAAAAATAGTGGAACAGTATTGCCAGGTTATACGCCAAGTGTTGGATTCTTTGGTACATCTAAGCCAACTTTGGGATTCATCTTTGGAAGTCAGGATGATGTGCGTTACGAAGCAGCAAAAAATGGCTGGTTGACAAATTATGATAACTTCAACCAGAACTTTACACAAGTAACCAACAAGCTTTTAAAAATAACAGCCAATATTGATTTGTTGCCTGACTTAAAGGTTGATTTAGCAATGGATCGCGCTTATTCTCAAAATTCATCAGAACAGTATAGCGTTGTAGATGGAGAATATATGCCTTTATCTCCGTACACTTATGGAATGTTTTCGATTTCAACGGTATTGATAAAAACTTCTTTTTCTACTAGTAATGAAGTTGAATCTGCAGCGTTTGATGATTTCAGAAGTAATCGTCTGATTATTGCAAATCGTCTTGCTGAAGAACATTATGGTGCAGGAACTGCAATTCCGAGGTATGGCGATATAAACAATCCTATACCGGCAGAAACAGATCCAAAGTATGCAGTTTATGTGGCTAATCAGGGATATCCAATAGGTTTTACCAAAAGTAATCAGGCTGTTTTGTTGCCATCATTTTTAGCAGCTTACTCAGGAGGAAATGCTTCAAGTGCTTCGACAGATATTTTTAGAAGTTTTCCGATTCCAAACTGGAGTATAAAATACAACGGTTTAATGCGATATAAGTATTTTAAAGATAAATTCAGACGTTTTTCATTACAGCATAATTACAGGGCATCTTATACTATAAACCAGTTTAGATCTAACTTTGATTATCATGAAAACCCGGGCGGGCAGGACGTGAATACCAATTTCTATAATCAGACGATTATGTCTAATGTCAATTTAGTGGAGCAATTTAGCCCGCTTATCCGAATGGATTTTGAATTGAAAAGTTCTTTAAGAGTTTTGACAGAGGTTAAAAAAGACAGGGCATTATCAATGAGTTTTGATAATAATTTATTGACAGAAGTTAAAGGCCTGGAGTATATTGTTGGTTTAGGATATCGTTTTAAAGATGTTATCTTCTCTTCAAGACTGGCAGATAATCCAACTGGAATTATAAAAAGTGATATTAATATTAAGGCTGATTTCTCTTATAGAAATAATCAAACTTTAGTACGTTATCTTGATTATGATAATAATCAGCTGGCAGCGGGTCAAAATATTTGGTCATTAAAACTTACGGCTGATTATGCATTTAGTAAAAACCTGACTGCCATATTTTATTACGACCACTCGTTCTCAAAAGCTGTAATATCAACTTCATTTCCGTTAACTAACATTCGCTCAGGTTTTACTCTTCGATATAATTTCGGAAATTAATTTTTTCATTTTCTAAAGGAGATTTCATTAGAAGATTGTTACATTTGTGGCTTCAAAATTCAATTATCAATTTCAAACATAGTATTATGAGCATACCAGCAAATTTAAAGTACACAAAAGATCACGAATGGGTTAGCATCGAAGGAGATGTTGCAACTGTAGGAATTACTCATTTCGCTCAAAAAGAGCTTGGGGATATCGTGTATGTTGAAGTAGAAACATTAGATCAAACACTTGATAAAGATGAGGTTTTTGGTACTGTTGAAGCTGTAAAAACAGTTTCTGATTTGTTCTTACCTTTAACAGGAGAAATTATTGCTTTTAATGATAGCTTAGAAAGCGCACCGGAAACAGTTAATTCTGATCCTTACGGAGCTGGATGGATGATTAAAATTAAGATTGCAGATGCATCGGAAATAGATTCTTTATTGTCTGATGAAGCTTATAAACAACTTATCGGTGCCTAAACAACTTCTTTTAATTTGGGCAATTATTTGTTCAGGTATCATTACTTATTTTTGCTTAACAAATTCAAGTAACATTCCGGCGATAAATTTCCCGAGCATAGATAAAATTGTTCATTTTTGTTTTCATTGTGGATTTACGATTTCCTGGATTTTGTTTTTCAAAAAAGAACTAAAAGGAAAACAGGCTAATGATTATAAAGCTTACCTTATTTCGTTTATATTTTCTGTTTTCTTTGGAATTACAATCGAAATTTTGCAAGGTGTATTAACGACAACCCGAACTCCGGATGTAACAGATGTTTTGGCAAACACAATTGGTGCAACCATAGGTGTTTTTTCGGCGATAGCTTTTAGGAAGCAAATCGATAAAATAATAGGAATATAATTACCCACTTCGGTGGGTTTTTTTATTTCAAAAAATCAAGCTTAAATAGCAATGTTTTTTTTAGAATTTAAAATGTATTTTTGTCAAAATTCGATGTAATATCAAAGTCATGAATATAAAGCAATATTTAGATTCAACATATTTGAAAACTCCTTCTCAGGCGGGACTTTCAGAAGTGGAAAACATTGAGGTTGTTAAAAAAGCAATCAGAGAAGCAATTAAAGAAGGCTTTAAACTGATTATGATTAGGCCTGAACATGTTTCTTTGGCTAAAGATATAATTTTGAAAGCCAATTCGAGTTTACTTGTGGGTACAGTGATAGACTTTCCTGAAGGTAAATCGTCAATTGAAGATAAAATTAAAGAAGCGAATCAGGCAATAGAAGATGGTGCAGATGATTTAGATTTTGTCTGTAACTATGAAGCTTTTAAAAGTAGTGAAATTGCTTTAGTGAAACAGGAAATTGTTTATGGTACACAAATCGGATTAGCACATAATAAAACAGTAAAATGGATAATTGAAGTTGCAGCTTTGACCGATAAAGAAATCATGCAACTTTCTGCATTAATAAAAAATGTAGTTATATCGAATTTTAAAGAAGAGGATTATGCTTCTGTTTTTGTAAAGTCATCAACAGGTTTTTATAAAACTGAAAATGATTTGCCAAACGGAGCGACTATCCCATCAATTATAATGATGTTAGAAAATGCATCACCTTTGCCAATAAAAGCAGCGGGAGGTGTAAAGTCATATAAAGATGCAATTGAAATGATTGGTTTAGGAGTTAAACGAATCGGAACTTCGGCAGCAAAAGAAATTGCAAACGGAGAGAATGCCCCAAATGAATATTAAATAAAAACCCAAATTTACGTGAATAAGATTTTTTTGTCTTTTATTTTTACAATAACTACACTATTTGTCTTTGCTCAAGAAACTAATAATTCTTCTGTAAAGCCAGGTTTTACAACAGAGCAATTTCCAGTTTTTCCAAATTGCGAAAATTCGGAATCTAAAAAATTAGAAAATTGCTTTTACAAAGAAGTTCAGGATTTCGTTTATAAAAATTTTCAGATTTCTGAAAATTTAAAGCAAACCAATTATAAAGGTGAGGTAAAAGTACTTTTTGAGGTTGATGCTAAAGGTGTATTTAAAGTGATTTATGTAAACACTGCAAATGATGAATTGTCTGAAGAAGCAAAAAGGGTTTTTGGTCAGTTTCCACAGATTAAACCATCAACTTATAATGGAAGACCAACGTATTCAAAATATACAATTACAATTGGAATTCCGTTAAAAAGTGCCGAACAAATCGAATCTGAAGCTTTAGCAGCTGCCAAAATTTTAAAACCTGTCGAAAAGCCAATGACAGAACTCGATAGTATAGTTTATAAAAAATACAACAATCCTGAGTTCGAAAGTCATTTAAATATCCCCTTTTCTCATAGCTATTATGCGCAATTTGATGGTGCAATGAATCAGGTTGGAAGTAACAATCATACCGCTTCAAAACCATATACGTACGCAGAAGTTTCAAAATATTATAATTTGAAAGCGGTTACCGAATCACTTCAAAAAAATGTTTCAACCTGGTTGGGAAGAAAGTGGTGGAATGAAAATTTGGTTCAGATTCAGGGTGAGGATTATTGGCTGTCTTTAAATCCTATTGTCGATTTGCAAATGGGTAAGGCTTCAGATCTTGATGCGTCATATACCTATGTAAATACACGAGCGCTTAATTTTAGGGGAGGTTTAGGAAAACAGATCAACTTTACAACTACAGTTTTTGAGAGTCAGGGAAGATTTGCAGGTTACTTTAATGATTATGCTGAAACATTAAAACCATCAGGAGGAAATCCTGCTATTATTCCAGGAGTTGGTATTGCAAAAAGATTTAAAACAGATGCATACGATTTTCCTTTGGCAGAAGCCAATATTACCTATGTGCCAAGTAAATTTTTTGACTTACAGTTAGGGTATGGAAGAAATTTCATTGGGGATGGTTATCGTTCATTGCTAGAAAGTGATGGAGCAAGTCCGTATCCTTATTTTAAAATCAATACAACTTTTTGGAAAATTAAATACACAAACACGTACATGTGGTTGAAAGACGTTCGTCCTGAAGTTACAGCTGAAAAAACATATGCGTCAAAATTCATGGCAAATCATTATTTAAGCTGGAATGTTTCGAATAAATTAAATTTAGGTTTTTTCGAATCGGTAGTATGGACTGATAGCAATAATAGAGGTTTTGATGTCAATTTTGTAAACCCAATTATTTTTTATCGCACAGTTGAGTTTAATTCATCTTCTAAAAGTGGAAATGCACTCTTAGGATTTACGGGTAAATATAAGTGGAACAATAATGTTAATTTATACGGTCAGTTTTTACTGGATGAATTTTCGGTAGGAGAGATGGCAGCCGGTGATAAGAGTTGGAAAAATAAGTTTGGTTATCAATTAGGAGCAAAATATTTCAATGCTTTTAAAGTAAAAGATTTATTGTTGCAATTAGAGTACAATCACGTCCGTCCTTATGTGTATTCACATAGCGCAGTGATTACGAATTACGGGCATAATAATCAAAGTATTGGCCATCAGTGGGGCGGTAATTTTGAAGAATTTGTTGCAATTGGACGTTATCACAAAGGACGTTACTATGCTGACGGAAAAATTTCTGTTGGTACCAGAGGTTTAGATTTTGATACTGCTCAGGATAGTTATAATTATGGAGGAAATATCTATAAAAGCTATGATGTAAAACGACCTTATGATAAAGGAGTAGAGGTTGGTCAGGGTAATAAAACAAGTGTTTTTATTGCAGATATTCAGGGAGGATATGTTATAAATCCAATGACTAACCTTAAGTTGTTTGGTAGTTTTATTTATAGAAATTTTGATCCGACACAAGAAACGGCTACAACTTTTAAACAAAGTACAACATGGTTCACTATCGGATTACGTACTGATGTCTTTAATTGGTATTTTGATTACTAGTATTTAATAAGATTTTTCGAAATAATTGTGTTAAAGATTTGCAAGTCCTTATTTTATAAAGGCTTTATTGAAAAAAATCTAATTTTATAGTCAGGAATTCTACAATCTAATTTGTACATTTGCACCACTCAAAAAAAACATACAAACAATAACGGTTTGAATACTACAAAAAATACATTTTCATTTAAATCAATATTTCAAGATTTCAAAGAAATAACTAAAGCAGGATTAGCTATTAGTGTTTTATTTTCTTCAATTGCAGGATATTTGTTAGGTGTAAATGATGCGAATCCTTTTAAATGGGTTACTTTGCTGACATTGATAATTGGAGGATATTGCATGGTTGGTGCTTCAAACGCATTCAATCAGGTAATTGAAAAAGACATCGATACTTTAATGGATCGAACAAAAAATCGTCCGGTTCCTTCAGGCAGAATGTCGCCAATGACCGCGTTAATTATTGCAAGTCTTTTAACTATTATTGGTATCGCGCTGTTGTATACCATAAATGCAAAGTCGGCAATGTTTGCTGCAATCTCAATATTTTTATATACAAGTATTTATACACCTTTAAAAACGGTAACTTCCTTATCGGTTTTTGTTGGTGCTTTTCCTGGTGCGATCCCGTTTATGTTGGGATGGGTTGCAGCAACAGGAGAATTTGGAATTGAAGCCGGAACTTTGTTTCTGATTCAGTTTTTCTGGCAATTTCCTCATTTTTGGTCTATTGGCTGGTTTTTGTATGACGATTATGCAAAAGCGGGAATTTTTATGCTTCCAACAGGAAAGAAAGACAGAAAAACAGCTTTACAGGTTATTTTGTATACTGTTTGGCTGATAATAGCTTCGCTATTGCCGGTTTTAGGATATACAGGTCAGTTATATATTTCTCCAATTGCGGCCGTTTTAGTGTTTTTATTGGGGTTATGGATGTTGTTTTATGCGGTTCGTTTGTATCAATTGCGAACAGCAAAATCTGCAAGAACATTAATGTTGGTTAGTGTTTCGTACATTTCATTATTGCAGATTGTATTTATAATAGATAAATTTTTAAGATAGTTATGGAAATGACAATGACAACAGGAGAGGAACAAGTGAGGAAATCAAAATCGGCAAAACTGATTTTGTTATTCGCCATGGTAAGTATGACCATGATGTTTGCCGGACTTACAAGTGCATTTGTGGTAAGTAAATCAAGAGCAGACTGGTTGAAGAATTTTGAACTTCCATCGGCATTTTATTATAGTACTGCGGTGATAATTGCTTGTAGTGTTACTTTTTATCTGGCTAAAAAAGCGATTCAAAGAGACAATAGAAGCGCTACTACATCTTTTCTTTTAGGAACCTTGGCTTTGGGTATTTTATTCGTAGTTTTACAATTCAAAGGTTTTGGTCAAATTGTAGAAAGCGGGTATTATTTTACAGGAGAAGGTAGCTCAATTACTACAACTTTTCTTTACGTAGTAACGGTTACACACTTATTACACTTGGCTGGAGGGTTAATTTCACTTTTAATTATAATTTATAATCATTTTAAACAAAAATACAATTCGACTCAAACTCTTGGTATAGAACTAGGTGCGATGTATTGGCACTTTTTGGATTTATTATGGGTATATTTATTTTTATTTTTATATTTCTTTAAATAAGAAAAAAACGTAAATTTGGGAACTTTTTAACGAATATCTTTTATGGAAGCGACAGTTACTACTGCAAATAACGAAGAAAAAACTTGGGGAGGCGGCAATGAGCCATTAGGAGCAAGTTATGGTAAAATGATGATGTGGTTTTTTATCGTATCAGATGCCCTGACATTCTCTGGATTCCTGGCGGCTTATGGTTTTTCTAGATTTAAATTTATTGAAACTTGGCCATTGGCTGATGAAGTGTTTACTCACTTCCCATTTATGCATGGCGTTTCGGCCCCAATGTATTATGTAGCCTTAATGACTTTTATTTTGATTTTTTCATCTGTAACAATGGTTTTGGCTGTTGATGCGGGTCACCAATTGAAAAAGACAAAGGTTGCTATTTATATGTTCTTAACTATTATTGGAGGTTTAATCTTCGTTGGTTCTCAAGCCTGGGAGTGGAAAAACTTCATTAAAGGAGAATATGGTGCAGTTGAAACAGCAGGTGGAAGTTTATTACAGTTTGTTGATAAAGATGGTAAAAGAGTAGCGCTTGAGGCGTTTGCTGTAAAATTACCGGAACAACCACAAGAACTTACAAGAGCCAAAGGTAAATGGTTTATGGAAAGTGCTGAAACGGTATCAACTTATTCAGTTGCTGAAGTACAGGCTGGTTTTAAAGCGCATCCTGAATTGCTAATCAGAACGGAACAGCTTACTGATAAAAAGAAAAAAACAGTATTGACAAGAGCAGAGTCTGAGGCTCGCTTAGGTACTGCAAAATATGTTGTAGAAGGAGCTAACTTAACAAGAAACGAGTACGGAAGTAAATTATTTGCTGATTTCTTCTTCTTTATTACTGGATTCCACGGATTCCACGTATTTTCTGGAGTTATCATCAATATAATCATTTTCTTTAATGTATTATTAGGGACTTACGAGAAAAGAAGAAGCTATGAAATGGTAGAGAAAGTTGGTTTATACTGGCACTTTGTCGATTTAGTTTGGGTATTTGTATTTACAGTTTTCTACTTAGTTTAATTTTTAAGATTTATCATTATGTCACACGATCACGAATACGTATCAAATACAAAAAGAATCTGGTTTGTTTTTGGATTACTGTCAGTTGTAACAACATTTGAAGTTTTCCTGGGAATTGTTAAGCCAGGGTTTTTAGAATTTAATCATTTTGTAGGTTTGAATTTGTTGAACTGGATTTTCTATATCCTTACAATTTTCAAAGCTTATTATATAGTATGGGCATTTATGCACATGGAAGGTGAAAAAAGCAGCCTTAGATGGTCTGTTGTATCACCAGTTATTTTCCTAGTTTTATATTTATTGTTTATTCTATTGACAGAAGGGCATTATATTTATGGGGTTTTTAAAGATTCTACTATTAAATGGAATTTTTAACATGATATTAATTCGAAAAGAAGCTCCGTTTAACGGAGCTTTTTTTATTTTTGTACTTCAATAACTTCCATTAATATAATGAAAAAAAATATAGTTCTTTTTGTACTTTTTGTTCTGCCCATTGTAGCTTACTTGTTTTTTGCTTCGGGAGTAAACAGTTTTACTAAACTTCCAACAATAACTCCTAAAATTGCTGACTTTGGTAATTGGAAATCCCTAAAAGGAGAAAAAGTAACTTTAAACAACAAGATAACTATTCTTGGTTTTTCAGGTTCTGAAATTTTAAAGAACAGAGGAAACTTTTTTAATCTAAACGAAAAAATTTATCAACGCTACAATGGTTTTAAGGATTTGCAATTTGTAGTAGTTTGTCCTTTAGGAACAGAAAATGACGCAGAGAAGATCGAAGCGTCTTTGGGTGCTTTTACAGATGTATCCGGATGGCATTTTGTATTTGCTTCTCCTCAGGAAATCAAAACTTTTTATAATCAATTGCATTTGAAAGGGAAACTAGATCAAAATCTGGGAACATCAAATGTTTATATCGTAGATAAAGAACGAAATTTAAGAGGTAGAAAAGGTGTTTCTAAAGATAAGAAAGATGAGTATAAGGAAGGGTATGATACTTTTCATCCGTCTGAGTTGAGTAATGAAATGCTGGATGATTTTAAGATCATTTTGTATGAATATCGCGCCGCTTTAAAAAAGAACCATAACGCTACAAAAGAACTTTAATTTTTTAAATATGTTTAAAAACAAATCATATATCGGAATTTCGTTTATTATTTTGATCTTCGGAATTTATGCAGTTCCAAAAATTGTCGACAGAATAAAAAATGGAGAAGTTGTAAAAGGAAACCGGTTGGATAATGTAGGTTTAAAATCTTCAAAATCGGATGCTAAATTATTGACTATCGGTCCAGCTCCTAAATTTGAATTAACCAATCAGGATAATGTGAAAGTATCAAATCAAACCTATAAAGGAAAAGTATACGTTCTGGAGTTTTTCTTTACAACATGTCCTTCTATTTGTCCAAAGATGAATTTAAGCATGCTGGAGATTGAGAAAACTTTTTTCGGAAATCCAAACTTCGGAATTGTATCTATTACAATCGATCCTGCTCATGATACACCAAAGGTTTTAAAAGATCATGCAAAATTATTAGGAGCAAAATCATCAAACTGGAATTTTTTAACGGGTGATAAAGCAACAATAATGGATTTATCAAACAAAGGATTTAATTTATATGCCGGTGAAAATGCCAAGGTAAATGGTGGTTTTGAGCATTCAGGTTTGTTTGCCTTAATTGATAAAGATGGGAATATTCGTTGTCGTAAGGATGATTTTGGAAACCCAATTTTATATTACGACGGATTAGACAAAAAAGGAGTTAGAGATATTCAGGAAGATATTAAAATATTATTAGAAGAATAAAATGGAAGATCATTCATTAGAAAAAAAATACAATAAATATATTATTGCGGTTTCAATTGTAGTACCAACTTTAGTTGCGATATTATTCGCAATTAAATTAAAAGACTTTGGGATTAATGTAGAACCTCTTTCATTTTTGCCTCCAATTTATGCGACAGTAAACGGAATTTGTGCTATAGTTTTGGTTTGGGCAGTAATAGCTATAAAAAAGGGAAAGCGAAAATTACACGAGCGTTTAATGACTTTAGCTATTGCATTAGGACTTGCTTTTTTGGCAATGTACGTCGCCTATCATATGACAGCTGATTCTACTAAATTTGGAGATCTAAATCATGATGGAATCCTGGATTTGGCAGAGACTGCCAAAGTTGGGGCATTGCGTTATGTTTATTTCTTTATTCTTATTACTCACATTTTATTGTCTATCACAATTATTCCTTTAGTATTGATTAGTTACGTTAGAGCTCTTGCACAAAGTTTTGACAGACATAAAAAAATTGCTAAAATAACTTTCCCGCTTTGGTTATATGTTGCGGTTACTGGTGTTGTAGTTTACTTAATGATTTCCCCTTATTATGCATAAAATAGAAAATAGACTAAAGAATAAAGAAAATAGAATCGAAAATAGAAGCGGATTTAAGAATTTAATCTCAAAAACATACTTCTATATTCTTTTCTCTATGTTCGTTTCTCTCGGTGCAAATGCTCAATGCGCGATGTGTCGTGCTGCACTTGCGGGAGATTCTAATGTAAAAAAAGCAGAAGCCGTAAATGATGGAATCGTTTATTTGATGGTAGTTCCGTATTTATTGGTTGCAATTATAGGTGTTCTGATTTATAGAATGTATCAATCTAAAAAGAAAAAAGCAGTATAAAATATACTGCTTTTTTCTTTTTAGATTTAGGTTTATTTCAATCCATCAACGGAAACATTTACTGTTCCGTTTATTTTTATAAAAGCAATAATAGCCTGATTCGTCAACTGAATTTTGTCAAACTGAATGTCTTCTATTTTTCCATTTACAAATACACCTGGCATCGGAGAATAGTTTTTAAGATAGGTAGCCATACTTTTTTTGCCTTCTTCTAAATTAGGCTGAATAGAATAACGACAACTTTCTTCCATTTTTCTTAAAACATAACCCTGTCCTAACCAGCTTGCAGTACGCATTAATTTGCTTTTGGTGTCTAAAACATAATCGAGTTTGTCAAAATAAATTTCTTTTGACTGTGGATTGTATTGCGGAAATCCATTTAGATAAAGTGTTCCGCTTATGGAGCCTAGTACATCAAGCGCAATAACCATTTTGCCATCCTTATGCCAAATTGTGACATTTTTTACTGTTACTTTTTTGCTTCCGGAACCAAATTCCTGGCCTGCGAAATTTTTTGTCATTATCTTAGAAGCATCAATGTAAGTTGAAATGGCTGCAATATTAGCTGAAATCTGATTTGGAATTTTGGCAACAGGTTTTAGAACAATTTTAGTAGCGCTGAATTTAGATTCAGGTTGTTTGCCAACAATAGTTTCCATATTACACTTCACTCCCATATCCAATAGAAATAAATCATTTTTAAGTTTTGCATTGGTCGAATAAATTTCAACAGGAGTAATTCGTAACCAACTTTCATAAGTGTCACTCATTTGAAATGGTGTGCATATTTTTTCTAAAGCGGATAATACATTTGGCTTAAAATCCATTGATTTTTCAATCGCTTCATCTATCTTCTTTTCAATTTTTGATTTAAAAATTGAAATGGCCGGATTTACTAAATACGTGATGGGCATACTTTTTCCAAAGACAAGCATTGTCGGGCTTTCGTTCCAATCTAATGATTTGAATGCAGTTTTGGTGTTTAGTTTCCAATTAGTCAAGCCTACTTCGCTGGATAAAGTAATAACTCCATTCAAATTAAACTCACGAGTGTCATAAAGTTCAACGCCCAGTTTTTTTGTTCCAATTCGATATTTAATAGTTGCTTTTAAAGGCAGAATTGTTTTTATCTTCTTATCCGGATTTGCAGGATCATTTTGAATTTTTATCGGAGATTGTTTCCAAATTTTCATTTCAATATCATCATCTTCGATGTTATTATCTTCATAAATTAATCCTGTTAAAATCGAGTTGGTTTGATTCTCAATATCCGTCAATTTTACTGTTATTGGTAAGTTGATAAAGGATGGATTTGCATCATAAACCAACGGACTTGCGTCGTCTGGTTCGGGTTTTAAGGTTTCTAATTTTTGCGATACTGAACATCCTGAAAGTACCGTAAGTACCGTGAATAAAGAGAAAATTGAAAAAAACTTCATCATTAAGATTTTTTTGAGTAATGCAAAATTAAGAAAACAATTATATTATCTTAAAAATGTGTAACATTTGATAACAAATAGAGTCTTATTCTAATATCAAAACGAAATTATTAACGTTTTCTTACCATAAATTACTTAATAAAAATGTTATTATTGTTTTAAAATTTAACAATACCATGATCGAAATCAAAGATTTACACAAGTCCTATAAAATGGGAAATTCAGAATTGCATGTGTTAAAAGGGATAAATTTTAATATTGAAGAAGGCGAGCTAGTAGCAATCATGGGATCTTCAGGATCAGGTAAATCTACGCTTCTTAATATTTTAGGAATTCTCGACGAGGCAGATTCAGGTAGTTATATTTTAGATAAAACACCTATTAAAAAACTAAATGAAACGATTGCTTCTAAATACAGAAATAAGTTTTTAGGATTTGTTTTTCAATCTTTCAATTTGATCAATTATAAAACTGCACTTGATAACGTGGCAATGCCGTTATATTATCAGGGAATAAAGAGAAAAGAGCGTTACGAAATCGCTATGAAGTATTTGGAGAAAGTGGGCTTAGGTTCACATTCACATCATTTACCGAACGAACTTTCGGGCGGTCAAAAACAGCGTGTTGCAATCGCGAGAGCATTAGCTTCAAATCCAAAAGTTTTATTAGCAGATGAGCCAACAGGAGCTTTGGATACAAAAACTTCATATGAGGTTATGGAGCTTATTCAGGGAATTAACGATGAAGGAAAAACCATTTTAATCGTTACACACGAACCCGATATTGCTGCAATGTGCAAACGAAATGTGGTCCTGAAAGACGGATTAATTATCGATGATAAAAAGGTAGAACAAGTTAGAGCTTCATCTTATGTTTAATATTGAGCGTTGGCAAGAAATATTCGAAGCAATCTCTAAAAACAGGCTAAGAACATTCCTGACCGGAATTTCTGTGGCTTCAGGTATTTTTATTTTAGTGATTTTGCTCGGTGCAGGTAAAGGGCTTCAGAATGGAATTGAAAAACAATTCGAAAATGATGCAGAAGGAATTATTGAAGTTTGGTCGAATGTGACAACCAAAGGATATAAAGGATTAAATCCGGGAAGGGAAATTCAATTGAGAAATAGTGATTATGATCTTCCGGTTATGAAGTTTAATGACGAGATAAATAAAAAATCTCCAGTGCGAAGTACCTGGGGAGGGATTATTAGTTACGGAAAAGAATCTGGAAATTATCAGTTTAGAGGTATTTCTCCAGATTATTTGTCTCTTGAAAATGCGACTATTATTAACGGACGTTTCATAAATAATAGCGATATGGTAAATAACGAGAAAGTTGTTGCTATTGGTTTAAAAGTTAAACAGGATTTGTTTAAAGAACAGGATCCGATAGGAAAAGAGATTCTGGTTAATAATATAAATTTTAAAGTAGTAGGGGTCTTTACTGACCCTTCGGGAGAAAGAGAAGAGTCAAGAGTTTATATGCCTATAACGACCAATCAGCGCGCTTTTGGGGCTGGTGATAAAATAAATGCAATGCAGTTTGTTTTAAATAAAAAAGTCGATTACGATCAGGCTTTGGCACAATCAAAACGATTTGCAGAAGGTATAAAAGAGCTTTTAAAAAGTAAAAATATTGTAGCTCCGGATGATGATAGTGCGATTGGAGTTTATAATTCTGTTGAAGATGCAAAACAGTTTTATGATTTAAATCTTTATATCAGATTGTTTTTCTGGTGGGTTGGTATTTGTACTATTATTGCTGGTGTTGTTGGTGTAAGTAATATTATGCTAATTATTGTGAAAGAAAGAACTAAAGAAATAGGAATTAGAAAGGCTTTAGGAGCGTCGCCATTTTCCATCATTTCTATGATACTTCACGAATCAATTTTTATTACCACTATTGCCGGATTTGTTGGTTTGTTGGCAAGTTTATTATTGTTAGAATTTGTTGGGCCAATGGTACAAAGTGAATATTTTAGAAATCCGGAAGTAGATTTTAGTGTGGCTTTAACAACACTTGCTTTACTTGTATTTGCTGGGGCTATGGCAGGATTTTTTCCGGCATACAGAGCAGCCAAAATTAAACCTATTGTAGCACTTAGAGACGAATAATTATGTTTAAAAAAGATAATTGGGATGAAATTTTACAAGCTTTAACAGCTAATGTTTTCAGGACAATCCTGACTGCATTTGGGGTGTTTTGGGGAATTTTTATTTTGGTAATATTACTTGCTGCTGGTAAAGGTTTAGAAAATGGTGTGAAAAAAGGATTTGACGGAATTGCTACAAATACAATGTTTATGTGGAGTCAAACCACTACAAAAGCTTATAAAGGATTACCAAAAGTACGTCGCTATGATTTTAGAAATAGTGATGTGGCGGCATTAAAAGCAGCGTTGCCAGATTTATTATACGTTTCGCCAAGAAACCAGTTAGGAGATTTTAACGGAACTAATAATGTGGTTCGTGGTACAAAAACTTCAGCATTTACTGTTTATGGTGATTATCCGGAGTTGATAAAACAACAGCCAATGGATATCTTAAAAGGACGTTTTATTAATCAGCAAGATATTTTGGAAAGAAGAAAAATTGCTGTGATTGGAAAAGGAGTTATCAGTGAATTGTATGGGAAAGAAGAAGAAGCCATTGGGACTTACATAAAAGTAAACGGAATTAATTTTATGGTAGTTGGTGTTTATCACTCTAAACAGCAAGGTGGAAATGCTGAGCAGGAGCAGAAAAATATTTTTGTTCCGTTTACTACTTTTCAACAAGCTTTTAATTATGGAGATAAAGTAGGCTGGATGGCACTTACAGCAAAGGATGAAACTTCAATAACCGATTTGAAACCAAAAATTCTGGAACTTATAAAATCACTTCATTCGATTAATCCCAAAGATGACAGAGCTGTGGGGAATTTCGATTTATATGAACAATTCAACAAAGTGCAGAGTTTGTTTAACATCTTAAAAATCATTGCTTATTTTGTTGGAACGCTGGTATTGATTTCAGGTGTTATCGGAATTTCGAATATTATGCTTATTGTAGTTAAAGAACGTACTAAGGAAATTGGAATCAGAAGAGCTTTGGGAGCAACGCCCGGTGCTATTCGCAGTCAAATTTTATCTGAATCTATATTTTTGACTATCATTTCAGGAATGTTTGGAATTGCAGTCGCAACCGGAATTATAGCACTGTTGAATATGGCGCTGGATTCAATGCCCCCCGGAAGTAATACTATGTTTGCTAACCCGAGCGTAGATCTAAGAGTAGTATTTGTTGCTTTATTAATATTAGTAGGATCTGGTTTGTTGGCAGGATTTATTCCGGCCCAGACCGCAATTAATGTAAAGCCGGTAGATGCTTTACGAACAGAATAAATTATCAATCAAAATATAATCGATTAAACCAAAAACAAAATGAAAAAAGGAGTAACCGTAACCATTTTAATCTTTATTGCTATAGTTTTCTTTGGCGCACTTTACTATTTGTATGCTAAAAATCAAGAGTCTCCAATCGTTTTTAAAACAGAGAAAGCAGAGATTAAAACGATCGTAAAAACCACCATTGCAACTGGTAATATTCAGCCTGATGAAGAGGTCTTAATCAAACCAAACATCTCAGGTATTATTGAAGAAGTTTATATCAAGGCTGGTGAGAAAATTAAAGCGGGTGACATGATTGCAAAAATTAGAGTTGTTGCCAATGTATCTAATGTAAGTAGTACCCAAAATCAAGTACAAACGGCTAAAATTGCATTAGATAATCAGGAAAAAATCTATAAAAGACAAAAGACCTTATTCGAAAAAGAGGTAATTTCGGCTAATGATTTTGATGCTGCTCAGTTAGCTTATACCCAGGCAAAGCAAAATTATTTAGCTGCAAGACAAAGTTTGGATATCGTTAAAACAGGAACTACAACTTCATTAGGAAGTTATGCTAATACTTTAATTCGCTCAACAGTAAACGGAATGGTTTTGGCGGTTCCGGTAAAAGTGGGGAATCAGGTTATTGAAAGTAATAATTTCAATGAAGGAACTACCATTGCAAGCGTTGCCGATGTTGGCAGAATGATTTTTATTGGAAAAATAGATGAATCTGAAGTAGGTAAAATCAAAGTTCAGATGCCAATCGAAATTACCGTTGGCGCAATCGAGAATAAAAAATTTGATGCAATTTTGACAGATATTGCCCCAAAAGGAGTAGTAGAAAATGGTGCCATTCAGTTTGAAATAAAAGCTTCTTTAGAAAACAGAGATGCGACTTTTATCAGAGCTGGTTTAAGCGCAAATGCTTCTATTATTTTAGAGAAAGCCGACAAAACTTTAGCTATCAAGGAATCATTAGTTCAATTTGACAAAAAAACTCAAAAGCCTTATGTTGAAATCGAAACAGCTCCTCAGAAATTTCAAAGAAAAGATTTAATTCTGGGAGTTAGCGACGGAATATACGTTCAAGTTAAAAGTGGAATTAAGGACTCAGATAAAATCAAAATCTGGAATCAGGGCTTGATTAGTGAAGGAGAAGAAAAGAAATAATTTGAAAGTATAAAAGGAGTTTTTGGGTTTAAAAAATGTTAAATTTGCGTAGTGTTCATGCTATGCTTTCATTCAAAATATATGAAAATAAATAAATATAATAGTCTTGTTTTTGCTATACTTTTCGGGTTCGGTTTGACAGCCCAGGCGCAAACAAAGCAATGGACATTGGAAGAATGTGTGCGATATGCACTTGATAATAATATAACAATAAAATTATCTGAACTAGATGTGAAAAATGCCGATATCGATAAAAAGGATGCATTTGGTAATTATCTGCCTTCAGTAAACGGAAATGCTTCACACTCCTGGAACATTGGTTTAAATCAGGATGTTACAACGGGTCTTTTGCGTAACCAGACGACTCAGTATTCATCTGTTGGTTTAAATGCCGGAATTGATATTTACAAAGGTTTGCAGATACAAAATACGTATCGCAGAACTAAACTTTCTATTATTGCATCTCAGTTTCAATTATTAAAGATGCAGGAAGATATTTCGCTAAATGTTGCCAATGCATTTCTCCAAATTTTATCTTATAAGGAAGAGTTAAAAGTAAAAAAAGAGCAATTATCAATTGATGAGAAACGCTTCAAACGATCTGAAGAAATGGTAAACGCCGGAACAATACCAAGAGGAGATTTGTACGATCTAAAAGCTACTATTGCAACAGATCAACAGGCAATTACTGTTTCAGAGAATAATTTATTGATCTCAAAATTAAGCTTAGCGCAACTTTTGCAATTAAAAGAATTTGCAGATTTTGATGTAATAGATGATACAAATGCAAAAGACGAGAATAATATCATGGCACAAAGCCCAATTGATATTTACAATAAAGCAAAAGAAACAAGAACAGAATTAAAACTGGCACAGACTAATCTTGAAATTGCTGAGAAAAATGTTGCCATTGCAAAAGGTGCTTATCAGCCTACACTTTCTGGTTTTTACGGATTTAATACAAGAGCTAGTTATAGTGATAAAGTAGTAGGAGTAGATGGAAATGGTAATCCTATTTTAGCAGGTCCGGATCCAGTTTTTCAACAGTTTAGTGATAATAAAGGACACAATTTTGGTTTTCAGTTAAATGTTCCAATTTTTAACGGTTTTGCAGTTCGAAACAATGTAGAAAGAAATAAAGTTAGTTTAGAGAAATCTAAAATAGATTTAGAACAAAAAAGTTTAGATTTGCAACGTAACGTTTATACTGCTTTTACAAATGCAAAAGGAGCGTTAAATACGTATGAGTCATCAACTGTAACTTTAGAAGCAAGACAACAAGCTTATAATTATGCTAAAGAAAAGTATGATGTTGGTTTGATGAATTCTTTTGATTTTACACAGGCTCAAACACTGTTGACGAATGCACAGTCTGATGTTATCAGAACGAAATATGATTATATTTTTAAAATAAAAATACTTGAATTCTACTTTGGAATTCCAATTGTCCCAATTATTTCAAAATAATTTATTATGTCAAAAAAAACAGTTTATTTCTTAATAGGAGGTGCGGTAGTTATTATTGCAATTTTAGTTGGTCTTTCGAAATCGGGAGTAATAGGAAATAAGGATGAAGGAAAAGAAGTAGAGATTTCAAAAGTAGTGGCTTCAACTATTGTCGAAACGGTTTCGGCAACAGGGAAAATTCAGCCGGAAATTGAAGTGAAACTTTCATCAATGGTTTCAGGTGAAATTATTGCATTAAATGTAAAAGAAGGTCAGGTTGTTAAAAAAGGAGATTTATTAGTAAAAATAAATCCGGATTTGTACACCTCCGGATTGGATAGATCTGTTGCTAATTTATCTGGTACCAAAGCGAGTTTGTCACAATCTGAAGCAAATTTTAAAGAAGCAAAAGCGAGTTACGAACGTAATAAAACCTTATATGATAAGGGCGTAATTTCAAAATCGGATTGGGATAAATCAATTGCGACTTTTGAAGTTGCCAAGGCGACGAAACAAAGTTCGTATTACAATGTTCAGAGTGCTTCGGCTTCTGTAACGGAGGCAAAAGATAATTTGGGTCGTACTTTGATTTATGCTCCGGCAGATGGAACTATTTCGGTTTTAAATGTTGAATTAGGAGAGCGTGTTTTAGGAACGCAACAAATGGCAGGAACAGAGCTTTTGAGAGTGGCCAACTTAAACAATATGGAAGTTGAAGTTGATGTAAATGAAAATGATATCGTGAAAGTAAAAATTGGAGATGAAGCCAATGTAGAAGTCGATGCTTATTTAAAAAAGAAATTTAAAGGTACCGTAACAAGTATTTCTAACTCGGCAAGCTCTACCTTAACATCAGATCAGGTTACTAATTTCAAAGTAAAAGTGCGTATTTTAAAAGAATCTTACCAGGATTTGTTAGAAGGCCAATCTGCTTCGTATTCTCCATTTAGACCTGGAATGACTGCTACTGTTGATATTTTGACCAAAACAAAAGCAAATGTATTAGCTGTGCCGATAAGTTCAGTAGTTGTAAAATCAGATACTGCGGCCGTTAAGGATTTTAAAGTAGAGGATCCTAATGATAAAAAAGTAGTACCAAAAAGCGACAAAAAATTCGAATGTGTTTTTGTGAAAGTAGGGGATAAAGCTAAAATCAGAATCATTAAAACAGGTATTCAGGATGATACTAATATTGAAGTAATGTCGGGATTAAAATCTGGTGATGTTGTGATAACAGGACCTTACACAACAGTTTCAAAAGAATTGAATTCTGGCGATAAGGTTAAGCTTAAAAAAGCGGACGTTATAAAGAAATAAATATAATAATCTAAAAATAAATACTTTGTCTTTTATTCTCAATATCGAAACGGCTACAAAAAATTGTTCTGTAGCAATAGCAAAAAATGGTGAAACAATTTTATGTAAGGAAATTGCAGAAGAAGGATATTCGCATGCCGAAAAACTCCATGTTTTTATTGAAGAAGCAATTGCCGAAGCAGGAATAACAGTTCAGGATTTGATTGCAATTGCAGTAAGTCAGGGACCAGGTTCTTACACAGGTTTGCGAATTGGAGTTTCGGCGGCAAAAGGTTTATGTTTCGCGTTAAATATTCCACTGATAGCGGTTGATACATTACAAACTTTGGCTTCTCAGGCCAAAGTGTCTGATGGGAAAATAATTCCAATGTTGGATGCCAGAAGAATGGAAGTTTACAGTGAAGTTTTTAATTTCAATCTCGAAGTTGAAAGAGAAATTCAGGCAGAAGTAATTACAGAAGATTCTTTTTCAGCATACACCGATGTGCTTTACTTTGTTGGCGATTGTGCAGAGAAATGCAAACCAGTTTTGACAAAAGATAATTTTATTTTTCTGGAAGATATAAAATATCCTTCAGCTTCAGCTATGAGTAAAATCAGTTTTGATAAATATCAAATAAGCGACATTGTCGATGTCGCTTATTTTGAACCTTATTATTTAAAAGATTTTATGATGGCACCTCCTTCAAAGAAACAATAAAAACCTTTTTATTTTTGAAGAGTATAGGGTTGAACTGAAATTCCGGCTTCATCTAAAGCGGTTTTGCAATTTTCTAAAGTTTCAGAAAAAACAGCTCCGTAATTAGCATTTTTAGCCCACGGGCGCACTGAAAATTCTACAGCGCTAGCTGTTAGATTTTTAACAAAAACTTCAGGTGCAGGTTTCTTAAGTACTTTAGGGTTTTTATTTAAGACATCTAAAAGAACTTCTTTTGCCTTTTTTATATCAGAATCATATGAAACTGCAAAAGTCAAATCGGCTCTTCTTTCTCCCTGCATCGAATAATTAATAATCGTTCCGTTAGATAATGCACCGTTTGGTACAAAAACAGTTTGATTATTCGCAGTAAGCATTTTAGTGACAAAAATCTGGATTTCACTTACAGTTGCTATAACCCCTTGTGCCTCGATTGTATCACCAACTTTAAAAGGTTTGAAAACGATAATTAACATTCCGCCGGCAAAATTAGAAAGTGAACCTTGTAATGATAAACCAACTGCAAGTCCCATTGCTCCTAAAATGGCAACAAAGGAAGAAGTTTCGATACCCAATTTTGAAATAAAGGTTACAAACAACAAAATTCTAAGCGCCCATATCAAGATATCTGAAAGGAATTTTGTCAGTGTAGGATCTAAATTTCTTTGAACCATTACTTTTATAATAATCCTATTTATTAATCGGATGGCATATATACCAACAAATAAAATTAGAAATGCTGAAACTAATTTTGGCGCGTAATCAACTAGTACGTCAATGAATTTAGTGGCGTAAGTGCTTATTTGTTCTGGACTCATCATGTTTTATTGAATAAAAAAACCTTCTCAAAACGAGAAGGTGTATTAGTGGTGCAAATATAAAGATATTTCCTTTATAAGAAAAATAAGTACCTATTCCTTATCAGCAATTTCGTCAGCGGTTTTATTTTCAATCTTTGCTGCTGTTTCACTTGCGTCAACTACAGTTTCAGATGCAATTGTTTTTGTATCGGCAGTGATATCACTTGTTTTTTCTTTTACAGAATCAATTACGTCACTTATAGAATCTGAAGCTTTTTCCACATATTCACTTACAATATCTTTGGCTTGGTGTGCATATTCTGCGGCACTTTCAAGAATTGGTTCTGAAGCTTCTTTAGCTTTGGCGATTGTCTCTTCTGCAAAAGTTTCTGCTTTTTCAATATAAGGAGTTGCAGCTTCCTTTGCTTGCTCAAAAGTAGTTTCAGCCTGATTGGCTAAGTCTGTTGCAGATTCTTTGGCTGTGCCAAATAAATTCTTGAAAAATGACGATAATCCCATGGTTTTTATAATTGATTAGTTAAGAATACAATATTAAACTTTTTTACAGAATTATAGTGTTATTGTGAGAATAATTTATTGAAAGATAGACAGATAGTGCCTAATAAAAAAAGCGTTCACTATAGTGAACGCTTTCGGTATTTACTCAAAATTATTTTTATGCATTTAAAGCTTCTACTTTAATAGCTTCATCATTTAACATGCTTTTCAACATGTTTTCTATTCCACTTTTTAAAGTAAAAGTAGAAGATGGGCATCCGCTACAAGCACCTTGTAAAATAACTTTTACTGTTTTGTCATTTTCGTTATAAGAATCGAATGCAATATTTCCTCCGTCAGCAGCAACTGCAGGTTTTACATATTCTTCTAAGATGTTGATGATTTGTTGTGAAGTTGTATCCAGTTTATCAAAAGCTTCATCTTTTGTAACATCATTTTTTGTTGCAACTTCAATTAAACTTTCATCTAGAACTGTTCCTCCGTTTTCAATAAATTGTTTGATAAACGTTCTAACTTCTAAAGTGATCTCATCCCAGTCGTTTATATCATATTTAGTTACTGAAATGTAATTTTCATCAATAAAAACCTCTTTAACATAAGGGAATTTAAATAATTCTTTTGCTAATGGAGAAGAAGCCGTCTGGTCAATATTTTTATATTCTACCGGATTTCTGGTTAACATTCTGCTTACGACAAATTTTAATGCTGCAGGATTTGGAGTTGTTTCTCCATACACTGTAATAGGTTGTTTTTTAGCCTTGTTTTCGTCGATTTTAATAATAACGCCACCTTTATCAATAAATGCTGTAATTTGTTCTGCAACAGCGTCTTGTACATCTTCCCATTCTACGATACTATATCTTTCGATAGCGATAAAATTTCCTGAAATATAAACTGTTTTTACAAACGGAAGATAAAATAATTGTTGTGCTAATGGTGATTCTTGTGCCTCATCAATATTTTTAAACTCAAAGTTTTGGTTTTGAGTGATGAAATCTTCAAATTCAAACTTTAATATAGTCGGATTTTGAGTTTCCTTTATGGTGATTTTTGTCATGACTTGTAATTTTTCACAAATTTAGTAAAGTTATTTTCTACTAATGGCTATATTTGGTTTTTTAATAAAATAATTAAGATTCTTATTATAACTAATCGGATTAAATTGGGAGTCTATAATTTATTTAAACAAAGCTGCCTTTATGAAATTTAGAATCAGGGTTTTATTTATTTTTTTATTAACTTCATTTTACTCTTTTTCCCAAGAAGGTATTCCTGTTTACTCAGACTATTTATCAGATAATTATTATTTGATTCATCCGTCTATGGCAGGAGCGGCAAATTGTGCCAAAATTAGATTAACAGCAAGAAAACAATGGTTTGGCCAAGATGATGCGCCAGCACTTCAAACGTTAAGTTTTAACGGTCGAATAGGAGAGCGATCAGGAGCCGGAATTATAGTTTTTAATGACAAAAATGGGTATCATTCTCAAAAAGGAGTAAAACTTACTTACGCACATCATATTATGTTTTCAAGAGACGAGATTGATTTGAATCAGCTTTCTTTTGGTATTAGTGGGGGAGTAATTCAAAATCAGCTGGACGAAACATCATTTGGAACAACGTTTGACCCAATTGTTTCCGGTCAGATTCAAAAAGATTCTTATTTTAATGTTGATGTTGGTGCCTCTTATAATTATTTAAATTTTTATGCTCATGCTACTGTTCAGGGATTACTTGAAACCAGAAGAGAATTGTATACCGATTATGAAAGTGATAATTTGAGAAAATTTCTTTTAAGTGCGGGGTATGTTTTTGGTAAAAGAGAAAATATTACCTGGGAACCTTCGGTATTACTTCAAATATTTGATCAGACTAAAGAGAAAACAATAGATTTAAATATGAAAGCTTACAAAAACATGGATTTTGGAAGTTTATGGGCAGCATTGTCATATAGAAGAAGTTTTGATGGTGCACAATATGTTTCTGGAAGTGGTGTTTCATCTCAAAAACTGCAATATTTCACACCAATTATTGGTATAAATTATAAGAACTTTATGTTTGCTTACACGTACTCACAAGTAATGGGCGATGTAAAATTTGATACCGGAGGGTATCATCAAATTACTTTAGGGATCAATTTATTTTGTAAAAAGGAACGTTACGATTGTAATTGTCCGGCAATTAATTAATTTTTTATGCTGATTAAATCTGTAAACGGAAAATCGCCTTCAATCCCAGAGGATTGTTATGTTGCCGAAAATGCTACCATTGTTGGTGATGTTACCTTTGGTGAATCTTGTAGTGTTTGGTTTAACGCTGTTATTCGCGGAGATGTTCACTTTATTAAAATTGGAAATAAAGTTAATATTCAGGACGGAGCCATTATTCATTGTACTTATCAAAAACACCCAACTATTATAGGAAACAATGTTTCAATTGGACATAATGCAATTGTTCATGGTTGCACTATTCATGACAATGTTTTGATAGGAATGGGAGCAATTGTAATGGATAATTGTGTGGTTGAAAGTAATGCAATTGTAGCCGCCGGAGCAGTTGTAACACAAAATACTATTGTGACTTCAGGAAGTATTTACGCCGGTGTTCCCGCTAAAAAAGTAAAAGATATTGATCAATCTGACTTTGCAGGTGAAATCGAGCGTATTTCAAACAATTACGTAATGTATTCAGGCTGGTTTAAAAACGAAGAATAAATTATAAATATAAATTATAAGTTGATCTTTTCGAAGAAAGTATTTTTATAACTTTCACTAATCGGAATTCGCTTATCGCTAATTAAAACCTTGTTTTTCTGGATTGATTTTACATGTTTTATATTGATTATATAAGATCTGTGAATTCTTGAAAATCCTTTGCTGGAAAGTAAATTCTCTAGTTTTATTAAGCTAATTAATGTTAGTGTAAATTTATTGTCTGTGGTATAGATTTTTACATAATCTTTTAATCCTTCAATAAATAGAATATCTGCAAAATTCATTTTTACATTTTCATACTCAGCTCGCACAAACATAAAATCCTGTTCTAATTCGGGCGCTGTGGTATTTTCAGAAATAGCCTGCACCGCTGCTGCAGGATTAAAAATTTGCTGAGCGCGAACTACTGATTTTAAAAAACGATGAAACGGTATTGGTTTTACCAAATAATCAACAGCGCCAAGGTTAAATCCCTCAACCGCATAATCAGAATAAGCTGTTGTAAAAATGATCAAAGGTTTTTTTTCAATAGTATTTAAAAATTCAATCCCTGAAAAATGAGGCATCTGAATATCTAAAAAAATCAAATCAATATTTGTTTGATTGATAAATGAAACGGCATCAATAGCATTATTGAAAGTACTAACCAATTCCAGCGAATCTACTTTTTGGACAAAATCCTCTAATAATTCAACCGCTAGAGGTTCATCATCTATAATTACGCATTTCATCTGTTTCAGTATTAGAATGTTAAATTCGTTTGGGTCTTCAAAAGTAGTTTTAAACCAGTAAATTAAGTTTTAAAATTTTCATAAATTACTGGCTTAAATTTAAATTAAGCGCTTACCGTTATTGTTTTACTTAAAGTGTAACCATCCGTTAGATTTCCGGTTAATGTGGCAAGTTCATCAGCTAAACTATCTGAAAAAACATTATCCTTTGTGTTTAAAGTGTCGGCCTGGCCGTGAGCAACATAATTGGTGCTGGAATATACTTCGCTCGAAACAT
This sequence comes from Flavobacterium aquidurense, assembly GCA_900107365.1. Lineage (GTDB taxonomy): Bacteria > Bacteroidota > Bacteroidia > Flavobacteriales > Flavobacteriaceae > Flavobacterium > Flavobacterium aquidurense. Next base: position 40,713 of record FNPS01000004.1, read on the forward strand.
TTTCAGGAAAAGCAATTTGAGTTACCAATAATGAAGAACCACCCGCCGCTAAAACTTCGACATGCACATGCGGGGCTCTGCCTTGGTACCAACCAGGAAAAATAGAAATAAAGGATACTTCTCCTTTGGCATTGGTAGTTTGCCTTCCTCTTAAAAAATGAACCGTTGTATAATTGGTTTGTTGCATAGAAGTTCCTCCATATTCAGAATAATTTCCATCTTTATCACAATGCCATACATCGACCAGAACACCTTCTAAGGCGACGCAATTTTTATTTTTATTTTCGATGGTTAAATTAATAAGCAAGGCAACTCCAATTCGGTCTGATTTTATATTTTCCAAAACCAATTGACTTGGTGTTTTTATAGGAAACGGACCTTTTGTCTCGGCTGGAGAAACAGAGCAACTTCCATCACCTGAAGAATCTGAACCCCTATCATCATTGTCGCTTTTAGAACAGGATTCTAATAACTTTGAAGCTGTAGCAAGAGAAGCAATTCCTAAAATACCATTTCGTATGAATTTTTTTCTGTCCATAATCAATCGTTATTAATTAATTGGTGTTTGAATTTCATCTAATTTTAAATTTAAATGCACACGGTAATATTGATTGTCTTGCGTTATATCTAATTGATGAGCGTTTGGATACAGTAAATCGAGACGGTTTTTTATATTTACCAGTCCGATTCCTGAATTTTCAGGATCTTTTCTGTAATCTTCAATAGTATTTTCTATCCAAAAATCCAGACTGTTTTCGTGTATGAAGATTTTTATTTTTACGTGAGCGGCACCTTTATAATCTGTTCCGTATTTGAATGCATTTTCAACAAATGAAATCAGCAAAAGTGGTTCTATAAATTTATTTCGGGTATCACCATGAACATTTATTACAATGTCTTCGATGTCATTAAGTCGTAATTTTTGTAGCTCAATGTAATTTTGGATATAATTAATTTCTTTTTCTAAAGCCACCGTTTTATTATCAGTTTCATACAGCATATACCGCATTAACTCCGATAATGTTACGATGGCATCAGGGACCAAATCAGATTTTTTGTGTGCCAATGAATAAATACTGTTTAAAGAATTAAATAAAAAATGCGGATTAGTTTGCTTACGCAAATAAATTAATTCAGTATTTGTTCGATGTGTTTCGGCAATTAATTTGTTTTGTTGATTGTTGTAAAACTCTGTTAGTGTTCTAATTATAGCGCTTATGGTTAAGATTAAAATGTAAAATAATGAAGGGCCAATTTTAAAAAACAAGGGTTGTCTTCTTGCCATTATAATGCGTCTTTCTCCTCTCATAAAATCAGTTGAACCATCTGGCATTATTTTGGGAGGCAACATGTTTGGTGGCCTCACATGATTAAAATCAGGAATAAAATAATTAATCCTGATTACCATAAAAAGAAGAATTAGTGCTAAAGCAAAAACAAAATAAAGCCAGTATTTTTTTTCTAAAAGTAATACAGGTACCAAATAAAAATAATTCAGATAAAACAGAATGATTCCGGTAATCCATTGTACATAAAAATCATTGTTGATTCTAAAAGGGCTTTCGTAAAATTGAATTAATGACGTCAAAATAAAGAAAGTCCATATAATACTATGGAATAAAATTTTGTTTGAGCTGGTACTTCTGATGGTATCTATATTCATTTAGAATTTTATTTTTAATAAAATTAAATCATTTTTTGTTACCGTCGGTGATAAGTTCTTATTGAGTTTTTCGATAACCAAATTGCCTACTTTTAAAGCATCTTCCTGAGTTGTAAAGCTTTTGGTTTCGGTTATTACCGGTATAATAGATTGTTTGATAAGTATTTTGTCCCTGTTGATAATTGTATAACCCCAACCGTTTGTTGTTTTAAATGATTCGATTTTAAAAGGGGTCTTTGTTGTACAAGCTGTCAATAATAAAGCGAGTAAAAGAAAGAGTAAATTCTTCTGGATTAAGATCCAGAAGAATTGATTTTTAGTATTAATTGTCATCATCATTTTGTTCCTCTAACGGTTTAAATTCCCAGGCATCATCAAAATAAGTAGAGCTCACTCTTCCCAACATATAAAAACCTCTATTGTTTATTGCAAAAGCTACAGCATCTGTTCTGGTTGCGCCTTCCATTGGTGTTCTTTCTACCCATAAATCTGTTGATGGATTGTATTCCCACACGGTTTTAATATTTTCTCCACCTACAAGATATCCTAGTCCATTCATGGTAAAAGTTGAAGCATTTGCACGAACAAGTGCATAATCGTCATTGAATGTTTCATCATCATCATCGTCTTTATCGATGTCTCGTTTTCTTGTCCACACTTCTGTTGAAGGATCAAATTCCCAAAAGTCTTCCTGATAAACTCCGTTATTAATTCCGGTTCCTAAGTAAGCTTTGTCACCAATTACCAAAACGGCAGCATTACGTCTTTTATTTCCACTAAATCCATTTACAAGTGTCCAGGTATTAGCCTGATCGTTATATTGATAAAAATCTTTAAGATAATTTCCATCGTATCCAGTGCCAAAGTAAGCTTTTCCACCAACCTGAAATCCTAATGCTCCATAACGGCCAGTTCCTCCGAAATCTGTTTTTTGATTCCAGCTATTGCTTGTTGGATCATATTGATAAAAATCTTTTAATTTGTTAGTTCCGTCATAACCAAGACCAACATATCCTTTCTCATTTAAGGTAAAACTAGAAGCAGAACTTCTGGCAACTCCTGGAAAATCAGCTTTTTGTTCCCAATAATCACCATTAGAATTGTAGGCCCATAAATCCTTCAAATAAACATCGCCAGTATAACCGGTTACCACATATGCATAATCCCCAATAACAAAACTAGTAGCACTAGATCTTGCAGGTCCATCAAATGCTGATTTTTTAACCCAGTTCCCTATTAAATCATCATCCTCATCATCATTGCTGCAGCTTATAAAAAAGAGACTCGATAATAGTGTCGCGAATAATATTCCTTTTTTCAAATTATTCATAGTGTATTAAATTTATTTATTGTTTGTATTTGATGCCAATGCTTAAAATATATCCGTTGCCCGTATTATAGTCATATACCTCATGATTCTCGTTATCAATCAGTGTGTACTTTTTATTAAAATTGTAGCCTCCTTTAAAATTTAAAAACCAATTGTGGTCTACATTTCTTTCGTATTCAAAAGCAGATGTCATTTGCGATAAGTTCACCTTTGTTGCCTCTTTATTTAGAGCCATTTGTGAGTCTAAATTGTAAAAATTACCATTAAAACTATTGGTCAGGCTTAACTTGTTCCGGACATTATTTGAATATTCTAACTTAGAATCAGGAAACCCAATCAGCATAGTACTTTTATCATTAATTCTAAAGTTTAAAGATAAAACAGGTATGATTTTAGGATATCCAAAAACGGTTGTCCTGGCAACACCAACATTTAACTCTGTCTTAGAGGTCAATTTTTGATAAACTTCAATACTGCCTAAAATTGTTATATCTGAAATGCCAAAATTTTGCTGAAAATTGGCAGTGGGTGTCAGAGCAAATTTTAATCCTGTTGTTTTTGAAACATTTTGTGAAAATTCAAATTGGTTTTGTAATTGATTAAAATGATCCGAATTTTCAAATGATTCAAAACTGCCTAATTCATAATTGATATTCAAATGAGAATATTCTAATGTATTCGTTACCTTCCTTTCAGTATCTATTTCTTTATTGATCTTAAATTGAATATTAGTCTCGGTAAAATTAATTTTATCAGTAGGCTCTGTTTTTAAATTTATATCTACAGCTATTTTATCCTGTGCTTTCATACTGTAAAATGAAATTGTAAAAAGCGAACATATTAAAAACGGTATTTTCATTACTTATATATTGGCTCAAAAGTATGTTCCTAATGTTTTTAAAAAAAAGAAGATATATGTATGGTGTGTTTTGATAGACAAAAGAGCTCTTTTTATAGCTGAATGAAGTATTTGCTACTGTAAGGGTGTTGTAGATGTTTTGTTGCTATTTATAGTTCAAAAATGCTCGGCTGTATATGTTATAGTGTGGTGCAGAAGAGTGCATTTTATATTTGTTCAAAAATTTTATTATGCACAAGTTTATATTGATGTTGTTTTTCGCTGTAACTCTATTTTCATGCGGCACAGATACAGATGCTGGCGAATTTGTTGTAGGATCAGACTATTTAGCTTTAAATAACAAAGTCGTTTTAATTGATACTTTAACGGTAGATATGTCAACAATAAATTTTGACTCACTTGTTACTTCTAATCAAAGTCGTATTTTAATTGGAAACTACGATGATCCTATTTTTGGAAAAGTAAAATCGGATAGTTATTTTCAGGTTGTGCCTAATGTTTATAGTTTAAATACCAGTGGCTCAGATACAGAAACAGTAAGCTATGTTTTTGATTCTATCGTCATGACACTGAAATATGATAACTACCATTATGGTGATACGACAAAAGTGCAAACTTTCGATATTCATCGTCTGACTCAGAAAGTTAAGCCTAATGTAGAAGACAAAAGCTTTTATAATAATTCTACTTTGACTTATGATGATGAGAGTGTCGGATCAATGTCATATAAGCCACGGCCAATCGAAAAAGATTCTATCACAATCAAAATGAACGATACTTTTGGAGCTGCACTTTTTCAAAAAATGAAAAAAAGAGAAGTTACAGACTTTGATAGTTTTACAGAATATTTAAAAGGACTTGTATTGGTTCCTTCAAATTCTAACTCGTCGAGTGTTATTGGTTTTAATACCTCAAAGAGCATGATTAGAATGTATTATTCGAGATCTCCTAAAGATATTGAAGAAAAACCTTATGTGGTTGAATTTACAATTTCAGATGTTACAAGGCAGTTTAATTCTATTTCTTTGGATAAAACAGGAACTTTAATTCAGGATTTACCAGCCTTCAGTAGTAAATTATCAAGTTCACTCACCAATCGGCAAGGATTTATTCAGTCTGGTACAGGAGTCGCCTGCCGAATTGACTTTCCAAATATTAAGCAACTTAAAAATATATCAGAGAAGGGCGCCATTGTTGATGCACAATTAATTCTAAAGCCGGTTAATAATTCGTACTCGGAACAATATCCTTTGGCCGATTCGCTGAAAGTCTATATAGCTGATAATTTAAATAGAATGAGTGGCTCTTTGGTAAATTCTGCCGGAGCAACTGTTTATGGTCTTTTGAACAAAAAGACAGACGAGTTTAATGAGAATGTTGGATACACTATTCCTATTGGATGGTTTCTACAAAAAGAAATGTGGAAACAGTCTGATTCAAGATCTTCTTTGATTCTGACATTGCCCGTCATTTCGAAGGCGGTAAACAGAATTGTTTTGGGAGATCAAAAGCATCCTAACAATAAAATTCAATTGAAAATTTATTACATCTCTTATTAAATGAAAAATAAAATAGTTTTTTTAAGTTGTTTGCTGTTGATGTCTCTGACTTCATTTTCACAAAGTATTTCCAGTTCTCCTTATTCGTTATACGGTGTAGGGAGCGTATATGATTCTGATTTTGGTATGATTCCATCTATTGGAGGTTCGGGAATTGCTTTGCCTTCAACTACATTTATTAATAATTTAAATCCGTCGTCGTTAGGTTACTTACCTCAAAATCATTTTATGTTTGATATTGGAGGAAAAGCTATCGCAACAACTTATCAAAGTGGCTCCAGAACAGAGAATCGTAATAATTTTCAATTTTCGCATATTGCTTTTGCTTTTCCAGTCACTAAGAATTCTGGTTTTAGTGTGGCTTTAAGGCCGTATTCGAGTGCAGCATTTAAAATTTCTAATTTAAAGTTGCCCATCGAAAATAGCCAGGAATATTATTATATGACAGCTACAGGTTCAGGCGGATTAAATAATTTTGATTTCTCTTATGGGTATCGATTTGGAAAGAAAGTATCTGCTGGTGTTTCTGCAGCCTTGTTGTTTGGAAACACAGTCGATGATCGAAGTTTTTTAGTAATAAATTCAATTACAACCATTCATAAAAAAACAGATTATAATGGTGTGCGTGCCACAATAGGAGCACAATATAAAATTGATTCTACTTTAACGATTGGTACAACATTTAAAGTACCAACTCAAATTAAAGCATCTAAAGTCCAAACGGTTAAGACCATTTCAGATGAGGTTGTGACTACTGTAGAATCAGATGTTGCTTCAGATACAGATGATTATTATATGCCTCTGGAAATTGGAGTAGGGATTAACAAGCGTTTTAAAAATAATTTGAGCATGACATTAGATTATGAAAAAAGTTTATGGAGTGATTCCAATCAATCTGAATTGTACGGAAATTTTGTAAATCAGGATCGATTTGCGCTTGGATTTACTTATAGAGGTAAAAGAAACATTCGAAAATATTGGGATAGCGTTGAATATGCAGCAGGAGCAAATTTTGACACTGGTTATCTTGAAGTTGATGGTAAACGTGTAAATAATGCCGCGATCTCTATTGGACTTTCTTTACCAATAGAAAACACGTATTCAGCTTTAAATATATCTTATTCCTACGGGCAAAGAGGCAGGATTTCAGATAATCTAATCAAAGAAAATTACCATAAGATATCTCTTAATTTATCACTTGACGGAATTTGGTTCGTCAAAAGAAAAATAGAATAAGAAGCTTAAAAGTCCTTTTTTATCACGGGATATTTGTAATTTAATATCGACTCTAAAACTGCGGGATCTGAATTGACATAAAATTCAGGCTCGCTTTTTTCGTTTTCAGAGAAACCCACTTTTTCGCGCAAAACATTTTGTGTCTGACGGGCTACGGCTTCCCCTGAATCAATAATTTGAATATGGTCAGGAAGGATTTTTTTAATTTGTGGAATCAAGTAAGGATAATGGCTGCACCCCAAAACCAGATAATCGATATTAGCATCAATCATAGGTTGCAAATAGGATTCTAATAATTGAGTCATTTCTGGCGAGTTCAGGTTTCCGTCTTCAATAAGCTGAACAAGGCCATGGCCAACTTGTTCAATGATCGTAGTATGCTGAAACATTTCGGCAGTTTTATTGAACAATTCACTATTTAATGTTCCTTTAGTGGCCAAAATTCCAATTACTTGTGTTTTTGAATTATTAGCTGCCGGTTTTATGGCCGGTTCAATTCCTATAAACGGAATGTCATAGGTAGCGCGAAGTTCACGAATAGCATTTGTTGTGGCAGTATTGCAGGCTACGACGATTATTTTGCAATTTTGCTCCAGTAAAAAATCAACATTTTTTTTACTTAAAGCTACAATTTCATCCTTGGTTCTTTGGCCATAAGGAGCATTTTTGCTGTCTGCTAAATAGATCGTTTTTTCATTTGGAAGTAGATCATGAATGGCGCTCCAAATGGAAGTTCCTCCAATACCGGAATCAAAAACGCCTATAGGATTATTGTTCGTCATACTGCAAATTTAGTATTTTTTGAAATAGATTTATATCCTTAGTAAACTGAAATTATCGAATACTATTGTTTTTTAATCATAATTTAATATACAAAAAAACTGCCCAAACTTTTTTTAAAAATTTGGGCAGTTTATACTAAGAAATTCGTTTTTTTAGAATCCTAAATCTTTTTTTACATCAGCAGTAATGTTTGGACCATCTGCTAAGATTAAAGTAGAACCATCTAATACGTATTGGTATCCTTTAGCTTTTCCAACTTTTTGGATAGAAGCTTTTACTTTTTCCATGATTGGTTTTACGATATCAGAATCTTTTTGTTGTAATTCTTTTTGAGCATTATCTCTGTAAGAAGTAATTCTACCTTGCATATCCTGAACTTCTTTAGAACGTTCTCCGTTTACTGCTTCAGTTACAGTTGCTGCTTCAGCTTCATACTTTTTGATTTTAGTTTGGTACTCGTCAATCATTTTTTTGTATTCAGCATCATATGTAGCACTTAATTTTTGTAGTTGATTTTGAGCATCAAGCATTGCAGGCATTTTCGACATAATCTCGCTAACATCAACATGGGCTACCTTAGCCTGTGCGTTCATTGTGTTACTTGCTCCTAAAATTAGTATGGCAGCAATTAGTAAAGTTTTGATTTGTTTCATCATTTTTAAAATATTAATTAATTATTGGTCGTATTTGATTTTTGTGTTTCGGCTTCTTTTGCTTTTTTAGCCGCTTCTCTTTCTTCTATTATTTTCTTTCTTCTTTCTTCTAATTCTTTTTTACGCTGTTCGTAAAGTTTTTGTCTTTCTTCTGCTTTGTTTACAGCAGGGTCTGCTGGTGGTGTTGTTTCATTTGTTGCAGCTGGTTTAGCTGTAGCGTCTGTCTTACCAGTCTCTGTTGTTTTTGCGGCTTCAGTTGTTTTTGCAGGTTCAGAAACCGTGCCATTTTTTTTGGCTTCGCGTTCAGCTAAAATTGCTTTTCTTCTGTCGTCGTACTCTTTTTTCTTGGCCTCTTGTTCTAATCTTCTGTCTTCAATTAGCTTTTCTCTGGCTGCCTTTCTATCATCAAGCACTTTTTGTCTGTCTGCCATTGCCGGGTTTTCGTCAATTGCATTTTCTTTACTTTCTTTAGCTTCCTGATCTTTCAATTGTTTTTTAGTCAATTGCTCACGTTTATCAGTTCGGTTTAAAACACGAATAACCTGGTCGCTGATGTCAAATCTCTTATTACTGAAAAGCATTGTCAAATCTGATGATTTGTCGAAAATGAAGTCATAATTTTTAGCTTCAGCAATATCCTGAACGGCAGTAAAAACCTGATCTTGTATTGGTTTTGCCAACGCCGCTTTCTGATGGATTAAATTCCCATTAGCGCCAAATTGTTTTTGCTGATAATCCAGCATTTCATCTTCAAGAAACTTAATTTCCGTTTCTCTTTCATCAATAAGCTCCTTAGTCAATAAAGCTTTTTCTGCTTTAAGGCTTTCTTTAAGCGTATTTATATCTATTTTTTTGGCTTCAATTTCCTGCTTCCATTTTTGTGCTTTCAACTCTAATTGAGCGGTAGCCTCTTTGTAATCAGAAACATTTTCCAAAATGTATTCCATGTCGATGTAGCCAATTCGAGTCGTTCTTGTTTGAGCCTGACTTGCATTTGCTACAATCAGGGCTAAAAATATAAATAAAAATTGTTTTCTCATAACATTACTTTATTTTCAAATCCTTAGCCAAATGTACTAAAAATTGGACTAAAATTGTTGACCAATGATAAAGTGCGTTTCCCAACCGTTTGCTTTATTGGTAACAGATCCAGGAAGTGCATCAAATCCATATCCTAAATCAATCCCTAGTAATCCAAATGCCGGCATAAATACACGTAAACCAAAACCTGCTGAACGACTTAAGTCAAACGGGTTGTAATCTTTAAAAGTTGGATATGATGAACCTGCTTCTAAGAAGGTTAATGCATAGATAGAGGCTGATGATTTCAATGTAATTGGATAACGTAATTCCATTGAGAATTTGTTATAAATTGTTGCTCCAATTTGTTCTCCTTTAGCATTTACCGGAGTTAAAGAGTTGTTAGGATAACCTCTCAACTGAATCGTCTCTCTACCATCCATTGAGTAGTTTGCCATTCCGTCTCCACCTAAGTAAAAACGTTCGAAAGGTACAACTCCTCTTGCCTGATCATAAGCTCCTAAGAAACCAAATTCGGTTAATGTTCTTAAAACTAATTTTCCATATACTTTAGTATACCAATCTGCTTTAAACTTAATTTTATAATATTCTAACCAATTGTATCTTTTCTGATCCACTTTACCCTGATCGGTATCAGCACTTGCATAATCAGATCCAACACTATCATATAAAATTTGACCTGATGAATTAGTACCAACTGCCTTCATATAATCACCTTTGTTTAAAGGTTGTCCGTCAGCACCAGAGGTATTTTCTCCGGTGTATTGCATTTTATATTCTTTCTGATTTGGTAAATCAGCATAGTTAATTCCGTTAAACAATGAATAGGGAGGAGTTACCTTCGCTGAGATACTAAACTCTGAACCATAAGTTGGGAATATTGGATTAACCCCTTTATTACTTCTTGAAAGTCCAATTGTATACGCTAAGTTTCTCGATGCTCCGTTACCAAAGGTAAATAGACCGGTGTTGTAATTATTAAGATCGTAATGTTGGTAACTTACCGATTGTGATAGAACGAAATAATCATCCGGTACAGTTAACCTTTTTGCTAACCCAACTTGTACAGTAAAAATATTAAAACTTTTGCTTTTGTCTACATCTCTTGTAATGTAATTATTTAAGTACTGTGTACTATAAGAGATAGATGAACTAAATTGTACTGGTTTTTTACCTCCAAACCATGGTTCAGAAAATGATAAACTATAGGTTTGAAAATAAGTACTTCCTTGTAAACGAAGCGCTACTTTTTGACCATCTCCCATTGGTAGCGGTTTGTAGGCTTCTTTTTTGAACATGTTTCGTGCAGAAAAGTTATTGAACGAAAGTCCTAAGGTTCCAATGAAACCACCTCCACCATAACCACCCTGAAGTTCAACCTGGCTCGATCCTTTTTCAACAACCTGGTACTCGATGTCTACTGTTCCTGCTCCTGCATCAACATTTCTGAATTCAGGTTTGATAGCCTCAGGATCAAAGAATCCTAACTGACCAATTTCACGAATAGTTCTAACCAATTGTTCTTTACTGTATTTTTCACCTGGTTTGGTTCTTAATTCTCGGTAAATAACGTGGTCATTTGTTTTATCATTTCCAGTTACATAAATCTTATTGAAGTATGCAATTGGGCCTTCAGTAACTCTGATCTCAAAATCAATTGTGTCGTTAGCTGTTCTTACCTCTACAGAGTTAATTTTTGAGAATAAATAACCATTGTTTTGATACAGGTTGGTAATATCTTCTGCATCTGGTTTTGTATTGTCGGCAATCCTTTTTTCTAATAAAACTCCATTATATACTTCTCCTTTTTTAATACCTAAATAACGGTTTAAAAGCTGGTCAGAGTAAACAGTATTTCCTAAAAACTTAATATTTCCAAAGTAGTATTTGTTACCTTCTTCCATATTAATTTTGATGGCTAGCATATTTTTGTCCTTGTTATACGTAACAGAGTCATAAATAATACGAGCATCACGATATCCTTTTTCTTTATAAGCAGCGATTACTTTCTCTAAGTCAGTTTTGTATTTTTCAGGAATGAATTTTGAGGCTTTTAAAACACGAAAAACATTTTTTTGTTTTGTATCCTTCATTGCAGCTCTCAATTGAGCGTCAGTAAGTTGTTTGTTTCCTATGAAATCAATACTGCTGATTTTTACTTTATCACCTTTATCTACCCGAACAAGCATATTTACCTGATGCCCGCCAATAGTGTCAGGAGTATTTGTTATTGTAACTTTGGTGTTATAAAAACCTTCTTTTTTGTATTTGTTTTCGATATAATTTTTGGTAGTTGTAATTAAGTTTTCGTTGACAATTTTATTCTTTGTCAGGTTGTTATCCTTAATTAATCCTTCTACTTTACTCTTTTTTATACCAACAAATTTAACCTCATTTAATTTAGGAAGTTCGACAATATCCAGATCTAAATAAATACTGTCATTTTCAATTTTATTTACATAAAAAGAAATTTCATCGAATAGGCCAAGTTTACCTAATTTTTTAATAGCACCACTGATTTCTTCACCTGGTACGGTTATTTCCTGTCCTTTTTGAAGACCAGAAAAAGTAACAACAGTTTGTTCATTGAAGCTTATTTTACCAACAACAGAAACTTTAGCAAGAATATATTTTTTTCCTTGATCAAAAGGAACTCTTTCCTGTGCTTTTATTTGTGAAAAACTCCCCAAAAGAAGTAGGGTAAGTACTATTTGTATTCTTTTTTGTAACACTAAAAAATTATTTAATTTGTTCACTGGTTTTTCCAAATCTACGTTCTCTTTTTTGATAACTAATAATAGCCTCATATAAATCTTGATCTTTAAAGTCTGGCCACAAGACATTAGTAAAATATAATTCTGCATAGGCAATCTGCCACAGCAAAAAATTACTTATTCTATGTTCTCCACTTGTTCGTATTAATAAATCTACGTCAGGTAAATTTTGCGTGTAAAGATGCTCATTTATAATTGAATCGTCAATAGTGTCTAATGAAATTATATTATTTTTAACTTTATCACTGATGATTCTAACAGCATTTACCAATTCTTCCCGTGATCCGTAGCTTAAGGCGAGAGTTAGAGTGAGACGAGTATTGTTTTTTGTCTTATCGATAACGTCCAAAAGTTCTTTTTGAGCTGATTTTGGCAGCTTTTCAAGATTCCCAATAGCGTTAAGTTTGATATTGTTTTCCTGTAGTGTACCAAGCTCTTTTTTTAATGAATTGATTAATATTTTCATTAGTGCTTCGACTTCGAGTTTAGGACGATTCCAATTTTCTGTCGAGAAAGCATAGAGAGTTAAATACGCGATACCAAGTTTGGCACAAGTAGTAATTGTTTTTTTTACCGATTTGGTTCCGTTTTCATGTCCAAAGGCACGTAGAAAGCCTTGTTGCTTTGCCCAACGCCCATTTCCGTCCATGATAATGGCTAAATGTTTAGGTAAATTTGTTTGATCTATAGAGTCTAGTAAGTTCATTTTATTATTCTGCGCAATAGCAAGGTTTTTGTCCAAAGGTATAGGTTAAAGTAATACCAGAGAAAACATACCAGTCATTATTATTTAAATTTCCAAATTTCAATATATTCGCACTATCTGTTTTCGGATTACTTCCGTCAATAGCATCTGTAAAGGTATAGCGTGCTCCTGCTTCAAGACCTAAAACAAAATGTGGCGATATGTTTGATTTTATACCTAATATTATAGGTATTCCAAATGAGCTCGATCTGCTTGATTGATTAACATTCGGACTAGTTGTATATCGATACAGCTGGTCGTATATAAAAAAGTTTAATCCTGAATATATATAAGGAGTAACTTTTGTATGATAATCGTGAAGATTAAAATCGAAGAAATTGAATTCTAATCCAGCAGAAAATTCTTTTATAGTATTTTCAAAGCTATAACCTCTGTTGCTTCTGCCAGTTTCATCTGAATCTTTGTCGTTTCCTGCAATTGTAGATTGCATGTAAGAGAAGCGATACGCGTGGCGTGGGCTTTTATTCCATTTGTACAAAACGCCAAAAGCTAGTTTTTCAGGAGCAATATAAGTTGTGCTTCCTACATCTCCTACAAAGTTGCTTCCGCCAAGAAAAACACCAATCTCATTGATTTGAGCATTTAGTGTGATAAAGGGGAAAAAACATAACAATAAATTAAAAATTTTCTTCATTTAATTCAAAATTGCGTGCAAATATAATAATTATCGATACGAATCAACGTTCCTTTAGTTAAATGTGCTTTTTTTTCAATTTACGATATGATTTTGAGACATTTAATGATGATTCACTACATGCAGAACGAGAAAATGTGGTATTATCGTATAGTATGAAATAAGAAATAAGCTTAATTTCTTTTATCTTCTCCCCAAAGTAATTTATTTCTAAGGGTTTTTAAGAAAGTTTCGCCTGGAATTTCGACCATTTTTATTTTGTAATCTGTTTTTTTAATAGTTAAAACAGATTCATTTTTTACAGAAGAAATTCTGGAATCCAGAGAAATTAAGTATTGATCTTCTCTTCCGGAAACACGAAGTTTGATCTCGGTATCATCAGGAATTACTAGTGGTCTTGCGGTCAAGTTGTGAGGTGCTATTGGTGTGATAACCAAACTTGCCACATTAGGAGTTAATATTGGACCGCCGCAACTTAATGAATATCCGGTAGAACCGGTTGGCGTCGAAATGATTAATCCATCTGCCCAATAAGAATTTAAATATTCATTATTTAAATAAGTTTCTACAGTAATCATCGATGTAGTATCTTTTCGGCTTACTGTAACTTCATTCATGGCGAAATTTAACTCTGCAATGGCATCATTCTGTGGTTCGCAAGTTAGACTTAATAATGTTCGTTCTGAAGTAGTATATTTTTTGTCAATTACAAATTGTAAAAAGCTATCGATTTTTTCTTTTTGAACAGTAGCCAGAAAACCTAATCTTCCTGCATTGATTCCTAAAATTGGAACGCCAGAGTTCCGAACAAGAGTTGCTGCTCTCAAGATCGTTCCGTCTCCACCAATGCTAATCAGCATTTCAAAACTGCTGTCTAGGGAAGTACTGGATGAAAAAGTTTTGTATTCTTTTTTTATCAGCTCTTTTTCATAAAGCATTTTCAGGAAAGTTTCTTCAATTACCATTTCTACATTATTGGACTTGAAAAACTGAAAAATATCTTTAATAATAGGTTCTGTACTGTTTTGGTAATACTGTCCGTATATGGCTACTTTCATTCTTTTTAATTAGATAATGTGTCAATTAGATAATTTGTCAATTAAAAAAAACAGATAAATGTATCAGTGTTAAGAATTATCTAATTGACACATTATCTAATTTTCTAATTCTTATATATTAAGGTATTTGTCTAAATAATCAGAACGTTCTTTTAAACTATTAATATAGGCATCTTCCTGATGTTCTGAAATAATTTCATAGTTGTATCGTCTAAAGGTCTGAATAATTTCGTTCATTGGCCCAACACCTATTTTTACTGTTATCTGAACATTTTCTAAGTCAGCTTCAGAGATAAAACAACCCAAAATTTTACCATTATTACTTTCTACAATTTGAGTCACCTGTCCCATAGAGTAATCTAATAGTCCTTTTTGAACAATTATAATACCGCCTTGTTCTTTTAAAAATGGGGTTTCCTGAAAAAATTTCATGATGTCTTCCATCTCATAATAACCTATATAGGTATTATTTTCATCAATAACAGGAACTGTATTGGTGTGATTTTTAGCAAAAACTTCTAAAACATCAAGCCACATCATCGATTTTCTGGCAAAAAAACGTTCTAAAGTATATTTGTAGTCAATCGCTTTTTTGTCAGTATCAAAAGTTTCCACATCATCAGAAGCAATACTTCCAATGAAGATGCTGTTTTCCAAAACCGGAAAATGCGAAAAATTAACATCGGCAAAAAAGTCCTGAACCGAGGCTATCGTTTCCTGACTATCAATTGCTCGAAAATCGTTTGTGATATAGTTGGTAATTTCTGTCATAAATCAGTTGGAAATATTTGATGCAAAATAATCAAAAAATAGCAAAAACTGCTACGTTTTACTTTGTATTTTTGTCGTAACAAATATAGTGTTACTAGAATTAATTATCTATTTATATGACAAAGTTAAGTGTAAATATCAATAAAATTGCAACCTTACGTAATGCGAGAGGCGGAAATGTTCCTGATTTATTAAAAGTGGCAACCGATATTCAGAAATTTGGTGGACAAGGAATTACGATTCACCCGCGTCCAGACGAACGTCACATACGTTATCAGGATGCACGAGATTTAAAATCTATTGTTTATACCGAATATAATATTGAAGGAAATCCTCAGCATAATTTTATTGATTTGGTTTTAGAGTGCAAGCCAACTCAGGTGACTTTAGTTCCTGATGCCATTGGAGCAATTACCTCTTCTGCAGGTTGGGATACTATAAAAAATCAGGATTATTTAGCCGAAGTTATTCAGGAGTTTCAGCGCAACGGAATCAGAACTTCGATTTTTGTGGATCCGGTTTTGGAAATGATCGAAGGGGCAAAAAAAACCGGAACTGAGCGAATTGAATTATATACAGAAGCTTTTGCACATCAATATGATTTAGGGAATAAAAACGGAATCGATCCTTATGTTAAAGCTGCAGAATTAGCAAACGAACTAGGTTTAGGAATTAATGCCGGACATGATTTAAGTTTGGATAATATTCAGTTTTTTAAACAAAATATCCCGGGATTATTAGAAGTTTCAATTGGACACGCTTTGATTGCTGAAGCCCTTTATCTTGGCTTAGATAATGTGGTGAATATGTATTTAAATAAATTGAAGTAAGATTTGTTAAAAGTTATTTCTCAGAGATACACAAAAAAGCGCAGAGAGTCTCAAAGAAAATTTCGCGTATCTCTGTGCAACACCTTTGTGGATCTTTGTGGAAGTTTTTTTTCAATAAAAAATAATATAAAATGTTATACTCAAAAATAGAAGGCGAAGGAAAACCATTTATCATCATGCACGGTTTTCTTGGAATGTCTGACAATTGGAAAACACTTGCCGGACAATATGTGGAAGCCGGATTTCAGGTTCATATATTAGATTTAAGAAATCACGGACGTAGTTTTCATTCTGATGAATGGAGTTACGAAGCAATGGTAAAAGATGTTTTCGAATATTGTCAGGCGAATCAATTGACGAAAATTGATATTTTAGGACATTCGATGGGCGGAAAAGTAGCCATGCTTTTTGCAACGACACATCCTGAAATTGTAGATAAATTGATTGTGGCAGATATTGGCCCCAGATTTTACAAACAACATCATCAGGATATTTTGGCAGGATTAAATGCAGTTGACTTTTCTGTGAAACCAAGCCGAAATGATGTTGAAGCAATTGTGGCGCAGTATGTTCCTGATTTTGGAACCCGACAATTTTTATTGAAGAATTTATACTGGAAAGAACCGGGACAATTGGCTTTTAGATTTAATCTGGAAGTCTTTAATAATAATTTAGATGCTATCGGAAAAGCTTTGGCAGAAGATTTAGTTTTTAATAATCCAACTTTGTTTATTAGAGGAGGAGAATCAGGTTATATTTTAGATTCAGATTTTGATGCAATTCGTCAGCATTTTCCAAATGTAAAATTTGAAACGATACCAAATGCCGGACATTGGCTTCATGCAGAAAATCCTAAAATGTTTTTTGAGATGACAACGGAGTTTTTAAAAGAGTAATTTTTATAGCCACAGATTAAAGGATTAAAAATCTTTATCATCCTTTAATCTGTGGCAAAAAATAAGAATACAATAGTTGGTAAATATAAAATTCATTACTTTTATTAAAACTTTAAATCAAAAAAATATGAAATTATTACTCAGACTTCTTGTTACTGCAGCGCTGGTTTTGTTAATTGCCAATCTTCTGCCGGGAGTTCATGTTGCCAGTTTTGCCACGGCTGTAATCGTTGCAATAGTTCTGGGATTATTAAATCTTTTTATAAAACCAATTTTGGTAATTCTGACATTGCCAGTAACATTCGTTACTTTAGGCTTGTTTTTATTGGTAATTAATGCCATTATAATTCTGCTGTGTACTAATATAGTTGGAGGTTTTGCGGTCGATTCATTCTGGACAGCTTTATTCTTTAGTATCATCTTATCTATCCTTCAGTCTATTACTTATAAAATATTAGGAGACGATAAATAAATTGAAATAAAAGGAGCTCAAAAACAGCTTCAAATACAATACATTAAAAACTTGGTTGGGTTGCAAAAATTTTATAATTTTGCAACCCAATTTTATTATGTAAATTAAAGAAGAAGATGGATATTAAAAGAGTAGCAATAGACGCTGTGAATGAAACGATTGTAATGACAGTTGTTCACATGGATTATAAAGGTCAGGTAGCAAAAAGAATAAACGAAAAAATGCCATTGGCTACCGTAAAAGGTTTTAGAAAAGGACAAGTTCCCAAAGATCTTGTTGAAAAACAATACGGAAAAGCTATTAAGCAGGAAGAAGTTCAAAAAGTAGTTGATTTGGCTTTAGAGCGTTTTGTTCAATCTGAAAGATTAAATCTTTTAGGAACTCCTCTTGCTAAAGTAAATGAAAATTTTGATTGGGATGCTGAAGAACTAACTTTCGAATACGAAATTGGTTTGGTTCCTAACTTCGAAATTGATTTAGAAGCAAAAAATAATATCGTAAAATATATCGTTACTGCTGATGATAAATTAATCGACGGACAAGTAGAGCGTATCCAAAAACAATTCGGAAAAGCAATTCCACAAGATGTAGTTGCTGCAGATTCTGATTTAACCGGAACTTTCTCTAACGAAGAAAAAGGTATCAACAATACAACTACAATTTCAGTTGCTACATTCAACAAAAAAGCAGGTGATAAATTCATCGGTAAAAAAGTTGGTGATGTTGTAACCGTAAGTACTAAAGGTTTATTCGAAGATGATCACCAATTAATGGATTACTTAAAAGTAGGTCATGATGATGTTCACGGTTTAGATATCGAAGTAAACTTTACAATCGAGGCTATCAACGGAGCTGAATTGGCTGAATTAAACCAGGATTTATTTGATAAACTTTTTGGAGAAGGTAAAGTAGCTTCTTTAGAAGATTTGAAAGCTAAAATTAAAGAAGATGCTGAAGCGCAATTCGCACAGCAAGCTGACCAAAAATTATTGTTAGACGTTCAGGATTTCTTGATCGAAAGCACAAAATTTGATTTACCAGCTGAATTCTTGAAAAAATGGTTGCAAACTGTTGGAGAGAAAAAACTTTCTGCAGAAGAAGCTGAAGTTGAATACGCAAGATCTGAAAAAGGATTACGTTTTCAATTAATCGAAGGAAAAGCAATGGCTCAAAGTAATATCCAAATTACATTTGAAGATTTGAAAGCTTTTACAACAAACGCGATCAGACAACAAATGGCTCAATTTGGTCAAACAAACCCAACTGACGAAGAAGTTCAGGGAATTGTTGCCAGAGTTTTATCTAACCAGGAAGAGGTGAAAAGATTATCTGAGCAAGTAGTTGCTGAAAAATTATTGGAAGTGTTCAAAGAAAAAGCAAATCCAACAACTAAAGAAGTAACTTACGAAGAATTTATCGCTGCGTCTTACGGAGAATAATTTCTGTCTAAAAGTCAAAAGTTATAGAGTCAAAAGTTAGGAATACAGCCCATTAGTTTTATTTCAAATTTTAAGATTTTATTACAGATATTGAAAGATAAAAAATAGTTATATTTGAGCGTCAAGAGATTTTTCTTGGCGCTTCTTTTTTTGTTTCAAGTTTTATTTTGTTTCAAGTTTCAAGTTTTCGAACTTCAAAAACTTGAAACCTGAAACCTGAAACTTTTTTTAAATAAGACAAATTGACATCCTTTATAAAGAGGTACAACCTTTGATGGAAGAATATACAGATATTACGTAAAACTTAGAACACTTAAAATATGAACTACGGTAAAGAATTCAAAAAATTTGCTACAAAGCACCAAGGAGTAAACGCAATGTATTACGATAAAATCGTAGCAGCGATGAACCCAACAAACATGACTCCATACATTATCGAAGAGCGTCAGTTGAATGTTTCTCAATTAGATGTGTTTTCAAGATTAATGATGGACAGAATTATCTTTTTAGGAACTGGTATCGACGATCAAATCGCTAATATCGTTCAGGCGCAGTTATTATTTTTAGAAAGTGCTGATGCATCAAAAGATATTCAAATTTATCTAAATTCTCCTGGTGGAAGCGTTTACGCAGGATTAGGAATTTACGATACCATGCAATACATCAAACCAGACGTAGCGACAATTTGTACAGGTATGGCAGCCTCAATGGGAGCTGTATTATTATGTGCAGGAGCAGCAGGAAAACGTTCTGCTTTGCCACATTCAAGAGTAATGATTCACCAGCCATCAGGAGGAGCGCAGGGAGTTGCAACTGATATGGAAATCAACTTACGTGAAATGTTGAAACTGAAAGATGAATTATATAACATTATTTCTCAACATTCAGGACAAACTTTTGAAAGAGTGCACAAAGACAGTGAGCGTGATTACTGGATGAAAGCTGATGAAGCTAAAGAATACGGAATGATTGATGAAGTTTTAAGAAGAAGCTAAAAATAGTTTTATATGTTTCAAGTTTCAGGTTTTAAGTTAACAATAGCAACCTTGACCCGAGGCTGCAAGCCGAACTGGCGAAGCAAACCTGAAACTTGAAACCTTTTTTAAAAACTTGAAACAAAAATATAAGTTAATAAGTTACTAAGTTTTTGAGGTTTTAGTGATAAATCTCAAAAACTTAGTAACTTTGCCGCTTAGTAACTAAAAAAGAATGGCTAAAGTAGTATTAGAATGTTCGTTTTGTGGAAGAAAGAAGCCAGAAACTAATTTATTAATTGCTGGTATAAATGCACATATCTGTGATAAGTGTATTGAACAAGCACATGGAATTGTATTAGAGGAATTAAAATCAAGCGGAAGCGCAAAATTAGTTGGAGACTTAATTTTAAAGAAACCAAAAGAAATCAGAGCTTTCTTAGATCAGTATGTTATTGGTCAGGATCAGACAAAAAAAGTAATGTCAGTTGCGGTTTACAATCACTACAAACGTTTAATGCAACAGCAATTAGACGACGAAGTAGAGATTGAAAAAAGTAACATCATTATGGTAGGTCAAACCGGAACCGGAAAAACATTGGTAGCAAAAACTATCGCAAAAATGTTAGATGTTCCTTTGGCTATTGTTGATGCAACGGTACTTACTGAAGCTGGTTATGTAGGAGAAGATGTCGAAAGTATTTTGACACGTTTGCTACAGGCGGCTGATTATGATGTAACCAAAGCAGAAAGAGGAATCGTATTTATTGATGAAATTGATAAAATTGCCCGTAAGAGCGATAATCCATCTATAACTCGTGACGTTTCTGGTGAAGGAGTGCAACAAGCTTTATTGAAATTATTAGAAGGAACTGTTGTTAATGTACCACCAAAAGGAGGACGTAAACACCCGGATCAAAAATTTGTTGAAGTAAATACCCAAAACATCTTGTTTATTGCAGGTGGTGCTTTTGATGGCGTTGAGCGTATTATTTCAAAACGTTTAAACCGTCAGGCAGTTGGTTATTCTACTTCTAAAAATGTAGACAACATCGACAAAGACAATTTATTGCAATATATTATTCCAAAAGATATCAAAGACTTTGGATTAATTCCTGAGATTATTGGTCGTTTGCCAGTTTTGACACACATGGATCCTTTAGATAAAGAAACTTTGCGTGCCATCCTGACTCAGCCGAAAAATGCCTTGGTAAAACAATATCAAAAATTATTCTTAATGGATGATGTTGAGTTTAATATAACAGACGAAGCATTAGATTTTATTGTTGATAAAGCTTTAGAATACAAATTAGGTGCTCGTGGATTGCGTTCATTATGTGAAGCAATTTTAACAGACGCCATGTATGAATTGCCAAGTTCAGACGATAAAGTACTTACAATAGATGAAGATTATGCAAGACATACTTTGAATAAAAACTTATTGAAAAGAATGGAAATTGCTTCTTAATTAGCAATTGACTTTTATAATATTTAAAACCTGTTCATTTATTTGAACAGGTTTTTTTTATATCATTTTGAATCTGTTTTTCGTTTTTATTTTTATGTAAATTGTAGGCATGAAAAAAATAATCTTTGGAGTAATTTCGATTCTTTTGTTCTCGTGTAATAAGAGCAAAGATGTTCAGCAAACGAGTATTTCGAAAACAAAATATAAAACAGATTCCATCTCAATTGAGAAACCGCGTAGTGATATCAAAGCGGTTGATTATACGTCATATTTTCAGGAAGCAAAGCAATATTGTAAAAGCAATAAGCTAAATCAGGACAAATTTATACTGATTGATTTAGGATTGCATTCAGGCATAAAAAGATTTTTTATTTATGATTTTCAACAAAAGAAAATTTTAAAATCTTATATCGTAAGTCATGGTTGTGGTCATAATCAATGGGGAAAAACTTCTTCAAAAGAAAATGCTCCTGTAAGTAACGAATTCGATTCGCATTGTTCTTCAATTGGTAAATTTATTGTTTCGGACAGAGGCGTAAGTGAATGGGGAATAAAAGTAAATTATATATTGCAAGGCAAAGACAATACAAATTCAAATGCTTTAAATCGGGCGATCGTTTTGCATTCCTGGGAAGCTATTTCAGATAATGAAATTTATCCTGCGGGTACTCCTGAAGGCTGGGGTTGTCCTGCAGTTTCTAATGAAAGTATGAGAGAAATTGATGCTCTTTTAAAACAAAATAAGAATGTTTTATTATGGGTAATAAAGACATAATTACACTTTTCAATTTTCAGGCCTTTGGTGAATTATGAAAACTAAATTTCTATTTTAGCCCTGATCGAAACGGTATCCTTTTGCTGTGGGGTTCACAGCAAAAGATTTAGTGTAGAGCGGGACTGATCGTTATTTTGAAAACGAGAAGTACTGCTCCTGATTATTTAGATACAAATAACTCTTACTGCACTCTAAATTTCTCGCGGTATTCAATAGGTTTCATACCAACCATTTTATAAAACACTTTCCTGAAAGCCTTGGGATCATTATATCCCGTTTTTTCGATAATTTCCGAAATTGAAAGCTGGGTTTGTTCTAAATATTTCTTAGAACTTTCCACTCTTATATTCTGTAAATATTCAATTGGCGGAATTCCGGTTACTTGCTTGAATCTTCGCGTCATATTTCTGGCACTTGTCGGAATGTCTTTTGTGATTTCTTCCAGTTTTTCAATCGTATTATAATTGCTTTCTATTTTTTGCTGTAACATGGCCACCAAAGTATCATTGTGTAAATGATTTGGTCTGAAAGTGCTGAAATAACTCTGTTTGTATCGGTTTAAATCAATCGAGAAAATTTTAGCAATCTGCACCGCAATTTCATTTCCGCAATACTTCTGAACCAAAAGAATGAGTAAATGAAATGTTGAGGTTGATCCGCCACTGGTGTATAAACTTCCGTCTGCGGTTAAGGTTTCTTCTGATTTTAATTTTACCAAAGGAAAAGCTTTTGTGAAAGCGCTGCAGGCATCAACATGTGTAGTGGCTAGTTTTTCGTTTAATAAACCAGAAGCAGCAAACAAAAAAGCACCCGTACAAAAACTGGCCAATTCAGCCCCGGATTGATGTTGCTTTTGTAACCACGGAATGAAATTTTTATTCTTCGATATCATTTCGCTCATATTATCGGTCGTAAAAGCCGGAATCAAAATGAGCTCCAGATTTTTATCTGAAGTTTCGATCGCATTCACTTCATAGCCAAATAAATGTTTCTGCTCAATTTGCTCTTCTGATTGAAAAACCATTATTTCAAAAGGTTTTTGAGTGCCTTTATGTAATTTATTAGCAGTTTCAAAAACTTCTAAAATTGCTGCTATACTTAGCAATTTATAATCATGGGGTACAATTAATGCGATTTTCTTGCTCATGGTTTGCTCTTTTTGAAAAGTTAACATCTTGACAAAAATAAGCAATTTGTCTTAAATGACCCTAAAGTTGACTTTTATTGTAATTTAAAGCCTGTTCTAAAATTCTAAATTTGTTTCAGATAATTTGTAATTTTAATGCTATGAAAACAAAAATTTTCTTAAATCTTGCTGTAAAAGATTTAAATAAATCGATAACATTTTTTACGCAGTTGGGTTTTTCATTTGATTCAAAATTCACAAATGAAAAAGGAACTTGCCTGATAATTGGTGAAAATATATTTGCAATGCTTTTGGTAGAAGAATTTTTTAAAACATTTACTCCAAAAGAAATTTGCAATACAACCACAAGCACAGAAATGATTGCCGCTATTTCTGTTGAAAGTAAGGAGAAGGTAGACGAAATTATGACAGCGGTTGTTAAAGCTGGCGGTGCAGCACATGGTGAAACTAAAGATTATGGCTGGATGTACCAAAGGAACTTTTTTGATTTGGATGGACATCATTGGGAAATTTTCTTTATGGATGAAAGTCAGATTCCAGATAAAATGTAAAGATGATAGCAGTACAAAACACAATTAACACATCAATAGAAAAAGTCTGGGATTTATGGACATCGCCAGAACATATTATGAACTGGAATGTTCCTTTTGAAAATTGGCATACACCATATGCAGAAAATGATTTGAAAGTGGGCGGCAAATTCAAATTTACCATGGCGGCAAAAGATGGAAGTGACGGATTCGATTTTGAAGGAATCTATACTAAAATCGAAAAATTTTTACTGATAGAATATAAGCTTACAGACAATAGAACGGCAAATGTTCGTTTTGAAAGTAATGGTTCTGAAGTAAAAATTACTGAAACATTTGAACCGGAAACAAAGATTTCTGAAGAATTGCAAGAACAATTTTGTCGTGCTGTTATTCAGAATTTTAAAAGCTATGCTGAAAATTTAAAGCGTAATTCAATTAACAAATAAAGGATAAACAATAAAACTGAAATAATGATCACAGTACAAAACACAATCAATGCATCAATAGAAAAAGTATGGAATTTCTGGACATTGCCGGAACACATTACAAAATGGAGTTTTGCTTCGCCAGATTGGCATACTCCATACGCAGAAAATGACTTGAAAGAAGGTGGAAAATTTAAATCGACTATGGCAGCAAAAGACGGTAGTATGAGTTTTGATTTTGAAGGAGAATATACTTTGGTAAAACAAAATGAAGCCATTGAATATGTAATGGCAGATGGAAGAAAAGTAGAAATCATCTTCAAAGAAACAGCAAACGGAGTTGAAGTAATTGAGAGTTTTGACCCTGAAACACAAAATCCGGAAGAAATGCAACGGGGAGGCTGGCAGACAATTCTGGATAATTTTAAAAGTTATGCAGAAGCTAATTAGCTTCTCAGGTGCAAAGAGGCATAGAAGCAAAGGTTCAAAGGCTTAAAAAAAACTTTGTGTCTTAGTGCCTTCGTGGCAAAAAATGTTTAACATAAAAAATTAAAAGATGACAAAACAAATATGGCTGAATTTGCCGGTAAAAGAGGTGGCAAAATCTAAAGCTTTTTTCTCGAAAATAGGTTTCTCTTTTAACGAAGAACATGACACGCCAAGCTCGACTTGCATGGTGGTTGGTGACGGAAAATTTGTAATAATGCTTTTTGAAGAATCTTTGTTTGCCAGTTTTTCTCAAAATAAATTGACTGATACAAAGACAAGCTCGGAAATTCTGATTTCGATTGATGCAGAAAGCAAAGAAGAAGTTGATGATTTGGCAAAAAAAGCGGAAGAAGCGGGCGGAAACGTTTTTGCTCCGCCAGCGGATAGTCA
Organism: Flavobacterium aquidurense; assembly: GCA_900107365.1. Classification (GTDB taxonomy): domain Bacteria; phylum Bacteroidota; class Bacteroidia; order Flavobacteriales; family Flavobacteriaceae; genus Flavobacterium; species Flavobacterium aquidurense. The sequence continues at coordinate 65,678 of FNPS01000004.1, forward strand.
AGGCTGGATGTATGGCTGTGGTTTTGCCGATTTAGACGGTCATCGCTGGAATGTTCTATATATGGATTTTAGTAAATTGTCATAGTTATGGAAACAGTAAAAGAGCTTTCTGAGAAATAGAATAAAGAGAATAGGATATAGAAAATAGAAAATAGAATAAAGAGAATAGGATATAGAAAATAGAAAATAGAATAAAGAGTATAGAAAATAGAATAGAGAGTATAGAATGAAGGGAATAGATTTATAATAACAAACAAAAAAACAAAATATCATGGCAACATCAGTAAACCCGTATCTATTATTTAATGGAAATTGCGAAGAAGCTTTTCTATTTTACAAATCAGTTTTTGGAGGAGAATTTCCGTATATCGGAAAATTTAAAGACATGCCGAAGGATGAAAGCGGAAGCTGTCCTGAAGTATCAGAGAAAGACGCCAACAGAGTAATGCACGTTTCGTTGCCAATTGGGAATACCATTTTGATGGGAAGCGATAGTAATGAACAATCTGGAGATGTAGTTTTTGGAGGCAATTTTTCAGTTTCAATCAATGTAGAAAGCACGGCGGAGGGAGACAGAATTTTCAACGGACTTTCAGCTGGCGGAACAGTTTATATGCCTATGGGTAAAACTTTCTGGGGGGCATATTTCGGAATGTTCAAAGATAAATTTGGTGTGAGCTGGATGGTTAATTTTGATGAATCAGAACCACATAAAGAATATAATAGTTAAGTTATTTTAATAGCGGAACATATTTGTTAAATTAATTCAAAAAGCACATGATAATGTGCTTTTTGCTTGTAAAAAAACAAGCATTATACTTTTTTATCAACGATAGATTGCCGATTTTTGTCGCTTCAAAAACAATAAGCATAAAATGGCAATAGAAGATAAAGAGATTATTTTATTAAAAGTTTCAGGACACGATAAAATAGGGGTTACAGCAGGTTTAACAGCTGTATTGGCGACGTATGATGCTAATATATTAGATATCGGCCAGGCTGATATTCATGATACGCTTTCTTTAGGAATTTTATTCGAAATTGAAGCAGGTTCTTCTTCTGCACCCGTTTTAAAAGATTTATTGTTTAAAGCTTACGAACTGGAAATAAAGGTTAAGTTTATTCCAATTTCTATTGAAGATTACGAAACATGGGTAAAATCACAATCAAAACAACGATACATCATCAATATTTTAGGTGAGAAATTAGCCGCTTCACAATTGGCTGCAGTGACTAAAATCATGTCAGACCAAAACCTGAATATCGATTCTATTATTCGCTTAACAGGAAGAACGTCAGTAGTTGATTTAGAAGAATATCCACGTTCTTGCATTCAATTATCTGTAACTGGAGAAATTGTCAATAAAATCCTGATGACAGCGAGTTTTATGGAAATTTCAAGAACTCTGAATGTCGATATTTCATTTCAGGAAGATAACATTTACAGAAGAAACAGACGTTTGGTTTGCTTCGATATGGATTCGACTTTGATCCAGACAGAAGTTATCGACGAATTAGCAGAATTAAATGGAGTGGGAGATCAGGTTCGCGCAATTACCGAATCAGCAATGAATGGTGAAATTGATTTTAACGAAAGTTTTAAACAACGTATGGCATTGTTAGAAGGTTTGAGCGAAGACGTTTTGCAAAAAGTAGCCGAAAATTTGCCAATCACTCAAGGTGCACATCGTTTAATGAAAGCCTTAAAATACTACGGTTACAAAACTGCAATTCTATCTGGAGGATTTACCTATTTTGGAGAATACCTGCAAAAAGAATTGGGTATCGATTACGTTCATGCCAACCAATTAGAAATCAAAGACGGTAAACTAACCGGAAAATATATAGGCGATATCGTAGACGGTTTAAAAAAAGCCGAACACTTAAAAGCCATTGCCGAAAAAGAAGGAATTCACATCAACCAAACAATCGCAGTTGGTGATGGAGCAAACGATTTACCAATGCTAAACTTAGCCGGCCTCGGAATCGCTTTTCATGCCAAACCAAAAGTAAAAGAAAGTGCTTCGACATCAATTTCAAGCCTTGGTCTCGACGGAGTTTTATACCTACTAGGATATCATGACAGGTACATTGATATGATGTAACATATCAAATAATCGTAAAGTTTGTCATTTTCGACGCAGGAGACTAGAGCGCTAGCGACTGGCGAAGTAAATCCTCGCAAGTAGCTCGACAATCAAAATAAAATAAAACCTTAGTTCATAATCTGAATTAAGGTTTTTTTATGGGCATGTCCCTCCGGGTCGGGCTATCCGTTACAATCTTTTGTGCCGAACCCCGGCACAAAAGGATTTCCACTTCTATCCCTCATGCGGTTTAGTGGAATTATCGTTTTATAAATTACAAATGATTTGAACTATCTGATTTCTTTTGATTTCTCTATTTTTTCTAAGAGCTCGTTTTCGGGTAAAGCAAATTTTAATGCCCTTTTATTAGTTATAAATCCATAATCTTCAAACATTATTTCACAACCATCTTCAATATTGTCATCATATATCGGAATTAAATCTGCTATTCCGACAAAAGCCCATTCCATTTCTAAATTATCAGAATTTAAAAAAATGTATTCTCCAGATTTTCCAATATTAATTGCTTTGTCATAAGCTTCTTTAGCATCCTTAGCTTTTATCAGATGAAAATTTCCCCAAGTTTTTACTCTTCTTAAATCTTGTTCTTCATTTCGTTTAACTGGTTCACATTTTTCGATTATTTCTGCGATATACCAATTCTTTTTCTCATTTGATATTTTATCTTGATTGTTCATCTTTTAGGATTATTACCAGCAAATTAATTCGTGAATTCGTGGCTAACTTTTAACTGCAGACATCTCCTTCAACTGCTCCAAATAATCTCTCTGATTAGAAAGTCTAGGGATCTTGTGTTGTCCACCTAATTTGTCTCTTTCCTTCAGCCAATCATAAAACAAATTTTCACGAGCAACATTAATCACCAAAGGATTTAAGGTCATATTATTGTGACGCTTGGCTTCGTAATCAGAATTTAAAGTCTGTAAACTTTCATCGAGAACTTTTTGGAAAAGGCCGACATCGGCTGGTTTTTTCTTGAATTCTATCATCCATTCATGCGCACCTTTTTCTTTGTCCTGCATAAAAATAGGAGCAACCGTATAATCAATAACTTCAGTTTGAGTAACCAGACACGCTTTTGCAATCGCCTGATCTGTATTTTCAACCATTAATTCTTCCCCAAAAACATTAATATGATGTTTGGTTCTTCCTGTAACTCTAATGCGGTACGGATTTAAAGATGTAAAACGAACGGTATCGCCAATTAAATAACGCCATAAACCAGAATTAGTCGTAATTACAATTGCGTAGTTTTTGTTCAATTCAACATCAGCTAAACGAATCACTTTTTGGTCTGGTGCTCCAAAAGTATCCATCGGAATGAATTCGTAGAAAATACCATAATCCAGCATCAGCAATAAATCGCTGGAATTGTTTAAATCCTGAATGGCAAAGAAACCTTCAGAAGCGTTGTATATTTCGTAGTATTTAAAATCTTTACTTGGTAAGATTTTCTTGTATTGTTCTTTATAAGGAGAGAAACTTACACCACCATGAAAATAAACTTCAAGGTTAGGCCAAAGTTCCAATAAATTTTGATTTCCGGTATTTTCTAAAACTTTATTCATTAAGACCAACATCCAGGACGGAACGCCGGCAAAGCTTGTAACATTTTCATTTTTGGTTTCGTTTATAATCGCCGCAATTTTTGCTTCCCATTCGCTCATCAATGAAGTTTTGCTGCTTGGTGTACTACTAAATTCTGCCCAAATCGGCATATTCTCGATCAAAATTGCTGATAAATCTCCGAAAAAGGTATTGTTGTTTTCATAAATCTGAGAGCTTCCGCCTAAACGAAGACTTTTCCCTAAAAACAACTCCGAATCTTCATTATTATTCAAATACAAACAAAGTAAATCCTTGCTTCCCTTATAATGACAATCTTCTAAAGCTTCACTACTTACGGGAATAAATTTACTTTTCGCGTTCGTTGTTCCGCTTGATTTGGCAAACCACTTTATTGGTGTTTCCCAAAAAACACCCTGTTCACCCTGGCGTGTTCTTTCTATTAAGGGTTGTAATTCTTCATAAGTCGCAATTGGTACTCTTTCAGAAAATGTCTGGTAGGAATTTATCGATGCAAAATCATATTTTCTTCCAATAATAGTATTTTCTGAAGATGTCAATAAATTATGCAATAGCTCTTCCTGAACTTCATTCGGGTATTTTAGAAAAAGTTCTATTTGATGTATCCTTTGTTTAAGGACCCAAGATGCGAAAGAGTTAATGATAGATACGGGCATGAATAATTTTAGATTTTAGATTGTTGATTTTAGATTGCTGATTTTATGGTGTTATAAAATTCAAGAATTTAAAATTTGAATATCATTCGACAAAGATTAACTTTGCCTTTGTATCAAAAATAGTGTTTTTTTGTAAAAAACAATTGTATTTGAAGTAAAGATTCCTGTTCGAAAGAGGAATTTTAACAATAAAAGTTCACTATCCTGAGCAAATCTAAAATCTAAAATCAGCAATCTAAAACATTATGCAATATCAAGGAGTACTTACAAAAATGCAAACAGAAATCGGAAATCCAATTCAGTACTACCTGGTTTTTGAAGATAGTTTTCTTAGTATGAATCAGTTATTGAATAAGGAAATCGAAATTAATTGTACCGGTTTTCAATGTTTAAATTGTAGTAAAAAGAAAAAAATCTACCGACAAGGTTTTTGTTATGATTGCTTTTATTCAAGTCCTGCTGTGGGCGATTGGATTATGAGACCAGAATTGAGTACCGCTCATTTGGGTATTGCAGATCGTGATTTAGCTTATGAGGAAAAAGTACAATTACAGCCTCATATCGTTTATCTGGCATTGTCTACCGAAATAAAAGTAGGAGTAACGCGCAAAACTCAGGTTCCAACACGTTGGATCGATCAGGGTGCAACGCGTGCTATTGCTATTGTTGAGGTACCAAACCGATATTTAGCAGGAATTACCGAAGTCGCCCTAAAAAATCATTATACAGATAAAACCAATTGGAGAAAAATGCTTCAGGATACTGAAGTCGCTTTTGATTTGATTGCTGAAAAAGCAAAAGTCGAAAATTTACTGCCACTACAAGTTCAGGAATATTTTTATACAAAGAGTGATGATTTATATGAGTTAAATTATCCTGTTGTAAATTACCCTTCAAAAATTGCCAGTTTAAATCTGGATAAGACACCAACCTTTAGCGGAAAGCTTGTTGGAATTAAAGGCCAGTATTTGATTTTCGAAGACGGAACCGTTTTTAATGTTCGCGGATCAGAAGGCTATGTCGTTGATATAAACGTCTAGGGTTATTGGGTATTCGTCTGTTTTTATTGGCTAACTGTCTAGTATTTTGTTTTTTATATACTATTTTTCGTATTTTTATTTCTTTTTAGAGATGTGAATATTGATACATTTCATTACAATTTTGTAATAATTACTTATTGTAAGAAATATATTTTTAGAAAAAAAAAAGAGCCTAGCTTTGAACTTTTTGAAGCTGGGAATTTTATTTTTTTGAAGCAAAAAAATATACCAAAAACAAATACCACAAATGAGTAACTTAAAAAAAGTTAATGTATTCAGAAGGGGGCTAATGCGCAACCTGACAAAGAATATTGGTGATTCAGGTTTAAGTAAAAAGGGACCAATCGATCCAGGCAAAATCCATAAGGTATTAATTTGCAGACCCAATAAAAGATTAGGGAATTTACTTTTAATAACACCCTTAATTCAGGAAGTTACCGAAACATTTCCGAACTGTAAAATCGATTTATTTGTTAAAGGAACATTGGCACCAATTGTTTTTGAAAATTATGACAATATTGATAAAATAATTCCTTTGCCTAAAAAGCCTTTTAAGGAATTGATTAAATATTTAAAAGTCTGGACATTAATTAGAAAACAGAATTATGATATTGTAATTAATGTCGATCAAAACTCATCGTCTGGTCGTTTGGCGGTAAAATTTTCAAATGCAAAGTATAAAATTTTTGGAGATTTACCAGAAAACATTCAATTACCCTATGGAGATTATGAGCATATTGCAAAATATCCTGTTTATAATTTGCGATATACGCTAGCTCAGGCTGGAATACCAAATAATGAAAAACCAGTGGCATTGATTGATTTAAAATTATCTGCGCACGAAATTACCAATGGGAAAAAGATCCTGAATGACGTTATCGATCAGAATAAAAGAACAATTGCTATTTTTACATTTGCAACCGGCGAAAAATGTTATTGCGTAGAGTGGTGGGAGGAGTTTTATGAAATTCTGAAAAAAGAATATCCTGATTATAATATTTTTGAAGTTTTACCGGTGGAAAATGTATCTCAAATAAATTTTCAGGCACCTACATTTTATAGTAAAGATGTTCGTGAAATTGGTTCTGTTCTTGCTAATGTAGATGTATTTGTTGGAGCCGATAGCGGTATTATGCATTTGGCAAGTGCTTCAAAAATGCCAACAGTTGGATTGTTTTCTATTTCCAATTTAAAAAAATATGAGCCTTACGGAAACAACAGTTTAGGCATTGATACGAATGTAAATGATTTTCCTGTGTTTATTAAAGCAATAAATCGAATTTTACATATAGAAAATTAAGTTAATCAATCAGATTATATTATAAATAAAAAATCCTGCATTTGAATTTGTTTTCAAATGCAGGATTTTTTTATAGCATCAAAAGATTAGTTTTTCTTCTTAAACAAACCATTTATCAAATCGGTTGCTTTTTTAGTAGTTTCCTGAGTTTTTTGCTCTTTTTCTGTCTTTGCAGCTTGCGTTGTATCTTTTGCTTTTGTGTTTTTATTAATCAGATCGCTAAGAGCTGATGCTCCTTTTTGAGTTAATTTTTCCTTTTGCTGATTCGCAACCTGAGAAGCTAAACTACTAACAGCGCTTTTCATATCAGTTGAAACTTTCGGATTTGAAAAGTTACCGGTAATCATCGCATTAATTGGAATGTTTTGCAGTTTTGCCTGATCTGCCGGAGACATCTTTGCAATAAATGCATTCGCTTCACTTCCTAAATATTTAGCCGGAACATCTAATTTTAGGTTATAATTCATTGTTTGGTCAAAACCGTGAGTTCCGCCTACCGTAATTTTTATATCCTGATATTTAATGTCAAATGGTTTAACATTTACTTTTCCGTTCTCAAAAGTCAACGCTGCTTTTATATCATTCAAATTCACCTTATTCATATCAATGAATTTAATGTTTGAACCTAAAGCATTCAATAAGGTTGAGTTTTTAGAATTTATGGTTGTCGAAAGTAATTGGCCTAATAAATCTCCTGAAATTGATTTCAGGTCCGGAGTTAATTCTTTAGCATCGAGATTTCCATTTAATTTAATTGTTGAATTTAGCTTTCCGTTGATAATTCCTGCTATCGGAGCAATCTTTTTCATCATTTCTAATTGCGTAAAAGTCTGTGCAATATCAACCTGATTGAAGCCTAAATTCATATCAAAAGTGGGTACTTTTTCTTTGGTAGAAACTGCTCCTGTTAAACCAATGGTTCCTCCAAAAATAGATGTTTTAAAGTTTTCTAAAGTTGCTTTTTCATCTTTCACGATCAGTTTACCCGAAACATCTTTTAGTTTTAAATTATCATATAGAACTGTTGTGGCTTTAGCATTTATCGTACAGTTGAGGAAAGCGGGAATCTTCATGGCTTCTGTTGGTTTTGCCGCAGTTTTTTCCGTTGCTGGTGCTCCTGAAGTCATAAAATCATCAACAGCCAATTGATTAGAACTCATATTGAAGTTTCCTCTCAATTCTTGTTTTTTAAACATAAAACCGTAGAAATTCTCTAAAACTCCATTGATCGCAAGATCCGATTTTCCTGTAGTGGCATTAAATTGTTTCAGGTTGATTTTACTCGGATTGAATTCAACTAAAGCCGTGCTAATGTTCATCGATTTATTGTTTTCATCAGTATATTTAAATCCTGATAAACTCATAGTTCCTGCATTTTTTATGTTTTGATATTGGCTTTTTTCTACTGAAGCCATATCAAATTCTGTAGTAACATCCGCTTTTAAAATACCTGCCAAAGGTTTATCCATTTTGATTGGATACGCTTTTGAAAGGTTAGCTAAGTTGATAGTTCCTTTCAAAGCCGCATTTACGAATGGATTTACCGTTATGTTTTTAATATTTGCTTTTGCATTAAAAACATCCTGATCAATACGAAATGAAAGTTTATCTAAATTGACGTAGGTATCATTTAGAATTCCGGTTTCATTGATGATTTTAGTATCTATTACAATATTCTGAACTGATTTTGGTAAGTTCGGATATTGAAAAGAAGCATTATTAGAAGCAATAGCAATATTGAATTTAGGAACAGTAGTATCTGTCAATTGTCCTTTTGCAAAACCTGAAACAGTAAAGTCTCCAGTTGTTTGTACACCATCTAAGCCAGCTGCATAAGCTGAAGGAATTAAGCCTAAGAAGTTAGTAAAAGAGGAGGTTGGAGTTTTAAATTTCAAATCATAAATCTGACCAGCGTCAACCATCTGAATAAATCCGTCAAATTCCAACGGCAATTGATTGATCAAAGCTTTATTTTCTTTAAAAGTATATTTGCTTTGCTCTAAATCAATTCCTAAAACAGCATCTAAGGTTAGTTTTACATTTTTCATGTAATTGATTTTATCCATATCCAAAGATACTTTTGCAGTAGATTTTGTAGTTAAATCCAGTTTTGAATTCGTAAAATCACCAGTTCCTTCATGATTTAAACTATCAATTACCATCTTAATTTTAGAACCCTGATCAATATATCTGAAAGTGAAATTCTCGATTTTGTAATTTTGAATTTTTAAGGAAAGCGGTTTACTTTTGTCATCCTTAGTGTCTTCTTTTTTATCTTTCAGCGCAATATCAAAATTCCCGACACCCTCTTTATTAAAGATAATATTGATTAATCCATTCTCAGAAGTTATTCCCTGAATATTCATAGGTTCTTCTTTTCCTTTAAAAATTTCTTTGATACTCATTTTAAGATTCAATTGACCCAATGAAACCAAAGTATCTCCTTCAAAAGGTGCTTTGTTGATGATAACCAATTTCTCAATTCCAACTGTCGCATTTGGGAAATTTTTAAATAAACTTAAATCGGCATCAGCAAAACTCACTTTGGCATCAACACTTTCGTTGATCGCTTCAGCAATTTTTGCTTTTATCTGATCTTTAAAAAAATAAGGGATGGCAAATAATGCCGCAACAAATGCCACGAGAACAATGGCGGTAATCTTTAAAATTTTCTTAAACATAATTATTATAGATTTGAGGGGTTACATTGCTATTAACTGGTTGCAAAAATAATTTTTTTTATATGAGTTTAGTAATAATTTTTTCACAATAATGTAAGGATATATTTGATGTTTGTTAAAATTAAAAAATCCGTTTGAGTCTATATTCAAACGGATTTTTAATGATTTTATGATGTTTCAATTATTTTTTAATGAATGAAACTATCTTATTTGTCATGGTTTCAGAAAGAGGTAAACTTTCATTATTGTAACTATCTAAATTGGCTTGTTTGTCACCTTCAACAATTTTCATAACATGATTCATTTTGTCTACAATTAAAAGTTCAGCATTTTTATTTGCCTGAGATAAAGTTTCGGCATCTTTTACAGTCACTTGCAAATCGTTGTTTCCCTGAATAATTAAAATGGGCACGTTTAGTTTTTTAATTTCTACTTGTGGATTGTATTTAAACCACGAAATTAAATAAGGTTGAATACTCGGCCTAAAAAGAGAATTAAGCATTGGGTCTACTTTTTTTACCTGATTTCCGCTTTTCAAACTATCGATAATCGGGAAAGTCATATCCTCGATTTGTTTGTTTGATTTTGATGTGATTTGTGCTTTAATGAGTTTATCTGCAGATTCTCCAGGACCTGCAATAGAAATAAATTTGTTGGCTTTTGCACCGGCGATTATTCCAATTAAAGAACCTTCGCTGTGGCCAATAATTACTACTTCTGAAAAACGTTTGTCTTGTTTTAGTAAATTAATCCAGCTTTTGGCATCTTCGGTATAATTTTCAAAAACCAAACTTTGTTCTGAAATAGCAGAAGCTTTACTTTCTCCAATTCCTCTTTTGTCGTATCGTAATGATGCGATTCCATTTTTTGCCAAAACTTCAGCCAGCATTTTCAATGAATTGTTTTTCATCATTGGATTATTGCCATTTCGGTCTGTTGGACCCGAACCGGCAATAATTAGGGCGACGGGATATTTCTTGGTTAAATTCGGAGTCGTTAATGTTCCAAAAAGCTGATCCGTATTAATTTTTAAAATTATCGGAGATTCCTTAAAAGTAACTGCATTTTTATCCTGAGCATTTACAATACTCATAAACAAAACGCTGAAAAATAAAACTATCTTTTTCATTTTTTTAAATGTAATTACTTAATGTTTATTCCGAAAGGAAGCATCGCCTGAACACCTTGTTGTCTCTGGAATCTTTTTACCTGTTCCAGCATAAGATAATTTTCTTCTCCAATTTCTTCTTTTATAAAAGCTTCTTTAGATTGTGCGAAAGGCAGATTTGCTAAAAGATCACTAAATGTTTTTTCATATTCAGGATAATTCTGTGTGCTATATGATTTTATTTTTGCAATTTTTGCCGCTTCAGCAATAGCATCATTCAATCCTCCAATTTTATCAACTAAACCAATTTTTAGAGCTTCACTTCCAGACCAGACTCTTCCCTGAGCAATAGCATCTACTTGTGCAAATGTCATTTTTCGGCCTTGAGCCACATGCGTTACAAAAGTGTTGTAAATATGTTCAACACCTTCAAGAGTAAAAGCTTTAAATTTTTCGTCAACAGGCACAAACGGACTATAATTTGCCGAATTTTCGTGTGTTTTTACTTGTTCAGTATTGATGCCTAACTTATTAGCCAATGGTGAAAAATTAGGTAAAATTCCAAAAACGCCAATAGATCCTGTAATCGTGTTGCTTTCAGCAAAAATTTTATTGGCATTACAAGCAATATAATAGCCGCCGGATGCTGCATAATTACCCATAGAAACTACTACCGGTTTTACTTTTTTAGTTATTTCAATTTCTCTCCAGATCAAATCAGAAGTTAAAGCACTTCCTCCAGGACTGTCAATTCGAAGCACAATTGCTTTTACATCATCATTTTTTCTGGCTTCCTGCAAAGAGCGACGCATTGCACCTTCGCCAATTACGTTAACATCTCCCTCACCACCGGTAATTTCACCTTGTGCATAAATAATCGCTATTTGATCGCTTGCCGTATTGGTTAAAGCTGTAGTGACATTATTTTGTGTATAATCTAAGATTGAAATTTTATTGTAATCGTCGTCACCAGTTACTTTTAAAGCTTTTTTGATGGCATTGTGGTAAACGTCTTCGTAAGCAACAATGTCAACTAAACCTTCTTTTTTTGCCATTTCAGGAGTTCTTGCCAAAAGGCCATTTGCTATCTCATTTAATTTCGGAAGCGGAATATTTCTGCTTTTTGAAATATCAGTAGAAACGGTTGTCCAGATAGAGTTCAAAAGAGCTGTAACCTGTTCTCTGTTGGCATCGCTCATTTTGTTTTCTAAAAAGGGTTCAACGGCACTTTTATATTTTCCGTGACGAATCACTTCCATATGAATACCAGATTTATCCTGGAAATCTTTGAAGAACATTACTTCAGAAGAAAGTCCTTTAAAATCTAAATCTCCTGCAGGATTCAAATAAACAGTGTTGGCAACTGAATTTAGATAATATTCTTTTTGCGAATAAGTATTGGCGTAAGCCCAGACAAATTTTCCTGATTTTTTAAAACTTTCAAGTGCGTTTCTTAAATCTTTATATTGAGCCAATCCTAAAGAAGATTCATCGTTTAAGATCGAAATCCCTTTAATATTGTCATCTGTTTTTGCAGCTTCAATAGCATTGATAACATCGCTTAAACCAACTCCTTCCTGATCAGAAAAAACAGTTACCCAAGGGTCTTTGTATTTTCCGGCATAATCATTTTGTATCTTTTTTAAGTCTAGTTCGATAACCGAATCACTTTTAACGGAAACTTTATCATCTCCGCCAAAAATAGCCCCAATTAGGATTACTCCAAAGAAGAATAACATAATGAATACAAAAATACCAATCACTGTGGCAATTACATTTCCTAAAAACTTCATAATTATATTTTTTTAATAAGTCGTAAAAAAGGTTGGTTTGTTACAAATATAATTTAAATCACAGGTAACTCTCTTACATGATTTATAAAATAGTTGTAGTTTATACATTTTTAAATTCTCTAAAATAAAGATATGGTATTTTTAGATTAAGTACGTTTTTTTTAAGAAAGGTTTCTGTATAAAAATGATAAAAAAGGAGTTTGAAATAATTGGAAACTTCTAATTCTTGTGAGAAATAATGTGAGTAATTCTGAAATAGTTTTAGTTAATTTGCATTATGAAGTCACAGCATCAAATCGTTTTATCTATTGGCAGTAACCAGGGAAATCGACTCGAAAATATTGAAAGTTGTATTGCTCTGATACATCAGGAAGTAGGTACGGTTATTCAGGTTTCAAAATTATACGAAACTCCTGCATGGGGTTTCGAAAGTGATGCTTTCTATAATTGTGCCTTGTTGCTTCACAGTACTTCATCGGCGCAAAAAATACTAAATCAGGTTTTAAAAGTCGAAAAGCAATTAGGTCGTATTCGTTCTAATCAGCAAGGTTATCAATCCCGAATTATCGATGTTGATTTGATTGTTTTTGATGATGAAATTATTGATTCAGAGAAACTTCAGGTTCCACATCCTTTAATGCAAAACAGAAAATTTGTATTGTTGCCCATGCAGGATTTAAAATTAAACTGGAAACATCCTGTTTTACAAAAATCTATTTCAGAGTTAATTGCCGTTACAGCAGATGATAGTATTTGCACGGTAGTTCAGGAGTTGAAAAATCCTTTGCAGGAAATTCCGTTAGAAAAGTTTAATTATATTGCTTTTGAAGGAAATATCGGGGCAGGAAAAACAACTTTGGTAAATAAAATTGCTGACGATTTTAATGCTAAAACTGTTTTGGAGCGTTTTGCAGATAACCCTTTTTTGCCCAAATTTTACAAAGATCAAAATCGATATGCTTTTCCGCTTGAAATGTCTTTTTTGGCCGATCGTTATCAGCAATTATCCGATGATTTAGCACAATTTGATCTTTTTAAAGATTTTGTCGTAGCCGATTATCATATTTTTAAATCATTGATTTTTGCCAAAATCACTTTGGCAGAGGATGAATATCGTTTGTACAGAAACTTATTTGATATTATTTACAAAGAAATGCCAAAGCCTGATTTGTATATTTATTTATATCAGAATACAGAGCGCCTTCTTCAAAATATCAAAAAGCGCGGCAGAAATTACGAACAGAATATTGAAGCAGCCTATTTGGATAAAATCAACAATGGATATTTGGATTATATTAAATCACAAACCGATTTAAATGTTTTAATCATTGATGTGTCGGATCGTGATTTTGTAAAGAAACACGAAGACTATCTTTTTATTTTGGATGAAGTTCAGAAGAAAATAGGATAATGTGTCAATGTGCCAATTAGAAAATTAGATAATTATTTTTTATGTTTTTCAAGGTCATTATCTAATTATCAAATTGACACATTGTCTAATTAGTATCATCTAATTAGCATCATCTTTTTAAAGAAAAATGCCCTCTTAAAACAGGTTGTGTATTATCAATTTTTAAAGAATACCAATAATCTGAAGCGGGTAGAAGGGCTTTGTTAAAAGTGCCATCCCAGCTCATTTTAGAGGCTGTTAACTGTGCGATTAATTTTCCGTATCGATCAAAAATTGTGACTTGCGCCTGTGGGTAATTTTCCATTCCGGTTACTTCCCAAACATCATTAAAAGTGTCATTATTCGGAGTAAAGAATGCTGGAAAAACTAATACAACAAAGTTTTTGGCAGTACCTCCACATCCGTTTTCCTCTCTTGCATAAGCAGTTTGCAATCCTCCTGGCACATCATAAAAGATATTAGAATCCTGAAAATTAGTTCCGTCGACAGAATATTCAAAATAATCTTGTTCTTTGTTTAGATAAATAACAACTTTGGTACCATTGACATCAATACGATCTATTAGTGGAATTTCGTGCTCATCAACTTTAATTGTTTTTCGACTGGTACAACTCTCTGGTGACTGACTTGTCACATCAACAGTATAAGTGCCGCCAGAAGTTACTTCAATAGTTTGAGAAGTAGCTCCTGTAGACCATAAATAGTTCATTCCTGAAATTCCTGCATCCAATGTTGCTTTTTGATTTTGGCATAGAGGAACATCTTGATCCGTTACAATTGGTGGAGTATAGATCGTAATATTGATAGGTGTACGATTGGTATTGAGACAGCCGTTATTTGAAGCTTCAGCGTAATATATAGTATTAGATGAAATTGTCGGTGTTGCAAAATTGTTTCCGGTAAAAATACTTAAACCGCCAGTTGCAGTCGTATACCAGTTTATCAAACCAACAGCTGTAGTTGCCTGTAAATTTACACTTCCGGGGCCACATCTTGAAACGTTTGATGAAGTAACAGACGGATTTGCCGGAGTTTTATTAACAACAGCAATAACCGATTTGCGATTCGATTCGCAACCTGCATCAACATAATAAGTTGTACTGGTGTTTATTATCGGAGTTGTATATGAATTTCCTGTAGCCAAAGGGATTCCTCCAGTTGCCTGACTGTACCAATTAACTGTAGCGCCAGCAGTTGCAGTTGCGTTTATAGTAAAACTTCCTGAATCACAAATAGGAATTGGCGTCAGTACGTTAGCTTCTGGGATTGTGATTTTAGTACTTGTGGCTATTTGAATAATTGGGTCACCAGGTGATCCGCCAAATTCAACAACATATCCTTTTGGTTGATAATTACCACTTGGATCCCCATTATTTGATAAATCATTCCATGAGCCTCTTATTCCGACTCCCGGTTGTGTAATGTGTGCATAATCTTCGTCTCCCTGATTATTTGGTTCTCCAGTATTCCAAAATGTATAGCTCATTAGCGTTCCGGCCTCAGGTCCTGTAACCCATTTCCATACACCTTCTGTTTCAGCATCACTTCCTCCGATCCAACCCGTTCCTAATGATTGTTCGCCAATCAATTTAGCTTCATCAGAGGACAAGATAGTGGCTAAATAACCCTTAAGTCCGAAATATGAACTTGTATCTGATACAGATTTTGCAACAGTCCAAGAGATGCCAATGCTGGGTACGTAAAGATAATAATGTCCTGTAGAAGGTAAATAATTGGCTTGGCCTATCGTTATTGAAAAAGTTCTGCTTCCGGAAGCAGTTGCTGAAGAATTAGAAAATACAACATCTTTTATGGCATTTTCAAAATCAGAATATAGAACGTTTGTTCCCGGTGTTAAACTTGACAACATTAGTTTTCCGGCAATTGGATCCCAAGAAGTTGTAATAGTAGAATGCGCTGCAGGATTTGAAAGTTCCAATTTGTCTAAACCCGCAGAATAACCGGAGGAAACCTGAATGAACATAGCTGCAGTTCCTGGTTCTGTAGGATCGTGCGATATAGAAAAGGTTTGAACAATCTTTATGTTGGTTTGCGGACAATACGGTTGATCACCCGTGGCTTCTATTTTAAGAGGATCAGCAAGGGCAATTTCTGTATCTTTTCTTTTTTTTGATTTAAGAGTATCGTTTGTCGTTTTTGTAGTAGAATAATCAAATGTTTTACCACCTTCACTTGCATGAGATTGGTTAAAACATAAAGTAAAAAATAAAATGGTTATTTTGAAGAAATTAATAGTTTTCATTTTATAAAAGTATCAATTTTATAATAATAAAAAAATATATTTCAATTTCTAACATTTAACGGCAAGATGTACTGAAAAATAACATTTAATCCACACTTGGCCAGTTTAATTTTTGGAATAAATCCCAAACTACAATTCCGGCACTTACTGCAATATTTAAGGAATGTTTAGTGCCTAATTGCGGGATTTCAATACAACCATCACAAATAGCCACAGCTTCTTGTGCAACGCCGTAAACTTCATTGCCAAAAATTAAAGCATACTTTTGATTTTTCACTACTTTAAAATCCTGAAGAAAAACAGAACTTTCCACTTGTTCAATAGCAAGTGTCATTATAGTTTCTTTTTTTAGGTTTTCAATAACTTCCAAAACATTTTCATGATGTTCCCAGGCTACGGTTTCTGTAGCGCCAAGTGCGGTTTTATGAATCTCTTTGTTTGGAGGAGTTGCTGTGATACCGCATAAAATAATTTTTTCAACCAAAAAGGCATCAGAAGTTCTAAATACAGAGCCAATATTGTGCAAACTGCGAATATCATCCAAAACTATTATTAGAGGTGTTTTGTCTGATTTTTTAAAATCTTCAATCGATTTGCGATCCAGTTCGCTATTTTCAAGTTTTCTCATTGGTGTTGTATTCAGGTCATAAAAAAAGCTTCCAAAGATAAGGAAGCTTTTTCGATTATTTTATTTTCTTTTCAGATTAGCTTTTAACTGGATCTGGTAAAACAGTACCTTTAATAGTAAGTACTTTTGTAGGTTGTCCTTCAGCGTTTGAAGTAACAGTTACTGTTTTTGTAAAAGCACCAACTCTGTCAGTAGCATATTTTACTCCAATAATTCCTTTAGCACCTGGAGCAATTGGCTCTTTTGGTGTTGTAGGTACCGTACAACCACAAGATCCCTGAGTGTTTGTAATGATTAATGGTTTTGTTCCGTTGTTTACAAAAACAAACTGACGGTTACCATCAGCATTGTGAGCGACAGTTCCGTAATCAATAGTTTCGTTTTCAAAAACCATTCCGGCTCCTTCAATTTTAGCAACTTTTGCTTTTTTAGTAGTTTGAGCATTAGAAGCTGTAATTCCAACTACAGCTAACATAGCGATTAAGATTATTTTTTTCATCTTTAAGAGTCTTTGTTTTAATTATGAACAAATCTATAGAAAAATCTAATATGTCAACTCAAAAATTTCTTAAAAATATTTTAATTTTTGATGCCCTTCTATATGCCGCTAAAATATTATAAATTCGCTGTCATAAATTTTCATCTAAAACATTACAATTTGGCAGCGAAAGAAAAAGTGGTGAAAGAAACACCCTTAATGAAACAGTACAACGAAATCAAGAGAAAATATCCTGATGCCTGTCTGCTTTTCAGAGTAGGTGATTTTTACGAAACCTTTGGAGAAGACGCCATTAGAGCTTCTAAAATTCTTGGAATAACATTAACTAAAAGAGGTGCGGGTTCTGAAACTGAAACAGCTTTGGCCGGTTTTCCGCATCATTCTATTAATACGTATTTGCCAAAATTAGTCAAAGCCGGACTTCGTGTTGCCATTTGCGATCAGCTTGAAGATCCAAAAATGACCAAAACTATCGTGAAACGTGGTGTTACTGAATTGGTAACTCCGGGAGTTTCTTTAAACGATGAGGTTTTACAATCTAAATCAAATAACTTTTTAGCATCAGTTTATTTTGCGAATAAAAATATCGGAATTTCCTTTTTGGATGTTTCTACAGGAGAATTTCTAACAGCTCAGGGAAATGCAGAATATATTGATAAACTTTTGCAGAATTTTAATCCGAGTGAAGTTTTAGTTCCGAAGAATAATAAAGGCGATTTTAAAGCTGCCTTTGGAGAAGATTTTCATAGTTTTTACTTGGAAGACTGGATTTACAAAGAAGATTATGCTTTAGAAACATTGACAAAGCATTTTGAAACCGTTTCCTTAAAAGGTTTTGGGGTTGAAGAATTAAAAGAAGGAATTATTGCTTCCGGAGCGATTTTGTATTATTTATCAGAAACACAACACAATCGTGTGCAGCATATCACGGCGATTCAGCGTATTGCAGAAGATGCGTATGTGTGGATGGATCGTTTTACGATTAGAAATTTAGAATTATACCACAGTTATAACCCAAATGCTGTTACACTTTTAGATGTAATTGACAGAACACTTTCGCCAATGGGTGGGCGTTTGTTAAAACGTTGGCTGGCTTTACCGCTAAAAGACAGTAATAAAATAAAAGGTCGTCATGATGTAGTTTCTTATTTGAAATCGAATCCGGAGGTTTTACATAATATTCAATATCAGATTAAACAAATTTCAGATTTAGAACGTTTGATTTCTAAAATCGCAGCCGGGAAAGTTTCACCGCGTGAAATTGTTTATTTGAAAGAATCGCTTGATGCTATTATTCCAATTAAAACTTTAGCATTGCAAAGTCCACAGGAAGCGGTAAAAGTAATTGGAGACAGTTTGCATGCCTGCGATTTATTAAGAGAGAAAATCAAAGTAACTTTAAATCAGGATGCACCGGTTGCCATTGCAAAAGGAAATGCGATAGCAAAAGGAATTAGTGAGGAATTAGATGAATTGCGTGCGATCTCAACTTCTGGAAAAGAATATTTAGAAGGAATTGAAAAAAGAGAATCAGAACGAACCGGAATTTCGTCTTTAAAAATATCTTTCAACAACGTTTTTGGATATTATATTGAAGTTCGAAATACACACAAAGATAAAGTTCCAACAGAATGGATTCGTAAGCAGACTTTAGTAAACGCAGAGCGTTATATTACCGAAGAATTAAAAGAGTACGAAACCAAAATTTTAGGAGCCGAAGAAAGAATTCATAAAATTGAAACCGATCTTTTTGAGCAGCTAGTAGCCTGGATTGCGACTTATATTAAGCCGGTTCAGATGAATGCTAATTTGGTGGCACAATTAGATTGTTTGTGTTCGTTTACACAATTAGCAGTTGAGAATAAATACGTATGTCCGGAAATTGACGAAACTTTTGAATTAGATATCAAAAACGGAAGACACCCGGTAATTGAAAAACAATTGCCAGTTGGAACTCCTTATATAGCCAATGATGTTTATCTGGACAGAGAGACTCAGCAATTAATTATGATTACGGGGCCTAACATGTCTGGTAAGTCTGCTATTTTGAGACAAACGGCCTTAATAGTATTGTTGGCTCAAATGGGAAGTTTTGTTCCTGCAGACAGTGTTCGAATGGGGATTGTAGATAAAATTTTTACAAGAGTAGGAGCTTCTGATAATATTTCGATGGGAGAATCTACTTTCATGGTAGAGATGAACGAAACGGCTTCTATTTTGAATAATATCTCAGACAGAAGTTTAGTTTTATTGGATGAAATCGGAAGAGGTACGAGTACGTATGACGGAATCTCGATTGCCTGGGCTATTGCAGAGTTTTTGCACGAACATCCGGGAAGAGCGAAAACATTGTTTGCAACGCATTATCATGAGTTGAATGAAATGACAGAATCGCTTCCAAGAATTCAGAATTATAATGTCGCTGTAAAAGAATTAAAAGATACCGTTCTTTTTGTTCGTAAATTGGTAAAAGGAGGAAGTGCGCACAGTTTCGGAATTCACGTGGCTAAAATGGCCGGAATGCCTCAAACTGTAATTTTGAAAGCACAAAAACTTTTAAAGAAACTAGAAAAAAACCATTCAAGCGATGCTTTAAACGGAATCAAATCGGCTAATGATGAAATGCAAATGAGCTTCTTTAATTTGGATGATCCTTTGTTAGAGGAGATAAAAGAAGAGATCTTAAGTCTTGATATAAACTCGATCACACCGGTTGAAGCCCTGATGAAACTGAATGAGATTAAAAGGATGATCGTTAAGAAATAATTTTCAGATTTAAAGTTTAGGTTATCAGAAGGTTATAAAATAAGTATTATTTTTTTTCAAAAAAGGCTTGTATAATTGAATAAATGTCCTAAATTTGCACTCGCAATACAGAACAAATCAAGTATTGTAGTTCTTACAAGAATTTGAAAGGCGAAAATAGCTCAGTTGGTAGAGCGCGACCTTGCCAAGGTCGAGGTCGCGGGTTCGAGCCCCGTTTTTCGCTCAAAACCATATAATGCTCGGATGGTGAAATTGGTAGACACGCTGGACTTAAAATCCAGTGAACAGCAATGTTCGTGCGGGTTCAAGTCCCGCTCTGAGTACTAAAGCCTCTTCTTTTGAAGAGGCTTTTTTTATTGTATAAATTCAAGTACTGAAAATAAATTTTGCGAAGTAAATTTATTTTAAAGAATCTAAGAATCTAAGAATCTAAGAATCTAAGAATCTAAGAATCTAAGAATCCAAAATCAACAATCTAAAATCTAAAATTATAAATGGGTGCTTTCGTAATTAGTAGGCGATTTAATGATGAATATAAATTTGTGTTTACTTCCAGGAAAGGGAAAGTGATTTTTACTAGTTTGAGTTATGAACTGAAATTTGAATGTGAGGAAGATATTGAGAAATTTAAAGTAAATATTGATCAGGCTAAGTTTTTGAAGTTTAAAGGTTCTGGGGGAAAGTATTTTTTTAAATTGATGTTGGGTGAGTTGCATTTTGCTACAAGTCGAAAATACACGACAGAATTGCTTCTGCAAAAGGGAATAAAAGAAATTGTGAACTATGCTTCAAAATCAGAGATATTGGATTTTTCATCAAATGATTTAATTTTTGAAGATGAAGAAGTGGTTGAAGATGAAATGGAGTGATAAAAGAAATTCCAATATTTAAATTCCAAATTCCAATAGCCTGTAGTCGATTGTTTTGTGTGAAATAATAAATAAAAATTCCAAATTCCGTAATACAATGTGTATGATTGGAATTTGGAATTTTTTATTTTGGAATTTTTTCAATTTTGAGCAAAAAAAAACCATCTCAAGGATGGTTTTAAAATTTTTAGAACTTAGGTTCTAATTATTTTTTTACTTCTTCTACTTTAGCAGCAGCAGAGTCAACTTTAGCAGCAGCAGAATCAACAGTTGCAGCAGCAGAATCAACTACAGCAGCAGCAGAATCAACAGCAACAGCAGTAGAATCTACAGCTGGCTCAGCAGCAGCATCAGCTTTTTTACAAGAAACAACAGTTAAAACAGCAACAACAGCTAAACTTAAAAATACTTTTTTCATCTTACTTTATTATAAAAGGTTAATTATTAATTCGTGGCAAAGATATAAATTTTTTAATATGTAAAATATTTTTTCACTTTTTTTTTAAAATATTTTCCTTGCTCACGATTATCTTATTTATCAAATAATATGCCAAAATACTAAAAAAATGTTATATTATTGATTTTTTTGTCTAAATTATTTTTTGTTGAATATTCTATAAGAGAATTGGCTGTTTTGATTCTCTTATTTGCACTTTATTTTGCTTTTGGTTGATTATTGCGTAAGCTGCTAAGGATAAAATAATGCGATTTAAGCGATTTTTATCCTAAGTGCGCTATATGAATTTGTTTTTGATGCTTTTAAGCTCTTACAAAACGATTTTCATTATGCTTTCTGTGGCGCCTTTATTGTCCTGAATGTATGACTTGCAGATCTGGCTTTTTTCTTTCAGGTAATTTTCATCTAAAAGTAAACGGTCAAAGCTTTGTTTCAATTCTGTATCATTTGAAATTACAATACATCCTCCGATTTTAACCAGTTCAACTGCTTCTGCAAAATTCGAATAATTTGGGCCAATCACAATTGGAATACCAAAGGTTGCTGGCTCAAGGATGTTGTGAATTCCCGGATTTCCAAACCCTCCGCCAACATAGGCTATAGTTCCGTAACTGTATATTTTAGTCAATAGGCCTACAGTGTCTATAATAAAGACATTATAATTTGATAAGTCAGTAATATTGTCTTTTTCAGAAAATAAGACTGTTGATTTTGTAATTTGTGATTTTAAGCTTAAAATTTGGTCTTGCTTTATATTATGTGGTGCAATAATGAATTTTACAGTAGAAGATGATTGATTGATATATTCTGCCAATAGAGCTTCATCTTTTGGCCACGAGCTTCCAATTACAATAGTTGGAGTGTTGTTCTTGAATTGTTCAATAAAATCAACGGTATTGTCTCTTTCTAAAATTGCTGCAACGCGATCAAAACGGGTATCACCGGAAACAATTGCATTTTTAAATCCGATAGCTTCTATTTTTTCTTTTGATTTTTGATTCTGTAAAAAGAAATAAGTGAAGGCTTTTAGTGCTTTTCTGTAAAAACCACCGTACCACTTAAAAAACATCTGATTGTCTCTGAAAATACCAGAAATTAAATAAGTTGGAATTTTATTTGTTTCCAGCTCTTTTAGATAATTAAGCCAGAATTCATATTTTATAAAAAAGGCCAATTCCGGATGTGCTAATCTCATGAATTTTTTCGCGTTACTTTTAGTATCTAAAGGCAAATATATTGTGACGTCGGCAACAGTATTGTTTTTGCGGACTTCGTAACCTGATGGAGAGAAAAAAGTAACAATAATTTTATGCGAAGGATATTTTTCTTTTATTTTTTCGATGACAGGCAGGCCTTGTTCGTATTCGCCAAGTGAAGCAGAATGAAACCAAATGGTCTTGTCTGTTGGTTTTATTTTTTCTTCTAAAATAGCAAAAACATTTTTTCTTCCTTCAATAAAAAGCTTGATTTTCGGACTAAAAAGTGCTATAATTTTCAGAAAAAACCCCGCAATAGAAACAACTAAATTGTATAGAAAAAGCATATATGTAATTTTGGGGCTAAATTACGCTTCTTTCAATTATTTTCATTGCCCAAAGCTATTAAATAACTATTTTTGTTCTTCGTTTTCGAGATTGGTTTTGAAATCTAATCTCAAAGTTTTAAATAAATAAAGACAAATGAAAAAAATTCAAATGGTTGACTTAAAGAGTCAATACGAGAAAATAAAAACTACCGTTGATGCTTCAATTCAAGAAGTTTTAGATACCAATACATATATAAACGGACCATTGGTTCATCAATTTCAAAAAAATCTTGAAGATTATCTAGGAGTAAAACACGTAATTCCATGTGCAAATGGTACTGATGCTTTGCAAATTGCCATGATGGGTCTGGATTTAAAACCAGGCGATGAGGTAATTACTGCCGATTTTACTTTTGCTGCTACAGTTGAGGTTATTGCTTTATTGCAATTGACACCAGTTTTGGTTGATGTCGATATGACGAATATGAACATTGATATCGAGGCAATTAAAAAAGCAATCACACCAAAAACAAAAGCAATTGTTCCCGTACATTTATTTGGCCGTGCCGCTAATATGGATGCGATTATGGAAATAGCTGCCGAACATAATTTATATGTAATTGAAGATAATGCACAGGCAATTGGAGCAGATTATATTTCTAAATCTGGTACCAAAAGTAAAGTAGGTATAATTGGTCACGTTGCGGCAACGTCATTTTTCCCTTCTAAAAACTTAGGGTGTTATGGAGATGGTGGAGCAATTTTTACAAATGATGATAAATTGGCACACATTATCCGCGGAATTGTAAATCACGGAATGTATGAGCGTTACCATCATGATGTTGTAGGTGTAAATTCTCGTTTAGATAGTATTCAGGCAGGAGTTTTAAATGCAAAATTACCACTTTTGGATGAATATAATGCAGCGCGTCGTTTGGCAGCTTCAAAATACAATGCAGCTTTTGCAGGGAACGCACACATTATTACACCAGAATTTGATGCAAACGAAAATGACCACGTTTTTCATCAATATGTATTGAGAATTGTTGATGCAGACAGAAATGCTTTGATGCAACATTTATTAGATAAAGCTATTCCGTGTGCAATTTACTACCCAATTCCCTTGCATTCACAGAAAGCTTATGTTGATACCCGTTATAAAGAAGAGCAATTTCCGGTAACTAATCAGTTAGTGAAAGAAGTTATCGCTTTACCAATGCATACTGAATTGGATGATGAGCAAATTAAATTTATTACAGATTCTGTTTTAGAATTTTTAAACAAATAAATAATGAAGAAGTTAAGTGTTTTAATTTTGATAGTTCTTGTTCAGTTTTCGGGTTTTGCCCAAAAATCAAATACTAAAGAAGAAACAGCTGTTAATAATCAGGTTGAAATTTTGCGTAAGGCAATGATTGATGCTGATGGAGGTAAATTGAAATCACTGACTTCTGAAAAGTTAACGTATGTTCATTCTAGTGGCGTTGTGCAAAATCAGGCAGAATTTGTCGATGGAATAGTTAGCGGAAAATCAGATTTTGTAACTATTGAATTTCAGGATCAAACCATAACAATTCAAAATGATGTTGCGATCGTGAGGCATGTTTTGGCAGCACATACCAAAGATGGTGGTGTTGATAAAGATATTAAAATCGGAATAATGCTTGTTTGGCAAAAACAAAAGAATAACTGGATTCTAATTGCAAGGCAGGCTTATAAATTAACTACATAAAAAAACAACCAAAAAAATGAAAGTATTAGTAACAGGAGGATTAGGATTTATTGGTTCTCACACCGTAGTCGAATTGCAAAATGAAGGCTTTGAAGTTGTGATAATTGATAATCTTTCGAATTCTTCAGAAGATGTTTTAAAAGGAATTACAAACATTACAGGAAAAACACCTTTATTCGAAAAGTTAGATTTAAGAGAAAAAGCGTCAGTTCAGGATTTCTTTAAAAAACATAGCGATGTTACAGGAGTAATTCATTTTGCAGCTTCAAAAGCGGTTGGAGAAAGCGTTGAAAATCCTTTGTTGTATTACGAAAACAACATCAGTACTTTGGTTTACCTTTTACAGGAATTACAGCAAAAACCGGAAGCAAGTTTTATTTTCAGTTCGTCTTGTACAGTTTACGGGCAGGCCGAAAAAATGCCAATTACAGAAGATGCTCCTGTACAGGCAGCAATGTCTCCTTACGGAAATACAAAACAAATTGGAGAAGAAATTATAACAGACACTACGAAAGTAACTAATATAAACGCAATTTTATTGCGTTATTTCAATCCGGTTGGAGCGCATTCATCCAATCAAATTGGAGAATTACCACTAGGTGTTCCTCAAAACTTAGTGCCTTTTATTACCCAAACGGGTGTAGGATTACGTAAAGAATTATCTGTTTTTGGAGATGATTATCCAACTCCTGATGGAACTGCAGTTCGTGATTATATTCACGTAGTAGATTTGGCAAAAGCACACGTAATTGCATTACAGCGTTTGTTCAATAAAAAGAATTTACAAAAAGTAGAAACCTTTAATTTAGGAACCGGAACTGGAAGTTCAGTTCTTGAAGTGATTAATAGTTTTGAAAAAGTAAGCGATAAAAAACTGCCTTACATTATTAAACCACGTAGAGAAGGTGATATTACTGAAGCCTATGCGAATACAGATAAAGCAAATAATGTTTTAGGCTGGAAAGCTGAATTGAGTTTAGACGAAGCAATGGCAAGCGCCTGGAAGTGGGAACAGAAAGTTCGTTCTTAGTTTAGTATTCAGTCGCAGTCGCAGTTTTCAGTTACTGGTTATATAAATAAAAATCCCAAATGAATATTCGTTTGGGATTTTTATTTTGATTTGATTTATTTTGTAAATTTGTAAGATTAAAATGTAGGAATAATGGATTCGGAAAAAGAAAATGAAAAGAATGATAAGGTTGAAGAGCCTAGAGTTGAATATGAAGTTCAGAAACCTAAATTTAAAGGAATAGATCGAGAGACTTTTGATTTTGATGCGGAGTTTGCAAAAGGATTGACTCCGGAGGAAGCAAAAGCTGAAGCGAAAAGAAGAATTAGAGAATGGTGGGGAAAATAGAAGTTATTTTACGCCTCCAGTAATTCAGTATCTTGACGATTTAGCAATCGAATTATATAAAAAAGAATATTTTGGCTTTATTGAATCTGCGGAAGAATATGTTTCTAATATTTATGATGCAGTTCCTGAAAGAATTAAAAAATCTCCTCAAAAGAAAACGCCAAAATCTCTCCAATATTTAGGTTCAAATTATATTTTTTATAAAACTAATGCCAGAACAACTTGGTATATCTTCTTTGAAAAAAGAAATCAAAATTATTTGATCACTGGTATTATAAATAATTACTGTATTGAAGCAAAGGAACTTTAAAATAGAAAATCCTCATGAGCGAATGGTTCATGAGGATTTTTATTTATATAATCAGTAACTGAAAACTGCGACTGCGACTGAAAACTAATTAAGCATTAGCCGTAACCGCTTCCTTATCAATTTTATTAATCAAACCAGCCAATACTTTTCCCGGTCCAACTTCAGTAAATAAAGTAGCGCCGTCAGCGATCATTTGCTGAACTGATTGTGTCCATTTCACTGGAGCAGTCAATTGTATAATTAAGTTCTTTTTGATTTCGTTTGCATCAGAAACTGCGCTTGCAGTAACGTTTTGATAAACCGGGCAAATAGGAGTAGAGAAAGTTGTAGCTTCAATTGCAGCTGCTAATTCTTCTCTTGCCGGTTCCATCATTGGGGAGTGAAATGCTCCTCCAACAGGTAAAATCAGCGCCCGTTTTGCTCCCGCAGCTTTCATTGCTTCGCAAGCTTTTTCAACTGCTGTAGTTTCTCCTGAAATTACTAATTGTCCAGGACAGTTGTAATTTGCAGCAACAACAATTCCGTCAATAGAAGCACAAACTTCTTCTACGATATTATCAGCCAATCCTAAAACAGCAGCCATTGTTGATGGCGTAATTTCGCAAGCTTTTTGCATTGCTAAAGCACGTTGTGAAACTAATTTCAAACCATCTTCAAAAGATAAAGTTCCGTTGGCAACCAAAGCTGAAAATTCACCTAAAGAGTGTCCCGCAACCATCTCTGGTTTGAAATCTTCTCCTAAAGTTTTAGCTAAAATAACAGAATGTAAAAATACTGCTGGTTGCGTTACTTTAGTTTCTTTTAGTTCTTCGGCAGTGCCTTCAAACATAATATCTGTAATTCTAAAACCTAAAATTTCATTAGCTTTTTCGAATAGTTCTTTGGCTAAAGCCGATGATTCATATAAGTCTTTGCCCATTCCTGTAAACTGCGCGCCCTGACCCGGAAATACGTATGCTTTCATTTGTCTAATTTAAATTTGATTTTTATATTGAAAATTAGTTTCAATTAGACGGCAAAAATAGCATTTTTTTATTTTATATATCCTTAAACATATAAATCCACACTAATCTTGAAAAGCGAAGATTGAAAGAAGTGAGTAAAATTATGGCGAGCGCGATAATTGGGATAATTCTTAAGTCGAAATTTTTTTCAAAGAAAAACTGAGCAATGCAATACGTTGCGATTCCCTGTGCAACTGTTAATCCGTAGTTTACATACATGGCTCCAAAAAAATACCCCGGTTCTTTTTGAAATTTGTAATTACAATGACTGCAATATTCGTTCATTTTTGGTAAACCAAAATTCAGGAAGATGTTCTTGTCTGTAAATACTTTTCCTTTATGACAAACAGGACATTCGTTGCTTAAAATATGAGTTAATGCACTTGACATGATTTTATTATTTTTTATTTATACAAAGGTATTTTAGAATCTATTATAAGTCTTTTTTATATCTTCGCTACTTATAGCATAATAAAGACATTTTGTTTTAAAATTCCAATAAAAAAAATCTAAATTCCAAATCTAAATTCCAAATCTGAAATCTACAATCTAATCGCGTATGAAAAAGTATCCTGTTTATAGTGTTCAGAATTTTAGTTGTAACGATGTTTATCGTGATTTTTATGTGAATACTTTTGCAGAACATTTAAAAAGCCACAGTTTTGTCAAAGAACCGCATCGGCATGATTCGTATTTAATGGTTTTTTTTACAAATGGTTCGGGATTGCATGAAGTTGATTTTGATCAATTCGAAATAAAAAGAGGAAGTTTATTCGTTTTGCAGCCAGGACAAATGCATCATTGGAGTTTGTCTGAAGATATTGAAGGTTTTGTAATTATCTTTTCGCAGGAACTTTACAATTTATATTTCGGTCAGAAAAAAATCAACGAATATAATTTTTACCATTCCATTCATAATCGCCCGGAAATGGTTTTTGAAGAGAATGAAATATTGAAAATCCTGCCTTATTTTAATTTACTGATTGAGGAAAACAATCAGAATAACAAATTGCAATTAGATAAAATGCTGAATTTATTAGATTGTATTCACATTGAGATTTCCAGAAAATACAGTGAAACCTATTCGCATCAAGCGCATTCTTATAATATCAAAATTGATAAATTTGAATTGCTTTTGGAGCAATATTTCAAACAAGAAAAATTACCTTCTTTTTATGCAGAGAAATTAAATATTACACTAAAACATTTGAATAGAATTTGCAATGAAATTCTGCAAAAAACAGCCACAGAAGTCATCATGGATCGCGTAATTCTGGAAATAAAAAGAATGTTAATCGACAAACAATTAGCAATAAACGAAGTCGCTTTTGCAGTCGGCTATGAAGATTACTCTTATTTCTCCAGATTCTTCAAAAAACAAACCGGAATGTCTCCAACTGAATTTCGAAATACTGTGCGATAATTTTTTTTAGCCATGACTCGAGCGATAGCGAACAGGTGAGGCAATTCACGAATTTTCATTGCGCAAAGTTTGGAAAAATATAATTCGTGAATTCGTGGCGATTTTTCCTTTATTCAAAAAGAAAAAACCCTGCACTTCCTAGAAAGTACAGGGTTTTTAACCAACCAAATTAAAACCTATTTTATAAGATTAAGCTTGTTTTGCAAATTGTAATTCAATGTTCAAACGAACTTCTTCTCCTACTAAAACTCCACCGGTTTCAAGAGCTGAGTTCCAGTTTAATCCCCAATCTTTACGATTAATTTTACCTTCAATATTTAAACCAACTTTAGTATTTCCCCAAGGATCAGTCATAATTCCGCTAAATTCTACTGGAAATTTTACAGTTTTAGAAACACCTTTGATAGTTAAATCTCCAGTTAATTCATAATCTCCGTCATCAATTTTTTTGAAAGAAGAACCTTTGAAAGTTAATTTTGGATTGTTTTCAGCATCAAAGAAATCAGCACTTCTTAAGTGACCGTCTCTGTCTGCATTTGCAGTATCGATAGAAGCGATATCGCCAGAAAACTCGATTGCTGCGTTTTCAAAATCATTTCCTTCTGTAGTAATTGTTGCATCGTAAGTTCCAAATTTACCTGAAACATTTGTAAACATCATGTGTTTAACTTTAAAACCAATTTCTGAATGTGTTGGGTCAATTGACCATTTTGTAGTTGCCATAATTTTTATTTTTAAATAATTAATTTCATTTTGATAGGACAAAGTTACGGTGGTAGTAACCGTAACGCACTTAACCTAGATTAAGAAATAAAAATGTGATGATTTTTTGAATATCTTTTTTTCACAGATTACAAGATTTCCACTGATTATTAATTCGAAACTAAAAAATCATTTTAATCTTTTAATCTGTGGCAAAAAACTAAGTGCGTGCTTTTAAGAACTGTTGGATTTATTTACTGAAATTACAAAAAAAAACGATAATAATCTGAATTTCAGATTGATTACCGTTTCTTGAAAAAAAAGTATTAGTTGTGTGTTATGAATTAATAGTTCATCGGGATGTCCATCAATAAGAATTCTGCATCCGTATTTGCTTTTATAGTTAAAATATCAGTTCCTGAAATTCCAACAGCATCACGAGTGTTTAATTCCTGACCATTGATCGTTACGTTTCCTTTTAAAATGAAAGCGTAAACTCCGTTTCCTTCTTTTTTAATTTTATATTCAGTCGTAATTCCGGCATCAAAATTCCCCATATTAAACCAGGCATCCTGATGAATCCAAACACCTTCGTCATCTGCATTTGGAGACAAAATTTGAGCTAATTTATTATGTCTGTCAGCAACATCCAAAGTAATTTGTTGGTAACGAGGCGCCACATTTCTTTTGTTTGGAAACAGCCAGATTTGTAATAGTTTTGTTTGCTGATCTGCATTTGGGTTAAACTCACTGTGTTGAACCCCAGTTCCGGCACTCATTACCTGAATATCGCCATTTTTGATGATTTCAGTATTTCCCATACTGTCTTTGTGTGCTAAATCGCCTTCTAATGGAATACTTATGATTTCCATGTTATCGTGAGGATGGGTTCCAAAACCCATTCCGCCTGCAATCGTGTCGTCATTCAAAACACGAAGCGCACCAAACTGAATTCTATCAGGATTGTACCAGCTGGCAAAACTAAAACTATGGTAAGCATTAAGCCATCCGTGATTTGCATTTCCTCTTGTTTCTGCTTTGTGCAATACTATATTTTCCATGATCTGTGTGTTTTGTTATTTTATAGTACAAATTTACGATCAACATGGAAGAAAAGCACTTAATGTAGATTAAGAAAAGATTTTTGAAGGTTCTGAAGTTCTAAGGAACTAAGGTGTTAAGGTTTTTTGTTGATTGAAATAAAAGGAAAAAGTCCCAGCGGGACAATATGTTTATAGAAAATAATTTAACCGAATTATCAAGCTCCAGCGGAGCGAAATGTTTATAATAGGAAAATAGAAAAATATCGCTCCGCTGGAGCTTTTATTACTGAATTTGTGGATTAGCTATAAATATGATGCTCCGCTGAAGCTTTAGCTATATTGAGCAAAAATCTGCAATCTGTTTAATATAGATTAAGAAAAGATGCTGAGGTTCGGACTAAGTTGCTAAGGTTTTTGTTTTGATCGAAAACATGATAGAAATAAAGAAAGTCCCAGCGGGACTATATGTTTATAGAAAATGATTGAAGTGGTTCACCAAAGCTCCAGCGGAGCGAAATGTTTATAATAGGAAAATAGAAAAATATCGCTCCGATGGAGCTTTGATCTTAGTTTGGGCGTTTGTAAGGTTTTTTCTGAAGCAGAAAATTAGTTTTTCAAAAGACGTATAGTCCCGCTATCCCTTCCAATCTTTTATGCTGAACCCCAGCATAAAAGGATTTCCAGTTCTATCGGGGCTAGATGAGAAATTTTATTTTTAAAAGAAGGTGCAAAGGTGCAAGGGTACAGAGGTTTTTTTGCAATCTTTTCATCCTGGAGGAACGAAGGATTACACTAGTAATTCCGTTCCTATAATCGACAATCTTTGTCGAGCTGCTTGTGTGATCTCTCCTTCGTGGAGATGACAAGATTGTGTTTAAAAAATTATATTCAAAGTCAAATAAAACTTTGCGACTTTGCTCCCGATACTTATCGGGATTGCGAGATTAAAAGAAACTCGTATTATTTTATTTAATCCGAATCAATTTCCCTTTTCCAACGACTTCATCAAGGTAATTCGCAGCTGTACTTTGCTTATCATGCATATAAAATGGGATAGTATCTTTTGTGATTTGATCTTTTGAAATGCTTATAATTAAATCTGTATTTATAAAGTTTTCCAATAGAATTACATTGCCATAAGAAATTTTTCCTTTGGGCATATACTTGCTGTCAAATGCAAAAGTACTATCGTTAAAAGTAATTTTGTCTTTTTGGACATACGAATTGTCGTCTTCTATTAAATAATTATAACGGCCATTAAGTTTCTCTGTTTTCTGGTTGAAGCCAACAGAAAGAAGGGTTATTATTAGAAGTAAATATTTCATGATTTCTAACTATATTGATTAATAAACTGCTGAACAACCGCATCCGTATTGTCATGGCGTTTTTTCTTTTCCAATTCAATTGGAGGCGACGCTCTTTCGAGGCAATCTTTTACATCGCAGGTTTCACACGTTACGCCTACAATTCTTTTAACAAGCGGTTTTCCTTCGATGAATTTGAATTTCTTTTTCATGGTCGGATTAATTAAAATTCCAACCGAAATACTTCGAATAGTATCCTGCATAAAAGGATCTTTTGTAGCCGATGAAAAAACCAAATATTCATTTCCGCTATGAACGTAACTCGAAATTTGAGCATCAAAAAAATGAGGTTTGTTTTGTTTGATCGCTTCGTCTATGGTTTTTACCGAAACCCATCTTCTGCAATAATGCTCGTTGGTTTCGTTGGCGTGCGGTTCTTGCTGATTGGTAATGTGTAATTCTTTTTTAATTTGATAGAAATCGGAACCAATCTTATGCGACATTCTTAAGAAAAATAAATTTTTAAGATGAAAATCTTTCGGTAATAAATTGGTTAATCTTTGGTAAAAAGATTCTGGGGAAACTTCGAAACTTTCTATTAGCGCCACGAATTCTTCCGGATTTGGTTTTTCATTGTTTAAGAAGTCATTGATTTTGTCAACAACCAATTGTCTCGGTAATAATAAAGCTCCGGCAAAATAAGAAGCGTAAAAATTATGCAAAACCTGATCGAAATTGTCAAATTTGATCCAGCTGAAAGTCAGCAAGCGATCAGATATTTTAAGATAATTATAAGCAATTTCTTTAGCTAAAATAAAAGCTCTTTGCGGATCATCAATTTCTGCTGAAAGTAATAGCGTTTTGCTCTTCGGGACATAAATCGAACGCAAATCGCCCAAAGCTTCCTGATCTGTAAAAGCGATTTCCTTGATTGTATAATCGTATTCTTCTTTAAGAATTGCTTCTAATTCTTCAATTGTAATTTTTGAATCTAAATTGATCTGAAAAGATTTCGAAAATTCAATTACCTTCTCTTCTAAATCTTCAAAATAATTACTGTGCGCTTCCTGATACGAGCGCAAGGCAGCCAAGAAGAAGCTTTCTCGACTTAAATTATAATGCTGGGCAATTTCGATAATCGTACTGATAAAGGCATTGACTTTGGCTGGAGCATTGGCAATAATATCGATTAAATCGGCTTCCTGGATGCCAAAAAGCTCAAGAGGAATCTCTTTTAGAATTCCGGATTTTAAGATTTCGCCAATCGGAGCGAGGTTGTTGTCGAGTTTTAAAGACACCATTTGGTCGTAAGACACGTCCAAATGTTCACACAAAAGCAAAATTTTATCTGTTTTTGGATATTTTTTTCCCTTTTCAATCTCGTTTAAATACGATTTTGAAAGATTTGTCAATTTGGCTAAGCCAAAAAGGGAAAGGTTTTTTTGAGTTCGAACTTGCTTCAGTTTTAGCCCAAATATCAGCTTTATATAGTCTTTTTCGATATCCATAAATCAAATATAACTATTTAAAAAATAATCGCCAAAAAATTATTTTTAATATTTAGCGAACGTTCGCTTGTTTTGTAAAAAACTTTTTTCTAATATTGTGGTATAGAAATTATTAGATATCAAATCGTTATGACTTAAATATTCTAAAAAGGAATTGAAGTTGATGTAATCGATAAGATTTATTCTAATAGAAAATAAAACCACAGCTATGAAAAACCAATTAGAGATTACCGAGACGGCAATGGAATTTTTAGCCGAAAAGAACCTTTCTTATCCAACTATTTGGACAGAAGAAGCAATTGTTTTTATAACAGAATTGCATCGAAAATTCGAAGCGCAACGCAAATTGCTGTTATTACAGCGTGACCAAAAACAAGTCGCTTTGAATCTTGGTATAATGCCTTCTTTTCCTTCAGAAACCAAAACCGTCAGAGAAAGTAATTGGGTGGCTGGAGAAATTCCGAAAGATTTATTGGATCGAAGAGTAGAAATTACCGGACCAGTTGATCGTAAAATGATTATCAATGCATTGAATTCGGGAGCCAGAACTTTTATGGCCGATTTTGAAGACAGTACTTCTCCAACCTGGCAAAATTTGATGGAAGGACAAATGAACTTAATTGATGCTGTAAACAAAACGATTTCTTATACAGATTCGGTTAAAAACAAATCATATCAATTAAATGAAAAAATCGCAACGCTAATCGTTCGCCCAAGAGGATTGCATTTGCCTGAAAAACATCTTTCAGTTGACGGAAAAGAAGTTTCAGGTTCTTTGGTAGATTTTGGATTGTATGTTTTTCATAATCATAAAAAGCTTTTAGAAAACAATTCAGGACCGTATTTCTATATTCCAAAATTAGAACATTATCTGGAAGCACGTTGGTGGAATACTGTAATCGATTTTAGTGAGAATTATCTAAAATTGAAAAGAGGGACTATAAAAGTGACAGTTTTAATTGAAACGATAACGGCAAGTTTTCAATTGGATGAAATTATTTACGAATTGAAAGAACATATCGTTGGCTTGAATTGCGGGCGTTGGGATTATATTTTCTCTTATATCAAGAAATTCGGTAAAAATCCAAAGTTCATCGTTCCGGATCGTGATCAGGTAAACATGACTTCGCCTTTTATGAATGCCTATTCAAATTTGGTAATTCAGAGATGTCATAAAAGAGGGATTCATGCAATTGGCGGAATGGCAGCGCAAATTCCGATTAAAAACAATGAAGAAGCCAATGCACTTGCTTTCGCAAAAGTAAAAACCGATAAAGAACGAGAAGTTCGAAATGGTCACGACGGAACTTGGGTAGCACATCCGGATTTGGTTTCGCTTGCGAAAAAAGTATTTGATGCCGGAATGCCAACTCCAAATCAAATTCATGTTAAAAGAGAACATCGCAAAATAACCGAAGAAGATTTGCTTGAACCGCCAATCGGAATCATAACAGAAAACGGCGTTCGAAAAAACATCAACGTAGGCGTTTTGTATTTGGCGTCGTGGCTGAACGGACAAGGTGCCGCGGCATTGCATAATTTGATGGAAGATGCTGCAACGGCTGAAATTTCGAGATCGCAATTGTGGCAATGGCTTCAAAATAAAGTCACTTTGGATAATGACCGAAAGTTAGACTTAGCTTACTATCACGAATTGGCTTTAGATGAATATAAAAAGATCAAAGCGGAATTAGGAGAGGAAAATTACGAAAAACGTCAATTTCCTTTAGCAGAAAAAGTTTTAGAAAGATTAGTAGTAAATACTGATTTCGTTGACTTTTTGACGATTCCTTGTTACAAATATTTATAATAAGCAGTTTAATTATAAAAAAATCTGCTTAATCTGCCAAATCTGCGAGCTAACAATTTTTCACGCAGATTTAGCAGATAAAATGAAAACAGAAAATATTCGCAGATCAAACTGAAAACTGAGACTGCAAACTTTACTTACTAACCAACTTAACTATATTATTTATGAAAACAACAGAAGACAGAATTCAGGAATTGATTAACGATTGGATTACGAACCCAAGATGGAAAGGTGTTGAACGTCCTTACACGGCTTCAGAAGTAGTTACACTTCAGGGTTCGTATCAAATTGAGCATTCTATAGCAAAAATGGGAGCGCAAAAATTATGGAGAAAGTTAAAAAGTCAGGATTATGTTGCTGGTTTGGGCGCATTGACAGGAAATCAGGCGATTCAGGAAGTCGATGCTGGTTTAGAAGCGATTTATTTGAGCGGCTGGCAGGTGGCGGCCGATGCAAATTTGGCGGGAGAAATGTACCCGGATCAATCGCTTTATCCGGTAAATAGTGTGCCAATGGTGGTAAAAAAAATTAATAGTGCTTTATTGAGAGCTGATCAGATTCAGGTAGTAAATGAAGTGGAAGATAAAAAAGATTATTTAGTTCCGATTGTGGCTGATGCCGAAGCTGGTTTTGGGGGAAACCTAAATGCTTTTGAACTAATGAAGTCAATGATTGAAGCCGGAGCTTCCGGAGTTCACTTTGAAGATCAATTGAGTTCTGCTAAAAAATGCGGGCATTTGGGAGGAAAAGTTTTGGTACCAACTCAAGAAGCAATTAATAAACTAATTGCAGCTCGTTTGGCTGCAGATGTTATGGGAGTTTCGACTTTAATTGTTGCAAGAACCGATGCCGATGCGGCTAATTTATTAACCAGCGATGCTGATCCGCGAGATCATAAATTTATTACGGGTGAAAAAACGAACGAAGGTTTTTTCTATGTAAACAGCGGTATCGATCAGGGAATTGCAAGAGGTTTGAGTTATGCACCTTACGCTGATTTGATTTGGATGGAAACCAGTAATCCTGATTTGGTTTATGCTAAAAAGTTTGCGGATGCCATGCGAAAAGAATTTCCGGATAAAATGTTGGCATACAATTGTTCTCCGTCATTCAATTGGGCAGCAAAATTATCAGTTGCTGAAATGGAAACGTTCAGAGAAGATTTGGCTGCTATGGGATATAAATTCCAGTTCATCACTTTGGCAGGTTTCCACGCTTTAAATACAAGTATGTTCGAATTGTCTAAAGCGTACAAAGAACGCGGTATGGCGGGCTATTCTGAATTGCAGGAGAGAGAATTTGCGCTACAGAAAAATGGATTCAGAGCGGTAAAACATCAGGCTTTTGTTGGGACTTCTTATTTCGACGCAGTTCAAAATACGGTAACAATAGGAAGGTCTTCAACTACAGCGATGAAACATTCTACGGAGGTTGAGCAATTTTAATTTTTTTCCGCCACGAATTCACGAATTTTCACTCTTAAAGATTGTAAAAAATAATTCGTGAATTCGTGGCGGAAAATCTTATTTTTTCAAAAGCCTTGCTTTCATTTTGCTGAAAAATTCTGGTGTGACACCAATGAAAGAAGCGATTTGTTTTTGAGGCACTTTATGAACTAATGTTCCGTATTTGGTCGTAAATTTTTCAAAACGTTCTTCGGCAGTTAAACTCAGATTATCCATTAATCTCTGCTGATTGGCAACTAAAGAGTTTTCAATTAAAATTCTGAAGAAACGCTCTAATTTTGGAATATCGTGATACAGTTGTTCCTGATTTTCTTTTGAAAGCGAAACCACTTCAGCATCTTCTAAAACTTCGATAAAAAGCTGTCCCGGTTTTTGCGAAAAGAAACTGTACATATCGCTCATCCACCAGCCCTGGCAGGCAAAGGATAAAACATGTTCGACAATATTATCGTTGATATTGAAGCTTCTTAAAATTCCGGAATTTACGAAATAAGAATGTTTGCAAACTTCGCCGGCATTTAATAAAATGGTTTTGGTCTTGTAGGTTTTGGTTTCTAATTTAGATAAAAAATGAGCCTGTTCTTCAGGTGTCAGCGAAACGTGTTTGGCAATATTTTCAAGAATTAACTCCATTATTTTTCTTTTATCAAAGTGAATGAAGTCGCTTTAAAACGATTATTTTCTACTTTCCCGGTAACAGATGCTTTGCGAATCGCATTGCAAAAACCATCTTTTGCATGTGCGTCGCCATGTTGGTCAATTGTAGTTCCGTCAACAAAATAAGCTTTCCCATCAATACGAACGGCTAAATCACAACCTTTGCCTTTCATTCCAAATTGACATTCACCACAAGCGGTTTCTACAATTTGAGGTTTTTCAGTTGTTTTTTTATCCTGAGCCTGAGTTGCGATTCCAACAAATAGGAATAGTATAAATAGTGCTTTTTTCATTTTTAAGAATTTACATTTATTAATTTAGAAGTGGTTTTGGCGCGTTCAACGATTTCATTGATTGGTGTTGCTAATGAATCGTGACTTAAAACGACTCCCATTCGGCGATAGGGTCTTGAAGTAGGTTTTCCGAATATTCTGAAATCAGTTTTTGGCAATGCCGCTACTTTTTCGATTCCGGTAAAACTTGGGTTCGCTGAATCTTCAGAAGCTAAAATTACGGCACTTGCTCCGGCTTTTTCTAAAGTAATTTCGAAAATAGGCAGACTTAAAATGGCACGTAAATGCAATTCGAATTCATTGAAGTTCTGAGTTCCCGCCAAAGTTACCATTCCGGTATCGTGTGGGCGGGGAGAAAGTTCAGAGAAATAAACGCCTTCGTTGGTTAAGAAAAATTCAACACCAAAAAGTCCTGCGCCACCAAGCGCTTCTGTAATTTTTTCTGCCATATCTTGTGCTTCATATAAATCTTTTTCTGAAACTAAAGCCGGCTGCCAGCTTTCCTGATAATCGCCGCGTTCTTGTCTGTGTCCAATTGGAGCACAAAATAAGGTTGGATTATTATTCTGCGTTATCGTTAAAAGTGTGATTTCTGAATTGAAATCAACAAATGCTTCTACAATCACTTCGATTACATCGCCACGTGAACCGGCAACGGCATATTGCCATGCCTTTTCGATATCACTTTCGGTTTTAATTGTCGATTGTCCTTTTCCGGAAGAAGACATTAATGGTTTTACAACACACGGAATTCCGACTTCCTGAACTGCTTTTTGTAATTCTTCAGCCGAAGTGGCGTATTGATATTTGGCTGTTTTTAAACCTAATTCTTTTGCAGCTAAATCACGAATGGCTTTACGATTCATGGTAAAGTTGGCCGCTTTCGCTGAAGGAACAACGGTTATGCCTTGTTTTTCGTAATCGTAAAAACGTTCCGTACGAATGGCTTCTATTTCGGGAACTATAAAATCAGGTTTGTGTTTGGCTACGATGCGGTCCAGCGCTTCGCCGTCAAGCATGTTGATGACCTCAAAACCGTGAGCAACCTGCATTGCCGGAGCATTTTCGTAACTATCAACAGCGATTATAGTTTGTCCGATTCGTTGTGCGGCAATGACAAATTCTTTGCCTAATTCGCCTGAACCGAGGAGTAGTATTTTCATTTTGTCTAGTTTAATATTGAGATTTTAAGCTTTGTTTTACAATTATGATACTAGTTAAAATGGTTAATACAATTAATGTAATCGACACGGATAAAATCATTATTAATGAAAATAGAATTTCATACAAAAATTGTGAAGGTAAAGCAACGGACATTCCATTAATTAATAATCCAATAATATAAATTGTAAAAAGTGCTATGATTATTTTAGAACTTACTTCAAATGTAAATTGTGAGCAAGCTTCATATTTAGTTGTTTGAGTTAAAGAAGAACTTATGTTTTTACCGGACTGCCAAAAAACAAATACAATAAAAATTGGAAATAAACCTCCCCAAAAAACTGGACTTCCATTAATACCAAAATCAGCTATTGATTTTAGTGGCCAGACAAAAGAGTTTACGGAGAATATTAAAGACGGAAAAATAGAACACACAAAAAGTCCAGCAATAATTGAATATATATGGATGTTACTTTTTGTTTCCATTTAAATAAGTTTTGAGAGTAAAGATAAAAAAATGGATTTTATTCTCACGCAGATTTTGGGGATTCAGCAGATTTTAATTTAACCGCAAAGTACGCTAAGAGTTTACGCGAAGAACGCAAAGCTTTTTTTTGAAGTAAAACAAAAGGTTCGCAAAGATTTTAATAATCTTTGCGAACCTTGCGTTCCCGATAGCTATCGGGATTGCGAACCTTGCGGTTAAACTATCTAGTGAAAATGATCTTCCTCAATTTCAAATTCGGCATCTTTTTCCCAAATTTCCATTTCACAAGGCTTACAGTTGAATTTTAGTTTGTATTCTAATTCGCCCTGTTTTAAAACCAGTGGTTCTTTTACCTTGACACCAACAATATCTTTTTGGTGTATTGGACATTTTTTTAATTCGTATTTGATGCAATATTTGGTTGTCATTACACGAGATTTTCCGGGATCCCATTGTAATTCAAATGCTTTTTCTATTTCAGTAACACCATGGCGTTCGTAGAATTTACGAGCGGTTTTGTTCGAAACATTGTACATGAAATCTAATTTAGTTTCAGGATACGGATGTGAGGTTTTTACCAATTGGTGTTCTTCGCGTTTGTAATTTTTCAAACGAATTTCAGTTAACTGATCGTAAACCGTTCTTCTCATTTCGTTGATTTTTGAAATAGGAAGGAACCAGTTTTGAGAAAACATAATATTGATTTCATTAGCAATATAAGGTGTAAAACCTGTTTTTGCTAATTGTGTTTTAATATTTTCTTCTATTGATTCGCCAGTTTTAGTCTGCTCTTTTGTGTGTTCTAAATTTACGATGCTTACATTTCCGTCTTCATCGGTAGCGATTAATTCGAAACCAGTTTCATTTTCTGTAAGTAATAAAGTCGTGCTGATTTTTCGAACGGCACTGTCTTCTCTTTCTACAATTTTAATGAAAGCAGCATCATTATTTCTGTAGATAAAAGTTCCGTCTTTTATTTCTTTTAGAACGTTCGGGTAAATTTTACCGTTTTCTGCCTTGTTTACATAAATTCCGTCCGCTTCGTTGTTTTCGTTGATGAAACAAAGTCCGTCACCGTTGTTTAAGAATTCGCCGTTTTCGATTTCGTAAGCGTTTCCAATAGTCCTGATTAACTTACCAATATATTGCCCTTTTGATTTTGGGCTTTCCCAGGAACCAATAGAACTGTGTCTTTCGTTTACAAAATAATCGGTATAACCGCGGTTGAACGTTCTGTTCAAAGACGAATCAAAAGTATAGGTACATGTTCCTGATGAAGCTTTCGTGTATTTTTCGCTGCCAGGTCCTTCTAAATAACTGTCTAGTTTTTGACGTAAATACGAAACGTTATTTTTTACATAAACCACATCTTTCAATCGTCCTTCGATTTTAAAAGAAACAATTCCAGCTTCAATCAAATTCGGAATCTGTTCTGAAATGTCTAAATCTTTTATCGAAAGCAAGTGACTGTTTTTGATTAAAGTTTCTCCGTTTCCGTCGATTAAGTTATAAGGTAAACGACAGTTTTGAGCGCAAGAACCACGATTGGCGCTGCGTTCTCCGTTGGCTACACTCATATAACAGTTTCCGCTAAAAGAAACACATAAAGCTCCGGTTACGAAAAACTCCAACTCAACATCTGCTTCGTCGTATATTGTTTTAATTTGATGCAGGTTCAATTCGCGGGCTAGAACCACACGTTTGATACCGGCATCTTTTAAGAATTTAATTTTGTCTGCGTCACGGTTATTGGCTTGTGTGCTGGCATGGAGTACGATAGGAGGTAAGTCCATTTCCATAATCGCCATATCCTGAATAATCAAAGCATCGACACCAATATCGTATAATTCCCAAATCATTGAGCGACACGTTTCCAATTCATTGTCGTATAAAATGGTATTCATAACGACAAAAACCTGAGCGTTAAATAAATGCGCGTATTGCACTAAAGCGGCAACATCTTCAATAGAGTTGTTGGCATTTGAACGGGCACCAAATTGTGGCGCACCAATATAAACGGCATCGGCTCCACTGTTTATGGCAGCCATTCCCCCAATTAAATCTTTTGCTGGAGCTAATATTTCAATCTTCTTCTTCATTTCTAGTACTTTAGGCTTTTGTGGTATTCACGCAAAAAAGTCTGCAAAGTTCTTATAAATATTTTGAGTTTACTAATGCTGAAGGGATTTTTTTAGAAATAGTTAACTAATATGGAATGATGATGGTTAAGGTGTTTTTAAATTATTTACGATATTTAATAGTTCTAGTTGTTTCGGATTGCTTTGTAAGCTTCCCGTTTTTAACGGTGGAATATTTCTTTTTAATCCAATTACCAAATTTGTCGTACTTAATTTCCTTCTCATAATTAGTCGATTTGATAATATCTCCATATTCATTTACAATATCGTCAGGATTTATTTTTGATGAATCGATGTTACTAGTTTGTGAACTTACAAGCTCATCATTCTTATTGTAGTATTTAATAACTACCTCATTTTTGTCGTAATTATATTCGTTTTTTTCTTTTCCAATAATTTCTTTCCCAATAAAATTTATAATTTGTATAGGATCTCCTTTTTCATTATTAATAAAATCGGTTGTTCGAAAAATTTTTCCATTTTGATCTTTATCAGTAGAATTTATTAAAT
Source organism: Flavobacterium aquidurense (assembly GCA_900107365.1). Taxonomy (GTDB): domain Bacteria; phylum Bacteroidota; class Bacteroidia; order Flavobacteriales; family Flavobacteriaceae; genus Flavobacterium; species Flavobacterium aquidurense. Next base: position 107,274 of record FNPS01000004.1, read on the forward strand.
AATCTTTTGAGTCATAATTGTACGAAGCGATTTCGATTGTATGTCCTAAATATGGATGCCAATTCTCAAATTTTCTCATAGTACAATGTATTCCTGTGCTATCATACATTCTTATTAGTCTTTGTTTTAGATTATTTTCACCATCATATCTAAGTTCAGCGAGAACATTATTTTGAACATTATATGAAGTAATTTCTTTGGTTTGTTCAATTGTATTATTTGAATTATAAAAAGTAGTATTTGTTATGGTTTCGGAAACTAATTTTGAGGAATGAAAATCATTGTTTTTTCCAAAATTTAATGATGTTAATGTACTTTGTGAATAAAAGTTAATAGTTGAAAAGATTATTATTGTAAAAAATAATTGTTTCATGTATATAATGGTTGATGTGATAATATGCTATGAGAAATTTCGTTTTTTAAAAGTATAAAAAAAAGTTTATAGAATAGTAAAATTGATTTATTACATAATTATGTTGCCAATTTCTCGAACTCTGCAAATTGTTTTTTTTGGATTTGTTATAAAACAAAAAAACTACCCAGTTTTATCAACCAGGTAGCTTTCTTCTCAAAAAAAATAGCATCAATTGTTATGACGATCTTTTTGCTTTAATTTTATCCAATGTACTTTGGATACTGTTTAATTGTTTTGAAACAATGGCAATTTGACTTCCGTCTAATTCGTTTTTCTCAAGCGCCATTTTGTATTTTTCAACAGCAGCTTCTTCACCCGTAATACAAGCATTAACTATTGCTTCTGTATCTCCGCCAGTGAAAGATGATTTAATATCAATCCAGGCTCTGTGTAGCGTTCCTAATGGTCCTCCGCCGGAAGTATCTGTAGATTTTCCCAATTTGTTGATTTGGTCTTGCAATTCAACTATGAATAAAGCTCTTTCGCGGGCATAGTCCAGAAACTCAGCTTTAATAGATAAGTTTTCTACATGCTCAGCTGCATTGGTATATCCTAGTTTTCCGTCTTCCAAAATAGAAATTAATCCTTCTAAAGTATTAACTGCTTCTGTTGTGGTTTCTTCTGTATGTATCATAACTTTTAATTTTAAATTAATGTATAATACAAAGTTGGGATTTTAATCAGCCGTATGTCTTATAGAATTATAGTGTCATTTTATAAGATTGTAGAATGGGAATTTTGAAAGAAGATTTCTTTTAGACAGATCTTGAAACCTTATTTTTGAAATGAAACTTCTTGTTAACCGTTTTGCGTGAGGGATAGAAGTGAAAAGCCCACAGCCGTGAGGAACGAACAGGCGAGGACTTGTAGCGGATAGCCCGACCCGGAGGGACACACCCAAAATAAACATAAAAAAAACAGCTTAAAGTATAAAGTGATGAAACTTTGAACCTTAAGCCGTTTTAATAAAACTCTTTATAATTTATGCAGTCAAAGCTTCTTTGATTCTGCGTAATGCTTCTTTTAAAATATCATCGCTTGTCGCGTAAGAAAAACGAATGCAATTTGGATTTCCGAAAGCGTCACCTGTTACAGTTGCTACGTTAGCCTCTGCTAAAAGATACATTGAAACGTCGTTTGCATCTTTAATTTCAGTTCCTCTTAAGGTCTTTCCGAAGAAAGAAGAAACGTCTGGGAAAACATAAAAAGCTCCTTCAGGAACGTTGATTTTTACACCAGGAATTTCTTTTAATAATCCAACTACTAAATCTCTACGAGTGTGGAAAGCCTGAACCATGTGGTTTAATACGCTTGGGTCAGCATCTACAGCCGTAATTGTAGCGCGTTGTGCTACTGAATTTGCTCCAGAAGTTACTTGTCCCTGAATTTTTGTACATGCTTTTGCAATGAATTCCGGTGCTCCAATGTAACCAATTCTGTATCCTGTCATGGCGAATGCTTTTGCAACTCCGTTTACCGTGATTGTTTTTTCTAACATTCCAGGGATTGAACCAATACTGCAGAAAGTCCCTGAGAAATTGATGTGTTCATAAATCTCATCAGCAACTACATAGATATTTGGGTGTTTTTCTAAAACTTTTGCAAGTGCTGTCAACTCTTCTCTGCTGTAAACAGATCCTGAAGGATTACAAGGAGAACTGAACCACATCATTTTTGTTTTTGGTGTGATAGCCGCTTCTAATTGCTCTGGAGTGATTTTGAAATCAGTTTCTACAGAAGTTGGAACTTCAACCGGAACTCCGCCTGAAAGTTTTACAATTTCGAAATAAGAAACCCAGTATGGTGCTGGTAAGATAACCTCGTCACCATCGTTTAACATTACTTGCGCAATGTTGTATAAAGATTGTTTTGCTCCTGTAGAAACTACAATTTGAGTTGGTTTGTACTCTAATCCGTTGTCTCTTTTGAATTTTCTTGAGATTGCTTCTCTCAATTCTAAATAACCTTCTACCGGAGAATAGGTGCTATAATTTTCGTCAACTGCTTTTTTAACAGCTTCTTTAATAAAGTCTGGTGTATTGAAGTCAGGTTCACCTAAACTTAAACTGATAATGTCTTTTCCTTGTGCTTTTAATTCGCGTGCTAAAGCGGCCATAGCCAAAGTTTGTGAGGTCGCTAAGTTGTTGATTCTGTCCGAAAGAATATGATTCATTATAAAAATTTTGAATGTCCTTAATTTCAACTTTAATTAAGGAAGGTTAATTATTAATAGATTTTTTTATGCTAGTTCAGGTTTCATTCCAAGATCTTTTAAGTGCTTGTAATGTGCAATAACAGCACCTCTCATGGTTTTGAATTCATGATAAGGCAAATTGCATTCAATTGCAGTTTGTTTTACAATTTCAGCAATTTTTCCGTAATGGATATGACTGATGTTTGGAAAAATGTGGTGTTCAATCTGGTGATTTAATCCTCCGGTAAACCAGTTGATTATTTTGTTTTTTGGAGCAAAATTAGCGGTTGTATACAATTGGTGTATCGCCCATGTATTTTCTATTTCTCCTTCTTCGTTAGGAACTGGGTTTGAAGTTTCTTCAACTACGTGTGCCAATTGAAAAACAATACTCAAAATTAGCCCTGCAGTGTAATGCATTACGAAAAAACCAATAACCACTTTCCACCAGGTTACACCTAAAATCATTGGTAAAGCGATCCAGATTAGTACGTAAATTATTTTTGTTATCACTAAAACCGTCCATAATTTAGTTGGATTTTGAGGAGCTCCGTATGATAGTTTTCTTCTTAAGTAATTTTTCATTTGCTTGAAATCGGTTGTTAAAGCCCAATTAAAAGTCAATAGTCCGTACAAGAAAAAAGAATAATAATGTTGAAATTTATGAAAACGGTGCCATTCCGCATTTTGTGTAAAACGAATAATTCTTCCCGCATCCAAATCTTCATCGTGACCGTGAATATTAGTATAAGTATGATGCAGTACATTGTGCTGTACTTGCCAATTGTGTACATTTCCTGCTAAAATATAAATGCTTCCACCCATAATTTTGTTAATCCAGGACTTAGAAGAATAAGATCCGTGATTTCCATCGTGCATCACATTCATTCCAATTCCGGCCATTCCAACTCCCATCAGAATGTTTAATAATAATTGTGCCCAAAAAGGCATATTAAGAGTTAAGATCAAAAAGTAAGGCGTTAGAAAAATGGCGAAAAGAATAACGGCTTTTAAGTGCAGCTTCCAGTTCCCGGTTTTCTGAATGTTATTCTCCTTGAAGTAATTGTTTACTCGTGAGTTAAGTGTTCTGAAAAACTTCAGATTGTCTTGCTTAGCAAATGTAGGCGCAGTGTTATTCATAATTATTTTAAATAGGTTTCAAAGGTAATTATTATAAATTCTCAATTTGCAAAATTGAGTTAAATATTTCAATCGTAAAGTAGTACTTTTGTTAAAAATTTAGAGCAATGGATGAGATATTGAAATATTTCCCCGATTTGACCGATCTTCAAATCGAACAATTTCAAAAATTAGACTTTTTATACCACGATTGGAATGAAAAAATCAATGTTATTTCAAGAAAAGACATTGATGCCTTATATACAAAACACATTTTGCATTCACTTGGAATCGCAAAAATCATGAAGTTCGAACCCGGAGCTACTGTTTTGGATGTTGGAACCGGAGGAGGTTTTCCCGGAATTCCGTTAGCGATTCTTTTTCCGGAAACCCGTTTTTATCTGATTGATGTTATTGCAAAGAAAATAAAAGTGGTTCAGGGTGTTGTTGATGCATTAGAATTAAAAAATGTAAAAGCAGAGCAAAAACGTGCCGAATTGGTAAAAGGCGATTTCGATTTTATCGTGAGTCGCGCCGTAACCAACATGCCGGATTTTGTTTCGTGGATAAAAGATAAAATCAAAAAACAGCACAAACACACTTTGAAAAATGGAATTCTATATTTAAAAGGTGGAGATTTAACAGAGGAATTAGCGGCTTTCCCGAAAGCAACGCTATATGATTTGGCTGAGATTTTTGAAGATGAGTTTTTTGAAACAAAAAAAGTCGTGCATTTACCTTTGAAGTTTCAACCTTAAGAAAGGTTTCATGTTTAAAAAGTTTCAGGTTTCAGGTTGTTGGGACTTGTTAAAAATAGAAAATCCGGATCTTTTATTAAGATTCGGATTTTTTGTTTTTAGAATGTTTTCGATGCAGATTTATTTGTTTAATTTTAAATATTGTTAGTTCCTATCTAAAATTTTAAAATATGAAAAATACGTTTTGCAAAATTGCTTTTATGACTGTACTAGCTGTTTCCAATGTGTTTTGCCAAAATAAAGTATCAAAAGAAATAGAGAAAAATGATACAAAAGACACCGTTTCTAAGCTCGTTCCTTTAAAAGAAAGAGTTTTGACAGCCGAAGAGCAAAAAGCGCTAACACCAGATTATGTTATTAAGAGTTTGAAAGATGGTAATAAGCGCTATATGAAAAATGATTTGACTTTGAGAGATCATTCGGCATTAGTTCGCGACGCATCACAGGGGCAATATCCAAAGGCTGTTGTTATTTCATGTCTGGACAGTCGCGTTCCTGTAGGAGATGTTTTTGACAAAGGAATTGGTGATCTTTTCGTTGGACGTGTGGCGGGAAATTTTGTGAATGAAGATTTATTAGGAAGTATCGAGTACGGATGTAAAGTTTCAGGAGCAAAACTGGTTTTGGTTTTAGGACACGAATCATGCGGAGCAATAAAATCGGCAATTGATGATGTTAAAATGGGAAATATAACGGCAATGCTTTCTAAAATAAAACCTGCCGTAGCAAAGTCACAAGATTTTAAAGGAGAAAAAAAATCTAAGAATGCCGAATTTGTAGAATATGTTGCCAAAAATAACGTGCTTCAAACTATTGAAACAATAAGAACTCAAAGCCCGATTTTAAAAGAAATGGAAGATAAGGGCGAGATTAAAATTATTGGAGGTTATTATAACCTTCATTCGGGAGAAGTAATTTTTCTGTAAAGAATAAAGAATAAAGAATAAAGAAAAAAGAATAAAGAATAAAGAATAAAGAAAAAAGAATAAAGACAAAAGAATAAAGAAAAAAGAATAAAGAAAAAAGAATAAAGAAAAAAGGCCGAATCTTAATTTAAGATTCGGCCTTTTTTCTTTTTATTTTAAAACAGCAGTATTTAAATAGTCTAACCAGTTTTCTTTATAACTATTGCCAATTGGAATTTCTACTGTATTTATTTCTACCTCATTTTTAGAATACGCCGTTAGTTTTTTAGTCTGAATGATAAAAGAACGATGAATGCGAATAAAATTGGAATCTAATAATTTTTCAAAAACCGAAATATTCTGTTTGATGTGGTGAGATTTATTGTTTTCGAGATGAATCGTAATGTAATCTTTCAAACTTTCGATGTACAAAATCTCATCAAAAATAATTTTAATGTTTTTATTGCCGCTTGTCACAAAAGTGTGATTTTCAGCTGGAGACACAATTTCCTTTTTAGAAATCTGCAACTGTTTGAATTTTTCAATCGAAACAAAAAAGCGATTAAAAGTAATAGGCTTCAAAAGATAGTCAATTACATTGAGCTCATATCCTTCGATTGCATATTCTCTGTAGGCCGTTGTAAAAATTACTTTAGGCGGATTTTTTAATTTTTTCAAAAAATCATTTCCCTTTAACAAAGGCATTTCAATATCCAGAAAAATTAAATCGACAGTGTTTGTTTCCAGAAAAGTATAGGCTTTAAGCGCATTGTCAAAAGAATCAATTAATTCAAAACTTTCGAAATGCGCTAAATGCGAAGCAATTAATTCTCTTGCCAAAGGCTCGTCGTCAACAATTATGCATTTGTATTTCATTCAAAAAAGAATAAATATTTAAAAATCTGATTTAAAGCGTAAGGTAAAGTTTTACGGTATAATTAGTCTGAGTTTCTTTCATTTCTAATTGATGCTTTTTGGGATACAATAAATTTAGTTGTTTCTGAACATTTATTAATCCAATTTTAGAATCGTCTGAAATTCCTGAAAATTCATTTTTAGGCTTTGTGTTCTCAATACTAAAAATAATTTGTTGTTTGTTACTTTCCAAATTCAAACGAATTATTGCCTTTTCTGTTTCGTTAATTACACCGTGCTTAAAGGCATTTTCTATAAATGTCAGAATAATTAAAGGAGAAATTTTGGCGTTTTCCTGAATGTTTTTGGTGAACAAAATATCTAATCGGTTTTCGCTGTAGCGAAGTTTTTCCAGAGCAATATAATTTTCGATTAATGCAATTTCTTTTTCAATTGAAACATAATCTTCATTACATCGGTATAAAACAAAATCAAGGATTTCAGATAACTTTGCAATTACCTCAGGTGCCTTATCATCTTTTTTTAGCGTTAAAGTGTATAAATTATTTAAAGTATTAAATAGAAAGTGTGGATTCAATTGGTTTTTCAAAACCTTTAATTCCATTGATTTTTTTTCTTCCTCGAGTTTTAAAAGACGCTGCTGTTTGCGGTTAAAACTTATAAAACCCATTATAATAACCGGATAAGTAATAAAAGAGAATTCTCGAAACATCAGCTGGATAGAAATAAGTCTTTCAGGGACTGTCATTTTATGACCGTACCAATCTGCAAAAAAAGCAGGGAATTTAGGTTCGAGGTAATAGAATTTTAAAGTCATTAAAAGTGCATAAACAAAATAAAGGCAACCCAAAGCCGAAACAATAAACAACAAATATTTTTTTTTATTTAAAGTGTTCGGAATAATCCAATAAATTAAGCCGTAGCCAACAGCTGCCTGAGCTAAAATTTTACATGTATAAATAAAAATTAAGTCATGATAACTGGCACTATCAGATTCATTTGAAACGTAAAAGAATAAAAAGAAAACCCAGTAGAAACAATGAAGTGCTATTCTTTTAAAATCAAGTTTTTTAATAAAATTCATAAGGTATTATAATTGGGAGCAAGGTAATAAAATATAGAAGCAAGCTTTATTGCTGACGATAAATAATGCGTTTTTGCTTATAAAAACCTCATTTCGGCATACGAATTTATTTTTGATCCGATTTTTGATATTTGAATGCTGAAACTGCCTTTCTATAGGCGGGTGTAATTGTGAAATCATTCTGGAATTACTTTCGCTTAAAAATAATTTATGGTCAAATTTATTCTTGTATTAGTTGCATTTCTAACCAATGTACTAAAGTAAAATCCTTTTTGTAATAACTAACATAACCGAAATGAAAACAACAATTAAAAATGTAATCTGTATCCTGATTTTAATGAATACGATCCATGTATCTTCGCAAAAAAGGAAGCAGGATATAGTGTATGAAGAACCTTCAAGATTTATAGAATCGCCTTTAGCTGTAGGCAAAGCCGAAACTTCTCAAGTTCATGATAAACGAATTCCGACTAAAAATCAGAGTTCTTTTCCTGATGCTACCAAGCTGGCTTCACTTGAAAAAGAAGAAAGTAATAGTGTATTAATTAGTAAATTGATAAAATTAATGATACCTCAAAAGGATTCATGTGCGATCATTGCTTCGCAAGCTAATGTAAAATCGGGATTAATTATTTATCATAAAGATGCTGTTACCGCAATTATTTTGACTGACTCGAAAGGGTTTCGCTCAGAAGATTATTTAGAAAAAATAGCCAGTTTATATCTTGAAGAAGCCAAATAGAAGCAATAATTATAAAAGAAAAGCCGAATCTAAATTTTTAGATTCGGCTTTGTTATTTAGTCTCGCAAAACCTGAAACCTGAAACAAAAAAAACACATTCAACGACTATTATTTTTCGTTCATGTACTTTTATTTGCTCAATCTGTAAGAGACGAATATCTTTACTACAACACTTAAAACTATTTGTTTGAAAACAGTTGGCAGAATATCAACATATTGGGCAATTCAATTAATAGCCTGGACTACAACTTCCTTATATTGGGGATTGTCGGCTTTTTTTAGCGGTACTTTTATATGGAAAATGGGTATAGCCGATTTAATACTTGATGTGATTATTGGTATTGCGCTCACACATATGTATAGAAATTTTGCTTTAAAAAAAAGCTGGAATAAATTAAGTCTGAAAAGTTTAGTTCCGAGACTAGCAATTAGTGTTTTAGTACTCTCATTATTTTACATGCTTTTAATTATAGGTAAACTTTATTTGGTTCGTTTCGTTTTTTTGAAAAGTAGTCCGGTTTCATTTATAATATTTCTAAAAGCCACACAATTACAGGTTTTTATAACGGGTACCAGGTTAATGGCAATTTGGCTATTAGCTTATCATCTTTATCATTATTCAAGACTTGAAATAGAAACAGTAAGAGAAAATGCCCGATTGTCGCTTATAATGAAAGAGGCACAATTGAACAATTTGAGTGCACAGCTAAATCCGCATTTCTTTTTTAACTCACTGAACAATATAAAATTTTTGATTTTAGAGAACCCGGATTCGGCCAGAAGGGCAATTGATTTATTGTCTGAGTTGTTGCGAAATTCTTTAAATAAGAATGTTGAAAGAGTAATACCATTAATGGAAGAGATGGATCTCGTTATGGATTATCTGGAATTAGAGAAAATCCGGTTTGAGGAACGTTTGCAGACGAAAATTGAAACAAGTGTCAACTTATCAAAACATTTGATTTTGCCTTTGAGCATTCAGACTTTGGTTGAGAATGCTATAAAACATGGTATTGAAAAGAGAAAAAGGGGTGGTTTTATTACTGTAAAAGTTGAAAAGGAGAACAATTTTATAAAAATTAGTGTTCAAAATTCAGGTAAGTTAAGTACGGAGATTAGCGGTTCCTGTATAGGGTTGTCTAACCTAAAAGAACGATTGTTTTTACAGTATAACGGAAATGCTTCTTTTGAAATTGCAGAGATGAATGATGATACGGTTTTAGCAACAATTTTACTTCCAGCAAAATGAAAAAGATAAAAGTTATAATAGTAGACGATGAACGTTTATCACGAGAAGAACTGAAAAGAGCTTTATTATTGTATGAAGATTTTGTTGTAATAGGGGAGGCTGAAAATGCAGATGATGCAAAAGATTTAATCGAAACAAAGATACCGGATTTAATTTTTTTAGATATTCAGATGCCCGAGAAATCTGGTTTCGATTTATTAGAATCGCTGGATTATGTACCAGCAGTTTTATTTACTACGGCTTTTAATCAATATGCCGTGCAGGCATTTGAAGTAAATGCATTAGATTATTTAATGAAGCCTATACGGGAAGAACGGTTTGCACAAGCAATTGAAAAAATTAGAAATACGATAAGCTTAAAATCTTCTTCGAACAATTCATCACTAAGCAATCGTAGAATTTTCATTAAGGATGGAGAGAAAAGATTCTTTATTCCTTTGGATGAAATTTATTTAATCGAATCACTTGAAAATTATAGCAGACTCTATTTTCAGGGAAAAAAAGCACTTCAAAGACGTTCTCTTCGGCAATGGGAAGAAATGTTAGAGGAAGCTGTTTTTTTCAGAATAAACAGAACCGAAATTGTAAATGTAAATTACATCCGGGAAGTAAAAAAGAAAGAGGGAGGCGGGCTGGAATTAAGATTAAAGACAGGTCAATTATTAAAGGTTTCAAATCGTCAATCGGTAAAATTCAAAAACAATAACGAGATTTAGTGAAAACGAGCTATAAAACCATTCAATGAAAACAATTTTAAATTTTGTATTTCTTATTTTACTAGTATCAAATACATTCTCACAGCAAACAAGTGCAACAAAATCAGAAGATTTAAAAAGCGCTTATACTATTCAGGATAGTGTGATGATCAAAACTCGTGATGGTGCTTTTATATCGGCAATTGTTGTTCGGAAAAAAGGAGTTGCTGTTCCAAAACCAGTGATACTTCAATACACTATTTATGTGAGAGATAAAGGAAGAGATATTAAATCCCTAAAAGAAGCGGCAGATCAGGATTATGTTGGTGTTATTGCTTATTCGCGTGGCAAAAGGTTTAGTCCGGATGAAATATTTCCCTATGAAAACGATGCCAATGACGCTTATGATGTAATAGATTGGATCAGTAAACAAGAATGGTGCAACGGAAGCGTCGGGATGTACGGTGGAAGCTATAATGGATATACACAGTGGGCAACTTGTAAAAAAATGCATCCGGCATTGAAAACGATAGTTCCCTATGTAGCCAATAGACCGGGAATGGGATTACCAATGGAAAATAACATTTTTGTAAATCCCAATTACGAATGGTCATTTTACGTGGGGAATAACAAATATCTGGATACTATTGCGGGAAATGACAGGCAGCGTTTTAGAAAAATGCAAATTAAATGGTGGGAAACCGGAGTTGCTTATAAAAAAATGGACAGCATTGATGGTTATCCAAACAGACATTTTCAAAGGTGGATAGAACATCCTTCATTTGATGAATATTGGCAAAAAATGACCCCTTTTAAAGAAGAGTTTGCCCGGATCAATATTCCTGTTTTAGCTTTTGATGGTTATTATAACGATTCTCAAAATTCAGGTTTGTATTATATAAGAGAACTTCAAAAGTACAATCCAAAAACGCCGGCATATTTAATAATAGGCCCTTACGGTCATTTTGGTACTCAGGTTGGAGGTGAAGCTATTTTATATGATTATAAAGTTGATTCAAAAGCAATAATTGATATTAAAAAAATAACCTATCAATGGTTTGATTATATCCTGAAAAATGGATCAAAACCAGAAATGCTAAAAGATAAAATAAATTATGAAGTAATGGGAGCAAATGAGTGGCGAAGCGCTCCGTCTCTTAACAAAATGAGCAATGGCTTTTTGACTTTTTATCTGACAAACAACAAATCAGGAAAATTCTATTCTCTGAATCCTAAAAAACCAGGTACAATCAATTACCTGTCGCAAGAAGTAAATTTTGCAGACAGACAAACGCAAAATAATGAGTATTATCCGGATCCTATTATCAAAAAAGAAATTGATACAACTAACGGATATATTTTTATTAGTGATCCGCTAAAAGAATCGATACTAATTAACGGTTCCTTTTTAGGAGAAATAAAAGCAAGTATCAATAAAAAAGATATGGATATTGGCGTTACTTTATATGAGTTATTACCAAATGGAGAATATTTTCATTTGTCTTATTTTTTAGGCCGGGCCAGTTATGCAAAAGATAGTACAACAAGAAATTTATTAAACCCCAATCAAATAGAAGCCATTCCTTTTTCGAATACACATTTGGTTAGTAAACAGTTAAGTAAAGGGAGTCGTTTAGTTGTTGTTCTTAATGTAAATAAAAACCCTTTTTCGGAATTGAATTACGGAACCGGAAAAACAGTTACAGAAGAAACCATTAAAGACGCAAAAGAACCCTTAAAAGTAAAATGGTACAACAACAGTTTTGTGAAAATTCCAATTTGGAAATAAAACAAAAAGCAAAAGCCGAATCTACATGTAGATTCGGCTTTTTTATATAGACAAAGTTTCAAACCTGAAACTTCAAACTTGAAACAAATTATTAACCCAAGAAAGGATATTTATAATCTTCCGGAGTAACAAAAGTTTCTTTAATCGTTCTTGGAGAAGCCCAACGCAATAAGTTCAATGCAGAACCTGCTTTATCGTTAGTTCCTGAAGCTCTTGCTCCACCAAAAGGTTGCATTCCTACAACAGCTCCTGTTGGCTTATCGTTGATGTAGAAGTTACCAGCAGCATTTTGCAATTTCGTAGTAGCCACTTCAATAGCATAACGATCCTGACTGAAAACAGCACCAGTTAAAGCATACTCAGAAGTAGTATCCACTAATTCTAAAGCCTCTTCCCATTTTGCATCTTCGTAAACATAAATAGTAATTACGGGTCCGAATAATTCGGTTTCCATTGTAGTATATTTTGGGTTTGTCGTTACAATAACCGTTGGTTCAATAAAGTAACCTACAGATTTATCGTAATTTCCTCCAATAATGATTTCAGCATCAGCATCTTTTTTAGCCTGATCGATATAGCTAGCCAATTTATCAAAAGAACCTTCATGAATAACTGCTGTAATGAAGTTTCCAAAATCTTCCGGAGAACCCATTTTCATAGATTTTGCATCAGCAATTAATTGTTCTTTTACAGCTGGCCATAAACTTTGTGGAATATAAGCTCTTGAAGCTGCAGAACATTTTTGTCCCTGAAATTCAAATGCACCACGAGTAATTCCTGTTGCAACTTGTTTTACATTAGCGCTTGGGTGTGCAATAATAAAATCTTTACCACCAGTTTCTCCAACGATTCTTGGGTAAGTTTTATAGTTGTTGATATTGGCACCAATTTTAGCCCAGATATCTTTAAATACGTGAGTTGATCCTGTAAAGTGAACTCCGGCGAAATCGCGGCTTGCCAAAACAGTATCCGTAATCATTAAAGCATCTCCAAAAACAACGTTGATAACGCCATCAGGAACACCAGCTTCTTTGAAAACATCAATAATGATTTTTGCAGAAAAAACCTGGCTATCACTTGGTTTCCAGATTACAACGTTACCCATCATAGCAGCACTTGCAGGAAGATTTGCAGCAATAGCAGTAAAGTTGAAAGGAGTAATAGCATAAACAAAACCTTCAAGAGGTCTGTATTCTAAACGATTCCATGTAGTAGAATCAGATTTTGGCTGATCGTTGTAAATCTGCGTCATGAATTCTACGTTGTAACGTAAAAAGTCAATTAATTCGCAAGAAGCATCAATTTCTGCCTGGTGAATGTTTTTAGATTGTCCAATCATAGTTGCAGCGTTAATACGCGCTCTGTATGGACCAGCAATAAGTTCAGCCGCTTTTAAGAAAATAGCAGCACGTTGTTCCCATGCCATATTTGCCCATGCTTTTCTTGATTCAAGTGCATTCGCAATCGCTTTTTCGATATGTTGTTTTTCAGCCAAATGATACGTTCCCACAATGTGTTTGTGATCGTGTGGAGCTGAAATGGTTTTTGTATTTCCAGTTTTGATTTCTTCACTTCCAATGTATAATGGAACATCAATTTTTGAGTTCCACATTGTTGTGTAAGCTGCCTGAACAGCTGCTTTTTCTGGCGAGTTCGGTGCGTAACTTTTTACAGGCTCGTTTACCGCTTTTGGTACATGAAAGAATCCTTTTAACATGGGATAAATTATTTTAAAATTTACGAATTGTTTAATTAATCACAAAAGTACAAATGATAATTTGATTATATCACAATACAATATTAAAAAGTTGTAATTTAATAAAGTAATTCAGTTAAGCTGTAAAACATTTATTTCCATAAAGATTTAAATTTGAGGTCAATCCGTTGCGTGTTTGCATCATTTTCTTAAAATGTATTATTATGAAAATACCACTTTTAGCTTTTAATGACAAAGGTATTTACTGCCAACAGGCCGACGTTTATCTTGATCCGTGGAAACCCGTGAAAAATGCTATTATTACGCACGGACATGCTGATCATTCGCGTTGGGGAAATCAAAATTATATTACACATCATACCAATATTCCAATAATTAGACATCGCCTGGGCGAAATAAATGTAACAGGAAAAGAATGGGGAGAAACCTTCGTCATCAATAATGTGAAATTTTCGTTGCATCCTGCCGGACACATTATTGGGAGTTCTCAAATTCGGGTGGAACATAAAGGAGAAGTGTGGGTTTTTACAGGCGATTACAAAACCGAAGATGACGGAATTTCAGTTCCTTATGAAGTCATAAAATGTAACACTTTTATAACCGAATGTACTTTTGGATTACCGGCGTTTAACTGGACACCGCAAGCTGAAGTAATTACAGAAATCAACAATTGGTGGGCAGAAAATAAAGCAGAGGGAAAAACATCTATTCTTTTTGGATATTCTTTGGGTAAAGCGCAACGCCTTTTAAAATACCTTGACACCGATATTGGAACTATTTATACACACGGAGCGATCGAAAATATGACAAATGTTTTACGACCAATGGTTGATTTTCCGCTTACTACATTAGTGACACGGGAAACCAAAAAAGAAGATTTATTAGGCAATATTGTTCTCGCACCACCAAGTGCGCATGGAAGTATCTGGATTAGAAAAATGACTCCTTTTGTGACAGGTTCTGCAAGCGGCTGGATGGCTTTTCGCGGAGCCAGACGCAGACGCGCTATTGACAAAGGTTTTGTTTTAAGCGACCACTGCGATTGGTTTTCTTTATTGGATAGTGTAAAAGCGACCGGAGCAGAAAAAATAATTTGCACACACGGTTATACCGATATTTTTTCTAAATATTTAAGAGAATTGGGTTATGATGCCAGAACGGAAAAAACGCAATACGAAGGCGAAACGGCCGAAATGGAAAAGGAAGTTGAAACTGAGAAAGAAATCCAGGAATGAAAAATTTCGCCCAACTAATAAAGACATTGGACAGTTCGAATAAAACGAACGTAAAAGTCGACGCCCTGACAACGTATTTTAAAAATGCATCGCCGGAAGATAAAGTCTGGACTATTGCCATTCTTTCGCACCGTCGACCACCGAGACCGGTTAATACAACTTTATTGCGAATTTGGGCAAATGAATTGGCGAATATTCCGCTATGGCTTTTTGAGGAAAGTTATCATATTGTGGGCGATTTGGCTGAAACGATTGCTTTGATTATTCCAACTACAAAAGAACATTCGGATAAAAGTTTAACTGAATATCTTCAGGAAATAATTGCCTTAAAAAAGAAAACGGATATTGAAAAAAAGGAATATTTACATCAAAATTGGCTGGCATTAAATTATTACGAACGCTTTGTTTTTACGAAATTAATTACCGGAAGTTTAAGAATCGGCGTAAGTCAAAAATTAATGACAAGGGCACTTTCTAAAGCAGAAGATGTTGATGAAGATGCTTTGGCGTATAAATTAATGGGAAACTGGGATCCGAATACGATCACGTTTCAGGAATTGATTTTGGATGAAAAAAGTAGTGATTATTTATCGAAACCGTATCCGTTTTATCTGGCCTATCCAATTGAAGGCGAAGTTGAGAATTTAGGAAATCCCGAAGATTGGTCCATCGAACATAAATGGGATGGAATTCGATCACAGACGATCATCCGCGAAAGCGAAATTTATGTGTGGTCAAGAGGTGAGGAGTTGGTAACCGATAAATATCCCGAGTTTCAATCTTTGGTTGATTTAATTCCAAACGGAACTGTTATTGACGCTGAAATTTTAGCTTTTCCCGAAGGAGAAATTGGAACATTCAACGATTTGCAAACTCGAATTGGACGTAAAACAATATCAGCAAGTTTACTTGAAAAGGTTCCCGTAATATTAAAAGCCTATGATATTTTAGAATGGGAAGGGCAGGACATTCGGAATTTACCTTATTCTGAAAGAAGATTATTATTAGAACAATTATACGATTCGATAAAAGATAAAACACAACATTTTCAATTATCAGAAAGAGTTTTACTCCATTCCTGGGAAGATGTCGCAGCCGAAAGAATGCGTGCCCGCGAAATGAAAAGCGAAGGCTTGATGATAAAACGCAACGATTCAACTTATCAGGTGGGACGAAAAAAAGGGGATTGGTGGAAATGGAAAATAGAACCTTTAGTAATAGATGCCGTTTTGACTTATGCGATGCGAGGCCACGGACGAAGATCGAATTTGTTTACCGATTATACTTTTGCGCTTTGGCAAACGAATGAGAAAGACGAAAAAGAATTAGTAACTTTTGCAAAAGCATATTCCGGTTTAACCGATGCTGAATTTAGACAAGTAGATGATTTTATCAAAAAAAATACTTTAGAACGTTTTGGTCCGGTTCGAAGTGTCACGCCAAAATTAGTTTTCGAAATTGGTTTTGAAGGAATTGCACTTTCAAAAAGACATAAAAGTGGCGTTGCAACTCGTTTTCCAAGAATTTTGAGATGGCGACACGATAAAAAAATTGAAGATGCCAATTCGATTGAAGATTTAAAAAGCATGATTTCGTAAAAGGTTCAAAGGGACAAAGTAACAGAGTTTCAAAGAAAAAAACTTTTGGAACAGCTAAAATTTGTACCTCTGAGCCTTTGCAACTTTGAACCTTATATAAAGATGAACAGAGAAGAACTATACACAATTGCAGAAAACTGGTTTAAAGAACAGGGATGGAAATCTTTTCCGTTCCAGACTCAGACGTGGACTGCTTTTCTGCAAGGCAAAAACGGGTTATTAAACGCACCAACCGGAAGCGGGAAAACCTATGCCTTATGGTTTCCTATCGTTCTGGATTACATAAAAAAAAATCCTGATTATAAAACAAAACATAAATCCGGATTAAAAGCAATTTGGATTACGCCTTTGCGAGCGCTCTCTGTCGAAATAAAACAAGCTGCTGAACGAATTATTACCGATTTAGATTTGCCACTGACCGCAGGAATTCGTTCCGGAGATACTTCGCAAAGCGAAAGAACGAAGCAAAGCAAAAAAATGCCTGACTTGTTGATTACAACTCCTGAAAGTTTACAGTTGCTTCTTGCCTCCAAAGAATTTGCAAAAACTTTCGCGAATTGCGGCGCTATTGTAGTTGATGAATGGCACGAATTATTAGGTACAAAACGAGGTGTGCAAATGGAACTGGCTTTGTCCCGATTAAAAACAGTTGCGCCAAAAATGAAAATTTGGGGAATTTCAGCTACCATTGGAAATCTCGAATTGGCACAACAGGTTTTGTTAGGTGTCAATTCAGAAGCTTATGAAAATTCAGTTTTAATAAAAGCACATATCAATAAAAAAATAAAGATTGAATCCATTCTTCCTGAAAAAATGGAAAGTTATCCGTGGCGCGGACATATGGGTTTGCATTTGATTGATGAGGTGGCAAAAATTATCAGAAAAAGTAAAACAACTTTAATTTTTACGAATGTTCGTTCTGCCTGCGAAATGTGGTTTCAGGCTCTCCTGGAAAAATATCCGGAGTTTGCCGGAGATATGGCGATGCATCACGGAAGTATCAGCCGGGAAACGCGTTTGTGGGTGGAAAATGCTATTCGGGAGGAAGAATTAAAAGTGGTTGTTTGTACATCGAGTTTAGATTTGGGTGTTGATTTTGCACCAGTTGAAACGATTATCCAGGTTGGCGGACCAAAAGGTGTAGCGCGCTTTTTGCAAAGAGCTGGAAGAAGCGGCCATCAACCCGGAAAAGAAAGTGTCATTTATTTTTTGGCCACACATGCTATGGAACTCATAGAAGCTTCGGCCTTAAAAAAAGCGGTTGCCAAAACCGTTGTCGAAGATCGAATGCCGTATTTGAACAGTTGGGATGTTTTGGTGCAATATCTCAATACGCTGGCAGTTTCAGATGGATTTTTCCCCGATGAAATTTTTGAAGAAGTCAAACAAACCTTTTGCTTTCAGAATATTACAAAAGAAAACTGGAATTGGGTTTTGAATTTTATCACCAACGGAAGCCAGAGTTTACAAGCCTATGACGAATTCAAAAAAGTAGAAATTGAAGAAGATGGACGTTTTAAAATCAATAGTAGATTGATTGCGATGCATCACAGAATGCAAATTGGAACTATTGTTGGCGATGCTGCATTAAACGTTAAGTTTTTAAGCGGTGGTTATATTGGTTCGATTGAAGAATGGTTTGCTTCAAAATTGCAACCGGGAGATGTTTTTACCTTTGCCGGAAAAAGACTCGAATTGTTTCGCGTAAAGAATATGCAGGTTTTGGTTCGAAAAGCAGATCCGAAAAAAGCCTCTCGTGTTGTAAGCTGGATGGGCGGACGAATGACATTATCTGCGCAAATGAGTGAATTATTAAGAGAGGAATTATATGCTGCAAATACAGAAAATTTAACACCCGAATTAAAAGCATTAAAACCACTTTTTGAAAGACAACGAAAAGAAAGCATTGTCCCAAATGGAGATCAGTTCTTAATTGAAACTTTTAAAACGCGAGAAGGTTTTCATGCTATTTTCTATCCTTTTGAAGGGCGTTATGTTCACGAAGCATTGGCAAGTTTAATTTCGTATCGCATTAGTTTGCTTTCGCCGATTACTTTTTCTTTGGCTTATAATGATTACGGATTCGAATTATTATCGGATCAGGAAATTGACATGCAGGAAGTTTTTGATAATGATTTATTTACTACAGAATATGTGCATCATGATTTGCAAAAAAGCCTAAATTCGACTGAAATGGCTCGAAGAAAATTCAGGGACATTGCGGTCATCGCAGGATTAGTTTTTACCGGAATGCCGGGAAAACCAATAAAAACCAGACATTTGCAAAGCGGATCGCAATTGCTTTTTGAAGTTTTTCGGGATCACGAACCTGACAATTTATTGCTGCAGCAGGCTTTTACAGAAACCTTCGAACATCAATTAGAAGAAGGACGTTTGATTCAGTCTTTAGAAAGAATTAGTAGACAATCAATTGTATGGAAGCAATGTAAAAAGCCAACGCCATTTAGTTTCCCTATAATTACCGATCGTTTGCGAGAAAAATTATCCAGCGAAACGTTGCAGGAAAGAATTAAAAAAATGACAGCGAGTTATATGAAATAAGGAATTCAATATGAAGATTACAATCAAAAATCAAAATTTCGTTTTACATCAATCCGGTGCTGCTTTTTGGGAAGAAGAAAAAATACTCTTCATTTCGGATTTGCATTTAGGAAAGATTGGCCATTTTAGAAAACACGGAATGGCTATTCCTGAAAAAGCGATATTAGAAAATTTTGCCAGATTGAATGTTGTTTTAGACTTATTCGATTCTGAAACTATTATTTTTTTAGGAGATTTATTTCACAGCAAAATTAATAAAGAATGGAATTTTTTTTCAGAATGGACAAAAATACACTCTCAGAAAATTATTTTGATTGAAGGGAATCACGATATCATTTCGAAACAGTATTATTTAGACTTGAATATCGAAGTTAGTCAGGAATTGATTATTCACGATTTTTTGCTGACGCACCATCCATCAGAAAGAGAAAAGTTGTTTAATTTTTGTGGACACATTCATCCCGGAATTAAATTAAAGGGAATGGGCAGGCAGTTTTTGAGTTTATCGTGTTTTTTTAGAAAACCAAATCAAATGATTTTTCCTGCATTTGGCGAATTTACAGGTAATTTTTATATCATTCCCGAAGAAAATGACCAAATATATGCCATTACAAAAGAAGAAGTAATAGAAATAAAACGCTGAATTAATTCAAGGCAAAAGGAGCACACATTCTAAAAGTCGGAACAATAACTTTGAATGTTTTGGTAGTAGTAAAATTGATCATATTAAAATGACCTTTCATTGCTCCGTAAGGAGATGACAATAAACAGCCTGAGCTATAAGTGTGGTTTTCTCCCGGTTTTAAAACGGGTTTTTTGCCAATAACACCTTCTCCGTCAACAACTTCTAAGTCGTTAAGAGAATCAAAAATTTCCCAGTGACGAGAAGTTAATTGTACTGAATCTTTGCTATGGTTTTCAATTGTAACTACGTAACTAAAAGCAAAATGAATCTTGTAGTTCTTGAAGTAAGTACCTTCAAAACTAGTCAAAACTGATATTTTTATGCCTCTTGTAATCTGAGAAACCATACTAACGTAGTATATATGTGAGTGTTATAGATGCAAACTTACGAAAAAAAATCGTTCAAAGAAATCCTTTAACAATGTTTTAATTGGTGATATTTATTGAGTTTGCATTTCCTTTTCCGATTACTCTCTCGTAGCGATCTGAACTGTGTTTGTAATAAACCAATATAGTGTACTCGTTTTCTGTCTGATAGAAATTTCCATCGATAGCATTTTCATAGTCAATCACGCCTTTTTTATCGGCTACACGATACTCAAAATTAGTAAAACCCTGTTTGATCATGACTGCTTTTTCGTAAATTCCTTTCTTTTCATTATAGTCCATTTTGTATTCCGGAGATAAGCTGTAGTTGTTGAACATTCCAACAATATAAATGTCTTTGTTTAATTGGAAAGCCGGAGCCGAAAGACTGAAATAAACCCAGGCATAATCTGCTTCGATCTCATTATTAGAGGCGTTTATGTTTTTTACAACAAAGTTTCCGTTTACATCTTCGTATAAGGTATAAATCTGGTTGGCTCTCGCTCCATTTGTATATAAAAAAGAACTGTAAATATCATTCGCTGAACCTACTTTTGCAACATTATTGCTGGCAGCACGAATGTCTTTATTTTCAAAATATAAAAATTCATTTCCAGCCCAAAACTGTGTCTCCTTATCGTATTTGTAAACCATTTGGTTTCCAATAGTATATTGTGGAGCAATATTTTTGATAGTGGTGTTAAAATCTCCATTTTGTATTAATAACACTTTTACGTTTTGCAAAGGGGTCTGAAAAACAATGTCATTAGAGAGTACTGTAAATTCAAGATTTTGTTTGTAATCAATATTGCTGAGGTTACGGCTTCGTTTTACTAAAGCTCCAACCGTTGAATGATCTTCGAATAAAATGAATTTTCTAGAGAAAACGACTTCTCTGTCTTCATTTAGAATTCTTAACATATAATTTCCTGAAATTCGCAATTGGGTTGTAAACTGATTTGGAAAAGAAAGACGATAGTGCGAAAAAGACTGTAACGTATTAAAAGAATTCGAGTAATCAGTTATTCTTTGATTGTCAAAACCACGAACATAATCTGTTTTCGGAATGTCAGTCGGAATCCAGTTATAATCACAATGAATTACATCAAAATAATAATTGGCTTCATTCCCAAACAAATCATCAAATTGTAATTCAAATAAAGATCCTAATTCGAAAATCGGCACTACATTACTTCCATTCTGCACAAATGAAACGGTTTTAATGTTATAGGGAGGAGTAACTTCGGTTTGTACCTCCTGGGCTTTCGCCGAAGTAAAAATGAAAAGTAAAAGTAAACTTTGAAACAAAAATTTTGACATCTTATTAAATTGTATGAACTCGTTACGCATAATTTGTTAAACACACAGAAACATAGATGCAATCTCAAAAAAGGCGTTTCACTAATTTAAAAGACACAAAGCTGGCTATGTGATAGCAATATATTTCTCTTTTGCATTCTTTTAAACACTTAATAAAACCTATGTTTTTATGTATTTAAACTATACGCAACGTGTTTGTAAGATTGTAAATATAACAATTTATACAACGAAAAATAAGGCATTTTATTGGTTTTAAGAACAATTTATCAGGACCCCAAAATGTATTTCAAATTAACTTCGATTTCATCATTGATATAACTTTCCTCTAAAAGTGAGTCAGATAACAGCTTTTTGTTTTCCTGTAGTTTGATTATTTTTTCTTCTACCGTATTTTTAGAAATAAACCGGATCACATTTACTTTATTTAATTGTCCAATTCGGTGCGCTCTTCCAACTCCTTGTTTTTCTGCAAAAGGATTCCACCACGGATCTAAAAACAAAACATAAGAAGCTTTGGTTATATTCAAACCAACACCACCGGCTTTAAGCGAAATAAAAAACAACAAAGGATCTTCTTTCTCCTGAAACTGCTTTACTTGTTGTTCTCGTTTACTGGCCGGAGTTTCGCCTGTAATTTCACAATATTTTATTTTATTTTCCTTACACCAATCGGTGTAAAAATTCAGATTGGTAACAAATGAGCTGAAAATAATAGTCTTTTGTTTTCCTTTAACTAAATTTTCCAGATAATTAGTAACTGCAATATATTTCCCGGAATCAATTTCCGACTCCTGATCGACCATTTTAGGATGGTTACTCAGTTGTCTTAACTTCATCAGCGTGTTGATAATGCTAATTTTATCAGGACTGGATCCGTCTGTTTTTAATAGAAAATTACGAGCTTTTGATTTTTCTTGTTCATATAATTTTTCCTGTTCAGGATCCATATCACAATAATAAATCTGCTCTGTCAATTCCGGTAAATCTTTTAAAACCTGTTCTTTTGTTCGTCGCAAAATATACGGCTGAACCAAATTTTTTAATTCAGATAAACTGTTTTCGTCCTGCTTTTTCTCAATCGGAATTTTAAAGTTTTCTGCGAAAAAAGTATAAGTTCCAAGAATATCCGGATTTATAAATTGCATTTGTGACCATAAATCGTCCAGCGAATTTTCGATAGGTGTACCGCTTAAGGCAATTTTATGCGCCGTACTTATTTTATTAATGGCTTTAAAAATCTTAGAATTTTTATTTTTAATGTATTGACTTTCGTCTAATATTAAATAACGGAAATTGTATTTTTCTAAAATTGAAATATCACGATGTACAATGCTGTAACTCGTAAAAATTAAATCTGTTGATGCTAATCTGTTTGCTAACAGTTTTCTATCATTACCAACATACTGCATTTTTGAAAAATGAGGCGTAAATTTTGAAGATTCGTTATACCAGTTAAAAACCAATGAAGAAGGTAAAACAATCAGGGTTTTTAAAGGTTCTCTTTCAATAGTTGTTTCGTTTGCAAACAAATCAAAATTCGTGGTTTTAGTTGTAAAACCTAATTGTTCCTGTACGGCAACCAGAACGGCAAGGGTTTGTAATGTCTTACCAAGTCCCATATCGTCAGCCAGACAAGCACCTAAATTGGAGTTGAAATGACCTAAAAGCCATTGTACACCTTCAACTTGATACGGTCTCAACGTTGCTTTTAGTAAATCAGAAGCGGTATATTCTGCTTTTTGAATTACATCATTTTTGATTTCAGGAATTGTATCCAAAGCCGTAAAATTACTTTTGCGCAAAAGAAGATTTTCGTTTTCTGTTTTAGCTAATTTTGCCAGCGAACTGTATTTACTGAGCCATTCTGGCGGAATCAGAAAATAGTTTCCATCAGGCAACAAAAAGAGCCTTTCCTTGCTTTTTATATTCGGAATAATTTCGCTGAAATTGATAGTGAAAACTCCAATCGTAATCATGATTTTAATGTCGAACCAATCTTCTTTTGTTTCTTCTTTTGAAGCTAAAACAGTATGACTTTCGGTAATGATTTCTTTGCTTTCCAGTTTTAAATTTTGGATAGTAAAACCTAAATTTTCAAGCTCTTCTTTATGGTCAATAACAAATTGAATATTGGCATAAGGATCATGAAGTTCGGCGTCTGAATTTGACCCAAATAATTCGTTTTTGATTTTTGTTAAACCAAGTTCCAGCAATTTGTCTGTATATAAACTTTCCTCAGAGCTTCGTTTAAACTGAATTATTTTAGGTTCATTGACAACGCTGAAATCAACAAACGAATGTGTCTTTTTAGTTTTACTGGCATCAAATGAATGGCCATTATAATCAAAATAAAGATTGAGATAATAACAGTTTTTGAAGAAATCGTAAACAGGCTGAATCGTACAGGAAATAATTTTATCACGAAGTTCAATTTCAAAGCCATTTGCTTCAATGTCAATTTTTTTAGCTATTTCAGGAATAAAACTTTTAAAATAATCATCAACTAATTTTGATGGTATTTCAATTGATTTTTTCTTTAAAAAAGGAGAAAGTTTCTTGGAATTCAGGTCTTTTAGCTTTCCTAATTTTTTATCAATTATTAACCAGCCAGGTTCATCCAAAAGAATATCAACACTACTGTTCATTGGTAAAAATGTAGTTTCGTTTTCTTTTAAAGATAAAGTATAGGTAATGCCTTCGGAGTGTTTGTCAAACTGAATTTGAGGTTCAAAATATAATGGATCAATATTGATTCTTGAACGATAAAAGTCCTTTTCGATTCCCATATCAAGGGATAACGGAAATTGTTCCTGTACAATTAAATTATAAAAGGATTCTAAATTAAATTTTAAGTGCTGACGAATGGCAAAATCAATTTTGGAATCTTTTTGCAAGTCCGAAATTGTCTTTGCTGATTTGATTTTGGCGCTGAATTTTTTGAAAATAAAGTCAGGCTTTAAGGATTCGCAAGCGGTCAGTATTTTTTTTGCATTGGAATCTAAATTTTCAAAAACAATTCCAAAACTTTCAAGTACATTTTTACTTGCTTTTTTGTCTAAATATTTAATATCAGTAGTATTCTCAACTATATAAGATGTTGGAATATAAGTATTCAGATTTTTATCAAAACTGACGTCAAAACAAAATTGAAATGATTTTGGTTCCAAGAGTAGGGCTGTGGTTTGGTTGTAATTTGGGATAGGCTAAAAAGTAAAAAGTTTTCAAAATAATTAATAATTTGAAAACTTTTTAAATGAACTTATAGGTTGGAAAACTTTAGTTTTCCTGTTTAAAGCAAAGTGGAATAATTTCTCCTTTTGCTAAACAATATTTCTCTACCAATTCTGGTGCAATTTTATTGGTGTAATCTTCTTCGATTACGATGAAACCGATACTTCTTAATTTGTCAAAATAATCACGACCATAAATACGTACGTGATCGTATTGTCCAAATATTTTAGCACGTTCTTTTTGATCTGTAATCGTATCATCAGCAAAAGTAACTTCTCTCGATAAATCCTGTGGAATTTGCAAAACCGCCATTCCGCCTGGTTTTAAGACTCTGAATAATTCCTGCATTGCTTTTGTGTCATCCGGAATATGTTCTAAAACGTGATTACATAAAATCACATCGTATTCGTTGTCTTTAAATGGTAAATTACAGATATCTGCTTTTACATCTGCCAAAGGCGAAAACAAATCGGTTGTGGTATAATCCAGATTTTTTTGCTTGCGGAATAATTTATAAAAAGCTTGTTCCGGTGCAAAATGAAGCACTTTTTTTGGCGCTGTAAAAAAATCAGTCTGATCGTTTAAATACAACCAAAGTAAACGGTGTCTTTCTAACGAAAGTGTACTTGGAGAAAGCACATTATTACGTTGCTTTCCGTATCCGTAAGGTAAAAACGATCTGAAACTTTTCCCATCAATAGGATCAGTAAATTTATCTCCTTTTAAAGATAAAGCCAAAATTGGACGCGCCACATAACTCAAACGAATTAATAAGGGACGCGGTATTGTATTAAGTACTAGTTTGAATAGTTTTTTCATTGGGGGTTATTTCGCAGAGTTACACAAAGGAGACACAGAGGCTCACAAAGTGTTTATAAATCTTTTTATGTTGTTTTTTAAAATTTTTGAATCAAAATTAATAAGAAGGCCTAATGGATAATTGCCAAGTTTTAAATAGGTTAATATCTGAGCAAAATGTACATCCGTAAAAGCTTCGACAGTTTTCAATTCTATTACAATTGTATTCTCAATCAGCAAATCAATTCTATAACCATGATCAAGTCTTATGTCTTTGTAAACTATTTGGTAAAATTTTCTCTTTTTCAGCAATCAAACCAGAATTTACAATTTCATAATACAAACATTCCTGATAAGCTGACTCTAATAAACCTGGACCAAGCTGTTTATGTACTTCAATAGCTAAACCTATAATTTTATATGTAATTGCATCTAATCTATTACGAGATTCATTGTTTTCCTCAAACATTTTAAAAGGCTGGTAAATAAAAAATTTTGTGAATCTTGGCGTATATCTTTGTGAATCTCTGTGGAATAACTATAAAATTAACGGCACTCTTCTGAATTCATCTTCTTCATTGCTTTCGATTCCTAATGCTTTGTAGATGTATTGAAAAGTTGATAATAATTCTGGTTTTCCATCAATTAATGCCACGTCGTGTTCGAAATGCGCACTTGGTTTTCCGTCCGCAGTTAAGATTGTCCAGCCATCTTTTAATTGTTTGATGTTTCTGGTTCCCATATTGATCATAGGCTCGATTGCAACCACCATTCCTTCAACAAAAAGTTTTCCACGACCACGTTTTCCGTAATTAGGCATTTCTGGTTCTTCGTGCATTTTTTGTCCTACACCATGACCTACCAATTCACGAACAACACCGTAACCGTGAGATTCCGTATATTTTTGAATCGCATTTCCAACATCTTCTACGCGATTTCCAGCTTTAAATTCCCTGATTCCAACATAAAGCGATTCTTTAGTAACCTGCAAAAGTTTTTTAACTTCCGGAGCAACTTCTCCAATCTCGAAACTATAAGCATGATCACCGTGATATCCATTTTTGAATGCACCACAATCTACTGAAATAACGTCTCCGCTTTTCAAAGGAGTATTGTTTGGAATTCCATGTACCACCTGTGCATTCGGACTCATACAAAGAGAATTCGGGAAATCATACAATCCAAGAAAGCTTGGTACTGCACCATGATCGCGAATAAATTCCTCGGCTAATTTGTCAAGATATAATGTGGTAACTCCTTCTTTAATTTCAGAAGCAATCATTCCTAATGTTTTAGATACGATCAAAGCACTTTCGCGCATTAACTCAATCTCTTCTCTACTTTTTTGGATAATCATATTTTTCAGATTTTCAGTTCGCAAAAGTACGATATTTATACAAATTTTTCGCCACGAATTTAACGAATTAGCATGAATTCAATTTTAATAAAAAAATTGAATTTTGAGAGTTCATTGTTTTTAAAGTTTTCGGAGGAAAAAATTAGTGAAAATTAGTAAAATTCGTGGCAAACCTTTTTTTGCACTTCTTGATTTCAACGTTTTTCAGCTTAGTATTTGACTTAAAAAACGTAAATTAGTAGTAAAAACGATTACAATCATGGAAATTTCTACAGATCAGGATATAGTCAAAGTAAAAGCTTTAAAGAAAATGAAGGCAAATGCTTTGTCGCTTTTAGGCGTTGCGGTACTACTATTTATAATTGCTATTTATTTTAAGATTCCAATGTTGCAGGCTTTTAGCGAAGCCGCAATGGTGGGAGGAATCGCCGATTGGTTTGCAGTTGTGGCTTTATTCCGCCATCCACTCGGAATTCCGATTTGGCACACCGCAATTATCCCCACTAAGAAAAATGAAATTGGTGAAAATCTCGGAAATTTTGTTTCAGAAGAATTTCTGAATCGGGAGAAATTAGAAATTAAATTAGAAGAATTCAACTTTGCCACAAAGGCTTCAGATTGGCTTTCACAAGAAGAAAACGCTAATAAAATTGCCAATTTGGTTGCCGTAAATATTATTCCGGGTGTTTTAAAAACGATAAAAGATGAAGATATAAAACGTTTTATTCAGTTTCAATTCAAAGAGAAATTAGAAGCAATTAATTTTGGAGATTGGGTCGCGCTGGCGTTAGAACCTTTACAGAAAGGAAATGTAAAAGATCAATTACTGACAAATCTTCTTGAAGTTATGAGTTCAGAATTGGCTAATAATAAAGATCTGATTCGGAAAAAAGTAAAAGCATCAACGCCTTTTTTGAGTTTTGGTCTGGCCGATAAGAGCATTTCAGAAGGTGTTTTTAATGGATTGCAAGAGTTTTTGGATGAAGCTAAAAAACCGGAAAGTGAAATTAGAATTAAGATAGACGAATACATTGCTGACTTCCTCGAAAAAGTAAAAAACTCCGAAGAAATGAGAATCAAAATCAATAATCTAATTCTTGGTTTTGCAGGCAAAAAAGAAGTTCAGGATTACATTAACGGAATTTGGGACGAAATAAAATTGTCAATTTCAAATGATTTAGAAAAAGGCGATGCATCTTCCATCAAAAATAGTATTTCAAGTTTGATTCAGGGTTTCGGAAATGGAATCAAAGAAGATCCTGTAATGATTGACAAAATCAATAATTTTATCAAAAATGATTTATTAGCAGTGCTCCTGAATAATAAAAAAGTAATTGGAGATTTAATTTCATCAACCGTTAAAAGCTGGGACGGAAAGGAAGTTTCTGAAAAATTGGAATTAGAAATAGGAAAGGATCTTCAATATATCAGAATAAACGGAACTTTAGTTGGAGGCTTAATTGGACTTGTGATTTATGCAGTCGAATGGACCTATCATTATTTTGTAATGTGATTAATTTAAACCATAGGGCATATAATTAATCATAGGGGATGCTTTTAAGTGTTCTTTTTAAATGAACTTTTAAGACTTATATGAAAATCAATAAAAACAAAAAAGAGACAAGTCTTCAGACTTGTCTCTTTTTGTATTAAAAAAAGTGGTTTTTCTATAATAATGAATGACAAGTCATTGCATTTGGCTGAGGAACTCCCATTAATTCTAAAATTGTTGGGGCAATATCTCCTAAAACACCATTTTGAATGTTTTTCAAATTCTTGTCAACTAAAATAATCGGCACAGGATTCGTTGTGTGCGCTGTGTTAGGACTTCCATCAGGATTGATCATAGTTTCGCAGTTTCCGTGATCGGCAATTACAATTGTAGTGTAATCATTGGCAAGAGCCGCTTCAATAACTTGTTTTACACAAGCATCAACAGCTTCACACGCAAGAATTGCAGCACTCATGATTCCGGTATGCCCAACCATGTCTCCGTTTGCAAAATTCAAACAAACGAAATCTACTTCGCCTTTATTTAATTCAGGAACAAGAGCAGCAGTCAACTCATAGGCGCTCATTTCTGGCTGTAAATCATAAGTAGCAACTTTTGGAGAATTTCTCAAAATTCTTGATTCACCTTCAAAAGGAGTTTCTCTTCCACCAGAAAAGAAAAAGGTAACGTGTGGATATTTCTCTGTTTCAGCAATACGAATTTGCGTTTTACCCGCTTTTTCTAAAACTTCACCCAGCGTTTCAGTAATATTATCTTTATTGTAAACGACTTTTACGTTTTGGTATGTTTCATCGTAGTTGGTAAGCGTTACATAATACAAGTTTAATTTGTGCATGTTTTGCTCATGGAAATCATGTTGCGAAAGCGCTTCTGTAAGTTCGCGACCTCTGTCTGTTCTAAAATTAAAGAAGATAACAACATCACCTTCAACAATTGTAGCCAAAGGTTTCTGTTCTTCATCAACCATAACAATTGGCGTAATAAATTCGTCAGTAACATCGTGTGCGTAGCTATCAAGAATACTTGCCACTGCGTTTTTTGATGGAGTTCCGGTTCCGTTAACTACTAAATCATAAGCTAATTTCACACGTTCCCAACGTTTGTCGCGATCCATGGCGTAATAACGACCAATGATTGAAGCAATTTTTACAGGAGTATCTTTAATATGCTCTTCTAAATCATGAATGTATTTTGCTCCTGATTTTGGGTCAACATCACGTCCGTCTGTAAAGGCATGAACGTAAACCTGATCTAAACCATATTCCTGAGAAGCATCAATTAATCCGCGTAAGTGAGAAGTATGCGAGTGAACACCTCCGTCAGAAACTAATCCTAAAAAGTGTACTTTTTTGTTGTTTTCTTTAGCGTATGTAAAAGCATCAACCAAAACTTGTTCTTTGGCTAATGTTTGATGTGCAACGGCAAGGTTAATTTTGGCTAAATCCTGATACACAATTCTTCCGGCACCAAGATTCATATGTCCCACTTCGCTATTTCCCATCTGACCTTCAGGTAAACCTACGTTTAATCCGTCGGTGCGAAGTTGAGCGCTTGGGTAATTTTTGTAAAGACTGTTTATAAAAGGAACATTTGCATTGTCTATTGCGGATACTTTAGGGTCAGGA
Source organism: Flavobacterium aquidurense (assembly GCA_900107365.1). Classification (GTDB taxonomy): domain Bacteria; phylum Bacteroidota; class Bacteroidia; order Flavobacteriales; family Flavobacteriaceae; genus Flavobacterium; species Flavobacterium aquidurense. Next base: position 137,106 of record FNPS01000004.1, read on the forward strand.
GATTTTCCCCAACCGTCTAAAATCATAAGGATAACTTTCTTGTTCATTATTTCTTGTTTTCTACAAAGATAAGCCATTTCTAAAATGTGCAAAGAAAGCTATGTTACATTTATGTTTAATAAAATGAAGCGTATGAAAAAATAATAATTTAATTACAGAAGTCTTTATTTTTTAAAATTAATTCACGCTAAGCTCTCTTTCTGAACTTATTTTTGACAGCATTATAGTCGATAAAATATTTTACGCTGACTGAAAAAATATGTTTTAAAGCATCGTTGTTGAGTAATGCATTTACATTGCCTTTAAATTCTTTATCGATAATGCGCTCAAAATTAGATGCACTATTACGATATAAAACCGAAACCTGACTTCCAGGTGCGAACCACCATGAATACGATAAATCAGCATTCCAGGAATAAAAGCTCGAATTTTTGTTCTCTGTATATTGAGGATAAGGCGTTAAAGTTCCGTCTTGCTGCAATTCAAGTATGTCGTTATTTTCAGCATACGACCAATATTGACGAAGCGCTAAATTTAAAGTCATTGCACTGTTTAAAGCATATTTCCCGGTAATGGTATTAGAGTAGGTAATTACATTTCTATTAGCAAAAACAATAGTTTCCGGAGTGCTTTCATTGCCATCATCATCATAGCCGTCGATATAACCTTTATTGTTGTTTTTTCTGAAAAAACTAAAGGTATAAACCATTAAAAGTTTATCGCTAAAGCGATATCTTGGACCAATATCAAAACCATATGCCATTCTTCCAGGTTCATCAGCAATAGCGATTGAAGGATTTATATCGATAGCAAATTTATGGTTGTAATTGGTAGAAATACTTCCCCAGGCTTCTATTCTTCTCGGGATAATAACATAACGATTATCAGCTCTAGGTTCATAATAATCATGAGATACCAAAGGAAATACGGTAATGCCCCCGCCGTAATAATTATTTTTTACCGTACTCAGGTTTACATTTGCCTCAATATTATTGTCTTGTACTTTGCCGGATTCTTTATTGAATTCAGCATACATATTATAGTTGACCTTGAAACTATTAAAAAGTTTTGTTGGGTTTAGGATTCTATAATTTGCATTTCCGTAGAAATTATAATAATTGGTGTAAAAATTAATTCCGAGGTCGTTCGGGTCGTAACCTTTTGTCACAAAATCACTACCTATGCTGTAACGGTATTTTCCACTGGTTTCAGCAAAACCAATTGTAGAGAAAACTCCGGTTTTGTTTTCATCAAGATTGATGGTACTGTATTTTATATTCCCGGATAAATTGTAGGTATTTGCTTTGGTATTTAAATCCCAAACTAAACCGGAGACATTGGCATCTCTGTAATGTCCGTTTCTTGTAACATTTGTATTGATAAAGGTTATCGAAGAATTTTTACGGAAACGCTGGTCTAAAACTAATACATTATAATTGGTTAAGGGCTCAACAACTATTTTTCTTGTATCGCCTGAAATAGTATCTTTAATAGTGGCGAAAGTTTTTTCAGTAACGGCATTCAAAATTCCAATTCCCAATCCGTTTTTGGTTCTTCCCGAAACTTTTAAGGCATTAATTAGGTTCACATTCTGAACTGTTTCATAGACTTCTTCATGGTCGTTTAATTCAGGATCAATGGTAGGCGCGCCTCCAATTCTTCTCGAGTAAAAGATATTTCCTTTATTAAACAAATCGGTTCCTTCAGTAAAAAAAGCCCTGTTTTCATTAAACTGTTGTTCAAACGGACTCAAATTCAAAATCTGATCGTCGTATTTGGTTTGTCCAAAGTCGGGAACCAGAATAGCGTCGAGTGTAAAGGCATCATTAATTCCGTATTTGATATCCATACCGCCTTTTATGGTGCCGTACGTTTTTTGGCCATCTGCAGCATTCAAATAATAAGAAGCGTAAGGCATAAAAAATAATCGGGTAGGAGGTTTGATATTTTCAATTCCGGTTAATTCACCATTTTGTTGGGTGAATGTTCCTATTTTGGTATTAATCAAGTTCCATGTATATTTTCGACGTTCTCTTTTTACTTCTCTGAAAAAATTAATTCCCCAGGTTTGTTTGTTTTCTGCGGAGAAACGCAAGGCGGCGTACGGAATTTTCATTTCCACTATCCAGCCTTTATCCGTTATTCTTGCTTTACTAATCCAAACTGCATCCCAGGAATAATCCTCGCCAATAGCATCTGTCATAATACAATCTCCCTGAACATCAGCTGCAGAAACAAAAAACTCGAAATTCTGTTGGCCGTCATTAAAGCCGTTAATGAAGACGCCAAAAATATCAGCAGTTCCAAAATTATCACGTTGCGAAATTTCTTTTAGAATCTTGTTAGGTTCATGATCATACATCATAGCGCCAATGTAAATAGCGTCATTGTTGTATATAACCTTGATTTCTGTTTTTTGGGATTCGGGAATTGGTTTCCCGTTATCAGGTTCAAACATTATAAAGTCAGAAGCAATTGGAACGTTCTCCCAGGCTGTTTCATCTAGTTTTCCATCAATAGTAATGGACTGCGAAGTAGATTGTGCTTGCAGGGCTTTCTTTTGGCTATAGCCGAAAGATAGACAGAACAGAAAACAAAGGAAAACTACTTTTTTCATTTTGTATGATGAAAGATACTTGAGATAATATAGACATTCATTTCTGTTAAATGTTACACTTTAAAAGGTGAAAATTATATCTTTTTAATATTGTAAGTATATGGTTACGTAATTAAAGTTAAAATAATAGGCAAAAATAGGATTTTTACGTCAAGATGCTAATTTTTTGTTTTTGATCTGTTAAAATTTAAACAAAACAGGCTTGATTTGCAGGGATTTATTTTGTGCGGCATATTTTTTTTATACTTTTGTCAAACCCAAATTTGTTATTAACCTAAAGAAATTCAATGATTTACAAAATTTATCCACTGTTCGTGTTTTTGTTATTATCTTTTGGTAAAGATTCAAAAAGCACTCCCGAAACTAAAAAAGAAGTAACTAAAAGTATCGCCAAAGTTGAAAAACTAAGTGTCGAAGCTAAGATTGAAGGTGTCTACCATACCTTGAATCCTAACAACTATCAGTTGCCTGAATTGAAGACTTTCTCTGAAGCCTTAAAAGGATTTTATTTATTGAAAGAAAAAGGAGTTATCCAAAAAGATATCCTAACGTTGATTGATTTTAGTTTGTCATCCAATACCAAACGCCTTTGGGTAATTGATTTGGCTACAAACACCGTTTTGTTTCAATCTTTGGTTGCTCACGGAAGAAATACAGGCGAAGAATATGCATCTGCTTTTTCAAACAATAATTCCTCTAATAAAAGTAGTCTTGGTTTTTATGCTACAGGCGAAATTTATCAGGGAAAACACGGCGTTTCTCTTCGATTGGATGGTTTGGAAAATGGTGTAAATGACAATGCTCGTGAAAGAGGCGTTGTAATGCATGCTGCAGACTACGTTTCAGAATCTTTCATTAGAAATAATAAAAGATTAGGCAGAAGCCAGGGTTGTCCGGCAATTCCCTTTGAATTGAGAGATAAAATAATCGAGACTATAAAAAATAAATCGTGTTTGTTCATCTACCATCCGTCAAGGAGTTTTGCGATGGAAGAAAGACTAATTTCTTAGTTTAGCATACAAATCCGAATCTAAATTATAAATATCAGCTCTGAAAATGAGCTGATTTTTTTTGCTCCATGCTGTCCAGTACCATTGGTATAAAGCGTACTTTTTTGTTATCCTGATATTAGTCGTGATTTTAGTTTCAATAATTGAATCGATTTTTTCTTTCGGCCACTTTGTCGAAATGCTATCATTTAAAATGTGTTCTGCAAGCTCTAGCGGATTTTCAATACGAACACAGCCTGAACTTAACGAACGATTATTTCTTCCAAAAATAGTACGATGATTGGTGTCGTGTAAGTATACGCTATGGTGGTTTGGAAAAAGAATTTTCATTAACCCTAATGAATTATTATATCCCGGACTTTGCACATATTTATAGTTTCCGGGTTTATTTTCATTCCACTTGCTTGGCTCGACTTCTTTACCAGTAGTGTCATATATCGTAATGTTTTTATTTTTTAAATAATTACGATTGCGTTTCATGGCAGGAACCACGTCTTCTTTTAAAATGGTTGGCGGAACAGTCCAGGTTGGGTTAAAAACAACCGTTTTTAGTACCGAAGTAATAATTGGTGTTTTTCTTTTACTAGTACCAACAACAATATTGCGAACCAGAGTGGTATCTTGGCTTTCGACGACGTTCAGGCTATAATTTGGTATATTGATGATGAAATAGTTCTCAGCAAAATCACTGTTATACCATCGCCAGCGTTCTAAATTAGCAATGATTTGTTGTTTCCTTTTTTCTTTGGAATAATTTAAAGCACTTATTGTTCCCTGACCAATTACGCCATCAGCTGCTAAGCCATGTCTTTCCTGAAATTTTTTTACTGATTCAAATGTCTTTTGATTGTAGTTTATACTTAAACTATCTTTTCCGGACATATCTCCCCAAAATAAAAGCCTTTTTTTAATATTGACTAAAGCGGGATTATTGTCATTTAATGTTATTTTCTTTGTCAAAGAATCCGTAGTAATCATTTCGATGTCGTCTTCCGGAAATGTATCAATAATTTCAAGTGCTTTTAAAAGTTGCTTGTAGGTTTCTGATTTTGGTTGGATGTTTTCAACAATGCTGTCTAATTTGTTTTTGTTAAAGGCTTTTATCAACACACTATTGACATCCAGCTTTTTCTCTTCCAAATCCCAATCTGTGTATAGTTTTTTAGGATCCAGCTTGCCCTTGTGCAAATGATTCAGATATAATTCGAAGTTATAAGTAAGCAAAATATCAAAAGTTGCTAATTCTTTATCGCTAAGTTTGCTGATTCTCTTTTCGTAATTCTCAAGTGTTGCAGATTTGTAATCGTCCGGATCTAAACCTAATACTTTGGAATTTTTTAATTGAGTTAAAACATAAGTCCTTTTTTTGAGATTTCCCCAAACCGTTTTATTGTTTGACGAGTTGTAAAATTCCTGAAGTGTTTTGCTTTTAAAAACGCCTATCAGGGTAGTGTCAACAGAAACTGTTCTTTCATCAGTAAGTATAATTGCAGGAGGTGGTGTTGTTTTTTTTACAGGAATGACTTTCGGTTCCTGTTTTTTACAACTAATAAAAATACATACTATTAAAAGAAAGTAAAGTTTCTTCATTTTATAATTTTTTAAACATCAAATAGTGTTCGCCAACATCTTTAATATCAAATGGAGCACCCAGGGGTTGGTATTCCATTTTTTTGTAAAAGCCTACAGCGGCGGTTCTGGCGTTAAACCAAATCAAATCGACTTTGTTCTCATTGCAGTAGGTTTCACAATATTTGACTAAAGTCTCTCCAAATCCTTTTTTCAGATGCGTTTCTAAAACAGCCATCCCGCGAATTTGTGCTTGATTTTGCCCGGCAAATATAGGATTGATTTTATCGAATAACGAAATAATTCCTGTTAAATATTCATTATCAAAAAGACCAAAATGATGTGTTGTTTCTAAATCGTCTCCTTCGAAGATACAACTTTCTGGCGGTTTTCCTTTTCTGAGAACAGCTTGGCGAACGATATAAGTTTCTTTTGAAGGTATTTCTTTAATTTGAATCATAATTTATGAAAAATAATTGAGTGTATAACTTTTTAGTTTTAAATAGGTTATAAGAAATTGTTGTTTTTAATTGATTTTTTTTGAAAAAAAGCTTGTTTTGAACTGAACTTATTTTTTATATTTGCACCAGTAATGCGAAAGTAGCTCAGTTGGTAGAGCTCCAGCCTTCCAAGCTGGTTGTCGCGAGTTCGAGCCTCGTCTTTCGCTCTAAAAACCGGAACTTAATTGTTTCGGTTTTTTTATCAAAGTTAAATATTTATTGATTTTTATTTTTTTAAATGATTTAATTATTTATATTTGCACCCTGTTAATGCGAAAGTAGCTCAGTTGGTAGAGCTCCAGCCTTCCAAGCTGGTTGTCGCGAGTTCGAGCCTCGTCTTTCGCTCTTCAAAATCCTCAAACAATTTGTTTGGGGATTTTTGCTTTTAAGCCGTTATTGTAAATCCCAATATTTTGAAATTCCAAATTCCAGGTTTAAGACAAATGAATGTAAAGATTTGGAATTTGGAATTTTAAAACTTGGAATTTCTATTTTAAGTTGCTCAAATCGCTTTCTGTTTCTAATTCTGTCGGATTTTGGTTTTGTTTGAATAATCGTGCAGTCAAATTTCCTTTCAAAGTAATTTTATTGCCGCTTACTTCAAGCCAGCTTCCTTCTCTTAAGCCTAAAACCGGGATTGCATTAAAAGCATGAAATTCTTTGATTCTTGTCTCGCGCGTTTCTCCCATATGTTTTGATTGTAAATCCGGATCTAAGTAATGTGGATTCAAATTAAAAGGAATCAATCCTAAAGTTTGAAAACTTGGCGGATAAACAATTGGCATATCGTTGGTAGTTTGCATAGACAATCCGCAAATGTTACTGCCTGCGCTGGTGCCTAAATAAGGTGTTCCGTTTTTTACAGTTTCAGAAAGAAGCTGCATAATATTGTGTTTGTATAATTGTGTAACCAATAAAAAAGTATTTCCGCCACCGGTAAATATTCCTTCTGCATTTTTTATTGCTTCTTCAGGATTTTCAAACTCATGAATTCCTTTTACTGAAATGTTAATTGTTGCAAATGCCTGTGCTACTTTTTCAGTATAATCGTTATGAGAGATGCCGCCCGGACGCGCGAAAGGAATAAATAAGATGCTTTTGCAATTTTTAAAATGTTCTGTTAAAGTAGGTAATACATATTCTAAATAACTGCCTTCGTGAAGGGTTGAGGTGCTGGCAATAATAATGCTTTTCATAAATTTTGTACTCAAATTGTTTAGGTTAAAGGTATTAAAAACTCTTTTTTCAGACTAAAAAAACAGCGTTTAATTAACATATTTTTACCAAGCCGTTAATACTAATTTTGCAACACATTAAGATATTTTTACACTTTTAACGGTAATTATAATTTTTTCATTTTGATCAACAAAGTTTTATGCGTTTTGGTTGTTGTTTTAAGTCAGGCTGCATGGTCACAAGATCAGGATCGCGCTATTGTAAACGGTAAGGTCGTTTCGAATACAAACGATTTAGAAGGTGTTTATGTGGTAAATGCGCAAACTGAAGTTATGGTAACTACAACTGCTGACGGATCTTTTTCAATCAAGGCTAAACCTGGAGATACACTCGTTTTTTCTTCTATTCAATTCAAAGAAAACAGAGTTCTTCTGACCACTGAAAATTTTACGGACCTTAATTTTACTGTGAGACTTAGTTTGGTAATGCATCAGTTGCAAGAAGTAATTATAAGGAGATACGATAATATTAATGCTGTAGCTTTGGGGATTGTTCCTTCTAATCAAAAAACATATACAGAAAGTGAAAGAAAATTGCGTACTGCTACTGCGTTAGATGCTACTGCTACTGCAAGTGGAATGGCTGGTGGTTCAGTTTCTGCAGATCCTTTTCTGAATTTTTTATCAGGAAGAACAAAAATGCTTAAAAAGGAATTGATTGTAGAGAAAAAGGAATTTTTCATGAAGCTTCTGGAAAATATGTTCAGTCTGGATCATTTTGTAAACCGATTGAAAATTCCGAATGAATATGTGAAAGGATTTGAGTATTATGCTGTTGAAAATGATAAGTTTACGGTTATTTTAAATTCGAAAAATAAAACTTCTACGGAATTTTTGTTAGCTGAATTAGCTGTTAAATACAAAGAAATATTGGCTGGTGAGAACAAATAATACATTGTTAATTCTATTTTTATTAATTGCTCAAATTTCATTTGGACAAACTTTTGGTGCTAAAGAAATTCTTGGGCAGGTATTTGAAGAATCATCCTCGGTTGAAGGTGTGAATATTATCAATAATAATACTCAAATTACCGCTGTTACAGATGAAAGCGGAATGTTTTCTATTGTAGCAAAGGAAGGAGACGTTCTGGTGTTTTCTTCTGTTAATATGGAACCTTTAAAGCATAGAATTACAACAGAAGATTTAAATTCTGTTTCAATTCAGATAAGGATGACCGCGAAACAAATCGAGCTGAAAGAGGTTGTTGTGAATGAAAATGCGGGCATTAACGCTGAAAATCTCGGAATTGTGCCGCACGGTCAAAAAACGTATACGCCGGCTGAAAGAAAACTTTATACAGCCAAATCAACATCGGTTGATAAAATAATAAATGCAATGTCAGGGCGAACTTCTATGCTTAAAAAAGAAGTGAAAGTAGAGAAGAAAGAAATGCTTTTTAGAAAGCTCGAATATCTTTTTGATGACAATTATTATACTGAAAGATTAAGGATTTCGTTAGAAGATATTAAAGGATTTCAATTATATTGTGTAGAGGATTCTGAATTTGCCGTATCTTTGAATAGTAAAAACAAAACAATGAGTATGTTTTTAATAACTGAATTAGCCAGAAAATATCTTAAAATCCTTGAAAATGAAAAATAGCCTAAGAATACTCGTTTTGTGCCTGCTTTGTCAAATCTCATTCGGACAAAATTCAACCAGAAGGTCATTACACGGGAAAGTGACCAATACATCGCTTGCTATCGAAAGCGGATATGTAATGAACATAAATGCCAATGTTAGAACTTTTATTGGTTCTGGCGGATTATTTGATATTATGGCAAGGCCAAAAGACACGTTGCTCTTTACCGGAATGGCATTTCAATCCAGAAAGATTGTTTTGACAGAAAAAGATTGTGCTCAAATTCTCTTTACTGTTCCTTTAGATTTAGTAAACAATCAGCTTAAAGAAGTTTTGGTTCATAAAGACATACAGGATAAAACACTTACAAGTGGTTCTCAGGGAATAGTAGATATGCAGTTTGAAGATGACAAACAATCTACAGCAAAGAATAATGTAATGTATTCTGACCAGACAATTAAATACGGAACAGATTTTGTTCGAATATTTAAGGATGTTAAGAAGCTTCTACGTAAAAATGACGAGGTTCAGGAAGAAGTTATAAGTGATATTGCTTTTACGGCTTATGCAAAAGATAATTTCACTCCCGATTTTTTCAATAAAACATTAAATCTAAAAGATGATGAAATAGAGTTGTTTTTAATGTATTGCTCCAATGATCCTGAATCTAAGCGATATTTAAAACCAGATGATAAATTTCAGTTAATCGATTTTATGATTAACAAGAATAAAGATTTTAAGAATATTACGGTTTCCAAAAATGAAAAATAAATTAATTTACCCCTTAATTGGGGTTTTATTTTTATCCTTGTCCTCGTTTGCTTTTCATAAATTTTATATGGGGGTTTTTCAGGTGAATTATGCAGCCGAAAAAAAAATGATTCAAATTACATCTCGTATTTTTATCGATGATTTGAATAACGGAATGGAGAAAAAATACCATAAGAAAACCTTTGTTGGAACAGAAAAAGAAACACCCGAAGATTTAGAATTGTTTAAAAAGTACCTCTCGGAAAATTTTACAATAAAAGTAAACGGGCAACCAAAATCAATTACTTTTTTGTCTAAAGAGGTTGAAGCTGGTGATGTACTGGTCTGTTATTCCCGAATAAAAGACATCGATAAATTTAAGACACTTGAGATTTCAAACACCATTTTAGTAGATTGGAATGCTGAGCAGCAAAACATTACACATATTTCAGCATTTGGCACTAAAAAGAGTGTTCTCTTTACAGAATCTTCAAGGAAAGAAGTGTTAAAGTATTAATGAATGGATATAATTATCATTTTAATTGTTATTTTCACACCCTGATAAAATTACCCATTACTTTTTATGAAAAAACTTTCATTATTATTAATTTTTCCTGCCTTATTAATGGCGCAGGAAAAAAATACCACAGTTGCCCCAAAACAACAAGGTAAGTACGATACCAACAAATTCAGTCAAATGTATGATTTGCTGGCAACTCCAAATATGTTTCGTACGGCTTCAGGAGCACCAGGTCCTGCATATTACCAACAACAGGCAGATTATAAAATTGATATCGAATTAGATGATAAAAATTCAAAATTAAGCGGGTCTGAAGTTATTACGTATTCAAATAATTCTCCTGATACTTTAGAGTATTTATGGATTCAGTTGGATCAAAATCAGGCTAAAGCAAATACTCAGGCGCCATTAGCTGAAAGCGAAAAAATCAATCAGGTGCTGCCATTAGATGGTTTTTCAAGCAAATATTTGAAAAAAGATCTAGAGCGTGGTTTTAATATCGAACAAGTAAAAGATGCCAAAGGAAGCCCTATGTCCTATACGATCAACGAAACGATGATGCGTATTAATTTGGCAACTCCTTTAAAACCCGGAGAAAAAATTTCATTAGCTATAAAATGGTGGTACAACATCAATAATTATAGAAAAGAAGGCGGACGTTCTGGTTACGAATTATTCGAAAAAGACGGAAATAAATTATATGTAATTGCACAATTCTACCCAAGAATGGCAGTTTATAACGATGTTGAAGGATGGCAAAATATGCAATTCTGGGGAAGCGGAGAGTTTGCTCTTCCTTTCGGAAACTTCGACGTAAACATTACAGTTCCTGCAGATCACGTTATTGATGCAACAGGAGAATTAACAAACAGAAGCGAAGTTTTTACTGCAGAACAGGTAAAACGTTACGAGCAAGCTCAAAAATCATTTGATAAACCGGTTGTAATCGTTACGCAGGCGGAAGCTGAAGCGGCTGAAAAAGGTTTCTCTGAAAAGAAGAAAACATGGAAATTTAGTGCTAAAAACGTACGTGATTTCGGTATTGCTTCTTCAAGAAAATTCATTTACGATGCAATGGCTGTAAAATTGGGTGGTAAAATTGTTATGGCAGAATCTGTTTATCCTAAAGAAGCAAATCCGCTTTGGGGAGAAACTTCTACAATGACAGTTGCTCATACTCTAAAAAGCTATTCATCACATACTTTTGACTATCCTTATCCAAAAGCAGTTTCAGTTTCAGCTGAAGATCAGGGAATGGAATATCCGATGATTTGTTGGAATTTTGGTCGTCCTGATGAAAATGGAGTAACAAGCAAGGAAGTTAAAAACGGAATGATTGGTGTTGTAATTCACGAGGTTGGACACACTTTCTTTCCAATGATCGTAAATTCAGATGAGCGTCAATGGACGTGGATGGATGAAGGATTGAATTCATTTTTAGAATATTTGGCAGAGCAGGAATTAGATCCAAATTTTCCTTCAAGACGTGGACCTGCAAAAAATATTGTCCCTTATATGAGTGGAGATCAAAAGTTTTTAGAGCCAATTATGTCTAACTCTGAAACGATCGCACAATTTGGAAATAACGCTTACGGAAAACCGGCTACAGGTCTTAATATCTTAAGAGAAGTAGTTATGGGAAGAGAATTGTTTGATTATGCATTCAGAACGTATGCAAACAGATGGAAGTTCAAGCATCCAACTCCTGAGGATTTCTTCAGAACGATGGAAGATGCTTCTGCAGTAGATTTAGATTGGTTTTTTAGAGGATGGTTTTATTCAACAGATTTTGTAGATATCGGAATTAAAGACGTAAAACAATATTATGTTTCTGATACGCCAACAGCTGATCTAAAAGATGTAAAAGTTAGGAAAGGACGTTTCGGATTCGATAAAGGACCATTCGTTTATTTAGTTGCAAGTGATAATGCGGAAGTTAATGCTTCAAAGAAAAAAGCTTTGAAAGTAGACGACGTAAAATTATTGGCTGATTATGTAAATCAAAGTTTTACTGCTGAAGAAAAAGCAAGTTTAAAATCGCCTAAATATTTCTATGAAGTAGAGTTTAATAAACCAGGCGGAATGATTATGCCAATTTTGGTAGAGATCACTTACGAAGATGGTTCAAAACAAAACTTCCAGTATCCGGCTCAAATCTGGAGAAAAAATAATGATACAGCTAAGAAAGTTTATGCAACTGAAAAAGCAATCAAAAGCATACAGGTAGATCCAAAATTAATGACAGCTGATATTGATGTGACCAATAATTCTTGGCCAAAAGTAGAAGAAAAGTCAAAATTTGATTAAGAATAAAAAAGAAGACTCTGAAAAGAGTCTTTTTTTTTTAAGTAAATTTTAAAACAGTCGGCTGCAAAATTTAATATCTTTGTGGCACATAAAAATATAAGATATGTTTGGTATAGGAGGAGGAGAATTAGTTTTCATACTGTTTATAGTACTTATGCTTTTTGGTTCTGACAAAGTGCCTGAAATAGCTCGTACAATGGGAAAAGCTATGGCGCAATTAAAAAACGCGACCAACGATATTAAAAGTGAAATTCAAAAAGGAGCAGAGGCTAATGGTCTTGATTCAAGAGCTCTCACAGATATCACGGGTAATATCAATGCCCAAATTAACGAAGCAAAAACTAATTTGTTAGGCGATACCACTAACTTGACTGGTAATCTGTTAGGGGATACCGCTACAGAAATCGACAAAGTAAAAGAAGATATCGATACCATCTCCGGACCTGTAAAACGTCAAATGTAATTATGCTTGAAAAAATACAAGAATTAGATATCAATCTCTTTGTGTATCTTAATGGTTTAGGTTCTGAAACATACGATAAACTTTGGCTGATTATCACCAATCAATTGTATTGGACACCCTTTTTTTTATTCCTGTTTTATCTTATTTATAAAAAGGTAGGTATAAAGCAAACCTTGTATATACTTCTTTTCATTGCAGTATTAATTGCTTTTACAGATCAGACATGTAATTTATTTAAACATACTTTTCAACGTTTGCGTCCTTGCAATAATCCTGATCTTAAATCAATTATTCGTATAGTTCAGGTTAGAACTTCGTATAGTTTTTTCTCTGGTCATGCGGCGAATACCATGGCAGTAGCAACATTTTTATTTTTGGTGCTAAGAAGTAAATTCAAGTATTTGGGATTCTTGTTTTTATGGCCGTTAGTCTTTGCTTATAGCCGGATTTATTTAGGATTGCATTACCCTGGAGATATTCTTACAGGATATTTCTTCGGAGCTCTTTTTGGATCGTTGATCTATCTTGTGTATCGAAAATTAAAACCACAATATTTTCCGGGATAATTTTTTTAAGATTCTAAGGTTCTGAGTTTTCTGCTAGTATAATCTTAGTGGCTTAGCTGCTTAGTATCTCAGTAGCTATTTTCTCGCTCCATTCTAGTCCATCTGGAAGAATTTGGTTGCTAAATTCAATATGAATAACTCTTCTTCTTTCGTTATTTGTGGTTTTGTTTGAAGCATGAAAAAGTAAAGGTTTCATAATCATAACTCCGCCTTTTTTAACTTCACAAATAGTTTCTTTTTCATTTTCAATTTCCAGGTTTTCAACTCTAAAAATTCCTTTTGAATGTGAATCGTTTATCACTTTTAAAGCGCCATTATCTTTGGTTGTGTTGTCAAGATGGATTCTGATAGTGAAATTATTTTCCAGAATTTCTTTTGGAGGCTGAACTGCAAATTGATTCTGTTTTATAGTCCAGTTTTCGAAATTTTGGATTTCAATTTTTTTATCAACAGAAATGGTTAAATCCTGATGATAAGCAACAAACCAATTTGATTTCTCCGGTTTATCAAAATAGATGGATTTTGTTATAAAGTAGCCTTCTCCAAAAGTATGGGCAATAATATCTTTTAAATTTTGATTGAAGATATAAGGCAAAGTTTCAGGGATTTCTTTATGAAATTGTCTGATGGCAAACAAATCCTGGGATTTTCTGAATGTCACATTTGTACTATCATTTTCGGTCTGATTTTCAATTAACGAAATTAATTTTTCAATTTCATTTTCAGTATAAACAGTATTTATAATTGTAAACCCTTCAGAGTTTATTTCGTTTAAAGAATTCATTTTGAAAATAATTGTTATTTTAATTACAGATGTTTAAAATAAACTTAGAACCTTAGCGTCTCAGCACCTTAGAGCCTTTTTTTTCTAAAGAATACGACTAACAGTAAGTCCATCACGAATAGGCAACAAAACCGTCTCTACTCTTGGATCATTTTTCAAAAGTAAATTGTATTCTAAAAGTACTTTCGTACTAAGATCGTTTGGATGAACCGGTTCAAGGATTTTTCCACTCCACAAAACGTTATCAGATAAAATAATGCCACCTTTATTCATCTTAGGAACAATCATTTCCCAATAATTCAGGTAATTTTCTTTGTCGGCATCAATAAAAACCAAATCAAATTTTACTTCCAAAGTCGGGATAATATTAACTGCTTCACCTAAATGCTGAAAAATTTGCTTCCCCCAAGGCGAGGCATCGAAATATTTTCGCTGAAAATCAATTAATTCTTCTTTAATATCTATAGTATGCAACTGACCATTTTCCTGCATTCCTTCACACAAGCATAAAGCGGCATAACCTGTATAAGTTCCAATTTCCAGAATATTTACCGGACGAATTAATTTTGACAACATACTTAAAACACGTCCCTGAAAATGTCCGCTTAGCATTCTTGGTAAAAGGATTTTTTGGTATGTTTCTTTATTAAGTTTGGCTAACAACTCTGGTTCGTTTTCAGAGTGCTGTTCGATATAATCTTCTAGGTCTTGTGAAATAAAATGCATCTTGTAGTATCTTCTAATTTGAGAGCAAAAATACAAAAAATATCGGCTCGCTTTTTTGCATAAAAAAAACCACTCGTTGTAACGAATGGTTTCAGTTTTGTAAATTCAAAAGAAAATTATTTCTTCAATGCGTCATTAACGTCTTTAGCAGTTTTTACGGTTCCGTCTTTAGCAGCTTTAGCAGCAGCTTCTGCCTTGTCTGCCGCTTTTTTAGTGGCTTCTTTTACATCTTGTGCAGCTTTGGTTGTAGCGTCTTTTACATCCTGAGCAGCATTTTCAGAAGCTTCTTTTGCATTTGTGGCAGCATTTTCAGCTTTAATTACAGCACTATCTTTTGCCTGTTCGATATCTGTAGTTAATGTGTCAACTTTGTTTCCAAGAGTTAATTCATCATCTGCGGGTTTTGGTTCTTTCTTCTCACAAGATTGAACGGCGAATGCTAATAAAGCTACAACAGCTAAGCTTAAAATTTGTTTTTTCATGATTAAATTCTTTTTAAAAGTTGATAAAATATAAAGGTTATAAAGCTGAAAAAATAAAAATACAAATTTTAAAATTAAGCGCTCTTTGTAAGATTATTTTCCTGTGAAGAGCAAGACAATTCTCGTGCCAATTTTTTTGATTTTGAAAGTTTGCTGCTAAAGTTCTTATATTCTTTAATGAAGAAAGATACTCTATTTTTTTTTAGTTTTTGTACAAACTGAAATTGATCACAATTTCATCTTTTACTTTAATTAAGCCCGCCATTTTTGTGGGCGGTTCTAATTCGATATCAGAAAATTTTAGACTAAGAGAGCCTTGAATTTTATTATCGTCATTATATAATATAAAGTCTTTGTATTGAAGTGTTTTATTGGTAATTAAGAAGTTAAGGTTGCATTTGTAATTTTTCCCAACTTGTCTGATATCTCTAATGCACACGATACTATTTGGAAATTGTTTTATTTTTATGGTTCCTTGTAGATCTTTTGTCATTATTTTGTTTCCACAATCAAAATTTGACATCTTGATTTCAGTATTAAATATGTTTTTTTTGATTGAATTTAAGTATACAGTATCTTTTTTAGTGAAAAAATTAGAACAATTATACTTTCCAACAGTTGAGTTTCCTGTAATTTCAATTTTGATTTTAGTAATTACTAAAACAGAATCATCTGCTAAAAAAGTGGGTTTAGCACTTCCTAAGAAAAAGAAAATTACTAAACCCAAAATTAAATTTAAAAACAAACGTTTCATCTTATTAGAATGAAATTACTGCTTCGAACATTATTCCTTTAAAGCTGCCTCCGAAAAGGTCATTTGGAGTTGCACCATTAAATTGAGCGAAGTTTTTATAGTTTTGATCAACATATTCTAATTTAGCCAAAACATTTTTTGTCATAAACCAACCAGCTGCGCCTTCAAATCTGTTTATTTGGATAGCTTCAGCATTTGCATTTGAAAGTTTTCCATCAACTAAATTGTATTTTCCTCCCACATAAAATCGTTCTCCTTCACCAAAACGATACACTAAATCCCCAACGTATTGATTTACCTTACGGGTGTCATCAGTTCCTTTAAAATCTCCTCCAGAAGTAAATTCTAAAGTTCCAAAAAACTCAAGACCTTTATATTTAATAAAGGGATTAACCATATAAGATGTTGCCCAATTTCCGTATGCAGGATTAAATCTTCCTGTATCTTTATTTGCCGTCGGATCAAAATTATTGGCAACAGCTGTAATTACATTTCCTGTAGTCGGATTTATTATATTATAATCAGCATGACTCATTACGCCATAGAAACGACTTCCTGCTCTGTCTGATGCATATAAGTTTCCACTTGAATTTGCTGTGTGATAGTATGATCCGGTAAGCCTGATTCTCAAATCTGGATTAATTTGTTTATCCCAACCTAATTTTGCAAGAATTGATGGGCTGATAGTAGTGTTGACATCCGGTTTTGCTGCGGTAGGGGTTGCAGGTACAATTTCGGCGACACTTTGATTTAGTTTAGAATTTGTAACACCAATCATACTAACAAAACCAGATCTGTTATAGTAAAGTTCAGCTCCCATTTCGGTAATAAAAGCATCCATGATATTGTTACCAACAAACGGATTCATAAAAGCATTTCCATTGTCTGATCTCCTAAAATGCGCATCACCATAGTTGTTCTCCATCTGACCAATTTTGATCGTGGTATATTGCATGAAATTGGCTAAGAAATCTTTTTTAATGAAGTCCAGTTTGTCAATTTGCAGGTAACCACCTTTTACCCAGGTTTCATTATGATGTCTTGAAGCCAGATATACATCCAGATTTACACGTACTCCATCATATAATTGAGCTCCAATAGTGAAATTGGCATTTGGTAAATTAAAATTATTTTCGAGATTATTTAATCTGTAACCTGGAGCAATAGCTAAATTTTTCTGATCATTAAAGGAGTTTAAAGCTTGAAATTGAAGCGCAAAGGCCGCACCCATATCAACACTAAGTCCTTTATAAGCGACAGTGTCTTTTTTAACATCGAATTGATTAATACCTTTCTGGCTCCTCGGGATTTGGTTTTGAATATGTCCAAAACTGACTTGTGCATTTACAGCAAACGTACTTGCTAGGGCTATAAATAGAATATAGATTTTTTTCATGGCGATTATAAATTAAAGTTTAAATTAAATTTTAAGGTCAGATCCTGACCGGTTTTAATGGTGCCGAGCAAGGCCGTAGGAGACTTCATTCCAAAATCAGCAAAAGTGATTTTGTTTGATCCCTGCATATTTACCCCATCTTTGGTGATAATTGTTTTTACAGTAGTTTTTACAGTTTTACCGACTCCGGCGATCATGTAATTACCTGTTAATTCCCAAGTAGTTTCGTTTACTTTTTCAGCAGATTTTAAAATGTATTTAATGTTTTTTTGCTTGTCTGTTTTTAAAGTTTCATAAGCTACTTTGTCCATACTTTTTTTCTCACTTTTAATGCTTTCTGCTAATAGTGTTATGGATAGTGATTCAATTTCAGTTAGTTTTGAATTAACGATCGTAAAATTGGCTGTTCCGGTTCCTGAGCTGGATTTCATTTCCCAATCATGTAATGTTGAAGTTCCTGAAACTGAAAATGTAGATTTGTTATCCAGAGTGTAACTTTTTTGCGCAGCGGCGAATGATGTAATTCCAAAAATGGAAATTACAACTGCAAGTAATTTTATTTTTCCTGATTTCATTTTGATAATATTTTATTGAAATGTTTTTGACTTTTGAGCCAATTATGCCTTAGTACTAATAGCATGCTTTGTTAACTTGAACCAAATTTATCTCTCATATCCGAAGATTTTACTGATAAAAATCATTGTTAAAATTTTATTAAAATGATATTTATAACTACATCGATTTCACTAATTTTTTCATAGGTTTTAATTGTATTAATGCGTGTTAAAATTTATAGATTTAGCTTTTTTAGGATAGCTCTTTCATCAATTTTTAAGATTGTATAGCGGTTTATACCATTAGAAATGAACAAATCGTTAAATTTGCACTATGCAAATCGAGAAAAAAGACATAAGAGCCTTATCAAAAGATCAATTACGAGATTTTTTTGTCGCAAATAATGACAAAGCTTTTCGTGGAAATCAAGTCTATGAATGGTTGTGGAGCAAAGGAGCACATAGCTTTGAGGATATGACAAATGTTGCCAAAACAACACGTTCTATGCTAGAAGATAATTTTGTTATCAATCATATTAAGGTTGATACCATGCAGCGCAGTAGTGACGGAACAGTTAAAAATGCAGTTCGTTTACACGACGGTTTGGTGGTAGAATCCGTTTTGATTCCGACTGATACCAGAACAACGGCTTGTGTTTCCAGCCAGGTTGGGTGTAGTTTAGATTGTAACTTCTGTGCGACATCAAGATTAAAAAGAATGCGTAATCTGGAGCCGGGAGAAATCTACGATCAGATTTTGGCAATCGATAAAGAAAGTCGTTTGTATCATAATCACCCCCTTTCGAATATTGTTTTTATGGGAATGGGGGAGCCTTTAATGAATTATAATAATGTCATTAAAGCAATTGATATGGTTACTTCATCAGAAGGATTAGGAATGTCGCCAAAACGTATTATGGTGTCGACTTCCGGAATTCCGAAAATGATTAAGAAAATGGCTGATGATGATGTGAAATTCAAATTGGCAGTTTCATTACATTCGGCTATTGACGAAATTCGCGCGCGAATAATGCCTTTTAGCAAAAATTTCCCTTTAGCAGATTTGAGAGAATCATTAGAATATTGGTATAGAAAAACTAAAACCAAAATCTCGTATGAATATGTAGTTTGGAAAGGTATTAACGATGATAAAGCTTCGATTGATGCTTTGGTAAAATTCTGTAAATATGTGCCTTGTAAAGTCAATTTAATTGAATATAACCCAATTGATGACGGTGAGTTTCAGCAAGCCTCAGAAGAATCTATTATGGCTTACATAAAAGCTTTGGAAAACATTGGCGTAGTGGTGAAAGTGCGTCGCAGTCGTGGAAAAGATATTGATGCAGCTTGTGGACAATTGGCCAATAAAGAAGGATCAATAGAATAATGTATATAGTCCCTATGGGATAAATACGTTTAATGAATATTTTTCTACCAATATATAATCCCTCCGAGATATAAAAAAATATTCGTTACGAATAAATTATTCCGTTAGGAATTAAATGTTGGTAGAAAATTAATGAAGTTAAAGTGAGAATGTCCCGTAGGGACTATATCTGAATTTGAAATATTAAAAAACAAAAAAGCATTAAAAACGAGAGATCTTCCTGTTTTTAATGCTTTTTTTCTTGGGCAAAAAGGATTATTTTTTCAAATCGATTTCTTCCGTTACTCCGTCTTTTGTGATTTTAGCAAGTGTGTCGCAGCTTCCGTCTCCATAATCAATAACTGCTGATGCACCATTTTTAGTTACAGATACAATTCCTTTTACAGCAAATGATTTTTTACATATTGCTTTAAATTGTAAGGGTGTCGTGATTTCAGCTGAAAAAGTATCGCCATTTGGGAAAGTGGTTGTACCACTACCGGTTACCAAATAAGCATTGTCTTCCCAATTAAACCAGGTATCGTAGCCTTCTACCATTTCTTTTACTAAAGAACCTTTTCTAGTGTAAACACCTCCATCATCAAAAGTAATAGTCATATCAATTGCTGCAGTAAAAACCGGATGTGCTGTTGCCAGTAAATCTGTTGTTTTTACAGTTCGAACGATGCTTTTACTACCTTGAAGTTTTTTGCCATTGTGATAAAATCCATCAAAAGTATAACTAATAGTCTGTGTTGAAGCCGAAAAGTCATTAGAAAAAGAAATAACCATTTTTCCTTTTACTATATTTCCGTTTTCCAGTGTACAGCCTTCAACACCAAAATCGACAGTTCTGGTCCAGGTGTTATTAGTTAAAACTGTTGTTATTGTAGCACAACTCGGAAGGAAGTTTTTTACCGGACCGCTAGGTTTACTAGTTACGTTTTGTTGCGCACTAAATTGCTCTTCAGCAATATTTGTTACATCATCGATTGAGGCATCAATTTTAGAATTTGTAACTATTTCATCTTTTGTAATTGCTGCAGATGATCCGTCATTTGTTTTTTCATCAGAATTACAACTGATAAAAAAAGATAAAGCCACTAATGTTCCAATAAATAAAATTTTTGTTTTCATAATAATTCGTTTTCGTGATTAGTTTTAATTAATGAATTCAAATTAGGCTTTAATCAGATTATGTTTTTTTGGTGATTTTTTTAAATTAGTACACAATTGTTGATATACTAACTTAAAATACACAACGTTTTTTTATTTAAAATAGTATATTTGGAATCGAAATGAATATTACTTCTCAAATAAAACAGCCCATTTTTAACGAGATGGAACTTTTTGAAACAAAGTTCCATGAATCGATGACTTCAAAGGTGGCTTTACTGAACCGTATCACGTACTATATTGTAAACCGAAAGGGAAAACAAATGCGTCCGATGTTTGTTTTTCTGACAGCAAAAATGGTTTCAGATGGCCTTGTAAACGAGAGAACCTATCGTGGAGCTTCTGTTATAGAATTAATTCACACGGCAACTTTGGTACATGATGATGTCGTTGATGACAGTAATCGCCGTCGCGGTTTTTTCTCGATTAATGCACTTTGGAAGAATAAGATTGCCGTTTTAGTTGGAGATTATTTATTGTCAAAAGGATTATTGCTTTCTATAGATAATGGTGATTTCGATTTACTTAGAATCATTTCCGTTGCCGTTCGTGAAATGAGCGAAGGGGAATTGCTTCAAATAGAAAAAGCCCGAAGACTTGATATTACCGAAGATGTTTATTATGAAATTATCCGAAAAAAGACCGCTACACTTATCGCGGCTTGTTGTGCGCTTGGTGCAAAATCGGTAATTGAAGATGATATTCAGGTCGAGAATATGCGAAAATTTGGCGAGCTTATCGGAATGGCTTTTCAAATTAAAGATGACTTGTTCGATTATAGTGAAGAAGCCATAGGTAAACCAACCGGAATCGATATTAAAGAGCAAAAAATGACTTTGCCTTTAATTCACGTTTTAAATACTTGTACTCCGCAAGAAAAAAAGTGGTTAATCAACTCCATCAAAAACCACAACAAAGATAAAAAACGCGTAAAAGAAGTTATTGCTTTTGTAAAAGATAATAATGGTTTGGCTTACGCCGAAAATAAAATGGTGCAATTTCAGCACGAAGCACTTTTACTTTTAGAGAATTACCCTGATTCTGAGTTTAAAGCTGCCCTTATTTTGATGGTGAATTACGTTATTGAGAGAAAAAAATAATTAGATAATTAGAAAATTTGTCAATTAGATAATTGGTTTACTTAGTTGTAAATTAGTTGTTTGTATTTTTTATTTGATTTTTCAATCATTTAATTTTTAAATTTTTCAATTTCCATGCAACCATTTCTCAACCTAACTCGTCTATGCTAATAGAAGTCTCTTAGTAAACCAAAACCAAAAGCTTATAAATGAAAATTATTCATTTGCATCAAGAAGAAACCAAACTTATAAAGTTGGCTATCGAAAATAATCGGCAGGCGCAACAGCAGATATACAGTCGGTTTTCTTCAAAAATGTTAAGTGTTTGTCGGCAATATATAAAAGACATTCAATTGGCAGAAGATGTAATGATCACGGCTTTTATGAAAGTGTTTACGAACTTAAACAAATTTGAACATAAAGGAAGTTTTGAGGGCTGGATTCGCAGAATTATGGTGAACGAATGCATCTCCTATTTAAGAGTTCAGAAAAAAGTAAAATTTACTGAAGATGAAATTTATGTCGAAGAAAGTTTTAATGCCATTGACAGTCAGTTTTCAATTGATCAGATTCAGTTTTTAATAGATGCTTTACCGGACGGATATAAAATGGTTTTCAATTTATACGCCATTGAAGGATACAAACACAATGAAATTGCCAAGATGTTAGGAATCAATGAAGGAACATCTAAATCGCAATTATCGCACGCCAGAAAAATGCTGCAAACACAAATTACTATTTTAAAAAAACAAGATAATGGAACCGAATAATTTTGAAAAGGATTTCCGTGAAAAACTAAGCGAGCGCAAAATTGAACCAAGTGATAAAGCCTGGGATCGATTGGATGCGATGTTGAGTGTTGCTGAAGAGAAGGAACGACCTAAAAAGAAAAACAAATGGTTATACATCGCAGCAAGCTTTGTTGGGTTTGTTTTAGTGGGAACTTTCTTTTTTAATCAAAAGCAAAGCAAAGCTGAAACTCCAAAAAATACTATTGTTATTAAAGATGTTCAAAAGAAAGATTCAACTGTCGCACCAATTTTAAACATAATAGATTCTGCTAAAACAGATGTTGCAGTGTTAGAACAACCGACAACTCAAAACTCAAATAAAAAAGAAAAGAAAATTTCAAACCAAAAATCATATAAAACTATTAAAAATGAGTCAAATCAAGTAGCGGAGTCTTCAGTCATCATCAAAAACAATCAGGAAAAACAATCAATCAGTAATCAAACTTTAATTGTCGAAACATCAAAAAACGCAACTGTAGATCAATTGCTCAATTCGGCTGAAAAAACAGTCGTTGCAGAGAATTCGGCTAAGCCAAAATTAAAAGTAAAAGTCAATGCAAACGATTTGCTAAATCAGGTCGATGGCGAACTAGAACTTTCCTTCAGGGAAAAAGTAATTACTAAAGTCAATAAAAATTATCAAACCGTAAAAGTGGCTTTGGCAAATAGAAATCAGCAGGAGTAATCAATGGCAATATCAATTTCAAATGACAATGTCAATAATAAAACAAGCAACAATTCATAATTAACAATTTACAATTCACAACTAAAAAAATCATCAATCAACAATCAATTTAAAACAATCAATCATGAAAAATTTTACCATTTATCTCGTAATTCTGATATTCTTATTTGTAAGTAAGGTTTTAGGGCAGGAAACTTTTGAATCGAAAGCAAAAAAAATTGCCAACAAAATAGAGAAGATTACGAAGGAAGAAAAAGCAACTTTAAAAGAAGAAGTTGAAGCTGTAAATGTGCAATTGTCTGAAGGGAAAATTACGCAGGAACAAGCGGATAAACGCAAAAAAGAATTAGCCGAAGCAAGAGCCGTGATTATTGAAGAAAAAGTGACTTTGGCACAAAACGAACTGAACGATTTAGTACAGCAAAAAGTAGACGGAAAAATTAAAGAACAAGATTCGACACATACCTATACTATTCGTTGGCACAAAAGAGATTGCGATAAAGATTCGATTCACGGTGAAAAAAGAACAACATCACAATTCGTATTTGCAATGGGGTTGAATAATATGATGGTAGACGGAAAACTTCAGGATTCGAATTATAGTTTTATAGGTTCGCATTTTTACGAATGGGGTTTTACTTATAATTCAAGATTAATGAAAAATGACAATTTATTGCATGCTAAATACGGTCTTTCTCTGATGTATAATAATATTCGTCCAACAGACAATCGTAGTTTTGTAGTCAATGGCGAGCAGACAAACTTAGAAGTAAACACTATCAATCTGGATGAATCTCGTTTCCGTAACGTATATATTGTATTGCCGGTTCATTTAGAATTTGATTTTACAAAGCCTAAAGTAAGTAACGGGAAAACCTATTTCAGAACACATGAAAGCTTCCGTTTCGGAATTGGAGGGTATGCAGGAATCAATGTAAAATCGAAGCAAATCCTAAAATACGATCAGGACGATTTAGATTATAAAACAACAGTTAAAGGAGATTATAATGTGAATAATTTTATTTATGGACTTAGTTCTTACGTGGGTTACAAAGCTTTGAGTTTGTATGTAAAATACGATTTGAATCCATTATTTCAGGATAATTTAGTGGATGAAAAAAATATCTCCTTAGGATTACGTTTCGATATAAACTAATATTAAAGTTTGAGTTTAGTTAGTAGAAAAAGCACTTTAAAAGAGGTGCTTTTTTTATGCAAAAAATCGACAAATTTCAGGATGGATTTGTGTATTTTTACAAGCTTTCAACTTTAAAAATATTTTACGTTTTGATCTCACAAAGTACAATTGATTCTGTTTTTGAAACTGCTCGTGTAGAGGAGGTTATTGGTGATTTTGTTAATTTAAAACGTGCAGGAAGTAATTTTAAAGGTTTAAGTCCTTTCTCAGATGAGCGCTCTCCGTCGTTCATGGTGTCGCCTGCAAAGGGAATCTGGAAAGATTTTAGTACAGGAAAAGGAGGGAACTCGGTTAAATTCCTAATGGAACACTCGCAGTTTACCTATCCGGAAGCCATTCGCTATTTAGCCAAAAAATACAATATTGAGATCGAAGAAACCGAACAGACAGATGCTGAAAAGGCAATCACAGATGTTCGTGAAAGTATGTACCTGGTTTCAGAATTTGCAAAAGATTATTTTAATAAAACACTTTTAAATTCAGAGGAAGGAAAAGCAATTGGGCTTTCTTATTTTAAGGAAAGAGGTTTTACAAATGAAACGATCAAAAAGTTTAGTTTGGGTTATTCTCCGGAAACCTGGGATGCTTTAACCAAAGAAGCTTTGGGTAAAGGATATAAACTGGAATTTTTAGAGAGTACAGGTTTGACAATCGCGAGAGAAGATCGTCCCTTTGACCGTTTTAAAGGACGCGTAATGTTTCCGATAGAAAGTATGTCGGGACGAGTTTTAGGGTTTGGAGGACGTATTTTAACGAATGATAAAAAAGCGGCGAAGTATTTAAACTCGCCAGAAAGTGATATTTACCATAAAAGTAAAGTGCTTTACGGGATTTATCAGGCCAAACAAGCAATTGCCAAACAAAATAATTGTTATTTAGTTGAAGGGTATACAGATGTGATTCAGTTTCATCAGGCCGGAATTGAGAATGTTGTGGCATCTTCCGGGACAGCCTTAACGCCAGACCAAATTCGTTTAGTCAATCGTCTGACGAGAAATATTACCGTGCTTTTTGATGGCGACGCTGCAGGGCTTCGTGCTGCTATTCGCGGAATTGATTTGATTCTGGAAGAAGGAATGAATGTGCGTGTTTGTGCTTTTCCTGACGGAGAAGATCCTGACAGTTTTGCCCGAAAAAATTCTCATGATGATTTAGTGGCTTATTTGGAAGAAAACAGCAAGGATTTTATACAGTTCAAAGCTTCAATTTTGATGAAAGAAGCCAACAACGATCCTATAAAAAAGGCCGATTTGATTCGGGATATGGTAACGAGCATTTCGAAAATCCCAGATCGTATTCAGCGTGAAGTTTATACACAGGAATGTGCCCGTATAATGGATATATCGGAGCAGGTTTTGGTTAGTACATTGGCACAGTTGCTTCAAAAGGATCTTACAGAGTCTAATAAAAAACAAAAGCAGGAACAAAAACCTTTTCAGGTTTATAGAAACCAAAACCCTAATACTGGTTTTTCAGGAGGAGATCCGGATGATCCACGAACAGGACCTCCTGAGGGATATTTTGAAGAGCCAGGATATCCGCAACAACAACAAGCTGAAAAGGTTGATATATTATATCGTCTGGAACGAAAAGTAATTGAAATTTTGTTGCTTTATGGAGATAAAACAGAAGAATTTGAAGATGTTCTTTTGAAAAATAATGAAGAAGGTGAAATTGAAATGGTTTCTGAAAAGAGAGAATATAAAGTTTTTCAGCGCATTTATTTGAGTTTGCAGGAAGATGAGGTAGAACTTTCGAATAATTTATTTCGTGATATTTTTACCGATTTAATTGGTTTTTATCATCAAAATGAAAAATTTAATCTGGAACAATATTTAATGCGTTTAGAACCTGATTTTGCTCAGGAAGTTACCGATATTTTAATGGAAGATGAGCGATTGGCGCTTCACAATTGGGAAGGACAGAATATTTTTTCGAAAATGAAACATGAAACGATTGCGCAATACGTTACTGAAACGATTATGTCTATGCGTTGGTTTTTGGTAGATAAAATTATCGAAGAATTAAAAAGCTCTATACAACCTGATAATTCAGATAATACAGAGCTTTTGTCTATGGTTGTCGATTACTCAAAATTGGTTAATTCATTCTCGAAAAAACTCGGAAGAGTAATGTCGAGATACCATTAAATAATTTCTAAAGTCTTCGCTTTGTTAACTAAGTCAACTAAATTTGTAACATTTAATTTAGTCAATAATCTTAATTTGTAAGTACTGATCGTTTTTTCGTTCAGATTTAAGATTTTAGAGATTTCATTGTTTTTCTTACCATCACTTAAGTAACGTAAAACTTCAATCTCGCGATTTGACAGTTTTCTGTACAAACGTTCGCTTTTGCTTTGTTTAGCAATTAGAGCCATGTTTTTACGAACAGTCTCGTTGATGATAATTTTTCCTTCATGTACTTTAATAATAGAAAGACCTAAAGTTTCAAGTTTTTCAGTTTTGTGCACATACCCGGAAACTCCTGCTTTAATTGCATTTGGAGCATACATTTGTTCAGCGAGGTCACTAAAAATTACAATTTTTGTTTTTGGGAAGTTTTTCAGGATCGATTTAACTTCAAAGATACTAGAAAGACCTTCTAACTCTAAATCTAGAATCAGGATGTCAATTTCCTTCGTTTGAAGAATATCTCTAACCATTGAAAAATTGCCAACATTGGCAACAATTGAAATTTGATCGTGGTCTTTAAAATAAGACTTAACGCCAAAGTGAGTCACAGGATGATTGTCTGCAAGACATACTTTAATCATAATTTTTACCTTTTTAGAATTGTTTTATCATGTTTTTGGAACGGTAAAATTAATAAATAAATTCTGTAATTAATCGCAGTCAAATGTTAAAAAGTTTTATTTTAACGTTTTTGGTATTAAACAAACAGGTATAGCATCCATTTTGTGCTTGTTGCTGGTGTTTAATCGTTTATAAATTTCAAAGACAGATTTTTCTCTCCCATTATAGTCAGCTGCCGTCTTTCCTGACTCCGCCGCTAACATAGCCCACTCAAGTTCGTCGTAACTCGCTCCTAATTGATCTTCATCGGTACGATTATCACCAAACAATCCATCAGTTGGTGCTGCTGTTAAAATTGAATTCGGGATTGTTAAAAATTCTCCCAAAGCATAAACATCAGATTTCATTAAATCAGCAATCGGACTTAAATCGACTCCACCATCTCCGTATTTAGTATAAAATCCTACTCCAAAATCTTCAACCTTATTTCCGGTTCCCGCTACAAGAAGTCCGTGAATGCCCGCTAAATAATACAAAGAGGTCATTCGTATACGAGCGCGCGTATTGGCTAAAGATAAGCTTACTTTAGCTTCGTCATCTGTTTTTGGAACGGAGCCTTTAAAAGCTTCAAAAGTAGCCGTTAAATCAGTTTCTGTACTTGATACGTTTGAAAAACGTTTTTTTAATTGCTCAATATGCTCTCTTCCTCTTGAAACTTGATTTGCAGCCTGGTGAATTGGCATTTCAACACATAAAACCTGTAAACCGGTTTGGGCACATAATGTAGACGTTACAGCAGAATCAACTCCGCCAGAAATTCCAATTACAAAACCATTTACTTTTGCACTGTTAGCATAATTTTTTAACCAATCTACAATGTAGGTATTTACTTTTTCTGTCTGAATTGTACTTTTTTTAGCCATAATAGTTCAAGTTTTAAGATACAGGGATGTATATTTGCACAAATATTTTTAAGTATGTCTGTATTTAAATTTATGCAACACAAATCTAATTAAAATAAAATGAAAATATATCGCTTTATAGTGGTTCTGTCTCTGTTTTTTTTGTCTTGTGATCAAAAAAGTAAAGTTGAAAAGGAAGTTGAAGAAATTCCGGTTGATATTAAAGTAGAACGTTTTGATAAAGTATTTTTTGAAACAAAACCTGAGGACTTAGCAAAAGTAAAAAGGCAGTATCCTTTCTTTTTTCCTGCAGGCAATGACGATTCAGTTTGGTTACAGAAAATGCAGGAGCCAATTTGGAGAGAAGTATATGAAGAGGTACAGAAAAAGTATTCGAATTTTGAACCTGTACGTCAGGAGTTTAATTCGCTTTTTCAACATGTTAAGTACTATTTTCCTAAAACTAAAATTCCAAAAGTAATAACGGTAATTGGAGAAATGGATTATAATGCGAAAGCAATTTATGCAGATAGTCTGGTAATTGTATCTTTAGAATTGTATTTAGGGAAAGACCATAAGTTTTATGAGTTTCCCAATTATTTGAAGCAGAATTTTGAAGAGAAACAAATTATGCCAGATGTGGTTTCAAGTTTTGCCTACAGAAATATTCCGGCTTTTCCTGATAGAAATTTAGTTTCTCAAATGATTTTTGAAGGAAAACAATTGTATGCAAAAGATTTATTATTGCCAGAATATACAGATGCTGATAAAATTGGTTATACACCTGAGCAGATAAAATGGTGTGAAGAAAACGAAGCGTATATGTGGCGTTATTTTCTTGAAAAAGAAATGCTCTACAGCGATGATCCTAAATTAACAACCCGATTTATGACACCGGCACCGTTTTCTAAGTTTTATCTGGAAATCGATAATGATACACCAGGAAGAGTTGGAGCATGGATTGGATGGCAAATGGTACGTTCGTATATGAAGAATAACAATGTTACTTTGCCGGAATTATTAAAAACAGATAGTAAAGAGATATTCGAGAAGTCAAAATATAAACCTAAGAAATAATGTCAGATACAATAAATTCAGAAATTAAATTCAATATAGAATTAGATGAAAATCGTGTTCCGGAAAAATTAACCTGGAGTGCGCAAGATGGTGGAGTGCAGGCCGAAGAAGCAAAGGCGATTATGTTGTCTATTTGGGACAGTAAAGCTAAAGAAACAATGCGTATTGATTTATGGACAAAAGATATGCCGGTTGATGAAATGAAAATTTTCTTTCATCAGACTTTAGTAGCAATGTCGGATACTTTTAAACGTGCAACTGACGACGAAAAAATGTCGGATACAATGAAGGATTTCTGCGATTATTTTGCCGAAAAACTGGAGTTGACAAAGTAAATTTCTTTAAAAATTCAAATAAAAAATCCCAAATTGAACTGCCCCCAAAATGTTAGACACAATTTGGGGGCATTTTTATGGAAAGAAAAGTAAAATACAATGCTGAATCTAATTTTCGTTTTAGAATAAATTTAAAGGTAAATTTTATAAGGAATTTATTTTTAAAGATTATTTTAGTATAATAAAATTTGCCTATATGTTATTTCCATTTCTTGTAAGTCTTGTTGGGTTGTTTTTTTTATTGGTAAACAGTATTCTTTTTTATAGGACACGAAAAAACAAAAGTATCCAGTATTTTATAATTACAATTTATCTGATTTGTTTATTTGTGGAGGAATTGTTTTGTAATATTATTGGATTCTACAATCCGGGATCTAATTTTTTTCTTTCGCATTACTATTTTATTTTTCAATTCATTGCTTTAAGTATGTTTTTTCGAAATTTATTTTCTAATGTAGTTTTAAAGAGGGGAATACTTTTTTTTCTGATACTGGTTTTAATTTTATTAGCGATGCAATATTATAGAAAACCGGATCTGTATTGGGAATTTAATTTGTTTGAAATTGGTGTTACTTCAGCGTTGTTAATTTTGTACGGATTAATTTTTTTAATACAAAACCTTAAAAAAAATAAATCTAATTATTTGTATTTTACTAATGGATTGGTAATTTATCTCATCAGTAGTTTGAGTATTTTTTTGACTGGTAATACTGATTCAGTAATTTTTACTGAGCCATTTCTGCTTGATTTTTGGTTTTTTAATTCCTTGTTTTATATCTTATATCAATTTTTAATATTTAAAGAATGGAAAGCTTTAACCGTAAAAGATAGATTGAGAATTCCACGTTAATATTTTAATATTCTAAAAGTTCAGATTGATAAAATTTCAACAATAAAAAAATCCCAAATTCCAATTTATACTTGGAATTTGGGATTTTTTATTGAATAATTTCCTTTTTTTGGAATTTAAAAAATTGGAATTTATTTTTTAAAACTGTGAGTTGTTTTTAAATACTTCCTGATTTACTTCATCGATATAAGATAAAAGCTCTTCTTTTCCGGTTGATTCTGTTGACGAGGTTACAAAGTATTGAGGCATTTCTTCCCAGTTGTTAGCAAACATTTGTTTTTTGTATGCTGCAATATGAGAATCAATTTTTGTTTTACTGATTTTATCTGCTTTCGTAAAAATAATACAAAACGGAATTTCGCTTTCACCCATATAAGACATAAATTCAATATCTATGTTTTGAGCTTCATGACGAATATCAATCAAAACAAAAGCGCAAACTAATTGCTCTCTTGTTTCAAAATAGTCCGTAATAAATTGCTGGAAAACTGACTTTGTTTTTTTTGATACTTTCGCGTAACCATAACCCGGTAAATCGACCAGAAACCAATTGTTATTGATTTTAAAGTGATTTATTAATTGGGTTTTTCCAGGTCTTCCCGAAGTTTTTGCTAAATTTTTGTGATTGGTAAGCATGTTGATCAACGAAGACTTACCAACGTTTGATCTTCCGATAAAAGCATATTCCGGCAAAAATTCCGCAGGACATTTTGCAACTTCAGAATTGCTGACAATAAATTCGGCGGTTGTAATTTTCATGTTTTTTGTTTTTAAAACCTCCTAAAAGTTGAAAGTTAGATGCTATAAATTCTTTTTAACGAGCCATTCTTCAAGAAGTTTGTTGAATTCCTGAGGATGTTCCATCATAGCAGCGTGTCCACATTTGTCTATCCAATACAAAGTTGAATTAGGCAATAATTTATCAAATTCTTCTGCAACATTTGGTGGTGTGACGGCATCATTTTTACCCCAAATAATACAGGTTTCCACTGTCATTTTTGGTAAATCTTTAGCCATATTATGACGAATTGCGCTCTTGGCAATCGTTAAGGTTTTGATTAATTTGATACGATCATTAACCGTGGCATAAACTTCATCAATAAGTTCCGGAGTGGCAATTGCAGGATCGTAAAATACATCTTCAGCCTTCTTTTTTATGTACTCATAATCACCTCTTTTTGGGTAACTATCTCCCATAGCGCTTTCGTAAAGACCAGAACTTCCGGTAATTACAAGTCCTGCTACTTTTTCAGGATATAATTTTGTGTGATAAAGTGCAATATGTCCTCCTAGTGAATTACCTAATAAAATTACCTTATCAAAACCTTTGAAGGTAATGAAGTCTTTTACATATTTCGCAAAGCTTTTTACGTTCGTTTTTAAAATGCTTTGCGTGTATATTGGCAAATCAGGGATGACAACCTTGTATCCTTTTGTTGGGAAATATTCGGCTACAGCATCAAAGTTGCTAAGGCCTCCCATTAAGCCGTGTAAAATGACGATAGGAGTTCCTTCTCCAGCTTCATAATAGCTGTATTTGCCTTCTTTTTTGTAGTGTTTGTCCATCTAATTTAATGCCAATTTCAATTTGGACAAATATAGGGTTTAATAAATAAAAATGAATTTTTGCTACCGTTTTTTAACTAGATAATTTTTGTAGAATATCTAAGTGGTTAAAAATCAGATTTTAGAGGTGTTTTTAGTGAAACTGTCAAATGTTAAGAAATCTGCATAATAGGCATTTTTTTAAGAAAAATGGTGCATAATTTTTTTGATTGATTAGTGTAATTAGAAATTCAGTAATAATTAGCTAATGTATTGATTGGTTGTTAATTAGGCGTGGTGGTAGGAAAGTGGTTAAACTTATTAACAAAGTGGTATATTGTGGTAAAATGTGGTAATATTTTTTATATTTTTGTCCTATAACATATTAATTGATTTTTCTTGAATACAATTGTTGGAACATATGAGTGTAAAGTCGATGCTAAAGGGAGGCTAATGATGCCTGCGCCTTTGAAAAAGCAATTGGCTTCTTCTCTTCAGGACGGATTCGTTTTGAAGCGCTCTGTTTTTCAACCGTGTCTAGAGTTGTATCCGATGGAAGAATGGAACCTGATGATGCAAAAAATCAACAAGCTGAATCGTTTTGTAAAAAAGAACAATGATTTCATTCGAAGATTTACTGCCGGAGTTAAAATGGTAGAAATTGATGCATTAGGAAGATTGTTGGTACCAAAAGATTTAGTTGCTTTTTCAGGTATTGCTAAAGATGTGGTTTTTTCATCTGCGGTTAATATTGTGGAAATTTGGGATAAGGATTTATATGAAAAATCAATAAGCGGCGAAGATATGGATTTTGCAGATCTGGCCGAAGAAGTAATGGGAAATATTAATGACGACGACAATGGAATATCATAATCCGGTTTTACTTCATCCTACAGTTGATGGTTTAAATATTAAACCTGACGGCATTTATGTAGATGTTACGTTTGGAGGTGGTGGGCATTCAAAAGAAATTTTGAGACGATTAGGGCCAAACGGTAAATTATTTGCTTTTGATCAGGATGAGGATGCACTTGCAAATGCATTACCGGATGAAAGGTTTACCTTAATTAATGAGAACTTTAGATTTATAAAAAGGTTTTTACGTTTTCATGGTGTTAAAGGAGTAGATGGGATCCTTGGTGATTTAGGAGTTTCATCACATCAGTTTGATGTTCCGGAAAGAGGATTTTCTACAAGATTTGATGCCGAACTGGATATGCGGATGAGTCAGAAAAATGATTTAAATGCTTATCGGGTGGTTAACGAATATGAAGAACAGGATTTACGTCGTGTTTTTTTTGATTATGGGGAGTTGAAAAATGCACCCGTTTTGGCAAGAACAATCGTAGAAGCCAGAGAGAAATATCCAATCAA
Source organism: Flavobacterium aquidurense (assembly GCA_900107365.1). Classification (GTDB taxonomy): domain Bacteria; phylum Bacteroidota; class Bacteroidia; order Flavobacteriales; family Flavobacteriaceae; genus Flavobacterium; species Flavobacterium aquidurense. The sequence continues at coordinate 170,056 of FNPS01000004.1, forward strand.
AACGACCGACGAATTAAAATTGGTTTTGGCAAAATATTTACCGGAAAGAGTTAAAAATAAAATATTGGCGCAGATTTATCAGGCGATTCGAATTGAGGTAAATCAGGAAATGGATGTTTTAAAAGAGTTTATTGAGCAGTCATTAGAGATTTTAAATCCGGGAGGAAGATTTTCAGTGATTTCGTATCATTCTTTAGAAGACAGACTGGTTAAAAGATTTATAAAAAACGGAATGTTTGAAGGAGAACCGGAACGTGATTTTTATGGAAATTTTTCTGTTCCATTTAAAACTATCGGAAAATTGATTGTTCCTGATGATGCTGAAATCAAAATCAATAACAGGGCAAGAAGTGCAAAATTAAGAATTGCTGAAAAGATATAATATAAAGGTAGAAAAAATGAAAGGTGGAGTATTTGGCATATTAAAAGCAAGGTTTCTTATAAATGATGACGCAGTCAAAAACTGGCGATTCATTGTTTTTATCATTTTGCTTGCCATAATAATGATTGCCAATACACAGCGATATGAACAAAAGGTTTTTGAAATTGCAAAGCTGAACAATGAAGTAAAAGAATTGCGATCTGAATTTGTAGACCGACGTTCAGAACTAATGAAATTAAAAATGGAATCAACGATATCGGATAAAATGTTAGAAAAACAAATTTTTCCATCGACAGTTCCTCCAGTAAAAATAGAAGTTAAAAAAGAAGAAGAAAAAAGTTTCTTTAAAAGAATATGGCAGTAGACGATAAACATATATCCTACAGAATTTACCTCGTAGCAGTTTTCATCTTCGTGATGGCAATTGCTATTGTCGTTAAATTAACCAATATTCAATGGGTTGAAGGAGATTATTATAGAAAACTGGCAAAACAGCGTACAGTTAGAAATTTTGTGATTCCTGCAAACAAAGGAAATATTTATTCGGCTGATGGAAGTTTACTGGCAACATCAATTCCTAATTATGAAATTAGATTTGATGCAAAAGCACCAAAAACAGAAACTTTTGAGAAACACGTAAAAGCATTATCAGATTCCTTAGCTACTGTTTTAGACAGACCGGGAGGTTATTACGAACAGGAATTAAGAAAAGCCAGAGCCAATAAAAACCGCTATTACTTGATTGCCCGCAATTTGAGCTATACGGATTATGTGAAAATTAAAGGTTTTCCATTATTCAATTTAGGAGCTTTCAAAGGTGGAATTATCGTTGAACAGGAAACGGTTAGAAAACACCCAATTGGAAAAATAGCTGAAAGAACAATTGGATATGATCGAATTGACCCGGCAACAGGAGTTGAAGTTGGAAAAGGAATTGAATGGGCTTTTAAAAGTTATCTGAACGGAAAAGATGGTAAAATTCTAAAACAAAAAATCGCTAAAGGACAATGGAAACCTATTCGTGATGTTAATGAAGTTGATCCTGTAGATGGTTACGATGTAATTTCGACTATAGACGTTTTTATACAGGATATTGCACATCACGCTTTGTTGAAACAATTAGAAGATTACGAAGCAGATCACGGTTGTGTTGTGGTAATGGAGACGGAAACAGGTCATGTAAAAGCGATTTCGAATTTAGGGAGAGCAGAAGACGGATCGTATTATGAAACCACAAATTACGCAGTTGCAGAATCTCACGAGCCAGGTTCTACTTTTAAATTAGTCGATTTAATGGCAATTTTAGAAGATAAAGTAGCAGATACAAGCACGGTTTACGATAGTCACGGTGGAGAAATCAGATACTATGGACGTGCAGTTCGTGACTCACATAAAGGTGGTTATGGAAAAGTTTCACTAGCCCGCGGATTCGAACTTTCGTCAAATACAGTAATGGTTCAGGCGGTTTATGAAAATTACAAAAGTAATCCCTCAAAGTTTGTAAATCATATTAATAGTTACGGATTAAATAAGACATTAGGATTACATTTTAAAGGGGAAGGAAGACCTTATATTCCGCAGCCGGGAGACAAACATTGGTCAGGAACTACACTTCCGTGGATGGCTTTTGGATATAATGTTTCAGTTACACCAATGCAGACTTTAACATTATACAATGCAATTGCAAATAATGGTGTAATGGTAAAACCTCAATTTGTATCAGAAATTAAAGAATGGAATAATACGATTAAAAAGTTTGATAAAGAGGTGATTAATTCAAAGGTTTGTTCTCCTGAAACGCTTAAAAAAGTAAAAGCAGTTTTGCAAAACGTGGTTAAAAAAGGAACAGGTTCTAAATTATATTCGAAAGATTTTCCTATGGCAGGAAAAACTGGAACAGCAATGGTAAATTATAGTAAGGCAGGAAGAGAAGGAATGTATTACGCTTCTTCTTTTGTTGGATATTTTCCGGCAGACCATCCAAAATATTCTTGTATTGTGGTAGTTCATAAGCCAAATACATCAAAAAATAATTATTACGGAGCAGACGTCGCAGGGCCGGTTTTTAAAAGAATAGCTCAAAAGATATTTACAGACGCGCCTTCAACTAATAAAATCAAACAACTGGATTCAAGAATTCCAAAACAGGATTCCAGCTATGAGAAATATACTGCCGAAGTTAATAAAAAATCAAATCAGGTACCGGATCTAAAAGGAATGCCAGGAATGGATGCGATTGCTTTACTAGAAAATTTAGGTTTGAAAGTAAAAGTAAACGGGGTTGGGAAAGTAAAAAAACAGTCTTTGCAAGCAGGACAAAATATTAGTAAAAACACAACTATAGTATTAGAATTATCGTGAAAATACTGAAAGACATATTATATAAAGTAGCGATTGAATCTGTAACAGGTTCGACAGAAATCGACGTACACAAAATTGATTTTGATTCAAGAAAGATTGAAGCAAATGATGTTTTCGTAGCCATTCGCGGGTCACTTTCTGACGGTCATGATTATATAGAAAAAGCGATTCAGTTAGGTGCGATTGCGGTTATCTGCGATACGTTACCAGAAAACATTGAAAAAGGAATTACCTATATAAAAGTAAAAGATACCAATACCGCACTGGCTTTTATGGCAGCTAATTTTTTCGGAAATCCTTCTGAAAAATTAAAGTTAGTGGGTGTGACAGGTACAAATGGAAAAACAACAATTGCATCTTTATTGTTTCAATTGTTTGAAAAAGCAGGTTTTAAAGTTGGTTTATTGTCAACAGTAAAAATCATGGTTGATGAAACGGAATATAAAGCGACACATACAACGCCGGATTCCATTACGATCAATTATTATTTAAATGAAATGATCGAGGCAGGGGTGACACATTGTTTTATGGAAGTGAGTTCTCACGGAATTCATCAAAAGAGAACAGAAGCATTGCATTTTGTTGGTGGGATTTTCACGAATCTTTCGCACGATCATTTAGATTATCATCCAACTTTTGCAGAATACAGGGATGTGAAAAAATCGTTTTTTGATTCATTGCCAAAAACAGCTTTCGCTTTATCAAATAGTGATGATAAAAATGGAACTGTCATGCTTCAAAATACAGTTGCCAGAAAATTTACCTATGCTTTAAAATCGTATGCTGATTTTAAAGCAACAATATTAGAGAGCCAATTGTCTGGTTTATTATTGAAAGTAAATGAAAATGAAGTTTGGGTAAAACTGATCGGAACTTTTAATGCTTACAATGTTTTAGCGATTTATGGAACTGCTATTGAATTAGGAATGGATAGTCTTGAGGCGTTGCGTTTACTGTCTGATTTAGAGAGTGTTTCGGGTCGTTTTCAATATATTGTTTCGGAAGGAAACATTACTGCAATTGTAGATTATGCCCATACGCCAGATGCATTGGATAACGTATTAAAAACAATTAATGATATCCGTACCAAAAATGAGCAATTGATTACAGTTGTGGGTTGTGGTGGAAACAGAGATAAAACGAAAAGACCCATTATGGCTAAAATTGCCGCAGATCTTAGTGATAAAGCAATTTTAACTTCTGATAACCCAAGAAACGAAGATCCGGAAGTGATTTTGGATGAAATGGAAAAAGGAATTGAAGCTCATAATTATAAAAAAATGTTGAGAATTACAGACCGTAAGCAAGCTATAAAAACAGCTTGTCAATTGGCTCAGCCAAATGATATTATTTTAATAGCAGGAAAAGGTCACGAGACGTATCAGGAAGTAAATGGTGTTCGCCATCATTTTGATGATATGGAAACGGTAAAAGATATTTTAGATCAACTAAAGAAATAACAAAAAAGGAAATTCCAAATTCCAATTTAGATGTTGGAATTTAGAATTTAATTCAAAATTGGAATTTAAAATAAAAGATATATGCTATACTATTTATTTGAATATTTAGACAAAACATTAGATGTGCCGGGAACAGGAGTTTTTCAGTATATTACTTTTAGATCAGCTTTAGCATTAATGCTTTCGTTGCTATTGTCGACGATTTACGGAAAGCGTATCATTAACTTTTTGAGAAATCAACAAGTAGGTGAGACTGTTCGTGAGCTTGGTCTTAAAGGGCAAAACGAAAAAGCAGGAACACCAACAATGGGTGGATTGATTATCATTTTTGCAACACTTGTGCCTGTTTTGTTATTTGCTCGTCTGCATAATATTTATATCGTATTGTTAATTGTTACCACACTTTGGATGGGAACAATTGGTTTTATTGATGATTATATTAAAATATTCAAAAAAGATAAAGAAGGTCTTAAAGGTATTTTTAAAGTAATTGGTCAGGTTGGACTAGGATTAATTGTAGGTACTGTTTTGTATTTCAATCCAGCTGTAACAGTTAGAACTGATACCGGAAGAACGGATGTATTTAAAGCATCAACAAATACTACAGTAGTTTTGCCAGCTCCGATGGAAGAGAAATCGACAGCAACGACAATTCCTTTTGTAAAAAACAACGAATTTGATTACGCTGAAATATTAGCCTGGACAGGTGAAGGATATGAAAAATGGGCTTGGTTGATCTTTATTCCAGTAGTTATTTTTATTATCACAGCAGTTTCTAATGGAGCTAATTTAACAGATGGGATTGATGGTCTCGCCGCAGGAACGTCTGCAGTATCGGTCCTCGCGCTCGGAATATTCACTTTCGTTTCGGGGAATATTATTTTCTCGAATTATCTCAATATAATGTATATCCCAAATTCAGGTGAGATGACGGTTTTTATATCCGCATTTGTGGGGGCTTTAATTGGATTTCTTTGGTATAACTCTTATCCCGCATCTGTTTTTATGGGAGACACAGGAAGTTTAACTATTGGTGGAATCATTGCAGTTTTAGCAATTGCAGTTCGTAAGGAATTGTTGATTCCGTTATTGTGTGGAATCTTTTTAGTAGAAAATTTCTCTGTGGTTTTACAAGTGAGTTATTTTAAATTTACTAAAAAGAGATACGGCGAAGGACGAAGGATTTTCCTGATGTCGCCACTGCATCACCATTATCAGAAAAAGGGATATCATGAAAGTAAAATTGTTACCCGATTCTGGATTGTTGCCATCATGTTAGCCATATTATCAATCGTTACTTTAAAACTAAGATAGATGAGATTGGTAGTTTTAGGAGGAGGAGAAAGTGGTGTAGGTACTGCTATTCTTGGGAAGAAAAAAGGATACGATGTTTTTGTATCGGATTTTGGAAAGATAAAGGAGAGTTACAAAGAAGTCCTGATCATTAATAAAATTGCCTGGGAAGAGGAACAACATACGGAAGAACTGATTTTAAATGCCGATGTGGTCATGAAAAGTCCGGGAATTCCTGAGAAATCTCCCATAGTAAAAAAGCTGATTGAAGCTGGTGTTAAAGTGATTTCGGAAATCGAATTTGCAAAACCTTTTACAGAAGCACTTACAGTTGGAATTACCGGAAGTAATGGTAAAACAACAACAACAATGCTGACGTATCATTTGTTGAAATCGGCAGGTTTGAATGTGGGTTTGGGAGGAAACATCGGAAAAAGTTTTGCATGGCAGGTTGCCGAAAATAAATACGATGCCTACGTGCTGGAATTAAGTAGTTTTCAGCTTGACGGAATTATAGAATACCGGCCGGATATTGCCATAATTACGAATATTAGTCCAGATCATTTAGACCGATACGAGTATAAATATCAAAAGTATATCGATTCAAAGTTCAGAATAACAATGAATCAGACCGAAAGCGATTATCTTATTTATGATGCAGACGATGAGGCAAGCGCAGAATGGTTAAAGAACAACACAACAAAAGCAAAATTAATTCCTTTTTCACTGACAAAGAGTTTTGACGAAGGAGCTTCTATAAATAACAACAAAATGGAAATAAAGATCAACCAAGAAGAGTTTACAATGGAAACAGAATACATTGCGTTAGAAGGAAAACATAATATGAAAAACGCAATGGCAGCAAGCTCTGTAGCGAAATTGATGCAAATTCGAAATGCAACAATTCGCGAAAGTTTATCTAATTTTCAAGGTGTAGAACACCGTTTAGAAAAAGTATTAAAAATTCAGAATGTTCAATATATCAACGATTCAAAAGCAACAAATGTAAATGCTACTTTCTTTGCTTTAGACAGTATGAATGTGCCAACTGTTTGGATTGTTGGAGGTGTTGATAAAGGAAACGATTACAATGAATTGATGTCATTGGTTCGTGAAAAGGTGAAAGCAATTATCTGCTTAGGAATCGATAATCGTAAAATTATCGAAGCTTTTGGCAACGTAGTTGATATCATGGTTGAAGTGAACAACATGAGCGATGCTGTGAAAACAGCACAAAGATTAACAGAAAAAGGTGATGCTGTTTTATTGTCTCCAGCCTGCGCAAGTTTCGATTTATTCGAAAACTACGAAGACAGAGGAAAACAATTCAAACAAGCGGTGCACAACTTGTAGAGAAAAAGTTTCAAGTTTCAGGTTTCACGTTAGAAGGAACCTGCAACCTGAAACAAAAGAAACTTGAAACAAATTAAAGATTATGAAAGAGCTAGTAAACAAATTAAAAGGAGATAGAGTAATATGGTCATTCGTGGCTCTATTAGCGCTGTTTTCGTTTATGCCTGTTTTTAGTGCGAGTAGTAATTTGGCTTACATCGGTCATGGAACGGGGAATACATTGGGCTATTTGGTAAAACATCTGGCGCACATTTGTATCGGTTTCTTAATTATTTATTGGGTTCATAGAGTACCGTATCATTATTTCAGGGCGATTTCAAAAATTGCTTTGCCAATAGTATGGTTCTTATTACTTTATACTTTATTGAAAGGAACTGTAATTGCCGGAGCAAATGCGAGTCGTTGGATTCAGGTGCCCTTTATTGGAATCACGTTTCAGACTTCGACACTGGCTTCTATCGTGCTGTTTATTTTTGTGGCGCGTTATTTGTCTAAAACGAAAGAAGAAAACGAACCTTTTCAGGTTTCACTGATACAGCTTTGGTTGCCGGTTTTTATCACATTGGCCCTTATATTGCCAGCAAACTTTTCAACCACGGCATTGATTTTTGCTATGGTTATGATGTTAACGTTCATAGGTAAATATCCATTAAAATACATTGGTTTTATTATCGGTTCAGGAGTTGCAATGTTGGCGTTTTTCCTTTTGGTAGCCAAAGCTTTTCCTGACTCGAGATTCTTTAGCAGGGTATCAACCTGGGAAAGTCGTATAGCAAACTTTACCACAGATAAACCTGATGAAGATGATTACCAGATCGAAAAAGCAAAAATCGCAATTGCATCTGGAAGATTTGGAGGTTTGGGTCCGGGGAAAAGCGTTCAGAAGAACTTTTTACCACAATCTTCTTCCGATTTTATTTATGCTATTGTAGTGGAAGAATATGGTTTAGTGGGAGGAGTTTCGATATTGATTTTGTATTTATTGTTATTATTCCGATTTGTAATTGCTTCACATAAAGCCACTACGCTATTCGGGAAATTAGTCGTCGTCGGACTTGGTTTTCCGATGATATTTCAGGCGATGATCAATATGGCTGTTGCAGTTGAACTATTACCGGTAACAGGACAAACACTTCCTTTGATTAGTAGTGGAGGTAGTTCGATTTGGATGACATGTTTTTCACTAGGAATTATCATCAGTGTAACCAAGAAAGAGGAAGAAATTGCGGAGGAAAAAGAAGAGAAAGAAAGAAGGAAAGAAGCACTTCAAAGATTGATTGATAAAGAATTGTCAGAAGAAGATTTACCAGTTGATGAAATATATGAAGAAGAAGGATTGATGTACTCAATTGAGGATAATTCCAGAAATCCGATGAATGCAGTTTTAAATAAATAAGTTAAGAACAGTATAGTTTTTAAAGCGTAAAACTTTTAAAAATATGACAAATTATAAATTCATATTAAGTGGTGGCGGTACAGGAGGACATATCTATCCTGCGATTGCTATTGCGAATGAATTAAAGTTACAATTTCCTGATGCTGAATTCCTTTTTGTAGGTGCGCAGGATAAAATGGAGATGCAAAAGGTACCTCAGGCAGGTTATGAAATAAAAGGACTGTGGATCGCTGGTTTACAAAGAAAGCTGACGTTGCAAAATTTGATGTTTCCTTTAAAATTAGCTACAAGTTTATTAGAATCAAGAAGAATCATTAAGCAATTTAAACCCAATGTTGTAATTGGAACTGGTGGTTTTGCAAGCGGACCTTTGTTACAAGCAGCAGGTTCGGCGGGGATTCCAACAGTGATTCAGGAACAAAATTCATTTCCGGGTATTACAAACAAATTGTTGAGTAAAAAAGCCAATGCAATTTGTGTTGCCTATGATAATTTGGAACGCTTTTTTCCAAAAGAAAAAATTGTTTTGACAGGAAATCCAGTTCGTCAGGATTTAATTGATATTGAAAGTAAAAAAGACGAAGCAATTGCTTTTTATGGTCTTGATCCAAATAAAAAAACACTGCTGGTTTTAGGTGGGAGTTTAGGAGCCAGAAGAGTAAATCAGTTGATTGAGAAGGAATTGCACAGCATGCTTACGCAAGATGTTCAAATTATTTGGCAATGTGGGAAATTATATTTTGAAGATTATAAAAAATACAATCAGCAATACGTAAGAGTAGTTGATTTCATTGAAAGAATGGATTTCGTTTATGCTGCGGCAGATGTGATTATTTCACGTGCAGGAGCATCATCGGTATCAGAGTTGTGCATTGTTGGTAAACCAGTAATTTTTATTCCGTCACCAAATGTTGCCGAGGATCATCAGACAAAAAATGCACTGGCGATTGTAAATTCAAAAGGCGCTATTTTGTTGAAGGAATCTGAATTAGACAGTCAGTTTAGTATTGTTTTTGAAGCTTTATTAAAAGATGATGGAAAGCAGAAACAATTAAGTGCCAACATTAAAAAATTGGCGATGCCAAATGCGACAAAAGTTATTGTTGAACAAATTAAAAGGTTGTTATAATATAAAGTTTGGCTAAAATTATACAACGCAAAAAAGAAAACAGAATGCTATTTTAGGCATTTTGGGTTATTAAAGAAGAAAAATTACAAAGGCTTAGTTACTAGTTTTTTACAAAATCGGACTAGAAATAAATAGCTCAAAAAATAAAATTAAAATGAATTTAAATCAAATACAGAACGTTTATTTTATTGGTATTGGAGGCATCGGAATGAGTGCTCTGGCCCGTTATTTTAAATACATCGGGAAACAGGTTTCTGGTTATGATAAAACGCCGTCAATACTAACTAATGAATTGATTGAAAGTGGAATTGATATTCATTTTGAAGATAATATTGATTTGATTCCAAATGATTATTTTGTAGAGAATACGTTGGTGATTTTTACGCCTGCTGTTCCAAAATCACATTCAGAATGGAATTATTTTATCGAAAGAAATTATGAAATTAAAAAGCGTGCAGAAGTTTTAGGCATCATTACGAAAGACACTTTTAGTTTCGCAGTTGCCGGAACACACGGAAAAACAACAACCTCAAGTATACTAGGGCATATTTTATATGAAAGTGGAGCAGATGTAACTGCTTTTGTGGGAGGAATTGTTGAGAATTACAATTCTAATTTAATTGGAACCGGAAAAACGGTAACGGTTGTAGAAGCAGATGAATTTGACCGTTCGTTTTTACACTTACACCCAAATATTGCCTGTATCACTTCTATGGATGCTGATCATTTAGATATTTATGGAACCAGCGATGCTATTGAGGCTTCGTTTGTAGAATTTGCTTCGAAAGTTGAAGATAAAAGCAAATTGTTTATAACCAAAGAATTACCTCTTGAAGGAGTACAATGTGCTATAAATGAAGATGCTGTATATAAGGCGTTTAATGTTCGAATAGAAGATGGAAGTTATGTTTTTGATGTGCAGACGCCATCAGAAATAATGAAAGACTTGCATTTTGGCTTGCCTGGAAAACACAATTTAATGAATGGATTAATGGCTATTGCAATGGCTAAGACTTTTGGCACCCCGACCGACTTAATTGCAAAAGCCATTGCTTCATTCAACGGAATCAGAAGACGTTTTTCTTATCAGATTAAGTCTGAAAATTTAGTTTATATAGATGATTATGCACATCATCCAACGGAAATAAACGCTGTTTATCAAGCTGTTAGTGAATTGTATCCTGGACGTAAAGTTTTAGCGATTTTTCAGCCACATTTATTCAGTAGAACAAGAGATTTTGCTGATGGATTTGCAGAGAGTTTATCGCAATTTGATGAAGTGTTTTTATTGGATATTTACCCGGCCCGCGAATTACCGATGGAAGGGATTACATCGGATTGGTTATTAGGGAAAATGACAAGTTCGAACAAGAAAATTGTTGCAAAAAATGATTTATTAGCGCAAATCAAAGCCAGTGATGCGCCAATAATTGTAACAATAGGAGCTGGAGATATTGGTGAAATGGTTCCATCAATTAAAAAAATGCTAAATGAAAATATTTAATTGGGCAAATATTCGATTAATACTCATTTTTGGGCTTGTACTTTTTTTATATTCTTTCGCTCAACATCGAAATGGGGATCGAAAACTGAAGAAATCTATGGTTGTTTTTGTAGGAGAAAACACGCTGTTTGTTAAGCCGGAATCGGTTAATAAATTGTTAATAGAAAATAAAAGAGACGCTTCCAGTATCCGAAAAGATGAAGTAGATTTGAATAAGATAGAAAAAACCCTTGATACGCAAGACATGATTGAGAAGTCAGACGTTTTTGTAAGTATCGATGGAGTTCTAAAAGCGAGAGTAAAACAGAAGACACCAATAGCGAGAGTTTATGATGGTGATAACTCTTTTTATATTGACTATGAAGGACATAAAATGCCTTTATCAGACAATTTTACAGCTCGGGTTCCTCTTGTTTCGGGGGCAATAAATGAAAAAAATAACGAAGATTTAGCTGCTTTATTTCGCACAATTTATGACGATGCGTTTTTGAAAAAAAACATCATTGCAATACAAATTATGCCTAATGGCAGCCTAAAAATGTTTAATCGAAATTATAATTACTTCATCGATTTTGGAAGAACGATGCATGTTGATAAGAAATTTAGAAACTATAAAGCTTTTTTTCAAAAAGCAGTTTTAGATAGTTCGTTATACAAATACAATAAAATTGACCTTAGGTTTACGGAACAAGTAGTTTGCACAAAATAATAGAAAATGGAAAAAGATAACATTGCAGTAGGTCTAGATATTGGAACCACCAAAATCGTTGCCATGATAGGCAAGAAGAACGAGTATGGTAAGTTGGAAATTTTGGGTATTGGGAAATCCAAAAGTTTGGGTGTTGCAAGAGGTGTTGTAAACAACATTACGCAAACGATCCAATCAATTCAACAAGCTATTTTAGAAGCAGAAAATAATTCAGGTTATAAAATTAAAGATGTGGTTGTGGGTATCGCCGGACAACACATCAGAAGTATTCAGCATACAGATTACATCAGCCGTAGTAATCCGGAGGAAGTAATTGGCGAAAAAGATATTCAGCTTTTGATTGACCAGGTGAATAAACTGGCCATGTTACCAGGAGAAGAAATCATTCACGTTTTGCCACAGGAATTTAAAATCGACGGACAGTCTGAAATCAAAGAGCCAATCGGAATGTATGGTGGAAGACTGGAATCTAGTTTTCACGTAGTGGTTGGACAAGCTTCTTCTATCAGAAATGTCGGAAGATGTATTCAGAGTTCAGGAATCGAATTGTCCGGATTGACATTAGAGCCTTTGGCTTCGGCAGATGCAGTTTTGAGTCAGGAAGAAAAAGAAGCGGGTGTTGCATTGATCGATATTGGTGGTGGAACAACAGATTTAGCCATTTTTAAAGATGGAATCATTCGTCACACTGCAGTAATTCCTTTTGGAGGAAATGTAATTACAGATGATATTAAAGAAGGCTGCTCAATTATTGAAAAACAAGCTGAGCTTTTAAAAATAAAATTCGGATCGGCCTGGCCAGGAGAAAATAAAGACAACGAAATTGTTTCTATTCCTGGATTAAGAGGCAGAGAACCAAAAGAGATTTCGCTTAAAAACTTATCTAAAATTATCCATGCCCGTGTGGTGGAAATTATCGAGCAGGTTTTTGCAGAAATTAAAGCTTATGGACACGAAGATCCTCGTAAAAAATTAATTGCCGGAATCGTTCTTACAGGTGGTGGAGCTCAACTAAAGCACATTAAACAATTAGTAGAGTATATTACCGGAATGGACACCAGAATTGGATATCCAAATGAGCATTTGGCAGGAAATTCAAGCGAAGAAATTTCTAGTCCGTTGTTTGCAACTGCAGTTGGTTTGGTAATGAACAGCATCGAAAATAGTACACAAAGTGCTGTTAGAATGGAGTTGGTTAACGAACAGCCAAAAGTGGTTTACAGAAATGTGCCACCACAGCAACAACAGCCAGTTCAGCAACGATACGAAGTTGAAGAAAACTACGTTGAAAGAGTAGAAACTATTGAACAACAAAGAGAAGTTCGAAGTAACATGAAGGTTGAAGCAGAATCTACCGAAACAAAAATTAGAAGATCATTTTTTGATCGCTATGTCGATAAAATCAAAGATTTTTTAGACAACGCAGAATAAAATAATAATAGACGAAAAGGATTACTATTGGCCCCAAGTCAAGAAGTAAAAAATGTATTTAATAAGAATTTCAAAACCAAAAAGATGATGAGCAACTCAGAATTTGGAAGTATTTCATTTGATTTACCAAAAAACCAATCAAATGTAATCAAGGTAATAGGTGTAGGTGGAGGCGGAAGTAACGCAATCAACCACATGTTTAAACAAGGTATTAAAGGGGTAGATTTTATCGTTTGTAATACAGATTCGCAAGCATTGCAGAATAGTGCAGTACCAAATAAAATTCAGTTAGGGATGAACTTAACAGAGGGTCTTGGAGCAGGAGCAAATCCTGATGTAGGACAACAATCTGCTATTGAGAGTATCGCTGATATCGAAAAAATGTTGGACCGTGGTACTAAGATGGTATTTATTACCGCTGGTATGGGTGGTGGGACAGGTACTGGAGCTGCTCCGGTAATTGCGCAATTAGCAAAAGAAAGAGAGATTTTAACGGTTGGTATTGTAACAATTCCATTTCAGTTTGAGGGTAAAGTTCGTCAGGAACAGGCTCTTTTAGGAATCGAAAAATTACGTAAACAAGTCGATTCGTTAATCGTTATCAATAATAATAAGTTAAGAGAAGTATACGGAAATCTTGGTTTTAAAGCAGGATTCTCTAAAGCGGATGAAGTATTAGCAACAGCCTCAAGAGGTATTGCTGAAGTAATTACGCATCACTATACTCAAAATATCGATTTACGTGATGCAAAAACTGTTTTGTCAAACAGTGGAACTGCGATCATGGGATCTTCTGTTGCTACAGGTGAAAACAGAGCGAAGGAAGCTATTGTTTCGGCTTTGGATTCTCCGTTATTAAATGACAACAAAATTACAGGAGCCAAAAACGTATTGTTGCTTATCGTTTCTGGATCTAATGAAATCACGCTTGATGAAATTGGAGAAATCAACGATCATATCCAGGCAGAAGCAGGTTACAACGCTAATATTATCATGGGAGTTGGTGAAGACGAAACTCTTGGCGAAGCTATTGCGGTAACTATTATTGCGACTGGTTTTGATGTTGAACAACAAAATGAAATTGTAAATACAGAACCTAAAAAAATCATTCATACGTTAGAAGACGAGCAAAGAAGTGTTCATAATTTAACGAATAAATCGGTTACTTCTTTTGATTTAAACGCAGAAACACCTACTTCAAAATCAGAAGAAAAAGTTGTTTTTGATTTAATGGAAGATGAGCCTTTTGCTAATACTCATAATCCTGTAGTTCCAACTCCTGTTGCTCCAGTTGCAGTTGCTCCAACTATCAATCAGGAAGAATTAGTGGTGATGTCAGAGTTTATCAAAAATCTTGATGTAACTTTTGAAATCGTTTCGCCAATTACAGATATTGATTTTACTATTACAGCTCCTGCGGCAGAATTTGTTCAGGAAGTAAAACCAGTTCAGCAAAGAATTTTTGAAAGAGAAGAACAAACGACTTTCTCTTTTGATTTACCTCTTTTCAGATCTGAGCCAGAAGTGAAAAAAGAACCGGTTGTTGAGGAGACTAAAATTTTATTCGAATTATCAAACGAAACACGTAATATCAAAGTTAACGATCCAGTACAATTTGTACCGGTAACAGAAGTTGCTGAAAACGGAGTTATCAAATATTCTTTAGAAGAATATATGGAGGTTGAGGACAATTTAATGGCATCAAAACCAGTTGAAAAAGTGGTAGAAGATGTTGTTCCGGCTGAATTGAATATTCAATTAAAACCTAAAGTTGATTTTGCTATAGAAGCTGATTATTCTACAACTTCAAATGTTTCTCCAATGGAATTAACAATCGAAGAAACGTTACGTTTAAGAGCAGAAGAAAGAAGAAAGAAACTAAAGGAGTTTAACTATAAATTCCATAATAATGTTTCGAGAATTGATGAACTTGAAAAAGAGCCTGCTTACAAAAGATTAGGAATCGATCTTTCAAATAATCAGTCGAATACAACCAATTCAAGAATATCTGTTGGTACTGATAGTAATAACGATTTGCAATTGCGTTCAAACAATTCATTTTTGCACGACAACGTAGATTAATTTTACATTCATAATATTAGGATAACCCGAAAATTGGATTTAATTTTCGGGTTATTTTTTTTATCTTCGCACAGAATTTTAAAATTTGACTTCTTTAATATACTTTTAAAGTGAATCTTATTGTCATTTGAAGTGAAGTCGGGAATATTCAAATAATCATAACAATATATAAGCCTGGCTTATTTAAATAAAATAAAACGATGAGTTTACAAACATTAATCATGGACGAAATTAAAACGGCCATGAGAGCAAAAGATACCGTTGCATTAGAAGCATTAAGAGCTATCAAATCTGAAATGTTATTGGCTGCAACGGCTTCAGGATCAAAAGAAGAATTAACAGAAGACGATGAAGTTAAATTACTTCAAAGACTAGTTAAAACCCGTAAAGAAAGCGCAAGAATTTTCACAGAACAAAATCGTCCTGATTTAGCTGAACCAGAATTAGCTCAGGTTGCTGTAATCGAGAAATTTTTGCCAGCTCAATTAAGCGAAGAAGAAGTAGAAGCAGTTGTAGCAAAAATCATTGCTGAAACCGGAGCTTCTGGAATTGCTTCAATGGGTAAAGTGATGGGATTGGCTTCTGCTCAATTAGGCGGAACTGCTGAAGGAAAAACCATTTCTGCAATTGTGAAGAAACTTTTAGTATAAAGAATTTTAGGTTTTAGAGTTCAGATTTTAGATTGAATCTGAACTCTAAAATCAACAATCTACAATAAAAACGACCGCGTAGTTCAACTGGATAGAATATCAGATTTCGGCTCTGAGGGTTGGGGGTTCGAACCCCTCCGCGGTCACTATAAAAAAGAAAAAGCCTGAGAATCTATGTTCTCAGGCTTTTTCTTTTTTATAGTTAGAAGATCCATTTGATATTTTTTTTATTTTTACAAAACTGTGTTTACAGTTAATTTTGGTTGGAACGCCATCATGGGGCTTCAATTTCTGCATAATAATTTATTGTTTTTAAATCAAGGGAGAGATACTATAATTCGTAAATTTCACTCTGTTTTTTGTTTACATATCATCACTATTCTTATGAGAAAAGAACATATTGTAATTATCGAAAATTTATCCAATTATTCCATTAATTACTTAGTGGTTGGTGGGTGGGCAATCTTATTTAATGGATTTAAAAGACTTCCTAATGATTTAGATATTTGGATTGAAAACGAAAAGGAAAATATAGAAAAATTACAAAAATCAGGAATTATATCTGATACAGTTATAGAAGATAATTTTTATATTAAAATTGTGAAGAATAATTGCAAGATAGAATTGATATCACAAATGAATGGTCTGCTTTTTAAGGAGTGTTTTGAGAATAAAGGAACTATAATTGTTAATAATAACAATGTAAATTATTTAAATATAACGGACATTATAACAAATAAAAAACTTTTAAAAAGAAAAAAAGATATGATTGATCTAAATCGAATTTTATGCCAGTAACACTTAATTTACAATTACCACAAAAAGAATTTTATGTCTTTAAAAACGATTTAGAAGATATAAAATCAATCGCAGATTTTATCATTCCCGGGGATGAATTTCACTGGAATTATTATGATGAGTTATACAAGAATAATAATTATCTGTTTGAATTGTCTTGGGAATTTCATGACCTAATAACAAATGAGAGCGTTGAATTAAAACAATTCTACGGAGAGGAAGATATAGAAAAATTTCCTTTTAATTTTTATTATGAAAAATCGAATCCTGAAGACCGCAGGGTATTCTTATCTTCATGGGAGAATACAATAAATCCATATTTGTTAAATGATTTTTTGAATAAAATTGTGCTGAGCGATTTTTACAATGACCTAAATGAGGAAACTCAAAATCAGATTACTAAAACTATAAAGCTTACTGAAATAGCAATGAAATATGCAGTTAGAATAGGAATAACTATAGATCCTGATTAAAGAGGTAATAGCTTCTAAATGAAATATCACAAAAAAAGCCTGAGAATCTAAATTCTCAGGCTTTTTTTAATTGCTATTTTTCACAAATTTCTTTCAACTTGTCAAGAGCTTTTGGATAGTGGTCGTTCATATAATCTAAAAATTCTTCTACTGTGTCTAAGTCGACAGTAACGGTTGTGGTGCCATTGTTTTCTTCGAAGGTATAATTTTCAAATCCGTTTGCCCATTTTTCTACTTCTGGTCCTTCTGTTATTTCTTTATCGGCTTTTAAAAGTCCATAATGTTGAATAGAAACAAATTGGTTTGGAATGTTTTCAGCTATCCTGGAAACCATGCCTCCTTTTTCTCCTTTCTCATCTACACCAATAAACAGTATTTTACTTCCCTTATCCCAACTTCCTTCATAGGTAGACGTGGGGTTAAACAAGGCAGTCCATTGTTCATAAGTTGATTTATTGGTTGTGCCAAGCATAAAATCATATATCTTGGTTACAGGTGCCTTGATGCTTACTTTAAATTGTAACTTTTTCATAATGTTAATATTTGGTTGGATTACTCTTTTAAATTATTGTGGGTTGTGCTTGCTGCCGTTTTAGTGTATAATGCTCTCATCTTCAATGCGAAATTTAAAGCAGCAAATTTTCTAATAAACAAAATTATAGAAAAAATGGTAATTTCCATGATAGTATGATTTTGAAAATCATTTATAAAAATGCAGGAAAAATTGATTGAACAAATTTTTTTATCATGATAGTTTTGTTGTAATTATTAAAGTTTTCGAATTTTATTGAATACAAAAAGCGCTTAAATCAACGGGGATGATTTGCACTTTTTTTGTATAAATGTCTTATTCTGTCTTTTATAAGTCTTATTTAGTATGTGACTTGATCTTGACTTGCCTTTCTTTATGGTTCATTTGGATGTTTACACGATTTATTTCAATGCAGATTATTTTTTGTAATAATTGAGATTTAAAACTTGGTTTGTTTTATGCTTTTTTCCAGATGATAAAAATTATTGAATCATTTAAATTAAAATCAAATGAAGAAAATCTTATTTGTAGTTCTGGTAATTTCGCTATTTTCATGTAGCAATGATAATGTTATTGAAGACAAACAAGCTTCAGAGGAACTTACCGAAGAAATTATACTGTTGAAAGATTTCATTGCAAAGACTATGTCTGTTGATGTAAAACACATCTTTTACGATGTGATAGACAGTAGATTTATAATTGAAGAAGACATGATGATTTCTTTAGATCAAGTAAGGCAACAGTATAATAAAAAGTTGTTAAAAATTACAAATAAAACTACTCAAAATTATTATAATAAGATATGGCCAGAATATAGGTTCGTTACGATATTCATATCTTTCGAAGTTTCGTCAGAATGGAAAATTGCAATAAATAATGCAATAAATAATTGGAATACTACAAACACAGGAATCACTTTACACATTGTAAACTCTGCAGCAGAGGCACAAACAAAAATTACAGCTGCTCTAAAGGGAAATGTATCGGCTATTGCAAGTGCGGGTCTTCCAGGGGGTAAAGCAGGACAATACATTGAGATAAATACATATTACAATAATTTAGACGCAGACAGCAAAACTAGCGTAATGACTCATGAAATTGGTCATATTTTAGGGCTTCTGCATTCTGACACCACGAGTGGAACATATGTGCCCTGTACTCCACTTTCAGATAATAGTTCTATAATGTTTCCGCTACATGATGTATGGAGAACCGGAATTACTGTTTATGACAATGTTGCAATTAGTGTGATGTATCCTTTATTGGAAGGTACTACAAAATTATATAGGTATAAGAAAAATCAGTATTATTTCTACACAACTGATCCCTGTGAAATAATCTCAGATAAGAATGAGTATATTTTTGATGGCGATGCGGGTTATTTGCATTCTACTCCAATTTCAGGAACTGTTCCTCTGTATAGATCACTTAATGGTACTATTGTTAAAGATCATAAATTAAGTACAATACAAAAGTCAGCTGAAGATGTAGTTCTTGGATATGTTTATGTCACAAAAGAACCAAAAACAACCGCTCTTTATAGTAATATTTCAAGTTATGATTATTTCCCTACTGTTAACCATTATATGTACACAACCGTTACTAATGAAGATGTTGTAAAAAAAATAATTGTTGGTTATGTTCTAACAAAATAGTCTAAAGACAAATAGCAGAGAGAATTTTTGTTATTTGTGAGCTCGCAATTATGGGATGCTCTAATGATTATCATTGAGATCCTGAGATTGCTAAAAGAAATTTTTGATAAAATGTATAAAATCGGCCAGGGTCTAAAACAAAAACCTATTTCTTAATGAAATAGGTTTGTTTCTATCTTTAAACGAATGAATTGTTTATCCTACAATAAATCGTTAACTAATAATTTGTTTTTTGATAGCAATTCCAATTGATTTTCTCTCATGTCTACCCCCATAATAAAACCAAGTTTGTTTTTATATGCAATATCAAGCAAGCTTAGGAAAGCTTCTGCCAGTTCATTGTCTTCAAAATGTAAATTTTCTTTGTCAAGAAAAAGAAGTGCAACATCTTCATGTGTGATCCAATTTGTAATTCCCATTCGATCTTCAGATAAAAAATCATTCCAATCGTCAAGTTCTTCAATAATATTATAAGAGAGTGTTTTTATAGGTATATTAAAATTTCGGGCTACGCCACCTTTACCCAATCCTAGATGTGGATTGAAATCAGCGCAGGTCTTAAATAAATAGTATTCCAGAAATTTACAAAACTCATAATGACCGTCTAAGTTGCTTAAAAAAAGATTCTGACTATCATAGTTCGTAATTTTATGGAATTCATGATGGATTTTGAAAGTTTCGTCAAGTGAGTTTGAAATTGAAATAATTCTTCGAATATTCTGTTCAACAAGACTATTGATTTTCTCGTTAGATAAATGAGAAATACCTCCAGTAACATAATATTTTAAAAATTCCCGGCAGGCTTGAGTTAAATCACCGTTTTCTCCTTTTAGTTCCCGAACCACTTTTTTGTAAAATATCTGGTCGTCAAATAAATGTAAGGTACGCCAATATCCCATTTTCGTTGTTGATTTTTAAAGTATTTTATATGTCTTTCAAATAAAGATCGGGTCAAGTAGGATATTTTTATTTTTCAGACTCCTTCTTAGAATTCTTCACCAAAATAAAAACTGCAAATGCAAAACACAAGAAGTATATAACCGCCAGCACCGGCTTCTCGAATTTGAAAGTTTCAAAATCGAATTGCTTGAATAATGTTACACCTAAGATGATGGCAACAATCCAAAAGATAAAGTTGACTACTTTTTTATTTTCCATGATTTTCAGTGTTTTATAAGCTTTTTAATTATCATTTTTATTACAGATTCAAAAAATAATTAATAACGAAGATAGGAAAGAATAAGAGATTATTTATGTTTTTTTTGGATATGCATTTCTCGAAAAAACAAAAACTTGTAATTTAGCCCCGATAGCAGCGGTATCTCCCGATTTAGAAAAACAAGGCTTTTTAGCCGTAGTTTTTGTTAGTTGGGAATATAGCGGATAGCGGGACAAAACGTGTTTTGAAAACGAAAATCGTCTGCTCTAAATAAAAAACACAGACAAGAAAAAAGGTCTTAATAAACATATTTTACTATGTCAATTAAAACCTTTTTCAGTAAAATGAATTATATAATTAATCGATCACAACCTCTGCTAAGTTTTGATTTTCTTTGATTTTACCAAGCTGAATCGTTTGTAATTTGCGTTCTGTAATACCGTTTTTAGACGTATACACTTCAACCATAACGGTTGTTGGGCCGTTTTCGGTTAAGGTTCTTTCGCCAAAATAATTCGATTTGATGATGTATTTTCCTTTAACAGCATTTCTCAATAAATATTGTTCCGGACCGTAGCCTTCTGTGAAATCTTTAGAGAAACGGGCGCCAATTTCGGTGTCGCGATGTCCGTAATAACATTCTTCGTTGGTTGGTTCTATGATATGAAGATCGATATCCGTGTCCATTTGGTTCCAGTTTAGGATAATACGAATCGCAACAGGCATTTTGTTCAAATATTTTTTGTCCAGCTTTTCTGTTTTAATGCCACTGTGTTCCTGCATCATTCTGTTTAAATCCATTAAAATAATATCTTCTACACCAGAATATTGCCCGCTCATTTCACCGAAATAATTTACTTCTAAGGCTTTGATCAACTCATCAAAAGCAGCCTGATATTGTTTGTTGTCTTCAAGAGTCAATGCCAAATCGCGATGCGCCTGTGGTTCCTGTTCTCTCCATTTTGCAACCTGGCAGGCGGTAAATAAAGCATCTTCATATGTTCCCCACTGACGTAATACATAAGTCAGGGATTTGTATAATTGGTGATTTTCTAAGCCTAAATCAGCAATATTGCTCAATACTAATAATGCTTTTTCTTTGTCGCCATTGTCATAAAAGTAGTTGGCGACATCAAAATAAAAATTCGGATTGTTGATTTGGTCGGCACGCAATTCAAGATATACACTGTATCTTTTTTCTGCCGGAGCATTGGCTAATGCTTTCAAATAAATTCGGTCCGGATTCCAGGTATTTGTTTTTGTTTGATTAAAACTGGAATAACCCACTACAACATCCATATTGGAATCTACCACATTCTGATTCTGAATAGCATTATCAGCAGCGATTGCGGTACCAGTACCTACAGCAACACCGGCAACTTTTCCTGCCAAAGCTTTTTCAATAGTCATATTTGCTGAAACACTCTCAGAGCGTACCATCATGGCAGAAGAAGTAGTATAACTTCTTTTTTCTTTTTTATCTGATTCTTCGTCTTCTTCAACATCATCTCGTCGACTGCGGCTTGTTCCCATAGCAGTAACCACAACTGATTCTAATTGAGCCCCTGAATTATCCGTCATGGTTATTCTATAATTTCGGGTTCTTCCGGCTGTAACTTCCTGAGTATTCATTCCGATATAAGAAAAGACAAGAATTTGCCCGGAAGCTGCGTTAAGGCTAAATTTCCCATCAAAATCTGTCGCTGTACCAAGTTGAGTGCCTTTTATATTCACATTAACACCAGGCAGCGGAATACCACTTTGATCTAAGACAATACCTCTCACATTCCCATTTACATTAGCTCCGGTTTTTGGAGTTTTCGGCACAGGAACAGGTTTCGGAATAGTATATTTAGTATTCTTATCCCACCACGTTTTAAGCTGTTCGTAATAGCTGGCTACATTTTCCCAATTGCTAAACTTCTTTGCCTGAGCGCTTGCCATTTGCTGCTTCATGACGTTATCAAACTCTGCTCTTAATTCGGCAGGAGGAATAATATCATATTGAATATAATCGTGCAGACTTTCTAAAACAATGAGCGAAGTATTTTGCGTTACAATTCCGTAACGTTTTCCTAGCGCTTCAATTTCGTCAGCGTTTGTTTTGTATTGAATTTCAAGATTGGCAATTTTCTTTTGCGCCCACAATTTTTCGATACTAATTTCGCCCGAAACCGGAATTGTAGCATCAATATGAATTGTTTTTTCTAAAACAGGTTTTTCATCATAACCAAAAAGCAATACCACCTCATTTTTGCTTTTTAATGAAATTCCGGCAACGCTAAAACTTCCTGAAACCGGGGTTCCTGCCATTGGATACAAATCGGTTACCAGATAATTTTCTTTGATTCCCAAGAATTTTAAACTCTGATACATTAATTTATCATAAGCATCTTCAATTTTTAATTCATTTAGGTTAATGAAATTACCGCCTGTTTTGATCGCGTTATAATTCAAAAAAGCATAATCTGATGAGCCAAGCGAGCTAATGGTATAAATAGGTTTTTTGGTCGTAGTTAACACGTTTGCACTCAAAGAAGATAATCCATCTGTAAAGAATAAATACTCGTCATGAACCGGCAATTTGATTTTTGAAAATCGGGTACCGCCATCGTAAACCACATTTTCTAAAACTGATTTTAGAGAAGCCCAATCGCCATTTTGAATCGTATAAGTATTCTTTTTATCAAAGTTATAACCGGCAAAATACAAAGTCACCGACACGTTTTTTAATTGATTAAAATAGGCTGCAAGCAATTGCAGTTCTTTCTTAATGTTTCGGTTTTTACAGCTTAGCGAAACATCCCAAATCAAACCAATAGTAGCTGGGTTTTTCTTTAGAATTTTAGGATTATCCAAAATAGTATTGGCATAAAAATAATGCTGATCATTGACACTCTGAGCCACAACACTCGGAATTTCAGCACGAATCGGAATCGTAATTACTAATTTATCCTTAAGCTGATAATTCACTTTTTTAACCGAAGTCACATAAGACTGATTCTGATTTTCTAACGACAGAATTCCTTCATCATTTGCAATAGTTGGTGCCGCGGTTGCCCCCAAAACCGCGACATTCAACTCAAAAGCATCCAGTTTCCCGGAATAACTACTCAACATTTGATAGGACAAATGTGTCGCATCAAAACTGCTTAACTCCTGTTCGTAACCAATAATTACAATACGTTCTTTGCCCGGCATTAAAGGATAAATGCGGGTTCTGAAATTATTTCCTTCTACTTTTTCGAGTAATCCCGGATCGACACGACGATGCTCAACGGCTTCAAAAACTTGTTTTCCTTTGTTTTTATTTACCGGAACTGCTTCACGCATTTTTCCGTTAATATCAATCGCGTATCTCGAAACCGAAACCCCTTCCGGTAACGGAAATAGCAATTCGGCTTCCATCTGGCGATTGGTTCCGTTATAAAAATGCATTTCAGTGGTCGTGTACGCAATATTGCCCACGATTTTCACAGCAACCTTAAGTTGGTTTAGTCGGACTAAAGAAGAATCTTTTCCTTTTACATTCAATTGCGGACTTTGCGCCTGAGTAAATAATCCGAAGAATAACAGCGAAATTAGAAGTATGTTTTTCATAAAATATAGTTTTAAGTTTTCCAGAAGAAACTTCTCTATTACTATAGAGTACTATTTTTATAAAAAGGTTGGGACGAATAAAAAAACTTCTTCATAAAAAGACTTATAAAGAAGTTTGTTTTAATTTTAGTAGTTTTTTTAGGAGCTGTTTCCAGCTATCCGCTGTATCTTTTGTTGTGAACCCCACAACAAAAGGATGCCGCTCCTGTCTGGGCTAGGGCACTCGTTTTCAAAAGAAGATCATTTACCTATTTATAATATTTCGATTTATTTCGAATTTTCCAGAAAAGCATTGATATAATTGACTGTCAATGTCACATGTTGATGTTGCGGCGCATGCCCTGTTTGTGGTAAAACAATAAGTTGCGCGGTTGGTAACTCTCTGGTTAATGGATACCAGTTTTCGACTGCAAAACTAATATCATGATCTCCGCAAATAATTAATATTGGAGTTTTGGTCGTTTTAAGTTTTTCCAGAAAACCATCTTTGTCTTCGGTTAAGCCGGCACTACCCTGAAAGTAAAGCTGAAAAACATCCATAGTCGACGGAATTTTAGAAACGTCAATTCTTTGTGCGATTCTGTCGTGCGATGCTTTGGCTTCAATTTTACTTGCTTCTGATAGCGGTTCAAAAAAGAGCACAATTTCGTCATCAAAATCATTTATAGGTTTTAAGGCAGCATCCAGAAAAGCCTGCTCCAACGGAACAACTCTTTCGCCCGGAGGCCCTGTTCCTAATAAAACCGTTTGGGTAATTAGGTCTTCAAATAGGAGTGTGGCTACCTGAGTTACCAATCCTCCGTAAGACCAACCCATGATAATCGTTTTTTTAATTTTCAGGAAGTCAGCCAGATCCTTTACATCTTGGGCAACCTCTTTTAAATCGGTTGGTAAAGTTCCGGTGGAATAACCAATTCCGCTGTAATCAAAAGTGATGACACGATAATTCTCTGCCAATTGATCTAAAAACAAAGGATCCCAGGTATCAAGAGTTCCTCTAAACCTGTTTACTAAAATAATTGGGCTCCCTTGTCCGATAGAACGGTAGGCAATTTTTCGGCCCGGAACATCGGCAAATTCGGTTGTCGAATTCAGCGCGCTACTCTTTTGTGCATTCATAATAGATAAATTTGTTATAAGCATCAAAAATCAAATGAGGTTTTTAATGTTTTTCTTGTTTTTGAATTTTGTTTTACGACAAATTCAGAAACAATTTTGATGCCTTGGTTAAAATATTTATAATCCTGTGTTTTTTGAGATCTGGAGCGGTTTAATAGTTTTGGTTTTTATTTTATTTCGCTAAGGGAAAGGTACTTTAGCGATATTTAGAAAAATTATATTTCAATTGTACTACCAATTTTAGGTAAGTAAAGTTGCAGATTGGCGTTTGAAAAATCTTTCATTGCTTTTTCATGATCCATTACAATGAAACCAAAAGTATCATAATGCACTCCCAGAATTTTATTGACACCAACCAATCTTGAAGCTTCAATAGCTTCTTCAACTCCCATGGTGAGTCCGTCGCCAATCGGGAAAACGGCAAAATCAAGTTTGGTAAATTTTGGAATAAGCTGCATGTCTAATGTCAGGGCTGTGTCGCCGCTGTAATAGAAGTTTCCGTCTGAAGTCGTGAGCACGAAACCGCAGGCAATTCCGCCATAACTTCCATCTGAAAAACTGCTCGGATGTTGCGCAATCACGCATTTTACTCTCCCGAAATCAAAGTCAAATTTCCCGCCCGGATTGATAGGATGCGCGTTTTCGATTCCATTTTTTAAAAGCCAGCCGTAGATTTCAAAATTTCCCAAAACCTTGGCTCCGGTATTTTTGGCGATTCTTTCAACGTCCTGAATATGGTCGTAATGTGCGTGTGAAATAAAAATATAATCGGCTTTTATGGCGTCAACATCAACATCTTTTGCTAACTCGTTTGGCGTAATAAAAGGGTCGAAAAGAATGTTTTTTCCATTGGCATAGACAGAGAAACAGGAATGCCCGTAATAAGTTACTTTCATGATAAAAATAGATTTATAAATTAATAATGACTTATAATCGAATTAGTTGTCTTCTCTTATCCAAAAAATATACCAGTGAAATTTACTTTCAATTATCTAATGATCAAACAACTATTCTTCAAAAACCTTTTCGGTATCAACAGGATTGTTTTCCTGATACAGTTTTTTACCAATTTCACCACTGTCGCCCAAAGCACGACCTTTAATCAGCCAGGCGCTTCCAAAAGCAAATAGGGCAAGAGCCTCGAGAATTAAAGTAGAATAATGGAACCATTTAAAAGTTTCAGAAATGGGAACCAGAATCACAAAAACAATAATCGAATAACCGCAAAAGCGATAAATGTTATTTTCGTTTAACATACTTTTTGAATCTTGTGTTTCATTTTCCTGACCAATCGTAAAAACGTTGATGGCTAGTAAAGCCATGATTAAGAAAAGTAAAGCTGCAAAACTATAATGAAGCCAGCCCAGCCACTTCTCAGCGTATGGAATCAAGGTGTAAGTTTTATTGAAAGAATCTTCCGGATTCATAGGAAACAGTGCTACACCAATTGCCATAATCCCGGCAATATTGGTTAGCAGATTGTCATTTTTCCAAATTGAAGGATTGCCATGACCTTTATAACGAATTAAAAATAACCCGACAGCGGCCAAAGTTCCGGTAAAGATTTCCCGAAAATTGGTGTAGTAATAATTACTGATTGAAGGTTGCAATGGTGTTTTAAAAAAAGAGATATAAGATAAACCTACTAAAAGAATTGGCAGACTGATACCCAAATACCCAATAGCACGCCTGATTCTGCGATAGGTAAAAATATCAAAGTTTTCAATTTTAACCTCTTTGTTGTTTATCTTCATAGCCAATCGATTTGGTTTTTTAGAAAGATAAAGTTAAGAGATTATTTTTTAAGTAGTTGATAATTAAATGCTAAAAGGTTTTAAGCCGTTTTTTCCGAACCTTGTTTGAGGATATTTCTCCATGGAAAAAATAGTAGACAGAGATTTTAAGAATTAAAAAGATTTTGTTTCACGCAGATTTCGCAGATTTGAGCAGATTTAAATATGGATAATTTATCCGCACATATCTGCTTAAACCTTTTTACAATCTGCGTGAAAAAATATTTAAGTACAGCTATTACCGTAAAAGTTGCCAATCTTTGTAGAGTTTCTAGTGTGGTTCTTCATTCCTTAGAATGACAAGTTTGCGCAGAAGAGTAAACAAAATAAAAAAATCCGCCTAAATCCGCGTCATCCGCGTGCCATTAGTTTCAGTATTCAAAATCTTATTTTCTAGAAAACAAATTCTCTACAACCCAAGCCGGGCCAATCATTAAGAACTGAAGATCTTTCAAGAATGAAGGTTTTTTGCCTTCAATATTATGTCCGTAGAATTGTCCAATCCAGGCGATGACAAACACGCCGATAGAGAATATCCACAACGGTACAAACTGTCCGATATAATAGTTTACAACTAAACAAAGAGCAGATAAGATAGCGATCTTAATTGCCATTGCAACTGATAATCGAATGTAAAAAATGAGTACAAAAATTAAAACGACAGCAGCCCAATTTTCGATAATCGGAGCGTTCAGTTTTAATGTATTGGCAATTATTCCGCTTGGAATACTCATCAATAAACCCACTATCGAAAAGTAAATTGCCGGCACACAAACATAGTGAATCGCTTTGTTTTTCGGGTTCTGATGACTTACGGCATATTCTGCAAACCATTGGTCTAATGTTCTCATTTTTTTTGATTTAGGTATGTAAATCTAATAAAATTTGCTTCATTTTTTTCGCAGTCTGAAAGAATTGCAAATTCAAATACAAACCTTGATTTTTACAAAATGTTTTTGCATTTTTTCTTGAAAAAAGCAAATTTAACAAAGAATAGTGAGGTGATTTAACTGATAAATAGCAACTTGAAAAATGCACAAAAATCAAAGCCAAAATTTATTTGAAATTGTGAATATCTATTTCGCAATTAATCGATTTTATTTGCGTTAAAATCTATCTTTGACATCCTTAAATTAAATAGAAATGAGCGCAGTTTGGTACGAATGCAAAGTAAAATATAGAAAAACAGATGATATTGGTGGACAAAAGGTTACGACAGAACCTTATTTGGTAGATGCCATATCTTATACAGAAGCAGAAAGTAGAATCAACGAAGAAATGGCGGCGTATGTAAGTGAAGAATTTAAAATCACGAACATCAAAGTGGCGAATTATGCTGAGATTCATCCGTTCGAAAATGCGGATCGTTGGTTTAAATCAAAAGTTTCTTTAATTGCTTTTGATGAAGAAAGTGGCAAAGAACGCAAAACGAATATGTATTTATTAGTGCAGGCGAACGATGTAAAAGAAGCCTACGATAATACTGTTTCGGTTATGAAAGGTACAATGGGCGATTATACAATCCCGGCTATATCAGAATCGCCAATTATGGATGTTTTCCCGTATTTCAGTGGAGAAGAAGGAGATTTAGAACAAATCGAAAGATTCAATGCGCTTAAAGGTTCAAAACCAGAATTAGTAGCAGTAGGTGATATGGGCGAAAGTATTGAAGATTTGGTTGAAGCTGATAGTGAGTAATCCATCAAGATCATAAATTTATAAAGAGGACTTTTTTGGGTCCTCTTTTTTTGTTTAAAAAATATAATTATTAGCTAAGTTTGCCGGAGACAATTAACAATTAATAATTTACAATTGATAATTATACTCAAAAACCCCATCCCATAAAGCATCAATCGTGACAAGAGCCTTGTCTAACGAAACAACTTCCCATTTTCCATTCGTCTCAACGCCAAGACCAATGTTTGTTAGTTTATCTAAAGCATCTTTAACATCAAAATCAAGATCTGTATTTAACGTGTCTTTAAACCAGGATTCAATTTGATCATCAAGTTCTTCAGTAGTTAAAGGTTTTTCGCTTTTGTATAAAAACGTATACGCTAAAATGGTTTCCTTAAGTACTTCTTCTTCAGATGAATTTAAAAGAGAATAAAAAGCACCACTGTTATTTCCGAGATTTTTAAAATACAAACTGTCTGAAAGTATTTTCGAGTATCGAATTTTCTTATTTACAAAATTGTTGTATTGACGAAAACAATAAAGAGATAGAATTCCTAATGCGATTAATCCCTGATTTAAGGAAGTCTTACTGTTCAACAAATCAATCGCTTCGCCAGTTTCATAAGCGCCATACATATTAATCAATGCCGGAATTACTTTCGCACTTAACAATGAAATTCCACCAAAAATTCCCGGAATCCAAAGCAACATTTTATCTTTCAGAGACATTCTCGGAATGGCGTTTGGAAAAATGGTTTCCAAATCATTTTTAGGAACACGTTTAAAGATTTTCAAAACAACCGAACCCGGTTCAATTGGCATTTTGCCGAATTTAACTTTCTTTTCTTTTAGAAAATTAGTGTCGTTGTAATGCAGGTAAATCAGTACACGATCGTAATATTCGATTTCGACTTCTTTCTTCCAAAAAAAATATTTCTTTACCTTTTCTTTTGCTGTATGCTGCCCGCGAACATAGAATTCATAATCTTTAAAAGCATTAAAATCAATAGAAAGATTTAGGCCAATTAAATCTGATTCCTTAAAAGCAATATCTAAAGTTTCCTGATCAATACGTGTATAATTTCCGAGTTCTAAAACGGTTAAAAGTGTTTTTTTGAAAACCAAAAAATCACTTTTTCCTATGAAGTTTTTACGTTCTTTATTGCTTAAATCCGGATCGAACAAAGCGTAGTTTTGTTTCAGGTTTCGATTTAGATTAAAAGCTTCGTAATGGTAATAATGCTCGATAATATCGAATAATTTTTTAAAATCATCAGCCTTTTTAGGATCTTGGGCAAAAGCAGTAAGTTGTTGTTCGAGTAAGAATTCCTTATTAAAGGGAATATAATGTTCTCGTGTCATGTTTTGTGTTTCTTGGGGTACTAAGGTTCAAAGATACATCTTTTTTAAAGGTTCATAGGTTCATAGTGACAAAGGTGCAAAGGTTTTTTCTTAAAGATTTAAAGGTTATATTTAGTTTGTTATCATGAGATTAAAAGCTAACTAACTAATTACACTCTACTGTAGAGATAGTTCTGTTTCAGTATGTAATGCACAAACCCAATTATTATTTTCTTTAATCCAGGTGGAAGTACAAACACATTTCATGGAGGTGTTTTGTTTATTGTCCGCCATTTCTAATTCTATTTGGTATGCTGCCACTGCTGTATTTTCAGTAAGTAATTGCGTTTCTACATCAGAAATAGTCAATACTTTTATTTTATTACCATCAGTTGATTCAAACATCTTTTTAAAGGTGGCTTCATCTACACTTTGCAGACCCGTTTTGCCAGCTATTATACAAGGAAAATGAGTAAGATTTTTTACCGTTTCATAATCGTGATTTTCCATTCCCTGCCAGTATTTTTTTTCCAGTTCAATAATTTGCGTTTCCATAATTATCTTTACTTAGGTTAAACAGTAATACAAAGTTTACAATAATATTAAAATACATCTACACTTTTAACATAGATTTAATGGATTGTGAGAAGAATAATATATTGATTATAAGATGATTTGCATAAAAATTCGGAGATTATATTATCTTAATTTATTCTTTTTCCAGCTCAAAATTAGCCAATATGTGGATCTTGAAAGAAAGTAGAAATTTGTTGTTCGTGTAAGGATTCCTTATTAAAGGGAATATAACATTCTAGTGTCATATCAATTTGGGCTTGATTATCCTGGCATTTACAGAACGCAAAAAAATACCACCCGAAATTTGATTTTTGGGTGGTAAATTTGATTTTTTTTAGTTTTAAAGAGACAGTATCTTTATAGTTGGTTGCTTTTATTAACCTTTATAAAGCTGCTTTCATTTGCTGCATCAAGTTGTTTTCTTTGGTCAGAGGTTAAAAATGCTTTTACATTTTCAGAAAGCTGTGTTGATAATTGGGTATATTGAGTTTTTTTATCATCATCATTTAGTGCAGAATTAGTAAATAACTTGTCCATTTTTGCGTAAGATGAAAAACATGTTTTTGCTATTTTATTTTCTTGTTGTTTTGATAAAGAAACGATTTGTTTCATTTCGTCAGTTATTGCTTTCATCATTGTATATTGATGATATTGCTTTTGCTGAGTCGGTTTTAAGATACTATCTATAGCCGTTTGTTGCTGGACAGCAGCCACTAAATATGCTTGTTTGCTTTTTTTATAATTTAGATTTTCTTGCCATTGCTTTTCTATCAACCTAATTGCACTAACCTGTTTTGTCGTTAAATCAGTATACTTATAGACATCGTCACTGTTGTGAATTTTTATTTCTTGTGCCTTTATGGTTATTGTTGCACAAAAAAACAGTAATCCTGAGATATATTTTTTCATTATTTATTTACTGTTAGTATTGTTCAATTAAACAGTTATGATTTAATCAGGGATTAATGTGCCCATTAATGTTGATGGACAAGTATTTCCTTCCCATGAATAGGTACCTCCACAAGATCCTGGAGTATTTGCGGAATTATAGAAATCAGATATACTTACTGTAAAATTATATTTAGTGCCCTTAACTACATTTATTCGGGTAAGTAAGGTTGTACACTCAGGATTAGTTCCGATATTAAAAGACCCCATTGGTGTTGACATACCTGTCGCAATTGTTGATCCATTTGAAAGCAAATTAATTTGTGTATTTGTAAATGCAAGTGTAGCTGACATTTGGTATGAAGTATAACTTAGCCAGGTATAAGCTGCTAACTGCAGTATTAATTTTCCCGTTGCAGGTGCTGTATAACTGATATTAGTAAGGCCAGGAACAGCAGATGGTGATGATGTTGGAGCTCCTGCTGAGCTTTTGCCTGAACTTTGTACAAAAAATGCAATACTAGAAGATCCTGGTATATTTGCTAAAGGTTTCCAGATTATATTTCCTGCATTATCTGCAGACGTGGCAACATAACCAGTTCCCGGTGCTAGACCATCAAGACCTTGACTAATTTGTGCTGTTTGTGTACTTGTTTTGCCGGTTGCCGTGATATTTGCGGCATTATTTATATTTTTCCCATTCATTAACAAATCTTTTGTTGCAGAATGATCTCCTAAGTTATCACCACCAAAGTTTGCTCGTGACACATATTTTAAAACGCCATTAGCATCACTTACTAATACATTATCAGTAGCAGCACCTGCTTGCAATCCTTGAATGGCGAGAGTATAAGCAGAAGTTGTGGTTAGAACAGAAGATTTCATTAAAGTGCCTCCTAATTGGATGTAACCATCGCTTGCTGTCAAACCATTATTTGCGTAAGGACTAATATTTAATTTTTCTCCATATTGTGTTACTACTGTTTTTGTCTGAGCTATTATGAATCCACATTGGATTAATAACAATAAGCATATTAATTTTTTCATTTTAAATAATTTAGCTGTTTTTAGAATTTTAATGATCAAATACCAGGAATAAAATTTTTTAGTTTTAAGTCGTAAAAATCAGTGCAAAATTAATGTGTTAATGCGGGGGTTTTTGTCTGAGAAAGTTTAAGTTATAATAGAATAGGGTTATTTTATTTTGGTTTTAAATTACTTAAAATAAGAGTGTTAGTAGGTAGTATCAGGTTTAAATAAAAAAGATCTGATAGTATATATAAGCGTCAGTTTGAAGCAAAGAGGACTTGAAACATAGAATTGTCCTTAAGAAGTTGGTACAAAAATCTGCTTATTATCTTTAGATTTAAAATTAATTCTCAATTTTAGATATAAAAAAAGCGCAAATACCAGGATACTTGCGCTTAAAAAAAAACTATTTGGCAACGGTTAAAGTTCAAAAAAATAAAAGTGAGAACCTATCGTTACCGATCGTCTCACTTTTGCCCCAAAAAATAGTATTAAACAATCAAGGTCTTCTACCTACTGAAAACCATGATAAAATATGTTCCACCATATGGATGCAAGTATAGGAATTAATAAGAACTAAGCATCAGGTATTTATACGGGTTTTTATTTAGTAAGTATTGTTTTTTCTTGTTTATATTTCTTCTTAAAAATTACAACTGGCAAAAGTAGAATCTCATTCGTCAAACTCTTCTTAATAAAACTACAATTGTGACAGGAGCTATTTCTATTAGCCTACCTTACAAAAAAACAAATGGGCATAGAAGAGAAGGTTAGGAGCGTAGAAGTACTGTTTGATCGTCTTGAAATTGAAATTAAAACCTTTCAGTCTGAAACAGATTTACATTGTAATGCTGGTTGTGGCAAATGCTGTTCGACGCCTAGTATTGATGCTTCTCCATTAGAGTTTTTACCGTGGGCATTTCATTTATTTTTGAATGGCAAAGCCGAAGAAACCTTAAAAGAGTTAAACAGCATTGCTGCTAAAAATTGTTTTTTATACCGCTCACTTTCCATTCTGGAATACCACAAAGGAAGTTGCAGTAATTACCGTTATCGCGGTTTAATTTGCCGTCTTTTTGGTTACGGTGCCACGACAGATAAATTTGGAAAACTAAGATTAGCCACGTGCAAAATTATAAAAGAAGAACAGCAAGAAAACTTTATGAAAGCAGAAGAATCGATTAACAAAGGAACAGCTATTCCTGTTTTTACCCATTATTATATGCAGTTAGCGCAAATTGATCTTAGAATGGGCGTTACCTTGCTTCCCATAAATGATGCTTTGAAAATAGCGATTGAAGAAGTTTTGCATTATTATGCTTACAGGCCATTTCCTGGTGGGTTGGAGCATATTGCTTAAAGTGAAAAAATAGTTTTGGAACGACTCATCACATGGATATTACGCAACGTAACATCAAAAATCCTGCAATAGGTTTATTCCTTATTGTTGTAAATTTGATTGACATGATTTGACAAGTAATCCAATCATTTTAAACAAAATCATAATAGATATGGAAAATACAACCACTACCAAAACTCAAAATTTCTTCAGAATACTTTTAGGACTCTTTATGATTACCGCAGCAATGGGGCATTTTAGTTTTCAGCGAATTGATTTTCAGGCACAAGTTCCGAATTGGGTTCCGATGGATAAAGATCTTGTAGTAGTACTTTCGGGAATTGTAGAATTGGCAATTGGCCTGACGCTGATTTTTCTAACCCGTTATAAAGTACAAATAGGTATTGGGCTTGCTGTATTTTATGTGCTGGTTTTTCCTGGAAATATTGCTCAATATCTAAACGGAACAGACGCTCTGGGCATGAACACGGATCAGGCCCGATTGATTCGTTTGTTTTTTCAGCCTGTTTTGATTTTGTGGGCTCTGTGGAGTACGGGGGCGTTGGCTTTTTTGAAAAAGAAAATTTAGTCTACTCTTACTTTATTTTTTCTCTTACGCTCGCGCTAGAGGAGGAGATTATTTCGACATTAAAATAAAATCTAATATGGTTTCAACAATTATTTTAAGCCAGTTTTTCTTTTTATTTGGTGCTTCTGTTTTTTTCATGTCTTTATACTTAGGAAATATCTGTAAAGATATATTTTTTTAGTACGAGACAATTTTTCTTACTCGGATTAGCAAATCTGGGCTATCTTCTTTGAGTTGTGACAATGGAGGTTCTTTAATTAGAAAAATTTATAGATTGTGGATACCCATTGTTTAATTATCTAATTGCCACATTTTTTCAATTATCTAATTCTCAAATTATCTTATTTTCTAATTCCCAAATTCCCTAAATTTGCGACTTATGAAAAAAGCTTTCCAACTCTTCGACTTTACCCAAAAAGTCAATTATAAAAACGAAATTTTAGCCGGATTAACTGTTGCCATGACCATGATTCCAGAATCATTGTCGTTTGCTATTTTGGCTGGATTTCCGCCTTTGGTGGGTTTGTATGCCGCTTTTATTGCGGGTTTGGTAACAGCAATTTTTGGAGGAAGACCAGGAATGATTTCGGGAGGAGCAGGAGCAACTGTGATTGTTTTGATTGCTTTGATGAAATCGCACGGAATTGAATATGTTTTTGCAGCCGTTGCGGTGGGCGGCGTAGTGCAAATTTGCATCGGACTTTTTAAACTCGGAAAATTTATTCGGTTGGTTCCGCAGCCTGTAATGTTTGGCTTTGTAAACGGTTTGGCAGTTGTGATTTTTATGTCGCAGCTGGAGCAGTTTAAAACCATTGTGAACGGTCAGGTTTCGTGGCTTCAGGGAACACCACTCTATATTATGTTGGGACTGGTCGCGCTGACGATTGCAATTGTTTTGATTTTTCCTAAAATAACAAAAGCAGTTCCAGCGTCTTTAGTGGCAATTATGGTTGTTTTTGCTTTGGTTATTATCTTTAATATCGAAACTAAAACTGTTGAAGACATTGCTTCTGTTCAAGGCGGTTTTCCACCTTTTCATATTCCGGATATTCCAGTTTCTTTTGAAACTTTTAAAGTGATATTTCCTTATTCTGTAATCGTTGCTGCGGTTGGTTTAACAGAAGGTTTGCTTACGCTGAATTTAGTTGATGAAATCACCGGAACTCGTGGAAACAGCAACAGAGAATGTATTGCGCAGGGAAGTTCAAATATCTTAAACGGTTTCTTCTTCGGAATGGGAGGTTGTCCAATGATCGCACAGACTTTAGTAAATCTTGGAGCAGGTTCAAGAGCCAGACTTTCGGGAATTATTGCTGCGTTGACTATTTTATTGATTATCCTTTTTGGAGCGCCAATAATCGGAAAATTACCTATGGCAGCGTTGGTGGGCGTTATGATGATGGTAGCGATTACAACTTTTGAATGGGCGAGTTTCAAAGTCATCAACAAAATGCCAAAACACGATATTTTCGTTGGAATCCTGGTTGCAGTTGTGACTATCTTACTTCACAATTTGGCTTTGGCAGTATTAATTGGAGTGATAATTTCAGCTTTGGTTTTTGCGTGGGAAAGTGCAAAAAGAATCCGTGCACGTCATTTTATCGATGAAGCCGGAATCAAACATTATGAAATTTATGGACCGTTGTTTTTTGGTTCGATTGCCGCCTTTATGGAGAAATTCGACATACAAAACGACCCAAATCATATTATTATAGACTTCAAAGAAAGTCGCATTGCTGATATGTCGGCCATAGAAGCATTGAACAATTTAACTAAGAAATACAATCAGCTTAATAAAGTTGTCGAACTCAAACATCTAAGTGAAGACTGCAGAACCTTACTCAAAAATGCCGAAGCAGTTATACAAGTAAATGTGATCGAAGATCCTACGTATAAAGTGGTTTCTTAATTTTTAATTGATAAATCAAAAAATTCCTCCAACCGAAACTTTTTTAACTTCTGATATTAATTGTCCATCATTAGTAAAACCTTCAATTAAAACCTGTATTTCTTTTTGCTGATTCTTTGGAATTTTAATTTGAAAGTCCTGATGGTCGTTTAGCTCGATGTTTGGCGACCAGTTCAATGTGCCGAAATAATTAAATTCATCCTGATTTTCAAATGGAGCAGTTTTGTAATTGAGGTTTTTTGCGAAACCTTTTGTTACGATTAGCGTTGTAAATTTTGGTTTGAAATAATTGTTACTTTGTCCGGTTTTCATGAAAATTTTAATTGTTCCATGCCCTGTAATTGAAGTATCAGAACTTCCAGTCTGATCAATGTAGATTTCATCTACCTGATCTAACGTTATATTGAAAAGCTGATTAAAATCGAATACCAGAAAATTGTCAATGTAAATATTTGGAGAACTCGCTGATTCACCAAGAAAAGAACTTCTCTTCTCTTTTACATATACAGTAAAGTCAGTTGGGCTAACACCTGCATTATAGCCATTTGAAGACAGAAAACTCAAGACACTTCTGTATTCTTTGCCATCAAATTTAAAGGCTTTAGCCATAAGACTCATGTCCGATTTATGAGTAAAAACTTCTTTTTTGAAGGTATTTTTTATTGCTACTTCTTTTAATTCACTAGCTTTTACTTTAGGTGGCTGGAAATCAAAAACATTATCAGCGCTTTTTATTACAGGACAAAATGTTTTTTCGAATGATGGTCCCAAAACAAATCGAGGTTCATTTCGGGCAATTCGGGCTTCTATTTTAGTTGTTACAGTAATGTTTTTTTCATTCGTCATTTGTAAAGCTAAAACAGTCGAATCCTGAACAAAAAAATGTTCAAATTTAAAATCATTATTCTGATCGATAGTTGTTTGCTCAAATAGATTATTTTTTAATGCAACAAGAGAAATTTTGTTATTAGAATTCGGCTTTAGTTCTTTCTCTACTTTGCCATTTATAGTAACTCCTTTTTCAAATTCAAAACTGATTTTTGGCGGCCCTGATTTAATATTCTCCCATAAATATTTCCCTTTGTTCTGATTAAGCAATAATAGCTCTATGTCTTTTCTTCGGGTTTTATTGTCCGGATTAAAATAAAAATAAGTATCGGGTTCTGGTTTTTCTAAATAGGCATTTAGGTAAAAAGTGCCTAAAATTGTTTTTTTTAGGTTGAGGCAGACGCTCTTTTCAGGAAGAACACTAATGCTTAAATATGCTTTATTCACGTCAGCTTTTCCGGATAATATAATGCTGTCGTTAGACATTGTTTTTGCATTTAATGTCGTAGACGGATTTCCCCCCTCCTCAATATACGTTAACCTTTCTGTGATTTCATTTAGATCTTCATCCAATACCCTAATGGCATTTACTCCATTTGATAAATATTTTTTGTCAAAATAAAATGGTTGTTCCGTTTTGTTATTGTTGAAGGTAACTTCCTGCTGCATCGAATTTCCATTTTGTTGAATAAGGACTGTAAATTTTTTATTTTGATAAGATTGACGCCCTTTTTCATTTGTCTTTAGAATAACAAGTAAATTGAGGTTTGCCGGATTATTAGGAGCACTTAAAATAAGTCCAGTTTCTGCAATTTTCCCCAGAGGTTGTGTTATTTTTAATTTGTCATTATTAATTTTAAGAGTGTATTTTTCGCTTAAATCGGCTTTTAGATAAAAAACTCCGTATCCCATTTGGTTGGTATGAAAGTGCGTAATTTCATTTGATTTGGAATCCAAAATAATACCATCCGCTATTTCTATACCTGTTTTATTGCAGTCTGTAATCTTAATACCAATCGTATTAACGATATCATTTAATATAATTCCGCCTTCGGGGAATAAGCTTATTTCTGCTGTTTTCCAATCAGGTTCTTTGGTTTCAAATGTATAGCGTGTTTTTTTATCAATAATTTCAATCGTCTGATTAAAGGAATCATCTTCTTTAAAATTATTCATCCAGTTTGTATAGAAATGAAAGTGATATTTACCAGACTTAAATTTTTCATTTAAATGAATCCCACCAGAAAAAACGCCATATTGTGCAAAGAGTAGTTGTTTCTCAACGATTTGGTCTTCTTCATTATAAACAACTAATTGAACATTAGTAGTGTTGCTGTTTGGGATATTATTGTTTTTACTGAGAATGTATCCTTTAAAGGCAATATCTTCATCATTTGTAAAAAGGCTTTTGTTGAATTGTATATGGATAATCTCACGGTCCTGAAAGAAATAATCATTAAGGTATTTAGTAATTTTATCCTGATTGGAAGTAGTCTGTGCGAAAGATTGTAAACAGTATAGAAAACTAAAAAACGTGATGATTAATTTCATACAGAGAAAATATTAAAGGCAATTTTGATATTGTAATTAAAGTTATAAATTTAGCTATAATATTAATCTGTAATAGTTAAAAAAATATATAATGCTTTTAAATATTATTAAAATGTAGTAGTAAATAAGAGTATAAAAATTAGATGCCAATCTTAATTTGTCAATGTAGTAATTGGATAATGCTATAGATTGCGTATAATAATTATCTAATTATCTAATTGGCACATTATCTAATTTGTAAGCATGTTGCTCACTTCACTGAACTTACCATCAACTTCTTCGATTTTTAATCCCAAAATATGTGCAATTAAAGGATAGACTGAAACGTTTTGAAAGGTTTTAACTTCTTTATCTACTTTGAACGCCGGGCCTTTTGCATAGAAAATAGCGTGCATGTCTTTTTCTTTATTGTCGTAACCGTGGGTTCCGCCTTTTATGTTTTGCGTCTTCTTGTTTACTAAACTGTATCCTTTTTTGGCTTCAATAACAAAATCATGCACACGCGGATTTGTTCCGTAGTGCAATCTCTTCGGTACTTCGGTGGATCTCCAGAATTTGATATGCGGTACTTTTTTCAGGGCTTTAGCAATCGAATCCTGAAAGCCCGGTTTTACCTGTAAACTCATAATTGGGTTAATTACGTCTTTGTAACCCAGCCATTCCGGTTTTAGATAATCTAAAATGGCTACTTTTTTATCATTGCTGATATCAGCCATTCCGTGATCAGAAACAATAATTAAATTAATTTGTTTTCCAATGGCCAATTGATCCAGTTTGGATGATAATTGTCCCATAACCGAATCCATTTTGATGACCATTTTTTCGTTTTCTGGAGAAAGTGGTCCAAAATTATGTCCTGTATGATCTGGTTCGTCAAAATATAAAGTAATCAAATGCGGGCGTTGTTTTTCAGGAAGTTCTAACCATTTTATGACGGTATCAATTCTGTTTCCGTACGGAATCTTATCATCATAGTTTTTGTAAATACCCGGTCTTTTTTTATCCGTATCTGATCCCGGCCAAAAGAAAGAAGCACTTTTTACGCCTTGTTGTTCCGCTACATTCCAAATCGGATTTCCTCCATAAAAACGGGAATCATTTTTAGCATTTGTCGACAATGAAAATGATTCATTCAAAGCGCTATCATAAAAAACATTATTAATGATCCCATGATGATCCGGATAAAGTCCCGTTACAATCGCATAATGATTCGGAAAAGTTTTGCTTGGATAAGAAGGTCTCATTGATTTGGCGTGAACACCTTCTTTGGCTATTTTATTGAGGTTGTGAAGCTTAAAATGTTTGGCATAATCCCAACGAAATCCATCCATCGAAACCAAAACGACATACGCGTCTTTACTGGATTGTGAATAAGAAAAAGTGGAAAGAAGTAATAAAGTAAAAGATAATAGGTGAGTAGTGAATTTTCTCATTTTGCAATTTTAATAGAACCGCAAAGGTAGAGATAAGAGATTTTTTAAAGAAAAAGAGAATGTTAAATAAAAAAATAGCCACGAATTCACGAATTTTTTGCAAATGCTTTGTTTGAAAAAAATTAGTAGCCACAGATTTCACAGATTAAAAGGATTATAATCTGTGTAATCTGTAGCACAAAAAATTAAGCACAAAGATTTGAATACTTAATTCGTGAATTCGTGGCTAAAAAAAACGCCAGATAAAAATCTGGCGTTTTAAGTTTTAAGAAAAGAACGATTACATCATTCCTGGCATACCGCCACCCATTGGCATTCCGCCAGCACTTTCTTCTTTAATATCAATTAATGCACATTCTGTAGTAAGGATCATTCCAGAAACAGATGCAGCATTTTCTAATGCAACACGAGTTACTTTTTTAGGATCGATAATTCCAGCTTTTAGCATGTCTACATATTCGTCAGTTTTAGCATTGTATCCAAAATCACCAGAACCTTCACCAACTTTTGCTACTACTACAGAACCTTCAAGACCTGCATTTTCAACAATAGTTCTTAATGGAGATTCAACAGCACGAGCTACGATTTGAATTCCGGTTGCTTCGTCAGCATTATCTGCTTTAAGATCTGCTAGCGCCGCTTTTGCTCTTAATAAAGCAACACCACCACCAGCAACAATTCCTTCTTCAACAGCAGCACGAGTTGCGTGTAACGCATCGTCAACTCTGTCTTTTTTCTCTTTCATTTCAACTTCAGAAGCAGCACCAACATAAAGAACGGCAACACCACCAGCTAATTTAGCCAAACGCTCCTGCAATTTTTCTTTATCATAATCAGATGTAGTAGTTTCCATCTGAGCTTTAATTTGGTTTACTCTGTTTTTGATGATGTCAGCTTCGCCAGCACCACTTACAATTGTAGTATTGTCTTTATCGATAGAAACTTTTTTTGCAGTTCCTAACATTTCGATAGTTGTATTTTCAAGAGTGTATCCTCTTTCTTCAGAGATTACAGTTCCACCAGTTAAGATTGCGATATCTTCTAACATTGCTTTTCTTCTGTCTCCAAAACCAGGAGCTTTTACAGCAGCAATTTTCAAAGCACCTCTTAATTTGTTTACTACCAAAGTAGAAAGAGCTTCTCCGTCAACATCTTCAGCAATAATCAATAATGGTT
Organism: Flavobacterium aquidurense; assembly: GCA_900107365.1. Lineage (GTDB taxonomy): Bacteria > Bacteroidota > Bacteroidia > Flavobacteriales > Flavobacteriaceae > Flavobacterium > Flavobacterium aquidurense. Next base: position 211,271 of record FNPS01000004.1, read on the forward strand.
TTCCTGATTGTGCAACTGGCTCTAAAACCGGAAGTAATTCTTTTAAAGAAGAAACTTTTTTGTCGTATAATAAGATGTATGGAGAGTCTAATTCAACTTCCATTTTCTCTGGGTTTGTTACGAAGTAAGGAGAAAGATATCCTCTGTCAAACTGCATACCTTCAACAACGTCCACGTATGTGTCTGTTCCTTTAGCTTCTTCAACAGTGATAACACCTTCTTTTCCTACTTTAGCGAAAGCTGTAGCGATTAGTTCCCCAATCACTTCGTCGTTATTTGCAGAGATAGAAGCAATTTGTTTGATTTTATCAGAATCACTTCCAACCACTTTAGCTTGTTTAGCTAAGTCAGCAACGATAGCTTCAACCGCTTTATCGATACCACGTTTCAAATCCATTGGATTTGCACCTGCAGCAACGTTCTTCAAACCTTCTTTAACGATTGCCTGAGCTAAAACTGTAGCAGTTGTAGTTCCGTCACCCGCCAAATCATTCGTTTTAGAAGCTACTTCTTTAACCATTTGCGCACCCATGTTTTCTAATGGGTCTTTTAATTCGATTTCTTTTGCAACAGAAACACCATCTTTAGTAACAGTTGGTCCACCAAATGATTTTCCGATAATTACGTTACGACCTTTTGGTCCAAGAGTTACTTTTACAGCATTTGCTAATGCATCAACACCACGTTTTAATCCGTCACGTGCTTCAATATCAAATTTTATATCTTTTGCCATTTTTGTTTTTTGTTTTATTATGTTTCAAGTTTGAAAGTTTCAAGTTTCAAGTTTTTTGTTCCCCCTTTGGGGGTTAGGGGGCTATATTATTGCAAGAATGTCATCCTCGCGCATAATCAAATAATCAGTTCCTTCCAATTTTAATTCTGTTCCTGCATATTTACCATAAAGTACAGTATCGCCAACTTTTACGGTCATTGTATGATCTTTAGATCCGTTTCCTACTGCCACAACAGTTCCTTTTTGTGGTTTTTCTTTGGCAGTATCTGGAATAAAAATACCTGACGCAGTTTTTGTTTCAGCTGCAACAGGCTCAATAAGTACGCGATCTGAAAGCGGTTTAATGTTTAAGGCCATGATTTTATAATGTTATAAGTTATACGTTTTTTAATGTTCAATAAACTTTCAGAAATTGTGCCATGCTAGTAAAACTGACATTATTTCTTAAAAAAAATGCCAGCTTTGACAGGCTGGCATTGTATATTTTATTTCAAAACTATTATTTCGCTGCTGGCGTTGCCGGAGCAGGAGTTTGTTGAACTGGTGCAGCTGGTGTAGTTGCAGGAGCTTCTGTTTTTTCAATAAGTTTAGAATCAGTATCACTTAATGATCCTGTGAAACTTAAGCTTGAAAGCAAAATTAAAGCAATCAGAATAGTAGCTAGTGTCCAGGTACTTTTATCTAAAAAGTCAGTTGTTTTTTGTACTCCACCTAACATTTGAGTTCCGCTAATTGTAGACGATAATCCGCCTCCTTTAGGGTTTTGAACCATGATTACTACGATCAATAGAAAACAAACTATTGTGATTAAAACTAAAAAAATTGAAAATGTGCTCATTGCTTAATTATTATTGTTATTTTGTTGTAAAATCTTAATATCCGAAATACGGTCTGCAAAGAAACTAATTTTTTCTGGATATTTCAAAATTAATATTTCATATGCTTGTATGGCTTTTGTATATTTTTTTTGTTCCAAATATACTCTGGCCAAAGTTTCAGTCATTAGGTAAGAATTCTCTTCTTTATCACTGTCTAATTGTACCGCTGGCGTTATTGCAGTCTGTCTTATCGGAGAAATTTTCGGGTTTGCCTCAATAAATTTATTGATTATTTCTGCTTTTTTCTTCTTCTCTTCGTCAATTGTTTCAGATTCAGTTACATTTTCAATCGTGTTTTCTACTTTTTCAATTGATTCTGCTTCTTCAGGAGCGTCTTTTGTCCGGTCAATAGGTTCTGTTTTGGCTAACTGAAGCCATTCCTGAAAAGAGTGTTTTTCATTAGCAGAAAAATCCAAAGGTTTTCCGATTTCCAGATTTTCTTCGGCTGTTTTTACTGTTTCTGAAACTTCTATTTCTTCTGGCTCTTCACTCGCTTGTGGTTCGTCAATTACAGGTACCTCTTCAAAAACAACTGTCGTAGCTTCTTGTAGTGAATTATATGTGGACTCTTCAATTGGCTCAACTCTTATGCTCGGTATTTCTTCCTCTACAATTTCATCAAAGAAAGTTGGAGTCGGTTCCTTTATAATAGGTGTAGTTTCAATAATTGGATTCGTTTCAATAATTGGAGTATCTTCAATAGTTGGCGTTGCTTCCTCAAAAGAATCTAAAGTCGGCTCTTCGATAACCAGCTCGATCGGTTTTTCGTCCACTTTTAAAGGTTCTTCAAAAGTAGTGGGTGCCACTTCTTCAAAAGAATCTAAAGTCGGCTGTTCGATAATCGCCTCAATTATTTTTTCTTCAACTTCTAAAGATTCTTCAAGTGTAACTGCTGTTACTTCTTTAAAAGAATCTAAAATAGCTTGCTCCGTAACTGTTTCAATTGGGTTTTCTTCAACTTCTACAGGTTCTTCAGCGGTAATAGTAACTACTTCTTCAAAAGAATCTAAAGTAGGTATAATTGTATCAATCGGTTTGTATTCAATTTTTACAGGCTCTTCAAAAGTAACATTTGTCGCTTCTGTAAAAGAATCTAAAATTGGTTCTTCTGTAACTGCATCAACTGAGTTTTCTTCAATTGTTAGAGGAACTTCAACAGTATCATTTGTTGGTTCTCTAAAAGAATCTAAAGAAGGTTCTTCAATAACAGGATCAATGAGATTTTCTTCTATTTTTGAAGGATCTTCAAAAGTAACTCCTGTAGCTTCTTTAATAGAATTTAAAATGGACTGCTCGATTGGATCAACGCGAACTTCGGCTAATTTCTTTTTTTCTTCTGCTAAGACAATTTCGCTGTCAAAAACAGTAATATTTAAAAGATCCTGAAGTTTTTTATCATAATATTCACCTTGAATAGAAGTGAAAGTCTCTGAAGTAATAAAATCAAATAAGACTGTACGATCTGTTGTGTGAGCCGCTGTAACTTTTAAAGCAAAATTATACTTGAAACTATTTTGATTATAAAGACCTTTTAATCGCAATGCCCGTGCACTTTGAAAATACGGAAATTCATTCAAAACATTGCCTAATGCTTCCGCCTGCTTTTCTGTAATAGCATCGGGTTTGTTCATTAAGTATGTATAATCAGTTACATTCATTTCTTTTTTGTTTAATCGTTTATTTGTTTAACTGTTGAATCGTTTTTTTCTAAAACCGATTTAACGATTAACCGATTCAACAAATCAACATTTCTTTACCATTTAGCCAATGACTCATTGAAAATATCCTGAGTGATTCTTTCAAAAATAGTCGTAATCGCTGTATTTAAAACAGAACCTGTTGGCAGTGATGCTCCGGGAAAGTCGTAATAAAATTCAAATGTTTTCTCGAAATCATCAGTTTCTTTTTTTCTGTTCGAAAATCTGACATTTACACGAATCGTCAAACGGTTTTGTGCCGCCTGCTGATCTGCAGTCGCAGTCATTGGCGTAATTCTGTAATCTACAATTTCACCTTCGTAGGTTAAGTCACCACTATTACTAACCAGGTTTAAGTTGGTTTGATTCATAATTAAATCCTGCAAAGCCAGTGTAAATTGTCTGTCAATTCCAGGCTCAATCAAATCAGCATTGTTCTGAAAAAAGTTAACCTGAAAAGTTTTGGCATCGATTGTTCCGGTTCCGGTAAAGTTGTAAACGTTGCAACCACTTAATAAAAAGAGGCTGATAAAGGCTAATAAAGAATATATTTTTTTCATAAATCAATAGTTGGGAAATTCCAATCTTTGGAAGGAAATTCCAATTTATAAATTCCAAATTCCAATTGGAATCTATTTTTTTTCAAATATACTAATTTGAAATTGGATTTATTTTGAAGTTTGCCGTTTCAAAATTGGAATTTGGATTTTCCTTCTTTGGATTTTTTTAAGCGTTGGAATTTGGAATTTATTTTTTTGGAATTTCCTATTTATAGGTCAAATTGCTTAATTTTTCGATATAAAGTTCTTTCCGAAATCCCTAATTCATCAGCCGCCGCTTTTCGTTTTCCTTTATTTTTTTCTAATGATTTTTTAATCATTTCGATTTCTTTTTGTTCTAAACGTAAAATTTCTTCTTCTTCAATGGTTTCGGCATCTAAGTAATTATTATCATCTTGTACGCGGTAATTATCTTCGCGTGTTGCAGGTGTCATAACCGCTGTTCTTGGTTCTTCTTCAAAATCAATTTCGCTGTCATTTTCCTGAGAACCGTATATTTTCTGAATCAAATTCGGATTGATGTCCTGTACTTTTGAATTACCGTTTTTCATTAATTCTAATGTCAGCTTCTTCAAATCGTTCAAATCACTTTTCATATCAAAAAGAACTTTATACAGAATGTCTCGTTCTGTACTGAAATCATCTTTTTTCTTATCGCTAATTACAGAAGGTAAATTGCTTCCTTCAGTAGGTAAATACGATCGTAAAGTAGCTAATGTAATATCACGATTCGTTTCCAAAACCGAAATTTGCTCGGCTACATTTCGCAATTGACGAATATTTCCGTTCCATCTGAATTTTTGCAAAAGCTGAACTGCATCATCATCCAATTTCAACGGAGGCATTTTATATTTATGAGCAAAATCGGCTACAAACTTTCGGAACAACAAATGAATGTCTTCATTTCTTTCACGTAAAGGTGGTAAAGTGATTTCGACAGTCGTTAAACGATAATACAAATCCTCGCGGAATTTTCCTTTTTCAATCGCATTAAAAAGATTCACATTGGTTGCTGCTACAATTCTCACGTTCGTTTTCTGAACCTGAGACGAACCAACTTTTATGAATTCTCCATTTTCAAGAACACGAAGCAAACGAACCTGAGTTGTCAATGGCAATTCTCCAACTTCATCCAGAAAAATGGTTCCGCCATCGGCTACTTCAAAATAACCTTCACGGGTGCTTGTAGCTCCTGTAAAAGCGCCTTTTTCGTGGCCAAAAAGTTCACTGTCAATTGTTCCCTCCGGAATAGCTCCACAGTTTACAGCGATATATTTGCCATGCTTTCTGTGCGAAAGCGAATGGATAATTCTCGGAATATTTTCTTTACCAACACCACTTTCCCCAGTCACCATTACCGAAATATCAGTAGGAGCAACCTGAATGGCTTTTTCGATGGCGCGATTTAATTTTGGGTCATTGCCAATAATCTCAAATCGTTGTTTTATTGCTTGAACTGTTTCCATGTATGTTTTTTGTCTTTTGCCACAGATTAAAAGATTAACTCAGATTCTCTAAATTATAAAATATATCTTTTATATTGAAGAGATTTTGTTTGAAAGTTAATAAGTAACCCTAATTCTGAATGTGACAATTTTATATAGTTTAAAATCTGAGCAATATGTTCACTCGAAAATTCTTTTATCGCTTTTACCTCTAGAACAATGTCTTCGTTAACTATGAAATCCGCATAAAATTTATGAGTTAAGATTCTGCCTTTATATTCAATAGAATATTCCTTCTCTCTTTCAAACGGAATGTTGTTTTCTCTAAATTCTATTTCTAAAGCATCTTTATAGACTATTTCTAATAATCCAGGTCCAAGATTTTTATGAACCTCCATACATAATCCAATAATCTTATAAGTTTCTTTTTCTCTATAATATTGCATATATAAATTTATTTTTACCATTAAATTTAAAATAAGAAAAATAATACAAAAAAATCATTTTAATCGTTAAATCTGTGGCAAAAAAAATTAATTCATGCTACTCAGCCCTACAGCTTCACCTTTTAAGGTTCCACTAGTACAACTTATAATTTTTACATTTACGAAATCTCCAATTTTATAGTTTTCTTTTGGAAAAACAACCGTAATACTTTGAGAGTTTCTTCCTGAAAATTCATCTTTTGATTTTTTAGAAACTTTTTCGACCAAAACTTCTACAATTTGCCCAACGTATTCCTCACTTCTAAACCAGGCGTGTTTTTGTTGTAAGTCGACAATTTCCTGTAATCTTCTGGCTTTGGTTTCTTCCGGAACATCATCTTCCATTTTTCTTCCTGCCAAAGTTCCAGGGCGCTCAGAATACGAATACATATAACCGAAATTATATTTTACATATTCCATCAAACTCATAGTGTCCTGGTGATCTTCTTCCGTTTCGGTTGGGAAACCGGCAATCATATCTTGCGAAATCGAAGCATTTGGAATAATAGTCCTGATTTTATCAATCAAAGTCATGTATTCTTCACGAGTATGCAGACGATTCATTTCTTTTAAAATTCTGTTACTTCCAGATTGAACGGGCAAGTGAATGTGTTTACAGATATTTGGATATTTCGCAATAACATGCAAAACACTTTCGTGCATATCCTGCGGATTAGAAGTCGAAAATCTTATGCGCATTTTAGGAAAACCAACCGCAACCATTTCAAGCAATTGATCAAAATCAACTGCAGTTGCTTTTTGCATTTCAGAAGCATTTACAAAATCCTTCTTCAAACCGCCTCCGTACCAAAGATAACTGTCAACGTTTTGACCTAAAAGTGTAATCTCCTTAAAACCTTTATCCCATAAATCCTGAATTTCAGTCATAATACTTTGAGGTTCACGACTACGCTCACGGCCACGTGTAAAAGGTACAACGCAAAACGTACACATATTATCGCAACCACGTGTGATCGAAACCAACGCGGTAATTCCGTTACTCATCAAACGAACCGGCGAAATATCTCCGTACGTTTCGTCTTTTGATAAAATTACATTGATGGCGTCGCGGCCTTCTTCAACTTCTGCCAATAAATTAGGTAAATCTTTGTAAGCATCAGGACCAACAACAAGGTCGACTATTTTTTCTTCCTCCAGAAACTGACTTTTCAAACGCTCGGCCATACAGCCCAAAACGCCTACTTTCATTTTCGGGTTAATACGTTTTACCGCATTATATTTTTCCAGACGCTTACGAATAGTCTGCTCCGCCTTATCTCGAATTGAGCAGGTGTTAACTAAAACTAAATCAGCATCTTCAAGGGTTTGTGTAGTGTTATATCCGTTTATTGATAAAATAGAAGCTACGACTTCACTGTCCGAAAAATTCATCGCACAACCGTAACTTTCTATAAAAAGTTTCTTTGTATTCTCAGGTTTATTCTCTAAAACAAGACTTTCGCCCTGTTTGCTTTCTTCAATAATCTTTTCCATTGTATAATTTCAAAGTGCAAAGATAACGCAAAAGGTATAAATATGACAAGATGGCAGAGAAAAGATTTTAGATTTTAGAGTTAAGATTTTAGATCTACCTGTAGGAGCCGCAAAAGATCTTTTTTAATGTAAGTAAGGAATTTAAAATATATTAACCAGAAGATTAAAACTCAAAGTAATTCTCAAAGCTTTGTGAATTTCCTCTGAAACTTTTCAGCTTAAATTAAAACTTAGCGAACTTTGTATAAATCTTTGTGGACTTTGTGGTTAAATTTTTATTTAAGAAGCTATTCCAGCTTTCCGTTTCATCCCGATAGTTATCGGGACATAAAACAAGCTATTTTTCTAAGCCACAAAACGAGCTTCCTCCGGTCGCTGTTTTATGGCAAGAAAAATCAGCTTTTTTTATTCCGGGCTTTCCACTGCAATCTGGGCTAGAAATAACCCTAAAATCTAAGATGTTTATCCATAAATTAAAAGTAAAAATCATCTCAAAGCTTTGTGCAATTCCTCCTCTGAAATTGTTCAGTTTAACTAAAGCTTGGCGACCTTTGCGTAAACCCTTGCGACCTTTGCGGTTAAATTTACTACACGAAATACATGTAGATTAAATAATCTAAAATCTAAAGTCTGAAATCTAAAATTCTAAATAAAAGCACATTCTTGATACATAATCCATTTAAAATTATACCTATATATATAATAGGTGAGAATACAGATAAATCTGCAATTTTTAGAAACATAATATCAAAATAACTCAAAAATGCATTATCAAGGTTGATATTTAAAAAAAACTTCTACTTTTGTTGCAGAAAAATAGATCAATGGCAAAGAATTTAGTAATAGTGGAATCACCTGCAAAGGCGAAAACGATAGAGAAATTTCTAGGAAGTGATTTTCAGGTCGAGTCAAGTTATGGACATATAGCCGACTTACCATCAAAGGAAATAGGAGTAGATGTAGAGAATGGATTTAAACCTAAATACGAAGTTTCTCCTGATAAAAAAGCCCTGGTAAGTAAACTAAAAACACTATCTAAAAATGCCGAAATGGTTTGGTTGGCAAGTGATGAGGACCGCGAAGGAGAAGCTATTTCATGGCACTTGGCGGAAGAACTAAAACTAGATATAAAAAAAACCAAAAGAATTGTTTTTCACGAGATTACCAAGTCAGCTATTCTTAAAGCAATCGACAATCCAAGAGAAATTGATTATAACTTAGTAAACGCACAACAGGCACGTCGTGTTTTAGACCGTTTAGTAGGTTACGAATTGTCTCCGGTTTTATGGAGAAAAATTAAAGGCGGACTTTCTGCCGGACGTGTACAATCTGTTTCTGTTCGTCTGATTGTAGAGAGAGAACGTGAAATTCAGAATTTTAAAGCCATAGCGAGTTATTCAATTGTAGCAGAATTTGTGAATGAAGCAGGAAAAGCTTTCAAAGCTAAATTGCCAAAAAACTTCAATACTAAAAAAGAAGCCGAAGATTTCTTAAAACAAAACATCGGATCTAAATATAAGGTAGCCGATTTAGAAACTAAACCTACCAAAAAATCTCCAACAGCACCTTTTACAACTTCAACTCTTCAGCAGGAAGCAGCCCGAAAATTGTATTTGCCAGTAGGAATCACCATGCAGCTTGCACAACGTTTATACGAAGCCGGACTTATTACTTATATGAGAACGGATAGTGTGAACCTTTCTAAAGATGCAATGGATGCCGCTGAAGCTGAAATTATAAAATCATACGGGAAAGAATTTTCGAAACCGAGAACTTTTGCAAACAAGAGTAAAGGAGCACAAGAAGCGCACGAAGCAATTCGTCCGACTGATATGTCGCGCCACACAGTAAACATTGACCGTGATCAGGCTCGTTTGTATGATTTGATCTGGAAAAGAACATTGGCCTCTCAAATGAGCGATGCACAATTAGAAAGAACAAACGTAAAAATTGAAGCGAATAATCACAGTGAAATTTTTACAGCTTCAGGAGAAGTTTTACTTTTTGAAGGTTTTCTTAAAGTATATCTTGAAGGACACGATGATGACGAGGAAGAACAAGAAGGAATGTTGCCAGCGTTGAAAGTAAACGAAAAACTGGCTAACAACTATATTACAGCTACAGAACGATATTCAAGACCACCGGCACGTTATACAGAGGCTTCTTTGGTGAAAAAATTAGAAGAATTAGGAATTGGACGTCCGTCTACGTACGCACCAACTATTTCGACGATCATCAACAGAAATTATGTTGAAAAAGGAACATTGGAAGGTCAGGAACGTAATTATACACAACTTACTTTGCAGGCTGATAAAGTTGGTGAGAAGTTGCTGAAAGAAAATACAGGTTCTGATAAAGGAAAATTGGTTCCTACAGATATCGGAACAATTGTTACTGATTTCCTTGTTAAGAATTTCGGAAACATACTTGATTATAATTTCACTGCAAAAGTAGAGCAGGATTTTGACGAAATTGCAGAAGGAAATATTGACTGGGCAACCATGATGCAGGAATTCTACGATAAATTTCACCCAAATGTTAAAGATGTTGAAGCAAATGCTGAGAGAGAAAGTGGTGAAAGAATTCTGGGTAAAGATGCAGATGGAAGACAAGTATCTGTTCGCTTAGGAAAATTTGGTCCAATGGCTCAAATTGGAGAAGCGGATGATGAAGATAAAAAGTTCGCCAGCTTAATGGCAGACCAAAATATTGGAAATATTACTTTAGAAGATGCTTTAAATTTATTTTTATTACCTAAAAACTTAGGAGAATATAAAGGAGAAGAAGTTGAAGTAAGTAATGGGCGCTACGGACCTTATGTACGTCATGGAAGTGTTTTTATTTCACTGCCAAGAGGGGAAGATCCATTAGCTGTTACAAAAGAAAGAGCTCAGGAGTTAATTGATGAAAAAGCACTTGCTGATGCGCCAATTGCAGTTTACAAAGGAGAATCAGTTCAAAAAGGTGTGGGACGTTTTGGTCCGTTTATCAAATGGAATGGTCTTTTTGTAAATGTGAGCAAAAAATACAATTTTGATAATTTATCGCAGGCTGATGTTGAGGAATTGATTGAAGATAAATTACAGAAAAACATAGATAAAGTGCTTCACAATTGGGAAGACGAAGGAATTCTGGTTGAGAAAGCACGTTGGGGGCGCTCTGTTATTACAAAAGGTAAAATCAAAATTGAATTAAGCAAAGATGTTGATGCAACGAAATTAACATTGGCTGAAGTTCAGGAAATGATCGCCAAAAAGACTCCGGCAAAAAAAACACCAGCAAAAAAAGCAACAACAGCAAAGAAAGCTCCGGCTAAAAAACCAGCTGCTAAAAAGAAATAATAAATGGAATTTGATTTTCTAGAACCAGTTAACGACGGAATTTTACAGTTCATTAGTTCGTTGTCTTCACAAGAATTGGGTAGCAAGATTGTTTTGCATACTCAGGATCAGTTTCCTGATATTAGCAAGGTGCAGATAGCTATAGTAGGTGTTTTAGAAGATCGCAGGAACATTAATATGGTTAATGAAGTTAACCTTATGGCTGTTCGTAAAAAGTTGTATAGTATGTTTCCCGGTAACTGGGATGCTTCTGTCGCTGATTTGGGCGATATACTTGCAGGTGATTCTGTTGACGATACTTACTTCGCATTAAAAAAGGTAACGGCCGCTTTAATTAAGAATAAAGTGATTCCTATAGTCCTGGGAGGTTCGCAGGATTTGACCTATGCTTTGTATCGTGCTTACGATGATTTAGAGCAAATGGTAAACATGGTGGCGGTTGATAATCGATTTGATTTTGGAAAAGAAAATGAAACGGTTTCAGCTAATTCTTATCTGACTAAAATCATTATAGATGAGCCAAATAACCTTTTTAACTATTGTAATATAGGGTATCAGACCTACTATAATTCGCAGGAAGAAATTGATTTGATTGAAAAGTTGTTTTTTGATGCGTATCGTTTAGGTGAGATTTCGAATAAGATTGCTTTGGCTGAACCCGTTTTTAGAGATGCTGATTTGGTAAGTATTGATTTAAATTCGGTAAAGTCTTCAGCTTCAGGAAATAATGTTACTTTTGAACCTAATGGTTTTAACGGAAAAGAGATTTGTTCCTTAGCAAGATATGCAGGAATTAGTGATAAAGTTTCATCGTTTGGAATCTTTAATCACAATAGTACCTTACATGAGTCAGCTATGATTGCTCAGATTGTTTGGTATTTCATTGAAGGATATCATTATCGTTCTAAAGAATATCCGTTTGGTAGCAGAACTAACTATTTGAAATACATTGTGCCACTGGAAGATGAGGAACTGATTTTTTACAAAAGTGATAAAACAGACCGTTGGTGGATCGAAATTCCGTTTGTGTCGAATGGGAACAATAAATTGAAAAGAAATACGTTATTACCGTGTTCGTACGACGAATATTTGTGCGCTTGTAATCAAGAATTGCCAGAAAGATGGTGGAAAGCACAAAGAAAAAATGCTTTATAAAAGATAATTTTAGAAAAAATCTTAATTTTTTGAAATTATCAAAAATAATTTAAGATAATTTAGTAGGAAAATAAATATATAATCTAAAATTTAACGTTTTACGTCGATATTTTGTGCTAGTTTGTCGATAAAATATTTTTTTTTTATTTTATTTAACATTATTTTTGAACAGTAAAATAAATTTCGCAACTAGTATTGTTTTTTAGATAAATAATAAATACGTTTACGGACTTATAATAATGAATAGATAATCCCAAATTTATATGAAGAAGTTTTTTGCATTTGCAGCAATGTTATCACTAGTAATCGGCTGTGGTAAGTCAGGTGACAAGGGTGAGTTAGTTGGTGTTACAGGAGGGAAATGGCATCCTGAGAAACCTTATGGAATGGCATTAGTTCCTGGTGGATCCTTTATTATGGGTAAATCAGATGCTGATTTAGCTAATGTAGAAGACGCTCCTACTAAAACGGTAACTGTTCGTTCATTTTATATGGATGAGACTGAGATCACAAATAGTGAATATCGTCAGTTTGTAGAGTGGGTAAAAGACTCTACAATGAGAGTTCGTTTGGCTATTTTAGCTGATGAAACAGGACAAAAATCTACTGGTGATAAAGGTAAAAAAGGCGGTAGTATCGCTGATTATGCCTTTAATGATTCTGAGCCAGATAAAATGACGGCTTATGATAAATACATGTATGATAACTACTATAGTGTTGGAACGAAAGATGATCCATATGCTGGTAGAAAATTAAACAAAAAAGTTAAGTTAATTAAAGATACAAAAGCTTATCCGGATGAGTATTACACTGAAGTAATGGATTCTATGTATTTGCCAATTGAAGAATCATACAATGGTTTAAGAACAATTGACGTAAATAAATTGAAATTCCGTTATTCTTGGATGGATATTCAGGCTGCTGCAAAAGCCAAAGTAGGAAAAAGAAAAGACTTCGTTAAAACAGAACAGGTAAGTGTTTATCCTGACACAACAGTTTGGATTAAAGATTTTGCTTATTCTTATAATGAGCCAATGCACAATGATTATTTCTGGCACAAAGCTTACGGAGATTATCCTGTAGTTGGTGTTACATGGAAACAAGCTAAAGCTTTTTGTGCATGGAGAACTTTGAACAAAAACAGTTATATTAAATCTAAGAAAAAAGGACGTGACTTAGTAAATGCTTTCAGATTACCTACAGAGGCGGAATGGGAGTATGCTGCAAGAGGAGGTCTGGAATCTGCAACTTATCCTTGGGGAGGTCCTTATACTAAGAGTGACAGAGGTTGTTTCTTAGCAAACTTCAAACCAAGCAGAGGAGACTATGCTGCTGACGAGGCTTTGTATACTGTTGAGGCTAAATCTTATGAAGTAAATGGTTACGGATTATATAACATGGCAGGAAATGTTTCAGAATGGACTGACTCGGCTTACAATCCAAATGCATACGAATATGTTTCTACAATGAACCCTAACGTAATTGATGGAAACAATCAAAGAAAAGTGGTTCGTGGTGGATCTTGGAAAGATGTTGCTTATTTCCTACAGGTAAGTACACGTGATCACGAATATGCTGACTCAGCAAGAAGTTATATTGGTTTCAGAACTGTACAGGATTACATGGGAACTCAGGTAACAGGAAGCAAAAAGAAAAAGTAAATTATAATTAAATTCAATATCCAAATCAATCTATTTTATTAAAACCTAAAAAAAAGTATTATGGCATTATTAAGTAAAAAAGCAATGAATTTCGCTTATGGTATGGGAGCGGCAGTAGTAATTATTGGAGCATTATTCAAAATTACTCACTTTGAAATCGGACCATTAACAGGAACGTTAATGCTTTCTGTTGGATTAGTAACTGAGGCGTTAATCTTTGCTCTTTCTGCTTTCGAACCAGTAGATGAAGAATTAGACTGGACTCTTGTTTACCCGGAATTAGCGAATGGTCAGGCTAGAAAAAAAGCTGACAAAGTTGAAACACCAACTGATGCCCAAGGGTTGTTGTCTCAAAAATTAGATGCAATGTTGAAAGAAGCTAAAATTGACGGAGAATTAATGTCAAGCTTAGGAAATAGCATCAAAAATTTCGAAGGAGCTGCTAAAGCAATTTCTCCAACTGTAGATTCTATCGCAGGACAAAAGAAATATGCTGAAGAAATGTCTATGGCTGCTGCACAAATGGAATCATTAAACAGCTTATATAAAGTACAATTAGAGAGTGCTTCAAGAAACGCACAAGCAAACAGCGAAATCGCTGATAATGCTTCTAAATTAAAAGAACAAATGCAATCAATGACTGCAAACATTGCTTCTTTAAACAGTGTTTATGGTGGTATGCTTTCTGCAATGAGTAACAAAGGATAATTAGTTTTTAACTATTATATTAAAATTATTAATAAGAACTAATTAGAAAAAAATGGCAGGAGGAAAATTAACCCCTAGACAGAAGATGATTAACCTGATGTATCTGGTTTTCATCGCAATGTTAGCAATGAATATGTCCAAAGAAGTTTTATCTGCTTTTGGATTAATGAATGAAAAATTTGAAAGCGCTAACACATCTTCAGAACAATCAAATGCTGGTTTATTGATGTCGTTAGATCAAAAAGCTGCTGAAGCAAAAGGAGAATTCGCTATTGCTGCAGTTACAGCTCATAAAGTTGAAACAGCTTCGAAAGAATTTTATGCATACATCGGATCTTTGAAAGGTGATGTTTTAAAAGGTTTCGAATCTGATAAAGAAACAGGAAAATTACCTTATGAGTCTATGGACAAAGGTGATAATATCGACAACTGGTTTACTGGTGAGGGATATACTGCTAAAGGAAATGACATTATCGCACATATTGAGGCTTATAAAGCTGCTATGAAAGCTGCTTTGGCAGATAAAAAATATGCTGCTATTGTTGCTGAGATTGAAAAGAAATTTGATGTTTCGGATGTGAAAAACAAAGAAGGTTTAAAAGATAAGTATTTAGCTTACCACTTTAAAGGTTTCCCTGCAGTTGCTTCATTAGCTAAACTTTCGGCTTGGCAAAATGACGTTCAAAAAGCAGAATCTGATGTATACAGTGCTGCTTTAGGAAAAGCTGCGGTAGCTGCTGCTTCTTACAGTAACTATCAAGCGATTGTTGTTTTAGACAAAAATGCTTATTTCCAAGGTGAGAAAGTTACAGGTAAGGTAGTTTTAGGTCGTTATGATGAAAATACTAAACCAACTTCTTTCCAGGGTCCTGGACAAATCGTTAACGGACAAGCTGTTATTTCATTAACTGCTGGTGGTGTTGGAGAACAGGATATCAATGGACAATTTACGTTCTTAGAGGATGGAAAAAACATTCCTTTGAAATTTAAAGGAACTTACGTTGTAGTACCAAAACCAAATTCAGCTACTATTTCTGCTGATAAAATGAATGTGGTTTATAGAGGTGTTGTTAACCCAATCTCTGTTTCATTTGCTGGTGTTGATGCTAACAAAATTGTTGCAAGTGCTCCAGGTCTGGCTTCTGCTGGAAAACCTGGTAAATATAACATGAGCCCTGGTTCAGGTACTGAAGCTACTATTTCTGTTACTGGAACTTTACCAAACGGTGACAAAGTTACAGATAAGAAATCATTCAGAATTAAAGGTATTCCTGGTCCAACAGGTACAATTAGAGGTGAAATGGGTGTTGTTAAAGGACCTAAATCTAACTTAGAAATTGCTACTATTGGTGCTAAATTACTTGATTTTGATTTTGAAGTTGGTTTAGATGTTGTTGGATTTAATTTAAAAATTGCAGGACAGCCTACAGTTGTTGTTACTGGTAATAAATTAAGTGCACAATGTAAATCAGTTCTTGCTAAAGCTGGAAGAGGTGATCAGGTTACTATTTCTGAAATTAAAACTAAACTTGTTGGAGCTGGTAGTTATTTATTACCACGTACTGCTCCGGTAATTTACGAAATACAATAATAAAGTAGGTAAGACTACATTCAATATCTTATAATGATATCATGATGAAAGTAAGAAATTTTTTAATAGCTATTGTTTCTATCGCTGGAGGTTTTGCTTCTCATGCGCAATCGAATCTGCTTAATGCAAAAACACCGGCACAGATAGGACTTAAGACTCCTGCACAACTTATCTCAGACAACGATAAGCCTTTAGCTTATGGTTACGTAGATGATAGAGATGTCTTGATGGGAAAAACAACTTGGGAGATCATTGATTTGAATGAAAAAATCAACTTTCCATTATATTTTCCTGTAGATACAGCTAATATTGGTTCTGATAGACGTTCGCTTTACGATGTTTTGACGAAAGCCATCAAAAGTGGTAAAGTAACTGAAGTTTATACTGATAGTTATTTCAATACTAAAAAATCTATGAAAGACATCGAAGGATCGTTATCTCGTATTGATACAACTGATGCTGGTAGAGAACTTATTAACCAATATCCTGATGATTACAAAACTCACGTTGTGAAGAAAAAAGTAGTTACAGGTACTGGTAAAAAGAAAGTGGTAACTTATGTTGATGAAACAGTTGGAGCATCAAGAACAGTTCCTTCAGAATACATTTTGAAACAAGATTTAACAGCTCAGGATGTTACACAATACAAAATTAAAGGATACTGGTACTTTGACAAACGTCAAAGTGAATTGAAATATCGTTTACTTGGAATTTGTCCGGTTACTCCTGATGTTTATACAATGAACAGTGATGAGAAGGATTATATCGAGTTATTCTGGGTTTTCTTCCCTAATTCTAGAGAAGCGTTACATGAAGCAAAAGCTTTTAACGACAATAATTCAGCATTGCCAATCTCATTCGATCAGATCTTAAATTCAAGACGTTTTAATGCAGTAATCTACAAAGAAGAAAACTTGTACGGAGATCGTGAGATCAAAGAATACATGAAAGATAACGCACAAAACCAATTATTAGAATCTGAAAGAGTAAAAGAGAAGATTCGTAATTTTGAACAAGATATGTGGAACTACTAAGTTTCTATATTACATTTTAACAGAAACTCTTACTACCTTTGTAGTAAGAGTTTTTTATTTTATAAAAATCTTTAAAAACGGTTGTTAGACTTATGGTGTTTGCTTCAGTTCTTTAAAGGTTGTAAGGAGATTTAAGATAGCTATAATCACTGATACAGGATTGGTTAGATTTTAACAAACATTATTGTAGGAAAAATAATAATATAATAGAAAAATTCGCGTTTGTTTATTTAAATTATATAATGATGAAAGTGAAGAATTTTTTAATTGTAGTTGCTAGTATAGCAACGGGTTTAGTTTCAAATGCGCAATCAAATCTGCTTAATGCAAAAACAGCTGATCAGATTGGAATTAAGACTCCAGCCCAACTTATTTCGGACAATGATAAGCCTTTGGCTTATGGTTATGTAGATGATAGAGATGTTTTGATGGGAAAAACAACTTGGGAGATTATTGATTTGAATGAAAAAATTAACTTCCCATTGTATTTTCCAGTAGATACAGCTAATATTGGTCCGGATAGACGTTCTCTCTATGACGTTTTGACGAAAGCCATCAAAAGTGGTAAAGTAACTGAAGTATATACGGACAGTTATTTCAACACTAAAAAATCTATGAAAGATATCGAAGGCTCTTTGTCTCGTGTCGATACTACTGATGCTGGTAGAGAACTCATCAACCAATATCCGGATGATTACAAAACGCACGTTGTGAAGAAAAAAGTAGTTACGGGTACTGGCAAAAAGAAAGTGGTAACTTATGTTGATGAAACAGTGGGAGCGTCAAGAACAGTTCCTTCAGAATACATCTTAAAACAAGATTTAACAGCTCAGGATGTTACACAATATAAAATTAAGGGATATTGGTATTTTGACAAACGTCAAAGTGAATTAAAATATCGCTTACTGGGTATTTGTCCCGTAACACCTGATGTCTATACTATGAACAGTGACGAAAAAGATTATATCGAGTTATTTTGGGTTTTCTTCCCTAATGCAAGAGAAGTACTTCATGAAGCGAAAGCGTTTAATGATAGTAATTCAGCGATGCCGATTTCTTTTGATCAGATTTTAAATTCCAGACGTTTTAATGCAATCATCTACAAAGAGGAAAATATGTATGGAGATCGTGAGATCAAAGAATACATGAAAGATAATGCACAGAACCAATTATTAGAAGCTGAAAGAGTAAAAGAGAAGATTCGTAATTTTGAAGAAGATATGTGGAACTACTAAGTAGGTAAATTACATTATAACAAAAACTCTTAGTACCTTTGTAGTAAGAGTTTTTTTATTTTTTACCTATAGTACATGTTAGATTATATAATCGTCGGATCTGGATTGGCTGGGATTTCTTTTGCTGAGATTGCCCTTAAAAACAATAAATCTATTTTAGTGATAGATGATAAATCTCAAATATCATCCAGAGTTGCTGGCGGACTATATAATCCTGTTATTTTAAAGCGCTTTAGTGAGGTTTGGAAAGCAGAAGAACAATTGGTTTTAATGGAAGATTTTTACCATCAGATTGAAGCTAAACTGCAAACGAAAGTTAATTTTAAATTACCTATTCTTAGAAAGTTTTTCTCCATCGAAGAGCAGAATAACTGGTTTGCAGCTTCAGATAAACCATTGCTGGCTCCGTTTCTTTCAACCAAATTAATCTTTAAAAAGTATTTCGGAATAGATTCTCCTTTTGATTATGGCGAAGTTTTGCATACCGGTTATGTCGACACTTCACTTTTGCTGGATCAGTATCAGAATTATTTAATAGAAAATAAATTATTACTGCAAGAATCGTTTCTATATGATGTTTTAATTATAAACGATGATTTTGTTGAATATAAAGGTGTTAAAGCCAGGCACATAATTTTTGCAGAAGGTTTTGGTTTGCATGCAAATCCATTTTTTCAGGATTTGCCTTTAGATGGTACCAAAGGAGAACTCTTTATTATAAAAGCACCAGAACTAGATTTAGATGTAATTGTCAATACCAGTGTCTTTATTTTGCCTTTAGGGGATCATTTGTTTAAAGTTGGCGCGACATACAATTGGAAAGACAAAACAGATAATCCGACGGAAGAAGGAAAAACGGAATTAGTTGAACGTATTCAGGAAATTATCAACTGCGATTTTGAAATCGTTTCTCATTTTGGAGGTGTAAGACCAACGGTTCGTGATAGAAGGCCTATTATCGGAACACACCATAAGTATCATCCTTTGCATTTATTAAATGGCTTAGGAACCCGTGGAGTCATGCTTGGGCCTGCAATGGCAAAGGACTTATTTGATTATATTGAAAATAATAAGCCTTTGGATCCTACAATCGATATTGAACGATTTTATAAAAAAAGGAAATAGGATTATTTTTTTCCGGCGTTTGGATCGTACGAAACAAACATGTTAATATACAAGTTTCTTGAAAGTCGTAAGACGAAGGGAAATAATACAATCAAAGCGATTACGATTGTTAAAAAGGATTGCTCTATAGAAGCTCCAAAAAACAGAAATGAGACAATAAAGGCTGCAATTCCTACTGCAACATTTAATCCATAACTTACATACATTGCGCCATAAAAAAACGACGGTTCGATTTGATATTTTAATCCGCAATGACTGCAATTTTCGTTCATTTTGAGAACTTTAGTCAAATGAAGCGGATTTTTGTCCGAATACATGCTCTCATTTTGACATTTTGGACAACTTCCTGTTAAAATACTATTTAGTTTGGATCCTTTTTTTAACATTTGCAAAAAATTTAAACAAAGGTACATTTTTTAAACCTTTACTGCTTGTAACAATAGTCACAAATTATGCTTAATATACACAATCTTTCAGTTTCTTTTGGTGGAACCTATTTATTTGAAGAAGTTACTTTTCGTTTGGGCGCCGGAGACCGGGTTGGTCTTGTTGGTAAGAACGGAGCGGGTAAATCGACAATGCTTAAAATGTTAGCAAGAGATTTTGCTCCTGATTCTGGAGTTATTTCTCAGGAGAAAGATATCAAAATGGGATTTTTACGTCAGGATATTGATTTTGAACGAGGAAGAACTGTATTAGAAGAAGCCTATGAAGCTTTTACTGAAATTAAGATTGTAGAAAAAAAACTAGAAGAAATCAATCATCAATTGGTTACCAGAACCGATTATGAGAGTGAAGAATATAGTCAAATTATTGAAGATTTATCTGATTATACCCATCGTTTTGACCTCCTTGGAGGTTATAATTATGTGGGAGATACAGAGAAAATTCTTTTAGGACTTGGTTTCAAAAGAGAAGTTTTTAATAACCAAACCGAAACGTTTTCAGGAGGTTGGAGAATGCGTATCGAGTTGGCTAAATTATTATTACAGTCCAATGATGTATTGCTTCTGGATGAGCCAACCAACCACTTAGATATCGAGAGTATCATCTGGTTAGAGAGTTTCCTTCGTAATTATCCCGGAGTTGTGGTAATTGTATCGCACGATAAAATGTTCCTGGACAATGTTACCAATCGTACGATTGAAATTTCATTAGGAAAAGCATATGATTTCAATAAGCCCTATTCTCAGTATTTAGAGTTACGCCACGAAATTCGTGAAAAGCAATTGGCAACTCAAAAGAATCAGGCTAAGAAAATTGAAGAAACAGAAAAATTAATCGAGAAATTCCGTGCAAAAGCTTCAAAAGCTTCTATGGCGCAATCATTGATTAAAAAATTAGATAAAGTAGAACGAATCGAAGTTGATGAAGACGACAATTCGGTAATGAATATTTCTTTTCCAGTTTCAAAAGAACCGGGAAGAGTAGTGGTTGAAGCAGAACACGTAACAAAAGCTTACGGTGATAAAGTTATTTTAAAAGATATTGATTTATTAGTAGAACGCGGAAGTAAAATTGCTTTTGTGGGTCAGAATGGTCAAGGAAAATCCACTTTTATTAAAGCCATAGTCAATGAATTTGAATATCAGGGTAATATAAAACTGGGACACAATGTGCAGTTAGGTTATTTTGCTCAAAATCAGGCTGAATATCTGGATGGCGAAATTACTTTGTTGCAAACAATGGAAGATGCTGCAATGGACACGAACCGCTCTAAAGTTCGCGACATGTTAGGTTCATTTTTGTTTCGTGGTGATGATGTGGAGAAAAAGGTAAAAGTACTTTCTGGTGGTGAACGTAACCGTTTGGCGCTTTGTAAATTATTACTACAGCCAATCAACGTTTTGCTGATGGATGAGCCTACAAATCACCTGGACATCAAATCTAAAAATGTATTAAAAGCGGCACTTCAAAAATTTGGCGGAACTTTATTACTGGTTTCGCACGACAGGGATTTTCTTCAGGGAATGTCGAATATCGTGTACGAATTCAAAGATCAAAAAATCAAAGAATATTTGGGTGACATCAACTATTTCTTAGAACAGCGCAACCTTGAAAACATGCGTGAAGTCGAGAAAAAAGATGTTGCCAAAGCAGCTGCTCCAAAGGAGACGAACAAAGCGTCATACGAAGATCAGAAAAAAGGAAAATCGCTTCAAAACCGATTAAGCAAAATCGAAAGTCAAATCAAACAATTGGAAAAAGACATTCAGCACGATGACAAAATGCTGGCTTCTAATTATGATAAACATATCGAAGATGCTTCATTTTTTACTGCATACAATAAAAAGAAAGCAGATTTAGATCAATTACTTTTAGACTGGGAAATCGTTCAGGAAGAGATCGATAATTTTAATGCTTAATTTTTAGTTTTCTTTGTTTCAGGTTTCAAGTTTCAGGTTCCTATCGTAGCCTGAAACCTGAAACCTGAAACCTGAAACCTGAAACCTGAAACCTGAAACCTGAAACAAACTACTTAATAATCCCAATAGACTTAGAATGCATAATCGCCTGACTGCTATCTTTAAAATAGCAAACCGAAACTTCTAAATTTTCTAAGTTTTTCAAAATAGCTTTTGTAGATTTTTTTTGAAATTTACCTGTTTGTCTTATATAAACAGCTTTTACAGTGACGGGAAAAATTTTGCAAATTCTCTCATACAACATAGGATCGTGCTGAGAATCATCTCCTAACAAAACGTATTTAAGGTTGGGATAGAATTCCAGAACATGTTTTATTTTATCAAATTTATGATCGTGATTACCACGGCCACTCATAAAAAAATCGGTAATGCCGCGTCTGATATCTTTCAGTAGAATAACCGCTCTTGGCAAGTGATGTATTTTGGTAAATTTCACAATAAACCTATACAGATTCCATTCACTGCTTGAAACATAAAAAAAGGCATTTTCTTCTTCTTTATTATGGCGACCTGCTGAACTTAGGGCTTGATAATGTGGTACAACATCTTTAAAAACCTTTCTGTCATTTACATTTTTAAAAAGCAGGATGTATATTTTTTTAAAGAAATTTTGGGTGTGAGAAATCAGGAAGGTATCATCAATGTCAGAAATGATTCCAAGATTTCCTTTGTGTGGTTTTATAAAACTGCCTTTTGCTGTTATAATTTCGGACTTGTATTTTATAAAGACTTCATATTCCATCCATCCAAAATCAAATTCTTTTTCAAGCGGAATACAAAACTTAAAATAACCGTCATCCAGCGTTTTGGTATGGATTTCCTGATCTCCAAGTTTAAGATAAATATCAAAATTTTGAAGGGTTTTGATCCTGAACTGATTAATAATTGAACGGGCATTTTTGAAGTTTTTCTTTTGAAAATCATAGTTATACGTTCTTTTGAAAACATGCCCCATCACAATTAATTCTTCTTCATTGGCATAACCGCGATATAATTGTAGTATAGGTTTCATTAATTACGTATATTTATATATGTTGTAAATTAATTATTTTAATTGACTTTAAAAATAAAATTTTGAAAAAGAATATCATATTCGTTGTAAACCCTATATCCGGAGACCTTGATAAATCAGATTTGATCGAGGCTGTTCAGGAATTTGCAACAACAAATCATTTTGTACTGGAGGTTTATGAAACTACTGGTAAAAGTGATCAGAAAAACCTACAAGCGCTTTATAATCAATACCAACCGGAACGAATTGTGGTGGCTGGCGGAGACGGAACCATAAAAACGGTCGCAGAAGCAATGGAAGAATTCGATGTAATTATCGGAATTCTGCCCGCTGGTTCTGCAAACGGATTGTCAGTCGATTTGAATTTGCCTGTAACTATTGAAGAGAATCTTAAAATTGCTTTTTTGAATCGTTATATCGAAATGGATATGATTTGTATCAACGGTAAAAAAAGTATTCATTTAAGCGATATTGGTCTTAATGCTGATTTGGTAAAGAATTATGAAGAGGGCGATTTACGTGGAATTTGGGGTTATGCATTACAGGCTTTTACCACTTTAAAAGATTCCAATGAACCTTTTTTAGCCACAATTTCGGCAAATAATGAAATTGTCGAACATACGGCAAGAATGATTGTGATTGCTAATTCTCAGAAATACGGAACGGGTGTGGTTATCAATCCGAATGGTGCTATGAATGACGGGAAATTTGAGTTAATCGTTTTAAAAAATCTTGATTTATTTTTAATTGGAAAAATTATAACGGGTAACATGCCAATTGATTCGGATGATGTTGTAATTATTTCAACAGAAAAAGCTACTATAAAGACAGATTATCCGGTGAGTTTTCAAATTGACGGAGAATATTGCGGAGCGCAAACGGACTTAGAAATTCACATTCTGCACAAGCAGATGAAAATTGCCATTCCTTAAAAACTTTGTCAAAGTTACTATTTGAACGGATTACGTTCCTGCCATTCTGTTTTAGGTTCCAGGTAATTAAAAAATCGGGCAATATTATGGTTGATTAAAGTATTGCTGTGCGTAATTAAACCGTACATTTTTAGTGGTTTTGCACCAACAGAGCTTTTGATTTCAAGTGCAGTTCTGGCAAAAACAATTTCTCGGAAGCCCTGATTAATAGAGTATGCAATCATGTCGTAAAGCATGTTTAAATACAACATTTTCTCTCGCTGAATACTTTCGTCATAACCAAGAAAATACGTGTCCATTATGGCTCCGTTTTTTATTAAGGTGTTGAAGCCAATTAGTTTTCCATCTAAAAAATAACCGTACAGTAAAAAATTATCTTTCATGATTTCTTTAAAAAAACTAAAATGGTTTCTGGCTAGAAAGAAAGTATTAAAAGGGGCATTTTTTGCCACATGAAAATATAGGTCATAAATGATGTCTTCATATTTTAAGATATCAGTTAAAGACATTTTCTGTTTTACAATTCCGTCTGCTTTTTTGCGGGCGCGCTTGTATTGATCACGATATTTTTTAGATAAAGCATCAATATAATCTTGTTCCGTTTTCCAGTTTTCATTAATTTCAAAAATCATATTGGGCTGTGTCGAAAACGTATAATTGTTTTTGAATTCAGCTTGCAGTGGTTTAATTTCTGTTTCGGTAAAATCTTTTATACTGGTAATATGAACTTTTTTTCCTTTTGCCTTCAACTCTTTTTTAAGCTGATTAATCGCTTTGTGAAGTGTTTTAATCGCTTTTGATTGTTTGATATTTTCAGCAAAAGCGAAAGCATTCTGACCTGTTAGCATATTATTGCCAACAAATAAGACATGTGAAGCAAAATTCTTAAAAGCAAAATTGCGAACGGAAGTTTTTAAACACTGATCACGATCACCAAAAGATTCTAGTTTTTCTGCAAATAAAAATTGAGTTATGGTAATTCCAACCAATTTTTCTTCTTCGAAAATTCCAATAAAATGGCAAATCATATTTACAGGACATGAATTTTCAAGAACCGTGAGATATTCCCGAGTCAAAAAAATGTTGTCAGCTGTTAGCGAATTCCACTCCAGAGGCAGTAATGATGCGCTATTGTATATTTCGAAAGAATAAGTTGTAGTCAAAAGTGAGAGCTAATTTTTTCAAAATTAGATAATAATTATAATAACTAATCTGGTTTAAGTTATTATTAAGAAAAACCCGTTTGAAATTGAAGAACAAACGGGTTTTATATGTGTAAGTTTATGCAAATGCGCAGATAATTCCTCCCATTAAAGTAAGTGTTAACATCCAGTATCCGGCATGAACAAAAATATATTTCCATGATTTTCTTTCGAATAAACCATTAATACCAATAATCGGAAGTGCAAAAAACAAACCCGACATGAAGCCATGAAGTGCTCCGTGTTTAAAAGTACGGTATGCCGTTCCGTAATCTGCCATAAAAGCGGCAAATGAAGGTTTTGCATTTGCTAACAAAGGTGGCCCGCCTACCATACCAACCGCGCCTGATTGATGGATGGTTAAGCTCATCAAAATTACGGTAATCATCAAAGAAAAGAGGTACGTAAATCCGAAGATTTTAAGCATATTTCCCGTTCGAAGTTCTTCTTGTGTGAAATTGTTTTCCCTCATCCAGATGGTTCCGAAGACTTTTGGATTGTACCAAATAAAACCAGTGACAAGCGTGACAACTGCAGCAAGTAATAATGCAATAAAGTTAATTTCCATAATATGAGGTTTTTAGAATTAGTTGGTCAAATTTAATCAAAAAACAATTCAGTTTGTCGATTTTATTAAGTAGTATAAATAGTGTTAAATATTTACTTATTAACACTTTATCGACATTTACTGCTTTATATCCGGAAAATGTATAATTTTAAACCGTAAACAAATCCCAAATTTTGTTATGAAAAGCTTAACCTCATTTTTTATAGCTTTTATTTTTTCATTGAATATTTATGCAGATACCGTTTCAGATAAAGAAAAAGATGCCTTAATTAAATTTTACTATGCGACAAATGGAGCAAATTGGAAAATTAAATGGGATTTATCTCTTTCTGTGTCAACCTGGTACGGTGTTCAGGCAGAAAATGGAAAAGTAATTGGTCTTTATTTAGAAGATAATAATCTGGTAGGAGAGATACCTGCTGAATTCTTTGATCTGATAAATTTAGTCACTATCGATTTGCATAAAAATAATTTGCAGGGAAAATTGCCTGTCGAGATTGGAAAATTAAAGCAACTCGAAGTGCTTTCATTATTTAATAATGAAATTCAGGGCGATTTACCGGGTTCGATATATCAAATTTCGACATTGAAAGTATTGCTTTTAAACAGTAATAAGTTATCAGGAACATTAAGTACTGAAATAATAAATTTTCATGCCTTGCAAAACTTAAGTTTGTTTGATAATAGTTTTGAAGGCGAAATTCCGAAAGGACTTGAAAAATTACATAATTTATCTGAAATGAATCTTTCTTATAATAAATTTAAAGGAACAGTTTCTAAAAACCTGGCCTTATTAGATCCACTTAATATGACTATGTTTGATGAAGAGGGAATCCCATTTTTATTAGAAATTAATACTGAAAAAGAAACTACAATTGTTACCCAAAATTAATCGTGCTTATGAATGAAAATTACTCTCGTTAAACAAGTTGATTAAATATATTTAGTTAATTGCTGAAAACCGTAAGTCATTACGGTTTTTTTTGTGCCTGTAAATTTTGGTATTTTTTTTTTGGATATTTCGAAGTGTGCAACATTATGTTGAAGAAGTTGGTGAGCGAAATCATTGTAAACTTAATTCGGTTTCAGATTCGATTTCTGATATGGGAATAACTAAATTAGGAATAACCTGGGAAATTAAAATTATTCCCGTAACAGCAAATAGCTGCGAGTTTGTAAATAAGGTTTTGGTCACTTCAACACCTGAATTTTTAGCAATATTAAAAGAAGCTAATATTTAAAATCTGGAAATGGTAAAGAGCCAGATGCTGCAAAATGTTGAAGCGCATAATAATGAAGAAACACCTTTGTTTGCTGCTGATATCCACAATAAAGTATTAGCTGGAAAGTGGGATTAAATTTCTGTTAAAACAGGAGAATAAAGAATTTATGAAAATAGAATTTTATATAACTTTGTCTCAAATTGATAATTTAAGATCAGTTTGTAAAACAACTTATATTTTTTCATAACTTTAATATTCGATTCAACTGAAATTAGGTTGAAGTGATGAGAAAATTAATTTTAAAACTTTTAATACTAAAATTATGGTAGTACAGTATCAAGGTGAACAACATGGAAAAGCGACCACTTTTACAATAAGAATTATTGGAAATAACTTGTCTAAAAGTAGTTCTAATTATCAGATAGATTTATTAGTAGGAGATAAACAATTACCAACTTTTACATCAGAAATACACCAAAGTTTGTCGAACTGTCTGAAAGAAATCTATTTGTTCAGAAAACATAACGGAATCGCATTTAATGCTTCTTCAGAGAAAATAAAATCACTTTTTGTGCCTTATGATCAGGTATTGTTCAACTACAATAAATACGCTTTGTTTAGAGCGTAAGCTTTTTATAACACTAAAAATAGTAAAAAGACCGTTCGTGAGAACGGTTTTTTTTGCTTTTGCATTACGCTACAAAAACAGCATCTTTGTAATATTTCTTTTTATATTCCAACGGAGACATACCTGTAATTTTTCTAAATACTTCGCGAAATGCTTTTACGTCAGAATAACCAACTTCGTACATTATTTCATTAATTGTTTTGCGATTTGTTTCAAATGCTTTTTTAGCAGCTTCTATTTTAACCCTTTGGGAATATTCAATTGGAGTGTTTCCGGTAGCTTTTATAAATCGTCGATCAAAATTTCTTCTTCCAACATTGAACTTCGTAGATAACTCGCTAACCGATATTTTTTCTTCAATATTTTTTTCAATGTACAACTGAACTTGCTGAACCAGTTCGTCATCGTGCTTTTTTTGACCTGTGAAAATCGCAAATTGCGATTGTGTGTTTCGGTTCATTTCTATCTGAAATACTTTTGAACAGTATATAGCAGTATTTCTGTCGTAATATTTCTCAATCAGGTAAATCATCAAATTAAGAAATGAATAGGCTCCGCCATTGGTGTAAATTCCTTGCTCATCCGTAATTAATTCGTCAACTTGTAAATTTACTTTTGGAAACATTTGCCTGAAATTCTCAGTTACAGACCAATGGGTAGAACAATTTTTCCCGTCTAATAATCCGGATGCTGCAAGCATAAATGCACCGGTACAAATGGTGGCAATTTCGGCACCGGTTTGATATTGTTTTTTTAACCAGGGTAACAATTGTTCATTATCTTGTAATGCTACATTATAATTATGATTTAATGAAGGTATAATGATAAGATCAGTTTTAGTAATTGACGAGATGTTAAGGTGTGGTCTTACAGTAAATAATCCGCCATTAAAATCTATTTCTTCAGAAATTCCGGCTAATTCTATTTTAAACAACTCTTTTTTGCCATTAGCCTTATTATAGGCATTTGCTCTACAAAAGATTTCGTAAGCGCCCGTGATGCTGGGAAGATTATTATCTCCATTTGGAACTATAATGGTAAGATGTTTCATCGTTTTTGTTTTTATTTTTAAGTAAAGATAATAAATGTTTTTGTCCAAAATGCCCCATCACAATGTCTAATAAACACCTCAATGTTTTGATTATTAGGTGGTAATTTTACAAAACCAAACTTCTCAGCATTATCTGTAACAATCTAAATAAAAAATGAGTATGGCAAAAATGACAGTGATTTACACAACACCAAAGGATAAGGAATTTTTTGAAAAACATTATTTTGAAGTACATGTTCCGCTCGCAAAACAATTGCCCGGATTACTAAAATATGAAGTTAATGATGGCCCTGTAGTATCGCTTACCGGACATAATGATGTTTATCGTGTGGCCAATTTGTACTTTGACTCTCTTGAAGTAATGATGGAATCTTTTAAGTCAGATATAGGACAGCAATGTGCAGTTGACAGAATGATTTTTGCTAGCGACGACGAAGTTCAGATTTATGTTTACGAATCAAAAAATACCTGATACATAAAAATTTTATAACTATTAAAACAAATGAAATGACAACAACAGCAACAACAATAGCACCCGCGTTATTTGTAAAAATGATATTGGACAGATGGGATGCCTCTATAGCAAATTGCGATACATTATTAAATTCCTTAAGCGACGAAACTTTGCAAAAAGAAATAGCTCCTGGAAAAAATCGTGGCATTTATTTGCTGGGACATCTTATTGCGGTACATGATGATTTGTTGGTTCTATTGGATATGGGCGAAAAACTCTATCCTGAATTAAATGAACCCTTCATCAAATCCCCAGATAAAACGGTACAACAATTACCCGCAGTATCAGAATTGAGAAGCTTTTGGGTACAACAGTCTCAAGCGATAAAACAAAAATTCGATAACTTGAAACCAGAAGAATGGTTCGAAAAACATACAGCTGTAAATGCCGAAGATTTCGAAAAAGAGCCACATCGCAATAAATTGAATATTGTCGTAACAAGAACATCTCATTTGCAATACCACTTGGGACAACTGCGATTACTTAAATAATTTAAAAAACTATAAAATGGGAGTATCAAATTTTAGTACCATCCTACTGGTCGATAATTCTAAAGAAGAAGTTTTTAATGCAATTAATGATGTTCGCAGTTGGTGGCAAGGTGAAGTAGAAGGAAATACAAATGTGCTAAATGACGAATTTAGTTACAGTGTGCCTGGTATTCATTTTTCAAAACAAAAAATAATTGAGATTATTCCAAATGAGAAAATCAAATGGCTTATTACAGATAGTAAATTAAGTTTTGTGAAAGACCAAACAGAATGGACAGGAACAAAAATCGTATTCGAAATTGCTGAAGTAAATAATAAAACGCAAGTCCGTTTTAGTCATTTGGGTTTGGTTCCCGAATTTGAATGTTACGGAGACTGCTCCAATGCCTGGAAAAAACTTATAGAAGAAAGTTTATTAAGTCGCATAACTACAGGAAAAGGGGTCAATGTTTTTGGAGAGTAATCTTTATCAGTATTTTGAATTGGTATTGAAAAATCAGGATTTTAGGATTGTGTATTCTTAAAAGAAAAGATTGTAAGTAAAAAAAAACACCACTTCAAGTGGTGTTTTTTTTACGTAGTAGTCTGATAGAACTTTTTAGTTTAATACTTTAAAAATTAGTATTTACTTTTTTAGAACGATCTGCAATGTGTGAGATAAGCCATATTGTTTGCCCATCTTTTACAAAGTATATTTTTTTTGTCTCTAAGTTTGGAATGCTTTCCAGACAGCTAACAAGTATATTATTTGCCGAAATAAGGTATTTCTGGTCATACGTGCTTAAAACCCGGGCCGCTTCTTTATTTGTTTTAGCAAGAGTTGTAAACTTGATGAAATTATTTTTTAAGATTGCATCGTAATTAAGAACATCTTCCATACTCAAAGAAACATAGTGCTCTTTAACGTTTTCATTATAATACAAGGTTGCAAATGCCCACACAGCTCCACCTGATAAATAGATTTTATCTTTTTTTAATAAAAGAGGATTTTTGTCAAGCAAATCTTTGATTTTTTTACGCAGTACAGAGTTAAAATCAAATGATTTTTCCTGATATACTGACATATCATTAACCTGATTTTGGTTGGCAACCGTTTTTTGTACAGCATCAGTAAGTGTCATGGTACCGAAGTCAAGCTCAAGAGGTATAAACGCTAATTTATCATCTTCAAGTTCATCGATGTATCCTCCTTTGGTAGTTTGAGCACCAATGTCAAGCAAGAAAGCGTTTGCATAATCTACAGGCGGAATCGCACCTTTAACTAACGTTTTAGGCTCTTCGTTAACATTAAGGATATCAAGATTTTTGTTAGTTAAAGTAGTAATTTTATTTTTTAAAACATCAATGTTGCGGGCAGATGAGAAGACCGGGGCAGCAACAATAAATATGTTTTGTTCAAGAAGCTTAAAATCTGTTTTTATTTTTTTCAATTGATTAGCAACTGTAATGCTGGCTTTGTCAATGTCGTCCTGCGTAAGTTCACCGTTGGCAGTAATGTGGTCGGCAAAACTAAAGCGTTCCGTTGCGAAGTACAAAATATCGTAATCCGCTTTCCTGATATTATTGACATCCAGGACTGAAACTTTTATAGCTCTTCGTCCAATTTCAATTCCGGCATAAAGACTTTTTTGAGCAAAGGAGTTGATTGAAAAAAATAAATTAAAAAGAATAAAAAATAAAATTTGGGATTTGTTTTTTTTAAGCATTGTGTTTAATTGTAGTTATGGTATTATTTATTTTTAAGTAAAGCCTTGGAAAAGTAGTTGGTTAACAGGTCTTAAATACTGCGAAATAGTATTAAAAATTTGACTGCAAATTTATAAAATCATTTACGAATACAAACCTACTTCTTAAGAAAACATATTATTTAATTGTTAAGGTGTCTTCTGAAATTGATGATTTGGCTTTTGTATTTCTAATCCGTTGAAAAAGAATAGGAAAAGTTGATGATTTAATAAGTTGTGAGTATTTACAGCTTATACTTTTTTAAAAATTATGGCGTAAAACAGCAAAATAGTATTGATTTCGTATGTTTTTTTATTCAATTAAGAATGTAAATCACTTTAAAACTGCCTTGCTATGTATGTTTTTGTACCATGCGAAAGGAGATTGTGGATGAAATTTTTTTTTCGTCGTTAGAAGAGGAAAAATAGTAGTCTTTTGCAAAAAATTACTTTTCCAAGCATCTCCTATTTTTATATCTCACTAATGTTAAAGTTTTGGGAATGTGGTTTTACGTAAGAATATTTAACTATTTTTAATGATATTTGTAAGTGAAGGTGTTATTTTATTGTGATAAATCCATTGAAGGATGGTATGTCTTGAAGTAAATCGAGTCATATTACAAATTTAATTGGAGGTATGTAGTCTTTAAAAAAGAGGGGTTTAAAAGATTTAATCATTTACTCTTATTGCATGAGTAAACTAAAATTATGCGTCATAAAAGCAGTGTCAGTTCGATATATTATAGCTATTAAAATATATAAAAAATTCTTGCGCAAGGATAGACATAAAACCAAATGTCTTTAAATGATTGGTTATTAACAAAACCTTAAAACCTTAAATCATGTTAAAAAACATTCTAAAATTAGAAGGAATTGAAGAATTAACTACAAAAGAGCAAAAAAACACAAATGGCGGGTACGTACCTAAATTACCAAAATGCAAACGCGAATGTACGGTAGTTGTAGACGGTTATGAAACCGGAGAATGTATGTGTTAAGATTGTTAATTATCGAACTAAATTATGAAATTAATAGAAAATCATAATCATGTAAATTAACAGTTGATGCTTTTTAATACTTTTATACTCTATAAAGAGTTCTCATGAAAAGGTGCGCAAATGTCTATATGAACTTTGCGCATTTTTTGTTTCTGAGAAATTATAAACCTTAGCCCTAAAAGAATAATTTTTAATTTGTTTTATAGATGATATAAAGAGCTGAAGAAAATAAGTAATTAGATTTGAGAATTAATAGATTTGAACTAACATGCTTTTGATAAATCATTATTCTATTTATACTTACTCAAATCTAGATTCAGAATAGTACCTACTCTGCTAAACTCTTCATTAATCTTTGCATTCAGGATTAGTTGTTCCTTTTTTACTGGATGATTGAAAATTAATTGATGTGCATGAAGCATCATTCCTTTCAGTTCATAATTCTCCAGCCATAATTTATTTTGTTTGTTACAACCATGTGGACGACTTCCTAAAATGGGATGAAAAATATGTTTGAAATGTTTTCGCAATTGATGCATACGTCCTGTTTCAGGAATCGCTTCTACCAAACAGTAACGTGATGTTGGTTGATTATTAAATTCTAATTCAACTTCGGCATTTTGTAAACGATGAAAGTATGTAATTGCATTTTGTTTAATATCATCATCATTGGTTAGATCATAATCAATCGTGAGTTCTTCGGGTGACCAACCACGTAAAATGGCTAAATATTTTTTTTCGACTTCGCGTGTGGCAAAAAGATCATTCATAATTTTCAAAATCTCTTTATCCAACGCAAATAATAATACTCCCGATGTTTTACGATCTAAGCGATGAACAGGATAAACATGTTGCCCTATTTGATTTCTCAATTCCTGAATAGCATAAACTTTTGCATCGCGTGCGTAAAATGATTTGTGTACTAACAATCCACTTGGTTTGTTGATTGCTACAATATATTCGTCTTGATAAAGAATTTCTAACATTTGGCAAAAATAAAAGAGATTTAGGTTAAAATCACTTTTATGACTTATTTATTTCTACGCTTGTCTACAAAGCGGAGCTTCTTAAATTAATTATAAGACTGCTAAAAATTTTCCAACTTTACGATTAGTTCTTTAATATTGTTTTGGACGACTTTTTAGAAACAGGAAAAACATTCTAAAAATTTAGTTTAAAGTCGGAGACTTTGACAGGTTTCCTTTTTCAATTATATTTGTTTAAAACTGTGCAAAATCAGTCCCGAAGATTTCGGTATTGCACAGCGTTAATAAGCAACACTAAGGAGAGTCGGGGATATTTTTTTATTTGGAAAATTGTATTTAACCGAAAAATTATTCTTCTTTTCACCAACTTAACCAAGTTCCAGAACGTTAAAGATAATTTTAAAAGATACCAGACGATGAATATAGCAGTTTTACTATTTGACGACTTTGAAACCTTAGATGTTTATGGGCCAGTAGAAGTTTTTGGACGACTTGTAGACTTATACACTATTAAGTTTTATTCGTTAAATGGTGGCCAAATAAAAAACAGACATGGAGTTTCTGTGTTGACCGAGAAAATGGAAGACGTCAGCGACAATTTAGAAATATTTATAGTTCCTGGTGGCTTGGGTACAAGAAAAGAAATTGAAAACAAATTACTCATAGACAAAATAAAAGAAATAGCAACAGTAAGCAAATTCGTGTTGACAGTTTGCACAGGAAGTGCGCTACTTGCAAGGACTGGACTTTTAGACAATAAAACAGCAACATCAAATAAACGAGCTTTTGCCTGGGTAATAACAAATGGGATAAATGTAAATTGGAACAAAAAAGCACGTTGGACAATTGACGATAAATATTATACATCATCTGGTGTAAGTGCAGGAATAGACATGGCATTGGGTTTCATAAGTGACCGACACGGCATTGAATTCGCAAGGCGAATTGCATTTGAAATAGAATATAACTGGACTGAAGACAAGGATAACGACACCTTTAAAATAGAATAAAAACTACCGCTAATTGATAGATTTTCGTTGCGTGTATATAATGATTGGCTATTGCTGCAAATTGAAAAATTTGATAATCGAATTGTAAATGTATTCGATCCGAGTTCAATAACTCTTTATAATTTATATTAGATTTAGTTTTAAAGTCGGAGACTTTGAGAAGTTTTCGTTTTTCAATTACATTTGTTTGAAATGGCGCAAATGTCTCTTAGACTTTGCGCAATTTTGTTTAAACAAAGTGGTGTAAAACAAAAAAAGCTTCAGATTTCTCTGAAGTTTTGTCTTAGTAGCGGGAAGCATTCAAATATCTAACCAAATAATTGAAGGTTTTTACGAAATAATTTTAATTTGTAAACTTTAAAAACATCAAGTTTGAAAGTAATTAAGAAGATTTATTAATTATTTTTATGAAATTAATTGTTTGATGTACTCAGGAAATTATAATAATTTTTAATTTTAATTTCAAGGCGTTCGGCTAAATATTTATTTCCGTCTTTTAATTCTTTAAGAATCATTTTAGCTTCTTCAATATACTTCAATTTCTTTTCGTCATTCCAGTAGTATGGTGGTTCATACAAATTTGTAATTCGGTCTGCCAATTTAACGGCCCAAATTTCAACAGGCTGTTCTTTAATTCTTTTTAAACTATCTATCATTTTTTCAGTCTGTCCCTCAATTTTATCATTTTTAGTGAGCGCAAGTACGCCGCATGCCACTTCATGACCAAAAAGGTTATTTACACTTTCATAAGTCAATGTTGTATCCTCAATAATATCATGAAGGATTGCACATTTTATAGCTAAATCTGAATTGATATTTTCTGTTGATTGGATAGCGTTAAAAATTTCAAAGACAACACTTCCAATATGATTTATGTATTCCACTTTTTCACCGTCATTATGACCTCCATATTTTTGCCCATCATGTAATTTTGAAGCCAATTGCCAAATTTTTTGAATTTCATCTATTGACCATTCTCTATTTTGTTCCATTTGTATTAACTGCTTAAATTCGCTTATAAGGTTTAATTTTTACAAAAGTAAATATAAACAAAAAAAGCCCCCGCTCTCCGAAGTTTTCCCAGCTCTCCGAAGTCTTCTTATGAAAAGCTGCGCAAATGTCTCTGACTTTGCCAATTTTTTTTCACGTCTAAGAAATTGTAAACCTGCTAAAAGTCTCCCGACTTTTTACGAATACTTCTGAGAATAAATTAAGTAAGAAAAATCATTACTTTTGAAAGAAAATTATGAAAGAAGGATATGTAATTCGGGATCAAAATCTGCCACATTTTATCACACCAACAGTTATAGACTGGATTGATATTTTTACACGTCAAACTTAAAGAGATATTGTAATTGAATGTTTCGATTATTGCATTAAAAACAAGGGAATGATTTTGTATGGTTATGTGATTATGAGTAATCATATTCATTTAATTGTTCAGTCTGAAGATGGAAAATTATCTGACTTAATCAGGTATTTTAAAAAGTTTATTGCAAAAAACATTTTAGATAAAATTAAAAACAGTCCTGAAAGTAGAAGAGAATGGATGTTAGAACGTTTTAAATTAGCAGCTGAAAAACATAAAAGAAATAAAGAATATCAATTCTGGCAATATGGAAATCACGCAGAAGAAATTTATTCAACAGCATTTATGTGGTCTAAACTGCATTACATACATTTAAATCCTGTCAGAGCAGGATTAGTAGCTAAAGCTTCGGAGTATATTTATTCTAGTGCCAGCAATGATGTTAATGATTCAGGATTGTTAGAAATTGAAAAGGTTGATAACCCTATAGTAAACGTATTAGATCCGAGGTCAATAACACTTTATGATTTATATTGAATTTAGTTGTAAAGTCTGAGACTTTGAGAGGTTTTCGTTTTTCAATTACATTTGTTTGAAATGGCGCAAAGTCAGTCCCGAAGGCTTTCGGGATTGCGCAGCGTGAGTGCCGAATAGATCCGACGAATACAATTACAACAAAAAAGCTCCAGATTTCTCTGAAGCTTTGTCTTAGTAGCGGGAAGCGTTCAAATATCTAACCAGTTAGTAAATGATTTTTATAAAATTGTTTCCTGATTTGTTTGCTAATCTTAATTCTCTTTGAGAAGGTAATTTTTTGCTAATTTTTAAACCATCAGTTCTTTATATTTACCACTTTCAAGATAATCCATTACTTTTAGAAAATTCTCGTAGTATGGAACTAAATATAAATTATCATTTTCCCCTTCCTGAATGGCATCATAAATTCTGGATTTATACATTTTGGTAAATTCATCATATTTTTTATTATTGCGACATAATTTCATTATTATAATAGCTTTAAAAAAAGGTGCCTTGAAAAAATAGTCATTCCAATCCATCCAGTCATATTTTTCTAATATTTTATCGTTTATATCTTGTATTGTAAGAAACTCATCGAAAAAAGGAAGATGATAATGTTCAATATAAACATTCATATTGTTTATTGCTTTTAAAATATTCTCATCTAGGATCTGGCCGTTTTCGTACGCAATTTCATGAGTTAACTCATCAGGAGAGTTAATATTTGGTATCATTTCATTGGTTAGTGTTTGCTGGCAGTAGAAAATAAAATTCCATGAATGACTGAAACTTTCAGATGCATAAGGGTCGGGCAGAATACTATTTAAAATTTTTTCCACCGATTTAAAGCTTATATATGACCTCATACCATCTTCTTTAGACATTGTAATAGGGTCATATAATCGATAGTCATAACCAAAGCCATAAGTTAAGACGTCATATTTATCTTTTGTTTCTCTGTAGAAGGTACCTGTGTTACATTCCATCATATAATCTAAATGCCGAAAGCCTAATTTTTTAAGATTAATATGCTTTACGATTAGATCATCGATCTTTTTAAGTTTTTCCATTTTTATATCTTATCAAATAAATTAGATTTTTAATTCTATTCTTATATTTTCAACCACAAATAAAATCTATTTACAAACCCACTGTCTCTAATTTTGCACCTTTAATTTTAACTATTTAATATTGATTTTTAAATTTATTAATGAAAATGGTAATAACGTAGGTTTGCAATCTCTGCAAATAAAAAGAATTTAAGAGTAAATATAAACGAAAAAAGCTCCAGATTTCTCTGAAGCTTTGTCTTGGTAGCGGGAACAGGACTCGAACCTGTGACCTTCGGGTTATGAGCCCGACGAGCTGCCTACTGCTCTATCCCGCGATGTTTCGGGTGCAAAGATACGCCGTTTTTTGAGAAATCCAACGAAAACTTTAAAAAATGTTTTATTTTCTGTATTGAGTTGATATGACTACCTTTGCAAAATAAATATTTCACAAATGTCACATAAAGCAGGTTTTGTAAACATCATCGGGAATCCAAACGTTGGAAAATCAACGTTGATGAACGCCTTTGTTGGAGAAAGATTATCGATCATTACATCAAAAGCACAAACAACTCGTCACCGTATTCTTGGAATCGTAAATGGCGAAGATTTTCAACTTATATTATCAGATACCCCAGGAATCATCAAACCAGCTTATGAAATGCAGGAGTCGATGATGAACTTCGTAAAATCGGCTTTTGAAGATGCTGATATTTTGGTTTACATGGTCGAAATAGGGGAGCAGGACTTAAAAGACGAAGCTTTCTTTAATAAAATTATCCATGCTAAAATTCCGGTTTTATTATTGTTGAATAAAATTGACAACTCAAATCAGGAACAATTAGAAGAACAAGTAGCATTTTGGACAGCGAAAGTGCCAAATGCAGAAATTTTCCCAATCTCAGCTTTGCAGAATTTTAATGTACCGGAAGTTTTCAGCAGAATTATTTCTTTGTTGCCAGAATCTCCGGCCTATTATCCTAAAGATCAATTAACAGACAAACCAGAACGTTTTTTCGTAAACGAGACAATCCGTGAGAAAATCTTGTTGAATTACAGCAAAGAGATTCCGTATGCAGTTGAAATCGTAACGGAAGAATTTTTTGAAGATGAAAAAATTATCAGAATCCGTTCGATCATTATGGTAGAACGCGAAACACAAAAAGGAATTATCATTGGACATAAAGGTGCGGCTCTTAAGAAAGTTGGAACCGATGCGCGTGCTGATCTAGAGAAGTTCTTCGGAAAACAAATTCACATTGAATTGGTTGTTAAGGTGAATAAGAATTGGAGAAGTAACGCGAATATGTTGAAACGTTTCGGGTATAATCAGTAAAGAGTTTTCAGTCACAGTCACAGTTTTCAGATGCCAAACTGTGACTGTGACTGAGACTGCGACTAAATATAGACGCAAAAAATAAGGGTACTTAGAAACTTAGTGGCTTAGCCACTTTTTTTACCTACCTTTGCAAAAAATTAAAATAAAGCATTTTGGATGTATAAGTGATTGATTATGGGATACTAATAATCAAAATCTAAAGTCTAAAATCTAAAATTCAAAAAAATGAATAACATTGTTGCGATAGTAGGAAGACCTAATGTAGGGAAATCAACCCTTTTTAATAGGCTGATACAAAGAAGAGAAGCTATTGTAGATTCAGTATCTGGGGTTACCCGTGATAGAAACTATGGTAAAAGCGAGTGGAACGGAAAAGAGTTTTCTGTAATTGATACCGGCGGATATGTTCGCGGATCTGATGACGTATTTGAAGGAGAAATCCGTAAACAAGTGGAGCTTGCTATAGACGAAGCTGATGTTATTATTTTTGTGGTTGATGTAGAAGAAGGAATTACACCAATGGATGATGTTGTTGCACGCTTATTGCGTAAAGTGACTAAACCGGTTTTATTGGCGGTAAATAAAGTTGATAACGCAATGCGTGAGAAAGATGCGCTTGAGTTTTATAATCTTGGTTTAGGAGAATATTTCACATTTGCGAGTATTTCTGGAAGTGGAACAGGAGATTTATTAGATGCTTTAATCGAATCTTTCCCAGTAAAACCAGAACCAGTTCAGGAAGAAGTGGTTTTGCCACGTTTTGCTGTTGTAGGTCGTCCGAATGCTGGTAAATCAAGTTTTATCAATGCATTAATCGGTAAAGAGCGTTTCATGGTAACGGATATTGCGGGAACAACTCGTGATGCTATTGATACCAAATTTGACCGTTTTGGTTTTGAATTTAATCTGGTTGATACTGCGGGAATCCGTCGTAAAGCTAAGGTGAAGGAAGATTTAGAATTTTATTCTGTAATGCGTTCGGTTCGTGCCATTGAGCATGCAGATATCTGTATATTGGTTATCGATGCAACCCGTGGATTTGAAGGTCAGGATCAGAGTATTTTCTGGTTGGCTGAGAAAAACCGCAAAGGTGTTGTAATCTTAGTAAACAAATGGGATTTGGTTGAAAAAGATACCATGTCGACTCGTGATTACGAAGAGAAAATCAAAAAAGAATTAATGCCTTTTACTGATGTGCCAATTTTGTTCGTTTCGGCTTTAACGAAACAACGTTTATTGAAAGCATTGGAAGCTACGGTTCAGGTTTTCGAAAATAGAAAACAAAGAATTGCGACTTCAAAATTCAACGAATATATGTTGAAAGTAATCGAAGCTTATCCGCCACCAGCGACAAAAGGTAAATATGTGAAAATTAAATATTGTATGCAATTGCCAACATTAACACCTCAGTTTGTGTTTTTTGCGAACATGCCACAATATGTTAAAGAACCATATAAAAGATATCTTGAAAATAAAATTAGAGAAAATTGGGACTTTGCAGGAGTGCCAATCGATATTTATATTAGAGAGAAATAATACTAAATCCCCGCCACAACGGGGATTTTTTTATGACTAATTTTAATTTTAGAGAATTTTAGTTTCATTTAATTGGCACACTATTTGAATAAATGTAAAAACTACAATTAAACCTTTTGTGTTTTTTGTAGTCTTACTATTCTAACTAACCAATTTTATGACCAGGATTTTTTCATTATTACTGTTTTTTCTTTTTTGTTTTGCCGCAAATGCCCAGAACGATATTGTTGTCAAAGGAACTGTAGTTGACATCAATACACAACTTCCTCTAGAACTTGCTACTGTTTATTTTACGACTGTAAAAGATTCTACTATAATAGAATATGCTACTACAGACAAAAATGGTGTTTTTAGAATAAACACTAAAAAATACGACAAACCTGTTTTGCTAAAAATAAATTATATGGGTTATCAGCCTTATATAGAAGAGCAAAAAGGACTTTTAGAAAGCAAGGATTTCGGAAAATTATACGTGCTTGAAAATGTAAACGCACTAGATAATGTTGTAATCAAAAGTGCTGCTCCGCCAATCACGATGAAAAAAGACACATTGGAGTTTAATGCGGCTTCGTATAAAGTACGGCCAGATTCTAATGTTGAAACGCTGCTTAAGCAATTGCCCGGCGTTGACGTTGACAATGACGGAAAGGTGACGGTAAATGGGCGGGAAGTGACGCAGTTTTTAGTCAACGGAAAAACATTTTTTGATAAAGATGGTGCTTTGCTTTTAAAAAATCTACCAGCAGACATTATAAAAAAGATTCAGGTTTCAGATTTTAAATCTAAAAAAGAGGAACTCGCCAAACAGGAATCGACTTCAGATTATTCGTCGATTAACCTGACTATTGATGAGAAGAAAAACAAAGGTTATTTCGGAAAAATATTAGGCGGTTATGGTTCTGATGACCGGTACGAAAGTAGTTTGCTTATGAATTTCTTTAATAACAAACGAAAGATTAGCGTTTTAGGATCATCAAATAATATAAATTCGACCGGATTTGCTCAGGATGAAGTATTTGATAATATGGGAGGCGGAAGAAATAATAGCAGTAAAAATAGCGGTTCTACCGGTAGCGGAAAAGGAATTACACAATCGAATTTATTCGGGGTCAATTATACAGATGACTGGAGTGAAAAATTGGCGGCTATGGGAAGCTACAATTTTTCTAATACCATTAATAAAAACGAAAGTAAGGCCAACCAGCTTAGTTTTTTGCCAACAGGAAATATCATTACGGAATCTGATGCTAAAACAAGAAATGAAAATACAGGCAACAAAGCTAATTTTGAATTAGAATATAAAATAGATCCGACCACAAGACTTGTTGTTGCTCCAAAATTAAATCAGTCCCGATCTAATAGCGATTCATCTTCGTCTACTTCTTCGGTAGATGAAAATGGCGATGCTTTAAACGAAAGTACGGCTAAATCTTATAATGAAAGCAATAATACAAGTTTTGCCAACACGATCAATTTTAATAAAGTGTTTAAGAAAAAAAATCGGAATCTTAGTTTTGTTTTTGATAACAATAATTCAAAGACAGATTCTGATGGATTTAATCAATCGGAAACTATTTTTTATCAGGATAGTAAACCAGACGATTTAAGAAATCAGAATACTAAAAATAATAGTAGTAGTGATTCTTATTCGGCTGATATTGAATACACAGAACCTATTACAGATTCATTAAGAATACGATTTGGATCTGATTTTGATTGGAAAAATGAAATAAAAGATCAAAAAACCTTTGATTTTGATGCAGCAACACAATCGTATTCTGATTTGAATGAATCATTAACTACCTATACAACTTCGAGGCAAAATTCAGTTAGTCCAAAGGTTGGAGTTACTTTGCAAAAGAACAAATTCACGTTAAATCTGGATTCTAAAACGTCTTTGGTTGATTTTGATAATTACTCGTTGTACTTGGGTAAAGAGACGGAATTGAATAAGAAATATGCTTTGCCTTTTGCAACGGCTCAGTTTCGATATAAATTCAGCCGATCAAAAAACCTGACTTTAAAATACGATTATTCAAGTACACTTCCTTCTGCCAGTTATTTAATGCCGGTTGCGAATTTAAGTAATCCGTTGAACTCTATTATCGGAAATCCAAACCTGGATCCAATCGAGAAAAACACCGTGAATTTTAATTTCAGAAATTTCGATTTCAGAACGCGTTCAGGCTATAGTTTTATGGCAAAAGGAGATTATTACAGTAATGATATTTATGCTACATCTGTGTATGACGACAGTGGTAAACGAACGACATCTTACATTAATATATCAGGAACTTACGTGGTTTCTGTTGGAGGGAACTGGAGTCAGTCTATTAAAAGAGACGCTCATGTTTTAAGATATGGTTTGGCACTAAACGGTAGCTATTCGTTTGATAAAGGATTTACAAACGCCGTAATGTACAATGCAAAATCTACAGCTATAAGTCCAAAAATTTACATGACGTATGAATATGGAGAAGTGCTTACCATTTCACCATCCTATAGTTTGTCTTATAACGAAACAAAATATGAGAATTATAACAGAGACGCGAGTTCAAATGTGCTTCATAAAATCAATTTGCAAACAACGTCTTACTGGCCGGCGAATTTGATTTTTGGAAATGATTTCGGCTATACCTACAATTCTAATATTTCGGGTGATTTCAAAAAAGATTTCTTTCTATGGAATACCAGTTTATCATATGGCTTCTTTGATAAAAAGCTTTATGCCAAAGTAAAAGTTTATGATGTTTTAAATCAGAATCAAAGTGCTACCAGAACGATCTCAGCTACTTCTATTCGTGATGAGGAAAATACAGTTCTAAAAAGATATATGATGTTCTCTTTGGCTTATAAAATTGGAAATTTTTCATCTAAAGAAAAAGGACAAAAGAGAAGAGGAGGAGAGCGTCAGGAAAGGGAAGAATAGATTTTTGTAAAATTCCAATCTAAAAAAAATTCCAAATTCCAAATTCCAACAAAACAGCCTTTGTAGATCTGCAATTTTTGTTGGAATTTGGAATTTCAATTTTGGAATTTTATTTTCTCTATTTTTTCAGTTTACGATCAATTCGGTGATAAACGGTAAAACGAATAATATCCCTATCGTAGAAGTCAACACCGCTTGCACGCCTTTGAAAACTTTTCAAATAACCAACTTCTAAACCTATATTAGGATTGAAATGATAACGTAAAGCAGCATAAAGCCGGTTTTGATCGAAAGTATTTCGTTTGTTGTCTTTTCCGAAATTAAGCAGGACTTCATCAGAAATAGTACCTTTTATGCTTTGTTTTTCTTTCTTCCAAAGATCAAAAGTCGATTGTAATCTGTATCTGAATCGGAAAGCAAAAGAAAAATCATCCAATAATTCCGTTTTAGTAGCTTGCTGAATAAAACGTTCTTCCAGTTGAAAACGATTATGGAAGGTAATTTTAGCAATATCGTTAATTAACGTAATGTCTTGTTGAACGCGATATTCGGGAACAGAAAAGTCAGGATCAAAATGTGCATCTTGTGTGTTGACATTAAAAAAGGCAAATCCGCTTCCTAGATCTACTAATTTCGTGGCGCGATATCTTCCCTGAACTCGTATTACAAATAGATTTTCATGAATAGGATTTACAAAACTTCGGTTATCAAATTCAGAATGTAAGGCCCATTTTTCAGTTAAAGGCAGAATATTGTAATATCGAACCCAGGTCAGGGTTTGCTGGTCGATAGTGCGTTTGTTTTGCGCAATTCCGATTTGACTTAAAAGACCAAAAAAGAAAATTATCCTGAGAATTTTCATTTACATAAATTCAGGCTGCGAATATATACAAATCAAAATGTATTTTGGGAAGATTAAAATTGGTTTAAAATGCTTTTTTGTGATTATAAAAAAACGAGGCAAGTTTTTAAGCTTGCCTCGTTTTATATATCGAAATTAATTAATTTCTTATAATGAATATTTCAATGTAACGCCATACGTTCTTTGATCTCCAATTACGCCAGCATATTGTCCTGAGTTTCCTCCTGCAGGCAACAATTGCTCATAGTAATCTTTGTTTAATAGGTTACGTCCCCAGAAGTAAACCGATAATCCCTGAGAAGCACGGAAACCTAAACGAGCATTAAAAATCGCATAACCCGGAACTACTAAATATTTTGAAGCAGAAGGACTAGAAGAGAATTCAGAACGTGCATACGAATCAATAGCTAAGAAAATTTTTCCCGCGTTTCCAAAGAATCTTGCGTTATCAGAAAGTTCTCCGCCTAACGATCCGGCCCATCTTGATGCACCCGGTAAATCAGTTCCTGAAACATCTTTATAAGCTACCGGAGCTCCGGTCTCTTCTAATGGAAGTGGTGCATTTGTAAATTTCACATAAGTACCTTCAGTATAAGTAGCAGCAGCATTTACGGTTAAATGTTGGCTGAAAACAAAACTTGCATCCAATTCAGCACCTCTTACACGAACTTTATCTGCATTAGCAAGATAACCACGGTTTACACCCAATTCAGCTGCCTGAACGTTTGTTTGGAAATCTTTAATTTCGGTATTAAATAAAGCTAAATTAAATATT
Source organism: Flavobacterium aquidurense (assembly GCA_900107365.1). Classification (GTDB taxonomy): domain Bacteria; phylum Bacteroidota; class Bacteroidia; order Flavobacteriales; family Flavobacteriaceae; genus Flavobacterium; species Flavobacterium aquidurense. Next base: position 255,496 of record FNPS01000004.1, read on the forward strand.
GAATTTTTAAAAGGAGAAGTTTTTACTCCCACTTCATAATGATTTACTTTCTCTGGTTTAATTACCGCCAGATCAAGCAAAGGTTGTCCTTTTGCATCGGTTGGTAATCCGGCAACGTTTACTCCAACTGGTTTGTAGCTTTTTGCATAAGTAGCATAAGCATTGATTTTATCAGATGCTTTATAAGTTAAAGTTAAGTTTCCGGAAAAGTCGGTATTATCTGTGCTAGAGTCAAATGCCTGATCAGAATAAACCAGTTTTTTCAAGGCTAGTAATGCTGGATCAGTTGTTTGAAGACCTCCATACGTCGTACGGGCATAATGCGCGTCTTTTTTATCGAAGTTGTATCTTAAACCTGGTAAAATATGTATTTTCTCTGTAATAGCCCAGTCCAATTGTCCAAATACTGCCGCACTCGAGGCTCTGATATTGGCATCTGTTTTGATTCCGTATCCTTCAAAAAGCCCCGGAGTTTTCCATAACGGACTTGTTGTACTTTGAGCAAATCTCCATTGTGCGTTTCCAGATTCTTCTGTACCGTCTGTTTGAGAAGTTTGGTCAATGAAGAATACACCTGCAACTCCGCTTAATTTTGAGGTTAGCTGACCTGCATAACGTACTTCTTGCGTAATCTGTGTTTGTCTTGTTGGGTTTTGTGATTTTGCTAATACTTGCAATCCCGTAAAATCCCTGTCATTTGATGGATCCCAGTTCCAGAATCTCCAGGCTGTTGTTGAAGTAAGTGTTCCGCCACCAATTTTGGTGTCAATATTTAGCGAAATACCTCCCATGTCTTGTCCTGAACGCCATGGGGTATCGTGGTCGATTTTACGATCAAAAGCATTTAAACTTGGTAATTGATAGTTTAAGTCTTTAATAATAGCATCAAACTGGCGGTAAGCTGCTCTTTGAGTAGGAGCAACACCAGCAACAACCTGTGCGTATCCGTCTGGACGTTGCGTTGTAATATCTGCTGCTAATATAATATTAGTATTTTCTGTAGGAGTCCAAAGTAATTGTCCTCTGATTCCTTGATTGTTTAAAGTATTAGTTGGTCTTCCCGTTACTACATTATCAATTAAACCATCACGTTGTGTACCTGAAAAAGACAAACGCCCAGCTACTTTTTTACCTAATGCCCCTGTAACTGAAGCTTTAGCTTGTAAGAAGTTATAATTTCCGTAGCTTACTTCAAAATCAGCTCCTGATGTAAAACTTGGCTTACGGGTTGTAATGTTAAAAGCTCCTGAAGTGGTGTTTTTACCAAATAAAGATCCTTGTGGGCCACGTAGTACTTCGATTTGCTCTACATCAATAAAATCTAAAGTTGTAGCGGCTGGACGAGCGTAATAAACACCATCAACATAGAAACCAACTCCTGGATCGATTCCGTCATTTGTTAGTCCGAATGGAGAACCAAGGCTACGAATATTAATCCCTGTATTTCTTGGATTTGATGAATATAATTGAACAGAAGGAACCAATTCTTTGATACGGTTTACGTTAAAGGCACCAGTTTGTTCTGCTTGTTTTCCTGTAATAACAGAAATGGCAATTGGCACATCCTGAACTTTTTCGATACGACGTCTTGAAGAAACCACAACTTCTACAAGTTCATTTTCTTCTTTTAAGATAACTGCTAATGGAGTTGCTGGTATTGCATCCAATTCTATTTCTGTAGTTTTATAGCCAACGTATTGAACCAAAATAGTTACCGGAAGTTTTCCTTTAGTATTGATTGAAAATTTTCCATTTGAATCTGAAGTTGTGCTAGAAGTAGTTCCTTTGATAACAATGTTAACGGCTTCTAATGGAGTGTTTTCTGTTGTTGTTACGACACCTTCGATATTTTGTGCGTAAGATGTTGTAAAGGCTAATAGTAAAAAGATACTTGTAAGTGATATTTTATATAGATTTTTCATTTTTTATATTAAGTATATGTAATTAGTAGAATTTAAATTAATTTTTTTTTACCAACACATGCACATCATAAATGAATTGTTTTTCACAGTTGTGAATGGACTATAATTACTTTGCAAAAGATTTTTTGTTACACCTGATTTACTGGAATGTACTTTCATCGGTTAAAAATTTGTAAATGATTTGTTAATTATTTTTGGCAAATATATACAAATTCTATTAAACCGATAGAGTTTAGGGAATATTTTTTTATTTCTTTACCAATGAGGCAATTGTAATGCCTTCCATTGCCTTCAGCGTTTTATCTCTTATAAGAAGTAAACCGTGACGCAGACTGCATTCTGACTCGGTTTTGCAATCAGAACACGGTTCGTAGAAATTTAAAGAAGCACAAGGCAAAAGTGCAATTGCACCATCAAATAAACGGTGAATTTCAGCCAAAGTAATCTCATTTTTAGATTTTATCAGATAATAACCGCCAAATTTTCCTTGCTTACTACTCACAAAACGTCCTCGTTTTAGATCCAATAAAATTTGTTCTAAAAACTTTTTAGGAATGTTGGCGCCATCAGCAATTTCTATGGTTCTTGAAATGTGATTTTCGTCTTGTTCTGCTAAATAAAGTAAGGCCTTAAGGGCGTATTTTGCTTTATGTGATAACATCTATATTTTAATTATGAATTATAAATTGTGAATTATGAATTTTGAAACTGAAAACTGTCACTGAATACTGCGACTTGTTTTTACCAGCCTCCGCTAGAACCTCCGCCTGAGAATCCGCCTCCGCCAAATCCTCCACCGAAGCCTCCGCCTCCGCCTCCGAAACCACCTCCTGATGATCCTCCGCCGAAACCTCCAAATCCTCCGCCGCTTCTGCCAAGACTGCTTAGAAGAATTACATCCATCAGGCTAGGGCCGCCCCCGCCGTTGTTACCAGAATTTCCTCCACCGCCTCTTTTATTTCGGGACAGTAAAATTAATACAATTACAACAATTACAATGAAAGGTACTATCGGAAAGTCTTTTCCTTTGGTTTGTTTTCTTTCTCCTTTGAATTTTCCTTTAAAAACATCAATTATAGCATCTGTTCCCTTGTCAAGACCATTGTAAAAACTTCCTGCTTTAAACTCCGGAATAATAATGTTTCTAATTATGGTTCCGCCAATTCCCGCTGTTAAGCGATCTTCAACTCCGTATCCGGGATTGATGGCAATTTTTTTCTCATCTTTTGCTAATAAAATAATAACACCATTGTCATCTTGCTTTGTTCCTCCAATTCCCCAGGTTTGTCCCCATTTTGTTGCGAGCTGACTCACATCTTCACCTTTCAGACTTTCAATTGTAATGACTACAATTTGAGTAGTGGTTGAATCGGCATAATGAATTAGTTTTTCTTCTAATTGTGCTTTTTCAGAAGCACTTAAAATATTGGCATAATCATAAACCGAAGTTTGTAAACTTGGTTTCTCCGGAATTGTAAACTGTGCAAAAATACTATTGCAGATAAAAAATGCGATAAGCAAAAAAGTAAATTGAAAAATTCCGTTGGAATTTGGGATTTTATTATTGGAATTTTTCATCATTTATCCTTTTGAGATTTCGTTAGATAGTTCGTTAGTGTCTTCTTCAGACCATGGAAAATATTTTTTCAGTTGTTCGCCGGCGTTTAAAATTCCGTCAACAATTCCCTGCTTAAAATTTCCTGCTTTAAATTGTATTGTCATTGCATCTTTGGTGCAATCCCAAAAATCAGAAGAGACAAGGTCATTTATGCCTTTATCTCCACAAATGGCAAAGCTTTTATCAGCAACAGCAAAGTAAAATAAAACCCCATTTTGTTGCTGGGTTTCATTCATTTTTAATTCATGAAAAACTTCTAAAGCCCTGTCAAAAGGAACTTTAGAAGTTGTTTGTTCTATATGTACTCTAATTTCGCCAGAAGTATTTTTTTCGGCCACACGAATGGCTTCAACAATTGTTTGTTCATCTTCTTTGGATAAAAAATCTTCTACTTGTGACATTGGAGTTATTTTAGATATTAGATTTCAGATATTAGATTTTAGACTAAATCTTAGATGCTAAGAAGTCTAATTAATCTAAAATCTAGTTTTAGAATTTTACTTCAACTGGTTTATCAGCACCTGCAACAGCTTCAAAATATGGTTTTTCTTTGTAGCTTAAAAACCAACTGTTTGGAATTGCAAGAACATAACCATTATAATCTTGTACAGCTTCGTTAAAACGGGTTCTGGCCGTTAAAATTTGATTTTCTGTACTAGCCAGTTCATCCTGTAATTTTAGGAAGTTTTCATTTGCTTTTAATGTTGGATATTGTTCAACAGAAACCAATAATCTTGATAAAGAAGAAGATACACCACTTTGAGCCTGGTTGTATTGCGCTAATTGCTCAGGAGTTACGTTGCTTGGATCAATGGTTACCGAAGTAGCTTTTGCTCTGGCCTCTATTACAGCTGTCAAAGTTGATTTTTCGAAATCTGCTGCACCTTTTACTGTGTTAACTAAATTCCCGATAAGATCATTTCTTCTTTGGTAAGTTGTACTAACATTTCCCCATTCTTTGTTAACTGCCTGATTTTTTTGCAAACCAGTATTTTTAATTCCGATTGACCAAAAAGCAATAATAGCGATTAGTACGACAATAATTCCTACGGGGATTAACCATTTTTTCATATCTGTTTTGTTTTAAATTTATTTCTAATTTTTAATAAATATACTATAATTCGTTCTTAATTTCGTTTAATTGTGTTTTTATGGTCTCTAATTTACGTATTATTTCGAATTTATCTAATGTTTTCTTTTGTCCTTCTTTCAAATGTGTTTTGGCACCTTCTAGTGTAAAACCTCTTTCTTTAACCAAATGATAGATCAATTGCAGGTTGGTGATATCTTCCGGCGTAAACATTCTGTTGCCTTTGGCATTCTTTTTAGGTTTCAAAATATCAAATTCACTATCCCAAAACCGTATCAATGACGCATTGACATTAAAAGCTTTGGCTACTTCGCCAATGCTGTAATATCTTTTATCTTTTGAAAGCTCAATATGCATGTTTTTTAATTTTCTATTTTATTCCAAAAATAACACTTTTTAAGGTATTAATCTAATGACTGGTTTTCCTGGTTCGCCATTTGTGAAATTGCCACATATTCGACAGCCGAAATATTTCCGTAATAAAAATTCAGCGGATTCACTACTTTCCCGTCTTTATGAACTTCGTAATGACAATGCGGGCCTTCAGATCTTCCGGTACTTCCCACATAACCAATAACATCGCCTCTTTTTACTTTTTGTCCCGGCCTGCAGTTGTATTTGCTTAAATGCGCATACAAACTCTCATAACCAAAACCATGCCTGATCACAACATGATTTCCAAATCCGGAAGCCGAATTGTCCGCTCTTGCCACAACGCCATCGCCTGTTGCATAAACCGGAGAGCCCGTATTGGCGGTAAAATCCATTCCGTTGTGCATTTTTCGCACTTTCGTGAAAGGATCAATTCGATATCCAAATCCCGAAGCAACACGTTTTAAATTTTCATTCTGAACAGGCTGAATTGCCGGAATTGCTAATAGCAAACTGCCTTTTACACTGGCTAATTTCAAAATTTCATCTAATGATTTGGACTGAATCGCCAGTTCTTTCGAAAGTTTATCAATGCGTTTTGTGGTATTCAAAACCAATTGCGAATTGTTGTAACCTTCTAAATCTTTATATCTTTTAGGATCCCTGAATCCCGCTTTTCTAATCGAATCCGGAATTTCTGTTTTATTAAAATAAACTCTGTAAATAGTATTATCTCTGTTTTCTAATGCTTCGGTTACATCATCAATTTCATCCATTTTCTTATTCAAAATGGCGTATTGTAATTTCAAATTTTCAATTTCACGTGCCTGCAAACGATCTTTTGGAGTTTCAAAAAAAGGAGTGTTAATTAAAAGAACAAAAACCAGGAAACCAAACAGTGCTGAGGCTAATAAAAACAATAAGGCATAGCCAATTTTCGCCCTTTTTCTGGTTTTTATTTTCGTATAAGCCAGATTTTCTGAGTCGTAATAATATTTTACTTTCGCCATATTTTAAAATACCCTATTTTTGCAGCTTGTAAAATAAGTTAGTCGAACAAATTTACTAAATGTTTCAGTTGTTCGCCTCTTTTTTTCAAGTTTAAAAAACAATTAGATAATTAGATAATTGAGTCAATTAGATAATGCAGTAATTGGATAATTTATTGTTGGTTGAGATAAGTTTTTAAGGAATAATTATCTAATTGACACATTATCTAATTGACACATTAAAAATCGTCACATTATCAGATTGTCTAATTGGCACATTATCAAATTGTCACATTAATAAAATATGAAATCACAAGACGTACGTAAGCAATTTTTAGATTTTTTCGAGAGCAAAGGACACACAATCGTTCCTTCGGCTCCTATTGTACTTAAAGACGACCCAACCTTAATGTTCAACAACTCGGGTATGGCCCAGTTTAAAGAATATTTTTTAGGAAACGGAACTCCAAAAAGTCCAAGAATTGCCGATACGCAAAAATGTCTTCGTGTTTCAGGAAAACATAATGATCTTGAAGAGGTTGGTATTGATACGTACCACCACACTATGTTTGAGATGTTAGGAAACTGGTCTTTTGGAGATTATTTCAAGAAGGAAGCGATCAATTGGGCTTGGGAATTATTGACAGAAGTTTACAAAATTGATAAAGATATTCTTTACGTAACTGTTTTTGAAGGAAGCGAAGAAGAAAACGTTCCTTTCGACCAGGAAGCTTATGATATCTGGAAAACATTAATTGCTGAAGACAGAATTTTACTTGGAAATAAAAAAGACAATTTCTGGGAAATGGGAGATCAGGGACCTTGTGGACCTTGTTCTGAAATTCACGTTGATATTCGTTCTGCTGAAGAAAAGGCTGTTACGCCAGGAAAAGATTTAGTAAATAATGATCACCCGCACGTAGTTGAAATCTGGAATAATGTATTCATGGAATTCAACCGTAAAGCGGATGGATCTTTAGAAAAATTGCCTGCACAGCACGTTGATACCGGAATGGGATTTGAGCGTTTGTGTATGGTTTTACAAAACGTGCAATCTAACTATGACACTGACGTTTTTACACCTCTTATTAAAGAAATTGAATCTATTACAGGATCAAAATATACAATTAAAGCTTCTAACGAAGCGGAAGAAAAAGTAAACATTGCCATTCGTGTTATTGCAGATCACGTTCGTGCTGTAGCTTTTGCTATTGCTGATGGTCAGTTGCCATCTAACACCGGAGCGGGTTATGTTATTCGTAGAATTTTGCGTCGTGCAATTCGTTACGGTTTTACTTTCCTGGATACAAAAGAGCCATTTATTTATAAATTGGTTGAGGTTTTAAGCACTCAAATGGGAGGTTCTTTCCCGGAAATCAGAATACAAAAATCACTTTGTGCCAACGTAATTAAAGAAGAAGAAAATTCATTTTTAAGAACATTAGATCAAGGTTTGATTTTGTTGGAAAACATCATTTCAAATTCTACAGAAACAACAATTTCTGGTAAAAAAGCATTTGAATTATTTGATACTTACGGTTTTCCAATCGACTTAACGGCTTTGATTCTTTCAGAAAAAGGATTGCAGTTAGACGAAGCTGGTTTCGAATCGGAATTACAAAAACAAAAAGAGCGTTCTCGTGCGGCTTCTAAAGTAAAAGCAGGAGACTGGCAAATTTTGATTGATGATGAAGATGAAGAATTCATTGGTTACGATCATACGGAAGCAACTGTAAAAATTACACGTTACCGTAAAGTTGAAAGTGCTAAAGATGGAGAAGTATTTCAAATTGTATTTAACATGACGCCTTTTTATCCGGAAGGTGGAGGACAAGTGGGAGATAAAGGATATTTTGAAGCTTCAAACGGAGATGTAATCTATATTTTTGATACTAAAAAAGAGAACAACGTAATTATTCATTTCGCGAAAGATTTACCAAATAATTTATCTGAAACTTTCAGAGCTGTTGTAGATAAAACGATTCGTAAAAGTTCTGCTTCAAATCACTCTGCTACGCACTTAATGCACCAGGCATTGCGTCACATTTTAGGAACGCATGTCGAGCAAAAAGGATCTTTGGTAAACCAAAAGAACTTACGTTTTGACTTTTCTCATTTCTCAAAAGTTACTGATGAAGAATTGCAACAAGTTGAAGATTTCGTAAATGCGAGAATTCAGGAGCAATTGCCATTGATTGAAAGAAGAAATGTTCCTTTTAAACAAGCAGTTGAAGAAGGTGCAATGGCATTATTTGGAGAGAAATACGGAGATAATGTTCGTGCCATTAAATTTGGAGACAGTATGGAATTATGTGGAGGAATTCACGTAAACAACACCGCTGATATCTGGTATTTCAAAATTGTAAGCGAAGGTGCTGTAGCATCTGGAATTCGTCGTATCGAAGCGATTACAGCTGATGCTGTAAAAGATTATTTTGCAACTCAGGCTGACAAATTAAAAGAAATCAATGGTGTGTTGAAAAATGCACAAGATCCTATAAAAGCAGTTATTTCATTACAGGATGATAACGCTAAATTGAAAAAACAGGTAGAGCAATTATTGAAAGAAAAAGTAGGCGCTTTAAAATCAGAATTGGAGAAAGATTTCCAAGAAATAAACGGCGTAAATTTCCTTGCTAAACAAGTAGATTTAAGTATGGCGTCGACTAAAGATTTGGCTTCTGCATTAGGAAGTTCAAAAGCAGATTCATTTGTGTTTTTAGCTTCTATAGAAGATGGATTGCCAAATATTCACTGTTATATTGCTAAAGAATTGGTTGCTTCAAAAAGCTTAAACGCAAATGCAGTAATCAAAGAATTAGGAAAATATATTGAAGGAAACGGGGGAGGGCAGCCTTTCTTCGCTTCTGGAAAAGGTAAAAATGCTGCTGGAATTGCGGAGGCTTTGTCTCATGCGGTTGAGTTTGTGAAATAAGATTTTTTATATTCGCAAAGACGCAGAGTCGCAAAGTTTTTTAAGCTTTGCGACTTTTTTTTGCTTTATAAATTTATATTTATAAGTTTTTACTTTAAATTAAATGAATGACTGAAAATGAAATATCAGCTATTGTGGTTGATATATGCTACAAAATGCATGTGAAGCTTGGGCCAGGTTTGTTAGAATCAGTTTATGAAGCAATTTTATTTTACGAATTAACTAAAAAGGGCTTATTTGTAGAAAGACAAAAAATGCTTCCCGTTGTTTGGGATGAGATTAAACTTGATATTGGTTTTCGAGCCGATTTAATAATTGAGAATAAATTAATTTTAGAAATTAAATCAATTGAAAAAATAACAGAAGTTCATGCAAAACAAACTATGACGTATCTGAAAATTACAAAAATGAAATTAGGTTTGCTGATAAATTTTAATGTGCCGTTAATTAAATTTGGTATTACAAGATTAGTTAATAATCTTTAGTAAAAGGTACACAGCCAAAAACTTTGCGACTTTGCGACTTTGCGCGATTAAAAAAAATACTTTTAAAAAGTTGGTTTAAATAACAAAGTCGCAAAGCTTTAAAAAAAACTTTGCGACTCTGCGTCTTTGCGAGATTATTTTTTCTTCACCAAGCTTTAAAAATTACTTGCGTTCTCCGATCTGTTGACGCCACATAGCGTAATACAAACCTCTCTCCACGATTAATTCTTCGTGTTTACCCTGCTCGATGATTTTTCCTTGTTCCAAGACAAATATCTTATCTGCATGCATTACAGTTGATAAACGGTGCGCGATTAAAACCGTGATTCTGTTTTTATCTGAAATGTTTCTGATTGTTGCGTTAATTTCTTCTTCCGTAATGGAATCTAATGCTGAAGTTGCTTCATCAAAAATCAATAAATTAGGATTTCTTAAAATAGCTCTGGCGATTGATAAACGTTGTTTTTCTCCACCTGAAACTTTAATTCCACCTTCACCGATAGTAGTATTTAAACCATCTTCGGCACGTTTTAGTAATTTTTCACAACTCGCTCTTTTTAAGGCATCGTAAACCTCTTCATCGGTTGCATTTGGTTTTACAAACAATAAATTTTCACGAATTGTTCCAGAGAATAATTGTGCATCCTGCGTTACAAAACCTAGTTGTTTTCTGAGATCTAATAAATCAATTTCAGTAGAGTCAATTTCGTTATACAAAACCTGACCTTCAGCCGGCGTGTATAATCCAACTAACAATTTCACTAAAGTTGTTTTTCCTGAACCAGATGGTCCAACAAAGGCAACGGTTTCACCTTGCTTAATGTCGAAATTAATGTTCTCAACCGCTTTGAATTTAGCCGTTTTATGTTGGAAACTTACATTAGAAAATAACAATGATTGAATCGCACCGACGTGTTTTGGATTTTTTGGACGAAACTCTTTTGGTGCGCTTAACAATATTTTGAAATTCTCCATAGAAACTTTGGTTTCATTCAAAGCGATAATGAAGTTTCCTAATTCCTGTAAAGGTCCAAAAATGAAGAAAGTAAAAAATACCATGGTCAATAAATCTCCCACAATAATTTTATTTCCGAATAAGAAATAGTACAATGTAAAAACGACACAAGTTCTTAAAAAGTGAACGGTAGTTCCCTGAATAAAACTCAAACTTCTGATAAAACGGATTTTTTCCAGTTCTAAATGCAGAATTTTAAAGGTGTTTAAGTTCAGACGTTTTTCTTCCTGATAGGTTAATCCAAGACTTTTTACAAGCTCAATATTTCGTAAACTTTCAGTTGTTGAACCTGCTAAAGCATTGGTTTGATTCACGATTTTCTTAGAAACAACTTTGATTTTTTTTCCTAAATAAGAACTTACCAAAGCAATAATTGGAGCAGTAATTAAAAAGATAATCGAAATACGATAATCGATTCGGGCAACGTAAACGATTACGAATACAAATCCGATTACGGTTTGAAAAATCAAAGAAATAGAGAGTGTAATTAGTTTTTCAGAATCAGAACGTACTTTGGTTAGTTTACTTAAAGTTTCTCCGCTTCGTTGATCTTCAAATTCGGCAAAAGGCAAATCAAGTGATTTTTTGATTCCGTCCGTATACATTTGAGCACCAGTTCGCTGAATAACGACATTGGTAAAATAATCCTGAAAGTTTTTGGTAATTCTGGAAACCATCGCAGCACCAAGCGAAAGACCAAGCCAGAAAGATAAAGATTTTATAAAACCAGTTGGATTCCCAGCATATTTGTGTAATCCTACACCACAATCCTGCATTAATTTACCGGTAATAATAGAGTCAGATAAACTGAAACAAATGTTTATAGAGGCCATAATCAAAGCAAAAAGCAAAAGCATTTTGTGTTTGATTATATAAGAATATAATAATTTCATAAGTGAATTTTAATTTATGCAAGATGCAAAAGTAGTGAATAGTTTTAGTTAGTGAAGTTGATTTATGTTATTAAAAACCTAATATAATTGATTATCTTTTATCGTTGATTTTAAGCTTAATAAATTTTAGTCAAATGGGTCAGAGTATATTGTGCTACTTTAACTTCAATCAATTACACGCAAAGCCGCAGACCCGCAAAGTGTATTTTGTTTAATCTAAAAATCTGAAAAAAGAATTTGGTTAATACACGGCGTTTAATTACAAAACGTAAGTACAGCTGTATTGTAAAAACTTTGCGACTCTGCGACTTTGCCTGATTTTTATTCACAATTTTAAATAGAGAGTCGTCAGTAATCTTTAACTTTGTTTAAAACTCATAGCCATGCAATTCAGAACCCAAATCCCGCTATCAAAATCTAATAATCCAATCGATTATAATTCGAAAGTGCTTTCGTTTGGTTCTTGTTTTGCAGAAAATATGGCAGAGAAATTTGATTACTTTAAGTTTCAGAATGAAGCCAATCCGTTTGGAATTATTTTTAATCCGGTCTCCATTGCGAAACTAATGGAGAGAACGGTTCAGGAAAGAGAATTTACAGAAAAAGACGTTTTCTTTCATAACGAACGCTGGCATTCTTTTGAAGTACATTCAGATTTAAGTAATTCTGACAGACAAGAATTACTTGAAACGTTAAATAAAGCAATTTCAGAAACTCATAAACAATTAAAAGAAGCGTCACACATTATTATAACTTACGGAACAGCCTGGATTTACAGAAATCTCGAAAGTGATGAAATTGTTGCCAATTGCCATAAAGTCCCTCAAAAACAATTCTCAAAAGAATTATTGCCGGTTGATGTGATCCAGAAAAGCATCCAAAATACAATAGATTTAATTCAGACTTTAAATCCCGATATAAACTTCATTTTTACAATTTCGCCGGTACGTCACATCAAAGATGGTTTTGCAGAAAACCAACTAAGTAAATCACATTTATTCACATCATTGCACCAAGTTTTAAAAATTTACAATTTACAATTTACAATTCACAATTATTTTCCTTCCTACGAAATCATGATGGACGAACTTCGTGATTATCGTTTTTATGCCGAGGATATGTTGCATCCCAATCAGGTCGCAATTGATTTTATCTGGCATAAATTCAGTGAAAATTATATTTCTGAAGAAAGCATTTCTTTAATGCGGGAAGTAGACGAAATCCAAAAAAGTCTGCGCCACAGAAGCTTTAATCCAGAATCAGAACAACACCAGAAATTCTTGGCCAACCTTCAGCAAAAAATAAATGTTTTGAGAGAAAAACTTCCTCAAATTAAGTTTTAAAAGAGGTATTTATATTGAGGGAATATTGAATAGCCGTTGTTTTAACCAACGGATTTATAATAGTATTTCTGCTTGGCTTTAGCCGAAACTAATGCGAATTTTGGCTAAAGCCGTATATTGTTAATTTCTATTTCTGTTAGTTAAAACCAACGGCTATTTAAAAAATTACTAATAAGTACAAAATCTTACCGCCTTATCGCCTTCGTGGCAGAACCACAAAAAGTAGGAAAATAATTATTTGTGCGTAAAATTCTAGAATATTTGAGCGAAATTGTGTAAATTGTTAAAGTTTAATTTTTTCAATTTTGTAGACTGTAGAAGTACAGCTTTATAATAACGCAATTTTAATCTAACGTGTTTTATTGACGCATGAATACCAAAACAATTCATTTTTTTAAAAAAACACTACGTATACTGCTTTGGTGCGTGGGATCTATAATTGCACTTTTATTACTTCTAATTATTTTGATTCAGGTGCCGTCGGTGCAGAATTTCGTTAAGGATAAAGCGATCACTTATCTGCAGGATAAGATTAAAACCAAAGTTGCCTTAGATCATATTTCGATCAAATTTCCAAAAGATGTAGTGCTGGAAGGTTTCTATTTTGAAGACCAGAAGAAAGATACTTTATTGGCTGGTAAACGTTTAGTACTTGATGTCGATTTGTTTAAATTGGTCAGCAGTGAATTGGAGATCAACTCGGTTTCGTTAGAAAATACTACTGCCAATATTTCCAGAAATAAAGAGGGCGTTTTCAATTTCGATTATATCATAAAAGCTTTCGAATCAAAAGAACCTGAAAAGCCAAAAGATCCGGATAGTAAGGCATTTACAATTTCTGTTGTAAAAGTAAATCTTGATAACATTAAATTCAATTTTAAGGATGATTATTCTAAAAATGATGTTCGCGTAAAATTGACGCATTTTGATACGAAATTTAAAGAATTCGATTTGGATAAAATGAATTTCGATATTCCGAATATTGCTTTAAATGGAATAAAAGTAGTTTTGAATCAGGATGTTGTAGAGAAGATTGCTGAAGTTTCGGTTAAAACAGTCGATACAATTTCGAAAAGAAAAGATTTCAGTTTAAAACTTGGTAAAATAAGTTTGTCCCAAATTGATATTGCATACGATAATAAAGATTCCAAATTAGATTCGGGAATAAAACTGGGTAATCTTGATTTATCAGTCAACAAGATTGATATGAACAATCAGTTTTTGGATTTTGATACATTCGAAGTAAAAAATCTAAAAGGGAATTTACGTTTGGGTGCAAAAGACAAGCAAATTAAAGCTCCAAGTTTGGATACCACTTCAATCAAACAATCGGGTTGGAAAGTAAAACTGGCTGATGTCAATCTGGAAAATATCGCTTTCAAATTTGATGATATGCAATCGAAACCAGTAGCAAAAGGAATTGATTACAGTCATATGGATTTGGATAAATTCAATTTTAAAGCTGAAAAATTGTATTACGGAAATGATACGATTTCAGGAAATATAAAAGCACTTGCCGTAAACGATAAAAGCGGATTGCAGATTCAGGCTTTAAAAACTGCTTTTTTCTATGGTCCTAAAAATGCTTCTTTAGAAAATTTGTATGTAAGAACACCGCAAACGCTTCTTCAAAATAAAATAAAGGTGGCCTATCCTTCGCTTGACGCTTTAAAAAAGGATATTGCCAATCTGAGTTTGGATGCGAATTTAAATCAGTCGAAAATTGGGTTTAAAGACATTTTATTATTTGCTCCCGATTTACAAAAAACGAATCCGTTTAAAAGCAATCCAAACGCGATTTTGTATTTGAATACACGCTTGAGCGGAAAAGTTAAAGATTTGACTATTCCGCAGTTTGAAATGAGCGGAATCGGAACGACAAAAGTTTCCCTTTCGGGGAAGATCAAAGGTTTGCCTGATGCTCAAAAAGCGTATTACGATTTAGATATTAAAAAGCTTTCGAGCACTTCAAAAGATATATATGGATTTGTACCAGCAGGAACCATTCCGAAGAATATTCAATTGCCTTCTCAATTGAGTTTGCAGGGAAAATTCAAAGGTTCTGTGCAGAATTTCAAAACGAATCTTGCTTTAAACAGCAGTTTCGGAAATGCAAAAGTAGATGCCTTGTTTGATCAACGTGTTAAACGAAGAGAGAAATACGATGCAACTGTTTATTTATTAGATTTTGATTTGGGCAGATTAATAAGAAACGATTCGATCGGAAAAATTACGCTTAAAGCGAAAGTAAAAGGCAAAGGTCTAGATCCAAAAACGGCTCAGGCTGATTTTGATGGTTTGGTTCAAAAAGCAGTTTTCAATAAATATACTTACAGAGATTTAGCTTTAAAAGGAAATATCGAAAACGGATCGTTCGCAGTAAAATCTGGAATGAAAGACCCGAATTTGAATTTTGATTTAACGGCGAGCGGAAATACAAAAGATAAATATCCGGCCATTCAATTAAAATTAAACCTGGATATAGCCGACTTAGAAAAACTGCATCTTCACGCCGGACCGATGAAATTGCGAGGGAATATTGATGCTGATATTGCCAATAGTAATCCTGATTTTTTAAATGGAAAAGTGTTCCTTTCGAATATTCAGGTTTTACAGGACAAAGAACCAATCGTTTTAGATTCAATTCGTGTAATTGCTTTTTCAGATGAAAATCGAAATAATATAAAAATATCCTCTCAGTTTTTAAAAGCAGAAATTGACGGGAAATACAAATTAACGACTTTGGTTTCGGCAGTAAAAAAATCATTATCAAAATATATCGATTTAAAAAATCCGAAAGTAAATGGAGAATCAGATGAACAACGTCTGGCTTTTACTTTGACAGTTGACAACGATCCGATTCTTTTTAAATTGGTTCCAAAATTAACGGGTTTAGAACCTCTTAAAATCGAAGGAAAATACAATAACGTAACCGATTCTTTAGAAATTAAAGGAACGATTCCGAGAATTGTTTATGCTGATAATACCATCGCTGACGGAAAAATAAATATCGAAGCCAAAGAAAATGCTTTGGAATATCAAATCTCTGTAGCAACAATTGAAAGCGGCTCTTTAAAAATTCCGTTCACAAGTTTATCAGGAAAAGTTGAAAATAATATTCTGGATTATGCATTGGAAGTAAAAGATGCAAAAGACAAACAACAGTATTTTATTGCTGGAAATTTCAAAGCCGAAGATTCTAAAAATATTTTTAAAATTGATGCAGAAAACTTTGTACTGAATTACGATAAATGGAGTATCGATCCAGAAAATGTTGTTGAATTTGGAGGAAAAAGACTTTATATTAATAAGTTCTTTTTAGCGAATTCCGGGAACGAACTTAAAATTCAGTCACAAGGAACGCAAGACAATGCGCCATTGCAAGTTGATTTTGTAAACTTCAAAATCGAAACCATTATGAATATGGTCAAAAAAGATAAGTTGTTGATGCAAGGTTTGATCAATGGAAATGCTGTCGCAGAAAATGTGATGACAAAACCAACTTTTACATCAGACATAAAAATTGATGATTTTGCTTTTAAAGGAGAACCGGTTGGCGATATTGCGGTTAAGGTTGATAATAAAACCAATAATTTATTAAACGCCAACGTTACATTGACTGGAGAAGAAAACGACGTAAATCTGACAGGAACGTACAGTATTGCCGATGGAAATCTGGACTTTAATCTGGACTTAAACAAACTGAATATCAAAAGTATTCAGGGTTTTAGTATGGATAATATTAAGGAAGGAACGGGATATTTGTCAGGAAATTTCAAAATCACAGGAAACGCCAGTGCGCCAAAAGTAAATGGGGAACTGAATTTTAATGAAACTGGTTTCAGAGTAACAAAATTCGATTCGTATTTTAAAACCAAACAGGAAAAAATTACGCTTCAAAACGATGTAATTACTTTTGATACTTTTACGTTTCATGATGAAAATGACAATGAACTGACGATAAACGGAACCATCAAATCAGCCGATTATACCCATTTTGATTTCGGCTTAACGGTAGTAGCAGATGATTTTAGAGCCATTCATTCAAAAGAAAAAGACAATGATTTGTTTTATGGAGATTTAATTTTGGACACCAAACTGAACATTAAAGGAACGCTCGAAAATCCGGTTGTTAATGGGAATATTAAAATCAAAGATGATACTAAATTTTCTGTTGTTTTACCTCAATCTGATCCCTCCATTGCAGATAGAGAAGGAATCGTCGAGTTTGTAGACGAAGATAATATGTATCTGAAACAAACGGCTGAAATGAAAGCGAAACTCAATCAGTCGGAATTACTTGGTATGGATGTGAGTGTTGCTATTTCAATTGATAAAGAAGCTGAACTTACCTTAGTAATCGACAAAGGAAATGGCGATTATTTAAATCTGAAAGGCGAAGCGGAATTGACAGGCGGAATCGATCCATCAGGAAAAACAACTTTAACGGGGAAATATGAATTCTCTGATGGTGCGTATGAAATGAATTTCAACATGATCCGAAGAAAATTCAATATTCAAAAAGGAAGTTATATTATCTGGAATGGCGAGCCAACGATGGCTAATGTTAGTATTACTGCCATTTATAAAGTCGACGCGGCGCCAATTGATTTGCTTGGCAATCAGTTAGGAAGTGAATCTCAAACTACTAAAAACACGTACAAACAGAAAATTCCGTTTCAGACTTTATTGAAAATGAATGGCGAATTAATGAAGCCTGAAATCACTTTTGATATTGTCCTGCCAGACGGAAATTATGATGTATCATCTACGATTGTAGAAACCACACAACAAAAATTAGAGCAACTACGACAAGAACCAGCCGAATTAAACAAACAGGTT
Source organism: Flavobacterium aquidurense (assembly GCA_900107365.1). Classification (GTDB taxonomy): domain Bacteria; phylum Bacteroidota; class Bacteroidia; order Flavobacteriales; family Flavobacteriaceae; genus Flavobacterium; species Flavobacterium aquidurense. The sequence goes on from FNPS01000004.1 coordinate 273,000, forward strand.
TTTGCCCTTTTATTATTGAATAGATTTATTGGCGAAAATCCGTTTGCGAGTGAAAGCGGTGGAACAAGCGCCGAATCATTGGCCAGACAAAGTGTTAGTAAAATTCTGTCTCAACAATTGAATGATTTGGCTGGGGAGTTGATAACTGGGGTTCAGCTGGAATTTGATCTGGAATCTACAGATGATTATACTTCAGGAACCAGAGAAGACAGGACGGATTTAAATGTCGGAATTTCTAAAAAACTTCTAGATGACAGACTAAAAGTTACTGTTGGAAGCAGTTTTGCAGTTGAAGGTCAGGAACGCGCCAATGAAGAAAGTACCAATATTGCAGGCGACGTTGCGTTGGATTATCAGTTAACAAAAGACGGCCGTTATATGCTTCGCGCTTATCGAAAAAATGAATATCAGGTTGCAGTTGAAGGTCAGGTTATTGAAACGGGAGTTGCTTTTATAATTACGATGAGTTACAATAAATTCAGAGAACTGTTTCATCGCACTTTAGCAGAAAAAGAAATGATTCGAGAAGAGAAATTGCGTAAAGAAAAGAAAAAGCAAAAAGAGAAAGAGGATAAAGAAAAAGACGAAAATCAATTAGAAGGAAATGAGCAAAAAACATAGCAATAGAAAAACGGAATATATCAGATATTTTATTGCCCTGTCCTTATTTTTTGTTTTTGGATGCAGTAATACAAAATATCTGCCAGAAGGCGAATTACTGTATACAGGCGGTTCTGTTACAGTAAAGGATTCTGTCATTAAAAAGAAAGAAAGAAAAGAACTGGAGAAAGAGTTAGAAGGTTTATTACGCCCAAAACCAAACAAGGAATTTTTAGGATTGCGTCCAAAATTATGGTTTTATAATATTGCAGGAGAACCTAAAAAACAGAAAGGAATCAGATATTGGTTGCGTACCAAAGTAGGCGAACCACCTGTGCTTTTTAGTAAAGTTGATTTAGATTATAATGCATCCGTTTTACGAAATTTTACCGAAAACAGAGGGTACTTTAAAACGCGTGTCAGTGCCGATTCTACAGCTAAAAATAAAAGAGCTACGGCAGAATATACCGTAACGCCTAAACAGCAGTATATCATCAAAAGCGTGACTTTTCCGGATGATTCCTTGGCAATGTCAAGAATAATTGGAAGATCAAGCCGAAGAAGTTTATTGAAAGTTGGCAAACCCTATGATTTAGATGTCATTAAAGCAGAAAGAGAGAGAATAGACGCCAGACTTAAAGAAAAGGGATATTATTACTTTAATCCGGATTATATTTTAGCACAGGTGGACAGCACAAAAGGTGATCATGAAGTAAAAGTCAGACTGGTAATCAAAGCAGATGCACCACCGAAAGCGCTTACGGCCTATAAGATTAATAAAATTATTGTGTACCCAAACTTTTCTATTTCAAAAGATAGTTTGAAATACAAGCCGGAAGATGTAGTTCAATATAAAGATTTTACAATTATTGATACCGCAGATACTTTTAAACCCAGAGTTTTCGATCGCGCTATTTACTTTAAAAAAGGAGATTTATACAACAGAAAAGATCACAATTTAACCTTGAACCGATTTGTCAATCTCGGAACTTTTAGTTTTGTAAAAAATGAATTCAAACCTTCGGACAGTTTACCGAAGACTTTAGATTCGTATTACTATTTAACGTTATTGCCAAAGAAATTTATTCGTGTTGAGGTTTTAGGAAAAACCAATTCGGCTAGTTATACCGGTACAGAACTGAACGTGAATTGGAATAATAGAAATTTATTTCGCGGAGCTGAATTGCTGACCGTTTCTGTTTTTGGCGGAGCCGATTTTCAGCTTTCCGGAACCAATAACGGCAAGAATATTTACAAAATCGGAACAGAAACCAGTCTAACCTGGCCGAGATTTATTGTTCCGTTTTTTCATGTGGAAGGCTCAAGCGAATATGTGCCGAGAACTAAAGCAACTGTCAGATACGAATATCAAAACAGAACGCAATTGTATGCTTTAAATTCATTCAAAGCGTCATACGGTTATCTATGGAAAGAGAATGTTCGAAAGGAACATCAATTGAATTTAATGGATATTACCTATGTTAGTCCAAATCATGTTACACAAGAATATTTGGATGATGCAGAACAAGACGAATCATTGAAAAAAGTAATTGAAAAACAATTGATTTTTGGTCCGACTTACACCTATACCTACACTAATACGATGCAAAAACGTAGAAAAAATACGTTTTATTTTAGTGGAGAAGCGGATTTAGCTGGAAATATTACAGGTCTAGTAACCGGAGCAAATGTTAAAGAAGGCAATCAGAAAAGTATTTTTGATGTTCCGTTTAGCCAATATGCAAAATTTAGAGGAGACTTCAGGCATTATTTAAAACTCGGAAAGGAAAGTCAATTAGCCAGTAGGATTATCGTTGGAGCTGGTATTCCTTATGGGAATTCAAATGTGTTGCCAACATCTAAACAATTTGTAGTAGGAGGTACCAATAGTATTCGAGCCTTTAGAGCGCGATCAATTGGACCAGGAAGTTACCTTAATACGACAACTGATAACGATTATCTCCCAGATCAGTCAGGAGACTTGAAATTGGAATTCAGTACCGAATACAGGGCAAAACTTTTTAGTATTGTAAAAGGTGCCGCCTTTATTGATGCCGGAAATATTTGGTTGATGAATAAAGACCCTAATAAGCCAGGAGGCGAAATTTCTAAGGATTTTATGAAGGAAATCGCTGTTGGAGCAGGAGTTGGACTAAGATTTGATGTGTCATTTTTTATCTTAAGAACAGATTTAGCATTTCCGTTAAGAAAGCCTTACTTACCTGATGGCGAAAGATGGGTAATCAAAGATATTGATTTCGGAAGTGGACCATGGCGCAAAGAAAATCTGATTTTGAATATTGCAATTGGATATCCATTCTAGAAATTTTTTCCACAGATTATGATGGCTAAGCTTTTCACGCAGATTTATAAAGATTTAAGCTGATTTAGGAAAATTAAAATTAAATCTGCTCTAATCTGTTGAATCTGCGTGAAAAAGTATTTTCTTATGAGTAATTCGTGATAGAAAACTTTTAAGCATTCAGAAAAAGAAGTAAATTGGTCTAATAAAATAAAGTAATGCAAAATACACTCAAAAGAATTTTAGTTTTAGCTTCTGTCGTTTTCTTAATCATTTTGACTTTTAAATTTTGCCAATTCAAAAAGGATGATGACAAGGATATTGAATACAATACCAATTTAATTCAACAGCAAATTCTAAATGTAGGTAAACTGGTTGTTACCGAAGGGCATTTCTCAGAAGTGATTACGTATAAAAATCAGCAGAAATATTTTTTGGATATGGTTTCTTTTGAGAAGAAAGCATTAGTTGTCGTAAATGCAAATGTGACCGTTGCTTATGACTTGCATAAAATGAAGTACGACATCGACGAAAAAAACAAAACCATCACGATTTTAAATATTCCAAAAGAAGAAATAACAATCAATCCGGATATTAAGTTTTATGATGTAGAGCAAAGCCAGCTGAATCCGTTTACGGGAGAGGATTACAATAAAATCAATAAATCGGTAAAGGCAAATCTGGCAAAGAAAATAGAAAACTCTTCCCTTAAAACAAACGCTCAAAACAGATTGATAAGCGAATTATCAAAGATTTTGATTTTGACGAATTCCATGGGTTGGAAACTGCAATACGATGGTAAAACGATTGAATCTGATAAAGATTTTAATCAGGATTTGAAATTGTAGAAAAGAGGTGCAAAGGTGCAGAGGTTCAAAGGAACAAAGGTTTTTGCACAATCTTCTCATTTCGAGGAACGAGAAATCCTCGCAAGTAACTCTACAAAGATTAGATACTTGTTGCGGAGCTACTTGCGAGGATTTCTTGTTCGAAATTAGATAAAAAGGAGGAGAAACCTTTGTTCCTTTGAACCTCCGCACCTTTGGGCCTTAAAGACTAAACCGCTTCTTTATCGAAAATCAAATCCAGTCCGCCAGTAATTAAATGCGCTACTTCAGGACGTTTTGCTTTCAATTGATCCAGATAAACCAGTACTTCTTGTAATAATTGCTTTTCACCAGAATCTTTCAAAAGCTCTGCAATTTCAACAGAAAGCAACCAATCGTTTGAATGACTATTTTTTAGTTTTTCAAAAACAGATTGTAGTTCAGATTTTGAATCTTTATTTTCTCTTATAGAACGAACAGTTTGATAAAGAACTTCTAAATCATCACGTTCGTCTGTATGTTTTGCTTTTATCGTTTGAGAACTCGGAACAATATTAATCAGATCAAAACTATTCACATCGGCTGGACCGGAAAAAGCAGAAACTACTTTTTTACCAATCGCCATATCGTAATTTCCCCAGTCAGGTTGGAATAAAATCGTTTCGCCATGCGTAACCGTACAATTTCTGAAACTAATTAAAATAATTTCTCCGTGTAAGTTTCTGGAACCTGTAATGATTTCTCCTTCTACAATAATATTGCCTTCAAATTCTAATTTAACGGTTTCATTTTCAACAATACTATAAGCTTGTAAATCCTTCGGACTCATATCTTCAATTGCTAAATTGAAGCCTTTTAGTTTCCCAATCGGGCTTCCAAATCCGTGTGGATGTGTCAAAGTTCCGTGGCCGACTAATTCTTTTTCACGATACGATAAAGCTGTTTTTCCAGTAGTCTGAATGTAAACTGGTTTTCCTTCTTCTTCCAGAACATTAGTGAAAACGCCTGAAATTTGTAAACCTGTACTTAATTCAATTGTACCTAAAGCATTCGAATGAATTAATTTCTGAATTCCGGAAAGGCCTCCCGTTCTTAATGCCATTTTATTCGCAAATTCTTCCAGAATCAAACTCAAATAAGAGAAATTCGGTGTTACATAAAGTTGAGGTTGTAACTGCGTAATATCAAAATTCTGATTTGCAGCCGAAATATCGTAAGGGATTTTCTTTACATTATCCGTCATACACCAGGCACTTTCTCCAATTGAAGAAAGTAATCCGGCACCGTAAATTTTAGGATCTTCAACGGTTCCAATTAAACCGTATTCTACTGTCCACCAATGCAAATTACGAATCTGGGCCATTTCTGATAATTCGCCCATATTATTTTGTAAATCGGCAACCGCTTTCTCCGCTTCGTCAATTTTTTCCTGAGGTGTATCTTCCGCTTCTTTCAAAATCGAAAGCAAACGAATCGCTTCGTACATCTGATAATCTTTGTGAGATGAAATCGCTTTACAGCCAATTTCACCAAAACGTCTCAAATATTCAGCATATTCAGGATTCGCAATAATAGGAGCGTGGCCGGCACCTTCATGAATAATATCTGGTGCTGGTGTATATTCAATATGTTCTAATTGTCGGATGTCTGAAGCAATAACCAAAACGTTATAAGCCTGAAATTCCATAAAAGCATTTGGCGGAATAAAACCGTCAACGGCAACCGCAGCCCAGCCAATTTCAGTCAGGATTCGGTTCATTCCATACATACTCGGAATAGAATCAACTTCGATTCCCGTTTTCTTCAAACCATCCAAATATGAATGATGGGCAACTTTTGATAAATAATCTACATTTTTGCGCATCACATAACGCCAAACCGCCTGATTAATTGGCGTATAATCGCTATAATCCTGTGGTTTAATAAATTGCTTTAAATGTTTCGGCAATCGCTCTAATAACGGGTTTGTCTCAATATTTGGATTCATTTCGAAAACGTTGTAGATTTAGAATGTAAAATTACGAATTTAAGGTGCTAATTTTTGCTATTCATCACAATTTTTTTGTTCGAAAGTGTTTTTTGTTGAGGTTTTAATAGAAATTTTGTTTTGAGAAGTATTCTTGTTTTTAGGAGCTAGTCCTGCTATCCGCTTGTATCTTTTCCTTGCTAAAGAAGCAAGAAAAAGGATACCGCTGCTATCAGGGCTAGGGAATCCGTTTTCAAAAGAATGTTTTCGAAGTATAAAAAGAACAATTTTCTAGCAATCGTTATTTTCATAATTAACTTTTTCCATCTTGGCTTCATAAGATTCAGTTTCTTTTTTAGTCATTTTGGCTTCTTTCAGTTCTACTTTCAATTGCTTTTTGCTGTCAGAACTTATCCACAAACCACTAAAAGTAGTTTCTTCTTTTTTCAAAATCATAAGGCCAGTAAAACTATGTTCCACTAACGCAAATTGATTTTCGTTTTTGGTATTTTGGGTAATGTCCAATTGGATCCAACTACCGGATTTGTCATAGCGATACATGGCAGTATACATTAAATCGGCTGTGCAGGGGTTTTCTTCTGTTTTAATAAAAAAAGTAACGGCTATTTTTCCATCAATTGTGCCTTTGTATAAATTGCTTTTAGAAGTTTGAGCATTTGCAGCAATAATGATAGAGAGAAAAAATAGAAGAGATAGTAATGCTTTTTTCATGTTTTATTAAAAATTGTTGCCCCAAATTTAGTTATTTAGAAATACCAATAGAATTAATTTTTATTGATTTTCTAAATTCCTGAAATAATCAATTTTATGATTAAACATATAAGCCATATTTGCAGCTCTCATTTTTGCTTCTTCCGTTATTGTTCCTGCAAAAAGTGCGTCGATTGAAGAATTAAAAAGAAAAACCCAACGGTCAAAATGCGTTTTGTCTACCGGTAATTGTTTGTGCGGTGGAAACGGAGTTCCGGAGTAAGCACGCACATCAAACAAAATTGTTTGCCAAAAGCCGTACATTTTTTGTAAATGCATTGGCCAGCGGTCCTGTAGTTTGTCATTAAAAATCGGACCAAGAAGATCATCTTGTCTAACCTTATCATAAAAGGTATCAACCATTAATTGTATGTCTTCTATGGTCGAAATATCTTTAAGAGTTGTCATGTTTGTGAGATCTAAAATAAAATACAAAATTACACTATAAGTTTTTCTATTCTCTGATATTTGTCATCGGAACTGGATTTTAACCAATTAATTGTGTAAACAAATCCTGATTATCGTTTAAATAATGAAACTCAAAACCATTTTTAGTCATATTTAGTTTGATATTCATAATGTCTTTTTTGTTTTTCAATTCTAAGCCAACCACAACAGAGCCCACTTCGCGATTGTTTTTTTTATGAAACTGAAAATAAGTGATGTCATCATCAGGGCCTAAAATATTATTTACGAATTCTTTTAAAGCTCCCGGACGCTGAGGAAACTGAATCATGAAATAATGCATTAGACCTTCGTAAAGTAAAGAACGTTCCTTTATTTCGGCTGTTCTTTCTATATCATTATTACTTCCGCTAACAACACAAACAACGGTTTTGCCTTTAATTTTATCTTTATAAAAATCCAAAGCGGCAATAGTTAATGCTCCGGCTGGTTCCACAACCATTGCTTCTTCATTGTACAAACGTAAAATTGTGGTGCAGACTTTTCCTTCGGGAACCAGAATAATATCTTCTAAATTATCCTTACAGATTTCAAAAGTCATATCGCCAACTTGTTTGACAGCCGCACCGTCAACAAATTTATCGATGGTTTTTAGTGCCGTGTTTTTATTTTCTGCTATTGAAGTTTTCATCGAAGGAGCCCCTTTTGGCTCAACACCAATGATTTTCGTATTTGGACTTAAATGTTTAAAAACAGCAGATAAGCCAGAAGCCAATCCGCCTCCGCCAATCGGAACAAAAACATAATCGATAGGTTCTTTATAACTATCGAGAATTTCTAAACCAACGGTTCCCTGACCAGCGATAACTTTTTCATCATCGAAAGGATGAATAAATATTTTATGATTTTGAATGGCATCTGCAGTAGCCGAAGCATAAGCATCATCAAAAGTATCTCCTGTCAAAACAATTTCTACAAATGATTTCCCGAACAATTGCACTTGTTTTACTTTTTGTTTTGGAGTCGTTTTTGGCATGTAGATTTTGCCTTTTATTTGCAGAAGATGACAGGAATATGCGACACCTTGTGCATGGTTTCCGGCACTGGCGCATACAATGCCAATTGCTTTTTCAGTTTCATTCAACGAAGAAATTTTGTTGTAAGCTCCTCTAATTTTGTACGACCGGACAATTTGCAAATCTTCTCTTTTTAATAAAATAGTCGATTTAAATTCGTCAGAAAGGTTTAAATTTTGTGTCAGTGGAGTAGCAGCAACTACATTTTCGAGTTGCTTTTTTGCATTGAGTACTTCGTTAAATAGATCCATGTTGTTTGTTTTTATTTTTGCGACAGATTAAATGATTTAATAAGATTTTTTATCTGTGAGAATCTGTGACCCGAACGATAGCGAACAGGCGAAGCAAATCTGTGGCAAAAAATTTCTAAATAAAAAACCTCCCGGTTTGGGAGGTTTAATAAATTGTATTTTGTTTACTTAATTTATATAACACCTCGCATTATTGCTCAATTACAATAATGTTAATCGCGATGATAATAATGTTATTTAAGTTTGTCATTTTTTGTTCTTTGAAAAACAAATGTATTAATTATTTTGCGAAGTATTCATCAACTTTGTTTAGTTTTTTTTAAACTGAAAACTGTCACTGAAAACTGCGACTAAAATTATTTCTTAACCGGTGGATACTGCGCTAAAATTTTGGTAACAAATTCAGTAATTCGAGCATCTTTTTTATCTATGTTTTTGTATAAAGTACCAATACCCTGACCTTGCCAGATCATTTCTTTCTTTTTAGCATCAATTAAATCAATGAACAAAGTCCCTTCCGTGTATCTTGAAACTGTTGTTCCTCCATACATATACGGATTCCAGCCCCATCCCCAGCCGTAACCCCATCCATAACCGTATCCTGCGTAAAATTGATTTACATCAACTTGTTCTTTGGCTTTGGTGAAAATGTTTACTAATATATCGGGATTTTCGCTTTTTGTAAAACCTTTGGCCTGCATTTGATCGTCAATTGCATGAAGAATTCTTTTTTTGTCCAAGTCAGATATTTCAACCTTATCAATTCCGGGCTTAAAAAAGGCGTATGTTTTGTAAGGCGTAAAATCTACTGTTTTGTCATAATCAGAATAAGCACTTACTGTGTCGCACGAAACGAACAGTAAAAGTAGAAGAATCGGAATTAATTTAAATACTTTCATATGTTTAAAATTTAATGTTCTCATTTTTAAATAAATAAGAGAACTTTAGGCTAAAATAAAGTTTCGTCAACAATATTAGGTAAAGTTACTTTTAATAAAGGCTGAACTTCCATTGCTCTTTTTATGGCAAAAATAGCTTCGTCATTTCGTGCCCAGCTTCTTCTTGAAATTCCGTTGTTAACATCCCAAAAAAGCATTGATGCTAAACGTTTTGAAGCTTCTTTAGATCCATCAAGAACCATACCAAAGCCACCGTTTATAACCTCTCCCCAGCCAACGCCACCGCCATTATGAATCGATACCCAGGTTGCGCCTCTAAAGCTGTCGCCAATTACATTTTGAATCGCCATATCGGCTGTAAAACGAGATCCGTCGTAGATATTTGAAGTTTCTCTGTAAGGAGAATCGGTTCCGGAAACGTCATGATGATCGCGCCCTAAAACCACTGTTCCAATTTCGCCTCTTGCAATTGCCTGGTTAAATGCTTCGGCAATTTTAATTCTTCCTTCAGCATCTGCATAAAGAATTCTGGCCTGAGAACCTACAACCAATTTATTTTCCTGCGCGCCTTTGATCCATTTGATGTTATCCTGCATTTGTTGCTGAATTTCATCTGGACTAGTTTTGGCCAATTCTTCTAAAACCTGACTCGCGATCGTATCTGTCTTTTGTAAATCTTCTGGTTTTCCTGAAGTACAAACCCATCTAAAAGGCCCAAATCCGTAATCAAAACACATTGGTCCCATAATGTCCTGAACGTAACTCGGATATTTAAAATCGATGTTATTTTCGGCCATAACATCAGCACCAGCACGAGAAGCTTCTAGTAAAAAGGCATTTCCGTAATCAAAAAAGTAAGTTCCTTTTGCGGTATGTTTGTTAATTGCTTTCGCTTGTCTGCGCAATGATTCCTGTACTTTTTCTTTGAATAATTCCGGATTATTAGCCATCATTTCATTCGCTTCTTCAAATGAAATTCCAACCGGATAATAACCTCCGGCCCATGGATTATGAAGCGATGTTTGATCAGAACCTAAATCAATTTTGATGTTTTCTTTGTCGAAACATTCCCAAACATCAACCACATTTCCTAAATAGGCAATCGAAACTACTTCTTTATTGGCTTTCGCCGAATTGACTCTTTTAACCAGTTTTTCAGTTGAAGTCACAATTTCATTAATCCAGCCTTGTTCGTGACGGATTTTAGTGATTTTCGGATTTACTTCGGCGCAGACCGTAATACAACCGGCAATATTTCCTGCTTTTGGTTGAGCACCGGACATTCCGCCAAGTCCTGATGTTACAAATAAATTGCCTTCCGGATTTAATTTTATTTTTCTAAAACCATTCAAAACTGTAATTGTCGTTCCGTGTACAATTCCTTGCGGTCCAATGTACATATAACTTCCTGCTGTCATTTGTCCGTATTGTGAAACGCCTAAGGCATTCATTTTTTCCCAATCGTCCGGTTTGGAGTAATTCGGGATTACCATTCCGTTAGTAACCACCACTCTTGGTGCTTCAGAATGTGATGGGAACAATCCCATCGGATGTCCTGAATACATGGTTAAAGTCTGCTCGTCTGTCATTTCAGACAAATACTGCATTGTCAATAAATATTGTGCCCAGTTTTGAAAAACAGCGCCGTTTCCTCCATACGTAATCAATTCATGCGGATGTTGCGCCACAGCATAATCCAAATTGTTCTGAATCATGTGCATAATCGCTTTTGCCTGCAATGATTTTCCTGGATATTCATCAATTGGTCGCGCATACATTCTGTAATCCGGACGCAGACGATACATATAAATACGACCGTATTTTTCTAATTCTTCTGAAAATTCGGTAATTAATTCGGCATGATGTTTAGACTCAAAATAACGCAATGCATTTTTTAAAGCCAGTTTTTTCTCTTCAGCCGAAAGAATTTCTTTTCGTTTTGGCGCATGATTAATAGCTAAATCGTATGTTGCCTTTGGAGGTAATATTGAGGGGATTCCTTGTTGTATTTGTTCTTTGAAAGTCATTTTTTTGAAAGATGCTGAGTTGCTAAGGTTCTAAGACGCTAAGGTACTTTTGTTAGATTAACAACAGATTAATTTTTTGTTTTTAGATTATGTCGCTCCGCTGGAGCTGAAATTCAGATCGGTAAATTTATTTCTATAAATATTTTGCTATAAACATTTGCTATAAACATAGCACTCCTCTGGAGTTTTTGTCAGCCTTGGAAAGGCGTTATGTTTATAGAAAATATAGTATATCCCGTCTCAAAAGCTCCATCGGAGCGAAATGTCGATCAATGTAAATTTGATCCGAAATAATTATCTAATTGACACATTTTCTAATTAAAAAGCTAAGGATACCGAATATCCGACCTGTGATAGGATTTGTGGATTTTAATCCTAAATTTTCTTGAGCGAATATCCATATAATTATTTTAGATTTTAAAGTTCAGATTTTAGATTGGAATTTGGAATTTAAAATTTGGAATTTAATTCAAGAATAAACTTCTTCATTTACACAAAAAGGCATTTTTTTATTTTCAAAAAGTGCTACAATATTTTGTGCGGCGCAAACAGCCATTGCATTCCGGGCTTCGTATGTTGCCGAACCAATATGTGGTAAAATACAACAATTTGGCAATGATAGTAACGGATTGTCTTTTTGCATTGGTTCCGGGTTAGTAACATCAAGTCCGGCGCCCCAAATTATGTCATTAGTTAGGGCATAGAATAAATCGTCTTCGTTATGAAATTTTCCTCTTGCTGTATTTACGAAAATAGCATTACGTTTCATTTTGGAAAAAGTGTTTTTATTGAAAAGTTCATTATTTTCTTCCGTATAATTAGAATGAACGCTCAAAACATCACTTTGCGAAAGTAAAGTTTCAAAATCTACATATTGAGCATCAAACTCTTTTTCGGCATTTTCGTTGTGAGAGCGATTGTGGTAAATGATGTTCATTCCAAATGCAGCTTTGCATTTCTGTGCCATTTCAAAACCAATTCTTCCTAAACCAAATATCCCCAGTGTTTTGCCATAAAGTTCTTGTCCCAGATTTTCTAATGCATTAAAACTTCCCCATTCTCCTTTTGTAATTCTGTTGTGATTGTAAAAGGATTTTCTGGCAACACTCTGCATCAATAAAAAAGCGATATCTGAAGTTGCTCTGTTTAAAACATCAGGCGTATTTCCAACAGGGATTTTTCTATTATTAGCTGATGGAATATGGACCGAATCATATCCAACTGAAAATAAAGCAATACCTTTTAAATGGGGACATTGTTGAAAAAAATCTTCATCTAAAGTAGTCGAGCCAACGTTAAGGAGAGCGTCATTTTTTTGGCAGATTTTTATATACTCATTTCTTGATAATATATTCTCTGTTGGATTTATGGTAAGATTGATACCTTTTTCCTTAAGTAATAAAATGCCGGACTCTGGTATATTTTTAGTTATAAAAACGTTCATTTTGTTTGGATTTTTAGAAGTTAGATTGTTAGACTTCTTAGCATTTTTTGAAGTTGAAAATCATAGCTGCCTGTAATGAGGTTAGGTAAATTTAAAATTCGATTTAAAATAATTATCTAATTTCCTAATTGACACATTATCTAATTAGACTTCCTGATTCGTCCGGTATTTTTGTCAAACCCATACGGACAATGGCGGCAGCCACTTTTACAGCAATAACCACGTTTTAAATGGTGTTTTTCAGTAAAGCATTTATAACCCTCCGGAGTATAATAAAAATCTTCGCCTTCAATTAATTTATTTTCATTACTTTGCTCTTTCATAAATCTGCTTTGGGTACTTGTTTTATTTCTCTAAAAAAAATCAAAAATAAATAATTGATTGTGATTTTAATGAAATCAAACAATTATATAGCTACAAATTTATAAATTTTACAGCCAATGTTTCTGATTGTTGCCAAATATTTAATTCCGAAAGGATATCGCGGAATGGCTGTCTTTCCGTTTGTTGTGGTTAAATATGGTTTTGATAAAACAAACGGTATTTTTGTCAATCATGAAAAAATACATTTAAGACAGCAATTAGAAATGCTGATTCTTCCTTTTTTTATCTGGTATTTTTTTGAATATCTGATCCGGTTGATTCAATATAAAAACAAGGATTTGGCATATCGAAATATTAGTTTTGAAAGAGAAGCCTATACTAACGAATCAGATACAAATTATCTGAAAAACCGATCTTTTTTTCAGTTTCTAAAATACATCACTTTAAAATAAAACCGATTTTGAACCAACAAATTCATATCAATTTTCCCAATGATATTTCGTTAACTATAAAACGTGAAGACTTGATTCATCCTTTTGTTTCAGGGAATAAATTCAGAAAACTAAAATATAATTTGCTTCAGGCGAAAGCCGAAAATAAAGAAACGATATTGACTTTTGGAGGTGCATTTTCCAATCATATTGCTGCGGTCGCCTACGCAGGAAAAGAAAAAGGTTTTAAAACCATCGGAATTATTCGGGGTGATGAACTTTTTGATAAAATTGACGAAAATCCAACTTTGAAGTTTGCTCAGGAAAACGGAATGGAATTTGAATTTATTTCCAGAGAAGAGTATCGAAATAAAAGTGAAAGTTCTTTTTTAGATCAGTTAAAAGAGCAATTTGGAGACTTTTATTTAGTGCCCGAAGGCGGAACAAACGAACTTGCGGTAAAAGGTTGTGAAGAGATTTTGACAGCCGAAGATGCTGTTTATAATTATGTCTGCTGTGCCGTAGGAACGGGTGGCACGATTTCTGGTTTGATTAATAGTGCATTGCCAAATCAGAAAATTTTAGGGTTTCCGGCGTTAAAAGGTGACTTTTTAACCGATGAAATTCGTATTTTTGCAAAAAAAGATAACTGGAATTTAATTTCTGACTATCATTTTGGAGGTTATGGCAAGATAAATTTAGAATTAATCGAATTTATTAATGCGTTTTTTGAAGAAAACAAAGTGCCCTTAGATCCAATTTATACGGGAAAGATGGTTTTTGGCGTTATAGATTTAATCGGCAAAAATTATTTTCCTGCACATTCAAAAATTTTACTCATTCACACTGGAGGATTACAGGGAATTGAAGGAATGAATATGAAGTTGAAGCAGAAAAAATTACCAATACTCAAAAACAATGATTAAAAAAATCCTACTGTTTCTTATAGTTGCAGTTCTGGCAAGCTGTTCATCCAGCAAACCGGCTATCGCGACGACTAAAAAACAAGCAGCAGTTCAGAAGCCCCGGACGGTGGCGGCTAAAAAAGAAAGTCCTGTTAAGCCAATTGGCAAAAATTACCCTTCTACAAATAATACAACTGAGGTTATTCAATCTACTTCAAAAACAGTTGTTAACAGCAGTTCAATTAACGATTATGTTTTGCAGTACAAAGATATTGCAATGGGAAATATGCAGAAATATGGTATTCCTGCCAGTATTATCTTGGCTCAGGGAATTTTAGAATCTGGTGCAGGAAAAGGAGATTTAGCAGTTTCTGCCAATAATCATTTCGGAATAAAATGTCATAAAGACTGGCTGGGCGAAAGCGTTCGTCATGACGATGATGCAGAACAGGAATGTTTCAGGAAATATAGAGAAGCTTCAGAATCGTATCGCGATCATGCCTTGTTTTTGGTGGGAAAAAATAGATATGCTTCTTTATTTACTTATGAAAAAGACGATTATAGAGCCTGGGCAAAAGGATTAAGAGCCTGCGGTTATGCTACAGATCCTAATTATCCGGACAAATTAATCAGTTATATAGAACGTTATAACCTGCATCAATACGATTGTCAGATTACAGGAAAAACGTATGTTGCAATTAATAAATCGGCTCCAGCAAGAAAACCATCTTATGATGTGGCTTCGGATCCAAAGATAAATATGAGCTCAAACGATCCTAATTTATATGAAGTTCAAAAAGGAGATACGCTATATTCTATTTCGAAGAAATTCAACATATTAGTTGACGACATAAAACAGAAAAATAATCTTTCAGATAATGCACTTTCGGTTGGACAGAAGCTTAAAGTGAAATAATTATGAGTTTTGAATTATAAGTTATGAGTGATTTATGAAGAAGGTAATCTCTACTGTAATTTTTATTTTTGCCATTGTTTTGGTAATTAGACTTTTTTGCGGAGTTTATGTACATGATGAATTTACAGAAAAACATTTTTTTATAAAACATCGTCCAACTTTGAAATGGACATTTTATTCTCCTACTAGAATGTCAGATACAAAATTTAAAGAACTTTCAAAAGAAGAACAAACAGAACAAAAATACTTTAATGAGTTTGTAAGAGATCAAGGTTTAAGTCGATAAATCTAAAATCTGAACTCAAAAATCTAAAATAAATAATGATCTATAAAAGAAGTAGTCAGCTTTTTGCTGAAGCAGAAAAAGTAATTCCGGGAGGAGTAAATTCACCAGTTCGCGCATTTAAAGCAGTAGGAGGAACTCCAATTTTTGTAAAAAGTGCCAAAGGTGCTTATTTATATGACGAAGACGGAAATAAGTTAATTGATTATATCAATTCTTGGGGGCCAATGGTTTTGGGTCACGCCTATCAGCCAGTTGTTGATGCTGTGATTGAAAAAGCTAAATTGGGAACTTCATTTGGAATGCCAACAGAATTGGAAACGGAGATCGCTGCTTTGGCCGTTTCTATGGTGCCAAATATCGATAAAATCAGATTTGTAAATTCAGGTACAGAAGCTTGTATGAGCGCGATTCGTCTGGCTCGTGGATTTACAAAAAGAGATAAAATCATCAAATTCGCAGGTTGTTATCATGGACATTCTGATTCCTTTTTGATTCAGGCAGGAAGTGGAGCTGTAACTTTTGGTTCTCCAAATAGTCCGGGCGTTACAGAAGGAACAGCAAAAGATACTTTATTGGCAAAATACAATGATTTAGAGAATGTAAAAACTTTAATCGAAGCGAATAAAAATGAAATTGCAGCTATTATTATTGAACCTGTTGCCGGAAATATGGGCTGTATTCCCCCTGCAAAAGGATTTTTACAAGCTTTAAGAGATTTGTGTACCGAAAACGGAATCTTATTGATTTTTGATGAGGTGATGACAGGTTTCCGTTTAGCTCGCGGAGGAGTTCAGGAATTATATAACATCAATGCTGATATTGTCACTTTCGGAAAAGTAATTGGTGGAGGTTTACCGGTTGGAGCATTTGCTGCACGTGCTGAAATCATGAATTATTTAGCACCGCTTGGGCCAGTTTATCAGGCAGGAACATTATCCGGAAATCCATTAGCAATGGCTGCCGGATTAGCGATGTTGCAATCTTTGGATAATAACCGTGCTATTTTTACTCGTTTAGAAGAAAAAACAGCTTATTTAGAAGCAGGTATTGATAAAGTTTTAAAAGCAAATAATGTTGCTTTTACGATCAATAGAGTAGGTTCTATGATTTCTGTTCACTTTGATGAAAATCCGGTTGTTGATTTTCAAACAGCTGCAAAAGGAGATAATGAAACGTTTAAAAAATTCTTCCACGGATTGTTGAACGAAGGTGTTTATATTGCGCCATCTGCTTACGAAACCTGGTTTATTACGGATGCATTGACATACGAAGATTTAGATTTTACTATAAATGCAATTGATAAGGTTTCAAAAACATTTTAGTTTTAAATCCGAACATAATTAAATTTAAGGCTCAACTTTGGTATAAAGTTGAGCCTTTTTTATTAGTTAATAAAAAGTTAATGAACCTTTGTTTTCTTTGATTATTGTATTCAAAAATTATTTTTGTTTATCAAATAACCATTAAACCAAAATAAATGAAGAAATTTTTCATTTTATCTACTATAGCAGCTTTGATGCTATTTCCTGTTAACCAATTTGCTCAGAATAAAAAGAAATCCAAAAAAGAAGAAACGGCAACTCCTCCGCCAGAAAAAAAACCGGAGTCGGGAATTAAAGAGTATAGCAAAGTAATTACAAAAGATGCTATTTCTGATACAGGACTTTTTACGGTTCATAAAGTGGATAAAAAGTACTACTTCGAAATTCCAAATAAATATCTAAATAAGGACATGCTTTTAGTAAGCAGATTGTCGAAACTGCCTTCTAATTTAGGAGGAGGTTATGTAAATGCTGGTTCAGAAACAAATGAGCAATTGATTGTCTGGCAGCGTTTTCAGGATAAAATTCTCATCAAATCAAAATCATATAATGCAGTTGCAAACGATACCTTACCGATTAGTATTTCGGTAAAATCAAACAATTATGAGCCAACGTTATTTGCTTTTGATATTGTAGCCTTCAGTAAAGATTCGGCCAATACGGTTATTGATGTAACTAAATTTTATAGTACAGATGTAAAGGCAATTAGCGGAATATCTGCAGAGATGCGTGAAACGTATAAAGTAAAAGGTTTGGATGAAACGAGAAGTTTTATCAATACAATTAAAAGTTTTCCAATGAATATCGAAGTTATTCAGGATATGACTTATAATGCTTCAAAACCATCAATGTTAGAAGAAAGTGAATCGATCAGTATTCAGATGAATCAATCGATGGTTTTATTGCCGGAAGTGCCTATGAAACCTAGATTAGCAGATCCGCGTGTAGGTTGGTTTACTGTAAGCCAGTATGATTATGGAAGCAATGAATTAAAATCAGACCTGAAAACATACATCCGTCGTTGGAGATTAGAACCAAAAGATCCGGAAGCGTATGCCAGAGGAGAATTGGTTGAACCAATCAAACCAATTGTTTATTATTTAGATCCTGCAACACCTGAAAAATTGAGAAAATATATCAAACAGGGGATTGAAGAATGGCAAAAACCTTTTGAAACTGCCGGATTTAAAAATGCAATTATAGCAAAAGACGCTCCAACAAAAGAAGAAGACCCTGATTTTAGTCCGGAAGATGTGCGCTATTCGGTAATTCGATATGTAGCAAGTACAACTCGAAATGCAGTTGGGCCAAGCGTTTCAGATCCACGTACTGGAGAAATTATTGAAAGTGATGTTATTTGGTATCACAATCATTTGCGTTCGTACAGAAACAGATATTTATTAGAAACGGGAGCTGCAAATCCGAAAGCAAGAACTTTACAGACCAGTGATGAAGAAATGGGAGAGATGATGCGTATGGTAATTGCACACGAAGTGGGTCATGCGTTGGGTTTTCCGCACAATATGGGCGCCAGTTCTTCTTATGATTGTGAAAGCTACAGAAACGGAACTTTTACTCAGGAAAACGGAATTTCAGCGAGTATAATGGATTATGCACGATACAATTATATCGCGCAGCCAGGAGATCAAAATATCCGATTTATTCGTAAAATGGGAGCATACGATCATTATGCTTTAAATTGGGGATACAGAGTGATTCCGAATGCTAAATCTTCTCAGGATGAAAAAGCGACTTTAGACAAATGGATTTTAGATAAAGCAGGAAATCCAATTTATCATTTTGGAAAACAGAGTAGTGCTTTTGATCCAACTTCGCAAACCGAAGACATAGGAAACAATTCAATGAAAGCCAGTACTTACGGAATGAAAAATCTGGAATATGTTGCTAATCATCTAAATGAATGGACAAGCAATGTGACCAATAATTATGAAGATTTAGACGAATTATATAAAGAAATGTTAGATGTTTGGAGTAGGTATGTGGGACATGTTGTAACCAATGTTGGGGGTGTTTATGAAAATACTAAAAACCCAAATCAGGCAGGAAATGTTTATGAAGTAGTGCCAAAAGCAAAACAAATTGAAGCCATGAATTGGTTGCAGGCAAATGCATTTGCTTCTCCAACCTGGATTGTGAATGTCAATACATTAAAAAACACCAATTATGCAGGTTATACAGAAACGTTTAGAAATCTGCAGGTTAGACATTTAAATAATTTATTGAGTCTTGGCCGTATTGGAAGGTTAATGGATAATGAAATTTTGGGTGCTGATACGTACAAAGCGTTGGATTTATTTAAAGATACCCGAAAAGGAATCTGGAAAGAAACCAATACAGCAGCAAATGTGACGATCTATCGTAGAAATTTACAAAGAGCTTATATCGATAGAATGGCGTATTTAATGACAGAAGAAATTAAGCCAGCGGATAGATCAACTGTTTATTATAATGTGTCTCAGTCTGATTTAAGAGCGTTGGTACGCGGCGAATTAAATGTTTTGAAAAAATCGCTTGCAGCGGCAAAAGCATTGGGTGTAAATACAGAAACAAAATACCATTATGAAGATTGTATCAAACGAATTGATTTGATTTTAAATCCAATTAAATAAGAGTTATTAGAAATAAAAAAGAGGCTTAAAAGCCTCTTTTTTTTGATCTCAATTACATTTTATTTTTTCTTTAATCTTTCATTTTGTCTTTATGCTCTTTTTGAATTGCAGTCCATTTTTGATATTGATCAGCATTCAAAATAGATTTCATTTTTGCATCAGTTGCTTTGTGATCTTCTTCCATTTGTTTTTTCATGGCAGCTTTTTCAGCATCAGTTGGTTTTGCATTAGAATCTTTTCGATTCTTTTTAAACGTTTCCATTTTAGTGCTTCTTTCAGATAAAAGTGCAGCAACTTGTTTTTGTTGATCAGTATTTAAATTCAGATCTGTTGTTAATTTTTGCAAGTGTTCCTGATCACGTTCCTGTGGACTTTTATGATCATGTTTTCGGCTGTGATCTTTTTTCAGTGCGGTCCATTTAGTGTATTGATCAGCATTTAAAATGGCTTTCATTTTAGCATCATTAGCTGCTTTTTCAGTTTCCATTTGTTTTTTGAAAGCTGCTTTTTCTGCATCAGTAGGTTTTGTTTTATTGTCTTTTCCTGATGCTTTAAATTTTTCTGCTTTGGCACTTCTTTCTGCTAAAAGCTGTTTTACTTGTTCTTGTTGTTTTTTATCTAAACTCAATTCAGAAGTCAATTTCTGTAAATGTTTTTCATTACGTTGTTCCGGAGTTAAATTTTCTTTTTGATGATGTGCCGGTTTCTGATTGATGTCTTGTGCAAAACTTACTATTCCAACGAACAATAAAGCTGCGATAAATAATTTTTTCATAATTCGTTTTTTTTAATGGTTTATAGTATTTAGACATTCACAACCTTGTTAAGTTTAATGTGATTTTCAGGTTTATCTTTTATTTAACAGAAAGTATTAATTAAAATACAAATTATATTCAAAAATAAAAAAGAGGCTTAAAAGCCTCTTTTTGTCAATATTACATATTGTTTTCTTTTTTGTATTCTTTCATTTTTTCTCTAGCCTTGTCTTTGTTTTCTTCCTGAATAGTTTTCCATTTAGTATATTGGTCCGCATTCAGTATAGATTTCATTTTAGCGTCGTTAGCGTCTTTTTCAGCCATCATTTCTTTTTTAAAGGCTTCTCTTTCTGCAGCTGTTGGTTTTACATCGCTGTCCTTTTTGGCTTGACGGGCTTCTCTGAATTTATCAGCTTTTGCACTTCTTTCGGCTAATAATTGTTTTACCTGAGCTTGTTGATTGGCATCTAAGCTTAATTCAGAAGTTAGTTTTTTTAACTGCTTGTCATTACGCTGTTCCGGTGTCATTCTTTCTCTGTGCTCTTTATGATCCTGAGTTGGATCCTGATCTGCGTCTTGTGCAAAACTTGCTACTCCAACGAATAACAAAGCTGCGATAAATAATTTTTTCATGAGGTAAGTTTTTTAATTGTTATATACTTTAGACTTTATGAAATTCATTAGGTTTAATCTGCGTCTCAGAATTATATTTTATTTAACAAATTGAAAACTAATTCATTAAAACGTTTGTATTCAGATAAAAATTATAGAATTAATTGCGTATTTTTAAGGTATCAACAAGTTAAGAACTTAGAAGAAATTATTATGACTCCAGAAACAGCATCAAACAATACTAAAATTGCTTTTTTTTCAACCCAGCCTTACGATAAAACATTCTTTAATAAATACAATAAAGAGTTTGGTTTTGAGCTGGATTTCTTTGAAACGCAATTGAATCCTCAAACGGTAATTTTAATCGAAAACGCAGCTATAGTTTGTGTTTTTGTGAATGATATTGTCAATGAAGCCGTAATTAAGCAATTGGCAGAAAAGAACGTCAAAATTATAGCATTGCGTTGTGCTGGTTTTAATAATGTCGATTTAGAAGCGGCCAAAAAATACAATCTAAAAGTTTGCCGCGTTCCTGCTTATTCTCCTCAGGCTGTCGCTGAACATGCCATGGCGATGATTTTGACCTTAAACAGAAAAACACATAAAGCCTATAACAGAGTTAGGGAACAAAATTTTTCCCTAAACGGATTGTTAGGTTTTGATTTATTCGGCAAAACCATCGGAATCATTGGAACCGGAAATATCGGGAAAGCTTTTGCTAAAATAGCTTTAGGATTTGGTTGTAAAGTTCTGGCTTATGATATTGTAACCAATTCTGAAATGGAAAAAGATGGAGTTGAATTCGTTACTCTGGAAACCATTTTTAAATCGAGCGATATTATTTCGCTGCATTGTCCTTTAAACGAGCAAACGAAGCATATAATAAATAGTAAGTCTATTGATGAAATGAAAGACAGCGTCATGATCATCAATACCAGTCGTGGAGGATTAATAGAAACGGCCTGTGTTATTGAAGGCTTAAAAGAAGGTAAAATAGGTTATTTAGGAATCGATGTTTATGAGCAGGAAGAAAAACTGTTTTTCAGGGATTTATCTGCAGATATCATTCAGGACGATGCGATTCAGCGTTTAATGAGTTTTCCAAATGTTTTGGTAACGGCGCATCAGGCCTTTTTTACTAATGAAGCTTTAACGCAGATTGCTTTGGTGACATTTAATAATATTAAATCACTCTTGGCTAAAAATGACATTGAGAATAAAGCGGCTTTGCTTGTTTAATTTTAATCAGATTTATAAACCCGTTAGGTTTTTAAAACCTGTCGGGTTTCGAAACGTATCTTTAGAATCTTAAAAATAGAAATTATGAAAAATAAAATTTTGATTGCATTGTCAGTATTCGCGTTATACTCTTGTCAAAACAAAGAAAAACCAGCATCAAAAAATATCATTAAAACGATTGTTCAGGATACCTTATCAAAAACATTGGGAGGAACGGCAAATTTGAGTGAAGTCACTGCTAAAAATGATAAAGAGGTTGAGTTAATTAGAAAACAGCTTTCAATTTTACTAAAGAAAGATTTACCAGTAATGACAAAAGACGAACGTTTCTTTTACTATGAAGCTTACGATTTAAATAACGATAAAAAAGACGAATATTTTGTTGGTTTCTCCAATCCGTATTTCTGCGGAAGTGGAGGCTGTTCCGGTTATATTCTAAATAATGATGGAAGTGTTATCAATAAGTTTACAGTAACTGATTTTCCAATTTTTATTGGAACAACAGCTTCAGAAAATTTTAAAGATTTAATTTTTAATAGTGGTAATACATTGCATTCCCTAAAAATGAAAAATGGAAAATATCCTTCAAATCCATCCGTTCAGGAAAAATGGAAAGGAAATATTCCTGCAGCATCTCCGGTTGTTTTGGATATTTATGCTAAGAAATTGGAGAAGTATTCGTTTTAGTCGTAGCATAAAAAACCCGACAGGTTTTTAAAACCTGTCGGGTTTGTATATTGAATTTTGGAATTTCTAAATTTGGAATTTAAAATCTATCCTACCAATTCCACAAATTTAAACTCACCTTCAACAGCAACTTTAGTCAAACCGTGTTTAGATAAGTTTTTCATAGACGCATCCCATTTTTTACCACTTAAATTCGCAGTAATTTTTAATTGCTGAAGATCCATTTTATTTTCATTTCCTTTCAATAAATCCAGGATAAATTTCTCTTCGTCAGAAAGTTCTATCGAGGCTTGTTTTTTCTCCGGACGCATTTGCGGGAACAATAAAACTTCCTGAATCGATGCATTGTTTGTTAAATACATAATCAAACGATCCATTCCAATTCCCATTCCAGATGTTGGAGGCATACCGTATTCCAAAGCTCTTAAGAAATCTTCATCGATAATTCCGTTTGCTTCATCATCACCTTTTGCAGCCAAACGCATTTGATCTTCAAAACGCTCACGCTGATCAATTGGGTCATTCAGTTCAGAATAAGCATTTGCGATTTCTTTACCACAAACCATCAATTCAAAACGCTCTGTAAGATCTGGATTATCACGGTGTTCTTTACATAAAGGCGACATTTCTTTAGGATAATCTGTAATGAAAGTTGGCTGAATATAATTTCCTTCACATTTTGCTCCAAAAATCTCATCAATCAATTTTCCTTTCCCCATTGTGTTATCAACGTCAATTCCCATTCCTCTGGCAGCTTCAAACAATTCGGCTTCGCTTTTTCCTGAGATATCAAAACCAGTAAAATGTTTGATAGAATCTGTCATTGTAACACGGGCATAAGGCGCTTTAAAGTTAATTTGGTGCTCGCCAAATGTAACTTCGCTAGTTCCATTTACGGCAATAGCACAATGCTCAAGCAAACCTTCAGCAAATTCCATCATCCAGTTGTAGTCTTTGTAGGCTACATATATTTCCATGGCAGTAAATTCAGGATTATGCGTTCTGTCCATTCCTTCGTTACGAAAGTTTCTTGAGAACTCATAAACACCTTCAAATCCACCAACAATTAATCTTTTTAAATACAATTCGTTGGCAATACGCATGTAAAGCGGAATATCAAGCGAATTATGATGCGTAATAAAAGGTCTAGCCGAAGCACCACCCGGAATTGACTGCAAAACAGGAGTGTCAACCTCAAGATAGCCGGCATCATTAAAATAACCACGCATTGCGGTGAATAACTTTGTACGTTTAATGAAAGTTTCCTTAACATGTTGATTTACTGTTAAATCAACATAACGCATTCTGTAACGCAATTCAGGATCATTAAAGGCATCATGAATATTTCCGTCTTCATCCGTTTTTGGCAAAGGAAGCGGACGTAATGTTTTACTCAAGAAAGTAAATCCGTCAACACGAATACATTGTGCGCCCACTTTCGTAGTAAACAATTCTCCTTCAATACCAACAAAGTCACCTAAATCAGTTAGTTTTTTAAATACAGTGTTGTATAATGTTTTATC
Organism: Flavobacterium aquidurense; assembly: GCA_900107365.1. Lineage (GTDB taxonomy): Bacteria > Bacteroidota > Bacteroidia > Flavobacteriales > Flavobacteriaceae > Flavobacterium > Flavobacterium aquidurense. The sequence goes on from FNPS01000004.1 coordinate 297,198, forward strand.
ATCACCTTCGCACAAAACATCGCGATTCACGTACAATTGCAAACGCCCTTCGCTATCCTGCAATTCAGCAAAACAAGCTTTTCCCTGATCACGAATACTCATCAAACGTCCCGCAACGATAACCTTCTTACCTTCTTCAAACGATTCCTTCACTTGCTTCGAAGTATGATTTACTGGAAAAAGATTAGCCGGATAAGGATTGATTCCTAAGTTGCGTAAGTTTTGAAGTTTTTCTCTTCTAATGATTTCTTGTTCTGATAATGCCATTTTGTGCTCTTTTTTTAAGTCTGCAAAGATAAAGAAAAGAATGTAGATTTCAGAATGCAGTTTTTAGATTTTTTGAAGCAGAAAATTATCGTATTACAATCACCTTTCGTCCCGCTATCCGCTTGTATCTTTTTTGTCTCGTTCTCCAAACGAGACAAAAAAGGATACCGCTGCTATCGGGGCTAAATTAGAAATTTTAGTTTTCAAAAGACGTTTGAGTTGGGATGTTTATCATTGCGAGGAACGAAGCAATCACACGATCTAAATCAAATTGAGGTAAAAAAGAACTAGACAATCAAAATGAGATTGCTTCGTTCCTCGCAATGACAAACAAAAAAACCTCAGTATCTTAGCATCTCAGAACCTTAGCACCTTTCAAGAAAATGAACTACATAAAAACCTTCTTACTCTTAATTTTACTCTCAAGCTGTCAAATTACCGAAACCATAAAAATCAATCCGGACGGAAGCGGAAGTATTGAAATTTTTCAATTACGTGACGAAAATAGCTATATGCAAGTAGGTCGTCCTCTTTCGAGTTCAGAAAAATTTACAGATACACTATTTGTTTTTCAGGATTATATTACAAAATATGCAACAACATTTGTGAAGTTTAGTAAATCGGACCAGACACTGTTTCAGGAACATGCTAATGTCAAAATGCATGTAAAGGTCGATCCAATTCAAATGGAAAATTTTAATGTAATTTCTTCCGACTTTAAGAAAATAGAAGAACTGCCAAATGTTTATGAAAGTCTTAGTTTAGCAAATTCCTTAAAAGAGAATTATCCGGTTTCAAAAGAGTTTTTCAAAATTAAATATACTTTTGACGGTTTTACTTTTAAAAGGAATCTGGTTATTGTTGATCAGGAAGCATTTGATAAGAATAAAAAAATGCTTGAAGAAAGAAAAAAAACGTATGCTAAATACAAATTAGTACAATCGTATACTTTAAAATATCATTTCCCGGGAAAAATAAAATCAATTTCAAATGATAAAGCCATTATCAGTCCTGATAAAAAATCATTCACATTAGAATTTCAACTTTCAGATTGTTTACAAAATCCTGAAATGACGAATTTAGAAGTGGTTTTGGAGCCAAGCAGCAATTAAACGATTAAACAAATAACCGATTTCCAATTAAAAATGAATATTAAAAAGAGATCTGAAGACAATGCGATAAAAACTCAGAACCTTAGAATCTTAGAACCTCAGAGCCTTTAAAAATAAAATACTCTTCGTATATTTGATAAAAAATTAACCAATGATGAAATTTTATAAATTACTTAGTTTTTCTTTTTTAGTGGCAACACTTACAAGCTGTACTTTTACTGAAAATATGTACATTAATGACAACGGAACCGGAAAATATTCTGTCGATATGGATGGTTCTGCTTTGATGGAAATGGCTGGTGATCAACTAGGAAATCAAATGGGGGCCGATGCTAAAAAAAATATCGATTCTACTTTTACATTCAAACAATTAATTGCGGATAAACAAGATAGTATCTCAAAATTATCTCCTGAAGCGCAGAAAGAAATTAAAAAATTGGAAAATTTTGTTTTCAATGTAAAAATGAACGGAGAGCAAAAACAATTCTTAATGAACATTTCTACCGATTTTAAAAGTGTTAGTGAGTTACAGGATATATTGCAATCGATGAGTACACTTCAAAAACTGGAAGGCGGTACTGCTCCTGCGACCCCATTTTCAGGTTTAGGAGACAATAAGAGTAAACTAAGTTATACTTATGATGGAAAGAAATTTACACGTAAAGCAATCATAGACAAGCAGAAAATTGCAGAGAAACCAGCTGATTCGACAGCAGACATGTCGAAAATGATGTTTGCTTCGTCTAACTATGTTATTAAATATCATTTTCCTAAACGTGTAAAAAAGGTTTCGAACCCAACAGCATTGTTTAGCGAGGATAGAAAAACAATTACAATTCAATACCCTTTCACGGATTATATGGAGAATCCTGACAAACTTAACTTTGATGTTGAGTTTGAAAAATAATTAAAATGAATAAAAAAATTCAACTTCAAGATTTAGGAAACAGAGATTATAAATCGACCTGGGAATATCAGGAAGAACTTTTTAAAGACATAGTCGACTTAAAAATCAAAAACAGACGAGAAGAACTCGAGTTAGAAACTCCAAATTATTTGTTGTTTGTAGAACATCCGCACGTTTATACATTAGGAAAAAGCGGTGATTTAGAAAATTTATTATTAAACGAAAAGCAACTAGAAGCCAAAGGAGCAACTTTCTATAAAATCAATCGCGGCGGTGATATTACCTATCACGGACCCGGACAAATTGTAGGTTATCCAATTCTGGATCTGGAAAATTTTTTTACTGATATTCATAAATACCTGCGTTTTCTCGAAGAATCAATTATCCTGACTTTAGAAGAATACGGTTTAAAATGTGGTAGAAGTGAAGGTGAAACAGGAGTGTGGCTAGATGTGGGAACTCCGTTTGCACGTAAAATTTGTGCACTTGGCGTACGTGCCTCACGCTGGGTAACCATGCACGGATTTGCCTTAAATGTAAATGTCGATTTAGGTTATTTTGATAATATCATTCCATGTGGAATTCGCGGAAAAGGCGTTACTTCATTACAAGTAGAACTTGGCGTTGAAAAAGTAGATGAAGACGAAGTAAAAGCCAAAATCATCAAACATTTAACTCACTTGTTTGAAGCTGAATTTGTTTAAAATAAGCTTCTCAAATATAAAATAGTATGAAAAATGCTGAAAATAACAATTATAGAATTGCTGTTCCTTCGGCATTTGAAACTGTTTTTTCTCATTTTTACTTCGCAGAAAACAAAACCGATCTTCCGGTTACAAAAACTTTATTGCCGAGTTTTCAAACCATTTTGGTTTTTAATTTCGGGACAAAATCGACTTTAAAATCACAGCAAAATACTGTTTTGGAAGTAGAAAAATGTATTGTTTTAGGTCCTATAAAACAGGCTTTTGACTATACTTTAGAACCTGATTCAGAAATTTTAGTAGCCAATTTTAGAGAAGACGCTTTTTATCGATTCTTCGGGAATGTATTGTTTGATTCACTGCCAATTCATCCGGATGCTTTACTTCAGGAAAATTGCTTCAGTCTCTTATGGGAAGAACTTCAACAAATTTCTGAGGTTACAGAACGTGTCGCTTATATTTTAGACTTCTGTAAGCCCTATCTTAGAGAACAAAATGAAATCACAACACTTTTGACCGATTTTAAAGAAGGAAATCTAGATCCTATAAAAGTAATTGCTTCAAAGATAAATCAGACGGAAAGAAACATTCAGCTCAACCAAAAAAAGGTTTTTGGCTATACTATTAAGGAAATAAATCGTTACGAAAGGTTTTTAAAAGCCATAAATGAAATTCAGAAAACTATACTTAATCAGTCCAAAACAGATTGGCTGAATATTGTCGAGGAATGTGGTTATTATGATCAAAGTCAGCTTATTCATGACTTTAAATTTTATATGAATATTTCTCCAACGAAATTCCTGAAATTTCAAAACGATATCTGCAGTTCAAAAGCAGAATAAATTCCATTTCGTTTTCTTACAATTCCCGCCGAAGCTTGCGCTTTACATTTGTCATGTTCAATCTTAAAAATAGAAAACATGAAAAATTTAATTATTTACGCACATCCAGATCCAGCAAGTTTAAATTATTTCTTCAAAGAAACTGTTCTTCAAAGTTTAGAAAAGTCTAAACAAGAAGTTGTAGTTCGTGATTTAAATGAAATTAATTTTAATCCAGTTTTATCTCTGAAAGATATGCAAGGACAAAGAATGGGAAAAGTGGCAGAGGATGTCAAAACAGAACAGGAATTTATCACTTGGGCAGATCGAATTATCTTTATTTATCCAATTTGGTGGACAGGAATGCCTTCTATAATGAAAGGTTATATAGACCGCGTTTTTAGTTACGGATTTGCTTACAGATATGATCAGGGTATTCAAAAAGGATTATTAACTGACAAAAGTACCATCATTATCAATTCTCACGGAAAATCGAATGCAGAATATGAAGCAATAGGAATGGATAAAGCTTTGGCATTAACTTCAGATGTTGGAGTTTTCAATTATTGTGGTTTGAAAATCAAACAACATTTTTATTTTGATAAGGCAGATAGAGCTGCAGCAGAAAGTATTTCAGAATGGGAAAATCAAATTAGAAATGAATTTAGGTTTGAAGATGAAGTTGTTTTTGAATAGAAATTTATTTTAAAAAATAATATTGAAAAAAATGTAAAAATGCCTTGGTAAAAGCCAAGATTGTGAATTGTTGGCAAATTATGAGAATTATCAATATTGTACCGTTTTTATGTGTAAATTGGTTTCATACTTTTATATAATCCTTATTCAAATCTAATTTTACAGCTTATGAGAAAAATCTACTTTATTTGTTTCCTTTTTATTCTCAACAATGTTTTTGCTCAAAAGAAAGATAAATTAAATCCAATTGCGGTTTACGAAAAAGTTTGGCAAGAGCGCAGCAGCGATGCACGATTAAAATTGATAAAAACAATTTGGCTAGAAGATAGCACGTTTGAAGATCCTTCTGCATCTATAAAAGGAGCCGTTGCATTAAATAATGTTATCAACGAATTTTATAAAAAAAATCCCGATGCTATATTGACCTCAGGTTCAAAAGTAGTAAAAGACAATTATGTAAGCTGGGATTGGAAAATTCTCGATTCAAAAAATAAACTGATAATGGCCGGTCGTGATTTTGCCCGATTAAATGGGAAAGGCCAGGTAAGTAAAATTATTGGTTTTTGGGATCAGGAAGTTACTCCGTCTGAAACGGAAATATTAAAAAATCTTGAATCTGATAATTATAAAGTTGTAGCTAAATATTATGAATCTCTTTTTAAAACCAGAGATTTCAATACAATGGCAACCACAATTGAAGAAGGAGCCATTTACAATCAGGCTGAAGGTTTGCCATATGGAGGAACTTATGTTGGTTTTAATGAATGGACTAAAATGTTTACGAAATCAGCAGAGTTTTTTGATTTGGAAATAGAAAAAGAACCTGTTTATTTTAGTGATGCTACTAAAAATGAAGTAATTATTTATTTCACTATAAAATGTAAAGCAAAAAAATCAGGAAAAACACTTTCAATGCCAATTTCAGAGCATTTTGATTTGAAAAACGGAAAAATTACTGCAATCAGACCCTTTTATTTTGATACTAAACAGTTTGCAGAATTCTTGAAAAGCAAAAAGTAAAATTACTATAAGTTTATTATTTTTAATAGATAAACTAGTCGTAAAAAAAAAGGCTTATCCATTGTGATAAGCCTTTTTTTTATTGTTCAAAAAAATCTAATTCCAATTGGTCAGGCAAAAGCCTGAAACTCATTCTGTGATATTTTGTGGTGCCATGTTTTCGAATGGCATCGCGATGTTCTTTGGTAGGATAGCCTTTGTTTTGTTTCCAATTGTACATAGGAAATTCTTCATGGATTTGCTCCATATAGAGGTCGCGATAGGTTTTTGCCAAAATTGATGCTGCGGCTATGCTTAAAAATTTTGCATCTCCTTTTATTATACTCTGATTCGGAATTGATTTTAATAATTCTATTTCTTCAAAAGAAAATTGTTTCCCAAAAGTATTCCGTAAGCCTAATTTTGCATTCAAAGCACGGTTTCCGTCTACGATAATAAAATCTGGTTTTTGATTTAATTTTAAAATACATTCCTGCATTCCTTTCATGGAAGCATTCAGAATATTTATTTCATCAATTTCGTCCGGAAATAAATGTGTAACCGAAAAGCAAACTGCATGCTGCTCTATAATAGGTTTCAAAAGAAATCTATCTTTTTCAGACAATTGTTTACTATCATTTAAAATTTGGTTTTCAAAATTAGCAGGTAATATTACGGCTGCGGCAGTTACAGGCCCGGCAAGGCATCCTCGACCAGCCTCGTCAGTTCCGGTTTCTAGTATATGTCCTGAAAAATTAAGTTGAAGCATGCTTTTATTTTGAACAGCAAATATAATTTTTTTCTAAAAAAAAAGGCTTCTAAAAATTTGATTAGAATTTTAGATAGTATTTTGTTCTAATTAATTTGGTTAATTTAATATTCAATGTGTTTTAAAAGATGATTTTAATTGAGAAGTGAGGTCGTATTTTTTAAATTTTATCTTAATAATTTTTTTACGAAATACTTTTTATTGAATTTTTTTAATCTAAATGAGATAAATACCTTTAAATAAATTGAATTTAGCGCTATAAAACGCTTGATTTTGTCAAAAAAATAAAATTGTAATGTAAAATCACGATTTTAATAAAAGTTGATATTCTTTTTTATGGGTTTAGTCAATTGAATCTTTTAAATGTTAAAAAGTGTTAACATTTTTATGAAAGAATTTAGGTCCTGGTTCATTTATTTATACGAATAGAATTGTTAAAATATTAATTCCGTGATATTTTTGGGGAATATATTGAGGTATTGTTAATAATATTGAAAAAATTTAAGTTGAATTAGTTTGTTATTTTAAGAAATAATTAAGATGTTTGCCGCATACTAATTCAAAATAAATTAAAATGAAATTAAAATTACAATGGATTTGTACGCTCCTTGTAGCGTTATCTATGCAGTTTTCTTTTGCTCAAGAGAGAACTGTCTCTGGAAAAGTATCTGATAAGACAGGTGTTATTCCAGGAGTAAATGTTGTTGTGAAAGGATCAAAAACAAATACTCAGACTGATTTTGATGGAAGTTATTCTATCAAAGCAAAGACTGGTGATGTTTTGGTTTTTTCATATGTAGGTATGAATAACAAACAAGTTACCGTAGGAAGTTCTAGTTCAGTAAATGTTGAGCTTGAATCAGAAGCGCAACTAATGAATGAGGTTGTAGTTGTTGGTTACGGTGTGCAAAAGAGAAAAGAAGTAACTGGTTCTATTTCTAAAATTGCAGGAAAAGACATCGCCAACTTAGTTACTCCATCTTTCGAAGGTGTTTTAGCTGGTAGAGCAACTGGTGTACAAGTATTAACCAATACTGGTATTATTGGAGGCGCTCCAAAAATTAGAATTAGAGGTATTTCATCTATTTCTGGAAGTACAGAGCCATTAATCGTTGTAGATGGTGTGCCTATTTATTCTGGTGATATTGGTGGTGTTTCTTCAACAAATGGTTTGGCTGATATTAACCCGGAAGATATCGAATCTTTTGATGTATTAAAAGATGGTGCTGCAACGGCTATTTACGGTTCTAGAGCAGCGAATGGTGTAATCTTAATTACAACAAAAAGCGGAAAGAAAGGTACTTTGAAAGTAAGTTATTCAAGCGTATTTGGTGTAGCTAGTGCTGCTAAAACATATGATTTGTTACAGACTCCTGATTTCTTAACTATTTCTAACGAAAAAAGAACAAACAGAGGGCAAACTCCATGGGCTGTTGGAAATACATATAATACAGACTGGCAAGGTGCAGTTTTAAGAAGTGCTCCTCAAACTACTCATAATCTTAACTTCAGTGGAGGTTCAGAAAAAACAAAGTATTATTTGTCTTTAGGTATAACAGATTTAGATGGTATCAATTTAGCTAATGATATGAAGAAATATTCTGTTAGAACTAATATTGATCAGGATATCAACAAATGGTTAAGCATTGGTACTAATTTAGCTGTAAGTAGAACAGAGTACAATGGATTGAATATTAACGCAAATGGTTTATCTGGTAACATTTTTAATGCTACAAGACAATTGCCTAATACACCAATTTATGATGCAGCTAACCCTACAGGTTACAATATTTCACCAAATGGCCAAACTGTAGGTCAATGGAATAATACAGATCCTGCTGGAGATAACATTACAAATATTCTTTATGTTCTTGATCATAATAAATATAAATCTACAACTACGAGAATTTTAGTAAGTGCATTTGCAAATGCAAAAATTACTTCTGACTTAAGTTATAAATTACAAGTAAGTGGAGATAACGCTTCAACAGATGGTTACCAATATTGGAATCCAGTACACGGAGACGGACGTGGAACTAACGGATCATTGTATCAGGACAACACTAATCTATTGAGATGGAACTGGCAAAATATTTTGAATTACAAACATACTTTTGCTGAAGACCATAATTTAGGTGTAACAGGTGTTGCTGAGTATCAAAAATCACGTACTAAAATATTCTTTGGTTCAGGAACTGATATTTTAAGTGATTTCTACGATCAAAATTTAGTAACAGGTACATATGCTACTAAAGATTCTGGTGGTAGTGCTTCTGAAAAAGGAATTATATCATACTTAGGTCGTGTTACCTATAACTACAAAGAGAAATATTTTATTCAGGGATCTCTTAGACGTGATGGAATTTCTCAATTTGAGAAAGATGTTAGATTCCATAACTTCCCTGGAGTTTCTGCAGGTTGGACAGTTTCTAAAGAAAGTTTCATGGAAGGAATCAGTGGTACTGTTTCTGATTTGAAATTTAGAGGTTCTTACTCTGAAGTAGGAAACGTTGATGTTCTAAATCAAGCAGCTTATCCTTCAAAAGGTCTTATGATTGGTTCTCCTTATGGTTCTTTAAATGGTATTGGTTACTATCAATTTGGTAATGATCAATTACAATGGGAAACAAGTAACAAAGTTGATTTTGGTGTAGACTTAGGATTGTTTAACAATCGTTTGACTTTAGCATTTGATTATTATAAAAATAATATTGACGGTTTAGTATTAGCAGCGCCTGTTGCAAACTCTTTAGGTGTTCCTAACAGTATTATCAATTCGAATGTTGGTAAAATGTATAACCAAGGATATGAATTTGCTGTAAGTTTCAAAGCAATAAATAATGCTAACTTTACATGGGATGTTTCTTCTAATTTAACGCTTACTAAAAACGTAGTTACTGGTTTAGTTAACGGGCAAGATATAACAGGTGGTTCTTCATCTTTTGGTTCATCTCAGGATATAGTTAACATTGCACCTAATATCATTATTAGAGAGGGTGAATCTATTAACTCTTTATACGGATTTAGATATTGGGGTGTAAATAAAGCAAATGGTAACCCTGTTTATTATAAGGCAGATGGTAGTTTAATACAAGGAAACTTGGCAACGTCTACTTATAATGTATTTGATCCTGCTAATCCTGGAACAACTGGAGCAGCTGCAACATTAGCTACTGCTGATAAAACTATTTTAGGAAATACTTTACCAACATATTACGGATCTTTTACTTCTACTATGAAGTATAAAAATCTTGATCTTGGATTTATGGTTAGATTTAGCGGAGGAAATAAAATTTTTAATGCTACAAGAAGAGAGTTAATGAATCAAAACTTTAACAATAACGGAACAGAGATCTTAGGAAGATGGCAAAGTGTTGATAATCCTGGGGACGGATGGACACCAAGATTATACGCAAGTTCAAATACATTTACAAACCTTTCTGGAAGTGCTAGTACACGTTTTGTTGAAGATGGTGATTTTATCTCACTTGATAATATTAGTTTAGGTTACACATTACCTAAAATGCTAATGGATAAAATTGGCGTGGATAACTTTAGAGTTTTTGCTCAGGCACAAAATATCTGGTTAATTTCAGATTACAAAGGTATTAATCCTGAAATGGAAACAAATGGAGTAGATATCAATGGTACTCCACGTTCTAAGGTAATTTCAGTTGGAATAAATGTAAGTTTATAAAAAAAACATATGAAAAATATAATTAAAACAATTTTACTTTCTGTAGTTGTACTCGGGATGAGCTCATGTACAGAAGAAAAAATATTGGATTTAACTCCAATAAACAATATTGCAGATACAGATGCTTTTGCAACTCCTTCATTAATAGAATCTTACATGAATGGTGTTTATAATGCTGCTGCAATTGGACAATATAATGCTGCATCAACAAGCCCAAATGGTGGTCGAGGTTATATCTGGGGAGCTGCTTTTGTTGAACAAGGTGAAGCTAGAGGTGAAGATATTGTTAATATGGCTACTTTTTACCAACTGACTTATACTGCAACTTACGATCCAACAACCGCTAATAATGTGTATTACTGGATTGACGGTTATAGATTAATCGGAAGATGTAATCTTATGATTGAGGGAGTTGCTAATGCAGTTTCTAAAGGTGTTATAACACAAGCAGTTGCTGATAACTATATCGGACAAGCTAAATTTTTAAGAGCAATTACACATTTTGAACTTTTAACATATTTTGCAAGACCTTATAACGCTACAACTAGCGCAACAGATCTTGGAGTTATATACAGAGAAGTAGGTGTGAATACAGCTGCTGAAGTAGCATCTGAACAAGTTAAACCAAGAAATACTGTTGCTGATTGTTATGCAAAAGTTTTGGCAGATTTAAATGATGCTGAAAAATTGATTTCTTCAAATGGTTTTGCTGGTGGTAGAGTTGTTTCTAAAGCAACAAAATCTGCTGCAATAGCATTCAAAACAAGAGTTTATCTTCAAAAAAGAGACTGGGCAAATGTAATTGCTGAAGGGACTAAATTAAATGGTGTTTATACATTAACTGCTGATCCTGCTGCTCCTTTTGTGCTAGCAAATAACTTAACTAACTCAGAGTCTATATTCTCTATTGCGCATTCTGCAACAATGAATCCGCAGGTTAATGCGGCTTTGGCAAGTGTATTAAAAAATAGAGCTTTAGTTGCAATTAGCCCAATTATTTGGAGAGATCCACAATGGTTGGCTGATGACAAACGTAGAGAAGATGGAAAAATGATTTACACATCAGCTGGTATAAAATATACTAATAAGTATACAGATGTTACAAATATGACAGATGCTGCTCCGGTTATCAGATATGCTGAAGTAGTATTAAATATGGCAGAGGCTCAGGCTCGTTTGTCAAATTTATCAGCTGCTCTAACTTTGTTAAATTCTATTAGAAATAGATCTTTAGCTAGTATAACAACTCAGGCTTATACTGCTGCTTCTTTTACTACAAATGCTACTATGGTGGCTGCTATTCTTAAAGAAAGAAGAATTGAATTTTTACAAGAAGGTCGTAGATGGGCTGATATTCACAGATTACAAGGTGATGATTTAGCTCCTATAAATGGAATTCCTGCAAAAGTTGCTAATGCGACTCCTGCTAAGGAAGCATATATTCTTGGAAATACTTATGTTATTACTACTCCTGTAACTGCAGTTCCAAGTTCTGATTTTAAATTCTTATGGCCATTGCCACAGACTGAAATTAATACAAACCCAGGTTTAGAAGGAAAAAATAACCCAGGTTGGTAAAAGAATAAATATTTTGATTTTTTTAAAACCCTCAATCATTTTTTGATTGAGGGTTTTTTTATTCAGGTTTAGTTCGATATAAAAACTTCTCATTCATAATGATTTGTTTTTTTATACGTTTTTATCTTTTACCTTTGCTTGACAAATTTTGCCGAAATAATTACATATAAAGCTATCAAATGAGAATACTCTTTTTTCTATATCTATTAATTGTACCTACATTATTGTTTTCTCAGGAAAAAACTAGTTCTAAAAACAGTTTAGATATGAATACTAAATATTCTAGTATAACGGATACAGTAAAGAAGAAAAAGGCTTTAATAGCAAAGATTGATCAATATAAGATTTATACACTGGAGCATGATACGGTATATGCAGATACATCGCTAACATTAAAAAGTGCCTACAAGCAAAATTATTTAAGGAAAGATAACTTTGGACTTTTGCCTTTTTCTAACATAGGACAAACATATAATACGTTGCAATACAGTTTAACGGATTATTCTCCTTATCCGGAAATTGGTTTCAAAGGCAAACATTTTGATTATATGGAAGTTAGTGACATAAAATATTATTCAGTTGCAACGCCATTAACAGAACTTTTTTTTAACACGACAATCAACAAAGGACAAAACTTAGATTCATTTATAACACTTAATACTTCAAAAAATCTTAATTTTTCTGCAGCCTACAGAGGATTGCGTTCTGAAGGGGATTATATAAATCAATTGGTAAGTGCTGGGAATTTTAGATTTACAACAAGCTATTTTACAACGAATAGGAGATATGTTCTAAATGCCCATGTGACATTTCAGGATATTACCAATGAAGAGAATGGTGGAATTACAAATCCTGAAAGTTTTGAAAGTGATGACCCGGATTATAAAAATCGTCAGCGACTGCAAGTGTTTTTGACTGATGCAGAATCATTATTAAAAGGAAGACGTTTCTTTTTTGATCATGCATTCAGAGTAAATCCGAAAGATGGAAGTAATAATTTATATGTGACGCATCAATTTAATTACGAATATAAATATTTTCAATACAAACAGCCAACTGTTCTTTCGACTGTGACGCCAACTGTTGGGCCGAGTCAGCAAGTAGAACGTTTTGGCGAGTCTTATGTTACTAGTAATATAAATGATGAAACACGCTTCGAGAAATTATACAATAAAGTTGGACTTGCATATGAAAATTCACTTCTGGGAAAATTCAATTTTTTTGTTGATGATTATAGATCAAATTATAAGTACGACAGAATTATTGTAAATGATGATGGTACAGCTATTCCGGATAATTTATTTTTACAGATTAATAATGTTGGAGGGCAATATGAGTATCAGAAAAATAAGTGGAATGGTCGTTTTTTATATACAAGATCAATTACAAATCAGTCCTTGTCTGATTTAGATGCAAAATTGAGATACAATCTGAATGAGAAAATTCAGTTCGATTTTAGATATAGAAATTTAAACAAGTTGCCAAGTAATAACTATAATTTATATCAAAGTAGTTACGTTGAATATAATTGGTCTAACAATTTTAAAAATGAGAAAATAAACCAACTCAGCGCCAATGTTTTTACACCGTGGTTAAATGCTGAAGTTCAATACTCTGTTCTAAAAGACCACTTGTATTTCAAAGATGATTCCAGCCCTGCAGAAGCTTTAGTATATACTCAAATTATAAAACCGGCGCAATATGGAAATGCAATAAACTATTTATCTATAAAAGCTAGTAAGGAATTTAAATTTGGGCCATTTGGTCTTGATAACACACTTTTATATCAAAAAGTAGATCAGTCAGATTTGATTTTGAATGTTCCTGATTTTGTAACTAGAAATACGTTTTATTATTCTAGTTATTTTTTCAAAAAAGCATTATTCATGCAGACAGGAGTTGTATTTAATTATTTTACAAAATATTATGGAAATGATTATAATCCGGTTATTGGCGAATTTTTTGTTCAGGATACAAAGAAAATCGGAGGTTATCCATTATTCGATCTCTTTGTAAACGCCCGAATTCGTCAAACCCGATTTTACTTTAAGGCAGAACATATTAATGCTTTATTTTCAAAAAGCGATTATTATTCGGCGCCTAATAATCCTTATCGTGATTTTATTATCCGATTTGGTTTAGTTTGGAACTTCTTCCAATAAACTTAGGGGTATTTAGATTTTTAGAACCAAATATTAAATAAACATAAAATGGACTTTTCAAAAAATATTTTAGAAACAATAGGTAATACGCCTTTAGTAAAACTCAACAAAATTGTTGCTGAAATCGATGCGTTAGTATTGGCAAAAGTCGAAACTTTTAATCCTGGGAATTCTGTAAAAGACAGAATGGCCGTTAAAATGATTGAAGACGCAGAGGCTGACGGCAGATTAAAACCGGGTGGAACTATAATTGAAGGAACGTCCGGAAACACCGGTATGGGTTTGGCTTTGGTAGCTATTATCAAAGGATATAAATTGATTTGTGTAATATCAGATAAGCAATCAAAAGAAAAGATGGATATTTTGCGTGCTGTTGGTGCCAAAGTTGTAGTTTGTCCTACAGATGTTGAACCGACGGATCCACGTTCTTATTATTCCGTTTCAAAACGGTTGGCAGAAGAAACACCAAATTCATGGTACGTAAACCAATATGATAATTTATCTAATTCATTAGCGCATTATGAGCAAACTGGTCCTGAAATCTGGAAACAAACTGATGGTAAAATCACTCATTTTGTTGTTGGAGTAGGAACAGGCGGAACTATTTCCGGAGTTGGAAAATATCTAAAGGAGAAAAACCCGAATATTAAAATTTGGGGAATTGATACCTACGGTTCTGTTTTTAAAAAATACCATGAAACTGGAATTTTTGATGAAAATGAAATTTACTCATATATAACAGAAGGAATTGGAGAAGATATTTTACCTAAAAATGTAGATTTTTCTTTAATTGACGGTTTTACAAAAGTTACAGATAAAGATGCAGCCGTTTATACAAGAAAAATAGCAATGGAAGAAGCGATTTTTGTTGGAAACTCTGCAGGAGCTTGTATTAAAGGGCTTTTACAGCTTAAAGAGCATTTTAAACCAGAAGATGTTGTTGTCGTTCTTTTTCATGATTCAGGAAGTCGCTATGTTGGTAAAATGTTTAATGATGACTGGATGCGAGAGCGTGGATTTTTAGAAGAAAATGTAACGAAAGCCGAAGATGTAATTAAAGATCATATCGATAAAGAACTGATCGTTGTTCGTACAGAAGAGTTAGTATCGCACGCAATTGAGCGTATGCGTAAGTATAAAATCTCTCAAATTCCTGTAGTTGATATTAACGGATTTGTTGGTTCTGTAGACGAAACAGACTTGTTTAGAAGTTATGTTGCAGATAAAAATGTTGCCGAAAAACCAATTAAGGAGGTAATGGGAAAACCGTTCCCAATTGTAAAATTAGGAACTACAATTGAAGAAGTTTCTAAATTATTTACCAAAGAAAATGACGCTGTTTTGGTAGATTTAGGAAATGGAAAACATCATATTATTACAAAATATGATATTATTGGATCTATAAAATAAGAGAATTTTAATAAGATTATAAATCCATAAATCGGAGTTTTACGGCTTTGATTTATGGATTTTTTTAGCTTTAAATATTTTAAAATATGAATTTTACTGCCATAGATTTTGAAACCGCAACTGGCTATCATCCTTGTTCTGTCGGAATAGTTACAGTCCAAAACGGAATTATTATTGATGAGTTTGTATCGCTAATAAAACCTCCAAACAATATATATAATCCGTATACAATTCAGGTTCATGGTATTTATCCACGTGATACGATTAACGCAAAGTCGTTTTCTGAAGTATTTCCTGAAATCGAAAGAAGATTGAAAAATAGAGTTGTTGTAGCACATAATGAAAGTTTTGATCGAAATGTATTGATGAAATCAATGGCACTTTATGGTTTGCAATATGAAAATTTAAATATTGCAGAACGTTGGGAATGTACAGTCAAAATTTACAAAGCAAAGGGATTAAAGCCAACTAAATTAAGTGATTGTTGTCGTGAAATGAAAATTCAGTTAAATCACCATGAAGCCTTATCCGATGCCCGTGCTTGCGCTAAGTTATATATGTTAAAGTGATGTTTTTTGTAGGATAAGTATTATTTTTTTTGCTATTTTTAGGTTTTTGTAACTTAAATATTAGCCTAAAAAATGAGAGAAGAATTTCTTCATTATCTATGGAAATTCACGAAGTTTGAAACTCTGAATTTAAGAACAACTCAAAATGATCCAATTGTAATTATTAAGACCGGAGATTATTTAGAACTTTCAGGACCTGATTTTTTTAACGCTCAGATTAAAATTGGAACTCAAAAGTGGGCAGGAAATGTTGAAATTCATTTAAAATCATCTGATTGGTATGTGCATCACCATGAAAAAGATCCCGCCTATGAAAATGTCATTTTGCATGTAGTTTGGGAGCATGATACAGAGATATTTAGTAAAAATAATACTGAAATTCCTGTTTTAATTTTGAAAGATTATGTTTCTTCAGAAATAATAAACAACTATCATTCTTTAATGACTCCAAAATCCTGGATTTCTTGCGAAAAACAGATGGTCCAAATAGATGAATTTGTTTTTAAAAATTGGCAGGAAAGATTATTTTTTGATCGACTGGAAAGAAAAGCGAAATTTATTTATGAATTGTTAGAAGAAGCAAATTACGATTGGGAATCGGTTTTGTTCTCTTTGTTAGCAAAGAATTTTGGGTTAAACACAAATGGAAATGCTTTTTTACAAATTGCTCAATCAATCCCGTTTTCTATTGTTCGAAAAGAAAGTTTCGAAATAGAAAATCTTGAAGCATTGTTTTTTGGGACTTCCGGTTTATTAGATTCTGAAAAGGAAGATTTATATTTTAATGATTTGAAAATCAGATATTTTTATCTTTTGCATAAATATCAATTAGATAAGGTCTATACAGAGCCACTGCAGTTTTTTAAACATCGTCCGGATAATTTTCCAACCATACGGCTTTCTCAATTAGGAAGCTTGTATAATAAACATCAGAATTTATTTTCTAAAGTAATCATATTAAAGTCGGCTAAAGATGTTTATAATCTATTAAACGTTGCAACAAGTTTATATTGGCAAAATCATTATCAGTTTGATAAAGAAAGTCCTAAGAAGTTAAAACCTTTGTCTAAATCATTTATTGATTTGTTGATTATAAACACCATTATTCCGTTGCAATTTGCTTATTCATATAAAATTGGAGAATCTAATGCTGAAGATCTTATTTCATTTATGCATGAGGTTTCTCCTGAAAAAAATGCAATAATTGATAAATTTGAGAGCTTTGGAATTATTTCAGAAAATGCATTTGAAACACAAACTTTGCTGGAGCTAAAGAATGAATATTGCAATAAGAAAGCCTGTTTAAGATGTGCTTTAGGAATAGAATTAATGAAAAGTAATTAGATAGTTAAAAAAAGGCGACAATGGTATAATTTTGTATTTTTGTCCAAAATCTAAAATCTAATATTAGAAATGTCAGCAATTTTAAAACTTAAATTTTTCTTTGAAAAATACGGATTTCATGTTTCATCTCGATTAGCAGATAAACTTGGAATGCGTGTTACAAGTGTACGATTGTTTTTTATTTATATTTCATTTGTAACCGCAGGTTTAGGCTTTGGAATTTACTTAACACTAGCATTTTGGATCCGTTTAAAAGATCTTATTCGGGCAAAACGAACTTCAGTATTTGACTTATAAAAGTTATTGAATAAAAAAAAAGGATCATATACTATATGATCCTTTTTTGATGCTTTATTTGGAATATTTTTCCGGATTATTTAATTTACTGTTTTTCTTACCATAAACAAAGTAGATAACTATACCTAATGCCATCCAAATTACAAGCCTTGCCCAACTTTCGTTTGGTAATGAATACATTAAAGCTAGACAAATAACGATTCCTGCAACCGGTACAAATGGAACCCATGGAGTTCTAAAAGCTCTAGGTGCATCTGGCATCTTTTTACGCATAACCATAACACCAATACAAACTAATACAAACGCTAATAGTGTTCCAATACTTACCATATGTCCTAAGTCGCTTACCGGAACAAGTCCAGCAAATAAACTTACGAATACTAAAAAGAAAAGGTTTGTTTTCCAGGGAGTACGGAATTTTGCATGAATTTCACTGAAGAAAGGAGGTAATAAACCATCTTTACTCATTGTATAGAAAACACGGCTTTGTCCCATAAGCATTACTAACATTACAGAAGTATATCCAGCTAAAATAGCTACAATTAGTCCTGTTTGCAAAAAGTCGTATCCTGTTACAGCAAAAGCGGTCGCAGCAGGTTTTGCATCTCCTGCAAATTTATAGTAAGGTACAAGTCCTGTCATAACATGAGAGAACAATACATATAGAATTGTACAAATAACAAGTGATCCTAAAATACCAATTGGCATTCCTTTTTGTGGATTTTTAGCTTCCTGAGCGGCAGTAGAAACAGCATCAAAACCAATAAAGGCAAAAAATACAGTACCAGCTCCGGCAGCAATTCCTGACCAACCAAATTTTCCGAAAACACCTGTGTTTTCAGGAATATAAGGTGTATAATTAGTAGGGTCGATAAATTTCCATCCTAAAACAATAAAAACGATTACTACAGCAACCTTTATAACAACTAAAACGTTGTTTAATGAAGCTGATTCTTTAGTTCCTTTTATTAATAATAAAGAAAGAAGCGAAACAATGAATATAGCAGGTAAATTTACGATTCCTCCATTTATTACGGTACCATTACTAAGTGTTAATGTTTCCCAAGGTGAACAAATTAGGTCGGGCGGTAAATGTATTCCGTATTTTGCAAGAAGTTCAAGTAAATACCGGGACCAACTTACACCAACGGTAGCGGCACCCAAAGCGTATTCTAAAACTAAATCCCAACCGATAATCCAGGCCATAAATTCACCCATAGTAGCATAAGAGTAAGTGTATGCACTACCCGCAACCGGAATCATTGATGCAAATTCAGCATAACAAAGTCCGGCAAATGCGCAACCTACAGCTGCTAAAATAAAAGAAATTGTTACCGCCGGACCTGCGTGGTCAGCAGCTGCAATTCCTGTTAGCGAAAATAGTCCCGCTCCAATAATTGCTCCAACTCCAAGTGCAACAAGCGAACGTGAAGATAAGGTTCTTTTTAGTCCTTTTTCAGATTCGGATGCTTCACCGAGCAGTACCGAAAGAGGTTTAGTTTTCCAAATTGACATACTATTATATTGGTTTATTGTTATTAAGCTCCAAATGTATCGTTTTTTATAAAAAATAAAAACAATTATATTGTTTTAAGTTATAAAATATCAAAAAAATATGCAAAATAGGTAGTTTACAGCTGTTAAGCATTGAAATTCATCAATTTAATTAGAGTGTTAATGCGGATTGAATAATTTGATGAAGAATAAATTTTTTACTATTTTTCTTAATAAATTGATATTTTATTGTTTATTTTATCCTTTTAAAACGATTGAAAATTTTATTTTAATGGCTAATCTTAAAACGCTCGCAATATATTTTAAATTTACAAGAGAGCAACGTACAGGAATTTTTTTACTTTTTGTAATTATTATAATATTGCAGATGGTTTATTTTTATGTTGATTTTAATTTGCCTGAAAAAACTTTCCCGGAAAAAGAACAATGGATGTCTTTACAATCAGAAATTGATTCTCTTAAGTTTATTAAAGATGAGGAGAAACCTAAATTCTATCTTTTTAATCCAAATTTCATAACAGATTATAAAGGATATAAACTTGGAATGTCTACACAGGAAATTGATCGACTTTTAGAATTTCGGAAAAAAAATAAATTTGTTAACTCTACGGAAGAGTTTCAACAAGTCACTAAAATTTCTGATTCCTTGTTAAAAGTTATTTCTCCTTTGTTTAAGTTTCCGGGTTGGATTCAGAAAGAAAATAATTTCAAAACAGAGCAAAAAGAATTTATTAGAAAAGCCGATATTAAAAAGGAGAAGATTGTAATTTTAAATATTAATGACGCCACTCAGGAGGATTTGATTAAAATATATGGTATAGGTGAAGCTTTATCTTTACGTATATTGAAACAAAAAGAAGTAGTAGGATGTTTTGTTTCTATGGAGCAGATGAATGATATCTGGGGACTTTCACCGGAAGTTATTGCGGAGTTGAATTCTCATTTTAAGGTAATATTGCCTGCAAGCTTTAAGAAAATAGCAATAAATGATGCGTCTTTAAAGGAATTGTCTCAGTTTTTCTATTTCAGATATGCATTAGCCAAACAAATCGTAACGTATAGAAGTATGAATGGAAATTTTCAAAATATTGAGGATTTATCAAAAATTAAAGGTTTTCCTGTTGAAAAAGCAAAAATAATTAGTTTATATTTGGAGTTCTAAAAAATATAGCCAACAATGAATTTTGATTATAACGAAACACAGTCAATGATTGCGCAGTCTATTAAAGATTTTGCCGAAAAAAACATTAGACCTAATATAATGGAATGGGATGAAGCACAAATTTTTCCAGTTCCGCTTTTTAAAAAACTAGGCGAAATGGGTTTTATGGGGGTTTTAGTGCCTGAAGAATATGGAGGATCCGGATTAGGTTATCATGAATATATTACTGTTGTAGAAGAAATTTCAAAAGTTGATCCTTCAATTGGTTTGTCTGTTGCGGCTCATAACTCATTATGTACAAACCATATTTTGACTTTTGGTAACGAAGAGCAAAAGAAAAAATGGTTACCTAAATTAGCAACAGCTGAATACATTGGAGCTTGGGGGCTAACAGAGCATAATACCGGTTCTGATGCGGGAGGTATGAATACTACCGCAGTTAAAGATGGTGATTTTTGGATTGTGAACGGTGCTAAAAATTTTATTACGCATGCAATTTCGGGTGATATTGCAGTAGTGATTGTACGTACCGGAGAAAAAGGAGATTCAAAAGGAATGACTGCATTTGTCTTTGAAAAGGGAATGGCAGGATTTACCTCAGGAAAAAAAGAAAATAAATTAGGAATGCGCGCCAGTGAAACTGCTGAGTTGGTTTTTGATAATTGTCGTGTGCCTGACGCAAACAGATTAGGAGAAGTTGGTCAGGGATTTATACAGGCAATGAAAATCTTAGATGGCGGCCGAATTTCAATTGGAGCTTTGTCTTTAGGAATTGCAAAAGGTGCTTATGAAGCTGCTTTAAAATATTCTAAAGAGAGATATCAGTTTGGTCAGCCGATTAGTAGTTTTCAGGGAATTTCATTTAAGCTGGCTGATATGGCAACAGAAATAGAAGCTTCGGAATTGTTGCTTCATAAAGCAGCATTCTTAAAACAGCAGCATAAACCTGTGACAACGCTTGGTGCAATGGCTAAGATGTATGCATCGGAAGCTTGTGTAAAAATAGCTAACGAAGCTGTTCAGATTCATGGCGGGTACGGTTATACTAAAGATTTTCCTGTGGAGAAATTTTACAGAGATTCTAAGCTGTGTACAATTGGCGAAGGTACAACTGAAATTCAAAAATTAGTTATATCGAGAAATTTGTTAAAAGAGTAAAGAGTAAAGAGTAAGAAGTAAAGAGTAAAGAGTAAAGAGTAAAGGGTAAAGGGTAAAGAGTAAAGAGTAAAGAGTAAAGAGTAAAGAGTAAAGAGTAAAGAGTAAAGGGTAAAGAGTAAAGAGTAAAGAGTAAAGAGTAAAGAGTAAAGAGTAAAGAGTAAAGAGTAAAGAGTTATAACTATAATCTATTCTCTCTCTTCTATGTTCTTTCTTCTATGTTCTTTCTTCTATGTTCTTTCTTCTTTTAAAAATAATTCACAATTTATAACTCGTAATTCAAAATTAATATATACTTTTGCAGCCTTAACGAGAGGAGGTGTCTATATTATGTTAATTATACCAATTAAAGACGGAGAAAATATCGATAGAGCATTAAAGCGCTATAAAAGAAAATTTGATAAAACAGGAACTGTTCGTCAACTAAGAGCACGTACTGCTTTTATTAAGCCTTCTGTTATCAAAAGAGCTCAAATTCAAAAAGCGGCTTACATTCAAAACATGAGAGATGGTTTAGAAAGTTAGTATTAAGCTTTTCAAAAATAATTACCGTTAGTTGTCAATATTTTGATACTAACGGTTTTTTTATGCTTAATTTTGAGATAATATATATAGGTAGAATTTATTGTTGTTTTTGAATGAAGTAAAAATATTTGTAATGAAATCGAATAAAGACGCGTTTCGTGATTATCTACAGTTGGAGAAAAAATACTCAGAGCACACGGTTAATGCTTATTTGAATGATATTGGTTTTTTTCAAGTTTTCAATAAGGAAAATTTTGAACAGGAAGATATTGAAAAAGTAAATTACAGTCAAATTAGAAGTTGGGTTGTTTCTCTTGTTGATCAGGATATTTCAAATGTTTCTGTGAATAGAAAAATGGCTTCATTAAAAGCTTTTTATAAATTTCTTTTAAAAACAAAACAAATTGAGGTAAGTCCTATGTTGAAGCATAAGGCTTTGAAGACTCCGAAAGTTATTCAGATTCCATTTTCTGAAAAAGAACTTTCTGATTTAATGGGGCAGGTGAGTAGTTCTGTTGGTTTTGAAGAAATTCGTGATAGACTTATTGTTGATATGTTTTATACGACCGGAATGAGACGTGCTGAATTAATACATCTGATGATGTATAATGTTGATTTGGCTTCAAATGTGGTAAAGGTTTTGGGTAAGCGTAATAAAGAGCGTATTATTCCGGTTTTGCCGATTATTGCAGATCAGATTAAGTTATATCTTGATGAACGAAATTTGGTTGAAAATATTGTAGATACGGATTATTTTTTTATTTCAAAAAAAGGATTAAAATTAAGTGAATCTTTTGTGTATCGATTAATAAATTCTTACTTTAGTAGGGTCTCTGAAAAGGTAAAAAAAAGTCCGCATGTGCTTCGGCATACTTTTGCAACTCATTTACTTAATAACGGGGCAGATTTAAATTCAGTTAAGGAGTTATTAGGACATTCTAGTTTGGCATCTACACAAGTTTATACTCATAATAGTTTAGCGGAGCTTAAAAAAGTATATGGGGATGCTCATCCTAGAAATAAATAATACTTCTGAAATGTTTAACCATAAAATTAATATTATGAAGGTAGATGTTCATGCAGTTAACTTTACTGTTGACCGAAAGTTGGTGGATTTTATTCAAGAAAGAATGGATAAGTTGGAAAAGTATTACGATCGAGTTGTCTCGGCTGATGTTTTTTTAAAAGTTGAGAGAACAAGTGATAAAGAGAATAAAGCTGTTGAGATAAAGATTAATGTTCCTGGAGATGAATTTTTGGTTAAAAAGCAGTGTAAGACATTTGAAGAGGCAGTTGAGCTTTCGGCAGAATCTTTAGAGCGTTTACTGGTAAAAAGGAAAGAAAAAATAAGAGCACATATATAATTGGAAAATTTTTTCGAAAAATGTTTTGATACAAAGATAAAATAGCTACATTTGCAGTCCGTTAGAAATAGCGGACTTTTTTATTGATATTGCCAGCGTAGCTCAGTTGGCTAGAGCAGCTGATTTGTAATCAGCAGGTCGTGGGTTCGAGTCCCTCCGCCGGCTCTAGTTATTTCAAATGCGATTTGAAATTGTTCATGTAATTATTGATAAAAAAAAGGGGAGATACTCAAGCGGCCAACGAGGGCAGACTGTAAATCTGCTGTGTGAACTTCGCAGGTTCGAATCCTGCTCTCCCCACAAAAAAAGTTTAGATTTCAAATTGTTGATTTTAGATTGTAAAATCTAAATTCTTAAATCTAAAATCAGAACTCTCTGCCGGTGTAGCTCAGGGGTAGAGTGCTTCCTTGGTAAGGAAGAGGTCTCGGGTTCAATTCCCGACATTGGCTCAAGTAAGTAGGAAATTGAAAATTAATATATAACTAAGATTAAAAATTAAGTAAAATGGCAAAGGAGAATTTTAATCGTTCCAAACCGCACTTAAACATAGGTACAATTGGACACGTGGATCACGGAAAAACTACATTAACTGCTGCAATTACAAAAGTATTGTCTGATGCAGGTTACTGTCAAGCAAAATCGTTTGATCAAATCGATAACGCTCCAGAGGAGAAAGAAAGAGGTATTACTATTAATACATCACACGTAGAGTATGAAACAGCTAACCGTCACTACGCTCACGTTGACTGTCCAGGTCACGCGGATTACGTAAAGAACATGGTTACTGGTGCTGCTCAAATGGACGGAGCTATCTTAGTAGTTGCTGCTACAGATGGTCCAATGCCACAAACTCGTGAGCACATCCTTTTAGGTCGCCAGGTTGGTATTCCTAGAATGGTAGTTTTCATGAACAAAGTTGACATGGTTGATGACGCTGAGTTATTAGAGCTTGTTGAAATGGAAATTAGAGATTTATTATCTTTCTACGAATATGATGGAGATAATGGTCCAGTAGTTCAAGGTTCTGCTTTAGGAGGATTGAATAATGATCCTGCTTGGGTTCCTAAAATCATTGAATTAATGGAAGCTGTTGATAATTGGATCGAAGAGCCAATTCGTGATACTGCTAAACCATTCTTGATGCCGGTTGAAGATGTATTTACAATTACTGGTCGTGGAACTGTTGCTACAGGTCGTATCGAAACAGGTATTGCTAATACAGGAGATCCAGTTGAAATCATTGGTATGGGAGCTGATAAATTAACTTCTACTATTACAGGAGTTGAGATGTTCCGTAAAATCCTTGATAGAGGTGAGGCTGGAGATAACGTAGGTTTATTGTTAAGAGGTGTTGATAAAGAATCTATCAAAAGAGGAATGGTTATCATTAAGCCAGGATCAGTAAAACCACACGCTACTTTCAAAGCTGAGGTTTATATCTTGAAAAAAGAAGAAGGTGGACGTCATACTCCATTCCATAATAACTACCGTCCACAGTTCTACGTACGTACAACTGACGTAACAGGAGTTATTACTTTACCAGAAGGAGTAGAGATGGTAATGCCAGGAGATAACTTAACTATCAATGTATCTTTATTGAGCCCAATCGCAATGAGCGTAGGTTTACGTTTTGCTATCCGTGAAGGTGGTAGAACTGTAGGTGCAGGTCAGGTTACTGAAATAGTAGGATAATCCTATAAATATTATAAAAAGCCAGCTGATTTTCTTCATTGAAATCACTGGCTTTTAATTACGGGCGTAGTTCAAGGGTAGAATAGCGGTCTCCAAAACCGTTGATGGGGGTTCGAATCCCTCCGCCCGTGCAATATAAAATATATAAAATGACAAAAGTTACTAATTATTTATCAGAGGCTTTCGAGGAGTTAAAGTCAAATGTTACTTGGCCTGCTTGGGCTGAGGTTCAAAAATTGACAATTGTTGTGGCTGTATTTTCGATTCTATTTGCTTTGGCAACATGGGGAGTAGACGAATTTTTTGCAAAAGCTTTGGCTGGATTTTTTAACTGGTTAAAAGGATAATTTTTTTGTGATGGCAGATAATAATGTGAAAAAATGGTATGTGGTTAGAGCTGTAAGCGGACAAGAAAATAAAGTCAAAGCTTACATCGAAACTGAAATTGCCAGACTAGGTATGGGTGATTATGTTTCCCAAGTTTTAGTGCCTACAGAAAAAGTAGTTACTGTAAAAGAAGGAAAGAAAATGTCTAAGGATAAAGTTTACTTTCCTGGGTATGTTATGATCGAAGCCAATTTAGTTGGTGAGATACCTCATATTATTAAGTCTATTACAAGTGTAATTGGATTTTTAGGAGAGATTAAAGGCGGGGAACCTGTTCCTTTAAGACTTTCTGAAGTAAATAGAATGTTAGGTAAAGTAGATGAGTTAGCTGTAAATACAGATACTCGCGCTATTCCTTTCAACTTAGGAGAAACTGTTAAGGTGATCGATGGTCCTTTTAATGGCTTCAATGGTACGGTTGAAAAAATAAATGAAGAAAAGCGTAAACTTGAAGTAATGGTTAAGATTTTCGGAAGAAAAACTCCATTAGAATTAAGTTTTATGCAAGTTGAGAAAGTATAATTTTTGTTACATCTATAATAACCACTACAATTGCTTCCAATAATTGTGGTGTTAAATTTTTTAAAAAATGGCTAAAGAAATTAGTAAGGTAGTTAAACTACAAGTTAAGGGAGGTGCTGCGAATCCGTCGCCACCGGTTGGACCTGCTTTAGGAGCTGCTGGGGTTAATATCATGGAGTTCTGTAAGCAGTTCAATGCTAGAACACAAGATAAACCTGGCAAAATATGCCCAGTACAAATTACTGTGTATAAAGACAAATCATTTGATTTTGTTGTTAAGACTCCTCCAGCTGCTGTCCAATTATTGGAAGCTGCAAAGCTAAAGTCTGGATCAGGTGAACCAAATCGTAAAAAAGTAGCTAGTGTTACTTGGGACGTTATCAAAGCAATTGCTGAAGATAAAATGGTAGATTTAAATGCATTCACAATCGAATCTGCAATGAGCATGATCGCTGGAACTGCTAGATCTATGGGTATAACTGTATCAGGAGATGCTCCTTTTTAATTAAGAGAAAGAAATGGCAAAATTAACAAAAAAGCAAAAAGAGGCTGCTTCAAAAATTGAAAAGAACAAACTATACTCTTTGAAAGATGCTGCTGCATTGATTAAAGTTATAGCTTCTGCAAAATTTGATGAGTCTGTTGATATCGCAGTTCGTTTGGGTGTAGATCCAAGAAAAGCGAATCAAATGGTTAGAGGTGTGGTTACATTACCTCACGGAACAGGTAAAGACGTTAAAGTATTAGCATTGGTTACTCCAGATAAAGAAGCGGAAGCTAAAGAAGCTGGAGCTGATTATGTAGGTCTTGACGATTATTTACAAAAAATTAAAGATGGTTGGACAGATGTTGATGTTATCATCACTATGCCAGCTGTTATGGGTAAATTAGGTCCATTAGGTCGTATTTTAGGACCTAGAGGTTTAATGCCAAACCCTAAAACAGGTACTGTAACTATGGATGTTGCAAAAGCTGTTGCAGAGGTTAAAGCTGGTAAAATTGACTTTAAAGTTGATAAAACTGGTATCGTACATGCAGGAATTGGTAAAGTTTCTTTTGGAGCTGAGCAAATTTATGACAATGCACACGAAATTATTCAAACATTAATCAAACTTAAACCAACTGCTGCTAAAGGTACCTATATTAAAGGTATTCACCTTACAAGCACTATGAGTCCTGCAATTGCATTGGACCCTAAAGCAGTATAATTGGTAGTTAATAATTTTTAGTATGACTAGAGAAGAAAAATCAATCGCGATTGAAGATTTAACTGCACAGTTAGCTGGTACAAATATTATTTATGTATCTGATATTTCTGGATTAAATGCAGAAACAACTTCAAACTTGAGAAGAGCTTGCTTTAAAGCAGGTATAAAATTAGAGGTTGTAAAAAACACTTTGCTTGCAAAAGCAATGGAAGCTTCTGCTAATGACTATGGTGATTTACCTTCAGTATTGACTGGTAATAGTGCTATATTTATTTCAGATGTTGCAAATGCACCTGGAAAAATAATCAAAGATTTCAGAAAAAAATCGGCTAAACCTGTATTAAAAGGAGCTTATATTAATTCTGAAATTTATATTGGAGATGATCAATTAGATGCATTAGCAACTATTAAATCTAAAGAAGAACTTCTTGGAGAACTTATTGGATTATTGCAATCACCAGCACAAAGAGTTATCTCTGCTTTACAAAACCAATTCGCAAAGAGCGAAGAGGAAGAAGCATAATAACAAACGCAGGGAACATTATTTCCTTGCTGCTTAATTAGCGCACAATAAATAAATTATATTTTACAAATCATTTTAAACGATAGAAAAAATGGCAGATTTGAAACAATTCGCAGAACAATTAGTTAACTTAACAGTTAAAGAAGTTAACGAATTAGCAACAATATTAAAAGACGAGTATGGTATCGAGCCTGCTGCTGCAGCTGTAGTAGTTGCTGCTGGTGGTGGAGAAGGTGCTGCTGAAGAAGCACAAACTGAATTTACAGTTGTATTAAAAGAAGCTGGTGCTTCTAAATTAGCAGTTGTAAAATTAGTTAAAGAACTTACAGGTTTAGGTTTGAAAGAAGCTAAAGATGTAGTTGACGGTGCTCCAAGTAACGTTAAAGAAGGTGTTTCTAAAGAAGAGGCTGAAGGTCTTAAAAAATCATTAGAAGAAGCTGGAGCTGTAGTTGAGCTTAAATAATTCAACTCAGTTTTAAGAACTAGGTTTAGGTCTTGAGGTAACTCAATGGCCTAAACCATTTTTCGTATAATAAAATATATCCAATTTTATTATTCAAATAGTTTAAAATACGAAAAAGTTTTTGATCAATACGAAGAAAAAAATTAAGCTCACTTTACTAGTTTATTTTTAAAGATGTATTGATTATAATAAGAAAGTATAGATTAAACAGTGTGTGTTTACACAAAAAATTACTTTTTTTTAATCAAAATTTTGTCCATTGATGATAACAAATCAGACTGAAAGATTGAATTTTGCCTCTACAAAAAATATCCCTGACTATCCAGATTTCCTAGATGTTCAGGTTAAATCTTTTAAGGATTTCTTTCAATTAGAAACGAAATCTGACGAAAGAGGCAACGAAGGGTTATACAACACCTTCATGGAAAACTTTCCAATCACAGATACAAGAAATAACTTTGTATTGGAATTCCTAGATTATTTTGTTGATCCGCCACGTTATACAATTCAAGAATGTATAGAGAGAGGTCTTACTTATAGTGTTCCTTTAAAAGCCAGGTTAAAACTATATTGTACAGATCCAGAACACGAAGATTTTGAAACTATTGTACAAGATGTTTATCTTGGAACAATACCTTATATGACTCCAAGCGGTACTTTTGTTATCAATGGTGCTGAGCGTGTAGTAGTATCTCAACTACACCGTTCTCCTGGGGTTTTCTTTGGTCAATCATTCCATGCAAATGGTACAAAACTTTATTCTGCCAGAGTAATTCCTTTTAAAGGTTCCTGGATAGAATTTTCTACAGATATCAATAGCGTAATGTACGCTTATATCGATAGAAAGAAAAAATTACCGGTTACAACTTTATTCCGTGCAATCGGGTTCGAAAGAGATAAGGATATCCTTGAAATTTTCGACTTAGCTGAAGAAATTAAAGTTTCTAAAACTGGTATTAAAAAATACATTGGAAGAAGACTTGCGGCACGTGTATTAAACACTTGGCATGAGGATTTCGTTGATGAGGATACTGGAGAGGTAGTTTCTATCGAACGTAACGAAATCATTCTTGATAGAGATACTATTATCGACAAAGATAATGTTGAAGAAATCATTGATTCTAATGTAAAATCTATTTTGTTGCATAAAGAGGATAATAATCAGGCAGATTATGCTATTATCCACAATACGTTGCAAAAAGATCCAACAAACTCTGAAAAAGAAGCTGTAGAGCACATTTACCGTCAGTTGCGTAACGCTGAACCGCCTGATGAGGAAACTGCTCGTGGTATTATAGATAAATTGTTCTTCTCTGATCAACGTTATAACTTAGGTGAAGTTGGTCGTTATAGAATGAATAAAAAACTTGGTTTGGATATCCCAATGGAAAAGCAAGTGCTTACCAAAGAAGATATCATTACCATTGTAAAATATTTGATCGAATTAATCAACTCTAAAGCAGAGATTGATGATATTGATCACTTATCAAACCGTCGTGTTAGAACAGTTGGTGAACAATTGTCTCAACAATTCGGTGTTGGTTTAGCGCGTATGGCGAGAACTATTCGTGAGAGAATGAACGTTAGAGATAACGAGGTGTTTACACCAATTGATTTGATTAATGCTAAAACATTGTCGTCAGTTATCAACTCTTTCTTTGGTACTAACCAGTTATCTCAATTTATGGATCAAACGAATCCATTGGCTGAGATTACACACAAAAGAAGATTATCTGCACTTGGACCTGGTGGACTTTCGAGAGAGAGAGCTGGTTTCGAGGTTCGTGACGTTCACTATACACACTATGGTCGTTTATGTCCGATTGAAACTCCAGAGGGACCAAACATTGGTTTGATTTCATCTCTTGGTGTTTATGCAAAAGTAAACGGAATGGGTTTCATCGAAACTCCATACCGTAAAGTTACAAATGGTGTAGTTGATTTAGAAAGTACTCCTATTTATTTAAGTGCTGAAGAAGAAGAAGGAAAAATGATTGCTCAGGCAAACATTGAAATGGATGCTACTGGTAAAATTACGGCAAGCAACGTTATTGCTCGTGAGGAAGGTGACTTCCCGGTTGTTGAACCATCTGCAGTACATTATACAGACGTTGCTCCTAACCAGATTGCTTCGATTTCTGCTTCATTGATTCCTTTCTTGGAACATGATGATGCGAATAGAGCCTTGATGGGATCTAACATGATGCGTCAGGCGGTTCCTTTGATCCGTCCGGAAGCTCCGATTGTTGGTACAGGTTTAGAGCGTCAGGTAGCTTCAGATTCTAGGGTATTGATTAATGCTGAGGGAGATGGAACTGTAGAATATGTTGATGCTAATATCATTACTATCAAATACGACCGTACTGAAGATGAAAGAATGGTTAGTTTTGATGCTGATGAAAAAACGTACAACTTAATTAAATTTAGAAAAACCAATCAAGGTACAAGTATCAACTTGAAACCAATCGTAAGAAAGGGTGACAGAGTTATTCTTGGACAAGTATTATCAGAAGGATATGCTACTCAAAATGGTGAATTAGCTTTAGGTAGAAACTTAAAAGTTGCGTTCATGCCATGGAAAGGGTATAACTTTGAGGATGCGATTGTGATTTCTGAAAAAGTAGTTCGTGATGATATTTTTACTTCTATCCACGTTGATGATTATTCATTAGAGGTTAGAGATACTAAGTTAGGAAATGAAGAGTTAACAAACGATATTCCTAACGTTTCTGAAGAAGCTACTAAAGATTTAGATGAAAACGGTATGATCAGAATTGGAGCAGAGGTTAAACCTGGCGACATTTTGATCGGGAAAATTACACCAAAAGGAGAATCAGATCCTACTCCGGAAGAGAAATTGCTTCGTGCAATCTTCGGGGATAAAGCAGGTGATGTAAAAGATGCTTCATTAAAAGCTTCTCCATCTTTACATGGTGTAGTTCTTGACAAAAAATTATTTGCAAGAGCCGTAAAAGATAAACGTAAACGTACTCAGGATAAAGATGCTTTAGGCGCTTTAGAAATGGAATTTGAAACTAAATTTGTTGAATTAAAAGACAGATTGGTTGAAAAATTATTCCTGATCGTTAACGGAAAAACATCTCAGGGTGTAATGAATGATTTGGGTGAAGAAGTTTTACCAAAAGGTAAAAAATATACTCAAAAAATGCTTTACGCAGTAGAGGATTTTGCTCACTTAAGCAAAGGTCAATGGGTTGCTGATGACGCTACAAATAAAATGGTTAATGATTTAATTCATAACTATAAAATTAAGCTGAACGACTTACAAGGATCTTTAAGAAGAGAAAAATTCACTATTACAGTTGGAGATGAATTACCATCTGGAATATTGAAATTAGCGAAAATTTATATCGCTAAAAAACGTAAACTGAAAGTAGGGGATAAAATGGCAGGACGTCACGGTAACAAAGGTATTGTTGCAAGAATCGTTCGTCATGAAGATATGCCTTTCCTTGAAGACGGAACACCAGTAGATATCGTATTGAATCCACTTGGGGTACCTTCACGTATGAACATTGGTCAGATTTATGAAACTGTTCTTGGATGGGCTGGACAAAATTTAGGTAGAAAATTTGCTACTCCAATTTTTGACGGTGCCACTTTAGATCAAATTAATGAATTAACTGATGAAGCCGGAGTACCACGTTTCGGACATACACACCTTTATGATGGTGGTACTGGAGAGCGTTTCCATCAAGCTGCAACTGTGGGTGTAATTTACATGCTTAAATTAGGACACATGGTTGATGATAAGATGCACGCACGTTCTATCGGACCATACTCGTTGATTACTCAACAACCACTTGGAGGTAAAGCTCAATTTGGAGGTCAGCGTTTTGGAGAGATGGAGGTTTGGGCACTTGAAGCTTATGGAGCATCAAGTACTCTTCGTGAAATCTTAACAGTTAAATCGGATGACGTTATTGGTAGAGCTAAAACTTACGAGGCTATCGTTAAAGGAGAATCTATGCCAGAACCGGGATTACCTGAATCATTCAATGTATTAATGCATGAATTAAAAGGTCTTGGACTTGACATTCGTTTAGAAGAATAAATAAAGTTTTCAGTTACAGTCTCAGTATTCAGATCACTCTGAAAGCTGAGACTGAAGCTGTTTATAAAATACCAGTTTTTAGGATTTATACCCGTAACCCGTTCCGATTTTTTATTTAAACTTTAAAAGTTTCATAATTAGCGCTTCAAGAATAAGTTTTGAAGTTTAGAGAAGTAACCCGAGGTAGTACTTTTAGTCTAAAGTCAAATGTCATAAAGTCTTAAAGTCCAGCAATGGCTTTCGACTTTCGACTTTCAAACTTTTGACTTAAAATTAAAATCAATTTTTTAATTGCAAATAAATCAATAGTAAAAACTATGATGAATAATAGAAATAATAATAAAGATAAAAATCCAGTTAAAAGATTTAATAAAATCTCAATTGGATTGGCTTCACCAGAATCTATCCTGAAAGAATCAAGAGGAGAGGTGTTGAAACCAGAAACTATCAACTACAGAACTCACAAACCAGAGCGTGACGGACTTTTCTGCGAAAGAATCTTCGGACCAGTTAAGGATTTTGAATGTGCTTGTGGTAAATACAAAAGAATTCGTTACAAAGGTATTATCTGTGACCGTTGTGGTGTTGAAGTTACGGAGAAAAAAGTACGTCGTGACAGAGTAGGACACATCAACCTTGTTGTGCCTATTGCTCATATCTGGTATTTCCGTTCTCTTCCAAACAAAATTGGTTATATCCTTGGTCTTCCATCTAAGAAATTAGATATGATCATTTACTACGAAAGATACGTAGTAATTCAGGCTGGTATTGCTAAAAATGCAGATGGAGAATCATTACAAAGATTAGATTTCTTAACTGAAGAAGAATATTTGAATATTTTAGACACTCTTCCACAGGAAAATCAATATTTAGATGATATGGATCCTAATAAATTTGTTGCCAAAATGGGCGCAGAATGTATTATGGATTTATTAGCTCGTATCGATTTAGATGAGTTGTCTTACCAATTAAGACACAGTGCTAATAACGAAACGTCTAAACAACGTAAAACTGAAGCTTTAAAAAGATTACAGGTTGTTGAGTCTTTCCGTGAGTCTAACTTAAACCGCGAAAATCGTCCTGAATGGATGATCATGAAAGTGGTTCCTGTTATTCCACCAGAATTACGTCCGCTTGTACCACTTGATGGAGGTCGTTTTGCAACTTCAGATTTAAATGACTTATACCGTCGTGTAATCATCCGTAACAATCGTTTGAAAAGATTAATGGAGATTAAAGCTCCAGAAGTTATCTTGAGAAACGAAAAACGTATGTTACAAGAATCTGTAGATTCATTATTTGATAACACTCGTAAAGCTTCTGCAGTTAAAACAGAATCTAACAGACCATTAAAATCATTATCAGATTCGTTAAAAGGTAAGCAAGGACGTTTCCGTCAAAACTTACTTGGTAAGCGTGTGGATTATTCTGCTCGTTCTGTAATTGTTGTTGGTCCTGAATTAAAATTATTCGAATGCGGATTGCCAAAAGATATGGCATCTGAGTTATACAAACCTTTCGTAATCCGTAAATTGATTGAAAGAGGTATTGTTAAGACAGTAAAATCTGCTAAGAAAATCATAGACAAAAAAGAGCCTGTAGTTTGGGATATCCTTGAAAATGTAATCAAAGGACACCCTGTATTACTTAACCGTGCTCCTACGTTACACAGACTTGGTATTCAAGCTTTCCAACCAAAATTAATTGAAGGAAAAGCGATCCAATTGCACCCATTAGTATGTACGGCTTTCAACGCCGATTTTGATGGGGATCAGATGGCAGTTCACTTGCCATTAGGACCAGAGGCTATTTTAGAGGCACAATTATTAATGTTGGCTTCTCACAATATTCTTAACCCTGCAAATGGAGCTCCAATTACTGTACCTTCTCAGGATATGGTCTTGGGTCTATATTATATGACCAAAGAACGTATCTCAACACCAGAACATGTAATTTTAGGTCAAGACTTAACTTTCTATTCTGCTGAAGAAGTAAACATTGCATTAAACGAAGGAAGATTAGAATTAAATGCTCGTGTAAGAATCAGAGCAAAAGATTTTAATGACGCTGGAGAATTAGTGTTTAAAATTATTCAAACAACTGCAGGACGTGTATTATTTAATGAAGTAGTACCTGAAGCAGCTGGATATATCAATGATGTATTGACTAAGAAAAACCTTAGAGATATTATCGGACACATTTTAAGTGTGACTGATGTACCTACTACTGCAGCTTTCTTGGACAATATGAAAGATATGGGTTATAAATTCGCATTTAGAGGAGGTTTATCATTCTCTCTTGGTGATATTAGAATCCCGGAACAAAAAACAAAATTAATTGCAGATGCCAGAGAGCAAGTTGAAGGTATTTCTGTGAATTATAACATGGGTCTTATTACCAATAACGAACGTTACAATCAGGTTATTGACGTATGGACTTCAGCAAATGCTCAGTTGACAGAATTAGCAATGAAAAATATTAGAGAAGACCAACAAGGTTTTAACTCTGTATATATGATGCTTGACTCTGGAGCGAGGGGTTCTAAGGAACAGATTCGTCAGTTAACTGGTATGCGTGGTTTGATGGCTAAGCCTAAAAAATCTACTGCTGGTGGTGGAGAAATTATTGAAAACCCGATTCTTTCTAACTTTAAGGAAGGTCTTTCTATTCTTGAGTACTTTATTTCTACTCACGGTGCTCGTAAAGGACTTGCGGATACGGCTCTTAAAACTGCCGATGCCGGATACTTGACAAGAAGACTTCATGACGTATCACAAGATGTTATTGTTAACATCGAAGATTGTGGAACTTTAAGAGGTGTTGAAGTTTCAGCTTTGAAGAAAAATGAGGAAATCGTTGAATCATTAGGAGAAAGAATTTTAGGACGTGTTGCATTGCAAGATGTTATAAATCCACTTACTAATGAAGTAATGGTTCAATCTGGTCAACAAATTACTGAAGCAATTATGAGAACTATCGAAGCTTCTCCAATTGAAAAAGTAGAGGTTAGATCTCCATTAACTTGTGAAGCTTTAAAAGGTATTTGTGCTAAATGTTACGGTAGAAACTTAGCTACTGGTAAAATGACACAAAGAGGTGAAGCTGTCGGAGTTATTGCAGCTCAGTCTATTGGTGAGCCGGGTACACAGTTGACACTTCGTACGTTCCACGTTGGAGGGGTTGCTGGAGGTATTTCTGAAGAATCTAGTATTGTTACAAGATTCAACGGTAGACTTGAGATTGAAGATTTAAAAACTGTTAAAGGTGAGGATAGTGAAGGTAATGCGACTGATATCGTAGTATCACGTTCAACTGAATTAAAATTAGTTGATGAGAAAACTGGAATCGTTTTAAATACACACAATATTCCTTACGGATCTAGTATTTTTGTTAAGGATGGTGAATCAGTTACTAAAGGATCTGTGATCTGTAAGTGGGATCCATATAATGGTGTAATTGTTTCTGAATTTACTGGTAAAATTGCTTACGAGGATTTAGAGCAAGGACAATCATTCATGGTTGAAATCGATGAGCAAACAGGATTCCAGGAAAAAGTAATTTCTGAAGCTAGAAATAAAAAATTAATTCCAACTTTATTGGTTTACGGTAAAGAAGGTGAATTGATTCGTTCGTATAACTTACCAGTAGGAGCACACCTTATGGTTGAGAATGGTGAGAAAATTAAAGCAGGTAAAGTATTGGTTAAAATTCCACGTCGTTCTTCTAAAGCGGGCGATATCACAGGAGGTTTACCAAGAATTACTGAGTTGCTTGAGGCTCGTAACCCTTCAAACCCAGCAGTTGTTTCTGAAATTGACGGTGTTGTTTCTTTTGGAAAAATCAAAAGAGGTAACCGTGAAATTGTTATCGAATCTAAATTTGGTGAGATTAAAAAGTATTTAGTTAAACTTTCTAGCCAAATCTTGGTACAGGAAAATGACTTCGTAAGAGCAGGAGTACCATTGTCTGACGGTGCAATTACACCAGATGACATTTTAAGAATTCAAGGTCCAGCTGCTGTTCAACAATACTTGGTTAATGAAATTCAAGAGGTATACCGTTTACAAGGGGTAAAAATTAATGACAAGCACTTTGAGGTAGTTATTCGTCAAATGATGCGTAAAGTAAGAGTTCAAGATCCAGGAGATACATTATTCCTAGAAGATCAATTGATTCACACTAAAGATTTTATCGTTCAAAACGATAAATTATATGGTATGAAAGTAGTTGAAGATGCTGGAGATTCTGCTGTATTGAAACCAGGTCAAATTATTACACCTCGTGACTTACGTGATGAAAACTCATTGTTGAAACGAAATGATAAAAACCTTGTTGTAGCAAGAGATGTAATTACCGCAACTGCAACGCCAGTTTTACAAGGTATTACAAGAGCTTCGCTACAAACTAAATCATTCATCTCTGCTGCTTCTTTCCAGGAAACAACAAAAGTACTTAACGAAGCTGCTGTAGCTGGTAAAGTAGATGATTTAGAAGGATTAAAAGAAAATGTAATTGTTGGACACAGAATTCCTGCAGGAACTGGTATGAGAGAATACGATAACACTATCGTAGGATCTAAAGACGATTACAATGAAATGATGGCAAATAAAGAAGAATATATTTATTAATTAGGAAACTATGAGTAATCCGAAACAACAACAGGAGCAAATTAATATTGAGTTGGATGAGACTATTGCAGAAGGAATTTATTCTAATCTTGCCATTATCAACCACTCATCATCAGAGTTTGTTTTAGATTTTGTGAGCATTATGCCAGGTATTCCTAAAGCCAAGGTAAAGTCAAGAATTGTTTTGACACCACAACATGCTAAAAGATTATTGAAGGCAATAGGTGAAAATATTCATCGTTTTGAAGCCGCTCATGGCGAAATTAAAGACACTGAACAAGCACCAATTCCGCTTAATTTTGGTCCGGCAGGACAAGCATAAATTAGAAAAGCCCCAGTAATGGGGCTTTTTTTTGCTCAAAATCTAAAATTAAATGCACTTTAACCGATTTAATTTTACTTTCGTCGACTTAATTTTCTTCTTACGTGACATTTCTCTAAATTAGTATTTCCTAATAGAAAAGATTTATTTTTTGGAATATAATGACTTAGTAAGGTTGGTTTAATTCAAATTAAAAAAAAGCGCTAATTATATAATTAGCGCTTTTTTTATGATGTTGAAATTGGAATTTAGTCAAATTCAGAAGTGAAAAATAATTTCACACTTGGATATTTACTTTGTGTCATTTGAATTGTAAAATCGGAATCGGCTAAGAATACCAATTGGCCATATTTATCGTGTGCCAGGAATTTTTGTTTGATTCGTTTAAATTCTTTAAACTCATCATTTTTGGCATCGTCAGGTTTTACCCAACAAGCTTTATGAACCGGGAAGTTTTCATAAGTACATTTTGCACCATACTCATGTTCTAAACGGTATTGAATTACTTCATATTGAAGTGCTCCAACAGTTCCAATAACTTTACGGTTGTTCATCTCTAATGTAAATAACTGAGCAACACCTTCATCCATTAACTGATCTACACCTTTGTCCAATTGCTTGGCTTTCATTGGGTCAGCATTATTAATGTATCTAAAATGTTCTGGAGAGAAACTTGGAATTCCTTTGAAACTCATTATTTCGCCTTCTGTTAAAGTATCTCCAATTTTAAAGTTTCCTGTATCATGCAAACCAACGATGTCGCCAGGATATGAAATATCTACAATCTCTTTTTTCTCAGCAAAGAATGCATTTGGACTGGAGAATTTTAAATTTTTCTTTTGACGAACGTGATAGTAAGGTTTGTTTCTTTCAAAAGTTCCTGAAACAATTTTGATAAAAGCTAAACGATCTCTGTGTTTTGGATCCATATTGGCATGGATTTTAAACACAAATCCTGTCATTTTTTCTTCTTTTGGATCAACTAAACGAGTTTCAGAATCTTTTGGTCTTGGAGAAGGAGCGATAGTTACAAAACAATCTAACAATTCACGAACTCCAAAATTATTTAAAGCCGAACCAAAAAATACAGGTTGGATTTTTCCGTCTAAATAATCCTGACGTTCAAATTTTGGATAAACTTCATCGATTAATTCTAATTCTTCACGTAGTTTATCTGCAGGTTTTTGACCAATTATTTTTTCTAATTCAGGATTTTGAACATCTGAAAAAGCAATAGTTTCTTCAATATTTTTACGGCTGTCTCCGCTAAATAGATTGATGTTTTGTTCCCATAAATTGTAAATTCCCTGAAAATCATAACCCATTCCGATTGGGAAACTCAAAGGAGTAACTGTTAAACCTAATTTCTGTTCAACTTCATCCATTAAGTCAAAAGCATCTTTTCCTTCACGGTCTAATTTATTGATGAAAACGATCATCGGAATATTTCTCATTCTACAAACTGCAACTAGTTTTTCAGTTTGTTCCTCGACTCCTTTTGCAACGTCTATAACGACAATAACACTATCTACAGCAGTTAGAGTTCTAAATGTATCTTCGGCAAAATCCTTGTGTCCTGGCGTATCAAGAATATTGATTTTTTTGTCTTTATAATTAAAAGCAAGTACGGATGTAGAAACCGAAATACCTCTTTGGCGTTCGATTTCCATGAAATCACTCGTTGCTCCTTTTTTGATTTTATTATTTTTTACTGCACCAGCTTCCTGAATTGCACCTCCAAACAATAATAACTTTTCAGTTAAAGTTGTTTTACCGGCATCGGGATGCGATATAATTCCGAATGTTCTTCTGCGTTGTATTTCTTTTAAAAAGCTCATATTTTGTATAAATAGGTTGCAAAAGTACTATTAATTACGGCTTAATAAAAATATTCACTTCTATAATTTAGAAGTCGTTACTTTATAAATAGAAACTTTTTAAGTAAAAAAAGACTCTTTTTTTAGCTGTTCACGTTTTTGTCTGTATTTTTCAATAAAGTAATTCCTAAAAAAAGGGAAACAGGATTTGGTCCACTTTTTAATGAATAATTATCGATAAATCAGTTCTATTTGTGAAATTGAAATGTGAGCCATATAATTTTTTGTTAATAGTATGGCTGATAGTTGTATTATGTGATTGAATTGTTATTTTTGTTCGTTATAAGTTAAAAAGAACTAGATCTTAATTATTTAGTGATTTTTACTATTAAGAAAGAAGTACGAAGGCAAGATCTTTACATTCAAATTAAATTTAAAATAATGTTATTAAAAAAATTACAGCTAAAAACAATTGATTACAAACTTGTAGTAACAATGTGTTTTTTACTTTTTTTCAGCTCAATTGTTTCAGCTCAGGAAATTATTCCAGATGTTGTGGCTCAAAAACCAGTCGAAGTTCCTACTGGACAGAAGCTAAAAGTTGACGGTATTATTGCTACTGTTGGAGATTATATTGTTTTAGATTCAGATATTGATAAAGGATTTTTAGAGATTACAGCTCAAGGTGGAAATGTAAAAGATATTACAAGATGTCAGATGCTAGGTAAGCTTTTAGAAGATAAACTATATGCACACCAGGCCATTCAGGACAGTATCATTGTTAGTGATGCAGAAGTAAGGGGAATGATGGAAGACCGACTAAACTATATGGTAAAACAAGTTGGTGATATTAATAAAGTAGTTGAATACTATAAAAAAAGTTCTGTTGAGGAGTTTAAAACTTATTTTGCAGATATCTTAAAAGAGCAAAAATTATCTTCAGAAATGAGAGATAAAATTGTTGATGGTGTACAAATTACGCCTGAAGAGGTTCGTAATTTCTTTAAAAAAATACCAAAAGAGGATTTGCCAACTTTTGGAGCAGAGATGGAAGTAGCACAGATTGTGGTTGAGCCAAAAGTTTCAAAAGAAGATGAACAAAAAGTAATTGATAGATTAAATGCTATTAGAAAAGATGTTCTTGAGGGATCAAGTTTTGCTACAAAAGCAGTTTTATATTCGCAAGATCCCGGATCTTCATCAAACGGTGGGTATTATAAAATGACCAGAAAAACACCTTTTGTAAAAGAATTTAAGGATGTAGCATTTAGTTTGCAGGAAGGTGAAATTTCGGAGCCTTTTAAGACAAATTTTGGATATCATATTATCATGATTGATAAAATTAAAGGTCAGGAAGTAGAGTTGCGACATATTTTAATTTCACCAACTGTTTCTGAAGATGCGTTAAAGGAAGCAAAAGAAAGAATTACCAACATTAGAAAAAAGATAGAATCTAAAGAAATCACTTTTGCTGATGCTGCCAGAACTGAGTCTGATGAAAAAGAAACAAGAGCAAATGGAGGAATCCTTATAAATCCTAATACGCAGGACACCCGTTTTGAATTGACTAAAATGGATCCAACATTATACAATCAGGTTTCAAATTTAAAAGATACTGAAATTTCACAACCACTTTTAAGTACAGATGATAAAGGGAAAAAAACGTATAAATTAATTACTGTTACCAACAGAATTGATGAACACGTTGCTGATTATGCTAAAGATTATACAAAAATTAAAGATTTAGCATTGAAAGAAAAACAGATTGAAGCAATTGGAAAATGGTTTGATACAAAGATTAAAGATACTTATATTAAAATTATTGGAGAATACAGAGATTGTGCTTTTGCAAACAACTGGTTGAAAAAATAATTTTTATTAAATAAATAAAAAGAGTTAGTTTTATGAATTCATAGAGCTAACTCTTTTTCAATTTAAAAACATACTTAAATGTCTGACGTAGCAGCAATTCATAATTTAGTTCAAAAGAGAAACGAATTAAAATCAGAAATAGCAAAAATCATTGTAGGCCAGGATGCAGTTGTAGATCAAATTTTACTGTGTATATTTTCAGGAGGACACGCTCTTTTAATAGGGGTGCCGGGTTTGGCAAAAACTTTAATGATAAATACGTTATCACAAGCTTTAGGATTAGATTTTAAGAGAATTCAATTTACTCCGGATTTAATGCCTTCAGATATTTTAGGAAGTGAGATTCTTGATGAAAACAGGCAGTTTAAATTCATTAAAGGGCCGATTTTTTCTAATATTATTTTGGCAGATGAGATTAACAGAACACCGCCAAAAACACAAGCTGCTTTACTTGAAGCAATGCAGGAGCGTTCCGTAACTATTGCTGGTCAAAACTATAAATTAGATTTACCGTATTTCGTATTGGCGACTCAAAACCCAATTGAGCAGGAAGGGACTTATCCGTTACCGGAAGCACAATTAGACCGTTTTATGTTTGCCATAAAATTAGAATATCCAACTTTTGAAGAAGAAGTTCAGGTTGTAAAACGTACGACATCAGATGTTAAAACGACTATCAATCCATTATTTACTGCACAGGAAATTATTGATTTCCAACATTTAATTCGCAGGATTCCTGTGGCTGACAATGTTATTGAATATGCTGTGACTTTAGTTAGTAAAACGCGTCCGGATAATGCTTTGTCTAATGATTTTGTGAAAAATTATTTGGACTGGGGTGCTGGACCTAGGGCTTCTCAGAATTTGATTTTGGCAGCAAAAGCACACGCAGCTTTCCATGGTAAATTTTCACCAGATATTGAAGATGTAAAGGCTGTTGCAAGTGGAATTTTACGACACAGAATTATTAAAAACTATAAAGCAGATGCTGAAGGAATAACAGAAGACATTATTATTCAGAAGTTGTTGTAGTACTATATAAAAGTTTATAAAAAAGCCTGACAAATTAAATATTTGCCAGGCCTTTTTTTTAGTATTGAATTTTGCTGGTTTCGTTAATTAGTCGCACCGGTTTGTTAAAAGATAGTTTTATTAAAAGAACCTCTATTAGGGAAGTATATTTCTTTCTGTTGCATTCATACCACCAATACGAATAATATTGAGTATTGTCTTTCTCCATTTTTACACGCCAAATTATGTTGTTTCCTTTTTTTACTTTTTGTGATTCAATGATTTTGTAACCAGTGCCTGTCCAACAAATCAACGGATTGTGTGCCGGAGTTTTAATATAAATAAGTTTTTTAGAGGTTATAATTTTAAAGACTTCTTTGTTTATCCAAACGCCTTTTTTAATGGGATATTCAGTGCTTAGATTTTCAAGTAAATTATAAGGTTGTTCTTTTTTGATTTCGACACTTGTTATCACTAATACCAAGCTACCAATGAAGATAAAAAATATTGGATAATGGCTTTTGTTTCTTTTAATTTCTTCTTCTTTTGGTTTAAAAAATCGGACTATAAATAGCATAGGTAGTATTTGGTAAAATAGAAAACAGAGTATTCCAATACTGTGATGTAATGCATTTTCATCTGTACAATTAAATAAAATCAAAGTAATGATTCTGAAATAATTTGAAATAATATTTAATGCAATCAAAACACAGCTAAAGAGAAAAATTTGTAAAATGCTGAAGTACTTCTGTTGTTTCTTTTCTTCTAATGTCAACAAAAGAGATCCTGAGAGCAATCCAGTTTTAAACATGGATAAACCCATGCAAGCGGTATCAATAGTGATTTTAGCATTGTTTATATAAAAATTGACACCTTCTATTTTATTAATTGGGATGAAATTTTTTAAAGTCAGATATACATAATAACAAAGAGATTGTTTTATTTCGGTGGTTAGATATTCAAAAAAAGTATTAAAAAGAGAAGAGAATAATAGGATGCAAATGAAAGCAATAAAGGAGAATTTCTTTGTTATATTGTAATATAACAGACAAATGAATAACGCTAAAGCTAAAAAATGGACAGATTTAGTATACAGCCGAAAACTTATAAACTCCAAAATAAAAATCATCGCAAAGAGGGGGTAGTTTAGATTTAAACTCGTTTTTCTACCCCCAATAAAAAACAATGCGATTGAAAATATAATTCCGAATAAATTGCTATCAAGTCCTAATAATACAATATTATAATTTGTAATTAGAAGACAGCAGGCAATAAGGATGCCAATTGTTTTTTTATATTGCAATACATAATTCATCTTAAACAGTCTGTTTTTTGTTTTTTCTGTGGTAGAAATAAAGTGTTGAAATTCCGATAATAATCAATAACCATTCATGCGGCTCAGGTACTGCACCGTCATTATTTATTGAAGCATTTCCTAATGTGTCTACATTTTTCTCAATACCA
This sequence comes from Flavobacterium aquidurense, assembly GCA_900107365.1. GTDB lineage: Bacteria > Bacteroidota > Bacteroidia > Flavobacteriales > Flavobacteriaceae > Flavobacterium > Flavobacterium aquidurense. The sequence goes on from FNPS01000004.1 coordinate 340,235, forward strand.
TTCTTTTTATAATCATTGTCGGTTTCGAGAACGATTAGAGACGAAATGGGCGTAACAATATTTGCATCTTTCGCTAAGTCAACATATTGATTATTGGCTAAAGTATCAGCCTGAATTTTTACCTGCTCCTCTAAAACTTTTCCAAATGCAAACATTCTGTAAATATGATTCGTGCCATTACTTTTTGAAAGATTGCTTTTTGGATTTTCTAATATCGTGACTTGTGCGGATTCTATATTTACAGCGTTTGTATCTGTTTTGAATTGAACAAACTGATGTTTCTCAATCATTTTTAGACTATTTTTGAAACTGGTCTGAAAGTAATCGACATATTTTTGTTCTTTAACGGTTTGCCAAAACGGATTGATGTCTGCGCCAATGTTAATGACTTTTATATTTCTTTGTTTTGTTCCGTTTTTTATTTTTTTTAAATAATTTGAATCTTCTATATCTTCAAAATTTGCCGAAAATGTTCCTGATTTTGTAATGATTAAACTGTTTTGGCTAAGTTTGTAAAGAGGTAGTAAAGAATAATGAAAGTCTTCAAAATCCAATAAGATTGCTTTGAAATTTTCATTAGTAATAGCTGTTTTTCGACCGTTTATAAAAGCATAAATATTTTTTTGCTTTAGGTTTACAAACGATTCTATTTGTTTATTTGTCCAATTGTTATTTAAATCCAGGATAATTTCAGAAGGAGTAAAAGGAATTATTGTTTTCTGAATGTCTTTGACTTCATAAACTTTATTTTTCCATGTAAATGAATTAGAATGTATTTTGTTTAATGGCATAGTCGCGTGCCAATTGTCAAGACCCTCTGATTCATTTGTATAAAAACCACTTTTAAGATCAAAATTTTTACTAGTTTCAATTTTTGTATTTCCAACAATCTGTATTCTTGAAATTGTTTGAGCTTTTGAAATATTTGGTCCTTTTATAGAAAGACTCTGATAGTTCATTTCGTTATCTTCCACTTTTAAAGGAGTTGTAAAACCACATTTAAAGGTTCTTGGTGTTTTGTTGTTTATTGGAAAAACTCTTACTACAACTTTGTTTCCTTCTTTCCATTGCATTAATGACGGATCACGGTATTCTACTCCAACAATCTGCTTGTAGGCTTTTTTCGCTTTTTCTTTAGTTGTTAAAACACCTTTTCGCTCAAGACCGTTCACCCAAAGAGAAAGCGAAGTAGCAACGGATCCTTCTGGTAGTTGAAAAGAATAAATAGCTTCCTCATCTCCCCATGATTTTTTTTCGCAGGCGATATTCATGGTAATTTCGGTATAGGCTAAACGAGAATCTGGATATATTTTGACATCTTCCTTAATGTTTTTGGTAAATAAATCTTCACCATTCCAAAGTTGTTCCTCAGTTTCTAATCTCTTGTCGAAATTTGATCTCAGAATGTTAATCTTGTCATCATTGCTCAACCCTGGATCTTCACAAAATAAATAGGCGATACTTATAAAAGGATTGTTTATTTTTCTTTGGTTGAATTGTTTTCCTCCAAATGAATTAAAGCCCCTAAAGCTAAAGAAATCATCAGGTGCCATATAAACAATGTCTTTCTTTAAAAGTATTTCATTAAAAAAATTTGGTTCTAAATTTTGAGAAACTGAAATGTAAGCCGGTAAATCATCATTATTATTAAAAGATTTAATTATAACGGTATCGGCAATTTTTCTGCTTTCGATCGTTAAGCCTATTATAAAAAGTAACAAACCAATAAATACAGTCGAAATTCCGGCACTGAATGAAAAGAAATACAATCGATTTCTTTGTAAATACCTTAGAATACTCAGCGTGTGGACGATTAAAACTATTGCAGGAACCAAACCGTAAAAACCCATTCCTAAGGCCAAAATTCCAACAATTGAAAGGGGGGTAAACGGAATAAGATAAAAGGCAAAGTATAAAATTATTCCAAAAGAAGCACCATTTATAAAGAAGAAGACTAAGTTATTAAAATCTTCTTCTGAGTTTTTATAAATGAAAAAATTAGAAATGCAAAATGTGAAGGTTGTCAAATAAACCCATACAGGCAGATCCTGAAAAACAGGAATAAAAGTATTTAAGCAAAAACATCCAATAAACCAATTCAGTATAATAAATGGAAGTAAATGAATATATTCTTCTTTGCTTTTTAAAATCAAAGAAGAGAGGATAATTCCGTATGCGAATTCAATTAGTAGGCTAATTATGGCTAATGATTCAAAATCGCTGTATTTTAATTTTATTCCAATAAGAGAAATGATAAGTAAGGTAGTGCTAAAACCAGTTACAAGCAGACTAATTGATACTCCTTTTTTTTGAGTATACTGTTTTAAAATTTCTAATTTGTGTCTCATAGTTATATTTATTTAAAAGTACTTTGAATTGCAAAGTTAATGGAAATTTTGAAATACAAGATTTTTTGTTTCATTTTTTTGAAGTCATTTTTCTGATACTTCTATTCTTTAGATTTTAGTTTTAAAAGAAGGAAAAAACACAACTATAACGTTGTAAATTCTTATTTAGAAAGATTCTTCGTGAAAAACGAGGTAAAATCTCACTTCGTTTATAACAACAAATTTCGACTTTGTTAAAGAAAAGATTTTAAAATACCAATAATTTATTATTTTAATATAAAATTGATGTTTTAGCAAAAACAGACGGTCAAAATCGTTTTTTAACAATAATAATTTTTGAAAAGGCGACTTCTATTATATTTTTTTTAATTCTCGGCTTTAATAGCTAAATTTGCGAACAAAAAAATAAAAATACCTAGAAAATACCTCCATTATGAACATTTATAAGGATTACATCCAAGAAATTGGAGAAAGAAAAACACAAGGGCTTCACCCAAAGCCAATCGATGGTGCAGAATTATTAAGTGACATCATTGCGCAAATTAAAGATTTGAATAACGAGTACAGAGAGGATTCTCTTAACTTCTTTATTTATAATGTGGTACCAGGAACTACTAGTGCTGCTGGTCTTAAAGCTAAATTTTTAAAAGAAATCATTCTTGGTCAATTCGAGGTTAAAGAAATAACACCTGCTTTTGCTTTTGAATTATTATCACATATGAAAGGTGGGCCTTCTATCGAAGTGTTGCTTGACTTGGCGCTTGGTAATAATACTGCTATTGCAAAACAAGCAGCAGATGTTCTTAAAACGCAAGTTTACCTTTATGAGGCAGACACTGACCGTTTAAAAGAGGCATTTAAAAACGATAACGCAATCGCTAGAGAAATTCTTGAAAGTTATGCCAAAGCAGAATTTTTTACAGCATTGCCAGAAGTAGTTGAAGAAATTAAGGTAGTGGCTTTTATTGCTGGAGAAGGTGATATTTCTACAGATTTATTGTCTCCGGGTAATCAGGCACACTCACGTTCTGACCGTGAACTTCATGGTAAATGTATGATTACTCCTGAGGCACAAGAAGAAATACAGGCATTACAAGCAAAACATCCTGACGCTAGCGTTATGTTGATTGCTGAAAAAGGTACGATGGGTGTAGGCTCGTCAAGAATGTCAGGTGTTAACAACGTGGCACTTTGGACAGGTAAAAAAGCAAGTCCTTATGTTCCTTTTATTAATATTGCTCCAATCGTTGCGGGAACAAATGGTATTTCGCCAATTTTCCTAACAACTGTAGATGTTACAGGTGGTATTGGTTTGGATCTTAAAAACTGGGTTAAAAAACTTGATGCCGATGGTAATGTTATTCGTAATGAAAATAACGAGCCAATTCTGGAAGAAGCCTATTCTGTTGCTACCGGAACTGTACTTACTATAAACACAAAAACAAAGAAACTTTATAACGGCGACCAAGAGCTGATTGACATTTCTAAGGCATTCACGCCTCAAAAAATGGAATTCATAAAAGCTGGCGGATCATATGCAATTGTATTTGGTAAAAAACTTCAAACATTTGCAGCTAAAGTTTTAGATATCGAAGCTCCTCTTGTATTTGCTCCATCAAAAGAGATTTCTATTGAAGGACAAGGTCTTACAGCAGTAGAGAAAATTTTTAATAAAAACGCTGTTGGAATTGCTCCGGGTAAAGTATTACACGCTGGATCTGATGTTCGTGTAGAAGTAAATATTGTAGGTTCACAAGATACGACTGGTCTTATGACTGCTCAGGAATTAGAATCTATGGCGGCTACAATTATTTCGCCAATCGTTGACGGTGCCTACCAATCTGGTTGTCATACTGCTTCTGTATGGGATAAAAAAGCTCAGGCAAATATTCCAAAATTGATGAAATTCATGAACGATTTCGGATTAATCACTGCTCGTGACCCGAAAGGTGAATATCATGCAATGACTGACGTAATTCACAAAGTTTTAAATGATATTACAATAGACGAGTGGGCGATCATTATTGGTGGTGACTCTCATACAAGAATGTCTAAAGGTGTTGCTTTTGGTGCTGACTCAGGAACTGTTGCTCTTGCACTTGCGACTGGAGAAGCTTCAATGCCAATTCCGGAATCAGTAAAAGTGACTTTTGTTGGAGAAATGAAGGGTTACATGGATTTCCGTGATGTCGTTCATGCCACTCAATCACAAATGCTTAAAAAATTTGGTGGAGAAAACGTTTTCCAGGGTAGAATTATTGAGGTTCATCTAGGAACTCTTACTGCTGACCAGGCTTTTACTTTTACAGACTGGACTGCAGAAATGAAAGCAAAAGCTTCGATTTGTATTTCTGAAGATGATACTTTAATTGAATCATTAGAGATTGCAAAGGGCAGAATTCAGATTATGATTGACAAAGGAATGGACAATCATAAACAAGTTCTTCAGGGATTGATTAATAAAGCAGATAAGAGAATTACCGAGATTAAATCGGCAGAGAAACCGGCCTTGACTCCAGACTCAAATGCTAAATATTACGCTGAGGTTGTGGTTGATCTTGATCAAATTATCGAGCCAATGATTGCTGATCCGGATGTAAATAATGTTGATGTTTCTAAAAGATATACGCACGATACTATCAGACCTTTATCTTTTTACGGAGGAGACAAAAAAGTAGATCTTGGATTTATCGGTTCTTGTATGGTTCATAAAGGAGATATGAAAATCCTTGCCCAGATGCTTAAAAATATAGAAAATCTACATGGTAAGGTTGAGTTTAAAGCGCCACTTGTAGTGGCACCGCCAACCTATAACATTGTAGATGAGTTAAAGGCTGAAGGTGACTGGGAAGTTTTACAGAAATACTCAGGTTTCGAATTTGATGACAATGCACCTAAAGGTGCTGCACGTACAGAATATGAGAAAATGTTGTATTTAGAACGTCCAGGATGTAACCTTTGTATGGGTAATCAGGAAAAAGCCGCAAAAGGAGATACTGTAATGGCAACTTCAACGCGTCTTTTCCAGGGAAGAGTTGTTGAGGATACTGAAGGTAAAAAAGGAGAGTCGTTGCTTTCTTCTACACCAGTTGTAGTATTGTCTACAATTCTTGGAAGAACTCCTACTTTAGAGGAGTATACAGCTGCAGTAGATGGTATCAATTTGACCAGATTTGCACCGTCTCATAAATTATTAGTTATGTAGTCATAAGATTAGTTAATTATATGCAAAAGCCCGAGTTATTCTCGGGCTTTTTCTTTTATGGCTACTCTATTTTTTGTATCTTGTCCTGTTCAAAATAAAAAAACAAAAAACAATTATACTTATGGCTTTTGATATTGAAATGATTAAAAAAGTGTATGAGAACATGCCTGGTCGTGTTGACAAAGCACGCGAGATTGTAGGTCGTCCACTTACCTTAACGGAGAAAATTTTGTACAATCACCTTTGGGATGGAAATCCGACGAAGGCGTTTGGAAGAGGTGTTGATTATGTTGATTTTGCACCGGATCGCGTGGCATGTCAGGATGCAACGGCTCAGATGGCATTATTGCAATTTATGCACGCTGGAAAACCTAAGGTAGCAGTTCCTACAACAGTACACTGTGATCACCTTATTCAGGCAAAAGTAGATGCGGCAACCGATTTAGCCAGAGCAAAAACACAAAGCAATGAAGTTTTCGATTTCTTATCGTCAGTTTCTAATAAATACGGAATTGGTTTCTGGAAGCCAGGAGCTGGAATTATTCACCAGGTAGTACTTGAAAATTATGCGTTCCCGGGCGGAATGATGATTGGTACCGATTCTCACACTGTAAATGCAGGTGGTTTAGGAATGGTCGCTATTGGTGTTGGTGGAGCTGATGCCGTTGACGTTATGTCAGGCATGGCTTGGGAATTAAAATTTCCTAAATTAATTGGAGTGAAATTAACTGGTAAATTATCAGGATGGACTGCTCCTAAAGATGTTATCCTTAAAGTTGCCGGTATCCTTACTGTAAAAGGTGGAACTGGTGCTATTGTTGAATATTTTGGTGAAGGCGCAACTTCTATGTCTTGTACAGGAAAAGGTACTATTTGTAACATGGGTGCTGAAATTGGAGCTACAACTTCAACTTTTGGTTATGATGATTCTATGAGTCGTTATTTGCGTTCTACAAACAGAGCTGATGTTGCTGATGCTGCAGATAAAGTGGCTTCTTACTTAACTGGAGATGCTGAAGTTTATGATAATCCTGAACAATATTTTGATCAGGTTATCGAAATCAATTTGTCTGAATTAGAACCACACCTAAATGGTCCTTTTACTCCGGATTTGGCTACTCCTATTTCTAAAATGAAAGAAGAAGCAATTAAAAATAACTGGCCATTGCAAATTCAGGTTGGTTTAATTGGTTCTTGCACAAACTCTTCTTACGAAGATATTTCTCGTGCAGCTTCTTTAGCAAGACAAGTAAGTGCTAAAAACTTAAAAACTAAATCTCAATTCACCATTACTCCAGGTTCTGAAGTTGTTCGTTATACAATTGAAAGAGACGGATTCATCGATACTTTCGAAAAAATTGGTGCGACTGTTTTTGCAAATGCCTGCGGACCTTGTATTGGTATGTGGGACAGAGATGGGGCAGAGAAGGAAGAAAGAAACACTATTGTTCACTCTTTCAACCGTAATTTCTCAAAACGTGCGGATGGTAACCCAAATACTTTAGCTTTTGTTGGTTCTCCGGAATTGGTGACTGCTATGGCTATTGCTGGTGATTTAGGTTTTAATCCTTTAACGGATACTTTAATCAATGAAGATGGAGAAGAAGTAATGCTTGAAGCTCCAACAGGAGATGAATTGCCTCCAAAAGGATTTGATGTTAAAGATCCAGGTTTTCAAGTTCCTGCTGAAGATGGTTCAGGTGTTCAGGTAGTTGTTAGTCCAACATCTGATCGTTTGCAATTATTAGCTCCTTTTGACCCTTGGGATGGTAAAAACATTACTGGTGCTAAATTATTAATCAAAGCATTCGGAAAATGTACTACCGATCACATTTCTATGGCTGGACCATGGTTGCGTTTCCGTGGACACTTAGATAATATTTCTAACAATATGTTGATTGGTGCTGTAAATGCATTCAACCAAAAAACAAACTCAGTTAAAAACCAATTAACTGGTGATTACGATGCAGTTCCTGCTGTAGCACGTGCTTATAAAGCGGCTGGAGTTCCTTCTATTGTTGTGGGAGATCATAATTATGGTGAAGGTTCATCTCGTGAGCATGCTGCGATGGAACCACGTTTCTTAGGAGTTAAAGCGGTATTAGTGAAATCTTTCGCTCGTATTCACGAAACAAACCTTAAAAAACAAGGTCTTTTAGGGTTGACTTTTGCTAACGAAGCAGATTATGATAAAATTCAGGAGAATGACACTATTAATTTTACTGATTTAACAGAGTTCGCTCCGGGAAAACCATTGACATTAGAGTTTCTTCACGCAGATGGTACTAAAGATATTATCCTGGCAAACCATACATACAACGCAGGTCAGATCGGCTGGTTCGTTGCGGGTTCTGCTTTAAACTTAATTGCTGCTGGAAAAGCTTAATTTTTAAGATTCAATTATACTAAAAACGCTCTGTGAAAACAGAGCGTTTTTTTTAATGCTAAATTTGAATAAAACACCATTGAAATGGATTTTTTAAATTTTAAAAACAGATCAGCTAGTTTGTGTTTTTTGCTAAATTTAATCCTCTTGATAAGACTTTGATCCGATTTGGTTTTGTCGTGTCAAATTCATCCGTATTTATGCTGTATACATTCGCAGTAGCGGCTGTGGCATAATTTATAAATGTACTTCCTCCTATGATGTATAATTTATTGTCAAAAAAGTACATCGTCGAGGATTTTACACTTAGTTCAACTAAATATTCTTTAAGCTGTTTTGATTTTGTATCGTAAATACACATTTTTCTGTCTTCAAAGAAATAGATAAAATCTTTATTGGATGTAACTGTAGGATTCTCATAACCGGAAAATAATTCTCCTTCAGTTTGCCATTTTTCAGTTGTTAAATCAAAGCTTTCAATGTCTAATAGCGACTTTCCGTTGTTTCCTCCAATTAAATAAATTTTATCATCAAGTATTACTCCAGATGTTTCTTTTGCAATTGGCATATCGGTAAGTTGATACCAGTAGCCTGAAGTTATGTTGTAGAGATGTACTTTATTTGTAAATTCCTTTTGCCCTTTTTCTGTTGCTTTTATAGAGCCTCCTAAAACAATAATATTGTCTTTATAGGAAAAAGAAGCAGCATTGGAGGCCTGATGCGGATACGTTTTGTCGATAGTAATGGTTTGTTTGTCAATATCAAACACTTCAATTTCATTTTCCAAGTATTGAAATCTCCCATTTTTAGAAACTTTTTTTCCTCCCAAAACATAAAACTTATGGTCGTAATAATTAAGGTTATTAAAAGCTCTTTTTTTGAATTTAGATTTAGAAGTTGTCCAGGAATCTTTTTTAATATCGTAAATTAACAAATCGCCTTTGTAAAATGTTGACGAATATTGAGCTGCAAGCTCATCAAGATATTTTTGCAAAAATCTAGGGTCTTCTGAGTTAATGTTTTTTGCTTTTAGAGCATCTAAAGCATTAGATTCATAGCTATCACATCCTCCTACGATGTAAATTTTATCATCTTTAATGCAAGATCCAAAAGAAGAAATAGGGTTTTTTAAAGAGGATAATTTATTGAAAGCAAGTTTTGATTTCAATTTTAACCTGGCATTGGCATTAATCGTCAATTCCGATAAATTTTCGATTTGATCGGAAAGAACAACTTTGTAATTTATTTTGTTTAAATCTTCCAGACTAATTTTTAAAGTTGTAAAACCAACATGAGAAAATTCAATACTATCTTTTGTTTTAAAGTTGGAAGGCAATTTTAGGGTAAATTCTCCGTTTTTATTAGTTAATGTAGTGACATTAAAATTTAGCGCAGCTATATTTACATCTTCTATTTGGAGAAGGTCTTTTTGAGAAACAACTGTGCCTTTAATATTCTGGGCAATTGAAATTATAGGCGTCAAAAGAAGTAGTAAAAATAGCTTTTTCATAAATGGTCAGATTAAAGTTTGGCTTTGGTTTTTAAAAATACAACTTTTCGTATAAAAAAGGGTATTTTAAAGAATGTTGAATCAACTTTTGTGCCGAGTCTGTTAATTTCAACAAAATTAGTTGTTAAAAAATGTGCTTTTTTTACTTTAAAAAGTTAAATTCGCCTACCCCCAAATACAATTCGTTTTTTTAGTTTGAAATAAAGGCTGAACTATAAATTACGAAGATAAAATAGAATAAAAATGGTTTTTAGAGTAATAATTATATTGTTTTTTTTTAGTGCTGGTGCTTTTTCACAGGAAAAATATATCAAGCATAAAATTTCAAAAGGAGAAAATCTTACCGTAATTGCAAAAAAATACGGAGTAAAAGCGAAAGATATTTCAGAAGCAAACCCTAATGCTCCTAAAATTCTTAAATTAAATTCAATTTTATTAATTCCTAATGCAAACCAAACTCCGGAAATTAAATCTTCAGATATTGTAGCAAGTGCTACTCCCGGTTTACATGAAGTTCAGGCCAAAGAAACACTTTGGGGAATATCAAAAAAATATAATATCTCTGTTGATGATTTAAAAAAGGCAAATCCTTTATTAGAAACGGAAGGATTAAAATTGGGCCAACAAATTAATATTCCATCAAAGTCGGTACAAGTTTCAGAAAAGCCAATTGATGATCTTAAAATTGTAACAGATGTTGAAGTAGTTGTTGAGGTTCAGCCTAAAGAAACAAAATACGCAATTGCAAAAAGATATGGATTGACAGTTGCGGAATTGGAAAAACAAAATCCGTTTATAAAAGGGAAATTACCGGTTGGATATGTTTTGAAGATTCGTACTTCGAAAGAAAAGGCTGATGCGGCTCAGGCGTTAATGCCGCCAATGAATCCAGCAGTAAAAGATTCTTTATCGATTCCAAATCAAAATGCTCAGATCGCCGACAATTCTGAAGTTAAAAATGATTCTTCAACTGTTATAAAAATCAGTAGTCAATCAGATTTAATTAACCAATTGGTGATGAATGCGATTGATAATATTGGTATCAGATATCGATCGGGCGGAACTACAAAAGCGGGTTTTGATTGTTCGGGTTTAATGATTTCTACCTTTAGCAATTTTGACATTAAACTACCAAGGAGTTCTATTGAACAGTCTCGAATTGGAATAAAAGTTAATTCTGACGAAGCTCAAAAAGGAGATCTTATTTTTTTCAGAACCAACGGAAGACGACAAATTAACCATGTAGGAATGGTAATTGAGGTAGTCGATGGAGAAATTAAATTTGTTCACTCTTCTACTCATGGTGGTGTTATGATTTCTTCAACAAAAGAGCCTTATTACGAAAGGACTTTTTCGCAAGTAAATCGCGTTTTAGAAAAAATTTAGTTGTTTAGATAAATTTTATTTCTAAATTCTTCAATCGGGAAAGGTTTGCCTAAAAAATCGGTAACATATATACTCTCACTGATTTGTTTTATTTCGTCAGGATCTAATGTAGAGGAGAGTACATAAATTTGATTGCCATTTTTAAGTTCACTATCTAGTTTGGTATAAGCATTCAAAAATTCAAACCCATTCATAACAGGCATTTGTACATCGAGAATAATAATAATCGATGGATAAAGTTTTCTATTAGCCTGAATCCACTCTATTCCTTCTTTGCCATTATTGGTTATATGGACTTCGTCTATACAAAGCACTTTTTTCAGTAACTGTTTGATGACAAGCTGATCTATAAGATTATCTTCAATTAATAAAAATACATTTTTAACTGGCATAAGCGTATGGTATTGTTACTATGAATTTACTTCCAATATTAGTTTGTGAGCTCACAGAAATATTTCCTTTAATATTTTCTACAGCTTCTTTGACTATGTAAAGGCCTAAGCCTGATCCTTTGTTTTTATTTGTACCAAAGTACATTTCAAAAATATTGTCTTTGTATTCATCATTAATTCCAATTCCGTTGTCAGCTACTTCAATTTTATGAAAACCGTCTATGAAATAAGTTTTGATAGAAACATACATTTCCTGTTTGTTATTGTCAGCATATTTGATTGCATTTGAGATTAAATTAGAAATAATGATTTTTAATCGTAAGTTATCACTTTGGATCTCATCTACTAATAGCTCCTTGGTGAACTTGATTCTGTTTGCATTTTCAATATGCATCAACTGAGAAATAGCCTCGTCAAATATTTCCATTAGGCTTACAGGTTCCATAACAACCTCATATCGCTTGTTTTTAGAATAATCAATAATATCATTAATAAAGCGATCCTGCTTAGCAAGGCTTTGGTCCATTAAATTCAAATATTTTTTAATTTGATCTGGGTCGTCTTCTAATTGTGTTATTTCTATGAGTCCTTTTAATGAGGTAATAGGGGAGCGGAGGTCATGTGATGCGCTATAAACAAAACGATCAAGTTCGTGGTTAACAAGCGTGAGGTTTTCATTCTTAACTTCAATTTCCTTTTTAGAAACAATAAGTCGTTTTACCATTATAGAATAATACGAGCAAACACTACAAACAATAATCAGAATGAAAATGATATTTGTTATAATAAGTAAGTCTTTAATTTGACGAGTTCCTGCGCCCAGGGTGTTAGAGAAATTTCGTTCGTTAACAGTAAGTTTGTCACTAATTACGCTGATCTCCTGTAGAAACTTTTGTTGATCACCACTAGTTAGGATATCCTGTTTTATTTTAGCATTAATTTGTTGTCCAACAATAAATAATTGAAAAATCAATTTGTCGCCTTGTTCCCATTCATGAATGGCTTTTGCCAGAAATGAAACGTGTTTAAAGTTGTCAAATAACCAAATAAGATCATCTAAATCATCTTCATGATTTCGTCCTGTCAAAAATCCTTGTCTCGCTGCTTTGTTATCTCCAACTTTTAAAAGTGTTATTCTTGCAATTCCATCGCCTTGCGGAACTTTTAATTCTTCTAAATATAATTTCCATTGGTCTGGATCTTTTGTATAGAGATAGGTAATCAGGTGTCTTGAAGCATCTTTTTGGCCTTTAGAATAATGTGATTCGCCATTTACATAAGCTCTGTTTGCTGATAAGGTTTTAATAGTAAAAAAATTGATACATATTAATAGGGCACAAGAAACAAATACAATCAATAATAGAATGAAAACGTTCGCAAAGCGTAATTTCTTAAAAAAATGGAACTTAAGCATAGTTTCGTGTTTGTAGGTTAATAATTTGCTTTGTGAATTCTAATGAACATTTAACAATTTTATTACCAGAGAATAATCGATAAGACAGGGTACTTCTTTTATAATATAAAAAGTAAACAATTGTTAATGAAATTGCTTCCTTTTGCAACTTTTAGCATCTCTTTCAAATTTAATGAAAAAAGATTAATTTTGATTGAATAGTATCAATTTTCTTTTTAATTTAAGTTTTTATTTTTGTATTATATTGATTTATAAATATTTATGTTTTATTTTTCGCTTTGAATATAAAATATTTAAAAATAGAAGGACTTTAGTAAAAATGAAAAGGAGCAATGATTTAAGACAATGACCATCTAAAATAGTTGTTTTTTGTTTAATCATTGTATTTGATAAAAAGGTTTGATTTAACGCAAAGAAGATCGTTCTCTTTAAAATACAGAGACGATCTTCTTACTATATAAATGGTATAAAGGTTTTAGATTAGAATTACTTTGAAAGCAAAGTATACGTTTTTAAGTTAAGAATCTGTTGAAAGATTCTGATCTTCTAATTTTCTTTTATTGATGAATTCGCGGATATTCATAATAAATCCGCCTAACATTATAAGGCTTAGAATTCCCCAGAAAATTCCCCAATATAAATTTCCGGTTGCATTGTTTTTGTCAATCTCTGCCTTTAAATCGCTTTGTGGATTAAGCGTATTAAAGTTTGGATTTTCTTTTAAATAGAAAACTTTTGCCTGACTGCCTTTCGGTAATTTACTGAATGTTTCTTTGCCTTCATAATGTTGATTGTCGACTTCAAAAAAATACTCAAAATCATATGTTTTTATTGGAAGGCCCGCTATTTTTATAATGTTTTCTTTGTAGATAGGACTAAATGTAGCTGTGGTAAACGTATTCTCTGAAATGATTTTTTGATAATTGCTAATGACTTTATTATCGCCTCCCTTTATATAATCATTAGTGCAGGTTTGGCAAAATACCAGGCATAATGCAATCATGCCGAGTTGAACAAGCTTTTCAAAAACTTCTTTCATGCTTTTGGATTTTAATATTTAGGATGTTTAGATAAAAAAATAGTAACCTTCTGCGGCTATATCTATAGAGCTATTTTGGTAAATATTGGTTAGGATCTTCGTTGTTAAATTTATTTATTATCATTTCTTCTTTAACGAAACTTAATTGAGGCGCTACATCAGTTTTTTGAAATTCCGAGTTCGAAATTGTCGAGTTTTTAATTTTAAAAAGAGTAATGCCGAAATATAGTAAGCATCCAATTCCTATTAGGATTAAAAAGATATTCAGGTAAAGTTCAGCTCCCTGTTTGTCTAAACTTTGCATTAATATAACAAGTGCGAATAAAGGAAATATGATTCCCCAATATTCCATGTTAATCCAGAATAAGCCATGATTATTTTTGAAATTTATTTCCTTACCTGTTTCTTTATCAATAAATATTCTTAAAGTTTTATTCCATTTAAGTCCAAATATAAAGCTGAAAACCGCAGCAATATAAAGCGGAATAACAAAACTTTGTGTAATATAAGTTTCTGGTAAAATAGGGATGAACAAAAAAATGGCAATAAATAAAATTAGAAGTGAGAGAAATCCTCTTCCTGACCAAACTATCATAATTACTGATTTTAAATTGGAGTGCCTACTACTTTTAAAGTCTTATTTCGGCTTATTTTGACTGGGCATTTTCGATTTAGTTGAACTATTATGAATTGGAATTAATTAGTCCTTTAAAAAACTGAATTCCACCAAATAAAATGGCTCCCCAAAATATAAAGCCAATATCAGCAAGAGTTAAAATGGTACCGCCACAAAACCACAATGCACCATATATCATATCTTTTCTGGCTTTTTCGTGTTTTGCTTCTTGTATTTCTATTTCTACGTTTTCTACGATTAGTCCAGCGATATCAGTACTCAATCCTTGTTCTACAAGTTGGTTTTTAGTTTCGTAAGCTGATTTGTTTTCGTTTAAAAGCATATTTGCTGCGAAATTGTAATGATGACTTGAAACATCCTGAAATTCTACATTAGTGGTTTCCATAAAGTGGTTGGTTTTTTGGTTGGTTAAGTTTTGTAAATTTGATTTTCAAATATAAATAGTTGAAATTGTATAACGTTACGGGAAGACGTAAACTGTTAAAATTTTATTTTTAAAGTGGTTTTTGCTCTTTGTTTGAAGTAGTTTTTGAGCATAAAAAAAACTGCAATTTTTTAGATTTGCAGTTTTATGTTGGTTTGATTTTATTTATTTTATTCTTTCAAATCCGCTTCCTATGCCGTCAAAATTATTATCGCTAATGGAAAGTTTACCTTCTTCAGAAATTGTAATTATGCCTTTTGTTACAAAATATCTGTCGTGTGGGGTGGTACTCATATCACAAGTTATATATTTTCCCATTTCTCCGGTATTAATCGATTCTACCATAATAAGATCATATTTTCCAGTTCCAACTTCTTTCCCGTCTTTAAGTAGAGAAAAAGTGTAGTTTTTCATCAAATTTAATTGAAGAGTATATCCTTCTGATTCTGGTGTTGAATGAATATTGAAAGAAAAACCTCCATGGCTTCCGATCCAATTCCATTTTCCAACAAATTCTGAATTTCTAACCTTATCGTCTTCATCAGAACTACAAGAAATAAGACTGATTGCAACAATTAATAGTGTAATAAATTTTCTCATGATTTTTGGTTTTATTATAAGATGAAAGAGTTTTTAATTGGTTGCGTCTGGTTCTATTGTTTTGTAAATTAATTGATTGATTTTTTTTATCTCTTTTGGTATTTAATAAATCTCATGCCAAAAATGTCCGCAACCATTTTTGCACTCTGTATTTCTTCTTTCAGTGTCTGTAATCTTAAAGATCCACAGCAATGAAATTATTATTTTGTCATTTTCACTTTTAGGAAGTAGTGGTAACTTATTAAATGCAATTTTAGTCGGATAGGTTTTTAAAATTATAAGTGGAGTATAAGTTGGTTTTAATGGAATTGTTGCTAGTGCATTTTGATAAGCTTCTGAGTTATAATCTGTTTTATTTGGAATAGAATTGATTATATAATTACTGAGAGTTACAAAAAGTGATTCAAAATCATATTGTAATAATTGCTGTAAACCAACATTAAAATCTAATTTATCCTGTGCTACTTTATTGATTATTTCTTCCACCCTAATTAAATTTTTTGAATATAAAAGCGTCTATAAGAAAAGGCAAGGCAATCGTTCCAATTGATATAAACAAAGTATAAATGTTGTCAATTTTGTGTCTTGGAAATTTTCCGAATTCTGGTTCTCTCCTAAATAATTTAAAATAAATATTTCTTGTAGTCTTCTGAAGTATTAGAAAAATAAAAAGCATTTGTGAACCAAAATAACTAAGATATCTCATTTCGTTATTAGAATTGTTTTCGATCAATATTCCAGTTATTATTAAAAATATTGCAATTGAAATCCAGATAATAAATATTTTTTTAGTGTTTAATTTTTCTATTTGAAATACCACAATAAATAGAGGAATTATGAAAATGAGGTAAAGTAAAATATCAATATTCATCTTTTTTATCTGCTTGTTTATTATGGCTAAAGTATGAAATATCCTCTTGATTTTTCAAATAATTGCTTCTTACGACAACGAGATTAGCACGAGATAGAGACGGTATCTCCCTATTTAGAAAAGCAAGGCTAATTGGAATTCGGGATTTAAGTTTTAAAAGGAATTTGACCAAGTATCGGAATTGGAATTTCATTTTTATTAATTGGGAATTGGAATTTTTAAAATTTGGAATCTGAAATTACGAGATTTCTAAAAAAAGTATATCTTTAACCAACCCAAAACCAAAAAAATGCAAGAAAACGAACAAGACCAAGAACATTTTAAAAGAGAACTCGGATTACTAGACGGAACCATGCTTGTCGTAGGATCTATGATTGGCTCCGGGATATTTATCGTAAGCGCTGATATCGCCAGACAAGTAGGATCTGCGGGCTGGCTTACTCTAATTTGGCTAATCTCCGGATTAATTACCATTATTGCTGCTGTTAGTTACGGCGAGCTTAGTGCCATGTTTCCAAAAGCTGGAGGACAATACGTTTACCTGAAAGAAGCATATAATAAGCTGATTGCGTTTTTGTACGGCTGGAGCTTTTTTGCCGTAATTCAAACAGGAACAATTGCTGCCGTTGGAGTGGCTTTCTCAAAATTTGCCGCCTATATTTATGAACCGTTAAGCGACGAAAATATTTTATTCGAATTGGGTTCTTTTAAACTCAATGCAGCACAATTAGTGTCGATTTTTACTATTATTTTATTGACTTATATTAATAGTCGTGGAGTGAAAAACGGAAAGATTCTACAAACCGTTTTAACGATTATCAAAATTTTATCACTGCTTGGTTTAATTGTTTTCGGATTAACGCTTGCTGCAAAAGCTTCAATTTGGGATGCCAATTGGGCCGATGCATGGACAACACGCTCTTATAATGCTGATAGTGGTTCATGGCTTCCAATTAGCGGAACGGCTTTGATTACCGGAATTTCAGCAGCGATGGTTGGATCCTTATTTTCAAGTGATGCCTGGAATGGAGTTACTTTTATTGCCGGAGAAATTAAAAACCCAAAGCGTAATGTTGGTTTCAGTTTATTTCTCGGAACTTTTATTGTAACGATAATTTATGTTTTGACTAATTTGATGTATTTGGCGGTAATTCCGTTAGACGAAATTGCAACAGCAAAATCAGATAGAGTAGCAGTTGTGGCTTCGCAATATATTTTTGGAAATATCGGAACACTGATTATAGCGATTATGATTATGATTTCGACTTTTGCCTGCAATAACGGATTAATTATGGCGGGTGCGAGAGTATATTATACAATGGCAAAAGATGGTTTGTTCTTTAAAAAAGCAGCTGTATTAAATGAATCGAGTGTTCCTGCATGGGCTTTATGGGCACAATGTATTTGGGCTTCCGCTTTGTGTTTGACAGGAAAATATGGTGATTTGTTGGATTTTGTAATCATCATTGTATTGATTTTTTACATTTTAACGATCTACGGAATTTTCATTCTACGCAAAAAAATGCCAGATGTAGAAAGACCATACAAAGCATTCGGATATCCGTTTTTACCAATGCTGTACATCATTATTGCAACAGCAATTTGTATTTCGTTACTATTGACAAAATTCTCGACTTGTGGTTGGGGAGTATTGATTATGCTAACAGGAATTCCGGTATATTACTTAACGAAACCGAAAGAATCTTAGAAGTTGCTAAGGTTCTGAGATGCTAAGACTCTAAGATTTTTTAATATAGAACACGCCTTCTTATATAGCAAGGCGTTTTTTTTGTAATCTGCTCAATCTGCGGGAGAAATTAATCTCGCAAAGTCGCCAGGAAAAATAAACTTTGTGTCTTCGCGACTTTGTGGCAAAAAAACTTTGCGTAAAACCCTTGCGCCCTTTGCGGTTAAATCCTCAGTGCATTTCAAAAAAAAAGACACTGCTTATTTCTAACAGTGTCTTTTGATTTAAATAATCCAGGAAACAATTTGGGTACTACACCATTTCAGTTTCCGTAGAAGATTTTATAGTCGAATTAATAATATTCAAAGTAAGAGGATCAGTTTCTCCTGAGAAAAACGCATCTAATATTTCCTGAAATACAGGATTTGTATTTTCTGTCAAAGAAAAAAGTGTCATGGAAGAACGCAATTTACGAGCGTCTAAATCGCCTAAAATTCCATCAGCAGATTTCCTTTTGAAAGTCAAAAAAAGCTCAGAAATTTCGATAAGATGTTTTCCTAAAATAGGATGTTCTAAAAATTCGGTTGCTTCTTTTAGATCATTAATGGCATATAGATTCGCCGTATCACTACTACCTAATCCTTTAATCTGCGGAAAAATGAACCACATCCAATGTGTTTCTTTTTTCCCTTTTTTGATTTCAGAAAAAGCAGTAAGATAAAGTTTATTTTGCGCATCTAAAAAACGCGATAAATCATTGTTTGAGTAAGCCATTATGGTATTAAATATTAAAAAAGGGTTGCAAAAATAGTAAAAAAGATAAGGTCTGCCTAATAAAAGGTTCACACAGTGAGTAATTTAACTTTTCGTGGAAGAATTTTCCTCATGGTTATATAATATGAAATAATGTCATTTTCAGTTATTTAAAATTATAAACTACGATGTGTTTGTCTAAAAGTTAAATTAATTCTTGGCAAAACATCTCGTGCCGTTTTCGGAACCTGATGCTGCCAAAAACTATTTGTTGTGCCGGACATCAATAAAAAAGAACCATGATGCAGCGGAATTTCAACTTGTGGAATCTCTTTATTGAATTTATGACGTAGCCTGAACATTCGTGTTTCTCCAAAAGTTACCGAAGCAATAACGGGGTTTGGCCCAGTATTGTGTTCTTTGTCGCTATGCCAGCCCACGCCATCATTTCCATCTCGGTACAAATTCAGCAAAACGGTATTAAAATCGAGCTGTGTTTCTTTTTCTATACGGCCTCTAATTTTTAGTAATTCATAATTCCAGTCGGGACCATTTTGATCAGCTCCCGGATTATCTTTGTCTTCGTACCAGGCAATCATTCTCGGCACGGTATAAACTTTATCATAAATTTCCATTTCATATTCTCTCCATTTGGTTTTACGAAGCAGTCGTTCATAAAAACGATCAGACTCTTCTTTTGTGAAGAAATTATCAATCAAAATCAATTCAGAATCAGGAATGTCAAATACTTTTTTTCCTGCCAAACCAGTTGCAAATAATTCGGTGTCGTTAAATAATGTCATTGTTTTCCTTTATTTTTTGTCAATTTCAATCCAAACAGGCGCATGATCACTTGTTTTTTCCCAGCCTCGTACATGGCGATCAACACCGCCGGAGCGTAATTTCGTTGCTATCTCTGAACTCAGCAAAAAATGATCAATTCTCAAACCTGCGTCTCTTTCATAAGCATTTCTAAAATAATCCCAAAACGTATAAATTTTCTCATCGGGATACAGCGTACGAATTGCATCTGTCCATCCCTGTGAAACAATGTCCTTAAAAGCTTTTCTGACTTCAGGTAGGAAAAGCGCATCCTTAACCCATTTTTCAGGTTTATAAACATCCAATTCTGTTGGCATCACATTAAAATCGCCAACAAGTATTACAGGAGTATTTAAACTCAGCAAGGTTTCAGCACGTTCTGCCAAACGATCAAACCATTTTAACTTGTATTCTAATTTAGGTCCCGGCGCAGGATTTCCGTTTGGTAAATAAAGACAGGCGATCACGATTCCGTTTATCAAAGCTTCAATATAACGGCTCTGGGCATCTTCTTCATCGCCTGGAAGTGTCCGTGTTATTTCTTCAATTTCCATATTTCGGGCTAGAATTGCAACGCCGTTCCATTGTTTTTGTCCGTGCCAAATGGCGTTGTAACCGGCGTCATTAATCGCTTTAATGGGAAATTTATCCTGAGGCGCTTTTAATTCTTGCAGACAAACAATATCAGGTTTTGCTTCTTCAAGCCAGCGTAGTAATACATTCAATCGTCCGTTAACTCCGTTTACATTATAAGTGGCTATTTTCATAGTAGATTTAATTAGTTGTATTATTAAATTTACAGCTTTTTAAACAGATATATTTACACAGTTTCCTAATCTTATTTCAGGAATTGCTTGTTAAAGAATACTTTACCAGGATATTTTTCTGCGTAAGCAAAAATTAATTGCACCATATATTGATTGCTTTTATACTGCGTCACATAATTTTTTACTTCGGATGGGTCAGTAATCGCAACATCTGACGGAATGTATCCCATCCCATAAAAGTGTCCGTTTTCAACCCAGATACAACTGCGTTCCTCTTTTGATCTGCCTTTGTCTATAATGGCAAAACTAGGTCTGTTTCGTAATAAAAAATCAATGGCATTGTCGACTTGCTCGTTGTGAAGCAAAACATCCGGCAGGCTTTTGACTTCATTATTTTGAAAAAACGCTCCTTCTTCTGGTCTGGAATACTTGCAGAATCTCTGGTCAATTTCAAATTGTTCAGACAGACTTCTTAGTAAATCTATAGCGTTATACAAACTATTAAATTCATGAATGCAAGTCTGAAATTTGGTTAATTTTCCAACGGCCAAATATTTATATCCGTTTCTTGCTTCATATTGATAAATGCCGAATTTGGCTTCAAAACGTTTTAATGCTCTATTGTAGGTTGGCCAAAGCTGTTTTATTTCGGTACATTCTAACAAAAGCGCCATTAATTCGTTCGCACAGACTTCAAAGGAAATTCCGTAGATATCTCGCAAGAAATGTTGTCTTTGCGGATTGATTTTATGACCACTAAAATGAGAAGTTACACGTTTTTTTAAGTTGATCGCTTTTCCAACATAGATTACCTTTTTCATCTGATTATAAAAATAATAGACACCAGGTTTTTCGGGTAAATTATTAAAATCTTCGGGAGGAAGGTTAGGAGGTAAGCGCTGATCTTGTGAAGTCATCTTGACCATTTTTGCTATTTCGCCTTCAAAGTCCCATTCAAGTAATCGGGAAAATAATATGGCAGTAGCATCTGCATCTCCACCAGCGCGATGTTGATTCTCTAAAGGAATGTCTAGCGAATAACAAAGTTTTCCCAAACTGTAGGAGGACAGCCCAGGTTTGATTTTTCTTGCTGCGCGAACGGTACACAGTTTTCTTGCGGTCCATTTAAATCCCGCTTGTTCCAATTGATGACGTACAAAAGAATAATCGAAGTTGACATTATGAGCCACAAAAATACGATCCGTCAGCATTTCCAGTACTTTCTCTGAAATGTCATCGAAAATTGGAGCATTGGCGACCATTTCATTGTTAATGCCGGTTAATCCAAAAATAGAAAGAGGAATTTCCCTTTCCGGATTAACAAGCGTTTCGTAGCGGTCGATTACTTTTTCGCCATCATGAATAATGATGGCAATTTCTGTAATGCGACTGCCACTGGCGTTACCACCGGTGGTTTCGATATCTACTATGGCGTATTCTTGCTTTTTCATCTCTTTACTATAACGCAAAACCTCTTTTTGTTCTTGTAAAATCATCGTGGTTATTTTTGAAATTTCATTCGGTGTCTTGGTAAGTTGATTTCATGTCCCTGCGGATACGGTTCGCGATGTGTCGAACTCACATCTTCTTTAATTTGACGCTGTGTTTTAAACTGATCTTTCGCATCCATATAACGCGGATCCGGAATAAAAGGCATTTTTGCCATTTTAAGAATGGTAATGGTTGGAAAATGATAATCAACTTCAACATTTCCCAAAAGCAAATAACAGCCTCCGCCCTGAAAAGGATATTGCGCCAGACAATCAGGAAAATGGGCGGTATCAAAATAAGTACCTTCGTGATCGATCCAGGTGCCGAAATACATGTTTCCTTTTTTGGTAGGAACTTGTTTTCTGGAGATTAAATACGCCAGCATTTTAACTTGTTTTTTATGATGTGCCACTAAATCTTTAGCCATAATATCGCCGCGGTATTTAATCTGAAGCAAATCAAAAACAGTACACGAAACGGGAAAGCTCAATAATTCGATTTCATCAAAAGCATCTTCAAACAGAGAACGTTCTAAAGTAGGAAGTTTATATTCTTTAACGGGCTCCTGTAATAACATCAAACTTCTGTTTTCGGGTTTGAAATTGTTTAAAAGCAAACTCGCAATCACTAAAAGCTGATTTTTAGTTTTTCCTGTAAAACGAAAAGCATCAATAAAAATCAGGATTTTAATGCTCTCAATCCCGATAGGAATACGATTAATGAAATCTTCCAAAGAAAGAAAAGCACCGTTTTTCTCCCGATCTGATTCAATCAAATTCGCCGTTTTAGATTCTAACCCCTGCAGGTGCATAAACCCTAGATAAATATCATTTCCATAAACCGTAGTTTGGTATTCGCTTTTATTCACACACGGATTCAGGATTGTACCACCAGACATACGCGCTTCGTGCACATAAACTTCGGTACGATAAAACCCACCCTGATTGTTGATTACAGCAACCATAAACTCAACAGGATAATTAATTTTGAGATACAAACTCTGATAACTTTCTACCGCATAAGAAGCCGAGTGGGCTTTGCAGAAAGAGTATCCGGCAAACGACTCGATCTGGCGGTAAATTTCCTGACTTAGCGCTTCAGGATGTCCTTTTTGTGCGCAACAGAGAAAGAAATTGTCTTTTACCTTTTGTAAAGCTTCTATAGAACGTCCTTTTCCGGACATCGCCCGACGTAAAATATCACCGTCCGCAGCGGGAAGCCCGCCATAATGCAATGCGATTTTAATCACATCTTCCTGATAGACCATAATACCATAAGTTTCGCCAAGATGCTCTTTGAAAACCTCATGGAAATACTCGAATTGGTCCGGATTATTATGTCGAAAAATATATTCTTTCATCATTCCGGATTGAGCAACTCCGGGACGAATAATGGAAGACGCGGCAACCAGAATTTTATAATTATCACAATTTAATCGGCGTAATAAACCTCGCATGGCGGGACTTTCGATATAAAAACAACCAATCGTTTTACCTTGTGCCAGATGAACATTGCATACTTCTTCATCTTTAGAAATAGAAGTATTTCGAATATCCACTTTTATTCCGCGGTTTTTCTCGATCAGTTTTACGCTATCATCTATATGACCAATCCCACGCTGACTCAGGATATCAAATTTGTCAAAACCAATTTCTTCGGCAATATGCATGTCGAAAAGCACAATTGGAAATCCTTTTGGAGGCATTTCCAGAGGCGTGTAATTCGTAATGGGCTCTTCAGAAATGATAATCCCACAAGCGTGCATACTGCGTTGGTTGGGATATTTTACAATCATGTCGCTATATTCCTGAACGAATTTTACAATAGAATTGGTTTCGTGTAGTTGTTTTGGATTTTTAGCCAGCATATCCAATTCTTCTTTTGGAAGGCCAAACACTTTCCCGACTTCCCTGTAAATAGATCGATGTTTGAATTCGACATTGGTTCCGCAAAAAGCAACGTGCTCACGACCATAAGTTTCGAAAATATATTCTAAAATGGTATTGCGTTCTTTCCAGCTCCAGTCAATGTCAAAATCGGGTGGGCTTTTACGATTTAAATTTAAAAAACGTTCAAAATACAGATCGAGTTCGATTGGACAGATATCGGTAATTCCGAGGCAATAAGCAATAATGCTGTTGGCTCCGCTTCCGCGCCCGATGTGCATAAATCCCTGACTATTGCTGTATCGGACAATATCCCAAGTGATTAAAAAATAACCGCTGAATTGTAATTCGTCAATAACTTTTAATTCTTTTTCTACACGTTTTCGGGCAATTGTGTTTTCTTTTTCATAACGCCATTCAAAACCTTTTTCGGCCAATTCTGTTAGTTTTTTGAGATCACTCTCACGACTTCCGGTAAAGAATTTTTTATTTCTTTTAATTGAAAAAGCGTATTGAAAATCGCAGGAATCAATTATTCTCTGCGTGTTGACAATAATTTCAGGGTAATTTTCATAAAATGGTAAAAGCGATTCTAAGGGCAACATTTTTTCAGAAGTTTTACAGTAATCTGCTTCTGTAAGCCTCGAAAGAATAATATTAGTATCAATCGCACGAAGAATTTTATGCAGGTTAAATTCTTTTTTATTGCTAAAAGTTACGGATTGAAGCACAACCATTTTCGAAATTTTAGTTGCATGTTTCGAGGTAAAAAGCCTTAAAACTTCGTCTGGACGAACTCCGATAAATTCATTTTCACGAAGCGTTTCCGGAGCATTTTCTAAAGTATAAATCACAAAAACCGATTCGAATTCTGGAGCAATCAAAGGCAAAGGCTCTCCGCTGAAATTATGATCCGTTAAAAAGCGATTCATTTCGCCCAAACCTTCAGCATTTTTAGCCAAACCAATATATCGAAATTGATGATGGCAACGAAACTCCATTCCAACCAGAGGTTTAATTTCTTTGGATTGACAAGCTCTTATAAAATCATAAATTCCCGTTACGGTATTAATATCTGTCAGTGCCATTGCTTTTATGCCACAGGAAACGGCTTCCTCGATAAGTTTATCAAGAGAAATCGTGCCGTAGCGCAAAGAATGGTATGAATGACAGTTGAGGTACATGATTATTTTTTACGTTTTAAAATTTCATCTTTATTATTTGGTTTAAAATGAGCTCCGGCACAGCGCATTACAGCATCAAAACCATAACGACTTTTCATTTTATCCATCGCAGCGTAAAGCGACAACATTTCTTCAGTATCTTCAAAAAGATTAATTTGATACGTACCGCGAACCAATCCGCTAAAGCGAATACCAATCAGGCGTAATCGCATACGGCGTTGATATACTTTTTCAAAAAGCTCCATTACATTTTTGGTCAGAATATGATCTGCTGAAGTGTAGGCGATTTTACATTGTTTTGTTTCGGTATCAAAATTGGCGTAGCGTATTTTAACCGCAATTGTTGAGGTTAACCATTGTTCTGATCGCAATTGGAAAGCCAGTTTTTCGACCATGCCTATAAGTACTCTTTTGAGTTTTGCTATATCTATAGTATCCTGAGAAAAAGTATGTTCAGTCGAAATTGATTTTCTTTCGGTATAAGGTTCAACAGGTGTATTATCGATTCCGTTGGCTTTTTTCCAAATATCCAATCCATTTTTGCCAATCATCTGTTGTAAAACTTCAGGAGGCATTTCAGCTAAAGTTTGAATTTTACGGACGCCAATTCGCGATAAAAGCTGAAAAGTTACAGCGCCAACCATTGGGATTTTTTGAATCGACAACGGATTCAAAAAAGCTTGTACGCCATTTTCCGGAATTTCTAAGTTCCCTACTGGTTTACCTTCGCCGGTAGCAATTTTAGAAACAGTTTTATTGATGGATAATGAAAAACTAATTGGCAGTCCGGTTTCTTTAATAACAGATTGTGCGAGTTCATTTGTCCATTTATAACTTCCGTGAAATTTATCCATTCCGGTAATGTCAAGATAGAATTCGTCGATGCTGGCTTTTTCCATAATCGGTGCTTTTTCCTGAATAACCTGCGTAACATCATGCGATAATTGAGAGTATAATTCCATATCGCCTTTCATTACTTTGGCTTGCGGACAAAGTTTCATCGCCATGTGAATAGGCATCGCAGAACGCACTCCAAAGTAACGTGCTTCATACGAACAAGAGGCTACAACACCGCGATCGCCACCACCAATGATTAACGGAATACCGTTTAATTCTGAGTTAGTTAGCCTTTCGCAGGATACAAAAAAGGTATCCAAATCCATGTGTACAATCGCCCTTGCCATTTCCTTTGTTTTTGTACAACAAAATTAGTACAGATGATAACATTTTTTTGTATATTTGATGTTCCAAATTATAACAAATTAATTATGTCCTTATTTTCAGACAATATCAGAGCATTGAGGGTTAAGCATAAAATATCACAAGAGAAATTAGCTGAAAACCTAAAAATTACCAGAGGTAGATACGTTAAATACGAAGACGGAACTTCAGAAGCACCGTATGATATTTTAAAGCAGATTGCTTTATATTTTCATATGAGTATTGATTTGATACTGTCTGTCGATATACGCAAAATTGATGTAGAAAATTTGATAAAACTAGAAGGAAACCGACTCATTTTACCTATACAGGTCGATCGATTCGGAGAAAATTTTATCGAAATTGTAAGCCAAAAAGCAAAAGCAGGCTACCTAAACGGATATGCCGATCCGGAATATATTGAAAGTTTACAACAGGTTTCGCTTCCGTTTTTAGGGCCAGGCAAACACAGAGGTTTTCCTGTAGAAGGTGATTCAATGCCACCTCACGAAGACGGTTCAATTATTATTGGTCGTTATGTAGAAAGGCTAGGCGAGGTTATGGATGGAAAAACCTATATCCTGATTACCAAAAATGAAGGAATGGTATACAAACGTCTCAATAAAAATAAAAAGAATGCTTTAGTTCTGGAATCCGACAATCGTTTTTATCCAAATTACGAAGTGAAAGCCTCAGATATTTTAGAAATCTGGGAATACGAATGCAGCATCGGAAGAAGCGATAGACGCCATGAACAGACAGAATCGCAAAGTATGAAGGATTTGCTTTTAGAAGTGAAAAGAGAGGTTATGGAGATTAAGAATAATACTTCGAATACATAGAAGTTTCAATGGCAAATATCAATGACAATATCAATTAAAATTTATACAGTCCCTATGGGGACAAAATGTAGATTTCGTATAATTTTTACCAATATATAATCTCTAACGAGATACTCCTTTAGGAGTTAAATATTAGTAGAAATATTGATAGCAAAAATAATGAAACCAAATGAAAAATGTCCCAGAGGGACAATATGTTTATAGCAAATTTTTATCACATTTTAATGAACCCCATCGGGGTGATATGTTTATATTCACGATGAATGTCGCTCCGCTGGAGCTTTAAATCGGGAATCTATAATTATCTATAAATATTACGCTCCGCTGGAGCTTTAACTATAGAAAATAAAATCCTTTTAATCTGTGAAATCTGTGGCAAACAAAACTAAAAAACCTTCACAAACCCCAATCCATATTGCTGTCCGTTATAAAAAGGCATTATCATAGAAGTTGATTTATTCTCAGAAGACGATTTGAATAATTTTTTGGTAATATAGGGATTCATCCAATATGCGATTTTAGTACTCAAAATCCCGATTCCGGCTCCGGCAGCGACATCCGTTAACCAATGACGGTTGTTGTAAATTCTGAAAAGCCCAGTTCCGGTTGCTACAGCGTAACCCGCAATTCCGTACCAAATCGATTTGTCTTTGTATTCCTGCCACAAAAATTCAGCTCCGGCAAAAGCAGTTGCAGTATGCCCGGATGGGAAGGAATTGTTTGAACTTCCGTCAGGTCTTTCTTCATGAACAATAGATTTTAAACCCAAAACAGTTGTCGCCATAATCGCATACGAAGTCACAAATATTACCGAACGATCCCGCATATTATTTTTGCCTTTTACTCCAAAAGCATTCAGAGCATAAACAGAGGCTGCAGGTGCATATTGCGAGAAATCATCAATGGTAATTTTCTCGTCAATATCTTCGGTTACTTCATTTTTGATTTGATGATTGAAACTTAAGAGTTGATCATTTCCAATTCCAATTACACCGTAACCAATTAATACGGCGGGAATAATTAATTGCTTGTAGCTGAATTTTAAATGATTTGAAGTGCTGTCAATTTTAGCAATAGAATCATTTTGTTGTGCAGTTGCAGAAAAAAAAACAAATAGAAATACCAGAGAAATCGTTTTGTAAAACATCTTTCGTTATCGTTATAAGTTGCAATAATAACGAATGTGTTAACTAACTATTTTTGGCTTAATTGAACCTTAAGCGAATATTAATCAGTTGTGTTTGAATGATGTAATTGGATTAAGATTGGCTAAATATTGGATGGTAAAAATCGCAATATCAATGACAATTTCAATATCAAAATTCAAATAACAAGCTAATTAACAACATAGTTCCAGCGGGACGATATATTTATAGAAAATTATTATCACATTTAATAAACCCTTGCGCGGTGGCATGTTAATAACCCCGATTAATGTCGCTCCGTTGGAGCTTTCGGAAAAATCTATGTAATTGGCTATAAACATTATGCTCCGCTGGAGCTTTTTTGGAAATTTTATCGCAATGTATATATTTTGTCTAAACTGGACTGAAGTCCAGCCCTACAATATAATTTGAGCCTATGGCTCTTTTTACACTTTTAGTGCAAACCAAAACGTACTTCCCAATCCTAAATTACTTTCTACGCCAACATTTCCATTTTGCGCTTCAATAAATTCTTTGCTTATCGCTAATCCCAATCCTGTTCCGGATTTTTGACTTCCTGGAACCTGGAAATATTTATCAAAAACTTTGTCTTTATATCTGGCATCAATTCCTTTTCCGGTGTCGATAACCTGAAATACGATCTGACTGTTTTCTTTTTTTAATTGAATGACAATGGTACTTTTTTCAGAAGAATATCTTATGGCATTCGACAAATAATTAATCAAAACCCAGCCTGTTTTTTCGCTGTCGGCTTTTACGTCTTTCAGATTTTCATCTGCATGAATAATCAATTTAATCTGCTTTTGATCGGCCTGAACTTTTACGGCTTCCACAGCATAATTTACAATTTCGTGTGGATTGCTTTTTTCGATATTCAACTGAATATTTCCGGTTTCCAGTTGCGATAAATTCAGCAATTCTCCTGTAATTTTTAATAATCGCTGACTGTCATCTTTTATACTTTCGACCAATTGTTTCTGATCGTCGTTCATGTCGCCGGTTTTTACATTTTCAAGCAATTGCAAACTCAGTTTTATAGATGCAATTGGCGTTTTTAATTCGTGCGAAACGGTTGCAATAAAATTGGTTTTGGCAAAATCGAGTTCTTTAAAAAGCGTAATATTTCGAAGAATAATCACATCGCCAATATTGATTTCTTTTTCTTCTCCCGTTGGAATTATCGTAATATTTAGAATTTCTTTTTCGAAATAACTTTCCTTTCCGTGTGCATAAATTTTAAGCGGTTGTTTCTTTGGAGAATCATTTTCTTTTTTTACAATCAAAGAACGAATTAAATCATTCGACAAGGCTAGAGTAGAAGCCGATTTCCCGACAACATCTTCCAATTTCATTCCGATAATCTTCAGTGCTTCGTCATTCACAAACAAAATAATTCCGTCATTATCCAATCCAATAATAGGATCATTCATATTATTGATAAGCGTTTCGAGTCGCTTTTTCTCAAAAAACAACTTATATAAATTACTGTCGTTGTATTCCTGAAGTTTTTGCGCCATCGTATTGAATGATTTTGCCAAATCGCCATATTCGCTGTGACTGGTAAAATGGACGCGTTCTGAATAATTCTTGTTTGCAATTTCCTTAATACTTTGCGTTAATTCTTTAATAGGGTTTGCAATGTTATTTGGTAGATTAACCAATAGGTTAAAAGCAATCAAAAAGCATAAACTTCCCACAATGGCAATCCATAAATTGGCATTTTCGGCGGTATGTTTGGCAATATCGCTTTTCTGTTTTATAGCATCCAGATTTAGTTTCATAATCGCAAAAATGTCCTGTCTGATTTGCGCTTTTATGGTTTCATCAGAACTGTTTTTTTCTAAAAGCGAAAAATTATTTTCAAGTTTAGACGTCGCTTCTTTTTCACCGGGTTCGGTAACATTTTGCGTTTGTTTTTCAAGATATTCCTTGAAAACATGAATTTTATTATTGGGACTTTCTTTAATTTCATCCAAAGACAAAATCATATTTCGCGAATATTCCAGCGTGTTATAATTCGCTTTCAGAATATTCTCCGTGTCCGCTTTTATCAAAAAAACAGAATACCCACTCACTAACGAAAGTATGATGATCATCAAAAATAACAAGCCAACCCCCAGATTCAATTTGGTTTTAATTCTCATAATTTTAATTTTTGTAAAATGATTATTGTGAGATGTAAAGTGTATTCACAAAGATCTTTTTACATTTTACATAAAACATTTTACGAAAGTATAACAAGGTCCACATTAGATAATGACAGGCGATTTAATAAACGCCTGAAAATCGTTGTAGACAAAATTACTTTAAATAAATTCAAATGCGGTTTCCCAATGCAGACAGTTGTAATTTGTTTTTCTTCAACCGTCATTAAAATCGCATCAGCAATATTTTTATTTTCTAATTTGATAACTTCGGCACCTAATTGTACCGCCAGTTTAAAGTTATTAATTAAATGTCTTTGTTTGTCTAACGCAATTTTGGTACTGCTTTCTTTCGGTGTTTCGACATACAAAACATACCAGCTTCCGTTATAATAACTCGCCAGACGTGCCGCTTTTCTGATTACAATTTTAGCCGTTTTATCATTACTGCTAATGCAGGCCAAAAGTTTCTCATGGCGTAAAGCATGCAGTTGAGGTACTTCATTTTCGACTTTCCGAACTACCTGGCTCGCCACTTCTTTTAGAGCCAATTCACGCAATTGTAAAATTTGTTCCGATTTAAAAAAGTTCGTTAAAGCCGTCTGAATTTTATCTGTTGTATAAATTTTACCTTCCTTTAAACGCGCAATCAAATCTTCCGATGTCAAATCGATATTGACTACTTCATCAGCAAGACGCAAAACATTATCCGGAATGCGTTCCTGAACGTCAATTCCTGTAATGCGTTTTACATCTTCATTCAAGCTTTCAATATGCTGAATATTTACCGCCGAAATTACATTAATTCCTGCATCTAAAATTTCTAAAACATCTTGCCAGCGTTTTTCGTTTTTACTTCCTTCAACGTTTGTGTGAGCCAGTTCATCAACAATTACAACTTCAGGTCTAAGGTTGATAATCGCCTGTACATCGAGTTCTTCCAGCTGTTTTCCTTTATAGAAAATGGTTCGCCGCGGAATCACAGGCAAACCAGCTAAAAGTTCATGCGTTTCCTTCCGCATATGCGTTTCGATGTAACCAATTTTCACATCGATTCCGTTTTTCAACAACGAATGCGCTTCCTGAAGCATACGAAAAGTCTTCCCCACACCGGCGCTCATCCCAATGTAGACTTTAAACTTTCCTTTTCGTGATTTCTGAATTAAATCGAGAAAGTGCTGTGCGTTATTTTCTTTTTTCTGTTCCATATGGTTTTGCCACGAAGGCACTAAGGCACTAAGTTTTTATTTTTTTAGCCACAGATTTCACAGATTCAATTGATTTTTTTTTCACCACGAATTCACGAATTTTTATTTAGAAATGGGATAAATTAGATTCGTGAATTCGTGGCAAATAAATCTACACAAAGAGATGTAAAAAAATCATTTTAATCTGTGAAATCTGTGGCAAAATAATTTTAAAAAGAAATCGCCAGCGAAGTCGTTACAAACGTATTCGTATCCGTTGGAAGATTGTCTTTTGTAAATATTTCATCTTTACTCGAAAGATTTCTGGCTTCAATTCTAAACATTACATTATCAGTAACTAAGTAATCAAAGTTAGCCGAAAATCCGTAAGTTTTAAAACCATTTGGCGTTTCAGTTGCGATAATTACGCCTTTTTCATCACTATAATATTCGCCACGCGCAGCCAACTGAATTTTATCTGTTGGTTTGTATTGCAGAATCAAAACAGGCGAAAACCAAGTGTCGTATTTGTTACTGTTTTTGGCAGCTTGTTGTGATCCAACATCAAAACCAGCTGTAATATTTGTTTTTTCACTTACTTTAAATTGTCCGTAAAAATTATTGAAATAACGCCACTTTTTATCAATATCGGGTTGCTCATTTCCAACATAAGTACTCCAGTTCAAAACCACTTTATCCGTTGGTTTATAGGTAATTTGCGTTCCAAAAGCAGGCGTATGATTTCCATCTACTTTCTGAATACGTTGCCAGCCATTCAAATACATTCCTGCCAAATACCATTCTCCAGATTCAGAGGTGTAGCCAATTTTCACTCCTGCTTCATAATAAGGAGAATTCTCAGCCAAAATACTTCGGGTCAATGTTTGGCAATCTTTTCCAATCGCACTTTCAAAACCAATATGCGCCGGCATAATTCCCGCATCAATCCACAAATTATGGCTTTGCGAAATCTTCACACCAACATTGGCTTCATATACATTTTTCAACAAATCTTGTTCAGCCGACATATTGTATTGCGCATAAGTTCCGGCCATCAAAGCAAAATTCCCGCGAATATTTTCTTTCGTATAATTCACTTTTGCCATACCCAAATTCAGGTTCACTTCATTGCTTCGGTTATAATTGTAAAAAAATCCCGGACGTGTATGGTTATCCGGTTTCCCGAAATCGTAACTGTAATAAGTTTCTACATATCCTGAAAACGTTAAAGGACTTTTCGATTCTTCCTGAGCCTGTAAATTGCTAAAACCGAATGCGATTAAAGCAGTAAGTATTATTTTTTTCATTTTTGTTTTTATTATTTGGGGTAAAAAAGGCGTTTTAGGTATTATTAATTTTTCTTAGTAGGTTTTTTAGTAGCTAATCCCGCTATCCGTTCCAATCTTTTGTGCCGAACCCCGGCACAAAAGGATTTCCACTACTATCGGGGCTAGGGCACTCAGGGTAAAAGGACGTTTTGTTATCCTAACAGGTTTCCAAAACCTGTTAGGTATTATTTAAGTTTCGGTTTTGCGCTCCAGTTTGTCATTGCGAGGATCTTTGTTATACCTAACAGGTTTCCAAAACCTGTTAGGAAAAAAACTTAGAACCTTAGCGACTCAGAACCTCAGAACCTTGTTTTAGCGAAGCGCATCAAGCGCCATATTCAATTCCAAAACATTAACCGTTTCAGGACCAACAACAGCCGTATTAATTTTAGATTCAACCAAAGCTTTTACTTTATCTTCCGCTAATTTTCGTTCTTTGGCAACACGTTTTACCTGAATCAAAGCACCTTGCGGAGAAATATTCGGATCCAATCCACTTCCGGAAGCGGTAACCATATCGGATGGAATCTCCCATTTTTTCAAATAAGGATGAACAAGTAAAAGTGTATCAATTCTTTTTTGAACCAAAGCCAGATAATCAGCGTTGCTTGGTCCTTTGTTACTTCCTGCACTTCCTGCAGCGTTGTAATCGACAGCCGAAGGTCTTCCCCAGAAATAATTTGACTTATCGAATTTCTGACCAATTTTTTGGTATCCAACCACTTTTCCGTTAATCGAAATAGTTTCTCCTTTTCCCTGATTCGGAGCAAATTGTGCAATTCCATAAATTGCAAGAGGATAAATAACTGCAAACAAGATTAAAGTAAGCAGTGTCAATTTTAATAGTGAGAATATATTTTTCATTTTTTTCTTTTTAGAGGTTCTAAGGTTCTAAGTTTCTGAGGGACTAAGAAAAAAAACTTAGCACCTTAGCACCTCAGAACCTTAGCAACTTTTATTTACATAAATAAAGCAACAAGTAAATCAATCAGTTTAATTCCGATAAAAGGAACAATCAATCCGCCTAGACCGTAGATTAAAAGATTTCTTTTTAAAATCGCACTGGCACCAATTGGTTTGTAATCAACACCTCTCAATGCTAATGGAATCAAGATCGGAATGATAATCGCGTTAAAAATTACCGCTGATAAAATGGCACTTTCCGGACTATGCAAATGCATAATGTTTAAACCTTGAAGCGCAGGAATCGCAGTAATAAAAAGAGCAGGAACAATAGCAAAATATTTCGCTACGTCATTTGCAATAGAGAAAGTAGTAAGTGTTCCACGAGTCATTAAAAGCTGTTTTCCAATTTCGATGATTTCAATAAGTTTCGTTGGGTCATTATCAAGATCGACCATGTTTCCGGCTTCTTTCGCAGCCTGAGTTCCACTGTTCATGGCAACACCAACATTGGCTTGGGCTAGGGCAGGAGCGTCATTTGTTCCGTCTCCCATCATGGCAACCAGTTTACCCAGATTTTGCTCGTTTTTGATGTAGTTCATTTTATCCTCAGGTTTCGCTTCGGCAATAAAATCATCAACTCCCGCAGCCTCGGCAATAAACTTAGCTGTAAGTGGATTATCTCCGGTAACCATTACCGTTTTTACACCCATTTTTCTCAATCGGTCAAAACGTTCTTTCATTCCGGTTTTAATGATATCCTGTAATTCGATAACACCTTGAACCTGATCGTTTTTAATAACCACTAATGGTGTTCCTCCGTTTGAAGAAATGTCGATTACTTTTTGTGCAGTATCTTCAGGAAAATTATTTCCTGCCTGAGCAGCAATATTTTTTGCAGCATCCTGAGCACCTTTTCGAATATTGGTTCCGTCTTTTAAAACAACTCCGGAAGTTCTGGTTTCAGCGGTAAATTTGATAGTTTGTGAAATGTGATCTGTGAGTTGTGAAATGCTTGCTTTCATTTCACCTTTTACATCTAACATTTCACTCAACTCAAGTATACTTTTCCCTTCCGGAGTGTCATCTGCCAGTGAACTTAACACAGCAGATTTTATAAAATCTTCTTCAGAAACGCCTTTTGTAGGATAAAAACTGGTTGCTTTTCTGTTTCCGATAGTGATGGTTCCGGTTTTATCCAAAAGCAATACATCAATATCTCCTGCAGTTTCTACCGCTTTTCCAGATTTTGTAATTACGTTGGCACGTAATGCTCTGTCCATTCCGGCAATACCAATAGCAGAAAGTAAACCTCCAATTGTGGTTGGAATCAAACAAACAAACAAAGCAATAAAAGCCGCAATCGTGATGGGTGCATTTGCATAGTCGGCAAACGGTTTTAGCGTAACGCACACAATCACGAAGATTAAGGTAAATGCGGCTAATAAAATGGTTAAGGCAATTTCGTTTGGCGTTTTCTGACGGCTTGCACCTTCAACCAAAGCAATCATTTTATCTAAAAAGCTTTCGCCAGGTTCAGAAGTTACGATTACTTTAATTTTATCAGACAATACTTTTGTTCCACCTGTTACAGATGATTTATCACCGCCGGCTTCCCGAATTACAGGAGCACTTTCTCCGGTAATAGCACTTTCGTCGATAGTGGCTAAACCTTCAATAATTTCTCCGTCAGTTGCAATTAAATCGCCTGATTCACAAACGAAAACATCTCCTTTTTTCAATTCAGATGAACTGATGTTTTTGATTTCTCCGTTAGGTAAAATTTGTCTTGCAGGCGTTTCTTCACGTGTTTTTCTTAAACTATCCGCCTGTGCTTTTCCTCTGGCTTCGGCAATAGCTTCGGCAAAATTGGCAAACAAAAGTGTAGCAAGTAAAATCAAGAACACAATTAAATTATATGTAAAACTGCCTTGGTCAGTTGCGCCCATTAAAATGGAAATACAAACAGCAAACATAATGGCAGTCCCTATTTCTACGGTAAACATTACCGGATTTTTGATCATTAATTTTGGATTAAGCTTCACAAAAGATTGCACTAGAGCTTCTTTTACCTGCTTACTTTCAAACAATGATGCGGATTTATTAGTTGTCATTTTTCTTTGTGTAAAATGTTAGATGTTAAATGTGAAATTTCCTACTTTTGTAAATAATTATTTAAATATGAAACCACACAAAAAATTGAATTCTTGGATTAAAAGTTTTGAATTCGTTAAAGAAATTTATTTAGCTACAAGACAATTCCCTTCTGAGGAAAAGTTTGGAATTACTTCCCAAATCCGAAGAGCTTCTGTTTTTGTACCGGTTAATATTGCAGAAGGAGCAGCAAGAAAAGGAACAAAAGAGTTTATCCATTTTTTATATATTTCACTAGGTTCTTTATCAGAACTCGATACTTTAATTTTATTAAGTAGGGAGTTAGATTTTCTCAATGAAAAAGAATGTGAGCAATTGATTGAAAAATTAGATATCATAGGAAAACTTATTTATGGATTAATCAAGAATCTTGAAACACGTTTATGATTTGTTATTAGTGAGATGTGAAATGTGAGTTGTAAGATGAGTTTACATCTCACATTTTACTTTTTCACATTTTACATTCCAAAATATTCTGCCAATGGACCTAAAGCCAAAGCTGGAAAGAATGATAAGGCAGCAATAATTGCGATTACAGCGAAAACCATTATTCCGAAAATAGAAGTGTCCGTTTTTAAAGTTCCTGCACTTTCCGGAATGTATTTTTTGTTAGCCAATAATCCGGCAATTGCCAATGGACCAATAATCGGAATGAAACGGCTTAACAGCAACACAATTCCTGTAGTGATATTCCAGAACGGATTATTATCTCCTAAACCTTCAAAACCAGAACCGTTATTGGCAGCGCTCGAAGTATATTCGTATAACATTTCTGAGAATCCATGATTACCCGGATTGTTGAGCCAGCCTGTTGCATTGCCGCTAAACCAGTAACCCATTGCGGTATCATGTGCAGCAAAATAAGAAGCTATCGCTGTTCCGGCTAAAATTAACAAAGGATGAAGAATCGCAATAAAAGCAGCAATTTTAACTTCCCGTGCTTCGATTTTCTTCCCTAAAAATTCAGGAGTTCGTCCTACCATTAATCCGGAAATGAATACTGCCAGAATAATGAAAATATAAAAGTTTAAGATTCCGACGCCACAGCCTCCGTAAAAGGCATTAACCATCATGGCTAATAATTGCATTGCTCCGGAAATTGGCATCGAACTATCGTGCATACTGTTTACAGAACCGGTGGAAATTACGGTTGTAGCAATACTCCAGAATCCTGAAATGGCAGGGCCAAACCGAACTTCTTTTCCTTCCATTGCTCCGGTTGCCTGGGCAATTCCCATTTTTTCTATGGCAGGATTTCCATTAAGTTCACTAATAACTGTTGGAATCACGAGGAGTAAAAAACCAACTGTCATCACTCCGAAGATCACGTAAGCTAGTTTCTTTTTCTTTAGATAAAAACCAAGAGCAAAAATCATCGCAAACGGAATAATCAATTGTGCCCAAAGTTCAACAGCATTGGTAAAATAAGTAGGGTTTTCTAAAGGATGTGCCGAATTGGCTCCAAAAAATCCACCACCGTTTGTACCAATATGTTTGATAGCAATAAAAGCTGCAGCCGGACCGCGCGAAACTTGTACTGAATCGCCTTGTAAAGTCGTGATGGTATCTTTTCCTTCAAACGTCATAGGAGTTCCGCTAAATAATAGTGCAACTGCCACAATAGCTGAAAGCGGTAATAAAATACGAGTACAACTTTTGATGAAATAATTATAGAAATTCCCTAGTTTTTCTGTTGTTCTCTCTTTCATTGCAGTAAAAATCATTGCTGCAGCAGCCATTCCGACACCAGCAGAAACAAATTGCAGAAACATCAAAACCATTTGTGATAAATAGGAAAGTCCGGTTTCGCCTGAATAGTGCTGTAAGTTACAGTTTACTACAAATGAAATAGCCGTATTAAAGGCTAAATCGGGTGTCATTGACGGATTGTTGTCAGGATTTAAAAATAGTGATCCCTGAAAAAGCAAGACAAAAAAGCAAAGAAAGAACCAAATCATATTTACACTCAAAAGTGCTTTCAAATGCTGTTTCCAGTTCATCTCTTCAGTGGAATTGATTCCGCTGATTTTAAAAATAAATTTTTCAATTGGATTGAAAATCGGGTCAAAAAGTGTTTTGTCTCCCAAATAAACTTTAGCAATATACTTTCCTATCGGAATGGCTAAAACTATCGAAATGATAAAAATGCTAATGACACCAAATAACTCTGTGTTCATAATATGTGTTTGTTAATTGTAAAAATGTGAGATGTAAAATGTGGGATGAAAAAGGAGACTGACGCATAACATCTAGCATCTCACTTATAACTTTTTACATCATTAAAATTTTTCAGGTTTGATTAATACATAAACCAAATAGCCAAAAACAGCGATGGAAATAATAAATAGTGCAGTCATGATTTAGATTTTTTCAAAAAATTCAACTGATTTAAAACAAATGGCAAAAAGCACAACGGCCAATGCGAGTAAAAGAAAAGTGATTAACATATAGATGATTTTAGATTTGTGAAATGTAAAATGTGAGTAGTAAAATGTTATTTGTGAAAAGCGATGAACGTCTTACATTTCACAAAAAACATTTCACTAATTAAACTCCTGAAGTATTAATTTGCTTGATATATTCCGCTTTAAGCGTTTGAGGAAAAAGATGTGAAATGTTGCAGTGACGAACTTCCATAAAAGAAGAAACGGAGAAAACATACACATTAGAAATAGCATTTTTAGTTTCGATACTTCCACTAATAAATAAGCGTTCAGCAAGTGCCAGACATTTTTTGGCACGAACAATATTTCCAGAAATAATAGATTTTTTGGTTATCTCAGCAAAGCGTTCTGCTTGTTTGTAGATTGAGGTTACTTGATTTTTCATACGTAGATAATATTTGTTTTTAAAGGAATATGGTATCGTCATTCTTCGCTTCAATTTTTTAATTTGAATCATGCCGATTTCATGAGAATGAATTTTTATGTTCTTCCTCCTTATGCCAAAATATGTTCCGAAAAAGTTGAGGTATAGCTAAAGTGCTGTCAATAAAAGGAATGTAGTTTTGTGCCAAAAATCAGGCATAAAAAAAGCCTATCAAAATGATAAGCTTTTATTGAAATGATAAGGTTGTTTAATTATTGATTTTAGAATTTCAGTCCCAGCGGGACGTCATATTTATAGAAAAACACACGATTTGTGATAAAACCCCATCGGGGTGGCATATTTAGATTCAAAGGAAAGCCATATTATCGCTCCGCTGGAGCTTTGACCTAAAAATCGATTTCATTTTCTATAAACATTTTGCTCCGATGGAGCTTTAAATTGGAATTTGGAATTTTAAAATTTGGAATTTAATTTTTTTCTATCCCGTATTCCTCCAATTTTCGATACAAAGTCGCAATCCCAATTTCAAGTAATCTAGCCGTTTCAGCTTTATTACCTTTTGTATAATTTAAAACCTTCTGAATGTGCAGTTTTTCAATACTCTGCATAGAAAATGCCGACATCGATTTTGTTGTTTTATCAGGCTGATGCTGCATTTCGTAAGGCAAAACATCTGAAGTTAAAGTATCGCCATTACTCAAAATAACGGATCTTTCGATAATATTTTTAAGTTCCCGGATATTTCCGGGCCAGGAATAATTTTCTAATTTCTGAAGAAAATCATCGGCAATATTTAGAGTTTTTTTATTCGTTTTTTCAGAGAATTGCTTGACGAAATAATGCGCCAATACTGAAACATCTTTGATTCTTTCGCGTAAAGACGGCAGTTTAATTTCAAAAATATTCAATCGAAAATATAAATCAGAACGAAAACGGTGTTCGTCACTTTCTGTTTTTAAATCACGGTTTGTAGCAGCAATTAATCTGAAATTTGATTTTTTTGGAGTAGTATCTCCAACCGGAATATATTCACTAGTTTCTAAAACGCGTAATAATTTTGCTTGAAGATCGATTGGCATTTCGCCAATTTCATCTAGAAATAAAGTTCCTCCATTAGCTTCTTCAATAAAACCTTTTTTATCTTTTAAAGCTCCCGTAAAAGCACCCTGTTTATGACCGAACAATTCACTTTCTAAAATTTCTTTGCTGAAAGTACTGCAGTTCAAAGCCACAAAAGATTTTCCAACCCGATTACTATTTTCATGTATCGCTTGTGCAAAAACCTCTTTTCCAGTTCCGGTTTCTCCTGTTAATAAAACAGTCGAATCGGTTTTGGCAACTTTTTGTGCCAAATCGATTACTTGTTCAATTCCTTTAGATTTTCCAATAATAGTATTGAAAGAATATTTATCGCCAATTCGTTTTTCGAGTTGTTGTACCTTTTTCTGCAATTGTACTTTTTCGACAGCTTTGTATAAAAGCGGAATAATTTTATCATTATCGTCGCCCTTTACAATATAATCGAAAGCACCATTTTTCATGGCCTGAACGCCATCCGGAATATTTCCGAAAGCGGTCAATAGAACAACTTCTACTAAAGGAAAATTTCCTTTTATATTCTGAAGAAAATCAACACCATTTCCATCAGGCAGTTTCACATCACATAGAACAACATCAATTTCTGTTTGTTCTAATTTTTTAAAACCCGATTTTAAATCTTTGGCTTCAAAAACTTCAAATCCTTCCGATTTAATGATTCGAGCGAGCAGACTTCTAAGTTTTTCTTCGTCGTCTATAATTAAAATTTTGTGTGTCATTTGAGGGAAAGGCTAGAATCGAAATTTATTTTCGTGATACAAATTTAGGTTTTAAATCATTTGTCTTTTTTGATTTATCGGAAATTCTTGCAAAAATTCGATTTTTAAAATCGTTCCGTTATTATTTTCCATCGTGAATTTTCCTTCCAAATCATCACTCAAACCTTTTATTAAACTCATCCCAAATGAGTTTGCCTTTGCTTCTGTAAAATCAGTTTCAGCACCAATTCCGTTATCTGAAATGGTCAATAAATACCGATTTTCAGCAAGTCCGTCAAGCGTTATATAAATCATTCCTGTTCGGTTATTCGGAAAAGCATATTTAATGGAATTTGTAATGGCTTCATTCAAAATAAGTCCAAGCGGCACGGCCTGTGCCACATCTAATTCTAATGGTGTAACTTTGATTTCAAAACGAATTCTTTGCGCAAGCGAGAAAGAATCTTTTAAATACTCGACCAATTCCCTAATATAATTCGGCATATTTATCGTTGCAATATTCTCAGAATTATATAATTTTTGATGAATCAAGGACATAGAATGAATTCTGTGCTGACTGTTTTTTATCGCTGACAAAGCCATATCATTATCCAGATAAGCCGACTGTGAATTTAAAAGACTTATTACGGTTTGAAGATTATTTTTTACGCGATGATGAATCTCTTTCAAAAGCCATTCTTTCTCATCTAATAAATGTCTCAGGTTGAGGTTTTTTTGATTGATTTCTTTCTCTTTGAGTTCAAGTTTAGTGTGATTTCGCTGTTTTAAACGATAACGATTGTAAAGCAAGCTAATCGTAATTAAAAGCAAAACCAAACTGCCAATCGCTAAATTATTAAGAAGTTTTGATTTTTGTAATTCACTTTTCTGTAGTTTCGATTGATCGTTTAAAAGTGCAATTTTCTGTTCTTTATTTTTAGTTTCATACTGAATTTTTAATTCTTCAATTTGTTTGTTTTTAGATATGTCATGAATGGAATCACTTATTTTTTTATAGTTTTGAAAATGTACTATAGATGAGTGGTAATTTCCATTAAGAGAATCGATTAAAAATAATGCTATTTGGAGATTATCTGTATTAGTCTGTGTTTTGTATTTTTTTGATAATGATACTGCTTTGTCTGCATAGTATTGAGCTTTTTTTGCCTGATGCCTGTTAGCATAAAAAAGAGCTGTTGATTGATAACAAACGATTACTTCTTTAACTCTTTCGGGAGCAATTAGTTTTTCTGCATAAAGACCAATTTCCTTAAAGTTTTTTTCGGCTAAATTATAATTCTTTAATGCAGCATAACAATTCGCTTTTGTATAAGCAAGCATCATTTTATCAAAAGTATTAGTTGGCGGATAATTAAGCGTCATTGAATTAATATAATCAAGAGCTTCCTTATTTTTGCCTTTTATAGATAAAGCGCCTACAGCACTTAAAAAACTTTTGTACCAATGACCGCTGTTTAAGCCTTTTTGTCCAAACTGAATACTTTTTTTGTACAAATCCAAAGCGGCTTCATTATACCCAATAACATTGTAAACATTGCCCAAACGTATATAAAAAACATCAGCCAGCGTATAATCCTTTTCGGCTTCCATTCTTTTTACACTTTTTAAGGCGTAG
Organism: Flavobacterium aquidurense; assembly: GCA_900107365.1. Lineage (GTDB taxonomy): Bacteria > Bacteroidota > Bacteroidia > Flavobacteriales > Flavobacteriaceae > Flavobacterium > Flavobacterium aquidurense. Next base: position 382,222 of record FNPS01000004.1, read on the forward strand.
TAAAGGGCACTTTTTATGTTATATTGATTCAATTCAATATAAGAAATAGTTGTTTCATCAAATTGCTCATGAGTAAAGCCAATTTTTCGCAAATCAATCAAATTTTGGTACAGTCTTTTTTTAGCTTCATTGATTCTTCCTGTCCAAAAATAGAGGGTCGTAATCTTCATGTAGTTTTCGATTCTTTTTTCCTCCAATGCTAATGAGGCATAAATAGAAATTGCTTCTTCAAGAATTTTCTCTTTTTCCGGATCTAAATTTGACAATAGTGTTGCGTAAGCATCCAGAGCATCAGCAAGATCGCGTTTGTCATTTGCTTTTCGGCATTCGTTTATAACCTGCAAAAAGTGTTTTTTACCTTCAACAGGATTATTAGCCTGAAAATAATATTTGCCAAGTAATAATGAACTTTGATGCTGCCATTTTTTTATTTTGAGTTTATTACTCAAATCAACCGCTTCTTTAATAGATAAAAATGCATTTTGCAAATCTTCCGGTTTTGTTCCAGTTTTAAAAAGGTAAAAATTTCCTAACTGAAGCAACAATTTAATCCGATTTTCCTCTTTAGATTTATTCAGAAGTTTTTTAACAGAATCGATATTTCCTTTATCGATCAAATCTTTTCCAATCAAAGCAGCGCCATCATTATATCCTTCATCATAAGCTAATGAAACGGGCAGTTTATAGGCCTTACACGCCAAAACTACAGAGCTGTCAACATCAATAGCACCTTGATTAGAATTGTATAAATACATAGAACAGGCCTGAATCAAAAGTCTTTTCTTCTTTAAATCGTATTTGCTGACAGAAGGAGGGGTTTGGGCAAATGTTTGAAATGCAATGAAAAGTATAAAACCTATAAAGTATAATTTTTTCATATTTCACTTACAATTAAATGGTTACTGTGTTTTGGTAAACAAATATAGAAATAAACACTTCCTGATTTTTGAAATAATATCAGGAAAATTCACATAAAAGCGATTTTTTTTGATTTAAATTTTGAAGTTTTACTGTTTTACTTCTAATAATTAACTAATTTTATACCAATCTATTAGAAGTATTATAACAGTAAAAGTACCACAATTATGAAAACCGTGTCCAACGATGCAACTACTCTCCCTAAATCTGTTTCTAAAAAAAGAATTTTAATTGTTGAAGATCAATTTATAGAAGCACATGATTTGCAATTAATTCTTGAAAAAGCAAATTATGAAGTGATTGGAATTGCACGTTCAGTTGATCAGGCATTGGAACAAATTGAGGTAGAAAAGCCGGATTTAGTTTTTCTGGATATTATGCTAAAGGGAAATCGTAACGGAATTGATTTGGCTCAAATTCTCAAAGAAAATTATATCGGTTTTATATTTATATCAGCAAATTCCAGCAAAAAGATTTTAGATCAGGCGAAAATTACACAACCTTACGGATTTATTGTGAAGCCTTTTAGAGAGCAGGATGTTTTGACCACTCTTGAAATCGCTTTTTATCGTCAGGAATATAGCTTAGAATCGCAATTAATGCAGCAAATGCAATTGCAAAAAGATATGAATGAGATTTTAAATTCAAATCTTAAGTGGGAAAATGCACTATTGGCATTCGGAAGAATGATACAAAATTACATTTCGTTTGATTATGCAGAAGTTGGTTTTGCAAACACTACACATTATGCGAACATTGGAATTATGCGTAGAAATATTGATGATTATCAAATCATCAGCGCAGAAAAGTTCTCGAAAATAGCAGACATTTCCATTAAAGAATTAAACGAGACCTATAGAAAATCAAAAATAGATTTAGAACCTGTTATTTACAGCGAAGAATCTTTAATAAACAACTTTCAGACAGCGCCAATAAAAAGCCTGATTTCTCATAATTTCGGAATTAAATCCTATTTGGTATTTCCGGTTTCAATTGAAACAATTCAAAGATTTTATTTTACTTTCTATAGCAGAAATTTTAATGTCTATTCGGCAGAAAATTTAAAACTCTTGTCTAATCTCGAAAATACATTTGCACAATTTGTTACCAAAATGTATCCAAAAACAACTTCTGATACAGATCAAAAAGAAACTATTATTAAAGAGGTAAAACAGTTAAATAAATCGGTTGGTTTTGAAGGTATTATTGGTAATAGTCCGCAAATGATTACAGTATTTGATTATATCAGAAAAGTGGCACCCTCAGACACATCAGTTTTAGTTTTAGGCGAAAGCGGAACAGGAAAAGAGAAAATCGCCCAGGGGATTCATGCATTATCGCCAAGAAAAGATAAACCCCTAATTATTATTAATTGTGGAGCAATTCCTGAGAATCTGGCTGAATCTTTACTTTTTGGTCATGAAAAAGGTGCTTTTACAGGAGCAGTAGACAAGCGAATTGGTAAATTTGAATTGGCTGACGGAGGGACAATATTTCTGGATGAAATAGGAGAAATGCCTCTGGAACTTCAGGTAAAATTATTACGTGTATTGCAGGAAAGAGAAATTGAACGCATTGGAGGAAGATCTTCAATGAAAATTGACGTTAGAATTATTGCAGCTACCAATAAAAATCTTGAAGAAGAAGTGGCAGCCGGAAGATTCAGAATGGATTTGTATTATCGTTTGCATGTTTTTCCGATTTTAGTTCCATCATTAAAAAAACGAAAAGAAGATATTCCTGATTTGGCAAATCATTTTATAAAAGTATACAGTGAAAAAATGGGCCGAAAAGCACCAAATCTTTCTGATTTTGCTTTGGAGCAAATTATAAATTACAATTGGCCGGGAAATATTAGAGAACTCGAACATGTAATGCAACGTGCCATTTTATTGACAGACGGAAATACAATCAAAGAAATTGAGCTTTCGACATCATCAAAAATGCATGCAGAACAAGCAAGTGAATCATTCTCTATAAAAACAATTCTCGAAAACGAAAGAGACTATATATTGTATATCCTGAAAAAATGTAACGGAAAAATATCCGGAGCAGGTGGCGCAGCCGAAATTTTAGACATACATCCCTCTACTTTAAATTCAAAAATTAAAAAACTGGAAATAAAAAGAGAATTAAATTAACTGATTTTTTCGAGCCATCTTGCAATAAATGCGGCAACTTCAGGCCAGTCAGATTGCTCTATTACAAAATGATTACGACCTTTAAATTCTTTATAACAAGTTATAGAATGAATGTTGGTGTATCTTTTAAAGTTAGAATAATTGAGCGAAGTCAGAATAAATGTATCGTTAGATCCTGATAAAAACAGTAATGGTTCGTGTTTCTTTTTGAAGTTGATGCGTGCGGTTTTAGTCAAAATATCTCGTAAGGCCGATTTCGATTCCGGAATAACCAATTTTTCATAAGAATAGTTTTGTTCTTCAAATGACATTTCGTTTGTAAATGCGGTTTGCCATTCTTTAAAAGTCATCAAATACGTTTTTTTTGCAGAAGTAAAAAAGCCTAAAGGTTTCCAGATCGCTTTATAAAAAGAGAATTTCGCCGTAAACATACCTTTTGGAGCAACAGAATGAATGCAAATTCCGGCAAAAGCCAATTCTTTCTGAACCAGTAATTGCGTTAAAAGGCCACCATATGAATGCCCTATTAAAATGGGTTTTTCAGGTAGTTTCTCTATGATTTCTACATAATAGTCGAGTACAACGGATAAACGTAGAAGTGCAATTTTTGAATCCGGATGTTGATTGCGTAATGTTTCAACACTTTCATTTTTGTAAGGCCATGGCGGGGCAACTGTTTTGTAGCCTTGATTTTCAAAAAAAACAATCCATTTCTCCCAACAAGAGTGGCTGACAAATGCTCCCGTAATAAACACAATGGTTTTTGTATTAGACAAGTACATAAAAAGCAGTTTGAGTTTTTTGAATAATAGTATGATAATACTTTCAAAACACAAAGCATGTGCCTTTTTGTAAAAGCCTTTGATATTAAACGTTTGTTAAAGGATGACGATTCAGTACTTATTATATTTCGTTAAAAATTATTTTAGACTCTTGAAATATCATTTTTTTTAATGGACTTTTTGCAAAGAGATGTACCTTTAAAATCTCAATATCAGATCCTCCAAATGAAAATACCACGTTTACAAATAAAGATGCATTTATTCATTTTTGCTTTTACAATCAGTTCTGTCTCGTTTTGTTTTGGAAATAATTCTAAAATAGATTCGTCTAAAACGAAAACCATATCTTTTAAAATAAAATTGAAATCAACAGAGAAAGTAAAAATTCAGGCTGCCGATTTAAAATTCAATAAACATTTAGCCTACAGTTTTACAGTTGATGACGGTTATAGATCGGTGTATTTAACAGCTTTTCCATTATTTAATGGAGGAAAAATTAGTCCGCCAATGATAAACGAGTGGAAAAACGATCAGGGTGGAGACGGAACAATTTCAAAAGGGCTTTTTTATTCAGATGGTTTAGAGAGTAAAATTCCTTTTAAGTTAGGTTTAGCAATAAATGGGGGAGCAATTGGTGATTTGCCAACAAATCGTGGACATCTTTCCTGGTTAGAAGTGAAGGAATTATACAACGCAGGTTGGGATATTTTGAATCACGGTTTTCATCACGCTACCAAACATGGGACTAATTTCCTGACAGAGGTAACGGAGAATACAACTTCAATACAACAAAATTTAGGTTTTACTATGTCGCATTTTGTTGTGCCTGGCGGAGAAAGTGATCCGGGATATCATTTAGAATATGAAAGAGACGCTTTGGCAAATGGCTCTTTTTCGGTAGCATCTTATGTTGGTGCCGGACCAGTTATTAAAGTTGGTAATAAAATAAATTTAGACAAGATGATTTATGCCAGAACTTTTGTTCAAAGCTCAAAAGATACAGTCGGATTTAAAACTATGGATCGTTTTTTGGCAACTTTTGATTCCGTTGCAAAATTATCAGGACCCATTTGGTATAACGAATTTACACATGGTGTAGGAAATTCAAATCTTTGGAATTTAAGTATGCGTTTTCCTGACTTCAAATATTATATGACTACAATTGCAAATAAATATGGTACAAACGGAAATGATTCAATCTGGATGGCACCCTGGCAGGAAGTTTACGAATATATCTGGCTTCGTGATAGAATAAAAATAAAGTATACTCAGAATAATAAAGAAGGTATTGTAACGATTGAAGTTCCTGAAATTCCGAAAAATTTCCGTAATAAGGATATTTCATTAGCGGTAGAAACTTCCTCCAAATTTGAAATTGAATCCAATTCACCAGATTTTAAAATTTCCAGCGACGGAAAAACAAAACATAAACTCATTAATATTCATTTGAAGTAAGGAACATTTGTAGTTACAAATATTATAATTCTATTAACATCAAAGAATTTATGCTTTGTCTTAAATGAAGTAATTTTGTAAAAAGCATTTATTTACATGAAAAATCCAATTTCAGTCTCAATACTAGAACTCGCTATCATAACACAAGGTAGCAATCCCACCGAAACATTTCAAAAAACAAAAGACATCGCCCAACTCGCTGACCAATTAGGATATAAGCGATTTTGGCTGGCCGAACATCACAATATGGCACATGTTGCAAGTACAGCAACAGTGGTATTAATTGGTTATATTGCCAGTCAGACTCAAAACATCCGTGTAGGTTCTGGTGGAATCATGTTGCCAAATCATTCTCCTTTAATAGTTGCTGAGCAATTCGGAACCTTGGAGACGCTTTATCCAAACCGAATCGATTTAGGTTTAGGTAGAGCACCCGGGACAGATCAGCCAACTGCCGAAGCCATTCGAAAAGACTTTTTTGAGCAGGCACAACGATTTCCTCAAAACGTAACCAAGCTTCAGGATTATTTTTCAGAAGAAAATGCGACAGCAAAAGTTCGCGCCTTTCCGGCTGAAGGAACAAACATTCCAATCTGGATTTTAGGTTCAAGTATGGAAAGTGCTGCTTTGGCCGCTGCTTATGGTTTGCCATATGCTTTTGCCGGACATTTTGCACCACGACAAATGATACAGGCATTTGAATTCTATCGTGAGAATTTCCAGGCATCAACGGTTTTAGATAAACCAAAGACAATGGCATGCGTTAATATCATTGCTGCAGATACAAATGAAGAGGCTGAATTACTTTCAACCAGTTTGTATCAAATGTTTCTAAACTTAATTCGCGGAGATAGAAAAGGTCTTCAGCCACCCGTTCCGTCATTGGATGATATTATGGGCGAAGAAGAACGTTTCCATGTCAATCAAATGACCGCTTGCACTTTTACAGGAAACAAAGAACAATTAGAAATCGATCTTAAAAAGTTTATTAACTACGCCAGAATAGATGAACTGATGGTAACGAGCCCAATCTATGATCATCAGGCCAAGCTAAAAAGTATCCAAATCACAAAAGAGGTAATTGATAGTTTAAATAGTATACATATATAAGTACATTTTTCTACTATTATATATAAGGTACATTATTCCAGCCCGGCAAGTTTTTAAAACCTGTCGGGTTTGTCTTTTTTCTACATATATAAAAAAGGATGGTTTTATACTATAATATATAAGAAGGATTTTTTAAAGAAGAACCATTGTTTTAATAAGGAGCTGTTTCCCGCTAT
>FNPS01000003.1 GCA_900107365.1 Flavobacterium aquidurense
TAGACGGTGGCGTATCAATGGGCTTCTATAGATAAAAATAGTTTTTTTTAAGTTTGTTTAAGCAAAAGTGGTTTTTTGTGAAATTAACGTCCGACAGCCCTCGGACGTTATTTTTTTGTAATTATTTACCACAGAGAGCACAAAGATTTTTTTCTTCTTAACTTAAAAAAAACACTGAGTTCACAAAGCTAAATCAAACATAGCTTTGTGAACTTTGTGTTTTTTACAAGTAATCCTAGATAAAAATCCTTGTGCTCGCTGTGGTAAAAAACTATAATGTGTAAAAAATACACTTATTTTAACAGATAACAGGAGGGTACAGGATACTTATATTTTAGGGTTACTTTAAATTGGTGCCTAATATTTCGATAAAATGTTAAAATTATTTAGAATATCAGTTTTTTACTGATAAAATTTACATTCTAAATTATATTTAAGCATTATTAAAATTAAAAATATAAAATGCGTTTACACACTGTCAATAAGCTACTTGTCCTTTTTTTAATCATCTGTTCTGTTTTTTCAGCAACTGCAGCTGAGATTTGGGTTTCAACTTCTGGAAAAGATACTAATCCCGGAACAAAAGAAAGTCCGTTAGCGACTGTACAAATGGCAATGCGAAAAGCCAGAGAATTGCGTCGTCTAAAAGATTCCTCCATTAAAGACGGAATTCATATTATAGTTTCAGATGGAACGTATTACTTAAACGAACCTTTATTCGTAAGACCTGAAGATTCAGGAACTCCTGAAAGTCCAACCACAATTGAAGCTGCTGTAAATGCAAAACCAATTATAAGCGGCGGACTGGAAATTAAGAATTGGAAAAAAGGCGCAACGATAAACGGAGTAAAAAAAGCAAACATATGGGTAGCCGATGCACCTCAAAAAGCAGGTGAAATAATCAATTACCGACAACTTTGGGTGAACGGAAAAAAAGCCGTTAGGGCAAAAAGTACTTCCGGAAACCAAATGGATCGCATATTATCATGGGATGCAAAAACAGAAACGTGCTGGATTCCTTTTAAAGATAAATCCATAAAGTACGAGCCTGGAATGGAAATGTTTATCATTCAATGGTGGTCAACGGCTAATCTTCGTATCAAAAATATTGAAGTACAAAAAGACAGCGCCCGACTTTCTTTTGAACAACCTGAAAGTCGCATTGAAAGCGAGCATCCGTGGCCAGCGCCGTGGATTTCAAAAAATAATGGAAATTCAGCATTTTATCTGAGCAACGGAATCGCTATGCTGAACGAACCTGGAGAATGGTTTTTGGATAAAAAAAATGCTAAGATCTATTATATTCCGAGAACAGGTGAGGATTTAACTTCGGCTAAAATCACTGTTCCCGTTCTGGAAAATTTAGTGGAGATGAAAGGAACAATTGATTCACCGGTTCATAATTTTAATTTCAAAGGAATCTCCTTTCAATACAGCAACTGGCTTCGTCCTTCGCAACAAGGTCACGTTCCGTTGCAGGCTGGGATGTATTTATTGGATGCTTATAAACTGCAAATTCCCGGAACTCCAAATCAGGCGAATCTGGAAAATCAGGGTTGGGTTGGGAGACCGAGAGCAGCTGTTGAGGTGAATTATGCGCATCATAATCAATTCGAATCTTGTCGTTTTGAACATTTATCTTCAACCGGATTAGATTTTAATAAAGGCACAAATCACAATACCATCAAAGGAAATTTATTCAAAGATATTGGCGGAAATGCTATGAGTATTGGTGTTTTTTCTGAAGAAGCTTTTGAAGCACATTTGCCTTTAGTTATAAAAGATGAAAGAGAAATTTGTTCAGATGAAGTAATTGCAGACAATTTAATTACCAATGTTGCCAACGAAGATTGGGGATGTTTGGGAATTGCAGCTGGTTTTGTAAAAAACCTTACCATTGAACACAACGAAATTTCGGATGTGGCCTATAGCGGAATTTCAATGGGCTGGGGTTGGACACACACTAAAAATGTGATGGAAAATAATAAAATTTTAGCCAATAAAATTCATCATTATGCCAAACATCTTCATGATGTTTCCGGAATTTACACACTTTCATCACAGCCCAATAGCCGGATTGAGGAAAATTATATCGACAAAGTGTATTTCAGTCCCTACGCACACGATCCTTTTTTATGGTTGTACTTGTATACCGATGAAGGAAGTCAGGGATTTACCATAAAAAACAACTGGATTGCAACAGAGAAAATCTTAAAAAATAATAACGGTCCGGAAGGAAATGTTTGGGAAAATAATAATCCATACGTAAGCACAAAAATAAAAGAGGCGGCCGGAATCAGAGCACCTTATACTGCTTTAACAAAAGAAGTACTTGTTGATGAAGCTTCAAGTTTACAAGAATTACCAAAATCGGTAGCGATCGAAATGGTAGGTTCTGATTTTGATATTGAAAAAGTAAAATCAACTATAAAAGGTTTCCGAATTGTGGGTGAATCTTTGTACCAATGGAAAAATCATTTGGTGATTTACGGAAAAATGAATCAGCCGGAAAGAACGAAAAAGAAGTTGGCGCTCGCATATCCATCGGCAGAAATAAAAATTTACGAAAAGCCTATTTACGATTTTCAGAATTTTGAAAGATGTAAAGATTCTAAACCGGCATCAGAATGGGAAAATATCGTTCTAACAGCGAATTTGGTAAATGACGAAAAATTGCAAAAAGAGTATGTCGATTATCACACCACTCAATTTGAAAAATGGCCGGAAATCGCAAAAGGATTCTGCAACGCCGATTTTCAGCAATTGCAGGTTTTCAAAAACGGAAGACAATTAATGTTGGTCATCAGTATTCCGAAAGGCGAAAGTCTGGATAAACTGAATCCAAAAACAACAGAAAATAATCCACGTGTAGACGATTGGAACGCCCTAATGAAAAAATACCAAACCGGTATAGAAGGCGCAAAACCTGATGAAACTTGGATTTTCTTAAACAAAGTAGAAACAAAATAAGAGATAGCCACGAATTCACGAATTATTCTTTTACTAATCTAACTAATTATTAATTCGAATTATTCGAAAAATATAAAAAGTAGTATTAAAATAATAATTCGTGAATTCGTGGCTATAAAAATAACTATCAAAAACTAAAATAAAACCAATGTTAAAAATCGCCATTTTAGGACTTGGAGAAGGTCGCAGCACAATGTCGGCAGCTTTAAAAAGCGCGAAATTGGAGCTCGTAAAAGTATGTGACCGAAATGAAGAATTGTGTAAACAAAGAGCAAAGGAATTTGATTTTCATTCGTACACCACAAATTATGATGATTTATTAAATGATTCTGCAATTGATATTATTGCTATTTATACACCGGATCATCTTCATGCCGATCATGTTAAACAAGCTTTATTGCACGGAAAACACGTCGTTTGTACCAAGCCTTTTATTGATAATCTAGCCGATGCAAAAGAATTATTAGCCTTGAGCGAGAAAACCGGAAAGAAAGTTTTCATAGGTCAAAGTTCAAGATTTTTTGAACCTGCAAAAAGACAAAGAAATGATTTTGAAGCGGGATTAATTGGTGATTTAATTACAATCGAAGCGCATTATCACGCCGATCACAGATGGTTTTTAGAAAAAGAATGGTCGTTATTGCAATCTTTCAAATGGCTTTATGGAGGCTTAAGTCACCCTGTCGATTTCATCAGATGGTATTTACCCAATATTGAAGAAGTAATGGGTTACGGAATGATCAGCAGTAATGGAAGTGTGGCAGGTTTAAAAAATGAAGATACGATGCACTTCATCTTCAAAGCAACTGACGGAAGAATTGCCAGAGTTAGCGGAGTTTACACTTCACCTACACAACCGGCCCAAAGAGATAGCGGAATGAGTACCATTCTAAGAGCGACCGAAGGTGCAAGCCAGGCCGATTATCACGAATTGCGTTATGCTATTACAGACAAAACTGGTGAAGAAAAAGTAATAACCTGGGGCGATGCGACTTTAAAACATTATTTCCGTTTTGAAGGCCAAAGCCATCATGCGGGAGAATATCAAAATTATCTGGAGTATTTTGTAGACAGTATCGAGCTAAATTTTACAGCTTATCCGGACATGAAAGAAGGTATCGGAACCGTGGCTTTATTACAGGCGATGGACAAATCTTTACAAACCGGAATGCCAGTTAAAATAGCTGATGTTTTAAAAGAATATGAGCTATGAACAGTATCTACGATAAGTTAACCACCTTAGATTTTATCATTGTTGCCGTTTATTTAGTAGCCTTATTAATTATTGGTTACGTAGTAAGTGTGAAACAAAGCAAGAAAAACGAAACACTTTTTCTGGCCGGAAATTCACTAAAATGGTACAGCATCGGGTTTAATATGTGGGGTACCAATGTTGGTCCATCCTCCTTATTGGCTTTTGCGAGTATTGGTTATGCAACCGGAATTGTAGCCGGAAATTTTGAGTGGTACGCCTTTGTTTTTTTACTGCTTTTGGCCATGGTTTTTGCACCGCGTTATATTGCGAGCAAAGTCAGTACGATGCCGGAATATATGGGAAAACGTTACGGCGACAGCACACAAAATATTTTGGCCTGGTACGCTTTGGTGAAAATTTTGGTAAGTTGGTTATCGTTAGGATTATTTAGTGGAGGAGTTTTGGTACGTCAGATTCTCGGAATTCCGATGTGGCAGAGTGTTACTGTTTTAGTTATTTTTTCCGGAATTTTTACTTTCGCAGGAGGATTGAAAGCCATTGCAAAAGTGAATGTTTTTCAGATGATTTTATTAATTGTCGTTTCCTTGACCTTATCTTATTTAGGATTGCAAAAAGTGGGAGGCATCAGTGCTTTAATAGCTAAAACACCTTCTAATTTTTGGAATTTAGTGCAGCCTGCAAGCGACGCACATTATCCGTGGCCGGCTATTTTGTTGGGATATCCGGTTGCGGCGGTTGCTTTTTTCTGTACCGATCAATCGATGGTGCAGAGTGTTTTGGGCGCAAAGAATTTAGAGCACGGACAATTGGGCGTAAATTTCATTGGCTGGCTAAAAGTATTGGCGTTGCCTTTGTTTATTTTACCCGGAATTCTGTGTTATGTTTTATATCCGGAATTGGGCAAAAATTCTGATTTGGCCTATATGACCATGGTGACTAATTTATTCCCAAGTGGAATGAACGGTTTGGTGATTTGTGTGATGATTGCGGTTTTGGTAGGAACAATTGGTTCATCCTTAAACGCCTTAAGCACCGTTTTTACCAATGATATTTATGTAAAGAAAATCAACCCGACGGCTACTATTAAAGAACAAATTAAAATTGGTCGTATCACAATTGCAGCCGGATGTTTATTCGCCATTTTGATTGCCGTTGCCATTGACAATATAAAAGGACAAAATTTATTTAATATTTTTCAGGCCGTTTTAGGATTTTTAGCACCTTCCTTATCTGTTGTTTTCCTGTTGAGTATCTTCTGGAAACGCACTACAAAGAAAGCAGTAAACGCAACATTATCCTGGGGATCTGCTTTTAGTTTATTTGTTGGAGTTTTATATTTATGGATTTTTCCTGCGGATAAATATCCTGTTTGGCCTCACTTTTTATTGATCTCTTTTTACATTTTCGCGACATTATTAGTATCGGCAATTATTATTTCGTTAGCAGATAAAACTCCGGAAACTAATTTTGTGAGTGAAACTGATGTTCCTAAAACTAGTAAAAAAGTCAAGTTATTGTTTGCGCTTCTTGGGGTTGTAATTTTGAGTTTGTATTTTATTTTTAATGGGAATTAGATTTTTTCTTTAGTATATCATATGCCAAGAACGCTTTCTTTTTTAGGGAAGCGTTTTTTATTTACTACTAAATTGAAAAGGGAAACTATTTTTAATTTGTAAGTTAATTTTTATAAATCTGGCTATTAAGTTTTGAGTTGATGGAAGATCGAAATAATTAAAGTTCGGTTTTTATCAGAACTTTAATTATATTTGCAAAGTCATTGTTATGAGAATTATTGGGAAGAAGACCATTTTAAAGATTAAAAAGAAAAACATCGGGAATAAAAAATTATGTACTGAAATTGATAAACTAATTACAGATTTAGAAAACTTTGATTCTCGCGAAGAAAGTATTAATAATATTAGAAACGATGCCGACTGTGTTCATTGTGATGGTTTCTATTTCTTTGATATTAATATCCATAGAACGCTAATTTTGATTGAGTTTGATGATGATGGACAAGCTACAATTGTTTGGGCTGGCACTCATCAGGAATATGAATCAACATTTAAAAATAATAAATTAACTATTGAGAAGTGGTTAAGAAAAAACAGTTATATAGAATAATGAAAACACAATTTGACATAGAAAAAGTAATAGAAAAGGGAGTAATTACAAATGAATTAGATTATGAAAGAGCCCTTATTTCTGATAGGAAACTCAGACTTCTTGCAAAGGAAAATATTCATTTTAAAAACCTAAGAGTCAAATTACGTGATATAATTGAAAAATATGAAAATTCTGAATGGAGTGATGTTGACGAAATTGACGACTATAAACTTATAGAAAACGACAAAGCTGAACAGATAGCAGAATTGGAAAGATTGTTTCTGGAGAATAGAAAACAAACAATAAGAAAAAAACTGAAAGAATTTGAATTAACCCAGGAAAATTTGGGTTCTATCTTGGGACATAAAAGCAAGACCCACATGTCAGAGCTTATGAATGGTATTAAACCATTTACTTTAAAAGATTTAGTAATTATAAATCGGTTATTAAAAATTGAGATAGGACAATTGATACCTTTATTCCTTTCTAAAGAAGATCAAACTAAGATAAAGGAAGCTGTGATTAAATTGGGGAAGCCAAAAATTAAGTTAACAAGTAGTGATTTGGTTGTATGCTAATCATGAAAGTAGATACTAGAGTTCTCTCTTATAATTATTTATAAAAATTCGAATGCTTCAAATTTTTTTGAGGCATTTTTTTATGCGCAGACTTTCCCAAACCAATGAATGATAAATCTGACAACAAATTACGACTTCAATCAAAAATCAATTAAAATTTAATAAATTGTATAAAAAAATACGCATTAAATTATCTTCAATACAGATTTTAAGTTAAATCAGGTTGTTAAACATGACACTACAGGTTGTGAAATGTAAAAATAACACTTATCTTTAGTCCCAAAATAAACTAACTATGCTAAACCGCTTTTTAACTTTTAAAATTTTCCTTGTCTTTAGTGTTTTATTTTCTTCTTTTCTATTTGCACAAGAAAAACCAAAGGAAGCGACATGGATCTGGTATCCAGGTGATTTTGAAGTTTGGTTAAGCAATAAAATGCAGGTAAGGCGTACAGAACGCGAAGCAGTATTTCCACCGCTTTGGCAATATTACAGTCCTTATGCCCTTGTAACTTTTCAAACAGATGTAGATATTCCGGAACCAGATGAGGTAAAAATCTACTCAGAAGGACCTTTTCAATTACTCTTAGATGGCGTACAGGTTTACGGTCAGCCAAAATCATTAAAAGTTCCTGCCGGGAAACACAAAATTTCATTTAAAGTATACAATCAGGAAGTGTTGCCAGCCATTTATATAGATGGTAAATATGTTAAATCGGATCCATCCTGGAAGGTGACCAATGAAGATAAACTTTGGATTGATGAAAATGGAAAAGCACAGCAGTCAGGCACACCATGGGTACCTGTTGGTACCTGGAATTTTTATTCACCAGAGAATAAACCTTCGGGATTTAAACTAACAACCAAATCTTTAAGCGCAAAAAAAACAGAAAAAACAGGAGCAGGTGAGTTAGTAGATTTTGGTAAAGAAACTTTTGGTTATATTAAAATTCACGGTTTAAAAGGAAAAGGCAAAGTAGCGCTTTATTATGGTGAATCTCGTGAGGAAGCGCTGGATACTGCCAAATGTGAAACACTGGACCATTTATCTTTTGATGGAAAACAATCTGAAACCTATACTCATAATGGATCAAAAGCATTTCGCTATGTTCAGGTACAAGCAGATGCAACAGTAAAATACGATTCTATTTCGATGCTTTATGAATATTTGCCATTGGATTATCGTGGTGCATTCAAATCTTCAGATCAGGAATTGAATCAAATTTGGGATGTGTCGGCTTACACAATGCATTTAACAACCCGCGAATTTTTTATAGACGGGATAAAGCGCGACCGTTGGGTTTGGTCCGGCGACGCTTATCAAAGTTATTTGATGAATTATTATCTATTCTTTGATTCGGCTTCGGTAGAGCGAACGCTGTTGGCGCTGCGTGGTAAAGAACCGGTGACGGCTCATATTAATATCATCATGGATTATTCGCTGTATTGGTTTGTGGGAGTTTACGATTACTACTTACACACGGGCGATACGAAATTCATCAAGACTTTTTATCCAAGAATGAAATCACTTATGGAATTCTGTTTAAAAAGAAGAAACGCAAACGGATTCCTGGAACCCTTAGAAGGCGATTGGGTTTTTATTGACTGGGCGAACGGATTACCAAAAACCGGTGAGGTTAGTTTTGAGCAAATGCTTTTAGCAAGAAGTTTAGAAGCCATGGCGGTTAGTGCTAAAATTGCAGGTGAAAAGGAGGACCAAAAACAATATGAAACATTAGCAGATGATTTAAAAACAAAATTATTTGATGTGTTTTGGGATAAGAAAGAAAACGTAATGAAGCACCAGCGTATTGATGGTAAAATGCAGGATATTGTAACCAGATACGCTAATATGTTCGGTATTTTTTTCAATTATTTTAATGAAGAACAAAAACAAAGTATAAAAAAGAAGGTGTTGCTGAATGATAATGTTCTTAAAATCACAACACCCTACATGCGTTTTTACGAGTTAGAAGCACTGTGTGCGATGGGCGAACAAGATTATGTGTTGAAAGAAATGAAAAATTATTGGGGCGGAATGCTAAAAGAAGGCGCAACTTCTTTTTGGGAAGAATACAATCCAAGCAAAAAAGGAACAGAACATTTAGCGATGTACGGACGCCCTTATGGAAAAAGTCTTTGCCATGCCTGGGGTTCTAGTCCAATTTATCTGCTAGGAAAATATTATTTGGGTGTAAAACCAACTGCTCCGGGTTATACTGAATATGAAATTAAACCCAATCTAGGCGGATTACAATGGATGCAGGGAAAAGTGCCAACACCAAATGGTGAAGTAGAATTGTACTGCAGCACCAAAGAAATTAAAGTAAAAGCAGCGGAAGGCGAAGGAAAATTGATTTTCGAAAGTGCGAGCAAACCAAAAACAAATTCAGGAACGATTACGACTTTGGCTAAAAATAAATATCAATTGATTGTGAAGCCGAATGTGGAATATAAAGTGAGTTATAAGGCGATTTGAGTTTTAGTTCTTAGTGATTAGCTCTTAGTGATTAGTCCTTAGTAATGAGCACATAGTTTGTAACGTCCAGTTTGTCATTTCGAGGAACGAAGCAACCTCACTAATAATAAGCAAAGTTTGATATTGTAAATGTGATTACTTCGTTCCTCGCAATGACAAGATTGAGTTTAAGTTTAAAAAAAAGAAAAAATAATGTTTTCAAAAAATACAAAATACAATTTCAAAGTAAAAACAGTTTTTCTACTAATGTTTTTAGTATGCTTTCAATTTTCAGTAATTGCACAAAACCCAACCTGGAAACCAGCCTCTTTTGAAGTAGTAAACAAATACAAAACTTTCAAAACTACTCAATACGCACACGTATTCTCAGGAAGCAAACATAATATTGTCAGATTAGCACCTGATTTACAAGGATTAACAGGCGTAGAACTTCCTTTAGATCAATATAAAAAAGGATCAAACGCTCCACTGCAATTAAAATTCAAAGAAAATGTTCAGGTATTAATTGGCGTTTTCCAGGAAAAAGAAAACCCAGAATATCTTCAATTTAATAATTCGGCGAAAGCCAAATTAATCTTAGAAAATGGAATAACAATAACAGGTTTGCCTCCCGTAAATGTGTATGCGATTTCCTATTCAAAAGGAACTCAAACTATAAATCCCGGAAAAGGTTTATTTGCCGTTTTAGGAGTTGTAAAAGAGAATCAGCAATTGACTTTTAGAAACGCAGAACTTCCAGACGGAAAACTATGGAATCCAACTTTTATAATCGAAGGATTTTCAGATGAAAAACCACTTTTCGAAATCATCGGCGGAGAAAATAAACCCGTTGTGGATGAAGGAATGTCCGGAACAGGAGGAATTCAGGGAGGTTTTGAAGGTGGTCGCGTCGTAAAAGTGGGCGATACCTATCATATGTTTCCAACAGAAAGAGCGGGAGAAAAAGGAGTGGATTATTATTACGACCGTGTAAAAACCAAAATCGGACATTGGACCAGTAAAGACGCCATTCACTGGAAAAGAGAATCAACGATTTATCAGGCAAGCGGAACCTACGCCATAACCGAAGATGATAACCCAATGAATGATCGCCGTGCTGCCATTTGGTCGTATATGCCGGTTTTTAACGAAAAGGCAAACAAATGGTACGGCTATTATTTAGCATACACAGTTAGTAAAACTATAGAGCCAAATCATTCTTTCGGAAGAATCTGGAGATGTGAATCAACCGTAGAAGGAATCGACGGAATTGGCGGCCCATACAAAGATATGGGAATCATCATGGAACCGGGATTAGACTCAGAACCGTGGGAAGGACGTCAGGGTGTGGCTTCATTTTTTCCATATAAAGTAGGTGATAAATATTTTGGTTTTTACAGCGGCGCTTACCCTTTTAATTCATGGGCAGATTATCCGAAGAAAACCGGAAAAGGCTGGTCTGTGGCTTTGGCCGAATCGAATAGTTTAGAAGGTCCATGGAGTAGGATAAAAGATGGCAGCAATCCAATTAAAACCATGCATCCGTTTTTTGTAGAAAATCCAATTGTGAGTCAGTTACCAAACGGTTTATACATCGCTTTTTTTGATGGAGGTCCGGACGGTTGGGGACATCATTTACCTAATATGATGGCGTATTCATTATCAAAAGATGGGAAAAACTGGTCAGAAGCAAGATATCTTCCAATTGAAACAAAAGTCGATAAATGGTGGGACATTATGAGAACGCCACTTTGCTTAATTCCAGAAGGAAACGACGTTTATACAATCGTATACAACGCCATCGATCTGAAAAGAAGATTTCACCCAACAGGAATGGTAAAAGTAAAACTGAACAAAGAAGTAATGGAATCCAGATTGAAAGAACTAAAATAAATTTCACGCAGATTTGGCAGATTAAAGCAGATTGACGCAGATTTTTAAATTAAATAATCTGCGTCAATCTGCCAAAATCCTTTTAAATCTGCGTGAAACAAAAAAATAAAACCCGCGAAAATCGGCTTAAATCCGTGTCATACGCTTGCCATAAATTACATATAGAAAATGAAAATCAAATACCTACTTATTGCCATTACAGCACTTTTCGTCGCCAGCTGTGCAACGACAAAATACAAGAAAAGAGAAATCAACGAAACCGTAATGCAGGAGATTTACAACGAAATCAAAACGCCTTATAAATATGGTTTGGTGATGGTGCCAACAGACAACTCCTATAAAATGGATTGTCCGAGTGTGTTTAGAAAAGACGGAAAATGGTTTATGACCTATTTGATTTACGATGGAAGAGGTTACGAAACCTGGCTTGCTGAAAGCAATGATTTATTACACTGGAAACATTTAGGAAAAGTAATGTCTTTTTCAGAAAACGAGCAACATTGGGATGTTAACCAAAAAGCGGGATATATTTCGTTACAAGACCCAACATGGGGCGGAAGCTACGAATGGGAAAAATATGATGACAAATATTGGATGAGTTATTTTGGCGGAAATACTAAAGGTTACGAAGCCGGAGTATTGTCAATTGGTATGGCTTATACGAAAGAATCGCCAACAAAACCGCACGAATTCGAAAGATTAGAAAATCCGGTTTTAACTCCAAAAGACAGAGATGCCAGATGGTGGGATAATAGTACGATGTATAAAAATAGTGTGATTCGTGATAAGGACAAAGTTACAGGACACGATTTTATCATGTATTACAATGCGCGAGGTGATAGCTTAAATCCTGCGAAAGGCGCAGAGCGTATTGCTATGGCTGTGTCAAACGATATGAAACATTGGGAACGTTATGGCAATAAACCATTAATCAATCATCATAAAGGAATTTCAGGAGATGCCTATATTCAGCGCATTAATGATACGTGGGTGATGTTCTATTTTGGCGCTTTTTGGACAGGTTGGAATCAAGGTGCATTTAACCGCTTTGCCGTTTCAAATGATTTAGTAAACTGGACCGACTGGAAAGGCGAAGATCTTGTCAAATCATCTGAACCTTATGATAATATGTTTGCGCACAAATCATTTGTAGTAAAATACAATGGAGTAGTGTATCATTTTTATTGCGCTGTAAATAAAGCAGAACAAAGAGGAATTGCCATCGCAACTTCGAAGGATTTAGGTAAAAGTGAAATGAATTTTGTGGCGCCGCCGGAGAAGAAGAAATAGTTTTCAGTCGCAGTCGCAGTTTGAATTGTCAATAGGTATAGTCCCTATGGGACATTTAGATAGACGGTTGCTTTTTGTTACCAACATTTAATCTCTACGAGATATTGTGTTAGGAGCTAAATTTCGGTAGGTACCAATATTTAATATCTGCGAAATATTCCGTTAGGAATTAAATGTGGGTAGCAAAAATAATATTCGCAAAATGAATTTTGTCCCGTAGGGACTACATATACAATCAGGCAATAATGAATAATATAAAATCAATGTCAATTCAGATTCATCAATTTTTGAGGTTTCGATTTTCGAATCTCATTTTACTTTCAGTCGCAGTCGCAGTTTTCAGTGGTGGTGATTAAAGATGTAGTCCCTACGGGACATTTTGCATGGTGTGTTGATATTGTTACCAACATTTAATCTCTGCGAAATATTCCGTTACGAGTTAATATAGGTATGAGTAACCATTTAATCTCTGCGAAATATTCCGTTAGGAATTAAATGTTGGTAGCAAAGAATAATATCCACAAATGATTTTTGTCCCGTAGGGACTACACAATATAAGTAGGCAATAATGAATCATAATATAAAAATAATGTCAATTCATACAAGTAGATTTTTTAAACTTCGACTTTCAACTTTCAACTTTTTGATTGTAATTTTCTTTTTTGGAATTTGCGTTGCTAAGGCACAATCCGTTACCGGCGAACCAGCCGGAATTCCTGAAGTCCCAAAAAAATACGAATTTGCTCCGTGGGAAGATCCAACGGTAACGAGCATTAACAGACAGCCTTCAAGAGCAACGGCCTATTCGTATGCAAATGTTGAAGATGCCTTAAAAGGAGACAGAACCAAAAGCCGAATGAAAATGCTTACCGGCGATTGGGATTTTAAATATGCATCGAACTTAAAAGAAGCTTCAAAAGATTTTTATAAAGGAAGAGTTGCCGGTTGGGACAAAATCGAAGTGCCTTCCAACTGGGAATTAAAAGGCTATGATATCCCGATTTACAAAAGTGCCGTTTATCCTTTCAGACCCATAAATCCACCTTTTATTCCTAAAGATTATAATGGAGTGGGTTCGTATCAACGCACTTTTACGGTTCCGGACAACTGGAAAGACATGACAGTTACTTTGCACTTTGGTGGGGTAAGTTCTGGTTTTCAGGTTTGGCTGAACGGAGAGTTTTTGGGTTATGGAGAAGATAGCTGTCTGCCATCAGAATTTGATATTACACCTTATTTGAAAGAAGGAGAAAATGTGGTTTCGGTACAGGTAATTCGCTGGACAGACGGTTCGTATCTGGAAGATCAGGATCACTGGCGCGTAAGCGGAATCCAGCGTGAAGTTTTCATCATGGCGGAACCAAAACTGCGTATTCAGGATTTCTTTTATCAAACCAAATTAGACAAAGAATATAAAGACGCTTCTTTTCAACTGAGACCAAAAGTTGAAAATCTTACTGGAGAAAAAATAAAAGATTATACTTTTCAGGCACAATTATATGATGCCAATAATGTGGCTTTATTTAAAGAACCGCTTCAAAAACCGGTGATCGATATGATCAACGAAAGTTATCCTCGTCTGGATAATGTGCGTTTCGGAATGTTTAAGGAAAACATCACTAATCCAAAAAAATGGAGTTCTGAGGAACCGAATTTGTACACTTTGGTAATGTCTATAAAAGATGCTAATGGAAATATTACAGAAGCGAAAAGCTGTAAAGTTGGTTTCCGATCCATTGAATTTTCCAAAGAGAATGGTAAGATGCTTATCAACGGAAAAGAAACTTATGTGTATGGCGTAAACCGTCACGACCAGCACCCTACAAAAGGAAAAGCCGTAAATCGGGACGATATTAAACAAGATATTACGACGATTAAAAAATTCAATTTCAATTTTATCAGAACCAGTCATTATCCAAATGATCCTTATTTCTATGAATTATGCGATCAGTACGGAATCATGGTAATGGACGAAGCGAATCAGGAAACTCATGGTATAGGCGGAAAATTAGCCAATGATCCAAAATGGACGAATGCCTATTTAGAGCGCATGACCAGAATGGTAGAAAGAGATAAAAATCATCCATCAGTAGTTTTCTGGAGTTTAGGAAACGAAGGCGGAAAAGGACCAAACCATGCAGCAATGTCGGGTTGGGTTCATGATTTTGATATTACACGCCCGGTGCATTACGAACCAGCACAGGGAAATCCGAGATTAGACGGCTATATCGATCCGCTTGATCCGAGATATCCTAAAACAATCGATCACGCATATCGATTCGAAAATCCACAGGATGAACCGTATGTTGATATGGTGAGCCGTTTTTATCCAGGCGTTTTCACACCTAAATTTTTGGTAGATCAAAAGAAGGATACACGACCAATTATTTTTGTGGAATATTCTCATGCCATGGGAAATTCGGTTGGAAATTTAAAAGAATTATGGGATGAATTCCGTTCGCTTCCAAGAGTTATTGGTGGTTGTATTTGGGAATTTAAAGATCAGGGATTGGTGAAAAAAGATCCGGCAACGGGTCAGGAATTTTTTGCTCACGGAGGAGATTTTGGTGAAAAATACCACGATGGAAATTTCAATACAAAAGGAATTGTGGATTCTAACGGAAAACCAAAAGGTTCGATTTATGAAAATAAATGGATTTATCAGCCAGCAACAAGCACGTTAAAAGACAATTTTCAATTAGAAATAAAAAACCGTCAGGCGGTAAAATCTTTGGGAGATTATATTCCGGTTTTAAAAATATTAGAAAACGGAAATATTATCAAAACTCAAATTTTAAAACCATTCAATTTAGAGGCAGGACAATCTACCGTTTTAGATGTAAAACAATATTTACCAAAATTGAAAAAGGATACCGAATATTTTCTGAATATCGAATTCCAACTTTCAAAGGATGAATTGTGGGCTTTTAAAGGTTACGCTGTCGCGGAAGATCAATTTCTGTTGAAAAAATCAGATGTTGTATTGGATTTTAAAAATGAAAAAGATTCAAAATTTAAAACCACCGAAACCGATTCAGATTTTAAAATCAAAGGAAAAAATTTCGACATCAACATCAGTAAAACAAACGGCGCTTTGAATTCGTATGTTTTCAATGGCGAAGAACAGGTTTTTGCTCCGTTGTTGCCTAATTTTGTCAGACCACTTACGGATAATGACAAAAGAGGATGGAAATCGAATAAGGTTTTAAAACCGTGGTACCAGGCAAAACCGAAATTGGTCAATACAAAAATGGCGATCGCAATTGATGGAACGATCATTACAAGTGATTATGAAGTTATAAAAGATAGCGCGCAAGTTCAGGTCGTTTATAAAATAAATGAAAACGGAATTATAAAAGTAGACTACAGTTTGAAAGCGACGAATAAATTGCCAAACATTCCAAAAATCGGAATGCAAATGGGAGTTCTGAGAAAGTTTGATCAGATTTCGTGGTATGGAAAAGGTGAATTGGAAAACTATATCGACAGAAGTTTTGGATCTTTTGTTGGGAAATATTCTTTGCCAATAAATGATTTTCTGGAGCATTACCCAAAACCTCAGGAAAATGCCAACAGAACCGAAGTAAGATGGATGGCATTTACAACACCTCAAAAAAATAAAGGTTTACTGGTTGTTGATGATGCAAAAGTGTTAAGCATGAGTGCATGGCCGTATACACAAGAAAATTTAAGTGCCGCCAAACATACTTTCGATTTAAAAGATCCGGGATTTTTGACGGTAAATATCGATTTGATTCAGATGGGAGTAGGAGGAAATGACAGCTGGACAGCAGTTGCGCAACCTCTGGAGAAATATCAAATTAAATCAGGAGATTATCAATATAGTTTTTATCTGGTTCCTTTTTCAGCAACAAAAAATGGATTGGAAGAAAGTTTGAAGAGATTTAAATATTAATTTATGGCATATCCTAACAGGTTTCCAAAACCTGTTAGGTATTTTGCTTTAAAGATTAAAGATATAGTTTGTCATTCCGACGGAATGACAAAACAACCGAATAAAAACAGTAAGCATGTTTCAAAAAAAACAATTTTTTCTTTTTAAAATGGACTTTCGACCTTCGGCTCTCCGACTTTCGACTGCCTTTTTGTTACTCTTTGTGGGATTCCTTTCCGCACAGGAAGTTCATAAAAAAGAAACAACAGAATTTCAGCCCACCATCGAGTCCTCAAAACCCTGGGTGTATTGGTATTGGATGAAATCGGCCTATTCTAAAGCCGGAATCACAGCCGATTTAGAAGCCATGAAACAAGCCGGAATTGCGGGCGCGTATTTAATGACAATTAAAGGACCGGCAAATCCGCCATTAATTGATCCGCCGGTTTTGCAGTTAACACCGGAATTTTGGGACATGATCCATTGGGCTTTTCAAGAAGCAAATAGGTTAGGATTAAAAATGGCTTTTCATGGCGCTGATGGTTTTGCCGTTGCTGGTGGCCCATGGATTACACCGGAAATGTCCATGCAAAAAATCGTTTGGTCGACAACTGAAATTGCCGGAGGAAAAACGATTACGGCAAAATTATCCGTTCCGGAACATTACAAAGACTATTACAAAGACATTGCGACTTTTGCAATTCCCGTAAAAGAATATCAAACCAATTCGCAATTACAATTACCAAAAGTTACGACTTCAAATAATACCGATGCTTCCTTTTTGGCAGATCCTAAAAAAGATGAGAATTTTAAATTTGCTGAAAAAGGATGGATTCAATATGAATTTGAAAAACCGTTCACCTGCAAATCTATTGTAATTGAAACCAAAGGAAGAGATTTTCAACCACAACGTTTAATTGTTGCCGTAAGCGATGACGGAGTAAATTTTAAATTCCACGAAAGATTGATCGCGCCTCGTCACGGCTGGCAGGATATGGACTATGCGCACACGCATGTTATTAGGCCGGTAACGGCAAAATATTTCAGATTCGTTTATGATCCTGTTGGTACAGAGCCAGGTGCTGAAGATTTGGATTTTGCTAAATGGAAACAGAATTTAAAAGTGAGTAAAATTACGCTTTCGAATCAGGCCTTAATTGATAATTACGAAGGAAAATCGGGAGCGATCTGGCGTTTGAGTCCGGAAACTTCTTCAAAACAAATTCCGAATTCAGAGTCTTTCAAAAAATCTGAAATCATTACTATTTCGAATTTAGTAGATGCCAATGGAAATTTAAACTGGAAAGTACCCAAAGGAAAATGGAAAATTATCCGAATGGGACATACTTCGACCGGACATGAAAATGCAACAGGCGGAGCAGGAAAAGGCTTAGAAGTCGACAAATTTAATCCCGAATTAATTCGCTTTCAGCTTGATCATTGGTTTGGTGAAATGGTTCGCACTATCGGACCTGATTTGGCTGCAAAAACGTTGGAAATTTTACATTTTGATAGTTGGGAATGCGGAAGTCAAAACTGGTCTTCGGTTTTTCAGGCTGAATTTCAAAAAAGACGCGGTTATAATTTGGTTGATTATTTGCCCGTAATGGCCGGAATTCCAATAGAAAGTGCTGATGTCTCAGAGAAAGTTTTATACGATGTTCGAAAAACGATTGCCGAATTAGTGGCCGATAATTTCTACGGAACCGTTGCTCAAATTGCAAAAGAAAATAACGTAAAATTAAGTTCAGAAAACGTTGCACCAGTAGTAACGAGTGATGCCTTATTGCATTTTAAATATGTAGATTATCCAAGTGGGGAGTTTTGGTTAAAAAGTCCAACGCACGATAAACCTTTTGATATGATGGATGCCATTTCAGGTGGACATATTTATGGAAAAGATATTATTCAGGCCGAATCTTTCACGGCTTTAAGAATGGATTGGGACGAGCATCCGGGAAATTTAAAAACAACCGCTGATCGTAATTACGCTTTAGGAATCAACCGATTATTTTACCATGTTTTTGTACATAATCCCTGGACGAATAGAAAACCCGGAATGACTCTGGATGATATCGGAAGTTTTTTCCAAAGAGACCAAACCTGGTGGAAACCAGGAAAAGCATGGTTTGATTATTGCCAAAGAGTACAATTGCAATTGCAAAAAGGAAAACCGGTTATTGATCTGGCAGTTTTTATTGGCGAAGATTTTCCATCACGTTCTTTTGTTCCGGATCGTTTAGTGCCATTTATTCCGAATGTATTTGGAAAGGAAAGACTGGAAAGCGAGAAAATACGTTTGGAAAATGAGGGACAGCCAACGACAAAAATGCCAAAGGAAGTTACCTATTCTAAAAACAATACCGATTTATCGCAATGGATAAATGCATTAAACGGTTATCAATACGATTCATTTAATGCTGATGTTTTAATCAACAATGCCAAAGTTGAAAACGGAAAAATATCCTTTGGTGGCGGAATTGAATACGGCGCTTTATTGTTTCCGGGAAGTCATAAAATGGCTCCGAATAAAATGATTTCTTTGGCTGCAGCCGAAAAAATACTGCAATTGGTAAAAGACGGAGCAACTATTTTTGTGGATGAAAAACCAGATTTACAACCGGGAATGCAATCAGAAGCAGATCATACAAAATGGCAGAATGTGATTGATGAAATCTGGAGTTATAATGCTACTTCATCTACCTGGAAAATCGGAAAAGGAACTATTATTAAATTGCCGTATTTAGGAAATGATTTTGCTTCAATTGGAATTGAACAAGATGTTTATTTTCCGAAATTAAAGAGAACCGATTCAGAAACAATTGCGTGGACACACAGAAAATCGAATGAAGAAGAAATCTATTTTTTATCCAATCAAAAAGAAGAAAAAAGAAATTTTGAAGCTTCCTTTCGCGTAAGCGGAAAAATACCAGAATTGTATAATCCGGTAACGGATAAAACAATTGTTCTGTCAGACTGGAAAATAGAAAACGGAAGAACAATTATTCCAATTGTATTAGATGCAAATGAATCTTGTTTTGTCATTTTCAAAGAAAGTACAAAAGAAACACTTTCTAATAAAAAGCAAAATTATGCTGTTTTAGAAACAGTTCAAACGTTAGATGAAAACTGGGAAATACAATTCGATCCAGAATTTCACGGACCAAAAGAAATTGTAAAAACAAATAAACTATTTGACTGGAGTACTTCAACAAAGGATGAAATTAAATATTATTCGGGAACAGCTGTTTATAAAAAAGAGTTTGTCTGGAAAGGAAACAATAAAGAAAAATTCTGGCTTGATTTAGGAACAATTGCCAACATTGCCGAGGTAACCGTAAACGGAATCAACTGCGGAACAATCTGGACATTTCCGTACAAAGCAGATATTTCTGAAGCTTTGAAAAAAGGAAAAAACACGATAGAAATTAAAATCACCAACACTTGGGCAAACCGATTAATTGGTGATGAAAAATTACCCAAAGAAGAAAGACTAACCTGGACAACGGCGCCTTTTAGATTACAAGAAGGAATATTATTAAAAGCGGGATTGTTAGGGCCGGTTACGATTGAAAAAGAAAAAAAATAAAAGAAAAAAATAGCCACGAATTCACGAATTATTTTAATAATTATTCACAATCATTCGTGAATTCGTGGCGGAAAAAAAATATTAAAAAATGAAGAATATTAAATGCACATTTATAATAATTGTAATGCTTTTTTGCAATTTCCAAATCAATGCAAAAATCAAATTACCTGCCTTATTTTCAGACAATATGATGCTGCAGCAAAAGTCGAATGCGCCAATGTGGGGCTGGGCAGAAAAAAACGGAAATCTGACTATAAAAACGTCATGGAATTCTAAGATCTATAAAGCAAAAGCCGACAATCAGGGAAAATGGAAAGTAGATTTACAAACTCCGGTTGCCGGAGGACCATTCACTATTGAAGTTACGGAAGGAACTGAAAAAGTAACGGTAAAAAATGTTTTAATTGGTGAAGTTTGGTTGTGTTCAGGGCAATCTAATATGGAAATGCCTTTGAAAGGTTTTCAGGGACAACCCGTAACAAATGGTAATGATATTATTGTAAGATCAACCAATAAAAACATTCGTTTAATTACAGTTCCGAGAGCTACGGTTTTAGAACCTTTAACTGATTTTGAAGGAAAATGGGAAGTTGCTTCTCCAAAGTCGACTTCAAACTTTAGTGCGACAGCCTGGTACTTCGGATCACTTTTGCAGCAAGTTTTAGATGTTCCGGTGGGATTAATTCATGTTTCCTACGGAGGTTCAAGCATGGAAGCGTGGATGAATCAGGAAATGCTGAAAGATTTTAAAAGTGCTAAAATTCCAACTACAAAAGAAGAATTGGCAAAAGATCCCAATCGTGTACCGACCACTTTATTTAACGGAATGTTGTCACCGGTTATTGGTTACGGAATTAAGGGTTGTATTTGGTACCAGGGAGAATCAAATTACGAAAGAGCTGCCGAATACAAGGACTTAATGAAAAAAATGGTAAGCAGCTGGAGAACGTTATGGAAACAAGGAGATTTCCCTTTTTATTACGCGCAGATCGCCCCATTTAATTACGCCTCATTTCATCCACAAGATTATGTAGACAAATACAATTCTGCTTATTTGAGAGAAGCACAATTGAAGGCTTCAAAAGAAATTCCGAATTCGGCAATGGTGGTTTTAATGGATATTGGAGAAGAAAATAGTATTCATCCAATGGATAAAGAAAAGGGTGGAAGCCGTCTGGCGTATCAGGCTTTGGCAAGAACGTATGGTATTGAAGGTTTCGAATTCGAGAGCCCGAAATATAAATCAATGGAAATAAAAGATAATTCGGTAACCGTTTCTTTTGATGATGTTGCAAACGGAATTACGTCTTATGAGAAAGAAGTAACTGGTTTTGAATTGGCCGGAGAAGATAAAGTTTTTTATCCTGCAAAAACGGTAGTTCGCAGAAAATCAGTAGTTTTGACTTCAGTTAAAGTGGCGAAACCAGTAGCGGTTCGTTACTTGTTTAAAGACTTTGCAAAATCAGAATTATTTAGTGCCGGAGGTTTGCCGGTTTCGTCTTTTCGAACAGATGAGTGGTAGTCGATTAAACCTTTTATAATTTATAAAGTCTAATCAATTCATTTAAGTTATTACTTGATTAGTTACTGATTATTTAAACCTAACAGGTTTTTAAAACTTGTTAGGTTTGTTTTAAAACAAAAGAGAAATAGTTTAAAAATAACAATATAAAATGGCGTTCCATTTTTAAGTAATTTTACGTCTAAAAAAATAAGTGTGAAAAATACAATAATTCTATTTTTTCTCTTTTCAATGCTTTTAGCTAAGGCACAAACTCCTGTGCTCGAAAATTACAATCCGGTTTGGAATACGCAAAGTACTAATTCGGCAGAATCGATGCCTTTAGGTGGAGGTGATATTGGTTTGAATGTTTGGGTAGAAAAAGGAGATTTATATTTCTACTTTTCACGCAGCGGTACTTTTGACGAACATAATACATTATTGAAATTAGGTCGTGTAAAAGTTACTTTAACACCAAATCCGTTTAAGGATAATGAAGGTTTTAAACAGGAACTAGTTTTAAAAGAAGGTTATATTTCAATTGCTCAAAATAATACTAAAATCAAGCTTTGGGTTGATGTTTTTAAACCCGTAATTCATTTAGATTTAGAAAGTAAAACGCCATTGAAAATGACAGCTTCTTATGAAACCTGGCGTCATTTTAATCGTCCATCCAAAGGAAAAGCAAATAATGCCAATTCTTATAAATGGGCTCCTCAGGGAGAAATTTTCACCTTTAAAGATTCCGTTTCAGTTGAAAATAGTGGCATCCAATTTTATCATAGAAACAGAGAACAAACCGTTTTTGATGTTGCCGTAAAACAACAAAAAATGGAATCGGTAAAAGAGCAGATGCTAAATCCTTTGGCGAACCTTACTTTTGGTGGATTCATGTCGGGATCCAACTTACAATCAGACGGAACCTATCTAGGAAAATATCAGGATACCGATTTTAAAGGTTATGCACTTTCAAGTATAAAACCATCCAAAAAACAGGAACTTCAAATTCATTTATATACCAGTCAATCTGCTCAACAATCTTCTTGGAAAAACGGTTTGAAGAATCAAATTTCAGATTATAAAATCAATTCTAAAAAGGCAGAAAAAAATACCATGAAGTGGTGGAATAATTTCTGGAACCGTAGTTTTATTTATACTCAAAAAAATAATTCTGAAACAGATTCTGTTTATCAAATCGGAAAAAATTATCAATTGTTCCGATACATGTTGGGCTGCAATGCTTACGGAAAATATCCAACAAAATTCAACGGCGGATTGTTTACGGTTGATCCTGTTTTTACCAATCCCGATTTAAATTTTACTCCTGATTTTAGAAATTGGGGCGGAGGAACCATGACCGCTCAAAATCAGCGATTGGTTTATTTTCCGATGTTTAAAAGTGGCGATTTTGATATGATGAAATCGCAATTGGATTATTATCTGAGTTTGCAAAAGAATGCCGAATTGCGTTCTCAGGTCTATTGGAAACACGGCGGTGCAGCATTTACAGAACAATTGGAAAATTTCGGTTTACCAAATCCGGCCGAATACGAATGGAAACGTCCTGCAGATTACGATCCGGGAATGGAATATAACGCGTGGCTGGAATATGAGTGGGACACTGTTTTTGAATTCTGCCAAATGATGTTACAGCAAAAGGAATTTGCAAAAGAAGACATTCAGAAGTACAATTCATTCATTATAAGTTGTCTTCGTTTTTTTGATGAACATTATCAATATTTGGCCAAACAAAGAGGCAGAAAAGCATTGGACGGAAATGGAAAATTAATTTTATTTCCGGGTTCAGGTGCCGAAACCTATAAAATGGCCAATAATTCTAATAGCACGATTGCCGCTTTGCAGGTAATTACAGAAAAACTATTAAATCTTTCTTCGGAACAATTGTCTAAAGATGAAATAGACTATTTAAAAGGTTTTCAAACCCGAATTCCGCCTTTAAATTTTGGAACAATCGAAAGTCATAAAGTACTGGTTCCGGCAAAATCGTGGGAAAGAGTGAATAATTCTGAAGTGCCACAATTGTATCCGGTTTATCCCTGGGGAATTTACGGCATTGGAAAGCCAGATTTAGAAACCGCTTTGAATACCTGGAACTACGATCCGGATGCCATTAAATTCAGAAGTCATGTTGGCTGGAAACAAGATAATATTTTTGCCGCAAGATTAGGTTTAACCGAAGAAGCTGCAAAATACAATTTATTAAAAATGAGTGATTCCGGAAGGCGATTTCCGGCATTTTGGGGACCAGGTTTTGACTGGGTTCCGGATCATAATTGGGGAGGTACCGGGATGATTGGCATGCAGGAAATGCTG
The DNA here is from genome assembly GCA_900107365.1 of Flavobacterium aquidurense. Classification (GTDB taxonomy): domain Bacteria; phylum Bacteroidota; class Bacteroidia; order Flavobacteriales; family Flavobacteriaceae; genus Flavobacterium; species Flavobacterium aquidurense. The sequence continues at coordinate 23,831 of FNPS01000003.1, forward strand.
CTACAGGAAGCAAACGGGAAAATTTATCTTTTTCCTGCCTGGCCAAAAGACTGGAACGTTCATTTTAAATTGCATGCAACTCAAAATACTACTATAGAAGCCGAGCTTCAAAACGGGATTACGAAAATTATAAAAGTAGTTCCTCAGGAAAGAGAAAAAGACATTATAAATCTGCTAGGGATTTCAATAGAAGAAAAGAAAAAATTAGACTAACTAACTATTACCAATTACAATGATAAAGAAATTATTAAGTGCTGCTGTCTTGTCAATGCTTTTGACAACAAACGGACACGCACAATCCGCAGGAAAAACAGCTGAAAAACAAATCGTAAAAGTCGATTTCGATTTTTCGGGAAGAAGAGCAGAAGAAGTAAGTGACCCAAATTATAGTTCATGGCCGATTACGGAGCAAACGGAAGCGGAAAAATCTTTTAATGGTGCAAGCTTTAAATTAAAAGGAAATTTTTCATCTAAATGGTTTAAAACGGGAATGAGTGCGCCATTTTACAGCCGATTGACAAGTGATGGTTTGGTTACCGATAAAAATTTAGAACTTACCATTAGCGGATTAAAAACAGGAAAGCATTCCCTGCTTACTTTTCATAATACTTTTGATAAGATCGAGGGAAAATCATTTGCTCCGGTAAAAATATATGTCAACAATAAATTGGTTGAGACCGTGACTTCAAGCAATAGAGCGACTTCGACAATTGAAACAGCTACGGCTTACATTGAATTTAATGCGCAGGCTGGTAAAAATGTTGTTATACGTTTTGAATTAGATGCGAAAAATGCCAATTTAATTCAGCAACTAGTCCTTAACGGATTTGAAATCGATACACCAAATCTTAAAAAACAATCACATACTCCAAAACCAGAAAACGGAGATGAACATGTTGTTTTGGGAGATAAATTTATAATGAATTGGGAAGCTTCAAAAGATGCTGTAGCCCATAAATTGTACTTCGGAACAGATAAAAATGCGGTTACCGCTGCGACTGATAAAGCACCGGAATTCAAAGGAAAACAAACCGATACTAAATTTGCAGTTTCTGATTTATACAGCCTGACAACGTATTACTGGCGTGTTGATGAAATTGATGCAAAAGGAAATACCACTTTAGGTACTGTTTGGTCGTTTAGACCGGCACAATTGGCTTTTCCGGGAGCTGAAGGATACGGACGTTTTGCCGTAGGAGGAAGAGGCGGAAGAGTAGTGGAAGTTACGAATTTGGATGACAACGGTCCGGGAAGTTTTCGTGCTGCTGTAAACGATGGGCCAGGTCCTAAAACCATTGTTTTCAATGTTTCAGGAAATATAAAATTAACAGATCGTTTGGTCGTTAATAATCCATACATCACGATTGCAGGTCAGACTGCCCCAGGTGAAGGAATAACGATTAGCAGAGCGCCAGTTGGGTTAACAGGAAATGATGGTGTTATCCGATTTTTAAAAGTGAGAATTGGCGGTGGAAAAACTTATGATGGTATGGGTTTAACGGGTGCTAATCATAGTATTATTGATCACTGTTCTATCAGTTGGACCATTGATGAATCTTTTAGTTCACGTGGCGCGCACAATATTACTTTACAGCGAACTTTAATTTCTGAAGCTTTAAATGTAGCAGGACATGATAAATATCCGGCTGGAAAAATGCACGGTTATGCAGCTACTATTGGCGGTGATGTTGGAAGTTTTCATCATAATTTATTAGCACATAATGAAGGGCGAAACTGGAGTATTGGTGGCGGATTAAATGGTGATGGTTATTATGGCGGAAAAATAGATATCAGAAATAATGTGGTTTACAATTGGGGAAATCGTGCTACAGATGGTGGAGCCAGTGAAGTGAATTTCGTAAATAATTATTACAAGCCAGGCGTTTCTACTTCAATATTTGTGGCGCTGAATGCTCAAATTGAGGGTGTTGGTAAAGGAAAACAACAATACTATTTTGATGGAAATATAATGCCGGGTTATTTTGATGAAAAAAATCAGGATAAAGGAAGAAAATTTACAATATCTAATAAGGCAATTGTAGATTATGACGTGTTTTTACCAAAACCATTTTTTGAATCTTTCGTAAATACACAATCGGCGGGAGCAGCTTATAAAAATGTCCTTTCAGATGTGGGAGCAAATGAGCCATTTTTTGATAAACATGATAATCGAATTATTGGTGAAACGCTTAAAGGAACTTTTACTTTCAAAGGTAGTAAAAGCGGTTTAGGTGGATTAATAGATAATGAGCAAGACACTGGAGGATGGCCCAATTTTGTTACTGAGGCTCGTCCTGCAGATTGGGATACAGATCACGATGGATTACCAAATTGGTGGGAAGCCGCAAGAGGATTGAATGAAAATTCGAAGGCAGGAGATTTTGCCGATACTAATTTAGATGCTGACAAAGATGGTTTCACGCAATTGGACGAATATTTAGACTGGATGGCACAGCCCCACTTTTTTATTAATTCTGGTGAAACGGCAGCACTTTCGGCTGCGGATTATTTTAAAGGATATGAAAAAACACCTGTTTACACTTTCTCAGATCTTAAAAATGGAAAAGTGGTTTTAAAAGGAAAAGACATTCAGTTTACAGCTATCGAAAAAGGATTTGCAGCTGTGGTTATCACAGTAAAAGATGCGGACGGAGATTCTATGAGCCGTACCATCAATTTCTTTGTAAAATAAGATTTCACGCAGATTTGGCAGATTTTAGCAGATCCACGCAGATTTTTTTTTAATTTAAAATAAATCTGCTAAAATCTTTTTAAATCTGCATGGAAAAATAGTTCGCCCGCAGATTTGCTTCGCCTGTTCGCTGTCGCTCGGGTTGCAGATAAAGCAGATAAAAAATCCGTGATAATCCGCGTTTTGCTTTAGCAATCCGTTTCACCCGCGTTCAAATCATCACAATACAAACTTATTATAATGAAAAAGAGCATCACCATAGTATCAACTTTTTTAATTTCAATATCATTTTTTGCCCAGAATAAAGGTTTAGTGGCAAATTCAAACAGCCCCTATTCTAAATTACAAAGCGTAAGTTTAGAAGATGTAAAATGGACAGACGGTTTTTGGAAAGAGCAATTTGATGTTGAAACCAAAAGTACATTACCTTATATGTGGGATTTGTATCATAACGATTCGATTTCGCATGCTTATAAAAACTTTGAAATAGCAGCTGGAGAAAGCAAAGGAACTTTTAAAGGACCTTCATTTCATGATGGTGATTTTTATAAAATTTTTGAAGGAATGGCCGCAACTTATGCGGTAACAAAAGACAAAAAGTTAGATGCAGAAATGGATCAGGCTATTGCCTTGTTTGCAAAAGTGCAACGCAAAGACGGTTACATTCATACTCCGGTTTTAATTGATGAACGCTGGGGAACTTTAGGCCCGGAGGAAGTTAAAAAACAGTTGGGTTTTGAAAAATACAATATGGGGCATTTGATGACGGCCGCCTGTGTACATTACCGCGCCACCGGAAAAACCAATTTTCTGGATATTGCAAAAGGTGTAGCGGATTATTTATATGATTTCTACAAAAAAGCTTCACCTGAATTGGCCCGAAATGCTATTTGCCCATCACATTATATGGGAATTGTAGAGATGTATCGTACGACTAAAAATCCGAAATATTTAGAATTGGCGAATAATCTTATTGACATCAGAGGAACCACAAATGACGGGACCGATGATAATCAGGACCGTATTCCGTTTAGGCAACAAACCACTGCAATGGGTCACGCTGTAAGAGCTAATTATCTTTATGCCGGAGTAGCCGATTTATATGCAGAAACCGGAGAAAAGAAATTATTAGACAATCTGGAATCGATTTGGAATGATGTAACGTATCGTAAAATGTACATTACCGGTGCTTGCGGCGCTTTGTACGATGGAGTTTCTCCAGACGGAACTTCTTATAATCCGACAGATGTACAAAAAATTCATCAGGCTTACGGAAGGCCTTTTCAATTACCAAATGCTACTGCTCACACCGAAACCTGCGCCAATATTGGAAATGTTTTGTGGAATTGGCGAATGTTGCAAATTACGGGCGATGCCAAATATGCTGATATTGTGGAATTAGCACTTTATAACAGCGTTTTGTCCGGAATGAGTTTAGAAGGAACGAAATTCTGCTATAATAATCCGTTGAATGTTTCAAAAGATTTGCCTTTCAAACAAAGATGGAGCAAACAGCGCGAAGGTTATATTGCATTATCCAATTGCTGTGCACCGAATGTAACTCGTACAATTGCTGAGGTTAATAATTATGCTTACAGTATTTCGAAAGAAGGTTTGTATGTTAATTTATATGGAAGTAATTCTTTAAAAACGATCCTGCCTAATGGTGAGAAAATTGAAATTGAACAACAAACCAATTATCCATGGGACGGAAAAATTACACTAAAAATTGTAAAAGCGCCAAAAGAAGCGCAATCTTTTTTATTGCGAATTCCGGGATGGAGCCAGGGTGCTACAATTTCAGTTAATGGTAAAAAATCAGGTGTTGAGGTTACTTCAGGAACGTATTCAAAAGTAATTCAGAAATGGAAAAAAGGAGATGTTGTAGAATTGAATATTCCGATGCCGGTCGAATTAATGGAGGCAAATCCGTTGGTCGAAGAAGTTAAAAATCAGGTTGCCGTTAAACGAGGACCAATCGTTTATTGTTTAGAATCAGATCAGCTACCTGCAAATACGAATATTAATGAAGTTCTGTTAAACGCCAATTCGACTTTTACAACCAGTTTTGATGAAATAAACCATAGAAAATTACTTACTATAAATGCAACTTCATTCTTGAATCAGGACGGATCATGGGACAAAAAACTGTATCAGCCTTTAGCTGCTAGAAAAGGCGCAGCATATAACTTAAAACTAATTCCATACTTCGCCTGGGGAAATCATGGTGCAGAAGAAATGACGGTTTGGATGTCGCACTAAGGATTTTTTAGGTGGCTGCAAATAAAAAAACTTTGTAGGATTTCACTTTGATTGGTCAGAAAAAATGTTAAATTTTTATGCGTATTTAACAGCTAAATTCAAAAAAAAATCCTTTTTAGTCTGTAAGTTTTTTATTCGGATAAACGTTGTTTTTTAATTTTTACAAGAATTATATTTGTAAAAAATAAGGCTAAACGCTTCAAATACAGAACTAAATCCTGTTGCATTTTGCGAATTAATCACGTTATAAATGTTTTTATTATAAATTTTTCGGCTTTTTCCTCAAAAGTGGTTAAGTTATTCCCGAATATTCAAACTATTTCCTTATTTTTTGATTTCCGTATATTTTTTCTTTCTTTTTTTTGCCGATATGGTTTTTTTTATAACCTTTTTTTAGAATAATAGAATTAATACAGGATAGTGCAGGACGGTTGAACTCCGCAATCGTTTTATTTTTGGATCACAAATAAATAAATGTATTTTTAACATTTAAAAAAAACAAGTGTTAATTTAAAGTTGAACTTCATTTTTTTATAAAAAAAACTAACTAACTAATAATGACTAACCAAAACAAAACATTTATGAAACAAACGTTTATAAAGAGATGTAGTTTTCTTTTGTTTATGCTAATGAGTATTGTGGCTTCAGCTCAAAGCTCAAGTGATGTAACAATTACAGGAACTGTAACAGATGATCTAGGAGGCTTGCTTCCGGGAGTTAACGTAACCGAAAAATCATCAAAGAATACTGTTACCACAGGTTTTGACGGACAGTATAAAATAAAAGTAAAAGCTGGTGCAACATTAGTTTTCTCTTACATTGGAATGAAGAAAGCTGAAATTCCTTTGGGAGGACGAACTAAAGTTGATTTTAGAATGGAATCAGATTCTAATCAATTAGAAAACATAGTAGTTGTAGGTTATGGTACGCAGAGAAAAAAAGAACTTACTGGTGCTATTGCAACGATTAAGACGGATGATTTAATGGATTTGCCTGTGCCTAACTTATCTGACGCTTTAAAAGGATTAGTTCCTGGTGTTAGTGTTTCGAGTGGTTCACGCCCGGGAGACGCTTCAAGTATTCAGATTCGTCAGTCATTTGGTTTCTCAAAAGATGGAAATTCAACTATACCATTAGTAATTATCGATGATATGATTCAGGTTGATCCACTTACAGGTAAACCTACATTAGATACCTTTAACAGACTAGACGCTTCAGAGGTTGAAAGTATTACAGTTTTAAAAGATGCATCTGCTGCAATTTATGGAGCTCGTGCTTCGCAAGGTGCAATTGTTGTGAAAACGAAAAGAGGAAAGATTGGTAAAGCTAAATTTACTTACAACAGCCAGTTTGCAGTTAACGACGCTATCAGCCATAGTAAAGTAATGAACGCTTATGAGTTTGGTGTTTATAATAACAGATACTTAACTTCTTCAGGAAATGTTAGTGGTGCAACGGTTAATTCTAATCTTTTTTCTCCAGCAGAATTAGAGCAAATGAAAGGTTTGGATTATGACTGGTTAAAAGAAGCATGGAAACCGGCAATTCAACAAAAACATTCCTTCAATGTAAGCGGAGGTAGTGAAGATATTACGTATTTCGCGGGAGCAACTTATTTCACGCAAGATGCTAATATGGGGTATCAAAAATATGACAAATGGAATTTCCGTACAGGGATTAATGCAAAAATTGCCAAGAACTTAGATTTCTCTGCGTCCGTTTCAGGAAATACAGGAAGTATTGATAAAACGTTTACTAAAGCATCGGCTAATATTAGTGACGGAAGTTTTGCTTCTGCTGCTGGTGGCGAACAAGCTGATTACGGATTCTTATTGCACATGCCGAAATATGTGCCATGGCAAACGACGGTTGGTGGTCAACAATATTATATGTCTCCATTTCCACGTACAGACAGAAACTTAGGAAGTGCAAATGCTAATACGACAATTGCAGGTTGGAATTATTTTGCAAATTTAGATAACGGTTCACACCAATTAAGTGATGATTACTCTTATAATGTGAATGCATCGTTGAATTACAAAATGGAAGCTGTAAAAGGTTTGTCTTTCAAAGGAACTTTTTCAAGAACACAAAGTTCTAATTATACAGAACAAATTCAATTGCCATACGATCTTGCGAGAATTAAAAGTTATACTTTGCAAGACCACCACTTAGCCAGCGAAGCGCCTGATAGCGACTACGTAATTGAAACAAATGTTAGAAACTCAAGAGTTTATTATAATAATAGTGATAGTAAAAGTACTCAGGGCGACTTCCTGATCAATTACGACAGAACTTTTGGAGATCACCAGATTGGTGCGATGATCGGTGGTGAAGCATCAGAGCAATATACTACAAGTACCCGTTTGGCTTATGAGAGTACTGGTAAGGATTATTTAGGAACTTATGCAACAGCGGGAAAATTAAGTGAGTCTAATAGTACGGCAACGAAGGTAGAGGGAGGAACACTTTCTTACTTTGGACGTATTAATTATAGTTACAAACAAAAATATTTGGCGCAATTTCTTTTCCGTAGCGATGCTTCTACGAAGTTTGCGCCGGAACACTATTGGGGATATTTTCCATCAATGCAAGTGGGTTGGGTAATCTCTAAAGAAGATTGGTTTTCACAAAATGTATCATGGGTTGATTTCTTCAAGGTTCGTTATTCAATTGGTAAAACAGGAAAAGATAACCTTCAAGCTTGGAAATGGGTTCAATTATATGACGTGATTGTTGATAAAGGAACTCAATTTGGTCAAGCAAATGGAGGAAATAATGCGACAGGTTTAACACCTAGAGTAAATCCAAACAGAGATGCAGTATGGGATACAACAATCAAAAATAACCTTGGTTTTGATATCAATGTTTTGAAAAACAGATTGCAGTTTACAGCAGATTTCTACTATGACAAAACCAGCAATATGTTAACTGATATGAGTAGTGCTGCAGGAGTGCCAATTTCAGTTGGAGGTGCCTTTGCCGAACAAAACTACGGCGCTGTTGACGCTTGGGGATCTGAGTTTAGTCTTAACTGGCATGATAAAATAAAAGACAATGTTAGTTATGATATTGGAGTGAACTTTAGCTATGCGAATAATGAAGTTAAAAAATATCCTGACCAGGGAAATGTACTTCCGTCTAATAACGCAACAAGAGAAGGACAATCTGTTGGATTCAACCCAGTTTGGGGATTCAAAACATGGAAAGGAACTTCTACAGGTGACGGTATTTTACGTACAGATGAAGATATTGCAAATTACTGGCAATATTTAACAGATCACGCAACTGCAGTTGGAGGTGCTCCAAACTATTTGGGAATAAATTCTGTTACAGGAATGAGAAAAGGTTCATTGGCTTATCAGGATTTTGCAGGACAACTTAATCCTGATGGAACATTAGCTCCTGCTGACGGTCAGATTGCGACAGGTAATGATTATGTGAAATTGGCGAACAGCAGCAGAACATACGGATTTACTACAAATTTAGGATTGAAAGCAAAAGGATTTTATTTCAGAACTCAAATCTCAACTTCATGGGGAGGTGCTACTTTTGTAGATCTTGTAAATCAGGGAACTTCATCAGCTGCTAACATGTGGGCGCACGAAAGTTTCTGGAATGACATGTACGGAGCAGATAACCCGAACGGAAAATATCCTAATATGGCACAATGGGCTTATATGTCAAGTCCATCAGATTTTTGGCAACTAAACACTTTCCGTTGTTTTGTTAGAAACTTATCTGTAGGGTATGATATTCCTAAACAAGTTTTTGCTAACACTAAAATTCAAAATATAACTTTAGGAATAACTGGTAATAATCTTTGGGATTTATACAACCCTTATCCGGATCATTATCGTAATATGTATGATAATTCTTCTGTGGGCTATCCTACACTTAGAACATGGACATTAAATTTCAACATATCATTCTAATTTAAATTTGATAGCAATTATGAAAACAAAATTCAATATATATATAACTTTATCACTTGTACTTGCTTTGAGCAGTTCATGTAGTGATAGTTTTCTGGAAGACAAGAAACAATACGGTGCTTATGACGATAGTTTTTACCAAAGTCAGGAGCGTGTACAAAACTACGTAGACAACCAATACTACGATTTTTATAACGCATACAAATCTCCTACAGCTGCTGTAGTTGGATCTTTTACGGATACGTATACCAAAATGACGGAAGAGTTGGGAGGTACACAGGATCTTATTAATCCAAACAAAACGTTCTTTAACTCGGTAGATGCTAGTGGATATTACGGTCTTAAAATTGGTACTGGTATTAACAACACTCCCTATAACAGAATCAGAGAATGTAATAATTTACTGGAAGATATTGATGTAAAAGGAGCTCAACTTGATAAAACATTTCGTGATCAGGCAAAGGGACAAATGTATTATATGCGCGCTATGCAATATTACGACCTAATGCGTACTTACGGTCCCGTGCCTTTGGCAATCACTGTTCAGGATGCTGCAGCAGATAATCCTGCAATTCAGCTTCCAAGAGCAAAAGTTTCTGAAGTAGTGGCTCAAATCGTAAAAGATTTAGATTTGGCGGCAAGTTTATTGCCTGCAAACTGGAATGCAACATCAAGCTACGGACGTTTTACAAGAGGTGCTGCTTTGGCACAAAAATCTCGTGTACTATTAACCTATGCAAGTCCTTTGTTTAATAAAAACTGGGATGGTTCTAACGAGCGTTGGGATGCTGCTTTGAAAGCCGGATTGGCAGCAGAAGCGCAGTTAACAGCAGATGGTTACGGATTGTACGGAGCTTCAATTAAAGATTGGGATGCTATGTTCTTAATTGATAATGCACCTTGCAGAGAAGCCATCGCAGTACAGCTTTGTGGAAATGGTACTTTAGCGACAGCAGTAAACAATTCCTGGGAAAAAGGAATGCGTTTAGCAAGTCAGGGTGGAGTTGGCGGAGGTACAACGGCTCCTAAAGAAATGATTGATTTGTTTCCAATGGCAAATGGTTCAAGACCTACAACAGCAAATGGATATAATGATTTTACTTTCTTTTTGAACAGAGACCCAAGATTTTACAGAACATTTGCTTTTTCTGGAGTAAAATGGGGTTACAAAGAAAGTGCTAATGCGGCTGTTTGGGCATACCGTTGGGTAGATGCTGCTAAAAAAGTTGGTTTTGCCGATGGAAATAGTGCTGTATCAAGTCCTGCGTTTATTAGAAAAATGTCAAATCAAACTGCTAGTAATGCGACCAATTACCAATACTCAGGAACTGATATTTTTGAATATCGTTATGCTGAATTATTGTTGAATATTGCGGAATGTTATGCAGCTCTTGGGCAAACAAGTAATACTGTTGCTTATTTAGGAAGAATTAGAGCCCGCGTTGGTATTCCGTCTGCAAATAATTACGGAATTGGAACATTGGCAGATAAATATGCCGGGATCGAAGCTTGTTTATACGAGCGTAGAGTGGAGTTAGCATACGAAGGAAAACGTTACTGGGATGTTCAACGCTGGATGTTGTATGACAATGCTGCACTTCCTGGAGTTACAGCTGGTACAGTTAGTAAATTAGGTTTAGCGCCTCTTAACGGAACACAACGTACTGGAAATTATTTACAGTTCAAAAATACTGCTGCATCTTCAACAACAGATCCAATTACTACGGCTGCACGTGCTGCTGTTGTAGCTGATCCGGATGCTGCGAATTTCCAAACACAATTAACAGCTTTGGCTAATTTCTATAACACAAACTTTGTCCGTACAGACTTAGTTACGCCTTTAGATAATTTTAATGGAGTTGCGGTTAAAATCAAATTTAACCCAAATTATTACATAATGGGGCTTAATACTACAGCATTAACGCAAAACCCTTGGTTGTTACAAACTTTAGGTTGGAATGATGTGTCTGGTGCTCCTGGAACTTTAAATTTCCAAGAATAATTTTTGCCCAATAAAAATTATTAAAAACATAAAAACGATCACCTGTATTCTAAAAAATACAGGTGATTTGTTTAAAAATGATTACCATAATTAAAAATTAGTATGAAAAATTTCACTTTATCGGCTGCTTTCTTATTGTTTTTAGGAAGTTTCCAATGTTTCGCACAGTATCCCAAAATCAGTCCGGAAGTTCAGGCACAATCCAAAGTTATTATGGATGAAGCTGAAAAACGTTCTGACGAAGCCTGGGAAAAAGCACTTGTAGTAATCGAGGAAGAAGCCAAACATGGCAAACCTTACATTCCGTGGGCATCAAGACCAAATGATTTACCTCAGGCAGAAATTCCTTCTTTCCCTGGTGCGGAAGGTGGAGGAATGTACACTTTTGGTGGACGTGGCGGAAATGTTTATACGGTTACAAGTTTAGAAGACAGCGGACCTGGAACTTTACGTGAAGCGTGCGAAAAAGGTGGAGCAAGAACTATTGTTTTTAATGTTTCTGGTATTATCAGAATCAAAAGTCCATTGATTATTCGTGCACCTTACATCACGATTGCAGGACAAACTGCTCCCGGAGATGGTATTTGCGTAGCAGGAGAATCAGTTTGGATCAATACACATGACGTAATTATCAGACACATGCGTTTCCGTAGAGGAGAAACTTTCGTGGGTCGTCGTGACGATGCTATTGGAGGAAATCCTGTTGGAAATATTATGATTGACCACGTTTCTGCAACTTGGGGATTAGATGAAAACATGTCTATGTACAGACATATTTACAGCCCGGGTCCAGGTTATCCGGATGTAAAAGTGGGTACTGTCAATATTACAATTCAAAACAGTTTATTCGGAGAAGCATTAGATACTTACAACCATGCTTTCGGAAGTACTTTAGGTGGAGAAAACTGCGCTTTTATCAGAAATATGTGGGCGAACAATGCAGGAAGAAACCCTTCTATTGGATGGAATGGTATTTTCAATTTTGCAAACAATGTAGTTTTCAACTGGTACAACAGATCTACAGACGGTGGTGATTATACCGCTATCTACAACATTATGAACAACTATTACAAACCAGGACCAGTAACAGATTTGAATGAGCCAATTAGCTATAGAATCTTAAAACCGGAAGCGGGAAGAAGCAAATTACCTTATATGGTTTTTGGTAGAGCTTTTGTAAGCGGAAATATAGTTGCTGGTAACGATAAAGTTTCAAAAGACAACTGGGATGGTGGCGTACAGATTGAAAATAAAAAAGGAGAATTGATGGCTTATGATGAGGCCAAAACTTATTTCGATAAAATGAAAGCAGACAAACCTTTTCCAATGCCTTGGTTTCATCCATTATTGAAAGCTGAAGATGCTTATGAATTTGTCTTGAAAAATGTTGGAGCTACTTTACCTTTAAGAGATAAAGTAGACGAAAGAATCGTAAGAACGGTTAAAACCGGAGTGCCTGAATATGCAAAAGGATTGGAGAAAAAACAATTCTATCAATTTGAGCACAGACGTTTACCAATGGACTCTTATAAACAAGGTATCATTACTGATATTTCGCAAGTAGGCGGATATCCTGAATACAAAGGAAAACCTTATGTAGATACAGACAAAGATGGTATTCCCGACAAATGGGAGAAAAAACATGGTTTAAATCCTAATGATCCTGCTGATGCTAAATTGGATTCAAACAACGACGGTTATACTAATATAGAAAAATATATCAACGGTATCGATCCGACGAAAAAAGTAGACTGGAAAGATTTAAGTAACAATCAGGAAACTTTAGTTAAACCATTACAAGAATAGTTTTAAATGACATTCTTATTTCACAATTAAAGCTGTGAAATAAGAATGTTTTTTTCAAACACAAATTTCAAATTTTAAAATCATGTCAAAGAGTAAATTAAATATAAGTATTCTGATGTTGCTATTGGTATTCTTCAACGGAATCGCACAACAACATTTAGATCCGGAATATATCAAAGTGACCAACGAAAGAGCGACTAAAATTGTAGCGAAATTAGAGTTGGCAAATCCTGCAAAAGAAAAAGCAGTAACTGATATTATTGCGCAACAATTTAGAGATTTAAGCGAAATTCAGGATGGAAGAGATGCTGAGATCAAAAAAATAAAGGAAGACACTACTTTAGCAAAAGAAAAGCAAAACGAGAAAATTGATAAGTTAAAATCAAAAGCAGATACTGCTATTGAAAAACTACACAAATCGTATTTGAAGAAGTTAGGAACGCAATTGTCAGAAGATAAGATTGTTGAAGTAAAAGACGGAATGACCTATGGTGTTTTGCCAATTACCTATGCCGGATATCAGGACATGCTGCCAGCTTTAACCGCAGCACAAAAAGATTATATTTATAAGGCTTTAGTTGAAGCCAGAGAACATGCAATGGACGGAGGATCCTCTAAAGAAAAACACGCCTGGTTTGGTAAATACAAAGGAAGAATCAACAATTATTTATCAAAACAAGGTTACGATTTAAACAAAGAAAGTGCTGACTGGCACAAACGTGTTGAAGAAAGAGAAAAAGCCAAATCAGGTAAATAATTTATTAGTCCTTAGTGATGAGTCCTTAGTGATTAGTTTTTACAAACTCACTATTCTAAGGACTAATTACTAGGTACTAAGAACTAAAATAAAGATTCTCATGAAGAATAATTTCCAAAAGACCACCTTGAAAAGAGCCATGATGATGCTATCATTTTGTTCTTTCTTTTCCTCTGCCTATGCGCAATATCCAGAAATTCCAAAACCTCTTCAAGATAAAACCGATGCAGTTTTAGCAGATGAAGAAAAAAGACTGGCCGAAATCTGGACAGCTAATTACAGTACGATCCAGGCGGAAACCAAATTAGGCCGCCCGTATTTACCGTGGGCTTCTTATCCTAAAGATTTTGTTCATGCCGATATTCCTGCTTTTCCGGGAGCGGAAGGTGGTGGAGCGTTTACGCCAGGAGGAAGAGGCGGAAAAATATTCGTTGTAACCAGTTTGGAAGACAGCGGAAAGGGAACTTTCAGAGAGGGTTGTGAAGCGGTTGGAGCAAGAACAATTGTATTCAACGTTTCCGGAATTATCCGTTTAAAAAAGCGCATCAGCATGCGTGCGCCTTACGTAACCATTGCCGGACAAACTGCTCCTGGTGACGGAATTTGTATTGCCGGAGAAACGTTGGAAATCGATACACACGACGTAATCATCAGACACATGCGTTTCCGCAGAGGTGAAACGGATGTTACCCGCAGAGATGATGCATTGGGTGGAAACCCAATTGGTAATATTATTGTAGATCACTGTTCTGTAAGCTGGGGATTAGATGAAAACATCTCCTTGTACCGACACCAATTTGCGGCAAATGATAAATCAAAACTGGAAAAATTGCCTGCTTGTAATATTACAATTCAAAATACGATCTCTTCTGAAGGTTTAGATACTTACAATCATGCTTTCGGAAGTACGATTGGTGGATTAAATAGTACTTTTATGCGTAACTTATGGGCCGATAATATTTCAAGAAATGCTTCTATCGGAATGTATGGTGATTTTAATTTTGTGAATAATGTGATTTTCAACTGGTGGAATCGTTCGTTGGATGGAGGTGATTATCGTTCGATGTTCAACATCATCAATAATTATTTCAAACCGGGACCAATAACACCAACAGATCAGCCAATTCGTTACAGAATTCTAAAACCGGAATCAGGTTATATGAAGCCTAAAACATACGGAAGAGCTTATGTTGACGGAAATTATATAGTGGGTTCTCCAGAAGTTACAGCTGATAACTGGAATGGTGGTATTCAATTAGAAGATCAGTCAGAAGCAGAAACTAAAGAATATTTAGAATTAATTAAACAGCCAAAACCGTTTTCAATGCCAAACATAACCATTATGAAGGCTGAAGAAGCCTATGAATTTGTATTGAAAAATGTTGGAGCAAATCTCCCAAAAAGAGATGCTGTTGATGAAAGAATATTGAAACAGGTTCGTACTGGAAAAATTGAAGTTAAAGACGGTTTAGAAAATTCTATTGGTAAGGAATTTATTAAAAGAAGATTGCCTGCTGACTCTTATAAAAAAGGAATTATCACGAATCCAAATCAGGTGGGCGGATATCCGGAGTACAAAGGAAAGGCTTATAAAGATTCTGATAATGACGGAATTCCGGATGCCTGGGAAAAGAAATTTGGTCTAAATACAAACGATGCTTCAGATGCAAATAAGGATTCAAATGGCGATGGTTATACCAATCTTGAAAAATATTTTAACGGAATCGATCCGACTAAAAAAGTAGATTGGACAAAATTTGAAAATAATACGGATACATTGTCGAAAGTATTATTGCAGTAAATTTAGAGAATAGAATAAAGAGAATAGAATAAAGAGAATAGAATAAAGAGAATAGAATAAAGAGAATAGAATAAAGAGGAAAGAAGAAAGATTCTTAAAAATGAGAAATTAGCTTCAAAAAAATCTAAAATCTAAATTCAGAAATCTAAAATAAAATTAAAGTGAATTTTATCCAACTAAAAAATATAATTTCTCTTCAAAAGAACAAGCTGTTTTTGCTGTGTTCCGCATTGTTTTTAATGACAAACAGCGCAATAGCACAAACCACTTTCCCTGACATTGTAAAAACAAAAGAAGGAAAGCTTTCTTTTACTGCGGATGCTAAAGGAAATCAAATTCCTGACTTTTCGTATGCGGGGTATAGGACTTCTGAAAAAGCAATTCCGAATGTAGAGAATAAAATTTTTGTTCCAAAACAAGAAGAAGATGCTACTGAAAGAATTCAGGCTGCAATTGATTACGTGAGTAATTTGAAACCCAATAAGTCAGGTTTTCGTGGTGCTGTTCTTTTAGATAAAGGAACTTTCAAAATTGGTGGAACTTTATTCATTAAAAAATCAGGCGTGGTTTTACGCGGAAGCGGAAATACAGAAGGAGGAACCATTTTATTAGGAACCGGATTAAAGCGTGAAGCTGTAATTAGAATTTTAGGAGTTGATGATAAAAAATTAGGAGATACTTTTGAATTCAATACTGCTTATACACCTCTTGGAACAAAAACAATTCAATTAAAAAATGTTTCTAAATTAAAACCAACTGACGAAATCATCATTAGCAAACCTTTAACTGATAATTGGATTAAAGAGTTAAAAATGGATGATTTTGGAGCAGAAACCGGTTGGGTGGGATGGAAAAAAAATGATTGGGATATTAGCTGGAACAGAGTTGTAACTAAAATCAATGGCAATGAAGTGACACTAAACGCTCCGTTGACCATGACTTTAGATGATACTTTCGGAACTGCAAAAGTAACAGCGTATAGCTGGTCAGGAAGAATTGAGCATATCGGAATCGAAAATATTTTGGTGAAATCAACTTATGATCAGTCAAAACCAAAAGACGAAGAACACAGATGGTTAGGAATTAGCATTGAAAATACAAGAAATGCCTGGGTGAAACAAGTAAGTTTTAAACATTTTGCTGGTGGTGCTGTAGCTTTACTAAAATCGGCTCAACAAATTACCGTTGAAGATTGTATCGCAACTGAACCCGTTTCTGAAATCGGTGGTTTTAGACGCCATACTTTTTATACTGAAGGACAACAAACCTTGTTTCAACGTTGTTACTCTGAATACGGTTACCATGATTTTGCTGTGGGCGGATTTGGAACAACGGGTCCAAATGTATTTATACAATGTGAATCTCATTTACCTTTCAACAATAGCGGAGCCATCGGCAGTTGGGCAACCGGAGTATTATTTGACATTGCTTACGTAGACGGACATGCTTTAAGTTATAACAACAGAGAACAAAATGGCAGAGGTGCAGGATGGACTGCTGCGAACAGTGTAATCTGGGAAACTTCAGCTTCTAAAATAGAATGTTATAGTCCGCCAACAGCGCAAAACTGGGCTTTTGGAACCTGGGGCGGAATTATGGCTGGTGATGGACATTGGAAAGATGTAAACGGTCATATCAGTCCGAGAAGTTTGTTTTATGCACAATTAGAAACTCGTTTGGGTCAACTTCCTGTAAAATCCTTTATTTATGATTTAGGTTCAGAACCTTCATCAAGTCCAGAGGTTGCAGTGGCTCAGGAATTAACTAAAAATTCAGTTGAGCGAAAAGAGAATTTAGTAGAATGGATTGCTGAAGTTTCAAAAGCAAATCCAATTGATACCAATACTTCAGGTCTTAAAAATGCCAATGATTTAAAAATTAATTCGGCACAAAATAATAGTTCTGCTACTAAAGTAGTAGTACAAAACGGCTGGCTGACGTATGACGGAAAAGTAATTGCCGGAAACAGATTAAGCGTGCCATGGTGGAGAGGAAGTTTGAGAGATAGTGATATTTCAAAATCATTGCCGGATGTTACCAGATTTGTTCCGGGAAGAACAGGAACCGGATTTACAGATAACATTAATGATGTTTCAGATTATTTAAGCAGCAATAATATGGTTGCTTTAGAACATAATTACGGATTATGGTACGAGCGCAGAATGGACGATCACGAAAGAGTTCGTCGTTTTGATGCTGATGTTTGGCCACCATTTTACGAACAGCCTTTTGCAAGAAGCGGTCAGGATTATGCCTGGGATCAATTAAGTAAATACGATTTGACAAAATTCAATGATTGGTATTGGGATCGTTTATCACTTTTTGCTGATTTGGCAGAAACCAAAGGACAATTGCTAGTCAATCAACAATATTTTCAACATAATATTATTGAGGCTGGTGCGCACTGGGCGAGTTCTCCGTGGCGTTCAGCAAACAATATTAATAGTACCGGTTTTCCGGAACCGCCACCGTATGCAGGTGACAAACGTATTTTCATGGCAGAACAGTTTTATGATATTACCAATCCTGTTAGAAGAAAATTACACCAGGGATTTATTCGTAAATCATTAGAAAATTTTCAGGACAACAGTAACGTAATTCAGTTGACCAGTGCCGAATATACAGGACCGCTTCATTTTATGCAATTTTGGATGGATGAAGTTCAAAAATGGAAAGACGAAACCGGTAAAAAAGGAATCATTGGTTTAAGTGCTACAAAAGATGTTCAGGATGCCATTTTGAATGATGCCCAAAGAGCCAAAACAGTAGATGCAATTGACATTCGGTATTGGTATTACAAAGAAGACGGATCTGCGTATGCGCCACAAGGAGGTTTAAATTTAGCACCAAGACAACATGCCAGAAAATTAAAAGTCGGAAAAGAAACAGACGATCAGGTGTATCGTGCCGTTCGTGAATACCGTGAAAAATATCGGGATAAAGTAATTTTATATTCTACGGATGGTTCATCAAGATTTGGTTGGCCAGCATTAATGGCAGGAGCTTCATTACCTAACATTCCGAAAATAGCACTTCCGGAATTTTATTCGGCTTTAAGCCAAATGAAATTAGTTGAAGGAAATACGTTCTCAGACAACATCTGGACATTAGAAAATAAAGGAAACAGTTATCTTTTTTACATCAAAAATGAAAAAGAAGTTTCAATTGATCTGTCAGCTTACAAAGGAGATTTTCAAGTATACGCGATCAACGCTGTAACCGGAGCTTTCACTAAAAAAGCAAACATTAAAGGAGGAAAAAATGTTACCATTCCAGCTTCTGAAATAAAAGAAAAAGTACTTTTTGTAGTAAAAAAATAAAATAGTGGTTCGCCACGAATTCACGAATTATTTCTAATCATACTGAAATTAAAAAATTCGTGAATTCGTGGCGAACAAACACCAAAAAACGCAATAAAAAACTAACCAAAATGAATCTGAAAATTAAATATCTATATGCCCTCGGTCTAAGCTTGGTGTTAACTGCACAAAGCGGATATTCTCAATCTGCCGAAAAAGGCGCTTTGCCAAAAATTAAAGTTTCAAAAAACCAGCATTATTTCGTAACCGAAAACGAGAAACCATTTTTCTGGTTAGGCGATACCGGTTGGCTGACATTCGGGAAATTAGACAGAGCAGGAGTAGATAAATATTTTAAAGACAGAAAAGCAAAAGGATTTAATGTGGTTCAGGTGATGGTTTTGCATAACCTGAATGCAGTAAATGTTTATGGAAGTGCCGCTTTGATTAACGAAGATGTTTCTAAACCTTTCATTACGGCCGGAAATAATTTCAATAGCAAAAAAGAATACGACTATTGGGATCACGTAGATTATACTTTAGAGGTAGCCCGCAAAAACGGAATCTATTTAGCAATGGTCCCAGTTTGGGGAACAAATGTTTCAAAAGGAAATAAAGTAAGCAAGGAACAGGCAATTGAATATGCAACGTTTTTAGCCAACCGTTATAAAAACAAAACCAATGTAATCTGGTTAAATGGTGGAGACACGCACGGAAATGAATTTAAAGATATCTGGAACGCTATCGGAAGTACATTAAAAACTAATAATCCAGAGCAATTGGTGACTTTTCACCCTTTCGGAAGAACCGATTCTTCTGATGATTACCATACGGCAACCTGGTTAGATTTCAATATGTTCCAGTCAGGACATAGAAGATATGATCAGGATTCAATAAAAACGAATTTCAAAGAAGACAATTACAAATTCGTTCTAAGAGATTTCGAATTAAAACCAACAAAACCTACTCTTGATGGAGAACCATCTTACGAAGGAATTCCACATGGTTTGCATGATACTTTACAACCAAAATGGAAAGCAAGTGACGTACGCCGTTATGGATATTGGTCGGTTCTCTCTGGTGCTGCAGGTTATACTTATGGTCATAATGCAGTAATGCAAATGTTCAGAAAAGGCGATAAACCAGCGTACGGAAACAAAGAATTATGGACGTCAGCAATTAATGCGGAAGGTGCCGGACAAATGGTTTATATTAAGAAACTGATGGAAGAAGTTCCATTTTTAGAAGGAATTCCAGATGCTTCTTTAGTTGTTAATCAAGGAGAAAAATACGATTATATTCCAGCAATAAGAGGAGAAAAATACGCTTTACTATACACCTACAACGGAAGAATAATAGAAGTAAAATCAGGAAAAATTTCCGGTGATAAATTCGAAGCAATTTGGTACAATCCAAGAAATGGAAAGAAAACTAAAATTGGGACATTTGATAATAAAGGAACTCAAAATTTTCAACCAGCAGGAAAAAAAGAAGAAGGTAATGACTGGGTTTTGATTTTGAAATCGAATAAAGTTATTAGTGAAAAGTAAAAAGTAAAATGTTAGTGCAATAACCACAATCTTGCCATCCCGAGGAACGAGGGATCACACTAGTAATTCGACAACGATTAGCGACAATGTAATAACCACAATCTTGTCATTTCGACGGAGGAGAAATCACATCCAGAACAACGTACTGTGTGGAGTTTCTAGTTTGATTTCTCCT
Source organism: Flavobacterium aquidurense (assembly GCA_900107365.1). Lineage (GTDB taxonomy): Bacteria > Bacteroidota > Bacteroidia > Flavobacteriales > Flavobacteriaceae > Flavobacterium > Flavobacterium aquidurense. The sequence continues at coordinate 44,110 of FNPS01000003.1, forward strand.
CCGTCGAAATGACAAAAATGACCAAAAACAAAAAGTATGAAAAATATATTATTTATTCTCTTCTTCATCACAGGATTCAACACCGCTTTCGCAAACGACGGCTGGCTGAATATCCTAAATGAAGGAGGAAATAACAAAGGAATAAAATGTACCGAAGCCATTCAGAATGCCATTGAAAAAGCTTCTAAAAACGGTGGCGGAACAATTTTTTTCCCTGCCGGGGAATATTTAACCGGTGCTTTAAAACTCAAAAGTAACATCACGATTCATTTGGATTCAGGTGCACTTTTGAAATTTTCAGACAATTTTGACGATTACTTGCCCTATGTAGAAATGCGTTACGAAGGTTTGGTGATGAAAAGTTTCTCTCCATTATTTTATGCCAAAGATGCCGAAAATATTACCATTACCGGAAGAGGTGTAATCGACGGTCAGGGAAAAGCATGGTGGAATGAAGTGTACCGAATTGAAACCGCAAAAGGACCAATTCCTGAAACCAAATACCAAAAAATGTGGACCGAGCAAAACAAAGGAATTGTGTATGAGCCTTACTATAAAAGAACGATTGACAAACACTTTTTCCGTCCTTCTTTCTTCCAGGCTTATGGCTGTAAAAATATTTTAATTGAAGGCGTAACGTTTCAAAACTCACCTTTCTGGACGATCAATCCTGAATTTTGTGATAATGTAACGGTTACCGGAATTTCAATTTTTAATCCACATTCACCAAATACAGACGGAATCAATCCTTCATCGTGTACCAATGTTCATATTTCGAATTGTCACATTAGTGTTGGAGACGATTGTATTACCATTAAATCAGGCAGAGATGCGGATGGCCGTAAATACGGAAAAGCTACGGAAAATGTAACCATCACCAATTGTACGATGTTAAGTGGTCACGGTGGCGTTGTTATTGGAAGCGAAATGTCGGGCGGAATCAAGAAAGTTACCATTTCAAATTGTGTTTTTGACGGAACAGATCGCGGAATCCGTATTAAATCGGCGCGTGGTCGTGGCGGTGTTGTAGAAGATATTCGCGTAGATAATATTGTGATGAAAAACATCAAAGAAGAAGCCATTATTTTGGACTTGTTCTATGATAAAGATAATGCTGCAGAACCGGTTACAGAACGTACGCCAACTTTTAGAAACATTCACATCAGTAATGTTACGGGTGGAAATGTAAACAAAGCAGGAGTTGTCCGCGGAATTTCTGAAATGCCAATTCAAAACATTTCTTTCTCCAATATTAATATGGATGGCAAAGAAGGTTTCACGGTAATTACAGCAACCGATATTGAATTCCATGATGTAAAAGTAAACGCATCAGTAGGTTCTTCTTTCAAAATAGCAGATGCTAAAAACCTTATTTTAGATAATGTGGGTTCATCAACACCAATAAAAGGAGTTCCAGTTATCAAGATTGATAATGCGTCGAATATTATGATCAACAATAATTTTCCATTTAATGCAACCGATGTTTTCATCGAAGCAGACGGAAAAGAAACAAAAAATATTTTCCTAAAAAACAATGTATTTAATAATGTAAATACGGTTTTGAAAAAAGGAAAAGACCTGGATAAAAAAGCAATTACAGAATAGCATAATAATAGAACACTAATTTCACAGATTTACACCAATTCAATTTGTGTTAATTAGTGAAATTAGTGTTTAATTTCAAAAGCATGAAGAAAATATTCATCATAATAATCCTGTTCCTTTCTACGATAAGTTATTCGCAGAAAAAGAAAGAAATTTATCTTTTTACGTCGTTTCGGGAACCGGCTATAGAAGGTTTGTACTTAGCCTACAGCGAAGACGGTTACAACTGGAAAGGTCTTGAAGGATCGTTTTTAAAACCGGATATCGGAGCCAGCAAAATCATGCGTGATCCCTCGATTACAAAAGGGGCTGACGGAACCTATCATTTAGTGTGGACAACTGACTGGAAAGGCGGAAACGGTTTTGGATATGCCAGTTCAAAAGATTTGATTCATTGGTCCAAACAAGAATACATTCCGGTAATGAAAAACGAACCGGAAGTGGTAAACGTTTGGGCTCCGGAAATTTTTTATGATGATGTCAAAAAAGAATATATCATTATTTGGGCGTCTACAATTCCGTTTAGATTTGAAAAAGGACAGGAAGAAGAAAAGAATAATCATAGAATGTATTACGTAACAACGAAAGATTTCAAAACTTTCTCTGATGCGAAATTATATTACGAACCAGGCTTTAGCGTGATCGATTGTGTGATTGTCAAAAAAGCTAAGAAAGATTATGTTTTGGTTTTGAAAGACAACACCAGACCCATGCGAAATATAAAAGTGGCTTTCGGAAAATCACCTTTAGGACCTTTCGGAAAAAGTTCTGAACCTTTTACAGCACATTTATCAGAAGGACCAACGGTGGTGAAAGTTGGCAAAGAATGGCTGATTTATTATGACAACTATGGTGAGAAAAACTATAAAGCTTCAAGTACAAAAGATTTTGTTCATTTTGAAGATGTGTCTTCAAAAATAAGTCTTCCGGAAGGACATAAACACGGAACGATTACGACAATTTCTGGAGAAGTTTTAAAAGGATTAAAAGAAAAGAAATAAATTATATAGCCACAGATTTCACAGATTCTCACAGATTAAAATTTTAAAAAAAAATCATTTAAATCTGTGTAATCTGTGGCAAAAAGTAAAAATAAAAAATCTGCTTGATCTGCTAAATCTGCGAGAGTAATTTTTTCACGCAGATTTGGCAGATTAAGCAGATAAAAGAAATAGTTAGAAAAATTTCACGCAGATTTAAATTGATTGAAGCAGATCAAAGCAGATTTTTAATATTATCTGCAAAATCAGCTAAAATCTGCCAAATCTGCGTGAAACAAAAAACATATACAATGATTACTTTCCAAAACATAAAAACCAACATCATAACTACAGCTGCAATTCTATTGAGTTGTACAGCTGTAAATGCTCAAAACGATACAATACGTTATGTTGGCAAAACACTTTCAAATGTCGATTATCATCACGGGCAATTGAGTCCGGCGGTGGGCGTTCATGCAACGCAGATCATGCGTGCCAGCAGAGAACATCCTGAAAAAGCAGATGGTTTTGGCTGGACGTACAACCACCAACCAATGATGGCGTATTGGAATAATACTTTCTATTTACATTATTTAAGCGATCCATCCGGAGAACATATTCCGCCAGGGCAGACCTTTATGATGACTTCCAAAGACGGAGTGACATGGACAAAACCTCAGATTCTTTTCCCGATTTACCATGTTCCTGACGGATTTAAAAAAGAAGGTGTTGAAGGTGTGGCTAAAAATTTAGATGCAGTAATGCACCAGCGTATGGGCTTTTATGTTTCATCAGATAACCGATTGCTTGCGGTGGGTTATTATGGAGTGGCACTAGACAAAAAAGACGATCCAAATGACGGAAAAGGAATTGGTCGTGTAGTAAGAGAAATTTACAAAGACGGAAGTTATGGTCCGGTTTATTTTGTTCGTTATAATAAAAACGGAAATCCGTTGCCGACAACATTTCCATTTTATACCAAAAGCAAAGACAAGAAATTTATCAAAGCTTGCGATGAAATGATGTCTAAACCTTTATTAATGCAACAATGGGTGGAAGAAGCGGACAGAGATGACGCTTTGATTCCGTTAAAAAAACAATACAAAGCCTTCAATTATTACCATTTACCAAACGGAAACGTAGTTGGTTTATGGAAATTTGCCCTGACTTCGATCAGTGAAGACGATGGAAAAACATGGCAGTATACGCCAACAAGAGCGCCGGGCTTTGTAAACAGCAATGCTAAAATATGGGGACAAAAAACATCTGATAATCGTTATGCAACCGTTTATAATCCATCAGAATATCGTTGGCCATTGGCAATTTCTACCAGCGATGACGGACTGAATTACAAAGATTTATTGTTGGTTCACGGAGAAATTACACCAATGCGTTATGGTGGAAACTATAAATCTGCGGGTCCGCAATACGTTCGTGGAATTTTGGAAGGAAATGGAACTCCGCCTGACGGAAAACTTTGGGTAGGTTATAGTGTAAACAAAGAAGATATTTGGGTGGCTTCGATTCCGGTTCCGGTAACCAGCGAAGTGAAAGAAAATGTGAATGATGTTTTTAATGATTTACCTAATGGTGAAGAATTGAAATTATGGAATACTTATGATTTATCATGGGCCTCTACGAAAATAGAAAAGAAAACAGATGGCGTAAAATGGTTAACGTTAAGGGATCAGGATTATTTTGATTATTCGCGTGCCGAGCGTGTAATTCCGTTTGCACAAAAAATGGAAGCAACTTTTACAGTTAAGCCGGAACAAAATAATCATGGTTTACTGCAAATCGAATTTCAAAACAAACAGGGTTTACCGGCAATTCGTTTGGAGTTTGATTCGGATGGAGAATTAAAAGCGAAAAATGGTGCCCGTTTTGGCGGACTTACAAAATACGAAGCTGGAAAAGAGTATACGATAACAGTTAAATTAGATGTTACTTCTCGTTCGTATACGGTAAAAGTAAATGACGGTAAAGAAACCAATAAAATATTTTATGCGCCGGTTGATGGTATTTCGCGCATTATGTTTCGCACAGGAGATCAGCGTTACACACCAAATGCCGATACAGAACCAGATACGCCAGATTTTACTGATTTACCGGATACAGGAAAATTAATTCCGGAAGCGGTATTTAATATTAAATCATTGGTGACAAAAAGTTATAAATAGAACACGGATGACACGGATTTACTTCGTAAAAACGCGGATAAAAACCGATTTTTTAAATATTAATTAGCAAAGTGAATAAAAAATCCGCGTTAATCTGCGTCTTCGCGAAAGCGAATCCGTTTCATCCGCGTTCTAATTCTCAACAATAATAAATGAAGAATTTAAAAAACATATTATTCCTCTTTTCTCTTCTAGTGACGTTCATTTCAAATGGACAAATTGCTACTGTACATTTGACTTGTGAAATGACAGAAAACCCATTGGCTGTTATTCAAAAACAACCCAGATTAAGCTGGCAATTGGTTTCAAAAGAATATAGTTCATCACAAATCGGGTATCAGATTTTAGTGGCTTCTTCTGAAGAAAAACTGAAAAATGACTATGGTGATATCTGGAACAGCGGAAGAGTAAATTCCAGCAAAAATTTGCAGATTGCTTATGGCGGAAGTCCTTTAAAAACCGAAACCAAATATTTCTGGAAAGTGAAAGTATGGAATCAAACAGGTAAACTTTCTAAATGGAGTAAAACTGCTTTTTTCAGAATTGCACCAGATGAATCCGACTTAAATCCAACCTGGATTGGGGCGATTACAAAAGCCGATAGTCATTTGCCAGAAGGCAGAAATTTTCATTCTGCAACGTATAAAAGAGAGAAAAAAGATGCCATAATCAATGCCTCAGATTCACTTTCACGCAGAAGTATCATGCTTCGAAAATCATTTACTGTTGCTAAAGAAATTAAGGAAGCTATAGTTTATATTTCGGGATTAGGGCATTATGAATTGACGCTTAACGGAAAGAAAATCGGCAATAGTGAATTTGCTCCTTTATGGACAGATTACGACAAAACCGTAAATTATAATACCTACGAATTATCGGCAGCCGAATTGCAAAAGGACGAAAATGTAATTGGCGTGCTGCTAGGAAACGGAATGTACAACACACTGGCAGAAAGATATACCAAGTTTTTTGTAAGTTTTGGTCCACCGACTTTATTCTTCAAAATGAAAGTGACGTATAAAGACGGTTCCGAAGAAATCATCAAATCAGATCAAAGCTGGAAATACAGCAAAAGTCCGATTACATACAACAGTATTTTTGGAGGTGAAGATTACAACGCCAACTTAGAACAAAAAGGCTGGAATTTGAAAGGATTTAACGATGCAAACTGGAAACCAATTATGGTTCAGGAAGCGCCAAAGGGAGTTTTAAGAGCACAGACTGCACCGCCAATTACGATTCAGAAACGCTATGACATAAAAGAAGTAAAAGAGTTGAAACCTAACTTTTATGTTTTTAATATGGGACAAAATCTATCCGGATTTCCAACCATAAAAGTAAAAGGAAAAAAAGGGCAAACCGTTCGCGTTTGGGTCGGTGAAGGATTGAACGACGACGGAACAATTGGTCAGGGAAGATCCGGCAAACCATACTATTACGATTATACTTTAAAAGGCAAAGGCGTAGAAGAATGGCAGCCGAAATTCAGTTATTACGGTTTTCAATATGTTCAGATTGAAAATATCAATTATGAGAAAAGCGAAGATAAAAATCTGCCGACGCTGGTAGATTTAAAATCGAATTTTATTTACAATTCGGCAGGAGAAGCGGGAACTTTTGAGTCTTCAAACGTAATTTTCAATAAAGCACACGAACTGATTAATAACTCCATAAAAAGTAATTTTCAGAGTGTTTTTACTGATTGTCCGCAACGCGAAAAATTAGGTTGGTTAGAAGAAATTCACTTAAACGGACCCGGATTAATGTTCAATTATAATCTGGAAAGTTATATTCCGGCGATCATGCAAAACATCGCAGATGGACAAAGAGAGGATGGTTTAATTCCGACTATAGTTCCTGAGTATGTAGTTTTTGGAGGCGATTTTACCGATTCTCCGGAATGGGGCGTAACCGGAGTAATTTTGCCATGGATGTATTATGAATATTACGGCGATGCTTCCTTATTAGAGAAATATTATCCGGTAATGAAAAAGTATGTTGATTATTTAGGGACAAAAGCGACGAATCATATTTTGTCGTACGGTTTAGGAGACTGGTACGATTACGGGACGCACGCAGCAGGATATTCAAAAAATAGTCCGATTGCACTTTCAGCCACTTCGCATTATTTTTATGGAGCGAGTTTGGTGGCAAAAGCAGCAAAGTTGTTGAGTAAAACAGAAGATATTTCGAAATATGAAACTTTAACTTCTGATATAAAAACGGCTTTCAACGCGGCATTCTTCAATCCGGAAACAAAACAATATGGCACCAACAGCCAGTTTAGTAATGCTGTTCCGGTTTATATGGATATTGTAGAACCGCAGTATAAAGCGGCTGTAATGCAAAATTTAATGGCAGATATAAAAGCAAAAGGCGACCGATTAACCACAGGTGATGTTGGAAATCGTTATTTGTTTCAGGCTTTGGCTCAAAATGGCGAAAACGAAATGATGTACAAAATGAACAATCATTACGATGCGCCGGGTTATGGTTTTCAGATAAAATTTGGATTAACGACTCTAACGGAACAATGGGATCCGCGAAAAGGAAATTCATGGAATCATTTTATGATGGGACAAATTGAAGAATGGTTTTATCAAAGTTTGGCCGGAATTGTTCCGGACAATAAAAAACCAGGTTTCAAACATTTCTTTATTCAACCGGAAGTGGTGGGTGATATGACTTTTGTGAAAGCAACTTACCAATCGATTTATGGAGATATTGCTTCGGCATGGGAAAAGAAAGAGGGAAAATTGATTTTGAAAGTGGAGATCCCGGTGAATACATCAGCCACAATAAAATTGCCTGTTTCGAAAAATACAGAAATAAAAATCAACGGAAAAGTTGCTAAAAATTTAGAATTAGGTTCTGGGAAATATACAATTGAATGTAAAATATAGAACGCTGATGACACGGATTTACTTCGTAAAAATGCGGATTTAAACGGATTTTTAAATTTTTTATCCCGTAGGGATTTAATGTTGGTAGAGAAAAATTGTCTGAGTTATTTTGTCCCGTTAGGGACTTAACAAAAGATCGAAATTTATATAGTCCCTAACGGGACAAATGAAAGGTAGGGGTTATTGGTCTACCGATATAAGATCCCTACGGGATAAAAAACGGATTTTTAAATTTTAGTACCCCGTAGGGATTTAATGTTGGTAGAAAAAAAGTTGTCGGAGTTATTTTGTCCCGTTAGGGACTTAACAAAAGATCGAAATTTATATAGTCCCTAACGGGACAAATGAAAGGTAGGGAATTATTAGTACTACCAATATGAAATCCCTACGGGATAAAAAAAATGCTTTTAGAATAATAGAATAAAGTAATAATACATTTAAAAAAATAAAAAAAATCCGCGCAAATCCGCGTCTTCGCTTTAGCGAATCCGTGTTATCCGCGTTCAATCTAAGCTTGTTAATACACAATAAAATGATGAAAATTAAAATATACCTATTATTATTCTTTACTGCGACATTTGCAAATGCGCAGGTAACATCTGATGAAAACTTTAGAAAACCAGTTTCAGAAACCCTGAAAAAGATCGAAACTATTTTTCATGTTACCATTAATGACGACAGAGGTTTATTAAAAGGAAAAGAATTAGATTATGCAGATTGGAGAATTGAGCCGGGTAATTTGGCGATTTCCTTAACGAACATTTTAGCGCCTTTTGAGTTGATGTATTTCAAACAACCCGACGGAACTTATATTATCAGAAAATATGAAAACCATAAAGTTTCGGTTGATAAGGGAAGAGAGCGTTTAGATTATTTGACTACTTTATATTCGAATGTATCCGAATGGGAAAAGCGTAAAAAAGAAATTAAAGCGTGTATGATTACGTCTTTTGGTTTGGATAAAGCACCACCAATGCCGAAATCAAAACCAACTTTAACACCAAAAAGAATTTACAAAGATTACAGTGTCGAAAATATAGGTTTGGAAATTTTGCCAGGCGTTTATGCAACGGGTTCGATTTACAAACCCTATCCTTTAAATAAAAAAGCGCCGGTAATCTTAACGCCTGACGGACATTTTGGAGACGGAAGATATAGAAAAGACGAACAATACCGTTGTGCGATGATGGCCAAAATGGGAGCAATTGTAGTGAGTTATGACTTATTTGCCTGGGGAGAATCATTATTGCAATTCCCGGAACAAACTCACAGAAATAGTATTGCATCGACGGTTCAGGTTCTAACCGGAATCCGTTTATTGGATTATTTGTCAACTCAAAAAAATGTTGACATGACGCGCGTTGGTGTAACCGGAGGTTCTGGCGGAGGATCGCACACGATGTTTTTAGCCGCTTTGGATGATAGGATTACAGTTTCTGCTCCGGTGGTAATGGTTTCTTCTCATTTTTCGGGAGGTTGTCCTTGCGAGAGCGGTCGTGGAATTCATCTGTGTGGAAACGGAACCAACAATGCTGAAATCTCAGCGATGATGGCGCCAAAACCACAATTAATTGTTTCGGATGGAAAAGACTGGACATTGGCAGTTCCGGAATTGGAATTCCCTTTTATTCAAAGAACCTATGAATTGTATGGTAAAAAAGATATGGTAGAAAATGCTCATTTTGCTAATGAAGGGCATGATTTTGGAGTTTCAAAACGTATGGCTTTGTATCCGTTTATGGCGAAATATTTAGGTTTGGATTTGAACAAAGTTAAAAATGCAAAAGGCGAAATCGACGAATCGACTTGTGTGATTGAACCGTATGACAAATTATATGTTTTTGGAAATAAAACCGAAAATTTACCTAAAAATGCTTTGAAAGATATCGACAAATTATATGAAATGTTTGGCGAGAAGAATAACAAGATTTATGAAGTTAAAAAGTAAGATAAAAAAAGATAGCCACGAATTCACGAATTATTTTTTAATCTGTGGCTATAGTAATTTGAGAAATTAAACGCAAAGAATAATTAGAGTCAATTCGTGAATTCGTGGCGAAAGAAAAATATATTATGAAGTTAAGAAATAAAATAACTGCGATTTGTTTTGGAATTTTTTCGTTTGCAGCAACGGCGCAAACCAACAACGAATTAAAACTTTGGTACGATAAACCTGCTGCGATCTGGAATGAAGCATTGCCTTTGGGAAATGGTCGTTTGGGAGCAATGGTTTTTGGAGATCCTGCGGTGGAGCGTTTGCAATTGAACGAAGAAACCATTTGGGCGGGTTCACCAAACAGCAATGCGCACAATAAATCCATAAAAGCTTTGCCCATTGTTCGTCAGTTGATTTTTGATGGAAAATTTGATGAAGCACAGGAATTGGCGACGCAGGATATTATGTCGCAAACCAATGACGGAATGCCGTATCAAACTTTTGGGAGCGTTTATATTTCGTTTCCGGGACATCAAAAATATACCAATTATTACAGAGATTTAGATATTTCAAATGCTACGGCAAAAGTAAAATACAGCGTAAATGGCGTTGAATTTACAAGAGAAATTTTGACTGCGTTTTCAGACCAAGTCATTGCGGTGAAATTATCAGCCAATAAACCGGGACAAATTACATGTAACGTTTTCATGAACAGTCCTATTGATAAAACCGTTTCTGCGTCAGAGGGAGATCAAATTTTGCTTTCGGGAATCGGAACTAATTTCGAGAATCAAAAGGGTAAAGTTAAGTTTCAGGGAAGATTAGTTGCGAAAAATAAAGGTGGAGAAGTTTCTTCAAGCAACGGAGTTTTAAGCATTAATAAAGCGGATGAAGTAACACTTTATATTTCGATCGCGACCAATTTCAAAAATTATCAGGATATTTCAGAAGATGAAGTGGCGAAGAGCCAAGGGTATTTGGCGAAAGCCGAAACCAAAGATTTTGAAACCATCAAAAAAGATCATATTGCCTATTATCAAAAATTCTTCAACAGAGTTTCTTTTGATTTAGGAACAAACGATGCGGCGAAGAAACCAACAAACGAAAGAATCAGGGATTTCTCAAAACAATTCGATCCGCAATTGGCTTCGTTATATTTTCAATTTGGACGTTATCTTTTAATTTCAAGTTCACAACCGGGTGGTCAGCCTGCGAATTTACAGGGAATTTGGAACGATATGGTAACGCCGCCGTGGGACAGTAAATACACCACAAATATTAATGCCGAGATGAATTATTGGCCGGCAGAAGTAACCAATCTTTCAGAAATGCACGAGCCTTTTATTCAAATGGCAAAAGAGTTGAGCGTTACCGGTCATGAAACAGCAAAAATGATGTACAATGCAAACGGTTGGGTTTTGCATCACAACACTGATATTTGGCGTGTAACCGCTCCGGTAGATTCTGCCGCGTCTGGAATGTGGCCAACTGGTGGCGCCTGGGTGAGTCAGGATTTATGGGAAAGATATTTATACTCAGGAGATAAAAAATATCTGGAAGAAATCTATCCGATCATGAAAGGTGCAGCCGAGTTCTTTTTAGATTTTATGATTATCGATCCGAATACAGGATATTTGGTGGTTGTTCCTTCAAGTTCTCCGGAAAATACACATGCGGGTGGAACTGGAAAAGCAACCATTGCTTCGGGAACAACCATGGACAATCAACTGGTTTTTGATTTGTTTACGCATGTAATCGAAGCTTCAAAATTGGTTGCTCCGGATGAGAATTTCAATAAAAAGCTAACAGAAGCTTTGGCAAAAATGCCACCAATGAAAATTGGAAAATACAGTCAGTTGCAGGAATGGCAAACCGATTGGGATAATCCGGAAGACAAACACAGACACGTTTCACATTTATACGGTTTGTTTCCGAGTAACCAGATTTCGGCAACCAAAACACCTGAATTATTTGAAGCTGCCAAGAACTCATTAAATTACAGAGGTGACGAATCTACAGGTTGGTCAATGGGTTGGAAAGTGTGTTGGTGGTCGAGATTATTAGACGGAAATCACGCGTATAAATTGTTACAGGACCAAATGCATTTGGTTACAGCAGAACAAAGAAAAGGAGGAGGAACGTATCCGAATATGTTAGATGCGCACCAACCGTTTCAGATTGATGGAAATTTTGGATGTACGGCCGGAATTGCCGAAATGTTGATGCAAAGTCAGGAAGATGCGATTCATTTATTGCCTGCTTTACCAAGTGTATGGAAAGATGGAAGCATTAAAGGCTTAATATCACGAGGTGGTTTTGTAATTGATATGACCTGGAAAAACAATAAAGTTTCTGAGCTAAAAATTTATTCTAAAATAGGAGGAAACTGTCGCTTGAAAGTAGAAAATACTTTAACTGCCGGAAAAGGAACATCCATTAAAAAAGCAAAAGGGAAAAATCCGAATCCGTTGTTTTATGATGTAGAAGTGAAAAAACCGATTATTTCAGATAAAGCAAATTTGAAGAAAGTGGTGTTGCCAAATTATAATGAATATGATGTTCAGATGAAGGCGGGACAGACTTATATTTTTAAAGGGAATTAGAGAGGTTTCCTGCAAGGTTTTCAAAACCTTGTAGGTATCTCTATAGATAAAGAATGTCTGAATTGCCTCCTGCTTTAGCTGGAGGAATAAAATTTAGACAAAAGTTTTTGGCTTTAGCCGAACTACGCATTTTGGCTAAAGCCATTTAAGATCATTTATTTTGACCTCCAGCTAAAGCAGGAGGCAATTCAAAACAGAGTAGAAAAATAAAATTTGAATAATAATTCAGAATATGTTACAAAATTTCAAATACAAAATAATAGCTTTCGTAATCCTGATTGCAACTTTAAGCAGTTGCAAGTCCGGAGCAGGCCATTCAAAAAGCACTGCTGCAATTTTAAAACAGGAAAACTTCAAACATTATGTTGATTATTTCAACACGATGGAAGATGAAAATTTAAAATTTGCTATTCCGAATGATTCTGCGTGGACGTGGATAGAAAAGAATATTCCGTTGTTTGAATGTCCGCAGCAAAATTTTGAGGAAATTTATTATTTCCGTTGGTGGAGCGCGAGAAAACACATCAAAAAAACACCACAGGGATATGCGATCACAGAATTTTTGGTAGACCGTTCTTATGCTGATAAATACAATATGATCAGTTGTGCTTTGGGACATCACATTAATGAATTTCGATGGTTACACAATCCGCAATATTTAGAAGAAGATGTTCATTTATGGTTCAGAGGAAATGATGGCAAACCAATGAAAAAGCTTCGTACTTTTAGTAGTTGGACGGCTGATGCTTTGTACAATAGCTATTTGGTAAATAAAGATGATAAATTTTTATTAGACATGTATCCGGATTTAGTGGCAGAATATGCAGCATGGGAAGGTGACAGAAAACGCAAGGATGGTTTGTTCTGGCAGTTTGATGTAAAAGACGGAATGGAAGAATCCTTAAGCGGGGCCAGGAAATTCAGAAATGCTCGCCCAACGATCAACAGTTATATGTTTGGAAACGCAACCGCTTTGGCTAAAATAGCAAAGTTGAAAGGTGACACCAAACAGGAAAGTTATTTTGAAGCGAAAGCCGATACACTCCAGAGATTGGTTGAAACAAAATTATGGAATCCTAAAAGTGAATTCTTTGAAACGTTTACAGAGAAAGATACTTTAGCGCAAGTAAGAGAAGCGATTGGATTTATTCCGTGGTATTTTAATCTTCCTGAAAAAGGAAAAGGTTTTGAAAAAGCGTGGGAGCAAATTAAGGATGAAAAAGGATTTTCAGCGCCATTCGGATTAACAACGGCAGAAAGAAGAAGTCCGCGTTTTAGAACACACGGATCCGGAACCTGTGAATGGGACGGTGCAATTTGGCCGTTTGCGAGTTCACAAACCTTAACCGCTTTGGCCAATGTATTGAATAATTACGATCAAAATTTTGTGGGTAAACCAGATTATTTCAAACAAATGAATTTGTATGTAGAATCACAATATTTCCACGGAAGACCTTATTTGGGAGAATATCTGGATGAGACGACAGGATATTGGTTAATGGGCGAAAGAGAACGCAGCCGTTATTATAATCATTCGACTTTTAATGATTTAATGATTACGGGATTGGTAGGTCTACGACCAAGAGCAGATGAAAAGATAGAAGTGAATCCGTTAATTCCACAAGAAAAATGGGATTGGTTTTGTCTGGATAATGTTTTGTATCACGGCAATATCATCACGATTCTTTGGGATAAAACCGGAGAAAAATATCATAAAGGAAAAGGATTTAGAATTTTGAAAAACGGTAAGGAAATTGCGGTTTCTGAGAAATTGGAGAAGTTGGTTTCGGAGTAAATCTTAAATTATTTCACGCAGATTTTGCAGATTTCGGCAGATTTAATTTGATTTTTTTAATCTTGAATTCTATCGAAATGACAAAAGAAAAATTAAATCTGCGTTTATCTGCTCAAATCTTTTTTAAATCTGCGTGAAACAAAAATCACCGCAAAGCATTAAAAATAAAATTATGAAAAAGTTTCTTTTACATCTAACAATAATCATTTCACTTTTCACACTTTCGGCGAAAGCCCAAAATAAAATCAGCGTTACCAATTTGCAAAGCGAAATGCTGAACAATCCGGAAGGAATCGATGTTTTGCAACCAAGATTGAGCTGGCAAATTAATGCAGAGGTGAACGATGTAAAACAAACCGCTTATCAAATTTTAGTGGCTTCCACCTTAGAAAAATTAAATGCTAATAACGCCGATTTATGGGATAGCGGAAAAGTAGAAAGTAATGAAGCGGTCAATATTATTTATAAAGGAAAAAAATTAGAAAACAGACAAGATGTTTTTTGGAAAGTAGCGATCTGGACCAATAAAGGCGAGGTAAAATCAAATAATAACGCCCATTTCAGCATCGGAATTTTAACTTATGCGGACTGGAAATCGACCCGTTGGATTGGATATGAAAAATTATCGAAGGATGACAGCGTTTCTCAGTACGCGAGATTATCTGCCCGTTATTTAAGAAAAGAAATAAACCTTAAAAAACAGGTTAAAAATGCCAAGGTTTATATCATGGGAATGGGTTTGTATGAGCTGTACATTAACGGAAATAAAATTGGCGATCAGGTTTTGGCGCCCGTTCCTACAGATTATACAAAAAACGTAAAATACAATGTTTTTGATGTGACTTCGCAATTGAAAGAAGGCAAAAATATGTTGGGAACCATTTTAGGAAACGGACGTTTTTTCGCCATGCGTCAGGACTATAAACCGTATAAAATAAAATCATTTGGCTTGCCAAAAATGGCGTTGCAATTGTTTGTTGAATATACAGATGGCAGCACAGTCATAATTAGAACAGATGACAGCTGGAAAGTAACGACTGACGGACCTATTTTGTCCAACAATGAATATGATGGTGAAGAATATGATGCCCGTAAGGAAATGAAAGGCTGGAATACAACCAACTTTGATGATAAAAGCTGGGTAAATGCGAGATATGTGCAGGAACCAGGTGGTTTTTATGAAGGGCAAATGACGCCGAACATGAAAATTATGGGCGAGGTAAAACCAATTTCTATAAAAGCGACTGCGAAAGGAACTTATATTTTAGACATGGGTCAGAACATGGTAGGCTGGCTGCAACTGAGAGTCAAAGGAAAAAGCGGTGATCAGGTTACGATGAAATTTGCAGAATCTTTACAAGCTGATGGCGCTTTGTATATTGCCAATTTGCGTGATGCAAAAACCACCGATGTTTATACTTTAAAAGGAGAGGGCGAAGAAATCTGGGAGCCTCGATTTATATTTCACGGATTCCGTTTTGTTGAGGTTTCGGGATTTCCAACAAAACCAACTGTAGATAATTTTGTCGGAAAAGTGGTTTACGATGACATTAAAACAACCGGAACTTTCGAATCGTCGGATGCTATAATGAACCAGATTTTCAAAAATGCCTATTGGGGAATCAGAGGAAATTACAAAGGAATGCCAATCGATTGCCCGCAACGTAACGAGCGTCAGCCTTGGTTGGGAGACAGAACAACGGGTGCTTATGGCGAAAGTTTTCTATTCGATAATCAGACTCTATATGCTAAATGGCTGGATGATATAAAAAATGCTCAAACCCAGGATGGAGGCTTACCTGATGTTGCGCCGGCATTTTGGCGTTATTACGGTGATAATGTGACATGGCCTGGAACTTATATTACGGTTGCTGATATGTTGTACCAACAATTTGCAGATCAGGAAGTGATTAAAAAACAATATCCATACATGAAAAAATGGATGTTGTACATGGAAGAAAATTATCTGTTAAACGATTTAATGGATAAGGATAAATATGGCGATTGGTGTGTGCCGCCGGAATCCTTAGAATTAATTCGTTCAAAAGATCCGGCTCGTTTAACAGATGGCGGATTAATATCGAGCGCGTTTTATTATCAGTTGTTGGGAATCATGAAAAAGTTTGCCAAAATCTCAAACGCAGATGCGGATATTGAATATTACAATAATTTATCAGAAAGAATTAGTAAAGCATTCAATGCAAAATATTTGAATGCAGCAACGAATACCTATGCCAATAATACGGTTACAGCAAATGTATTGCCTTTGGCTTTCGGACTGGTTCCTGAAAATATAAAAGAGAAGGTTTTTCAAAATATGGTGCACGAAGTTGAGGTAACGAAAATGGGTCACATTAGTACGGGCGTAATCGGAACGCAATTTTTGATGCGAACTTTGACCAATTTTGGAAGAGGAGATTTGGCTTTCAAACTAGCCTCTAATAAAACCTACCCAAGTTGGGGATTTATGGTAGAAAATGGTGCAACAACCATTTGGGAATTATGGAACGGAAACACTGCAGATCCTAGTATGAATTCTCAAAATCATGTGATGTTGTTGGGCGATTTACTGATTTGGTATTACGAAAATATGGCCGGAATCAAGAGTAATCCTGAAACTCCGGGTTTCAAACAAATTATCATGAAACCTGATTTTGCTGCGGGACTGACTTATGTAAACGCTTCGTACGAATCCATTCACGGACTGATAAAAAGCAACTGGAAGAAAAGCAAAAACAATTTACAGTGGGATATTACTGTTCCTGCGAACACTTCAGCTTTGGTTTATTTACCAACAACAACTAGTTCAAATGTTATTTTGAATGGTAAAAAGATAATTGCTGAAACGTATAAAATCGACGGTAATAATTTGATGTTAACATTACCTTCAGGTACCTATAATGTGAGTGTCAAGCGTTAATTTTACTAATTCGGGACAGTACAGGATACATCTCTAATTTTTTAGTGTCATTTTTACACTTAATAAATATTTTTGCACGAAAAATTATGAGTAGTGCATAAAAAATCAAAAAAATTAATTCAAAAATAAAATTAAGAATGAAGATTATAAAGATAACTTTTGTCTTATTTGGTTTATTGCTTTTAGGAAGTTGTAAATCTGCATTGGAAAAAAAGACCTGGAAAGAAGGAATTTTAGTTGATGAATTTATCTATGATAAAGCGCCGTATCCATCTTGCCACGCAGTTACAATTGTCGAAGCAACAAACGGCGATTTAGTTTCATCCTGGTTTGGAGGAACGCACGAAAGACATCCTGATGTTTGTATCTATGTAAGCATCAAGCCGAAAGGAAGTGATAAATGGGGTGAAGGCGTTAAAGTTGCCGATGGCGTTATGAAAGAAGGTCCGAGATTACCAACATGGAATCCGGTTCTGTATCAAATTCCGGGTGGCGATTTAATGCTTTTCTACAAAATTGGACCAAAACCATCGGAATGGTGGGGCGTAATCAGAACTTCATCTGATGGCGGAAAAACATGGTCTGAGGCTAAAAAAATGCCAGATGGTTTCTTAGGACCAATCAAAAATAAACCTGTTTTATTAAGCAACGGAACTTTATTATGTCCGTCAAGTATCGAAGGTGATGGATGGAGACTTCGTATGGAATCGACTCCTGATTTTGGAAAAACGTGGGTAATGGGCGATACGCTTCCGAGAGGAAAGCAAAAAATAAATGCTATTCAGCCCAGTATATTATTCCACAAAGATGGCAGTATTCAGGCTATTGGAAGAACCAGAAACAGAGCGATCTTCAGTACGTTCTCAAAAGATAACGGAAAAACATGGTCTGATGTAGAATTGATCGGACTTCCAAATAACAACTCAGGAACCGACGCAGTAACGCTTAAAAACGGAAAACACTTATTGGTTTACAATCACGTATTGCCTCCGGGAACGGAAGCAAAAGGGCCAAGAACACCTTTGAATGTTTCGATTTCGGATGACGGAATTAATTGGAAGGCGGCTTTGGTTTTAGAAGATTCAAAAATCAGTCAATATTCCTATCCATCGATAATTCAGAGTTCTGACGGAATGGTGCATATTGTTTATACGTGGAGAAGAGAAAAATTAAAATATGTAAAAATCGATCCAAGTAAATTAAAAGCACTTCCAATCAAAAACGGAATCTGGCCTGGAGACGAAAACAAAACCGTAACAGCAGTTAAGGCTGAAGAGGAATAAATAAAATTTTGCCACAGATTAAAAGATTAAAATGATTTTTTTATTCTAGTTAATCTCCGAAATCTCCGAGAAAAAATTTACTCTCGCAGATTTAGCAGATTTAGCAGATTTTTTTAATCATTAAAATCCTTTAATCTGTGGCAATAAAAAAAATAAGCATGAAGTCATTTTTAAAACAATTGTTCGTTGTAATGTTTGTTGCTTTGTCGACAACATTTACTAGCTGCGCCACAGCTCAATCATCAAAAAATAAACAGCAATATAAAGTTGCGGTTTGTGACTGGATGATTTTAAAAAGACAAAAATTAGGTGCTTTTGGTTTGGCTAGTGAAATCAAAGCCGACGGAATAGAACTGGATATGGGAGGTTTAGGAAAAAGACCAACTTTTGACAGCAAATTGGGCGATCCGGTGGAAAGACAAAAGTTCTTGGATAAATCTAAAGAATTGGGAGTGGGAATCAGTTCTATCGCCATGTCCGGATTCTATGCACAGTCTTTTGCGAAAAGAGAAACCATCGAACCCATGATCAATGATTGCGTGAAAGCAATGAAAGACATGAAAGTAAAAGTGGCTTATCTTCCGTTGGGAACAGAAAGTGATTTGGTTAAAAATCCGGAATTGCGTCCGATTGTTATTGAAAGACTAAAATGGGCAGGCAAACAAGTAGGGAAAATTGGAGGCGTAATTGCTATTGAAACTTCACTGAATGCTACCGAAGAGAAAAAACTTTTAGAAGAAATTGGTTCGAAACACATTAAAAGCTCTTTCAATTTTGCGAATGCAGCAGATAACGGAAGAGACATTGCATCGGAACTAAAAATATTAGGCAAAAAACATTTGGCACAAATTCACGCTTCAAACACCGATAAAGTTTGGTTAGAAAATGATACGATGATCAACATGCCGGAAATTAAAAAAACGCTGGATGAAATGAAGTGGAGCGGGTGGTTAATTGTAGAGCGTTCAAGAGATGTAACACAAGTGCATAATGTAAAAGTCAATTACGGTGGAAACGTAGCGTACCTAAAAAACATTTTTCAGAATTAAAAGTTATTTAGCCACAGATTACAGGATTAAAAGGATTTTATAATCTGTGTAAATCTTTTAATCTGTGGCAAGAATAATTTCAGGAATAAATCAAAATACAGTGCTGAATATGTAAAAGTTAAACAGTACCGTTCACACTTTTTAATCTGCGTTTATCTGCTTAAATCTGCCCAATCTGCGTGAAATAATTGCACGCAGATTTACACAGATTTAAGCAGATTTGGCAGATTTAATATTTAAGAATAAAATTACAATACCATGAAATACTTCAGCTTACTTTTTTTATGTTTTTACGCCACTTTCGCAACAGCGCAAAATATCACTATTGTTAGTGATCCAAAATCGCCAAGAGCTCAGTTTGGAGTTGAAAAATTATCTGAAATAGCATCAACTAAAGGATTCAAAGTAATTGTTACAGATAAAATAACTAAAAACTCAAAAGACAAAGTCATTGTTATTGGCGAAAAAGGAACGGAGTTTTGGAAGCAAAATTCAAAAGCTGCCAAAATCGACGATAGTCAATTAATCAAGAAAGAGGGCTTTCAAATCCGTACGCAAAAAAACATCATTTATATCGAAGGAACAGATGCAAGCGGAACTTTGTACGGCGCAATGGAATTGGCAGACCGAATTAAAAGTGCAGGACAACTTCCGTCAGAAATTAATATTGACGACAGTCCGGAAATGGTATTAAGAGGTGCCTGTATCGGAATGCAGAAACCAGTTTACCTTCCCGGACGTGATGTTTACGAATATCCGTATACACCTGAAACTTTTCCGTGGTTTTACGATAAAAAGCTATGGATAAAATATCTGGACATGCTGGTAGAGAACAGAATGAATTCCTTGTATTTATGGAACGGACATCCATTCGCCTCTTTGGTTAAATTGAAAGAGTATCCGTTTGCCGTTGAAGTAAGCGACGAAGATTTCAAAAAGAACGAAGAAGTTTATAAATTTCTTACCGTAGAAGCCAATAAAAGAGGAATCTGGGTCATTCAGATGTTTTATAATATTATTGTTTCCAAGCCTTTTGCGGAGCATTATAATATGAAAACGCAGGATCGTTCGCGTCCAATTACACCTTTACTTTCAGATTATACCCGAAAATCAATTGCTGCATTTATCGAAAAATATCCAAATGTGGGCTTAATGGTTTGTTTGGGAGAAGCCATAAATACGGTCGATGATGATGTCGAATGGTTTACCAAAACGATTATTCCGGGTGTTCAGGATGGTATGAAAGCATTAGGAAGAACAGACGAACCGCCAATTATTTTACGTTCGCATGATACTGATGGACCTTTGGTGATGGAAAAATCGCTTCCATTATATAAAAACTTATACACAGAAAGTAAATATACTGGAGAATCTTTAACGACTTATACGCCAGGCGGACCCTGGGGTGAAACGCACAGACAGTTAAGTGCCTTAAAATCGATTCATATTGAGAATGTGCACATTCTGGCAAACTTAGAACCTTTTAGATATGGTTCGCCAGACTTTATCCAAAAAACGGTAAAAGCAATGCACAGCGCGCACGGAGCGAATGCATTACACTTATATCCGCAGGCGTCGTATTGGGATTGGCCATATTCTGCCGATAAAACCAAAACCGGCGAACGCTTACTCGAAATGGATCGTGACTGGATTTGGTACAAAGCCTGGGCAAGATATGCCTGGGATAGCAAAAGAGACCGAAACGAAGAGATTAAATTTTGGGATAAAGATTTAGCGGCTAAATACGGTACAGATACTGAAGCAGCAAATAACATTCAAAAAGCATACGATGAATCGGGAGAAATTGCTCCAAAAACATTAAGACGTTTCGGAATTACAGAAGGAAATCGTCAGACTTTGCTTTTAGGAATGTTCGAAAGCCAATTGGTAAATCCGGCAAAATGGCGTGTTTATCCTGGTTTCCATGAATCTTGTGGACCGGTTGGTGAATTGCTATTGGAATATTCTAAAAAAGAATGGAATCACGAACCGCATGTTGGTGAACTTCCAACTCAGATTATTGCTGAAATCACAGAACACGGAAGGCTGGCTGTTGAAGCAATCGACAAAGCAGAACCAAGCGTAACCAAAGACAAAGACGAGTTTTTACGTCTTAAAAACGATATGCATTGTTATAAGGCTTTCGCCGATTTCTTTTCAGAAAAGGTAAAAGCGGCCTTACTGGTTTTACGTTACAGCTATTCAAATGATATTTCAGATCTTGATAAAGCGCTTCCGCATTTAGAGAAAAGCATCGAATATTATGAGCTTTTAGTAAATTTAACGAAAGATCATTATTGGTACGCGAACAGCATGCAAACCGCACAACGCCGTATTCCGATTGGTGGTGATGACGGAAACAATAAAACATGGGCAGAGTTATTGCCACACTACGAAAGAGAATTGGTAAATTTCAAGAGAAATCTGGATTTGTTGAAAACATCAAAAGATGGAAAAATTGCAACCAAAGAAGGAAAACCATGGCAAACTGCAGATGTAACTTTACTAAGTGAAAGCAAAGGAACTTATGCTGTAAAAATGGGTACAAAAGTTTACGGAACACCAATTTCAGAATTGATAAAAATAGCACCTGAATTGCAAAACCTAAAAGGAATTGCTTTTGAGGAAACAGCACAAAACGAAAATGGGTCACATTTAAAATTCAAAAACACCAAAGCTGTAAAACTGGTTGTTGGGTATTTCAATTCAGATCAAAAGCGATTTTTATTTCCGCCAAGTTTAGAAACAGACGCCGCCGGAAATGCTTACGGTCAGGCCGAAGTAATTTTGGCAAGTGCCATGAATCTTAAAGAATTGCCGCGTGTAAACATTCACACCTACACCTTTCAGCCGGGAGAAAATGAATTGAATTTAGGAAAAGGAAGAGTGTTGATTTTAGGATTTATAGATGCAAACCAAACCATAACGCCACGCGATGTCGGCTATATTGATGCAGGAGAAAAAGGAGCAATTGATTGGTTGTTCTATTAAGAATAAAATTTTTAATTTGGGCGTGTCCCTCCGGGTCGGGCTTTCGGCTATATCTTTTGCTCCGTTCCACTTCGCAAAAGGATACCGCCTCAATCCCTCACGCAACTCGTTGTTAATTTAGACGTGACAGGTTTCAAAACCTGCTACGTCTTAAAAATAAAACACACAATCTTGTCATCCCGAGGAACGAGGGATCTCCGCAAGAAGCGTTACAAAGATTGATCACATATCTCTGCGGAGTTATTTGCGAGGATTTGCTTCGCCAGTCGCTAGCGCTCGAGTCTCCTCCGTCGAAATGACAAAGGCGATAAATTAAATGACCTTATATAACTTATATGGTGTAAAAATAACATGAAGAAAATAGTTTTTTTTATTTGCATTTTTTTAGTTTTCAGCTCAGCCAGGAGCCAGAAGAACAGTGACTCAGCGAAATTGCGTAAAGAAATTTCACTGAATTCATCTTGGGAAACTATTATCATTAGCGATCCTTTAAAACAGGAAGAAACTTTTGTGAGCAATCCTAAAATTGATGCAAATTGGGAAAGAACAGACGTACCGCATAACTGGGATCAATATTACGGTTACCGCAGAATGAAACACGGCAATTTGCACGGAACTGCCTGGTATCACAAAACATTTAGTGTCGATAAAAAAGATAAAGGCAAACGCCTTTTTTTGTATTTTGAAGGAGTTAGTTCCTATGCCACAGTTTGGGTAAACGGAAAAAAAGTAGGCGGGCACAAAGGCGGCCGCACGACTTTTACAATCGATATTACAGATGCCGTTTCTTTTGATAGTCAAAATAATATGATGGTCAAAGCAGAACATCCTTCGTTTATTGCAGATCTTCCGTGGGTTTGTGGTGGATGTTCCGGCGAATGGGGATTTTCAGAAGGTTCTCAGCCAATGGGAATTTTCAGACCCGTTTCTTTAGTGGTTACAAATGAGGTTCGTATCGAACCTTTTGGTGTTCATATCTGGAATGACAAATCGATTTCGAAAGAAAAATCGATTCTTCATACGACAACTGAAATCAAAAATTACGGAAAAGCAAATCGCGATGTAACGATTGAAAATATACTCTTTGATGCTGCCGGAAAGAAGGTTGCTATAAGTAAAAGCGATATCAAAAACATTTCAGGAGAAACAAAAGAAATAGCACAAACACTTCCGGAAATTGTAAACCCGAAATTATGGTCGCCGGCAAGTCCCTATTTATATGAGTTGGTGACTACTATTTATGAAAAAGGAAAAAAAATAGACGAGCTAAAAACGCCATATGGAATCCGTTGGGTGAGTTGGCCAGTGAGTCGTGACGGAAAAGACAATCGTTTTTATATTAACAACGAACCTTTGTTTGTAAACGGAACCTGCGAATACGAACATTTGATCGGAAAAAGTCATTCGTTTTCAGATGAAGAAATTCATGCGAGAATCGAGCAAATAAAAGCGGCCGGATTTAATGCTTTCAGAGAAGCACATCAGCCTCATAATTTAGTATATCAAAAAGAATTAGACGAAAACGGCATCCTGTTTTGGAGTCAGTTTTCGGCACATATTTGGTACGACACGCCAGAATTTAAAGAGAATTTCAAAACCTTATTGCGAGAATGGATTAAGGAACGCAGAAACAGTCCGTCAGTTGTACTTTGGGGATTGCAGAATGAAAGCACGATTCCGAAGGAATTTGCAGAAGAATGCACGAAGATTATCCGTGAAATGGATCCGCTATCCGCTTCTCAAAGAATCGTAACCACTTGTAACGGAGGTGAAGGAACAGACTGGAATGTCGTTCAAAACTGGTCTGGAACTTACGGAGGCGATCCTTCAAAATACCATCTCGAAATGAGTACGCAACTCTTAAACGGAGAATATGGCGCCTGGCGAACAGCAGATTTACACACGGAAGGTGAATTTGATCAAAAAGGAATTTTGAGTGAAAACCGATTTTCGCAATTGATGGAAATCAAAGTCCGTGAAGCCGAATCGGTGAAAGATAAAATTGCGGGACAATTTAACTGGCTTTTTGCTTCGCACGAAAATCCGGGGCGTTCTCAAAACGGAGAAGGTTTCAGAGATATTGATAAAGTTGGACCGATAAATTACAAAGGACTTTTTACCGTTTGGGGTGAACCTTTGGATGCGTATTATATGTACCGCGCCAATTATGTTTCGAACAAAACAAATCCGATGGTTTATATTGTTTCGCATTCGTGGTCAAACCGTTGGGAATCGGCAGGAATAAAAAGCGGAATTGATATTTATTCGAATTGTGATGAAATAGAATTGTTCAACGATGTTAATAAATCATCTTTAGGCAAATTGAAAAATCCGGGGTTAGGACAACACTTTCAGTTTAATAATGTCAATATTCAATACAATGTTTTATATGCGGTCGGTTACGTAAACGGAAAAGCGGTTGCCAAGGATTATGTGGTTTTGAATACACTTCCAAAAGCACCCAATTTAAAAGCATTATATGCAGATCAGGCGGATATTACAAAAGCGAAAAAAGGATACAATTATATTTACCGAGTGAACTGTGGAGGTTCTGAATGCACAGATGTTGATGGAAATACCTGGCTGACCGATACACACAAAAGCGGACAAAATACCTGGGGATCTTTATCGTGGACAGATAAATTTGAAAAACTACCTGTTTTTTATGCCAGTCAAAGAAGTACTTTCGACCCCATTTCGGGAACAAAAGATCAGGCTTTATTTCAAAGTTTCAGATACGGAGCAGATAAATTGAGTTATGAATTTCCTGCGCCTGATGGAGAATATGTAGTCGAATTGTATTTTACAGAGCCGTGGTACGGAACCGGTGGCGGCTTAGATTGCAAAGGCTGGCGTTTGTTTGATGTGGCGATTAATGACAATGTAGTTTTAAAAGATTTTGATATCTGGTCAGAAGTCGGTCACGACAAAGCTTTGAAGAAAACATTCGTAATAAAAAGTATAGGAGGAAAAATTAGAATTTCTTTCCCAAATGCAAAAGCGGGAGAAGCCATTATCTCAGCAATTGCGATTGCTACCAAAGATATTCACGCAAGACCAGCAGACGAATCTCCTAAAAACATTCAAAATTTTGTTTTAAAAACGTTTGATAAAAGTACAAGAGGAATAGGTTCCTGGTTGGATATCAATTCAAAACAATATTTATATTCGGAAATTGTTTTTACACAATTACCTTCTGAAGTTTTTGGAGCAGATTATGTGCAGTTTTCAACCAATTCCAAAAATAAAGGTTCGTTTACAGTCAAAGAAGATTCGGATGTTTATATGCTGATTGATAATAAAGTAAAAACACAATTTGCCTGGTTATCGGATTATAAAAAAATAGAAGAAACGGCTAAAAATAGTATTGGTGTCGAGTTTTCTATCTTTAGAAAAAAAGTAAAAAAGGGAGAACAAGTATTTTTTGATAATTCAGAAGTTGTGAATTCAATTATTGTGGTTCCAAATTACGATATGGGCGAAAAAGATGATTCGCGTCAGACTTTAGTTTTAGAAGCTGAAAATGCCAAAACAACCGGAACTGATATCGTAAAAGGAAATTTCAAAAAAGCCGATTATATTGAGTTCACCAAAAAGACCAATAACAGCATTGAATTTGAAGTAAAACCCGGTGTTGCCGGAATTTATTTAATGCGTTTCAAATTCATGAACAGAAACGAAACGCCATTAAAAGTAAAATTCAAAATGGAAGATGCGTACGGAATTTTGATGCGAAATGATACGATAGAATTTTTTCCATCACCAGAAAAATGGAAAGTTTTAAATACGACTTCGGGAGGATATATCAATGCGGGAACGTATAAAATTACGTTGGAAGGGGATGATTTGAAAGGATTGATGTTGGATTCTTTTGAGTTTCAGTAAGGAGAGAAAAGAGTAAAGAATAAAGAGCAAAGAATAAGGAGAAAAGAATCAAGAGTAAAGAGTTGTAGAGGCGCACAGCAGTGCGTCTGCGTTCCAATTGGACATACTGTGTGTTAGACGCACTGCTGTGCGCCTCTACAAAAATGCTGGTGTGATAGAATTAACAAAACGTAACCACAATCTTGTCATCCCGACGGAGGAGGGATCCCCACAAGAAGCTCGACAAAGATTGGCCGTTTTTCTGTGCGGAGTTACTTGCGGGGATTCCTCGTTCCTCGGAATGACAAACTACACGAAAGTGGATTATAAAAATAAATTTATGAATAAAAACATTCTACAAAAAATAACAATAATACTAGCATTATTACTACTCGCAGCCTGCGCCACAAAAAGTAAAAATGCCAGAATAATCGAAGATTTCAATAAAGACTGGAATTTCAAAATAGGCGATTATCCAACGGCTATTCAATCTGATTTTAATAGTTCAGACTGGAGAGCGCTTCAATTGCCACACGATTGGAGTATTGAAGGCGCTTTTGACAAAGACAGTAAAACAAAACAAGCACAGGGATTTTTGCCTGCAGGAATGGGCTGGTATCGTAAAACATTTACAATTCCGCAGGATTGGAAAAATAAAACGGTTGCTGTAGAATTTGATGGTGTTTTTAAAAATAGCGAAGTGTTTATAAACAGGCATTCTTTAGGAATTCGTCCGAATGGTTATATTTCCTTTTCTTATGAATTATCAAAATATTTGAAATTTGGAGGACAGAATGTCATCGCCGTAAAAGTGGATAATTCGGCTCAACCCAATTCTCGATGGTATACCGGTTCCGGAATTTACAGAAATGTGCGATTGGTGGCCAGCGACAAATTGCACGTGGCAGAATGGGGAACTTTTGTAACGACACCTGAAATTTCAAAAGAAAAAGCTTCGGTTCATTTAGAAGTTGAGGTAAAGAATGCTGCGGAAACGGAAAAGGAATTCAAAATAGTTTCTTCTATTTTAAATCAGAATAATGTTGAAGTAACGCAAACGGAATCAACAGAGAAAATTTCGCCAAATGCCACTTTAAAAAAGACTCAAAATTTCACTTTAAAGAATCCGATCCTTTGGGATACAGAGAATCCGTATTTGTATAAAATTGTCACTAGAATTTATGAGAAATCAACTTTGGTTGATAGTTACGAAACACCACTTGGCGTTCGTTATTTTAATTTTGATGCCGAAAAAGGCTTTTCATTAAATGGAAAACCGATGAAAATTTTGGGTGTTTGCCTGCATCACGATAACGGTGCTTTGGGTGCTGTAGAAAACATTCATGCAGTGAGAAGAAAACTGACTTTACTGAAAGAAATGGGAACCAACGCCATCAGAATGTCGCACAATCCGCATTCTTTAGAGATGATGCAATTGTGTGACGAAATGGGCTTCATTGTTCAGGACGAAGCTTTTGATGTTTGGAAAAAGAAAAAAGTAACCAACGATTACCACAAAGACTGGGATGCATGGCATAAAAAAGATTTAGAAGATTTTATCAAAAGAGATCGTAATCATCCGTCTGTAATGATGTGGAGTATTGGTAACGAAATCAGGGAACAATTTGACAGTACCGGAATTGCCATTACCAGAGAATTGGCACAAATTGTAAAATCATTAGATACAACACGTCCGGTAACTTCTGCTTTGACAGAAAATGTTATCGAGAAAAATTTCATTTATCAATCGGGAGCTTTGGATTTGTTGGGATTCAATTACAAACACGAAGATTACAAAGATTTTCCAACGCGTTTTAAAGGACAAAAAATCATTGCTTCTGAAAGTGTTTCGGCTTTGGAAACTCGTGGCCATTATGATTTTCCTGCGGATGGCGTTAAAGCGTGGCCAACAAAATATGGTGCTGCTTTTGACGGAAATGCAGATTGGACCGTTTCGGCTTTTGATCAGGTAAAATCATATTGGGGTGCAACTCACGAAGAGAATTGGAAAACGATCAAGAAACAGGATTTCATGGCAGGAACTTTTATCTGGACCGGTTTCGATTATATCGGTGAACCAGATCCATATCCGTATCCGGCAAGAAGTTCTTATTTCGGAATTATTGATCTGGCCGGACTTCCAAAAGATGTGTA
Organism: Flavobacterium aquidurense; assembly: GCA_900107365.1. Classification (GTDB taxonomy): domain Bacteria; phylum Bacteroidota; class Bacteroidia; order Flavobacteriales; family Flavobacteriaceae; genus Flavobacterium; species Flavobacterium aquidurense. The sequence goes on from FNPS01000003.1 coordinate 72,373, forward strand.
TTATATGTACCAAAGTGAATGGACCACTAAACCAGTTTTGCATATTTTTCCGCATTGGAACTGGAAGGAAGGACAAGAAGTTGATGTTTGGGCGTACTACAATAATGCCGATGAAGTGGAACTATTCTTAAACGGAAAATCTCTCGGAAAAAAAACAAAACAAAATGATGATTTGCATATTTCATGGCATGTAAAATTTGAACCGGGAACACTAAAAGCGATTTCCAGAAAAGACGGAAAAGTAGTTTTAGAGGCAGCAATTAACACCGCGGGAGTAGCTTCCAAAATAGATTTAAAAGTAGATAAACCAACTATTAAAAATGATAATTATGATTTGGTTTATGTAACGGTTTCTATTGTTGATAAAGATGGAAATCTTCTGCCAAATGCAAATGATTTAATCAATTTTGAAGTTTCGGGCGGAGGAAAATTAGTGGGTGTTGATAACGGTTATCAGGCCAATTTGGATTCTTTTAAAGCCAGCTCTTGTAAATTGTTTAATGGAAAATGTATTGCGATTATTCAGTCGAATGGGAAGAAAGAAAATATTCAGTTGAAGGCTACGACACGAAATGGTATTCCGGTTTCTGTTCTGGATGTAAAAGTAAATTAAAATTGTCAACTCATATGTCGCCCCTCTGGGGCTTTGATCCTAATCTTTATTATTTTCTATAAACATTAAACTCCTCTGGAGTTTTCAAAATATACAATAAAAAGATTTTCAGCTCTGGAAGAGCGAAATATTTATAGAAGAGAATTGAGCAATTTATTAAAAGCTCCAGAGGAGCGAAATGTTTAAATCTCAAAATAAAATATCAAAAACTCCATCAGCCGCGGCTGATGGAGTTTTTCAATTCTATAGGTGGAACCAAGTCCTTTTTTAATTGGGATTTATGTAACTTGGATACCTTATTTTTATGGTTAACTTATCCAAGTTTCCCGTTTTTCAATTATTTTCCATTTTCCATTTAGCTTTTTCAGATATATAGCTTTACCACTTCCACAAAGACCAGTGCAATAATAATCTAACTTGACATAAGCATTCTTTCTGTCAAGAGAAAAAACAGGAATTGTCATTTCGTAAAATCTAAACATTTTAGTGTTTTTTCTTCTCTTTAATGCTTTTTCAACTGTGGTCGTTTTCAACTTATGAATAAGACTGTTTTCAATTTTTAGTTTTTCAGGATTTGAATTTTGTTGTAGTAAACCTAAAGAATCTTGAGTTGAAAATTTTTCGCCTATTATTTTATCGCTTAATAATGAAGTGATGTAAATACCTCGCGGAGGAGCTGGAGGAGTTAATCCATCATGCCTTTTTTCGGGAATATATATGTTTAGTCTTCTAAGTTGGCTACAAAACATTATAGAATCCGGACTCTTAGAAAATACATTCAAACTATCCTGAATTATTATTGCTTCAACAATTTCATTGATATTCTTAATTTCTTCAGAAGCAATATTGGTTTCTTCTTTTTTGTTTTGACAATTAGAAAAAGCAAAAATGATAACGATATAAAGAATTATTTTTTTCATCTACTTTACTGAGATTATGTTTGGATTAAGGTAAAAGTAAATTAAAATTGTCAAATCATATGTCGCCCCTCTGGGGCTTTGATCCTTATTTTTATTATTTTCTATAAACATTACACTCCTCTGGAGTTTTCAAAATATACAATAGAAGATTTTTAGCTCTGGAAGAGCGAAATATTTATAGAAAAGAATTAACCAATTTATTAAAAGCTCTATAGGAGCGAAATGTTTAAATCTCAAAATAAAATATCAAAACTCCATTAGCAATAATAGAGTTTTTTGTTTATATCTCACAACTCATTCCCCTCAGTCATATCTATCGTTTTTGGATGCAGGCTAACCAGTTGTAAAATAATAGCAGAAACAACTACAAATAATAGCAGTACAAAAACGTGTCTCATTCCGCCATTATCAGCGGCTTTTCCTAAAAATTCGGTGATAACAGCCCCGGCCGAAATACCTACAAAATTCATAATTCCATATCCGGTAGCCCTGTAACGAGGCGCAACAAACTGACAAAGAATAGGCATATTGTTGGTGTCGTATATTCCAAATCCAAGTCCAAAAAGGATAGCGCCAAAAATAATAGCTTCGATGTCGCAGCAGTAGCCAAATAAAAACAATGCCGGAATGGTAAGAGACAATCCAATAGCGCTGGTGTAAATTCTTCCTTTAAGATGTTTCATCACCCATTTATCTGAAATGGCACCACCAATTAAAACGCCAAAAAAGGAAGACATCGAAATGGTTACTGTTGCAATTGGTCCCGCCAGAGACATGTCTAAATGTAAAGTTTCAGTAAATAAGGTGGGTAACCAGTTTTTGGCCGCCCAACCCGGTAAACTTGGTGCAGAGAAATAAAAGAGTAAAACCCAAAAGGAGATATTACCGAATAATATTCCCAATCCTTTGAACATTTGCCTGAATTCATAGGTAACAGATGACTTTTTTGTAGGGTCAAAAAAGTAAGTTTTCTTTTCCTGTAGAAAAAATAGCAGTATTATACTGTAAAGCACACCTAACAAACCTACGGAGTGAAAACTGAAATGCCAGGAAAAATGTTTGGAAATAGTGGCTCCAAAACCACCCAGCGCCTGTCCTAAATAAATTCCGGTCGTATGAATAGCAATGGCAAAAGAGCGTGTTTTTTCCTGATGGTAATCTGCAATTAAGGATAATGCAGCCGGAATATAAAAAGCTTCGCTAAAACCCATAATGCCGCGCAAAACATAAACCTGATCGAAAGTTGTGGCATAACCCATCGCCATAGTAACACCGGACCAAATAAAAAGACTTGCTATGATTATTCTTTTTCGGTTAAATCGATCGGCAATAATTCCGGAAACAGGGCTCATCAGCGCATATATCCAAAGAAAAATAGCCATTAAGAGACCGAAATTTTCAGCTTTAGCCAATTCAGGAATGTCCGCCATCATCGCTGCTTTCATAGTAGAAAGCATTTGTCTGTCTAAATAATTCAATAAAGCTACAAACCACAACAAGCCAACAACAATCCATGGATAGGATTTTTTTTCATTCAATTTTGCAATCATTTTCTTTTCTCAAAATAAGGGCCGAATATACGAATTCAAACGCAACGGGAATAATTGTTTTTTCTATCTACTTGTTTGTAATGTGTGCTATATAAAGTACAGTTAAGAATAGTAACATCTTTACTTTGTTAACAACACAAAAAGAAATATTCTTAGAATAAATATTTATATGGAAACTACTATATTCGTATTGTAATCAGATTAATTTGTAATCCAAAGAGCCCATGACACCTAACGACAAACAAAATGAACGCGTAGCCCAAATGACATTTGCTTCGGTTTATCCGCATTATGTAGCTAAAGTGGAGAGAAAAGGCAGAACAATTGCTGAATTGCATCAGGTAATTGAATGGCTGACGGGATATGACGAAAAGAAATTACAAAAACTGATTGATGAAAAAATAACCTTTAAAGACTTTTTTGAAAAAGCCAATCTCAATCCGAATGCCTCGCTCATTACGGGCGTAATTTGCGGATACCGCATTGAAGAAATCGAGAATCCGTTGATGCGTCAGGTGCGTTACTTAGATAAGTTGGTAGATGAACTGGCAAAAGGCAAAAAAATGGAAAAGATTTTACGGGTTTAACAGGTTTTTCATAAAAGCAGAACACTTGCTCCCTCCATAAAAAAAACTCCATCAGCCGCGGCTGATGGAGTTTTCTGTTTTTAATGAATTAAGATTATAAATAGTAAGATGATTTTATTCATATTTCAAATACTTTAAGATGTCTGTTTTCGTAGCGGAATAAGCTCTTGAAAGGACTATTAATAAAGTAAGAATTAATAAAATGACGAATCCGAAAAGGAATGGAAAAATGCTAATATCTATTCTAAAAGCAAAATTTTCCAGCCATTTGTTCAATAAATAATAAACCGGAAACAATGCGATTATGAAACCAATGACGCAATACAAAATATATTGTTTGGATAATTCTTTCAATAAAACATTCGTGTCGGCGCCAAGTGTTTTTCTGATGGCGATTTCTTTCATTCGTCTTTGTATCGAATACGATGCTAAGGCGAATAAACCAAAAAGCGCAATTAGAATTACTACAATGTTTAACAGTGAAAACAAGTTTTTTTGCTTTACATACGATTCATAGGTTCTCGCATATTCTTTATCTACGAAATCATATTGAAACGGATATTCGGTATCAACTTTCGACCATAATTTTTCGATATTGGCAATCGTATTTTCCAGATCATCCGGCTTTAGTTTTGCATAAACTTTGTTAATGTTCTGTGTCATACCAAACATTTTGATATTGTAAAAAGCAATTGGCGGCACTTTTAATTCAGGACTTAATAAATTGAAATCCTGAACGATACCGATTATTTTTAATTTCTGTTCCCGAATTAAAAGTTCCTTGCCAATGGGATCTTTAAGATTCATTAATTTTAATGCGCTTTCGTTTATGATCACTGAGTTTATAGTGTCTGAGGCTAGTTTGCTATCAAAATTTCTTCCCTTAATTATTTTGATGTTCAACATTTCAAACATACCGAAATCTAAAGCAATAGTGCGTTCTTTAAAAAGTTCATTATTGTATAAAACCGCCGATATAGAATTGTCTGAACCATCAAACGCAATAAGGCCCGTAGAGATTTGTTGGACGCCTTTAATTTTGCTGAGCTGCTGTTTTATGGTGTTGTATCTGTTGTAAATATTTTGGGCTGCATTTTCTCCCTGGTAGTCAACCGATGGAAAATTTAAACAAACCGAAATTACCTGATCGCCCTTAAAACCCATATCTTTATTCTGTAAATATTTAATTTGCTGGTATACGATATTTGAGCCAATAATAAAAAAGGCAGCAATTGCAAACTGAAAAATAAGCATTCCGTTACGCAGCCAGATACCGTTTTTGCTTCTTCCGAAATTTCCTTTCAAAACTTTAAAAGTTTCGAAATTAGATATATAAATGGCCGGAAATAATCCTGCTGCCAAAATTGTAATGATAAAAATCAATAACAATTGTATGTAAAACTGACTGGCAAGAAGTACAAGATTTTTGTTTAAAAAGTTGTTGTAGTACGGCAAAGTCAGTTCTACAATTACCAAGGCCAGTAAAATAGAAAAACTCGTGGTTAAAACCGTTTCAAAAAGAAACTGACTAACAATATCGCCTTTTGATGCACCAGAAATTTTACGTACTCCAACTTCTTTCGCCCGCTTTACAGCATTAGCAGTTGCGAGATTGATGTAATTAACAATCGACAAAACGAGAATCAAAACAGATAAACCCATCATGATCATTAAAAACTGATAATTTCCTCGTGCTTCCGGATAACCATCTGCTATCGAATGTAATCTGGCTTTTGATAAAGGTTCAAGAATAACCGTAAAATAACCTACTTTTTTAGCCATATCTTCGGGTGTAAAGCCGGCTTCTTTGGCAAGTCTCGTAATAAAATCGTGGTTGTAAATTCTTTCGAGTTTCTTTCTTGTAAGATCAACTTTTGACGGGTCTTTTACTTTTAATAATAGCTTTAAAATAAACGGATTTGTCATTCCGGAAGTTGTCAGTTCCTTCATTTTATTGATAATCATATTTGGCGCAATCGAAGAATTTCCGGGAATATGATATACGGCACGGACAGAAAAAAGTTGGTCAAAACATTTTATTTGTTTTCCAATGGGATTTTCATTTCCAAAAATCCTTTTAGCCGTACTATCTGAAATTGCAATGCTCGAATCATCTTTTATAGCAGAAATAGCATCTCCCTGAATAATCTTGAAAGGAAAAAAAGAAAAGAAATTTTGTTCGACATTGATAATTTTATCTACAAATTCCTTTTTTCCTTTGTAAATAATTTTATCCTTTTGATACCAGGAATCAGCATATAGTATAGATTTGACATTTGGATCTTGGTCTAAAGCCGGTTTCAGGAATAAGGCGCAATCTGACCAGGCGGGCATATCGGTTACCTGAACCAAAACCTGATAAACATTGTCTTTTTCAGGATTCCAATCGTTGTAACTTTGTTCGTCGTTCCAATAAAGTAATGCGAATATTAATCCTGCGATTCCTATTGATAATCCCAGAATATTAAGGAATGAAAATAGTTTATTGTGCTTTAACTGGTAAATAAATATGTTGATATAGTTGAGTATCATAGTTTTGGTTGAGGTTAGTTCTAAAAGAAGTAAAGACTTAGTTTATTCATATTTCAAATACTGCAAAACATCTGTTTTTGTAGCGGAATAAGCTCTTGAAAGCACAATTATTAAGGTCAGAATTAGTAAAATGACGAATCCGAGAATAAATGGAAATACGCTAATGGTAATTCTAAAAGCAAAATTCTCCAGCCATTTGTTCAATAAATAATAAACGGGAAACAATGCTATTAGAAAGCCAATGATACAATACAAAATATATTGCTTCGATAATTCTTTCAATAAAACATTGGTATCAGCACCAAGGGTTTTTCTAATGGCGATTTCTTTCATACGTCTTTGTATCGAATAAGAAGCCAAAGAAAATAATCCGAAAAGGGCGATAAGAATCACGATTACATTTAACAGCGAAAAAAGGTTTTTTTGTTTGATGTATGCTTCATACGTTCTCGCATATTGTTTATCGACAAAATCATATTTAAAAGGATATTCCTGATCCACATTTGCGGTCCAGAACTTCTCAATGTCTGCCAGCGTATTTTCAGTACTTTGAGATTTTAATTTTACGTAAATGGCACTCATGTTTTCCGCCATATGCAAGGTTTCAATATGATAAAACGTCATTGGAGGAACTTTGACTTCAGGACTCAATAAATTAAAATCTTTAACGACGCCAACAATTTTTAAATTTTGATTCCGAATCAGAATTTCCTCCCCAATCGGGTTTTTCATGTTCATCAGTTTAGCAGCGGTTTCATTTATCATAATAGAATTTACAGTATCTGAGGCAAGTTTTCTGTCTAGTCCTCTACCTTTTACCATCTTGATTTTCATCATTTCAAGCATTCCAAAATCGATCCCAATATGTTTTGCTTTGAAAAGCACATCGTGATATAAAAGTGGTGCTAAAGAATTGTCTGCGCCATCAAAAGATACAAGTCCGGTTGAAACGTTTTCAACTCCGTCAATCTTGCTAAGCTCCTGCTTTATTGTATTGTATTTGTTGAAAATGGTCTTATCAATATTTTCTCCTGCATAGTAAGAAGGCGGAAGGTGTAAGTCGATTGCAATCAACTGATCTCCTTTAAAACCAAGATCTTTTTCGTTTAAATATTTTACTTGCTGGTATACAATGCCTGAACCAATAATAAAGAAGGTTGCAATAGCAAATTGAAATATCAGCATTCCGTTGCGGAGCCACACGCCGTTTTTACTTCTTGAAAAATTACCTTTCAGGACTTTCAAGGTTTCAAAATTAGAAACATAAACAGCCGGAAATATTCCTGCAACCAAAATAGTAATGATAAAAATTAGAATTAGTTGTAAATAGAACTGTCCTCCAATAATCATTAAATTTTTGTTTAGAAAATTATTGTAATAAGGCAAAGTCAATTCGACAATAACCAAAGCAATAAAGATGGAAAACAAACTGATCAAAGTTGTTTCAAATATAAACTGAAAAATAATATTGCTTTTTGATGCACCAACAATCTTGCGGATTCCTACTTCTTTAGCGCGTTTTATGGCAGTAGCCGTAGCCAAATTGATATAGTTGACGATAGATAAAATGAGAATCAAAATCGACAACCCCACCATGATTAACAAAAACTGATAATTGCCACGGCCTTCAGGATATCCATCTGTGACAGACTGTAATCTGGCTTTTGAAAGAGGCTCCATGAAAACGCTAAAATGACCGACTTTTTTTGTCATTTCTTCCGGAGTAAAACCAGCTTGTTTGGCTTCTCTTACAATGACTTCGTCATAATAGGCTTTTTCAAGCATCTTTCGGGTTTGCTCCACTTTTGAAGGATCTTTTAGTTTCAAAAGTATTTTTAAAGCAAACAAACTTCTGCTTTGCGCCGGATCTGCAAGATCTTTCATTCGGTTTACTACAACATTTGGAGCAATCGAAGAATTACCCGGAATGTGGTATACCGCACGAACGACAAACAAATTGTCAAGACAATTAATTTGTTTGCCAATGGGGTTTACATTGCCAAAAATACGTTTTGCAAGAACATCAGAAATAGCAATACTTGCTCCGTCTTTTATGGCACTTCCGCTATTTCCCTGAACAATTTTAAAAGGAAACAGAGAAAAGAAATCACTTTCGACATTGATTATTTTATCAACGAATTCTTTCTTGCCCTTATAAATTATTTTACTTTTTTGATACCAGCTATCCGCAAAAACAATGTTTTCGACATTGGAATCTTTTTGTAAATAGGCTTTTAATCGCACGGTGTTATCAGTGCCAACAGGCGTATCTGTTAATTGAACCAAAACCTGATAAACATTGTCTTTTTCAGGATTCCAGGCATTGTAGCTTTGTTCGTCGTTCCAGTAAAGTAAGGCGAAAATTAACCCCGCGATTCCTATCGCTAATCCTAAAACATTTAAAGCCGAAAAGAACTTGTTGTTTTTAAGGTGATAGATAAATATATTGATCCAGTTTTTTAGCATTTTACTCGTATTTTAAGTATTTTAAAACATCAATTTTGGTTACCTGATACGCTTTTGCCAACACAATTGTCAAGGTCAAAAACATCAAAGAAACAAGTGCGACAAAAAAGGGAACTACAGGAATGTCAATTCTAAAAGCAAAATTTTCAAGCCATTTTCGCAATAAAAGATAGGCGGGAATTATTCCGATCACAAAACCAATCAAACAGAAAATCACATATTGTTTTGATAATTCCTTCAGTAAAATATTGGTTTCAGCGCCCAATGTTTTTCTGATCGCGATTTCTCTCAATCTTCTTTCCATAGAAAAAGAAGCTAAGGCAAACAATCCGAAAACGGCAATCAGAATTACAATTCCGTTTAAGAGTGAAAATAACTCACTTTGATTTTGATATTTTTTATAGGTTCTGGCAAAATTTCTGTCAACGAAATTAAATTCGAAAGGATATTCTGTATCCACTTTTGTTGTCCAGAATTTTTCCAGAGACCCAATTGTTTCAGGCATTTCTTGTGGTGCAATCTTTACGGAAATATTGATTAAATCTTCTTGCATCCAATCGATAGCAGTGATATGTAAAAAGAACATGGGCGAAATTTGGTTTTCGAGCCCAAAATAATGGAAGTCTTTTACTATTCCAACGATTTTGAATTTTTTACCTTCCCAAACAACTTCCTTATTAATAGGATCTTTTTCCAGCAATGTTTTAGCTGCAGCTTCATTTAATAACGCACTGCTTACACTGTCTGAAGCAAGTTTACTTGATAAGTCTCTTCCTTTTATTACTGGAATTCCTAAAACATCGAGCATTCCAAAATCAATCGCCATCTGTTGCGTTATAACTTCCTTATTGGTTTTATAATGCAAACCAGACCACGAATTGGTACTGGTTCCAATAGAAAATACACCTGCAGACACAGCCTGAACGCCTTTTATTTTTAGAAGTTCCTGTTTGATTGTTTTGTATCTCTCAAACTGCTTTTGACCTTTTTTAGGTCTAAAAGAAATATCCATGACTTGTGCGCCTTTAAAACCTAAATTTTTCTGCGCCATAAAGTGCACTTGTTGATACACTATAAAAGAACCAATAATAAAGAAGGTAGCAATGGCAAATTGCAAAACGAGCATTCCGTTTCTCAGCCAGATACCGTTTTTACTGCGCGAAAAATTTCCTTTTAAAACCTTCAAGGGCTCAAAATTCGAAATATAAATAGCCGGTAAAACACCCGAAACTAAAATGACAATTATAAAAATGAATATCAGTTGCAAATAAAACTGAGAACCTTCAAGAATTAAATTTTTGCTTAAAAGGGCATTGTAAAAAGGCAGTGAAAGCTCAACAATTACCAATGCCAATAAAAGTGAAAACAACGTAATTAAGGTAGTTTCAAATACAAATTGGGCAATAATTTGTGGTTTGGTAGCACCCACAATTTTTCTCACGCCAACTTCTTTTGCTCGTTTTATGGCATTTGCAGTAGCGAGATTAATATAATTTACAATCGATAACAATAAAATAAGAATAGATAATCCCATTAGTATTCTTAAAAATTGGAGATTTCCATTTCCGTCAGGAAAAGGATAATTTCCCTGAAAAAGCCTTGAGCCACGAAGCGGAAGTAATTTCGCCGTGGTAACTTCTCCATACTTTTTTAAATAGGCTTCATATGAAATACCTTCTTCCTTTGCCTGTTTTTTATAGTTATGCTCGACATAGATATCATTTAGACTCTTAACAATAGCAGTCGTATCGCTTTGCTTTTTTAATTTTAGCATTAGGCCATAGTTAAAACCCCAGCTTTCTTTATTTTTTTTCAGTTCTTCCTCAATTATAGTGGTAACAGCAGCAGGCATAACCGAAGATTTTCCAGATAAACGATATACGCCACGAACAACGAAATATTTCTCTGCGTATTTAACCTGTTTTCCCATTGGGTTTTCATCCTTAAACAAACGCGAAGCCGTTTCTTCAGATAGCGCAATACTATTACGATCATGAATGGCACTTTTTCCGCTACCCTGAATAAATTCAAAAGGAAAAAAAGAAAAGAAATTGCCTTGTGCCGAGAAAATCTTATCGATTAACTCTATTTTGCCATTATATTGAACCGTTTCTTTAGTGTAAAAAGTATTGAAATAACAATAATCTTTTAAATCTGAAGAAGTTGATTTTAATATTGGACCTGGTACTGCTGAGTTTACCGCCCAAATATTACCACCACCAAGATTATTTAAAACAGCGTAAATTTTATCTTTTTCAGGATTCCATTCATCATAAGAATGTTCCTCATTCCAATATAAAATCGCAAAAATCAATCCTGCAATTCCAATACCCAAACCCAAAACATTCAAAGCCGTAAAAAGCTTGTTGTTTTTGATGTGGTATATAAATATGTTAATCCAGTTTTTTAGCACGACTTTAGTTGTTTAAAGTGGCTGCAAAAACATCAACATTTCTGTTGTTTACCTTTTCAGAAAGAATAATTCCATCTTTCATTAAAATTGTTTTTTGAGAAAAAGAAGCATCATAATCGGAGTGTGTAACCATTAAAATTGTGGCTCCGTTGGCGTGTAAGTCAGTTAGTAATTCCATTACTTCATTTCCGTTTTTACTGTCCAAATTTCCGGTTGGCTCATCGGCTAAAATAATTTTCGGATCATTAATTAATGCTCTGGCAACTGCCACACGTTGTTGCTGACCTCCTGAAAGTTGCTGTGGATAATGTTTCAATCGATGTGAAATGTTTAATTTAGTAGCGATATCCTGTACTTTTTTCTTTCTTTCAGATGCTGGAACGTTGTTGTAAATAAGAGGCAATTCGATATTATCAAAAACGGATAATTCATCAATTAGATTAAAATTTTGAAAGATGAAGCCAATGTTTTCTTTTCTGGCTTTTGATTTTTCTTTTTCTTTAGTGCCAATCATTTCCTGACCTAACAATTGATAACTTCCGGATGAAGCGCTGTCCAGTAATCCGATAATATTTAGCAAAGTTGATTTTCCGCTTCCCGATGGTCCCATGATCGAAACAAAATCACCCTGATTGATTGTTAATGAAATTTCATTCAATGCATTAGTTTCTATTTCTTCGGTTCTGAAAATTTTTGAAAGTTTTTTAATGTTGATCATAATTGTTGTTTTAGATTGATGTTTTTTAATAATTTTTATTGCCGAAGTAACAGAAACGCACCTAAATTAAGATAATTAACAATATAGTTGTTAGCTGCCTATTTTTGTTACTTTTACCAACAATAATGTTGCACATATTTGATGATTTGTTAGTCTTAATGTGATTTTCATGCCAAAAATTTAAAGATTGTAACTGCCTTATTTTTAAAATTTTATTTTTTAAAAGAAATTAAAACTGTCCATTTTTGGACAGCTTGCGTCCAAAACTGAACAAAAATGAAAAAGACAAATGCCTCAATATTAATCATCGACGATCAGGAAGACATCCTTTTTGCGTCGAAAGTGTTTCTGAAAAAGTATTTTGAAGACATTTATACGCTCAATAATCCGAAAAATGTTGTCGAATTATTGTCGAAAAAAACTATTGATGTCGTTTTGTTGGACATGAATTATAGAATAGGTTTTGAAGATGGAAGGGAAGGATTGTATTTGCTGAAAGAGATAAAAACACTTTCGCCAAAAACAGTCGTGATTTTAATGACGGCATTCGGAAAAGTAGAAACTGCGGTTGAAGGCTTAAAAAACGGTGCTTTTGATTATATTTTGAAACCCTGGGAAAACAAGAAACTACTTGAATCGGTAAAACAGGCTGTCGATAAAGCCCGAAAAGACCAGAAGAAAACTAAGAATATCGAAACCGAAAATGACTTTTTTATCGGCACTTCTGAGATTATAAAAAAGGCGTATTCTCTGGCTGATAAGGTAGCAAAAACAGCTGCTAATGTTTTAATCCTTGGTGAAAACGGAACCGGAAAATTTGTTTTGGCACATCATATTTACAGTCAGTCTGAAAGAAAAAATAATCCTTTTATAGCGGTCGATTTAGGTTCGTTGAATTCGAACATTTTCGAAAGTGAATTATTTGGTTATGCCAAAGGCGCTTTTACAGATGCCAAACTGGATACTCCCGGACGTTTTGAAATGGCGCAAAACGGAACTATTTTTTTAGATGAAATAGGAAATGTTCCATTGCATTTACAATCTAAATTGTTACAGGTTATTCAAACCAAAACCGTTACCAGATTGGGCGAGACAAAACCAAGACCATTAAATGTGCGCATTATTACGGCAACCAATTTAAACTTGAAACATGAAGTTGCCGACAAAAATTTCAGGGAAGATTTGTATTACCGAATCAATACAATGGAAATTGTTTTGCCTCCGTTACGTGAACGAAATGAAGATAAAATTCCGTTAGCAGAATATCTTCTCGAAAAAATGATAGCCAAATACGGAAGAGACGAAATCACTTTCGATAAAAAAGTGTTGGAACAAATTGAAAAACATGCCTGGAACGGGAACATCCGTGAAATGGAAAATAAAATTGAACGTGCTGTTATTCTCTGCGAAAATAATAAGATTACCGTTTCTGACCTGGATTTAGAAATCATTACGGCTTATGAAGAAAATCCGGATGACATTCAGCTTTCTTCTGTAGAGAAAGCGGCTGTAGAGAAAGCGCTATTAAAAAACAACAACAATGTCAGTAAAACGGCCGAAGAATTGGGTTTGTCAAGAGGTGCTTTGTACCGTCGTTTAGAGAAGTATAACATCAATATCAAAACTGATGGATATAATTAAGGTTTCAAAAATTTTTAATTTTTAATTCTCAATTTTTAATTCTTAAAATATGTTTAAAACATTTCAAACTTATAAATTGCTGTTTTTGCGATTGATCCTGATTGTGGTGATGATTGAGATTTCGATTTACTTTTTTAAAAAAGAGCTATTGTTTACAGGCGTTTTCGGACTCTTTATTGTTTTTTTGCTGGTGCGTGAAATGTATTTTTATGTGCGGAATTTTGTTTTGCTTTACGATAAAACGATTGCTTCAATCCTGCAGAATGATTTTACTTCAGATTTTTCAAATCATAAATTCAATAAAAGTTACAATGATTTATTTCAACTGTATGATGTGTTGAAGAACAAACAAAACGAACAGGTTTCAAAAGACATTATTTACCGTTCGATTTTGAATAATATTGAAACCGGAATCATCATTTTGCAAAAGCAGGATTCAGATTGGGATATCTTTTTAATGAATGACTATTTTTCGAAACAGTTTAATGTTCCGAAAGTTTCAAAATGGAAATACCTGAAAAATCAATTGCCATCACTGTGTGAAATTATCGAAGAAGATGATTTTCACGAAATAAAAACGTCAGTAGAAATCAGCATTAACGAACAGAATAAACAAACTTTTGTTTTGCAGGCTTCGAGAACTGAGATTTTCGAAAAGGATTATTTTATTGTTTTACTGGATTCGATTCAGAATGTAGTCGAGAAAAAAGAGAAAGATGCGTGGGTAAATCTGATGAAAGTGATTTCGCATGAACTTTTGAATTCGATAACACCCATTCGGTCGATTTGCCAGAATTTGCAGGATTTGGTCGAACAGGATTCTTTATCTGCAGAAGATTTGGAAGATGTGAAAAACAGTGTTGAAACGATGTTGAGACGAAGCGATCATTTGCAAAAATTTGTTGAAGGGTATCGAAAATTGGCCATGCTGCCTTCTCCAAAAAAAGAAAAAATAGAGTTACATCATTTGATCGATAATGGCATTCAGGTTATGAATCCGTTATTTAAAGAAAACGGAATCGAAGTTACAAACGAAATTACTTTTAAACGTTGGGTTGAGGTGGATTCACAGCAGATCGAACAGGTTTTAATTAATCTTTTGACTAATTGTATTCATGCTTTAAAAAATGTTTCTCAAAAAAAGATTTTCATTTCGGCGGAAGCCAGAGAAAACCGAATATATATTAGAATAACGGATAACGGAAACGGAATAGAAAAAGAAATTGAAGACAAAATATTTCTCCCGTTTTTCACGACGCGAAATGAGGGTGCAGGAATTGGACTGACTTTGTCAAAGAATATTATTGAAGCACACGGTGGCTATATTTCGTATAAAAGTGAGGTTGGAAACACTATTTTTGAGATTTGTCTGGTGGAGAATTAGCCAACAGAAAACAGCCCTTAAGTTTTATTTTTCAATTTTGCTTTAGCGGTTTCTTTTTCGCCGTGGTGTGCCATCTTTTTCGCCTTGTACCAATATGTTACAATTGATTTAATGACTTTTTTAAATTTTTCATACTCGTACGGTTTTATAAAATAACTTTTCGTAGGGTTTGAATAGGCATCAATAATAAAACATTGTTCCAGCTTGGTTGTGAAAAACAAGTAGGGGCAATTGAGTTCTTTGCTTACATTTTTGTAAGTTCTATTAATTAATTTATAGTCTTCCATATGCATTAAAACAATGTCCGAAAAAATTAGGAATGGCTTTATTTGCTGTACAATTATATAATTGTAGGCATCTTTTCCAGAGGTAAAATAAACGACTTTATTTGAGAAATTCAGTTGTGCAAAAACTTCTTCAAATAATTTTCGGTCCTGAGGATTATTTTCTATTACGATAATGTGTCCTTCGTTATTCATGATGTTAATTAATACAATTAGCCAAAATGTTTGTTTTAATGATTGATTAAGATTATAATGCAAACGCTTCATAAATAAAGGACAAATATTCTAAAATGTTTTTAATTGCTTTTTATAAAATATTTCTAAAAATTATCAAAATTTTCAGTTTTCAAAAGCAATAATTGTGTTTAAATGATTTTTAATTCGAAAGAAGAAATAATACGGTAGTCCAAATTCAATTGCATGACACTTTCCAAAAAACGGAAAGTAGGACAGGGGAATTTAGAATGCCAACTTTGCTGAGAGAAATGAAGTGGCTGACAAAGGAAATAGAATTCACTTTGTGATAAAAGAAGTCATAAAAACTTTGATTTGTCCTATTTAGAACATCCTCACAATTAAAATTAAATATCTTTGTACAGAAGAAAATATGCGATGCCAAAGAAACCTAAAAATATCCCGATAATTGCAAAATCCAAAGACGGAGAGGGCATTTTTATTTCAACAATGTCAGTCGAAGATACAGATCTGTTTGAAGATGTAAAACATTCTCATCGTGATGATTATCATTTGTTTTCGTTACAATTAAAAGGCACAACTTCTCTTGAAATTGATTTTCAAAAATATACAATTGAATCCTCTTCCATTTTTTATATTAACCCAAATCAGGTGCATCGGGTAGTGTCTTTTCAAAATGTTAGTTTCAGTAGTTTGGCTATTACTAATGCGAGTCTGAGTCAGGAGAATCTGAAATTATTAGAAGAAATTACACCCGTAAAACCACTATTTTTATCTGCAGAAAAGCTTTCTATGGTTTCAGAAGTAGTTTCGTTATGTCTGAAATTTTTTGAAAGAAAAGACGAAAAATTATATCATTCTTTGCTAAAAGACAGTTGCAACGTATTAGTCTCTTTGATAGCTTCCTATTATTTGGAAGAAACGCATTCAGCTGATAAACTTTCCAGATTTGAGACGATTACTAAATCCTTCAAAACAGTATTGGAACATAATTTTAGAACGATTAAAAAGCCGACAGCATATGCTCAGCTTCTTACTATTTCGACTCCGTATTTGAATGAATGTATCAAGAACACCACAGGTTATTCGGTGACGCATCATATTCAACAGCGTATTGTCTTAGAAGCAAAACGTTTATTATATCATTCTGGTATTTCGGTAAAAGAAATAGCAGCCGAATTGGGTTATGATGATTATCCTTATTTTTCACGTCTTTTTACCAAAGTAGCCGGAATTTCACCATTAGCTTTTAGGAAAAAAAACCTCGAATAGGCCAAGACTTACGCTGTTTCTGCCTATTTTAAACTGATACTGGTTCGTTCCTTTGCAGTGATAAAAATCAGATAAAGATGGAAACGAAAAACAAAATAAATCTATTGCAAAATAAAAAGATAGCAATCATTGGCGGAGGCCCTGGCGGATTGACACTTGCGCGCCTTTTGCAACGAAGAGGATTAGAGGTAAAAGTATACGAACGAGACGAAAATAGAAATGTAAGATTACAAGGTGCAACACTTGATCTGCATTTTGAATCAGGATTAAAGGCACTTGAAAGCGCCGGTTTAATGGAGGTGTTTAAAGAAAACTACAGGCCTGACAATGATCGATATAGAATTGTTGACAAAAATGGCGTTCTTTTTATTGATGATCATGACAAAGAATCAACCGGTGCTTTTGGCGATGAAGCATTCAGGCCTGAAATTGACCGTGGTCCGTTACGAGATATTCTATTAGACTCGCTACAACCGGACACCGTTGTTTGGGACAGCCATATTGTTTCTCTTGAAAATAAGGATGATCAGTGGGAAATTATTTTTAAAAACGGCAAAACGGCAAAAGCTGATCTTGTGATTGGTGCCGATGGGGCAAACTCTAAAATTCGCCCTGTTGTAACTCCCATAAAACCTGTTTACTCGGGAGTTATTTATTTAGTAAGCAACATTTTGGAAGCTGAAAAGAATACGCCAAAATTGTATGAATTCGTAAAAGGCGGAAAAATTCTGGCGATGGACGATTCGAAAACCTTGTTTTTAAGTGAAAAAGGTGATGGTAGTCTGGATGTTTATATTGGTTTTAAAGCGTCGGATAAGTGGGCACTGGAAAGTGGTATTGATTTAAAAAATGTAAAAGAAGTTGCGGATTGGTTTAAAAAAGAATTTATCGGTTGGGACAATAGTTGGCTTGAATTGTTTGAGCCCGAAGAAACGGAATTTGTAGACAGACCATTATACGGTATGCCATTAGATCAAAGTTGGGAAACACAAAACAATATAACATTACTGGGTGATGCTGCACATTTATTGCCTCCAAATGGAGAAGGAGTGAATTCGGCCATGCTTGATGCTTTAATACTGAGTGAAAATTTGACAAGTGGGGAATTCAAAGAGCTAAAATCGGCCCTGGTGGATTATGAAAAACAAATGTTTGCCAGATTTGCCGAAGAAGGAAAAGAAACGGGCGTAATGATGGAGCAGATGTATTCGCCAGATGGATTAAAAATAATGATAGAACTGTTTAATGAGTTGCCGAACTAGATGTAGAATGGGATTATTTTTTTTGTTTAATGGTTTGTTAGAAAAGACTTTACGTACTACTAATATCAATTGTATTCGTTAAATTTGTAACGCTACACCCAAAATACAAATAGTATGGAAGACTCAAAAAAACAATCAGACTCAGGTTCTGATAAAACACCAAAAGTGACAGGAATAGGCGGAATTTTCTTTTTTTCAGATAACCCAAAAGATACAAAAGACTGGTATGCGAAAAATTTAGGACTTGATGTAAACGATTGGGGTTCGACTTTTGAATCCAGAAACATCAATAATCCAGAGGAAATCGAAGCGCTTCAATGGAGTACTTTCAAAAAAGGAGATGACTATTTTTCGCCATCCAAAAAAGAGTTTATGATTAATTACAGAGTTCAGAATCTTGACGGACTTTTGGAAAAATTGAAACAAAATGGTGTTGCTATTTTAGATGAAGTTGCCGCTTTCGACTACGGAAAATTTGTCCATATTATGGATGCCGACGGTAATAAAATTGAACTTTGGGAACCGATGTAAAAAGAATAAATTGATATATTTTATAAAAAAAACTCCATTCGCCGCGGCTAATGGAGTTTTTTATGCATACCTTAAAATCGATAACCAACATTTAAACCAATTTTATTAACGATGTTATGATTCGTTTTGTTTGCATTAAATAGCAAAAAACCATAACCTGCATTAATTTCAAATACAAAACCACTTTTGGTAAGCCATTTTCCACCTAAACCTACACCAATTGCACCATCAGTAACATCAGGATTTTCGGTGAATTTAGAATGATCTTCTGAATCATATATTTTTTTTCCATCAATTGAAGTCAACATTCCAAATCCTTCAGCAAAAAAACCGGAAGCATATTTCTTTCCAAAATATCTTCTGTAATAGGGAGATATATAATAATTTAAATCATCATTAATCGTGTCATCGTATACAGTCAAAAAAGAAATTCCCAATGATGATTTTTTGTTTAAAAGCCGCTCATACGTTGCCTCGATTGATCCGGACAAAGGAGAAATTACATTTAATTTTAATTCATTGTTTTTCTGATACGGATCTACAATAGTTTCATTTTGAGCTTTAACAGAAAAAAATGAAAACAAAATAACAGCTACCAATAAAGTTTTTTTCATATATAGTTTTGATTATAAATTGATTGGGTAAACTTATATCAATTAATTTTCGAAGCTGTTAAATTGTGTTAATAGACTTGTTAAAGTATATGCAAATTAAATCAAAGACAGAGCGAAAAATAAAATGGTAGCAAAAGTGCTGTAATATCCAGATGTATTTTTTAATAGAAAAAATACTTATATTGGCTGGAACAATAAGAATGTTTTAGTTAGAATTAAAGATGTGTCAGAGGACCAAAAAACGAAACGCATAATATGAAGAAAAGACTTTTGCTAGCATTTTTACTTTTGACATCTTTGGCATTTGCACAAAAAACAACCTTCAAAATTAAATATTCTGAACAATTGGCTGTTTTAATTTTTTTGCAAAATCTATCTGAAAATTATCCTGAGAATGTTTTCAAGACTGAATTTCAAAAATCAAAATACAATACGGATTATTATAAAAGTATAATTTCAAAATTTGATAAATTAACGATTGACTACAGTTATCGTTTTGAAGAATTTCCATACGGCTCAAAAAAGAGTGTACAAACGGAGGATATTTTGAAAAAAAATCTAATTGAAACAGAAAATATAAAGGAATTTAAACTTCGTTCGAATGGAATTATTCCGAACAAAATTTTAAGTGATTTAGCGCAATGTATATCTGAGTTTATACCTATTTACAACGAACTAATTTACAATCCGAACAAAGAAAAATTTGAAAAGCAACTTGAAGAAATTACAAAATATTCGAACGAACACCAGATAGAAAATTATTTCGAAATGGGATTGTTGTTTTACAATTCAAGTTGGGATAATGCAATTCCTTTCAATATCGCTTTCTATCCGTTACCCAATTCTAAAGGATTCACGGCGCAAGCGTTTTGCAATAATTTTATAAGTGCCATTCAAACCGATTTAATATCATATAAAGTTTTGTTTAGTGTAATGTTGCACGAAACTTTTCATATCATTTATGATGAGGAATCACTTGAAGTAAAAACAGAAATGGATACCTATTTCAGGGAAAATAAATCGAAATGTAGCAATTATGCGTATCAAATTATGAATGAAGCTCTGGCAACGGCACTTGGCAATGGCTATGTTTATGAGCAATTAGATGGAAAATTGGAAACACAGGATTGGTACAACAAAAAATATATTAATGGGATCGCAAAGCAAATTTATCCGTTAGTTAAGGAGTATATTAATCAGAAGAAAGCAATTGATAAAAATTTTATTGATAATTACATCAGTATTTATGAAACGAATTTTCCGAATTGGGTAAATGAACTTGATAATATAATGACGTACCGATATGTAATTTCTGAAAATGAAAAAGATTTTACTACAATAAAACAACTGTTTCGTTATCGTTCCAGAACAGAATATGAAGACCAAATCACGGAAAGCAGTATTGAAAAAATGCAGAAGATACCATTGACTAAAGTGATTATCATTTCAAAAAACAATGCTGAAAAACTAAAACTGGTTAAAAGTAAATTTGCGGCATTAAAAAATTGGCACTTTAATTCGGACAAAGAGTTTGCAGAGAGAATATTTTTGGAAGATAAAAGCCAATTGATACTAGTGAATCAAAAGAATTCGACACTTGAAACCTTATTCAGGTCTATTAAGTAGAAATACTTGCCTTAATATGGGATAACAACTGAAAGTGTTACTTATTTGCAGTAAAAAAAATTCCTATATTCGCCGGAAGACTTTCCTGAAAACAACAATGAAAAATAAAATGATTAATGGATAAAATTAATTTATTGGTTACGATCTCTATAATAATAATTTTCATTGCATTATTCTTATCCTTGTTTTTACTGACCGTGAAAACAGCACACAAATTAAGTAATCGTCTTTTTGCTTTTTTTCTGGTTTTGACTGCAATTGATATTAGCGCTAATCTTGGCGATTTATTGGCGATTTCATTAAATATGAGAATTTTTATAAGCTCCTTTTTTTTCTTGCAGCTTCCCACTTTTTATTTATATGTATTATCTGTCTGCTATTCTGATTTTAAGTTAAAACGAAAGCATTTAATTCATGGTGTTACCTTTTTAATAGCAAATTTAGTTTTGTTGCCCCGCTTTTATGCAGTCGACGAGGATTCTAAAATCAGTTTTCTGGCAAATATAAAAAGTATGCCAGAAATACAGTTCAATCATGTTTTGATGCACATTCAAATGTTATTTTACCTTGTAGCCGCTTTTATGATCTTGAGAAAAGCGAGAAAAATATATCTTGAAAATTATGCAGGAGCAAGTATTGAATCCCTTAATTGGTTGTTTCAGTTTACGGTAGCTCTTTCGGCTTTTTATTTTATTGCACTAGTAAAAAACATCTTTAAATTTACCGAATATCCTAACATTTCAGCAGGATTAAAAATTGGATTAGTCTTATTTGAACTGATCATTATTTTTTGGTATTTGTATAAAGCGTTAAATAATCCAGGTCTTTTTAGAACTATTGATTCAAAATTAAAACTGGTACAGGATATAATTTTAGAAGAAAAAAATAGTAATCAATTTACCATAAATGAAAAAGAGCATAGTGAAGAGTTGTTGAAATTGCAGCACTATATGATGGAAGAAAAACCATTTCTTAGTTCTTCTTTAACCATTCAGGATATTTCTGTCGCTATTGAAATTCCTGTGCGAGACTTGTCTCTTTTAATTAACCATACTTTAGAACAGCATTTTTACGATTTTGTTAATGCTTATCGTATAGAAAGTGCGATGGATATTTTAAAAGATAGTACAAAAAGTAAGCTGACTATTTTAGAAATTTTATATGATGTAGGTTTTAATTCAAAATCTTCTTTTAATACTGCTTTCAAAAAACACACAGGTTATACGCCTACTTATTATCGTAAAATGCTGTAAAACAATATTTTGTAATTACTCGTACTTCTGTTTTAAACTATTCGTACGTATTTATCAAAACAAATGCGTTCGAGTATTTTTATTCGGTCGCGTAGCGATAATTTCTCCCACATCTTTGTATCGAAATAAATCATTAACCTAAACCATGATACAATGAAAACTTCATTAAAATTTTTAGCAGCCTTATTAATAACAAGTACATTTTCTTTTGCACAAGACTTTAACAGAAAGATTGATTCCATAATAAAGGATAATTATCAAAAAAATCCTAATGTAGGGATCAGTGTTGGTTTTATTCAAAATGATAAAGAGTATTTTACAGCATATGGTAATTTGAGTAAAGACAGTCAAATTAAAATTGATAAAAATTCCCTATTCGAAATTGCTTCTATAACTAAAATTTTAACTTCAAATTTAATTGCACAAGCAGTTTTAGATAAGAAAATAAAAACAGATGATTATATAGACAGTGTCCTTCCAAAAGGATATGTTTTGCAGGAAAAACTTAAAAACAAAATAAAAATTTCAGACCTGGCATCACATCAATCTGGTTTGCCAGACATCGATTTTGGAAAGCTTATTGAACTAAATCCGCAACAACCTGTAAGTACTGTAACTGAAAAAACATTGATTGATCTAGTCAATAATTGCAGTGAACTAAAGGATTATGGTAAGTATCGTTATTCTACGATTGGATATACCTTACTAGGTCAAATTTTAGAAAATGTGTATGGTAAAAGTTATAATGAGATTATTAGAAATAAGATCATAAAGCCTTTAAAAATGACAAATACATTGACTAAGGACTTTAATGTAAAAAACAGAACAGTGGGGCATAATCCAGAAGGAGGTGTTCAGGAATTCTTCAATTGGAATGTTACAGCTCCGGCTGGGTTAGTAAAATCTAATGCTGCTGATATGGTAACCTATTTAAAAGCGCTTTTGAATCAAGAAACAGAAATAAGCAAAGCGGCTATTATTACAGAAAAAATATTCTACAAGGCAGAAAATAGAGAATTGGGATTGGGAGTAAATATAATGACAGATGATAAAAACACAATCTATCAAAAATCTGGAGATTCTATGGGACAATCTTCTATCATATGTTATAACAGAGTTAAAAATTGGGGTATTATAATATTGCTGGATCAAAGAAATTCAAAAATGAGACAGAACCTGTTGAATGAGATTTATGATACTGTTTTGACAGATACACAATCAAATAAAGCGAATTTGTAATCTTATTTTTCAAACGAATTAATTATGTAAAACTCCATTAGAAATAATGGAGTTTTTGTTGTTTTACAAAGTTATTAAGGAACCGGTTTTAAATACGATATTAAAAAACTATTAAGATTTCTTTGAAATACGATAAGAATTAACAAGCTGATAATCAGTATCTTTAATTTTAATATTTTGTATCTTTGTTTATTGAGTACTATCTTCTTCCATAATATACTTCCTTTCATTTGAACAGTTTATTGTTGTTACTAATTAGTTGCACGCCATCCTCACTTTGGAAGAAAAAGAATTCGTAGTAAACTTCAAAAATTTAAGAAAATGGAACAGCACCTTGAACAAATTCGTGAGCAGCAAAAACAATCCTGGAACAAATTTTCCGGAGGCTGGAAGAAATGGGATGAACTCGTAATGGATTTTTTAAAACCAATGGGAGATGAAATAATTAGATCGTTAAACCCGCAGCATAATGATCTTATCCTCGATGTTGCTTCGGGTACAGGAGAACCTGCCTTGAGCATTGCTGAAAAATTGTCGGGAGGAAAGGTAATTATGACCGATCTTGCCCATGATATGTTGGTAATAGCCCAGGAAAATGCAGCTGCGAGAGGTATCAAAAATATTGAAACAGTTACCAGCGATGTGTGTGATCTTCCTTTTCATGACAATACATTTGATGCCATAAGTTGCCGTTTCGGATTTATGTTTTTTCCGGACATGTTACTCGCCGCAAAAGAAATGGTTCGTGTTCTTAAACCCGGAGGAAGAATGGCGACAGCGGTCTGGAATGTTCCCGAAAAGAATTTTTGGGTCACCGCTACTATGGGAACAATAAGTAGAAATATGGAACTTCCGGTTCCGCCGCCGGGTTCTCCCGGAATGTTTCGTTGTGCGAAGGACGGATTTATTTCTGACCTATTTTTGCAGGCAGGACTGAAAAATATTTCTCAGGTCGAAGTAGCAGGAAAGTTGAACTGCAAAACAGTTGATACTTATTGGGGTATGCAAACAGAAGTTGCCGCTCCTATAGTTGCCGCTCTCGCAAATGCGAGCGATGTTATGAAAGAGAAAATAAAAACCGAAACGTATGCCGTAGTTAATGAAAAGTTTCCTGACGGGAATATTATAATTGATTCTAGTGCTTTGGTGATATATGGAGAGAAATAAGAGTAATAACGTAGTATTTAAACGCAAAAACTCCTTAATTTTCTTAAGGAGTTTTTTTGTGTTTTCACAGAATTGATTATTCTTTTGCCTTTTTCGCTATTATTTTTTTACCGACAATATAGCAAAACAGTATTACTATAAAATGAATTAAATAAGACTTAGGTTCGTTATTTCCATTTACCACAGAGAAAATACGATTCCATCTTACTTTTTTGATCCCTTTTGCATTCTTATCCCAGCTAAACCATATAAACACAGGTTTGCCTATTACGTGATCAAAGGGAACATAGCCCCAAAAACGTGCATCTAAAGAGTTTTGACGGTTGTCTCCCATCATCCAATAGTAATCCTGTTTAAAGGTATAGCTTGTACTTACTTTTCCATTAATGATAATCTGTTGGTCTTTAACATCTAAATCATTCTTTTCGTATTCTTGTATAATTCGTTTATAAAAAGGGAGTGTTTTTATATCTAATTGAATAGTTGCTCCTTTTTTAGGAATGTATATTGGGCCAAAATTGTCGACATTCCATCCTAAAGAAGCAACATGCGGAAACACACCTTCATCTTTTCCCTTGGGAGATAAATATTTTTTAACACTTTTTACTACTGGATTCCTGGCTATGGCAGCTGCTTCTTTCTCGGTCAGGGTCAAAAAATATTCGCCATTGCTGGTTAGGGCAAAATCTCCACCTGGATACTTCATGCCTTCTTTGGCACCATAAAAATTGAACAGTATTTCCTGATCAATCGCTTGCCCTTTGGTGTCTACAAAAAAGTTAAATTGAGGTTTTGCACTCTCTGGCATTTTGCTTAATTTTCCGTTAATGTAGATGTCTCCATTCCTGATTTCGAGAGAATCTCCGGGAATACCAACGCATCGCTTTACCAAATTTGTTTTCTTATCAATTGGCTTATAGTAGTTTCTGTCCGGATGAAAATTATCCATGTCACGCAAAGTATCTGCCGGCTGATTAAATACTACAATTTCGTTGCGTTTAATTTTTTCTATTGAAGGAAATCTAAAATAAGGTAGTTGGAACTTGTTTAATACTGCTGTTTCTTTTTTTGTAACATCATCATTAAACAAATATGATTTTGTACCTAATAACGGAATAGAATCATGAACCATAGGCAAAGCAACTGCGGTCATGGGAGTTCTTGCTCCAAAGTTAATTTTGCTTACAAACAAATAGTCTCCGGTTAATAAAGTTTTTTCTAATGATGAAGACGGAATCATGAAAGGCTGTATAATATATGTATGCACTAATGTCGCAACAATGACAGCAAATAAAAGAGAACTAACGGTATCACTTGCTTTTGTCTGAGAGGCTAAATCCCGGTTCGCAATGTAGCTTAGTTTTCCGGAGTTATAATTTAAATAGGTAATATAAAATCCAAATGTTACCAAAACCAGCAGGGTATCAAATCGGGAGTTTTTTCCAAAGCTTCTGATGGTTTCTACCCAAATTACAGGAATCATGATCAGATTAATTATCGGAATAAACAATAAAATAACCCACCATCCAGGTCGATTTATAATTTTCATAAGGATTACTAAATTATAAATCGGTATAAATGATTCTAACGGTTTTCTTCCCGCTTTTAAATAAAGTTTCCAGGTAGATAAACCATGAATAATGAGCATAATTAAAATAAAAATGAGCCATTCTGATAAATTCATATTTTAGGTTTTAATGATTTTTGTAAAATAAGCTTAGGTAAAAATATATTCTCCTTCTATATGTAGCTTTTTTATTTATATGTTACAGAATAGTTTTATAGCGTACGGTTATTTGTAAATTAAGCTTCTATTTTTTGTTAAATACTTGTGGATTAAATTATCGTTAATACAATTCTTTTTCAAAAAAAAGTTAATAAATTGCATTAAAAACATTCTTACACCGATTGAAAAATAGCGCCTTATGGTGCTTAAATAACCAGAGTTAACAGAAATTTTAAACCAAATTCAAAAATAAAATAAACCAGTATTATGAAGAAAAGCATTTATCGAGAGTTGACAAATGAAGAGTTGTTAAAAAAGAGAGATTTATTTAAAGGTGTTTCGATTGGATTCGGCGTTATTTTTATGCTAGCTATTACTGTTATGATTTATCTTTTTACTGTAAAAGGATCAAACGTTGCTATCGCACTTATTCCTGTTTTTATATTGCCGGTTACTTTTGTTCCTTTATTATTAAATTTTACCCTGGTGAATAAAGAAATTAAATTGAGAAATTTGTAAAATTTGGTAATCTATTTTTTTAGATTGGTGTACACAATTGAAAAAGAATTAGAGATTTACACCGTAGACAAACTCCTTACATTTTTAAGGAGTTTTTTTATGCAGAGCCTGGAAAAATTTGAATAGACACAGCCAATTAGGTTCTGTTTTTCTTTAAGGAAATCAATTAATTATCGTGTAGATATTCCTTATCTTCGCTTGAATAGAATCTAGGCAAAGGAGATTCTATTCTGCATTAAAAAAGAGATTAAAATTTAGAGGAAAGTGTAAAACAATTAACTTAAATGGAAATATTAATAATAACCGGGCCACCTTACTCAGGAAAAGGAACGCAATGTGAGGTATTAAAAGAACTTCTTGGTTTTGAGCACATTTCTACCGGTGACAAGTGCAGGCAGGAAAAGCAAAAGGAAACTGAAATAGGAAAAATAATGTCTTCATACGAAGAGAAAGGAAATTTAGTTCCAGACGCTATAATGAAAGATCTTTTTGGTGAAATATTGGATAAAAACATATCAAAAGCCGGAATAATTTTAGATGGCTATCCAAGAACGAAAGCTCAGGTTGAAGATTTAATTGAATTGGTTAATTTAAGAAACCTGAAAATCGGAAAAGTTTTAAATATTGAGGTTCCAAAATCTGAATTATTGATCAGGGCCAAAAAAAGAGCTGAAACTTCTAACAGGAAAGACGACAAAGATCCTCAAATTCATATAAAAAGAATAGAAGTTTTTGAGGAATCTACCCGACCTGCAATTGAATACATGAAATCGAAAATCGCAGTAATTACGTTTGATGGCCTCGGAACAATTAATGAAATTACCGAGCGAATAAAAGAAAGTTTGTAAAATGGCAAAGCAAAAGAAAACTCCTTAAACAATTAAGGAGTTTTTTTTGTAAGCTTGTTTAAGAATACGGGTCTTGAAGAATAGGATCTTCTTTTATTGTCTAATTATTTTTAGATAAGCGCTGTAAGCATTATCCTTAATAGAAGTTCGCAGATAAACTTCGTTTTCGTCTTTTGTTTTTAAGTCAAATTGAATTAAGGCAGCATCTGAATAATAAAATAAGGACTCATCAACAGGAAATTCAAAATTTGAAATAGGTTGGGTTGTCAATTTTGTTTCGGCTGCTATTTCACCATTCGTTATGTCTAATTGAAAAAGTTTTGCTTTACGGGTATATCCCCATATATTATCACTTTCCTCGATAATATATTCTATGGTATCACCTTTAAAATCGGTTTTCCATAGCTGAGTTCCCGTTTTTGAGTCAACGGCGTATACAGAAGAAACTTCTGGTCCTTGTGCTGCAAAATATATTTTTTTGTCTTTACAAAGTATGCGCTCCTTAACATTATGCTGATTTTCATCAAATTTAAATTGCCACAAAATGTCTGGGTTATTAGGGCTTAAGGCAAAAAGTACATTTTTTTCATTTGTTACAAATACATTTTCACCATCTGTTACAGGTTTTCCGTGCATTGTTTCTGCAAAGTCTTTTTGGTAAATAAGTTTTCCTGTATTGGCTTCAAAACTATATAAAAAGTTTCCGCTTTGAGTAAAAACTTTGTTGTCAAAAACGAGAACCGGTATATCATTATTGGTAGTATCAAGCTTATACTTCCATAGTAAGCTTCCGTCTTTTGTATTAAGAGCGTATATAGTACCATTTTGACTGGTAATAAACAGTTTGCCATCCTTTATAATTGGAATTTGATCTTTTAGTACGATTTGATCAGTACTATTACCTATTCTTGATTTCCAAAAAATACTACCGGTTTGGTTGTCAATGGCAAAAATTTCACCATTAATAAACGAAGCATATATTACGCCATCAATTAGTGTTACTCCATTGGCGCACATTTCGGTATGCGAATCTGTAGCTTTTACCGTCCAGGCAATTGTTTCCGATTCGAGATCAAAGGTAAAAAGGGTGCCGTCATAATCATAAATCAGAATCAAGGCTTCATCTAGTGGCACTTTTTTAACCGGACTTATGGTTTTAGTAGTTAATGCGTCACTAATAGCAAGGGTTGCATTATTAGTTTCGACAGGTGTAGGAAGGGTTGGTGTTTGCCCGAAGATATTTATAACAGTAAATGCAAATAAAAGAGCGAGTAGGTTTTTTTTCATTTTTAAAATTTGGGGTTTATAAAATGGGGTATAATATAGTGTTTTAAGACATTGTCAATTAATCGGTTGAATTTTTAAACAAGCCAACGACGAGGCCAAATATAGTGAAAAATTATTATAGCATTTTGGAGATTATGGGGTTTTAGAAGGCTGTTTAGGAATCATTTTTTGCTGTATTTGGAGAAAATTGCGATAAAATAATTTCAAATTACTGCTGCTAAATTTTTTCCTACATTAGCTAATAGAATAAGAGCATTTTTTCTAAGGATAATTTTAATAGAATTAAAACCAAATCAATGAGTAAAATTAAATCCATGCTGTTTTTGTTGTTATTTGTTAATTCGAATGCCTTATTAGCGCAAACGAATTACTACAAAATGCCTGATGGTATAATCTTAAATGAAGATGCTTTTAACAGGCAAAAAACGGATATGATTGAAACAGGAAATATAAATGTTGATGTAGAAGCGACTAGCATTACAAGAAATGATTCTGTAATAAAAGAGGTGAAAGTAACTTTTTTAAATCCATTTACGAAACATAAAAAGAAGATTGGGACTGTATTTGAAATTCAAAAGTTTAAAAACAAGGAAGGCAAAAATTATGATGAAAATTATCTAAAAGGAAAACCAACATTGATTAATTTTTGGGGAATAAATTGTGCACCTTGTATTACGGAACTTCCTGATTTAGATAGCATAAAACAACAATTTAAAGGTTCAGTGAATTTTGTAGCGATGACAACTGATAGTGCTGCAGATGTTGAAATTTTTCTCAAAAAATATAAATTTGAATTTGAACAGATCATAGATTCAGATTTTGTGCTTCTTAAAGAATTAAAAATAAATGCTTTGCCAATGACTATGATTTTAGATAAAAACGGTAAAATTTTAGATATCTATGGCGGATTAATTACAAAAAACGAAAAGGAAGTTATTGCAACATTGCAAACGGCATTGTGAAAATTTTTTACAGCCCCGAATTAGAATATCAACAATTATAATTTATTTAAAATAATGATAGACTCCAATCAGTTGCTTTTCTTTTTTAGTGCAACAGGTGATTCTGTTAATTCCACGTCCGATAAAAAATCAATCAATCAATCAATCGAATGAACAAACAGTTTTTTTTCATCTTTATAGCGTCAATTGTGGCGAGCGCTGCTTCTGGACAAGAAATAAATGATTTCTTTACAACAGTCAATAAAAACAGTCTTTTTTAATTGTAGTGTGTTAATTTCAAAATCAGGAGAGAAGACTTTTTCTAATTTTTATGGATTTTCTAATATCGAAAAGAAAGAAAAAATCAATGAAAAATCTCAGTTTCCAATTGCATCTGTGTCAAAAACTTTTACGGCCACAGCAATACTACAGCTTAAACAACAAGGAAAATTAAAGCTTGATGATCCTGTTCAAAAATATCTTCCGGATTTTCCATATCCAAATGTTACCATTAGGCATCTGCTCAGTAATACTTCCGGATTGGCGGAATATTATCATCTATTTGATAATGTAATAAAAGAACAACCTGAAAAAATTATCTCTAACGGAGATATTATACCTACATTACTTCAGAATAATACACCTCTTTCATTTTCGCCCGGTGATAAATGGGAATATAACAATCTTAATTTCTGTCTTGCAGCATTAATAGTGGAAAAAATATCTGGAATTGCTTTCAGAGCGTATTTGGAAAAGAATATTTTCAAACCTGCCGACATGAGAGATTCATTTCTTCCGGAGAATAGAAAACTGAAGAAACCGAATCAGGTAGAGTTGTACGCTTATCCAAACTTTTATTCGACGAGCTTAGTTAATATTACAAATTTAAAAGATCCTTTTTTAATATCGGAGAAAAGCAATTTTTATGGAAATGGCGGTATTGTAAGTACAGCTTTAGATTTGCAGAAGTATCAAAATGCATTATTTAAGTACCAGCTTTTGGGCAAGAAAGAATTAGAAGAAGCTTTAACACCAGCTAAGCTCAATAATGGAAAAATTGCCTCTTATCGTTTTGAAGAAAAAGAGATCGCCTACGGTTTGGGTTGGGAAATGTATACTGATGAAAGTAACGGAAAAATCATTTTTCACGATGGCTCTATTACCGGGCTTACCTCTATTTTGATGCATAATATTGATAAAAACCAAACTGTGATACTTCTGTCTAATAATGCAGCTCCAATGTTTGTCTTATCCAATGCAATTTCACAATTAATAAATAATAAGCCTTATGTAATCCCTGTGCAAAATCTTTCAAGAATGTATGGTAGTTTACTTGAAAGCGGAAGTGAGGAAAAAGCAAATCAGCTGATTGAAGAATATTTAAAAAATCCAAAGAGTTATAACGCATCAGAAAGAGATTTTAACAGCTTAGGTTATCAATTTCTTAGACTTCAAAAAAACGAAAATGCTTTACAAACATTTGCTGCAGCGACATTGATTTTTCCAAAGAGTGCCAATATATATGATAGTTACGGAGAGGCGTTACTCCAATGTGGTAAAAAAGAAGAAGCTATTAAGATGTATCAAAAATCTGTCGAATTAAATCCGGATAATGAAAATGGTAAAAAAGTATTAAAGGGACTGCTTTAATATTTTTAGGAATATTTAATTGCAATCTAGTAAAGAGTCAGTTGAGTTCTTTGAGAAAAATAAAGCGTTAAAAAAACTCCTTAAGAAATTAAGGAGTTTTTTGTGGTTCTTATAGAACTATTTATGAACCCTTTCATGCAGGCTTTAGAAAAATTTTAAAAGAAATAACACTGAGAACCCATTTCTAACTCAATTTCAAAAAGTTATTAAATTGTAGTAATAATATTCTTATATTCGCCTTTAAAACACTATTTACCCTAACTATACCACAAAAAATAATGAACGATAAGATTAATGTATTGCTTATTATAACTGTAATTTCTTTATTCATTTCGTTATTATTTGCCTTTTTTCTGGTGACAGTTAAAACAAAATATAAAATAAGCAATTATCTTTTTGCTGCTTTTTTATGCATCACAGCTATAGATGTCAGTGGGCCTTTATTCGAAATAATATCGGATGGTCCTTCAAATTTTGGAATGTTAAGAAACACACTTTCTTTTTTGCAAATTCCTGTTTTTTATCTTTATGTTTTATCGGTTTGTTATTCTGATTTTAAGTTTAAAGTCAAATACATCCTGCATTTGCTTCCCTATATAATTGTAAACATTATTTTATTACCTCGTTTTTATACGGTAGATCTCGCTTCTAAAATTAAATTTATTTTAAACCGTCAAAATATGATAGAACTGCAGTTCACTCATATTTTGTTTCATCTTCAGACAATTGTATATCTTGTTGCCGTTTTTATGCTTTTGCGAAAAGCAAAAAAACTATATCTTGAAAATAATGCCGGTACGAGCATTAATTCGTATAACTGGCTTTTTCAGTTTACAAGTGTACTGTCTGTTTTGTATTTGATTGTCATGTTTAAAAATATTTTTAAATTTTCTGATTACCCCTACATCTCTGAATGGATCAAAATTGTCATTTTAGTATTAGAGCTGTTTATTATTTGTTGGTATTTATATAAGGCATTAAATCATCCTGATTTATTTAGAAATATCGACTCAAAACTAAAACTCGTTTCGGATATGGTTTTAGAAGAAAAAAATAATGAACCAGCAGTCGCAAACGAAAAAGAATATAATGCATCATTATCAAAATTGAAGCAGTACATGGTTCAAGAAAAACCATTTTTAAATCCTTCGTTGACAATTCAGGATGTTGCTGTGGCTATTGAAATTCCTGTTCGGGATTTATCTCTTTTAATCAATCATAAATTAGAACAGCATTTTTACGATTTTGTTAATACGTATCGAATCGAATATGCGATGGATATTTTAAAAGATGGTACAAAAAATCAAGTAACCGTTCTTGAAATCTTGTATGAAGTTGGATTTAATTCAAAATCTTCTTTTAATACCGCTTTTAAAAAATATACAGGAGATACGCCAACTTCTTATCGTAAGCAATTGTAATTCATTGTTTTGTAATTATTCGTACTTGTTGTTGAAACGATTCGTACTTATTTTTTCAGGCAAATGCGTTCGAATCTTTTCTTTCGGTCGCGCAGGAATGGCTTCTTCCACATCTTTGTATCGAAATAAACGTTTAACCAAAAATCGATACCATGAAAAATCTTATTTATTTACTAGTACTTCTTATAGTAACAAGTTCAAGTAGTCAGACAAGCCATAAAGCATTGCCGAAAATTAAGAACTATAGCTTCTTGACAGATAGTTTAAAGATTGACGAACAATTAGAAAAATACAAACTTGCCGGATTCAGTCTTGTAGTTTTTGAAAATTACCAAATCGTATATTCAAACCAATTTGGTGTAAAATCAATAGACTCTAAAGAAAAAATAGACCAGAATACTGCTTTTTCTACAGCCTCAATTTCAAAACCAATTACGGCACTTCTTTGTTTTATGCTTGAAGAAAAAGGACTAATTAATTTAGATGATCCAATAGATCCTTTTTTAAAACGCTGGCATTTACCAAAAAGTAAGTTTACCGAAAATAACAGTCCAACATGGAGACAATTTCTAAATCATACCGCGGGTACGACCCAGGAAGGTTTTGAAGATCATTATGAGGGCGAAGTAATCCCAACGATAAAACAAAGTCTTTTAGGACAGATACCGAGATATGATAAAGAGATAGAATTTTTGTTTACACCGGGAACTAGCTGGCAATACAGTGGAGGCGGTTATACCATTATTCAAATGGCATTAGAAGACACGTTTAATAAATCTATGGCAGAGCTTGCTGCAGCATATATTTTTTCACCTCTTGGCTTGAAAAACACTACAATGATTCAGCCAAACGAAAGTGGCTTTCCAACAAATGTAGCTCTGGTTCATGATAAAGACGGAAAAGTGATTAAAACAGGTTTGCCAATTACACCACAAGTTGGACCATCAGGCATGTGGTCTACGCCAACTGATTTAGCTACACTGGCTATCGAAATGCAAAATGCCTTACGCAATAAAAACAACAAAGTGATTTCTCATGATGTGGCAAAAAAAGTAACAGCAGTAACCGCTCTAAAAAATGCTGTTGGAGGCTGGAGCTACGGATGGCAAAAGTCTTTTGGTTACAATAACTATGAGTGGTTTTGGTGTAATGGTTCCAATACCGGAGTCGGGGGTACTGTTGCTGCTACCATGACAGATGGGAATGGCTTTGTATTTTTTGCCAATGGAGAAAAACCCAATCGTTTTCCTGTAATGGGGCAAACTCAAAAAACGATTCTGAAGTTGATGAATTGGAACAATGAAACAATTACTGAAAGCATTCAGGAAATGCCTTTAGCTGTAAAAGAAAAACTAATTGGAACTTATGACGATTTCCTTTATGGGCAGGGGGTAGAAACCAAAATAGTAGAAAAAAATAACCGCCTTTATGTTGAGTCAGCATTATTGGAGCATTTTAAAGGAAAAAATGATAATGAGTTGGTGTATTTGAAAAATGGTTTATTTAAAATTATTGATTATCCTAACTTGTTGCAATTTGAATTTAATGATGGAAAAGCAACTGCTGTAAATTTAATAAGAGGGAATCTGAATACTAAAGTTGAAGGTATTCGTAAAGAAAAATAAATGATTCGGAAATCAGGATTTATAAGCAACTCTGGTGGCAAGAGTATATCTGGAAAATAGACAATAAAAAACTCCTTAATTTCTTAAGGAGTTTTTTGGGTGATCCATACGGACTTGTTTATGAACCATTTTCTAAATCATTTAAAGAAAATTTCAATAAAAAAATTATCAGAATCTTTAAAAAAGTATTCCAAAAAAAGGTTAATGAATTGTAGTAAAAGTATTTCGTATATTCGCCTTAATTAGGTGTTAAACATAAGGTATAAAACGGCAGTTGACCAAATTTTATAAAGAAAGCAAGAAATTAAACGATGCGCTATAACAAACAATTATTCTCAATTTTCACTGTTGTATTACTTCTCACAAATAACATATTTGCTCAAACTAAGCAAATAAAACAAATTGACTCTTTAATGAAATGGTCAAGCCAAATTGGAGTTTTTAATGGAAATGTACTTGTTTCAAAAAATAATAAAATAATATACAACACTTCATTTGGATTTACTGACGCAACAAAAACAAATAAATTAACTTCTGACTACAGATTTAATATTGGTTCTATTACCAAAGAATTTAGTGCGGTTGCTTTACTCCAATTGCAAGAACAAGGAAAACTCAAATTGGAGGATAAGGTTTCTAAATTTATTCCCGAATTACCAAAATGGGCAAATGAGGTTAGGATTGAAGATTTATTGCAATACACAAGCGGAATACCTAATGTAAATTGGAAAATCATTAAAAATGACAAAGATCTTTTTGATGGTTTAATGGGCATTGACACACTCGATTTTAAACCTGGTACAAATTACGATTATAACAATAATAATATTTTTTTAAGACAGTTTGTCGTTGGACGAATAACAGGGATATCTTTTAAAACCTATGCAGAAACATTCATCTTTGAACCTTGCAAAATGTATACCGCTAAATTGACTCCTTTAGAAGAGCAAGAAAACATAGCTAAAGGATTTAATAATAA
The DNA here is from genome assembly GCA_900107365.1 of Flavobacterium aquidurense. GTDB lineage: Bacteria > Bacteroidota > Bacteroidia > Flavobacteriales > Flavobacteriaceae > Flavobacterium > Flavobacterium aquidurense. The sequence continues at coordinate 107,636 of FNPS01000003.1, forward strand.
TTTAGTTCCGGACAAAAATGATTTACCAATAACGGGAGGAACTTATCTCACAACGATTGATTTATTAAAATGGGCAAATTGTCTTCACAACAATAAAGTAATTACTAAAAAATCACTTTACAAATTAGGTCAGCAGTTTGATTTGCCCGATACTCAATCGGCATTGGGACAGGCAAAATATAAAAATGGAAAGTTAATTGAACATCTACACGACGGAAGAGCTGGAAATTATGAAGCAATTTTAGTTTCCGATATTGAAGAAAAATTTACAATAATTCTATTAGATAACAATTATAACGGAAAAGTTTTTGAAATCTCAGATGCGATTATAGCAATATTGAAAGATCAAAATTTTAACCTTCCAAAGAAAATAATTGAAAAATAATGATCACCTGGCAAAAACGGATATTTAAATAACAAATGAACAACATAAATTTAAAAACGGAAAGGTTGAATTTAAGACCAGTTTCGGAAGAAGATATTAGTAATATTCATAAATTACATAGTTTGGGGGAAACGGACAAGTTTAATACTTTAGGAATTCCAAATAACATAACTGAAACAAGAATTATTGTAGAGAAATGGATTTCTGATAATAATTTAGAAAATAACAAAAGCTACACATTTGTGGTTGAGTTAAGTGAAGGAAAAGAATTTATAGGATTAATTGCAATTAACTTAGGGAAAGAGAAATACAAAAATGCAGAAGTTTGGTTTAAGTTCGATTTCAAATTTTGGAACAAAGGTTTTGCAACAGAGAGTCTGAGAAAAATTATTGATTTTGGTTTCCAAAATTTAAAACTTCATAGAATTGAAGCAGGTTGTGCAATTGAAAATATTGGTTCATTAAGTGTTTTAGAGAAAGTTGGAATGATTCGAGAAGCACATACAAGGCAATTATTGCCACTAAAATCAGGATGGTCTGATCATTACGGTTATGCCATTTTATCAACTGATTAAGAAATGAATTTTTGCTGCTCCACAGCTTTTCGTCTTGATTCCTAACTAACATTTATGCGTAATATTTGATAATCCACAGGTTTTCGTATTGATCCCGGATTTGCAATCCGTGCCCGCAACAGCGAGTCACAAGAAAATATAGCATAAAAAAAAACTCCTTAATTTCTTAAGGAGTTTTTTGGTGGCCCTTACGAACCTGTTTACGAACCATTTTATGCAGGATTTGAAGAAGCTTTCAAGCAAGTAGTTTTAAGTAAAACTGATTAGGAGATATTTCATATCTTAGCCTGTCAGAAAAGACTATTTTTAGTCATAATATAAAAATTAAGAGAGTAAAAAAATAAAATTGCTTAAATGGATAGTTTCAATTTTCTAAAAACCATCGCAATAATTTCTGTATTTATTTTATTTCTTCTTGTTGTTTTTTTATTGACAGCCGAATCCAATAAAAAACTATCAAATCGACTTTTTGCAGGCTACCTCATTCTTACTGCTGTTGATGCCAGCGGGGCTTTTATTTCCAACACTATTATTTCCATTCACACAAGTATAGAAGTTTTTAGATGGACCATGATTTTATTGAATATCCCTCTCTTTTATGTATATGTGTTGTCCCTTTGTTATGAAGATTTTCAATTGAAAACAAAATATTTACTGCACTGCATTCCATTTGTGGTCCTTAACTTAATTTTAGTTTTTAGAATCTATTCAAATGAATTCGATCAAAGATTTTTTTTCAGACATCATTCCGAAACTGCTGAAATGATAATTTTTCAAATTATGATTGAAGTGCAATATTTTTTATACGTTATAATGATCGTTTCGTTATTGAAAAAGTATAAAAAAATCTATCTCGAAAATAATTCGTTTTCTACTAATTTCATTTATAAATGGCTATTTCAAATAACAATTGTATTTGCAATAGTTCACTATTTTGGGACTTTTAAAAATATTCTAAGATATACAGATTATCATCAACTTTTGATATTTGTTAACGGCTTTTTAGAAATCATTGCATTGATAGCAATAAGTTGGTTTGTTTTACAATCGCTTAAATATTCAGAATTTTTTAAAGGAATAACTTCTGAATTAAAATTAGTAAAAGGCTTTACCAAAACACATATTCAGAAAACCTTAATTCAGGAAGAAAAGAATAATCATAATATTATCAATTTTCAAGTTGAAATGCTAAAGAAATATATGATTGAAAAAAAACCTTATTTAGATCCATCACTTTCATTGCAAAATTTGGCTTCACAAATAAATATGCCAGCCCGTGAATTATCGATTTTGGTTAATTCAAATATGAATATGCGCTTTTTTGATTTTGTAAATCAATATCGTATTGAAAATGCAATGGAATTATTACAAAATCATTCTAAAAGCGATTTAACGGCTTTAGAAATTCTGTACAAAGTAGGTTTTAATTCAAAATCATCATTTAATACTGCTTTTAAAAAACATACTTCTTTGACACCTAGTGAATATAGAAAAACTCATTCTAAAATTGATTAGATAAAATTATTGATTATTTGGTTCGACTTCATGAAATCGGTCGTTTTGCAACAAATAATAAATCAAATTTGCTCCCTATTAACAAAGATAATATTGTCTAAACGGGATAATGCTGAAAACCAAATTTAGAGTAAGCAAAAAGAATTATGAAAACAAAAAAAACAGTATTTAGTCTGCTGTTCGCGTGCATTGCCATTTCCAGTTTTGCGCAAGACACCATTCAACTTAAAGCGTATGTTGAAAACATGAAAACAATAGATGTTTTTATTGATGGGAAAAAATATAATTTTCTCTTTGATACTGGTGGGGCTGATACGTTCATTTCTCCGGAGATTGCAAAATCTTTAAATAAAGAAATATATGGTTGTATAACAGGGTTTAGGATGAGCGGAGAGATAATTAAGGCAAAAAAAGCAAATGATATTGCACTCACAATAGGTAAAACAAATTTATTTCATAAAACAGTGAGTGTTTGGGATTTGATGACTATTCTTCCTAAAGATTTTCCAAGAATTGACGGCATTATATCTCTTAAATCCTTTGAGAGAAATGTTCTGACAATTGATCTTTCTAAAAGTATTGTAATTGTCGAAAATAAAAATTCTGCTAAAAAAAAGGTAAAAGGAAAATTGCCTATAAAAACGAGATTTGCAAACGGTCTGGAAGGATCAGAGCTGAATATATTTTTTGGAATACCAAAGGATAAAAATCTTTATTGGTTTCTTTTTGATTCAGGAAACAGCGGTCCGCTACTTATTTCACAAGAAAGTGCTGAAATTTGGAAAGTGCAAAATGAAAAAAATCAGGAATCAGAATTTATTATTGGCGAAAAAAAGCTTAGAATAAAACCTTTCGTCAGAGACATAATTTATGATGGGGTTCTCAATTTCGAAGCAATTAGTAATTATGTTTTTACAATTGATTTAAAAAACAAAGAAGTTTGGGTTAATTAAAAATCGATTGTTTAAAACCTTAAGTTCTTCGAATCACTAATCCATGCGGATTTAGGCACTGATGAATATTCTAAAAGTTCTAAGGTAACTTTCGAACCAAAAAAAACTCCAAAATCAAATGACTTTGGAGTTTTTAGAAATTGGTGGGCGATGAGGGGTTCGAACCCCCGACCCCCTCGGTGTAAACGAGGTGCTCTGAACCAGCTGAGCTAATCGCCCTATTTTACTAGGTTGCTATCATTTCGTGATTGCGAGTGCAAATATACGCTAGTTTTCGAGTTCTGCAAAGAAAACACACTAAAAATTTAAAGTTTTTTTAATGTGTTTTCTATCTTGTTGGGGTAGAATTTGTTATGATCGTAATTTTTTAGGTTAAATTTCTATTTTGATAGCGACGGAATGTTCCTGTAGATATAATCGCTGTGTTTTCCGGTAAAAGATTTTTCTAATTCATCAAAAAAGGCATCAGCATCTTTCTCATTTGGCCAGGTCGATTTGATCAATTCATCTATTTTTTCGCCTGATTTTTCTAAATCGGCCATTGAATCAAAGAAAAAAGCCTCCATGAAATCAGTACTGTTGGCGCCCCAGGAATGGCGAAACGGATAATAGGCTTTTATGTAAGGATCTTTGAAAGTTATTTTTTCATTGAATTCTTTTACGTTTTTTCCTTTTCCCGCCATGTTCATCTGAGATTTTCGGATGTAAACAATCATAGGTTTTTTGGTTTGGTCTTTATAAGGGATTTCACCAATAGAAGTAATACTTTGGTAGATTTCGTCTGAATGAACCGGAGTGTAGAATTTATCATATTTTTCAAAAAAGGCAGTTCTGGCTTTTTCGTCCGGCCATGCTTTTTTGATTAGTTCATCGCTTACCGCATTTGCTTTTTCAATGTCTTCCCAGGTTTTGTAAACGTTAACCAAGATAACTTCGGTATTGTCGTCTGTGTAATAATGGGTCATTAGTTCTGAACCAATGATGAGGTCGTTTTTGCTGGTTACTTTATCAAAGTATTCCTGTTCAGCTGCTTTCCAGTCTTTTGCTTTGGCATCCATGCTTCGATGCTGAGTGGTCATCGTAATAAAAACCGGTTTTGGTTTTTCTTGTTTTTCTTGTGCGTGTCCAATGACGCACGCCAGGGTCATCCATAGAACGAGCCCCAGAAGTGTACTTCTTGTTTTCATGATTAAATTTGTATTGGTTATTAAAAAAACTAAACAAATTTAATGTATTAAAAATCAGGTGGTTATGATTTTGTTCGGAATTTTTAAACGCCAATTTCTCAAAAAAACAAATCTTCTTATTTTAAAGGGAGTTCCGCCACAACAAAGGTGCTTCCGCCTACATAAATGAAATCATCTTTCGTAGCATTTTTCTTAGCATTAAAAAATGCAGTTTTAACCGAATCGTATTCTTCACCCACTAAATCATACTTTTTGGCTGTATCTTGCAGAATTTCAGTGCTTAATCCCCTTAAAGAATCGGGTCTGCAGAAATAATAACGCGCTTTTTTCGGGAAGAGTGGTAAAATAGAAGCCAGGTCCTTATCATTCACAACACCCAAAACAATATGTAAATTTTCAAAAGTCTCTTTCTGAATCTGATTCATCACAACCGCCAATCCGTGTTTGTTGTGTGCCGTGTCGCAAATGATTTTCGGATTTTCGCCAAGCTGTTGCCATCTGCCCTGCAAACCAGTATTTTTAACGACATTCAGTAAACCCGTTTTTAGAGCTGTATCTAAAACTTTAAAACTAGTTGTAGCGTTCAAAATAGCGATTGTCTGTTGAACGGTTTTCTTATTCTGAAATTGATAATCTCCAATTAAATCTGACGGAAAAACTTCTGAAATTAAATCAGATGCAAAATAAATAGGTGTTTTGTTTTCTTCGGCTTTAGCCAAAAATACAGGCTGCGTTTCCGGAGTATATTCTCCAATAACAACCGGAACATTTGGTTTTATAATTCCGGCTTTTTCTCCTGCAATTAATGCCGGAGTATGGCCTAAAAACTGCGTATGATCTAAATCGATGTTGGTAATGACTGAAATCAAAGGTGTGATAATATTCGTCGCATCAAGTCTTCCGCCCAAACCAACTTCAATAATCGCGATATCTGTTTTTTCTGAGGCAAAATAATCAAACGCCAAACCAACCGACATTTCAAAGAAACTCATATCATTGGCTTCAAAAAAGTTTTTGTGCTTTTCGATAAATTCAATCACAAAATCTTCTGAAATATCCTCACCGTTGATTTTGATTCTTTCCCTAAAATCTTTTAGATGAGGTGATGTGTACAAGCCTACTTTATATCCCGCTTCCTGCAATACAGAAGCCAGCATATGCGAAGTCGATCCTTTACCATTGGTTCCGGCAACGTGAATACATTTTAGCTGATTTTGTGGATTATCAAGATGTGCCGCCAATAGTTTAATATTGGTTAAATCTTCTTTGTATGCCGAAGCGCCTTGAAGTTGATACATCGGAAGTTGATTAAACATCCAGTTTGTGGTCTCTTGATAGTTCATTTATTTTGGATAAAATGGTTGCAAATTGAAATAATTTTCGATTTTTTTAGTTTTATAAGGGAGTGAAAATTATCTTTATTGCAAATTTCAAATATTTTTTACAATTAATTATTAAAAACCAGAATTAATATATGTTTAGTTTTATTCAACAACAAACAGATACCATTGCAAACGCCGCATCTAACGTAGTTATCGAAAAAATTGCACCAAATACCGAGATCTCAGTTTTAGGATTTATCTTAAAAGGAGGTTTTTTCCTGATTCCAATCGCTATCTTATTGTTTTACACTATATATGTCATTTTTGAGCGCTATTTGTACATCAGCAAAGCATCTAGAATTGACAGCCGATTAATGCAGGATGTGGGTGATAAACTAAACGCAGGAAATATTGAACTGGCCCGTACAATTGTAGAAAGAAGTGATACTGCTGCAGCAAATATTCTGAAAGAAGGTGTTTTAGTAATCGGAAGACCAATTGCTGAAATTGAATCCAACATGGACCGCGCTGCCGATATTGAAATTGGCGAAATGGAAAGACGTTTAGGGCATCTTGGACTTATTGCCGGTATCGCACCAACCTTAGGTTTCATCGGAACAATTTCCGGAGTTATCAAGATTTTCTACAGCATCTCCGTTACAGAAAATATTAGTATCGGAAACATTTCAGGTGGTTTATATGAAAAAATGATCAGTTCAGGTTCAGGATTAATTGTGGGTATTATCGCGTATAGCGCGTACCACTTATTGAACGGAAAAATTGATGATTTTGCTTTAAAAATTCAGAAACAGATTTTAGAATTTGTCAATATAATTCAAAGAGCATAAGCTATGTCTATTAAGAGAAAAAGAAGATTTCATGCCGAAGTGGCGACGTCATCCTTAAGTGATATTATGTTTTTCCTGCTGTTGTTTTTTCTTATTATTTCAACGCTTGCAAACCCTAATGTTATTAAAATGACTTTGCCAAAAGCGAAATCAAATGAAAAAACAAACAAACAGCTGATCAGCTTATCCGTTACCGAAGATAAAAAATTCTACATCGACAAAGAACCCGTTGATTTCGAAAATCTGGAAACCAGTTTAATGACTAAAATTGGAGCAGACAAGGATCAGACGGTTGTCGTTCGTATTCCGTTTAACCTTCAGGTACAAGATTTAGTTGATGTATTGCAGATAGGAGTAAAGAACAATTTGAAGTTTGTAATTGCTACAAGTCCGAAGTAAAATAAGCATTAGGGCGTGACCACAATAAAAAAATGGGCCAATCAGCATAAAGTTGATTCGCCCATTTTTTTATTGCGGTCGGGCTTTCGCTGCTACTGCGGTAGCTTAGCTCTATCCCTCACGCGGAGAAAAGAGAGTATAGAGTGTAGAGTATAGAGTATAGAGTATAGAAGAAAGAGTATAGAAGAAAGAGTATAGAAGATAGAGTATAGAAGAAAGAGTATAGAAGCAAGAAGCAAGAGGAAAGAAGCAAGAGGAAAGATTAATGTAGAAGTAACCACAAAGTATGTCATTGCGAGGAACGAAGCAACCTCACTACAATTGTAACGCAATCTTGTCATTTCTGCCGAAGGGAGAAATCACACAAGAAACTCCTCAAAGAGAAGTAGCCACAAAGTATGTCATTGCGAGGAACGAAGCAACCTCACTACAATTGTAACGCAATCTTGTCATTTCTGCCGAAGGGAGAAATCACACAAGCAACTCCTCAAAGAGAAGTAACCACAAAGCATGTCATTGCGAGGAACGAAGCAACCTCACTACAATTGTAACACAATCTTGTCATTTCTGCCGAAGGGAGAAATCACACAAGCAACTCCTCAAAGAGAAGTAACCACAAAGCATGTCATTGCGAGGAACGAAGCAACCTCACTAGGATTGTAACACAATCTTGTCATTCCGAGGAAAGAGGAATCCCCGCAATTAACTCCTCAAAGAGAAGTAACCACAAAGTATGTCATTGCGAGGAACGAAGCAACCTCACTATAATTGTAACGCAATCTTGTCATTCCGAGGAACGAGGAATCCCCGCAAGTAACTCCGCAAAGAGAAGTAACCACAAAGTATGTCATTGCGAGGAACGAAGCAACCTCACTAGAATTGTAACGCAATCTTGTCATTCCGAGGAACGAGGAATGACAAACTAAACGAATATACATAAAAAAGGCTTTCTGAAATATTCAGAAAGCCTTTTTTATGTGTAATTATAATTCGTGTAAATCCGTGAAATCCGTGTTTTTTAATTTAAACTAAAATTATAAATAATCTTACCCGTTTGTTTTACCGGAGCATTATCATCCGGCGCCCATTTGGTATTCATCGCTGCGATTCTGGCCTGATCTAATAAACAACTTGCTGTATTCGTTGTTCCTTTAATTCCGGCAGTCGCACTTATTGTTTTTCCGTTTTGGTCAACAGTAACTTCAACGACTACTTTTCCTTCTTCGTTACAAGTATATTTTGGTGCAGGTTTCGATAAAGCTTTTCTGTTTCCAAGAGAATATCCCGATCCTCCGCCAGAACCTCCGCCGCTTCCGGCTCCGTAACCGCTTCCGGTACCAATACCATTTCCGGTTCCGTTTCCACCGCCTGTGCCGCCACCGGAACCACCGCTACCGTAATAACCGTTAGAACCCAAACTTCCGTTTGCTTTTCCTTTGTTTCCTGCCACTTTATCATCACCGTCTCCACCTTTGTTGGATCCTTTCATAATGCTTGATAGAGCATCGTTGGTAGAATTTGAAACTTTAGGTTTCTCAGGAACTGGTTTTGTTACCGGTTTTTCAACAGGAGTTGGTTTTTTAGGTTTTTCCTTTACGGGAATAACGACGTCATTAACATCGTCTGCTGTGTTTTCTTGTGTAATAATTGCTTCGTCCGGAGTTGCTTTTGCAGGAGTCGCTTTTGCCTGGTTTTTTACATCTAAAACTTCGCTTTTGTAATTGGCTCCAGAACCTAAATCGCTGTCGCCAAAATTCACGGTCACGCCACCGCCGCCACCACCTTCAGCAAGTGCTACGTTGTTTTCCGGGTTGTATGGAGGCCAAAAGCGTATAAAAAACAGCAATATTAAAATGACTGCATATATCGCTGTGGTGAGTAGTAGAGATTTCTTTTGATCTGAAGAAATAGTGGAACTCATTATGATTCTGAATTTTGTATTGTATCGTATTAAAAACGTTTAAAAGTACTAAAAATTGTTTAGAATGAAAGGGCTTGAATAATTTTATGAAAAGCAGTTTTAGCTCGCAGATTTGGCAGATTGAGCAGATTTTTTAATTTTATATGAATCTGCGCAAATCTGCTTAAATCTATTTTTAATCTGCGTGAAATTCTAACCACAAGCCAAAATCTGCTCAATCTGCCAAATCTGCGAGAAACAAAAAAAACGAGTCAAAGATTATTTGACTCGTTTAGGATAAAAGCATAAATAAATTATACTAATTGTTTCAATGCAATTTCAAAAGCTGTTGCACTGATATTTGTTTTTGATGGATTCAAAGCATGAGCTTTTACAATCGCATTTTTTATAATTTCTGAAGTATCATTAAAAATTGCCTCATCCGTCATTTGCACTTTTTTCTCCATGAAATAAGCAAAAACTCTTGCCATTCCACAGTTTGAGATAAAATCAGGAATCAAACTTACTTTATGATCTACTTCTTCCATGATCGATCCGAAGAAAATTTCCTTGTCAGCAAAAGGAACATTTGCACCACATGAAATAACCTCTAATCCGTTTGCGATTAAGCTGTCAATTTGAGTTTGTTGTACCAATCTTGAAGCTGCACAAGGTGTGAAAATTTCAGCACCAATAGTCCAGATTTTAGAATTGATTTCTTCAAACGGAATCATATTCTCAGAAACTAATTTATTTCCGTCTTTATTTAAAAACAACGTTCTGATTTCTTCAAAAGAAAAACCTTCTTCGTTGATTAATCCTCCGTCACGATCAATAATTCCGATTACTTTGGCTCCCATTTCAGCTAAATAAAAAGCAGCAGCAGATCCAACATTTCCGAATCCCTGAACAATTGCTTTTTTACCTTTAATATCTCCACCATAAGTATTGTAGAAATGACGAACCGCCTCGGCCACGCCATAACCTGTAATCATATCAGCAACAGTATATTTTCTTGTTACATCTGGTGAAAATTTTGGGTTTTCGATAACCTTGATAACACCCTGACGCAATTGACCAATTCTATTGATTTTATCCGCTTCGGTTGGTTTGAAATGTCCGTTAAAAACACCTTCCTGCGGATGCCAGACACCACATTCTTCTGTCATCGGAATAACTTCATGAATTTCATCAACATTCAAATCACCACCAGTTCCGTAATAACTTTTTAACAAAGGCGAAACCGCTTTATACCAACGTTGCAAAACACCTTTTTTACGAGGATCGTTCGGGTCAAAATTAATTCCGGATTTAGCGCCTCCAATTGCAGGTCCGGAAACAGAAAATTTAACTTCCATTGTTTTAGCCAAAGAAAGAACTTCATTCATATCCAGGCCTTTTCTCATTCTTGTTCCACCTCCTGCGGCTCCTCCACGAAGTGAATTAATTACTGTCCAACCTTCTGCTTCTGTTTCAGAATCTTTCCAGTTAAAAACAATTTCAGGTTCTTTATTTTCAAATTGCTGTAATAAATCTTTCATTTTGTTGTGATATGTTTATTTTGCGTAAAAGTATAAAATAGAATAATGCGAATAATGTATTTTGTATCAATTTTATTTAAAGAAAAAAAGAAAGCCGAAAACATAACGCTTTCGGCTTTAAAATTTTATGAATGTTAGGAGATTATATTCCTAATAAATGCTTTTTTAAAGTTTCGTCAACTGGTTTGTCAGATAACCAGATTCCGAATAATGCTTTTTTGAAATCAAATCCTGTCACTTTTCCTTTTACAACATCATTTTTAATAACGTTGATGGTTTGGTCAAGTGGATTGTAAGCTAAAATAAAAACATCTTTTTCCGTGATAGCATCACTTAACATCGTTTTGAACTGCTCAATTCTCGGTCTTAATTCTTCCAGATTACTTCCTGCAGATTTTTCAAAACCAGTATTCATTGCTTTGGTCAATTTGTTTGAAGAAACCATAGAGGATGTAATCTCAATTCTGATCGCCATTTCAGTATCACTATCAATGATAAATTTTGGATCTTGGCTTAATTGTGATAAATACAAGGCCTGAACGTAAACTTCCAACCACATTTTTGATCTTCCGCCAGCACCATTTAATTGTAAAGTTTTGTTTTGGAAGTCAATTTTCCTGGGAACCGTTACGCCGTTAACTTCTAGTTGAGTTTGCGCGGAAACGGTTGAAAATTGTAAACTTAAAAGGAATGTAAGAACAAGTAAAATCTTTTTCATAAGCTGTCGATATAATAATTTTTAGGCAAAAATAATGTTAATTTCTTAATTTAGACTGGTTGTTGTCTATGTTTTTTCATGCCAATTTTTATTTTTTTTGAACGTATCAGATTAATAATCAAATTAGTAAGAGTAGTTTTACGTACAATTACCTGTTTTATGAACTGTTTAATCTTTTTTGGCCAAATAATTTACTAAAACTTTTTAGTAAAGCTGTTTTTATACGCAATTATATTCTTAAATTTTAAAGAAAAGATTGCAGGATTGATGCCTCTGCGTCTAAATTTCAGAATAATTACGAAAACGTTATCGTAATTGTTGCTGATCTATTAATTTTATATGCATGCATTGTTAATTTGAGTTTTAAAAATTATCTTTGGAAGCCCTTTAAAGGCAGAAATATCAAAAACCACAAAAACCAAATCATCTCTATTAACGAAGTTTTTTTGATTTTGGTTTCAAAAAACAATAAAATAAATTAAGACTATGGATTTCAATCTTACCGAAGAGCATTTAATGATTCAACAAGCCGCGAGAGACTTTGCTCAAAACGAATTGTTACCTGGAGTTATTGAACGCGATGAAAAACAAATTTTTCCAACAGAACAAGTGAAAAAAATGGGGCAATTAGGCTTCATGGGAATGATGGTTGATCCGAAATACGGAGGGAGCGGACTTGATGCTATTTCATATGTAATTGCAATGGAAGAAATTTCAAAAGTTGATGCTTCTGCTTCTGTTGTAATGTCAGTAAATAACTCTTTAGTTTGTTGGGGTTTACAAGAATTTGGAACGGAAGAACAAAAACAAAAATATTTACCAGGTCTTGCCTCGGGAGAAATTCACGGTGCCTTTTGCTTAAGTGAACCAGAAGCAGGAAGTGATGCCACTTCTCAAAAAACAACTGCTATTGATATGGGGGACCATTATTTAGTAAATGGAACAAAAAACTGGATTACAAACGGAAACACAGCTTCTGTTTATTTGGTAATTGCGCAAACGCATCCGGAGAAAAAACATAAAGGAATCAATGCTTTGATCATGACCAAAGATATGCCGGGTTTCTCAATTGGACCAAAAGAACAAAAAATGGGAATCCGTGGTTCTGATACACACTCTTTAATGTTTAGTGATGTAAAAGTTCCAAAAGAAAACAGAATTGGAGAAGACGGTTTCGGATTTAAATTCGCAATGAAAACGTTGGCTGGAGGTCGTATTGGAATTGCGTCTCAGGCGTTAGGAATTGCTTCTGGAGCATATGAATTGGCTTTGAATTATTCAAAAGTTCGTAAAGCTTTCGGAACAGAAATCTGCAATCATCAGGCAATTGCTTTCAAATTGGCCGACATGGCGGTTAATATCGAAGCGGCGCGTCATTTGTGTATGAAAGCAGCTTGGGATAAAGATCAGGGTAAAAACTACGACGTAAGTGGAGCCATGGCTAAATTATTCGCTTCGCAAGTAGCAATGGATACAGCTGTTGAAGCAGTTCAGATTCATGGTGGAAACGGTTACGTAAAAGAATATCACGTTGAACGTTTCATGCGTGATGCTAAAATTACTCAGATTTACGAAGGAACTTCTGAAATTCAAAAAATAGTAATTTCAAGATCAGTTATCGCAGGATAATTTTCTTCAAAAAAAAATAAATTAGCAAAACCCTTTTAGACTTTTCTGTCTGAAAGGGTTTTTTTGTTTGCTTCTAAATTTGGCTACCTTTACATAAAGAAAATTGTTTTATGTACGAAGAATTGAAGTATTGGTATTTGCGCGATCATAAGCTGTTCAGGACTTTGAGTTTTTCTCAAATCAAACAATTGTGTATCATTACAGGTTTTAAAAAAGCATCAAAAGGCGAAATTATTTATTTTTCTTCGTCAGATGTGCCACGCATATTTTTACTTAAAAAAGGAAATATCAAAATTGTTGCCGTTGATGACAATGGAAATGAAACCATAAAAGACATTATTCAAAAAGGAGATTTGTTTGGCGAATTGACTTTAGAAACAGATAATAAAAATGAAGAATATGCAAAAGTCCTTTCTGATGATGTTGCGATCTGTAGTTTTTTAATGTCTGATTTTGAAGATTTATTATTGCGAAATCCCACTCTGGCAATTTCGTACACCAAATTTGTGGGTTTAAAAATGAAACGCATCAAAAACAGTTATTCTAATTTAATTTCTAAGGATGCTAAAACCCGATTGTATCAGTTTCTTAAAGACTGGGCAGAGAAAGAAGGAACAGTAAATGGAAATTCGGTAACCATCGAAAATTATTTGACCCAGAATGATATTGCCCAGATTATTTGTACTTCCAGACAAACCGCTACGCAATTGCTCAATGAAATGGAAACGAACCATCTTTTAAGTTACAACCGAAAAGAAATTGTTATTCAGGATATTACCAAATTATAATTATTTTGGTTCAATTGTAAATTAGCTGACATTTTGCTTTTTCATAGTGAAGTAGTTTTACATCATCAAAAGATGTAAATCCTTAAATTATGAAAAAATTACTTTTTATTTTTTTAGTAACCATTACTACGGTTGCTAATGCACAAACCGCAATTCCCAAATCTGCGACTGATATTGCTCCTTTATTAATAGGAGAGAAAATTCCAGGCATTACTTTAAAATCAGCTGAGAATACAGCTGTTCAACTTTCAGATTTACTTAAAGAGAAAAAGACCGTTTTAGTTTTTTATCGCGGTGGCTGGTGTCCGTATTGCAATTTACATTTGCAGGCTTTGGCTGAAGCCGAAAAACAAATTCTGGCTGAGGGATTTCAAATTATTGCCATAAGTCCTGATGCTCCTGCAAATTTGAAAATGACTGAAGAGAAGGATAAAGTGAAATACACCTTACTTTCTGACTCAAAAGGGGAATTAATTAAAGCAATTGGAATTGCTTATGAAGCTCCGGAAAACTATAAATCAGTAATTAACGTACATTCTAATGGAGTCAATACCAACTTTTTGCCAGTACCTTCTGTTTTTGTTGTAAATACGGAAAATGAGATTCTATTCGAATATATTTCACCTGATTTCAAGCATCGTATTTCAGAGGAATTGTTGGTTTCGGTATTAAAAAACTTAAAATAAATTAAGATGAAAAAGTTAGTTGTTTTAGTATTAATTCTGGCTTCAGCGATTTCATTTGCTCAAAATGATGCAAAAAGAATCAGTCAGTATAATTTAGAAAACAAAGTGGCTATTCTGGGTTATGATCCGGTTGGTTATTTTGTTCAGGGAAAAGCGATGAGAGGGAAAAAAGAGATTTCAACAGCCTATCAAGGTGTAATTTATATATTCTCTTCAAATGAAAATAAAGAAACGTTCTTGAAAAATCCTTCAAAATATGAACCTCAATATGGTGGATGGTGCGCTTATGCGATGGGAAGTGCCGGAGAAAAAGTCGAAATAAATCCGGAAACTTTTAAGATTATTGATGGAAAACTATATCTGTTCTACAATGCTTATTTTAATAATACTTTGAAAAGCTGGAACAAAGACGAGGCTAATTTAAAAGTTAAGGCAGACAATAATTGGAAGAAAATATATAAATAAGGCACCATGAAAACGGAAATTGTAAAATGGATTTTCAGGCTGGTGGCTTCGGGAATTTTACTGCAAACGTTGTTCTTTAAATTCAGCGGAGCAGAAGAAAGTATCTATATATTTTCAACCTTAGGAATAGAACCTTACGGTAGAATTGGCTCCGGAATTGCAGAGTTGCTTGTCGCGATTTTAATTTTAATTCCGGCGACAACCTGGATCGGGGCTTTGGGTGGAATCGGAATAATGACAGGGGCTATTGCATCGCATTTATTTGTATTAGGAATTGAAGTAAAAAATGATGGCGGATTGCTTTTTAGCCTGGCCGTGATCACTTTATCGTGCTGTTTAGTGTTACTTTATTTTGATAGAAAGAAATTGTTTAATCTTCTAAATTTAAGATAGTTATGTTGTTAAAATCCATACGCCACAGTTTAGATGAATTAATTTATCTATTAGATCAATTGTCTGATCAGGATTATGCAAGATCTTGTCCAGCTTTGAGTAATGCCACAATTGGTGAGCATATCCGACATATTTTAGAGATGTTTCAATGTCTTGAAAATAGTTACGATTTCGGAATTTTAAATTACGACAATCGGGAACGAAACACTCTCATTCAAACAGAGACTGAATTTGCAAAACAATCTATTGTTGCCATAAAAATGGGGTTGAAAAGTGAGAATAAAATAATCTATCTCGAGCAAGTTATTGACGGTATCAACATTAGAATTCAAAGTAATTATTACAGAGAGCTGCTTTATAATCTGGAACATTGTATTCATCATCAGGCGTTAATAAAAGTGGCAGTGCTACAGGTTGAGAATGTTTTAGTTGATGAAAATTTTGGCGTTGCCCGTTCCACTATTGAATATAGAAAACAATGTGTACAGTAAGTTTTGTAAATAATAACGGAAGTATCATTATTACTTCAAACCGAGATGAAAAGGTGATTCGTCCGAGTGCTGTTGCACCTAAAAATTATTGCCAAAATGGCAAAAATATCCTGTATCCCAAAGATGCTAAAGCGGGTGGAACCTGGTTTGTGATTGATGAAAACGGAACTGTTTTAGTGCTTTTGAACGGAGGAAAAATCAAACATGTACCGGAGCTTTTTTATAGAAGAAGCAGAGGATTAATTGCTTTGGATATTATTTCAAATGATTCGCCAAAGGATTGTTGGGATCAGATTAATCTGGAAGACATTGAGCCTTTTACTTTGGTTTTGTATCAGCAGGAAGAATTATATGAATTGATTTGGGATGGTTTTAGTAAAATCAAAACTTTATTAAATGCAAGTCAAAATCATATTTGGTCTTCCGTTACTTTATATCCGAAGGAAGTCAGACAAAAAAGAGCAAATTGGTTTTTTAATTTCCTAAAAAATCAAAAGGAAATTTCGGCTTCAGAAATACTCGATTTTCATCGAAATACCGAACGTGGTGATTCAGAAAATGGCCTTATTATCAATAGAGAAAATGTATTGCAAACTTTAAGTATAACCCAGGCCGTAATCGAAAAAAATAAGTGCGTGCTGCGTTATTATGATCTGGTTAAAACAAAAAATTTTATATCCACTTTTATAAGTATTTAAATTTCTGCCAATGAAACTATTTATCCATAAAATTAGCAATTGGGAGTATTGGCCTTTTCAGGTTTTGTATGTTCCTATTTATTTTCTTTGGGCTTATTATGCTATCAAAGCAAGATCCATTTTCTTCTTTAATGCCTCAAATCCAAAAATAAAAAATGGCGGATTTATGATGGAAAGCAAAAAACAGATTTATGATTTACTTCCCAAAAAATATTATCCAAAAACGATCTTAATTAAGGAAAATACCACTTTAAAGAAAATCGTGGATTTGGTCGTAGAAAAGGGAATTTATTTTCCTTTAATAGCAAAACCAGATATTGGTTTGCGTGGATCTGGTGTAAAAAAAATCAAAACAGTTTCAGAATTGAAAGAGTACGCCGAAAAAGCAAATTTCGATTTTCTTCTACAGGATTTAATTCCTTTTCAAAATGAAGTGGGTATTTTTTATGTGCGTCATCCACTTCAAAAAACAGGAAAAATTACAGGAATAGTTTCTAAAGAATTTTTGATTGTTAAGGGCGATGGAAAATCGACCATTGAAGAATTAATCAAACAAACGCCCAGATTTAAATTGCAATTTGATGTTTTAAAAGAAGAATACGGTGATCAGTTGTCCCATATTTTGTATAAAGACGAAACATTCAATCTGGTTCCGTTTGGAAATCATTCCCGCGGGGCAAAATTTCTTGACGGAAGTAATTTGATTACGCCAAAATTAACCGCAATGATGAATGAGATTGCCACTCAAATTCCCGAATTCTATTTTGGACGTTTTGATATTATGTACAACACTTTTGAAGAATTAGAACGCGGAGAAAACTTTCAAATTGTAGAACTCAACGGAGCGGCGAGCGAGCCAACACACATTTACGATCCTAAACATTCGGTTTGGTTTGCCTGGAGAGAATTGGCCAGACATATCACGTATATGTATGAAATAAGCGTTGAAAATCATAAAATGGGTGTGCCGTATTTAGATTATAAGGTGGGTATGCGGGAATATCGTCTGCATTTGACACAGAATAATAAAATCATGAATTTTTAAATGAAAAGAGTAAAAAATATTGCAGTAGGATTTGTGGTAAGTTTTTTAGGATCAATTCCGCTGGGATATTTAAACCTGGCTGGATTAGAAATTTACTCCAAATCAGGGCTCCATAATCTGATTTTCTATTTGTGTGGAGTCATTTTTGTGGAGACTTTTGTGATTTATTTTACATTACTTTTTGCAAAACAGCTAGTTAGTAACAAAAAATTAATGAAGATCATAGATTTATTTTCGGTTGGATTTATGTTTCTTTTGGCTTTTGTTTTTTATTCGAGTTTTAATCAGTCAGCTAAATCTGATTCTAACTTTCGGGATTATTTAATGTATTCTCCATTTGTAATTGGTATCGTTTTGAATTGTTTCAATTTTTTGCAACTGCCTTTTTGGACCAGCTGGAATTTATATTTGCTTAATGGAAAGTATATTGCAATTGAAAGAAAGTTAAAATATTATTATATTGCAGGAACTTTGATTGGTGTTTTTTTAGGAATGTTTAGTTTGATTGTTTTATTGCAGACCATTTTTCAAAAAGTAAATCAGTTTTCAAAGTATGGGATGCCTGTTTTTATTCCGCTATTTTTTGTTGTTTTAGGAAGTATTCAGGTATTTAAAGTGTATAAAAAATATTTTAAACCTGCGACTTTAGAAATATAGCTTTCTGGAGTCTAAAAACTTCAGTTATGAAAAAACTTTACTTTCTGCTTTTTCCATTGGTTTTATTAAGTTGTAAATCGAACCCATCTGCAACAACTGAAAAAGCATCTCAATCAGAGTCAGAACCTTTAGCCATTTCATACAAAGTCAAAGAATCCGACGTTTCAGATTTCTTAAAATACCTTTCTTCCGATGAATTAGAAGGGCGTGAAACCGGAACAAAAGGAATTGATAAAGCAGCAATTTTCTTAGAAGACTTCTTTAAGAAGAATAATATAAAACCCTATTTTAAAACCTATCGCGATACTTTAACCAACTTTAAATCTCCTGCTTACAATATTGTTGGAGTTTTAGAAGGAACGGACCCGGTTTTAAAAAAGGAATTTGTTGTGTTAAGTGCGCATTACGACCATATTGGAATGGAGAAAAAACAACAGGCTGATGTAATTAACAATGGAGCAAATGACGATGCTTCCGGTGTGACGGTTGTGGCAGAAATGGCAAAATATTTTGCAGAGACAAAATCAAATAAACGCAGTATTCTTTTTGTATTTTTTGCCGGAGAAGAAAAAGGATTGTTAGGTTCTAAAAGTTTAGCTCCGAAACTTCAAAAGCTTAATTTTAATTTATATACCCAATTGAATATTGAAATGGTTGGTGTGCCAATGAAAAGAGATTTTCTGGCTTACGTAACGGGTTTTGATAAGTCAAATATGGCAGAGAAAATTAATGAATATACCGGGAAAAATACTATTGGTTTTTTGCCAAAAGAAGCAGAGTATAAGTTGTTCTACAGATCTGATAATTACTCTTTTTACGAAGCGTTTAAGAAACCTTGCCAGTCAATAAGTACTTTTGATTTCGAAAATTTTGATTTTTATCACCATGTTTCAGACGAATTTAAAGTGATGGATATTCCGCATATGACTTCTCTTATTCAGGAATTATTGCCAGCAGTAACTCAAATTTCATCAACTGCAACGGAAGAAATTACGATGAAATAATACTCCTTCTTTTTATTTTGATTTGCTTATTTTTGCTTCATGAAATCGCCATGATTCCAAATATAAAACGGGATTAAGAATGGCGATTGCATATTCCATTAAAAAAGACATAGTATCTCCATATGAAAAATATTATCATTACCGGAACAAGCAGAGGAATTGGATATGAATTGGCTTTGCAGTTTGCGAACGCCGGTCATCAGGTTTTGGCTATTTCCAGAAAAATACCTCAGACGCTTTTAGCACATCAAAATGTTACCTGTCTTTCAATTGATTTGGCTGACGAAAGCACTTTGCAGGAAGTAGAAGGTTTCCTTTCTTCAACCTGGAAAAAAGTAGATGCCGTTGTGCATAATGCAGGCGCTTTATTATTGAAGCCTTTTGCAGAAACAACGCAGGCTGATTTTGAAAGTATTTATAAAGTGAATGTTTTTGCTGTAGCCAATCTTACCAGAATCTGTTTGCCTTATCTTCAAAAAGGAAGTCATGTCGTAACAATCAGTTCAATTGGTGGTGTACGTGGCAGTTTGAAATTTGCTGGTTTGGCGGCGTATAGTTCAAGTAAAGGTGCCGTTATTACGTTAACTGAATTATTAGCCGAAGAATATAAAGAGAAAGGAATCTCCTTCAATGTTCTGGCTTTAGGCTCTGTTCAGACAGAAATGCTAAACGAAGCTTTTCCTGGTTACCAGGCACCAATTTCAGCAGAAGGAATGGCAACTTATATTTATGATTTTACATTGAATGGGAATAAATATTTTAATGGAAAGGTTTTAGAAGTTTCTTCAACCAACCCGTAAGTTAAATTCCAAAAAGCAAATTCCAATTTTGAACTTTTTACTTTTAACAAATAACATTTTTACTTAAAAATTGAACGAAACTTTAGCAAGATATATACCCGAACACGCTGTAAAGCCTGTTTTTGAATTGATTGTTGCCAATCAGGTTCATCTGAAAATCGTAAATGAGCGACAGACGCGTCATGGTGATTACAGACGTGGACTTAGTGGTAAACATGAAATCACGGTAAATGCAAGTTTAAATAAATATCGTTTTTTGATGACGTTAATTCATGAGATTGCACATTTGGTTGCTTTTGAAAAGTTTGGACGAAACATAAAACCACATGGAGATGAATGGAAATTTACTTTTCAACGTTTGATGGTTCCGTTTATCAGACCTGAGATTTTTCCCGGGCAGTTACTTCCATTATTAGCGAGGCATTTTAAGAATCCATCAGCAAGTAGTGATACCGATACTACTTTGTCTTTGGCCTTGAAGCAATACGATGCGCAGAATGATAAAAATTACATTTTTGAAATTCCTTACGGAAGTGTTTTTAGAATAAAGAATGGTAAAATTTTCAAGAAATTAGCAGTTCGAACCAAACGTTTCGAGTGTATTGAAATCAGCTCCGGTAAAACCTATCTTTTTAATCCAAATGCTGAAGTGGAATTGATTAATATTAATGAGAAATTCTAATAAAAGGAAATTCCAATCATAAAAGGAAATTCCAATCATAAAAGGAAATTCCAATCTTTTAAAATTACAAATTCCAACTTAAAAAAAACATAAAAATAAAATCCAAATACCAACCTTTGCAGTTTGGAATTTGGATTTTTTTTATTGGAATTTAGATTTATGTAACCTTAATATCTAGATTGTCTTATGTTTATAAAATTATTGTATTTTTAGCAAAACTGTTTTTTATGAGAAATACACTACTTCTATTTGTTTTAATGGTTTCAATGGCAGGATGCAGAAAGGATCCTGTATTAATTAAATCAGGAATTGAAACCAGGGTTTTTGGTAAACTTACAGATTATCGTGATAAACCAATTTCTAATTTAAAAGTTAAAGTTGGTGAATTTAAAGTAACAAGTAACTCAGTTTTTGATATTAGTCTGGATTATGAATTTATACAAGATGTTGATTCTACCTATACAGACGATAAAGGAAATTACAATTTTACTTTTAAAACGAGCGGCAAGGGAAATTTTTATAGCCTTTACTTCGGCGAATACACCAAAAAAAACGAACCACAAGTTATATGGGAGCCTTTTTTAATTGACATTACAGATAGTTCAAATGATATGAAATATATTGGTAAAGAATTTGAATTTAATACCATTAATTTAATTGAATTATATCCTTGCCAAATAACGTTTAAAACCAATAATCTGTCAACGTTTCCTTTGACTCCAATTCATAATTTGACCTATTCATTCAATCTGGATCAGATAACGGCTAATGGTACGTCTGTACAAACTATCTATATTCAAAAATATCTAAAGGAAACTGTTAATCTAAGCAGGTTTAAAGATGGAGTTATACAGCGTGCAACATATGAGTTTCCGGCAAGTAATTTCGAAGGAATAACATACCAGACGATAATAGTTGAAGAAAATGATTTTAAAGATGTAAAATAATAAAATTACAGTTAGAAATTCCAACACGAAAATCCCAAATTCCAACGGCCCAAAAAAGAACAATAAAAAAATTCCAAATTCCAATTATAAGTTTGGAATTTGGAATTTTTTTATTGGAATTTAAAAAGGTTTTTAACCTTTTAAATAAGCTTCTCTCACTTTCTTAAACAAGTTTGAAGAGTATACAAATTTCACGATATCCTTATTATCGGTTCTAAAGATTTCTTCTTTAGTTCCCTGCCAGGCTTTTACACCTTTTTTCAGAAATACTATATTCTCCCCAATTTCCATAACGGAGTTCATATCGTGCGTATTAATTACGGTAGTGATGTTATATTCCTCTGTAATTTCCTTAATCAAATTATCAATCAATGTAGAAGTGTTTGGATCTAAACCTGAGTTCGGTTCATCACAAAACAAATACTTCGGATTATTTACAATTGCGCGGGCAATCGCCACACGTTTTTGCATTCCTCCTGAGATTTCAGAAGGCAATTTTTTATGTGCGTCAACTAAATTTACTCTTTCCAGAACAAAGTCAACGCGTTCTTTAATTTTTGTCTTATTGTCGCTTGTGAACATTCTTAACGGAAAAGCGACATTTTCTTCAACAGTCATAGAATCAAATAAGGCACTTCCCTGAAAAACCATTCCAATTTCTGTTCTCAATTCTCTTTTTTCATCTGGATTTAGATCAGAATAAACACGTCCGTCAAACTCAATTGTGCCGGAATCCGGTGTATGAATTCCCAACAAAGTTTTTAGTAAAACTGTTTTTCCGGATCCACTTTGTCCAATAATCAAATTGGTTTTTCCAGTTTCAAAAACAGTCGAAACTCCTTTTAAAACTTTACTGTCGCCGAATGATTTTTCTATGTTTTTTACTTCGATCATTATCCTAATAATAATTGAGTTAATATATAATTGAAAAGAATAATACAAACAGATGTCCATACAAATGATACGGTACTAGCCTTACCCACTTCAAGTGCGCCACCTTTCATGTAATAACCGTGAAAAGAGGGAATTGTCGCTAATAACATTGCGAAAATTAAAGTTTTAATGAAAGCATATGTAATATGAAATGGATTAAAATCCATTTGAGCACCCTGAATAAAGTCCTGACTAGTTGAAAAACCTCCATAGGCACAAGCAAGCCATCCTCCAAAAATACCCAGAAACATACTGATACCAATTACGAAAGGATACATTAATAAGGCTACTATTTTTGGAAAAACAAGATAGTTTAAAGAATTAACACCCATAACCTCTAAAGCATCAATTTGTTCTGTAACACGCATTGTTCCAATACTTGAAGTGATGTAAGATCCCATTTTTCCGGCCATAATTACCGAAATAAAAGTAGGGGCAAACTCCAAAATTACAGATTGACGTGTAGCAAAACCAATTAAATATTTTGGGATTAATGGGTTCGTTAAGTTTAATGCCGTTTGAATAGCTACAACTCCTCCGATAAAAAAGGAGATAAAGCAAACGATGCCTAGAGAGTCGATTATTAAATCATCGATTTCTTTGAAAATCAATTTTTTCATAACAGACCATTTTGTCTGTTTATTGAAAATTTCTTTTAACATTAAAAAATATCTTCCTATTTGAGATAAATAACGAATTAGCATCATAGTTTTTGAAATATTGGCTAAATTAAGGATTAGTTTACAGTTTACAGTTTCAGTTTACAGTTTTTTAATTTTTTTTAAGATTAAAAAAGCTTTTGTTTCATTTTCTGAAAACGATAATTTCTAATAAACTTAGCTTGTTCCGGAGTAACTAATAAAGGTGTTTTTGCTTTTTTTGCTTTCAAAAATCCTTTTATATAATCTAAAAAGAGTAATGGTTTTTTCTTCATCATCGCCAGTTTGGCCGATGCGATTCCTGTAATCCAAAAGCCGTATCCTAAAGTATAAAAAGCTTCTCCTTGTTTGTAACGAGCTGTTTTGTTGTAGTTTGCGCCTGTTGGTTTAAGGTGTTTTACGTGCAAAGATTCATCTGTGACTACTTTCCAATCATAATATTTGCAAAGCAATTCGTCAACAGTATCCCAACCCATTGCAGGTTTTAAACCTCCAATTTGCTGAAACGTTGCTTTTCTATACGCTTTCAAAGCACCACGAATATGATCTTTATCGGTTAGGTTTTCTAAAACCCAATCCCCATTTTTGTCAATATAACAAAATCCACCCGCCATTCCAATTTTTGGATCGGACTCAAAGTGTTTAATAATAGTTTCGAAATAGTTAGGAGGAAAAATTAAATCGCCGTCAATTTTCACTATAATGTCGTAATCAGCATCCAAAGTTTCAAAACCTTTTTGAAAAGCCTGAATAACTTTACTTCCCGGCATATGAATCGCATCTGAAGTTTTGTTTACTACAGAAATATACGGATTATCTTTAGCAAAACCCAAGACAACTTCTTCTGTTTTATCTGTAGAATTGTCGTTTACCACTACAATTTTTGAAGGCAAAACGGTTTGTGAAACCAAAGATTGTAAAGTCAGGCCAATTAAATCCTGTTCGTTGTGAGCCGGTATAACAATATAGTACTTCATATAAAAATTTTAGATTTTAGATTTTAGATCTTAGATTAGTTTTACTTTATCTAAAAATCAGAAATCAGAAATCGTTACTCTAAAATCTACAATCTGAAATCTAAATTTTTTCAGCGTAAACGATATAATATCTATTTGTAAAGCTTCGTAAAAAAGGTCTTAAACCAAACTTCTTAACCGGGTTTGTCCATTTTTGTCTGTCGATGATTTTCCAGCCTGTTTTTTCTAAAAGCCAGTCCAATTGCCAATCTTCAAATTCATGGTAATGTCTGTCCCACATATCCGTTTTAGAACGATATGCCGGTGAAAACCATAAACGCATTGGGATCGAAATCAAAAGTTTATCTGATTTAATTTCACTTAAAATCGTAAACGGATTTAATAAATGTTCGAAGATTTCGAAAGCAGTTACTACGTTTTGGTTGTCTGTTTTTAAAACATTTTGGTCCAAATCTAAATCTTCGCCAGTGGTGTTTTTTACAGTATAACCAGCTTCTTTCATGATTTTCGAAAACGGGTTTTCAACTCCTAAATCAAGGATTGTTTCAGAAGTTTTGATATGCTTTTGTAAAAATTCTAAAGTAAGTTTGAATCTTTTATTTGGAAACGTTTTTTCGTACATAGTCTTTGCGAGGAACGAAGCAAGCGATCGTTCTTGATTTTATATTAGGTCGCAAATATACTAAAAAGTCCGCATTTTAAGATGCGGACTTTTTTTAGTTTTCAGTTTACAGTCGCAGTACTCAGTTTTGCAGATTGTGAATACCGCGACTGTAAACTGTGACTGAATACTGCGATTTTTTTAATGACGGTATACAAAAGCATTAACATTCATTCCTGCTCCAACAGAAGCAAAAATGATAACGTCGCCTTTGTTGATTTCATGGCCTTCTATTTTTCCTTTTAGGATTAGGTCGTATAAAGTTGGAACTGTTGCCACACTGCTATTTCCTAAATCATGAATGCTCATTGGCATAATGTCCTTCGGTGCAGTTTTGTCGTATAATTTGTAGAAGCGTTCGATAATTGCTTCGTCCATTTTTTCGTTTGCCTGGTGAATTAAGATTTTCTTCACTTCGTCAATTCCAATACCGCTTTTGTCTAAACAGCTTTTCATCGCACACGGAACCTGGCTTAATGCAAATTCGTAAATTTTACGACCATACATTTTGATGTATTTAATGTCCGGATCTAAGTCTGGATTGTATGATTTCCCGAAGTAAAGGAAGTTGGCTTCATCATTTGCAAAAGTTGCGCTTTCGTAAGATAACAATCCTGATTCGCCTTCAGTACCTTCTAGGATTGAAGCTCCGGCTCCATCAGAATAAATCATGGAGTCACGATCGTGATCGTCAACCACTCTTGATAAAGTTTCAGCTCCAATAACTAAAACTCTTTTGGCCATTCCGGATTTGATGAATGCGTTGGCTTGTAAAACACCTTCAATCCATCCCGGGCATCCGAAGAGAATATCGTAAGCTACACATTTTGGATTTTTGATGTCCAATTTATTTTTTACACGAGTTGCTAAACTCGGTAAAATATCCGTTTGATGCGTTCCGGATTTTACATCTCCAAAATTGTGTGCGAAAATGATATAATCTAAAGTTTCGCGATCAATTCCTGCGTTTTCGATTGCTTTTTCAGCAGCAAAAAAAGCTAAATCTGATGCGTTATGTTGAGTTTCGGCATAGCGACGGTTTTCGATTCCGGTAATGCCTTTGAATTTTTTAATTACAACTTCATTTGGGTAGCCAAAAGGAGTTCCATCTTCATTTAAAAAAACATGCTTGTCAAAGTCAGTATTGCTTACTTCTTTATTCGGAATGTAACTTCCGATACCAATTATTTTTATTTTCATTATTCCTTAATTATCCAATAAATTTATTGCTAAATTATATAAAAAATTATGATAACTATCACAAAAAATACTATGCATGCATATAATTATGAAATAATAAATTTTTAGGGGATATATTGTTTATTTTTTAATGAAAATTCAGTTTTCCCGAGATTTCAAACGTTTGAGATATTGCGTGGTGTGGATTTTTTTTGTTTCAGGTTTGCTTCGCCTGTTCGAGCAAAGCTCTCGAGTCAGGTTTCAAGTTTCTCTGTTGCGGGAATTTCACAAAGTATGTCATTCCGAGGAACGAGGAATCCCCGTGAGAAGCTCGACAAAGATTGGCGAATTACTGAGCTTAGAATGGATTGATCCCAAAGCTTCGGGACATCCCTGCAATATCTTTTGTTCCTCCGGAACAGCCCCAAAAAAACTTAAGGATGATTTTACAAGTAAGGTATGTTATTCCGACGGAGGAGGAATCTCCGCAAGAAACTCGACAAAGATTGGCTATTAGCAACGGAGCTACTTGCGGGGATTCCTCCTCCGTCGGAATGACAAACTTACTGTTTTCTTTGATTAGACCATTTGAGTATTTGATGAAAATATAAACGGTATTCTTCTTCAAAACCTGTCGTTTCTTCCGCGTGAGGGATAGGAACGAACTGCCGAAGCAGTGTGGATAGCCCGACACTATTTAAGAAAAGGCCTCATAAGCGCAAAGCTGATTAGGCCTTTTTTTAAATACTGGCACGCCCAGATTATAAATGTTTCAAGTTTCAAGTTTCAAGTTTCAGGTTTCACGTTGCAGTCGAACTTGAAACATGAAACCTGAAACAAAAGAAACCAAAACGAAAAACCCGACAGGTCTTAAAATCTGTCGGGTTTTGATATAATTAGAAAAACTTATTTCTTAGTTTTCCATGTAAGCTTCGATTGGTGCACAGCTACAAACTAAATTTCTGTCACCGTATGCGTCATCTACACGACGTACCGATGGCCAGAATTTATTATCAGCGATGTACTCTAATGGATAAGCTGCTTTTTCTCTAGTGTAAGGGAAAACCCAGTTATCAGTAGTTAACATTGCCAATGTGTGAGGTGCATTTTTCAATACGTTGTTTTTATCATCGGCTGTTGCAGCTTCAATCTCTTTTCTGATTGAAATAAGAGCATCACAAAAACGATCTAATTCTGCTAAATCTTCAGATTCAGTAGGCTCGATCATTAAAGTTCCGGCAACCGGGAAAGAAACAGTAGGAGCGTGGAAACCGTAATCCATTAAACGTTTCGCGATATCACCAACTTCAATTCCG
This sequence comes from Flavobacterium aquidurense, assembly GCA_900107365.1. GTDB lineage: Bacteria > Bacteroidota > Bacteroidia > Flavobacteriales > Flavobacteriaceae > Flavobacterium > Flavobacterium aquidurense. The sequence goes on from FNPS01000003.1 coordinate 134,989, forward strand.
TTTTCTTTAAATGAACGACAATCTAAAATCATTTCGTGAGCTGCTCTTCCACATTCTCCGGTATAAAGAATTGGGTAGTGCCCTTCGAAACGCGCTTTCATGTAATTAGCATTCAAAATTGCATGCTCTGTAGCGCTTTTTAATCCTTCAGCACCCATCATTGTGATGTAACCGTAAGAAATTAAACATACTAAAGCTGATCCGTAAGGTGCAGATGAAATTGCTGTAATCGCTTGTTCTCCACCTACTTTTAAGATTGGGTTTGTTGGTAAAAACGGAACTAGTTTTTCGTTTACACAGATTGGTCCAACTCCAGGTCCACCGCCACCGTGAGGAATAGCGAATGTTTTGTGTAAGTTTAAGTGACAAACGTCAGCGCCAATTGTAGCAGGATTTGTTAATCCAACTTGCGCGTTCATGTTTGCACCATCCATATATACTAATCCACCGTTGTCGTGGATTAATTTAGTGATTTCAATAATGGAAGATTCAAAAACTCCGTGAGTAGAAGGATACGTTACCATTAAACAAGATAAATCATCTTTGTGTTCAATCGCTTTTTCTCTTAAATCCTCTACATCAATGTTTCCTTCCGGAGTCGTTTTTGTAACGATGATTTTCATTCCGGCCATCGCTGCAGAAGCAGGATTGGTTCCGTGAGCTGAAGAAGGAATTAAACATACATTACGGTGACTATCGCCTCTTGATAAATGGTAAGCACGAATCGCCATTAAACCAGCGTACTCTCCCTGAGCTCCTGAGTTAGGCTGTAATGTTGTTCCGGCAAAACCAGTAATTACATTTAGTTGCTCCTCTAACTTTTTAAGCATCGTGATATAACCTTCTGCTTGTTCTACTGGTGCAAACGGGTGAATGCTGTTCCAGTTTGGCATTGATAAAGGCAACATTTCTGAAGCTGCGTTTAATTTCATCGTACAAGAACCTAGTGAAATCATGGAATGATTCAATGATAAATCTTTACGCTCTAACTTTTTGATGTAACGCATTAACTGACTTTCTGAATGATGATTGTTGAATACATCATGTGTTAAGAAAGAAGATGTTCTTTCTAAAGAAGCAGGTAATTGGCTTGCAGTAGTTAATTCAGAAACGGTAAAAGTTTCTTTTCCTAATGCTTCAGCAAAAATCGCAATAATTTGATTGACATCAGTAATTGAAGTTGTTTCGTTGAATGAGATCGAAATGGTATCAGCATCAACATAGAAGAAGTTTACTTCGTTTTTCTCCGCTACGGCTTTTACTTTTTGAGCATCTGCTTTTACTAAAATAGTATCAAAATAAGCTGTGTTGGTTTGATAAACGCCTAATTTATTTAAAGCTTCAGCAGCAGTAACCGCTGATGCATGAACTTTACCTGCAATATATTGTAAGCCTTTTGGTCCGTGGTAAACGGCATACATTCCGGCCATAACCGCTAGTAAAACCTGAGCTGTACAAATATTTGAAGTCGCTTTTTCACGTTTAATGTGCTGCTCACGAGTTCCTAAGGCCATACGTAAAGCGCGATTTCCATTTACATCAATAGAAACTCCGATAATACGACCTGGCATAGATCGTTTGTATTCGTCTTTAGTTGCAAAAAAAGCAGCGTGAGGACCACCATAACCCATTGGTACACCAAAACGCTGAGTTGTTCCAACAACAACAGCTGCTCCCATTTCTCCCGGAGAAGTTAAGGTAGCTAATGATAAAATATCAGCAGCAAAGGCAACTTTAATTTCATTTTCTTTTGCTTTAGCAACAAAAGCAGTATAATCGTTTACCTGACCATACTTTCCAGGGTATTGTAAAATGGCTCCGAAGAATTCATTTGAAAAATCAAAAGTTTCGTGGTTTCCAACAACTAATTCAATTCCAACCGGAGTTGAACGTGTTTGCAGGATTGATAAAGTTTGTGGTAAAATTTCTTCAGAAACGAAGAATTTGTTTGTATTGTTTTTCTTTTGATCACGTGTACGAACGTCAAAAAGTAAAGCCATAGCTTCTGCTGCAGCTGTACCTTCATCTAATAGAGAGGCATTGGCAATTTCCATTCCTGATAATTCAATAACGGTAGTCTGGAAATTTAAAATAGCTTCAAGACGACCTTGAGCAATTTCTGCCTGGTAAGGCGTGTAAGCTGTATACCATCCTGGATTTTCGAAGATGTTTCTTTGAATTGGAGCCGGAACGATAGTTGGATGATACCCCAAACCAATATACGATTTGAATACTTTATTTTTCTTTCCCAGTTCCTGAATATGATTTGCGAATTCGTACTCCGTCATTGCAGGATCTAAATTCAAAGGTGCTTTTAAACGAATATCGTCCGGAAGGGTTTCATAAACAAGTTGTTCAATCGATTCCACTCCAATGGTTTTTAACATGTGTGGAAGATCTGTTTCTCTTGGGCCAATGTGTCTTAAAGCAAAAGCATCTGTTCTCATTTGTAGCTATCTAGTTTTTTAAAGTGAATGTAATTAGCTCGGTAAATTCCCAATTAATCACGAATTACAAAGGTTTATTACATTTTATAGTAAATGTGTTGTTTTTTTGTCGCGCAAAATTAAGTATTATTAATAATTTAATGGGTATTTTTAACTTCAATTTTTATGAAATTTATAACCAAAGAGTTGATTTGTTACTAATTGATTAGATTTGAGATATGAAATTTTTAAAACGAATATTAGATTTTTACCTAAATAGCAGCATTCATGTGGCTTTGTCATGTTATGCCTTAGTCAGGGTAACGTTTCATATGTTTCATATTCAGTATGATGAAGCGATGGCCTTGTTTGTTTTTTTTGGAACAATTGTAGGATATAATTTTGTTAAATACGATGCTTTGGTTCGGGTGAAGAAAAAACCTATCGGAATTCAGCTGAAAATTATTGCCGTTTTAAGCTTTATTTCACTCGTTTTAGTGGGCTATTATTTTTTCCATTTAAAGCGAATCACGCAAATCGTTTCTGTTGGAATATTTTTAATAACGGCGCTTTATACTTTACCGTTTTTCCCAAATAGAAAAAATGCCCGAAACTGGGCCGGCGTAAAAATATATATTGTAGCACTTTGTTGGGTAGGGGCAACGCTGGTTTTACCTTTAATAAATGCCGAAATTCCTTTTACGGCGAACTTTTTTATCAAATGTATTCAGCGTTTTGTATTGGTTTTTGTGCTGATTTTGGTTTTTGAAATTTTAGATCTGGCCAATGATGATCCACATTTGCAAACGGTTCCGCAAACTATTGGAGTGAAGAAAACTAAAATTTTGGGTTTTTCGCTTTTGGTTCCGTTTTGGGTGGTAGGAATATTATCTTTTGATCTTCATGATCTTATCATCAATCTGATAATGGTTGTCATGTTGATGTTGTTTATTCTGTTTGCAAACCCAAACCGGTCTAAATATTATACTTCTTTCTGGGTTGAAAGTGTTCCGATTTTTTGGTGGCTGATGATTGAATTTTTATAAATAAAAGGCATCAAAGTTTCTAAATGATTTGGGCGTGTCCCTCCGGGCCGGGCTATCCGTTGCAAGTCCTCGCTCTTCCTTCATCAGGCTGTGGGCTTTCCACTTCTATCCCTCACGCAAGCGTAAAGCGAGAAAATTCATTTTCAAAAGAAATATTGATTTAAAATGTGCTTTGTTCTGAGACCTTTTTTAAGATTTTGTTTCTCTCTAAAAGAAATTTATTAAGATGTTTTTCCAGAAATAAAATATCAAATAATTCTCCGAAAATTCCAAACGGAGTTTCATATTGCAATTTATCTTTCATAGTTGTAAATCCATTTTCTTCTTCAAAAAAATGTTCATGTTTGAAAGATTTAAATTTTCCGTGTTCCATTTCATCCACAAAATAATCATGCAAATTCATTTTGGTAATTCGGCTTTTGTGAGTCAAATAAAAACCGAAATGTTTCCCGCACCAGGTTACCGTTTCATTTAAATTGATTAATCCGGATGTTACGCCTGCAATTGCTTTTTCATTTGATTTACTGGCCGATTGTTGGTGAATATCTATATTTCTTGAAGCATCGAAAACGGTTTGTTTTGGTGCTTTTATTTTGGTTGTTAGGTTTATGGTTGTCATTGATTTTGGAATTTATTTCAAGTCCCGGAGGGACGGCATATTTATAGAAAACAAAAAGATATTGTTGTAAAACCCCATCGGGGTGATATGTTTAATAATTAAGGCTGTGAAATATGTCGCTCCGCTGGAGCTTATTATAGGGGCGATTCTAAATTTCTATAAACATCTCGCTCCGCTGGAGCTAATAAAATTATCACGATTTAAACCTGTCAGGTTTACTCTTGCGTAGTAGATTTTCAAAAGCCTCATCAATATCCCCAAACTTAAATTGAAATCCATTGTCTAAAAGTCGTTTCGGAACTACGTTTCTGCTTTTTAAAACCAATTCCGTTTCTGTACGAATGAAAAAAGATCCAATTTCTAATAAGAATGTGTTCATCGGAATTCCGAAAGGAAAGCCAACCGCTTTTCGAAGTTTTTGCATAAAATCAGCATTGCGAATCGGTTTTGGAGAAACCACATTTATCAATCCGGTCATTTCTTTTTCAATAATAAAATCAATTGCATTTGCAAAATCTTGTTCGTGGATCCAGCTTATAAATTGATTTCCTTTTCCCTGTTTTCCGCCAAAACCAATTTTTGCTAAAGTCTTTAACGGAATAAAAGCTCCACCATTTTTTCCTAAAACAATTGATGTTCGCAAAGCGGTTTTTAAAGTATTGGGAGTTTCAGTTTTAAAGAATGCTTTTTCCCAGGAAAGGGCGACGTTTATAGAAAAGTCATTTCCTATTTCTCCATCGACTTCGTCCATTTGTTTATCCAGAGAAAAACGATAAATAGTTGAAGTTGATGAATTCAACCAGTGTTTCGGTGGGTTTTGACAGTTTAAAACAGCTTTATTTAAAATCTTTGTGCTTTCAATTCGGGATAACAGAATCTCTTTTTTGTTTTCTTTGGTATATCGGCAATCCACAGATTTTCCGGTAAGATTGATTAAAACGGTGGCATTTTCTAATTCTTTTTCCCATCCAGAAAAAGTTCTGGCATTCCAGTTTACGTATTTAATTTTGTCAATTGTTTGAGATTTTCCACGCGTCAGAATTACAATCTCTTCAAATTTATCTTTGAAATGATGAACTAAAACCTGTCCTAAAAATCCTGTTCCGGCTGCTATGATGAGTTTTTTCATGTTTTTAATTTATAGGATATTCCGCCACGAATTCACGAATTTTTTTAGAGTTATTGTAATGGCAAATTCGTGAATTCGTGGCTATCTATTGTATGGTTGGTTAATCTAAGATAAATACTAAAGCAATAATTCGATAAAGAACCCAGGTAAAACATAAATAAAAAGGAAGGTTTAGCACTTTCACTCTTCTAAAATGTTCTGCAAACATGATGAAAACAGTTATTCCAAACCAACCTAAAATTAAAAACTGCGGAAGATTAACAAATTGATTTAGAATTAAAATGGGAACTAAAATCAAAGAGCCCATTAAAGAGATCGTCATTAAGTTTCCGGCATAATTGAGTATTGTTTTTTTATCCATTTTTAAAAGAAATAAACTTTGGAAAATAATCTGTCCAATAGCTAAAATGAATTCTCTTAAAATATTGGTTTTTGGTAGATTCGGAATCAAATTAGAAAAACCAAATAAAACCAAAGTGGTTATAGTTACCGCAAAGCCGATGAAAATAAAACGGTATTTGTAATTAAAATCAGGCGTACATCGTAGTTTATTTTCTTCTTTACTATTTCCACCAGGAATAATTACTTTTCGATTGTAAGAAACAAAAGAATACATTTTGGTCAGGATGAAATGAACGGGTTTAATCGTAGCCATTTTTTCAATTAGTGGAAATGAAAAACCGATAACTTTTATTAAACTGTCAATTCCGTAAGTAACGGTTTTAGTTTTATTATCAACCAAAGCAATTTCGTTTGGCGCACGTTTTAAATCCACAAAACTTTGTTCTTCCTCAGATAACTGGCAATATGACTTTCTTCCATTTTCATCTAACATACCGCTTTTTACGAAGCCAGTGGTGTATAAACTGCAAAGCGGACAATCTTCATCGTAAAGTAAAGTTTGGTTCTCGAGCGTTTTCATAATTCCTGATTTTATAGATTAATAATAAAATTCTAATGGTAAGCTTCTTCAAGAGCAAAGACAGTTTCGAGTTTTCGTTTGTTTTTAACTTTAATATCAGATCCTTTTGCAAGGAAAACTGAAGTTGGATTTGTGTCTTGTAAAAACTCGAAATCGTTGCCATACGTTTTTCTGAAATCGATAGCAACGTTATAATTCAAAACCTCAAATTGTTCCCATCTTGGATGTTGCACTTCATATTCAAAAGTGGTTTCCAGATCAATTTTGGTGTAACCGAAATAATGTTCAGTAATAAACTCAGCTTCAGAATCAACTTTAATTTCTGTCGGATTTTTTTCAGTTTCTAATTGAATAATATTCCAGTTTTCATCCTTTTTCCATTGGTAAATAAAAGTGTTGCTGTTTTCATTTTCAATGATTTCATGTCTCATTTTTTGCGTTTCGTAATTTTCCTGATACAAAGTATTTGCAATAAAAGTGATGGCTTTTTTAGGAACAATTTCTTTAATGAAAACAACGCCGCGTTTCCATTCGCCATTTTCAAAACGTTTTACATAAAATCTTAAATTCACTTCTTCAAAATCAATGTGAAAAGGAACTTTCAATCCTAAGACTTTGGTATTTTTAAACATAAAACCAACCAGGCTCACGTAACATTTGTTGTTCCATAAATCTATTTCGGTGCCGCTCGGAACATATTTTTCTAAGATTTTAGCATCAACTTCATAATTGAAAAGTGCTAAGTTTTTCCATTCTGCTTTTAAGAAGTTCATTTTCTTGAATATTGGTTAAGTATATAAGTAAAATAGATTGCAAGTATTATAGGGATTGTCGGAAATAGAATTGTTGAGATTTGTTCAGAAATTTTCTGATTTCCAATTTTATGAAAACCGGAGTTACATAATTCGAGGAAGAAAAAGATAAAAACACCTTTGAAATAAAGACTAATTCTTTCGTCTCTGTTTGATGTCATAAACCAAATAAACCCTGCTAACAACTGATATATTGGCATTATGAAAAGACCAAATATGAATGCTATGCCCAGAAAATAAGAATAAAATTGACCCAAAATATTGCTGGTAATTAGGATAAAAACAATTGCTAAATTTCCGTAGTTCAATATTTTCATAGTTATTGTTTGTTTTAAACTTTCAGAAAAAAATGAAAGTTTTAATTAAATTTTTTTACTTCATAATTTTTAGAACCAAACGTCCTAGCCAGTTTTCGTTGAATTCGGTCATTTTATCTAACATATTATCCGCTTTTAAAACAAAGTCATATAATTTAGAAGTCTGATCCACAAAGTGTTTTTCTTCTGCAGAAGATTCAGTTACTTCAATAGTCGAAACTTCTTTCAAGATTTTAAGAGCAGGTTTAATTTCTCTTTTGCTTCTTTCTCGCGCGATTTTGGAAGCTAATTCATCTAAATCTTTTTCGGCTGTAAAAAACTCTCTTCTTTCGCCGGCTTTGTATTCTTTATAGACAATTCCCCAATCCATTAAAGCTCTTAGGTTCATGCTGGCATTTCCACGGGAAATTTGCAATTCGTCCATAATGTCTTCCATCGAAACGGCTTCGTTCGATACCATTAATAAAGCATGGATTTGCGCCATGGTTTTATTAATTCCCCATTGAGAACCTAATGCTCCCCAGGTTTGTACGAACTTATTTTTTGCTTCTTTGAATTTCATTTGTCGATTTTATTGTTTTTCAAACGGTCAAATGCAAATCGCATAAATGCTCATTGTCATAGAACAAATGTAAACAAAAGTTTTTAAACTTTCAAAAATAAATGAAAGTTTGTTTTGCAAGTATTTTAATTAGATGTATTTTCTTATATTTGCATGTGCATTAAAATATAAAAATGGAAAATTATTTTGAATTTAAAGGATATAAGGGAAGTATAGAATTTTCAGAAGAAGATAAGGTCTTTTTTGGAAAAATTCAGGGAATTAATGATGTAGTCACTTTTGAGGCCGCTTCGATAATTGAACTGAAAGAAGCTTTTCAAGAATCTGTCTTAGATTATTTGGAAGTTTTAAATTAAAAAAAAGTCCGAAGTAATTTTACTTCGGACTTTTTTTACCGTTTATCCTCTTTAGAATAATTAGAAACCCCATTAATATCAATCGGATTTCCTAAAAAATGTGGTTCGCGATTTCTAAAAACATCCAAAAACGATTTAAAAATAGAACCATATTCTCTAAAGCAAACATATTTGTATCCTGAATACTCTCCTTTATTAGCCGAATATCCAACTGATTTAATTCCGAGTTTTTGTCCAATATAAATCGCTCGGTTCAAATGATATTCCTGAGAGATTAAAGTTGCTTTTTTGATATTGAAAATATGTTTTGCACGATATATAGTAGAGTAGGTGTCGAAACCAGCATAATCAATAAATATTTTAGTTGTATCCACTCCATGAGTGTAACAGTACTTTTTCATTACGGTTAATTCATCATATTCTTCGCGACCATTATCTCCGGAAAGTAAAATTTTATTGATGCGTTTTGCTTTCCATAGTAAAATCCCGGCATCAAGTCTGTCTTTTAAATATTTACTCGGCTGATCTCCTCTAATTCCCGCACCAAAAATAATCCCGACATCGTTTTTTGGAAATCTTTTAAGAGAGTGATGAATGTTCTTTTTGGTCGATGACTTTACGTAGTAATTTACAGAAACAACAGCAACTAATCCAATAATTGCAAGGTAAAGGGTAATTTTAAAATATTTTTTCAATTTATTTTTTGTAAGATTAAGTTTAAAAATAAGGCGAAGGTAATTAATTTTATTTTCAGACAAAATCAAATTAAAAATCCGAAGTATTTCTACTCCGGATATAATCTAAAATCTGATATCTATCGCGATAGCTATCGGGACTAAAATTTACAATAGTCCTGCACGTTTCAACAAAGCTTCCGGTTTTGGTTCCTGACCTCTGAAACGTTTGTACAAAGTCATGGGGTGTTCTGTTCCTCCTTTTGAAAGTACATTGTCTTTGAATTTTGTTGCTACTTCTTTATTGAAAATGCCTTTTTCCTGGAAATATTCAAAAGCATCTGCATCCAGAACTTCCGCCCATTTGTAGCTGTAATATCCGGAAGAATATCCACCCTGAAAAATATGTGAAAAAGCGGTGCTCATAGCATTTTCTTTTACATCGGGATACAATTGTGTATTAGCAAATTGTTCGGTTTCGAAAGTTTTTAGATCTGTAATGTTTGTTGGGTCTTGTCCGTGCCATGCCATATCTAAAAGTCCAAAACTTAATTGGCGCATAGTCGCCAAACCTTCCTGGAAACTCGCACTTTCTTTAATTTTCTGAACGTATTCAATCGGAATAATTTCTCCGGTTTCGTAATGATTGGCAAATAAAGCCAAAGCTTCTGGTTCGTAACACCAGTTTTCCATAATCTGACTTGGTAATTCTACAAAATCCCAGAAAACAGAAGTTCCTGATAAACTTGGATACGTTGTGTTGGCTAACATTCCATGTAAACCATGACCAAATTCGTGGAATAAAGTCGTCACTTCATTAAAAGTCAACAACGAAGGTTTCGTTTCTGTTGGTTTTGTAAAGTTGCAAACGTTCGAAATATGTGGTCTTTCATTAACGCCGTCTTTTATAGATTGTGATTTGAATGAAGTCATCCAGGCTCCATTTCTTTTTCCTTTTCTAGGGAAGAAATCGGCATAGAAAATAGAAACTAAATTGTTATTTGCATCTTTAACTTCATAAGTCGTAACTTCTTCATGGTATTTATCGATGTCAAAAACTTCGGTAAAGGTCAATCCGTATAATTTTTGGGCAACCGTAAAGGCCCCGTCTAAAACTTTTTCTAATTGAAAATAAGGTTTCAGTTTTTCATCATCTAAATTAAAAAGCTGTTGTTTTAATTTTTCAGAATAATAAGCGCCGTCCCATTTTTCTAATTGTTCGATTCCGTCTAGGGCTGTAGCGAAAGCAGTCAATTCTGCAAATTCTTTTTGGGCCGCAGGTTTTGCTTTTGCCAATAAATCATTTAAGAAAGAGAAAACTTTTTCCGGACTTTCGGCCATTCTTTCTTCCAATACAAAATGAGCGTGTGTTTTATAACCTAATAAATTGGCTCTTTCAAATCGTAGTTTAGCAATTTTAAGGACATTTTCCTGATTGTCAAATTCGTTATTCTGAAACGCTTTTGCACCAAAAGCAATTGCCATTTTTTTACGCAATTCACGATTGTCCGCATAAGTCAAAAACGGAACGTAACTTGGATGATCTAAAGTGAAAATCCAGCCTTCTTTTTCCTGGCTTTTTGCCAATAATTTTGCGGCTTCAATTGTTCCTTCCGGTAATCCTGCCAAATCACTTTCGTTAGTTAGATGCAATTCGAAAGCATTCGTTTCGGCCAAAACATTTTCGCCAAATTGTAAACTCAACTTCGATAATTCTTTGTCGATTTCGCGCAATTGATCTTTTTTGTCTTCCGGTAAATTAGCCCCGTTTCTGGAGAAACTTTTATACTTTTTATCTAAAAGTGTTGTCTGTTCCGGATTTAAATTTAGTTTTTCTTTTTGCTCGTAAACGGCTTTTATTTTGGCAAATAAAGCAGCATTCAAAGTAATATCATTCCCAAATTCCGAAAGTAAAGGCGAAACTTCCTGAGCGATTTTTTGCATCTCGTCATTGGTTTCAGCCGAATTCAGATTGAAGAAAATGCTGGAAAGACGATCTAAAACATCTCCTGCAAAATCCATTGCAACAACGGTATTTTCAAAAGTCGGTGCTTGAGGATTGTTTACGATCGCATCAATTTCGGCTTTAGCCAAAATAATTCCTTCCTGAAAAGCAGGAACGTAATCTTCGATTTTAATTTGCGAAAAAGGGGCCGTGTTATGTTTGGTATTGAATTTTGAAAGTAAAACACTCATTATGATATATTATTTTTTATTAATTGAAGTCAAATTTTTGAATTCCAAAGATAACAATTTATAAAAATCTAATGGGCTATTTGAAATTGATTCCAGGCATAAAATCCTCTTAAATTGTGTTAGAGTTATGTTATTTATTGCTGTGGCAGATATTAAAAGCGTAAATTGAAAAAATACGATTAGAATTATAAGACACTAATCATAATTAAATAAAACACTATGAATTATCAAATTGTAATAAAGAATATTGACACGGTTAACGAAGTTGAAGGATATTGGTCAGATGAAGATTTGGTTGTATTATTACAAAAATTCAATTATCCCGATGGAGCGACAGCGGAGAAAAGTAGTTTGCCGGAGTTATTAGAGATGGCTATTTCGGATTACGAGCCTAATGAAGCCGCACAGATTGTTTTAGAATATAAACTGGGAGATGAATTAAGCGCAGGACAAATTGAACAGATATCCAACAATATGTTGATAGATAAAGTATGTGAGGAATATCCGGAAATACACATGCAAGGCAGATTATTTCATGTCAATCAATTGCTTTTTAAGGCTTACAATGGGAAATTTCCAAATGCAAAAGCTTCTGTTGTTCATTTTTCTATGACGCCTACTGATGGCGAAGTACAAAAACTGACGGCGGAAAATATACTGAAATTGTTGAATAATGGTTTATCTGACAGAAACCTGATTAAAAGATTGTTTGAAGATCAAATGTCTAAAAATATTCCGTTTCCTGAAGCAGAAAGTATTATCTGGGAATTGACAACGGAAGATGATATAAGTTATAACCTGGTTACGTCAGAAAATTGGATAAATAAGGATGATGTAACAGCTTCTGAATTTGAATCTGTTTTGGAGGAAGTTGAAGATGAAGCTTAATTTCAGTTTTTAGTCACAGTTTTCAGTCACAGTTTACACTGAAAACTGTGACTGAAAACTGAAAACTATTTCAATCCTTCAGCCGCTTTATTAACCGCTGCTTTCAATTCTTCTTTATAAGCGATAATGGTTTCAAGGACTTTTTTATCGTGACTTCCGATAATTTGCGCAGCTAAAATTCCCGCATTTTTTGCTCCGTTCAAAGCAACTGTTGCAACAGGAACTCCGCCTGGCATTTGCAAAATCGATAAAACTGAATCCCAACCATCAATTGAATTACTTGATTTTACCGGAACTCCAATTACAGGAAGCGGCGACATTGAAGCTACCATTCCCGGTAAATGCGCTGCACCTCCAGCTCCGGCAATAATTACCGAAATCCCACGAGTGTGTGCGTTTTTACTGAAATCGAATAATTTTTCCGGCGTTCTGTGTGCTGAAACGATATCTACTTCAACTTCAATATTAAATTGTTTTAAAATGTCGATGGCATCCTGCATGACTGGCATGTCTGAGATACTTCCCATTATAATGGCTACTTTGCTCATGTTTTTGTTTTATTTGTTTCAAGTTTCAGGTTTCAGGTTTTTCACTGTGACGGAAAAACGAAACTGAAAAAACTGTTTATTTTGTTCAAGTTTCAAGTTGTAAACTGCGACTGAAAACTAATTACTGACCACTGATCACTCTAATAGTATTCTTAACTTCCTCTGCAATTCGTCTGGCTTCAGCCATATTCTCATTTACAATTGTTACGTGCCCCATTTTTCTAAACGGTCTTGTTTGTTTTTTACCGTAAATATGTGGCGTAACGCCGTTCCATCCTAAAATGGTTTCGATATTTTCATAAACTACATCTCCTGAAAAACCTTCGGCACCAACCAAATTTACCATAATACCGGCAACTTTGCTGTCTGTGTTTCCTAACGGAAGATCCAGAATCGCGCGTAAATGATTTTCGAATTGTGAAGTGTAACTTGCTTCAATAGAATAATGTCCTGAATTGTGTGGGCGAGGAGCGACTTCATTTACTAAAATTTCATCATCGTTAGTTTGAAACATTTCAACTGCTAAAAGTCCAACGTGATTGAATTTCTCAGAAACATTCAAAGCAATTGCTCTGGCTTTTTCAGCTACCTTTTCGTCGATTCTTGCCGGACAAATTACATATTCTACCTGGTTGGCTTCTGGATGGAATTCCATTTCAACCACCGGATAGGTTTTAATTTCTCCTGATGGATTTCTGCAAACAATAACAGCCAATTCATTTTTGAACGGAATCATTGTTTCTGCAATACATTCCACATTGGGTAAACTGTCTAAATCAGAAACCTGACGAATTACTTTTACACCATTTCCGTCGTAACCAAATTCGGTGCATTTCCACACGAAAGGCAATTGTAAATCATTGATTTTAGATTTTAGATTGTCTAAATTTTCAAATCTTTCAAAAGGTGCAGTTGGAATATTGTTATCCGAGTAAAATTGTTTTTGGATTCCTTTATTCTGAATTCCTTTTAAGGTTTTTGGAGACGGATATACTTTTAGGCCTTCGTTTTCTAATTGCGTTAAAGCTTCAAGATTAACCAATTCGATTTCGAAAGTTAAAACATCAACCTGTTTTCCAAAATTATAAACCGTTTCATAATCCATCAAATCGCCCTGAAAGAATTTATTACAGGCAATTTTGCTCGGAGCTTCGTCACTCGGATCTAAAACATAAGTTTGTATGTCAAATTTTCGCGTGTCAAACAAAAGCATTTTGCCTAATTGTCCACCGCCTAATATTCCTAATTTAAAATCAGAAGAAAAATAATTCATTGTTTATTAATTTGAATTGTTCAAATTCACTTAGTTATTGTTTATTTTATTTTGGATAAAAATTCGTCTGGAGTAAAAACCTTAATTTCTGAATTTTTATAATCTTTTAAATCTCTTGTGATAATACAATCCATGTTGTGAATTGATTGTGCCGAAATAATCTGAATAGCGTCTTCAAAATCTTTATGATTTGACTTTAAACTTTTCCGAATAATATTAGCGTCAACAGGAATTATCTGAATGTTTTCTAAAACTTGTTCTAAAGCCATTCTTATTTTTTCTTCGTCTATATATTTTTTAAGTAAATAATGTAGCGTTGTAATCGTATTTGAAGAAGTATAAAGCTGAATTTGTTTTTGATTTCCTAATATGTAAATTTTTAAAGACATTTTTACAAATGGCTCTCTATTTGAAAAAATATCCATTAGAATATTGGTGTCAATAAATACATTTTTCATAGTTTATATTTGTCATCGTAATATTCTTGTAATGCTTTTTTTTCGTCAAAATCTGGTGGTAACTGTACAATCCCAATTAATTTTTTAATTTCCGGATCAATTTCTTCTTCATTATTCGAATTCTTAGTTAAGTTTTCAAAATAACTTTCTACCAGTTCAGATAAACTTCTGCCTGTTTTTTTTGCATACGATTTTGCTCTTTCGATGACTTCTTTTTCTAACGATAAAGTGAGTTTGGTATTCATATACGTAAAGTTTTTACAAATGTACGTAAAATAATTATTTTGATCGAATTGCAAATTTAATTTTTCCGCCACGAATTCACGAATTTCTAATTTATAACTTCAAAAATTAGTGAATTCGTGGCGAAAAAAAATCTTTTAAATCGATTTAATCTGTGGCAAAAAACTATTTTATTTTCTTCAAAACTTCCCGTGCAACCGCTTTATAAGCGGCAGAATGATCGCCATAATCTTTGTCCAGAATAATTTTTAGCTCTGGATGAATCCAGTCGTAATAATTTCCCAAAACATATAAAGTTCTTATCGAATACGCTTTTGTAGCCACTTTTACATCATTAATAAGCCAGTCAAAAGAAGCTTCAATGCAATCCTGAATATTAGTTTCAGAAAGAACAATGCCGTTCTCCTCTTTTTTATAATGCGATTTTACTAAAAGCTGCGTCACTTTTGCAATTGGACGAATAGCACTTTCATCTTTTAAATTCTTCAAATTAGAGAAGAAAAAATCAAGATGAGGCTGAAGCCAAATCAATTCTTCATAAGAGACAAATTCTAAAATCCAACAAGCTTTGTGGTTGTTTTTGTCAGATGGAGAAAAACAAATCGAAACTAATTCATCAAAGAAACGGGGATTTTCTAAAATTTCCTGCGCCACTTTCAGACGGTTTTCCCGGTAAGCACTAACGTAATCCAATTTCTTTTGTAGTTCAGATGGCATCTTTAATCGATTTAATTCTGTAACTAAAATAAGTAATTTAAAGAGATGTTTCCGTAGTAATTTACAGGAAGCCCTGGGTAATAAAATCTTGGAGAAGAAGTCCCGACAGGAAGTGCATTTGGCAAAATTAAAGATGCATATTTTTCGTTGGTCACATTATTGATTCCAAAAGCTAAATTGGTGTTTAGATTATGAAGAATTTCAAAACGATAACCTGTTTTTAAATTGATGATATTATAGGAATCCGAGAAAGCCGAATTCGCATCGTTCATCGGAATTTCATCTACAAATTGATAATCAGCATTCACATAAATTCCAAAACGGGTATTTAAAATTAATCCGGCATTTATTTTATTGGCAGGAACTCCGGTTAATTTATTTCCCGAATAATCATTTCCATTATCAACGAATTCTTTAAACTCATATTTTCCGATAGATGTTCCAACATAAGAATTCAGATTAAAAAACCGATTAATTTGCCAATTATGTTTCAGCGTAATTTCAATTCCTTCATGCAATGTTTTTCCGGCATTTACACCTTCGTATTGATCATCGCCAATTCTTTTGGCAACCAATAAATCTTTAATTTCCATTCGGTAAACCGCAATTTCGGAATAAAGATTTTTGTTGAAGAAATAGAATTTCCCCCCCAATTCAAAATTATAACCGTTTTCAGGTTTAATATCCGGATTGATAGTTCCGTTGCTGGTTAAAGTTTCTTCTGTTGCCGGTAATGAAAATCCGCGACTCGCTGAAAAATAAATCGTTTGTTGTTGATTTGGTTTGAACAATAAAGAAAGTTGTGGCGAAAAAATCCCGTCATAACTGTATTTTTCAGTTGCCGTTTTTTGCGGAAGAAAGTTAGTCAGTTCAAAATGCGTTTCATTATAATTTAAACCCAATTGAAGCTCGAGTTTTTCCGAAAGCAACGATCTGATTTGCGAAAAAATATTGTAAAAATGTCTTTTCTGATCGCTTTCTGTCAATTGATTTCCTTGCAAACTGCCTTGTCCGTTGTTTTGTTTGTACAAATTTTCAAATGTATTTCCGTTGTAATTATCGGTAAAATATTCCATTCCGAAAATGAATTGATTTTTCAGTTTTCCAATTTCGAAATTCCCTGAAAATTGCGTTCTTGCTCCGGTTGCAAAAGTATATTGACGCAAAATATCGAAAGGTCGAGGTTCGTTGCTGTCCTTGTAATTAATGAAAACCGAAGTTGAATTATTGAGATTATCAGTAATCTTAAAATCATAAGCCAATCCCGCCAAAGTCGATTTGTATTCTTTAAATCCTTTTGAAGCTACCCAGGTTGGTGCACCCAATTGTGGATTTGTATCGTAAACTTCTTTACTGATCGAACTCGGAATAAAAGCTTTTAAATAAGTGTAATTGGTAAAGTAAGTCAGTTTGCTGTTTTGTTTTCTGAATAATTCTCCGGCAAGCGTAATTCCTTCTCGTTTATAAGAACTGTTTTCACGCCAGCCATCTGATTTTAGATTGTGATAACTTAAATTCAGGCTGGAACTTTTCTCCTCTAAACTATAATTCAAAGTATTCTTCAATAATCCAAAAGAACCAAAAGTGGAACTTATTCCGGCAGTCTGTCCTTTTGTTTTAGAAAGTTGAGGCGAGATCAAAATCGCTCCGCCCAAACCGGCACCATAAATACTTGAAAGCGGTCCTTTAATTATTTCAATTTGGTTGAGGTTTTCCAGATCAATATCGTCAATAACAGTCTCACTATTTCCGGAAGTCAGCGGAATACTGCCATAAAAAGCCCTTATTTTATTTGTTCCATAGGGTGTTCTTGCACCAATTCCCCGAATCGAAATTCTAGTAGTCGTAAAGTTAGACGACTGCATAAAAACGCCCGGAATTGTATTTACAACAGTCGTGATATCAGTAGCATTGTTTTGCGTCAGCTCTTTTTTGGATAAAATGCCAATCGAAGCCGGTGCATTCTGCAAACTATCATTAATGTGAAAAGAACTGATAATAACTTCTTTGAGTTTTTCTGTTTTCACAGTATCAATAGATTTGCTTTTTTCTTCCTGTGCAAAAGTGTTTTGAAAAACAATTGTGAGAAGAAGGAGAAAACAATATTTTTTTAAAAGCATAAAAATAGTTTAGTTTTTGAGCTTAAAATTTAAACACATAGAAACATAGTTTTGGTTTGCGTATAAAGGCGTTTCACTTGTTTTAAAACACATAGCTATGTGTCTTTTTGCAAGTGAAACGCCTTTTTTTAAGTTCCCATGAATACTATGTTTCTATGTGTTTAAATTATTGCCAAAGAGTTGGAATTTGGACTCGAGCGATAGCGAACTGGCGAAGCAATTTAAAAATTGGAATTTATTTATTAGCCGTAACTTTCCAAATCGTATTTCCACTATCGTCATTTACCAAAAGCGATCCGTCATTCATAACCGTAACAGCAACCGGGCGCCCGTAAACTTCAGCTTTGTCATTGTCAGATATAAAACCTGTCAAAAAATCCTCTGGTTTTCCGGAAGGTTTTCCATCTTTAAAAGGAACAAATAAAACTTTATAACCCGAGATTTTAGAACGATTCCAGGAACCGTGTTGCCCTACGAATGCTCCGTTTTTATATTTAGCCGGAAATTTATCTTTAGTATAAAAAGCCAATCCCAACGAAGCCGTGTGAGCACCAACCGGAACATCAGGAATGATTGCTTTTTCGACTAAATCTTTTCTTTCACCTTTCATTCTTGGGTCAGGAATATTGCCGAAATAAGAATACGGCCATCCATAAAAACCATCCTTTTTTACACTCGTAATATAATCCGGAACTAAATCATCTCCCAATTCATCACGCTCATTTACGGCGGTCCAAAGTTCTTTATTTACCGGATTCCAATCCATTCCAACAGGATTTCTAAGTCCTGACGCATAGACTTTTTCGCCAGTTCCATCAGGATTAATCTCAAGAATATCGGCACGGCGAACTTCTTTGTCAATTCCGTGTTCTGCAACATTACTTCCAGAGCCTACAGAAACATAAATTTTTGATCCGTCAGTGTTTGAAATTATATTTCTTGTCCAGTGATTGTTGTAACCTCCGGCTGGAAGTTCAAGGATTTTTACGCCTTTCGTTTCTAATTTCAGGGGATTGTTTTTATACGGATATTTATATAAACCATCGGTATTGGCTATGTAGAAAAAGTCTTTTAGAACCAACATTCCAAAAGGTTTGTTTAGGTCTTTTATAAAAACTTCACGTGTTTCAAATTTTCCATCTTTGTCTTTGTCTCGAAGTACGGTAATTTGGTTTTTACTCGTTCTTGTTCCACTTTCGACAACAAAAATATCATTGTTTGGTGCGATATAGGTCCAACGCGGGTTTTCAAATCCATCAGCAAATTTTGTAACTGTGAAACCTTCCGGCGCTGTTGGCGTTTTTCCTTCCGGCCACCCTATTACTTTACTGTTTTTTGATGTAGATTCGGTTGCAAAAGGCGGAGGCAATGTCAGGTCTCCAATGGCAGTTTTTACAACAGTTGGTGGTTGTTTTGCCAGGGCTTCTTTTTCTTCTTTTTTTACTTGTCCTTGACAGGCCGTCATTACGGTTAATAACGACAGAGAAAATAATTGTATCGTAGTTTTCATTATGTTTTTGAGTTAAAATTTTAATAGACAACAATTTAATAAAATTAAAAATGACCTTAACAAAAGATTTGTAAATATTAAGTGATATTTAACATTCTTAAAAAAGTCATCGTATCCATATAATTTGATACGAACAATTTGGTTGTAATTCTGTATCTTTGCGCATTATTTTAAAATCAAAAATAATGATACAACTTCACGATAAACAATTTGTTCCGTTTATTTCGGCTAAGGAAATTGATTTTGCTTTAACCAAAATAGTTGCACAGGTGGAAGATGACTTTGGAGACGATACTCCAATTTTTATTGGCGTTTTGAATGGTGCATTTATGGTTGTAAGCGATTTTTTGAAAAAATACAAAAGACCTTGCGAAGTTTCATTCATCAAAATGGCCTCTTACGAAGGTACTGAAACGACTAATGTTGTTAAGGAATTAATCGGAATCAATCAGGATCTTTCAGGCAGAACTGTTGTAATAATTGAAGATATTATTGACACCGGAAATACAATCGAAGAATTAAAACATTTGTTTAAGCAACAAAACGTAAAGCATTTTAAAATTGCGACCTTGTTTTTTAAACCTGAAGCATACAAAAAAGATATTAAAATTGATTACATCGGAATCAGAATTCCGGATAAATTCATCGTGGGTTACGGTCTGGATTACGATGGTCTAGGAAGAAATTTAACAGAAGTCTATAAGTTAGCAGAATAAATTTAAGCATTTAAAGATTAAAAAATTTAAAAATAACATAACTACATTAACAACACGATTAGAGAAATTTAAATTATTTAAGATTATAAAAATCTTTCAATTTTAGATCTTTCAATCATTAAATTACTTTTATGATTAACATTGTTTTATTTGGAAAGCCAGGAGCAGGAAAAGGAACTCAGGCAGAATTTTTAAAAGAGAAATACAAATTAACACATCTTTCTACAGGAGATATTTTTCGTTTTAATTTAAAAAATGATACAGATTTAGGTAAAAGAGCAAGAGTTTTTATGGACAATGGAGAATTGGTTCCTTGCGAAGTTACAACTGCAATGTTAATTGATGAAGTGAACAAACATTTGGATTCAAACGGATTTTTGTTCGACGGTTATCCAAGAACTTTAGATCAGGCTGAGGCTTTAGATAAATTTTTACCAACAATTGGGTCAAGCGTTACAGCAACTATTGCACTAGAAGCTGATGATGAGATTTTGGTAGCACGTTTGCTTGAAAGAGGAAAAACAAGCGGAAGAGTGGATGATCAGGACGAAGAAAAAATTCGTGTAAGATATCAGGAATACAACGAAAAAACAGCTCCATTAATTGGATATTATAAAGCACAAAATAAGTTTCATGCCGTAGATGGTATCGGAACTGTTGAACAAATTACAGAGCGATTAACGTCAGTTATAGATAATTTGTAAAAACTCGTTTGAAGTTAAAAGTTAAATGTTAGAAGGAAATTTGAAATAAGTTCTGAAAAACATTTAACTTTTGACTTTTAACTTTAAACTTAAAAATGGAAATACTAATAATATTTTTTCTAATACTATTAAACGGAGTTTTCTCGATGTCAGAAATCGCATTGATTTCGGCTAGAAAAAACAGATTGGAGACTGCTGCAAAAAAAGGGAATAAAAGTGCCAAAATTGCACTGGATTTAGCCAATTCGCCAAATAAGTTTTTATCAACAGTACAAATCGGAATTACCTTAATAGGAATTTTGACCGGTATTTATAGTGGAGATAAAATCACTATGGATGTTGAGGCGTTTGTTGCCGGATTTGCCATTTTAAAACCCTATGCACATTCAGTTGCAGTTGGAATTGTGGTGGTGGTTTTAACGTTTTTCTCTTTGGTTTTAGGAGAGCTATTGCCAAAACGTATTGGCTTAAATTATCCGGAATCCATTGCGAAAATGGTAGCAATGCCAATGAAGATAGTTTCAATTATTACCGCTCCATTTATTTGGTTGCTAACATCGTCAACCGATTTTTTATTGAATGTTTTGCAGATAAAACCTTCAGCCGACGGAAAAGTAACCGAAGAAGAAATTAAAGCCATTATAAAAGAAGGAACCGAAGGTGGAGAAGTTCAGGAAATTGAACAGGATATTGTGGAACGTGTTTTTCATATTGGCGACAGAAAAGTAAATTCGTTGATGACACATCGTAAATCGGTAGATATGTTACCTTTGAACGCTGATAAAGCTAAAATCAAAGAGTTAGTATTGCTGGATTTACATACTGTTTATCCTGTATATAGTGATAATTACGATGATATAGTAGGAATTGTAACGTTGAAAAATATATTCGCCAACATCGAAAGCGATCATTTTGATTTATCAGCAATAATGACAGATCCTCCTTATTTAATGGAGCAGACGACGGCTTACAAAGCGTTGGAAAATTTCAAAAGAACAGGAGTGCATTATGCTTTAGTCTCTGATGAATATGGCGTTTTTCAGGGAATTATTACGTTGAATGATATTCTGGAAGCTTTAGTTGGAGATGCATCTGATTTTTATAAAGATGAATTTCAGCTAATCGAAAGGGAAGATGGTTCATGGCTGGTTGACGGACATTATTCATTACACGATTTCCTAACCTATTTTGAGTTAGACGAATTAACAAACGATTACGAAGTAAACACCGTAAGCGGAATGATTATGACCGAACTTTCGCATATTCCAAAAGAAGGAGAAAAATTAGTTTGGCAAAAATTTGTGCTTGAAGTAATAGACATGGATGGCGTAAAGATTGATAAAGTGTTGGTAAAAGCACTTAAAGAATAAATAAAAAAGTTTTCAGTCGCAGTTTTCAGTCGCAGTTTGTGCTGAAAACTGCGACTGTGACTGGAATACTAAAAATAAAATAGTTTCCAGTCACAATTTTCAGTCGCGGTTTGCACTGAAAACTGTGACTGCGACTGAATACTAAAAACAATGACAGAAGGAAATTTTGTAGATTACGTTAAGATATATGTTTCATCCGGAAAAGGTGGAAAAGGATCTACGCATTTACATAGAGAGAAATTTATTGAAAAAGGAGGCCCGGACGGTGGTGATGGTGGTCGCGGTGGACACGTATATTTAGTGGGGAATAAAGGTTTGTGGACATTATTTCACTTAAAATTTGCGCGTCACATTAAAGCTGGTCACGGTGGAGATGGAGGAGGAGACCGTAGTACTGGTGCCGATGGAGATGATAAATTTATCGAAGTGCCTTTAGGAACTGTAGTAAAAGATAAAGAAACCGGAGAAACCTTATTCGAAATTACCGAAGACGGCGAAAAACAAATTCTTTCAAGAGGAGGAAAAGGTGGTTTAGGAAACTGGCATTTTAGAAGTTCAACAAACCAAACGCCACGTTATGCACAGCCAGGTTTACCAGGTGTAGAAATGGATGTAATTCTGGAACTTAAAGTTTTGGCTGATGTTGGATTGGTAGGTTTTCCAAATGCTGGAAAATCAACTTTATTGTCTGTATTGACTTCTGCAAAACCAAAAATTGCCGATTATCCGTTTACAACTTTAAAACCAAACTTAGGAATTGTAGCTTACAGAGATTATCAATCTTTTGTAATTGCCGATATTCCTGGAATTATTGAAGGTGCCGCTGAAGGAAAAGGTTTAGGACATTATTTCTTGCGTCATATTGAGCGTAATTCAACTTTGCTATTTTTAGTACCGGTTGATACTCCGGATATTAAAGGAGAATATGATATTTTGGTTAATGAATTGACTAAATACAATCCGGAGATGTTAGATAAAGAACGTCTTTTGGTTATATCAAAATGTGATATGCTGGATGATGAATTGAAAGCAGAATTGAAAGTGGAACTTGATGTTGCTTTTAAAGACATTCCATACATGTTTATTTCATCTGTTGCTCAACAAGGTTTGACTGATTTAAAAGACAAGCTTTGGAAAATGCTTAACGAGTAAAAAGTTTAAAAATATTTTTAAAAGGCGTTCTGTTTTCAGAGCGCCTTTTTTATTTCTGATAATGTTAAATTCGTAAAAAAAAGATAAAAATGGACAGGTATATTTTATTTTAGGAATTGATAGAATGAAATAATTGCGAAAATGAGCTATATTCGCATCACTTAAATAAAATAACATGAAAAAAATAATTTTATTCTTTACCATGTGCCTTATGGCTTTTCCTGCAAGAGCTGACGAAGGAATGTGGTTTTTGATGTTTATCGAAAGATTGAACCATAGAGATATGGAAAAAATGGGCTTGCAATTAACAGCCGAAGAAATTTACAGTATTAATCATCATAGTTTAAAAGATGCTGTTGTACAGTTTAATGGAGGTTGTACTGCAGAAATTGTTTCTAAGGACGGATTAGTTTTAACCAATCACCACTGTGGTTACAATGCCATTGCTGAACTTTCTACTGCAGAACAAAATTATTTAAAAGATGGTTTTTGGGCAAAAGAAAGAAGTGCCGAAATGAAACCAAAATCTTTATACGTTCGTTTCTTCGTTCGCATGGACGATGTTTCTAAAAGAATTTTATCAAAAGTAAATGATACAATGACAGAAACAGAAAGAAACAAAATCATTCAACAAGAAATTGCTTTGATTGAAAAGGAAAACAACGAAGGTGGAAAATATACTGTTTCTGTTCGTCCTTTCTTTCAGGGAAATGAATATTACTATTTCGTTTACCAGGATTACACAGACGTTCGTTTAGTAGGAACACCACCGGAAAGTGTTGGTAAATTTGGTGGAGATACTGATAACTGGGAATGGCCTCGTCAAACGGGAGATTTCTCTATGTTTAGAGTGTATGCTGATAAAGCTGGAAACCCTGCAACCTATTCAAAAGAAAATGTGCCTTTACAGCCAAAACATTATTTACCTGTAAGTATCAAAGGTGTAAAAGAAAATGATTTCGCCATGATTTTGGGTTATCCAGGAAGAACAAATCGTTGGATGCCGGCTGGCGGAATTGAGCAAAACGTAAAATTTGCTTATCCTGCTTGGGTTGAAGGTGCAAAAACCGGAATGGACCAAATGAAAAAGTATATGGATAAAGATGCAACAGTTCGTTTGCAATATGCGTCTAAATATGCTTCGACAGCAAATTACTGGAAAAACCGTCAGGGTATGATTGATGCTTTGACTAAAGCCGGAACTGCGGAGGCAAAATCAGCTCAGGAAGATAAATTTTACGAATGGGCAGCTAAACCAGCTAACAAAGATAAGTACGAAAATGTAATTCCGACAATTAACGATTATTACAAGGAAACAAATTTAAAAGCACGCCACGATAATTACTTATCTCAGGTTTTGCGTACTTCAAGTTATGCAACCGGACCAGCAAATTTAGGAAACGCATTGATTGCTTACTATAATGAAAACGATGCTAAAAAAGCGGAGATGTTGCCAAAGATCAATGCCATGATTGATAACATTTACGGTGAATTTTATGCACCTCTTGAAAAAGATGTGTTAACGGCGCAATTGAATTTATACGCTTCAAAAGCTGCTGAATATGGTTTAGCGCCGCAAATTGCTAAAATGAAAACAGCAAATAATGGTGATTTTAGTGCTGATGTTACAAAAGCGGCTGAAATAAGTTATTTCACGTCTAAAGATAAAGTGTTGGCATTTATGGCTGATCCAAAACCATTAGCTATTGTACACGATCCTTTGTATATTATTTCTAATGATTTGACAACAAAATACCGTGCTAAAACAGATGATCAGGCAAAAGCTGATGATGGTTTTGCCATTGCTTACCGTAATTTGGTTGAGGGTTTAAGAGAGTCAAAATTGAATGCAATAAAATATCCTGATGCAAACTCTACTTTGAGATTGACTTACGGAAAAGTTCGTGCTTTGCCAGCTGATCCGCGTAACGATGCTACAATCAACAACTATACTACTATGGAAAGTATGGTTAAAAAGTATAAAGTAGGAGATCAGGAATTTGATTTACCATCTCGTTTGTTAGAATTAAACAAAGCAAAAGATTACGGTCAATATGCTGATAAAGCAGGATACATGCCGGTAAACTTCTTAACGGATAATGATATTACTGGAGGAAATTCAGGTTCTCCGGTATTAAACGGAAAAGGAGAATTAATCGGAATCGCTTTTGACGGAAATATCGAAGCGATGGCTGGTGATGTTATTTTTGATCCAAAATTACAAAGAACAATCAACGTAGATATTCGTTACGTACTTTGGATTATCGACAAATACGCCGGAGCAAAAAATATTATTGATGAAATGACGATTATTAAATAATCTCAATTTTTAGAATTTTTTTCCGCCACGAATTCACGAATTTCATTTAATTATAATTCGTGAATTCGTGGCGGATTTTTTTATGGAAGAAATTCTGCAAAAGCTTATTTTGGAATTTATTTATTGGGATTTATATATAGTTTATTGAACTTTCACGCGAATTCCTTTCGTATGACTTGAAAACTCCGGAGCGTACATACTTTCAATTGTGGTAATTCCGTTTGAGAATTCGCCGCTGTTGTTTACTCTAATATCATACTCTAGTACATAAGTTCCTTTGTTGATTCTGTCAAAAAAGAAATGTGTTGCAGCATCTTTTGTACTCATATAATATCCTAATCCATCTTTGTATTGGTATTCTGAAAGCACATTTACCGGTTCAAAACAAGAAGCTCTCATATCTTTTAAGTGTACGTATTCTGTGTCTTCTTTAGAAGTAATAATTAATCTTACAGTAACTAAGTCTCCCGTTTTTAAAGGGTTTTTAGATGTAATTCTTTGTAATTCGTCTCCTTTTATAGAATTCTTTTTCAGATATAATTCTTTAGAAACAAATAAAACAGCACCTGAATTCGTTTTGATTTTATCTAAATCTTCAAAATACTGCCAATAAACGCCACCAAAACCTGGAACTTTTGATTTGTTCTGAACAGTTATTGATGCCATCTCTTTTTTTACTTCATCGGCTTTCCAGTTCATTTTGATGTATCCGGTTTCAGCTTCTTTTTCGTTTTCAGATAATTTTTTGGTCAGGATTTTTTGATCTCCAATTTTTATAATGGTATTATCTTTTACCGAAAGCCAATCATTTCCTTGCATTAATAAAGCGTATACGGCTTCTGTCGTTGATTTTGTAGTAGGCCAATTTTTAGTCTGTTTGTTTTTTAATAACCAAACTTTCATAGCATCTACTGATTTGGTGTCGTGATTCACTTCGGCGAAAGCCTCAATCAATAAAGCCTGAGTTTCAATTGGAGCCTGATACCAATACCATCCTGATTTGTTGGCAATCCAATACATTCCCCAATCTTCATTATTAGAAGATGTTTCTTTTAAACTTTCAATGATTTTTTTAGCCGAATCACTTTCTCCAAAACGATTTAAAGCCAATGCAGCCAAACCTTTTTCGTAAAGAGAATACGATAACCAATCTTTTTTAGCCGTTTCCAGATATAATTTAGTTGCCTTTTTTAAAGTGTCTGAAAGCGGATATTTGTCTAGATAGAAACTTCTGGTATACAAATAATGCAAATCAGAATAAGGGTTTGTCCAGATTAGTTTAGCTGTTGTTTTTAAGTTTTTTGTCTGACTTTTATAATATTCCAGAAATTTATTATCGATAAACGGAATTCCCGTTTTGGCAATTGCATCAATTTTGGTGTTAGTATCTTCTGTTTTATTCAGTTTAGATAGGTGACCTAAGCCAGCCAGAATATGTCTGGTAATGTATTCGCTTTCGTCGCCCCCGCTAAACCACGCAAAACCTCCGGATGATTTTTGTTTTTGTTTTAATTTGTCAAAAGTAGCTTCTTGTGAAGTTTTCATTTTCTCCAAATCAAATAAAAGTGCCAGATTCTTTTTCTTTTCATCTTCACTTTGAGCATCATTTAGCCAAGGTGTCTCGGTCAGAATAATTGATTTTAGTTCTTCGCTTTCTTCTAATTTCGAATTCAGTTTTCCGTTTTTTCTCCAGTCTTCAAAAACAGTTGCAATTTTCGGATTGCTTGAAATAATTTCTGAAGCCAAAGCATTGGAATAGAAACGGGCAAAAGTCTGTTCTGCACATTCATGTTCATATTCCATTAAATAAGGCAAAGACTGAATCGCAATCCAAGTGGGATTTGAAGTATATTCCAATGTAAATTGATGGTTTCTCAAAGTCGAAGAAATATTGTTTTTTAGATTCTCAAACGTATATTCTTTCGTTGAATTTTCACGAACCCAAATCGGGATACTTTCTGTAACCAGCATATTATTTGTTAAAACGGGAAGTATGTTTTCTTCTCCATCAGAGAAATTGCCAGATTTTGCCAGAATTTTATATTGAACACCTTGCAAACCTTCCGGAATTGAAATCGTCCAGGTTGCAGTTGTGTTTCCAAAAGCTCCAACGTTGAAATTTCGAATATTTTTTGTGTTCAACATTTTAGCATCAATTGGCTGCATAGTTGTGGCATCAAAGAATTGTAAAATAGCTATTCCTGTTTTTGCTTTATCCTTAACATTCGAAATTTTCGCAGAAATAACAATCGTGTCTTTTTCTCTAAAGAAACGAGGGAAATTCGGAAGAACCATTAATTCTTTTTGAGTTTCTACACTTTTTTCTAAATAACCTGAAACAGCATCTTTGTTATGTGCCAATAAACGAAGTTTCCACGCCGTTAAAGCTTCTGGGGAAGTGAAATTAAAACTTACTTTTCCGTTGGCATCGGTTTTTAGATTCGGCAAAAAGAACGCAGTTTCAGATAAATTTTTTCTGGCTTTTACCTGTGTTAATTCTTCTAAGGCTTTTTTGGTTGTAATGATTATTACTCCGTTTGCAGCTTTACTTCCATAAAGGGCTGTTGCTTTTTCATCTTTTAAAACATCCATTGAAAGAATGTCTGCGGGATTTATGTTTTTAATGTCCACAACAATTTCTCCATCTACAATATAAAGTGGGTCTTGACCACCTATGCTTGCCTTACCTCTGATTTGAATTCCTGCAGCTCGTCCAGCTAAATAAGCTGGTGCTGCTGCCGTATTATAAACTTGATTATCTTCCTGAACTACTGCAGACGCAGCGCCAACTCCAACAGACTCATCAACAGTTACGACAGCATCAGGATCTCCTTTAATAGTTTCACTGCCTACTTTTTTATCTTTAATTTCAGTTATTGTTAAACCAAGTGAATCTCCATATCGGCTATTGTAAAAGTCAAAACCAAACCAATTTAATTTTATTTCTTCTTTAAAGAATTTACTAATTGTTAGATCTTCATCCAGATTTTCTAATGATGTGTTTATTTTTTCAAAACCTAAACCAGATTTAAGATTGGAAGAATTGTAGCGGGACTTATTGATATTTAGAATATTCCAATCTCTTTTTGCAAACTGATCTAAAGAACTATCATACATAGATGCTAAAACTTCTGCTTCATTTTTAGCGTTGGTTGATTTTAATTTAAAAGACCACTTTTCGACACTTCCTGGTTCGATCTTATTTCTAAAACTTTCAACAATTAATTCGAATTTAGATTCTGCTGTTTTTAATGGAACGTCTATTTCTTCATCAAAAATTTCGTTCTCAAAAATGCTTTGAAATCCCAAACGTACCGATTTTTCAAATTCGTTTTTTAACGGAACTTTAATTGTTACTTCATTGTTTTGTAAATGATACGTATTTTCAAAATAGATCTGATTCCCGTAGTTACCGTTTGATGTGATATAAAGATCTGAAAGTACAGAAGAAAGTTTGACTACGACAAAACCGTCTTTTTTAGGGTCATCATTAATTTGTTCTGCAGTAAATAATTTACCGGGATTAAACTTGTCTTTACTTTGTTTGATTTCAAAAGTCGAAACAGATTCTATAGGATTATTAAAAGTGTCTTTTGCAGAAAATACAATTTTATAATTTCCGGATTTATAATTTGAAATAAAATCGAGCGCTATTTTTTTGTCTTTTTCGGTATCAATTTTCTTTGAAAATAATAAAGTTTCGCTTGCTTTTTTGCTTTTAATTTCACGAATCTCATAAGGAAATAATCTTTCAAAATCAGAAGCTGAAATAGTTTCGATTTCTGGTTCTGGCCAAACTTGTTCTTTGAATTTATTTCTAAATGGAGCGACGAAATACAATTTAACTTCGCCTTTAGCAGCTAAAAATTCTCCGTTTAAGTTGGAACTTGTGAGGGTGATCTCATTTTTGTTTTTAGTTTCAATACGATTTGGAATACTCGCATTGATAATCAAATCATGATAACCTACTTTTACTATGGTTTCTGATGTGTGGGTTTCTCCATTAATATCAGTAACATCAGCCGTTATTCTGTAATTAAAGACTGGTAATTGCTCTTTTATTGCATTTTTTGAAGGTTGGGCTATAAATTCAACTACAAATTTCCCCGAGGCATCTGTTTTGGTTTCGCCCGTTGCAATAGTTTCATTTTGTTCCTGTCCGTAATAATTTCTAAAATAACTTGTAAATCGATTAACGGTATAAGTCACTTTTGCATCAGAAATATTACTTCCGGCAAATGCTTTTGCAGTTCCGTTTACTTTAATCGATTGATTAACCTGAAAACTTTCTTTTTTAGGATCAAAATCTACTTTAAATTTTGGACGTTTGTATTCCTCAACCCTAAAATAAGTTTCAGAAAATTCAAGTATTGCAGCTTTCCAGAATGATTCATTTGGTTTGTTTTTTATGTAAATATCTCCTTTTGCATAATCTTCGGGTTTACCTGCAAAAATATAGAAAGTGCCAGTTACGCCATTTTTTGGCAAAACGAATTCTCCTG
The DNA here is from genome assembly GCA_900107365.1 of Flavobacterium aquidurense. Classification (GTDB taxonomy): domain Bacteria; phylum Bacteroidota; class Bacteroidia; order Flavobacteriales; family Flavobacteriaceae; genus Flavobacterium; species Flavobacterium aquidurense. The sequence continues at coordinate 164,569 of FNPS01000003.1, forward strand.
AAAAGGAGCCAAATTCATTTGAGGTAACTTGTAATTCTTTGAAATTTTGATAATTAGCATTTTTTACTATTATTTTGAAAGAAGTATTGGCAATAATGCTTGTTTTATTTTCTTGCTTTTGAAATGCAATTCCTTTGTAATAAACAGTTTGTCCCGGACGATATATAGCCCGATCCAAGTAAAATTCGACTTTAGCGTTTAAGGTTTTGTTTTCTTTGGCAGTATATGGCTGAGTATAACGAATATAATTTCGGTTTGGCGAAATAGTATCATTCTCTAAAGAAAACTCAATGTGATCATTGTAAGAATGGTTGTTGCTTCCAACATAGGAGGCTACTCCGTTTGAATCTGTTTTAAGTGTATAATAAGATGATTTTATAGATACGTTTTCCAGAGGTTTTCCTGTTTTTCGATCTATAACCTGAAAGTTTTCTTTGTTGTCGCCTTGAGACGCCAGAATACTTAAGTTTGAAACTGTCAAAGTTTCATATGCAATAGCTTTTTTGTCTTTTAATCCGGAATTGCTTTCAAAATAAACTAAATAGCTTCCTGTTTCTAATTGGGGTAGGAGAACTTCTGTGGTATATTCAAAATAATCTTTTTTGTTAAGAAGTTGATAATCTTGGGTAGCAATTTTACTTTGGGTTTTTATAATTACCTCCGTTAAACTATCCTGTTTATAGATTAATTCTGAGGCTGAAAATTTTTTCAGTGTTTTTTGATTTATTTTGTAAAATGATATTTTTAAGTTATCAATGTTTTTATAATTGATATAAGCTCTGGTGTTTTCTTTATGATAATTGTATTTTTGAAGGCGGACATCCAATGATTTATCAATAACGTTTTGTTTTTGCTGTAAAGCACTTTGAGCTGCGTTAGTTTTATCATTGATTTTTATAATATTGTCATATATTTTGACAGCTTCAATTTTGTAATCAGGATGTAATTCTTTTGATGCTTGAGAAATTAAAAGTTCAGCCTTTTTTAGAAAAATTTTCTGCGTAAGAATTGTGTCATTGGTCTGTTGTTGAAGATCATTTAAGTACTTGGTTAAATTTTCAGTAGGTTCTGTTATAAAATCACTGCAAAATATAATTCGGTTAAATTGATTTTCTAAAGAAGGGTTGCTTGTCTCTAATTTCTGGTATAAAGCTATAACTTTTCGTAGGTTCTCATCTTTTATAAAATTTAGGTCAAGTTTTGAAAATGCTTCTGAACTTCCTAATAGTTCGTTTTTATATACTGTTATTTCACTATTTTGAATTTGCCATCTCTGTATCTTTTGGGCAAAAAAATCGATATTTTCTTTTAGCAGATAATCATATAAGTTTTCGGTTTTTAATTTTTCTATAGTTAAAAATTCGAATATAGATTGATAGTTTGTTAAAGGTGTTGCTTTTAGAATTGAGTCATTTTCTAATGTTTTATTAAAAGCGGCAATGACTTCCTCCTCATGTGTAATTTCACTCGGGAGATTAATTTTAAAATCCTCAGACGAAGGAACTTCAACACTATCCGACGCCATATACGCAGCTTCGTCCACAACTGCAACTGCACTATCTACAGCCACAACAGCGTAATCATAATCATAATTAGCATAATTATTCAGGCATTTTGCATAAACTAAATTCAAAATTGCTTTTGACGGAATTGAAACTCGATGAATATCTGTTTTAAGATTGTTTATGATTTTCCTCTTTGCATTTTCATCAACCACCTGTAAGTATTTAGATTGATAAAAAAAGCATTTTATCATCTGCGCTTCGTCTTTCTTTGATACTGCTTTTTTGTAAATTTGATCAACGATTTTGCTTGCTGATTTTATTTTGCCATCATTTTCATAGGATGCAACTTTAGCCCATTTCTTGTCCGTTTGTTGCGCAAATAAGGCTGTGGTGAACAATAAGAAAACAAATAAGATATTTTTCATAAGTCAGTTTTGGTATATAGAGTATTGTTTTATAGTAAAGGTTGGATTCGTTTAAAAATAATTTTCGTACAAATTACTAATTTATCTCCAAAAGCAAATAATACATTCTATATTTCCCTATTTTTGAAATATGAAAAAGCTGCTATTTCTTTTTTTATTCTTGCCAATTTTAATTTGGTCACAATCGAATTTTGACAAAGGCGAAAGGTTGTTTCATGCCAAAAAATATGACGAGGCTCAGGTTATTTTGGAAGGAGTTTTAAAAACAAAGCCTTCAGATATAAAAACGCTGGAATATTTGGGAGATATAGCTGCGCATCAGAAAGAATGGGTAAAAGGAGCAGAATATTATAAAAAACTAAAAGAACTAAAACCCACAGAAGCAGAGTATTTTTATAAATACGGCGGGTGCTTGGCGATGCGGGCCATGGAAGTAAATAAGTTAAAAGCTTTAGGAATGGTAGGAGACATGAAAGAAGCTTTCGAAAAAGCAATAATTCTGAACCCAAAACACATTCCGGCCAGATGGGCTTTGATTGAAATCTATCTGCAATTACCTGGATTTTTAGGAGGGAGTGAATCTAAAGCATTGGAATATTCGAGTGAATTAATGCAGATTTCATCAGTCGATGGTTATTTGTCAAGAGGAAGAATAGACGAATATTTTAAACGATATCCATCCGCAGAAAAAAATTATTTGAGGGCAAATGAAATTGGCAAATCAAAAGTCACTTTTCAAAAATTATATAATTTATATTTGAACAAATTAAAAGACCCTAAAAAGGCACAGGAATTAAAGAGAAAATTTGAAGCATAATTGACAACTTCAAAATTAAATTCCATTAAGAATTTGGAATTTGGAACTTAAAAATTGGAATTTTAAATGAAAACACATTTTATCGCAATTGGCGGGAGCGCTATGCACAACTTAGCATTAGCATTGCATAACAAAGGATATAAAGTTACAGGAAGTGATGACGCTATTTTTGAACCATCAAAATCAAGATTAGAGAAAAAAGGAATTTTACCTGCCGAATTGGGTTGGTTTCCTGAGAAAATAACTTCGGATATTGAAGCTGTAATTCTTGGAATGCACGCAAAAGCAGATAATCCGGAATTATTAAAAGCACAAGAATTGGGATTGAAAATTTATTCGTATCCGGAATTTTTGTACGAACAGTCTAAAAATAAAACACGTGTTGTGATTGGCGGATCACACGGAAAAACGACTATTACTTCGATGATTTTGCACGTTATGCATTATCACAATATTGAAGTTGATTATATGGTTGGAGCACAATTGGAAGGTTTTGATACCATGGTGCATCTTACGGAGGAAAATGATTTTATGGTTTTAGAAGGCGATGAGTATTTGTCTTCTCCAATTGACAGACGTCCAAAATTTCATTTGTATCAACCAAATATTGCTTTGATTTCAGGAATTGCATGGGATCATATAAATGTTTTTCCAACGTATGAAAATTATGTAGAGCAATTTGAAATTTTTATTCAAAAAATTACGAACGGTGGTATTTTAGTTTACAACGAAAATGATCCTGAAGTGAAACGTGTTGCTGAAGCAGCAACAAATCCGATTCGTAAATTATCTTATCATACACCTGAATATACAGTAAGTGATGGTGTGACTTTATTAAAGACTCCGGAAGGCGATATGCCAATTGAGGTTTTTGGAGCGCACAACCTAAATAATTTGGCCGGAGCTAAATGGATCTGTCAAAATATGGGAGTTGACGAAGCTGATTTTTATGAAGCAATCGCTAGTTTTAAAGGAGCGTCAAAAAGATTAGAAAAAATTGCGGAAGGAGAAGGTAAAGTGGCTTATAAAGACTTTGCGCATTCGCCAAGTAAAGTGGCAGCAACAACTAAAGCGGTAAAAGAACAATATCCAAACAGAACCTTAGTCGCTTGTTTAGAATTGCATACCTATAGCAGTTTAAATGCTGAATTCTTAAAAGAATATGAAGGTGCGTTAGAATATGCTGATGTGGCTGTAGTTTTCTATTCTCCGGATGCTGTTAAAATTAAGCAATTAGAAGAAGTGACTTATGAGCAAATCGCCAGTTCTTTTAATAGAAAAGATTTAATTATTTACACAAACCCAGCTGAATTTAAAGAATATTTGTTCAATTTAAATCTTGAAAACTCGGCGCTTTTATTGATGAGTTCAGGAAATTATGGAGGTTTGAATTTTGACGAAGTAAAAGGCTTGATTAATTAGAGAATTAGTCAATTAGAGAATTAGTCAATTAGAGAATTAGCCAATTAGATAATTAGATAATGTGTCAATTACGAAACTGTAGTTGGCACATTTTTTTTAGAATTATCTAATTGGCACATTATCTAATTATCTAATTTAATTTGAATAACTATAATGTCCGACGATCTTATATTCAAACAAACAATCTTCCAGAACTTGGCCTCCACCAACATTATGCACTATTAAATTTCGTTGTCCGTCTGCTGATTTTTTGCTGGTTATGATTCCTATGTGAGGTAATTTATCATTAATCATCCAGGTTACCATTTCTCCTGTTTTATAATCTTTTGCATTTTGAGTTACTGCTAGCTTTGCTCCTTTTCTTTCAAAAAATACTTCTAAATTCGGAACTCTTCTGTGATCGATATTAGTGTCTGTTTTTGTCATTCCCCATTTTTCTAAATTTGGATATTGAGAGAAGTTTTTGAGCATATCTTCGTGAACTTCTTTCTGTAAATCAATGCCTAATTTTCGATAGGAACGAATGATTACATCAGTACAAACACCTTTGTTTTTTGGAACATCGCCGTTAGGGTATTTAATTGGAAAATAAGCAGGATCATAATCTATTGAGGAATCAATGATAGAAATAGCCGCATCTGACAATTGTTGCCCAAAGGTTTGTTTTGTTTCCAGATTGGTCTGAGCATAAAGGGGACTTTTCTCTTTTTGATTACAAGACAAGAACAAAACGCAAATTGTTAAAAGGTATATTAATTTCATTCTTCGGAAGTTTATGTTGTTTATTTGCTTTAAATTTAATCATTTTAGAATTGTCTTTTATGAATGATTTTTCTTATTTTTTAATATATTAGCCGTTTAAGATTATAATAGATGAACTTATTTACTAAAGTTGTTAAGACAACAAGCGAGAGCCCAGATTTTATTAATTTAATAGAGACTTTTGATGCGTTTTTATGGGAACGTTATCCGGAATTAAAAAACGATTACTGGGGCAATAATTTAATCGAATTTAATCCCAATGTTATTCTTATTTATTTGAACGAAAAAGCTGTTGCTTGCGGTTGTTTTAAAAAATATAAGGCAGGCACAGTTGAATTGAAACGCATGTTTGTTTTGCCAGAAGCACGAGGTTTAGGTTTGGCTCAGAAAATAATTAGAGAATTAGAAGAGGAAGCAAGAATTCAGGGTTTTGAAACTATGGTTTTAGAAACATTATACAAACAAATCGAAGCCATTAGTCTTTACCAAAAAGTAGGTTTTGAAATTGTAGAAAATTATGAACCTTATGTAGGTTTGGCAAATAGTGTTTGTATGAGTAAATCAATTGTTTAATGGAGAACACTCATTTTCCTATTACAAATTGGTCTGAAGACGATCGTCCGCGCGAAAAATTAATGCTTAAAGGTAAAAGCGCTTTAAGCGATGCAGAATTGATAGCGATATTAATTGGATCTGGAAGTCGGAATGAATCTGCTGTAGATTTAAGCAAAAGAATTTTGGCCAACGCAGATAATCTAAATGTATTAGGAAAAATGTCTATTTCGCAATTAATGAATTTTAAAGGAATAGGAGAGGCTAAGGCCATTACCATTATTGCAGCATTAGAACTTGGACGCCGCCGAAGAGCCGAAGATGCTGTTGAATTGGTTAAGATTACCTCAAGCAAAAGAGTCTTTGAAATTATGCAGCCTGTTATTGGAGAACTACCCCATGAAGAATTTTGGGTGCTTTTTCTGAATAATTCTAATAAGGTAATTTCTAAATCGCAGTTAAGCAAAGGAGGTATTTCAGGTACAATTGTCGATGTTCGGTTAGTTTTTAAACTAGCCCTCGAAAATGGAGCTACTGGTTTGATTTTGTGTCACAATCATCCTTCGGGAAATATGCTGCCAAGTGATGCTGACCGACAAATTACTAAAAAAATTAAACAGGCGGGAGATAGTTTAGATGTTAAAGTTTTGGATCATTTGATTATTACTGAAACAAAATATTATAGTTTTGTAGATGAAGGAATTTTTTAGATTATGAATACCACAATTACAGATGTTTTTTTCGATTTAGATCATACACTTTGGGATTTTGATAAAAATTCAGAAATGGCTTTTGATCGCATTTTCAAAAGTAAATTTCCAGAAATTAAAATCAAAGATTTCATTGAGAAATATGCTCCTATTAATCAGGCATGTTGGAAACTTTATCAAAATGATCAGATAACCCATGTTGAACTTCGTTATAACAGGTTAAAGTTTTCTTTTGATGCTTTAAATATTGATATTGCTGATGAAGATATCAATACAATTGCCAGTGATTATATTGAATACTTAACAGATAATAATCACCTTTTTGATGGTGCAATTGAGATTTTAAAATATTTAAAGCCAAAATATAAATTGCATATTATCACCAACGGTTTCGCAAATGTTCAGGAGAAAAAGATCAATAATGCTTTACTTTCTGAGTATTTCAATACGATAACAAATTCAGAATTAGCTGGTGTGAAAAAGCCAAATAGTATTATCTTTGATTATGCTGTTAATTCGGCCAGGGCTTCAAAGGAAAATAGTATTATGATTGGAGACTGTCTTGATGCTGACGTTAATGGCGCATTGAATGCAGGTTTGGACGCTATTTTTTTTAATGAAAAGAAAATTGAAGCTCCGGAAAATATTAAACAGATAAACCATTTATTAGAACTTAAAAAATATTTATAAAGATGAGAATTAAATTTTTGTTGGTTGCGCTTTTTTGCGTAGTTATAGGATTTGCACAATCTATTAATGATTATAAAGCTGTAATTGTTCCTTTGAAATACGATTTCATGAAATCTGATAATCAGTATAGAATGGCTACAATGACTAAGTCTAATTTGATTAAAGCTGGTTTTCAGGCTTTTTATGCAAACGAAGATATTCCTGCCGAATTTAGCGATCGTTGTCAGCTTTTGTACATTGATGTAAAAAAAGACAATGCTTTTTTAATGACAAAACTTTTTATAGAATTTAAAGATTGCTATGGAAAAGTGGTTTATACATCTGAAGTTGGAAAAAGCAAAGAGAAAGATTATGAAACAGCATATAGAGAGTGTCTTGAAATGGCCTTTGTATCTGTAACAGGCTTGCATTACAAATACAGTGGTAAAATGGTTGCCCCAACTGGTAACAAAGTTGGAACTGTAGCTTTGAATCCAGCAGCAGTTGCAGTTATGACTCCGGCAGCAACAGCAGCAGTCGCTACACCTGCAGCAGTAGTTGTTACACCAGTTTCAGATGTTTCTGATCCAAACTTGTTATATGCTCAACCAACAGAGAATGGATATCAGTTGATTGATAAAACACCAAAAGTGGTAATGAAATTACTTAAAACATCTCGTCCTGATTCTTTTATAGCTATAAAAGATGGTGTGCAGGGTACATTAAATGCAAAAGACAATCAATGGTTTTTTGAATATTATCAAAACGATAAATTAGTATCTGAAAAAGTTTCAGTTAAATTCTAAAATATAAAATGTGGTTTTAATAACCATATTTATCTTTCCAACGGTTTTTTAAAAATTCGCGGTTACTATTCTCTCTTGAATTGTTTCCCGGATTGTAAAGAACCGTTTTTTTTATGGCATCCGGCAAAAATTCCTGTTCGGCAAAATTATTGGCATAATCGTGCGAATATTTATAATCGTCACCATAACCCAACTCTTTCATAAGTTTAGTTGGGGCATTTCTTAAATGTATTGGTACTGGTAAATCTCCTGTTTGTTTTACTAATTGTTGTGCATTACCTATTGCCATATAAGAAGCATTGCTTTTTGGTGAAGTGGCAAGGTAAATGGCGCATTGGCTCAGAATAATTCGACTTTCAGGATAGCCAATAGTGATTACAGCCTGAAAAGTGTTGTTTGCCATAATAAATGCTGTTGGATTTGCATTCCCAATATCTTCACTTGATAATATAAGCATTCTGCGGGCAATAAATTTCACATCTTCTCCGCCTTCAATCATTCTGGCCAGCCAGTAAACAGCTCCGTTTGGGTCACTTCCACGAATAGATTTTATGAAGGCTGAAACAATATCATAATGTTGCTCGCCACTTTTGTCGTAGAGAACAGTGTTTTGTTGAACCAGTTCAAAAACACGATTGTTTGTAATAATGATTTCATCTTCTGCCGAAGCATTTACTACTAATTCAAATATGTTTAGTAGTTTTCTTCCGTCTCCGCCTGAAAGACGCAATAAGGCTTCGGTTTCTTTTAAAATGATATTTTTAGAAGCCAGTTCAGTATCCGTTTTCATTGCGCGATGCAATAGAGCTTCCAGATCAGCTTTTGTAAAAGCATTTAAGATGTAAACCTGGCAACGCGACAATAATGCAGGAATGACTTCAAAACTTGGGTTCTCGGTCGTTGCGCCAATTAAGGTAATCCAGCCTTTTTCTACCGCTGCCAAAAGTGAATCTTGCTGCGATTTGCTAAAACGATGAATCTCATCTATAAACAAAATTGGATTTTTAGCTGTAAATAATCCACCGCTTTGTTTGGCTTTGTCAATCACATCGCGAATATCTTTTACACCTGAATTTATCGCACTTAAAATATAAAATGGACGTTTTGATTCTTGTGCAATGATTTGTGCCAAGGTTGTTTTTCCGGTTCCCGGAGGTCCCCAGAATATTAGAGACGGAATGATTCCTTTCGAAATTTGTTGTGTCAAAGATCCATTTGGACCAACCAAATGATTTTGACTAATATAATCTTCTAATTTCTGTGGGCGAATACGCTCGGCTAAAGGTGCTTCCATTTTGTAAAATTACTATTTTCAATTTTAATTATAAATTTTTAAAAGTTAATTAGTAATGAAAGTGACTTGGGTAGGAAAATTTATTTAGCTGACAAATTATCAGTAAATAGGTTTTGGATAGTTTTTTGATGTTCATCTATTTATTATTCCTAAAAAAAATGAACGACAACCAATTTAAATTTTCAAATGCTGTTTTGGGTCTTCCCATATTTTTTGTCCTTTTTTTATGGATCATATATTGGTTTCAGATTAGGTTTGATTTTGATTTTTATCAAAACGGTATCTATCCTCGGGAATTTTCTGGTTTACAAGGTGTTTTATTTAGTCCTTTTATCCATGAAAATTTAGGCCATTTATATAATAATTCGATACCACTTTTGGTTTTACTTGCTGCATTGCAATATTTCTACCCAAAGCAATCTGTTCCGGTTATTTTATATGGAATTATTTTTTCAGGTTTTATAACCTGGATAATTGGTCGGGAAAATTATCATATTGGTGCAAGTGGTTTGATTTATGTTTTGGTCAGTTTTATTTTTTTTAAAGGAATTCAAACAGGTTATTACAGGTTAGTTGCTCTTTCATTATCTGTAATATTACTTTACGGTGGAATGATCTGGTATGTATTTCCTGATGTAGATGCCACAATTTCCTGGGAAGGTCATTTAGCCGGTTTTATAACAGGTTTTGTGCTGACACTGTTTTATAAAACTCCGGAGTATAAAAAAGCCATAGTTTATGATTGGCAGAAACCGGATTTTAATCCAGAAAATGATGCTTTTATGAAGCATTTTGATGAAAACGGTAATTTTGTTCCCGTTGAGAAATCAGAGGAAGAAACCGACTTTGTCTCACTTTATTTTAGTTCTGATAAATTGGTTAATTACTCTGTAACGAAATCAGAATCAGATGATAAAACATAGAGGTCGATATTTGATATGAGTTAAAAAGACTATTTTTGTTTTAGATATCCTAATTACATCTTACTATGAAAAATATAAGCTTTTTGATTTTTTTACTTTTATTAGCTGTTAGTCCGAAGTTATTAGCCCAATGTGATATAAAGAACAAATTATTGGCTGATGGTACAATGGTGTATTACTTTGATCCGGCTGTTTTTTATACAACAAAATCAAAATCACTAAAAATTAATATAGTTACAGATAAAGAGCATTATTTTATTGCTTTGCAGCCTACACCATTTCCTTCTAAGAAAGTCGGAAAGGAAATCAAAGATGATTTAGTAGTTCATTTGGCAGATCAGAAAGCGTATACATTATCGCATTATGATACGCAATACATGCGCAATGATTCGATCATGCAGGTATTGTATTTAATGGATGCTAAAGATGTAGAGGCTTTTTCGAAGTTTGAAGCTATCGTTGCCGAGATTAATATGAAGGGAACCGAATTTATTCGTGATTATAATTTTAAATTGCATAAAGATGCAATAATGGAGCAGTTAAACTGCTTCCTTAAAAAGGGCGACGAATAAAAGTTTAATCTTCATTTATGTTTGTTTCTTCTGTTTTGTGTATTAAACTTTTGGCGAGTTTTTTGAAAACATTGTTAAAAGTAATAGTCAATGACGCTGCATTTACGGTTTGATTTCCGTCATTTCTTGGCAAAAATTCATTGGCATATGTTAACTCTACCTGAATGTCGTCTGTAAATAAATAACCTGCACCAGCGTTAAATCTGTTTCGATCAAAAAAACTTTCTCCTGTTACCTTAGTTCCGGATTTGAAATAAACTTCATCTGAAGTTATAGCATAAACAACTCCCGCTCGCAAAACTTTGCTATTAATAGGTTTTATATACTTGATTTGTTGGCGATAGCGAAAAACATTTTCATAAGTATCATCCTGGTTTTTCATATGTCTTAGTTCCATTCTCATTCTGGTACTTAAAGTATAACCAGTTTTATGAAAATAGTATATTCCCTGCAATGCAAATCTCCATTCTGGCGATTCAAATTGGCCAATTTCAGGAACATCTTTATTATTAAAGTACGCGAGAAAAGTTGAGAATTTCCAACGAGGAGAAAAGTAATAATGTCCCCATCCTCTTAAGGATCTTTGAATATTTTGTTGAAAAATATTTGGGGATGATTCAGTACTGCTATAAGCAGCCGCTATATTCAGTTCGGTAGACCACTTTTTATTGATAGTTGTGTTGAATTGAATTTCATTCCAAAACTGACCGTAGTTGGTGGTTTGTGCATAGTTAATACTTGTAATTAAAAAAATTACAAGTATTAGACTATATTTTTTAATTGATATGTTATGAGTATTTTTTGAAGACATTCATTATGGTATTTATGAGTCATCTTACTTCTCAACACTATTTAGTTTCTTTGACGAACCGCTTCGTATAAAAACGCACCACAGGCTACAGAAACATTTAAGGATCCTATTGATCCAAACATTGGTAATTTTGCTTTTTCATCAACAATTTTAAGAACTGAAGGGTTGATACCTCTGTCTTCAGATCCCATGATAATGGCAACAGGCTCATTTAAAGCTATGTCGTAAATGTTTTGATCTGTTTTTTCAGTTGCAGCAACAGTTTTTATTCCTGATCCTTGCAGGTAAAAGATTGCATCCTTAATATGCTCCACTTTACAGATAGGAACATTAAATACAGCTCCGGCAGAAGTTTTTACGGTATCACCATTTACAGGAGCAGAACCTGCTTTCTGAACAATAATTCCGTTTACACCCGTGCATTCTGCAGTTCTGATAATGGCTCCAAAGTTTCTGGCATCAGAAATTTGATCTAATATTAAAAATAGGGGTTTCGATCCAGATGCTATAGTTGATTCAACCAAATGTTCAAGGTCGATAAAGCCAATAGGGGAGATTGTTGCAACTGCACCCTGGTGGTTATTCGGCGTTAAACGATTTAATTTTTCAACAGGTACGTATGAAAAGTTTATGTTGGCGCGTTTCATCACCTTCATTAAATCTTTCATTAATTCGCCAGAAATCTCTTTTTGTATAAATACTTTGTCAACTTCTTTTCCTGCCTGTATTGCTTCAATAATGGCTCTAATTCCAAATATTTGATGTTCTTTTTCCATATGGCAAATATAGGTATAATGTTTATATAAAAAAAAGCCACTCTGAATGAACAGAGTGGCTTTAGTATTATTTTTCAGTTATAAATTAGAATTTATCCCAGAAAAGTTTTGTTGTTAATAAATCTCCACCGATAGCATCTGAAGCAGCTTTCCAGTTTGTATTATTTACTTGTTGTTCAAGAACTGGGTAAGCCATTCTTACAGGAACTTTACCACCTGCATTTGAAATTGCAGAAGCAGGAGCTAATAAAACAGGGAAATCTAATCTTCTCCAGAAATTCCAAGAAGTTAATGCCTGATTGTACATAGCTACCCAAGCTTGCTCTCCAATTGATTTTTTCCAATTAGCTGCGTTATATGGATGTGCCGCAAGGTAAGTAGCAGCTTCTGTTGCCGTACCACCCCATTCTACGATTGAAGCAGTAACTGCAGTTCCGTAAGCAGTTGCTGCTGCTGCTGTATTCCAACGTGCATTGGCTTCAGCAATATAAAAAGCAACCTCAGTATAGTTTAATAAAACTCCTGGTGTCTCTGGATCATAAGCGTAATTTGCTATACGAGAAAAAACACGGTAACTACCTGGTAAACCAATTACCTGACCTTTGTATACACCTGAACCATCTGCAGCTAACTTATAGTACTTACTGATCCTTGGATCAGCATTTGTATTCATGTTATCAACTAATGTTTTTCCTCCAATAAAATCATTTCTTGTAGATAAGTTTTCATACAAAGGGTTGAAGTTTGGTGAGTCTGGTAAGTAATTGAATTGTGCATTCTCTTCAGGAGATGTCATTACTCCGGCAGCGATAGCTGAAAGTGCTGTACTTTGTGCTAATGCAGGGTTTGAGTCTGCAATTCCTATTCCAAGTTTCAATTTTAAAGAATTAGCAAATATGATCCACGATGGAATATCTCCATGGTAAACTTTTTCACCTTCATCAAAACTATCGAAACCAGCTGCATGAGTATCTAAATTAGCAATATCTGCATTTATTCTTTTGATTAAATCTACGTAGATAGTAGCTGCATCATCATACGCAGGCAATGGGTATTTATCAAGATCTGCACCTTGAGTATAAGGAACATTTCCAAAAGTATCTACCAAAAGTTGGTAAGTATATACCTGCATGATATCGATTATTGCCAGTTGGTTCTTTTTATTAAGTTCCCAATCTGGAGCTTCAACTACTGACGGTACATAGGTATTAATTATACCTTTAGCCTTACCCAAGTTGTTTAATACATTTGAATAATTATCTCTATAGATTTGGTTAGAAACATTTCTGTTAGTGAAGTCGTAATTACTCTCATTAACATAAATTGTTTCTTGCCAATACTGCATCGTTAATCTGAAATTGTTTTCATTTACGTTAGGTGTATTGACATAGTCACTTAGCTCTTTTTGAGCGTAATTGACTAATGATCCAGGCACGGCTGAATATGCGCTGTTTGGATCTGAGTTTATATCCTCACTAACACAGGCAGTCATTGACAAACCAACTGTTAGTATTGCTATTATCTTTTTCATTTTTTTTTAGAAATTAAGTTTGACGTTAAAAGAAATGTTTCTTGTAGTCGGCATAGGACCTGATTGGTATCCTTGAGTGTTTCCTGAAGATAATCCTGCTTCTGGATCAGAGTAAGGTACGCTTTTGTCAATTATCCATACATTGTTTCCAATTACGCTAAATGATCCACTTTTAATTGATTTTCCTAACAAACTTGAAGGCAAGTTATAAGTTAAAGCAACCTCTCTTAATTTTACAAAACCAGCGTCATAAACGTATGCTGCTGCAGGAGGGTCTGTTACTAAAACTTGACTTGACTGATCTCTTCTTAATCTTGTTGTGTTTGTAATGTATTGTGGTTGAGTACCTCCTGGTGTATATGCTGGATTGGCCATTACTCCTTGTAAAAGTTCTCCACCACCATTTGCGATAGTGTTTCTTATTGGGTTTCCTAAGTCATTATTTCCAACAGAATTTGCGTAGATACCTGTTCCATAACCATAGTATTGATCAAGTGAGAATACACTTCCTCCTTTTTTGATATCAATTAAGAAGCTTAAAGAGATGTTTTTGTAAGTAACTTTATTGTTAATTCCACCTGTCCAATCTGCTTGGTATGTTCCTAATTTGTTATCAGTAGTAGTAGATACTACGTACTCACCTTTAGATCCGATAATTCTGTTTCCAGAACCATCTGTTACATATGTAGTTCCCCAAATTGTTCCATAATCCTGATTAAGTGGAGCATTGATACTAATACCACCTTGAAGTGAATTGATATTGATGTTTTCAATACCAGGAGCTAATTCTGTAACTTTAGTGTTAGGATTTGCCCAGTTTACAGCAATATCCCAAGAGAAATTTTCTGTTTTAACAGGAGTTGCATTAAATGTAACCTCGAATCCTTTTGTTGTTAAAGTACCAGCATTGATATTGTTGAAGCTTGATCCAGTAGCTGTTGATACAGGTAATGGTAAAATTTGATCGTATGCTTTGTTTTGGAACCAAGCTACGTCAAAACCAACTCTGTTGTTTAAAAATTGCATGTTAACCCCTAACTCGACGTTGTCTAATTGTTGTGGTTTTAAGTTGTAATTTTTAGCAGTTGTGTTATATGAATATGATGGAGTCCCAAAAGGTGTTTGAGCATTATACGTATTCAAAAGTTGATTAGCTTGAGTGTCAGAACCAACCTGAGCGTAAGCAGCTCTTAATTTACCAAAACTGATAAATTCAACTTCTTTTAACCAGTTTGAGAAAACAACACTTCCAGATATTGCAGAATACCAGTAAGCGTTATTGTCTTCAGGTAAAGCTGATGACTCGTCTCTTCTTACAGATCCTTCAAGATAGTAAGTTCCTTTATAACCTAAAGTTGCTTGTCCAAATAATCCAAGAACTTCTTTTCTTGTGTTAACAGTTCTAGGTAATGTAGGAGCAGATACTGAATTAGAAATGGTGTACAATCCAGGAATATATAATCCTCCTGAAGTTGTTTGTTGCTCAGAAAAATTGTTTTGTACGTTTAAATTGGTACCTAATATGAAGTTAAGATTTAAATCCTCAGCTAAGTCTTTTTTGAAAGTTGCTAAGAAATCATAATTTTGTTCGCTATAATCATAAAGATCTAAAGCGTAACCAGAAGGTTGTGGTGGTTGATTTGCAAGATTAGGATTAGATCCAATAGCATTCGGGTATGATCCTACAGCAATTCTGCTTTCAGTAGTCATGTTGAATCCGTCTGTACCCATTCTAGCCATTAAGTTAATGCTTTTAGATACGTCATAGCTGATGCTTGCATTAGCTGCAAATCTTTTTCTGCTATCATTGTTGTAGTTTTCATATCTCTGGAAATATGCATTATCCCAGAAAGCTGGTGTCAAATCATCTGGACCATTAATATTCCATGTGTAGTTTTGTCTACTCATAAAATAAAGCTTTTCTTGTTCTTTAATGTCAACATTCGTTGGCCACCATTGTCTAAATCCAGCTATTTGGTTACCACCGTATCCAGTAGAGTTTCTGTTTCTTGTATTTTGAGAAACATAAGTTGCATTAACTGTTGAGCTTAACTTATCATTAAATTTATAAGTAGCTGTTGCGTTAAAGTTGTTTTTGCTTAATAAAGAATTAGGTAATACGTCTGTACTATTTGTATTAGCGTAAGTTAATCTGTAAGTAGCTTTATCTGAACCTCCGCTTATTGCGATATTGTTTACTGTAGATACACCTGTTTTGAAAAATTCAACAGGACCATTTTTAGCAGCAACCCATGGCGTTTTTTTACCAAAATTTGGAGAACCAGGAATGAAAGCATCATATTGCCAAACAGCTTCACCTGTATATTTTGGACCGTAAGAAGCGTCATCACCAGTTGAAGCAGCAAGCTCTCCATTGTAATCACCCCAGCTACCTTCACCAACATATCCTTCACCATATTGAGTTTGGTATTTAGGGAATGTTGTTTTGTCAATATTAGACATTGTGTAAGAAGAAGAGATCTCTACAGACATATCATTTCTTGCCTTACCTTTTTTAGTAGTAATAATGATAGCTCCATTTTGAGCTCTTGATCCGTAAAGTGCAGTTGCAGCAGCACCTTTTAACACGTTGATATCTGCGATGTTATTAGGGTTGATATCAGATGCGGCATTTCCGTAATCGTAACCACCTCTACCACTTTTTTGGTCAAGACTATTTACGTTACTGTTCAAAATTGGCACACCATCAACTACGAATAAAGCCTGGTTGTCTCCTAAAAGAGATTTGTAACCTCTAAGAACTACGTTTGTAGATCCTCCAAAGTTAGTACCTTGAGTTACTGTAAGACCAGCAACTTTACCTGATAAGTTGTTTACAAAGTTTCCTGTAGGAACTGTAGATACTTGCTCAGCTGTTACTTGTTGAGCAGAATACCCAAGAGATTTTTTCTCTCTTTTAATACCTAAAGCTGTTGTCACGACAACACTTTCAAGTTGTTGTGCATCTCCAGCTAATTTTACGTCAATTGTAGATGAACTTGCAGCTATCTCCTGAGATTTCATCCCAATGTAGCTAAATACCAAAACTTGGCTTGTTGATGCTTTGATAGAAAATTTACCATCAAAATCAGTTTGTGTCCCAGATTTTGTTCCTTTCACTAATACACTTACACCTGGCAAAGGCATACCTGCATTATCGGTAACAATTCCTGAAACAGCTCTTTCTTGCGCAAAAGTAAGTTGCGCCACTAGTACTAATAAAAGCACTAAGAATCCATTGAACTTTAGTTTCATTTTTAAATATTTTGAATTAGTATCGCAAAACTCTTAATAATTTGTTAACTATCCTAATATTAATTTAAACTTTTTTCGGTTACTGCTAAAATTTAACATTATAACATATGTTTATGATAGTGTTATATAATTGTATTTCTTGTACGTTTGCGCCTCCATTTGTGAGGTTAATCTTAAGTAATCCGTTTGGCGTTTGTATAACTGATCCAATTCCAAGTCCTATTAATTTTTTTATTTTGTTTGGATTAATTACGCTTGTTAAGTCTTGATACAGGCCGTAATCGGTAATTGTGTTAACATAAATGGTTTTTGAAAATTTATACCGATACTCTGTAAGAATTAAAGAATTGAAGTTACATTGCAGGCTGTTTTCTAAAAAGCCTCTAATGGAATTTATACCTCCAAAACGAAATAATTCATTTGAAATAAAGTTTTTACTATTCAAATAAAAATTCTGTGAATTTATGTTAATGAAATTCTTTTCATTTAACTCAAAATTATAGGAAGCATTTAGATTGGTGTAAAATTGTTTACTGTTTCCGGCTGTTATCGGATCATTGTTGGTGCTTCTCTCTCCATAACCAATAACCCAGTTCAGATTTGCTTTTTTTGGAATAAGGTTGTTGACATTATCTGCTTTTTTGAATTCGTAGGTTGTTGTGATGTATGAATTTTTGAAGTCACTAATTGTTGAATTGTTTATGTTTTGGATATCACTCGATTCGGTTGTTTGGTATCCAAGATAAATTTTTGAATTATAGTTGATGTAATAGCCCAGATCGATTGAAGTTTTTGTGTTTTGAAAAGTACTGTCTTGTTTAAAAATATTCAGTTGCGCTTTTAATCCTAATGAAGATTTAAAAATGTATGGAATTTCTAATTTTGTATTGAAGGTTTTTTGTTGGTTGCCGTCACTTTTCCAGTATAATGAAAATTGTTCGCCAGCATGTAAGGTGTTTGATAGTAATATATCGAGGTATCCATTAAGATTTGCTTTTTTTTCTTTATCATTTGAAAATCCTATGTAACCGTCAAAACTGTTCGCTTTTCTTTTTTCAAGATAAAGGTAGATTTTGGTTGAGTCGTTTGTGAATAATATTTCTGGATATTTTGTTTGGTTTACAAATTCGTAACTGTTGATTTCGTCATAAAGTTGCTTGGTGATTTCCTGATTGAAAGTTTTGCGTAAATATTTTTTGTTGAGTTGTTTTAGATGTCCTTTTGGGAAATTGGCTTTGTCTTTGCTATTTGTATAATTTAGGATAATTGAATTTACCTGTCGTTTTTTTTCGGATTTAAAATTTAGACTCGCAAAAATTATCAAATTCTCTCTGTGAATATTTTCAAGTTTTATTTTGCTTAATGCAAATCCTTGCTTTTCTGCTTCGATTATCTTTTGATTTAAATAGTTTTCAGTCTCTTCATAAGGTAAAATTAGGGTATCATTTTTGGTTTCGTTGGGATCAAAAAAAAAATTATTTCTACCTATATATATATGCGTATATTTTACTCGTGTTTTCAGTTCTATAAAAGAGACATAAGTGCTGTCATTTAATTTGTTTGTTTGCAGTATTTTATTGTCTAAATATCCCTTTTTTGCGAGCTTGTTAGAGGTGCTGTTTATTTCGTCATAAAGAGATTTTATATTTGCATGTTTGGTAAAATAATTTATGGAGTCAATAATTTTTGTTTCATTTGAGTTCGACCCATTTATTTTTAAATGAAAATTTTGTGCGTAACCTGAAATGCCTATGCAGGAAATGAGTATGTATAGAAGTTGTTTCAAAGGGAATAATTTGATTTGTTAAAAGTATTAAAAATATATGCCGATTGTTTCTAAAAAGATAAGCTTAAATAATGTTATTGAAAATTAATGGATTAACGTTTGTATAGTGAAAAATATTTTATACATTTGCAACCCCGTAAAAAGCGGGAATTTAATATACATAATAAATTTTTAGTATTAATTATGCCAACAATTCAACAATTAGTAAGAACAGGAAGAACTCAGATAACTAAGAAGAGTAAATCGGTTGCTTTAGATTCTTGTCCTCAAAGAAGAGGGGTTTGTACGCGTGTTTACACTACTACACCAAAAAAACCAAACTCTGCAATGCGTAAAGTTGCGCGTGTACGTTTGACAAATGGTAATGAGGTGAATGCTTACATCCCTGGAGAAGGACACAATTTACAAGAGCACTCGATAGTATTAGTTAGAGGTGGAAGGGTAAAAGATTTACCAGGTGTTAGATATCATATCGTTCGTGGAGCGCTTGACACGTCAGGAGTTGCAGGAAGAACGCAAAGAAGATCTAAGTACGGTGCTAAACGCCCAAAAGAAGCAAAAAAGTAATTTAAAACGTTAAGAGTTGGAGGTTAGGAGTTGAGGGTTAGATTGAGGCGAAAGTTTTAATTCTATAACAAAACATTTAACGGATAACCTATAACTTTTTATTAAAAAAAAGACATGAGAAAAAGAGCGGCAAAGAAAAGACCACTTTTACCAGATCCAAGGTTTAACGACCAATTGGTAACACGTTTTGTGAACAACTTAATGTGGGATGGTAAGAAATCTACAGCTTTCAAAGTATTTTATGATGCTATTGACATCATTGAGTCTAAAAAGCAAGATTCAGAAAAATCTTCATTAGAAATTTGGAAAGATGCTTTAACAAACGTTATGCCTCACGTAGAAGTACGTAGTCGTAGAGTAGGTGGAGCTACATTTCAAATTCCAATGCAAATTAGACCAGACAGAAAAATTTCTATGGCAATGAAGTGGTTAATACTTTATTCTAGAAGAAGAAATGAAAAATCTATGGCACAACGTTTAGCGTCAGAATGTTTAGCTGCTGCTAAAGAAGAAGGTGCTGCGGTTAAGAAAAGAATGGATACTCACAAGATGGCAGAAGCTAATAAAGCTTTCTCTCACTTTAGATTTTAATTCGTAAGAAATGGCTAGAGATTTAAAATATACAAGAAATATCGGAATTGCTGCTCACATTGATGCTGGTAAAACAACAACAACTGAGCGTATCCTTTTTTATACTGGAAAGTCACACAAAATTGGTGAAGTGCACGATGGTGCTGCAACAATGGACTGGATGGCTCAAGAGCAAGAAAGAGGTATTACAATTACTTCGGCTGCGACAACTTGTGAGTGGAACTTTCCAACTGAGCAAGGTAAGATTTTGCCTGAGTCTTTGCCGTACCACTTTAATATTATTGATACTCCTGGACACGTTGACTTTACTGTAGAGGTAAATCGTTCTTTACGTGTACTTGATGGATTGGTTTTCTTGTTTAGTGCTGTTGATGGTGTTGAGCCTCAATCAGAAACTAACTGGAGACTAGCTGATCAATATAGAGTTCCACGTATGGGATTCGTAAACAAAATGGACCGTCAAGGATCTAACTTTTTGGCAGTTTGTCAACAAGTTCGTGATATGTTGAAATCAAATGCTGTTGCGATCACTTTGCCAATTGGTGAAGAGAATGATTTCAAAGGTGTTGTAGATTTAGTAAAAAACCAAGCTATCATTTGGCATGATGCTACTCAGGGGGCGACTTTTGATATTGTGCCAATTCCTGAGGATATGATTGCAGAGGTTAAAGAATACAGATCTATTCTTATTGAAGCTGTTGCTGACTATGATGAAAATCTTTTAGAGAAATTCATGGAAGATGAAAACTCTATTACAGAGGAAGAAATCAACAACGCTTTAAGAGCTGCTACTATGGATATGGCTATCATCCCGATGATTGCTGGTTCTTCTTTCAAAAACAAAGGAGTTCAATTCATGTTAGATGCGGTTTGTAAATATTTGCCTTCTCCAATGGATAAGGAAGGTATCGAAGGGATTCATCCTGATGATGCTGAATTATTAGAAGAAGATCAAACTAAAATCTTGCGTAAGCCAGATGTAAAAGAGCCGTTCGCTGCTTTGGCATTTAAAATTGCTACTGACCCATTCGTAGGTCGTTTAGCTTTCTTCCGTGCTTACTCTGGTCGTTTAGATGCTGGTTCTTATGTTTTGAACACGCGTTCAGGAAATAAAGAAAGAATTTCTCGTATCTACCAAATGCACGCTAATAAACAAAATCCAATCGAATTTATTGAGGCTGGAGATATTGGAGCTGCTGTTGGATTTAAAGATATCAAAACTGGAGATACATTGTGTGATGAAAAACACCCAATTATTCTTGAGTCTATGAAATTCCCTGCGCCGGTAATTGGTATTGCAATTGAACCTAAAACTAAAGCTGACGTTGATAAAATGGGTATGGCTTTGGCTAAATTAGCTGAAGAGGATCCAACATTTACTGTTAGAACAGATGAGGCTTCTGGGCAAACTATTATCTCAGGTATGGGTGAGCTTCACTTAGATATTTTGGTTGATCGTATGAAACGTGAATTTAAAGTTGAAGTGAACCAAGGTGAGCCTCAAGTTGAATATAAAGAAGCGTTTACAAGAACTGCAACTCATAGAGAGACTTACAAGAAACAATCAGGAGGTCGTGGTAAATTCGGTGATATCGTATTTACACTTGAGCCAGCTGACGAAGTTGATGGTAAAGTTCCTGTAGGATTACAGTTTATTAATGCAGTAAAAGGTGGTAACGTTCCTAAGGAATATATTCCATCTGTAGAAAAAGGTTTCCGTGAAGCTATGAAAACTGGTCCTTTGGCTGGTTATCAAGTGGATAGTTTGAAAGTAACTTTGACAGACGGATCTTTTCACCCTGTCGATTCCGATGCACTTTCTTTTGAATTGGCAGCAAGAATGGGTTATAGAGAAGTAGCGAAAGCTGCTGGAGCTATTATTCTTGAGCCTATCATGAAAATGGAGGTTATTACTCCTGAAGAAAACATGGGGGATATCGTAGGTGATATCAACCGTCGTAGAGGTCAGGTTAATGATATGGGTGACAGAAATGGTGCTAAAACTATTAAGGCTGATGTGCCTTTGTCAGAGATGTTTGGATATGTAACAACATTAAGAACATTATCTTCTGGTAGAGCTACTTCAACTATGGAGTTTTCACATTATGCAGAGACACCTTCTAATATTTCAGAAGCTGTAATTAAAAAAGCAAAAGGTAACGCTTAATTCTTAAGAAAATGAGTCAAAAAATCAGAATAAAACTAAAATCTTACGATCACATGTTGGTAGATAAATCTGCTGAAAAGATCGTAAAAACAGTAAAAACTACTGGAGCAGTTGTAACAGGTCCAATTCCGTTACCAACTCACAAAAAACTTTTCACTGTGTTACGTTCTCCGCACGTTAACAAAAAAGCGAGAGAGCAATTTGAAGTAATGTCATACAAGAGATTGATTGATATTTATTCATCTTCATCTAAAACTATTGATGCATTAATGAAACTTGAATTGCCAAGTGGAGTTGAAGTAGAAATAAAAGTATAATTTTTTATTATATTTTATAAAAAAAAGCGAGACAGAAATGTTTCGCTTTTTTACTTTTATTTAAATTTTGTTTTTTCTTTTTTAAGGTCTTTCGTTTTTAATATTTATTGCTTGTTTTGATCGAGATGTCTTTTGTTTAGGCTGTTGCCGGTGTTTTTTCTTTTGTGGGTTATCTAAATGTTAAGAAAAATATCATTAGAGATTAAGAAAGAAAAAATTATTTTTTGGTTTAAATTTTCACCTCCTCTTGCTTGTTGTGATCCTTGGATTTTGATAATGAGCGATTTAATTTTTGTAACTGTTTGGTATATTCAATTTTAATGTCTACTTTTGCACTCCCTGTTTGGAAATTTCTGTTATTTTCAAATTGAAGGGAATTTTAGTAATTAATAATTAATATTTATGTCTGGGTTAATTGGTAAAAAAATCGGCATGACTAGTATTTTCGACGAAAACGGGAAAAACATTCCTTGTACAGTAATCGAAGCTGGGCCGTGTGTTGTTACCCAAGTCAGAACCAAAGGTGTTGACGGGTACGAAGCGTTGCAACTAGGTTTCGATGACAAAAACGAGAAACATTCTACTAAAGCGGCTTTAGGTCACTTTAAAAAAGCTGGAACTGTTGCTAAGAAAAAAGTCGTTGAATTCCAAGATTTCGCAACTGAACAAAAATTAGGGGATCTTATTGATGTTTCTATTTTTGCTGAAGGAGAATTTGTAGATGTACAAGGTGTATCTAAAGGTAAAGGTTTTCAAGGTGTTGTAAAACGTCACGGATTTGGTGGTGTTGGTCAGGCAACTCATGGTCAACATAACCGTTTAAGAGCGCCAGGTTCTGTGGGAGCTTCTTCTTATCCATCTAGAGTATTCAAAGGAATGCGTATGGCTGGAAGAATGGGAGGAGATAATGTAAAAGTACAAAACCTTAGAGTTTTAAAAGTAGTTGCTGAAAAGAACCTACTTGTTATTAAAGGATGTGTTCCTGGACATAAAAACTCTTATGTAATCATTCAGAAGTAATGGAAGTAAAAGTATTAGATTTCAACGGAAAAGATACTGGAAGAAAAGTTCAACTTTCTGATTCAGTATTCGCAATTGAACCAAACAATCACGCTGTATACCTTGATGTTAAGCAATATCTTGCTAATCAAAGACAAGGTACTCACAAAGCTAAAGAAAGAGCTGAAGTGACAGGAAGTACACGTAAGATTAAAAAACAAAAAGGAACAGGTACAGCTCGTGCGGGAAGTATTAAGAATCCATTGTTTAAAGGTGGTGGAACAGTTTTCGGACCAAGACCAAGAAGTTATTCATTTAAATTGAATAAATCTTTGAAAAGATTGGCTAGAAAATCAGCTTTCTCAATCAAAGCAAAAGAGGCGAATATCATCGTTCTTGAAGACTTTAATTTTGAAGCGCCAAACACTAAAAATTTCATTAACGTTTTGAAAGCTTTAGGGTTAGAAAATAAAAAATCTCTATTTGTGTTGGGAGAGTCGAATAAAAATGTATATTTGTCCTCACGCAATTTAAAGGCTTCTAATGTCGTAACTAGCTCAGAATTAA
Source organism: Flavobacterium aquidurense (assembly GCA_900107365.1). GTDB lineage: Bacteria > Bacteroidota > Bacteroidia > Flavobacteriales > Flavobacteriaceae > Flavobacterium > Flavobacterium aquidurense. The sequence continues at coordinate 188,393 of FNPS01000003.1, forward strand.
GCACTTACGCTATTTTAAACACTAATAATTTAGTGCTTTTAGAAGGTTCTTTGGAGTTAATTGAAGAAAATTTAAGCAAATAATAGGAATATGAGTATCATAATTAGACCTATAGTAACAGAAAAAGTAACCAAAGAAAGTGAAGTTTTAAACCGCTTCGGATTCGTTGTTGACAAAAAAGCAAACAAAGTGCAAATTAAGAAAGCTGTTGAAGCTGCTTATGGAGTGACTATTGTTTCAGTTAACACGATGAACGTAAGACCGGATAGAACTACGAAATACACTAAAAGTGGTTTGATCAGTGGAAAGACAAATGCAATTAAGAAAGCGATTGTTCAAGTACAAGAAGGAGAAACAATTGATTTTTACAACAATATCTAAGATAGAAAAATGTCAGTAAGAAAATTAAAACCTATTACCCCAGGTCAGCGATTTAGAGTTGTGAATGGTTATGACGCCATTACAACTGATAAGCCGGAACGCTCTTTGATAGCGCCGATAAAAAACTCTGGAGGTAGAAATAGTCAAGGAAAGATGACCATGCGTTATACGGGTGGTGGTCACAAGCAGAGATATCGTATTATTGATTTCAAAAGAACTAAAGACGGAATTCCGGCTACTGTGAAATCAATCGAATACGATCCAAATCGTACTGCATTTATCGCTTTGTTAGCTTATGCTGATGGAGAGAAAACGTATGTAATTGCTCAAAACGGATTGAAAGTTGGTCAGAAATTAGTTTCTGGTCCAGAATCTCAACCGGAAATTGGTAATACATTGCCTTTAAGCAGAATTCCTTTAGGAACTGTAATCTCTTGTATTGAGTTACGTCCAGGTCAAGGTGCGGTAATCGCTCGTTCAGCTGGTACATTTGCTCAATTAATGGCAAGAGATGGAAAATATGCTACAATTAAAATGCCATCTGGTGAAACAAGATTAATCTTGTTAACTTGTTCGGCTACAATTGGAGCTGTTTCTAATTCAGACCACCAATTAGTTGTATCTGGTAAAGCAGGTAGAACAAGATGGTTAGGAAGAAGACCTAGAACAAGACCTGTTGCAATGAACCCTGTTGATCACCCAATGGGTGGTGGAGAAGGACGTTCTTCTGGTGGACATCCACGTTCAAGAAATGGAATACCAGCAAAAGGTTATAGAACTCGTTCTAAGAAAAACCCGAGTAACAAGTATATCGTAGAACGTAGAAAGAAATAATAAGATATGGCACGTTCATTAAAAAAAGGACCTTTCGTTCATTATAAGTTAGACAAGAAAGTTCAGGAAAACGTAGAAAGTGGTAAAAATAGTGTAGTAAAGACTTGGTCTAGAGCTTCTATGATTACTCCAGATTTCGTTGGACAAACTATCGCAGTTCATAACGGTCGTCAATTTGTACCAGTTTACGTAACAGAAAACATGGTAGGTCACAAATTAGGAGAATTTTCACCAACTAGATCTTTTAGAGGTCATGCTGGAGCAAAAAATAAAGGTAAAAAATAAGAAGCAATGGGAGTTCGTAAAAGAGAAACAGCAGATGCGAGAAAAGAGGCTAATAAGTCTATTGCTTTCGCAAAATTGAATAACTGCCCTACTTCACCTAGAAAAATGCGCTTAGTAGCGGACTTGGTAAGAGGTCAGAAGGTAGAAAGAGCACTTAACATATTAAGATTTAGTTCTAAAGAAGCTTCAAGAAAATTAGAAAAACTATTATTATCTGCAATCAACAACTGGGAGCAAAAAAATAGTGAAGGTAATTTAGAAGAAGCTGGATTATTTGTTAAGGAGATCAGAGTAGATGGTGGAATGATGTTGAAAAGACTTCGTCCAGCTCCACAAGGTCGTGCACACAGAATAAGAAAACGTTCTAATCACGTTACAATCGTGCTTGGAGCTATCAATAACACACAAAGCAATTCTTAAGCAGCATGGGACAAAAGACAAATCCAATTGGAAATAGACTTGGTATCATCAGAGGGTGGGACTCAAACTGGTATGGTGGAAATGATTACGGTGATAAACTTGCCGAAGATCACAAAATCAGAAAGTATATCCACGCTCGTTTATCAAAAGCTAGTGTATCTAAAGTAATCATCGAGAGAACTTTAAAACTTGTAACCGTTACTATCACTACTGCTAGACCTGGTATCATTATCGGAAAAGGTGGACAAGAGGTAGACAAGTTAAAAGAAGAACTTAAGAAAGTTACTGACAAAGAGGTTCAAATCAACATCTTTGAAATTAAAAGACCTGAATTAGATGCTTATCTTGTGGCGACAAGCATCGCTCGTCAAATCGAAAGCCGTATCTCTTACAGACGTGCAATCAAAATGGCTATTGCTGCTTCTATGCGTATGAATGCTGAAGGTATCAAAGTTTTGATTTCTGGTCGTTTGAATGGTGCTGAGATGGCGCGTTCAGAAGGTTTCAAAGAAGGTAGAATTCCTCTATCAACTTTCAGAGCTGATATTGATTATGCTTTGGCTGAAGCTCACACTACTTACGGTAGAATGGGTATCAAAGTATGGATCATGAAAGGTGAAGTTTATGGAAAGAGAGATCTTTCTCCACTTGCAGGAATGGATAAAAAACAATCTGGAACTGGTGGTGGTAAAGGTGGAGATTCTCCGAGAGGAGACAGAAAACCTTTTAATAAAGGTGGTAAACCAGACGCTCGTAAAAGAAAGTAAATTTTTAAACTAAAGAAAAATGTTACAGCCTAAAAGAACAAAATACCGTAAGGTACAAAAAGGTAAAATGAAAGGTAACTCTCAAAGAGGGCATGAACTTTCTAATGGAATGTTTGGTATTAAATCTGTACATGAAGATGGAATGTTCTTAACTTCTCGTCAAATCGAAGCTGCGCGTATTGCTGCAACTCGTTTTATGAAGAGAGAGGGACAATTATGGATTAAAATATTTCCAGACAAACCAATTACTAAGAAACCTCTTGAGGTACGTATGGGTAAAGGTAAAGGTGCCGTTGAATATTGGGCTGCCGTTGTTAAACCCGGAAGAATTATGTTTGAAGTTGGAGGAGTTCCTTTATCAGTTGCAAAAGAGGCTTTACGTCTTGCAGCTCAAAAGCTTCCAGTAAAAACTAAGTTCGTCGTTGCTAGAGATTTCGAAGCATAATTTATATTATATTATGAAACAATCAGAAATAAAAGATCTTTCTGCAGCGGAGTTGCAAGAAAAACTTAGTCAAACTAAGAAGATATATGCTGACCTAAAAATGGCCCACGCTATTTCTCCAATTGAGAACCCACTTCAAATTAGAAGTGTAAGAAGAACAGTTGCAAGATTGGCTACAGAGCTAACTAAAAGAGAGTTACAATAATTGTATTCTGCTGAAAGATGGAAGAAAAAAGAAATTTAAGAAAAGAAAGAATAGGTGTTGTTACTTCAAATAAAATGGATAAATCTATTGTTATTGCTGAAGTAAGAAAAGTAAAACACCCATTATACGGTAAGTTCGTGTTGAAAACAAAGAAATACGTTGCACACGACGAAACAAACGACTGTAACATTGGAGATACTGTAAGAATTAGCGAAACGCGTCCTTTAAGTAAAACAAAATGTTGGAGATTAGTTGAAATCTTAGAAAGAGCTAAATAATTATGGTACAACAGGAATCAAGACTAAAAGTAGCAGATAACACGGGAGCAAAAGAAGTTTTAACTATCCGTGTTTTAGGAGGTACCAAAAGAAGGTATGCCTCTGTTGGTGACAAGATTGTAGTATCTATTAAAGATGCAACTCCTAACGGTAACGTTAAAAAAGGAGCTGTTTCAACTGCAGTTGTTGTACGTACCAAAAAAGAAGTGAGAAGAGCTGATGGTTCTTATATCCGTTTCGATGATAATGCATGTGTTCTTTTGAACGCTGCAGGGGAAATGAGAGGAACTCGTGTTTTTGGTCCGGTAGCAAGAGAACTTCGTGAAAAACAATTCATGAAAATTGTATCATTAGCACCAGAAGTGCTTTAATTCGTTTTAAGATGATAAAGCTAAAAATAAAATCAGGAGATATCGTAAGAGTTATTGCTGGAGACCATAAAGGTGCTGAAGGTAAAGTTTTACGTGTTTACCGTGAGAAAAATAAAGCGATAGTTGAAGGTGTAAACATGGTTTCGAAACATACAAAACCAAGTGCTAAAAACCCTCAAGGTGGTATCGTTAAGAAAGAAGCTTCTATACAAATATCTAACATTTCACTAATTGATCCTAAAACTAAGGAAACAACTAGAGTTGGTATTAGAGTAGAGGGAGATAAGAAAGTAAGATTTTCAAAAAAATCTAATCAAGTACTATAGTAATGGCATATACACCTAGACTAAAAGAAGAATATAAGAGTAGAGTAATCTCTGCTCTTAAAGAGGAATTCGGATATACAAACGTGATGCAAGTTCCAAAACTTGAAAAAATCGTTTTGAGCCGTGGAGTTGGTGCAGCTGTATCTGATAAAAAACTTATTGACTATGCGGTTGATGAGTTAACAAAGATCACTGGACAAAAAGCAGTATCTACAATTTCAAAGAAAGACGTTGCGTCTTTTAAATTGAGAAAAGGGATGCCTATTGGAGCAAAAGTTACTTTACGTGGAGAAAGAATGTATGAGTTTTTAGATAGACTTGTTACTTCTGCTTTGCCACGTGTTAGAGATTTTAGTGGTATTAAAGCTACTGGTTTCGACGGAAGAGGTAACTACAATCTTGGAGTTTTGGAGCAAATCATTTTCCCTGAAATTGATATTGATAAAGTAAACAAAATTTCAGGAATGGATATTACTTTTGTTACTACTGCAAAAACAGACAAGGAAGCAAAGTCATTATTGGCTGAATTAGGATTACCTTTTAAAAAGAATTAAGACATGGCTAAAGAATCAATGAAAGCCCGCGAGGTTAAAAGAGAGAAAACGGTAGCAAAGTATGCTGAGAAAAGAAAAGCTTTGAAAGAAGCTGGAGATTTTGAAGGTCTACAAAAATTACCTAAAAATGCTTCACCAGTTCGTTTGCACAATCGTTGTAAATTAACAGGTAGACCAAGAGGGTATATCCGTCAATTCGGTATTTCACGTGTAACTTTCCGTGAAATGGCTAATAATGGATTAATTCCTGGAGTTAAAAAGGCTTCTTGGTAATCTCGCAATAAGTTACTACTTTTGCAAACCAAAAAATAATTTTAATTGATTAAAGGTTCGGGAGGCGGGTGCCTCCCGAAAACCATAGTCGCAATCAAATACATATGTATACAGATCCTATTGCAGATTATTTGACTAGAGTTCGTAACGCTGTGGCTGCAAACCACAAAGTTGTTGAAATTCCAGCTTCTAATCTAAAAAAAGAAATAACTAAGATCTTATTTGATCAAGGTTATATCTTGAGTTACAAATTTGAAGACAACTCTGTTCAGGGTTCAATCAAAATTGCTTTAAAGTATGATAAAGATACTAAAGAGCCTGTAATTAAAGATATCCAAAGAATTAGTAAACCTGGTTTACGTAAATATGCAGGTGCTGCCAAATTACCAAGAATCCTTAATGGATTAGGAATTGCAATTGTTTCTACATCAAAAGGTCTAATGACTGGAAAACAAGCGAAACAATTAAATGTAGGTGGTGAAGTAATTTGTTACGTATACTAATTTTAAAGACTAGATAAGATGTCAAGAATAGGTAAAAGCCCAATTGTAATTGCTGCTGGAGTAACTGTAGAAGTTAAAGACGGTATCATTACAGTAAAAGGAAAAAAAGGTCAACTAACTCAGGAGTTTTCGGACATTACTGTAAAAGTTGAAGGCGATCAGGTTTTATTAGAAAGATCGTCTGATCATAAAGACCAAAGAGCAAAACACGGATTATACAGATCATTAATCAACAACATGATTATTGGTGTATCTGAAGGTTTTACAAAAGAACTTGAATTAGTTGGAGTTGGTTATAGAGCTTCAAACCAAGGTCAAAAGCTAGATTTAGCTCTTGGATATTCTCACAATATTGTTTTAGAAATTGCTCCAGAAGTAGCTTTAGAAACAATATCTGAAAAAGGTAAAAACCCTATCGTAAAATTAACATCATTTGATAAACAACTTTTAGGTCAGGTTGCTGCGAAAATCAGAGGTTTCCGTAAGCCTGAGCCATACAAAGGAAAAGGTGTTAAATTTGTGGGTGAAGTATTAAGAAGAAAAGCAGGTAAATCAGCTTAAAAAATAAGATTATGTCATTAACAAAATCTGATAGAAGACAGAGAATTAGATTCAGAATTAGAAAATCGATTAGTGGTACTACTACTAACCCTAGACTATCTGTATTTAGAAGTAACAAAGAAATTTACGCTCAACTTATTGATGATGTAAACGGAGTTACTATATTAGCTGCATCTTCAAGAGAAAAAGAAATAGGAAAAGGTACTAACGTTGAAATCGCTGCTGCTGTTGGAAAATTAGTTGCAGAGAAAGCGTTAAAAGCTGGGATTGATACCATCACTTTTGATAGAGGTGGATATTTATATCACGGTCGTATTAAATCATTAGCAGAAGGCGCAAGAGCGGCTGGACTTAAATTCTAATATATTATGTCTAAATACAAAAATGTAGAATTGGTAAAACCAAGTGGTCTTGAACTTAAAGATCGTCTGGTAAGTGTTAATCGTGTTACTAAAGTTACAAAAGGTGGTAGAGCTTTCGGTTTTTCTGCTATTGTAGTTGTAGGTGATGAAAACGGAGTAGTTGGTCATGGATTAGGAAAATCTAAAGACGTTTCTGAAGCAATTGCGAAAGCAGTAGAAGATGCTAAGAAAAATCTAGTAAAAATTCCTTTGAATGGACAATCTGTTCCTCACGAACAAAAAGGTAAATTTGGTGGTGCACGTGTATTTTTAATTCCTGCTTCTCATGGTACAGGAGTTATTGCTGGTGGAGCTGTTCGTTCAGTTCTTGAATCAGTAGGTATTCACGATGTATTATCTAAATCTCAAGGATCATCAAATCCTCATAACGTAGTGAAAGCAACTTTTGATGCTTTATTACAAATGAGAAGCGCTCATACTGTTGCAAAACAAAGAGGTGTTTCTTTAGAAAAAGTTTTTAAAGGTTAATTCAAGGAAATTATGGCTAAATTATTAGTAAAACAAGTAAGAAGCAAAATCAACTGTCCTCTTTCTCAAAAGAGAGGTTTGGAAGCTTTGGGTCTACGTAAAATGGGACAAGTTGTAGAGCATGATTCAAACCCTGCTATCCTTGGGATGATAAACAAAGTTAAACACTTAGTTTCTGTCGAAGAAGCTAAATAACAAATACTGTTATGAATTTAAGTAACTTACAACCAGCTGAAGGATCAACGCACAATCAAAATAAAAGATTAGGTAGAGGAGAAGGTTCTGGAAAAGGTGGCACTGCTGCAAGAGGTCACAAAGGAGCAAAATCTCGTTCTGGTTATTCTAAAAAGATTGGTTTTGAAGGAGGGCAAATGCCACTTCAAAGACGTGTGCCTAAGTTTGGTTTCACAAACATCAATCGTAAAGAATACGAAGGTGTTAATTTAGATACGCTTCAATTATTAGTAGACAATGGTGTGATTACTGATTCTGTTTCTATGACAGATTTCGTAGCAAATCGTCTAGCTACCAAAAATGAAATCGTTAAGATTTTAGGTAGAGGAGAATTGAAAGCAAAATTAAAAGTAACTGCCCACAAATTTACTGCTACTGCAAAAGCTGCTATTGAAGCTGCTGGAGGAGAAGCTGTAACTATATAACTTATCTATTAAGATGAAGAAATTTATTGAATCAATAAGTAATGTTTGGAAAATCGAAGAACTGAAAAACAGAATCTTAATTACATTAGGATTGCTTTTAGTATATCGTTTTGGTGCACACGTTACGCTTCCTGGAATTGATGCAACTCAATTAACTGGTTTAGCGGGACAAACTAAAAATGGTTTAGGATCTATCCTAGACATGTTTACTGGGGGTGCTTTCTCTAAAGCTTCAGTTTTTGCTTTAGGTATTATGCCTTATATTTCTGCGTCTATTGTGGTTCAGTTGATGGGAATAGCTATTCCTTATTTACAAAAACTTCAAAACGATGGGGAAAGTGGTAGAAAAAAGATTAATCAAATCACTCGTTGGTTGACTATAGCTATTACACTGGTTCAAGGTCCGACTTATATCTATAATTTATACAGAACATTGCCTGGTAGTGCATTCTTACTAGGCTTTAATTCTCCTGAATTTTTGTTCTCATCTGTTATTATCTTAGTGACAGGTACAATCTTTGCTATGTGGCTTGGAGAGAAAATTACTGATAAAGGTATTGGAAATGGAATTTCATTATTAATTATGGTTGGTATCTTAGCTCGTTTACCGCAAGCTTTTATTCAAGAGTTTACAACGAGAGTTACCAATAACAATGGAGGTCCAATGTTATTAGTTATTGAAATTATTGTGTGGTTATTAGTGATTATTTCTTGTGTATTGCTTACAATGGCAGTACGCAGAATCCCGGTTCAATACGCTCGTCGTACAACAACTGGTGATTATGAGCAAGATTTAGCAGGTGGTAATAGACAATGGATTCCTCTTAAGCTTAATGCTTCTGGAGTTATGCCAATTATTTTTGCTCAGGCAATTATGTTTATACCTGCAGCTGTAGCTGGATTGTCTAAATCAGACACATCACAATCTATTGTTGGAGCATTTAGTAATATGTTCGGTTTTTGGTATAATTTTGTATTTGCAACTTTAATTATTGTATTTACATTTTTCTACACTGCAATTACGGTTCCTACTAACAAAATGGCTGATGATTTAAAAAGAAGCGGTGGTTTTATCCCAGGAGTTCGTCCAGGTGCTGAAACTTCAGATTTCTTAGATAAAGTGATGTCTTTAATAACTTTCCCAGGATCTTTATTCCTTGCTTTGATTGCTGTGTTCCCAGCTATTGTTGTAAGTATTATGGATGTACAACAATCTTGGGCAATGTTTTTTGGAGGTACCTCATTAATAATTATGGTTGGAGTTGCAATAGATACTATTCAGCAAATCAATTCATACTTGTTAAACAAACATTATGATGGTTTAATGAAGACTGGTAAAAATAGAAAAGCGGTAGCTTAATATATTTATGGCAAAACAATCAGCAATAGAACAAGACGGATCAATCATCGAAGCATTATCAAATGCGATGTTCCGTGTAGAGTTAGAAAATGGACATATTGTAATTGCTCATATTTCTGGTAAGATGCGTATGCATTACATCAAATTATTACCTGGTGATAAAGTGAAACTAGAAATGAGTCCTTATGATTTGTCAAAAGCAAGAATTACTTATCGATATTAAAGGATATTCACTATGAAAGTTAGAGCATCAGTAAAAAAGAGAAGTCCCGAGTGCATCATTGTGCGTAGAAAAGGGAGATTGTACGTAATAAACAAAAAGAATCCTAGATTTAAACAAAGACAAGGATAATTATGGCAAGAATAGCAGGGGTAGATATCCCAAAAAATAAAAGAGGTGTTATAGCACTTACCTATATCTTTGGATTAGGAAGAAGTAGAGCTATTGAGATTTTAGAAAAAGCTCAAGTTAGCCAAGACAAAAAAGTTCAAGATTGGAATGATGACGAGATCGGAGCAATTCGTGATGCAGTTTCATTTTACAAAATTGAAGGAGAATTACGTTCTGAGGTTTCTTTGAACATCAAACGTTTAATGGATATTGGTTGTTACAGAGGTATCCGTCATAGATCTGGTCTTCCTTTAAGAGGACAAAGAACTAAAAACAACTCTAGAACAAGAAAAGGTAAAAGAAAAACTGTTGCTAACAAGAAAAAAGCAACTAAATAATAAGTAATATGGCTAAAGCAACTGCAAAAAAACGTAAAGTTATTGTTGAATCAACGGGAGAAGCTCATATTTCTGCTACCTTCAATAACATCATCATTTCTTTGACAAACAAAAAAGGTGAAGTTATTTCTTGGTCTTCAGCTGGTAAAATGGGTTTTAGAGGTTCTAAAAAGAATACTCCATACGCAGCCCAAATGGCAGCAGAAGATTGTAGTAAAGTAGCTCTTGAGGCAGGACTTAAAAAAGTAAAAGTTTATGTAAAAGGACCAGGAAACGGACGTGAGTCTGCTATTCGTTCTATTCATAACGGTGGAATTGAAGTTACAGAGATTATCGATGTTACTCCAATGCCGCACAACGGATGTCGTCCTCCAAAAAGACGTAGAGTTTAATTTTATTTATTTATAGTATAAACAAGGTAGGATATAGATTATCGAAGGATTTGACCTGAATTCATAATCTCTACCTTAAATTTAATTTTTTAGAAATGGCAAGATATACTGGTCCTAAAACTAGAATTGCTCGTAAATTTGGCGAAGCAATCTTCGGAGATGATAAATCTTTCGAAAAAAGAAATTACCCACCTGGACAACACGGGATGGCTAAAAAAAGAGGTAAAAAATCTGAGTATGCTGTTCAGTTAATGGAAAAGCAAAAAGCTAAATATTCTTACGGAATTTTAGAAAAACAATTCAGAAATTTATTCAAAAAAGCATCAGCTACTAAAGGTGTTACTGGTGAAGTTCTTTTACAATTATGTGAAGCAAGATTAGATAACGTTGTTTTTAGAATGGGTATCGCTCCTTCTAGAAGAGGTGCTAGACAATTAGTTTCTCACAGACACGTTACTGTTAATGGTGAAGTTGTAAATATCGCTTCTTACCACCTTAAACCTGGTGATAAAGTTGCAGTTCGTGAAAAATCTAAATCTTTAGAAGCTATCGAACGTTCTTTGTCAAATTCAAGTCATGTTTATGAATGGATTACTTGGAATAATGATCTTAAAGAAGGAACTTTTGTTTCTGTACCTGCAAGACTTCAGATTCCAGAAAACATTAAAGAACAATTAATCGTAGAGTTGTACAACAAATAATAATTGACTTAGTCGAAATTTATGGCAATATTTAATTTTCAAAAGCCCGATAAAGTTATCATGATCGATTCAACCGATTTTGAAGGTAAATTCGAATTTAGACCTTTAGAACCTGGTTATGGATTGACAGTTGGTAATGCACTTAGAAGAGTTTTGCTTTCAGCATTAGAAGGTTATGCAATTACATCTGTTCGTATCGAAGGTGTAGATCATGAGTTTTCTACTATTTCAGGTGTTGTTGAAGATGTTACCGAAATTATCCTTAATCTAAAACAAGTACGTTTCAAACGTCAGATTGAAGATATCGATAATGAAGCAGTTACAATTTCTGTTTCTGGTAAAGATCAATTGACAGCAGGTGATTTTCAAAAATTTATTTCAGGTTTTCAAGTTTTGAATCCAGACCTTGTTATCTGTAATTTAGATTCTAAAATCAAATTGAACTTCGATTTAACAATCGAAAAAGGTAGAGGATATGTTCCTGCTGAGGAGAACAAAAAACAGAATGCTGCAATTGGAACCATTTTTACAGACTCAATTTTTACTCCGGTAAAGAATGTAAAGTATGCAATTGAAAACTTCCGTGTAGAACAAAAGACAGATTATGAAAAATTAGTTTTTGAAATTAAAACTGATGGATCTATTAATCCGAAAGATGCTCTTACTGAAGCTGCTAAGGTTTTAATTCACCACTTCATGTTGTTTTCTGATGAAAGAATTACACTCGAGGCTGACGAAATTGCACAAACAGAATCGTATGATGAAGAGTCATTGCATATGAGACAATTGCTTAAAACTAAGCTTGTTGATATGGATTTATCTGTGAGAGCATTAAATTGCTTGAAAGCGGCTGAAGTTGATACACTTGGTGATTTAGTATCGTTCAATAAAAATGACCTAATGAAATTCCGTAATTTTGGTAAAAAATCTTTAACAGAGCTAGATGAACTTGTAGCAGTTAAGAATTTAACTTTCGGAATGGATTTAGCTAAATACAAATTAGATAAAGAATAATTCAATCCGCCATGGCGGATTAAATTTAAAATAGCAATGAGACACGGAAAAAAATTCAATCACTTAAGCAGACAGACTGGACATAGAAAAGCTATGTTAGCTAATATGGCTTGTTCTCTTATTGAGCACAAACGTATTAACACTACTGTTGCTAAGGCTAAAGCGCTTAAACAATTCGTTGAGCCTTTAATCACAAAATCAAAAGAAGATACGACTCACAATCGTCGTATTGTTTTTGCTTACTTACGTAGCAAATATGCGGTAACTGACTTGTTCAGAGACGTAGCTGCTAAAGTTGGAGACCGTCCAGGTGGATACACTCGTATCATTAAAGTTGGAAATCGTTTGGGAGATAATGCTGATATGGCAATGATCGAACTTGTAGATTTCAATGAACTTTACAATGGAGGTAAAAAAGAAGTTAAAAAAGCAAAAAGCCGTCGTGGTGGTAAAGCAAAAAAAGCTGAGGAAACTACTGATGCTCCAGCTGCTGAGTCAGAAACGACTACTGAAGCTTCTGAATAATTATGAAAGTAATGATTCTATAAAAATCAAGGATAAGCTAATTTTTAGTTTATCCTTTTTTTTTGATTTTTTTTAAAAGAATTCAAAATATAACTTATTTCGGTACTTAGGTTTTATTTTTATGAATGAAATTTTTAAAAAATCTTGGAAGCACTCTTTTAAAGAAGTAAATTTGCAAAATATCTAATTACAAGTAAAACTAGCTTAGTTGGTTTTATGACGATTAAAAAACAATACAAATTAAAGAATGAAATACACAACACGACAAAGCGCCATTTTATTACTAAGTGATGGGACTATTTTTCATGGAAAATCTATCGGGATTAGCGGTAAGACTTTTGGTGAAGTTTGTTTTAATACTGGAATGACCGGATATCAGGAAATTTTTACTGATCCTTCTTATTTTGGTCAAATATTAGTTGCTACTAATGCGCATATTGGAAATTATGGCGTTAATGATCTAGAAATAGAATCTGATAGTGTCAAAATTGCTGGTTTAGTTTGTAAAAACTTCAGTTTTAATTATTCACGTGAAGATGCGTCAGGGAGTTTAGAAGATTATTTTACTAAACAGAATTTAATCTGTATTTCTGATGTAGATACTCGTGCATTAGTAAGTTATATCCGTGATAACGGAGCTATGAATGCCGTTATCTGTACTGATGGAACTTCAGTTGAAGATTTGAAAAAAGAATTGGCAAATGTGCCAAACATGGAAGGTTTAGAGTTGGCTTCAAAAGTATCGACTACTGAGCCTTATTTTTTTGGAGATGAAAATGCTACCTATAAAATATCAGCTTTAGACCTAGGGATTAAAAAGAATATCTTAAGAAATCTGGCTAAGAGAGATTGCTATATTAAAGTTTTTCCATATAATTCAACCTATAAAGATTTGACAGAGTTTAATCCTGATGGATATTTCTTGTCAAATGGCCCTGGAGATCCGGATCCATTATTCGGCGCTATACAAGTTGCTAAAGAAATTATAGCTGACGATAAACCGTTATTTGGAATTTGTTTGGGTCATCAGGTCATAGCTTTGGCAAACGGCGTTAAAACTTATAAAATGTTTGGTGGTCATCGCGGAATTAATCACCCTGTAAAGAATTTAATTACAGGTAAAGGTGAGATTACTTCTCAAAATCATGGTTTTGCTGTGAAAAGAGAAGCTTTGGAAGGGCATCCTGAATTAGAAATCACGCATGTACATTTAAATGATGATACAGTTGCAGGAATGCGAATGAAAAATAAAAATTGTTTTTCAGTACAATATCATCCGGAAGCAAGTCCTGGACCACATGATTCATCTTATTTATTTGATCAGTTTGTTGAGAATATAAAACATGCTGCTGCTAAAACGATGTAGTTAATAAATAAAGAGGTTTATTAGTAAGAATGCGTTTTTACTATTAAATATTTTTATAATTTCGAAAAAAAAATATAATTTATTAATAAAAAAACAGAAATAATGAGTATTATAATTAAAGTTCACGCAAGACAAATTTTTGATTCTAGAGGTAATCCTACTATTGAAGTTGATGTAGTAACTGAAAATGGAGTTTTAGGAAGAGCTGCTGTTCCATCTGGAGCATCTACTGGAGAGCACGAAGCTGTTGAATTACGTGATGGAGGGAAAGCTTATCTAGGAAAAGGAGTTTTGAACGCAGTGAATAATGTAAATACCGTTATTGCTGAGGAGTTAGTTGGTACTTCTGTTTTCGAGCAAAACACTATCGATCAATTAATGATTGATTTAGATGGAACACCAAATAAATCTAAATTAGGAGCTAATGCTATTTTAGGAGTTTCTTTAGCTGCTGCAAAAGCTGCTGCAAATGAACTTGGATTGCCATTATACAGGTATGTTGGCGGAGTTTCTGCTAATACATTACCAGTTCCAATGATGAATATCATCAATGGTGGGTCTCACTCTGATGCGCCTATTGCATTCCAGGAGTTTATGATTTTCCCTGTTAAGGCAACTTCATTTACACATGCAATGCAAATGGGAACTGAAATTTTCCATAGCTTGAAAAAAGTATTACATGACAGAGGTCTAAGTACTGCTGTAGGTGATGAAGGTGGTTTTGCACCAAATTTAGCAGGTGGTACAGAAGATGCTTTGGATACTATCAAATTGGCAGTTGAGAAAGCTGGTTATTCTTTTGGAGATGAAATTATGATTGCTCTTGATTGTGCAGCTTCTGAATTTTATGTAAATGGTAAATACGATTATACTAAATTTGAAGGTGAAACTGGAAAAATCAGAACTTCTGAAGAGCAGGCTGATTATTTAGCTGAACTTGCTGCTAAATATCCAATTATTTCTATAGAAGACGGTATGTATGAAGATGACTGGAATGGATGGAAATATTTAACTGAAAAAATTGGACATAAAGTGCAATTAGTTGGTGATGATTTATTTGTAACTAATGTTGAGCGTTTGTCAACTGGTATTGAAAAAGGAATTGCAAATTCAATTTTAGTAAAGGTAAACCAAATTGGAACTTTGACTGAAACTATCGCTGCTGTAAATATGGCTAAAAATGCTGGTTATACTTCTGTTATGTCTCACCGTTCTGGAGAAACAGAAGATAATACTATTGCTGATTTAGCTGTAGCTTTAAACTGTGGACAAATAAAAACAGGTTCTGCTTCTCGTTCTGATCGTATGGCAAAATACAATCAATTATTAAGAATTGAAGAAGAATTAGGAAGTACTGCATATTTTCCGGGATTAAACGCTTTTAAGATTAAATAATTGTAAGAGTTATATATTAAAAAGAACCATTCGTATTAACGAATGGTTTTTTTTTGGAGTTTTAACAAATTCATAGCAGGATTCTTTTTTTAATTAGTCTTAAATTCCTTAGATTTGATAAATTATTATTTTAAAGAATTATTTCCGATATATTATGTCAAAAATAGCTACATTAGAAGTAGATGGTCAAAAAATTGAACTTCCGGTTATTACAGGGAGTGAAAATGAATCAGCTATCGATATTAACAAATTACGTGATTTAACTGGTATTATCACAATTGATCCAGGATATAAAAATTCTGGTTCATGTAAAAGTGAGATCACTTTCTTAGACGGAGAATTAGGAATTTTGCGTTACAGAGGATACTCAATCGAAGATTTAGCCGAGAAAGCTAGTTTTCTGGAAGTATCATATCTTTTAATTTTTGGTGAATTGCCAACTGCTAAAGAACTAGAGCAGTTTGAAAATGGTATCAAAAAACATACTTTGGTAAACGAAGAAATGAAAAACATCATTGATGGTTTTCCAAAAACAGCGCACCCAATGGGCGTTTTATCTGCTTTGACAAGTGCATTAACTGCATTTAATCCAAAAGCTGTAAATGTTGATAATGAAAAAGAGATGTATGAAGCCATCTGTAAAACGATGGGTAAATTTCTTGTAATTGCTACGTGGACTTACAGAAAATCTATGGGTTATCCATTGAATTATTATGACAACACAACTGGTTACGTAGATAATTTTATGCAATTAATGTTTAAATTGCCTACAGGGCCTTATTCAGCAAATCCAATCATTGTGGATGCATTGGATAAATTATTTATTCTTCATGCAGATCATGAACAAAACTGTTCTACATCAACGGTAAGAATGGTTGGTTCATCTCATGCAGGTTTGTTTGCGTCAATTTCTGCTGGAGTTTCTGCACTTTGGGGACCACTTCATGGTGGAGCAAATCAGGCAGTTCTAGAAATGTTAGAAGAAATTAACAAAGACGGGGGTGATACAGATAAGTTTTTGGCGAAAGCTAAAGACAAAAATGATCCTTTCCGTTTAATGGGATTCGGTCACAGAGTTTATAAAAACTTTGATCCGAGAGCAAAAATCATCAAAAAAGCAGCTAAGGAAGTTTTAGAAACTTTAGGGGTAAATGATCCTATTTTAGAAATTGCTAAAAAACTAGAATCTGCAGCTCTTGAAGACGATTATTTCAAATCAAGAAACTTATATCCTAATGTTGATTTCTATTCTGGAATTATTTACAGAGCATTAGGTATTCCAACTGATATGTTTACAGTAATGTTTGCTATTGGAAGGTTGCCAGGTTGGATTGCACAATGGAAAGAAATGCGTGAAAACAAAGAACCAATTGGAAGACCTAGACAAATTTATACAGGGCATCCCTTGAGAGAGTTTAAGTCTAACAAATAAAATAACTTCAAAGCTTCACTTAACTGTGAAGCTTTTTTTATATTTGCTCAAAATATAATAGAGTTATGTTGCAATTAAATATAAAGAACGAAACGTCAAGACTTCGTGCCGTAGTTTTGGGTTCTGCCGTTCATAATGGGCCAACTCCAACTTTGGATGAAGCTTATGATCCTAAATCTTTGGAACATATTAAGGCTGGGACTTATCCAGTAGAAAAAGACATGGTTGCCGAAATGGAAGCATTTAATGCAGTATTTCAAAAATATGATGTAACTGTTTATCGTCCGGAAATGATTGAAAATTACAATCAGATTTTTGCACGAGATATAGGTTTTGTAATTGATGATACATTTGTAAAATCTAATATATTACCGGATAGAGAACGTGAGTTAGATGCAATTCAACATGTAATCGATCAAATGGATTCTCTAAAAGTAGTCCGTCCTCCTGAAGAAGTTCATATTGAAGGTGGTGATGTGATGCTTTGGAATGACCATATTTTTATTGGTACGTATAAAGGGAGCGATTATAAAGATTATATCACCGCTCGTACTAACATGGAAGGTGTAAATTATATAAAAGAGTTGTTTCCAAATAAAATTGTAAAGGAATTTGATCTGGTAAAATCTAAATTAGAAGCGCGAGATAATGCTTTGCACTTGGATTGCTGTTTTCAGCCAGTAGGAAAAAATAAAGGAATTATTTATAAAAGAGGTTTCCGCGAAGAAGCTGATTATTTGTATTTAGTTACTCTTTTTGGAATGGAAAATCTATTCCATATTGAAAGAAACGAAATGTATAATATGTTTTCAAATGTCTTTTCTATAGATGAAAATGTAGTGGTTTCTGAGAAAAACTTTACCCGATTAAATAACTGGCTTCGTTCAAATGGATTTACTGTTGAAGAAATTCCATATGCCGAAATTGCCAAACAAGAAGGTTTGTTGAGATGTTCAACTTTGCCATTAATTAGAGACTAGAAGAACAAAGTTTGAAGTTTGCTTCGCCTGTTTTGGCAAAGCTGTAGAGTCAGGTTTCAAGTTTCACATTGGTTGCGAAACTTGAAACCTGAAACTTCATATAAAAAATAAAGAAAATGAGACAAACTACAAATGCAATTGTTATGATTCGGCCAGTTGCTTTCAGAATGAATGAGCAAACAGCTGTAAATAATTATTACCAAAAAGTACTAGACGGACTTTTACCAAGTACGGTAAATGCTAAAGCACAACAAGAATTTGATGCTTTTGTTGAAAAACTAAGAACAGTTGGAGTTGATGTTACCGTTATTGATGATACTTTAGAAACCGATACTCCAGATAGTATTTTTCCAAATAATTGGGTTTCTTTTCATGAAAATGGAGATGTAGCTTTGTATCCAATGTTTGCTGAGAATCGTCGTCAGGAACGTCGTGAAGATATTTTGGACACTCTTGAAGAAAAAGGTTTTGAGATTTCTAATATAATGGATTACACATCTGCTGAAGAAGATGGGTTTTTCTTAGAGGGAACAGGAAGTTTACTTTTAGATCGCGCAAATGCAAAGGCATATTGTGCCTTGTCTCCACGTGCCGATGAAGAATTGTTTATCGAATTTTGTGAAGATTTTGATTATGCGCCTGTAATTTTTGAAGCTTTTCAAACGGTTGATGGAGAACGCAAATTGATTTACCATACAAACGTAATGATGTGCTTGGGAGAAACTTTCGCCGTTATCTGTGCAGATTGTATTGATGATAAAAAAGAACGTAAAATGGTTCTTGACAATCTAAAAGCAGATAAAAAAGAAATTATTTTAATCACAGAAGCGCAGGTAAATAATTTCGCAGGAAATATGTTAGAAGTTCGAGGAACAAATGACAAGAAGTATATTGTCATGAGTGCATCGGCACACCAGAGTTTAACTCCAAAGCAAATTGCACAACTAGAAAATCACGCTGAAATTTTGAGTTCAAGTTTAGATACAATCGAAGCTTGCGGTGGCGGAAGTGCAAGATGCATGATGGCTGAAGTATTTTTGCCAAGAAATTAAATAGTAATTATAAAATATAAAAAAGGGATAAAACATACGTTTTATCCCTTTTTGTTTATATTAAAGTTAAAAAGATTTACATGAGATTTCCTTTTACAATATTGATAATTGAACTGACTATATATTGAATTCCGATTGAAATTACAATAAAACCAACTATTCTTGATATCGCAACAATACCTGAAGCTCCAAGTATTCTTGCCAGATAATGTGCGCTTTTCAAAATAACAAAAATGGCAACTGCGATCGCTAAAATGGCAAGAGATGAAATTATTATTTCTTCCATACCGTGATGCTCCTGATAAAATGCAATCAATAAAGAAATGGATCCTGGTCCAGCAAGCATAGGAATCGCTAATGGAGTAAGAGCGATGTCATTTCGTTGTTGTGCCTCGTTTTCAATTTTTTTGTTGATTCCTCGCTTTTTATTGAATTTTCCCGATAGCAAAGAGAAACCTGAGTTTACAATTACAATTCCGCCTGCAATTCGTAACGCGTCGATACTAATTCCGAAAAAACTCAGAACATATTGACCAATAAAAAAAGATACAATCAGAATAATAAAAACATTTATGGCGGTCCATAATGAAATTCGAGAACGTTCTTTCTGAGAATCGTGTTGTGTTAATCCCACAAAAATAGGAACAGTACCTATTGGATTTAAAACTGAAAAAAGAGCAGCAAATAAATAAATGAAAAGATCCATAAAGTTTTGATTGGTTGTGTAAAAATAGATATTTTTTTTAGGATTTAAAGGTTATTTTAAATTCCCTCCTTTAAGAAAAAAACAAGTTTATAAAAATGTTTTTACTTTTAAAACAGTAACATATATTCAATGGAACGAAAAATATAAAGATATTTTACAATCGACCTTTGGTACTAATCATTGTTATACAGGGGTTAATCAGGTCTGGCTTAACGGTAAATTGATATTGGAAAACTGTTACAGCAAAAATGTTTATACAATTATAAAATAAAAATATATTTTATAAAGAACCAAACCTAAAAAGTTTGGTTTTTTTGTTAATGCTTTATCCTGAATCTTTTCAGTATGAATCTTCTAATTTAGCTCATGTTTTTTAACTACTTTTGCACTTTAAATTAAAATGATGAAAAACAAGAAAACTTTAGTTCTGGGAGCTACTACAAAACCAGATCGATACGCATATAGAGCTATAAACATGTTGGTTGAAAAAGGACACACTGTATTAGCAATTGGACAAAATAGTGGTGAAGTGGCGGGAGTAAAAATTCAAACGAAAGCAATTCCTGTCAAAAATATAGATACTGTAACTTTGTATTTAAATCCTGCTCGTCAACGAGATTATTACAATTATATTATCGAAGCACAGCCAAAAAGAGTTGTTTTTAATCCCGGAACCGAAAATCCGGAATTATATCAATTATTAGAGCTAAATAATATCAAGGCTGAAGTGGCTTGTACTTTGGTTTTATTGGCTACGAATCAGTATTAATTTTCTTAAGAGCTAGTCCCGTTATCCGTTTCAAACGAGGTTCACTGAACTCCCAATTAAATGAAAAGAAGAGGGAAGTAATCTTTTTATTTTGGGAGCAAAATCAAAAAGAATTTCTTCCAAAACTTCGGTACTATCGGGGATAAAAAGAAACATTAAAACATTACTTTTGGCGTCATGGAATTCTCATCAAAATTAATAGAAAAAGCAGTTAACGAAATGTCTCAATTACCAGGAATTGGTAAGCGTACGGCATTGCGATTAGTTCTTCATTTACTGAAACAGCCTAGAGAACAAACTGGTTTTTTATCTCAGGCATTATTGAATATGCGTGAAGATATTAAGTTCTGTGAAAGTTGCCATAATATTTCGGATACAAAAGTCTGTGAGATTTGTGCAAATACAGCTAGAAATCATCAGACTATTTGTGTAGTCGAAGATATTCGTGATGTAATGGCTATTGAAAATACAGGGCAATTTAAAGGGATTTATCATGTTTTAGGTGGTAAAATTTCGCCAATTGAAGGTTTGGGGCCAAGTCAGTTAAATATTGCAAGTTTAGTCGAAAAGGTTAAATCCGGAAAAGTAGTTGAAATTATTTTTGCATTAAGTTCTACTATGGAAGGAGATACCACAAATTTTTATATTTACAAACAAATTATAGCATCAGATATTGTAATCTCAACAATTGCGCGCGGAATCGCGGTGGGTGACGAATTAGAATATGCCGACGAAATTACTCTTGGAAGAAGCATTTTACATCGTATTCCGTTTGAAAAAACTTTTAAAAACAACTAAAAAGAATCAAATAAAAGTTAGATTTCCTGAAGATTAAAGGAAAAGCTATATTTGCGATAAATTTTTAATAATGACAAAAAAAAGCTTTTATATATTACTATTTATTAGTACACTATTTACATCTTGTATTCCTGTAAAAGACCTATGGTATTTGCAAGATAAAAATAATACAGGTGAACAAAATACAGTTTCTGCTGTTGAATCTAAGCCTTACAGATTGCAGGTTAATGATGTTTTAAGTATTAATATAAAAGCAATTGATCCTAAACTGGTTTCGATTTTTAATACAACAGAAAGCACAACATTAGGAAAATCAGAATCAGCCTTGTATTTTGATGGATTTACGGTTGATGATCATGGTAATATTAGAATGCCAATTCTAGGCGAAATAAATGTTATAGGATATACGCTGGAAGAAGTAAGACTTATGATCGAGAAAAAATTACTCGAAGAGTATTTTAAAAGTGAAGCTAATGTTTTTGTTACTGTAAAATTAGCTGGTTTTAGATATACGATAAATGGAGAGGTAGGAAGCACAGGAACAAAAACATTGTTTCAATCGCATGTAAACATTATGGAAGCAGTGGCGAATGCTGGAGACATAACTACTGTAGGTAATAGAAAAGCTGTAATGATTATTCGCCAAACACCAACCGGTGTTCAAATGAATGAAATTGATCTTACGGACGCTAACGTAATGAAATCGCCCTATTATTATTTACAACCTAACGACTATGTGTATGTGAAACCTCTTAGACAGAAAACATGGGGAACAGGTCAAACTGGTATACAGTCAATAGGTACTATAATTACCCTATTATCTTTGGCAACAACTGTGTATTTAATTATCAAAAACTAAAATTAAATAATGTTAGATATAAAAGATTTTTCCATTTTTGAGAATCATTCAAATTTTGATTTTAAAGGATTTTTGCTAAAAATCTTAAGTTATTGGAAATGGTTTTTAATTAGTTTGATAATTGCGTTTACAATTGCTTATCAGGTAAATATCCGAAAAGAGAAAATTTACGGAATGCAAACTATGATTTCTATTAAGGAAGAAAGTAATCCGTTTTTTACATCTAATACAAGTCTGGTTTTTAATTGGGGAGGAATTTCAGATCAGGTAAATGGTATATCAACAATATTGCAATCAAGATCTCATAATGAATTGGTTGTTAATAAATTGCAATTTTATATAGAGTATCTAACACAAGGTAAATACAACCTGGTAGACTCTTATGGCGCAACTCCTTTTTATGTAGATATTGATAAATCGAAGGGACAAATTGCTAATGTTTTAATAGGTATTAAATTTTTAAGTCCAAATGAGTATGAAATCAGAATTCCATTTGAAAGCAATTCAGTTTCACTCATTAATTATTCTGACAATTCGTATTCTAATACAGCTGTCCAGCCTACAGAGTTTGTGAAAAAGTATAAAGTTGGAGAACAAGTTTTATTGCCGTTTCTAAACTGGAAACTGCAGATATATGATAATCCAGGGCTTTATAACGGGAACGAATACTTTGTGCGATTTAATGATTTTGATGGTACAGTTTCTCGTTATAAAGGAATAAATGTTGATTCTGATGATAAGGGAGGTTCGATATTAACATTAGGCATGCAAGGAACAAACAAAGCCAGGATGGTCGAATATTTGAATTCAACAGTAAAAATGTTGATTAAAATTCAGCTTGACGGAAAAAATCAATTTGCAACGAATACAATACGATTTATTGATAGTACCCTTGTTGCGATGGAATCGCAATTGAAACAAACAGGTAATGAGTTAAAATCTTTTAGAAAGGATAAAAATATCTACGAAATAGAAGGAGGCGGAGCTAAATTTTCTGATAAAATAATGGATTTTGATCTACAGAAAGATCAGGTTTCCAGAAAAATTGCGTACTACAATTCGTTGAAAATGTATCTGAATAATAGTGTCGATTATTCAAGATTACCTGCTCCGTCTGTTGCAGGAATTGAAGATCCAAATATTGTTGCAAGTGTGTCAAAACTTATCGCGCTTTCAACCCAAAGATCAGAAATGGCTTATGCGGTAAAAAGTGAGAAAATATTCAAAGATTTTGACAATCAAATGCAGGCCGTTAAAAGTGTTTTGTTAGAGAATATCGCTTCTGCAAAAACTTCATTGTTGTATGATTTGTCTCTTGTAAATGCCAAAATTGGTGAAGCAGAAAGCACTGTCAAAAGGCTTCCTGAAGAGCAACAGGAATTATTAAAGATTAAGAGAAAGTATGATTTAAACGATAATATCTATACTGAATTTCTTCAGAAGCGGAATGAGGCGGAAATTGTAAAAGCCTCTAATTTATCAGATATTCATTTTATAGATCCGGCTAAAGATATTGGAGGTGGATTAATTGGGCCTAAAACTTCTGTAAATTATATTCTTGCGCTATTTTTAGGTTTGTTGATTCCATTGTTATTTGTTTTAGGTATTTTCTTTATTAATAATTCGATTCAGAATGCTGATGATATTAGTAAGTTGACGCAAATTCCGTTAATAGGTGTAATAGGCGTTACTAAAGACAATTTGAGCCTGGCCGTATTTGATAAACCAAAATCGGCATTATCCGAAGCCTTTAGAACAATTCGTTCATCTTTGCAGTTTTTATATAAAAAACAGCAGGTTAGCGGTTCTAAAACATTGATGATTACATCTTCAATAAGTGGGGAAGGAAAAACATTTTGTTCCATTAATATCGCAACTGTTTTTGCCTTAAGTGAAAAGAAAACAGTTATTATTGGTTTGGATTTAAGAAAACCAAGATTGGCAGATGAATTTAATTTAAATAGCCAGCTAGGTGTTGTCAATTATTTGATTAAACACAATAGTTTAGTTGAAATCACTAATTCTACTCAAATTCCAAATCTTGATGTGATCCTTTCAGGGCCTATACCTCCAAATCCTTCTGAGCTTATTTTGAGTGATGCAATGAAGGAATTAATAGATGAATTAAAGCAGAAGTACGATTATATAATTCTGGATACACCCCCAGTGGGCTTAGTTTCTGACGCTTTGGAGTTGGCTCAATATGCAGATGTTACCTTATATATTGTGAGGCAGAATTATACTAAAAAAGATATGATTACGTTGTTGAACACTAGAATTAAAAGAGGTGAACTTAACAATGCCAGTATTGTTTTGAACGGATATGAAAATAAAGCAAAGTATGGATCTGGATATGGGTACGGCTATGGATCGTATTCAAACGGATATCATGAAGAAGAAGTTAAGTTAAGTTTGTGGAAAAGTCTTTTAACAAAATTCATTAAAAAATAATTTGTAATAAATGAAAACTTCAACTCAAAATACGATTCTAATTACTGGAGGAGCCGGTTTTATTGGCTCAAATTTATGTGAGTATTTTTTAGGATTAGGTCATAAAGTAATTTGTCTTGATAATTTTTCAACAGGTCATCGTCATAATTTAAAAGACTTTATAAGTAATTCAAATTTTAAATTAATTGAAGGAGATATTAGAAATAGTAGTGATTGTGCTTTAGCTGTTGAAGGAGTTGATTATGTTTTGCATCAGGCCGCGCTTGGTTCTGTTCCAAGATCTATTAATGATCCCATAACCACAAATGATGTCAATGTTACTGGTTTTTTAAATATGCTTGTTGCTTGTCGCGATGCAAAAGTGAAGCGTTTTGTTTATGCTGCGAGTTCTTCGACATATGGAGATTCTCAAGGATTACCAAAAGTTGAAGATGTTATCGGAAAGCCATTGTCTCCTTATGCTATTACAAAATACGTAAATGAATTGTATGCGGAGATTTTTAGCAAAACATATGGTTTAGAAACTATCGGATTGCGTTATTTTAATGTTTTCGGAAGAAAGCAGGATCCAAAAGGTGCTTATGCAGCTGTGATTCCGAAATTTGTTATGCAGTTAATGAATTATGAAAGCCCTGTTATTAATGGTGACGGAAATTATTCAAGAGATTTTACTTATATCGATAATGTAATTCAGATGAATGAATTGGCGATCACAACTCAAAAGCCAGAGGCAATAAATACTGTTTATAATACCGCATTTGGTGATCGAAATACATTAAATAATTTGGTTGAGTATTTGAAAAAATATTTATCAGAATTTGATCCTAAAATTGCAGACGTAGAAATTGTTTATGGAGCTAATAGAGCTGGTGACATTCCGCATTCACTGGCAAGTATAGAAAAGGCAAAAACAATACTCGGTTATAATCCAAAATATTCTTTACAAGAAGGATTAAAAGTGGCAGTAAGTTGGTATTGGGATAATTTAAAATAAAAAAGAAGATCAAGATAATAGTAAAGTAGATGAAAATTACAAAAATTTGTTGCATTGGTGCAGGTTATGTCGGAGGTCCGACAATGGCAGTAATTGCTCAAAAATGTCCACATATTCAAGTCACTGTTGTTGATTTGAACGAACAAAGAATTAAAGATTGGAATGATCCAAATACCGAAAATATTCCAATTTATGAGCCAGGTCTTTCAGAAATTGTAGCTGAAGCAAGAGGACGAAATCTCTTCTTTTCAACAGAAGTAGAAAAAGCAATCGATGAAGCTCAGGTAATTTTTATATCAGTAAATACACCAACTAAAACCTACGGGAAAGGAAAAGGGATGGCTGCTGATTTGAAATATATAGAGTTGTGTGCCAGGCAAATTGCAAAAGTAGCAAAGCAAAATAAAATTGTAGTAGAGAAATCTACTTTACCAGTTCGAACAGCTGAAGCTATTAAAAGTATCTTAGATAATACAGGGAATGGTGTTCAATTTCAAATATTATCAAATCCTGAATTCTTAGCTGAAGGAACTGCAGTAACAGATTTATTAAATCCGGATCGAATTTTGATTGGTGGAGATGCAACTCCTGAAGGTGAAGCTGCAATTAATGCCTTAGTTGATGTTTATGCAAATTGGGTTGATAAAGATAAAATTTTAACCACCAATGTTTGGTCTTCAGAATTGTCTAAGCTTACCGCAAATGCTTTTTTAGCGCAGCGAATTTCTTCGATAAATGCGATGTCTGAATTATGTGAAAAAACGGGTGCTGATGTTAATGAAGTTGCAAAAGCAATCGGAATGGATAGTAGAATCGGGTCAAAATTTCTAAAGGCTTCAGTAGGTTTTGGAGGTTCTTGTTTTCAAAAGGATATTTTAAATTTAGTATATATAGCAAAATCATACGGATTAAACGAAGTAGCAGATTATTGGGAGCAAGTAATTATTATGAATGATCATCAAAAAAGAAGATTTTCTAATAAGATTGTTCAGACTTTGTATAATACAGTTGCTGGAAAAAAAATTACGTTTTTAGGTTGGGCTTTCAAGAAAGACACAAATGATACACGCGAATCTGCAGCTATTTATGTTGCCGATGACTTGATAAATGAACAGGCCGAAGTTTCAGTTTATGATCCAAAAGTGTCAAGAACGAAAATGTTAAGTGATTTAGATTATTTAGAAACCAGAACTAGTGAGGAGAATAATAGCTCACTAGCGATATTTAATAATGCTTATGAGGCTTGTAAAGGAGCACATGCCGTTGCTGTTTTAACAGAATGGGATGAATTTACTACTTATGATTGGCAAAAAATTTACGATTCAATGCATAAACCAGCATTCCTTTTTGATGGAAGAAATATATTGAATGCAAAAGAACTTGAAGGTATTGGATTTATTTATAAAGGAATTGGTTCGTAAAAGATAATGTAATATTGAAGTGAAATTTAATAGAAAAGAAGAGTAAAGAGGGTGATTTTGAATATTTATTTCAATAAAAGAAATTATGAATTGGTATGTAGTTTATACGAAACCCAAATGGGAGAAAAAAGTTGCGGAGAAACTTACACAAGCTGGAATTGAATGTTATTGTCCAATAATTACACAAGTCAAACAATGGTCGGATAGGAAAAAAAAGATTGAAGTTCCGCTTTTTAATTCTTATGTATTTGTTCAATTGCCAGAATCTGATAGGAATAGTGTTTTTGCTATTCCAGGCGTAGTACGCTATTTATTTTGGTTAGGTAAGCCTGCTATTGTTCGTGACGAGGAAATTAGTATTATAAAGAAAAGCCTGAATGCGTCTAATATAGCTGATGTTTCTGTATCTTCAATTCAGGTGGGTGACCGAATAAAATTAGATTCAGGAGCTTTTAGTAATCAGGATGCCATTGTGCAGGAAATATCAAAAACGCATTATATTTTGGTACTGGAGTCCTTAGGATGTGTTCTGAAAATAAAATATAAGTAAATCGTGTGTTTTGCTTTTTTTAAATGAAAAACAGAAGATAAAATCTCTCTAATTTTGGATTTTTTTCTCTGTTTTTTTTTATTATGTAATTTTTTAAAAGCTGATTAGTAATACTTTGGTTTTTTTTACGTTTTTTTAATCATTTGTTTTTATTGTATTACGGGAAACCGTATTGAATAAATTGACTTAATATGTTATATTTGCCGAGAATATACTTTTTGGTAGCCAGGTAAATAAATGGGACTTGGAAGGGCGAAGCCATGTGTTGTTATGAATAAAGCTAATATTTTTACTAAATGAACGGAAACATAAAAATAGCTGTTATAGGTTTAGGTTATGTTGGTCTGCCTTTGGCAAGATTATTTGCTACAAAGTATCCAGTTGTGGGATTTGATATTAATGAATCAAGAGTTGCCAGTTTAAAATCGGGAACAGATTCTACATTGGAAGTTGAAGATAGTGAATTGCAGAAAGTACTAGTTGACGAGCCTAATACTGAAATTGGATTGTTTTGCACTACTGCTTTAAATGATATTGCAGATTGCACTTATTTTGTAATAACAGTCCCGACTCCTGTTGATAAAAATAATCGTCCAGATTTGACTCCATTATATAAATCAAGTGAATCTGTTGGTAAGATATTAAAAAAAGGAGATATCGTAATTTATGAATCCACTGTTTATCCTGGTGTTACAGAAGAACAGTGTGTTCCTGTTTTAGAGAAAATTTCCGGTTTAAAATTTAATGTTGATTTTTTTGCAGGATATTCACCAGAAAGAATCAATCCTGGAGATAAAGAACATACGGTTGAGAAAATTTTAAAAGTAACTTCGGGATCAACTCCTGAAATTGGTTTAAAAGTTGATTCACTATATAAGTCTGTTATTACTGCAGGGACTCATTTAGCACCTTCAATAAAAGTAGCAGAAGCCGCTAAAGTTATCGAAAATTCTCAAAGAGATATTAATATTGCTTTTGTAAATGAACTAGCTAAAATATTCAATCTAATGAATATTGATACGCAGGAAGTATTAGCCGCTGCTGCTACAAAATGGAATTTTTTACCGTTCAAACCAGGACTAGTTGGCGGACATTGTATTGGGGTTGATCCTTACTATTTAGCACAAAGAGCACAAGAATTTGGCTATCATCCCGAAATAATTTTGGCAGGACGCCGTTTGAATGATAGCATGGGAGAATATATCGCCTCGCAGGTCGTTAAATTAATGATTAAAAAAGGAATTTCTGTTAATGGAGCTAGCCTTTTAATGCTAGGAATTACCTTTAAAGAAAACTGTCCTGATGTTAGAAATACTAAAATTGTTGATGTAATAACAGCATTGACGGAATATGGAATATCAGTGACCACTTATGATCCTCTTGCTAATGCAAAAGATGTAAAAAAAGAATATAATTTAGTAACTGTTGACGCTGTACCAACTGATAAATTTGACGCTATTATTTTAGGAGTTTCACATGCTGAATTTTTAAAATTAAATTTTTCAGACTTGCAAAAAGAAAACAGTTTATTATACGATGTAAAAGGAGTTTTAGGGGCTTTAGCTGATAATAGGTTATAAGTATACTAAGATTCTTTTTTTTTATTCAAAACAAATATGAGCACACATAAATCAATTACACACGTAATTTTAACTGGCGGAGTAGGGAGCAGATTATGGCCACTTTCTCGTAAGAGCCAACCGAAACAATATTTAGAGATATTTGAAGGCAGATCCCTATTTGAGATAACAGTTGATCGTAATAGTCATTTGGCTAATAAAGTTATGGTTGTAGGAAATGTTGATAATCATCATTTAAGTGGAAAGGTGATGGATAAGACTAATACTTCATATATCAACATTGTTGAAGCAACTCCTAGAAATACAGCTGCTGCAATTGCATTCGCTGCATTTGCTTCAGATGCTAATGATATATTAATTGTTACCCCATCAGATCATATTATTGATTTAATGGATAACTACAATCAAGCTATAAATGAAGCGGTTTCAAAAGCTGAAGAAGGTTTTATTGTTACATTCGGAGTTGTTCCTACTAAACCTGAAACAGGTTATGGATATATAGAAGCAAAAGGAGATAAGGTAATTTCTTTTCGTGAAAAGCCAAATGAAACAACAGCAAAAGATTTTATTTCGAAAGGTAATTTTCTATGGAATAGTGGAATGTTTTGTTTCAAAGCTGGAGTTCTTTTAGAAGAATTGAAACAATTTCAACCAGACGTTTATGAAAAATCTAAAGCCGTATGGGAATCCAGTAAGGAAGGTTTTTTAGATTTTGATTTGTCATTAGAAATTCCATCAATTAGTATTGATTATGCTGTGATGGAACGCAGTAAAAAAATAAAAGTAGTTCCAGCTTCCTTTTCATGGTCGGACTTAGGCTCATTTGAATCAGTTTATGATTATTTGGTACTAAAAGGTCATCCAGTTGATCAAAATGGTAATATGGTTATAGGGTGCGAAAAGCATACTACTTTTTTAGGATTAAAAAATACTATTTTTGTTTATACAGATTCAGCTAATCTAATTTTGCAGAAAGAAAATTCACAAGATGTAAAAGATATATATAGTGAATTAGAAAGACAAAATTCAGATTTGTTAAACTAAAAGAAAAAAATGAAAAAGATACTTATAACAGGAGGTGCCGGTTTTATTGGATCGCACGTGATAAGACGATTTGTGACTAAATATCCAGAATATCAGATTTTTAATTTAGATGCATTGACTTATGCAGGTAATTTAGAGAATATTAAAGATATTGAAAATCAACCTAATTATAGTTTTGTAAAAGGAGATATCGTTGACGAGGCTTTTATTAATGAACTTTTTTCACTTCACAATTTTGACGGAGTCGTGCATTTAGCTGCTGAGTCTCATGTTGATCGTTCTATTGAAGATCCATTAGCATTTGTAAAGACAAATGTTATTGGTACCATGAATTTGCTTAATGCGGCAAAAAATCAATGGAAAAATAATTTTGAAGGTAAGCGTTTTTATCATATCAGTACAGATGAAGTTTATGGTTCACTAGGACCAGAAGGGCTTTTTACAGAAACGACCTCCTATGATCCTAATTCACCTTATTCAGCTTCAAAAGCAAGTTCGGATCATTTTGTTAGGGCTTATGGTGAAACATATGGTTTTCCATATGTACTAACTAATTGTTCTAATAATTATGGTTCATACCATTTTCCGGAGAAACTAATTCCTCTTTTTATCAATAATATTATTAATAATAAGCCATTGCCTGTTTATGGTGATGGAAATTATACACGTGATTGGCTATTTGTGGAAGATCATGCCATTGCGATAGATTTAGTTTTTCATGAAGGAAAAAACCACGAAACCTATAATATTGGTGGTTTTAATGAATGGAAGAATATTGACTTAGTTAAATTGCTTTGCCAAATTATGGATCAAAAATTAGGAAGACAAGAAGGTACTTCTCAAGAGTTGATCACATATGTAAAAGACAGACCTGGTCATGATTTACGTTATGCTATTGACGCTTCAAAAATTAATAAAGAATTGGGTTGGAAGCCTTCTGTAACATTTGAAGAAGGTCTGGAGAAAACCATTAATTGGTATTTGAATAATGAAGACTGGCTTCAAAATGTTACCTCTGGTTCTTATAAAGATTATTATCAAAAACAATATTCAGTATAAAATTATTCTATTTGAACCCAATATTAAGGTTAAATTATTACTCTATATGAAAAAAATACCATACGTTCTTACGCTTTTTTTTATTTTATTAATGTGTTTTAATGCGAAGGCACAAGATATACTTAAATCTAAAGATTTAAGTACAATACAAGTTGATTATTTGTCTGATGACGATTTGGCTAAGATTAGTGCTCAGTTAAAGAGTAATAATACTACTATTGATCAGGCTGAGCCAATGGCCTTGTCAAAGGGTATGAGTTCAGCTGAATTTAATAAATTAAGGTTGAAGCTTGCTCAATATGAGAAAAAAAACACTAAAAACACTGATGCGGAAAAAGAGACAGTGAAAACTCCCGAGAAAGATACAGAATTTGGTAGAAAACAAGAGAAAATAAAAAATGAGAAGATTAAAGATTCTGTTAATGCATTGATTTTTGGTTCCGAATTGTTTGATAATCCTACGTTAAATTTTGAGCCAGATTTGAAATTGGCAACGCCTATGAACTATATATTAGGGCCTGGTGACGAATTGCAGGTTAGTGTTTATGGTGTTCAGGAATATAATGAAAGTATTCCTGTTAGTGTTGAGGGAAAAATTACAATTCAATATGTCGGTCAAATTGCTGTTTCAGGTATGTCTATAGAAGCAGCTACTCAAAAAATAAAAGCAGCTATTGCTCGAGTATATAGTACTGTTCGATCGGGTCAGTCGCAAGTTAGTGTTAGTTTAGGACGTATTCGTACTATTAAAGTCACAGTCGTTGGAGGCAAGCAGCCAGGTAATTATTCGATTTCTTCCCTAGCTACGGTGTATAATGCTTTGCATCTGGCAGGTGGTCCAGGTAAAAATGGAAGTTACAGGAATATTGAACTAATTCGAAACAATAAAGTTTATAAAAATATTGATATTTATAGATTTTTGGTAAAAGGAGATCAATCTGATAATTTTAGTTTGAAAGACAATGATGTAATTAGAATCCCTGCTTACAGCCAAAGAGTTACGGTTGAAGGAGAAGTAAAACGCCCAGGGATTTTCGAAATGAAACAGGGTGAAAAATTTTCGGATTTATTAAATTTTGCTTCAGGATTTAATGAATTTGCTTATACAGCTTCTGTAAATGTAATGCAAAAAACTGGTAAAGAATTTAAAGTCCATGATATCAACGAAAGCGAATACAATTCTTATTTACCTCAATCTGGAGATGTATTCCGAATTACTAAAATTTTAAATCGATTTGAGAATCGTATTAAAATTGAAGGGGCAGTTTTTAGACCAGATTATTATTCTTATAGTGAAGGAATGAGAATTTCTGATCTTATTACAAGGGCTGAAGGGCTTAAAGAAGATGCCTATACAAAACGAGCAAGAATTATTCGTTTAAAAACAGATTTGACAACAGAAATTGTAAATGTTGATTTGAGTGCAGCGCTGTCAGGAGATTTAAATGCTGATATAGAATTGAAAAGAGAAGATATTATTACTGTATATTCAATTTTAGATTTTAGAGAAGAATATAAAGTTACAATAGATGGTGAAGTAAAAAATCCAGGCGAATACGAGTATTTTGAAAATCTCACTTTAAATGATTTAGTTGTACAAGTTGGAGGCTTAACAGGGTCAGCTTCAAAAAGAGTTGAAATCGCAAGAATGATTAAATCTGATGTAATTGATGATGCTGATCCAAAGCGTATTGAATTAGTGGAATTTGAAATTACAGCAGATAATAATGAACAAATTAAAAATTTTGTTTTAAAACCATTTGATGTTATTAATATTCGGAGAATGGCAGTTTATGAGAAACCACAAATGGTTATCGTTAGTGGAGCAGTGGGTTATCCTGGTAAATATGTTTTAGCGAACAAAAAGGAAACCGTTTATAATGTTGTCATGAGAGCGGGAGGGCTAACTTCGATTGCTAATTTGGACGGGATGAAAATTAAAAGACCAATCAAACAGGAGCAAATTGATCAATTAGAGAGTATTGATTTGAATTTATCAAAAAACGATACATTAAAAGAAAAATTAACCAAAAAATTAAAAGAAGAATTAAAATATGCTACTATTCCGGTAAATTGGGAAAAAATTGTAAAAGATAAAAATCATTATTCTAATGTAACTTTGTTTCCAGGAGATGAAATTGAAGTTGCAGTTTATAATGAAGGAGTTAAAGTTACAGGTAATGTGTTATTAACTTCTGAAATACCATATAGAATTGGAAAAGGGTTTCGATATTATATAGATGCAGTAGGAGGTGTAGATAGTAAAGGCTGGAAGAAAAAAGCGTATATTATTTACCCAAATGGGAAAGCTGATGTAACAAAATCATTTTTATTCTTTAGATCATATCCAAATGTGGAACCAGATTCTCAAATTGTGATTCCTGAAAAACCTGAAACTAAGAAAATGAGTACTGGAGAATGGGTAAGTATTGGTAGTGTTCTTACTAGTTTAGCATTATTAATTGTTACAGCTTTTAAATAGAAGACTTACATGGAAAAAAAGGCAACCGAAAACGATGAAATTTCGTTAAATGAATTAATACAAAAAGTAAAAGAATGGTATTTGTATTTGCTTTTAAAATGGAAAATGATTTTTTTAGCTGGGATAGTTGGGGCAGGGTGTGGTGTAATTTATTCACTTATTACAAAACCAATCTATACTGCTACATTAACATTTGCTTTAGAGGATGATAAGGGAGGGGGTGGAATTGGTGGAGCTTTGGGTTTAGCAAGTTCATTTGGATTAGATTTAGGAGGAAGTGGAGGAGGAATTTTTACTGGTTCTAATTTGACTGAATTGTTCAAGTCAAGATCAATGGTGGAGAAAACCCTACTGATGCCAGTTAATGTAAATGGAAAGTTAATTTCCTTAGCAGAAATGTATATTCAGGAAAATAAATGGAGAAAAAATTGGTCTGAAGAACCAAAATTTGCTGCAATTAAATTTTTGCCTAACGCCAATCGCGAAAAGTTTACACGTGCAGAAGATAGCATAATGGGAATTATGTATTCGAATTTATCTAAGGGAGGTCTTGCAGTGGGACAGAAAGATAAAAAAATTGCGATAATTAGTATAGATGTTTCTTCCACAAATGAGTTGTTTTCAAAGTACTTTTGTGAGGCTTTAGCCAGACAGGTTGGAACATTTTATGTTACAACAAAAAGTAAAAAAGCAAGAATTAATATGAATATTTTGGAGCGACAAGTTGATTCGATTAGAAGAGAACTTAACGGTGCTATAACCGGTGTTGCTGTAGCGAATGATAA
Organism: Flavobacterium aquidurense; assembly: GCA_900107365.1. Taxonomy (GTDB): domain Bacteria; phylum Bacteroidota; class Bacteroidia; order Flavobacteriales; family Flavobacteriaceae; genus Flavobacterium; species Flavobacterium aquidurense. Next base: position 222,589 of record FNPS01000003.1, read on the forward strand.
TGCTTTTAATTTAAATCCTGCAATGAATGTTCGTAGGGCACCATCCGCTCGAAGACAAGTTGATGTTCAGGCTAATACAGCGATTTTAACAGAGTTAGTAAAGCAGGCAGAATTAGCGAAAGTAACATTGCGAAAAGAAACTCCATTAATTCAGGTGATTGATAGACCAATTTTACCTTTAGCTAAAGAAAGATTTGGTAAGGCAAAAGGAATTTTGATTGGGGGATTTTTAGCTGGTTTTTTAATGATATTCTATTTAATCTTTAGAAAGATTTTAAAAACCTTAGTTATATAATTAATTGCTTTTGTCGTAAAAAACACAATGAAAAATTATACTTTAAAAGTTCAGCAAATCATAAAAGAGACTGAAGATACTATTACGTTGTGTTTTAAGCAACCTGGGTTAAAAAAGGTTAAATATCTCGCAGGTCAATATTTAACATTACAATTTAGAATTAATGGTAGAAGATATATTAGACCTTATTCTTTCTCATCAACTCCCACAATTGATTCAACTCTTAATGTTACAGTAAAACGTGTACCAGGTGGAATTGTTTCTAATTATATTAATGACAATGTAAAAGTTGATGATGTAATTGAAGTGCAAGAGCCATTAGGGGATTTTATTTTTGAAGAAGAAGAGTCAGTGAAATCTGTTGTTTTTTGGGGGGTTGGAAGTGGTATAACACCTCTTTTTTCTATGATAAAATTTTTATTAACTGGCCAGCCACTAGTTAATATTCATCTAGTTTATGGAAATAAATCTAAAGCATCAATAATTTTTCAGGATGAATTAGAGAAATTTAAGCAAACTTATCCAAATCGTTTTAAAATTTATTATTTCTACTCAAAAGAAGAATTTTTTAATAATGACTCGCATAATTTTCATGGAAGGATTAATTCAAATTTTATAAGAGAGTTACTTACAAAGATAGATGAGCCAACAAGACATTATGTTTGCGGGCCTATTGGACTAAAAGACACAATTAAAGATTCATTGATTAGTATTTCAGGGAATTTAGATAATTTATTTTCCGAAGATTTTGAGATTGTTAAAAATCCCGAAGATTTTAAAGAAATAAGTAAGCAAGATATCAAATTGAATTTTAAAGGTATTGAAAATATGGTTACTATTAATAAAGGAAATTCAATACTTGAGGAAGCATTAGAAATTGGAATTGAATTGCCTTATTCATGTCAAACGGGAAACTGTAGTACTTGTAAAGCAACTCTTAAATCAGGAGAAATAAAAATGATTGGCTTAAGTAAGCCTAGGACTGATTTAAACGATAATGAATATTTATTATGTTGTAGCTACCCGCTAACAAATAATGTTTATGTTGAGATATAATAACCATTAATAACAAAATAAAATAATGAAAGTAGTAATTTTTGCAGGTGGTTTTGGAACTCGCCTTATGGAAGAAACTGAGGCAAGGCCTAAACCAATGGTGGAAATTGGAGGTAAACCCATTTTGTGGCATATTTTGAAAATGTACGAGCAACATGGTTACAATGAGTTTGTTATCTGTTTAGGATATAAAGCGACTTTTATTAAAGAATACTTTTATAATTATTATTTGCATAATTCTGATGTAACAATTGAATTGGCCAATAATAATATTAATGTCCATTATTCCGAAACTGAATCTTTCAAAGTCACATTGATCGATACTGGTCTTCATACAAATACAGCGGGAAGGTTGAAACGTATTAAAAAATATGTAAAAGATGAAACTTTTATGCTTACCTATGGAGATGGTGTTGCGGATGTGAATTTGTCTGAATTACTTGAATTTCATAAGTCACATGGTAGATTGGCTACACTAACAAGTGTTCAGGTCCCAGGGCGTTTTGGGAATTTGGAAATAGGTAATGAAGGTGAGGTCGATAGTTTTGTGGAAAAACCAGCTGGTGATGGAATGTGGATTAATGGAGGTTTTTTTGTTTTAGAACCAGGAATTTTTGAATATCTTGAATATGATGTTGAGGATGTTCAATGGGAAAAAGAGCCTTTAGGAGCTATTGCTAAGGATCAACAATTAGCTGCTTACAGACACAACGGATTTTGGAAGTGTATGGATGCTTTAAGGGATAGGGTTGAATTGGAAGCAATGTGGAATTCTGGAAATGCAAAATGGAAAACATGGTAGTTTCATTATTTGAAAAATTAAAAGCATCTTATAATGGAAAAAAAGTCTTTTTAACTGGTCATACTGGTTTTAAAGGCTCTTGGATGTTAAAAACTTTGTCTTTGTTAGGTGCCGAAGTAAAAGGCTATGCTTTAGAACCACAAACTAAAGATGATTTGTTTGTTCTTATAGAGGGACAGAAAATATGTGATTCTGTAATCGCAGATTTAAGAGATAAAAAACGCTTAGAAAAAGAGATTCTTGATTTTCAACCTGATTTTGTTTTTCATCTAGCAGCACAGCCATTGGTTCGCTTATCTTATGCTATACCGGCAGAAACTTTTGAAGTAAATGTTATTGGTACTGCTAATGTATTAGACGCAGTTCGTTTATTAGCAAAAAAATGTGATGTGGTATTAATTACAACAGATAAAGTATACCACAATAATGAGTGGATTTATCCATACCGTGAAAACGATAGACTAGGAGGTTATGATCCATACAGTGCAAGTAAAGCATGTGCCGAGCTTGTTATAGATTCCTACAGAAATTCGTTTTTTAATAATAAAACATATAATATTCACAAAAAAGGAATTGCTGTTGGAAGAGCAGGAAATGTTATTGGAGGAGGAGATTGGTCAAAGGATCGATTGATTCCGGATATAGCAAAAGCTTTAGCCTCTGATATAGCAGTTGTAATAAGAAATCCCAAATCAGTTAGACCATGGCAACATGTTTTAGAGCCTATTATGGGTTATTTATTATTAGGTGCTAATCTTGAAGTAAATTCACTTCAATTCAATCAGTCTTATAATTTTGGGCCACATATATCAGATGCATTGCCAGTTGAAGAAATGCTAAATCTGGCAATTCAAAGTTGGGGAAAAGGTAAATATAAAGTGGAGTTTGATGAAAATCAACCTCATGAAGCTGGATTGCTAAAATTAGATATTAGTAAAGCTATTACTGAGCTGAATTGGGAACCAAAATTAGATGCTGAGAAAGCTGTTAGTATGACTATCGATTGGTATAAAGCTTTTTATGATGATAGTAAAAGCATTTCAAGTTTCACAGCGCAACAAATCATTTATTTTTTAAATAAATAATAAATGCTAGATTATTTTGATGATGATTTGGATTTAGTATTTGAAAATACTAAAAATCTTTGGCTAGATAGTGAAAATAAAACAATATTCCTTACAGGAGGTACTGGTTTTTTTGGAATTTGGTTATTAATGAGTTTTATCTTTATTAATAGAAAATTAAAATTAAAAGCAAAAATAATTGTTCTAACACGTGACGTAAATAAATTTCTAGATAAAAATAAGTGGATTAAAGAGTATAATGAAATTACTTTTTTAGAGGGCGATGTTCTCAATTTTGATTTTATAGAGGATGATATTGATTATATTATTCATGCAGCTACTGAGGCTAGTGTCAAGCTGAATGATGAACAACCGTTAGTTATGTTTGAAACTGTTGTAAACGGAACTAAAAGAGTTTTAGAATTTGCAGAGTTAAAGAAAGTAAAGTCATTTTTGCTTACCAGTAGCGGAGCAGTATATGGAAAGCAACCCTCAGACATTGAGAATATTTCAGAAAATTTTATAGGAGCTCCAATCCCATCAGATGCTGCATCTATGTATGGAGAAGGAAAAAGAATGGCGGAACTCTTATGCGCTGCTCACTATAAATTATTTGATTTACCGGTTAAAATTGCTAGATGTTATGCTTTTCTGGGGCCGTTTTTAGAATTAAATTCTCATTTTGCAGCTGGCAATTTTATTAAAAATTTCCTAAATGAAAATGATATAATTATCGAAGGCGACGGAACACCTTACAGATCCTACATGTATCCTGCCGATTTGGCAGTATGGTTATGGACAATATTATTTAAGGGAGAGAATAATAGTCCTTATAATGTTGGATCAGATAGAAGTATTACGATATCAGACCTTGCAACTCTTATTTCAAAGCAAGACAGTTTAAATCATATAAAAGTGATTGTAAAAACAAAACCATCCAATAATCCTCCATTAAGATACGTTCCGAACATTGATAAAGCCGTACAAGGTTTAAATCTAGGAGTTTATACAAGTTTAGAAACAAGCTTAGCTAAGACAATTTTTTTTAATAAAAATATTTTAAACCTTTCGAATAAATAAGATTATGAAAATATCAGATTTAATAGCCGATTTTTTAATAAAAAAGGAAATAAAGCATGTTTTTGGAATTATAGGGGCTGGAAATGCACATATTTTTGATTCAATTCAGCAAAAAGGATATACTGAAATCATTTGTGTTCACCATGAACAGGCAGCTTGTATGGCAATGCAAACATATTATAGAACCAACGGAAAAGTCACAGCAGCAATTCTAACAACTGGTGCTGGCTCAACAAATGGAATTACTGGAGTGGTAAGTGCATGGGCTGATTCAATACCAGGAATTATTATATCTGGAAATGAGCATTCTAAATTCGTTGATTTACATAAAGACGTTAGAATGTGGGGTGTACAAGGTTACGATAGTCCTGCGATGGTTGAAAAGGTAACAAAGTATGCAACGAAAGTATCTGAAGCTAATCTAGTTGTTTATGAGTTAGAGAAAGCATATTCAATTGCAACGCATGGGCGCCCTGGTCCATGTTGGATTGACGTACCTATGAATTTGCAATCAAGTAATATCGAAGAAAAAGATATCATTCATTTTAAATCATCTGAATTACCAAATTTAAATCTGGATGTTGATAGTAACTTACGACAAAATGTTGATTTAATTACAGAATCTATAAAAAAATCTAAACGTCCTTTGTTTTGGTTTGGTAACGGTATTCGATTGGCAAATGCTGAATCATTGTTGGAACCATTGTTAGAAAAATATAATATACCAGCTTTAGTAACTTGGGCAGGTATAGACTCAATAGACTCAAATCACCCGTTAGTATATGGCAGAGCTGGTACATACGGACAGAGGAGTGCTAATTTTATCCTTCAAAATTGTGATTTACTAATTTGCATAGGAACTAGGATGGCAATTTCACAGGTTGGGTATGATATTAATGAGTTGGCTAGAGAGGCAGAAATAGCTGTTGTAGATATAGACAAGTTTGAATTGGATAAATATAAAGAAAGATATAAATATTCGATAAATGCTGATGCTGGTGTTTTTATTAAAAAAATGCTTGATAAAGAACTAATTGATTCGTTAGATTTTTCAAATTGGATTCAAACTTGTAATTATTATAGAGAACAATATCCTTGGTTTAATTCAGATGATCATCCTGATAAAGATGGGTTTATCAATTCTTACCAGTTTATGGAAAAATTAAACTCCCATTTAAAGCCAGATCAGCATATCACAACCGATATGGGGACGGCACTTCTTAGCGGTCACCAGGTTTTAAGAATAGGGAAAGAACAGAGATTAATGACTTCCACTGGATTAGGCGAAATGGGTTATGGTCTACCGGCAGCAATTGGAGCCTCTGTCGCAAGAGGAAAAGGAGAGGTATTGTGCCTAAATTGCGATGGTGGAATGATGATGAACTTGCAAGAACTGCAAACCATCGTTCACTATAAATTACCAATAAAACTCTTTATCTTTAATAATGATGGTTATTTAATGATAAAACATACGCAAAATGCTCTCTTTAATGGAAGAAGAGCAGGTGTAGATAGTAATTCAGGAGTGACTTGTCCCAATTTTAGTGCATTGGCTACAGCCTTTGGAATACCTTCATTCCAAATTAAAACTTGGGAAGATTTTGAAAATGTAATTCCTCAGGTACAAGAAATCGACGGTCCTGTAATTTGTGAAGTATTTATGCATCCATATCAATTATTTGTTCCAAAACTAGGATTAGCAATCCAAAGTGATGGTAGCTTAATATCACCACCTTTGGAGGATTTATCTCCATTTATTTCTCGAGAAGAATTGAGTAAGAATATGTTAAATGGTTTGCATCCTAAATCGTCTAATATTGAAGTTAAAAAATAACAAATGAAAAAATTAAGAGTAGCAATATTAGGAAGTGGAAATATAGGTACTGATTTATTAATTAAAATTCAGCGCTCTGAATTTTTAGAATGTGTTTTATTTATTGGTAGAAATTTATCATCACCAGGGATGGCTAGGGCCATAGCAATGGGAGTAAAAGTTTCGGATGAAAGTATAAACGCAATTGTTAAAAATTCAGATTTAGTTGATTTAGTTTTTGATGCAACCTCTGCTAAAGATGCTAAAATGCATTGGGATATTTTAGATAAATTAGGCAAAATTGTTGTTGATATGACTCCTGCAAAACTGGGAGTGTTTTGTATACCAGCTGTAAATTTACATGAAGTTATTGAACACAGAAATGTAAATATGATAACTTGTGGCGGTCAGGCTTCAATTCCCATTGCCCACGTAATAGGTAAGACACAGGAGAACGTCGAATATATTGAAGTAGTTTCTAGTATTGCTTCAAGAAGTGCCGGTCCAGCAACTAGATTAAATTTAGACGAATATGTTGATACAACTGAAAATGGTATAAAACATTTTTCTAATGTCCCTAGAACAAAAGCAATTTTAAATTTGAATCCTGCAGATCCCTGTATTGATATGCAAACTACTATCTTTGCGCAAGTTGAAAATCCAAATATGGAGTATTTGCAAAAAGAGATTGATATAATGATAGAAAAAATACAGGCTTATGTACCAGGATATAGTTTATTGGTTCCTCCTGTTTTTGAAAATGGAAGAATAGTAATTATGGTCAAAGCGCAAGGACTGGGAGATTATTTGCCTAAGTATGCTGGTAATTTAGATATTATCAATTGCGCAGCGATTGCTGTTGCTGAACAGTATTCTAGAAGTTTTAATAATATCAAATAAATTTTCATGATTAAACAAATATTAATTAGCGACCCTACATTACGAGATGGAAATCATGCCTGCGCTCATCAATTAAGTGCTGAACAAATTGCAATTTATTCTGAAGCTGCTGATAAAGCGGGAGTGCCTATTGTAGAAGTAGGTCACGGTAATGGACTGGGGGCGTCTTCGTTACAAGTAGGATTAAGTAAAGAAGATGATAAAACTATTTTAGAGACAGCTAGAAAACATCTTAATAAAAGTAAATTAGGAATACATGTTATACCTGGTTTTGCCACTATAAAACGAGATTTAGTTAACGCTATAGATATTGGCGTTGAGGTTATTAGAGTAGCATCCCATTGTACCGAAGCTGATATTACACAACGTCACCTTGGTTATGTAAGAGAAAGAGGAAAGGAAGCATATGGGGTCTTAATGATGAGCCATATGGCTTCAGCATCTGTTTTGGTTGAAGAAGCTCAGAAAATGGAATTATATGGAGCAGAAGGAATTATAATTATGGATTCAGCTGGTGCTTATTTGCCATCGGATGTCCAAGAAAAGATTTCAGCATTAGTTAATGGATTAAAAGTACCGGTAGGTTTTCATGCACATAATAATCTTGGAATGGCGGTAGCAAATTCTATTACAGCTATTGAGTCGGGAGCAAAAATTCTCGATGGAACTGCGAGAGGTTTTGGTGCTGGTGCTGGAAACGCACAATTAGAAGTTTTGGTAGCTGTTTTAGAAAAAATGGGATATGTAACCGGAATAGATTTGTACAAAATTCTTGACGCATCTGATATAGCGGAGAAAAAAATAATGAGCACTGTTCCAACTATTAAATCAGACAGTATTGTTAGTGGTTTGTCAGGAGTTTTTTCAGGTTTTGCAAAGCATGTTACCAGGATTTCAAATGAATATGAAGTGGATCCGAGAGATGTATACCGTGAATTAGGAAAAAGAAAAATTGTTGGAGGTCAGGAAGATATTATTATTGAAGTCGTGATGGATTTAATTAGAAATCGAAAATAATGAGTTTAGCTAAAAATAAAATTGTATTTGAGGATTGTAAAGCTTCATGTGTAGAAATTGAGAGTTTTTCAATTTTAGATAATCAATCAATCCTAGTCACAGGCGGAACAGGTTTTGTTGGTAAATGGATTGCTGAAATGGTATCTTATATAAATTTTACCAGCAACTTAAACATTAAATTATATTTGTTGGGTAGAGATATAGTTAAGTTTAAAGATGAAGTTCCTCATTTAGCAGAAAAAAGCTTTATAAATTTCATAGAGCAAGATGTTAGGTATTTGCATGACTTACCTAGTGACCTAAATTATATTATTCATGCAGCAGGTTCTCCAGATAATAGAGAGCACGTGTCTGATCCATTAAAAACAATTGAAACATTTTATAAAGGAACTCAATCTTTATTAGATGCCGCATCTAGAATTCAGGATTTAAAAAAAATAGTGCACTTAAGTTCACACCAAGTGTATGGTAAAAATGAAACAGAACAATTAATAAGCGAAAATTCTTTTGGACCTTTTGAAGCACTTAATATTGCTAATTGTTATGCTGAATCTAAGAGAATAGCTGAAACTTTATGTTCTTATTACAAAAATAATTTAAGATTGCCTATTATAATCTTGAGACCATTTGCCTTCATAGGTCCATATCAAGACATAGAAAAACCATGGGCAATTAATAGCTTTATTAGAGATGCAATTTTAGGTGGACCAATCAGAATTTTAGGAAATGGTCTAACCGAAAGGAGTTATTTATACGCAAGTGACATGGCATATTGCATTTTAAAATCATTAATTGATGGTAAAATTGGTGAAATATATAATTTAGGCAGTAGTACCCCAATATCTTTAAATGAATTGGCAATCAAGATACAAAATCAATCTGGATCTAAAATGGAAATTTTAACAAGATCATCTAAGGATTATTTAAGTGTTTCAAAACTAGTGCCTAATACTGATAAAATTAAAAAGGAATTAAATTTTAAAGAAGTATTTACAATTGACGAAGCAATCAATAGAACAATTTTGTGGAATCAGTTAAAAAGGAATAATTAAACTAAAAGATAAAAATTAAAAGATTTAATCAATCATTGATATGTTACAAAATTTAAAAGAAGATTCTCTATTAAATAGTTTAAGAGAAATTGCAAAAAAGAAATCAACTCAAATTATTGTTGCTGGAGAAAACTATATACCAGTTACGGGAAAAGTATTAGATGAAGAGGATATTTTAATGGGAGTTGATGCTGCCTTAGACGGATGGTTAACAGCAGGACGCTTCGCAAATAAGTTTGAAGCAGATTTCGCTGCATATTTTGGTGCACACAGATCTCTTTTAGTAAATTCAGGATCCTCTGCTAACCTTGTAGCATTTTATGCTTTAACTTCTCCGAAATTGGGAGAAAGAGCTATAAAACAGGGAGACGAAGTTATTACCGTAGCTGCAGGTTTTCCAACAACAATAAATCCAATAATTCAATTTGGAGCTATTCCGGTTTTTATAGATGTGGATATTGCTACACATAATGTGAAAGCAGATATGATTGAGGCAGCAGTAAGTCCTAAAACAAAAGCAATTATGATTGCACATTCACTAGGAAATCCTTTTGACTTGGATGAAGTAATGCGTGTTGCTAAAAAATATAATCTTTGGGTAGTTGAGGATGATTGTGATTCATTAGGAGCTACATATAATGGAAAAAAAACGGGAACCTTTGGTGATATTTCTACTTTTTCATTTTATCCGGCACACCATATAACAATGGGAGAAGGTGGAGCAGTTTTAATTAATAATCCTGTTTTGTCAAAATTAGCGGAAAGTTTCCGTGATTGGGGACGTGATTGTTACTGTGAACCCGGAAAAGATGATACCTGCGGATGTCGTTTTGGACAGCAACTTGGAACATTGCCATATGGTTATGATCATAAGTATACATATTCTCACATTGGTTTCAACTTGAAAGTTACAGATATGCAGGCAGCTTTTGGTGTTTCGCAGATAAAAAAGATCGATCAATTCGTACAGCGTCGTAAAGAAAATTATGCTGCTTTATATGAGAGAATGAAAGAATTTGAAGAAGTTTTTATATTACCTGAAGCAACTCCAAATTCAGAGCCATCTTGGTTTGGGTTTTTATTAACACTTAGGGAGGGTGATGCAAATGATCGCCATATGTTAGTACAACATCTGGAAAAGAATAAAATTGGTACTCGTTTATTATTTGGCGGAAATTTATTAAGGCAACCTGCTTATGCAAATATTGAACATAGAGTAGTTGGTTCATTAGAAAATACTGATATTATTATGAATCAATCATTTTGGCTAGGAGTCTGGCCAGGATTAAATGAATCACATTATGATTATATTGCTCAGGTAATACGTGAATATTTAAATTCATAATGCTTAAATTAATAAAAAAGAGCTCCTCTAAAATTGGAATTGATGGAGCTATAGCTTATACTGTTTTGTCAAGGATTATTCAAGCTGGTGGCGGAGTGATTACATTATTATTCGTGGCAAGGTGTTTGACTAAAGTTGAACAAGGCTATTATTACACATTTGGTAGTATATTGGCCATACAAATCTTTTTCGAATTAGGGTTATCAGGAATAATTACTCAGTTTGTAGCTCATGAAAATGCTAATCTAACTTGGAACGATCAAACCAGTTTTGTAGGTTCATCAGAATCGAGTTCAAGGTTGGCTTCTTTGTTGCGATTTACTGTAAAATGGTTTGCTGTTCTTTCTGTATTATTAATTTTCGGTCTTTTAATTGCCGGTTATGTGTTTTTTAATAAATATGGTAAAGAAAATGTTGCTGTAAACTGGCAAATTCCTTGGATTATCCTCTCGTTAACAACTTCATTGTCACTAATGATTTCGCCTATCTTAGCCTTTTTTGAAGGTTTAGACCGAGTAAAAGAAGTAGCCAAAATTCGATTAGTACAACAAGTTATGCAACTGGTTTTAGTGTTGTTGATGTTTTTTTTAGGGTTTAAACTTTTCTCTGTTCCAGTAGCTGCAATAATATCTTTTTTAGTGTTTCCAATTTGGATTTTCTTTGGAAACAAAAAAAAGATATTAATTTTTATTTGGAATAAACTTGATAAATGGGGCGTAAACTACCGATTGGAAATATTTCCCTATCAATGGAAAATAGCGTTGAGTTGGATAAGTGGCTATTTTATATTTCAACTTTTCAATCCCGTTCTATTTGCTACTGAAGGAGCAATTGTAGCCGGACAAATGGGAATGACTTTGGCAGTTTTGAATGCGATATTTTCTTTAGCGTTTAGCTGGATGTCAACTAAAGTGCCTGTTTTTTCTGGGTTAATTGCGCAAAAAGAATATGACAAATTAGACAATTTGTTTAATACAACTCTTATACAGTCAACTCTTTTAAACTTGCTTGCACTCACTACCCTTTTTGGAATTGTTTTTATATTGCGTCATTTTGAAGTAAAAATAGGAGGTAAGAATTTTGCAGATAGATTTCTTCCCAATTTACCTATGCTTTTTATGATGATTCCAATTTTACTAAACCATGTTGTTGCAAGTTGGGCAACGTATATGCGTTGCCATAAAAAAGAACCTATGTTAATTCCTAGTGTCGTAATAGGAATACTTTGTAGCGTTTCAACTCTTACTCTTGGGAACTATTTTGGAGTACTTGGTCTCACATTAGGTTATATGATTTTGACTGTAATAGGTTTTATATGGACCTATTTTATTTTTAGAACGAAGAAAAAAGAATGGCATAATGGATAGTAAATTACAAATAGATTATCCAATATTAACTATTGGTATACCTACTTATAATCGACCTGGGGAAATAAAAAAACAAGTAAGATTACTGTTGCCCCAATTGAATGAACGTGTTAATTTGATTGTTTATGACAATCACTCTAATATACCAATAGAAAGTTACTTCACAAGTGGTGAATTATCTAAATTTACTTTGATTAGGAATAAGGTTAATGTCGGAGGTGATGCTAATATCGCACGATGCTTTGAAAATTGTGAAACTAAATGGTTGTGGACCTTATCTGATGACGACTATGTGAGAAAAGATGCTGTTGCGTTCATGTTAGACATTATTGATAAAAAAGGTGATGCTGTATTTCTGAACTTTTGTAAGGGAGTATCGTTTAAAACTAAGGGCTTTGATGAGTTGATAAATAAGTTTAAGTGCCCCACTGTTTTTTCAAGTTCTTTTACTATGTCTTCTTGCTTGTATGATATCAGTAAACTTCAACCTTCATTGCAGAATTACTATACAAATCTTTCCAGTATGGTGGGTACTATTATTTTAGTTTTGAAATATGTACAAAAAAATGAAGACGTTATTTGTGAATTCATTGATGAAACACTTATTGACTCATATAATGATGAAGTAGGTTGGGATTACAGAACTTATATCCCTCGTACAAGAATTTTTTTGGAGGCTTTTTATGATAGTAAACGAAATAGTTTATATAATGGGACTCTTTTTCTGGGGTGTCACTTAACAAATTATTGGTTAATTGCTAATGACAGGAATAAAAAGAAAGTTTCGTATATTGAAAGATGCAGTTTATTTATATTAACACTGAATAATCAGGGCATCTTGAATTCATTTATTTACTGCCCTAAAACAATTGTCCGTCTTACTCTAACTTTGATTTTAGATCATAAATTTCTTAAAGGATTAAAAACAAGAGACAAATAGCAATATAATTATGGAAAATAGGATACTATTTATAGCAAATGATGCAGGACTTTATGGCGCAAATCAGTCTTTGATAAATATTATATCATCGTTAAAGGAGAAGAATGTTTTTGTAACTGTTGTTTTTCCAATTAAAGGTGCTATTTGTGATGTTTTTGATGAGAAAGGGTGGGATTACCATATTGTTTATTTCAGGACCGAGTTATGCGCACGACCTAGTGGAGTTATTGAATTATCGATAAATATATTAAGGAATTATAAAAAGAAATACATAAATGCAAATGCATTGAATGCTTTATTTGATATTGTTGAAGTCAATAAAATAAATATTATTCATTCAAATTCAAGTGTCGTTTCTATTGGTGTTGATCTAGCGAAAAAGATGGTTATTCAGCATGTATGGCATTTAAGAGAACATATACATCCTAATTTTGATATGTATGTATACGGCGGACTTGAAAAATATAAACGTAAAATTCAAAAAAATAAAAATATTATTTGTATAACTAAAAGTGTGGCACATGGTTTTGGTGTTGATAAGACAGCTTTCGTTTTACTCGATGCTGTACGAAAAATGCCGAAATTTAAAGAGCCAGTTCAGAAAGATAAATATTTTTTATTCTGTGGTTCAATAGTTAAAAATAAGGGCATAGAGGAGGCTATAGAAGCTTTTTACGAAATTTCCATAAATTATCCAAATTATAAGTTTTTAGTTGTTGGAGAAGGGGCACCAGATTATGAAACCTATTTAAAAGAAAGGGTGAAAGGTCTGGGGATGGAGAAAAAGATTGAATTTTTAGGATTTAGGAAGGATGTCGATAATTTAATGGCTAATGCGACTGCTTTTTTGATGTGTTCACGAAATGAAGCTTTAGGAAGGGTTACCGTAGAAGCTATGATTAATTTTTGTCTTGTTATTGGCTATAATGATAGCGGTACAGCGGAGATTGTTGAAGATGGTAAAACAGGATTGTTATATAAAAGTAAAGAAGAGCTCGTTAAACACATGGGTTATAGTATTGCTAATTATCCAGCCCTAGAAATAATTTTAAATAATGCCTATAAGTTTGCTTTGAATAATTTTTTGGAAGAAAAATTTAGCACTGATTTAAATAATTATTACAATAATTTGGATTAATTTATATTGTAAAAAATTAATTCTATCATAAAATATTCAGTAAGAGCAATATGTTTAATATAGGTATATAAAAATTTTATTGCATTAAATTTAAATATGGATAATAAAAAAATGAAATTAGCAGCAATAGTAATAATTTATTATCCAGATATAAAGGACTTACAAAAAAATATTTTTAGATATATTGATGATATTGATAAATTGTTAATTTGGGATAATAGTCCAAGTGATAGTCAGACGTATAGAATTGCCTTAGATGGCTATGAGGATAAGGTAGAAGTCTTGACTACAGGAAAAAATGAATTTATCGCCTATCCATTGAATCAAGCCGTTAAATGGTGTATGGAAAATAATTTCACCCATTTACTTTCTATGGATCAGGATAGTTTATTTGACGTGGGAGAATTTAAATTATATAAAAACAGAGTACACAAAAACTTAGGAAATAAGAATGTAATATTTGGAGTTAATCCCAATAATAAGTTTAGAAAGCAAAATGATTTTTTACCTGTTAATTGGTTTATTACTTCAGGATCAATATACGATGTTAATATAATTAACAAACTAGGGGGGTTTAGAGAAGATTATAAAATTGATTGTGTAGATAATGAAATTTGTTATAGGACTAATTTGAATGGATATAGGACAGTAGTAGATACAAAATGCCATTTAAACCAAATATTTGGCAATCATAAAAAAACAATATTTGGATTTACAACCTTGGGGTACTCTCCTTTTAGAACATATTCTATCTTATGTAATCATATCTTGCTATGGAAACAATATCCACAGCAAATTGAGAAAGAATTAAAAAAAGAAATTGTTAAAGAATATTTTATTTACAGATTTGTAAAAATACTATTATCTGAAAATAGAAAAATTGATAAATCAATGGCTTTGTTTTATGGTTTTGTCGATGGTATTAGAGGCGTAAGAAAAAATAGATTTTGTTAAATTTAAATTTTTAATAAATAAAATGAAATGTTTCGTTTCTATAATAATAGTAAATTACAAAACAAAAGATTTACTGGTAGACTGTATCCTTTCCATATATGAAAAAACGGAGGATTTAGATTTTGAAATAATAATTGTTGATAATGACTCATGCGATGGTTCAGAACAACTAATTATTAATAAATTTCCAGAAATAAATTTTATTCAAAGTGGTTCAAATCTGGGATTTGGTCGAGCAAATAATTTAGGAATACATCAAGCAAAAGGGGATTATATTTTTTTTCTAAATTCTGACACAATCTTACTTAACAATGCTGTTACTATTCTTAGTAATTATTTAGATCAAAATATTGATGTTGCTATTTGCGGAGCTAATTTATATGATGAACATAAGAATCCTACCAATTCATTCAATCAGCTAATGCCAGGTCTCTATACTGATGCAGATGTTCTATTAGGTGGTTTTTTTTCAAAGATTTTGCATGGGAAAAATATTATTTTCAATTATTCTGAAAGAAATTTAATTTTAAATGGATATGTAACGGGTGCTGACATGATGGTTAGAAAAGATGTTTTGGATAAAGTGGGTTTTTTTGATCAGGACTTTTTTATGTACTATGAAGAGACTGAGTTAACATGGAGAATTAAAAGAGAAGGATATCTTGTCGTATCTGTTCCAGATGCCAAAATTGTTCATTTAGAAGGAGCCTCCGAAATAATAAAAGAAAATACAATGCGTCGTATTATAAAAAGCAAATATCTATACTTTGAAAAGACAAATAAAAAAGGATTGATTAAAATTTCATTCGTTCTTTTCCTTTTAACTGCATGGTCCAGAATAGCTCTTTTTAAAATTAAAGGTAACCAAGAACGAATTTCTTACTGGTTATCGTGTCTAAAATTAAATCATCAAGAATACAGTTTGTATAAGGAATCAAAAAATTAAGTAGTACAAAAATGAAAATAGATGGTGAATATTTAAATGTACTCCTTCTAAAGTCGACTATTAAAGAGGGTGTATTTGTTAGATAACAATCTATATTGAAAAAATAATAAATTAATAATGCATACTTCAATTATATGTGAGAGCTGGAAAGCTTGATACGTATGGTTTTTTAAGTTTAACTTCAACACTAATGAATATCTTATATTGTTGTTCTCCTCCTTTACTGGATTACTCTGCTGAACAAATAAATGATTTAAAAAAGCATGTCAACCTAAATGTAATTGTTTGGGTAAGTTTACATGCGCCTAATCATACAATTTTTAAATTAAAGGAACATGCTGCTTTAAATGGGATCTATACATTCGAAGAAATAAAGGACAAAATTGAAAATGTGCAGTTATTGGAAGAATATTTTAAAGGGTGTTCATCTGTTCATTTTGTTTTTTTTCCTCCAAAAATTGGAGTCAATATATTAAATATTACTTTGGCACTGCTCAAGCTCGTAAAACATATTAAACCTGAAATTGTTCATTTTGATGATATATCGGGAAGAATGTTAGCTTTTTTGTTAGTCTTGAAGAATAGAAATATCGTATTGAATGTTCACGATCCAGTTGCGCATTCTGGAGAAAAAAAATTAGGTTATTTTGTGATGCGTAAGATTATTTTTAGAAAAATTGCCGCTTTCGCCACCTTTTCGCATTACAGTAGAAAATTGTTTAAAAAAGTATTTCTTCCAATAGTACCCGTTGCTGATTTGAGACTTGTTCCGTACAATTCGTATGAAACATTAGGTACTAAAAAGATAATTGAGATCAATAAATCACCCAATGAAAAGGTACTTCTGTTTTTTGGAAGAATATCACCCTATAAGGGAATTGATGATCTACTTCATGTTTTTTCTAAAATAATTCAAAATTACCCTGAGAGTAAGTTAGTGATTGCAGGTAAAGGAAATTATTGTTATAAGATACCGGAAGAATTAGTTGGCTCATCATCATTAATTAGAATTAATAGATATATAGAAGAAAGCGAAATTAAATCATTATTCGAACAAGCTGATGTTTTGATTTGTCCGTATAAAGATGCGACTCAAAGTGGTGTTTTAATGACTGCTGCAGCTTTTAAAACTCCTGTGATTGTTTCTAATGTGGGAGCCCTTCCTGAATATATAAAGGATGGAGGTATTGGGTATGTTTACGATTTGAATGATGACAATGGGCTACAAAATTGTCTAATATCTTTTCTTACAGAGTCGGAGTCTATGGAAAAGCGTGTTATTTCTAATAATAATTTAGCAGTTTCAAGAAACAGTAGATTGCTGGTCAATCTATACGCTCAACTTTTATCACGATAGTAAATGATTCCATATGTTTTGTTTTTTAGTTTCCTTTTTATTATTTCATTATTCAATTTAGTAAAGATTGATTCCTTTGAAAAAATAGAGAAACTGCTTTTTTTTACGTTTTGGTTTGTAGTTGTATTTTTTATTGGGTTTCGATATAAAATGGCGAATGACTGGTATAACTATAATAACATAATTATTAGCATTGAACCATTTTGGGACGTGTTGTCAGGAAACGCGACAAATTTTCAAGCGGAAAAAGGTATTGAGTATGGATTTAAGATTTTAATCTCTCTAATCAATATGATTTTTGATCCTGAAACTAGCAGTAGTCTACAAGCGTTGACTGTCTTAGTTTCTGTATTTTGTTATACTGTACTGTTTTATTTTACATGGAAAGAAGATATCATAACTCATAAATTTTTATTTTTAGCTACTTTTCTCTCTTTTACGATGTTTAGGGAGTTTGATATTTTAAGACAGTCTATCGCTTTTTATATTTTTCTATTAAGCATCAGGTATATTAATAAAAGTTTTTTTAAATTTTTCTTTATAAATGTAATCGGATTCTTTTTTCATGTAAGCGCGCTGATCTTTATCCCTTTGTATTTTGTCTTTAAAAAAAAATTTAGTCGTGCTTTTGTACTGACTCTTTTGCTTTTGCACTTAATTACAATGATTACACATTTTTCTTTTGTTAATACTATATTAGAAAGGTTGAGTAATTATTTTCCAGAATTAATTTTTGCACAAAAATTGTACTTAAATTCAATAATGGTAGAACCGCAAAGTTCAATTAGTATCGTAGGGATTTTGTATGCGATATATCTTTTATTACTATTTGTTAATTATAAAAAAATTGATTTTAATAATTATAAATTAAGATTCTTTATTAATTCTTTTTTTATTTTTATAATAATCAATATTTTTTTCTCGGACTCAAAAGATATTGCGGATCGGTTCTCTTACTATTTTTATTTTGGTGTAGCTTTTGTTTTTGTTTATTTGATTAAATATATTCCCAAAATGCTCTATTTTCCCTACGTCTTATTAATATTGATTTTTCCTACTATTCGTTTTTCTAGAGTTATTTCTAATCCTATGACAAAAAGTGTTCTAGTACCATACCGAAATTACTTTTTTGTAACGCCAAGGGATGAAGATTATCTTTTGACTAAATGGAAAGAAAAGAATGAAGAATAATAATATGAAAATGAAAATATCTGTTTGCGTAGCCACCTATAATGGAGGGGATTTTATTAAAGCACAATTACAAAGCATATTAAAACAGCTATCTTATAACGATGAAATCATCATTTCTGATGATGGGTCGACTGATGAAACCATAAGTATTATTTCGTCCTTTTCCGATGCAAGAATCAGATTAATCCATAATGATTCATCTTATCTGAAATCCATAAAATCAAGTAGGTCTTATCAGGTTACTAAAAATTTTGAAAATGCCCTTGCTTATGCTACCGGAGAATATATTTTTTTATCGGATCAAGATGATGTATGGGAAGATGGCAAAGTAACAGGATGTATTTCACTACTTAAGGGCGAAAAGTGTAATCTTGTAGTTCATGATGCTACAGTTGTAGACGAATCGGATAATGTTATAATGCCTTCCTATTTTCGGAAGATAAATGCAAAGAAAGGTTTTTTTAGAAATATAATTAAAAATTCTTATTTAGGGTGTTGTATGGTTTTTGATCGAAGTGTATTGTTGCAGGCACTACCCTTTCCACAAAATCTTATCGCACATGATATGTGGATTGGTCTTGTTGCAGAGAAAATAGGGAAAGTGGTTTTTGTTGAAAAAAAATATATTCGCTATAAAAGACATAGCGCAGCAGTAACTGCTTCAGGTATGAAAAGTGATAACAGTCTAAATTTTAAAATATATTATAGAGTGCAATTTTTCTTTCAATACGTTAAAAAATTGTTTTTGATTAATTAAATATACACAAAAGCAGGAGTATTTGATTGCATGATAAGAGTGCGCAAAATTAATAAAAGAATAGTAATAAATAGTTAAGTTTCGTCATGAAAATACTGAATATCGTAAAATATTATCACCCTTGTCAAGGTGGAATGGAATCTGTTGTCAAAAATATTGTGGAAGGAGTAGTTGCCAATTCAGAAATAGCTGACTTTACAGTTTATTCCAATAACCATTTAAGAAGTTTTGGTAAAGATACGAAACGATTTGACCGTATTTGTGTAATCAAAGAAGTGACCCCCTTCTACTTAAAAAGCCAACCTCTTAATTTAAGATATCCGTCATTAAAGCAATTAATAAACGATCATGATGTCATTCATCATCATTATCCTTTTCCAACTATGGAAGTGTCCTTGCTAAGATATCTTGAAAGATTTGGCAGTAAGAAATTTATAATTACGTGGCATGCCAATATAAAAAATTCACGTTGGAGTTGGATAGAAAAGTATTATAATCCTGCAATAAAAAAATTGTTAGATAGAGCAGATCATATTGTTGTTACTTCACCGCAACTTTTTGAAGCTTCAGATGTTCTAAAAAATTACAAAGAAAAGATCAAAATTATTCCTTTAAGTTTTGATCCTAAATATAAAATTTTAAATAGTAAAAAATATCCTGAAAACAGAGAGTTTGAATTGCTTTTTGTAGGTAAACTAAGAAAATATAAGGGTGTAGAATACTTAATTAAAGCAATTGAACACTTACCCATTAAACTTAGTATTGTGGGAAATGGGGAAGAATTTTATAATTTAAACAAACAAATAGATGATTTAAAGATTCGGAATAAGGTAAGATTCATAACATTTGCTTCTGACGAAGAACTTGATGAAATTTACAAGAAATCAGATTTATTTATTTTACCTTCAATAAATGAAGCAGAAGCCTTTGGAGTAGTGCAATTAGAAGCAATGGCTAATGCATTACCAGTTATAAATACTTATCTTGATTCGGGAGTTCCTTTTGTATCATTGAATGATTTTTCGGGAATAACCGTTGAGCCTAAATCGTCAGAAGCCTTAAAGGCTGCAATTGCTACAATAATAAAAAATAAAGAGCTTTACGAATTCTTTTCCTCGAATGCTTTAGAACGATCGGGTTTGTTTACAAGAGAAAAAATGTCTCAATCTTATATGCGTATTTATAATGACTAAAATAATTTCGATAACGGGTAGTTCTGGTTTTGTCGGGCAAAACTTAATACAGTATTTAATGAGAAATTCGTTTTTAGTTGATCCTATTACTTTAAGACACCCAAATTGGAAGATCGCTGTCGGATCGGAAGCAATTATTCATTTAGCAGGTAAGGCACATGATACAAAAAATGCTAGTGATGCTTCAGAATATTTTAAAGTAAATACTGAATTAACAAAAGAATTGTTTGATATTTTTTTAGAAAGTGAAATTCACGACTTTATTTATTTCAGTAGTGTAAAATCAGTAGCTGATGAAGTTTCAGAGATTTTATACGAAAATGTCTTAGGTAATCCAATAACTCCATATGGACAATCCAAGTTACAAGCTGAAGAATATATTTTGTCGAAAAAGCTTCCTGAAGGTAAAAGACTTTTTATTATAAGACCTTGTATGATTCATGGTCCGGGTAATAAAGGAAATTTGAACTTACTCTATAATGTGGTGAAAAAGAGAATTCCTTATCCTTTGGCTGCATTTCAAAATGAAAGATCTTTTTTAGGAATTGATAACTTAAATTTTTTAGTTAAAGAAATTCTACTAAATAAAGAAATTCTGTCTGGAGTTTATAATTTTTCTGACGATGAAGTTTTATCAACAAATGACTTAATTCAAATTATATCTTCGACGTTAAATAAAAAAAATCTATCAATTGCTATCCCCAAACCGATTATAAATACAATAGCCAAGTTGGGAGATTTAATTAAACTTCCTTTAAATTCAGAGACTGTACAGAAGCTGACTGAAAATTATAGGGTGTCGAATCAAAAAATTAAGACAGCTTTAAAAATCAAAAAATTGCCATATACAGCGCAACAGGGATTAGAAAAAACAATTAAAAGCTTCATAAATAAATAATGGAATACACGATATTAGGAATTCTTTTAATGATTTTAATGTTACTCTACTTTAAAGTAGCAGACCGTTTTAATATTATTGACAAACCCAATGAAAGGAGTTCTCATACAGAAATAACATTAAGAGGCGGTGGAATCATTTTTTGGTTTTCTGCCTTGCTTTATTTTGTACAAAATATTCAAACCAATTATTTTTTCTTTACCGGAATTACTTTAGTTAGTTTGGTTAGTTTTTGGGATGATATTCAAAGCTTATCAAATAAAATCAGAATTTCAATTCATTTTTTATCGATTAGCTTAATTTTTTATGATTTAGGATTATTTGATCTGGTTCCGATTTGGGGAATTGCTATAGCTTATATTTTTGCAATTGGATTAATAAATGCCTATAATTTCATGGACGGAATTAATGGTATCACTGGACTTTATACTTTGGTAGTGATGGGATCATTACTATATGTTAATACAAAAATTCAGTTGTTTACAGACAGCAGTTTCATAAAATACGGAATGATTGCCAGTTTGGTTTTTCTGTTTTTTAATTATAGAAAAAAAGCTAAATGTTTTGCTGGTGATGTTGGGAGTATAGCAATTGCATTTTGGGTTATTTATCTCGTTTTAAAACTTATTTTAAATACGAATTCACTCGTCTGGCTTTTGTTTTTAGCAATTTATGGTGTTGATGCTATTTGTACAATTTTACATAGGCTGTATTTAAAACAAAATATTTTTGAAGCGCATCGTCTACATTTGTATCAGGTTTTGAGTAATGAATATAAAATTCAGCATAGAGTAGTTGCTGTCTATTATGCGTTAGCGCAAATTTTGATTTCTATTTTAGTTGTATTTCTCTATCAGAAAGTACAGGATGTAATATTGTTTTTGATTGTGATTGTTCCTTTACTGTTTGTTTATTCTTCTAAATTTTATTTGTTGAACAAGATTAATTTAAGACTAAAAGCATGATTCCTAAAGTAATTCAGGGTGGAAACTTCTCTGATAATCGGGGTACGATTTCTTATGTAAATGATTTTAGCTTCGAAGAAATTGAAAGATTTTATATCATTAGCAATTCTGATGAAAATCCGATTCGAGCCTGGCAGGGCCATAAGTTAGATGCTAAAAATTTTTACTGTCTTGCAGGATCTTTTAAAATTCATTTTATAAAAATTGATAATTGGGAAAATCCTTCTAAGGACCTGGTCTGTGAAAGCGTTTTTATGTCAGAAACTGATAGTAAAATAGTTCATATTCCAGCGGGATATGCAAATGCTGTTGAATCTTTAGAAAGTAATTCAAAATTAATATCATTTTCAACTTTACCCTTATCAAAAGTAAAAGAAGATGATGTTCGTTACCCATCAGACTATTGGAAAATAAATGGATAACAAACGAATTTATTTGTCCTTATCTCAACAAAGTGGTTTTGAGCTAGAATACGTTGAGAAGGCATTAGAAACGAATTGGATCACATCGGGAGGTCCTAATGTAAATGCTTTCGAAAGTATACTAGAGAATTTTTTGGCAGATGAACCATTTGTAACGGCCTTAAATTCTGGAACGTCAGCAATTCATTTGGCATTAATTTTATTAGGTGTAAAATATGGAGACGAGGTTATTTGCCAAAGTATGACTTTTTCAGCATCGGCAAATCCAATTTTGTACCAGGGAGCAATTCCTGTTTTTGTAGATAGCGAGCCGGATACCTGGAATATATGCCCAGATCAACTCGAAATTGCAATTAAGGAGAGAATTAAAAAAGGAAAAAAACCTAAAGCAATTATTACGGTACATTTATATGGCAATCCGTATAAGATTGATGAAATTCATGCAGTAGCAGATCGTTATGAAATTCCAATTATTGAAGATGCTGCTGAGGCTTTAGGAAGTAGTTATAAAAAAAAAAAATGTGGGACTTTTGGAGATTTGGGAATTCTTTCTTTTAATGGAAATAAAATTATTACAACCTCCAGTGGAGGAGCATTAATCTCAAAGTCAGACAAGTTAAAACAGAAAGCTATATTTTACGCGACTCAGTCCAAGGATGAAGCGGCGCATTATCAACATAGTGAAATTGGTTATAATTACAGAATGAGTAATATTTGTGCGGGAATTGGTCTCGGACAAATTAAAACTCTGGAAGATGCTATAACGAAAAGAAGAAATAATCATCTTTTCTACAAAGATGTTTTTGAAAAAATTAAAGATGTTGCGCTTTTTGAAGTTTTAAATGAAAATTATTTTTCTACTTACTGGCTTAACACTATTTTGATTGAGCCTGATAGTGAAAAAAATAGAAACCAGAAAAGTTTGAGATTAGCTTTTGAAGGTGCAAATATAGAAAGCCGCCCATTATGGAAGCCGATGCATTTACAACCCGTTTTCAAAAAATATCCGTATTACGGAAAAAAAGTCGCTGAAAGTTTATTTGAAAGAGGATTATGCCTGCCATCCGGATCTAATCTCACCAGTGAAGACAAAAAAAGAATCAAAGAAGTGATTGTTAATTTCTTTAAATAATTAAATAAGAATTATATTGGAATATGAAAATTGAAGAAACATTTATAAAAGACTTAGTAGTTGTTGAACCAACAGTTTTTGGAGACGAAAGAGGTTATTTTTTTGAAGCCTATAGTAAAACAAAATTTAAAGATTTAGGAATTGAGATCGAATTTGTTCAGGATAACCAATCTTTTTCAAAGAAAGGAACTTTAAGAGGTTTGCATTATCAGAATCCACCTTTTGCACAAACTAAATTAGTTCGTGTTTTAGAAGGTGAAATTATAGATGTAGCAGTCGATTTAAGAAAAGATTCTCCTACTTACGGAAAATCATTTAGTGTTTTGTTGTCAGCAGAAAATAAAAAACAGCTTTTAGTACCGCAAGGTTTTGCACATGGTTTCTCTGTTATAAGTGAAACAGCATCTGTAATGTATAAATGTGACCAGTTTTATAATAAAGCTTCTGAAGGAGGAATTAAATTTGATGATCCATCATTAAATATTGACTGGGGTATGAATTTAGATGAAGCGATCGTTTCAGAAAAAGATCAAATCCTGCCTTTTATAGATAATTGTAATAGTTTATTTTAATGAAAAAAATTCTTGTTACGGGTGCAAATGGTCAGTTAGGTTCAGAGTTGTCTGTCCTGGCCGCAAATTATCCAAAATACGAATGGATTTTTGCAGATAGAACTAAAGTTACATTAGATAATTTAGATTTACTTCAATTTCAGTTAAATGAAATTAATCCAGATATAATTTTTAATTGCGGGGCCTACACAGCAGTTGATAAAGCTGAAACAGAAAAAGAACTGGCTTTTACCATTAACTATTCTGCTATAGAGGTAATTGCAAAATATGCCAAGAAGAATACTGTGAAATTAATCCATATTTCGACAGATTATGTTTTTGACGGATCTTCCTCTGTAGCTTTAAATGAAGAGGCAGAAACAAATCCGATAAATATATATGGTGAAAGCAAAAGAGCTGGAGAAATAGCCTGTTTAAAAGAAAATCCGGATTCAATTATCATTAGGACTTCGTGGGTGTATAGCAAATTTGGAAATAATTTTGTTAAAACCATGCAACGATTAATGCAGGAAAGAGATGAAATTAATGTGGTAAATGATCAGATAGGTTCACCCACTTATGCAGCAGATTTGGCACAGGCAATGATCACTGTTTTACAATCTCCGAACTGGATTTCCGGAATTTATAATTATTCGAACGAAGGCGAAATAAGCTGGTATGAATTTGCATTGGCTATAAAAGAATTTGGAGGATACAATTGTAAAGTTGGCGGAATCGCATCAGCATCTTATCCAACTCCCGCAAAGCGTCCGGAATTTTCATTATTAGATAAGAAAAAAATTAGGGAGATTTATAATTTAGAAATTCCAAATTATAAAGAAAGTTTAAAAAAAATATTTATATAAATAATAGAGATATGATGGTTTCAGGTTTTCAGTAGGAAAATCTAAAATCTAAAATCTAAAATCAAAAATTATGAAAGGAATTATTTTAGCCGGAGGTTCTGGTACACGTTTACATCCTTTAACGCTTGCCATGAGTAAGCAAATGATGCCGGTGTATGACAAGCCTATGATTTATTATCCATTGTCAACATTAATGATGTCAGGAATAAGTGAAATATTGATTATTTCTACACCACATGATTTGCCGAATTTTAAAAAATTATTAGGTGACGGATCTACCCTTGGATGTAAATTCAGTTATGCAGAACAGGCTATTCCAAATGGTTTAGCACAGGCTTTTGTAATTGGAGAAGAGTTTATTGGTGATGATGATGTTGCATTAATATTAGGAGATAATATTTTCTTTGGTTCTAACATGCAGGAACTTTTAAAATCAAATACAAAACCACAAGGTGGAGTTGTTTTTGCTTATCATGTTTCGGATCCTGAACGTTATGGTGTTGTCGAATTTGATGAAAATTTTAAAGCTATTTCTATCGAAGAAAAACCAGAAGAGCCAAAATCTAGTTTTGCAGTCCCTGGTCTATATTTTTATGATAATTCAGTGGTTGAAATTGCTAAGAATATTAAGGCAAGTGCTCGTGGTGAATATGAAATTACAGATGTCAACAAAGTATATTTAGAAAAAGGGTTGTTAAAAGTTGGTATTTTAAGCAGGGGAACTGCCTGGCTGGATACAGGAACCTTTAATAGTTTGATGCAAGCGGGACAATTTGTCCAGGTACTAGAAGAAAGACAAGGATTGAAAGTAGGATGTATCGAAGAAATTGCCTGGAGACAGGGATTTATTTCAGATGATCAATTAGAAAAACTAGCATTACCTTTAGTTAAATCTGGATACGGTTCCTATCTAATTGAATTCTTAAAACAAAAAAGAAAAGGTGTTAAAGTCTAAATTACTAATAGAAATAATTTTTTAATACCTTTAATTTGTATTTTTGTAAGACATACAAATTTTGCAGAATCAAAATCATAAAAATTGAATACAGATAAACAGACCAAAGTAGCCGATTTGTTGCATAATTCTTTTTCTCCAAGGAATCTAAGGGCGCATATTAATAACCTTAGTTATTTGCCTAGGTGGATAATTATTGGAATAGATGTAATGGTTTTGGCGTTTTCTTTTACATTTACCTACATGCTGTTTGAAGGTACTGCATTAGGATATATAATTACCTCACATGATTTCTATTTTGTTGGTAGTTTATTAATCATAAATGTATTTTTCTTTTGGTTATTTCGAACTTATTCTGGAATTATCAGGCACTCTTCTTATATAGATGCTATCAAGCTACTATTTTCACAAATGTCTGTTTTGGTGTTTTTCTTGTTTTTCAATCTTGTTTTTGAATTGTATACAGGACATAAAGCTTTTTTAAATACTGCCCTTTTTATCAATTTGGTTCTGTCATTTTGCGGCTTGTTTTTGTATCGCGTAATTGTGAAACAAACTTTCGAATTATACTTTTCAGAAAAGGCTAGCACGAAGTTAATCAGAACAGTAATCTACGGAACAGATGCTAATGCTATTTCGGTAGCTAATGCTTTAAAATTTGAAACACCTTCCCGATTTAAAATTGTTGGTTTTGTAGATAAAAATAATCAAAATGCATCGAAGCGAATGCTGGATTTGCCTATTTTGATTCTGAGAAAAAAGTTACCTGCCCTAATGAGATCAGTAGCAGCTGAAGGTGTAATTATAGCCGACAAAAGTTTATCTAAAGAAGAGCAATTAATTATTGTTGATCAATGCTTAGAGTTTAATTATAGAGTATATACAGTTCCATTGATTTCGGATTGGGAGAATCAAAAAGAAATTTCTCAAAAAGTAAAAAATATTCAGATTGAAGATTTATTAGAAAGAAAACCAATTGTGTTGGATAGTAAGTCTATCTCTAAACAATTAAAAGATAAAACAATTTTGATCACCGGAGCTGCCGGATCTATCGGAAGTGAAATAGTAAGACAGGTTCTTGGATTTAATCCTAAAACAGTGATTATTTTAGATCATGCAGAAACGCCTCTTCATAATTTATGTCTAGAGACATTAGCCATAAATTCAGAAACAAAAATCGTGGCGGTAATTGCTGATGTAAGAAGTAAGAAAGCATTAGAAAAGGTATTTAAAAACCATAATCCACATGTTGTTTTTCATGCTGCAGCTTACAAACATGTTCCATTGATGGAGGAAAACCCTGCCCAGGCGATATTAACAAATATAAAAGGAACTAAAAACTTAGCCGATTTGGCCTGTAAATATCATACCAAAAAATTTGTTATGGTTTCAACAGATAAAGCTGTCAATCCTAGCAATGTTATGGGAGCCAGTAAAAGAATAGCAGAAAAATATGTTCAGTCTCTCTTTTTAAAGAATCAGCGTGAGAATAATGAAGGCTCAACAAAATTTATAACCACACGTTTCGGAAACGTTTTAGGTTCAAACGGATCTGTTGTTCCGTTATTTACCAAACAAATTGCTGAAGGTGGACCGGTTACCATAACCCATCAGGATATTATTCGTTATTTTATGACGATTCCTGAAGCTTGTCAGCTGGTTTTAGAAGCGGGTGCAATGGGCAACGGAGGTGAAATCTATATTTTTGATATGGGTAAACCCGTACGAATTATTGATTTGGCTAAAAAAATGATCAAATTAGCAGGATTTATTCCTGATAAGGAAATCAAAATAAAAATTGTAGGTTTGCGACCAGGTGAAAAGTTATACGAAGAATTATTAAATGATACTTCTAAAACGTTACCAACCTATCATAACAAAATCATGATTGCACAGGAAATTCAGGATGAATACGAAAATCTACATCTGGATATTGATGAACTTATTGGAATTGCTGATTTCTATGATAATGATGACATTGTTACTAAAATGAAAAAAATAGTTCCTGAATTTAAAAGTATGAATTCTACTTTTGAAGTGCTGGATAAATAAAATAGGAATTATATTTTAATTCAAATAAATGATAGAAAAAGGTGTTTTTTATAAACGCCTTTTTCCATTTTTAAATGTTTGTCACGGAAGTAAAAATCTTGTTAATTAGTGATAATTATTAGAAATTGTAAAAAAATAAAATGACTGGTTGTTTAAAATAACCATGTAGTTAAAAAATGAATCTAGAAAAACATATTTATACCAGTTCCAATAGTTATAGTTTTTTGGACGTACTAAAGGCTAGCCTAAAAGGATTTCAAAATTCTTTTTATTTGGCCAATCAATTAGCCAAGCGCGATATAAAAGCACAATATCGTCAATCTTTTTTAGGTGTTTTTTGGGCCATTTTTCCATTATTAGTCAATTCGTTAGTATGGATATTTTTGCAATCATCGGGAACTATTCAGGTAACAGCAACAAAGGTGCCTTACCCTGCTTTTGTATTAATAGGAACAACATTATGGGGTATTATTGGAGAATGTATTAACTTAACTACACAAAGTGTAAATGCTAACAAATCTATTATCACTAAAATAAATTTCGATAAAGAGGCCCTGATTACACTTGGCTTAATTAAGTTTTTCTTTAATTTTCTAATTAAAATAGGATTAATAATCCTCTTTTTGATCTTCTTTAAAATAGTTCCTTCAATTGAAATTCTTTTTTTTATACCTCTTTTATTTTTATCAATTGTCTTTTTTGTTGCTATTGGAACTTTATTGATGCCAATAAGTTTATTATACAATGATATTAGTCGTTTAATACCAATAGCATTACAGTTTTTGATGTATGCTACCCCAGTAGTTTATGCTATACCTCATCAAGGGGTGATGCGTGGTATAATGCTATTAAATCCATTGACTTATATTATTACAGATTTACGCAATTTACTGACTGGTTATAGCATTGAAAATCCTGTTTTTTGGTTTTCTGGTGTATTTATAACAGCAATTTTGAGTACTATTGCTTTAGTGGTTTATAGGGTTTCAATGCCAATACTAACAGAAAGAATGAGTTAACTATGGGGGAAGTATTAATAAAAGTTGATGGGGTTTCAAAGAAATTTGCTAAAGATCTTAAAAAAAGTTTGATATATGGATTGTCTGATGTTTTTAGCGGTATTATTGGGAAGAAACAAGATAAATCTCTGAGAGGTGATGAGTTTTGGGCTGTTAAAGATATTAGTTTTGAAGTACGCCGTGGCGAATGTTTAGGCTTAATAGGACATAATGGAGCAGGAAAAAGTACATTACTTAAGATATTAAATGGCTTGATTTCTCCCGACGAAGGTAGTGTAACGATGTATGGAAAAATAGGTGCTTTGATAGAATTAGGGGCTGGTTTTAATCCTATACTCACAGGGAGAGAAAATATCTATAACAATGCAGCTATAATAGGTTTTAACAAGCAAGAAATTGAAACAAAGTTTGAGGATATCGTAGCTTTTGCCGAGTTGGAAGATTTTATTGATATGCCGGTTCAAAATTACAGTTCAGGAATGAAAGTACGTTTAGGTTTTGCTATTGCTGCTCAGATGGAACCGGATGTTTTAATTATCGATGAGGTTTTAGCAGTGGGCGATTTAGGATTTATTTTGAAATGTTTTAAACAAATTGATAAATTATTACCTCATACTGCAGTGGTTTTTGTTTCTCATTCGATGCCAATGATATCCCGCGTTGCAAACCAAATTCTTTTGCTAGCAAGAGGAGAGACTGAATATTTGGGAAATGAAGTAGGAAAAGGAATTGATATTTATTATAATCGTTTTGTTGATAATGAGTCTACTGTGTTTTTAGATGATGGAATTTTAGAATTAAAAAAGGTACAATTACTTAATGTAAAAGAATATTATAAAGAAGTACCAGTTATAAAGTGGGGAGATGATTTAATTATTTTTTTTAAAATTATATTCAAACAAAGTGAAGAGTTGCCTTTGTTTAGGATCATTATAAATGACAAAGAACAAAAACCGGTAGGGATTTTTCAAACTAATACTTTAAATTCTGATTTAACGATTGAAGATAATCAATTAAATTTTTATTTATTACATGAGAAAATACAACTATCTAAAGGTTTTTATTCCATTGATTTATCCGTATTTAAATTTAATTCCAATAATCCAATTTATCGTATTAATAATGTGTTGTCTTTTCAAGTTGTTCATGATGAAGATGTTTGGCCTCCATTTTTGTTGAATGCTTCTTATTTTAATGTTAAATCATGATAATTTTTACTCATATATAAAATGCGCTTTATGTAAATATTAAATAAAAGTATTTATAATTTTTGAAGAAATATAAAATTCAAATTATTACCAATTTAAGTTTAGATTTATCGAAGTATTTGGTTGACTTTTTAACTGTATGTTTTTTATTTACACTAAAACAATGCAGAGTTTTTAAATTATCTAAATACATAGTAAATATTTTTTAAAATTATTTTTTAATACAAATGAATTCAAAGATCAAAATTGTAAGTGTTTCAAAAATCAATACAACAATAAATGAATAATACAGATAGTTTTAGGTTAAATAGTTTTGTTCTACAATCTGGTTTTAAGAGAACATATATATCTAGCATTGATAAAATTGACTATAGCGATGGGCAAGTTGAAGATGAAATTTTTACTGTACTTTGTGATTTGGAAGACTGTAATGTTGAAAAACATGAATATTTAGAAGATCAAATAAAAGATTGGCCAACTAAATATCATTTTGGATGGGAACGTCAAAATATATTGAGTACAATTAAATTTGATGAAAATGATAAAGTTTTAGAATTAGGTGCAGGAACTGGAGTTTTGACAGATTTTCTAGTGAAAAATGTTGAATATGTGTGCTCAATTGAAGGAACTTTTTCTAGGGGTAGGTGTATTGAAAAAAGATGTTTTGATTCCACAAATTTTGATGTAATTATTGCAAATTTTTTAGAAGTTGATTTAAATAGTCTTTTTTCAAATTTCAAATTTGATAAAATTTTGCTTATTGGAGTTTTGGAATATATTCCAAAATATTCAAATTTATCATCGGAGGAAGCTATTCAGAAAATTTTAAATACATGCAATCAATTATTAAGTGAAAACGGAGAATTGATAATAGCTATTGAGAATAAGTTAGGCCTTAAATATTTAATGGGATGGGATGAAGATCATAATGGGCAAAAGTTTTATAGTGTTGAATCTAAATATAAGACAAGAAATGATTTCGCCACATTTTCTAAGAATGAAATAGAAAGAGAAATAAAAAAGGCTAATTTTCAGGTTGTTAATTTTAGCTATCCTTTTCCCGATTACAAATTACCTTCTTTAATAATTAATGAAAGTGAGAATTTAAAAAATAAAGAATTTAAAGAGCTTTTAAAAAATCTTTTATATGAGATTAAAGTTCCAAATTATGATTTAAAACATACAATACATGATTTGAATCAGATTAAATTTGGGAGAGTATTAAGTAATATAATAGACGAAGAGATCTTACCTTCGATTAGCAATTCTTTTTTAATAGTAGCAGAAAAAAACCCAAAACAAATAAAAAACAATATTTTAGCGGTTTATTTTTCAGCACAGCGAAGATATAAATTTGCTAATAAAATCTTGTTTAAATCACAATTTCAGAATATGTTTATTGAAAAATCATGGTTATATACAGATCAAGATCAAGGTAAAAATATTTTAAATCTAAATTGTAGAAAAGATATTATTCAAGATTGTGTTTTAGGAATTTCTCTTCACGTAAAATTTGATAATTTGTATTATATAAATGATGAGGTTGCGTATAAAGTGTTACTAAATAAGTGGATTCAATTTTTGAAAACAAATTTAAATGGATTTGAGTTTACCTTTGATATAGTTCCATTTAATGCAATTTTATCTGAAAATGATATAATTACAATGATTGATGTCGATGAGTGGGAGATGGGCAAAAAATTGAGTATAGCTCAGTTGTTATATAGGTACTTTATTTTAAATAAGGAACATTTAGTTTGGTTATACCCAAATATTATAGGTTTTGAAAATAAAATGCTTGAATTACTTGAAGATTATCAAATAAATTTAATTAATATTTCGGAATTTCATGAAATCGATATTTTACATCACTATTCCCAAATTGCAATTATGAGAAAACCCTATAGTACTTCACTTATTAGTCCTACTGCAAAGGAGATAACTTTAAAACAAACCGTTAAACTTGTTTTAAAAAAGACATATGCTGTATTCAAAAGACGAGTTTATAAAATTTTGAAGTAATATGTCTGGGAATAAAATCAAAGCTATAGCAATTTATTTACCCCAATTTCACCCTATTCGAGAGAATGATGATTGGTGGGGAAAAGGTTTTACTGAATGGACTAATGTTACTAAAGCTAAGCCTTTATTTAAAAAGCATTTTCAGCCACAATTGCCATCAGATTTGGGTTTTTACGATTTACGTGTAGAAGAATCGCGATTGGCTCAAGAAGCTCTGGCGAAACAATATGGAATTTATGGATTTTGTTATTATCATTATTGGTTTGATGGCAAACGTTTGTTACATGAGCCACTTGATAGAAAGATAAAAAACCCAAAAGAAGACTTTCCTTTTATGCTTTGTTGGGCAAATGAAACTTGGAGCAGAAGATGGCTGGGGGAAGAAAAAGAAATCTTAATTGAACAGACTTATAGCGAAGAAGATGATTTAAAGCATATTAAGTGGTTGATTGAAATTTTTAAAGATTCAAGATATATAAAAGTTAATGACAGACCAGTTTTTGTTTTTTATCGCCCTTCATATCTTCCTGATGTAAAAAAAACAATTGCTCTATTTAGAAGTGAATGCTTAAAAAATGGTTTGAGCAATCCTTATTTGATTGCCTCAAACTCTCATTTAAAAACAAATTATCATGATTTAGGGTTTGACGATATATTGAATTTTCAACCAAAATTGGATCGTTTGCCCAATGCTTTTAATGATAATAAATCTCTTAGAAAGTGGTTTGCTAACTTAAAGAAAAGTATTCTTAGCTCAACTTTGAAAATTTATGATTACAAAGAAGCTAAACAAAGAATGAAAGTCACTTTCAATTATAATTATATTCCCTGCTCTTTTGTTGGCTGGGACAACACGGCAAGACGCGGTAAAAAAGGAATTATAATAAAAAATCAAAATGTAGATTCTTTTATTAAGGAGGTAAAGGAAAATATAGATGATATTCAGAAACAAGAAAGAGTAAAGGAAAGTCAATTTATTTTTATAAATGCCTGGAATGAATGGGCAGAAGGAAATCATCTTGAGCCAGATATGAAAGATGGATTAACGTATTTAAAAGCATTGAAAAATTTATTGGATAAATATGCAAAAAATTAAACCTATAGCTATACATCTGCCACAATTCCATCCAATACCTGAAAATGATGAATGGTGGGGAAAAGGTTTTACAGAGTGGACGAATGTAACAAAAGCTAAACCATTATTTGAAGGGCACTACCAACCTCAATTACCTACCGATTTGGGATTTTATGACCTACGATTGCCAGAAGCTAGAAAAGCTCAAGCAGATTTGGCTAAATCTTATGGAATTCAAGGTTTTTGTTATTATCATTATTGGTTTAATGGCAAAAGACTTTTAGAACAGCCAATAGATGGAATGCTTCAACAAAGTGATTTAGATATGCCTTTCATGTTGTGCTGGGCAAATGAAAACTGGACACGCAGATGGGATGGTAAAGAAGAGGACGTCTTAATAAAACAAGATTATAATTTTGAAGATGATAAGGCACATATGCGATGGCTATGTGAAAAAGTTTTTTCTGATTCAAGATATATTAAAGTAGATAATAAACCTGTCTTTATACTTTACAAACATAGTTTATTGCCTGATATAAAAAAAACTGTTGACTTATGGAGAGCAATAGCAATCGAAGAATTTGGTTTTGAAGATTTATATTTATGTATTACTGACAGTTTCGGAGATACAACTGATCCTAATCAAATTGGTTTTGATGCTTCAATAGAGTTTTCCCCGCTTGCGGTGATTAAGAATAAATTGGAGATCAAAGAAAAAAAAGGATTGTTAGATCTTTTAAAAAGGAAGCAAAAAGAGACTCCAATTGATTATAGGGATTTTGAACTTGGTGTTACGAACTGTATCGAAAAAAACATACCAAGTTATAAGTTTTTCCGATCTGTTACACCATCTTGGGATAATACGGCAAGAAAAAAAGAAAAGGGTACTGTAGCTTTAGGAAGTAGCCCTGATCTTTATTATAAATGGTTGCGTCATATTGTAACCCATTTTAAACCATATTCGGAGGATGAAAATTTTATCTTTATAAATGCTATGAACGAATGGGCCGAAGGAAATCATTTAGAGCCATGCATAAAGTATGGTAATGCTTATTTAGAAGCAACTAAAAAAGCGTTAGAGATTTGAATCCAAAAGTTTCCATACTTATTCCAAATTATAATCATGCGGCTTTTTTAGCTCAAAGACTTGAAAGTGTTTTCAATCAGACTTATCAAGATTTTGAAGTCATTCTTCTGGATGACAAAAGCACCGATAATAGTGTAACTATTTTACAACGATGTATTGATCATCCCAAAGTATCTCATTTTATAATTAATAATGAAAATTCAGGAAGTCCTTTCAGACAATGGCAAAGAGGAATCCAATTAGCTAAAGGCGAATATATTTGGATTGCGGAAAGTGATGATTATTGTGAACGTACCTTTTTAGCTAAATTGATTAACTATATTGATGAGGACGCTTCAATTGGTATTGCTTATTGTCAGACAAATGATGTTAATGAAAAGGGCACTTATTTAAATAATCGTATAAATTATACAAATCCATTTCAGCCTAATATATGGGAAACGGATTTTGTGAAAAACGGACGAGAATTCATTGATTTATATTTAAGTTTTTTTAATGTTATTCCTAATGCAAGTGCAGTAATTTTTAAAAAAGAGTTGGTAGACGATTCTATTTTTTCAACATCCTTAATACAGATGAAAATGTGCGGAGATTGGTATTTTTGGATACAGTTAGCTCTACAGTCAAAAGTTTGTTTTCTCTCTGAAACGTTAAATTGTTTTAGGGAACATCAATCTGTAAGTCGCAATCACAACGACGCATATAAGAAACAACTAAGATTGCTTGAAGAAAAAAAAGTGCGCTCTTTAATGCATTCATACCAAATTATAAATTTACAATCGGAACAGCTGTTATATTCTAAATGGTTTAATCTGCATGCTTTTCGGACAATTTTTGATAGATCTTTTTATGATGTAAAATTGGAGAATGTATCCTTTTTTACTTTTTTGAAGATGTATGTTCAAAGTAAATTGTCTATGCTCAAACGTAAATTTTAATTTGTATTATAATTATATTATATGGAATTGCAAAAAAATAGAATAGCTATAGTTTCTCCTTCTCAAAATGTCTATTCCGAAACCTTTATTCAAGAACAAAAAAAAGGATTAAGAGGGGAAATTTTTTTTTATTATGGAGGTCAAGTGCCACAATTTTTAGAAGGGTTTGGTAAATTATGGAATCGCACCATTGTATGGTCAATAAAAATAAAACGTAAACTAGGATTTAAAACGCTTTCGGTTTCGGAAACAGCTTTTATGAATTCACTTCGGAAAAACAGAATACAAGTTGTCTTGGCACAGTACGGAACTACAGGTGATAAAATAGTTAATGTTTGCAAAAAAATAAACATTCCTTTAATAACTCATTTTCATGGTTATGATGCGTCAGTTATAACGGTAATAGAAAACTGTAATTATTATAAAGCCGTTTTTGAATATAGTACCTATGTAATTGCGGTTTCAATTTCGATGCAAAAACGATTGATTGAATTAGGCTGTCCAAAAGAAAAATTGATATACAATATTTATGGACCAGATAATTTGTTTGTTAATATTATTCCTCAATTTAGTAACCTTACATTTATTTCGGTAGGGCGTTTTGTAAATAAAAAGGCACCTTACTATACGATATTGGCATTTAAAAAAGCACATGATTTATTTCCTGATGCAAGATTAGTTATGGGAGGATCAGGAGAATTATTAGAGACCTGTTTCAATATTATTAAAACATTAAAGATACAAGACGCTGTGATGTTACCAGGTATTATTGATAAAATACAATTTGTAGAATATTTATCAGAAGGACTTGCTTTTGTACAACATTCTGTTACCGCAATGAGTGGTGATCAGGAAGGAACTCCTGTCGCTATTTTGGAAGCGAGTGCGGCTGGACTACCTGTTATTTCAACAAAACATGCAGGTATTCCCGATGTAATTATTGAAGGTGAAACTGGGTTTTTAGTCGAAGAACATGATGTTGATAGTATGGCTGAAAAAATGATATTGCTTTTAAAAAATAAAGAATTAGCTAAAACATTAGGCAAGAACGGAAAAGAGAAAATAAAAAGAGATTTTACATTAAAAAGACATTTAGATGTTATTGATGATTTAATTGAAACAATAATCAAAAAAAATGATGAATAATCCTCTTGTCTCAATTATAATTCCTACTTATAATCGTGCTAATTTGATTACAGAGACGCTTAATTCAATACTTATGCAATCCTACGAAAATTGGGAGTGTATAGTGGTAGATGATGGTAGTACAGACAATACTAAATTTATAGTTGATTATTATAAAGAAAAAGACAGTCGTTTTCAATACCACATTAGGCCAAAAAACAGAATGGGTGGAGGCAATGCAGCCAGAAACTACGGATTTGAATTGAGTAAAGGAGAATTCATACAATGGTTTGACGATGATGATTTGATGGATAAAAATAAAATTAAAAAGAAACTTGATACTATAATTTCTTTTAAATGTGATTTTGTTATTTCCAAGACTCAAAATTTTACATGTAGTTCCTTTCAATCCCCATATAAATATAATCTTAAAGAAAATAAATTTGATTTATTTTTGTTTTTGATAAGGAATATCCATTGGTATACTTATGATTGTATGCTTTCTAGGGAAGTAGCGTCGCAAATTAGTTTTTTTGAAAAAATGAAATCTTGGCAAGACTATTATTATTTTGCTAAAATGTTAAGCATATCAAATAATGGTATATTTATAGATGAGATTTTAACTTATAGAAGATTACATGAAAACTCAATTCAAGATAATATACATAGATCTGAAAGTGAGTTTCATAAAAATTTGCTATTTGCAAAATTTTATACATACAAGGAAATAAGGACTAAATTAAACTTAAAACAAAAAAAGAGTTATTTCAAAGGTTGTATAAATCATTCTTTTTATTTGATGAGATATAAATATGTTTCGAATTTAGTGCCTGAAATACTTTTAGAAACGTTACATCTTTATAAGTTTAAAAATGTCCTATTACTAGTTGTAGGTTATATATTAGTTTTTATTACTGGGAAAGGGGAAGGACTGGTAAATAAGATTAAATAAGATTTTCATCTATCCAATCTAAAATACCTTCATCTATCTCTATGTCAAATTTCCTTGCGAACAATTTGATTTTAGACTGTTCTTTGAGTTCATTTTGATCATAAGTAGTATTTGTAAATGTGACAGGAAGAGAGGTATTTTTTCTTATCCAATTTACATAGGTAATACTTAGCTCTGTTTTTAAATTGGGATTATTTTTCTCTAAATGTTTTATTATAGTTTGAAAAAAAATTTCATCAGGTAATAATGTGTACTTGTGCTCCTTAATATAATTAGGATTGTCTTTTAAAAACGATAAAATATCTCGAGCCGTATTTGTAGGCATGGCCCACCATTGACCACCACAATATGGTTTTAATTTAGCAGGTAGTGCTCTTTTAGTTAATAAAAATTTTATGGCTTTTAAAGGAGAAATTTTGAAGATTTTAATAAAGTTCAATAAATTTTTTTTGTTAAAAAAAGACTTATTAAAAAAAGGAACTAGTTGAATAAAATCTTGTCTGTTTTTGGAAAATTGTATTTTGTAAAAATTGATTCGGTCCAAACCACCATGTTTTCCAAATCCTTTGTAAGGAAGAGGGAAAATATGCATAAAAATTGTACCTATATTTTTTGTAAAAAAAAGCTTTATTTTTTGTCTGTCCATTAAGGGGTAATCCTGACCACTTAGTAACACACAAAAACCATTATTGTTATGTTTGGTTATTAGTTTTAAAGCCTCAATAGTACCTTTCACAATTCCAAGATCTCCCCAAATTCCATATTCTCTCTTATTATCTGGAATGAAAAAAATGTTTTGTCCTATGATCTGTTTTTTAAAAAAATCTATATTTACATTTTTATCAACATGTATATAAAAGTTCACATTGTCATCGTTTAACTTTGTTATCAATCTCTTAACCTGAGCAGGGTTTTTATGAACTAGTAAGATATAATTTATATACATAATTATTGATGTTTAAGCAAAAATATGAATTTTAATTCCTTAAAAAAAACTAATTAATCCCTATACAAAAAGGAGTATGGAAGAAACTGTAAGAAGTATTGACAATAGAATTATTGATGGTCCACATATTCCGCTTATATCGGTTATTTTGCCAGTTTACAATGTCGGATCCTATATTAAAGAAGCTATAGGTTCAATTCTAAACCAGACGATTCAGGATTTTGAAATTATTGTTATTGATGATCATTCAACAGATAATACTATTAATGTGATAGAGTCTATTAAAGATTCCAGAATAAGGATACTAAAAAAAAATGAAAATAAGGGGCTTATAGATAGCTTGGATATAGGTTTTAAGGAAGCAAAAGGAAAATATATTGCCCGGATGGATGGTGATGATATTAGTTTGCCTGATAGATTTCAAAAGCAATATAAAATTTTAGAAAATAATCCCAGTATAAAAGCTTGTGGCTGTTGGCTTAAAGAGTTCGGTTATTCAAACAAATTAATACTCCATAAAGAAAATCATGATGAAATTGTTTCAAGGCTCTTATTATCGTGTTCGATGTCACTTGGCAGTGTTATGCTAGAGCGATTATGGGTCAGAGATTATAAGTTTGATAAAACAAAAATTCATGTGGAGGATTATGATTTTTGGTCAAAGATGGCATGGACTGGAAAATTTTATAATATTCAGGAAG
The DNA here is from genome assembly GCA_900107365.1 of Flavobacterium aquidurense. GTDB lineage: Bacteria > Bacteroidota > Bacteroidia > Flavobacteriales > Flavobacteriaceae > Flavobacterium > Flavobacterium aquidurense. The sequence continues at coordinate 261,770 of FNPS01000003.1, forward strand.
TATTGTATAATTATAGAGTTCATAAGTCACAAGTCTCTACACTTTATAAATCAATACAGATAAAGGGAGATATAAATATAAAGTTGTTGTTGTTTAAAAAGCTACAATATGATACGGAAATATTTTCGGATGAAATAATAATAAAAATATTATTATTGAATACGCCAATTGAAGTAAAAGAATTCAAGTTGTTTTTGAAATGGCTTAATCAATTAATTTTTTTGAATAACAAAACTCGTATCTACTCTCCAATTGAATTGAAGAAAGTTTTGAAAATTATAAAAAGGTCGACACTTTTTTCTCTTTACTTTAAAAAAACACCCACAGGTATAACAAAAAAATGGAGAATAAAGATGTTATTTAACTTATCGATGAGTGACCTCTTATTTATATTAATAATAAAAGAACGAGAAATCAGAAAGAGGATCTTAAAATGAATCAGTCAAAAATAATAATTTTCAAAGTTCCTGAATTTCCGCACCTTTCAGAAACATTTATTGTCGCACAGATTATTACTGGAATAAAGCTGGGCTATGAAGTGAAAATCTTGATTAGAAAGCTTCTTGATAATGATACAGCAGTTAATTCTATTTTAATTAAGGAGTATGGTTTACTTGATAAAATAATTATTGAAGATTATAATATTCCAAAAAATAGGTTAGTACGTTTAATTAAATGGATTTTTTTATTAATATTAAATTTTAGAGACTTAAATTATATAATAAAATATTATAAAGAATTCTCTAAATTTAGTTTGACATGCTTATATCAATGGCTTTTTTTTCAAAGATTTAAGAATGCTACTCTTTTTCACGTTCAATACGGAACCAATTCTAAACCTTTAGATATTTTAAAAAAAACAGGTTTTAAACCCGCTGTAATTGTTACTTTTCATGGACATGATGCATTTTTTCCTATAAATGGTTATATTCCCAATAATGGTTATTATGACAATTTGTTTAAGTATGCAGATTTAATAACTGCTAACACTCCATATCTAGCCGATAAAATTATTGAGCTAGGCTGCCCTAGAGAATTACTTTCAATTATTCCTGTTGGTGTTGATACTGATTTTTTTTATGCCAATAAAGAAAGTAAAATAATTCATAGTACATTAAAACTAATCACAGTTGGTCGTTTAGACAAAGTCAAAGGTCATGATTATTGTATCTTGGCTGTGGCAGATTTAATTAATAAAGGGGTAGATGTAACATTGACAATTATTGGTGAAGGTAAAGAGCGCAAAAGTCTCGAAGACTTAATAGCACAATACCAACTTGAAGATAAAGTTTTTTTGAAAGGAAAAAAAACACAACTAGAGGTTAGGCAGGAATTGTGGGAACATGACCTTTATTTGTTGACGGCAGTTGCATTAGGAGATGGAAGAAGAGAAACACAGGGATTAGCTACTCTTGAAGCGCAGGCTTGTGGATTGCCAGTTGTTGCTTTTGATTCGGGTGGCATAAAATATACTATTGAAGATGAAAAAACGGGATTAATTTGTAAAGAATATGATGTACAAGAAGTTTCAGATAAAATCAAATTATTATATTCAAATCCTATACTTAAAATAGAGATGAGCATGAATACGAAAGATTTTATAAAACAGAATTTTTCACAAAATTATATTGATAGTATTTGGGAAAAAGAATATTTACAATTACTTAAAGCATGACGGATTTAAAAATTTCTATTATTCTTCCAGTCTACAATGGTGAAAAATACCTCTCTCAATCTATAGAGAGTTGCCTGAATCAGACTTTTAAAAATATTGAACTAATCATAGTTAATGACTGTTCTACCGATAAGACTTTGAGTATTGCTACTCAATATGCACAAAAAGATAATAGAATTAAGATTATAAGTAATTTTGAAAATAAGAAGTTACCAGCAAGTTTAAATATTGGGCATAATGCAGCAAGTGGAGATTTTTTAACATGGACAAGTGATGACAATTTTTATGAGCTTGATGCTTTAGAAAAACTTTTAGAATCATTGTTAGAAAATGAAGCTGATATTGTTTATAGTAATATTTTCTTAATTGATAATTTTGGTAACAGAATAAGAGAGGTTAAATTATTAGGAGTAGAAAATTTAATTTTTGGGAATGTTATAGGGTCCTGTTTTTTATATAGGCGAAATGTTTTTCAAAAAAATAAGGGTTATAATGAAACTTTATTTTTAGTTGAAGACTATGATTTTTGGATACGTGCTCTCTTACATAGTAAATATTGTAAACTTGATCAGTTTTTGTATAATTATAGAAAACATGGAGATAGTTTAACGAATCAGATTAAAACAGTTAATAATAAACAAATTATCTGGATAAAAAACATAGAGACAATGTATCTTGAATTTTCAAGAAATTTCATGGATCACGATTTTGAAGTTTTTTCAGAATTGCAAACTAAAATATTAAGTTGTCAACAAATAAAATTTGAGTGGGTTATAAAAAATTATTCTGCAATTAAAAAATTTAAAGAAAATATTTTCAGGAATAAAAACTTTCAAAATAGAAAAGTAATTGAGAAAGTCTTTTTAAATCAGATAATTCTGTTGATGATAGGAGATTTTGTTAGAAAAAAAAGTAAATATTATTGTTTTTTTATATTTAAAAACTATTATTTATTTTTAGATAAAAACACTATGAAAATTTTAATAAAGTATTCCTTTTTTAAATGAAAAAAAAAGTAACTATAATCATGGCGACTTATAATAGGAGTCATTTTATTTTAGAATCTTTACTGTCTATTCAGAATCAAACCTATTCAGAATTTGAATGTTTAATAATTGATGACGGGGGAACCGATAAAACTTTAGAAGTTATTACACCAATTTTAAATAAAGATTCTCGTTTTAAGTTTTTAAAACGGCCTGAAAATTATACAAAAGGATTGCCGGGATGTAGAAATTACGGAATTGATTTAGCAAAAGGTGATTATATCATATTTTTTGATGATGACGATATTGTGCATCCACAAAATTTGGAATTGTGTACGACTGAATTAAATAAAAATAAGGTTGCCTTCTGTAGGTATCAGAGAGAGGTTTTTTTCAATGAATTCCATTATAATTTTGATTATTCGAAGGAGTATTCTTCATTCAAAGTTGGAGTTAATGATGTTGGAAGCATTTTAACTCATGAATTACCATTTAATTCATGTGCCGTAATGTGGAAAGCAACATGTTTTGAAAAGAATCGTTTTGCGGAACATTTGATGTACGCTGAAGAATGGGAATTATATTCCAAAATTATATCTTCAGGATTTGAAGGTCTTTCTATAAACAAATGTCTGTTTTACGGAAGAAAACATGCTAATTCAAATACTGGTGAATTTTTTCAAAATAATCCTGTTAGAATGGCTTCTCAAGCTGATGCAGTTATTTTAGTTGTTCAAAATCTTAAAGAAAAAAAAATACTTACAGATTCATTGATTCAATATTTTATAACTATTTCTATTGGTTTTAAAGAGTACAATTTGTTTAATAGAATATTAAATATTTTGGATTTAAGTATTTTTGCACGTTTAAAATGGATTTTTTTTTACCAGTCTTATCCTTTACGTTTGCCTATTTATAAAATAAAAAAAAGATTTAAGTAATGAAAATTCTACTTTGCTTCGGTACGCGTCCAGAAGCTATTAAAATGGCACCATTATATCATAAGCTTAAAAAAGAAAATTTTGAAGTTATTGTTTGTGTGACTGCACAGCATCGTGAAATGCTAGATCAGGTTTTAGATTTTTTTGAAATTAAACCTGATTTCGATTTAGATCTTATGCAGGCCAATCAGTCTTTAAATAGTTTAAGTGCACTTATTTTGTCTAAAATAGATGGTGTACTTCGGGAAACTAACCCTGATTTAGTTTTAGTGCATGGTGATACAACAACATCTTCGATGGTCGCTTTGGCGGCTTTTCATCTAGGTATAAAAGTGGCGCATGTAGAGGCTGGATTAAGAACATACAATAAAATGGCACCATTTCCAGAAGAGATTAACAGACAAATAACCAGTAGATTAGTGGATATTCATTTTACACCAACAGCTGAAGCAACACAAAATTTATTAAATGAAGGGATTTTAAAAGAAGATATTATAAAAACTGGCAATACTGTAATTGATGCTTTACTTTGGACAACAAACAAAATTGAAAAAAATGACTATTATCATCCCGAAATAGAAATGTTAAAAGGTAAAATAACTAAAAATAAAAAAATAGCTTTAGTGACAGGTCATCGAAGAGAAAACTTTGAGTTGGGCCTGGAGAATCTCTGCGAGGCACTTTTAGAAATTTCTCAAAGGGAAGATGTTCTTATTATATACCCTGTTCATTTAAACCCAAATGTTAAGAAAACGGTTTATGATTTATTATCAGATAAAAAAAATATTTTGCTAATTCCTCCAGTATCATATCCGGTTTTTGTCTGGTTAATGAAGCAATCTTTTTTAATTGTAACTGATTCCGGAGGTATTCAAGAAGAAGCGCCTTCATTAGGTAAACCTGTTATAGTCACCAGAGAAGTTTCTGAAAGGCCTGAAGGTATAACAGCTGGATTTTCAACTTTAGTAGGAACTGATAAAGGTAAAATTATAAATACTATTCAGGAAATTTTGAATAATTTTAAAGGTTTTGAAAATTACATAAACCCTTATGGTAGTGGAGATGCATCTGAAAAAATTATTGATTTTTTGCTAAATAAGATTAGAAAATGAAAATATTAGTAATTGTAGATTCAATAAACATAGAAGACAGTAGCGGATCTAAAGCTAATGTAGCCTTGATTAATAATTTACATACAGAGGGATTCGAAGTTTTGGTTTATCATTATACACTAAAAGATATTGAATTAAAAAACATACAGACATACGCAATTCAAGAAATAAAAATAAGCAAAACCTATGTTTTAAGTAGATTGCAGCGGTTTATAAGCCGAAATTTAAAAGTTAATTTAGCCCCTTTTTTAGAAGGGTTGTTTGGTTTTTCCTTTACATTTTTTAACGATACTAGAAGTATTCAAAAAACAATAGAAAAAATTGCATTTCAGCCTGATTTTGTATTGACTCTAAGTAAAGGAGCAAGTTTTAGATCACATTATGCAGTTCTTAAATTAACACATTTACATAATAAATGGATAGCTTATGTACATGATCCATTTCCATTTCATTTTTACCCTAGACCATACAATTGGGTACAATCAAGTTATCGACAAAAAGAAAAATTCTTTAATGAAGTTGCTATAAAAGCAAGATATAGTGCTTTTCCTAGTCAATTATTGAAAGAATGGATGAGTAGCTACTTTCCTGATTTTGAAAAAACAGGAATTATTATTCCACATCAAAATGAAAAGTATAAAATTCAAAATACTTCTTTTCCGTCTTATTTTAATGCTTCAAAATTCAATTTACTGCATGCCGGAAATTTAATGAAACAGCGTTCTCCTGAAGGTTTAATAAAAGGCTTTAATTTATTTTTAGAACAAAATCCAGAAGCCAAAATAGATGCCAGACTTCTATTATTAGGAAATGCTTCTTATCATGCTGAAATGCTGAAAAATTATAAAAAAAATAGCCCTGAAGTATATATTTACAATGGAAACAAACCTTTTGATGAAGTCTATAATTTACAAAAGAATGTATCAGTTAATATAATTTTAGAAGCAAAAGGAGAAATTAGCCCTTTTCTTCCTGCTAAATTTCCTCATTGTGTTGAAGCAAATAAGGTTATTCTTTTGCTTGCTCCCTATTATAGTGAAACAAGAAGATTGTTGGGGAAAGATTATGAATTTTGGTCAGAAGTGGATGATATACAAGGGATTGCTTTGTTAATAGAAAAACTTTATTTTTTATGGAAGGAAAAATCTGTTAATTTAAATTTAAATAGACACGACTTAGTCGAATATGTTTCTTCACGCCATTTAAAAGAAATATTAGAAAAAATAACAACTAATTAAAAAGAATCTAATTCAAAAAAAATCATTTTGCAGTTTTAATTTTTAAACTTGTGTGATTATTACCATAATTGTTTTGCATAAAATCCCTAAATTTTAAGAATGAGAGCCTCAATATTAATCGTATCAAAAAACAGAAAAGAAGATTTATTTAAGACTTTAAGAATATTAGATTCGTTAATAATTAAATTTGAAGTTGAAGTTTTAGTTTTTTTGGATGGATGTACAGATGATTCCGAATGCCTTCAAAAGGAGTTAACCTGGGTAAAATGGTTTGTTTCTGCAAAGTCAATTGGAGCCTCTGCCGCAAGACATCAAATTTACCCAATTGCAAATTCTGAATTATTGATTGGTTTAGATGATGATGCACACCCATTAAATACCAATTTTGTTTCTATAATAGAAAATTTGTTTGATAAAAATCCAAACGCAGGTATTCTTGCTTTTGAAGAAATAAAAGGAATCTTCGAATCAGATTCAGAAGCAATAAAAGCAGGTGAAAAAGAAAAGAAAGAATTCCTTACCGCTGAATTTATTGGTTGTGGATTTGCTGTTCGAAAATCAGTTTATAATCTTACAAATGGTTTTCCGGTTTGGATAGATATTTATGGAGAAGAATCCTGTTTATCTATTGAGGTTATGTCTAAAGGGTTTGATATTTTGTACTCAAATGAAATTAAAATAAATCATAGGGTCAATAAAGAACTAAGAAAATTAGGAAACCACAATTATTTTAGATTTGAAAAGCAATTAAAAAATTCAACTTATTATTTTTTGGTTTATTATCCGTTTCCTGTTTTTAATATATTAAAGATGTATTGGCATAATTTTAAAAAATATGCCTTAATTGATAAGGAATATTTCAAAAAATATATTAAAACTATTTTTGTGGTCTTAGTTCATGTTCCTAAAATTTTAAGATATCGAAATGCTGTTGATAAAATTTTAATTTTAAAAATGAGAAATTTGTCAGGTTTAAAATTTTAAAATTTTCATGATTAAGAAGCTTCGAACCGAATTAAAGTATCAAGAATAAAGTATTTTTGTTATAGAAAAGAAAACTTAAATATGCCGTCAAAAAAAATATTACCGTATATAATCGCCGAAATTGGTCAGGCCCACGAAGGCAGTTTAGGAATTTTACATTCTTATATTGATGTTGTTGCTCAGACCGGTGTTAATGCTATAAAGTTTCAGATGCATATTGCAGAAGCCGAAAGCAGCGAATATGAACCATTTCGTGTAATGTTTTCTCTGGAAGATGAAACAAGATTTGATTATTGGAAACGCATGGGTTTTTCTTTAGAACAATGGAAAGCAATTAAAAAGCATTGTGATGAGGTTGGCCTAGATTTCATTTGTTCGCCATTTAGCAATTTGGCAGTTGACTGGCTAGAAGAAATTGATGTTAAATATTATAAAATTGGTTCAGGCGAGGTTAATAATTTTTTGATTTTAGAAAAAATTGCCCAGACCGGAAAACGCATTATAATTTCATCAGGAATGAGTTCTTATCCTGAATTAGACGAAACTGTTAATTTCTTAAAAGAGAGAAATGTCGATTTTTCGATTTTACAATGCACAACAGCCTATCCTACACAACCAGATCAATATGGACTAAATGTTATCTCTGAACTAAAACAGCGTTATAATGTACCAATAGGATTTTCAGATCATTCTGCTAAAAAAGAAGCTTGTATAGCCGCAACAGCTTTAGGTGCTTCTATTTTAGAATTTCATGTTGTTTTTGACAGAGCACTTTTTGGACCAGATGCTAAGGCTTCATTAACACTTGGCGAAGCTAAAGAACTTGTGGAATCTGTTAGAAATATTGCCAAAGCAATGGAAAACCCAATTGATAAAAACAATATTGAATCTTTAATACCATTGAAACAGATTTTTGAAAAGTCTCTAGCTATTAATAAAGATTTACCTAAAAATCATATCATTACATTCGAAGATTTGGAAGCTAAAAAACCCAAAGGGTTTGGAATAGATGCTTCTCAATTCCAAAAAATAATTGGAAAGACATTGAAAAAAGAATTAAAGCAATGGGATTTTTTGAATGAAACAGATTTGGTATAAGAAACAAAAAAAATAATTTTTTTAGCTTAATAAATTCGAAAAAAATAACATTTTGCTTTTCCTCTTTTTTATCTACTTTAGCCCTTTAATAAATTAAAAATGCCAAAAAGAAAAATAGCTGTGGTAATCACAGCCCGACCTTCTTATAGTCGTGTAAAAACTGTATTATCAGCTATTCAAAAGCACCCGGATTTAGAATTGCTTTTGGTTGTAGCGGCTTCGGCGTTATTGGATAGATACGGTTCTGCCGTGAATTTTATAGAGAAAGACGGTTTCAATATTGCTGCAAAAGTTTTTAACGTATTAGAAGGAGAAAATCTAACTGCTGCAGCCAAAACGACAGGAATTGGGATTTTAGAATTATCTACGGTTTTTGATAATTTAAAACCAGATATTGTGATAACAGTAGCCGATCGATTTGAAACAATGGCAACTGCTATTGCAGCTTCTTATATGAATATTCCTCTAGCGCACATTCAAGGAGGTGAAGTTACTGGAAATATTGACGAAAAAGTACGTCACGCAATCACAAAATTATCAGATTATCATTTTGTAGCTTCAGAGAACGCAAAAAATCGTGTTATAAAATTAGGAGAAGATCCAGAAATGGTTTTTAATACTGGCTGTCCCTCTATTGATTTAGCAGAAGAGATTATTAAAAGCGAAAAACTTCCATTTGATCCTTACCAAAAATATGGAGGAGTAGGCGCAACACCAGATTTATCAAATGGATATTTGGTCGTAATGCAACATCCTGTTACCACAGAATACAAAGATTCCAGAAAGCATGTAGAAGCTACTCTTGAAGCTATTTACAAAATAAATAAGCCTACACTTTGGTTTTGGCCAAATGTCGATGCAGGAGCAGACGGAACTTCAACTGGAATACGTGCTTTTAGAGAGCAACATCAGTTGCCTAATGTTCACTTTTTCAAGAATATGGAAGGGAAAGATTTTCTTGAATTATTAAAGCACAGTGAATGTTTAATAGGGAACTCTAGTGTTGGTATTAGAGAGTGTGCCTTCTTGGGAGTTCCAGTAATTAATATTGGTTCGCGTCAAAATCGAAGAGATCGTGGAGGAAATAGTGTAGATGTTGATTATTCACAGGAACAGATAGAAGCTGCTATTGTTTCTTCAGTACAAAAAGGAAAAACTATTTCATCATCTATTTATGGAAACGGAAAAGCAGGTATACAAATAGCCGAGCTACTCGCTGATTTGCCTTTGCAGTTTCATAAAACAATTATGTATTAATGAGAGTTTTAGCCATTATTCCAGCACGTGGGGGGAGCAAAGGTGTACCCGGGAAAAATATTAAGCTGTTAGGGAGCAAGCCTTTGATAGTTCATGCAATCGAGTGTGCTAAAAAATGCAAGAAGGTTACGAAAACAATTGTTTCCACAGATTCTGATGAGATTTTAAATATCGCCCTAAAATTTGAGGCAGAAGTTATTAAAAGACTTACAAGTTTAGCACAGGATACCAGTAATGTTGTAACTGCTGTTGAAGAAGTTTATCAAAAGCTCGAGGAAGAATTTGATTTGATAGTTCTATTGCAACCAACATCTCCACTTAGAACCTCAGTTGATTTGGAAAACATAATAACAATGTTTGAAAAAGACGAATTTATTGATGGAGTTATTAGTGTTGTTCATTTAGAAGATTATCATCCTGCAAGAATGTATAATTTAGAAAAAGATAATAAGCTAATTCCTTTTGTAAATGAGGGAGAAACTAAAAGAAGACAAGATCTGGAGCCTGTGTATTTTAGAAATGGATGTTTTTATGCAGTACGGGTAAAAGCTTTTTTAAAAGAAAAATCTTTTATGGTAGAAAATAAAAAAGCTTATGTGATGGATGTAAATTGGTTAGTGAATATTGATTCTTTTCGCGATTTTAAAATAGCTGAAATGTTGTATGATGATTGGAAAAATGAAAATAGTTGTAACTGAATCTCAAGATTTTAGTGAGCAAGCTTTAGTGTTGCTTTCAGAAATTGGAACAGTAATTTTGTTAGATGTTCAGGATGAAAATTCCTTACAGGATTGTTTAAAAGATGCTGATATTCTATTTGTAAGACTTCGATTTCATATTAGTGTCAAAATTATTGATTCTGCTCCTCAATTAAAGTATATTTTAACTGCTACAACCGGTTTAGATCATATTGATGTAGACTACTTTGAGAGTAATGGAGGAAAAGTGATTTCGTTGAAAGGAGAATATGATTTTTTGAGTTCTATTCCTTCAACAGCAGAACATACTTGGGGATTAATTTTAAGCTTGATGCGCAATGTGACTAGAGCATTCGATGACGTTAAAAATGGTTTTTGGAGAAGAGACCTATTTAAAGGAAATAATCTTAAAGGAAAAAAAATTGGTTTATTAGGACTTGGAAGAGTAGGTTCTCAGGTGGCTAATTATGCGGAAGTATTTGGAATGGAAATCGGTTTTTATGATCATGAAAACATAAAAAAGGCAAATTGTAAAAGTTTTGATAATCCAAAAGAAATGTTTAGTTGGGCTGATATAATTTCAATACATATTCCATTGAAAGTTGAAAATATTCATTTTGTCAATGGGGAGTTATTAGATCAGATTAAAAGTAATGCTTTTCTAATAAATACCTCAAGAGGCGCCGTTGTTGATGAACTATATTTATGCCAGCTTATTGAAAAAAAAACAATTAAAGGCTATGCTTCTGATGTTTTAGAAAATGAAATAATTTCTAAAAATAATTTAGAAAATGAAAAATTAATAATGCTGGCTAAAGAAAACTATAATGTGATATTAACACCGCATATTGCGGGAGCAACTTATGAGTCAATGGAAATGACAGAGGAGTTTGTGGTTAGAAAGCTTTTTAAAATGATAAATAGAAATTAAAATTAAAATGAGTAAATTAGGTATAGTTATTACAGATGGTGTCGGATTTAGAAATTTTGTGCTTACCGATTTTTGTCAGAAGGCTCAGGAATCTTTTACTGAAATAACTATATTTTCCTGTTTGCCAAAGGAAGCTTATAAAGATCTTGACGTGTTTTGTAAAATTATTGAATTGCCTGTATTTGAAGAAAAATTTCCTACTTGGTTCCTTAGAAAACTAAAAGAAGTGGCCCATTTACAACTTCACAAAAGCGAAAATGAAGGAATAACATCGAATTTGAAGAAAAATGAATCTAAAACAAAAAGTATAAGAGGATATTCAACACGATTTATATTTAAACTTTCTTCCTTTCTAAATTCTGAAAAATGGATTCAAAAATTCAATAAATGGCAACAAAGATCCTTTAGAAACAATGCAATCGTTAAGGAATATGCAAACATTCTTAAAAGCGAAAATATTGATATCTTATTTTTTACTCATCAAAGGCCTCCTTTTATAGCTCCATTAATATATCAGGCTGAAAAAAATAAAATAAAAACCGCTTCTTTTATTTTTAGTTGGGATAATTTAGCTTCTAAAGGCAGGATGTCTGGAAATTTTAATTATTATTTGGTATGGAGCGATTTAATGAAATCAGAACTTCTACATTTTTATTCTTCTGTTTCTAATGATCAAATTGAAGTTGTAGGAACTCCTCAGTTTGAACCATATGTCTTAGATAGATATCAATCTGATAAGGTGGATTTTGCCAATAAATTTAACATAGATGTAACTCTTAAAACTATTTGTTTTAGTTGTGGTGATGTATCCACAAGTCAGAATGATGTATTGTATATTGATACTATCGCCAATGCTATTATAGATAAAAAAATTCCCGAAGTTAATTTTTTAGTCAGAACTTCTCCAGCTGAAGATGGAAAACGATTTAAAGATTTGTTAGAAAAATATCCTTTCATTAAGTGGAACTTTCCTAAATGGGAACTTTTACGAAAAAATCATCAGGAAGAATGGTCCCAAAGAGTTCCGACAATTGAAGATATAATCGATTTAAGGAGTATATTAGAATTTTCAGATTTGAATATTAATATGCTTTCTACTATGAGCCTTGATTTTATGCAATTTAATAAGCCTGTGATTAATCCCGCCTTTGGAAACTTAGAAAATGGTTTATATGATGATCAAAGGTTTTTGCGCTATGCACATATAGAAAATGTGATAAAATCTAATGCAACCAGAATTGTTAAAAATAGGGAAGAACTAATAGATTCAATAAAGTTATATATTAAGAATCCAGATACAGACTTAGAATCCAGAAAACAATTAATTCGACTTCAAATAGGTAAACCACTTGAAGGAACTTCAGAAAGAATCGCAACAACTTTAAGAAAATGGAGTCAGAAAAAATAGCTATTCTATGTAATTATGAATTACTTCCTGAACGAGTAGGAGGTATGGATTATTTTTTCTGGGATTTTGATAAAAAATGCAAAGAAAATAACATCCATGTTGACTGGTTTTTTCCAAATAAATCAAATCATGGAAAGTATTCTGATTTAAATATCTATACAAATAAAATTGAAAGTGTCGAAAATAATTTTCTTTCTTTTTGTAAACAAAATAATACAGAATACACTTATATTATTACTCATTTTGTAGAATTATGTACTCCATTTTTTTATAAAATCAAGAAATTTTCAAATGCTAAAGTGATTGCTGTCGATCATAATCCAAGACCTTTAAATGGTTATTCATTCAAGAAAAAGATAAACAAAAAAATAAAAGGAATTTGGTTTTCGAGATTTATTGATGTTTTTGTTGGTGTATCTAATTATACTGTAAAGGAAATTTTAAAAGATTTTGGATCTCACTTGAAGCCTAAAACAAAAACAATTTATAATGGAGTTATTTTAGATACTATTGTAAGTAGAGAAGCCAGAAATACAATTAAACCTATTTTTTTAGTAGCATCACATCTTAGGGAATCAAAAGGAATTCAGGATTTAATTGAAGCTGTGCAACTTCTTCCTTTGAAAATAAAAAAGGAAATTAAAATTACAATTTATGGTGATGGCCCATATAAACAACAATTGATAAATAAAATCAAAGAATATTCGCTTGAAAATTGTTTCGATTTCATGGGAAGTAAGTCAAACCTTAATGAGATTTTTTCTAAGTATGATTATATGTTGCAACCGACACATATGGAATGTTTTAGCTTATCAATTTTAGAAAGCCTTGCAGCAAATGTACCTGTAATTACAACAAATGTTGGCGGAAATACCGAAGTTGTTTCATCTGGTAAAAATGGATATATTTTTCATGCAAAAAATATTCAGGAATTAAAACAAATTCTCGAAGATGTTTACTTAGGAAACAAAAAGATATCAATTAATACAAGAGAATTAATTGCCAATTCCTTTTCTTTGCCGAAAATGGTGGACAATCATTTAAAACTAATTTTAGAAGAAGTCTATTAAATTTAAAATTCCATAAATCTTAAAGATGTTTTTTAACTCATTAGCATTTGCTGTTTTTTTGCCAATCGTTTTTTTTCTGTATTGGTTTGTCTTTAATAAAACCAAAAGTACACAAAATGCTTTATTAATTGTTGCTAGTTATTATTTCTATTCTTGCTGGGATTGGAGGTTCTTATTTTTACTGGTTTTCTCAACATTTTTAGACTATTACACCGGAATACAAATTGAAAAAGGAAAATCAGAAAGAAGTCGTAAATTTTGGTTTTGGTTAAGTATTATTGTCAACTTAGGTTTCCTCGGAATTTTTAAATATTACAATTTTTTTGCAGCTTCATTCTCTGAATTATTAAATTCAATTGGAATTCAGGCTAGCCCAATTTTATTAAATGTCATTCTTCCAGTTGGAATTTCATTTTATACTTTTCATGGCTTGTCGTACGTAATTGATATTTACTTTAAACGAATTAAAGCCGAATATAACTTTATCGATTATTCTCTTTTTGTAAGTTATTTTCCGCTTTTGGTAGCTGGTCCAATTGAGAGAGCTACCCATTTATTACCTGAAATAAAAGTAAAACGAGAATTTGACCTAGAAAAAGCTAAGGAAGGCATTTATCAAATTATATGGGGTTTAGTCAAAAAAGTGGTCATTGCTGATACCTGTGCGACTTATGCCAATGCCATTTTTGATAATTATACGGCAATGAATTCAGTTTCACTAATATTAGGTGCCATTTATTTTGCGTTCCAAATCTATGGAGACTTTTCCGGTTATTCTGATATTGCATTAGGAGTCTCAAAATTGTTTGGTTTAGATTTGTTACGAAATTTCAATTATCCTTATTTTTCAAGAGATATTGCAGAGTTTTGGCGTCGTTGGCATATTTCCCTTTCTTCTTGGTTTCGCGATTATTTATATATTCCGTTAGGGGGAAGTAAAGGCGGACTTTGGATGAAAATAAGAAACACTTTTATAATTTTTGTAGTAAGCGGTTTTTGGCATGGTGCTAATTGGACTTATCTCGCATGGGGATTTATTAATGCTGTTTACTTTTTGCCATTGCTTTTGTCTAATAGTAATCGAAATAATATGGGTGAAATTCAGCTTAAATTTAATTTTGATTCTGCTAAAGTAGTACTTAGTATTTTTTATACTTTTTTATTGACTTGCGTGGCTTGGGTATTTTTTAGAGCAAGAACGATAACAGATGCAGTTTTATACTTAAAACGAATTTTTACAAGCAAAGATTTTAGTTTTCAATATTTAGATAATGAGCGTTATAGCTATGAATTATTACTTATGATTGGTTTATTTGTTTTAGTTGAATGGAATAATCGTAATAAAATAGAACCTCTTTCAGGAAAAAAAAGCATGTTGAAAGTAGCCTTGGCAATTCTTGCCATTCTTGCTTTCGGAACTTATTCAGATTATAAAGAATTTATATATTTTCAGTTTTAATGAAGCGTTTTTTAATTTATGCAGTCAAAATTTTAATCGTAACTGGTTTAGTAGCGATTGCTTTGGACGGATTATATACGGCAGTGTTTCTGCGATCTAAAAACAGAGGAAAAATAGAAACCGTTTTTAATTCAGAACCGCAGCAATACGATGTCATTATTTTGGGGTCATCAAGAGCAAATAATCATTTTGTCTCAAAGATGTTTGAAGATAAAGGATTTAAAACGTTTAATTATGGTATGAGTGGGGGGCATTTATTTGAAGCTTCTTTAATGCTGAAATTGATGATTGAAAGAAAATATTCAATTAAAAATGTCGTCCTCGAAGCTGATTTAAATCTATCTAATGACAATGAATCCGAAGGCGTATCGGCTAAATTTTTACCATATATTCATAATTCAGAAGTTATAAAAGATCATTTTTCTTCTCAGGAAAATTTTAATGAACTTTATTATATTCCTTTTTACAGATATATAAAATATGATTCAAAAATTGGCTTTAGAGAGACTTATAAAATTGTAACGCATCAAACAACAAATGCTCTGGATAATCTAGGATTTTACCCTTTAAAAAAACACAAAAATGGCAATATGAAAAATAATATTGTTAACTTGAATCCTTTACCTCATAATAAATATTACGAAGAAATTAAAAACATTTGTAAAGC
This sequence comes from Flavobacterium aquidurense, assembly GCA_900107365.1. Taxonomy (GTDB): domain Bacteria; phylum Bacteroidota; class Bacteroidia; order Flavobacteriales; family Flavobacteriaceae; genus Flavobacterium; species Flavobacterium aquidurense. Next base: position 277,294 of record FNPS01000003.1, read on the forward strand.
AAACAACATTAATTTTATTGCCGTTATGACACCAATGTGCGAAAATGTTACAGGCATGAATTATTTTGAGAAAGTTAAAAAAGCATATCCGGAAATTCATAATTATGAAAATATAGTTATCGAAAACAAATATTTTTCGTCTTGTGGGCATATGACTGATGAAGGAGCAAAGATGTTTACAGCCAGAATTTTAAAAGATTTTTTTAAGAAGTAAAACCATGAAAATAGCCTTTTTAACACCAGAATATCCGCATCCTTTGACAGGGAATTCGGGTGGTATAGGTACAAGTATAAAAAATTTGGCAACAGGACTTTTACAAAAAGGTATTGTAGTTAGAGTTTTAGTGTATGGACAAAAGGAAGATGACATTTTTGATGATAATGGAATTGTGATTCAACAGATTAAAAATGTAAAATTGAAAGGCTTATCCTGGTTTTTGACAAGAAAGAAATTAGAAAAAATAATCAATAAATTGTATTCTAATAAGGAAATTGATCTTGTTGAAGCACCTGACTGGACAGGGATTACATCCTTTATTAAACCAAATAAATGTCCAATTATCATTCGATTGCATGGTTCTGATACTTATTTCTGCCATTTGGATAATCGCCCTGTGAAAAGGGTAAATAAATTTCATGAAAAAAGAGCGATTAGCAAGGCAGATGGTTTACTATCAGTAAGTCAGTTTACTGCAGATTTGACAAATGTAATTTTTGATTTAAATAAAGAATATACAATTCTTCCCAATCTTATTGATACTAGTTTATTTGAAATTGATACTAATCACAGTCAGAAAGAAAAAAGCATTTTATATTTTGGAAGTCTAATTCGTAAAAAAGGTCTTTTAGAATTACCTTTAATTTTTAATAAAGTAATCGAGAACAATCCTGAAATTAAATTAATTTTAATTGGTAAAGATGTTCCTGATATTATCTCCGGGAATTCATCTACCTGGCAAATGATGCAGAAATTGTTTTCTGCTGAAGCCATTGATAATGTAACCTATTTAGGGAGTGTTGCTCATGTTGAAATAAAACAAAAAGTACAAGAGGCTAGTATTTGTGTTTTTCCTTCTTTTGCAGAAGCTTTCCCAGTTTCATGGTTGGAAGCTATGGCCATGGGAAAACCAATTGTTGCATCAAATATTGGCTGGGCATACGAAGTGATTGATGATGAGAAAAATGGTTTTTTAATGAATCCGAAACATCATTACGATTTTGCAGAAAAGATTGCGGCTATTTTAGAAAATGAAGAGCTAAGTCTCAGAGTTGGGGAATTCGCGAGAAAAAAAGTAGTAGAGTCTTTTGATACAAAAGTTTTAGTAAAGAAAAATATCGAATTTTATGAATCGGTTAAATTTTAAATTTTGATAATAGTTTACCATAATAATAAACATGTAGTAAAAGTTACTTCAAAGGATAATGAAGACTTATTGCATAACAGTAATGCTCGAATTGCAACAGTAATAACTGAATTAGCTTTGCAGTATCCTGAATCAAAAATAGTCTGGTGTAATGAAAATTATCAAAACTACCTTAATTTAGAAGCTGTAAGAGAAAGTTTTCATCATAATAAAATGATGTTATCCTATAATCCGAATCATACTGATTTTTTAGGTAGAAAAATAGGCTATATTGATCAATCTCCTTTTATTAAAATCAATAAGCATGTAACTTATCCAACCTGGCAAATGAGCAGTTTGGCAGGAGCTATTCATGCCAAAGTATTAATTGAAATCAATCAGAAAATAAGACCTGATTCAAATTTTAATTATTATTTAAATTCAGTAGCTAAAATTTGTATGCCACTTGGCTTGTTGTGTTATTCAGAAAGAAAATTGTTTACACAGGATATTAGCTTAAAGGTTCCTCAAAAATATTCAAATTTTACTCTTTTTAGATTTGTAAAACAGCACTACAGAATACGATGGACATTTTTATTATTTTTAAATTTAATGGTTTTTGAGTTTAGATTTCCATTTTTAGCTTTGATATACAGTTGGTTTTTTAAAAATAGAAATAATGAAAACATAAGTTTAGATAAAATAAGTACTTTTTCTTCGTTGAAAACAACCCATTCTGAAACAATCGATATCATAATTCCGACTATTGGACGAAAAAAATATCTGTATGATTTTTTGAAAGATTTGTCGAAACAAACCCATTTGCCTAATAATGTAATAATTGTTGAACAAAATACTTTACCAAAAAGTGTTTCAGAACTAGATTATTTAGTTTCTGAAGTTTGGCCATTTAAGATTAAACATACTTTTACAAATCAGGCAGGAGCTTGTAATGCTAGAAATATGGCCCTTAAAGAAGTTGAAAGTGAATGGCTTTTTTTTGCTGATGACGATATTAGAATAGAAGAAAATTTTATAGAATCTTCATTTAGTTTCATTGCTAAATATAAAAGTAAAGTAATGACTTTTAATTGTTTGCAAAAGAATCAAAAAACGATTAATAAAGAAATATTTCAATGGGTATCATTTGGGTCAGGATGCAGCATTGTTAAGAAAGAGGTAGTTCAAGATATGTCTTTTGATTTAAAATACGAATTTGGATTTGGGGAAGATGGTGACTTTGGAATGCAGATTCGAAATAAGGGACATGATATTTTTTATTTTCCTGCTCCTCAAATTTTACATTTAAAAGCACCTATAGGAGGTTTTAGAACAAAACCAGATTTAGCTTGGAATAAAGATAAAGTTAAACCCAAACCATCTCCAACAGTAATACTTTATAAAATATTGCATGAAACTAAAGAACAAATGAATGGATATCAAACAATTTTGTTTTTTAAATATTATAGTAGACAATCTGTTAAAAATCCAATAAAATATTTTTTTAAATTTCATAAAGAATGGAGGCAAAGTTTATATTGGGCAAATGAATTAATTAATAAAGCATGAAATTTTCCCTAATCATTTGTACCTATATGCGTCCGGAACCATTGCTTACATTATTGCAATCAGTTCAGAAACAAACTTTATATCCTCATGAAATTTTAATTGTAGATGGATCTACGAATAATGAAACTGAAGCGATTTTAAGTTTAAATCAGTTTGAAAATCTTAAATATTTTTTGGTCGACAACCAAAATCGCGGTTTAACTAAACAAAGAAATTTTGGGATTCAAAAAGTTAGCGATTATGTTGAAATTGTTTGTTTTTTAGATGATGATACGGTTTTAGAACCGGATTATTTTGAGATTTTGCTAAAAACTTATGGAATTTTCCCAGAAGCCTTAGGAGTTGGTGGTTATATATACAATGAAATAAAATGGGAGAAAACATCAAAAGATTATATTCCTAAAATCAGCGAATTTTATTTTGATGGATGGAAACGCAAAGACGGAAGTCGTTTTATTCTTCGAAAAAAACTAAATCTGGATAGTGATTGCATGCCTGGTTTTTCACCATTATTTTCGCACGGGAGAAGTGTTGGATTTCTACCGCCAAATAATGAGGTTTATGAAGTAGAGCAATTAATGGGAGGTGTTTCATCTTTTAAAAAATCTGTTTTTGAAAAACTTTCATTTTCTACTTATTTTGAAGGCTATGGTTTATATGAAGATGCCGACTTTACTTTAAGAGTTGCTAAAATCGGAAAATTATATCTAAATACAGGATCTAAATTACACCATTTTCACGCTGAATCCGGTCGACCAAATCAATATCAATATGGTAAAATGGTAGTGAGAAATGGTTGGTATGTTTGGCGTGTTAAAAATATAAAACCAGATTTTAAAGCCAGATTAAAATGGAATGCAATAACGATTTTACTTACCTTAATTCGTTTTTCTAATGTTATTACGGACAATAATAAAATGGTCGCGTTCACAGAAGCATGCGGAAGGACAGTGGGATGGTGGAGCTTGTTTTTAAATAAACCTAAGGAGGTATGACGAAAACTAAAATCTATATATACGGACTTTGTAATGTTTTTTATGATGGCTTTTATATTCAGGGTATAAAAGAAATTTGTCAGGATTTTGAATTTAATATTTCAAAGTTTCCTAAATTCAATCAGGGGACTTTTGCTTTTATTATTGAAAATGACAACTACTCGAAGAAAATTATTATTGATTCAAAAGATTCGAATCAAATTAATAGTATTGAGTTAGAATGGTGCAATGTATATGGTAAAGTAAATTATAATCTGAATCATTTACCTGTCGAAAATAGTGAAAAGGTTGTTGCAATTGGACCCAGCTTTGGTATCAAGATTTGGAACTTGTTTCAAACGTTTTATTATTTGATTTTAAATTTTATGAGATTTAGAAATTCTATCTCAAACACAAACAGACGAGAGTTTGTGGCCAACTATTGGAGACAATATAGAAGATTGAAATTGGAAAAGTATAATTCAGTTCCATCATCTTCTAATGAAGTTTTTTTTATAAATAGTATTTGGAAACAAGAAAAAGAAACCAATAGAAATCGTGCTTTGTTTATGAAATCATGTAAAAGTAATTCAGATATTATTTTTGAAGGAGGTTTTGCGGCTAGAAGCAATGGAGATAATTTAGGATTTGATGATTTAGTGTATTCAAAAAAAATTCCTTTAAAAACCTATGTTAAAAAAATCCAGAATTCGGCTTTTGTATTTAGTACTCCGGCAGTTCTATCTTGTCATGGTTGGAAATTGGGTGAGTTTTTGGCTTTAGGAAAAGCAATTATTACAACTCCCCACTATAATATATTGCCAAAAGATTTGTTAAATAATGTCGATGTCATTTATGTAAACGATGGAGAAGATATTAGTAATGCAATAGAAAAAATAATAAAAAATTTTGATTTTAAAAGAAAGCTCGAATTAGAAAGCAAAAACTATTTTGATCAATATTTGGCGCCGAAAAAAGTTATTACAAGATTACTGGAAAATACATAAAATGAAATTTGTAATAATTACGCATGTGAATCATATTAAAAGTAGCAATCATTATTTTGGTTATGCACCTTATGTGCGTGAAATGAATATTTGGTTGAAATATGTTAATGAGGTTATAGTTGTTGGGCCATTTTTAAATGGAAATCCGGCAATAATAGATATTCCATATAGTCATAGTAAAATTGATTTTAGAAAAATTCCTGATTTTAATTTTATGAGTTTTAAAAACAATATAGTTTCGTTTTTTAAATTGCCAATAATTTTTTGGGAAATATTCTGGGCAATGAAAGAGGCAGATCATATTCATTTGCGTTGTCCTGGAAATGTTGGTTTGATAGGATGTTTGGTTCAAATGTTATTTCCAAGGAAAATAAAAACTGCAAAATATGCTGGAAATTGGGACTCGAAAAGTAACCAGCCTTGGACATATAAATTACAAAAGAAAATTTTGAATAGTTCTTTTCTAACCCGAAATATGAAAGTTTTAGCATACGGTGATTGGGAGAATCAGTCTAATAATATAAAATCTTTTTTTACAGCAACATATTCAGAATCAGAAAAACTGTTGCCTAATAAAACAGATTTAAAGAATTTGATAGAATTTGTTTTTGTGGGAACCCTCGTTGCAGGGAAAAACCCAATGTATGCTATTAGGTTAGTGGAGCAATTTATTAAAGAAAACAAAAATGCAATCCTGAATTTATTTGGAGAAGGAAGTGAAAGAATTGCTTTGGAAGAGTATATTAGGAAAAATAATCTGGAAAATTATATTTTTTTAAACGGAAACCAAAATAAGGAAACAATAAAAAAAGCCTATCAAAAAAGTCATTTTGTTATTTTACCATCTAAAAGTGAAGGCTGGCCCAAAGCTATTGCTGAAGGTATGTTTTGGGGATGTATTCCAATAGCGACGAAAATTTCATGCGTTCCTTTTATGCTCGACTATGGAAATAGAGGTATTTTGCTTGAAATGGATTTAGAAAAAGATGTATCTCAAATTGAAAACATAATAAGTAACAGAGAGTGCTTTTTATCAATGAGTAAACTAGCTGCAAGCTGGTCACAGCAATATACGACCGAAATTTTTGAATTAGAAATAAAAAAACTACTACTAGAATGAGAGTTGTACAGATTATAGATTCTTTAGAACTTGGTGGTGCAGAACGAATGGCTGTAAATTATGCTAATGGACTATCTAAAAATATAGATTTTTCAGGTTTAATTGCAACGAGAAAAGAAGGTGGCTTAATAAATCAAATAGATTCTGATGTCGCTTATCTATTTTTACAACGTAAAAAGAGTGTGGATCTAAATGCTGTATTGCGTCTTAGAAAATATCTTGTAAAAAATAAAATTGACATAATGCATGCACATAGTTCGTCATTTTTTATAGCGGTGTTAGTAAAGCTGACTTTACCACGATTAAAGATATTTTGGCACGATCATTATGGCACAAGATCACAAGAAACTAAAAAGGAAAATATATTTTTGGTTTTTTTATCAACTTTTTTTTCTTCTATTTTTGTAGTCAATCTTCAGTTAAAAGAGTGGAATGAAAAAAATCTTAATTGCTCAAATGTAATTTTTATCCCTAATTTTACTAAATCTCATAATGTTTCTGGAAGTGAACAATTAACAGACTTAAAAGGATCAGAGGGGAAAAGAATAGTTTTTCTGGCTAATTTAAAAAATCCTAAAAACCATCTTTTAATCTTAAAAGCTTATGCTGAATTAAAATTATTTGAATTAGACTGGAGCTTACATTTAATAGGAAGAGATTATTTTGATTCTTATTCAGAGGCAATAAAAGACTTTATAAACGCATATAGTTTAGAAAGATATGTTTATTTGTATGGAGAAAAAGGGGATATTAAAAATATTTTATCTCAGGCTTCAGTTGGTGTTTTAGCTTCAACACAAGAGGGGTTTCCGGTAACTTTACTCGAGTACGCTTTAGAAAATGTTGCTGTAGTCTCTACCAATGTTGGATATTGTTCTCTTCTTATAGAGAATGAAAATGATGGATTATTATTTGATCCTTTTTCTGAATTGGAAGTTAAAAATCAATTGAAAAAAATAATTGAGGATGAAAGTTTAAGGAATACTTTAGTTGAGAAATTTAAAACAAAGGTTTTGCAGCATTATTCAGAAGAAGCAGTAATTGAAAAGCTAATTTTAGCGTACAAAAAAAGTAAATAATGAAAAGCTTTCGATTGTCTTATATTCATATTGTTTTAATTCATTGCATACTTGCTCTGGTTATTTTTGCAGTACCTTTTTTTTCCAAAGTATTAGCACTTTTAATTCCGATCATTGGTTTTTACTTCGTACAGAAGACAAAAAACAAGAACAATGAAGTTATCTTAGTAGCCGCATATTTAGTAGGTATTGAAGTTTTTTTAAGAATGACTGGTGGAAATCTTAACAATGAATATGTTAAAATAAGTGTTGTTTTTTTCATGCTTTTAGGAATGATATACAGTAATTTTTCTTTAAAGGCATTCTTTTATTGGTTTTTTTTGATTCTCCTGATTCCTGGTGTTATAGTAGCTTCAACAGTAACAGATTATAATGTAGACGTGAAAAAAGCCTTATTTTTTAATTTATCAGGACCAGTATGTTTAGCTATTTGTGCAATTTATATGTTTAAGAGAAGAGTTATGTTTTCAGATTTACAAAATATTGTTCTCGCAATTGGTTTACCAATATTAACAACAACTGTTTATTTGTTTTTATATAATCCGAGTGTAAAAGATGTAGTAACCGGAACGCAATCTAATTTTGAAACATCTGGAGGATTTGGTCCAAATCAGGTTTCTACTATTCTAGGACTAGGAGTTTTTGTTTTTTTTACACAATTAATATTATTCTCGAAAACTAAAAAAGAAATGATTCTAAATGGGGTTTTATTACTTCTTGTAAGTTATAGGGGAATTGTAACTTTTTCTAGAGGTGGTGTTATTACCGGAATAGTAATGATTATTTGTCTTTTGTTTTTCTTATATTCTTTTTCAAACGCAAAAGGTAAAGGAAAATTTATTTTAATTTTTATTCTGACTGGTTTAATGGGTGTTGGAATTTGGACCTATACTTCTATTCAAACGAGCGGTCTTATTAATAAGCGCTATGCAAATCAGGACGCAAGAGGAAGAGAGAAAAAAAGTCAATTGAGTGGCAGAGAGGAAATAATTGAGTCTGAAATTACTTATTTTTTAGATAATCCTATTACCGGAATTGGTGTTGGGATTGGAAAAGAAATGAGAGAAAAATCTTTTGGTACTGCTGTCGCTTCGCATAATGAAATAACCAGAATGTTAGCCGAACATGGTCTATTTGGTATTTTAGGACTTTTGATACTTTTTATTACTCCATTTGTTCTTTATATCCACAATAGACAGCACTTGTATTTTTTATCTTTTTTCCTTTTTTGGCTTTTAACCATAAATCATGCGGCCATGCGAACCGCTGCCCCGGCTTTCGTATATGCGCTAACTCTTCTTTCGGTTCATATTAAAATTCCTGAAAAAGCTGAGAATTAGATAGTTTATATTCTTTTTTTTATGATACATTTGTTCAAAGTTTTAGCCCCAAACCAAAACCTAATAGATCAATGTTTACAAAAAATAAAATTCATTTCGAGATATCGGAACGGAAGGTATTGCTGCATGCTTTCGATGCGATTTTCGTCCTGCTCGCGCTATACCTCTTAAGCCTGCTTTTTAATTTTCAGTATTTTCAATTTTCAATTGCAAATTATTATTGGGAAATAGTCCTGATAGCTTATATATACATATTCGGTTCGATTTTCGAAATGTATAATTTACAAGTTGCCAGTAATCAGTTTCAAATTCTTAAGAGTACTATTTTTACGGTAACAACTACTGTATTGGTTTATCTCTTAACCCCCATTTTATCACCTGAATTGCCTAAAAACAGAATTGCAATAATTATATTTTACTTTGCAGTTTTATTTGCCTTATTGTCCTGGAGGTATATCTATGTTTACTTTCTTGCATCCCACCGTTTTGTTCAAAATGTAATTTTAATTTGTGATGAGAATCAGGTAGAAGATTTGGTTTTAGGACTAGAAAGCGTCGATCCTCATTATAAAATTATCGGTTTTGTGAGTTCAGATTCTGTTTCTGAGGATGATTCTGATTTTCATTATGTAAAAGAAATTAAAAAGGATGAGTTAGAAATCTTTGTTAGTAAAAACAATGTTTCTGAAATTGTAATTGCATCACAGAAAACAGATGGTATTACGGCTGATTTATACCAACAGTTACTACATCTTTTAGAATCAGGAAATATTATAAGGGAGTACACACAAGTATACGAGAGTAAAACACAACGTATTCCGGTACATTATATCGCAAGAGATTTTTATCGCTTTTTCCCTTTTAGTCGAAGCAATAATAATAAACTGTATTTGTCTTTAATTCGGCTTATTGAATTTTTGCTCTCGTTCATTGGTTTAGTTACCTGCATGGTTTTTATTCCTTTTATTTTTATTGGAAATCTTGTGGGGAATAAAGGAAGTTTGTTCTACACTCAGGATCGTGTGGGTAAAAACGGTGTTGTTTTTGAGATTTATAAGTTTAGAACAATGGTTAAAAATTCGGATGTAAATGGTCCTTTTGCCACTTCAAATGATAAGCGGGTTACTCCTTTTGGTAAATTTATGCGTAAATCAAGAATTGATGAACTGCCGCAATTTTTTAATATTATAAAGGGCGATATGGGGGTTATTGGCCCAAGACCGGAACGTCCTTACTTTGTTAATGAAATCGCCCGGATTATGCCTTTTTATGAAACGAGACATGTTATAAAGCCTGGTTTGACAGGATGGGCACAAGTTAATTACTCCTATGGAGAATCGATTGATGAAAGCTTAATAAAATTGCAATACGATCTTTATTATATCAAACATCGAAGTATATTTCTGGATTTAAGTATTACCTTCAAAACCATTACCACTGTTTTATTTTATCGGGGTCAATAACCTATTTAAATAATAATCGGAATACGTTTTTTGTTTCTGATTGCAACTCTTACTAAAACAAAACCGCTAGTTACAATCATTGGTAAGACAATTAAAAAGTGCGCTTTGTTGATCATAAATAATGTGTAAACGATCAAAAAGAGGATATGCAAAATGGCAAATCGATACGTTCCTCTTTTATTTTTCAGGATAGATAAAAGAATCAAAATCAATAAAATAGGGCTGAATAAAAGCATATTGTAATTCATCGCCAGTTCCTGGTGAGAAGAATAAAATCCCATAACCAGAAAAAAGATTCCGATTAAAGATAAAATCAAAAGATAGATTTTGTCTACGATTTTATTATGTGCCAATACGACGAAAGCCAATATGAAAAGATAAGTGTAAACATTATTCCACCAGGAAGTTGGGGTTTCTTTTTCAAAAAGTAATAATGTTTTGCTTTTGCTTGCTAAAGGGTGATTTTGAAAATTGGTTTTCTCTAAACTGTTTTTCAATTCAAAAGGCAGGAATATCTTGGTGCCTAACTGATCCACTTTGGTTCCGAAAATAATACTGGTTCCTAACTTATCATAAAAATGGCCATCAAAATATGGAAATAGAATAGAACGATAAGTACGTTCGGTATCGCCTTTTTTTGTTATTACAGCTCCGTTCAATGTTTTATTGATAATGTCAACCACCATTGAAGTGCAGTTTTTATCAATGAATTTATAAGTGTAGTAACGTTCTTCAGAAAGCAAAGTAGTATTTAAGTTGTCAAATAGTTTTTGTTTTGACTCTTGTGAAATAAGAAGTTCTTGCTCAAAAACACTTCTTTTTTCATAATTATATTCATTCATGAAGTCAGCAAATGGATGAACGACCACAAAATATTGCAAATCGCCTTTTGCAAACCTGGCAACAAAATTGGGCGTTGCAAAATCAAAAGCCCCATAATTATAAACCAAATCAATATTGTTTGCAGAATCTGCAACACGGATAGCGGTATGACCAAAATAAGAATAAGTTTCATTGCCTAATCCGCAAGTAAGAACACTTATTTTAGCATCCTTTGATAAAGGTAAATTTTGGCTGAAACCAAGACAACTTAGTAATAATAGTAAACTAAAAAGTGTTTTTTTGAAAATGACATTTTTCATAATTTAAAATTTTAAGAAGTGTAATGGTTTGTAAAAATTATCTAAAGATACCTAAATCTACTTTTAAAGAAAAAATATTCGAATATAAAGCCGTGCTTTGGTTTCCTAAATCGGTCAGTGCATAGTCAACCTGGATGCCTTTGTATTTGAATCCCAATCCAATATTAGGCTGAAAATTTATTTTTTCTGTATTGTCCAATTGCATCACGTTCTGAAAATTTCCAGCTCCTGCTCTTAAGAAAACTAAGTCGGTATAACCAAATTCAAAACCAACTGCCGGATCTATACTTACTATTTTTGATGAAATAATATCGTTTGTCTGTTCAAAACGCATATTTAAATTTGTAGCAACCAAAAGACTATAGTCATTATGAAAATCAAACCTTTTTGAAACTCCTAATTGTGCTTTTGGTAAAGTAATCTCGGTACTTTCTGGTAATTCATTATTTTCTCCGGGAATAGCATTGGCAATTTTTGCATATTCTTCTTCATCGATATTCCAAACATTATAGGTTGTGGTGATGTCACGAAGCATTAATCCGAATTTCCAGTCATTTCGTTCAAACTGTAATCCCACATCAAAACCAAACCCCCACGAATTTGCGAATTTTCCAATAATGCGTCGGATCACTTTTGCATTAACGCCATATTGAAAACCCTCCACTGGTAATTTTCTTGCGTACGAAAAGGTAAAGCCATAATCTGCTGTGGAGAACAAACGAATTCGGTTATAATCAATATTTCCCTGACTGTCAATTAATTCAGTTGTGTCCATGATGTCATCGACTCCAAAACGAATCATTGAGATCCCCCAGGCGCTTCTGTCGTCAATTGGGCTCGCATATCCTATATAATCGTACTGCGCAATATTAGCAAAATAATTGGCATGCATCAATGAGATCTGATGATCTTCAAGATGTGTAAGACCAGCAGGATTCCAATAACCAGCATTTACGTCATTAGTTGAAGCAACAACGGCACTCGACATTCCTAATGCAGCTGCATCGACACCAATATTCATAAATTCATTCGAATATTTCCGAACAGTTTGTGCATATTGTTGCGTGCAGTTCCAAAATAATAAAAGCATTAAGATTTTCTTCAACGTATATTTTTTTGCAGACTGAGGCCCATTTTAATTTGTACCAAAAATATAATATTTTACTCAGCTAATTTATTCCTTTTGAGAAATATTGCGAAAGTCAAAATTTCAAATAAAAAACTCTTATAAAAACGGCTTGTACATGCAGTTATTATGCTAAATTTGTTCCTCACCATTATCAAATTTTATAAAGATGAATATTAAAAAACACATTCCTAATTTAATTACATTAATCAATCTTTTCTGCGGTTGTATTGCGGTTGTTTTTATTTCTGAGGCCAATTATGAAATGGCTTTTTACATGGTTTGTTTAGGAATCTTTTTCGATTTTTTTGATGGTTTTTTCGCCAGATTGTTCAAAGTTTCCAGCCCTCTTGGGTTACAGTTGGATTCGTTGGCAGATATGGTGACAAGTGGTGTTGCACCAGGTTATGTAATGTATAGTTTGTTCACAAATAGCGCCCATGAATTGGGAAACAATCCGGCGATTCCGTTTTTAGGATTTATCGTGACTTTAGGTTCTTGCTATAGGTTAGCAAACTTCAATATAGACACTCGTCAAAGCGATTCTTTTATTGGTTTACCAACTCCTGCAAATGCATTGTTTATTTTGAGTTTGCCTTTGGTGTTAAAATTTTCTGATTCTCTGGTGATGTTAGAAATTTTGACTAATCAATGGGTTTTATTGGTAATTACTCTATGTAGCGCTTATATTTTGAATGCTGAAATTCCGTTGTTCTCCTTAAAGATAAAGAAATTTAATTTCAAGGAAAATGCGTTGCAAATTGTATTTTTGATTGTGTCTGTTTTAATGGTGTTGTTATTGCAATACATTGCTATTCCGTTAATTATCATTTTTTATGTGGTGTTATCAGTTATCAATAATATGTTTTTGAAAAAGTAGTTTTCAATAGAATGGCAAGAAAAACAACAAGACGCACTTCTTATTCCCGAAAATCGCAACCAACTCGTTCTGCTTTTAGCAAAGTAATTCGCGTTATTGTATTTTCTTTTTTAGGATTGCTTTTCATTGGAACAATTTATCACTATCGTGCTGGATTGGCTTATTACCTCGGATTTAAATCGGATAAAGTTTTAGATGAAGATGCTGTGGATAAGCATCTTTCTGATGTTCGAAATATTCAGGTTCTCGAAAATCATAAAGGGAAAGTCATTGGAATAGATGTGTCTGAATTTCAGGGGAAAGTCGATTGGGAAGAGGTTGAGGTTTTAGAAGAAAAATATCCGGTTCAATTTGTGTTTATCCGTGCTACTGCGGGAAACGATCGGGTAGATGGACAATTTAAGAAGAATTGGGAAGGTGCAAAAGAGAATAAAATAATGCGTGGCGCTTATCATTATTATCGTCCAAACGAGAATTCGATAGAACAGGCGAACCTTTTTATTAAAACCGTAAAATTGCAAAAAGGTGATTTACCTCCGGTTTTAGATATTGAAAGATTGCCGAAAAATCAACCTTTGGACAGTTTGAAAAAGGGTTTAAAAAGGTGGTTGAATAAAGTAGAAAAGCATTATCAGGTTCGCCCAATAATCTATACAGGTGAAAGATATTATAGTGATTTTTTAAAAGAAGAATTCAGTGAATATTTGTTCTGGATTGCCAATTACAATTTCTACAGAGAAAAAATTGAGGACGACTGGCTTTTTTGGCAATTTACAGAGAAGGCCTCTTTACCGGGAATTAAACACCGGGTGGATGTAAATATTTACAACGGCGATTTAGAACAGTTGCACTTTATAACCGTTGAATAAGTTTATAGTCGCAGTTTTTATTTTTTTTACGAGATGCAAACTGAGACTGAATACTATTTAAGTTGTGTCAATGTGTACATGAAGAAAAGGAAAGCAATTGTGATTAAAATTGCTTTTGAATTTCCAAAGTTAATCGTGAATCCAGCCCATTTAAGTTTTTTAGGAACAAACATTCTTTTGTCCTCTTTGTTATAATAAAACATTCCTAAATGCCAATTATTAGGATCATTGTGCCAGTTATTATAGTCTTGTTGAGTTGGTTTTTGTGGAATCATATTTTTTAGTTTTCAGTTACAGTCGCAGTTTTCAGTGTTTCCCTGAGACTGAAAACTGAGACTGAATACTTTTTTAAAACTCTAATTTTTTCTTACGTAATTCGAAGTTTTGCCCAAGATAAACACGGCGAACCATTTCATCTTCAACTAATTCTTCCGGAATTCCTGCTTTCAAAATTCCTCCTTCAAACATTAGGTATGTTTTATCGGTAATTGCCAGAGTTTCCTGAACGTTGTGGTCAGTAATTAAGATTCCGATGTTTTTATTTTTTAACTGCGCTACAATTCTTTGAATGTCTTCAACCGCAACCGGGTCAACTCCTGCGAAAGGCTCATCCAATAAAATAAATTTTGGATCTGTTGCTAATGCACGTGCAATTTCAGTACGGCGACGTTCTCCTCCCGAAAGTAAGTCACCTCGGTTGGTACGAATATGTTCTAAACTGAATTCTTCAATCAAACTTTCCATTTTTGCAATTTGCTCTTCTTTTGAAAGTTTGGTCAATTGCAAAACACTCAGAATGTTATCTTCAATACTTAATTTTCTAAAAACGGAAGCTTCTTGTGCCAAATAACCAATTCCTTGTTGTGCACGTTTGTACATAGGATAATCGGTAATATTTAAATCATCCAGATAAATATTTCCCTGATTTGGCTTTACCAATCCCACAATCATATAGAACGAAGTTGTTTTTCCGGCACCATTCGGACCCAAAAGCCCCACAATTTCCCCTTGATTTACTTCAACGGAAATTCCTTTTACAACACTACGTCCTTTATAGGTTTTGATTAAATTATCGGCTCTTAGCTTCATTTTTTCAATTAGATAATTAGATAATTTGAAAATGAGATAATTGAAAAACTAACTCAAATTCAATTTTAAAATTTATTAGAAGGGACAAATTAAAAGTAAAATAATCAATCAGATAAATGAATTAACAAAATATTGCGCTTTCACAATTAGATAATTACAATTTAGGCAATTATCTAATTATCTAATTGACACATTTTCTAATTTGCAGCTTCCTCTTCCAAAGCTTCCCAAAATTCATAAGCTCTTCTTAAATGCGGAATCACAATTGTTCCCCCAACCAAAGTTGCGATACCCATTGCTTCCATCATTTCTTCTTTCGTTACACCTTCTTTATGGCTTGTTTCTAAGTGGTATTTTACACAGTCATCACAACGCAAAACTGTAGATGCTACCAATCCTAAAAGTTCTTTTGTTTTTACATCAAGAGCTCCCGGCGCATAAGCGTTGGTGTCAAGATTAAAAATTCGCTTTACAATTTTGTTATTGTCAGCTAATAATTTTTCGTTCATTCTGGAACGATAGTCGTTAAATTCTTGAATTAATTCAGACATTTTCTTTTAATTTATTTCTATAAACAACTTTTGAAATCAGGATACTTACTTCGTAAATAAGCAACATTGGTATTGCTACAATAGTCTGGCTTACTACGTCTGGTGGTGTTACGATTGCGGCGATAATTAAAATAATTACGACAGCATATTTCCAATATTTTCTTAAAAATTCAGGAGTTACTAATCCTAATTTGGTTAAGAAATAAATAGCGATAGGCAATTCAAAAAATATTGCACTTCCCAAAACACTTGTTTTTACCATTCCCATATAAGAGTCGATTGTAAATTGATTTTTTACAACATCACTGATAGAGAAAGTGGCAACGAAATTAACCGACATCGGTATTACAACAAAATAACCAAATAATACTCCTAGAAAGAAAAGTAAGGAAGAAGTGAAAATAAATACTTTGGCATTTTTTCTTTCTTTCTCATATAAAGCGGGACTGATAAACTTCCAGATTTCCCATAAAATATAAGGAAAACTTAGAATGAAGCCTGCTAAAATACACATCCATACAAAGATGTTTACCTGGCCTTCCATTTCGGTATTCTGAATAATAAAATTTAATTGGGTAATGCAAATGCTGTCAGCAAAACCTAATTGATGTGATAAGTCGCAAAACCATCTATAAGTAAAAAATGTAGGTTTGGTTGGGCCTAAAATAATTTCATCAAATAAATAATCACTAATAAAATAAGTTACAAGCGCCATTATCATTGTCGCTACTGTACTTCTAACTAATAACCATCTTAGTTCTTCAAGATGGTCTAAAAATGACATCTCGCCAAGGTTCTTTTTTGCCATTATACGATTCCTTCTTTTAAAATGTCATGTAAATGTAATACTCCTTTGTACTCGCCATTGTCTGCAACAATGAGTTGTGTTATTGAAAAATCTTCTAAAATATTCAAAGCATCGACCGCCATAGTTTCCGAAGAAACTAATTTAGGGTTTTTTGACATAATGTCTATTGCAGTTAAGTCGGCAATAGTATCTACGTCATTTAACATTCTTCGGATGTCTCCATCGGTAATAATTCCAATTATTTTATCATCTTCAATTACAGCTGTAACTCCTAATCGTTTTTCAGAGATTTCAAAAATAACTTTTTTAACCGAAGTATCTGGTGCTACCATTGGTTTTAACGAATGTTCAATCATGTCTTTAACACGAAGCAATAGTTTTTTTCCTAATGCGCCTCCCGGATGATATACTGCAAAATCTTCTGGTTTGAAATCGCGCATTTCCATCAGGCAAACTGCCAATGCATCACCCATTACCAGTTGTGCTGTTGTGCTGTTTGTTGGTGCAAGGTTTATTGGGCAAGCTTCTACATCAACTGTAGTATTCAAAACATGATCAGAGCCTTTGGCTAATGCTGAAGTAATGTTTCCTGTAATGGCAATTAAAATGTTTCCGAAACGTTTTAATAAAGGAACAAGGACTTTTATTTCAGGACTGTTACCGCTTTTCGAAATACAAATAATGATATCTTCTTTTTGAATCATTCCCAAGTCGCCATGAATGGCTTCTGAAGCATGTAAGAACATAGAAGGGGTTCCGGTTGAGTTAAAAGTGGCAACCATTTTTTGGGCAATTATCGCGCTTTTTCCTATTCCGGTAACGATCAATCGGCCTTTGGTTTCGTAAATTCTTTGAACAGCTTCGTAGAAATTTTCGTCAAGAAAATCAATTAATTTTATAATTGCTTCACTTTCAGATAGTATGGTTTTTTTGGCGATTGCCAATATATTTTCTTTTGTAATCAAAACACAATATTTAAAATTTGTATGTATAAAAGAAAGTTGTATCTTTATGTGTTGCAAATTTATACAAAATATCCATTAATATAAAGAATGAATTCAAACGAAATTGAAATACACAAGGAATTAAAGAAGTATTTCGGCTTTAGCCAATTTAAGGGCTTGCAGGAGCAAGTCATTACGAGTATTTTAGGTAAGACAAATACTTTTGTAATTATGCCTACTGGCGGTGGAAAGTCTCTTTGTTATCAATTACCCGCTTTAATTCAGGACGGAACAGCTATTGTTGTTTCTCCTTTGATTGCTTTGATGAAAAATCAGGTTGATGCGATTCGAAGCCTTTCTTCAGAAAACGGAATTGCCCATGTGTTAAATTCCTCGCTCACCAAAACAGAAATTGCCCAGGTAAAAAAAGACATCACTTCCGGATTAACTAAACTGTTGTATGTGGCACCGGAATCTTTGACAAAAGAAGAATATGTGGCTTTTCTGCAAAGTGTGCCCATTTCATTTGTCGCTATTGATGAAGCGCATTGTATTTCAGAATGGGGACATGACTTTAGGCCGGAATACCGAAATCTGAAAAATATTATCAAACAACTAGGTCAGGTTCCTATTATAGGACTTACCGCAACTGCAACCCCAAAAGTTCAGGAAGATATTCTGAAAAACCTTGATATGTCTGATGCAAATACTTTCAAAGCATCATTCAACAGACCGAACTTGTACTACGAAGTTCGCACAAAAACAAAAAATATTGAATCGGATATCATTCGGTTTATCAAACAACATAAAGGCAAATCCGGAATTATTTATTGCTTAAGCCGTAAAAAAGTCGAATCTATTGCCGAAGTTTTACAAGTTAACGGAATCAGTGCTGTACCTTACCATGCAGGTTTGGATGCTAAAACCCGCGCCAAACATCAGGATATGTTTTTGATGGAGGACGTAGATGTGGTTGTAGCAACAATCGCGTTCGGAATGGGGATTGATAAACCAGACGTCCGTTTTGTAATTCATCATGATATTCCAAAATCACTGGAAAGTTATTACCAGGAAACAGGTCGTGCAGGTCGTGATGGAGGAGAAGGACATTGTTTGGCTTATTACTCTTATAAAGATGTAGAAAAACTGGAGAAATTCATGTCTGGAAAACCAGTTGCTGAACAGGAAATTGGTTTTGCTCTCTTACAGGAAGTTGTGGCTTACGCCGAAACCTCAATGTCGCGCAGAAAATTCTTATTGCATTATTTTGGAGAAGAATTCGACAGCGAAACCGGAGAAGGTGCAGATATGGACGACAACGTTCGTAATCCTAAAAATAAAATTGAAGCACAAGATCAGGTGGTTAAATTGTTGGAAATCGTTCGCGACACCAAACATATTTACAAATCAAAAGAAATTGTGTTTACTTTAATAGGTCGTATTAACGCCGTTATTAAAGCACATAAAACAGATACACAATCGTTTTTTGGTTCAGGATCGGATCATGACGAAAAATATTGGATGGCTCTGCTTCGACAAGTTTTAGTGGCGGGTTATTTGTCCAAAGATATTGAAACGTATGGTGTGGTAAAAATCACTAAAGAAGGTTTGAATTTTATTAAAAAGCCAGTTTCTTTTATGATGTCTGAAGATCATGAATACAATGAATCTGAAGATGAGGCAATTGTAACCGCATCAAAATCATCAGGAACAGCTGATGAAGTTTTAATGGGAATGTTACGCGAGTTGCGTAAAAAAGTAGCTAAAAAACTGGGAGTTCCTCCGTTTGTGGTTTTCCAGGATCCTTCTCTTGAAGATATGGCTTTGAAATATCCAATTACATTGCCGGAATTGTTTAATATTCATGGTGTTGGAGAAGGTAAAGCAAAGAAATATGGTGGCGAATTTGTAACTCTTATTAGTCGCTATGTCGAAGATAATGATATCATTCGTCCAGACGATTTGGTAGTGAAATCTACAGGAGTAAATTCTGCGAATAAATTATATATCATCCAAAATATAGATCGCAAATTATCATTGAAGGATATTGCTTCTGCAAAAGGTCTTACGATGGATGCTTTGATCAAAGAAATGGAGCAGATTGTTTATGCCGGTACTAAACTTAATATCAAATATTGGGTAGACGATATGCTGGATGATGATCAGCAGGAAGAAATTCACGATTATTTCATGGAATCAGAATCAGATAAAATCGAAGATGCTCTTAAAGAATTCGATGGTGATTATGATATCGATGAATTAAGACTAATGAGAATTAAGTTTATTAGTGAAGTAGCTAATTAAGTCATAAAGTTAAAAAGTCGAAAGTCTTAAAGTCCGATGTTTGTGCTCAAACTTTCGACTTTAAGACTTTTGACTTTCGACATATACTTCCCCACGATGCGGTTTCAAAGCATCTCTTACCGGAATCATATTTTCTTCACTTACAACCATAAAAGCGGTTGCGTGCATATCGTTTACGATTTTAAAACCCGTAATATTTAACGGAAGCTTTTCTATTGCGATATATTCTTTCAAATGAATTTCGTGGTGTTCGGCTGTTTTTGCCGAAGCAGGACCACGAAAATCCCAAATCAATTTTATTTTTCTAGACATTATTTTTTAGGTTCAGAGGTTCAGAGAGGCAAAGGTACAAAGTCTATTTTGAAAAAAAGGTTCTGAGGTGCTGAGATGCTAAGGTTCTGAGTTTTTTTGTAGAGACGCACTGCAGTACGTGTAATTGTTCTTTAAAAGAAATCTTTTTAATCTAAATAATCTGTGGCTAAAAATAAAAAGTAAAGATTTTAGGAAGAAGAGAAAAGTTGCCAGATAATTAACCGCAAAGTGCGCTAAGATAATTTTACTTTACGCATAGAAAGCACAAAGTTCGCAAAGCCAGATCAACACAAAGCTATGCGAACTTTGTGTTTTTAAAAACATACCTCTAAAAAATCTTTGCGCACTTTGCGGTTAATTATATAATCTCATTTCAAAATGTTATTTTTGCATGTTCTTTTCATAAATAGAAAAGCTAATTGAAAAATAAAATACAATGCCAAGAGAACTTTTACTTCAGGTAACTCCGGAAATAGCTGCAAACGAATTGTTGCTAAAAGACTATTTGTCTAAAGAAATTAAAGTTTCTCCTAAGGAAATTCAACATATTTCTATTTTAAAACGTTCGATTGATGCACGCCAGAAAGCGATAAAAATCAATTTGAAAGTAATTATTTATTTGCAAAGTGAACCTTTTCAGGAAACTAAAATCGAATTACCTTTATATAAAGACGTTTCTTCCGCACAGGAAGTTATTGTTGTCGGTGCAGGCCCGGCAGGACTTTTTGCTGCCTTGCAATTAATAGAATTAGGCTTAAAGCCAATTGTAATCGAACGCGGAAAAGACGTTCGCGGACGCCGACGTGATTTAAAAGCAATCAATGTGGATCATTTGGTGAACGAAGATTCTAATTATTGTTTTGGCGAAGGCGGAGCAGGAACGTATTCTGACGGAAAATTATATACACGTTCTAAAAAACGTGGTGACGTAACCAGAATCTTAGAACTTTTAGTTGCTTTTGGAGCTTCTGAAGATATTCTGGTGGAAGCGCATCCGCATATAGGAACGAATAAATTACCGAAAATTATTGAAGATATCAGAAACAAAATCATCGAGTTTGGTGGTCAGGTTTTGTTTGATACCCGAGTAACTGATATTTTAGTGAAAAATAATGAAGTCGAAGGAATCGTAACGCAAACCGGAGATACCATTCTGGCGAATAAATTAATCTTAGCGACTGGACATTCGGCACGTGATATTTTTGAGTTATTAGATAAGAAGAAAATTTTTATAGAAGCAAAACCTTTTGCTTTAGGTGTTCGTGCAGAGCATTCTCAGGAATTAATCGATAGTATTCAATACAGTTGTGATTATCGCGGTGAGCATTTGCCTCCCGCTCCATATTCGATTGTAAAACAAGTTAACGGTCGTGGAATGTACTCGTTTTGTATGTGTCCTGGAGGTGTAATTGCACCTTGCGCTACAAGACCGGGTGAAGTGGTTACAAACGGCTGGTCACCATCGAAACGGGATCAGGCTACGGCAAATTCCGGAATTGTAATCGAATTGAAATTGGAAGATTTTAAGCCTTTTGAAAAATTTGGTGCTTTGGCGGGAATGGAATTCCAAAAAAGTATTGAACAAAGAGCCTGGCATTTGGCGGGCGAAACTCAAAAAGTTCCTGCACAAAGAATGATCGATTTTACTCAAAATAAAGTTTCGGCTGATATTCCGAAAACATCTTATGTTCCGGGAACAACTTCGGTTGAAATGGGGCAAGTTTTTCCGGGATTTTTATCGCAAATTTTACGTGAAGGTTTTAAGGAATTCGGAAAATCAATGCGCGGTTATCTAACTAATGAAGCGATTTTGCACGCTCCGGAAAGCAGAACGTCATCACCGGTTCGTATTCCAAGAGATCCTATTACGTATGAACATTTACAAATAAAAGGACTGTATCCGTGTGGAGAAGGAGCAGGTTATGCTGGCGGAATTATTTCGGCGGCTATCGATGGAGAAAAATGTGCTTTAATGATTGCTGAAACTTTAAAATAGTATATTTTGATAAAAAACTTTTTCTCTAATTTTTTTGGCAGAAATAACGATCCTGGATCAATTGTTTCTTTTGATGTTATAGATTCTATTTATACTTTTTTATATAATGGAGAAAATAGATTAGAGATTAAACTAAAAGGTATTTATGATACGGTTTCGGTAAATTTATATTCGTTTCCAAACTCATTTAATAATGAAGCGGCGCAAAACGAAATTAAGAAAGCGGGGTTCAAAAATGCTTACGAGGTTCTAAACGAATTGTATAAGAAGCTTAATATTGGCGCTATTTCTGAAGAGGATATTCAGGCAGAATTAGAATATGATTATATTCATATTCAGTTTTATACAGTGCCTTCAACTCCGGAAATGAAAAAGCATTTAAAACATGTTCTGCATAATTTCGTTATTTTCTTTTGTTGTACAAATAGTTTAGAAACCAACGATTTTAGAATTTTGTATAATAACAGTTATTTTCTGGACTATACCAGGGGAATACTCGATACGGAATATAGTGATATTAATGAGCCGAAAAATGATGTTCAGAAACTAGGTTTTAAAGAATTTGAAAGAGTGTTGCAAGGCATTTGTCAGTATATGCAAATCGAATTACCCGAAGGTATCGAGCTTCCGTCAGAAGATAGTTTATTGCCTGAAGAAATCGAGGTAAACCAGGAAATTTTTAAGGAATTTATAAAACTGGTTTCAAGAGGAAATGTCGAAGAAAAACTACTTGAAAAACAGTCTAAAAAACTTTTGAAGAATTTTAAAAAAGAAGCAAAAGAATATCACGAAATCGTTGAAAATCATTGGAGTTTTTTTGAAAGTATAGATTGCTGGAACAGCGATTGGAAATTTGATCCCGAAGATGCCGAATATTTCATCTCAGAAATGATTGGCGAAGATTTAAATTTCGAATATCCGGAAGAAACCTATAGTCACGATTTGTTTCCTTATATTCAATCGGCTTTAGGAAAACGAAATCTTGAATTAATGACATATGATACACAGGGAGATAATTATTTGTTTTTTGTGGCGAATAAAAATGAGGTTGGCAGAATTTTAGAATTATCTGAGCTGACAAAGATTGAGATTAATCAATTGTAGTATAAAGTGTTCTGGAAAAAATCGCCACGAATTCACGAATTATTATAAAAATTAAAATTCGTGAATTCGTGGCGAAAAACTGAAGTGAATCTTTGTTTTACGGAATCAGAATTATCTTCCCGGTACTTTTTCGGCTTTCCAAATAATCATGGGCCAATTTTCCTTCGGATAGTTTGAAAGAAGTTGGAGTTGAAAGCGTAATTTTTCCTTCGATAATCCAATTGAATAATTGATTGGCTCTTTTAATTCTTTCTTCTTTTGAATTTAAATAACTCCATAAATCGCCACCAGTTAAAGTTTTAGAACCGTCCATCAACATTCTCGGATCTACAGGTGCCGGATCGCCACCTGCCATTCCGAAGAAAACGACTTGACCGCATTCTTTTGTGACTTCGAAACTTTCCATTAAGGTACTTCCAATACTATCATACGCAACATCAACGCCTTTTGGTACTATTTTGAAAACTTGCGATTTCCAATCTTCACTATAAAGAAAAACATGATCAGCCCCTTGTTCAAGAGCAATTTTTGCTTTGTCTGCTGATGAGGTTAATCCAATTACAGTAGCGCCCAGAAGTTTACTAATTTGTGTTAAGGTTTGACCAACTCCGCCGGCAACGGCATGAATTAAAACGGTTTCGCATTTTTGAGTTTTATGACTGTCTGTTGCTAAATAATGGGCGGTTAAACCTTGTAATAAAATAGCAGCTGCAGTTTCAAAAGATATTGCTGCAGGCAATGGTAAAACGTGATTTATGTTTACCGCTACTAATTCAGCATTAGCAAAAGGAGCATCTGCGAAAGCCACGCGATCACCTACTTTATAATCGGGATGATTGTTGGCGTCAACTACAATTCCGGCTCCTTCGTAACCGGCAATAAAAGGCGGATTTCCTTTTAAATGATAATTTCCCTTTCGTCTGTAAACATCGGCAAAGTTTAATCCGATGGCTTTCATTTCGATTAAAATTTCATCGTTTTTTAATTGCGGATTTGGGATTTCGATATATTCTAAAACATCTGAATTTCCAAAAGAAGAGAAGGTAAGTGCTTTCATTTTTTAAAATTTTGTGGATACAAAGTACGGTAAAATTCAGTTTAAGTTTTGAAAGCTTTTATTAAAACTGCGTAAAAAATCTAGCTGTAATTTGGAAACGAGGTTTTGTTTTTTGCCACAGATTAAAAGATTAATATGATTTTACAGTCTGAGATAGTTTGCCACGAATTTCGCGAGTTAACACGAATTTAATTCGCGAAATTCGTGGCAAAAAATCATATTAATCTTTTAATCTGGACTACAAAATAAATTATATTTTAGGGAATTTCATTTCGTTGAAAGTGCTTTTTTGCGCTGCCATTTTTTCAACATCCTCCCATTTTCTTGGAGATTCAGCAGATAAATTTTCGTATGAATCTTTTTTGATGGCGATGTCATCTTCGATTCGAACGCCAATATTCCACCATTTTTTATCACATTTGCTGTTTGCCGGAATGTAAATTCCCGGTTCAACAGTAAGGATCATATTTTCTTTTAGGGTTCCCATATAATTCCCTTTATCATGAACATCTAATCCAAGAAAATGCGAGCAGCCGTGCGGATAATATATTCGAACATCTTTTGGATCTTTAATAATTCCTAATTTAATTAACCCGGCAGCAATTACTTCTTTTGATTTTGTATTTAAATCCTGGATAGGCGTTCCTTCTTTGCAGATTTTAAAAACCTCCTCCTGTGCATCATAAACCAATTGATAAATAGCTTTTTGTTCCTCGGAAAACTTTCCATTTGCCGGAATTGTTCTGGTAACATCGGCAGAATAACCGTGATATTCAGAGCCAACATCCATCAATAATAATTGATTGTTCATTTTTGTGCTGTTGTTTTCTCCATAATGTAAAATACAGCCGTTTGCTCCAACACCAACAATTGGTGGATAACCTTCGCCTTCGGCACCATATTTTCTGTGAATATAAGCGTGAATTCCTTCAGCCTCATTTTCGCTCATATCGGGCCCAACTGCTTTCATAACTTCGTTGTGTGCAACGCAGGAAAGTTTAACGGTTTTACGCATTAAATCCATTTCTTCCGGAGTTTTAATTTGTCGAAGCGAGTTGGTGATATTGGTAAACGATTCTAATGAAGTTTTATCATCGCGAGTAATTCCGGCTTTCGTTTTAAAAGACTGAAGTAAGCCAAAAAGATCAAAATCACTTTGGTTGCTCTCAAGATCAGTAGGGGTTTTGTCGTAAATAATTTTGTCAAATTTCTTAAAATCTATTGCAAAATCCTTGAAATCTTTTCCGTTGTAAACTGTTGTAAACCCTAATTTAGATTTTGCTCCTTCAATACCTAAACGTGTTCCTGTCCAGATTTCTCGTGAAGCATTTCTTTCTCTCACAAATAACACTTCGTTATATGCATCAGCTGTTCCCTGTAATTCCTTGAAAATTAGTAAAACAGCATCTGGTTCTTTGTAACCGGTCAGATAATACATATCGGGATTTTGATGATAATTGTAATTAACATCTTTGGAGAAAACTCTTTCCGGATAGGAGAAAACGACAGCTACCGAGTTAGCAGGCATTAGATTTCTAAAGGCTTCACGTCGCCCTTTATGGAATTCTTTTGAAAGATAATCTGTTGGAAGGTTTTCTTGTGCCTGGATAGAAACGGCACTAATTAATAAAGTAAACAATAAAAGAAATTGCTTCATTTTTTTGGTTTTTTATTGATGATTTTAGTTTTTTAATCATCGCAAAGTACAAAAAAAATGTAATCGTATGTTTTAATTTAAGTATTTGATTTGTAGTTTTTTAATTAAAATGATGTAACTTAGAGATCAGAAATTGCAATATAATAACAAAATCTGAGCGCTTTTTTAGATATTAAATTTTATAAAACTTGCTGTCGGGCACGAATATTGAGAAGGGATATTCTGTAAAGCAATTTTAATCTTTAAAAAATAAATTTTATGAAAAAATATACCATTGCAGTCGTTTCCGTTTTAGCCTTATTACTTACTTCCTGTATGGCATCAAAAGAAGCTAAAAATTCGGTCAGTATTTATGATACAACCTGGGAATTAGAGTATATTTCCGGACCAAGAATTGCTTTTGAAGGTCTATATCCTAATAAAAAACCACAAATTACTTTTGACCAAAAAGAAACAAAAGTTTATGGTAATAATGGATGTAACGGATATAGTGCGCCTTATACACTAAATGGAAAAGCTTTAACTTTTGGAGAACCCGGGCCAGCAACAATGATGTTTTGTGACGGTGGAGGAGAACAGCAGTTTTTACAGCAAATAAAAAAAATAACAAGTTATGCTATTGATAAAGATGGAAAACTAAATTTAATTCAGGGAGATGTGCCCATGATGAGGTTTAAAAAAGTGGCTAAACAATAGTTTAAAATCCAGATAAAAGAAAAAGGGAAATGAGTTAATTCATTTCCCTTTTTTTGGTTTTATTTCTTTTTCAGTTTGTCTTTAAAGACTTTCTCAAATTTCTCTATTTTGGGCTGAATTACCATTTTGCAATACGGTTGGTTTTTATTGTTTGCATAATAGTTTTGATGATAATCTTCGGCTTTATAAAACTTTTTAAAAGGTTCTACTTTTGTCACAATTGGGCTACTGTACACTTTTGCTTTGTTGAGTTCGGTAATAATACTTTGTGCTGCTTTTCTTTGTTCGTCATTTTTGTAAAAAATCACAGAACGATATTGTGTTCCAACATCGGCACCCTGACGGTTTAAAGTTGTTGGATCGTGAACCGTAAAGAAAACCTTGAAGATTTCATTAATATCGGTTACGTTTTTATCGTATGTAATCTGAACAACTTCAGCGTGACCGGTTTCGCCTGTGCAAACTTCCTCATAAGTAGGATCCGCAACAGTACCTCCTGAGAAACCTGAAACAACAGATTTTACTCCGTCTAAATTTTCGTAAACTGCTTCAACGCACCAGTAACATCCGCCACCAAGCGTAATAGTTTCAAGGTTTGAAGGCTTTTTAGTTTGTGCAAATCCGTTTAAGGATAAAGCAAAAAGGCAAATTAAAATTGTATTTTTCATTTTCGTGTTATTTGTTATCGGGAATAAAGTCCAGGGCAATTGAGTTCATGCAATAGCGTTTTCCGGTTGGTTCTGGGCCATCATCAAATAGATGCCCTAAATGTCCGCCACAACGACCACATAATACTTCGGTTCTTTCCATTCCAAGTGAATTATCTTCTTTATATACAACACTTTTTTTGTTGTCTTGTTCAAAAAAGCTTGGCCAGCCGCAGCTACTTGCAAATTTGGCTCCGGATCTAAAAAGTTTGTTTCCGCAGGAAGCGCAGTAATAGGTTCCTTTTTCATCGGTGTTCCAATATTTTCCTGTAAAAGGTCTTTCGGTATCGGCCTCGCGCATTACTGCGTAAACATCTTCCGGTAACACTTTTTTCCACTCTGCATTACTTACGTGTAATACGGTTGTATCAGTATTTGAATAATATGGATTTCCGGGTTTATTAATTTTGTTTTCCATAACAATAGTTTTTGTGTTTTGCTTTTTTGTTGATTGGCCGCATGCCTGCAAAATAAAAAGCGGAATTAAAAAGCAAAGGCTGAAAAATTGGGTTCTTGTTTTCATAATTTCTGTGAGGCTTTAATTTTGTAAACCAAAGGTACGACGAGAGTTAGTTTCGAAATGTCGGCTAATTTACAATTGAGGTTTTTTTAAGTATGTTTTAACTTTTTTTTATTTACGTAAAAGCAATGCATATAGTTTTTTAAGCTTATTTTTAGGGGATTTTAAATTAATAACCGTTTTTAAAGTTTTGAATATTAAATACTTGTGAAAATGGAGGCTCGTTAAACTTTTCACAATCTTTTTCAGGATTTTCAAGCCATTTCTTTTTTCGTATTTTTGTTTGGACAAAACACCATATGATAGAAGAAAACGTAATATTAGTCAATCAAAATGATGAACAAATTGGTTTAATGCCAAAGTTGGAAGCGCATGAAAAAGCACTTTTGCACCGTGCATTTTCTGTTTTTATCTTAAATAATAAAAACGAAGTAATGTTACAACAGCGTGCTCATCAAAAATACCATTCTCCTTTACTCTGGACAAACACCTGTTGCAGTCATCAGCGTGAAGGTGAAAACAATATTGAAGCTGGAAGCAGAAGATTGTATGAAGAAATGGGTTTTAAAACGGAATTGAAAGAACTTTTCCATTTTATATATAAAGCTCCTTTTGATAATGGCTTAACAGAGCATGAGCTCGATCATGTTATGATTGGGTATTTTAATGAAAGTCCGGCCATTAATCATGATGAAGTAGAAGACTGGAAATGGATGAAGATTGAAGATATAAAAGAAGATATTGAAAGACAGCCCGAAATTTATACCGTTTGGTTCAAGATAATTTTTGATGAATTTTATCATTATTTAGAAGACCATAAAATTTAACCAAGACTAACCAATAACCCAAATGAAAGTAACCATATCAAGAAAAGCACATTTTAATGCTGCACATCGATTGCACAGGAAAGATTGGACATTTGAAAAGAACAATGCTGTTTTTGGAAAATGCAATAATCCCAATTTTCATGGTCATAATTATGGTTTAACAGTGAGTGTTACAGGAAAAATTGACCCGGAAACTGGTTTTGTTTTAGATGTGAAAGTATTAGCGGATATTATACACGAAGAAGTAGAAATACCGTTTGATCACAAAAATCTGAATCTGGATGTTCCGGAATTTCAGGATTTGAATCCAACTGCAGAGAATATTGCGGTTGTGATATGGAATAAAATTAGAAAAAAAATTCATGCCGATTTTGATTTAGAAGTCGTTTTGAATGAAACGGACCGCAATTTTGTAACTTATAAAGGAGAATAATAAATGTCATTAAAAACAGGAGATATAGTTCCGAATTTTACTGCAAAAGATAGTCACGGAGAAATTTTTGAAAGCAAAAGTTTTTTGGGGAGAAAGCCTCTTGTGATTTATTTTTATCCAAAAGATAATACGCCCGGCTGCACTACTGAAGCCTGCAGCTTTAGGGATCAATACGAAGATTTCAAGGATTTAGGTGCTGAGGTAATCGGAATTAGTAGTGATAGCGTAAAATCGCATCATAAATTTGCCGAGAAACATGAATTGCCTTTTCTATTATTATCAGATCCTGACAAAAG
Source organism: Flavobacterium aquidurense (assembly GCA_900107365.1). Taxonomy (GTDB): domain Bacteria; phylum Bacteroidota; class Bacteroidia; order Flavobacteriales; family Flavobacteriaceae; genus Flavobacterium; species Flavobacterium aquidurense. Next base: position 306,507 of record FNPS01000003.1, read on the forward strand.
ACTGAGACAACTTTTTGGAGTTCGAAATAATTTATTTGGTCTTTTACCAGGAAGAGTAACTTATATTATAGACAGAAATGGCGTTGTAATTTATATTTTTGATAGTATGAATGCAGCCAAACATATTGAGAAAGCCTTAGAGACAATTAGAGAATTAGTACTCTAAATAAAAAAAAACAGTACTAGTCAAATAACAATTTAATAAAGATATTAGCCAAAAAAATGAAACCAAACTTATACCCTTTACAATTCGAGCCCATTTTAAAAGACAGAATCTGGGGCGGAGAAAAATTAAAAACAATTCTGAATAAGCCAATAGTTTCTAAAATTACTGGTGAGAGCTGGGAGTTATCAACTGTTGAAGGCGATGTAAGTGTTGTTGCGAATGGCGTTTTAAGAGGGAAATCATTAATGGATCTTATTGATGAAACTCCAAATGAAATTTTAGGAACAGCAGTTTATAAACGTTTTGGAAAACAATTCCCATTACTTTTTAAGTATTTAGATGCTCGTGAAGACCTTTCAATCCAGGTTCATCCAAACGATAAATTAGCAAAAGAACGTCATAACTCCTTTGGTAAAACCGAAATGTGGTATGTAATGCAGGCAGATGCCGATTCCAGAATTATTGTTGGATTTAAAGAGAATTCAAGCAAGGAAGAATATTTGAAACATTTACATGATAATTCGCTTGTTTCTATTTTAGATGATGTAAAAGCAAAAGCTGGAGACGTTTTCTTTTTAGAAACCGGAACTGTTCATGCAATTGGTGCCGGACTAGTTGTGGCAGAAATTCAGCAAACTTCTGATATTACCTATCGTTTATATGATTTTGATCGTGTAGATGCTCAGGGAAATAAAAGAGAATTGCATGTAGATTTAGCTCTTGATGCCATCAATTATAATAAGGTAGATACACAGAAGAAATACGAAACAAAAGTTAATACTTCAAATACTGTTGTAGATTGTCCTTATTTTACAACCAATTTTATTCCATTAGAAAATAAATTAGAAGTTTCTAAATCAGGGGAGACATTTACAGTTTATATGTGTATTGAGGGAAGTTTCGAAATTGAATTTGATGGTTTTAAACAGACTTATATAAAAGGAGATACTGTTTTGGTTCCTGCTGAGATAAATGCATTTATTTTGAACGGAAAAGCTTCAATTTTAGAAATTTACATTTCATAGGGGTAAATATAAAGAATATGTGTACTTTTGCAGACGCAAATTAAAATTAAATAAAAATGGCAAACGTTAAAAATTTAAAGAAAGACATCAACTTCGTATTAGGAGATATTATTGAGGCAATTTACTTATTTGAAATGTCTACTACAGGAAATCCTACTCCAGAAACGAATGCTTTGATCGATCAGGCTATTGCTGCTTTCGATACTTTGATCACAAAAGTGAACGCAAAGAACGTTGAAAACAAAAAAGCGCACTTCAAACAAATCAATGTTGAATTGGAAGAAACTGCTAATCAATTGATTGCTAAAATCAACGAATTGTAAGCAAAAAAAAGTATAAAAAAGTGCAAATATATTTTGGAAAAACGAAAAACCGCTTTATATTTGCACCCGTAATGAGTCGCCAGCGTAGCTCAGTTGGCTAGAGCAGCTGATTTGTAATCAGCAGGTCGTGGGTTCGAGTCCCTCCGCCGGCTCAAGATAAAACCATCACTTTTAGTGGTGGTTTTTTATTTAAATTATTGCAAATTTATTTTGGTAAAACAAAAAAACCATTTTATATTTGCACCCGTAATGAGTCGCCAGCGTAGCTCAGTTGGCTAGAGCAGCTGATTTGTAATCAGCAGGTCGTGGGTTCGAGTCCCTCCGCCGGCTCAACGTAAAACCATCACTTTTTAGTGGTGGTTTTTTTTTGCTCAAAACTTTCGAAAAAAGCCCAAAATTAAAAATCCCAAATTCCAATTTCAGATATTTTATTTCTGTGAAGATGGGAATTTGGGATTTTAATTTTGGAATTTCACTCCATAAAAAAAGTCCTGAATTAAATTCAGGACTTTTTTTATGGAGTGAAAACTATTTTTGCTCTTGCTTTTTTACTTCAGCAACATACTTGGTCAGCTTTTTTCCGTAAAGTGATTGTGCTACTTTTGGTGTCATTGATTTTTGAATAGTATCAAGAAACTTCACGTTGATGTCGTAGATTTCGGCTAAAGCGATATAAGGTGCTATTTCGTAATCTTTATGGTTCATAGCAAAGTTTGTTGCATACAAGTATTTTCTTTTGATATTTGATTGCTGTTTTGCGTCAAGACTATCAATTGCTTTTTGGTCTTGTCTTTTGATCGCTTTAAATCTTGGTTCTACCATTGCAAGGTTTTCATCATTAAAACGAGAGTTTATTTTTTTGTATTCTTCGTATAATTCCTGATTTTTAGATCCAGTGATTTTAGCACCATAAATAAAATTATCCAAATTAGTTTCGATGTTGATGTTTCCTGGTTCTGCAAAAAACAGAATATTGTTATCCATTGAGTTTGTTACTCCGCGATCAAGGAATAAGTAAAGCATTTCTGGAGATTCTAATTTAATATCACGCTCAAAAGTTGAGTTTCCGTCGATTTTTACACTGTCTATTGCAACAAGTGAAGTGTCAACAATTCTTTGAATATATAAAGTTCCGTTTTTTAATCCTTTAATGTTTCCTGTGATGTGCAGGTTGTCAGCAGATTCTTTTTTGTCGCATGATGCTAGTAGTGCAAGTGCAACAAAGGCAATAATAGATTTTTTCATTGGTTTTTAGATTTTGGTGCAAAATAAAGAAAATAGTTTGAATGTAATGATTCGTACTTTAAATTTTAATAAAAAATAAAATCCCAATTTATTTCTAAATTGGGATTGCTGTATTTTTATAAAAATGAGCTTTTTACATTGATAAATTATAGCTTACTCCTGTTTCGTGAGTATAGGTGAATTTGTTGTCGCATTCGTTATTTCCGTAGTCAATAACTCCTTTAAGAAATCCGCCTTCTATTTTTAATTTTCCTTTTGAAACATAAATACAAGAATATTTTTTAACCAGGGCTTCCTGAACTGTCAACGTTAGTGTTGCACCTTTTTCTGTCGTTACAGTATGATTTCCTTCTGTCATTTCATAAACATTATCTTCTAAAACATAAGGAGTGTCAACACCTGCTGTTTGTTTTACAGTATGCATTCCTGAATTTGTATAAACTCTTCCTTGTAAATCTGTAAATTTTCCGTTTGTTACTTTTCTGCTCCATTGTGGTACAGTTGCCACAGTTGTTGTGTTGGTGTATTCAATTGTTCCTTCCAGTTTAATTCCGTTAATAGAATAATCGATTCTTTCGATAGTTAGTTTGCTTCCTGTAGTGATAATTGGTCCCGAAAGTGTGATTTTTAATTTCCCTTTCCTTGTAAGCTGACCATCTGCACAACCCGCTGTTCCAAAATCAACGGTGAATACCTTTGGATAAGTTGCTCCTGTTGGTGTAGTAATAGTGATTGTAGCACAAACTCCGGCTACATTTGTTGCTGGTTTTGCAGTTGGTGAACTGTTTGTTATTAGTAATCCCGTATTAATGTCCATTTCATCGGCCGCATCAATTGCAACGGAAGCCGCAACAGAAGTAGTGTCGGTTTGATTGACCACATTGTCATTAGAACAGGAAACATAAATTAATGCTGTAGCGCAAATACCCAGAAATAAAAAAGCTGTTTTTTTCATAGTAGTTTTAGTTTAAGATTAGATTAAAAGGCAATCAAATGTAATAAAAAAAACGAATTCCAATAAAAAAATCCTGTGAGTCTGACTCACAGGATTTTAAAAATTATTCTTTTTTGTAAAAAACCTTATTTGATCATTTCAAAACTTCTTTTTACGAAAGCAGTTAAAGCTTCGCCTTTTAATAGGTTTTGCGATAATTTTGCTAAATCTAAAGCTTGTTTTACCAAGTGTTCCTGATGTGTTTTGTCTTCTGTATTCAAAATACTTGTTGCCAAATCAGAATTTGTATTTACTACCAAATTGTACATTTCAGGCATATTGCCCATTCCGAACATTCCGCCACCACCTGACTGACTCATTTCTTTCATTCTACGCATAAATTCTGGTTGCGTTATAATGAAAGGAGCAGCCTGGCTATCCATAGCTTCTAGTTGGACAGAATACGCTTTTGGAATGTAAGCTTCCAATGAAGTTTTTAATGTTTCTTTTTCTTCATCAGATAATTTAGAAATGGTATTTTCGTCTTTCTTGATTAAGTTGTCAATATGATCAGAATCCACACGAACAAAAGTTACATCTTTATTATCGCCTTCAATTTTTTGGATTAAGTGCGAGATGATAGGAGAATCTAAAAGCAATACTTCGTATCCTTTTTCTTTTGCTGTTTCAATATAAGAGTGTTGAGCATCTTTATTTCCAGCATAAAGAACTACCAATTTTCCGTCTTTATCTGTTTGGTTTTCTTTTAATTTCTCTTTTAATTCTTCTAAAGTAAAGTAAGTGTCGTCTACTGTTGGATACAATACAAATGCACCTGCTTTTTCGTAGAATTTATCTTCAGAAAGCATTCCGTACTCTAAAACAATTTTAATATCGTTCCATTTTGCTTCAAAATCAGCACGGTTTTCGCTGAATAAAGCTTTTAGTTTATCAGCAACTTTACGAGTAATGTAGTTGGAGATTTTTTTCACTGCGCCATCAGCCTGTAAACCTGAACGGGAAACATTCAAAGGAATATCCGGAGAATCAATCACACCTTTTAACATGGTCAAAAACTCAGGTACAATTCCTTCTACGTTATCGGTAACGTAAACCTGGTTTTGGTACAATTGAATTTTATCTTTCTGAATTTGCATATCTGTACCCAATTTTGGGAAATACAAAATTCCAGTTAAGTTGAAAGGATAATCTACATTTAAATGAATGTTGAATAATGGCTCCTCAAACTGCATTGGATACAATTCTCTGTAGAAATTTTTGTAATCTTCCTCAGATAATTCAGACGGTTGTTTTGTCCATGCCGGATTTGGGTTGTTGATGATGTTGTCAACTTCAACAGTTTCGTTGATATAGTCTTCAGGAGCATCTTCCGGTTTTGGAAGTGTTTCTGTTTTTGTTCCGAATTTAATCGGAATAGGCATGAATTTATTGTATTTATTCAATAATCCAGCAATTTTAGAATCTTCTAAAAATTCAAGAGAATCTTCAGCAACATGAAGAATGATTTCAGTACCACGTGAAGTTTTGTCAGCTGGCTCTAAAGTAAATTCAGGACTACCATCGCAAGTCCAGTGTGCAGCTGGTTCGTCTTTATATGATTTTGTAATGATTTCTACTTTTTCAGCAACCATAAACGCAGAATAGAAACCAAGACCAAAGTGACCAATAATTCCAGAATCTTTAGCAGAATCTTTGTATTTATCAAGGAATTCTTCAGCTCCTGAAAAAGCAACCTGGTTGATGTATTTTTCAACTTCATCAGCCGTCATACCTAAACCCTGGTCAATAATGTGGATTTTTTTACCTTCCTTATCAACTTTGATTTCAATAACCGGATTTCCGTATTCAACTTTAGCCTCGCCAATGCTAATAAGGTGTTTTAATTTTAAAGTAGCATCGGTTCCGTTTGAAACGAGCTCACGCAAGAAAATTTCGTGATCGCTGTACAAGAACTTTTTGATTAAGGGAAAGATGTTTTCTACTGAAACATTAATTTTACCTGTTGTCATATTTTTTATTTTTTTAGTTTAATGAGATGATTGTCATTCCTTCAAATAGAATACCAATTGTTTTTGGTGTGACAAAATGACCGAAGTGTTAATTTTGAAAGAAAATAATTAGATTTTGGAACTGTTAATATTTCAATGAATCGTATATTTGTGGTACACTAATTGTTAAACGTGTAAGTATTAACTTAAAAAATGTATAAAATGAAGAAAATTCTTTTCATTTGCATGATCGCCATAATGGTATTTGCGTGTAAATCAGCTTCGTCTACAACAGCTTCAACAGAAGCACCAACGCTATCGACTAAACTTGACAAATCGACTCAAGTAGCGCTTAAAGGAAATTGGGTTCTAACCAATGTGTCTTATCCAGGGTCAGATTATATTAAAGTAACTTCATTTGATCTTGCCGATTCAAAATGTTTTATTGGCAGCACCTGGAATTTTATTTCTAATAATAATAAAGGTACTATGACTTTAACTGCTCCAAGCTGTACAGCATTTACTTCTCCAATAGTATGGAGTATTAATAATCAAGGACTTTTAGTACTTAAGATTGTTAATCCGGGAACAAAATCGAAAAACGTTAAAGAAGGCTATTTACTAAAAGTTGCAGGTGTAACAGATAATTCTTTTGAGTTAATAGACAACATTAATGTAGGTGGACAAACTAAAGATGTTACTTACCAATTTCAAAGAGCCAATTAATATTAAAATATATACACATGAAAAAGATAACAGTTTTAGGGTTGAGTAGTTTACTTGTATTAGTTAGTTTTTTTACAAGCTGCGATTCAGTTAAAAATGCAAATAACACACAAAAAGGAGCCGGAATTGGAGTAGTTGCCGGTGGTCTTATTGGTGGTATTTTAGGAAATAATTTAGGGCATGGCGGAAATGCTGCTTTAGGTGCTGCAATTGGTGCTGCCGTTGGTGGTGGAACAGGAGCACTTATTGGAAACAAAATGGATAAACAAGCTCGTGAAATCGATCAGGCATTACCTGGTGCAGATGTTGAAAGAGTAGGAGAAGGAATTCACTTAACTTTGAACGAAAATGCAGTTCGTTTTGATACTAATAAATCAACTTTGACAACTCAGGCGAAAGCTAATTTAGATAAATTAATTCCTGTATTCACAGAATACGGAGATACTAATATCGAAATTTTTGGTTACACTGATAATACAGGAAAACCAGAATATAATTTAACACTTTCAGGACAGAGAGCTGCATCTGTGCAATCTTATTTAGTGGCAAAAGGATTAAAATCAAGCCGTTTCAAAACTTCAGGTTTAGGTATTGCGGATCCAATTGCAACAAATGATACTCCGGAAGGAAGAACTCAAAACCGCCGTGTTGAGTTTGCAATTACTGCAAATGACAAAATGGTAAATGATGCTAAAACAGAGGCTGGAAAATAGTTTCTAATGCAATAAAAAATTTTAAAAGCTGTTTCTTAATTGAAGCAGCTTTTTTTTTGACTTTAGGATTTAAACATTGTAAATTTGGACTCTCAAATACAACCCATGCTCGACATTCAGAATATTTCTTTCTCTTATACCGATAAACCCGTTATTAAAGACGTTTCTTTTACTATAAATAAAGGTGAAAACATTGCTATTATTGGCGAAAGTGGCTGCGGGAAAAGTACGCTTCTTAAGCTACTGTACGGCTTGTTTGATCTAAATGAAGGTAAAATTTTTTATAATGAAAAACCAATTTTAGGTCCAAAATACAATTTGATTCCCGGAATGCCGTACATGAAATATCTGGCACAGGATTTTGATTTGTCTCCGTACGAAACAGTTGCTGAGAATGTTGGAAAATTTCTTTCGAATGGTTTTGCCAACATGAAAAAATTGCGTGTGCAGGAATTATTGGAAATGGTAGAAATGGAACAGTTTTCTAATGTTAAAGCTAAATTTTTAAGTGGAGGACAACAACAGCGAGTAGCTTTGGTAAGAGTTTTGGCTTTGGAGCCGGAAGTGATTTTACTTGACGAACCTTTTAGCCAAATTGATGCTTTTCGTAAAAATGCTTTACGCCGAAATTTGTTCCGATATTTAAAACAAAAAGGAATTACGTGCATCATTGCAACTCATGACAGCACAGATGCATTATCATTTGCAGACGAAGCGATTGTAATGCGTAATGGTGAACTTATTGTAAAAGATAATCCAACCAGGATTTATGAAGATCCTGAAACTAAATATGTCGCTTCGTTATTTGGTGAGGTAAATGAAATACCAACTCATTTGTTACTTGATTACGAAGATGAAACTCATAAAACATTAGTGTACCCGCATCAGCTTAAAATGCTTACCGAATCAAAATTGCCGGTTAAAATCAGAAGAACTTATTTTAGAGGAAATCATTTTTTAATAGAAACTGTCTATAAAAGGCAATTGGTCTTTTTTGAAAGCGAAATTGATTTGCCGCTTGAACAGGAAATTTTCTTGGGATTGAATTATTTGTAATTAGAAAGTGTGCCAATTAGATCATTTTCTGGACCGTTAAAAATAGTAAACCCGACAGTTTTTTTAAATCTTGTTGGGTTTTTTTATACATTTCATGATTAACGGTTTTTTAAAATACTTATCCAGGAACTTCTGTTTCTAAATATGGATAGAAATTGGAGCGGTAGTAATTAGTTGTTTTTTCATATTTTTTATTTTTTCAATGTAAAAACTGTTTTTTCAAAAGAGAAATAGTTTTAATCAACTATATAATTAAACTATATTAAATTGCTAATAACGAAAAAAATAGTAATTTGGGCGCTTATGTTTTAAAGTATACGTAAATTTGCAATCCAATTTTTTAACAAATAATAAAAGAATATGTATCATTCAAAAATAGCGGGCTTAGGATATTATGTTCCTTCAAATGTTGTGACCAACGATGATTTGTCTAAGATAATTGATACTAATGACGAATGGATTCAGGAACGTACCGGAATTCAGGAGCGCAGACACATCATTCGTGGAGAGGATACCACAACTTCAATGGGAGTAAAAGCAGCTAAAATTGCAATAGAACGTTCTGGCGTAGCCAAAGAAGATATTGATTTTGTAGTTTTTGCTACATTAAGTCCTGATTACTATTTTCCAGGTCCCGGAGTTTTAGTACAACGTGATTTAGGTTTAAGAACAGTTGGAGCATTAGATGTTAGAAACCAATGTTCTGGTTTTGTTTATGCAATTTCTGTTGCCGATCAATACATTAAAACCGGAATGTATAAAAACATTTTGGTAATTGGTTCTGAAGTGCATTCAACCGGATTAGATATGACAACTCGTGGACGTGGAGTATCGGTAATTTTTGGAGATGGAGCGGGAGCGGCAGTTTTGAGCCGTGAAGAAGATTTATCAAAAGGAATTTTATCAACTCACCTACATTCAGAAGGACAACATGCTGAAGAGCTAGCATTGCAGGCACCAGGAATGGGAGCACGTTGGGTAACAGATATTTTGGCTGATAATGATCCAAATGATGAAAGTTATTATCCATACATGAACGGGCAGTTTGTATTTAAAAATGCAGTAGTTCGTTTTGCTGAAGTAATTAACGAAGGTTTAGAAGCAAATGGTTTGCAGGTTTCAGACATTGATATGTTGATTCCGCATCAGGCGAATTTAAGAATCTCACAATTCATTCAGAATAAATTCAAATTGAGTGATGATCAGGTTCATAATAACATCCAAAAATACGGAAATACAACGGCAGCCTCTATTCCGATTGCTTTGACAGAAGCTTGGGAACAAGGAAAAATTAAATCTGGAGATACAGTTGTTTTAGCTGCTTTCGGAAGTGGATTTACTTGGGCGAGTGCTATTATTAAATGGTAATTTTATTCATCCTGCATTATATTTCAAACCTGTTCTGTTAAGAGCAGGTTTTTTTATAATTTAGTGTTCTATTATGCGGTTTCTGTCATTGCGAGGAACGAAGCAATCTCATTTGTTGAGTCTGTAGATGGTAGTGCGGTTGCTTCGTTCCTCGCAATGACAAACTTTGAGAAAATATAATTTAATCAAAATGAAAAAAAATCAACTCGAAATAGCCTGTTTCAATTATGAATCGGCAATTATAGCTCAGGAAGCGGGTGCGGACCGAATCGAATTATGTGATAACATGAAACTTGGCGGAACAACACCAAATCCAATCCTGGCAGTTAGAGTGCGCGAAAAGTTATCTATTAAAATGCATGTCATTATAAGACCTCGTGGTGGCAATTTTATTTATAGTGATGATGAATTTGTTGAAATGAAGCAAGACATCAAACAATTTAAAAAACTAGGAGTTGACGGTTTTGTTTTCGGAATTTTGAAGGAAAACGGAAATGTCAATAAAAGACGCAGTAAGGAACTGGTTAATCTGGCGCACCCACTTCCGTGTACCTTTCATCGTGCTTTTGATGTTGTAAAAGATGTCAAGAAGTCTCTCAAAGATATAATTGATTGCGGTTTTACAACTATTTTGACATCAGGACAGGGAATAAATGTTGAAGAAGGTATTTTTGCTTTGGAGAAAATTCAAAAATGGACAAAAGACAAAATCGAAATTATGCCTGGCGGAGGTTTAAGATCGTCTAATATTAAATTATTGCAGGATAAATTAGAACCAACATTTTATCATTCATCGGCCATAACGGATAATACGGAAACGGCAAATCCGGAAGAGATAAAAGAATTGCGCAATTTTTTGTAACCGTAATTAATAAAATAAAAAAGCCTGGAGTTGGCATACTCCAGGCTTTTCTTTTCTACAAGAACTATTAAAATCTACTAATAAAAGTGGGATTAAAACATTCCACCACCACCTTTGTTAGTGTTATCTTCTCTTTGTTTACGTTGAAGGTTTTTAATTTTTGCTCCTCCAAAGTTATAAGTCAATCCTACATAAACCGTTTGGCTTTCCCATGAAAACTGTCCTGTTTGCGGATAAGGATAAATTCCGTCAAAAGAATATTTCATGGTATTGAAAACGTCATTGAAACGTACACTGATATTCATTTTGTTGTCTAACAATGTATAACGTGAACCTATGTCCATTTTGTACATTTCATTTCTATGTTGTTGAATTTCGTCAACCGGACCTCTGAAAAAACCGAATAATAAAAAGCTTAAACGTTTTGTAGGTTTGAAGTTTGAGTTCATACGCGCATTAAATGCCGAAGTTGTAACACTTCTTTGAAGCGGTGAACTTGTACTTGTTGCCGGATCAAATTCAAAAACAACACCTTCCTGGTTTATGCTTGAGAAATCAATAGAAGGTTGAATGTCCCACCATTTTGCAATTTTATAGTTAAGAGAAACATCAAAACCATAAGCACTGTTGTGATCGTAATTCGTGAAACTTAAAATTTGTTTGTATCCTGAAGGATCATTAGGATCAGGACTTAAAGTTCTGCTGATTTGATCATTGATGCTTCTTACGAAAACTCCGGCAGTTATACTTCCTTTTTCAAGAGTTTTGGTGTAATTTACTTCTACAGAATTTGTAAACTGAGGTCTTAACTCAGGATTTCCGTATGATGTTACTAACGGAGTAGAAAACTCACGAATAGGTTTTGTTTGCTCTAAACTCGGGCGGTCTACACGACGGCTGTAGCTTAATTGCAATACATTTTTCTCATTCAAATTATACGTTAAATAGGCTGATGGATATAAGGTGATATAATCGTCATCAAATTTTGTTTCGCCATGATTTAAATTTGCAGCAACTTTATAACTCTCAAAACGAGTTCCTAATTGGTAACTAAATTTTTTGAATTTCTGACCAAAAGTTACGTATGCAGAATAGATATCGGTGTCATAAGTATAATTAGAAATTCTGTCTTCAGCAGCAACTAAAGGATTTCCGGTATTGTAATCATTATTTGATCTTGTTATTCTTGCTTCGGCACCAGCTTCAAGAGTTGTTTTGTCGTTTAACGGATTTACATAATCAACGTTAATTGTACTCAGTTTTCTTTTATCTCCAATAAAATCACTGTAAATGATATCATTCTTTGTATAGTCAGGTCTTGTTGTTTGCGTGTCAAAACTTGCATCTTGAGAAACTTTAGTATCACTGTAGTTTCCTTCAAAATCTAAAGTATGTCCTTCTTTTTTAAAGATATGTTTGAAAGCTAAATTATAAGTTCCGGTATTGCTTGGACCATGATATTTTGAATTTTGATAGATGTTCAAAATGTTTGGATCACCATTGTTATAATCAATATCTGTTAGTACAATTCCGGTTCCGGTAGATTTATTTTGATTGGTATAAAAAGATAAAGTATTGTGATCATTGATTAAATAATCCATACCAATTTTATACAAATAATTATCATTATCGTTCGAAATATCTAAATTTTGATTTACCGGTTGATCTAATCTTACGATGTGACCTTCATTTTGATAAGTACCAAAATTTTGCCCTGCGTTTCCAAAGAAATTTACTTTTCCGGTTTTGTAGTTCAAATCTAGTGATTGATTGTATTTTGCTGTTTTTCCGAAAGTGATACCACCACTGTAGCTTCCGTTAAAACCAGTGTTAGCGTTTTTGTGTAAAATAATATTGATGATTCCAGACATTCCTTCCGGATTGTATTTAGCGCTTGGGTTTGTAATCAACTCAATTTTTTTGATAGAAGTAGATGGAATTTGTTTTAGCAATTGAGCAGGATCAATATTAGATGGTCTACCGTCAATTAATACACGCACGTTGTCGTTTCCGCGAAGTGAAAGTTTTCCATCCTGATCTACGTTTACAGATGGAATATTACTCATAATATCAGATGCAGAAGCTCCGGCAGTTGTCAAATCTTTACCTACAGTAATTACTTTTCGGTCAATTTTTTGTTCCATTGTAGAGCGTTCAGCAACAATATTTACACCTTTAAGTTGTGTTGCTTCTTCTTCAAGAGAAACGTTAATAGTTGCCGTTTTTTTATTATCGCTTAAAATTACGGAGCCAATGTATTTTCTAAATCCAATGTATTGAACTTCGATGGTATAACTTTTTAAACCCAAATTTTTAATTGTAAAGTCTCCATTGTCATCTGTATTGACTCCTGAAACAACTTTTCCATTTTCTTTGATAGAAACTGTCGCATAAGAAATTGGTGCATTATTCGATTTTTCAGAGATTTTTCCAGACACTGTTCCGGTGTTCTGGGCCTGAGCTGTTGCGATTACTCCCAGTAATGCAAACAGAAAGAATTTTAATTTCATAATAGTGTTACTTGATTATTTTGATTTGATTGATGATGATTGTTCTTTTTGTTTTTGTTAGATTTTTTTGGCTTTAAATAAATTCAAAGTTCCTATTAAGACTCTTTTATTGTGAATATGTTACAGAAAAAAAATAAAAAAAATCATTTTTGATTCTATTTGCTCTGTTTTGTAAGAGATTAGCGTTTTAATTTTTTGATAATTTTAACATTCAAAACAAATGACTTTTTATGAAATTCTAAACGTTTTGTTCAATTTTATATGTTTTTCATTTTCTGTAATTGATGAATAAGCAGTATCTTTGCTCACTTTAAAATAAGTTTACATGTCATTATCACAAATTCTTACACCTTCTATACAAAGCGCCATTCAGGCATTATTTGATGTTACTGTTGATAAAATTGAATTTCAAACTACCAGAAAAGAGTTTGAAGGCGATATTACAATGGTGATTTTCCCATTATTAAAAGTGATTAAAAGTAATCCAGTGGAACTTGGAAATAAAATTGGAGATTATTTAGTTGAAAATGTTTCAGAAGTTGCTCGTTTTAATGTGGTTTCAGGTTTCCTGAATATCGTAATTGCAGATAGTTATTATTTGAATTTCTTTAATGAAATAAAAGACAATACAAAGTTTGGCTATGTAACGCCAAATCCAGAAGACAAAGCTATAATGGTCGAGTATTCTTCTCCAAATACCAATAAACCTTTGCACTTAGGTCACGTTCGTAACAATTTGTTGGGATATTCTGTTGCAGAAATTATTAAAGCATCTGGTAAAAAAGTATATAAAACACAAATCATCAACGATCGCGGAATCCATATCTGTAAATCGATGTTGGCCTGGGAGAAATTTGGAAACGGAGAAACTCCTGAAAGTTCAAATTTAAAAGGAGATAAATTAGTTGGTAAATATTATGTTGAATTTGATAAAGCCTATAAAGCTGAGATTAATCAACTAATCGAGACGGGTAAAACAGAAGAAGAAGCAAAAAAACAAGCACCGATTATTGTTGAAGCACAAGATATGCTGAAGAAATGGGAAGCTGGTGATGAAAAGGTAATCACGCTTTGGAAAATGATGAACCAATGGGTTTATGATGGTTTTGCGACAACTTACTCTAATCTTGGAGTTAATTTTGATCGTTATTACTACGAAAGCAATACTTATTTATTAGGGAAAGATGTTGTTCAGGTTGGATTGGATAAAGGTGTTTTTGAAAAAGATCCTGATGGGTCGGTTTGGATAGATTTAACAGATGAAGGTCTGGATCGTAAAATCGTATTACGTTCTGATGGAACTGCGGTTTACATGACACAAGATATTGGAACTGCAATTCAGCGTGTAAAAGATATGCCAGATGTTGGAGGTATGGTTTATACGGTTGGAAACGAGCAGGATTATCACTTTAAAGTGTTGTTCTTGATCCTGAAAAAATTAGGTTTTGACTGGGCTTCAAGTCTGTATCATTTATCGTACGGAATGGTTGATTTACCTTCCGGAAAAATGAAAAGCCGTGAAGGAACTGTTGTAGATGCTGATGATTTGATGCAGGATATGACGGATACAGCAAAACAAATTTCAGAAGATTTAGGGAAACTAGACAGTTATTCTGCTGAAGAAAAAGCGAAATTGTACAAAACGATTGGTCTTGGAGCATTGAAATATTACATCTTAAAAGTAGATCCTAAAAAACGTATCTTGTTTAATCCTGAAGAATCTGTTGATTTTGCAGGAAATACAGGCCCGTTTATTCAATATACTTACGCGAGAATTCAATCGATTATCCGTAAAGCTGATTTTGATTTTTCAGCAAAAACAAATACTGAAGAATTACACGAAAAAGAAAAAGAATTGGTAAAACAAATCGAACTTTTTCCTGAAGTAATTCAAAATGCAGCTCAAAATCACAGCCCGGCTTTAATTGCAAATTATACGTACGATTTGGTAAAAGAATACAATTCATTCTATCAATCTGTACATATTTTAGGTGAAATTGATTTGACTAAAAAGATTTTCAGAGTACAACTTTCTCAAAAAGTGGCAGAAGTTATAAAATCTGCTTTTACATTATTAGGAATTGAAGTTCCGGAGAGAATGTAAACGTTTAAATATAAAAAGTAAAGAGCCGTTAATTTTATTATCGGCTTTTTTTATGCTCAGATTTCTCATGAAGCTTGAGGTTTAAAGCTTAAAGAAGAGGAGATAATAAGGATATACTAAATTTGTTAAGAATTTGTTAGGCTGAATTTTCTTCTAAAAAAAGCAGCTTTAGATTTGTATATGGGATTATTATACTTATGTTTACAGTAAGAAAAAGATTTAAAAAAATCTTCTGAAAAGCCAATAAACAGAGGAGATCCCCAGATCTTTAATGATTTAAATAATCGAGGTAGCTGAAAATCGTAAGAGTAAGCAAAACCAAAAACAAGAACAAAATGATTAAAAAACCTTTTTTCGTACTGGCATTTTTATTTGCGCTTAGTACAATGAATGCACAAGATTTAGTTAATCCTTCTTATGGATTCTCTCACAGTAAAACAGCCTACATTACTTTGGCAGATGGTACAGAAATCAACGGAACTATCAAAGATATTGATAGAGAAAAAGGATTGATCGAGTATATTAAATTACAAGACGGAGCTGGAAAAAAACACAAACTAAAACCGGAAGATATTAAGTTTATGTACTTGCCACCAAGCGGATTGGATAATTTAACGAAAAGCTTAGATTTTATTTCTGATTATCAAAAATGGAGCGATGATAAATTGAATCAAGAGTACATAAAAGAAGGTTACGCCTATTTTGAAACTGCTGATGTACAAATCAAAAAGAAAAAAGAAAAATTATTAATGCAACTTCTAAACCCGGGATTTAGTAAAGAGTGCAAAATATACTGTGATCCACATGCTAAAGAAACTACTTCATTAGGAGTTGGTGGAGTTAAATTTGTTGGTGGAGATGCAAAATCTTACTATGTAGCTAAAAAAGATGCACCAGCGGTTTTATTAAAGAAAAAAGAGTATAAAAAAGAATTTGCACCATTATGGGGTAGCTGTGAAAAAGTAATTTCTGGAAACCCTGAGCCTAAATGGACAGATTTAACAAAACATGTTATTACGTACTCTGAGTGTGCAGAATCAAAATAATTGTTTGTTTAAAAAGATATAGAATAAGAAAAGCCGATAGCAGTAAACTATCGGCTTTTTTACAACTAGCACAAACTGTTTTTACTTTATGAACTTGTCGATAATTTTGTCTGTTTCTGCTTTTGAAGCGTCTGGTTTTAAATCAAACAAAAGAGAATACAACGCTTTTCTGTCCACTTTAGCTTCTAAGTTTAAGTCCTGGTGTCTGTCAAACAATGTTTGCCATTTATCACGAACATTTTTCCAAAGTGCGTTATTTTCTTTCCACCATTTTTGAGCGGCAGCACATTTAATATCCGGAACTTTAGTATAAACATCAAACCCTTTTTCTTGCGCTAACAATACATCTTTTCCGCTGTCATCTCTGACCAATTTGTCATTGTCTTGCTCATGATTCCATCCCGTAGAAGTGATTTCATGGATGTTTCTTCTTTTTAAAACATTATAATCATTACGTTTTGTTTGCTCTCTTCTTGGAAGCGGAGCATCAGCAACGTTTGCCCAGTAATCTTGTCCGTCAACATGAACCCATGTTGATGATCCTTCGTATCGTGGACTATCATCTACCTGATAAACTTTTTGAGTCCACTGTCCTTTAACAGCTTTCTTGTCTAATTTTTTGTATTTCCACGATGTTCCTTTATCGAAAGAATATAAGTCTGTGTTTTCGTAAAGCCAATCTTGTCTCCAGTGTTTGATAATCATATCATCACTTACTATTAATAAGTGCTGCATCACAATTTTGTTTGGTGTATCTTCTAGTAAATCAACCCATTCCAAAGCAGATTCATGCTTAGTTTCAGATGATTTATAAGTAAGAGAATCTTTTGGATATGAAAAAGTTTCAGTAAAATTAAATTTCACTTCATAACAACCACACATTGATTTAATTGATTTGATGTCTTGTTGTTTTTTATCCTGGCTGAAACCAAGAGCACAAGTCAAAGCCATTACGGCCGAAAAGAAGAGGCTTTTTGTAATCATAACTTATTGTTTTGTTTTAAAATTTTTTGCAAATATATAAATTTTATTTAGAACAAATAAAAATAGTTACTATATTTGCGCCATTATTAAGACTGAATAAAAATAATGAAAATTAAAATTACCCTTTTTGTACTGTTCGTTTTTTGTCAAATTTCTTTTGCGCAACAAGATAGTATAGCATCAAAAGAAAAGCTTTCAGAAGTAGTTGTGACAGGACAATTAGAGCCACAATCGATTAAGAAATCTGTATTTAATGTTCGTGTTATTTCAAAAGAAAATATAAAGCAGCTGGCCGCAAACAATTTAGCTGATGTTTTAAATCAATATTTGAATATTACAGTGACATCAAATGGTGATGATGGGCGTTCAAAGGTTTCAATGTTCGGATTAGATTCGCAGTATTTTAAGATTTTGGTTGATAATATACCTTTAGTAAGTGATACAGGTATGGGGACAAATGTTGATTTAACGCAGGTTAATCTTGATGATGTCGAGAGAATCGAAATCATCGAAGGATCAATGGGTGTAACTCATGGAGCAAATGCTGTAACTGGTATCCTAAACATTATTACGAAAAAAGGAGGAGGATATAAATGGCAGATTAGTGCCACTGTTCAGGAAGAGACCGTTGGAAAGGAATTTGCATTTTTTGATAAAGGCCGTCATATACAATCAGCTAAAATTGGTCATAATTTTAATGAAAATTGGTTTGTTAACATAGGCGGAAATCGCAACGCAATGTCTGGTTTTTATGATAATAGACAAGGTAAAGATTACGATAAAAATGACGGACTGAGAGGATATACACAGCTTCCGAAAGAACAATTGGTAGGAAATGCAGTTTTGGGTTACCAAAAAGATGCTTTTAGAATTTTTTACAAATTTGATTATTATGGTGAAGATGTTCATTACTACAATCCTCTTGTAAATATCCAAGATAATTATCCATTTCCAGACACCTATTTTTCGAGAGATAAAAGATATATTACCAATCGTTATTACCACCATTTAAACACCAGTGGAAATCTTTTCTCGAAGTTAAAGTACAATGTTTCGGTTTCTCAGCAAAAACAAGAACGTGATTTAGAGAATTTCGTTTATCATATAGATACAAAACAAGAGGTAGATAACAAGAGAGACACTTATCAATCAAAAAAGGTGTTTTATTCAACGGGTACACTGAGCAATTTCTTTGATAATAAAAATGTAGATTTTCAACTTGGTTATGAAATTACAAACGAGAATGGTTTTTATGATTCTTCAGTTGGAGCTTTTAGAGATGATAATCAGCAGGGTGTAGATATTAGAAAGAGATTGGAAAATTATGATATTTATTCGGTTGCTGAAATTGGTGTAAATGATAAATTTTCCATTCGTCCAGGGCTTCGATTTTCATTTCAAAGTGCTTTCGACAATCAATATGCAAGTTCTTTAGGTTTAAGATATCTTTTTGATAAAGGATTAGAAGCAAGAGTTTCTTTGGGGAAATCGTATCGTACTCCAAACTTTGATGAGCTTTATACTTATTTTGTCGACTCTAACCATAACATGCAGGGAAATGCAGATTTGATTCCAGAAACAAGTACTTCTTATGAGGTTAGTTTTAAGAGAGCCTGTAATTTTGATTCGGGTGCTCAAATCACAAACAACTTAGCTGTTACGTATCTGGATGTTGATGATAGAATTGACCTGGTTACAATTCAGGTAAATCCTTTGCATTATAAATACGTTAATATCAATAGATATAAAATGTGGAACATTTCAACAGTAGAGCAATATATTTACAAAAATTGGAATGTAATGTTAGGTGCCGCTGTAGTTGGAATTTCCAGAAGACTTGATTTAGCGGCTGAAAACTTAGTGTCTGATGATAAATTTTTCTACTCGTTCAGATTAAATTCAAGTATCTCTTATAATATTACAAAATGGAATACTTTGTTAGCTGTTTTCTATAAATATAACGGACAGCAGCAACAGTATGTTGCGGGGACAGGAAGTGATGGGAAAGCTGGTTTCTTTTTAAATGAATTGCAGCCTTATAGCTGGATGGACGCTTCTATTCGAAAAACATTCTTTAAAAATCAATTTGAAGTTACTGTTGGAGCCAGAAACCTACTTGATGTTACTAATTTACAATCTGTTCAAAATGGAGGTGGAGGCGATGCATCTGGAGGAGCGCATGGAGGAGGAACAAGTACTGATATGATGTTAGGATATGGCCGATCTTACTTCTTAAAACTTACGTATAATCTAAATTTTAATTAATATATAAATACCATGAAAAAAAACTTTATTTTAATACTATCTTTTGTATTACTAGCCATTGGGGCTTGTAGCAGTGATGATGATGTGGCGTTGCCAAATGCAGTAGCTTTTACTTCTACATCGTTAAATTTATCGGCAGAAACAACTCCGATCGAAATTAAATTTGCATCTCCAACTGCAGCAGCGGGATCTCTAACTTTAACTTACACTGAAACTGCAGTTGCAAATGGTATAGATTATAGTACTACACCAGCAATCGCTGCAAATAAGATTGTAGTTCCTTTTGAAAAAAATGTATCTACAGTATCTTTTACTTTTAAAAAATTAAAAGAAGCTATCGAAGGCCAGGTAAAAAATGTGGTTTTTACTATTAGTAGTATAACTATCAATTCTGTAATTTCTGATAACAAATCAATTCAGGTAAACTTTAATGAGACAGCTTCTTTAGGAAGTGCATTAGCTCCAGGAGTTGGAGGGCCAACAGAGCCAAATCAGGTTTTTGTTGATTTGAGCAGCGGAAAAATGACTGCTGTTCCTAGAGTATCGTGGGATTTAGGATTTTATTCTGGAACAGATTTTAGAGTAATAATAAACCACACTGTAAGAATGTCTGCTAAACAAACGACTAGTGTAAATATTGATGAAGTTCAATTGGAAGATGCAACCATGCTTGTTAATGGTAGTGGAAGTACTACTCAAGTTGATGACGCTGCAGGAGATATTACTAAAACTGCTATTGCAGCAATCTCTTCAACAGATGCTGATAACAAAGTATATGTAATCAATATGGGAAGTAATCCTGGGACAACTAATCCAGCTGTTGGATCTGAAGGTACAGGTACAGGGCCGTCTAGAGGATGGAAAAAAGTTAGAATTTTAAGAAGTGGTAATGATTATAAAGTTCAATATGCAGATATTGCAGCTACAACTCACGAAGAAATCATCGTTACAAAAAATGCAGCTTATAACTTTACATTCTTAAGCTTATTAGATAAAAAAGCAGTTAGTGTAGAGCCTCAAAAAGCACAATGGGATATTAGTTTCACAAGTTTTACTAATACAACTTCAATGGGAGCAGGTTTAGTTCCTTATAATTTTGCAGACTTCGTTTTAAATAACGTTAAAGGTGGTGCAAAAACTTACCAAGTACTTACAACAGCTTTTACATATGATGCTTTCACATTAGCAAATGTTGACAACACTAAATTTACAGAGGATCAAAGAAATATTGGTTCAAACTGGAGAGGAACTGTTTCAGGAACAGATGCAAACGGTAATCCAGTTTCTGGATTTGCGGCAAGGTCAGATCGTTTCTTTGTTGTTAAAGATCCTGCAGGAAATGTTTATAAAGTTAGATTTACAGCAGGTGTGAACGCAGCAGGTGAAAGAGGTAATCCTACCTTTCAATATGCTATCTTAAAATAATAAGTGCCAAAAAATATAAAAAATATTGGTATTGTTATACTCGATTATAACAATAGGGAAACAGCACCGAACTAAAAATTAGTTAATTCATAAGCTTTGTTTTTTTTATTTTTTTTGAGAGAGGTTAGATTTTATCTAGCCTCTTTTTTTGTTTTTTATTTTAATGTTAAAAAGGGTTGTAGATTAATGTTTAACCCTATCTTTGCACATGTTTTTTTAATATGGAATTAACAGGAAATTTTAATAATTTTTCCCTCGAAGCCATTCTTCAAATTATAAGTAATAAGTGAATACAAAGCCCTATTTTTTTCAGTCTTTTGCAATTGTCGCACTGGCATTTATCGCCTTTATTGGATTCAAACAAGTTTTACCGAATAAAATCTTTTCGGATAGTAAAATAGATTCTAAAAATGTATTAATCGACAGTATGCTTTTAGAGTCGGTTGCTAATGACTCATTGTCTCTTGAAAGCGATAGTATTGCCGAAGCGGAACAACAAGAAGCTCAAAAAGAAATTGTTTTTGAAAATACAGAAGGAATCGAATTTCCATCAGAAACTTTTGAAAATTATAAAGGATACCAATATCTGGTTTCGTTTTACGAGAAATTATATCAGCTAGAAAAAAATCCACAATCTAAAGTTCGAATTGCGTATTATGGCGATTCTATGACCGATGGTGATTTAATTGTTCAGGACGTAAGAACCAATTATCAGGAACGTTTTGGTGGAAACGGAGTTGGGTTTGTATCCATCACTTCAGAATCTGCAGCTTCCAGAGGCTCAGTAAAATCAGTTTATTCTAAAAACTGGAAGACACAATCCTACCTAAATGTCAAAAGACCAACAAGTCCTTTTGGAGTAAACGGTCATGTCTTTTTTGCAAACGATAAAACCAATCCAACCTGGGTTCAATACGAAGCAGGGACAAATAAATATGCAACGACTTTAGATAATCCAGTATTGTTTTATGGAAAAGCAGCCAAAAGAGGAAATGTGAATTTTATTATTGGAAAAGATACACTTAAGAAAAATCTTGTTCCAAGTAATTTGGTTAACAGTTTAAAAGTAACTTCAGGAAGTATAAAAGCATTCAAAGCTAATTTTGTGCATGCCGATTCTATTCCGATTTATGGTTTCAATTTTGATAATGGAAGCGGAGTTCACGTAGATAATTTTTCGCAAAGAGGAAACTCAGGATTACCAATTTCAATGTTTGATGCTGATGTTATGCGCGGTTTTAATAACAGTCTAAAATATGATTTGGTTGTTTTGCATTATGGAACCAACGTATTGAATTATGGTACCAAAAACTACTATTGGTATGAAAAAGGAATGAAAAAAGCCGTGAATAAAATAAGAGAATCATTTCCGGGAGTTTCTATTTTGATTGTTTCAACTGCTGATAAATCAACGAAATATGATTTGGAAATGAAAACGGATTCAGCTGTCGTTCCTCTAATGAAAGCGCAAAAAAGATATGCCTTAGAATCAGAATCCGGATTTGTCAACTTATACACTTTAATGGGCGGAGATGGATCGATGGTAAAATGGGTCGATGAAACGCCGGCAAGAGCCAATAAAGATTATACTCATTTTAATCAGCGTGGTGCAAAAGCAATCGGAAAATTATTGTACGATCAATTGAATAAAGGTTACGAAGAATACAAAATATTGCGAGAGAAACGTGATGTTGTTTCGCGTCAGCAAAGAGCCGCACGAAAAGCAAACACAGATTCTATTGCTGTAAAAAATGATAGCGTATATGAATAAACTAATTATTTTCTTTTGTTGTCTTTTTTTATCTGCAAATAATAAAGCACAAAAGACAGCCCCACTTCCAATAACGAAGCCTATGACTAGTAAAACGGATACCACTACAGTTGATTCTTTTTCTGAAGATAAGATGTATAATGCAAAAGTGTTGGAAAGCATTTTTAAGAAATTAAGTGAAAATGAGAGCCAGAAAAGTCAGAAGATAAACATTGTTCATATTGGAGATTCTCATATTCAGAGTGATTTAATGACCAATGAAATTAGAAAAAATCTACAACAACGATTTGGAAATGCGGGACGAGGGTTGGTTTTCCCTTATCAATTAGCCAAAACAAACGGATCTTATAATGAACGTTTTCGTTCCAACAGAACCTGGGAAAGTTATCGCAATATTCATCCTCATAAAAATTATCCTGTTGGTTTAAGCGGAATTGGACTTTGGAGAGATAGTGGCGGATTTGCAGTGGAACTGAATGTGAAAGATCCGGCATACAAGTTTAATTCGATTAAGATTATTACACCTCAAAATCAGAATATGTTTGATTTGGCAACATCATCTCAAACCAATATTATTCAATCGACAGAGCGAAAAGTAATTACGCATAAAATAAAAAAAGGAGAAGCAATCTCTACAATTGCCGACAAATACAATATCTCCGTTACAGATATTAAAAAAGCAAATGGTTTAAAATCCAATAACATTCGTGCCGGAAGAACATTGAAAATACCAACGAACGAGACAAAACCAAAAGCAATCAAGAGTTCGGCGTTTGTTTCTTTGGAGGTAGAATCAGATTCATTTTGCCATTATTATAATTCTGAAAAAGCATTAGATAAAATCTTTCTAATTCCAAATAAGGACGCTACAAAATTTGAACTAAACGGAATTGTTTTAGAAAAAGATACACCCGGAATACTTTACAGCAGCATTGGAGTAAACGGAGCCAAATTTTCAGATTATAATAAATATCCGTTATTTTTTGAACAGTTAAAAGCGTTGCATCCGGATTTACTGGTTTTTTCTTTAGGAACAAATGAAAGCTACGATCACATGGAAGCTTCGGCTTACATTAAAGAATTGCGCCAGTTTATAAAAAACATAAAAGATCAAAATATTAATGTTCCGATAATTGTAATGACGCCGCCACCTTCTTTTCTTAAAGCAAGAAGACCTAATATTTACGTTCATGAGTATGCGAAAAGTATTCTCGGAATTGCTAAAGAAGATGGTTTCGCCGTTTGGGATTTATACGATGAATTTGGTGGAATGGAAGGTGTCCGAAAATTAAAAGCAGAAAAATTAATTGGTCCGGACTATGTTCATTATTCCAAAAAAGGATACGAAAAACAAGGAAACTTGTTTACACAGGCGTTTTTTAAAGCATACGATAATTTTAAATTAAAAAATTAAGTTGATTACAATTGATAGCATAAATAATTGGTTTGTTCAAAACTTTGGGGAAGTTACTTTAGAACAGGCTAAAAGCTGGTTTATTTATAATCCAGACGAAAAATTATTATTTAATACCGGTTTGTTCCTGGGATTATTTCTGGTTTTTTATTTTGTGTATGGCTTTTTACGCAAGACATTTTATTTGAGATTAACCTATGTTATTCTCTTTTCGCTTTTCTTTTATTATAAGTCAAGCGGAATTTACTTTTTACTTTTGTTACTTTCCTCGGTGGTCGATTATGGCCTGAGCCAGATTATTTACAACACAGCAAAAGACAGTACTAAAAAAGTATATTTGGTCATAAGTGTAATCCTGAATTTAGGATTGCTGGGGTATTTCAAATATATGAACTTTATGATCGTGACCTACAATGATATGTTTAGCGGTCATTTTGCGCTTCATAATGTTTTTCTTCCGGTCGGAATTTCATTCTATACATTTCAGTCAATGAGTTATATTATTGAAATTTATCGTGAAGAGATTAAACCGACAAAAAATTATATCGAATATTTATTTTTCGTTTCGTTTTTCCCGCAATTAGTTGCCGGTCCAATTGTACGCGCAAAAGATTTCCTGCCTCAGATTTATCAAAAATTAAACCTGACCAAACAAGATGTAAACAACGCTTTGTTTTTGATTATTGGAGGTTTAATCAAGAAAACCGTAATATCAAATTACATTTCGATCAACTTCGTAGATCGTGTTTTTGATACACCGATGAATTATACGTCATTCGAAAATTTAATGGCTTCTTATGGATATGCCATTCAAATTTATTGTGACTTTTCAGGGTATTCAGACATGGCGATCGGAATCGCTTTATTATTAGGATTCAAATTGCCGGCCAACTTTAGAACACCTTATAAATCGGTTTCTATTACGGATTTCTGGAGAAGATGGCACATCTCATTGTCCACCTGGCTGAAAGATTTCTTATATATTTCAATCGGAGGAAATAGAGAAGGTTCATTCGCCGGATTCTTATTCCCAAGTTTATTCTTCTTCGGATTATTGCTTTGGGGAATTACCAACATCAATACCAGTTTCATTCCACTAACAATTGCCATTGGTTCAATTGTTGTTTTTTGTCTTTCGTTTTTGCTTTCAAAAAAGAAAAATCAAACGTTGGTCACCAATTTCAATTTGTTTACTACAATGCTTTTAGGAGGTTTGTGGCACGGAGCCGGAGCACAATTTATCGTTTGGGGAGCTTTACATGGATTAGCATTAGCCGTTCATAAAATTTTCATGGAACTTTTTCCTTCCAAAAAAGAAGGCCCAAGTTGGTTATGGAGATTCTTTTCGATCTTAATCACATTCCACTTCGTTGTTTTCTGCTGGATCTTTTTCCGCGCCAGAGATTTCGAAACAGCATTACAAGTTATAAACAATATTGGTCAATTAACTTTTGAGCCAGAAAATTGGAAAGCGATAGTTTTAGGATACAAAAATGTATTTTTATTAATGTTGTTCGGTTACGTTTGGCATTTCTTACCAGAAGTTATCACAGACAAAATGAAATTCGTTTTCGACAGAACGCCATTATTATTAAAAGCAGTAATTCTGGGCTTTGTTTACTGGATCGTTTACGCAACAGCAGTTGCGGGCTCACAACCGTTTATCTACTTTCAATTCTAATTATAGGTTCAAAGGAACAAGGTTACAAAAGCGCAAAGGTTTATTCTTTGCGCTTTTAGTTTATAGCCACGGATTAAATGATTTAAATGATTTTTTAAATCTGCTTAAATCTTTTAAATCTGCGTGAAACAAAAAAACTTTACGACTTCGCGACTTTGCGATCAAAAAACATTGCGAAACTAGTGTAGATCTTTGCGCACATTGCGGTTAAATGCCCTTAAATAAAAATTGCCTGAAATATCTAATTAGATTATCTTTGCACTTCAAATAAAGAAAATAGTATGTTTGATAATTTAAGTGATAAGTTAGATAAAGCGTTCCATATATTAAAAGGACACGGTAAAATTACAGAAGTAAACGTTGCCGATACCTTAAAAGAAGTTCGTCGTGCCTTATTAGACGCCGATGTTAACTTTAAAATTGCAAAGGATTTTACAACCAAAGTAAAAGAAAAAGCAATAGGTCAGGACGTTTTAACAACGCTTCAGCCAGGACAATTATTGGTGAAGCTGGTAAAAGATGAGTTGACCGAATTAATGGGTGGCGATGTTGCCGGAATTAATCTTTCAGGAACTCCATCTGTGATCTTAATGTCAGGATTGCAAGGTTCTGGTAAAACAACTTTCTCAGGAAAATTAGCCAACTTTTTAAAGACTAAGAAAAATAAAAAACCACTTCTTGTAGCGTGTGATATCTACCGTCCGGCGGCGATTAACCAGTTGCATGTTGTAGGAGACCAAATAGGTGTTGAGGTTTACTCAGAACCAGAAAATAAAAATCCTGTTGAAATTGCTCAAAACGCAATCAAACATGCAAAAGCAAACGGTTTCAATGTTGTTATTGTCGATACGGCTGGTCGTTTGGCAGTAGACAAAGAAATGATGGATGAAATTGCTCGTGTTCATAAAGCAATCCAACCTCAGGAAACTTTGTTTGTTGTGGATGCCATGACAGGACAAGATGCTGTAAACACAGCAAAAGCCTTCAACGATATTTTAAACTTCGACGGAGTTATCTTAACAAAATTAGATGGAGATACTCGTGGTGGAGCTGCAATTTCGATTAAATCGGTTGTAAACAAACCAATCAAATTTGTCGGTACAGGCGAGAAGATGGAAGCAATTGATGTTTTCTATCCAGATCGTATGGCCGAGCGTATCCTTGGTATGGGGGACGTTGTGTCTCTTGTAGAAAGAGCGCAAGAGCAATTTGACGAAGAAGAAGCAAGAAAACTTCAAAAGAAAATCGCTAAAAACGAATTTGGTTTTGATGATTTCTTAACGCAAATTCAGCAAGTAAAGAAAATGGGTAATATGAAAGACTTGGTCGGAATGATACCAGGTGCTTCAAAAGCCATGAAAGATGTAGAAATCGAAGATGATGCTTTCAAACATATTGAAGCAATCATTCACTCGATGACGCCAATCGAAAGAAGTAAACCTGCCATTATCGACGTAAAAAGGAAAGCCAGAATCGCTAAAGGTTCGGGAACCAAAGTCGAGCAAGTAAATCAGTTAATGAAGCAATTCGACCAAATGAGCAAAATGATGAAGATGATGCAAGGTCCGGGCGGAAAAAATCTGATGAAAATGATGGGAGGCATGAAAGGAATGCCAGGCGGAATGCCGAGATAATAAAATTAAAAGTTTCAAGTTTCAGGTCTCAGGTTTTGAGACTGAAATTTGAAACTTTTTTCAATAAAATATATATGCGTTTCGCGTTTAACGTGAAACCTGAAACTTTAAACTTGAAACAAGAACAATGCAACTACTAGACGGTAAAAAAACAGCAGAAGACATTAAAAACGAAATCGCAGCCGAAGTTCAATCCATAAAAGCAGCAGGAGGAAAAGTACCTCATTTAGCAGCGGTTATTGTGGGAAGCAATGGAGCAAGTTTAACTTACGTAGGAAGTAAAGTAAAATCTTGCCAGCAAATTGGTTTCGATTCAACTCTGGTAGCTTTGCCTGAAGATATTACAGAAGAAGCTTTATTAGCTAAAATTAAGGAATTAAACGAAGATGATAATCTTGATGGATATATCGTTCAGTTACCTTTGCCAAAACATATCGACGAGCAAAAAATTCTTTTAGCAATCGATCCTGATAAAGATGTTGATGGTTTTCACCCAACAAACTTTGGAAGAATGGCATTGGAAATGGAGAGTTTCATTCCTGCAACGCCATTCGGAATTATGGAATTGTTAGAGCGTTACAAAGTAGAAACTGCTGGAAAACATACCGTAGTTATTGGAAGAAGCCATATCGTAGGACGTCCAATGAGTATCTTAATGAGCCGTAAAGGAAATCCTGGAGACTCAACAGTTACGTTAACACACAGCCGTACTAAAAACTTAGCCGAATTCACTAAAAATGCTGATATCATTATTACGGCTTTAGGAGTTCCTGAGTTTTTAAAAGGAGATATGGTTAAAGACGGAGTTGTTATTATCGACGTTGGAATTACTCGTGTAGAAGATGCATCAAACGCAAAAGGCTACGTTATAAAAGGAGATGTTGCTTTCGACGAAGTAAGCAAAAAAGCCTCTTTTATCACGCCAGTTCCGGGTGGAGTAGGACCAATGACCATTGCGATGTTACTTAAAAATACATTGCTGGCTCGTAAAATGAGAAGCGCCAGAAAATAAGATTTCATAAAAATACCAATAAACAAAGCCTATTCGAAAGAGTAGGCTTTGTTGTTTTAATATATAATTAATACTTTAAAGTTTTTTGTCTTAAAAATAAAAGATACTTTTGCCACACTTAAAAAAAACTTCTCCAAATGGACGATTATTATTCGTTAGTATTTAATTAAAGCGGCTTTTGAAAATTTCAAAATGCTGCGATAACACCTGTATTTTTGAAATGAAAGCCTTTTACACAAACAATAACGGATTAATCGAAATCCCAAAATGGACGCCTAACTGTTGGATTAATATTGAAGATCCATCAGAAACCGAAAAAAAATACCTACTAGAAGAACTTCAAATTCCCGAAGCATTTTACAATGATATCGAAGATATCGACGAAAGACCACGTATCGAAATCGAAGACGGCTGGACGCTGATCATCATGCGTGTTCCCATAAAAAGTAATGATATTAAACTTCCTTTTCAGACCATTCCGCTCGGCGTGATTTTTAAAGGCGATATTTGTGTAACAATCACTTTTTACAAAACAGAAATCATCCATGATTTTATGCTGTATTCCAAACGGAAAAACATTCAGGTTAAGGATAATCTCGACTGGGTTTTGAGATTACTGCTTTCTTCAAGTGTCTGGTACTTAAAGTATCTGAAACAAGTCAATCAGAAAATAAAACTGGCCGAAGATAATTTGGAGAAATCCATTAAAAACGAAGAACTACAGGCCCTACTTCAAATCGAGAAATGTTTAGTATTCTTTATTACTTCGCTAAAAGCAAACGATGTTTTGTTTCAACGCATTAAAAATCTAAAAGCATACAAAGCAGATTATGATTTAGATTTGCTCGAAGATGTCGAAATCGAATTAAGTCAGGCACAGGATACAGCCAATATTTACAGCAATATCCTGACCGGAATGATGGACGCTTATGCCTCCGTAATTTCGAATAATATGAATAACATCATGAAGCAAATGACTTCAATTTCTATTATTTTAATGATTCCGACATTAATCGCCAGTTTATACGGAATGAATGTCCCAAATGGTCTTGAAGAAAGCAAATACGGCATTTGGATTCTTCTTTTAGTTTCTGTCGTGCTATCCGCTTTTGGAGTGTTTCTTTTCAAAAGAAGAAGATGGTTTTGATTAAAAATTGAAATAATAAAGTATAAGGCCTGTTCATTTGAATAGGCTTTTTTGTTTTATAATCTGGGCGTGACCGTATTTACAAAAGGCGCTACTTAACATACCGCTTATGTGCGCCTTTCGCAAATACGGTCGGGCTATCCATGCTACTTCGGTAGCTTACTCCTATCCCTCACGCGACTCTCCGTTAATAAGAAGTTCTAATTTTCTTTTCGGCTTTTTTAATTGAGAATGGAAATATATGTAGTCCCTTCAGGACAAAAAGAGTAGCTATAATTGTTTACTACCAATATCTAACTCCTAACGGAGTATCTCGTAGAGATTAAATGTTGGTAGAAAAAACATTCAAGAAACCGCAAATTATCCCTAGGGATTACAGATTTTAGATAAAGAAAACCTATTCAAAGGAAAAAAAAAAAGCACCATAAAAAAATCACCTTTTCTACTTGTCAATTCAAAATAAAATATAACTTTGCAATACAAAGTACTTTATTTATGAATCAGAAGCACCAAGAAGATTTAGCACATATTCGTTCCATGATGGAACGCTCTTCAAGATTTATATCCCTAAGCGGACTTTCAGGAGTTTTTGCCGGACTTTCTGCTTTAATTGGCGGATTGTATGTTTATCAATTGTTTAAGATAAACGGAGTTGATTATTTTGGTCAGGGAGGATATGATGAGGGAGGATATGATGAAGTAGTACGTACAATTCCATTTAAATTGGTTTCAGAACTAGTTGTGACCGGAATTGTTATTTTGGTTTGTGCATTTGTGTTTGGATTGGCATTTACAATCAGAAAAAGTAAAAAGTATAATTTACCTATTTGGACATCGGCTACAAAAAAAATGCTTTTTAATCTGGCAATTCCATTAACAGTCGGCGGTATATTTTGTTTGTCACTTTTATACCATCAAAACTATGGTTTGATAGCACCTGCAACTTTACTTTTTTACGGATTGGCACTTATTAATGCTGAGAAATATACTTTCTCGGATATTAAATATTTAGGATATTGTCAATTGATTTTAGGAAGTATTTCTCTTTTTTTTATTGGATATGGTTTAGTTTTTTGGATCATTGGATTTGGTATTTTGCATATCTTGTACGGATTAATAATGTTCAAAAAGTATAAATAATCCACGCAATGGGAATTATTGATAAATTAAATAAAGATTTTGAAAGCCGTGTCAGATTGGGAATTATGTCCGTTCTGATGGTGAATGAGTGGGTAGATTTTACCGAAATGAAAACCTTGTTAAATATTACAGATGGTAATTTAGCCAGTCATGCTTCAGCACTTGAGAAATCAGAATATATTGCAGTAAAAAAGGAGTTTGTTGGCAAAAAGCCAAAAACTTCGTACCAAGTTACACCTAGAGGACGTGCGGCTTTTAAAGAGCACTTATCATACCTTGAAAAATTAATGAAATCGTAATAACTATATTTTTTTATCTAAATACTTTGAAACACAAAGTACTTTTAAATCTTAAAACAATGAAAAAACACCAAATTATTCTAGCTTGCAGTTTGATTTTTACACTGCTTTTTTACAACGAGTCAATGGGAGTGAACCTCGCTATTTTTGGACTATTATTAACCGGATTTATCTGTTACTTCTTTCAGGATCGGTTCATAGATAGATCTCATTTGATTTTAGTTGTGACTTCGGTTCTGTCCTGTTTGGCTTTTGCCTGGTATGGAGATTTTGCTTCTTTTCTGGCATTGGCAATGTCAATTCTGTTTTTACAGTTTAAAACGCAGGATCCTAAACTGAAAATAGTTCAGATATTTCCACTTGTATTTTTAAACGGAATTACTTCATTGGGGCGCGTTTTAATGTTTAAACAATGGCTTCCGGAAAAGAAAATCCATAATAACTTTGCTAAGAAATTAGTTGCTTTCTTTGTTATCCCGGCTATTTTTTTAATCTTGTTTTTTATAGTGTATTCATTCGGAAGTGATCATTTCTCTTCTTTATTTACAGATTACACTTTAGATATCAATCTTGGAAACCTTATAATAATTGGTATTCTCGGGTTCTATATTTCATTTAGTTTCTGGAATTACTGGATTCCTGAAGTTTGTTATGAAAAAAATGAGCTGCTGGATAATGATTTTAAGAACATAATCGAAGTAAAGAATCAAAATACCTTTTCATTTCTTGATCTGGACTTCGAGAGAAAGAGTGGTGTAATTACTTTGATACTATTAAATTTCATGCTTGTGGTATTTATTGTAACCTACAATTACGAGCAATTTTTTGAAGTAGTAGAAAAATCTAATTTAAGTGCCGATACGCATCAAAGAGTAAATTCAGTAATCTTTTCAATTCTAATGGCGGTTGGGGTGATTGCCTTTTATTTCAAAGGCGGATTCAATTTTGATAAAAAAGCAGTTCACCTTAAAACACTGGCTAAAATTTGGATTGTCTTAAATGGTCTTTTGATCGTAAGTGCTTTTCTAAAAAATTCAGAATATGTTTCCTATTTCGGATTAACATATAAACGATTAGGAGTTTATGCTTTTCTTACTTTAGCTATTATTGGTTTGGTGTATGTGTTTTTTAAAATAAAAAAACAAAAAACAAATGCCTATCTCATCAACCAAATGGTATGGTATTTCTATGCGACAGTTCTTTTATGCAGTTATGTAAACTGGGGAAATTTAATTACGAATTACAATATTTCAGTAAATAAAACCGTAGAACCTGCATTTTTAAGCGATTTGAATTTTAATGATGAAGCCCGAAGAGCCTATTTTTTAAAGAACAATTTAGACGGACAAAAAACCGAAATCAGAAGAGAAGAAACCATTGAAGAATATCAAAACACTACGTTTTTATCGAAAGCGTTGTATTATGAGTTTTTAAATAGTAAAAGATAATAAAGATAAAAGATCCCATTAACTGTAGTTAGTGGGATTTTATTTTAGTTTAACGATTAAAATTCTTCAATAGAAGAAAATTTCTTACATTGTAATGTTTTAGAATATTTAATTTTAAACATAACTTATTATTGTGATTTCATGGTTTATAATTATGTCTTTCATTTTATATTAAAGCAACATCTTAAAGTACTGTAATACATAATGGAAGATTTGGAACATCAGATTAAGAATGAAAAAATTCGTCAAGAATGGATTGAATATAGGAATTCCGTACTTGATAATAAAAGCAAGAGCCAAGACGATTTTGAAAAATATATAAATATTTTAGCATCAGGAGGCCTTGTGCTTTCATTAACTTTCTTTGAAAAAATTGTCCCTTTAACACAAGCAATTTTTAAACCATTTGTTATAATCGGAATGTTTTTAATGGTTATAACTTTATTGTCAAATTTATATTCTCATTATAAATCTATTATTGATTCTGATTCAACAATAAAAGAGATTGATGAAGAAAAATATAATGATATTTTTAGAAACATAGATAAAAGAAATAGAAAAATTAACAGATTGAATCAGGTTTCAATTTGGGCGTTAATTTTTGGAATAATGTGTTTAATAATCTTTGTAGCAATAAATATATATCATATGAATAACGACAATCAAAAAGTACAAGAAAGGCCTAATCATCCCAGCCCGTCTATAGAAAGACAAGAGAAAGGAAGAACTACACCA
The DNA here is from genome assembly GCA_900107365.1 of Flavobacterium aquidurense. Classification (GTDB taxonomy): domain Bacteria; phylum Bacteroidota; class Bacteroidia; order Flavobacteriales; family Flavobacteriaceae; genus Flavobacterium; species Flavobacterium aquidurense. The sequence goes on from FNPS01000003.1 coordinate 339,549, forward strand.
CCTCCTCCAAGAAATAATCCATCGCCAAATCCGAAAAAATAATATATGAACAAAGATGAATTAAATAAAAAAAGTAGAATTTTATCTGATATAGTAAAGAAATTAGATATTTCAGAAACAAGTCGAAATTTTGAGCAAAGGATAGTTGCAGGTCGCGCAACTCCAACGCCTTCGTTTTCAATAAAACCGAAGGAGGTAATTGTCAAACCTACAAAAGATGACGAAAAATAAGATTAAAGTGATTTATATTAGATATATTTTTTTAAATATAAACATAAAAAATCCCATATGCATTCATCTGCAGATGGGATTTTTGTATAATAATTAAATTCTAATAATCTCCTTTTTTCTTGAATCGGGGATCGTGTTTTGAAATAAATTCTGTTCTTCTGGTTGGAGCAGTTTTAGGACTTTCTACTTTTGGTAAACTCGCTTCCTCCGTTTTACTCGATGGCTCAATCAAATGATTCAATTCTTTGATTTCATCATCAGTCAAATCACGGTATCGACCTACAGGAACATCTAAAGAAATATTGATAATTCGGATACGTTTCAAAGCCGTTACATCATAACCCAGATATTCGGTCATTCTACGAATCTGACGGTTTAAACCTTGCGTTAGAATAATTTTAAAAGTGTATTTACTGATTTGTTCTACTTTACATTTTCTGGTTACAGTATCCAAAATCGGAACACCATCTCCCATTCTTTGTATAAAACGATCCGTAATTGGTTTGTTTACGGTAACTGTATATTCTTTTTCGTGATTATTTCTGGCACGTAAAATCTTGTTTACGATATCACCATCATTCGTCATAAAAATTAATCCTTCACTGGCTTTGTCCAATCTTCCAATCGGAAAAATACGTTTTGGGTAATTAATATAATCGACAATGTTATTTCGAACTTCTAAGTTGGTTGTACACTCAATGCCAACCGGTTTGTTGAAAGCCAGATAGACCAATTTTTCGTGTTTCTCTACGATCAATTTTCCGTCGATGCGTATTTCATCATCCGGCGAAACTTTAGTCCCCATTTCAGGTACAACTCCATTTATTGTTACGCGTCCTTCTTCAATTAACTTATCCGCCTCGCGACGAGAACAATAACCTGTTTCTCCAATAAATTTATTCAGACGTTTTAAATTCTCTTCCATACTGCAAAAGTAGGCAAAATTTAAATTTTAGACTTTAGATTTTAGATTTTAGATTGTGGGAGTTCTTAGAATTTTAGATTTTTATACAATATAGCTAAAGCTCCATCGGAGCACTACGTTTATAGCTAATTCACAAATTCAGTAATAAAAGCTCCAGCGGAGCGATACTTATATTATGCCAATATTAACATTTCGCCCCACTGGGGCTTGATAATTCGCTTTAATCATTTTCTATAAACATATTGTCCCGCGGGGACTTCCTTTTATTTCTATCCTATTTTGATCAAGATAAAAACCTTAGAATCTTAGTATCTCAGAACCTTAGAACCTTCTATCTATGAAAACCAGAACTATCGCTAGGCGTCTCCTTCCGATCAAACATCCCATAATCTCTCACAACATGAGCAATTCTCAACTGATAATCTTTAAAAACTTCATTTCGTCCCTTTGCCTGAGCATGACGATGCATTTCTAAATTTCGCCACTGCTGAATGCTTTGCTCATCTTTCCAAAAAGATAATGACAAAACTTTTTCAGGATTACTAAAACTCTGAAAACGCTCTATAGAAATAAATCCTTCAATGTGATCCAATTCTGGACGCAGACTTGCCGCGATATTTAAATATTCTTCTTTTTTTCCTTCGTTTGGAATAACTTCAAAAATTACAGCTATCATGATTTTTTATTTTAATTATTGAACTGAAAGCCAGATTTTTTTTGGCAATCTGGCATTTATTAGTGGTTCGTATTGAATTTGATTTTCTAACAACGAAATCGATTTGTAATTCTGAAACAAATACCAAAGTGCTTCAGTTGCCAAATGAATGGAAAAATATTTAGCCAGACACATATGACCGCCAATTCCGAAAGTTAGATTTTCGGTATTATTTATTCTTTCAATATCAAAATTCAGAGCGTTCTCAAACTTTTGAGGATCTCGGTTGGCAGAAGCCAAAATAATTAATATCGAATCACCTTTTTTAATTTGGCTTTCGCCGATGCAAAAATCTTCTTTAGCAATTCGTCTTGTATTATGAATTGGCGGATCAAAACGCAAAGTCTCAATAACCGATTTTTCTATTTCGATTCTATTCGAAAATGTTTTATGTTGAATAATTTGCAATAACGAATTACTCAGAATCCCACGGCCAGCATCAAAACTCTGAAGACATAAACCTATAAAATTACTGACTGCAATTGTGTTAATTTCTTCTTTTGAAAGATTATATTCATTCGAAAGTTTCATTAGTAAAGAATCATAGAAAGGTAGTGTAGAAAGATGTTTTTCAGCTATCAAATAAAGTTTTTCAGAAGTATTATTTATAAGCTCTATCTGTTCTTGTGTTTTCTGCGGAAGCATGATTTTGGTAAAAGACTCTATTTTCTCTGAAATAAATTCACAATCATTTTCTTCAAAACCCAAACTTTTTAAAAGGACAAGAATGGGGAGTTTTTTACAAACGGAGTCAACCCAGTCAATTTTATTTCCAATAAAACCATTTTTAAGTAAAGATGAAATGATTTCGCTCATATCAATTGTTTTCATATTTGAAAACAAATGCATTGCAATTTCTTTTGCAATGTCATGCTGCAGACCATTTGATAATCGGGTCAAATTACCAAGAATTTTTAAGCTATATTCGTTTAACTGCTGTTCGTTATTTGGATTTACAACCGGAATTTCGGTTTTTTCATTTTTCAGAATTGCAACGCAATATTCATAAGAATAAATCGCCCAGATTTTGTTGGTTTCGTCCCAATAAAAAGGGCTTTTATCCAACATGGCTTTATAAATGGAATAGGGATCCTGAACGTCGGACTGAAGGAATAAACTAGAGGTCATTGTGTTTGTTTTTAGCAAAGTTATTTAACTTTACAAGTGAATAGTTCAGTCTGTATTTAACTATGAAATAAAATGGAAGATCAGTTTATAAAAACGGCAACCTTAATTGGCGATGCAACCCGTGCGTCAATTTTATGGAATTTACTTGACGGAAGAGCGTTTACAGCAACCGAATTAGCCATTGCTGTTGAGACATCGGCGCAAAACATCAGCATGCATTTAGGGAAGCTTTTAGAGGCAGATTTAATTTGTGTTGAAAAACAAGGCCGTCATAAATATTACAGATTTTCGAATAAAGAAGTTGCCTACGCCGTTGAAGCAATGGCGAATCTTATTCCCAAACCTAAAGATCCTGTAAAAAAGAAGTCCGAAGAATATCCTCCAATAAAATATTGCAGAACTTGTTACGATCATCTGGCTGGAAAAATGGGTGTCGCCCTGGCAGATAGTTTATTAGAACAAAAGATAATTATTGAAAAAAATGGTGCTTTCGAAATTAGTATTGACGGAGAAAAATGGTTTTCAGATTTCGGAATTAATCTAGAAGAAGCCCAAAAACAAAAAAGAATCTTCTTAAAGCCATGCCTGGATTGGAGCGAAAGACGAAATCATATCGCTGGCTCGATTGGGGCTTTATTATTAGACAAAATGATAAATGAAGACTGGCTCCGAAGAACCAAAGATTCAAGAGCCATAGCCATTACAGGAAAAGGGGAAAAGGAGTTGTTGAAGAATTTTAAGATTGTTGTTTAAAAAATGTTAGTGCCTTAGCGACTTAGTAGCCCAGAACCTTTAGAGCTTTCAGAAAATAAAAACTCAAGAACCTTCTCATACAATTCATCGTCATGCATGCCGTGGCCCAAACCTTCGGTTTCAATAAATTGACTGTTCTTCCAGTGACTTGCAATTTTCTTTCCTTCTTCAAAAGCAACAATTTTATCTGAGGTGTCATGCGCAATTAAACCAGCAACATTAAATTCAGATGCAAATCGTTGTCCGGAGAAATCTTCGAGTTTAAAGTTAAAACGTTTCATGAATTTGCTTTCTAAAAGTGAAAGCATTTTAGTGTTCAAACTTAACATAGAAATATAATTGTCAATCAATGTTTTTAATTCTGAAGGCGCTCCCAAAATCACCATTTTATTAATGCTGGTATTCGGAAATAAATATTGATGATAAACACAAGCTGCGCCACCAATAGAGTGTCCAATAATAATTTCCGGCTGATATTTCTCAACCGCCTTATTTATAAATTCAGCGTAAAGCGGAACATTAAATTCTTTTCCACTGCTTTGCCCGTGCGCAGGTGCATCGATAGCAATTATGGTACTTCCTGATTTTTGAAGATGTGGCAAAGTTTTTTTCCAGCGCGAAGCATTGCTTTCCCAACCGTGAACGAGCAGGATTTTAGTTTCGTTTCCTTTCCAGATATAGGTTTGAAAATGATGTTCATTATGATGAAACGTTTCCGTTTCTGTATTTTTTAGAATTTTTGGTAAAGTCTCTTTTTGTAATCTTCCAATTCTTGGTTGGCTAAAAAGAGCGTATGAAAGTTCAACGGCTTTTTGAGGGCGAACATAACTCAGGAAGTTGATATATTGTCCGACTGATTTTAATGTAATGAAACGAATTCCTTTTTTAATTCCCACAACTTAATTTTTTTTAAAGGTAAAAAAATGAATGCTAAACTCGCTATAAAAAGTTTTGCCACAGATTAAAAGATTAAAAAGGATTTTATCTCAAGGCTTGAGTGACTTTCCATCTGTGTTAATCTTTTAATCTGTGGCAAAAATAATAAGCAAAAAAAAAGTCCCGATTAGATCGGGACTCTATTATTTAGAATTTAGAGAACAATTGTTCCATTTTTTCTTTTTCTTCTTCAGCTAATGCGCTGTCAACTAAAATTCTTCCAGAGTGCTCATCAGTGATGATTTTCTTTCTTGAAGCAATTTCTACCTGCGTTTGAGGTGGAATTGTAAAGAATGATCCTGCAGAAGCTCCTCTTTCGATAGATACTACCGCTAAACCATTACGAACACTACTTCTGATTCTGTTGTAAGCAGCTAATAATCTGTCTTCAATTTGACCTGAAAACTCAGCAGATTTCTCAGATAAGAAGATTTCTTCTTTTTGAGTTTCAGCCATAATAGCATCAAGTTCAGATTTTTTATGTTTTAAATGAGAACTTTTTGCGTCAAGTTTTTCTTTTAAGTTAGAAATAACTTCCTTTTTATGTTCGATAGAAGCTTTCATTTCTTTGATTTGCTTTTCAGCCAATTGAATTTCTAATTCCTGAAATTCAACCTCTTTAGTCAAAGAATTAAATTCTCTGTTATTACGAACTGATTCTTGTTGTTTTGTGTATTTTTTGATAACCTCTTTGTGCTCATCAATAGCATTTTTCTTTGCTTTGATAAGATCTTCAATCACTTCAAGTTCACTTTTCAGTTTCTCTGAACGAGTGCTCAAACCTGCAACTTCATCTTCTAAATCTTCAACTTCTAAAGGAAGTTCTCCTCTTACGTTTCTGATTTCGTCAATTCTAGAGTCAATAAGCTGTAAATCGTATATTGCTCTTAACTTGTCCTCAACACTTAATTCTTTCGTATTCGCCATATTCTATAAGTACTTAACTGGATTTGTATTTTCTTCTGATAAAATGATGGCAAAATTAAGGATTTTTTTTCGAAGATAATCAACAATATAGTTTTTTGTATAGCGTTCGCTCTCAAAATGACCAATATCTGCTAAAAGTAACTTGTTTTCGGCTTCATAAAACTGATGGTATTTTAAATCAGCAGTTAAAAAAGCATCGGCACCAGCCTGAATTGCATTTTTGATAGCAAAACTTCCAGAACCTCCCAAAACCGCAACTTTCTTTATTTTTTTTCCTCTAAAGGCTGAATGACGAATTCCGTTGGCAATCATTTTATCTTTTACGAAAAGCAAAAAGTCTTTTTCGTTCATTGCATTTTCAAATTCTCCAATCATTCCTAAACCAATATTTTGATGCGAATTTTGAAGTTCATAAATTTCATAAGCCACTTCTTCATAAAGATGATTGTCAAAAAGAGCTTTTAATACGCTGGATTGTAAATGTTTTTCAAAAGTAACTTCAATTTTTATTTCTTCGGTTTCGGTTAATTTATGACGTTTTCCAACAACCGGATTACTTTTAGCATTGCCTTTGTAAGTTCCAGTTCCGTTTGAGTTAAAACTACAATTATCGTAATTCCCGATAGTTCCGGCACCAGCATCAAATAGTGCCTGACGTACTTTTTGTGCATTTTCAGGCACAGTATAAGTAACTAATTTTTGTATAAAATTTTGCTTCGGAATTAAGATTTTTGTGTTTTCCAATCCTAATATATCGCAGAATATTTTATTAACTCCAGCCGAATGATTATCAAGAGCAGTATGAACAGCATAAATGGCAATATCATTTTTGATCGCCTTTAAAATGGCACGTTCGACATAATTTTTACCGGTAATTTTTTTGATTCCGGAAAATAAAATAGGGTGAAAACAAACTACCAAATTGCAGTTTTTCTTAATGGCTTCGTCAATTACATTTTCCAGAGCGTCATGACAAACTAAAATTCCTGTGCTTTTTGTTTCGGAATCACCAACTAAAAGTCCAACATTGTCAAAATCTTCGGCGTAAGCCAAAGGAGCCATTTCTTCCAGAACTGCAATTATATCCTTAATTTTCATCTTCTTTTTGTTTCAGGTTTCAAGTTTCAGGTTTTATGTTTTACGATGCGCCTGAAACTTGAAACAAATTAACGAAAAAAATTATACTTTCGTAAAATGAATGTACTTCGAAAAATACTTTTTCCGTTTGCCATTTTATACGGATTCATTACTTCAATTAGAAATTTTCTTTTCGATAAAGGAATTCTTAAATCAACTTCATTTGATATACCGGTAATCGCCGTTGGAAATTTAAGTGTGGGCGGAACCGGGAAAACACCTCAAATAGAATATCTGATTCGATTATTGTCTGATAAATATAAAGTGGCCACTTTAAGTCGTGGCTATAAGCGTAAATCTGAAGGTTTTGTTCTGGCTGATGGAGCTTCAAATGCTGAAATTCTTGGTGATGAACCTTTTCAGTTTTATCAAAAATTTCCAAAAATTCAGGTGGCAGTTGATGCAAACCGTACAAACGGAATAACGCAATTACTTTCGCAAAAAGAAAAACCAGAAATTATTCTGTTAGATGATGCTTATCAACACCGAAAAGTAAAAGCCGGATTTTACATTCTGCTAACTTCTTATGGGGATTTATACGCAGATGATTTTATGTTGCCAACCGGAAATTTGCGCGAAAGCAGAAGCGGAGCAAACCGTGCCAATATTATTGTTGTAACAAAATGTCCAAAAGATTTATCGGATCAAAAGCAGGAAGAAATTAGATTGAAATTGAACTTAAATTGTTCGCAACAAATCTATTTTAGTTTTATAGATTATGATGATGCGATTTATAATAAAAAGGAGAAAATTGCTGTAAATGATATTAAGGCAGAAGTAAAAATACTTTTAGCCGGAATAGCAAAACCAAAACCGTTTTTTGATTATTTAAAAAATGTAAATGATGAATGTCTGACTTATCCGGATCATCACCATTTTTCAGATTCTGATTTAGATGAAATTCAAAATAGAGCAACCGGCAAAAAAATCATTACTACAGAGAAAGATTACGTTCGCTTAAAGGATTCTAAACTGCTCCCACAATTGTATTATCTTCCTATAAAAAGCACTTTTATCAATCAACATCAAAATTTTGAAGCGACGGTTTTGGACTATATTAAGAAAACCTTAGAACCTTAGTGTCTCAGAGTCTTAGCCTCTTAAAAAAACTAATCAAAAAACTTCGCAATTATACTGTAGAATTCATCCGGAACAAAAGGTTTTGTGATTACATCGTTCATTCCGTAAGACAAAAGCATATCTCTGTTTTCATCAAGCGAAATAGCTGTTAAAGCAATTATTGGCGTGGTTTTGTCAAATTCCCTGATAAGTTTTGTTGCAGTTGTTCCGTTAATGCCTGGTAAATGTACATCCATCAAAACCATGTCAAAACGTTTCACTTTTAAAAGCTCTACGGCTTCTTCGCCATTATCGAGAATTTCACAGCAAATAGCCTTGTTTTCGAGCATTTTTCGCGTAATCATTTGATTGATTTTGTTGTCCTCGATCAGTAAAATTGATTTGTGTTTTAATTGCTTGTCGCTGTATGGTTTTGCTTCTTCAACCACTACTAATGGTTCGTTGTTAATGCTGAAATTTAATTTAAAAGTAAAGGTTGATCCTTTTCCAACTTCACTTTTTAGTTTTATTTCACCTCCTAAAAGTTCTATTAATTTTTTTACGATAGTAAGCCCTAAACCAGTTCCTCCATATTTTCGATTCACTTCGATAGAACCTTGCGAAAAACTTTCAAATACAGTTTGCAATTTGTCTTCAGGAATACCAATTCCGGTATCAACAATTTCAAAATAAACTGTAGCATTTTCTTCTTCTATAGCATATAATTTTGCAATAACATTGACATGTCCATTTTGAGTGAACTTGAGCGCATTATTAATTAAGTTTAATATGATTTGAGATAATTTTGTTGGATCTCCATTTAAATTATCTGGAATTGCCTCGTCAATTTCGAGATTAAAGTAGTTTTTGTTGGCGGTTGCCAATTCTTTTAAGGAGCTTTGAATATTGAATAAAAGTTCTTTTAAATTAAAACTTATGTTTTCAATTTCCACTTTAGTAGACTCGATCTTATTTATTTCAAGAATTTCGTTTATAAAAGTAGTAAGATAATTCCCTGAAAATTTTAAGGATTCTAAATACTTAAGCTGGGTTTTTTTCGGATTGTCTTCGAGTAGTAAATGTGTTATTCCGTTAATAGCATTCAATGGTGTCCGCAGCTCGTGACTTACCGTTGATAAAAATTCAGATCTTGCTTTTGATGCTTTTTCAGCTTTGTTTTTAGCAAGAATAAGCTCTTTGTTTTTTTCTCTCAAAAGTAAATTATTCTGATTTCGAATAATATTGTTTTTATATAAAGCCAGACTTAGAAGTGACAAAATTGAAATCAAAGCAATAGCCAGAATACTAACTAATTTTGAATATCGATAGGTTTTTAATTGTATTTTTTCTTCGCTTTCACGTTTAAGCGTGTTGTTTATAGACTGTGTTTTTTTGAATTTTTCATACTCATTAAGGTCTAGTTTGGCATTTTTTAACTTAAGAATATAATTTTCAATCTGGTAATGTTCATCAAGATAAGAGTAAGCAAGGTCAAAATTTTTCTGTTTTTTGTAGTATTGGCTTATAGCTAAAATGATCTTTGATTTTTGATCCAGATTATTGTTCTTAACGCTATAATCTAAGGCATTATCAAAATACACAAGAGCAGAATCATTTCGCTTAAGTTGTGTTTCAATTAATCCGAGTTGATAATACGAATCTGTTTTGGTTTTAATAATTTTTGGGCTATCCGGTTTTTTTATTATTTTTTGAAAAGTTTTAGCAGCAAGAGGCAGATTTTTTCCAGCCTTTAATGCCATTGCTTTCTGATAATTTAAAACTTCTGCATGGTCAACAAGTTTTAATTGTTTTAGCAGGTTGTCAGCCTTTTGGTAGTAAACATTAGCAATTTCATAATTGCCTTTGGCACTATTTGATGCGCCAATATAATGCAAGGCAAGAATCTTGGTGCAGGTTGGTTTTACTTTGTCAAATAAGGAAACACTTTTATGAAAGTTTTTTAGCGCTTCATCATATTTTTGCTGATTGTAGAAAATTTTGCCCAGCTTGAAAGTTTGATTGGCTAAATTTTCGTTTTTGCCATTTGTTTGACAAAAATCGATTGATTTTTTGGTGTAAAAAACAGCCTGATTGAATTTTTGCTTGTCAAGATTTGAGTTGGCTAACTTATTATAATAGGAAATGCTATCTGTATTCTTCTTTTGAGTTTGAGAATACAAAAATGAATTAAAAAAACAAACAAGAATAAGAAGGTGGTATTTCATGTATGGCAATGCTTTTACAATGAATTCTATGTTTTTCTTATCAGTAAAATCAAATCTATTAATCTTGATGAATAACCAATTTCATTATCGTACCAACCCACAACTTTGACCATTTTATCAATAACGGAGGTAAGTTGTGCATCGAACAAACACGAATGTGTATTGCCAATTACATCGACAGAAACAATAGGATCTTCTGTATAATCTAATATTCCTTTTAAATTTGTTTTTGAGGCTTCTTCAAATGCTTTATTAATTTCTTCAATCGTGACAGCGCGCTTTACATTAAATGTAATGTCTGTCAATGAACCGTCTGGAACAGGTACACGAATACCACAACCTCCGATTTTTTGATGCAATTTAGGAAAAATTTTTGTTAATGCCTTAGCTGCACCTGTAGTTGTTGGAACAATTGACTGACTTGCACCTCTTGCTCTGCGTAAATCCTTATGTGGTTGGTCATGAAGGCTTTGGTCCGTTGTGTATGAATGTATCGTTGTAATGTATGCTTGCTCGATTCCGCACAATTCTTCAATGATTTTAATCATCGGAGCAGCATTGTTTGTGGTACAACTTGCATTCGAAACAATTAGTTCATTTCCATCTAAAATACTATCATTTACCCCTAAAACAACTGTTTTTATTGTATCAACTTCTGAGGGGGCTGAAAGAATTACTCTTTTTGCTCCAGCTTCAATATGTGCATTTAACTCTTCATGCGTTTTGTATTTTCCTGTCGATTCTATTACAAAATCAATAGAATGGCTTTTCCAGTCTAAATTTGAAATGCTTTTTTCATGAAAAAAGGCCACATGTTTTTCGTCTACAATAATACCTTCTTCGTCGTAGCTTACTTTAAAAGGTAAAACTCCATGAATACTGTCGTATTTTATCAAATGCGACATGGTTTTATTATCAGCAATATCATTAATTGCAACTACTTCAATTTCTGGGTGGTTGATAAGAAGGCGAAATAAATTTCTTCCGATTCTTCCAAAACCATTAATAGCAATTCTTGTTTTCAAGCTAGTTGTTTATTCGGTAAATCGTTTATTTGTTTAATTGATTGAACAATTAAACAAATAAACGGTTAAACGTTTTTATAAAATATGTTTTTGTGCTTTATAAGAAGAACGAACCAAAGGCCCGCTTTCGACATGGCGGAAACCTAATTCCAGACCAAATTTTTCATATTTAGCAAATTGATCCGGTGTTATAAATTCTTTTACAGGTAAGTGTTTTTTACTTGGTTGCAGGTATTGACCAATGGTTACAACATCAACATTTGCATTACGCAAATCGGTCATGGTTTGAAAAACTTCTTCTTCAGTTTCACCAAGTCCCAGCATAATACCAGATTTAGTTCTGTTGATTCCTTTTTCTTTTAAATAACGTAAAACTTCCAGACTACGATCGTATTTTGCCTGAATACGCACTTCGCGTGTTAAACGACGAACTGTTTCAACATTATGCGATACTACTTCAGGATTTGCTTCTACAATTCGGTCAAGATTTCTTTCGATTCCCTGAAAATCCGGAATTAAAGTTTCAAGCGTAGTGTTTGGGTTCATTCTGCGAATTGCTTTCACAGTTTCAATCCAGATAATTGATCCGCCATCTTTTAAATCATCTCTGTCCACACTTGTAATTACAGCATGTTTGATGTTCATTATTTTTATTGAACGCGCTACTTTTTCGGGTTCGTCCCAGTCCACCGTTTCTGGTCTTCCGGTTTTTACACCACAGAATCCGCAAGAACGGGTACAAACATTTCCTAAGATCATAAAAGTGGCAGTTCCTTCTCCCCAACATTCTCCCATATTTGGGCAACTTCCGGAGGTGCAAATAGTGTTTAGGCTATATTTATCAACTAAACCACGAAGTTCAGTATATTTTTGTCCAATTGGAAGTTTAACCTTTAACCATTTAGGTTTTCCCGTTGGTATATTTTCAATGACTGTTTCCATATATCAAAATTCAAAGTACAAAGATAAGCATTGTAGTTTATTTGAGGATTTGTTTATAATTTAATTTGAAATTGTATTGTTACAATTTTGTGAAACTGTTTTGATGAATATTTTATTAAATTGTTAAATCATTGTTTTTAAAAAGTAAGATATGTTCAAAAGCTGTTGTTTTGTTTGTTTATTTTGTCAGAAAGGCTAAGTTATTGTATTCTTCCTACTTTAGCTCATTTAAAATTTATATCTTTATTTGTTAGAAAATGGACATTAAAGAAGTGTAAAAAGGAATATTGTTGTACTACATTTGTTGTTAAATTGAAATAATAAGAAATATGAAAAAGAAATTTATTGTATTAGGAGTTTTATTTGCCTTTTTTGGTTTTAATAAGATCAATGCGCAAATTAATTTTGGAGATAAAGCAATTGGTGCTGTTCAAAAAGGAGTTAGCGGTTTTACATTTAGCAATGCCGATGCTGCTGCATTATCTAAAGCGGCGGTAGATAAACTGGATACTGAAAATGAAATTGCCGGCCCGACAGACGGTTACACTATAAGATTGAATAAAGTTTTTGGAAAATACACTGCTGGAGAAGGTTATACATTAAATTATAAAGTATATAAATTAAAAGAAGTAAATGCTTTTGCAACCGCAGATGGTAGTGTTCGTGTGTATTCCGGATTAATGGATATCATGGATGATAATGAACTACTTGCAGTAATTGGCCATGAAATTGGTCACGTGGCAAATCATGATTCGCAAGATGCTATTAAGGCGGCTTATAAAAAAGAAGCTTTAATGGATGCAGCTGCTTCACAGTCAGCAACTGTTGCCAGCGTTACAGATAGCCAGTTAGGAAAAATAGGAAGCGCTATTATTGATAGTAAATTTAGCCGTAAACAAGAAGCGGAAGCCGATTTGTTTGCGTATAATTTTATGAAGAAGAATGGTTATAATGTAAATGCCGAGGAATCTGCGTTTAGAATTTTAGCGAAAATGAGCGAAGGTGCAGAAGCTTCTTTTATCGATCAGATGATGAGTTCGCATCCTGATTCAAAACAAAGAGCTGAAGATGCAAAAAAGAGAGCAGAAAAAGATGGTTTGTATAAACCATATGTACAGGGGAAAATTGTAAATACTGTTCCGGTTCCGGTTAAAAAAGCTACTACCACTAAGAAAACAACAACTAAAAAGAAATAGTCATTTCTTTTTAAAAAATAAAACCCGACAGATTTTCAAGATGTCGGGTTTTTGTTTTTTTATGATTAACCTAAAACGTGATGTGCTAATACTTTTTGCACTTCATATACGTTCACAGATTTAGTAAATTGTTTTACAATACTTGGTTGTAATTCGCTTGCAACCCAAATTTTTAATTCGGCATCTAAGTCAAAAGTTCCTGCTGTTTCTACACTAAAGCGGGTAATGCTTTTGTAAGCGATTGATTTATATTCTGTTTTGCTTCCTGTGATTCCTTGTACATCAACCAGAATTAATCTTTTATTAGTAAAGATAAAAGTGTCACGGATTAATTTAAAACCCATTTCAATTGATTCGTTATCAGTTAAAAGCTGTCCGTAGTTTTTTAGTAAATCTTCCTGACTTACAGAACCTGCATTACCAAGAAGTGCTGAAAATATTCCCATTTTTTAGTTTTTAATTTTAATAAAATGTTTCTCTTTTTATGAATGGTAAAAGTAATTAAAATAAAAAATAATCTTGTTTCTAAATGATAAGAGATTAAGAAAATTAAGCTTGTAACTCAATTTTCTTAATCTCTTAGTGCTTTAATAAAACATAAAAAAAGCAGAACCTAAAATTCTGCTTTTTTTATGTTTTATTCTACTTCCGTTTTTATTGTTATTGGAAGATTATAGGCTGTTCGTACTGTTTTTCCATTTAGTATTCCAGGAACCCATTTTGTTTTTATTGATTTCAAAACCCTGATAGCTTCTTTTCCTAAACCATAACCCGGATCATTTATTACCGTGATATCAGTAATAGAACCGTCTCTTTCAATTACAAAAGAAACATACACTCTAAGCGTTTTTTCAGCGTCCAATTCTGGTTTGTGAAAATTGTTTCCAACATAAGTATAGAATTTAGCCATTCCTCCAGGGAATTCTGGCATTTTGTCTAATACAGCAGAATTTACAGGGTCGTTAGTTGTCGGGGCAATTTCTGTACCGCTACCGTTCCCACCAGTTGTTGGTAGAGTATTTGTTACCGTGCCAGTTCCTGTTGTAGCATTATCTACAACCGGAGTGTTTTCGATATTAGTTGCAATATTGTCTACAGCCTGATCAGGAGTAACAATAACCGGATGTGACAATTGAGACAGATCTGTTGCCGGAGCCGCTGGCGCAGTTTGTTGCGGAGGCGCAATTGTTTCTGGTGTTTTTGGAACAACTGGATTGTTGTCAAATTGTGTAACAACTATAGGTTCCTCAAGAATAGGATCTGTTTCTACAGCGCCTTGTGTTTCTAATTTACTAATCAACATCGACGCAGTTCCCAGACTTGCCAATAATAGCAGTCCTATAAATAGCGCTGTTACTGTGGTTTTTGCATTCTCCTGGCGTAATTGATACGCGCCGTACTCTTTGTTCTTGTTTTCGAAAACAAGGTCGGTCCAATTGGTTTCGTAGATGTTTGATTTAGACATGATTAATGGATTTTAAGGTTAAGTAACATTAAATCATAAGCGACAAAGTTTTGGTTTTAGCAACAACGTAGGTATTGTTGTTTTAGTATGTGAATAATTGATTGTTTTAAGAAAAAATAAGATAATATTTTATTCTTTACCTAAAGATAATAAATTATCTATTACGTTCAATGATTTCTGCTAATAATTTTTTAGCGCGAAGAAGCTTTACTTTTACGTTGCTTAAAGGCTCGTCAATTTTAAGGGCAATTTCCTGATAAGTCATTTCCTGAAAATAACGTAACTGAATGACTTCCTGATAATGAGGTTTTAATTCTTTGATGCATAAAAGCAAACGAGATAAATTTTGCTCTTTAATTAAAGCATCTTCGGCAGATGGAGTAGGATCGGCAATGTTGTATGCCTGCTGATCTTCTGAGTCGGTAATTTCGATAAAAAGATTGGTTTTCTTTTTACGCAATAAATCAATATAGACATTTTTTGCGATCGCAATTAGCCAGGTATTGAATTGAAATTCGGAGTTGTAAGTAGCAATTTTATCGAAAGCTTTTGAGAAAGTTTCGATGGTAATATCTTCAGCAATGGTTTCGTTTTCAGTGCGTTTTAGCATAAATCCGTACACTTCATTCCAATAAAAATCTAATAAAAAAGTAAAGGCGATCTGGTCGCCTTTTTTTGCTTTTTCTATTTTAGAATTTATTTCCAATGTACAGGTTTTGAAAAGATATTAGTTATAAAGATATTAATTTGTGTGAATATAAGCACCATCTCTACAACCGGAAACCAAATTTTTAGATCATTTTCTTTTAATTTTCCAGCTGAAAATCCCATTACTGTCCACGCAACAGTATAGCGTGTTGCTAATATTGCCAGTACAGCAATCCATTGAAATTGGAAAGCCAATAAAAGTATAACCAATAAAAAGAATAATAATTGCGATGTATAAAAAACGCCTAACTGCATTTTATCAAAAAATTTATAAAACTCTGCAGTAGAAACATGTCTTCTTTTTTGCGTGAACCATTCTTTATAAGATTCTTTTGGTTTTGAATAAGTAAAACTTTCCGGATTATATGAAATGGTAGTATTGCTTTTGTTTGCGGCCTGATTAATAAACAAATCATCATCGCCTGAGCGAACCTGAATATGATCTATAAAACCATTAACGTTAAAAAATTCTTCTTTTTTGTAGGCTAAATTTCTTCCAACTCCCATATATGGAGCTCCAATTTTAGCCCATGAAAAATATTGTACAGCTGTTAAAACAGTCTCAAAACGAATAATTTTGTTTAATAAAGAACGTTCAATCTTTTCGTAGCCACCATACCCTAAAACAATGGTTTTGTTCATGGTAAATTGCGAAGTCATTCCAGTTATCCAATCTTTTGAATTTGGATAACAATCAGCATCTGTAAATAAAAGGTATTCTTTTTTAGAAGCTTTGATTCCTAAAGTTAAGGCGTATTTTTTATTACCCCAGAAAGCTTCATTATTTTGCACTTTTACCAGACGGATATTTGGATATAAGCTTTCAAATTCTTCAAAAACTTCTAAGGTTTCGTCACTTGATGCATCGTCAATTAATACAATTTCAAAATCAGGATAATCTTGTTCTGCTAATAACGGAATAAACTTTTTGACATTTTCCTCTTCATTTTTAGCGCAGACAATTACGGAAACCGGAAGTTTTTTTTGTGTAATTTCTTGTGGTTTACTGAAAGCAAACTTTCCAAAAATTCCTAAGTAGTAGAAAATTTGGATAAAAACAATAGCAATAAAGAAGTAAAATAAAGTTATAAGCATCTGATTTTAATGTCTTTTAATTTCTGAATCTTGCGCGTGCAAATGTACTTATGAATTCGTAATTTTCAATGGTTAAATCCAATTTACTTTCTGCATTTCAACATTTCTTTTGCAACAGCAATAGCCTGAGGGTTTTCGGTTTTTTCTAATTCCGATATTATGTTTTTATAATTGTGATCATCTCGATTTTGAGAGAGTTTTTTGGTTGCCTGGATCTCATCAATTTCTATTTCGAAACCAAATATGCCTCTTGCTTCTCGCATTGTTTTTGCTGACAAATTCTCAACGCGAACAGGATTCTCTGAAGTAGCTTCATATTTGTCAACTAATTTTTTTAATTGTTCTATAGAAGCCGCTTCATCAACAATTTTAATTCTTCCATAAACATGTACGGCTATATAATTCCATGTTGGTACATTTTCGTGATCGTACCAGGAAGAAGAAATATAACTATGCGGACCTGTAAACACAGCCAAAACCTGATCATTTTCTGAAAACCCTTCTGCTTGCGGATTCAGTTTGGAAATATGTCCCTGCAAAATTTCTTTATCATCAGCGTTTACTTCAAGTTCTATCGGGATATGAGTAGCACACAATTTTCCGTTAGTCTGATTGATGAGAATTCCAAAACTGTTTTCTTTCAAAAAAGTTCTGATCGATTCCGGATCTTCGTTTTTGTATATTTCTGGTGTATACATTTTATGATTTTATTTTAAAGATTTTCCAAAACAAATTGCTTCCGGTCGATCTGTATATTTTCCGTAATTCGGAATTACGTTATAATCTTGTTTTTTATAAAACTGACTAGCCTCTTGATTTTTTACCCGTGTTTCTAAAATTAAATCAGTGTAACCTGTTGCTTTAGCTTTGTTTTCTAGAAAGGCTAAAATTGTCTGGCCAATTTTCTTTCCCGGATATTTAGAATACATTCTTTTTACTTCTCCAATGTTTTCAGAAATTGGTCTAATCGCTCCGCAACCAACAATTTCATTGTCAATTTCGGCTATGGCAAAAATAAATTTCGAATCATTATATTCCCAATCAGTAAAAGAATTTTTTCCATCACTTCCAAAACGAAGATAAAGATTTGCCGACAATTCTTCGATAATTGCCAGAACTTTTTCATCATTTGGATTTGTGATTTTTATGGAAATATTTTCTGTCATGATTTGAGAAAGAAACGATTGTTTTAACGATGATACATTGAGCGCAGTTGAAATGTTTACAAGGACTTCGCTAAGTCTGACAATAGTAATAATTCGTGAAAATTTGTGACCTGAGCGATAGCGAACGGACGAAGTAAATCCGTGTTTTAGATCACATTCACTTCCGCTTCAATATGAATTCCGAAAGTTTCAAAAACAGTTTTTTGAACGTCTCGTGAAACGGCTAAAATTTCCTGACCAGTTGCATTTCCGTAATTAACTAAAACCAAAGCCTGATTTTTATGAACTCCGGCATCTCCAAAACGTTTTCCTTTAAAACCTGCCTGCTCAATTAACCAACCCGCCGGAACTTTTACTTCGGTTTCTGAAATTTCATAATATTTCATTTCCGGGAACTTCTGGTGAATTTTCTCAAAATCAGATTTCAATAAAATTGGATTTTTAAAGAAGCTTCCGCTATTTCCCAATTCTTTTGGGTCAGGCAATTTACTTTGTCTGATCGCGATTACAGCGTTGCTTACCTCTTTTAAAGTTGGAATAACAACATTGTTTTTAGCCAATTCAGCCGTAATATCTCCGTAAGAAGTATTGATTTTATGATTGCGTTTTGTCAGTTTGTAAATTACAGATGTAATGATATATTGATCTTTAATTTTATTTTTGAAAATACTTTCTCTATATCCAAAATTGCATTCGACATTCATGAAAGTTTTCATTTCCTGAGATTCAATATTGATCGCTTCGCAAGAAACAAAAGTGTCTTTAATCTCGGTTCCATATGCACCAATATTCTGAACCGGAGTTGTACCAACATTTCCCGGAATCAGCGACATGTTTTCTAAACCTCCAAAATTATGGTCAATTGTCCACAAGACGAAATCGTGCCAGGTTTCGCCGGCCTGACTTTCAACCCAGACAAAATCGTCATCTTCTTTAATAATTTCTTTGCCTTTTAAATCAATATGAATGACTAAAGCGTCTATGTCTTGGGTTAAAAGCATATTGCTTCCTCCGCCTAAAATGAATTTTTTCTCATTTTTGTTTTCTTCTAAAATTGTTTTCAATTCGGCAATCGAATGTACTGCAACAAATTGTTTGGCTTTGGCTTCAATACCAAAAGTATTGTAGTTTTTTAAAGAAAAATTGGATTTGATTTCCATAAATAAAAGGCTTTTATAATCTGAGTTCAAAAGTAAGGATTATAATTTTTTTTAACCGCAAAGTTTGCAAGGATTTATGCGAAGTCCGTAAATTTTATATATGTGTAGTATTAGAAAAAAGGCAAAGTTCACAAAGCTTTGTATTCATAAAGCTTTGTGAACTTCTTTGTGTTTATGCATATTCAATAGTTAAAAAACCTTGCGGACTTTGCGGTTAAATTACTTTCGAGAATCCAGTAACTCATGATATTTATTCGCAACAATCTTCATATTAAGATCATAATTCGCATTCTCTTCCACAAATTTTCGATTCTCTAAGATAGCATTATTTCGGGATTCAGTATTTTCAAAAGACCAAATCAATTCCTCTGCCAGCATTTCGACATCATCAATTGTAATTAATTGTCCGTTTTCACGATGTCTAATCCAGCTTTGATTTCCAGCGATATCAGAAACTACAGGATAACAACTACAAGCCATTGCCTCAAACAAAGAGGCCGAGACGCCCTCAGTAATAGGCATGCTGATGTAAATGTTGGATTGCTGTAATAATTTAGGAAGTTCTGTATTCGGAATTCTGCCTGTAAAAATCACTTTATTTTCGATTTGTAATTTTTTTGCCAAATCTTTCAAATAAAATAAGCGAGTTCCATCTCCCACAATGGTCAATGAAAAATCAATCCCTCTTTGGTTTAAAATAGAAAATGCCAGTAAAATAGAATCATGACGATATTCCGGTTGTAAAGATCGCGTTACAATGGCCTCAATTTTATTTGAATTATTAATAGAAGGAGTAAAAAGTGTCAAATCAATTCCTTTTGGGATAACCAAAACTTTACTCATGTCAACACCAATCGCTTTCATAGAAATAGTCATAACAGGTCCCCAGGCGTGAATTAAATCGGATTTTTTGAAAGCGTGTTTCTGAATGATTTTTTTAAATGGTAATAAAACAGAACCTTCCGGCCATAAATCAGTTCGTCCTTGTTGTGCAATAGCAATCGGATGCATTCCAGAAATTGCGGCAAGAAAACCGTAGCTGGTGGTTCTCTCGGCAATAATCATGTCCGGTTTTTCGCGTCTAATTGTTTTTCGAATAGAAATAGGAGAGAAGCAGTATTCTAAAATACGTTTGAATCGGTTGCCTTTTGAAGTATTTGGTGTTTGAAGTTCCCAAGTGCAAATTTCAAAATCGCCAAATTCCTTCAAACCTTTCATCCACGTAATAGCGTCCGCACGATACGATTCTCCCAGAAAAAGTATTTTCCTTTTTTTCATTCGGTAAACTTAGTAACTATTTGTGAAGCTATTTATATTTTTCCGCCACGAATTCACGAATTATTTTAAGCTAATTCGTGAATTCGTGGCGGAAAATAGGTAGGGATTGGTTAAAACTCATCTGTATCTAAAGCACGATTGATGAATTCGTTTAAAGGTTTTAGCGCAATTAATTTCTTGCTCATTTTGGCAACAAAACCTTTTTGAGTTACTTCGCTAATATCATATTTTTGAGTTGCCGTAAAGCTTTTTAATTTTAAAAATTCAATAGCCGGATGGTCTTTTTCATAACCTCTCGGTGGATTTTTAAGTGAATTGGTTTCGTTTATATCTAAACTTCCAAATTCTTTTTTGAAGTTTTTATCAGCCAAAATAGCTTCTAAATCATCATGAAAAAAGGCAATTTCTTTTCGTACTTTTTTCAAGTCTTCCGCTTCGGGCGAATAAAATCCACCAGCAATAAAACTCGCACCTTTTTCAATATGGACATAGTATCCCGCCCTGTTAGCCCCTTTTGCGCCGGTAGACATCCAAACTCCCAAATGCGCTTTATAGGGAGATTTGTCTTTAGAGAATCGAATGTCACGATTGATTCGGAATGTACAGTTTTTAACCTCCAATAATTCCAAAGAAGGATCAAGCGGTTTCATTACATCCAGAAAATCACTAACCAATTGATGATAATCTTTTTTGAAAATCTCGTATCGTTTTTTATTGTCCTGAAACCAATCTCTATTGTTGTTCTTTTTTAAATCGTCTAAAAATTGCAATGATTCTTTCGTTAGCATATTTAGTTTTTATTGCAGTTGTTCTTTTAAGTTTTGTTCAGAAGTAAGGCCTATTATTTTCTTTTGAACTGCCTTATTCTCGTAAATCAAAATAGTAGGAAGCGAAGTGATTTTCATCGTTGCTGCCAAAGATTTGTTTTTGTCCACATCAATTCGGATAATAACAACTTTGTCTGCCATTTCTTTTTGCATTTTCAGCATATATGGTTCCATTTGTTTGCAAGGTCCACACCATTCGGCATAAAAATCGACTAAAACTTTTTTGTCCGTATTTAATAAATCATTGAAATCATTCATCGTCATTCCGACCTGAGCTTTCGATGGATTCGATAATCCTTCTTCGCTCCAGTTTAAGAATCCGCCGTCTAGTTCATAAATTGTGGTAAAACCAAGTTCCTGAAGTTTTGCCGCTGCTTTTTTACTTCTTCCTCCGCTTAAACAATAAACGAAAACAGGTTTTGATTTATCATAAGATTCGGCTTTAGCTGTAAAATCATCACTATTCCAGTTTACGTTTACTGCATTGTCAATATGTTCCGATCCAAATTCTTCGGGAGTTCTAACGTCTAAAATTTGAGGATTTTCAGTTGTCTTAATTTTTTCTGCAAATTCTTTCGGCGCAATAGATTCAAAAGGTTTTGCTTTTTGGTCGTTGCAAGAGAACAATAGAATCGAAGTTATAAGCAATAAAATTTTGGGGAATTTCATGATATTTAATTTTAAAAATAAAGTATTGCTAAAGTAATGATTTTTCAATTTTGATTTCATAACAGAATGGTAAAATCAATTTAGAGATGAGGCTTGCAGTTTCAAACGTCATGCTTGGAAACCTGAAACTTGAAACCTGAAACTTGAAACTTGAAACCTGAAACAAAAACTACAAATTGAATATCTTATAACTCTGATGCGTAGATTTTACAATTGCTTCGGTACGCTCCGGATGTGTGTCTGAAATAAAAAGCTGGCCGAAAGTTTCGCTATTTACCATTTCGATAATTTTCGAAACACGGGTTTCGTCCAGTTTGTCAAAAATATCATCAAAAAGCAAAAGTGGTTTTACCCCGCTTTGTTTCTTTAAAAATTCAAATTGAGCCAGTTTTAAAGCAATCAAAAAAGATTTCTGCTGCCCTTGAGAGCCAAATTTCTTTATTGGATAAGAATCGATTTCAAAAGATAAATCATCTTTATGGATTCCGACACTTGTATAATGAAGTGCCCGGTCTTTATTAATATTTTCCTGTAAAAGAGTTAACAAGTCTTTTTCATACAAATGGCTTTCATAAACCAATTGAACGGTTTCTTCAGATCCTGTAATGGCCTGATGATGTACATTAAATATAGGTATAAACTGTTCCAGGAAATCTTTTCGTTTTTCAAAAATAGATTGTCCAAAACTATTTAATTGCTCATTATATATAGATAAGGTATCATTGTCGAAGGTATGGTTGAGAGCAAAATACTTCAAAAGCGCATTTCGTTGCACAATTATTTTTTGATATTGAATAAGCTGATGCAGGTAAGTAGAATCTAATTGAGAAATCACGCTATCCATAAATTTACGGCGCGTCTCGCTTCCTTCTACAATTAAATCGCGATCTGCAGGCGAAATAATTACAAGCGGAATGAATCCGATATGATCTGAGAATTTGTCGTAAGCTTTACCGTTTCTTTTTAAGACCTTCTTTTGTCCTTTTTTTAAACTGCAGACAATTTGTTCTGTTCTGTCATTTTTTTCTAATTCGGCATCAATCACAAAAAACTCTTCTCCGTGTTTGATATTTTGAACCGCTAGCGGATTAAAATAGCTTTTCCCATAAGCCAAATGATAGATTGCATCGAGCACATTAGTTTTGCCAATGCCGTTTTTACCAACAAAACAATTGATCTTGTGGTCAAAATCAAAACTGACTTCGGAGAAATTTTTATAATTGAATAAAGAAATTTTGTTTAAATGCATTTTTTAAGGAACTCTAAGGGTAAAATTTGAAGTTTTTATAGGCGAGATTTTGTTTTTTGCCACAGATTAAAAGATTTTAAAGGATTTTTTCTGCTAAATACTGTGAAAACCTTTTGCAATCTGTGAGAATCTGTGAAATCTGTGGCTAAAATTTGAGTATTAGCCTGGAAAATCTGCGTTTTGGAACATCAAAAAATTGAGGGTGCAAATTATCGAAAATTATTGATATAAAAGGCTTTTGGCGTGTTTCAAGATGAATTATTTTAGTGCTCAGAAGAAAGGACTTAGCATTCGGAAAAATATTTTTTTTAAAATAGTGATAAAATTGATTTTTTTTACCTCAGTTTCAATAAAAATTTTATTTTTGCCGTTCACTAAATTAATTTTAAATGGCTACTTACAATAAAAGAGGATATAAAGCACCAAAAGAGAAGGAAGTTAAAGAAGTAACTGAAGAAACACAGGTAATCATTGACGAAAAAGACAGTACAACTGCTGGAGTTTTTTCTAAATTAGATGAAACTGCTTCAAGAACTGAGGATTGGGTTGCTAAAAATCAAAAAATCATTATTGGTTTAGTTGCTGGTATTGCGGTTGCTACTATTGGATATTTGGCTTACCAAAAATTTATCGAAGCGCCTAAGCAAGATGAGGCTGCAAATGAAATGTTTGTTGCTCAACAAAATTTCCAAAAAGCTACAGACGGTGTTGCAAGTGATTCATTATATAAATTAGCATTGAATGGATCTGAAGGTAAATTCGGATTTGTGAAAATTGCTGATGAATATTCTGGAACAGATGCTGGAAACTTAGCAAATTACTATGCTGGTATGGCTTATTTGAATACAGGTAAATTTGATGACGCTATTAAATACTTAGGTAACTTTAAATCTGATGATATGATTTTAAGTGCTTTGGCTAAAGGTGCTATCGGAGATGCTTATTCTCAAAAAAATCAACAAAAAGAAGCTCTTGACTATTATGTAAAAGCGGCTGAATCAAATAAAAATGATTTTACAACGCCTCGTTTCTTATTAAAAGCAGGTAAAACGGCTTTGGCTTTAGGTCAAAAAGAAGACGCTTTGAAATATTTAACTGATATTAAAGAAAACTTCGATGCAACTCCGGAAGCAGCTTCTGTTGATGTATTGATTGGATTAGCACAATAAAAATTTTAGACTTTAGATTTAAGATTGTAGATTTGTAATTAAGAATTTAAATTCTGAAATCAAAAATCTAAAATAGTACAGATGGCTACCGAAAATAAAAATTTATCAGAATACGATAAAAACACGATCCCAAATGCGAAAGACTTTCGATTTGGGATTGTTGTTTCTGAATGGAACGAAACCATTACAGAAGGACTTTACAATGGCGCTTTTGATGCCTTAATTGATTGTGATGTTCCAGCACAGCAAATTATTCGCTGGAATGTACCAGGAAGTTTTGAGCTGATCTATGGCGCAAAGAAAATGTTGCAAACACAAAATGTTGATGCGGTTATTGTAATTGGATGTGTAATCCAGGGAGAAACAAAACATTTTGACTTTGTATGCGAAGGTGTTACACAAGGAATTAAAGACCTAAATGTTCAAACAGATATTCCGGTTATTTTTTGTGTTTTGACAGATAATAACATGCAACAATCAATTGATAGAAGTGGAGGAGTTCACGGAAACAAAGGAACTGAAGCGGCAATTGCAGCAATTAAGATGGCGTATATTCGTCAGCAGGCTTCGATGTCACATCCTTTTAACCAGCCTCTATTAGCTTCAGGTGCAATCCAAATTGAAGAAACACCAATAAAAATCGAGAACGAATAAAACACAATTGTTTTAAAAAAAACTAAAACCTATACTGTGTAAAATAGTATAGGTTTTTTGTTTTTTTTATGACAGTACTTATTCAAAAAGCCAATGGAAATTCATTAAATTTGTACACCTTGGT
Organism: Flavobacterium aquidurense; assembly: GCA_900107365.1. Taxonomy (GTDB): domain Bacteria; phylum Bacteroidota; class Bacteroidia; order Flavobacteriales; family Flavobacteriaceae; genus Flavobacterium; species Flavobacterium aquidurense. The sequence continues at coordinate 364,312 of FNPS01000003.1, forward strand.
TTAGATTTCAAATCAAATCTTAAATCGTTAATCTACAATCTAAAATTTTAAATGTCGAGTATAATTCAATTACTTCCTGATCACGTTGCTAATCAAATTGCTGCTGGAGAAGTGGTTCAAAGACCAGCTTCAGTCGTAAAAGAGCTTTTAGAAAATGCTGTTGATGCTGACGCAACCGACATTAAATTAATTATTAAAGACGCCGGAAAATCATTAGTTCAGGTTATCGATAATGGTAAAGGAATGAGTGTGACCGATGCACGTTTGTGCTTTGAACGTCATGCTACTTCAAAAATCCGCCAGGCAGAAGATTTGTTTTCCTTATGTACAAAAGGTTTTCGCGGAGAGGCTTTGGCTTCTATTGCTGCGATTGCGCACATGGAAATGAAAACCAAGCAAGATCAGGAGGAACTGGGAACTCATATTATAATCGAAGGGAGTAAATTTGTTTCGCAAGAAGTGGCCGTTTTGCCAAAAGGAACTTCATTTGCGGTTAAAAATCTGTTTTTTAATATTCCTGCCCGTCGTAACTTCTTAAAATCAGATACAGTTGAATTTCGTCATGTTATGGATGAATTTCAGCGTGTAGCTTTGGCGCATCCAAATATTCATTTTACATTTTATCATAACGGTAGCGAAATGTACAATTTACCCGCTGCTGGTTATCGCCAGCGCGTTGTTGGAATTTTCTCCGGAAAAACCAATGAAAAATTAGTTCCGGTTAATGAAGATACCGAGATTATCAATGTTCAGGGATTTGTTTGCAAGCCTGAATTTGCCAAGAAAAATAGAGGAGAACAATTCTTTTTTGTAAACGATCGTTTCATCAAAAGCGGTTACTTGCATCACGCGGTAATAGCGGCTTATGACGGACTTTTAAAAGACGGTTCGCAACCGAGTTATTTCCTATATCTGCAAGTTCCGCCAAACACTATTGATATCAATATCCACCCAACTAAAACGGAGATTAAGTTTGATGATGAACAAGCTTTGTATGCTATTTTAAGAGCTTCTATAAAACATAGTTTAGGGCAGTTTAATGTAGCTCCGGTTTTAGATTTTGATCGAGATGCCAATTTAGATACGCCATACCATTATAAAGATTTAGAGGCTGAAACACCTACAATTCAGGTTGATGGTACTTTTAATCCGTTTACGGATGATAAAACGAATCAGCATTATACAAAATCGGGTTCTTCTGGATCTGGATCTTCTTCTGGTTCCAGTTTTAGTTCAGGATCAAATTCTTATTCCGGATATTCAAAAAGAGTAGAGCCAACCACAAGTTGGGAAAGTTTGTATGTAGGTTTGGATACCGAAAGTATCGAAAGCTCGCCTTTTAATTTTGAAAATGAAGAAGTAACTTCGTCTCTATTTAATGATGATGAGGTTGAAACAGCAAGTCAGAAAACGTATCAAATTCATAAAAAATATATTGTTTCGCCAATAAAATCAGGAATGGTTATCGTTGATCAGCAACGGGCTCACCAACGTGTTTTATACGAACAATTTTTACTAAATATGACGGTAAATCAAGCTTCGAGTCAACAATTATTATTTCCTTTGAATTTGTTTTATTCTTCAGATGAAATGACATTGATTGAAGAATTGAAACCTTCATTAGAAACAACAGGTTTTGTTTTTGAAGATGCACAGACCGATCATATAGTAATTTCAGGAATTCCTGTAAACATTACAGAAAGCGAAGTTTCCTTAGTAATCGAACAATTATTAAGTGATTTGCAAGACGGAATTCCGGCGAGTAGTTACAGTCAGAATGATACTATTGCTAAATCAATGGCTAAAAGTTTAGCGGTTAAAACAGGATCTTATTTAACCGAAAAAGAACAAGATAATTTGGTAAACGGATTGTTTGCCTGTAAAGATCCAAATATTTCACCTTTTCAAAAACCTACTTTCATCACAATGCGTGTTGAAGATATAGATAAAAAGTTTGCCATATGATGAACATGACTCCAGTTGTAAAACAACTATTAATAATCAATATTATCTTTTTTATTGGTTCACAGCTTGTGCCGGTTTCTTACGAATATTTAGCAATGTTTTTTCCTGAAAATCCTCATTTTGGAGCTTGGCAGCCTATAACCCATATGTTTATGCATGGTGGTATTATGCATATTGCTTTTAATATGTTTGCCATGGTTTCTTTTGGATCTGCTCTTGAACATTTTTGGGGCGGTAAAAAATTCTTGTTTTTTTATATTTCCTGTGGTTTGGGTTCAGCACTGTTGCATACAGCCGTGAATTATTATTCTTTTCAGGATACTTTAAGCACTTTAACGGCCAATGGTTTTCAAAAAGAGGAAATTTTGAAACTTTTAAGTGAAGGTAAAATAGATACAAGATGGCAGGATTTAGTTTCTGTTTCACAATTTAGTGCTTTTACTGATGCGTATATGGGAACAGTTGTGGGTGCTTCAGGAGCTATTTATGGTTTGCTTACTGCTTTTGCTTTTATGTTTCCTAATGCTGAATTAGGTATAATGTTTATCCCAATTCCAGTTAAGGCCAAATATTTTGTTCCGGGAATTTTAGCAATAGATTTGTTTCTAGGATTTAGAGGAAGTTCTCTATTTGGAAGTGGAGGTACCGGAATTGCCCATTTTGCACATATTGGAGGAGCTCTAACTGGTTTTTTAATTATGTGGTACTGGAAAAAAAATCAGTTTAATAGTAATCGTTGGAATTAATTTTTAACTTTAATATCGGAAACTAAAAAACAAAGGAAACTTTATGAATATTTTAGATGATTTAAAACTACAATATAAAATAGGAGGAATTGCGCTGCGTGTTATTTACTGGAATATTGCGTGTTTCCTGATTTCTTTGGTGTTTTTCTATCAATATTCGGGTGGCGGTTTTGCTTATCCGGATTGGTTGGCTTTATCATCAGATCCAAATAGTTTTTTATTCAGACCCTGGACACTTTTAACCTATGCCTTTTTTCATTCGTCATTTTTACATTTGTTGTTTAATATGATGGTTTTGAATTTTGCGAGCCAGCTATTCCTGACCTTTTTCACGCAAAAACAATATTTAGGATTGTATATCTTAAGTGCTATTTTCGCAGGAATTGTTTTCGTATTAAGTTATTACTTTTTAGGCTATTCCGCATCCATAGTTGGTGCTTCTGCCGCAATTATGGCTATTTTGGTGGCAGCAACAACCTATCAGCCCCTAATGAGTGTTCGTTTGTTATTAATCGGGAATGTAAAATTGTGGCATATTACGGCTGTAATTTTAATTCTGGATTTAATGCAGCTTCGTTTAGAAAATATGGGTGGCCATATTTCGCATTTAGCCGGCGCTTTGTTCGGATTTATTTACATCAAATTGCTTCAAAACGGAACCGATTTGAGTATTGTGATTTCCAGAACCCTCGATTTCTTCGCAAATCTATTTAAAAAATCCCCTTCGACCCCATTCAAAAAAGTTCATAAAAATTATCAAAAACCTACAGAAAAAGTGACGTCAAGAATTGTTACGAAAGACAAAACGCAGCAACAAATTGACGAAATTTTAGACAAAATCAGCCAGTCTGGTTATGATTGTCTGACAAAAGAAGAAAAAGAGTTTTTATTTAAAGCTGGAAAATAATCCTTTTAGCAAGAAAATATGAAAAACCTTTCATGGTTTAATAAGATAATGTTCTTTTTGAATATAGTGCTGACTGTGCTTACATTTAGCGTCTATATTTTACCTTTTCTAGCACCTAAGAGCTTTCCGCTTTTATCGGTGCTTACATTGTTTATGCCCGCTTTTTTTGTGCTGAATGCGCTCTTCTTTATATATTGGGCTATTCAGTTTAAAAAACGTCTTATATTATCTGGTTTGGTTCTCTTGACTGGAATTACCTTCATCAGTAAGTTTTACAAATTCTCGGCAAAAGAGTATGTCAAGGACGAAAAAGATTTCTCTGTAATGAGTTATAATGTACGTCTTTTTAATGTTTTTAAATGGCTGGATCGCGATGATATTCCATCCAATATTAAAGCCTTTATTGATGAAAAAGATCCGGATATTTTGTGTATTCAGGAATATTCGAATTCAGCTCATATAGATTTGAAAGTGTACCCGCACCGTTATATATTTATTGATGGAAATCAGATTAAAACGGGTCAGGCCATTTTTTCTAAATTTCCAATTTTGTATGAAGGGAATATTATTTTTCCCAATTCAGATAATAATGTGATATATGCTGATATAAAACGTGGTAAAGATGTGATTCGTGTCTATAATATGCACCTGCAGTCTATTAAAATTTCTCCTGATGTTGCTAAAATTTCAAATGATATTGATAATGTAAATCAGCAAAAATCACAGCTAATTTATACCAGAATCAGTAAAGGTTTTAGGCAACAGCAAGAACAAGCCGAAATGTTTAAAGAAAATATTAAGCAGTGTAAAAATCCAATTATCATTTGTGGAGATATGAATAATAGTCCGTTCTCCTATGTATACCGAAATATAAAAGGAAAACTGAAAGATACTTTCGAAGAGGCAGGGGGAGGCTTTGGAGCTACTTATAAATTCCGTTATTACCCAGCACGAATAGACTATATTTTTGCAGACAGTAAAATGAAAGTCAAACAATTTGAAAGCTTTTCTGATTTCGAAAATTCAGATCATTATCCAATTATGACGAGACTTTCGATTGAGTAAGTTCTTCAGTTTAACTGTAAAGAAAGCAAAGGTTTTACGCAAAAGCCCACAATGTTGAAGAATAAACTTTAGGAGTTTTAGATGAACCTTAGAGCTCTCTTTGGATTTAAGGGATGATTTGACATATTTAAAGAACAGAACAATTACTAAACCAACTGAACCATGATTAAAAAACGTTTTTTATTACTTCTTTTTGTTTGCTCAAGTATATTGGCTCAGAAAGATATTGACATTAATGAATTAAAATGGCTGCCAAATTCGCATTCGTTTTGGATAAATTCGGGAGAGAAAATTGTGGTTTATGACGTTGATAAATTAAATCAGGGCAGTACTGTTTTAACGGATAAACAACTAAAAGATGCTGGCTTTAATGGCGAAGTAGAAGATTTAGTATGGAATCAAAATAAAACAAAAGTTTTGCTTTATACTAATTCAAAAAAAGTTTGGAGAGCTAATACAAAAGGAGATTATTGGTTTTTTGATTTAACAACGGGAAAAGGTAAAAAGCTAGGTGCCAACTTAGAAGAATCATCTTTAATGTTTGCTAAATTTTCTAATGACAATGAAAATGTTGCTTATGTTTCAAAACATAATATTTATTTGGAAAATCTGGTTTCGGGAAAAATAACTCCACTAACAACTGATGGAACGGATAAGGTTATAAACGGAACTTTTGACTGGGTTTATGAAGAAGAACTTGCCGCCAGAGATGGCTTTCGCTGGAGTCCTGACGGAAAAAGTATTGCTTATTGGCGGGTTGATGCAACAGAAACTAAATTTCATTTAATGATCAATAATACAGATGCTCTGTATCCGTTTGTAGTTCCGGTAGAATATCCTAAAGCCGGAGAAAAACCGTCATCTGTGAAAATTGGCGTTATCAGTATTGCTTCTTTAAAAACGAATTGGCTCAATATTCCGGGTGAACCTGACAATAATTATTTGGTTCGAATGGAATGGGTTGCTGCAAATGACGTAATGGTGGTTCAGCTTAACAGACATCAAAATCAGGCTTCTATTTATAATTGCAATGCTCAATCAGGAATAGCTAATTTAATCTACCAGGAAAAATCGGCAGAATGGATTGATGTTTTTGATATTTCTTCAGGAGTATATGATGGTTTTCCATGTCAATTTGTTGACAATGGAAAAGCTTTTTTATGGAGCTCTGATGCCGATGGATGGATGCACATTTATAAAATTAGTAAAGATGGAAAAAAGAAAGAGCTAATTACAACTGGTAAATTTGATGCTTATTTTAAAGCGTATAATGATAAAACAAAATCAATCTATTATATCTCAAGTCCAACAGATGCAACTCAGCGGTATTTGTATGAAACCAATTTGAATTCCCGTAAGACAAAAAGAATTACTCCGGAAATATTTGAAGGTACAAATGAATATGAATTCTCAACAGACGGGTCGTATGCAAAACACACCAATTCTAATATCAATCGAGATCTAAATACGAGATTGGTTTCGGTTTCAGATCATAAAAAAATAGTACCAAAAGAGGCTGATGTTTTTACAGCTCCTACACGTAATTTCTCTTTAGAGAAATTTAAAGTAACTACCGTTGATGGTATTGAAATGGATGGAATAATGGCAAAACCACTGGATTTTGATTCCTCAAAAAAATACCCATTGTTTTTTTATGTTTATGGTGAGCCAATGGCTACTGTGGCGAATGATATGCCGTATTTTAACGGTTTTATAGATTTGTTAATTCCAAAAGGTTATATCGGAATTGCAATGGATAACAGAGGAACTCCCTCTCTGAAAGGAACAAAATGGAGGAAATCGATTTATAAAAATATTGGAATTATCAATACTCGTGACCAGGCAATGGCGGCAAAAGAAATTTTAAAATGGAATTTTATTGATAGCGACAGAGTGGCTGTTCACGGATGGAGTGGAGGTGGTGCTGTTACTTTGAATTTAATGTTTCAATATCCTGATATATACAAGACCGGAGTGGCAATTTCTGCGGTTACGGACCAGCATTTTTATGATAACATATATACAGAGCGGTATATGGGATTGCCAAGTGAAAATGAAGCAGCGTATGTTGAGGCATCACCAGTAACACATGCGAAGAATTTAAAAGGAAATTTACTTTACATTCACGGAACAGGTGATGACAATGTGCACTATAAAAATGCCGAAGTTTTGATTAATGAATTGATTAAATATGACAGAATGTTTAATTTAATGATTTATCCAAATCGTTCGCACAGTATCTACGAAGGTGAAGGTACAAGAAGGCATTTGATCGACACTTTTATAAAATTTATTGAACAAAAAGCACCTCCGGGAGCAAAATAAAATAACTAAATAAAAAAGGGAGAATTTCATTTTACAGAAATTCTCCCTTTTAATTTTTATTAAAATGATCTACAGTATATTTTGATTCTTTAAATAATCCATCGCAAATTTACCTTCGTTAAAAAGCAAATCCAGAACACTCAGGTTGTTTATAAAGCCATGTTTGTCATCAAATACTTGTGGATATTTTTCGAACGAATTAGGATCTTTTTTGCCATTTGCTAAATATCTAAAATCAGAGATGCCTTCTGTTTCCATGAAATATTCTGTTGTGTGGCTGAATTCTAATTTCATTCTCAAACATTTGGTCACAATGTTCAGAACTTCCATGTTTAAATCCATCAAAAAAGTATGTTTCTTTTCGAAAACAGGTCGAATATCATCTTCAAAAAATTCAAAAAAAGGCGAACTTCTGTAGCCTGCTTCTAAAGATTTAAAATGCTGTTTTTGCCAATCAAATTCATTTTCAATAAAAACATCTTTTGTTTTTTGATGCATTGTTTTAGAATGTTTGACAGGGATATTCAATAACTGAATACCGTTTGGACTATAGATATAGGTACGGTTTCTGTTAGTTTGTTTCTGAAAATTATCTTCCATTTCAAAAGTAATATTTTCAGACTGAGCCATAACTGCAAAGTGGCTAATCGATGGAAAATAAGTAGGAAGTATTAACGAATTCATTTTGTTTTAGTTTCAGATTTCAAGTTTCAGGTTTCAGGTTCGCACTAGACCGTGAAACCTGAAACTTGAAACAAAAAAACTTTATTTATGCTTTATTTTCTTTTCTCTTTCTCCAGAAATATTCCCCAACAAAATAGGCAGCTAGCACCATTAAGAAATATTTAAAGTAAGATTGTGGTTGTCCTTCACCATCAACTGTTGTGAAAACTCTTTCCCAACGAATTTTGTTGATTCCTTTTCCGTTAGTATCCCAACTCAACCAAATAAATACCGGTTTCCCTACAATGTGATCTTCCGGAACATATCCCCAATAACGGCTATCTTCAGAGTTATGGCGATTATCTCCCATCATCCAATAATAGTTTTGTTTGAAGGTATAGGAATTTGTTTGTTTTCCGTTGATTATAAAATGAGCGCCATCTATTTGCAATGTATTATGCTCGTAATTGGTAATGATTTCTTTGTAAAATGGTAATGACTCATTTGTCAAAGCAACTGTTTTTCCTGCTTCAGGAATATAAATTGGGCCGTAATTATCTTCGTTCCATTTATTAATGTGTGGAAAAACTCTGTCGTCGTTTCCTTTTGCAATTTCTCTAATTACAGCCGTAATACCAGGAATCGTTTTCATACGTTCAGCATTAGTTTCTGTTAAGGCACCAATAAACAAAGTATCTCTTTTATTTTGATCTCTAAAACCTCTTACATCAACAAGGTTGACATTAAGCTCTTTTAAAAGTGCTTCCAGATCTATTGGAGTTTTTTCATCTAAAGCTATTTTATAGGAGTATTGAGGTTTTGCTCTTTCAGGTAAAACTAACTTTTTCCCGTTAATGAAAACGTACCCATCTCTTACCGATAAACTGTCTCCGGGAATACCAACACATCTTTTAACGTAATTAGATCTTTTGTCGATTGGTTTAATTACGCCTGGTCTTCCTTTAGGTTCGTAAAAATAATGAACTGTGTCAACAGGCCAGTTAAAAACAACAATATCTGTTCGCTTTATTTTTTCGAATGCCGGTAATCTGAAATAGGGTAATTGCGGCCAGCTTAAATACGATTTTCTTTTTGTTAGTGGTATAGAGTCATGAACCATTGGAAGAGCAACGGTAGTCATAGGAACTCTAGGTCCGTAGTTTAGCTTGCTCACGAATAAAAAGTCTCCAATTAATAATGATTTTTCCAATGAAGAAGTTGGAATCGTGTATGGTTGCACTACATACGTATGCACTAATGTTGCTACGATTATAGCAAAGAGTAATGAACTTACAGTATCGGCAGTTTTGTTTTCAGGAGTTAATGATCTGTTGGCGTTGTATTCTAGTTTTTGAGTATAGTTTACATAGTAAATGTAAAAACCAAGAGAAAAGATTCCCAGGAAAGTATCTAAAGTTGATTTTTTACCAAATGTTCTTAACGTTTCTACCCATACAACCGGAAACATAATCAGGTTAATAATCGGAATGAAAAGTAATATTGTCCACCAGGTTGGTCGCCCAATGATCTTCATTAAAACTATTGAATTATAAACAGGAATGGCAGCTTCCCAACTTTTTCGGCCGGCAGCCTGATACAATTTCCAGGTTCCCAGAAAATGAATAATTTGAACGCCTAAGAAAAAAAGGAACCAAAGATATAGTGTCATAATATTTTGTTTAAAGTTTTAAAGTTTAAAGTTGCTTTTTTGAATTGACCTTACCCTTTATATTTGTTTATTTTAAGTTTAAAACATCTTTCATGTTGTAGATTCCCTTTTTGCCAGCTAACCATTCTGCTGCAATTACAGCCCCTAAAGCAAAACCTTCACGATTATGAGCGGTGTGTTTTAATTCGATACTATCTACAATTGAATCGTAAGTTACGGTATGAGTTCCGGGAACATCACCAATTCTTTTTGCTTCGATATGAATTTCGTTTGTTTTAGCCTCATCTAATGTCCAATTTGCATAATTACTATTTTCAATAACGCCTTTGGCTAATGAAATTGCAGTTCCGCTTGGAGCATCTAATTTTTGAGTATGGTGAATTTCTTCCATTGTCACTTTGTACGAATCAAATTGTGACATAATTTTAGCTAAATATTCATTTAGTTCGAAGAAAATATTAACTCCTAAACTAAAGTTAGAACTCGAAATGAATCCCCCTTGTTTTTCGTTGCAAAGCGCAACCATTTCATCAAAATGTTCCAACCATCCTGTTGTTCCTGACACTACAGGTACATTGGCATGAAAACAATTGGATATATTATCTACGGCAGCAGTAGGAACACTGAAATCTATTGCGACATCAGCAGTCGAAAGCCCGTCAAAAGTATTCGTTTCATCTTTCTTTAAAACAATTTCATGACCTCTTTCTAAAGCAATTCGTTCAATTACTTTACCCATTTTTCCGTATCCTAAAAGTGCAATTTTCATTTTATGTGTGTTTTTGAATTTTTAAATAGTGACAAGAACTATTTAAAAGTGGTAATTAAAAGTTAGTCCAACGTTGGGTTTAAAAGTTACATCTGCCGGATATATTTCAGGGCGAACGGATAATCTTTCGTTTACGTTAAACTGAATTAAGGCAGCATCAACATTGGCATCGATAATGTTTAAAACATAAAATCCGACAACAAACAAAGCTGATAAATCTCTGTTTCGTTGATAAAATTTTTGTCCTGCAATAAGTCTGCTATCATCTAAAAATTTGTAATCATCATCATCATACCCTTCTAATCTTCTTTTGTAGGCGTCACGATAATCGTGGTATTTTTTATTATTGTCAATATAAAAATATAAACTGGTACCAATTGCTCCGTAGACTAACGGGATTTTCCAGTATTTTTTATTGTATGCCTGACCTAAACCTGGTAAAATTGCAGAGTAAAAAGCTGCTTTTGCTGGGGTAAGCGGGTCTATTTCCTGATACTTAGTAGTGTCTTTAACAACCAAAACCGTGTCTTTTTTTGCCTGGGCAAAAAGAGAAACGGTTCCTATAAGAAAGAACAATAGACTTATGGGGACAATTTTATTCACTATCCGTTTATTAATTTTATAATTCTGTCAAAGTCGGCTTGAGAATTAAAAGGAATTGTAATTTTTCCTTTTCCATTGCCAGCGACTTTTATATCAACTTTCGCACCAAAATAATCGTTGAAAGAGTTTTTTTGCGTTTCTTTAACTAAGAATGAAGATTCTGCTTTTGCTTTTGCTTCTCCTTCTGGTTTTGGTTTTACGCCTTCGTGATAATTTTTTACTAAAGCCTCTGTTTCACGAACAGATAAATTTTCACTTACTATTTTTTGATAGATATCCGTCTGAGCATCTAAATCTTCAATATTTATAATAGCTCTACCGTGCCCCATACTAATAAAACCATCACGAATACCAGTTTGGATAATCGGATCTAATTTTAAAAGACGTAAATAATTGGCAATTGTAGAACGTTTTTTCCCAACTCGTTCGCTCATTTGTTCCTGAGTCAACTGAATTTCATCAATCAAACGTTGGTAGGATAATGCAATCTCAATCGGATCTAAGTCATGACGTTGAATGTTCTCTACCAAAGCCATAACCAATGACTCATTGTCATTTGCAATACGGATGTAAGCTGGAACATGTGTTAATCCAACTAAAGTCGAAGCACGTAAACGACGCTCTCCTGAGATTAACTGATATTTATTGAATTCTAATTTTCGAACAGTAATAGGTTGAATCACACCAAGTTCCTTGATAGAAGTGGCTAATTCACGTAAAGATTCTTCATTAAAATTGCTTCTAGGCTGAAACGGATTTATTTCGATAGCACTTATTTCAAGCTCTATGATATTTCCAACAACTTTGTCAGCATTTTTATCTTCTACTGATGTAATGTCGTTTTCCGGATCTTTTAATAATGCTGATAATCCTCTTCCTAAGGCTTGTTTTTTAATTGCTTTTGTCATAAAAACTATTTGCTGTTTTTCTTTATAATTTCCTGAGCTAAATTAATGTAATTGACAGCTCCTTTGCTGGTTGCGTCATAGTTTATGATGCTTTCTCCAAAACTTGGCGCTTCACTTAATTTTACATTTCTCTGAATAACGGTATCAAAAACCATATCGTTAAAGTGTTTTTGAACTTCTTCAACCACCTGATTAGATAAACGTAATCTTGAATCATACATTGTAAGTAGTAAGCCTTCAATATCAAGATCGGGGTTGTGTATTTTTTGAATACTTTTAATAGTGTTCAATAATTTTCCTAAACCTTCAAGTGCAAAATATTCACACTGAATAGGGATAACTACTGAATCTGCTGCAGTTAAAGCATTCAGAGTTAATAAACCTAAAGAAGGTGCACAGTCAATAATAATAAAATCATACTCGTCTTTAACACTTTCTAATGCTTTTTTAAGCATGTATTCTCTGTTTTCTTTGTCAACCAATTCGATTTCGATGGCTACAAGGTCAATATGAGCAGGGATCACATCAACATTTGGAGCTGAACATTTCACGATGGTTTCCTTTGGGGTGTGGCTATGTTCAAGTATTTGGTAGGTACCAATCTCTACTGATTCAACATCAATCCCAAGGCCAGACGTGGCATTTGCTTGAGGATCAGCATCAATCAATAATACTTTCTTTTCTAAAACACCTAATGAGGCTGCAAGATTTACAGATGTAGTAGTCTTTCCAACGCCTCCTTTTTGATTAGCAATCGCAATGATTTTGCCCATTTATTTTCTGAATTTTGAACCGTAAAAATACAATTATTTATGGTTTTTGAAAATCTATTTTGTTAACATTTGTGAAACTTCAGTTAATCGTTGTATGGTGCGTGTTTTGAAGATTTTTATTTTTGTAATAATAAAAAATAGTAGAGAAATTTCGTTTTGCTTTATTCTTGTTTTAAGTGCAAAAAGCTGAAAGCGATTGCTGGATTAAAAAAAGCAATTCTGGCTTAAAATTAAGTTTTTTAATTTTTTAAAACTTCAATTTTTACTTTCATTGAGCCGCTTCCTTTGTTTGAGGCGATTTTCATAAAAGCTTTTTTAGTAAGATCAATTTCTCTTTTTTTACTAAAGGGCCCCCTGTCAATAACCTCTACAATAACCGATTTATTATTTCGTTCGTTTGTAATTCTTAGTTTTGTTCCAAAGGGGAATTTTTTATGAGCGGCAGTTAGTTTGTTGTTATTGAATCTTTTACCGCTCGCTGTTCTTTTTCCGTTAAATTTATTGTTGTAATAAGAAGCGTGGGCGTGAGTTTTATATAAGATGTATTTTTCAGTATTTTTTTTCGAATTATCATTTCCTGAATTCTTCTGCGCAAAGGCGAATGTAGAAATTATTAAAATAATGTAGAGTGTTATTTTTTTCATCTATAGATTTTCTAGGGGTTACAAAAAAAAGCTTATTTGAAAAAACAACCAAATGGATTGGCTAATATTTATCATATGAATTTTTAAATGGTATAGAATATCTAAATTTCTAGAAGTTTTTTTTGGCAGCCATAGATTTTGAACCTACGACCTTCCCGATCTCAATCGGGACGCGTTAACCGTTCTGTCTCTATATTTTATGATTTAGCTTAAAGGAAAAAAAAAAGTCTTTTCAAATAAATGAAAAGACTTTTGTATGTAATGATAATATAAGCTTTAAAATTATAATTTGAATGAATGGTTTAAAAATTACTTTATCTTCTGTCCAATTATTCTTTGATAATAAATTCTAAAGTTTTTTCAATATGTTTCGCTTTAATTATTCCTTTTGCATATTTAATATTGTGATCTGTATTGTATTTTGTTAAGTAAGCATTGTTTATTGCTGAAGTTAAGTTGTTTTTGTCAATGGGAACAATTGCTTTAATATTGAAAATATTTTCTCCACATTTTATTTGTCCTTTTGAGTCTTGTAAAAAACTATTATACCAACTTTTTTCAGCTAAGCCCCATGACCTGGCAAAAATTCTGTCATTAACAACAATCATCCAAATGTCTAAAAAGGTTTCCCTGTTCAAGCCTGCTTTTATACCTATGAGGTTGTGTGTTTCTATATAATTTATTGCAATTTCTTTTTTCATATGATGAGATTTTTATCGAAATTAGAACGAATAAAAATGTTTCGAAATTTTATTATTTACTTTGTTGGTTATATTATTTACTTTGACTTCTCTTTTATATACTCGCTTACATCATTATCTTATTAATTGCATTTACAAAACAATCTTTATAACTTTTTGCTACTGTAATTTTTAAATCTTTTATTACAATTTGATTGTCTTCAAAATATTCAATGTTGGTCAAATTTACTATATATGAATTATGAACACGCATAAACTCATTGGGTAAACTTTGGATTAAGTCCTTTAACGTTTTGTAATAGAGATATTTTTTATTGAATGTTGTGTGAATTTCTACATAATTTCCTAATCCTTTTATAATAGTAATGTCGTTAAAGAAAATTTTAATTAATTTTTTGTCTGTCTTTATAAAGGCAAAATTATTGTGTTCCATGGGTGATTTCTTAAATTTTATGCTTCTAAAATTATTAGAGAGAATCAATTTTTATTAATAGGAAAAAAATATTTGTTATTCTGTGATACTAAAATTTCTTGTAAAACATTCTATGATGGAATTAAAAACAAAAAAAGCCGAACATTTCTGTTCGGCTTTTTGTCGGGGTGGCAGGATTCGAACCTGCGGCCTCCTGCTCCCAAAGCAGGCGCGATAACCGGGCTACGCTACACCCCGAAGATGTATTTGTTGTACTGCCCGTAAGCGGATGCAAATATAGTAATAAATTCTGTTTACAAAAGGAAAATCTCAAAATAAATAAAACTTATTTTGAGATAGTTATTTAGGATTTAATTTGGTGGTAATTTTTTATAATAAAGTTTACATTTGCATCTCTAAAAACTACACATATTATGTCAGATACAATCGAAAAAATTAAATGCCTTATTATTGGTTCTGGTCCAGCGGGTTATACTGCTGCAATTTATGCTGCCAGAGCAAATATGAATCCAGTATTATATCAGGGTATGCAGCCAGGTGGTCAGTTGACTACGACAAACGAAGTAGAGAACTTTCCAGGTTATGTTGATGGAGTAACGGGACCAGAAATGATGATTCAGTTGCAGGAACAAGCAAAACGTTTTGGTGCTGATATTCGTGATGGTTGGGCTACTAAAGTTGATTTTTCTGGAGATATTCATAAAGTTTGGATTAACGATAGCATCGAATTGCACTGTGAAACAGTTATTATTTCAACAGGAGCTACGGCTAAATATTTAGGATTGCCATCAGAACAACATTATTTAAATATGGGCGGAGGAGTTTCTGCCTGTGCTGTTTGCGACGGATTTTTCTACCGTAATCAGGAAGTTGTAATTGTTGGAGCAGGAGATTCTGCTTGTGAAGAAGCACATTACTTATCTAAACTTTGTAAAAAAGTAACGATGTTGGTAAGAAGCGAAAAATTCAGAGCTTCAAAAATTATGGAAGATCGTGTTCGTAAAACGGAGAATATCGAGATTTTAATGAACCACGATACTGTTGAAGTTTTAGGAGATAGTAATGTTGTTCATGCTATAAAAGCGTTGAATAAGACTACTGGTGAAGTTCTTGAAATTCCTGCAACAGGATTTTTTGTGGCAATTGGTCACAAACCAAATACAGATATCTTTAAAGACTATATTACGCTTGATGAAACAGGCTATATCATCAATACTCCAGGAACATCTAATACAAATGTACCAGGTGTTTTTGTAGCCGGAGATGCTGCTGACCATGTTTACCGTCAGGCAATTACTGCTGCCGGAACAGGTTGTATGGCGGCTCTTGATGCAGAGAGATATTTAGCGTCTAAAGAGTAAAAACGGTCTCGGTCTCAGTTTTCAGTTTGCTGGAAGGTGAATGCAAAAAAAAGTCCCATTCTATACAGAATGGGACTTTTTTTATATAACTTTTAGATTTTAGTTTATCTGAAATTTGTTTTATAAGGTTGTTGCTTTTGCTTTTTCGCCACCTGGTTTTTTAATCAGTTTAGCTTCTCCACTAAAGCGTGTAATTTCAATTTTTGGGTTACCAAATAATGAAATTTCCGATTTGTCTCCGGCTGCGATTGATAAAGTAGTATCAACTAAAATAGTAGCAACCGCAGAACCTTCACCAGTAATATTAGCATCTTTCAAAGTGAATTTGGTTCCGGTAAAAGTTGAATTATTGTCTAAGCGAATAGTTGCTTTTTCGGCAATTCCTTCAAGGGTGGCAATCGCTTTTTGATATAAATCACATTTGAATTTAGTTGCTGCAACTAATGATTTTATAGTTGAATTTTTGCTCAATTGAAGTGTAGCTTCATCTGCTTTTAAGTTTATTTCCGATTTAGATTTGTCATCAGCGAATAAACTGAATTTTTTAGCATTTACATTCAAATATAATTTTGAAAAATCGAAGCTATTAAAAGTAATGTCATCCAGCTGAAGTTCCTGAATGGCATAAACAACAGCTTCATTTTTTGTAATGACTTTGTTAAAAGTATTGGTGTAAGTTACGTGTACAGTAAGTTTTTTGAAAATGGTACTCTCTTTTGAGGTATATAATCGGAGTGTTTTCTCTCTTAAATCCATTCCGATAATATCGTGTAAATTATCATCGGCTTCAATTTTAATTTCGTTTTTTTCTCCGCGTTCTAAATAAACTTCAATATTATCATCAACTTCAAGAGCATCAAAATTTCCTGATTCTTTTATTGAAGTAGTTACAATTTTAGATCCTTTTAATTTTTCTCTTTTTTGGGCAAAAGTTAAGGTAGTGACTAATAATAATAGGAGTAGGGTTGTACTTTTTTTCATTAATTCTAGATTTGATTTTGACAAATATAAAAAAATCATCCACTTTTGATGAATGATTTCTTTTATATTTAACAGATAGAGATCGTTTACCCCTGACTAATACTTCCTCCTGAATTCGAAGTTTTCTCGATAGTTTTTGGTGTTACATCATAATTAATGCTACCACCGCTACTTGCTTCAGCTTTTAAGCTTACTATTGGATGAACATTTACACTTCCTCCACTTGAGGCTTCTGCATGAACTTCATTGGCAAATAATTTATGAGCATTTATGTTGGATCCGCTAGATGCAGAGGTTTTAATTCTTAATGCTTTTCCTTCAATACTTATTGTACTTCCGCTTCCCGAATCTGCAGTAATAGCATCAGATTCTACATTAACATTCATTGTTGCGGCACTTGAAGTTTCCAGATCGATATCTTCACCAAGAATAACTCCTTTACTTAATATTGTCGAAGCGCTTGAAGCTTCTAATTTATTAATTTTGGGCATTTTTACAGTTACTCTTTTTGTAACATTTCCAAAAGAATTGTATTTACATTTAATGATCAAAGTTCCATTTTCGACGTTTGTAGTTATTTCTTTTTGTAAATTATCATCAGCTTCAACAACAATTTCAGTGGCATCAGCTTGTTCGATTACCAAATCGATTGCATTGCTGACAGAAACTTTATTAAAATCTCCCTGAACAATTCTTTTTTCCTTCGTAACATTTCCACTTCCTTCAATCGATTTTACGTTAAAGTTACATGAGGCAAACAATAATGCAATAACAGTTGCAATAATGAATTTCGTAATATGAATGATTATTTTTATCATGGCTTAGTTTATTTTGATTATAACTCCGTTTTTATCAGTGGTTAGCTTTCCGTTAGTTTTTTTTCCGTTTAAAACTTCTTTTCCATTAATTTTAATTGAAACTTCTTTTACTGTATCAGTTTCAACATTATTGTCCTCGTCTACATCATTAAAGTCATTTTCATCGGCAGGACAATCTAAACATTTGATTTTAGAACCTTGAACTTTGTAATTATAGTTTCCACTAAAGTGTAAGTTGAAAAAATCATCTTCAGAATCATCGTAATCTTGTACTGATGTATCTGGTTTAAATAATTGACCTTCTGGTAGGTACAAATATACATCAACTTCCTGACCTCTAAATTTATTTTTTACGTCTGTAAGAAAATAGTTGTCTAATACTAAGTGATTGCCATTTACCTGAATTTTGTAGTCGATTTTTTCGGCTCTTTGCTTTGCAGCTATAAACGAATTCCCTCTTGCTGTTTTTTCTATTTGCAGGTAAGGAGCAGCTTCGTCTGTGTGTAAAACATGTAAGCGAACATCGTTTGAATAAATTAATTGATTGTTGGCCGAATCTTGTACAAATTCAAATTCTCTATGGTGATTCAAATCTTTGGCATAGTAATCATTGTATCTGAACTTTACATACAATGTATCTTTTGGTGAAATAGTAAGTGCTTTTTTCTCAATTGTTTTATTGTCATATGAAATTTCAGTCGCTTGTTTGATTCCGATACTAATTGCAATTGCAACAGCGATAATCCAAATGGCCAACAAAGTATATTTTGTAATATTCCCTATCGATTTTAAGTTTGGCGATAATAATTTGAAACCTAAAAGTGTCAAAAAGAAAAACGGAATTCCAACAGCAAAGAACATCAATAACCCAAATGACCAAATAGGATATTCTGTAAAGTTTCCTGCTTCAACAAAATTCTGCCAAGGAAAATCGATAAAAATATTTGTTCCTAAAGTAAACACTCCAATTAATAATAGTATCAAAGTACTAATACCGGCCATGATCAAAATTATGCCTAAAAATTTTGCGAAGATTTTAAAAACTGTCATGACAAAGTCTCCAAATGAACTACTTATTCTCTCAGCTCCCGACTTTACCTGGTTTCCCATTTTATCATAATCTGCACTTTTAAATTTATCAGATAATGATTCTATTTCTTCACGAACTTTTTTTTCGATGTTTGAAATTGTTACCGGTTCACCTGTCATCTCTAATTTCTCAGAAGTTGTAATCGCTTCCGGAGTTACAATCCAAAGAACAAAATAAGCTAAAATTCCAGTTCCAAAACCTGCAAAAACAAATACTAAGAATACAATTTTGATCCAGACAGCTTCAATTCCAAAGTAATGTCCTAAACCTGTTGCAACACCACCAATCATACCTTTCTCCTTGTCACGGTATAATTTTTTATGTTTTCTTGTTCCGTAATCGTTAAAAGACTGATTTGATTTTTCTTCATCTTCAATGATGTAATCTTCAGGTTGTCCCATAACGGCAATCACTTCATCAACGTCTTTCAGTCCAACAACATGTTTCTCGCTTTTTTGTTTTTCTGTTAATAATTCAGAAACACGCATTTCGATATCTTTAATAATTTCGTCTTGTCCAGATGAGCTGTTAAGTGATCGTTTTATTGCGTCAAAATAGCGGGTTAATTTTAAGTACGCATCTTCATCGATGTGGAAAAACATACCTCCTAAGTTAATATTTACTGTTTTGTTCATGACTATTGATTTTGATTGGTGATTAGATTTACGGCGTCAGATAATTCTGTCCAGGTACCGCTAAGTTCGTTTAAAAAAGTTTGTCCTATTTCGGTTAATCCATAATATTTTCGTGGCGGCCCTGAGGTCGATTCTTCCCAACGATAATTTAGCAAACCGTCGTTTTTCAGCCTAGTTAAAAGTGGATAAACTGTTCCCTCAACAACTAGTAATTTTGCGTTTTTTAAAGTGTCTAATATTTCTGATGTGTATGCGTCTTTTTCTTTTAGTACTGATAAGATGCAAAACTCAAGAACACCTTTGCGCATCTGTGCTTTTGTGTTTTCAATGTTCATAATTTCATTTTGTTTTTTTTAGATTGAACAATTCGTTTTTTGATTGATGATGATTGCTGCGCCAGTTCGCCATTCTGGCTCGGGTGATTGATGATGATTGATTTCGAATTTATTCTGTTAGAATTATTTCGTATAACTTTTAACCTTTTTGAGGATTACTTTATAAAGGGAATCGTTAACGGATATTTGTAATATTCTCCGTTTGAAGCTTTTATTGAAGCATAAATCACTAAAAAGAATTCAACAAATTTTAGTAATCCAAAAAGTACGACTGCAGTTGCACCTATCGTTATTAATCCGATGTTGCCTTGAAAATCAAAATTTCTGATTACAAAATCATGATCGTTAAAAATAGCTTCCATTGGCAGATTTTGAAGAAAAACTGTTACAAAAGCCGGAATTGCGATTAAAGCCAAAACTAAAGTATAAAGCAATAAACTCAATTGAAAGTTTAAGGTCTGTTTTCCGTGGTGATTTACAAATTCTGATTTGTCTTTGTAACTCGTCCAGATCAAAATTGGAAAAATATAATTTCCAAACGGAACGATGTACTGTGTTAAAGTACTTAAGTGTGTGAACGTTGCAGTGTTCTTTTCTGATGTTTTTTCCATGATGAGTGGTGTTGATGTTTCCATGATTAAAAGTATATAGTAATTTCTTATACAAATATATGGCTAAAAGACAGTATCTTGTTTTGCATAGTACCAAATATTAACAAAATTTTAACAAAGTTAATATTTTAAATTAAGTTATAAAGAACTGAAAATCATTCCGAAGTACTGATTTTGTTGCTGTTTTACGAAAGTAATCTCAATTTATTGTGCGTGCATAGTTTTTTTGTATTTTTACATAAAAAAATAAATCACATGGCAGTTTCAGTTTCCAAACTCAATAAATTTGTATTATTCAAATTACCTTCAGCATACTTTTGTGGTGTGCGTGTCAAAGCAATTGATAAAGACAGCTGTGTCGTAAGCGTTAAGCACAGATGGATTAATCAGAACCCGTTTAATTCGATGTATTTTGCTGTTCAGGCTATGGCAGCCGAATTGACAACCGGGGCTTTGGTCATTTCGCAAATACAGGAAAGCGGAAGAAAAATCTCTATGTTGGTAGCAAACAATAAAGGAAACTTTACTAAGAAGGCGACTGGAAGAATAACTTTTGTTTGTAATGATGGTCATTTAATTGCCGAAGCAATTCAAAGAACAATAGAAACAGGAGAAGGACAAACTTTCTGGATGAAATCGATTGGAACAAATGAAGAGGGAGTTCAGGTTTCTGAAATGGATTTTGAATGGAGTGTTAGATTGAAATAATTTTTTTGCCACAGATTTCGCAGATTAAAATGATTTTTTCTAAACAAAACGTTTAAAATCAGCTTTGACAAAGTTTTAAACTTTATTAAAGCTAGGCCTGGAAATCCTTTTAATCTGCGAAATCTGTGGCAAAACAAAACATAAAAAAGACCTCAATTGCTTGAGGTCTTTTTTATTGAAATAGAATTTCATTTATTTTTTAACGCAACAAGATTTTTTGTCTTTTTTATCTGTTGCCGTTTTTTTGCAACAAGATTCTTTTTTTGCTTTTTCTTTTTCAACTGGTTTTGTTTCTTGAGCAGTTACTCCAATTGAGAATACAGCAGCCATTAAAAAGGTAATTACTTTTGTCATTTGATATAATTTATTGTGTTAGAAATATTGCTTTTGGTGCATCAAATATAACAACATTTCTTAGAGTTGATTCTTACAATTTGTTAATGTTTTTATAATAATATGTCATTGAAAATTAAATGGAATATCTTCTTAATAATTCAGGTTTACCCCAAAACCAATTCCCATATCACTATCATAATGGGTTGTGATTCCGAAGTTTCTTCCGGCTACATATTTTAAACCGGCCATATATTCCTTATCGGTATTCCACATTAGGTTCATTCGTAAACGTCTTGCGATCGGAATGTCTTTTCGTTCAAATTGAATTCTCACATTTCCGTCAGTATATACCTCAACCTGAGCTTTTACCAACATGGGTAACGTATATTCAAGTCCGGCACTAAAAACAGAACGATTGTCTTTAGTATTGGTTTGCCCAAAAAGATTTTGTTCCTGTTCATCCATTCCCATTTTTCGATAGCGCCAATCGAAACCTATAAAAGGCATCAGCCATTGCATTTTTCCAATGTATCGGCCAATATGTGTTTCAGTTTCATAACCGTGTTTATCGTTATAACCCAAACGCCATTCTGTTCCAATGCTCCAGCGCGTATTGCTGTACATGGCTTCTCCATCATTTCCGTTTGTAGTAAAATCATTTTCAGCCATAAAATGAAACATACGATCGTCCATTTTTAGCATTTTGTACGCCATTTCAGGATGATGAATTAACGGATTTGGTGCTGAATTTTCATAACTAAAAATCCTTCCCATTCCGGCCATCATATGATATAAAATATGACAATGAAAAAACCAGTCGCCATCAGCATTTGCCTGAAATTCTATGGTATCAGTTTCCATCGGCATTATATCAATCACATTTTTAAGTGGAGCATAATCACCATGTTCATTCAAAATTCTAAAATCGTGCCCGTGCAAATGCATTGGGTGGCGCATCATCGAACCATTATATAGTACAATCCGAACGTTTTCTCCTTTTTTGATTAAGATTTTATCCGTTTCAGAAATCACTTTATTGTCCAGACTCCATACATAACGATTCATATTTCCTGATAATTCAAAGCGCAATTCTTTTACTGGTGCATCTTTTGGAAGTGTTGTTTTGGTTGGAGATTTTAGCATTCCATAATTCAAAGTCGTAATCTCCGCAGTTTCTGTCGTGTCGTTAGTCATTTGCATGCCTTCCATATTGTGACCAGAATGATCTTCAGTTTTTGCAGATTCTTCTTTGCCTGAAATTTCCGGATACATAACGGCATTCATATCCATTTTATTCAAAGACATATTCATGCCCATATCGTTCATTTCTCCGTTCATCTTCATCATATCGTTCATCATTTTCATCCCTTCAAGATATTTTAATTTCGGAAGATGAGCAACAGGCTGTTTAGCTCCCTGTCCTAGAAACAAAGAAGCTGATCCCGTTCTGTCTTCGGCTGTAGCCAAAAATGCAAAAGATTTTTTATCTTCAGGAATGGTTACGACTACGTCATAGGTTTCAGAAACGGCAATAATTAAGCGATCCACTTCTACAGGCTCAACATCGTTTCCATCACTTGCCACAACGGTTATTTTTCCGCCGCCGTAAGTGAGCCAGAAATAACTGGAGGCACCGCCGTTTGCGATTCGTAATCGGACTTTGTCTCCGGCTTTAAATTGTGAAAGCTGATCTTCATTTTTACCATTCAGTAGAAACTTCTCATAATAAACATCACTGACGTCCATGGCATTCATGCGTTTCCATTCGTTGGTCACTTTTGTAGAAAACTGACCTTTTTTGATGGCTTCGGCATAACTTTGAGTCGTTCCTTTTTTTATGGCAAACCAATCGTTGGCGTTGTGTAGCATTCGCTGAACATTCTCCGGTTTCAAATCGGTCCATTCGCTTAAAATAACCGGTACTGTTGGTAAATCGTCAATGCCTTTTCTAAAAGTAGTATCATCTTTCTTTTTGTTGATGATAAAAAGTCCGTACAAACCTATTTGCTCCTGCAAACCAGAATGACTGTGATACCAATACGTTCCATTTTGAATAATAGGAAAACTATATTTATGAGTTGTTCCTGGTTTAATAGGCATTTGTGTTAAATACGGAACTCCGTCTTCTTTATTAGGAAGAAATAACCCGTGCCAATGTAAAGCAGTATCTTCTTTATCCAGCTTGTTGTGCACATAAATTTCGGCAACATCGCCTTCGGTAAATGTCAGAGTAGGCATCGGAATTTGTCCGTTAACGGTAAGAGCCCGTTTTTCTTTTCCGGAAAAATTGACAATAGTGTCGCGAACGTATAAATCGTAACGAACGATTTTTTGAGCCTTTGTACTAAAAGCAATCAGAAAGACAAGTAGTATAGTATGTAATTTCATGTTGCTTATTTAAAGTTTTAGATTTCGTAATCGCAAAGCATTTACAATAACTGAAACGGAGCTTAGACTCATAGCTAATGCTGCTAACATGGGCGAAAGCAGAATTCCAAATACCGGATATAATATGCCGGCCGCAATTGGAACGCCTAATACATTATATATAAAAGCGAAAAATAGATTCTGTTTGATGTTTTGCATTACGGAATAACTTAGTTTTTTTGCTTTTACAATTCCGTTTAAATCTCCTTTTACCAATGTTATTTTAGCACTTTCAATGGCAACATCAGTTCCGGTTCCCATCGCGATTCCAATATTTGCCTGCGCTAAAGCTGGAGCATCGTTAATTCCGTCCCCCGCCATAGCGACAATTTTACCTTCTGCCTGCAAACGCTGAATTTCTTTTAGTTTATCTTCCGGTAGACAATCCGCTTTGAACGAACTTAAATGTAAATGATCTGCAACCGCTTTTGCAGTATTGCTATTATCACCTGTCATCATAATCACTTCAACACCCTGATCAATTAAATCTTTGATTGCTTTTGCACTAGTTGCTTTTATGGCATCTGTAATTGTTACATAGCCCAAAACGATTTTATCAACTGCTATATAAGAAACCGTTTTACCTAAACTTTGTTCGGCAACAATTTTATTCTCAATATCTTCCGAAATAGAAGCGCCAACCTGAAGCATAAGTTTTTTATTTCCTAAAGCTACTTTCGAATTATTTACAGTACCTATAACTCCTTTTCCGGCAACAGCTTCGAAATCTGGAACTTCAATTAAACTTTGATTTTTATCTTTAGCGAAGTTAACAACGGCTTGCGCCAAAGGATGTTCACTATGCTGATTGAGCGAAGCTATATTTTGAAGTAGAACATCTTCATCATTATGGATGGCGTAGATTTTTTCGACAGATGGTTTTCCTTCCGTAATCGTTCCGGTTTTATCGGTGATCAGCACATCAATTTTGCTCATGTTTTCTAAGGCTTCTGCGTTTTTAATCAGGATGCCAAATTGCGCTCCTTTGCCAACTCCAACCATAACCGACATTGGAGTTGCAAGTCCTAAGGCACAGGGACAGGCAATAATTAAAACGGCAATGGCATTAATTAATCCGTAAATGTAAGCAGGTTTGGGACCGAATTGTGCCCAGACAAAAAAGGTTATTATCGAAATGATAACCACTGTTGGGACAAAATATTTAGCTACGCGGTCTGCCAGTTTCTGGATTGGTGCTCTGGAACGGCTTGCATCATTTACCATTTGTATGATTTGGGAAAGTAAAGTTTCTGATCCTACTTTTTCGGCAATCATAACAAACGATCTGGTTCCGTTGATAGTTCCAGAAATAACAGTGTCCCCTGTTTTTTTATCAACCGGAATAGGCTCACCGGTAATCATGGCTTCGTCAATGCTGCTTTCCCCGTTAGTTATTTTTCCATCAACAGGAATTTTTTCTCCTGGTTTTACACGTAGTAAATCTCCTTTTTTGATATTGTGAATCGAAATTATTTTGTCATTTCCATTTTCAACCAAAGTCGCTTCTGTAGGCGCCAATTTCAATAATGCTTTTATGGCTCCATTGGTCTGCCCGTGTGCTTTTGCCTCTAACAACTGTCCTAACAGGACCAACGTTATAATAACAGTCGCAGCTTCAAAATAGAGATGAATGGTTCCGTGATGCGATTTGAATTCCGCTGGAAAAATATCCGGAAAAAACATTCCGGTAATACTAAATAAGAAAGCAACGCCAGTTCCTATTCCGATTAGCGTAAACATATTTAGATTCCAGGTTAGAATCGATTTCCAGGCACGAACAAAAAACATCCAACCCGCGTAAAAAATAACCGGAATTGAAAATAAGAACTGAACCCAATTCCATTTTTCAATAGGCATTATAGTAAAGAGAGGGTTATTCGGAATCATTTCTGACATTGAAATAATAAAAATGGGAAGCGTAAACAATACGGCAATCTTCATTTTCTTTACTAAATCTATGTAAGTTTTGTTTTCATTGCCTTCCGAAATTGCAACAGGAACTAAATTCATTCCGCAAATTGGGCAATCACCGGGTTCGTTTGAAACGACTTCCGGATGCATAGGACAAGTATATTGCGTATTGCTAATGTTAACTTCCTGAACTAAATCCATTCCGCAAACTGGGCAATCTCCTGGTTTATCATATGTTTTGTCGCCTTCACAATGCATTGGGCAATAATAAACTCCGGTTGCATTTTGATGGTTGTGACTATGAATATGATTGTGCAGATCTTTTACAGCGGTTTCTTTTTTATGATCGTGAACAGCATGATTTTCTTTATTGTTACTTGAACAACAAGATTTAATTGCTGGTTCTGAAGATGTTTTAGAAGATGTCATCTCAATAGAATACTTTCCGGCCTTTGATAAAACTTCCTGAAATTTTTCAGTCGTAATATGTTTTTCCATTGTAATAGTTGCCAATGGAGGATTTAATGTTACCTCGGCCTGAATTCCTTCAATAGTATTTAACGTTTTCTCGACTTTGGTGCGACATCCATCACACGACATCCCTGAAATTATATATTGATGTGTCATTGTTTTATCTTTTAAAGTATTACAATGCAAATTTCCGAAGTAACCATTACTTCGGTTTGTATAATTTTGTGAATGATTTGTAAGATTTACAAATTCATCTGAATTATTGAAATTCAAAAATAGGATTGAATTTAAGCAATTTACATGAATAATTATGTTTGGGTTAAAGATTTGTATGATAATAAAATAGTATGATTTTTGTATCTTTGTAATAATAAATATTTAAAATTATGACAACTATAACCATTAACGAGCGAACAAAAGCGGGTAAAACATTGCTTGAACTTGCAAAGTTGTTAGCTGTTACAAATAAGGGAGTGAAAATAGAGGAAGAAGAAAGTCCGTATAATCCTGAGTTTGTCGCTGAGATTCAAAAAAGATATGCAGATTATAAAAGTGGAAAATCTAAAAGTATAACAGTTGATCCTAATGATGTATGGGGAAGTTTAGGGTTGAAGTAATTCCGGAAGCTCAGGTAGAGATTTCTAAACACTTAAAATCAGGTAATAAAGCTAGTATAAAAAAATCGGTAAAATTTTAGAAGAACTTAGTGAAACTCCATTTGAAGGAGTAGGTAAACCTGAAGCACTCAAACATAATTTTTCAGGATTTTGGTCCAGAGAAATAAATAAAAAAGATAGACTAATGTATAGTGTTGAAGAAGAAATTGTAACCGTCGTGGTAATTTCTGCAATGGGACATTATTCAGATAAATAAAAAACGTGCTAACTATTAGCACGTTTTTTTATGGTATAAAATGAATTACAAATTCTCTATCTGAATTCGTTTTTTATCCTTCAATTGTTTGAAATAAGTAGGAGTGAAGCCCGTAATTTTCTTGAACTGATTACTTAAATGCGCCACATTGCTATAATTTAAGATATCAGCAATTTCGCTTAACGAAAGCTCATTGTAAATTAAAAGCTCTTTTACTTTTTCTATTTTCTGACTAATGAAATATTTTTCGATTGTTGTGTTTTCGACTTCTGAAAATAAATTGCTTAACGTATTATAATCCTGATTTAGGTTTTGAGCCAGATAATCAGATAAATTAATTTTGAGTTCATTATTTTTATGATGAACCAAATCAACAATGAGATTTTTTATTTTCTCAATAGTTTTACTTTTTTTATCATCAATTAAGTCGAAACCTAGAACTTGCAGGTTTTGAAGCAGAACTTTCTTTTGATTTTCTGTGATAGCGTCTTGTAGTTCGACTTCTCCCAGTTCAACAGAAATAGTCTGAAGTCCGAGCTTTTCAAACTCGGACTTCACAACCATTTTACATCGACCGCACACCATGTTTTTGATGTATAGTGTCATATTTATTTGATAGTTTCTACGACGTTTCCGCAAGTCAACATTGAAGAACCATAATACGGATTTTTAACGGCTTTTTCTTTACTTAACCAATCAGCATCTGCCATTGGACAATATTGTTTATAAACCACTTGTGCAGATTTTGAAACTTTAATAAGATCATAAGTGTTTTTTGAAAGTGATTTGAAAGTTTCACGTTGTTTTTTTAAATCTGTAGTTGCAGAAATACTTTTTGCATCAGCAGTTAGTTTTTTCATAACTTTCATCCACGCTGTATGCTCATCGCTTTTAAGCTTGTCCATTTTTACAGCCGAAATTGCGGTTAATAGATCTTTGGCTTTCGCCGAAGTTAATTTACTGTCACTTTTAATAAGTGCATCTTTTACAGTAAAATAATCATCATAAACAGGTTGCAATTGATTTGAATCTACAATTTCAATTGTAATTGCTTCTGTTTTGAATGTATTTGCCTGAATGATATTTGCAGTAAATAAGGTAATTACTGCTACTATAGTTGCTATGGATTTTTTCATTTTATTGCTATTTAAGGAATTTTAAATTCCAAATTATTGTTGAATTTTTCTTTGCGTGTCTTGCATAAATATTAGCGCACTTTGCGGTTAAATTTTAACCCACTTATGGCTAAACGAAATATAATTATTTTATTTTTGGAGGTAACCAAATAGAAGTAAAACCATCTGAAACAGAGGCTTCAGTGTAATATAAAAAAGGTTTCTCAAGAGAGAAATTAAAAGTAGTAGTACTGAAATCAAATTCATTTTCTGAAATCAGACTAAACTGTAGACCAGAAGTTGTGCAACCTGTATGATCACATTTTCCGTTGCAACCGTGTTGGTCTTTTTTTGAAGTATGACCTTTTTTGCAACAATCTTTTTGACAAGAATCTGAATTTGTTTTTATTGAAGTTTCTCTTTCGCAGGAAATTTTTTCGGAAGATTTACTACATGCAAAACCCTTAGTTGGCATCAAAAAGAAACCAAAACTTAAAACGAGAAATAATATGTGTACTTTTTTTGCCAAGGAAAATAGGTTAATGATACAAATTTAAGTTTTTTTTTCAAGTGCCAAGATTATTTAAGATTTCGCTAACTACAGTTTTTTATAATCTGTAGGTTTCATGTTTTTTCTTTTTTTGAAATAATTTGACAAATGACTTTCATCAGTAAAACCAAATTCATGAGCGATTTGTTTAATAGGCAATTGATTATTGTGGAATCGTTTTTCTATTAGCGTTGTTCTCAGATTATGAATATAATCACGATAACTAATGGCAAAAGTTCTTTTGAAATAAGCACTAAAATAAGTTTCAGCGATATTAAAGTGATTGGCAATAACTTTTATCTGAACTAATTTTGGATTGTAAATATGCTGATGAATATAAGACGTTATTTGTTCGTTATCAATGGAATTTCCTGTTACAACAAGATTCAGACCGCGCATCGTTTCTTTGATTAATCCAAAAATCGAAAGAATCTGATAAAATACAATGGGTGAATTTGAAACATCTGTATTGCAATTGTAAGCGGCAATATTTTCGATCGTATTTTTTAATATAGTTTTACAGGGATCATCTAATTTAAGAACGGTTTCTTTTAATGTTTTATTCCTCATGAAGCTTTCCGGAGTGTGAATTAAAAATTCGTCGCAGGTAAGGTTCTGTTTAGAGTTAAAATAACTGTCTGTAAACTTTATGAAAAAAAATCGAGTACTTTTTTTAATGTCGAAATAATGCTCATCTTCTGGTGAAATTACAAATAAATCGCCTGTTTTATACGGCAGTAAATTGTTATTTAGGTGATGAATTCCGCTTCCCTTTTTGATATAGATGATTTCATAATAGGTATGAGAATGCAGCGGAAGATGAAATTTCTCATCTTCAAACTCATCAATCATCAGTGTCTTGAATTGATTTAATTTCGGCATAACTTAAATTTACAAGTTTATATCACAAATGTACAATTTATTTCTTGTAGTATTGATGTAAATTTGTGTCATAGAAAATCTATTCCTTTCTTAATAAAACAAATGAAAAAAAGTCTTATTGCCTTGTCTTTAGGAGGCTTAACTATTGGGATAACCGAATTTGTCATGATGGGTTTATTGCCTGATATTGCTTCAGATATGAAAGTTTCCATTCCGGTTGCCGGGTACTTAATTTCGGCTTATGCTTTGGGTGTTGTTATTGGTGCACCTTTATTAGTAATTATCGGAAGAAATTTTCCTCCAAAAAAAATGCTTTTAATATTAGCTTTGATGTTAACGGTTTTCAACGCTCTTTCGATCATTGCTCCAACTTATAATTTTCTGTTTGCTTCACGATTTCTCTCCGGATTACCCCATGGTGCTTTCTTTGGAGTAGGAGCCGTAGTTGCTAGCCGTTTGGCTGATAAAGGAAAAGAAGCGCAGGCAATTTCAATAATGTTTGCTGGTTTAACCATTGCCAATTTAATTGGTGTGCCCATTGGTACCTATATAGGACACCATTTTATCTGGCGCTATACTTTTATATTAATTGCAATTGTGGGAATGCTTACGTTTCTGTTTATTTCATTATGGATGCCAAATTTGGAAAAAAGTGGTGATGTCAACATGAAAACGCAACTATTATTTTTCAAAAAAACAGAAGCCTGGTTAATCATCGGAATTACGGCGATTGGTTTTGGAGGATTATTTGCCTGGATCAGTTATATCGCTCCTTTATTAATAAATGTATCTAAGTTCTCGCCAGAAGATGTTTCCTATATTTTAATATTAGCTGGATTCGGGATGGTAGTCGGAAATTTCCTTGGAGGGAAATTGGCGGATAAATTCTCTCCGGCACCTACTGTTCTGGCATTATTGTTTGTAATGGTAATCGATTTGATTATGGTTTATTTTTTATCTTCAAATCAATATATATCATTATTCTTTACGTTTTTGACTGGCGCAATTTCGTTTTCTGTAATTGCACCAATTAATATGTTAATGATTAAAACAGCCAAAGATGCTGAAATGATTGCCTCTGCAGCGCTTCAGGGGAGTTTTAATATAGGGAATGCTTTAGGAGCCTTCTTGGGAGGATTACCTTTAATAGCTGGTTATAGTTATGCTTCTCCAAACCTTATTGGTGTCGGAATGGCTTCTGTCGGAATGGTTATAACTTTGATTTTAATGCAAAAACATAAAACTTCTTTACAGTTGCAAAATGCATAAATAGGATCTTTATAAAGTTGCAGAAGCCCTTAAGCTATATTTTAGTTTAAGGGCTTTTTTGTGCGCAATATTGTTTGTTTTTTAACATTCGTTAATGATCTGAGTGATGCCAATGAAGGTCGTTGTATTATAAAAGCGTGCTATTTTCTTACTTCATTTCATGATTTTTTTTAAGCGCACTTATTATTTTAAGTGTGATTTTTACACCTGATAATCTTTTAAATTATGTTTATGTAATCGATTGTTTTTTTAGCAAATAGGAAACATTAGTATAAATAATAAAAATATATTTAATATTTATTCATAACATAAATTACACATGTCGTATAAAAAGTCGTCTTTATTTTTCATATGTAATTTTTTTTAGGAAATTTTTATGAATTTTAATTTTTTATATAAAAAAAATATTTATGTTTGTGTAATCGATTACATGATGTTGCACATATAGTAAAAACTAAGATTTATACTTTAAAAAAATTCGCTATTCCTGAGTCGACAAGAATTTACCACCTATAAAAGAGCGTATATAAAAATAAAAAACCACTTAAAATAAAAACCAATTAATAACTTAAACACTAAACCATGAATTTTAAAGATTTATTTAATAAAAGAACAAATTGTTGTTTTGCAGTTGTTTTCTTATTGTGCTTGTTCATGAGCAACCAAGTAAGTGCGCAAAATGTAACACTGGAGGGTACAGTAAATGATGCCACGGGGATGAGCCTTCCAGGAGTAAACGTACTGGAAAAGGGCACAAAAAATGGTACCTCTACAGATTTTGACGGGCATTATAAATTAAAACTTACTAATCCTAAAGCGGTTGTGATTTTTTCTTTTATAGGTTTTAAAACGAAGGAAGTTGCTGTTGCAGGAAAGACTAAAATTGATGTTGCATTAGGTGAAGACGCAAATAGCCTGAATGAGGTTGTTGTTGTTGGATATGGAACAACAAAGAAATCTGATTTAACAGGTGCAGTTTCTACTATTTCTGGTAACGATTTGAAAAAAGTCCCGGTGGCAAATGTCGCTGAAGCTTTAACAGGTCGAATTGCCGGTGTGCAGGTAACTTCTGCAGAGGGTTCTCCGGATGCGGATATAAAAATTAGAGTTCGTGGAGGTGGTTCTCTTACTCAGGACGCTTCACCTTTAATTATTGTAGATGGATTTCCGGTAAATAGTATGAATGATATCTCTTCATCTGATATTGACTCAATGACTGTTTTAAAAGATGCTGCATCAACTGCCATATATGGATCACGTGGTGCAAATGGGGTAATTATCATCACAACAAAACGTGGTAAAGATGGTAAAGTTGCTGTAAACTTTAATATGTTTTACGGTATGAAAACAATGGCCAATCAAATTGATGTTTTGTCTCCTGATGATTATACTAAATGGCAATACGAATATGCTTTACTTTCTCAAACAGGGACAAAAGTAGCTTCTGATCCGTCTTCGTATACTAAGTATTTTGGAAATTGGCAAGATCACGATATGTACAAAGGTTTAAAGGGAGATGATTGGCAAAAACAAATTTTTGGACGTACAGGAGAGGTTCAAAGTCGTGATTTAGGTATTAGAGGAGGAAGTGATAAGATCAATTATAATTTTAATTACGCTCATTATGATGAAAAAGCAATTATGATTGGTTCTGATTATAAAAGAAATAACCTTTCCCTGGCTTTAAATAGTAAAATAAGCGATAGAGTTGATGTTGGTTTTACCATGCGCTATTCAGATGCTGAGATTAATGGTGGTGGTGTAAATGAGCAAAATGAAAAATCTTCATCAGATTCACGTATGCGTACTATTGTTGGTTATGCACCGCTTCCGGTAGCAGGTTTAACTTCAGAAGATACAACTGGAGACGGTTCAGAAGTATTGGTAAACCCTTTTGCATCTGTTTCTGATAATGATCGTCAGCAATTTCGCAAGAACTTTAATATGTTAGGAAGTTTTGGATGGGAGATTGCAGAAAATTTAAAACTGAAAGTAGATTTAGGTCTTGATAATTTTAACACTTTAGATTATCGTTATTACGGGTTAACTACTTATTATATAGCGAATGCTCCGGTAAGCACATTACAGGGTATGCCAGCAATGATTATGACGGATACTAAAGACAGACGTTTTAGAAATGCAAATACACTGAATTATGATTTCAAAAAAATAATGGGAGAAGATCATCATTTGACTGCTCTTATAGGAGAAGAAAACATTACATATAATTCAAATGCTGTAACTACAACTATTCATGGATATCCTAAGTTTTTTGATTTTGATAAAGCAAAAAAATTAACAACTCAGGGAACACCACAATCTGTTGATAACTATTACAGCCCGGATGATAAATTATTGTCATTCTTTGGACGTGCAAATTATGATTACAAAAATCGCTACATATTATCGGCTACTTTTCGTGCAGATGGCTCGAGTAAATTCTTAGAAGAGAATCGTTGGGGATATTTCCCGGCTTTTGCAGCAGGATGGAAAATTTCTGAAGAGAATTTCTTAAAAAGTCAAAGTTGGATAGATCTTTTAAAAGTAAGAGCTAGTTACGGTGAAGCGGGAAATAATAACATACCTGTTGGCCAACAAATTCAGATTTTTCAATCTACAGCAACGACATGGATCAATGGAGTTACTAGTGTTTGGGCGCCTTCAAAAACAATGCCCAATCCTGATTTGAAATGGGAGACAACAGTTACTCAAAATTTTGGTTTGGATTTTGGGTTTTTCAAAAATCGCTTAAATGGTAATTTTGATGTTTATAAAAATATTACTAGTGACTTGTTAATTAATTTTCCTGTTCCGGGATCTGGATATGATTTTCAGTACCGTAATATGGGAGAAACGCAAAACACAGGTTTCGAGGCTACTATTAATGTAGTTGCAATTGAAAAAGCTAAATACGGATTGAATTTTTCATTCAATATGGGAATAAACAAAAACCGTATTAACTCATTAGGAGTTATGAATAATTTTGGAGCAGCTACTGGTTGGGCTTCTTCACAAATTGGAGATGATTATCTAATCGAGGTTGGTTCTTCTTTAGGAACTATGTACGGTTACAAAAATGATGGAAGATATGAAGTTTCAGATTTTGATTATGCCGCAGGAAAATATACTTTAAAAAGTGGCGTAGTTAGTACTGCTACTACTTTAGTTGGTGACGGAAGTTCTATTAAACCTGGAGACATGAAATTAAAAGATATTAATGGTGATGGTAAAGTAGATATAAACGACAAAACCGTAATTGGTAATGTTAATCCTAAAAGTTCTGGTGGTTTTGTAATCAATGGAAATGCTTATGGATTCGATTTAATGGCAGCTTTTAACTGGAGTATTGGTAATGAAGTATATAATGCTGATAAAATTGAATTTTCGACATCTACAGCTTCTGGACAATATAAAAATTTAAATTCTACTATGGCTGATGGAAAGAGATGGACGAATTTAGATCCTGTTTCAGGTCAATTAGTAACTGATCCTGTTGCCTTAACAAGTCTTAATGCTAATACAACTATGTGGTCTCCTTATATGCGTAGCGCTATCTTTACTGATTGGGCAGTTGAGGATGCATCATTTTTAAGATTAAATACTTTAACGTTAGGGTATACAGCCCCTCAGATGTTTGTGTCTAAACTTGGAGTTTCTAAGTTGAGATTCTATCTGACAGCAAGCAATGTTTTTGTTTGGACTAACTATTCAGGTTCTGATCCGGAAGTTTCAACAAGAAGAAAAAATCCACTTACACCTGGGGTTGATTCAAGTCCTTATCCAAGAAGCAGACAAATGGTTTTTGGGATGAATCTTAATTTCTAATTTTAAATTATTACAAAATGAAACATAAAATAATAATAGCTGGATTGATAATTTCGGGTTTATTCAATTCTTGCCAACAATTTGAAGATGACTATTTAGATGCACCCGCAGAATCAACATTAGATGCGTCTTTGATTTTCTCTACAGCTGGACTTGCATCAGGCGCGATTGATGGAATAAAAGTACCATTTGCTGAGACTAACTCTTATAGAGGACGTTTTTTACCTTATTATGGATTAAATACGGATGTAGAATGGTATAATACTTCGCAAACGGCAGGTGATAAAGCAGATTTGTGTGTTTACGATGCCAAGCCAACTAATACGGAAATGAATACTACGAATAATGCTTATTCAATGATGTTTTCAGGTATTGAACGTGCTAACATTTGTATTAAGGGTATTCGCCAGTATGGAAATCCACTACCTGGAACAGAAATGGGTCAGTTATTAGGAGAAGCTTTAACACTAAGAGCTATTTACTACGCTGATTTAGTTAAATCTTGGGGAGATGTTCCGGCTCGTTTTGAACCTATAAGTACGGCCACTTTATACTTACCTAAATCAAGTAGAGATGTTATCTATAAGCAATTAATTGCAGACTTAGGAGAAGCATCAACATTGGTTGCGTGGCCTAACCAAACTGCCTATACAAGTACTGTAGAACATGTAAATAAAGCTTTTGTAAAAGCATTCAGAGCGCGTTTGGCTTTGGCAGCAAGTGGTTTTCAACAATATCCTGACGGAGTTAGAAGAAGTACTGATCCGGAACTTTCAGTTGGTAATATGTATGCATTAGCATTAAGAGAATCTCGTGAAGTAATTCAAAGTGGTTCTGCTCGTTTAGAATCTACTTTCGAAGGATTATGGAGAAAATACAATGAGGAAAATACTACTGCCGGAGGAGAATCGCTTTGGGAGCTTCCTTTCGCTGACGGACGTGGTAGAATGTTATTTACTTTCGCTGTAAAACACACGGCTGCTAGTGATCAGTTTCAGGCAAACGGAGCTAACCGTGGAGGTGTAGCAGGTCCGTTACCATTTGTTTTCTATGACTATGATCAAGTTGATACTCGTAGAGATGTTACTTGTGTTCCTTATAAATATGGTGCAGCAGTTAATAATATCGCTAAACAAGAAATAGGAACATTAGATACCTGGTATTTTGGTAAATATCGTTACGAATGGATGAAACGTTATGTGACTTCTACTAATGATGATGGAGTTAATAAAATGTATATGCGTTATGCTGAGGTTCTTCTTATTGCTGCTGAAACAGCAAACGAATTAGAAGGTCCTGGTGCAGCTGCGCCTTATTTGAAAGAAGTTCGTAGAAGATCTTTCCCGTCAGCAGCTCAGGCTGTAAAAGTTGACGCTTACGTAAGTGCATTAACAAGTAAAGACGCGATGTTTAATGCTCTTGTTGAAGAAAATAAATTTGAGTTTACTGGTGAGATGGAACGTAAGCAAGCCCTTATTCGTTGGAATTTGCTTAAAGTAAAATTAGATCAGGCTAAACAAAAAATGACAAACTTATCTGCACGTACAGGTGAATACGCTACTGTACCGACAACTTTGTACTATAAACTAAAAGCTGATAATGTATCTCTTGATATTTACGGATTAAACAGAGGTGAAAGCACAAATCCGGGAGCAACCTATTCAGCTGCTGTCTGGACATGGACAGGAACAGCAGCAGATGCTAAGATAAACTCATTGTATAAAGCAGGTGTAAATCCTGACAACAGACAATTCTGGCCAATCTGGCAAGTATTTATTGATGGAAGTAATGGGCAATTAACTAATGATTATGGTTATTAAGATCTTAGAAAAAATTAATAAAGTTATTATGATGAAAACAAAATATATATTAAAAGGATTAATAGCCACATTACTACTTACAATTGCAGTTTCAAGCTGCGAAAGTTATAATGAAGGGTTGCTGGATGGTATAGGTAATACAAGAGAATTTTCTCCAATCGCACTTACCGCAAAAGTCAAAAACCAAACTGTGGTTGAGCTTAACTGGACAGTAAATCCAGCTGCAGATCATTATACGGTAGAATTTAGTGCTGATGATACTGAATTTAAAACAATCTATAAAACACTACAAGTTACTGCTTCTCAATTGCCGCTATCTGTAGCGTTAGAAGGAGAAACTGTTTATGCTATACGTGTTAAAGCAGTGACAAATGGTTTAGCAGATTCAAAATGGTCTGTAACATCTGCAACAACTTTATCAGAGCAACTTTTCTTTCCAGTGCAACCAGCAGATATCGATGCTAAACAAGTTACTCTAAGATGGGTACCAAATAGTAGTGTGACTCAAATTACAGTTGCTCCCGGGAACATAACGCATGTAATAACGGCTGCAGAAAAAACAGCAGGTGTTGCAGTAGTAACCGGACTTACTGGTGAAACAGCTTATACTGCTACTTTATTAAACGGAACGAAGAAAAGAGGTGTAGTGACTTTTACTACAGGAATCGATATTGGAACAGGTATTTTGGTTAAACCAGAAGATAATT
The DNA here is from genome assembly GCA_900107365.1 of Flavobacterium aquidurense. Classification (GTDB taxonomy): domain Bacteria; phylum Bacteroidota; class Bacteroidia; order Flavobacteriales; family Flavobacteriaceae; genus Flavobacterium; species Flavobacterium aquidurense. Next base: position 401,208 of record FNPS01000003.1, read on the forward strand.
TATTCCAAAAGATTACTGATGCGCCTTCTGGTTCTGTTTTAGTTTTTATGCCGGGTGATTATACAGCTCAAACCGGATTAATAGCTATAAATAAAACATTAACACTAAGAGGTTTGAGAACAGCTGACAAATCAAAATTAAAAGTGAATTTCACTTTGGCTAATAATCCTAACAATGCAGCTGAAGTGGTTAGTTTTTCTCTAATCGATTTAGATTTAAATGGAACGGGTTTAGCCGGTGGGGCAATAGCAATTAGTGCAGCGGCTACGACACAATTAGGAGATGTTTTAATAAGCAACTGTAATGTTCATGATTTTCCTTCTCAATTAATGTACGGAAATGCATCTGCAAAATTAAAATCATTTACTGTTGACAATAGTGTTGTTAAAAATGTAAATACTGCAGGATCAGCTGATTTTATCGATTTTAGAACTACTTATGTTGCAAGTATTTCTTTGACAAAAAGTACATTTGATACTTGTTCATCACGTGACTTTATTCGTTTAGATGCTGCAGCTGGATTGACAGGAACTGGTCTAACAAGTAATGTATTAATTGACGCATGTACTATATATAGTCCTGCATTACCATTGGCAAGTAGAATTTTGTATTTGCGTTTTATTTCAAATACATCCACAGTGCGAAATACATTGCTTGCGGTGGGATCAGCAGTTTATACAAACTCAACTGCAACTGCTGCGCCGGTGTTTTCAAACAATAATAATTTTAATTCGCCTAATTTACAGCTAGCAGGTAGTAACAATAGACCTGATACTTCAGCAACTGTATTAGATCCACAATTTGCAAGTGCTGCTACTGGTGACTTTACAGTTAAAAATCAAACGATTATTGATAAAAAAATTGGTGATCCACGTTGGATAAAATAAGAAAATTGTAATATTTAGATTTAGTTGAAAAAGGGGTGCAATTTTGCATCCCTTTTTTATTGTTTTAAAACAAAATAACATTTAAATCTGCCTCTGTCTGTATTCATTTAATGGTCAGAGTTAAAAGAATTTTACTCAATATCCAAATCAAATTTCTCCAATAATCCAGCAAGTGCAGCATGTGAAACTTTTGTTCTTTTGATTTTATTTTCAGAAGGATCAAAAGCATAATTTCTCGAAGAACGAAAATCTGTTTTTTCCAGGATACATTCCACGAAAGTGGCATTGGCCAAATCACAATTTTTAAAAATGGCAAGTGATAAATCCGTATTTGAGAAATCGACGTCTTTTAAAGAACAATCGATAAAGTTAGTTTTCTTTAGTTTTTTGTAAATGAAGGTAGAATAATCCAAAAGGCAGTCCTGAAAACGCATTGAAAATAAAAAGCTATTGCTGGCACTGAAATCTAATCCCATTAATTTGCAGCCAATAAATTGAATGTTTTTAAGTCCGGTATTCTTAAGGATTGCTAACGAAAGATTACAGTTCTTAAATGTACAATCTAAGAAATCAATAGCACTAAAATCACTTTTGGAAAAATTGCAGTTGATGAATTCACAATTTGCAAATTCGTTATCTGATAATTTTTGTTCCGAATAATCAATTGTGTCAAAAGTTTTGTTTTGGTGTACGGTAGTTTCCATAATAATGAGATGAGGTTTTGGGCGGATTTGAATGTAGTTTATTCTAATTCGATACAATCAAAAATGTTATTTTGTAATACTGTTTCAGAAATTTCCTTTTCGCTATCAATTCGTAAAATGTTATCACAGTCCTCAAGATCAAAATTCCATTTGGCATGTGGTAGTAATTCCGTAAGCAATGCTGTGGCAAATTCTAATTTCGATTTTGTATCAACTGAAGTTTTAAAAACATGAATCATAAATCGGTTTTTTTATGACGCAAATTTCATGAAATGCTTTAGGAGTTGATAGGATTTCGCAATCAATAATTAGGATTTATCAATCATTTTTCGGTACTGAACAGGAGTTGTACCTTCATGTTTTTTAAAGAATCTGCTGAAGTATGACTGATCCTCATGACCCACCTGCATCGCAATTTCACTGACAGTAAATGTAGTTTGATAGAGTAGGTATTTTGCTTCAAGCATTATGGTTTCATCAATCCATTTGGTTGCCGACTTACCTGTAGCTGCTTTAATAGATTTATTTAAATGATTAGGTGTTACATTCAAAAGCGAAGCATAATAATTTACCTGATGATTTATTTTAATGTGATCGTAAATAAGTGCTTTGAATTTCGACGAGAGTGCCGTTGCAGCACTAGTGTCCTTTGTTGTTTTGATGTTGTTTTTATTCATTTCGCAGAACAAAGCCATCAAATACGATTGAACGATTTCTAAATTGGCTTTTTCGCTCGTAACATATTCATGTTGAAGGCGATTGAATAAATTGATAAAAAAAAGAAAGTCAGTTTCTGAAACAGGAATTTTTGGATTACCGCCAATTTTTAGAAAGTCAAATTCATTAATCATTTCGCTTCCACCATATTTTCCAATTAAAATATCAGGATGAAATTGACAGACAAAACCAACATGTTTATTATTTAAATGTTCTAATGAAAAAATCTGACCCGCCGGAACTACTATAATTCCGTTAGAATACGTATAGTACTCTTCAAAACCAATTTTGATACTATGAATTCCTGAAGTTATGAAAATAATAGTGTGACAACTGTGTTTAGAAGGCGGAACAGGAAATTGCAGCCCCATCATTTCTTCGATTTTCAAGCAAAAAAAATGGTCTGAATTTGATTTGAATAATAAATGTATTGGATTCTCTTCGCCAAGAAATCGTTCCCGAAATCCTTTCGCTCCGTATGTTTTTATTTTTTCGTTTGCCTGTTTTTTCATCTTTAATAATAAAGTCTAAAATCAAGCAATTGACAAAGGGCGTAATGTTTTTGGTACAATTCTTCAACAACTTCAGTAAGGTCGTCATTGTCCTGATACAAGCTAAAGAAAGCTTTATCAATAGTGCTGCTACTAGCTATTTTGTTGTAAGTCGATCCATAGCCCGAAATCGCACGGGCACCGGTAATATCAAGAAAATATTGTGCTTCGTCTTCTTTCAGGTCTAATATCTTTTTATTAGCAAAATGAATTATTTTACCTTTCATTTTACCTTCAAAAAGTTCTGCTATTTCTTCGAGACTATAATAATAGTCATGAAGGCAGATGTTGTTAGGTTCGCCGGGCATTACCAAATAAATGATTTCATAATCCTTAAAATTATGATCTTCATAAAGCAGCACATTTAAGCTTTCCTCCAGCCCTTCGATGGTGTCACAGGTTTTATAGATGCTGGCAATGCCTTGATCAATGGCAATTTCTTCTAAGTTTTTAACTACTTGAGTCTCCAAATAAGTATCAACATCAGGAACACCTTCCAGACAGAAAATAAATTTATCATGCTCCATAACAGTACACTTTCAGGTTCAGGGTGAGTGGTGAAAAGACGCTCTTTGTTTTCGTTTTGACAAATGTATTTTTTTATGTGGAAAAACTGTTACACGTTAGCAATTTTAACGTGGTTTTTGCAATCTTGTTTGTTTATCGAATACATATCACTTTTTTCTCAGACAAAATGAGAATAAAAGTTTTGGAAATACATAAAATAGATACAATTTAGAACAACAAATTTCATCCCTTTTTTCTATCAAACGACTAATTTTGAAGTACTGAATTTACACTTCCAAATTAAATAAAAACAAGTCAAAATGGTAAACGAGAGAGTGATGGAGAAATTGGCAATCTTAGCCGATGCTGCGAAATATGATGTTTCATGTTCCTCTAGTGGAAGCAAACGTGAGAATAAAGATAAAGGACTTGGAGATGCTAAAGGATATGGTATCTGTCATGCTTATACAGAAGATGGCCGTTGTGTGTCGTTGCTAAAAATTTTATTGACGAACCATTGCATTTTCGACTGTGCCTATTGCGTCAGCAGAAAAAGCAATGATGTAAAGCGCGCTGCTTTTACAGTGCAGGAAGTGGTTGATCTTACAATCGGTTTTTACAGACGAAATTATATTGAGGGATTATTTTTAAGCTCCGGTATTTTTGACAATCCCGATTATACAATGGAACGTTTGGTTCGAATTGCAAAGAAATTGCGTTTGGAAGAAAATTTCAATGGATATATTCATCTAAAAGCTATTCCGGGCGCGAGTGAGGAATTGATGAAACAAGCTGGAATATACGCAGATCGGTTAAGCGTAAATGTTGAAATGCCAACGGAACAAAGCTTGAAATTATTGGCACCAGATAAAAATCATATTGATGTGATTAAGCCAATGGAATACCTGAAAAATGAAATTGTTGGTCATAAAGAAGAAAAGAAACTGAATTATAAAGCGCCCACTTTTGCTCCGGCAGGTCAGAGCACCCAAATGGTTATTGGCGCAACAAAAGAAAGCGATTTGGAAATTCTGGGCATGGCAGATTATTTTTATGAAAAGATGAATATGAAGCGTGTTTATTATTCCGGTTACGTGCCTATTAGTTATGATAGCAGACTTCCAGCTATTGGAACACCTGTTCCTATAATACGTGAAAATCGCTTGTATCAGGCGGATTGGTTAGTTCGTTTTTACGGATTTAAAGTAAATGAAATTGTGGGTCACAACCAGCCCAATCTTGATCTTGATATCGACCCAAAACTGGGTTGGGCCTTGCGAAACCTCAACCAATTTCCGGTTGATGTTAACACTGCTGATTTAGAACTTATAAAGCGTATTCCGGGAATAGGATATTTGAGCGCCAAAAAAATTGTTGCAGCGAGACAATATAAAAAACTACTTCCGGACGATTTAAAAAAATTAGGAATTGCTTATACACGTGCCAAATTTTTTCTGGCGTTTGCTACTCCATTTCAATTACAGCGGGATTTAACTTCGATTCAAATCAAAGATCAAATTTTAAATCTGCAAAACAGTAAATATAAAAATGACTTCTCGAATCAACTTGCTTTATTTTAAACAAAATGATACAGGTAATTTACGACGGAACTTTTGAAGGCTGGCTTACAGCGGTATTTGAAATTTATGAATATAAATTTGATGATGTTGTTTTTGCCAAAAATGAGGCTTCTGCGGCTTTGCTTTTTGCAACGCACCATAATGTAATGACCGATTCCGAAAAAGCAAACCGGGTTTTAAGCGGACTGAAAAAACGCCTTTCGGCAGGAGGATTTTCAGATTTTTATAAAGCTTTTTTTTCTGATATGGATGAGATTGAACAGATCCTATTTCAATTTGCCAAATATGCCTTGGCAAGTTCAAAAAATATTGAAGGAGATTTTAGCAACAGTGCGGTATGGGATTTAAGAAAAGCAGCCAGATTGACCAGAAGAGAAGCACATCGAATGGAAGCATTTGTTCGTTTTAAACTCACAAAAGATAATTTATATTATGCCATCGTTGAGCCGGATTGCGATGTTTTGCCCGTTATAGAAAACCATTTTAAAAAACGCTACGCCGACCAGCGTTGGTTAATATATGATGCAAAGCGTAAATATGGTATTTATTATGATCTCGAAAATGTTTCGACTATAGAATTGCAATTTAATGCTGAATCAAATTCTTCTAAATTCTTAGCTGAAATATGCGATGAACAAGAAGAATTTTTTCAGAATCTGTGGCGTTGTTTTTTCAATAGCGTGAATATCGAGTCAAGGAAAAATATGAAACTTCATATGAAGCATATGCCAAAAAGATATTGGAAACATCTGATTGAGAAAATTCCAAATTTGAAATAATACAGAGAAAATTATATTTAAGAATGAATCACTTTTTCTTCTTCAAGATCTAGATAATACATCTCTTTTCTAATGATGGATTCGTCAAGTGTTTTATCTTCTTTATTTTTATTGAGCAACCATTGTCTTTGATGATCTAATAAGTCAAGGTAAATAATTTTGAGCTCGGTTCCTATGGATTCGTCATCGATGCCTTTACTGTGATGCTCTAATTTTTGAATAAGCTGCTGCAATGAAGTGTTCGTTTCTAATTTATCGTTATAATTTGTTTTTAAATAATCAATTGCATATTCTGCCAAATCTTTTCGCAAAATAGTAGATGCTTCATCGCGAGGTATTGGATCATAAATATCTGTCAAGTTAATTTTTCTGATGAAATATGGCAAGGTCAATCCCTGAATTAGCAAAGTCAAAAGAATCACAATAAATGTGATAAATAAAATCAGGTTGCGTTGCGGAAAACCATTTCCGTTATTCAAATACACCGGAATTGATAATGCAGCTGCTAATGAAACAACACCTCTCATTCCGGTCCAGCCCAATATAAAAGGAGTTTTGTAGCCTGGATGTCTTCTGTCTGCAACAGTAATAAAATTACGGGCAATTAATGTTACAATCACAGCGCCGTATGAGGATACGATTCGGCTTATGATTAAAACAAAAGTGATTAAGACGCCATATCCAATTGCCTTTATAAGGCTGACACCTTCTAATCCGGCGGTGATTTGTGGTAAATCCAACCCGATTAACATAAAAACCAACCCGTTTAAAATGAAGCAAAGGCTTTCCCAGACATTTATTCCTTGTATGCGAGATCTGCTACTCAGAAATCGGTGCCTGTTATTCGCTAAAAGCAAACCGCCGCTTACTACGGCCAATACTCCTGAACTGTGCACTTCTTCAGCAGCGAGATATATAATGTAAGGCGTAAGAAGAGACAAAACAATGTCGACATTCGCATTGGTCGGCAAGTATTTGTGGGCTTTCATAAAAAGAAATCCAATTAACAATCCAATAGCAACTCCGCCAAAAATCATCCAGCTAAAACTTATTGCTGCTTTGTAAAATATAAATTGTTCTGTTGCAACAGCTACCATTGCAAATCTGAAAATAATCAAAGAAGAAGCGTCATTCAACAAACTTTCGCCTTGGAGGATAGATGAAATTGTTTTGGGAACTTTGACGAATTTTAAGATTGCTCCGGCACTTACCGCATCTGGCGGAGATACAATTCCACCCAATAAAAATCCTAACGCAAGTGAAAATCCCGGAATAATATAATTCGCAACCAAGGCAACAGAAAGTGCCGAAAGAAATACGACAACAAAAGCAAAGCTGGTAATAATACGACGCCAGCGCCACATTTCTTTCCAAGAAACAGTCCATGCGGCTTCATACAAAAGCGGAGGAAGAAAGATGAAAAATATCAGGTCAGGCTCAATTTGAATAATTGGCACTTTTGGAATAAAACTGATCGCCAATCCAGCCAATACGAGGAGTACAGGATAAGCGACTTTTATTTTATTAGCCAACATAATCAGTAATAAAATAACTATAATAATACCCAAATAAAAAGGAAAGTTGTCCAGCATCTGTCTAATGTACAATTAAAATTTTTAATTTAAGCTTCGGTATTCATTAGGCGTATAACCTGTGTTTTTTTTAAACATTCGATTAAAATGCTGCGGATATCTAAAACCGAGTTCAAATGCTATTTGACTAATCGATTTATCGGTATCAAAGATTCTTTCTTTTGCCAAATTAATTAATTTTAACTGAATGTGCTCCTGTGGAGTTTTACCCGTTTCTTTTTTGATTAAATCCCCAAAATAATTTGGGGATAAATGCAAGCAATCTGCAAAATATCCAACAGATGGTAGGCCAGTTTCCTGAACGCTTTCAGTCGCAAAATACTCTTTTAGCAAATTTTCAAATTTCGATAATATATCAGTATTGATATTTTCGCGTGTGATAAACTGCCTGTCATAAAAACGAACACAGTAATTAAGCATTAATTCAATATTGTTGCTTATAATGCTTTTGCTGTGTTTGTCAATGGATTGACTTAATTCGTATTCTAACTTATGAAGTAAATCTATAATAATCTGCTGTTCTTTCAAAGATAGATGAAGCGCTTCAAATGAATCATATGAAAAAAAAGAATAGTGACTTATTTGTTTTCCTAAAGATGTCCCTTTTATTAAGTCAGGATGAAAAAGAAGCGCCATTCCTGTTGGCTGATAATCATCCTTGTTATTAACTTCTATAACCTGTCCAGGCGCAATGAAAACCATTGTTCCATCATCATAATCATAATTATTGCGTCCGTATTTTAATTCGCCGCATTTTCCACCTTTCAAGAAAACAGCATACAATTCCAAATGCATGCGACAATTGTTGGGCAATGCTTTTGTGTTAGAATTATCGAAAACACTTATTAATGGATGTTGTGTTTCAATGCCTTTAAGATCATTGTATTGCGAAACTTTTTCAACTTTTATAATGTGTTCCATTTTTGGATTCTTTAAATTTATAACACAAATATAGTATTCAGATTATTAAGAAGTTAGTGTGATTGTTCAAATCAGTAAAAATGGTAATAATTACAGTAATATGTATTACGGAAAGTATTCAATATAAAAGGAAATTTGTAGTGTCATTATTTTCTTGATGCAAGAATTTAGGATTAAAAAAATAATTCGCGATTGAAATACGGTTTAAAGAATTAAAATATAAAATTATGGAAAAGAGAAGACTAGGAACACAGGGATTAGAAGTTTCTGCATTAGGATTAGGTTGTATGGGATTAAGCTTTGCATATGGTACTGCGATGGACAAACAGCAAGCGATAAAAATAGTTAGGGAAGCTTACGAACAGGGAATTACATTTTTTGATACGGCAGAAGCTTATGGTATTGCCAACGAAGAATTGGTTGGAGAAGCTTTGAGTCCTTTTAGAAAAGAAGTGACCATCGCGACTAAGTTTGGTTTTAAAGATGGAAACGCTCTTAACGGACAAGATAGCCGACCAGAAAATATTAGAGCTGTAGCGGAGGAATCTTTAAGACGCTTAAAAACAGATGTTATTGATTTATTTTATCAACATAGAGTAGATCCAAATATTCCTATCGAAGATGTTGCGGGAACTGTTAAAGATTTGATACAGGAGGGAAAAGTAAAATATTTTGGACTTTCAGAAGCGGGTGTTGAATCTATTCGCAAAGCACATTTGGTTCAACCGGTAACTGCTTTGCAAAGCGAATATTCAATTTGGTGGCGCGAGCCTGAGTTGGAAATTTTACCAGCACTTGAAGAATTAGGAATTGGTTTTGTGCCTTTTAGTCCATTGGGAAGAGGTTTTTTAACGGGTGCAATTACTGAAAATACAAGTTTTGAAAGTACGGATTTCAGAAATAATTTACCTCGTTTTAGTGAAGACAACAGAAAAGCAAATCAAAAATTGATTGATTTACTATCTGTAATTGCTTCTCAAAAAAATGCCACTCCCGCACAAATTGCACTAGGTTGGCTTTTAGCACAAAAACCATGGATAGCACCAATTCCAGGAACAACAAAATCACACCGATTAACAGAAAATATTGGAGGAGCTTCAATTCATCTAAGTGCAGATGATGTCAGAAAAATTGACGATGCTTTTTCTCAAACTACTATACAAGGAGATCGTTATCCTGCTCATCTTCAAAAAGCAGTAGGGAAATAATTTAAAATTTTGAAAAACAAATCAGTTATTGTAGTTGTTTATTGATAAAAAGATCTAAAGGTCAGGCAATAAACAACTACAGTAAATTTTTTATTGTAAAATGTATTACCATTGAATTATCCTAAAACAATTCCAATTGATTATTTGGATTTGAAGGTTTGCTTTTGGGAGGTTTAGCCTCTCCAAAAATAGTTCTTCCGCCATATTTGTGTGATTCGTCGCGCTCTCTTTGAATCAAGGCGTCAAAATTAGTGTTGGGTGTAAAACTTTCTTCTGCTTTTCTTGAGATTTCAGATAATTTGCGAATAGCTTCTATTTTATCATTATTTCCAATTTTAGCTCGATTAATGGCTCTTTGCAAAGTATCGATTGTTTCATCATAAATTTTTATCGGAACAGGAAACGGATGTCCGTCTTTTCCCCCATGAGCGAAAGAAAAACGGGCAGGATCTTCAAAGCGGGTAGGAGTGCCGTAAATGATTTCACTAACCAATGCTAACGATTGCAGGGCTCTCGGTCCCATTCCTTTTAAAAGCAAAAGTTCCTGAAAATCTTCGGGTTTGTTTTCATGAGTTGTCCAAAGCATTGCGCCGAGCCTTTTCATATTAACATCTTCCATTCTAACATCATGATGCGCGGGCATAGAAAGATGCTGCATTTCTTTCATGATTTTTGTTGGAGATTCTTTTGATAATTCTAAAATACCTTCTCGAGATTTTGTCGCCGCCTCAGCGGTAAGATTTAAAATAGTACCTTGATTTTCGCCATAAATAAAGGTATGGGGTTCGTTTATAAAAGACTTTAAATCCTGCGAATGCCAGTGATATCTCCTTGCCGTTTTTGAGTTAGGGTTCATTCCTTGTTGAATAACGGCCCATTGTCCTTTATTGTCAACAATAAAATTATGCTGATACAGTTGAAATCCATCCTGAATGGCTGTATTGTCTACTTTGGCTGTAAGTCTGCTACAATTCGCAAGATTATTTCCATCAAGGCCTGTTTTTTCGCCAACAAATAGAAGTTCTTGTGGGGTGGCTATGGAATGCTTGCCTTTACCTCCGCAGATATAAATTCCGAGTTCTTTTGAATGTGGATTTACAGATTTTTTTAATGCCCCAAGTACAGAAGTTGTAATTCCCGATGAGTGCCAGTCCATTCCCATCACAGCGCCAAAACTTTGAAACCAAAAAGGATTACTTAGTTTACTGATTACTTCGGATGTGGAAAATTCCATAGCAATCGTTTCTACAATGGCAAAGCCAAGTTTCGACATACGTTCAGCAAGCCATAATGGAACATGACCATAGTGTAATGGAAGATCTGCTGTGCCGGAACGCTTCATTTAGTGGGATTTGTATTTATACAAAAATAACTAAAATACGTTTAAATGCCGGTTGGGTTGAAAAGATGTTACAAATTGGAACTGTTTATTTATCCTGTTCTAAATTGTCAACAGCCGAAATCTGATCCAATATATTGGTCTGGTTAGGCGAAATGTAGTTTTTTACTTCTTGCGGAGTTTCTTTCTTAAAAAGAATATCTAAGGCATGGTATAATTTTAATAAAACATCTTTGTCTTCTTTTGCAATGTCTAAAGCAGTATTAAAATTAAAAACATAATTATTAGAATTACGTACTTCTACTTTTATAGTTTTTGATGTGATTTTAAATTTAACTATGTCCATATTTATAACGTGTTAACTTTTTAGATTTTTCTATTATGAAATTTCGGGATGCTAATTTTCCGAACATTCTACTAAAAAGTATTAAAGATATTTAATTATTTAGAGTTATGGCTTAATTATTTACTGTAATTTTTTATATAGTAAGAAAATAATTCCAATAAAAAAACCTAATAAATTGATGATTAGGGTTTTGTTTTTTGTAGCCCTAAAGGGACAATTTTCGAACCATTTTTTTGATGATTTAAAAAATATATCCGCAGGGCAAATGTCGAATTTTTAAATGAAATTACTTAATTTACTTAAAAAATAATTAAGAGATTAGAGATTCATATATTTCAATTTTATAATACATAATTGAAATGTTCAAAAAATTAAAATGCATTGTCTACTTTTTTTAAGAAAGTTTTTTTATCTGACTCTATTCACTATTATCCTCCCTTTTGATGACCAACATATCTGGGGTTGAACTAGATGAATGGGGTTATGATTGTGAGAGTTTTATAAAACATCTGCAAAATAGATCGGCGAATGTTTTCCATATAGATTATTTGTAGAGAATTAAAGTCACATTGGTTAGATTCACGTTCCTGCTACTACAAAAGTCAAAGGATACTAACAAATATTTATAAGTTATTATAAAGTATCTATTTTAAACCCAACACAACATTTTACTAAGTATTACTTATTATCGAACAAGAATCGAGCTGTAATTAATCCCTAAATTTTGTAAATAACATAGAAGTCAAATAGCTTGAATTATAGGATTTGTGCATCTACAACTTGGCATGGTTCCAATTTATAATGCTACTTATCAATTTGTATCTTGCTTGTACTCAAATGCATTATAAATATCTAAGAAATGGAAATTAATTTGATGTAATATTAATCTATTCTTTACCGACTTTAAGGTATGAACTCAAATGGACTCTATTCTTTTTCTCGTCCAAAACGTTCAAAAACATTTACATAAGTATTAAAAATAATTTTGTGTTTTTCGTATAATGTTATGTCTTTGTTATGTTCCATAACTTGTAAAAGACTTCTGTAGCGCTCAATATCAGTGATAATATCCATTGCTAAATCGGTTTGATCTCCTGTCGTCAATGTTGCGTAATAATTTAAATTCTCTTTATATTTTTGAACTAGTTTATTAAGCAAGTCATGTGCTTTTGCAGTTTCTCCAACTTTGTAATATCCATTTGCAAACGGTGCTACCAATGAATAGTATCCGTATTTATCCACAGGTAATTTTGTCATTGCTAAATTAATTACATTTTTAGCTTTGTCTATTTTGCCCTCTGCAATTAATTGATCGCTTAAACGAGATAAATTAGTGCGATAGTTTATACTGTTTCTTCTTGTTTCAGGATCATGGTATATTTTATCACTATCACTGTTACCCCAATCCCATTTCATTACAATATCATACATTTTGTCGGCATCAATTTGTCCCATATCCATTGGTCCGCCATCTTTTGAAGGAACATTTCTAACAGGGACTAATTTGTATACCATTCCATCTAATTGTAAGTAATCTTTTAACCATAAATAATCTTCATCGTCAAAAGCACCACCACTAAAGTAAATTGGTCTTTTCCAGTTATTGTTTGCTAATATATCAAGCATCATCAAACGATTTTTGTAGATCGCACTTCCTTTAATGTCAATATCCATATAAGGTACAATAGAATCATTGTATTTAGGATTAACAACCTTATTTTGTATGATTAGTTTTTTATCAACGGGAACTCTGATTTTATTGGTTGGATAAAAATGGATTTCTTGTCCGTTTTGTAAACCTACAGTCGATTTTGGATTTTTAATAAAACTAATAAAGTCATTGATATTCCAGCGTGTTTCAACTTTTGGAAGGTGCATTACGTAATCAAGTTTATCGCCCACATATTCATCATGAGTGAATGATATTGGTAATGGATCTGATTCATATGATTTTGCTTTCATCTGGTCAATATACCAATCAGTCATAAATAAGCTTGAGTTTACCATTTTAACATCTGTTCGAAAGCCTTCGATTTCTTGGGCATACCATAATGGAAAGGTATCATTGTCTCCAATAGTAAATAAAATAGCGTCTTTGTCGCAAGAACTTAAAAGAGATTTCGCAAATGCAACAGCAGTATATCGATTTGATCTATCGTGATCATCCCAGTTTTGAGATGCCATTAAAATAGGGGCTGCTAACAAACTTCCGGCAATAATAATTAGTCCGGCAATTTTTGGAGTAATAAATTTCTGGATACTTTCGTATAAGGAGTAAACTCCAAAACCTATCCAGATCGCAAACACATAAAAGGATCCTACAAGTGCATAATCTCTCTCCCGAGGTTCAAAAGGTCTTTCGTTTAGATAAATTTTCAATGCAATACCAGTAAATAAGAACAAGGCTAAAAGCACGTAAAAGCTTTTAAGGTCTTTATTAGCGTGATACATTATTCCAATAAGTCCTAAGATAAAAGGAAGGAAGAAGTAAACATTTCTTCCTTTGTTGTTTAAAACATCTGAAGGTAAATTGTCTTGAGAACCAAGGTGTAAGGAATCAAGAGCTTTGATTCCGCTGATCCAGTTTCCGTCAAGATTATCATATTTACCCTGCTCATCGCTTTGACGTCCTACGAAGTTCCACATTAAATATCTCCAGTACATGTATCCAAATTGATATTCGAACATAAAACTGAAATTGTCTACAGTGGACGGTTTTTCTATTATTAAATATTTGCTATAGCTTCTTAAGAATTTAACATAGCCTTCGTTGTCAATTTGTTTTTGAGCGTAAGCTTTTCTAAATTCAGAAACCGTTTTTTCAACTTCATTACGCAATTGTGCAGTCGCTTTGTTGTATTCTTCTTCACTTAACTGACTAGCATCAATTCCATATTCGGCTAAATCCTCTTCATAAGCATAATTTGGATTTATTTTAAACGCAGGAGGATTTGTAAAATTGATATAGTTTTGAATGTGTCCCGTTTCAGTACTCCACATTCTTGGTAGAATCGTTTTTTGATTGTCGTCAGAATTTTGATCTGCGTTTTTATAATTGTTGGTAATGATGTATTTACCTGTTTTATAATCTCTTTCGTAGTTAGGTTTTTTGTCCAAATACGGATTTTTTTCGTCAAGTCCAGCAAATACTTCCGTGTATTGAGGTCCATAAAACAATGGATTAACGCCATATTGTTCACGATTGTAATAAGCTAAAACCTCTGTAGCATCTGATGGCTTATTTTCGTTAATTACAGTGTTTGCGTTTGCACGAACAGGCAGCATCATCCAAGTAGAGAATCCAATTAAAATAAATAAAACACAAAGAATAATAGTGTTATAGAAAATTAATCCTTTTTGTTTCGTGTATTTTAATCCAAAATAAAAGAAAGCAATAAAAAGTAAAGCAACAAAAATGGTTCCTGAGTTAAAAGGAAGTCCCAAACTGTTTACCATAAATACTTCGGTTTTTCCAAAGAAAGCCATTGTTAACGGTAAAAGTAATTTGAAAATGAATAATAAAATCGCGATTACTACAGCATTCGCAATAATAAAATTTTTAAGAGTAACTTTTTCGTAATGTTTAAAATAATATAGAAACCCAATTGCAGGAATTGTTAGCAAAGCCATAAAGTGAACTCCAAAAGAAAGCCCAATAACAAGTGAAATGATTAACAACCATCTATTTCCTTTAGGCTGGTCCATATCTTGTTCCCAACGAAGACCAAGCCAGAAAAGCAATGCAATTAATAAAGATGCCATCGCGTAAACTTCGGCTTCAACGGCATTAAACCAGAAACTATCAGAGAAAGTATAGGCCAATGCACCAACAAATGAACTTCCTAAAATAACAATTGAATTGTTTTGGTCGATTTCTGCAAAACGAGCTACAATTTTTTTCAAAATCATAGAAGATGACCAAAACATAAAAAGAATAGTAAAGGCGCTAGAAAAAACAGACACCATATTTACCAACAATGCGACATGTTGATTATCAATAGCAAACATGGCGAAAAAAGCTCCCATCATCTGGAATAAAGGTGCTCCCGGTGGGTGACCAACTTCTAGTTTAGCGGCTGTAGCGATATATTCGCCACAATCCCAAAAGCTCATAGTAGGTTCAACAGTCAGTGTGTAAGTAGTTAAAGCGATTGCAAATGCAAACCAACCAATAATTGTATTCCATTTATTGAAATTGAATTGTGTCATATTTTGATGTTAAAAATTTTGTATATTTTCTATTCTACAAAGAAAATGTTTTATTGTTTCAAGAAATGAGCATTAACATAAAAGTGAAGATCAGTAAAAAGACTAAAGAAGGTAAATTTTATTGATATTTTGGAATACAAAAGTGAATCGTTTAATTTTTGATGGAATATTAGCCTAAATTTCTATAGAAAGTAATTCCGTTGCAAAACCAGCTTATATTGCTTACGGTTGGTCTCGTGATCCATACTGCACTTTGGACAATTCAGCAGATTTACCAGCTTCACCGTTTAAAATGGCATTGAACGCTTAGAAAGAGTTAAAAATTATCGAAGATTCTTTCATTCAATACGGCGGAAAAAGTAGCATTAATTCAGGCTCATCAACAAACTTAAAAGTGGGACAAATTGATGGAATCGAAAATCAATCATTTTTAAAAATTGATTTGAAAGACTTAGACTTTACTAGGATTGAGAATGCGAAATTGAGGTTGACTGCAAGCACAGCTGATTTTGCTACCTTATCTGCCCATATCACTACTGCCGATTGGAAAGAAAGTGAAATTAATGGAATCAACGCACCGCAATTAGACGAGCAAATAGGAACAATTTCGATTAATAAAGGAGCTACGACGTATACTTTAGATATTACTACTGCAATTAAAGAGGTAATTGCAAATGATAATGATTTCTTGTCAATTGCCTTAAAAAGTGAAAATGGTTCGGTTAGTTTTTTTAGTAAAGAGAATGCTACAGATCAACCCGTACTAATTTTAAACGAAGAAGAGACGAATTTAGGAACGGATCAATTTGCACAATCAGAAGAATTTTTTTTGGTTTATCCAAATCCAGTTAAAAACAATATATTAAAAATTCATTCTAAAAATTTAAGTGAAAATTTGACAAAAATTAGCATGGTAAGTTTATCAGGACAATCGTTTCCTTTCCCTAGTTTTTCTGGTCGAGAAGAACAACAATTGGATTTGAGCAGATTGTCATCAGGAACTTATTTTTTAGTTATAGAGTCGTCTGATAATCAGAAATTCAATAAAAAGATAATTGTTCCTTAAATAATAGGCTTTAAGTTTTCTAATAACATAACTATTTCAATAAATGTTGACCATAGCAGTTTAAGCTCCCTAGGGGCGTACTATTTATAGCAGTATTGCCAAATCAATAATAGATCCATCTGAGCGATTTTTTTTATAAAAATTTAATATGAGTTAGAATAAAATGAGAACAAACACCTTGAAATTTATTTGTTTTTTAGTGGTAGCTTTCTTTTACAATTGTGAGGTAAGTTCGGCACAAGATACAATTGGAAAAGCTAAAATCATGAGCATGATTAGTAATCCGTTACAATTGAATAACGGAAAAATTGTACAGTCGAAAAAAGAGTGGTTTAAAAAACGCCGACCAGAATTACTCGATTTTTTCACCACACAGGTGTATGGTCAAATGCCTGATAAACCAGCTAATATGCGCTTTGTCATTACCGAAGATAATAATTCAGTTTTCAATGGTCTTGCTACACGAAAACAAATTAAAGTATTGTTTGAAGGAACAGAAACGGGCCAACAAATGAGCATTTTACTTTACACACCAAATGATATAAAATCTGCGCCAATTTTTCTAGGTCTCAATTTTAATGGCAATCAAGCAGTTAGTGACGACAAAAATATTGCAATTACAACTGATTGGGTAAATAGTAAAACTAAAGGCGTTATAAATAATAAAGCGACATGTTCTACACGAGGAATTGCTTCCAAACAATGGCCGTTAGAAATGATTTTGAAAAACGGTTATGGTGTGGCGACCATTTACGCAGGTGATATTGCACCAGATTTTAAAGAAGGATATAAAACTGGCGTTCAAACCTTGTATCCCGAATTGATGAATAGACCTGATAATTTGAGTACGATGGGAGCATGGGCGTGGGGTTTGAGTCGTGCTATGGATTATTTAGAAACCGACAAAGATGTTGATGATAAAAAAGTTATTGTAATGGGAACTTCTAGAATGGGGAAAGCCGCTTTGTGGGCAGGAGCAACCGATAATCGCTTTGGTATGGTAATTAGCAATGAATCTGGCGCGGGTGGCGCAAAATTGTACCATCACGTATATGAAGAAGACATCGCTCAAATTTGCCGTGTTTTTCCGCATTGGTTCAGCACTAATTTTCAGCAATTCAATCACAAAGATACTACGATTCCTTTTGACCAACATTTAATGATGGCCTTGATTGCACCACGACCTTTGTTGGTTGCAAGTGCTAAAGAAGGTTATGTTTGTGATCCATATGGGGAGTTTTTAGGAGCAGTAGCGGTTAGTCCTGTTTATGATTTTTTAGGTAAAAAACCATTGCCCATCCAGTTACTTCCAAAAGAAAATGAACCTGCTTTTGGGACATTAGGATATTATATGCGTTCGGGTAAACACGATATTTTCCCTTATGATTGGGAACAATTTATAGCATTTGCCAATTTGAATTGGAATAAGAAGTGATGCACTTATTATTTATATCGAATTAATGCCTTTAAAAAAAGATTAAATTTCAATTACGGATAACTTCTAGATTCGTGTTCTATTAATAACTTTACACTTTTCAAAAAAGAGTTAATCAGGTAATGTAAATTATTTTCTGTAGGTAATTTTAAAAATTACTCAATTCACGCTATTTCTTCTTCAGCATAAATTGAAAATTTAACTCAACTTTAAATTTAGCACAAGGTATTGATAAAATAATACCACGGTTAACGGAAATCATACTATATTTTTACGATTCTTAAATTTCATAATTTTCACTACATTATTCGATTGTAGTAAAAAAAGATCTTTAAATTTAGAAATAAGAAAAAAAATAGTTTTATGATTATGATTTATAAAAAAAAAGCGTGTTTTTCAATTTTGGTTTTTATACTCAGTTTTTTGAATATACAGGCACAAGAATCTACCTTTCAAAAACAGGGAAATAACATTACTTATTCCCTAAAAGAAGGAAAATTGCAAGTCGTAGTTTGCAGTGAAAACATTATGCAAGTAAAGTACACACTTGCGGATAAATTTGATACAAAAGAAAGTTTAATAATTGAAGAAAAAGCTTTTTCTAAAGTTCCATTTGAGGTCAAGGAAAATTTAACTGAAATTACGATTACAGCCAAAAAAATTACGGCAAAAATCAATAAAAAAACGGGAGCAGTTGCATTTTTTGATTTGCAAGGCAAACCCATACTTAAAGAAGTTGCCACTGGTGGAAAAACTATTTCTCCAAATAGTTTTGAAGGATTTCAAACGCAATCGATTTCTCAAAAATTTGAATCTCCTTCAGACGAAGCTATTTATGGATTAGGTCAGCATCAAGATCGAATGTTGAATATTAAAGGACAAGATCTAGATTTATACCAGCATAATACTGAAGTGTATATGCCATTCTTTGTGTCAACAAAAGGTTATGGACTTTTATGGAACAATTATTCACACACAAAATTTGGAAATCCTGATGAAATTAAAGCAATTCCTGCTGATAAATTGTTTGATAAAAATCAAAAATCAGGTGGTTTAGATGTAGCATTTTTTAATGACAGTGAATTTAAAGAAAAGGCGGATAATGCTAAAACTACTACTACCAAATTAATAATTGAAAAAGACAATCCAATAAAAGGAGCTCGATATACAGGATATATTTTAGCAGATAAAACAGGTGAATATGCGTTCTACAGTTATTCTGATGGAACTTTAAGATTAAAAATAAACGATGTTTTAGTTTTAGACAATTGGGCGCCTTATGCCAATGCTCGTGACAGGAACGTTATCAATTTAGAAAAAGGAAAAAAATATAAAATTGAAATAGAATGGCAGCGCTATCATAAAAATAATTCTTTACAATTAAAATGGAGAGAACCTCATGCTGAAAACGAAACTGCTTTGTGGTCTGCCGCCGGAAAAGAAATTAATTATTTTGTAATTGCGGGTGAAAGTATGGATACTTTAATTTCAGGTTATAGAACTTTGACCGGAAAAGCTACTATTTTACCAAAATGGGCAATGGGATTTTGGCAATGTAAGGAACGCTACAAAACTCAAGATGAAATATTAAATGTGGTTCGTGAATTTCGAAAAAGAAAAATTCCACTAGATATTATTGTTCAAGATTGGCAGTATTGGAAAGAAGACCAATGGGGCTCTGCTACTTTCGAGCCTTCTCGTTATCCTAATCCAACTGCGATGATTGATACATTACATCAAGAGTTAAATACCAAATTTATGGTTTCTGTTTGGGGAAAATTTTATAGAAATAGCGATAATTTTAGAGAATTAAATGAAGCAGGTTTCTTGTATCCAAAACCATTGGCAGAAAATTTAGTAGATTTCTTGGGTTATAATTTTTCTTATTATGATGCGTTTAATCCTGCTGCCAGAAAAATGTATTGGGAACAATTAAATGAAAAGTTATACAGTAAAGGCGCAGATGCTTGGTGGATGGATGCCTCTGAGCCAGAAATGCCAGACCACGGAGCAACACCTGAAAATATGGCGCATTTTATGAATCCTACTTTTAACGGAACTGG
Organism: Flavobacterium aquidurense; assembly: GCA_900107365.1. Taxonomy (GTDB): domain Bacteria; phylum Bacteroidota; class Bacteroidia; order Flavobacteriales; family Flavobacteriaceae; genus Flavobacterium; species Flavobacterium aquidurense. The sequence goes on from FNPS01000003.1 coordinate 421,112, forward strand.
ATTTGCAAATCTAAATGCCTATCCTTTACAACATACTAAAGCAGTTTTTGAAGGGCAAATGGGAGAAAGTCCCGAGAAGCGTGTTACTATTTTAACACGTTCTGCATTTGCAGGACAACAAAAATATTCAACCATTGTTTGGTCAGGCGATATCGCTGGAGAATGGAATAATCTAAAAGCTTCGATTCCTGCGGGATTAAGTTTTTCAATGTCAGGGATGCCTTATTGGACCACAGATACTGGTGGGTTTTGGGTAAAGTACAAAGGTGGAAATCAGAATCCAGAATACCGTGAATTATATACCAGATGGTATCAATTCAGTGCCTTTTGTCCAATTTTTAGAGCGCACGGTTCTAATACGGAACGTGAAATATGGCATTTTGGCGATGAAAATTCTGAAACGTATAAAACTCAGTTGAAATTCAATAAATTGCATTACCGTTTAATGCCGTACATCTATACTTTAAACGGAATGGTAAACACGAATGATTATACCATGATGCGTGCTTTGGTGATGGATTTTCCAAACGATACCAAAGTATTCAATATTGACAATCAATACATGTTTGGACCTTCGATATTAGTTTGCCCTGTTACTGATGAAGCGGCGACAAAACGTGAAATTTACCTACCAAAAGGTGCAACATGGGTTAATTTCTGGACGGGTGAAACATTACAAGGTGGTCAAACAATCATGACACCAGCACCATTAGACCAATTGCCATTGTTTATAAAAGCAGGATCAATCGTTCCGTTTGGACCAGATTTACAATACGCTTTAGAAAAAAATGCTGATCCTATTGAATTAAGAATTTATACAGGTGCAAATGGTTCTTTCTCTTTATACGAAGATGAAAACACCAACAATAATTACCTAAAAGGAAAATCAAGCACCATTAAATTTGAATGGAACGAAATAAACAAAACCCTTACAATTGGAGATAGAGAAGGTGATTTTGACGGTATGTTGAAAGACAGAATTTTTAATATTGTATTCGTTTCAAAAAATCAAGGGATAGGTGAATTAGCTAGTGCAAAAATTGACAAAACAGTAAAATATACTGGGAAATCAATCACCATTAAAAATTAAATATAAAGAATAAGCAAAGTATTGCGCAGAAAATAATTCCGTTTTATTTCTGTGGTATTCCATTTCGTCACTGGTATTCTACATTATATAATACGGCATTATACAATTCTTATTCAGGGTTTAACCAATAAATAAAAACATCAACTTATGAAAACTAAATTCTTAAAAACTACACTAATCGCAACATTGTGTTTCCTATTTATGGCTTGTAATGCGCAAAAAAACTACATAAAAGTAGATGGAACTCACTTCACATTAAACAACAAAACACTCCATTTTGTAGGAACTAATTTTTGGTACGGAGCCTATTTAGGTGCTGACGCCGAGTATGGTAATAGAGCGCGTTTGCTTCGGGAATTAGACCAACTGCAAAAAAATGGTATTACTAATTTACGTGTCGTTGCTGCTTCAGAAGAGTCTGATTACGGACTTCCATTAAGTCCACCTTTTCAATATAAAAATGGTACTTATAATGAAACATTACTAAAAGGGCTTGACTTTTTATTGGTAGAAATGGGTAAGCGTAATTTACATGCCGTAATGGTTTTGAATAACAATTGGGATTGGTCTGGCGGAATGGGACAATACGTTTCTTGGATTAACAATACTCCTGTTATAGACCCTTCGGTTAATAAAAATCAAACTTGGAATGATTATTTAAAATCTGCAGGTAAGTTTTATGAGTTGCAACAGGCTCAAGATATCTACAGAAAGTACATTAAAATGATTGTGAATCGTACCAATACTTTTTCTAATAAAGCCTACAATAATGACCCAACAATTATGTCATGGGAATTGGCAAATGAGCCGCGTCCTTCAGTAGATGGAGATAAAGATGAAAAAATGAAAATTTTCACCAAATGGGTTGATGAAACAGCAGGTTATATCAAGTTAATGGCACCCAAACAATTGGTTACAACAGGTAGTGAAGGAAGTCAAGGAACACTAAATAGTTTAGAATTTACTTATCAAGCTCACAACACTAAAAACATTGATTACGTTACTTTTCACATGTGGCCAAAAAACTGGGCTTGGTACAAAGCCGAATCACCAGATATGGAAAATGCAAAGAAAAAAACGGCAGCTTATTTTGACGAACATTTGGCTCTTGCAAAAAAACTAAATAAACCAATTGTTATGGAAGAATTTGGTTTTGTTAGAGATGGAGAGAAATTTTCGCCCGATAGTCCAACTACTGCGAGAGATGAATACTACATATTTGTTTTGGAACTTTTAAAACATTCTGTAGAAACAGATGGAAGTTTGGGAGGATTAAACTTTTGGGGATGGGGCGGAGAAGGTCGTGCACAACAAAAAGATTATAGGTGGAAAAAAGGAGATATGTCTTTTACTGCAGATCCATACAGTGAAGCGCAAGGATTGAATTCAATTTATAATACGGATAAAAGCACTTTAAAAATTATTTCTAAATATTCTAAAGAAATAGATAAGAGATAAATCAAGTTAAGTTTTGCAATAAAGGATCAAAAGGATCCTGATTTTTCTGACTACAAAGACGTAACAGGAGATCATCCTGCGCTTTTGGGGCAAGACTTTAATTATTATATTACAAAAGGTCCCGTTGATAGAGCACGTCATGCAAAAGCAGCAAAATTTATTTATAAAGAAGACGGTGTTTTTACCTTTGATTTTCACATGTATAGTAAATACCACGAAAGTTTTATTTACGAAGAATCGGATAAATATTTAATGCATAATATAGCAGAAGGTATTAATGATCAACAAGAAGTAACTTGGTTTAACAACCAACTTCAGGATGCAGTTGATATTCTTAAAGAATTAAAAATCCCTGTTGTTGTGAGTTTGTTTCACGAAATGAATGGCAATTGGTTTTGGTGGGGAAACAGGGCAGAAGGTGGAAAAGAAGCGTATATAAAATTGTACCAATATACAGTGAATTATATAAAAGCTAGAACGGATTATGCGCTTTTTGCCTGGTCGCCAAACTATCCTTTTGATAGTGGCAATTATCCAGGCATTAATTATTCCCCTGGCGATGATTTTGTTGATGTTGTAGGAGTCGATTATTATGACGCAGGATCATCAAAAGGAAAATCATTTGAATCTTTGGTGCACGACGTAACTGCTGTAAGTGATTTTTCTTTAAGACACAATAAAACTCCAGTTTTAGCAGAAATAGGGAATCGTTTTGATAGACCAAATGATAAACCAAATTGGTGGATTGAAGTCAATCAACATTTACAGGATAGTGATCATGGTTTTAAATTGCTTATATTTTGACTTAGATAAACAAACCTTGGAGTGGTGGTGAAACCAAGCAACCTTATATTGCTTATTCTGGCATTTCTGCTGAAGCAAAAAAAGCATTTATTGAATTTACGTTTATGCCAACGATTTATAATTTGAAAGACGCTAAGAAATTAGGCATGTGCAAATCAAAATGAAGTAAAAAAAATAAGAATAATAAAGATAGAACTAAGTAATTCAAAATCGGATGTTTAGAAAATGAATACATATTTTAGTTCAAAAATAATTTTACAATCACAGTAAATCAATTTAAAATTCTATAAATTATGATAAAGAAAATCTTTATTTTACTCGTATTTTTAATAATAAACCCGTTAATAGCACAATGGAAACTCGCTGGTGATAAGATCAAAACCGAATGGGCGTCTAAAATTGATCCTAAAAATGTATTGCCTGAATATCCGCGTCCAATTATGGAACGAAGCGATTGGAAAAATTTAAACGGATTATGGGAGTATGCAATTACCAAAGTCGGAGAAATGCCTACTACATTCTCAGACAAGATATTGGTTCCTTTTGCAATAGAATCTAGTTTGTCTGGAGTGATGAAAAATGTGGGTGCACAAAATGAATTATGGTACAATACTACTTTTACTGTTCCCAATAACTGGAAAGGGAAAAATATTTTATTGCATTTTGGTGCAGTAGTGGAAAAACCGGTCAATTTGACCACCTAATTCCGGAGTAAATTGACCACCCGTTCCGGAGCAAACTGACCACCTAATTCCGGAACAAATTGACCACCAAGTTTTGTGGTTAATTAACGATTAAAAACTATTGATTTTTTCATGTTGTTAGAACCATACATTCGTTAAAAATATACGGATTATGGCAAACAAAATAACAGACATGAGTAAAATTAGAAAAGTAATTAAATTCTATTGTAATGGAAAGAGTAAGTTATTTATAAGTAGCTACTTATCCCTTTCAAGAAATACGGTAAAGAAATATATTTCTTTATTTGAAGTTCTCGGATTAAGCTTTGAATTAATCGACCAAAAAACCGATGCAGAGCTGGAACTTTTATTCTCCCAGACTAGTGTAGAGGCCATTAGCCCGAGATTACAGACACTTTATGATTTTTTTCCTAAAATGGAACGTGAACTAAAAAAAGTTGGCGTTACCGTACAGCATATGTGGGAACAATATATTGCTGTAAATCCTGATGGTTATCGAACTTCACAATTTCATTATCACTACAATATATGGGGCAAACGAGTTAATCCGGTCATGCATATGAACCATAAGGCTGGTGATAAAATGTATGTTGATTATGCCGGAAAGACACTCTCAATTATTGATATAGATACCGGAGAAATCAAAGAAGTACAATTTTTTGTAGCAATATTAGGCGCTAGCCAATACACGTATGCTGAAGCTTCCATGAGCCAGCAAAAGGAAAACTTTGTTGACTCAGTAGAGAATGCCATGCGCTTTTTTGAAGGTACTCCTGCTGCCATTGTTCCGGATAATTTAAAATCTGCAGTAATAAAAAGCAGTCGTTTTGAACCGACAATCAATGAAACCCTGGCTGATTTAGCAGAACACTACGAAACTACAATTTTACCTGCCAGAGCTTACAGGCCCAGAGACAAATCATTAGTTGAAGGAGCTGTTAAGATATTATATCGAAGGATTTATGTAACCATAAAAGAAACCAAGTTCTTTTCTCTGGAAGAATTAAACCAGCAGATCTGGGATTTACTTGACTCTCATAATAACAGAAAACTAACAGGACGGCCTTATTCCCGCTTTGAATTATTTTTAGAAGACGAAAAAGAAAAACTACGTCCACTGCCACAAGATCGTTTTGAAATTAAATATCAATCTTTTGCAACAGTAATGCAAAACGGTCATGTTCAATTAAGCCAGGACAAAAACTATTACAGCGTTCCGTATCAATATGTAAAAAAGAAAGCAAAGCTGTTATATACCAAATCAACGGTAGAGATTTATTATAAATACAATCGAATAGCTGTACATCCAAGAAACTACAAACCTTATGTCTATACAACAACCCCTGAGCATTTAGCAAGTACACATCAATTTGTAGCTCAATGGAGTGCTGCCCGCTTCATTGAATGGGCTAATAATATTGATGAGTCAGTGGGAGAATATATAATGCAGATAATCGAAAGCAGAAATCATCCGGAACAGGCTTATAAAAGTTGTTTAGGAATACTGAATTTTGAAAAAAAGGTAGGCAGACAGCGATTAATAAATGCCTGCAGGCGGGCACTTGATTTTAAAATTTACAATTTTAAGACCATACAAAATATTTTAGAAAACAACTTGGATCATATTGATTTTGATCAAGAGCCTGAGCAGGAACTTCCCGATCATAGTAACATAAGAGGAAAACATTATTATAACTAAATTAAATCTTGAAAAAATGAATGAATCCACAGTAACCAAAATGAAACAAATGAAGCTTTATGGCATGTTTAATGCTTTTAAAACAGCCATTGAAAGCGGAAAAACAGATCATTATACCCTTGACCAGTTTGTATCGATGATTATTGATGCAGAATGGGATGAAAGGTACAATCGTCGTATTGAACGAAGTATCACTAATGCCAAATTCCATTACAAATCAAATATTGAAAGTATCAATTTTGATGTATCACGTAATCTGGACAGAAACATGGTACTGCGTCTGGCAGAATGCGAATTTATAGAGAAAAATGAAAACATTTTAATCACTGGAAGTACCGGGGTCGGTAAAAGTTATTTAGGTACCGCATTAGGTTATCAAGCCTGTATACAGGGTTTTAAGGTAAGTTATTTTAATACCTCAAAATTGTTTGCTAGACTAAAAATGGCTAAAGCAGATGGCACTTATCTGCGGGAACTTACCAAAATACAAAGACAGGATGTTATAATACTTGATGATTTTGGACTCCAGGCACTTGACAGCCATAACCGAATTACTCTTTTAGAGATCATAGAGGACAGGCATAATAACGGCTCTATAATCGTGACATCACAAATCCCAGTTCAGGGCTGGTATGATATAATTGGAGAAAAAACGATAGCCGATGCAATATTAGACAGACTTATACACCAATCTCACAGGCTTGAATTACATGGAGAATCGATGAGAAAGAAAAGAGGAATAAACAAAGAGTGATATTTTATTATATTTGAATACTAATTAACAGATGAAAAAATATAGTTTTTAATCAAAACGGAGGTGGTCATTTTGCTCCGGAATTAGGTGGTCATTTTGAACTGGAATCAGGTGCTCACTTTAAAACGGAATGGGGTGATCAATATAACCGGAATTTGCACTACATAAGAAGGATCTCTCCATAGTTGATTAATCCAAGTTAACATCCACGCAATTTTAAAGGCGTGATCGTTACTTTAAATTTTTTTATCAATATCTAACCACCAATTGGGCTTTCGATCAGGGCTTGTAACACGATTTCCCACTTCTCATAAGACTAGAATTTTATCATGTTGTGAAGCAAAATCGCTCACTTGCTCCAACTGAACAACCATATCATCATCAAAGGAATTGTAACAATCATTTCCTTGATCGTACATGTCTACTACATCAATATCTACGTAGTTATCACCAGGATAATAGTCATCATTAAAAGGAATGTTAGGTGACCACTCCCATAAAACATTGTTAGTTCTCGCATTAACATAGTTCACTGTAAATTGATACATTTTTATGTAGGATTCAGTTCCACCATCTGCTTTGCTTCCCCATCAGAACGAATTGCCATTCATATCATGAAACGGACGGAAAACGATTGGCATATTTAAATCATTGATGATTTTTATGGCTTTATCAAGTTCTATCTTCAAACAAGTAACTTCTCCACCAAAATCATTTTGTTCTCCAATGTTATAATTAAATTTTATCCGATTCTTTGAATGGGGTAGTTGTATGATTTTTGCTGTACATGTGGTAATCAAAGGTAATTACGCAACCCAATTCATACGTTCTTTTTACCGCACTGCGATGTCTTTCAACTTCTTTTTTCTTCTTTTCGTTATAATATTAAAAATCTTGTCCCAATACCGCTGGATGTTGGCCTGTCACAGTCTCTACATTAGAAACATTAGGATCATTAAAATTTTTATCAGGCCATCTGTAGCTATTGAAAAACTCTTGACCGAAGAGAACTTAATTAGAAACCCATACAACTTCTTTTAAGTTTCCGTATAAATTTTTTACTTTTTGAGTTGCTTTTGGATTTACTTGTGCGTTTATTATTCCTGATAGAAGCAATAAAATTGAAGTGAGTATTATTTTAATTTTTCTCATTAGTAATTTATTAGAATGATTCAATTTTACGAAAGCATAAATTTAAATTTCTGAAATAAATCAAAATTGTATTTGGGTTGGGTTATTTTTTGTTTTGATCGATTTATATCTTGTTTTCGGTTGATTTTCTAATACTTTATAGATCGTTGATGATTCTCTTATAATTAGTTTTGCTTCCATTATGATATTTACCGAAATATCTTTTACATTATCTATTTTTAATAATTTTAGCATCAAATTCATTAAAGCCACACCAGTAGCTTCAACGGGTTGCGCTATCGCAGAAATAGTCGGAGTACAAATTTTAAAAATTTCATTTTCATCAATAAATATAATTCCTCTTGGTGTTAATGCTTTAGATTTTTTTTCTTTATATATTTCAATTGGATTGACTGAAAGCTCATTTGTTCCGATCAAAACGGCATCAATTTCTTTATTAATATGAAAAAAATTATCTACAATTTCTTTAGCTTTTTTGGTTCCACATTGTTCTTCTGGTATTTTTAGTACAAATGATTTTAAATTTTTTGCATGAACCGCTTTTGCATAACTAGCTAACCGGTTTTTCATTTGCATTTTTTTAGAATTAGTAGTTATGAAGGCTATGTTTTTATAATTGTTTGCAATAAAATGTTCGGTTGCCTCTAGAATTGCATTACTATTGTCAATAATGACACTATTCGTTTTTGATTGTTGAAATTTACTTTCTAATAAAATTACGGGCAAATTTTCGTCAATTAATTCTTGAACTACTACTTGAATTCCTGGAGATGGTACAATTATATAACCATCAACACCCATGTTTTTATAAGAGTTAATTAAATCGATTGACTTTTTGTCATTATTTTCATTACTACAAAAAAGGACTTTATACCCTTGATCATAAGCTATATTTTCAATAACTCGCGCTAATTTAGCAAAATAAATTATTGATATATCCTCAACCATAAAAACTAGAATTTTTGATTTTCTAGTTCTAAGACTTTGTGCCAACTGATTGGGTTTAAAATTTACTTTTTGCGCATATTCAAGTATAGATTGAGTTTTCTTTTTTGAAATATTTTTTTCTTCTGCTTTTCCGTTTAGTACGAAAGACACAGTAGTAATAGACGTGTTCAAGGCTTCAGCAATACTTTTTAAAGAAATATTTTTTGTTTTCATTTTTATTATAATTTAGTATTGTTGTTAGTGTGTGATGATTTAAGATTAATCATCAAAGAAACCTCGACATATCAGATGTCTAGTATCTATTTGATAGTTAGATTATTATGTTTTATTTTTTTAACAGTTTTTTTTTGTTAACTGCGTATAGGTTAAATAAATAAGTAGTAGTTTCAAGCTATTCAAAGTACTCTATGAAATAATTTTTTTAAAATAAATTTTTTAACTGCTAAGTTTTTGATGTACAAATTGTTAAAAAATAGTTTATTAATATTTTTAACTATTTATACGTTGAATTAATTCAAGGCAAGCTCTGCTGTTATGATATGGACATTTCCAAAAACCTGCCTTGTCTTTTTCGATCAAAGAATAGTCTCGGTTTATACCCCAAAACCACTCGCCATTTTTAGTGTCTAAAATGTATTTTTTAATAAAATTCCAATTGGCTAAAACTAGGTTTAGATATTTTTCATCATTTGTCAATTGATAGGCATTATAAAAACCAATTAGCGCTTCTGCCTGGACCCACCAATGTTTCTCGGCTACTAATTCATCCTTTTCTGAATCATACTCGTACCAAAGTCCACCGTCAGTATCTAAACCTTTTTGTGTCACTTCTGCCATTTGAATGGCATATTTGGTGTAATTTTCAATAAGTATTTTGTCTTCAGAAATTTGGGCGCATTGCAATAAAAGCCACGCTGCTTCAATGTCATGACCATAAGAAATAACATCAGGTTTTTCAATCCAATTTTCGTCAAAAAATAAGCGTAAATGACCTGTTTCAGTATTGATAAAATGTGCTTCAATAGTTGCTAGTAATTCTATTATTACTGTTTGAAGGTTTTTGTCTTTCCACACTTTATACAAATTCGCATACGCTTCCACAATATGCAAATGAGTATTCATGGTTTTTTTCTCATTTGCATCTTTGTCACTTAAACGTAAATCTTCAATTGGTTCCCATTCTCTTGTAAAAGCTTCTAAATAGCCTTTATTTATAGGATCATAACTGTGCTTCTGAATTTGTGAATACAAGTTTTTAGCCAAGGTTAAGGCTACTGCATTTTGAGAAATAGCGTAATATTCAGATAAGCCATAAATTGCAAAAGCTAACGCATAAATCTGATTTTTGGTGTCTTTTGGGGTAGTGTCAGCATTGATACTCCAAAATAATCCACCAAACTCTGTGTCATAAAAATTAGCATAAAGAAACTCAAAAGCTCTTTTTGCAATCTCCTTATTATTTTCATTTTTTGTCTCTTGATAAGCGGCAGAGAAAGTCCACAAAATTCGAGCGTGCAATACAGAGCCCTTTTCAGCTTTATCCAAATGATTTTCATCGTAATCAATCTGTCCGATGAAACCACCATTTTTATAATCAAGAGTATTTATTGACCAATAATTTAATATGTAATCTAATTCTTCGGATAATTCCGATTTTAATTTTTTTGTAGTTGCTGACACGTCAATAATTTAGATTGTTTTATTTTTTTCTATTAATTTGATAATGCTATGAACAGATCCTGCTGAAGTAAAAGTGTCTTCAGGCGAGTTAATTACATAATCAACTAATTGCTCAATTGATGAAACTGCAACATGCATTCTAGTATCTGAAGAAGCGTAATAAATAAATACTTTTCCATCTTCATCATCAATCCATCCATTTGAAAACAGAACATTAGATACATCCCCAACTCGTTCAATATCTTCTGGAGCCATAAAATGTCCAGCAGGTACGTGAGTTACTTTGGTAATGTCATTTAAATCGGTCATGAACATATATAATGTGTATCGCAAACCAGCGGCAGTGTTTCGAACACCGTGAGCCATGTGCAACCAACCTTTTTCTGTTTTAATAGGAGCTGGACCTAAACCATTTTTTAATTCGTAGATAGTATGGTATTGTTTTCCAAAAATAATTTTCTCTCCATTAACTACAGGATTAGTCATGTCTTCCACATATCCTAGTCCAATTCCCCCACCGTTTCCGACATCAATAAAACCATCTTGTGGACGCGTGTATAAAGCATATTTTCCATTTACGAATTCTGGATGCAAAACTACATTACGTTGTTGACCCGTATTAGATATTAAATCGGGTAAGCGCTCCCAGTTTACTAAATCTTTTGTTCGAACAATTCCAGCATTAGCAATTGCAGTACTAGTATCTCCTATTGGCGCAGCTGGATCTTTTCTTTCGGTACAAAAAATACCGTAAACATACCCATCTTCATGGTTGATCAAACGCATGTCGTATACGTTGGTATCGGGTTCTTCTGTTTGTGGAATAACACATGGTTTATCCCAGAATTTAAAACTGTCTATACCGTTTGGACTTTCTGCTATTGCAAAGAATGACTTTCTGTCAATTCCTTCCACACGTACTGCAAGAATATATTTTTCATTCCATTTTATAGCACCTGCATTAAATGCGGCATTTATTCCAATTCTTTCTTGTAAAAATGGATTGCACTCTTCATTAAAATCATATCGCCAATCTAACGGAATGTGAGCTGCAGTTACCACTGGATTGCTGTAACGGGTATAGATTCCATTTCCAGTACTTTTTTGCGATTCATTTTGTTTTTCGATAAGTGCTTTATGCTCTTTTTCTAGTGCAATTTTTCTATCTTGAAAAGTACTTGTTGTTGTCATTGTATTCATATCAATTGATTTCTATAGGTCTTTTAATTAATTTTATTTCTTCGTTCATTTAGTTCTTGTTCCATTAACTGTAATTTATCTTCGGATAATGGATAAAACAAAATGAATATTACAGATAAAACTGCCGCCACTGCTGGAAGTATGCTTAACATTAGTTGAATTCCGTGTTGTGTAAAGGCTGTTTGTTCAATATTTGCTTGAAAACCATAATAAGCCAAAAGCCATCCTGTTCCCGCACCACCAATTGTCCAGCCAAATTTTTGTGACATTGAAGAGGCAGAGAAAATGAGTCCTGTAGCTCTTCTTCCTTGTTTCCATTCTGAATAATCGGCACTATCGGCATACATTGACCAAATAAGTGGAAATATGCTACCGGCACAGATGCTTATCAATACTTGAAATAACATGATCAGTTGTATGTCATTTTTGCCGAAGAGATAGAATATCAAACTAAGAACTGCAGCAAGCGACATAGCAGCAAAAAATATTTTCTTTTTACCAAAGTTATTCGCAAGTGGAGTAGCGATTATTACTCCAATAATATTTGCTGCTTGACCTAAAACTAAATAAATAGAAGTTGGAGTCATGTGAAAATCACTTCCAAACAATATAAAGTCAAAATTTACTGCGCTACTTATATAATATTTAAAATAATAAATTGCAGCGCCATCACGAATGGAATTAAATACTAAAGCTGCAATTCCAGCACCAAGCAAAATCCACCACGGTTTATTTGCAAGCAAATCTTTTAAATCTTGTTTTAGATTATTTTCTTCATCAATTATGGGCTTCACACGTTCCTTAGTAAAAAAGAAGCAGCCCCAAAAAAAGAGTGTAGTGATTACACCAAAAACACTAATGGCTGCAAGCCAACCCGTTTTAGAATTTAGACTTCCACCAAAATAAGTCACTAAAGGTTCAATTAACCAAAGTGCTAAAAGGCTACCGCCAAATGCAAAAACCATACGATATGATGAAAGTGTATTTCTTTCTTTTCTATCCGATGAAATAACTCCAAGTAGTGAAGCATAAGGAACGTTAATCAAAGAATAAACCATCATCATCGCTGAATAAGTGATGTATGCATAGATTATTTTTCCTTTTTCATCAAAGTCAGGTGTATAAAAGGTTAAAACTCCAATGACTGCAAAAGGTATAGCAGTCCATAATAAATAGGGTCTAAATTTCCCCCATTTCGTTTTAGTACGATCAGCGATTATTCCAACAATTGGATCAAAGCAGGAATCCCAAATACGAGTAATTAAAAACATCGTCCCAACAACGGCAGGTGCTATACCGAAAACGTCAGTATAAAAAAACAGCAAGTACATACTGAATATTTTCCAAAACATTGATGAAGCAGCATCGCCTAAGCCGTAGCCTACTTTTTCTCTTAACGTAATTTTTTGTTGCATTTATTAGTCGTAGATTATTGTTAATTAATTTAGTTAACTATTTGATAGTTAGACTATTTAAAATCTTATTTATTTTTTATTAATATTTTTAAAACATTAATTTTTTTACGTTATTCTTATTAAATTGTCAAATGTTTTTTAAAAATCACTTTATATTAATTTGTTTTTTTTGCATTAATTCAAAATAATTGTTCTTTTTATACTTTAAGTTTTCAAAGATAAGAGGATGAATGTTTTTGGATTAATATTAATTTATCAATTATATATCATATTATTGCAATACTAAACATTTATTAATAATATTTTTTAAAATGACAAATTCTGAAAATTTTCACCGTGAAATTGCACCACTTTCAGCTGGAGACAGTTTTTTGGTCTTTGACCGAATAAAAGATCGTTTTGATTTCCCCATTCATTATCATCCCGAATTTGAAATTAATTTTATTTTTAATGCTGCTGGGGTGAAGCGTGTGGTTGGTGATCACATAGATGAAATTGGTGAAATTGAGTTAGTTTTGATTGGACCCAATTTGTATCATGGTTGGCAACTTCACAAATGTAAAAGCGATAAAATTCATGAAATAACGATTCAGTTTCATAATGATTTATTTCCAGAGACATTATTGTCAAGACGAATTTTGGCTCCCATAAATGATATGTTTAACAGATCCATTCACGGAATTTTATTTTCCGATAAAATAGCTTATGAGTTAATGCCTCGACTTATAAATCTTTCTAAATTGGACGGTATTGATTATTTTTTAGAAATAACTTCAATATTGTATGATTTGGCGATTTCGAGAAATCAACGAATTCTTTCAAGTTACACCGTTGACTACGATAAATTTGAAGACTATGATAAAATGAAAATAATTTATGAATATGTTCAGAAAAATTTTTCAGAAAAAATCACTTTGGAAGATATTTCAACTATTGCAAATATGTCAAGTATATCGTTCAATAGGTTTATAAAAAAACGTACAGGCAAAACTTTCGTAAATTATTTAAATGACATCAGAATTGGTTATGCAGCAAGATGGTTAGTAGAAAATGATATGAGTGTTTCTGAAATTGCATACAAATCAGGCTTTAATAATATTGCTAATTTTAATCGAATATTCAAGTCAATTAAAAAATCTACACCAAGTCAGTATAAGGAAGAAGTTAATGGTATGAAACGAATATTATAACCATTTGTGTTTATTTATCATTGATATGTAAATTTATTGCATCTCTTATAATATTGATTAGGACTTTTTTATTTTGTTTGTTCTATTAGTTCAAGTTGTTTTACAATACTGCATTTTTCTAAAATTGTTCCTGGTGATAAAACTGCATTTGCTCCGATTTTAGAATTGTCTCCAACTATTGAACCAAATTTATCTGTCTTTGTCTCCACAGTATTATCCGATGTTTTGAAGTTGAATGATTCAAGTTTAAAATCGCAGTTTTGATAAAAATCATCGGTATTTGTTCTTTTAATTAAATCTTCTATCATTGAGCCTTTAGTTGTAATTATTATATCAAGTTTGTTATATGTAAATTAATTAGTAATCAGTCAAAAATAATTTCGTTTCTATCCTATCAATTCAAGTTAAAAAAAAAACACTACTTAACAGTGCTGAGTAATGTGATAATATCATTTACATTATGAGAAGAAATATAATTTAATATATAATTTTCTGCTTCTTTTTTTAGGTCTGTTGAAGTTGAAAAAGTGTTCACATAGAAATCTTCATTTTCATCTTCAATATGAATAATTTCTGTATAGCCTTTAGTAATTAATGTCCCTTTTAGTTTTAATACTTTAAGCTCACTTTCCCTGTCAATTTCTTTTTTTACTCTCAGCTTTATAGTTTTATGCATGGCATTCATTTTATATTAAAGTATGGAGATATTTGATAACAAAAAAGAGACTCGAAAGTCTCTTTTTGGAATTAATATATCTTTTATAAAAGCATCATTTTGCTTTTAATAATTTTTCCAAATATTCAACTTTATCTTTTTCGGCTTGAACTAAACGTTCGTAAAGTTCTACCACTTTATCTAGTGGGTTAAAATTACAAGTGTCTTGGCGTCCAAAATTATTATTTGCAACAGCTTCATTAAATGTATTGAAATAATTAAATACACCTTCTTCCGAGAAATTCTTTATTGCTTCAACAGTTACTCCCAAAGCCTTTGCTACTTCGATTAGTTTTTCTTCTTCAATTGTCTCGCTGTTTTCCATAATAGAAATAGCCTGCTGGTTTGTTCCCATAGCCTGGGCTAAAGCTTCCTGTTTCATGTCTTTTAGTTCACGAATACGACTGATTTTTCGTCCTATGTGATTTGGTTTTGTTACTGTACTCATAGCTCAAAGATAATAATTAAGAATAAAAAAGTAAGTCTCCTGTATGATATAGAAATAGTCTTGTACGGTACAATACAAATTGATACGGTACAGTACGACTAAACACTTACTTGCCTGTGTGTTAAACAAAAATACAATTTTTCACACAAGTATTAATTAAAAAAATTAAAATTATGAGTAGTGCAATTCAATTTCAAGATCGGAAAGAATTGGAGAATGCCGTTAGAGAGCTCCAATCATTTATGGATATTACAGCGGTCACTCTGCATGAGGCAGAGACCGCAGGTAAAAGAGGTTATATACTTACTATAATCTTAAGGGAAGATTCACAGCAGATTGCATCGGAAATGTATGACTGGGCAGATAAGATTTTAAAAAAATATCCGTCCGTTCCTTATGTAATTATAAATCTATGGGATGTACTGCATCGCTTAAAGTATGGAAGCTTGTATTATTTAAAGTGGTATTTATCAAATATAAGTCTGTTTAAAAACGAGGAGTTTGATTTTAAGATTAAAAAAGATATTCCCACTGTATCTGTTCTGCTTAAAAAAGCAGTAAAGAAAAACAGCGGGCTTTTAGCCAAAGCAGAATCATTAAGAAGAGGTTCCCAGCATTATGAAGGAACAAATAACCATCATATGGCGCTCTATACAATTCATCAGGCAGTAAACCTTCTTTTTGGTATAATCGGAGAACTGGTCATGGGAAAATCTCATTCGAATCATTATACACTAGAGCACTTAAATACGATAAAGGATTATGCACCTATTTTGAAACAGGTGTTTAATACGGATCATGATAAGGATAAAGAAATTGCTGATTTGCTTGATAGAGCAAGGATTGAATTTCCTTATGGAGGCAAAACAAAGATTAAGAAAGACAGGGTTAAAGAAGCACAAAAGAAACTTTACCGCATCTTAAAAGAAACTAAAAAGATCTTTCAAGACCAGCTTTCTTACTGCGAGGAAAAATCCGTTTTTTTTATTGAACCAAAACAGAATACAGACACTTTAAACGATGGTGTCATCGACTATGAGAAAATTGTCAATGATACCGTTACTTCTTATCTTAAGATTGAGGCAGTTTATTGTTTTGGAAAAGCGGAAAAAAGGATTAAACACTTTTATTTATTAATACTTGTCAAAGAAAGTAAAGTAAATGCAGTGCATGATCTGGCTGATATTATTAAAAGCAGAACCAAAGAGCAGTGCACCGCAACACTTTTGATTCATCATATTTCAGAGCTTAAGACTGCAACAGGCGATCAGAAATATTTCTTTTTGAATATTATAAAAAATGGAAAGGCTTTGTTTAAAAAAGAATCTGCTGTTCTGGAATTTGGAGATCTTCCAGTCCGCAGTATAGCATCTGCAAAAGAATATCTGTGCTATAGAAATATTGTGGTGAATAATATGGAAAAATGGCAGGAAGATTATGAATGGGCATGTTATGCTCCCCTTAAAGGTTTGATGCTCCATACTATGACAGAACAGATCTGTCTTGGGATGATCCGTTTGTTTATGGGGTATTCTCCGAATCATTTTTCTCTTTCTTATTTATTGGAAATCTGCGATCATTTTAACCCAGAAATAAGCAGTTACTTTCCGAGGGTTACAGAACAGGATAGAAACTTGTTTACGATATTAAGCAGATCATATGCTCAGCTAAGATACAGCGGTGCAGATACTTTTTCTGAAGTGGATATGAATCTTTTGCAGGATCGATACAATGATTTTGCTGGTTTCTGCACAGGTGTTGTACAAGATGAATTAAGACGTACTGAGAACCTGATTTCGGCTGAACCTTAAACAGACAGGTCATGAATTATAATATTTTAACACAGAAAGACCATCCTAAATATCAGGCAGTCAAGAAAACAGTGAAACTGTTAGTAGCGTTTATAGAAGCTGAGTGCATTTACTTTTCTGATTCTGCTGTAGAATCAAAAACAGGGATCCTGACGATTGTTGTGAGCAAAAAAAGCCCTCATTACTATGACGATGTTGTCTTCCATTTATGGAAAGTAGTTGAAAACTACAATAATTTTTCATTTTGTTTTTTTGACAGGGAGTGTATAAAGAGAGAAGTCGGAAAAGGAAATTTATTTTTTCTTTTCAATTGTAAAGAAACAGATCTTGTGTATAGAAATGCCGGAGAAAAACCTGTTCTGGATATAAAAAAAATAAATGTGAAACGGCTTTTGAAAAAGACTGTTACAAATTATCAAATGTGGATATCAGAGGCCAATACTATTGGCAGGGACTTAAAATACCACCGTGAAAACGAGAATCATTTAATGGCATTGTATGTTATACATGAGCAGTTTCGATATCTTTTTATTAATGCCTCATGGGTTCTAACGGGTGAATGGGTGATTGATGGAAACATTTCAGACCAGCAGGAGCGCATTGCGAAGTTTAATAGTGTCTTAGGCAACACTTTTAATTTAGATAACAAAGAAGAGAAAGAAGTTTTAAGAAAGCTTGATTTTGCCCGAAAAGCTGTTCAGTGGGGAGAGGAAATTGAACCGTTAACTGCAGAAATTGTTGAATCAGCATATGAAAAAATGCAGTGGCTGATGAATGAAGTAAAAATAATGTATCAGCAGTATGCTGAGCAAACCAAACAAATATTTAAAGAATATGGAAACCAATGAAAATAAAAAGGCGGATAATTTTATCAAAGAACTGAAAAGCAGTTTTTATTTTAGAACATTGATCCCGCAGAGAGATAAAGAAGGCACTTATTATGCCAGTATAAAATTTACAAGCTACATCAATCTGATGTTCACTATACAGGATCTTCTGAAAATAGCACTTCACACACTAGAGAATTCAGATCTTGAGAATTCCAGCCAGATCGCAGATCCTGCTTTTCATCTTACAAGTATTTTGGAAATTGCAATACAGCTACTGCCGTGCAGTGAAGCGGAAGGGCTTGATAAACTGCATAAGCTTTATTTAGAGATTAATAGCGAAAATAAAAATGAACAAATGGATAACTAATTTTTTAAATCATGAAAAAGAAGAAAAAAAACTTTGAGACCAAGTTCTGGGCTGGATTTGAGGCGGGAAATCCTTTTGAAGCATCTGATGCCCTTTTTGATTTTGCACATCTTGACTACTATAAGCGAAATTTAACGCAGGCAGTACTGTACAGCTTTAAAGAAGAAATCTGCAGTAATGATAGACCAAGCGAGATTTTTATATTCTATAAAGCGATATGGTCATTTTTGAAAACATACTACTGCCTGCATAAAAAAAGCAGTAAATGGAGAGTAAAAGAGTCAGTCCGCAACGAAAATGTATTTCATCTCACTTCACTGACAAAGCAGGAATATGACAATCCTTTCACAGTATTTCGAAAGGCATTTGCAGAGCAAAGCCTTAAGGAGTTTGAATTTTTCCTTTCTGAAATAGTGAGTCTTTCATTGTCTCCATACAAAGAAGAGGGGGATATTGACCTTACAACTCCGTATATCCATTTAATAAAAATGCTTGATGCGGGAGAGCTTATGCGTGAAAGAGGCCTTGAAAGGATAAAAAAAGTTAATGAATCTAAAGAGAATGCCGAATGCTGAAATTACTGCATCATTTCAGAGATGCTCGATTTAACTAATAAAATATATTGTTATGAAAAAAAATAAAATCAAATTAAATGATCTGGTTGAAAATCCGGAGTATTACTTTACAATGCTCAAACCTGCATCAAAAATACGGAACGATATACACAATCTCGAAATAAATGTTCAGGGATATTCCGATCTGTTTTGTATGATTATGGATTTACTCAAAGCAGGAATGCTGGCATTAGACGGAATGGAAGTCAGTACCAATAATAGTCCGAGGCATGTTGAAAGATACGTTTACAGCCTGTTGAGAATAATAGAAATGCTGATTCCATTGGAAGAAGGTGACTTACTGGATATGCTCCACAAGAAATATTTAAAAGAAAATAAAAAGAGCACTACAAACTAAGCTATGTCCATTCATAATTCTAATAAAACGCCGACTTTGGAGGCGTTTTCCAGCCCCGCAGGGCAAGTTGTTTTGAGATGCTGAATTCATTTCAAGCATCTCAAAACACAACTTGCCATGTTCTGGTGAACATATTATTAGAATATATTTTAATTGAAAGGGCTTGATGCCCTTTTTTTATGCTACTGGCAATAAAGTGCTTACTTAAGGATGCAGTGAATACTGACTATACAGTACAGCCCGAACGCAACGAAGGTTTTAAAATAATGCTGAATATATGGCGATAATGAACTTATGTATTATTATTTATGTATGCAGCCAGACATGTCTTCAAGCATTCAGGCATTCCGGCATTCAAGTAGGCATGTTTTCATATAACCATGTAGGCAGGTGTGTATGTATGCAGACTGGCATTCTTGCCTGCAAGCCGGCAGGCAGTCATCCACTCAAGCATGCAAGTGTACAGACAGGTCAGAAGGTGTGCCAGCAGTCCAACATTACCAAGAAGAAACAAAAATATTTTTCCAAAAGAAAACAGAAAAAGGAAAAAAAGAAAAAGAAAGCAATCTAAAAGGACGGGATGCAGTCAGGCAAAAAGGAATCGGAATAAGTCCCGAAGGGTGTCTTGTGAGGAACGAGCAAGGCATTATGCCGAAGTCTTTTTGCCTGACTGCGAAAGCCCGTCATACCTTCGGTTTCTTTTTAATTATTTCTTTTGATAAAAATATAAATAACAATCGGTAGATATATGATCGTTTATAAGGGTAGATGACTTTTCGGAAATTTTGCAATTACAATCTTAGTAGATATTCGGATATTGCATACAGCTTACTAAAACAAATGTTTTAAGCTTGTACTATATTATTTAGATAATCGTTTAAAAGCAAACGCCATAGTGCGGATAGTAAACATAAAATTGGAAGATTATGTTTATGGACATGCCCTCCACACTGTAATGAAGTGATTAGCATTATGTGTCGGAGGGCTTAATTTATTAAATGCAGGATTAAATCCAGTGATAGGGTTTATCCTTGCGGTTGAGGTAACAGTGCATCTCTTCCTTTTTGAGTTCGGGAAAGAATTTAAGGGCATCTTCAATGGCATAGTTGGGAAGAAAGGAAATCTCTTCACGGACTGCCTTAATTACTTTTTCACGACCATAAAAACGCACGATTTCGTCAATTTGATCCTGACCTCCACGTTCAACAATACGGGCAATAACCATTTTATATCCTCCATCCCAGTCAATGCTGTCGAATCTAAAATCCCAGAAGAATTTAGGGTGAAGATTGGGTATTTTTCTAGTTAATTTCTCCATTGTTTTTTGAATAATGGTTAGTATCAAATATAAGCAATTTCTGCTGAATTACCTGCGAAAACCTCTCTTTTTATTGGGGTTAATTGGTAAATTCTGGCTTTCAGATTTAAATTTATATAAAGGATTTTTTACTGCCAGTTCCAGACGTTTTTGGATGTTTTTCCAGTTCTGCTCTTTTTCTTTTAGTATATCTACACCGTCAAATGTGGTAATCTTGTCATAAGTATTCAAGCCTCTGCAAGCCCAGTATGGATCTTTGTCATATTTTCTCTGATAGGCTTGCAGATAAAACTTTAGAGGTTCTTGCTCAAGCATAAAGTACATGTCGACAAAATCCTTGTATCTGGTACCGCTCTGATGGATTGCATGGAGTTTCATTGCCCCAATATCTTCATTGGAAATCATGCGGACTCCTTCTGTTGTTTCCACAGAATTCAGAATAGGGTAATTGTGTGTAACAATATCGACTTTTACATTATCGATGTAGGTAAGAACTGTGTTATTGTACAGCCTGCTTTCTTTTTCATTTACACCATAAGTGTCATGTAAATATTTGAGCATCGTCTGCGGATCAAAATCTTTTGTTGTAAAAAGATCTATGTCTACCGATAAGCGGTGTCCTAGTCTTAAGGCCAGCGCCGTACCGCCTACCAATATGTGGTCTTTCAAATTTTCATCTTTCATAAGCCTTTGGAGAAGTTCCCACATCTCCGAAGTAACAGTTTCTTTGCAGAGCATAATTTTATATTTTCAGAAAAATTAATTCTGAAAAAGCCCTGCTTTTTTGAAGTGTCTTCTGATGGCTGTATTTGACAGCGAATGTCAAATTCTAAAGGTTTAAGACTAGGATTAGGAACAAATAAGACAAATGCTTCCAAGTACTTCCAAACACTTCCAAATTGGACTGTAACTGCTTAGTATAAATTATATTGGTTTTTTAAGTAATGCTATTAATTGAAATTATGATAAATGACGAAAAAAAGAACCCGCATAAAGGAGGCAGACCTTCCAAAATAGATCCCGCCGTCCATCGCTATTCCATCAGCTTTAATGCAGAAGAAAATGCACGTTTCCTGACTCTTTTCGAAACATCAGGAATGCATGTAATGGCACACTTTATTACAGCGTGTGTTTTTCAAAAAGGAATAAAAACAGTTAAAATCGATAAAGCGACATTGGATTATTATATGCGACTGACCTCCTTTTACAGCCAGTTTCGGGCTGTTGGGGTAAATTACAATCAGGTTGTCAAGATTTTATATCAAAAATTTTCCGAAAAGAAAGCTTCGGCATATCTGTACAAACTCGAAAAGCAGACAATAGAGTTAGCTGTTTTATCCAAAAAGATAATACAGCTCACAGAGGAATTTGAAGAAAAGCACATTAAAAAAACTTGACATAACAGCGAAATTTCAAGAACTGTAAGTCTACAGACTTGTTTAATTCGCGTCCAATGTATGAAACATGATTTTTGAGTGTACCATATATAAAGAATTGATAGGAAACATTATTGTATTTTTTTTAATTGCTCTTATTTTAAAAAAAATCCGCAGTTATGTTTCAGCATTTATATCCTTAGTTCTCCGCCTATGGTTTTTCGGAATTATGAAAACTTTCTATTATTCATTAGCATAACTTTTGAACATTATGACATCAAAAGACAAAGATTACCTTCAATGGCGAGAATATACTGATCTCAAAAACGCATTTTTATATTTGTTACTATCCATATAAGATAGGAAATAAATGAATGTGAAATTCAAAGACCGTCCTGGCGAGTCTTTGGCTACTAACAGCGAAAGTCAAATGAGAAGCGATGAGGAGGATAATGGAAAAAACAAGCTGAGTGCTGAGCAAGTATTGCAAATGCTGAGAGAAGAAGGGATGAATATTACCCTTGAACAATCAAGACTGATTTTGGAGTTTTTGCGAAAACTCGCCAATATTACAGTTTCTAATTATTTAAAAACAAAACAATGAAAAAATTAGCAGATTTGTATGTGCGTGTGAGCACTGACGAGCAGGCAGACAGAGGATATTCTCAAAGAAATCAAGAAGAGGTTTTGAGAAAATATTGTCAGATCAATGATATTGCTATAAGAGATGTTATCTATGAGGATCATTCTGCTAAAACATTTATCAGACCTCAATGGAATAAACTTTTAGAGAAGTTGAGAAAAAATAAAAATAAAACAGATCTGGTTTTGTTCACAAAGTGGGATCGTTTTAGCAGAAATGCGGGTGATGCTTATCAAATGATAAATATACTCAGAAAACTAGGGGTAGAGCCACAGGGAATAGAACAACCTTTAGATTTATCAATTCCTGAAAATAAAATGATGCTGGCTTTTTATTTAGCGGCTCCCGAAGTGGAAAATGACAGAAGAGCCTTAAATACTTTTCATGGAATGAGAAGAGCGAGAAAGGAAGGTCGTTATATGGGTTTAGCTCCGGCAGGGTATATTAACAGAATTCGTGAGGATGGCGCAAAATATATTGCCTTTGATGAGCCGGAAGCATCCATTATTAAATGGGCGTTTGTAGAGCTTGCAAAAGGCGTATTTAATACAGAACAGATATTTTTTAAAGCAAAGAAAAAAGGATTGAAATGTTCAAGAAATAATTTCTGGAGATTAATTAGAAATCCAGTTTACTGTGGAAAAATTGCAGTGCCGAAGTATAAGGATGAAGAAGCAAAATATGTCACAGGTCAGCATAAAGCTTTGATTACTGAAGCCCTTTTTAATGAAGTTCAAGAGGTTCTTGACGGCAGAGGAAGAAACTTCCGCCCAAAAATTGTCACGAAAGAACCTTTTCCTTTGAGAGGATTTTTTGTTTGTCCTGATTGCAATAAAACACTAACAGGAAGTATTTCAAAGGGACGAAATAATTATTATGCCTACTATCATTGTTCAGCAGGATGCAAATTTAGAATTAATGCAGATAGTGCAAATACTGTTTTTATGGATAATCTTAAAATGTATATTCCTATAGCAGAAATTGGTAATGTGTATACTAAATTAATTATTGAGGCATATAAAGAGAGCGATAAAATGAATTTTGATTATAAAATAAAGTTAGTTGAACAAATAAATGACTATAAAAAGAGGATTGCCTATATCAGAGATTTATTGTCAAAACAACAAATTGATGTGTCGGATTACAGCGAAATGAATTCGAATTATAAAAATGAAACCATCAAACTTGAGCAAAAGTTATCAAATTTAAATGAGACTGGTCAAGATGTAAAGGATTTACTTAGTCGAGGTGTTCTGAGGCTTCTTGAATTGAATCAATACTTTAAAGACGGGGGTTGGGTAGGATGCAGAGAGTTAATTGGTTCGATATTTCCGGAAAATTTCACTATCGTAAAAAACACCTTTCGAACCGCCCGAGTTAATGAGGTTTTGGAGCTAATATATATGATTAACAGGGCTTTGTTTGAAAATAAAAACGGGATAAAGGAAGATTTATCTTCTTTATCCCGTCAAGTAGCGAGGACGGGAGTTGAACCCGTGACCTCAGGGTTATGAATCGTGAAAATCATACATTTGTACTTGGTAATTACTTGATTTGTAATAATTTATAATTTATGTAAAAATAGGTTTTACACTTTTTTTTGGGTTTTCCTCACTCGAGTTCCTCACTTGAGTATTTAAGCAATTTCGATTATTTTTTTACTCTTGTGATAAATGGTTTTATTAGCATGACATTTATAACGTGTTAACTTTTTGGCTTTTTCTAACATGAGAATTTAACGTGTTAATTTTTTTAAATAACATTAACATGAGCTAAAAATTAAAAATCATTTTAACTTATTCTATTAAGGGTATATAATACCTTTTTTAATTTATCATAAGCTTCTTTATGCTTTTGTTCTGGCATCCTATTTAAATTTATCATTTTCCAAAGTACAGAAGGAAGATTTGCAATTATCTCAATATTCTCCATTTCTAGTAAACTCCAATCTGGAGTTTTATTTTTAAATGATAAAAGAAATTGCTTTTCATTCTCTGTCATTTGAGAATTGATTTGATGAATTAGATTTTCTCTAGCTTCCTCTAATTGCTCCAACGGAACATCTACTTCTGCCATTTGTCTAAATTCTGTTTCATAAATGTCAGTGATATCTTTACGATGGGGATCTAATAATTCAGACATCGGTCTTTGGTGACTTATTAGAAATATTAAAAATGTTTTTCTCAAATCATCTGTTAATCCTTCATTTTCCAAAAGAAATTTCACATCAAATAAATCTCTAGGATGTTGTCTATCTAAAGCTGCACATAATTTCCCAGCATATAAATCAGCATGTGACGCCAATTGCATTTCTACATATCCAAATTCTGCTTCTACTTCTTCAACTACTTCCATTCTCACTTCCGGAAAAACAGTTCCTCTTATTACAGGAGACAATTCTACTTTAATACGTATTTCGCCTTGGCTTACAATTAGTCTTAGAGCATCACTTTGGTCATGTGCATCTTGTACTCTGGTTCCAGGTATTCTTTCGTGTATAAGTTTGCTTATTCTAGATAAAGCTGCTCTAATATTGATTAATGCTTTATCGCGATCATCCATCGGGATGTATAATAAATCGATATCAACTGAAAGGCGAGGAAGTGCTCTATAAAATAGATTGATTGCAGTTCCTCCTTTTAAGGCGAAGCATTTTTCGGTGTCCACTAGTGGTAAAACACGAACTAAAAGTTGTACTTGTTTACGATAAATCTCTTTTGCATCTAAAGCCATTCTGGAACTGTTATTTTATATTTAGTATTTAATTTTCCACCCTTTATTATCATACGATTACCGGTTCCTAATGTTATTGTTTCTCTATTTAATTTGTCCAACCAAACATAATTTTGACGTTCTGCAAACCAAAAGAAAAGTCGCTTTACTTTTATGTTTTTGCAAGATTCTAATACCTTTTGAAGATTTCGAGGAGATAACGTTGTTAATCCCTGCATTAATTGATCAGCGTGTTCAAAAGTTGTTTTTTGTGGGACTTCTAATAATACTTCAAGATAAGCTCTTTCTGGTGAAGATATTATTAGTTTTCTATTGTCACTATCCCAATCTCGTTTTAATGTAAATTGATACATTTCTTGATCTTGCTTTGCAAACAAATTATTACTTGTGTGTCTCACAAATTTCACGTTCATATCTAAATTTTTAATCCACTCAGGAATTAGATCGTTACCAAATAAATAAACTATTTTATTTTCTGAAAGTGAGAGGTAATGTGATAATCCTTGAATTTCAAGTGCAGTTAAACCGCCAACTACCAAATCTGTTTTTAATATTGATTGTAACGAAAACACTATCGACTGCCAAGATATTTTGGAAACATTTCTAACGTAAACACCTTTGCTTATGGATTCCAACTGTTTGCTTTTTACCAAATTGTCTATTGCATGGCGGGTGAAATTATTTTCCACAAGCCACTTATGAGTTGTTATCAATCCCTCCGGCATTATTTCGTATAATTCTTTTCGTCTTAGTAAATTTGTTGCCATAATTTAAAAATTATATTTATTACGGCGTTAATCGCCGTTAAGTAAAGATAGTGTAAATTTATTTATTTACAAAATATTACGATAACGGCAATAATCGCCGTTATGAGTATTTTTTTTAAATATTTCTACTGAATGGCTATAATATTTATTAAATAAAAAAAATTATCAAGTCAGTCTTTCCTCAAGCAAACCTTTCCATGTAATAAAACCCTGTTTATCATCTGA
Source organism: Flavobacterium aquidurense (assembly GCA_900107365.1). Taxonomy (GTDB): domain Bacteria; phylum Bacteroidota; class Bacteroidia; order Flavobacteriales; family Flavobacteriaceae; genus Flavobacterium; species Flavobacterium aquidurense. The sequence goes on from FNPS01000003.1 coordinate 447,411, forward strand.
ATAGTCGTGAAGTATTCTACTAAAGTTTTCAGAGGGATTTTCCATAAAAGCCTGTCGTCCCTTATTTCTAATGATATTTAGATAACTATCGACTTTCTTTAAATTATCAGGAAGAGATTTTTTATTATTATCAAAATGCCAAATATAAGTCGCCTCTTCTGTATTTAATGTCTCTAAAACAATGTGAAAACCTGATTTTCCTGCTAGAAGAAATACAAATGAAAAAGGAGTTAATACGAATCTAATTTTTAGAATAGTCCGTTGGTGATTATTCGCTAAATATTGTAAATTTTTCTGATGTTTGTATTTTTGATTTTGTAAAAAATCATCTAATAACTCTTCTCCAGAATCGTAGAGGTTTATATTGCTTTTGTTTTGTAATTGGTTTATATCCAATAAAGATTCTTCTTCGGTAGAATGTGACTTACTCAGGAAAGTTTGTGAAATAAATTTGAATTTTACACTTTCAATCAAATCTTTGTTTATCTTTTTTAAATCGTTGGAAAATGCTAACTGTGAAATTAGTTTTCCGTTTTCGAATTCCGCTTTAATTGTAATCGTTATGTTTTTAATTTTAAGTGCTTTCGAAAAGTAAGATTTCAAAACTTCAAATTCTGGTCTCATTTCTAGATTTTCGATATCAAATTCAAGCTCGGTTTTCATCTCTGAAACATTATATTTTAAAACGATGCTTCCATATCGGAATTCAAGATTTTCAAACCCAACTTTTATTTTTCTACCAATATTAAAATTATCTTTTGAAAGATTTTCCTCTTCTTCGGTTTCATCAAATAAGGTTGCTTGCTTATCAATTTTCCTATAATAAGTATTTCTTTTTAAAAACATTTTATTTAAATAATCAATCTTGATGTCTCGATAATCATAAATAGTTGGTGTAATTTCAGAACGTTGTACTCTGCCAATATATTGAATCAGCTTTCCTTCGAAAGAAAATGGATAAACTAAAAAGAGACAATTGGCATTTTGTAAATCAGTGCCTTCTCCAAAGAATTGTCCGGTAGTAATTAAAACTTGATAATTTTTTTCTTTTAGTAGTTTCCATTTTGAATTTCTATTGCTTTCAGAATCTTCTCCACTTAATGTGATTACTTCATAAGATTGTTTTAAATATTGGTAAAGAGAGTCAATATGCTCTTTGCGTTCTGTAATAATAACAATTTTCTTGTCTGATTTTAGTTCATTAGTAATATCATCGAAAATGGCTTTGTTTCGAGCAGAATCATGAATTAAAATTTTTGATAATGTTTCAAATTTGTCTGTTTTTGAATTAAAAGAAACTTCAAGTTCTGTATTTCTAATAATAATTTTTGGCTTTTTTGCAATACTTATTTCATTGTGTTTTATCTCGGCAATTATTTCGCCCAAATAAATAGAAATCAATTTGCTATCATTATATTTTCTAAAAGGAGTTGCTGTTAATCCATAAAGATAAAATGTATGAAATTTTGAAACGGTATTTTTAAAAGTTTCTGCAGGAATGTGATGACACTCATCTATTAGAATAGTTCCAAAAGAATGTAAAAGTTTTTCGCTCTCAGGTTTTTCTAATTCTTTTGATAAACTTTGAATCATGGCAACTGTTATCTGTTTTCCAATTTTGGTTTTGCCTTGTCCAATTTTTCCAATTTCATTTTTTGAAATTCCTAAAAAAGTTTGGATTCTTTCTATCCATTGATCAGCAATTTGTTTGCGATGTGTAATGATTAAAGTGGATTGTTTTCTGTCTGTAATAATTTTTAGTCCCAGAATTGTCTTTCCCGAACCTGGGGGAGCCACAATAATCCCAAGATCTTTCTTGGAGATAGTATCAATTATTATTTGTTGATGTTCTAGGAGTTGTGCATTAAATAAAAAAGAAATCTCATTAAGCTTTTTTCTTTCATCTTTAAAATCGAATTCGATTTTATTATTCCTGCAAAATCGAATTATTTTCCCAATAAAACCTCTCGGAATTATTACTTCGTTTTCAGTTTCTTCAATCAGGTTGAAATATCGCTCTTTTCCGAAAGTATTTTTACCCATCTTCTTTTTTATCAAGAATTCGGAATTCAAAAAGTTCAATTCTTCTTTAAGAAAATTAATAAGTAAAAGTGGAATAGCGTTACGATTAATTCTGACAACGTTGTCCCATCTTATTGTTAACCCTTTCTCATATAGTATTTTTACAGTTGAATCTGGAATATTTTCAGAAATGTTTTGACTTTGGTATAATTCATTAAGTTGTACTGTTGAAATCTTTCGAATGTTCCTTAAAAAATCCCACTGATCCAGAATTGGCTCTAAATTTTCAATATCTAAAAAACAACTATTTCCTTGCTCAAATGTTTTCTTATAAAGGGGAAGTGCTATCAAATTTCCGAAACCTTTACCAGACAAGAAATCTTGATTCGGAAACATTCTGTCAAAGCTGGAGCTTTTATCAAATAAAGAAAAAACACCGGTTTGTAATAAAATAGAAATAAATATTTGCCTGCTTTTTATGGCAGGATAAGGTTCTTCAAAAAATATCCAAACATGTCCACCTTTTCCTGATCGAGAACGTTCTAAATAGGCAGGAATCCCTTTTTCATTACAGCCATTTATAAATTTTTCACAATCATTGATCCAGTCGACTTTATCAAAATCAGCAACAATAAACCAGGATGTATTGTTTTTAAGCAAAGGATAAACTCCAATATGTTGTTCCCCGTTTAAATGTTTTTCAATTTCTTTTTCCGTCAGAGGTAAATATTCTTTATCTGTGTAGGTTTGGAAAGTGCCGCCTTTCATTTTATGATTTCTGTACTGATATGGATCATAAAAATATGCGGGCATGTACCCACTTTTATTACCTTTTTCCCATCGAATAGCAAATATATCTTCTCTTCCCGTAAAAAGAGATTTGAAAAGTTGAATATTATGTACTGAAACTGAAGACATAATTTTATTACTCAGTTAAACTATTTAAGTCAATTACAAATATATTAAAGGAGAAGTAGATTTTTAATTTCTTAATTTAAAATTATCTTGTAGTTTAATTTAGTATATAAAGATTTCTAAAAAGTGTGATGCCTTTTGAAAACAAGATAGGATTATTGTGCTGAAGTATTTTTTCGCTTTGAAAAGTAATGATATTTAACCTGAGGTCTGGTTTTTTCCTCACTCAGTGAGGTTTTTTTTAAATAAAAAACCCTTAAACATTTGATGTTTAAGGGTTTTGTTTTTTGTAGCGAGGACGGGAGTTGAACCCGTGACCTCAGGGTTATGAATCCTGCGCTCTAACCAACTGAGCTACCTCGCCAAGATTGCAAGTGAACCGTGTTCCTCATTGCGGGTGCAAATATAAAAATAATATTAGAGCTTACAAGCATAAAATGAAGAAAAAAAAATATTTTTAAAAATGCATTGTTTTTGGACATATATTCTTATATTTCGAAAAAATTAAAAGTAGCACATGGATCCAAAAATACGTTACGAAATCGAGTTTCCTATAAATTCTTCGCCGCAATTATTATATCAATACATATCAACGCCTTCAGGTTTGTCAGAATGGTTTGCTGACAACGTAAATTCAAGAGGTGAGTTTTTTACTTTTATCTGGAACGACTCGCAGGAAAAAGCGCGTTTGGCGTCTAAAAAGACTGGTGAGAAAGTAAAGTTTAAATGGGTCGATGAAAGCAGTAAGGATACAGAATACTTTTTTGAATTGCATATTTTAGTTGATGAATTAACTAAGGATGTATCATTAATGGTGGTTGATTTTGCCGAAAAAGAAGAAGTAGGAGAAGCTAAACAATTGTGGGAGAATCAGATCTCAGACCTGAAACATCTTATAGGATCTGTTTAGTAAAATTCTATTTTATACCTTATATTTGCCCTGAACAAAATTCAGGGCTTTTTTTATGATCAATTTTAACGGAAACATAGTAGCGCAAGACGAGAATATATTAACTCAAAATCGCGCTTTTTTGTATGGTGATGGTGTTTTTGAAACACTAAAAATAGTAAATAACAGAATTTTGTTTCTTGAAGATCATTACTTTAGATTAATGGCTTCCATGCGTGTGGTTAGAATGGAAATTCCGATGAACTTTACAATGGAATTTTTTGAAGAACAAGTTTTAAAACTGGTTAAGGAAAATGAAATTTCTGCTTCAGCCAGAGCGCGAATAACTGTTTTTAGAAATGATGGTGGATTATATTTGCCAAAAACGAATGAGGTTTCCTATTTAATTCATGCAACTGCTCTTGAAAATACTTCGTATGCTTTAAATACTGCTCAATACGAAGTTGATTTGTATAAAGATTTCTATGTAACCAAGCAATTATTATCGTCGATTAAAACGACGAATAAAATGATAAACGTGACCGGAAGTATTTTTGCACACGAAAATGGTCTGGCAAATTGCCTTTTAGTAAACGATACAAAAAACGTGATCGAAGGCTTACAGGGTAATTTGTTTATGGTGACAGGTAAAAAACTAATTACACCTCCAATTTCTGAAGGATGTTTAAACGGAATAATGCGTAAACAAATTTTAGCTTTAGCTAAGAAAATAGAAGGCATAGAAGTGCTGGAAGAAATAATTTCGCCATTTGATCTTCAAAAAGCTGACGAATTATTTCTGACCAATGTAATCACGGGAATACAGCCGATAACCAAATATCGAAAAAAGGAGTTTACAGGTGATCTGGCGCATTTATTAGTACAAAAGCTCAATGAATCCATTGCTGAAAATTAATTCAGATACGGATTCTCTGGTGCATTAGACCAAATAAGATAATCGCCGCCAAGCTCAATAATTTGCTCTTTCCAGAAATGTGTGGTAGACTTGCCGATAATTTTGTTTTTATAACTATTATCAGTAATGATCCAGGAATTTCCCTGCATTTCACTCTCGAGCTGATTTTCATCCCAACCAGTATATCCTAAGAAAAAACGAATATTATTTTTACTAATAGATCCGTCGTTTATTAAGTCTTTGGTCGATTCGAAATCACCTCCCCAATAAATTCCATTCGAAATCTCAACACTATTTGGGATTAATTCAGGAATATTGTGAATGAAATAAAGGTTGTCTTGTTCTACAGGACCTCCGTTATATATCTTGAAAGTGGCGTCAATTTCAGGTATCAGATCATTAATAGTGTATTTTAATGGTTTATTAATGATAAAACCTATTGATCCTTCTTTGTTATGGTCTGCTAATAAAATTACCGATCTATTAAATGATAAATCTCCAATTATAGAAGGTTCGGCAATAAGCAGGTGTCCTTTTTTTAATTTTTCTGAAATCATACGGCTACAATTTTTATTAAATTTAATCATAAAATTTTTAAAAACCCAAATAAAATCGTTAAACCGCACAAAAAAACCCTCCATGAGGAGGGTTTTGATTATATTATAAGTTTAGAGAACTTTCTTACTTAGTTCACTGCACCTTCTAATTCAGCTCCAGCTTTGAATTTTACAACATTCTTAGCAGCGATTTGAATAGTTTTTCCTGTTTGTGGGTTTCTACCATCTCTAGCAGCTCTAGCAGATACCGACCAAGATCCAAAACCTACTAATGAAACTCTACCACCTTTTTTCAAAGTAGCTCCTACGTTTCCTAAAAATGATTCTAAAGCCAATTTTGCCGCAGCTTTTGTAATTCCTGCATCAGCAGCGATAGCATCGATTAATTCTGATTTGTTCATAATAATTAGTTATTAATTGTTGGTTAAAAAAAATTGTTAATACACAAATTTAGTAGGAAATCCGTTCCTTGCAAGTGTTTTCTTTAAATTTAGCAAAAATTGTTAATAACTTAGTTTTTTTGTTCATAAAGCCAGCTGTTCATCGACCAAAAACAGGTAGAAACCCCTGTTTTACTGACGTTAATACAGCTTTGCACTATTAGAAAAAGTTATTCCATTTAGTAATTCCGCCACTTGCATTCTCTTTTTTCCGGGTAATTGCAAACTAAATAGCTGTAAAAAGCCATTTTGAACCGCAACTTTGATTTCTTTTTTGCTACAAATCAAACTTCCGGCTTCGTAGGAATGTGCTTCTAAAACCAATTTTGCTTCGTATATTTTAATAGCTTGCTCTTCCTCTTTATCTTTCAAAAAACACCAGGCAGCAGGATAAGGACTTAGACCGCGAATCAGATTATTGATTTCATCTCCCGATTTTGTCCAGTCTATTTTGCAATTCTCCTTATTTAATTTATAAGCCGTTTTAATTTCTTCATTGTCTTCCTGAATTGTAGTGGTTACATTTCCATTTTCAATCACTTTCAAAGTTTCAATTACGGTCTCACTTCCTAAATGCATCAATCGGTCGTGTAATTGTCCGGCACTTTCTTCTGGCGCGATTGCGATTTCTGAATTCAGAATCATTGCTCCTGTATCTATTTTATCATCGATAAAGAAAGTAGTAACTCCAGTTTTGGTTTCTCCATTTATAATAGCCCAGTTAATGGGTGCCGCACCGCGGTAATTTGGTAATAACGAAGCATGAAGGTTAAAGGTTCCTAAACTTGGCATTTCCCAAACTACTTTTGGTAACATTCTAAAAGCAACTACAATTTGCAAATTGGCATTCAAGGCTTTTAGTTCCGCTAAAAAAGTCTCATCTTTCAAATTCGTTGGCTGCAATAAAGTAAGGTTGTTCGCCAATGCATATTCTTTCACTGCCGAATATTTTAATTTTTGTCCACGTCCAGCTGGTTTGTCTGCGGCTGTGATCACGCCCACAACATCGTAATTATTTTTAATAATGGTGTCCAAAATGCCTACAGCAAATTCGGGAGTTCCCATGAATATAATTCTCAATTTTTCCATTATGATTTTAAAGTGTATTTATTATTCGCTAATATGGTAATGTGATTGTTTTCTAATAATTCCTGAAGCACCAAAACAATATCTTTCGCATCTAATTTTATTTGGGTTTGAATTTCTCTGGAAGTCATCGAAGCTGATTTTAATAAATGTAGAATCTTATCGGCAATTGAATCGGCTTCAGTAATTTTTCCTTTTTGAGTAATACAATAGGAGCAAATACCGCAATTTTCGGTTGTTTCTTCTCCAAAATAATCTAAAACTAATCGGTTTTTACAAGTTTTGCTTTCTTTTATATAATATAGTACAGACATAAGTTGTTCTTCTTTTAACTTATTCTGTCTCTCTAAGTATTTCGAAACGCGATTTATAGTAAGATCATCTTCACGTACTTCATTAAATAATATAGTCGCGTCATTATTTTTGGATTTGTATTCGATGATTTCCTTTTCTTTCAGTTTTTCTAAAACAGCCGACACTTGTTCTTCTGTATGATGTGATTTTTTAGCAATCAAAGAAAGATTAAAAGGCGTCTTCATTTCGTATACTCCAGGATAAGTTCTTAAAATTGCCAGAATTATTTCTTCGTCATTTGGGTTTAAACTCATATACCGAATTACTTCTTTGGATTCAATCAGAAATTGCATCGTAATCTTTTCCGAGAATTCCTGAGACATTGTGATAATTCCCTGTTGATTCAGAAATTGTAGAGCATTATATGTTTTTAGAGTAGGGAAATCGTACTTATGACAAAAATGATTCAGTTTAAAAGAAAAAGAATCGTCTAAGCCTTCACCATATGCGATTTGAAAATAATTGCAAAGCTTTACATACATGGTTTTTAAAAACTTTTTATCGGGCAAAACGCTTAAGAATTGCTGTTCTGTCTGCTTGGCATCTGAATTATTAAATAGCAAAACCGAAAAAGCTTTTTCGCCATTTCGTCCCGCTCTTCCGGATTCCTGATAATAATTTTCCAGATTTTCAGGTAATTGCGTATGAATAACCGTTTTTACGTTGTCTTTGTCGATTCCCATTCCAAACGCATTGGTGGCTACAATAACCTGCGCTTGTTCCGACATCCACAATTGCATGTTTTTGTCTTTTTCTTTAGACGAAAGGCCGCCGTGATAATAGGTTGCTTTAAATCCTAAAGATTGTAATTGCGTAGACATATTCAAACACGATTTTCTATTTCGTACATATATAATAGAAGGTTGTGGATTCTTCTTTAAAATTTGTTCCGTGCGATACAATTTGTCTTCAATTTCGAAAACCATGTACGCAATATTTTTTCTTTCGAATGATTGCTGAAAAAGTACTGGTTCTTTCAAACCTAATTCGGTTTTGATATCTTCAATAACTCTTGGAGTAGCTGTCGCAGTCAAAGCCAAAAACGGAATCTTCGGAAAGTATTTTTTAAGTTCTGAAATCTTCAAATAGGCGGGACGAAAATCATGTCCCCATTGTGAAACACAATGCGCTTCGTCAATAGCAATCAAATTGATAGGAAGATTTTTAATTCGTTCCAGGATCCAGTCAGATTGTAAACGTTCTGGAGAAAGGTATAGAAATTTAAAATTTCCGTATTGGCAATTATCAAGAAGATCAATAATTTCTTCGGTGTGAATGCCGCCGGTAAGTGCAATTGCTTTAATATCTCGTTTTTGTAAATTCGCCACCTGATCTTTCATTAAGGCAATCAAAGGCGAAACAACCAAACAAATTCCTTCCTGCATCATTGCAGGAACCTGAAAACAAATCGATTTTCCTCCTCCCGTAGGTAAAAGGGCGAAAGTGTCCTGACCGTCCAAAACCGAGTCAATAATCTCCTTTTGTAACGGTCTAAAACTGTCGTGTTTCCAGTATTTTAAAAGAATTTCTTGCGCTTCTGGCATTGGTCTTGTTTTAAAGTTAAAAAATTTAGAAATCAGTTTCTAGTTTTGCAACTTTAACCAAATGCCTAAATTTTATCTAAGATATAAAGAATTCTGTTCTCCACCGTATCTTTAGGCACTTCAATTAAGTCGTAACCGTATTTCTTATAGGTTTCAACCAGGTGCTTTTGGATTGTTAGTGCCTGTTCGAAATTTTCGTAACGCTCAGTGTCGCTTTCGTAAATTTCCTCCCAAGGCGGTAAAATAAATGTTTTGGAATATTTAAAATCTTCGCAGGCTTTGGTAAAATGTTCAGGATATTCATCGCCAATGTAATCCATATAAGCTACAACATCCGGAATTCCGCGATCTATAAAAACTACATTTTCAGGTTCTTCAAGGGCGTTTTCGAATTGTTTAATTCTGCCTTCCAATAACATCTCGCTAAACAACAAAGGCTGTTCCAGGAACAATTGTTCGATCCCGCGTTGTTGCGCTTCGAGCGTAACTTGTCTTGAAATTTCAGGGTAACAGCAGTAGCCACGAGCTACTAATTCGTTGATCAGAGTAGACTTTCCCGTTCCCGGGCCACCAATTAGAACTATGATTTCTTTTTGCACTTTCTTAAAATAAAGCGCAAATTTACCTAAACTTATTGGTATTTAAAAAGATTTTTTTGTCTGAAGCGAATGATTTCGCAATTTTGGAGGTATGGGTTCCTGCTTTCGGCTATATCTTTTATGGCGAACCCCGCCATAAAAGGATACCGCCTCAATCAGGGCTAGCTAGGAAACATGGTTTTGTTTTTGGAATTATTTACAATATTGTGTGTATTTAAGAGGCTAGAATTGAACAACGAAATAATCTGAAATTTTATTAGACTGGACTAAAGTCCAGCTCTACAAAATAAATTGTTCCTCCGGAACGAAACAAAAAAGAGCCATGGGCTCTAAGAATATTGTAGGGCTGGACTTTAGTCCAGTTTAGTTCAAAGGAAATTAGTCCCGGCGGGACGTTATATTTATAGAAAAAATATTGGTTATTTCATAAAGCCCCATCAGGGTGACATTTTTCAAATTGACATATCGCTCCGTCGGAGCTTTTAAATATCAAACGTGAAAATGGTGAATTCCGGGATGATAAATTACGGTTCAATAAATACTATTATACTGGACTAAAGTCCAGCTCTACAAAATAAAATGTTCCTCCGGAACGAAACAAAAAAGAGCCGTGGGCTCTAAGAATATTGTAGGGCTGGACTTTAGTCCAGTTTAGTTCAAAGGATTTAGTCCCGGCGGGACGTTATATTTATAGAAAAAATTATAGGGTTGTTTGATAAAACCACATCGTGGTGGCATGTTTGAAATTGACATATCGCTCCGTTGGAGCTTTTAAATATCTAACGTGAAAATGGTGAATTCCGGGATGATAAATTACGGTTCAATAAATACTATTATACTGGACTAAAGTCCAGCTCTACAAAATAAAATGTTCCTCCGGAACGAAACAAAAAAGAGCCATGGGCTCTAAGAATATTGTAGGGCTGGACTTTAGTCCAGTTTAATTCAAAGGAATTTAGTCCCGGCGGGACGTTATATTTATAGAAAAAATATTGGTTATTTCATAAAGCCCCATCGTGGTGGCATGTTTGAAATTGACATATCGCTCCGCTGGAGCTTTTAAATATCAAACGTGAAAATGGTGAATTCCGGAATGATAAATTACGGTTCAATAAATACTATGATACTGGACTAAAGTCCAGCTCTACAAAATAAAATGTTCCTCCGGAACGAAACAAAAAAGAGCAATGGGCTCTAAGAATATTGTAGGGCTGGACTATAGTCCAGTTTAATTCAAAGGAATTTAGTCCCGGCGGGACGTTATATTTATAGAAAAAATTATAGGGTTGTTTGATAAAACCACATCGAGGTGGCATGTTTGAAATTGACATATCGCTCCGTTGGAGCTTTTAAATATCAAACGTGAAAATGGTGAATTCCGGGATGATAAATTACGGTTCAATAAATACTATCATACTGGACTAAAGTCCAGCTCTACAAAATAAAATGTTCCTCCGGAACTAAAACAAGGAAGAATCGTAGATTCAAAAAATATTGTAGGGCTGGACTTTAGTCCAGTTTAGGTCAAAGGAATTTAATCCCGGCGGGAGCTTTCTGATGTTGAAGAGTTAATCGTTTTTTTTTGCGAATTTATGATTTAATTTCTCTTGGTTTTCGTCGAATTATTTCAAATCATTCACAAAACAAGTATTTCCCAGAATCAACACCTTTCTTCTTAGAAGGAACAATCAAATGCGATTCAAATTTCTTCCCTTTCAAAACATCATTCACAAAATCCAGAGCATATTGTTTTCCGTCATGAAAAAGATAGCCAGAGAATTCATGTCCTCCGCCACAAAATGTAATCAGTTCAATATCCTTATGCAAATCAATCATATGATTGTAAACCGCATATGATCCAAAGAGAATTAACCAACCCGAAGCGTTTGTCGGGCAGGAGCGATGCGAACCTGCAGCATACGGAACCGTGTCGTCATTATTTCCATGCGCCAATAACATCGGCATTGCTTTTTCTTTTGTAATTAAATTGATATCCTGTATCGCTCCAGAGCCTCCAATGAAACCTGCGTATTTAAAGTCTTCAGGTAAATTGCTTTTATAGAGATTCATTAGTTTATAATCCCAAAAGGAAGCGTGGAAACCAATTTCGGCACCGGCACTAATTCCGGAAATAAATATTTTTGAAGCATCAAGATTATACTTATTTGCATTTGCAATTAAAAATGAAGTCGCCTGCCACATATCGCTCACGCCAATTTGGATGGCTTTTATTTTTTCGGTCAAAGTTCCTTTACAGCCAAAATCTTTTCCTTTCATATATAAACTGTACGAAATGCTGGCCACCGCATAACCGTTTTTCGCCATAAACATTCCAAACTCTTTCTCGCTTGTACGTTCTCCGCCAGAAAATCCTCCACCAAAAGCAAAAATCACTAACGGAATTTTTTCATTCGATTTTTTTTCAGGCAAATACAGATCTAAATCCAGTTTGATGGTGTCATTTTGGAAATAAGTCATTGTTTTGATTTGCTGAGCCTGAATATTGTTAAATGTGAGAATTGTTAAAAGTAAAAAGATATATTTTTTCATAGGATTTATTTTTAATCTCGAAAAGTAATAAAACCGCAAAGAAGACTTAAAATAAAACTTTGCGATTCTGCGACTTTGCGAGAGATTTTTATGGCAAAGTTTTTCAAATATAAGAGGAATTTTACAAAGAAATATTGTCATAAAGCTTTTTTCTCTGCACCTTTGAACCTTTGTAACTTTGAACCTTTTTTCTAAAAGAAAAAATCTAAAAAATCTGAAATCAAAACCGTATATTTGCGTTTATTTTTAATTACGAATGGAAAACGATAAAGAAAAAGAAACCGCCGAATTTTACGAAAGATTAAAGGTTGAGTTAGATAATTCAAATACTTGGCCAGCAGAATATTTGTATAAATTTATAATGCCTTCAGTGGGTGATAACGTTGAGCGAGTTGAAAAAGCTTTTGACAATATGGGCGCGGTTATCAAAACAACAAAATCTAAAACCGGTAAATTTACCAGTGTTTCTGTTGATGTAACGATGAGCAGCTCTGATGAAGTGATTGGTAAATACAAAGAAGTATCTACAATAGAAGGTATAGTTTCATTATAACTTATGGTCGAAAAATATAAAAAAGAAGTCGCAAATGATGTTGTTTTTAACTTAGAATACAATTCTGAAAGACAACGTTTACTTATTCCCGAATATGGTCGTCATTTGCAAAAACTGATTGATCAGGCTACTATTATTGAAGATGCTGAAACGCGCAACAAAGCCGCGAAATACATCATTCAGGTAATGGGAAGTCTGAATCCGCATTTGCGCGATGTACCCGATTTTCAACATAAATTATGGGATCAGCTTTTTATCATGTCTGATTTTAAATTAGATGTAGAATCGCCATATCCAATTCCGTCGAGAGATGTATTGCAGCTAAAACCAGATGTTTTACAGTATCCGCAAAACTTTCCAAAATACAGATTTTATGGTAACAACATCAAATATATGATTGATGTTGCCAATAAATGGGAAGAAGGTGAAATGAAAAATGCATTGGTGTTAGTAATCGCCAATCACATGAAAAAATCATACTTAAGCTGGAATAAAGACACAGTAAAAGATGACGTGATTTTTGAGCATTTATTTGAATTGTCCGGAGGGAAAATCAATTTGTTGCAAAGTACAGAAGAGCTTTTAAATACAACTGATTTATTGCGTACGAACAAACGTATGTCAAATAAAATTACGCCGCCGGGTCAGCCAAAAATTCAAAGTAACAAAAACAATAAAGGCCCGGGAAAGCCAAAACCTTTTCAGAAAAACAATAATCAGAAATAAAAAAGGTGCTAAGATACTAAGATGCTAAGCTACTAAGATTTTTAGCTCAGAACCTCAGAACCTTAGAACCTCAGAACCTAAAAAAGAAATATGGGAGTATTTAAAATCGAAGGAGGAATTCCTTTAAAAGGAGAAATCACTCCGCAAGGAGCAAAGAATGAGGCGTTACAAATTTTATGCGCTGTGCTTCTAACGGGGGATAAAGTAACAATTAATAATATTCCCGATATTATTGACATTAATAAATTAATCACTTTGTTGGGTAATTTAGGAGTTAAAATTCAACGCAATGGACCGGGTTCGATTACGTTTCAGGCCGATGAGGTTAATGTTGGATATTTAGAAACGGAAGCTTTCAAAAAAGAAGGCGGAGCACTTCGTGGTTCTATTATGATTGTTGGGCCGCTTTTGGCTCGTTTCGGAAAAGGATATATTCCAAAACCGGGTGGAGATAAAATTGGTCGTCGTAGATTAGATACACACTTTGAAGGTTTTATTAACCTTGGAGCAAAATTCAGATATAATAGAGAAGATCACTTTTATGGTGTAGAATCTCCGGCAGAAGGATTAAAAGGAACAGATATGCTACTTGATGAAGCTTCTGTAACCGGAACTGCAAATATTGTTATGGCTGCTGTTTTAGCAAAAGGACAAACGACAGTTTACAACGCTGCATGTGAGCCTTACTTGCAACAGTTATGCAAAATGTTGAACTCGATGGGAGCTAAGATCACCGGAGTTGGTTCAAATTTATTGACTATCGAAGGTGTTGAAAGCCTTGGAGGTTGTGAGCACAGAATTCTTCCGGACATGATCGAGATCGGTTCCTGGATTGGTCTTGCGGCTATGACAAAAAGCGAAATCACGATCAAAAATGTAAGCTGGGAAAACTTAGGTTTGATTCCAAATACATTCAGAAAATTAGGAATTACAATCGAGAAACGTAACGACGATATTTACATTCCGGCTCACAAAGATGGGTATGAGGTAAAAACGGATATTGATGGTTCTATTTTAACAATTGCCGATGCACCATGGCCAGGATTTACGCCTGACTTATTAAGTATCGTATTGGTTGTTGCTACACAAGCAAAAGGTGATGTTTTGATTCATCAAAAAATGTTCGAAAGCCGTTTGTTTTTCGTAGATAAATTAATCGATATGGGAGCAAAAATTATGTTATGCGATCCGCATAGAGCGGTCGTTATGGGACATAATTTTGAATCTCAACTAAAAGCAACAACAATGTCATCTCCGGATATTCGTGCGGGAATCTCATTATTAATTGCGGCTCTTTCAGCAAAAGGAACAAGTACAATTCAAAATATCGAACAAATTGATCGTGGATACGAGCGTATCGACGAGCGTTTAAGAGCAATTGGAGCTAAAATCGTGAGAGAATAGAAAAAGTTAGCCACAAATTCACGAATTAAATTAATATTAAGATTGTGTTTTATTGCACTAATTTTATTTAAAAATTAGTGCAATTGAATTCTAAAAATTAAGATTTTGTTTAATTCGTGAATTCGTGGCTAAAAAAAAATAGTCTAAATGACAGATGAACAAAAAGCTGTAAAAGCTACTATATTTAGTATAGTTGGAAACACCTGCTTGGCCTTGGTAAAAGGTTTGGCAGGTTTTTTTGGCAATTCTTATGCCTTAATTGCAGATGCAATAGAATCAACTGCGGATATATTTTCGTCTTTTTTGGTTTTATTTGGAATTAAGTATTCTAACAAACCACCAGATGAAAATCATCCTTATGGGCACGGGCGGGCAGAACCATTAATTACCTTTTTGGTCGTTGGTTTTTTAATTACTTCGGCAACTATTATTGGATACGAAAGCATTTCTAATATTCAAACTTCGCACGATTTACCTAAGTCCTGGACATTATATGTTTTAGGAGCAATTATTATCTGGAAAGAATACTCTTTCCGTTTAGTAATGAAACGAAGTAAAGAAACCAATAGCTCTTCTCTTGCTGCCGATGCGTGGCACCATCGAAGTGATGCAATTACTTCTGTAGCTGCCTTTATTGGGATTTCGATTGCACTGATTATGGGGAAAGGTTATGAATCAGCAGATGATTGGGCCGCACTTTTTGCTGCTTTTTTTATCTTATATAATAGTTATAAAATTTTCAGACCTGCGCTTGGCGAAATCATGGACGAAAATCTAAATGATGATTTGGTTGAAGAAATCCGTATCGCAGCTTTAACTGTTGAAGGTATTTTAGGAACCGAAAAATGTTTTATCCGTAAAGCCGGAATGAAATATCATGTTGATTTACATGCTATAGTTTCAGCCCAAATTTCAGTAAAAGAAGGGCATGAATTATCACACAAATTGCAGGATGCTTTAAAAGAAAAAATACCTCAATTGGGTAATGTACTGATTCATATTGAGCCGGATGATTATCACTGATGAAAAGATTCTAAGATACTAAGGTTCTAAGTTGCTAAGGTTTTCTTTGAAATGAAAAAAAAAAATCCGTTTATTCTTTTTCTAAAAGAGTAAACGGATTCTTTATAATTTTTATTTTGAGGATCCTCACGCTTCGGGATGCACCGCTCAGTAATTCCACTTAGAACCTCAGAACCTTATTCTAAAACATTCAAAATCTTCAACCCAAAAACAACCCCGTTTTGTTGAACTCCCCCTTGATAAGAGTGCACATAATCAACTCTAAACAACTTAAATTTTCCAAAACCTAAATTGTCTAAACCAACCGTGAACTCCGAATAAGGTTTTCGATCCGGAATTGCCAGTGAATGAAATCCGACGTTCATTGTTGACTTTAAAAGATTCAATAATGGAATTTTATTCATGATAAAACCAGTGTCATTATATTCTGAATGTATTTCAAGATAACTGTCGTTGGTGCTGTTTGTATAATAAGGCATCATGTTGAAAACATTCAAATAACGGTCGCTCGTTCCAATGTGTGTTTGATTTCCATTAAAATGTCTGTAGTCTATGAACGAAATATTTTCGGCATTGAAGAATTTTCCAGCTTTGAAATTCATACCTAAAAGTCCTTTATTTCCCAGGGATAAATCGTATTGAACAGCAGCGCCAACTCTTTCAAATTCATATTTTTTCTCACTTGCAGCAAATGCTTTTTCAAAAATTAAAAAGATAGTTGGATATTTCTCATCTTTAATATTATATCTTCCATCTGGTCTGGAAATGTATTTATTTCCGAAATTTATTCTTGCAGTCAAAGCAGTTTTAAATAAGTGGTGCTGATTAAAAGCTGGAGTTGTAAAATCGTCTGGAGCCAATGGATTATTTGAGGAATAGATATCATCTTTTTTAAAGAAAGAATAATCGGTTGTATTAAAAAGTGGTTTTCTTTGCTCGTACGCCACTTTAGCATTCAAATTAATCCCGTTTGCAACATCCTGGGCATAGTTGATTTGGGCAAATTCTAAATTGTACAATTTCATATAATTGTCCTTAAAGAATAAAGAACTAATAGAATTGACAAGTTTAGTTATAGGTTCAGCGCCATTAAATTGAGCTGTTTTTGTTCCTCCTGAAGCCCAAATTGTGGCATAATTAATAGTATTGAATCGATGGCTAAAATCTCCGGTAATGCGAAAACGTTCGTCCGAAAAGCCATAGTTAAAAGTGGTGCTTATAGAAGTATTTTTCCCTTTCTCTTCATCCCATTTTCTAAAGGAAAAACCAGAATCGAAATTAAATCCCTGAACAGTATTAAAGCTTAATGAAGTTATGTTTAATAAACCTTTATATGCAAAAGAATACTTCCTGAAAGTGTTTTTATAATCATAACCCATTAGAATATCCCAAACTTTAAATTTATTGTTTTTGGCATCAACAGAATCAGTATATTTTCTCGATTTTCTGATCGTTAGTAAACTGTCTTTTTTGGTGTAATCGGTACTTTCTTCAATGGTTAAAGGGATTGGGCGGATTTCATTCCAAAAAGCATCATCTTTTTTATTGGCGTTCGCTTCAAAAGCAACAATTTCATTTCCAAAAGTTTTCTTTTCAAATGAATCCGGAAACTCATAATTCGAATAAACATAATTGAATTTCCCTGAGAATTTAATTCCAAAAATTCCCGCATTAAATGAAAGTGTCTGCGCATTTTTGGACCAGATTTTATTTTTAGAATTATAACTGAAACTTTGTTTTAAAGTCATAATTTCAGTAAATTCATTTTTCATTCGGTAACCTTTAATGTCTAAATCTATAGCGTAAATCGCAAAACTATCATCGACAATATAAATGTAACCTTCAAAAACGGGTTCTTTGTCGCGTTTTGGTGTTACTTTAATTTTGTTGATTTGCTGATTGTTATCGTCAAAAAAAGTTCCTTCTAATTTGTATTTGTAGTAACTGAACGCATTATCTGCAATAGGAGAGATAAGTTTAATGTCAAAGTCTAAAGTATTGTCGTAAAAATCATAAGTTGATAAAGAAGCCGTGTTATAGCTGTATCCTTTATTGTTTCCGGAGATTTTAGAAGCAATGATTTTCTCTTTTAATTTATTCGGTTTTTCAAAAGAAATTTTCGAAATCGTCTCTGATAGATATAAAATTCCCGTTCCGGTCGAATCTAAATTGGAGGACATATCTTCGCCAAGATCTACTTTTTGTCCAAGGATTTTTTTGGGAAGATCTTTAACTTTAAACATTCCTTTTGAATAAAAGTCGGCAGTATAGCGAGAAGTTTTTTCTGAATTTTCTTTTTTGTTTGCAATTGCACTTTTTATGATAGCATTTGCTGGATTGTTTTTTGGGTCGATGATAACCTCATTTAAAGTAAAACTTTCTTCCAGCATTTTTACGTCCATTGTAATTGTTTTGGATTCTGATGAAACGGCTATTTTTTGAGTTTTAAAGCCTAAATACTGAAATGTAATTTTGTTTTTACCAACTTCTTTTACATTCAGTTGGTATTTTCCCTGTTCGTTTGAAGTTGTGCTAGTATAAGTATTGTCTTCAAGAACGGAAACAAAAGGCAAGGGGTTTCCTTTTTCATCTGTTATAGTTCCTTTGATTTGAGCAAAGTTAGAAATCGAAAAAAATAAAAAGGCAAATAAAGTATAGTTTCTCATGAAAGTTTTTTCTCTCACAAAAATAGAATAAGTTAAAAACGAGGCTATTAATAATTTGTTAAATAACGAATTATAAAAAAGATTGAATTGCCAATTCGTAGCTTTTTAATCCGAAACCTAAAATTACACCTTTCGCATTTCCAGATAAATACGATTGATGTCTGAAGCTTTCGCGTGCGTAAGTATTCGAAATATGAACTTCAATTACCGGAGTTGTAACTGCTTTCATAGCATCGCCCAAACCTATTGAAGTATGTGTGTAAGCTCCGGCATTCAAAATGATTCCATCAAAAGAAAAACCAACTTCCTGAATTTTTCCAATCAATTCACCTTCAATATTACTTTGATAATAAGAAAGTTCAACGTTTTGGAATTTCTGTTGCAACGTTTCAAAATAATCTTCAAAAGTTTGGCTTCCGTAAACTTCCGGTTCTCTTTTTCCTAAAAGATTCAAATTAGGTCCGTTGATAATGCAAATTTTCATAAGTAATTTAAATTTTATTAGTGTGAGTAATTCCATTTTACGTTTCACAGAATACATTTCACAAGTATGTAAAAATAAAAAAACCGTTCCAATTAATAGAACGGTTTTTATAAAACTATGTGATATTCTTTTTAGAACATGAATCCTGCAGAAATTTGAACTACTGAGTTTCTAACATCGGCATTAGGAGAAGCGTCTGTTAATCCTAGACTATAACGCCCCTGAAGAAAAATACTTTCCGTAAGTTTTAATCCCAACCCTGCATTAAGAGCAAAATCAAATGTATTGGCATCGTCAAATCTTACGTCATTTTTTTGACTTAATAAAAATGAAGCTTGTGGTCCAACCTCTAAGCTTAGTGATTTTGTCATATAGATCTTTGCCATTACAGGAATTGATAAATAAGCTAATTCATTTTTAAAGTCTTCCTGAGCATCGGCAAATTTATAAGTTGCTCCCTGAGTAGAGTATAAAAGCTCTGGTTGAATAGCGAATTTTTCTAATAATTTTACTTCTGCAACCACACCAACGTGATAGCTGGTAATTCCATCTTTATCAAATGCTACACCATTTAGTGATGAATCACCGGGCTGGCTTGCGAAGTTAACCCCCGCCTTTACTCCAAGTTTTAATAATTGGGCTTGTATTGTAGCTGATGTTGCTATGAACAGTACAGCTGCTAAAAGTATTTTTTTCATAAAAATGTTTTTAAAAATTGGTATTTTTTAAATGTTATATATAGACCAAAACTACAGAATTATGATTTTATTGTTTTGTATTTTACATTAAATAATTAATATTTTTCTCATGTTTTGCTAAGAAAGTCCTTTAATGTTCTCAATTTTAGAGTGTTATTCTGGTTAGATTTAATTCTGAAATTTTTTACTTTAATAAGAATTTGATTTCAATTCGTTTTGTTAAAATCAAAAATTTAGTAAGTAATTTCTATTATTTGTCTTTTAAGATTACGAAAAAAATTAGATCAAAAAAGCAACTTTTTTGCGCTTTCAGAGCCGATTATACCTGAGGTTTTTTTTGAATTTATAAGATTTTGGCTCTAATTACAGTTTTATTTATTAAAATACAAGTTCTTTTTTAATAAGTGTTTTTTTATATTTGACTTATTAATTTAACCCAAAACGAATAAAAATGAAAAGAATTTTTTTAGTTGCGATTGCAGTAATGGCGTTTGGATTTACAAATGCTCAACAAACAAGATTTGGAATAAAAGGAGGTCTAAACATAACTACATATGCCGGAGGTGATTACTGGGATGCTAATTCTCTAGTAGGTTTTCAGGTTGGTGGTTTCGCTGAGATCAAAATTATTGAAAGATTAGCTATTCAACCAGAAATTTTGTTTTCTACGCAAGGTGCTAGACTGGATACTTCTTTTGGAGATTATGATGAGAAATTAAATTATATAAATGTTCCAGTTTTAGCTAAATTTTATATTACAAAACAATTTACCGTTGAAGGTGGTCCACAATTAGGGTTTTTAGTATCTGCTAAACAAGAAGGTCATGATGCGAAAGACGATTTTAAATCGGTAGACACTGGATTCAATTTTGGAGCTGGTTATAATTTCACAGAAAATGTTTCTGTGAATCTTCGCTACACAGTTGGTCTGTCTAATATTCTCGATTATGAAGTTAATAATGCAGATGAATATTTTGATAGTCCAAAAAACAGTGTTTTGGCATTGACTTTGGGGTATAAATTCTAAAATTTCTCTATAAATATTTTAAAAACCTTTCCAAAAAAGGAAGTTTTTTTTGTATCAATTTAACAATGATTATATCCGGTCACATTATTATATAAAAATATGAAAAAGATTATTTTATCTGCGATTGCAGTTATGCTATTTGGATTTGCAAATGCTCAGGATGGACATTTTAAAGTTGGAGTAAATGGTGGTTTGCCAGTAGGAAATTCTGCAGATGTTTTCTCCGTGAATTTAGGTGCAGATGTTGCATATCTCTGGAATGTAGCAGATCGATTTACTGCGGGAGTAACCACAGGTTATATTATTTATACTGGTAAAACATACACCGGCTATAATGGAAATTTCGCCTATGAGATGACTACCAGTAATCAGGATTTTGTTCCTGTTGCAGGAACTGCTCAATATTCAGTTACAGATAATTTATTTGTTGGTGCAGATTTAGGATATGCTATTAATACTGATGGAGATGCAGATGGAGGGTTTTTGTATCAGCCAAAATTTGGTTATCAAAATAATAAAATCGAATTGTTTGTTTCTTACAAGGGGATTGCTAGTAACGCAACTATTTCGTCGCTAAACCTCGGATTTAACTATAAGTTTTAAATTTATTAAAAATCGATAACGGTTAAGAGGTTGTTTCACGAGTTGTGAGACAGCCTCTTTTTTATGCTTAAAAATCACTTACTTTGTAGATATGAATTGGAACAGCTATATAAAAGATTATCAATCGTATTTGCGAATCGAAAGAGGTTTGTCTAAAAATACCATCGAAAATTATGGTTTCGATATTGAAAGACTTTGCCTTTTTTTGGACGTAAATAAAATGGAAATTTCACCATTAAAAATTACGGATGAAACAATTCAGCAATTTATATATCAGGTTTCTAAGGAATTAAATCCGCGTTCGCAGGCACGTATTATTTCTGGATTAAAAAGCTTTTTTAATTATTTAGTTTTTGAAGATTATAGAAGTGATAATCCTTTAGAGTTAATCGAAACTCCAAAAACAGGTCGAAAATTGCCTGATACTTTAGCGGTCCAGGAAATTGACGCGCTTATAGCTGCGATTGATTTAAGTTCAAATGAAGGCGAACGAAATAGAGCTATGCTGGAAACTTTATACGGTTGCGGGCTCCGCGTTTCCGAACTCGTTTCTCTCAAAATTTCTGATTTGTTTTTTGACGAAGGTTTTATAAAAATTACGGGTAAAGGAAATAAAGAACGTTTTGTGCCAATTGGGAAATTGACTCAGAAATATATCCAGATTTATCAGAATGAAATTAGGGGAAATTTGATTATTAAAAAAGGCTGTGAAGATACCTTGTTTTTGAATAGAAGAGGAAACCAATTAACGCGAGCTATGATTTTTACTATTATAAAAGATTTGGCAGTAAAAATCGATCTTAAAAAAAATATTAGCCCACATACACTTCGTCATTCTTTCGCAACACATCTGCTGGAAAATGGAGCCGATCTACGATCGATCCAGCTAATGCTTGGTCATGAATCGATTACAACTACTGAAATTTATGTGCATTTGGACAGAAGTTTTTTAAAAGAAGTTATGCATTCTTTTCATCCAAGGAAATAGATTTTTTTGAAGAGATTCTGTTTTTATCTTAAAAATTAATATATTGTATGATTAATTCTACTAAATGCAGATAAAATCGACGAACTGCGTTTTTATTGGTTTAAAGATGATTTTTGTCATTCAATTTAAATAAAAGTACAATATGGTTTTTGATTTATATGGAAATGATGATTGCCTGGAAGTTAATAATTTTTATAAAAAATTATTGGCCGAAATGCCTGATTTGCTTTTTCAGTTTGTAATAGACAAAGACAATAATTACACTTTTCCACTTGTTAGTAAATCGGCTCATGATATTTTTGAAATTTCTGCTACAGCGTTTACAAATGACATCAAGTTTATTGTATACGACAGAATTTTTCCTTGTGACAGAGAACTTTTTTTTCAATCCTTAGTTAAAGCACGAAGAGAAGTGAAGCCGTGGGAAATTGAATTCAGGGCTGTTTTACCAAAAAAAGGTTTGCGTTGGTTTAAAATCTCTTCTAAAACGGAAAAATCTTCTGGTGATAGTATTAGCTTTTTTGGACACGTTTCTGATATTACCGAGCTAAAAGATAAAGAAGAAAAGTTGCGTATCTCTGAAGAGCGATTTCAGTTTGCTCTTGATGCTTCGACTGTTGGGGTTTGGGATTGGGACATGGTTACCAATAGTGTTTTTTATTCGTCATTGTCCCTTAAAATTCTGGAATTAGATTCAACAGATATATTTGACGACCCTGAGCGTTGGGATAAAATTGTTCATCCGGATGATCTGCCTAAGTATTATTCTGATATTCAGGAACATTTTGATAATAAAATACCTTATTACGAAAATTACCATCGTGTAATGACTTCAAGCGGTAATTACAAATGGATTCTCGATCGCGGAAAAGTAATTAAGCGCGATGAAAATGGAAAACCATTGCGTGTTTTAGGAACGCATACAGATGTTTCTTTACAGAAGGAAAAAGAATTAGAAATTATAAAAACAATGAAATTATATAGTGACCAGAACAGTCGCTTGTTGAATTTTTCGCATATAGTTTCACATAATTTAAATACGCAGGCAGGAAATATTAAGTCAATCTTAGATTTTATTGATGCCGATGTTGATAAGCAAACCGTCAGTGAAATGTTAGTGCACTTGCGGACAGTTTCGAATGATTTGAACGATACTATCTCGAATTTGACACAAATCGTTAAAACACAAAGTAATCTTAATATTGCTGTTGTTCCTTTAAAACTTTGCGAGTATATTGACAAAACGATTACAACGATAAAAGGATTTGACAAGCAAAAGAACGTCACGATTATAAATAATGTACCGAATTATTTAACGATTAATTTTAACCCTGCTTATCTTGAAAGTGTTTTGTTGAATTTTACAACGAATGCTATAAAATATGCGCATCCTGATCGGGATCCAATTGTTGTTTTTGATTTTGCTATTGAGCAGGAAGGTCAGAAATCATTAAAAATTACAGATAATGGTTTGGGTATCGATTTAGCTATCCATGGCGACCTTTTATTCGGGATGTACAAAACCTTTCATAAACATGAAGAAGCACGCGGAATTGGGCTCTATATTACCAGAAATCAAATAGAAGCGATGAAAGGTAGTATTACTGTTGAAAGCCAGGTAGGAGTGGGAACAAGTTTTAAAATTATATTCAGTGATTTGTAATGCCTTTTCTGTTATGTTAGGATTTCTGGCTGTAGATGCCATTTGAACTAAACATAGACCAAGATTTTAGATAAAACACCGTAAATTTTTCAGAATTATATTGATATCAAAACCTATAAAAACAACAAAGGCTATCTTTTTTGGATAGCCTTTGTTGTTTTGTATAAAGAAAGAGATTACTTCGCAATATTTACTGCTCTGGTTTCTCTAATTACTGTTACTTTAACCTGACCAGGATAAGTCATTTCAGTTTGGATTTTTTGTGAAATTTCGAAAGATAAGTTTGCTGCATTATCATCAGAAACTTTTTCGCTTTCTACAATTACACGAAGTTCTCTACCAGCCTGAATTGCATATGCATTTTTTACACCTGTAAATCCGTAAGCTACTTCTTCAAGATCTTTCAAACGTTGGATGTAAGAATCTAAAACCTGACGTCTCGCGCCTGGTCTTGCTCCTGAAATAGCATCACAAACCTGAATAATCGGAGATAACAATGATTTCATTTCGATCTCATCGTGGTGAGCTCCAATCGCGTTACAAACTTCTTCTTTTTCGCCATATTTCTCTGCCCATTGCATCCCTAATAAAGCGTGTGGTAAATCACTTTCAGTATCTGGCACTTTACCAATATCATGAAGTAAACCGGCTCTTTTTGCTAGTTTTACATTTAAGCCTAATTCGGCAGCCATGATACCACAAAGTTTAGAAACTTCTCTTGAGTGTTGTAATAAGTTTTGTCCGTAAGAAGAACGGTATTTCATTCTACCCACAACTTTAATTAATTCAGGGTGTAATCCGTGAATTCCTAAGTCGATTACAGTACGTTTACCTACTTCGATAATTTCATCATCAATTTGTTTTGCTGTTTTAGCAACAACTTCTTCAATTCTTGCCGGGTGGATACGTCCGTCAGTTACTAATTTGTGCAATGACAAACGTGCAATTTCTCTACGTACAGGATCAAAACAAGAAAGAATAATAGCTTCTGGTGTATCATCAACAATGATTTCAACTCCGGTTGCAGCCTCAAGAGCTCTAATGTTACGCCCTTCACGACCAATAATTCTACCTTTTACATCATCAGATTCAATGTTAAATACAGAAACACAATTCTCTACTGCTTCTTCTGTACCAACTCTTTGGATAGTGTTGATGATAATCTTTTTAGCTTCTTGTTGCGCTGTAAGTTTGGCCTCTTCAATTGTATCCTGAATATGAGACATAGCTTTGCTTTTAGCTTCGGCTTTTAAACCTTCGACTAATTGTTCTTTTGCTTCTTCGGCAGAAAGTCCTGAAATTACTTCTAATTGTTGTAATTGGCTTTTGTGTAATTTGTCAACTTCCGCTTGTTTTTTATCTAAAACTTCAATTTTGTTATTGTATTCTGCTGTTTTAGCTTCAAAATCATCATTTACTTTCTTAGCTTTAGAAAGCTCATTTGATATTTGAGACTCTTTATCACGCACTCTTTTTTCTACTTCAGCAACTTTTTTATCCCTTGCTAAAATAACTTGTTCGTGTTCTGCTTTTAATTCGATAAAACGTTCTTTTGCCTGAAGGATTTTATCTTTTTTAATATTTTCTGCTTCTAAATTAGCATCTTTTAAAATGGAAGCTGCTTCTTTTTTTGCGTTTTTTATGAGATTAGAAATATTACTTTTTTCGATAATTTTAGCTATTCCAAAACCTGCTGCAATACCTATTATACCTGAAATAATGATCGTTATGATGTCCATGTTTGTTTAAATTTATATATAAAAAAAGCCTACATTAATTGCTTGAATAAACTCGTAAAGACAAGTTTTGAGCTAACTCACTGTTCAAGTTTTCCCGATAAAATCGGGACGTACTATAGTAGCGACGATTCACTCACTTTAATTTGTTAGTGTTGAGTTTACCAATTGTGAACTAATGTAGGCAGTATCTTAGTTTCTGTAAAGAACGTTTAATTTTCGAGATATTGATCTAATAGCGAATTTAATCTTTTAATTCTTTCGATGGTTTCTTCGCCATCGATTGCGTTATCAATTTGTTTTTGTTCTACTTGTGATGCAAATTGCAGGGCACACATAGCCAGTACATCTTGTTTATCACGAACCGCGTAACTTTCTTCGAATTGCTTGATCATCGCATCAATTTTTTTAGAAGCACTCCTAAGTCCTTCTTCCTGAACTGGTTCAACCGTTAACGGGTAAACTCTGTCTGCAATTGATATTTTAATTCTCAGCTTTCCGTCCATGTCTTTTAATCTGATAGTTGTGCTATACAGTAATCAATTTCGCGAATTAATGAATTTATTTTAAGCTTTGTCTCTCTCTTGTTATTGTCGCTGCCGAGCAACGAATTGGCTATTTTAAGTGTGTCATATTGCTTTTTCAAAGCCTCCATTTCTTCAGATTGTTTCTGGATGATTTGCGCAGCTTTGGCTAATTGTAATCGTAATTCCTGATTGTTTTTCTCCAGGCCTTTTGATTTTTCAAAAAGCTTTTCGACTTTATATTCAAGAGTATCAATTATTTCGGCAATTACACTCATTATAAATCCTATTCATTACTTAATCATACAAAGTTAGTATTCCTTTTTATTAATGCAATTTTTTATCGATTTTTTTGCATTAAAAATAGGCAAATAAATGAAATTCAATCAATTGTATTTTTGTATTAATTATCGTCGGATTTCGCCTGTTATTTTTTTATCTTAGCAAAAATGTTCCTTATGAGATTTTCAATACTTACCCTTTTATTTTGCCAGTTTATTTTTGCCCAGACTCAATATCCTAAAGATTATTTTGATCCGCCATTAGATATTCCGATGCAACTTTCGGGGAATTTTGGGGAGTTGAGACCGAATCATTTTCATGCTGGTTTCGATTTAAAAACCAATCAGAGAGAAGGTTTAAATGTTTATGCCGTAGCAGATGGATATGTATCAAGAATCAAAATTTCGACTTTTGGAAACGGAAAATGCATTTATATCACACATCCAAATGGCTATACATCCGTATACGGGCATTTGCAAACAACAATAGGTGCTATTCAGGATTATGTTCAGAAAATACATTATAAAGAAAAGGCGTTCGAAATTGAAATGTTTCTAAAACCCGGAGAATTGCCTGTTAAAAAAGGCCAGTTAATTGCGCTTTCTGGTAATACTGGTTCGTCTGAAGGGCCGCATCTGCATTTTGAAATTAGAGATTCAAAGTCCGAATTTGTTATTAATCCAATCTTTTTTGGATATGATAAAAAAATAAAAGATACTAAAAAACCAACGATTTCAAGTTTATATGTCTATCCGATGGACAATACTACAGTGAACCAATCGAAACAGCCTTTGTTGTTAAATGTTGCGCTTCAAAAAGACGGAACCTATTTGGCAAGTAAAGTAAAAGCTAATGGAAAAATCGGTTTCGGAATTAATGCGGTTGATTTTGATGATGTTTCAGGAAATAAAAATGGTGTTTTTAATGTTTCGACTTTCGTCAACGGAAACCAAAATTACAATTATCAGTTCAATACTTATTCGTTTGATGAAATGCGATATGTAAATGCTTTAATTGATTATGCCAGATATAAAAAATCTGGGCAACGTGTACAAAAGCTTTTTATGAAAACGCCTTTTGCATTAAGCATTATAAAAACAGATTCGCTTCATGGAATTATTCCGGTCGAGCCGAATTTAGCCTCAACCTATCGTATCGAAGTTTCGGATTATTTTGGAAATTTAAACGCCATTACAATTCCAATTGAATATGATACTGCAACTCCGGTTGTAAAAGCAGAACCCGTAACTTCTCCCTATTTTATAAAAGTCAATAAAGATTCTAATTTTGAAAAAGATAATATGTCTGTGTTTTTTCCTGCAGGAACTTTTTATGATGATTTCAATCTGAATTTTGATGTAAAGAATAACAAAATCTATATTCATGATGATGTTGTTCCGGTTCATTCCAATTTTACAATTACAATTAAAGACAGTTCTTATCCTGAAACATTACGAGACAAACTTTATATAGGAAGAATAGGCAGTTATAATGCAACAACAAGAAAGAATGATGTGTTTACGGCCAAATCTAAAACTTTAGGACAATTTGGTCTTGTACTCGATACAATTGCGCCAGTTATTAAAATTGCAAAACCAATTGAGGGTAAATGGATCAGTGATATGAAAACAATTCAGTTTACTATAAGCGATAGTTCATCTGGAATTAAATCGTATAACGGGTATTTAAATGGAAATTGGGTTTTGTTTGAATATGATAACAAAACGAGAAAAATAACACACAAATTTGATGATACTCTATTGGCTGAAGGAGCAAATGATTTAAAAATTGAAGTGATTGATAATGTGGGTAATTCTGCTATCTTTGAAACTCATTTTTTTAGAAGTCAACAAAAATAAAACCACAACATTTGAGCCATCGTAAGTTAATATTTGTTTTTCTTTTTCTATGCAGCTGTGTTTCATTTGCTCAGAATGCACATGTAAAAGGTATTATTTTAGATCAGGAAAATCGTCCGGTTTCAGATGTAAATATTACGGCTTCAGGAAGTGTTGCACAATCAGATTCAAATGGTTTTTTTGAAATTGAAATACCTTCAAACAAGAAAGTGTCCCTGATCTTTACTCACATTTCTTTAAAAATGATGAGCCTGACAGTGAGTTTAAAATCGAATGAAATTTTTGTTTTTAATCCTGTAATGAATAACTCTGAAGAACAGATGGGAGAGGTGTTTGTTTCTTCCAAAAATAAAAAACGTGTTCAGGGAATTACTACAATAGATGTCGCGACGATCAAAAAGATTCCCGGAGCAAATGCCGGAATCGAAAATATTCTAAAAACGCTGCCTGGTGTAAATTCTAATAATGAATTGAGTACGCAATATGCAGTTCGTGGTGGCAATTACGATGAAAATTTAGTTTATGTAAATGAAGTAGAAGTCTATCGTCCGTTTTTAATTCGTTCAGGCCAGCAAGAAGGATTAAGTTTTACAAATACTGATTTGGTTCAGAATGTTGATTTTTCGGCTGGAGGATTTGAAGCTAAATTTGGTGATAAATTATCATCAGTTTTAGATATTACCTACCGAAAACCAACTCAGTTTGGTGCCGCTTTTGAAGCCAGTTTGCTGGGCGCAAGTGCAGCAGTAGATTTGGTGTCTAAAAATAAAAAATGGTCAGCAGTAACTGGAATTCGCTATCGAAACAATAGTTTACTTGTAAATAGTCAGGATACACAAACAAATTATACGCCAACATTTGCAGATATTCAAACGAATATTACTTATGATATTTCTAAAAAATGGCAAATGAGTTTTTTAGGAAATATTTCTCAGAATAAATATTTGTATCAGCCTTTAACACGAGAAACCAGATTCGGAACAATAGACCAGCCAATGAAGCTTAATGTTTATTACGAAGGACAGGAAAAAGATCAATATGATACTTATTTTGGTGCCCTGAAAACAACTTACAAAGTTGCTCCGGATTTTACTTTAAAATTAATTGGTTCATTATTTCATACAACAGAACAGGAACATTTTGATATTTTGGCGCAATATCGTTTAGGAAACGTTACAGATGAAGGAACTCCAGATGCAATTGATTTCACGCGTGGAATTGGATCGCAGCTGAATCATGCCCGAAATGATCTGGATGCCTTAATTGCAAACGTGGAGATAAAAGGTTTTAAGGAATGGAAAAATGACAGCCAGTTAGAATTTGGTTTAAAATATACCAGAGAATCCATTCGTGATCGAGTGGCAGAATGGGAAGTTATTGATTCTTCAGGATTTTCTTTAAATCCTCCATTGGTTATTTTGCCAAAAAATAATCAACCTTATCAACCGTATAACGGACCACTTTTGCCTTATCAGAATGTTCGTGCGACAAATTTTAATACGGTAAACAGAATTGTAGGTTACGCACAATGGAATCAGAAAACAGCAATTGGTTCAAGCCAGGTTTGGTATCATGTTGGTGCCCGTTTTCAAAATTGGACTGTTTCCGGAGCAGCGGTTGAAGGTAAAAATCAGACGGTTTTTAGTCCGCGTGCGCAATTTGCTATAAAACCGGATTGGGACATGGATATGGTATTTAGAGTTTCAGGAGGAATTTATTATCAACCACCTTTTTACAGAGAGCTTCGTGATATGAATGGAGTTGTAAATCCGAATGTGAAGGCACAAGAATCTGTTCATATCGTTTTGAGCAATGATTATAATTTTAAAATGTGGGATCGACCTTTTAAATGGGTTACGGAAGTCTATTATAAATCACTTTCGGATGTAAATGTATATTCTATTGACAATGTCCGAATTCGCTACATAGCAAACAACAATGCAACAGCCTACGCCCAAGGTTTGGATTTTAGATTGAATGGAGAATTTGTGCCGGGAACAGAATCCTGGGTTAGTTTTGGTTACTTGAAAACCGAAGAAAATTATGAAAACAGAGGTTATATTGCCAGACCAACAGATCAGCGTTTAAAATTCGCTATGTTATTTCAGGATTATATGCCAAATATTCCAAGTGTGAAATTGTATCTGAATTTGGTTTACAATACAGGTTTACCAGGAGGAGCGCCAGCTTATTCAGATCCGTATTTATATCAAAACAGACTGAATGATTACAGAAGGGCAGATGTTGGTTTTGCTAAAGTTTTTGTTGATGCCAGTACCAAAACTGCTAAAGCAAATTGGTTAAAAGGCTTTAAGGAATTATCTGTTGGATTAGAGATTTTTAATCTTTTCAATAATCAAAATGCAATTACGAATACATGGGTTCGTGATGTGTATTCTAAAAATCAATATGCTATTCCAAATTATATGACTTCAAGAGTTTTTAATGTGAAAATTAATGCGAGGTTATAAAAACGATTTAAAGTAAAATGAATTTCAGCAATAAGGAAACAGTTTCTTGCGTTCTAGAAGTAAGGTAATAATGCCATTTTGAGAAAATTCAATAACAATAAATAATACAATCAAAAATACTATATTTGATATTCCAATATAATCGCATAAATGAAAAACTATCTAAAATATATCGCCTTAGTAATCATCGGAACGGTAATGAGTTGTAAAGATGAAGCTCAGAAGCCGAAAGTAATTTATGATGCTTCAAATAAGGCAAAAGTGTTAACTAAAACAGATTCTACCCAGATAGAAGTGGCTGATTTGCCAATTCAGATGGAAGGAACGAATTATTTAATTCATCCTGTTGGAGATTTAAGAGTTTTTGAAAAAGGTTCAAAAGCACGTTACGGATCGTCGAGTGTAAATGATGTGAGTTTTACTATTTCAAACCTGGGTGAGTATGAAATTACAGGTTATTTGCAAAATTTGAAATTTCAAAGAGTTGATTCTGATTCTATTCGTCCTCTTTCTGATAAGCCAGTTTTAATTTTAACTGCGACTTACCTGAAGACAGTTGCAGACCGAACTCAGAACAAAATCATGGTCTACACTTTAACAGATTCTGATACCAATAAAGATGGTAAAATTGACACAGGTGATATTAAAACATTGTATTTGAGTGATATTAGTGGAGAGAATTTTACAAAAGTTTCTTCAGATCTTCAGGAATTAGTAGATTGGAGTTTAATCGAATCTAAAAATCGTCTGTACTTTAGAACAATTGAAGATACTAACCAAAATGGACAATTCGATAAAAACGATGTTTTACATTATAACTACATTGATTTAGCTTCTAAAAAATGGGAAGTTAAAAATTATAAACCTATCTGAGGTTCTAAGGTGCTGAGGGACTAAGATTCTAAGGTTTTAAATGTTTATACATACAAAAGCCATTTGAAAATTTATATTTTCAAATGGCTTTTGATTTTTTAATAATCTAAAAAAAGAAATCCTTTTTAATTCTTTAACCTGGGGCAAAAAACTCAGAACCTTAGTATCTTAGAACCTTAGTAGCTTTAAAAAAAAATCTAAATCAAAATATCGCTTTCCAGATCTGATTTCTCGATTTCGAAACCAAATCCCAATCGTTCTACCAATTCAATAACGAGCTTTTTATACCAGTTCTCCGATTTTGGATGAATGTATATTTTTTCAATTAATTGATTAATATCAACATTGATTTTCAATCCGTCATTTAATTTGATGCTGCTTTTTGAAGTATCAGTAATGATGCGGACTTCACGCTCATACTGAAAGCTTTTTCGCTTAAACAAAAACGGAAAAAATAAATCATCAAACGGAATGTATTCTTTTTTATAATCAATGTAATTGACCTCGCCAATATACTGATCAAAATTATTTTCAGGATTCAATGCTTTTTGCATTCTCCCAATCGTTGACTGAATCGCTAATCCTTCACTATTTTGTGTGAAAATCTGCCACATGGCAAACGATTCATATTCATTGATATGCCAGCTGCTTATAGCAACTTGTTCGCGCTGTGTTTTGTAATATTTCAGGAAATCCGGATTGTTGATAGCAAGCTTCTTGATCTCTTCAAATGTAGGTTCACTAAAGGTGCCTTCATACTGATCTTCAAATTTATCAGAGCGAGACATGAATAATTTTTTCGAAAGCAGTAAATCAAGAAATTTAGATAAGTCAAGGTATTTCCATACAATAGTATCGGGGTCGTCTGGAAGTTTTATGTTTGGATTATTAAGATACATTTTTTAGAAAATTAAATAATCTACATAAAGTTAGAAAATTAAACACAGATTAAAGAAATTAAATATAGTTTTAATATTTCCTTAATCTGTGTTAGTGAGATATTTTTAGTCTTTATGATTCGAAAGACTGCATTGTAACCAATTTGTTGTAAGTGCCGTTATGTGCAATTAATTGATCATGTGTTCCTTGTTCAACGATTTTTCCTTTATGCATTACAAAGATCACATCTGCTTTCTGAATTGTAGAAAGTCGGTGGGCTATTATAATCGAAGTTCTGTTTTGCATCATATTCTCTAAAGCAATCTGAACAAATTTTTCACTTTCAGTATCCAATGCAGATGTAGCTTCGTCTAAAATCATAATTGGAGGATTTTTTAATACCGCTCTGGCAATAGATAAACGTTGTTTTTGTCCGCCTGAAATTTTGCTTCCACTGTCTCCAATATTAGTATAAATTCCTTTTGGCAGATCTTTTACAAACTCATAAGCATTAGCGATTTTTAATGCTTCGATGATTTCATCGTCAGTAGCATCTAATTTTCCTAATGAAACGTTTGCTTTTATTGTGTCATTAAATAGAGTGATTTCTTGTGTAACCAGTCCTATTAAATTTCTAAGCGAGTACAAACTCATGTTTTTGATGTTAATTCCGTCAATAGAAATTGTTCCTTCGTTTACATCATAAAAGCGAGTTAATAAATTCGCAATTGTACTTTTTCCGCTACCAGATTGTCCAACCAAAGCAACAGTTTGTCCTTTTTTAATTTGAAGAGAAAAATCTTTTAGAATACTTGCTTCTTCATATTTGAAATTGATATTTTGAACGTCGATACTATTATCAAAAGTTGTTTTTTCGATTGCATCAGGTTTTGAAACAATTGGATTTTCCTGATCTAAAATTTCAAGAACACGTTCTGCAGCAGCATTTCCTCTTTTTACTCCGTATGAAGCTTTAGATATTGCTTTTGCAGGTGTCAGGATATTATAAGCTAATCCCATATAGGCAATAAATGAAGGACCACTCAACGTTTTGTCAATCAAAACCATTTGCCCTCCATACCATAATAAAATAGCAATAACGGTAATTCCCATAAATTCACTCGCAGGAGAAGCTAAATTCTGGCGATTACCAATACTATTTGATAATATAAAAAAACGTTCAGTTGAATTTTGAAAAACCGTATTAAAGTAGTTTTCAGAATTATATCCTTTTACGACTTTCAATCCCCCAATAGTTTCTTCAATGGTAGATAAAAAAGCGCCTTGTTCTTGCTGTGCTTTAGTCGATTGTTTTTTCAGTTGTTTTCCAATTAATGAAATAATATAACCGGATACCGGAATAAAAATAAAAACAAACAGCGTTAGTTTGGTGCTAATAATTAGCATCGTTGTTATAGTAAAAACGATAGTTAAAGGTTCTTTTACAATAAGTTCCAATATGGCTAAAAATGAGTTTTGAACCTCATTTACATCAGCAGAAATTCGGGAAATAACATCTCCTTTTCTTTTCTCAGAATAAAAAGCTAAAGGAAGTTCCAGTGTTTTTTTATATAACGCATTTCGCATATCTTTTAAAACACCATTTCGCAAAAAAGTAATGAAAAACATAGCTAAATAATCTGCTAAGTTTTTTAATAAGAAGATTGAAATTATAATCGCTACCATTATAGATAAAATGTAGCCCGGATCATGATTACCTTTTGTGGTAGTGATGTAATAGCTCAAATAATCCTCGCCATATTGTTGGAGTTTTAAAATCCCCTGATATACTGGTTTTACTTTTCTAGCCTTTGTTTGGTCAAATAATACCTGAAGCATTGGTATTAAAGCAACAAACGAAAGGGTGCTAAAAAGTGCATACAAAACATTAAAAAAGATGTTTAAGAATGCATATTTTTTATACGGATATATAAAAGGAACTATTTTTTTGAAATTACTCATTTATTTTTTGATGTTATTTTCTGCTAGAGCAATGGCTTTTTTCAACTTTTCCAGCAATAATTTTTTTTTCAGGTAATTGGATTTAATAAGCTGAAATTTTGATTTGGTAATCATTATCAAGCATTAAAAAATTAATTTGTTCTGGAGATTTTTCACTGCACAAAATTAATCCAATTGGTTTGTTTTTGCTTTTTTTTTGCTTTTTTTTAATAAAAAAACTCTAATTTACATTATTTCTAAACGTAAATTAGAGTTCTAAATATTTAGATATACTTAATTGTGCACACAATGTGTGCACAATTGTAATTTGATTATAAAGAGTTTATCACTCATTATGTTTTATTTCAATTGCATATCTGCAATGATATTTTGTATTTTCTGATCTAAGAAACTTTCGGCTGCATCAAAATTTTCAACTGAATCTAATTCTGCATTTACGCTGATATAGAATTTGATTTTTGGCTCAGTTCCACTTGGTCTGGCACAAATTTTAGAACCATCTTCAGTATAATAAATCAATACATTCGATTTCGGAATATCCATTACAGATTCTTCGTCGGTCAATAGATTTAATGCAATAGATGAGTCGTAATCTTCAACCATAATCACACGTTGCCCGTTGATTTCTTTCAAAGGATTTTTACGTAAATCAATCATCATCTGATTAATTTCCTGTAAACCTTCCATTCCTTTTTTGGTCAGTGAAACCAAATATTCTTTGTAAAAACCATTTTCAACATAAAGTTGTAAAAGTTCTTTATAAACACTGCTTCCTGCAGCTTTTGCCTGAGCAGCAACTTCGCAAATCAATAAGGTAGCAGCAACCGCATCTTTATCTCTAACAGCATCACCAACCATAAAACCAAAGCTTTCTTCGCCACCTCCAATAAATTGAAGTTCCGGGAAATCTTTAATCATTTTAGCAATCCATTTAAAACCAGTCAAACCAACTTTGCATTCAACACCATAACTTGTTGCCAATTCCATTATCATTGGAGTCGAAACAATTGTAGAACCAACGAATTGTTTTCCATTAATTTTTCCGGCTTTTTTCCATTGTTTCAATAAGAAAGAAGTCATTAAAACCATGGACTGATTTCCGTTTAATAAAATCATTTTGCCATCGTTATTTCTAACAGCAACTCCTAAACGATCACAATCAGGATCTGTTCCGACAACAATATCTGAATTTGTTTTATCAGCCAAAGCCAAAGCCATAGTCAAAGCTTCCGGTTCTTCAGGATTTGGCGATTTTACCGTTGGAAAATCTCCATCTGGAACAGCTTGTTCTGGTACAATATGCACATTTTTATAACCTGCCTGCGATAAAGTATCCGGAATAGATTTTATTGAAGTTCCGTGCAATGAAGTAAATACAATCTGTAAATTATCTTTTGCTTCAGCCGGAGTATTAAAACTGGCATTTTCAATAGACGATTTTATAAAAGCCTTGTCGATTTCAGTATCAATATATTTAATTAAGCTTTCGTTTGCGTCAAACTTAATTTTATCGTAGCCTAGATTTTCGATTACATTAATAATTGCAGCATCCTGAGGAGGTACAATTTGTCCGCCATCTTCCCAATATACTTTGTAGCCATTGTATTCCGGTGGATTGTGTGAAGCTGTAAGAACAATTCCACATTGACAACCTAAATATTTTAGGGCAAAAGATAATTCAGGAGTAGGTCGTAAATCTGAAAACAAATAAACCTGGATTCCGTTTGCAGAGAAAACATCTGCTACAACTTTAGCAAGTGTGTTGCTATTATGACGACAATCATAAGCAATAACAACCTTTAAGGGCTGGTTTGGAAAAACTTCGTGTAAGTAATCAGACAAACCCTGAGTATTTTTTCCAAGCGTATATTTGTTAATTCTGTTGTTTCCAACACCCATTACACCGCGCATTCCGCCAGTTCCAAATTCAAGATTTTTATAGAAGCTCTCTTCAAGTTCTTTAGGTGACGTTGTCATTAATTCTTTAACTGCTGCTTGTGTCTCTTTGTCAAATGTAGGAGTCAACCATTCGTTTACAGCATTCAGTATATTAGGTGCTATATTCATCATTCGTATATTTTTATATTTTAATAATAATTTTCAGGAGCTATTCCTGCTGTCCTTCCAAATCTTTTGTTTTTTAAAGAAAAAAGCAAAAGGATTTTCCCTCCCATCAGGGCTAGGGGTTTATGTTAAAAATTAACCTCTCGGGCAACCTTATAACGTGCTTCGTTACTTTTGGTCCTCAAAATAATTTCACCAAGAAAACCTGCCAAAAACAATTGCGTTCCTATTATCATCGATGTTATTGATAAATAGAAATGAGGTCTTTCAGTGATTAAACGGCTTGTTTTATGGATAAACAATTTGTCGATTCCTAAGTATAAAGCTAATAAAAATCCAATCATAAACATAATGGATCCTAATAAACCAAATAAGTGCATTGGTCTTTTTCCGAATCTTGATAAAAACCAGATCGTAATCAAATCAAGAAAACCGTTGATAAAACGATCCATACCAAATTTGGTTTCTCCATATTTTCTGGCCTGGTGAATTACCACTTTTTCTCCAATTTTATTAAAACCGGCATTTTTAGCCAAGACCGGAATGTATCGGTGCATTTCTCCTGATACTTCTATGTTTTTTACAACCGTATTTTTGTAGGCTTTTAATCCACAGTTAAAATCATTTAATTCAACTCCCGATGTTTTTCTGGCAGCCCAGTTAAATAATTTTGAAGGCAGATTTTTTGCCACAACAGAGTCGTAGCGTTTCTTTTTCCAGCCTGAAACCAAGTCAAATTTTTCTTTGGTAATCATTTCAAACAATCCGGGAATTTCATCCGGGCTGTCTTGCAAATCGGCATCCATTGTAATAATGACATCCCCTTTTGCTTTTGCAAAACCAGCGTGTAAAGCCTGGGATTTTCCGAAATTTTTCATGAAACGAATTCCTTTTACATTAGGATTCTCATTTGAAAAACTTTCAATAATATTCCAGGAATCATCCGTACTTCCATCATCTACAAAAATGATTTCATAAGAGTAATTATTAGATTGCATCACTTTAATAATCCACGAATAGAGTTCTTTCAGTGATTCCTCCTCATTAAGAAGCGGTATAAGTATAGATAAATTCATTTATTTTTTTATTCTTGTGTAGTTTTGCTTTTAAAAAATGCTGCGAAAATTAAACCAAAAATGGCGCTGATTACAATTGCAAAAACAGATCCTTTTATTAACTCTAAAGTTGAATAGGGGTTGCTTAACTTCATTTTTGCAATAGCCTCATTAATAGCTGATGCCGGAGTTCCAAATTTTTGCATCATCCCAACTGTATATTTAATCATTAATTCGCTTAAAGTGTCTTTTGCGCCAGGGTCAATAACATTAAATAGAATAATATTAAAAAAAGTCGAAATCAGAATCCCAATTACTGCAGCAATAAAATAAGTAGTAAAAGCTTCTTTAAAGCTAAAAATGCCATTTAATTCTCTCTTTGTTTTAGAAAGTAAAATGATAGAAATAGTTAAGCTAATAGCAATACCTAATAATCCCATCCACCATGCTGTGAACAAATTTAAATCAACCGCATATATTGTTGCCGTTATTAAAGCAGATGCAATTCCAATCATTACACCGTAAGTAATCCCATTCTTTTTTATAACTTCATTAATCATATTTCTATATGTTTTAAAATTAATCCACAAATATAGCAATTCCCAATATAATCGAAGAGAAAAAAAGCTTTTTGAATTTTACTAAAAAAAATGAGCTAAATGTTTGTTTATTAAAAAAGAATTGTAAATTTGCACACTCAAAAATAATTAAATTTTTAAACAAAAAAGAGTAGCCTTTGTTTACACCTTTTTCTAACCATGGAAAAGCTTCAAAATAAAATTGCTCTAAACAATAAATAAAAGAAAAGATGAAAAAAGGAATTCACCCAGAAAATTACAGATTAGTTGCATTTAAAGACATGTCAAATGACGAAGTTTTTATTACTAAATCTACTGCAGATACAAGAGAAACAATTGAAGTTGACGGAGTTGAGTATCCAGTTGTAAAAATGGAGATTTCTAGAACATCTCACCCTTTTTATACTGGTAAATCTAAACTTATCGATACTGCAGGACGTATTGACAAGTTCAAAACTAAATATGCAAAACACGCTAAATAATAATAGCTGTTTTATTCATACAAAAGCCTTCCAATTTGGGAGGCTTTTTTTGTGTTGTAAAATTTAACCGCAAAGTGCGCAAAGATTTTTTGTCTGGCACTATGTTGGAAAAATACAAAGTTCAAAGCTTTATAAATTTAGCTTTGCGAACTTATTTTTTTTTAAAACTTAATTATAAAAACTTTGCGCGCTTTGCGGTTAAATGATCATCAATATAAAATCACAATATTACTGCTAACCAAAAAAAACAATTATTTTCTTATTTTGAATAAAGGGCTTTTTAATCAAACCCATAAATATTTGTAACTTTGGCCTCGATAACCAAATCAAGATTTTAACAAGTACCAAATATTTTATTTATGAATTACATTCTTTTTGACGGTCCCGTTCGGAATGCCTTATTACCTTTTACATTTACAAGACCAGTGGCCGATATATTAATCGGAATAATGACTATTCGTCAAAAATGGGAAGCGCGTTTAGGTTCTACTATAACCACTATTACAGAGGATTATCTGTCTGTAAAATTTCC
The DNA here is from genome assembly GCA_900107365.1 of Flavobacterium aquidurense. GTDB lineage: Bacteria > Bacteroidota > Bacteroidia > Flavobacteriales > Flavobacteriaceae > Flavobacterium > Flavobacterium aquidurense. The sequence goes on from FNPS01000003.1 coordinate 486,415, forward strand.
GATGGTGGAAATGGAAGAAAATGTAATGATCAATGCTGCGTATTTGCCAAATGATGTGCTTGCTGAAATGGTTTCTGATTTAAAAGAAAATCAGGCCATTTTTAAAGGAGAAGATGTAATTGCTTTTTTTACAACTGAAAATCAGGAAGAGGTTGATTTCGATTCGTATGAAATCATCCAATATAATGACGATTGTTTGACAGTTGAACATACCTGGGATATTTTTTCTAAAAATGATGCTGCCATTCGTGCAGATTTTGCTTTCTTGACAGAAGACAGAAAATCACAGCCAATTCCAAAAAGTGTAAATGTTATTGCTCCTGAGAATGTTTTTATTGAAGAAGGAGCAAAATTAGAGTTTGTAACGCTGAATGCTTCAAATGGTCCTATATATATAGGTAAGAATTCCGAAATTATGGAAGGAACCGTAATTCGCGGCCCTTTTGCTTTATGCGAAAATGCGATGGTAAAAATGTCAGCTAAAGTTTATGGAGCGACAACCGTTGGACCTGGATCACGTATTGGAGGAGAGGTTAAAAACTCAGTTCTTTTTGCCAATTCAAATAAAGGACATGAAGGTTTTCTGGGAGACTCTGTTTTAGGAGAATGGTGTAATATTGGTGCAGACAGTAATAATTCGAACCTGAAAAATAATTACGAAGAAGTAAAGTTATGGAGTTACGAAACAGAAGGTTTTGCTAAAACCGGACTTCAGTTTTGTGGTTTGATGATGGGAGATCACAGTAAATGTGGAATCAATACGATGTTTAATACAGGAACTGTAGTAGGAGTGAGCACTAATATTTTCGGAAGTGGTTTTCCTCGCAATTTTGTTCCGAGTTTTTCCTGGGGCGGTGCGGCAGGATTTACAACTTATGTAACTAAAAAAGCTTTTGAAACTGCAAAACTTGTTATGGGACGCAGAAATATAGATTTTAATGAAACAGAATCAGCGATCTTAGAGCACATTTTTGAAGAAACGAAAAAATGGAGAAAGGATTAATTAGATAATTAGTCAATGTGCCAATTAGATAATTTTAGCAAGCCCGACAGGTTTTTAAAGCCTGTCGGGTTTTGTTTTGTTATGAATTTAAAAATTATTTAATTGGCGCATTGGCACATTATCTAATCCTTGAAATTATCTAATTATCTAATTGCCAAATTATCTAATTAATCTATCTTTGCACCACGAAAAAATAGGTAGTCAAATAAACGATTAACCGATTAAACAAATTCACAGAGAGTAATGATTACAGTTAACGATATTTCGGTTCAGTTTGGTGGAACTACATTATTTAGCGATGTTTCTTTTGCTATAAATGAAAATGATAAAATTGCCCTTATGGGTAAAAATGGTGCGGGAAAATCGACACTTCTAAAAATAATTGCTGGTCAAAGCAAACCTTCTACCGGAAGTATATCGACTCCAAAAGATGCTGTTGTGGCTTACTTGCCTCAGCATTTATTGACTAAAGACGGTGCTACTGTAATGGAAGAAGCGTCAAAAGCTTTTGGTGAGATTTTTAAAATGAAAGCTGAAATTGACGAAATCAACGAGCAATTAACTGTTCGTACTGATTATGAAAGTGATGCTTATATGAAGTTGATTGAAAGAGTTTCGGACTTAAGCGAGAAATTTTATGCAATCGAGGAAGTGAATTACGAAGCTGAAGTAGAGAAAATTTTAGTTGGTTTAGGTTTTGAACGTGAGGATTTTACTCGTCAGACTTCTGAGTTTTCAGGAGGATGGAGAATGCGAATCGAGCTGGCAAAAATCCTTTTGCAAAAACCGGATTTAATTTTGCTGGATGAGCCAACCAACCATATGGATATCGAAAGTATTCAGTGGTTAGAGGAGTTTTTGCTAAATCAGGCTAAGGCTGTTGTGGTGATTTCGCATGATAGAGCTTTTGTAGATAATATCACCAATCGTACCATTGAGGTTACAATGGGAAGGATTTACGATTATAAGGCGAAGTATTCTCATTATTTAGAATTAAGAAAAGACCGTCGTATACACCAACAAAAGGCATATGATGAGCAACAAAGAATGATTGCTGATAACAGGGCTTTTATTGATCGTTTTAAAGGAACATTTTCTAAAACAGATGCAGTTCAGTCTCGTGTTAAAATGCTTGAAAAGTTAGTTATTGTTCAGGTTGATGAAGTAGATAATTCGGCATTAAAATTAAAATTCCCGCCAGCAGCACGTTCAGGGCAATATCCTGTTGTGGTAAAAGATTTGTCTAAATCGTACGGAGATCATGTGGTTTTTAAAGATGCTAATATTGTTATTGAAAGAGGACAAAAAGTAGCCTTTGTTGGTAAAAATGGTGAGGGAAAATCGACTATGATCAAAGCGATCATGAAAGAAATTGGTATCGATGAAGGAAGTGTTGATATTGGTCACAATTCTCAAATTGGATATTTTGCGCAAAATCAGGCTTCGTTATTAGATGAAAATGCTACGATTTTTGAAACGATTGATAATATTGCTGTTGGTGACGTTAGAACGCAGATTAAAAATATTTTGGGCGCTTTTATGTTTCAGGGTGATGATATTACCAAAAAAGTAAAAGTACTTTCCGGAGGAGAAAAAACCCGTTTGGCAATGATTAAATTATTATTAGAACCGGTAAACTTATTAATTCTGGATGAGCCTTCGAATCACCTTGATATGAAAACTAAGGATATTATCAAAGACGCGTTGCGTGATTTTGACGGAACATTAATTTTGGTTTCTCACGACCGTGATTTCCTTGACGGATTAGCAACGAAAGTTTTTGAATTTGGAAACAAAAGAGTAAAAGAACATTTTGAAGATGTTGCTGGTTTCTTGGCACATAAAAAAATGGATTCTATGAAAGAGATCGAAAAATAATCTCTCAGTCTGTATAAAACGAAAAAGCACAAGTTAATTCTTGTGCTTTTTTTATTTAGTGGAGAGAAATTGTGAAATTAAATTCTAATTCCCGGAGGAAGTAATTCCTTGTACTTTGGGTTTTTCTTGATAAAAAGTACAATTTTTGGATGAATTGGCATTAGTTTGAACTTCTTTTCAATGACAATTTCCATGATGCTTTTGAGTAACGCATTAATCAATTCTTGATTTTCAAAACCTTCGGGAGTGTTAATTTTGGTTAGGAAAATTTTCTTTTCCTGAAATGAGTACTCAACAGAAATTAGTCCTTCAGGGGTTATGGTCTCAAATTGTCTTGCGAAAGTGTTGTCTTTGATTTCCATAATTGTTTCAATAGGTTCCATAATTTGACATGTTTTTGTAGGTTAAAAATGTTAATATAGATTAGGGTTTTAACTCGTTCAAAATTCTTTTAAAGAAGATCGAATGCGAATTATTTGGCATACAAAGGTAATCATTTGATTCTCAATATGAAATTATTTTTTTAAGTGACCGCGTAATACTGTTTTTGTAATTTTATTTGTTTTAATATCGAATTATGGTGTAAGATTTGCTGTGCATATTAGTAAAAAAAGTAAATTTAGCTTGAAATTAAAAACCGTAATTAAAATTCCTTTTCTACCAAATGAGTAAAATTCCTGTATATTTTATGCCTGGTTTGGCAGCAAGCTCAACCATTTTTGAAAGAATTAAATTAGATGAATCTGTTTTTGAAATGTGTTTGTTGGAGTGGGAGATTCCAAATCCTAAAGAATCATTATCTGATTATGCACTGCGAATAACCAAAAACATCAAACATGAAAATCCGGTTTTGATTGGTGTTTCTTTTGGTGGAATTCTGGTTCAGGAAATGGCAAAACATATTCAGGTTCGGAAAATAATCATTATTTCGAGTGTTAGAAGTAATACGGAATTCCCAAGAAGAATGAAAATCGGAAAAACTACAAAAGCTTATAAGCTCATTCCGATGAAGTTAATTTTGAATATTGAAAACCTTGCGAAATATTCTTTTGGGGAAAAAATCAATAAACGTATTAAGCTGTATGAAAAATTTCTTGCGATGCGAGATCTTAATTACCTGCAATGGGCTGTTGAAAATGTTATTTTATGGGATAGAGATCAGCGTGATGAAAATGTAATTCATATCCATGGCGATAAGGATGATGTTTTTCCTATAAAATATATCAAAAGTTGTATTATCGTAAAAGGAGGAACACATGTTATGATTCTGAATAAATACAAATGGCTGAATGAGAATTTGCCTTCGATTATATTGGAAGATTAAGATTTTTAAGCAGTTAAAAAAATAAACCTTCTTGTGAAAATGAGCGCCCTAGCCCCGATGGGAGGGAAAATCCTTTTGTGCCGGTCCCGATAGCTATCGGGAGGCGCAAAAGATTGGAAGGAACAGCGGGATCAGCTTCTAAAAATCTCAATAATTATTCTCAATCAAAAATCTAAAATCTAAACTCAGCAATCTAAAATAAAAAAATCCCAAACGCCATTAATTGGAATTTGGGATTTTAAATATTGTAATTTAAAGAAGTTTAGATTTTCTTCATTTGCTCTTTCATCATTGTGATTTGTTCTTTCAGTATACCTTGTTTGTCTAATTTCTTAGCTTCATTCAGTAAATTAGTTGCTTCAAGCTTTCTTCTGCGTGACATTGCAACTCCTGCAAGGTTTAATTTCGCTACAGCTAAATCCATGTCCATTGATAGTCCAAGTTCGATTGCTTTTTTGAAATGTTTCTCGGCTTGATTTATATTTGTTTGAGATAACATGATTCCGTGAAGGTAATTAAAGTATCCTTGTTGTTTTCTTACTAAGGCAGTTTCCGGATTTTTAATGTAGGTTAGCCACTTTTTAGCACCTTCAAAGTCTTGTTTTCTTAATTTAAGGAAGGCTAAAAGGATAAATTCGTTTTTAAAATAAAGAAAAATGGGAATTGCAGTCAATAATATAAGGAAAATACCATTCCCGATATTGCTCTCTGTAAATTGCCAAATGCCAGCAACTACAAGAAGTCCGGCTAAAATAAGTTTAATATTTTTGTTAAACATAATAGATGTATATTTGAGATTGCAAATATAGTAAAATGAATTAAAAATATTTTTATTAAAGTACTTGCCAGAAAAAAAAGTCTTTGTATATTTGCACTCGGTTTTAGAATAACGATATTCAAAAACAGAAAAGAGATATTAGATACCATTTTAAAGATACAAAGCAATGAGCAAAAGAACGTTTCAACCATCGAAAAGAAAAAGAAGAAATAAGCACGGATTTATGGACAGAATGGCTTCTGCGAATGGAAGAAAAGTTCTGGCGCGTAGAAGAGCAAAAGGAAGACATAAATTAACTGTTTCTAGCGAGCCTAGACACAAAAAATAATGTTTGTATAAACATACATAAGGCGATTACTTTTTTAGTATCGCCTTTTTTTATACCTTGTCGGTAAAAAAGCTGCAACGTTCTAGTTTAGAATACACTACGAATGTTTTTTAAAGTACTTTATATAACTACACAATACAAATACAATGCCTAAAGACACATCAATAAAATCAGTTTTAATAATAGGATCAGGACCTATTGTTATTGGTCAAGCTTGCGAATTCGATTATGCAGGATCTCAATCTGCACGTTCTATTCGTGAAGAAGGAATTGAAGTTATTTTGATAAACTCAAATCCAGCGACTATTATGACCGACCCAACTATGGCGGATCATGTATATTTGAAACCATTAACTACAAAATCGATTATTGAAATTCTAAAGGAACATCCACAAATTGATGCTGTTTTGCCAACAATGGGTGGTCAGACTGCTTTGAATTTATGTTTGGAAGCTGAAGAAAAAGGAATTTGGCAGGATTTCGGAGTGAAATTAATTGGGGTTGATGTAAATGCAATTAATATTACCGAAGACAGAGAGCAGTTCAAACAACTTTTAGAAAGAATAAATGTACCAACTGCACCTGCAAAAACGGCTACTTCTTACCTTGAAGGAAAAGAAATTGCTCAGGAATTTGGTTTTCCACTTGTAATTCGTCCTTCGTTTACTCTTGGAGGAACCGGAGCAGCGATAGTTTATAAAAAAGAAGATTTTGATGAGCTTTTAACACGCGGACTTGAAGCTTCTCCAATTCACGAAGTTTTAATTGATAAAGCTTTAATGGGATGGAAAGAATACGAGTTGGAACTTTTAAGAGATAAGAATGATAATGTTGTAATTATCTGTTCGATCGAAAATATGGATCCAATGGGAATTCATACCGGAGATTCGATCACGGTTGCACCAGCAATGACTTTGTCTGATACAACTTTTCAAAAATTACGTGACTATGCGATCTTGATGATGCGTAGTATCGGAAATTTTGCTGGAGGTTGTAACGTACAATTCGCAGTTTCACCAGACGAAAAAGAAGATATCGTTGCGATCGAGATTAATCCTCGTGTATCTCGTTCATCAGCTTTAGCATCAAAAGCGACGGGTTATCCAATTGCTAAAATTGCTTCTAAACTGGCTTTAGGGTACAACTTAGATGAATTGCAAAATCAAATTACAAAATCGACTTCGGCTCTTTTTGAACCAACTCTTGATTATGTAATCGTGAAAATACCACGTTGGAACTTTGATAAATTCGAAGGTGCTGACAGAACTTTAGGACTTCAAATGAAATCTGTTGGTGAGGTAATGGGAATTGGGCGTTCGTTCCAGGAAGCATTACACAAAGCGACTCAATCTTTAGAAATTAAAAGAAATGGGTTAGGAGCTGACGGAAAAGGATATAAAAACTACGAACAAATTATCGAGAAACTAACTTTTGCAAGTTGGGATCGTGTTTTTGTAATTTATGATGCAATTGCAATGGGAATTCCGTTGAGCCGTATTCATGAGATCACAAAAATCGATATGTGGTTCTTGAAACAATACGAAGAACTATATACTTTAGAAAAAGAAATTTCGAACTATAAAATTTCAAATCTTCCTAAAGAATTGTTACTTGAAGCGAAACAAAAAGGTTTTGCCGACAGACAAATCGCACACATGATGAATTGTCTGGAAAGTGAAGTACATACTTTACGTATGGAAAAAAATGTGAACCGTGTGTTTAAATTGGTTGATACTTGTGCAGCAGAGTTTAAAGCGCAAACGCCTTATTACTACTCTACTTTTGAAGCTGAAATCGAAAAAGCAAATGGTGAGCGTTATGTAGATAACGAAAGTATTGTTACGGATAAAAAGAAAATCATAGTTCTGGGTTCAGGGCCAAACAGAATTGGACAAGGAATTGAGTTTGATTATTCTTGTGTGCACGGAGTTTTGGCTGCAAAAGAATGTGGTTACGAAACGATTATGATCAACTGTAATCCTGAAACGGTTTCGACTGATTTTGATACAGCAGATAAATTGTACTTCGAACCGGTTTTTTGGGAACATATTTACGATATTATTCAGCATGAAAAACCAGAAGGTGTTATTGTGCAGTTAGGTGGGCAAACAGCTTTGAAATTGGCTGAAAAATTATCGAAATACGGAGTAAAAATTATCGGAACTAGTTTTGATGCACTTGATTTAGCAGAAGACAGAGGACGTTTCTCTGATTTATTGAGAGAATTGCATATTCCTTTCCCACAATTCGGAATCGCAGAAACAGCTGATGAAGCTTCTGCCTTAGCAGATACTTTAGATTTTCCATTATTGATTCGTCCTTCTTATGTATTAGGAGGTCAGGGAATGAAAATTGTAATCAACAAAAAAGAATTAGAGGAGCACGTTATCAACTTATTGAAAACGATTCCAGGTAATAAATTGCTTTTAGATCACTATTTAGCAGGAGCAATCGAAGCTGAAGCAGATGCGATTTGTGATGCTGATGGTAATGTTTACATCATCGGAATTATGGAGCACATCGAACCTTGTGGAGTTCACTCCGGAGACAGTAATGCTACATTGCCTCCTTTTAACTTAGGAGAATTCGTAATGCAACAGATAAAAGATCATACATATAAAATTGCTAGAGCTCTTAAAACGGTTGGTTTGATTAATATTCAGTTTGCGATTAAAGATGATACGGTTTATATTATTGAAGCAAATCCTAGAGCTTCGAGAACAGTACCTTTTATTGCAAAAGCTTATGGAGAGCCTTATGTAAACTATGCTACAAAAGTAATGTTGGGTCATAATAAAGTAACTGACTTTGATTTTAATCCGCAATTAAAAGGATACGCGATAAAACAACCAGTTTTCTCTTTCAGTAAATTCCATAATGTAAACAAAGCATTAGGACCAGAAATGAAATCGACTGGAGAAAGTATCTTGTTTATTGATGACTTAAAAGATGATCAATTCTATGAATTGTACTCAAGAAGAAAAATGTATTTGAGTAAATAATCTCAAATTCTGATATAAAAAAAGCTCCAATGAAAATTGGAGCTTTTTTGTTTTTGTGCAATTCTAAAATTTACTCAGCTTGATTGAAGCTCATATTATCTCTTGTATTTTTTTGTACCGAAATAGCGCCAAATAATGCTAATAAAAAGGCAAATGCATAGAAACCTTTTTCGCTTGGTGAAATAGTAGCATTCCAAAGTCCAACGGTTAATAATACAATTGACAATAATGTTCCGAACCAGCAAATTCCGTAATACATATCCGTTACGGGAAGTTTTTCAAGTCTGTCTCTTACACTTTTTTGTAATGAAACAACAGCAAAAAGGCCAAACATTAAAACGGTAAAGTAATATCCTTTTTCGTTTAATAGCATTTCTGCTCTTGCAAGGCCAACAATATATCCAACCATTCCAGCTCCAAGAGCTACCCAAGATGCCGCTATAAAGGCATTCGAAGTTTTTTGTACCATAATAATCTAAGTTTATTTATATTTCGAAAAAATTCCTGAATCGGTAGCAGTCCAAAAACAACATTTTTGACCACTTATTTTTAGACCGCTATTTGCCCATGTATTGCATGTATGAAACAAGCTGTAGCTTCCGGTGGCTTCATAGAAAGCGTCGGTTTTACCATAATTTGCATTTGTCTTTATGTTTAAGAAACTTCCAGAAGCATCTTTTTGGAAACTTTCAGAGATATACTTTATTAAACGGTTGTATTGCGCTCTGCTAATCATTATTTTTTTACAATCGTCACCTTCTTTTAAGTTTTTGTAGTAAGTTGCATGAATTGCAGTTGTACTTAAGCCCGATGCAGCTTTGAATGCTACAGATGCTTTTAAGTCAGACCATTCAGGTGTTTCCAGGTAAAAACCTTTGTCTCCCCAACCCATGGCAATATATTTGTAAGTTGAATCTGCAGCTTTAGTGTTTTCAAATTTTACTTGTTTGCTCCAGTCGATCTGATCAGTTTTGGTAGGCATTACAATATCCGTATGCACACCATTTGTTAAAATGTATATTTCGACTTCGGGTTTTGTTTTAGGTTCTTGATTTACGGTTATTTTTGAAAGAGAAAATGCAACTATTAGGTATAGTAAAATAAAACCTAAGAAACCTAGAAATATTTTAAGTACAATTTTTAATGCTTTTTTCAATGTTTTGTATTTTTGGTTTTAGCTTGTAAGTCTTGTTATTTAGTAAGTTTTGGACAATAAATAAAATTTTGCCACGTGCAAATATACTTAAATTCACTTCCAATAATTTAAAACATACTAAAAAAATTATTAAGTATAATCTTTCATTTAATATCAAAAAAAAAGCCCCAAATATTTGGAGCTTTTCTTGTCTAAGTAAGATGATTATTTTTTATTAACCAATTGCTGCAAAGGCTTCAATTGTTCCATGTCAATTTTTGATTCTTTCAAAACAGACATTAAGGTCATGATATTATTCGGATTCATATTTTTTCCTAAAACACGAACTACTGCAAAACCATTTTCCTTTCTGTTGGCAAAAATCACAAATTCTTCAATGTTTTCATCCGTGCCAACGTAACTTATCGAAGCGCCATCTTTACCTGAACCAAAAGACATTAATTTTTGGTATTTTGGATCCTTTAAAATAGCTTTAACTTTTGTTCTTTCTGTTTCAAATTGCGCCTGATTTGTAGCATTTGCTTTGAATGCCAGGATGTTCATTTTGTCAAAAGAATTTAAAGCTTCAGTCTGTGCTGCTGTTAATTTCGATTTTTCAACGTTTAAAATAGTTGGTGAAATATCCAGAGCGATAAAATTCTTATTTTCTGTATTCTGTACAAAATATTTCTGTAATGAAGGTTCAGAATTACAACTTATCAAAGTAAGTAATACTAAAATGGCCGTGGTAAAAACATTTAGTTTCATGATTATTTTTTGCCTTTAGAGGCTTTTTTTAAGTCAGAACCTCCAGGAAGTTGCATTTTATCTGTTAGTACCGAGATTTCGTTGATATCAAAATTACCTGTTAAAGATAGTAAAACCGTTTCGTCACCTTTAGCTCCGTCAACGTACATTAGTAATTCTCTTACCTGCGAGTCTGTTGCTCCTGATTTTACGGATATTTTTACGTTTCTGCCACCGTCATTTATCCTCATTAATTCTTCTAAACCAGCAGTTTTAACATATTTATCTGCTGAGGCTTTCATTTCAGCTTCGATTTTAGGGTTTTTTGTTGTAAACACTTTTAGGTAGTCTAATTTTTTAATCAGACTGATGTATTGCTGCATTTCTTTATCAGAAGCGTCAACTTTTACTTTGCTCATTAAATCGAACATTTTTTTGTTTACAATTACTGAGGTTACATCGTCCTGACCATCAAATTTATCAAATGCTCCCTGAGCATAAAAAGCGGTGCTAACGAATGCGAAAACTAGTGTTATGATGAAATTTTTCATTTTTTTTGATTGATTTAATTACTGTTTAAAAATTTTGTTTTTTGATTGTTCGTATTCCTTAATGTATTGTACACTTCCAATACCTACATTTACATTGTTTGATAATAAGGCCAAAGCTTTTTGCGTTGCGGCAAGAGCTTCTTCCGGATCATCATAGGTTCCTAATTCTGATTGCGCTACAACCTGAGTCGTAGTTTTTTGACTTGCAAAATAAAAGGTTCCGATTCCCAGTAAAACAACAACTGAAGCTGCAATCGATAACCACACCACATTTCGTTTCTTAGTTTTTAGTGGTATCTCCTGTGTCGATTTTTGTTCTTTTACCTGAGAGAAATAACCAAACATTGGTTTGTATTGCTCTAAATGCTGCGCAACATTCGGTGAAGAAAAGTATTCTTTTAATTCTTTTTCTTCAGCAATAGTAGTTTCTCCCTGAAAGTATTTTTCTAATATATTTTCTATTTTATCTAATTCCATAACTGTGTGTGTTAACCATTGATTCTCTTATTTTTTTTCTCGCTCTCGAAAGTGCTACCCGAATAGCCGTTTCATTCATGTTGACAATTTTAGCAATTTCATCAAATTCATATTGCTCAACATCGCGAAGCTGAATTAATATTTGGAGTTGCTCGGGCAACTGATTTATAATTTTTTCGACCCATTCCAGGCTATCGGAATCTTCTAATTTTTTATCCAATTGAGGTTCGCGGTCTGTAAAATTGTTGTGAACTATTTTCAGATTTCCGGCTCTTTTAGATTTTAACTGATCCAGACAATAATTTTTGGTCATTGTCATTGCAACAGCTTCAATATTATTATAAGCGTCTAGATTTTCTTTCTTATTCCATAATTTCACCATTACTTCCTGAGTGGCGTCTTCAGCTTCTTCAGTACTGGTAAGCAATCTTTTTGCCAGACGAAAAACTTTGTCTTTAAAAGGATTGATTAATTCTATAAACGCAACTTGATTCATAATTGGTTATTTGTTGGTTTTTGGTCGGTTATAAATTACTTGCGGATTATGATTTTTTCAATTAATCAGTATTTACAAGTAAGCTTATATAGTCAAGACGAGGCACTATTATTTTTGTTACAACGTGTTTGTGATTTTTTTTTGAAAAAATTGCTGAAACTGAATACAGTTAAAACTAAAGGTAGTATTTTTACGTTAATATAGTATTGAATACCACTATACCTACCTATATGAAAACAATATTAAAGAGTTTATTGCTACTGTTTTTGCTTGCTTTTGCATTGCAATCATGTGAAGATCAGGATGATGTTGCTGCTCCGGCAGATTTGCAAGTGAATGATTTTATCTGGAAAGGACTGAATCAGTTTTACTTATGGCAGCCTGATGTTCCTAATTTAGCAGACAATCGCTTTAGTTCTCAGGAGGCTCTTAACTCTTTTTTAAAAGGATATGCTGAACCCGAAGATTTATTTCAGGACTTACTTAATAAACCGATTAGCAAATTTCCGAAAGGACAGGCAATAGATCGTTTTAGTTGGATTGTAGATGATTATACTGTTTTAGAACAGGAACTTCAAGGGACATCAAAAAATAATGGAGTCGACTTTAGATTGAGTTATAAGCCAGGAAGTACTACAGACTTGGTTGGTTTTGTACGATATATTATTCCAAATTCTGATGCTTCAACTAAAGATATTAAACGTGGAGATTTATTTACAGGAATAAATGGAGCACAACTTACGGTTTCAAATTATCAATCACTTTTAAATGCTGATAGCTATACCCTTAATATGGCTTCATATAATGGAAGCGCTTTTACCACTAATGGAAAAACGATTGCCTTAGTTAAAACAACTTTAGATGAGAACCCGATTTTTATCAATAAAGTTATTATTTCTGGAAGTCATAAAATTGGTTATTTAATGTATAACGGATTTTATGCTAATTATGATGCTCAGCTTAATGCTGCTTTTGCTACATTAAAATCACAGGGAATTACTGATTTTGTTTTAGATTTAAGATATAATGGTGGTGGTTCTATTCAAACTGCATCGAGATTAGCGAGTATGATTACCGGTCAGTTTGCTACTAAAATTTTTGCTAAAGAAAAATGGAATCCGAAGGTGAATGAATATTACGAAAGTGAAGATCCCGAATCGTTGAATGTGAGGTTTCCTGATAAAATAGACGGAGCCGGGATTAACAGTTTGAATTTGTCTAAAATATATATTATTACTACTGGTGGAACTGCTTCTGCAAGTGAATTGGTTATTAACGGATTAGCTCCTTATATAACGGTAGTTCAGGTAGGAGAGACAACAGTGGGTAAAAATGTAGGTTCAGTAACATTATATGATTCTCCAAGTTTTGGAAAAACAAATAGAAATCCAAATCATAAATATGCCATGCAGCCTTTGGTTTTGAAAATTGTAAATGCTGTTGATTTTGGAGAGTATACCGATGGTTTGATTCCCACCTATCAACAATTGGAAGTTGCTAGTAATATGGGGGTTTTAGGAGATCCATCTGAGCCTTTATTGAATTTGGCGATTTCAAAGATTACAGGTTCGACGGCGAAGAAAGTGCCACAGGATGAAACACAAGCTTTAAAAACGTTTACAGATGTTAAAGCAATGAACGGAATAAGAAACCAAATGTTTATTGAAAAAGCACCGGAAGGCCTTTTAAGAGCATTGAAATAAAATAGAATAAAAGTAAAAAGGCTTTCAGAAATGAAAGCCTTTTTTACAAAAAAAAATCCAAAAACTAATTCTAAAATTTAGAAATATTAATCGTTGAAGTAAAAACCATTTGGTCCTACACCAACTGTTAATTCTTTTTGCAAACTTCCACTTAAGTTGTAGATGTAAGCTTTACTGTTTGATCCGAAATCTCCTCCATCAGCAACAAAAATCTTATCATTATTTACCGCAAAACCATAAATAGAACCTTTTGCAGAAATTGCTGCAGTAAAAATTGCTGCTGTTGAAGCTGCCGTTGCTGTAGTAGTAATTGCATAAACTGATTTATTTACAGTGTAGTAAATTTTATCATTATAGATATCTAAATTACTTGCACCGTCTAAAGATTCTGGGAATACTATCTTACTAGTTCCTTTGTCTGATAATTTTACTTTTAAGATTTCGCTTCTTTCTCCATTAGGTTTTCTCAAGATATATAAGATGCCATCTTTTACTTCCATAGTATCTGCACCATATCCAAGATTAACTGGAGTTTCTAATGCTTTCGTTGCAGGGTTTACTACTAATAATTTGTCGCTTGAATACGGCTCTGTAATGTATAATTTACCATTTTCTAATAAAATTCTGTTTGCCGTAGCACCCAATTCAATTTTAGATTCTACTTTATTTGTAGCCAAATCAATTACAGCAATATAATCATCCGTATCACCAGTTGCCGGGTTGATGTATGAGTAAGTATTTGCGTTTGTTACGTACGCTTTTCCGTCTTTTACAACTCCGTATCTTGGGTTTATAAGACCTGTTTCAACTTTTGCAACTAACTTAAAAGTGTAACGATTTACAACGTTAATTACGTTTGATCCACCAGCAATGATATACGCTTTATCTCCATCAAAAAAGATATTTTGAAGATATACCCCTGCAACATCGGTAGGATTTGCAGTTTTATACACATCCGATGTGAAATTTGCTAAATCATCACTTGCAAAAGAAACTGAGCCACCCCCAGAATTTCCTTCGTTTAAGATGAAAAATCCGTTATCATAAGCTCCTTTAGGATCATTATTATCGTCATCGTTTGAACAAGAAACAAAAAGCGATACGCTCAATGCTACTAAAAATAGTCTGGTTAACTTCATTATATTAAAATTTAAGGTTTAAATACACATTAAAATTTCTGCCTGGCATTGGCCTGTTTTCAAGACTTTCATAATTTTCATTCCAAAGATTTAAAACCTGGAATCCTAGTTTGAAAGAACTTAAAAATTTAAAATCATAGTCGATTCCTATATTGGAAACCAAGTAAGCATCTACAATTTCATTTGGATCATTGTCGGATTGTGTGTACACAAAACCGTTATATAAAAATTGGTAATAAGCTGAAATATTACTTCTTGAATAAGAAACAGCTGCAGTAACTTTATTAAAAGGAACAAAAAAGAGTTGCTTGTCAGTTGCTATATCTTTAGAAACCGTGTACGCATAAGTGGCGTTGGCACCAAAATAATTTTTGCCATATTGTTTTTTCCAGCTCAGTAAAGTTTCAGTTCCGTAGGTATTGACTTTATCTGTATTTTGAGGTGTCCAGATGCCGTTGCTTCCGGGAACCCAACGCAATAAATCAGTAATCTTGATATAGTAAAATGTCTGCGTAAGCGAAATATTTTTATAAGTAAAAACATTTCCAATTTCTGCCTGATATGAACTTTCCGGTTTTAAATCCGGATTTCCGCCTTCTTCCCAATATAAATCGTTGAAAGTTGGAATTCTGAAATTTCGGGATAAATTCAATTTCAAATTATATAGTTTTCCGAATTGATAAGAAGATCCCAAGGAGAATAAAACAGGTGATTTGTAATTATCGGTAAACTCTTTTCTGATTCCAAATTCGTTTTTCCAATCTTTTGAAAAATCTTGTTTTACCAGTAAAGCGGCGGAGCTAATTTCTCTGGTATTGTCGCCAAAACCACTGCCATAACCTTTGGTTCGGTTGTAATCTAAAATCCCGTTAATTTGTGTTGCTTTAAAAAGAGTATACCCTAAATCAGCCTTGGCGATAAAGCTTTCCGTTTTTCCGAAGGTATATAGATCAGTCGAATTATCAGCGTAATATTGGTAATTTTCAAAAATGTAAGCGGTTTTGAAATTGGTTTTTAATTTTCCGAAATCACCATCGTATTCTAGTAAGTTTCGATTGAAGCCATTAACGTATTTACTTCTGGTTTCTGTTTCAGTTATTAATGAAGTATTTCGGTCTGTGTTAGAAGTTTGGCTGTATAATTTCAGACTATTTTTGGTGTCAAATTTATAACCCAAATTGGCACTCATGGTTATAATATCATATTGTCCATTTTGGTTCCAGCGTTGTTCGCCTTTCCAGGTATATTGGTTCAGGTACTTATAATCGTTTGTTGAACTGTTTTTCGAAAAACCAATCTGAGTACTCCATTTTTTATTTGAAATATTGGTTTTATAATTTATTCCGATCGTATTAAAACTGCCGTAATCTAGTTTTAAATTATTCTCAAAACGATTATAAAATGCCAAATCGTTATTTAAGTGTACAGTTCCTCCAACGGCTCCGCTTCCGTAAATAACACTTCCTCCACCAGCTTTTACACTAACCGAATTATAGTCTGAACCTGATATCGTATTGAAATCAGTACTTCCGTTCATTTGAGAATTAATGTTGATCCCGTTCCAGATTACAGCAGTTTGTGAAGAAGTTGTTCCTCTAAAAGCAACTGTAGAGAGCATGCCTCGTCCGTATTCTTTGAAATAAATAGTAGAGTTGAAGTTTAAAAGATCCGTTAATAAAGCCTCATTTTTATTGATAACAGAATCATTGAGTTTTAAAACCGACTGTGAAGTAGAATATTTTTTAAGGTTAGAATCAGAAACTACAACCGTTTTCAGTTTTGTAATAGAATCGCTCTGCGCCGACATAATCTGGCACAACAACAGCAAGCAAAAAGCAAAAAGTTTTTTTAAAGTCATAATTTCTACACTCTTTTTCCCGAGAGCTCGATATTTGTTATAAAGGCAGGTCTCCTGGCTTGCGTCTTGTTGTTTACCTTCCCATTCGCCGGGGCGAGCAGTGGTTTTGTAGTTAACAACAAGCATTCTTTTCAGAACTTAGCTTACAGTTGCGGGTACAGCTCAAGAATTTACTTGATTCCCTTTTAATGCGTTTTTAAAATTAAAACACAACCTTAAATTTCGGGCAAAGATAAAGTTAAAAATACTGAATTATCAAATTTGTTTTACTTTTTAAGTGAAATTCTAAACAAAACCTTTCCTAGAGTTCGATTTTAATGACTTCACCAAAATCTACCTTATTTTGAAAAGCATCTTTTAATGCTAAAGAAGTATGATGACATAAGATACTTCTGATGATTCCGGCGTGACAAACCACAATGATAGGTTCTTTAATTTTTTTTAAAACTAAATCTGATAAAAATGCTTCCGTGCGTTTATGCAATACAACAAAAGATTCTCCATTGGATGCCCGAACATTTACAAAATCTTCCATCCACGGATTAAGTTGTTCCGGTACTATATCATTCCATTTTTTCATCTCCCAATCACCAAAATCCATTTCCATTAAACGTTTGTCTTCTTCGTAAGATATCGTTTTGATATTGTCCTGAATGTATTGAGCCAAAATTGCACATCTCTTTAAAGGACTTGAGAAAATAATAGCTTCCGTAGGTAATTGCGAAAGAATGTTTTTAAATATAGAATCGAAAGGTTTTGCTAAATCAACATCAGATTGTCCGTAACAAACGCCTTTCTCGCAAGCCGTTTCAGTATGGCGGACTAGATAAATTTCCATATCAAAAGAAAGCTTAAATAATAAACAACTTCGCAAACCTGTTGTGTTGCGCCAAGACAATCTCCGGTATATCCGTCAATCCATTTCTGGAAATAACGAGCTAAAAAATAACGTGTTATAAAAACAGGAATTATAGCTAGAAGGAAGTTGTATTGAAAATAGGAGAGGGCTAAAAGAGGTAATAATCCAAAGATAGATGCTCCTGAAATTTCTTTCCAGGTATGTTTTTTTGCAATTGGTTTGCTTTTGCTAGTAGCATCATCTCTGGAATACTCGTGTGTAAAAGTAATACTGATGGCGGCTAAACGACTTAAGGCATGAGCAGAGAGAAACAAAAGAAAAACTTGTAGAAGCCCGATCGGATTTTCCATCTGAAAAAGAGAAATCGATTCTGAAAGTAATTTAAATTTTAATAAAAATAATAAAACCAAGCCAATGGCTCCATAAGCGCCAATGGCACTGTCTTTCATTATCAGTAAGATTTTTTCTTTAGTCCAGCCGCCGCCAAAACCATCACAAACGTCTGCAAAACCATCCTCATGAAAAGCACCGGTTGTCAGAATAGAAGCGATAATAGCTAAAATAACTGCGATTTCAACAGAAAGAAATTGAGCAAAAATATAAAAAGCCAAAAAAGAAATACTTCCCACAATCCATCCAATAAAAGGGAAATAGCGTGTGGCTTTGTTTAAATAATCAGGATTGTGATCGATGTTTTTTGGACATGGAATTCGGGTATAAAACATTAAACAGGTAAAGAAAATATGTAGTTCTTTTTTCATTTAATTCTTGGTGTGTTTATTTGGCTAAAGCCACTTTTATTGTCATTTTTTTTCCCCCAGATAAATCTGGGGGCTATTCAAAACAATCTGGTAAATCCTCATAGTTTATAATTGAATTGCCTCCAGATTTATCTGGAGGTTATAAAATTGCGCTATTCTGGCTTTAGCCAAATTCTATTTAGCCAATGTTTTATAAAATCCAAATTTGCTAATAAATTCATCATATTCTTCTTGGAAACTTTTCTTTTCATGATGAATTTCTTGCTTCATAATATAATCTCGAACTTTATCAACTACAGATTCTGAAACTGAAACTGCAAAATATTCATCCTGCCATTCAAATTTTTCTTTTGTCAATTTATTTTTATTAATCCAAAAAGAAGATTCTCCTTTAATTAGATGCATGATTTTTTTAATATTTTGTTCAACTCCCAAGGAAACTAAACAATGGCAATGATCTGAATATCCATTTATGAAATCAATATAGATTCCTTTCTCTTTTGCATTGTCACTTATGTGGTTCCAAACTTTTTTTCTCAATTCTACTGAATCTAAAAATGGAAATCTATTTTTTGTGCTCCAAACAAAATGAATGTAAACTTTAATATACGGCATATATAATAACTTAAAATCTCTATTTCCTACTAACCCCGGCACTCTCAAAACTGGCCATTTCATTCAAAAAAGCCTCTGCCGATTTCAAAATAGGAAAAGCAATTGCACAACCCGTTCCTTCTCCGAGACGCAAATCTAAATTTAAAATTGGTTTTGCATGTAAATATTGAAGTAATTTTTGATGTGCCTGTTCCGCAGAGCAGTGGCAAAAAACAGCATTTTTAATTGTGGAAGGATTTATTTTTGAGGCAATTAAAAAAGCGACACTGCAAATAAAACCGTCAATTAAAATTAGCATATTGTTTTCAAACGCAGTCAGCATTCCGCTTGCCATTTGTATAATTTCAAAACCGCCAAAATAAGCCAGTTGCTCTTTTAATTCGGCTTGACCGGAATAATTTTTAATGGCACTTTTAAGAAAATCCTCTTTTTGAAGTAATTTTTTATCTTCAACTCCGGTTCCTTTTCCAACACACTCTTCAATCGGAAAACCAGTTAAAAGACTCATTAAAACAGAAGCTGTAGAAGTATTTCCAATTCCCATTTCGCCAAAACCAATACAGTTTGAACCTGTTTTTGCAATATTTTCGACTATTGTTTTTCCTTTTTCAAAACACAATTGTAATTCGGTTTCGCTCATGGCAGGCGCGTGTAGAAACGATTGGGTTCCCTTAGCGATTTTAGCATTAATCAAATTAGCATTGGTTGGAAAATCATAATTTACGCCCGAATCTACAATGGACAACTGAATGTCATTTTGTTTGCAAAAAACATTGATTGCCGCGCCGCCATCCAGAAAATTACCAACCATTTGTCGCGTTACATCTTGCGGATAAGCGCTCACACCATGATTTGCAATTCCGTGATCTGCTGCAAAAACAACAATATTCGGATTTATAATTTTCGGATTTAAACTTTCAAAAACCGTTGCGATCTGAAAAGCTAAAGTTTCCAGAGTTCCTAAAGCTCCAATTGGTTTGGTTTTACCGTCTATTTTTTCTTGTAATTCTTTACTGAAATCATTTTCATTCTCAGCTTCCCTTTCAGATTTTAATTTCAAATCAGAAATATAACTTTCTGTTACATTTTTAATTTCTGTACAAATTGGAGCTTCTGATTTCTGTTTCCAGTGCAATTGCTGCAACATCGGCTGATTGTTGTAATTCGTGGCTGGTTTTCCAACGCAGAAATAACCCAGAGGTTCAATGTTTTCTGGTAAATCAAGTATTTTTTTAAATTGATGGTAATTCAAAATAGAAACCCAGCCCATGCCGTAACCCTGATCGGTAAGGGAAAGCCAGATATTCTGAGCTGCACAAACCGAACTAAATTTAACTGCTTCATTGCTGCCAACAGTTCCAATCGTAAATTGATTCAGAACTGATCGGTCATAAGCAATAATTAATCCAATAGGTGCTTCTTCAATCGCTTCTAATTTCAGCGATTTATAATGTTCTTTTTGTTCCGGATTATCCGTTAGCGTTTCGGCTTTTTTATTATAATCCAAAAACAAATCTTTAATAGCACTTTTTACATCTGCTGATTTAATGATATAATATCGTGTAGCATCCGTAAGTCCAACCGATGGTGCCCAATGTCCGGCCTGTAAAGCTTTTTCAATCACTTCATCAGGAACTTCATCAGCGGTAAAATGTCGGGTATCACGGCGCGATTTTAAAATATCATCTAAGTAGCTCATTTAAATTCCAGTTTTTTTAAATTCCAAATTCCAATGAATGACAATTGCAAAAATCAAAGTCATTTTCATTGTAGAATTTAAAGGTTTAAAGATTTAAGTAAAGGTAAAGTAAAGCGTTGGAATTTGGAATTTAAAAAAATTGGAATTTATTTTAGCCTTTTATTTTTACCGGAATTCCAGAAACCATCAAAACCACTTCATCTGCATTTGAGGCCAAAAACTGATTCATCCAGCCTTGCAATTCTGTAAATTTTCTGCCAATATGAGTTTCCGCATGAACCCCCATTCCAATTTCGTTGGTCACAATAATTAGTGTTGCATTTTCCTGACTGGCCATGGCAAGAAATTCTTTTTTTGCTTCTTCCAAACTTACAGCCACATCATATTTTGTATCAACAAAAAAATTGGTTAACCAAAGTGTTACGCAATCAATCAGCGCCACTTTTCCTGAAAAATCAATTTCACTTAAATGTTTTTCTTTTTCAATATTGGTCCAGCGTTCGTCGCGTTCCTGCTGATGGCGGTCGATTCTGTTCTGGAAATCATCATCCCATTTTCTGGCTGTTGCGACATAAACTGGTGTATCCGAAAGTTTCAACGCTAAATTTTGGGCATAACTGCTTTTTCCTGATCGTTCGCCTCCGGTAATTAAGTAAATCATTTTTTTTGAAATGTAAAATGTGAGTTGTGAAATGTAAAATGTGAGTTGTGAAATGTAAAATGTGAAATGTGAAATGCAAGCGTTGAATTGTGAAGGACAAAATGATATTCAATAATGACATTTTACTTTTTACAAATCACATTTCGCAGCTTATTTAATAAGGACAATGACGACAATCATTTCCGCAACAGCTTCCTCTTCTTAAATGAAACCATGTTGTAAAAACACATTTGTCATTTTCGATATAATAATCAATGTCTTCAATGAGTTTTTCTGTTTTGGGTAAAGATAATGCTTTATTATGTAGTGCTCTTTTGGGAGTCATTGTTTCTAAATAGGCGTCAATTTTGTCGACGCAGGCTTCTTTAAAGCAGACTGGACAAAGACAGTCTCCTCCGTCAGAAAGATTAAAAATAGGAGGGAAATCATTACACCAACATTTGTTTTCAACAGAAATATCTCCGCAGCTAAAAGTAGATTCGCAACTTGAGCAAACTTTGGTTTTCGTGGTATTCATAAATAGTAAAAGATGATTTGTTGAATTTTGTAAGAATAAAAGTAAACAAAAAATTTAGAAATTGCCTTACCTTTGTCGTTATTGAAAATTTATATTTTTCAAAATTTAGTATTCAAAATCTGTGCCGATATTGGGTATTAACGATTTCAATTTCCAAAATAGTATAACCAACTTATGAAACATTTATTACCTAAATCCATTTTTGTTTTGTCTTTTTTTCTTTTTATTAGTTGTAAAAAAAATGAAACTACCGAAGTTGCAACATCTCCAATTGCCAAAAATAGTATCGAATATGCGTCTGGACTTTCCATTGTAAAACAAGAAGGATATTCTGTTGTAACGGTTAGCAATCCATGGCCAAATGCCAATGAAAATTTCACTTATATTTTAAAAGAGAAAGACGCTAAGGTTCCTGACAGTCTTCAGTCTTATACAACAATCAACGTTCCGTTGGAAACGGTTGTTGTCACATCAACCACCAATATTCCCTATCTTGAAATGCTGGATGTTGAGAATAAATTGGTTGGTTTTCCGCATACCGATTATATTTCTTCTGAAAAAACCAGAATATTAATTGATAAAGGTTCTGTGAAAAACGTTGGGCAAAACGAAAAATTAAACATTGAACAATTAATCGATTTAGCACCAAATCTGATTGTGACTTTTGGAGTTGACAACAACAATCCGATGCTGGATAATTTGAAAAAAAGTGGTTTAAATGTTATGATCCAGGCGGATTGGATGGAACAATCTCCACTTGGGAAAGCAGAATGGATTAAGCTTTACGGCGCCTTATTTGGTAAGGAAGATAAAGCCAAAGAATTGTTTGATAAAATTGTTGAAAGCTATAAGCAGGCTAAGAAATTAGTAGCAGACAAACCTGCAACTACAACAGTGTTATACGGTTCTATGTATGAAGATGTTTGGTATGTGGCAAAAGGAAATAGCTGGGTAGCGCAATTTATGAAAGATGCACAGTCTAATTATTTATGGGCCGATTTAAAAGGTACCGGGAGTGAAGGTTTGTCGTTCGAAAAAGTGTTAGACAAAGCTAAAACTGCAAACGTTTGGATTGCGTCAGGATCTTTTCTGACTTTGGCCGAATTAGAGAAAGCAAACCCACATTATAGTGAATTTGACGCTTTTAAAAACAAATCTATTTATACTTTAGAAAGTAAATTTGGAGCAACTGGCGGAACCATTTATTATGAGTTATCTCCAAGCCGTCCAGATTTGGTTTTAAAAGATTATATCAAAATTTTTCATCCGGATTTGTTACCGAGTTATGAGTTTACTTTTGCATCTAAACTGAATTAAATTGGCAAACAAAAAACGAAATACCATTTTATTTATCGTTCTTGGTTTAGGGCTTTTGCTAATGTTTTTTGCGAGCCTTAGTTTAGGTTCGGTAAATATTCCCTTTAGAGATGTTTATGCAAGTCTGACGGGAGGCCAAGCCAGTAAATCGACCTGGGAATATATTATTATAAATTACCGTTTGCCAAAAGCAATTACAGCAATTTTAGTTGGAACCGGGCTTTCGATCAGTGGTTTGTTAATGCAGACATTATTTAGAAATCCGCTTGCAGGACCGTATGTTTTAGGATTAAGTTCAGGCGCAAGTCTGGGTGTAGCTTTTGTAATTCTGGGTGCTGGATTTTTGCCTTCTTTTTTAAAAGTTATTGCCTTATCATCATACGGAATTGTTTTGGCTTCGACCATAGGAAGCACACTTGTTTTATTGTTGGTTTTAGTGGTTTCACAACGCTTACGTGACACGATGGCAATCTTGATCGTTGGATTAATGTTTGGAAGTTTTACCACGGCAATTGTCAGTGTTTTAACTTATTTTAGTACTGCAGAACAGCTTCAGAAATTTACTTTTTGGTCCTTAGGTAATCTTGGAAATCTTTCCTGGAAATCAATAACTGTTTTATCAGCCAGCGTATTTTTTGGTTTAGTTTTAAGTGCGGGCAGTATAAAACCTTTGAATGCTTTGCTTGTGGGAGAAAATTACGCAAGAAGTATGGGGTTAAATTTAAGAAAAGCACGTTTGATCATTATTTTTGCAACCAGTATTCTAGCCGGAAGTATAACTGCTTTTGCAGGCCCGATTGCTTTTATTGGTCTGGCAGTTCCGCATATAGCAAAACTAACTTTTCAAACCAGTAATCATATGATTCTGTTTTGGAGCACATTGCTTTTTGGAGCTATTATTGTATTATTCTGCGATATAGTTTCTCAAATGCCAGGATTCGATGTTACGCTTCCTATAAATGCAATTACGTCGATAATTGGCGCGCCGGTAGTAATTTGGTTATTAATAAGAAAAAGAAACTTTCAGTAAAAACTTACAAATATTTAATATCTTAGTTTTTTAAACACATAGAAACATAGTTTTGCACGCTTAAAAAAAGGCATTTCACTTTTCTTCAAAAAACATAGTTGTAGTGAAAGTTAAAATGTGGTTCTATATTTAACTAACAATAATGATTACTCAAAAATATTTAGACGAACTAACCTATAATGTAATTGGTGCTTGCATTGAAGTACATAAAATAATTGGAAAAGGATTATTAGAAAATGTGTATCATAAATGTTTGAAGGAAGAATTACAACATAGAAAGCTGAACTTTTTTACTGAAATGAAAGTTCCTTTGATTTATAAAAACAAAGAATTGAGTGCAGATCTAAGATGTGATTTATTTGTGGAAAACTGTTTAGTAGTGGAATTAAAAACGGTTTCTGAAATCAGTCCCATTCATGAAGCGCAATTGTTAACTTATATGAAACTATGCAAAGCCCCAAAAGGAATTATAATTAACTTTAATTGCCAAAATATTTATAAAGAAGGCCAAAAAACCTTTGTAAATGAATATTTCAAATTATTACCAAAGTTGTAGCAACATACGCTATGTGTTAATTTACAAGTAAATTTTAAAATCAACTATTCCACATAAAGAAAGAAAACTATGTTCTCTATGTGTTTAAAAAGTAGCCCCACAATGAAAACCATACTAAGCACATCAAATCTAACAATTGGCTATAAATCCAAGAAAGCAACTGTGACTATTGCTGAAAATTTAAATTTGAATTTAGATTCAGGAAAACTCATTTCATTAATTGGTGCAAACGGAATAGGGAAATCAACTTTATTGCGAACTATAACTGGAATTCAGCATCCATTAGGCGGAAATGTTTTTCTGAATGATAAAAACATAGCGGCTTACAATCCTTTAGATTTAGCACAAAATTTAAGTTTGGTTTTAACTGAAAAATTACCACCAAGTAATCTTTCTGTTTTTGAATTAGTAGCGTTAGGACGACAGCCTTATACCAATTGGATTGGGACTTTAACCCCAGAAGATATAGAGAAAGTTCAGGAAGCGATGGCATTGACTCAAATTGAACATTTGGCTCAAAAAAGACATTTTGAAATAAGTGACGGACAATTACAAAAGGTTTTAATTGCGAGAGCTTTGGCACAAGATACGCCTTTGATTATTTTGGATGAACCGACAACACATCTTGATTTATTACATAAAGTTTCGCTTTTTAAATTGCTAAAAAAGCTAACACAAGAAACGCAGAAATGCATTTTGTTTTCGACTCACGATATCGATTTGGCAATTCAGTTAAGCGATGAAATGATCATCATGACGCCAGAATTTGTGGTGCAGGATGAACCTTGTAATTTAATCTCAAAAGGAAGTTTTGAAACCTTGTTCAAAGACGAACATATTGTTTTTGATGCCGAAAAAGGGAAGTTTGTTATTACGTAGAGGTTCTAAGTCCCAGCGGGACGTCATATTTATAGAAATGTTAATTACGTTTTAATACAACCCTGTAGGGGTGAAATATTTATTTTTTCAAATTCAAAAATTAAGATATCGCTCCGCTGGAGCTCCAGGAGGTGATTTAATATTGAGCTATAAACATAACGCTCCTCTGGAGCTTATAATTATAATCTTAAACTTTCTTCAGTCCAATCTGTCTCTTAGCTTCCCCAACCACAAAAGCCACAGAATTCGCAATATTAAAACTACGGATTAATTTCGACATCGGAATCGTTAAATGATTCTCAAAACGAGCTAAAACTTCTTGGCTTAAACCAACACTTTCTTTTCCGAAAACCAACCAGTCTCCATCCTGAAAATCAGTTTCTAAATAGGATTTCTCCGCATGTGAACTCATTAAAAAAACACGTGACAGATCTGGAATCTGCTGAATCCATTCTTCTATATTTTGATATTCGGTTACGTCAAGGTGCACCCAATAATCCAAACCGGAACGTTTCAGGTTCTTATCATTAATCACAAATCCGAAAGGATGAATTAAATGCAGGCGACTTTCAGTTCCCACACATAAGCGTCCAATATTTCCAGTATTATTTGGTATTTCAGGTTCTACAAGAACAACGTTTAGCATTTTTTTATTTTAAAAAGTTAGATGTTAGATTTTAAAAGTTAGATGATTGGTAGTCAAAATAATTATCTAATTGACATATTTTCTAATTATCTAATTGAAAATCGGAAACTTCCAGAACATCTCCAACTTTTAAGTTTTGCAAATATACATTTCCTATTCGAACGCGAACCAATCTTAAAGTAGGAAAACCAACCGCAGCAGTCATTTTACGAACCTGACGAAACTTTCCTTCATTTACAGTTATAGAAGCCCAGGAAGTTGGTCCATGGCGTTCGTCTCTGATTTTTTTTGCTCTCGCTCCAAAATCTGGAATTTCAGTAACAATAAAAGCTTTACAAGGTTTAGTTATATACTTTCCGCCGTTAAAACCAATTTCAACGCCTTTCTGTAATTCTTCAATCGCTTCCGGAGTTATGACCCCATCAACCTGAACGTAATATTCCTTGTCGACTTTTTTGCTTCTTATTTGTTCACTTACTTTTCCATCGGTTGTAAGTAAAAGCAATCCTTCTGAATCTTCATCTAAACGGCCAATTGCCATCGTTCCTTCCGGAAAATTATATAATTCACCCAAAAGCTTTTTCTTTCTTTTTAGCTCGTAAATAAATTGACTTAAGTAGCCGTAAGGTTTAAAAAGAATGAAATGTTGATGCATGTTTTATTTTTTTGCAAAGATAGTCTTGTTTGTTAAGTATTTCCAAGTAATACCTAAGCTCTATTTGTCATTTTCTTCAGCCATAAAATGATAAACCAAATAGTTGTGATTCCAAATAGGATTAATAAAGGAACATAAAAATCCTTAAAAAAGTCATGAAAATAACTTCCAATTAAAATATAGGCAGATGCCATGCATAGTTTTATAATTATAAATTCGGCATTTGACCAACTCGTTTTTGCTTTGAAAAAAATCATAGTTCTGGATTTAAGTATTGCTTTAAAAAGTAATTTGTGACAGGATAATCGTCAATACTAATTTACTATTATTTTGATAATTATGATGTTGCAAATTTAAGGACAAGTATGAAATGGTTTCTTAGAATCCAAAAGCTATGTTAAAAGACTTAGTTTTAAGAGTGAGAATTCGTAATATTATATAGTAATGAAAAAATATAATGTTATGGAAAATAATAATCTAGGCTCAAAAAAAATAAATGGAGTACAAAAAAATATTGATGATTCTAAAGGGAAAAATGTTTCTCACGATAATAAAGTACATGAATCAGAATTGAAAAAAGAAGTGGTAGCCGATACAGAAGGAAATAAAGAAATTGTAGATCGCGCGAGAAATGTTAACGAAAAAATTGAAGAAACTTCAAAAGAAGTCAATCCGGATAATCCAAATGTAAACCGAGGAGTTTCTTCTGAAGAAGAAGCAAAAAAAACGGTAGAAAATAAAGATCGAAATTCTGATATAACACCCAATCGTTATCCCAATTCAGATCCGGAAAGTCATGAAGACAGAGGAAATATGAAATTGGATGAATAGTTTTTTACTCTTTTAAATAGTGATTTTTTTGTAGAAATTGACCGGTTTTTTCGAAAATAACATTTGATTGGCAAACTGCGTTAATCTTATTCTAAACTTAT
Source organism: Flavobacterium aquidurense (assembly GCA_900107365.1). Taxonomy (GTDB): domain Bacteria; phylum Bacteroidota; class Bacteroidia; order Flavobacteriales; family Flavobacteriaceae; genus Flavobacterium; species Flavobacterium aquidurense. The sequence goes on from FNPS01000003.1 coordinate 513,961, forward strand.
TTTTTAAGCGTGTCAGACATTAAGATCTTCGTAAATTGTAGTGATAAATTTAAATTTTAATAATATGGCACTTTTAGAAAACAAAGTAGCTTTTGTATCCGGTGGCGGTTCAGGAATTGGACGTGCAGTGGCAGAAGCTTATGCTCGCGAAGGAGCAAAAGTAGTACTTTCAGATATAAATGTAGAACATGGAGAAGAAACAGTAAAGGTGATAAAGGATAATGGTGGAGAAGCATTTTTTGTAAAAGGTGATTCATCAAGTGCGAACGATAATAAACAGATGGTTGAAGTAACCGTTTCAAAATACGGCCGATTGGACATTGCATGCAACAATGCCGGAATGGGTGGTCCTGCAAAACCAACCGGAGAATATGAACCTGAGGCATGGGATAAAGTGATTGCGTTGAATTTAAGTGGCGTTTTTTACGCTTGTCGCTATCAGTTAGAACAAATGGAGAAAAACGGTGGCGGCAGCATTGTTAATATTGCTTCGATTCACGGACAGGTTGCTGCTCCCAATAGTCCGGCATATACAGCCTCTAAACATGGAGTTGTGGGATTGACAAAAAATATTGCCGCTGAATATGCCTTAAAAAACATTCGATGCAATGCCGTAGGACCGGGTTATATCGAAACCGCTTTGTTAAAAGACAATCTAAATAAAAGTATGATGGATGCTGTTGCAGCAAAAGCACCAATGAACCGATTGGGAACTGCTGAGGAAATTGCTGAGCTGGTTGTATTTCTAAGCTCTGAAAAATCATCTTTTACAACCGGTAGTTATATTATTGCCGATGGTGGTTATACTGCTGTTTAAATTTAAATTACTGGAAAAGAGGAAAAGCTGTCTTAGTCATAAGGCAGCTTTTTTTTTGGTTGAAAATGACTCGAGATTTTATTGGACTGTATTTTTGTAAATAGCTATAATTCAAATACAAGTAAAAAATGTTTTTATTTGCATTTGATAAAAATCTTACAATTAAATTATGTTTTGACAATATTATCTTAACTTTAAAGCGATAACTTTAGCCTCTAAAAACTCTATTTCTTAACCTATGAAAAAGATCTACTCAGTTCGCCATTTGATGGCTTTTTTATGTTTTTTTTATTTCTCGGCAGTTGTTTTTGCCCAGACATTTCCAGCAAAACGATCACTTCCTTATGAACAAAATTTTGACGGATTAGCCACGAGTGCTGTCATTTATCCGGATGGATTTCAGGGCTGGACAGCAAGTACTTCGCCAGGTTCGGCTTTTAATACAAGTGCCGCTATAGGTGTAGACAGGCCTCTTACTGCAAATGGTACAGCTTTTATTGGTACTGGTAATATTTATAATTATGATGGGAAAATTGGATTTTTGAACACGGGAATGCTTGATTTGTCAATTGGATTTGCTTTTGATGCCACAAATCAAAAAGCGATTCAGGTTCAGTTTGATGCAATGACCATTCGTAATCCGTATGACGTCCCTCCAACAACAACTAATACGCGTATAAATGAGATGGTTTTGCAATATAGGGTAGGAACAACTGCTCCCTTTATTTCATTAGTATCAACGGCATATTCAAACAACGATGCAAAACAAATAACGGCTATTACCACTCCTCAAAATCTAAAAAGTTTTAAGATTACGTTACCTGCAGAGTGTAATAATCAGCCTGAAATTCAATTGCGATGGATTTCAAGACAAGTTTCGGGATCTGGTTCGAGACCTTCTTTTGCAATTGATAATATTGCTATTAAAAGCGATGTTGTTGCCCCTGTAAATGCAGTTGGTTATCCAAAAGCAGAAGATGTTTTATCAAATAGTTTTAGTTTTTCAAATAAATTAGACGAAGCAGGTAAAACCTATTATGTTCTATTGCCTGGCGGAAGTACAGCTCCAACTGAATCTCAAATAAAAGCAGGTCTGGATGCTAATGGTAATGCGGCTTTGCAGGCGGGAGTATTAGATGTTACAGATCCGGCTCAGGTATATTTAAAAAGTTTCACAGGCCTTGCAATTAGTACTTCTTACTCTGTTTTTTCTATTTCTGAAGATCTTAATGGAAATATACAGACTACTGCTGTAAAAACAGACGCTACAACTTCAGCGGCAGTTATTCCATCTGTAACAACAACTGTTTCGTCTCTTGACTTAGGATTTTCAGAAGTAAATTTCAATTCAGAAAGTTTAACATATCAAATTCAGGCAGCTAATCTTTCTGCTACTGTTACAGTTAATGCGTCAGGGAATTTTACAATTTCAAAAGATAATACCGTGTTTGGATCTTCCTTACTATTTGCAGTGGCTGATTTTGCCTCAAATGCAACTCCCACTATTTATGTTCGTTTTACACCAAACGCTACAGGTAGTTTTTCAGGACAAATAACACATGAATCTGCCGGAGCAACAAGCAAAATAATTGCATTAACAGGAACTGGAATTAATCCATACGTGCAAGGTTTTAACGATCCTGCAGTTTTGAGCAATAGCGGATGGACACAGTATAGCGTAGCGGGTAATGTAAATGTATGGGCAAGCACTACCGTTACACGAAATATAAATTCAGGAAACGGAGCGGTCCTTATAAATGGTTTCTCTGAAAGTGGAGCCAGTAAAGATTGGTTGATTTCGCCTAAATTACGTTTAGACAATTTTACTCAATTTCCATTGTTGTCTTTTTACTCGCGCAAATTTTATGCAGGTCCTGACTTGAAATTAATGGTTTCTGTTAATTATGATGGGAAAAGCAATCCGGAAACTGCAACATGGATAGAATTACCGGGAGATTTTCCTGTACTAACAGGTGTTTACAAACAATCTCAATATATAGATTTAAGTGCTTATAAAACCGACCATACCTATCTGGCCTGGGTTTATGTGACAACAGCAGGAGGAACAAATAATGCAGCTGAATGGTCATTTGATGATTTTGCCTTAACAAATGAACCAGGTTATGTTGCAGCAAATCCTATCTTAGATTTTGGAGATGTTGCTGCAAATACAATATCTCCAAGTCAGTCTTTTATTTTTAAGGCAAATGGCTATAATGATATAACAATTAAAGCTCCTGCAGATTATCAGTTGTCATTGGATAATAGTTCTTTTTTAACTGAGGTTGCAGTTACAGCGGCAGAGGCAACGGCTGGAAAAACGGTTTATGTTCGATTTGCTCCTTCTGTAAAAGCATTGAGTATTTCCGGATCTTTAACAGTTATCGGAACAGCTTTAAGTAAACAAATTGGTTCTTTAACCGGTTCTTCATTGCCAAAAGCAGATACTTTTGATATTGTAACTTATAATTTGGAGTTTTTTGGTACCGATGTGAAAGGTACTGACGGTGTTGAATTTGGTCCAACAGATGATGCTTTGCAAATAGAAAACGTTGCTAAAGTAATGAACAAATTAAATGCAGATGTCTATGTTGTTCAGGAAGTTTCAGATGATCCCTCTTTAGATCTTTTAATTCAGAAAATTAACATCAACGGAAAAACATTCGATAAATCTGTTTCGACATCATGGTCTTATTCATTTAATGATCCTGATCCAAATTTTCCTCCGCAAAAATTGGTTGTACTTTATAACACACAAACTACGACTGTAAAAAGTACACGTGTTATGTTTAAGAAATTATATGATGAAGTTCGTGCAGGAACAAAAACATTACCCAATTATCCGGGAACAACCGCAACCGTAAATACAAGTTCCAGTTTTTTTTCATCAGGACGTTTACCTTATTTAGTAAAAATAGAAACGAATATTGGCGGAATTAAAAAAGAAATAAATTTGATTGATCTGCATGCACGTGCCAACAGTGGTTCAGATATTTCAAGATACAATATGCGTAAATACGATGCAGAGCTGTTAAAAGACAGTCTGGATGTTGCGTTTCCAAATGCTAATTTTATGATTTTGGGAGATTTTAATGATGATGTAAAAGCATCTGTAATTGCAGGAAATCCTTCTTCTTATCAAAAGATTGTTGAAGATACAAATCGTTATAATGCGCTTACTTTAGATATAAGTAAGGAGGGCGCTTACAGTTTTTTAAGTTCTGGAGGATTTTTAGATCATATCGTTATTTCTAATGAATTGACAGATCAATATATTAAGAATTCTATTGCTGTTTATGATCCGCGTAGTGATATTCCAAATTATACTACCACAACTTCAGATCATGGTCCTGTAATTGCTCGTTTTGAATTGAAGAAAGATGTTTTATCTACCCTTGATTTCGGAAGAGATACTGGATATTTTGTACAAGCCTATCCTAATCCGGCAAACGATGTTGTAAATATTGCAATAAAAACGAAAGAAGATAAAATTTTGAAATTAAGGCTTTATGATATATCAGGACATTTAGTTCTAAATCCAATTGAACTAAAAGTGAATGAAGAAAAAAGTGATGCCATAATTCAATTAGGTAGTCTTAGATCTGGAATTTATGTATATACCTTAAGTGAAAATAGTAAAGTGATTTATAGCAATAAAATCATTAAAAAATAGGGAGAGAAAATAATAAAGTAAAAATGGCTGTCTATGAAATAGGCAGCCATTTTTTATGCTACTATTCAAGTAACTCTCTAAAAGTATCAAAATCAGGTTCAGGTGTTATTTCAAAGAAATATTGCAATTGCCAATTTTGAGTTTTCTTAGCCTGTTTGCTATTTGTTTCGTCCCAGGGCGGATAAACTCTTATGGCTCTTTTTCCTTCTGTTACGGTTGTCGAAAAAATCCCTTTTTCGAGTAAGACGGCCTTAGGAAAAATAAACTGCCCAAAAAGATCATCTTTTCGAACGCTGATAAAAACAAAATCGATTAAGTCTGTTGTGTCAAAAGGTTCAATTGTTCCTAATCGGCTTCGTTTCCACAAAGTAACAAATTGGCCTGTTTTTGTTGGGGTAATTTTGGCTTCTCTGTAGCAAATAAATTTCTCATTGAGATAAAAACGATAAGCACTGTAATCAATGCTTTCACTTTCCTGCTGCGGCTGCGAACAATCAAAATCAAAACAATCATAAACCAGTTCTTTGGCTAAAAGCAAATCTTTGGGGATAGATTTGTGATTTGTCCAATGGTTTTTTACGATCATTTTAAGAAGACTCGCTTTTAAGCTTGTTTTCAAAATTATAGTAGGTTTAGGGGTTACGTAGGTTTTTGGGTGTTAAATATATTGTTTTTTTATTTAAAATGAAACATTTAGTCCAAAATTTAGTCCCCATTGAAATTGATTAAAAGATTGGCTATTCAATGGGTTTATATAATAATTCATAGCAGGCTCTACAAACACATTAGTTTTTTTATAAACACGGTATTGTACTGTACTACTTAATGTTGAGCCGTATACGAAATCATTTGCATTTAAATTTTCTCCCAGAGAATTTCCATCTATAGCAACGCTGTTTGAAATCAATTTACCAACAAATCCCCCTGTATTTAAGCTAATAGAAGCTTTGTTTTTAGAAAAAATAGCGTACGAAACTTCTAATGGCATCTCAACATATCTTAAACTTTGATCTAAACTTCCACTTTGTACGTTGTTGCTGCTGAGTGCATTTTTTGTGGTATTAGATACTAATACATAACTATCGCTGCTCGCAATTTGCGGAACGGTAGAATTTTGGACAAGATAATCTCCGGTTGTCAGGAAAGCATTATTTGCTGTTTTTATATAAGAAACGTTTGCTACGCTCTGGCCCAATTCATTGATTTTGAAGCCAGAACCAACCGCCCATTTTTTATTGATTTTATATTTAGTTTTAACTCCGTATGTACTACTTTGTTTGGAGTCATTTACGTTGCCTAAAGTTTTGTCATTTTTATAATTTTCAGAATTAGCAATTCCTGCAAAAACTTCAAGCGCCCATTTTTCAGCTGTTGATTTAGTTTTCGGATCCTTTTCTTTTCCTTTTTTAACTTCAGGAATTATACCTTTTTCTAAATTTTGAAGTTCGGCTAACTGAACAGAATCTTGTTTACTTAAAACATTGCTAAATTTCGAATTACTTTTTGGAGCACTATCAGCAACGGTCTTTTCTGTCTTAATAGTTGTTGTTGCTGCTACTTCTTTTTTGTTATCCGTTATTGTTACTTGTTTTTTGCCCAAATTTGAATCTGAAGAATTTGATGCAATACTATTTGTATTCGAATTCATTTGATTCTCAAAAATAGAATTTGACATCTGATTTTTTGATGGAGAATTGAAATGATTTTGTTGCTTTCCGGTTGTAAATGTTTTCTCTGCCAAAATTTTGTCAGCATTTCTTTTTTCAGTTTCAGAGAATTGATTCTTTTCTGCTGAATTAAATGCGTTTTGATTTTTTGAAAAGGAATTGAATTGATTGTGATTTCCGGTAGTAAATGTCTTTTGTGCGACTACCTGATTTGTGTTTGTCTTTTCAGAATTTAAATTTTTATTTTTCGAAAACGAATTGAATTGACTTCTTTTTTCTGATGCAGTTGTTTGTTGGGTTACAGCTTGGTTTGTAGCACTGTTTTGAGAATTTAATTTTATATCTGAAGAATCAGTATTACGTTTGTTTTTAGAATCGGAATGAGCAATTGCCACTTCTTTTGTTTGATTTTCATTAGTATTCGCTGTTTTATCTTTTGAGGTTTTTGCAGAAGTACCTTCTACAATTCCAGATTTCTTTTCGATACTTTTTTCTTCTGTCGAAATTACTTTGATATCGTGATTGTCTTTCTTGTTTTCTTCGATAACAACATTATTATTTCCTCCGGTGTTATTCTCTAAAGTTTTGATTCCGGTATTTGAGCTAAAATATAAAACAGAAGGAAGAAGCAGACCTAATAAAAGGCATGCCGCTGCTGACCACCAAAGAATAGCTCTTTTTTTCTTTTTAGGTTGGTCTAATTTTTCCTCAATGTTTGCCCACAGTTCAGGAGGCGGAACACTTGAAAAGTTTTCCATTGATGAAAAAATATCTTCTATATTTTGTTTTTTCATGCTATTTTAAAATTTTTTATGCTCAAAATTCTTTTTTGCAAAATCCGCTTCGCTCTGTTTAAATTTGACTTTGATGTTCCTTCTGAAATTTTTAATAATTCGGCTATGTCTTTGTGTTTCATTTTTTCAAAAACATACAAGTTAAAAACAGTCCGGTATTGATCGGGTAAATCCCGAATATATTCCAGTAATTTTTCTTGCTCTATCGGAATATTATCTAATTCTTCTTCTTCGGTAAAATCAGTATCAGGATCAAAAACATCCAAAAAGAAACTTTCTTTTTTCTTCTTGTTTAAAGTTTCGATAAGCTTATTTATGAAAATACGTTTTAGCCAGCCTTCAAAGCTTCCTTCAAATTTATACTGGCTAATTTTCTGAAAAACAATGACAAATGCTTCCTGGAAAACATCCTTTGCATCATCTTCATTTTTCATGTATTTTAGACAAATACCATACAAGACAGGAGAGAACAACTGATAAATTTTCAGTTGTCCAGCTCTGTCATTTTGCATGCATTGCCTGATATATTTTTCTAAATCGTCTTTCAAAAAGGGTTAAATTTTGGTTTTGCAAAAATAGTTTTTATAAACTTAAAAAACTACCTTTTATAAATACTACGAGAAGCATCCTGGTTATTGCTAACGATTGTTAAGTTTTGACTATCAATATTTTCTATAATATAAGTTTTGCCTTCAAAAGTAATCAGGTCATGCTCTGAATGGTCAAAAAAGCCAATACCTTTTTCTATTTGATATGTACTGTTTCTTATTTCTACGTCATTTTTATAAGTGATAACTCTCCCATCCTGGGTAAAAACAATTTTTTTATTAAAACCGCTGGTTTTTGGTGTTGCGGTATAAGGATTAGAAGATCCTCCTATTGACTTTTCCCAAATCCAGGTGTTTATAATAGAACCGGATATAAACCTTTTCGTTTCGAGCGAGTATGCCGCAGTGAAAAGGCTAAATACAATAAAAAATAAAAAATGTTTTTTCATAATCTGCTTATTTTAAACTTGTGATTTTATCCTGAATCGCTTTTTTGAAAACCTTAATCTCTGCACTTTGATCTGCTGTGTCGTTGTTGTCAATAAAAATTTTAGTAACTGTTGAACCCTGAGTAAATTCAAAATAGATTCCACCCTGATCAGCTGAGTCTGGTGTTCCGTATGTTTTGGTTTGTCCTTTTATGCTTAAAATTTCAGTTGGTATGTTTTTCGCAAACAAAGTATACTCGTTTCTTGTTGTTGTCGTAGTATATTTATATTGAGCAAATTCATATTTAGCAGGTACTACATTTAGAAATTTCTGAATGTTGTAATCATTTAACTGAAAGAATTTTTGACAATCTGAACTCAAACATTTACTATTATAAGTTCCCATTACAATATTATCAGAGGTCTCACTTGTTCTGTTGAAAATTATAGGTTTTTCAGTTTTAGGAATCAAGATAAAATCTGACGGATAAGTTGGAGAAGAGGATAGCGTTTCGCCAACCTGTGGACTCTTTTCGTAAAAATTAATTACGATTTGACAGTTGTTTTCTACAATACTGGTAATTTTTATCGCATAGCCACTTGTAGGTTTTGCCCCTGCAAAAATTCCTACTAAGTATTTTTGAGTAAAATCGATAGTAGGATCACTCGCAACAGTACAGGTATTTTCGTGTTTGGTAAAGTAGTAATCCATTCTTTCCTGAGTATTTACTACTATAGCAGCTGGATTAGTAGGTAAAGTTTTGATCGTGTAATTGCATAAAAGTGGAAATCCTGTAAAAGCTACATTTGTGTTTGCTCCGCAATCTACATTCATGTCATCGTTACTAAGAGAGCAGGCACTAAATCCAAAAGCTATAAACAAGCTTAACATTAATTTTTTCATGGTAATATTTTAATAGGTTATATTAAGTAGATACACTTTTTTGAAATGGTTGCGTTGCATCATTATTTTTTTCTACTATTTTTTTGAGATTGTTTATTTAATTTAAGATTGATAATAATTCGTGAAATTTTAATTTTAAAAATTCTGACTACGTATTATTGCGTACTTTTACGTAAAAAAGAACTTAGTTATGTTTGATTTTCTTCCGTTTTTATTGGCTTTTATTGTAGCGTTATTTCTTGGAATTTACTTAGGAAAAATGTTGTTTTCGGCTAAATTTCAATCAGAAAAGGTGAGTTTAGAAGAAAGATTAAATGCTAATATGAATCAATTACAATTGCAGAGAGAGCAATTTGACAGTGAAAAAAGAAATTCTGAGAAGTTACTTCAATTAAATACGGCCGAAAAAGAAAGTATCCGAACTGAAAAAGATAGTCTGGCCATTCAACTTTCTAAAAAAGAAGTAGATTTTGAAAATTTGTGGGAACGCCATAAAGAACAAAAAGGGGAGATAACTGAACTTCAGGAGAAGTTTACCAAAGAGTTTGAAAACCTGGCCAATAAAATTCTTGAAGAAAAATCGGCTAAGTTTACAGAACAGAATAGTGTGAACATGAAGAATATCTTGTTGCCATTGCAGGATAAAATTCAGGGATTTGAGAAAAAAGTAGAACAAACGCATAAAGAAAGTATCGATTATCACGCCGCATTGCGTCAGCAGATTGTTGGTTTAAGTGAAATGAATGCCCAAATGAGCAAGGAAACCCTGAACTTGACCAAAGCTTTGAAAGGTGATAGTAAGATGCAGGGAAATTGGGGTGAATTGGTATTGGAACGTGTTTTAGAAAAATCGGGTCTGGAAAAAGGACGTGAGTACGAAGTACAGCAAAGTTTTACAAATAGCGAAGGAGCTCGTGTTTTTCCTGACGTTGTTATCAATTTACCTGACGGCAAAAAAATGATTGTCGATTCTAAAGTTTCATTGGTCGCCTATGAAAAATGGATCAATGAAGAATCTGAAATACTGAAAATTGATTATTTAAAAGAGCATGTCAATTCTATTAAAAGACACGTAGAACAACTCGGAAATAAAAATTATCACGATTTATATCAAATTGAAAGTCCTGATTTTGTTTTGCTTTTTATCCCAATAGAACCGGCATTTGCGATTGCATTAAACGAAGATTCTGCCTTATACAATAAAGCATTTGACCGAAATATTGTAATTGTAACGCCAAGTACTTTACTGGCAACTTTAAGAACGATCGACAGTATGTGGGCCAACCAGAAACAGCAGGAAAATGCTTTTGAAATTGCCAGACAGGCAGGAGCTTTATATGATAAATTTGAAGGTTTTGTTGCCGATTTGGTTAGAATTGGTAATAAAATAAAAGACACCAAAAATGAGTACGACAGTGCTATGAATAAATTGGTAGACGGAAAAGGAAACCTGATTTCGAGTGTCGAAAAATTAAAGAAAATGGGAGCAAAGGCTAAAAAGTCGCTTCCTGAAAATATTATTGCAAGAGCCTCAAATACAGAGGATAATCAGCTACTAAACTAAAATATTTACCTACTTAATAATACCACAATTTATATGACTGCAGATTTCAAACCCGTTTCTTCATCGAAAATAAGTATATCCGAATTAATGTTGCCTTCACACACCAACTTTAGTGGAAAAATTCATGGAGGTTATATTCTTCAATTACTGGATCAGATTGCTTTTGCTTCTGCATCAAAATTTTCCGGGAATTATTGTGTGACGGCTTCAGTCGATACGGTAAACTTTTTAAAGCCAATTGAAGTGGGAGAATTGGTAACCATGAAAGCTTCGGTTAATTATGTGGGAAGAAGTTCGATGGTTGTTGGAATTCGTGTTGAAGCAGAAAATATCCAGACAGGAGCGGTTAAACATTGTAATTCCTCTTATTTTACAATGGTTGCCAAAGATAAAGAAGGTAAAAGCGTGCAGGTTCCCGGACTTATATTGTCTAATTTAGAAGAGGTTCGCCGTTTTAGAAAAGCAATTAAACATAATGAAGCTAAAAAAGAATTTCAGGAACATGAAAAAGTTACAAAAGTAAATTCGATTGAAGATTTGGCAAGTTTAGATCAATATAATGTACTTTTAGAAATTAGTTAAAAGTAAAAGTTTAATTTAAATCAAAGCAAAATGGTAAAATTTGGATATACAATTTTATATGTAGAAAATGTCGAAGAGTCGATAGCCTTTTATGAAAATGTATTTGGTTTTTCAAGAAAATTTATAACTCCTGACAATGATTATGGCGAATTAATTACGGGTGAAACAACACTTTCTTTCGCATCAAAAAAACTGGCAAGCGAAAATTTAAAAGATGGTTTTGTTGAAAGCAACTTAAACAATAAACCTTTTGCCATTGAAATTGGTTTTATTACAGATGATGTTCCGGAGTCGGTACAAAAAGCAACTTCTTTTGGAGCAGTACTTATAAAAGAACCCACTGCAAAACCATGGGGACAAGTTGTGGCTTATGTCAGGGATTTAGATGGATTTTTAGTGGAGATTTGTACTGAAATGAAATAGAAAAAAAACATTTCACAGAAAACATTTCACATTTTACACCAAAAAAACATTTCACAAATATTTAGCATATCGCAGCAACTAATAGCTCGAAAATTTCGTAACTTTAAGTATATAGATAAGTTACTAAAATTTCACGGAGTATTGCCATTCGATTTTTAAAAAATCTGATTCTTTTTTTAGTTAATCGCACTAAAAAAAAACCGAATGACATAATTGTTTAATTGCTGACGATTATGAAAAGAACTACATTATTAATCTTGCTTTTTTCTGCATTTTCTTTGTTTGCTCAGGAAAAATTTATGACCAATACGGCAACAGTAAATTTTGAGGCTTCAGTGCCCTTGTTTGAAGAAGTAAAAGCAGTAAATAGATCTGTTGCGATTGTTTTGGAACCTAAAACAAGCGTGTTCATCTGCACTGTTACTGTAAAAGATTTTCGTTTTAAACTGGACTTAATGCAAGAACATTTTAACGATAATTATATGGAAAGTAATCGCTATCCAAAAGCGGTTTTTAAAGGTAAAATTGCCAAATTTGACTTGAAGGATATCAATGAAACTGAAAAAGAATATACGATAAAGGGTAAATTGACGGTTCGTGGAAAATCAAAAGAAATTGAAGTGAAGGCTTATTTGAAGAGAGTAAAGGAAGGAATACAAATTCATTCTGATTTTCCAATTGCTGTATCTGATTTCAATATCCAGATTCCAAGTAGAATAGCCGAGAAAATTTCACAGACGGCAAATACAGATTTAATAGGAGTGATACGAAACGAAGATGCTTTTCTGATTACTTTAAAATAAATTACGAAAATAAATCAGGATAAGCTGGTTGAAAGTGTTGCCTCAATATCATTATATTGAAATTCGAAACCTGCTTTCTTTATTTTTTCAGATGAAATTCTTTGCCCTTCCAAAACAGCAATGCTCATTTCTCCCAATGCAAGCCTGATAATAAATTCTGGTATGTTTGGAAGCCAAATAGTATATCCATATAAATGGGCCAAAATTCTTGACAAATTTGCATTTGTGGTATTATCAGTAATAGTGGCATTGTATGCACCTTGCATTTCAGTGTCAACTATTGCTTTTAAGTAAATCTGGCATAAATCTTCTATATGAATCCAGGGTAAGTATTGTTTTCCCGAACCTAAAATAGCACCAAAACCGGCTTTAAAACTGGGTGTTATTTTTTTTAGAAATCCTTCATCTTTCCCTAAAACAATTCCCGTTCTGATTTTAACTGTTCTAATTCCTAATGTAGCAATTTGATCAGCAGCGTGTTCCCATTGTTGACAAGTAGCGCCTAAAAAGTCATTTGCAGGAGGTGTTTCTTCAGTACAAATTTCCTGAGTTGTAATAGCACCATAAAGCCCAACCGCAGAAGCTGAAATAAAAGCGTCTAAAGTTTTATTATTTTCTTTTAAAATAGAAAAAATGAGTTCGATGGGTTTTGTGCGACTTTCTAAAATTGCTTTTTTACGTTTTTTAGTCCATCGTTTTTCTACAATTCCTTCGCCAGCCAAATGAATAATATAATCTGCATTTAAGATGGCATCCTGCTCAATAAAATTATCTTTTAAATTCCATTTGTAGTACGTAATCGATGGTGTATTTTTTTTATTGGAACGACTTAAAATAGATATCGTAAAGCCATTTTCGATAAGAACATCTGTAAGATGCTTGCCGATAAATCCAGTTCCTCCGGTAAGTAAAACATTCTTAGCCATTATATTATAATATATTTAACAGTGCATCTTGTTTAACGATAAGTAAAGGTACTTAAACATTGCTTACCTTTAGGGCAAATTCTAAATTTAAATGAAATGGCCACTAAAAAGAAGATAATCAACAAGGAAGATATCGTTTCAATGTACATGAATGAAGTTTTAGAAAAGGGACAAAAGCCAAAATCAGTTTATCATTTTGCCAAAGAAAATGATTTTACGGAAGCGGAATTTTATGCTTTTTTTGGAACACTGGAAGGTTTAGAAAAAGAGATATTCAGACTCTTTTTAGTTAATACAATTGATTTGCTGCATAAAAATTCCGATTACCAGGAATATGACATGAAGAATAAAATGTTGAGTTTTTATTTCACTTTCTTCGAGATGCTGACAGCCAACAGAAGTTATGTTTTGCAATCATTAAAACTCGACAGAAATCCATTAAAAAATTTAGTACAACTGACGTCACTACGCGAATCGTTTAAAGAATATGTTGCTGAAATCCTGACAGACGATTACAGATTAGAGCAGGAAAAATTTCAAAAATTTCAGGAAAAAGGAATTCAGGAATCAGCGTGGTTGCAATTGATGATGACGATTAAATTCTGGATGGATGATGAATCTGCCGCTTTTGAGAAAACAGATATTTTTATCGAAAAGTCAGTTAATGCTTCATTCGAATTGATGAATGTAGCACCACTAAATCATTTGATAGATTTTGGGAAATTTCTGTTCAAAGAAAAAATATACAGCAAACAATGAAAACAATCGATTATATACCAACATCAAAAATAGAAAGAGCTGGAAAACTGGTGCAAACCGGAGCTAAAATAGGTGTAAACTATGTTAAACATTATGCCGAAAAAATGGTCAATCCAGACTTAAGCAGAGATAAATTAAATGAAAATAATGCCGAGGATATTTATGACGGATTAAAAAGCTTAAAGGGCAGCGCACTTAAAGTAGCCCAGATGTTAAGCATGGACAAAAATTTTTTACCTCAGGCTTATGTCGAGAAATTCTCCTTATCGCAGTTTTCTGTTCCGCCACTTTCGGCACCGTTGGTTTTAAAAACATTTAAAACAAATTTCGGAAAAACGCCTTATGAAATCTTTGATGAATTCAATGCCAATTCGGTAAATGCAGCAAGTATTGGTCAGGTACATCTGGCTAAGAAAAATGATAAAAAACTGGCTGTTAAAATTCAATATCCAGGCGTTGCCAACAGTATTTCTTCAGATTTGGCTTTGGTAAAGCCTATTGCAATTCGAATGTTTAATTTACAGGGAAAAGATTCTGATAAATATTTTAAGGAAGTTGAAGACAAACTGATTGAAGAAACCAACTATTTATTAGAATTAAAACAAAGCCAGGAAGTTGTTGCAGCCTGCAATAAAATTGAAAATATTATCTTTCCGAATTATTATCCGGAGTTTTCATCAGAGAAAATCATCACGATGGACTGGATGACCGGAATCCATCTTTCGGAGTTTACGGCTAAAAATACAGATCAGGAAGTAGGAGATAAGTTGGGTCAGGCACTTTGGGATTTCTACATGTATCAAATTCATGTTTTGAAAAAAGTACATGCAGATCCGCATCCCGGGAACTTTTTAGTGAACGATCAAAATCAATTAATTGCCTTGGATTTTGGCTGTATGAAACAAATTCCGGAAGATTTTTATGTACCGTATTTTGAGTTAATCAATAAAAATGTAATTACAGATCCGGTACTTTTCAATCAGAAATTATTTGAATTAGAAATTCTACGTCCTGATGATACGCCTTCAGAAATAGCATATTTTACTGAGATGTTTCATGATTTGTTATCCCTTTTTACAAAACCTTTTAAAGACGAGACCTTTGATTTTGCCGATGAAAGTTTTTTCGAAAGCATTGCAAAACTTGGGGAGCGTTTCTCAAACGATACTAATCTCAAAAAAATGAACGGAAATCGCGGTTCTAAGCACTTTATTTATATGAATCGAACTTTCTTTGGTTTGTACAATTTAATGTTTGATTTGAAAGCGAAAATTGTGGTTGCTAATTATTTGAAATATTAAAAAATCGTTTATTTTGTTTCAGGTTTCAGGTTTCAAGTTGACAAGATTGTGCAAATCACTTTGCGAACTTTGCGGTTAATTTAACGCAAAGCGCGCGAAGATTTTTGTGGTATGTATTTGTAATTGGCTTTATTAAGTTCGCAAAGCTTTGCGAATATAACTTTGCGGTCTTTGCGTAAACCCTTTGCGACCTTTGTGGTTAAACTTGAAACCTGAAACAAAAAAAACTTATTTCAAAATTCCTGCTTTATAAGTCGCAATCGCCCGATCTCTTGCAAAAGCGTGATCAACCATAGGTTCATTATAACCCAAATCAAATTCAGGAATCCATTTTCGAATATAAATTCCTTTTTCGTCAAATTTCTTCTGTTGAATTTCGGGATTAAAAACTCTGAAATAAGGTGCTGCATCACAACCCGTTCCGGCGGCCCATTGCCAGTTACCAACGTTGGATGCCAATTCAAAATCTAATAATTTCTCTGCAAAATAAGCTTCGCCCCATTGCCAGTTTATGAGTAAATGTTTGCATAAAAAACTCGCCACGACCATACGAACACGATTGTGCATATAACCAGTTGCATTCAATTGACGCATTCCGGCATCGACCATTGGGTAACCCGTTGTTCCGGAACACCAGCGTTTGAAATCCACTTCATTATTACGCCACTGAATGCCGTTGTAAGCCGATTTAAAATTGTGATTAACGCAATTTGGAAAGCTGAAAAGAATCTGAATAAAAAACTCTCTCCAGATTAATTCGCTCAAAAAAGTTTGATTTTTTTGGTTCGCCCAATTTACCAATTTTCGGATACTAACGGTTCCGAAACGTAAATGTGGCGAAAGATAGGAGGTACTGTCTAAAGCCGGAAAATCTCTGGTTTCTTTGTAATTGCCAATTTGTGTTAAGTTGTGAGGAAGGACTTTTATCTCGCTTTTTTCAAAACCTATTTTGCTTAATTCTGGAAATATAAACTGATTTTTTGCAAAAGTTGAGAAAAATGGTTTTGTATCATATTCAGGAGCTTGTCCAGAAAGATGGTATTTCTCCAGCCATTTATTTTTATAGGGTGTGTAAACGGTATAAGGAAGTCCGTCTGCTTTTGTGATTTCTTTTTCTTCAAAAATCACATGATCTTTAAAGGAAAAGGATTCGATATTATTCTCTTTTAAGAAAGAAGAAATTGCTTCATCACGTTTAATAGCAAAAGGTTCGTAGTCTTTATTAAAAAAAACGTGTTGAATATCATATTCGTCTAAAAGTGATTTCCAGACTTCTGTAGTTTTTCCTTTTTTAATTAAAATAGAAGAACCAATTGCCTGAAGCTTTTCATTTATTTTTTGAAGCGAATCATAAATAAAATTTACCCGCGCATCACTTTTAGGAAGATTTTCCAAAATAGCATCATCAAAAATAAATAACGGTATTACGGGAAAGTCAGATTGTAAAGCATGAAATAATCCGGTATTGTCTTCTAAACGCAAATCGCGTCTAAACCAGAAAAGAGTAACTTTTTGTTTTGCCATTATTTGTCAGGTACTGTGTTTTCGCCACGAACTCACGAATTTTTTTGACATTGATACTTTTTTAGTCGTGAATTACTTCGTCTGTTCCCGTCGGTCGAGTCGTGGCTATTTTTTTTATGTTTTTTATTTGTATTAATCGATTTGATTGTCAACCAATACTTTTGAATTGAATAGTTCTTCAATTTTATTATGGCGATAATCAAAAATCGTTTTTAGCTTACTTTTTACAACCAGTGTGTTCATTATTCGTCCTAAGTATCCTAATGGGAGTGCATAATGAACAATGTCTACCATTTTTGTTCCATTAGCTACAGGTTCAAAAAAATGTTTGTGATGCCACAAAGAATAAGGTCCAAAACGTTGTTCGTCTATAAAATATTGATTTTCTTTTGAAACGGTGATGATCGTAACCCAATTAATTTTAATACCTAAAAGAGGTTTTAAAGTATACGTAATAATTTGTCCGGGATACATTCGTTTACCATCAAAATCCTGAATTTCAAAACTCATGTTGTCAAGCGTTATGGTCTGAAGATTTTTTGGACTTGAAAAGAAATCCCAACATTCTTCGACACTTGCATTTACATGTTGAACGGTTTCTATTTTGTATACTTTCATAAAATCAGTTATTACAGATAGTTCTTAAGATATGATTGCGTTAGGGATTGCAGTGGAGCTCTTTTTGTGGCTGGCCTTTTTGCCAGGCATAAAAAAGCGGGAACGAAAAGCCCGACCCGCCGCGGCGGGGAACGCCCAAAATCTTTACATTTTATAATATTTAAAAGGAACAAATAACATTCCGAAACATTCTCCTTCTTCTTTTCCTAAATGTTTGTGGTGAATTTTATGTGCTTTTCGTAACCCGATGAGGTACTTGTTTTTGGTATTTTTAAACCATTTAAAACGCTGATGAATTAAAACATCATGAATTAAGAAATAGCAAATGCCATATAAAGTTACGCCACAGGCAATAAAAAACAAATAATTGAATCCGCCCTGAACGCCAAAATAAAAAAGAACAATACTCGGAACGGCAAAAATAACAAAGAAGATGTCGTTGCGTTCAAAAGCATGATCGTATTTGGGTTGGTGATGATCTGCGTGAAAGTACCACATTAATCCATGCATTACGTATTTGTGCGTAAGCCAGGTAACGCACTCCATGAAGAGAAAAACACCTAAAAAGATTAAGAAGGAAATCATTTTTTTATTTGTTGAAATATTAAAGTTGCAATTAAAATCACTCAAATTTTAACTTGAAAATATAAAAGATTGACTCTATAAATTATCAGACCAATTTTAGCTTGTAAGTTACAAAAGATTGCGCTAAAAGTCCCGCTTTTGTGTAATTTGAAACCCTGATTCTCGAATTTCCAATTTCATAGTAGGGTGTGTTTTTTAGTTTCTGAAGTAGCTTTTTGTAATAAATATAAGCAGTATAAACGCCAAATTTTGCTTCCATTGGAAGTTTTACAATTCCCTGATAAGCAATTTTAAAATCTTCTTCGATTTCTTTGATAATGGCTGTTTTAGCATTCTCATCAAAGGATTTTAAATCGACTCCTGGAAAATAATTTCGGTTTAAAACTAAGTTGTCGTCTTTTAAATCCCTTAAGAAATTCACTTTCTGAAAAGCTGAACCCAATCGCATTGCTTCGTGTTTCAGTTGCTCGTATTTTTGATTGCTTCCTTTTACAAACACCTTTAAGCACATTAAGCCCACAACATCTGCTGAACCGTAAATATAATCTTCGTATTCGGATTGCGTGTTGTAAGTCGATTTTATCAAATCTAGTTTCATGCTTTTAAGAAAAGCCTGAACTAGATCATCTGTTATATTATATTGTTTTACAGTATGCTGAAACGAGTTTAGAATAGGGTTGAGGCTAATGCCCATTTCCATGGCTTTATAATGTTCTTTTTCAAAATCATTGATGAGGTTTTCTTTGTCGTAATCATGAAAAGAATCGACGATTTCATCTGCAAAACGAACAAAGCCGTAAATGCTATAGATGCCATCTCTGATACTTGGCGAAAGCATTTTTACAGCAAGCGAAAAAGAAGTACTGTAGCTTTGGGTTACCAATTTGCTACATTTTAGAGAAACGGTGTCAAATAGTGATTTCATCTTTTTACGATCTTAGAGATTGGTGAATTAATTCAGCTACTAATTTTCCCGAAATTAAGGCGGGCGGAACTCCTGGACCAGGAACGGTTAATTGCCCTGTAAAAAATAAATTACGAACTTTTTTACTTTTTAGTTTTGGCCTTAAAAAAGCAGTTTGTAAAAGTGTATTAGCCATTCCGTAGGCATTTCCTTTGTAAGCATTATAATCTGCTACAAAATCATTTTTGCAGAACGATCTTTTAAATATAATATTATTTCTGATTTTTTGCTGCGTTAGCTCCTCAAAACGAGTGATTATTTTTTCGAAATATTCTTCCCGAAGTTCTTCTGTGTCTTTTATTCCTGGTGCTAACGGAATTAAAAAGAAGCCGCTTTCCATTCCGTTTGGTGCTGCAGATGCATCTGTTTTAGATGGGAAATTAGCATAGAATAGTGGTGCCTCGGGCCATTTCGGGTCATCATAGATATCTGCTGCGTGTTGGTTAAAATCAACATCAAAAAATAAGGCGTGATGGGTAATGTTCTCTATTTTTTTATTGAAACCAACAAAAAATAAAAGAGAAGAAGGTGCGAAAATACGGCTTTCCCAATATTTTGCTGAATAGCAGCGATGTGTTTCGTCGAGTAAAGTTTCGGTATGCTGATAATCGGCACCACTTACAATGATATCTGCTTTTATGGTTTTTCCGTTAATTATGATTCCGGTTGCGGTTTTGTTTTCAACTATAATTTTCTCAATCGACGCATTCGTTTCAATAGTAACTCCTAGTTCAATTGCCAGTTTTTCGATTCCACGAACGACATCAAACATTCCGGTTTTAGGATGCCATGTTCCTAAACCAAAATCGGCATAATTCATAAAATTATAAAAGGAAGGCGTTTTGGTTGGTTTGGCACCTAAAAATAAAACAGGAAATTCTAGAATCTGAATTAATCGCTCGTTTTTAAATTTCTTCCGAATATCACTGCTTACCGTGCCAAAAAACTGATTTAATTTTAATGCAGTTTGTGGCGTAATTAATTCTAAAGGCGAAACTCCCGGACGGTATACCAAATCTTTAATGGCAATATCATAATTGCTTTTAGCCTGATGAATAAAAGCTTCCAGTTTTGATCCGCTTCCTTTTTCAATGCCTTCAAAAGTGGTTTTTATTGCATCAATATTATCATAAATATTGATAAAATCATTAATTCCAAAATAAACACGATACGCAGGATTTAATTTGATAAGCTCATAATAATCAGAGGTATTTTTGCCGAAATCAGAAAAGAATTTTTCAAAAACATCTGGCATCCAGTACCAACTTGGTCCCATGTCGAAAGTAAAACCATCTTTTTTGAATTGTCTTGCTCTTCCGCCAATAGATTCGTTTTTTTCATAAATAGTTACCTTGTTACCTTGTTGAGACAAGTAACATGAAGCGGCTAACGAAGAGAAGCCAGAACCTATTATTGCGATCGTTTTTGTCATTTGTTTAACAAATATACAAAAACTTTAAACAAAACAATTATATTCTTTCCAGAGTCTCTTCCATTGTATAGAAAAGTTTTATTCTATCTGGTAGAATAGTCTCGTCAATGTGCTCGATCATATTACCCATAAGCCAGATTTCGTTGTTTTTTGCCAGTAATTTTTGCCCCATAGATTTTACATATTGATTAATTACGCTACGATCAGGCTGAACGGTCATGAAAGAAACAAATGTAATATTCTCGAAATATTTAGTAAGATCCTGTAAATTCTCAATTGGCATACTTTCTCCTAGATAAATGGTTTTGTAACCTTTTAGAAGAATTTCATATTGTATGTACAATAAGCCTATTTGATGAACTTCATTAAGCGGTAACGAAAGAACAAAAACGCGATCTGTTTTCGCTGGTTTTAAAATCTGAAGACTCTCTGTATATATTAAAATCTTTTGCTTAATTAAATGAGATATAAAATGTTCATTTGCCGGACTAATAGTTTCAGATTGCCACAACAACCCCAGTTCTTTTAATAAAGGAAGAAAATGGTCTTTGAATACTTCGCTAAATGTTTTTTCTGAAATAAGCCAGTCAAATGTGGTAAAGAATAATTCCTGGTCAAAATTCATCATTGCCATCTTAAAGGATGTGATAGCATAATTTTGAGAATTCTTCTTTGAAATGATTTCACGAACCAGTTGCGGAATTTTTTCCTCCGGATAAGTGGCTATCTTAGATATTTTATAACCGTATTCGTGTAATAGGGTTATGTTTAAAAGCTTTTGTAAATTATGGACATTGTAAAGTCGGATGTTGGTATCCGTTCTCATCGGTTCAAGAATGTTATATCTCTTTTCCCAAATACGAATGGTATGTGCTTTTATTCCTGATAAATTTTCAAGGTCTTTTATGCTAAAAACGGTCTTTATGTTGTTTATCATTATTACGATTTTGGATAAACAAAAATAGAATAAAATCTGAGATTACATTTAAAACTTGATTAAAATGATAGATTATGAGAAGTTTGTAGTATCATACTGATTTAATTTGTCCAAATACAAGATCGTTTTAGAACCATCTTTACTTCTATTGTACATGGTAACGAATTTTGCGCCATAAATGATTTCATTAAAGGTATACGATGTCTTGGCTGCCACGGTATTACTGAACATATCATCGAATGTAGTAATGAAAACTAAAATTTCGCCGTGGATTCTTTTAAAATCTTCTTCGGTGAAATTATATAACGGACTATTTTCTGTTATCGGATGTACTAGTGTCCAACTTAAAGATAATGCGTTGATCCTGTCAAGTTCTAAATCTAACGTGTAAAATTTGTTTGTTCGTTCACCATTTTCTTCAGTGCTCATTCCGAGTGTTACTTTTGCTTTTGCATCAGTAAAATTGGTATTTTTAAAAGGTACAATACGAATCATTAATCCTTTACCTTCTCCATATGGAGAAATTAAGGCATTATGAGAGAATTTTAAAAAAGCAGTTGGTTTGCTGAATCTTCCAAAAAATAAACCAGTAGCAATAGCAAAACTCAATAAACCTATTAAAGCCTCAGCGGCAGATAATGCGCTGGTTAAAAACCCATTTGGACTAATGTGTCCGTATCCTACGGTTGTGAAGGTTTGTGCGCTAAAAAAATAAGCTTGTCCAAATTGTATTAATGCACTTTGTGTTGGTGCAATTCCGTCAAGATGTTCAATTCCAATTGCGTAATAAAATAACGCAAAAACAAAATTGATGGCAATGTAGAAACTAAATAAAATTAGCATGAACTTCCAGTTAGGCATGTCGATCATGGTATGGTACCAACTGATACGACGAAGAATGTTCATTCCTCTTTTCTCGATATTTGGTGTTCCGTTTTTGTTTACAAATCTACCGCCGTAACTGTTTGCATTAGTTCCAAATCCTGAATTTTTATCGGTTTTTATTTGGTTATTTGCTTTTTTAAGAAGTGCCATTCAGTGTTAGTTTAAAGAACAAATGTAAGGATATCTTTTATATGATAAGGCTATCGGTTTTAAACAGAAAAGCAATCAGTAAAAAGTGTTTTTTACTGATTGCTTTTTTATTATTGTCAGCTATTTTTTGTTTTACTTACAAAATGTTGCTTTGTTTTTTTTGGCGCTCTGGCTGCCCAGTTCAATCGCTTTAGAGAAGTCTTTGCAGCAATTTTTTTTGTCTCCGATTTTATTATAGGCCAAACCTCTTAAGTTGTAAGCAACATAATCTTTTGGATTTAATTCGAGTGATGAAGTACAATCTGCAATGGTTTCCTTAAAGTTCATCAATTTGTAATTGACATTGGCTCTTCCGGTATAAGCATCAGTATTCATGTCGTTTAATTCGAGCGTTTTGTTAAAATCGACAAGAGCTCCTTTTAAATCATTGAGGTTGTATTTGGCCACACCTCTGTTTTGATACGCTTCGACAAATTTAGGGTCCATATTGATTGCCTTTGTGTAATCGGCGATGGCGCCTTTTGTGTTACCAGCGTCGGCTTTTTTCATGGCTTTGTCAAAATAAGTCGTTGCCGATTGGGCCCAGGTTGAGCAGCTGATCATAATAAATGATACAAGTAATAATTTTTTCATAAACCAATTTGGGATTAGTTAGTAGGTTAATTAATTCTGAGACGAATTTATGAAAGTTTTATTTTGTAAGAGAAATTCTTTTGTGAAAAAATGGTAATTAAATTTAAAATATTAATTCACGAATGTAATCATGGCTTTTTTTAGAATTAACCTGTTATGAAAATGAGTTCCCTAGCCCAGATAGGAGCGGTATCCTTTTTCTTGCTCCTTTAGCAAGGAAAAGATACAAGCGGATAGCTGGATTAGCTCCTAAAAAAAACTAGACCTTTAAACAACCACGAAAACCTCTTGCGGCATAATACGATTCGGCACCATTATGATACACGAAAGTTCTGTCATAACGGAAATCAGAAAATAAAGCGCCTCCCAATTTACGAACTTCCGGAGTGGTGGTTATCCAGCTTGAAGTTTTGGTGTCAAAATTTCCTAATTCCTGTAAATTTCTGTATTGTTCTTCGGTCAGGATTTCGACGCCCATTTCTTCGGCCATATCAAGAGCACTATTTTTGGGTTTGTGTTCTTTTCTTGAATCTAATGCTTTGCGATCGTAGCAAAGACTTCTGCGGCCTTTTGGGCTTTCAGCAACGCAATCGAAAAATATATATTCATTTGTGTTTTTATCATAACCCACAACATCTGGTTCGCCATCGGTTTTTTCCATTTCGAGAAGCGACCAGAGTTTTTCAGGATTTGCTTCCAGTTTTTCATGTACTTTATTCCATTCAATATCGGCATGTCGTGTTTTGTTTTTCTCAAAACGCGTTTTTAAAATGCTAATGATTTCCTCTTGCTGTTCTGGTGCTATTTTATTTTTACTCATGATGTTTTTATTTGTGTAGTTATACTTTGTGTGCAAACCAGCATTTAATTAATCTTTTAATCCTTTTCCTTCAAGAATATCCGGAATAGCTTTTTCAACTCTGGCTTCGCGTGTCTTTGCCTGTTTGGGTTGAGCAAAATATAATAAATACCCTCTTTGTCGGCCTGGTGTCAAAGCTTCAAAAGCTTTTTTTACCTGGGAATCCTCCTTTAATTTTTTTTGAAATTCTTCAGAAACGGGAAACTCTGAAGTTTTTTTCAATTCGACTCTCAAACCTGCTTTTTCAATTTCAATAGCTTCATAGATATAAGCTTTTAAAATGCTTTTTTGTTTCACTATTTCTTTAAGATGGGTAAATCTGATTTGTCTCGCTGCCTGAACATTCTCAGATTGCTGAATCAGGATTCCTTCTGTGTCCTTTAATAAAGCGCCTTTAAAAAATAAAAAAGCACAATACTCCTTAAAGTCGTGTATTAAAACAATATTGTTTTTTTGCTGCACATAACACGGTGTTCCCCATTTTAATTCTTCTGTTAATTGACAATCTAATGCAATCGTTCTTAATTGTTCTAATTCTTTCTGCCATTTACTGGCTTTGTCAAAATAAAAATCAACTTTCGGATTCATGTTGTTTGTTTTTTAATAGTTAAGCTGAAATGGTTTTTCTTTCTATAGGTCTAAAATACCAGGAAAGAACAGTTAAAACAAGTAATAAAGTGGGGCCAAAATAAGCAATAGCTTCGTCGGCTTTGGCAAAGTGCGATACAATAGCACCAGACATCGCGAAAAAGAAGCCTGCATATGCCCATTCTTTTAGTAACGGAAATTTTGGAAGTAGTATTGCAACTACGCCTAATAATTTCCAGACGCCTAAAATTACAAGAAAATAAAGAGGATAGCCCAAATGTGCCATCATGTCAACTTCTTCTTTTATTTGCAGTATTTGTACTATTCCGGTTGATGTCATTCCTAATGCCAGCCAAAGTGTGGCGGCCCAGTAGATAATTGTGTTTCTCTTTGTCATGATGTATTATTTTAATTTACTTACTATTTCCTCAAGTCGATTGTGTGCCATATTAATACCTTGTTTAAACGGGAGCTGCATCATTTGGTTTCTAAGCGCGTTTGATTTGTAAACAATTTGCATAGTTAGTTTGCTTGTACTTTCTGTGAGAGCTTCAAATTCAAGGAACTCTAATTGCACTGCAAACGGTGAATTTTCCATTTCGAATGTTCTGGTAATTTTTTGATTGGGAATAAAATCATGAATAGTCCCATTTATCTGTAGTACTACATTTCCTTTTTTATCACTGGTTTCAAATTGATAGCCACCGTGTTTTTTGTTTTCGAGTTTTAATACTTTGGTTCCCATCCATTGCGCTACAATTTCGGGTTCTATGTAAGCTTTGAAAAGCAAGGAAACAGGCAAGTCGAATTCTCTTGTAATGATTAGCTCTTGTTTTCCGTCCTCGGCATTTATTTTTGTTTTTAATTCCATGTGGTTTAGTTTTCTGGTTTGTAGTTTTTCATTATATCCTCAAGTTTGTTGAATCTGTCGTCCCACATTTTTCTGAATGGTTCAATGAACTCGGCAACTTCCTTCATTCTTTCCGCATTTATTGTGTAGTGTACTTCCCGTCCGTTTTGTGTTTGCTGAAGTAATTCACATTCAGTTAGAATTTTTAAATGTTTTGATACGGTTGGCCTTGCTGTGTCAAAGTTTGATGCTATTGCTCCGGCTGTCATCGAATGTGAAGTCACTAAAAGTAATATAGCTCTCCTTGTGGGGTCTGCAATGGCCTGAAATACATCTCGTCTTAAATTCATTGTGAAGTTATTTGGCTACAAATATATGTGTAGTTATTTAACTACGCAAATATTTTGGACTATTTTTTTTGCTTAATGTATTGTAAATGAGGTGTAGGTGTTGTTGTTTGTTTTGAGATGGCGAAAGTTAGAGTTTGTGAGGTATGAAAAGAAAAAGGTACAAAGGAAAAAATTTTTCCTTTGTACCTTTTTGGTGACCACGGTGGGATTTGAACCCACACGCCCTTACGAGCACCACCCCCTCAAGATGGCAAGTCTACCGTTTCTCCACGTGGCCTAAAATGAAAAAAGGCCAAGTAATAAAAATTACTCGACCTTTTGTGACCCGACTGGGGCTCGAACCCAGGACCCCATCATTAAAAGTGATGTGCTCTACCGACTGAGCTATCGAGTCATTGCTATCAAGGAAAGTATTTTGTTAAATCACAATTTGTGACCCGACTGGGGCTCGAACCCAGGACCCCATCATTAAAAGTGATGTGCTCTACCGACTGAGCTATCGAGTCATATTCTTTCCTTGAATGCGGGTGCAAATATAAGGAGTTATTTTTGATATTTGCAAGCTTATTTATTATAAATTTGTCTTTTTTTAATCAAAATTTACAACGTCTTAATTTTTAGGCAATTATTAAAATGAAAAAAATCGTATTATTAGGATATATGGGTTGCGGAAAGTCAACTATTGCCCAAAATCTTTCAAAAAATATAAATATTCCATTTCTAGATTTGGATAAATGCATCGAAAAAAGAGCAAATTTGTCTATAAATGAAATTTTCGAGCAACATGGAGAAATCTATTTTAGAAAATTAGAACATGAAATGTTCGTCGAATTACTTCAATCTTCAGAAAATAACATTATCGGATTAGGAGGAGGAACTCCATGTTATGCGAATAATCATTTATTATTGCAAAGAGATGACATTACATCTGTTTATTTAAAAGCTTCAATAGCTACTTTATATAATAGATTAGTGTACAATAAAAGTAAGCGTCCTTTAATTGCGAATATGAATGAAGAAGAAATGAAAGAATTTATTGCAAAGCATTTGTTCGATCGCAGCTTTTATTACAACCATGCGCAACATAAAGTTGTGGTTGATGATAAAACGGTCGACGAAACGGTTGAGGATATTTTGGCGCTGTTAGCTTAAAAAGGCATAATCACCCTCTTTGTCGTCGAAAACGACCTGAACGTGCTCTAATAATGATGTAGAAAGAGAAATGCCTTTAAAATCGGCTTTTACCGGGTATTTTTTATGATTTCTATCTACAAGTACTGCTGTTTTGAATTTCTTAAGCGGAACGTCTAAGAAATGACGAACAGCATAGATTAATGTTGTGCCAGAGTTTAAGACATCGTCAACTAGTACCAGGCCTTTGTTTTGGTACTCTTCTTTGGTTAAAGAAGTCTGAATTGGCAATTGCGGATTCTGTTTATCGACTTTAACTTCGCAGGTAGAAACTTTAAGTGTTGAAATAGTGCTTAAGGCAACTGCAATTTTTTGGGCAAAAATAGATCCGTTAGAAGCGATTCCGGCAATCACAACTTCTTCTTCGTCAACAAAAGTTTCGTAAATTTGGTAAGCAATACGTTTGATTTTGTGTTCGATTTCCTGATTCGTTAAGATGATGTTTTTGCTCATGATTTATTTTTTTTGCTAAAATACAAATAAGAATTTTAGATTTTAGATTTTAGATTTCGGATTTTTAACGGAATTTACTCTGTTTCTTCATCATCAAAAATTTCATTCCCATATTCGTCAATATCTCTTCTGTCTTTTTTAGTTGGTCTTCCTGTACCAGTTTTTCTATAGTGCTCTTTAGATAGTTTTAATAATTCTAAATGCGCATAAGCTTCAGCTGGTGTTTCGTTTTTGCGATAGATATCGACCAATTTAGCTCCAACGCGACTTTCAGGAATATCAAGTACAGTAATAATTTGTGTAATCTGATCTTTTCTAAATGTTATTTTGTCTGTTGGAAAAACTTCTTTCGATGGCTTGGCAACCTGCCCATTTACAGTAACATGGTTCTTTTTGCATGCTTCAGTAACCATGTTTCTGGTCTTATAATAACGCACGCACCATAAGTATTTATCTATTCTCATAATTTTTCTAAAATCGAAGTTAAATTCTTTACAAAAATAAATCAATATTGTATCTTGCGCACCTAAAAAATTAACAATAATGAATAAATTTAAATATTATTTTATTTTATTGCTTGCCGGCATTTCTTTGGTTTCTTGTAATAAAAGTGATGATGATGATGCAGTGGTAGTTCCTTTGAATGATTATACCGTACAATATAAGGCTGATAACGACTCTATTGTTAAATATTTAAATACTAATTATATTACGGTTACCAATGCTCCGGGTACTCCACAAGATCAGGACGTTGTTATTAGTAAAATTACAAATCCTGCAACGCAGCCTTCTATTATGTCTTATCTTAATAGTGCTACTTTTCCTAAGTTGTTGACTAGAGATGTTTACAATGATGATATTACTTATAAAGTTTATTATTTGATATTAAGAGAAGGAACGGGGCAAAATCCAACGAATACAGATAAAATTGTAGTTGATTATAAAGGTAATTTGCTAAATGGGACTGTTTTTGACTCATCAAATGGGACTCCGTTTAAAGCTCTTTTATGGCAGTATGATCCAGATGGAGCAGATGGTTCTCACGGTAGTCTTATAGATGGATGGTCAGAGATTTTTCCAAAATTTAAAACAGGTACTTCTACGACATCTAATGATGGTGTAGTTTCTTATAGTGATTTTGGTGCTGGTGTAATGTTTTTGCCTTCAGGGCTAGCTTATTATGAAACAGCTAAAACAGAATTCCCTGCATATTCACCTTTAGTGTTTAGTTTTAAATTGTATGATTTGCAAAGACTAGATCATGATCAGGATGGTGTTCTTGATTATCAGGAAGATATTAATCACGATGGATATTTGTATGATTTTACGGATACTGTGAAATATCCACACCCTCCTGCAGATTTAGTTGATGATACTGATGGGGATACTTTTGCTGATTTTGTTGATCCTGATGATGATGGGGATGGATATACAACCCGATTTGAAGTGACAAAACCAACTGGTGCTACCTATTCTGGATTAAGTAAATATTATCCTTATGATCCTATTTTAGATAATCCGAATACGCCTAATACAGATGAGTCTGAAATTTGGGGTATTCCAAGAAGACCAACAGGAGCGCTTGCAGATCCTACTAAACCAGAATCCATTACAAATTCAAGAGCGTTTTTACCAGCAGATTACACAGATCCTGCTCGTTTAAGAATGCATGTAGATAAAACTTATCCTTATCAAAAGAATTAAAGTTTAATTCATATAAATTGTAAAACCTCGAAAGTGATTTCGAGGTTTTTTTTATGAAGTAAAAAAAACAGTATGATTGGTTTTCTAAAGATGGTTTATTCCTGAGTTATGAGTAATGGTTGGATTGTTTGGTTTTTTCTTAATGAAAAATAATAAAACTTGAATTAAAGTTAAAGCATAAAAAAACCTCGAAAATCACTTTCGAGGTTTTTTATATAAAGTAAGAAATCTAAAATTATTTTCTTTTAATAACTCTTTCTACAGCTTCAACAATCGCTTGATTGTTTAGTTTGTATTTTTCCATTAATTGCTCTGGTGTTCCAGATTCACCAAAACTATCGTTTACTGCTACAAATTCTTGTGGAGTTGGATTGTTTAAAGCTAATACACCTGAAACACTTTCTCCAAGACCTCCAAGGTAGTTATGTTCTTCTGCAGTAACCACACATCTTGTTTTAGCAATCGATTTAAGAATAGCTTCTTCATCAAGTGGTTTGATAGTGTGAATATTGATTACTTCAGCAGAAATTCCTATTGCTTCTAAAGCTTCAGCAGCGATAAGCGCTTCCCAAACTAAATGTCCTGTTGCTATAATTGTAACATCAGTTCCTTCGTTTAATAAAATCGCTTTTCCAATTACGAAAGGCTCGTCAGCAGGAGTAAAGTTAGCCACAACCGGACGTCCAAAACGTAAGTAAGCAGGACCGTGGTGATCTGCTAATGCTAATGTAGCTGCTTTAGTCTGATTGTAATCGCAAGTATTGATTACAGTCATTCCCGGCAACATTTTCATTAAACCAATATCTTCTAATATTTGGTGTGTTGCGCCATCTTCACCAAGTGTTAAACCAGCATGAGAAGCACAAATTTTTACATTTTTATCAGAATAAGCAACTGATTGACGAATTTGATCGTAAACTCTTCCTGTAGAGAAGTTAGCAAAAGTTCCTGTAAATGGAATTTTTCCTCCAATTGTTAAACCTGCAGCGATACCAATCATATTAGCTTCTGCGATTCCAATTTGGAAAAAACGCTCTGGATGATTTTTTTTGAAATCATCAAATTTTAATGATCCAATTAAATCAGCACATAATGCCACAACGTTTTCGTTTTTTTGACCTAGTTCAGTCATTCCCGCTCCAAAACCTGAACGGGTATCTTTACTTCCTGTATTTGTATATTTTTTCATTTTTGTCTTTTATGAGATGCTAGTTTCTAAGTAACTATGTTTCTAAGCTGAAAACTGTCACTGAGACTGAACACTTTTTTAGTAATCGATTTGATCTGCAGAATAGTTTTGAGCTAAGGCAGCTGCCAACTGATCGTTGTTTGGTGCTTTACCATGCCATGCATGTGTGTGCATCATAAAGTCTACTCCGTTACCCATTTCAGTGTATAATAAAATACAAACTGGTTTTCCTTTTCCGGTTCTAGATTTAGCATCAGTTAAACCTGAAAGAATAGCATCGATGTTGTTTCCTTCTTTAATTTCAAGAACGTCCCAGTCAAAAGCCTCAAATTTTGCGCGGATGCTTCCCATTGGTAAAACTTCGTCAGTTGTTCCGTCGATTTGTTTTCCGTTAACGTCAACAGTTGCAATAAGGTTGTCTACTTTTTTAGCAGAAGCATACATAATGGCTTCCCAGTTTTGACCTTCTTGTAATTCACCATCACCATGTAAAGTATAAACCAAATGATTATCTCCATTTAATTTTTTAGCCTGCGCAGCACCAAGTGCTACAGATAGACCTTGTCCTAATGATCCAGAAGCAATACGCACTCCAGGTAAACCTTCATGAGTTGTTGGGTGTCCTTGTAAACGAGAATTTAATAATCTGAAAGTGGCAAGTTCTGAAATAGGGAAATAACCACTACGAGCTAAAACACTATAAAATACTGGAGAAATGTGACCATTTGAAAGGAAGAAGATGTCTTCTCCAATTCCGTCCATATCAAAACCTTCTTTGCGGTCCATAATATTTTGGTAAAGTGTTACCAAAAATTCCGTGCAACCTAGTGAACCACCCGGGTGGCCTGAGTTGACAGCATGTACCATTCGAAGGATATCTCTTCTTACTTGGATAGTTAAATCGCTTAATTGTTGTGTGTTAGGCTTCATTTTATTTGTAAAAGTTAAACTGTTGCAAAAGTAATTTTTATTTTGCGGGTTGACAAATGATTTTTTGCTTTAGTTTGACGGAATTGTTAAATTCTATTCTTTTTTTTATTGATGAAGAAAAAAAATGCAAAATCTTGTAAATAGTACATAAAAGTTTGCCACAGATGAAAGGATTAAAATGATTGTAAAAATCACTGTTAATTCTTTCATCTGTGGCAAAAAAAATAATTTTTGAAAATTATGTAATTTGTGGCAAAAAAGTTACTCGGTATCGCCTTCGCTGTAGAAATTATTTTCTTCGTCTTCTGATCCAATTTCTTCCTGTTCATCATCAAGTTCGGCACCCGGAATATCTAAGTCATTTCCCAGTTTATCACTGTTTTGTTTCCATTCGTGGTTGTCCGGATTGATGGTTCTTTCTCCGGAAATATCTTCCAGATCAATGTCTTCCAGTTTGTCTTCCTGATTATAGATGTCTTCACTTGCCGGATAATCTAAATTTTCTAAATTTCTCTCGATTTTATCTTCTTTAATTGGGTTATTATCGTCTGAATTTATCATAATTTCTACTTTTTAAATTGATTACTAAAGTTATGAAATTATTGCTTGCATAATGTTATATGTTTTAAGTGCAAAGTTTAAGCATTCACATAATTTATCTTATTTCTAGAATGTCGCTCCAGGTAATTAATTGAATGTTATTTTCCTGAAGTTTTGTTTTGCATTCCTGACTTGTAAAAAAATCAAAATCGATTTGACGCCATGCTGAACCAAAATTCGGATGATTAATTGTGATACCTTTCATTTCGTAATCATCAAAAGCGAGGTGAAGCAGGAATACATTAAAGCCCGGAGCAATAGAATCTAAAGCTTCTTGATAAGATTTTTTAAGTTCACCTTTTTCGAAATCAGCAAAGTTTCCAATAATAAGGTTGTCGGCTAAAAGCGTATTTTCAAAATTATATTTTTCAGTAGATAAACTGATCGACTCCACAAATTGTCTGTTGATGAAAACGGGTAAATTGTATGTTTCTCCAAGTTCTTTATAAATTTCTAAAATTTCAGGAGTAACACCAACACTACACATGTGAGAATCGAGATGTGAAGGTTGGATTCCGAATTGTAATGCTTTTTCGATTTGGGCAATAAGTTCTTTTTTTATTTCGGCCGGCTTTGCGTTGTTTTTAAAGTCTGCTCTGTTTTTATGAAAATAGCCGTTTTGGTCTGTTAAACTTGAAACTTCGCTTGCGGGAAGAATTGGAGCGAATTTGTAATTCTCCCATTCACAGGTTAAAGTTAGATGTATGCCGCAATCGAATTGTGGATTATTTTTGGCAAATGTTGCGATTTCATAAAACCAGGCGCAGGGTACCATTATACTATACGAGTTTACAGATCCGTTTTGAAGGGCTTTAATCGTTGCTTGATTTTCTGAATGTGATAATCCGGCATCGTCGGCATGAATAATTAGTAGTTTGGTGTTTTCGGGGTATCCCAGTTTTTGTGCTAAGTTCATTGCTTCGTTGATTTTTTGCTCGCAGATTTGCTTCGTCTGTTCCTAAGGCTCGGGTTGCAGATTTTTTTTTCTTCAAATTTAGAAATTTCTCCTGGAACGCCCGAAGGAAATAAAATCCAATTTTTAAATCCCAAATTCCAATTTTCAAATTCCAAATTCCAGATTTTCTTTGTGAGGGGTTTCAGTTTAATTAGGATCATTATCTAAATTATCCCATTGCCGAATTATCCCATTTTCTAATTGCCAAATTATCTAATTAATTTTCCCTGAAATTAGCTTATCTTTGCCGACTGAAAAAAGAAACAGATGAAGTTTGATTTATTACAAAAAGATCCGCAATCGAAAGCGAGAGCGGGAAGTATCACTACAGATCACGGCGTAATTGAAACGCCTATTTTTATGCCTGTTGGTACAGTAGCTTCGGTAAAAGGAGTGCATCAGCGTGAATTGAAAGAAGATATTAATCCGGATATTATTCTTGGAAACACTTACCACTTATACTTACGTCCGCAGACTGAAATTTTAGAAAAAGCTGGTGGATTGCATAAATTCATGAACTGGGATCGTAATATTTTGACAGATTCCGGTGGATATCAGGTTTATTCTCTTTCTAACAATCGAAAAATTAAGGAAGAAGGAGTGAAGTTTAAATCGCATATTGACGGTTCATATCACTTTTTTACACCAGAAAATGTAATGGAAATTCAGCGTACTATCGGGGCTGATATTATCATGGCTTTTGATGAGTGTACGCCTTATCCTTGTGATTACAGATATGCGCAACGCTCGATGCACATGACGCACCGTTGGTTGGATCGTTGTATTAGCCATTTAGATAAAGTTCCTTATAAATACGGATATGAGCAAACGTTTTTTCCAATTGTTCAGGGAAGTACTTATAAAGATTTACGTCGTCAATCGGCTGAATATATTGCCAATTCAGGTCAGCAAGGAAATGCTATTGGTGGATTATCAGTAGGAGAGCCGGCAGAAGAAATGTATGCAATGACTGAAGTTGTCTGCGAAATTTTGCCAGAAGACAAACCTCGTTACCTGATGGGAGTTGGAACTCCTATAAATATATTAGAAAATATTGCGTTAGGTATTGATATGTTTGATTGTGTGATGCCAACACGTAACGCAAGAAACGGAATGTTGTTTACAGCAAACGGAACGATCAATATTAAGAATAAAAAGTGGGAAGCTGATTTTTCTCCGATAGACGAAATGGGACACACTTTTGTAGATACAGAATATACAAAAGCTTATTTGCGTCACTTATTTGCTGCTAATGAATATTTAGGAAAACAAATTGCTACTATTCATAATCTTGGTTTCTATATGTGGTTGGTTCGTGAAGCTAGAAAACATATCTTAGCAGGCGATTTTAGACCATGGAAAGAAATGATGGTTAAAAATATGAGCCAAAGATTATAAAAAAGTTTCAGGTTATTTTGGTTTCAGGTTTCAGGTTCAGTTGAGAACGTGAAACCTGAAACTTGAAACTTGAAACTTTTAAACTTGAAACTAAAAGTTTTATGCTGACTATAATAGACAAGTATATTTTAAAAAGATATTTAGCCACCTTCTCGGTGATGCTGCTATTATTTATTCCGATTGGGATCGTAATTGACGTTTCTGAAAAGGTGAATAAAATGCTGGAAAACAAGATTCCGTTTTTGGATATTGCGATCTATTATTACAACTTTACCATTTATTTTGCGAACTCTTTATTTCCAATATTTTTATTTTTATCTGTAATATGGTTTACTTCAAAACTGGCCAATAATACAGAGATTATTGCGATTTTGAGCTCTGGAATTTCATTTACGCGTTTTCTTCGTCCTTATATTATAGGGGCGTCGATTGTGTCGGTTTTTGTGCTTTTAATGGGGTTTTATATCGTTCCTGCCGCAAGTGAAGGTTTTAATAATTTTAGGTACACCTACTTAAAAGGAAACGGAAAAGAGCTGATGCATGGTGAAAACACTAATGTATACAGGCAAATCAATGACAATGATTTTATCTTCGTTAATAGTTTTCAGGAAGAGTCTAAAACGGCTTTTAATTTTTCATTAGAGCATTTTGAAAAAGATAAACTGAAATATAAAATCACAGCTAGCCGTATTAAATGGGACCCGAAAAAGAAAACCTATATTTTGTATGATTATACAAAAAGAACTGTTGGTGAATTAGGTGATGTCATCGAAAAAAATCCTGAAAAAAATATCCCTTTTAAGTTCGAATTAGAAGATCTTACTCCTGTAGTTTATATTGCTGAAACCCTAAGTCTTGGAAAACTTTATAAGTTTATTGAAAAAGAAAGAAAAAGAGGCTCTGGAAATATTAATACCTATCTGGTCGTTCTTTATAAAAAATATAGTGTACCCGTTTCTGCTTTTATTCTTACTATTATTGCCGTTGCGGTTTCAGCGATGAAACGACGCGGAGGTATGGGAACCAATTTAGCTATCGGAATTGCAATTGCTTTTACTTTTGTGTTTTTTGATAAAATCTTTGGTACACTTGCCGAAAAATCTACTTTCTCACCTTTATTAGCTGTTTGGTTCCCGAATATTGCTTTCGGAATTTTGGCAGTTTACTTATTACGTAATGCGAAACGATAATTTAAAAAGTTATTTAAATCTTCATTTAATTGTTTTTATCTGGGGTTTTACTGCCATTTTGGGCGCTTTAATTACAATTGATGCCGAAAATCTTGTTTGGTTCAGAATGCTTTTGGCCATGATTTTTTTGGGAGGATTTATTGTTTATAAAAAACAATCTTTTCAAGTTCCAATAAAAGAGCTTTTTAAACTAATTTTTGTTGGTTTACTTATTGCACTGCATTGGATTTTCTTTTTTAAAGCCATTCATGTTTCTAATGTTTCAATTACGCTTTCTATATTCTCTTTGGGTGCATTTTTCGCCTCTTTATTAGAGCCGCTTTTTTACGGACGAAAAATATTATTCTACGAAGTTTTCTTCGGATTGATTATAATTGCTGGACTTGCCCTCATTTTGCAGGTTGAAATTAAATATCTTACAGGTGTTTATTATGCATTGGCAGCAATCATTCTCGGCGTTTTATTTACGCTCATGAACGGAAAGTTAATTGCAGATCATGAACCATCAGTAATTACATTTTATGAATTTGGTGCGGGAGTTTTCTTTATTACTATTTATTTTTTATTTAAAGGAAAATTTACTGCAGACTTTTTTACAATGTCATTAAACAATTGGGTTTTGCTGCTTATTTTAGCTTCTATTTGTACGGCTTATGCTTTTACCGCTTCTGTAAAAGTAATGCAGAAATTAACTCCTTATACGGTTATGTTAACGACTAATTTAGAGCCTGTTTACGGAATTATGCTGGCTTACTTTATTCTTGGAGGAAAAGAAAAAATGAGTACGGAATTTTATATTGGTGCCCTGATAATTGTAATTACAGTTATTTTAAACGGCGTTTTTAAACATTATAAAAATAAGAAAGAACTGTAATAGTTTACTTATTTTTAAATCACAATTTGATACTTTACTAACAATTAACTGTGCCAATGATATAATATTTTTATATTTGCGGTTCGATTTACAAACAAAATTCAAAAATCCATGGAATATTTAGATTTTGAGCTTCCAATCAAAGAACTTGAAGAACAGCTAGAAAAGTGTGTTATAATTGGAAAAGAATCTGATGTTGATGTCACACCAACGTGCAAGGAAATCAACAAAAAGCTAGTAGAAACTAAAAAAGAAATATACAAAAACCTAACGGCTTGGCAACGTGTTCAGCTGTCAAGACATCCAAACAGACCTTATACTTTAGATTATATCAGAGCGATCTGTGGTGATACTTTCTTAGAACTTCACGGAGACAGAGGTTTTAAAGATGATAAAGCAATGGTTGGCGGATTAGGAAAAGTAAACGGACAATCGTTTATGATTGTTGGTCAGCAAAAAGGTTTTAATACAAAAACACGTCAGTACCGTAATTTTGGTATGGCAAATCCTGAAGGATACCGTAAAGCTTTGCGTTTAATGAAAATGGCAGAGAAATTCGGAATTCCGGTTTTGACTTTAGTAGATACTCCGGGTGCGTATCCAGGTCTAGAGGCTGAGGAAAGAGGACAGGGAGAAGCTATTGCAAGAAACATTTTTGAAATGGTTCGTTTGCAAGTGCCAATTATTACCATTATTGTTGGTGAAGGAGCTTCTGGTGGAGCTTTAGGAATTGGTGTTGGAGATAAAGTATATATGTTAGAGAATACCTGGTATTCTGTAATTTCTCCAGAATCATGTTCTTCAATTTTATGGAAAAGCTGGGAGTACAAAGAACGTGCTGCAGATGCTTTAAAATTGACTTCATCTGATATGAAAAGACAAAAATTAGTTGATGATGTTATTCCGGAACCACTAGGAGGAGCGCACTACGATCGCGAAACTACTTTCAAAACAGTTGCCGAATACATTACCAAAGGATATAACGAATTGAAAGACTTATCAACAGCCGACTTAATTGCCCAAAGAATGGACAAATACAGTAATATGGGCGAGTATAAAGAGTAAATTCTTACAAGATTAATTAAAATCCGAAGCCTTACAGTTTCGGATTTTTTTTTGGTTATGAACAAAAAAAACTTATTTATAAACAATTAATAGTTATAACTCGATAGCAATTTTTTTTTAAATTTTGTTACTTTCGCTATATGGAAAATTTCAAAAACATAAACCCTGTTAAGGTAGATAAAACCACAATTATTAATTTAGAAAAAGGAAAATTACCTCCGCAAGTACTTGATTTAGAAGAAGCTGTGCTTGGGGCGATGATGATTGATAAAAAAGGGGTAGATGATGTAATTGATATTCTACAGGCTGATGCTTTTTACAAAGATGCACATAAATTTATTTTTGAAGCGATTGTTCAGCTTTTTACAGATACACAACCAATTGACTTGTTAACGGTTTCAGCTCAGCTGAAAAAAAATGGAAAATTAGATTTAGCAGGAGGAGATTTTTATTTAATTCAGCTTACACAAAAAATAGCCTCTTCTGCGCATATCGAATTTCACTCGCGTATCATTCTTCAGAAATTTATTCAAAGAAGTTTGATCAGAATTTCGTCTGAAATTATTGAAGCGTCTTATGATGAAACAACCGATGTATTTGATTTGTTGGATCAGGCCGAATCAAAATTATATGAAGTAACTCAGGGAAATATTAAACGTAGTTCTGAAACTGCACAGAGTTTGGTTTTGCAGGCTAAGAAACGTATTGAGGAAATTTCTAAGCAAGAAGGTTTAAGTGGTGTTGAAACTGGTTTTACCAATTTAGATAAGCTAACTTCAGGATGGCAGCCAAGTGATTTAATCATCATTGCAGCAAGGCCGGCGATGGGTAAAACAGCTTTCGTACTTTCTATGGCCAGAAATATAGCCATTGATTTTGGACACCCTGTAGCTTTGTTCTCTCTGGAGATGGCATCGGTTCAGTTAATTACGAGGTTAATTTCATCAGAAACAGGATTGTCATCAGAGAAACTGCGTACTGGTAAATTAGAGCCTCACGAATGGACCATGTTGAGTACCAAAGTGAAGAACTTAGAAAAAGCCCCGTTGTTTATTGATGATACGCCATCACTTTCTATCTTCGATTTAAGAGCAAAATGTCGTCGTTTGGTTTCGCAACACGGAATCAAAATTATAATTGTCGATTATTTGCAATTAATGACTGCCGGAGGAAATGGTAAAGGAGGAGGAAACCGTGAGCAGGAGATTTCTACAATTTCCCGAAACTTAAAAGCATTGGCCAAAGAGTTAAATGTGCCGGTAATTGCACTTTCTCAGCTATCGCGTGCGGTTGAAACCCGTGGATCAAGTAAACGTCCTTTGCTATCGGATCTTCGTGAATCTGGAGCAATTGAGCAGGATGCTGATATTGTTTCGTTCTTGTACCGACCAGAGTATTATAAAATTGATGAATGGGATGATGATGAGGCTTCGCCAACAGCAGGACAGGCAGAAATTATGATCGCGAAACACCGTAATGGTGGTATCGAAAACGTTC
Organism: Flavobacterium aquidurense; assembly: GCA_900107365.1. Lineage (GTDB taxonomy): Bacteria > Bacteroidota > Bacteroidia > Flavobacteriales > Flavobacteriaceae > Flavobacterium > Flavobacterium aquidurense. The sequence goes on from FNPS01000003.1 coordinate 552,571, forward strand.
GTTTGAAATTCTTGGGACACCTTGGAAAATTTGATAACCTTGATGATTTTTCTGGTAGCTATGATGATCTTCCTTCTAAAATGAATCATGATGATAATCCGTTTATCACTAAAAACTTGCCATCGCCTAATGAAGCTTTTGGAAGTAATCTCAATGACGACGATGATGACAGTGATGTTCCATTTTAATAAAATTTAAAAAACCTTTTTATAAGGTTTTTTTTATGTCAAATTGTTAAATTGTTAGCAAAAATTCAGTAGTTTAGCACGGCAATTGATAAAAAATTGCACTATTAAATCATAACCAAAAACAAATTTAAAATTATGGCAGATTCAAGATTACCAGAAAAAGACACAGAAATTACTTTAAAAACAGCTCAAGGATGGGTTGCAAGCTGGAAAAAAGCAACTGATGATGATCTAAGAAAGAAAAAAGTGGATTCGTATTTAATTCCGAAAATTAATTTAGAAAAGGTTTTAGAACAAGGTATTGATGCAGCAAGAGCTTACATCGGAATTAATGAAGACGGTTTACAAACTTTAATGATTGTTGGAACACGCTACGATGAGAAAACGGGTATTTATGTAGATATGGTTCCTCGTAATGGAGTTGAAGAAGGTGGTGGAGATGGAATTTATGATTTTGCTCAGCCAAGCCCTCCCGCTACAGGAGACGATAGTAGCCCAATGAATCAGTAATTTTCATGCGTGTATTTATTATTAATTTCGGATATTGCCTTCTAATCTTAAACTTCATTTTGTATGCAATAGGTTTTTTTAAACAGGGCAAAAGCTATAAAATTTTTACAGTTTATTTATTATTACTAGTAATTGTTGAGCTTATTTCGACTGTGTTAATGCTATTGTATAATAACAATCTGTTAATGTCTCATTTTTATTTTATCGGACAGTTTATATTATTGAGCATGTTTTATTTAAATTTAGTGAAAGACCAGTTTCAAAAAAAAACAATAAAGATTGGATTTGTACTAGTTTTATTAACACTGGCAGTTCAATATGGACTAAAACCAGAGTTGTTTGTTAGATTCAATTTATACGAGATTTTTATTACATCATTTTTGTTGATAATTTATGCAACATTCCATTTTTACAATATGTTAGACGAAAAGAAAGAGTTCTATTTTATCAACATGGGTATCTTACTGTACCTATTTGGTAGTACAATCCTGTTTTTAGTCGGTAACTTAACTGTGAAATTTAGTGCAAAATTTAGTTTCATCACATGGATTCTTAATGCGATTCTTATTGTAGTCTATTATTTATTTATACTATATGAATGGAAAGTAAGTTATTTTAAAAGAAAAGTAAGCAGTATTGATTAAACCTTTAAATTACTATTGATGAAAAAAACTATTCTATCTGGTGCTATTGTAGCAACACTTCTATTTTTTTCGTGTCAAAACGAGAATTCGCAGGGGAATACTTCTGTCGTTTCAAAGACAGAGCAGGAGAATTGGCAGACAGCAAAATTGGATGCTAAGTTTGCAGATTCTCAAAAACAAGTAACGGGTTATTTATTTCCAACTGATGAAATGTCTAAGTTGGTAGAAACACCAAATGTTGTGAATGTTCAGTTTGTTTTGGGGTACAGCGACAATACGTTACAAATTAAAGTTATTGGAGTTGATAAATCTGGAAACGAACTTGCAGGTGTTGACTCTCAAATACTAAAAGAAGCTTCTTATACAGACAAATTAGCTGTATTAAATGTTTCTAAAAGCAAAGCTAACAAAGGAGTTGAACTTTTAGACAAGCACTTACTTTTTCCTAAAGAAGCTTTTGATGGTATTACCGCATGGCAGGAAAAATTGAATTCAGTAACTGGATTAGACGAGGTGTTATCTTATGAAGGAAAACGTTTTAAACATTATAGTTTAGAAAAAGAAATTATTACTGATTTACTAAAAAATAACAATACAACTAATGTTGGATTGTTTTTAGGACTTAATCCAGTAGGGAAGGTGACTACAATTTTAATTGGTTTGGATAAAAACAATTCAATCAAAAAAGCATCTTTAACAGCAAAAGATGTAGCGTCACCTGATGATACATACGATGGAGCGCGTCCTTCGCCTCCTTTTTAAAAAAGTTCCGGGATTAAATTTATTAAAATCTCTATCAGAATGAATTTTTTGATAGAGATTTGTTTTAATCTTTTATAATTTTAAGCAAACATAATTTCATTATAACAATAAAACTTTGGGTTTATATGAGTCCTAAATCAATCCCTGAATCTGAAATCGTTGCAACTGCAATATTTAGTTGTGTTTCATTTATTCTAATGGGACTTGTATTAGTTTTGTTCTTCTATTTTTCGAGAAAAAAAATTACCCAGAAAGAATTAGAAAAAAAAGATTTAGAAATTCATCTTCAAAAAGAACAATTACATGCCGTTATTGTTGCACAAGAAGAAGAGCGTAAAAGAATTGCACAAGATCTTCACGATGACATCAGTTCTAAACTCAATATTGTTTCCCTTAATACCCATCTACTCTCTGCTCCAAACTTAACAGAAGAAGAAACAAATGAAATTACCGACAATATAATTAATTTAACTACCAAAGCATTAGAGAATTCAAGAAAGATTGCGCATAATTTATTACCGCCGGTATTTGAAAAATTTGGACTTAATGCCGGAGTCGAAGAATTATGTGAAGAATTTGAAAGTAGTAAAGCCGTAAAAGTTTATTATAAAAATGAAATTGATTTTGATGATAATGATATCGATCGCCATTTGCACGTTTTTAGAATTTTGCAAGAATTGATGAATAATTCATTGCGACACGGAAAAGCTACAGAAATTTGGATTTCTTTTAAAAGTATCGCCAGCGTTGCTACTTGTAATTATGAAGATAATGGTGTAGGTTTTGATAGTAAAAACACTGAAAATCAAAAAGGTTTGGGAATGAAAAATATCGATAGTCGGGTCTCTTTTTTGAATGGAGATATTAAAATAGACTCTCAAATTAATAAAGGTATCTCTGTAATTTTTACTTTTTAAGTTAATATTTAAAGATAAATCTGTTATTTAACCAATATATAAAGGTTATTCAAGTGTTTTTTAATTCATATTTTGTAATTTCGGCAGACCAAAGACTAAATAACCGAATAAATGAGTGCCGCTATTAAAATTGCTTTAGTTGATGACGAAGTTTTATTCCGTAAAGGGATTGCTTTTTTACTGCAAAGAGAAGATAATATCGAAATTATTTTTGAGGCTTCAAACGGTGAAGAGCTTCTCTTTAATTTAGATGAAAACGAAACTAAGCCTGATATTATTATCATGGATTTAAAAATGCCAGTCTTAAATGGCGTGGAGGCAACTAAAATTATCCGAAAAACACATCCTGATATTAAAATAATTGCTTTAACTAGTTACGATACGAAATCATTTATTGCAAATATGATTCAGGTAGGTGCAGTTGCTTATCTTATAAAAAATACTACTCCCAAAGATTTAATTCATACCATTAATGAAGTCGCAATAAAAGGATTTTATTATAATGCGAATGTGCTAAAAATAATTCAGGAAACTATTATTTCAACAAAGAACTCAAAAGGAAATTTAGACACTAATTTTCTTTCACCTCGTGAAATTGAAATTCTTCAACTTATTTGTCAGCAAAAAACAACTTCAGAAATTGCTGATCATCTTTTTTTGAGTCCAAGAACTGTAGAAGGTCATCGTAATAATTTATTACTTAAAACAGAATCAAGAAATATTGCCGGTCTTGTGGTTTATGCTATTCAAAACGAAATTGCTTTCTTAACTATTTAAAAATTAAGTGGTTAAAAACTGAATAGATAATATGTAGTACAGAATTATCGTCAGGACAAGTACGCAAATTCCTATTTTTTGTAAAACATTCAATCCCTTTGGCTGGTTATTGCTCTCATTAAACTTCATGGCGTGGTTTTCATTTAATTAATAGTTCAATGATTTGGGTTTTCAAATGTAGGTAGAAATTAGTTTTGTAAAATAGGTGTTTATACGTGTTTTTGCGAAAATGTTGTTTAATAAAATTCAATAAACGGTTAAACAAATAGCCACTTTTTTATTTAACGTTTCTTTCTCCTGTGGCTATTGTGTTTTTTAATACTTCCTTTATATCTTTACTAAAATAATTTTCTAATGTATAAAAGTTTAGTATATATTATCATACTGTTGTTTTCATTTAATGCAAAAGCTTCTTTCATTTTACTTCCAATGGACGAAACGACGCAGCAAAATCACTTGAAAGCATACGGAATTACATATTGGTGTCTAAGTAAAGATTATAAAGCGAGTTGGTTGCTTAATTATCGTGGAGGTTCATTTTTATTACCAGATGCTGAAGAAATTCGCAAAGAATGTCAAATCCGTGGTGTCAGTTTTGAAATATTATCGGATAGTGAAGAGGCTTCTATTTTAAACGACATATCGAGTCCGTCACAAAACATGGAATCTGTAATTTTAGAAAAAGCACCTAAAATCGCAGTATATACACCTAAAGGAAAACAACCTTGGGATGATGCTGTAACATTAGTGCTTACCTATGCCGAAATTCCATTTACGCCAATTTATGATGAAGAAGTTTTAAGCGATCAATTATTGCTTTACGATTGGTTGCATCTGCATCACGAAGATTTTACCGGACAGTACGGAAAATTTTATGCAGCTTATAAAAATACACCCTGGTATATTGATCAAAAGAAAGATGCAGAAGCTTTGGCAACCAAATTAGGTTATGCTAAAGTATCTCAGGAAAAAGGAGCAGTTGCAAAAAAAATCAGGGATTTTGTTATTGGAGGTGGTTTTATGTTCGCGATGTGCTCTGCTACTGACAGTTTTGATATTGCACTCGCAGCAGATGGAGTTGATATTTGTGAAGCAATGTTTGATGGAGACGCCAGCGATTCGAACTATCAGTCTAAATTAAATTATGGAAATTCGTTTGCTTTTAAAGATTTTACTTTAGAAAGAAGACCGGAACAATATGAATTTTCAGATATTGATATGACATTAAAACGTAAAATCCCTGTCGAAAAAGATTATTTTTCTTTAATGGAATTTTCTGCAAAATGGGATCCGATCCCTAGTATGCTGTGTCAAAATCATACACAACTTGTAAAAGGGTTTATGGGACAGACAACATCATTTGATTCCGCACTAGTAAAATCAAATGTATTAATAATGGGGACTTGTGAACTCAATGGTGAAGCCAGATATATTCATGGTGAAAAAGGAAAGGGAATGTTTACCTTTTTTGGAGGACATGATCCTGAAGATTTTCAGCATCAGGTTGGTGATCCGCCAACAGTTTTAGATTTGCATCCAAATTCGCCAGGATATCGATTGATTTTAAATAATGTTTTATTTCCCGCAGCAAAGAAGAAAAAACTTAAAACATAGTTTATCTTAAAGTGAATTCAAACCAAATCGGAATGTGATCAGATATTTTTCGGGCTTCCTGTAGCGAAATAAAAGTATTGTAGAAAGGTATAACACCTGAATTTTTATAATTTAAGGTATCACCTCGGTAAAAAATATTGTCAAACTCTGAGGCAAGGCAATTATTGTTTTTACAGTTTTTCTTTAATGATGTCTTTTGATTTTTCAGGATGGAGAAATATCCAGCTTTTTTTAATGGGTTAAAAACCGAATGTGATTGCGGACAGTTAAAATCACCTAGAAAAACTAAATTTAAGTCCGGATATTCAGCAGGTAGAAATTTAAAATATTTAATTTCAGTTTCTGGCTGTTTATTTTTTGTAATAGCATGAAAGTTGACTAAAGTAATTGCTTTTTTGTCAATTTCGAAAGTGGCAAAATAAGGTTCTCTGTCAATCTCTAAGTGATATTTTCTTTCGAGCCACGGATTACCTTTTAATTTTACATTTTTTGTTTTCCAAATAAAGACATATCGCTCCGTTTTGTAGCTATTCCCACTGGTTGGATCACTAATTATATAATCCCATTTAGAGCCTTTTGTATTTAATATTCTATTTAGCTCGGCAACTGCCTGTGCACCGCCATAACCCGCAACAACTTCTTGAATTGCAATTATATCATAATTAAGAATCGTATTGGCAATAAAATTTAATTCAACAGTAGATTTTGATTTTCCAAAATTTTCTAAATTCCACGACAGAACTTTAGTTTGTGAAAAGGATAGGATGCTAAGAAATAAGAGAACAAAACTTAAAATGTTTTTCATACAGAATCTAAAAATTCAAATATAAGTAATTTTAAAATTTGACCATATTCTTAATTAACTCTAATTTAGAGTTGCTATTAAAAACATTTTAATAGAATGCTTTTGTTGATGGATTGTTTTAAGTTATTCCTTGTGATTCCTTCGGGAATCATTATTTCTGTTTTGAGCTATAACAATACTGCATAAGAATGTGGAGATTAGAATAAGTAAAAAGTGTTTTTCTCCCTAATCAAATTTAAGATTGAAAAATAGCGCCTTAATGTTTCTTGTATCTGTTTTTTAAAGCAGTAGAAATAATAATAATTTGTAAAACAAGAAGTGCCGGAATAAATATAATTTTCCAGTCAACTTCAATCCAACCTGATTTTTCAGAGACGAAAGCAAAACTAACTGAAAGAAAGATACATAGTAACATTGTTTTCATAATGATTTTGTTTTTGGTTGTATTAATTTTTGAGATAAAATTAATTAGATATTTAGGTTTCATTGGTTGGTTAATAGATTCAAACAAATTTATAAGGTTAAAAAAACATTTCCTTACGGGAATCCGTAAACAGGATTAAAATTTATACTAAGCCAAAATCTTTTGCAATTGCTATTAAGTGAACATTATTATTGGCTTTAAAATATATTTTTAATTTATTAATTCTTTTTTCAATACTACTTGTGCCGTTTGGAGTTATAGAAGAAGATTTAAATTCACTTGAAATGTTTTCTAAGATATATCCCTGTGCTAAAAGTTTTAAGATTGAAATATCGTAAGATTCAATTTCGATCAATGCTTTGTCGCTAAAACTAAAAGATAAATCTGATGATAGAATTTTTTCTTCCCCTCTAAAAGTACCTTCTACAGCTTTCCTTAATTCATTTATGCTGTTTCGTCCTTTTGAAACGTATGCGCTTATTCCTAAATCATTAAAAAGTGATTTAATTCGATATGATTTGTCTTCAATCGAAAATACAATCTTTTTTAATGAAGGTTGTACCTCGTTGATCGCTTCAATAAGTTCTTCACCACCTGAAAGTTCTGTTTTTCGATGGTCTGATTTAAATGATAAATCACTAATTAATAGATCATAAGGTTCGTTGTCGTTAAGACCCTTCTTGACTTTTAACAAACCATCATCACAATACTTTACGTGATGTATTGTTGGTATCTCTAAGTCTTCAAGTACTTGAATAACAGCTATACTGATACTATCTAAATCTTCGGCTACTAAAACTTTTTTAAACATATTATATTTTATAAAGGGAAAGTGAAACTTATTTTAAAACCTTTTTGTGAATTATTGCCAAAATTAATAGTTCCATTTATAGTTTTAATACGGCTTTCCACATTTTGGAGACCATTTTTTAAAATTAAGCTGTTATTTTTAATTCCGGTACCGTTATCACTATATATGACCTGTAAATTTTTATTTTTTATATTGAATGAAATGCTAACTAAACTTGCTTCGCTATGTTTTTTCATATTAACAAATAACTCTTGTAAAACTCTATAAAGAATTATTTTTTTATTTCTCTCTATTTCATCCCAACGTATCGTATCAAAACCATTTATAAGAATATTAATTTCAGGAGATTTGTGCCCTGAAATCATTTCTTTTACTGCGAGTGGATAATTTTTATCTGTAGAGATGTCACTATTTTCTTTTGAAATATTCCGCGTTCTGAAATAAATATTGTCTAAGTTGTTTAGTAATTTTTCTTTATTTTCATCGTTTTCCAAATCCTTGGTTTCTGCAAAAGCTATTGTTTGATAAACATCGTTAGCAAGTTCATCGTGCAATTTTTTGGATATTCGTATTTCACTGCTAAAAATGGCATCATTTTTTTCTTTTTCACCTTTTAGAGTTAAATGAAAATAAAGAAATAGAATAAGTCCTAAGACAAAAGCAATAATGACATAAGAAATAATAATTCTACTTTTTTGTCTTTCTAGTTGTAAATTATTTTCGATTTTTAGAGCTTTAAGCTGTAAGTTTTCGGCTCTGTCTTTATTAAAATTATATTTAATGTTAGAGAATTGATTTTTTATTTTTTTGTTAGCAAGGTTTAAGCTGTCAACAAGGTGGATATAGTGTAAGGAATATTTTTTCAACTCATTTCCTTCTGTGTTGTTTACTAATAAAGAAAGGCTACTAATTCTCTCCACTATATTGTTTATTTCTGAAGCATGATCAAAAGCTTTCTTTGCATATTCTTTTGCTAGTCCTGGATTCGTTTTTTGAAAAAAGACAGAAAGATGTTTGTAAGAAGTGGATAACCCATCATCATTTTTGGGTTGTAATCGTATTTTTAAACCTTCATAATAACATTCTAATGCTTTCTCAGAATTACCTAATTTATAATAACAATAACCTAAATTGTCTATAATATAGGCATGATCATTATTGTTTGCAGCATCGTAACTTGAAATGTTTTTTTGAGAAGCCAATATGTTAAGCAGAATAGCAGCTTCTTTATATTTATGTTGTTCCATATAGACAACTACTAAATTGTTTATGGCGAGACTTTTTCTCCAAACACTTGTTTTTAACTTAATTGCTTTTTTAAAACACAAGATAGCATTCTTGTTATCATAACTATGGGTGTAATTAATTCCTAAAATATTATATACAATCCAGGAATAACGTGGGTTTTTTATATCTTTTAAATAAGGTAATGCCTCGGTTGCACTTGCTTCACTAGCTATATAATCACAATTTTTTTGATGAAGTTCCGCTATACATGTCACTGCATACACATAATCAATAGGGTTTGTTTTTGGATCGCAAAGTACTTTTACCTTATTAAATACATAAATAGCACTATCTTTCTTATCAGTATCAAAATAGATATCTGCAACATCTGTAAGTCTTTTTATTTCTTCAGTATGCTCTGTTTTTGGTTTTATTGCTGTTTTCCTTTCACAAAAACGAACAAACAATACCGCTATTAGTAATAAAGTTATTATTATTAATAGATATTTGAGAAGCGTCTTTTTTGAAAAAGAATAAAGTTTTTTCATTACAATGGAAATTTAATAAAAACCTTAAAACCTTTGTTTGGTTCAGAATCAATATCAATTTCTCCCTTTATGCTTAGAATACGATTTTCTACATTATGCAAACCATTTTTAAAAATTATATCATTTACGTCAATACCTTTTCCGTTGTCTGTATAATTTATAATAACGCTTTTGTCTGTTTTTTTGAAATTAATACCAACTAAGGTCGCCTTACTGTGTTTTTTCATGTTTACAAGTAATTCTTGTAAAATTCTATAGACAGTAATTTTCTTGTTTTTTTCTATTTCATTCCACGGAATAGATTCTATGTCATTTAATAAAAGATTAATGTCCGAAGTATTAAATCCGGAAATCATTTCTTTTAAATAAAAAGTATATTTTTCAGAGGTTATTATAGGGCTGTTTTCCTTCGAAATATCTCTTGTTCTTAGATATATAGCATCTAAATTATTTAATAATTGTTCTTTGTTTTCAACTATAGAAAGATTTTTATTTTCGGCAAATGCCATGGTGTGATAAATATCATTAGCGAGTTCATCATGTAATTTCTTTGCTATTCTTGTTTCACTTTTATAAGTAGCTTCAATTTTTTCTCTATTTCCTCTCGAGGTTAGATAAAAATATAAGACTACGATTAAACTTAAACTTAAGGCAATTAGAATATACGAAATGATATTTCTATTTTTCTGTCTTTCAAGTTGTAATTCGTTTTCTGCTCTATGGGTTTTTAGTTTTAAATTTTCGTCTTTTTCTTTCTTCGAATCGTACTTAATCTTGGCAAACTGATTTTTTGCTTTTTGTCTTACTTCTGTGATACTATCGTTTAATTGAATATATAGGAGAGAGTATTTTTTTAATTCATGATCTTTAGTATTCGCTATTAATTGCTTTAGTGCGGCCATTCTACCATCGACATCATGAATAGAAGTGTATTTATCATAACTGACCAAGGCATATTTTGTAGATGAACCAACGTTGTTAGGATAGTAAAATTTGGCAAGATGAAGATTAATTTTTGCCGCCTCCCAATTATCGTTTGTTTTATTGGTTAATTGTAAAGCCTTGTTGAAATATGAAGCTGCCTGAATGTCTCCAATTTTAAAATAGCAAAAACCTATATTGTCTAATACTTTTGCATAGTTTTCAGTAACTTCAATTATTTCTTTTTCCGTGCTTAAACGAAGGTAGATATGAAGTGCTTCCTTATATTTATGTTGTTCTAGTAAAACGACGGCTATATTATTTTCTGCGCTTAATTTTCTCCATTCCTTAGTTTTTAAATTTAGAGCTTTATTATAATAGAGATAGGCATTGCTATAATCGCCTTTACTTAGGTAAGTGTTTCCAAATTCTATATAATTATTCCATATGTGTTTTTGGTTTTTTACATATTTTAAATAAGGTGTAGCCTCCGTTAATGTTAATTCACTTCCATCATAATCTCCATGATAGCGTTGAATTTCGGCTATGTTATTCAATGAACTGACAAAATTTTCAGAATCAGTTGCAGGATTGCAAATTGACTTTGCTTTATTATAGTAATAAAAGGCACTATCGAAGTTTTTGGTATCATAAAGCTTATCTGCAACAAGGATTAACTTCTCAACTTGCACTTTAGTGTTTTTTGGTGAAGCATTGGAGATTTCTTTCCTTTTTTGACAAGAAAATAAGACAAGAAATAGTAGTGTAATATATAGAATTACCTGAGTTCTTTTTGCAATCATGTGCCAAAAATAGAAAATTTTAGTTCTTACGTACACGTATAAATACGGTATTTTAAATTATTGCAAAAATTAAGATTTTCTTGATCTCATTTACAAACAGATACAAACAGACCCTCTGGTATGAGGGCTTGTGTTTGCTAGAATGTTGTAAAAATTATCTTTATAAAATTAGATAGCTCTCATTCCTGTTGTAATTCCTATTCTATTCCATGCATTAATAGTAATGATCATCATGATGATTTCTGCAAGATATTTTTCATCAAACAGAAGTGCTGCGTTCTGGTATACTTCTTCAGAAACATGATTGCTGATTAAAGTTACTTGTTCAGTCAAAGCTAAAATTGCTTTTTCTTCTTCAGTATAAACGTCGGCCTCACGCCAGGCACTTAATAAATAGATACGTTGTTCGCTTACGCCATAATTTCTGGCATCAGCAGTATGCATATTAATACAATAAGCACAACCATTTATTTGTGATGCACGAATTTTGATTAATTCTTTATGGACTGGGGTTAATGAAGTTGTAGAAATGTATTTTTCTAAATTCATCATGGCTTGATAAGCTTGTGGGGCAACAGTTGGGATAACGATTCTTGGTGTCATTTTGTGTATTTTTAAAAGTTTGATACAAAGTTCCTTTATATGCTCTTAAAAAAACTTGAACTACTTCAAGAAATCAGAATTATACTTTTCCTGCTCTGATTTTACTCATAAATTCAGCTGAAAAATCTAAATACGATGCAATCATATATTGTGGAACACGTTGCACAAATTCCGGAAATTGATTATTGAAATGATGATATCGTTCTTCTGCCGACATTGTGAATAAAAATTTAATTCGCATTTGCATGGCACCAAAAGATTTTTGAGATACGATTCTAAAATAACGTTCCAATTTCGGAATTTCAACTAGAAGAGATTCTAGAATAGGCTTTTCTATAGCGATGACTTCTGTATTCTCTACGGCCTGAATATAAAAATGTGAAGGAATATGGTTGTGATAACTTAATTGGTCTGTAATCCACCAATTTTCAATACCAAATTGAAGCGTTTGCTCAGCACCTTTTGAATTAATAATATATTGCCTAATACAACCGTTAACAATAAAATACATAGTATTGCACACTTGACCCTCTTTCAATATGTGCTCTTTCTTTTTAATTTTAGAAAGACTTATACATGACTCTATAATATCGATTTCCGAAGGTTCTAATGATATAAATTTTTGGATATGTTGAAGAAGAGCCGTACGCATTTAGAAATGATTTCTGATATACAAATGTACTTTTTAAATTCAATTTCTCAATAACTCAATTTTGGTAAATAGTCTATAAACAAAAAACCATCCCGTTTTGACAGGATGGTTTTTCTATGATAAGTAAGTAATCTAAATTGAGTTTATAAAACGTTTATTTTACTTTATTAAGTATTGCTTTGAAAGCTTCAGGGTGGTTCATAGCTAAATCTGCAAGAACTTTACGGTTCAATTCGATTCCGTTAGCTTTAACTTTACCCATGAATTGAGAATAAGACATTCCTTCCAATCTAGCTCCAGCGTTGATACGTTGAATCCATAATGCACGGAAATTTCTTTTGTTTTGTTTTCTATCGCGGTAAGCGTAGCACATTGCTTTCTCTACTGCATTCTTAGCAACTGTCCAAACGTTTTTACGTCTACCAAAGAAACCTTTGGCTTGCTTCATTATTTTTTTTCTTCTTGCTCTTTTAGCAACTGAATTTACCGATCTTGGCATAATTTTAATGTGTTTTTGTAGCAGGCGTCCTGAATTAAATCAAAGGAACTTAAAAGCCATACTCCAAGGTTATATAAATAATTTTTTAACCTAAAGAATTATTAGATAATTCTTAATTGTTGTTTGATGCTTTTCATATCTGTTGAGTGAACTAACGCTGAGTGTGTCAAAGCTAATTTACGTTTTTTAGATTTTTTAGTCAAGATGTGACTTTTAAAAGCATGCTTTCTTTTAATCTTTCCAGAACCAGTAACTTTGAAACGTTTCTTGGCGCTAGATTTTGTTTTCATTTTAGGCATTTTTCCTAGTGTTTTAATTTATTCTTACTTACTTATATCTTCGTTTCAGGTTTAAAGTTTCAAGTTCAGTGACTGAATACTGCAACTGTAAACTGAGACTATTTTTTCTTTTTAGGAGCAATGAACATAATCATTCTCTTTCCTTCCAAAACTGGCATAGCTTCCACTTTACCATGTTCCTCTAAATCTGTAGCCAAACGTAGTAATAAAATTTGTCCTTGATCTTTATAGATAATAGAACGTCCTTTAAAGAATACGAAAGCTTTTAATTTAGCACCTTCTTTCAGGAATTTTTCAGCATTCTTTCTTTTAAATTCATAATCGTGCTCATCAGTTTGAGGACCAAAACGAATTTCTTTTACTACAACTTGCGTAGACTTAGCTTTCAAAACCTTATCACGTTTCTTTTGTTCGTAAACAAATTTCTTGTAATCCATGATTTTACAAACCGGCGGCTCAGCGTTTGGCGATATTTCAACCAAATCCAATTCGAATTGATCAGCTAAACGTAAAGCTTCAGCAAGCTTAAATACACCTGGTTCGATGTTCTCGCCTACTAATCTTACTTCTTGTACACCACGAATATTATTGTTTATTCTGTGTGCATCCTTTTTTTCTACTCGAGGTTGATAACCTCTGTTGCTTCTTATTGCTATGACTTTATAATTTAAGTTAAACTGTAAATACTTTTAATGTCTTTTTTATTTCTTCGTCTACAATTGCGACAAATTCATCAATTGTAACTGTAATATTTCCTTTTCCTTCCTGACCGTGACGACGAATAGAAATCGTTCCGTTTTTCTCTTCTTCTTCACCAACAATCAGCATAAATGGTATTTTTTGCATTTCTGCATCTCTAATTTTCTTGCCAATTGTCTCGCTTCTGTTGTCAATTAGGGCGCGAATTTCGTGATTTTCTAGCAAATCTAAAACTTTTTTAGCATAAATTTCGTATTTCTCGCTCAAAGACAAGATTATAGCCTGCTCAGGCATTAACCAGAGTGGGAAATTTCCTGCAGTATGCTCTAGTAAAATAGCAATGAAACGTTCCATTGATCCAAAAGGAGCCCTGTGAATCATAACTGGTCGATGTAATTCATTATCAGCACCTTTGTAAGTCAATTCAAAACGCTCAGGTAAGTTGTAATCAACCTGAATAGTTCCTAATTGCCACTGTCTTCCTAAAGCATCTTTTACCATAAAGTCAAGCTTCGGTCCGTAAAAAGCAGCCTCGCCATATTCTACTACAGTATTTAATCCTTTGTCAGCCGCAGCATTGATAATAGCATTCTCAGCTTTCTCCCAATTTTCATCAGTACCAATGTATTTTTCTCTGTTTTCCTGATCTCTCAACGAAATTTGAGCAGTAAAGTCTTCAAAACCTAAAGAACCAAATACATACAGTACAAGGTCAATTACTTTTTTGAACTCTTCATCCAATTGCTCTGGAGTACAGAAAATATGTGCATCATCCTGAGTAAAACCACGAACACGAGTTAAACCGTGTAATTCACCAGATTGCTCATATCTGTATACAGTACCAAATTCTGCATAACGCTTTGGTAAATCTTTATACGACCAAGGTCTCACATTATAAATCTCACAGTGGTGAGGACAGTTCATCGGTTTCAATAAAAACTCTTCCCCTTCGGCTGGAGTATGTATTGGTTGAAAACTATCAGCACCATATTTTGCATAATGTCCAGAAGTTACATAAAGTTCTTTTTGTCCAATGTGTGGAGTAACTACTTGTTCGTATCCCGCTTTCTTCTGTGCTTTCTTTAAAAATTGCTCTAAACGATCTCTAAGGGCAGCACCTTTCGGTAACCATAATGGCAAACCTTGTCCTACTTTCTGTGAGAAAGCAAACAATTCAAGTTCTTTTCCTAATTTACGGTGGTCACGACGTTTTGCTTCTTCAAGAAGTTCAAGATATTCAGTTAAATCTTTTTGTTTAGGGAAAGATGTTCCATAAACACGAGTCAACTGTTTGTTTTTCTCATCACCTCTCCAGTAAGCACCGGCAACACTCATGATTTTAAAAGCTTTGATGATTCCAGTATTCGGAATATGTCCACCACGACATAAATCAGTAAAAGTTGCATGATCACAAAAGGTAATAGTTCCGTCTTCAAGATTCGAAATCAATTCAGTCTTGTAAACATTGTCTTTATATATTTCTAATGCAGCGGCTTTACTAACCGGACGCATTTTAAATTCATGTTTTTCTCTTGAAATCTCAAGAACGCGATCTTCGATTTTTTTAAAGTCAGCTTCTACAATTTTCTGATCTTCAAAATCAACATCATAATAAAACCCATTAGCGATTGCAGGTCCAAGAGTTAATTTAATTCCAGGATACAATTCTTCAAGCGCTTGCGCCATTACGTGCGAAGTCGAATGCCAGAAAGCTTTTTTGCCTTCCGCATCATTCCAGGTATATAAAATAAGACTACCGTCGGTCGTTAATGGAGTTTCGGTTTCTATTGTTGTACCATTAAAGGATGCTGAAATAACGTTTCTTGCAAATCCTTCACTAATGCTTTTAGCAACCTCCATCGGAGTTATGCCTGAAGCAAACTCTCTAATTGACCCGTCGGGTAAAGTAATCTTAATCATTGTTTATAATTTTGTGAATGCAAATATAGCGCATTACTAAAATACATACAATACATATATGAATGTTTATAATATATATGTATTAGGAATAAATGTGATTCTTAATCTGATGCTATTTTCTACATATATATAAGGAGGAAAAATGTATATAATATATAGTACAGGATATACGGGAGAGGCTGAGAGAAGCTAAAGCTTCGTTCGATTGGAATTTGGACCCGAGCGCTAGCGGACAGGCGAAGCAATTTCAAGATTTGGAATTTATTTTTAAATTAGGAGCTATTTCCCGCTATCCGCTACAATCTTTTGTGCCGAACCCCGGCACAAAAGGATTTCCACTTCTATCGGGGCTAGGGGAGCTGGTTTCAAAAGAAGTCCTATTATGTATAAGATATAGGTCATAAAGGATGAAAAGAAGAACTTTGTGTCTTGGTGCCTTTTGTGGCAAAGTCAAAAAAAAGCAGAAAAGAGCGTAATGTGATATGTTATAAAGTTCTTAGGAAATCATGTATTACTATGTAAAGTCTGTAAAAAAGGCATGTCGGGAGATAAAGGAATTGAGATTAATACAGCTACTACAGTAAAATCTTATAAATAGCAAAAAACCTCAAAAGCTAAGTTTTGTGTTATCAGAGTGTTAAGAAAAAGTTTTGAAAAACATTAAAATTATATAATAAAAACCCTTGTAAATGTAAATAAAGGTGGTACTTTTGCACCCGCAACAACGACAGACGTTCACTGAAATACTGACAAGCTACTGAATTAAGTTGAAAATTTATTTTCAAAAAAAGATTCCAAAAAGCTTGTGAGATTTGAAAACGGATGTTACATTTGCACCCCGCAAACGAAGTTCACCGAACACTTTTTTAGATAAGAGTTAAGTGAGGTAAAACACGGAAAGTTCATTGATAGATTGGTAGAGTTGAGAAGGAAACGGAAAAGAAATTTTCTTAAAAAAACTTCAAAAAACATTTGCCAGTTAGAAATAAGTTTTCTACTTTTGCACCCGCTTTGAAACACAAGCGAAACAAGATTTAAAGACACGTTCGTAGACATATTGAATTGACAGCCGTTTTGAAAGAGATTTCAAAACAAAAGAATAAAGAGTAAGATAATCGAGAGATTGATAAATGAACCGATAGAGACTGATTCGAATAACAATACGATCCGAAGCAATTCAGATCAACAATATACGATGAAGAGTTTGATCCTGGCTCAGGA
>FNPS01000012.1 GCA_900107365.1 Flavobacterium aquidurense
TTGTAAACTCCTTTTACATTTACCTCCATAACACGATCAAAATCGGCTGCTGGTGTAGTATCTACTTTTCCAACATGCGCGATTCCGGCGTTATTTATCAGAATGTTGATGTTGCCAATTTTTTCAAATGTTGCTAAAACTTCTTCCTGGTTTGCCACATTACAGGCATGCGAAACTACTTTTCCCCCATTAGCTTTTATTTCTTCCACAGCCGCTTGAGCACTTTCTTCTGTTAATTCGATAATATGAACTTCAGCCCCCTGTTTAGCAAATAAAACCGAAATGGCCTTCCCTATTCCGCTACCACCACCAGTAACAACCGCTTTTTTATTTTGTAATGAAAACATGTGTTTTTATTTTAAATTTTATAATTACAGAGAAACTCCTCTTTTCCACGGAATAAAATCATCCTGGTTTAATAAAACGGCCTTTGGAATAATTTCACCACTTGCTGCTTTAATACAATATTCCAAAATATCTTCACCCATTTCTTCAATAGATTTCTCTCCGCTAATAATCGGACCACAATCGATATCAATAATATCGCTCATTTTTTGGGCTAAAATAGAATTGGTAGCTACCTTAATAACAGGACAAACCGGATTACCTGTTGGAGTTCCTAATCCCGTTGTGAACAATATTAAAGTCGCTCCGGACGCGGCTTTACCCGTTGTCGCTTCAACATCATTTCCTGGTGTGCAAACCAAACTTAAACCTGATTTTGTTGCTGGTTCTGTATAATCTAAAACATCAACTATTGGTGCTGTACCTCCTTTTTTAGCTGCTCCTGCGCTTTTTATCGCATCAGTTATTAATCCGTCTTTGATATTTCCCGGAGATGGATTCATATGAAATCCTGAACCCACTTTATGTGCCAATGCATCGTAAGATTGCATTAAATCAATGAATTTTTTAGCAACTGGTTCTGAAATACAACGATCAATTAAATTCTGTTCTACTCCACATAATTCAGGGAATTCAGCCAGTAAAACTTTACCACCTAAAGCCACCAATAAATCGGAAGTATAACCCACAGCAGGATTGGCAGAAACGCCACTAAAACCATCACTTCCTCCACACTTAACCCCTAAACATAATTCACTTAATGGTGCCGGAGCCCTTTCTTGTTTGTTGATTTCGATTAATCCTTCAAATGTTTTTTTAATGGCATCCGCAATCAATTGTTCTTCACTTTTTGACTGTTGCTGTTCAAAAATAAAGAGCGGTTTATCAAAGGAAGGATTTTGCTTTTTTACATCATTTGTAAAATCCTGTACCTGCAAATGCTGACATCCTAAACTTAAAACTGTTATTCCCGCTACATTTGGATGATTTGCGTAGGAAGCCAATAATGCACTCAATGTCGAAGCATCCTGACGCGTACCTCCGCAACCTCCCTGATGGTTTAAGAATTTGATTCCGTCTACATTTTTAAAAACCTTATTTTCAGTATGATCCGGTGTCAGTTGTACATCAATTGCATCCAGACTGTCCCCTTTTTTATAGGCTTCAAGTAACTGATGTGTATACTGCGTATATTTATCACTTACTGAATAGCCTAACTCATTATGTAAAGCTTCGCGTATTACATCTAAGTTTCGGTTCTCACAAAATACCGTTGGTACAAATAACCAATAATTGGCTGTTCCAAAGCGACCATCACTTCTTTTATATCCTTTAAAAGTCCTGTCTTTATACTTTGAAACATCTGGTGCCTGCCATGTAAAATCAACATTACGATATTGATACGGTTCTGCAGCATGCTTAAGATTTTCTGTTGTCATCAGACTTCCTTTTGCAACATCCTTTTGCACTTTTCCAACCAAAACACCATACATAATAATCTCTGCTCCCGCTTTCAAATCGGAAGTATAAAATTTATGTTTTGCCTTAATAGTGTCCTGCAGGATAAAAGTCTCCTTCTCAAAAGTGACACTTTCTCCTTTTGTCAAATCCGTTAAAGCCACCAGCACATTATCGTCCGGATGCATTTTTATTACCAACCTTTTAACTCCGATTTCTAACATAGTATATAAATAGAATTTATGCTTTATTTGTTTTATGTCCATTAAAGGCGAACAATAGTATTACTGAAAAACAGATCAGCGGAACTATATAACCATTCTGAATACTTCCGGTAACATCTGAAATATATCCTAAAACCGGAGGCAGTAAAGCTCCCCCAACTATTGACATTACAATCAGGGAAGATCCTATTTTTGTGTTATGACCGAGTCCGTCAATTCCCATTGAAAAAATAGTAGGGAACATGATACTCATAAAAAATGCAATTGTGATTAAAGTATAAACTACTAACATTCCCGTTCCGAGTATGGCTATTATTGATAAAATCATTGTAATGATCGAATAAATAATCAATAGTTTTCTTGGTTGTATGTATTGCATGAAAAATGTTCCTGCGAAACGGCCTAACATAAATGCCAAACCATAAAAACCTAAATATTTGGCTGCGATATCTTCACCTAAACCTGCCGAAGTAGTAGCCATTTTGATAAAAAAACTACCCACGCAAACCTGTGCTCCAACATAAAAGAATTGTGCTAAAATTCCCCATCTCAAACGCATCGATTTTAAGGCACCTGCAAAACTAGCCCCGTCAACTCCTTCTTTGTCTTCGTCTTTTACATCGGGCATATTAGTGAAATAAAAAACTACGGCTACTGCTAAAATGATTAGTCCTAATATTAAATAAGGCATTTTTACACTTGCCGCTTCTTCTAAAACATGCGCGTGTAATGCTGCAGGTGTCATGGCATCTAATTCAACCTGAGTTAAATTTTTTCCGGACAGGATCATCGGTCCAACATAGGCTGGCGCAATAAAGGCCGCTAATCCGTTAAATGACTGTGAAAAATTCAATCTCTTAGTCGCTGTTTCAGATGGTCCTAAGATGGTTACATAAGGATTTGCTGCTGTTTCCAAAAACGTAAGTCCACAAGCAATAACAAACAAAGCTCCCAAAAAATAAATATATTGCAGTGAATTCGCAGCAGGAACAAACAAAATGGAGCCAATACCAAATAGTACCAATCCGATCATGATACCCGATTTATAACCATATTTTCTCATGATATAACCGGCAGGCAAAGCCATAACAAAATAGGCTATAAAAACAGAGGAATCAATTAAAGAAGATTCCAGGTCGGAAAGATTAAATGCTTTTCTCAGATGCGGAATAAGTATCGGATCTAAGTTGTGTACAAATCCCCAGAAAAAGAACAAACTGGTTACCAAAATAAAAGGAAACAACCACTTTTTGTTTTGTTTGGAACTCACATCCTCTTTAATATTTACCTGAGTTATTAATGCCATACGGTTTTTATTAAATTCATACATTTTTAGGAATATAAAAATATAATAACTGCAGTATAATAATTAATTCAAAATTACCCTTGTTTAATTAGTAATTATCTTTTTTTAGAAAAATAAGAACAAATCAAAAATGTGTATATAAAAAAGCCCGGAAAAACATTTTCAGTTAGTACTAATACTATTTTTCCGGACGGATTCCTTTTAAAAATTTATTCTGCAGAATAAGGTCTGTCTTTAGCAGAAACTCCCCAGCTTTTAGAAGGCTTATCTCCCATAGTAAAAATCAATTCTCCACCTTTCATAATGTCCGAATGAAGCAGATAACTTTTTGTATATGCTTTTCCGTTTAAAGTTGCTTTTTGAATGTAGATATTTTTTGGACTGTTGTTTAGGGCTTTCACCGTAAAACTTTTCCCATCAGCTAAATTCAATACAGACTCCTCCATGCTTGGACTGCCGATAACATAAATTCCGTTGAAAGGATTTACAGAATACATTCCCAAAGCACTCCAAATATACCAGGCTGACATTTGCCCAACATCTTCGTTTCCGCACAATCCGTCTGGTTTATCGCTGTATAGATTATCAACGATATACCGTACTTTTTCTGCTGTTTTCCAGGGTTGTCCAACAAAATTATACAGATAGGTAATATGATGACTTGGCTCGTTTCCGTGTGCGTATTGACCGATCAAACCTGTAATGTCACTTGAAGCTTCAGCTCCCATATCGCCTTTCACAGTAAACAAATTATCCAGTTTATTGGTGAACGTTTTTTCTCCTCCTAACATGGCGATCAATCCTTCCACATCGTGAGGCACTAACCAGGTGTATTGCCATGCATTTCCTTCGGCAAAATCATCTTTCATATGTGCCGATTTAAAAGGGTCGAAAGGCGTTCTCCATTGCGTATCACTTACTTTTCCACGCACAAAAGTTGTCGGGGCATCGTAATATTTTTTATAGGCTTTTGAGCGTTTGAAGAAGTAATTGTAATCTTCCGTTTTGCCCATTTTCCTAGCCATCATGGCAATTGCACCATCAGAGATCGCATATTCCATTCCGATAGCAACCGATTCTCTCAAACTATCTCCCGGAATATAACCGATTTTTTTCACGAAGTTCAATCCGCGATCGTCCTGCATTGCCGTTGCTTTTACGGCTTCAAAAGCTAACTCTGCGTTAATGCCTTTTATACCTTTCAAATAAGCGTCAACAACAATCTGAATAGCACTATTTCCAGGCATACAATAGGTTTCATTCCCCATCAGATGCCACACCGGAAGATGTCCTGTTTCCTGATAAATGGCCAACATCGAATTGACCATATCTGAAACTTTTTCGGTTTGTGTTAAAGTAAACAAAGGGTTTGCTCCTCTGTAAGTATCCCACAGAGAAAAAGTGGTCAAATTTGTAAATCCTGCCGCTTTATGAACCTGTTTGTCGGAACCATAATAATCACCATTACTGTCATTATAAGTAGACGGTGCAATCATCGTGTGATATAAGGCTGTGTAGAAAGTCTTCAATTTGGCAACATCATTAGATTTTACCGAAATTTTATTCAATTCTTTATTCCATTTTTCGTTAGCCTGAGTAACTACCTTTTCAAAGTTCCAGTCTGGGATTTCTTTTTTAATGTTCATTAAAGCATTTTCCATACTCACAGCTGAGATTCCGACTTTAATTTTGATCACTTCCTCTTTTGAAGTTGAAAACTGAAGCACCGCTTTGGCACTATCACCCAAAACCACTTTGTTTATCATCTCTTTTGTACTGTTATACAATTGGATTTTTTTTGCCGGTTTTGATAAGATCGCTGCAAAATAAATGCGTTGATCATTTGCCCAGCCTTTTGAGAAACGATAACCTTCAATCAAAGTATCATTTTTTACACGGATGTAAGTATCAACCGCTTTATCCCAGCCAATTCCTTCTACCAAATCTAAAATGACATGTGATTTATCTGAAGCAGGAAAAGTATATTTTTGAAAACCCACTCTTTCAGAAGCCGTCATTTCAGCTTTAATTCCGTTTTTCTTCAAAATAACCGAATAATAGCCTGGTCTTGCTATTTCATCTTTATGATCAAAACCGGAAATATATCCGTTTTCCATGTCTTTGGCAGTTCCTTTTTTTAAGTTGATTTTACCAACCGCCGGCATAAAAAGAAAATCACCAAGATCACCAATTCCGGTGCCGCTTAAATGCGTATGCGAAAATCCGATAATAGTTGGATCAGAATAATGATAACCTGAACACCAGTCCCAACCTTGTGAAATATTCACCGGCCCTAACTGAACCGCCCCAAAAGGAACATTGGCCCCCATGAAAACATGCCCGTGAAATCCAGTTCCTATAAATGGATCTACATACTGCGTTAAATTTTGCTTAGAAACCTGACTGTACAATTGCAGCGTACAAACCCCTAAAATTGCAAAAAATGCTGATTTAAATTTTCTATTCATTTTCTTCTGTGATTTTATAAAAGAGCAAAGCGATAAAATCTTGCCTCTTGCTTCTTTATTCTATTCTCTATTTTCTATGTTCTATTCTCTACTTCCCAATCTCAAAACCCGTTTCCAACATCACATCTCTGGAATTCGAGCCAATTCTCACTTTATATTGTCCTTCATAAATTTTAAACTGTTTCTTAGTATCATCCCATTTTTGAAGTTCTGACAATGGAATTTCTAGTGTAATTGTTTTTGAATTCCCTTTAGCAATTGATACTCTTTTAAAAGCCTTTAGTTCTTTCAATGGCATTCTGTCTATATTTGGATATTCAATATAAACCTGAGCTACTTCATCAGCATCATAATTACCCGTATTTTCAATTTTAATTTGCATTGAAATTTTATCAGAAGTCGTTTTGATATTCTCTGGTTTTTGAACCCAATTGTATTCAAAAGTCGTATAACTTAAACCGAAACCAAAAGGATATTGAACTGCTTTATCGAAATAACGATACGTTCTGCCGGCCATTGCATAGCTATTATAATCAGGTAAGTCACTGAAAGATTTATAAAAACTAATTGGTAAATGTCCTGATGGCGAAACTTTTCCAAAAATTAGATTTGCTAAAGCTGTTCCGCCTTGTTCTCCCGGATACCACGCAAAAACAATAGCATCAACATAAGGCTCAATTGCCGAAATATCGACAGCACTTCCTCCGGTGATTACTGCCACAAGAGGCGTTTTGGTTCCTTTTCGAAGTGCTTTAATGTAGGCAATATGCGAAGCTGGCAAATCCATATTTTTTCTGTCTCCTTTTCCATCAGCCAAAAAAGCATCGCCTTCTTCGCCTTCATACACAGGTGTAAAACCAATTACAGCAATAGTCAAATCGGCCATAGAAGCCGCCCAAACTCCACCAAAATTGGTTGTATCGGTAAAGTCACAACCCATATCGTATTCTACTCGAGTGTCAGGATCAACAGCGCCTGCAATTCCTTCAACAAAATTTACGGCTTTATCTGTTATTCCGTGATAATTCCCTAGCAAAGCATCCAAAGAACCAGCATTTGGCCCTACTATCATCAGTGATTTATAATTTTCTTCTTTCAGAGGCAGTAACTTTGTTTTCTTCTCACCTACTTCTCCATTTTTCAACAAAACCATACTTTGCTCGGCCATTTTTCGGCTAAGATTTCTGTGATACG
Source organism: Flavobacterium aquidurense (assembly GCA_900107365.1). GTDB lineage: Bacteria > Bacteroidota > Bacteroidia > Flavobacteriales > Flavobacteriaceae > Flavobacterium > Flavobacterium aquidurense. The sequence continues at coordinate 6,996 of FNPS01000012.1, forward strand.
AATTCGCTATACTGTCTATGCCATATTTTCGATACGGATTGTCTTCCGGTTTGTCATAAAACCCTAATTTGAACTGGGTGCGTAAAGTTGGAGCCAACGCATTATCAATGTCTTTGGTAGTAATCAATTTCTGGTTTAAGGCATTGATCGCATCTTTCTGCAACAATCCGCTGCAATCCATATTCACGCCTCTTTTTATAGCTTCGGCCGCAACGGCTACACTGTTTGGCAATGTTTTATGGCCTTCGTAAATATCCTGTAATGCCCAACAATCGGTCACTACATGTCCGCCAAATTTCCATTCTTTTCTTAGAATATCCTGCAATAATGTTTTTCCGGTACAGCAAGGTTCAGAATTCACTCTATTGTAAGCACACATTACGGTTTCCACTTTAGCATCAACCAATTTTTTAAAGGCATACAAATAGGTTTCTCTCAAATCTTTTTCATCAACAATAACATCGATAGAATGTCTGGTTTTTTCAGGCCCGCTGTGCACGGCAAAATGTTTGGCACAGGCTGCTGTTTTCATGTATTTCGGATCTGTTCCCTGCAAGCCTTTAATGTAAGCTGTTCCCATTTTTCCGGTAAGAAAAGGATCTTCACCATAGGTTTCCTGCCCTCTTCCCCAACGCGGATCTCTGAAAATATTGATATTTGGTGACCAGAAATTCAATCCCATGTATTGCAAACGACGGTCTTTGGCAACCGCCATATTGTTCTTGGCTCTGGCTTCGGTAGAAATTGCGTTTGCCACTTCATTCAACAAATCATCATTAAAGGAAGCCGCCATTCCAATAGCCTGTGGAAAAACAGTTGCTTTACCCGCTCTTGCTACTCCGTGTAAAGATTCGTTCCACCAATTGTATTGTGGAATATCCAGTCTTTTCACTGCTTTGCTTTCAAATCCTAACAAAGAAATTTTCTCTTCCGTAGTTAATTGTTTCAATAGATCTTCTACCCTTTTATCAAAGGATAGATTTTGATTTTTATAAGGAAATGCTTTTTGCTGGCCTTGTAGCATGCTTATGCCAAAACAAAAAATCAGTATATATCTGTAGCTTTTTGAAAAATTCATTATGCATTTAAATTACATTAGTACTAAAACGATAGCAACACTTTTATTTAACGGGATCACAAAAACACTTTGGTCTGTTTTCTGCTAAATTTATATTCTTTAAAAATTGAAAGATATAGGGACTTCCAATTATATATTAATTCAATATTATCTTTGTTTAATCAGTATTTACCTTTCGATAAAACAAACCGGTGTTATTTTCTATTACAATTCAAAAATTTTTATCTTAGCTTTTGAGAAAAAAAGTAACTCAGATAATCCCCTGTTTCTTAATTCATAATAACATAAAACAATGGAAACTGAATTTTATTGGCTTTTTAATTAAATCGATTTAGTAAAATAACGAAACCTCTTTTAATTTACCAAAATAACCTTTCAGTTTTTGTCTAAGAACTGATAAATAAAACCACAACATGAAGAAAATTTTATTTACATTTTTAACCTTTTGCTTAATCACCATATCATTTGCACAAAAGACTCCAAAAGCGATTAAAGTTACGTACCAAAGAAGTTCTAATGGAAAAGTAATTCCTAATCAGGATCCGCTGTTTTTATACGCTTCTAAGGATTTAAGTTTAATCACAACAGATAAAATTCTGCAACAGAAAGCAAATCTTCCGTTTGAACAGACTTTTGTTACTTTTAATTCCAAAACTATTTCGCAACTGGCGAACTTAAAAGGAAACAAATCGATTCTTACTCACGACACTGAAGCTTTGGAAAAACAGAAATTTGAGTTCACAGCCGAAACCAAAAAAATCCTCAATTTTACCTGTAAAAAAGCAATTATTGTTGTAAACTCCAATAAAATCGAAATTTGGTATACCACTGAATTGGGACTAAAAGGTGGGCCAAGTACTCTGGGACAGGATTTAGGTTTGGTTCTGGAAACCATTCGTAATGGGAATAGTGCATTAACAGCTACAAAAATTGAGACTTTAAAAACAATTCCATCTCTTCTAGCTATACCAAATGTTCCGGAAGCAGATCAATTAACTTATAAAGATTTGTTGTGGAAAAGTCGTTTTGTAAATATTTCTGTTTTCAATAAAGAGCAAATTAATTTTGTTGAAGGTGCAAAATCGAATGACAGTATTTTTAGATATGCGAGCGGAACTGTAATTGTTCGGAAAGTAAAATTTCCCGAAATTAAAAAAGGAAGTTCTGTTTATGTTGATGTTACACAACAATCTAACGGCGATGCATATGACAGAACTGGTTCCGTATTTATGATTCCGATGGATAAAAAAGCATCTTTTTTGGATGGATTAAAAAACGGAGTCAACACATTGCCATTTTATGAAAATGGAAATGGCAAAAAATATCAGGGTGTTGTCGCAACAAATGACTACGCACCGTTGCTGGAATTGATGCGTTTCTTTACTCCTTTTGGCGTAAAGCATTTTAACTATTTAGAACAAAAAAATAAGGTTTGGCAGGATAGTGTTTTCTATCGCCAGGAAATTTCTTTATTACAGTCAAAATTGAGTAATCAGGAAGTGTATATCGGTATGTTTATTGGGAATTACGATGCAGGCGGGCACAAGGCAAGTTTGAATATTTCGATTCACCAAGGCGAAGACAACAATCCTAAAGGCGATTTTATTTTACCTCTTTTCAATACACTGAACGTAATGGAAATGGCAGGACAAGAATATGCCACCATGTTTGACAACGAAAAAGGACTGGAAATGTCTTTTGAAGTACCGGAAGGTTATAAAAATTTCAAATTGAGCTATACTACAACTGGTCACGGAGGCTGGGAAAATGGTGATGAATTTTTACAGAAAAAAAATACTATTCTTATTGACGGAAAAGAAGTATTTGGATTCACACCCTGGCGCACTGATTGTGGTTCGTACCGTTTGAGTAATCCAGCCTCAGGAAATTTTGGCAGCGGACTATCCTCATCCGATTTAAGTCGTTCTAACTGGTGCCCGGGAACAACAACTAATCCCAATCTTATTGATTTAGGAAATCTTTCACCAGGAAAACATACTATACGCGTTTCCATTCCTCTTGGAAAACCAGAAGGAACCAGCAGTAGCGCCTGGAATGTCTCTGGTTTTTTAATTGGAGAAAAATAAACCACAACTAAAACTACTTAACTATCATAACCATGAAAAAAATCACACTTTGCCTGTTGTTCTTCTCAATGAGCTGGATAACAATGTTTGCGCAAACCTACACCCCTACTGAAGGAAATCTAAAAAACAGAAAAGAATTTCAGGATGATAAATTCGGAATGTTCATTCACTTTGGTCCTTATAGCGTCCTGGCTAATGGCGAGTGGGTTATGAATAACCAAAACATCAAAGTAACGGAATACGGAAGGCTGATAAACGTTTTCAATCCTCAGAATTTTGATGCTAAAAAATGGGTTGGCATTGCGAAAGCAGCAGGAATGAAATACATCACTTTTACTACACGTCATCATGATGGTTTTAGCAATTTCGATACGCAATTATCCGATTGGAAAATTACCAATACGTTTTTCAAAAGAGATTTATTAAAAGAGTTAGCTGACGAATGTCACAAGCAGGGAATCAAATTATTTTGTTATTATTCTCTTTTAGACTGGACAAGAACAGATTATCAATACGAAACAGGAAAAACCGGAAAAGGAACAGGCAGAACTGCCAAAAGCGACTGGGAAAGTTACATTCGTTTTATGAAAGGCCAACTAACCGAATTGTTGAGCAATTATGGAGAAATTAGCGGAATCTGGTTTGACGGACATTGGGATCAATTGGATAACGATACAGATAAAACCTTAACTTCAAAAGTAAACTGGCATTATGATGAAATTTATAAATTGATACATTCTATTCAGCCTAACTGTCTTATCTCCAACAATCATCACCTTTTACCGATACAGGGAGAAGATTTTCAAGCTTTTGAAAAAGATTTGCCGGGAGGAAACACTACTGGATTTGGAGGACAATCTGTTTCACAATTGCCATTGGAAACCTGTGAAACGATGAACAATTCATGGGGATTTACTATCACGGACAGAAAATACAAATCAACTAAAGATTTATTGCATTATATGATCAATGCTGCGAGTTTGAATGCCAATTTTCTTTTAAATGTCGGACCGATGGCTGACGGATCAATTCAACCGGAATTTATTGAAACCCTGAAAGAAATAGGAAACTGGATGGATAAAAACGGGAAAAGTATTTATGGAACAAGAGGCAACGTAATGAAACCACAAGATTGGGGCGGTTTTACTGCTAAAGACAAAATTTGGTTTGCCCATATCATCAATACACCAAAAGAAACTAATTATATTTTTATTCCGGAGATGAAACAAAAAATTAAAAAATGCTATTTGATGGACGGAAAAAAAGAACTAAAATTCAAACAACAACCCGAAGGAACTTTTGTGTATTTGGATGGTATTAAATTGGATTCAATTGATACTATAATCGAAATGCAAATACAGTAAATATTACAAATTAATTACCAAAAACATGTTCAACAAAACTCTTTTCCTCGCTGCCGTAGCTTTTATGGCAACTGAAAAAGGAACCGCACAATCGACATTTTCAGCTAAAAAATTCCTTCGACACGATACCTATCTGGCTTCAGATAAATTAGAAGGCCGTCTTGCCGGAACGAAAGGCAATAATGAAGCGGCGGCTTACATCAAAAAGTATTTTAAAAAATTTGGACTGAAAAAATTCAATAATGATTATTATCAGCCTTTCAAAATCTTCATTAAACCCGATATCAATAAAATGAAATCGGACAGTGTATCAACTCAAAATGTAGTCGGTTATATCGAAGGTTCAGATGAAAACCTAAAGAAAGAATATATTGTTATTGGGGCACATTATGATCACTGGGGCTGGGGTGGAAAAGGTTCTGGCAGCAAGAAAAAAGACACACTTGCGATTCATAACGGAGCCGATGATAATGCTTCGGGAGTTTCGGCGCTTTTATCCATTTTGGAGGAATTTCATCATAACAAAATCGCTCCTAAAAGGAGTATTATTTTCATTTCTTTTAGTGCTGAAGAAGAAGGTTTATTAGGTTCGAAGTATTTTGTTAGACATCTTCCTGTGGACAAAAATGCCGTAAAAGTGATGATCAATATGGATATGGTGGGTCGTTTAAACGATAAAAAAGAGCTTTATATGGGCGGTGCCGGAACTTTTCCGGGTGGTGTCGAACTGATGAAAAAACTAGGTGAAGGCAGCGGTCTAAATCCGATTGTTTTTGCTGGCGATGTCGGCGGTTCTGATCATGTTACATTTTATAAAAACGATATTCCGGCTGTAGGATTACATACAGGAGGACATCCACAATATCACACACCCGAAGACGACACAGCCTTGATTAACAGTGAAGGAGCCGTTTTAGTGAGCAAATACATTTACAATGCATTAACTGCAATTGCCAATTATGATCAACCGTTAACTTTTATCAAACAAAATTAAAATACTTTAAGATTATCTTCTTTTCTTTAAAATAAAAATCGGCAAATTTGTAGTTAATTTTACTGCAAGTTCGCCGATTTTTTTTATACTTTATAACTAATAGTTGAAAGTCTGCAATTTCTACCATCAGGCACTAAATAGCGGTAATCATATCCGTTCGAAATTCGTTGGCTTGCCGTTGGTACGCAACAAAATGATAACTATTGCGTACCTTCGGCACGCTAAACCTATTCAAATTCATATTCTCTACCAATGTGTAGTTCCTACGGCACAAATTGTAAACTTCAACTTTTCATTGGCATAAATAACTACCACATTCAATTTAATACAAAAGGAAACCCCATCATTCGGGATGATCCGAACTTTGGGGTTTCTTACTAAAAAACAAAATATTTAATTCAAAAGGAAGCTTACTTTACATCCCAGAAAATTTTAGTACTTAAGTTATCCTTATCCTTAACTGTGTTATAATTAGTAGTATTATAAACTCTTTCAGAATTTGGATACGTCCAACGTGTTGGTGGTGTTTTTCTGATACTGCTAGTCTCATCTTCCATGAAAGTTAAAGCTGGCAATTTTAATCTTCTTTGTTCAGCCCATGATTCATCAGCCTGCATTACATTATAATGAATGTATTTTTGAAAAGCAATCAATTGTAATTGTGCAGCAGCTGTTGTAGCACCTGCAAAGTTAATTTTAGTAATGTAAGCATCAATTTCAGCAGCTGTTGGCTCTGTAGTTGGTTTCCATGTTAAGACGTCAGCTTTATCACCTAATCTTACATAATACTCAATAGATTGTCTGATCGCTTTTTCAAAATAGGTCTTTGCTGTAGTAGCATTTCCGCTTCTTGAATAATATTCTGCAAGAATCAGGTTTACTTCAGCAGCATTTATCAATGTACCAGGTAACCAATCGTTTTTACTAATTACAGATCTATTGTAAATTGCTATTTGACTATTAGCGATTAATTGATCCTGAACTCCAGATGTTAACAATGGATCAAGTCCTACATAAGCAGTTGCGCTTGCTCCTTTTTCAAATAACCATGGCTGACGAGGATCGCTATTGGCATTCATGTGGTCAATCATTGGTTTTGGGGCAATGTTGTTATTTCCACCTTCTAAAGCATCAAAGAAACCTGAAGTATCTAAATCTGTATCCTGAGTATACACTCTAAAGGCAATATTCTCTGCATTTTCATCTACGATTTTTGCTTCAGTAATAATTTGAGCAATTTCAGTATTAGCTCTAGCTGACATAGCAGGAACTGCTGAAACTCTGTTTAACAATTTCAAACGCAAAGAATTGCAATAATTTCTCCACATCACCAGGTCTCCTTTATTGATCAAATCCTGATTTTTGAATTCCACTTCTACCTTAGCAGGTAAAGTAATTGTATTCAATTCTGTAGAAAAAGCTTTCAAATCATCTAACATTTTAATATAAAGCTCTGTCTGATTGTCGTACTTAGCAGCTGCAGCATCATAATTACCACCTGTCATACTAATTTTACCAGCTTCAGAGAAAGGAATATCTCCAAAATTGTCAATCATTTTTGAGGTATGATCATATAAATAAATTGTTGAAGTAATTGCATAGATTCTATTTCCTGCTTGTTCAGCAGCAGGTAAAGAAGCCATCACTTTTTCAAGTTCTCTATATTGAGCAATAAACTTATAGTATCTCTCCCATCTGTTTGTTACAGCTGCTCCCGGAACGTAACGTCCTGTCATGTTCGTAAAACCGTGGGCTTGCGTGTAACTTAAAGAAGTAGTTCTTATAACTGTAAAGTAGTTCCAATACGATGGAATTACATCTTCAAAGTTAATTTTCATGAAACCGGCAAATTGTTTAGGCACATTTGTCGATGTTACCGTAGACGGATCTCTGTACGCGTCTTCAAAATCAGCTTGCGAACAAGAACCTAAAAAGATCGCTGCTGTCGCTAATGATATATATAATAATTTTCTCATGTTGTCTATTTTTTAATTATAATTTATCCAATTAGAAAGATGCTCTCAACATTACACCATAACTTCTTGTTGATGGAGCTAATCCTGCATTGTTTACGTTTTTATCCCATCTTGATCCTGAAGTAGTTGCTTCTGCGTCCATATCTTTAATGGTTCTGTAGATATAAAATAAATTACGTCCGAATAAAGACAAACTTAATTTAGTAGCTCCAATTTTGCTGGCATACGATGCCGGTACATTAAAGGCAAGAGACAATTCTCTTAACTTAACGTAATCATTCTTTTGGATATACAATTCATAACGTGAACTACTGTATTGAGGTCCTCCCCAGTTGTACGTCATATTATAGTAACCTGCCTGAGAAATAACATTTGTATTTTGTGTACCGTCCGGAGCTGTACCATCCATTAACATACCATCACGGAATAATTGTTGCCCAGCTGGTCCTGCAGTTGCAGAATTTGGAACCTGAACTCCTTTACCGTTATCCATATAATACGTTAAACCACCACGGTCATTTGTACTATTATTCAATGACTCTTCAGTCAATCCTCTTGATGTCATCCAGTTAATACCAGTTGGCATTAAATAACCTCCATAAGAATAGTCAATACTTACATCTAATGTAAAACTTTTATAAGTAAATGAGTTTATCAAACCTCCTACACCTTTAGCCATAGCAGTTCCGTATTTTTCCCATTTGTCTCCGTCAATCATATAATATCCATCAGAGTCAACCATTTTATTACCATTTGCATCTGTTTTTACAGGGTGTGCATAAATTCCTCCCATTGGATCACCTACAACTGATTTCAATTGTGCAGCAGAACCATCATAATCAGCATGCAATAATTCTGTTGCACCATTAGCTAATTTTAAGATTTTGTTCGTGTTTTTTGCCCAGTTTAAAGTTACATCCCAAGAAAAACTTTCTGATCTAAAAGGAGAACCTGTCAGTGCTACCTCAAATCCCTGATTACTCAACTCCCCTACGTTAGCTAAAATTTTGCTTGCTCCGGTGGTTGGTGCTAATGTTAAATCAAGAATTTGATCTTTAATTTTTGCATTATAATAAGAGACATCTAATCCTAATCTTCTGTCAAAAAACTTAGTTTCAAAACCAAACTCATATTCATTTTTCATTTCAGGTTTGATTCCTTCATTTCCATAAATATCTTGAGAATTTGTAATTAAAACCGGGTTAGTAGTTCCCTGATTTCCTAAAGTAGTTTGTTGATAAGCAACGTTAGCTCTGTAACGATCCGGGTAATTACCCACAATACCCCAAGAACCACGCATTTTTGCATAACTGATAAATTCCGGTAATTTTACAGCATCAGATAATACAAAACTTGAGTTTACAGAAGGGTAAGTAAAAGCATTGTTATCCGGGTTCATTGTAGAAGTACGGTCTCTTCTTATAGTACCTTCAAGGAATAAGTAGTTTTTATAGCTTCCGCTTAAAGTTCCAAAAACAGCATCTTTAATAGTTTCATATCTTGAAGAAGTACTTGTTGCAAGTCCGATAGATGAATTCATATCATACCATCCTTCAACACTTAAACCACGATTAGTTGAACGTGATAAAGTTCTGCCTGTTTCCTGAGTACCTGAATAACCAAGCACAGCATTTAGACCAAAATCCTCATTAAGTTTTGTATTATAAGTCAATAATAAATCTCCATAAAGAATATTATAATCCTGAGCATCCATCATGAAAGAACCAGAAGAATCTCCGTCACTACCAAATTGGTAAAGTAAAGGTATTTCTACAGGGTTTTTATTTTCTGTATTTACTGAAGTTAAATCAGTCGAAAGACGACCTCGCAATGCTAAATCTTTAGTAATTGAAAGCGTTTCAGTAACACTGGCAATTAAACGGTTTGTAACCTCGTCTTGTTGTTTCGCATTTGTATTCCAGAAATAATCTAAGATATCTGTTTTATAACCATTACGGTAAATATTTTCACCAGGAGTCAAACTTTGAGTTCCCTGACCTATAACATATTTATATCCTAAACTAGTTTGATATTTCGCTTTATACCAGTCACCATTATCAAATGGGCTAAGCATTCCCGTAAAGTTATTAACCAAACGATCCATAGCAAAAGTACGATTTTTAATATCCTGATTTAAATAACTCACAATAACATCCGTTTTCAACTTTCCTGTTTTGAAAGATGCATTTACGTTGAAATTGTTCTTTTTATTATAGTTACCCATGCTTAATCCTTCTGACTCAATATGAGTATAAGAAAAACGAATATTACTATTTTCTGTACTGTTTGTTAAAGCAAAGTTTGTAGTTCCGTCCCATGCATTTTGAAACATGTTTTTATATCCATCTTTTTGAGCAGAATACGGACGAACAACTCCGTCCCAAGACATAACCGGTTGTCCATCGAACCATGGACCAAAGTTATTACTACTGGCAGAAACTCCTCTTGTATCAGCCACTCCATCACCATTTGTATCATAATGAGCAAAACCATCTGGCGCTAAAAATCCTGTAGAGTAGTTTGCATTCGTCCATCCCGGACCTCTTTCATATTGAAATCTTGGCAAGTATGCAATTTGGTTCCCAGAATAACTAGTACTAAAATCAATACCTAAACCTTTTTTTCCTTTACCTGATTTAGAAGTAATTAATACAACTCCATTTACAGCTTCAGAACCATATAATGCAGCTGCAGAAGCTCCTTTAAGAATAGAGATATTCTCAATATCTTCAGGGTTAATATCTGCTAAACCATTATTTTTAACACGTGGTGCATTCCAGTAATCATTGTTGTTAACCTCACCATCACGAATTGGCACACCATCAAGAATGATAAGTGGCTGATTTCTTCCAGTGATAGAGTTAATTCCACGGATTTGAATATTGATTGCTCCGGCTCCTCCAGGAGTAGAACTAATACGTACACCTGGCGCTTTACCGTATAGAGAGTTAGCGATAGTAGGCGAAGCCGTCTTTACGATTGCATCCGCTTTAATGATACTTGTAGCATATCCAATCGATTTATTCTTTTTAGATTGCCCCAATGCTGTAACAGTAACACCATCAAGTTCATTAGTACCACTTGCTAATCTGATTTTCATTCCATCAGCAGCTTTTAATTCTGTTGTTTTGTAACCTATTGAACTTACAATAAGAGTAGCGCCTTCTTTTACAGAGATTGTAAATGCTCCGTTCTCGTCAGTAATCGTTTCTACTTTTGTTCCTTTTTCTCTAACAATCGCTGATGGAACGGGTGCATTAGTATTATCTGTAATTACCCCAGAGATTGTAGTGTTTTGGGCTTTCGCATTTTGAAAGCACAATACCATTAGAAAAACTAACAGCGATTCATATAACAGTTTTCTCATAATTAATATTAGTTTGGTTTGGTTTTAAAATTTTGTTTAAATTGAAAGATTTCGATTTCTAAAAAATTTTGAATACTAAAATCTTTAATTTCAAATTACCGATTTCTCCTTATCAGAATTTGGCAATAATTCCTTGATTAATATTCTGTTTTTTTTACATCATAAGCTTTTTGTTTGTTTAATAATTTGTTTAAGTTTTCTTAGTCATTTTTTGAATTTATCTTCTTAGCATTAGTACTATAACGTTTTAGTATTTTAGCTTTAAAAAAAGGCTTCTACATTATCAAACTGATTCCCTTATAATTAGAGTGCCTATTTTCTTTTCTTTTTCAATCTGGTAATTGCTTCCATCATTCATTTGCATCATTAATAATTTTACTGCCTTTTTTCCCATTTCTTCAATTGGTTGTGACAAAACCGTTATCGAGGGCGAATGCAACCTGAAACTGTCGTGATCATCAAAACTAATTACTGCTTTATCAGCCGGGATTTTAAATTTCAATTTCCTGAAGGATTGCAAACCTGCCAGCAACAAATAATTTGCACCAAACAGAACGGCATCAATTTCAGGATTATTGTTTAAAAATTCAGAAATATTAGCAATTCGTTCCTCTTCATTAATATGGTATTCCATATCCAATAGTATCGATTCATCATACAATCCTGCTTCTTTCATTGCAATACTGTATCCGTCTTTTCTTAATTGCATTTGAATTAACTGTGAATAATTCGTGATAAAGGCAATTTTTTTAAATCCTTTTTGCAAAAGATAATTAGTTGCCGTTTTTCCTCCCTCAAAATTATCCAGTACAACATGGCTAACTTCTTGTTCTTCAAAATATCGATCGAGCAAAACAACCGGACATTGTAGTTCTGACAATCGGTCGATAGTCGTTTTCATATTCTCTGTAGGCGTAATTATAAAACCGTCAACATTTGCCTGCAATAAACTACTAACTAACTCAATTGCCCTGGCATCATCTGCGCCTGTACTGCAATAAAATACTCTATAATTTAAATTAATTGCTTCTCTTTCAATCACTCTTGCCAAATCAGAAAAAAACTGATTTGAGATATCTTCTACAATAAGCCCAATAGATCTTGTTTTACCAGTTCTCAAACTACTGGCGATCATATTGAGTTTGAATTTCATTTCGCCGCTAACTTTAAGAACTTTTTCAATCACTTCTTTACTAATCCCCATCTTTTCTCCTTTATCGTTCAGCACAAATGAAACTGTAGTTACGGATACATTTGCTGCTTTAGCAATATCTTTGATAGTGATCTTTTTTTTCATGAAACGTTAACTTTATCTTAAACCTTAGTTAAGTATTGTTAGCAAATATATATTTAATAAAACGATTTACAAAAACGTTTTAGTAATTTTTTTATTTGTATTTATTTATTTTAACATTTTAAAGTTATATTTTCTTTTTATACTCCCAATAGGCTATAAATAAAACAAATACAGTATACTCGGTCATTCTGTTTTTTTGCTAAATAAATGATAATAGCATCAAAATTAGATAATAATCAAAGCCTCAAAAAACAAGAGAATAAAACTGCTCAAATTATGATATCATTAACATAAATCTATCATAATTAAAAATTCTTTTAACAAAATGAAATAGCTTTTTTTAAGCCCTATTTTCTACCAAATTTTTTTTTGCTTTTCCTTTTTAAAAAAAATAGTGAAATGGATTATTTTCTCTATTATTTTATTTTTTTTTAGCGTTTCAAAAAAGCTTAAGTATTTATTTACATTTTATTTTGCGCCTTTGATTTGAACCTCATAAAAATTAAATAATTCGTTCTGTTATCATCAAAATTAAAATCATAAAACACTATTCTGTCACCGTAAGAACGTCTCTTAATCGGATATCTCTTGAAGAAGCTCCAATCATAATTCTGAAATCACCAGGTTCAACCACCCATTTCATATCCTGGTTTAACATCTGCAAAGCTTCTTTATTGATAACAAATATTATTTCTTTTGATTCGCCAGCTTTAAGGAAAATTCTCTGAAAACCTTTCATCTGCTTAATTGGCTGAGCAATTGACGACAAAAGATCTCTTACATACAACTGTGCTACTTCCTCTCCGTCAACATTGCTAGTGTTTTTTATTGTACAATACACTTTTGTTGTTTCTGATTTTCCTATTTGTTTTTTATCAAACCTTAAATTGCTGTATTCAAAAGTCGAATAACTCAATCCGTATCCAAAAGGAAATAAAGGTGCGCCGTTTAAGTTGGTATAATCATCAGAACGACCTGTTGGTTTGTGATTGTAAACCAATGGTAATTGTCCTTCAAAAACAGGAAAAGTAATGGGTAAACGCCCTGCCGGATTTTTGTCTCCAAATAAAATATTGGCTACCGCATGTCCTCCATCTTCGCCAGGATACCAAACATCTAAAATTGAAGGTACATTATTGATCCATTTCTCCATGGTAATGGCGCTTCCGCCAACCAAAAGCACTACAACCGGTTTTCCTGTTGCGGCCACTGCGTTTATTAACTCTTCCTGATGTCCTAATAATCCTAAATACGCTCTGTCATTAAATTCTCCTTCTTCGATTCCGGCGGCAATTACAGCTACATCAGATTTTTTAACGGCAGCTACAGCTTCATCAATTTTATGCTGCCAATCGTTGTTCACTCCAACATTCCATACCAATTTGAATTTGGCATAACCCTGCGATTCGAAGAACTCTACTTTTATGTCGTATTCTTTGTCTTTTTCAAAATTGAAATCGACCAATTTTGTTGAATACGTCTGGCTTTTCCAGTTATCAATAACTAGTTTTCCGTTTAGATACAAACGATAACCGTCATTGCCTTCAAAACCTATTTTATAAGTTCCCGTTACCGGAGATTTGATTTCCCCTGTCCATCTAGCAGAATAAAAATCATAATTAATTTTTGCCTGATCCGGAGAATACAAGGTCCAGTCAAAATTAATCGTATTGTCTAGTCTTGTTACAACCGGACTTCCCGATACTTGTACATTATTGAAATATTCTCCTGTCAATCCATTTACCGTTTTTCCTCTTTCAACACTAAATAAATTCGCAGTCGGTACAACAATATAATCTGTACTTTTTCTCGCGCAACCTTCAGCCAAATTAATAGCGACTGATTTTCCTAACTTCGCTTTTATTCCCTCCAGCATACTTACTTTTCCGTTGCCAGGACCACTGTAGCCACCCAAACGGGCTTCGGTAATATCATTTCCAATTAAGGCAATGGATTGAATTGATTTTTTAAGAGGCAAAATATTGTTTTCATTTTTCAACAAAACCATTCCTTTTTCGGCTGCTTCTCTTGATAGCAATTTATGAAGCGGATTTCCATTCCATTTGTTTGTCTCTTTTTCGTCGGCGTATGGTTTTTCAAACAATCCTAATTCAAATTTCAATCTCAAAACTCTCGCTACAGATTCGTCGATATTTTTGATATCAATTCTTCCATCTAAAAATGGTGGCTGAAACAATTTATAATGGTCAAAAGCGGTTTGAAAAATTACATCTAAACCATTATTGATCGCATTCGCACTCGATTCAGGATAATCTTTTACGGTATAATGCAATACATTTCCACCACCAACAGCATTTGCATCTGAGATAATGAATCCTTTAAAATTCATTTCTCCTTTTAATTTTTTATTTAATAACCAATCATTCGCAGTACACGGACTTCCGTTCAAAGAATTATAAGAAGTCATCACACTTCGACTTCCTCCTTCAGTAAAACAAGCACGAAATGGTGGAAGCTGATATTCTTCTAAATAACGTTCGTTGTAATCAATCGGGTAACTATCACGTCCACCATCGCCACTATTCGCGAGGAAATGTTTAGGCGTTGTAATCACACCTCTTTCTTCAAAAGAAGATACATAAGCCACTCCCATTTTTGAAGAAAGAAAAGGATCTTCACCATAGGTTTCCTCTACTCTTCCCCAACGAACATCTGAAGCAAGATTTACAACCGGTGATAAAATCTGGCGAATTCCGCGGCTTTTTGATTCCATTGCAATAGCAGTTGAAACTCTTTTTACCAAAGCCGGATCAAATGTTGCTGCCAATGAAATAGACTGAGGAAAAGCAGTTGCTCCATCTCGTACTAATCCGTGTAAGGCTTCATCAAAAGCAATAATCGGTATTCCGAGACGCGTTTTTTCTACAAAATACTTCTGAATTTTATTGATCAGTTTTACCGTTTCCTTCGCATTACTTGCGGCACTGTAATCTAAAATTTGATTGCTTGCATCAGTACTTCCTTTGGCACTTACCTGAAAACCAAAAATTCCGTTTTTATAATTATCCGCTCCATCAGACAAATCACCAGGAATCATGAACATTTGCCAAAATTTTTCCTCAACCGTCATTCGGGACAATAAATCCTGAACACGTTCTTCAACGGGTAATTTTGGGTTTTTATATTTTGGAGTACTTTGAGAAAACAAAGTTTGAACTCCAAGAAATAAAGCTATTAAAAATGCTTTTTTGTTCATAATCGTATTATTGAAATACCATTGAGGCATGAATTATAATTTGTTATCTTAATAAAATTAGTTAGTTAAAAAACCTCCTTGGCCTCTGTATAATTTAATAGGCGCATCTAATGTTACTTTAATGCAAGTCACATATTTGTCGATAGCAGTTTCAGGCAAATCAATGTAAACCAATCCCGGAACGGCGCTCCATGAAATTTTACCAACCACTTTGTGAGTCAATTTCACATTGGAACCCAAAACCGTTATATCCTGAATTTTATTATCAAGTCCTTTCAACATCAATTGTCCTGACGTTTTTCCGTGAACAAATAAGTAAAGTGTTTTTGAATCTTTAGAAAGTGTCGTTGGCCCATAAAAATGGCCTAATGGAATTCCAGGAATAGTTCCAAAAATACCTTCACCATTTCTTCTGTTCCAGTCACCCAATTCTTTCAATGTAGAAACAACAGTTTCAGGATAAGTTCCGTCCGGTTTTGGTCCGATGTCTAACAATAAATTACCTCCATTTGAAACCGCATCCACAAAAATAGTAATGATTTCATAAGGCGTTTTCCAGTTGGTATCGCTCACACGGTACCCCCAGTTTTCATTCATTGTCATACACAATTCCCACCATTTGAATGCCGGTCGTACTACCGGAAAGTTTTGTTCCGGAGTATCATAATCACCATAGCCCTGCAGACGCCCGTTTATAATCGTATTCGGATTTCTGGCTAACATCATTTTACGTGTTTTTTCTGCCTGCCATTCTTCAGCGCTGTGTTCCCAGTCACCATCAAACCACCATAGATCCGGATTGTACCAATCTGAAATTTCTTTGATTTGTCCCTGAAAAAATTTTTGAAAACGTTCCCAACGAGCTGGTTCTTTTTTAATATCATAACGCGCCTTATCTTTCAGAAAGCCAGGATAATCATTATGTGTCCAGTCGATTAACGAGAAATAAGCGCCACATTTAATATCTCTTTTGCGTAATTCTTCGAAGAAAGGTTTTACCATGTCTTTTTTAGCCGGACAGGTTTTTACAGAACTTAGTTTCCCTAATTTAGTATCGTACATCGCCA
Source organism: Flavobacterium aquidurense (assembly GCA_900107365.1). Lineage (GTDB taxonomy): Bacteria > Bacteroidota > Bacteroidia > Flavobacteriales > Flavobacteriaceae > Flavobacterium > Flavobacterium aquidurense. Next base: position 23,443 of record FNPS01000012.1, read on the forward strand.
CACCATCGTGATGTTTTGTTGTAATAACAGCATATTTTGCCCCAGAATCTTTGATCATCTCGGCCCAGGCTGCAGGATCATAATTACTCAGTGTAAAACTTTTTTGTTGTTTCATATAATCTTCAACAGAAATTTGACCATTGTGAAAACTCCACGATTCAGAAACATCCCCAACAGAATAAATTCCGGCATGAATAAAGATCCCTAATTTTGCATCTTCAAACCATTTCATTTTTGCTGCAATATCCTGTGGAGCAATTTTATTCTGAGCTGCTCCGGTAAGAGTCGCTCCGACAACTAAAGCGGCTAAGATTATTTTTTTAATCATTTTATTATATTTATTTAATTCTGATTATTGTTTTAATAAGATTGCAATTTGTGGCGTACACGCCGTTTAAATTTGTCCTTTTTGAGAACAACATTTCTGCTGACTGTAAGCGTAACCGATTTTTTTATCTGATTCTGCCGCAAATAAACGGAACAGATTGTTTGTATTATTTAAAAGAATAATGCAACAATAGCAACACTTTTATTTCACCAATTGCAATCAGAATTAGCAGTAAAACAAAAGATAGATTTCTTAAAACAAAAACAATCTTTATTTAACGCTAAATCTAAACAAATTAGATTTTTGGTAAAACTATTTTAGACGGACGACATATAAACGAAGATAAACATCAAAAAAAGTCACAAAAAACACTTTTATTACGAATTTCAGTTCTGATAAGCTTTATCGCATAGTATTAGGAAATAATATCCTTTTGAACTTACTTACTTCTTATTTAGCATTTTTTGACAAGAAAGTTATTTCGATAATTGGTCTTCGTTAAAAGAAAACAGGGGTTTTTCCAATTGCCATAACCTTATGTTAATTGAATATTTTGATTTTATTTTTTAATACATTAAAATCAATTGTAACTTATAAGGAACGGTCTAAATGAGTATAACCTCCATCCACATAAATCAATTGTCCTGTAGTGTGACTTGATTTATCTGACAACAAGAACACTACCATATTGGCGATTTCTTCAGCCGTTGTCATTCTGTTTTCTAATGGAATTTTAGCCGTAATTTCTTTTAATTTTTGCTCTGGATTTTCGAGTGTATTAATCCATGTTTCGTATAAAGGCGTATAACATTCCGCCACTATAACCGAATTGACACGGATTCCGTATTTTAATAATTCAACAGCCCATTCGCGGGTTAAAGCATTACGTCCGCCATTTGACGCAGCATAAGCTGAAGTATTTCCTTGTCCGGTGTCCGCTGTTTTTGAACCAATGTTGACAATTGCGCCTTTTGTTTTTTTCAACTCCGGCAAAGCGTGTTGTGCCATTAAATAATAATGAACTAAATTTTTATGAATTGATGCAACAAATTTTTCATAATCGCCACTTTCCAGACCTACACCATCATTTACACCGGCATTATTGATTAGTCCGTCAATACGGCCGCACATTTCGATTACCTGATTAACTGCATTTTTACAAGCTTCCGGATTTGTTAACTCCGCTACCACAGTTAAAGCTTTTCCGCCTTCCGCTTCAATTTCTTTAACAGCGATTTGATTGTCAGCCTCAGCTCTTCCTACGATTACAGGAATAGCACCTTCAGCAGCTAAAACTTTACAGATGCCAAGTCCTATCCCTTTAGCTCCACCGGTTACGATAATTATTTTCTCAGTAAGATTAAGATTCATTTGTTTATTATTTTGGTTGGTAGTTAGTAGTTTTATATTCAAATAAGAGGTGCGAAAATTGCCTCTTATCTCAAAAATGTTGACGCTTTGCTGTTCTCATGCAAATCGAATATTTTATCCATCATCATCCATTTTTCCCCTTCTTTTGCTCCGGGCAATGCTTTTTGATATTTCCACATCAATTCTTCCCATTTTTGCACCACCGGATTATTGGCATCCATCTCTCCTTTCCTTTCAAAAGTAAAAGTCTCATTGGCCTCAATAATCATGAATAATCTGTTGGCAACGCAATAAATATCCAGATTTTCAATTCCTGAATCGACAATACTTGCTGTAATTTCAGGCCAGATTTTTTCATGATATTCTTTGTATTCTGCTATTAAAACCGGATCATCATTAAGATCCAAGGCGAGACAATATTTTTGAGTTACCATATTATTTTATTTAAAATTGAAGGTTAAAAATCTAAAATTAGAGATTATCAATTACAAAACAATCCAAATTACAAATTGAAATGTTGTTTTATTATCCAGCTACTTTTATAACAACACCCGCTTTTTTAGCCAATTCTTCCCGTAAAGATTTAGGTATAGCAACGGCAATTCCGCCAGCAACATTTTTGTAACTAAGTTTAGTTTTACCATCTAAAAGCACAACATTTAATTTTCCTTTTAAATTGTTTTTAATAACGATTTCAGCTGGTATTTCTTTTTCATTTCCTTTTGGAAGGTAAATTCCGAAAACTGTTTTTTCTCCTTTTGAAGTGTAATACAAATTACCTTCAGAGTAAGGAGCAATTGGTTTAGTAGCATAAATGGCTTCTCCATTAACATCAAGCCACTTTCCAACTTCGGCTAAAGCCTGTTCAATTTTCGGCTCAAAATTTCCTTTGCCATCAGGTCCAACGCCAAGTAATAAATTTCCACCTTTAGAAACAATTCCGGTTAATAACTGAATTACTTCTGTTCCTGATTTGTATTTGTCATTTGGTACCCATCCCCAATCATTTCCAAGTGTTACACAGCTTTCCCATGGCACCGGAATTGGTTTTTCCAACACTTTTCGTTCAGGCGTAAGATAATCTTCGTATTCGCCCGGAACCCAACGATCTACAACTATAAGACCTGGTTGTTTTTTACGGGCCGTCTCTGCAATAAGCTTCATATTAATATCCAGATTCTGACGTCCTTTTTTATCTGAAGGACGAACCCATCCTCCGTCAAGCCATAAAACATCTACTTTCCCATAATTAGTTGTCAATTCATCCAACTGATTTTGGGTATATTTTACGAAATTTTGCCACCTTTCAGGATATGCTTTAATATCATAATTTGGATTCCTGTCTTTTGGTGGATAATATTTCCACCAAAAATCCTGTGACGTCCAGTCTGGTTTTGAGAAGTAAATGCCAACTGATAATCCTTCTTTTCTTGAAGCATCCAGAACGTTTTTCAATACATCTGGTTTTGGATTTTTTGCATTTGGTAAATTTGGATTGGTGATTTTGAAATCAGTGAATTTCGAATCATACATACAAAAGCCATCATGATGTTTAGAAGTAAAAATCAAATATTTTACTCCGGCATTTTTGAACATTTTAGCCCATTTTTCCGAATCAAGCTGAGTTGGATTTAAACTAAATCTTGCACCGCGATAATCTGAAGCAAAAGAATCGTAATCATCATAACCATTACGAGTTACCCAATCTTCAGGAGCTAATCCCCAAGATTCGCAAATTCCCAATTGACTGTATAATCCCATATGAATCAGGACACCAAATTTATAATCCTGCCACTTGGCCAGATTATCTTTAACCGCCTGATCTTTTGGATCAACATAAGTATCGCCAGGTATTTTTTCATTTTCTGCCATAATATCACCTTGTGCGTGAGATAAAGCGCTCATCGCAAAACAGCAAACTGTGAAAACTAATTTTATTCTGCTTCTCATACTATATATTTTATTTTCTTTAAACGTATATTATCTAAGAGGTTATCTAATAATTGACTGATCCTGCAAAAACGAAGACGATCTACTAAATCGTTTTATGTTTTCGAATGGCATTTTTAACGTAATCTCAAAAAAATAAAACTATTGTATTATCAGGTTTTATTTTAGCTGTAAATTATCCTTAATTAAGCATTTATTATCTTTATAATTAATTTCGCAAAAAGTCAAAAAAAGCGATCCGTCTCACTACTACATTATTGATTTTAAAAAAATATTCGACTTATAAAATAAATACGCAAAGACACTGCTGTATTTCGGAAAAACAAAACAGCATCATTAAAGAAAAGTTTTGGTTGTTATTTTACATCGAAAACAACATCGAAACAATGCTAATAACTAAGTAAAGAAAGAGGTTAAAACGCCTGAACTAAAGCATTTCTTCGATATTCCTTTGGAGTTGTTCCAATTAACTTCTTGAAGAGCTTATTGAAGTTAGAAGCAGTTTTGTAACCACATTCGTAAGCAATTTCTGAAACTCCTAAATCTGTTTCAATAAGATACTTACAAGCATTTGAAACTCGTATTTCGTTTAGGTATTCTACAAAGGGCTTTTGGGTTTTAGCTTTAAACATTCTGCAAAAAGATGTTGGTGTCAAATGGGCTATTTTAGAAATTTCATCCAGTGATATTTCTTCCTTATAATTTGATTTTACATACTGAAAAACTGCTGCAAGCCGGTCATTTTTATTTTCATCACAGGCAGAAACATAGGAATTGTCATTAATATATCTAAGGTCTTTGCTTTTTGACAAGAGAAATAAAATTTCTATGAGACCCATAACCACTTCAAAACCTTTCTTCTTTAGCAATTTTTCCATTTTTTTAGCAATAATCAAATTCGTTTGTCCTGAAATCGAAACTCCTTTTATGGCCTGTGAAAAAAACTTTTTGATTTCCAGTGCTTCCGGTAATTCATAAAAAGAATCACCAAAAAGATCCCTGCTAAAATAGATTACAATAGCTTTAGCTTTTAAACTATTTATTCCCTTATAAAAAATTTCATCGTTAAGCCAAACATGCGGAATATCATCTCCCAGAAAAACCATATCACCTGATTCAAAAGATTCTACCGAATTTCCGATGATGCGTTTTCCATGACTTTCTAAGATATAAACCAACTCAAATTCAGGGTGCGAATGAAAAGGCGATTGAAAAAAAGATTCCTCGCGCGAAAACACAGATAGCGACGTATTAGTATAGGAAGCGATATTTGTTTTTACAATTTTCATTTTTTAGAATAACAATGATAATTAATAACTAAATAAGGATAATATTGAAGTATTTACTAAATTAATTTAGATATAATTTTATATTTCATAAAAAACAAAAATAACAAAAAATCTTAAGGACATTACTAAATCGATTTAATAAATTTAAAAAAACGTAAATTAATCGGAAATAAATTGTTAAATACCCTTTTTTGCTGCTTTTTAAGTAAAACGTTTTAGTAAAAGTCTGAAAAATTGGAATAAAATAAAAAAAACAAACCCCGAAAAATGAAAAAAGGACTTCTGATTTTCTCTATTTTCTTGTGCATAAATTCGATTGCACAGACAAAAACGACCGGAAATGTTGTTGAATATTTTGGTAAAGAAAAAATTATTACCACTGCCGAAGGAAATGTTTTGTATCATTTTATAAATGGCTATACACTTCAAACTGAAAGCAGAACAGGTACACTTTTTAATGGACAAGATCCTATAGCGTGGCAATATGCTGTTGGGAAATTTGTAAATCCAAATAAAGAGAAAGGAAATTGGCAGGAAATTGAGGCAGATTCTGCCAAAGTTTTCAGTGGAAAACCTATGCGATCCGGTTTTCTATATACAGAATATAATGCTTCAAAAGAACAAATCGTGCTACTGGAAACTACAGGAGGTACAAGAACCTATATTAATGGCCAGCCCCATGAAGGTGATCATTATGATTTTGGATACACTTTAGTTCCGTTTAAACTTCGCAAAGGTGTAAACGAATTTATTTATACCAAAGGCCGTTTTGGCCGTGTGAAATCGAAAATTATTGTGCCTTCAAAAAGTATTCAGTTTACCAAACGTGATTTAACGCTTCCGGATGTTATCAATGGTGAAAAAGACGAAAAATGGGCTTCCATTCGTGTAATCAATGCAACGGAGAAAGATTTAAAAAACCTTGTAATTACAGCCACTTTATCCGGCGGAGAAAAAGCTACATACGCAACTGATGCTATTATGCCTTTGTTTGTGAGAAAAGTAAAATTTAAAGTTCCGGCTGCAAAAGCTGATTTTACAGGAGAATTAAAGATGAACCTTACACTTTCAGATAAAAGCGGAAAAGTAATCGACAAAATAGAAATTACAATCCAACAACGCGCTGCAACTGTGCATCACGAACGCACTTTTGTGAGTAAAGTAGACAACAGCGTACAGTATTATAGTGTCGCTCCGGCATTGGGAGCCGGACCAAAAGCGTTGGTCCTTTCAGTTCACGGTGCATCTGTTGAGGCTCGAAATCAGGCAAGAGCTTACAAACAAAAGGATTGGGTTCATATTGTTGCAGCTACAAATAGACGCCCTTTTGGTTTTAACTGGGAAGATTGGGGTAGAATTGATGCTCTGGAAGTTTTAGCCGAAGCCAAAAAAGTATTCAACACTATTCCGAATCAGACGTACTTAACCGGTCACTCAATGGGCGGTCACGGTACCTGGTTTTTAGGAACAACTTATCCGGGTAAATTTGCTGCTATTGCCCCTTGCGCCTCCTACCCTGATATTTCGATGTACGGATCTGACAAAGGCGATGAAATGCATGATATGTTCAAAGCATTTGAGCCAATCAAACGTTCTGCCAATTCTGGTCGTGTTAAAAGCCTTGTACAAAACCTGAAACAAGGAGGGGTTTATATGCTGCATGGCGATGCCGATTCGACTGTTCCTATTTCGCAGGTTCGGGAAATGCGCCAGATTTTAGGCACTTTTCATCCTAACTTTTGTTATTACGAGTATCCTGGAGGAGAGCATTGGTATGGCGATCATTCTGTAGACTGGTTTCCAATATTTGAATTCTTCAAGCGCCAAACCATTCCAACAAACAAAGAAGTCAAAGAAATTGATTTTCACACCGCAACTCCAGCCGTTTCTTCAACAGATTACTGGATAAAACTACAACAGCAAATTCGCCCTTTTGATTTTTCTACTATCAATGCAAAAATTGACAAGCAGCAAATTAACATTAAAACAGTAAATGTTTCGGTAATGGAACTCGATTTGGTTTCTTTAGAATTAAAAGGAGAAATTACCTTAAATATTGATGATCAGCTGCTAAAAACAACTTCGGATAAAAAAGCTATCCTGAATTTGAAAGACGGAAAATGGGTTTTGATAAACGAAATCAATACAGCCGAAAAGTATGCAGAACGTCAGGGCGGATTCAAATTTGCATTCGATAATAATGTTGTTTTTGTTTATGCGACAGGCGGTTCTGCTTCAGAACGCGATTGGTATTTAAACAGAGCCCGCTTTGACGCCGAAACTTTTTATTACAGAGGGAATGGAAGTATTGACGTGATCTCGGACAAAGAATTTTCATTGGAAAAATACAAAGACAGAAACGTCGTGATTTATGGAAATGCAGTTAACAATAGCGCCTGGAATTTATTACTGAAAAATGCTCCAGTTCAAATTGACAATCAACAAATAAAAGTGGGTGACAAAGTGTTAAAAGGAGCTGATTTAGCAGCTTATTTTGTTGTACCAAGAAAAGACAGTAAAACGGCAATGGTAGGCGTTGTGGCAGGAACTTCTGAAAAAGGAATGAAGGCGACTTGGGCAAACAACTATATCTCAGGAATTACAGGATTTCCGGATGTCATGATATTTAAGGCTGATTTACTTTTAAATGGATTACCGGATATGAAAGTAAGCGGTTTCTTTGATAATGAATGGTCTGCCAAAACGTTAGAATTTTTCAATTAAAAACAACTATGCAATTATAGCTAAAATAAAATCTTCTATTATTGCGGATTCAAAGAAAATAGAAGCAAAAATTTATGATTTTTATGCTAGAAAGCAGAGTAGAAAATTAATTTACTAATACGATTTAGTAATTAAATAAAAACACTTATTTTTAGCACCAAAAGCAAATAAAAAGACACAACATATGAACAATCGTAGAAACTTTCTTAAAACAGCTGCAATGGCTTCGGCTGCTGTAGCGCTAAGTTCCTTCACCGGGAAACCAGAAGAGAACGAAGAGCCTAATACTATTCTTTCTGATGGAAAAATAAGAAAACCAATCGTACTTTCTACCTGGAATTTTGGTTTAAAAGCCAATGAAGCAGCCTGGGAAGTATTGAAAAAAGGCGGACGTGCCTTAGATGCCGTAGAAGCAGGAGTAAAAATCCCTGAAGGTGATCCGACAGAAAGAAGTGTTGGTTACGGTGGAAGACCTGACAGAGACGGACGTGTAACCCTAGATGCCTGTATTATGGATGAAATGTCTAATATTGGTTCTGTGGGGTGTCTGGAATTTATCAAACATCCAATTTCTGTTGCTCGGGCTGTGATGGAAAAAACGCCACACGTTATGTTGGTTGGTGACGGAGCGCTTCAATTTGCTTTGGCACAAGGTTTTCCAAAAGAAAATTTATTGGTTCCGGATTCTGAAAGAGAATGGAAAGAATGGCTAAAAACTTCTGAATATAAACCCATTGCTAATATTGAAAATCACGATACTATAGGGATGATTGCTTTAGATGCTGATGGAAATCTTTCCGGAGCTTGTACCACCAGCGGAATGGCATTTAAAATGCACGGCCGTTTAGGCGATTCTCCTATTATTGGTGCCGGTTTGTATGTAGATAACGAAATTGGCGCTGCAACTGCGACCGGTCACGGTGAAGAAGTAATCAGAATTTCAGGAAGTCATTTGGTTGTTGAATTGATGCGTCAGGGAAGATCTCCGCAAAAAGCATGTGAAGAAGCTGTTTTGAGAGTGGTGAAGCTGATGAAAAACAGAAATAAAAATTTAAAAGATATTCAGGTTGGGTTTATTGCTTTAAACAAAAAAGGTGATTATGGTTCTTATTGCGTTCAGAGTGGTTTTAATTACGCCGTTTATGATGAAACCGGGAACAAATTGATCAATCCTGAGTTTTACATAAAATAATCTGCAATAACTACTTACCAAAAACTAAAAATGAAAAATAGATTCAAATTATTATATACGGCATTTGTCTGCGCCAGTGCTCTTTCGCTTCACGCGCAAGGTGATTTCAGCATGAAAGCCGATAAAACCGAAGAAGAAGGCTACGTGTGGACAAAGGACCCTTTAGTAAAAGCTAATCTGGACAAATGGCAGGGTTATAAATTTGGTGTCCTGATTCATATGGGGCTTTATACACAGTTGGGAACAGTAGAATCATGGGGATTGGCTCCGGAAGATTGGGTAACCAGAGATGGTTATGATGATTATTACAAATATGCCACCGATTACAGAAATACAAAATTCAAATTAAATCCGACGAATTTAAACGCTGAAAAATGGGCGAAAATGTTCAAAAACGCCGGAGCAAAATATATGATTTTTACGTCGAAACATCATGATGGATTCTGTATGTATGATTCGAAATATACCGATTTCAAAATTACGAATCCGGAATTACCGTATGCTAAAAATCCAAAAGCAGATGTATTAAAAGATGTATTGGATGCTTCAAGAAAAGAAGGTTTGGCTGTTGGCGTTTATTTCTCAAAACCGGACTGGACGACAGAAAATTTCTGGTGGTCCTATTATCCTCCAAAAGACAGAAATCCTACTTATGACATCAAAAAATTTCCTGAAAGATGGCAAAGTTATGTACAATACACCCAAAATCAGTTGAACGAATTGACTACCAATTACGGAAAAGTGGATATTCTTTGGCTTGACGGATGTTGGGTTCGACCATTATCCACTATCAATAAAAAAGTAGAAGACTTTTGCAAATATCCGTATGATATGGATATCAATATGAAATTGATTGCAGAAAAAGCACGTCAAAAACAACCTGGAATGTTGGTTGTAGATCGTTGGGTTCCGAGTGAGTATGAAAATTATTTAACACCGGAACAAAAAACACCTGAGAAACCATTAAGTGTGCCGTGGGAAAGTTGTATTACCCTTGGAGGAGCCTGGGGATGGGTACCAAATGATCATTACAAATCTTCAAAAGAAGTAATTCAATTGATGACTAATATTGTGGTAAAAGGCGGAAATCTTTTATTAGGTGTTGGGCCGGATGCTAAGGGGGAGTTTGATCCTAAAATTGAAACTACTTTAGCTAATGTTGGGAAATGGTTAGCTGTAAACGGTGAGGCTATTTATGATACTAAACCTGTTGCCCCTTATTTAGATGAAAAAGTGGGTTATACACAGAAAGGAAAATCAATTTACGGAATTTACATGCCCGCCAAAGACGAAAAAGAATTACCTGCTGAGATCAGCATCAAAACGGACAGTAAAGGCAATTTGAAAGCTTCTTTACTAAATAACAAACAAAAACTCACCAGTAAAAAAGTCGATGGCGGAATCGTTGTTACAATCCCGAAAGAATTGAGGACTTCATTAGCGAGTCAGGAAGCGGTGGTAATTAAAGTAACGCAATAAGAGATATCAGATCAAATGAAAAAACTACTATTAACTTTCTTAGGATGTTTTGCCTTTTTATCCATGACAGCGCAGAAAATTGGCCCGCCAGCTCCTTATGGGGCATTGCCAACAGAACCGCAATTGCGTTGGCAGGAATTGGAACAATATGTTTTGGTGCATTTTACGCCAACCACTTTTCAGAATAAAGAATGGGGATATGGCGATGCTGATCCTAAGATCTTTAATCCAACAAAATTTGATGCGAGTCAGATTGTGAATGCTGCCAAAGATGGCGGTTTTAAAGGCGTTATTTTTGTTGCCAAACATCACGATGGATTTTGTTTATGGCCAACCAAAACAACAGCTTACAACATTAGTGCAAGCCCTTTCCGTGACGGAAAAGGCGATATGGTAAAAGAATTCGAAGTTGCAGCTCGTAAGGCCGGAATGAAATTTGGTCTTTATTGCTCGCCTTGGGATCGAAATAATGAAGATTATGGGAAACCTGAATACGTAGAAAAATACCGAAATCAGTTAAAAGAATTGTACACTAATTATGGTAATCTATTCATTACCTGGTTTGATGGCGCTAATGGCGGAGACGGTTATTATGGTGGAAAAAACGAAAAAAGAAACATAGACCGATCTACTTATTATGGCTGGGACACTACCTGGGGAATATCTCGTAAGCTGCAGCCAGGCGCGGTTATCTTTGCTGATAATGGCGATGTGCGCTGGGTGGGTAATGAAAGAGGTTTTGCAAATGAAACTTCATGGGCCACTTTTACCCCGGAACCAATAGCAGGCAAAACCGTAGCCGTTCCCGGAGAAACCGATTCGGACAAAGCGCAGGGAGGAACACGAAACGGTAAATTTTGGAAACCGGCTGAATGTGATGTTCCTCTTAGAAATGGCTGGTTTTATCACGCTAATGAAGACAATAATGTGAAATCAGTTTCGGAGTTATTTGAAATTTACTTAAAATCTGTTGGAAGAGGTGCTGGTATGGATATCGGAATTGCACCAAATACAGATGGTCTGTTACATCAGAATGATGTTAAGAGTCTGAAAGATTTTGGTGATTTTCTAAAGAAATTATTCGCTGATAATCTTGCACAATCAGCTGTTATTACGGCTTCTGAGGTTCGAGGTGAAAATCAGATCTTTTTTGGAACCAAAAACCTGACTGATAATGACCGCTATTCGTATTGGGCAACCAGTGATGAAGTAAAAAAAGCAACCGTGACTCTAGAATGGCACAAAGAACAAACATTTAACATCATCCGTTTACGAGAAAACATCAAATTGGGCCAACGCATTGAAAAAGTCGAAATTGATGCTTTTATCAATGGAATTTGGAAAAAAGTAGGCGAAGTTACCAGTATTGGTGCTAACCGACTGCTGCGTTTACCAAATTATATCACAACTTCAAAATTGAGAATTACTATTAAAGAATCTCCTGTTTGTATTGCTTTAAGCGATATTGGAGTTTTTAGAGAGCCAGAATTATTGCCACTTCCAAAAATTAAAAGAGACAAAGAGGGGAATGTTTCAATCACTACGGAAACTAGTGTAAATCACATTCGCTACACAATCGACGGAACAGAACCTACTGCACAATCGCCAATTTTTGTAAGCCCGTTTCCTTTTTTAACCTCAGGTAATGTCAAAGCCAAATCTTTTGGAACAGACATGAAATCTGGTGAAACTGCCATTCAATCCTTCAACGTTTACAAAAAAGACTGGAAAATAGTTACGGTCTCTTTTGAAAATGAGGAAAAGGAATCAGCCTTAAACGCTATTGATGAAAATGCCGAAACTTTCTGGAGTACCGCTGATAATACATCATTAACACCTTTACCTCAATTCATAGTTATTGATATGGGACAGGAAATGGAATTCACAACTTTATCGTATTTACCACGCCATAATGGAACGGGTGGAATTGTAAAGAATTACCAATGGGAAATAAGTACTGACGGTATAAACTGGACAACGGTTGCAGAAGGTGAATTTGCTAATATCAAAAGCAATCCGGTGGAGCAAAACATCATTTTAAAATCAGTGGCGAAAGCGAGATACATTAAGTTTATTGGAAAAACCAGTGTAGATGGAAGGTATATTTCTATCGCTGAAATTGGTATAAAAACAAAATAATCCTGTTTGTTTTACAGAGATTCGAATACAAAAAAAGTCCATTCATACGGTGAATGGATTTTTTTTATTGTGTATAAAGAGTTAAGAGTGTTCCATTAATCCATAAGCCCTTCAGTATACTTTCTTGCAAGCATTTCAAATGTCGGCTTCATAAAATCCTGAAAAGCAGTTGCTTCTTCGAGGCTTTTAAAAGATATCAAATTTTCATCAAGTCTGGCAATTATTCGAAAATTAAGAAAGTTAATATAGTCTTGAAAGTTTTCCAGGTATTCATACTTGGCAAGCTCCAAGTCGGCACCTGCTAATTTTGCAAACGGTTGTCGCTTTGCACGTATGTATTCTTCTGCATCTTTAATAAATTCTTCTCTTACTTTTTCGTAGCTCATAACTTAAATATTAATACATTATGATAACCCTTTCCGTCCGATACCTAAGCGAAAATAAAGCTTATTTCAAAATAGCGATATATTATTCCTGAATCACTTTCAATGTGGTTCCGTTTACAAAATCATCATGTGAAATAAAGAAACTATTCAGACTTTTTCCATTTAGCTGAATGTCTTTGATTTTTCCATCAGAATTCACTTCTCGTTGAATTACGATATTTTCTTTCTTGTAATATCTTGGATCTAACTGAATCGTTATTTTATCAAACATTGGCGCTGTAAGCGTATAAATCGGATCTCCCGGTGATATTGGATAGAATCCCATCATTGAATACACCAGCCATGCCGACATGGTTCCTGTATCATCATTTCCAGGTAGTCCTTTTGGTTCATTCCTGAAATGTTCTCTTACTAATTTCTTTACCATTTCCTGACTCTTCCATTCCTCACCTTTTACGTAATTGAATAAATAAGGATAAGCAATATCAGGCTCGTTTGCCATATCAAATTGTTTGATATCAAAAACTTTTTGCAATTGATCAGAGAAAGGTTTGTCACCTCCCATTAACTTTATCAATCCCCTGATATCATGCGGCACCATAAAAGCATATTGCCACGCGTTCCCTTCAATAAACCCAACATTTGACTGAAAATTAGCTCCTGCAACAGGATCAAAAGGTTCATACCAATTGTCTGTAGCCGTTCTTGGTCGAAGCAATTTTAAATCTTTGTCATATAATTTTCGGTACGATAAAGAACGTTTAGTAAAACGCTTATAATCTTCTTTTTCACCTAACGCTTTCGCTAAAAGAGAAATCGCATAATCTGAAGTATTATATTCGAGCGTTGTAGAAACAGGTCCGGGATAATTGGTTGATAAATAACCTTTATCCAGATATTCCTTAAGCCCGGGACGTAACGGATTCTCTTCAATTTGGTCAGCCCCTTTTAACATGGCATGATACGCTTTGTAAATATCAAAATCCTGAATTCCTCTTAAACAGGCATCAACAATAACAATACTTGCAGGATCTCCAACCATTGTAAATGTTTCGGTTGAATTTAATTCCCATTTTGGGAGCCAGCCATTTTCATCATACATTTCCAACATGCTTTTAATCATATCAGATTGTTGTTTCGGATAAACCAAAGAGGTTAACGGATGCATGTTTCGATAGGTATCCCACAACGAAAATACCGTATAACGTGTATCTGTAGTTTTTCCAATCTTGGTTCTTTTTATCTGTGGATATTCTCCATTGACATCATTTAGAGTATTTGGATGAATTAAAGTATGGTACAATGCCGTGTAAAAAATAACTTTATCCTGATAGGAACCGCCTTCGACCAAAATTTTAGAAAGCTCTTTATTCCATTCCTCGTATGTTTCTTTATAAACAGTGTCAAATGGTTTGCCTCCGGTTTCTTTTTCTAAATTCTCACGGGCATTTGCAATGCTAACATAAGAAACGCCAATTTTAACTTCAACCGTTTCTTTTTTATCAAATTCATAAGTAAAATAGGATCCGATGCTATCTCCAACAACCGTTTTAATGGTATTTTTCATCATTCGGGTTTTACCGTTGTAACCCATCCATTGTGCTTCTACCCCTTCGTACTTTGGTGTTTTTTTCCAAACTCCAAAATGATTTGCAGGTTTTGAAAATTTGGCCACAAAATAAACCGGATAAGCATCTTCAGGACTATTATAACAAAACGATCCAACAGAACGCATTCCTTCAATTTCGGTTGAGGAAACCACTTTTATCATAGCGCCTTCTTCATTTGTCAATCCTAAACCTAAATTAAGTAAAATATTCGATTGTCCTTTTGGAAAAGTAAATTTGCTAACTCCTACTCTTTTCGAAGCTGTAAATTCTCCTTTAATCTTGTATTTATCAATATTTACACTGTAATACCCTGTTTTAGCAACTTCTTTAGAATAAGTAGAACCGTATTTCAAATGATTGGTTTCAACCGCGCCAGTCGTTGGCATTAGCAAAAGTACACCTAAGTCAGGACAGCCTACACCGCTTAAATTCACCTGACTAAATCCCGTCAAAAAGGTGTTTTCATTAACATAAGGGTTGGATAACCACTGACTGTCTTTTTCTAAAGGTCGATTTTGAGGTCCTGCTACGTTAAACGGGCTAATGCTTGCCATTCCTCTTGGCGCAATTGGTCCGGGAAAAGCAGCACCATAATTTGAAGTCCCGATTAACGGATTCACAAATTCTGCGGGCTGTTGTCCAAATGTGTGTATGCTAAAAAACAGCATGCAAAAAAAACATGCTGTTTGGATCGTTCTATTTTTCATTTCTTTTTTAGCTTTTATCTCTATTAGCTTTTTTAGTTTACCAGGATCTCATCGACAAATAACCAGGAGCTATCACCCTTTGGGCTCTTTTTTAGGTTAACAGCAATAATTTTTACAAATCTCGCATTTTGTTTTGGAAAATCAATTGTAAAATCTTTTAATTCTGATATTGGATTTGATGCATACACACGATTCACTTTTCCAACTTCTTTATATTTAATGCTATCGTTTGAAACCAAGACTTTTACTTGTACCGGAAAATTTATTCCCGCTCCCTGACTTTCCAAAGTGCCAACTATTACCTGCTGTATGTTTTGTTGTTGTTCAAGATCAATCACAATTTCCATATCATTTACTAACCAGGCCTGCCATTGACCATCATGAAAGTTTTTAGAACCGCGAATTGCATTTACCATCCCAAAAGGTCCGTCGCCTTTATAATTCCCGTTGTATGGTGTCAGGTAACTAACTTTATGTGACACTGCTTTGTGAAAAACTATCGTATCCGTAAATGTTTTTCCGACTGGTTTATCGTTTTGAAATAGTGAAGCTTTTAGAATCGTAGTTTGGTTAAACGGAATTGGATTTGTATATTTTAAAGCCTGTTGATCTAAGGATTTATTACCCAAAACATAACGAATATCCGGATTAGGAAATTCATTTTTTAGCGTAACATTAATCTGTTTTTGAGCTATATCTGCATTTGAAGAAGCCGTTACCAAATAAGCACTTTTTGCATAATTGATTCCTAAATAATTATAACGCTGTAATAATGACGTTAATCTTGTCGTGAAATCATTCCAGTTGCGACTTTCTTTCGGACTCCATAAAGTCTCGGATAAAGCAGCCAATCTTGGAAAAATCATATACTCTGAAGCACTTGGAGTAGAAAGAAATTCTGCCCATAAATTCGCCTGTCCGCCCAAAACATGCTTTGCCTGATCTGGTGTCATAGTTGAAACAACAGGATCAAATTCATATACTTTATTTAATGGATTATAAGCATCAAAAGCTAAAGGCTCTTCATTTTGTGGTCCCTGGTAAAAATTGAAATAACATGGTGATTCCGGTGTCATAATAACGTCATGACCTTGTTCTGCCGCTTCAATGCCACCTTTGGTTCCTCTCCAGCTCATCACAGTTGCTTCCGGAGCTAAACCGCCTTCTAATATTTCATCCCAGCCAATTATTTTTTTGCCCTTAGAATTGATATATTTCTCCATTCTCTTTACAAAATAACTTTGCAGTTCGTGGCTGTTTTTTAAACCATTTTCCTGCATTCTTTTTTGACAATTCGGACATTTCTCCCAATTGGTTTTAGTCGCTTCATCGCCTCCAATATGAATGTATTTTGAAGGAAAAATGGTAATTACTTCATCGATTACATTTTGCAAAAACTCAAATGTTGTTTCTTTTCCGGCACAATAAATATCTGTTATGGGCCATAAACCTCCTGACGGAACTCCGATACGCTGATCAAAACAAGCCAGTTCCGGATAGGCCGCAATTGCACTGCTTACGTGTGCCGGCATTTCGATTTCAGGAATAATTTCGACATTTTTTGATGCCGCATATTTTACGATTTCTTTTAATTCATCCTGAGTTAGAAATCCTCCATACGTTCCTTTTTCGTCTGGATTTGTGGTAAGTCTCGCATTCCACGATAAATTTTCCTGATCAACTCTCCAGGCACCAACTTCGGTTAATTTTGGATATTTTTTAATTTCAATTCTCCATCCCTGATCGTCTACTAAATGCAGATGCAAAACATTCATTTTATGCATAGCCAAACGATCAATTGTAGCCAGAATATAGTTTTTATCAAAAAAATGACGCGACAAATCCAACATTAAACCTCTCCATTGAAAACGAGGTTTATCATTGATGACCAAACTTGGAATTTGCCATTTTTGCTTCAAAATAACATTTTTACTATCAATAACAACCGGAAGCAATTGTCGTATACTTTCTAATGCGTAAATAAAACCTGCCTGTCCTTTGGCTGTAATGATAATGCTTTTCGGATTTACATCTAATACATAAGCCTCTTTATCTAAAGTTTCGTCTACTTTAAATTGTACAAAATTGCTATTCGGAATTGCAGTGGACACTTCAGGTCGAAACCCGCCTGCTTTTTCAAACTTGCTTATCAGCGCATTTGAAATTTCTTTTTGAAAATCAGTAACGGCAATAAATTTTGTGTTCTTAGAAAATTCAAATACACCTTTATTAATGATTAACTGCGTTGGTTTCGGAATAATTTTAATGTCTTTTTCCGTGTAATTTTTTTGACTATAACCCGCAGTTAAAACGGTTAAGAAGATTAAGATCAATAATGGTTTTAATGTTCTCATAAATTTATTTTAAAGATGGTGTAATTTTAAATTGATATTGGTAATTTTTGTCCTGCAAAAGATATTTTTTCATTGGCCACGCTTGCCAGCTATCAATACCTCCAACACCCATTTGTTTGTAATCGATTTTTAAACTGGTTAAATCTCTTTCTTTCAATTCGGCGGCGTGTCTTTGATCTTTTTTCAATCCGTCATCAAGATCTTCATTTAAATAATGCAAAGCCGTTATCGACAACAAATCATCTGATTTTACGATTAATTTCAATTTATCGTTGGATAGTTCCACCCAGCGAATATCGGTTTTATTTCCGGTTTCCTGTGGACGGATATACGGATAAAACTGCTCTGAAACTGTTTGTGTATAAAGCCCAACCTGTGAACTGTAATTTCTGTCAATATAGTTTTCGTGTGGTCCTCTTCCGTAATAACTCATAGTGCTAAAATCTTTCGGAATAATTATTTCCATACCAAATCTTGGCAGCATGGGCTGTTCTTTTGTTTTATCAATGTTTATCTCTTCTTTCACGCTTAATTCTCCGTTGCCGCTAAGTTCGTAATTCAAAACTAATTTTGAAACAACCTGAGGTAAATCATATGTTGCTGTAACAATAATTTTATTGTCTTTTGCCACATAAGACCAGCTCACAAGTGTCGGATTTTCCGTTGCGTCTTTCCACGCTTTCAGTTTTTCCTGAAGATAAGCTCCAAAATCATTATCGTTTGGCGCTCTCCATAAATTAGGACGCAATTGATACCCTTCTTTTATAATTGGCAGTTTATTGAATGAATAACCATTTATAAATCCCGATTTTTTATCAAAAGCAATTTCCATTTTATCACTTTTAAATACGGTACTGTTTTCCTTTTTCTCTACCGTTATTTTTGAACCGCCTTCAATTTTAATATCGTTTTTCCAGCTTCCTTTAAGTGCCAATTGATCTGTTGCAATCTGGAAACCTTTTGGTAAAAACGGTTCGTCTTGTTTGATATGATACGTCACATTTACAAAAGCTTCCTGAAACTTTTTTCCGTCTAAATTAACTGGTAATTGATAGGATTTCGATTCAGTAGGTTTTATGTCTAAATTATCAATAACACCGCTTTCAGTTTCTTTTCCATCCAAAATTAATTTCCAATGCAAACTCACATTGCTTAAATCTTTAAACGAAAATTCATTGTATACTTTTATAGTTGTCGTTTCTTTATTTTCCCACGATGTCAGAATGTTTTGATATACATTTCGCATTTCAAAAGCATGTGGGTTTGGTTTTCTTTCCGGACTAAAAACACCATTGTCCAAAAAATTATTATCACTTGGCGTGTCTTTAGGTCCAAAGTCACCTCCGTAGGCTAAAACTACAGTTCCGTCTGGTTGTTTTTTATAAACGGACTGATCGATCATATCCCATATAAAACCTCCCTGAAAATTTGGATACTTTCTGATGATATCCCAATAATCTTTAAAATTCCCCATTGAATTCCCCATCGCATGAGCATATTCGCACTGAATATAAGGCCTGTCCGGATTTGGATTTGCCAAAATATATTCTTCCATTTTATCTGGCGAACTGTACATTGGGTCAATAATATCCGAATTCCATTCGTATCTAAGATCCTTTCCGTCCCATGCTCCGGCAGTGGCTCTTTCGTACTGAATTGGTCTTGATTTATCACGGTCTTTAATCCACAAATACCCTCTGTAAAAATTATAACCATTACCCGCTTCATTTCCCATACTCCAAATAATAATCGAAGGATAGTTTTTATCACGCTCCACCATACGTTGCATGCGTTGTAAATGGGCCAGCTCCCAACTTGGTTTATTTCCTAAGGTTTTAGTAAGATCATAACCCATTCCGTGCGATTCTATATTTGCTTCATCAACAACATAAATTCCGTATTTATCACATAATTCATAGAAATATTCGTCGTTTGGATAATGGGACATTCTTACCGCATTGATATTAAATTCTTTCATCAATTTAATATCTTCTTCCATGCGTTCTCTAGAAATCGTTTGTCCCGTAACAGGATCCGTTTCATGACGGTTTACTCCTTTTATGTAAATCGCTTTTCCGTTTACCAAAAGCTGTCCGCCTTTAATTTCTACTTTTCTAAAACCAATATTTTGACGAATAACTTCAATACTATTTCCTTTCTTATCTTTTAGAAGAAAATTAACCTGATATAAATTCGGAATTTCAGCACTCCATTTCTTCGGGTTATTTACAGCAAAATCAAACGTTTGTTTTTCGCTTAAAGCGGAAATAACTTTTGAGGTAATGACCTGATCACCGTCTTTTAATTGAACCTCTAAAGTATAATTGTCTTTTTTATTTACAGCGGAAAATTCAGTCGTGATTTTTAAACTTCCATTTACATAAGAAGCATCTAAATCCGGAACGATTTCATAATCTTTTAAATGGGTTTTATTTCGGGCAACCAAATAAGAATCTCTTGTAATACCGCTAAATCTCCAGAAATCCTGACATTCTAGATAGGAACCGTCGCTCCATTTCATTACTTTTAAAACGATCGTGTTCTTACCTGTTTTTACATATTTGTTCAGGTTAAATTCGGATGGCAATTTTCCGTCTTCACCATAACCCACATAAACGCCATTTACCCAAACCGTAAGATTTGATTTTGCTGTACCAACGTGCAGAAAAATATCTTTCCCTTCCCACGACTTATCGATTGTAACTTCGCGTCTGTACACTCCAGTCGGATTATAATTTGTGGGAACAAAAGGTGGATTTACTTTTATGTATTTTGCGAAATCATAGGTTGTATTAGTGTAAACAGGAAAACCGTAACCATTTACATCCCAGCTTGCCGGAATTTTAAAATTGTCCCAGGATTGGTCGTTAAAATTGCTTTTTTCAAATGCTGCGGGAAGATCTGCCGGGCTGTCAACATATTTAAATTTCCAGGCTCCGTTGATATCCAAATAATTTTTTGATGAGCGCCAGTCGTTATTGGCTGCTGATTTTTCATTCTCAAAAACATAATAGGCCGCGTGCATCGACTCTCTGTTCTCTTCATTGATTTTTTCATTTTGCCAATAAGGAGTACTTTCCTGTGCCTGGGCAGAAAATATAGAAACTATTGTGAGTGCGGCTATGAATACAGTTTTTTTCATCATTTGATTTTTATTCTTTTGTGCTGAATCTTAGATTTTATTTCTTCAAAAAATAGTAAAACATTCTTTTTCTCACACAGAATGAATCCTATCTCAATAAAAACAAACAGAACCACGATTACTATCATGGTTCCTGCAAATATATAAAGTTACTTTCGTTCAAAATCCGAATAGCTGCATTAACCAACACTGCAGAGATCCGGATTTGATAAAACTACTACTTATTTAAGCTTGCTTTTGTTTCCTTAATGGTTTTTAGATTGCTTTCAGATAAAGCGCCACCATCAAAAAAAGAAACTCCTACGGCTCCATTTTCTTTTGCTAACAAAATGGCTTCCTTTAATTCTTTGTCCGATTTTAATCCCGGAATATAAATTCCGGTATTTACTTTCGTTTGTTTGCCTTGTAAATCGGCTACACCTTGCTTGGTGGCGTAACCCACCCAGTCAATTTCTTCATCATAAAAACTATGATAAATCATTGGATACACTTCATCAATATCCCATTTATCCCAACGCTGACGCACCATATGATCGGCCATTTCAGGATAAGGAAATACCGCTGCTGTTAGTTTTTTATTGTGTTTGTGTACAATTTTGTAAGCATCATTTACTACAGCTTGTATCGCATTAAGCCTGAAGTTTTTCCACTCCATATCGATAGAAGTATTGCGACTTGTTTTTGGATTTTTGTGGTGGATTTTTTCGAACGCTTTCACACATTCATCACAATAACAAAAATCAAACTGCGGCAATTCTACATCCTGAACCAGGTTGTATTTTGGCAATAAGCTGATTGGCAAAAAGATGTCCGGAAAACGAATGTAATCTAAGTGAACGCTTTCGATACCTTCTACTTTTGCTAACTCTTCAACTAAATGCAAAACGTGCTCTCTTGATTCTTTTCTGGTTGGACATAACCATTGGTAATAATCTACGTACGGACGGTTGTCAAAGCAAGATTTTCCTTCTTTACTTACCTGATACCAATCCGGATGTTGTAAAGCAATGGAGTCTCCAGGTCTGTTCATCGCCATAATCCAGGCGTGTACTTTTAAACCTTCTTTTGCCGCTAAAGGTGCTATTCTTGTTAGAAGTTTTGGATCAGTTCCTGTATTTATTAAGACTTCGTCAATTCCTCCGTCTTTGTATTTTTTGAATTCTTTGGTGTAATCTGCGTCAGACTTTTTAGCATCTGCCGTTGTCCAGACTCCAAATTTAAAGGTGGTTTGTTCTCCTTTTTTAGCACAGGAAAAAATACTAAGTGCCAATAAAAAAAGTAATAGTTTTGGTAGTTTCATAGTGGTTTATTTTGATATTATTTTGCCGTCTTCTTCTATAATAAATGTTTTATTCGAAAATGGACTTTTTACAGCTATATTAAATCCGGTTGTATGATTTTCGAGCACTGGTTTTAATACTTTTCCATCAACAGTAATTGGTTTCTTAGCAAGATCTGGTATCGATTTTGCCCATGTTTTATTTTTGCTATGGTATTCTTTCTGTGCGCGGTAAAGTGTGTACAATTCCCATTTTACTTTTTCATCCTGCGGAATTGCAAAACTGTCTTTTCCTTCTTTTGAAGAAAAATAAACATAACCCCATTTTTCAGGTTCATGCATATTGATTACACCCATTGGCGACCAAACCCAATTGTACTCCGGAAGAAATTTTCCTTCAGCATCTTTCTTTCGTTCGTAACTGCCATTTTTGATGTCATGCTGCCAGTTAACCCTCGAAAAATTAACTCTCCAGAATTTATCTGCAGGAACATTTTGATCAAAAAAAGTTGTTTTGTAAGAGGCCCACGGAATTGCCATTTCCAATACCCAGCCTTCATCAGTATCGTTTGGATTATTTAATGTTCCGTTGATTTTTACAGCCGATTTTAATCCTGGAATATTCCAGTCGTTTAAAACTACCTTATCATCTTCTCTGTATGGTTTTGTTAAAAATAGATCCCAAGCTGTATTTAAAGCATTAATTTCTAATTCATAATAGTTAAAAGTATCGCTATCGGGATCTATGAAAACTTCAAAATCATTATTGTAAAAAATAATGGTATCACGTTGTTTTAAATTGGCCCAAACGTGTGGTTCTTCCATTTTGGCCAGGATATAAAAGTTGGTCTCATCCCAAAGCATTTTTACTTTGGTGGCATATTTTGGTTTTACCTCAGTTGAGATATCTTCAAAAAGAGCAGTCCATTCTACTTTATTCCACGAAGCATCCGTTTCTTCTCCATCAATAATAATGGGAGTTGTTGTTTTTGATGCAACATACGTTTTTGGTACAACAGCCTTTTTCGCTTGCGCATAGCCACTTATGCAAAGAATTCCTAAAGCAACTGCAAAACATTTAGATTTTAAACGCATATTTTTTCTATAAACTGTTATCTTTTGTAAACTGCACTACTTCGCTTAATTTACCAAATGCTATAGCCACAACGGTATCAGCAGCACCATAATAAACAGCTAATTTATCTTCTTCAGTATCGTGCAAAGCAGCACATGGGAATACCACATTGGGTACATCGCCAACCATTTCATAAAGTTCTGCAGGTCCTAATAAATAAGGCTGCGTTCTGTATTTTACTTTATCCGGAGCATTGACATCTAAAAGTGCCGATCCCATTGCATAACGGAAACCGTTGCAGGTATTGATAACACCGTGGTAAATCATTAACCACCCTTCGTTAGTTAAGATTGGAATAGGTCCAGCTCCTACTTTTGTACATTGCCAGGCACTGTCTTCAAAAGGAGTTGGTTTCATTACTAAACGGTGTTCTCCCCAATATTTCATGTCGGGGCTGTAGCTGATCCAAATATCTCCAAAAGGGGTATGACCGTTATCACTCGGACGGCTTAACATCGCATATTTTCCGTTGATTTTCTGTGGAAACAAAACGCCATTTCTGTTGAAAGGCAAAAAGGCATTTTCGCATTGAAAAAACTCCTTAAAGTCAAAAGTATAGCCAATTCCGATTGTTGGCCCGTTGTAGCCATTACACCACGTAATCCAGTAGCGATCTTCGATAAAAACAACACGAGGATCATATTTATATGCCGATTCGATCATTTCAGTATTACCAGACTGCATTACAATTGGCTCATGGTTAATATCCCAATCGATTCCGTTTTTACTGAAACCGGCAAAAATATTCATTTGAACCGCTTTATTATCGCATCTGAAAACACCTGCAAATCCATCACCAAAAGGAACAACAGCACTATTAAAAATACTGTTTGACGATGGTATAGCATATCTTTCTATAATAGGATTTTCAGAATATCTCCACATTACATCATTGCTGTTTTCGGGTCTGTCTTGCCAAGGAATTGTACTCATCTTTAAATATTTTTTTGTTGTTTTTTGTTTATCTTTTTTTTTAAAACACATAGAAACATAGATGCTAAAAAAAACAAAGCTATGTGTGGGAAACTAGTTTCTTTTTCACAATTGAAGTTCTATGTCCTATGCGTTTTAATGATTTGTTTTTTAAACACATAGAATCATAGCGTATGAAACCTAAAAAAGCCATTTCATTAACTTAAAGAAACACAGCTATGTGTGAGAAACTAGTTTCTTTTAATCTCTTTTTACCAATTAAAAGGTATGTTTCTATGTGTTTAATATTTTTCTATATTCTATTTTCTATATTCTATATTCTATATTCTATTTTCTATTTTCTATATTCTATTTTCTATATTCAATTATCTAATTTTCTAATTGACTAATTATCTAATTGACTAATTGACTAATTATCTAATTAATCCTCTATCTTCCTAACCTTATCCAACCAGGTAAATTTCAAAATTGTCGTAGTCACTAAAAACACAACCAATGCTGCAATCGCTTTTGGATAATCCCGGATCACAAAGTATATCGGAAGCAAAATCATACTCGACTGCCATACAATTCCTATGACACAATTCAGCATGTCTTTCCAGAAATCATTGTTCTTTTCGAAAGTCTGATCTTCTACTTTTAAGGTTTTATAAACCGGACCCCACCATCCCCAAGGCCTAACATTGGAGTAAAAAGAGCGCAACACCACCATGTCTGTTGGTTTGCTTAAGAAAGTTCCTAAAAGACAGCCTAAAATAGAGAAACCAAATA
Organism: Flavobacterium aquidurense; assembly: GCA_900107365.1. Lineage (GTDB taxonomy): Bacteria > Bacteroidota > Bacteroidia > Flavobacteriales > Flavobacteriaceae > Flavobacterium > Flavobacterium aquidurense. The sequence goes on from FNPS01000012.1 coordinate 48,232, forward strand.
TGACCGGAAATAAGTAAATCGCCTGCACTTCTGATAAATCATATAAAAATGATCCTTGGGTAAAAGTGCCTTTATACTGTCCTAAAACGAATTGGAAAGATGCTACAATTAAGCCGGCAAACATTCCCCAGAAATAACCCCAACCGTTAAAACGCCACCAAATCCATTTTAGAAAATTGGCTGCCACATAACCTCCGTACAAGGCGCTTGTGATCCATAAGGTTAAGGAATTAATAGAATCTGCAAAGAATCCCATGAAAACCCCTAAACCAACCACTACAAAAGAAGAGATCTGGCTTACCTTAATATAGTGTGCATTAGTTGCAACCGGTTTGAAGTATTTTTTATAAATATCGTTTACAATATAGGCTGGTCCTGCATTTACAAAAGCAGAGAATCCAGACATAAAGGCCGCCAATAAACCAGCAAGTAAAAGTCCTTTTATTCCAACAGGCAAATATAAATTAACCACTTTTGGCATTAATAATTCCAAATCGGCTCCGGTTAAACCTGTGTTTGCATTTAATTCGGGCGCCAGGTTGATCAAAGCGATAACCACAATTCCGGTGATCAATAAATATCTTGGAATGAATAAAATCAAGTTCGTGAAACCACTCATATAAGCGGCTTCTTTTACCGATTTTGTAGACAGAATTCTTTGTAAATCGTAACTTGGCGTTGGTCCGGCAACACTGGCGAAGAAACCTTTAAACAATGTCATTCCGATAAAAGCACCGAACATTTTGTATCCTTCAGAATCAATTAAATTATTGAAGGTCTGGAACTTTTCGCTCCACTGGGTTTCAAACTGCCATCCGAAGAAAACATTTTTCCATTCTGTACTAATCACAGAATTAATCTGAATATCAGTATAATTTACAAAGGCATAACCTGCGATCAAAACGCTGGCAATAATCATAATTAAATATTGCACCACTTCTGTTGCCACTACAGAAAACATACCACCTTTAACCGTGTAAATTGTAGTTAAAAATATGATTATTAAAGCATAAGAGCGTTCTGATGTCAAGAGAATTAAATCTCCATATTGAAGCGTTAAATCCCAAGGAAGGATAATCGTGATGAATTTCCCGATTCCTTCAAAGAAATAAGCAATAAAGCCAATGGTAGAAATAATTGCAAAAATGGCCACAATAATATGGGACGCTTTTCCGGCTCTGTCGTTTCCAAAACGGGTTAAAATCCATTCAGAACCGGTCATTACCTTTGATCTTCTGATCCAGACTGCGAGGAACATCATCACAAAAATCTGATTCCATATTGGCCAAAGCCACATAAACATAAAACTTTTTACACCATATAAAAACAAAACACCAATCATCCAGGAAGTTCCTGAAACATCGAACATTCCGGAACCATTACTCAAACCTAAAAAATACCATTTGATTGTTTTTCCGCCAAGGAAATAATCATCTAAACCTTTTGATGCTTTTCTTGAAATCCAAATTCCTATTCCCACTGAAAGCAGAATGTAGGCTACGATGATCGATACGTCAATGATATCCATTAATTTTATTATTTATTTTTGGTTAGTTAATTTTTATTGTTGTTTCAGCCTTTTGTCTGTTTGGTTATTTTTTTTTAAATCTCAGGAATAAGTTAACTCTAGATTGATTTTAGAAACCTCAGGAAAAACTTGTTGATGATGCGATATTGTTTCTTAGTTAACATGATTATTTTATTTTATATGTAAATCGATTTAGCGAAGAAAACACGGTTTAAAAAAAAATCACCGACTTTTATTTTTGTACACTTTTATTTTACAACTTGCAATCAGAATTAGGCGGTAAAACAAAAGATCAATTTCTTCAGATAAAAACAATCTTAATTTAACTCTAAATCTAAACAAATTTGATTTTCAGTAAAACTATTTTAGACGGACGACATATAAACGAAGATAAACATCAAAAAAAGTCACAAAAAACACTCTTATTATGAATTTCAGTTCTGGCAAATTTTATCGTATACCGTTGCGTTATCATGTCCTTTTTTGGCTTACTTACTTTCTATTTAATACTTTTCGATGGGGAAGTTATTTCGATGATTACTGGTATTCACTAAAAACAAACTTGCTGGGTTTTCCAATTCACATGACTTTATGTTATTTGAATATTTTGATTTTTATGCCCTATCTGATTTATAGAAAAAAATACATTTTGTATGTACTTGCTATTCTATCCTCTATTTTTTTAATGGTAATTCTAAAATACAATCTTACCTACTTATTAATAGCACACAACGTTTGGCCTGAAGGACCGGAAGTCATAAATAAACTGACCCTCAATTACACCATCGAGATGATGATGGGAGAATTGTATGTAATCACTTTTGTGGCTGCAATTAAAATAACTTTCGATTTCATGAAAGAGCAAAAGAGAGTTACGGATCTTGAAAAATCGCAACTGGAAACAGAATTGCTTTTTTTGAAGTCGCAAATTTCTCCACACTTTTTCTTTAATACACTGAATAATATTTACTCTTTAGCCGTAGAGAAATCAAACAAAACGCCTAAAGTTGTAATAAAACTTTCCGAATTAATGCGTTATATGCTTTATGATACCAAAAGCAAAAGACAAAGTTTGGAAAACGAAATACTGTGTATCCAAAATTATCTGGACCTGGAGCGAATTAGAAATGATGATCGATTAGAAGTAAATATGTCTATTTCAGGTGATATTCATGATAAGGAAATTGCTCCTATAATTTTATTGACTTTTATTGAAAATGCTTTTAAACACGGTGTAAACAGAAACACGGGAAAAGTTATAATCAATATTAATTTTAAGGTAAAAGACGATTATCTGCATTTTACAATTTCGAATCCAATGCCAGAAATTACGCAGCATACAGACAATTTTAACCAGTCAAGTGGTATAGGAATTGAAAACGTAAAAAAAAGACTGGAATTAGGTTATAATAAAAAGGAGTACAAACTTTCTTTTAAAAATAAAAAGAATATTTTTGTCGTAAAGCTGAAAATTAAAGTCACTTAATACGGCTTAGTTGAAGAAAATACCATCGAAATTATTTCGCTCAAAAAATAATATTTATAAAGATGAAAATAAATTGTTTAATCATAGATGATGAACCATTGGCAATTAATGTCATTAAAAATTATTTAGAGCCTATCGAAAATTTTGAGGTAATCAACACCTTTAGTAATCCAATAGAAGGTTTAAATTTTTTAAAAAACAATACTGTTGATGTCGTTTTTTTAGATATTAACATGCCGGTTCTTGATGGTATCAATTTTATAAAAAGTATTGAAAATCCGCCTTTACTTATTATAACAAGTGCCTATAGTCAGTTTGCAATCGAAACTTACGAATTAGATGTATTGGATTATCTGGTAAAACCAATCGAATTTCCGAGGTTAATTAAAGCTTTAAATAAAGCAAGTAAAAGACTTGAAAGTAAAAACAATACTCCACAGGAAATTAGTCCGGAAAGCCCTTTTATTTTTGTAAAAATTGACAAGAAAAGAATGAAGAAGATTTTCTTTAATGAAATTTTGGTCATTGAAAGTTTAAAAGACTATTTAAAAATAAATACCCTAACAGGCAAATACATCATTCATAGCACTTTGCAAGATTTCACCGATTTACTTCCTGAAAGAAACTTTTTAAGAATACATCGATCATACACAATCGCAATCGATAAAATCGACGCTGTTGAAGGAAACAGCATTGAGATTGAAGGCCTTAGATATGTAATTGGAAGATCGTACATGGAACATGTGAAGCAGAGGATTTTGAATTCATCGATTTAAAAATACAGACCGTTTCGTGACAAGATTGTGGATATTTTTCACGTTTTACTATGCGGTACAGCTTTGCGCCCTTTTCACTTTACTAAGTCCAAAAAAACAAATAACCTTTGCGAACTTTGCGGTTAAATTCGCAATACATAAAAAAAATGCAGCCTTACCAGGGCTGCATTTTCAAAGTTGGTAACTAACCACCAAATAAACCACATGAAAATAGTTTATTATATTTTAAATAAATCTTAGAAATAATAACGTTTAAAAGCTTCAATAGCCGAATAATCTGCCAATCCCAAAGCGTGATATTTTTCTGCTGTTAATCGGTTTCTGTCTTCTACCCTTACCCAGAATTCCCTGCTGTCATCTCCCTGAAACATAACGCCATCTTTTTGAGACTGGTGATAGAAAATGGCATGGCGTTTTTTAAGCACCTGATCCGGACTCATTGGTACTGCCATTTCAATTTGATACGACTCCCATTCGTGCCACGCTCCTCTGTATAACCAAACCCAGCAGTCATCCATATAACTGTTGTGTTTTAATCTTTTTAAAGCTTCAAACAAACTGTCCAGACACACTTTATGTGTTCCGTGCGGATCTGCTAAATCTCCGGCTGCATAAATTTGGTGTGGTTTAATTCTTTCGATAATATCACACATAATTTCGATATCCGCTTCACCCAAATTATTTTTCTTTACTGTTCCTGTTTCATAAAACGGAAGATCCAGGAAATTTACATTTGAATCCGGCAATCCTAAATAACGTGTTGCGGCTAAAGATTCACTTCTTCTGATCAAACCTTTTAATTTTCGTACTTCTAAGGAATCAATATCATTGCTTTTTTTGGTTTTCAAAAAGTTGATAATATTTTCTGATTCCACAGAATTAGCATTTAATGCTTTTGAGATTTCAGCAAATTTTAAAGCTTCTTCATTAGAAACGGCAATATTTCCTGATGTCTGGTACGCAATATGAACATCGTGTCCCTGCTCTACCAATCTGTCGAAAGTTCCTCCCATTGATATAACATCATCATCCGGATGTGGACTGAAAATGATAATTCTTTTTCTCTCTGGCGTTGCACGTTCTGGTCTGTAAGTATCATCTGCGTTTGGTTTTCCACCTGGCCAGCCTGTGATAGTTTGTTGCATTTTATTAAACATTTTTATGTTTAAATGATATGCCGTTCCTTCTTCAGTCAACACACTTGACATTCCGTTGTCATTATAATCTTTGTCGGTTAATTTAAGGAAAGGTTTTTGAGTCAATTCGCTCAACCAGGCAACCGCTTTCAATTTTAGTTCTTCTGTCCAGATCACAGATTTTACTAGCCAGGGCGTTTTTACTCTGGTTAATTCTGATGACGCTTCGGTATCTAAAACAAATGTAGTGTTGTTGTGCTGTTGCAAATAGGTAGCTGGTACTCTTGAAGAAATTTCACCTTCAATTGTTTTTTTGATAATTTCAGCTTTGCTGATTCCCCATCCTAACAATACAATTCGTTTGGCATTTTTTACCGTACCAATTCCCATTGTAATCGCTTTTCTCGGTACATTATCAATTCCTAAAAAAGAAGATGCGGCATCAACGCGGGTTAAGTGATCCAGCGTAATACTTCTGGTTCCTGAGTTTACGTGAGATCCCGGCTCATTGAATCCGATATGGCCTGTTCTTCCAATTCCTAAAAGCTGAAAGTCCAGTCCGCCGTAATCTTTAATCTTCATTTCATAATCAATACAATATTGCTGAAGATCTTCGCTGCTGACATTTCCGTCAGGAATATTAATGTTTTGAGGTAAAATATTTACATGATTAAAAAGATGTTCGTGCATAAAATACCAGTAACTCTGAATATTATTTTTATCCATCGGATAATATTCATCTAAGTTGAAAGTCACCACATTCGCAAAACTCAAACCTTCTTCTTTATGAAGTCGTACTAATTCTTCGTATACTTTTATAGGAGAAGATCCTGTTGCCAATCCTAAAACACAAGGTTCGTTCAATTCTTCTTTTCTCTGAATAATGTTCGCGATTTCCTGGGCAACTAATATAGAAGCTTCCTGAGACGAATCAAAAATCACATTATGAATCTTTTCAAAACGTGTTTCTTCAAACTTTCCAGCTTCTTTAAAATTTATACTTTCATTAATCATTTGTGTGTTGTCTTAATTTATTAGCATAAAATTATAGATTACATGCACTAAAAAATTAAAAATTCGACAGATGACTCGTAAGCTTCGGCAAAAAGCATAATTGGAAACGTAAAGAAAATATCAGGCGGAAATAAAATCTCTAAAGCACCTTTTTATTATTGATAAAAAACAAAAAGGGATCAATTCATTACCAATGAATTAATCCCTTTTATGTGTGCTGAAACAGTCTTAAAGAGTTGTTTAAAAAAAGCTTAAAACTTAAACGTTACATTTGCGGTAACACGTGTTGGGTTTTGTGCTGCAAGCCTGTATGACCAATATTTTTCATTTGTTAAGTTGTCAATTTTAAGACCAATTCTGTATTTTGGCTGATCGTAAAAAAGTGATGCATCCAGAACCGTGTACGACGGAATTGAAAATTTGAAAGTTGTTGTATTCGTCTGATAATATTCACTTCCGTAAATACCTCCAAAACCAATTCCTAAACCTTGCGCCCCACCGGTAGTCAATCTGTAACTTGCCCATAAATTAGCAGTTCTGGGAGATCCGGCAGTACTTGGTCTTAAACCCTGAACACTAGCATTACTTTTTTCATACTTACTATCATTATAGGTATAACCGGCCACAATATTCAATCCTGAAATTGGATTGGCAATAAATTCGGCTTCAAAACCTTTACTCACCTGCGTTCCATCCTGAATTGAGTAGTTTGCATGATCCGGGTCATCACGTGTTATATTAGTAACAGCAATGTCGTAATAACTAAGAGTTGCCGATATTTTATTAAGGTCAAATTTAAAACCACCTTCCCATTGATTGGCCTGATTTGGCTTGAAAGTATTACCATTGAAATCTGAACCTGAAACGTTACTAAAACCATTCATGTAATTACCAAAAGCAGCTACTTTATCTTTTACAATTTGATAGACTACTCCAAATTTTGGAGATACCGCTGTCTGATTATAATTTCCTGCAATAGAATCCTTGCTAGGATAGTACGTACCGTGATTCTCGTATTTATCAATACGAACACCACCCATTACTAATAATTTCTCCGTTACATTTAAAACATCAGAAACATAAGCGCTATAGGTATCTTCATCGTTAGATACAAAATTTGTAAAAGTTGCATTGGCAAACATTGGTTCCACTTTTTGGATATTAAAGTTATCATAAGCTGCACCTGGCTTCTTATAATCCATTGCTGGCATATTTACTATTGCATCATTTCTGGTCGCACGCAGACTGTAAAAATCTAAGCCGGCTACTACTCTGTTTTTAAGCTTGCCAATATTAAATTTTCCGATAAAATTTTGCTGAATATCAGTTCCATAAAATGGTGATTCCTGATAGGTTACCTGTTGTCTTAATGTTGTAGGTGATCGCATTTGCAAAGCCACGACATAACCATCAGAAGATGATCTTGTTCTTGACAAAATAGTTTGAGAGGTCCATTCCTCAGATATTTTATATTTTAACTGTGCAAAAATATTGTATTGCTGACTTGTGTAATTGATGGTATTATTGGCAAAAGATAATTTATAAGGAATATTAAGATCCTCAATACTGCTTTGTGTGTTTGCTACCACAAACGGAGCCAGTCTGGTTGGCGAAGTTGCTTTGTACATACTAAATTCGGCATCAATTAAAAGAGTTAATCTATCGTTGATTTCGTATGAAAAACTTGGCGCAATTGAAAAGTTTTTATTGAATCCTGCATCCTGAAAACTTCTTTCGCTATGCAGAGCCGTATTAATTCTGAACAAAGCGGTCTTATCTTTGTTTAATGGTGTATTAATATCAAAAGTCAATCGGTTCAAATCCCAGCTTGCCGCAGAATAGGAAACTTCACCTTTAAAAGTATCGAAAGGCTTTTTAGTAACACGGTTAAACAATCCGCCAAATGATGATAATGTACTTCCGAAAAGTGTTGCAGATGGTCCTTTGATAACCTCGATACGCTCTAAATTTGCCGGATCAATTGTAGTGTAAGTAAAACTTCCCACACCGTTTCTAACGACTTGAGGAGTTGGAAAACCTCTAGACATAGAAGTAGTACGGCCCTGGTTTCTCACTTCGGCAATACCGGCTCCCGGAACATTTTTAAAAGCACTATTATAGTCTGTTACTACCTGCTCTTTCATTAACTCTTTACTTACTACGATATAAACTTGTGAGTTTTCAATGTTTTTTAAAGGCATTTTGGCAACATCAAAACTTTCTTTTTTGGCAAAACGATTTCCTCCTGTTCGAATTACAACATCTTCCAGATTCTCAACGGAAGAATTTACTTTGATGTCAATTGAAACTGATGGATTCTGCTCTGTAATTTCTACAGTTTCGGTAGAAGATGCATAACCAGACATTGTAACTTCTAACGTATATTTTCCAAAGGGAAGTTTTTTAAACTCAAAATTACCTGCTGAATTCGTTACTGCGTTTTTGTTTAGTTCTATTAACTTAACAATTACACCCTGACTGGCATTTCCGTCATTTGTAATTACGCTACCGGAAACCGTTCCTGTAGATGAAGCCTGAGCCATAACAGATCCAGAAATAAACAATAAAAACATAAACAGTAAAAAAGCTGATGTCTTTTGTAAACTTGATTTTTTTGTATTTGAAGATTTTATAAAATAGGAAATTAGTTGTAATGGTATTTTCATGCTTTATATTTATTTAAACTGATTCTAAATTAAAGCGCAAAAGAACAATATATTTCCAAATATATCAACAGCTAATTGTTATTTTTTAAAAAATATTTGCTTTACATTTTATTCAATTAACGACGCTACTATTCTTCTTTATAGAGAAATTATTATTTGGACTGTTTCTAAAATACATCTACATTTGCGAGCATCTTTGCCTAAATTCAGCGAAAAATTGAACTTAATATAGTATACGCTTACAAAATGAATCAAAAACAAATCAAGAATATAGCACGCCAAGTTCATTTATGGTTAGGTTTGGCAACCGGAATAATTGTTTTTATAATTAGTATCACAGGCTGCATTTATGTTTTTGAAGAAGAAATAAGAAGCTTCAGCAAGCAAGAAGTATTATATGTTCCAATTCAGAACATACCATTTGCAGGTATTAAGGAAATTGTTCTCCACTTTGAAAAAGCAGAACCAAAACAAAAAATCACTTCGATCAAAATCAATCAAAAAGCTAATAATGCCACTGTAGAACTTTCTACAAAAAAGAAAACATATTATTTCAATCCGTATGATGCCACTTTGATTAATAGTGAAAAACAGGATTGGTTAACTGTAGTAAGAAAACTTCATACCTCTTTACTTCTGGGCGAAACAGGAAGTTTTATTCAGAAATGGTCTGTTGTTATTTTTACATTCATGCTTTTGACAGGATTAATTTTATGGTTCCCGAACCAAATAAGATTAATCAAACAATCTTTGACAATCAAGTGGAAAGGAACATTTAAACGGGTTAATTATGATTTGCATAATGTATTAGGATTTTATGCTTCATTTTTTCTGATTGTTATTTCACTTACCGGTTTGTTTTTTGCTTTTAAAGGAGTGAAAAATACTGCATCATTCTTAACCGGAAGTGAACTTAGTGAAGGAACAAAAGTAGATTCGAAAGTTATTGCTAAAGAAGAACCTGTAGCGATTCGTTATGATCGAATTTACAAAACTGCAATACAACAATATCCGGGAGCAAATACGACAACATTATCGGTACGAAAAGATGGTGATCTGAGATTAAGAATGCTATACCCATACCAATGGTCGCGAAAACAAAATACTTTTTTCTTTGATCCTTCAACCGGACAACTACTTCGTTATAAGCTATATAAAGATTTTAGTGCTGCAGATACTATCGAAGCTAGTAATTACGACATTCATACAGGAGGCTTTTTTGGTTTGTTTGGTAAAATAATCGCCTTTTTTGCCAGCTTAATTTCTGCAAGTTTACCTATAACCGGATTTATCATCTGGTTGAAAAAGAAGAAAAAGAAGAAAAAATCTATAAAATTGACTGCATAATTTAGGTATTCTGTTAAACCTTCAAATCATCAAAATAAGCTGTTGTTTCAGTTATTAGCGCCTGCATTAATTCGGTTGCTTTGGTATGTTTTAAAATAGGTGCTATTTGCCCTCCCCAAAATAAAATCATATCCCATTTTTGCTGATCCAGCGCTGCTTTTCGCAACGGCGACATAAAAGTAGTTTGTAATGGAAATGGCAAAATAGCAGCTTCTTTTCCATAAGTAGCCAGTTCTGACGCTTTTGCATCACTATTATTTCTTGCTGAATGAATTACGCCTGCCGGAATAAAAAGTACTTCTCCTGCCTTTAATGTTACCGGAGCTTGTCCTTCAATTTCGTATTCTAATGAACCTTCAAGGACATAAATAACTTCTTCTCCCGGATGAGAATGTTTTCCGAAAGCGGAATGTGCTTCAAAATCAATTCTGGCCTGTAGGGTTTCATGGCCGGGAATACTAAGATCGTGTCGTTGTAAATCGGTTCGTTTTATACCCGTTTGTGCGGCAATTTGATTCGGAATTAAAAAAGCGATTATTCCTAAAATGATAATAGCTACTACTACCCATGTTTTGTTTTTCTTTGGTTCCATAATTCTTGATTTTTAAATTAATTGATTATCAGTTAATTTCTTCGTCAAAAGTATATCGACAATCCTGCTTATGAAATCAGAAAATAGTCCAAACGGACAAACTAAGGAGTGAAATGGACAGTGTGAATTGTGAGATTTGAAATGCTATGCTACTTAACCGCAAGGTGCGCAAAGATTTTTAGCAAGGTTTTATAAAACGCAAAGATCGCAAAGCTATAAGGTAATAACTTTGCGACCTTTGCGTAGATCTTAGTGCGGTTAAACTTATTTCAACCTGAAACTTGAAACAAAAGTTTTAAGCTAAAACCATTCCGCCATCCATGATAAAATCGGCTCCGGTTATGAATTTTGAAGCCTCGCTGCTTAGATGAGAAACCATTTTGGCAACATCTTCTGATGTTCCCATTTGTTTGAGGGGAATAGTATCAACAATAGCGTTCATTAAAGTTTTAACTCCTTCTTCATCTAATCCTATTTTTTTCATTATTTCAGTTTCTGTCGGACCAGGACTAATCGAATTCACTCTGATTTTTCTTGGAGCCAATTCCAAAGCTGCAATTTTCACTATAGAATTCACAGCCGCTTTACTTGAAGAATAAATTGAAGTTCCGGCATAACTCATACTTGCTGTATTCGAAGAAAGAAATACCACTGAAGCACCATCATTCAAAATAGGAGTAAATCTACTCAAGGTGAAATATGCGCCTTTAAAATTAATATTCATTACGCTGTCAAATAATTCTTCTGTTGCTTCTTCAATTGTTCCTTTGGTTGTAATTCCGGCATTGATAAAAAGAATATCTACTTGACCAAAATCTTCTTTTACTTTTAAAGCCAAATTTTCAATGTCTGAAATACGAGACTGATCCGCAACAATGGCGTGAACCCCTAATTCTGATGCTGCTTTTTCAATTGCTTCTTTTCTTCTTCCGGTGATGATAACCGTTGCTCCTTGTTCTTTAAGTTGTTTTGCTGTTGCATACCCGATTCCGCTATTTCCTCCGGTAATTACCGCAACTTTATTTTTTAAATTGTCCATTTTTATATGTTTTAAATTAACGGTACAAAGTTAAATCTGAAAAGACATTGCTTTCTTAGCGGTATCATTGAGTATACTGCGTGTTTTTTTTCCACCATATAAGTTATATAAGTTCATATTACAACAACTGTTTAGATGCTTTGTATAAAAGTTGAGGTCATATAAGTAATGAGTATTTTAGCACTTAAAATAAATGCTATAAAAATTACTCCAAATAAATCCAGCTTAAATGACCTCATCCGCAAAGATTACTCAAACTAACCTCAAAGTTTAAAATGAACTTATATCACTTATATGGTGAAAAAATTACTATACTATAATTCCAGCTTAAATGACCTCATCCGCAAAGATTACTCAAACCAACCACAAAGTTTAAATGAACTTATATCACTTATATGGTGAAAAAATTATGATGAAAAAAGTTTTTATATCTTAGTGTTAAAATAATACCAATGGCGAGAAATCAGAAAGAAGAGTTTCAGGCTCTTCAGGATACTTTATATGTTTTGGGTGGTAAATGGAAATTGCCCATTATCAATTCTATTTGCAATGGAAACACCCGATTCAAAGAAATTCAGCAAAGTATTCCGGGAATTACTTCACGTATGCTTTCCAAAGAATTAAAAGATATGGAACTCAATAATCTGGTAAAAAGAACGGAAGACCGTGATGCAAAAGTACCCATACTTTATGAATCGACAGAATATTGTCGATCTTTTGGTCCTATTATATCTGAAATGATCAATTGGGGAATTTCACATCGGGAACATATAAGAAATAAGGAAAATGCTTCTAAAAAAATAACGCCCTGAAATTTCAGGGCGTTATTTTTATTTTTATTTTTTCTTTTTCGATTTTGATTTCGATTTTTTAGCTTTCTTTTTAGCAATTTTTTTAGCCTTAGCTTTTTCCTTTGCTTTTTTTGCTTTAGCTTGTTTTTTAGCTTTTGCTTTTTGCTTTGCTTTTTTAGCTTTCTCTTTCTTTTTATCTTCTTTCGCTTTTTCTTTTTTCTTTGCTACTTGTTTTTTCTTTTTCGCTTTTTCTTTGTCCTTGTCTTTTGCGTATTTTTCTTTCATCTTTGTCTTCTTCTTTTTAGATTTACTATTATTTTTATCTTCTGAAACACTTTCTTCGGTTTCTGGTGAAGCCTCAGCTGATACAGCCTCTTCTTTTTGCTCTGTAACTATTGGAGCTGAAACTGTTGCCTTTTTTACTGGACTCTTTTTTGCAACTGGAGTTTTTGGCTTTGTTGCTGGCTTTGGCTTTGAATCAGTTGGTACTTCATTCTCGGCAATTTCTTTATTAACAGTTGGTTCGATAGCATTTAAATTATCACTTTCTGAATTTTGATTTAATTCAATTGTACTTTCATTTTCTTTCATACTGAAGCGGTTTTATTTGAGTCAAAATTTGAATAATTTGCAATGTTATTCTAATTTTAATTTAATGTTAATTAATTATTAACAAATATACTATTAAAATTACCTCGCCAATGTTAAGTTTTACTTCAGATTAAAAACTTAACATTGGAATCTTATTTGTCACGCTAAAATTTAAGCCACAGTGTTCTTCTCTTTACTGTGAAAATTAATTTTTCCGAATCATTTAGTTTAATCATTAGATAACCTTGTGCTAATTATCATCGACTAGTTTTGTTGTTCAATACAACTTATTATGTTATTCCTTCTTTATCTCACCTCGATCCAATCTTTAATTACTGCCTTATTAATCTTTTTTAATAAAAAATTCAGACAGGAAGATTTTTACCTCAGCCTCTTCTTCGGAACTATTTTTTTCCATCTTCTTTATAAAATATCCATACATTTCATTTATCAGGATGCTGATCTGTTTGAAAAACTGCACGGAAGCTTCTCCTTTCTCTACGGTCCTTTACTTTATTTTTATATGCTTTCGGTATTTGGAAAAACAATTTCAACCCGAAAAATCTGTTACCATTGTATTCCGTTCTTTATTGGTTTTGCCTTCAACATTATAATCGTGTTCATTGCGGTAACCAATCCTGTATTCCCAAAAATCATTAAACTTTCTAACCTGATCGTTATGATACTTTTAATGCCTTCTTTCCTGGGCTATAGTATTTATTGTTTGAAATATATCCGCTCTTCTCAACCAGATCCTTCCAGAATCTTTAATTTAAAAATCAGTATCGTAAAAATTATAGGAAGTGTTTATTGTTCTTTAGGAGTATTAACCGTTTTGGGCCTTGTACTCTTAGCTCTTAATTTGGAGATGATCATCAACCTTCGATTTGTTTATTATTGCCTGATGCTGTTTATATTCATTTATGTTATTCATATTCGGTTTGCGATATTTTTCGAGATTCAAAAACTGGTCATCGAACTTAAAAACGAAGAAAAGTATAAAAACTACGAATTGAAATCGGATGAAATGAACGAGATCATCAACGCCATACAATCGTATTTCAAAACCAAAAAAGGCCATTTGGATTCTGAATTTAATCTGGACAAACTTTCGGCCGATTTAAATATCTCAAAAGTAAAAATCACACAATCGCTCAATGTAGAATTGAAGACCAATTTTTATCAATACATCAATTCCTTAAGAGTTGAAGAAGCAAAAAGATTAATCGATAAAAAACAAGATGCCAATTTTGTCACTATTGGTTATGAAAGCGGATTCAAAAACAAATCGACTTTCTATAAATACTTCAAACAAATTACCGGAGCAACTCCAAGTGACTACAAAAAAGTTCATGAAGAAGCTTTACCCTCAGAAAATGCATTCTCATAAAGCCCTTTTTTTATAAGAAAAGTATTTCTATACCAAATTGAATTTCGAAATAACAAGTCCTTCATATTTAGTTAACCATTTGATGTTATTCACAAATACCTGATTAACAATTAATTGTAATTATTTTTAGTCTTTTTTGTACGCCTAAATTTAAAAAGACTTCCGGAAAATAACCATCAGATAGTTTTGCAGCAGAAAATAAAAATTAACTAAACACAATGAAAAAACTACTATTGTTATTTGCTTTGATTTTATCCGGAAATCAACTTATAGCGCAAAATTATGCTTCAATGATCGGAAAAGTTTCTGATGGAAAAACGTTTTTACCGGGAGTAAATATTTCGATTTTAGAAAGAAAAACGGGAACTTCAACAGACTTTGATGGCAACTTTCAGGTTTCGAATCTATCCGGCGAAAAGCTTACCATCTCCTTTAGTTATATGGGATACCAAACGATTACCAAAGAAGTAAAATTAGTTTCGGGTATTAATAATTTGGGAACTATTACACTTGCAGCAGAAGAAGGCGCCTTAAAAGAGATTATCGTAAAAGGGTTTACCGGACCTTCGCAAATTAAGGCTTTAAGCATGAAAAAGAAATCATTGGCCATTATGGACGTGCTTTCTGCAGATGCCGTGGGAAAATTACCAGACCGTAATGCTGCCGAAGCCGTTCAAAGAATGCCAAGTGTGAGTGTAAACCGTTATCACGGAGAAGCCAATCAGGTGAGTGTGCGAGGAACGCCTTACGGATGGACATCGACCTTATACAACGGAACCAGACTGCCTAGTGCTTCTGTTGCCGGAACAAGAAATACGCTTTTAGATGCTATTCCTACGGAGATGATTCAGTACATTCAGTTATCAAAAGCAATTACTCCCGATATGGAAGGTGATGCCATTGGAGGATCTGTGAATTTTATCTCCAGGACAGCACCTAAAAAAACCATGCTGAACGCGAGTCTTGGTGGCGGTTACAATCAAAAATCTGAAAAAGGTTCTTATAATGCATCTCTTGTTTACGGGCAACGATTTTTTAAAGATAAATTAGGCGTTGTACTTGCAGCTTCTATTTGGGACAGAAATTTTGCTACTGATGAAATGGTAGTCGATTACAACATTAATGCACCTGTACAGACTCAAAAATACGGAATTAATACGGTTGATGCTAAACGTTATTTTGGAGAAAGAATTACAAAAGCAATAAGTGGTGGGCTTGATTATGAATTGAACGATAAGAATAAGTTTTTCGCAAAATTCTTATATGATAAATTCAGAGACGTACGTCCGGTTTACGAATCTTTCTATGACTTTGCTAAAAAGAGATATACTTTTAGCTACCGTTATTCTGATTATAAAACCGATTTAAATGGTGTAGAAATTGGCGGAGAACACAGAATTGGTTCTAAACTAAAATTTGACTGGTCGTTTGCCAATAATGAAATGACCTATCTTTTAGACACTCCTCCAAATATGCCGTCGGATACAAGAGGCTTACCAATTGCACAATTTTCTCAAAAATTAGTTGGCGATTTTGGAGTAAGATCATCAGACGGAGCGGTTTATAATACTTTTGATTCTCCTGACGGAAATGGTGTAAACATTTACAACATCGATCCAAAATTGACGAATCCAACCGATGTTATGGATCCAAAGAGATTAACATTACAACAATTGGTCATTACACAATTAGACCAGAGAGATCATGATAAAGTAGGTCAGATTAACTTTAATTATGATGCAACGGATAAATTTATAATTAAAGCAGGTTCTAAATTAAGGCTGAAAGAATATGAGGGGCAACAAACACCAATTGTTTATTTGCCTGGCGCGGCTTTAGGAATTCCGGGTTCGCCTGCACTAATTCCGATGAGTAATTTACAAACAGAACCTTATCCGAATGCCAATAATTTCTTCTCAGAAATTGGAAGTCCGTTTAATAACTTAATTGTAAATCCGATTACGAAAAATCAATTGTTTGATATTTTCACACCATCATATTTAAAAGCAAATGGTTTTGCAGATTATTCTCCTGCTTCTAATGTTACCACAAAGTTTAAAGGCGAAGAAAATGTTTTTAGTGCTTATGTTATGGGTGTTTATGATTTAACTGAAAAAACAAAAATCATTGCCGGTGCGAGAAATGAAGAAACGAATGTTACAATGAGCAGTACCGATTATAATTCTCAAACTAAAGTGGCTACGCCTATTACCAAAACATCCTCTTATAATGCATTTTTACCAATGGTGCATGTGAAATATGCTTTCAACGAAAATATCAATTTCAGAGCGGCTTATACGAGAACTTTTTCAAGACCAAATTTACCCGATTTAAATCCGAGTGAAATTATTGACGTGACGGGAGGAGTTCCAAAAATCACAAGAGGAAACACCGATTTAAAACCTACTTTTTCTAACAATTTAGATTTTATGGGAGAGTATTTCTTAAAAGACATCGGATTGATTACGGCAGGGGTTTTCTATAAAGATATCAGCGACTATATTTTCAGGGATATTTCTGCAGAAAGAATTAATAACGTTGATTACATCGTTACACAGCCAAAAAACATTAAAGATGCAAGCTTACTAGGTTTCGAACTTGGAATCACAAAGAGATTTACAGAATGGAATGGTTTCTGGGGCGGATTTGGAATCGACTTTAATACTTCTATTATTAAATCAAAATTAGAAGTTTCAAGATATGATGCGCAGGGAAAAATAACAGCGACGGATGAAACTACATTGCCAAATCAATCTAAATTATTGTTTAACTCTTCTCTTTTCTACGAAAAATATGGTTTCATGTTTAGAATCGCAGGAAATTACAGAGGGAAATCGGTAGAAACAATCAATCAAAATTTAGGTCCGGATTATTATATCTCGGCTATGCCAAATTTCACTGTTGATTTCTCTGCAGATTATTCCATCAGCAATAAAATTAAAGTTTTTATGGAAGTTAGAAACCTTACTAACGAACCCTTCAAACAATTTCTTGGAAACAATGAAGGCAGAATTACCAACAGCGAATGGTCCTCTATCAATGGTCAGTTAGGTCTTAAATATCAAATTTTATAAGGTTCATTTCTTTCTAAATAATTTTAAATAATACGTAATGCAAACTGATATTTCAGTTTGCATTAAAATTCAATCTATAATTTCAAAAAAATAAATAATATGAAAACTCAAACTCTTTTACGCACTACAGCAGTCTTTTTAATGATTGCTTTTCAAGGTCAGGCTCAAAAAAATATGGAAATCGAAAACAGCCCAAATTTCAGATCACTATCAGGAATTCACAATAAAGAGGGCAAAAAAATTAAAGAAGATATAATTTTCAGATCAGGTAATTTTTCTAAACTTACAGACAATGATATTAAAAAGTTTGACGCTTTAAACATCACTACTATAGTAGATTTTAGAAATGATGATGAAATAAAAAAAGATCCTGATTTTATTCCGACTGGAGAAAAAATTGAAACTACCAGAGCCAATATTGGTTCAATAAATGGTAAAGAAATGGGACAATTTATGAAAGTCATGATGGCACCAACATTCAATGAATCACAGGTAGATTCTTTAATGATTGTTGCTAATACAGGATTTGCTGATAATGCAAAAGACTTTAAACCTTTCTTTGATGAAGTGAAGAAAAAAGAAACTGTTGTTTTGTTTCATTGCACGGCTGGTAAAGACAGAACAGGATTTGCGTCTTCTTTATTGTTGCATATTTTAGATGTTTCTGACGAAGAAATCATGAAAGACTATTTAAGATCTAATGAAGCTATTGCAAAAACAGATTTAAGCAAGTACAAAGCCTACGGAATTCCGGAAGAAAGAATGGCAAAATTAATGGGCGTAAAACCTGCTTATTTAGAAGCTGCATGGGCTGGCGCTATCAAAAAATATGGTAGCATTGATAAAATGTTATTAGTAGAATATGGGATTGATAAAAAAGTCAAAAAACAAATTCAGAAAAAATATTTGGTAAAATAATTTCGTTTTTTTTTTGAATTAAGCCGTTTAAACTTGTTTTAAGCGGCTTTTTTATTTTTCTGATTACCAGCAAACTACCTCCTATTATCACAATGGCAATCATATAAAATTTGCGCTTAAATTTGTAAGTATCCAATTGTTTTGCATAGTAGCTTTGATATCTTCTAATACAAGTAAACCCGTCAGAAAGACCACAATTCCAACTGATTATAAATTTTAAAAATTTAGTGTTATGAATGAATCAAACAATACTTTAAAAAACTCCAGTATTACTTCAGGCGACAATGTTTCATTTTGGATTGACTCTACACCCATTATTTCCTGTAACAAACCGGATCAGGATATAGAAACAGAAGTACTTATTATTGGTGGTGGAATTGCGGGTTTAACAACCGCTTATAAATTACTAAAGGCCGGCAAAAAAGTCGTTCTGGTAGAAGATGGTTTTATTGGCAGTGGCGAAACCGGACGCACAACTGCCCATTTAACCTGCGCTCTGGATGATCGTTATTATTTTCTGGAGAAAATTTTTGGAGAAAACGCAGCTAAACTTGCAGCTGAAAGTCATTTGAAAGCCATTGATGAAATTGAAAAAATAGTGGACGAACTAAATATTGATTGTTCCTTTAAAAGAGTAAATGGTTATTTATTTCTTCATCCTTCTGATAAAGAAGAAAATTTAGATAAAGAATTTCACGTTACACAAAAGGCAGGATTAAAAACTTCTATTCTAAGAGGTATTCCCTCATTGGCCAACGGAGAAAATCAAAGATGCCTAGCTTTTGCTAATCAGGCACAATTTCATATTTTACATTATCTAAAAGGTCTTGCCGATGCCATAACTTCCTTAGGCGGCATTATATATACAGAAGCACATGCAGAAGACATTACTAAAAAAGGTGCGAAAGTAAACGGATATACCTTTTCTGCACAACATATCGTAGTAGCGACAAACAGTCCGGTCAATGATGTTCTCACAATGCACACCAAACAACATGCCTACAGAACTTATGTTATTGCGGGTAAAATTAAGAAAGGACAACTTCCGTATGCGCTTTGGTGGGATACTGGCGATCAGAAATCAAAATGGGTCTCACAGCCTTATCATTATGTACGTTTGGAAAATTATGACGACAAGTACGATTTATTAATTTCCGGAGGAGAAGATCATAAAACTGGCCAGGCAGATGAAGATGGTTTATCAGCGGCTGAGCGTTATGACAGACTTGAAGCCTGGACAAGAGATTATTTTCCG
This sequence comes from Flavobacterium aquidurense, assembly GCA_900107365.1. Taxonomy (GTDB): domain Bacteria; phylum Bacteroidota; class Bacteroidia; order Flavobacteriales; family Flavobacteriaceae; genus Flavobacterium; species Flavobacterium aquidurense. Next base: position 67,835 of record FNPS01000012.1, read on the forward strand.
ATGCTTGAAGATGATTTGACTTACAGATGGTCAGGTCAGGTTATGGAACCTGTAGATTCTTTAGGATTTATGGGTAAAAACCCCGGAGATAAAAACATCTATATCATTACCGGAGATTCAGGAAACGGTATGACACATGCTACGATTGGGGCGATGATTATTTGCGATAGTATAATGGGGATTAAAAATAAATACGAAGATTTATACAACCCTTCACGGATTACGCTTAAAATAGCGGTTGACTTTGCAAAAGAAGTAGGCAATATGGCTTCGCAATATGTCGACTGGATTACAACATCTGACTTAAAAAATACGGCAGATTTACCGGCAGGCGAAGGTGGCGTAATTTCTTCGGGATTAAAAAGAATTGCCGTTTACCGGGATTATGATAATTCCTTAAAAGCATTTTCTGCAGTCTGTCCTCATCTGGGTTGTATAGTAAACTGGAATGCTGATGAAAAATCTTTTGATTGCCCTTGTCACGGTTCCCGATTTTCTACAGATGGCTCTGTTATCAATGGCCCGGCACAAAATGATTTACATAAAATTCACATCAAACAAAAAACACATAGCTACACTCAAAAAGAAAAACCGTTCTGATTGAAAATCTTGCACCTAAGAAGTATAAAAAAGTATTTTACTGGTAAGCTTTAGAACTGAAAATTTCCTTACTGTATCAAGCTTAATTCTGTAATAATCAACATTAATAGTATAAAAGGAAAACGGTCTAAAGAGCTTAATTTTAATCTTCTAAAATTGCAAATCAATAAAAATATAGAATCATGGAAACAGTCACAACAGCTCAGAAGAAAGTTTCTACGTCAGGAACTTCAAAACTTAAAACAAATGTTTCAGCCCTTGAAAGACTTTTAATGGTAACCAGCGGTGGTTATCTATTGTATAAAGGGTTATCAAAGAAAGATAAAAGTATCTCGCAAATAGGCTCAGGAAGCGCAATGCTTTTACGTGGACTTTCAGGATATTGCCCGGTTTATGATGCTGTAGATCATATAAAAAATGATAAAGCATCTAATGTAAACATCAGAGTTAGCAGCATTATTAAAAAACCAATAAGCGAGGTTTATACTTTTTGGCGCGATTTTGAAAATTTCCCAAAATTCATGAACCATCTTGAGTCGGTAAAACCGCTGACGTATACCACTTCTAAATGGACTGCAAAAGGACCGGCAGGAATTGGCCAAATAACATGGAAAGCCGAGATCGTAAAAGATGAAAAAGAAAGATTAATAAGTTGGAATTCTTTACCGGAATCCACCATTAAAAATGCAGGAAAGGTTGTTTTTAGACCAAATGGAAAAGATACAGAAATTATTGTAACCATTTCCTACCATGCGCCACTGGGAGTTGCCGGTGAAAGTGCTGCAAAATTGCTTAATCCGTATTTTGAAAAACTGGTAAAAGATGATATTATGAATTTCAAAACGTATATAGAGTCTGTTTAACTGATTTCAAATACTTCAAAATATGAAAACCTGTAAGGAGTACTCCGTTACAGGTTTTTTTATTTTCCTCAATAATTTGAATTATTTTGGAGTTGCAGTTCTAGTGGTGTCTGTTTTTACTCTTGTAGTATCAATTGTCGTTGTGTCAATTGGTGCTGTTACACTGTCTACTGCTGTTCCTGTAGTATCAGTATAAGTATCTGCCGGAACGGTTTCATTTTTCTTACATGAAAATAAAAGACCCGTCACAATAATAAGCAATGCCAATTTGGTTTTGAAAAGTGTTTTCATAATAAGTGATTTTAAGTTCATAATTTTTTAAAAGTAAAATAATTATCAAAAATTAACTTATATAATTCCCTTAAAAAATTACAAATTAAGTACTTCAATATCAGTACAATAAAAAAATATTACCGCTTTTCTGTTTAACTTTCTTATTAAAAAATGCTTTAACAACAAATAAATAGATCAACCTGTAAATTATGTAATTTTAACCGCTGTTTTTTGTAATATTTTGATTTTAACTACCTGTATTTTAGTACTATTATAAATCTTTAAATTAAATATTATGAATACTTCAAACCAAAAAAGCGGTAACACATCAGGTGCAAAATCATCAGATAAAAAAACGGATTCAAAAGCAACTACTTCTAAAAGTACTTCAAAAGCTAAAGACGCAGATACTAAAAAAGAGGCGCCAAAAACAAAAAAATAATTTTTTAAAAACATTATTATGAATAGAGATGATACTGAAAGATTTGGTCGCGATGAACCGAACTTTCAAGATGAAAATCAATATGATGATCAGGATATAAACCGACAATTTAATGATCCTGCAAACGATATTGATGATGAAGAGGAAGATGATAACGACGACTACAGCGACGTTGATGATGACGATTTAGAAAAAGATGGTGATCTCGATGATGATGATGAAGACGATAACAGACCTGGTGATCTTTATAAAGATGTTGACTTGTCTTTACTAGAAAAATAAATCAAGACCTTGAAAAAGTTGGTCCAATACATCATCAAAGGAAATTTTAAACTCAAAAATTTAAAACCGCTTACTACTCTAAGCGGTTTTTTTATTTCCATTCCTTACAAATTTACTTTATATGGGGCAGACAAACTAAACAACTGATAATAATACAATTACAAATTAAAAACGTATAAAATTTTTCTCTTTTTTGATGATAGATTTGTAATTATTAACTATAAAATTAATTATTATGAATACTTTCAACCACAGAAGCAGCAGATCAGATAATGAAGCCATTAATTCTGAAACAATGGAGAATAAAGATCCGGCAATTAATCAGCATCAAAATAATTACGAGAACAGGGAGCCGTATAACAATGATGTTTCAGACGGACAAAACTTAGATGATAATGATGATATTAATCTTCAAAAAAACAGCAACAGAACAATCGATGCTGAAAGAGATTTAAGCAATCACAACGATCCGGATCGAAGAACTTTAGATGAGTACAGTGCCAATAAAGCAGAACCGGATGACAATGATGGAGAGGAAGAATAAATCTTTTAAGTTCAATCTTTTAGAAAACCAAAAGGCGTCGATTTCTCGACGCCTTTTGGTTTTTATAGTTCTGCAAATTGGTATTAAGCAAGATCAAATCGATCCAGATTCATAACTTTATTCCATGTTGCAACAAAGTCTTTTACAAATTTTTCCTGTGCATCGCTACTAGCGTACACTTCGGCAAGCGCTCTCAATTCTGCATTAGATCCAAAAACAAGATCAGCACGTGTACCAATCCATTTTGGCTGACCTGTCGAACGATCGTTTCCTGTATAAAGTTCCTTGTCGTTAGAAACAGATTGCCACTGTGTATTCATATCAAGCAAGTTTACAAAGAAATCATTCGTAAGTTGTCCCGGGCGATTTGTAAATACTCCATTTTTAGAACCATCTGCATTGATATCCAAAACGCGTAATCCTCCCAGAAGCACAGTCAATTGTGGTGCTGTAAGCGTTAACAAATGCGCTTTATCAATAAGTAATTCCTCCGTTGCAACAGACGATCTTGTGCTGCGGTAATTACGGAAACCATCGGTTTTTGGCTCTAAGTATCCAACAGATTCAACATCAGTTTGCTCTGCAGAGGCATCCATACGACCTGGCGTAAAAGGTACAGTAACAGCACTACCTGCAGCTGCTGCCGCTTTCTCTACTCCTGCAGATCCTGCCAAAACGATTAAATCAGCCAATGAAACTTTTTTTCCACCACCTTGCGCAGCATTAAATTCTGCCTGAATATTTTCTAATTTATCTAAAACACTTTTAAGCTGAGCCGGATTATTTACAGTCCAATCTTTTTGCGGAGCCAATCTTATACGTGCGCCATTAGCACCACCACGTTTATCAGATCCTCTAAAAGTAGATGCCGAAGCCCAGGCTGTTCCAACTAATTGAGAAATAGATAATCCTGAATTCAGAATTTTTCCTTTTAATTGCTCAATATCATTTTCATTTATTAGTTCATGATTTACTGCCGGAATAGGATCTTGCCACAACAATTCTTCCTGCGGAACATCTGCTCCTAAATAACGTGTAAGAGGTCCCATATCACGGTGTGTCAATTTAAACCAGGCACGCGAAAATGCATCGGCAAACTGATCCGGATTTTCAAGAAAACGACGTGATATTTTCTCGTACTCAGGATCTAAGCGTAATGACAAATCGGTTGTAAGCATCGTTGGTAAATGCTTTTTAGCACTATCAAAAGCATCCGGAATAATGGGTTCAGCATTTTTTGCTACCCATTGGTGGGCACCAGCCGGGCTTTTAGAAAGTTCCCATTCAAAACCAAATAAGTTTTCAAAAAAGTTATTACTCCATTGTGTTGGTGTTGTGGTCCAGATCACTTCCAATCCACTTGTAATGGCATCTGCACCTGTACCAGAACCAAAACTATTTTTCCATCCAAAACCTTGTGCTTCTAAACCAGCTGCTTCCGGTTCTTCGGCAACGTGATCAGAAGAAGCAGCTCCGTGTGTTTTTCCAAATGTATGGCCACCTGCAATTAACGCTACCGTTTCTTCATCATTCATCGCCATACGGCCAAAAGTATCTCTGATGTCTTTAGCGGCAGCAATTGGATCAGGATTACCGTCTGGTCCTTCCGGGTTTACATATATAAGTCCCATTTGTACGGCTGCAAGTGGTTTTTCTAAATTTCTTGAATGAATATGGCCATCAGGATCATCATCTGAGGAAACAACGCCATGATCTTTCGGCACACCTTCAGAACCATCTTTATAACGTTCATCTCCACCCAACCAAGTCGTTTCAGAACCCCAGTAAACGGCTTCGTCCGGTTCCCAAACATCGGCTCTTCCTCCGGCAAAACCAAAAGTTTTAAAGCCCATAGATTCTAAAGCGATATTTCCTGTAAGGATCATCAAATCGGCCCAGGAAATCTTTCTTCCGTATTTTTGTTTAATTGGCCATAGCAATCTTCTTGCTTTGTCAAGACTTACGTTATCTGGCCAGCTGTTAAGCGGAGCAAAACGTTGTTGTCCTGCACCTGCCCCACCGCGACCATCTTCTACTCTGTAAGTTCCTGCACTATGCCATGCCATTCTTATGAATAAACCTCCATAATGACCAAAATCAGCCGGCCACCATTCTTGCGAGTCAGTCATAAGTGCGTGTAAATCTTTTTTTAATGCTTCAAGATCAAGGCTTTTAAAAGCTTCTGCATAATTGAAATTTTCTCCCATCGGATCTGATAATGAGGAATTTTGTCGCAGAATATTTACCTTTAATTGTTTGGGCCACCAGTCACTATTTTTTGTGCCTGTAGCTGCTACTTTGTCCATACTCCCATTGTGAAAAGGGCATTTGCTAATGTCATTTGATTGGTTGTCCATAACTACAATTTTATTTTTTTTGATTTTTGAATTAGTAATCAATTTACGATCAGACTAATTTACGAACTAAATAAAAAGGTTGTACGTTAAAAGAATATTATATTAATGTACATTGATAGAAAAAATCTATTGAAGACCATTTTACTGAAGCGTTTTTCTTTCGATAAGCAATAGCAAAATTTTAAAAAAGGGAGAGGAAAAAGAAATTTAATGCCCTCGCATAACTGCAGAAGGACTTTATGACTTCTATAAAAAAGAAAAAGAAGATTTCAAATCAATTGAAACCTTCTTCCTTAACACTTAAATAAAAACTAATTTGGAAGTATTTTTTAAGAAGTGGATACTTTTATAATCTTAGCATTGCCCCGCAACACATAAATCGTCAAGATCACAAGCTGATAAGTTTAATGTTTTTAAAAAACTTTTTACCTTATTTTTTGCTTGTTGATTTCTGCCCGTATAGAATATTTCGTTTCCACTCTGACTTTGACATTTAGATACAATAACTCCTGGTTCTAATACGTGAAAAACTTTAATTATATGTGCGTTCGGTAACAGTGAAGTAATAATTTCACTTGAAGATTTTACCTCTGCGATTGGCGACAAAAGACTGGCGATATTAAAAAAAGGATTATTGGTATGCAATATTATTTTATCAGACATATCAGGTAATCCTTCAAGGAAATCCGTAATTTCTTCCCGGGGAATAAACAATACAATAATCTTGGCTTTTACTGCTTTATCTTTAGTAACTAATTTTACCTTATCTCCCATTTTTTCAACAACAGGTCTTAAACTTTCAATGCAACGGCTGTTGCTTAATAATACCTCATGCCCTGATTTTGCGGCTCTGTTTGCAATATCCAAAGTCATATTGCAGGCTCCTATTATCCCTACTTTCATAATCTCTCGTTTTTTTAATCTTATTTTTTAATGCAAAATTGTAAGACTACGGTTTTAAACAAATATAGCCGCATCTGACATTTTGAGCTTATGAGAGCGTGTGCCGATAAACCTACAACGTTGTAGATTTAAAACTACAAATCAAAAATTATGTATTATGTTTGTTAAGTTTGTGAATAAAATTAGCCCGATGTCAAAAATGAGGTTTTTTACATCTTTGCGTTATTGCTACCTTTTACTATTGCTAACTACAGTGAAAGGAGTTTGCCAAAAAAACTATATTGCCAGATGGTACACCGCTGACAATAATGAATTACCGCAAAGTAGTATAAAAGCAATTGTGCAGGATAAATACAATTTTATCTGGATGACGACAGAAAATGGTCTGGTTCGTTATGACGGACAATCTTTTCTTGTTTATAATTCGGCTACCACAAACATACAACAGGGTCGTTTTACTGAAATTTTAGGAAACATACAAAAAGACAGTTTGTACTGTTATAATGACAAAAAAACTGAGCTGGTCCTTATAAGCGGTCGTAAAATAAAGCTTGTCAAAAAAGAAGCTTATCCTTTTTACAAAATCATCCGAAATGAAAAACGCTATTATAGTCATGATGGGATTCCGTCAAATAATACAATAAATCCTCACGATCCCTATTATATTAAACTATCAAACGGAAATCTTTTTTTTATCGACAGTAAACAAGTAGAATTGTGCGATTCAAAAATGAAAACCATTTACAAAATAGCCTATAAAAGTGAGAATGTTTTTAACTTTTTTACTATAAATAATGTACTTTTTTATCTGAATTCTGATGGCACTTATGATTGTTTTACTAACGATGGAAAGTCGGTCAACAAACTAAATTCAGCCCTATTTAAGACAAAATATAAACTGTATTGGAACATTACGTCTAAACAGGTTTTTCTTTATTCACAAAATAAAATATACCTCTTAACAGCTGATAAAAACCAATTAGCAATACAACCAATTGTTGAGTTTAAAAATTTTGAGAAAAGCAATATTATTTCGCTTTTTTATGATCTAAAAAATCAAAAGCTCTATTTAGGAAGTTATACCAATGGATTATGTGTAATTTCTTTTCCTGATTTTAAAACTGTTAAAAAAGATCCTCTCAAGGCAGCAGAAGTTTATTATGCAGGATTGCCACTGTCTGACAGTACTATTGTTACCGCCGAAGGGTATATAGTAAATAATAAAAGAGTTATTGATAGTCTTCCTTTTGTGAAAACTGTTTATCTCAATGATCATCTAAGCATCGAAAAAGACGATTACAAGAATTTATGGATTATTAGCCTATTAAGCGTTCAGTGTTATCTTAAAGAATCTGGATATAAAAAATATATCAATTATAACTTTGAACAGGCTCCAAAAACGCTTTTTAAAGATAAAAGCAATACGATCTGGGTGAGTATGGAAAGTAATGAATTTCATAAAGCAAAACTTTATTATATAAAAAATGGTGTTGTGACTCTTGTGTCAATCTTAAAAGAAAACATCAATTACATTAGTCAATTTGATTATAATACCCTTCTCTTAGGAACTGATAAAGGCTTATTTACCTATAAAATAGATTCTAAAAAATTCTTTTTCATTAAGAATTCTGAAAAACTAAACATCCGTAGTATTTTTATTGATAGTGAAAGAAAAGTATGGCTTACCACTTATGAAAAAGGTTTTTTCTTATTCGCAAATAACACCTTACACGCCTTTCCAAAGGACGAAGAAAATTACCTTAATTCATCACATTGCATAGTCGAAGACAAAAAAGGTTTTTTCTGGATTCCCACAAACAAAGGACTTTTTCAAGTATCCAGAAAAGCATTATTAAAATACAACAAAAATAAAACAGGCGCAATCTATTATCATCAATACAATAAAAAAGATGGTTTTTTAACGAATGAATTTAATGGCGGATGCCAGCCAAACAGCAATTATCTTAAAAACAATGAGGTTGTTTTTCCGTCTATGAATGGTTTTGTTTTTTTTAATCCTGATAAAATAACACCTCTACTTCCAGGAAAAGATTTTTTTATTGACAAAGTAATTGTAGATCAAACTGTCATTTCTCCAAAAGATACCATCGTACTAAAAAACAACTTTCAAAGGGTAAAGTTCTTAATTGACTACCCTTATTACGGTACTGCAGAAAATATAAATATCGAAGCAAAACTGGATATAGCGAGCGATACACGTTGGGAGAAAATTAGAGGTGAGAAATCAATTTCCTTTACAACCCTGCCTCCCGGAAAATATGTACTTATTTTAAGAAGCTTATCTGGCTTTGATGGAAACTATGCCTATAAAAAATTTACGATAATAGTACCCGCCCAATTTCATCAAACATTCTGGTTTACTATTCTTTGTTATCTATTAGCAATGCTATTTTTACTTTTTATCTGGTATCTCCGTTTGTATTATATAAAGCTAAAAAATGTGCGTCTTAAAGAAGTTATTGATAAAAAAACTAAAAAACTGGCAAAAACTGTCAACAAACTAAAAACCACAGAAAAAAATCTAAAACAGGAAATCAAACAGCAAGAGACTTTAGTAAAAAGTATAAGCCATGATATCAAAAGCCCTTTAAAATTTCTAACTGCTTCTCTAAGTTACTTGTCTGATAATGCAAACATTCAGCAAGACGAAAAATTAAAACGACAAATAGAAACGATACAACTATCATCAGATCAGTTATATGAATATGTTGAAAACCTAATAAAATATTCGACCATATTTTTAGAAGGGAAAAAACTTGAAGACAAAAGTTATTCTTTGTATGATTTAATTGAAGAAAAGATTTTGATTTTTGAAAAAATTGCAAAATCAGAAAACACAATCATAATCAATAAAGTTCCGAAAGATTTTTTAATTAAAACAAACAATAAAGCACTGTCTATTATCATTCATAATCTATTGGATAACGCTATAAAAAATACAACTAATGGGCAAATAGAATTGCAATGCGCAACAAAAGACAATAAGTTATCCTTAACCGTTATGGATGATGGAAAAGGTATGAGTCGGGAACTAATTGACTATTATCTTGATTTTTATAAAAATCCTATTGTGAAAAATTATCATCTGGGACTTCATATGATCATTGAACTTCTTCTTATTATCAAAGGAAAAATTAATATTTCGAGCTCGCTGAATGAAGGGACGATTATTGAAATTATAGTTGATTTTGCCTAATAGTCAAAAGTTTTATAGACGTTGATCAATTCGACCAAATTGTGAATTTTAAGTTTCTCAAATACTCTGGCTTTATAGGTACTTACAGTAGACATATGAATATCCAGCATGTTTGAGATTTCAAGATTGCCATTTCCATTTATTAATAATTGTGCGATTTGAAGTTCTCTTTTAGACAAAACTTCCAATGGATTTATAGTCTTTTTACTCGTTTTTTCAGCGACCAATTTAGTAACCAATTCAGCAGAAATATAGCTCGAAGATTCAAAAATAGAATTAATAGCAAACATCATTTTTTCTTCACTGGAGAGTTTGTTCAGGTATCCGTTAGCACCAGCAGAAATGTACTTTAAAGCATATTGCTCTTCCTCATGGGCTGAGAAAACAAGAATCTTAACAGCAGGTTGAATTGCTCTCAAATCGGTAATCATCTCCGTGCTTTTACCACCTGGGATATTGATATCCAGAATAACCAAATCAAAAGAATCTTCTCTTAATGATGCCGTTGCCTCAAAGAAATTTTCGGCATTTGAGATTTTTACATCTTCAATTTGTTTTTCTAAAACCATGGCAACCCCATTTCGAACAACTAAATGATCGTCAACTATTAAAATTTTTTTTGTCATAATTAATTTGCTTCCCACAAAAATAATTTATTTAGTTATGCAAAAGGTTAAATGTTTTAACTTTAAAATTTGAAATTCCAAATCCCAACTTTTTACTTCTCACTTTTTACTTCTCAATTTTTACTTCTCAATTTTTACTTCTCACTTTTTACTTCTCACTTTTTACTTCTCACCAAACAAACATCATCAATAAAACAAAACGAATTTGCTTTTCCTTCTGCTATAAAACCAATTTCCACCTTACCTTCTTTTACAGCAATATTTTTGATTGTAATTGTTTTCCAGTCACTGTTTTCGTCTCTAATAGTATTTTTATATGTTTTCGAATTACTCAAAGCATACATTTCCAACTTAATAAATCCGGAACTATTTTTTATTTTAGCAGTCAAAGTATACAGACCATCTCCTAATTTAACGTAGGGCGAAGATGAAATTATCTGAAACGTTTTTCTTTTAAAACTGACTTTATCGCTAATGTTTAAGCTCTTTTCTCCAATAACAATCTTTCTTTCTTTTTCGGTATTAAAATGATTTAAAACGGGAGAATTAATACTGTCTAATCCAATTTTGTTTCCTTCTGTAACTTCACTTGCCCAGCCTGTTAACTGAATTTGAACCGGTTTAACGGGACTCGGAATATGCCTGCGATCAGCCTCAAAACTACCATTTTTTACATAATTATTATCCTCTGCTACTTTCCAGTTTCCTGTTTTCGCATCGAGATTCCAGGAGTTTAACGAATTAAAATAAGGTGTTTTCTCTTCAAAAGAAATCGGACACCATTGATTGTATCCCAAACCATTTCCGGCAAAATCTGCCCAGCGGTCTCCGCAATATACGATCGTTTCTTTCTGGCTTCCTTTAACAGAAAAGAAAAAACCCGTTTGCGAAATGTGTGCAAAATCCTCTTCAGCCCCTTTCATAACTGACATTTGATTGGTTGGAAGATAGGGTCCCCTAATATCATCGGCCACCAAATAATAAGCAAAAGAGGCATCCCAACCATAAATATTCGAAGCAAACATGTAATATTTATTTTGATATTTGAACATGCAATTTCCTTCACGACTTTCTCCTTTAAAAACCGGAGTGCAATCTAAAAGATTTACTTTTCCGTCTTTTAAACCAATTTCAGAAACATAAATTTTATCACGGCCTTTTCCATAACAATAAATTAAATAGGATTTTCCGGTATCTTCATCTGTAAAAACAGTTTGATCTCCTGTGTTACTTGTTCCTATCATCTTCTCCATATTTATTTTCTGATGCCAGGAAAATTCCGCTGTTGGCGAATCTGCAAGTGTAATCAATACTTCGGTGTCATGTTGAACGAACATGGCATATTTTTTCAACTCTTTAATATAACAAACCCCTAAACGTCCCACCCAGCTTTTACCAGACGGATTTACTTTGTCTTTTGTCAAAACATTTCTTTCAAAGGTCCAGTTTACCAAATCGGTTGAGCTGTAACAAGTCACCGCTTCAAAAGTAGAAGTGTTTAGTGTCACAGCCGGGTTTTCGCGATAACGATTGGCCTCAACATATTGCACACCATACCAATAATACTTTTGCGCACCGGTAACCGGATCAGCAAATTTAAAAATTCCACCGCCCTGACTGTTTAACGGAAGTCCGTCTTTCGTGTTCCAAAAAACATCATTCTTAATATTAAGTTGTTGGGCTATAATTGTATTTGGTGTTCCGATACTGCAGAAAAGCATCAGAATAATAAAATTAAAAAAATATTGTTTTTGAATTTTCATGTATTCAGGGTTAGGTTAGTCAGTACTAAAAGTAGGTAATCAACTTAATCTTAGCGTCATGTACTATCCTGTTTATGTATTTTCTATATTTTTTTGCTTCTTAAATTTTAAATAAAAAACTTCAAAACCCCAGTAAACAGTACTAAATATTGTACAGAAGTAAAGAAGTCTAAATTGAATATAGCCGCAAAACGTGAAATTAACACAATGCTTTTTTTATATCATTGATATTCACTAACTTGCAGTATATTCATCTAAACTCATTTATTATGAAAAAACTTTTTTTGTCATTATTAGTGGTTGTAATATGCCTATCCAATCAATCTGGTTTTTCTCAAACAAAAGATGATGATGTACCACCACTAGGTTTACCAGGAGATAATCTGGATTTGTATGCTGTGCTTGATCTTTTTCAGAAGTCAAAAACCATTGAGGATTTTGAAAAGACCTTAAATCAAAAAGAGACAAAAATTAATAATCTGGATTTGAATTTGGACAAAAAAGTTGACTTTATTAAAGTTGTAACCAAAAAGGATGGCAATGCTTTTACGTTCGTACTTCAGGTAAACGTTAGCGAAAAAGAAACCCAGGATGTTGCCGTTATTTTAGTAAACAAAGACAAGAGTGGAAAAGTCTCTTTGCAAATAGTGGGAGATGAAGACCTTTATGGCAAAGATTATGTTATTGAGCCCAAAACTACAAGCGGGTCAGTAACGGCTAATCCGGCCTATGTGGGTTCTAATCCTGTTACCGTTAACGTTCCTGCTACCACTACCGTAGTGGTAGAATCGGCGCCAATTGTACAGTATGTATACTCTCCTGCCTATGTGCCTTATTATCCTCCTTATTACTATGGTTTTTACCCTCCCTATTTTGCAGCCTTTACTGTGTTGGCAGTAGGTATATATCGTCATAACAATTGGTATCATGGCGGTTATTACGGTGGCCATTATGGCGGCGGAAATACGGTCATTATTAATAACAGAAATCAAATTAATCATTATAATAACGATAGAAACCGATCTAATACCGTTAACAATAACCGGGCAAATGGAAAGTACGGAGATAACCGTGGAAACAACAGCAATCGCCCGACAGCAGGCACATCTGATAGGGGAAATAATAGTAATCGACCAAGTGCAGGAACTTCAGATCGTGGGTCTAATGTAAATCGGGGTTCGACCTCAGACCGATCATCAAAAGTAAATCGACCTTCAGCAGGTACTTCAGACCGATCTTCAAACTTAAATCGTCCATCAACTTCAAATCGTTCATCGAGTCCGAGTTTCGATTCTGGTCGTACGAGAAGCAGCGGCGGTAGCAGCTTTAATCACGGAGGCGGTGGTGGTGGTTTTAGCGGAGGTAGCAGAGGTGGCGGAGGCTTTGGCGGAGGCGGAGGCGGAAGAAGACGTTAAACAAACTTCTACTTTTTTATAAAAAACAAATGGACTAAAACTTAATAAGTTTTAGTCCATTTGTTTTTATCTTTAAATTTGATGTCTTTATTTTACTTCCATATCTGAAGCGCTCATATCTCTGACACAAACATATTTACCGTCTCTTTTTTCGAATAAACTAAGATAGTTTCCGCTATTAATAACGCTTTTACTAACGGAGTCTGTTACCGTGTAAGCGCCACTTTCAACTACCTGATTTCCATCGTTTGAAACAAAAACATCATTTGTTTTAAAAGAAATTATGTTGGAATTTGAGACCAAATCAGAAATCAAAAATTCAGAAATGGCTTCTTTACCAACTAATGGTTTTTTGTGTTGATAATAACTTATAGCGTCATCAGCATAATAACCAATTTTCTTGACCTCACCCGAATTATAAGTTGCCGCAAATTCATCTTCTTTTGCCTGAATTTCCTTTTTTATTTGCTCTTTATCCACTACTACGGCGGGTTTTTCTTCCTCCTTCTTAGTGTTACAGGCTAACATTGAAACTAACACACTTCCTAATAATAATCCTTTTAAAATTTTGTTTTTCATATCATAAAAGTTTAGAGTCTTACACCTTAAAAGTAATATAAAAATCACAATATCAGACACTTTACTTTAAAAAATATTAAACTAAAGTCCTGAAATATTTATTTGCAAAATTAATCGTATGCTAAAACAAGAAAATCCATATACCTCATCTCTTTAATACGGAATGTAAATATTAAAAGTTGCACCCTGCATCGGTTCACCAAGGGCATCAATATGACCATTGTGGTTTTCGACTATTTTCTTGACGATTGCGAGTCCAATTCCGGTTCCTTCGTAGACATCTCTGCCGTGCAACTTCTGAAAAACACCAAAGATTTTCTCGCTGTGTTGGGGTTCAAATCCAATTCCGTTATCGACAAAACTAATGTGACAATAATTTACGGCTGTCGACAAGTTTTCTATTTGCAAATCAGAACCATAAACCAAACGGCTTTTTATCGTAATTTCTAATGGTGTTTCAATTTTTGCAAATTTGATAGAGTTATGAATCAGGTTCTCCATTAACTGCACAAACTGAAAAGGAATAACTTTGGCGGTATCATGAAAATCCGTTATAATCGTAGCTCCTTTTTCACTTAAATTTTCATGCAGCGCCTCTTTTACATCTTTAATAATAGTATACAAATCGACTGTTTCATATCTTCTGTCAACCAAAGTAGCTCTGGAGAAAGTAAGAAGACTATTTATCAATTCGCGCATTCTGTTACAGGAATACAAAATTCGGTCAAATTTCGTTTTACCATCATCAGATAAATTAGCATATTCATTAGACATAATAAGATTGGCAAAAGTCTGAATTTTACGCAACGGCTCTTGCAAATCGTGGCTTGATATATACGTAAAGGCATCAAGTTCCATGTTCTTCTTTTTCAATTCATCGGCATGTTTTTCTATCGCTGCATATTGAGAAGCAAGTTCTTTATTGGCTTTTAAAATCATTTCGTTCAGCGCATGGGTTTCTTCTTCCTTCTTTCTTAGTTCCTGATTTTTTCGGAACAATTCGGTGAAAACCATCACTTTTGCCTGCAATATTTCCGGTGACAGCGGTTTAATCATATAGTCAACAGCACCAGATTGATACCCTTTGAAAATGTATTCATTGGTATTCATGTTCGCGGTTAAAAAAATAATAGGAACATGTTTTAATTTTTCGCTTTGCCGAATCAATTCGGCGGTTTCAAAACCATCCATCAATGGCATTTGAACATCCATAAGTATAATAGCAAAATCCTGATTTTTCAGCAGAATCCGCAAAGCATCTTTCCCTGATGTCGCTTCAACAAACTGATAACCACGGTCAGCCAGAATGACTTGTAAAGAAAGTAGGTTTTCCTTTTTGTCATCGACTATTAAGATTTTAATTGCGTCTCCCATTCTTGTTTTAAATTGAATATGAAATTGTTATTTAAGCCACACACGCATTAATGAAGACAATTGTTCAACGTTTACAGGTTTTGTCATATAATCTGAAGCTCCTGATTCTATACAACGCTGTCTGTCGCCTTTCATTGCTTTTGCAGTTACGGCAATAATGGTAAGATCTTTATGTCGGACATCTTTACGAATGCGTTTCATGGTTTCGTAACCATCCATTTCCGGCATCATAATATCCATCAAAACAATATTTATGTCTTTATTCTCATTTAGAATATCAATCGCTTCCTGACCACTTTCGGCACTAATTACATCCAATCCGTATCGTTCTAAAGCTGTTGTTAAGGCAAAAAGATTACGTACATCATCATCAACCAATAATACTTTTTTACCCGGCAAAACATCTTCTTTTAAGTAAAATGATTCGATAATTTCTTTCATTTCTTCAGGAAGTTCCTTATGAACACGGTGCATAAACAAAGCAGTCTGATCGATCAATTCCTCCATAGAACCCGCGCTTTTTGTAATGATACTATGCGCAAATCTATTTAGTTTTAGCCTTTGTTTTTTTGTAACATCGCCAGCCGAATGTATAATTATAGCCGTTTCCTGTCCGGCAATATTATTCTCCAAATCTGTAATAATATCAAGTCCGTCTGCATCTGGTAAAACCAAATCTAAGATAATGCAATCAAATGATTTTTCCTGAATTAATGCAACCGCTTCACCGGCCGTTTTAGCGCTCGATATTATAATATCCTCACCATCAACAGCATTTATTATTCGGCTTAATTCAAGCTCATTATCATCTACTACTAACAGATTTTTTATCTTTTTATTCTTAAAATCATGAATATCATTAAAAAGATAAGACAGCGAATCGTTCTTAACCGGTTTCAGGAAAAAGTTTCTTGCACCGCGTTTCAATCCTTTATTTCGCTCGTCTTCACCAGAAATAATATAAACCGGAATATGACGCAAATTGAAATCGGTTTTCAATCGATCCAGAATTTTCCATCCGCTGGTATCCGGCATATTTAAGTCCATTGTAATGGCATGCGGATGAAACTGATTGATAAAATCAATAACATCATTTCCTTTTGTGGTCACGATTGCTTTAATTCCGTTGATATGCGCCTGCTCCAGCATAATTTTAGCAAAGGTGAGATTGTCTTCCGCGATCAGTAAAATCTTATCACCCGGCTTAATATCCGTTCTGTCATCGCCTATTTCATCAACAAAAAACAAATCAATATCAGAACGGTTGAATTTTTCAGAGGGCAAAGATTTAATACGCCCTTTTACATCCGTTTCTTCTTCTACTTCAATATCTATAATTTCAGAAATATCTACATATTGCAAAGGAAGGAAGAGTGTAAATTTACTTCCGATGTTTGTCTCACTTTCCAATTCAATACTTCCTCCCAATAAATCAGAAAGTCCGCGACTAATGGATAATCCCAAACCAGTTCCACCATATTTACGGCTGGTGGAACCTTCGGCCTGTTGGAAAGCTTCAAATATGATATTTTGTTTTTCTTTGGAAATTCCAATTCCGGTGTCTGAAATTTCAAAAGCCACAACGGCTTCTGCTTTATCCAGACTGAAATTTGCCATTTTCCAGTTGTTATTGGCTTTGTATATTTTTAATTGTACTTCTCCTTTTTCTGTAAACTTGAAAGAATTTGATAACAAGTTTTTCAGAATTTGATTTAATCGTTGGGAATCGGTTTCAATAAGCTCCGGAAGTTGTTCGTCCAT
Organism: Flavobacterium aquidurense; assembly: GCA_900107365.1. Taxonomy (GTDB): domain Bacteria; phylum Bacteroidota; class Bacteroidia; order Flavobacteriales; family Flavobacteriaceae; genus Flavobacterium; species Flavobacterium aquidurense. The sequence goes on from FNPS01000012.1 coordinate 84,834, forward strand.
ACTGATTTTAAAACGAAGATGTTTTGCTTCGGCAATTGGATTAAATGTAGACTCCACAAATCGGCTGATTTCGTCAAAACTAATCGGATGGTAATCCACAGAAATATAACCGGATTCGATTTTCGAAAGATCCAGAATGTCATTGATCAACTGAATTAAATCGTCTCCACATGAATTGATCGTTTTGGCAAACTGAATTTGTTTTTCTGAAAGATTTCCGTCTCGGTTCGCAATTAATTCGTTGGCCAAAATCTGCAAACTGTTCAGCGGTGTTCTTAACTCGTGCGACATATTCGCAAGGAATTCCGATTTGTATTTGGATGTTAAAGTCAGCTGATCTGCTTTTTCTTCCAATGCTTTTCTGGCGACCTCCACCTCTTGGTTTTTGAGCTCTACTTCTTCTTTTTGATTCGCCAATAAAAAGGCTTTTTCTTCCAGTTCTTCGTTGGTATTTTTCAGTACTTCCTGTTGACTTTTTAACTCGCTTGCCAAAGATTGAGATTGTACCAAAAGTTCTTCTGTTCTTGAATTCGATTCGATCGTATTCAATACAATTCCGATACTTTCTGTCAACCCTTCAAGGAAATCTAAGTGTGTCTGACTGAAAGTATCAAGCGAAGCCAATTCAATAACCGCTTTAAGTTGTCCTTCAAATAAAACCGGCAAAATAATTACATCCTGAGGCTTGGCAGAACCCAGACCCGAATTGATTCTAATATAATCTTTCGGAACATTACTCAAAATAATTCTTTCTTTCTCAATCGCCACCTGACCAATAAGACCTTCTCCCATAGCGTATTGCGTTGGTGAATTTTTTCTTTTGATATAAGCGTATGACGCAATTAAATTCAGTTTTGAGTCCTCAAAATTCTCATCTTCCTGTAAAATATAGAACAAGCCGTGTTGTGCAGTAACTACTGTAGCCAACTCAGAAAGGATCTTTTTGGTAACCGAATTCAGTTCTTTTTGCCCCTGAAGCATTTGAGTGAACTTAGCCAAATTCGATTTCAGCCAGTCTTGTTCCTGATTTCTTAGCGTTGTTGCTTTCAGGTTCGAAATCATTTGGTTAATGGTATCCTTAAGTGCCTCTACTTCACCTTTTGCTTCAACACCAATCGTTCGCGTTAAATCCCCTTGTGTTACCGCAGAAGCCACCTCAGAAATCGCACGTACCTGCGTGGTTAAATTCGCGGCCAGCTGATTTACGTTTTCGGTTAAGTTTTTCCAGGTTCCGGAAGCTCCCGGCACATTGGCCTGGCCTCCCAGTTTTCCTTCTGCCCCTACTTCCCGCGCCACGGTTGTTACCTGATCTGAGAAGGTTGCCAGCGTATCAATCATTTCGTTGATCGTATCGGTTAATTGCGCTACCTCGCCTTTGGCATCAATGGATAATTTTTGTTTCAGATTTCCTTTTGCTACGGAGGTTACAACCTTTGCAATTCCACGTACCTGAGAAGTTAAATTCGAAGCCATTAAGTTAACCGAATCCGTTAAATCTTTCCAGGTTCCTGCAACCCCTTTTACTTCCGACTGTCCTCCCAGTTTTCCTTCGGTACCCACTTCACGCGCCACACGGGTTACCTCAGATGAAAAGGAATTCAGCTGTTCCACCATCGTGTTGAAAGTGTTTTTCAAATCCAGAATTTCTCCTTTTACGTCAACGGTAATTTGTTTCGAAAGGTCACCATTGGCTACGGCTTTGGTTACGTCAGCAATATTACGTACCTGTCCCGTTAAGTTGGATGCCATCTGATTCACCGAATCCGTTAAATCTTTCCAGGTTCCCGCAACTCCGGGTACGAAGGCTTGTCCGCCCAGTTTTCCTTCTGTTCCTACCTCTCTGGATACACGCGTTACCTCCGAAGCAAAACTTCGAAGCTGATCCACCATCGTATTTACTGTTTCTTTCAATTGAAGGATTTCTCCACGAACGTCCGCGGTAATTTTTTTGGACATATCTCCATTCGCCACGGCAATCGTTACCTCGGCAATATTACGTACCTGAGTCGTTAAGTTACCCGCCATCTGATTCACCGAATCTGTTAAATCTTTCCAGGTTCCGGCAACTCCGGGAACATTTGCTTGTCCTCCCAGTTTTCCTTCTGTACCAACCTCACGCGCCACACGAGTTACCTCAGAAGCAAATTCACGAAGCTGATCCACCATCGTGTTCAGGGTTTCTTTCAATTGCAGAATTTCTCCACGAACGTCTACGGTAATTTTTCGGGACATATCCCCGTTCGCTACCGCAATCGCCACATCGGCAATATTACGTACCTGAGCGGTAAGGTTTCCTGCCATTTGATTCACCGAATCCGTTAAATCTTTCCAGGTTCCGGCAACTCCCGGCACATTTGCCTGTCCTCCCAGTTTTCCTTCCGTTCCTACCTCTCTGGACACACGGGTTACCTCCGAAGCAAAGCCTCGAAGCTGATCCACCATCGTATTAATGGTATTTTTAAGCTCTAAGATTTCTCCTTTTACGTCAACCGTAATCTGGAGCGATAAATCACCTTTTGCTACCGCTGTCGTTACTTCGGCGATGTTACGCACCTGACCTGTTAAGTTGGATGCCATCTGGTTCACCGAATCCGTTAAATCTTTCCAGGTTCCACCAACACCTTCCACCTGTGCCTGACCTCCCAATTTTCCTTCGGTACCCACCTCACGTGCTACACGAGTTACCTCAGAGGCAAAGGAGTTAAGCTGGCCCACCATCGTATTAATGGTGTTTTTAAGCTCGAGGATCTCTCCTTTTGTATCTACGGTAATCTGGCGTGATAAATCGCCTTTAGCTACCGCTGTAGTTACCTCGGCAATGTTACGCACCTGACCTGTTAAGTTCGATGCCATCTGGTTAACAGAGTCCGTTAAATCTTTCCAGGTTCCTCCAACTCCTTTTACTTTGGCCTGACCTCCCAGTTTTCCTTCGGTACCTACCTCAAGTGCCACACGGGTTACCTCAGAAGAAAAAGAGTTCAGCTGATCCACCATCGTGTTAATGGTTTTCTTCAGCTCCAGGATTTCTCCTTCGGCGACAGCCGTAATCTTTTTAGATAAATCGCCATTGGCCACCGCCGTTGTTACCTCGGCAATATTACGCACCTGACCGGTTAAGTTCGATGCCATCTGGTTCACCGAATCGGTTAAATCTTTCCAGGTTCCTCCAACTCCTTTTACTTTTGCCTGACCTCCCAGTTTTCCTTCTGAACCTACCTCACGTGCCACACGGGTTACCTCGGCACCAAAGGAGTTCAGCTGATCCACCATGGTGTTAATCGTATTTTTAAGTTCGAGAATTTCCCCCGCAACGTTTACTGTAATTTTTTTGGATAAATCGCCTTTTGCCACGGCTGTTGTTACCTCGGCAATGTTTCTTACTTGTCCTGTCAGATTCGATGCCATTTGATTTACCGAATCGGTCAAATCTTTCCAAACGCCACCAACTCCCCGCACTTTTGCCTGACCTCCGAGTTTTCCTTCTGAACCTACCTCTACTGCCACACGCGTTACCTCAGAAGAAAAGGAATTCAGCTGATCCACCATCGTGTTGATCGTATCTTTAAGTTCAAGGATTTCTCCTTTTACGTCTACTGTAATTTTTTTCGAAAGATCTCCTTTTGCCACCGCTGTTGTTACATCGGCAATGTTACGTACTTGTCCGGTTAAGTTGGATGCCATCTGATTTACCGAATCGGTTAAATCTTTCCAGGTTCCTCCAACTCCTTTTACCTGAGCCTGTCCTCCCAGTTTTCCTTCGGTTCCTACCTCTCTCGCCACACGGGTTACCTCAGATGAAAACGAATTCAGCTGATCCACCATGGTATTGATAGTATTTTTTAATTCTAAGATTTCTCCTTTTACGTCAACGGTAATTTTTTTAGATAAATCCCCTTTTGCTACTGCCGTTGTTACATCGGCAATATTACGTACCTGACCCGTTAAGTTACTTGCCATTTTATTTACCGAGTCGGTCAAATCTTTCCAAACGCCACCTACACCTCTCACTTTTGCCTGACCTCCCAGTTTTCCTTCTGTACCTACCTCACGTGCCACACGCGTAACCTCCATCGAAAACAGATTCAGCTGTTTTACCATTCCGTTTACCTCTTTTGCAATTCTGAGAAATTCTCCCTGCAATGGGTTTCCTTCAATAGAAAGTGGCATTTCCTGAGACAAATTTCCTTTTGCCACAGAAGTAATTACGTGTGCAATTTCAATCGTTGGATGCACCAAATCTGAGATCAGTGTATTTACCGAATCAACACAGGAACTCCACGAACCTCGTGCGCCATCCAGTGCAACTCTATTGGTCAGTTTTCCTTGTTTACCAATACTTTTTCCAACCTTTTGAAACTCAAAAACCATACGTTCATTCAGATCGATAATTTCATTTAAGGTATCGCAGATTGATCTTTTAATTCCATTCTGATCTGTTGGGAAACGTTGCGTAAAATTACCATTTTTGACCTTTATCAGAATTTTTAAAAACTCTGCATCAGTCAAAATAGATTCTTCCAGATCCTCTTTTTTACTTCTGGATTGTGATGGTTTTTCTCCTGACACAATTGGAAATTCAAGAATATCCTGTTCTTCCGAAGTATTAATTTCTTTTGTTTTTTTCATATTCCCAATTCTTTATAGAATGATTTAAAAAATCTGTCCCTTTATCCTAACTTCTGGACACAAGTATAAAAACAAGCACGAATTCCACTAATTGCTACTAATTTTCGTTTCTGAAATTAATTTACAAACGAAGCTAACTATTAAATTAGTGAAATTTGTGTTTAAAATTGATTTGTACTATTTGTGTCCAGACGGTAGCCCTTTATCTTTAGTTTTCTTCTTTTTTTCAAACACCAAAACACTTTACTTATATACCGTCATCAAACAGTATTTTCCTTAAATGAAATTGCACAAAAGCATCCATAGAATCAGATCTTTTTGTGTTATCATTATAATTTAATGGTTTTATAATGTATCCTGATATTCCTAGTTTTTCTGCTTCTGAACGATCCATTTCCTCTGACGATGTTGTCATGATAAAGACTTTTAAATCTTTTAGTTTTTTATCTTCCCGCAATACTTTCAGGAATTCGATACCGTTCATTCTTGGCATGTTTATATCCAGTAAAATAACATCAGGAATTAATTCCAATTCTGAATCTCTAAGCATTTTTAACGCTTCGATTCCGTTATATGCCGTGTGAAGTACGTACTCACTTTCTAGTTTTTTTAAAGAACGCTCTACACTAATCACATCCAGTTCGTCATCCTCCACTAATAAAATTGTTGGCTTTTTCATATGCTTAATTATTTCTCCATGTAAAAATAAATTCGGCACCTTCGCCCAATTTTGATTTAACTATAATACTTTCCTGTTGATCATCGATTATTTTTTTCACTATCGCAAGACCAACTCCGGTACTTTCCTGTTCATTTTGTTCCCGAAGTGTCTGAAATATTTCAAATATTTTGTCGTGATATTCAACTGCAATTCCAATTCCGTTATCCTTTACCGAAAACTCATAAACGCCTCCAAATGTTTGACAACTAATCTGAATCACTCCATCTTCCTGCGGTGTGTATTTTACGGCATTACTAATTAAATTAGCAAATACCTGTTCGAGTTTAATTCTTTCTGTAAACAAATCAGGAAGATTTCCTATTTCAAGTTTAAAATTTCTCGGAACAATCGAATCTGCAATTTCATGCACCAAAACATTTGTATCGATATTTTCAGATGGTACTTTTATATTTAATCGCGCATAATCCAGCAAACCATTTATAAGCGCTTCCATGCGTCGCGTTTTTTGCGGAATAATTTTGAGATATTTTTTAAGTTCTGGCGATAACTCCTCATTATGATCTTCTTCTATCCAGCTTACCACATTATGAATTCCGCGAATTGGCGCTTTAAGATCATGTGAAACTACATAAGCAAATTTATTCAGCTCGGCGTTTCTGTTTTTAAGTTCATGAATGTTTTTATCCAGCTTACCGGACATTCTGTTGAGCGATGTTGCCAAGGCAGTCAATTCATCATTTCTGGTATCTTTGACCATTGTAAAATTCCCTCTGGAAATATTCTCTGCCAGACGAACCATCGAAGTAATTCTTTTATTGGTGATATACATGATAAATACCGTACTTAATAAACCTACTATAACGGTAAGTGTTAAGAATATAAAAGAAAAAGTGTGCGCATATCTTAATGAAGTAAGCAGCATTTCTGTATGATGTTTTCTTCTTTTATATTCGATTTTATCAAATCTGGTAAACTTATCTGAAATGGCATCATTTATGTTTTTCCCAACATGTCTTTTTAGAGTAGTATTAAAAAGATTTTTATAAGAGTATGGATATTCTCTTCTGCTTTTTATCAGTTCTTTTGAGTATCTAACCCAATTGTTATGAAGTGTGTTGATGGAATCTAAAATAGACCGTTGCTCGTTCTTACTGCCAATACGAAGCTGCTCCTCTTTAATTAACAGTGGTACTCTTTTTAGTCCGATAAAATAAGAATCTAAAAAGGTATAATCTTCGGTAAGTAAAAAACCACGAAAAGCACTTTGCATTTCGATAATCGATTTGTGAGTTTTATTAGAATTACGAATAATCTCTTCAGATCTGGCGAGAAATTGTGAGTTCAGTTGTACCTTTTTTGACAGCATATAATTCGTATACGAATCTGCAATGGACAATAAAATTACCAAAGTAAACGCAACTAGAATTTGAGTAGATAATTTCATTTAATTACAATTATAAAGGCCATAATCCCACTATGCAACAATTGATTATCCAATAAAATTAAGAAAAATAATAAAATCTTCCCTAAATAATTTCGCAGTGCCATTGACGAACCTTCTATGGCTACACGCAATGATAAAATCGGTGACACTTAAGCTGAAAAGCTATATTGACTTAAAATTTTTTTTAAGTCGTTAAAATTATTTGGTTTGGATATAAAATCATCGGCACCATGCGCTTTGGCTTCCATAATAATATCATCTAATTGCGAAGTAGAAAAGATAATAATCGGAATTTCTTTTAATCCTTCTTTCTTTTTAATTTCTGTCAAAAATTCGAGGCCGGACATAATAGGCATATTCAAATCCAGAAAAATAACATCCGGAGAAATTTCCTTTTGCATCAATTTTCGCAATGCTTCTACCGGATCATAAATTGCTGTATAGGTTGCAGTAGAGACCAATTCCAATGCCTCCATGAATAATTCACAATCGTCTGAATCATCATCAATTTGAAGTATGTTTTTATAAGCCATACGTTTATTGGGTACTTCTGGTGTGTAAAGTTCTTTCAATAATTCCTCTTTTTTAAATTAAAAACAAACTGCTGTTTTTACTTTGATTTTTATTCATTATAACTTACAAATATGAAAGTATTAATTTTTATGCTTTTACATAATTTTAGATTTATGTTATAAGGTTTCAATCTTATTTTATATGGAATACGATTCATTTTTCTTAAAACATGGAAATTATGTAACGAAAATCAAAAATTATATAAATTCGTCTTTACTCATCAGGGTATTTTTATCGAAATATGAGAAGTAACCTTAAAGTATATAGCTTTGAAAATTTAAATTTTAAATTTACTACAGTGCCTATTTTTTTTAAAAATTGCTACTGTGCGTTGTAGTAAACATTTTATGGATGAGATTATACAAGACATTTAAACCTAAAGAAGCCGTAATCATTGATTATGTTAAGTTTCCATCAAACATTACAAACAGAAATTAATAGAAACTTGTTTTTAAAGCAGGTTTTTTTTTTAGTGCTCTTCAAATCAAAAAAATAACGATAATCTTACAATTGAATAAAAAACAGTCTTATAAATTACTTTAGTTCCCTTAAAAGATCTAAATTTACTAGGACAATTATCTGGTAATAAGATCAAAACAAATAACCTGCACATGAAATATAAAAATATTTTGCAAATTGATGATGATTTTGATGATTGCGAATTCTTTCAGCAGGCACTGGAAGGAGTTTCAACAGCTGCTTATATGGCACTTCATAATCCGATAGAAGCCTTACAAAAACTGATTGATAAAGAAATAAATCCGGACTTGATTTTCCTTGATATCAATATGCCTTTAATGAGCGGTATTGAACTATTGGCAGAAATTAAAAAAAGAGACACCATCAAAAATATTCCAGTCATTATATTTTCTACAGCACCTATTTCAGCAAGTCTGGCAAAGATACTCGACGCAAAAGATTATGTTACGAAACCAAGTAATTTCAATGATCTAAAGAATATCTTAAGAAACCTTTTATGATTGCTCTTTTTACACAACAAAATAATTTATTAAATAAGAAAATAAATTATCAAAAAAGCCCGAATTTCACAGGCTTTTTTTTATTGCTTACCGAAATCAATTTCCATTATTTTAAGGTTTTATAGTATCAATTGCGGTTTTAGGTCTCGTACTACTTTTTTTCATTTTGGTGCTAGTATTTTTTGTCTTCACCGAATCTGTCTTATACGTAGACGATTTTGTTGTATGAGTGCTTTTTAGAATAGTATCCGTACTCGTTTTAGCTTTTTTATTTGTTTTAGGAGTTTCTTGTGCGGAAACAATTCCAACAGTAAAAAACAGGGCTGCAGTAATTAATAAATTTTTCATAATATTGATTTTTAATTGTTTATATTTTACAAAACTTGTAATCAGGTAAATTTTCGAAAGATTTTAATTCTTTCTTTACATGTTTATAAGTTAAGATTACATGATTTCCATAATGCTTTTTACCTTTTTCGATAATCAGAGACTTAATCAGCTTTGGTCTAAGTAATAACATTAAACCATGAAATTTACTAATACAAAAAAAACAGAACAGAATTTTCCAATTGTAGGTATCGGTGCCTCTGCCGGCGGATTAGATGCTATCAAAAAAGTAATAAAAGCAATACCTGCCAATTCCGGAATGGCGTATATAATCGTACAACATTTACCTCCAGACCATCCGGGCAGCTTAGCTGAAATTTTAACGCAGTATGCCCAAATACCGGTTAACGAGATTATAAATGATATTAATCTGGCTCCGGATCATATCTATATTATTCCCGATAATAATAATCTTATTACGCAAGAAGGTGTCTTAAAACTACATCAGAGAACGCGCAATGAACGCAGAACTGCAAGTATTGATATTTTCTTTGAATCTCTTGCAGAAGTGTATCAAAGTTTTACCATTGGAATTATTCTTTCAGGAACTGCTTTTGACGGAACTTTTGGATTCAAAAAAATAAAAGAAGTCGGTGGTACAACACTCGTTCAGGATCCTGAAATGGCAGAATTTAAAGGAATGCCGCAAAGTGCCATAGACGCAGATATTGTTGATTATGTATTAGCGCCAGAACTTATTGCGGCACAATTAGTAGAAATACGAAAAAAATATACTGAAAATCATGCTTATAGTGAAGAAGAACATCTTCAAAAAAATGAAGAAGAAATACTAGTGCAAATTTTAAATCTCATTTTCTTAAGAAATGAAAATGATTTTAGTCATTATAAGCAACCCACAATCAGAAGACGTATTGCGCGGCGAATGGTTTTGAGCCATAAAGAAAATTTACAAGATTATTATTATCACCTTCGGAATGACAAAGCAGAGCAAGATTCTCTTTTTAATGACTTTTTGATTCCGGTAACTTATTTTTTTAGGGATAATGAATCTTTTGAATCTCTGTCCGGAATTGCTTTTCCGCAATTGGTACAAAATACTGTCAACAATACTTTGCGTATCTGGGTAGCCGGATGTTCAACCGGCGAAGAAGCTTACTCGTTAGCTATCGTTTTACATGAATATCTAGCAGCAATAAATAGCACTATTAAAGTTCAGATTTTTGCTTCTGATATTTCTGAAAAATACATTGCAAAAGCACGCACTGCCATTTATTCTGAGCAAGATGTTCAAAAAGTTTCGCAAACCAGATTAGATCACTATTTTACCAAAAGAGACGGTCATTATCATATTACCAAAGTAATTCGTGACATGTGTATTTTTGCGGTGCATAATTTTATAAAAGATCCTCCTTTTGTGAGAATCGATTTAATTTCCTGTCGCAATGTGTTATTATATTTAGATGCTTTTTTAGACGATAAGGTTTTAAAATCTTTTCACTATTCTTTAAATGAAAAAGGAATATTGTTTCTTGGAAAATCTGAAAGCATTACAAATGGGCAAAATCTATTTGAACCAATTGAAAAATGTGAAAAAATCTATGTTCGGAAATTTGTGCAGGAAAATTATGTTTCTGAAATTTTTACCTCTGCTACCAACGATAAAAAACAAATCTCAGAAATAGAGACATCCAGGGAATTGCAAATTAAAAAACTCGAGAATGATCTGGCTCTGGCAAAGGAAGATCTTAGAAGAATGACATTAGAATTACAAACGGCAAACGAACACGTAAAATCTAACAATACTGAATTAATATTTATCAATGATGAATTAACGAACCGTCACGAACAATTAATTTCGATGCGAAACTATTCTGAATCTATTGTAAATACCATTCGTGAGCCTTTATTAATTATTGACAGAGATTTTTTTATAAAAAGTGCTAACCCGGCGTTTTATACATATTTTGAAACTACTGAAAAAGAAACGGAAGGGCATTCTTTTTTCGAAATTGGAGACTGTCAATGGGATATTCCTGAATTTAAGGAATTACTATTTAAAATGTTTAGTGAAAAAAAATCAGTTCTGGATTTTAAGGTTGATACGCTATGCAATGGTACCGGTAAAAAAATTATGATTGTGAATGCACATCAAATTCAAAATTCGCAACCTGCAGGTTTAATACTTTTAGCCATTGAGGATATTACAGACCTGGAGACCAACAATGTAGTACTGAAAAAGAAAAATCTTGAACTGGAAAAATACAACGAACAGCTAGAAGTTGTTACTACTGCAGCAAGCAATACTATTCAGGAACCACTGCGTAAAATTCAGATGTTTTGTAAACGGATTTTAGATAATGAAAAAAATCTAACCGAATCTGGAATTCATAATCTGGAGCGCATTAGAATTGCTTCCTCAAATATAAATCAGCTCATTACTGATCTTATCGATTATTCGAAAATCAATTTTAATGAAAAAGAATCCAAAAGAACCGATCTGAATGTTTTATTAAAGAAAATCATTGCCGATTTAAAAGATTATATTCTGGAGAAAGATGCAATTATTACAGTTTCTGCTTTACCGCAAGTAAAAATTGTTCCCCATCAAATGCAAAAATTATTCACCAATTTAATTCTAAATGCACTAAAGTATACGAAAGAAGATACAACGCCTCAAATTAAAATTGAAGCCGAAGAACCATCCAAAGAAGAGATTATTAAGATTGGAGCAAATCCTGAAATTAATTATGCTAAAATTAATGTAACCGACAATGGTATAGGATTTAGTATGGAATATAAAACTAAAATTTTTGAACCTTTTTACAGACTGCACAGCAATGACCAATATCAGGGAAGTGGTCTTGGTTTGACCATTTCTAAAGAGATTATTACTAATCACCATGGTTTTATTGTGGCAAAAAGTAACGCAAATAATGGTACTACTTTTTCTATTTACATCCCGATATAGAATCAATTTTTATAGTAGAAAAAGATGCTTTCGGGCATCTTTTTTTGTTTTAATACTTTCATATTAAACAAAATAAACCACTGATAATTATACAATTACAAACTAAAATCTTGTAAGTAGAAATCAGCTTACAATTCTAAATTTGGTTTACAAGATTAAATCATTAATGCAATGAATTAAATTCAGATTTCCGGAACTTCTATTACGCTTACATTTCATTTAAAAAATCAGCAAATAATTGAAAATTAAAATTTGTTTTTATTAATCCTGAATCTGTAAATCAATTATTAATTAAAACTACTATTATGAACACTTCAAATCAAATTAACGAATCGTCGATCAACGAACCTTTGGATGAAAGCACAAGTTATGTTGATCAATATGAAAATATTCCACTTGACGATGACAATCCCGAAGAAGAACCCATAGTTAACGAAGAAGATACTATTACAAATGATCAGGATAATTTGGATCAGGAATTTTTAGATGCCTTACAGGAAGATGAGGAGCAAGAAGAAATCTATGATGATCAAAATAATCTGGACAAAAGTCTAAACAATCTTGATAAAGGCGATCCTGATGCTGATGATGACAGGCATCTTGGCGTAGACGATCTCTACAAAAACAATGGTAATAATGATAATGATCTCGCTGACAACGATCTTAATGATCTTGAAGGCGATCATCTTAATAATCCGGATCTGGACAGAGAAGAGCAAAACATTCGAAATAAAGATTCATTCAAAATTGATTAATCCCTAATCCCTAACTAATAAATTTAAAATCATGGAAAATATTTTTAACACAGAAAACATGGCAAATCTTGGTGAAACAGTAGAAAAGAAAATTTCTGCTATTTCGCCAAATACACTCCTATGTGCCGGGGCAGGCTCTTTGTTTCTGGCAGCAACTTTAAAACTGGCAGGAAAAGGTCACGCCGGTTCTTTTTTTGGAAAATGGGCTATCCCATTATTAGCGATTGGATGTTATAAGAAGTATTCAGACTTTTCAAATTCTAAGACTAATAATGATAAAGAAGAGGAAAAAGGAATCCAAACAGATTATTCAATTGCGAGTACTTAATAGCAATTTGTTTCATCTATTTTCACAAACAATAGATGAAACAAATTGATTTTATCGCTCCAAAAAGTAACCTATTATGGATCTTTATTTAATTTTTCAAATAATAATCGTATCAATTGCCGCAACATCGACCATGACCTTATTTAGTTATGCAGTATCAGCAAGTTTTAGAGAAATTTACAAAGAGCCTTTATTACTTAGTTATTTGTTGCATAATCTTAAAATCAATCTTTCCAATGCTTCCAAAAACATATTGGGCTGGTTGATACATTATGGAATAGGAGTGATTTTTGTAGTGGTTTACCATTATTTTTGGGCACGAAATATACTTGAACTCAACTTTTTGCACGCACTGCTATTAGGCATAGCAAGTGGAATTGTTGGAATCATAAGCTGGATGATCTTTTTTAAATTATCCCATTATCAGCCTCGTATTGACTTTAAAGGCTTTTATATACAATTATTTGTCGCCCATATTATTTTTGCCCTTACTGCAACTGCAGTCTATGCTATTTCCTTAACGGTTACTATGTTAGTAAATACTCATTTTGCTCCACAGTAATTACAAATCCAAAAAGGAAAATCTTTTACACTAATTCACAAAAACAAAAATGGCGCTTTAAATGCGCCATTTTAAATTCTAACTTATACCTCTGTTTATTTCTTATCAATTTTATAAAGTCGGCCCTGATCTGTAATTGCATACAAAGCACCGTCATTTCCTTGGGTAATATCTCTAAAACGCTGACCTTCTCCAGCCAAAAGTCTTTCTTCACCAATAACTTTATTATTTTCAATAGCAAGACGAACAATATGCATTCCGCTTAAAGCTCCAATGAAAAGGTTGTTTTGCCATTCCGGAACACGATTTCCAGTATAGAAAGTCATTCCGCTTGGTGACACTACGGGATCCCAATAATAAACCGGTTGCTCCATGCCATCTTGTTTCTGAATTCCTGCTCCTACTTTTTCTCCACTATACTCGATTCCGTAAGTAATTGTTGGCCAGCCGTAATTGGCGCCTGGTTTTAAACGGTTAATTTCGTCACCTCCTCTTGGTCCGTGCTCGGCCAACCATATTTCATTCGTAACCGAATTAAATGCTAATCCTTGTGGGTTTCTGTGGCCAATCGAATACAATTCAGGTAAAGCACCGGCTCCGGTAAATGTTGGATTCCCAGGTGCAGCTTGTCCGTTTTTTGTTATTCGGATTACTTTTCCTAATCCCGCCGACACTGATTGCGCTAATGGTCTTGTTTGTAATACCGAACGCTCTCCTGTACTAACAATCAAATTACCGGTTTGGTCAAAAAGTATACGTCCTCCGTAATGTAAATCACTCGGATTTGCAGGATTAGCACGATAAATTACTACCGCACCTTCTATTGTTTTTTCATCTGCGGATAATTTTCCTTTGGCTACGGATGTTTGGTTTCCTCCTGTTGAAGCTTCTGAAAAAACCCAGTAAATCATTTTATTAGTAGAAAAGTCAGGATCAAGACATAATCCTAACAATCCTCCCTGACCTGCCGGATTTACAGTTGGAATTCCAGTAATTGGACTGCTTACTTCTCCGGTTACACTAACAATTCGCATTGTTCCTGCTTTTTGAGTAATCAATAATCTCCCATCCGGAAGACTTTTTACCCCCCACGGACTTGTTAATGCTGAAGTAATAATTTTAGCTTCATAACTGGTATTGGTCTGTAAACCACCAATTCGAGTTTGTCCGGAAAAAGCGGGGCTATAATTGGAATTAGCCGGATTATTTTCTACAGGATTTGTACTTGTTCCCGGATCCGGATTTGTAGCAGGATCTTTATCGTTTGAGCAGCTACAAGCCATTAGTAAGGCACTGGATAAAATGGTAATATAGTTAAAGTGTCGCATCGTAGTTATGTAGGTTAGGGATTAATATTTAATTTGATAATTCATATCAAATTTCTAAAAACTGAAACAAACTCGCTTATATAATTAATCGTAAAACTTATACAATTTATTGTAAATCAACATTAAATATAATTTAAAATCGATCTTTAACATCTTAATACTACTTTTTTTAAAGCTTATTGTTTAGATAACATGCTTCTTTAATAATAGTTCTATCTTTTAGTTTTTTATTCGAAAATGCCCTAAGATTTTAATTTTCGAGAAACCTGAATGACGTTTTCATATCAAATTGTCTATCATAGCGATGCATTATATTGTGTCCCAATGGTTGAAACCATTGATAATGTTTAAATAAATTATCGCAATAAAATTCAATTATAGCCCAAGGTTTCAACCTTGGGAGACGTTCGGAAAACGCATTGAAAAACGCATTGCAAATACATCGCAATAAATATGGGTAACGCATTATATTCCCCAAGGTTGAAACCTCGGGCTATGTTTTAAAATAGATTATCGCAATAAAATTCAAATAGCCCGAGGTTTCAACCTTGGGAGACGTTCGGAAAACGCAGCGAAAAACGCATTGCAAATACATCGCAATAAATATGGGTAATGCATTATATTGTGTCCCCAAGGTTGAAACCTCGGGCTATGTTTTAAAATAGATTATCGCAATAAAATTCAAATAGCCCGAGGTTTCAACCTTGGGAGACGTTCGGTAAACGCAGCGAAAAACGGATTGCAAATACATCGCAATAAATATGGGTAATGCATTATATTGTGTCCCCAAGGTTGAAACCTCGGGCTATGTTTTAAAATCAATTATCGCAATAAAATTCCAATAGCCCGAGGTTTCAACCTTGGGAGACGTTCGGTAAACGCAGCGAAAAACGCAGCGAAAAACGCATTGAAAAACGAATTGAAAATACATCACAATAAAAATACTGTAACGCATTATATTGTGTCCCCAAGGTTAAAACCTCGGGCTATGTTTTAAAATAGATTATCGCAATAAAATTCAAATAGCCCGAGGTTTCAACCTTGGGAGAAGTTCGGTAAACGCAGCGAAAAACGGATTGCAAATACATCACAATAAAAATACTGTAACGCATTATATTGTGTCCCAAAGGTTGAAACCTTGGGCTATGTTTTTAAAATAGATTATCGCAATAAAATTCAAATAGCCCGAGGTTTCAACCTTGGGAGACGTTCGGTAAACGCAGCGAAAAACGGATTGCAATATATCGCAGTAATTATGAGGAAAACGTAATAAAATCTGATAATTATGAAATCGTCAGACATAATGATATAAAAAAATTCCTCTTTTCAATTTTATATTTGTTGTATTAGCCATTATCACAATTGCTTAATTCATTTAAGCCGTATTTCTATATCGTTTGAGGCTATTTACTCATTTTCTAACTCATCAATTCTACGCTATGTCACTTTCCAAATACAATAAGAAAAGAGATTTTAAGCAAACACAGGAACCCAAAGGTAAAGTTGAAAAATCTGCCGATAAATTGATTTTTGTAGTGCAAAAACATGCTGCTTCGCATTTGCATTATGACTTTAGATTGGAAATGGATGGTGTCCTAAAAAGTTGGGCCGTTCCAAAAGGACCTTCAATGGATCCTGACGTTAAACGCCTTGCCATGATGGTTGAAGATCATCCATACAGCTATAAAGATTTTGAAGGCACTATTCCGGCAGGAAATTATGGTGCGGGTAATGTCATTGTTTGGGATAACGGAACGTATACTCCTTCAGAAAAAACAACATCGCCAGAGCGGACTTTATTGGCAAACTTGAAAAAAGGACGTCTGAGTTTTGTCCTTACCGGTAAAAAACTTAAAGGTGAATTTTCATTAGTAAAATTAAATGGAAAACAGGAAAATGCATGGTTACTCATCAAAAAAAATGATAAGTATGTTAATGAGACAGACATATTGCAAAAAGATAAATCGGTTATTTCCCGAAGAACTTTAAACGATCTTGGAGATAAAACTAAAGAAAAAACACCTGATTCTGAACCTGATTCTGAAGAAGAAAATCAGACAGAACAAACGGGTGAAAAAAGTAATAAACCAGCTGAATTTATTAAACCAATGTTGGCCACAATTACTGACAAGGCATTTGATGATGAAGACTGGATATTCGAAAATAAGTACGACGGCTACAGAACTATCGCGATAATCAATCCCAACGAGGATGTTGAATTATACAGCCGAAATCACATTTCTTTCAATACCAATTTTAAACCAATAGCAGAACAATTAAAAAAAATCGATCATGCTGTCGTTTTAGATGGAGAAGTTGTAGTGGAAGATGAAAAAGGCAAAGCAAGCTTTCAATTGCTTCAAAATTATCTTAAAACAGGCATAGGGAATTTAAAATATTATGTATTTGATTTGTTAAATTTAGATGGAAATCTCATCACTAAATTATCAACACTGGATCGAAAAGAACTATTAAAAATTTTATTCAATAAATATCAATTCAGCAATGTTTTCTATGCCACTCATTCTGTTGGAGACGGAATAAAGCAATTTGAAATTGCTACAAAAAATACAGAAGAAGGTATTGTCGCTAAAAAAGCAGACGGTATTTATTTATCAGACAAACGCTCACACGACTGGCTTAAAATTAAAACTGCCAATCAGGAAGAAGCGATTATCATTGGAATCACTGAACCTAAGAATTCAAGAAAGCATTTTGGTGCTATTTTAATGGCGCAATATTATGGAAAAAGACTTCAATACATCGGGAAATGTGGTACGGGTTTTACGGAACAAATATTAGAAGAATTATATACCAAATTACAGCCGTACTTTATTGTGGATTCTCCTTTAAATGAAAAAACAGGTCTACGGGATACAATTCAATGGGTGAAACCAAAATTGGTCTGCCAGATAAAATTCTCTGAATGGACAGATGATAAGCGCCTCAGACATCCGGTCTATCTTGGTTTGAGAGTAGATAAAAAACCAACTGAAGTTTTTTTACCATCGGATACCAAAAATACAACGGAATTAAAAAAAGAAGAAAAAATGGATGAAACTACTCAAAAAAACACAACGGAAAATGATTATGATTTGAAAGTGGGTAAAACAGTACTGCATTTGACTAATCAGAATAAAATCTATTTTCCGGATGACAAAATTACCAAAGGAGATGTTGTTCAGTATTACAATGAAGTGGCTGATCTTATGCTTCCTTACTTAAAAAACCGTCCGCAATCGATGAACCGTTTTCCAAACGGAATAGCCGGTACGAGTTTTTATCAAAAAGAAGTAGATGTTGAGAAAAGTCCGTCCTGGTTAAAAACAAAGAAGATCTTTTCAGAATCCAACGATGCTGATGTAAACTACCTTATTTGCAACAATAAGGAAACCTTACTTTATATGGCAAATTTAGGTTGTATCGAAATCAATCCGTGGAATTCTACTATTCAGCATATTGAAAATCCGGACTGGTTGGTTATCGATATTGATCCCGATAATCAGGATTTTACCGAAGTTGTAAAAACAGCTTTAACCGTTAAAGAAGTAATGGATGAACTGGAAACCGAATGTTTCTGCAAAACTTCCGGTGCTTCAGGGTTGCATGTTTATATTCCGCTAGGAGCGCAATACGATTACGATTCAACTAAAATATTAGCCGAATTAATAGCCAAAGAAGTGCAGTCGCGTTTACCGGATACCACAACTTTGGAAAGAAGCATCAAAAAAAGAGATCGTAAAATTTATATCGACTTTTTGCAAAACAGACATGGCCAAACTTTGGCTGCACCCTACTCTGTTCGCCCTAAACCTGGCGCAACAGTATCAACTCCTTTAGAATGGAGCGAGGTAAATGAAGATTTACATCCTTCACAATTTACTATTAAAAACGTTTTAAGTCGTTTTGAGAAAAAGGGAGATTTATGGAAACCCGTTTTAGAAAAAGGAGCCAACGTTAAAAAGATCATCAAAAAAATTGAGGATCGCGATCGGGGTTAAGATGACTTTTTCTTTTTAGTTTCTAAGCTGGCTTTCAGCATTGCCATAAGATCATCGGTTTGTTTGTGAACGACTTTAAGTTCCGTCGGTTTTTTAGGCGCTTTTCCTTTGGCTTTCTTTTTAATAATGTCGAGAAGTTTAGCGGTATATTCATCTTTAAAACTGCTGATATCAAATTTCTCTGTAAGCTGATCAATTAGTTTTTCGGCCATATCCATTTCCTTCCCGCTGGTTTGAGCAACTGGCGGAAGTTTTAGTTCAGATGCATCCCTAACTTCCTGTTCAAAACGGATTCGGTTTAAAACAATCACATTTTTATACGGTTTTAAAATGGCCAGGCTTTCTTTATTTCGCAATACAAAACTCGTTACGCCAACTTTCCCGGAAGCTGCCAACGCATCACGAAGTAAGGCATAGGCTTTCATGGCTCCTTTGTCCGGCTCCAAAAAATAAGGTTGTTCATAATAAATACTGTCAATTTCTTTTTCGGCAACAAAGCTTTGAATATCGATCGTTTTTGTTTTTACAGCATCGGCGGCCTGAAAATCTTCGTCATCCAGAATTACATATTTGTCTTCGATTTTGTAGCCTTTAATAATGTTTCCGTACGCTACTTCTTTGCCTGTAGTTTCATTAAATCTTTTAAATATAATGTTCGAAAGATCTTTTGCATCGAGCATATCCAAATCAAGACTACTCTCCTGCACTGCCGAAAATAACTTAATAGGAATATTAATTAAACCAAAACTGATTGAACCTGTCCATATTGATCTCATGATTTCTTGTTTTAAATTGATATTAAATTTAAGGCAGAGTTGTGATTTTATATTATATGATATTGGGAATGTTTTATAAAATAATGAGTTGAAACAGGTTTTTATATCTTGGTTATTGAGTAATTTTTTATCATTTGGAAAAAGAAATTGATATATTTGAAATAAATAATGTGTGATTAGAATCAGACATATCTACCTTAATTTGGGTAGCTTTGTATGATTTTGTCAGACATATATACAAGTTATGTGTAATGCCACAGCAGAAAACTTAAAAATGAGAAATATAAAATCAATTTTGACTTTTATCTTAGTTCTGACTTTTGCAAATATTTATGCAAATAAAGACAGAATTGAAAGACCACAATCTTTTAAATTTATTTTTGAAAATAATGAAGTTATAAATTTAAAGTCAACTGACTTAAAATTGAAAAAATATTGTGACGAAATAGTTAGCAGAAAAAGAAAGATTGTTGAAGCGCAATTGCGGTATAAAACAGGAGAAATAATAACGGCAAAATATGACGGTAAAAATTGGAGTTGTTTAAAAATATCCTATAAAAACAAAGAAATAAATGTTCCGAAAAATATTTTGAAAAAAATTACTCAAATTCATTTTTCAACTTTAAATCTAATATGGTCGTCAGATAATGAAGTCGCTTTTAATTCATCGTATTTCTTTATGGATTTTGAAGTTGGAACAGTAAAATATTTTAATGAATTGCCAAAGTTGCAGATGTTTTTTGAAAACCCGATGCTTTTCGGAGATAAGAAATTTTCAAAATGTACAATAGAAAAGCAAGTCGAAAAAAATGCAACGCAATCATTTGACTTTTAACATAACGAAAGGCACTACACATAACAGCCGTTTGGCGAGATTGCGAATTATGTGGTAAAATCACGTTTATCTTTCGCAAGAAATTTAGTAGTAACCGAAAATAATCGGTTCCGAAGTTCGCAACCTCGCCAAGCGTCAGAACGTTATAGGCAAGTGATACCGATAATCAACAAAATAAAAATATGTATAGAAATTTATATAAGCAACATTCACAAGGTGTTGTAATGCTAGCGAAGCAGTTAGAAAATACTGTTGAATTTTTAGGAACTGGATTCTTAGTACACGAAAAGGGTTATATTCTGACTTGTTCGCACATAATAAATCAAACTGATTCAATCGTAGCTCTATTTCCACCGAGTTTGAACACTTTTAATCCAATGACTTTATCTCGTGTAAATTCAATTCCCTTAACGTTAGTTCAAAATAATCCAATAAATGATGTAGCATTACTTAAAATAAATAATCCTGATATAAGCGTAAGGGTACCTCAAAATCTTTTTGGAGAAACAACAACACTGGAATGCGGAACGAATATAGCAACGATTGGATTCCCATTTGGTTATGAGAGCTTACATCTTCAATCAATTAATCAAGGAATAGTCAGTGCAAAAACTGTTACTGCAAACGGTGTAAAATTGGTACAATTCGACAGTATGATACATGAAGGGAATAGTGGTGGTCCTCTACTTGATGTCAAAACAGGAAAAGTTATCGGAATAGTAACTAATCGGTTTAATCCAACAAAAGGTGGCGGTGTAATGATAGGCAATCATCAACTTGGAGCAGAAACCAATATTTCTTACGCATCAATAATAGAATATGGAATTGAATTAATCGACAACGAATTAAAATCATAAATATGTTAAACTTTGACAACGCTGAGATACTTGAATTCATTAACTCGGAAATACCTACATATCAAAGAGAATTACTTAAGAAATCACTAGCTGGTAATATCGATTCAATTGATTATTATGAACAAATTGGAAGAGAATTAAGTGGAGAAACTAATAGAGACAACTTATTACTTATCACAGGTAGAACAATTAACAAATCCAGTTTTTACGAAAAAGTCAAAGATGAAGTTTATAAATTTATATGTACTGAAGTCAAGGGCTATAAAACTGAAAGAGATTTTATTGGGAAAAATTTCAAGGAACTCGTTACGATAATTTCAACTGCTATTGCTTCGACATTTTCGTTAGGAGTTGGTGTAATTGTTGGAATTATAACTAATATTCTAATTGCCATTGCTA
This sequence comes from Flavobacterium aquidurense, assembly GCA_900107365.1. Taxonomy (GTDB): domain Bacteria; phylum Bacteroidota; class Bacteroidia; order Flavobacteriales; family Flavobacteriaceae; genus Flavobacterium; species Flavobacterium aquidurense. The sequence goes on from FNPS01000012.1 coordinate 106,296, forward strand.
AAGTTGGTAAAAATGCTTGGTGTGAATTACAAAAAGAAAATATAAAACTGACCGAATAAATTTCACCTGCCTATAACACACGCTACAAGCAATTTGGGGATTTGGCTTAATGGAAAAATTGGTTTGTATTTGGAAGATTTGGCAAATCCGAAAAATAACGCTGATTTAATCCCAAACTGCTTGTAGCGCTGGAACGTTATAGGCAAGCTAACAGAAAATCTGCAAATGAGAACTATCTTTATTTTATTAATTATTATCTTAACGATATTTTCATGTAAAGATTCAGAAAATAGGACGTTATCTAAAACAGAAAATCCGAAGGATTCAATTCTTTATAAAAGTTCAGACAAAAATTACAACGTGATTTACAGAAGTAACTCAAGGTTATATTTGATAAACCTAAAAAATGATACATTAATCAACGTTCATGAAGAAGGTGTTGCACCAAATTCCATAAAACTAGAAGATTTTGATGATGATGGAAACAATGATTTAAGGTATGGATTTTCAAGTAATTATTATTACGAGAAAGTTTGGCTTTACAGTAAAAAAGAGAAAAGTTTTAGAGTTATTGATAGTATTGAAAATCCAGAATTTGCTTACTCAAAAAAAATAGAAAATACCAATTTATATTACTCATTTTCTCCAAACGGTTGCGGAAAAAATAATTGGATTAGCTACTTATTCACAATTAAAAATTTTAAAATAAAACCAAAAGGATTTCTAGAATACAGACAATGCGTTGACGATGAAAAAGGAATGTATTTTTTTAAAATTCTAAACGGAAAAAAAGTTTTGGTTGAAAAAGTTAATTTAAAAGAAGCAGACGAAAAAGATTTAAATCAAAATTGGAAAAAGTTTATGAATAAAATAGCCAGCCCATAACAGGCGTTTGGCAAGATTGCGAATTTTGTAGTAAATTCACGTTTACGTTTCGCAATAAATTTTATCTAATTAAAAAATAAGTAGTTACGAAGTTCGCAACCTCGCCAAGCGCCAGAACGTTGGTGGCAAGGCTAACGCAAAAAAGACGAAATAAAAACTGAATAAATATATTATGAAAGAAGAAGTTAAAAAAATAGCGGGTATGTTAAACGCTGTTTTAAACCAACAAGGAATAAATGTAAAAAAAAATGCAATTTTACAAACTTTAGAAGATTTTGAAAATTCAACATTAAGAGAAATTAAAAGAGATTTCGACAACGATGATTATGATGATATTGAAGATTTAAAAAAAAATGTCAATGTCTATATTGATTTAAAAAATCAAATCAACGAAAACAATTTATCAAACAAAATTGAATGTAAAAATTCATTATCAAAAATTTTAAACGTTTACAATTATTACGAAAGTAAGTATATAAGAGAATTAGAATACCGAAATAGTGAACAACGAAAAAACTACATTGAAAATATTTTATCTCCAATTTTACTCATCAGCATATTCTTTGAAGAAAAAATATTAAAATAAATAATCTAAAAATTGCAGTATGTTAAGAGCAAGTATATTTCAAAAAAATATTTTAAAGAATAATGATTATAGTGAATTTGTGTTAAATATTGAAAATTCATTAATAGAAATAAATAATGATTCATTGAAAATTTATGATGAAGAAAATTTAATATTAAATTCATCATTGCTTCAAAAAGAAGTTGATTTTCATACCACAACGTTTCACGGACAATTTCAAGACGGCACATTATTTAGAGTAATACGTCCAAACGATATTCCTTTAGAAAATATCAAAAGTGAATATAATTGTGTTTCAGCCTTTTCAATGGCAAGTATAGAACCAGACGGATATGCAATACATTTCATTTTGACCGATAGAAATGATATAAGAAGTAATTCAGTAGTTGAGAAAGGTATTGAAGAACAAATACAACGTTTATTAGAAGGATGTATACTTGCTTTGCAAAATAAACTTTACAGTAATTTCGTTGATTATTCAAAAAGAATATTAGGATTAATTAATAATGTAGATGAATTACACGCATACGAATATGGCACTCAAATACTATTATTAATGACCGAAAATATTGAGTTATATTCTGAAAACGAAAAAATTAAAATAAGATTTTAAAAATCATAATTTAGTTTATTAAATCTCAAAACATCTTAAATTGGAAATTCATTATAAATTAATTGACCCTGGCTCTCCAAAGTCTTATCATGAAAAGCTGCGCAAATGTCTCTGACTTTGCGTATTTCTTTTGTTTCTTAGAAATTGTAACCCCTATAAAAGTCTCCCGACTTTTTACTGTTAGTTCTTATTATTGTCTTGGATTTTTTTTGCATTCAGGAAAAATATTCTAAGAAAATTAGTTTTAAAGTCAGAGACTTTATGAAGTCTCTGTTTTTCAATTATATTTGTTTTAAATGGCGCAAAGTAAGAGACATTTGCGCAACATAAAGAAGAACGCTTCGGAGAGCGGGTGCAAAGTCAGAGACATTTGCGCAACATAAAGAAGAACCCCAAAAAAATCTGTAATAATTTGAAAAGTTACCATTTTTTGGTAACTTAGCTAAAAAAATATGGGACGAAATACCTCTATATCGCTTGGTAATCATTTCGAAAGTTTTATCGAACACAGTGTAAATGATGGAAGATTCAATAACGCAAGTGAAGTTATCAGAGCCGGTCTTCGGCTTTTAGAAGATGAGGAAAATAAAATTATAGCTTTAAGAAAAGCGATTAATGATGGGATTGAAAGTGGACGTGCGGTAGATTTTGATGCTAAAAAACATCTTGACATTTTAAAAGCAAGAAGAAAATCAAATGGCTAAATATTATTTAACAAATAAAGCTGTTGATGACTTATCAGAAATTTGGGATTATACAATCGAAACTTGGTCTGAAATGCAAGCTGAAAAGTATTATGATTTACTTATGGCATCGTGTGATGATTTAGCAAATAATCCAGAACTTGGTAGAAACTACGATATAGTAACGAAAGGAATATTAGGTTTTAAATCAGGTGAACATATTATCTTCTACTCAATTATATCAAAGAACGAAATAGAAATCGCAAGAATTCTTCATGGAATGATGGATTTAAAAAGCAGACTATAAGGAACCTCACATAACAGCTACCTGGCTCTCCAAAGTCTTCTCATGAAAAGCTGCGCAAATGTGTCTGACTTTGCGTATTTCTTTTGCTTCTTAGAAATTGTAACCCCTATAAAAGTCTCCCGACTTTTTACTGTTAGTTATTATTATTGTCTTGGATTTTTTTTGCATTCAGGAAAAATATTCTAAGAAAATTAGTTTTAAATGGCAAAGTCAGAGACATTTGCGCAACATACAGAAGAACAATTCGGAGAGCGGGGGGAGAATAGAAACTGCTCATAACAGCTACAACGCATTTAGGCCATAGGCTTAATAGAAAGTTGGTTTTGTATTTGGGGTGATTTGCTTCGCCTGTTCGCTATTGGGTGGAAAATCCAAAGAATGGGTTTAATTTAGTCCCAAACTCACTTTACTTTATTATCTGAACGTTTGCAGTAATGAGCGCGCAGAAAAAAAACAATGAATTAACGAAATGAAAATTATTCAAAAAGAAAGTTATTACGAATATATTAAAAGGAGTCTTAAAACTCTTTTTAATAGATCTACTAATATAATTTATACTTTCTTAGCATTTCTTATAGTAGCAGTTTGTTGGTACGAAGATGGATTTGAGAATATGCTAAGAACTGTTTTTCTTTTGATAAATGCATCTATAATTATGTTGTTTCTTGGAGAAATTTTAGCAACTATAATTTCAAAAGAAATAAATAAAAACAGTTTCATTACTGAATTGATTGCAATAATTATTTTGGTTTTTATAAGTTTTGTTTTATATGATGAAAATTTCAGATTTTGGTCATTTGCTTTAGGTTTCATATTATCTATTCCAATAATTTTAAATATTGTCTTTAATAGAATCAGAATATGGCTAAATATATAAAGGAAAATTACTACTGCCAACAGCTACACAAGATTTTGTCAATAGGCTTAATGGAAAGTTGGTTTTGTATTTGGGATGATTTGCTTCGCCTGTTCGTTATCGGGTGGCAAATCCAAAGAATCGGCTTAATTTAGTCCCAAAACCGTAGTAATACTACAATGTTAGATGTAATACACCAAACAAAACAGGAAAAAATATTCGATATGAGAAAAACCATTCAAATAATAATATCATTATCTATTTTAGGATTTGCATCTTGTCAAAATAAAAATGTATTGGACGGAAAAAGCTTTATTGGATTTGAGGAAGACATATATTTTGATTCTTCAAGCCCAACTTTTCAAACAATATTAACTTTCGAAGATGATAGTGTATTAGTCGTAAAAAATTTAATTTCCATAGTTGACAAAGACACTTTGAATTTTAAAAGAAAGAATTCTAGTTATCAATATAAAGGTGCCGTTAAAAAAGAAAACAATAATCTGGAATTTGTTGCATATGCATATAATTGTAAAGGATGTCAAGTTACCTTTAGAGTGGATAAAAAAGGAAATGGCAAAAAGTTTTTAGAAAAAAAAACATATAAGGGGTTTGTCACTAAAAATGGGCTAAATTTAAATGGAGTTAATTTCAAACCAGAATAAGTACTGCAGCTAACAGCTTGGCAAGATTGGGGTTTTATGATTAATAGAAAGTTGGTTTTGTATTTGGGTACCGATAGCTATCGGGATTGGCAAATCCGAAGAGTGGAGATAATTTAATCTCAAACCCGTTGAAGTGCGGGATTTTTGGCAGGAATTCGAACGAATATTAGAAGAATTTAATAATGTAAATACAATTTTTAATGAAAAAAATATTTAGACTTATAATTTTAGTCATTTCATTTAACGCTTCAGCACAAGAGATGTCTAATAATATGGTTGTAGCAGAAGAAGATAACAGAAATGGAAATGGATATTATACCAGCTATTTAATTGCATTACAAAATCTTAATGATGTAAAAAAACTTGACATCCAAAAAGAAGATTCTGATCTATTTTTAAACAGTCAAACTTATTTTCCAAACTTAAATGACTTGGTTATTAATTTTTCGAAGAAAGTTTATAAATCCAGAGATTTTGAAAATTTTAATAATTTAGAAAACATAATGATTACTTATTCCTGGAATTTAACTAAACTTCCTGACAACTTCACTTCCCTGAAATCTTTAAAAAAAATTTTCATATATAATTGTGGGCTAGTAGACTTAAATGAAAACTTCTTTTCAAATCTAAATATAAAATCGGTTGGAATTTGCGGAAATCATATAAGCAAATTACCTTCAATTCCATTGAACAATAACATACAATATCTTAATATTGGGTATAATCCAATATCCGAACTACCAACCAGTTTCGAAAATTTAAAAGAACTAAAAACATTATCATTAAAAGGTACTGATTTTGAGATATTCCCAAGTGAAATTCTTGATCTAACTAAAATTGAAAAATTAGAATTAAGCAAAACAAGAATAGCAAACATACCCACTGAATTAATTAAACTTAAAAACTTGCGTAATTTATATTTAGTAGGGCTAAATATAAAACAAATACCTTCTTCATTAAAGGATTCTCAATTAACTAATGTTTGGATTTCTGATGAAAATTTGAGTAAAAAAGAAAAAAATAATATCATAAAATCTCTTCCAAAAAAGTGCAATATATATTGGACATCAAATTATAATCAAATGCTGGATATAGATGAAAAATGTTATTGCGAAAGATAATGAAACTATAATAACTAACGCCAACAACGTATTTGGGCAATAGGTTTATTAGAAAATTGGTTTTGTATTTGGGTACGATAGCTATCGTGATTTGGCAAATCCAAAAAACGGGCTTAATTTAGTCCCAAACCCTATGTTTCTCAAAAAGTTAGCGATCAAACTAAAACGAAACTCTAGAAAAACTAAAAATGGAACAAGCTTTATTTCCGACTTTAAATACAGAAAGACTTTTGCTTCGACAAATAAAACAAGAAGATATACAAAGTATTTACTGCGGACTTTCAAATCCTGAACTAGTAAAATACTATGGAATTAGTTTTGACTCTTTAGAATCTACTGAAGAGCAAATGATTTGGTATAGAAATTTGGAACAAAATGAAACGGGAATTTGGTGGGCTATTTGTTCTCCTGACAATACTATTTTTTACGGAGCAGGTGGATTTAATAACTTGAATAAAGAACTCAAAAAAGCAGAAATCGGATTTTGGCTTCTACCTGAATTTTGGAAAAATGGATTTATGCAAGAAGCTTTTCCTATAATTTGCAATTACGGATTTGAGAAACTCAAACTAAATAGAATTGAAGGCTTCGTGGAAAGCGAAAATAAAAACTGTAAAAAAGCTATTGAAAAAATGAATTTCAAACTCGAAGGAACAATGCGAGAGTGCGAAATTAAAAATGGTGAATATATAAATGTAGCTATTTACTCGAAACTAAAAAAGGATTAAAATCCTGAACAGCTAACAGCAGTTCATTGTATTTTATACAGCACTAATTTCAAGCTTATATCCTTTCCCGCGCACCACAACAATTTTTATATTGGGATCAAATTCCAGTTTTTTTCTAAGTTTTGATATGAACATATCCAGACTACGGCCCACAATAACACCTTCATCTTCCCATATCTCTTTTTGAATTCGGCTTTTCTCGATAATCTCGTTGGGAGACAAGGCAAAAATGAGCAATAAACGGGTTTCCGTTCCGGTTAAGTCTATTGACTTTTCGTTTACAATAAGTTTTTTGTTTATTGTGTCAAACAGCGCCGAGCCAACAGTGATCCTATCGCTATGTCCATTGTTAGATAAAGCTTTTTTCGACTTAAAAGGTTTCAAAAGGATAAATCCTAAAAATCCTAAAAAGGACAGGCTGCCCAGTAGATATCCATTCTTAACTCTATTTATACCTGTTGGTTTGAACTTAATGGTAATCTTATAACAGGCTTTGGGCTGCTTTCTTCCTGAGCAGGCTACAATATTATCTTTCTTGTTTTTGGAAATAGCATATCCATAAGCTACACTTGAATCACTACAGTTCAAAACATTAACAATATAATTGCCTGCAAGCGGCGCTTCGTCTAAAAAGCGACTGGTCGTATTCATTAAGCTGTCCGGTTGAAAAGTAAAGTCACTCTCAAAACGAATCAGGTATTCATTTTCTGCGATTTTTTTCACGGGCAGCACTCGTGATGTACTATCGCCTGACTGCAGGAGTATTTCATGTCCAATTTTACGGAGTAAAACTTCTCTTCTGGCAAAGTTAAAGTCATCACTATCCTCACTGTTAAAAGCAGCACAGATTACACAGATAAGTGAGAGAACTAATAATCCGAACACGTATTTGCGTTTTCCCGAAAGGAGAGTTCTGCTATTGAACATAGTTTTAAGTTTTATTTGCAAAGTTTACATTTTTCTGCTATTAAACATAGTGTCAAGTTTTTATTTACAAAGTTTACATTTTTATTTACAATCATAAGCTCATAATCAGCAAAATAGTAAAGTAATTTTACTTCATAAACTTTAAATGATATAAAACTTTATTACTAATTAAAACAACAAAAAGATGAAAAAAATCCTTTATGTGCTTATCTTATCGCTGGTTGTGGTAAGCGGTGCAGTATTTGCTAATCGTGAAATTAAAAATGAAACTTCTAAAAAGTCAAGCTCAAAGCCTCTTTCTCTTGCTGAAAGGAAAGCTGCATTAAAAAAATGGGAAGCGACACCTGATGGTATAATATACAAAAAATGGCAATTGTCTCCTGTCGGTAAAAAAGTGCATGCCAGCGTTACAAAAATAAGCAAGCCGGTTATAGCATATACCAATATGGACGCAGTTATAACCTCTCTTTCTCTTCCACCAGACTCAAATTTAGGTTTTGGTATAATGGTCAATATTAATGGCGATGATTATATTCTTGTTTTTGGACCAGAAAAGGTTGGTACCAATATTTTGAGTTTTAAATATGAATTTGAGCAATTACATCAACTGAAAGTTAACGACAAAATAATTATAAAAAGCCATCATGTATCGCAGGCACCAAAATATGCCTTTCCCATAATAGCGGGCGACTATGTAGAAAAAGACGGTAAAACAATTTATAAACGTGAAGTTAGTAAAGACGGTTGTTAAGTAAATAAATTATCAAAATATTTTTACACATATGCTTTGTTGGAAGTTCTAAACAGCTAAACTTTAAATTTAATTTATATAAAATCAGTGGACGATTTCCATTAGCTTAAATCTGTTTCATTTTATAAATTGAAACAAAATTGCTACTTCCTCATAAAATAAAAAGAGTCTGTCTGAAAAATACTTTCAGACAGACTCTCTATTAATTTCCAAATCTTTCAATCATACGAATAGTTCAAAAAACTAATTTTTCAAATCCACCGTAACCTGAAATATTTTGCCTTGAAAAGTAAAAGATACGTAAACACTATCTTTTTCTTACTGCATTTTGCTGATTGTGTACGAAGCATTTTAATGTGATCTTTTACTCTTGTGTTTATAGCTCAGCGTAAAGAAAAATACATACTTTGGGGAGCTGAGTGTTTATACTCCCTATTGTTAAATTAGTGTCCTTAAATTTACTTTAACTACAGTTCTCTATCACATCACTTTTATTTATCACTACCAAGGTACAAGTAACCAGATTTACTAATCGTTTCATCTCCTTTTTTATATCTTAAAATATAAAAATAGGTTCCGGCCGGAAGACCTGCATCCCTATTTACTGTAGTTCTTCCATCTGAAAATCCTCTAAACATAATATCGCTTTCATTATAAGAATTTGCATCAAAAACTTTAATTCCCCAACGATTGTAAATTTCAACTTTATTGTCTGGATATTTAGTAATTCCTTTAATAAGAAAAGTGTCATTTACTCCATCTCCATTTGGTGATATTGCATTGTGAATAATTAAATCTCCAGGCGGTTCAGGATTTGCTTTTTTAACCATTGCAATTGTAAAAAGGCCATAACCACTAACCTGAGTTGTAATTAATTTTGAATAGGTTGCACCAGTAAGAAGATCGGTAGTAACACCTTTTTCATTAATCCATTTTGATGTACTTTCATCCCAACGTGTGATTGCCAGTTCTTTTGTCGGATCTTCTACAAAAAAAGAAGCTGGGGTCGTATTTTTATCCAATGTTAAACTTAGAATAATTTTCTCACTGCCTTGATTTTGTATCAAATTCCAATATTCAACCTCATCAATTGATAAAATTGACTCTTCTCTACTCGTATAGGGATGTGTACTTCCTGCACTTTGAAAAAAATATTGAGTCGTATAAACATTGCTGATATTACTGGCTTTATCATGATAAGTTGGTCTAAAATAAAAATTATCACCAACCGGAAACTCAAAATTTAAATTCCCAATATTTTCAACCTGTCCATCTACAAAACTCAAATTGCTGGCATCTGAATGAAAAGCATTTTGATCAAAAATCATTTTACCATTAAAACTTGCTCCATCTACAATTCCGTTTTTAAATGCTGACATTTTATTTACCATAATAGAGGTCTTCAATAGAAAAGGAGTTACGTCAGACAAATTATTAAACTCAATATTTTGAAAATGCGCTGTTTCTAAACCTTCAATTGATTGCACTTTCTGACCAATAAAAAAAGTCTTTCCATCACTTGTATCGGTAAAAGTTACAAGTCCGTCATTTTTGAAATTAGAATAGACATAGAAATTTCCGTCATTTAAAAAATCACCGCTCAGTTTGTTATCAAAATCAAAAACGGTTGCAAGCTGTGTATTGGGCGCAACAGAAAGTTCTCCAACATTTACAGTTTGTGCAGAAACTTTATTTATAAAAAACAGTATTATAACACTATATTTTAAATACATTCTCATCATATCTTTCTCTTTATAATGATACTTTTCATTCTTTGAAATACCTGTATTAAAACATCATAAATGAGATGTTTTATTAAAATATCCATTCTTTACGGAATAACATATGCAGAATTAATATTTGTCTGTGCATATTGAATAGCCCACGCCATTGCATTAGCATACATTATACTATTATAAACAGTTACTGAGCCAAAGTAAGATTTTGATAGCGGAACTCCTGTTCCTGAAATTTTTGCAGGCCATATATCTGTCGCTGTATTTCCTGAATCTCCTGCACTCCAGCCTGAATCTCCTATGAATAAATACCCCAAAGTATTATGTTTGAAAGCAAATATTTTGGTGGCATCACCGTTTTGCGTTGATAATACAGTAACATTTGCCGGCAATCCCGTTACATAATAAGAGTTGTTTAGATCGCTACCTAAATTAAATCCAGCAATAGGAGAAAATGGGCCTTGTAAAATAGGGTCTGCAACATTGAGAATAGGATTTGTAAATGTACTTCCGGAACCTGAAGCTACGACTGTAGTTGAACCGCAAATTGTATTAATCACGTTTGCTATGACAGTTGCGTCGTTCTCTTCGGAATCAATTAGTACTCCTTTTTTGTTTTTAACAAAGTCATTTAAAATAGTAATTGAAGCCGCGTTAGGATGATAATTATATCCAATAACGATGACATCGATATTATTTGTATTTATTGAATTTTTTAAATCATTTCCCTGATTATACCCCCCATTAACAATTGTTAAAGCCTGTATCTGAACTGTTCCTGTAGGACTAAAATTTGTTGTGGAAGCTAATATTGCTCGTGAAGAATTTCCTGTTCCGGATGACCCTGGCTGATAAACGCCTTCTCCAAGTCCAAGTACTTTCATGGTTCGGAAAACAAATGTCACGGATTTATTACAAGCTGTTGCCCCATTCGTGCTATTCGCAGTAATTGCATAAGAAAATGTACCTCCTGATGTTGGCGTACCCGTTGCTGTCATTACTACATTTTGCGCTCCTGTTGAACCAAATGTACCTGTTGCAGAAAAACTGACTCCATTTACTGTATTTGTAGAAATAGTGTAAGCGCCAACGTAGGTTACATTTACAGGAATTGTCATAGTGTTAGCGGCTGTCATGGCAATTCCCGGGGCATAACTACCGCTAGTTGTAGTACCGGCACAATTTGTAGTGTAAGTTACCGGTTGAGCGGCTACATTTACATTTAATGTACAGGTTGCAGCTCCGCCCGGAGTTCCGGTAATTGTCAATGCATTTGTACCAACTACTGTTGGAGTTCCTGTACCGGTTAATATTACATTTTGCGCTCCTAAAGCGGATAAGTTTATTAAGCCGCTAGTGAATGAAATTCCATTAAGAGTAGTAGTAGAAATGGTGGTTGATCCAGTTGCGGTAACATTTATAGGCAATGTTATGGTATTGCCTGCAGTTAAGGCCGCATCCTGTAAATAGGTTCCATTTTGTGTTGCTCCGGCGCAATTTATTGTAAAAGTAACTGGAGCAACTGTTACTGGAATACCAGAGCAAGAAGCGCTTGCCTGGGTGGTTGCGTTTGAGGCCAGATTAAAATTATTTAAACCTGATGCAGTTGGTGTACCTGTACCTAAAAGCTCAACTGTCTGACTTGGTGTGGTGTCTGTAAAAGTTCCGGTTCCACTAAAAGAATATCCATTTACGGTGTTGGTATTCATGCTCCAAAAACCGGGAACACTCGGACTAACAGTAACTGTTAATTTATTGGATGCGCTTAATGGAATACCTACATTATAGGTTCCAATAGTGTTTATTAATCCGCAATTAATCGAAAAATCGACAGTCGCAGTTTGAACAAAGTTATTAGGTATACAAGTACTTGCTTTTCCATTTAAGTTAATTGTTACAGCATCTCCAGGATCTGGAGAAACATGACCGTTATGAGGCGTTCCGGTACCTGCCAGAAGCAATGTATAAGTACCTGCCGTAGGAAAAGTACCGCTTGTACCAAAATAATATCCATTGGTTGTCGTTGCCGAAACTGTATAGACACCTGGCTGAGTTACCGTAACGGGAATTGGTAAATAATTAGAACTATTTAATGTTGACCCTTGTTTATAAATACCAACCGCCTGGACCTGGGAACATTGGGCAAAAGAGATTTCAAATACTGCAGGAGGTAACGTACCGCAAATACTTAACCATATATTTTGCAGCTGGCTCCAATAATCAAAACAGCCGGTTGTGGTATTAAATATCAAAAGTCCGTCGGTTAAATTTGCTGGGACTATGGCGTCTCTTTGCGCAGTTGTCATTCTCGGAGTAAGCATTCCTTTATTACTACTTTCCATTTCAAGAATTGCTCCTGGCCTAGCAGGTTCGGGGCCAGTACTTATTGTTCCGTCTTTTAACTTAGTAGAATTTACCTGAGCAAACAGAGAACTCAAACTGAGTAAACTAAAGAATATGACAAAGATATTTTTTTGAGTTTTATATAATTTTACTTTCATAGTATTTATATTTTAAATCTACAATAATATAAGTTGTTCCTTATGATTTTAGAAGTTACTGACTTGTAGCAAAATTTTTATTTATTTTGTTCAGTAATTAATTTTTCCAGTTTTTCTAAACGTAAATTCATTTGTTTTGAAGCTTCTTTTAGTTCTTGTATCTCTTTGTCTTTCGCTTCAATTGCTTTATTTTGCTCTATAATATGCAAATAAATCTCCTCTGTTTTTTCCAGTAATTGAATTGATAATTCAGACATATTAAAGGCATATCCTTCTTTTGTTTTTTCTAGTTCATTAATTGGAGTTATGCCAGGAAGATGTTTGTATTTTTTAATGTAGTCCTCTATTTCTGGCAAACGTTTAAACTTATAGTCAGATTTAATTGTGGAACTACCTTTAAAATAATCCTCGAATACATAATCAGCATAATAATTATTTACAGTTGAGATTCCGCCATTAACCCTTAGCTTTTCATTTGAAATCGCAGATGGAGTTGTATATCCAATTCCAACCCATCCGTTGGTATAAATATCTTCTGTATTTGTAGTAGCGCCCACATTAGTAATTGTACTAAACCAAGGTTCTTTTACAGCCTGACTTAAATCCAAAGAATTTAATTGAAGGTTTTCATCAGTATAATCTAAATTTCCAGTTGTTGCATTTACTTCCAATTTTGTTAATGTCTGAGCTGGTCCAATTAAATCCACCATTTTAAACTCGGAAGCATTTCCATCTTCATCATTATAGATTAAGGAATGAGCGGCACCATCATAAGTTAACGAAGTAAGCGTTTCAACACCTTTTACTAAAACGGACATATTAATTGGATGAGCAACACTGGCTTCGTCAGTAAAAGTTAAAGTATGTATGTCAATCAATTGACCATATTGATCAGTACCTTGTGTAACGACGTCATTTAGAGAACTTATACTTTCTTGAATTGCTACTGGTGCTCCACCAGCCTCGTTCGTATAATTTGCAATTGTGTTTCCAGTAACAACTACAGGGGCTACAACTGTTACGGTTTCATTTGCTTTAATTGCTGGTGTGAGATCTAATGCTGTACTTGGAACTCCATTTACGGTCGTAACTAAACTTGCGCCAGAGAGTGAAGTTAAATTGCTGTTTATTATGGTCACTGCTGTTCCTGGCACTCCATTTACAGTTGTACTTAAATTATTATCGTCCGATGTATTAGAAACTGTTGTGGCCGGAATAAGAGAACTTGCCGTTACCGTTTTAAAAACGCCATTGGCATCTGCCACGACAACATTATCCGTATTAATTCCTGTTTGTAAACCTTCCACTCGTACTGGATCAATACCTGTAGCAGGTATTATATGGAAAGTATTAGTTGGAGAATCAGTTCCTATACCCACATTTGTATTTGCTCCACCGAGAACTAAACTGTTACTTGTTGCAACAAAAGCTCCTGATCCGATAGCCGTCGCATAGCTTAAGCCATCTGCACTACCTGTAAATGCACCAATTAGGGTTACATCTTCTCCTGATCCTAAAGTCAAACCAGAAGAATAACCGATAGCAGTATTACGATTTCCTTGTGTAAGATTTTGAAAAGATGAATTTCCAAAAGCAGTATTTTGACCGCCATTAGTACTTAAATTGAGTGCAAAATAACCTGCTCCTATGTTTTCAGAACCTGTTGTATTAGAAGTCATTGCTGAAAAACCTAATGATGTATTATTCTGGCCTGTTGTGTTATTACTTAGTGCCAATGTCCCAACAGCAACATTATTAATTCCGCCTGAAGAATCAGTTAATGCATTTACTCCGAAAGAAGTATTATTTACTTGTAATCTTCCTGCTATCGTAGAATTTCTTTTAAAGACCAAATCAGCATCATCTATTGTTCCTAAAAAATGAAATGACGATTGAATACCCATATTACCCTCAATACTCCAATTAAAAAAATTAAGCTCTTTTACAGTGGTTTTTTGCAGGACACCTGTAAAAGGATCGACAACAACCACGTCATTGAAAGGAGGCGCATTCATTAAGCCTTCAATAGCTAAAGTATTTGACGGATCAGTTAATATTGATGTTGGATTTGTTAATGTCCCGCCTAATTGCACATTTCCATTTGTAGCTGTTAATCCATTATCTGCAGTTATCAATACAGGGACCGCCGGACTCGTTGCAACACCATTCACTGTTGAAATAAGATTACCATCTGTTGCTGTAAGTGTATTCGTAGTTGCCGCCGAGATAGCCGGAGCCAGATCTAAGGCAGTACTCGCAACCCCATTTACTGTGGTAGTTAAACTTGAACCTGTAAGTGAAGTGGCGTTACTGTTCACTATTGGAGCTCCGGTACTTGTTTTTCCGTTTACTGTAATTGTGGAAGTATTTACTGATGATGCATTAGATACTGTAGTTGCAGTTGTAATAGCGGTTGGAGTTAGTAAACTTCCTCCATCTGTTCCAACTCCCAAAATATTCCCCGCATCGGTACTTGTTACAACTGCAGTTTGATCAACTGCATTTTCATTGGTATAGGTGATCAGACCGCTGGCAGGATCTTGTGCTAAATTGGTTAGCACTTGTCCGGCCGCAATCGCTGGCGCTAAGTCTAATGGCGTACTCGAAACTCCATTTACTGTGGTAGTTAAACTTGAACCTGTAAGTGAAGTACCGTTGCTGTTCACTATTGGAGCTCCGGTACTTGTTACTCCGTTTACTGTTATTGTGGAAGTATTTACTAATGATGCGTTAGATACTGTAGTTGCGCTCGTAATAGCGGTTGGAGTCAGTAAACTTCCTCCATCTGTTCCAACTCCCAAAATATTCCCCGCATCGGTACTTGTTACAACTGCAGTTTGATCAACTGCATTTTCATTGGTATAGGTGATCAGACCGCTGGCAGGATCTTGTGCCAAATTGGTTAGCACTTGTCCGGCCGCAATCGCTGGCGCTAAGTCTAATGGCGTACTCGAAACTCCATTTACTGTGGTAGTTAAACTTGAACCTGTAAGTGAAGTACCGTTGCTGTTCACTATTGGAGCTCCGGTACTTGTTACTCCGTTTACTGTTATTGTGGAAGTATTTACTAATGATGCGTTAGATACTGTAGTTGCGCTTGTAATAGCCGGAGCCAAATCTAAAGCGGCACTGGCAACACCATTTACTGTGGTAGTTAAACTTGAACCTGTAATCGAAGTAGCATTACTGTTCACTATTGGAGCTCCGGTACTTGTTACTCCGTTTACTGTTACGGTTGTTGTGTTTACTGATGATGCATTTGAAACGGTAGTTGCGCTCGTAATAGCGGTTGGAGTCAGTAAACTTCCTCCATCTGTTCCAACTCCCAAAATATTCCCCGCATCAGTGCTTGTTACAACTGCCGTTTGATCAACTGCATTTTCATTTGTATATGTTATTAAACCACTAGCAGGATCTTGGGCTAAATTGGTTATTGTTTGAGCAGAAGTAATAGCCGGAGCCAGATCTAAGGCAGTACTCGCAACCCCATTTACTGTGGTAGTTAAACTTGAACCTGTAAGCGAAGTAGCATTACTGTTCACTATTGGAGCTCCGGTACTTGTTACTCCGTTTACTGTAATTGTGGAAGTATTTACTGATGATGCATTTGAAACGGTAGTTGCGCTCGTAATAGCGGTTGGAGTTAGTAAACTTCCTCCATCTGTTCCAACTCCCAAAATATTCCCGGCATCAGTGCTTGTTACAACTGCAGTTTGATCAACTGCATTTTCATTGGTATATGTTATTAAACCACTAGCAGGATCTTGTGCCAAATTGGTTAACACTTGTCCGGCAGCAATCGCTGGCGCTAAGTCTAATGGCGTACTCGCAACACCATTTACTGTGGTAGTTAAACTTGAACCTGTAATCGAAGTAGCATTACTGTTCACTATTGGAGCTCCGGTACTTGTTACTCCGTTTACTGTAATTGTGGAAGTATTTACTGATGATGCGTTAGAAACGGTAGTTGCGTTGCTAATCGTCGCCGGAGTTAGTAAACTTCCTCCATCTGTTCCAACTCCCAAAATATTCCCCGCATCGGTGCTTGTTACAACTGCCGTTTGATCAACTGCATTTTCATTGGTATAGGTGATCAGACCGCTGGCAGGATCTTGTGCCAAATTGGTTAGCACTTGTCCGGCAGCAATCGCTGGCGCTAAGTCTAATGGCGTACTCGCAACTCCATTTACTGTGGTAGTTAAACTTGAACCTGTAAGTGAAGTACTGTTGCTGTTCACTATTGGAGCTCCGGTACTTGTTACTCCGTTTACTGTAATTGTAGAAGTATTTACTGATGATGCGTTAGAAACGGTAGTTGCGTTGCTAATCGTCGCCGGAGTTAGTAAACTTCCTCCATCTGTTCCAACTCCCAAAATATTCCCGGCATCAGCACTTTTTACTTGTACTATTGTAGCAATCCCAGTTTCATTGTTATAGGTTATTGCTCCTGTTGATGTATTTTGGGCTAATGTTGTAACCGTTTCGTTAGCTTTAACAATCGTACTGATATCTACTAATTGTGTATTTCCTGAATTATCAATATAACTAAACTGATTGGTAGTCGAATTAAAAGTTACATTCCCAGCGGTTTTATTAACAATATTCTGAATGATATTGGTCACAGCAGGATCATTAGCAATTGTTGTAAAGTTTGTGGTAACATCGCCCACAACATCAATGTTTACTGCCGCTCCTGATTCGTTATTATAGGTATAAGAACCTCCGCCATTATTAATTAATGTTGTAACCGTTTCGTTGGCTTTAACAATCGTACTGATATCTACTAATTGTGTATTTCCTGAATTATCAATATAACTAAACTGATTGGTAGTCGAATTAAAAGTTACATTCCCAGCGGTTTTATTAACAATATTCTGAATGATATTGGTCACAGCAGGATCATTAGCAATTGTTGTAAAGTTTGTGGTAACATCGCCCACAACATCAATGTTTACTGCCGCTCCTGATTCGTTATTATAGGTATAAGAACCTCCGCCATTATTAATTAATGTTGTAACCGTTTCGTTGGCTTTAACAATCGTACTAATATCCACCAATTGAGGATTTCCGGCATTGTCTATATAGCTAAATTGATTAGTGGTTGAATTAAAAATAACGATTCCTTTTGTTTTGTCTACAATTTGCTCTATGATATTAGTAACCCCAGGATTATTTACAATCGTACTGAAATTAGTAGTAACATCCCCTACTATATCAATTTTTACTGCCGTTCCTGCTTCATTAGTATAAGTATAGGAACCGTCTGGATTTCCAACAATTGTTGTTACTGTTTCTTTAGATTTTATAATCGCTCCAATATCAATTACCTGACTAACACCTGTATTATCAACATAACTAAAAACATTATTAGTAGGGTTATAGGTAACCGTTCCCGGAATAGAATTAGTCTCAGAGGAGATAACAATTCGATTCCATTTAGTATTATACCAATAGTAGTATCCCGGCTTTAAATCTGAAACAGTTGCAGTATTGAAAACTAATAAACTGTTTATATTACCATTTTTAATGGTGACAGCATCCGTGGAACTTGTTAAATTAATTCTTGGTATTAATACACCTTTATCGCTTGCAACTACTTCTAATTGAGTTGAAGAATTCGGCATGGTAGTTCCAATACCGACTTGTGAATAAGCTGTATAACTACTTAGAATCAAAAATACGGAGAGTAATTTATTCTTCATAAGACTTAATTATTATGAGTTATCAAAAAAAACTAACTTTAATCAAAATCAATATATGAGGCGAAGAAAAGAGGAGAATACCAAATATTTAGCTATCTCAAAATTCAATAAAATTTAAACTAATGGCTTAGAGTAATAAAAGATAAATTGCAGGTTATTGAAAAACAACTGAGTTATAAAATCAATTGGGGAAAATGATTTTGGTAAAAAAAAAAAAAAACACAAAACACAAAACACTAATAATCAAATATATAACTTATTAATTAATAATAAAAAACTTATATCATAAACTTTTATATAATATCTACAATGCAGTAATAATAAATTCGCTACGTCTGTTTTCCTGATGTTCCGCTTCGGTACAAGAAACGCCATCAGCACATTTATTTACAAGCTGCGTTTCTCCATAACCTTTACCGGTTAACCTGTCTGCTTTTACACCGTTTTTAATCAGCCATTGTATGGTAGATTTTGCTCTTCTGTCAGATAGGGCTTCGTTGTATTTAAAAGTAGCACGACTATCTGTATGTGAACGAATATCAAGTTTCATGCTTGGGTTTTCATTTAAAACAACCAATATTTTTTCTAAATCAATTGCAGCTTCTTGTCGGATATTTGATTTGTCTAAGTCAAAATAAATCATTTTTATTTTAAAGCATTTTCCCAGATCATCACCAATCGTTACTTTGCAAGTGACAGGATCTAAACTAATGGGTAAGCTTGTTTTTCCGGATAGTTTGCCGATCGTTATACTAACTTCTTTGGTAGCATATTCTTCTTTTTCTGCTCTCACATT
>FNPS01000013.1 GCA_900107365.1 Flavobacterium aquidurense
TAGACGGTGGCGTATCAATGGGCTTCTATAGATAAAAATAGTTTTTTTTAAGTTTGTTTAAGCAAAAGTGGTTTTTTGTGAAATTAACGTCCGACGGCCCTCGGACGTTAGATTTTTTAAAGATGAAGAAATTAGTAAACAAACAATATTGCATAAAATAGGTTAGTTAAACAGGAATTCATTGCATATATTTATCGATTGTAATTCCATTAAAAGAAAAAAGAATATGTTAATTGGAGCAAACAAAATAGAATCTCATAATGATGAGTTATTAAAAAAACACCAAAATAAATTTGCCTTTACAACATCTGAAGTTGGTGAAACAGAATCAATTATTCAAAAATTAATCGATTTTCAAATCGCAATTCCATCTTGGGCTTTAGGTACAGGAGGAACAAGATTTGGGCGTTTTCCAGGAGGTGGAGAGCCACGTTCTATAGAAGAAAAGATCGAAGATGTAGGTTTGCTTCATGCGTTAAACAATGCTTCCGGAGCGATTTCTTTACACATTCCGTGGGATATTCCAACAGATTATCAGGCAATAAAAAACTTAGCCGGACAACACGGATTAAAATTTGATGCCATGAATTCGAATACTTTTCAGGATCAGGCAACACAGGAGCATTCTTATAAATTTGGTTCTTTACAAAATGCAAACAAAGCTATTCGTAAACAAGCAATTGCTCATAATATTGAGGTTATCAAACACGGAATTGAGTTAGGGTCAGAATCTTTAACCGTTTGGTTGGCTGATGGATCTTCTTTTCCGGGACAATTAAACTTCCGTAAAGCCTATCAAAATACATTAGAAAGTTTAGAAGAAATCTACGCTGCATTACCTTCAAACTGGAAATTGTTTTTAGAGTACAAATGTGCAGAACCTAATTTCTACTCCACTACAGTAGCAGATTGGGGCCAATCTTATTCTTATGTGAAAAAATTAGGAGATAAGGCGCAAACTTTGGTTGACTTAGGACACCATTTACCAAATGCCAATATCGAGCAAATCGTTTCTTTATTATTAATGGAAGGAAAATTAGGTGGTTTCCACTTTAATGATTCGAAATATGGAGATGACGATTTAACGGCTGGAGCTTTAAAACCATACCAATTATTCTTGATTTTCAATGAATTGGTTGAAGGAATGGATGCAAGAGGGATGAACCATGCTAAAGATTTAGGCTGGATGATCGATGCTTCTCATAATATCAAAGATCCGTTAGAAGATTTATTACAATCAGTTGAAGCGATTATGATTGCTTATGCTCAGGCACTTTTAGTGGACAGAAAAGCATTAGAAATTGCTCAGGAAGAAAATGATGTTGTAAAAGCACAGGAAATATTGCAAAATGCTTTCCGCACAGATGTTCGCGCATTAGTTGCTGAAGCACGTTTGCGTTCTGGTGCAGCATTAAATCCGGTTGCATTATATCGTGGTCTTGATGTTAGAGGAAATCTAATTGGAGAAAGAGGACTAAAAACAATGGCAACAGGATTATAATTATGAATTGTGAATTGTTAATTGTTAATTATGAGGATGAGCTCTTAGACTATCGCTTCTTAAACTTGTTTGATATAAAAACAAACAGGCTTTGATAATAATACTTAGGTCTTAAGGTAAAAAACATAATTCTATCAAACATGATTCACAATTTATAATTCACAATTTATAATTTACAATTAACAAAATGAATGTAGTTGCAATTTTTGATATTGGCAAAACAAACAAAAAGGTTTTTCTATTTGATGAAAATTATAGAATTGTTTGGGAAAAATCAGTAAATTTTGATGAAACGGTCGACGAAGATGGTTTTCCCTGCGAGGATATTGAGTTACTCAAAAACTGGATATTTGAATGTTTGGCAGAAGTAAAAAACCTGACAAACTACGTTCTAAAAGCAATAAATTTCAGCACGTACGGAGCCAGTTTTGTCTATATAGATAAAGAAGGCAAAAACCTGACACCTCTGTATAATTACCTAAAAGATTATCCGGAGGAACTAAAGCAGGAATTTTATAAAAAATACAAAGGAGAAGAAGTTTTTGCAGTAAAAACAGCTTCTCCTGTTTTAGGAAGTCTTAATTCGGGAATGCAAATTTACCGTCTGAAAGAAGAAAAACCAGTGTTGTTTAATCAGGTAGAACATTGCCTGCATTTGCCGCAATATCTTAGTTTTCTTTTAACTGGTGAGGCCTATTCTGATATTACAAGTATTGGTTGTCATACTAATCTTTGGAATTTCAAAAAGATGAAGTATCACAAATGGCTTAAAAAAGAAGAGATAATTGCTAAGATTCCACCGCTTCATTTTGGAAAAGACATCATCAAAAAAGAAGATGGATTAGCGATTGGTGTTGGTTTGCACGATAGCTCATCGGCAATAATTCCGTACACGATTAACTTTACGGAACCGTTTGTTTTATTATCAACAGGAACCTGGAGTATTTCTCTGAATCCTTTCAATAACAAACCTTTAACTTTTGAAGAATTAAAGCAAGATTGTTTGTGTTATATGCAATATACCGAGAAGCCTGTAAAAGCGGCTCGTTTATTTGCAGGAAATGAGCATGAAATTCAAGCCAAAAGACTAGCCGAGCATTTTAATGTGCCATTTGATACTTTTAAAGATGTTTATTTTGATAAAAAAATAGTATCCAATTTAAGGGCTTTAAATTTTCAGATTGTTTATCCAAAGAAATATGATTTTGATATACTAAAGGAATGTCCATTTCAAAAAAGAGATCTTTCTACTTTTAAAAGTTACGATATTGCCTATCATCAATTAATGTTAGATCTTGTTGAACAACAAGTTTTTTCGACTAATTTAGTGATTCATAACAGTCCGGTTAAGAAGATTTTTGTGGATGGAGGATTTAGTAAAAATTCAATTTTCATGAATTTACTGGCAGAAGCTTATCCAGATGTAGAAGTGTATGCAGCGTCAATGGCGCAGGCTAGTGCTTTGGGAGCTGCGTTGGCCATTCATGAAAACTGGAATCCAAAGCCAATTCAGAACGATTTAATTGATTTGAAGTTTTACAAGCATTAATTGAATTAAAAATTTAGAATTAAAAATTAAAAATCTGCTCGATCTGTGAAAAATAATAGTTTATAGATTAAAGGATTTAAAAGTTTTTTTGTTATTAAGTTTAGTTTTGTCATTCCGAGGAACGAGGAATCTCCACAAGTAGCTCGGCAAACAAAATCGCCAATCTTTGCAGGGCAACTTGTGGAGATCTTTCCTTCGTCAGGATGACAAAAATGAAATTAGATCTGCCTGAAATAAAATAATAGCCACAGATTAAAGGATTAAAAAGATTAAAATAAAATCTATTCAATCTGCTAAATCTGCGAGAGAAAATATTTAACACATAGTTATTATGTGTTTTAAAATACCAAGAATATGAAAGTTGGACTTTTTATACCGTGTTACGTTGACCAGTTTTACCCAAAAGTAGCTATTGCAACCTACGAACTTTTACAAAAATTAGGATGTGATGTTCAGTTTCCGATGGGACAAACCTGTTGCGGACAACCCATGGCAAACAGCGGATACCAATATTTAACAAAAGGCTGCGATGCCAATTTTATAGCTAATTTTGCTGGTTTTGATTATATCGTTTGCCCTTCAGGAAGTTGTGTTTTGCATGTGAAAGATCATTTGCATGATGAGAAGAACGAAGAATTAGCGACTGAAATGCGTAAAAAAGTCTTCGAATTAACCGAGTTTATTACTGATATCTTAAAAGTAGATCATATAGACGGGAATTTTCCATACAGAGTCGGAATGCATGTTAGCTGCCACGGACAACGTGGTTTAAAGCTTTCGCAGATGACCGAATTAAACGCACCATTTTTCTCTAAACCAGAACAATTATTGCACAATATAAAAGGACTCGATTTGGTTTCTTTAACGAGAAAAGATGAGTGTTGTGGTTTTGGCGGTACATTTTGTGTGACCGAAGAAGCGGTTTCTGTAAAAATGGGACAAGACCGAATTAAAGACCATGAAAACCACAATGTTGATTTTATTACAGGAGGAGATATGTCTTGTTTAATGCATTTAGAAGGCATTCTAAAAAGACAAAAAAGCAACATAAAAACGATACATATTGCAGAAATATTAAACACGCTGACAAGCTAGAAAAAAATTGAACACATAGAAACATAGCTTTTTTCTTTTGAATAAGATGTAAGTAAGTGAAACACCTTTTTATAAGCTATGCAATCTATGATTCTAGGTGTTTAAAAGAAATAAATTGATCATGAAAAAAATAACGTTTTGTTTTGCACTATTAGTTTCGCTTGTTTTTTTATCCTTTAAAAAAGACAAGTCGGGTGTGACTTTACAAGAAGTTATAGTAAAGGCTCCTTTTGAAATGCCAGCGATAAAAATTCCTGATTTTAGCAAGTGTGAGGCATTTTCGATTGTTGATTTTGGAGCTGTAAAAGGTGATAAAGAAAAAACGTCAGAAGCTATCCGCAAAGCGATTTCTAAAGCCAATAAAGCGGGTGGAGGAACAGTTGTTATCCCGGAAGGCGAATGGTTAACAAAGAAAATCCACTTTAAAAGCAATGTAAATTTACATTTGAATAAAGGTGCTGTTTTGCTTTTTTCAGAAGACCCAAACGATTATTTGCCAGCAGTTCGTTCCACTTGGGAAGGTTATGAATGCTACAATTATTCACCGCTGATTTATGCGTATCAATGTAAAAATATTGCGATTACAGGCGAAGGTGAATTAAAAGCTAAAATGGACGTATGGACCAAATGGTTTGCGCGTCCAAAAGCGCATATGGAAAGCCTGAAAAGATTATACTATTTGGCTTCCTATAAAAAACCTGTAGAAGAAAGACAAATGGTAAATGATACGGCAAATTTGCGTCCTCATTTTATTCAGTTTAATCGTTGTGAAAATGTTTTAATGGATGGCGTTAAAATAACGAATAGTCCATTTTGGACGATTCATCCGTTTTTTTCAAAAGATGTTGTAATCAGAAACCTTCATGTGTATGCTCACGGACATAATAATGATGGTGTTGATCCAGAGATGTCTCAAAATGTATTGATCGAAAATTGTGTTTTTGACCAAGGCGATGATGCGATTGCGATTAAATCGGGATGTGGTATCGATGCCTGGAATCTAAATACGCCTTCGAAAAATATCGTAATGCGCAATTGCACCGTAAAAAACGGACATCAATTAGTAGCAATCGGAAGTGAATTATCTGGCGGAATAGAAAATGTTTTTATTGATAATTGCACTGTCGTGGATGGCGCAAAACTGAATCATCTTTTGTTCATTAAAACAAATGAAAGAAGAGGAGGATTCGTGAATAACATTCATATGACCAATATTACAGCGGGTAAAATTGATGCCGGAATTCTGGGTATTGAAACGGATGTTTTATATCAATGGCGCGATCTTGTTCCGACAATTGAACGCAAACTCACTCCGATAAAAAATGTATATCTGGAGAATGTAAAAGCAACAGATGTGAAGTTTATATCGAGAATTTTAGCTCAGAAAGAATTGCCTGTAGAAAATATATTCCTGAAAAATGTTCATGCAGATGTAGTTCAGGGAAATCAGAATATTCATGAAAATGTAGTGAATTTTGAGAATAAAAATTAAGTATAGAACGATCAGTTTTATAGTAAAGTAATATAAGATGTCTTCAGAAAAAATAGTAGAACACAGCGAGGCCGCAACACGTTTTAACAAAGATGTGGAGCGTGTGAACTGGCATGATGAAACGCTTTGGTTTGTTCGTGAAAAACGAGATAAATCGGCACATCAAATTCCGGATTGGGAATTGCTTCGTGAAACGGCTTCTCAAATCAAAAATAATGTGCTGGCCAATATGCACGATTATTTAAGTGATTTTGAAGCTAATGCTCAAAAAAACGGAATTATTGTACATTGGGCTGCCGATGCAAAAGAACATAATGAAATTGTGCATTCGATTTTGCAAAAGCATGAGGTTAAGCAAATGGTGAAATCAAAATCAATGCTTACAGAAGAATGCCATCTGAATGATTATTTAGCCGATAAAGGCATCGAAGTTATCGATTCTGATTTAGGAGAATACATCGTTCAGCTTCGTAAAGAACCACCAAGCCATATTGTTTTGCCGGCCATTCACCTTAAAAAAGAAGATGTTAGCGAAACCTTCCACGAACATTTAGGAACTGAAAAAGGAAATTTTGATCCTCAATATTTAACCGAATCGGCAAGACGCGAACTTCGTGATACGTTTTTAACTAGAAAAGCCGCTTTAACAGGAGTGAATTTTGCCATTGCAGAAACAGGCGAATTTGTAGTTTGTACGAATGAAGGAAATGCTGATATGGGGGCGCATTTAGCCGATGTACACATTGCCTGTATGGGATTCGAAAAACTGATTCCGCAACGTAAACATTTAGGTGTTTTCCTGAGATTATTAGCCAGAAGCGCAACAGGACAACCGATCACGACTTTTTCAAGTCATTTTAAAAAGCCAAGAAACGGAAAAGAAATTCACGTTGTTATTGTTGATAACGGAAGAAGCACTCAGTTAGGAAGACCAGATTTCAGAAACTCTTTAAAATGTATTCGTTGTGGTGCTTGTATGAACACTTGTCCCGTGTACAGAAGAAGTGGCGGACATAGTTATCATAATGCCGTTGCCGGACCAATTGGGTCGATTTTAGCGCCTAATTTAGACATGAGCAAAAATGCCGATTTGCCTTTTGCAAGTACACTTTGTGGCTCGTGTACCAATGTATGTCCGGTGAAAATTGATATTCACGATCAGTTGTACAAATGGCGTCAGGTTTTGGTAAAAGAAGGGCATACGCCAAGTTCAAAAACGATTGCAATGAAAACGATGGCAACCGTTTTAGCGAATCCTACGGTATTTAATTTAGCTGGTAAATCTGGAAGATTTGTAATGAAAAACATTCCGGGATTGGTGAATAACAAAATGAACAAATGGTACGATCAACGCGAAATGCCAGAAGTTCCGGAGGAATCTTTTAGAGAATGGTACAAGAAAAATTCAAGGGAATCTAAAGCGAAAAAAGATGAGTAGTAAAGCGGAAATTTTACAAAAGATAAAAAATAGTCAACCAAACGGAATTGCAGATTTGCCAAATTTAAATGTATTAGGTTCTGATCAGTTTGATGTTTTGGAAATGTATAAGACAGTATTGAAAAATATTGGAGGAAATCCAGTAGAAGTGGCTGATTATAATGAAGTACTAACGTATATCAGGAATAATTATCCACTGGAGAAACGAATTATAAGTACACTTCCGGAACTGTCTGAAATTGCCCTGTTAGATTGGACAAACGATGACCCACATTCGCTTAAAGATGTTGAATTAACGATCATAAAAGCCCATTTTGGAGTAGCTGAAAATAGTGCGCTTTGGGTAACCGATGACATTTTGGGACAACGTGTTGCTCCTTTCATAACGCAATATCTGGCTATCATAGTAAATAAAAAAGACCTTATTCCGACAATGCACCAAGCTTATGACAGAATTGGAGATCAGGAATATGGTTTCGGTACTTTTATCGCCGGACCTTCTAAAACTGCTGATATTGAACAATCATTGGTTTTGGGTGCGCATGGCGCGCGAGGGTTGGTTGTTTTTTTGATGGATTAAAAACTCAATAAAAATTTTGATTAAAACTGTGTATAGGTCATTGACTTTGCACAGTTTTTTGTTTTTAGATTATATTTGTTTAAAATGTCGTACAGTCAGGGATATTGGCGTAGCATAAATAAAAGTAATTCTGAGAGTGGAGATTAATAAATAAAAAATGATAGTAGTTTCAAAATTTGAAAAACTTTATCTTTTGAGAAATGCAATTATTCCAATTATTTGTATTGGTTTAAGTGGTTTGCTTTTAGATGTTAAGATTTATTATAAAAAAGATGCTGATGTTTATTTCCCCATATTTTTTCTTTTAATATTGGGATGTTTAGTTTTATTCTACAACTTAAATTCTATTTATACACTCGTCGTGGAAGAAAAAACAATCACAAAAATTTTCTTTCTATCACGAAAGACAGAAAGAATTTCTTATGCATCTATCAAAAGTTCAAACAAAGAATTTATTAATGGTTCATATAGTTCTGAGGTAGGTCAAATTACTCCTGGTTATTATAGACATATATTTAACTTAGAAAATGGTGAAAAATTAATTGTATCTCCATTATATTTTAAAAATTATAATCAATTAGTCACAGAAATTAGTCTTCTTGCTGCAAACTTCTCAACGAAGTCTTCCTTATGAAAGCTGCGCAAATGTCTCTGACTTTGCGCAATTTTTTTACATCTAAGAAATTCTAAACCTGATAAAAGTCTCCCGACTTTTTACGGCTTAATTTTTATATTGCCTTGATTATTTTTATATTCGGCAAACAACATTCTAAGAAAATTACTTTTAAAGTCAGAGACTTTATGAGGTTTCCTTTTTTGAATTATATTTGTTTAAAATGGCGCAAAGTCAGAGACATTTGCGCAGCGTCTACAATGAACACTTTGCAGAGCAGGGACCTTCTAAGACTGCTGATATTGAACAATCATTGGTTTTGGGTGCGCACGGCGCAAGGGGATTAGTTGTTTTTATATTGGAATAATTATTATTTGAGTCTAAAGATTTACATAAAAAAAGCGCATAGTATTAACTGTGCGCTTTTTTGTTTAAATTGCTTTTGAAATTGACAACAATTGATTTTGATTGTGTTCACGAGCGGGACGCTCGCGCTAGCAAAGGACTTTGCACGGTTTTTTTGTTTTAAAGTTATATTTGTTTTGGGACGGCTAACAATCTGAAATTCTAATTCAGGAGCTCCAGAGGAGCTTAATGTTTATAGTTAAATATTATGTGTAATTTTATAAAGCTCCATAGGAGCGATATATTTCGCTCCTATGGAGCTTTTGATTATCGATTTCTGTATTTCTATAAATATAACGTCACGCTGTGACTTATTTTGTTCGTATATTTCACTTTTAAGCCTGAAATTCCTCCGCGATCGAGCTTCTCGCCCGTGAACGTAAATTATTTCGGTGGATTGGAAATATAGTTCAGCGAGAAATTATAATAAAAATGACCAAACTATTTTAGAAATTGATATTAACTGATTTTGGAAGACTAGCTAAGTGTTTTTAAATTATTGCAATTAAAATAAAAAAAACGGAACTTAAATTAAGTAATAATTTTGGTAAAAAAGTAAATATTTATCTGGAACCTGAAGGAACTGCTTTTGAATTACAGGATGCAAATTCTATAATTGTTGAAGTAGAGGGTAATCAGAATCCTGTTATTGATTTACAAATTAATAAAGAAAATGGAGAATTATATTTTACGATCTGGCCAGAAGAGGCACAATTGAATTTTTCGATTTTCCCGCGCTAACGGGAGGGCAGTATAAACAAGAACACTTCGGAAAGCGAGGGACTAACAATCTGAAATTTTAATTCAGGAGCTCCAGAGGAGCATCATGTTTATAGTTAGATAATAAATGTCATTTTATAAAGCGCCATAGGAGCGATATATTTCGCTCCCATGGAGCTTTTGATTATCGATTTCTGTATTTCTATAAATATAACGTCACGCTGTGACTTATTTTGTTCGTATATTTCACTTTTAAGCCTGAAGTTCCCCCCTCGATCGGGCGTCTCGTTCGTGAACGTAGTCTATAAGATAAGATATGGTCTTAAACCTTTTAATCCTTAGCATGAAAAACTTAAAATTATATAGTATGATTTTACTTTCGTTATTAACATCTTGTATGGATATTACGGATAGTAGAGGTATTACTACCCGCAACAAATCTAATAATAGTATATATTGTTTTTATCTTCAACACGAATTGACTACAATGCATAGCCTTCCAGAATATTCCTTCCCTCCGCATGAAACAAAAGCCAAAGAGGATGATTGTAATTTGATAGTCAAACCTCGTTGGGAAGAATATATTAAAACTTGTGATAATCAAAAGATAAGATATTATATTGTTAAAAAAGACAGTGTAGATAAATATGGTTGGGAAACAATATTTAGTAACAATATTTACAATAAAAAGTATTTTTTTACAATTAAGGAATTAGATCGTTTGAATTGGACAATTACGTATGGAGGTAATAAATAGTACTTTGATTTCTTTTATATTAAGAATTGTACTCCGTCCTCAATTCTTTGAAGAGTGAATTTTATTCAAAAATCATTTTTTTGTAAATTTGAAATATGGAAGTAAATATAAAAGACATTACAATCAGGCGGGCCGCAACTGTCGATTTACCAAAACTCGCAGAATTTCTACAATTTCTTGTTGAAGCAGAAAGACCATTTGACCCAACACTTAAAGAGGGAGAAATCTTCTATTATAACATAGCAGATTTTATATCTGATGAGAAGTCAGAACTGCTGGTTATCGACTATAAAGATCAAATTGTTGGATGTGGCTACGCACAAATTCGAGCAGCTGAATCTTATCAAAAACATGATTTATTTGGGTATCTGGGTTTTATGTATGTGAGTCCGGAATTGAGAGGAAATGGTTTAAATAATCTATTGATGGATGATCTTAAAAAATGGATCTTATCCAAAGGAATAACTGAGGTAAGATTACAGGTGTACCATGAGAACGAAGCAGCAATCAGAGCTTATGAAAAAGCGGGCTTTAAACAAATATTGACAACAATGCGTTGTGATATAAGCTAAAGTATGCCACGTCTTTTTATGAAAAAGCTACATAAGATTTCTTTAAATAATCTTAAAGGAAAAAACAATAGATCACTCTTTTTTCTGTTTAAAAATTAAAGAGTCAAAAAACAAATTCCTAAAATGAATCAAAATAAACCCCTTAAAGCCGTAGCCTACGGAGAAGTTCTATGGGATGTTTTTCCCGATAAAAAGAAGATTGGTGGCGCACCATTAAATGTTGCTTTACGAATGAAAACATTAGGTTGCGATGTGGCAATGATAAGTTGCGTAGGAAAAGATAATGACGGAGAAGCAATTATAAATCACATAAAACAATTGGGACTTGAAACGAATGCTATCATGCAATCGGATGAATTCTCAACAGGATTAGTGAATGTGACTCTAAACGAAACAGGTTCTGCTACCTATGAAATCAAATATCCATCGGCCTGGGATAAAATTGTTCTGAACAATAAAGCTAAAGATTTAGTAAGCAACGCTGACGTTCTGATTTACGGAAGTTTGGTTTGTCGTGACGAAGTATCTCGAAAAGCACTCGAAGAATTGTTGCAAACTAAGGTTTACAAAGTTTTTGATGTCAATTTAAGAAAACCACATTATACGTATGAGATTCTTGAAAACCTGATGCAATCGGCTGATTTTATCAAATTTAATGACGAAGAGCTATTTGAAATTGCTTCAGCTTTAAAATCACCTTTTGTGGGTATTGAAGAGAATATTCATTTTATCGCTGAGAGAACTAATACTACAGGAATTTGTGTTACCAGAGGCGGAGATGGTGCTTTGTTGTACTGGAAAGGTGAACTTTATGAAAATGAAGGGTATCCTGTAAAAGTAGCTGATACAGTGGGAGCAGGTGATTCGTTTTTAGCGGCTTTGATTACTTCATTATTAACGGGCAAAGAGCCTCAAACGGCTATTGATTTTGCCTGCGCGGTTGGAGCTTTGGTTGCCGAATCGCCTGGTGCTAATCCTGAAATTTCTTTTTCGCGAATCGAAAATATGATCCATAAAAAATAGAATAAGTTTCCTGTTTTTGACTTAATAATCAAAGCATTTAATACTGAAAGCAGCAAACAATTTCAGCAAATATAAAAGCCGGTCTTTTTTAAAGAACCGGCTTTTATATTTTTATTCTTCGGTCTGAAATCAAACATTAAAATAGCTGCAATTTAATTTTTGCATTAGAAATATATAAGTAAAGCCCTATCCGTTGTTTTAAAATGATAAGTAAAAATTGATACTTTGGATTTAATTACAACCACCAGTTATATTCTATAAGGTGGTTTGTAGGAAAAAAAATCGAGATTCTCCGTAATATTGCGATATGAAGTGCTGTTGCAGCATTTTATGTTTTTTGTGTCGTTTTTGATGCTTGAAATAACTCCTGATCATCGATTTATTTTGAGTTTTCTTTACGATAGATTCTTGTATTTCTAAAAACAATTAATTACTATGTTCATTTCCCTTACTCATGACCAGGTGCAGTTTTGCTATGGATCAATACGATGGCAATACGATTTTAATGAAATTGCAGAACTCGTTTTACTTAAAAGAAAGAAAACCTACATTCTTGAAAACTGTGCTTTTATTGCAGTTACGGCTTTCGCTTATTATTGCATGCTTTTTACCAATGTAATTGCGCTGTATTATATAACGCCTACTTTGCTGTGTTATGCGATCCTGATCATTTTAAGATTTCATAACAAGGTTGATTTTGAATATTATGTCGTGGTAAAAGACATTTATAAAAAAGAAGTTGTTGTTAAAATTAGTGCTTCAGACCGCCCCGCAATAGGAAAACAAATTGATCAGTATCTTAACTATCAATACGATCAGATAGTGCAGAAAACAAAAACGCGAACATCAAAATGAATCGATTATTATCCGAAATACCCGATTATGACTTGATTTTTATTGCCGTTGCTGTTGTTTATGGCTTCATAATTACAACGAAAAAAAAATAAAAAAATCCTGTTTCATTGACCTACATTTGAAGCAGTATCAGATTTCTAAAAAAAATATAGCTACAATCCTTAAGTTTAGTAGCGGCTGATTTAGCTATACATGTCCCCCAAATCAAACTTATGGCCACTTCAATAAAAAGTAAAATCAAAAGCATTAGAGAGTTAAAAAATTACACTCAGGAATATATGGCAGATCAATTAGGCGTTACTCAGGCGGGTTATAGTAAAATTGAAAAAGGAAAAACTATTTTATCTTATATTAAATTGGTAGAAATAGCCCGAATTTTAGAAGTTAGTGTAGAAGATATTATCAGTTTTGATAGCGAAAGATATTTCAGTAGTATTAATACCGTAAAAGGAAATAGCAACAACGGTAGTATTTTAATTAATCCTGATAATAGTGTTGCCTTAAAAGAATTGTATGAAGATAAAATCAAACTTTTGGAAAAACTTCTAAGTAAAACAGAAGAAGAATTAAATCGTTATAAAAGAAAATTTGGTCAAATATGATATAAAAAAACGAGGCTTCGAAGGGCCTCGTTCTTAATTTGTTTCTATAAATTTATGATGTTTGATCGTCTGTAGTTGCGTCGGGAGCATTTGATTTTACGGATGCGATTCCGTTATCTCTTGCTGATGTACTTTCATACATTTCGCTGGCACCAATAATTTGGCCGTTGCTGGCTTTTAAATTGAAATATGGTTTTCCGTTGCTTGATTCTTTTTTGTCAAATTTGCTGTCGTCCTGCGAATTGGTCTTTACTGATTCGATTCCGTTAAGGCAAGCTGCTTTTGTACTATAGCCTTCGCTAGTTAAAATTGTTTGTCCATTTCCTGCTTTTAAATTGAATTGGAATTCGCCGTTAGTTCTTTTAGTAATTACAAATTTTCCCATATTATTTATTTTTAAGTTAGGTATTAAATAAACTTTGCTTTAATAAAAATACAAAACTTCGGTAGATAAATACGCTCATAGAAAAAATATATTGATATAATAATCTAATTTTAAGATTGTTTCTAAGAAAATAGATTTTTGAAATTTAAGATGCAAAATAAAATAGCCCAAAAGGCTCTTGAAGACTGTTTTTTTTGAATTAATTAATGCTTCAGCTCTAAATTACTAACTATAATATAAACGCAAAGATTGTACAATCAGAATTACGCTTTAGGTCTTACTTTGGATAATTCATTTCCGGCTTTAATTTGCTGCGAAATTAGAATTGAATTTTGGAAATTAAATATTTTTGTAAGTTAATCCGTATTTTAAAACTTATCGTCTCTGCTCAACGCTTTATATCGAAATGTAGAATAGATTTTAATTTAAGTAAGAAATGAAATTTAAGAAAAACATCAAACTTTAACCGTAAAAAACATTTATTTTTGTTAGTAACCATTATTACTATGAAGGAAATTAATGAAATTCTAAAAGCGTACTCAGAAGCAAAAAAAGCTGGTAAAAAGACTGCTTTGGCCACTGTTGTAAAAGTCGAAGGCTCGTCTTATCGTCAGCCTGGGGCGCGCATGCTGGTTACTGAAGATGGCAATCTGACGGGTGCGATAAGCGGTGGCTGTTTAGAAGGCGATGCTTTACGAAAAGCGCTTTTGTCCATTCATCAGCAACAGAATAAATTAATTACCTACAATACAAGCAATGAAAATGATAGTGAAGTTGGACTGCAATTAGGCTGCAACGGAATCGTTCATATTCTTTTTGAATATATTAAGGATGATGTAATTAATAATCCAATACAACTTTTAGCGCAATTGGAAACAGAGCGAAAAACAGCTATAATCGAAACTATTTTTTCACTTAAAAGAAATGCACCACAAATGGGTACTGTTTTATTTTACAGACAAGAATCAGATATTTTACATAGTGATGACATCGTGATAAATACTATTCCGGATGTAAAAAAAGCACTTGAAAGTAAAATGAGCATGATAAAAAAAATACAGGATAACAATGAGAACGAAGCATTAATCGAGTGCATAGAGCCAGTAATTGCTCTTGTTGTTGCCGGTGCAGGAAATGATGTTCAGCCTTTGGTAAATATGGCATCTTTGTTAGGATGGGAAACAACAGTAGGTGATGGAAGGGCAACACATGCGACAGCAAAACGTTTTCCTGAAGCCAAAGAGACCCTTGTTGTCAAGTCGGAAGAATTTCTGGATAATATTCCTATTGATGACCAAACTTATTTCGTTTTAATGACGCACGATTACAAATACGATTTGACAGTTTTAAGATTGCTTTTAAAGAGAGATTGTAAATACATTGGTATTCTCGGACCAAAATCAAAATTAAACCGAATGTTCGACGATTTAAATGCCGAAGGAATAAATTTGAATGAAGAACAATTGGATTGTATTTATGGCCCAATTGGACTTGATATTGGTGCTGAAACCTCAGAAGAAATTGCCTTATCGATTGTAGCAGAAATTAAAGCTGTCATGAGTGGAAAAAGAGGAACTTCACTGAAATACAAAACACAAAAAATACACGATTCAAAAGTAATAATCTAAATAAAAGGTGATGACGGGCATTGTAATTTTAGCAGCTGGAAATTCGTCAAGATTGGGACAGCCAAAACAGTTATTGGGATACAAAGATTCTACTCTTTTAAAAAATACGATTGCAGAAGCTTTTTTAGTGCCAGATGTGGTTATAATGGTTGTAACTGGTGCAAACAATCAGTTGATAGAAGAAGAACAGGATCCTTCGCGAATAAAAATATGCTTTAATCCCGATTGGGAAATGGGAATGTCATCTTCAATTGTAAAGGGCCTTAACACATTATTACACTTATATCCGGATTGTGAAAATTGCATTTTTGCCGTATGCGATCAGCCGTACGTTTCGAGTCTCGTTTTCGAGAGTTTAATTAAGGAACATTCCAAAACCAAAAAAGGAATTGTAGCTTCAGCCTATTCCGGAACAGTAGGAACACCAGTGCTTTTTAATAAAAAATACTTCGGTGAATTAGCAACTTTGCAAGGACAAGAAGGAGCAAAAAAAATTATAAATGCATATTTAGAAGATACGGTTTCAGTTTCTTTTGAAAAAGGCAATATCGATATTGATACGGAAGACGATTACAATAAACTTATTTCGGGATTTTAAATTGGTGTAAGTTTAACCGCAATGCACGCTAAGATTTACGCAATGTTCGCAAGGTTTAAGCATCCAGAAGCCTCGGGATGCAAATTTGAATTAAAAATAATCGCGCAAACGCGCAACGTTTTATTTTAAGCTATTTCTTTGCGTCTCTGCGCCTTTACGCGATTAAAAAAATAAGCGACTTTATCTTTAATTATCTTTTAATTGTTTTATCAAATCGGTGACTCTTTCAATTGTCTCTTCAATTTCTTCTTTAGTTGTAAATCGACTTAAACTAAATCGAATCGAACTCAAAGCAGCTGAATCGGATAAACCTAAAGCTTTCAATACATGCGAAGGTTGTGATGTCACAGAAGAACACGATGAACCATTGGAGACTGAAATATTTTGCAAAGCCAAGATAAGGTTCTCAGAATTAACGCCCGGAAAACAAATATTAGTAGTATTGCAAATTCGGTTTTGAGTATTTCCGTTTACGAATGATCCTGCAATTTTTAAGAGACCATTTTCCAGCTGATCTCTCAATAGTCTAATTCTATTCTGATTGTTATCTGTTTCTAAAACAGCAATTTCAGCGGCTTTACCTAAACCAATAATTCCAGGTACATTTAAAGTTCCGCTACGAAGTTTTCTTTGTTGGTTTCCTCCATTTAGTAATGGTAATAATTTTATTTTGGCTTCCGCCGAAACGTATAAGGCACCAACACCTTTTGGACCATAAAATTTATGTGCAGAAAGTGCCAGAAGATCAATTCCGAGTTTTGTCACATCAATAGCCATCTTTCCAATTGCCTGAGTTGCATCACATAAAAAAAGCACATTTTTAGCATGTGCAATGCCTGATATTTTTGCAATATCCTGAATGACACCTGTTTCATTATTAGTAATCATTACAATGACAATCAGTGTTTTATTTGTAATCACCTCACTTAAAATGTTAACATCTAATATCCCATCAGAAGCGGCCGGCAAGTACGTAACTTCGAAGCCATTACTTTCCATATAATGACAAGTTTCAAGAACAGCTTTGTGTTCTGTTGCCACTGTTATTATATGTTTTTTGTTTTCATTTGCCAAACCTTTAATAGCTAAATTAATCGATTCTGTTGCTCCGGAAGTAAAGATGATTTCTTCTTCATTGGAACCAATTAGCTTCGCTGTTTGCCAGGCGGCATTTTCGACCGCTTCCTGAATTTCTAATCCGGCGAGATGACCACTGGTGGCATTGGCATAAAGATTTGTAAAATAAGGAAGCATAGCACCGAGCACTCTTTCATCAAGACGAGTGGTAGCGTTATTGTCTAAATATATGTTGGGTAATTGAGGCATAAATAGTGCTTAATGACGTAAAAATACAATTTTGTAATTTAAAAATGCTCTTATTTATTACTCAACTAAATTACGAGTTTGTGTGAATTTTATAAGTATTTATTGCGTAGGATTGTTAAATTTGTTAGGAATAACTTTTTGATTTTTTCTAACTTAAAAAATACCAGGTATGGCTGCCAAAAAATCAACCAGAAACAAATTGACAGAAGATGAATCGAATGCATCTCGTCGGGACTTTTTAAAGAAGTCGGGATTGTTTACCGCTCTAGCTTTGGCACCGCCTTCATTAGTAATGGCTTCTGAAAAGAAATGGGATGAAAAAATTGCGGAATACCTGGAAACGGTTCCCCTTTCTCTTGAAGTAAACGGCGTAAAACAGAATCTCAATGTGGAACCTCGTACGACTTTACTGGATTTACTTCGTGAGCAGTTACATTTAACCGGAACTAAAAAAGGTTGTGATCACGGACAATGTGGTGCGTGTACGGTTCATGTTAATGGCACAAGAATTTTATCTTGCCTGACATTAGCATCCATGCAGCAAAATGCTCAGGTAACTACAATCGAAGGACTTTCAAAAGGAAAAAAACTACACCCAATGCAGGAAGCCTTTATCAAAAATGATGGTTTTCAATGTGGCTACTGTACTCCCGGACAAATCATGTCAGGAATTGCCTGTATCAAAGAAGGTCATGCCAACAGCAGAGAAGAGATTAGAGAATATATGAGCGGTAATATTTGTCGTTGTGGTGCTTATCACAATATTGTTGACGCTATAACCGAAGTTAAGGAAGGAGGGATGCTATCATGAAAAACTTCCAAATCATAAAAGCATTATCATCGGGCTCTGCCGTATCAAGTATTGCCAAGGAAAATTCGGCTATGTTTATTGCCGGAGGTACCAATCTTGTCGATTTGATGAAGAAAAACGTTGTGGCTCCGGACAAATTGGTTGATATAACGGCATTAGATTTAAAAAAGATAGAATTCCTAACGGCTAAAACTTCTATTGGAGCCTTGGCAAAAAACAGTCAGGTTGCCGAAGATAAAGCGATAATAGAAAAACACCCTTTGCTGGCAATGGCTTTAGCGGCCGGAGCTTCTCAGCAAATTAGACATATGGCAACGGTTGGCGGAAATATGTTGCAGCGTACGCGTTGTTCTTATTTTTACAATACAGATATGCCTTGCAATAAACGTGTTCCAAAAAGCGGTTGTGGTGCCATTGGTGGATCAAATCGTATGCACGCTATTTTTGGTGCATCTGATAGTTGTATTGCCGTTCATCCGAGTGATATGTGTGTAGCTTTGGCGGCACTGGACGCGACAGTTTTAGTGGAAGGTCCAAAAGGGAAGAGAGAAATTAAATTTACTGAATTTCATCGCCTTCCCGGAAATACACCAGAAAAAGACAATACACTTCAAAATAAAGAATTGATCACTTCAGTTGAAATTCCGAATAACAACTTTACTAAAAATGTACATTATTTAAAGGTTCGTGACAGAAGCAGTTATGCTTTTGCCTTGATTTCTGTTGCCGCGGCTTTAGATATTCAAAACAATACAATCAATGATGTCAGACTTGCGATGGGTGGTGTGGCACATAAACCATGGCGACTTACTGAAGCAGAAGAGTTTCTAAAAGGAAAAACAATTTCAGAAACGATTTTCAGACAAGCGGCTGATTTGGCGATGAAAGGCGCGAGAGGTTACGGAGATAATGATTTTAAATTAACCCTGGGACCAAACGCAATTGTAGAAGCATTAACGATAGCATCATCTAAATAATTTGAATTATGAGCAAGACAAGTAATATAAATAGAGTAGATGGATTTGCTAAAGTAACAGGCTCTGCGACGTATTCGGCTGAATATAAAACGGATGGTGTAGTGTATGCCTGTTTGGTAGGAAGTACGATTGCAAAAGGAAGAATCAAAACGATAGATACCAAAAAAGCCGAATGGGCACCGGGAGTTTTGGCGGTTATTTCGCATTTAAATGTAGATAAACCGTCTGGTTACGAAAAAGCAAAAGATCCTCATAATTTTGGACAACCGCTTCAGGTTTTTAAAGATGATACGGTTCTGTATTACGATCAGCCCATTGCAATGGTAATTGCAGATACTTTTGAGCGTATGCAATATGCGGCGACTTTAATCAAAGCAGAATATATCAAAGAAGAACATATCACGGATCTTCAAAAAGCAAAAGTTAAAGAGAAAAAAGTGGAGACCGATAAAGGTGATGATTATCACCGCGGCGTTCCTGACAATTATAAAAATGCAGCTGTTGTTTTAGAAGAAGAATATACAATTCCGACAGAAGTGCATAATCCTATGGAGCTGGCTAATATTATTGCCAAATGGGAGGGAAACAAACCAACCGTTTTCACCAAAACTCAGGGTGTTGAAGGGACAAGAAAAAGTATTGGAGGTGTATTTGGAATTCCGCCAGAAGATGTTTCGGTAAATTCAGAATATCTTGGAGGTGCTTTCGGAATGGGCTTACATACCTGGCCTTATGAGATTGCAGCCTTAATTGGGGCTAAAAAATTAAATCGTCCGGTCAAATTAGTACTTCACAGAGAGCAAATGTTTACCAATGTAGGATTTAGACCTTATACGATTCAGAAAATGGGCTTAGGTGCTACAAAAGAAGGTAAACTGACGGGTTTAACTCATGAAGCTGTAGCGATGACTTCAAGTTATGAAGATTTTATGGAAGGAACGGTGAACATGTCCCGATTTATTTACAATTGTGATAATGTTTCAACCCGATATCGTATTGTAAAACTGGATACTTGTACACCAATCTGGATGCGTGGTCCGGGTGAAGCGACTGGTTCTTTCGCCTTAGAATCTGCAATGGACGAATTAGCCCATAAATTAGATATGGACCCAATTGAGTTCCGCAAATTAAATTATGCCGAAAAAGATTTAGAACAAAATAAACCCTGGAGTAGTAAATACCTTTTAGATTGTTACGAAGGCGGAATGGAACGCATTGGCTGGAAAAACCGTAAAAACAAACCAGGTTCAGTAAAAGAAGGTGAGTGGCTGGTA
The DNA here is from genome assembly GCA_900107365.1 of Flavobacterium aquidurense. Taxonomy (GTDB): domain Bacteria; phylum Bacteroidota; class Bacteroidia; order Flavobacteriales; family Flavobacteriaceae; genus Flavobacterium; species Flavobacterium aquidurense. The sequence continues at coordinate 20,202 of FNPS01000013.1, forward strand.
GGTTACGGAATGGGAACAGGAACTTTTGGATGTTACAGAAGTCCAACTTCTGTAAAAGCAAAATTTTTGGCCGATGGAAATTTAGTTTTACAATGTAGCGTAAATGACATGGGTCCCGGAACAGCAACTATGATGACGGCAATTGGTGCCGAAATTACGGGTTTACCAAGTGAAAATGTAATCATCCAAATGGGAAGAAGCGGTTTAGCAAAAGGTCCAACACAAGGAGGATCTGCAACGACTTCATCAGTAGGTTCTGCTGTTCATGATTCTTGTAATTTACTGGTAAGTAAAGTTCTTGGATTGGCCGGGGCAACTTCAACTTTTAAAGGAACTCCTATTACCGATTTAACTTTTGCAAATGGTGTAATATCTTCTGCAAAAGATGCTTCTAAAACAGTTTCTTTAGCCTCATTAATTAGCAGTAATAAGCCGGAAGATTTTGAAGTCGAAAATACATCCAAAGGAAATGAAGAAATGAAAAAATACTCCATTTATTCGTTTTCGGTACATTTTGTAAAGGTATTGGTAAATCCGAATTTAGGAAAAATAAGGTTGGCGCATGTAGTCTCGTGTGCTGATATTGGAACTGTAATCAACCAGAAAACTTCTGCCGGACAAATGTACGGAGGAGCGGTTGGCGGAATCGGAATGGGGTTGATGGAAGCATTAGAAATCGATCATCGTTTTGGTCGTCCGATAAATAATAATTTTGCCGATTACCATGTTCCGGTAAATGCTGATATTGAAAAACAAGAAGTATTTTTTGTCAATAAAAAAGACCCAATCAGTAATCCGATGGGAACAAAAGGTCTTGGCGAAACTGCTTTGGTAGGAATGGCGCCTGCAATTGCAAACGCTGTTTTTAATGCCACAGGAAAACGTGTTCGGGATTTGCCGATTACGTTGGATAAAATTTTGGAACCGAGTGTAGCAAATGCATAATACATTGATTTTATAAAAAGAGAAACACATTATTATGTCTCTTTTTTGTTTTTCAGCATTATTTCAAACATAGCCCGTGGTTTTAACCACAGGGACATATTTCATGATGGATTGCTTGCGTCCCAATGGTTGAAACCAGTGGCTATGTCTATATAGCATTTTATTGAATCTGAGCTTAGTCCGTCCCAATGGGACGTAATATTTATAGCTATTAATAATTACTATAATAAAACCCAATCGAGGTGAAATTTTTAGATTACAAAAGCATACTATGATGTCGCTCCGCTTGAGCTCTAATACAAAATGAAAATAATTGCTACAAACATGACGCTCCGATGGAGCTATGATATAAAATGTAAATAATTGCTACTTTAAAGTTTAAAACAAAAAAAAAAGAGACATCGTAAAATGTCTCTTTTTGTTCTCATATAACGATTTATTACTTAATCGTAATCGGTAATTCAACTGTTGTTTTATCCCAACCAATAACTAAGTTCGTTACAGCTCCCTGAGTTGTAAAAGCAATTGATAAAGCTTCAATCACAGTCGAAACTGGTTTTACAGGAACTGAAACCCTAACTAAATCTTTGCTTTCATCATAAGCGTAAGCTCCCCACATATCAAGCTCTTTGTTGATAATGATGGTCCATTTGTCTTTCTCCGGAATAGCAAATAAGCTGTAAGTCCCGGCAGGAACTGCAACACCATTAATAGTGGCTGGTTTGTAAAATTTAATTTCTGTATTCTCGTTAGCACCAACTCTCCAAACTTCACCAAACTTAATCAAATCACCAAAAATTGCACGCCCTTTAGCTGAAGGTCTTGCATAAGTAACTTTAATTGAAGGTGAAGGCGTATCCGTTTTTTTGAATTTAACAGATTTGCCTGGGAAATAAGAAATGTCAACCGGACTTGCATCTAACGGAGCAAATTTTACTACGTCTTGTGCCTGAACTGTAACGGCAGTAAATAAAATAACTGCCAGTAAGCATAATTTTTTCATAGGATTACAATTTTTAGAATTACTACAAAGTAAGTTAATAATGAAGAAAAATCATATAATTACAGTTTGTTTTTTGTTAATGAATTGGTAATGCTAATTACTGCTGGTTTTCTTCTTTTTTCTTCTTTGCGTACCAATCCTGCATGATATAAAAAGCTTTCTTTTTATTTCCATCGTTCGAAATCAGACCTTTTCTGTTGTATTCGTCCTGAATACCCGGAAGTAAACGTCTTGGAGATCTGAAATCAACTAAAATCCAAGGACTCAAACCACTTAGATGAGGTATTTTCTCAATCATTTTTAAGTTCTGAATGTATAAGTACTCCTGATATTCTTCTGTCCAGCGCTCATTTTTTTCTCCATGTAAGCCTTGTTTGGCATCTCCTCCAAATTCAGAAACTATAACCGGTTTGTTGTATTTTGTTTTCCAGAATATCTTTTCCGCATCTTCCAGTTTTCCACCGTACCAGCCTAAATATTGATTGAATGAAATTATATCCAAATAATCGCCAATTGCATCATTAATAGTTCCAAATCCTGCGCTATCACTTTGGGTCAATAAAGCCGCACTGATTAATCTTGTGTTGTCTAAAGATTTTGTATGATCTACCAGATTTTTGATAAAAGCATTTCGCGCATCAGATATTGGAGTTTCATTTGCCATTGACCATATAATAATACAAGCTCTGTTTTTATCTCTCGTAACAGCAGCTGTCAATTGATCCTGTGCATTTTTATAAGTGTCTTTATTAGTGAATTCTACTGTCCAATACACCGGAATTTCTTCCCAAACCATTAATCCCATTTTATCAGCCGTTCTGATAATGTTTTCATTGTGTGGATAATGTGCCAGACGAACATAATTACAGCCCAATTCTTTTGCCCAGTTTAACAAACGCAAAGCATCTTCTTCAGAATTCGCGCGACCGCCTTTTGCATTTTCTTCGTGAATCGAAATTCCTCTTAAAAAGATTGGTTTTCCATTCAATAAAATTTTATCTTCTTTTGTTTCAATGGTTCTGAAACCAATATTGTCTTTCAATTTTTGCCCGTTATAATCAATAGTTACATCATACAATTTTGGATTTTCAGGAGACCAATAGGAGATTTTTTTCACCGGAATTTCAAAACTCAAAATTCCATCAGCACCCACTTTTCCTTTGTAGTTAATTTTTAATTCCGGAATCGAAATCGCTACCGCATTTTTTACTGCATCAGGATTACTGATTTTCACAAAACCGGAAATCAAACCTGCATTGCTCTTTTTAAGCTGAATGTTATAATCTTCTACAAATGATGCTTCTTCTTCAATTAAAGTCACATCGCGCGTTATTCCGCCATAATTCCACCAATCGGTATTGATAGTTGGAACATCTTCTTTATGACGTGTATTATCAACTTTAATAACCAAATAATTGTCTTTTGGTTTTACAATCGAAGTTACTTCATAATTGAATGGCGTAAATCCACCAATGTGAGTTCCTAATTTCTTTCCATTTAAATAGACATCTGCTTTGTAATTGATCGCTCCCAAGTAAACAAAAAGACGTTTTCCTGCTTTCAAATCATAATCAAAAGATTTTTTGAACCAAACATTTCCTTCGTAATATTTAAGTTCCGGAACCTGCGAAGTCCAATCACCCGGAATATTTATTTTTGGAGATTTATCAAAATCATATTCCACTAATTCCTGTTTGTTTACTGCATGATAATTACTGTAATAAGCGGCGTTGGGTGCTTTTGCCTGCTTGTCATATTCATCATGATGAAAGCTGTAATAGCCCGTTTCATAAGGGTCAACAATGTAATTCCAAACGCCGTTTAATGAGGTTGTATTTCGGTTTGGAACGTTTGAGATTAAGTTTTGATTTTGTGCCTGTCCGAAAAGGGATAGGGTTAGGAGTAATGTGGTTATTAGTTTTTTCATTAGTAATGTTATTTGTTTTTATTGTAATATAGGGATGTTTTTTAACCGCCAAGTCCGCAAAGATTTACGCAAAGTTCGCAGAGCTATTTTTAAACTTTGCGAACTTTGCGTTTTTCACTTTGCGTCTTTGCGGTTAAATTTTCGGTTCAATTTTCAAATATTCTCCTTTAAAACTCTGATTCAAAGCCGTCATTTCAATCGGTAGACCAGAACCATCCGGTATAACTTCAATAGATGCTTTTCCGTTTGCCATTTTTATGGATTCACTTCCTGTCGGAGTTCCTTGATTTTTCAAGGTTTTTCCGCCTTTCATACATTGAAAATAAACACTTTCTTCGTAATCCAGACAACGCAAATTGTTATTATCAATTGCAATTGCCGTAACCAGATAATTGCCATTTTTTAATTTTTGGGATGATAATTGTAACGAAGTTGCCGTATCATTTTTGTTGAAACGATAGTTTACTTTTAAAGTATCTGATACCGTTTTTCCGTCTTTGTTTTTCCCGATGGCAACCAGAATGTTATCTCCTTTTTTAAAATTAACATCCCAAGTTAAACCATTTGCAGGATATAGCGAAAGATTTCTTAATTTTTCTCCAAGTGATTTACCATCATGATAAAGTGTAACCCGCTCACAATTACTGAATACACTCAATATTCTGGGTGTGTTTTCAGGTCCCTGGCGCTCTGTCCAGGTATGTGATTCGATGTAGGTAAAAGGCTCTTTGCTCCAGTAACTTTTAAACACATAATAAGCGTCTTTTGGAACCCCGTTTCTGTCGACCAATCCTTTTTGGTTCATGTACGGAATAGCATCTTCTGGTCGCAATGGCGTTGCAAAATCCTTAAATGCCCATTGTACGTTACCCACGAACGTTGGATCATTCTCGGATATATGCAAATGCCAGTCAAATAAATCAACGATATAATTCTCACTCCAATCACCAATTTGTGCAATATTCGCAACTTTGGTTTGCACAATTGCTTCTTCCCAACCTTCGGCTTTTATGACATTTTCGCCCGTAATCGGATTTTCGCTGTGGCGGCCCACATGACTGTCTCCGCCATATTCGGCATGAATGAAATGTTTGTATTCTTTCTTGTAAACGTCAATCGCTTTTTGGTAACTTTTGTAGCTTCCGGAATACCAGCCAGACCAGATAGAAGGGGAGAAAACGTCTACAATCTGCGAACCTTCATAATACTTTCTAATCGCTGTTTTTCTGGTGGGATCAAGTTGGTGTGCAAGATCGTTCAGTTCGGTTAAAAACACGTTTGTTTTTTCCGGATTGTCTCCGTCAGGAAAATCAGGAAGCCAGTTCATTTCATTCCCCAATGACCAGATGATGATACTTGGATGATTGTAATTTTGGTTGATGATTTCTGTCAGCATATTTTTGGTATTTGTCTGCCAAAGTTCATCTCCAATTCCGCCGCGACACCAGGGCAATTCATCCCAAACTAAAAGTCCAAGTTCATCACAGGCTTTATAAACTTCAGGATCTTGTGGATAATGTGCCAAACGAACAAAATTAGCACCCATGTTTTTAATAGATTTCATATCTGCCCAATGTTGCGCATTGCTCATCGCAGCGCCAACGCCGGCTTGTTCTTCGTGACGATGTGTTCCGCGAATCAACAATCTTTTTCCGTTAAGATAAAAGGGGCCATGATCTTTAAACTCAAACCATCTGAAACCCACTTTTTCGTTTACGCTGTCTTTAATTTGATTTTTCTCGGATAAAGTAGCGGTAACGGAATATAAATTCGGATTATCGGTATCCCATAATTCCGGATTTTTGATATTCTCGAAAGTGATATTCGAAGTTTTCTCTGATACCACAATTGTTTTGCTGGCCACTTTTTTTCCTTTCGGGTTTTTAAGCGTCACCGTTAACGATAAATCCTTTGCATTTTCAGTATTTATGGTCGAAGCCAGAATTTGTACCGAAGCTTTTTTTGCAGAAACTTCCGGAGTTGTAATTTTTAGATTATCGATGCGACTTTTGTATTGAGATAACAACCAGACATCTCTTGTAATTCCGCCATAAATAAAGAAATCGCTCTTTTGGGACGGAATTATTTCGATGTCATAACTATTATCCACGCGTACAAAAATATCGTTATTTCCTTCTTTTATTAAGTTGGTTATATCGATTGTAAAACCAATATAACCGCCAATATGTCCGCCAGCTTCTTTGCCGTTTACATATACTTTTGTAGTTACATTTGAACCTTCAAAATATAAAGAATAACGTCGATTTTTATCTATTGAAGAAATAGTCAAATTCTTTTGATACCAGCTTGCATCTCGTCTGTAACCCGGATTTAAGTCGGTTGCGTCTTCGGCGTTCCAGGTGTGTGGTAAATTTATGGCAGTCCAGTTTGTCGCTTTTTGGGCTTCAGAAAGGGCAGGAGTATGATTTTCTAAATACAGCCAATTGTCATTAATATTCATTTTTGTCTGAGCAAAACTGCTGCTCAGAAAAATCTGAAAAAAAACAAAAAGTGCAAAAGTATAAATTGTGTTATTGTGCTGCGGTCGGTTTTTCATTGATTATAAGCTTTTTTAAGGTGCAGAGGTTCATAGGTTCAAAGACTCGCATGGTAAAACCTTTGAACCTTTGCACCTCTGTCCCTTTGTACCTTTATTTGTTACTTTTTCTTAATAATGCTTCAAGAAAATAATAATCAGCATAGATTATGGGTTCATCGATTTCGTCATGTTTTGGCCAGTTTCCGGTACTGTGGTCTAAAATAAATGGTCCTTTTACAGCATCATTTAAAATGTATTTATCGGAATTTAACGAAGTCATTATTTTATCGGCGAAAGCCAAATAACTCTTATTTTTAGTATAACCGTACAATTCATATAAAGCAGAAGCCATAACGGTTGCAGCAGAAACATCCCGGGGCGAATTTGGAATACCCGGATCTTTAAAATCCCAATACGGAATTCCGTCTTGCGGTAAATTTTTATTATTCATAAAAAACTTTGCAGTGGCTTCAGCTTGTTTTAAATAAGCCGGATCTTTGGTATAGCGATATGACATGGTGAATCCGTAAACTGCCCAGCCTTGCCCGCGTGCCCAAACCGAATCGTCATTGTAGCCTTGCAATGTTGTTTTCTTTCTAACTGCTCCCGAAGTTGGGTCGTAATCGATAACATGATAACAACTATTGTCTGCTCTAAATTGATTTTTTAAAGTCGTATTTGCATGTTGTATGGCAATTTCCTGATACTTTTTATTTCCTGATAATTTAGAAGCTTCAAAAAGCAATTCCAGATTCATCATGTTGTCAATGATAACAGGGTAGTCCCAGATTTCCTTACTGAAATCCCAGGATCTGATCGCTCCAACTTTGGCATTAAAACGCTTGCATAATGTTTCGGCACCTTTGATAATAACGGCTGCGTATTCTTGTTTGTTTTCTACTTTTAAAGCTTCTCCAAAACTACAATACACTTTGAATCCAACATCGTGCGAATTACTATTTAGACTTTCTTTTTTGCTGAAAGGTGTCCATTTTTCTGCCTGATTTTTATAGGCTTCATTACCTGTTAATCGGTACAATTGCCATAAGTTTCCGGCAAAGAATCCACTTGTCCAGTCTTTGGAAGGCACTTTTTTTATCAAATTGGTTTTTATGGTCATGCTGCGCGGCATCGACATCGAATCAACCGGATAATCAAGCAGCATTTTATATCTTTTCTCCAGAAGATTTTCTGAAGTTGTAGTAACTTTTGTCTGAGCATTAATCCCGGATTTGCACGATGCCAGTAGTGCAAATCCAAGAATTAAAAAAAATGAAATAACTTTGTTCATACTTACGTAGTATTTTTTGTTTTAAATTAAAAATGGAGAATTAAAAATTAAAAATCTGCTCGTTTTGTAAATTCTATTATATAATCAAATCTTTTTCAGGAGCTAATCCCGCTATCCGTTTCAATCTTTTGTTGCGAACCCCGCAACAAAAGGATTTCCACTTCTATCGGGGCTAGGGCAATCATTTTCATAAGAAATTTTAGCCACGCTTGTCATTTCGACAGAGGAGAAATCTCCACTAGAAGCTCTGCATGCTAAATATCCAATTTTTGTCGAGATTACTTACGGGGATAAAATCTGCAAGAAAAACTAAACGCAATGTTATTAGCATAGTGCCTGCTTCAAAAATTTTTAATTTTTAATTCTAAATTTTTAATTGATCTAATATCCAGGATTATTCGGTTTTAAATTAGGGTTAATAGCTAATTCGGTTCCTGGTAATGGAAATAAATAATCTTTGTTTGGGTCAAAATTTGGGTGTGGTTCAAAACCATTTGGTCCAAACACTTCCGGTCCGTTTTTCAATCTTTTGATGTCGTACCATCTTACATATTCAAAAGCCAGTTCTAATCTTCTTTCATCAATAACCATTTTTTTGAAATCTGCTTTTGAAAGTCCGGGCGTTACATTGGCAGGAAAAGAAACTATTTTACCTGCTTTATTTCTGGCTCTCGCACGAACCCGGTTTACATAACCATCAGCTTCTGTTGTACCCGGTGTAATTTCATTTAAAGCTTCTGCAGCAGTCAGCAATACCTCGGCAAAACGCATCGTGATATAATTGTGTTGTGATGTTCTTCCGTTTGCGCCCGCTTTTCCGGGAAAACGGTAATATTTAGCAATATGCGGACGGGGTGCTTTTTCGTTATCGCTTGAAGGATAAACCTGTAAAGCGCCGCCTGGTCCGGTTTTCTTTCTGATAATGGTATCAAAACTTACCGCTCTTCTGTAATCTCTTTTGTCCCAATCATTAAATACTTTTAAAGAAGGAACCGCAACAGAAAATCCTTGGCCGTAGCTATAACTGTCATCTTTTAAAGATCCTGTAAAAAATGCGGTGTAATCCTGACCGTAATTTCCTGATACCAAGTTGTTAAAATCAATTGTAAATAAGGGTTCTTTTAATGCAGCTGTCTTTGTAGCGTTGAATAAATCCTGAAAATCAGCATCTAAACCTAAACCAAATTTCGCTTCGTTTGTAATTACATATTTCGATTCATCATACGCTTTTTGATAGTTTCCTAAAGTCAGATAAACAGAAGCCAAATAACCTGCGGCAGTACCTTTTCCGGGAACGGCTTTTACTTTTGGTTTGTCTTCCAACCATTGTTTTGCAAACTCCAAATCGGCTATAATTTTTTTATAAACTTCTGCTTCTTTTGTTTTGCCTAAAGAGTTTACCTGATTAACATCATTAACCACAAAATCGACATACGGAATATCACCAAAAATTCGAACCAAATGATAATAAGCGAAAGCTCTTGCAAAATAAGCCTGAGCTACAATGGCGTTTACTTTTGCAGGATCTCCGGGCGTTTTCTTAGCGCCTTCAATGGCCTGATTTGCTGCAGTGATAATGATATACGATTGCGGCCAAAAGTTAGCTACAAGTGCGTTTGTATCGTTCATGGTCATGTCATTTACATCAATACGGGCGGCCTGCGTGGTTCTGTCACCAATATCAGCCATATCATCACGCAACATTAAGGCGATGGTAAATTCTCTTCCCCAATAGTTATTGTGGGCAATATTAGCAAAAGCTCCATTTACAGCAGCTTGTAAGTCATCTGTATTGTTAAAAAAGTTTTCAGGACGAATGATTCCTACTGGCTTTTCTTCAAGGTCAGAACATCCAAAAGTGAATATTCCTAAGAAAAATAAGGCTATATATTTTTTCATAATATGATTCTGTTAAAATTTTAAATTGAAACCAAAAGTGAAAGTTCTCACGTTTGGATAACTTCCATAATCTAATCCTAAATTGGTATTACTTCTGGCGTTGGTGTCGTTTAAATAATTTACCTCAGGATCTGAACCCGGATAATTTGTAATTGTCCAAAGGTTTTGTGCACTCACATAGAAGCGAACTTTGCTCAATCCCATTTTAGAAACTACTTTGTCATCTAAACTATAGCCGATAGAAACGTTTTTCAAACGGATGTAACTTGCATCATACACAAATCTTGAAGTGATTCTTTTTGTTCTTGCTGCATTTGCAGGAACATCAGTATCTGTATGTGTTGGTGTCCAGGCATCTAAAACTTCTGTTGTTGCATTGTTATTTCCTGAAGCCAATTCCATTAAAGTATAATTTAAAATTTGGTTTCCTTCTGAACCCTGAAAGAAGATATTCAAATCCAGGTTTTTATAAGTGAAATCATTATTAAATCCGAAGATGAAATCCGGGTTTGGATTCCCGATAATCGTTTTATCATTTGAATCTAATTTTCCGTCACCATTTATGTCTCTGAATTTTTCTCCACCCGGAGCCGTTTCAAAATTCCCCGGAAGAACAGTTTCTCCTTGTTGAATTACACCATCGTAAATAAATCCGTAGAAAGAACCAACCGGCTCACCAACTCTCAGAATTTGAGATTCTGTTGCAAGGAAATGCCCTGGAGCAGAGTTTATTAATAAGTCTTTGTTATCTGCCAGTTTCAATACTTTATTCTTGTTTGCCGAGATATTAAAGTTCGTAGACCATGTAAAATCAGCACCAATAAAGTTTTTGGTATTGATACCTAATTCCCAGCCTTTGTTTTCTAATTCTCCCACATTTTGAAGCTGAGAAGCAATTCCTGAAATTCCAGGCAAAGGTCTGTTGAATAATAAATCTTTGGTAATCGTTTTGTAATAATCTGCAGTAAGACTGATTCTGTTATCAAATAAACCTAAGTCAATTCCGTAATCCTGTTGGTACGATGTTTCCCATTTTAAGTTCGGATTATCCAAAGAAGTCAACTGAACCGCATTTACTATAACGTCACCGCTCACATCATAAATTTCTGAGAATCGTGATAAAGTAGAGTAGGCGCCAATCGATGGATTTCCGGTTGCTCCGTAACTTGCTCTTAATTTAAGATTTGAAATCGTTTTATTGTCTTTTAAGAAATTCTCTTTCGCAATATTCCAACCCACGGCTCCAGAAGGGAAAGTTCCGTATTTGTAGTTTTTACTAAAGCTTGAAGAACCGTCGCGACGTGCTGTAAACGTAAATAAATATTTATCATCATAATCAAAATTCAACCTTCCAAAAGCAGAAATTAGTTCGGTTTCAGATAAACCTGAATCTGGTTTTAAGAACACTGTTCCCGCACCTAAATTATGATAGGAATTGGTGTTTGTCAGAAATCCTCTTGAAGCAGCATACGAATTTTCGTTTCTGTTTTTTTGATACGAATATCCTCCAAGAACCGTTAAGATTCCTTTGTCGATAATTTCTTTTTTATAGGTCAAATAATTCTCTGTTAAGAAAGAAGAAAAGCGCGTGTTGCTTACAGAAGCTTCTCCTTTTATATTTTTTCCTGCAATTAAAGTAGAAGGAATATATCTTCCGGTTTGAGAATTGGATTCGGTTAAACCTAAAGTCGTTTTGAAATTTAAATCTTTGGTAATTTGATATGAAGCGAAGAAGTTACTTCTGTTGGTAATGTTGATCACTTCCAGAATATTTTCCATTGCAGTTGCATACGGATTGTCAATATCGTCTCCAATTGGAGCGGTAGTGGTATAAGAACCATCAGCATTATAAATTCCTTTATCTGGCATAAAACGGTAAGCAGCGGCAATTACACCCGCAGCACCAGTACCTCCGGCGCTGGTCTGGCTAATGATTCCGTCTTTATTTTGTTTGCTGGTAAATAAGTTCAAACCTATTTTAAACTTATCGCTTAAATCGGCCTCAAGATTACTTACTATAGTGTATTTGTCAACTCCTGAATTGATTACAACTCCATTTTGGTTGTAATAATTTCCTGAAACATAATATCTGATTTTGTCTGAACCACCTGAAAAGGATAATTGTGAATTCGAAATCATTCCGTCACGGTAAATAACATCCTGCCAATCTGTGTTAGCTCCGCCTGAAGTATGCGTTGTAAAACTTTTTCTGTACGCCACAAATTGATCTCCGTTTAATAAATCTAATTGATTGTTTACTGATTGTGTCGAAGTCGAATTACTGAATTCAATTACCGGTGCTCCTGGTTTTCCTTTTTTAGTAGTTACCATGATAACTCCGTTTGAACCTCTTGATCCGTAAATCGCCGTTGCCGATGCATCTTTTAAAATCTCTATAGAAGCAATATCCTGTGGTGCCGGCATCGAAGCACCCGCAAAACCGTCAACCACTATTAGAGCGTCTCCGCTTGCATTGATTGATGTTCCTCCACGAACCCTGATTTTTACCGGAGCGCCAGGTTCACCACCATTATTTGATTGTACTGAAACCCCTGCTGCACGACCTTGTAAAGCCATTTCTGCATTTAATAAAGGATAAGCTGTCAACTCTTTGGCCGTTACGGAAGACACAGAACCTGTAATGTCACTCTTTTTACGAGTACCATAACCTACAACCACAACCTCGTCAAGATTTTTGGTATCTGCTTTTAAGCTCACATTTACGACTGTTTTATTTCCTATCGGAACTTCAACCGTTTGATATCCTACATAATTGAAAACTAAGACAGCATTTTTCTCTGAAACAATTACGGTATAGTTTCCATCCATATCCGCAGATGCTCCAACAGAAGATCCTTTAATATAAACATTTGCACCAGGAAGCCCAAGTAAATCTTCGCTGGAAGTAACTTTTCCTGTGACTTTTCTTTCCTGTGCATTCATAACGATATTTACTAGTAAAAAGAGTACCAGAAAACACCATTTAAGCGATTTAATTTTTTGGTTTGTAAACATTCATTTTTTGGTTTTAAGGTTAGTGTTAGATAAAATAGAATAGCAATAAACTCATTCCGATTATTAGCAGCATGAAGAGTATTTGCAGTAATAAGAATTTTGTTTTCTTCAATTTCATAAGGCAAATTTAGGTTGCGCAAACGATATAGAAATACAAAAAAGGGTATCTAAAAATACAGATACCCTTTTTTAAGCCTTGAAAACGTTGATTTTTTTAAAATACTGACACTGATTTCGAAAATTTGTCAGCAAATTGCGACGGAGTTTCTCCGTACTTTTTCTGGAAGCATTTGCTAAAGTATTTCGGATTGTTAAAACCAACTTTATAACTCACCTCAGAAACATTAAGTTTATTTTGTTCCAATAATTGAGCGGCGCGTTTTAATCGTATTTCATGAATAAATTCATTTGGCGTATAATTCGTCCACGCTTTTATTTTTAAAAACAGCATGGTTCGGCTAACTCCTAATTCGGAGCAGAAGTACGGAATGTCGAATTGTTCGTTCGAAATGTTTTCCTCCACAATTTTAAACGCTTTTTTCAATAGTTCTTCATCTAAAGAAGAAACTGTGATTTCTGACGGAACAAAATTATCTTCGCTTGCGAATTTGTTTTTCAGTCTTTCGGTTGAATTCAGAAGATTTTTGACACGCAGTTTGAACTCCATTAAATTAAATGGTTTACTGATGTAATCATCGGCACCGCTTTCGAGTCCTTCGAATTTATACACTAACGAAGATCTCGAAGTTAATAATATGACCGGAATATGGCTTGTTTTTAAATTCTCTTTTATTTTAGAACAAAGTTCCGTTCCAACCATTTCAGGCATAATAACATCACTGATAATTAAATTCGGTACCAATTGTACTGCTTTTTCAAAGGCAATTTTACCGTTTTCAGCTTCAATAATATTGTATTCTTTTTTGAGTAAATTTTTCATGAAGGTTCGTAAAACCTTATGATCTTCGACTAATAGAATCGTTTGTTTTTCGGTACTTACAACAAGGTCATCAATGTCTTCCGGTTCCGGTATCCCGGCAGTTTTCAATTGATTAGTATATTGAACAATGTCATCACTAATTTTAAAATCCTGAATAATTTCATCGTCTAAAAGATGTGCACGACCTAACGGAAGCGTAACTTTAAAAACTACACCGCCCGTTTCTTTATTGTTGACATCGATGGTTCCTTTATGGAGTTTGACAATGTTTTTCACGATGGATAAACCAATTCCGGTTCCTTTATTGTAGTTTTTCTGAACGTTATTGTGAAGCGGAACTTCAAAAAATAAATCAAAAATTTTATCAATATGTTCCTCGGCAATTCCAGCTCCTGAATCTTCTACGCCAATAAAAAGATTTTCGTGATCGTGATTGATTTTGATGTTGATAGTACCACCTTTTGGTGTGTAACGAAATGCATTCGAAATTAGATTATAAAAAACACGTTCGAGTTTATAACGATCAAAATATACCAGAATTTCTTCTTCAGAAGTTTCAAAAGTATAGTGGTAGCCACCATCTTTGGCATATTCTATAAACGATAAAAAGATTTCTTTGGTAAATTTTACAATATTTCCATTGGCAGATTCCAGTTTAACCTGATCATTTTCCAGTTTTCTGAAATCCATCAAACGGTTAATCAGACTCAAAAGATGATTGGCACTTCCTTCGATGACTAATAACTTTTTATACATTTCATTCGTTCCGTTATAATTGGACAAAATCTGTTGCAACGGCCCTAAAATTAAAGTCAAAGGTGTTCTGAATTCATGCGAAATATTAGTAAAGAAATCCAGTTTTGCCCTGTTGTTTTCTTCAATACGTTTGGTTTCTAAATACTCAAGTTCTAATTTTTGTTTTAATCTGGCTTTTGATTTCATAATCCAGATTAAACCGTATAATGCTGAACCAATTATAATTCCATACAATAAAAATGCCCATATACTGCGCCATGGAGCTGGTTTAACAACAACAGTCAGGGTAGTGGGAACTTTATTCCAAACGCCATCATTATTAGCACCACGAACTTCAAAAACATAAGTTCCCGGATTCTGGATGGCATACATAGCTTCTGTATTTTTTGTAAGTGTCCAGTTATTTTCCAGTCCGGTTAAACGATAGCTGTACTGATTTTTTTTGGATCGAATGTAATTTGGAATCGCAAAATTAATCGAGAAATTAGCCTTGTCATAATCTAAAGTGATGGTTTTGGTATATCCAATACTTTTTTCTAAAATACCTAAGGAATCGTTTGGGTTTGTAGATTCATTTTTAATTTTCAAATCCGTAATCAAAACCTGTGGCGCGTATTGATTTATAGAAATTTTTCGTGCGTCAAAATAAGTTGCTCCGGAAGGACTTCCGAAATAAAATTTATTGCCATCCAATTTTAAAGCGGCATTATCATTAAATTCATTATTTATTATACCATCTTTTTGGTCATAATTGATAACGGTATTTCGGGTAGTACTGTATTTTATAATTCCCTGATTGCTACTAATCCAAAGGTTTTTATCATTATCTTCTAAAATAGAATGGATTGATGTAATGGGTGTATTTTCAATTTTCAGGTTAATTCTGTTGAATTTCTTTCCATCAAAATAATACAATCCTTTTGCTTTTGTTCCTACCCAGATTTTATTCTGAGAGTCCTGAAACAAGGTCAAAATATCATCTCCGGATAGCGAAACATCATCAAAAAAGAAATGTTTTACCGCATATTTATTGGGTTGAAAATTTTGAAGATTAATAAGATTCAATCCGCTCAAGGTTCCTACCCAAAGTCTTTTTTGTTTGTCTACTAATACCGTTCGTACATAATTATTACTTAAACTATTTGGCTTGTTATTCTCATTTCTAATAAATTGAAAAGCTTTAGAAACAGTATTATAACGAGCTAACCCTTTGCTAAAAGTACCCAGCCATAATATGCCGTTTCCTTCTGTTTTGATGGAATAAACACCGGTATCTTTTAATGAATCTTTTAATTGAGGTGAAATTCGCTCGTCTTCAATTTTTTTAGTTAGTGTATTATAAGCTGAAAGTCCTTTGGAGAAAATTCCTATCCATAAAATATTATTCTCAGCAAGGCACATCGATTTAATATCATTTTTGGTCGTTTGTCCAATTTTGTTGTTGATATAACTCGTTGCTTCTGTATTTTTATTGTAAATCGTGATGCCACCACCTTCTGTTCCAAAATAAATATTTTGATTTTTGTCGGTAACGATCGAACTCACTACATCAAAACTCATGGGAATCTTTTTCGAATTCTGATTATAATTGGAGAAATTCAGATTCGAAATATCCCACATACTGACGCCTTTGTAATAACAACCAATCCAAACGGAACCTTTCTTATCAATGAAGATTGACTTTACTTTTTCGATTCCACTATTATTGCTGCTGTTGTTGTTACTATTGTTATTTATCTTTTGAATACTATTGTCTTCTGCCAAAATGTAAATTCCGTCATAAGCTCCAATCCAGATTGCTCCTTTTTTGTCAATACCTAAAGCACGGATTTCACTGCTTATTTCTTTGTATTTTTCGTCAGGTAAAAAGGAAACATAGCTGTTTGTGGCTGTATTAAATTTTAATAGTCCCTTGTTTTTTGTTCCTACCCAAAGATTATTGAAGCGATCCTCTGCAATTGCTGATACATTTAGCAAATCAATAGTATTTAACGGATAATTTTTAAAAGAAAATTTCCCGTTTTTTCTGTTTGTTAACAGGCATAGTCCTTTTGTCGTTCCAATCCAGATCTGACCTTTTTTGGTTTTCAAAATACTCAGAATATTATTGCTTGGCAGCGTTGTAGTATCCGTAGCAGAATGAAGAGCAGAAGTAAACTGTTTTGTTTTTCTGTTATAAACAGATAATCCTTTTGAAGTTCCAAACCACATTTCATCTCCAATTTTCTTTATGCACCAAATGGTATTGCTATTTATGGTATGATTGGTTTTGTCATTTAAATAGCGCTTGAAAGTATTGCTAACAGGATCATAACAATTCAGTCCATTATAAGTTCCAATCCATAATTTTCCGGAATCATCTTCTTCAATAGATAAGATATCATTGCTGATAGACGTTTTGTTCGTAATATCATTTCTAAAAATAGTGAAGCGGCTGCCGTCATATTTATTTAGACCGTCGCGCGTACCAAACCACATCTGTCCAAATTTATCCTGATGTATCGCAATAACAGAATTCTGCGAAAGCCCGTCAGAAGTAGAGATGTTTTTAAGACGATATTTATTTTGGGAAAATATATTCCCGGAAATAAATAATAAAACCAGAAAAGCTATTTTGTATTTCATGGTGATTTTTTTTAAGGTGCAGAGGTTCAAAGGAGCAAAGGTTTTTTGCCACAGATTTCACAGATAAAAAGGATTTTTAGTATAATTTTTCCGCCACGAATTCACGAATTTTATTTTAAAAAATTATGCGCAATCATTCGTGAATTGCTTCGCCTGTTCACTATCGCTCGGGTCGTGGCTATTTTGTTAAATAAAGTAATCTTTCTAATCTGTGAAATCTGTGGCAAAAACATTTTATTTCAAGCGCTTTTGCAATTGATAATCATACAATGACGGCACTTTATCCAGCGATGTATTTAGAAATTCAATATAGGCATCAGGTTCATATTTAACTTCAAATTCTGCGTTACCGTTTACGCCAATGATTCTCGCAAATGGACCATCTTTCATGCCGTATAATAAAATCGGTTTAGCACTATCAACTACTTTTTCGACCTGAACATTCAGATTCCAAAACGTACTGAAAGGCCCGTGTGACGGTTTCCAATAATCAGCACCGCCGCCGCCAAATAACAGATAACTATTGTTTTTATCCGGATTGATATGCACGGTGATATGGTCGAATAAATTTTGATGATTCGCCCCCGAATGCTGATCTAATAAAGGTTGAGTAAAAATTTCGCAATTCTGATACACATTTTTAGTAGCAAACGTATTGAAGCTCAAAGGATGAACTGTTTTGTTGTAAATTTTAAGGTTCTTTACTAAAATAGTATGTACGCCTCCTAAAGTTACGGTATAATGTGCCATATGCGGTCCATCAGTCACAATATCCTGAATCGTAACGTTGGCATCTTCTTCTGCTAAAATTCCGCTGTCTGAATTTGTAATGACTATATCTTTAACCCAACTATTAAATAAACGTGTTAAAAAGATCGCGTTATTTCCTGGTTCAACATGATGTGCGACTCTCGGAATATCAGGAAATGTAAAACGAATGTGTTCAATGCCTACTTCCTCTAAATGTTTCCACTCCACCAGTTGCGCCTGATAACTTGGTTTTACAGCAATAGTCAAAGGAGTTTTGATCGTAATTTTTGAGTTTGAAATTTTAGTGATTTCAACTTGTTGTCTCACGATTGGCAATTTTGGAAAGTTCCAGTGATGCGATCCCGGTTTTACAGAAGCTCCTTTATATAAATCTTTAATGATTTCGCCATTTTCGCCATCTTTATTAAATAATTGAAGTTCGACTATATCGCCAACTTTCAATCCTTTTACGGCAGAAACAGTAATGACATGTTCGCCCATATTTCCCGAACTCACTTTTGCCAATACATTGGGAATTGGTTCGTATTTATCCAGATAAGATTTCACACGTTCACCAGGAACCTGCGTCCAGATAAAACCACCAGACCAGGCATATTGCGAAAAAGACAAGTCAATATTATTTTCGGCTTCCCGTTGTCTTTTATCAAAAGTGGTCAGGTATTCACGAAGTTCTGCAAGCGATTCCGGATTTTTAAGATACATCATCGGTCTTGGGCAATAAATTTCGGTGCCGTTTTCTCCGGAACCAGTACCCCGAAGAACGAAATTACTTCTTTCGATGTATAAAATATCACTTAGAATAATGCGACCCGCAGGCAATTGCAGAATTACATTTCCTTCTGTAGAAGTTGCTGCTTTTATGGCTTTCAATAAAGCTTTAGAATCGTCTAAAGCATCATTTGCTTTTACGCCAAAATCTGTAGCGTTAATAATTTTCCCTGTTACTTCCGGAATTTGGCTTTCGCCGAAATGATAGCCAGCATAACTAAAATCAGGCAGATAATTTGCTTTTGAATCGGTAAGTATTTTTGGTGTTTGTTGCGCCATTAAAATACTATTTACAAAAAGACTGCAACAAATAATAATGGTTTGACGCTTCATGGTTTTGTGGTTATTTTGGTTAGTTAGTTTGTGATCTGCCACGAAGGCACTAAGGCTCAAAGTTTTTTGTTTCTCGCAGATTTTGCAGATTTGAGCAGATTTAATTAAATAACTGTAGCAAATAATAATCTGCGCACATCTGCTTAAATCTTTTTAAATCTGCGTGAAATAAGTATTTTAATCTTTTAATCTGTGGCTTAAAAAAACTTCGTGTCTTAGTGCCTTAGTGGCAAAAATTTAAACAGTTCGTATAATCCCCATTTCAAGCCCTCGTAATTCGGCTAAACCTCTTAAACGCCCGATTGCTGAGTAACCCGGATTTGTTTTTTTATTCAAATCGTCCAGCATTTGGTGCCCGTGATCCGGACGCATTGGCAACGTACTGTTATTTCTTTTTTCGACTTCGATAATGGCTTTTACCACTTCATACATATCAACATCGCCTTCCAGATGATTGGCTTCGTAGAAACTTCCTTCTGCATCTCTTTGCGTGCTTCTTAAATGAATAAAGTTCATTTTATCACCGTGGCGTCTTACGATTCCAGGTAAATCATTATCCGCTCTAACACCGTACGAACCCGTACACATGGTAAATCCGTTTGATTTAGAAGGAGCAGCATTCATCAATTCCATTAAATCTTCTTCTGTACTCACAACTCTCGGTAAACCTAAAATAGGGTAGGGAGGATCGTCTGGATGAATGGCCATCAAAACACCTTTACTCTCCGCAACCGGAATAATTTCTTTCAGGAAGAAAAAGAGATTTTCTTTTAAAGCTTGTCTGTCAATATGATTGTATCCGCTTAAAGTGACCAGAAAATCCTCTACAGAATACGCTTCTTCAGCACCAGGAAGTCCTGCTAAAATGTTTTGCTGTAATTTTACTTTATCAGCATCAGTCATTGCTTCAAAGTATTTCGACGCTTTTTCAATTTGTTCTGCTGAATATTCTTTTTCAGCTCCCGGTCTTTTCAAAATAAACAATTCAAAGGCCGCAAAAGCATTAATATCAAAGCGCAAAGCTTTTGATCCGTCTTTTACTTCAAAAGATAAATCAGTTCTTGACCAATCCAGAACCGGCATGAAATTATAGCAAACGCATTTTATTCCGCATAATGCCAGATTTAAAATACTTTCTTTATAATTTTCAATGTATTGAAGATAATTTCCTGTTTGTTTTTTGATGTCTTCGTGAACGGGAATACTTTCTACAACTGACCATGTCAAGCCAGAAGCACCTTTTTTAGGATCTCCGTTTTCGTGTTCAATTTCGACTTTTCTTTTGATGATTTCTTCAATTTCCCATACTTGTCCGTTCGGAATATGGTGTAATGCTGTAACAATTCCGGTAGCACCAGTTTGTTTAATATCTTGTAAAGAAACCGGATCATTTGGTCCGAACCATCTTAATGTTTGTTCCATTTTATTTGTTTTTTATCATTCCTGCAAGGTTTTCGAAACGTTGTAGGTATTTATTATTTTTTTCAGGAGCTAATTCCCGCTATCCGTTGTAGACGAAGTTCACTGAACTCCAATTAAAATAAAAATTAAGTGAAGTAATCTTTTATTCTGAACCCCAGAATAAAAGGATTTCCACTTCTATCGGGGCTAGGGCAATCATTTTCATAAGAACATTTCCAGCTAATTCAATTTTAAATACTTGTAGCGGCAAATCCACCGTCGACAACTATTATTGTTCCAGTGACAAACTTAGACATGTCGCTGCATAAAAATAAAAGCGCGCCGTCAATATCTTCCGGTTTTCCAAATCTTCCCATAGGAGTATGATCGATAATTTTTTCACCTCTTGGTGTTAAGTTACCGTCCGGAGTTAACAACAATGCTCTGTTTTGTTCTCCAATAAAAAAGCCTGGCGAAATGGCGTTTACACGAATTCCTTCTCCATATTTAGAAGCCAGTTCAACCGATATCCATTTGGTGAAATTGTCAATCGCCGCTTTTGCAGCCGAATAACCAACCACTCTTGTTAAAGGTCTTTGTGCAGATGTTGACGAAATATTGATAATATTTCCTTCTTTTTGTTTTGCAAAAAGTTCAGAAAAAACTTGTGACGGAAGCATAGTTCCAATGATATTCAAATCGACTACTTGCTGTAAATCATTTGTTTTCATGTCATAAATCGCCTGATCAGGTTGTATCGTTGCTCCCGGCATATTTCCTCCTGCAGCATTGATCAAAATATCAAGACGACCATATTTTTCAACAATAAGATCTTTGGCTTTTTCCAGTTCTTCTTTGTTTAAAACATTGGCCTGAACAGCAAAAGCTTTTCCGCCATTGCTTTCTATAGCAGCTACCGTTTTATTGGCTTTTTCAATAGATTGAGATACAATTCCGACGATTACACCTTGTTTGGCTAATACGTTTGCAAAATTGCTTCCCAACACACCCGCGCCACCGGTAATAAGAGCAATTTTTCCTTCAAGATTAAATATTGAATTCATGTTTGATTTTTATGATTATATATTTTTAAGTACCAATAGGCTTAAATTTAAGGTTTAGTTTTTAGGACAAATTCCAAATTTTAAATCCCAAACTTTAAAATAAAATTCAAATTTTAAAATTCCAAATTCCAACTTCAAGTTTAAAAAATTGGAATTTGGAATTTCTTTTTTTATTGGAATTTAAAAGATTTGAATTTTTTTAAATCTTTACCTTAATTACAATTTTCTTTAACATCCCTTCGCCAATCATGGCAGCGTGAACATCTGTAGGGAATAAAATAGCAAACTGTCCTTCCTGCAATTCAAAATACATATCCGGTTTGTCATGGAAAAAACGAACATCTCGTTCTTCGCTGTATTCACCATTTGGACTTACACATTTCTCTCTCGGTTTCCATGCAAAAGTTTCAGGTCCTTTAAGTGAAATCTGAATATCGATATTCTGATCATGACATTCAAAACCTTTGATACTTTCTTCTCTGGTAGTTCCTTCTCCGGAAATCACGATTACTTTTAAACCTTCTGCAATTTCAAATGCACCATCTTCAAGATTTATTAAATCATTTTGACTTAAATAATCGAAGGCTTTTTTGAAATTGGGATGTAAGCCGGAATATTTTCCCGCATTACTTAAAACATCTATAATCATATTTTAAATTTTCTATTTGGTTTTTTTGTGAGGGTATTTATTTTAATATGCAAACAAATTATTGTTTTGTATGTAAATTATGTAATTTTACGTGTACGCACACGGGCTTTTACAAATGTATATAAAAAGTTAAGTAAAACAACTTAT
This sequence comes from Flavobacterium aquidurense, assembly GCA_900107365.1. Classification (GTDB taxonomy): domain Bacteria; phylum Bacteroidota; class Bacteroidia; order Flavobacteriales; family Flavobacteriaceae; genus Flavobacterium; species Flavobacterium aquidurense. The sequence goes on from FNPS01000013.1 coordinate 42,275, forward strand.
CTTTACCTAAAAAAAATAATTTTACGCAGTTTCAAAATCGTTTTAACTTAAAAAGTAAGAATATCATAACAATTAAAAAAATAGCAGCATTAGCCAATGTTTCACCCGGAACTGTGGATAGAATTATTCATAATCGAGGACAGGTAGCGCAGGAAAATGTTGATAAAGTAAATGCTATTATCGAACAATACGGTTATAAGCGTAATATTTTGGCGAGTAATCTGGCATTAAATAAAAAGTTTCGTTTTGCTGTTTTCCTGCCTAAATATGAAAATATAGAATATTGGAAAAGTCAAATTATCGGAATTGAAAAGGCTGCTGTCGAGTTTGGGAAATTCGGCGTTGTACTGGACTATTTTTTCTATGATTTTAATGTTGCTTCTTTTAAGGAATCAGTTGAAAAAGTTTTGAATTTTGATTGTGACGGCTTATTATTTGCTCCTATTTTTTATGAAGAATCGGTTCGGTTTTTAAATGAGTATGAAAAGAAAAACATTCCGGTTGTTATGATCGATTCTAATATTTCAAGTGATGCAGAACATGCCTATGTAGGGCAGGATGCTTTTCAGAGCGGTTATCTGGCCGGAAGACTGATTAGCTTTGCCGTAAATAATGAAAGACAGGTTCTGATTTTCAAAATTACCCGTGAAATAGAAAGCACTTCAGTTTACCTGCAACGCATTGACGGTTTTTATTCTTTTTTTAAAGATCATCATGAATTGACCAATTTTAAATTTTCAGAAGTTACCATCAAAGATTCCGGGATTGATCAGTTATGCCTGGAAATGTTTGCCGGAATAAACAGCGTTTTTGTACCGAATTCGAGAGCTTATATTGTAGCACGGTTTTTAGAACAGAATCATATTAAAGGTGTCCGAATTATTGGTTACGATTTATTAAAAGAAAATATAGAATATTTAAACAAAGGAATAATTGATTTTCTGATTAACCAAAGACCTGAAGAACAAGGTTATATGGCGGTGAATCATTTGTACAAGAAATTGGTTTTACAAGAAAAAGTAGAAAGCACTCATTATATTCCGTTGGAAATTATTCTGAAAGAGAATTATTTTCCGGCGAGAAAGTAAAAGTGTTTCACGCAGATTTTGGCAGATTTAAGCAGATTAAAAATGATTTTTATTTTATCTGCAATTTGATAAAACTAAAATCTGCACCTATCTGCTTAAATCGGTCAAAATCTGCGTGAAATAAACTATTTCTTCACCTTAACAATAAGCGGATTATTTACCTTTTTAGCAAAAGAACTCAAATACGTTTCCCATTCTGTTTTCGTTTGAAACGGGCTTCCTTTTTTCCATCCAAAACCGGCAAAATAGACCACTTTATTGTCTTTCACTTTTAAGTTTCCGTACAGGTTACTTAAGTCTTTTTCGTTGGTAACATAATTGTCAAAACTGATTAAGGTGTTTTTTGGCGCAACCAGTCCCATCCCAATTTCAGAATCGTCTATTGGTTCCCAATGACTAAGCCAGCCTTCTTTAAGATTGGTTCCTATTGTTCCTTTATTATCATGAAGTGTCAATCCGGCAGCAATGGTTTTTGTGCCTGCAATTGTGATTTCGAATCGTGATAAATAACTTCCGTAATCCAGACTAATAAGTTTCGATTCGGTTATTTTGTTGCCATTGGCATCCCAATCGGCATAGGTTAAAATAAAACTCGTTCTGATTGGACCGGTTGTGATCGTTTTCCAGCTGATGAAATTCTTTGAGAAATAATATTTCCCATCACTATTTACTGCAATTCCGCCAATTCCACGACTGGGACCAACCTGAAAATTATCTAAACCTTCACCAGTATCTTTATGATAAGATCCGGTTCCTGAAACGGTTTTTTCGTACCATTTATCAATAATAGGATATTCAACTCTTTTTAGCCACGCATCGATTCCGCTGGTTAAAGTTCCGCCCGGAATTTTGTCTTCCACCATTTTTTGCGCCACCGGACCGTAAGTTCTAAAAGCCACTTTATTGTTTTCCCAGGCATAATCGTCAGTTCTTTCAGGAACAAATCTAGAATAACAATTGCTGTTTTTTATTGCCGATGAATGCGCTGCCGAAACAATTTCAAATTCTTTTTGGGAAGATGCACTTATTTTCGGCTGAAACAATAAAACATCCATAATTCCGTCGCCATCGTTATCTACAGTCTGGCTTTCAAGAACTAAATTCGTGTTTTTTTCTTTCACGGCAAATTCTTCCAGTTTGACGGAATTTGATAATCCGAGTGCTATCTTAGTTAGTTCAACTGTTTCAAACTCTCTTTCGACAGCTAAAGAATTGGTAATTATAATGAACTTGTTTTGTGAATGAAGCGCAAAGCTACTTGCGAGGATTGTGGTTAACAGAATATGTTTTTTCAAAATATAGGAGGTTTAATTTCAGTAATTATATTTGTTCTGATGAAAGTCTAAATTTACGAATCAATTTTTGAACATAAGTACAGAATGAGAGCAAATATGTACAATCAGATGGTTATTAAAAGATTTTAATGTGCTTAAATTTCTTTCAAAATAGTATCTTTATTGCTGGAAATCAATACTTTTCTTATGAAACAAAGCGCTGGCATATTACTCTACAAGTTTATTGATTGTACTATTTATTTTTTATTGGTGCATCCCGGAGGACCATTTTGGAAAAATAAAGATTTAGAAAGCTGGTCTATCCCTAAAGGTGAATTTACAGACGATGAAGATCCTCTGGAAGCTGCAAAACGTGAGTTTCGGGAAGAAACTAGTTTTGATTTGGAAGGCGATTTTATAGCACTGGAATCGGTTAAACTTAAATCAGGAAAAACAGTTTTTGCCTGGGCAGTAGAATTTGATATTGATGTTGCTTTGGTAAAAAGTAATGAATTTGAAATGGAATGGCCACCAAAATCAGGAACAATGAAAAGTTTTCCTGAAATAGATAAAGCCGAATGGTTTCAAACCGCAGAAGCCTTAAAAAAAATCAATCCTGCTCAGGCTGATTTTATAGTTCAGATCATTTCAAAAATTTCGACTTCTCTTTAAATCCCAACCTCTTTTTATAAAATATTTTGTAATTTACATTTATTGAAAATAATGATATTTAAAAAAGTAATAATAAAGTATGGAAGTTAAATGTATAATCTTCGATTGTGATGGCGTTCTTGTAGATACAGAAAAGATAGGTAATGAAATTCTGCTTTCAATGGCTGCAGAACACGGTTTCGAAATGAAAATTGAAGATGCTTATAGTAATTTTAATGGCCGAAATTTAAAAGAATGTTTCTTGCATGTTGAGAATTCCATCGGCAAAAAACTTCCGGATAACTTTGAATCTGAATATAGAGAAAGAAGCTTTGAGGCCTTTGAAACTCAGGTTAAACCAATGGAAGGTGTTGTCGCGTTTATCGAAAAATTAAAAATTTCGTATTGTGTCGCTTCTAGCGGTCCGGTTGAAAAAATTAGACTGAATCTTGAAGTGGCAGGTTTACTGGATAAATTTGAAGGTAAAATATTTAGCGCTTATCAAATTGATAGTTGGAAACCTGATCCCGGTATTTTTTTATTTGCAGCAAAACAAATGGGTTTTGATGTTAAAGATTGTATTGTGGTTGAAGACAGTAAAGCCGGAGTGAAAGCCGGAATAAGCGGTGGTTTTAAAGTGTATGGTTTTGCAAACGGTTTTAATAATGAAGATTTAGAAAAGGAAGGTGCTACACTTTTTAATAGTTATGAAGAACTAAAAGAACTTTTAAAATTTTAGGTTGAATAAAATGTAATTTAACCGCAAGGTACGCAATGAATTACGCAAAGTTCGCAAAGCTTTTTATTGACAAAGCTTTGCGAACTTTACGTTTTATAAAACCTTTACTATAAGTCTTCGCGCTCTTTGCGTAAATCTTTGCGCTCTTTGCGGTTAAATTTTTGCGTTAAATTAGTTCTACATCAAAAATTATCATTCGATAACAATAGGTTAAAGGCATTTGAGATTTTTAGATATAAAATTGCATGTTCTTTTTATGATTGCGCCACTTCATAAATCCTTTAAATTTTAACCTAATGAACTTAAAAAATACAGCTTATAAAACCTCTTTTATAATGCTACTCTCTATTTTGTTGAATTGTACTATTTCTGCTCAAAATTCAAAGAATCTCAATGGTACGCAAATTGCTTTTTTATCTGATGTACACTTGCAGGATCTATTCGGAAACTTTTCAGATAATGATTATAAAGGTATTCTGAATCCAAAGACCGGACAATATACTTTGATTCGAACAATGGCTTCTCAATTGCATTCAACCCGAATTTTTAATGAAAATTATTTTGCCTTCATAGCCGCTTTGGAGGATATCGCAAAGCGAAAAATAAAATATGTTGCACTTCCCGGAGATTACACAGATGACGGTCAGCCCATTCACGTTCGCGGATTGCAGAAAATTCTGGATCAATACAGCAAAAAATACGGCATTGAATTTTTTATCACAACAGGAAACCACGATCCTGTTGGGCCATTTGCGCAAGATTCAGGCAAAGAAGATTTTCTTGGAAAAGACGGAAAAAGTCAACCCATTTATAGCAAAGACGGCCTTTATAAGCCCAATTTAAGTACCGAACAGCCTGTAGTTGTAACAGCCGATATTGCCAAAATGGGTTATTTAGGAATCACGAACGGTTTAAAAGATTTTGGTTTTTATCCGAATAAAAAATACAAGTTTTGGGCGACTCCATTTTCTACTTACAACAGTCAGAATTATAGTTTTGAAAAAGCTTCTGAAGCCGCTTTATTATCAAACCGGATTTATAATGTTACGCCAGGTTACGAAGTTCCGGATGTGAGTTATGTCGTGGAGCCAATCGACGGACTTTGGTTAATGGCTATTGATGGGAATGTATATATTCCGAAGAAAAATGACGGTGATCCGAAAGACCCTAAAAATTATTCAGAAGCAAGTACGGGTTATAATAATGTACTTTCGAACAAAAAACATCTTATAAAATGGGTGGAACAAATTTCGGCGGAAGCCAAAAAACAAGGCAAAACTTTAATCGCTTTCAGTCATTTCCCGATGATTGATTTTAATGATGACGCTTCCGCGGAAATAAAGGAATTGCTTGGACCAAATAAATGGCAATTAAACAGAGTTCCGGTTGAAGAAGTAGCGAAGACTTTTGCAGATGCCGGATTGAAAATTCATTTTGGCGGACATATGCATATTAATGATACTGGCATTCGCACTACGGAAAAAGGAAATACTTTGGTAAATATTCAAACGCCGTCTTTAGCAGCTTATATTCCGGCTTATAAATTATTGACGATTAAAAAAGATAATGTAGTCGATATTCAAACGATCACAATTGACGACGTCCCAAGATACAATGAACTTTTTGATTTGTACAAAATGGAATATCAGTTTCTGCAAAATCAGCAAACAAAAGACATTTGGAATATCGATATTCTAAAAACGAAAAATTATCATGATTTCACTGATTTTCATTTGAAAGAACTGGTTCGTTTGCGTTTTTTATCAGACGATTGGCCTTCTAATTTTAAAGATTTTTTCCTAAAACTTTCTGCGCAGGATTTATTGGTTTTGGTGAGCGTTCAATCTGACAAAGATTTTGATGAAGTTTTGAAAAGCAAAGAAAGATTTCAAAAGGAATGGAGTGAAGCACAAATTAAATCGGCTCAATATTTAAAAGAAAACAAACTCAAAAAAGAAGATTTTAATTGGACGGGCTACGATTTATTGGTTGATTTTTATCGCTTCAGAAGTGCCGATGAATTGGCTTTAGTAGATGTTGGAACTGAAAGAGCAAAACAGTATAAAATCTTATCTCAACTATTTTTTGAAAATCATAAACAGGATACATCAAAAGAAAAAGCTTTGCAAAATCAAATGCGATTGTTTTTAATCATCTTCAATAAATTCATGCATGAAGTCCCGGCAGATCATTTTACTGTTGATTTGAAGAGTGGTGTGATTACTAGATTGAAGTAATTTAACCGCAAAGGGCGCAAAGTTTTTTTTGCTTTAGATTGTCTTTAGAAAACGCAAAGTTCGCAAAGCTTTGTCAATTATAGCTTTGCTCCCGATAGCTATCGGGATTGTAACTCTTTGCGAACCTTGCGGTTAAAATTTTACTCATTTCAAAACTGAAAACTGTCACTGAGACTGAAAACTTATTTAGCCCCATTAACAGGATCAACTCTCACATAAGTTCCGTCATCATATTTTATCTGATAAGGAGAATTGAAGAAAGTACTTGGTAAATAATAATCAGTTGTGATGATTTGTGCTCCTGAATTTTTCGCTGCTTCAAAGTGGGAGTAATCATTTTTGCGCGCTTCTTTCGTATCTGAATCGGCTCTGGTTCTGATGATGTAACCTTTTTTAACTAAATCAGCAATTTGAGGATCTTCAGAATTGTTTCTGAATAAAGTCGCTGCTTCTGGTTTTCCTGGTTCAGCATTGATGAAAACAGCGCGTCCTTTTAGAGAAGGATGATTCAAGGCATACAAATCTCTTTTGGCTCCGTTGTTATCCAAAATAAATAAGAATTTGCCTTTTGCTTTTTTCAATGTTGGCCAATTGTTATTCAAAACCGCTTCTTCCAAAGTTTTGTATTTGCCACGTACCATGTCTGGCGTGATTAATTTATTTCCTAAACCTTTGCGAAGTTCTTTATCTAAAGCATCAAACAATTCAGGTGTAAATTTCTCCGCTTTTGTACCTAAGTAGCTGTCGTCATCTTTTGGTTCTAAAGTAATAAAAACCGGAACGTGATCCGGATTGGCATCAGACCATTTTTTTAATTCGGCAAGACAACTTTGAAGCGTGTATACTGAGGTTCTAAAATCAATATCGATCATATGAAAAACTTTAAAACCTGGTTTTTTCATTTCTCCATTTGGATCATAAGCTTCTTCAGATTTTGCAAGGTCCAGACCTTTTGGATGCGCAAATTTTCCGCCTTTAGTATCTGCCTGAACATCAATTTCAAGATTTCTTAAACCTTTATTTAATTGGTCTGTAAGTGGAATATGAGTGTACTGCAAACCTTTTAAAGACCGGCTTGTGTCTTTGGCCTGAATAAAATTGTATAAATCAGTTTCAATCGCGTGACGGTAACTGTTATGAGAACCAATAACCTGAATTTGATTGATCTTTAGATTGTCATTTTGTGCCTGAACGCTGCTGTTTATAGCGCCGGCAAGAAATAAGGTGAACAGAATTTGTTTCATGATGTATGGGTGTAAAAAGTGTGACTAGATTTGGGGACACATCAAAAGAGAGCACTTTTTAGAGAGCACTAAATTAAAAGCAGTTTTTGAATTTTATGTTAGTTTAAGAAAAAGAAATCGCAAACCGATTGTCATTTTTGATGTAAAATAGTAGTATTTATACAGCAAAAAAATTCATTATTTAATTTAAAGTTAACCTTCAGACAAAAAACTTTGGTATAACATTTTATTATTTTACATCACCAAACACTACCAAAATTGACTATGAAGAATCCTGAAATTTTTGAAAAAACGTATAACGAATACTGGAAAAAGCTCAATGCTTTTTCGTATACGATGACTCAGGATAAAGACTTGGCGCAGAACATTGTTCAGGATGTTTTTATTGATTTATGGGAGCGAAAAGACGATTTGAATATTAATGCAATCGAACCATATTTATTTCGTGCCGTAAAAAATCAGGTTTTCAAACATTATCAAAATAATCGCTTTGACAAGACCATTCTTGAAGATCAGTTTGAAGATTATGTTATTGATAATTTCGCTTCAATCGATCCTGAATTAATGGATTTACTTTATTCCTTATTAGATAAACTTCCGGAGAAACGAAAAGAAGTTTTATTGATGTACAAATTTCAGGACATGTCGATCGATCAGATTGCAGATGAACTCGGAATTTCAAAACAAACGGTTAAAAATCAAATTTCTTCTGCCTTAAAACAACTGAGAGAAGGCTTAAAAGACCTTGCCTGGCTAGCTCCATTCATTATTTTGCATCAAAAGTTTTAAGATAACTTTCCGTTGATGTTTTCATAATATTTCCCGATAGTACGATTTCATGATTCTGGTACTTACTTGTAATAATAACCTGTTAGGGTAATTAGCAATTTTTTGTTTAAACACATAGAAACATAGATTTTTCTTTTAGAAGAGGAGAATTTTAAAAAACTAGTTTTCACACATAGCTATACGTAAAACGCTATGTTTTTTAAAGCAAGTGAAACGCCTTTAGTGAGTGAAAAAAACTATGTCTCTATGTGTTAAAAAATTACGCCAACATGGACCAACAAATAGTATGATAAAAAGAATCAAACATAGTTTAGAACATCTAATCGATAAAAGTTCGAGAAATAAAACTTCAATAGCAGAAGAAAATCTATTAAATGATTTCGCTTTTGACCAATATCAAAATTCAAAATGGAATGAAACTGCGATGGGAAATCCTGATGAAGTTTCTCAACATATATATGAAGGAATTCAACTTCGAATAGGAAAGAAGAGAAGCTTCAATCCTTATTTAAAATACATGGCCGCTGCCAGTATTCTTTTTCTTGTTGGTTTGGGATTTTTTTTCAAACCAGGTTTTTCAACAGAAAAGCAATTAACATTTAAAACGTTAGATAGCCCCAAATCTATCCAATTAAATGATGGCTCGAAAATTTATCTGGCAGCAAATTCTATATTTCAATATCCCGAAAAATTTTTAGGAGAAGAAAGAAAAGTTTCGCTATTAAAAGGAAATGCATTTTTTGAAGTAGCCAAAGACAAAAAGCATCCTTTTATAATTACTTCAGGCGAAATAAAGACGAGAGTGGTTGGAACTTCATTTCACATTCAGTTATCTAAATCAAAATGTGAAGTGATTGTTGTAACCGGAAAAGTAAATGTTACTTCAAAAGGGCAAAGTGTTGATCTGGTTCCGAATGAAGAAGCGCTGTTTACAGCTCAAAAATTAACCAAACAACTGGCAGACAAATCCTATTTAGTGAATTGGTACAACACCGATGTCACACTAAATCAAACCACTCTTAAACAAGTTATCACAATTTTACAATATAAATACGGAGTTTCATTTCAGTATGATAATGCACACGTATTAGCAATGCCTTTAACGGTATTCATTAAGAAGGACGCATCATTAGAGAATGTTTTAGAACAAATTAATTATATCACAAACCTAAAATTTAAAGTTTATGGCGAAATAGTAAAAGTGGATTAAAAACAAAAAAGCAGTTGCTGAGAACAACTGCGATTAATAATTAAGTATCGATAAAAAACCAATAACTTAAATCATGTATTTTAAACTTTCCTATTTAAATCTAAAAAGAATTGTCTTTTTAGTAATGGCGTTAATGGCCATTCAAAATGGTTACAGTACAACTAATTTCCTAGAAAATTCAAAAGTAAAAAATAAAATAGAAAAAGCTACACTTGTTTCTATTTTTTCAAAATTAAGCCAACAAACCGATTATAAATTTAGCTACGGGCAAGCTATTATTGCTGATAATACGGTTTACACGGTAAATTATACAAACGAATCGATTGCACTAATTTTAAGTGATCTTTCTAAAAAAGCTAATTTCAATTATAATATTAATGGAAAATTAGTTTTAATTCAGAAAACAGCTGCTCCAAAAGCGACAACTCAAACAGCGGTTGACAGAATTAAGGTAAAAGGAAAAATTGTTGATGAAAACAAAGTGCCAATTCCTGGTGCAACGATCATGGAAACGAGTTCTTCAAACGCTACAGTAACCAATTTTGATGGTGAATTTGAAATTACAGTTGGAGAAGGTAAAACGATCCAGGTTTCTTACATGGGTTATAAAACAAAAACTTTGGCTGCACAAAATGGGTTTATGACTATTCAGTTGGAGCCAAATACAGCAGAATTAGCAGAGGTTTTAGTTGTAGGTTACGGTAAACAATCTAAAAAAGATGTTACGGGAGCTGTTACGCAATTAGAAGCAGCAAACTTTAAACAGGGTATTTCAACTTCTCCAGATCAATTATTACAAGGAAAAGTAGCTGGTGTTCGTGTGGTGAGTACAAGTGGTGAGCCGGGAGCGGGCGTAAATGTTACGATTCGTGGAGTTGGTTCTATCAGAAGCGGAAGTACACCTTTGTTTGTAGTTGACGGAGTGCCATTGTCTAATGATGATGTAAGCCCTGGTGCTAGTAATGTAGGTTTTGGAAGTTCGCAGGCCAAAAATCCTTTGAACTTTTTGAACAATAGCGATATCGAATCGATTACTGTTCTTAAAGATGCTTCGGCAGCGGCAATTTACGGTGCGAGAGGATCTAATGGGGTAGTTTTGGTAACGACTAAAAAAGGATCTAAAGGTGAAGGAACTTTGACTTTTGATTCTTATACCGGAATTTCGAATGTTGCCAATAAATTAGATGTTTTAAATGCTGACCAATACAGAAAAGCGATTAAAGATCCGGCGTTTGATCATGGTGGAAACACAGATTGGCAGGATGTAATTTACAGAACAGCTATTACAACAAATAACTCACTGGCTTTTTCTAAACAAACAGAAACAGGAAATTATTATGCTTCTGCTGCGCAAATGAATCAGGAAGGGATTATCAGAAACAGTAATTTCAAACGTATGTCGGGTAGAATTAATGCAGCCGAATCATTTTTGGATAACAAACGTCTGAAAGTAAAATTGAATCTTACAGCGAGTGAAACTAAAGATGACGGAGTTCCAACGAGTGATGACGGAGGTTCTAACGGACAATTGATCGTTCATACTTTAATGGCGAATCCAACAAGATCTGTTTTTGATGCCAACGGAAAGTACACTAACTTTAATATGAACGCACATTACAATCCAGCTTATTTATTAAGTATTTATGATGACCAGACGCGTACATTAAGAGTTTTGGCCAATTTAGAAGCATCATTGCGAATTGTTGACGGACTGGAGTATAAATTGAATATTGGTTTTGACCGTTCTGCAGCAGAAAGAAATACTACAATTTATCCAAACTTAACCGATTTAAATCCTAAAGGAAAATACGTTCAGAATAATCTGGATTCAAGAAACTCTTTGATCGAGCATTATTTGACTTACAATTTGTTATTAGACAAACATAAATTTGAAGCTTTAGGTGGATTTTCGTATCAAAAGTTTGAAAGATCAGGAACAAGTTTTAGTATTGACGGAATTACAAATCAGGGAGTTGGTGTGCCACCTTCTATCAATCCTGGATTTGCAGGAACACAATCAGGCGTTTCAGGATATGCACAGGAAAACGAATTGCAGTCTTATTTTGGAAGAGTAAATTATACTTTCAATAACAAATATCTTTTAACTGCTTCGATGAGAGCGGACGGTTCAACTCGTTTTGGAGAAAATAACAAATACGGTTACTTTCCGTCAGCTGCTTTGGGTTGGAATATCTCTAAAGAAAAATTCTTAGAAAATGCAACGGCTGTTAGTAATTTAAAATTAAGATTAAGCTGGGGACAAACCGGAAATCAGGAAGTAGAGAATAAAATTACTCAGGCAAGTTATTCATTGGCAGGTGCTGACGGATATTATTTATATAACGATTTGAATTTGGTAAACGGAGTATCAGTAAACAGAACACCAAATCCAGATTTAAAATGGGAAGTTGTAACACAATACAATGCTGGTTTAGATTTTAGTTTTTGGAAAGACAAATTCTACGGAACTTTAGATTATTTCAACAAAACAACAACAGATGCCATTTTGAATGTACCTTCTCAGGCATTGAGTCCAACCACTACAATCTGGACCAATATTGACGGAAAAATAATCAATACCGGCTTTGAGTTTATGCTTGGATCTAAATTAATTGATAAAAAAGATTTCTCCTGGAGCATTGATATGAACGGTGCAACTTTAGATAACAAAATTGAAGATTTACCAGTTTCAGAAATTTTAACCGGAACCATTTCAGGGCCAGGACAATCAGGAGTAAATGCTAATATTTACAAAAGTGGTTATGCTGCAGGATCTTTCTATTTGTTACAACATACAGGTTTTGATGCAAACGGAGCGAATGTCTTTAAAGATCAAAACGGAGACGGAAAAATTGACAACAGCGACAGGGTGATTATTGAAGGAGCCTTGCCAACTTTTTATTACGGATTTAATAGCGATATAAGATACAAAAACTTTACGTTCTCTTTCTCAATCATTGGTCAGACCGGAGGGTATTTATTAAATAATACAGGGTTAAACGCATTAAACATAAACAACTTAGCTTCTGACAGAAACGTGGCTACAGGATATTATGAGTCGGGTGCAAATGCTACAAACTCGCCAATTTTATCGACACTTTTCTTAGAAAAATCAGATTTCATCCGATTGAATACGGCTCGTGTTGGATATAATTTCGATTTAAAAGGAATGAACTGGATCAATGGATTGACACTTTATGTTACAGGACAAAACTTAATTACAATTACCAATTACTCAGGTTATGATCCTTTAATCAACAGTCCAAAATCAAACGGAGGAAATCAATCTATAGGTATTGATTATGCTAGTTATCCAACTTCCAGAACGTTCAGTTTTGGAGCAACTTTAAAATTATAATTATTATGAAGACAAATACATTTTTTAATATAAAATTAATCACATTGTTCTCTTTCATCTGGTTGTTTGCCAGCTGTACAGATCTTGACGAAGTTGTTCTGGATGAAGTATTGGGAAACAATGCTTCCAATCCGGCTGGTGCACTTGCGGCCGCTTATGATCGTTTAGGAGACGGAACTTTTGTGGATCACGGAGGCGTTTTTTCTTTGCAGGAATATACTACAGATGAAGCTATCTTGCCAACCCGCGGAAGTGACTGGGGAGATGGAGGAAAATGGAGAGACATGCATGAGTTTACATGGAAATCTGACAATGCCATTGTTGGTGACAACTGGAACAAATTGACAAACGGAATCACACGTTCCTTAACAGCAATTCAATCTGTAGAAGAAAGCTCAATACCGGAGAAAAAATTGTTTTTGGCAGAAGCCAAAGCTCTTTTAGCTTATTATATGTATACTACTTTGGATTTGTACGGACAAGTACCTTACAGAGATCCAATGAACCCGAATGCACCTTTGCAAATTTTAAAAGCCGATACTCAAATAGACAAATTAATTACAGATGTTGAAGCTTTGATTCCTGATTTGGCTCCTATGGGAGAACAACAAACGCACAATGGACGTTTTACAAAAGAAGCAGCTTATGGTTTTTTAAGTACCATGTATTTGAACCGTGCCGTTTTTAAAGACCGTTACAATGCAACATCCAGTTTTAATTTTAGCGAGCCTGCTGTAAGTGGAGGAGGAACAGATATGGATCGTGTTATTTATTATACGTCATTATTAATTAATTCTGGGAAGTATAGTTTAGAAAGCGATTATTTCAAAAACTTTGCGAGAGACAATGACAAAGGAAAGGAGCTTATTTTTGCTATTTCTCAAAAGATAGATTACATCCGTAATGGTTCTAACAGTTTTGCTTATGTATGTATGGAGCGTAATCAGAGAGCGTCTGCGGCTAACAGAGGAACAAATGCTGCCTGTACAACTCCGGAATTTTATGCAACCTGGGACGATAATCACGATGATCCGAGATTTCAACAACACTATCGCTACGCAGATGGTACCTGGTTTATGAATGATGGTACCGATGTAAGTGTACCTGCAACAGATATTGTACCTAAAAGTGCTAATTTACCATGGTTTCACTTTAACAGAGGTATTCAGGCCGGACTTCAATATGGTCCAATATTATTGCCTTCAGGATCTTTAGAAATGGTGGGCGGACGTATTAAAGTTTCTCCATTGTTTATGGAGAAAAGCACGACTACCAGAATGGATTTCACTCCATCATTAACGTTCAAAAATCCGGCTCAGGCTGTTTTTGCCCAGAACGAAATCAATCAGGGAGCGCGTGTTTTTAAATATGAATTTGATCCCGAAGGAGGAAACGGTAACAGTAATGTTGATATTCCGTTGTTTCGTTTAGGAGGTATTTACACTATGAGGGCTGAGGCGTATTTCAGAAAAGGAAGTAACGGACTAGCAATGGAAGATTTAAACAAATTACGTACCAGTAGAAAAAGAGAATCTTTGTATGCAAGTGCTCCGGGAAAAGCACTTACTTCTTTAGATGCGACTCAACTGTATAAAGAAATAGGTTTCGAATTGTATTGGGAACTGTACAGAAGACCACAAATGATCCGTTTTGGAAAATTTGATTTACCGGGAACTGCAAAAGCAGCTTCACAGCCTTTTAGAAGAGTATTCCCAATTCCGCAGTCGACAATTGATGTGACTAAAGAATTCAAACAAAATCAAGGATACAATTAGTTTTGTGTTAGTTTATTTTTATTTATTTTTTTACAAAAAGCCTGTCCCAGAAAGACAGGCTTTTGTTTTTTTCTAAGTGTTTAAATTTAAATAGACGGATTAAAATGAACTTCTTCATATAAGTCCCAAATGCTGCCAGTACTTACAGCTTCCTTCATTTGGGCCATGATAATATTTTCTCCATCGCATCTTAAATTGATCATTCCGTATTTGATTCTGTTAGTGCTGTCAATAGAGCGGGCTAGTTCTGTCGAAAAAACCAGCGGTCTTTTTGATTTTGTATATTTTCCGGCACACCCAATAGCATCGGCTCTTGGGTGAGAATAGGTTTCATTATCGCCTGATGAAATTACGGTCGCGTACGGATTTACCTGATTCATAAATTCGGTTGTAAATTCAGATGCTCCGTGGTGACATGATTTGGCTACATCTACTTCAAACGGATTTGTGTTTTGATAATGCTCCATCAAATGCTCTTCAGCAGGAATGTTTAAATCTCCTCCGTATAAAAACCAACGATTTCCGTAAGTGATCTTCAAAACAAGACTATGTCCGTTTATCGTATGGGCTTCATCATCAAAATATTTGTAAGCCAATTTAGCATTGATTAGCGAAGTCACCGGACCTAAAGCTTCAATTTTGAAATTTTTATTGTTGATTAATTTCTGCGGAATAACACTGGTATGATCCAGACGCTGAAAATTGGCTAATCGTCCCTGAGAAGTAGCATTGTTGACTGCGGCCAGAAACTTCTCCTGCAAATCAAGCATACCGCCTTTTAGCTTTAAGGCATTAAATTCTGCCAAAGTACTAAAGGAAGTTTCGAGAAAGTATTCATTTCCCTGTTTGGATTTCTTTCCTAATTCGGTATTGTATTCCAGCTTTGGAAAATTCACTTTTGCGTTATTGAATTTCGCAATTCCGTTATGATAAATAGTTCCGATGGTATAATGATCATCGTTGATAATATCAATTAAGCCCTGATAATGATCTTTATCAAAATGACTGATAAAGATATAATCCAGATGTACTTTCTTATTTTGATCAAAATAATATTTGTATTGCCATTTGCTCAAATAATGACTTAAGTTATCATTTGGTCCACCGTCAATAATAATCTTCAATCCGTTTTCATCATTTCCCACTTCAATCAAAGCACCATCACCCTGACCAACATCCACATAAAAACATTTTAGGGATGGAGATAACCCAATACAGCTTTTATCAATCCATCCTTCTTTACTAAAGGCATAAATTTTTTGCCAATTGCCATTTTCTTCGGGTAAAATCTTAACAAATGACCCCATTAAAATGGTGTTATTCTTTGATTTTGGTTTTCCGTCTGTTCCAATGCTTTTATACACTTGTGCATAAAGCGCTGTAACTACTTTGTAAACTTCTGCCATGCTAATTATGATTTAAAGTTAATAAGAGCGTACTTTTTTTTGCGGGATAGCTTCAGAATTTAATTGCAAATATATGAAAATCAGGTATATAGATATGTTTTGTTTGTGTTATTGTTTTAAGGGCAATTTTGTTTTTTAGATATTTTGAGAGTTGTTTTGTGTTTTAATGACAAAAAAATAATATGATATATCCATTTTATTGGTTTCAAATTATAAAATGAAACCATTAAAAGGCAATACTTCGGAAATTTATTTTTATTTCTATTTAGCTTTGAAAAACAATTAATAAATCAAGAAAGTTAATCAAACTAAAAATCAAACATTATGAAAAAGTATCACTTATTATTCGCAGTTTTTTTCTTTTCGCTGGCAATGTCAGCTCAAAGTTCAGGATCGTTTTTGCTTAATTTGTATGGAGGTTATACCTTTTCGGATAAGGTAGAATTTGACTCCTCATATGCAAAAGTAGAAGATGGTTTTGAGTATGGTGCAGGATTGGAATATTTCTTTATTGATAACCAATCAATTGAATTAAAATATAACCGACTTGATACACATATGCCTCTATATACATATCTTCCTATACCTGCGGCTGGTATTCCTGCTAATGGTCAGGTTAATGCCGGAAATGATAAAGGGGCGATTAATTATGTATTAGCAGATTACACCTATTATTTCGGATCAAGCGCGTCTAAAGCTATGCCATATTTAGGTGCTGGTGCCGGTATTGCTATTCTTGAAACACCGCAAAGTGGAAGCGGAACTTATTTTGCCTGGGAAATTAAAGCCGGTGTAAAAGTAAAAACCAATTCACCATTATCACTTAATTTTAATGCTTATTTACAATCGATGTCTGCAGCTGTTGGATATGATTATTATTGGGATTACTATTGGGGTCCTGTAGCAGTTAGTGATTATGCATCAACATTTCAATTTGGACTTGGAGTTGCTCTAAGCTACGACTTTAGTAAATAAAAAAACAAGACATTAATTAAATTTCAATCTTACAATATAAAATCATGAAAAAAATATTTTTATTAATTGTCTTAGCTATTACTGCGGGTGGTTATGCACAAACGAGTTCCAGCCTTGCTGATGATGTTGCCGTAATTCAGAGTATTTATGGTAAATCTAAAGCAGATTTAGTCAAACAATATATGAACCTGACTGAACCACAGGCCTCGGCGTTTCAGAAAATTTATGACGAATATGAAACACAACGCAAAGCATTAGGACAAAAGAAAATGCAGTTAATCAAAGATTATGCAGATAGTTATGATAATCTAGATGATACAAAAGCTGCAGAACTAACAGATTCAAATTTGAAAAACAACTTAGATTCTGATAAATTATTATCCAAAACATATAGTAAAGTAAAAAAAGCTGTAGGTGGTCGTAATGCTGCAAAATTTGTTCAGTTAGAGCAATATCTGCAAGTGACCATACGAGGAGAAATTCAGGATTCAATTCCTTTTATCGACGAAATAGATAAATCAAAAATTTCTAAATAAAAAACAAATGCAACTCGTACGAGTTGCATTTGTTTTTTATAGGTGCTGAGGTTCTAAGATACTAAGGTGCTGAGGTTCTAAGGTTCTGAGGTTCTAAGATGCTAAGATGCTAAGGTTCTAAGATTCTAAGATGCTAAGAGAAAAACTTAGAACCTTAGTACCTCAGTACCTTAGTACCTTTCTAAAAGATAGTTATTTTATAAAATACTATTGCAATGATATAATATGGAATACTAGAGTATTGTTATTTTTGATAGAGCTTCACAAAGCATTCAATTAATAATAATTCAAATAAGAATATCATGATACATCAAATTGACACAACTGATAATATAGTCGCTTTTAGAGCATTGGCGGAGGTAACTAAAGATGATTTTCTCAGTGTGGTCATTCCTGCTGTTGAGCATTTAGTAAAGCAAACTAATGAAATTAATTTTTTATTAGTGCTGGATACTGATCTTGAAAATTTTACGGCCGGGGCCTGGCTTGAAGATGCGTTGCTTGGAATAAAACATCTTGGCAAATGGAAAAGAGCTGCTATTATTTCAGATTCAGAAGATATTATTTCGTTTACAAACGGATTTAGTTATGTCGTTCCCGGAGAGTTCCACGGATTCAAAAAAATAGATTTTAATAAAGCCTTAAATTGGGTAGAGGGGAATATTAATTTAGCTTGAGATCAGGTTTTTTTGTTTCAAGTTTCAGGTTTGCTGGGCGTTAAAAAATAGCCACGAATTCACGAATTTTTTTACATCATAGTAAATAAAAAATTCGTGAATTCGTGGCTAACTTTTTAGTATGTTATTTTGTTCCAACAAGACTTGAAACCTGAAACAAAGAAAACCTAAAACAAAAAAATAGCCACGCCTTCATAAATTTTCTACATAACCGTAGGTATTCATAAATTTTCGTGGCTAATTTTATGATCAGATATTCCGTTCCAACAACTTGAAACTTGAAACAAGAAAAACCTGAAACAAAAGTTTTAGTGATTATACTCGATACCACTACTTTCAGTAGCTTCTTTTTTATCCTTTGAAATTTTTGATAGTTTTTTATAGCATGCTGAGGCTAACAAGGGTACTGCAAGACCTCCAACAATAGCTGCTGTTTTATTGTGCCCCACTTTCTTTAATACAGCACCTACAACAAGTGTACTTATACCTGCACAAAGTAAATTCTTAAAAGAAAGTTTTGATGCCGGATTTGGTGTTATTCCGTGTAACAATGGGTCTATGAAGTTTAAATTTTCCATGATTATAATAATTTATTTGTTTGAACTTTTTGTATTTTACGTCGATAGCTTTTCATTATCGGTTTCAATTTCTATTTTTTCAATTTCTACTTTTTCTTTTTTGATCGCTTGTCTTAACAAAGCCAAAAGACTCATGTAGACATTTGCAACAAAAACCAGCGAGAATCCTGCCAAAATATACCCGCGCCAGTCATTTAACAAAAGTTTATAGTCTGTAAAGAATAAACAGGCAATTGTGACATAATGGCTAAAGCAATATTCGCAGGTAAAGAGATAAAAAACTTTTCGTGACAGTAACGTCCGATCATTTTTAGAGTGTTTGACACACCATTCCCGAGGTTCCCGAAATATTTCTTCATGTGTTACGGTCCAACTGATACATGCAATTGGAACTGCCAAAACAAAAAGCCAAATAATTTGGGTTAAAAGATCCATAAATCGATATTTTCTTATTCTCTTGGATGCGTTTCAGGAAAATGTTCTGCATCGAAATCGTCTATTTTGTCCGTGTCGTCGTCTATATGCTCTTCTTCATCTTCGCTCTGACTGTGATCATCGACGTCGTCTGGAACGTATTCAGTATCCTTCTCTTCATCGTTCGTAATTAAACCGTCTTCGTTAATGATTCTTTCTTCGTTTGGAATGTTTTCATTTCGGTTATAGTCATTTGTCTCATGATTGACATCGCCAATAAATTCTCCGTTATAATGTTGCTCATACGGATCTTCGTCTTTTTTATAATTATCATTATCAATAAGAGTTTCCTGATCTATAAAATCTGGATCTGTCTGACCATAATTTTCATTATTATACTTTTCCATGATGTTTAAATTTTAATTATTTTTTGTCTAATGGAAGAAAACTTCCGGGGCTTTTACTTTTTTAAAGGCTTGTATTTTTACAAATTTAGCTTTAGAATCGTTTGAAACCGTTACAGAAAATCAAATGGAATTTCCATAATTATCAGTTTACCCAAAAATTGTATGAATTGATGCGAAGTAGGTAATAGGTGTCTTAAAAAATAACAGAAGGTTAGTTATTTCAGCGGCATCAGCATACGTATGCTCAGTGATGAATTTTTTAGCCTTTTTTGATTATAGGCAACTACTAAATTCTGCTTTCAAAAAAAAGATTCTAAACTATTGTTTGTTTGGTACTTATGAGGAAATAATGTCTTTTTTTAGTATTTCGAAACTGCTCCAAAACGTGTATTTTAATTCCTTCCTTCAATGAAAAAGGATGTTTTTAAAAGAATAATTAAATTGTTAAGTTGTTGATTTTGTAGTTCTTAATTCTTTATTAGAACAGATAAGTAAAACCTGATACAGTGATTTTCCCGTTTTTAAATCATAAAATAAAATTACAAACTCAGATTTGAAAGTTTTTTCGTTTAAAAAACAAGCCAAAAGTTTTATTATTAGGTTGTTATTTCTTAATTTTAACAAAAATAGAGTCTTTTTTTAACTCTTTTTTTATAATTCGCCCCAATCGAATCAATTTTGTATTTTTTATTTAGAATATAAGTTAATGCTTTGTTATGTAATTGATAATAATTGCATTGCCAGAAAAAAAAGATTTTGTTTTAAAAAAATGTGCCCCAGAGTTTTTTTAGAATAATAATATAGTTGTTGCAACCTACATAATTTATAATTTATGGAGTAAAGCAACAATTAATCACTGTTGCATATTTTATTCGCCGCTTACTAATTTTTACATGCAATTGCCCATTTTCCCATTTTACAATAAGCCAAAATAATTTTTTTTTTAAATTTTAACGCCAAGTTTATGAAAATAATTTACTCTTCTATTAATTGCGGAACGATTAAAAATGCATTATTATTTCTACTATTTTTATTGCCGGTCTACATGTTTTCGCAAAACTGTACGGTAAATGCGAATGTAGATAGAAGCTTATGCCCTGGAGGTTTATCATCACTTCCGCCGGATCAATTTGCTTTATTAGGAACTGCAAATTCTGAGAATCCTTACTTGCAAGCTCCTGTATGGACTCAAATTTCTGGAAATGCAGTCAATATAGTCTCACCAAATACAGACCAAACATTAGTTTCTGGTGCTGTTCCCGGAAATACTTACGGATTTAGATTATCTGCCCAATGTGCAGATGGAGCGACTGTTTCAGATGATGTTTATATAACTATTTTGCCAATAACAACTGCCAATGCTGGATTAGACCAAACATATTGTCCGGGCTCTTATGCGTTAAATGGGAATGTGCCTGTTGCTACAGAAAATGGAACGTGGAGCATTCAGGGTGCTAATGATGCCGGAGTCAGTATTGGTAGCCCAAATTCAGCCACTTCAGCAATTACTATTTCTGGAACATCTGCAGGAAGTACCACTTTACGATGGACTATTTCGGCGACTTCAGGTTCTCCAATTTGTGAATCTTATGATGAGGTTGTAATTACAACTTTAGGCGGTGTTCAACCTGTTACGGCAGGATCAGATATTACGCTTTCCAATTGTTATTCATCGACTCAAAATATAAATTTAAACGGTAGTTTTGGCGGTAATAGTCCGGGACAACAACAAGGAACGTGGACAATTGTATCAGGGCCAAATGTGCCAGGTTTTACTAATGCCAATGATAATAATACAAATGTTAGTGGATTAACAGAAGGAACCTATGTTTTTAGATGGACCGTAGCAGGAACTTGTGCCAATGGTTTTGATGAAGTTACAGTTACAGTACCGCCGCCAACAGCTGATGTTACAGATGTAGCAGATGCTACATCATATTATTGTGATGGAAGAACTTCTACTGTTTTGCAGGGAACAGCACCTTTGTATGTAAACGAAACAGTACAATGGACACAAACAGGAGGACCATCTGCCACAATTGTTAATCCTACTTCGCCTTCTACTGTTGTTAACGGTATGACAAGTTTAGGAACTTATACATTTTTATATACCTTAACCAATAGTGCTACCAATTGTGTTAGTACAGGAACATTTATTGTTGTTTTGGAAGAAACAATTTCTGTATCGGGAGGGCCTGATCAGGTATTAGGCTGCGATGTTTCATCAGTAACAATTCCTGTTACTTCAACGGGCGATGGACAAATGAGTTGGCAAATCGTTAGCGGACCTACTGTTAATCCGCTTTTGAATCCTCCTTATCCATCATTTCCAACAGCTTTAGCTAATTTTTCAGGCGGTGGTTTTGAAGTAGATCAATTGATATATTCCGGAACTTATATCGTTAGAATTATAAAAAATCCAAATCCCGGAAGTCAGTGCGAAACCATATATGATGATGTTGCTATAGTAGTATCAGCGCAGCCAACAGGATCGAATGCAGCAACAAGACAGGTTTTACCTTGTAATGATACTGAAGTAAAACTGGCAGGAAATATTCCGACAAAAGGAAAGGGTACATGGTCACAGGTTTTTGGTCCGAACACAGTAGTTTTTGATGATGTTAATGATCCAACAACACTGGCATCGCCATTAGTTAGTGGACGCTATGAATTTCGTTGGACAATCGCTAGCGGTGCTGCTTGTGATGTTTCGCAGAGTATTACTGAAGTAATCGTTTCTAATGCAACGCCAACCATTGCTAATGCAGGAAATGATCAGTCTATTTGTTATGGAGCGCCAGTTCAATTGCAAGGAAATGCTACAATTACCAGCGAAACAGGAACCTGGACCGTTACGCCAAGTGCGGGAATAACTTTTAGCGATGTAAATGATCCCAACGCAATCGCCTCGGGACTTGCAGCAAATACGGTGTATACTTTTACATGGACTATTGTGAATGGTTGCGGAACAACATTAGATACCGTAGAGGTTACAACTAATAATTCTCAAGGTGCCACTGCCACTGCAGGTCCAGACCAATGCGCTGCAACAGGCACTTCATCCATAACATTAGCAGCAAGTGATCCTTCACCGGGAACGGGAGTATGGACAAAAACCGGCGGTGGCGGAGGAACTATAACCAATCCTAACCAATTCAATACGACAGTTACAGGTTTAAGCGATGGAGATTATGTTTTTACATGGACAGTTTCTGCAACAGGGTGTACCGATGCTTCTGATTCGGTAGAAGTTACAATCGCTCCAACCATTACTGTAGCAGATGCAGGACCAGATCAAAACATTTGCGGTAATAGTGCAACCGTTACCGGAAGTACGCCAGCAGCAGGAGAAACTGGATTATGGGAATTTGTGAGTGGGGGAGATGGTCCCGTAATTACAAATCCAACAAGTCCAACCACAACTATTACCGGACTAACATCGGGTTCATGGGTTTACAAATGGACTATTTCAAGAGGGGCATGTGCTGCCTCTACAGATTCCGTACAATTAAATATTAATGAAGCGCCTTCAACAGCAGCTGCAGGACCAGATCAGACAGTTTGTAACCAAACAAGTGTGACGCTTGCTGCAGCGGCTCCAACAGTAGGAATTGGTTTATGGTCGTTAATCTCAGGACCAAATTCACCTGTTTTTTCTGATGTTTCATCACCAACTTCGGGTTTATCAAATTTAATTACTGGAGAATATATTTTAGAATGGACTACCTATAGTGGTTTAAGTTGTCCGGAAAGTAAAGATCAGGTGACTATTAATGTAACGGAGCCAGCTGCGGCCGGATCAGATTATTCAACTTGTTTAGAAGGACCGCTTTATTTAACAGGAAATGATGGTAGTACAGGAACATGGACCTATATTTCAGGGCCAACAACACCAACAATAACAACAACAGGGAATAATAGTGCATCTGTTACTGGTTTAGTTCCGGGTGTTTACATTTTCAGATATACCATTCCGGCCGAAGGATCTTGCCAGGAAACATTTGATGAAATTAGTGTAACTATAAATGGACAAATAGCAACACCTCCAAATGCAGGAACTGATCAGACTTTTTGTGATGCTGGTCCTTTAGCGATACAACTTGCTGCTTCAGCTCCCGACTTGGGAACAAGCGGGTTATGGACAAAATTATCTGGACCAGTAGCTGGAAATTTTATTGATGCTACAAATCCAAATACGATCTTTGCAAATCCGGGTTATGGAATTTATGTTTTCAACTGGACTGTTAGTGCAGGAACTTGTACCAGTTCTGATCAGGTTAGAATTGAGAATGCCCAGCCACCATCTCCAGCAGTTCCGGAAGGTGATAATGCGATTTGTGGTTCGACTACTGAACTTACAGCGACACCACCAACAGTTGGAACCGGAAACTGGGCTCAGGTTTCGGGACCGACAACAGCAACGTTTAGTTCTTTGATTTCACCTGTAACAACCGTTTCTAATTTAACCGTAACCGGAGGTGTGTATGTTTTTAGCTGGACTGTTACTAACGGGCCACTGTGTACGCCAACTACGAATAATGTTACCATAACTGTAACAGCAGATTTGACAGTACCAGATGCAGGACCAGATCAAACGATTTGTGCTTCTGGAAACGCAACTTTAGCAGCGAATGTCATAACAGTTGGAACTGGAGTCTGGTCAATCCTTAGCGGGCCAGTTTTAGGAGGATCTTTTTCTAATACTTCAAGTCCAGCCTCCACATTTACTCCAAATGCAGCCGGAACTTATGTGCTGCGCTGGACTGCGACAAATCTTAGTTGTGCCTTTTTTGATGATATGACTTTAACGGTTGATCCTTTACCATCAACTTCTAATGCAGGAACCCCAATTTCAGTTTGTCAGTTTCAACCTGTAAATTTAAATGGAAATACACCGGCTATTGGAACAGGATTATGGACACAAGTCTCCGGATCAACAACAGCAGTCTTTGCCGATCCAACTTCGCCAACAACTGCAGTTTTAGGCACGCAATCTGGAGTTTATATTTTCAGATGGACGATTTCAAGCGGAAGCTGCCCTTCAAGTTCAAGTGATGTAACGGTAACTATAAACGAATTACCGCCTTTAGCAGATGCAGGTGTCGACCAAACCATTTGTAACACTTCAACAGCCACTTTAGCCGGAAATGATCCGGGAACAGCAACAGGAACATGGACATTTGTTTCAAATGCTGGAAATACCGCTGTTATAACCACTCCAAATCTTTTCAATACAACTGTTACCGGAATTTCAACCGGAACGACAAGATTAAGATGGACTATTTCTAATGGTTCTTGTACACCTTATTCTGATGAAGTTCAAATCACAAAACCATCAGATTTATTGACTTCTCCTTTAACAAGTGATACTACTATTTGTGAGGGTGGAACTTTAACATTAAACACAACTCCGTCAGGAAGTTTGACACCTTATAGCTATCAATGGCAAACCTCAGCAAATGGAATTTCTGGCTGGTTTGATATTTCTGGCCAAACTGCTTCTACTTATACAACAGATAGCGCTTTAACAACTGGCGAATATTATTATAGAGTGAATGTTTCTAATTCATGCACTCAAATCACGAGCACTGTAGCCAAACTGACTATTATTGCAGACCCGGTTGTTACTACGCAACCAATAGGAAATACAATTTGTTCTGGTGAAACCCATACCATGACAGTCGCAGCAACAACTACAAATACAGCTGCAGGCACAATTAATTATCAATGGCAAAGTTCTACAGATGGAACTTCTGGCTGGACCAATGTTTCAGGAGGAAGTGGGGCAACTACAGCTACTTATACAACTGCTGCTTTAACTTCAAATTTATATTTTAGAGCGAGGGTATCACAAACCGGAAGCGCTTGCGAAACTTTCTCAGATCCAGCTTTAGTCACTGTGACAACGATTACTGCCCAACCAACAACTCCTGCACCAATTTGTATTGGAGGTATTGTTACTATCAATATTACGGCTTCTTTAAACGGAGGTTCAGGAACACTGAGTTATCAATGGCAAAGCGATTCTGGTTCCGGTTTTGTGAATGAAAGTAATGCTTCGGCAACGACTCCAAATTTCACATCAGATCCTTTAACTGCTGATACACAATTTAGATGTTTGGTTACTTCATCAACAACTAATTGTACGTTAACTTCAAATATAGTGACTGCAACTGTTGCTCCTGATCCGGCAATTACAGTGCAGCCAGCCTCTGCAATTATTTGTACAGGAGGAAGCACTACTTTATCAGTTACAGCAACGGGAGGTACTCCTGGTTTGAATTACCAATGGTATAGTAGTGCTGATAATGTTTCGTTTACATTAATATCAGGAGCAAATTCAAATACATACACAACTCCGGCACTTACATCAAGCACTTATTACAGAGTAGATGTTTCTGCTACCGGAAATGGTTGTGGCTTAGTAACATCAAATAGTAGTTTAGTAACCGTGATTTCTGATCCGGTAGTTAGTCAACAACCAGTAGGCAGTACAATATGCTCAGGCGCGACACACACAATGAATGTTGTGGCTTCCGGTGATGTTGCTGGTGGAGCATTGGCTTATCAATGGCAGAGTTCTACAACCGGAACTTCAGGTTGGGCAAATGTTTCTGGTGGAACAGGAGCAAATACAGATACTTATACTACCGCAGTATTAACCTCGACTTTATATTATAGAGTGCAGGTTACACAATCTCTTAGTGGTTGTGAAACTTTTTCAGATGCAGCTGCGGTATTTGTAACAACAATTACAGCACAACCCACCGCACCCGCAGCAATTTGTGTGGGAGGAATTGTAAACCTAAGTATTACGGCTTCCTTAAACGGAGGTGCAGGAACATTGAGTTATCAATGGCAAAGTTCTGCTGACGGTTCTACGGGTTGGGCAAATGTTGCAGATGGTTCAGGAGCGACTACAAACGCGTATACATCAGGAGCATTATCTGCGACTACTTTTTATCGCTGTATTGTTACTTCGTCCACTACAAATTGTACTTTAACCTCTAATGCCGTTCAAGCAACAGTTGTTCCTGATCCAACAATTACGGTTCAGCCAATTGGAACAACAATTTGCTCCGGAGGAACTGCTACAGTATCAGTAACCGCTACCAACGGTACACCAAGTTTAACGTATCAATGGTCTAACAGTACAGACAATATTACTTTCACAGACATTTCTGGCGCTACATCAGCAAATTATGTTACACCAGCTTTGACACAAACGACTTATTATAGAGTTGCCGTTTCAGCAAGTGGAAACGGATGTACAACGGTAACGTCTTCTGAAGCTACAATTGTGGTTCTTTCGGATATTTTTATTACAGTACAACCTGTTTTACGTACAAATATTTGTAGTGGTTCAACGGCTACTTTAAATGTGGCAGCAAGTGGAGGTTCAGGGAATTACACCTATCAATGGAGAAATGCTACTGTATTAGCGGGACCTTATACTGATATTTCGGGAGCAACTTCAGCATCTTATACCACTCCGGCTTTAACTCAAAACACGTATTATATTGTTACAGTTTCAGATAATACTCAGGGATGTAATCCTGTAGATTCAAATGTTTCAGCGGTAATTGTTCCGAGCATTACAACACAGCCAACTGTGCCAGCAACCGTCTGTACAGGCGGAACTGTTACATTGACTACAGCCGCTTCCGCAAATGGTGGTTCAGCAACGTTTACTTATCAATGGCAAAGTTCAGCAGATGGCACAACAGGCTGGACAAATGTTTCTGGCGGAACAGGAGGAAGCACAGCAAATTATACATCTGATGCTTTAGCAGCTACTACTTATTTTCGCGCTGTGATAACTTCATCAAATCCTGCTTGTACACTGACAACAAATGTGGTTATGGCAACGGTAATTCCTGATCCGGCAATAACAACACAACCAGCTGGAGGAAATATTTGCGAAGGAGGAACATTTACAATGTCATCTATTGCAAATAGTGGTTCAGGGAATTTCAGTTATCAATGGCAACAATCAATAAATGGAATTACAGGTTGGGGAAATGTGACGAACGGAACAGGAGCGAATACTACTACCTATACTACAGGTGTTGTAACAACAGATACTTATTACAGATTGCAGGTGACAGATTCTGGAATTGGCTGCGGTGTTGTAAATTCTGATCCTGCTAAAGTAGATGTTTTCGAATCTCCAATTATAAATACACAGCCAACTGATAGTGAAGTTTGTATCAATCAGACACATACTTTTACTGTAACTGCTACTGGAAACATTCCGTCAGGAACATTATTATATCAATGGCAAACCTCAGCAGCATTGGCAGGACCGTATGCAGATGTAACAGATGGTAGTGGAGGAACAACATCATCTTATACAACTCCAACCTATGCAACTGGAGGAAATCGATATTTTAGGGTATTAATTTCTCAGTCAGAAGCGGGTTGCGAAACCATTTCTAATGATGTAACATTAAATGTTTTCGATTTGCCAATTGCTCCAACAGGTGTTGTGACGCAACAACCTTCGTGTACAAATGCTACAGGAACAATTGCAATTACAAATCCAGATCTGGGAACAGGTTATGAATATAGTACTGATGGTTCAATTTTTCAGGCTAGTAATATTTTTAGTGGTTTGCCATCTGGCGATGTAGAGATTTACGTGAGACGTATTGGTTTAAATACTTGTATATCTTCTGCTACTACATTTACTATTTTCGATAGAATATGTGCAGCTCCTGAAACTTTTGCTTCGATATCTGGAGATCTTGGAGGAAATACAGGGGCACAAACTATATTAGATAGTGATACTTTAAATGGAGTTATCGTAACTCCATCAGCTGTGAATGTTACGATAAACTCAATCTCAGCTTATCTTACTTTTGATCCGTTAACGAATACTATTTCGGTAGCACCTGCAACCCCGGCAGATGATTATACTTTAAATTATACTATTTGTGAAGTAGCAAATCCATCAAATTGTTCTACAACTACAGAAACGATAAGTGTTACAACAGCCGGAATTGATGCGAGAATTGATATTGTTCCATTTACTGTTGATGGTTATGTCGGAGCTACAAATGTAATCAATGCATTAACTAATGATAGATTGGCCAGTATTCCAGTAAATTTAAATACTGTTAATCTCGCAGTAATTAATCCTGCAACACCAATTGCGCCTAGCCTTACTGCACCGGAATTGGATATTACAACAGGAAATGTTAATGTACCGGCCGGAACTGCAAAAGGAAATTATAAAATTGATTACAGAATTTGCGAAATTATTAATGCAGCAGATCCTGCAGATCCTATAAATTTTACAAATTGTGATACCGCAAGTATTATAGTTCAGGTTGGAACAACAAATATTGATGCAGATGATGATAGCATAGCAAACATAAATGGTTATGTTGGTCAGGTTAATGTTATCAATGCTTTGGATAATGATACTTTAAATGGAATTGGAATAACGTCAGCAAATATCAATGAAATAACCGTAACAGAAGAAAATCCGGCTACTCCGTTATATCCTGGTGCAAATGTTCCAACGTTTAGTCCTTCAACAGGATGGGTAACGGTTCCGGCAGAAACTCCGGCTGGTCCTTATATTATAACTTATCATATTTGTGAAAAGCTAAATCCAACAAATTGTTCAGATGCAAGTATTGGTATTGTCGTTGCTGCAGCACCAATAGTTGCAAATGACGATGTGGTCAATAATGTAAACGGTTATAACGGAGCTGTAAATGTTATCAATGCCTATGTTAACCCAGCAGGAGCAGATACATTTAATGGTGATGTAATAAATATTAATTTGGCTGGAGTATTAACAGGTAGTATTCTGAGTGCGGCTACTCCAATAAATGGAGGTCCTGTTCCGGAATTAATACTCGCATCGGGAAGAGTTAATGTTCCATCCGGAACACCGGCAGGACAATATCAGATTAAATACAGAATATGCGAAAATTTAAATACTCCAAATTCTAATTTACCAACTGGAGGTAATTGCGATGATGCCATTATTATTATTAATGTAATAGCACCGCTAATTATTGCAAATGATGATTCCGCAGCAGGCATAAACGGTTATGCAGGTGCAACAAATGTGCTAAATGCTTATGATAATGATTTATTAAATGGAGGAGCACTAGATCTTAGTGAAATTACAACAACAGTTACCTCATTCCCAAGCTCAATAGGAGGAGGTTCAGTTCCAACTTTTGATATTGCAACAGGTTTTATAGATGTTCCTGCAGGAACTCCCGCAGGCGAGTATAAATTTGTTTACAAAATTTGTGAAAACCTTAATGCAAGCAATTGTGATGATGCAACGATAACAATTACCGTTGTTCCTGCACAAATTATTGCAGAAGATGATATTCCTTTTGCTTCTGTGAATGGATTTGTTGGAAATCCTAGCGCTATAAATGCTTTGGATAATGATACTTTAGACGGAGTTTTAGTAAATCCTGCTGAAGTTGAGATAAATATTTTAACACTGGCAATTCCGATTAATGGAAGTCCAGTTCCAATTTTAGATGCTTCAACCGGAAATGTCAGCGTTCCGGCGGGTACACCAGCAGGAACTTATTTTATTACATATCGTTTAAGTGAGTTACTAAATCCTAGTAATAATGATACGGCAATAATTACTATAGAAGTTGTTGCTCCGCTAATTGAAGCTAATGACGATACAGTCGCAAATATTAATGGTTATGTAACAACTGCAAATGCTATAAATGTTTTAACAAATGATAGACTTAATGGAGTTGCAACAAACATAAATCAGGTAACAGTTACCGTAGATACTCCAGCCACTTCAATAAATGGCGGACTAGTTCCGGTATTGATACCTTTAACTGGTACTGTGGGTGTTCCGACAGGAACTCCGGCGGGTGACTATGAAATTAAATATCATATTTGTGAAAAACTGAATCCAGCGAACTGTGATGATGCAACCGTATTTGTTAATGTAGTTGGAGCGCCTATTGATGCTGTAAATGATACAGCAAATAATATTAATGGTTTTGTGGGAGCGACAAACGTTGTCAATGCCTTAACGAATGATACGTTAAATGGAGTTGCTGTGATTCCTTCACAAGTAACCATTAGTAATATAATTCCTGCGCTTGCTATTAATGGCGGAGCAATTCCTGTTTTAAATCCTGCAACTGGCAACGTAAGTGTTCCGGCAGGAACTAGCGCAGGAACCTATACGATTACCTATACTTTAAATGAAAACCTGAATACAGCTAATCTGGACACAGCAGAAATAACTATTATTGTTACTGCGCCAACTATTATTGCAAATAACGATTCAGTTAGTAATATAAACGGATTTGTTGGTGCCAATAATGTGATAAACGCTATTACAAATGATAGGCTAAATGGCATGGATATTCAGTTGAATGCAATCGCTATTACATCATTGACAACGACTCCGCCACCGTCGCCACCTTATGTTTTAGGAAATCCGGTTCCGGTACTAAATGTCACTACAGGAAATGTCGACGTACCAGCTGGAACATCAGCTGGAACATACACTATTCATTATAGAATATGTGAAAAACTGAATCCATCAAATTGCAGTGAGGCCGATATTGTCATCAATGTTTTAGCCACAGGAATTATCGCTAAGGATGATTTTGTACAGGATATTAATGGATACAGAGGAGGAAACAATGTAATAAATGCCTTGACAAATGATTTATTAAATGGGGCAGCTGTTTCATTCCTTCAGGTTAATATTCGTCATATTGGTACTATAGTGCCTTTAACTTCAATTAACGGAAACGTTCCGGTATTGAATACTATTACAGGAAATGTGGATGTTCCGTTGTTGACATCATCAGGAACTTATATCATTCAATATGAGATCTGCGAAAAATTAAATCCAACTAATTGTAGTACTGCTTCCATTTATGTTGTGGTAGACCGACCACAAATTTTAGCAGAAGATGATTTAATTACTAACATTGATGGTTATCGAGGTGCACCAGAAGTATTGAATGCTTTGACAAATAATGATCGATATGATGGATCACTTTTAACTGACATTGAATTGGTAAGAAGAGAAGTAACATCTCCTGCAACTCCTATCAATGGAGGAGTAGTTCCTTTCTTGTTTCCTGGAACCGGACTAGTGACTATTCCACAACGTACTCCGGCAGGAACATATCAAATTAAATATATAATCTGCGACAGGTTAAATCCTTTAAATTGTGATGAAGCCACAATTACTATTCTTGTAGTGGTACCACCAATTGTAGCAAATGATGATTTTGTAGATAATATAAACGGAAATACAGGAGCAAACAATGTATTGAATGCCTACAATAATGATACTTTGGACGGATTGCCAATGGACTTTTTAGATTTCAAAGGAACATTAATTACACCTGCAAGCTCATTAAATGGATCCCCGGTTCCGGTATTTAATGAACTAACAGGAAATGTAGATGTTCCAGCTGGTACCCATGCGGGAACATATTTCATTGCGTATCAGATTTGTGGAAGATTAAATTCAACCAATTGTGATCAGGCTGTAATTACAGTAAGAGTTGTTCCGGCACCAATTGATGCAGTTGATGATACTGCAACCGGAATAAATGGTTTTGTTGGAACCACAAATGCAATCAATGCTTTGGATAATGATACGTTAAATGGCGTCTTGGTAAATCCGGCAGATGTATTGATTACAAACGTTGTTCCTGCCACACCAATAAGCGGAGGCACAATACCAATACTGGATGCCGCTACAGGTATTGTTAGTGTTCCGGCCGGAACCACTGCGGGTACCTACATTACAACATACAGATTGAGAGAAGCCACAACTTTGTTAAACTACGATGATGCCACTATAACCATTGTAGTTGTTGCGCCGGCCATTGTAGCAAATGATGATACGCTAACTAATGTTAACGGTTATGTCGCTACAAACAACGCAATTGACGTTTTAACAAATGATACGCTTAACGGTGCTGCAACGAGTCTGAGTAATGTTAAAGTTACTGTTGATACACCAGCAACAGCTATCAACGGAGGCCCTGTTCCTATATTAGAACCACTTACAGGAAAAGTGAGTATTCTTGCAGGAACTCCGGCAGGTGATTATCAGATTAAATACCATATCTGCGAGAATTTAAACCCAACGAATTGTAATGATGCAACAGTTTTCATTACGGTTGTTGGACCACCAATTGTTGCCGTTGATGATACTGCTTCAAATGTTAATGGATATGTAGGTGCAACAAATGTTGTAAACGCATTAACAAATGATACATTAAATGGAAGTGTCGTTCAGGTATCTCAAATAAATATTACGTCACTGAGCACAGCAACTCCGGCGGGTTATGTGGCAGGAAATCCGATTCCGGCATTGAATGTTGTAAACGGAAATGTTGATGTACCTCCGGGAACTTCTGACGGAACCTATACTATTCATTATAGTATTTGCGAAAAACTGAATTCTTCAAATTGTGACGAAGCAGATATCGTAATTGAGGTATCGGCTGCTACCATTATTGCCAGAGATGATGTTGAGGTAAATGTAAATGGTTACGTTGGTTCAGAAAATCTATTGAATGTTTTGGCTAATGATTCGTTTAATGATTCTTCAATAAATGCTAAAAAAGCGAAAGTAACTGCAATTAACATCAGTCAGATAACCATAACTATTTTAGCACCGGCAAATCCTATTAGCGGAAGTCCAAACGTTCCGGTTTTAGATCCTGCTACCGGAATTGTTAGTGTTCCGCCACAAACTCCTGCGGGATTATATACCATTCAATACCGAATTGCAGAGAATTTAAATCCTTCAAATTTTGATGATGCGACTATATTTATTACGGTTAGAGCAACAGCAATTGAGGCGAATAATGATACTGTACTAAACATTAATGGTTTTAATGGTCAGGCCAATGTTGTAAATGCAATTACCAACGATAATCTAAATGGAGTGGCTGCGCAATTGGCAGAAATTACTATTGCAGTGGTAACACCGGCAACCCCAATTAATGCCGGACCAGTACCAACATTAGATATTGTTTCAGGAAATGTAAGTGTTCCGGCAGGCACGCCAAGCGGAACGTACACGATTCGTTACTCCATTTGCGAGAATTTAAATCCAACAAATTGCAGTCAGGCTGATATTATTGTAACCGTTATTTCAGGACCAATAATCGCTAATGATGATGCAGCAACCGGAATTAATGGTCTAGATGGAGCTGCCAATGTTGTCAATGTTTTAACAAACGATTTGCTTGATAATGCGGCACCAACTTTATCTCAGGTTAAAATAACGGTATTGTCACCGGCAGACCCAATTTCAGGAGGAAGAGTACCTGTCTTAAACGCGTCAACGGGATTAGTAAGTGTTCCGGCTGGTACATCTTCAGGAATATATACTATAGTGTATTCAATCTGCGAGAATCTGAATGCTGTAAATTGTGATCAGGCCGTTATTAAAATTTCGGTTTCACAACCTGGAATAACATTGGTTAAACGAGGTGTTTTCTCTGATACCAATGGAGATGGTTACGCACAACCTGGAGAATTGATTCGCTATTCTTTCCGCATCACAAATACGGGAGCAATAGATCTTACTAATGTAACAGTTACAGATCCAAAAGCAACCATCGTTGGAACTCCAATTGCAAGCTTGCAGATAGGTCAGTTTAATACAACCAATTACACAGGAACTTATGTGCTAACACAGGCCGATATCAATACAGGATTTGTAGTAAATCAGGCTGTAGTGAGAGCACAACCTACCGTAGGAACAGCCATTCAGGATTTATCTGATAGTGATGATCCAACGCTAATTGGTAATGATGACCCAACTGTTACGCCAGTAATTCAGTTTAAAGATATTACGCTGATAAAAGGCGGACAATTGACAGGTACAGGCGGTGTTGGTTCAATTATTAATTATAGTTTTAGAGTAAAAAATACAGGAAATGTACCTCTTACAAATGTGGTTATAACAGATCCTATGCTAACGACCACTTCAATTCCGGTTACACCAGGTACATTAGCACCGGGTGCTACAGGAACTGCAACGGCAGCTTATACAGTAAAAGCATCAGATGTTGCCAATGGAGCAGTTATTAATACTGCGCTTGCCATTGGAGATGATCCTGCAGGAAATCCTGTAACAGATGTTTCAGATAGCACTGATCCAACTTTAACCGGAGATGATGATCCAACGGTTATCGATTTAACCTTAAGACCTTCAATTGCGCTTGTTAAAACGGCAGTATTTAATGATGAAAATAAAAATGGTTATGCCGAAATAGGAGAGACCGTAACGTATCATTTTGCCGTTACCAATACCGGAAATGTTGTTTTAGTAAACATTGTTGTAAAAGATCCTAAACCAGGTCTCACTATCACTGGAGGGCCAATTATTTTGAGACAGGGAGAAACCAATACTACTGCTTTTGTTGGAACTTATGTTCTGACAGCTGCGGATATTGATGCCGGACTTGTAGAAAATCAGGCTGAGGTTACGGCCGTTAGCCCGGATGGATTAACAGCAAAAGATCTTTCTGACGATAATTCTAATTTAGAAGATGATCCTACCATTCTTCCATTAAATGCTTGTAAAGTCACTATTTACAATGCTGTTTCTCCTGATGGTGATGGTAAAAACGAAATCTTCAAAATTGACGGAATCGAATGTTATGCTAACGCTTATGTTCAAATTTACGATCGTTGGGGAGTTCTGGTGTACGATGCTTATAACTACGATAACAATGCCGTAGCGTTTAGAGGTATTTCTGAAGGAAGAGCAACTGTTGCCAAACAAAAAGGACTGCCAGACGGAACGTATTTTTATGTGATTACGTATACCACTTATTTGAATGAACCAGTGAGTAAAACTGGATATTTGTATCTGTCAGGAAATAATTAATTGGAATATTGAGGCTGTCTCACACCAAGTGTGAAATGGCCTCATTTTTATTAGGACATCCTATCAGAATATTAATCTCAAATGGTTCAATTTTCTAAAGACTTGTTTTTGGTTTTGAATTCCGCAATATTCATTGAATAATAAAATATCTACTATGAGAACAAAATTATTTTCCTTCGTCATAATGTTTGTTACAATTGCAGGTTTTGCACAGCAGGACGCCCAATTTACACAATACATGTACAACACTATAAATATTAACCCTGCATATGCAGGTTCTCGTGGAGCTTTAAGT
>FNPS01000005.1 GCA_900107365.1 Flavobacterium aquidurense
TAAGGATATCGATAAAAGAATCTTGCATTTCTATTTATTTTTAAAATACAAATATCTAGATTATAATATTTCCCCACAACAATATGTGTTGATCCTAAGTCAGTAGGGGAAAAGGGAGAAAAGATAGTTGACTATTTTTTTAGAGATATTTTAGGATATGGGAATGTTCTACATGGGGAATCTATAACTTGCAATAAACCATTTAAGCATAAAGATAAAAAAGCTAAGGGAAATAGAACGACACATGGAATAGATGCTTTTGTCAGCATGGTTAGTCCAATGGAAGATAATGTTCTTGATGTTGGCGTTATTTCTTCTAAGTTTACTTCAAAGGCTTATCCTAATTCACCTAAGACTACTTTTAAAGAACATTTTAATGATTTAGCACATACTTTGGAGTGTTTTAAAAACTCAAAACTATCGGCAGAAACAAATTTTGGTTCTTCGAATGTAAATAAAACAGAGGTTTTTGGGATATTAGTTTGGGCGTCTAATAAAAGTGACGAAAATAAAAATATAATTTCTGAAGTTTCAAACATTCAATTTGATAGTGATTTAGTATTTGATAAAATAATTGTTTTAGATAATAATAGGCTTAACTTTTTTGTTGAAACAATTCAAAATGCTAAAAAAGAATTTGGAAAAGAAAATTTGAAATTTGTTTATCATAACACTGGGTTGAACAATATTAGTTTGCAATCACAAAGTTTTGGAGATTTTTTACCTCTCGAATATCTTTTTTCTGATATTATACCAGTACGTATTGAGAGAGAAGGGAAAGTTGAGCTTTTGATCTTTTCAAAAGATGAATTTTCAAGTGATAATTGTAGTAAACTCTTAGATTTTGCTAAAGGCTTTGATCATTTGGGTTCTATTTCTTCTATTATATTATCGTTTCCAGATTTTAATGATTTAGAACACTCGCCTATTGTGCAGAAGGAGTTGTTAAGATTTGGAAATTATAAGTATAATAAAAATTTATTTTTGAAAAAGCATACAGAAGATTTTAGAAACTACTAAATATGAAGAAAGATATTTTACCACAGGGAGATAGGATAAGACAATTTTTAACAAATGGGAGTATTACTTCTGCGAACCTTAATTCAATGCTTAAGGAGAAGGGTGTCTTTTTAGGGCATTCAGAGAAGAATTCTTCCGTGCCACTGTTAATGAAAACACTACTAAGTCCGAGCGAATTCCATGATTTGTGGGAAGTTCAAAAAGTAAAAGATGAGACTGTTAAGTATAGGACTGCTACAATAAAATGTGCCGCAGATTTAGATCTGAAAGATGTTTTTTCTGAAGATATTAATTTAAATAAATTAATAAATGATCTACATCAATATGATCCAGGCTTTAGTTTAGTGGGAAAACCTCATTTTTATTTTGAAGAAGAAGAAGCTATTTTTAGTTATCAAATTAAGAAACAAAATCTACTAGAAAACTGGAACGAGAGTGAAAGTTTGCATAATGGGGCAATTTATATAAGTAAATCTAAAGATGGAGATATTGAACTTTCAGTAAAGCAAGATTCTACTTCTAAAGAAACTATTTTAGTAAATAGTATTTTGAGTGGAGAGGTTAAGAAGATTTTAAAAGAGAAAAAAATCATAAAGCCTGATGATGATTTTATTAGAATAAAGTTTAATGGTTTTACCAACGAAAACAGAATACAGTTTTTGTATGCATTTACAACAAAATTCTGTATTTATTTGGATTATGTCTCTATAACTGATATTGATCTTTATTTAGATGAAAATGAAAAAGCTCATGCTGATGTTAAAGATTTTTTGGATGAAATAGATTCTTTAAAGCTAAACGGTAAGGAATTACAAAATCATATTTTACTTAAAAATAATTTATATCATCCAAAACTTATTTTTGCTTCTGTTTCTTTAAAATATAATTTTGATATTGATGGGGTTAAGGGAACATGTATAATTGATATTTCTTTTCCAGACTATATAACTAAGAAGGATGTCAATGCTGAATTACAGATTTCATACAATTTTAAAATAAATAGAGAGCATAAGAAAAAAGCAACGGAATTACAGCTTAGAAAGAAGGTATATAAATTTGTTGAAAAAATAAAGAGTAGTTCCCACGAAAAATATAAAAAAGCTAATCCGTAAGATTAGCTTTTTATTTTAAAGAATTTGTGTACTCAAAAAAGTAAAACCAGTTAAAGTATTAATCTTTCTACCATAACTATCCTTGGTTCGAGCCCAAGAGGGATAGCTTAAAAAAAAGACCATCATACTTCCATGATAGTCTTTTTTCTTGCTCTTAGAATACGTGGAACTATTCTTTCGCAATTTTGTTGACCATGTTTTTACTTTCGAATAATACCATCATTTCGTTGGCTTTTTCTGCTTGACCAATTTCTTTCAATGATTGAGCATATCTGTAATAATAGGATGGCTCTAAATCTGAAGATATCTCAAGTAGTTGTGCATAATTTTTAGCCGCCGCAGTCATTTCTCCATCAAAATAATGTTGATCTGCAACTTTTTTAAGCATATCTACCGAAGTATAACCTTTGTCTACTACTTGCATGTACGTTTTTGTGCGATTTACGGTGAGGTATTTCGTTTTGGGGGTTGGTGCAACCATCGCAACTTTAACCGGAGAAATAGATACAGAAACGGTGTCTTTTATTGCTTTTGACAGCATGGCAATTTCTGTTGGTTTTACTTTGGCTTTTCTATAAACCGGTGTTACCGTCCTGGTGTTATTTGGACCAAGGTCGTATGTATTTACCATATCTAATTTTGAAACTTCATATTTTGTAATTCTTCTTCCGAATGTCATATTAATAGTTTCTTCAACATGGTAATAATCAACAACAAGATCATTGTCTTGTTTATTGTCAGATTGTGAATGTGTGTTTGCTATTGATGCAATGACAGAAGTGCTTGGAGTAGCACGCTGTGCAAAACAGTTAAAAGAAAAAACACATGCAATTAGTGTAAAATTTACTGCATAAGTTTTCATGATGATTAGAGTGATTTTGTTGGGTTTGTTAATATGTTAATTAAAGGTACTTATAGTTCCTTTTTTTATTTTATTATACCCATAAACAA
Source organism: Flavobacterium aquidurense (assembly GCA_900107365.1). GTDB lineage: Bacteria > Bacteroidota > Bacteroidia > Flavobacteriales > Flavobacteriaceae > Flavobacterium > Flavobacterium aquidurense. The sequence goes on from FNPS01000005.1 coordinate 3,084, forward strand.
CCTTAAAAAACGTTAAAGTGCTGTTTTTCAATAACAAAACACTTCAAACAGGTGCAAAATCAAATATAGTACGAAACGGATTTCTTCTATTTTTTTTGACAATTTCTACTTATAAAAAAAGCGCTACAATTTCTTGTAGCGCTTTTCAATATTCTAAAATCAGAATAAAATCTTAAACTCCTAATTTCTTAGCAAGGTCAGTTGGAATTCCACCTTTGTTTACCATTAAGGCAGTTGTTTTATATTTCACAAAATTTTTGGTTACAAACAAGAAACCTTTGTAGTCGTTTGTTTCTCCCCATGAATTTTTTACGATATAATATTCTCTTCCGGTTTGATCTTTTGCAAGACCAATAATATGCATTCCGTGATCATCTGTTGTTGTGTAATTGTCAAACGCAGCCTGACGCATTTCAGGAGTAATTTCTGGTTCTGGTTTTGGCCCGTTAAACATATCTGCTTTTTCATCTGCAGTCATGTCATCAAATTTCTTTGTAGGCACATAGGCTACACCATTTTTCCAGCTAAAGCTTTTCTCACTTACATCAGTTGCCCAAGCTACAGTGTACCCTTTTTTCAATGCATTGTCAATAACATCTGTCATGTCGTTTACTTTTATATTGTAAACCTGATCAAATGACCAGTTGTCCGGCACCATCATGGTTGTTTTCTCGTAATATGGAGAAGTTGTAAAAGATGACATTTCTACATATTCATCAGGATTAATTCCAACCACTTCTTTTGCAAAAGATTGTGGCGTATAATTTTTTCCTTTGTAGGTAAAGTTTTCCGGCACTTTGCCTAAATAGGAATCGATTACCGCAGCATATGCTTTTTGCCAGTTCGGTGTTAATTCTCCATTTGGATTTTTTACAACAGCAGTCAAGACCCCTTCAATAAGCGCTGCCATTTCTCCAAATTTATTTTTATCCGTTCCGTAGTTTAATCCTGTGTAAGCTTCTCTCGGAACAGTTCCGTATTTTTTGTACATATTGATTACATCATGTAGCGCACCTCCATCACCTAAAGTTACGGCACCATGCATACGCACATAATTAATCCCTTTTTCTACATACACATTTCTTGCTGAATAAATCTGAGATAATTCTACAGGTTGCTTTCCTAAACGAATCATTTCCGATTCTAAAAATGAATTGGTAGAATAACTCCAACAAGTTCCTGAAGAACCTTGTGTTTTTACCGAAGTTGTTCCAAGGTTAATTTGCTCTGTGAATTTAAAGTTCTCTTTACTTTTATCACTCGCATTCAGTTTTAATGAATTTACTAAAACATCTTGTGCAAAACAGCTGCTTACACCAACCAAAAATGCTGATGCCACAAAAACTGATTTCATCGTAATTTTATACATAATCAATGATTTAAATAGTTAACTTATTAGTAACCTTTAATTAATTTTTGTTACAAATCAATTAAATATTAGCTAATAAAACTAACGCTTTGCCGTTAATTTTTACACAATGTTTTTATTAATCTATAAAACCTTACAAAATATGCAAATACTAATTAAATAATGTGGCAATTAGATAATTAGATAATTTGTCAATTAGAAAATGTGTCAATTAGAAAATGTGTGAATTAGAGAATGTGCCAATTATAGAATGTGTGAATTAGAGAATGAGATAAATTTTGCTTGATTGTTACCCTAAAGAAAAAGCGTTGCAAACAATTATAAAAGTGATAGTTATATTGACAAATAAATGGTATTTTGGTTCCTGTTTTGATTTACAAAAAACTTGAAATGTTCGAACTCCAGAAAGAAAAATATTTAGGTAATACCAAAAACATTTTCAACAATACGCAGGGAATTGCAGTTGTTGAAACGGAGTATCAAAACAAAGTATATGAAGGCTGGCATTCGCACAATAACGCGCACCTAACGCTTTTTCTGAAAGGTGGAACTACCGAAAAACGAAAAAATTTTAGTGAAGTTTTAGGACCTGGTTCTTTATTATTTTATCATAGTGACGAAATGCATCTGAATCACGAAACGCTTTTCCCTTCTAAAAATATCAATATTGAAATTGGAGAAAATCTTCTGAAGGAACTTCAAATAACGGAAGCTGTCATTGAAAAATCGATACAAAATTCAACCTTGACCAAATTTTTGATTCTGAAGATTTTTAAAGAATGTCTTGTTGGCGATTCTTTTTCCAGCGATACCATTACAATGTTATTTGCGCAATTGACCAATTCTAATTCACATTTGGAAAAATTTGAAAAAAGCCCATTTTGGGTCAAAAGCCTGAATGAACTGTTGAATGATTGTTGGAATGAAAATCCAAACCTGCATGATCTGGCACAGGTTTTAAACTTAAATCCGATTACGATCTCAAAACATTTTCCAAAATATTTTGGCTGTACTTTGGGTGAATACATGCGAAGAATCAAAATAAACCGTTCGCTTTCGCTAATAGCATCCAGCAGCATTAATTTAACCGAAATTGCTTTTCAATGTGGGTTTGCGGATCAAAGCCACTTTATAAGAACATTTAAAAATCAAACCGGATTTTTACCCAAACAATTTCAAAAATTATAAGAGAGGCAAATTTCATTCTATTTTTTGGTTTTGGTGCAACATACTTTTGTTTCATCATAAATCATTAAACGAATCCAAAATGGAAACCCTTACTTTAAAACAAAAAACATTCAACTCGCCCATAGTCAAAATTATTCTTGCCTTACTTGTTTTTATGGCAGTTGTTATTATAGGACAACAAATCGCTTCAAAATTACTTGCTTTGACCCCTCTTGATAAAGACTACCGAAATCTTCTAAAAGGACTTTTTGTTTCTGCATCATGCGTGTTGAGTTATATTATTTTCTTTAAAAAATATGACAAAAGAACTGTAACAGAATTAGCTGCAAAAGGACTGGCGAAAAATCTTTTTATTGGACTGGCTATTGGTTTTACACTGCAATGCCTTACTATTTTAGTCATCTATCTTAACGGAAGTTATACGGTTTTGAAGATCAATCCAATTTCATTTATCCTGATTCCGCTGGCGATTATGTTTACCGTTGCCATTATTGAAGAGATATTGATACGTGGCATTATATTTAGAATTATGGAAGAGAAGCTTGGAAGTTATATTTCGCTGACCATTTCCTCAATTCTATTTGGAGTTTTACATCTTGCAAATCCTCATGGCACTTTGATTTCTGCCTTATGTATTACAACTGCGGGGTTTTTATTTGGAACCGTTTTTATGTACAGCCGCAATTTATGGATGCCCATTGCATTGCATTTTGCGTGGAATTTTACACAATCAGGAATTTTTGGAGCCATCACATCTGGAAATGAAAAAACAAATAGCTTAATAGAAGCTCAAATACAAGGTCCGGAATTTATTACCGGTGGTGCATTTGGTCCCGAAGGATCCATACAGGCAATTGTGTTTTGTGCTTTAGCAACAATTATACTCTTTGGATTATGCAGTAAAAACAATAAAATTATCAAACCATACTGGAAGAAATAAAATTTATTCAACCACAAATTTCGCATATTAGCACAAATTTATATTTAAATTCCCGATAGTTATTATCGGGAATTTCTCTTGCTTCTTTTATCTATTTTCTTGTCTCTTTTCTCTTGTCTCTTTTTCTATTTTCTTTTCTCTATTTTCTATGTTCTTTTCCACTATCGCAGCCAATTGCTTCCAAAAACGATATAATAAGCCCAATCTTCAGGGCCTTTTGCTACGTCAACACCCATTCTTAATTTAAATTTTCGGGCCAACAAATACCTAAAACCAGATCCGTAACTATACACAACTGGTTTAGCAAAAGCTTTATCCCAATCATCAAAAGCACTTGCCAGACCTCCATATGCCATAAGGCTCCATCTTCGATACAAATCCCATCTAAATTCGGCTTCTGTAACTATACTCGTTTTTCCCATGTATCGGGCAGCTGGAATTCCCCTTAAATTAATTCCCGGTAAAAGATAAAATGGCGGACTACCAAAAGCTTGTTCACCTTCTAATCGTAATCCTCCAATTAATTTCGGTGTAATAGGATAATATCCAATTGCTGAAAGATTTACACGCCAGGCATCATAATCAGAACCAATGGCATCATCTGACCAGAAAAAATCAGATTGTATTCTGATACCTTTATCGGGAGTAAAAATATTATCGCGACCATCGAACTGAATAGCACCTCCTAACTGGCTGACCAAGCTTTTTATATCTTTCGGTTTGACAAAGGAAGGTGGGAGATTGAGGTTTAAATCAGGTAATGTGATATCTGAATTTAAAAATAAATATTGCGGCCCGGCACTCCATTTTGCATTTCTAAACTGTTTTAACCACTGTGTATAGAACATAGTAGACCTAAAATTAAGTTTAAACTCCTTGTCAGCCCCATTTGGCAGATTTTCATAAAAGGAAAGATTCAAATCGCCATAAGCAGCAAATACACGATATAAAATTTTGGGTTTTATTAAAGTACTGGAACGAAATGCTCCTGCCATCCAGCTTTTATTTCCGGTATACATTCCAATTCCTCCGGTAATATCCGGATTTATAAATCTTTTTTTACCGTTTTCATCAATTACCGGCTCATGCTTTTTAAGAAAAATTGGCACAACCGCTCCTCCAATTCCGCCCAAAGCTGGTTCCGTAATAATTGTTGGAACCACAATAAAACCATGCGCATAAATTAGGTAGTCGCTTAAATCGACCGCTCCATCTATGGAATCCTTTAAACTGATATGTTGTTTTTGCCCTAGCATCACATTGAATGATAGAAGTAAAAAAACATTTGTGAGAAGCATTTTTCGGAAGAGATTGGTGTTTTTCATATTAGAATTTCAATATATACTTTAAACAACTTAGAATTTACTTGCATTCATTATAAAACACCTCAAGATTAAAAAAAGCAGTTTCGAAACTATTTCAACTATTCCTTCTTTAAACTAAAAACATGTGCAAGCGTCAAGAAAAATGTATTTCCCTGAAATCTGTTCACGGCATTAATTTCACCTATCCAACGAAATCCGGCTGAAGTTTTACAACCAATATCAAAATAATTGATTTCCGCACCTAAACCGGCTACATGATCTTTATCAGTTTCAACAATTCCTAATATTGGAACAGGAATTTTATCACTGCTTACTTTATATTGCAAGTAATAAATTAAACCTGCGTTCAATATTCCTTTTGGAGCTGTTTTTTCGGCATTCATCATATAAAATGTTTTTCCTAAACCGCCTTCAATACTTAAAATATCTCCGGTTTTGATATCAGTATCTTTCTTTTTTCCGTTGATTTCGTAAGAAGCCAAAGTCGCAAAATGAAATGTTTTTTTATCATTAAAATATAAAGTTGTTCCGGCTGAGAATTCATTCATGAACATTCCTAAACCACTATTATCTGAAGCTCCCGCTGTAAATCTTCCCGTTGGCAAATACAATTGGTAGCTTGCTACAAAATCGGCTCGTTTGTTATGCCAGCCTAATTGTATTGGCTGAATATAAGTATCTGTCAAAGCCAGATTATTATTAACATCTGCATTGTTGCCCTGAATTGTATTAGATGCAAAAGCCAACAAAGCAGTTGCTCCGTAATTTGCTCCTAAAATCTTAAAATCGCTTACCCATGTCACGCCAGCACCGGTGATAACCATAGTAAGATCCGGATTTGTAATAGCTTTATCTCCATTGGCATCTTTTAAAGAGGAAGCCGAATAAATATATCCGGGAATATAGACGCTAAGTGTATTAGCAGGTGTTTGTGTTCCGGACTGCAATCCCATGGCGCCTAAAATATGGCCCCCTTTTAGCTGTGCCTGTCCTATAAAAGAAACGAAAAGTAATAGTAATGTTGTTATTGTTTGTCTCTGTTTCAATTTGGTTTTCATCATTTCTGCTTTAAAAATTAATAAGACCTAACAAACCACTCTACAAACTTTATCTTTTTCAGTTTGAAGATTGTTTTAAATAATAAGTAGTTGCTTTTTCAGGATTTATTCTGATTACTTTAAAATATTCTGAAGGTGATTTTCCGGTATGTTTGATGAAAGCCCTAAAACAAGTTGTTCTAGATTTAAAACCAGACCCCCACGCCATTCCCTCAAGAGATAAATCTTTCCACTCCGGGTCGTTTATTTTGTCTTTGAAATATTCAATTCTTTTCAGGTTTACATAATCCTGAAAATGAAGGTTAAATTCTGAGTTTATTAAATTTGAAAGATGATGTACAGATATTCCGGTCTCTTCAGCAATATCCCGAATCACTAAATCTTTCTTCAGAAAAAGCTCTTTAACAGCAAAGATGTTTTCTAATTGGGCGAGATATAATTGTTTTTTTTCTGTTGTTAATTCTTTTACAATTGGCAAACTATTTTTTGTCTCATTTGTTTTGATGATTACCAAATGATTTTCTTCCTGATCAAAGTCAAAATTCTCATTTACTTCATTGCTATCAATTACCTCTTCTATTTCATTATTGTCATAGAAAATTTGTGGTTTAAAATAAAGCCATCCTACGGTAAAAACAAGCACTAAAGAAATGAGGATATAACATGAAAAATCTACACTATCCACACGGTTTACTAAAAAATAATGTACAAAAAGTGTCGAAAACAAAAACAAGATCATCAAATTATAAAGTCGGATCCAGCTTAAAACTTTTATTCTGTTAAAGTGATCTACTTTGAATTTTTTCAAATCATAATTCAAAATCATCATAGTCTGACAAAAAGCATACATCAGCCAAATGGTTAGACTTAACATCGAAAACGGGCTTTTTATTTTAATTGCCAAATTATTAAGGATTGGAAGATCGATATATCTATCAACCCATACAATTAATGTTAAACTAAAATAGAAGATGAAAGGCAAGAAATGTAACCAGTCATATTTTCTAAATATCTTATCCGAAAACAAAACACTTCTTACATATAAAAAAGCGGAAGGAGCTACTAAAAATATAAAGGATTTTGTGATCATAAACAGATCCGGAAAAGGCTTAAAAGTATTGGCCGACAAGTAAAAATTATAAACACTAACAACAGCCAGGCTGAACAAAAATAGCCCTAAAAAGAAACTTTTTGAATAGTTTTTTTTTGAAAAAAGGACCATCAATGAAGTCGCAAAACCAACTATCGTAGCGATAAAAAAGAAAAGAGAGAGTACTATATCGAGCATAATTTCCGGCTTAAATTTTAAAAGGTATTTCTTTTAAAGTAAATTAAAAGAATAGACTTGGGGAGTCGTTGAAAAGGCTATACTTATTTGCCGAGACAAATAAGTATGAATGCCCTTATACATTAAATTTATAAGCTATAAACTTGTCAGCTATTTTTTGGCTAACCCCGGAGGAAAACCTTCCAGTATCTTTTTAATTGCACCACTGATAAATTCTTCCGGATTATCAGGTTTACTATCAATTTGAGCATTCCCTATTCCTTGCCAAACTAGCTTACCTGTTTTGGTAGATACAATATCAATAATCAATGAACCATCAACATAATCATACGAATTGAATGTTGTTGAACCACCGCCCATCATGGCGCCACCACCCCAATATCCGTATGGACGGTACATACCACCATAACCGTAGAAATTAGTATCGGCTGTAACTTGTGTTTTGTTTTTTAGGATAGAGACCGCATTTACTTTTAAATCCGGATTAGAAGTTGATTCCGTAAAGCCTTTCGCAGTCATTTCGGCACGAATAGCTTTTGCAACACGGTCAACATTAAGTTGATTTACCTGACCTTCCTGAGCTTTCAAATCGTAAACAGTGAAAGTTCTGTATTCGCCAAAATTAGTTGAATGGTCATAATCAGTAGTTACTTTTACAGTTGGAGAACAACTGATAAGTAATCCCATTACAAAAAATGGGATAATACGAAGATTCTTTCTTTTAATATTCATTTTGTGGTATTTAGATTAATGATTAAATTCGTTTAATGTGACATTATTAAAATCATGATCAAATCTAGTGTGAAAGGCAAATCATGTTAAACAGTTGTTAAAAAATTACAACTTCCTATATTACAATTCCTTACCATACACTCAAAGATAAATCATTTTGTTTAATTAACATAACCGAGTGGATAAAATTCTTACTTATTTTAAAGGTACTTCATCTTTATTTCATTTAAAGTATCTTTAAAGGCTATAGCATCATTTTCCCTGAACAACAACATAACTATCCTGACCCTCTTTTGAAATCGGTTGGTAATAAACATTGTTATAAATAAGGTACTTTTGACCATCAATGGTTTTTTCTTCTGCTCCTTCAGGAAGATGGGTCACCACAGCACCTACAGGAGCATTTACTACTTTGTATTTACCAGATGCTTTTGCATAATACGTTCCTCCATAATAGTAATAGTCTGTTCCAGAAACCGTAATGATAACATATCCCTTAGGTAATTCTGAAATTGTGGCGCCTAATGGAGCAGGAACAACTTTGAAACCTCCGGAATCTTTAACATAATAAACTCCGTCATCATAATTGTATTGGTTGTTTTCAACCGTAATAATAATCGCTGCAGTGGTTAAAGTTGCTGCAAAGAAACCTATCGGATACCAGGTTGGCCCCCAATAATAAGGTACAAATGGGTGATAGATATAAGGATACGGCACCGGATAAGGATGAAATGGTGGCGGTGGTAATGGCCTTGGATAAGGATGCGGTGGCGGTAATGGCCTTGGCGGAATTGGTCGAACCGGACCCGGACCTGGCGGAATTGGATGTGGCATCGGGTGCGGCATTGGCATTGGTCGCGGCATAGGTCTCGGTGGTGGAAAATGTCCAAAACGCTGGGCAGCTGCTTCTTCAGGTATCATCATCAGTATTGCAAATAATGCCGCAACGATGATCGATATTTTATTTTTTGAATTGTATAATTTCATGACAATTGATTTTTTTGAATTATTTACTAGTTTCTCTGGGTGCAAACTTCACTTTGGTTGATTTTGGAGGTGTCATAAATTCAAACATGGAATTTGGATAATCTGTATTTACGATCCAATCTTTATAAATCGCTTCATATTGTGGTTTGTCTTTATCACTGGTATAGATAATAACTAGTTTTACAGGTAAAAATAAATCGTCATTGCCTATCCAAAACTGGAAACTTTTAGTTTTATCACTTCCGGCAATATGAAAACACTCGCGTCCGTCGACTATTGTTTTGCCTAAAAAAACTAAATTGCCCTGCTCTGCGAATAAATCCTTCAAAAAATCAGGATAGAAAAAATCGGCACCCGGGAATTCTATTCCGAATTTTTTACTGCTCTCATCGATGGTTTCAATAATAGAACCCGGAGCTGTTGTATTGGCATAAGTATTATTATCAAATGAATAATAATTCAGGGTTTTACCGTTGTACCATAGCCCTTTATTTCCTTTGTCTCCTGAAGATACCACCTTCATTTTGTCTGGAAACTTCATAGTTACTTTTTCATTTAGTGCATGTTTTATCAATCCTAAGTTATCATTAAAAACATCGTATGTAGTCACGGTTGTAAAACTACAAGAGGTTATATCCTGCAAAGTTTCACTTGTTCGATGTAAGAGAAAAACAGCTGTTGAATCAATACGCTGTGTCTGGCCTTTTGCTGTGATTGTCAATATCACAAGACCCATCAAAAACAAAAACTTCTTGTTCATAAATTCAATTTTAATAATTAATGAAAATTATATTTCCTCTGAAATTGGCAATCTTCCTTCTTTAATTGCTTCCAGCATTTTATTATAATCAGCGTCATTTTGATTGGCATACGAAATCGAAAATTTTGCAATGGCATTAGCAAATTCATTTCCTTTGCCCAGATATCCTGATAAGACGGAAGGATCACCGGTACGTGCATGCGATCTTGCCAGCGCCCAACCGCAAGCTTTTGCATAATCGGCCATATTTTTGGATTTCATGATTTCAAGAACAGGTTTCACTTTAGCATCACGAAGCTGACGGATATAAAAAAACTTATCCTGGCTATCATTTGTCCACCCTAAAAACATATCCGATGCAGATTGCATCAATTTTTGTCCTCTGACAATTCGTTCGCCCTGATGACTGTATTTGCCTTTTGCTTTTACATGAGGTTCTAACACACTTTGCCTGGCTTCTTTAAACTGCAGGAAAATAGGTTCGCCTGTTGCAGACATCAATAAACTAATACCGCAAAGTGTTCCTACACTTCCAACGCCAACTACTTTTACGGCAAAATCATGTAAAGCATATCGGATAAGAAGTACTTTTTTCTCGTCAGACAATGTTTCCATGTACCGTTTATGAATGGTTGTTGCTTCTTTTTCAAGTCGTTCCCATTGTTCTCCTGCTGGATGGTATATTAAAGGTGGTTCGTCTTTTATTCGGGCCCGGGTTCCTTCCATATAAGTCATTTTTGCAAACTCTTTTTCATGGGCTGTAAACTCTGATGCTTTTTTTAATCTCTTTTGCTGAAATTCTTTGAGCTCTTCATCGTCCCCTTTTTCAATCAATTCGGCAAGATCAATATCAGCATACCAAATTTGAAGCGCTGATAGTTGACTATAATCCAACATATTTCTCTTGTAACTATCGGCAACGTGCCAGGCAAACTCTTTGCAGTTTTTACTGGAGAATTTTCTCCATCTTCCGGCAATTACAAAACTTGCAGCTAGTCTTTTAATATCCCATTCCCAGGGCCCCGGAAATGTTTCATCAAAATCATTAATGTCAAAAACCAGTTTTCGTTCCGGAGTTGCAAATCCGCCAAAATTCATCAAGTGACAATCGCCACAAAGCTGGAGATCAATTCCTGTATTTGGCGTATTTTCTAAATCAGCAGCCATAATTGCAGCGGCACCCCTGAAAAATGTAAACGGACTTTCCATCATTCGGCTGTATCGTAAGGGCACTAAATTTTCCATTCTTCCGATACTGGTTTTGATCAAAATTTCGACAGGATCTTCCCGATTTTCAGACGGATTCCATTCGGCATGACTTGAACGGGGCACCAATTTTCTAATTGCTGCGCCTTTATCAAAACGTGCTGCTTTTGATGCTGCCGGATTAAATAAATTATCGTTTGTATCTGTCAATTTTTCAGCCATAAAGGGTGATTTATTATTTAACTTGTAATACAGCTGGCGGTGTCCAATTTCCTTTAATTACACGATCTTCCGGCCAATAACATCTTACATATAGCGAAAATGTTTCTTTTGGAGCAGGCAGCCAGTTGCTCATTTTATCCTCTGATGGGGGTGTGTTTTGAACATAAAGTGTCAATGAACCATCAGCATTATACTTAAGATTTTTATTCTTGGTTCCTAAAGAAAATCGGTTAACTGAATTTGGAGAAAAGAAATGATATTGGTTGTATAAGGTAAGTGACCAAAATCCTTTTACAGGAGGAACTTCGCCTTTGGCAAAAGTTACCGTGTATTTGCTGTTCCCATGTAATCTTTGCCCCGAAGCATCTTTATCCTGATAGAAATACTTGGTTTCATTAGGTTTATTCACAAAAATATTGGCTTTGGCGCAAGCAGTTCTTGTTAAATAATCCAATCCAAATTGCGCTCCGTTTCCTTGTGTTGTCCAATTGTCTTTTAATGGGTAACCAACATTCGAAAATTGAAATAAAGGCGTGATCAATTTTTGGTCAGCATCTATAGCGGCCTGTTTTAAGATCGCTTTTATTTTCGGATCTTTTTGGGCAGCTGCCAAAACGGATTGTATTTGTCCATAAATAGCTTCTTCACCCGGAAGTGGCGGAACTTCTTTTAAAATAGCCGGCAATTCGTCAAAATAAACTTCTGGTTTTACCCACTTTGTTTCTTCATTTCCTTCTTTTTCAGGTGACTGTAAAACAGGTATTTTTGTCCAGTCTTTCGTTTTTTCTTTTCCATCAAACTGACTTAGCGGATACATTACTATTTTTTGAATTAAGGGTTGAATCGATTTTTTATCTGCAGGATCATCCGTTTGGAAAACACGCGGAATTACAATTCCTAAATCAGTATCGCATTTAAAAACTCCTGTAATTCCATCCGGTACTTTTCCATTCCATTTTGGTCCCGTTAACAAATAAAATCCCGGTTTTGTTCCGTACATTTTTCCTAAACCGGCGTATCCATCAGTTCGTTGATTACATACCTGATACACCCAAAAACGGTCTCCAAAGTCCGGAACCTGAACCACTAATGCATCTTTAGTAAAATCTGTTATACCAAATCCGTAAACTACATCCTGATTCGGACAAGCCACTTCTCTTTCACCTGGTTGAATATAGTCTGTCAGCATACACAATTGATTTGGCGGACTCAATGGTACAATTCCTCCTTCATAACTTGGTTCCGGAAGTTTTTCAAACATTACTTTTCTGTTATGAATGTTCACCATTGGCCACCCCCATAAAAAAGCCAATGCACCAATATGCTTCACATATTCTTCTGTCATTATTGTATTGGCGGCTGGACCAGCAGGAATACCTGTTTTAACTGCTGAAGAATCTTCAGCAGCAACATCATTACCTGAAGTTTCTCTTATAGTGGTTTCTTTTTTACAGCCAACGCTTAATAATAAAGAGACTGAAGCTAAAATTACAAGACATTTATTTTTCATAATATTGTTTTTGGTCATTACGTTTTGTTACTTTTTTTCTTCAATTGGAGCAGGAAACCATTGCCCATCCTGAACAATTTTTTTTGGAACATAGGTGCGGAAATTAAGAGAAAAACCTTTTCCTGCTGGTGTTGGCAGCCAGTTGCTTTCAATTGCTCCTTTAGGTAATGAGGAAGCCAACCATATACTTAAAGAACCGTCAGGATTTTTCTTTAGACCGGAAACATTATTCAGATTATAGCGTTTTAATTTATTGTCTACTACTCTGTAATCTGGAACACTATATAAAGTTGTGGACCAAAATGCATCAACCGCTGTACCTGGCAGAGCGTCTTTTGGAAATCTGATTTCATATACTTTATCGCCACTTAAAGGCTGATTTTTACTGTCTATTAAACCAATAAAATACACGGCTTCTTCTTTTCGATTAGCCCATAAACCACCATAATTTATAATATCGCGAGCCAGAATATCATCACCAAAATTACCTGCTGCATAAGATACTGACCAGCCTCCTTTTTGAGTACCGAAACCTTTTGCTCCGGCTAGAAATCCTGGAATTGCCTGTGTTTTTACAACTTCATCTACATGCGCTTTAGCTTTATCATCTGTTTTACGATATTTTTCTATTGCTATTGCTTTATCCTGATATTCTTTTGCCTTTGGCATAACGTCAGGATAGGAAGCTGCCACTTCTTCTACTTTATCAAAAATTTCTCCTCCAATTGGTGCTTTTGGAGTAAACTCAGGAATAGTCAACGGAGGTGCAATTTTAATTCCGTCAGGAACCGTGAACGTAAATTGCTTTTGTAGTTTTTGAGCAATATCTGGTGTTCCTTTTAATTCAACACGAGCCAGCATTTTTGCTTTTTCAGACGGTAATTCAATTTTTACAGCATCAGCAGGAATCGTTGGATTTGTTCCTTTCAGCACTAAAGCAAATTTTCCATAAGGTGTTTTAGGAAAATTACGATTGTTGATATTCACAATTACTTCTCCCCAACCGTCTAATAATTCTGCGGTATAATAACGTCCTTCAATTTTTGGAACATTCAGAATAACAGCATGGTCTTTATCAACTGCAATCCATGCTTCCAAATAAGCGACATCCAAATTTGGATTCACAAATTGAGCCGTACCTAGCGGATTATATTTGATTTTATTATAGCCGACTTTTTCAACATTGATATCATAATTTTCTTGTTGAATCACCAGATATCTGCCATACAAATAAGTATAAGCATCAACAATATCTTTATCTGTTGGAACTGTACTACTTTCAGTTGTAGAAGTTTCAGTTGTCGTTGTTGTTTCTTTTTTACAGCTAACAAATAACGATAGGACAACCAAAATAAGAAGTGATTTTTTCATCATAATAATTTTAAGTTTAAAAATTGATATTATTAACCTGGAAATACAAAAGCTACAACAGCTCTCAATCCCCAATTAGGTCTCATTTCATGTGGTCCAACAATTGGTATTAGCGGCTGAACATTAAATTGAACTACCTGACTTCCAAATTTAGTAATACCCCCAATTGATGGATTTAAGGAAATCATAGTAGTATTTCCTGCCCAGTTTTGCGTTATTTCGGCATTGACACCTAAACTGGCACCGCTTTTATAACTATGTGACATAAAGATTTGTGTGTAAAACTGATTCACATCAGCACGGTCTTCATTTCCTGCCACTGACCAAATTTGATTAGCCAGAAAACCTACAGAAAGTCCTTTACCCTGATGCATAACTAAAACGCTGGGACCAATTCCAAATTTTTCTGTTCCTAAAACTTTTTCTGTAGCAGTTGGCACCAAAAAAGCAGGGCCAATTCCCAAAATAAGTCCCTTTGTTTTAGGAGCAAAAAACGCGGTTACGGTAGCATCGCTTAAGCCAAATTCATGAGTGTTTTCGCCTGTAATATCGGTTTGGTCTACAACTGGAAGAATATATCGCGTGATTAAATTAAGATTGTCGCTTAGTTTAAAAGGAACAACGGGTTGTATGTTTATGGTGTATTTTGAACCGTTGTAAGGTCCAATACCATAATTAAGATTGTTTTGTAAAGGCACGCTGATCAGACTAGCAACCGGATTGGCTAATTTATCTGCTAATTCCTGTGCACTTGCTCCTGGTTTATCGGGCTGTTCTTGTGCAAATGCGCTAAAATTTAAAAGAAAAATAAATGCAATAAAAAAAGATTGAATTGAAATCGAATACTTTGGAAGTTTCATGTTTATTTTCTTTTAAAAGATTTTTACTTAACTTAAAATCAAAAAGAAACAACTTTTATAAGTTGAAAAGTTGTTTCTTTTTTTATTTTTATCCAATTAATTATCACCCGCCACCACTTCTTTTAGCAGTTGATAGGGATTTTAATTTCTCCTGTGCCTCTCTAAGCTTCAAATAATTATCAATAGTAATTGGACCAGGATACAGGTTACTTTGTACTACATGAGGTGGGTATTTTTCATATGTTTTAGCAAATTCCCCAATAATGTTCTGAACAGTTGGCAAAAACCAGGTTTTCTCTGTAAAGTTGTTCATGAATAAATCGTAGCGTTCTTGCGGATCTGCCCATAAATCATAAATTTGAGGTACTGTAGCAACATAACTGCTAGCTCCCTTCCAACCTAAATTAGAGTCTACTGACAGACCACCTGTAGCCATTCCGTTATCACCACGTAAATTAAATACCGCTTTAAATTTTCCAATTCTTATAGCTCCCGGTAATAATTCATCTTCTGTAAAATAAAACCACATTGTTCGTTTTGATTTACCAGTTCCAAATAAAACCGGCGACATATCATAACTATCAAAAATAGTTGGCTTGCCTTCTCTGTCTACCGTAGGTAACTCTTGTCCTGATAAAGCTGCAAATGTTGCCATGAAATCAAGTGTTCCTAAAATATCATGATTTTGCACTCCTGGTTTAATTTTTCCAGGCCACCATGCCAGTGTTGGAATACGGCTTCCACCTTCGCGGTCTGTTCCTTTTGTTCCTCTAAATGGAGTATATCCACAATCAGGGTAAACATCTTGCCAGGTACCATTATCTACAGTATAAATAATTAAAGTGTTTTCCGCAATTCCCATGTTACGAACTTCATCCATAATACGTCCGATTCTTGTATCCAATTCTACGATACAATCAGCATATTTGTTCTTTCCAGCTGATTTATTAACAAAATCAGGATGTGGCAAGTTTGGTTGGTGGTTTTTTGCAAAAGAAATTTCCATAAAAAATGGTTTATCTCCTTTTTTACCATTTTCTTTAAGCCATTTGATAGATTCTTCCTCTGTATATTGATCCAGAAACGGAATAACTTTTCCATCTATTTTTCTAACTTCTCTGTATGGTTTTCCAGCTTCACCTTCTAAAGCTCCTTTAGTTCCTTTTACCCATTGCGCTCTGATATCTTCCGGCATATCAGCATTCCACTCCGGATCAGTATAGGTATATGCATTTAAGTGATATAACGTGACGTTTTTCATAACATCAAAACCTTGTGCAATTGGCATTGAATAATCTTCTTCACCAAGATGCCATTTTCCGGCAAAAAAGGTGTTGTAGTTTTTACGTTTTAATATAGAAGCCAATGTCCATTCGGCTTTTGGCAAACCGCCTCCATCTCCAGGGAAGGCAACTGTTGTCATACCACTACGATTTGGAATTCTTCCTGTAATTAAGGCCGCTCTACCAGGCGTACAACTTGGCTGTCCGTAAAAAGACCAGAATTGCATTCCCTCTTTTGCCATTTTATCTATATTTGGAGTTGCTGCTCCACGACCTTCACCACCACCATAAGGACCTAAATCTCCCCATCCGGTATCATCCGATAATAAAATAATAATGTTCGGGCTTTTTTGCGCATAACCAATAGTGGCTATAAAGAGACAAAAAAGCAAGCCAAAAGTCTTCACTAGACTGGCTGGTTTAATTGATCTAAAATTTGCTTTCATACGGTGTTCTGGATAAATTATACAATCTTTAATTCTAAAATTTTATGACAGAAAATCTGTTTTTACTTCAAATTCTAATTAGTTGTCCGGAAATATTTTCTTCCAATCGTCTTTCATACTGATGACATGATACTTGTACTTGGCAGCAGTATTTAAGGATAAATTATCTTTTTCCTGATAACTGTATTCTCTGATAGAATCGTTATGATTTACGATCATTTGAAAAGAGGGGTATTTGCTTCCTGAAGAATATCGTAGCATCGCAAGATCTCCGGCTCCGCCTTCATTTCCACACGCAAAAACAGGTCTTTGACCAATATGCAATTGTATTGCGACTGGTTTCCCTGCTTTATCATCGAATAAATCCAAAGCAGGCTCTCTTTTGATACTATTCGCTGCGTCATCAAAAGAGTATTTAAAAGAAGTTCCAACAACTTGCTCTTTTGGGATTCCGTAGAAATCTGCTGATATTGCTCTCATCAATTCAATTGTACCACCCGACACAATGAAAGTTTTGAAACCATTTGCACGCAAATAATTTAAAAGCTCCAATTGAGGTTGGTATCTGATTTGTTTTATCGGAACATTTTTACCAGGATATTGGGCACCAGCAAAAAACTCTTTTGCAGTTGCTTCAAATTCATCTTCGGTCATACCGGTATGTGTTGCAGCAACCAATTCGATTAAGGCTTTTTCACCTCCTTTTTCAAAATAAGTTTTGTCTTTTTCTACAACCGCTTTAAAAGGCTGTTTTTGAGCCAAAGTGGGATTTGCTTCAATCATTTTTTTAACTCTGTAAAAAGCAAATAATTCCTGAACTAATGGTTTTTCAGCCCATAATGTTCCGTCATTGTCAAACGTTGCAATTCTGCTTTCAACCGGAATAAAATCAGGACCTCCTTCTTTAGTTACTTTAGTAACGTAATCTATGATTTCTTTCTTCAAAGTTCCATCATTCCAGCTTGGTAAAGGATCACCGCTTGTTGCAACCGTTGTTGTACTATCTTTTGAAGTGGTAGTCGTAACAGTATCCGTTTTTTTGCAAGAAACCAATAATAATAGAAACAGGGGCAATACATATATTTTTTTATACATAATGATACTATTTAAGTAAAAAGAAACAGGACTATTTAAAATCCTGTTTCTTTAAAGGTTTAATTATTTTTTCTTTTTTGCATCTGCTGCTTCATCCTCTTTTAGTTTAGGAAGAACATTTTTCTCAATATATTTCTGTGCTTTAATATCTTTCATTGCCTCTTCCATAATGGTATAAGCCGAGAAACTTGGCGGAATTGATCTTGGTGGATAATCCTTGAATGTTTCTGCAAATACTACTACATCTTGTATTGCGCCATACATTAGCTGAACGTGATTCAACTGCCATTCCCAAAAACTGTTCGAAGTGATGTCAGCTCTTTCAAAAGGATCCTGGTACAAATTGAATATTTTTTGTAATCGAAGTTTAGTAAAAGGCTCTGCCCAAACTCCCATTGTACCTTCCAAACGTTGTTCTGCAAAAACATATTTATAATCGCCTTCTCTCAAACCAACCAATAAGCCATCATCATCTGTATAGAAGAATTTATCTCTGGCACTTTTTTGAGTTTTGCCACGTAAAAAGTTACTCTGATCAAAACCATCTAAATGAACCTTGTAATTTTTTCCATTGGCAGTATACCCTTTTAAAAGTTTATTCACTAAATCAGGTTCTCCTGCAATTGATGCTAAAGTTGGCATCCAGTCATTATGACTCATTAATTCAGTTGTAACTTGTCCTGGTTTAATTACGCCCGGCCAGCGTATAATACACGGTACACGGAAAGCGCCTTCCCAATTCGTATTTTTCTCAGAACGGTAAGGTGTCATAGCTGCATCAGGCCATGTATTCATGTGAGGGCCGTTATCTGTAGAATAAATTACAATAGTATTATCAGCGATTCCTAACTCATCTAATGCTTTTAAAATACTTCCTATCGTTTCGTCATGCTCTATCATACCGTCTATATATTCACTATCTCCATGAGTATATCTTCCTCTGTGTTCAGCTCTAACGTGTGTACGAAGGTGCATACGTGTAGCATTAAACCAACAGAAAAATGGCTTTCCTGCTGCATTTTGTCTTTTGATAAAATCAATAGCTGCTGCAGAAGTTTCGTCATCTATTGTTTCCATTCTCTTTTTAGTAAGAGGACCTGTATCTTCTATCCTTTGTTTTCCAACTCTTCCAAATCGAGGATCTGTGGTTGCATCATCTGAATTTGTTGCAGCACATTTTAATACTCCTCTAGGACCAAATCTTTTCAAATATTCAGGATCTTTTGGATAATCAGGCAATTCTGGTTCTTCTTCAGCATTTAAGTGATACAGATTTCCGAAAAATTCGTCAAAACCATTTACAGTAGGTAAACTTTCGTTACGATCACCAACGTGATTTTTACCAAATTGTCCTGTCGTATAACCCAAATTTTTCATGATTCCGCCAATAGAGGGATCTAATTGACTCATTCCCATAGGTGCTCCCGGAAAACCTACTTTTGTAAGACCGGTTCTAAGGCCATGTTGTCCTGTTAATAAAGCAGCACGCCCGGCGGTACAGCTTTGCTCTCCATAATAATGCAAAAAACGTAAGCCTTCGTTTGCCAAACGATCAATATTAGGAGTTGTGTATCCCATTACTCCGTCACTGTAAGCACTTATATTAGTGGTTCCAATATCATCTCCCCAAAGTATAAGAACATTGGGCTTTTTCGTACTTTGAGCATTCACTTGTATCGTTAAGCATGCAAATGCGGAAAGCAGTATTGCATTTTTAAAAACACATTTTAGTCTAACTTGTTTCATGGTAATAAAATTTGTTAATAGTTCTTTGTATAAATGATATGCGTATAGAATATATAAAGCGTATTATTTCATTTTTTCAATAAGAATATTTCCTCCTCTCATGAACATGTTTCAAATTTTAATTTTTTTCTTCCGGGGCGAATTTGAAACAATTTTCTTCTTAACTTTTTTTTAAGTTTCTCAAAATTAACTAATAAAAAACCGAACTATAGTATTTATAAGGCCTGACATTGTTTCATTTTATAAAATGAAACGTTAAAAACATTTTATTTTGCTCCATGTTGTTTCATTTTATAAAATGAACCATCTAAAAAACATGAAAAGAGGAAGTTAGATCTTAAAATCTATTTAAAAAAAATGGGGCTTTTAGTATAAAATTCTTCTTTTAGGAAGTCTTTTTTGTAGAATTATTCAAAAACACAACAATTTTACGTCAGAATTGTTCATTGAAGTGACAAATGTTTACTGTTTATGTTAATACATTGAACATTAATAGGGAGTAGTACAGAAAATACCTATTTAATACGTTTACTTAACGAGCTGTCTTGCGTCAACAATTTTAATAAAAAGAGAAAAATTTGGGCAAAAAAAAGCCGTCAAAATATTTTGACGGCTTTTACTATTGGTAGTTTAAAACTATTCTATTTCAGAAACTCTCATGGTATTAACCATTCCTTTATCTTTAATTGGCATTGCTGCAAGGTTGATCAAATAATCTCCTTTTACAACATAACCTTTTTGTTTTGCGATTTCGTTAACATCTGTTACAGTATCATCTGTACTTTCGTCTTTATCGTAGAAGTATGATTTAACTCCCCATAATAAATTCAATTGTGTCAAGATTCTTTTGTTTGAAGTAAACACCAAAATATGAGAAGACGGTCTCCAAGCCGAAATTTGGAAAGCTGTATAACCACTATTTGTTAAAGTACAAATTGCTTTTGCTTTGATTTCATTGGCTAATAAAGCTGCCTGGTGACAAACGGTTTTAGTAACAAAACGTTTTGTTTTAATTTGTGGTGTGTTTTGTGGAACCTGGATAAGCGGAGAATCCTCAACAGCCTCACAAATTTGAGTCATTTTTTGGATAACCTGTACCGGATAATTTCCTGTAGCCGTTTCTCCAGACAACATTACAGCATCAGCTCCATCCATTACAGAGTTTGCAACGTCGTTTACTTCAGCTCTTGTTGGAGTCAAACTTGTAATCATTGTTTCCATCATTTGTGTAGCAACGATAACCGGAATTCTCGCCGTTTTAGCTCTGCGAATCAAATCTTTTTGAACTAATGGTACTTCATGTGCAGGAAGCTCAACTCCTAAATCTCCACGAGCCACCATAAGACCATCGCAATAGGCAATAATTTTATCGATGTTTACAAGAGCTTCAGGCATTTCAATTTTAGCAACGATTGGAATTTTAACATCCGAGTGCTTAGCGATCAATTCTTGTAAATCTTGTAAATCGCGAGGTGTTTTTACAAACGAAAGTGCGATCCAGTCTACTTTTTGTTCAATTGCAAAAATAGCATCAGCAATATCTTTTTCAGTTAAAGCCGGTAATGAAATTTTTGTATTTGGAAGGTTAACCCCTTTTTTAGATTTTAGTTCTCCACCCTGAATTACCTTAGCAACAACTTCAGATTTTTTATCAGTAGAAATAATTTCGAAAATAAGTTTTCCGTCATCAAGCAAAATACGCTCGCCCGGATTAACATCATTTGGGAAATTTTGATATTTCATGAATACTTTAGAAGCAGTTCCTAAAATATCTTCTGCAGTTGTAAACGTAATTAGATCACCATCATGAACTACAGTTCCTTCTTCCATCACACCAACTCTAAGTTTTGGTCCCTGCAAGTCTCCAAGGATTGCAGTTGTATAACCAAACTCTTCGTTAAGGTCTCTAATAATATTAATTTTATCTTTTACTCCTTCGTAATCAGCATGCGAAAAATTCACTCTAAACACATTAACCCCTGCTTCGATCATATCCTTGATAATCTCTCTCGTACTACATGCAGGCCCTAGCGTAGCAACAATTTTGGTTTTCTTGTTTGTTAACATTTTTTTTAAAAAATTAGATTGTTTTTTGATTTTATTTTGTTGGTATCGACAGCATATATTGCTGCAATACTTTCTATTGAATTTAATTGTTGCTGAATTTCTGAAAAATCGACAGCCTCATCGCTATTGTCTATTTTCAGGAAAAAATCTACTTTTTTGAATTCAGGAAGTAAATGAATTGTTGTCGAAACCTCACTTGTTTCATTAGAAAACAAATTCTGGAAATCATTCGTACTCACAGAAATGATTTCATTTTTATTCTGAATCAAATTCCAGGAGATGGCTTTTTCGGAATCATAATAATAAAATCTGGAAAAATTTGCTTCGCCTTCCTTAGTCTGAGCATGGATCTCGTTTTTGCTCTTACTTAAGTTGATCGGAAGGTTTTTATTGATAAAATAGGCCAGTCTATAATCTTCTAAGGAAGTATGAATTGCCATTAAATAATAATCAATTTCGTCAAATTCGTCTAAATCCAATCTATGAATAGCCATATCATGAAAAATCAAGGTGTAAATATACTATTTCTAACGGAGCATCAATAGTTAAGATGTCGTTGTTTTTGTTAATTTATAAACGAAAACGTTATAGCTTTAAGAAAGTAACGGTATTTTTGTCGTTATTTCTTATCTATTTTTTCCTGAAATGCAAAATAAGCTCTTTGTGATGCTTTTTCTTCTGCTTTCTTTTTTGAAGTTGCTCGCGCTCTTGCGATTACTTTATCGTCTATACTTAATTTGACACCGAACAGGCGTTGTCCGTCAATACCGTTATCTTCAAAAATGTCGTAATGAAAGATCCTTTTTTCTTTCTGACACCATTCAATAACCAAACTTTTATAACTAATTACTTTCCCTTCCAATCGCGCAATGTCGACATAAGGGGTAACTACTCTTTTTTGTATAAATTTTTCACAAAAAGCATAACCTCTATCCAGATAAATAGCTCCAACAAGTGATTCAAAAATATTACCATGAATATTTTCACCAAAATGCTGAATAGGCACTTTACTCTCTACAAAGCGCACTAAATTTAAATCTTTACCTAATTCATTCAAATGCTCACGACTTACAATTTTAGACCGCATTTTGGTCAGATAACCTTCGTCGCCATTAGGTGCTTTGTTAAATAAGTGAGCTGCAATTACAGCGCTTAACATAGCATCTCCTAAAAATTCAAGTCGTTCATAATTAATTGGATTTCCTGATTCGTCAAGTTTGTTTGAAGATCGGTGCGTAAATGCTTTCTTATAAAAATCAATATTTGCCGGCGGAAAACCAAGTATTTTCTGAATAGTGTCAAAAAAAATCCCGTCTTCTAGAGAACGGGATTTAGAAAATATTTTTTTGATAATATTCATATACAGAAATTAGTCAACTAATTTTTTAAACAACACACAAGCATTGTGACCCCCAAAACCAAAAGTGTTACTCATAGCAACATTTACTTCTCTTTTTTGAGGTTTGTTTAATGTAAGGTTCAATGCAGGATCAATCTTTTCATCAACAACTGTATGATTAATCGTTGGAGGAACAAGACTGTGTTGCATTGCCAGAATTGAAGCAATTGCTTCGATCGCTCCGGCAGCACCAAGTAAGTGACCTGTCATTGATTTTGTTGAATTGATATTGATATTTTTTGCATGATCACCAAAAACAGCACTAATTGCTTTTAATTCGGCTACATCTCCTAACGGAGTAGAAGTTCCGTGTGTATTGATATGATCAACATCTTCCGGATTCATTCCAGCATCTCTTAGTGTATTTTTCATTACTGCAATAACGCCAATTCCTTCCGGATGTGGTGCCGTTAAATGGTAAGCATCAGATGACATTCCGCCTCCACCAATTTCACAGTAAATTTTTGCGCCTCTGGCTTTAGCATGTTCATAATCTTCAAGAACCAAAGCTCCCGCTCCTTCTCCTAAAACGAAACCATCTCTGGTTGCATCAAAAGGTCTTGAAGCTGTTTCAGGACTTTCATTTCTTGTAGACAAAGCGTGCATAGAGTTAAAACCTCCCATACCAGCGATGGTAATAGCAGCTTCTGAACCACCCGATACAATAACATCACACATTCCTAAACGAATGTAGTTAAAAGCATCAATTAATGCATTTGCAGAAGATGCACATGCAGAAACAGTTGTATAATTTGGTCCCATATAACCGTTACGCATCGAAATGTGTGCTGGTGCGATATCGGCAATCATTTTAGGTATAAAAAACGGATTGAATTTTGGAGTTCCGTCACCTTTAGCATAATAAATTACTTCTTCCTGAAAAGTTTCTAAACCTCCAATTCCTGCTCCCCAGATAACACCAACTCTTGTTTTATCGATATTATCATTTGTAAGACCAGCATCTTTAATAGCTTCGTCACTGGCAGCAATAGCATATTGAGCAAATTTATCTAATCTACGAGATTCTTTGCGATCCATGTAGTCTTCAATATTGAAGTTTTTTACTTCGCAGGCAAATTTCGTTTTATGCTTCTCTGTATCATAATATGTGATAGGAGCGGCTCCGCTAACCCCATTCACAAGTGCATTCCAATAATCCTGGATATTATTCCCGATAGGAGTAAGTGCACCTAATCCTGTTACAACAACTCGCCTTAATGCCATAAATATGTATTTTGTACTTTAAACAAATAAAACCCACGCTTTCTTAACACTATTGTTACTTAAGAGCCATGGGCATTACAATATAAATATATCTTTTTGATTGAAAATCAATCGAAATTTAAATTTTAAAAAAAATAATAACACCCGATCCTTAGAAATTACAAAAATCAAAAGTCAAATTCCAATTGGAATTTGGAATTTCAAAAATTGGTATTTTTAGAAACCGGGTGTGGTATTATTATTTTTTAGCTTCCTCGATATAAGAAATAGCTTGACCAACAGTAGCAATGTTTTCTGCTTGATCGTCTGGAATTTGAATATCAAATTCTTTTTCGAATTCCATAATAAGCTCAACAGTGTCTAATGAGTCAGCTCCTAAATCATTAGTGAAGCTTGCTTCTGTTACAACTTCGTTTTCGTCAACACCTAATTTGTCTACGATAATCGCTTTTACTCTTGATGCAATGTCTGACATAATCTTTAATTTTAGAATTTAATTTGTTGGCAAAAATAAAAAACTTTATTTTAAAACCACGATTTAGTTTATAAATGTAACACTAATTTATAAAATTAATTTCAAGAAAGCCCTTTTAATACTATTTATTTTCGATTTTTATTCCGTTTTTTGCATTCTCAAAACGAAATCAAAAATGAAAAAAATTATTGTTTTTGCCTCAGGATCAGGAACTAATGCTGAAAACATTATAAAATATTTTGCTAAAACAAAAATCGCAGCCGTCGTTTCGGTTTTTACCAACAACGCTTCCGCAAAAGTGATCGAAAGAGCAAAAAATCATCAAATTCCGGTCGAAATCTTCTCAAAAAACGAACTTTTAGAACGAAATGTCTTACAAAAAATACAAGAAATCGACCCGGATCTGATAGTTCTGGCTGGTTTTCTATTGAAATTTCCAGAAAATATAATCGAGAAATATCCTAATAAAATAATCAACATCCATCCTGCGCTTTTACCTAATTATGGAGGCAAAGGAATGTACGGAATGCACATACACAGAGCTATAGTTAATAATAAGGAAAAAGAAACCGGAATTTCCATTCATTATGTAAATGAAAATTATGACGAAGGCGGTATCATTTTCCAGAAAAATGTGGCCCTCACAGAAGACGATACCCCGGAAACCGTGGCCGAAAAGATTCACGAGCTGGAACAAAAGTATTTTCCGGAAATAATTCAGGCAGTACTAGAGGATTCAAATTCCAAAAATTAAATTCCAAATTCCAAAAAAAAATAAACCATATAAGTCATATAAGTAAATATAATAGTAGGAGTAAATCTTACTTTAAATTAAAAGTAATATAAGTAGCTTCAAATAATCTTATATACTTTATACTGACCCGAGTGAATAGACAAAGTTTAAAATGAACTTATATCACTTATGTGGTGAAAAAAAACAACAATGAATCACGAAGTACATATATATACAGATGGCGCTGCAAAAGGAAATCCCGGAAACGGTGGTTATGGAGTGGTAATGGAATTGGTTGGAACACCTCATAAGAAAGAATTTTACGAAGGCTTTCGTTTGACCACTAATAATAGGATGGAACTTTTGGCTGTAATTGTTGGTTTGGAGAAACTAAAAAATCCGAATATGAAGGTTTTGGTTGTTTCAGATTCTAAATATGTTGTCGATTCTGTTGAGAAAAAATGGGTTTTAGGCTGGGAAAAAAAGAAATTTGCCGGAAGAAAAAATGCCGATTTATGGAAACGCTTTTTAATTGTTTACCGCAAACACCAGGTCAATTTTAAATGGATTAAAGGCCATAACAATCATCCTCAAAACGAACGCTGTGATCAATTGGCTGTTATGGCCTCTATGCAACCGAATCTTTCTGTTGATGAATATTACGAAACCATCGGTTCAAAAATGGAATAAAAAAACGCACCAGGAAAATATTCCCGATACGTTTTTCAATTTTAAAATACTAACTTAAAAAATCTTACTCCTCTTTATCTAAATCTTTTGCCGTTTTAAATCCAGCCAATAAGCCAATACCTGCCATGATGAAAATGATTGATGGATAAACTGCATCATCTTCTAGTGAAGTATAAGTTGTAATTAATAAAGCCAGAAAAATTCCGACTCCGCTTCCTATTAATAGGAAAGCCAGATTCACAACAAATACTTTCCATGCAGAAGATCCTTTTCCAGCCCCTTTCAAAAAGATACTGGCATCAACACCTTTTTCTATAAGAGCCATACGCTCTCTGTTTCTGGTAGAGTAAAAAAGATAGATAATCCCAAAGATCATTGCAAAAAGACTAATTGGTATTAAAATTTGTGGTCCCATATTTTTTTATTTAATTGATTGATACTCCATATGACGACAGCTTTTAAATTCAGGTTACAAGAATTTTAAAATAAATTCCGAAAAATAAATTCGAAATCCCAAAAGTTATTGATTATCAGTTAATTTTGAGTATGTAATTTTTATTGTAGTTAAAAATACTCAATCAAAAAATATCGATAATAATTGTCATTCCACGTTCCCCGGAATGACAATATTGTGGTTAAGGTATTATCGGAAAATTGGAATTTGGAATTTATTTCAAAATTCTTGTAACCTAAACACAGAACGTGTCGTCCTATATAATATGAGTACAATCAGTGATCAACATTATATTGATAAAATTCTTCAGGGCGAAACCAATGCGTTTGCCGTTCTGGTGGATCGCTATAAGGATATGATTTTTACATTGGCACTCAAAATGGTTAAAAACAGAGAAGAAGCTGAAGAAGTTGCACAAGATACTTTTATTAAAATTTACAGTTCATTGAACAAGTTTAAAGGCGATTCGAAATTTTCGACCTGGATATATAAGATCGCTTATAATACGTGTTTAGATCGTTTGAAGAAAAATAAAAAAGAAGACAATAATATATCGATAGATGAATTTTCGGCACATTTAATTAAAACAATGGATACTGCCCTGAGTGCTTTAGAAGATAAAGAACGAAAGCAGACGATTCAGAATTGTTTGAATTTATTACCCAGTGATGAGAATTTCCTGCTAACTTTATTTTATTTTGAAGATCAGAGTTTAGAAGAAATCGGAAAAATTATGAATATCAATGCTAACAATGTCAAAGTAAAGTTATTTAGAAGCCGACAGAAATTAGCCGTAATTTTGAAAAAGCAATTAGAACCAGAAATAGTAGAGAGTTATGAAAGAGGAAGATAAAAATATAAAAAATCTTATTGATAAAATGATGGCCGAAGATACTTTGGAAGTACCATCTTTTGACTTTACTTCAAAAATAATGGCTCAGGTTTTAGTGGCTGAAAAAAGCAAAATCAAAGCTTACAAACCTTTGATTTCTAAATCTACGTGGATTTTTATTGGTTTTAGCTTACTCGGCCTGGCCATTTATGCATCACTTTTTTCTGGAACCCCATATAATCTGGGAATTGATAAATCGTATACAGAAAGATTCTCTGCTGTATTTTCAGGAATTCATCTTTCTAAAAATATCATGTACGCGATTTTAGTTGTTCCTTTTATGATTCTGATTCAGATTGGATTATTAAAGAATTATTTTGATAAGAAGTATCAGTTATAGAAGAAGCCACATACAAAACATGGTTAATTATATTTAAAGTAAACAACAACAACATTACATTTTTTGGTGTTTTTAAGTGGGGAAAGAAAAACTTGTTCCTTCAAAAAACTAAAATAAAAAACTGAAGCTTTTTCAAAATAGTAGTTGCTTTTTAAATCCAAAAAACATATTTTAATCTTTTAAAAGATTGAAATATAATACTCTCATTTACAATAGTTTTAGCCCCGCAAACGATATTGTTTTTTTATGAAAATTTTGAGAACCTAAACCGTTGCAATATTGCAACTTATGAAGTATCTTTGCACCCTAATTCGAAATTCATAAAATGAATAAATTATTGATTGTTGGAACGGTTGCTTTCGACGCAATTGAAACTCCTTTCGGAAAAACAGATAAAATATTAGGTGGTGCTGCAACGTACATTGGTTTATCAGCATCCTTTTTTAACTTGCAATCGGCCATCGTTTCTGTAGTTGGTGACGATTTCCCTCAAGAACATTTAGATCTTTTAACTTCAAAAAATATTGATATCTCTGGTATCGAAATTGTAAAAGGGGGAAAAACCTTTTTCTGGAGCGGTTTATACCACAACGATCTAAACTCTAGAGATACTCTTATAACTGAACTAAACGTTTTGGCAGATTTTCAGCCAAAAGTTCCTCAAAATTATAAAGACGCTGATGTTGTGATGTTAGGAAACTTACATCCGTTAGTACAAAGCAGTGTTTTAGATCAAATGGAGAAAAAACCAAAATTAGTAGTTTTAGACACTATGAACTTTTGGATGGACTGCGCTCTTCCTGAATTATTGGACGTAATTAAACGTGTAGACGTTATTACTATTAATGATGAAGAAGCAAGACAACTTTCAGGAGAATACTCATTAGTAAAAGCGGCGAACAAAATCCAGGAAATGGGACCAAAATATGTGGTGATCAAAAAAGGAGAACACGGAGCGCTTTTATTCCATAACAGAGAAGTATTCTTTGCACCGGCTTTACCACTAGAAGATGTTTTTGATCCAACAGGAGCAGGAGACACTTTCGCAGGTGGATTCTCAGGATTCATTACACAAAGCGAAAACATTTCGTTTAACAATATGAAAAATGCCATTATTTACGGATCAAATTTAGCTTCATTTTGTGTAGAGAAATTTGGAACCGAAAGGATGCAAACAGTAAGCAAAGCAGAAGTAGCGATTCGATTACAGCAGTTTAAGTCGTTAACTCAGTTTGACATAGAAATATAATGCCCGAAAGCCTCGATAAAACGGGGCTTTTTTATTACGTTAATACACACAACTTACAACAACACAAAATACAAAACACAATGA
This sequence comes from Flavobacterium aquidurense, assembly GCA_900107365.1. GTDB lineage: Bacteria > Bacteroidota > Bacteroidia > Flavobacteriales > Flavobacteriaceae > Flavobacterium > Flavobacterium aquidurense. The sequence continues at coordinate 32,077 of FNPS01000005.1, forward strand.
GCGACGCTTTAAAACACGAATGTGGTATAGCCTTAGTTAGACTTCTTAAACCGCTTGAATATTACAAAGAGAAATACGGAACTGCTTTTTACGGGATACAAAAAATGTATCTGATGATGGAAAAGCAGCACAACCGTGGTCAGGATGGTGCCGGATTTGCAAGCATCAAATTAGATGTTGAGCCAGGACAACGCTATATTAGCAGAGTTCGTTCGAATCATGCACAACCAATTCAGGACGTTTTCAAACAAATCAACGATCGCATCAATGAAGAATTGACTGCAAAACCTGAAATTGCTGATGACGTTCAAAAAATAAAATCAGAAATTCCATACGTAGGAGAATTATTTTTAGGACACGTTCGTTACGGAACTTTCGGAAAAAACAGTATTGAAAGTGTACACCCCTTTTTACGTCAAAGTAACTGGATGCATCGTAATTTGATATTGGCTGGTAACTTCAACATGACGAATGTTAAGGAACTTTTCGAAAATTTAGTAGAGCTAGGACAGCATCCAAAAGAAATGGCAGATACTGTTACGGTAATGGAAAAAATTGGTCACTTCTTGGACAAAGAAGTAATGCAGCTTTACCAGGATTGCAAAACTGAAGGTTATTCTAAAAGAGAAGCTTCTCCTGTAATTGCAGACCGATTGGATATTGGAAAAATATTAGCACGTTCAGCAAAAAATTTAGATGGAGGTTATGCAATGGCCGGATTATTAGGTCATGGTGATGCTTTTGTATTTAGAGATCCTGCCGGAATTCGTCCAGCTTATTATTATCAGGATGATGAAGTAGTAGTTGTAGCTTCTGAAAGACCCGTTATTCAAACTGTATTTAATGTACCTTTTGAAAGCGTTCAGGAAATTGATCCCGGACATGCTTTGATTATCAAGAAAAGTGGAAAAGTTTCAATGCAACAAATTTTAGAGCCAACTGTTAAGAAAGCATGTTCTTTTGAAAGAATTTATTTCTCTAGAGGAAGCGATGCTGAAATTTATCAGGAACGTAAAAATTTAGGAAAATTAATTTTACCTGCAGTTCTTGAATCAATTGACAGTGATACAGATAATACTGTTTTCTCTTATATCCCGAATACAGCCGAAACATCCTTTTATGGTTTGGTAGAAGCGGCTCAGGATTTCTTAAATCAGAGAAAGAACAACTATATTTTAGAAAACAGAAATACACTTACAGCCGAAACACTTCAGGAGTTATTGGCGGTAAAAATCCGTACAGAAAAAGTCGCTATTAAAGATGCTAAACTGAGAACCTTTATTACAGAAGACAGTAGCCGTGATGATTTAGTTGCTCACGTTTACGACGTTACTTACGGCGTAATCAAACCAACTGACAATTTAGTTATTATTGATGACAGTATTGTTCGCGGTACAACATTAAAAATGAGTATCATTAAAATGATGGACCGACTGAAACCAAAACGTATTGTAATTGTTTCTTCGGCACCGCAAATTCGTTATCCTGACTGTTACGGAATTGATATGGCAAAACTGGAAGGTCTTGTTGCTTTTAGAGCAGCCCTGGCTTTATTAAAAGAAAGAAATCTATATCATGTCGTAGATGAAGTTTACGCTAAATGTAAAGCCCAGGAGAACTTTTTAGATACTGATGTGGTAAATTACGTAACGGCAATTTACGATCAATTCACACCAGAAGAAATTTCAGATAAAATTGCAGAAATGTTAAGTTCACCTGAAATTAACGCTGAAGTAAAAATAATATTCCAAAAAGTAGAAGATTTACATATTGCATGTCCTAAAAACTTGGGAGACTGGTACTTTACAGGAGATTATCCTACCCCTGGAGGAAATCGTGTAGTGAACCGTGCTTTTATGAATTTCTACGAAGGAAAAGACGCAAGAGCGTACTAAAAGTATTAACAAAAGGTTAAAATATGCATTTCATCGGTTTTTTTTGCCGTTTATCCTATATGTTTGGCAAAACCGAAAAGCTAAATTACTTTTGGAGAACCATAACATTAGTAGGTTAAGTTTATGGTAGATTTGGGGCAAAAAGGGTGGAAGCAATTCCACCTTTTTTATTGGAATAAAGTGAAGTATAGCGAATTGAAGATTTAACACACTTAATCGGATATATTTACCATTCGTCTAAAAAGTTTTTTATATAAAGATAGCTACCATACATTTACTGAACCATAACATTAGTAGGTTAAGTTTATGGTAGATTTGGGGCAAAAAAGGCGGAAGAGATTCCGCCTTTTTTATTTTATTCTAGAAAAAAGAGAATAGAATCAAGAGCAAAGAGTAAAGAGCAAAGAATAAAGATTGTTGAAGATAGTATAAGAGCAAAAATATATTTAAAAAAATAGAGGAACTGCCAAAAGTAGTTCCTCTATTTTTTTACTCAATTCTTTTCCTCTTTACTCTTTACTCTTTACTCTTTACTCTTTACTCTTTACTCTTTACTCTTTACTCTTTACTCTTTACTCTTTACTCTATACTCTTTACTCTTTACTCTTTACTCTTGACTCTTTACTCTTGACTCTTTACTCCTTACTCTTTACTCTTTACTCTTTACTCTTTACTTAATCGGATATATTTGCCATTCGTCTAAAAAGTTTTTTATATAAATATAACTGCCATACATTTACTGAACCATAACATTAGTAGGTTAAGTTTATGGTAGATTTGGGGCAAAAAAGGCGGAAGAGATTCCGCCTTTTTTATTTTTATTTCTAGGGGAAAGAGAATAGAATAAAGAGCAAAGAATAAAGATTGTTGCGCATATTTTTTAAATATATAAATAAAAAAAGACGGATAGCTATCAAGCCATCCGTCTTTTTTCTTTACTCTTTGTCTATTATCTTAAAAAGACTATTTATCTAAAGCGTATCTTCTTGCCACTTCTGTCCAGTTAATTACACTGAAAAAAGCTTCGATATAATCTGGTCTTCTGTTTTGGTAGTTTAAGTAGTAAGCGTGCTCCCAAACATCCATTCCTAAGATTGGAGTTCCACCGTTACCAGCAACTTCTGGCATCAATGGATTATCTTGATTTGGAGTACCTACAACTTCTAATTTTCCTCCTTTTTGCACTGTTAACCAAGCCCATCCTGAACCGAATTGTGTAGCTCCGGCTTTAGCAAATTTTGCTTTAAATTCTTCAAAAGTTCCAAAAGAAGATTCAATTGCTGCTAATAAATCACCTGTTGGTAATCCGCCTCCATCTGGAGACATTACAGTCCAGAATAAATTGTGGTTGTAGAAACCTCCACCATTGTTACGAACTGCAGCGTTTGATTTATCTAAGTTAATTAAGATGTTTTCGATTGTTTTTCCTTCTAAATCTGTACCAGCAATAGCCGCGTTAAGATTTGTAGTATATGCATTATGATGCTTAGTATGGTGAATCTCCATTGTGCGTGCATCAATATGTGGTTCTAATGCGTCATATGCATAAGGTAATTGTGGTAGTTCAAAAGCCATGATATTATGATTTTTATGGTTTATAATAATTTATCCAAATTTAAACATTTAACTTTGGAATAGAAAATACTATTTTGTTATAATTGAATTTAATTAATTGATAAATTGCTTTTTTAACGTGTAAATAGTTGTAAATCTTTATTTTCCGTTAAAAGTGGTCATGGTATTTTCTAATCCGGCAGTTCCGAATGTCTTAATAATTTCTGAAGAAACTTCTAAACGTTCCGGTAATTTTGCTTTTTCTTCTTCGTCCCAATCGCCTAAAACGTAGTCAATTTGTTGGCCTTTTTTAAACTGATCGCTAATACCAAATCTGAAACGGGTATATTGTTGGGTGTTTAAAACAAGGTTGATGTTTTTTAGTCCGTTATGACCACCGTCACTGCCTTTTGGTTTGATTCTGATGGTTCCGAAAGATAAGTTTAAATCATCTGTAATAACTAAAATATTCTCTAAAGGAATATTTTCTTTATCCATCCAGTATTTTACAGCTTTACCGCTTAAATTCATGTAGGTATTAGGCTTAAGCAGAAAAAAGGTTCTTCCTTTAAATTTATATTCGGCAAGCGCTCCTAACTTCACGGTTTCGAAAGAAAGACTTTCTTTTTTGGCTAAGAAATCCAGGACTTTAAATCCGATGTTGTGTCTTGTATTTACATATTCGGCTCCAATATTACCTAGTCCTACGATTAAATATTTTTTACTCACGCTTTCTATATTGTTTTTTGGGTGTTCGTGAACCTCCGGTTTCCTATTATCTGTGTTCTCTTCTTTTTGTGTTGATGAAAACAGTTTTGTTATCCATTTTATCATAATGCAAAAATAAACTTAATTAGGGAATGTGGCAATTGGTTGATTAGATAATTAGAGAATGTGTCAACTCGCCAATTAGATAATTAGAAAATGTGGCAATTAGATAATTTAATCTTAACCGCAAAGTTCGCAAGGAGTTACGCAAGGTACACTAAGAACGGGACGCGGATGACGCAGATTTACTTTGCGCCTTTGTCTCTTTGCACCTTTGAACCTCTTTCTTATAGAAATGAATCGATCTTGCTAGCCCTGACAGCAGCGGTATCCTTTTTCTGGCTTCTTTAGCCAGGAAAAGATATAGCGGATGGCAGGAAGGTTACGTCTTGAAAACCCTGAAGCTTCTGCTTCTAAAAAATTTGAAAATTAGATAATTAGAAAATGTGTCAATTAGATAATTACATCTAACCGCAAAGTTCGCGATGGTTTTACGCAAGGTGCGCTAAGAATGGAACGCGTATGACACGGATTTATTTGCATAGTTTCCCTTTAGTTTGAGAGCACCAAAAAGCCCTTTGCACCTATGAACCTTTGTACCTTTGAGCCTTTCCTTAGAACCTCAGCACCTTAGCAACTCAGAACCTTTAAAAACAAAAAAAAAGCACCAATCTTTCGATTGATGCTTTTTGTATTGATTTGAAAAAAATTATTTTTTCTTTCCTTTTGCAGGAGCTTTTGCAGCTTTTGCAGCTTCTTGAGCAGCTTTCATAGCAGCACGAGAAATTCTTACCTGAGCAACAACAGTGTTCTCTGGGTGCATAACTTTGTATTCTGGTTGACCTACTTTAGTAACGTATAATTTGTTACCCATTTCAAGTGGAGTAATGTCAGCTTCAACAAAATCAGGAAGATCTTTAGGTAAAGCTTTAACTTTTAATTTACGAGTGTTTAAACGTAAAACACCACCTGCAAGAACACCTTTAGATGTACCAACAATTTTTACTGGAACTTCCATAGTGATTTCTTTGTCATCAAATAATTGAAAGAAGTCAATGTGTAAAATTTTGTCAGATACCGGGTGAACCTGAATGTCTTGCAAAATTGCATTGAATGATTTTCCTTTTCCAAGCTCAATCACAACTGTGTGTGCGTTTGGAGTGTAAACCAAGTTTTTGAACGCTGCAGCGTCTGCTGAGAAGTGTACTGCCTGATTTCCTCCGTATAACACGCAAGGAACCGCTCCAGCATTACGTAAGGCTTTAGTTGACACTTTGCCCACGCTTTCTCTTTCTGATCCTTTAATTGTAATCGATTTCATTGTAAAAAAATATAGTTATTAATAAATATACATTGCTATAAGCTTTAAGCCATAGGCTTTAGGCTTTTCTTCACTTAGTAATAAAGCTTACTGCTTATTACATTATGAATTTTCCACTGATGGAATTGTTGTGGTGCACCATGTGCATAACTTCGGCAAAAAGAGGTGCACAACTCACTACTCTGATTTTCTTTGATTCTTTCTTTAACGGAATTGAATCGGTAACTATTAATTCGCTCAATTTTGAGTTTTCAATTTTTTCGTAAGCACCACCCGATAAAATAGCGTGTGTACAAATTGCTCTAACGCTTAATGCTCCTTTTTCGATCATTAAATCGGCAGCTTTTGCTAATGTTCCACCTGTATCGATCATGTCGTCTACTAATATTACGTTACGACCTTTTACTTCACCAATTAGTTCCATAGTGTCGATAACGTTGGCTGCTTTTCTTTGTTTATAACAGATTACTACATCTGATTCTAAAAACTTAGAGTATGCATATGCTCTTTTTGAACCTCCCATATCTGGTGATGCAATGGTTAAATTTTCTAAATTTAAACTCTGCACGTAAGGCAAAAAGATTGTAGATGCAAATAAATGATCTACTGGTTTTTCAAAGAATCCCTGAATTTGATCTGCGTGCAAATCCATTGTCATGATTCTTGTTGCTCCTGCAGCAGTTAATAAATTAGCTACTAACTTTGCTCCAATCGGAACTCTTGGTTTGTCTTTTCTATCCTGTCTTGCCCAACCAAAATATGGCATAACAGCTGTAATATGTCTTGCAGATGCGCGTTTTGCTGCATCGATCATTAGTAACAATTCCATCAAATTATCAGCAGATGGAAAAGTTGAACACACGATAAAAACGCGTAATCCTCTTATTGATTCTTCGTAAGATGGTTGAAATTCTCCATCACTATACGTTGACATCGTTACTTTGCCTAACGGAATTCCGTATTGTTCGGCAATTTTTTCTGCAAGATAGACACTTTGTGAACAAGCAAAAATTTTAGCTTCTGGTTCTAGGTGCGACATTATAATTTGTTGTTTTTGCTCCGCTGCGCTCCGTACAATTTGGCTTGACTTTTTTGGTAAAACAAAACTTGTATAAATGCCTCGGGTGTAGTTAGTTGTGTGTGCGTCGTTTTAACGAGGTGCAAATTTAGAAAATTTATTGGACACTGAAAGGAAAAATTTAAGTATTTTTAGTAGAACATTTAATTTTATTTTTTACATTTGCACCGTGTTAAAGGAATAAGCACAGTTATGACCTCATAATTACTTATTCTATTGCGTTAAAATAACTGATTTATTAGTTGTTTTTTCGTCTGCTAAGCCCGGATGGCGGAATTGGTAGACGCGCTGGTCTCAAACACCTGTGGGAAACCGTGCCGGTTCGACTCCGGCTCCGGGTACAAAAACCTCTTCGAAAGAAGAGGTTTTTTTGGTTTTATAACATTTGTATTTATTACAGCCCAAGGTTTCAACTTTTGGATAGAGATCGTGATTGTATTGTGTCCCCACGGTTGAAACCGTGGGCTATATTAAAATTCAAACCTCACAACTCGCCTCATGCAAAACAGGAAAATTACAGGAATTAGCAATAAAACATAATTGATTTGCTTTCTTATGAAGCTCCAATGCTAACTCCTTTTTATCTGAATTTAAAATTTTTACTTTAGGTTTTAATAATACCTCAACAAAACGCCCGCTTCCATCTATAGCAACTTCAAGCGTTGCTTTGGCATTATCTGAATATTCAAGAACTTCTATTCCGTTTTGAGAGCATACATATAAATAGGACATCATATGACAGGAAACCAAACTGCTTAAAAGCAAATCTTCTGGATTATATAATTCGGGATCGCCTTTGAAAGCTTTTGCTGCCGAAACATTTAAAACAGGCTTTCCTTCAATTATAATTTGATGACTTTTATTGTAAATTCTCTTCGTTGAATCTTCCTGAATTTTATTTGAAGTCCAATTTGCTTCTGCTTTGAATAGATGTTTCATTTTACCTAAATTTTTCTATTGCGAAATTAAGAGTTTTAAAAGTAGCTGATAAATTAATCGCAAAGTCGCAAAGTTTATAAACAAAGCTAAAAAAACTTTGCGCCTTTGCGTCTTTGCGAGCAATTTCTTTCCAGTCTCTCATAAAAAAACCTCGAAAGGACTACTTTCGAGGTTTCTTAGAGAATTACTAACTAATTAACATAATTCCAAAACTATTTTTTTACAGAAAATTTAAAAGTAGTTTTAGTTTTATAATTTTCTCCCGGGTTTAAAACCGTTGTTGGGAAGTTTTTCTGATTTGGAGAATCAGGATAATGTTCTGTTTCTAAACATAAACCTGTTCTGTGTACGTATATTCCGCCTTTAGGATTTGGCAAAGTTCCGTCAAGGAAATTTCCAGAGTAAAACTGAATTCCAGGTTCGTCTGTTGTTACTTCTAAAACTCTTCCGCTTGCTGCGTGGTATACTTTTGCAATGATTGTTTTTCCTTTTTCAGGATTGTTCAGCACCCAACAATGATCGTAACCTTTACCTCTTTCTAATTGTTCGTTTTTAGCTTCGATGTCTTTTCCAATTAATTTTGGTGTTCTGAAATCGAAAGGCGTATTGGCAACATCATCCAATTTTCCTGTCGGAATTAAAGTGGCATCAACCGGAACCAATTTATCGGCATTCAAAGTCAATTCGTGATCTAAGATTGTTTTTGTGAAATCTCCGGATAAATTGAAATAAGAATGCTGCGTTAAATTCACCACTGTTTTCTTATCAGTAGTTGCTTCGTATAAAACTTCTAGTTGATTATCATTTGTCAATGTATACGTTACAAAAACTTTCAAATTTCCAGGATACCCTTCTTCCATATCTTTACTTAAATAAGATAATTTTAAAATTGCGGTATCTCCAGATTTTGCTTCATCCGCTTTCCAAACCACGTTAAAGAAACCTTGCGGTCCACCGTGCAAAGCATTTGGAGCATTGTTAATTGCTAATGAATATTCTTTTTCGTCTAAAGTGAATTTTCCTTTCGCAATTCGGTTTCCGTATCTTCCGATCAAAGCGCCAAAGAATGGATTTTCTTTTTCGTATTGTGCTAAAGAATTAAATCCGATTACCACATTTTCAGAAACACCGTCTTTATTCGGTACTTTTAAATCTGTAATTCTTCCACCAAAAGTGATGATGTCTACTTCCATCCCGTTTTGGTTTTTCAATTTATAACTGTCTACTTTTTCTCCTTTAGCAGTTGTTCCGTATTCTGATTTTTCGATTGTAACTGAAGCTTTTTCATCTGAAGAAACTGTTGTGGCATCCATTTTTTTATCGTTTTTGCATTGAACTGAAATTGCCGTCAAACTTAGAAGGCCCACCCCGAAAACGCAACGTTTTAATACATTCATAAATGATAATTTTTTGGTTTGTAAAAAGTTAAATGTTAGAAGTAAAATGTTAGACGTGAAAATTAATCATTTTATAAATGTAAAAATTACCTTTTTGAGTTTTTTCACATTTTACATCTTACAAATTACATTTTACTGCCTTAAAGGCCATTTTGAAACAAATGATAATACGCTTCATTGGCATTGATCTTATCTTTAAACTCTCTTACGGTCGTTTTTTCGTCAATTACTAACAATTCGATTCCGGCTATATCCGCAAAATCTTCCATGTATTCTGTTGTAATGGCCTGGCTGTAAACGGTGTGATGCGCTCCTCCAGCCAAAATCCATGCCGTAGCTGCGATATCAAGGTTTGGTTTACAATCCCATAAAACTCTTGCAACTGGTAATTTTGGTAAATCTGCCATTGGTTTAATAGCTTCTACTTCGTTTACGATTAAACGGAAACGAGTTCCCATATCTACCAAAGAAACGTTGATTGCATCTCCGGCAGGCGAATTAAATACCAAACGAGCAGGATCTTCTTTTCCTCCAATTCCTAACGGATGCACTTCACAAGAAGGTTTTGCATCTGCAATTGATGGACAAATTTCCAACATATGTGATCCTAAAACATATGATTTTTGAGGTGTAAAGTGATATGTATAATCTTCCATGAAAGAAGTTCCTCCTTCAAGACCCACGTTCATTACTTTTAAGGCACGAACCATTGCAGCTGTTTTCCAGTCTCCTTCTCCACCAAAACCGTAACCATCAGCCATCAATCTTTGTGTTGCAATTCCAGGTAATTGTTTCCAAACCCCAAGATTTTCAAACGTATCTGTAAAAGCGCCAAAACCTCCTTCTTCAAGGAAAGCTCTTAACCCTAATTCAATTTTTGCCGCTTCCGCTAATGAACTTCTTTGCGCTCCGCCTTCTTTTAAAGCATCAGTCAAAGTATAAGAAGCCTCGTAAACCGCCAATAAATCATTTAATTCTTTGTCTGTAACTTTCTCAATATATTTGGTAACATCTGAAGAATCAAATCCGTTAACTGACATTCCGAAACGAATTTGAGCCTCAACTTTGTCTCCTTCCGTTACGGCAACTTCACGCATATTGTCTCCAATACGAGCCACTTTTAAGTTTTGAAGTTCATCCCAACCCAAAGCTACTCTCGTCCAGATACCTAATTTTTTCTGAACTCTTTGGTCTTCCCAATGTCCCACAACCACTTTACGTTTTTTGCGCATTCTTGACATGATAAAACCAAATTCACGATCTCCGTGTGCTGATTGATTTAGGTTCATGAAATCCATATCGATAGTTCCCCACGGAATTTCAGCATTGTATTGTGTATGTAAATGACATAACGGTTTTTTCAGAATGCTTAGTCCGCCAATCCACATTTTAGCTGGCGAAAAAGTGTGCATCCAGGCAATAATTCCGATACAGTTTTTAGCCGAATTTGCCGCCAAACACACATCTAAAATTTGAGAAGGTGATTTTACCACATCTTTATAAACCACTTTTACTGGTAAACTAGATGATGCATCTAATCCTTTTGCAATTATTTGAGAATGCTCCGCAACTTTTCTTAAAGTTTCTTCACCGTATAATTCCTGGCTTCCTACTACAAACCATACTTCTTTTTGAGATATATCAATCATGTTGTTTTGTTTATTTTGTTTCAAGTTTCAGGTTTCAAGTTTTGAATTGCTTAAAATCTTTGCTCTTTATTCTTTCTTCTTTTATCTTAAATTATTGTCCGTAATATGAATCTTTTCCGTGCTTGCGGTTGTAATGTTTCTTTATTAGGGAATCTTTTAATCTTGGTGCGTTCGGATTTATTTGTAAAGTCAGGTACGCCATTTCGGCTACGACTTCTAAAACCTTACTATTATAAACCGCTTTTGCTGCATTTTTTCCCCAGGCAAACGGTCCGTGATTTCCGATCAAAATCATTTCTACTTCTTCATAAGAAAGATTTTTTTCTTTGAAACAATCCAAAATCTGAATTCCCGTATTGTGTTCGTAGTTTCCTTCGATAAGCGAATCTGCCATTGGCGGTGCGCAAGGAATATCAGCTGTTAAATGGTCTGCATGTGTTGTTCCAAAAATCGGAATATCTTGCTGCGATTGTGCCCAGGCTACCGAATAGGTTGCGTGTGTATGTGCAACGCCTCCGATATTTGGCCAGTTTTTATATAAGTATGCGTGTGTTTTTGTGTCAGATGACGGACGCATGGTTCCTTCAATTACATTGTTGTCAAAATCGACAATAACAATGTCTTCCGGTTTTAAATCTTCATACGGAACGCCGCTTGGCTTGATAGCAAAAACACCGTTTTTTCTATCAACTGCGCTTACATTCCCAAAAGTGTATACTACCAAATTCAGTGCATTTAACTGCATGTTGGCTTCGTAGCATTCTTGTTTTAAATCTTTATAAAGAGAACTCATGTTTCGCTGTTTTTATAGTTGGATCTTCAAAAGCACTTAATTGATCGTAGGCGATTAACAATTTGTTATACGCTGCTACTTTGTCTAATTGAGGGAAATATTCTCCATCAAAATCACTTCCTATTTTTTGGCTTGCCTCAATTACGTTTGGATAAATTCCGGCTGCAACTGCTGCGTAAATCGCTGCTCCTAAAGCCGGAGTCTGATCTGAAGCTGCAATTTTAATTGGCTTGTTTAAAACATTTGCCAAAGTCTGCATGATAAAAGGCGATTTACGGGCAACGCCTCCAATTCCGATAACGCTGTCAATTTTCACTCCTTCTTCTTCAAAACGATCCACGATTTTTTTCGCTCCAAAACAAATTGCGTTTACCAAAGCTTTGAAAATATGTGGTGCTTTTGTCCCTAAAGATAAATTGGATATCGCGCTTTTTACTTCCTGATTGGCATCGGGAGTTCTTCTTCCGTTGATCCAGTCCAAAGCAATTGGAAGACTTTCAGAAACCGGTATTTTCTCTGCTTCTTTTGTCAATTCCACAATTAATTTATCGCTGAATTCTTCCCTTAATTGTTCTTTTTGAGTATCATTTAAAACTGTTGAAGAAGTCAATAAATGCTCTGTCGGCCACATTAAAAGTTCTTTGTACCAGGCCAACAAATCACCAAAAGCAGATTGTCCAGCTTCTAAACCAATAAAGCCCGGAATTACAGATCCGTCAACTTGTCCGCAGATTCCGCGAACCGTTTTTGTTCCAACTTCATCATAAGAACCTACCAAAATATCACAGGTTGAAGTTCCCATAACGCGTACTAAAGTGTTTTCGCCAATTTTGGCTCCAACTGCTCCAGAGTGCGCGTCAAAAGTTCCAACAGCGATAACTGTATCTGTTGAAAGTCCTAAACGATCTGCCCATTCTTTACTTAAATTTCCGGCAACTAAATCAGAAGTATAAGTTTCATCATATAAATTACCACGAAGTTGGGCTAAATATGGATGCAGTTTTTCTAAGAATTCAACTGGTGGAAGTCCGTTCCAGTCTGTATGCCACATGGCTTTGTGTCCCGCTGCACAGCGGCTTCTTTTAAATGATTTTAAATCTTTATTATCAATTAACAAATATGTCATTAAATCACAGTGCTCCATCCAGGTATGCGCTGCATTTCGAACGGCTTCATCTTCTCTTGCAATGTGCAGAATTTTTGCCCAAAACCATTCTGATGAATAAATTCCGCCTACATATTTTGTTACGTTTTCTCCGCCCCAGCTTACTGCCAATTCGTTGATTTCGTTTGCTTCGTTAATCGAAGTATGATCTTTCCATAATACCATCATCGCATTTGGATTCTCCTCAAAACCTTTTGTCAAAGCCAAAGGAATTCCCTCTTTCGTAACCGGCACCGGAGAAGATCCTGTAGTATCAATACAGATACCGCGCACTTGCGAAGGATCTACTTTACTTTCTTTTATAACGGTTTGAATTGTAATTTCCAACCCTTCGATATGATCTAAAGGGTGTTGACGAAACTGATTTATTGATGCGTCACAATATTGTTTGTTTTTCCATCTTTTGTAATGAGAAACATTTGATGCCAATTCCTGCCCATTTTCAGTATCGATAAGCACCGCCCGAACAGAATCTGTTCCGTAGTCCAATCCTATAACGTAATTCTTCATTCTAAATTCATTTTTTAATGACGACAAATATAATTATAAATATTTTATAAGTGTATAAAAAACACTTAACTATAATGTGCTTCTGGATTTTTGCAAATAATGCATCAAAACAGGCGTTCAGCGTCGAAACCAGAAATAAATGTCGATTTTACATTTATTTTTTTGCGATTAATCTACCTAAAACCTCAAATATTGATTAAAGAATAGTATCACATTGTATTGATTTATATTGCCTTAATTAAAATTCGATGTCTTTTAATCCTTTAAATTCTTTTCCTTAATTGAATTATTTCAAATAAAATAGTTCTATTTTCCTTCTAAAACCACTACTGAGAATGGAGGAATAGTAATTTCAAGCTTTCCTTTTTTATTTTCAAAGCCTTTAAAAACTGTTGGAATAATTTTATTTGGACTATCGAATGAATTGTAATCCTGCAATTTTGTTGATGTGATAATAGTTCCCGTGAAGGCTTTACTACCAAGATCATTTATATCAATTTCTATTTTGTTTTTACTTTTTGCATCGACATTTACTAATGAAATATGAACCAGTCCATTGTTATCTTTTGATGCTGAAACCGAAACAGCTGGAATGGTTTCTCCATTAAACGTATACATTGGCGACTGAAAACTTACCGGCAATAATTTAGCATCCTGATGCACGCTATACATTTTCATAACATGATACGTGGGCGTTGTAATCATTTTGGCTTTATCAGTAAGAATCACAGCCTGCAAAACGTTAACACATTGCGCCAGGTTTGCCATACGTACTCTGTCTGCGTGATTATTAAAAATATTAAGAGTGGCACCGGCCAAAACGGCATCTCGCATTGTATTTTGCTGATATAGAAATCCAGGGTTTGTTCCTTTTTCAACGTCATACCAGCCGCCCCATTCGTCAACCATCATCGCTACGGTTTTTTTAGGATCGTATTTATCCATAATGGCACTATGTTTAGTAACAAGCTCTTCCATTTTTAATGCCGACTTCATTGTCTTGAAATAATCTTCTTCTGAAAAATTTACGGCATCACTTTTTTTAGACCAGTTAATTACTGCATAATGATGCACACCAATTCCGCCTAACATTTTCAATGGAATATTTTTCATTAAAACTTCGGTCCAGTTGTAATCGGCACTATTTGATCCGGACGCGATACGTGTAATCCCGCCTGTGTTTTCCCAGTCCGACATAAAAGTGGCAAATTTTCGGTATTCGCCGGCATAATATTCGGCCGTCATATTCCCGCCACAACCCCAGGCTTCATTTCCGATTCCCCAGAATTTAACTTTCCACGGTTCTGTTCTCCCGTTTTTTTTACGCAAATCACTCATTGGGCTTTTACCACTAAAGTTGGCATATTGTACCCAGTCTGATAATTCCTGTACAGTTCCGCTTCCAACATTTCCGGACAAGTAGGGTTCTGCTCCCAAAAGTTCACACATATTTAAAAAATCATGTGTTCCAAAGCTATTATCTTCAGTCACTCCTCCCCACCATGTGTTTACGATGGTTGGTCTTTGTTCTTTAGGCCCAACACCATCTTTCCAATGATAAGTATCGGCAAAACAACCTCCCGGCCATCTTAAATTTGGAATTTTTAATTCTTTTAAAGCCTTTATAATATCATTTCGAACTCCATTTGTAGTAGGAATTTTTGAAGTATCGCCCACAAAAAAACCGCCATAAATACAACGTCCTAAATGCTCCGCAAAATGGCCGTAGATATTTTTATTAATCGTTGGCGCATCGGCATTGTTTTTTATCACAACCACTGTAGTTCCGCCCTGAGCAAAACCAAACTGATTGCAAATGGCAATAAGAAATGCGATTAAAAGTGCTTTTTTCATACTATTCTTTTTAAAATTATACTGCTATCTATGATTGGTAATTTTAGCCACAATAAATCATTACTATTAATTTTTGAAAAGTGTTAAACTTACATTTGTAAATTTAATTAAAAAAAAACCTTAAAAACAAATTAA
The DNA here is from genome assembly GCA_900107365.1 of Flavobacterium aquidurense. GTDB lineage: Bacteria > Bacteroidota > Bacteroidia > Flavobacteriales > Flavobacteriaceae > Flavobacterium > Flavobacterium aquidurense. Next base: position 47,135 of record FNPS01000005.1, read on the forward strand.
TTTCACATATAAAATACATTAAAAAAACGAAAAGCATAATTTAAATGTTAAATAAATTTACGAAACCGGTTGTTTTATTTGAAATAATGGATCTTTTACGAAAATTATTTGAGTAAAATATATCTTTTGTATTAAAAAGGAGATTTTTTAACAAAAAAAGCGGGGCGAAAAATTTCTTAAACCATTTAATTTTGAATTCTTTAAAAAGAAAAATAGTACTTTTGAAAAATAATATTTAACATGTTTTTTTTTGTTTCAAAAGAAATCTCATGAAAAAACAGCTATTGCATTTTTAAAAAGATTCTTTTTGATAATATCATGCATTAGTTAATTTTGCAAGTGTAAAAACTACATTAATAAATTATGAAACCTATTAGGAAGTTTATATATTTACCACTAAAATATTTAATATGCTAAACAGTTATAGCTCTGCCGATAAAGTTCTATTAGCAGTAGATTGTATCATTTTTGGATTCGACCATGAAGGTTTAAAAATACTTTTAATCAAAAGAGACTTTGAACCTGAAAAAGGAAAATGGTCTTTGATTGGAGGTTTTTTAAAACGTGATGAAGTACTTGATAACGCAGCCATCAGAATATTACATACCTATACCGGGTTACACGATATTTATATGGAGCAGTTATATGCATACAGCGAAATTGATCGTGACCCGGTTGAAAGAACTATTTCTGTATCCTATTATGCTTTAATTAATATTGAAAATCATAATACAGAACTTATTCAAAATTATCATGCACAATGGTTCAGTATAACCGATGCTCCTAATCTAATTTTTGACCACAACGAAATGGTAGATTTTGCCATTAGGAGATTACGCTATAGAACTTCAATAAAACCAATTGGATTTGAATTGTTGCCTGAAAAATTTACAATGCGTCAATTATTAGAATTGTATGAAGCCATTTTGAGCAAGGAATTAGACAAACGAAATTTTATCAGTAAAATTAATTCATTAGAAATTCTGAATAAATTAGATGAAAAAGACATGCAGTCATCCAGAAAAGGTTCTTATTTATATACCTTCAACAAAGAAAAATACGAAGAAAAATTACTAAATGATTTTGTACTGAACTTATAATCACACTAGTAAGCCACAGCTTAAAGGATTAAAATGACTTAAAAAAATCGGTATTACTCCTTTATTCTGTTGTTATTTTTTTTCCATTAAAAAACAAAAACCCTGAAAGCTACAACTTCAGGGTTTTTTTCTTCAATAAAACTAATTTTAAAAAACTTAACAAATTATTCTTTTTTATACTCCTACAAATTGAACAAAACAAATAATAAGTGTAAAATTTACATTTGCAAATGTAAGTAAAAAAATTAAACAAAAACAAAAAATTGCATTCTTATTTTTTTTACCAATAACTTATAAAATTAATAAACAAAAAGAGCTTTAATTGTGATATAGATGCGTTTTAAACAAAAATTAAACTTATACACTATAGTGAGTTTCGCATAATAAGGGCCGACTTATTTTCTATTTGCACATTGTTTCCTTTAATAACCATCTCGGCCAATATTTTACCCATCATTTCAAAATGGGTTGAAATAGTGCTAATTCCGTTTGCAACCACTTTTTTCAAAGGTGTTTCGTTATACGATATAATTCCAAAATCAGATCCTAACTTTAAATTCTGATTTCTTGCATTTTCAATTACACGAACCAGATCACGGTCATTCGGGATAATATATAAATCTCCTGAAGTGATTTCGCGATCGGTAAATTCGGTTATAATCTCAGACTCAAAATGATATTCGGAACAAAAAGCTTCAAAACCTAATTTCATTCCAAGCGGCTCTCTAAATCCCGGGAAAATTAAAATCAATTTCTTGTATTTGCTTACCCTGGCTTTTCCTTTTACTAAGCTTTCAAAAATGTCTTTTTCATGATTTTGATAAATCGCCGGGTATGATTTTAAATCTGGATTGGTCTGGTCCAAAATAATAACATCGTTCACTGGTAGGGTTTTTATCAAATTGACTATATCATTTAAATTGGTCGGCATGATAATGTATTTCGTATAATTTCCATTGCTGTCATTTATTAGTTTTTGAAAGACCTGAAAATTGAAATGATGAAAGAAAATATCGACCTGAACATTTTTTCCAATGTTTTTTAAAAATGAATTATAGATGTCTTCCTTAAAAATATTCAATTCATCAAAAAGCAAAAATATCTTCTGTTTTATAGCAATTCCGGTGCTTTTGACGTAATATCCTTTACCTGGAATGGCATAAATTATCCCTCTTTTCTTCAGCTCATCATAACCTAACAAAACAGTATCCCGTGATAAAGAAAAAGCCAGGCAAACTTTATTGACAGATGGAAGTCGGTCACCTTTTATCAATTGACCTTCTTCGATCGCTTTTTCAATTGAAAGAATAATCTGTTTATATTTTGGTAAACCAAGATTGCTCTGAATAGATATTATGTTCATGAAAATTGCTTTTTTAAGCAATATACAAAAAACTGGTAGGTACTGGTATGTAAACATAAAGAATGTTTCTATTTTTGGATTTCATTTTTGGTAAAAATAACATGGAAATAAAACACATATCGCAGTTTCAAGATCAGTCTGATTGCAAATTATTTGGTTTAATGCCTGATAACGAAGAAATTCATTCTTTTGAATTACGTAATAAAAACGGAATGAAAGTGCAGCTTATCAATTACGGCGCGACAGTTACTTCCTTAAAAGTTCCGGCATCAAACGGAAAACTGGTAGATGTTGTTTTAGGTTTTGATAATCTGGAATCTTATTTGTCTTCTTATAATTTACCAAGTGCGCCTTATTTCGGAACCACAATTGGCCGATATGCAGGAAGAATCAGTAAAGGAACTTTCACTTTAAATGATGAAACATTTCAGCTTGTTGGTAATAATAATGGCAATACTTTACACGGTGGCAATATAGGTTTTGGAAGAAGAGTGTGGAATGTAACTGATATTACCGGCGGAGAAAATCCATCCATAACTTTTGGGCTTTTAAGCGAAGATTCAGACGAAAATTTTCCTGGAGAACTGCACGTTTATCTTACTTATACTTTGACAGAGCAAAACGAATTAAAGCTGGATTATAAAGCAATTACCACAAAAGATACTGTTATAAACTTAACCCATCACAGTTATTTTAATCTTGACGGGCATGATACTGCAGTCTTAGATCAGCAAATGTATATCGATTCTTCTAAAATGTTAGAAACAGATGTTGAAGGTATTCCAACAGGAAAATTCACGGATCTTTCTAATCATAATTTCGATTTCAGAACTCCTAAAAATTGCCCTTCTTCTATTGACAATTCTTTTGTAATTGATTCAAAAGATAAGATTGCCGCTCAATTGCTCAGTGCGAAAAACAATCTGAAAATGGAAGTCTATACAGACCAGCCAAGTGTACATATATATGTAGGCGGAAATTGTTTTGATATTCTTTCGGGAAAAGAAAATACAAAATATCACGCAACAAGCGGAATTTGTTTTGAAACACAAAATTTTCCGGATGCACCAAATAAGGCACATTTCCCGAATTCTGTTTTGAAAAAAAACGAAGAGTATCGCCAGACAACAGTTTATAAATTTGATCGTATTAATTAATTATCTTAAAACATATTTTATCTGATTTTAATGATTTTCCATTTGAATCACAAGACAACACAATCACAAATAATGAATGACATTTTAATACAAACGACCTCAGCCTTTTTTGAGAAATCTTTCGGATCTGTTCCTCAAAAAATTGTGCTATCTCCGGGAAGAATTAATATTATTGGAGAACATATCGATTACAACGACGGTTATGTTTTACCGGCTGCTATTGATAAAGTAATTTGCTTTGCTTTTGAAAAAAGCAATACCAAAAAATCTAAAATAATCGCCATCGATTTAAAGGAAGAATTTGAACTTGATTTAACAGAATCGATTCAATTAAGTGATATCATTTGGACCAATTATATTCGTGGCGTTGTGAAGCAACTTCAGGACAATGGGTTTTCATTTGAAGGTTTCAATTGTGTTTTCAGCAGTAATATTCCGGTTGGTTCGGGATTGTCTTCTTCGGCAGCTTTAGAGTGCGGTCTTCTTTTTGGAATTAAGGAACTTTTCGATTTAAAAATTGAAAAAGTTGATATTGCGCTAATGGGACAAAAAGCAGAACATTGGGTTGGTATTAATTGTGGAATTATGGACCAGTTTTCGAGCGTGCACGGACTTGAAAACAAAGTGATAAAATTAGATTGTAATACCTTAGAATTTGAATATCACGATGCTGATTTCAAAGATTACTCCGTTATTTTATTTGATAGCAATGTAAAACATTCTCTTTTTACTTCTGAATATAATACAAGAAGATTAGAATGTGAGGAGGGTTTATCAATTATAAAAAATCATTTTCCGGAAGTAAAAAGTTTTAGAGATTGCACAGAAGAGCAACTTTTGAGTATTCAGGATCAATTTACTCCGATTGTTTTTAAGAGAGTTCATTTTGTCGTAAAGGAAATTAATCGTGTAATAAGAGCGTGTGAGGCGCTTGATAAAGGAAATATAAAACTTTTAGGACAATTGCTTTTTGAAACGCATTATGGTTTATCGCAGGAGTACGAAGTAAGTTGTGCTGAATTGGATATGCTTGTAGATACCGCAAAAGCTGACGAAGCGATCATTGGAGCCCGTGTAATGGGTGGCGGATTTGGAGGTTGTACCATAAATTTAGTTGAAAAAGGGCACGAAAATGAGGTTAAACGTAAATTTTCAAACCTTTATTTAGATACATTTGGAATTGAATTAAAATTCTATGATGTAAAAATATCCAACGGAACAACATTACTTTAATACCACAACTAGCATACAATGAAAAATTTTGACATTAACGAAGATCCTCACAGACGCTTCAATCCTTTACTTAACGAATGGGTATTAGTTTCACCTCATCGTGCAAAACGCCCGTGGCAGGGACAAAATGAAACAATCGCCACTGAAGCATTACCAAAATACGATTCAACTTGTTATTTATGTCCGGGGAATGTTCGCGCCAACGGAGTAAGTAATCCGAAATACGACAGCAGTTTTGTTTTTGAAAATGATTTTGCTGCCATGAAACAGGAAGAAATTATTTTTGAAGAAGACATTAAACATACCTTTTTTAAAGCTAAACCAGAACAGGGAATTTCGAGAGTGGTTTGTTTTTCACCAAGACACGATCTTACACTACCGGAAATGGATCTGGACGGAATTGAAAATATCATTAGAACCTGGCAAAAAGAATACACTGATTTAGGAAGCATAAAATACATTAATCACGTTCAGATTTTTGAAAATAAAGGAAGTGTTATGGGGTGTAGCAACCCGCATCCGCACGGACAAATCTGGGCACAATCATCATTACCAACTCAGGTCGAGAAAACACATCATAGCCTAAAATCCTATTTTGATAAAAACAAAAGAACGCTTCTTGAAGATTACCTTCAGGCCGAATTAAGATCAGGAAGTCGTATCGTAATCGAAAACGATGATTTTGTGGCTTTAGTTCCTTTCTGGGCAATCTGGCCTTATGAAACTATGATTTTGAGCAGAAGAGCAATCTCTAAAATTACCGATTTCACAGAGCAGGAAGTAAGCTCTTATGCCAAAATTTTAAAACAATTAACCATTAAGTACGATAATTTATTTAGTACTTCTTTCCCCTATTCATCAGGAATTCATCAGGCACCAACAGATGGCTTAGAACATCCTGAATGGCATTTTCATATGCATTTTTATCCGCCTTTGCTACGATCTGCTACAGTTAAAAAATTCATGGTTGGCTACGAAATGTTAGGCGAGTCGCAACGTGATATCACACCTGAAAAAAGTGCGGAAATTTTAAGACAACAGCCAGATGTGCATTATAAAAGTAAAGCAACAATAGGCGAAAAAGCTGAAGCTAAATAAAAATCTATTTAAATTTTAACATTATATCATATCCATAAATGTAAAAAACACATTTGTGCATGATGTAAATATAGATTTTTATTCTACTTTTGGCTTTCGTTCTTATTTTGACAAAATAATAACAGAAATAAAACACATATTGTATTTTTAGTCAGATAAAACCACAAAAAAGCTGATTTTATAATTTATTAAACAACCAATCACCTATACTAATTTTAAAATACTACTATCAATGAACCAGAACCTTGCTTTCGCAGATTATGCGGTTTTTATTATTTACTTTATCGTAGTTTCGGTCTACGGTTATACCGTTTACAGAAAACGTAAACAAGATGAACAAGATGCTAAAGCTTACTTTTTGGCTGAAGGAAATTTAACCTGGTGGGCTATTGGAGCTTCGTTAATTGCCTCAAACATTTCAGCTGAACAATTCATCGGAATGAGCGGTGAAGGTTTCTTTTTAGGAATCGCCGTTGCTGCATACGAATGGCTTGCTGCTGTTGCTCTTATTATTGTAGCGGTTTGGTTTATTCCTGTATATCTTAAAAATAAGATTTACACCATGCCTCAATTCTTAAAAACGCGTTACAACGAATCTACTGCTTTAATTATGGCGGTTTTCTGGTTGTTTTTATACGTTTTTGTAAACTTAACTTCTATTCTTTATTTAGGAGCGGTTGCTATTAATGGACTTGCTGGTGGACAATACCTTCACGTAATCATGGTTGGATTGGCTGTATTTGCTTTGTTTATCTCTTTAGGAGGTATGAAAGTTGTGGCCTATACTGACGTTATTCAGGTTGCGGTTTTAATTATTGGAGGACTTGTAACTTCGTATATTGCATTGGTAACTGTTGGAGAAAAGTTAGGAATAAGTAGTAGTGCAATCGAAGGATTTAAAGTCTTAATGAGAGAAGCTCCTGAGCATTTCAAAATGATTATCCCAAAACCAACGGCGAATTCATCTCAACTTGAAATCGACAAATATTTGACTTTCCCAGGTTTGATGTCTTACCTTGCCGGTATCTGGATCATCAACTTAAACTATTGGGGATGTAACCAATACATTACACAGAGAGCTTTAGGTGCCGACTTGCAAACTGCCCGTACAGGAATTTTATTTGCTGGTATGTTAAAATTATTAATGCCTTTAATCGTAATGCTTCCTGGTATCGCTGCATTTGTTTTATATGAAAACGGACACTTACCACAATTAGTTGGAGGAAAAGATGGAGCTTATTCTGCTGTATTGACATTCCTGCCAACCGGTTTAAAAGGACTTTCTGTAGCGGCTTTGACTGCGGCAATTGTAGCTTCATTGGCTGGAAAAGTAAACAGTATCTCGACTATTTATACTTTAGATATTCATAAAAAATACATCCAAAAAGAAGCGGGTGAAAAACAACAGGTAAACATTGGTAGAATTGCCGTTTTTGCTGCAATGCTTTTAGCGGTGTTATTTACATGGAATGATATTTTAGGAATTGGTGGTGTTGGTGGATTCACTTACATCCAAAAATATACAGGTTTCATTAGCCCTGGTGTATTTGCTATGTTCTTCCTTGGTATGTTCTGGAAAAGAACTACCGGAGCTGCTGCAATTGTGGGTGTAATTTTAGGATTTGTATTGTCCGTTTTATTCAATGAATATGCTCCAATGTTATTCGGAAATGAAACATTGTTATATACAGCTTATCCTAACGGAAAAGGTGCTTTCGAAATTCCTTTCCACATTTGTATGGGATTATCATTCTTCTTTACCATGTTAGCAATGATCGGAATCAGTTTCGCTGGTCCTAAAGTGAATCCAAAAGCGTTTGAAATTGACGCTGAAATGTTTAAAGTTAAACCACAAACTACAGTTTTAATTGTAATTACATTATTAGTAATTGTGGCTTTGTATGTTAAGTTCTGGTAGTATAATTTTTTTACTATATTATTTTTTGAAGACAAAAAGAGGATATCAAATTGATATCCTCTTTTTATTAATGACTATTTTTTCCTGAAAATAATCTATTGAAAATCCTTCTAAACGTGTCTAATTCATTATAATTTAGATATGAATTAAATCAAATCCATAATTGTAATTAATTTTATTTTTTCCCTTTTCATTTTCAATCCATGCTTTCTCTTTATGACTAATATCTTTAATTTGACTTGCATTACAATTTTTAAATTTCACAACAACTTCTTCCAATGATTCTAACTCAATTTCATTAAATAACTCAGAATTAAAACTTTTTAAAGGAGAAGGAATGAATTTCTCTCCAGTATAATCACCATAAAATTCAGTTTGTAAGTCAACAATTTTTTTATTTGTCATATAATCAAATATCCCGTTAAATCTCACAGGAACAGGACCATAATTATGTGCCATATATCTAGTGCCACTTATTGAGTATCCGGATTTTTTATAATTCCCAAAGTCTGCATAGAATAATAATTTATTCATCATAGTTACGGTTGGTAAAAGTTTTTCTGAAAAATATACAACCATTTCCGATAGTTTTTGAATATTTGGTTTTCGATACCCTGAAAAAACATCTGGAAGCATATTTTCAAAAAGCATGCTAACAAACTTGTTTTCATCATTTGTTTCTGATTCTAATTCTATTGCAGCGTCAATTTTTACTAATATTTTACTTTTTTCAAATTCTTCTAAATCTGTACTCCTCAAAACGAGATTTTTAAAAACGATAGAGTCATTAGAAATCGTTTGAATTAGATTAGCATTTGCCATACTTGGAACCTCCCCTTTTTCATAATTTCTATAGCTATTTGCTCCAAATCCCAATATCTGAGACATCTTATTTGCGGATAATCCATATTTTTCTCTAATACTCAGGATTTCATCTGCAAAAAGAATATTATGTTTATCTCTATATTGATTATAAACTTGATTTAAATTTAACTCGTCTATTTCTGTTGTTGTAAATGATTCTTGACTATCTTCACAATAATAACTCAAATGAAAATATTCAAACTCTTCTTTACGGAAAACCACACTATTTTTATTGGTTTGTAAGGTCATTTCCTTACCTGTAATTGGACTTTTCATAATTCTTCTATTTGATTTTTATAAGGAAATTTTATAGGATGATCTGCTTTATGAAATGAGATACAGATCGCATTGTTGGTACTTTTAGACAAAGTAAGCTTAATGTAAACTTCTTGAGTTTTTATTATTTTCCCGAAAATCCACAATTCTTTTCCATTAAATTGTGTTTCAGGCAGAGGACCTTCACTATAATCTTCAACTTCTAATTGAGTAATTATTTGTTTTCTTGAGTTAGCCGTGATGCCAATATCTGCTAAATCTTGTATACTATTTTTAGCTCTATCTACAAAAAATATATCCCATGTTTTTATTATTTGCTTAAGTTCCTGTAAAAAAGATGTGACAGTTGCTTTATGAGACATATTAATCATTTTAATAATCACCGCAAAATTACTCGTTTAAAACCAAAAAAACAATTTTAAAGTTGAATTTAACTACTAAATCAACAATTATACCACTTTAAAGTTAAACTTTATATATTTAGCCGAAATAGAAGGATATGCAAAAACTACAAAATAAACATTAAATCATTCGAATATATCACAAAAAAAGCCCTGATTATTCAGGGCTTTGTTCTTTTTGCATATTCAATAAATAGGCCATATTCTTAATAACATGATCATGTTTTTTCACAAAAGGGTTTTCTTCATTCCAAACATATCCAGCTAATACAGAACAAATTTTTTCTTTCACATCTGGATTTTCGGGCTGATGAAAAAACAAAGTCTGCAGGTTTCCGGTGTACCATTCTTTCACGTAAGTGGTAAAAACAGCAATTCCTTTTTTCATGTAAGCTGTGAATTCATTTTCCCAGTCTACTTCAATTCCCTGCGATTCTTTAATGTATAATTTTGCAGCCAGCATTCCCGATTCTGTTGCAAACGCAACTCCTGAAGAAAAAACCGGATCTAAAAATTCTGAGCTGTTTCCTGTCAAGGCAAAACCATCTCCATACATTCTTTTTACCGCTCTCGAATAATTTTCGAGTTTTACCGGTTCAAACAAAAACTCGGTTCCTTTAAATCTTTTGATATAATAATCGGATTGCTGAATCGCATTTCGCAACGCTTCAACATTATCTTTATTTTCTGAAAGCGAATTGATGAAATCCGTCGGACCCACAACCCCTAAACTGGTGTTTCCATTCGAAAACGGAATAACCCATAACCAAACTTCGGTTTCCAGAATGTCAAATGAAATTTGAGTTCCTTCCTCGCCTTCTGGTCTGTTTATATCTTTTACGTGGGTAAATATCGAAGAATGCGGATCTAATTTTGAAGGTGTATCCAAATCTAAAAGTCTTGGCAAAACGCGTCCGTATCCGCTGGAATCAATAATGAACTTGGCGTGAATTTCTTTTAAATTTCCGTCTTTGTCTTTTACAATGGTTTTCGAATTTTTTCCTTCAAAAGAAACCTCCAAAACCTCTGATTCAAATTCTAAGTCAATTCCTTTTCGAACAATTTCCTGTGCCATCGTATTGTCAAAATCTGCACGCGGTACCTGCCAGGTCCAGTCCCAGCCTTCTCCAAATTTCTGACTAAAATCGAAAACACAAATTTCTTCTCCTCTGATAAAGCGGGCGCCGAGTTTTTTCTCAAAATTCATTGCATCGAGACATTCAAAAAGTTCGGCTTCGGCAAAATGATCCATCACCCGCGGAATAAGGCTTTCGCCAACCACAAGCCTTGGGAATTTTGTTTTCTCCACCACTTTTATCTTTATATTATTTTTATGAAGATAAGACGCCGAAACGCATCCAGAAGGTCCTGCACCAATCACTAAAACATCAACAAACTCCTTTGTCATAATAAAAATGTTATCGATTATTAACTTACATTTGCCTTCATCAAAATAACTACATTTATTTTGATAAATAAAATTAAATTAGCATAATCAAAAACGATTTAATGAACACAATTAATGAATATTTAAGTTTAGCAGAATTCGAATCCATTATTTTTGGGAATAACAAAGTTGCAATTAGCGATGTAGTTTTAAATCGGGTAAACGAAAGCTTTAACTTTCTGAAAGAATTTTCAGGAAACAAAATAATATATGGTGTAAATACTGGTTTTGGACCAATGGCTCAATATCGTATTAAAGAGTCAGACCAAATTCAGTTGCAATATAATTTAATTAGAAGCCACTCTTCAGGAACCGGAAAACCATTAAGTCCGGTTTGTGCAAAAGCAGCAATTTTAGCTCGTTTGAATACGCTTTCCTTAGGGAATTCCGGTGTTCATCCTTCTGTCATCCACTTGATGGCTGAATTAATCAACAGAGATATTACACCTCTTATTTTTGAGCATGGTGGCGTTGGCGCGAGCGGCGATTTAGTACAATTATCACACTTGGCTTTAGTCTTAATTGGCGAAGGCGAAGTTTTTTATAAAGGAGAAAGAAGACCAACTCCGGAGGTTTTTGAAATTGAAGGTTTAAAACCAATTCAGGTAGAAATCAGAGAAGGTCTGGCTTTGATTAACGGAACTTCGGTTATGACCGGAATTGGCGTTGTCAATGTGCATCATGCTAATAAATTATTAGACTGGTCTTTAAAATGTTCTTGCGCCATCAATGAATTGGTTCAGGCGTATGACGATCATTTCTCTGCAGAATTAAACCAAACCAAACGTCATAAAGGGCAGCAGGAAGTAGCTTCAAGAATGAGAGAAAACCTTTCTGACAGTACTTTAATCCGTAAAAGAGAAGACCATTTATATTCTGGAGAAAACACTGAGGAAATCTTCAAAGAAAAAGTGCAGGAATATTATTCTTTAAGATGTGTACCTCAAATTTTAGGTCCGGTTTTAGAAACAATTAATAACGTTGCTTCTATTTTAGAAGACGAATTTAACTCGGCAAACGACAATCCAATTATCGACGTAAAAAACAAACACGTTTATCACGGGGGTAATTTTCACGGTGATTATATTTCACTGGAAATGGACAAATTAAAAATCGTTATTACCAAATTAACGATGCTGGCAGAACGTCAATTGAATTATTTACTGAATTCAAAAATCAACGAAATTCTTCCCCCATTTGTCAATTTAGGAACATTAGGATTTAATTTCGGAATGCAGGGTGTTCAGTTTACGGCAACCTCAACAACTGCCGAAAGCCAAATGTTATCCAACCCAATGTATGTTCACAGTATTCCGAACAACAACGACAATCAGGATATTGTAAGTATGGGAACAAACGCAGCCGTGATTACCTCAAAAGTAATCGAAAATGCATTTGAAGTTTTAAGTATCGAAATGATCACGATTGTTCAGGCAATTGATTATTTAAACCAAAAAAACAAAGTTTCATCAGTTACCAAAAAATGGTACGACGATGTTCGTAATATAATTCCGGAGTTTAAGGAAGATCAGGTAATGTATCCGTTTGTGCAACAAGTAAAAGATTATCTGATAAACAGCTAAATTTTAATTTTCACATTATTAATATTGAACCTTTAATCATGAAAAAAATACTTCTTTTTTTATTTGCATGCTGTATTCAATTTGTTAATAGTCAGGAACTGGCTTTAGTTAAAAAAAATTCTAAAATTGGATATATTTCCAAAAACGGAGATTTTAAAATTGAACCAAAATACAAATCAGCAAGAAGTTTTTCTGAAGGTCTTGCTGCAGCAGAAGAAAATGGAAAATGGGGATTCATAGATACAAAAGGAACTTTTACAATTCCGGCAACTTTTGATGATGCAAAAGATTTTAACAGCGGAATTGCCGTTGTTAAAAAAGGCAAGGACTGGGTTTATATTGATACAAAAGGAGAAATTCAAAAAGCACCTGCTTCTGAGAAATTATTTGATTTTAAAGATGGCGTTGCTTTTTTCAGACAAAATAATAAAGTTGGATTGATCAATCCAAAAATGACCGTTGTTCTGGAACCAAAATACGATCAGATTAAACCTTTTGAAAATGGTTTCGCGAGAGTTGAAAACAATAAAAAATGGGGAATTATCAATACGTCCGGAAAAGAACTTATTGAACCTGCTTATGATGAAATAGGTAATTATTTTAAAAATACAAGCTGGGCAAGAAAGGATAAAACTTTCGGAGTTGTAAGTGCCGGAAATTTTATTCCAGTTGACGGAGCAGAAAAAATCTGGGATTTTGAAACACAAGATTTGACTTTTGCCAAAAAGAACGGGAAAATTGGTTTTATTGATTTAAAAGGAAATTGGGTCATTACTCCAATATATGATAAAGCAAAAGCATTCTCAAAAAATTTAGCTCCAGTTTGCGTCGGTTCAAAATGGGGATATATCAACCCAAAAGCAGAATTTGTAATTGAACCAACTTACAACGATGCAGAAGTTTTCAGTTCAAACGGCTTGGCTCCTGTAAAAGAAAAGAACTGGGGATTTATCAATGAAACAGGAAAATTAGTTATCCCAACACAATACGGAATTACAGCAAACGGAATTATAGCCATGTTTGTACAGCAGGATAAAGGATTTATTGGTGGTGTGGCGAGAGTAAAAAATGAAGGAAAATGGGGTTTTCTTAACCCAGACGGAACTGTCATAAGCAATCAATGGTTTGAAAACGCTGAGCTATTTTCTCAAACAGAGAAAAAAGAGACAATTGAAGTTGCCGTAGAAAAGCCAAAACAAGAAATAAAACAGGCTAAACCTGCAACCAAAACCGCAGCTAAACCTGCAGTTAAAAAGAAGAAATAATATTTATCCCCCAATAAATAATAAAAAATGAAATGTGTATTAGTAACAGGCGGTTCGAGAGGAATTGGAAGTGCTATTTGTAAAAAATTAGCCGTCGAATCCAATTATCACATACTGATTAATTATCATTCGAATAAAACAGCTGCCGAAGCAACACTTCAGGAAATACAAAAATTAGGCGCAACCGGAGAAATCTTAGGTTTTGATGTTTCTAATTTTGAAGAAGTTCAAAGCATTTTAACAAAATGGCAGGAAGCCAATCCTGAGGCTCTGGTAGAAGCTATTGTAAATAACGCCGGAATTACAAAAGACGGTCTTTTTATGTGGATGACTCCCGAAGACTGGAACGGAGTAATAAACACAAGTATAAACGGATTTTTTAATGTGACACAGTTTTTCATCCAAAAAATGCTTCGCAATAAATATGGCAGAATTGTCAATATGGTTTCGGTTTCAGGCGTAAAAGGAACGGCCGGACAAACCAATTATTCTGCTGCAAAAGGCGCTATTGTTGCGGCAACCAAAGCATTGGCACAAGAAGTTGCCAAACGTAATATTACGGTTAACGCAGTTGCTCCTGGTTTTATCAGAACGGACATGACAAGCCAGCTGGATGAGAAAGAATTACTAAAGCTAATTCCGGTGAATCGTTTTGGCGAAGCCGAGGAAGTAGCAGATTTGGTAAGCTTTTTGATCTCTAAAAAATCAAGTTATATTACCGGCGAAATTATAAACATAAACGGAGGGATATATTCTTAAAAATAGTATTCTCCTTTTTAAGAGATTATTTTTTGTTTTTTTGTTTAACGCTGAAAATTGCTCGCAAAAATAAACAACTACGCGTTTGAAGTCCAGTTTTAGTTTTACGGACTAAAAGTCGGCAAGACTGAAAAGCTTGATAGTTAACCACAAATTGCCCAAATTCTCTCAAATTAATTCGTGGAAATTTGTGAAATTTGCGGTTAAAAAACTTTTTTAGAAGCTGAAAGCGAAATACATTAAAGTACATTGCGTTAAGCTATTTTAGAAGCCAATAAAGAATAATTAAAAAAAATTGAACGTGATTAAAATTACATCTAACGGATAAAAAATTACTTTAAAAGACAATGAATAAGAGAGTTGTAATTACTGGAATGGGAATTTATTCATGTATCGGAACTTCTTTAGATGAAGTAAAGGAATCTTTATACAACGGAAAATCGGGTATTCAGTTTGATGCTGATAGAAAAGAATTTGGTTTCCAATCGGCTTTAACGGGCGTTGTTCCTAAAGCAGATCTAAAAAATTTATTGACCCGAAGACAACGTATGAGCATTGGTGAAGAAACCGAATATGCTTATATGGCAACCATCGAAGCATTGAAAAATGCCAATATCGACGAAGCGTTTTTTGATGCCCGTGAAGTGGGCATCATGTACGGAAACGACAGTGTTTCTAAAGCCATTATTGATGCTACAGATATTGTTCGTGAGAAAAAAGACACTGCTTTAATAGGTTCCGGAGCCATTTTCAAATCGATGAATTCGACGGTTACGATGAATCTTTCGACAATTTTTAAACTTCGAGGCATCAATTTAACGGTAAGTGCAGCCTGCGCGAGCGGCTCACATTCTATTGGATTGGCCTATTTCTTAATAAAAAGCGGTTTTCAGGATATTATTATTACCGGTGGAGCTCAGGAAATCAACAAATATGCGATGAGTAGTTTTGATGGTTTGGGCGTTTTTTCAAACAGGGAAAACGAACCTGAAAAAGCGTCAAGACCTTTTGATGCTGACCGCGACGGATTGATTCCGTCAGGCGGAGGTGCTACTTTGATTTTGGAAAGTTACGAATCAGCCATTGCGAGGGGAGCCAATATTATTGCCGAAGTAGTAGGTTACGGATTCTCATCCAACGGAGGTCACATTTCGACTCCAAATGTTGAAGGCCCGTCTATAGCCATGCAACGAGCGCTTGACGACGCACAATTAAAAGCAACAGACATCGAATACATTAATGCGCATGCCACTTCAACTCCGGTTGGAGACGGAAATGAAGCCAAAGCGATCTTTGAAGTTTTTGGAGAAAAAAATCCATACGTAAGTTCCACTAAATCAATGACTGGCCACGAATGCTGGATGGCCGGAGCCAGTGAAGTGATTTATTCAATTTTGATGATGCAGCATGATTTCATTGCGCCGAACATCAATTTGGATAATCCTGATGAAGATGCTTCTAAATTAAATTTGGTCAAAACTACTTTAAACAAAAAATTTGACATATTTTTGTCCAATTCTTTCGGTTTCGGAGGAACCAACTCTGCGTTGGTGGTTAAAAAGTTTAAATTGAACAATGAATAAAGAAGAAATTATAACGAGAATTAATGGTTTTTTGGTTGATGAATTTGAAGTAGATAATGATGAAATTGAACCAGATGCTAATTTAAAAGATACACTTGGGTTGGATAGTTTGGATTATGTTGATTTAGTAGTTTCAATTGAATCTAACTTTGGTGTAAAACTAGTTGAAGCTGATTTTGTTGGAATTGCGACTTTTCAAAATTTTTACGACCTTATTGAAACCAAAATAAAAGCAAAAACTGCTTAATGAGTCAATGGGATGGCAAATCAAAAGGAACAGTTTTAGGCTATAGAATATTCGTTTTTTTGATACAAAAAGCGGGTGTCAAGTCTGCTTATGTCCTGCTTTATTTGGTTGCTTCTTATTACTTTTTATTTCTAAAAAAGAGCAATCGCGCTATTTTTTATTATTTTAAAGAAAGACTCCACTATTCCAATTTTCAAGCAAAAAAAATGGTTTTCAAAAGTTACTACACTTTTGGGCAGACTATTATTGACAAAATTTCGATTTCGGCAGGAATGCGAAACAAATTCACTTACGAGTTTGACGGAATAGAAACTCTAAAAAAACTTTTGGCCGAGAAAAAAGGCGGGGTTTTAATCAGTGCACATGTTGGAAATTTTGAAATTGCCGAACACTTTTTGGGCGATATCGATCTTGAATTTCAAATAAATTTGGTCACCACAGATTTAGAACATTCGGCTATTAAAAATTATCTGGAGAGTGTTACACAAAAACCTACCGTAAAATTCATCATCATCAAAGACGATCTGTCTCATATTTTTGAGATCAATGCTGCACTCGCTAACAACGAATTAGTTTGTTTTACCGGGGATCGTTATTTTGAAGGAACCAAATCACTTTCAACAGAAATTTTGGGCAAAGAAGCCAACTTCCCGGCTGGTCCTTTTTTGATTGCTTCACGATTAAAAGTACCCGTTGTTTTTGTTTACGTAATGAAAGAACCCAATCTGCATTATCATTTATACGCCCGAGAAGCAACCGTAAAACATCGCGACGAAAAAGGATTATTACAGGAATATGTAAAAAGCGTCGAAAGCATTCTGCAAAAATATCCTCTGCAATGGTTCAATTATTTCGATTTTTGGAATGATATAAAAAGCTAGTTTTTTCGCCACGAATTCACGAATTATCATAATTTGATTAAAAATAAATTCGTGAATTCGTGGCGAAAAAACATTCCATTAAACAAGAAAATTCGTTTAAATAAATTTACTTATTTTTGTTTGCAACCAAAGCTTCCTAATCAAATGAAAAATGTCCTCGTTATTTTTTATTCTCAATCCGGGCAACTAGAATCGATTGCGCGAAATATTGCAAAACCCTTTTTAAACTCAGAGGAAATAAAAGTAACTTTTCACGAAATTGAGTTAGAAAAACCTTTTCCTTTTCCGTGGAATAAAACCACTTTTTTTGATGCTTTTCCAGAATCATTTTTACAAATTCCGACAGCCTTAAAACCGGTTGCTGAGGAAATTCTGAATACAAAATACGATCTTGTGCTGCTGCATTATCAGGTTTGGTATTTATCGCCATCCATCCCGATGAACTCTTTTTTGAAAAGTCCCGAAGCCAAAACTATTCTGAGCAACACGCCTGTCGTTACCATAAACGGATCCCGAAATATGTGGATTATGGCGCAGGAAAAAGTCAAAGTTTTATTGCGTGATGTAAATGCAAAATTGGTTGGAAATGTAGCTTTGGTCGATCGCGTTGGAAATTTAATCAGCGTGATTACGATTGTAAACTGGATGTTTTCAGGAGTAAAGAAAAAATATTTAGGCTTTTTTCCACTGCCTGGAGTTTCTGACAAAGACATTCAGGAATCGGATAAATTTGGAGGAGTAATACTTGCTCAATTCAATCAAAACAATTTAGACGATTTACAACCAAAATTAGCCGAAATTGGAGCTGTAAAAATCAGTTCATATTTAGTTACGGTAGATAAAACAGCGAACAAAATCTTTAATAAATGGTCTAATATCATTCATAAAAATCAAAAAAACAGAAAAACGCTTCTTAAAATATTTTATGTTTATTTATTCTTAGCTATATGGCTAATCTCGCCAATAGTCTATATATTGCATCTTATTACCTATCCATTTAAGTTCAAAAAAATAAAAAAGGAAACTCAATATTATCAGGGAGTTTAGAAGAGGAAATTAAATTATGTTTGACGTATATATTACCAAAGCCGCAAAATATTTACCCAACGAAGCTGTTTCAAACGATGAAATGGAAAACTATTTGGGACTTATAAATGATACTGCCTCAAAAGCAAGACGTATTATTTTGCGTAATAATAAAATTACAAGCCGCTATTACGCTGTCGACAAAGAAGGTAAAAGCACACACAGCAATGCCGAATTGACGCGGAATGCGGTTGTGCAATTATTTGATGAAAAATTCTCAGATCAGGATTTAGAAGTACTTTCCTGTGGAACTTCATCGCCAGATGTTTTTGCGCCGTCACACGCCGCAATGGTTCACGGTTTGCTAAAAAATAAATCGGTAGAATTGAATTCTTCGACTGGAATCTGTTGTTCTGGAATGAACGCCCTGAAATATGGCTTTCTTTCAGTTCGATCTGGAAATTCTAAAAATGCCATCTGTACAGGATCTGAAAAAGTTTCAACCTGGCTTTCGGCACAAAAATACAATCACGAAATCATCAACTTAAAAAATCTGGAAGCGCAGCCTATTATCGCTTTCAAAAAAGATTTTTTACGTTGGATGTTATCTGACGGAGCCGGTGCTTTTTTATTAGAAAATAAACCAAGCGGAGACATTTCTCTAAAAATCGAATGGATGGAATCCTATTCTTATGCCTTCGAATTAGAAACTTGTATGTACGCTGGTGGAGATAAATTAGAAAACGGCGAAATCAAACCGTGGAGTGATTACAAACCAGATGAGTGGTTGAACGAATCTGTTTTTGCTGTGAAACAGGATGTGAAATTACTGGACGAATTCATCTTGCCAAAAGGTGTTGAAAGTATGAGCGAAGCTATGGCAAAGCACAATGTTACAGCAGAAGAGGTTGATTATTTTTTACCACACGTTTCGTCTAACTTTTTTGTTGAAGGATTGAAAAATGGCTTAAATGAAAAAGGAATTGTAATTACTGATGAAAAATGGTTTATGAACCTTTTGAGAGTTGGAAATGTGGGATCAGCTTCGATTTATATTGCGCTTGAAGAATTAATGTATTCAGGAAAATTAAAAAAAGGAGACCGCATTTTATTGTCTGTTCCTGAAAGTGGAAGATTCTCATTTGCGTATGCCTATTTAACGGTTTGCTAATGGAAACTACTATACTTTTAGAAAAAGAAGCGGTTGGGAATTTAGTACCACAAAAGTTTCCTTTTGTAATGGTAGATCGACTATTTTCTTATTCTGAAACCTCATTGGTTGCAGGGTTGAGAATTCAGGATGACAATATTTTTTTAGAAGAAAATACTTTTCTTGAAGCAGGTTTAATCGAACATATGGCGCAGTCTGTGGCTTTGCACACCGGTTATCAGTTTTTTTTGAAAAACGAAATTGCACCAACAGGTTACATCGGTTCTATTAAAGATATCGAAATTAAAAAACTGCCACAAATCGACGATACGATTCAATCGACCATAACGATTTTACAGGAATTTGGCGGCATCACTTTGGTTGATATTGTGACTTTTTTGAATAATGAAGAAATTGCAAGCGGACAAATGAAAACCGTTTTAGCCAAATAATCAAGAATATGATAGTGGGAATTGACATTCAAAATTACTTGCCTCATCGCGCTCCGATGCTGATGGTCGATTTGATTTTAGATATCGATGCCAATTTCGTAAAAACCATATTTTTCATCCAAGAAGACAATATTTTTGTCGATAAAAACATTTTTACAGAAGCCGGTTTAATCGAAAATACAGCCCAGACTTGTTCAGCAATCGTCGGCAAAAAGTATTTTTTTGAGGATGATGGCACAGAAAATGAGAATGTTAGCGTTATAGGTTTTATCAGCTCGTTAAAAAATGTAAAAATATATTCATTGCCAAAAGTTAACGACACAATTACAACCAAAGCAACTTTGGTATCAAAATTTGTTGGCGACGATTATACTTTATGCACGATGAGCTGTGAAAGCTTACTCGAAGACCAAATACTTTTAGAATGCGAAATTAATTTGTTTATTCAAAAGACGATTTCTGCAGCAACTTAATGCTAAATCGAAAATAAAACCCGTCATGGAAAAAGAAAATGTACCTCAGCACGATGGAAATTTAAGCAAAAAGAACCTCAAAGAATTGGTTTATGCTACCGATGAAAATGGCAATTACACAACCGCTTTAAGTACGGGTTGGGAACCAAAAGCCATTGCGCTTTCGAACGCGATCGATGACATAAAAGAACGTGCAGAAGAAGCAAAACTAAAAGTTCAGATTGGAGAAGTTAGTCCGATTTGCTATTATATGGAGCTCAACAAAATGGATCTTACAATTCTTGCCGGTTATGTTGATATGTGGAAATGGCGTGTAAAAAGACATTTTAAACCGACTGTTTTCGCTAAACTAAACGACAAGACTTTACAAAAATATGCCGACGCTTTTGACATTTCAATAGCCGAATTAAAAAACTTTAAAACAGATTAATGCAAGTTACTTTTACACACCATCAATCTGCTCATTGTGAAAATGGAGTAGCGTCAAATTTGCTAAAAAACAGTGGACTGAACATCAGCGAACCGATGGTTTTCGGAATTGGTTCCGGACTTTTGTTTGTGTATTTGCCTTTTATAAAAGTGAATCACGCGCCGGCCATCAGTTATAGAACTTTGCCGGGACAGATTTTTAATAAAGTCGCAAGCCGATTAAATCTTAAAATAAAAAGACAAAAATTTTCTTCTGTTTCAACTGCCACTCAGGCTTTAGACGAAAATTTAAAAAATAATATTCCAACTGGTTTACAAGTTGGTGTTTACAATTTGAGTTATTTCCCGGATGAATACCGTTTTCATTTCAACGCGCATAATTTAGTCGTTTACGGAAAAACCGAAACCGATTATCTGATCAGCGATCCTGTGATGGAAACCGTTACAACTTTAACACACGACGAACTGGAGAAAGTACGTTTTGCTAAGGGTGCTTTTGCGCCAAGAGGACAGATGTATTATCCAATTCAGGTTCCGGGTGAAGTTGATTTTAAAAGTGCGATCATCAAAGGAATTAAAGATACCTGTCGTACTATGCTGGCGCCAATGCCAATTGTAGGTGTCAATGGAATTAAATTTGTTTCCCGCCGAATCAGAAAATGGCCGGCAAAACACGGTGTCAGAAAAGCCAATCATTATCTGGCGCAAATGGTACGCATGCAGGAAGAAATTGGAACCGGAGGCGGTGGTTTCCGATTTATTTACGCTGCATTTTTACAAGAAGCTTCGGTTATTTTAGGTAATGAAGAATTGAAAAATCTTTCGAAAGAAATGACACAAATTGGAGATTCCTGGAGAGATTTTGCCGTTGAAGCTTCCCGAATTTACAAAAACAGAAGCGCCAAAGAAGACGCTTACAACGCCATTGCAGATGAGCTTTTGGACATCGCGAATCGCGAAGAAATCTTTTTCAAAAAACTAAAAAAAGCAATCAGCTAACTATATTTTGAATTCCATTATAAAAATAGAATCCCTTTCGAAAAAGTACAAAGACGCAGAAATGTTTTCTTTGAACAACGTTTCGCTGGAAATAAATGAAGGTCAGATTTTTGGTTTACTAGGACCAAACGGCGCCGGAAAAACTACTTTAATCTCCATGCTCTGCGGATTGATCAAACCAACTTCAGGACATTTCACGATTAATGATCTGGATTATTCGCATCATTCTGCCAAAATCAAAAAAATTATTGGCGTTGTTCCTCAGGAATATGCGTTGTACCCAACTTTGACAGCACGAGAAAATCTGCATTATTTTGGAAGTATGTACGGTTTGAAAGGTTCTTATTTAAAAGACAAAGTAATCGAAACTTTAGATCTTTTGGGACTTTTAAAATTCGCCGACAAACGCATTGAAACCTTTTCTGGCGGAATGAAACGCAGGGTCAATTTGATTGCCGGAATTCTGCACAATCCGAAAGTTTTGTTTTTGGATGAACCAACCGTTGGTGTTGATGTACAATCTAAAAATGCTATTTTGGATTATTTAAAAGTATTAAATCAAAACGGAACAACGATTATTTATACGTCGCATCATTTGGCTGAAGCCGAAGATTTTTGCGACACGATTGCCATTTTGGATCAAGGCCGGATTTACGCCCAAGGCACGCCGTCCACTTTGATTGCGTCTGTCGAAGAAGCAAGAAATCTCGAAGAAGTTTTTATTTCATTAACCGGTAAAGACTTTAGAGATGCTATATAAAATTTGGATGTCCATTGTAAAAGAATTTTTACTGCTAAAACGTGATTTAGGCGGTTTGATTATTCTGTTCATCATGCCTTTGATATTGGTAATCACGGTTACTATCATTCAGGATAGTACCTTTAAAACCGTAAGCGACAATAAAATTCAGATCTTATTGGTTGACAACGACAAAGGTTCTGTTTCAAAAACCGTTTTTGATAATCTGCAAAAGAACAATGCATTCGATATTGTAACGCAAATCGACGATCAGCCTATTACAGAAGAAATTGCCAAAGAAAATGTGTACAAAGGAAAATTCAAATTGGCGATTGTAATTCCGAAAGATTTAAGTGTCGATTTACAAGCCAAAGTAGATCAGAATGTACAGAACATTGTGAGCAAAATGGGTTTTACAGATTCTGTTGCCGAACCAAAAACTTCGAAAGTTTTACAGCAAAAAGAAGTAAAATTGTATTTTGATCCGGCTGTTCAAATGAGTTTCAAAACTTCGGTTATGAACGCCATTGATAAAATGATTTCTCAGATTGAAACGAAATCAATTTATACTACTTTTCAAAATCAATTGGGCGAAGAAAATGCACAATTCGACCAAAAGAGTTTCATCACTTTCAAAGAAATAATTCCAAGAATAAACAACAAAGAAGTACTGCCGAATTCGGTTCAGCACAACGTTCCGGCCTGGACACTTTTTGCTATATTTTTTATTGTGATTCCGTTATCTATCAATATTGTAAAAGAAAAATCACAGGGAACATTTGTGCGTTTATTGACCAATCCGACTTCGAATTTAATTATCATCATCGGAAAAACCATTACGTATTTAATGATCTGTATGATTCAGTTTTATATGATGGTTGCCGTTGCAATATTCTTATTTCCGCATATTGGTTTGCCATCCTTAAATGTTGAAGGACATTTGTTTTTAATGAGTGTTGTGGCTTTATTTTCAGGTTTTGGTGCCATTGGTTTCGGAATTTTATTAGGAACTATTGCGAGCACTCAGGAACAATCTGCTCCGTTTGGCGCAACGAGCGTAATCATTTTAGCCGCCGTTGGTGGTGTTTGGGTTCCCGTTTTTGCGATGCCAAAAATCATGCAAATCATCGCCAAATCATCACCCATGAATTGGGGATTAGAAGCTTTTTACGATGTGTTATTGCGCAACGGATCATTCGTCGAAATCATCCCAAAAATAAGTTTGCTATTTTTGTTCTTTATAATCACAACTTCCATTGCCCTATTTTATGACAAAAAGAAAAGAACAGTATAACGAAGCCACTTCCCTAACCGTTTCGCACGAAATCAGAATTCGTTTTAACGAAACTGATCCGCTTGGAATCGTTTGGCACGGCCATTATATTACCTATTTTGAAGATGGAAGAGAAGCCTTTGGACGAAAACACGGACTTACGTATTTAGATATTGGCAATACCGGTTACACAACACCAATTGTAAAATCAAAATGCGAACACAAATTGTCTTTGCGTTACGGCGATGTTGTAACGATCGAAACAACCGTTGTCGATACGCCAGCCGCCAAAATGATTTATCGTTTTAGAATTATTGACGCTCAAGGTGAAGTAGCCTGCACTGGCGAAACCGTTCAGGTATTTTTAGACAAAGAAGGAAACTTAATGTTGACAAATCCTCCTTTTTATGAGGAATGGAAACGTAAAGTAGGACTTTTAAAATAAAACACGGATTTCACGAATTTTCACAAATTATAAAATCCGCGTTAATCTGCTTTAATCTGTTTAAATCTGCGTGCCATTTTTTCCAGACAAAGCTTTAAGATACCTACAAGGTTTTGGAAACCTTGCAGGAATAAAAATCACAAAATGACAAGAGAAGTATATATAAACGAAACCAATTGTATCACGCCTTTAGGTTTTGATGTTGACTCCAACATCGAAGCGATTTTGCGTGGCGATTCCGGAATTCAATTGCATCAGGATATTTCCTTGATGCAGAATCCGTTTTATGCTTCTGTAATTGCTGATGAAAAAATAAACACTGCTTTTGAAAAAATCAGCACTGACACCAAATATTCTCGTTTAGAGAAAATGATGATTTTGGCTTTAGAGCCGATGATTAAAAAATCCGGAGTTGAGTTAAATTCGAAAACGGCTTTTATACTTTCAACTACAAAAGGAAATGTTACGGCATTAAAAAATGATTCAGAAGAAAGTTTTCAAAACGCACATTTAGATGTTTTGGCTCAAAATATTGCCAATTTCTTCGGATTTCAAACAACACCAATCGTAGTATCGAATGCTTGTGTTTCTGGAATTTTAGCAGTTTCAGTTGCCAAAAGAATGATTCAGTCGGAACTTTACGAAACCATTTTTGTTGTGGCCGGCGACGAAGTTTCAGAATTTGTTTTGTCTGGTTTTAATGCTTTTCAGGCGATGAGCGATTTACCTTGCAAGCCCTATTCTAAAAACAGAACCGGCGTAAGTTTGGGCGAAGCAACAGCGGCAGTTTTAGTTTCGGCAGAAGCCAGAAATGCTAAAATAAAAGTTATTGGCGACAGTTCGATAAACGATGCCAATCATATTTCGGGTCCATCAAGAACTGGCGAAGGTTTGTTTAGAAGTATTCAGAATGCGATGAAAGAAGCGCAAATCAATTCCGATCAAATCGATTATATTTCAGCACACGGAACCGCAACTCCATTCAACGACGAAATGGAAGCGATTGCCTTGAATCGTCTGGATTTACAAAATGTTCCTATTAATAGTTTAAAAGGATTTTACGGTCATACTTTGGGTGCTTCAGGATTATTGGAAACCGTAATCGCGATTGAATCAGCCAATCAAAATACACTTTTTGAATCGAAAGGTTTTGATGAAATCGGCGTAAGTGAAAAGATTAATGTTATTCAGAAAAACGAAGAGGCAAGTATTGAAATTTTTCTGAAAACGGCTTCTGGATTTGGGGGTTGTAATACGGCTGTTGTTTTTGAAAAAGTGAAACACTGATTACACTAATTTTCACGGATTAAATTCGTTGAAAATTTATATATAAAATAGTTTGAACTGTTCGGAAATTCAGAACAGTTCAAGAGAAGAAATCCAACTTGTAAAGAAATCTTACAAGTTCAATTATTTTAAAAATAAATGAAATTATCAAAATTCATATTGATAACTCTAATTCTTCTTTCTTTTTTTGGTTGTAAAAAAGAAGAAATTAAGAAAGTAGACGAACTGCGATTCGAAAAAGATGCAATGAAAAGTGTATTTGTTGAAATTGTAGATTCTATCTATATGGATCGAAGAATAATTACTCCTCCACCATTTCCAAAACGTGATTTTAAAACAAACATAGAAGATACAACAGGTTATCATGCTGAATTAAAAAAATTTTATCATCGTAGAGACAGCATCAAAAATGACAAAACAAGAATACTTCTTGGTGTTTATACCGATGTAGAGAAAATTAGTTCTTTTGAAACCGAAATGATAGTTGAGCAAATTAATATTTCAGCCTATACTTATGACGTTTCAAAAGAAACAGACAAATACAAATTTGATTTAAAGCCTTTTGAAAACAACAAAAAGTTTAATTTTCAAAACGCATCAAAATATCCGCATGAAAAAAATTGGAACTTAAACGATAATAGTAATGTACTATTTCCCGTTGGAACCATTTCAGTATCAAGAATTCAATTCAATAAAACAAAAACAAGAGGGATTTTATCCGCCGGTGCTTCCTGCGGTGGTGGAAAATGCGGAAGAGGCTTTTTAATTATAATTGAAAATAAATCTGGAAAGTGGAAAATTGCCGAAGTTATTCATACCTGGGTTTCTTAAATTATAAAACTAATTTTCAAAGATTAGTTAGTGTAATTTTAACTCAAAAACAATCCGTGCAAATTTGTGCAATTAGTGTTAAATCAAAATAATGACTCAAAACAAAACACGCATACAATCCTACATCACCATCCAAAACAACGAAATTGTTTTGGACGGAACTTCTGTATTCAAAATTGAACCAACCAATTTTGCTGATTTTTCCAAACAAGCGTATCGCAATTTTGACATTCAATATCCGAAGTTTTTCAAAATGGATGCTTTGAGTAAATTGGCTTTTTTAGGTGCCGAATTACTTTTGAGTCCGATAACTTCTTCGGAACAAGAAAATAATATCGCTTTGGTTTTCGCCAATAAATCTTCGAGTTTAGATACCGATGTAAAATATCAGGAATCTATTTCAGACAAAGAAAACTATTATCCGAGTCCGGCAGTTTTTGTTTATACGCTGCCAAATATTTGTCTGGGGGAAATAAGTATCCGCCATCAGTTGAAAAGCGAGAATTCTTTCTTTATATTTGATGTTTTCAACACCGAATTTATGTCGAATTATTCGAATATTTTACTAAATTCGGATAAAGCAGATGTTGTGCTTTGCGGTTGGGTAGAATTTTTTAATGACGATTACAAAGCGTTTCTTTGCACAATAAGCAAGGAAGAGAACACAAAATATACGAACGAAAATATCAATACATTATATAAGAACTCATCATGGAAGCATTAAAAGAAGAATTAAAAAATAAAATCATCACGACTTTAAACTTAGAAGATATCGCAATCGAAGACATTGCTGATAACGATCCTTTGTTTGGAGACGGTTTAGGTTTAGACTCGATTGATGCACTTGAATTAATCGTGATTTTAGATAAAGATTACGGAATTAAATTGGTGGATCCGAAAGAAGGAAAATCAATTTTCCAGTCAATCGAAACTATGGCGGCGTACATTAGCGCAAATAGAACGAAGTAAACTTTAAAAAGTTATTTCAACACATAGAGACATAGCTTAAAGAGCTGTTAAAAAAGGCATTTCATTTACATCAAGACACATAGCTATGTTTTTTTAAACAAATGAAATGCCTTCTTTTAAGTTTTCAAAATCTATGTTCCTATGTGTTTAATATTTACAATCAGAGAATAAACTTTGACAAAGTTCTAATAATCTAAAATCATAAATCTAAAATTGCATGAAAGGCATCGCAATAACCGGAATGGGAATTATCTCTTCGATTGGAAATTCAGTCGAAGAAAATTATATTTCGTTAATCGAAAATAAAATTGGTATTTCCAAAATCCAAAATATTCCGACTGTTCATGCTGATGTAATTAAAGTTGGTGAGATCAAAAAAACCAATGAAGAATTGGTTGACGAATTAGAGCTTTCTGAAAATAACAATTTTTCGAGAACGGCGATGATCGGAACTTTGGCAGCGAAACAAGCAGTTGAAAATGCCGGAATTACATCTATAAACGAATTCAGAACCGGACTTATTTCGGCTACAAGCGTGGGCGGTATGGACATGACCGAAAAACATTATTACGATTATTTCGAAAATCCGGAACTTATAAAATACATTTCCTGTCATGACGGTGGCGATGTAGCTGAAAAAATTGCGCAAGAATTAGGTTTAAAAGGAATGGTTACCACTATAAGTACGGCCTGTTCATCGGCAGCGAACTCTATAATGTTGGGCGCACGATTGATCAAAACCGGAAAATTAGATCGCGTTATTGTTGGCGGAACGGATGCTTTGGCAAAATTCACCATCAACGGTTTCAAAACTTTGATGATTTTATCTGACGATTACAACAAACCTTTTGACAATACCCGTAAAGGATTAAACCTGGGCGAAGCGGCAGCTTTTTTAGTTTTAGAATCAGATGAAATGGTTCAGAAATATGACAAAAAAGTGTTGGCCAGAGTTTCAGGTTACGGAAATGCAAACGACGCATTTCATCAAACTGCTTCTTCAGAAAATGGAGACGGCGCTTATTTAGCAATGAAAAAAGCTTTTGAAGTTTCGGGTTTAAATCCCTCTGAAATTGACTACATCAACGTTCACGGAACCGCAACTCCCAATAATGATTTATCTGAAGGAAGAGCTTTACTCCGAATTTATGAAGATGGAAAAGTGCCTGATTTCAGTTCGACCAAACCTTTTACCGGACATACTTTAGCAGCCGCAGCAGCTATTGAAGCTGTTTACAGTGTTTTGGCGATTCAGAATAGTGTGGTTTATCCGAATTTAAATTTCGAAGTTCCGATGGAAGAATTTGAATTGAAACCACAGACTTCCTTAAAAATGAAAAATATCGAACACGTTTTATCTAACTCTTTCGGTTTTGGAGGAAATTGTTCAACCCTTATATTTTCTAAAAGCTAATGAAATCGTCATGATTCTAATAAACTGAACTACTCAGCACGTAAAGTCAATGGATACAATCGGCAGACTTTGAGTCTACAGTATTAACTAAAACCTTAATTTTAACCACAAATTGCACAAATTAATTGGTGAAAATTTGTGTAATTTGTGGTTAAAAGACTTTTTTAGAAGCTTAAAGTAAATTACGTAGTTTTAAACTTTTTTAAAACCAATTTTAAGAATGACGATTCAATCTTTCTTTAGAAAAACAAATATAATCTTCGTATGAAAAAAACATATATAAATGGAGTAGGCTGTATTTCGACTCAAAAAACATTTGATACTGTTTTTTTAGAAGAAGCTGTCGTTAACACAAACGAAACGGTGCTTTCGATTGTTCCTCCGGTTTACAAAGATTATATTTCTCCTGCTGCAATTCGAAGAATGGCAAAAGGAGTAAAAAACGGAATCGTAGCTTCGGCCTTGGCCATGAAAGATGCGAACGTCGAAAATGTAGACGCGATTATTACCGGAACCGGTTTGGGATGCATTGAAGATTCTGAAAAGTTCCTGAAAAATATTCTTGATAATAATGAAGAGTTTTTAACTCCAACTTCATTTATTCAATCGACGCATAATACCGTTGGAGCTCAAATTGCTTTATCACTGCAATGCAAAGGTTATAATTTTACGTATGTAAACGGAGCGGTTTCTTTTGAATCGGCACTTTTAGATGCTAAAATGCAGATTGAAGAAAACGAAGCCAATTCGATTCTAGTTGGAGGAGTAGATGAAAACGGAGAATATACTTTGTCTCTTTTTAAATTGGCCGGAAGAATCAAAAAAGAAAATGACCTCCCATCCAATATTTTAAATAGCAATTCAAATGGAGTTGTTTATGGGGAAGGTGCGAGTTTTTTTGTTTTAGAAAATGAAAGAAAAGATTCGACTTACGCAGAAATCTTAGATGTCGAAATCATAAATACACTCGAAGAAAACGAAATTGAATCAGAACTAATCACTTTTTTAAAGACCAATAATTTACAAATTTCAGACGTTGATGCTGTTGTTTTTGGCTTCGACGGTGATATCACTTTTGATTCCTATTACAAAAATCTGACTGAAAAAGCTTTTGCTCAAACACCTCAATTGTACTTCAAACATTTGAGCGGAGAATACGATACAGCTTCGGCTTTTGCTTTGTGGATGGCTTCAAAAATTATAAAAACACAGGAAATTCCGGAAATCTTACAAGTAAATTCGGTTACTAAACCAGCTTACGATACCATTTTATTGTACAATCAGGTAAATGGAAAAAATCATAGTTTTACGTTACTTTCAAAATGATAACGCATAAAAACATTTCGTTATTCTTTATTTTTTTATTGCTTTTACTGCTTCTTCTGAATCTCTATACAGCAATAAATTTACTATGGTTCATCGGAATAATTTTAATCTGGATCGGACTAAATGCTTTTGGTTCTGCCCGAATTTCTTCGAATTATCATATAAAAGCGTTCTGCCATAATCCATCGGAAACAGAAAAAAAAATTGCACTTACTTTTGATGACGGGCCAAGTGTTTTTACTTTGGAAGTTTTAGATCTTCTGAAAAAATACAATGCAAAAGCGACTTTTTTCTGCATTGGAAAAAATGTGGAAAAGCATCCGGAAATTGTAAAAAAAATTATTGCTGAAGGTCATTTGGTGGGAAATCATTCTTATAATCATTCAAAATTTTTTGATTTTTATAATGCTGCAAAAATCAGGGAAGAAATTCAAAAAACGGATGAAATTTTAGAAAAATTCACTTCAAAAAAAATCAACTTTTTTCGTCCGCCTTACGGAGTTACAACACCTTCGATTCGCCGAGCTTTAAAAAAAACCGGCCATAAAGTAATTGGCTGGAATATTCGTTCGCTTGACGGCGGAACAAAAGACCTAAATTTAATTTTCAATCGCATAATAAAACGGGTTTCTCCCGGCGGAATCGTACTTTTGCACGACACAGGATTACACTCAGTTTTAGTATTGGAACAGTTTTTGCAATTTTTACAGCAAAACAAATATGAAGTGATTTCTGTGGAAGAACTTTTGAATCTTAAAGCTTATGGGATAGAACGCGGATGAGACGGATTCGCTAAAGCGAAAACGCGGATAAAAACGGATTTTATCTATAATCTGTGTAAATCATTTATCCCGATAGCTATCGGGAGTGGCAAAAATTTTAAAAAAATATGAAAACTAAAATAGCACTACTAATTCTATTTATTTCAGGCAATTTGTTTGCTCAGGAACAAAAAATGACGGATGCCGAAATTGCATCTTTCAAGCAGGACGTCAATGTGGTTTCTAAAAAAATAAAAACTTTAAGTACCGATTTCGTTCAATATAAACATATGGATTTTTTATCCAAAGACATTGAAACATCAGGAAAAATGATTTTTAAAGAGCCGAATCTTTTGCAATGGCAATACAAAAAACCATACAATTACAGCATTGTTTTTAAAAACGGAAAAATCCTGATCAATGACGAAGGAAAGAAAAGCGCGGTTGATATTGGCAACAGCAAGATCTTTGGACGCATCAATAAATTAATTGTTGGAAGCGTGAGCGGCAATATGTTTGATGATAAAGAATTTGCCATTTCGTACTTCAAATCAAAAGGACAAAATATTGCGAAATTTGTTCCGAAAGATGCTACGCTGAAAAAATACATCAAACAAATCGAATTGACTTTCGATAAAGAAGAAGCAACAGTTGTTCAGGTAAAACTATTAGAATCATCTGAAGATTATACCCGAATTGTACTTAAAAATAAAGTGATCAATGCAAAAATCGACGATTCAGTTTTTACTAATTAATTGCTTTCTCGCAATTGTTTTGGTTTCTTGTGGCTCTGTCACTAAAAATTATACGCCTAAAAAATTAGACAAAAAAACGGTAGAAGTTCCTTATTTTTCTGAACCCAAAACCGATTATGTTTACAAAACCAACATCACGGTTTACGGTCATGAAATGTCTGGAATTTTTATTGCCAAGAAAATAAATGACACCACGCATCGGGTGGTTTTCACAACTGAATTCGGTAACAAATTGTTCGATTTTGAGATTTCCGACACGACTTTTAAAGTCAACTCAATTGTTTCGGAATTAGATAAAAAAATCCTGATCAATACGCTGAAAGAAGATTTTAGATTGCTTCTTAAAAAAGAGTACGTGATTCAGGAACAATTCGAAAACGAATCGGATAACATTTATAAATCGGCAGACGGGAATCGTGATAACTATCTTTTCGTCTCCAAAAAAGAGCAGAAATTAGAAAAACTCGTTCGTTCTTCTAAAACAAAAGAAAAAATAACAATTACTTTTACTTTAGAAAACGATATTTTTGCTAAAAAAGTTGTCATTTTACATCAGAATATCAAATTGAGAATTGAGCTAAATTATTTTAAATCAGAGTAAAGTTCATCTTAACCTAAACTAAACCAAAATGAGAAAAATATCCTTAATTGCCTTTGTTTTATTGATTGGTCTTGCAACCACACAAGCACAAGTTAAAGTTAGTCCGGGAATTCGTGGCGGTTTAAATCTTTCAACCTTAACCAATATTGATGACAACGGTATGAAATCTGATTATTACATTGGGGGTTTAGTTGAAATAAAATTCAACAAATATTTTACCCTTCAGCCTGAAATAACGTATTCAAGACAAGGAAGTGATGGCTCCTATTTTGATGGCAATCCTGGACAAAATACAATACCAAAAGACACAAAATATGAACTAAATTATGTAACACTTGGTGCAGTTGCAAAGTTTAATTTTGGAGGACAAGGTTTTCATGTATTAGCCGGGCCATCTCTTGACATTAAAACAAGTGACAATTTTGGCCGATACGGGTATGACCCAATTGGTACAGATTTGGCTTTTGTTGGTGGAATTGGCTACAGCTTACCAAACGGACTAACTTTTGAAGCCCGGTTTAAACAAGGATTAATTGATATTTACGGTTACGATGGAATCGATTATGATGACTATTATTATGATCAGGTAATTTTAAATCAGGTATTGCAATTTGGTATCAGCTACACTTTTAAAGTAAAATAATCTTGAAGTATAGCAACTTATTACTTGTTATAATCGCTTTTTTTGGATTCCAGAATGGGCACGCACAAACTTCTTTTAAACCAGGTTTAAGAGCAGGTTTTAGTTTTTCGAATATTTCAGAAATGAATTCTGATTATAAAACTGATTTTTACATTGGCGGATTCGGAGAAATAAATATTAAAAAACATTACGCATTACAGCCTGAGATAATTTACATCAGAGAAGGCGCAGATAATCTTGCCAGAATTTACTATGAAGGTGATTCGAAAAAAATTGAATATCGAGATCTTCAATTGGGTTACTTATCTTTTGGTTTGATGAATAAATTTACATTTGGACCGGGTATTCAATTTCAATTTGGACCTTCTTTAGATATTTTGGTAAATGATAATTTGGTTCGAAAAAAAACATATAATGATGTAGCTATTTTAGCTGGTGTTGCCTATCGTCTGCCTTCTGGCCTGACCATTGAAGGAAGGGTTAAAAAAGGGTTAGCAGATGTTTTAGAAAGTAGCTATTATAATAATGACGGCAGCAACACTGTACTTTTTAGGGATTATAATCGCAATGTCAATTTTCAATTAGGACTTTCTTACGCCTTTGAAGGAAAAAAATAAAAAAATGGTTTTAAAAGATTTTTACAAAGTTCTTTCGGAAGAAAAAACAACTGATTCTAAATATACAATTACGATTTTGGTCAATGAAAAACACGAAGTTTTCAAAGGCCACTTTCCGGGAAACCCCATTATGCCAGGTGTTTGCATGATTCAGATTATTAAGGAACTTACGGAAGCCATTACCAAAAGCAGTTTGATGATTCAGACACTTGCCAACGTAAAATTCATGGCGCTTATTAATCCGGAAACAAATCCTGAATTGCGCTTAGAACTTGACATTACAACTACTGAAGATAATCTGGTGAAAGTAAAAAACACCACTTATTTTAACGAGACTGTTGCTTTGAAACTAAGCAATGTCTATAAAAAACTTTAGATATGAAACTGCTATTAACATTACTTTTATGGGTTAATTTTTCTGGCACGCCAGACTTGGCTGCCATCAGAAAAATGTATACTGGCGTTACAAAATCAGAAAGCAACGCTAAAGAATTTTCAGCAAAACTGGCTGATGTTTCTAACAATGATGATAAAACTTTGGTCGCTTATAAAGCGGCTTCCATTTTATTGGACTCAAAGTTTGAAAAGAAATTAAATGACAAAATTGCTCGTTTTAAGGAAGGTGCAAAATTGCTTGAATCAACCATCAAAAGCGAACCAAATAATATTGAAATGCGATTGATCCGCTTAAGTATTCAGGAAAATGTTCCTGGAATTACGGGTTACAAAAAGAATATTAAAGAAGATAAAAAATATATTACAGATCATTATGCTGAGCAAAATAGCGCTTTGAAAGAGTACTTAAAGGACTTTATTTTACAATCGAAAAGTTTCTCTGAAAAAGAAAAACAATTTGTAAAGTAAGCGAAAGCAAAACTTCAAAATGAAATCCACTTTGTCACAGCAAGATCTTCTAAATTCCACTTCCTTTTGTGTTATTGTACCAACGTATAACAATCACAAAACGTTACAAAAGGTGCTGGATTCTGTTCTGGATTTCACTCCAAACGTCATCATTGTCAATGACGGATCGACAGATTCTACGCCAGAGATTTTAAAATCATATTCTCAACTTACACAGATTCATCATCCTAAAAATTTAGGTAAAGGCCGTGCGCTTAGAAATGGATTTCGAAAAGCAATCGAAATGAAATTTGAATATGCGATTACGATCGATTCTGATGGTCAGCATTTCGCCGCTGATATTCCGGGTTTTATAGAAGAGATTCAAAATGAACCGAATTCGTTATTGATTGGAAGCCGAAATATGACACAGGAAAATGTGCCAAAGAAAAGCAGTTTTGGAAATAAATTTTCAAACTTTTGGTTCAAATTCGAAACAGGAATAAAACTCGACGACACACAATCTGGTTTTCGACTGTATCCTTTAAATTTAATTCCGAAGAAATTTTACACCAATAAATTTGAGTTTGAAATTGAAGTTATCGTTCGATCAGCCTGGAAAGGAATTGTGGTTAAAAATATTCCGGTTCAGGTTTTGTACGATCCGGCAGAACGTGTTTCGCACTTTCGTCCCTTTCGTGATTTTACCAGAATCAGTATTTTAAATACGGTTTTAGTAACCAATGCGCTTTTATATATCAAGCCAAGGGACTTTCTTAGAAGAGCAAAAAAAAAGGGTTTTAAAAAGTTCTTTCTTGAAGATATTTTAGAAAGTAAAGATTCCAATTTTAAAAAATCAGCTGCCATTGCTTTGGGTGTTTTCATTGGTATTTCTCCTTTTTGGGGTTTTCAGACTATTTTGCTTTTTACGTTTGCTGCTTTATTTAAGCTCAATAAAGTCATTGCTTATTTGTCTTCTAATGTGAGTTTCCCGCCTTTCATTCCTTTTGTCATCTATGGTTCTTTAAAAATGGGAAGTTATTTTGTCTCTACTGATGCTCCCTTAATTTTAGACAGTTCTATCACGCTTGACGATATTCAAAAAAATGCTACACAATATATCGTTGGAAGTCTTATTTTAGCATCCGTTTCGGCGCTGTTTTTTGGTTTGTTGAGTTATTTGCTTTTAACGGCTTTTACCAAAAAACGCATTGAATAAAAATCTGAAAAGTTTTGCCACAGATTAAAGGATTAAAAGGATTTTTTTTCACCACGACCCAAGCGACAGCGAACTGGCGAAGCAATTCACGAATTAATTTATAATAATTCGTGAATTCGTGGCGAACTGACAAAGATTTTAAATCAATTTAATCTCTTAATCTGTGGCAAAAAAACAATAAATAATAATTATGCATCACTATTTCTACGCCATTCATATGTTTGTCAACCGAAGAAAATCTTTGTCGGTTGTATTGGCTGTTTTGATGCTTTTTGTATTTGGCTTTTTTGCTTCTCAAATTAAATTTGAAGAAGACATCACCAAATTAATCCCGACAAACGATAAAGCTGATGTCACAGCAAAAGTTTTAAAACAATTGAATTTTGCTGATAAAATAACGGTCATTTTCAAACTAGAAAAAAATGGTTCTGATGAAGATTTAAAAGAAATGGCAACCGCTTTTTCAGATAGCGTTGCAAAATCCTGCAAACCTTACGTAACCGGAATTCAGGGAAAAATTGACGAAGAAAATATTCAGGAAACTATTAATTTTGTCTACGGGAATTTGCCACTTTTCCTGGACAATAAAGATTACGAAACCATTCAGACTAAACTGCAAAAAGACAGTATTGAGGCAACGGTTCAGGGAAATTATAAATCGATTATTTCACCATCCGGATTTATTACTAAAGATTTTATTCTGCAGGATCCATTAGGGATTTCGTTTATCGCTCTTAAAAAATTACAACAATTAAATATTGGCGACGATTTTACGCTTGACAATGGATTTGTCATGACGAAAGACAAAAAGAAATTATTGCTATTTATAACATCTAATCTGCCATCGAGCGAAACAGAAAAAAACACGATTTTCGCGTCTAAACTAAAATCGATTCAGGAAAATTTAAATCAGAAATTTAAAGGTAAAACATCTATTAGTTATTTTGGTTCGGCTTTGATTGCCGTTGCCAATGCCAATCAAATTAAAAGCGATATTGTTTTAACGACAACGATCGCGATGATTACGCTGATGCTGATTTTGATTTTATTTTACAGAAAGATTTTAATTCCGCTGATTATTTTTCTACCAACCGTATTCGGAGCTTTGTTTGCCGTTGCTTTTTTATATTTTGTAAAAGAACAGATCTCAGCTATTTCACTCGGAATTGGCTCTATTCTACTCGGAATTACAATTGATTATTCCATTCATATTCTCACGCATTATAAACACAACAGCGATGTAAAAACGTTGTACAAAGACATTACGATGCCGGTAATTATGAGCAGCTCCACAACAGCTGTTGCATTTTTATGTCTGCTTTTTGTAAAATCTGATGCGTTGAATGATCTCGGAATTTTCGCTGCTGTAATTGTTATGGCTTCTGCATTTTTCTCGCTTTTGATTGTTCCTCATTTATATAAACCGAAAGAAAACAACTTTGAACACAAGAAAAATGTGATCGATAAATTGGCTCATTTTTCTTTTCACAACAATAAAATCTTAATTGGGTTTTGTGTTTTAATTACGATTGTTTGCTTCTTCACCTATAATAATGTTGGTTTCAATAACGATTTGTCGCAATTGAATTTTGTTCCGAAGGAAATTAAAGCAGCCGAAAAAGAACTGGAGGAAAGCACGAGTTTAACTTCGAAAACTATTTACGTTGCTTCGTATGGAAAAAGCATGGAAGAAGTTTTGCAGAATAATAGTCAGCTTTTTTCTGATTTATCGAAGGACAGACAACAAAACAAAATCTTAAATTTCAGTTCTGTTGGAGGGATTATGCTTTCGCAGAAGGAACAGCAGCAGAAAATAGACAAATGGAATTCGTTTTGGGATGCCAATAAAAAAGAACTTTTAAAATCAGAACTAATTGCCGAAGGTTCAAAACTCGGCTTTAAACCCACAACTTATTCTACATTTTACGATCATTTAGATTTCAATTTTAAACCCATTTCAGCTCAGGAATATTTAAAAATTCAGGCGTTGCAACTGAAAGAATTTGTAACCGAAAAAAATGGTTTTTTTACGATTTCGACTTTAGTAAAAGTAACGCCAGAACAACGAGATGCTTTTGTAAAATCGGCTTCAGCCAAAAATAATCTCATTGCAATTGATCGCCAGCAAATGAACGAAACGTTTTTCAGCACTTTGAAAACCGATTTTAATTCGCTTGTCAATTATTCCTTCGTTGCGGTAATTTTGATTCTGTTTTTCTTTTTCAGAAGAATCGAATTGGTTATTGTCAGCTGTATTCCAATCGCTTTAACCGGAATTGTAACGGCAGGAATTATGGGCATTTTTGGCATTCAGATGAATATTTTCAGTATGATTGTCTGTACGTTGATTTTTGGACATGGTGTCGATTTTAGTATTTTCATGACTAGTGCGCTCCAAAAAGAATATACAACAGGCAAAAACGAAATTGCGATTTACAGAACTTCAATTATCCTGGCCGTTATCACGACAATTTTAGGAATTGGCGCTATGATTTTTGCACAGCATCCGGCCTTGAGATCCATTTCATCTGTTTCCTTAATTGGAGTTTTCGCAGCGCTTATTATTACGTTTATCTTCTACCCGATCCTTTTCAAATTATTTTTATCAAACCGACCTAAAAAAGGAAATGCTCCTTTTGTATTTCGAACTTTTTTACACGGTGTAATTTCTTTTTTCTACTATGGATTGGGCGGAATTTTAATGTCGCTTTTCAGTTTAATCATCATGCCAATTCTTCCGATAAAAGGAGAAACAAAAATGAAAGGATTTCGATATGTGATTTCAAAATTCATGAAATCAGTATTGTATTCGAATCCGTTTATTTATAAAAAAGTCATTAATAAATTTAATGAAAATTTCAAAAAACCAGCGATTATTATTGCCAACCATTCTTCGTTTGTAGATATTTTGGCGATGGGAATGTTGAGCCCAAAAATCATTTTCTTAGTTAATGATTGGGTTTACAACTCTCCTATTTTTGGTGCTACCGTTAAAAAAGCTGGATTCTATCCGGTTTCTGAAGGACTTGAAGGCGGTGTTGAACATTTACGTCAAAAAGTAAAAGAAGGCTATTCGCTGATGATTTATCCGGAAGGAACCCGTTCAGAAAGCAATCAGATTAAACGTTTTCACAAAGGGGCTTTTTATCTTGCCGAAGAATTTAATTTAGATATTCTTCCGGTTGTGATTCATGGCGCTTCAGAGGCAATTCCGAAAGGTGATTTTGTCATTCACAGCAGTCATCTTTCCGTTTCAATCTTAGAAAGAATTACTCCTGAAAATCTTTTGTTTGGAAAAAATTACACAGAAAGAACCAAGTTAATAAGTGCATTCTTTAAAGCTGAATTCCGCAAAATCAGACAAGAATTAGAAGGCCCAAATTATTTCAAAAAAATGCTTCTTCATAGTTACGATTACAAAGAAATTGAAGTCGTAAAAAGTGTCAAACAAAATATTGAAAGTCATTTAGAAACTTATTATAAACTCAATCAGCACATTTCGGCGAAAGCCAAAATATTGCATTTTGCAAATGATTACGGACAACTGGATGTTTTACTGGCTTTGCAGGAACCGCAGCGCAAAATACAGTCGTACATTGCTGATGAAGAAAAACGAGATGTTGCCAATACCAATTATTTCCTTAAAAAGAGAAAAATCTCTTATATAGAAAATCTCGAAAGTATTTCAAAAAATCAATTTGATGTTGTTTTAATTTCGGATGAAAGTTATAAAGATGAAATTGAAAAAATTAGTGCTATAACTTCTATTGTAATTTTAAATGATTGTTCGCTACTAAAGGACACTTTACTTAACTTTGGTTTTGAATCTATTTTAGAAGAAAACAACCTAATCATATTTAAGAAAATTTAAAATGAAAGAGCATTACGATGTAATAATTGTAGGCAGTGGTCTCGGCGGATTGGTTTCGGCTATTATTCTGGCGAAAGAAGGCTACAGTGTTTGTGTGCTCGAAAAAAACAATCAATACGGCGGAAATCTACAGACTTTTGTTCGTGATAAAACTATTTTTGATACCGGAATTCATTATATCGGAGGTCTTGGCGAAGGTCAAAATCTGCATCAATATTTTAAATATTTAGGAATAATTGACAAACTAAATCTAAAACAATTAGACGAAAATGGTTTTGATATTATTTCTTTTGAAGACGATAAAATTGAATATCCACACGCTCAGGGTTATGAAAATTTTGTGCATCAACTAGAAAAATATTTCCCCGAAGAAAAGGAGAATATTGAAAAATACTGCGAAAAATTACAATCGATTTGCGATTCATTTCCACTATATAATTTAGAGTCGGAAGGAAAATATGACAATGAAATTTTGACTTTAAATGCCAAAGAAACGATTGATGCCTTTACTCAAAATGAAAAACTAAAAGCCGTTTTAGCCGGTTCTAATTTTTTGTATGCCGGAATTCCGGACAAGTCTCCTTTCTATGTTCATGCACTAATCGTTAACTCTTATATTCAGAGTTCGTGGCGTTGTATTAATGGCGGAAGTCAGATCACCAAACAACTTTTGAAACAACTCAAAAAACACGGCGGAGAATTTTACAAACATAAGGAAGTTACCCGTTTTGACGTTGAAAATCATAAGGTAAATTCGGTTGAAATGAAAGACGGAACTAAGGTTTCCGGAACTTATTTTATCTCGAATATCGAACCTAAAACTACACTGAAAATGGCCGGTGAAGAAAACTTCAGAAAACCATTTTTTAACAGAATTCAGAGCTTAGAAGGTGTACTTTCTGCTTTCAGTTTATATATCGTTTTTAAACCCGAAACTTTCAAATATATTAATCACAATTATTATCATTTTAAAAAGAGTAGCGAAGTCTGGACAGCGCACGAATACGATGAAGATTCCTGGCCAAAAACCTATATGGCATCAATGAATGCTTCTAAAAAAAATGAAGTCTGGGCAGACGGAATGACATTTATAACGTACATGAAATTTGATGATGTTCTGCCATGGTCAAATTCTTTTAATACAACGGTCGAAAAAAATGATCGTGGAGAAAGTTATGAAGAATTCAAAACCAGAAAAGCCGCTAAATTTTTAACCGAAATTGAAATTAAATTTCCAGAAATTAAAGATTGTATTCAATCAGTTTATACTTCGACCCCACTTTCCTATCGTGATTATATTGGCGGCGATAATGGTAATATGTATGGTTATGTCAAAGATTCCAACAATCCGATGAAGACTTTGATTCCATCAAAAACTAAATTAGAAAATTTATATCTAACAGGTCAAAGTATTAATATGCATGGTGTTTTGGGTGTAACAATTGGAGCGGTTGTAACCTGCTCAGAAATTGTTGGAAAAGAATATTTGATTACGAAAATTAATCAGGCAACCGAATAAATGAATCATGAAAAACCGAATTACATATCTTTTTTTCATCGGTTTTTTAGGAATTTTGATTTCTTGTGGTACTTCTAAATCAAAAAATCATCAACCGGATATTTCCAGCTATAATGCGACCAGACCTGTTGTAACTAAATTTTCTGACAGTGTTTTTATCTCCGGAAAAAATTCACTTTTAAAAAACAAACAAGGCCTTTGGGAATTGTATGTTGAAGGTGATCCATTAGAAATTGGTCTCAACACCGGCGCTTTATCTGATTCTCTTTTACAACGGCAACAACAGATTTTTTTCTCCAAAATAAAAGATTTAGTGCCGTCAAAATTTGAACAAAAAATACTGCGTCAGTTTTTAAAATGGTACAATCGAAAATTATATTCAAATGTTACGGCAGAATATCAAACCGAGATTTACGGGCTTTCACAATACACTTCGCACGATTTTGACAATATTGCACCACAATATCAGCGCGGCTTATACTTACACGCGGCGCACGATATTGGCCATGCTTTGCAGGATCTGGCTTTGGTTGGCTGTTCTTCTTTTGCGGCCTGGGGCGAAAAATCTGAGGATGGAAATTTAATTCTTGGACGCAATTTTGATTTTTATGTCAATGACGCTTTCGCGGAAAATAAAATCATCGCCTTTATAAAACCGGAACAAGGTTTCAATTTTATGATGGTGACCTGGCCCGGCATGATTGGCGCTGTTTCCGGAATGAACCAGCAAGGTTTGACAGTTACGATTAATGCCTCAAAATCAGAAATTCCGCTGAGTGCTAAAACCCCAATCTCGATTTTGACTCGCGAAATTTTACAGCACGCTTCAACTATTGAAGAAGCAATTACAATCGCTAAAAAAAGAAAGGTTTTTGTTTCTGAATCTATTATGGTGGGAAGTGCTCAGGATAATAAAGCTATTTTGATTGAAGTTTCTCCAAAGAAAATAGATGTATATGATGTTCCGAACAGTAATCAATTACTTTGTTCGAATCATTTTCAAAGTGAAGCTTTCAAAAATGATGTACGAAATCAGGCCCAAATTAAAGACAGTCATTCAAAATATCGCTTTGACAGAATGCAGGAACTTTTAGATGAAAATCCGAAAATGAATCCGAAAATTGCTTCTGAAATTCTACGAAATAAAGAAGGCTTAAAAGATATATCATTGGGTTATGGAAATGAAAAAGCCCTCAACCAATTGCTTGCACATCACGGAATTATTTTTAAACCAAAAGAAAAATTGGTTTGGGTATCGGCAAATCCTTTTCAAATGGGCGAATTTGTCTGTTATAATTTAGATTCTATTTTTGGCAGAAAATCATATTCGGCAATTTCATTTGAAGAAGAAAATTTAAATATCGCCAAAGATCCATTTATAACTAGCGAAGCTTTTCGAAAATATGAAAAATTCAAAGTTGAAAATCATCAGTTTGATTTGTATTTGAAAAAGAAAGAAACCATTTCTTCCGAATTTATTCAGCGTTATCAATCTTTAAACCCGGACTATTGGGTTGTATATTACAAAGCAGGGTTGTACTTTTATCAAAAAAAAGAATTCCGCGCTGCTCAGACTAATTTTGAAAAAGCCCTGACCAAAGAAATTACTACTGCTCCTGAAAAAGCAAAAATTGAAGAATATTTAAAAAAACTCAAAGAAAATTACAATGATTCCAGCAATAGAAAAAGATTCTTTAGACGAAATTAAAATTTTTCAGGAACAAAAATTAGCAGAACTTTTAACGTATATCAGCGAGAATTCTCCTTTTTATAAACGACTTTTTGCAGGAAGAAATATTGATATTTCGACTATAAAAACGATCGAGGATCTACAATATTTGCCCGTAACTACAAAAGAAGATTTACAACAATACAACGATGATTTTCTGTGTGTACCGCAACATAAAATTATTGACTATGCCTCGACTTCAGGAACTTTAGGCGATCCGGTAACTTTTGGTTTAACCGATTCTGATTTGGATCGATTGGCTTATAATGAAGCCATTTCGTTTGCCTGCGCCGGAATTGCAGAAGGTGATGTGGTGCAATTAATGACGACAATCGACAGGAAATTTATGGCTGGTTTGGCTTATTTTCTGGGATTACGAAAACTGAAAGTTGGCGTTATCCGCGTTGGTGCCGGAATTCCGGAATTGCAATGGGATTCTATTTTAAAATACAAACCGTCTTATTTAATTACGGTTCCGTCTTTTCTTTTGAAATTAATTGAATATGCCGAAATTCACGGAATTGATTATAACAATTCGAGCATAAAAGGTGCCATCTGTATTGGAGAATCATTAAGAAATGAAGATTTTTCGATGAATACTTTATCCAAAAAAATCATCGATAAATGGAATATTAAGTTGTTTTCGACTTATGCTTCAACCGAAATGAGCACTGCTTTTACCGAATGCGCACACGGAATTGGCGGTCACCACCACCCGGAATTAATTATCGTAGAAGTTCTCGATGAAAATAATATGCCCGTAAAAAATGGCGAAGTTGGCGAGCTTACTTTTACAACTTTAGGAATTGAAGCCATGCCGTTATTGCGTTTTAAAACCGGCGACATTGTACAGCTTCATAACGAACCTTGTTCTTGCGGTAGAAATACTTTGCGTGTTGGCCCGGTAATTGGCCGTAAAAAACAAATGATAAAGTACAAAGGCACGACACTTTATCCGCCAGCGATGAATGATGTTTTAAGTGGTTTTGACAATATCGAAAATCATATAATCGAGATTTCTACCAACGATTTAGGCACAGATGAAATCCTGATAAAAATTGCGGTAAAAAATCAAACGCCTGAATTTCTGCAGGAAATAAAAGATCATTTCAGAGCCAAATTACGAGTTACTCCAAAAATAGAATTCGCTTCAAAAGAAACTTTAAATCCATTGGTTTTTAATCCGATGAGCCGAAAACCAATTCGATTTTTTGACTATAGGTAGGCATCATAGAATGCTTAATTTTTTACCATATAAGTGATATAAGTTCATTTTAAAACTTTGTGTTACTTGCAGGTTTGTTAAATGAACTTTTAAGATCATATAAAGATTACTTAATTCTGCAATTTTAATTAAATAAACTTATATCACTTATATGGTTTAATTCCAGCCTTTTAAATGTTTTGCTGTGAATTGAACTAAATGTTGTAATTTTGCACAAAATATTGAAGATGGTCAAGATTGGCAACATAGAATTACCCGAATTTCCTTTATTACTCGCACCGATGGAAGATGTGAGCGATCCACCGTTTCGCAGATTATGCAAAACGCACGGCGCTGACATGATGTATTCTGAATTTATTTCATCAGAAGGATTGATTCGTGATGCTATCAAAAGTCGAATGAAACTGGATAT
Source organism: Flavobacterium aquidurense (assembly GCA_900107365.1). GTDB lineage: Bacteria > Bacteroidota > Bacteroidia > Flavobacteriales > Flavobacteriaceae > Flavobacterium > Flavobacterium aquidurense. The sequence goes on from FNPS01000005.1 coordinate 91,318, forward strand.
TTTTGATTATGAACGTCCGGTTGGAATTCAGATTTTTGGTGGAGATGAAGAAGCAATGGCACTTTCGTCTAAAATTGTTTCTACAGTAAAACCAGATTTAGTGGATATCAATTTTGGATGTCCGGTAAAAAAAGTGGTTTGCAAAGGTGCCGGTGCCGGCGTTTTAAAAGATGTCGATTTGATGGTGCGTTTGACAAAAGCCGTTATAAGAAGTACTGATTTACCTGTTACCGTAAAAACACGTTTAGGCTGGGATGAAAGCTCAATTAATATTGATGAAGTTGCTGAAAGACTTCAGGATATTGGTGTGCAGGCTTTGACTATTCACGCGAGAACACGTGCTCAAATGTATAAAGGCCATGCTGATTGGTCGCATATTGCACGTGTAAAAAACAACCCAAGAATAACAATGCCCATTTTTGGAAATGGCGATATCGACAGTCCGGAAAAAGCATTAAAATATAAAAATGAATACGGAATCGACGGAATTATGATTGGTCGTGCTGCGATTGGATATCCATGGATTTTTAATGAAATCAAACATTTCTTTAACACTGGGGAACACTTACCTGCTCCAACAGTTGCAGATCGAGTTGAAGCCGCCAGAAATCATTTAATTTGGTCAATGGAATGGAAAGGCGAGCGATTAGGAATTGTTGAAATGCGCCGTCATTATACGAATTATTTCAAAGGAATTCATTCGTTTAAAGAATACAAACAAAAGCTAGTTACAACTGACGCACCTGAAGATTTGTTTGCGGTTATGAAAGAAATCGAACAGGTTTATGCCGGATATGAATTTGTTTAAAAGCATAAGTTTTATCAAATTTTAAAACTTTTATAAAGATCTCTAATACAAAAAAGACCTTCAATTGAAGGTCTTTTTTGTATTTCAATTAATCATCATAATGAAATCTGCATTGTATGATAATACACTTTTGATCAATTCCTTTGGTTCCCGAAACTTTATAAACTAAACGGTGTTCGCCATTACTTCTTCTTGACCAAAAACTTTTTAGATCGTGACGTAAGGGTTCTGGTTTTCCAATTCCTTTAAATGGATTTTCTCTAATTGATTTTATTAATTCTTTTATTTTTATCGCAGTGTCAGTATCGTTTTCAATCCAATATTCAAATTCTTCCCAACCATGTTTAGTGAAACAAATATCCATATTTATGCTTCATCTAAATTATAAGATGTCAACTTTCCTTTCTCCATTTGCTCAATAGATTCCGCAAGTCTTTTTCTATTTTGTTTAGTTGATAATAAATGCTGGGTTTCTAATATAGAATTATATTCTTTCATTGAAATTATTACAACGGCATCTTCCTCTGTATTTCTAGGTACAACGATTATTTCTGAGGACTCAGATACTTCATCAAAATAATTTTTTATATTTTTTCTTAATGTAGATATTGTGACTGCTTTCATATTATAGTTGTTGTGTACTTTATATTGTACTTTCAAATGTACGTTATTTTTAAATAAATAAAATGTTAAACTATAATTTTTAACTTTTAAATAAAAAAAGACCTTCAATTGAAGGTCTTTTTATTAAATCATACCTGAATGCGCTTCCACTTTCCTCTTTTATAAAGGACAATCCCTGCCAAAGTTATAGCAGTTTCTGCAACCGGAATGGCAATAAAAACGCCTGTTGGTCCCATATTAAAATGTTTTGCCAATACATAAGCTAAAGGAATTTGGAACAACCAAAATCCGAAAAAATTTATTCCGGTTGGTGTCCAGGTATCTCCTGCTCCGTTGAATGTATTAATTAAAACCATTCCAATTCCATAGAAAACAAATCCAACACTCATAATCTGCAAGGCTTCAACGGCCACTACTCTTACCATTTCATCATTCGTGAAAAACGATATAATGTACTTTCCAAAAACTAATGTAATAACCATGATGGTCGCCATAAAAATGACGTTGTATTTTGCTGTCGTTAAAACCGATTTTTCGGCACGATCAATTTGTTTTGCTCCTAAATTCTGACCAACTAAAGTTGCAGCAGCATTACTTAAACCCCACGCGGGAAGAATAAAAAACATCATAATTCTAAGTGCGGTCTGATAACCTGCAGAACCATGATCTCCTCCTGTTGTGGCAACCAATTGCGCCAGAAAAATCCAGCTGCACGAAGCAATAACGAATTGTAAAATTCCCGGAGCTGCAATTTTTATTAATGCTTTTATCTGTTTAAAATCAGGAATAAAATAAGAGATAACAATTCTTAATGCCCCTTTTCCAAAAAACAAATGATAGACTTGATACAAAACTCCAATGCTTCTTCCAATGGTTGTTGCCAACGCAGCTCCAACCAAACCAAAAGCAGGGACTGGACCAAGACCATTAATTAAAATTGGGCACAAAATAATATTACAGATATTCGCTAACCACAAACTTTTCATTGCAATGGCTGCATTTCCTGCACCTCTGAATATTCCGTTAATCAGGAACAAAAGCATAATGCATAAACTGCTTCCGATCATTATTTGTGTAAATCGGAAACCGTGCTCAGCAGCTTCAACGGACGCTCCCATTAAAATCAGTATATCTTTGGCATAAACAACGCCCAGAATACTCATTACGCTGTTGACGGCAAAAGCAATAATAATAGCCTGCATTCCGGCTTTCGCAGCAGCAATTGGATCTTTTTCTCCAATGCGTCGTGCTACAACAGCTGTTGCTGCCATACTCATACCAATTGCCAAAGAATATATAATCGTTAATACCGATTCGGTTAAACCAACGGTTTGAATGGCAAAACTCGAGTGTTCTAAATGACCGACAAAATATAAATCGACTAAAGCAAAAACCGATTCCATCATCATTTCTAAAACCATCGGAATGGCCAGTAAAATAACTGCTTTTTTAATGCTTCCGGCAGTGTAATCAAAAGATTCGTCGCCTTTGAGTGCTTGTTTTAAAGTGGTAAAAATTTTAGAAAATAAACTTTTCTGTATAGTTGTTTCTGTCATGATATATTAGGATAAATGATAAAATTGGTCCAGAATAAGTTATCTGAACTCGAAAAAATAAACGTTAGTATCCTAATTATTAAAAAATAAATATAGGATTAGGCAGAAACAATCATATGCTGTAGCTTTTTAAGACGATAAATATAGGTAATATTTTTTAAGAAGAAATATTAATCTAACAGCTTTTTACTCACTCTGCTGCTGGCAATTAGAGAGGCTACGAAACCAAGTGAAACGATTGTTGCCATTACGATAAGTACGTTTTCTAAAGTAAAAACGACAGGATAGGCCAAAGTTGGGGTCAACATAATAAAGTTGTATTTTTGCTGTAAAACAACCATAATAATTCCAAGAGCAAGGCCAATAATCCCTCCAAAAACACTTAACAGGGTTCCCTGAAGCATGAATATTTTTCGAAGGCTTTTAATTTCTGTTCCAAGATTAAAAAGGGTTTTCAGGTTTCCTTTTTTATCTAGAATCATCATAATTAAGGCGCCAACCAAATTAAAAAGTGCCACAATTATCACCAAAGTAAAAATCAGATAAACTGCAATGTTTTCGGTGTTGAGCATCTTATACAAAGACTCATTGAGTTGCGCTCTGTTTTTGATTGTGATTTTATTTTTGAAAATATTTTCCAGTTGAGATCGGATTGCATCTTCATTGGCATTTTCTTTTAATTTGAATTCTACGCCCGAAATCTGATTTGGTTTGTACATCAATAATTCCTGTGCCAAGCTCAAATCGGCAAACACATATTTCGAATCTAAATCTTCGCTGATTGAATAAATTCCGACAGGCAAAACATCGGTTTTATTAAAAGCTTCTTCGGGATTTTCAAAAGCCCCTTTTCCCGGTTTTGGCGCAAATATCTGCAAGGGGTTTTCAAAATCTAAAACGCCCATCGAAAAATCTCTTGCGATACCATAACCAACGACTACCTGATAGGTATCAGGCTTAATCCATTGACCATTAAAAAGCTTTTTTCGGATATCGTTTACAACCGGATAAAGACTGTCCACTCCTTTTAAATACGTAACTTGTTGTTTGTCTTTAAACAAAAACAAAACACGTTCTTCGATAATTTTGGTATACGAAGCAACGCCATCTATCTTTTTAATTTTACTTTCCTGATCCGGCGTAATCAAAAATGATTTTCCCAGCGTACTTGTAATTTTTAAATCGGGGTCAATTTCATTCGTGAAAGAAAGACTGAATACCTTTAGTCCGCTAAAAACAGATAAAACCACAAACAAGGCCATTGTGCCAACAATAATTCCCATGCTGGCAATGCGATTAATAATATTGATAGCATTGTTTTTACTTCTGCTAAAAATGTAACGTTTGGCTATGTAAAGGGGGAAATTCAACTTATGATTTTCTTCTTTTTTCTAAAAGATCACGGTTTTCAATTGGGTTTTCTCTGTTTGATAAAGCGTTGTCAATTTTTTCGATATAGTCTAATGAGTCATCGATAAAAAATACCAGGTTGGGTACACGACGCAATTGCAAACGTACACGTTGTGACAAATCGTGTTTAATTAAGGTTGTATTCGATTTTATACCTTCTAAAGTTTCCTTTGCTTTTTCTTGTGGAAAAATGCTTAAATATACTGTTGCCACAGATAAATCTGATGTAACGCTAACTTTGGATACGGAAATTACCAAGTTGTTAATTCCGTTTTTTCGCACTTCACCTTGCAAAATATCAACCAAATCTTTTTGGATGACACCGCCTATTTTTTTCTGTCTATTTGTTTCCATAGTGCAAAAATACTATTTTTAAATTTCACTAGATACAATTTCCATTGAACAATAGAATGATTTTTACATTCTTACCTCTTTTTACTTCCATTTTGATTCTTTTTTTGATGAAAACCCAATAAATCAGATTATCCTTCTTAGATCTCAACGATGATAAAAGTCATATTTTTTATCAGGATTATTCGACATATTTGATACTAACAAAGTAACAAATCAATTATGAAAAAAAGAGAACCAATCAGTCATATTATGACCAAAACCGTAGTGACTGCAAACCAAAATGACGACCTTAAAATGGTTGTTGAGAAACTAAAGAAAAATACGATTCGCCATATTCCTATTGTGAAAGGGAAAGAAGTTGTAGGGATTATTAGCAGAACGGATATCAACCGATTAACTTTTGGTGCCTTGTTTGAAGGACAGGAAGGTGCTGATGAAGCCGTTCTGGACATGCTGACAATCTCTCAGGTTATGACTTCAAAACCCAAAACAGTCTCATCAGATCTTAGTATAAGAGATCTGGCTGAAATTTTTGCCAAAGAAGATTTTCACGCTTTGCCTGTTGTAGATAGTGGCGAACTTAAAGGAATCGTAACAACCACCGATGTTGTAAAATATTTTTTGGAACAGTACGATTGAGTGAAATTTCAATTTTTTTAAATTCCAAATTCCAACTATTGGAGTTTATAAATTAAAGGGAGCTATAATGGTTCCCTTTTTCTGTTTTAATAATCATTCATTTAGTTTTTAAGGGCTTACACTTCAACAAAGCCGATATTCCGAATATGAAATTGAAAAAAAACATAGCCTTAAAAAGTATAATTTTCAAAATAGAAAGGTCAAAAAAAGAATCGCGTATAAATTATAAAATCCATACTATTTTAAAACTTAACAGAAAAATAAATTTGTATTTTAGATCAAAAAATGAATATTTTTCATCAAAAAGTCTATAATTCAATTTATTTAATAATTAGAGTATGGCGAAGCTAGCACCCAGTTTAAATCATAAAGGTTGGGATGAAATGTTCTCAAAAGAAGGCGTTCGGGATTCCTACAGTCAGGTTTTTAAAACTTTACAAAGTTTAAGTCATAAAAATTTAACCAACAAACAACAACAGGCTTCTGATCTCTTCATGAATCAGGGAATTACATTTACTGTTTACAGTGATGATGCCAACGGAATTGAACGAATATTCCCTTTTGATATCATTCCGAGAATCATCACACAAAACGATTGGTTAGAAGTGGAATCTGGAATAAAACAGCGTTTAATGGCGTTGAATTTATTTTTGGAAGATATTTATAATGAGCAAAATATTATCAAAGATGGAATCATTCCTGCGGGATTAATTGCTTCTTGTCCACATTATATACAAGAGGTTCAGGGAATAAAAGTCCCGCATAATATACACGTTCACATTGCCGGAATCGATTTAATTCGCGGAGCAAAAGGTGAGTTTTATGTTTTGGAAGACAATCTGCGATGCCCGAGCGGTGTGAGTTATATGTTAGAAAATAGAGAAATTACTAAACGTATCTTCCCCGATATGCTTTCGTCAAACCATGTAAGTATGGTCAGTAATTATCCGATGATTTTTCATAGCATTCTGGTCTCGCTTTCGCCGAGAAACGTTTCTAATCCAAATGTGGTCTTGATGACACCCGGTGTTTATAATTCGGCGTATTACGAACATACTTATTTGGCACGCCAAATGGGAATTCCTTTGGTTGAAGGAAGAGATTTGGTCGTCAATAATAATCGCGTTTATATGAAAACCACATCCGGCTTACAGCAAGTCGATGTTATTTATCGCCGTTTAGATGATGAATATCTGGATCCTTTGGTTTTTAAACCAGACAGTGCACTTGGTGTTCCTGGATTAATCAGTGCTTATCGACAAGGAAATGTGGCCTTAGTAAACGCTGTCGGAAATGGCGTTGCCGATGATAAAGCGATTTACGCTTATGTTCCGGATATGATTAAATATTATTTGAACGAAGAACCAATCTTGAAAAATGTTCCTACTTACAGAATGGAAAATCTGGACGAGCGCGAACACGTTTTTGCCAATATGGAAACGATGGTTATTAAAGAAACCAATCAAAGTGGCGGTTACGGAATGATCATGGGTAACAAGGCAACGCAGGAAGAAATGGACGATGCCAAAATTGCAATAGCCAAAACACCTCGAAATTTTATTGCACAGCCTATTATACAATTGAGTACTGTTCCCTGTTTAATAGACGGGCAACTCAAATTACGCCATGTCGATTTGAGGCCTTATGCGTTATGTGGACCAAAAGGCATTCAAATTGTTCCCGGCGGATTAACTCGCGTTGCTTTAACAGAAGGTTCTTTGGTTGTCAATTCCTCTCAGGGTGGCGGTAGTAAAGACACCTGGATTATAAAATAAACACCTTATTCTAACCTCAAAAAACATTCAAAAATGGGAGTAAATATGCTTAGTCGAGTTGCCGACGGAATGTTTTGGCTCAACCGATATATGGAACGTACAGATGGAATGTTGCTTACTTTGAACACTTCCTATATTTTATCTTTTGACAAAGAAATTAATGACTCTCAGGGCTATAAACCTTTATTAGAATATTATACTAATTTGTCAAGAGATAAAATTCATGCGATACAATATGACACAACTTATGTTCTCAAATACATTATTTGCGACAATCAAAATGACAATTCGGTTAAAAATTTAGTGGTAAAAGCGCGCGAAAATGCACGTGGTTCTCAGGATAAAATAACAAAAGAATTGTGGGAACATATCAACTCGATGTATCATTATATGAACTCGTCAGATCTTCCAAAAAAACTGGAAACAACTGATGCGCTAAAAATTATTACCAAACTCAATAAAGATTTATTACTCTATAATGGAATCCTTCAGGTGACAATGCCACGAGGTTTGGGCTGGTGTTTTTCGAGCATTGGCAAACATATCGAAAGATGTTTACAAACTATTTCGATGACTCAGGCTTACTTTGCTCCTATTAATTATAATCTCGAAGGCGAAGAAGATTTAATGTATTGGCGCCGTTTATTGCTGTCTCTGTCCGGATATGAATTGTATTTAAAAAGCTACAGCAACATTTCGCACAATCGAAAAGTTGCTCATCAGGTTATTTTCAATATGGATTTTGCGCATTCTGTAATCTATACTTTAGACTTTATAAACACTTATTTAAACTGTCTTTTCAAAGACAATGATTTGAGTGAAGCACGCACTTTAATGAACCAGTTTGGCCGATTGAAAAGTTATGTGGCTTATACCGATTATCAACATTTGACAAATCAGGAATTGGAAGAAGTTTTACGAAACACTAAAAATCAGCTTATTCAATTTTCGACAGATTTTTCAAAATTATTCTTTTCTTATACCTAAAAATATGGCGGTTTTTAAAATAGTTCACCTTACAAAATACCAATACAATTATCCCATAAAAGAAAGTATTAATGAAATTCGGTTATTCCCACATCATTTTCAAAATCAGGAAGTATTGCAATATCAGCTTTTAATTACACACAATCCTGATGTCGATATTTCTGAAGATTATTATGGAAATCGCGTTGGAAATTTCAATGTTTTAGATGCTCATACCGAAATGATAATCGAATCCCGAATGTTAGTTAGAGTGAATCATTCTCTTAAAATTCCGGAGATTGATACCACTTCCGTGGAAGATATTCAGGCTCAAAAAGAAAAAAGCATTATGTTACTGCGACTTTGCTATTTGGATGATATTGAGAAACAAAATGAAATTGAAGCCATTTTAAAAGAGATAAATATTGAAAACAAATCTATAATTGAAATTGCCCGGCAATGCAATGCTTATGTTTTTGATAATTTTACTTACACTAAAGGAATCACCAATATTGAAACAACTGTCGATGAAATTTTGACGCTCAAAAAAGGTGTCTGTCAGGATTTTGCTCATATTCTATTACAGCTTTTGCGCACGACCGGAATTCCGTCACGTTATGTCAGCGGCTATATTTGTCCTAATGAAAGCGGACTTCGAGGCGAAGGTGCAACACATGCATGGGTAGAAATTTTTACGCCAAAACAAGGTTGGCTAGGTCTGGATCCGACAAATAATATCTGGACAATGGACAATCATGTACGCCTTTCTGTGGGAAGAAATTTTAGCGATTGTACACCTATAAAAGGAACTTTTAAGGGATTAGCGAGACAAACACTTTCCGTTTGTGTTTCTATTGGTTACGAAGATGGAAGACAATTTGAAGAAATCAACGATGTCAAACTTCAGGAAGTTTCATCACGAGTTCAGGAGCAACTCGATTATATGGATCATTTGCAACAACAACAACAACAACAACAATAAAAAAAGGGAGCTTAATTAGCTCCCTTTCTTTATCTATTTTGTAACCATCCTTCCGGATTATTATTTGACGTATTTTGAAGAATCAAAAACTTAATAATTGTTTTTCCGGTATCACCACTAGTTCTCACTTTTCCGATACTTTGTTTGATACTTACTTTGTCTCCTTTTTCTACAAATACCTGACTTAAGTTTTGATAAACCGTGAAATAATCTCCGTGCTGAATCATAACCGCCCTGTTGATTGGAGATAAAACGATAACACTTGAAACCGTCCCTTCAAAAACGGCACGTGCAGTTGCGCCAGATTCCGTTGTGATCTCAACTCCTGAATTATGAACCGTTAAATTTGGATACAACGGATGTTGTTGATCACCATATCCTAATGAAATAAATCCTTTTTCTACTGGCCATGGTAATTTTCCACGATTTGCTTTAAAGTCGGCAGCCAGGATTTTTCCTTCTGGTGTTAAGGCAATTTTTGATGATGAAACCGGAGCTGCCGGAGCGGTCGATCCCGGATTTTCTTTTGCTCTTTCAGCTGCAGCTTTTCTATTTGCTTCTGCAATAGCTTCACGAATCAAACGATCAATTTGTCTGTCAATTCTTTTAGCTTCTGCCTGTTTCGTTCTCGTATCAGCAATAATTTTGTTTTTGTCTTTTTTAATCGAGTTAACTAATTTTTGCTGTTCTTTCTTTTCAATTTCTAAGCTTACTTTTTCTTTTTGATTTTCAGCAATAATCTTTTTCTTAACCTGTCTTTGGCCATCCAATTTAGCATTAAAATCAACCAACTGAGCTGTTTTAGATTGAATTTCTAAACCTTGATTTTTTCTAAAATTGGTATATTGTTTTAAATACTGCGCTCTTTTATAGGCCTGCAAAAAACTTTCAGAAGACAAAATAAACATCGCTCTACTTTGCTCAGATCGACTCTTATATGATTTCAGAATCATTTTAGAATAATCTTCTTTTAATACCGTCAATTCCTTTTTTAACTTATTAACCTGAACCTGATTAATATACATGTCATTGCTTAAAAGTTTTTCTTGCTTTGCGGTAGTATTGATCAGTTTTTCTTTCAGTTTAATTTTATTCGCCTGAATTAAAAAGACATTCACTGCCGATTTCTCTTTTTTCTTTACAGACTGCAACATTTTTTCATTATCTCTAATTTCCTGCTGAATCTGAGCTTTACGCTGCTCCAGTTTTTCTTGTTGCGAATCCTGCGCCCACGTAAAAGTTGTGGCGCAAATAAAAATTAGGCTGAGGAGAAATTTTGGCATGTTTCTTTTTTCTTTTTGCAAATTTAATTAATTATAACTTTTTTATACCCACTTGGAACACTATATGGGAAAGAAAGTTCTTCATTAAATGAAATATTGTTATAATTTAAATTAATATTGGTTTTCCCTTTTGGCTGAGCAGCATTAATCTCAATGCTTGTTGGAAGTATTCCCTGATCAAAAGTTTTACTATCAGAGTATTTAATTTCTAACATTCTGTTTTCTGCAGGTTGTGAAATCTCTTCTTTTTGCACTAAATATTTTTCAGAATCTAAGTAAAAAGTCTTTTTTACTTTGGCTTCTTTTTCATCCTCTAACTTAAAAAGATTTTCTACAATTGTCTGTGTATATTTCCCTTTTCTCAAATCGTCCAAAGCTTCTCCAACCAATAAATTTTGGACTTTGCTATAATCTAATTCAGTTCCCAGCCATTTACTTAAACTTGTAAAATCTCCTTCGTAATAAGTGCCTTTTATTTTTTCGTAATAACTTACTGTAGTTGGTGTAATCAATGCTTTAGCCATTGTAATTCCCAAGAAACGTACGCTTACTAAAATTTGTTTGTCTTTTTCTATTTTGATATCTGCCGTTACATTCTGACTTTGTTTTTCATCTTCATATTTAGCGCTTGCTTTTATATTTAATGTTTTAAAATCTAATTTATTGTCGTAATGTTTTGCAACCGCTTTTTTATCTTCTTTTGGTGCTTCTACAGGTTTGTCTGTGTTTTGTACTGCAACAGCTTTTGATTTACATGAAATCACAAAAACCGATAGCAATATTAGTGCTATATATTTTTTCATTTTTTACTTCTTTTGTTTTAATAACTCATTTGCCTTCAAAAAGTATTCCTCTTTTTTCTTAGCATCTCCTAACCCATTATATGCCTCTCCAAGCTGAATATTAAAATTTGCTTCAAGTGTTTTATCATCGACTACATAATCAAGTCCCATTTCTAAAACGGTTTTTGCATTCTTAAATTGTTGTAATTTATTGTTTCCTAAGCCTGCGTAATAGTAAAATTGCGGCTGGCTCGGATAAACTTCAATCATATTCATCGCTCTTTTTGTCATCGGCTCAAATTGTTTTGCCTGTGTATAAGCCTCAAGCAAAAGCAAATTGGTTTCGCGGTCTGTATCTGAATTTGTCTTTAAATCTTTTTCGTAATATTTAATTGCATTTTCAAACTGGCCTTTGCTATGGTAAAATTTACCAACTTCTTTTGCAACATCAACATTTGGATCATTGTCGAAATAAGCAATTGCTTTTTCTAAATCCGGAGCATATTGCGGATTTTTATTCACATAAATCAAAAACTCATTTAGCGTACGATGTTTTATTTTTGAATCAATTTTAGAACTTGACAAAATTATATTCATTGACTTAATTGCCTGATCTGCTTTATTGGCATCTAAATAAACTTTAAACAAACTCACCTGAGCCCACTCAGAATCAGGGATTTCTTTTGCCAATTGTTTTGCAACATCCAGCGCTTTGTCTGTTTCCTCATTTTTTGAGTATAAAAAAATCAAATTCACATAGTTCGATTCTTCTTTCGGATTTTGCTTTATCTGATCAATCAAATTTGCAATCTCAGAATTTTGATATTTTCCCTGCGATAAAATCTGCATTTTATAACGATCGCGATCTTCCGATTTTCCAAACTTATCGTTCATTTCATTAATTGTCGACAGCGCTTTGTCATACTGATTTGTCAACATGTATAAGGAGATCAAATCGTCTTTGTATTCTTCGTCAAACGGAATAATTTTCTGAATCGTTTCGATTGCCAAAGGATAATTTTTGGTTTCAAAACTCACATCATAAATTCCCAGCCAGTACCATTTATTTTTAGGATCTAATTGCGTCGCTTTTTCAAACGAGCTTTGGGCACTACTATATTGCTTTAGGAAAAAATAATTTTTTCCCAATTCAAAATAAGCTACAGCATCATTTGGTTTTAGCTTAATGCATTTTTCTAATGATACAATGGCTTTATCATAGTTTTCGATTCCTTTTTGTTTTAGCGATTCATAAAAAGAGTCCTGATATTCATCGGTTGCCATAGCAATATCTTCCGGTTCAGTCTGAGCTAAAACCGAAGCTGAATTGCCTAGCAAAACGAAAAATAAAATTACTAAAACCCCTTTTTTCATTCTTTTAATAATTTAATTTTTAAACCAAAAAGAATCAACTAAAACTTTCTTTTTATTCTAAAACCGAATAATCTCCAATGCTAATACTTGTGAATTTACCATCATAACTAACATGGTTTCCAATCATCGCATTGTCTAAGTTAGCATTTTTTATTTGAGAAAACGTCTGAACTAAACTGTTTTTTATAACACTGTCTGTTACATGACATCCTTTTCCTAAAGAAACATTTGGTCCAACCGTAGTGTTTTTCAGGACTACATTTTCTCCAATGTAACAAGGAGGAATGATAGTTGAATTTTCTAATGTTACATCATAATCTACTAAATGTTCTCCGTCATTGTGCAGAAATCCCAACATTCTTGAGTTAGTCTCAACGGTAACATCTTTGTTTCCGCAATCCATCCATTCGTCAACGCTTCCGGTTTTAAAAACTTTTCCGTTAGCCATCATCGCTTTAATTCCGTCATTGATTTGGTATTCTCCACCATTCTGAATATTATTATCCAGAACACCCTGAAGTTCCTTTTTCAACTCACCAACTTCTTTAAAATAATAGATTCCGATAACCGCCAGGTCACTTACAAATTCTTTTGGTTTTTCAACCAATTCTATAATTTCATTATTGTTATTTAATTTCACAACCCCAAATGCTTCTGGCTGATCTACTTGTTTTACCCAAATTACAGCATCTGCCGCTGGATCTAATTCGAAATCAGCTCTGATCAATGTATCTGCATAAGCAATTACGGCAGGTCCTGATAAAGATTCTTTGGCGCACATAATCGCATGACCAGTTCCTAATGGTAAATCCTGACGATAAATTGAGGCTTTTGCACCTAAACCTTTTGCTAAATCTTGCAAACTTTCAACAACATCATCTCCAAAAAAAGCTTCATCACCCAAAATAAAAGCAACTTCTTCGATAGGCTGTTTTAAGATTTTAGCAATGTCTTCGACTAAACGATGTACGATTGATTTTCCAGCAACCGGAATTAATGGTTTAGGAACAGTTAAAGTATGTGGTCTAAGTCTCGAGCCGCGGCCCGCCATTGGAACTATTATTTTCATTTTGTCTTTATTTTTTATAGAAAGATTAAAAAAATCTTCTTGAGTTGGTTCTTGATTTAATTTTTAACCGCAAAGAGCGCAAAGAATTTACGCAAAGTCGCTCGTTTATCATTTCATTTTTAAGATCGCAAAGTTCAAACTGTTTACTGCGACTGAAAACCGAAAACTATTTTACGCCTGTACTCCCAAATCCGCCTTCACCTCTTGAAGTTTCTGATAATTCTTCAACTTCAATCCATTCAGCTCTTTCGTGTTTGGCAATAATTAATTGGGCAATTCGCTCACCGTTTTCGATTACAAATTCTTCATTTGATAAATTTACTAAAATTACCCCTATCTCGCCTCTGTAATCAGCATCAACAGTTCCTGGTGAATTTAAAACGGTTACTCCTTTTTTCGCAGCCAATCCGCTTCTTGGTCTTACCTGCGCTTCATATCCAATTGGTAATTCAATAAAAAGACCTGTTTTTACTATAGTTCTTTCTAAAGGTTTAAGCGTAATTGATTCGGTTAAATTAGCACGCAAATCCATTCCTGCCGAAGCAATTGTTTCGTAGTTTGGTAAGTCGTGCTGTGATTTATTGATAATTTGTATTTTCATTTTTTATTATAAAAGATTAAAAAGTCTATTACTTTCTATTCATAATTCCTTTGATTGTATCTTTTTCATTATGGTAAACAAAATAGATGAAAGCTAAAAATAACGGAATTCCAACAAAGTAATTTTCTCTAAATCCATAAAAAGATATAGCCGAAAATACTATTGAAATTCCAAGGTAAGCTCCAATTTTGTTCATATCATAAGGTATCGGATAATATTTATTTCCTAAAACATAAGAAATCAACATCATAGTTCCGTAAGCTGAAATTGTTGCAATTGCAGAACCGTAATAACTGTAAGTTGGAATTAATAAATAATTTAAAACCAAAGTTACTATTGCACCAACAATTGAAATATAAGCCCCAATTTTTGTTTTGTCGGTCAATTTATACCAAACTGATAAGTTGTTGTAAATTCCTAAAAAGAAGTTGGCCAGAATAATGAGCGGCACCACTTTCATAGCCTCCCAGTAGGATTGATCTTTAAGTAAAAGCATTTTTAAAAGGTCTGCAAAAACAATTACCCCTAATAAAATTAAGGAACCAAAAATCACAAAATATTTTGTAATTACGGCGTAAGTCTGAGGTGCTTTTTCATTGTTAGCATGACTAAAAAAGAACGGTTCAATTCCTAGTCTAAAAGCTGTTGCAAATAAAACCATAAATAAACCAAGTTTATAACAGGCAGAATAAGCCCCAACTTCAGATTTTGCTAAATTTTCAGGCAATAAATATCCTAATAGAATTTTATCGAAATGTTCGTTAACCGCAAATGCAAGTCCTGCTACCAAAATTGGTAAACCATATTTCATCATTTTTTTCCAAAGTACAGGATCAAATTTTCTTCCAAGCGAAAGATAATTTGGCGAAAGCACAACAAAAGTGGCCAAACTCGCCAACAGATTTGCAATGAAAATATAGGCAATCTGAAAATTCTCAACATATAAATTATCCCAAACTGAATTAGGATTTGAAGCAGCCAGTTTTGGCAAATACATCAAGAAGAAAATGTTCAACAATAAATTGATAAATACGTTTCCAATTTTAATTGCGGCATAAACCATTGGTCTTTGATTCGCCCGAAGTTTAGAAAACGGCACTAAAACCAAAGCATCCAAAACTAAAATCCAAACGGAATAGGTAATATATTGTACATCTACTTCTGCCAGGGCAGCTAATGTATTTCTAAAAATTAAGGCAACAAACAAAAAGATTATTGAAGACCAGAATATAGAAATTGTCGAAGTTGCAATTACATTTTTCTTATCTTCTTCGGCACTGTAGAATCTAAAAAAGGCTGTTTCCATTCCGTATGAAAGTACAACATTAAAGAAAACCATCCACGATAAAACAATTGACACTTCACCATATTCAGCCGTTGGCAAAATATCCGTGTACAATCTTACTAATAAAAAACTCAGCATTCGCGGTAATACCGTTGCTAGTCCGTAAATCGCAGTTTGCTTGAATAGATTTTTATATAATCCCAAAATAATTTAATAATAAGGTTTGTAAAACAAAAATAACCAATTCTTTGGTTTAATACTGATTTTGCAGGTTCAATAAAAAAAGTAATATACTTTTTTATTGCGTTAGTTTGTTTTCATCCAAAATTTTGACAAAATGGAATCCCTTCGGGCCGTAACCCTGATTATAGTAAAAACGGTGTGCAGCAAAATTTCCTGTAAAAGCATCCAGAACGATACTACTACAGTCCAGATCAATAGCTTTTTGTTCGATATAATCTGTCAGTAATTTTCCGATTCCCTTAGAACGATGTTCCGGGTTTACGACAAAATTATCGATCTCAAGATATTTCCCGGTCCACAATTTAGTTGCCGACCAACAACCTGTTATTCCTAGACAAACACCGGCTTCGAAAACGCCAATCTGAATATAATTGTGCGGAACCATCTCTGAAAGAAATGCTTTGTATTTTTCAATCGAAAGTTTTGGATAAAGAAAACGCATCGTATCAATTTGAGCCAGCATTTCTTCAATTGTAGTAAGCTCCTGAATTTGTAGTTTCATTGTAAAAAAAATAGAGACCAAAAATACTCATTTTTTTTTATTGCCTAAATATTACTTAAAATAATGGACATGTGAAATCTATAAATTAAAGATAATAATTATGTAACTTTTAATTAATAGTCTGTTATTAAATTTGTTACCACAGGGATCGAGAAAAGCTAGAAATACAACCCTTATAAAAAAGAAAAGCATTGGGACTAATAAAGCTAGTTTGTTCCCACAAAAGACAAAGCACAAGGGATTGATTCTGCTGTAATGTAACCCTCAAAAAAAACAGAGCATTGGGACTAATAAAGCTAGTTTGTTCCCATAAAAGACAAAGCACAAGGGATTGATTCTGCTGTAATGTAACCCTTAAAAAAAAACAGAGCATTGGGACTAATAAAGCTAGTTTGTTCCCATAAAAGACAAAGCACTGCAGATGGATTATCTGCCTGGTAAATTTATAAAATGGTATTGATTCTTGGTTTTTGAGTAATTCCAGGAATCACCATTTTATAACTTAAACTTCAAACATAGAAAAAGATAAAAACTACTATATTTTAAAAAGAGCCGACAATTGGGGATGTTGGCTCTTTTTTTTTACGATTCTTTACTTTTCATTTCCAAATTAACATTTTGTTCCGTTTCCTTCGGTTCCGGAATATCTTCTTCCGTTAGTGTTTTCAGTACCTTATTGGTAATTTTTTTTAGTTTTACAATTCTGTTTGCCTGATTCTGAACACATTTTTCAAATAGATTTCTAACTACTCTGGCGTTTCCGAAGCTCTCATTTTTACTTTCGTAGAGTAAATCAAAAGTGTCGGTCAATTTTTCTTTAGCATCATCAGAAATAATAAAATCAGACTTCAGACAAAAGGATTCAAAAATTTGAAATAATTCAGTTGGAGTAAAATGATCAAAATGAAAATATCTATTAAAACGAGAGCGAAGTCCCGGATTCGATTCTATAAAAACCTTCATCGGTTCTGTATATCCAGCCACAACAACCGCTAAATCTTCCCGATGATCTTCCATTCTTTTCAGAAGTGTATTTACAGCTTCAGCTCCATAATCATTTCCAAAAGCATTTTGAGATAAGGCATAAGCTTCATCAACAAATAAAACACCACCAAGACTTGATTCTACAGCAGCATCAACTTTTGTCGCCGTTTGTCCTACATAACCCGCCACCAAACCTTCTCTGTCTGTTTCGTACATTTGGCCTTTGGATAAAAATCCCAAATGCTTAAAAATTCGGCTCAAAAGTCTTGCTACAGAGGTTTTTCCTGTTCCGGGTGGACCGAGAAAAACAGTATGCAAGGTTATTTCAACATTTTTTAGTCCTTGTTCAGAACGTTTTTTTTGTATTTCTAACAAATTAATTAGCTCTGAAACATCTTTTTTTACCGCTGCTAAACCAACTAACTGATTTAATTCTTTCAGGACTTTTTCGAGCGTATCTTCTTCCGGAAGAGAATCTATTTCCCTTTTATCGCTTTTTGCCTTACTTAAATTTAAACCTAAATAATTACTGAAAGCAGTGCTGTCTTCAAATTTTTTATCAAAAGCAAAATGAATGAAGTTTTGATATTTAACCAAAATTTCGTCTAATTGATTGCTTTTTTTATCTGCTAAAATCTGAGGTAACAAATATTGATTTTGTTTCACATCGGCAGTGATAATGCTATTCTCTTTTTTTATTTTTAAAAGATGATTTTTGAATTCTGCTGTAAAAATCAATTGATTCAATTCATTTACCGAATTTGCATCTGCGAAATGTTTGTTGCGCAACGCATCATAATAATACGCCAAAACAAATTCTTGCTTTTCGTTTTTCTTTGCGGATTCTCTTTCATAAATGTCGATGATATCTGAAAGAAAAAAGTGTTCTGCTTTAAACAATAAACCTTTCGAAAAAACCGGATTTACTGCTTCATTTATCTTCTGAATAAAATCGGCATCCTGATTTAATACATTGCAAATTTCAAGAATATGCCTTGTTTCTTTTTGCAGATCCATAATAAATGAAGCCGTAAAAACGGCTTCATTAGTATTTATATTTGTTTCTAAATATTTTTTTAGAGACAAAAATGATTCTTCAATAATCGATATCGGATTGTTCTTTTTTGCCATAAGCTAATTTAAGAAATCATCATTTGATGAATAATTTCTTTTGATAATTTTAAGTGATCATCACAATACTCTTTCCACGAAAGTCCCATATCTCTTAGATCGTATTTTGCAACAATGGTCCCGTAATTTTCTTTTTTTCCATTAATGGTAGGATAACCAATAACGTAAATGGTTTGAGCTAACTCAATGGCCAGTTCAATATCATGTGTAGAAAAAATAACCGTATTAGACTCAGATGATTTGCCTAGCAGCTCAAAAGATTTTTTTACTTCTTCGATATTTCCAACATCTAATCCGGAAAAAGGTTCATCTAAAACAATAAATTGATCCGATGAAAACAATTGCTCTATAATAGCTGTTCTTTGTCTCTGTCCTCCAGAAAGCTCGTTAGGATATTTGTCTGCACAATTATCTAAACCCCATTCTTTTAGATACTTTTTTATCTTTTCCTCTTTTTCAGTATTCGATAATGCTGTTTTTCTCAGTGAAAACCGCAACGCCTGAGTAACCGTTTTATGCCTGAACAGAGTATACTTTTGATCAACAAAACCGATGTCGCCTTCGTTTACCGATTTAGCTGCATTAGGTTCTTTGTTTTCAAAATCTCTAATTAGAATTTTTCCTGTATTTGATGGAATAAGTCCAGTCAAGGCTTTAAAGAATGTAGATTTACCTCTTCCAGATCTTCCAACAAAAGCTACAACTTGACCTGTACAGTCTACTCCATCTCTGATTACGTCTTTTTCTACAAGATTAATATCCTTTATAATAACGGTATCATCGTAGGCAACACTTAAATTTTCAACATATAAAAGCGTTTCTTTATATTCGTGTTTCATGATTATATTTTTGAATATCTAAATAGTGCTTTTCTTAAGAAATTTATTCCTGCATCTAAGCCAAGACCTATTAATAAAATGATAATTTGAAGTGCAATGATTCGTCCGGTATTCATGAATTTATCCGAGTTTTTGATTAAAAACCCTAATCCTCCAGAAGCCACTACAATTGACTCAACTGTTACCAACATCATCCAGGTAATGGCTAGATTTTGTCTGATGACATCAATTACATAATCTATCCTTCCTAAAATAATCACCTGCCACAGCACTTCTAATCGAGTACATTTTAGCATTTTGGCATGATCAAATTCTTCTTGCGGAATATCTTTGATAACTGCAATTAATGAGGTTGTTAGGAAAGTAGTCAGGAAAATCACTAAAATCCAGACCTGCATTGCTCTTGCATCGTGCACCACCATTGTTATATAAAATGAAAGTCCGGTAAAAGGCAAAAATCTAAATTTTGTAACGAATTCAGCAATTGGTTTCAATAACGGAATTGGCCATGCATAAGCAAACAATAGAGAAATTATTGTCGCCAGAAAAATCGAGATAAAACACAAAGACAATGAATTGAAAATATGTACAACCAAACCTTCTTTATACAAATCTGAAAAGCCGGTTAAAACTTGCGATGGCGAAGGAAAAAGGTGTTTCTGACCAGCTGTTGTTGCAAACCAAATTATAATCAAAAGAAACAACCAACCCAATAAAATAAGGGTTTTGTTCATTTTTGATATTTTTTCAAAGGGCGTTAAAATTTTTATCATAATTATAGTAAAAGGCTATCCGTTAAGATAGCCTTTAAATATTTATTTTATTTTAATAAAGTAATAACAACACGTCTGTTTGATGCTTTCCCTGAAGCAGAATTATTATCTGCAACCGGATCGCTTTGACCTTTTCCGTCAACTAATTGGAAACGGCTTGCCGGAATACCTTTTTGTTTCAGGTAATTTGCAACTGCTTCTGCTCTGCTTTTTGAAAGAGCTAAATTAGCATCTGCATTTCCAACATTGTCAGTATGTCCAACAATAGTTAGTTTTGTGTTTTCAGCTTGTACCAAAAGATTGTAAATTTTCTCAACTTCTTTACTAGAAGAGTTTGAAATTTCAGCACTTCCTGTATTGAAATTAATTTTCCACTCTCCGGAAGCTACAACTTCTTTTGCTTCTGCACTATAATCTGCTTTATCAGCCGAAGTCGATTCGATATCGTTGATGTTTTTCAGGAAAAATAAGTTTACTGCCTGATCGTAAGGAACAACTGCGCCAACATTTTCATTAAATCCAAACGGATTCAATTCTGTTAAATATCCAGAAACCTGATTATAAACAGATTTATATCTGTTCACACCATCTGATAAACCAAAATATTGCATTACGTCAGCATAATTAAATACTTTAGATCCACCCATATTATAAGTCAATCCTGCTTTTGTTCCTTGCTGTCCTTTGAACATTTTGTACCAATATTCAGGAGTTTCAAGTTTATAAGTATCAGCAACTGCCTGTGATGCTCTTACTTTCCAGTCTTCATAGTTTTTCATTTGATTTGAAGCCGTCAATGCCGATTTCAAAATATTAGAAACAATATCCGGATTTTTCTCAGCCCATTCTTTAACTCCAATAAGAGCAGTTGGCATTTGGTTATTAAATTCTTTTGTAGAAACAATGTCCACAAAACCAGTAAGTTTATCAAAAACGGTTTTATCTCCAGGTGTCCAGGTAGCACAACCGTCGATTTTTCTGTTTACAGATTTTCCAGTTAATTTTCCGTTTACTACTTCTTTCAAAGTAACAGTCCATCCCGTTGTCTGAGATTTGATTAATTCTTCAGCCGATTTAATATAATCATCATTTTCAGATGGATAAATATTCACCGCATCTGCATCATATGTTGTTGGATCCGGATTTACTTTTAATCCGTTTGCAAAACAATAGTTTACAGTTGTAACCCAGTCACCATCTCCAAGAACTGCAGAAATAACAGAACCTTTCATCGATTTTGGATCAGATTTCCAGCTTGGAGGTCCAATCAATTTATCTTCACCGTAACTCATACCCACAACACCCATAACCTGTAAGTGGTATTTGTCTTTTCCGTATTTTTCGTCTAATGATTTTTGAACAGAGCTTATATAAAATGGAGCACCATCACCCATGATCATAACGGCAAAAACACTTTTATCTGAAGATGGAAAAGCTTCGCCTTTATCAAATTCTTCAATAAATTTCATTTGCATATTACGCAATTCTGAAAGCCAGTCCTGACGGATAATTTCAAGATTTACTCCGTTTTTTTCCATCAATGATCCTTTTGTTGTTTTTGGACCACCATTAGAAACAATAATTCCAGACTGCGCATTCCATGCATAAGCACCAATTTTTACTAAAGGTTTGTCGGCAACTTCTGAAGATATTTCTGTTGAAGGAAGTGCTATTTTTTCGGCATTGGTAACATTATTAACGTCTGTCGAGTTTAATTCCATACCATCCAATTGTTTAGAAACAGCTGTTTTAATTCCAGGAGACAAATAATAAACCCCTCCTAAAATTACTCCAATTCCAACAATAACGATCAATAATTCAGAAAGAGTAGTTAGCTTTTCTGTTCTTAAAATTTTTCCCATTTTTATTTAAAAATTAAATTTAATTGTTTTAAAAAATATCTCCAAAACCACCGCCAGACATCTTGTCTTCTTTGGTCATTTTGTAATTTGGATTTGTATATTTTGTCGAATCCGGAATTGTGTTGTCGCCTGTTTTAATTTCATCTGCTAATGAATCTAATCTAGAATAAAGCTCATCATTATCAACAGAATATTTAGAAGTCAGGGCATCAATGTCGATTAAGTTTTCAGACGTTCTGGCGATATCCTGAGCAATTGTAGAAGTTACAACCTCTAAAGCATATTCTAATTCCCAGTCTTTTGTAAATAACATTGCGCTTTTTGCACTTTCTGTCGCTTCTTTAGCGTTTCTGGCAAATTCATATTCTTTTTGAAGCATCTTAACTGTTACATCAAAATCAGCAATTTTAATATCAATTGCTGTTCCTGCCAAAGTTAATTTTCGATCCATTTTTCCTAAAACATTGGCACGAACACCATATTTTTGGATGAAACTTTTACTTTGCTCATATTGAGTTGAAACTCTTTGAGAATCACTTAACTTTCTGGCTAATTCACTTTGAAGAGCTACATATTCGTCAGTATCTTTTGCCGCAACACCATTTTGTTTCACCATTTCATCCATCGCAGATTTTAACTTTTCTGACTGGCGTTGTAAACTCAAAACATCTTCCTGAAACTCCTTTGCCTCTTTTTCAGATTTATTCGCTTCGATTTCCATTTCATTTTTAAGACCTTTTAGCTTTGCTTTGGTATTCTTAAAAACTTCACGGTTTTTAATCATTTTTTGTTTTTGTTCTTCTAACTCATTAAAAGGATTACTTTGAATTAATGCTTTATGAATGTTTTTTGTAGCAAAACGAAGTCCTTTCATAATTACAGGAGCCATCATAACCAAAAAAACCAAAAATACACCCGTCGCAGACAAAGCAATTGCCTGGCCAAGCATTGTAAACAATGGCGGAATAATATAAGTCCAGATTAAATAGCCGCCAACTCCTAATAAGCCAAGTGCCAAAGCCAAAAATAATGACTTTTCACCTTTTTTAAGCGCACCTGATTTTAACGCAATTTCTCCTTTAGACTCGTCAAAATGCTTAAGTATTGGTAGTGTCAAAAGAGTGCTTCTTTCTTGTTCGAATTTGTCCATTATAAATATTGATTAATTCCTGTAATTACAGTATTGATTGAGGCTAAGATTTTTTGTTTTGCCAAATTGTTGGCTTCCATTTTTAATTGAATTTCTGAAAGCTGCTCCATATTAACAGGATCAATTTTTTGAAGTTCTATTTTTTTGGCTTCCAATTCTTTTTGAAGTTCAATAATTTTGGCTTCCAAATCAGAAATACTTTTAGACAAATTGTACTTTTCTTTGGTAATTGTATTATCTAAATCGGCTTTTTTTGCTTTGCCAATTGTATCGTATTTGGCATAAACCTTCTCAATTTCGGCAACATAAAAACTACCTTTTTGTAAAAGGAATTCTTTAGTAAGGTCAGATTTAATTGATTTACCCATCGTAAAAGCCATCTGATAACTTTGCGGATTTGTTACGCCAACCGCCATTACAGATTTGTAAAGTTCGAAAAAATCAAAACCAGACTCATTCAATGACTCAAAACCTTTATCGTAAACTTCAAAAATTTCGTTTAAAAAAGGATTGGTCAGCGAGTTTGCAGAAACTGAGTCTGCAACGTGATTCGGAAATTTATTGTCGCTAGCTGGTAAAACAGGTGCTGATGGTGGAGTTGCAGGTGCACCCTCTGAATTATTTGCCTCATCATTAATGAAGAGACTCTTCCAATTGAAACTTTCTTTTGCCATTGTTTTTGGTTAATCTTTTAAAATAACTTTTTGGTTGTCAAATGTTATACGCAGAAAGTGTTAAAAAGTTACTAATTATGAAGCAATAAATATATACTTTTTAGAATTAAAAATGTAACTGTTTTACTATCAACCTACTTTATTCTTGTTAAAATTTAAAAAAAAATAGATCTAACTCCATTTTCCTTTTCAAATTTTTAAATTAACGGATTCAAAATTACTTGACAAAAATTCTTTAATCGTAATTATTCAATTATTTTAACCGGTATTTTCCCGATTTTTTATATTTTGACAAAAAAAAGAGCCAGCTTTAAGCTGGCTCTTTAAATATGTACCTAAGATATTTTTATCCGTTTAAAGCTTCTGCTCCACCAACAATCTCTAAGATTTCGTTAGTAATAGATGCCTGACGTGCTTTATTGTAAGTCAATTTCAATTGGTTTCTTAATTCAGTTGCGTTGTCAGTTGCTTTGTGCATAGCTGTCATACGTGCTCCGTGTTCTGAAGCAAATGAATCACGTATACCTTTGTATAATTGTGTTTTCAATGATTTAGGAATCAAAGTTAACACGATTTCTTCTTTTGAAGGTTCGAAAATATAATCTGCAGCTGAAACTGGTACATCAGATTTAATTGGCGCTAACGGTAAAAACTGCTCTGTCTGAACAATTTGAGTCGCAGCATTTTTAAACTGATTGTAGATCAATTCTATTCTGTCGTAATCACCTGATAAGAATTTTTGAGTCAAATTATCAGCAATTCCAGCAACATTTTCAAAAGTTAAATGATCAAAAATTGCATTATGATGACCGTGAACTTTAAAAGTTTTACTTAGCACATCATTTCCTTTTTTACCGATAGGAAAAACATCAACTTGTTTTCCAGCGTAAAAAGCAGCACGATTCTTAATCTCTTTTATTACGTTAGAATTGAATGCACCACATAAACCTCTGTTTGAAGTTATAGCAACAAGCAATACTTTTTTTACTTCACGTTGTGTTGTGTAGTCTCCTCCAACTTCATCATCAAGTGTAGCTGAAAGATTTTGCAACAATTCCGTTAATTTCTCGGCATAAGGGCGCATCGCAGTGATTGCATCTTGTGCTTTCTTAAGCTTTGCTGCAGAAACCATTTTCATAGCCGATGTAATTTGCATCGTCGATGAAACGGAAGTAATTCTATTACGGATTTCCTTTAAATTTGCCATTTGTCGATTAAAAAATGTGACAATTTGATAATTAGATAATTAGAAAGTTTCCTGAGATATTTTCTAATTATCTAATTAACGAATTATCTAATTAGATATATTTTGCTGAAATTTCTTTTGCTGCTTTTTCGATAACATCAGTAATGTTGTCATCTAACTTACCAGCTTTCAACGCGTTAAGCGTATCTTTATGTTTGCTGTTTAAGTAAGCTAAGAAATCAGCTTCAAATTCTTTTACTTTATTTACTGGTACACTTTTCAATAAGTTTTTAGAACCAGCATAAATAATAGCTACTTGATTTTCAACAGGATAAGGATCATTTAAACCTTGTTTCAAGATTTCAACGTTTCTTCTTCCTTTTTCAATTACGTTTAAAGTAACAGAATCCAAATCAGAACCAAATTTAGCGAAAGCCTCTAATTCACGGAATTGAGCCTGGTCTAATTTTAAAGTTCCAGAAACTTTTTTCATTGATTTAATCTGAGCATTACCTCCAACACGAGATACAGAAATACCTACGTTGATCGCAGGACGAACTCCAGAGTTGAACAAATCTCCATCAAGGAAAATCTGACCATCTGTAATCGAAATTACGTTTGTTGGAATATATGCAGAAACGTCACCAGCTTGAGTTTCGATAATTGGTAAAGCAGTTAATGAACCACCACCTTTTACGATAGACTTGATAGAATCTGGTAAATCGTTCATGTTTTTAGCAATTCCATCATCAGCAATTACTTTACAAGCACGCTCTAATAAACGAGAGTGTAAGTAGAAAACGTCTCCAGGATATGCCTCACGTCCCGGTGGTCTTCTTAATAAAAGAGAAACCTCACGGTAAGCAACAGCTTGTTTAGATAAATCATCATACACAATAAGTGCAGGACGACCTGAATCTCTAAAGTACTCTCCAATTGCAGCACCTGCGAAAGGAGCATAAACTTGCATTGGGGCTGGATCAGAAGCATTAGCTGCAACAATAACTGTGTAAGCCATTGCGCCTTTTTCTTCTAACATTTTAGCGATTCCTGCTACAGTTGAAGCTTTTTGCCCAATTGCAACATATATACAGAATACAGGTTTTCCTGCATCGTAAAATTCTTTTTGATTTAAGATTGTATCGATACAAACAGTTGATTTACCTGTTTGACGGTCACCAATAACAAGCTCACGTTGTCCACGACCAACCGGGATCATAGCATCTACTGCTTTTACTCCTGTTTGTAATGGCTCAGTAACTGGCTGACGGAAGATAACTCCAGGAGCTTTTCTTTCTAACGGCATTTCGTATAAGTCTCCACCAATTGGTCCTTTTCCATCAATTGGAAAACCAAGAGTGTTTACTACACGTCCTACCATTTGCTCACCTACTTTAAGAGAAGCAATACGTTGTGTTCTTTTTGCTGTTGATCCTTCTTTGATTCCAGTTGATGGTCCTAAAAGTACCACACCAACATTGTCTTCTTCAAGGTTCAATACAATAGCTTCAAGTCCGTTTTCAAATTCAACTAACTCACCATATTGTACATTCGATAGCCCGTAAATACGAGCAATACCATCTCCAACTTGAAGTACCGTTCCTACTTCCTCTAGCGTAGCACCAGATTCAAAACCTTCTACTTGCTTTCTTAATATTGCTGAAATTTCAGCAGGTTTGATTTCCGCCATCTTAATTTATAATTTAGACACTTTTATGTGTAATAAAACTAATTACTTAACTCTCTTTTTAATACTTGTAATCTGTTTGCAACAGAAGCGTTGTATTGTTGATCACCTATTCTTAAAATAAATCCTCCAATAATAGATGGATCTACTATATTTTCTATCGTTATTTTTTTATCTGATAAAGTTGAAACTTTTGCTAAAACTTTAGCTTCTAAAGCTGCATCCAATGGGATTGCTGTAGTAACTGTTGCTACTTCAATACCATTACTTTCATCAAATACTTTGCTGTATTCTGCTGCAATTGCATTTAGAATTTCGAATCTTTTGTTTTCGAATAATAAATGAAATAAACCTTTAGTTACACCATTTACATTTGCAAAAACTTCTAAAAGAGCACTTTCTTTAACTTCAACTTTTGTAGTTGGGTTTTGAATAAAAGTACTTAATTCTAAATTGCTTTCAATCGTAGAAGCAATTAACTTCATATCGTTATTGACAGCTTCGGCAACACCTTTAGAGTTTGCTAAGTCTAGAATTGCTTTTGCATAACGAATTGCTGCTCTTGTACTTGCCATAATCTTAGTTTAACTTTACGTCACCTAACATTTTCTCCACTAATTTAGTTTGAGATTCTTTGTTAGATAATTCTTCTTTCAATAATTTTTCAGCGATGCTTAATGATAAAGTTGAAACCTGTGATTTCAATTCAGCCATAGCAGCATTTTTTTCACTTTCGATAGCCGCTTTAGCCTGCTCGATCATTTTTTGACCTTGCGCTTGTGCTTCGTTTTTAGAATCAGCAATCATTTTCTCTTTCATTTCGCGAGCTTCTTTTAACATCGCATCACGTTCTGCACGAGCTTCGTTCAAAATTCTTAAATTGTCAGCCTGAAGATTTTCCATTTCTTTTCTTGCATTTTCTGCAGAAAGTAATGCATCTTTAATACCTTGCTCTCTATCATTTACTGCATCAAGAATTGGTTTCCAAGCGAATTTTTTCAACAAAAGAATTAATCCAACAAATATTAATACTTGCCAGAAGAACAAACCGAACTCAAACTGATTTATTAACTTTTCCATTATAGATAATTATAAATTTTAATTTATGTCTTTTTTAATCGCTTTCCAAAAAGCAATTTTAATGTTTTAATTTTAAAACAATAGTTACAACCAACCGTTGCAACTATTGTTTTTTTGGGTTTTAACTAAGATGCGAATAACGCAGCGAAACCAATACCTTCAATAAGTGCAGCTGCAATAAGCATAGCTGTCTGGATTTTTCCAGAAGCTTCTGGCTGACGAGCAATAGCGTCCATTGCTGAACCACCAATTCTACCGATTCCTAATGCTGCTCCGATTACAATTAATCCAGCTCCAATGATGTTTGGAATTACCATAATAAATATATTAAAAAATTAAACATTCAATTTTGTTGTAGATTTTTGAATCTGGATTTTAGAATAATACCTAAATCCGGGATCTCGAATCTAAGTTTTAATGATGAGCTTCTTCTTCGTGATGATGCTCTTCTACTGCTGAACCAAAATAAAGTGCAGACAGCATTGTAAAAATATAGGCTTGTAAAAATGCTACTAAAATTTCAAGAATAGAAAGCACAAATGATAATCCAAAAGACAAACTGCTTCCAATCCAGCTTTTAAAGATAAACATTAATCCGATGATACTCATTAAAACAATGTGACCAGCGAAGATATTTGCATACAAACGAATCATTAATGAGAATGGCTTGATGAAAACACCTAGCAATTCAATTGGAGCCAAAATAATTCTCATTGGTTTTGGCACGCCTGGCATCCAGAAAATGTGACCCCAGTAATTTTTATTTGCTGTAAGATTTGTAATTAAGAAAGTAATGATTGCTAAAGAGAATGTAATCGTTAAATTACCTGTAGCATTAATTCCTAGTGGTGTTAATCCGAAAATATTTAAAAACAATACAAAGAAAAAGATAGTCAATAAATAACTCATGTATTTTCTATAATGCTTTTCACCAATATTTGGAATTGCAATTTCGTCACGAATGTAAACTACTAATGGTTCGAAAATTCTTCCAACTCCAGAAGCAATACCTCCGTTTTTAGTATAAGATTTTGCCAGGCTAGAAAACAACCATAACATTAATAAAGCTGCTGCAAAAATAGAAACTACTGTTTTAGTAATTGAAAAATCTAAAGGACGAACATTTGTTGGATGTCCCGTTTTTTCATCTTCAGTAATTGTTCCTGTAGCATCTGTTTTGTAGATTTTACCATCATGATGATTAATCACATAATAATTTCCATTTGATTCAGCTACCGCATGACCATGATTAAATTTTGATGAAGAAAACATTTGCAATCCATTATCCCAGATAATAACTGGTAAAGAAAAACCATAATATTTTCCTGTCTCATCATCCTGAGTCAAGGTAAAATCATGAGAATCTAAAACGTGATGATTCACGAAAGCTTTAATTTTAGATTTTACGTCAGTTGGCTCTGCATGATGGCCTTCTGCAGCAGCTTCATGAGCTACTTCAGTTTGAGTATGTGCAGCGTCCTTTTCCGAATTAGCAAAGCTTATTACTGGAAGACATGCTACTAAAGCTACAAGAATAAATCTGAGTGGTCTGTTTGAAATCACCATATCTGTTGAAAATCTGATTTTTTACGTTTCTAAAATTTGGTGCAAAGGTACATTTTTTATTAATATTCAAAAGGATATGAAAAATTATTTTTGAACCTTGTTTTACAGAATCGCTATTTTAACGCTTTTTGTTTAATAATCGGATAGTTAAAAGCGTTTCAAATAACAAAAATAAAATAAATGTTATAAAAAAATTGATTTTTTCAACAGCCATGCCCGGAAGCTTATCTACTAAAATTGGTCTCAAAATAAAATAGAAAAAAAACATTTGAATAAAAGTCCCTCCCATAAAAAGCATTCCAATATTATCAAAATGACTTGTTTTAAACTTTAATAGTATCATGAAAAGAGCAGTTGCAAATACAAAAAAAATAAAATACAACAACTCTATACTATAATGAAAATTTTGATTTGGGATATCAAAAAATATAAAAACTGCTTTGTGCACTATATAGGATGCTAAAGCAAAAAAGAATAAATGTAAAATTGTCTTGTGTTCTTTAAAAAGCATTTTGAATAATTTTATGCAAAGATGCAACATTTATTTAAAGCTCTTTTAAAAGCAAAACTACTTTGTTTTATTGATCTCGTTTACCTGACGAAATACATTATATAAAGCCAGAAAAACACCAACCATAACCAATATCTTATTATAATAGATTTTTGGACTGGGATGATTTTCATCTAACCAGGTTCCTAAATAAGAAAACAAAAAAATAATAACGCCCATTTGAATGGGAATGTTTATAAGTGCTATCCACTTATTCCTTTGATTTTTGTTCGGCTCCTTTTCCATCTTTTAAAGTTACTTCTTTAGAATTAGTTAGCATGGCACAAGTAGCAGTAAATTCAGCTCCTGGTTCTATAGACAGTTTGCCTACAAGTATTTCTCCATGAATATGAGCTGTTGCTTTTATATTAAGGACTTCTAAAACTTTTAGTTTCCCCTGAAATTCTCCTTCAATATCTGCATTGTGGCAAATAATTTCACCTTTTACAATTCCTGAGGGACCGATAACCAGTTTTCCCTGCGAAGTAAAATTCCCTATCAATTCTCCATCTAATCGAAAATCGGCCTTAGAAACAATATCACCTATTATAGAAGTTCCTTCTACTATTCTATTTGTTTTTCCTAAGAGTTCTGTGCCGCTTTTTTTTGCTTTCTCAAACATGGTTTATGGGTTTTTAGGCGCTAAATACACTTCAAGATTTTTTTTGATTTGAATCACTTTGTAATTATCACTTGATATAATAATTGCCGGATGCGTGATTTTGTACTTTTTATCGTCTCTCAAAACTCCCGAAATATCTCTGGCATATGCCTCAGATTTTATTCCATGGATAACTACAAAACTTTCGGTTTTATTGTATTTGTCAACTGAAGTTGTCAATTTTTCGAAGTTCTCTACCTGCAAAAATATTTTAATCGATTCTTCAATTTTCTTGGCTGTTTTAGTATCTCCTTTTGGAATCGCGTAAATAATTTTCCAGTTTTTTCCGTCAACAGCCGTAAAATCAAGCTTTTCTAAACCTGGAATTTGTTTCTCTAAAATTTCACGGGCATTTTTACCTTCTTCACTGTTTGGATAATTATCTGCAACTGTTTCTAAACCTTTTTTATAAGCTGCCAAACCGTTTACTTTTCCTAATGTATTGGCTTTCAGTAATTCATATTTAGAAACAATTTCATCTCCAGCATATTGGTTTATCAAATTATCAATATTCTCTAAAACAACATCAAACTGTTCTTCTTCATATAATTTATACCACTTATTATATTCTTTATCCGGTGATGCCAAATCACTTGTATTGGTGTTATTTAAAAGTTGGGCATATCTCGAAGTTGGATAATTTCCTACAATGTCAGATTTTACCTTTTCTGCTTTAGCCGGATTTGTAATTTGATAAATTTTATACAAATTATACATCGATGGTAAAACCAATTTTTCTTCTGGATTATTTTTTAATAATTGTTCCAGTTTGTCACTGGCTAAATTGTACTCCTTAAATTTTTCTTTATAAATAAGTCCTAATTGGTAATAAGCAAAATTTCGTTCTTTGCCAATACTATCCATGACAACCGGACTAGTTGGAAGTTGTTTTTCGTAAAATGCCGTAGTATACTTTTCGATTACAACAGAATCCTGTAAAGCATTAAGCGAATCCTGACGAATACGCAATGAGTCTTTTAGAACAGGGTTAACGATTGTTTTTGAAGAGGCTAAACGCCAGTTACCGGCTAACGATCTGTTCCCCCACATTTTTCTAAATTGCACTTTTCCGTAAGCAACCGTTGTTGGATTGTAAAAATAGAATGTACTTGCCTGGTCATTTGTTCCCGGAGGATTAAATGCTCCGCCACCAGGCAAATCAGCAGGTACTGGTGCTTGCGGATTTACAGCAGTCGGTACATTTCCGGCTTTTGAGTTACGTTCTACGTTTGCTAATTTCTCCTTTTCTATTTCTTCTGCAATACGTTTTGCATCGTCCTTCTTTTTAAGCTCGGTAATATAATTTTCGAAATAAGATTTTCGTTCTGCTTCTGGTAAACCATAAACCGTTATAATACTGTCATTACGTTTTGCAATTGCTTCGTATTTAATGACATTATCGAGGTTTTTTCGGTTTTTTTCAATAAAAGCAAACTCTCTGCTTTTAGGATCTAATTTTACTAATGTGCTGTCATAATACTTAGCTGCCATAGTATAATCTGTATTTTTAAAATACATATTTCCAATGTTTCTGTAAGTCGAAGCTACCAAATAAGGATCTTTAGACTTTCTTGCTAATGATTTATTATAAAATTCAAGTGCGTTTTCCTGTTCTTTATAGTTATCGAAAAAAACACCCATTTCGTAAAATAGAATATCGTAGTAAGGTCTGTTTTCGCGATCATCCACCAGTTTATTGTACGTTTCAATAAACATATCCTGATTGCCATTTTCATAATCAAACATTTGTGCCTTTTTTGCGTAAGCATGCATCATGTATTTTCGATCTGCTTTACGGTTCATGTCGATTACACCATTATAAAAATAAATCGCGCTGTCTCGTTTACCGATTTCCTGATACATCTGTCCCAAAATAAAACGATAACGTGCTTTGTCTTCGTTTATTCGCGAAAAATCTTCAGCAATTCTAAGTTTCGCTACAGCACTATCTTTTTGTTCTAAATGTAAAAAAGCCTCAGCTAATAATGCATTTGCATCTGAAAATGTCTGCTTATTTAAATCGGTGTTTTTTAATAACAGATTAATATTTTTTACCACAATTGCATCATTTCCTAAGCGCATGTTGGTTTTTTCGCGCCAGATTTTTGCTGTGTAAATATTACTACTGTTTGGATATTTATAAAGGATATAATTGAATGCTTCTAAAGCCGGGATAAAACGCTGATCATAATATCTTGCTTTTCCTAGCATTAAATAGGCTTCATCGATCTGCGAGTTTTTTTCTCTTCCTCCAATATTCATGGAGTGTTTCTGAATGGCCTTTGTTGCTTTTGTTTCGGCTAATTCAAAATCAGGATTTTTAGCTTTTTCGTCTCCGGAATAATTTTCGTCAACCTGCATTTTTTCAATAGGCAACATCTTCCAAAAATTATCCTGATCATTTGCCTGAATAGATTTTAAACCTTTTTCAAGACCAATACCGCCATTGTACAAAATGTTATATTTTGTACTTAAAGCATGGGAATTTCGAGACACAAAAGTGTTTTTTTTGGTAGAGCAAGCTATCAAAAAGAATAAAAACACGAACGGAAAACTATATTTTAGAGTATTCTTTTTCAATAGAAAAGAGTTTAAATCCATTAACTTCTAAAAAGGCTTTTTAGTATAATGACGTGTAAAAATACGCTTCTTTTTGAAATATAGAAACTTAAACAGCAAAAAACGATTCGAGCTCTTGAAGTGTTTCTTTTGAGGTCTGAATATCTTTAACTATTTCTCCTTTATTTAATGCAACAATGCGATCGCAAACCTCTACAGTATGCTGCAAATCATGGCTTGAAACTAAAACGGTAACATCTGGATTGTCTGCCAAATCTTTAATAATCTTTTTTAAACGGCTAACTGTTGTTGGATCTAAATTTGCAAAAGGTTCATCCAAAATTACAACCTCAGGATTACCAATAAGTGTCGCAATTATTCCTACCTTCTTCTGGTTTCCTTTTGATAAGTCGCGAAGGTATTTTTTGTTATTTAAAATCTCTCCATTAAAAAACTCTTCGTGTTGTGCTAACAATGCATCAATATCCGCTTTATTTTGATGACGCAAATCCCCAATAAAATAAAAATATTCCTCTGGAGTCAAATAACCAATAAGGAAACTTTCGTCTAAAAATGAACCTGTAAAAGATTTCCAGTTCTCATTCGTATTTACCTGAATGTTATTGTTCGTAATATGTCCCGTTGAAGGCTGAATTAAATCTAACAACAAACTGAAAAAAGTCGTTTTTCCTGCTCCGTTATTCCCTACTAATCCAAAACTCTGTCCTTTCGGAATTTCGAGATTGTTAATGTTTAAAACCGTTGTTCCGTTATATTTTTTTGAAAGTTGATTTACTTGTATCATTATAAGTGTTGATTTTAGATTGTAGATTTTAGATTAAAAAACCATTCTTTATTTTTTGCTATTTGATTGCAATCAGATGAAAATTATCTAATTATCAAACTGGCGCATTTTCTAATTAATTCTTTTGTTTATAGGCGCTTATTGTACTGTATTTCTCGATTTTGTATCTTTTTTCAATTATAGAAAAAACAGTATTTCTAAACACAAATCCTAAAACTCCCGCTCCAGCAACCAGTAACAATCCAAGTGTTTTATCTCCTAAATAAAGTCCGAGACCGTAAAGGCCTAAAGGCAATAATAGTTTTGGCAAGGTCAATAGCATGGCACTTGCGCTGAATGCTTTTTTATCACCAAAAGCTCCGCTGGCATTGCTCAAATCAATTGGCGTTTTAGTAAATGCGCCTCCAAGTAAAACTAAATGTGAATTAACCCCGATATTATAAATTGCACCAACAACAATCGTCAGGTAAACTTCCCAGCCATAAAAAAGATAAAAAGAGGCCAAGACTGTTGAAATAAAAGTTGCAATTACAATAAGCCACCATTTTGAAGTAATGTAACCTCGATACGGAATATTTTGCGTCATCATTAATTGATAATAAGAACTATCCCAACTTGGTACAAATTGTCCGAAGACAAATAAAAATCCGCCCGAAACAAATATTCCGGCAAAAATATGCATCACTGCCGGCTGATGGGTATTTCCAAAAAATATCAATCCATAGAACAAAAAGAAAAAACTCATAATTAGTGTCGTTTTTGATCTTTTATTTCTTCTGATTAATTTGATATCGTTTTTAAGGAATGTTCCTAAAGTTCCAAATTGATTCAGCCAAACAAGATTTTCAGTTGTTGCGATATCTTCTTTTTTAGAAAGTCCTGCATCTAAGAATAAATTGTTTTTAAAATACTTAAATGTAAATTGATACAATCCAATCAGCGCTAAAACCGGAATTAAAAACAATCCTTTTTGAGCGTATAATCCTTGAAAAAATGGTGCTGTATAAATGGTAATATCAAATAATTTATAATATTGAGCAGCTCCCAAACCAATTGCAATTCCGACAAAAACAACAAATAATTTGTCGATATTAGTTAAGATAATATTTAAAAAATTGTTGATGTATATTAAGGAGAAAATCGCCAAAAGCCACATCAGGATTCCAATAACGTCGTAACCTTCTAATACTAATACAATCGCAAAAGGAACGAAGAAAAGGGCATGAACCCAGTTAAAAAAAGACAATACAGTTTTTCCTAATGAAAAGTGTACAATAGTTGGTTTTTTGAAAGACAAAACCAATAAAGGTTTGATATTTAATACCGGAATTGCCTGCATCAGCAAACGAATTACTAAGTCGAACAAAAAATAATAAATCAAAAATCTATTGACTGTTCGTAAGGGTTCAAGGTTCATTTTTTTTAGTAAATAAAATGCTCCAACGCCGGCCCCAATAAAAAGTAGTGAAAAATAAATCATTAAAAAACCTAACAAAATTTTCATTGCCAGATTTGCTCCAAATGAAGCCGATCTGGTAAAGGCCTTCCATTCGAGATAAATAAACTTTTTAATCATGGTTATTGGTTTTGAGTTTTTGTAGTAAGAGATCAAATGTAAGAAAACGTTACAAAAAAAGTTAAAAATAATAGTTTAGTACCTGTGAATTAATCTCTGTTTGCTACTTTTGCATAAAATATACAATCATGCCTTCATTCTTAAAACTGATAATTAAAGAGGTAAAACGTGAAACTACAGATGCCGTTTCTATTCTTTTTAATGTTCCTGAGGAACTAAAACCAGACTATAAATTTATTGCGGGACAATATATAAATTTAAAACTAACTCTTGATAATCAAGAAATTAGACGTGCTTACTCTATTTGTTCTGCACCAGAAAGCGGTGAATTACGAATTGCTGTTAAAGCAGTTAAAAATGGTTTGTTTTCTCCATTTGCTAATACAAAACTTAAAGCTGGAGATGTTCTTGAAGTAGGTCATCCTGAAGGAAAATTTACTTTTGAACCAGATGCTGAAAGACAAAAAAATTATGCTGCTTTTGTAGCAGGAAGCGGAATTACTCCAGTACTTTCTATCATAAAATCAGTTTTAAAGAGTGAACCAAAGAGTTCATTTGTATTGGTTTACGGAAATAAAACTCCAGATGAAACTATTTTTCACCAGGAATTACACGATTTACAATTAAAATATGTGGGTCGTTTTTTCGTGCACTATGTATTTAGTCAGGCTAAAGCCGAAAATGCATTGTTTGGAAGAATCGAAAAATCAGCAGTGAATTTTGTGTTGAACAACAAACATAAAGAACTTCAATTTGACAAGTTTTACCTTTGTGGACCAGAGGAAATGATCAATACCGTTTCTGGTATTTTGAAAGAGAAAAACGTAAAAGATTCTGCTATTAAGTTTGAACTTTTTACAACTTCAACACAAGAACATGAAATAAAAACTTCGCTTGAAGGACATACAAAAATCACCGTTTTAGTTGATGATGATGAAGTTTCTTTTGAAATGTCTCAAAAACAAACAATTCTGGATGCAGCTTTAAAACAAGGAATTGACGCTCCGTATTCTTGTCAAGGCGGAATTTGCAGCAGCTGTTTAGCTCGTGTAACTTCTGGAACTGCAGAGATGACAAAAAATTCTATTTTAACCGATAAAGAAATTGCTTCAGGATTAATTTTAACCTGTCAGGCACATCCAACATCAGAATCTATTTATGTAGATTATGATGATGTATAAGCGTTAAAATTCTTATATAAAAAATTCCAAATACCAGCTTTAAAATTGGTATTTGGAATTTTTTTTGTCTGATTAGAAATATTTATAATCTTTGTCAATTGGAATTTGGTATTTTTTTTTTGAAATTTTTTAATTTAAATTGTTATGAGATCGGTTCGAGAAATTTTTAAGAATAAGAAACATCTTTTAGAGGAACCTGAAGTTGAAAAACTTATAGAATATTGCGAAGAACTTCAGGATGAAATTGTAGAATTTAAATTTCAGAAAAACGACAATAAAGAACTTGCCATGCTGGATATGCTTAAAGAAGTCATAAAAGGGTGCAATTCTATTGAAAAAGAACAAATGGAACATGAACGATTTGGTTATGAAGCTCCAAATTACGAAGCCACAATTTCAAATCTTAAAAATTATATTTATAGCAGATGTCGGGAAGAAAAAATTTGGTTGTGATAAATTCCAATAAATCTGTTGTAAAAGTTATTCTTTTCTTCACAAGTATAATCCAATCAGCAAAACCCATCTAAACAAAGTGCAGAAAAATAGATATATTTTTAAACATATTTTAAAAAATGTGCTTAAAATTTACTATATTAGTACTTTACTTAAAGCTGATACCTATTTCTTTTTATTAAAAATAGAATTGTAAAGCTAAATCTGATTGTCAACAAGTTTAAAAATTAAATATTATGGCAATGCATCACTATCTTCGACTATCTTTTATATTACTTTTTGTAATAACATCTTTTATCTGTATCTACTTTATAATAAAAAAAAGGAGAAACAGAAAAGTTCCTAAACTACTTTCGCAAGAAAAATATAGTTTGTCAATGAGTGAAAAAATGCAAGAAATACCTGTTTCTAACGGTAGTGTTTTTAATATTTGGCCTTATATAAGTGAATTAAAAGCGGTCAAAATTTTATCGAATAAAGTTAAAGAATCAGAGTTGATACATAAGGTTTACAGAAATTCAACTGAAGATTTTGAGCACATATTATTGGCTACAGAAAAAGAAAATCATTTTGTTAAAGTTGTAGTTGATCGAAACAAAAAGAAACCAATGGGTTATCTTTTTCTTGAGTTATAAGAAAATTAAATTCCATTAAAAAATTCCAAATTCCAACTTTACAATTGGGATTTGGAATTTTTTATTGGAATTTCTTCTAAATATTTATTTTGAAAACTGTTCTTCTATCTTTGCAATTACATCTTTCGGAGAAATACTTCTCATCGCATCCGCATAGCCATCAACAATCTTATTTCCATAAACGGAAGTTGGTAATTTTGGATATTGATTTCTGTCAGAAGTCAATGCATTTTCTAAACTTTGATTGAATGGTAAAAATCCTGCGTATGGATGCGTTGCTCCCCAAAGAGAAACTACTTTTACACCCAACATTGCTGCAATATGTGCGTTTCCTGAATCCATAGAAAGCATTATGTCAAGATTGCTGATCAATTGTAATTCTTGTTGGAATTTGATTCTTCCAGCCATATTGATTACATTTTCAAATGGTTTTGAAAGTGAATCAAGAATTTCAATTTCTTTCTTTCCTCCGCCAAAAAGCAATATTTTATAGTTTGGATTTTGCGCCAAAGTCGAAACAACTTCAGTCATTAAATCTATCGGATACACTTTAGAATCGTATTGTGCAAAAGGCGCAATTCCGATTAATTTTTGATTCTGATTTCCAATAATTTCCAAAATAGCTGCATCTAATTTTGCCTTTTCAGGAAATTCCGGTTGAGATAAATCTAAAGGAAAACCGAGTTTTTCAAACACTTTGTCATGTCTTTCAAACATGGTTGGCAATTGTTTAAAAATCTTATTTTCTGCTCGGGTTAATTCTTTTTTACCTTCTCTTCCTTTGTCAACCGTGGCTCTTTTTTTTCCGCTTAAAGCGAAAAGCAAACTCACAACCTTAGATCTTAAAACATTATGAAGATCTGCAAAAGCATCAATTTTGAACTTTTTAAGATCCCTATATAATCTCAATAGTCCAGGAAAACCTTTGTGTCTTTCTTTTTCATCAAATGCAAAAAACTCAAGATTCGGAATTCCGTCAAAAAAAGGTTTAAAAAAAGGACGGGATATTACGGTTAGTTTTACGTCTGGATACTGTTTTACAAAGGCGCGTAAAACAGGAACCGTCATGGCGACATCTCCCATTGCGGATAGTCTCATGACGGCTATATGCTTAATTTTATTTGACAATTTTTGTATTTTAAATTGTGATGAAATATTGCAATATGTTCTGATTTTTTCTGTTCTTCTTTTTAGCCCAGATTGAAATGGAAATCCCGGAGCAAAAAAAATAAAGTTTCTTGTTTAAAAAAAGCGACCAACGGAAGCTCTTTTTTGAACAATAGAAACTCTATTTTTTTTGTGAGGAATTGAAATGGAAAGCTGGAAATAGCTCCAGAAACTATTTTTTATTTTGATATAAAACAGGATTCAAATCATCATCATTGTACATTTTCATTTGTTTGTACACTTTCATGAATTTATCTCCGTTTTCAATGTCAGTCAATAAGTCTTCAATTGCTGTTGACAAATCGCTTCTTTGCTCTAAAAGAATATTTAATTTTTCCTGACATTTATCTCTATGCTCTTGTGAAGCCTCTGCACGAGTTGCTTCTTCCTGCATATGATAAATTTTTAGAGCTAAAATTGACAATCTGTCAAAAGCCCAGGCTGGACTTTCAGAATTGATTTTTGCTCCGTCTTTTGCTTGTACATTGCTGTATTTTTGCAAAAAATAGCTATCAATATATTCCACCATATCCGTACGTTCCTGGTTTGAAGCATCGATTCTTCTTTTTAAAGTCAACGCTGCAACCGGATCAATTTGCGGATCACGAATGATATCTTCAAAATGCCATTGAACAGTGTCAATCCAGTTTTTTAAATATAATAAATGTTCAAATTTATCCTTTGGAAAAGGATTGTTTATAGGCTGATCAACATTATCAAACTGGTGATAATCTTTGATACTTTGTTCGAAAACAGAATAAGCTAATTTTGAAAACATGTCTTTAATTATTAGAGATACAAAGATACTTTTTATACTTTTATAGTGTGAAAAAAACGGTTGTTTTTTCATATTAGTATCGCAAATCATTGATAATTCTAAAAACTCCACATGAAAATTCATTATATATCTGAAAAAAACAGCGTATTAAACCACTTTTTAGGTCAAATCAGAAATGTAAATGTTCAGAACGACAGCATGCGTTTTAGAAGAAATATCGAACGTATTGGCGAAATTATGGCTTATGAATTAAGCAAGAATTTGTCTTATAAAGAAGTTGAAATTCAGACACCACTCGGTATTAAAAAAACGACAGAAGTAGAAAGTGATTTGGTTTTGTGTTCTATTTTAAGAGCTGGTTTACCGCTTCATAATGGCTTTTTAAATTATTTCGACCATGCCGAAAACAGCTTTGTTTCGGCTTGCAGATATCATCCGAATAACGATCATGAATTTGAAATTAGAGTTGAATATCAAGCCCTTTCAGATTTAAATAATAAAACCGTTTTACTTCTGGACCCCATGCTGGCAACGGGTCAATCAATTGTGGCTGTTCATGAAAAATTAGTTCAAAATGCTACACCTCAAGAAATTCATATAGTTGTTGTTATCGCCGCTCCGGAAGGAGTTGCATACCTCGAAAAAAGTCTTCCCGACAACTGTCATTTATGGGTTGCTGCCTTAGACGAAAAATTAAACGAGAAAAACTATATTGTTCCCGGACTAGGTGATGCCGGTGATCTTGCTTATGGAAGTAAATTATAATTGAGAGAAAAACGTAAATAAACTACAGCAAATCAACACATAAAAAACAATCTCGTTGTTTAGTTTTTGCTGTATATATTCAACATGGCTTGCTGCCATAATCGTTAATGGAGTAATGCTGAAAATTAATAAATCATTACTTTTATTAGGCGAAAGAATAAAAACAAAAACCGCAATAAAAAAACAAGCCACTACTTTTTTATACGATGTGTGTACAATTTGTGGTCTGCTTGATAGTGTTGTCAATATTGAAACTACAAAAAATAAAGCTATCGCAACATAGATTGAAAGTGCTCCATTTTCGTAATTATTCTTAAAATAATCAATCCTTAAATCGATTACAGCTCGTTTTTCAAAAAATTCTATGGCGTTAAAATGAAAAACAAACGATATCAATAAAAAAATAATTGAGACTGCCAGTAGCGCTATAAATGGTAAAACCCAGTTTCTATAATCTCTCGAAACGTGAAAAATAATCGATATGAAAACTAAAATCAGGAAAAGAATACACCAAAATTGAAATAAAGAGGCTACTAAAATCCAAAAAGACGCATCAAAGATCTTTTCTTTTGAAGCTTTTAATGACTGCAGTGAAATTAATCTTCGGAGCGCCAGTAACAGAAAAAAGTTGGCGTATATAACATTCGGATTATTGAATATCGTGGGGAAAAATAATAGAAATAATAAATAGAAAAAGATAGCATAACCATTGTCTTTACTGAGCCCATTCTTTTTGACAATAAAATTTATCAGAAAAAAAGAAGCAAATATAAAACACAGTAAACTCAATTTTTGAAACGCCAAAAAATAAGAACTCATCCATGATGGTTCCTGAATTTGAAACAGAAAAAAGAAAACCAGTATTAAAATTACGACCAAAGAATAATTTAATGGTGTAGATTTTTTAAAAACACTTGTTATCATAAGGATATTTTATACTTTTGTGATTGTAAATATAATACTTGTTTAAAAAGGAAAACCCAACAAGTTGAAAAAAGATTCTATTATCTGAATTTTGTCTTCAATGCGTTACAAAACAATAAATAACATATAATTTTATAAATTATGACAGCTTTTTTCGAAGGAATACAATACTTATTCGTTAACATTTTGTTTGCTCCTCTTGACTTTTTACGTCGTTTGGAACTAGTTAGCTGGTTTGCTGCAAGCACAATTAACTGGATTTTTATGATCATCTGCGCATGCGCAATTGGTTATTGGATTAAACAATTACGCATATTTGATGACGCCGGAACAGAAAACCAAGATACTACTGCTCACTCTTTCTTAAAGTAAGTCGAAGCCGATATCTTTTCTAAAATACATCTTATCAAAATTTAGTTTATCTATATTTTGGTAAGATTTTTTTATGGCCTGTTGGAAATCGTCTCCGTATGATGTTACAGTTAATACACGTCCTCCATTACTAACGACATTTTCGTTATCTAATTTTGTTCCTGCATGAAAAACGATAGAATCTGTAATGTTTTCTAATCCTGTAATTACTTTTCCTTTTTCAAATTCTTCAGGATATCCGCCAGAAACAACCATAATTGTAGTGGCACTTCTTGGATCAACTTCTAATTCGAAAGTATCTAACTTTTGATCTGCCACAGACTGGAACAATGCTACTAAATCAGATTTTAATCTTGGAACCACAACCTCAGTTTCAGGATCACCCATTCTAACATTGTATTCGATAACAATTGGTTCGTTTTTTACATTGATCAAACCAATGAAAACAAATCCTTTATATTCGATTCCGTCTTTCTGGAAACCTTCAATTGTTGGTTTAACGATGCGGGTTTCGATTTTTTCCATCAAAACAGCATCAACATAAGGAACTGGAGAAACAGCTCCCATTCCGCCTGTATTTAAACCTGTGTCTCCTTCGCCAATACGTTTGTAATCTTTTGCTGTCGGAAGGATTTTATAGCTTTTACCGTCCGTTAAAACGAAACAGCTTAATTCGATACCATCCAAAAATTCTTCAATAACCACTTTTGAACTTGCAGCACCAAATTTTTCATGAACCAACATGTTTCTTAATTCCGTTTTTGCCTCTTCAAGATCCTGAATAATCAAAACTCCTTTTCCAGCCGCTAGTCCATCTGCTTTTAAAACGTATGGAGGTTGTAAAGTTTCTAAGAAAGCACATCCTTTTTCAACTGTTTCGGCAGTAAAACTATCATAAGCTGCTGTTGGAATGTTATGTTTCATTAGGAATTCTTTTGCGAATTCTTTACTTCCTTCTAGTTGAGCACCTAATTTTGATGGCCCAATAACCGGGATATGATTTAAACTTTCGTCGTTTTTAAAATAATCGTAAATACCTTTTACCAACGGATCTTCAGGTCCAACGACTACCATTTTTACATTTTCTTTTAGTACAAATGCTTTTATGGCATCAAAATCGGTTGGAGACATGTCAACATTTGTAGCAATTCCAGCCGTTCCTGCATTTCCTGGTGCAACAAAAAGTTTTTCGCAAAGCGGACTCTGAATCATTTTCCACGCAAAAGCATGCTCTCTTCCGCCTGATCCCAATAATAAAATTGTCATGGTATAGTTGTATTTAGTTGTGGTGCAAAAATAATTGCTTTTGCACGTAAAAAATAATTAAATCTTAAAAAGTTCGTGATTCTTCTCTGTTAGTAGTTGGATAATATTATTTTTGATGAAAATTAATCTTCCAAAAATGATTTCTCTTTTCGATATTTCCCTTCAATTAAATGGTTTTCAGATAAAGAAAGCAAAAACTGAATTGGACCGAATTGTGAATTTATCTGAAGAAGATTATGCCGTTTTCCTTCAAAATAAAAAAGAGGAAATCGTTGCTTTTCATTTGCAAAACAATGTCTTTTATCAGGAATTAGTTGGAAATAAAACGATTCCAACATGGGAAGATTTACCCATTCTGAACAAACAAAATCTACAGAAACCGCTCGCAGAAAGACTTTC
This sequence comes from Flavobacterium aquidurense, assembly GCA_900107365.1. Classification (GTDB taxonomy): domain Bacteria; phylum Bacteroidota; class Bacteroidia; order Flavobacteriales; family Flavobacteriaceae; genus Flavobacterium; species Flavobacterium aquidurense. The sequence continues at coordinate 134,594 of FNPS01000005.1, forward strand.
AAAAGGATATACTTTAAAAAACGTCTACCTCAACAAAACATCCGGATCCAGCGGAACTCCTTTTGTTTTTGCCAAAGACAAATATTCGCACGCTTTAACCTGGGCTTCGAACATTATGCGTTTTGGCTGGTTTAATATTGATTTTAATCATTCCTATCAGGCTCGTTTTTATGGCATTCCAATGGATTTTGTTGGATATCAAAAAGAACGTTTTAAAGATTTTTTAAGCCGACGTTTTCGTTTTCCAGTTTTTGATTTGTCTGATGTAGTTCTGGAAAAATTTCTGCAGAAATTCAAAACCAAAAAATTCGATTACCTCAACGGTTATACCAGCTCTATTGTATTGTTTGCGAAATATTTAGAACAAAAAAACATTATTCTAAAAGAAATCTGTCCGACATTAAAAGCTTGTTTTGTTACTTCGGAAATGCTTTTTGAATCGGATAAAAAACTTTTGGAAAAACAATTCGGTATTCCGATCATCAACGAATACGGCGCTTCAGAATTGGATTTAATTGCTTTTGAAAATCCAGAGGGCGAATGGCAAGTGAATGCCGAAACACTTTTTGTTGAGATTTTAGATGAAAATAACAAAGTTCTCCCTTACGGGGAAGAAGGCCGAATTGTGATTACTTCTTTATTCAATAATGCGAATCCTTTTATTAGATATGAAATTGGCGACATCGGAATTTTAGATGAAAAAAGTACGCCACAAAAACCAATTTTAAAGAAATTAATTGGAAGAACAAACGACGTTGCGATTTTGCCAACCGGAAAAAAATCGCCTGGATTGACTTTCTATTACGTAACCAAAAGCATTATTGAAGACGATGGAAATGTTAAAGAATTTATCATCAAACAAACCAAATTAGATACCTTCGAAATTGAATATGTTTCTGAAAAAGAACTACATTCGGAACAAATTCAAAAAATTGAAGAAGCGATTTCCTTATATCTTGAACCCAATTTAAACTTCACTTTTACCCGAAAAAAAGTTCTGGAAAGAACCAATCGAGGAAAATTAAAGCAATTTAAATCGTATCTATAATATAAATAAAATCTTACATTTGTTTTTATTAATAAAAACTCATGGACGATCAATCTTTGCTCTCAGAAGAAACAATTTCAAACAAAATATATTTTATCCGCGGTCAAAAAGTTATGCTTGATAGTGATTTGGCATTGCTGTACGGCATTGAGACAAAAGTTCTAAAACAATCAGTAAAAAGAAATTTATCCAGATTTCCAGAAGATTTCATGTTTGAACTTACTAAGATAGAATATGATTCTTCAAGGTCACAAATTGTGACCTTGAAGAATGGACGAGGATCTAATTTGAAATATCTTCCTTATGCATTTACTGAACATGGTATTTTAATGCTTTCAAGTATCTTGAAAAGCGACAAAGCCATTCAAACCAATATTCAAATCATGCGCATTTTCACGAAAGTGAGACAAATGCTTTTGGATACAACCGAAATTAAAGTTGATATTCTTCAGATTCAAAAGAAATTGGAGAATCATGATAAAAACATCGAATTGGTTTTCTCTTATTTGGATGAATTGACAGAGAAAAAAGAAAACGAAAGTGAAAGAGTAAAAATTGGATATAAGAAATAATTGGAGGTCGCAATTTGCAACCTTAAACAGCAATTTTGAAGTCGCAATTTGCGACCTCAAGATTTAATAACTATATCAAGAATTCTTCAAGGTCGCAAATTGCGACCTTGAAGAACACTAAATCTTCTTTATATATCGGGGTTTGATAAACAACTGACTAAATAAAAAGCGCACCATCAACAAAACAGAAAACACAAAATTAAAACCATGAAATTCTCTGTAAACTCCAAAGTTGTGTTTGATCAATTTGAACTTTGATGATGAAATTGAATCTTTTCTGATTCTATAAAATGCTAAAGATTCCGGAACTGGTTTTGTAACCTGAATTTGTTTTAAAATCGTAAGCCACAAACGCCAATCTTGTCTTTTTTGTGTGGCTTCAATTACAATTTTACAGAAATAATCTGCGTCGTAAATGGCGGTTAAATTGCCAACGTAATTGCAAAAAAAGAGTTCGTCGTAACTTAAATTTAATGGTGCTTCTACCCTTCTTTTTAAAGAATTTCCTTCTTCATCAATACAGTCGTAAAAACTAAAAGTAAACGGTAAATTATTTGTTTTTAAAAACTCGACCTGTTTTTCTAATTTATTTGGAAACCACAAATCATCAGCATCTAAATAAGCAATATATTTCCCAACTGCTTTTTCTAAAGCTATATTACGTGCAAAACCATTTCCTGAATTTTTTTCTAATTTAAACAGTTTTATTCTACTGTCTTTTTCGGCAAAATCAGAAATAATCTTTACGGTTTCATCCGTAGAAGCATCATCAACCAAAATCATTTCCCAGTTTTGGTACGTTTGATTTTTAACTGATTTTAAAGTTTCTGTAATGAACTTTTCAGCATTGTAAGTTGGCGTTATAATAGAAACTAATTCACTCATTAACGCTTGCGATTATTTTATATAGCTTGAAAAGTCTTTGTGTTCTTCCTTAGAAAGTTCTTCGGGCGACAATGATCTGAAATAATCATACGTAATTTTCATTCCTTCAGAACGGCTTACTTTCGCTTCCCAATCTAATAATTCCTTTGCTTTTGTAGTGTCTGGCTGACGTTGTAAGGGATCATTTATTGGCAATGGATGATAAACTACTTTCTGGTTCGTTCCAGTCAATTTAATGATTTCTTCAGCGAAATCCTTAATTGTGATTTCGTCCGGATTTCCAATATTGACAGGATAAACATAATCTGAATGCAATAATCTGAAAATACCTTCTACCTGATCGTCTACATAGCAAAAAGAACGCGTTTGCATTCCGTCTCCAAAAATCGTTAAATCTTCTCCGCGCAAAGCTTGTCCGATAAAAGCCGGAATAACACGTCCGTCATTTAATCGCATTCTTGGTCCGTAAGTATTAAAAATACGCACTATTCTGGTTTCTACGCCATGAAAAGTGTGGTATGCCATTGTGATCGATTCCTGAAAACGTTTGGCTTCGTCGTAAACCCCTCGAGGGCCAATCGTATTTACGTTTCCGTAGTATTCTTCCGTTTGGGGATGAACTAAAGGATCTCCATAAACTTCCGAAGTTGAAGCAATCAGGATTCTTGCTTTTTTAACACGAGCTAATCCTAATAAATTATGTGTTCCTAGTGATCCTACTTTCAAAGTCTGAATCGGAATTTTTAAATAATCTATTGGACTTGCTGGCGAAGCAAAATGCAAAATATAATCTAAATCACCCGGAATGTGAACAAATTTAGTGATGTCGTGATGATAAAATTCAAAGTTTTCTAACTTAAATAAATGCTCAATATTTTTAAGATCTCCCGTAATCAGATTGTCCATTCCAATGACAAAATAGCCTTCTTTAATAAATCGGTCACACAAATGTGATCCTAAAAATCCTGCTGCTCCGGTAATAAGTATTCTTTTCATAATTGATTTAATTGAACATTTTTGAATTTTATTTTGCACAAAATTCAAGATAGAGGCACAAATGTAATAAAATATCTGACCTTTAAATTGTACTTGAAATCATATCTCAAAAGAAGTTTTATCTTTTCAGAAAATTATTAAACTCATTTATCTATTTTTACCCCCAACTAAATCCACTGTTTTGAAAGTTGTACATATTATTGAAGCTCTTGGTGGCGGCGTTTATACATATTTTAGAGATTTATCAACTTTCTTTGGAGATGATGAAATAAACAAAAACATTGAAACCACTATTGTTTATAGCGGCAATCGAAAAGAAATTGACGCCCAAAAAATAAAATCTGAATTCTCAAACGGTGTTAACCTGATTCAGGTCAATATGGTTCGGGAGTTTTCTCCTATACAGGATTTAAAATCTGCTTATCAATTAGTCAAAGAACTCAAAAAAATCAATCCTGATGTTATTCATCTTCATTCTTCAAAAGCAGGTGTTTTAGGCAGGGTTGCTTATTTTTTCTTATTCAGCAAAAAAAAACTATTTTACACACCCCACGGTTACTCTTTTTTAAGAACTGATACATCAAAAACCGTTCGAAAAATATACTGGTTTATTGAAAAGAGTTTTCAGGTTTTATTTGGAGGAACAATTGTGGCCTGCGGAGATACTGAACTCGAAATAGCAAAAAAAATAGGCGATTCAAGATTGGTGAGAAACGGTATTGACATCGCGAATGTTCAGGAACATTTTGCACCTGATCAAAACGAAAAACTAACCATTGGAATTATGGCCAGAATCACGGCTGCCAGAAATCCTGAACAGTTTAACCAAATCGCTTTAAAGTTCCCGGACTTTAATTTTGTCTGGATTGGAGATGGTGAATTAAGACCTTTGATTACTGCTCCAAACATACGAATTACGGGTTGGATTTTAGATAGAAAAACAGTTTTAAAAGAACTAAACAACATTGATATTTATATGCAAATTTCGCTTTGGGAAGGATTGCCAATCGCCGTTCTTGAAGCAATGGCACTTCAAAAACCGGTAATCGCTACTAATATCATTGGAAATAAAGATGCTGTTTTGCATAACAAAACTGGCTTTCTTTTTACGGATGTATCTGAACTAGAAAGCTTTTTTGAAATTTTAAAAGATCCAAAAACAAGATCGGAATTTGGAGAAAATGCTTTGGCGAGATGTCACGATTTATTCGATAAAAATCAAAATTTTAAACAACTGCTGGCACTTTATCAAGAGTAATTTTTTGCTGCAGCCAATAACTCCCAAAAATAGAAAACCATAATCCGCTAAAGGCAATGCCGTCGAAGCGGAGTAAAAAATCATCTGTTAGATTTGAGGTAAAAAAGATTAGAAAAAACGAAAGTATCATTGCATTTTTTAAATCGTAGCCTAAATAACCGATGGTGAAAATATAAAGAAAAACCACAAAAGGCCCGAGAATACCAAACTTCAATAAAAAATCAAGAAACTGATTGTGAGTAGGAAATTCGTATTTGGCTAAAAATTGCTGATTGGTTGCCTTATAATATTTGTTTAGCTCCGGTTTTCCGTCTGAGGCGCCAACACCAAAAGGAAGGTTTTTAACAGACAATTCCCAAGCTGATTTCCAGATCGAAACCCTTGTTACCAACGAATTAAAAACCTTGATTTCAGGATGGTCAATTTCATCCAATTTTCCCACTTTGTCCATATAGGCAAAAGTTACTGAAGAATATTTCTCTTTCATATAAGGATTCTTCTGAACAAAGAAAAAGGTAATTCCACCTAACAAAACAAGAACAGCGGCAGCCGTTATAGCGATTTTTTTTGTGTTGAACTTCGATCTGATTTCAAAAAAGAAAACAATTAAAAATCCAATTAAAACATTGATCAGTGCCATTCTCGTATTCACAAAAAGCACAAAGAAAAACGACAGTAAAAAAACAATAAAACGAGCCATTTTAACTATTGTTTTTTCCTGATTTCTGAAGCTTTCAAAAATAAAATAGAGCGCACAAACTGATACAAAGGCCAAGTGCATGTTTAAGGCCGGAGCATGAATACCAATGCTGTCTGCGAATTGATACCCCATTTCCCATAAATCGATTCCATTCAAATATTTATTCATCAATTCAGGATAAATAATTAGAAACCTCAGAAAGAAAAACAACATAATCAACGTTGTAACAATCGCATATGTCTTTGCTATTTTAAAAAAATTTACGCGCTGATAATTTCCAATAATAAACAAAGGGAAAATCAACAACGAAGTACTTTTTTCTATTGCTTTTAATCCTTTAGCAAAAGAATCATTGTTCCAAAACATCAGTAATTCCAATAAAACTGGTGATGCTATACAAGCTATTAAAATCAATGACGTTTTACTGTAATTTAATTTTTTTAGAAAAATCAAATTAAATGCGGCAAACAAAATAATCAGCAAGGAACATGGTTTCCTGAAAATCATCGCGACAGCAATCAAACACAAAAAAACATGCAAGATTTTATTGAAGTTCTTTTCGGAAATGTTCATAGTATAACGCAAAATAAATTAAAGGAAAAATACCGATCTTATGTCGAATCGCCGAACCTAAATCAGGTTCAAAAACGCCTTGAAGAATAAAAAAAGAAAACAAAATGAACATAATTAAAAGTTCATAGCGGTACTTTTTTCGTTCTTTTAAACATTTAGAAAATCGGACTAATAAAATATAAAACAACAAAAGTTGCCAAATTATAAAAATGATAATTTGAGGCGAAAGTATGTGTTTAAAACCATTTAACGGAAGATTTACGGTAAAAAATCCATAAAAAATGCCAATGATTTCTCCATACCAGTTGTCTGTTTTTACTGGTGATGTAATAATTGAATTGGCATCTGATGAAGCCAATCTGGTACTGTTTACCACTTCCCTACTAATTTCAGAAAAATATTTGCCTTTTAAAACACCGTAACTTAACGATAAAAAGACAGCGATAAGCACGCCATAGAAAATTGTTGTTATGGTTTTATTTTTAAAATTAATAAAACTCACCAAGTACATACCGCCGCCAACAACAGGTATTAAAGCGAAATAAGGACGGTATAAAGCTCCGAAAACAATTAATAGTAATGTAGAAAGGATAATGGTTTTTCTATAGGAAAATCGTTCGTTTTTGCAAAGGAAAATAAGTATTGCTATAAACAAGTACGTAATAAATTCTTTTGATGGCATTGAGATGAAAATCGCAATCATAAAAATGCTCAAATACACTAAGAGATTTTTAATGTTTACTTTTTCGAAATTCTCAGGAATTCCAATTTTATATAAAATATACATTAAAATTGGAAACTGTATGAGTGCAATTATTGGGAAAGGCAGATAGCGGAAACCTATAATTTTATAGAACAAAATCGTTAACGGATAACTTCCAAAATAGCCAATTTCATTATACTTGTCATAGATAATAATGGCTGTATCGTAGAAAAATTTGGGAGGTAAAACAAAAAAAGCCAAAACCGCCACAACTAAATTAGCTGAGGCAATAAGCAAAAATGCCGCGGTACTTTTTTTGATTAATAATTTCATATTTCTATTTGTAATTTATTTTGAAGCTCGACGTTTTTTATGCAGACTTCTTTTTAAACGGTAACCATTCAAAAAGAAAATCAATGTTTTAAAGGACAAAAATTTATAGAATTTCATCACTTTGTCCACTTTTATATTGCGTCCTTTTCTAAGTAGATATTTCCAGGAAATTAAATCATCCCAAATCTGTTGTTGTGTTTCAGTCGACAAAACATAAAAATCTTTTAGAATTACAACATAATTGCACGCCCAATAATTCTCTATTGCTTTATTTAATACTTCTAATGTGGTTTCCTGCGCCTTTAATCCGTCTTTTACCATTTCATAAACATCTTCAATATGTTTTGCACTTACTGTTGTCGTAATAGAACCTTGGCGCGCCTGACGATACACATAAAATGATTTCGAATAAATACTGAAAGTCTTGAGATAATGCATCAATTTTCCGCACCATTCAATATCTTCAGATTTCTTTTCAACAGGAAAAAATAACGTATTTTCGATTAAAATTGTTCTTTTAATTACTTTATCCCACGCTGAGGCAGCGTATAAATCATAATAAACAAGATTTAAAATCTCATCTTCAAATTTTCCGTTTTTGTTTTTTATAAATCGTTGATTGTATTTGCAGACAACATCTTTTTCAGAAAAAAATCGGCTTTCTTCATGAATGATTATATCTGGATTTGTTTTAGAAATTAAATTATTCAAATCTTCCAAAACTTTTTTTCCCTGCCAATAATCATCACTATCGGTAAAAATAATATACTCGCCTTTTGCTATTTTTAATCCCGTATTTCTGGCATCAGACAAACCTCCGTTTTCTTTGTCAATCAGGATTATCTGAGGAAATTTCTGCTTGTATTGCTTACATATTTCCAGGGAAGAATCAGTTGATCCGTCATTGACTAAAATTAGTTCAAAGTCAGAAAAAGACTGGCACAAAATAGTGTCTAAACATTGTGACAAATAATCCTCAACGTTGTAAACCGGAACAATAATGCTAAAAAGCAAAGTCTTTTTCTGAACGTTCATAGCATAATTTTTTAATGCAGAAACACTTTTATTTTATCCTTTCGATAAATAACAATTGCCACTACTAAATTCCAGAAAAAAGAAGCCGAAACAAATGCAATTGCCGCTCCTGTCATTCCGTATTGTGGAATTAAAAATCGGTTTAAAACAAAATTAAGTATAACTGCGACAATTAAAACAATCTGAAAAGTGTGTTGTCTTCCGGTCATATTCAAATAAACCGAAGCCGTACCAAATGCCGAGCAAATTCCCTGACCTATTATCAAAATTAAAAATGCCTGCTGGGCCACAATATATTGATGTCCAAAAATTGACAAAATAGATTTTGAAAAATAACTGATCAGTATAATAACCGGTAATGTTATCCCAAAAATTAAACGAGCACTGTTTCTGGACAATTCGATTAATTCTGCTGTTTTATGGCTTGCAAAAAACTCTGCAATTTTAGCCGAAACCGTAATATTTATACTCACGATTATTATCGAAATAATCGTCATAATCTTAACTCCTACCGAATAAAAAGCAACTGTTTCGTCGTTTCTGTATTTCTTCAGAAACATAATATCAAAACACATTAATAAAAATAATGCCATTGCACTGATGGCAATTGGATATGATTTTAAAAATATTTCTTTATGTGAAATTTTTTCAGCTGTTAACGAAACTGTCTTTTTTCGAAAATAAACAAAAGCGAAGATTGAACTCAGCAACGCAAGAAAAACAAATCCCAACAGAAAAACATCAACCAAATATTCTTCTTTATGCCAATAAAACAAAATAACAGAACCAATAATCAGCGGAATATATTTAATGATATTTCTAAACAATTCTGCTACATATAATTTATCCAATGCTCTGAAAACTTCTGTATTTAAAATCGATAATCCTGAAAAAAACAATGTTAAAGTTCCTTTTAAAAGAATTGAATATACCGCTGGATCTGAAAAGTAATTGTTTATAGTTTCTTTGCTGATAATTGCAATTAAAAGCAAAACCACCAAGGAAGTTCCAAAAAGCATCAGAACCATTTTTTGGTATATACTTTTTAATTGGTCAAGAGCGTTTTGGCTTGCTAATTTTCCTCTAAAATATATAATCGACTGATCAAAACCAAGCAAACACATACTCCCGATGGATAACAGAAAAGAACGCACAAAATCATACTGGCCAACTAATTTTGGACTATAGGTTTTTGTCAGGAAAACTGTAAATCCAAATAACAGCAACGCACCAAAAACACGTAAGGATAAGGTGCTGAAACTTTGCCTTAAAAATCGATTCTTTAAAAATCTTTCAAAAATAGGATTGGTTCTCAATTTTTTAAAGTTGATTCGCTTTTGATATCGCAAGCTGTCTGTGATAGAATCTTTTGAACAGACTAATCAAAACAAAAAGAAAAATAAAGAAAAGCGGTAACCAGATTTTAAAATGGCCATTTACCGTCTTACTTTCATTTATATTAAGAGTTGCATTAATTTCTTTGATTGTTTTATCAAAACTAATTAATCTGAACCTGTTTTTCCCTTGTTCCGTAACTAACTTTTGCTTGGTTTTTATAATATCGTTTAGCTGCAAATTCTCACTGTAATAAACCAGTTTATCATTTTTAGAGCTGTTTTTTGCGGTACTTGAAAGACCATTTAAAACCTGATCGATCTGAGCTATTATGGTATCGTTTTGAGCGATTTCACGTTGCAGGTTTTTATATCCAATTTTTTGAATTGAATTAAAATAAGCCGAATTGTTCAGGTATTTCAACAACGGTTCGACTACATCTTTTTCATCTACGGTTCCATTTGACAAAAAAGAAATAGTGTGATAAGTATAATTTTTACTCGTCACGTTGTCCTCTAAAACCTTTTTCACTTCGCCAACCTCAGCCATTAATTTTATTAGCTCAAGATTTTGTTCTTTGTCTTCAATAAATTTATAAACATCTGCAATTGGTTTGATTTCAATTTTTCTAAGTGTTTGTGGATTGGCTAATCCAACTGTATTTTTCAGAAAATCCACATCACCAGCAGCAATTTTAGATTGTATCAAATCGACTTTGGCGTACAAGTAATCAACACTTTCAAAATTTGGCGTTACAACAATCTGATTGTTGTATGATTTTTTATTAGAATCTAAATAATATCCCAGTACAGCACCAAGTACAACCAAAATTAGCACCACAATCCAGTTTCGAATAAAAAACTGAATTGCTCTAAAAACAGACCAGTTCACACGATCAAAAAAGCCACCGATGCTTCTTGAAAGCTGAAAAATATCTATTTCCTGTTCTGAATTTTGGGGTACTTTTGTACTCATTTATTATTTTATTTTACGTTGAAAATTTGTTCCAAAATTTTAATAGTAATCAAATACGTTGGTTTTACACCCGTCGTTCCTAATCCTCCTGAAGCTAGCGTGCTTCCGGTTTCCAAAGGATTATCCGAGGCATAATAGGCATAACGAACCTTAATATCGTGAGGTACACTTTTTCTAATTTTTGATGCCGACTGAATCGCTTTTTGGTAATATGATCCTTCCATTTCAAGACCAATCACACCCCAGGTTGATTCGTGGAAAAATTTCAGTAAGTCTCTGTTTTGCAAAGATGTTCCTAAAACGGTAACCATTGCACCTTCAAAAACCGCAATGTCGTTTCCTTCAAACATAGCGCCTGTCAATTCATTTTCGAAGAAATAATTATCCGCCGTTCCTTCATTTATGTGCGCTGTCGGAATCATAATATCGCCTTTCCCGCCTTCCAGAATTCCGGCTTTTCCCATAATAGAAACAGATTGAACATTCAATAACGTTTCTTTTTTATAGGGTTTCAAAAGCTCGTCGATTGTTTCATAAGCCTGCTCACCAAACGCATAATCCATTACAATAATAACCGGTGCGGCTTCTTCAATTACAGCTTTTGGAAATCCTGTTTTCTTCCAATCTATTTGTGCCGTGTCAAAAATCTGAACATCGATATTTGTACCAGATGTATCCGGCAAGGAAATCATTCCGTTTTTTAATGCCAGTTCTTCAACTACTCCTCTAATTTCTTTAGCCCCGGATTTGCTTAATTCTTCATAAATAAAGAAATCTGATTTATCCTTGAATTTTGTTTTCAACAGCGGCGTTGCAAAAATCGAATTCATCACACTGTGCATGTTGGCACTAATCACATGAATTGGACGCTTTAAAAGATTATTAGCTTTTAAAACTTCCTTGATGTTGGTTGCCCAGATTTCTCCGTGAATGTGATGTCCTAAACGTTCTCTTAAAACCGGACTGAATGTAATTGTTCGTTTATTGTTTTCGATTACTTCTTCAATCGCTAATTTTCCTAACCAGTAAATAACGTGCAGGAAGCGATCCGGTGCATTTTCAGATCCGAAAGCATCGTAAATATCCAACACCTCTTCAAACGTTCTTCCTAAAATATTAGCAACGTGTGAGATTGCTTTCTCTTTTTCTATTAAAGCCAGTTTTTTAGTTTGCATTACCGCTTGTTCCAGTTTCAACCAGTCGCGTGAAACTTCTCCTCCATCATCTAATAAAACCCTGTTTTTTATTTTATGCGATTCGATGAAAATAAAGGTCAAATGCGTCAAAATGTCGTAGATGTCAGAGCGTCCACGCGTGATTTCAACATTCATTTGTTCTTCGTCGATTCTGTAGCAATTTCGTCGCCTTTTTGGAGGAACAATAGCTTGGAAATGCGATTTCGAATAGCCTTCATCAGAAGTTAAATTGATAAAACGGCATTGTTCAATTCCGATTGGAAGACGTTCTATAACGTACAAAAGTCCGTTCAATTCTACTTTTTCTTCACCTATATTTCCGTAAATTTCCGGGCGTAATGCTAATAATGATTCCCGTAAACTGTCACCAGAAACTCCCATTGGTTTATAAAACCCACGGTTGAATAAGTGGCGCATTGTAATGTACATTTTTTCAATAGCGGCAGATGATTCCTGCGCTCTTGATCTTGATATATGTTTGGTTTCTTTCATTCTTTTTTATTTTATAAACTCAAATTTAAGCAAATACGAGGCATACCTTGTATCTCCCACATTATTTTTTAAAAAATCATTTTTATTTATCTTCTCTTTTAAATTTATCTTTCGTCCAATTTTCCGGATTTGAAACAATATAATCAGAAATTCTTTGATAATCATTATTGCTTCTAATGATATTGTCATAAAATAATTTTTGCCATTGATGTGGATATCCTAATCTGTTAGCGTGTTTGGTTACCGCAGATTTATAAAATCCAACAATTGACGAAATGGTATTTTTTCCAATATTTTGAAAACGTTGCGAACCTGGTTTTGGTAACGACGGCAACGGTGGTGATGACGGTAGAGACAGGGCATGCCCTGTCTCAACGCGCCCTGTTTCAACACGCCCTGTCTCAACGTTATCCGTATTATTCACGTTATCTGTATTATTCACGTTATCTGTATTAATATTGGTCGATTGTTTATCGATAATTAAAATTCCGTGAATATGATTTGGCATGACCACAAAATCACCCAATTCAACGTTTTTATGGTGTATTGGAATTTGATGCCACAATATATCAGCAATAATACCGACCTCCGACAAAACCATTTTATCATTTTGAATTTCTCCAAAATAATGTTCTCTGTCTTGTATGCAAATTGTTATAAAATAGGCTCCGCTCCAGCCATAATCCCACCATTGAGCTCGTATTGAAGAAGTACGGTATTTATTTTTAAACTTTCCCTGACTCATTAATTTTAATAACTATACATCCTATTCATAAGGATAATAATGCTTTAACCTTGGAAATATTATCTTAAGTTATTTCAAATTATCCGCAATCTTTCTATCATTAGATAATCTCGGCGTTTTATTCTGCCCGCCTAATTTTCCCTGAGATTTCATATATTCCTGAAAACCATTTTTAGAAACTTTGGTTACTACCACTTTTCGTAAAACACTTCCGGTAATCAGATCGTCGTAATAGATGTTTTGCTTTCTCATTGCGTTGTCAATTGCTTCGGCGAAAACTTCCATATTCTCCGGCTCAGTCTCAAATTCTACAAACCATTCATGATAAGGCAATCCGCTTGACGGATTAATTTGTGGTGCCACAGTAAATTCGTTGATAACAATTTTAGTTCCTGCAGTGGCTTCTTTCATTGCATTTTCGACTTCATTGGCGATAACATGTTCTCCAAAAGCCGAAATATAATGTTTGATTCGGCCCGAAACTATCACACGATGTGGAAACAAAGAGGTAAACTGTACTGTATCACCAATATTATAACGCCAAAGTCCTGCATTTGTTGAGATGATCAAGGCGTAATTTACCCCAACCTCAACTTCTCCAATGGTATAAGTTTTTGCATTTGGTTCAAAAAATTCATCGGCTTTAATAAATTCATAGAAAATTCCCGAATTTAATAACAGCAGCATTCCTTTTGCTTTTTGAGAATCCTGATAAGCAAAAAATCCTTCAGAGGCCGGAAACAATTCGATGCTGTCAACTTTTCTTCCAATCATGTTTTCGAACTTCGCACGATAAGGTTCATAATTCACACCGCCGTAAATAAACAGATTAAAATTTTTGAATAATTCGCTGATTTTTTTGCCGCCGCTTTTCTCCTGCAAACGCTCAAAATACATTTGAACCCAAGACGGAATTCCTGAAATAATGGTCATATCCTGCTCGATAGTTTCTTCAACAATCGCATCAATTTTGGTTTCCCAATCTTCAATACAATTCGTTTCCCAGGAAGGCATTCTGTTTTTTTGGAGATATTTCGGGACGAAATGCGCTCCAATTCCAGAAAGTCTTCCAAATTTGATTCCGTATTTCTCCACTAAAATAGGACTTCCTTGCAGGAAAATCATTTTTCCATCTACAAAATCAGCATTTCCGGTTTCATAGATATAATGCAAAATGGCATTTCTTGAAGCTTCAATATGAAATGGCATTGATTCCTTCGTTAGCGGAATATATTTTGCTCCGGAAGTTGTACCTGAAGTTTTAGCAAAATAAAGTGGTTTTCCTTTCCACAGAATATTTTTTTCACCCATTCGAACTTTGTCGATATAAGGTTTCAAGTCCTCATAATCGCGAATAGGAACTCGTTTTTTGAAATCGTGAACTGTTTTTATTTTATCAAAATGGTGATCAACACCAAACTGAGTTTCTCTTGCGCTGTTTATTAAACCCTTAAAAACTTCTTGTTGTGTTTCGACTGGTTTATTGGCCCAAGCCTGCGTTTGATAATATATTTTGCTGGCAAATAATTTTGCTGCTACAGATTTAATAGACATTTTTTATAGTATTATTTCTTGTCACTTTTGTTTTTGCCATTCGTTTTTTTGCCCGACTCCTTCTCTATTTTCGCCACATCCTCTCTTAATTTCAATTCTTCTTCACTAGCTTTCATATTCACTTCCGAAGGCTCGTCAACTTCTGATAATATTGAATCTTTATTGAATTTAGAGTACTCTAATTCTCCTCTTAAAACTTTTTGAATTCCGTGAATGTAAGCTTCATTTTTATTTAAAGCAGTTTCCAATGAATCTGATTTTATAGCCAGTTTAGTTGCGTCTCTTTTTAATTTAGAAGAAGAATAGCCGGGAATAAATTCACGCAAAGGTGTAAAAGCAATGATAAAAGTCGTAATTAAAATTAAGAATATACTTCCTAAAGACAACACAACAAAAACATTCATTAAATTGAGTTTGAGCGAAAAAGTTTCTTCAAAAGTATCTTCATTCAAAATTACCAATCGGTTTTTAGTGAATAATTTTCTTCTGAAATTGTGTTTCTTCTTGGCCATTTCGGTTCTTTATATGAGCAAATATAATAATTAATCGCCTTGTTGATGCCCGCCAAATTTGAACGAATCTGCTTAATTTACGTTTTTATAAAATATTTAACGTTGCTAAGGCTAAATATTTTAAACCAAAAACACTTCTTCTTCGTATATTTCTATATACCTTTGCGGTACAAAATAGAAAAACAATTTGCTTCGGCATTAAATATACAATCATGGGAAGATTAGGTCTTACAGAAATCCTTGTAATAGTAGGTATTGTGATTTTACTTTTTGGAGGTAAAAAAATTCCAGAATTAATGAAAGGTTTAGGAAGCGGAATCAAAGAATTCAAAAACGCTGCTAAGGACGATCAGCCTGCTGTGAAAAAAGAGGAAGAAGAAGTAAAATAATAATTACAACTTTTAAAAATTTATAAAATCCCAAGTTACAATTGTAGCTTGGGATTTTTTTTATTTCTGTTTTTATTATTTACACTTTGTTTTATTAAAAATAGCCGTTATTCGGTCTAATACTGTATCCAATTCAAATATTTCGTTTTCTATTGCTTTACTAATTTTAGGACAATCCGTAAATTCTTGCTTCGCCATTTTTTTCATCATAGCATCTGTCCCATGTGATTTGACTGCATTTCCCATTGTATTGTAACCATATACTAAATGGTCAGTTCCTTTTTTTCCAAAAAAATACGAAGAATTGGCTGATCTGAAGGTATTTCTTCTGCTGTCTCCTTTATCAAAGATTTTACCTATTTTATATTCTTTATTGTACACAATTTCAAACCAATGTTTTTTTCTGGAGTTAGAAAATTTTCCAGTAAAAACGCCTGCGCTTGTTAAATAAAGGTATTCCATTGTAAAAATGTTTCCAGTTTCATTAGTGTATACTATTTTAATAAGATCAGCACCGGCGATTTTTTCAGTATCTGCATCTTCATTTGTCTTAAAAGTAACTTTGGAGTCATCTTCCTCAACAAGTTTTGCTAGACCCGTTTTGTTGGTTCCGTCTGCTAAATACAAAACAGCCTTAAGATATTTAGCCTGTCCTACGGTGGAGAATAATAACGTAATTAGAATCAAAATAATTTTTTTCATGGTATTTGGGGTTTTCAATTTCCCGCAAATATATAGTAATAGGTAAGAATTACTTTAACAAATTAAAGTAAAACAGGTGCTTTTTTTACTTGCTTACACTTAACAACTTTACTTCCAATAAGTTGTTATAATCTAAAACTTCACTTACAAAACTAAAATTAATTTAAAATCAAAAATCCCAAATTACAATGTAGTTTGGGATTTTATTTTTGTTAGAACTTCTCTATTTGGAATTTGAATTTTCTTTTTTGGAATTTGTTTTTACAATACCATCGTCAACTGAATTCTCTTTCTATCTTCATCAACCTCCGTAACTTTTACATCAACATGTTGGTGCAATTTTACCACTTCATTTACATCACTCACAAAACCAGCTTTTAATTGTGAAATATGAACTAAGCCACTTTCCTTAATTCCGATATCAACAAAACAGCCAAAGTTGGTAATGTTATTCACAATTCCGGGTAAAATCATTCCGGTTCTCAAATCCTTGATCGATTTTACATTTGCATCAAATTCAAAAACCTTAGCCGACTTTCTCGGGTCTAATCCTGGCTTTTCAAGCTCTTTTATAATGTCTTTTAGGGTAAGTAAACCTATTTCAGGTGTAATATAGTTTTCGGCTTTAATAAGGGCTGTTTTCTCTTTGTTTGCAATTAAGTCGTTTACAGATAATTTCAAATCTTTTGCCATTTTCTCCACAACCGGATAGGCTTCCGGATGTACTGCCGAATTATCCAACGGGTTTTTAGCATTCGAAATTCTAATAAAAGCCGCACCTTGCTGATATGCTTTATCGCCCAGACGAGGCACTTTTTTCAATTGTTTTCTATCTTCAAACGGACCGTTTTCTGAACGATATTGCACAATGTTTTCGGCCAGCTTCTCTCCTATTCCACTTACATAACTTAGTAAATGTTTACTTGCCGTGTTGATATTAATTCCAACCGAGTTTACACAGCGAATTACGGTGTTATCTAATTCTTCTTTTAATTTCGTTTGATCCACATCGTGCTGATATTGACCTACGCCGATTGCTTTCGGGTCGATTTTAACCAATTCGGCCAAAGGATCTGAAAGTCGTCTTCCGATCGAAACTGATCCACGAACCGTAACATCATAATTAGGAAATTCTTCACGAGCAATTTTTGATGCCGAATAAACCGAAGCTCCAGCCTCTGAAACTATGAAAACTTGCAATGGTTTATCAAACGCAATCTTTTTTATGAAGAATTCGGTTTCTCGCGAAGCCGTTCCATTCCCGATAGAAATCGCATCAATTTGATACGCATTTACCATCGAACGGATTTTCTTAATTGCCATGGTTTCTTCATTTTGAGGCGCATGCGGATAAATGGTTTCGTTGTATAATAAATCGCCCTTTTCATCCAGACAAACTACTTTACAACCACTTCGAAATCCTGGATCGATCGCTAAAATTCGTTTTTCTCCCAACGGCGGAGCCAATAATAACTGTCCTAAGTTGTTAGCAAAAACCTGAATCGAGTTCGCATCTGCTTTTGCTTTTGCTTCCTGTAAAGTCTCATTTCCAATCGCCGGATTCAATAATCGTTTATAACTATCCTCAATCGCTAACTGTAAATGAGCCGTTGTGCTGTTTTGTTTTTTAATTATAATTTCGTCAATAATATCATACGCTTCATCCAGATCAACATCAACTTTCATCTTAACAAAACCTTCATTTTCAGCACGAAGCATG
This sequence comes from Flavobacterium aquidurense, assembly GCA_900107365.1. Taxonomy (GTDB): domain Bacteria; phylum Bacteroidota; class Bacteroidia; order Flavobacteriales; family Flavobacteriaceae; genus Flavobacterium; species Flavobacterium aquidurense. Next base: position 152,317 of record FNPS01000005.1, read on the forward strand.
GCTAATAAACGATGCGAAGGTGCTTTTGTCAAGTTTTCATCCCAATCAAAATACTGACTGAATTTTTGCGCTCCTTCTTCTTCGGCTTTCTTTTTTACAACTTTAGTTCCTATTGTTGCTTTTCTTTGAAATAATCTTCTTAATTGCTTACGAACAAAAATATTCTCGTTGATCCATTCAGCAACAATATCTCTTGCGCCTTGCATAGCGGCTTCTTCGTTGATTACATTTTCATTGATATATTGAGTCGAAATAAAATCGACATCAACATTACTTTCCGACATGATAATTTTCGCTAATGGTTCTAAACCAAATTCGCGCGCCACATCTGCTTTTGTTTTTTTCTTCTTTTTGTAGGGAAGGTAAAAATCTTCAATTTCCTGCAAATCAAAACTCTGCTCGATTTTTTGTTTCAATTCCGGAGTAAGTGCTTTTTGCTCTTCAATCGATTTTAAAACTGCTTCTTTACGTTTTACAATCGTTTCATACTCTTTTTGAAGTTTGGCAATTAGCTCAATTTGCACTTCATCCAGGTTTCCGGTTGTATCTTTTCGGTAACGGGAAATAAACGGAATCGTACAATCTTCCTCTAATAATTTTACCGTGTTTTGAATGTTAATTGGCGCTGTTTGAACAGTCTTGGCAATGAATTGTATGTTAGTCATTTATTATGGATTAAAAAAAATATGTAAAAATTACGAGATTTAACGAGAATCTCGCAATTTTTATAATTTATATGATTTTAAAATTTTATTAAACTGTTTTGATTTAATAAAATTGTGTTTTATTTTATTAACTTGTATTTTTTCTAAAAAACCTAAATTTTCAAGATTATTTAAATCTGTTCTAGCCGTAAAATTTGAAATTCCAAATCTATTTTCTATTTCTTTACTACTTAAAACCCTATCAGAATCTTCGTTTAAGATTTTTAAAATTTGTGCTTGACGCTCATTCACATTTGGTATCTTAATGAATTTTGCCGCTTGAATTACTTCATTTTGTTTTCTACCAATATATTCCTTCAATGCTGTAAATGCCTTCTCCATTGTTTTTATATGATAAGTTATAAAGTAAGTAAGGTCATTTTGATCAATTTCTGAATACAAAAAAGCTTTTTCATACTGCACTTTTGTATCTTTTATAATAGTAGAAATCGTTAAATATTCTGTCAGCCAGTAACCATTTTTGAGCATATACCAATAAAATAGAGCCCTTGCTGTTCTACCATTTCCATCAGAAAATGGGTGTATCCAACCAATCATAAAATGAATTATAATTCCTTTAATAATTGGATGAATAAAAGTTTTTTGTTCTTCATTAAAAAACAAACATAAGTCATTAATTAACTTTTGTATTTCTTCATTTTTTGGTGGTGTGTGTACTACTTCACTATTTGAATAGTTTACCACATAAATATCGTTGTTCTCTCTATATCTTCCTTCATCTTCAATATCTTCTAATGTATTATTAGAAATAAGTTTATGAATGTATAAAAGATTCTCTGGTGTTAAACTATCCTTTTTATGTTGAACAATATATCTCATTGTGAAATAATTATTCATAATCATCTGTTCTGATTTATTTTTCGGTTTACGTTCTTTTTGAATCATTTCCTTTGCCGCTTTTCTAGTGGTATTTGCACCTTCCATTTGACTACTTGAAATAGCTTCTTCCATTATTGAACTTATGAGAAATTTATTTTTGTCAGTATCATTTATACCTATATTGCTTCCTAAATTTCCTCCGATATGTAAATCAAAATGATGTAAAAGTCTAAGAATATAATCAGTAACGTTAAAGTTAAAAGAATATGTTCCAAATAAAATATTTTGCTTATTTAATGATCGAGATAATTTAATAGCATTCCAATATTGTTCAGATTCAATAGATTTTGTTTTATATTTAACTTTATCCCAATATAAATATTCATCGTTGATTTCTTTCAATTCCCCTGACAATGTAAGCTGAGTAAGTAAACTTATCGTATTATTATCGTATCTCGATATTGGTGGATGTTCTAACATAAAGTTATTTTTATGCTAAAGTAATAAATAATGCGAGATTCTCGTAAAATCTCGCATTATTTACTTCTTTTGAATTACTGAGTCCTTTTTATGAAAGTTATTATATACTATTTTTATAATATAATTTGGCCAAAATAATACCTTTGTTTCTAATTTTAAGCCAATGAAAGTTTTATTAGTGTCGTTTTTATTTATTAATATTTTCGTTTTTCTACTTGCAGGTTTTGATAAACATCAAGCAAAAAAAAACAAACGAAGAATTCCTGAAAACACATTGTTTTTCCTGGAAGCGATTGGCGGAACATTCGGTTTATTACTAGCTATGTTATTCTTTAGACATAAAACGAGTAAAACTTCTTTTATTGTGAAGTTTTCTGGGATTCTTTTGATTCAGATTGTGTTGGTTTATCTTAAATTAACTGATAAGATTTAAACAATTATATTGTTAATAACTACATAACTTATTATATAACAAGTATTTAAATACTGTATTTTTAAAAACATTAAATAAAAAACCGGATGAATTTAAAAATCCGCCCGGTGTGTTTATTTCTACTGGTGCGTAGCACCCGATTTTTTTAAATTTTTACGAACAGGCGATTTTATTTACTCTGTTTTGGTGTCTTCCGCCTTCAAATGCTGTAGTTAAAAAAGTTTCTACCATTTCTACCGCTTGTGGAATAGACGTAAAACGCGCCGGAATACTTATAATATTAGCATCATTATGCAAACGAACTAAAGCTGCAATTTCTTTAGTCCAGCATAAACCAGCTCTTACTTTTGGATGTTTGTTAACCGTCATGGCTATTCCGTTTCCGGTTCCGCAGATTACGATTCCAAAATCAGCTTTTCCTTCAGATACATCATTTGCAACCGGATGTCCATAATCAGGATAATCAACAGAGTCTTCAGAATCTGTGCCGTAATTAGTTACTTCATATCCTTTTGCTTTAAGCATCGCAACAATTGCTTTTTTATAATCTGGTCCTGCGTGGTCGTTTCCTATCGAAATTTTCATTGTAAATACTATTTAGTTGTGTTATGCAAATTTAACCAAACAATTACAAACATGTTTAAAAAGGAAATTAAATTTTTTCGCCACGAATTCACGAATTCTATAAAACTAAAAATTTGTGAATTCGTGGCGAAAACTACTTAGTATATGCATTAAACTTTGTGACCTTTTGACACAAATTAATACGTATATATAGATCCAAACTTTATTAACTTTGCGTAAAAACTTTGTATTCTTTGTGGTAAAATACACCCCATTTACAACACGCTTTATATCAAAACCTTAACGTTATTAACAATTTTAATATCTCTATAATTAGCTGAATATCAATTAGAAATAAACATTATTTCTGTTAAAATTTTAGATTGTTAATACCAAAAGCTAATTCGTTGATATTCAGTTAACTTTAAATTAACATTATTTGTTAATAAGTTCAGATAGAATATTAGAAGTTTTTTTTGGTCGTGTCATAAAAAAACCTAATCCAAAACCGGAATCAAAAAACCTAATAAAGTTTGAGAAATTTTTAGAAAAGTTATCAATATCAAAAATGCCATTTTCAACAAATATCAACATATGAACTTATCTACAAAATGAATCCCTTTTTAGTTGTCAACCGTTGTTAATTAAAATACAAAAAGTCTTATAAATTAATCTTTTAGCTAAATATAAGTATGTTGATAACTCTATATAAGTAAGCAAAACTTCATTTCAATACAATTAAAAATAAAATTATTGCACATATTAACAAGCTATAATAACAACCATAAATTAATTTAAATTAAATTTTTCTTTTTGTTGTATTTAATATATGTTGACAACTTTGAAAAGTTTTAAAAGAAAAAAAAATTGAAACTGAAAAAATAGAACGGTTTAAACGATTTTGAGTGGACTGTTGAGATTGTCCAGAATTTGCTGAACTTCTTCGAAATCGTTTGGATGAACTTTCAGTTTGATTCCACCCAATGCTGCCGAATACATTGGAGCCACAGAGAGCGTCATTTCGTTTTCAAAAAAATACGGAATCTCTTCTTGTTCTAGTAAGTGTTTCAGAACAACGGTTTCGTGCTGGTAATTGAATATGGCGATGGTTTTAAAGCTTTCCATACAAGGTATTTTTATAAAGATACGAAAGTTATTTTTTTAATAATTTATTTGTTAAAATCTATAATCTGATATCTTATTTGTAATTTTAACTTTTTAAGAAAAGATATATGAGTAAGAAAATTAGAAAGCCGATAAAAAATGAGAAAGATTTCTCTAGTAAGATAGTAAAAATTTTATCGCAAAGCCCAAATAAAGCATTCAACTACAAACAAATAGGAGCAAAGTTAGAACTTGATGATACAAAAAGCAGAAATCAGATTATAAAAGATTTAAAAATTCTGGCTGCTTCAAAGAAAATTATAGAAACCGAACCTGGAAAATATTTAGTGAAAGCCGAAAGTCAGGATTATTACGAAGGAACCATTGATATGACCAGCAGAAAAACGGCCTATTTTGTTTGTCCTGATTTTACTGAAGATGTTTTTATTCCGACCAATAATTTGAATCGTGCACTAGACAAAGACAAAGTAAAAGTTTACGTTTATAACAGAAGAAAAGGGAAAAGACCTGAAGGAGAAGTAATTGAAGTAATTGAAAGAAATAAAACAGAGTTTGTTGGTGTAATAGATATTCAGGCCAATTTTGCCTTTGTATCAACAGCAAATCCTAAAATGTATACGGATATTTTTATTCCGAAAGATAAAATTGGTGAAGCAGAAAATGGTGATGTTGTATTAGTTACGATTGAAGACTGGCCTAAAAGAGCGGATAGTCCGTTTGGATCTGTGATTAAAGTTTTAGGAAAACCTGGAGAACACAATACAGAGATTCATGCCATTTTAGCTGAATATGGTTTACCATCTGATTTTCCGGTAGAAGTAGAAGTATTTGCACAAAAAATAGATACTTCGATTCAGGAATCTGAAATTGCAAAACGTCGTGATATGCGTGATACACTGACATTCACGATCGATCCAAAAGATGCAAAAGATTTTGATGATGCCTTGTCTTTCAAAAAGTTAGAAAATGGAAATTTCGAAATAGGTATTCATATTGCCGATGTTTCGTATTATTTAGAAGAAGGAACAATTTTAGATGATGAAGCATATCAAAGAGCAACTTCGGTTTATTTGGTTGATAGAGTAGTACCAATGCTTCCGGAAGTTTTATCTAATTTTGCCTGTTCATTACGTCCAAATGAAGAGAAATATACATTCTCTGCCATATTTGAAGTTTCTGAAACATCGCAGGTTATTAACCAATGGTTTGGTAGAACAGTAATTTATTCAGATCAGCGATTTGCTTATGAAGAAGCGCAATATATCATTGAAACAAAAGACAATACAATTCCGGTTGATATTTCAATTACAGGAGAATCGTATGTTGTTTCAGATGAAATTGTGGAAGCCACTTTAAAATTAGATGAATTAGCTAAGATTTTAAGAAAGAAAAGAATGGCCAATGGAGCCATTTCTTTTGATAAAGTAGAAGTAAAATTCAACTTAGATCCTGAAGGAGAGCCAGAAGGAGTGTACTTCAAAGTTTCTAAAGATGCCAATCATCTTATTGAAGAATTCATGCTTTTAGCGAATAGAAAAGTAGCTGAGTACATTGGAAAACAGAAGAAAACATTTATTTACAGGATTCACGATGAACCAAATGAAGATAAATTAATTGCGATGCAAACCGTAATTGCTAAATTTGGTTATAAAATTGATTTCAGAAACAAAGGCGATATTTCAAAATCATTGAATGCCTTGATGGAAGAAGTGAATGGTAAAAAAGAGCAAAATTTAATTGATACTCTAGCGATTAGAAGTATGAGTAAAGCCAAATATTCAACAGAAAATATTGGACATTATGGTTTAGCTTTTGATTATTATAGCCATTTTACTTCGCCAATTCGTCGTTATCCTGACGTTATGGTACATCGTTTGCTGCAATTTTATTTAGATGGAGGTGCTTCTGTAAACGAAGAAATCTACGAAACAAAATGTCTGCATTGTTCCAATATGGAAAGTTTAGCAACCAATGCTGAGCGCGACAGTATCAAATACATGCAGGTTAAATACATGCAGGATCACCAGGACGAAGAATTTTTGGGCGTTATTTCAGGAGTTACAGAATGGGGAATTTATGTTGAAATTGTTTCGAATAAATGCGAAGGAATGGTAAGAATCAGAGAAATAAAAGATGATTATTACACTTTTGATGAAAAACAATATGCTTTGGTTGGAGCTACTTCAAACAGCATATTGCAATTAGGAGATGAAATTTATGTTAAAGTAAAAAATGCCGATTTAGTGAAGAAACAACTGGATTTTCATTTTTTGCGACGAGCAGAATAGTTGTTAAATTAAAATAGAGAGATATGAAAAAGTTATTAATTGGTGTTGCAATTTTATTTGTACAAATGTCATTTGCACAGGTAACGAAAGAAGTAGGAGATTTTGATGAAGTAAAAGTTTTTGATAAACTTCATGTTAAATTAGTAGCGTCTTCAGACAATAAAGTGGTCATTAAAGGAGCTCGTGAATCAGAAGTAGAGGTTATCAACAAAAAAGGTACCTTAAAAATAAGAATGACTATATCTAAACCATTATCTGGAGATGAGCTTGATATTACATTGTATTATAAACACATAGAACTTATTGATGTTAATGAAGGTGCCCTTGTTACAAGCACAGAACCTGTAAAAGCAACTTCATTTAAGGTAAGTGCTCAGGAAGGCGGTAAAATTAATGTAGATTTAGATGTTGATAAACTAAAAGTAAGTTCAGTTTCTGGAGGAGAAATTACTTTGACAGGGAAAGCTTCAAACCAGGATGCAAGTTTAGGAGCTGGTGGTTTTTTATTAGCTAGCAAATTAGTTACCTCTCAAACTACAGTAAGCGTTTCTGCGGGAGGAAAAGCAGATGTGAATGCTACTACGCTTGTTGATGCAAAAGTAAGCGCAGGAGGCTCTATTTACATTTACGGAAAACCTAGACAAATTAATCAAAAAACGGTTTTTGGAGGTAAAATCGAAGAAGTGAAATAATAATTCTATTTGAATGATAAATGATATTTTGGCTGGACTGCCATGGGGACTTTTTTTAAGTTTTATGGTAGGTCCAGTATTTTTTATATTACTGGAAACCAGTATTACAAAAGGATTCAGAGCTGCAATAGTCTTTGATTTTGGTGTAGTATTAGGTGATATTTTTTTTATAGCCATCGCGTATTTAGGAAGTTACAGATTAATTCAGAGTTTAAAAGATAAACCGGCACTTTTCATTTTTGGCGGAATAATTATGCTGGCTTATGGTGTAATTTCTTTCGTAAGATTAAAAAATGAAGAAAAAATAGATGATGAAGAAATTGATCGCGATATCATCAAAAGAAATTATGGAAGTTTGTTTATAAAAGGTTTTTTACTGAACGTTATTAACATAGGAGTATTAGGTTTTTGGCTGGCTGTTATCATTTCTGTCGGACCAAAATTAGAAATGCAAAACTCCAGAATGATTACTTTTTTCACTGCTGTTATTGTTACTTATTTATTAGTAGATTGTATTAAAATACTATTAGCCAAACAATTAAAATCTAAAATGACACCCAATAATATTCTTAAAATAAAGAAAATTATAAGCATTGTTTTAATGGTTTTTGGATTTGCTTTAATGATCCAGGGTTGGTTTCCAAAAGAAAAAGAAATGGTTAAAAATGCTTTTGAGAAGATTGAGAAGTAGTCATATTTAATTACATGAAAAGACTTTTACTTATTTTAATTGTGATTTTTGTTAGTTGTAATAACTCGAATAAAACTGAAATTAAAAAGGAAGAAGTTGTAAAGAAGGATCTAGAACCTTTTTTTATTGCAGATAAAATTGATCACTATTATTTAGATATTTCTGATTTTTCGGTTTATGACATTCTCAGAAAAAAGAGAATTGTTGATAATCAAATTAAGTTAAGTAGTTTATTAAGTGGTAATTATCCTCAAACTATTTCAGAACCAAATTTTGAATCTGATTTATTAAAATTTCATTTTGTTAAAACAGAATTAACTAAAGAAAAGAAGAAAGAAGTAGAGACAATTTTTACACAAAATGATTCTTTATCACCAGATGTAGCAAGCTGCATTCCAAAATATAGGGATATATTTATTTTAAAAAAAAATGATTCTATAATTGGTATTGCCAAGATTTGTAATGGTTGTGGAGAATCTCAATTTTTGGGAACTAAAGTTGACACTCATACTTTTGGTTTACCATCAGAGCTTGAAAAGCTTTATAAAATAGTAAGATAATGATACTGGAATTATATTTTAAACCTCTCTAAAGCAGAGGTTTTTTTATGTTTAAAAGTCTGTTTTTTTGTCATTGCGAGGAACGAAGCAATCTCGTGTAGTATATCAATATATACGGATTATAGGAATGAGATTGCTTCGTTCCTCGCAATGACAAAAATGAGTAAAAATTAAACATAAAAAAAGAGATACATTTCTGAAGGTTTTTAAAGGCATTGTTTGGATTCGAACATAAACTTTATCTAATTTTTTTTAAAAATTAAACATAAAAAAAGAGATACATTTCTGAAGGTTTTTAAAGGCATTGTTTGGATTCGAACATAAACTTTATCTAATTTTTTTTAAAAATTAAACATAAAAAAAAGAGATACATTTCTGTATCTCTTCTGGAGGCATCGTCCGGATTCGAACCGGAGTAGGAGCTTTTGCAGAGCCCAGCCTAGCCGCTCGGCCACGACGCCATTGCTTGAACGGATGGCAAAAGTAACTAAAATCTTTAAAATTCAAAACTTTAAAAGTAACTATTTTAAAAAAATTAGTTTTCTGAGCGAAAGAATTACTTTCTAGTTTCCGTCATTTTTATAGTAACTGATTCAACATCACCACCAATAGGAGGATTTATTTTAGAAACCCAAACTGTAGTTTTTTCTATCATTTGTATTTCTGCCAGAACACGAATGTTGATTCTTTTCGCCACATGTTCTAATAAATGCGAACGAATTGCCATTTCTTCGGTAACAATTTTGTTCAAATGTACATAATCAACAGTGTCAAGAAGATGATCTGTTTGTGCTGATTTTTGTAAATTGGCTTTAATTTTTAGATCAACAGTATAGTCTGATCCAATTTTTCCTTCTTCAATTAAACATCCATGGTAGGAAAAAGTACGGATGTTTTTAAGTTTTATAACTCCCATTTTTATAGTTTTATTCTTGTAGTGTTTGGATCTTGGTAGTTTGATGTTACAGCTTGTATTGAAACGATTTTTTCATTTTCATCAACCGTAAAATGAATTGTATAAGGGAATTTCTTTAAAGGTAAAGTACGAACTACATTATATTTTTCTTCAAAAAAAGGAAATGTTTTTAAAGTTTCTACATAATCCTGATATTCATTTATGAATTTTGTTCCTAATCCGTTAGATAAAGATTCATAATATTCAGCAATCTCATCTGCTTCCAGGTCAGCACGTAAGAGAATAATTATTTCCAACATTTATTTATTCCATTTAGCGTTAAGCTTTTTTTTAGATTCTTCCCAACTTATATAATCTTCTGGTTTAGCATTTTTGATTCGATCTAAAACCATTTCTTGCTGCCAAAGCGGAATTTCATTCTCTTGAGTTTCATTTATAGAAACATCTGGAACATGTTTGAAAAAACTAATAAAAGTTTCGTAAAAATCGTCTGGAATTGTAACAGTTAATTGTCTCATAACTTCAATATTTATACAAAAATACTAATAAATTTAGTTTCAAGTTTAAAGTTTCAGGTTTAATGCCAGTTAAGTAACTTTAAACCTGAAACCTGAAACCTTTTTTTTATCTTTGCTAAAATTACTATAAAATAATGGCATCAGAAGAGAAATCACTCAATTTTATTGAACAAATCATAGAGGAAGATTTAAAATCAGGTCTTTCACAAACTAAACTTCATTTTCGTTTTCCACCAGAACCAAACGGTTATTTGCATATCGGACACGCAAGTTCTATTGCTTTAAATTTTGGTTTAGGAATTGATTATCAGTCTCCTGTAAATTTACGTTTTGACGATACAAATCCAGAAAAAGAAGAGCAGGAATTTGTTGACGCTATTAAAAAAGATGTCGAATGGCTGGGTTATACCTGGGCAGAAGAACGTTATGCTTCAGATTATTTTCAACAATTGTACGATTGGGCCGTTTTATTAATTAAAAAAGATAAAGCATATGTTGATAGTCAGTCTTCTGAAGATATGGCGATTCAAAAAGGTACTCCATCTACTGTTGGAACAGATAGTCCGTATAGAAATCGTTCTGTTGAAGAAAATTTAGATTTATTCGAAAGAATGAAAAACGGCGAGTTTGAGGCTGGAACTCATATTCTTCGTGCAAAAATAGATATGAAATCTACGAATATGTTGATGCGTGACCCTATTATGTACAGGATTTTACACAGACATCATCATAGAACCGGAGACGATTGGAAAATTTACCCAATGTACGACTGGGCACATGGACAAAGTGATTATTTAGAAGAGATTTCACACTCTTTTTGTACACTTGAATTCTTGCCTCACCGTGAATTATACGATTGGTTTTTAGACCAGATTATTGATGAAAATCAGATTCGTCCAAAGCAAAGAGAATTTGCAAGACGTAATCTTTCACATACCGTTGTTAGTAAAAGAAAACTACAGCAACTAGTTAAAGAAAAGCATGTTAACGGTTGGGATGATCCTAGAATGTCAACTATTTCAGGGTTAAGAAGACGTGGTTATACAGCTGCTTCATTGCGTAATTTTGCGAATACAATTGGTATTGCAAAACGTGATAATTTAATCAATGTATCGGTTTTAGAATTCTGTATTCGTGAAGATCTGAACAAAATTGTACCTCGTGTAATGGCTGTTTTAGATCCGGTAAAATTGGTAATTACAAATTATCCTGAAGGAAAAGAGGAGTGGTTGGAAGCAGAAAATAATCAGGAAGATGAGAATGCCGGTTTCAGAAAAGTACCTTTTTCCCGTGAATTATACATTGAAAGAGAAGACTTTTTAGAAGAAGCTCCAGCGAAGTTTTTCCGTTTGACTTTAGGAAAAGAAGTACGTCTTAAAAATGCATATATCATTAAAGGAGAAAGTGTTATAAAAGATGCGGCAGGAAATATTACAGAAATTCATGTTACTTATGATACCGATTCTTTAAGCGGAAGCGGAACAGAAGCAAGTCAAAGAAAAGTATCTGGAACTCTACACTGGGTTTCTATTCAGCATGCAGTTGAAGCAGAAGTTCGTATGTACGATCGTTTGTTTACAGATGAAGCTCCGGACAGTTATAAAGACAAGAATTTCTTAGATTTTGTGAATCCAAATTCATTAGAAATCATCAAAGGATTTGTAGAACCAAGTTTGGCAACTGCTCAAAATGAAGATAAATTTCAATTTCAACGTTTAGGTTATTTTACTGTTGATAAAGATTCAACTGCTTCAAAATTAGTATTTAACAAAACTGTTGGATTGAAAGATGCCTGGGAAGAAAAAGGTAAAAAGGAAGAAAATAGTATCAATAATTCTTTAAAAGATATTAATAAATATTTTAAAGTTGAAACTAAGCCGGAACGTATTGCAATTGAAAGTGCAATAGGGGAGAGCATCAAAAATGTTTCAAGTTTTTCGTTGTTGCAAAATTCATTAAAGAAAAATATTAACAATAATAAGGCTTCGTTGTTATTTGCTCAGTTTATTTTGAAATATTCTCATTTGAAATCTGCTGATTTTGAAGAAGAGGATATCAAAAAATTATATACAATGTCATTAAGAAGTGAATCTTCTTTTGTTCGATCAAAAGCACTTTTAAATTTACGTGATTTAGAAGTTGAAAATTTTAGAGATCAATTTCAAGATGAAATTTTAAAATTATATTCTAATCCTCCAAAAAATGCTTCAGAGCGAGAAATTGAAATTTTTTCTGAAATGGTAAAGAAATAACATCATTAAAATCTATTGAAAAGCGCTTTTTATAAGCGCTTTTTTTATTATTTATATTTTCTATTCAAAAGTGAAATTTTATAAAAATTTTATATTAAAAGTGACCCATATAAATTGATTTTAAACGGTTTTTTTACTTCTTCGGATACAGAATTCGTCTTTCAGAAAATAATTAAAAGAGAAGCTTTATTTTAGTTTTAGCTCTTCTTTTAGCCTTCTTTAGAGCTTATTAACAACGGAATGTTTATAAAGTTGCTATTTTCAAGCTTCTTTTGCAAAAGCTTTGAATTCTTGTCGAAATTAAAAGTAAATTTCATTATATCAATTTTAACGATCAATAATTAAAATTTACAAGATTATATTTATTATATATAAAAACTATTAATATTTATATTTTAATAGATAATTTTAATTAAAAGTGACCTTCATAATTTAATTTTAAGACCTTTTTTTGCTTCTTCCATCTCTTAACTCATCTTTTGAATAATTGTTGATTTTTAAGCTTTATTTAAGTTTTAGACGTCGTTTTTGTGAGTTTAACGGGTTATTAACATACAATTGTTTATAAAGTCGCTATTTTTATCCAAAGGTCAAATCTGAAATTTTTAATTTTAAAAATGACACTTTAGGAATCAAATCTGAGTTTATCTGAAAATTCAAAAATTACGTTTTTGTTTTTAGATTTTATTCTAAGCATGTATTCCAAAAATTGGTTTTATGGTCAATTCTAATTGTGTTTGTGTTTTTGATAATAATTGAATAGAAGTATTTTTCAAAGCATTTCATAATTTTCAAATTTCATGAAATTGGTTTTGTGATTTATAAATTTTGATTTTCATTTTTGATCAGAAATTTTTAATCCTTAAATTTAATTATCATGAAAAATGTATTTTTTACTCTGGCTATTTTATTTGCAAACATTGCAATTTCTCAAACACATCAAATTTCAAAACACAATGGAGAAGAATTGGATGTCAATTTTATCAAACATGAAAATGATTTAATTCATTATTCTTTTAACGGAAGTTCGGAAGAACATAAAATTACAAAGTACGCTGTTTCAAAAATTACCAATAAACAAACGAATCAAACTAAAAAAATATCTGATAGAGTAGTAGTAGATTCAAAATCAGATTACAAAATGGTAACAGTTTTACCTCAGGAAAAGACAATAGGTTTAAAACAAGTAGCTAATTTTTCTGGAATATCGACGAAGACAAAAGGAGAACCGCCAATTGCAAATCAAAACCAAACTGCTTTAAGAATCAAAACGCAGTCGGCTTCAAAAGGTTATCCGTTTGTAAGCATAGTTGAAAATGACGGGAAATACGAAGCAGTTGCTTACATGTATTAATTGTATTGTTAAATTATAGTAAATATCATTTAATCAATATCTTATAATTCAAAAAAACAGTACCTTTATTAATCATTTAAAATTTATTATTATGTCAAAGAACTTAAATACTATTGCGGCAATATTAGCTGGAGCCGCTGCAGGTGCAGCAATCGGGATTTTATTTGCTCCGGATAAAGGATCAAAAACCCGTGCGAAATTGAAAGAAGGTGTAGATGATGCAGCACATAATTTGAAAGATTCATTATCAGCAAGTTCTGAAGTTCTTCGTGAAAAATTCACTGGAGCTACTCAAGGTCTTGATGGTACTTTTGATGAATTGCTTTCGAATGTAAGCCACAAAACAGAAGAAGTAATTACGTTCTTAGAATCTAAATTAGCCGATTTAAAAGCACAGAACGCTAAACTTCAAAAATAATAAATACAAGAAGCGCAAAAATTGATTACTTTTAGATGTAATTTTTGTGCTTCTTTTTTTAATTTAAATTACAACTATGGCTTTTGAGGAGTTGAAAGAGAATACTGAAAACATTCAGGATCAGGCTAAAGTATATTTGGACAGTCACTTAGCTTATTATAAACTTTGGGGTTTTAAGGTTGCAATGAAATCAACAACCTTGATTTTTAAGTTTACTTTGATTTTATTGTGCTTTAGTATGGTTTTGCTTTTTGGATCAATAGCCGCAGCTTTTGCTTTTAGCACGATGTTCGGAAGTTATACTTTAGGATTTTTATCAGTAGGAGGGATGTACTTACTAGCAACGATTTTACTTTTCTTTGTAAAAGATAAATTTGTTGAAGGTCCGATTTTAGAGAAATTTTCAGAAATCTTTTTTAATGATTAAGTAATTATGGAACCGAAGAAATACTCATCATATGCTGAAATCGAAAGAGATTTAGAAATTTTAAAACTAGAAAAAGAGATTAATTATCAGAAATTAGTTTTAAGTTTTCAAAGAACCAAGGAAGGAATTACACCGCAGAAAATTGTAAATGGATTCTTTTCTTCTTATAAAGATTATTTTTCAAACAATTACCCTAGAATTTTGCAGAGGATTTTACCCCACATAATCAATTGGTTTATTAATAGAAAAAGAGGCAATTAAGCCTCTTTTTCGTTTTTTATTATTCTTTGGTTTCTGGCTGAATGTCATCTTCATAACCATGTTGTGGTTCGATAGGTTTTGGTTTCGCTATTTTCTTATTATTCTTTTTCATCATTTCACCTACTTGATTTGATGCTGAAAATGACGCAACCATATTATTCAGCATGTCACTGCCGGCTTGTGGAGAATTAGGTAATAATATTAAGTTTGAATTGGCATCAGCACCAATTGCTTGTAGTGTATCGTAATGTTGAGTTACAACAATCAAGGCAGAAGCTTCTTGAGAATTGATTCCAACACTGTTTAAAATTTCAACACTTTCTACCAAACCTCTTGCAATTTCACGACGCTGATCTGCAATACCCTGACCTTGCAATCGTTTACTTTCAGCCTCAGCTTTTGCTTTTGCCACGATTCTGATTCTGGAACTTTCGGCTTCAAATTCGGCAGCTGTTTTTTCTCTGTCGGCCGCGTTAATTCTGTTCATCGCATTTTTTACCTGGATATCTGGGTCAATATCAGTAACTAAGGTATTGATAATATCATATCCGTAAGTTGTCATTGCTTCATTCAATTCTCTTTTTACTGCAATGGCAATATCATCTTTTCTTTCAAAAACATCATCCAATTTTAGTTTAGGAACTTCGGCACGAACAACATCAAACACATAAGCTGTAATCTGATCGTGTGGATATTCTAGTTTATAAAATGCATCATACACTTTTTCCTGAATCACTTTAAACTGAACTGAAACCTTCATTTTGATGAAAACATTGTCTTTTGTTTTGGTTTCAATGATAACATCTAACTGTTGAATCTTAAGATTTACACGTCCGGCAATTCTGTCGACGATCGGAATTTTAAGCTGTAAACCTGAATTTCTAACGCTTAAAAATTTACCAAATCGTTCGATTACAACAGATGATTGTTGTTTTACGGTAAAAAATGAAGACATTAAAATAAATAATCCGAAGACTATTAAAATAATAAATGCTGTACCCATGGTGATATTAATTTAGATTTTTATAAAAATACAAATTATATAATAAGATTTAATCAATTGTTCCTTTAGAAGATTTTATTTGTTAATTTTTATTCTACTTTTGATTTCAAATTAACCAAAAGACAAAATTTATGAAAAAAATACTTTTAAGTATTATCCTATTTTCTTCTGTTTGTATGTCAGCGCAGACTGTAATTGTTGACGAAAAATTTGAAGATGAGAATGAACCTGTTACGTTTCAATATCTTCCTAATTCTAAAAAATTTGTTGTTTACAAAGGTTTTGGAATTACCATGACACTTTCTTATATAGTAACAAATGCTATGAGCTTTGATGTGGATGGAAAGAAAACAATTTTATTTGACAAAGAAAAATTAGTAAGCCCGACATTTTCTGTAACAGAGAACACTTATAAAGCTTATGATGCTACAAAATTTTCAATGAAAGCAAATTATAAATTTTTTCAGAATAACACTTCACATATTGTAAGTCATGATGCACTGGATAATTTAAATACTAGTTATTTTGGCCGTTACGATTATGATAATGTATTATGCGCTGTTACAAGTAGATGGCCTAATTTACCATTTGATGCTTCTTTTAATGACACTTATGATTTTGGCTTTACAAATCAAAAGCAGAAAGATAAAATTGATTTTGAAAAAGATGATATTTATTTAGAAACTGTTGAAATTAAAACCAATGCAAGAAAAAGGATTAAGTTAGATAAGCCAGATTTATCTTTGTTGAAAGGCGATTCATTTGCAGAACAAGATCCTAAGACTTCTTTCAATTGTAAATTGAATGGTAATGAAAACTTTGATATTATTACAAAGTCTGTTTCTTCAGATTTTCAAACGACTATAATATACAAAACAACGTATGATTTTCAAGGTAAGAAAATAAAAGAATTGCCTTTGACCTTAAAACTTAAAGATAATTTTTTTGTTACATCTGATAATAGTGGAGGACCTAAAGATTTTAATACTACACCTGCTAACCCTGGTAATCCTTTCACTACTGTTACTGTAACTTTAGGGACATTGTCTGTTAATCACTATTTTGAAGATAGAAAAAGTGGTGATATTTATGTTTTTGGAATTTTTAGCGAAAAAGCTACAAAAGAAATAGGTGGTGGTGCTAACCCAAAAGGGTTTTATGTATTTAAGTTTGACAAAGACGGAAAAAAATTATGGGAATCTTTAAACAAGATTGAAAGTAAAGATTTTTTCGAAAGAATTCACCAAACTTCTTTATTGCAAGTAAATCTGTTAGAGTATAAAAATGATTTAATTTTTACTTTGTCTGTCAATTCATTTACTGAATTTTCTAATTCAGCAATTGTAAATAAAGAAACGGGAACTATTTCTAAAATTAATTTTATTGAATATAATAATAATACAAGCAATTTAAAGAGTAAAGCTTTTGTGAACAACAGTTATGTTAGTGATGATTTTAAAAATAAAGTTTTCTCTCAAATGACTTTTGTAGCCATGATTGCAAACCCAACTCTTTTGAATTATGTAAAAGGTGTATCAAAAGAAGGAAAGAAATTGTATTATGATACTGTTTTTTCTGATCAGGGAATTTGGTTAGTTCAAACAGATAATAAGGAAAGTTATAAAGTTCTTTTATTTAAAGACTAAAAAAAAGCTCCCAAATTGGGAGCTTTTTTGTTTTTATAAAGTAGCTATCGCTTTCTGAATTCTCGAAATAGTTTCTTCTTTTCCGATGATTTCAACAATGTCAAATAGGTGAGGACCTTTTAAAGCGCCAACCAAACTCAAACGGAAAGGCTGCATTACTTTTCCCATTCCAATTTCATTTTTAGTTAACCAATCTTTTACGATTGCTTCGATATTTGCAGAATCAAAACCATCAATATATTCAAGAGTCGAAATCAATTCCTGCATTAGAGCAGGTGTCTCTTCCTTCCAGTTTTTACTTGCTTTTTCATCATAAGATGTTGGAGCCTGGAAAAAGAAATCAGTTAAATTCCAAAATTCAGAAACAAAATGTGCTCTTTCTTTAATCAAAGAAACAATTCTTGTAACATCGTATTTAGAAATATCAACACCTTTTTCAACTAAAATAGGAGTGAAGTCTTTCGCTAAATCAGCGTCATTTTGTTTAATTAAATATTGGTGATTGAACCATTTATTTTTCTCCGGATCAAATTTTGCTCCCGATTTATGAACCCTGTTCAGGTCAAAAGATTCTACTAATTCTTCTAAAGAAAATAATTCTTTATCCGTTCCGTCATTCCAACCTAATAAAGCAAGGAAGTTTATAACGGCTTCCGGGAAAAATCCTTTTTCTCTATAACCAGAAGAAACACCTTCTTCTGTTTTCCATTCTAATGGAAACACAGGAAAACCTAATTTGTCACCATCTCTTTTTGATAATTTTCCGTTTCCAATAGGTTTTAGAATCAAAGGTAAATGTGCAAATTCCGGAGCATCCCAGCCAAAAGCTCTGTACAATAAAACGTGAAGTGGCATCGATGGCAACCATTCTTCTCCACGAATAACATGTGAAGTTTCCATCAAATGATCATCCACAATATTAGCCAAATGATATGTTGGCATACCATCACTTTTGAATAATACTTTATCGTCAAGTAAACTGGTTTCAAATTTTACATCACCACGAATGATATCTTTTAAATGTAAAGTTTCATCAACCGGAGTTTTAAAACGGATTACATAATGTTCTCCATTAGCAATTCTTTTAGCAACATCTTCTGCAGAAATTAGCAAAGAGGTATCTAACTTTTCACGAATTGTATGGTTGTAAATAAATGTTTTTCCTTCTGCTTCTTGTTCTTTTCTTAAAGCATCTAAAGCTTCCGGAGTATCAAAAGCATAATAGGCCCAACCCGAATTGATCAATTGATCAGCATATTGTTGGTACAATTCCTTACGATCACTTTGTCTGTACGGACCAAATTTTTCATTTTTCCCAACGGTTTCTTCAGGAGCAATTCCTAACCATTCTAATGCTTCCATAATATAAGTTTCGGCACCAGGAACAAAACGAGTCTGATCTGTATCCTCAATTCTTAAGTAGAAAACACCATTGTTTTTTTTGGCAAATAAATAATTAAATAGGGCAGTACGAACTCCGCCAATATGTAATGGTCCTGTTGGACTTGGTGCAAAACGCACGCGAACTTGCTTTGACATTTGTTTAAATTTTGATGCAAAGATACAACATTAGTCAAAAGTCAAAAGTCGAAAGTCTGAAAGGTTTTTTGTTGCGTATTGAACTTTTGACTTTCGGCTTTTGACTTTCAGACTTATCGTTATAATTACTACTTTTATGGGTTATAATCAAAAGAGATTTTATTTTGAAAACGACATCTGCTATATATCAAAAGTTAGAAGCTTTTATAAAGAAATATTACACAAATGAATTGATAAAAGGAGGACTTCTTTTTATTGGTTTTGGATTATTGTATTTTCTATTTACGCTTTTTATTGAGTATTTCCTTTGGTTAAAACCAGTAGGAAGAACCGTTTTATTTTGGATGTTTATTGGAGTAGAAGTTTTCCTTTTGTTCCGATTTATCTTATTTCCAATTTTCAGGTTATTCAAACTTCAAAAGGGAATTGATTATAATCAGGCTTCTAAAATTATTGGAAACCACTTTACAGAAGTAAGCGATAAGCTGACGAACTTTTTACAATTATCATCTTCTGAAAATGCAGCAGAAAGTTCAGAATTAATGTTGGCTTCGATAGAACAAAAAGCAAATTCATTGCAACCAATTCCGTTTGGGAATGCTATTAATTTTAAAGCAAACAAAAAATATTTGCCATTGGCTTTGATTCCAATTTTGCTTTTTGCCGTGTTTTATATTTCTGGAAACAGCAATATTATTTCTCAAAGTTTAAATAGAGTAGTACATTTCAATGCTACCTTTTTACCGCCAGCTCCTTTCAAATTTGTAGTTTTAAATTCGAATTTACAAACAGAACAAAACAAAGATTTCGTTGTCAAAATGGAATCGGTTGGGAAAGTTGTTCCGGAGAATGTGATGATTCATATAGGAGATGAAAGTTATTTTATGGAATCATCTCAGCCAGGAAAGTTTGAATTCAAGATTGAAAAACCAGTTGATAATGTTCAATTTTCTTTTGAAGGAAATTCGGTTTCATCAGACGAATATGAATTAAAAGTGATTACAGTCCCATCCATTGCCAACTTCGAAATGGTGCTGAATTTTCCATCTTATATAAAAAAGAAATCAGAAACCATTCAGGGAACTGGAAATGCAATTGTACCAGAAGGAACTTTAGTAACCTGGAAAATGAATACACAATCGACCCAAGAGATTGTTTGGAAAGATGAAAATGCGATTTTTAAGTTTAATAAAGCTGAAAATGAGTTTAAATTGGCTAAAAATATCAGTCAAAACACAGAATATCAAATTCTTACTTCGAATAATAAGGTTAAAAACTACGAGAAACTGGATTATCAGCTGTCCGTTATCAAAGATCAGCATCCAACGATTACCGTTTCGCCTGCACCAGACAGTTTAAAGTTAGATAAGAATTATGTCTTAGGAAGATTGGGTGATGATTATGGATTGTCAAAATTACAGATTGTATACTACGAACGTAACAAACCAAACACGGCAAAGCGTGGAACCATTCCTGTAAAGCAAGCCGTATTTGATCAATTCGTTTTTAACTTTCCAAGTAATCTTGCTGTAGAAGAAGGAGTATCTTATGAATACTATTTTGAGGTTTTTGATAATGATGCGCCTCATCATTTTAAGAGTACAAAGTCTTCTGTTTTTTCAGACAGAGTTGCTACTACAGATGAAGTTCAGGATATGGAATTGCAACAGCAAAATCAGAATATAAATAGTTTGGAGAAATCTTTGAAGAATCAAACCAAACAGATTTCTGAGATCGATAAGATTCAGCAAACTGGAAAAGAAAAGGATAATTTAGAATTTAAAGATCAGCAAAAAGTAAATGATTTTATCAAACGTCAAAAACAACAAGACGAATTGATGAAACAGTTTGCTGAGAAAATGAACCAGAATTTGGATAAATTCAAAGACGAAAAGAAAGACAAAACGGCTGAAGATTTACAAAAGCGTTTAGATAATGCAGAGAAAGATTTGGAGAAAAACCAAAAACTTTTAGAGGAACTAAAGAACCTAAACGACAAACTGAATAGTGAAGATCTGTTTGATAAAATGGAAAAGTTCAAACAGATCAGTAAGAACCAATCTCGTAATCTGGAACAATTAGTCGAATTAACTAAACGTTTTTATGTGGAGAAGAAAGCGGATCAGGTAGCAGAAAAATTAAATAAGCTGGCAGATCAACAAGAAAAGCTTTCTAATAAAGAAAGTGAAAACACAAAAGACAAACAAGACGAAATTAATAAATCTTTTGATAAAATTCAGGAAGATTTAAAGGATTTAAAAGAAGAAAATAAAACATTAAAAGCACCATTGGATATTCCTGCTGATGCTTCAAAAGAAAAAGATGTTGATTCTGATTTGCAAAAAGCTGCTGAAGAATTAGCAAAAAAGAATACTTCTTCGGCTAAGCCAAAACAAAAAAGTGCTGCTCAAAAAATGAAAAGCATAGCACAACAAATGCAGTCGAGTATGGAAGGTGGTGATCAGGAACAATTGGAAGAAGATGTTGCAATGCTTCGTCAGGTTCTGGATAATCTTTTAGCTTATTCTTTATCGCAGGAAGATGTAATGAAACAATTTAAATCGATGAAATTAGGTTCTTCGGCTTATACGAAAAACATTAAAGTACAGCAGAATTTGAAACAACAATTCAAACATGTTGATGATAGTTTGTTTGCTTTGTCATTAAGAAACCCAAAAGTAGCTGAAGATGTAACAAAGGAAATTGGCAACGTACAATATAATGTTGATAAAGCTATTGAATCTTTGACCGACGTTCAGGTTCCAAAAGGAGTTTCGCATCAGCAATATGCAGTTTCATCTGCCAATAAATTAGCTGACTTTTTAAGTGATTTATTAAACAACATGCAGATGTCAATGTCTAAACCTGGATCTGGAAAACCAAAACCAGGAGACGGACAAGGAATGCAACTACCGGATATAATTCAAAAACAAAAAGGTCTGGGTGATAAAATGAAGCAGGGAATGAAAGAAGGAAATAAACCTGGAGAAGGGCAACAAGGTCAAGGTCAAAATGGAGAAGGCAAACAACAAGGTCAGGGTAAAGATGGTAAAGGTAAAGATGGAAAAGGAAATCAATCTGGTGGAAAGGGAAATGAGAATAAAGAAGGTAATGATGGAGAAGGAGACGCTGAAGCAATTATGGAAATCTATAAAGAGCAGGTAAAACTTCGTGAAGCTTTGCAAAAGGAATTAGCAAAACAGGGTTTAGATTCTCAGGGGAAATCTGTAATTGACCAAATGAAACAATCTGAAAAGCAACTTTTGAACAAAGGTTTTAAGAATGAAAACCTTCAAAGAATTTTAAATATTCAGCAGGAATTATTAAAATTAAACAACGCAGTTCAGCAACAAGGTCAAGATACGAAGCGTCAATCTGAAACAAACAAAGCTGAATTTTCTAATCGTTCGAATGCTTTACCAAGTTCGCTTTTGGAATATTTAAACAGTGTAGAGATTTTAAACAGACAATCACTACCTTTGCGCTCGAATTTTAATCAAAAGGTTCAAGAATATTTTAATACAAAATGATCAATTTTAATTACGAAACCCAATTCACATTAGATAATGAACAAGCCTTTTCTGATTGGTTAAGTGCTGTAATCGTTTCTGAGAATAAAAACGAAGGAGAGATAAATTACATTTTTTGTGACGACGAATATCTTCATAAGATAAATGTAGAATATCTGGATCACGATACGCTAACAGATATTATCAGTTTTGATTACACAGTTGGCAACGAACTAAACGGAGATATATTTGTTTCTGTTGAAAGAGTTGAAGACAATGCAAAAGATTTTAATGTTTCTTTTGAAGAAGAATTAAAACGTGTTTTGGCGCACGGTATATTACATTACTGTGGTTATAAAGATAAATCAGATAAAGACGCTGAGTTGATGCGCTCAAAAGAAGATGAAAAAATCGCAATGTTTCACGTGGAACAATAGAGGGGTTTTGTTTCAGGTTTTTTCGGTTTCAAGTTTCAACTTATTAAAACGAGTTAGTTGTTCCATGTGAAACATGTTTGATTTTAACAATAAAGATACCTGAACGTTCCATGTGAAACACGTTTAATTTTGAAAATGAAATTTTAAACGTTTCACGTGGAACATTTGAAAATGAAGTTTTGAATTGAAGTTTTGGAGAAAAAATCTGCGGATGTTCCACGTGGAACTTTCTGTAAAGCGGGAACCTGAAACTTGAAACCTGAAACTTGAAACTTTTAATACGTTCCACGTGGAACAAAAGAATAAAGAATTTAATTCTGAGAGCCAACTTAACCGGTTTCCCAGAGAATAGAAAATAAAATGTTTTTAGAAGAATACGATGTTATAGTGGTTGGTGCAGGTCATGCTGGATCTGAAGCCGCGGCAGCGGCCGCAAATTTGGGATCGAAAACCTTATTGGTTACAATGAGCCTACAGAACATTGCACAGATGTCTTGCAACCCGGCGATGGGTGGAATTGCAAAAGGACAAATTGTGCGTGAGATTGATGCGCTTGGAGGGTACTCTGGAATTGTTTCAGACCGAACCGCAATTCAGTTTAAAATGTTGAATAAATCGAAAGGACCTGCAATGTGGTCACCGAGAGTTCAGAGTGATCGAATGCGTTTTGCCGAAGAATGGAGAATGATGTTGGAGGGAACTCCAAATTTGGATTTCTACCAAGAGATGGTAAAAGGTTTGATTATCGAAGACGGAAAGATAAAAGGAATTAGAACTTCTTTGGGAGTGGAGATTCGATCTAAATCTGTTGTCTTGACAAACGGAACTTTTTTGAATGGTTTGATTCATATTGGAGAAAAACAATTCGGAGGAGGAAGAGCGGGTGAAAGTGCCGCGACCGGAATAACAGAAGATTTGGTTAAAGCAGGTTTTGAATCTGGAAGAATGAAAACTGGAACGCCGCCACGTGTTGATGGTCGTTCTTTAGATTATTCGAAAATGAACGAAGAAAAAGGAGATGCTAAGCCGGATAAGTTTTCTTATTCTGATTTGACAACTCCATTGACACATCAAAGATCTTGTCACATGACATATACGTCTTTGGATGTTCATGATATTTTGAGAGAAGGTTTTGATCGTTCGCCAATGTTCAACGGAAGAATCAAAAGTCTTGGGCCGAGATATTGTCCGTCGATAGAAGATAAAATAAATCGTTTCGCTGATAAGGAGCGTCACCAACTTTTTGTTGAACCGGAAGGATGGAATACTTGTGAAGTTTATGTGAACGGATTTTCGACTTCGCTTCCGGAGGATATTCAATTTAAAGCTTTAAGTTCAGTTGCAGGATTTGAGAAAGTGAAATTCTTTCGTCCAGGTTATGCAATCGAATACGACTATTTTCCGCCGACACAATTAAAACATACTTTGGAAACGAAGTTAGTCGAAGGTTTGTATTTTGCCGGACAGATTAATGGAACGACAGGATATGAAGAGGCAGCTTCTCAAGGATTGATGGCCGGAATAAATGCGCATTTAAAAGTGCACGAAAAAGCGCCGTTAATTTTAAAACGTGATGAAGCTTATATTGGAGTATTGATTGACGACTTAATTACGAAAGGAACAGAAGAACCTTATCGTATGTTTACGTCTAGAGCAGAATACAGAACATTGTTGCGTCAGGATAATGCCGATTTCAGATTGACACCAATGTCACGTGAAATTGGTTTGGCATCTGAAGCTCGTTTGCGCAGAATGGAAAAGAAATTAAACGAATCTGAAAAGATGGTTGCGTTCTTCAAAGAAACAAGTGTTTCGGTTGCGGAAACGAATCCAATTTTAGAAGCAAAAGAAACTGCTCCAATTACACAAGGTGATAAAATGTTCAAAGTATTCTCTCGTCCGCAAATTGATTTGGAGGACATGATGAAGTTTGATAAAGTAAAAGAATATATAGAAGCAAATGATGTTGATCAGGAAATTTTGGAGCAAGCCGAAATCCAGGTCAAATATTCCGGTTATATCGAAAAGGAAAGAAATAACGCTGATAAACTAACTCGTTTAGAAGAAGTGAAAATTCCGGAGAATTTCGATTATGATAAAATCAAATCGATGTCAATTGAAGCAAAACAAAAATTGAGCAGAATTCGTCCTGTAACCATTTCACAAGCTTCAAGAATCAGCGGAGTTTCTCCGAGTGATATTTCTGTGCTTTTGATTTATATGGGAAGATAAAGGTAGAGACGCACTTTAGTGCGTCTTGATCTATTTCAGATTTCAGGTTGTTGGAACGCGAAACTGGGAGGGAGTTTTAGTTTGAGGATTTAATGTGAAACTTGAAACAAGAAAAACTTGGAACAAAAACTAATTGTTCCACGTGAAACTATTTCAGTAATCTAAAATCTAAATTCTGTAAATCTAAAATTTCGTTATATGAAGATTGTAGAAAAGGAAATTCTGTCTTTGGAAGAAAAAGAAGTTTTGCGTGAACTTTGGAACGAAGAGTATCCAACGAGATTGCATTTAGAAGATAGCGAAGATTTTGAATTGTACTTAAACGGACTTTCAAATACAAAACATTATTTGCTGTTTGATGATTCAAATAAAATTAATGGCTGGGCATTTACTTTTTTGAGAGAAGGCGAAGATTGGTTTGCTATAATTTTGGACCATCAGATACAAGGCAAAGGAAATGGTTCTCTTTTGATAAATGAATTAAAAAAGAACAATACTAGTTTGAATGGTTGGGTTATTGATCATGAAGATGAAGTGAAACAGAATGCAAAATATTATCGATCTCCAATGCCGTTTTATATGAAAAACGGTTTTACAATTTTGACAGCAATAAGAATTGAAAATGAAAAGATGTCGGGTGTAAAAATAAATTGGACACTAAAGAACATATAAAAAAATAAACCCTAAAAATAAACCAAATACCTACTAATTATAAAATGGACGTTTTAAACAAAAAACATTTTCTTACTGTAAAAGACCATTCAGTTTCAAAAGAAATTTTCGAGTTGTATCATGATGAAACTTTAGACATGTTAATTACATCTCCTCAACCTGCTTTAGAAAATCTTGGAAGATATTACGAAAGTGAAGATTATATTTCGCACACCGATAACAAACGTTCGTTATTTGAAAAAGCGTATCATTTTGTAAAAAATATTGCGCTGAAGAATAAACTGAATTTAATCAATTCTCAACAGCCTCATAAAGGAAGGATTTTGGATATTGGTGCCGGAACCGGAGATTTTTTGTTAACAGCAAAAAATGACGGTTGGGAAACGGTTGGAGTGGAACCAAGTGAGCGGGCAAAAAATATTGCGATCCAAAAAGGAATTTCTTTTGTGAACGAAATTGACGCACTAGAAAATAATTCTTTTGACGTAATTACAATGTGGCATGTTTTAGAACACGTTCCGAATTTAGAACTTCAAATTAAGGAATTGAAGCGTTTGCTAAAACCAACTGGAACATTAATTGTTGCGGTTCCAAATTTTAAATCGTACGACGCAAAACATTATGCTGCATTTTGGGCAGCTTATGATGTTCCAATTCATTTTTGGCATTTTTCAAAAAAAGCTATTCAGTCGCTTTTTGAAAAAGAAGATATGAAGTTAGAAAAAGTGCTTCCGATGAAATTTGATTCTTTTTATGTGAGTTTATTATCTGAAAAATATAAAACCGGAAAAATGAATTATATCAAGGCTTTTTTCGTCGGATTAAAATCAAATTTAAAAGCGAGCAGTACAAAAGAGTATTCATCCCACATTTACGTTATAAAAAACAGGTAAAACGCAATTTAAGCGTGTTTCTGCTGTTTTTTTACCTTTAACTAGGGGAATTTATATCTTTTTTGAGAAAACGTTTCTAATGAAAGCTATTAAAGCCGGTTTTAATAGTGTCGAATTATTGACATTTTTCTTTCCATAAATAAAAACAATATCATAAAATTATAGCATTTTTTAAACTTTATGTTGGTGCTATTTATTTTTTTATATTTTTGTCTTCAATACATTAAAAAAAATAGAAATTTAGAAAATGAAAAAAGCATTAGTAATTATCGCACTTTCAATTTTGGTTGTTTCGTGTAATAAAGCAACAGAGGTTAAGGAAGTAAAAACAGCTTACGTTGATACTTCGGTTTTAATGAAGGAGTACACTGAAGCAAAAGATCTTGAAGCAAAATACAAAGCTCAGGCAGAAGAAAAAGGAAGACAGCTACAAGCCGAAATTACTCGTTTTAAACAAGACGCTGCTAGTTTTCAAGGTCAGGCACAAGCTAATGGACAGGCGTGGGCGCAACAAAGAGGTGCTGAATTGCAAAAAAGAGAGCAACAATTGGGTTATGCTCAACAAGCATTATCTCAACAATTGCAACAAGAAAGCGGTGTCGAAATGGATTCTCTAATCAGCGGAGTTAAAAAATTCATCAAAGATTACGGTAAGAAAAACGGTTATTCTTATATCTACGGTACAGGAGATGCAGCATCAATTTTATATGCTGAAGAGAAATATGACATCACAAAAGATATCATTAAAGCTTTGAACGATAAATATAAAGCTGAGCCTAAAACGGAAGCTCCGGCTAAAGAAGAAGCTAAAAAATAATACCAAACAAACTAAGTAATTTAAAAACCTAAATCTGCAAAGATTTAGGTTTTTTCTTTTATAAAAAGGCGATACTTTTGGTAATTCAATATACGCCCAATGCAAAACGTTTCAGAAGCTGCTGCTTACACCTTACAATTCATTAATCAAACGCAAAAATCTATCTTTCTGACTGGTAAAGCCGGAACAGGAAAGACGACTCTTTTGCGCGAAATCATTGCGACTACACACAAAAATACTGTTGTTGTGGCCCCAACTGGTATTGCCGCACTAAATGCAGGCGGTGTGACTATTCATTCGATGTTTCAATTGCCATTTTCGGCTTTTTTACCAACTTATGAAGAGAGTTCACAGTTTACTGAAACGGTAAAATTTGAGAATAAAGAATCATTACGCAGGCATTTCAAAATGAATAATTTAAAGCGTAACGTAATCAAAAACATGGAGTTGCTGATTATTGATGAAGTGAGTATGTTACGTGCCGATTTGCTTGACGCGATTGACTTTATGATGCAGACAGTACGCCGAAATACACGTGCTTTTGGAGGTGTTCAGGTACTTTTTATTGGAGATTTATTGCAATTGCCTCCTGTAATTCGCGATGAAGAATGGCGAACATTGAGAAATTATTACAAAGGAAAATTCTTTTTTCATTCGCATGTAATTCAGCAAAATCCGCCTTTATACATTGAATTATCTAAGATTTATCGTCAGAGTGATGATAAATTTATTTCGGTTTTGAATAATCTTCGAAACAATCAGATTACACCACAGGATATTCAGATTTTAAATGAATATGTAAAACCGGACTTCGACTTAAAAAACAATCCGGGTTATATAACCTTGACCACACATAACGCGAAAGCTGATTCGATGAACGAGCAGGCGATTGGCGATTTAGCTGGAAATGAGTATGCTTATCAGCCTTTTGTAGTGGGAGATTTTCCCGAGAAAATTTTTCCGGTGGAAGAAAACCTGAAGCTGAAGATTGGAGCGCAAGTTATGTTTGTCAAGAATGATTTGTCTTTTGAAAAACGCTATTTCAACGGAAAAATGGGTGTTATCAAATCCCTTTCTCCCGAAGAAATTTTTGTTCATTTTCCGGAAGAGAACAAAACCATAGAAGTGGAGAAGTACGAATGGAAAAACATTCGTTACAAAGTAAATGAGCTCACAAAAGAGATAGAAGAAGAAGTTTTGGGCACATTTGCACATTATCCACTAAAATTGGCGTGGGCCATCACGGTGCATAAAAGCCAGGGACTGACTTTTGAGAAAGCTGCGCTTGACGTATCGCAAGTTTTTGTTCCCGGGCAGGCCTATGTAGCATTATCGCGTTTAACGTCTTTAAATGGTCTTATTTTGCTTTCTCCGTTACAAATGAATGGCATTTCGAATGATCAGGATGTAATGGACTATGCTTTGAATAAAGCGACAGAAGAAGTCCTGAAAAATTCATTGCACTTTGAAACTAAGAATTTTATTCATAACTATTTGATTAACAGTTTTAATTGGACAGATTTAGCACAGGAATGGCGAAATCATCGTTTTAGTTACAATGAAAATGCGGTTAATTCAGAAAAAGCAAAACATTCTGTTTGGGCGCACAAACGTTTAGAAATAATCGATTCGCTCGTTGATCCTTCGCAGAAATTCATTCAGCAATTGAACAAAATTTTCAGTAAAGAAACAGTCGATTTAATTTTTGTACAGGAAAGGGTAGTGGCAGCCTATGATTATTTTTTTAAATCGATGGATAAGCTGGTTACGGATCTTTTGCATAAAATGGCTGAAATCCAGAAATTTAAGAAGGTTAAAGAATTCTATGAAGAACTGGCTCTTTTAGACGATTTGCAAACCAAAGCGGTTTTGCGCTTAATGAAGGCCAAATTGCTAATAGAAATTGTTGTTGCGGGCGAAACCATCTGTAAAGAGAAATTGACCTCTACAGCGATTAAAAACTATAAAACTGACAAGGTTTCTAAGATCCGCGAGGAATTTAATATGTCGAATACTGATATTTTTAAAGTCGATGAACCTGCAGTGCGTTATAAAGCGAGAAAATTAGATAAAAATGAACCAATAGCGAGTAAGAAAACTACAGTTGAAGAAACGCATGATTTATGGCTGGAGAAAAACTCAATTCAGGATATTGCGAGAATTCGAAAGCTAACCGTACAAACTGTTGAAATGCATTTGATTAAATTGATTCAGGCTAAGAAAGTTGATATTTCTGATGTCTTGCCATACGATAAAATCCTGGCGTTACGTGAGGCTTTTGAGTTTTATCAGGAAGAATCCCTGAACGGTTTGAAAGAAAAACACGGTGACGAATTTACCTGGGATGAACTTAAAATGTTCAAAGCCAGCATCAATTGATTTTCTATTTTGTAACTTAGTGTTTGAAAATGGAATTAATCATTTAAACATTATGTAAAATAGAAAAGTATGAGAAAGATAATTTACGTTATATTTATTGCTCTGTGCATTCAAAATATTTCTGGTCAGGATTTAAAACCAGCCTATCAAAAATTCGTTAAAAGCTTTATTGCCAATGTAAAAAGCAACAACAAAGAAGGAGTATCGGCGCTTATTTCTTTTCCGCTTGGAAGAGAATATCCAATTCCTGCAGTTAAAAATAAAGCAGATTTTATAAAGCGTTATGATCAAATCTTCGATGCAACTTTGAAAAGCGAAATCATAAAATCAAATCCTGCAAAGGATTGGACCGAAATGGGTTATCAGGGAATTATGCTTGCCCAGGGAGATATTTGGATGGATACAACCGGAAAAATTATAACGATTAATTATCAATCACAGGCGGAGAAAGATCTCAAAACTAAATTGATTGCCAGCGAAAAAGGAAAACTACACCCATCAATCGCTACTTTTAAAGCTCCGGTTTATGTTTTGGAAACCTCTAAATTCAGAATCAGAATTGATGATTTAGGAAACGATAAGTACAGATATGCTTCGTGGTCTGTTAAAAAGCCAATGAGCGAAAAACCCGATTTAATTCTAACTAATGGAAAATGGATCTCAGATGGAAGTGGAGGAAACAGTCATTACGAATTCAAAAAAGATACTTATCTCTATGAATGTTACATTATTGTTATCGGAACATCTGATTCTCCACCGGCTTATTTATCAATCTCTCAGAATGGAAAAGAGATCTTAAATCAGAATGCAAAAATAGTGACCAAATAACAAAAAACCTGTTTCATGTGGAACAGGTTTTTTGGTTTTTATTAGAATAATAATGATATGAATTAATGCGTTATAACCTAAAAGTTTTTAGCGAAAGCATAAATTAATTACTTTTATATTTGGAACTTAATAATCAGATTAATAATCAATTAAAGTGTTTTTAATATGAAAAAAGTAAATCTGTTTCTGGTTTTAGTGCTGTTTTTTGGCAGTTTCGTTTCAGCACAAACGGTAAAACCGGAGTATCAAAAATGTGTCAAAAGCTTTATAGATACTATTAAAAGCGATAAGAAAGAGGCTATCGCAGAGATGGTTTCTTATCCTTTAAAGAGAGAATATCCAATACCTGATGTAGTCGATAAATTTGACTTTATCAAACGTTATGATGAAATTTTCGATTCAACTTTAAAAAATGAAATAATAAAATCAGATCCCGCAAAAGACTGGTCTGATATGGGTTGGCGTGGAATTATGCTGAATAAGGGAAATGTCTGGATGGATTTTGATGGACGCTTGACGAGTATAAATTACCAATCGCAGGCAGAGATTGATCATAAAAAGAAACTTATTGATGCTCAAAAAAAGGAATTGGATTCTAGTATAGCCTTTTTTCAAAAGCCGATTTGTGTGCTGGAAACGGCTAAATTCAGAATAAGAATTGACAATTTGGGAAATGAAAATTATAGATACGCTTCCTGGCCAATTGAGAAAGCAATGAGTGAAAAACCGGATTTGATAATTTACAGAGGAAATTTAGTGGTAGAAGGAAGTGGAGGAAATCATCAGTATGAATTTAAGAAGGAAAATTATACTTATGAATGCGCCTTTATAGTAGCTGGCGAAAAAAACGCACCTCCGGCGAAATTAACTATTTATCAGGGTAGTAAAGTGATTCTTTCACAAACGGCTAAGATCATTTCTAAATAAAAAAACTGTTTCTCATGAAACAGGTAGAATACAGATAGAATATAAAAAAAGCCTAATTTTTTAAGATTAGGCTTTTTAAGTTTTATAGATTTTCGACTAGAATCCAGGCATCTGGATTTTCACCTTTTTGTATTTCTTTTTGTGCTTTTTCAGCTTCGGCCATTGTAGCATAACTTCCGTATAAAACCGGGAATAAACCATGTTTGTTTTCACCAAGCATTCTGGCTTCATAACCATCTTTAATCAATTGGTTATAAGCTTTCCTTGCATTTTGCTCACTTCTAAAAGCACCGGCCATGATATGATAAGGCATCACTTTTACAACCTCAGTTTTTGCTGAATCTACAGATAAGGTCACAGCAGGTAGTGGGTTTTCAATAAAAAATGTAGCTTCCTGAATTTTGTTTTGAACTTTTTTCTGAACAGCATTTTCTACCACAAGCGTTTTTGTAGTTATCTGATTTTGATATAAAGGATAACCGATACTTCCTGTAATTCCAAGACCTAAAACAAAAATTGCTGCGTATTTCAGGAATGGATTTGAAGATCTTGATTCCTCTTCAGAATCGTGTAATTCGTATACTTTCGATTCTTCGATTTCCTGTAATTTTTTCTCAAAAAGTTCTCTTTTTACCATAGGAGCGACGAACGGACTAAGACCGAAAGAACTCGTTAGATAATTAGTTTGATCACTTGGAGTGAAAACCATATTATTATCGGCGTTTAGACGAATTTCACCGATGTTTTTGATAGTTAAAACACCAGATTCCTCTAAGGTCTTCTTCCAGCTTAAAACTTCAAAAGCAATAGCACTTACAGCAAATCCATATGATGTTTTTTCTGTTAATGCAATATGATTTGCCAACAAGCCATCATTGTTTTTCAAAAGACTGTTAAATGCGACCGTTTTTCTCGGTGGAGAAAACGAATTTGTACCTGAATTAAGCTGAGCCGATTGAATTTCGGTTAAAAATGCTCCAAACCCTGGAACCGTTACACACTGATAACGATACAATAACTGTGCTATATAAGTTTCGATTTTCATAGTAACAAAGTTATACATCCAATATAGTTATCAAAATTTTATTCACAATTTTTATTAACAATTACGATAATTTTATAGACAATTCTTTTTCAGTTAGTTAGATAAAATTAGCTTTTTATCAAAAGTGGTGCGAAATCTTTAATCTTTAATTTTTTATAAGAATTTACTTCTAATTTATATATTTGCGCTTCTTTTAATTTCAAAATAATTTGTTTTTAAAAGATATTTTTTATCCTTTCAATAATCTTTTTCGAAGCCATGTCAGACCAGGAATTATTTTATTTATTAGCCTTATTAAAAGTGGAGGGCATTGGTGATATTATGGCCAAAAAACTATTGACGCATTTTGGAAACCCGGAAGCTATTTTCAAAGTAAAAAACCATCAAATTGCAGGTATTGATGGTGTTGGCTCGGTTTTGTTGCGGAATTTAAAAGACAAGACGGTTTTTGAAAAGGCCAATAAGGAATTAGAATTTATTAAATTGAATGCAATAAACGTTTCTTTTTTTCAGGATGAAAGTTACCCTGATCGTCTTAAACATTGTATCGATTCACCTGTTTTAATTTTTACTTCTGGAAATATTAATTTAAAAAACAAAAGATTAATCAGTATTGTGGGAACCCGGCAGATTACCTCATATGGAATGGAATTTTGCAAAAAATTTATTGAAGATTTAGCGCCTCTTGATCCTGTAATTGTGAGTGGATTTGCTTACGGTGTTGATATTGTAGCACATCAATTGGCGATGGATCATAGTTTGCAAACGATTGGCGTTTTAGCGCATGGACTGAATCAGATTTATCCCAAAACGCATAAAAAATATAGTGCCAGAATGGAAGAAAATGGCGGATTTATAACCGAATTCTGGAGCTCATCAAATCCTGATAAGGAGAAATTTGTGCGCCGAAACAGAATTGTGGCAGGAATGACTGAAGCTACAATAGTAATCGAATCTGCGGATAGGGGCGGATCTTTAATTACTGCCAATTTAGCCAATGATTATAACCGCGACGTTTTTGCCGTTCCCGGACGTGTTACAGACAAATATAGCCAGGGTTGTAATGATTTGATCAAAACACAAAAAGCAAACGTTCTGACAAGCGCTGCTGATTTGGTATATGTGTTGAACTGGGACATTGAAAAAAAGTCAAAACCAGTACAAAAGCAATTGTTCGTAGAATTAGAAGTGGAGGAGCAAAAAATTTATGATTTCCTGCTCAGCAACGGAAAGGAACTGCTGGATATTATTGCACTAAAATGCGATTTCCCAATTTATAAAATCTCAGGAATGCTTTTGAATATGGAACTTAAAGGCGTTATTCGGCCTTTACCGGGGAAACTTTTTGAGGCGATATAATTTAAAAAAATTTGCCACGAATACACAAATTTTCACAAATTAATTAGTGTGAAAATTTGTGTAATTTGTGGCAAAAAATTATTTTCCAAATCCAAGAACCTCTCGAACTTTTGCCAAAACACCATCCGCAACAACAGAAGCTTTTTCAGCACCTTTTTTCAATAAGGCATCCACTTCTTCAAGGTTGTTTATATAGTAATTGTATTTTTCTCTTTCGGTTTTAAATTTTTCAGTAATCAATTCAAACAAAGCTTGTTTGGCATGACCGTAACCGTAATTTCCTCCTAAATAATTGGCTCTCATTTCAGCGATTTGAGATTCATTCGCTAAAAGAGAATAAATGGCAAAAGCATTACAAGTATCTGGATTTTTTGGTTCTTCAAGTGGTGTACTATCCGTTTCGATACTCATTACCTGCTTGCGTAAAGTTTTATCGTCAAGGAAAATATTGATAATATTATTGGCCGATTTACTCATTTTTCCACCATTCGTCCCCGGAATCAACATACTGTCTTCCTGAATTTTAGCCTCAGGAATTACAAAAGTTTCGCCCATTTGATGGTTAAAACGGGAAGCAACATCACGCGTGATTTCTAAATGCTGTAATTGGTCTTTTCCAACCGGTACAAATTCAGCATCATACAATAAAATATCTGCAGCCATTAACATCGGATACGTAAAAAGTCCTGCGTTAACATCGTCTAAACGATCTGCTTTATCTTTGAAAGAATGTGCTAAAGTCAATCTTTGAAACGGAAAAAAGCAACTTAAATACCAGGTTAATTCGGCTGTTTGCGTCACATCAGATTGTCTGTAAAAAGTAACTTTATCTGGATTTAAACCACAGGCAAGCCAGGCCGCTGCGGTGCTATAGGTATTTTCTCTTAATGTTTTACCATCTTTAATTTGCGTAATCGAATGTAAATCAGCGATAAACAAAAAAGATTCGTTTGCAGGATTATTCGATAATTCAATTGCAGGAATAATTGCCCCTAATAAATTTCCCAAGTGTGGCGTGCCAGTACTCTGAACACCAGTTAGTATTTTTGCCATTCTAGTTTTTTATTTCTAAACGCAAAGTTCGTTTTTTTACTGCAAACTGCGCAATTTTTTTAGCAGTGTTTTTTTACCGCAAAGGCGCAAAGTTTTTTCGCAAAGTTCACAAAGTTTAAGAAGGTTTTTGAAGTTCTCAAAGCTTTATCTATAGGTTATTTACAACTCTTCTGATGCCATTTTTTAGTAAAGCTTCATTAAAATTTATAAGAAGACCAAGTTTATAATTTCCAAGTTTTAAATAAGTTAAAGTTTGCGCCAGATGATTTACGGTTAAGGACTCTACGCTTTTTATTTCAATTATAAATTTATTTTCTACCAGCATATCAATACGATAGCCACAATCAAGTTGAACTTCTTCAAAAATTAAAGGCATTGCTTTTTCTTTTTCAACACGTAAGCCACGTTGTTTAATTTTATAAAACAGGCATTCTTGATAAGCATTCTCTAGTAGGCCAGGCCCAAGCTTTTTGTGAATTTCAATTGCAAGACCAATTATAATAGTTGATATTTCGTTTTCTGTCATAATAAAAAGGATCTAAATTAATAAATATTTTCTTATTTTTTTAAGCTTTTACTATAAAACCGACCAGTTTTTTCTGAAACCTGCTAAAGATCCAGATACTAAAGATGAAGCTTTGTGTTCTTATTGCATGCAATTATCGTAAGCAACATCACTTCGTCTCTTTGCGAAAAAACTTTGAGCCCTTTGTGGTAAAAAAAAAAATTCCACGCAGCTAATTCTTTATTAATATTCATTTCTGTTTTCTTACATTTGAAGCTATGAAAGGAATT
Organism: Flavobacterium aquidurense; assembly: GCA_900107365.1. GTDB lineage: Bacteria > Bacteroidota > Bacteroidia > Flavobacteriales > Flavobacteriaceae > Flavobacterium > Flavobacterium aquidurense. The sequence continues at coordinate 187,974 of FNPS01000005.1, forward strand.
AAGATTGTTTTTTGGGTTTTGTGGCGCATTTGGTTTTACGTTGTAATGGCCATTCCGATATTGATTATGTTGCCGTTTTTGCTTATTTCTATTATAACCGAAAGCGGATACCCCTATTTCTTTAAAATGGCCCGCATTTGGGCTAAATTTATCCTTTTTGGGATGGGTTTCTATTACTTAGTCGAACGCCAGCAGAAACTGGAAAAAGGAAAAAGTTATATGATTGTTGCCAATCATACTTCGATGACAGATATTATGCTGACTTTGGCAGTGGTTAGAAATCCGTTTGTTTTTGTTGGAAAGAAAGAATTGGTTAAGATTCCGCTCTTTGGATTTTTCTATAAAAGAACTTGTATTTTGGTGGATAGAAATTCTTCAAGAAGTAAAAATGAAGTTTTTAAAAGAGCGCAGGATAGACTAAATCAAGGACTTAGTATTTGCATTTTTCCCGAAGGCGGAGTTCCGGATGACGAAAGTGTGTTGCTGGATGAGTTTAAGGACGGTGCTTTCCGATTGGCAATAGAACATCAAATTCCAATTGTTCCGATTGTTTATCCGGACAACAAGGAAAGATTCTCCTATACTTTTTTGAGCGGAAGTCCCGGAAAAATGCGGGTAAAAATATTCCCTTTTATAGCAACCAAAGGATTAACTGGTGAAAAAAGGAAAGAACTTCGGGACCATGTGAGACAAGTTATTTACAATGGTTTACTGGAGTTTCATCAAGTAAAAAACAAGGCGTAATTTTTAAAATATAAAAGCCGACTAATTGCACGAATTAGTCGGCTTTTCTTTTGAATTAAAACCCCCCATTTTATATTCAAAAATTTATCTGTGGATAATTTTTTCTGAAATAAAGCGTAATACTTTTTTAAATTTCAATCTGGTTTTTTTTCGGTTTTTATTCAACAACACTTCTAGTTTCTCTTTCATGTTAAAAAATCTTAAGAGTTGATAATAAAGAGTTTGGTTAAAACTCAAGTTAACGTTACAATATTATAGATGGCAAAAAATGAAAATGGTTGCGTTGAAATAAAATTATTTTTTTAAAAACAATAAAAACCCGCTAGCACCAAACAAACTAACGGATTTTTATTAAAAACAATGAACCAAATTTATTCTAAAAACCTTCAAATTGGGTACTTATGGCAAATACCAAATCTTATGTCTTTTATAAGATGAAATTGTTTTGAAAAGGTTGCGTCGATTTTGATACTATTTGTAGAATAAAAAAACCCGCCGAGTTTTAAAACTTGGCGGGTTAGAGTGTAAAGTCTTGTTTTAAAAAGACTTATATAAGATTTAAGCGTTTGCTAATTCTTTGATATGGGCTTTAATTTTAGCTTCTAATTCATCAGCTAATTCTGGATTATCTTTGATTAATGCTTTTACAGCATCACGACCCTGACCCAATTTAGTATCTCCGTAGCTGAACCATGATCCTGCTTTTTTAACGATTTCAAATTCAACCGCTAAGTCAAGAATTTCTCCTGTTTTAGAAACACCTTCTCCGTACATAATATCGAATTCGGCAGTTTTAAAAGGCGGAGCTACTTTGTTTTTTACAACCTTTACTTTGGTTCTGTTTCCAATTACGTTTTCTCCGTCTTTAATTTGAGAAGAACGACGAATATCTAAACGTACTGAAGCGTAGAATTTTAAGGCGTTACCACCCGTTGTAGTTTCAGGATTTCCAAACATAACTCCAATTTTCTCTCTCAACTGGTTGATGAAGAAAACAGTACAGTTTGTTTTGCTGATTGTCCCTGTTAATTTTCTCAAAGCCTGAGACATCAAACGGGCGTGAAGACCCATTTTAGAATCTCCCATTTCGCCTTCAATTTCACTTTTTGGTGTCAAAGCGGCAACCGAGTCAATAACCACGATATCTATTGCTCCTGAACGAATTAAGTTTTCGGCAATTTCTAAAGCTTGTTCACCATTGTCTGGTTGAGAAATGATCAGGTTTTCGATATCAACACCTAATTTCTCGGCATAATTTCTATCAAAAGCATGTTCTGCATCTATAAAAGCAGCAATTCCACCCGCTTTTTGAGCTTCGGCAATTGCATGTAAAGTTAAAGTTGTTTTACCAGAAGATTCCGGTCCGTAAATTTCGATAATTCTTCCTTTTGGATAACCGTTAACTCCAAGCGCTAAATCAACACCAAGAGAACCTGAAGAAATTGTCTCAACTTCTACAATGGCCTTGTCGCCCATTTTCATTACGGTACCTTTCCCGTAGGTCTTATCTAGTTTGTCAAGCGTAAGTTGTAACGCTTTTAATTTGGCTTCTTTCTCTGAACTCATCTCTTTTTTTTCTTTTTCTTTCATCTAACTTTTTATAATTCTTTCATTCTCAAAACAAATCAGAAATTTAATAACGTACTGATTTAGATTTGTATCAGGCTTGTAATTTTGTAAAAATACTTCTTTTTTTGAAGTTTGATTGTTCCAAATTGTATCAAAATGCACTATATAAATAAAGCCTTTAATTCTGTGGCTTCAGAAGGTTTTATTTTTCCGGCAAGTAATAAGCTCAGTTGTTTGCGACGAAGTGCAGCATCGAAACGCTGAATTTCTAATTCTGTTTCAGGTATAATTGCGGGTACTTCAACAGGTCTTCCGCTATCGTCTACTGCAACAAAAGTATAAATGGCTTCGTTGGCCTTGGTTCTGCTTCCGGATTCACGGTCTTCTACCCAAACATCAATAAAAACTTCCATAGAACTTTTAAAAGATCTGGAGACTTTTGCTTCAATAGTGACTACCGCTCCAAGTGGAATGGCTCTGTTAAAAGCAACGTGATTTACAGAAGCTGTTACGACAATTCGGCGTGAATGTCTGCGTGCCGCAATACTTGCAGCGCGATCCATACGGGCTAATAATTCACCACCAAAAAGGTTGTTTAAAGGATTTGTTTCGCTCGGTAAAACTAAATCAGTTAATATAGTCAGCGATTCTGAAGGATGTTTTGGATTCATTTTTTTAATATAAAATTTATTTTTTGCTATCCGCTTAAAGCGAACATTTTTTTGCCACAGATTACACAGATTAAAACGATTAGAAAAAAATCTGTGAAAATTTGTGTAATCTGTGGCCTGTTTTTTAATTCAACCAATAAACAGCCATAACAGCTGGAATAAAATAGATTACAATGGTTCTCGCACCGTCATAATCTTTGGCCAAACGCTGACCAAAAAGCATCATTAACAAAGAAATGCAGGAAAAAATTGCGCCATAAAAACCAAATTCTCTACCACTGTTTGTTAATAATTGTATTGCTCCGACTACACATAAAATTCCTGAAATTAATTCTAAAACTAAAAGATGTGCTAATGCAAGAGGCACTTGATTTTTTAAGGGTGTTTTGGCAAAATGTCCTTTTAGCCATTCAACATTATCTTTCCAGTAAAAAATTTTCTCATAACCTGATTGCAAAAAAGTTAAGGCTAAAAAAGCTAACAGTAAAATGGAGGCAACATTATTCATTTGGAAACTATTTTTTATGAATTAAACGAGTCAGTTTGATAGATAAATCAGTTAAAATTATTTTTGCATTTCCGTTTCTTTCAATGTGATACATCGCATCTGAAAGTTCTTTGAAAATATCGTGAATGTTATTGCCATTTACAAAAGGCGCAAAATTTTCTAGTTTGAATTTGTCGACTCTTGGTTCAATATAAACCAAACTTGGAGCTTCATAATTTAACAAAAGTGCCTGTCTGAACATTTCAATACAAAACTGAATGAATTTTTTCTGGCTTTCGCGGCCCAGACCTGCAATTTCTTCACTCCAGGTAATTAAATCCTGAATCGCAGCTGCATTTCCTTTTGCCCTAAAAGCGGCCCGAACCCAATTGACAAACCATTGCTCAAAGGGATACTCTGAATCATCTTCTTTTAGTAAAGAAAGCGCTTTATTGAAATTTCCCTGGGCCTGATGTGCTATTTTTTTGGCCAGGTTTGAATCTGTGTTTTGCTGAGAAACTAATGCTTCTGTTATTACTTTTTCGGGTAAACCATTAAAGTGAATTACCTGACAACGAGATCGGATGGTTTGGATAATGTCTTCTTCATTTTCTGAAATCAGAATAAAAATTGTTTTATCTGACGGTTCTTCGAGGAGTTTCAGTAATTTATTTGAAGCGGCGATATTCATTTTATCCGCCATCCAGATGATCATGATTTTATAGCCGCCTTCATAAGATTTCAGCGAAAGCGATTTTAAAACTTCCTGCGCATCTTCAACACGAATTTCTCCCTGTTTGTTCTGAACGCCTAACATTTTATACCAATCAAACAAACCTCCATAAGGCATTTCCTGAATAAAAGTTCGCCAGTCCTGAATGAAATCTAAACTCTTAGGTTTTGTTTTTACATCCTCGGTAGTAACTGTCGGATAGATAAAATGCAAATCGGGATGCGAAATGTTTTGAAACTTCAGATTGCACGAATCATTTCCGTTTTCGTTTTCATTACCGCTGTTGTTGCATAAAATATATTGCGCGTAAGCAATGGCGGTAGATAATGTACCACTTCCTTCTGGTCCGATGAATAATTGTGCATGCGGAATTCGTCCTGATGCAGCACTTTTTATCAAGTGACTTTTGATGTAATCCTGACCTAAAATTTGTGAAAATTGCATGAAGCAAAGATAGAAGAAAATGATGTAGTCAAAAATTTTCGGGAAAAAGTTTATAAGGGCACTTTTTATTTCTGTTTTTTATAAAGGTTTTTAACTTAATTTTTTTCGTTTTTGATGTCAGCTTTTGTTAATAAAGGGATTAATTGAGAGAGATATTAAGAATATTTTGTTAATAGTTTTTTTGAAAAAGTGGTAATCAATGGTTTTTTTTGGCTATAATTTTGTTGTAAACTAATTTTTTATTACGTAGTATCTTACAGGATTAATTTTAACAATTTTAACAAAAACCCCGTTAAAACGCACATTTTCTCGACATAGAACTGGTTTTTAAGGTTTTTTTAAGGTTTTTTTTTGAAAAAACAAATCAATAAAGTTGCAATTTAAGTTAATTTATATATTTTTGTTTTCATAACAACCAATTATAAATACGAATCTATGAAAGGGAAAATTATTTTATTAAGTGCACTTTTTTTCTTGACAACTGGCGCTATTTCAGCACAGGCAAAAAATGCTCCAAGAAGTATTATTAGTACAACCGCTCTTATTCGCAAATACCATGACCAAAAAGAATTAAGTGGTATGCAAAAAGGAGAACTTTTGGAATTGTACATTGAGCGTATTAAAGTTTTAGTAAAAACGCTCCCTTACATCGCTTTGGTTACTAAACCGGGTGTTACAATGGCAGACTTAGGTATTCCAGACGACTCTGAACACAAAAAAGTGTTAGACAACCAAGCTATTGGTACAACAACTTTCTTAGATACAACAGTAGAATTTCAGAGAAAAATGATGCCTTATTCAGATAAAGGAAATCTGATTGCAGCGATTTTATTTTACGAAAGCACATTGAAATCACTACATGAGTTCAACGATTTGAATGAAATGTAATAAAACAAATATTTTTTAAAACCTTTTTTAGAATGTTTACGTAGATGAACGAGACTTCACAACGTCATTTTGAAAGAGATAAAAAAAACAACTCGTTCTTGATGTGTTCTGAAAATTATCAGAAAGCTCGAGATGAGTTTTTTCATTTACGCATACCCAAATTTATTATTAACCGTAATACCCCCTTATCATGAAAAAAATTACTCAAATGATCTGCGTGCTTTTGACAGTTACTGCTATGAGTGCTCAACAAGAGAAAGGAATTATGGGCTACACTAATTGGTTGAATAACTGGACCGAATTTAAGCCTAACAAAGTAGAGTATGGAGAAGCAAACCAAATTTTAGCAGGAAATATTTCTGTTAACACTAAATTGCTGAAGAGGAATATTTATGTTTTGCAAGGAAACGTTTATGTAACAAACAATGCTGTTTTAACAATCGAACCAGGAACTTTAATTATTGGTGATTTCGAAACAAAAGGAACATTGGTAGTTACAAAAGGTGCACAACTTGTTGCAGACGGTTTAGAAACAGATCCAATTGTGTTTACATCAAACCGCAGCCAGAAAAAAGCTGGAGACTGGGGTGGAGTTGTAATTCTTGGTGATGCTCCAATCAATAAATTTGGAAATGTAGGTTCATATAACTTAGATCTTGATCCAACACTTACTACTTATGGTGGTGACAATGCTGCTGGAAACTCAGGAATTTTGAGATATGTAAGAATCGAATTTGCTGGAAAAAAAGTAAAAGGAGCTGATACTTTCAACGGATTAACTCTTGCAGCAGTTGGAAACAAAACAATATTAGAAAACGTTATGGTTAGCTACTCTGGTGGTGACTCATTTGCTTTCTTTGGTGGTGACTTAAACGCTACAAAATTAGTTTCTTATAAATCAATTAATGACGATTACAAATTTACTCAAGGTGTACAATGTCGTTTATATAACTCATTGGCAGTAAGATCTTCTTATTTATCAAGTAATAAAGACGGATCTCGTTGCATGGAAGTAAAATCATTCGAAAAGAAAAATGAAACTGATTTTACTAAAAAACAAACTTTAGTTGTAGCTACAAACATTACAATGCTTAACGACAGTGAAAACATCAAAGCTGATATTCAGGCTGGTTTGGTAAAAGAGGCAATTTATGTTGCTGAAACTGCTTCACTAGAAATGAAAAGAAGCGTAATCTCTGGATTTAATCCTGCTGTTTTATTAGACAGTAAAACAGAGATTAACGATGCTAATCTTAAGAAAATCAAAATTGAAGAAATGTATTTTAACCTATGTAATGGAAACATCTTTACAGAATACAATTCTAACAATGAAGATTTAGAAAGCTGGTACGGAAACCCTGTGTTTTTCAATGTTATGTCACAAAGTGATAACAAAGAAACATTCATTGATATTTTCAATGCTAAAAAGCCGGATTTCAGATTACAATTAGGAAAAATCACAGCGTCGAGCGGCAACAAATAATTGATTTCGATTTTTATTTTACAGCGTAAATTTTATTAATAAAGTCCCCAGACACAATTTATGTATCGTCTTACACCGGACTAAATAAAGATCAAAACATAATGGCCCCAACTATAAAAAAGTATTTTATTTATACAATATTTTTGGTTTCTCCTATTGCGTTAAGTTTACATGCACAAAGTACTGAAGCAAACAAAACTGTTTCTTTTGCTGCAAAATGTGACAAAACTGCGTCAATTATTTCAAACCAAAATAATGATATAGCTGATAAACGTTTCAGCAAATTAGATGATAATTCTAATCAGTTAATAGCAGGGCTATCCATCCCCAAGGATAGCCTTTCTATGGCAGCTGTAACGAACAGTCAGACTACTACAAAATTTCAGGAAAACTCATCAATAACGGCTTCTTATTCTGTTCTTGCAAAAGACATTATTGAGAATTATAAATATGACTTTTCTGAAACATTTATTGATATTCTGTTTTTTGAAGATATAGACTTAGCAAGAACTCGTACTATATGATTCAAAAAACTACTTTATCTTTTTTTAATTGCATTATAATCTTAACACTTCTTTTTCTTTCAGAAGTAAATTTATATGCGCAATCATCAATATCTCCCCAGCAATTACCTTTTAAAGATATTTGTGCCGGAGATATTGTTGATGGCACTAAATACAATGAATATCTAGCGACTTTTTCATATTTAAATTTTGCTTCAAATGTTACTTTTTCAGTTCAATTGTCTGATGAATTTGGTAGTTTTACTAATCCAACAGCCACCACAACACTTGCAGTTATTCCGTTATCAAGTACTGAACAAACAATTAAATTCGCGATTCCTACAACATTAAAAGGTTCTAATACTTATAGTTTAAGAATAGTAAGTAGTAACGGAATTAATAGTCCAAGAGCACAAAATTTCTCTGGTTTATCCTCTTTTTCAGCCTTTTATAAAGACTATGTGTCTTCGTTTTTAATTAATAAAAATAAAGATACTGCGACGCTATGTTCCGGAGGGAGTTTTACCTTAACAGTTGATAATCTTACTCCTGAAGTAAAGGAGTCATCACCTGCAAATTATCCGAATATTAAATATAAATGGTATAAAGACGATGTTCTGATTGCAGGACAAAGTGGTAGCTCGTTATTGGTTAGTACGACTGGCAAGTATTATGCAGAAATTGATTATGGTCAATGTTCTGATGTAAATTTTAGCTCAAATCGTGTTAATGTTACTTCTTCAAGTTCAGGTTCAGCTGTAACTATCGATTCAAGTTTAGGTAATCCTTTTTGCGCAACTGGCGAGGGTACTGTTCTAACAGCAACGAGCGGTAATACATACGCCTGGAAAAAAGATGGCGCTCCGTATGGTGACACTCGTACTGTAAAAGCTACTGAATCTGGAGTTTATACAGTAGAAGTTGATTTTGGAGGATGTAAAGCTACAGGAACTATTAACCTAAGCAGTAATGGATTTAATGCCAGCATTGATGTTGCAGATACGGTAGAACTAGAGCAAGGAGAAACGGTAAGTGTTAGTGTTACTACAGATGCTACAAGTCCGTCATATGAATGGTTTTTAAATGACAAACTTATTGACGGCGCAAAAACAAATACTTATCTGGTAGCCGCAGTAGGTGATTATAAAGTTAAAATTTCGCAGGCCGCAGGCTGTATTGCTACAAAAGAATTTTCTTTTAAAGTTACTGGACCAGCCCCTCCAGCAACGGTAATTCCGAATATAGTAAGCTTAAGTGGCAGTTACCCATATTGGAACATCCCGGATGCATACAAAAACGCAAGTACAAAAGTGATCATTGTTAGTTCAAACGGAGAAATTATGTTCGATGATGTTGGAAGTAATTATGACCCTCAAGTCAATTCGTTTATTAAAGATTTTAAAAATGTAAATCCAGTTTATTACTATGTCATTCAATCAGACACAGGTGAAAGAAAAGGATCAATAACTGTGATAAAATAATATGAAGAAAATCCTACTATTCATAACTTTATTTTACGGTTTTTCAAATGCACTCTATTCCCAGGAAACTACTGAGAATGGAGTTGTTTCGTTTTCATTACCTATCAGAAATTCATTAAAGTTTAATAGATATTTAATCAACCCAACATTCAGTTTTGTTCGTGAATCAAACCCATATGTAAGTTTTTATAATAAAAGACAATATGTTGGCTTTGATGATGCTCCAAATACTTATTTGTTTAATTACTCAGGACGTTTCAGAGAGAATGAAGCTTTTGCTATAGGGTTGTTTCAACAAAACTATGGTCTAATGACCGTTTTTGGCGGAGTTGTCAATTTTGCTCATAATATCGTATTAGACCAAGACAGTAATTTAACTTTTGGTTTAAATGTAGGTGCTTATCAAAGTGGTTTAGACAAAGGAAAGATTATTTCTGACGACCCAAATATTTTAAATGGAGAGTATCCTTCCAATACAATGCTTACTGTAAATCCTGGTATTAACTACGGTACTGCTTTTCTTGATTTTGGACTATCTGTAAACAATCTTGTACTGTATAATTTCGGTGGGGGAATGATAAAAGAGGATCCTGAAAGAGCGATTGAACTTCATGCGATGTATACCGGATATCTTGATAGTTATGGCTTTTTTGACAGAAGTAAATTTTCGGGTATTGTAAAAACAGAAATTAAAAAAGATAAAACCGTTATTTCTGGTCTTGCCATGTTGGCAATTCCACAAGGAGTTTGGGCACAGGCTGGATATAATACTTTGTACGGAGTATCAGCGGGACTTGGTGTAAACATTTCACCAAGTATTGCTATTGAATATAACTATGAAAGAGGAATGGGTAATTTCACGAATTTAGGTGCTTCACACGAATTCGTAATTGCTTATAAATTCAAAAGCAAAAATTACTATTACGGAGATGACGATGAAGGTTCACTTATCGATCCATCTAAGCCAAAAGCTGTAATAGCTAAAAAGACAACTACTGCACCAGTTACCAGAGTTGATGGTGCTGAAAAAGCAAAACTAGCTGCTGAAGCTAAGGCCAAAGCAGATGCAGAAGCACAACAAGTAAGGTTAGCTGCTGCTGAAAAAGCGAAAGCAGACGCTGAATCTGCAAGACTAAAATTATTAGCTGATAATAAGGCAAAAGTTGACGCTGCAGAAACACAAAAATTAAAATTAGCTGCAGATGCTAAAGCGAAAGCCGATGCTGCTGCTGCTGCGAGAGCACAAACAGCAAATGCGAACAAAGCAGTTTCAACAGAACAAAAAACACAAGCTCAATTGACGGCTGATAAAGCCAGAGCCGATGCTGAAGCACGCAGAATAAAATTAGCTGCAGATAATAAAGCAAGAGTTGATGCTGCTGCTGCTGCGAGAGCACAAACATTAAACGCAAGCAAAACAGCAACAGGAGAACAAAAAACAGCAGCACAATTAGCTGCAGACAAATCTAAAGCAGATGCTGAAGCATTAAGAATAAAACTAGCTGCAGACAAATCAAAAGCCGATGCTGAAGCCGCAAAAGCAAAAGTGGCCGCTGCTAAACAAGAGCCACAAAAAACAGCAGCACAGTTAGCTGCGGACAAATCTAAAGCGGATGCTGAGGCATTAAAATTAAAATTAGCTGCAGATGCAAAAGCGAAAGCAGATGCTGAAAATGCTGCTAAAGCAAAAGCGGCAAGCGAGCCTGCAGTTGCACAAAAAACACAAGCAGAGCTAACAGCTGAAAAAGCGAAGGTTGATGCAGAAGCATTACAAGCAAAATTAATTGCTGATGCAAAAACAAAAGCAGATGCTGCTGAAGCGAAGAGGAAAGCCGATGCAAAAGCAAAAGCTGAAGCTGCCGATTTACAATCAATCTTAGCTGCCGATGCAAAAGCAAAAGCAGACTCAGATGCATATCAGGCAAAACTAGCTGCAGATGCAAAAGCAAAAGCGGCTGCGGACTCAAAAACGAAAGCAAATATTGATGCTGCAAATAAAGCAAAATTAGCTGCAGATGCCAAAGCAAAAGCTGCTGAGGAAGCTGCACTAAAAGAAAAATTAGCTGCTGATGCCAAAGCGAAAGCGGATGCAGAAGCAAGACAAGCATTAATTGCTACTGAAGCAAAAGCAAAAGCGGATGCAGAAGCATTGAAAATAAAATTGGCTGCCGATGCTAAAGCAAAAGCTGATGCAGATATATTACAGGCAAAACTAGCTGCCGATGCTAAGGCAAAAGCTGACGCAGAAGCATTACAGGCAAAACTCGTTGCTGACGCTAAAGCAAAAGCGGATGCAGAAGCGCAACAGGTAAAATTAGCTGCAGCTGCTAAAGCAAAAGCGGATGCTGAAGCGCAACAAGCAAAATTAGCTGCAGACGCTAAAGCAAAAGCTGATGCGGAAGCATTACAAGCAAAATTAGCTGCTGATGCTAAAGCAAAAGCCGATGCAGAAGCACAACAAGCAAAATTGGCTGCCGACACCAAAGCCAAAGCCGATGCAGAAGCATTACAAGCAAAATTAGCTGCAGACGCCAAAGCTAAAGCAGATATGGAGGCGTTACAAGCAAAACTAATTGCTGATGCAAGAGTAAAAGCCGATGCAGAAGCAACAGCTAAAGCGAAAGCCGATGCAGAAGCTAAAAAATTACAAGAAGAAGAAGATGCGCGCCTGGCAAAATTAGCTGCCGATGCTAAAGCAAAAGCGGATGCAGAAGCATTACAAGCTAAACTAGCAGCAGACGCCAAAGCAAAAGTGGACGCAGCAGCATTACAAGCTAAGTTAGCTGCAGATGCTAAAGCAAAAGCGGACGCAGAAGCATTACAGGCAAAATTAGCTGCAGATGCTAAAGCCAAAGCGGATGCAGAAGCATTACAAGCAAAATTAGCTGCAGATGCGAAAGCAAAAGCGGATGCGGAAGCACAACAAGCAAAATTAGCTGCCGATGCGAAAGCAAAAGCTGATGCAGAAGCACAACAAGCAAAATTAGCTGCCGATGCGAAAGCAAAAGCAGATATGGTAGCATTACAAGCAAAATTATTAGCGGATGCTAAAGTAAAAGCGGATGCCGAAGCCACTGCTAAACTGGCAGCTGAAGCCGAAGCTAAACAATTACAATTAGCGGAAGAAGCTCGTCTGGCTAAACTTGCCGCCGATACCAAAGCGAAAGTTGATGCAGAAGCATTACAAGCTAAACTAGCTGCAGATGCTAAAGCAAAAGCTGACGCAGATGCTGTGAAAGCAAAACTTGCTGCCGATGCAAAAGCCAAAGCAGATGCTGAAGCATTACAAGCGAAGCAAGCTGCAGACGCTAAACTAGCTGCAGATGCCAAAGCAAAAGCCGACGCAGATGCTCTTAAAGCAAAACTTGCTGCAGACGAAAAAGCGAAAGCCGATGCAATAGCATTACAAGCAAAATTAGCTGCTGATGCTAAAGCAAAAGCTGATGCCGACGTCCTACAAGCTAAATTAGCAGCAGACGCTAAAATTAAAGCAGATGAGGAAGCACGTCAGGCAAAATTAGCAGCAGATGCTAAAGCTAAAGCCGATGCAGAAGCATTACAAGCAAGACTTGCTGAAGAAACTGAGTTAAAAGCCAAATTAGCAGCTGATGCAAAAGCGAAGGCCGATGCAGATGCAGCAGCAAAATTGGCAGCAACACCAAAAGATGATTCGGCAAAAGAGATCGAGGCTTTATCTAAAGCTATTGAAGCAGCTATTACGTCGCAAAAAGAGCTTTATGCACAGTTTACAACAACAGTAGCCAAAAAGCAAAAAGACCTGGATGATCTTAGAGAAGAAAATGATTTAAGTGAAAAAGGAATCTACAGAGAACCGAAGCCGTTTAAAAGTGTTGCTGCAGAAAACAGTCAGTTAGAGGCTTTCAAAGTACAACTTGCTGATGCAAACAGAACATCAAAAGAGGAGCTTGCAAAGCTTACCAATTTATATAACGAAAGATTAAGAAAAGTTCCAAATAAAAATGATGCTTTAAACAAAGCTTATCTTGAAAAGATAAACCAATTAAAAGCGTCTCAATTACAAATGGAACAAGATAGTGCGGCATTACTGGCGAATTTAGAACGTATTAAAGCGGAAACTGAGATCGAGAAAAAACGTAGAATTAAACGTGCAGCATACGAAAATGACCAGGGAAGATATGCTCAGGATCTTGCGGCTCTTAAACGTATAAAAGAAACTACAAAAGTAAGTAGTACACCATTAACAGCAAGCGATTTTGATTTTGGTGAAGACCAGTCCAATATGCAGATCATCAAGAATATTAAAAATTCTGATAACGGATATTATATGATTATTGCCGTTCATAGCAGTGTTGAAAAAAGAGATGAATTCCTTACAAAAGCAGTTGCTGCAGGACGTTCAGATGTGAATTTCTTTTACAATATCGCGACAAGTAAATATTATATCTACTACGAGAAATTTGATGGTTTATCTGAAGCAACTAAGGCATTAGAAGCAAAAGGAAACAAGCCATATAATGGAAAAATGGCAATTGTAAAAGTTGAGAATTAATAGAGTGAAAGTCGGTCCTCTTTTTTGGGAGGACGTAATAATAATAAATGTTATAGCATACGAAGTGTTTTATTCAATAATGCCCCTTAAAGAATAAAATGTAAGTAAACAAAAAAAAGATTATGAGAAAGCCTACTAACCTAAGATTGATTTTATTGACTTTGTTTTTATTACAAAGTTATTTTATGCTTGGACAACAAACCTTTGTAAATTTTACACCAAGGTTTGAGACAAGTATTAGAGGAGATATGATGCTCGTCGGTAATAACATTGTTAATAGAGTTAACGCCACAACAAAGGAGACTCCGAACGATGCTTTTACCGGAACTACAGATAATAACGCGGAGAACATGCAATATATTGATATTGATAATGATCCCGATACTTTTAGTTCAAGTGCTGCATCTTTATCGGTTCCTAATGCGAGCAGAGCTTGTTACAAAATTGTGTATGCGGGATTGTATTGGTCAGGTGTTTATACGCAAGCTTCTCTAGATAACAACACAGTAAAGCGAAGTGAGTTAGGTAATATAAAGTTTAAGCTCGCCAACGAAACAACTTATAATAAAATTGCAGGAACGTTAATTTATGATTATTACGATGGTACTCCTAAGAATACAAATGGAGATCAAGTACCCTATGCTTATTATTCTAATGTAACAGACCTGCTAAAAGCTTCAAAAAATCCTGAAGGAGAATATACGGTAGCAAATATTAATTCTGCTCGCGGTAAATTGAGTAATGGTGGATATGCAGCAGGATGGTCTTTATTTGTTATTTACGAAGATCCAAACTCTAGCGCAAAATACATTACAGCTTACGACGGATTTAGCTGGATTCAAGCTGGTGGCAAGCCTTTGACTTATTCTGTTTCAGGTTTTAAAACCATTCCATCAGGGAATGTAAAAGTAAAATTAGCTTTTGCCGCTTTAGAAGGAGATGCAGGTACAACAGGAGATACTTATTCCGTAAATCTTAAACCGGTTTATACTACCGAGCGCAAAACAAACAATTTCTTTTGCAGTGTAATCAATGATCTTTCAGGAAACAATCTTGCAAGAAGACCAGCCAGTACAAATACACTTGGTTTTGATGCAGGTATTATCAATTTGAATAACGCCAATAATGCTATTATTAATAATGGCGATAAAAAAGCTGATTTACAATTAACGACCAGTGGCGATGGTTATGGTGTTTATTTCAATGCTTTTAACGTAGAAGTTATAGCTCCTCAAATTGCGCTGACAAAAATTGTAAAAGACACAGACGGAAACGATATCGGAGGAAAGAATGTGACACTTGGTCAGCAGCTGCGTTATGAAATTAGTATTCAAAATAAAGGTAATGATGATGCAACTTCATTATTTATTACGGACCAGTTGCCAATAAACGTAATTTTTGATCAGTCAAAAGACTTACTTCCTCTACCAGCAGGAATAATAGTTAAGACACCTTATGATCCTATTACAAGAAAAATTGTTTTTGAGGTAACAGATCCTAAATTAATAACAAAGAATAATCCTACTGTAAGCACTATTGCTTTTAAAGTTCAGGTTGTTCCTGATTGTCGTTCGTTAAGTGATGCTTGTTCTAACAGTATCGATAACCAGGCCTTTGCTACTTACAAAGGTAAAGAAAACGCCAATTTTTCAATCGATGAAACAGCTCCGCAAGGAAGTGTTAATTCAACTGACGGATGTGCTGTAACACCAAAAGCCACAAACTTTTTAGTAGGTGTAGATGGTTGTCAATATACAGAGAACGTAACTTTATGTACAGATAGTGTTGATCTTATTCCAGCAAAAGGATATGAAACGTACACGTGGTATAGTGATGCTAAAATGACAAATAAAATTGGTGAAGGAAATCCATTTAATGTGACCAAAGAAGGAACATATTATGTGTATAACTTAGCAAAAGCACCATGTAGATCTATCTCACAATCTTTTGTGGTAACTCGTTTTAAAAGTACAAGTACAAATCCTGTGATACCATTCGCCAGTGAGGTTGTAACGTGTGCTGACAACGGAAAACCGTTTCCAAACATTTATTTGTGTGGTGGTAATGCTAAAAAAGAAATAAAAACAAGTATCACAGATGCGTCCAATATAGTATGGGAGCGTTTCGTTGAAGGTAGCTGTACCGTAACGACAGGAAAAAACTGTCCGAATGAAGCATTGACAAGTACCGGAAACCCGAATGAATTTTGTAAATGGGAGCAAGTAGGAACAGGATCTGATTATAGTGCAAGTGAAAAAGGAAAATACAGATTAACGGTTACCTATAAAGGCGGAGTTTGTTTCAATCGTTTTTATTTTGATGTTTATAAAAATCCTTTAACTCCAACAGAAAAGCACACCGATATTATTTGTTCAACAAACGGTAGTATTACTGTTGAAGGTGTTCCAGACGGATATGAGTACGCAATCAGTAAGGATCCAAATGGAACTATCGGTGCCTATCAGCCAGGTAATGTATTTCCAATAAGTACTCCTGGTTCTTACACTGTACATGTTAGACAAACTAATGTAACTACTTTTCCATGTGATTTTACAGTTGAAAACATTCTTATCAGAAAAAGAGATATTGATGTTAAGACAGTAATAAAACAACCTCTTTGTGCAGGTGCTAAGGGTAGTGTTGACGTTGCCGCAAATAATGTAAATCCAAATTATACTTTTGTTATCAAACAAGGTAGTACAACAGTACAAAGCGTTGGACCAATTTCTCAAAATACCGCAAAATTCGATTTACTTGCGGGCGATTATGTACTTACGGTAACAACAGCTGATGGCTGTAGTAATGATAGTAATATACAGATAGTTGCACCGGATCCACTTACAGCGACTTATGATGTAAAATCATTAACCGCATGTGAGGATGGAGAAATTACAATAAACCCTAAAGGTGGTACGTCACCTTATTTTTATTCTGTAAATGGGCAGCCATATGTTTCTTCTGATGATAAAATTACAGTTAAAAGTCCAGGTGGTAGCTACAGCATTATAGTTGCTGACAGTAATGACTGTACCTATACAATTCCAACATTTTCTGTAAATCCTATTGCTAAACCAACGGTTACTATAAATTCGAAAAATTTAAGTTGTTACAATGCAAAAGAAGGAGAAATTTCGATGACAGTTACTCCTGCAGATTCTGGTTATACCGTTTCTTATAGTGTTGCCGGAGTTGCCGGTGGTGCGTATACCTCTTTACCTACAACAGGTTTAGCTGTTGGAGATTATAAGGTTACAGTAAAATATGCAATAAATGGAGTAGAATGTACTGACCCGGAACAAATAATTAAGATCACAGGGCCTGGAGCTACGCTAACTGCTTCTGCAGGTGTAGCTGAATTATCAGGTTGCGGCCCTACAGGGAATACTAAACAAGGAATGGTTAGAATTACCAATCCTCAGGGAGGTGTACCTTTTCCTGCACCAAATTTATACAGATATAGTTTTGATGGAGGAGACACTTATATTACAGATAATTTTGCTTACATAAACCCAAGCACAACTCCACTTACATTATATATTAAAGATGCTGCGGGATGTATTTTCCCAATGTCAGGTATTATTTTAGACGAAAAACCGGCTGATCCTACATTTAGTGATCCTGTCTTATCTTATAATTGTAAAGGAGAAGGGACAGCTACAGTAACGGTTAATGCCGATGCAAGTCCAAATTATAACTATTCGTACTATTTAGGTAAACCGGATCCGGCAAATCCTGCTAATTACATTTATACTTTAAATACAAATTCTCCGTCTAATATCTTTAAAGATATTCCTGTTGGAGATTATAAAATTAAAGTAGAGTACAATTTAGTATCTGCTCCAACTTATAGTAATTTACTAAAAGAGGATTTTGGAAGCGGACCTCCAACGACAGCTCCTGGAATTGCTTCAGCATACTGTTTTAATGATCAAAGAGTTGATCCACCATATCTATGTAAATTCCCTGATGGAACACCAAGTCAATCTGTAGAAGATAATGCCTACTCCGTTGCTAGTTTTTTCTGGAGAGGAGATGATAAGCTGTCAAATAATAGCGGCGCATGGTTCCACTTTAAAGATCATACAACAAACCCTAATAACTTAGATAACACGGGAGATCCTAATGGTAGATATTTATTAGTAAACGTTGGTAACGCAGCTGGAAAATATGGTATTTTATACAGTAAACCAATTGTAGATGTTATACCTAATCAAGACGTTATTGTCGACTTTTATATAGGTAATTTATTAATGCCTTCTTATGATAGTGCTGCTCCAATTATTAGAATTGAATTAATTGATTCTAATGGTAAAGTAGTAGCGAGAGATGATACAGGTGAAATTGCGCCTGGTTTGAACCATCCTGATAGAAAAAAATGGGTTCCGATTAGTATTAAATTGAATCCTGGAGCAAACACTAATTTAACTTTTGTGGTACGTTCCGGAAGTGAAGTATTTAATGGAAACGATTTAGTGATCGACGATATTTGGGTACGTCAGTTGCCAAAATCATGTTTGCAGGATAAAACTTTAAATCTAAAAGTTCAAAGCGGACAAGCATTTACAGCAGAGGTAACGAATCTAAATGGAGTTAAATGTAAAGATGATGCAAACGGTACCTTCAGTATTGTCGCTAAAAACTTTGATACAACAAACGGATTCTGGTATACTTTAAACGGTTCAGCTACAACTCCTACGTGGGTAAAATCGACTACTTCTCCTGTTGTATTTACAGATAAAGCAGCCGGAACTTATGATATTAGAGTTAAATATGATAATAGTGCTGCTTCTTGTAATTTTACTATACCAACTATAGTTACAACACCTGATGCATTTGTAGTAGATGCTAATGCTACAACAGCAACATGTAAAGTTGGTGCGACTGTTACAGCAACAGCTGTTGGAGGAACAGGTTCTTACACTTTAACAATTAAAGATGTAAATTCAACGTTTAGTAAAACTTTTCCAAGTGATGGAATCTTAAAAGATATTCCTCCGGGAACCTATATTGTATCTGGAGTTGATGCAAATGGATGTAAAGATGCCAGAGATACTGATTTGATTATTTTAGATCCTGTAAAACCTACAGCAGAAGTAGTTAAAGACTCTGGATTATGTTTTGGTACAAATGCTAAAATCACTATAAAAATTACAGGTGGAGTAGGTAAATACACCTATCAGGTAAGTACAAATGGAGGTGTTACATATAGTGCTTCTAGTACACCTTTTGATGGGCCTAACTTTACTTATATTGCAGCTGCGCCAGCAACATATGACTTTTTAATTACGGATAGCAACAATTGTGAGGCTATAGCGGTAAGTCAAAAAATTGATAAAGCAATTACAGCTACAGCTAACGTCACAGCTCCATTAACTTGTAAAACCGGAATTGCTGCAAATGCAACTATCGAAGTTAAGATTGATGGTGGTACAGCTCCATATACGTACACAGTAACAAATAAAGCAACAAATGCTGTATTAGTGAGTAACGGTACTACTGCAGGACCAAGTTTTACTTATCCGGCAGCGACCGCAGCCACTTATGTTTTTGAAATTAAAGACATAAACGACTGTCCAATTAAAATAGAAAAAACAGTTAATGCAAAAGAGGAGCCAACAGCAACGTTTAAAGCCGAAAATGTAACTTGTTTTAATGCAGGAAATGGTTATGTTGATATTACTGCAGGAAACGGTACTGCACCATTTACATACCAGTTTAATAAAACAGGTGCATTTACGAGTACAACTCATTATGGTCCTTTAGCAGGATCTGTTGCGGGAACAACTTATACATTTATTGTAAAAGATGCTACAGAATGTACTAAAGAGTACACATTCCAAGTATTTCAGCCGGCAGATATTGTAGCTAATGCTTCAATTACAACTCCTTACGATTGTACTTCAAATGCAGCAACAATTACTTCAAAAGTAACAGCTGGTGGAAATACTGGAGGATTTACTTATGACTTAAAAAACACAACAGTTAGCACTACAGCTATTGTTGCAACAAACACTACAGGTATATTTAGCGGCTTAACAGTTCCAGGAACTTACACGGTTACTATTACAGACAGCAAAAGCTGTTCTAAAACAGTAGCTGCGGGAACAATTGTAGCACCGAATCCTCCAAAAGGAATGGATATTACGCCTACGGCTGTTACTTGCCCAAGTAATACTGCGAATGCAGTAATTACGAATGTTGTTAATGCAGCAGGAGATCCTGTGCCAACAGCTGGTTTAGAATACAGAATAAAACTTCCTGTACCTCCAGGTACAACGACATATCAAACAAGCAATACTTTTAATGGATTAGCGGCTGGAATTACTTATACTTTTGAAGTAAGAGATGCTAACAAATGTGTTTACGAAAAAACACTTGAAATAAAAGCATTGCCTGTTATTACAGTAACAGTGAAATCTTCTAATAATATTTCATGTTTAGGTTCTACTGATGGAAGTGCTGTATTTACAGTTACAGGAATGGGTAATAACGTCGCTTATTCTTATAAAGTTGGAACAACAGGACCAAGCGGAACAGGAACATCTCCTAATGCTGGAACTTCATTTGATATTACTATACCAAATTTAGCGGCAGGAACGCATACCATAACCGTTACAAATACTGCAACAACTTGTTTCGATACTGAACCAGTTACTATTGCTGCACCACTTTCAGTATTGAAATTTGATGCTTTTGTATTAACACCTGTAACTTGTGATAATAAAGGAACAGCAACGATCAATGTTTCGGGCGGTTGGGGAACTTATAACTATACAGTAACACAAACATCTCCGATAGCCGGAATAGCGATCAAGCAAACTACTAAACTTTTCAGTAATTTAAATGCTGGTGATTATAGTGTTTTGGTTAAAGATTTAAATGGCTGTGAAATTAGCACAACATTTACAATCGCTCCAAAAGTTGATCCAGTGGCGTCTATAGATGCGTCCGCAACTGATTTATGTGCAGGCGGTGCAGGAGCAACGATTACAGTGACTCCAAATATGCAGACAAATTATATGTACAGCATCAACAATGGTACATTTAAAAACAACGGAACTTTTACAGGATTGATTCCTGGAGAATATATCGTTACAGTAAAAGATATTTCTACGGGATGTTCAATACAATTAACCAAACAAGTAGTTGCTAATCCGGTAGTAGTTACAGATCATAAAATAACTAAAAAATTAGATTGCAGCTCGAGTCAAGATGCTGTTATCTCAGTTACAATTGGTGACGGATATCCTGATTACAGATATAGAGTAAATATAAACGGAGCTGGTTTCCCTACAGCTTACACAGCAGTTGGAACGGGAGTAAGTACGTTTACTTATCCTGCATCAACTTCTGGATCTTATGTGTTTGAAATTTTAGACAGCAAAGGTTGTAAAACCGGATTCACAGAAAATGTTGCGGTTAAAGTAACACCAGATTTTACTGCTGATCCTATTCACGTTAAATGTTTTGGAGCACTAACAGGAAAAATTACGGTAACTGCTACTCCAGCTTCTGGAACTTACGAATACAGTAAAGATGGAACTGCTTGGCAGGCGTCTAATGAATTTTTAGGAATAGGCGCAGGTTCTTACACTATTTATGTTAGAGATACTAACACAAAATGTGCTGTCAACAAACCAATAACGGTAAATGGACCAGCTGCTGCATTGACAGTAACCTCTGCGACAGTTACAAAAGACTTGAAATGTGGCGCTAATAATGCTTCTCAAGCTGCTGTTATTACAGTTGTGGCTACAGGAGGAACTCCTTTTACAGTTGGAGGACCTTACAGATATACCTATAATACTGGAAATCCATTAACAACAATAACCTTAACGGCTTCTAATACATTTACGATTAATGCTCCAGGGCTTGTAAACATTACAGTTACAGATGCGAATGGTTGTACAGTAGGAAGTTCAGCAACTGTTGCTGCACTAACTCCTCCATCGGCTTTAGCTTTTTCTAATCCAGTTATTACGTGTGATGTTACAACTGGGAATTTAAAAGTTGATGTTACTGGCGGTAAATTGCCATTGAAATATGAAATTACAAGTTATACAGCCACTGCTGCACCAACAGGAGGACTAGTTGCAACAAATGTAAACGCTAATACTTATACTTTTAATGGTTTAGTAGCGGGTACTTATAATTTTACCATTACAGATGATAACGGATGTACTGTAAAAGGCAGCAAAACAATTGATCCTGTAGTTTCTATTCAGGAAGTTGGTAAAATTGATAAGCCTGTATCATGTGCTGGTTTATCTGATGGTAGACTTATTTTTACAGTTTCTGGAAACACTAACGGAACTACTGGTTATACTTATAGCTTAGTAGGTGCTGCTACTGGCACAATTACAACTGGTGTTTCTAAATCAGGTGATGTAATTACTTACTCAGGATTAAAATCAGATTCCTATACATTTAGTGTTACAAACACCCTGACAAAATGTGAAGCTCACGAAACTATAGTCCTTGCAAATCCAAATGCGGTTAACATTGTTAGCGCAACAGGCCCTAAAGTATTTTGTGATAGAAATAATACAACAATTACTGTGGACGCTAATGGCGGGACAGGAACGTTATACTATGCTGTAGTTAAAGGGGGAACAACACCAGCACCAGTTTACCCAACAGACTATACTACTGCAAAAACATTCCCTAAAAATACTCTTGTTGACGGTTTAGTTTATGATGTGTATGTAAGAGATGCTAATGGCTGTCCGGCTACAACAACTGCTACAATTGTTAGAGATGATGTGCCGACAATTGTGGATCCGGCAGTGACTTGTTTTAAAGCTGGTGGTACTCCAATTACAGTAACCATAGATGGTACAGTATATGTCGGCAGCACAATTCAATATGGAATTGACGGTGTTTATAATACTAATCCAATTAAAACCATTTCAGCTCCTGGAGATTATGTTTTAAGTGTAAAAGACAATAACGGTTGTGAAGCCAAAAAGACTTTACATGTAAATAACCAATTAACGCTTACTGTTACACCAATTAAAGATGTAACCTGTACTGCTACATTACCTGCAACTATAAATGCAAAAGTTGTCTTATCAGCTGGCGGTGGTAATAGTACCTACACTTACGGATATAGGCTGGGTACAGTTGGAACTTTTACTCCTATATTGCCAGCAGGTACAAATGAATTTTATACATCAGCGCCTGGAAGTTATTACTTTAATGTGATCTCAGATGATTGTGAGGCTGAATCTACAGTAGTTTTTGAAGTTACAAATCCAATAAAACCAGCGGCTAATGCTGATGTTACTAATTTAAGCTGTTATCAATCTGCTGATGGTGTTGTAACAATTATTCCAACAGCCGGAGAAGGACCTTTTACGTATACTTTTAATAATGGTACCCCAACGACTAACGCGACATTTTCTAATTTAGCCGCTTCTACAGGTTTAGGTTATCCATATACTATTACTGATAGTAAAGGCTGCCAATCCGATGTAGCTTACGCTAAGGTGACAGAACCGGCTCAAATTCAGTTTGCATATACTACTGTAGACATGTTATGTCCTGGCCCATCTTTAGGTTCTCTTACGGTTAGTGCCGTTACCACTGGGGTTGGTCCTTATACATATGAATTAAGAAATGCAGTTACAGGTAGTATTATTGTTACAGGTCAGAATGGAATTACACCATATAAATTTGATAATTTAAGTTATGGAGATTTTGTATTGACAGTTTCTGATGTTAACGGCTGTAGTAATTTTAAAGATGATGTTAAAATTCTTGCTCCGCCAAATGAACTAGACATTGATTTGTCGACACCAATTGTAACTTGTGCAGATGGCGCTACAATTATTGTTGAAGTTAAACCGCTTGTTGTTCCTGCAATTCCACTTTATGAGTTTGGTATTTATAATCTGCCAACAGCACCTTTCACAACTAGTTTATTACCTCCTGATACAGGTTTCCCGATGAGACATACTTTCAAAGGACTAACACCTGGGGTTACTTATACTTTTGTGGTATATGACCCAACAACTAATTGTTATTATTTTCAAAAAGCGAATGGTCCAATTGATCCTTTAACTTCTTTAGCTAGTGTAGCGACCTCTGTTCCGGTAGCTTGTAAAGGAACTAAAACAGGAGGGGTAAATATTAGCTTAAGTGGTACAACTGCGACTCAGGTGCAGTATGAAATATTCTTTGATAATTCTGATCTTTCTACTGGAGTAACAGGTACAATTACAATGCCGACTACAGTTCCTGTTAAAGTATTAGGTTTGAAAACAGGTACTTATTATGTGAAATTCACAGAGGTTGATGGTTCAAGCCTGGGTTGTACATCGGCATCACTTCCTTTTGTTGTAACGGAATCATCTGTTGCTCTTACAGTAAGTGCAAAATCTACTAAAAATGACAATTGTAAAAACAATGCTGGTCAGGTAGTTGCAACTCCAAATGGAGGAACAGGTCCATTCAAGTATATTATTAATCAATCGGCTACACCACCTTTAGTAACTGCTGCGTGGAGTGCAAATAATGCAAATATATTTAATGTTGAAGCAGGTTCTTATTACGTTTGGGTGAAGGACGCTTACGATTGTATTAATTTTACTACTGTTACAGTTGATCCTGATCCAGTTCCTGTAATCGATAAATTAGTGATTGTAAACAAATGTGCTGCTGAAGGTGCATTTGAAGTTGAAGTTTCAATGACAACTCAGGGTGTTGCGCCTTATTACATTAGTGTAAACGGTAGTAATTGGACAAAAATTACAGGCGCAATACCATTCCCTTATACAATTACAGGATTAAATTCTGGCCCTGTAAATGTTATAATTAAAGATTCTAACGACTGTCAGGATACAGATAATATTACAATTACTCCAACACCTATTGCAAGTGCGAAAGTAACTAAAGTATTAAATTGTAATCCTTTAAATGCCGTGACAGATGCTACCATAACAATAACAATTGAAAAAGGTACACCAGCTTACAGTTATGAAGTTAAAAAAGGTACAGCCGGCTCCTATGTTGCGTTTACTCCAGCAACTACTACTGTAGCAGCAGGTGTGACTACGATTACATATACCGTTGCGGAAGCTGATGCAGATACTTATCAATTCAGAATTACAGATGTAAATACATGTTCAATTGTTACTGCACCGGTAACGGTTGATGCAATTGTACCTACTGTTCTTGCTACCCCTATCGAAATTCAGCCGCTTTGTAATGGTGTTGCTGAACTTGGTTCTGTAGAAATAGGTGTAACTAGCGGTGAAGGACCTTTTAAATATTCGTTTAACGGTTCATTATTTACAGATCAAACGCTTTATCCTGTTGTAGCTGGTCCATACACCTACAAAGTTAGAAATGCTTTAGGTTGCGAAGTGTCAGGTTCTGGAACTTTAGGAACGCCTTCTGCTTTAGCAATAGACGCTCCGATTATTGTACCACTTAGCTGTGGTCCGGCAAATGCTCCTCAATCTGCGACGGTTACTTTAGTAGCTCTTGCTGGAAGCGGCACAGCTCCATATAAATTTAGCTTTAACAACAGTGCTTTTGATTTCAACCCTACTTATACAGTTAACGAGGCTGATGCAGGTAAGGTTATTCCATACGGAATTCAAGATTCAAATGGTTGTGAAGTGTTTAGTTCAGTTACCATTGCACCATTAACTCCTCCAAAAGGATTTACCCTTACACCAGGACTTGCAATTACTTGTACTAGAGCAACTACAACAGCTACTATTTCCTTAGTTATTGGTGGTGCTGGAACAGTTTCTTACCAAAAAATTTCTCCAACATTTGAAGATAATGGTACTGACACATTCGCAGGATTGTTGCCAGATGTTGATTATGTATTTCAGGTAACAGATGCTAATAAATGTACTGTTCAAAAAAACCTTAGAATTGACAATTATATCAATATTGATATTAAAGAAGAGTCTACAGTTGGTATTACTTGTTCAACTGCAGCTGATGGAAAAGCAAGTTTCTATGTATCAGGATTTGGTACAGGTATAGGAACGTATCGTTATGAAGTGGATGGCGCAACAGTTGCTGGTACTCACACTAATCCAATAATTAATTTAACTGGATTAGCTGCAGGACCACATGATATCGAGGTATTCGATAGTGAAACGGATTGTCATAAATTAATAACATTTACAATCGCAGCGCCGCCTGCAGCTTTAGTTTTAGCTACATCTGTAGTTACACCTTTAGGTTGTACTACATTTGGTGCAGTTACTTTAACAGCAGCTGGAGGATGGGGTGACTATACGTATACTTTAACACAACCCGACAATACTACAATAACTAATACTGATGGGATTTTCAAAAACCTTATTCAGCCAGGAAAGTATGATGTTTCGGTAAAAGATGCTAACAGTTGTACGGTAACGGTAACAGATTCATTTGAATTGCTTGTTGCTCCTAAACCAACTTTAACAATTGCAACTACATCTGATTATTGTTATTACAATACAAATTCAACGACTTTAGTAATTACTGCAGCTAGTACATCTACTTTCCCAGTAACGTTTGAATATTCTATTGATAACGGAGATACATGGCATACATCAAATACATTCGATAAATTAACTCCGAAAACGTATTTGGTAAAAGTTAGAGATCAATATGGTTGTGAATCGGCTGCAACTAGTACTGAAATCAAATCGCAGCTTTTTGCTTCGGTTGAGAATAAAAAAGACATTTTCTGTACAGGTACTGTCAACGGAACTATTAGAGTTAGCGCTCTTGGAGGTTACCCTGATTACAGTTATACTGTAACTTATAATGGTGTTACATCTGCTAAAATTCCATTTGGAGCAGGTTTCTCTTTCGTTGATTATCCAGTGCTTGCAGCAAATCCAGGAAGCTATGTATTTACAGTATATGATTCAAGAGATTGTTCATACCCAATACCGGCAATCGTAATGACCGCACCAGCTCCGGTTGTATTTACAGCAGCGCCTACGTCAGCTTATTGTGCTCCGTCACAAGGAAATATAAGCAACGGTTCGATCTTATTTACGTTAACATCGACTGCTGATCCTAAATATACGTACTCAATTCAGCGTACGTTGCCAACGGCTGGTCCTTTGGTTACGCAAGACACACCTTTATTTACCGGTTTAATTGCGGGTACTTATGCTGTGAATGTTACGTCTGGAAGAGACTGTGGTGCTCCAACTACGGTTACTATTAATGATCCTTCGTTAGTGGTTGCAACTGCTACCGCAGGTGCGTTTACTTGTGCGAGCCCTGCAAATACTTTAAATGCAACTGTAGTTACCGTAACGGGTGTTGGAGGCGCAGGTTCAGGTGCATTGGGCGATTACACTTATAGTGAAGATGGAACGCATTGGAAAACGACTAATAAATTTAATGTTATAGATAACGAGTCGCCACAAACTTTAACGTATTACGTTAGAGATGCAAATGGCTGTATTGACAGTGATCAAATCACGGTTGATCCTTTCCCAACATTGAAGACTCCTACATTAACAAGAGTTACACAAATTGCTTGTGGCAATTCAGGTGAAGAAATTAATGTTCAAATTAAAGGTGGTTCAACTCCTTATAATTTCAATTATCAGGTTTCTGTTGATGGTGGTGCTTTTGGTCTTCCTGCAACGACAGTTACTGGAAATTCATTCACTTATATTGCTCCATTAGCAGGTCATATATATCATTTAAAAATAAATGACTTAAATACAGGCTGTTTCATTATTTCTGATGCTTATACAGTTCCGTTATTTAATACTGCTAAAGTGATTGCATCTCCTTCTGAAATGGTAAGCTGTTTTGGAAATGCGGATGGAAAAATTACAATTAGTATTACAGATTATAAAGGACCTTATACCTACCAAATTTACAATGCTGGAATTCCTTTATTGACTGTTCCTGGAAGTGGAGATTCTGCGACAATTAATCCATTTACTATTCCAACAGGTTTAGTAGCTGGAACTGCTTATACAGTAAGTGTTACTGAGACGAATTATCCATTCTGTACTATAGATTCAGATAATGTTATTATTACACAACCTGATGTAATAGATTTAATAGATTTTGATGCGACTGTAGTAAATCAAAATTGTAGAAATGCTGGCGCGGTAATCACAGTCGATCCTGCTACAATTAAAGGTGGCAGCGGCGGATTTACATTCGCATTTGTTCCTGCTGGTACAGCTCCACTACCTGGAGATTACAAAGCAGACCTTAGCAAAACAATTGTAACTGCTACAACAGCTCCATTATTTGACGCTTGGGATGTTTATGTAAAAGATAAAAATGATTGTCCTGCGCATGTAACAGTAAATGTTTCACTTGATCCTATGCCGGTTATTACGAATGTAACGGTTGCTAGTCAATGTTACAGTACAGCTGGATATAGAATTGATGTTGCAGCGAACGGAGTAGGTCCTCTGGAATATAGTTTAGATGGTATACAATTTCAGGCTGATAATTTCTTTACAGTGTTCTCAGCTGGTGATTATACCGTTACTGTAAGAGATAAAAACAAGTGTGAAGTTAAAGCAACGACTCCGGTGAAAGTGTTAGATCCTTTAACATTGCGTGGAGAAGTAACTACAATGTCTACTTGTACAGCTGCTGATGGTGTAATTACATTATATGCTGGTGGTGGTTCTGCGACTACTCCTCCAAGTTATGTTTACACAAGAGATAACTGGAATACCATAAGCTTAAGCCCAGTATTTGGCGGATTAGCTCCGGGAACTTATATCTTTAAGGTAAGAGATACGGGAACATCGCCAACATGTGAATTACAAACTTCTATAGAAATCGAAGTTCCGAGACCAGTTACAGGAATTGTTGCAACAGCAACTCCAACATCTTGTAACGGTTATGCTGATGGAAGTATTTCTGTCGAAATCGCTACATCAAATGATAATCCAATTTACTGGTATAGTCTTTCTGGACCAGTAGTTAGAGCGAAGCAAAAATCCCCAATTTTCAATGATTTACCATTTGGTACTTATACGGTAACGGTAACTTCAGGAAGAGGATGTATTGGTACTGCTCCATCGATAGTAGTAGCGCAGCCTGCTCCAATTGTAGTTGCAAAACCTAATACAACACAATACACTTGTGCTACAGATACTAATACTGCCTTAAATGCAACTATTACTATAGCGCCGGGTTCTGTAACAGGAGGTTCTAATAGCTATATTAGATATGAATTTATCAGAGATGGTATTCAGGTTCAAAATGATACTAGAAACAGTTTTACTGAAACAGATTATTTAGGTGGTGATTATATAATTAATGTTTATGATACTTCAGGTTGTCAAGGTTCATACGCTACAGTTACAATTGATCCTTATGTTGGTATTGCTGATCTTAAAATTGATGTTACATCAATTAATTGTAAAGATGACGAAGCTATTCAGGTAACTGCAATTGCAACAAGCGGAACATTGCCAACGCTAACTTATACTATAGTTGGAACAGATGGTAATCCGTATCCGTTAACACCAAGTGCAACCGGATTGTGGGCTAACTTAAAAGTAGGTAATTATAAAATTGTTGTTACTAATCCGTTAACAGGTTGTAGTATTGAAAGATATCACATTGTTAATGAGCCGAACACATTTAAGTTTGTTGCATCAAACATTAAAAACATTACATGTTTTACAGATGCTGATGGAGCAATAACATTGACATTAGTCGATAATATTACAACTCCAAAAGACGAAGCAGGTAGATTTAGTTATGTTATTACTCATGAATCTGGAACAGTTCAAAGCGGAGCAACGACAACAACAGAATTAAAACTTTCGAATCTAAAAAGAGGTAAGTATACAGTTGTTGCGACATTACTTGATTCTCCTTTCTGTGAGGTTAAAACAGAATTTAGAATT
The DNA here is from genome assembly GCA_900107365.1 of Flavobacterium aquidurense. GTDB lineage: Bacteria > Bacteroidota > Bacteroidia > Flavobacteriales > Flavobacteriaceae > Flavobacterium > Flavobacterium aquidurense. Next base: position 217,374 of record FNPS01000005.1, read on the forward strand.
GCTGGTCCAGCTACAGAATTAGAAATTAAAGCTTCTAAAAAAGACATTACTTGTGTATCAGGTAATGATGATGGAGAGATCAGAATAAGCGCTCAAGGCGGATGGTCTGGCGATTATTTATATAAATTAGATGGTCCGGTGACAGTAGATTTTTCTACTCAAAACATATTCTCAGGATTAAAAGCAGGATTGTATACAGTTTCTGTTAAAGATGCTGGTGGTTGTATTGATACTGATCAGGTTAGATTAGTAGTTCCAACACCAATTGCGGTTACAGCTCTATCAGACAAAACATTATTATTATGTAATGGAGATTTGGGCGCGACTATTACTGCGACTTTAGTAACAGGTGGACAGGGTAGTAATTATTTATATACTTTAAATACTACTTCAGTTACTCCCGTAAGATCAACAGGACCTCAGTCTACACCTTCATTTGCTGGTTTAGGTGCAGGTACTTATACGGTAACTGTAACTGATGGATACAATTGTAGTGGAGTGTCAGCTCCAATAACAATTAAGGAACCTTCTGAAGTTAAACCAAGTTTGATAGAGTCTAGAAAACGAACATGTCGTACTGATACTCAGCTTACTTTAAGTGCTATTGGCGGTACGCCTCCATACACTTATAGTAGTGATAACGTAACATATTCAACGGTTCCATTTACAACTTCTGTTTCGTTTGATGTTGCTCCCGGTGCATACAAATACTATGTTAAGGATGCAAACGGATGTGTTGATTTTGTTTCTAATGAAATCACAATAAGTGCTGTTGAGCCATTGTTAGCTAATTTAGATGTAACAAACGCTGTAGTATTATGTCGTGAAGATCTAAGTGGAGTAATTGTTGCGAAAGCTTCAGGCGGATTAGGAAACTATCAATACATCTTGCAAGATGGTGCTGGAAACATACTAAAAGGACCACAGTCAGACGGTAGATTTTCTGATCTTTTAGCGGGTGATTATAAGGTAGTTGTGAAAAGTGGTGATTGTGAAACTTTACCTGAGTCTGTTAAGATTGATCAGCCGAAAGAAGTATTCTCAGCTGAATTTATTCCAACTGCAGTTAAATGTTTTGGTGGAAATGATGGACAAATAGTAGTAATCGGTAAAGGTGGAACAGGAAGTTATAAATACTCTATTTCACCAAGAAACGATCAATACTTCGACAGCAACATTTTTGAGAAATTAAAAGCTGGTTTCTACACAGTGATAGCAACTGATGAACATGGATGTTATGATACGGAATTAGTTGAGGTAAAACAACCAAGCGCACCACTTTCAATTGTTGAAACGCCTGGAATGACTATGCCTGAAGAGTGTGTTGGAGACCTTAATGGTGCATTTACAATTGACTTTGCCGGTGGTACACCACCATATATGGTTAGTTTAGATAATCTTAATGGTACTTACCAATTGGTTACCGGAACACAACATACATTTGAAAATCTTGCAGGAGGTATCCATACGGTGTTCGTGAAAGATAATGGAAACTGTCCTCAGGAATTAGACGTTGATGTACCGAAGCCGGTAGATATGAATCCAACTGCAGAGGTATCATATGAATGTGTTAACAATACACAAGCTAACATGGTTACTATTACTATAGATGCTAGTATCACGAATCTTGCTGATGTAGATTATGCTCTTGACGGAGCAGGTACTTACCAAGCAGGTAATATCTTTACAAATCTTGCTCCTGGTAATCACTATGTGACTGCTAGACATACAAATGGTTGTGAAATGCCAACTGCTAGTTTTGAAATTAAAGCATACACGCCACTTGGAATTAAATTATCTGCAGGACAACCTGAAATGAATGTAATTTCTGTTACAGGAACAGGTGGAGCTCCAGCTTACGAATACAGTTTCAACGGAGAACCGTTTACATCTTCTAATACTTATAAAATCTACAAATCTGGAGATTATGTAGTTGTAGTTAGAGATCAGAATGGTTGTACGGCAACAATTACAGTTCCAATGGTTTACATTGATGTTTGTTTAGACAATTACTTTACTCCAAACGGAGATGGTGTTTACGATACGTGGGGTCCTGGTTGTACAAATATTTACAACAACCTTGATTTCTCAATCTTCGACAGATACGGTCGTGTAATTGCTAAATATCACTATGGTCAAAAATGGGATGGAAGATACAACGGTGAAGAATTGCCTTCTGGTGATTACTGGTATGTTCTTAAACTAAATGACGAGAAAGATGCAAGAGAGTTTGTTGGACATTTCACTTTATACAGATAACAAAATAATGCCCCTTATTATGTTGTCTAAAAAAATTATTACAATGAAAAAATTATTTTTATCCTTAGTACTCATGGCTGTAACAACAAGTTACAGCCAAGAGTTAAACCTACCAGTGTTTACCCAGTATTTAGCTGATAACCCTTTTGTGCTCTCACCAGCCTATGCGGGTATTGGAGACAACCTTAGGATTCGTGCCAACGGTCTTACTCAATGGGTCGGAATCAAAGATGCTCCCGAAAATCAGTCACTTTATGCTGATTTTAGAGTCCTGGATCGTTCCGGGGTGGGAATCTCGCTTTATAATGATAAAAACGGTTACACTAGACAAACTGGTGCAAAGGTTTCATTTGCGCACCATATCATTTTAGATTATTATTCGAAACAATATTTATCCTTCGGACTTTCGTATAACTTCAATAGTTTCCGAATTGATGTTGATGAATTTAATAATACGATTGAGCATCCTATTTTAGATCCGGCTGTGACAGATAATCGTTATACAGCTAATAATAACTTTGATATTAGTGCCTTGTATCGTAACAAGAATTTCTATGTGAGTTTTAATGCGAATAACGTTTTAAAGAAAAATACCGATAAATATCGTGGAGTAGAACCTAATTTACTTTCTAATTATCAGGTGTATACCGGAATGGTTTTTAAGGACGGAGAAAATAGCCGTATTGAATATGAACCATCAATTTACTACCAATATTTTGCAAGTGATAAACGTTCTACAACCGATTTTAACTTCAAATACAGACGTTACAACCGTTACGAAGATTATTACTGGATTGGAGTTTCATACCGTTTCTTAAACGACCAGTTTCCTAAACCATTATCAGTTGGACCTATGGCGGGTTTCATGAAGTCTAAATTCTACTTCGGATATTCGTACCAGGTAATGTTCAATGATCTTGGAAACTACAATACCGGTACGCACGTAGTTACTATCGGATTCGATTTCTTACAGGCTATCAGTAACTGTCCTTGTACACAAGGCCCTGTTCACGACTAAAACTTAAATAATTGAAAGTACTGCAGTCTGGGTTTTCATTTTTATTTCGTATAAAATTAAAGAAGATTTTTACTGCAGTATCTTTTAACTCATAATGGTATAAGCAACCATTTTTATCTTTTTTAATTATAAATTTGTTTTTTTTCATAATTTACATCGTTTTCGTTGTTATTGATAGGTTATTTTTACATATTTCAAATTTAATACTACTTTAAAAGTTCTATATTTGTTTTTCTTTCAAAAAATTAAAAAATTATCAAATGAAAACTTTAAACGATTTCGATTTTAAAAATAAAAAAGCAATCATCCGTGTTGACTTCAATGTGCCATTGGATGAAAATTTTAATGTAACGGATGCAACTCGTATCGAAGCTGCAAAACCAACAATTGATGCGATCTTAGCGCAGGGCGGAAGTGTAATTTTGATGTCGCATTTAGGAAGACCAAAAGGTGCTGAAGAGAAATATTCATTAAAACATATTTTAAAAACAGCTTCTGAAATTTTAGGTGTTGAAGTTAAGTTTGCTACTGATTGTGTTGGAGAACCAGCTCAAACTGCAGCAGCAGCTTTAAAGCCAGGTGAAGTTTTATTACTTGAGAATTTACGTTTTCATGCTGAAGAAGAAGCTGGAGATGTTGCTTTTGCAAAAGAATTAGCGTCTCTTGGAGATATTTATGTAAATGATGCTTTCGGAACGGCTCACAGAGCACACGCTTCAACAACAATTATTGCACAATTTTTTCCAACTGAAAAATGTTTCGGAACATTATTGGCAAAAGAAATCGAAAGTTTAAATAAAGTTCTTAAAAATAGCGAGAAACCAGTTACTGCTGTTCTTGGAGGTTCTAAAGTTTCCTCAAAAATCACGGTTATCGAAAATATCTTAGATAAAGTAGATCACATGATTATTGGTGGAGGTATGACTTTTACTTTCGTTAAAGCACTTGGTGGTAAAATTGGTGATTCTATTTGTGAAGATGATAAACAGGAATTAGCGCTTGAAATTTTAAGATTGGCTAAAGAAAAAGGGGTTCAGATTCATATTCCGGTTGATGTTATTGCTGCTGATGATTTCTCAAATACAGCCAATACAAAAGTGGTAGATGTAAAAGAAATTCCTGATGGATGGCAAGGTCTTGATGCAGGTCCTAAATCATTGGAAAATTTCAAAAAAGTAATTTTAGAATCTAAAACTATTTTATGGAATGGTCCGCTAGGTGTTTTTGAAATGGAAACATTTTCAAAAGGAACGATCGCTTTAGGTGATTATATCGCTGAAGCAACTGAAAAAGGTGCTTTTTCATTAGTAGGTGGTGGCGATTCTGTTGCCGCTGTAAAACAGTTCGGTTTTGAAGACAAAATGAGCTATGTTTCTACTGGTGGTGGGGCAATGCTTGAAATGTTAGAAGGAAAAATTTTACCTGGAATCGCTGCGATTTTAGACTAAAAAATCACAATTAACATTTTTTTGCATATTTTTCATTGGTAATCTCTCTAAGTTTGCAAAAGTAAGGTTTCTATATTTCGTTGATTTATAGAATTTTAAAAAAATGTTATATGATTATAAAGAAAATCTCCTTAGCGGTTACAGCTCTTTTTTCGATAACGATGTTTGCGCAGGAAACTGCAACAACTTCGCTGGATATACAACCAGAAGTAAAGCTGTCGTATCTTGATTCAGTAAAGAGTTCTTTCAAAAAGGACGAGGTAGCTGCAAAAGTAGACAGCCTTTGGATGAAGGAATGTTTGAGTTTAGACATCTACAATGAATTTTCAAAAGATGTTCAAACCTTAAATACAGATCAGGATGTTGATGCCGAATTGCCAACAGAGCTTTTAAAACAGCGCTTGCAGGCAATGAATGAGAAATCTCCTTTTAATATTGAATACAATCAGGGATTAGAAAACATAATAAAGTCATTTCTTAAGAATCGTAAAAAATCGTTTTCCCGATTGATGGCTTTATCAGAATATTATTTCCCAATTTTTGAAGAAGCTTTTGCCAAACAAAATATTCCTTTAGAAATTAAATATTTAGCTATTGTAGAATCTGCTTTAAATCCTAAAGCAGTTTCTAGAATGGGCGCCACGGGTCTCTGGCAATTTATGTACGGAACCGGAAAACAATATGCTCTTAAAATCGATTCTTATGTCGATGAACGCAGTGATCCATTGAAAGCTACTGCCGCAGCTTCAGATTATTTCTCTAAAATGTTTACTATTTTCGGCGACTGGGAGCTTGTTTTGGCTTCTTATAACTCAGGTCCCGGAAATGTTACCAAAGCAATTCGCCGTTCTGGTGGTCAGACAAAATACTGGGATATTCGTAACAATCTTCCAAAAGAAACACAAGGTTATGTCCCTGCATTTTATGCAACAATGTATCTTTTTGAATATCATAAAGAACACGGAATCAATCCTGAAAGAGCTGTCGTTAAAAACTTCGAGACAGATACAGTTAATGTTAAAAGCGAAATGACATTCAAACAAATTGCCGATTTGTTAGACATGCCACAATCTCAAATTCAGCTTTTAAATCCTTCTTATAAATTAAATGTTGTTCCTTTTTATCAGGGAGAAAATCATTTTATTCGTTTACCGAAAGATAAAATCGCAACTTTTGTAACCAACGAAGACAAGATTTATGCTTATGTAAGACATGAATTAGAAAATAAAACGATGCCAAGTCGTTTGGCTCTAAAAGTGACACCTAAAGCAAAAGCACAATTAAGCAAAATAATCGATACGGATATTCAGTTATATAAAATTCAAAAAGGTGATAATTTAGGTGCAATTGCTGAAAAATATAATGTTAGCATAACCGATTTAAAGAAATGGAATAATCTTAAATCAAATTCGGTTGCACTGGGAAGAACATTAAAAATAAAATCTGATGTTGATCCGCTTAAAGTTTCAAAAGACACTAAAGCTATTCCTGCCATAGATAAAAAATCAGAAGAGGCCATTGCTGCTGTTGATGATAAAGATAAAGTAGCAGGTCAGGGACAAGAATATGTTGTAGCGGCTGGAGACAATTTAGGAAGCATTGCTAAAAAGTTCGGTACGACTATTGCTGATCTAAAAGAGCTTAATAATCTAGCTTCAAACAATATTGGTTTAGGGAAAACTTTAGTAATTTCTAAAGCAATTCCGGCAATTGAAGAAGCGGCTACAGTTAATACAGCTATTGTTTCAAATGCCTCAATTGATTCTTTCAAAAAGAAAACAATTTCTGCAAAAAGTTTGGGTGAAGATTATTACGTTAAAAAAGGAGATTCATTATATAGTATTTCAAAAAAATATCCCGGAGTTACAATTTCGGATATTAAAAAATGGAACGGTATTAAAAATGAAGATCTAAAACCGGGAATGAAGCTCAAAATAAACGGATAAAAAAAAATCATTTAAATTTGGGTTTTATTTCATAAATTAATAAAATGAATAAAACCCATTTTTTATTGGTACTAATCCCGTTTCTGTTGATTTCGTGTTTAAAAACCGAAAAACAACCTGAACCTGTTTCGGGTAAAACCAATACCATTTCAGTTATTATAGACGATCAGTTGTGGTACGGAGAAGTGGGCGATAGCATCAGAAACAAATTCGCTTCGCCAGTTTGGGGCCTTACTCAGGAAGAACCACTTTTTACAATCAATCAATATCCTGCCAAATTACTAGAAGGTTTTGTTACCGATAGCCGAAGCATTATTGTAGTAAAAAAAGCAGCTACAGATAAATTCGAAATCATACGAAGTAAAGCTTTACCTCACAATACATTCCGCATTTACGGAAAATCAGTAGATGATATTATTTGTAGTCTCGAAATGAACGGATCGCAAATTATTAAACTCATTCGTGATGCCGAAATCGAAAAAATCCAACAAGACAATAGCAAAGCGCTATTAAACCCTGCGGTGCTTAAGAATAAATTTCATATTGATGTGCAAATCCCGACCGGGTATGAATATATGTTGCACAAAAAGAATTTTCTTTGGCTGAAAAAAGAGATTATTAGCGGTAATACAAGCCTTCTTATTTATCAGGTTCCCATAAAACAATTGACCAAAAGTTCAGACATTGTGGGCAATATCATCAAAATGCGTGACTCAGTCGGACTTTACATTAAAGGCCGTGAACCCAACACGCAAATGATTACCGGAGAAGCTTATGCACCTTATTTTTCGACTATTTCTTTAGATGGAAAAAAGACTTTTGAAACCAAAGGAACCTGGGAGTTGAAAAACGATTTCATGACAGGGCCATTTATCAATTATGCAATTGTGGATGAAGCCAACAAACGTATTTTAGTAATTGAAGGATTTTGTTATTCCCCATCCAATCAGGAAAGAGATTTAATGCTCGAGTTAGAAGCTATTATTAAATCTGTTAAAATTGATAAAAGATAGTTTGCGATATTTTTCATACTTTTGTTTTAACAAACATTAAATCAGTATATTATGAAAAGTTTTTATGTAGGATTATCAATGTTGGTACTGTGTTTTGTTTCTTGTAAAAAAGAAGTAAAACCAGAAACGGAAGCCGTTACAGTTACGGATAGCGTGAAAACAGAAGAACCAATTGCTGAGCAGCCTTTAGATTCTGCAACGCAAATGAAATTATGGACAGCATATGCTACGCCAGGAAATGCACATAAAATGATGGCTGATGAAACCGGAACCTGGAAATGCGATATGACTTTTTGGGAAGAACCAAATGGAAAACCTAGTAATGCCACTTCTACAGCAAATGTTAAAATGATATATGGGGGACGTTATCAGGAAACCGATTATAAGGGAACTATGATGGGACAGCCATTTGAAGGAAAAGCAACTTTGGCTTATAATAATGCCAGTAAAGAATTTACCACCACCTTTATTGATAATATGGGCACCGGTATGATGGTTGCGATTGGGAAATACGACGAAGCCACCAAAAAACTAGATTTAAAAGGTGATATGGTGAGCCCACTAAATGGTAAAAAAACACCGTATCGTGAAGTTTATACATTTGTTGATGCAAATACCCGTAAAATGGAAATGTATGATACTAAAAATGGAGAAGAGTATAAGAGTATGGAAATTACAATGACAAGGAAATAAGAATCCTAATTTATAACTAGAGATTAAAGATATAAATCCTGATTGCTTACGTAATCGGGATTTCTTTTTTTGAATGTAAGTGTAATTGTGATATTTTAAATTTAATTTTGCTCTTCAAATTAGAATAAATAGTTCACAATGGAATTAAAATGGAAAATAAAGCCGTTTGAGACACTAACGGTTCATGAGTTATACGATTTGCTTAAAGTGAGAAGCGAGATCTTTGTAGTGGAGCAAAATTGCGTCTATTTGGATATTGATGGCAAAGACAAGAAAGCGCTGCACTTAATTGGTGAATATGATGGAAAAATAGTAGCATACTCCCGTTTATTCGATGCCGGAATTAGTTTTGATAATGCTTCTATCGGAAGAGTAGTTGTTGATGCCAATTACCGTGATAAAAAATGGGGACATGATTTAATGCGTGAAGCTATCGCCGGAATAAAAGCAAATTTCGGAAAGGATAAAATCACAATTGGTGCACAACTGTATTTGAAAAAATTCTATGAAAGCCATGGATTTGTTCAGACAAGCGAAATGTATTTAGAAGATGATATTCCGCATATTGAGATGATTCGTGGAGAATAATTTAAAATAGATTTTACTTTAACAAGACAGTGTTGCGATAAAAAATAATTATAATGTTTTTTTATATAATTAGCTTTAAAATAGAAAAATAGCAACTTTATTTGAAGCTTAACTTTAAGTAATTTCTTTAGAATTTCATAATCAGAGAAACTATTTAGGATAATACTGAAAGGTTTTTTTTAATAGTAAGTATTAGAAAAAAGAAATAAAAGGAATTCAATAATAGAGATTGGTTAAGGAAAAAGAGTATTTGGACGCAATCGAGAGCAACAAAGATGAAACATATTTCCTTTACAAAAACACATCAAAAATAGATTTAAAATATTATTTTTTATTTGATATTATTAGTAATCAGATGTTTATTTGCTTTATTGCAGATAAGAACTTTTTGATTTTATCAGTTTTGAATTACAATTTTGCTTATTTTAGAAGAAAAAAACATCATATGAAAAATCTTCTCGTGTTTATTTTCGTTTTAATTTTATCAAATCAGGTTTTTAGTCAAAACAAATTAAAAGTAGGTGGAAAAGCGCCAAAACTAAATATCACAGATTACCTTCATAATGCTCCTGAAGATAAAAGCATAGAAAAAAAGTATATTTTATTAGAGTTTTGGGCAACTTGGTGTGCTACTTGTTTGGAGGAAGTACCCAATCTCAACAAAATGCAGGAAAGATTTAAAGATAGAAAAGAGCTCGTTTTTGTTTCTATTACGGACGAATCTCCAGAGAAAACGAAGAAAACATTAGAAAGAGTGAAGTTTAATTCTATTGTGGTAAGTGATCAGACCAAACAAGCCCTTAATGATTTTGTAGTTGATGATGCTTTTGGAGGTTATTCTCTGCCAAAGACCATTTTAATTGATGATAAAGGAATAGTAAGGTGGATTGGAAAGCCCTATACGATAAATGATACTGTAATCAATAAATTTCTGGATGGAAAAGAAATTCTCGAATCTGATAATACAGCTTCAAACAAACCAGCAGAACCAACTTTTAAATAAGATTTATATTTTAGTTATCAAAAATTCCACACGTCTATCAAAATCATCACCTCGTCCTAACGGATATTTATTGCCACAACCCAAATACGACATTCTGTTTTTGGATACTTTTTTAGTAGACAAATAATTAAAAACGGTTTTGGCACGGTTCCAGGAAAGTCTTCTTTCCTTGGTGTCTTTGTCAATTCCGTCACTGTATATTTCAGGAGTGCAACAAACATGGCCTCTGATTTCAAATTGGATTTTTTTGTCCGTTTGAAGTTTTACGGCAATTTTATCCAATTCTTTTTTTGATGCAGCGGTTAGTTTTGAACTTCCAATGTCAAATAGGATGTTGTCTAAGTATATTTTATCTCCAACTTTTAAATTGTCTTTAAACGAGGTATAAATGCCTTTTCCAAAACTATTCCGCTTTACAACAATTAAATCAACCCGCCGATTTTTAGAGCGTGTTTCATGAAGATTTTCGACAGTGTCTGGTTTTACAACAACACGGCCTTTTCCTTCTAAGATAACAATTTTGCTTTGATTAAAGCCAGCCGAAACTAAAAGGTTCTGAATTGTGTTGGCACGATTATTTGATAATCTAAAATTATAGTCATCGTTACCGCGATCATCGCAGTAGCCGTAAATTTGTACCGACTCAACTTTCGAAGTGTCTATACTTTTAATAAAATTAGTTACAATTTCGGTTTGGTTAGGAGTGAGATCATATTTGTCAAACTCAAAATAAATGGTTTCAATAGGTTTTTGCTGCGCCGATAAATTGTAAATAATAAACAGAAATAGGGCTCTACAAATATTCATTATTTTTTAAATTTTTAAAATCGTCTTGTACTCGGTTTGATTATTTAAAACGTTTACCGCTTTTTTAATCTCTGAATTGTTTTTAATATAAAATTGATACAAACCTTCCTGATATTGGTATCTTTTTATAAGTTCTTCCTGAATTAAACCTTTAATTTCTTTTTGGTTTTTATCCAGTAAGGTAGTTTCACTTCTTTCTAATGCTGCCAATAATTGCTGATATTCCGGTGCGATTGTTTCGTCAATTTTTTCTGTTTTGGCTGCAGTCAAAGTATTTCTTAAAGCAACTTCTGTTTCTGTATCAAAACTGATTTTATTAGCCTTTAAATATTGTTTAAAACTAGTATAATCTGCATCTGTCAATACCGGAATTTTATCTCCTAAATTTGGGTTTTTATAATAATAGGTTGTTGCATAATCGAAGATGCCATCGTTTTTCAATAATGCAGTTGTAATCGGACTCATTTTGGTTTCGTCTAGTTCAATATCTGGCAAAACACCTCCGCCATCATAAACTGTTCGGCCTTTTCTGGTTTTAAAAGCATTGAAGTTTTTAGCAGCTGTTTTTTGAGCAACACCATTTTTGTCTTTGTGCGCATAATCTAATGCCTGTATGCAACGGCCAGACGGCGTATAATAACGTGAAATAGTAACTTTTAGCTGAGTTCCGTAAGTAAGATCGACAGAACGTTGCACCAAACCTTTACCAAAGCTGCGACTTCCTAAAATAACAGCACGGTCTAAATCTTGCAAAGCCCCAGATACAATTTCTGATGCCGAAGCACTTCTTCCGTTCACCAAGATTGCTAGTGGAATCTGTGTATCAACGGGCTCTTTAGTTGTTTTATAAGTGTTGTTGTGTTTTTCAATTCTTGATTTTGTTGTTACGATAACTTCGTTTTTCGGAACAAATAAATTACAGATATCAATTGCTTCATTCAACAAGCCTCCAGGATTTCCTCTTAAATCTAAAACAATTTGCGTCGCTCCGTCAGCTTTTAGTTTCTCCAGAGCATCTTTAACTTCAACAGCAGCTTTTCTGCTAAAATGTGCCAAAACAATATAACCTGTTTTGTCATCAATTTTCCCGTAAAACGGTACCGATTTAATATCAACTTCGTCCAAAACCAATTCAGTTGTATTGGTTTTTCCCTGACGAAGGTATTTGATCTGGATTTTGGTGTTCTTTGTTCCTTTCAATAATTGCGATGCATCGTCTTTAAAATCAGCAATCAAAACATCACCAATTTGAATAATTTCATCCCCTGCTTTTAATCCGGCTTTATCAGCAGGATAGTTTTTGTAAGGTTCACGAACAATTAAACGATCATTTTTTCTAGAGATCAAAGCACCAATTCCGGTATATTCTCCGGTATTGTTGATTTTAAAATTGACAACATCTTGTTCGTTAAAGTAAACTGTGTACGGATCCAGACTTCCTAACATGCTTTTAATGGCTTTGTCCATCAAATCACCGGGATTAGTTTCGTCGACATAGTTGGTATTGACGGCTTTAAATAAAGTCGTGAAGATTTCGATTTGCTTGGCTATCTCAAAGAAATCATCTTTGAAACTGGTTCCAATAAATAAAAATCCTGCGGCAACGGCTGGTATAACAAATTTCTTTTTGAGATAAGGATACATGATTTATGCTTTTTTTCTTTTTAATCTTCTTCTAATAAAATAGGCTAATAAACAAAATAGAATAATAAACGGCCAAACGCTTAATAATGAAATTAATAAATCAGATAAACTAAAGAACCCTGATTTAATTGCTGTCCACAGTTTGGAGCCATACGATATTTTAACGCCTTCTTTTTCGGCAATTGTTTTGTAAAATTCAATAGTAATCGTGCTTTCAGAAACGCGGCTTTCCAAATATTTTAACTGGCCTTCTTTGGCGTCGATTTCCTCTCGAATAGTCGAAATTTGTTCTTCAATCTCTAAAATCTCACTTACTTTATTTGCTTTTTTTAAGATTTCAAGATAACGTTCTTCGAGTTTTTTCTTGGTTTTTAATCTGGATGTCAGGTCAATAAATTGTTCCGTAACATCTTCGGCAGATATACTTTTAACTTCAAAATAAGAAACCCCTTTAGAAATATCACTAATAAAACGATCAAAATTCTGACTTGGAACTTTTATCGTAAGATTTCTAAAAACAGTTGCAAAATCTTTTCCTTCAGAATCGTTTATTATTCTTGCTTTATTGGTAGTCGCTGCATTTTGAATTCGATTGAAAGCGGTTTCAATATTATCAGTTTCAAATCTTAAAGTAGCTTCTTTTATGATTTTTTGTTCTATTTTTTCTTTTATCACAGGTGGAGCTGCCGGATCTGGACTTTTGTCGTATGCAGCTGACTCGTTTTTAGGCGGAAGTTTTACTGTTTGAACTGCCACGATATTCTCTTCGGGTTCGTACGATTTATTACAACCGGAAAGAATTAAAACAAAACAGAAAAAACAGAAAATATATCTCATAAAGTTCCAATTTAGAGCTAAAACTACAATTTTTTTATAATTTTTTCTCTAATTTGACAAACAAAGTTATGTTTTGAGATTTAGATTTCTGTTTTAGTTTCAGAATCTGTCGTTTTGTTTATTTGTTGTACAAATTTCTCAAACAACTGAATGGTCTTAGTATTGATTTCTGCGTAAGATAATTTGTCTTTTGTCTGATAAAAAAACATCAGAGAATAAGGCTGTTCCAGATTATCCAAAAGCAAATGTTTGTTTAATCGATAAGTTTCACGTAACACTCTTTTGAAGTAATTACGGTCAACGGCTCTCTTGAAATATTTCTTAGAAACCGAAACGCCCATTTTAATTTTTTCTTCTGAATTAGCTTCCGCCTGACGGTAAACCAAACGCAACGGGTATTTTGAAACCGATTTTCCTTCAGAAAACAGTAAACCAATTGTCGTTTTGCTCTTTAAGCGTTCATTTTTAGGGTAAGTGAAGTTCATTTAATTCAGAAAAAATTTGCAATTTCAGGTACAAAGGTAATTTTTTTATTTTCGGTTTAAAGTGGTTCATGGGTTTTATGAAATGAATTGGCGTTTTTTTATAATGTATAATAGCCCTGGAGCGCTTAAATTCGTAAAATCCAATTATTAATGTAAAATACATTTCGTACAAATTGGTTTAATTTTCAAAGCATTTTTTCTTTTAATTACAGTTATGCTGATACTTGTATAATTTTTATACCGCTAAAAATTTATTTATTACTTTTGGCAATTAATTTTTTTAAGCATGCAAAAGATAATTTCGTATCCCATATCCGTAATTTACTATTTATGTTTTGGATTGTGTCTGGTTGTTTTTCACCCGATACAATGGATTTGCCTAAATGTTTTTGGCTATCAGGCTCATAAAATTAGTGTTGATTATTTGAATTTTTTCCTTTTAAGATGTACAAATCTTGTAGGAACACGATATACAATCGAAAATAGAGAGACAATTCCCACGGGAGTTCCTTTGATTTTCGTGTCGAATCACCAAAGCATGTACGATATCGTAGCAATGATTTGGTACTTTAGAAGATTTCATTGTAAATTTGTAAGTAAGAAGGAGTTAGGTAGCGGAATCCCGAGTGTGTCTTTTAATTTGCGCCACGGAGGATCAGTACTAATTGACCGTAAAGATCCTAAACAAGCGATTCCGGTAATCAAAGGCTTGTCTGAATATATTGAAAAGAATAAAAGATCTGCAGTAATTTTTCCCGAAGGCACAAGAAGTAAAACGGGTAAACCAAAAGAATTTGCCCAAAGCGGTTTGAAAATTCTTTGTAAATATGCGCCATCAGCATATGTAGTGCCAGTAAGCATCAACAATTCATGGAAAATGGTGAAATACGGGTTTTTCCCGGTTGGTTTAGGAAATCACCTTACCTTTACCGCACATAAAGCAATGGCTGTAAAAGATTATGATTTTGCCGAGTTAATGAGGTTGACAGAAAAGGCAGTTGTTGAAGGAGTAAACGAGTATAAATAGATTTTTGTTTTCAGAAATAAAACGGAAACACAAATCGCAATCTTAAATAAGTAATGTCTATAAAAAACATTAGATTAGAAGTAATGCAGTTTTTGGAAAAAAACGTGGATAGCTTCGTAGAACAGTATTTAATTCCAGTAGAAAAGATTTGGCAACCGTCAGATTTTTTGCCTAATTCTGAAGGTGATAACTTTTTTGAAGAGGTAAGAGAACTGCGTGAAATTGCTAAAGAATTACCATACGATTTTTGGGTAACGCTTGTTGGTGATACCATCACTGAAGAAGCTTTACCAACTTACGAATCATGGTTGATGGACGTTGAAGGAATAAATCAGATAGAAAATGGTGGAAACGGTTGGTCTAAATGGATTCGTCAATGGACTGGAGAAGAAAACCGCCACGGTGATTTACTAAATAAATACTTGTATTTGTCTGGTCGTGTTAATATGCGTGAAATCGAAATGACAACACAGCATTTAATCAACGACGGTTTTGATATTGGAACTGGATCTGACCCATACAAAAACTTTGTATACACTAGTTTCCAGGAATTAGCAACGTATGTTTCGCACAATAGAGTAGCTCAAATGGCTAAGAAATTTGGCGATAACAAGTTGTCTAAAATGTGTAAAATGATTGCAGGTGACGAAATGCGTCATCACCACGCTTATAGCGAATTTGTTACACGTATTTTTGCCGTTGATCCAAGCGAGATGATGTTGGCGTTTCAATACATGATGAAACAAAAAATCGTGATGCCGGCTCATTTCTTAAGAGAATCTGGTCAAAAGATCAGCTCTGCTTTCGAACAATTCTCTGACTCTGCACAACGTATCGGTGTTTACACTGCAAATGATTATGTAGATATCATGCAGAAATTAATTGACAAATGGGAAATTGACAAAGTTTCTAATTTGACAGATGAAGCAGAAAAAGCACGTGACTACTTAATGAAATTACCAGCTCGAATGGCAAGAATCTCTGAAAGATTAGTAATTCCTCAGGAATCTCACATTTTTAAATGGGTTGAACCTGCAAGACTTTAAAAATTTTAGATTGCAGATTTTAGATTTTAGATCGTTGTAACGATTTTAAAATTGATTTTTGCAATTCATATTGATATTGAAAATATTGTTGATTGTTGAAGTGTTAAGCTTTGACAATCAACATTTTTATTTAAAATAGAAAAAGATCACTGTTAATCCGTTCAATCCGCGTGCTATTCTCAATACAAATACAACTATGAATAATTCAGAATTAATAAATACAACAATTGCATTCGTAAAAGAAAAACTAAACGATGCCGAAGGCGGACACGATTGGTTTCATATCGAACGTGTTTATAAAAATGCTCTATTAATTGCAAAAGATACTGATTGCGATTTGGTTGTGGTGCAACTTGGTGCTTTACTTCACGATATTGCAGACAGTAAATTTCATAATGGAGATGAAACCATCGGGCCAAAAACGGCAAGATTATTTTTGGAATCAGAGAATGTTTCTGAAGATACCATTCAGCATGTGGTAAGCATCATCGAAAACATCTCTTATAAAGGCGGAAATTTCGAAAAGAACTTCTCTTCTATAGAATTGGATATCGTTCAGGATGCGGATCGTTTAGACGCGATAGGAGCAATTGGAGTAGCAAGAGCGTTCAATTATGGCGGATTTAAAAATCGTGCCTTACATGACCCTGAAATTGCGCCTATAACAAATATGAGCAAAGAAGAATATAAAAAGAATAATGCACCAACAATAAATCACTTCTACGAAAAGCTGTTACTCTTAAAAGATAAAATGAATACGGAAACGGGAAAACAAATTGCTGCTGAAAGACATAAATTTATGGAAACGTTTCTGGCGCAGTTTTATGCAGAGTGGGAGGGAGTTAAATAGTTTTCAGTCTCAGTGACAGTTTTCAGTTTCGAATAAAAGCTGGACCCGATTATTAAGTATTTATTCCACAGAGATTCGCCAAGAAACACAAAGCTTCACAAAGAAAATGTAAATCTCTGTGAAGCTTTGTGTTTTTTACTCTGTGTATTTCTGTGAAATTACTTTTCTATAGATTTTTATTCCGCAGAGATTCGCCAAGAAAGCACAAAGCTTCACAAAGAAATTTAAATCTCTGTGAAGCTTTGCGCTTTTTCTCTCTGTGTATCTCTGTGAAATTGCTTTTCTATAGATTTTTATTCCGCAGAGATTCGCCAGGAAAACACAAAGCTTCACAAAGAAATTTAAATCTTCGTGAAGCTCTAGCTTTTTTTACCCTGTGTATCTCTGTGAAATTGTCTCCAAAAACTTAGCACCTTAGAACCTCAGTACCTCAGCACCTTTCCTCTACGAACACCCACAATTCCCATCGCCGCAATCCTTTTTCTTTTTCGATTTCCAAAAGAACTTTTTGATCAAAAAAGCAACCGCAATAAGTAATATTCCAAAGGCAATAATTTCTTGTATCATGGCCGTTTATTTTAAAAGTTGATAAGCAAACAATGCAACAAAATAAGCTAAACCGCTCATTAAGAACAATTGCATTGCCGGCCATTTCCACGAATTGGTTTCTTTTTTGGTAATCGCTAGTGTACTGGCGCATTGCATTGCGAAGGCGTAAAATAGTAATAGCGAAATTCCAGAAGCAAAATTAAAAATTTTCTCACCCGTTTCCGGATTTACTTCTTTTTGCATTTTGCTTTTAATGGTTGCTTCATTATCACTGTCACCAACGCTATAAATCGTAGCTAAAGTTCCAACAAAAACCTCACGCGCGGCAAACGAACTGATTATTGCAATTCCGATTTTCCAATCGTAACCAAGCGGAGAAATGGCAGGTTCGATGGCTTTACCCATAATCCCGATATAAGAGTTCTCTAATTTTTGAGAAGCGACTTCGTTTTCAAACTGAACTTCGTTTAAAGTTGTATTGGCAAATCGTTCTTTTACGATAGTTTCGGCTTCATTAAAATCTCTTCCCGGTCCAAACGAAGCTAAAAACCATAAAATCACAGATATTGCTAAGATAATTTTACCCGCACCAACGACAAATGCTTTGGTTTTCTCTACAACATTAATTCCGACATTCTTTAAAAGCGGCATTTTGTAGCTCGGCATTTCGACTACGAAATAGGTTTTAGAATTGAATTTCAGAATTTTATTTAAGATATAAGCAGATAAAATGGCGGTTCCAAATCCTAGCAAATAAAGCAACATGAGCGATAATCCCTGTAAATTTAGAATTCCCAAAACACGCTGATCCGGAATTACCAACGAAATAATAATCGTATAAACCGGTAGCCTTGCAGAACAAGTCGTAAAAGGCGTTACTAAAATAGTAATTAAGCGTTCTTTCCAGTTTTCAATATTTCGGGTTGCCATAATGGCCGGAATAGCACAGGCTGTTCCTGAAATTAAAGGCACAACACTTTTTCCGGAAAGCCCGAATTTGCGCATGATTTTATCCATCAAAAATACAACCCGGCTCATATATCCGCTTTCTTCCAAAATGGAAATAAATAGAAACAAAAAGGCAATTTGTGGAATGAAAATCAAAATCCCGCCAATTCCGGGAATAATCCCCTGCGAAAGCAAATCGGTTAAAATACCGCTTGGCAATTCGGATGCTGCCCAGCTGCTCAATGAAGCAAATGTGCTGTCGATGAAATCCATAGGGATTGTTGACCAACTAAAAATCGATTGGAAAATAACAAATAAAATGGCTAAGAAAATGACATAACCCCAAAACTTGTGTGTTAACACACGATCAAGTTTGGCTCGAATGTCTTTTGCCATCGATTCGTCAACCTGTAAACCTTCTTTCAAAACATCATTGATAAATTGATATCTTTTGATGGTTTCTTTTTGCTGTAAGCGCTTTAATTCTGAATGTGATTTGGTAAAAGTGCTTCGGATTTCATTACGCTCAAGATTCAAAAAATTTACATCCTGCGTAATAACCAGCCACAATTTGTATAAAAGTTGATTCGGAAAAGCATGTTGCAGTTTTGCAAAATATTCAGCATCAATTACAGAAGCATTTAAACAAGGTTCATGCGGAATCGTTTTGTATGAAACGATTAGCTCTTTTAGTTCCTCTATTCCATGACCTTTACGAGAACTTACTAAAGCAATTTTGGTTTTTAGTTTTTCTTCTAAATACGGAATATTAAGTGTGATTCCTTTACTTTCCATACGATCAGACATATTAATGACTAAAATCGTCGGAATTTCAAGGTCTTTTATTTGTGTGTAAATTAGTAGATTTCGTTTCAGATTTTCAACATCCGTTACCACTACCGCAACATCGGGATATAATTTGTCGTTTTTATTAAGCAAAAGTTCAATAACCACACTTTCGTCCATTGAACTGGCATTCAAACTGTACGTTCCCGGTAAATCAAGAATGTTAGCTTTAATGTTATGAGGAAGTTTACAGAAACCAATTTTTTTCTCAACCGTAATTCCGGGATAATTCCCAACTTGCTGATTTAAACCCGTAAGCTGATTAAAGACGGAAGTTTTTCCTGTATTAGGATTCCCGATAAGGGCAACATTTATATTTTGAATGCTCATTACAAATTGGTTTTGATAAGTTCAACTTCAATTTCACGAGCAGTTTCTATACGAATCGCCACATGGGAGCCATTAATGTCTAAATATAAAGGATCTCCAAAAGGAGCAATTTGAAGTAATTCGACCAAGCTGCCCGGCAAACAACCCATTTCTAATAACTTTAGAGGAATAAGATCGATATCAAAATCTTTGATAATGGCTTTTTCGCCTTTTTTCAGGGTATGAATTGTATTTTGCAAGCTTATTTAGATTGAATTTAGATTGCAAAAATAGGTAATAATTCTTTATTTCAAGGCAATTAACCGCTTTGATTCTCCCAAAATTTACTTAAATAAGCCAAATTTTACTCTTGCGATAAGAAATTGATGTCTTCTATAAGTCGTTTGATTTCTTCTTTGTTTGTTCCGTCATAAAATCCGCGAACACGACGTTTTTGATCCACCAAAACAAAATTCTCCGTATGAACCATGTCGTACAATTGATCAGGACGACCTAATTTAACGGCTAAGTATGATTTTCTGGCCATGGTGTAAATCTCTTTTTTATCGCCGGTAACCAAATTCCACTTGCTGTCCACAACATGATGTTTTATAGCGTAAGCTTTTAGAACCGGAATACTGTCAACTTCAGGAAAAACAGTGTGAGATAGTAACATTACTTTCGGATTGTTTAAAACTGCCTTTTGAACATCTTCAAGATTAGTCGTCATTTTTGGACAAATTGATCCACAAGTGGTGAAGAAAAAGTCGGCTACATAAATTTTTCCTTCATAGTTTTTTTGAGTAATCGTATCGCCATTCTGATTTACAAAAGAAAAGTCAGCAATGGTGTGGTATTTACTTTTGTATTGAATCGTACTGTCAACCAATTCAGGATTTACGTCAGCCGGATTGTAAATAGGTAATGTTTTTTGTGGCTTTAAAGCCGAATAAAAAAGGGATATAGTAACTACCGAAAACACAATTAAAACAATAAAAAATTTGCGGTATTTGTATAGTAAAGATTTCATAAACAAAATTTGGCGCAAAAATACGAAAAGGAGTTTTTAAAAAGCTAATTCTGTATTTCTTTTAACAGGATATAAAGGTTTTAACCGCCACGACCCGAGTGATAGCAAAGGGGCGAAGCAATTCACGAATTATTATCATTTTAATTCGTGAATTGGTGGCGGTGAAATTTAATTTTTAGTCTTTTTAATCGATTTGTTTACCAGATACAATCCAAGCAAAGTTACGGCTGCGCCAATTGCAATTGCCTGCGTAAGCGTTTCACCAAAAATGAATGATCCTAAAACCATTGCCACAATCGGATTTATATAAACATAAATGCTGCTGATTTCTGTTGGAAGATGTTGTAACGTATAAATAAAAGCGATAAAAGTTAAGACTGAACCGATAATGATTAAATAGGCAATTGCTCCCCAGGAATTTAACGAGATTTCACTCAAAGGAATATTGGTTCCTGCAGCTTCTGTAATTCCAAATAAAAGCACACTCGAAATTAACATCTGTAATCCTAAACTAAAATACGGATTAAAGCTTGAGGCTTTTTTCTTGGTTTCCAAAATTCCGAAAGCCCAGGTTATAGTAGAAGCGACCATTAAAATGATGCCGAATTGAAAGTCAGGATTTAAAAAATCAGATAGATAATCGAAGAAAATAATGCAGATTCCGCCAAAACTAATCAGGATTCCCAATAAAGCGACTCTGGCGATTTTTATACCATTAAAAAAATTGATAATAATAATCCAAATAGGGAAGAGTGCACTAATGATTGCTCCCAGTCCGCTGCTGATAAATTTTACTCCCCAGGTACTTAAGCCGTTGCTTAAAGCAAAATTCAAAACAGCTAAAATCACAATTGTTTTCCATTGTTTCCCTTTTGGCCAAGGCTCTTTTTTAATTAAAAAATAACCAACATAAAGCAAGCCACCCAAAAACTGACGAATAGTGGCTACCTGAAGTCCGGGCATATGTCTAACGGCTTCTTTTGAAGCCAGCCAGGTGGTTCCCCAAAAAAAACTTACCCAGCATAAAGCCAAAATTGGAAATCCTATCACTTCAATTTTTCCTGAAAAGGCATTCTGAATTTTTGCTCTCACTTTTATATTTTTCTTTCGACAAATATTCCAAAAACAATTCCAAATATTTCCGAAAAACCGCACATAATATTCATGAAACTTTTAGTTCAAATCTATTCGAAAATTGAATGTAAATCCTGAAAGTAATTTATTGGTAAATTTTAACATAGTAATCAAAATAATAACAATATGTTTGTGTATATACTAAAACTATAAAGAAAAATGATTAAACAGCTTACTAAACCTATGTTTTGTGTTGTTTCTGCAATGTTCACTTTTACTGCAGTTCAGGCTCAAAATGCAAAACCAAAAGAACCAGGTATCAATATTGCTAATATGGATACTAAAGTAAGTCCGGGTGAGGACTTTTTTCGTTACGTAAACGGAACCTGGTTAGACAAAACTGAAATTCCAAGTGATAGAAATTCATGGGGAAGTTTTAATGAATTACGTCAGAAGACAGATAACGATGCTCTTGCAATATTAAAAGAAGCATCAAAAGATCCAAAGTACAAATCAAATACAGATCAGGGTAAAGCAATCGCTTTATTCAACACGATCATGGATACTGTTGGAAGAAATAAAAGAGGTATCGAGCCGCTAAAACCTTACCTAAAGAAAATTGACGGCATTAAAAATGTAGCCGATTTGCAAAGCTACCTTACTGAAATGCAACCTCAGGGCGGTGCTGGTTTCTTTGGCGTTTATGTTGGAGCAGATGCTAAAAACAGTAACAAAAACTCTGTGAACTTAGGTCCTGGAGGTTTAGGTTTATCTGATAAAGATTATTACAATGCAGACGACAAAGACTCTAAAGAAAAACGTGAGAAATACGAAGTTCACCTTGCTAGAATGATGCAGTTTCTTGGAGAATCTCCTGCAAAAGCAAAAGAAAGTGCAAAACAAATTTTAGCTTTAGAAGTTGAAATGTCTGCACCAAGATTAGATCGTGTTGAACGAAGAGATCGTAGAAAACAATACAATCCAACTGCCGTTGCCGATTTGAAAAAGAACACACCTTCAATTCAGTGGGATAAATATTTTGCCGGAATTGGAATGACAAAATTGGATTCTGTGAATGTGGCTCAGCCTCGTTATATGATTGCTTTGGAAAAAACTTTTACTGAAAAGAAAGTAGAAGCATGGAAAGAGTATTTAAAATGGTCTTTACTAAACAGAGCTGCATCAACGTTATCTACAGATATCGAAAATGCTAATTTTGATTTCTACGGAAAAACATTAACAGGAGCTTTAAAACAACGTCCGCGCGAGGAAGTTGCTTTACAAGTAATCAACGGAGCAACAGGTGAAGCTTTAGGAAAACTTTACGTAGAGAAATTGTTCCCTGCTGAAGCTAAAGCCAAAGCTAAAGATATGATTGCAAATGTAATGCAGGCATACAGAAATAGAATCAACGCTTTACCTTGGATGTCAGCTGAAACTAAGACAAAAGCTATTGAGAAATTGAACAAACTAACGGTTAAAATTGGATATCCTGATAAATGGAAAGATTATTCAGCTTTAGAACTTAAAAACGTTAGCGAAGGCGGAACTTATTTTGACAATATGAGAAGTTTATCAAAATGGTCTTACGCAGATAACCTTGCTAAATTAGGTAAACCAGTTGATAAAACAGAGTGGGGAATGTCACCACAAACAGTAAACGCTTACTTCAATCCATCTTATAATGAGATTGTTTTCCCTGCAGCGATTTTACAACCTCCTTTTTACAATTACCAGGCTGACGAAGCTGTTAATTATGGTGGAATTGGAGCTGTAATTGGACACGAAATCTCTCACGGTTTTGATGATTCAGGTGCACGTTATAATGCAGACGGAAATTTAGTAGACTGGTGGACTGCCGATGATTTAAAACAATTTACAGTTCTTGGTGGAGAACTTGCTGCACAATATAGTGCACTAGAGCCACTACCAGGAATTCACGTAGATGGTAAATTTACTTTAGGAGAAAACATTGGTGACTTAGGGGGTACAAACGCAGCTTATGATGGTTTGCAATTGTATTTGAAAGCAAATGGAAATCCAGGCTTAATTGACGGATTTACTCCAGAGCAACGTTTCTTTATTTCATGGGCTACAGTTTGGAGAACAAAATCAAGAGATGAGGCTATTAAAAGCCAGGTTAAAACAGATCCACACTCTCCGGGAATGTACAGAGCGGTTGTGCCTATTCAGAATTTGGATAGTTTCTACCAGGCTTTCGGAATTAAACCAGGAGACAAAATGTATGTAGAACCAGCGAAAAGAGTTAAAATCTGGTAATATTTATAGACATAAAAAAAACGGCGCTAATTATTTAGCGCCGTTTTTGTTTTATCTAGTTAATCGCAATAAAAATATCGACTTCGGCATTTTCAGGATTTTGAGCTTTCTCTCCGTAAATTTCAAAATCGGATGTAAAACTTCGGTCTAAATCAGAACTCCAAATCTTCATCCATTCGTTAAAAACAATGTTTTCATGAAGATTCCCTTTTGCGGTGAACTTTTCATAAGTTGCTTTTTCAATAGTTTTACCAATCATTCCTTCGGGAATAAAATCTAAAGAACTTACCCGACATCCTAAAATGGTTGTATAAGGTTTTGTGTGATCTTTTTCGTATTCGGTATAAACACAATACAGAGCATTGTCAATTTTATTCGGAATTTTTTCAGCAATTCCTTCCATCATAAATTCGTTCCAAAGAGCCGGAATGTCTTGCCCAGATTGATCCTTTTCATTAGTCGTCCGTATTGAAATCCCAATAACACTAAATTTTTTAATATCCATTTTAGTTAAATTATTTTGTTTGATTTCAAATTTACGATGACTGTGCGACAACAGTATGTCAGCACGAAATTGAGAAAGATGATTTTAAGAGCTTATTTCGAATTGCTATAGATATAGGCTTCAATTGCTTTTAATTCTTCATCAGACATTGCCTGAGTTACCGGAAAATTAGTTTTCATAACGGAGAACTGACTCGGATCAACAATTGGATCTGCATTTCCCTTAAGGAAAGTAACAATATCACCTTTTTTGTCTTTGTACGTTTTCCCGATTTCCTCAATACTCGGACCAATGATTTTTTGATCCACCTGATGGCAGGAAACACAATTCCCTTTTCCTTCAAATATGGATTGTCCTAAAGCCTCCGGTGTTTTGGCTTCCGCCGATTCTCCTTCCGAATAAGATTCTGTTGTACTTTCAGTTGCTTTTCCAAAAGGTTCCTGCTCTTTTTTACAAGAAGCAAATGCTAAAACGGCAGCTAAGAATAATATTTTTTTCATGCTTTTATTTCTTTAATAGTATTGCAGCTTCTTTAGCGAAATAAGTCGAAATCAAACTTGCTCCCGCTCTTTTAATGCACATTAATTGCTCCATCATGATTTTATCATTATCCAGCCAGCCTCTTTCGGCAGCAGCCTTAATCATGGCATATTCTCCAGAAACATGAAAAACAGTTACCGGAACATTTACAGCATTTTTTACTTCGCGTACAATATCCAAATAAGCAATTCCTGGTTTTACCATTACCATATCGGCACCTTCTTCAACATCCATAAGGGTTTCTCTGATCGCTTCAATACGATTGGCATAATCCATTTGGTATGTTTTCTTGTCTTTTGGAACAACTACATCGGCTTCTCTTGGAGCACTGTCCAAAGCATCACGAAACGGACCATAAAAGGCAGAGGCATATTTGGCAGAATAACTCATAATTCCCACATTATGAAAACCTGCAGCATCCAATCCCTGGCGTAAACGCAAAATACGTCCATCCATCATGTCGCTAGGCGCTACAAAATCGGCTCCGGCCTGTGCGTGTGAAACCGCCATTTTTACTAATGCGTCGTTAGTGGCATCATTGGCAACATCGCCATTTTCGATTATTCCGTCATGACCATAAATTGAATAAGGATCAAGAGCCACATCCGGCATTACAACCATTTCAGGGCAAGCTGCTTTGATAGCTTTAATGGCGTTTTGCATTAATCCATTTGGATTCCAGGCTTCTTGTCCGGTATTGTCTTTTAATGATTCGTCTACTTTTACATAAATGTTGACAGCGCGAATTCCTAAAGCAAAAATTTCTTTTACTTCTTCAACGGTTAAGTCAATCGAACGACGGAAAATTCCCGGCATGGATGGAATTTCAACTTTATAATTTTCGCCTTCTGCAATAAACATAGGAAACATAAAATCAGTTGGACTCAATGTTGTTTCGCGAACTAAACTACGGATAGATTCATTTACTCGTAGTCTTCTGCCTCTTTGTAATGGGAACATATTTTTTTGTTTAAAGTTTCATGTTTCAGGTTTTATCCTGAAGTTATTCTAATATTTTTATGTAATTGAAGCGGTATAAATCGCTTTTATGGTTTTATCAAGCTTTTGGTTAAATTCATCATCAGACTGACCAGCAGAAAGACCTTCAGAAAGTGCTCTTGAAAAACTGGCAATCAATCCGTGGTTTTGTGACAATTTAGCATTGGCTTCTTCTTCTGAATATCCTCCGGACAATGCGACAACGCGCACAACATGTGGATCTGACATTAGTTCTTTGTAAAAGTCATTCACTGTCGGAATAGATAATTTCAGCATCACTTTTACCTCTTTATCTAATAAATTAAGCTGTTTCTTAATTTCTTCTTTAAGAATTACTTCTGATTTTTCTTTGTCAGCACTGTAAATATCAACTTCCGGTTCAATAATTGGCACAAGTCCTTTTTCGAAGATTTGTAAACCAACTTTAAATTGCTGTTCTACGACTTCACGAATTCCTTCTGCATTTGCTTCTTTGATAACCGAACGCATTTTAGTTCCAAAAACGTTTTTTTCTACAGCTCTATCTAGTAATTCATCTAAATTAGAGATAGGCTTCATCAATTGAACACCATTGGCAAGATCAGCCAATCCTTTATCGACTTTTAAAAACGGAACGATGTTTTTCTTTTCCCATAAATAATCAGCAGTCCATTGTCCGTCGATTTTGCGATCCATAGTGTTTTCAAACAAAATAGCTCCCAGAATATAGTCGCTTTCAAAGGCAGGGCTTTTGATTATTCGGGTTCTCATTTCATGTACCAGCGCGTACATTTCTTCATCATTCGTAAAACTGCTTTCTTGTACGCCGTATTGAGCCAGGGCTTTTGGTGTACTTCCGCCACTTTGGTCTAAGGCGGCAATAAATCCTTGACCGGAATGCATGCGATCTAATTGTGCAATGTTCATTTCTCTTTCCATAATATTTTAGATTTTAGATTGAAGATTTTAGAGTAAATTACAATTTAAATTTTTGATTACAAAGAAGTTAAATGAATATTGGGTTCAATTTATGAGATCCATTCACGAGGATTTTCCAAGACATTTACCAATTTCTCTTCTTCACTTCCTACTTCTGCATGATGATCGTAAACCCATTGTACATGCGGAGGCAAACTCATCAAAATACTTTCAATTCTTCCGTTGGTCCTTAAACCGAATAAAGTGCCTTTGTCATGAACCAAATTGAACTCCACATAACGGCCACGACGGATTTCCTGCCAATTTCTGTTTTCCGTAGTATAGGCTAAATTCTTTCTTTTCTCCACAATCGGAACATAGGCTTCTAAGAAACTATTCCCAACTTCAGAAACAAAATTGAACCAATCTTCCATCGACATGGACTCATTTGCTTTGCAATAATCAAAGAACAAACCGCCAATTCCGCGGGCTTCGTTTCGGTGAGCATTCCAAAAATAAGTGTCACATTGTTTTTTATATCTTGGATAAAACTCTGGATTGTGTTTGTCGCAAGCCGTTTTACACGTTTGATGAAAGTGAGTTGCATCTTCTTCAAACAAATAATAGGGTGTCAAATCCTGTCCACCGCCAAACCATTGTTCTATCACTTTTCCATGTTCATCGTACATTTCAAAATAACGCCAGTTTGCGTGAACGGTTGGTGTCATTGGGTTTTTTGGATGTAAAACCAAACTTAATCCGCAGGCAAAAAAATCAGCTTCGCCTACGCCAAACATTTTCTGCATCGCTTCAGGCAATTTCCCGTGAACGGCTGAAATGTTTACACCACCTTTTTCGAAAACCGCACCGTTTTCAATAACGCGTGTTCTTCCGCCACCGCCTTCCGGGCGTTTCCAAAGATCTTCACGGAATTTTGCCGTTCCGTCAACAGCTTCTAAACCGGCACAAATTTGATCTTGTAGATTTTGTATGTATGCGTAAAATTTATCTTTCATGAGTATTGTATTCTGATTTAAGCAATCCGAAATAAACAGTGTTCTGTAATTCGCCATCACCATTTCTAAATTCGTCTCGTAAAATTCCTTCTTGTTTGAAATTGTGTTTTAATGCAACGCGCTGACTTGCAAAGTTAATTTCTGATGTACAGATGAAAACTTTATTCATTTTCAATTCATTGAAAGAAAAGTCAAGTGCAGCTGAAACCATTTTTGATGTGATTCCTTTCCCCTGAAAATCTTCATCGGTAAAATAACCTAATTCACATTTTGAAATTCGGTAATCTATAGTTTTGACGCATAAATAACCAATTAAGTTATTGGTTTTGGTATCTCTTGCGAAAAAATAAAAGCCTTCATTGTTTTTTTCTTTTTCAAGATTTACGGCCATGAAACCTTCTGCTTTCTTTAAAGAATCAGAATTGGCCAGCGTTACCGGAAAAGTTTTTTGAATGTGATTTTTATTTTTATTGACTAGCGTGAAAAATTCTTCAGCAGTAACATTTTCAATTCGATCTATTTTCCAATCTGTAGAACTCATGTTTATTTGTTTTTAGCCGAAGCGATTTTGGCATTTATTCCGAAGGAGAAAATATTGCTTTCTCGTTGTATATATTCGTAAATAGCCAGCGCTTTAATTTCAAAATGATAGTTTTCCGCTTTTGAGAATTCCATTAAAAAATCAGCAAATTGCTCTAATTGATTGAAATCTAAATGACGTCTAACTAATAATGTAATCAATTCTTCATTTTGGTAATCAATTAAACTTTCAATGTTTAAACAGAATTCTTTTAATTGATTTTCAATATCAAATTTTTGATCATGGTTTAAAGGTTGAGGTACAAAATCAAGAGCGCGCAATGTTTTCAGGACATTGTCAATTCTGATTGCTTCGTCGTCTCTTAGGCCTTTGTTGAGCATTATCTTTTTGAGTTTTCAGTCGCAGTCGCAGTTTTCAGTTTTTGAAGTGGACTGAAAACTGCGACTGAAAACTGTATACTATTGCCCGTATTCTTTAACCGCGTCAATAAACGCTTTTGCGTGATCTACAGGGATAGTTGGTAAAATTCCGTGACCTAAATTTACGATATATTTGTCTTTTCCAAACTCGTCGATCATTTCGTGAACCATTTTCTTGATGGTAGGAATTGGAGAAAATAATCTTGAAGGATCAAAGTTTCCTTGTAAAGTAATATTTCCACCAGATAAATAACGCGCATTTCTAGCCGAACAAGTCCAGTCTACACCCAAAGCCGAAGCTTTACTTTTACCCATATCGCCTAAGGCAAACCAACATCCTTTTCCGAAAACAATAACCGGAGTAACCTCAGCCAAAGCATCGACAATCTGGTTGATATATTTCCATGAAAATTCCTGATAATCAACCGGAGAAAGCATTCCTCCCCAAGAATCAAAAATCTGAACGGCATTAACTCCCGCTTTTACTTTTTCTTTTAAATATAGAATTGTTGTATCTGTAATTTTTTGCAATAAAGTATGCGCTGCGATAGGATTCGAAAAACAAAAACCTTTAGCAGTATCAAAACTTTTAGAACCTTTTCCTTCAACAGCATAACAAAAGATTGTCCACGGTGAACCAGCAAAACCAATTAAGGGCACTTCGTCGTTCAGCATTTCTTTAGTCAATTTAACGGCGTCAAAAACGTAACCTAAAGTTTCATTTACATCCGGAACATAAACCTGATTAACTTGTTCCATGGTGCGAATCGGATCTGGAATAATGGGTCCCAGATTGTCTTTCAATTCTACGTGAATTCCCATTGCGCGAGGCACAACCAAAATATCTGAAAACAAAATAGCAGCATCCGGAGCAATTCTGCGAATAGGCTGAACGGTAATTTCTGCAGCTAATTCTGGGGTTTCACATCTTGTGAAAAAGTCATATTTATCACGTAAAGCTCTGAATTCTGGTAAATATCTTCCAGCTTGACGCATCATCCATACTGGTGGGCGTTGCACAGTTTCTCCTTTTAAGGCGCGTAAAAATAGGTCGTTTTTTAACATGTTTTTTATTTTAGGTGCAAAGTCACAAAGGGACAAAGTTGCAAAGGTTTATTTATATTCTTCAATTACGTCTTCAATCACATCTTCAACTGTTGGCTGGTCTGCGATTATGATGTTTTTAGTAATTTTATGTAAAGCGTCTGCAGTAGTTTCTCCAATGCAAAAACACGTTTCTTTTTTAATTGTATTGTCTTTCAAA
The DNA here is from genome assembly GCA_900107365.1 of Flavobacterium aquidurense. GTDB lineage: Bacteria > Bacteroidota > Bacteroidia > Flavobacteriales > Flavobacteriaceae > Flavobacterium > Flavobacterium aquidurense. The sequence goes on from FNPS01000005.1 coordinate 247,255, forward strand.
TAACTTTCAACGCCGGAAGGGCTGAAAAATAAAATCGCGTCAACGGCTGTTTTTATTTTCTGAGGTGTTAATGATGTATCGTAAACCTGAATTTCGTTAAACTTTACTTCAGCTTCTTTTAAAGCTTGTGGCAAAGTATCTCTGCGAAGGTTTCCACTGAAAAAAGTAAAGCTTTCAGAACGATAAATTAAAGTGATAATTTCAGCTAAATCTGATGCATAACCAGTGTAAGCCACCACATTAAAACCACTTTCAGATAAAAGAATCTTAGTTTTTAAACCAACGCAAAAAACATTTTTACTTTTAAGTTCTTCCGCTTTTGGATGAGATAAAATACTGTGAACGGCATTTTGACTGGTGAAAATCAGATTCTCGTTGAGGTCTTTTAGTTCGAAAGATTTATTTTGAGTCTGAATGAAATCGGTATCTATAACATCTATATTAGCAGCAGTTAACGCTTGTTTTTGCTCGCCCGATAGCTTTTTTGTGGATAATATCTGAATTGATTTTGCCATTATTTTTTTAAAGATTCTTTAATAGATTGCATCAACTCGGTTCCGCCATTGTTTAGAATTTCCTGAGCAGCGAAAAATCCTAGTTTTTTCCACTCTGAAATATCGACGGTTTTTTCGATTTCCAGTTTTTGTTTTCCATCAACAGAAAGCAAAACGCCCTGAAAATGTAAAGCATCCTCGTCTTCGTTGTATGTAACCAATGCTCCAATTGGCGCTGTACAGCCACCTTCAAGCGTTCTCAAAAACTGACGCTCTATATAAGTACAGATTTCCGTTTCAATATGATTTAACTGCGAAAGTGCGTCCAAAGTATAATTGTCATTTTCCATCGCCACAACAAGCATTGCTCCTTGTGCCGGTGCTGGAATCATCCAATCTAGATTGATATAATTTTCTGGTTTTAGGTTGATGCGCTCCAAACCTGCAGCAGCAAAAACAGCTCCGTCCCAGTTATTGTCTTGTAGTTTTTGCATACGTGTGTTTACGTTTCCGCGTAAATCAACCACCGTATGGTTAGGATATTTATTGAACCATAAAGCCTGACGACGCAAGCTTCCGGTTGCTATCGTACTTGGTTGCTCAAAATCCGGATTTCCTTTATGGACCAAAATATCAAGAACATTGGCTCTTTCTAAAACCGCAGCCTGAACAATTCCTTGTGGTAATGCGGTTGGAACATCTTTCATCGAGTGAACTGCAATATCGCAATCGCCGTTAATCATGGCAATATCCAGCGTTTTAGTAAAAATTCCGGTAATGCCAAGTTCGTAAAGCGGTTTGTCTAAAATAATATCGCCGGTAGATTTTACCGCAACAATTTCGGTTTTATAACCCAAATCATTTAGTCTTTTCTCGACAGTATGTGCTTGCCAAAGTGCCAATTCGCTATCGCGAGTTCCTATTCTGATTGTTTTTTCAGCCATGTTTTATTATTTTACCATTAAGATATTAAGGATCATTAAGCTTTGTGTTGAATGTAAGAGAATTAAGTTTTAAACGTTTAAACTTAATTTTTCTTAATCTCTTAATGATTCAATATCTTTCCAGTAATGTTTTAATCTATTAATCTTGCAAAATGATCATTTACAAGTGGTTTCATTGATTTTGTTATGTTTAACGTATTAAAATTAATTAATAAACCTTGAGGTCTTTGTAGTAATTTCATATATGTTAATAATTGTGCTTCATGAATTGGTAGAAGATTTTCTATTGCTTTTAATTCAACCACTACACAATCATTTACAAGTAAATCAATTCTTAAATCAGACTCTAATTCAAGATCGTAATAATCTATTTTTACAACTAATTGTTGTTTAACGTCATATCCATTTTGTTCTAATTCATATTTGAGGCATTGTTCATAAATGCTTTCTAAAAGTCCAGGCCCTAATGCTTTGTGCACTTTTATAGCAAAACCTGTAATTTCATAAGCCAATTGTGTAACCTCTTTTTTTGTCATAGAACTTTTATTCCTTTTTTATTCTTTTTACCATTAAGATATTAAGTTAGTTAAGTTTGATTCGACAAACACAAAGCTTAATTTATTCATTTATACTTAATGATTCTATTTTTTAAGCGCAAAGCCTTAATTAACTTAATATCTTAATGGTAAAAAAAACCTAAGATGCTTTTATTTTGAAGACTTTTTCGATCCATTCGATGCTTTCATCGACCATGGTGTCATCGTCTTTTAAGTGGTTTGCGAAATGTGTAGTGATTTTTTGAATGATTCTGTTACTGATGATTTCAGCCTGAGCTTCATTGAAATCAGTAATTTTTTTGCTTTGAAAGTTTAATTCTGAATCTTTAATGGCGTTCAGTTTTTCTTTTAAAGCATTGATAGTTGGAGCAAATTTTCTGCCTTTCATCCAAACCACAAATTCTTCTTTGATTTCTTCGATAATTGCTTCAGCAGCCGGAATGTGTAATTTTCTGTTTTCCAAAGTTTCATCTGTCAATTGCGACAAATAATCCATGTGAATCAAGGTTACGCCTTCTAATTCCTCAACGTTTTCATGAACGTTCTTCGGAATAGATAAATCTAAAATCAATAAAGGTTTTTTAAGATTTAAGATGGCTTTGTCAATTGTTGGGTTTTGTGCGCCGGTAGCGACAACCACAACATCTGCTTTTTGAAGCTCTAAATGAAGTTCCGAATAATCTTTAACAATCAAATTTAGTTTTCCGGCCAATTTCTCAGCTTTGTCTTTCGTTCGGTTGATTAAAGTAATATGTTCGTTTTTAGTATGTTTTACAAGATTCTCGCAAGTATTTCTTCCGATTTTTCCTGTTCCGAAAAGTAAAATGTTTTTATTCCCGATGTCTTCTACATTTTTCATAATGTATTGAACCGATGCAAAAGAAACTGAAGTTGCTCCAGAACTTATTTGAGTCTCGTTTTTGATTCTTTTGCTCGCCTGAATCACAGCATTTACCAATCTTTCCATAAAAGTATTGGCCAAACCCATTGATTTAGAATGGATAAAACTGGTTTTAATTTGAGATATAATTTCAAAATCGCCCAGAATCTGACTGTCTAAACCGGTTCCTACGCGAAACAAATGATTAATCGCTTCCTGATTTTTATAAACGAATCCCACTTTTTGGAAAGCATCTACAGATCCGTTACTATTATCGCAAATCAATTTTATTAATTGAAAAGGGTGTTCAGCAAAACCGTAGATTTCGGTTCTGTTGCAAGTCGAAGTGACAATTAAACTTTCTATTCCTTCTGTTTTAGCCTGTTCCAGTAAACGCGTCTTCGCAACTGCATCCAAACTAAATTGACCTCTGACCTCAGCATCAGCTTTTTTATAACTCAGACCAACTGAATAAAAATAAAGGTGTTTCGGTACATTATTGTTTTCCATAAATTCACTTTCATAAAAGTGCAACAAAATTATCATTATACTGTTTACAAAAGTAACGCTCAAAGTACTTTTTGTATCGCTGGGTGTTTTTTTGTTTCTAAACGTCTGTTTTTATGCAAAAAGAAGTATTTTTGTAGCAAAATCAAGTTGTTTGAATTGATTTGTTTAGAGTGATTCTAAATAACATTTTTGATTTACTATGATTTTAGTTTCAAAAAAATATCGCTATGAGTTCTCAGGAAATTATAAAAATTGAAGACGACTTTACGCTTATCCGTTTTCAAAACGACAGTTTAGAACCGTTTTTTGGGCAGCACGAAGTTGGTAGTGGTCTGATACAGTTTCACTTCGGAATAAAAGGCAATGCCAAATTCTTGTTTAATCAGGGCTCTTATGCTCTGGATTTGAAGGAAGAAAAATCGTTGCTTTTGTACAATCCACAGAAAGAATTACCGCTGAATTTAGAACTTGCTCCAAATTCGTGGGTCATTTCTGTTATTGTATCCATCAAGAAATTTCACGCGTTGTTTTCTGCAGAAGCAGATTATATTACTTTTTTAAGTCCTGATAATAAGGACAAAAAATATTATAATGAAGGAAATATCAGTCCTTCTATGGCTATTGTGTTGAGTCAGCTGTTTCATTATAACCTTCATCCGTCGATAAAAAACCTTTATTATAAAGGAAAAGGATACGAATTGTTGAGTTTGTATTTCAACAGAACCGAAGATCCAAATGCAGAACAATGTCCGTTTTTGATTGACGAAGATAATGTGTTGAAAATTAGAAGAGCTAAAGAAATCATCATCGCTAATATGGCCGAACCGCCGGGATTACAAGAACTGGCTGATGAAATTGGTTTGAATTTGAAGAAACTTAAAATGGGTTTCAAACAAATTTACGGCGATACCGTTTATGGTTTTCTATTCGATTACAAAATGGATTTCGCCCGAAAATTATTAGACAGCGGATCTTATAATGTAAACGAAGTTGGATTGAAAATTGGCTATAGCACCGGAAGTCACTTTATTGCGGCGTTCAAAAAGAAGTTTGCCACAACTCCGAAGAAGTATTTGATGTCGATTAATACGAATGTTTAGATTTTTGTTAGCCACGAATTCAAGAACATCTGCTTTAATCTGTATAGATCTGCGTGAAAAATTTCACGAATTATCAAAATCAATTTTAGATATTCAACAATAATAAAAAAGTAATAAATATCATATTTCTAAAAAGTAGCAAGTTCTACTTTTGCCGAAAATTAAAACAAAAACAAAGCTTAAAGCCTAATGCTTAAAGCCTAAAGCAAAAAAAATAATGAAAGGCGTATTATTAGTAAACTTAGGATCTCCAGAAAGTCCAACTACAAAAGATGTAAAACCGTACTTAGACGAATTTTTAATGGATAAATACGTGATCGATGTTCCGTATTTGTTGAGAGCTTTTTTAGTTCGTGGTATTATTCTAAGAAAAAGACCAGAAGAATCAGCACATGCTTACGCTAAAATTTGGTGGGAAGAAGGTTCTCCGTTAGTGGTGCTGTCTGAAAGAATGCAGAAAAAAGTACAGCCTTTGGTAAATATTCCAGTTTCTTTGGCAATGCGCTACGGAAGTATGACTATCGAAAAAGGTTTACAGGAATTGCACGATAAAGGAGTTACTGAAGTAATGCTTTTTCCGTTATATCCACAATATGCAATGGCTTCGACTTTGACGATTTTAGTTAAAGCAGAAGAAATCCGCAAGAAGAAATTCCCACACATGACTTTTACAGATGTACCTGCGTTTTACAACAAACCAGATTACATCAAGAATTTAGCTGATTCCATTCAGAAACATTTAGTTGGTTTTGACTATGATCATTTATTATTCTCGTATCACGGAATTCCGGAGCGTCATATTCGTAAAACAGATATAACCAAATCACATTGTAAAATTGATGGTTCTTGCTGTAACACGCCTTCGCCGGCACATGATTTCTGTTACCGTCATCAATGTTATGAAACAACGAGACAAGTCGTGAAATTATTAGGACTTCCACAAGATAAATATAGCTTGACTTTTCAATCGCGTTTAGCGGGAGACAAATGGCTGGAACCTTATACGGATGTTGAAATTGATAATATGCCAGGAAAAGGAATCAAGAAATTGGCGGTTGTAACGCCAGCTTTCGTTTCAGATTGTCTTGAAACTTTAGAAGAAATCGCCATGCGTGCCAAAGAAGATTTTGAAGCAAATGGAGGCGAAGAATTCTTGGCAATTCCGTGTTTGAATGATGATGATGAATGGTGTCAGACGGTTAGTAACTGGATTAATGATTGGGCTAAATAGAAAATAGAGTCAAGAAAATAGAGTCAAGATTGTTGAGCATAAGTCAACTTTAAAAAAAACTTGAAACTTTAAACCTGAAACAAAAAGCATGGAATATTATAACTACTTAAAATCACTTCATATCATTTTCGTACTAACTTGGTTTGTGGGATTATTTAATATCGTGCGTTTATTTGTTTATCAAATTGAAGCGAACGATAAACCATCTCCTGAAAAGGAAATTTTACAAGCGCAATTTAAAATTATGAGCTACAGATTGTGGTACATCATTACATGGCCTTCAGCAATTTTAGCCAGTATTTTTGCTTTTTGGATGCTGTTTTTCACTGATTTAGGTCAGGCCTGGCTTAAAATGCCGTGGATGCATATAAAGTTATGTTTCGTTTTTCTATTGTATTTGTATCATTTAAAATGCCATCAAATATTCAAGCAATTGCAAAACGATGAAGTAAAATATTCAGGTAACTATATGCGTTTGTGGAATGAAGGTGCTACTATTATATTGTTTGCTATCGTTTTTTTAGTAGTTTTAAAAAGTGCTTTCAATTGGATCTTCGGTGTAGTAGGAATCATTTTATTCTCGGTTTTACTGATGCTGGGGTTTAAATTTTACAAGAGAATTAGGGAGAAAAAATAGTCTTTAGTCGCAGTTTTCAGTCACAGTTTCCACTCTGACACTGAAAACTGCGACTGCGACTGAAAACTAAATTTATGCTAAACAACTTCAAAATGTCGATGCTTTCATTGCGTACCAGGATTTTCCTGTCGATGATTGTATTGATTGTTGTGGCATCTTTTTTATTGGCTTCGATTTCGATTATTCAGTTTAAAACTGAAGCCAAAGAATACCATCAGGAACGTTTAGAACGTAAAGAAAATGCAGTAAAAGAACATATTAATTACGTACTTTCTACTACAACTTATCCGCTTAAAACTTCTAATCTAGATTTGATTTTTAAGGATAAAATCCACGAATTGGCCCAAATCCATAAGATTGAAATCAATATTTACAGTCTTGACGGAAAACTGCTGAAATCATCAAAAGAATCTTTTGCAGTTGATAAAGTAGCACCTCCGGTTCCGGATTATATACTGAAGTTGGTAAAATCGTCTATCGAAAAGCGTTTTGTAGATATTAAAACAATCGACGGAGTTAAAAATCGATCTTCATATAGTTTGATTAAAGATGAAAAATTCAAACCGCTCGGCATTTTAAATCTTCCTTATTTAGAAGACGACGGTTATTATGACAACGAGTTAAATACTTTCCTGATTCGTTTAAGTCAGGTATATTCGTTTATGTTGATTGTGGCATTTGCTTTGGCGTATTTCCTTTCGACTTATATAACCAAATCGCTTAAAACGATTTCTGATAGATTGGAAGAGACCAATCTGGATCAGAAAAACGAAAAGATTGTATTAGAAGCCAATAGTAAAGAAGTGAATTTCTTAATCAAGGCTTATAACGGAATGGTGGAAAAACTCGAAACGAGTGCCATAAAACTGGCTCAAAGTGAACGTGAAGAAGCCTGGCGCGAAATGGCAAAGCAAGTGGCGCACGAAATTAAAAATCCGCTTACGCCCATGCGTTTGACGGTGCAGAGTTTTCAACGAAAATTTGATCCTACGGCACCTGATGTTAAGCAGAAGCTAAACGACTATTCTGAAACCTTAATCCAGCAAATAGATACGATGACGGCGGTGGCTTCGGCCTTTTCGAATTTTGCTTCGATGCCGGCACAGCAAAATGAAACACTGAATGTTGTTGAAGTTGTAGAGCTTTCACTGGATATTTTCAATGAAGACTATATTGTTTTTGAAAGTGAAGAAGAGGAAATCATCTCAAAAATGGACCGAACACAACTAATACGTGTCATTACCAATTTGGTAAAAAATGCAACACAGGCTATTCCGGAAAGCCAGTTTCATAAATCTATTTTGGTTACGGTAAAACGCAGAAATAATAATGTTGAAATTGCCGTAAGAGATAACGGAATCGGAATTCAGAAACAAGATTCTGGCAGAATTTTCGAACCTAAGTTCACTACCAAAACCAGCGGAATGGGTCTTGGCCTCGGAATTATAAAAAACATCATCGAAAATTACAAAGGAACAATTACCTTTGAATCAACTTACGGAAAAGGAACCACATTTACGGTTTCTTTGCCTATCACAAACTCATAAAACCACGACCATGAACTACGAAAATCTTTTAATTTCTATTGAAGAAAAAATTGCTACCGTAACCATAAACAGACCTACAAAACTGAATGCTTTAAACAAAGCAACCATCAGCGATTTGAATAAAGCTATCAAATTATTAGGAAAAAATGATGAGGTTCGCGTTATTGTTTTGACCGGAAGTGGTGAAAAAGCTTTTGTGGCTGGAGCCGATATTTCAGAATTTGCCAATTATACAGTAGTTGAAGGCGCACAATTAGCCGCCGAAGGACAAGAATCCCTTTTTGATTATATAGAAAATTTGAAGAAACCGGTAATTGCAGCAGTAAATGGTTTTGCGTTAGGCGGTGGGCTAGAATTGGCAATGGCGTGTCATTTCAGAGTAGCTTCAGATAATGCCAAAATGGGATTGCCGGAAGTAACTTTAGGATTGATTCCGGGTTACGGAGGAACGCAGCGTTTGCCACAATTAGTGGGTAAAGGCCGCGCGATGGAAATGATTATGACTGCGGCCATGATTTCTGCTGAAGAAGCAAAACAATATGGTTTAGTAAATCACGTAGTGCCGCAGGCTGAACTTCTTGAATTTACAAACGGAATCGCTCAAAAGATCATTAAAAATGCTCCATTTGCTATCGGAAAAGCGATAAAGGCCATTAATGCGAACTTTAAAGATGGAAAAGATGGTTTTGAAACTGAAATAAAATCATTCGGAAAATGTTTCGGAACGCAGGATTTTAAAGAAGGAACCACAGCGTTTTTAGAGAAAAGAAAAGCTGAATTTACAGGAAAATAGAATTATACCACAGAGCTTCACAAAGATTTTACACAGAGCTTCACAAAGTTTTTTCCTTGTGCCCTTTGCGTAAATCCTAGCGAACTTTGCGGTTAAACAACACAATACAGAGACTCATAAGGTTTTAAAAACTTAGAACCTTAGCATCTCAGAACCTTAGCACCTTAAAAAAAATGTACGAACCAATATTTGCTCTTTTTTGCGAACGCGTCAAAGAAAGTATTCAAGCCGGCACTTTTGCCAAACTTACACTTGCCAAAACAATCGGCGATACCGAGATTAAAAATATTTATTTCCGATTGGTTTTAAATGAAGATAATACCTATTCCATTTCATTGACTTCGCGTTACAAAACCGAAGAAATCGAAAGTATCCATACTTTAGATGAAGCTTTAATGGTTTTAGGAACTTATATCAAAAATCCGTTTTTGACTGCACTTTTGTTTACGACTGATAACGATGTAACATTCAAAGTAAATAAGAAAAACGCAGGAAGTATTATCGAACAAGAACCGACATTTAAAAATGCTTCGCCGGTAATGTTAGAAATGATTGAAAAAGGTATTGTTTAGTTTTTACTAATATTGAAGCTATAGCATTCAGTTTGTCAGGCTGAGCGAAGTCGAAGCTCGGTTCGCTGAATCACTTTGCGAGACTTCGACTTCGCTCAGTCTGACAAACGAAAAAAATCAGTCCTTCGCGTTCCTCTGTGAAAAACCTCCGCGTATCTCTGTGGTATAACCCCTCCTAAATAAGCTTCACAAACAAATTAGAAGCAATTTTATTCGAAATAGATAATTCCCTTCCATCAACCTTAATTTTAACCGATAAATCGAATGATTCCTTAGAAAGAAATTCGATTTTAGATCCTAAAGCAATTTCCTGTTTGTCCAGATATTTCAAAAACTCTGAAGAAGTATCTTTTACACCCACACAAACACCAATTTGATGTTCGGTCAATTCAGAAAGCAAATATTTTTCTATTTTAATGATTCGGCCATTGGCATCGGGAATCGGGTCGCCGTGCGGATCTTCTGTTGGATTTCCAAGAAAATCATCCAATCGATTAATTAATTGCTCTGATTTGATGTGCTCTAGCTGTTCTGCAATATCGTGAACCTCATCCCAGCTGAAATTTAGTTTCTCCACCAAAAAAACTTCCCATAAACGATGTTTTCGAACAATCATTTTGGCAGCCAGTTTTCCGTTTTCGGTCAATGAAACACCTTGGTATTTTTTATAGTTTACTAAATCTTTATCTGCCAGCTTTTTAAGCATATCGGTAACCGATGAAGCTTTGGTTTCCATCATTTCAGCAATAGCATTTGTGCTCACTTCCGTTTCTAAAGAAGCCGTAAGGTGGTATATTGATTTTAGATAGTTTTCTTCTGAGAAAGTCATTCTTTTAAGGTTCTGAGGTTCTAAGGTTCTGAGGTTCTAAGTTTTTGTTCTGAAGAAAACCTTAGAACCTTAGCATCTCAGCGACTTAGCACCTTATTTAACAATTAACAAAGGTATCGAAATTTTATGTCTCAATTTGTCTACGGTGGTGCCAAATAAAATGTCTTTTAATCCGGTGTGGCCGTGGGTTCCCATGACTAAAATGTCATAATTTCCTTCGTTGATGATTTTCGGGATTACTTTGTTTGGTTTTCCAAAACCAAGTTCGGTTTTGATGTTGAAACCTTTCTGCGAAAGCATTTCTTTATATTCTAACAATAATTTTTCATCGATCGTGGTTTCATGATCATGAACGTGAACACCATACATGTGTGCACCAACGGTTTCAACAATGTGAATTAAAGTGTATTGTGTGTCGAGTCCACCTAATTCAAAAGCTCTGTTCAATGCAGATTCATCAGCTTTTGAGAAATCTACAGAAATCGCGATATTCTTATAGCTTTGGCCTTCTTTTGGAGAAAACTGCAGTTTTAAATTATGCGGAGAATGATTGATGAATTTAGCCTGTGCTTTTACGATAAAAGGTTTTGCAATGATATAAAGCAACAAAGCCAGAAATGCTAAAGCCAATGGAATAACGGTAAACCATAATATCATTGGATTACTAGAGCTTTCAAGCCATGAGGTTATTTCATCATAAACCAATTTGGCATTCAAAGAAACGATGATTGTGGCAATAATCCAGGAAACAACCTGAGTGGTTTTTGAAATATGAAAACCATTCATTTTTGATTTATCGCTCACAAAATGAATCAGCGGAATAATAGCAAAACCCAATTGCAAACTCAAAATTACCTGGCTCAGAATTAATAGTTTCCCCGTGACGCTTTCGCCATAAATATAAATCACAATTAAAGCGGGAACAATAGCAATTAAACGCGTAATAATGCGGCGAACCCAAGGCTGAATTCTTAAATGAAGATAACCTTCCATTACAATTTGCCCCGCTAAAGTTCCTGTTACGGTTGAGCTTTGTCCAGCGGCGATCAAAGCTATTGCAAATAAAGCTGGTGCCCATTTGGTTCCCAATAAAGGTTCTAGAAATTTATGCGCGTCCTGAATTTCAGCAACTTCAAACATACCATTTTTATGAAAAGTTGCTGCAGCAAGAATCAATATGGCAGCATTAACAAAGAAAGCAAGGTTGAGCGCAATCGTTGAGTCAATAAAATTGTATTTTAAAGCTTGTTTTATTCCGGCAGGAGTGCGGTCGAATTTTCTGGTTTGTACCAAAGAAGAGTGTAAGTAGAGGTTATGTGGCATTACGGTTGCTCCAATAATTCCAATAGCGATGTACAAGGCTGCCGAATTTGGAATTGACGGAATTAATCCTGCCATTATTTTAGAAACTTCCGGTTCAGCAAAAATCATTTCAAAAATAAAAGAAAACCCAATAATAGCGACTAGTACAATAATAAAGGCTTCCATCTTGCGAATTCCTTTGTTGATCAGGAATAATAAAAGAAAAGTGTCTAAAACAGTAATTAAAACACCTTCCATCAGCGGAATGTCAAATAGAAGATTGATTCCGATCGCCATTCCCAGTACTTCAGCTAAATCGCAGGCTGCAATGGCAATTTCTGCCAGAAAATATAAAATGTAATTGATGAATTTAGAATAGGTTTCTCTCGAAGCCTGCGCAAGATCGCGTTGTGTTACGATTCCAAGACGGGCGCTTAAACTCTGCAATAGTAAGGCCATTAAGTTACTCATTAACAAAACCCATACTAAAGTGTAGCCAAACTGACTTCCGCCGGCAATATCTGTGGCCCAGTTTCCGGGATCCATATAGCCGACGCTTACTAAGTATGCCGGACCTAAAAAGGCTAATATTTTACGAAAACCGGTTTTTTTATGCTCTGTTGCAACCGATTGGTTAACTTCTTCTAAAGATTTGGTCATTTCTACAACTGTTGTTTTAACAAATGTATATAAAAATTACATTCGCGCAACAATATTTTTAGACTAGTCTAAATCTTAAATGTTAGAATTGGAACAATTGGGACATATTCCTGACAATGTAAAGTTTATGTCGTTCACTTTATAATTGTGTGGAATAATATAACTCGGCTTCACACTTTCGAGACAAGTTATTTCAAGACACTTTTCGCAACTGAAGTGAGCGTGATTGTGAATGTGAACTCGCTGTGCATGATGATGGCATTTTGCATATTTTACAGTTCCATCAAGGTCTACAATTTTATGAACAATATCGTCATTGACCAGACGATCTAAAATTCTATAAACAGTAACGCGATCACAAATTTCTTCGATTTGTTTGTAAATTTCGGTATGTGACAGCGCAGTCTTAGATTTTCCAAAAATCTCTAAAACGGCCGTCTTTGCTGTGGTGTTTCTTGTTGTTTTCATTTTTTTAAAATAAAAAAATATTATTGCAACAATGTTGCAATTGATTTTTATGTGTATATTTGCAACAAAATTGCATTAAGCAAAAGTACACGAAATGAAGAAAACTACAACACCTTTTTACGATATTTTAGGAATTTCAAGCGCGACGATTTGTTTGGTGCATTGTCTTATTTTTCCGCTTCTGACTGTGTTGCCTTTAGGCTTGAGTCATAATCCGTTTATTGATTTGCTTTTCGCAACGATCGGGCTTTTTGCAATCTTTAAAATTATAAAAAAATCGGGACTATTAATAGCAACAATTTTGATTGTTTCGATGGGGCTGATTTGGATCAGTGTTCTAAGTGAAATCATTTTAGATATTCATCTTGATTTGATTTTCATTGGCGGAACCGGAATGATCATTGGGCATTTGCTGAATTATAAAACACACAAAATTAAAAACCATTAATAAATACAGTTATGGAACAAAAGAATTTTGAAGTCATTATTGTGGGCGGAAGTTATAGCGGACTTTCAGCGGCGATGAGTTTAGGGCGTTCTTTACGTCAGGTTTTGGTTATTGACAGCGGTTTGCCTTGCAACAGACAAACGCCACATTCACATAATTTCATTACACAAGATGGTGAAGTGCCTGCTGTCATTTCGGCGAAAGCCAAATTACAAGTGGATTTCTATAAAACGGTTCAGTTCTTTAACGGAGTTGCTGTTCAGGCGATAAAAACAAAAGAAGGTTTCGAAATCAAAACAGATTCAGGCGAAACTTTTACTTCTAAAAAAGTATTATTCGCAACGGGTGTAAAAGATTTGCTTCCCGAAATTAAAGGTTTGGCTGAATGTTGGGGTATTTCGGTTTTACATTGTCCGTACTGTCATGGTTATGAAGTGAAAACAGAGAAAACTGCCATTATCGCCAACGGAGAAATGGCTTTTGAATATGCAAAACTGATTTCGAACTGGACAAAAGATTTAAGATTGCTGACCAATGGAAAATCAACCATGACATGGGAACAAACAGAAATTCTTCAAAAACATCAGATCGAAATCATTGAGGAAGAGATTGAATCTTTGGAGCATGAAAACGGAAATCTTAAGCAAGTGATCTTCAAAAATCAATCAAAAGTAGCCGTAAAAGCAATTTATTTCAGACCGCCTTTCGAGCAGCATTGTCCTTTGGCCGAAGCTTTAGGTTGTGAATTAACGGAACAAGGTTTGATCAAAGTTGATATGATGCAGAAAACGACTCTTCCTGGAGTTTATGCAAGTGGAGATTGTGTTATTCAGGCGAGATCTGTCGCGATGGCGGTTTCTTCGGGCTCATTTGCAGGTGCTTCTATTAATAAAGAACTTATAGATGAAAGCTTTAGTTGATATTCTGGCTGCTAATTTTTAAACACATAGAGACATAGATTTTTTCTTTGCGTTTAAAGGTCAATTTAAAAAGCTAGCTTTCACACATAGCTATGTTTTTTAATGCAAGTGAAACGCCTTTTGCCAGATAAAAAAACTATGTCTCTATGTGTTTAAACAAAAATCTAACATATTGATTTAAATTGATTTAAAATTTTTAGTTTCAGAATCATTATTTGTCAAATTTAATTTTTAGTTTTGTCTAAATTTAATTTTATAATAATGAAAAACTCAATAGTAATATTGATTCTGTTTACTTTACAATTTTCTTACGCACAGGAAAACATGACTATTTCTGGTTTTGTTACTGGCGAAGGAAATAAAATACAAGCCGCGAATGTGCATTTACTGGGCACCAAACAAAAAACAGTTACCGATAGTTTAGGTTATTATTTTTTTGAAAATGTTACGAGAGGAAAATATACTATTCGAGTGACCTCGACTGGATTCAAACCAATGACCGTTGAAATTTTAGTTGTTGAAGCACAAAATACAAATCAAGATTTTGAGTTAGAAGACAATGAAAATCAACTTAACGAAGTTGTGGTTTCAGGAACTTTAAAAGCAGTAAAAAGATTAGAAAGTGCTGTTCCGGTTGAGGTTTATTCGCCGGTTTTCTTCAAGAAAAATCCAACTCCGAGTATTTACGAAGCGCTTCAAAACATCAATGGCGTTCGGCCGCAGCTTAATTGTGGTGTTTGCAATACGGGCGATATTCATATCAATGGTTTAGAAGGTCCTTACACTTTGGTGTTGATTGACGGAATGCCAATTGTGAGCAGTCTTTCGACGGTTTATGGTTTATCCGGAATTCCGAATTCTCTGGTCGAACGAATTGAAATCGTAAAAGGTCCGGCTTCGTCTTTGTACGGAAGTGAAGCAGTCGGCGGTCTGATTAATATTATCACTAAAAACCCAACGAACGCGCCGGTTTTTGCAGCTGATGTTTTTACCACGACTTATTTGGAAACCAATGTCGATTTGGGAATGAAATTCAGTCCGACTAAAAAATCAATGACGCTTTTGGGAATCAATTACTTTAATTACAATGAAGTGGTCGATAAAGACAAAGACAATTTTACCGATGTGACTTTGTCTGAACGGATTTCGGTTTTCAATAAATGGAGTTTTTTGAGAAATGAAAATAGACTTTTCACGATCGCGGCACGTGGTATGTATGAAGATCGCTGGGGCGGAGATGTGCGCTGGGAGAAAAAATACCGAGGCGGCGATGAAATTTACGGCGAAAGTATTTATACCAAAAGAGGTGAATTAATAGGAAGTTATCAATTGCCATTTGAAGAAAAACTGATGCTTTCGTTCTCCGGAAATGTGCATTATCAGGACAGTCGTTACGGAACAACATCGTATATCGCGAATCAGAAAATTGGTTTTTTGCAATTGACCTGGGATAAAAAGCTAGGAAGGAATGATTTACTTGCCGGAATTGCGAATCGCTATTCGTATTACGACGACAATACTACTGCCACAAAAGAAGCCGAAAGCACCTGGTTACCCGGCATTTTTGTTCAGGATGAAATTACGCTTTCGCCGAAAAGTCAGGTTTTGTTAGGAATGCGCTATGATTATAACTCGATTCACGGTTCAATTTATACACCAAGAGTGGCGTATCGTTGGAAGAAAAACGAAAACACGATTTTCAGATTGAATGCCGGAACGGGTTTTCGTGTTGTGAATTTATTTACCGAAGATCACGCAGCATTAACAGGTTCGCGCGATGTTGTCATTCAGAATGATTTGAAACCAGAACAGTCTGTGAATGCGAATCTGAACTATATTCAAAAAATAAACTTCGGTAACGGCACTTTTATCGGAATTGAAACAACGGCTTTTTACACCCGTTTCAGCAATAAAATCATATCCGATTACGAAACCGATCCCAATAAAATCATTTATGATAATATCAACGGTTATGCTATCAGCCAGGGAATCAGTACGAATGTAGATATCAATTTTCCTTCAGGATTAAAGATGATTTTGGGCGCTACTGTTTTAGATAATAAAAATGTGGAAAACGGGGTTTCAGAAAGACCTTTTTTAACCGAGAACTTTACAGCAACCTGGAGCGTTTCTTATAAAATAGAATCCTTAAATTTATTATTGGATTATACCGGGAATGTTTACAGTCCGATGAACTTGCCATTGTTGAGTGAATATGATCCGAGAAGCCCGAAATCGCCGTGGTTCAGTATTCAGAACATTCAATTTACCTATTTTGGATGGAAGAATTTTGAGCTGTATGGCGGAATTAAGAATCTGTTGAATTTCACACCAATGCAAAAAAATCCGTTTTTAATCTCGAGAGCGAATGATCCTTTTGATAAAAATGTGCAATACGATTCGGCCGGAAAAGTATTGGTAACACCGGATAATCCATACGGATTAACTTTTGATACGACGTATGTTTACGGGCAAAATCAGTCGATTCGCGGGTTTTTTGGGTTGAGATATACTTTGAGATAAAATGTTTTATGCCACAGATTGCACAGATTAAAAAAGATTTTTTTGCCACGACCCGAGCGATAGCGAATAGGCGAAGCAATTACCTTGAATTTTAATTTGTGCAAATTTGTGTAATTTGTGGTAACACTTTTTTTAAATTCCTTTTAATCTGTACAATCTGTGGCAAAAAATAAAAACACATGAAAAAGCTAGCAATAATTATCTTCTTTTTGGGAATTACCTCAACGGGATTCTGCCAACTTCAAAGCAGATCTTTTGAGGCGATAGATAGTTTGCAGCAGATTCAAAAGCGAAAAATTATCGTTTTTATTCATACCAATTGGTGTCAGTATTGCCAAAAAATGAAAAGCACGACTTTCAAAAATCAGGAAATTATCCAAAGTTTAAATTCGGATTTTTATTTTATTGATTTTAATGCTGAGGAAAAACAGGATATTTCATTTAATAATCAAATGTTTAAATACCAGCCAACAGGAAATAATGTTGGTGTGCATGAACTGGCTTTGGAACTCGGAACAATGAACAATCAAATTGTGTATCCGGTTTTGTGTGTTTTGAATGAGAAAAACGAAATCATGCTGCAGTATAACAATTACCTCAGCCCAAAAGATTTTAAACTGCTTTTAGAA
This sequence comes from Flavobacterium aquidurense, assembly GCA_900107365.1. Lineage (GTDB taxonomy): Bacteria > Bacteroidota > Bacteroidia > Flavobacteriales > Flavobacteriaceae > Flavobacterium > Flavobacterium aquidurense. The sequence goes on from FNPS01000005.1 coordinate 264,299, forward strand.
AAATTGAAAGAATAAAATTCCTTATTTTTGAGAATGAATTCTTCGCAAATAAAACATTTCAATTACATTTTTACAGGAACAGGTTTGTCAGCTTTGATGACCGTTTATAAAATGATTTTATCTGGGAAATTCATTGACAAGTCTATATTATTATTAGATCAGGATGTTAAGAAAACCAATGACAGAACCTGGTGTTTTTGGGTACAAGAAGAAACGATATGGAATTCAATCATCTCAAAAAAATGGGATTCGGCTTTGTTTGCAAATGAAGATTTCAAAAGAGATTTGGAGCTGAAACCATATCAATATAACCAAATTCGTGGAATTGATTTTTACAATTTTGTTTTTGAAACCATTTCTAAAGAATCAAATATCACTTTTTTAAACGAAAAAGTAACCGATATCAATGAACTCGAAACTCATGTTTTTGTGGGAACCGAAGAAAACAGATATACTGGGGATTACTTATTCAACAGTGTATATACCAAGGGCCTTGTTCAAAGTCAAGCCAAATATCCGGTTTTGCAACAGCATTTTGTGGGTTGGTTTGTGAAAACTGAAGATGAAGTTTTCAATCCGGAACAAGCTACTTTCATGGATTTTTCGGTTGAACAAAGAGGAAATACTCGTTTTATGTATGTTTTGCCAATTTCTAAAACAGAAGTTTTGGTGGAGTATACGTTGTTTTCGGAGAGTTTGCTTCCGAAAGAAGAATATGAAAAGGAGATTCAGTTGTATTTAGAGAAACTCGGCGCAGCTAAATTTGAAATTATTGAAAAGGAGCAGGGAAGTATTCCGATGACTTGTTATCCCTTTTGGAAAAAGAATACCAAAAGAGTTTTAAATATTGGGACAGCCGGCGGATGGACCAAAGCGAGTACTGGTTTTACTTTTAGAAATTCAGATAAAAAATCATCTCAGTTGGTAGAATTTCTTCAAAAGGAAAACTTCAAAATGGCATCCTTTCATAAAAAGAGCCGATTTTGGTTTTATGATTTATTGCTTTTGGATATTTTGTACCGCCATAACGAATTAGGAAGCCCTATTTTCTCCTCTTTATTTAAAAAAGGTAATCCAGCATTGGTTTTTAAGTTTTTGGACGAAGAAACAAGTTTAATGGAGGATTTGCAGGTTATTGTGAAATGCCCTAAAACACCATTTTTGAAAGCTTTATTTCGAGTTTTGTTTAAATAAGAGCCTTTATAAAGCTCCAATTTTGACTTTCGACTTTAAGACTTTCCAACTTTCGACTTTTCCAATCGAACTATAACAAAACTTTATACTTCAAATTAAGTAGTTGCGCTTAAACTTTGTAACTTTGCAAAATCAAAAGTAAAATTTAAAAATAAACAATATGTATCCAGAAGAAATGGTAAAACCAATGCAAGCTGAATTAACAGCTGCAGGTTTTCAAGATTTACATAGTGCTGACGCTGTAGATAACGCTATCAAAGCTGAAGGTACCACTTTAGTTGTTGTAAACTCTGTTTGTGGCTGTGCTGCAAGAAATGCACGTCCGGGAGCAAAAATGAGTTTAGAAGGTGCTAAAAAACCAGATCACTTAATTACAGTTTTCGCTGGTGTTGACAAAGAAGCGGTTGATGCTGCAAGACAACATATGTTTCCTTTTCCTCCATCATCGCCATCTATGGCTTTGTTCAAAAACGGAGAATTGGTTCACATGTTAGAGCGTCACCACATCGAAGGACGTCCAGCTGAATTAATCGCTGAGAATTTGCAAGATGCGTTTAACGAGTTTTGTTAATTCTTGAGGTTCTAAGGTTCTGAGATGCTAAGGCACTAAGGTCTAAAAAACAAAAAGCACTACTTTTTAGTAGTGCTTTTTTTTATCTTTAATCACAATCTCTTAGCACCTTAGTATCTCAGAACTTTATTTTAAACCTTAGTACCTTAGAATCTTAGCATCTCAGAACCTTTAAAGGCTCCATCCCCCGCCTAAAGCTCTGTAAAGCTGAATCATAGAAGCCAACTGACTTTGGGTTAAATCGGATAGGCTTAATTCGGCATCAAATAGAGAGCGCTGTACTTCAAGTACTTCCAGATAAGAAACGTAACCGTTGTAATATCTGGCTTCAGATAATTCTAAATTTTTTCTTGCGGCAATAACTTGTCTGTCACGTGCTGCCCATTCCTCTTTATAGGTTTTTACATTTTGCAACGATTGCTCCACTTCCGAAAGGGCAATGATACAAGTCTTTTGGTAGGAAAGTCTCGATTCTTCAGCAATTTGTCTGTAGATTTCTACTCTTCGTTTGTTTTTTCCAAAATTGAAGATAGGTCCGGCAATTGAACCACTTGCATTTTGAACATAAGAAGAACCGTCAAATAAAGTGCTTACTTTACTACTTGCAAATCCTGCAATAGCAGCAATGTTAAAAGACGGGAAACGCATTGCCTGCGCAACACCAATTCTTTCATTAGAAGCCATATAATACATTTCAGCCTGTCTAACATCTGGTCGGTTTCGTAAAAGAATAGAAGGGATAGAAACCGGTATGTTGTTAACTACTTCAAGTTCTGTAACAGTTTTACCGCGTTCAATTGGACCAGGAGGCTGACCGGTTAATATGGAGATTGTATTTTCCCGCATAGTAATTTGTCTTTGAATGGACGGAATAACCGCTTCGGCAATCGCGACTTGTTGCTCGATTTGAACTTTGTCTACCTCAGAAACATATCCGGCCAAGAACCTTGCATTGATGATATCAAATGCTTTTCGTCTGGTTTCAAGTGTTTGATTGGTAATAATCAGTTGATTATCAAAATTTCGGAGTTCAAAATAAGCAGTAGCAATATCACTAACCAGATTCGACAAAATTACTTTTCGTCCCTCTTCGCTGGCAATTAATTCATCCTGAACAGCTCTGTTTTCATGGCGGATCTTACCCCAAAAATCGAGTTCCCAAGATAATGAAGCAGATGCGCTTGAAGGAATAAATGCTTTTTCATTACTATTTATTGTACCACTATAGCCAATGGCGGGTAATAAATCAGCTTTTGAATAGCCTAATTCTGCTCTGGTTTGTTCAATACGTGCCATGGCAATTCGCAGATCATAGTTGTTTTCTAACCCTTTATTGATAAGTCCTTTTAAAACATCATCATTAAAAAGATCAAACCATTTCACGTTGACTACAGAAGCAAGAGTATCCGCATATCCAGGGCCATAACGAAAATTAGCCGTTTGAGGTTCATCTGGCTTTTGATATTTTGGACCTACGAGACAAGCTGTAGGCAATACTGCCAGAGTAAGAATAACGATTAGTATTTTTACTTTATTCATCATGATCTGTAGTTTTTGAATCCGTACTAATTTCAGTTGCTACAACCTCATCCTTCTTTTTTCCGATATTTTCAATCATTACAAACAATCCCGGAACAATTAATACTCCCAGAACTGTCGCAATTAACATTCCGCTAAATACAGCCATTCCCATTACGATACGTGCCTGCGACCCAGCACCTGTCGCGGTCAGCAACGGTACAACTCCAAGAATAAAGGCAAAAGCCGTCATCAAAATTGGTCTAAAACGAAGTTTAGCTGCAGTCATAGCCGCTTCATAGAGGGGTGTTCCTTTTTCATATTCTTCTTTGGCAAATTCTACAATCAAAATGGCATTTTTCGCGACCAATCCAATTAACAGAACCAGACCAATTTGGGCAAATACATTGTTTACGTAGGCATCACTTCCTAATCTCGCGAGAAACAATCCTAAAAAGGCTCCGAAAACCGCAAATGGCGCACCAAGTAATACGCTGAAAGGTAATTTCCAGCTTTCGTATTGTGCGGCAAGAATTAAGAATACAAAAACCAATGCCATTAAGAATACAGTGCCTCCTCCGGGAGAATGTTTTTCCTGATAAGAAAGGTTGATATAATCGTAACTCATATCAGCCGGTAGTGTTGCCTTCGCTACTTCTTCTAAGGCATCTAAGGCCTGTGCACTACTATAACCTTCGTTTGGAGCTCCGCCAATTTCTGCCGCTCTAAATAAATTAAGACGATTGGTAAAATCAGGTCCTGAAACTTTTGTCGCGGTTACCAAGGTTGATATTGGCAGCATATCGCCTTTGTCGTTTTTCACGTAAATCAGATTTAGATTTTCTGGTTTTACACGATCAATGGCTTCTCCCTGCAAATACACTTTGTACTGACGTCCAAAACGGTTGAAATCATTCACATAAGTCCCTCCCAAAAAGGTACCCAATACTTCAGTTACTTTTGAAACTGGTACACCGAGTTTCATGGCTTTGTCGTTATCTATTTCTAACTTAACCTGAGGTGTTCCGGCATTATAAGTGGTGTAAATCCTTTTTATTTCCGGACGTTTTTGCGCTTCGGCAATAAATGCCTGAGTTTGTTGTGCAAGATATTGTGGAGTATTTCCACCTCGATCCTGCAACATTAAGCTAAACCCAGCGGACGCTCCAAGTCCCTGAATTGCGGGCGGACCAAAAGCCATTACTGTCGCATTTGTTATTTGATGGGCAAATTGGCCGTTAATTTTATCAGCTATTTGTTGCGCCGTCATTGTTCTTTCATCCCAAGGTTTAAGTGATATAAAGATGAAAGCGTTTGCAGGTAAATAAGAACTGGTTAGTAAACTATATCCGTTAATGGTGGTATAACAGTCCAGCGTTTCTTCTTTTGATAAAATTGACTCAATTTTTCTGGTTACTTCATCAGTTCTTTGTAAAGAGGAAGCAGGTGGAGCGTTAACATTTACTAGTACATAACCCTGATCTTCTTCAGGAATAAACCCTGCCGGAACTTTTTTGCCTAAGAATACTACAGCAACTAAAACCACAGCAAGCAAAACGATAATACGTAATGCTTTTTTCGCAAAGAAAGTTGCTCCTTTGATATATCTGCCTGTCACATTTTCGAAAATTCTATTAAATCCTGTAAAAAATTTGGCAAGCCATCCGGTTTGTTCCGCTACGGGTTTTGTGGGTTTTAACAACATTGCACAGAGCGCGGGACTTAGGGATAAGGCACTAAAGGCAGAGAAGGCCACAGATACTGCAATGGTTATTGCAAATTGCTGGTAAAAACGACCCGTGATTCCGGGAGTCATTGCCACGGGAACGAACACCGCAATCAAGATTAAAGCGATCGCAATTACGGGTCCTGAAACTTCACGCATCGCTTGTATAGTGGCATCTTTTGGAGATTTTCCGTGTTCAATATGATGTACAACAGCTTCCACTACAACAATAGCATCATCGACGACAATACCAATTGCTAATACTAATCCTAATAGTGAAAGTGTATTAATGGAAAATCCCAATAATGGAAAAACGGCAATTGTTCCAATTAATGAAACTGGAACTGTGATCAACGGAATCAATGTTGCACGCCAGTTTTGGAGGAAGATAAAAACCACAAGTATAACTAAGATAATGGCTTCAACAAGAGTGTGGAGAATGTCTTCAACACCCGCTGTAATTGCTGTTGTAGTATCTAGCGAAACCTGATATTCAACGTTTGAAGGAAATCTTTTAGAGATCTCATCCATAGTTGCTTTAGCTTTTGCAGCTACTTCCAAAGCATTACTTCCAGGCATTTGAAATATTCCGATGGCCGCGCTGGGTTTGCCATTTCTGCGTGAAGTTGAACTATAATTTTCAGTACCTAATTCGATTCTCGCTATATCACTTAGAAGTACTTTTGACCCGTCTTCTTTACTTTTTACTATAATTTCAGAGAATTGTTTTTGAGTAACCAATCGGTCCTGAAGTGTTACGCTATAGGTAAAATCTGTTCCCATCGGAGCCGGTTCAGCACCAAATTTTCCTCCCGGAGTAATCATGTTCTGATCGTTCAATGCTTTTTTGATCTCATCAACTGTAATTCCGAGACTGCTCATTTTGCCCGGCTGAAGCCAAATCCTCATAGAATATTCACTTCCAGCAAAAAGAATACAATCTCCTACACCTTTAATTCTCGCAAGAGCATCAATAACGTTGATATAGGCATAGTTATTTAAAAAGACACCGTCGTATTTAGGATCAGAAGAGGTAAGCGTAAAAATCATCATCGGGAATGATAAAGACTTTTTAATCGAAACCCCTTGTTGTTTTACACTCTGAGGTAAGAATGGTTCAGCTTGCTTTTCCTTATTTTGCGTAAGCATGTTGGCATTATCCAAATCAGTACCTACATCAAAAGTTACTTCGACAGTAAGTGCTCCGTCTGAAGTATTGATAGATTTCATGTATAACATGTTTTCTACACCATTTACCTTTTGTTCAATAGGTGTGGCTACAGCTTGTTCGACATTTATGGCATTTGCTCCAGTAAAAGAAGTAGTGATTTTTACTAAAGGTGGAACAATATCAGGATATTGAGCGACAGGCGTTTTCTGCAAAGCCAGTAATCCAAGTATAATAATGATGATACTGATTACCATGGCAACAATTGGTCTTCTAACAAAAAATTCTCCCATAATGATGTTTGTAAATTATTAAGTTAGCACAGAATTATTTAACTGCTTGTCCTTGTCCCGGAGTCCATTCTTGAATTTTCGGCGTTATAACATTACCGCTTTTTAATTGAGAGGTTCCTCCAAGCGCAATTTTATCATTGGCTGTTAGTCCATCAGTAACGATATAGGAGTCTTTGAATGCAGGACCTAGTTGTATTGCCTTCATTTCAACTTTATTGTCTTTGCCTAAAACATAAACCTGAGTAATTCCCTGCATTTCAATAACAGAACGTTGAGGTATAATCAGAGCATTTTTGCGAATATCTGAAGTAACAATAACTTTTACATATTGGCCAGGGCGAATCAATTGTTGTGGGTTGGCAAATGCAGCTTCAAAAGTTACAGCACCGGTAGCAGGATCAATTTGTCTGTCGGCAAAACTGATTTTTCCCTTTTCAGAATAAATTGAACCGTCTGACAACAGGATAGAAATGGTTTTTGCAGCATTTTTCAAATTGGAATCTTTCTTAGAAATTTCTCTGAATATTCGAAGAAATTCCTGCTCGCTCACAGTAAAACGGACTCTTACATCGCCTAAATCAGAAACAGTATTTAAAACAGATGCGGGACCTGGACGAACATAATCACCAACTCTGACTTTTGATATTCCGATTAATCCGGAAATTGGCGAAACAATGTTACTGTACCCTAACTCTATTTTTGAATTTTTAAGATTGGCCGATGCAGCTTTTATAGAAGCTTGAGACGCATTATAAGATGATCTCGCAGCTATCAACTCTCTTTGACTTATGGCGTTTATTTTAGCCAATGGAACCATCATTTCGTAATCTGATTTGGTTTTGGCCAATCTGGCTTGCATTTCGGCTAATTGGCCTTCTGCTTCATTTACTTTCGTCTGAAATGGCAACGGATCTATTGTATACAATAACTGCCCTTTTTTTACTAAACCTCCTTCTTTGAAATTAAGACTAAGGATAACACCATCAACTCTTGGGTTGATTTGGATATCGGATTCCCCAAAAGTTTGACCAGTAAATTCTGATTCAAGATTTACATCTTGCTGTAATACTTGAACAATTGGAATTTCGAGAGGCTTAGGAGCCGGAGGAGTTTCTTTTTTACAGGATAACAATAAAAAAAGTAAGAAAATTGTTGGAGAGTAAATTCTGTTCATTTTTAATTTTTTATTAAATTTCATTAAAACTCAACTAACTAAAAACCAAATAATTCATTAGCTAAGTTAACATTTTTTTATTAAGATTTGAAATATTATTTTTCATTCCCATTTTTTCTTAAATTTATATTTAATTGATCTTCAATTGTTAATAAAATCGACTAAAAGCTATAAAATACCGCCAAACTGCACTTTTTGTAAGAATCTATTTTTAATTTTTTCTAATTATATTTTAAAAATTCCTGTTATGTCAAAAAAGAATAAAGTAAAATCGAAGAATTTGAATAGCGCTTCAAGCGATCTACAGGCGTTAAGTAAAAAAGAATTATTGCATAAGGCAAAAAAGTTTTCAGAACAATATTGTGTTGGTGATGATAAGAGTTTTACACTAAGGGACAGGCCCACTTCTTATTTTGGGAATGAAGAAAAATCAGCAATTAAAGAAACTTTGCAAATGGGGGTAAAAGCATTGGCTGCTATGCAGGACATTCTATATGCACAGGATAAATGGTCGGTTTTGCTTATTTTTCAGGCTATGGATGCTGCTGGAAAAGATGGCGCTATCAAACATGTTATGTCTGGTGTAAATCCGCAGGGTTGTCAGGTATCTTCTTTTAAAGGACCAAGTTCTGAAGAATTGGATCATGATTATTTGTGGCGTTGCCAAAAACATTTACCCGAAAGAGGACGTATAGGCATTTTTAATCGCTCCTATTATGAAGAAGTTTTGGTAGTTCGTGTTCACGAACAGATTCTGAAAAGTCAAAAAATACCAGAAAAATTGATTACTGAAAATATTTGGGAAAATCGTTTTGAAGACATAAGAAATTTTGAAAGGTATCTTAACAGAAACGGAACTGTTGTAATCAAGTTTTTTCTTAATGTTTCAAAAGACGAACAAAAAAGAAGATTTATAGAACGCGTAGATAACCCGGATAAAAACTGGAAATTTAGTGCAACAGATGCGAAAGAACGTGGCTATTGGAATGATTATATGCATGCGTATGAAGAATTAATAAAGAACACATCGACTAAAAAATCTCCCTGGTATGTTATTCCCGCCGACAATAAATCGTATGCGCGAATTGCCATTGCATCTGCAATAATTCACGCCTTAGACGAGATGGATTTAGAATATCCGAAAGTAAGCGAAGAAAAAATCGCCGAATTAAATGCGGTCAAACAAGCATTGCTCGATGAAAAAGAGTAATACGGAAAAGATCGCAACTTTAGCTTTTAAAAAACCTTAGTACCTCAGAACCTTTGTAACTTAGAACCTTTTTCTCTACCTTTGCACCTCAAAAAAATTCTCAACTTAAATTAGTTTATAGCATGCAACTGTACAACACTTTAAGCGCAGAAGAAAGAGCCATCATGATCGATGATGCAGGTAAACAACGTCTTACGTTGTCTTTCTATGCGTACGCCAAAATTCAAGATCCCAAAAAATTTCGCGATGATTTATTTTTAGCCTGGAATAAGCTCGATGCTTTAGGCCGAATCTATGTCGCCACCGAAGGAATAAATGCTCAAATGAGTATTCCGGAAGAAAATCTGGAAGCTTTCAGAGCAACTCTTGAAGTTTATGATTTCATGAAAGGCATACGATTGAATGAAGCTGTAGAACATGATGATCATTCCTTTTTAAAATTGACGATTAAAGTTCGTGATAAAATCGTTGCTGACGGTTTAAACGATGAAACCTTTGATGTTACTAATATAGGCGTTCACCTTAAAGCCAAAGAATTTAACGAAATTCTGGATGATCCTAATACGATTGTGGTTGATTTTAGAAATCACTACGAAAGTGAAGTCGGCCATTTTAAAGGTGCCATCACTCCGGATGTTGAAACTTTTAGAGAAAGTTTACCCATAATCAACGAACAACTTCAAAATCATAAAGAAGATAAAAAACTGGTAATGTATTGTACTGGTGGAATTCGTTGTGAAAAAGCAAGTGCTTATTTTAAACATCAGGGCTTTAAAAATGTATATCAATTAGAAGGCGGAATCATTAATTACGCCAAACAAATTGAGGCAGAAGGTTTAGAAAGCAAATTCATTGGAAAAAACTTTGTGTTTGATAATCGTCTTGGCGAAAGAATTACCGATGATATTATCTCACAATGTCATCAATGCGGAAAACCTTGTGACAATCATACGAATTGCGAAAACGACGGCTGTCATTTGTTGTTTATTCAATGTGATGAATGTAAGTCAGCAATGGAAAATTGTTGTTCTACAGAATGTCTTGAAATTATTCACATGCCTTTGGTTGATCAGGTAAGATTGAGAACCGGAAAACAAGTTGGAAATAAAGTTTTTAGAAAAGGAAAATCTGAAAATTTAAAATTCAAACATTCGGGAGAGCTAGCTGATACTGCTTTGGCTGCATCCGAAACCCGAGGCGGAGCCGAACGGAGCGTAGCTAAACCAGCAGATATTCGTCAAAAAATCAAAGTTAAGAAGGTTCTTCTTGGAAAAGCAGAACACTATTATGTAAAAGCACAAGTAGCACAATTTACTATTGAAAATCAAGAATTGCGCCTTGGTGATAAGATCTTAATTTCCGGACCAACTACGGGTGAACAGGAATTGGTTTTGGATAAAATGATTGTCGATGGGGCAGCAACTACAACTGCTAAGATTGGTGATATCGTTACTTTTGAGGTACCATTTCGTATTCGTTTGTCGGATAAATTGTATAAAATTGTAAATTAGCTGAAATTTTAAGCTAATTTACAATGTCGCATTCTTTTACCAAATTACGGATTCATGCAATTTGGGCAACCAAAAACCGTCTTGAATTAATCGATGATTCTATTGAGAAAAAATTGTATGATTATATTCGGGACGGACTAATTGAATTAGGCTGTCCAGTAAGAATTATAAATGGAATGCCTGATCATGTGCATGTTTTATTTTTACAAAATCCACAAAAACTATTTCATATCTCTTAAAGCAAATAAAGGGGAGTTCTTCTCATTTTATAAATAGTGGAGAGCTAATCCTTGAAAAATTTGCGTGGCAAACTGGCTATGCGGCTTTTTCAGTCAGCGAGTCTCAGCTGGATGTTGTTCACAATTATATAAAAAATCAAAAGCAACATCATCTTAAGAAAAATGGGCAAGATGAATTTGACGAATTTGTAAAATTACACGGGTTGGGAAATAGATGATTCTTTAGCTCAATATTGCGTTCCCAAGGTTTAAACCTCGGGGACAATGTGAATAAAAGCTCCCGACAATAAACGTCAACATGGTGAGGAAAAACTCATGACAATTAATACGTTCCCAAGGTTGAAACCTCGGGCTATGTTGAAATTCGTTATAGATATAATACCACAATATCCTAGCCAGCGGTTTGATCCTTAAATGTCAAACTAAAGTTTCTAATAAATATAGATTCCCTAGGTCGACCTCTGACTAAAATTGAAAATTGATTATAAATCATTGCTGAAAACATAGCCCGAGGTTTTAACCTTGGGGACAATGTGAAGAAAAGCTTGCGACAAATAATACGTTCCCCAGGTTGAAATTTCGGCTATATTGAAATTCGTTATACCTAGAATACCACAACCTTAGCCAATGGTTTCAACTTTTGTAATATTTGGGGATATAGAACAAAAGCCTCCGATAAAAAATACCCTCCCAATTTTAAACCTTGGCCTAAAATTGAAAAAGATTTATAAGCATTGCTAAAAGCATAGCCCGAGGTTTCAACCTTGGGGGCAATGTGAAGAGAAACTCGCTACAAATAATACATCCCCAAGGTTGAAACCTCGGGCTATATTGAAAATTTTTATAAATACAATACCAATTAAAATGACATTGAATAAAATTGAACTCATGGCTCCTGCAGGGAACTTTGAGTCACTTCAGGCAGCGCTTGATAATGGCGCAGATTCAATCTACTTTGGCGTAGAACAACTCAATATGCGTGCTCGCTCAACAGTAAATTTCACAATGGATGATTTGACAGAAATTGCGAATCGCTGTCAAGCCAAAAATGTTAGAAGTTATTTAACGCTGAACACAATAATTTACGATCATGATTTATCTCTTGTAAAAACACTATTGAACAAAGCCAAAGAAGCCAATATTACTGCGGTGATTGCTTCTGACCAAGCTGTAATTGCTATAGCTAGAAGTATTTCTATGGAAGTTCATATTTCGACGCAATTGAATGTGACCAATATCGAAACCATAAAATTCTATAGTTTATTTGCCGATACTATGGTTTTAAGCCGGGAATTGAGCTTACGCCAAGTAAAGAAAATTACCGATCAAATTGAGAAAGAACAAATAAAAGGACCGAATGGGAATTTGGTTGAAATTGAAATTTTCGGTCACGGTGCATTATGCATGGCAGTTTCCGGAAAATGTTATTTGAGTCTGCATTCGCATAATTCCTCAGCCAATCGTGGCGCCTGCAAACAAAACTGTCGAAAAAAATATACCGTTATCGATCAGGAAACGGGTTTTGAAATAGAATTGGACAACGAATACATGATGTCGCCTAAAGATTTATGTACGTTAGATTTTCTCGATCAGGTAATTGATTCCGGAATTCAGGTTTTAAAAATTGAAGGTCGTGGTCGTGCTCCCGAATATGTGGCAACGGTAATCAAAACGTATAGAGAAGCAATTAATGCTTATTATGATAAAACGTTCACCGAAGAAAAAGTTGAGGTTTGGATGGAAGCTTTGAATACCGTTTACAATCGTGGTTTTTGGTCAGGTTATTATCTGGGGCAAGAATTAGGAGAATGGAGTGACAGTCCGGGATCTGCAGCAACTCAAAAAAAAGTTTATGTGGGGAAAGGAACTCATTATTTCCCAAAAGCAGAAGTAGGGCAATTCAAAATTGAAGCTTATGACATTAAAGTTGGAGATAAAATTTTGGTAACTGGTCCAAGTACAGGAGCTCAGGAACTAATTATTGATGAAATGTTTGTGAATGATTTAGTTTCTGAAAAAGCCACAAAAGGTGACGATTGTACTTTTAAATTGCCATTCCGAATCAGAATGTCTGATAAATTATATAAAATTGTAGAAGCATAATGGTTATTATAACATTGCAAAGAGATAAATGTATTGGGTGTAATTACTGTGTCGAAATGGATCCGATACATTTTCAAATGTCAAAAAAAGACGGTAAATCGGTTTTACTTCATTCGAATAATGCAAAAGGGTTTTTTACTTTGAAATCTCCCAATCATACCATTGTTGAAAGTTGTGAATTGGCGGCGAAAGCTTGTCCTGTTAAGATTATTACGGTTAAGGAAACTTAGGTTTTGTTTAGATTTAAAATTAAACGTCCTATTTTGTCTTTAAACAAATAGGACGTTTAATATTATTCTTCTGAAACCTCAAATTCATCAAAATCTTCAATTTCAGATAATTTAATCAATTTGCTTTGGCTGATTTTACTTTCAGTTTTCTTAAAAACTTCATCTCCTTCATAATCATCATTTATATTTTCGTTTAGAATCTTCTTTCTAGTTAAGAAGTTTATGCTTGTTTCTGATAAAACTGTCGGGCCATGATTACTGCTTGCATCGTATCCAATAAGTTCGAGATCGTTATTTTGATATCTAAAGGTATATGACCAATATCCATATCTTCCGTGACCATAACTGATAACTAATTTTCCTTTTATTATTTCAATATATAGTTCTGGAGCAAAATATACTCCACCATCTTCATTTTCAGAAGAAAAACATTCGTAATTTTTAACCACTAATTCATAACCGTCATTTTTGTTTAGTAGAACAAGAATACCTCTTCGGTTACGGTTTAACCTGCCACGATATTCATCTTTTATAATTTTGTTTTTATCAGTTTTCTTAATAATAAAAACACAATCTTCTAAATTATCTTTATTCAGATCGCCATATATAGTGTCGAAAATAGCATAACCATGAGGTAGAAAATCTTCAGGTTTTTTTCTTTTTGGAGTTTTTGAGAATTCTTTACCTGTATTAAAAACTTCTTGAATTTTTACAGGCTCTTTTTTTTGGCTTTTGTCGTTACAACTAATACTTATTGAAAGTGTGAAAATTGCTGCTAAAAAAAATAAATACTTATTCATATCATTTAAAGGCTTAAATTTTGTTGCGTTTTGATTTTATTGTTTAGTTATAGCCTTGGACTTCAATTTCCATTTTTTGTTTTTTCCTACGTATTCATAATTAATTATATGCTTTCCTGTTCGATCCTGAAAATGTTTCTTCAATGGTGTTAAGGTCAAATCTTCATTTAATTTGTAGCTACTTTCTTCAGATATCCCAAAAGCACTTCCATAAAGTTCTGTATTTATAGTATTAGTTTTTTTGTCAAATTCAGGTCTCGACCAAATATCTGTTTTTTCTACTGTATTATAAAGTCGAACGAGCTTATGCTTTATTTGATCATTGATAAAAATAATTGTCCATTCATTCCCATTTACATTAGAATAAACCCAACATAAAAGATCTTCGTCTCCATCATTGTCAAAGTCCACTATTTTAAAATTTGAATAAAGCTGATCATTATGAAAGTGCCAAAGAAAAGGCTGATAATCCAAGTTTTCCTGAAATTGAAATTCTTCGTTTTTAAATTGATAAAGTGACACCAATGAATCATTTTGTAAACGGAAAGAGTATTTAAGTGGACTTTTTCCTTTTAATTCAAAAGCACATTCAGGTTTTTCTTTAGTAAAATCAATATCATCTACACTTGCTGAAGCAGGAGGAAAATTGATTTTAAAAGAAAGAAGTCTTATAGAATCAATTTGGGTTTGTGAAAAAGAAAAGTTGAGAATTAAAAAGAAAGGTATGCAATAGAACTTCATTCGGTTTTGAATTTAACTACAAATATAATAACATGTAAGTAAAGTTTTATATTTTTGAAATAATAAAGAAATATCTAAATGGATTTTGAAACAATTTAGGTGTAAAATAAAATAATTTATTTTTATCCCGTCAAGAAATTAATTGCAATGCTTGTTACATAAAAAAGCCTATTTTGCAATATGTGAAATAGGTTTTTTTATTTAACAAGCATTTAGTTTTAATGCATAAAAAGCAAACTAAAAAAAATACTATCTTTACCGATTAAACGTTTATGAACTTAAGTTGCTTTTTGCAACACTACATATATAATTATGGCATGTACAAGTTGTTCAACCTCAGATGGTGGCGCACCAAAGGGTTGTAAAAATAATGGGACTTGCGGCACCGATAGCTGCAATAAATTGACGGTTTTTGATTGGCTTTCGAACATGAGCCCGTCTAATGGAGAGGCAATTTTTGATTGTGTTGAGGTTCGTTTTAAAAACGGCCGCAAAGAATTTTTTAGAAATTCAGAGAAATTAACTTTAAGTATTGGTGATATTGTAGCAACTGTTGCATCGCCAGGACATGATATTGGAATTGTGACTTTGACAGGCGAATTGGTAAAAATTCAAATGAAGAAGAAAGGGGTTAACCACGAAAGCAATGAAATTCCAAAAATTTATAGAAAAGCATCTCAAAAAGACATCGATATTTGGTCTGTAGCGCGTGATCGCGAGGAACCAATGAAAGTTCGTGCACGTGAATTGGCGATTCAACACAAATTGGAAATGAAAATTTCTGATATTGAATTTCAGGGAGACGGCTCAAAAGCGACGTTTTATTATACTGCAAATGACAGAGTCGATTTTAGACTTTTGATTAAAGATTTTGCTAAAGAATTTAGTACAAGAGTTGAAATGAAGCAAGTGGGTTTCCGTCAGGAGGCAGCACGTTTAGGTGGAATTGGTTCTTGCGGACGTGAACTTTGCTGTTCGACCTGGTTGACAGATTTTAGAAGTGTCAACACATCAGCAGCACGTTACCAACAACTTTCCCTTAATCCTCAAAAATTAGCCGGACAATGCGGAAAATTGAAATGTTGTCTAAACTATGAGTTGGACACGTACATGGATGCGCTCAAAGATTTCCCCGATTATGATACTAAATTAGTAACTGAAAAAGGAGATGCAATCTGTCAAAAACAAGATATTTTTAAAGGTTTAATGTGGTTTGCTTACACTAATAATTTTGCAAACTGGCATGTTTTGAAAATTGATCAGGTAAAAGAGATTATTGCCGAAAACAAGCTGAAAAATAAAGTTTCATCTTTAGAAGATTTCGCAATTGAAATTACTTCAGAGCCTGAAAAAGATTTCAATAATGCAATGGGTCAGGAGAGTTTAACTCGTTTTGATCAGCCAAAGAAAAAGAAAAAACCAAATCGCAAACGCAAACCAAATGCTGAAGGCGCTGTTGTAGCTGCTCCGGCACCAAACAAACCTCAACAAGGAAATAATAATAACAATAATAAACCAGCTGGCGGTAATCCGAATAAATCAAATAAACCGCACAATAAGCCTAATAATTCGAATAAGCCAAATAATTCGAACGACAATAAGCCAGCTGAGCCAAGAAAACCTATAATTATTACTAAAAATGAGAATAAAAAATAGCGGAATTCTTCTTTTGGCAGCAATTCTTCTTTTTTCTTGCGATAAGAAAAGAGTGTTTGATGAGTACAAATCTGTTGGAAGTGCATGGAATAAAGACAGTATTGTAACTTTTGATTTGCCCGTTTTAGATTCCACCAAAAAATACAATTTATTTGTAAATTTGAGAGACAATAACAATTATCCATTCAATAATTTGTTTTTAATTGTAGCTCTTGAAATGCCAAATGGTTTCACAAAAGTAGATACGTTAGAATATCAAATGGCAAATCCGGACGGAACGTTGTTAGGAAATGGTTTTACAGATATTAAAGAGAGTAAACTGTTTTACAAAGAAGACGTTAAGTTTAGAGGAAAATACAAGGTGCATATCAAACAAGCTGTTAGAGAATCTGGAAAAATACCAGGTGTTCAGGAGTTAGATGGTGTTACAGATGTAGGTTTTAGAATAGAACAAAAAGAATAGAAAATAGTTATTTATGGCCACCAAAAAAAACAATCAACCCAATAGTAATAAGGATATTAACTATTATAAAAAGAAATTCTGGAGAGTTTTTGCTTACACTTTGCTTGGAATTTTAGCTTTCTTTTTATTTGCCTCATGGGGATTATTCGGTTCAATGCCTTCTTTTGAAGATTTGGAAAATCCGGATTCTAATTTAGCTACAGAAATCATTTCTTCTGATGGAGTAGTGCTTGGTAAATACTTTAAAACCAATAGATCACAACTTAAATATTCTGATTTACCAAAGAGTTTAGTAGAAGCGTTAGTAGCTACCGAAGATGCTCGTTTTTATGAACATTCAGGAATTGACGGACGCGGAACTTTAAGAGCTGTTTTTAGCTTAGGAACCAATGGTGGGGCGAGTACTTTAACACAGCAATTAGCAAAACAATTATTCCACGGTGAAGGATCTAAATTCCTTCCTTTCAGAATTGTACAAAAAATAAAGGAATGGATTATTGCCATTCGTCTGGAAAGACAGTATACCAAAAACGAAATTTTGGCAATGTATTGCAACGTTTATGATTTCGGAAACTATTCTGTTGGAGTAAGTTCTGCCGCACAAACGTATTTCTCTAAAGATCCAAAAGACTTAACAATGGACGAATCGGCTATTTTAGTCGGAATGTTCAAGAATTCAGGTTTATACAATCCGGTCCGTAATCCAGAGGGCGTAAAAAATCGTCGTAATGTGGTACTAGGACAAATGGAAAAAGCAAAGATGATCACTACTGCTGAAAAGCTAAGATTACAGGCTTTACCAATTACCTTAAAATTCAAATTAGAAAGTCACCGTGAAGGAACTGCGACTTATTTTAGAGAATATCTTCGTGATTACATGAAAAAATGGGTGGCAGAAAACAAAAAACCAGACGGTTCTGATTACGATATCTATAAAGATGGATTGAAAATTTACACTACAATCGATTCAAGAATGCAGTCTTATGCTGAAGAAGCGGTTTCTGAGCATATGAAAAACTTGCAACAGCAGTTTTTTATCGAACAGAAAACCAATAAAAATGCACCTTTCGTAAATATTACCCAGGCAGAAACAGAAAGAATCATGATGCAGGCGATGAAAAATTCAACGCGATGGGCCATCATGAAAGATATGGATAAAAGTGAAGACGATATTATTGCTTCATTTAAAGTAAAAACACAAATGCGAATTTTTACCTGGAAGGGAGAACGTGATACTATTATGACTCCGTTGGATTCTATTCGTTATTACAAACATTTTTTGCAATCTGGTTTAATGGCAATGGAGCCTCAGACAGGAAGTATTAAGGCTTGGGTTGGTGGTATTAACTACAAATATTTCCAATACGATCACGTAGGTCAGGGAGCGAGACAGGTAGGTTCTACTTTCAAACCTTTTGTATACGCAACTGCGATCGAACAATTAAATATGTCGCCTTGTGATTCTATTTTAGACGGTCCGTTTATGATTCATAAAGGACGTCACCACGTTACAGAAGATTGGGAACCAAGAAACTCGGATAACAAATATCGCGGAATGGTAACGTTAAAGCAAGGTTTGGCGAATTCTATCAATACAGTTTCTGCTAAATTAATTGATAGAACGGGTCCTGAAGCTGTTGTTGAATTAACACAAAAACTAGGAGTTAAAACAGAAATTCCGGTTCAGCCTTCAATTGCTCTTGGGGCAGTTGATATTACGGTGGAAGATATGGTTGCGGCTTACAGCACATTTGCAAATCAGGGAGTTTATGTAAAACCTCAGTTTTTAAGCCGAATTGAAAATAAAAGTGGCGAGGTTATTTACGAGCCAATTCCGGAATCGCATGATGTTCTAAATAAAGATATCGCTTTTGCAGTTATCAAGTTATTAGAAGGGGTTACTGAAACTGGTTCTGGTGCACGTTTGCGTACAGAAGGCGGAGGAAGTGGAGATAACCGTTGGACAGGATATCCATATATGTTTAGAAACCCAATTGCGGGTAAAACAGGAACAACACAAAACCAGTCAGATGGTTGGTTTATGGGGATGGTTCCGAATTTAGTTACCGGAGTTTGGGTTGGATGTGAAGACCGTTCAGCACGTTTCAAAAGTTTGACTTATGGTCAGGGAGCTACAGCGGCTTTGCCAGTTTGGGCTTATTTTATGAAACTTTGTTATAAAGATGAAGCGCTTCAGATTTCTAAATCAGAATTTGAGCGTCCGGCGAATCTTTCGATAAAAGTAGATTGTTATAGCAGACCTGCAGTCGTAAAAGATACTACTCAAACAGAACAAAATACAGACGAATTCCAATTGTAATTTAATTCTTCGTTTAAATAAAATATATCCTTTTGTAACTTCTAAATTTTGGAAGAATACAAAAGGATATTTTTTTAAATTGGGTTAAACTTATTTTTTACGAAATCGTTATAATTTAATCTAAAAATCTTATTTTTATCAAAAAATATACGGTAATAAAGACAGTTTGTTATGATAACAAAAAAAGTAAATAATGTTCAGGAAGCGATCGAAGGAATTGAAAGCAGCATGACCATCATGTTTGGTGGTTTTGGATTATGCGGAATTCCTGAAAATACGATTGCAGCCCTGGTAAATACTACAATTTCAGATTTAACTTGCATTTCTAACAATGCGGGTGTTGATGATTTTGGTTTGGGATTGCTTTTGCAGAAGAAACAAATCAAAAAAATGATTTCATCTTATGTTGGTGAAAATGCGGAGTTTGAACGCCAAATGCTTTCTGGAGAATTGGAAGTTGAATTAACCCCACAAGGAACTTTGGCAGAACGTTGTCGTGGCGCACAAGCTGGAATTCCAGCTTTCTTCACACCGGCAGGTTATGGAACTGAAGTTGCTGAAGGAAAAGAAGTACGTGAATTCAATGGAAAAATGCATATTATGGAACAAGCCTTCAAAGCTGATTTTGCCATTGTAAAAGCATGGAAAGGGGATGAGGCCGGAAATCTTATTTTTAAAGGAACTGCCAGAAACTTCAATGCATGTATGGCTGGAGCCGGAAAAATTACCATTGCTGAGGTGGAAGAATTAGTTCCGGTTGGAACTTTAGATCCAAACCAAATTCATATTCCGGGGATTATGGTACAACGTATTTTTCAGGGAGAAAAATTTGAAAAGAGGATTGAACAACGAACCGTTAGACAAAGGAATTAGATAATTGAGATAATTAGTCAATTAGATAATGAATTAGATTACGCAAAGCCAGACATTATCTAATTATCAAATTTTCTAATTGGCACATTCAAAAATTAGATAATTGAGATAATTAGTCAATTAGATAATGAATTAGATTACGCAAAGCCAGACATTATCTACTTATCAAATTTTCTAATCGGCACATTCAAAAATTAGATAAGTGAGATAATTAGTCAATTAGATAATGAATTAGATTACGCAAAGCCAGACATTATCTAATTATCAAATTTTCTAATCGGCACATTCAAAAATTAGATAAGTGAGATAATTAGTCAATTAGATAATGAATTAGATTACGCAAAGCCAGACATTATCTAATTATCAAATTTTCTAATCGGCACATTCAAAAATTAGATAAGTGAGATAATTAGTCAATTAGATAATGAATTAGATTACGCAAAGCCAGACATTATCTAATTATCAAATTTTCTAATTGGCACATTCAAAAATTAGATAATTGAGATAATTAGTCAATTTGATAATGAATTAAATTACGCAAAGCCAGGCAGTATCTAATTATCAAATTTTCTCATTGGCACATTCAAAAAATAGATAATTGAGATAATTAGTCAATTTTCTAATTGGCACATTAACAAAAGGCCTTATAAAAATAAAATAATGAATCGAATTTCGGTACTTCTAATTTCCTTTCTCTCGTTTCAGGCTTTTTCGCAAACGACATCAGATCTTAGGCAACAATTAAATCAGATTATTGCAACTAAGAATGCTACAGTTGGGATTTCTATTAAAAGTATTGAAGATAAAGATACTTTGAGCATTAATGGAAATTTGAAGGCGCCTATGATGAGTGTTTTTAAATTCCATATCGCTTTAACTGTTTTGAACCAGGTTGATGAAGGAAAGCTTTCATTGGAACAAAAAATCTTTATTAAGAAGAAAGAATTACACGAAAATACGTGGAGTCCAATGAGGGAAGATTATCCGGAAGGAAACATGTATTTGACACTAGACAAATTGTTGCGATATACAGTTTCGCATAGTGACAATAACGGATGTGATATATTGATAGATTTAGTTGGAGGTACAAAAGTCATTCAGAAGTTTATAAACAAACAAGGAATTAAGGATTTCGTGATCAAGGTGAACGAAAAGCAAATGGAAAGCTGGAAGAACCTTTATGTAAATACAACAACACCTTTGGCAACAACAGAGTTGCTGGAGAAATTCTATAAAGGCGAAGTTCTAAAAGAAAGTACAACCCAATATTTATATCAAATAATGGTAGAAACTTCAAGAGGGCTTACCTGGATGAAAGCCGGTCTTCCGGAAGGAACTGAACTGGCGCACAGGACCGGTATTTCGGGAACAAACGATAACAATCTGAGAGTTGCCATGAACGATATTGGAATTGTAAAGTTACCAAATGGAAAACACTTTATTCTTTCAGTTTATTTAAAAGATATTACAGAAAAACAAGAAGATACTGAGAAGATAATCGCTGATATTGCCAGAGCAACCTGGGATTATTTTACGAGAAAAAATTAGATAATTAAAAAATGTGATAATTAGATAATTATATAGATTGTGCAAAGTGAGGTATTATCTAATTATCTAATTTCCAAATTGACACATTAAGAGATATGTTAACAAAAGAAGATATTGCAAAACGTATTGCAAAAGAAGTAAAAGACAGATATTTCGTTAATCTTGGAATCGGGATTCCGACATTGGTTGCGAATTACGTCCGTGAAGATATCGCAGTTGAATTTCAAAGCGAAAACGGAGTTCTCGGAATGGGGCCTTTTCCTTTTGCGGGAGAAGAAGATGCCGATGTTATTAATGCAGGAAAACAAACAATTACAACGCTTCCGGGAGCAAGTTTCTTTGATTCTGCTTTTAGTTTTGGAATGATTCGGAGTCAAAAAGTAGATTTAACGATTTTAGGAGCGATGGAAGTTTCTGAAAACGGAGATATCGCCAATTGGAAAATTCCGGGAAAAATGGTAAAAGGAATGGGAGGAGCAATGGATTTAGTGGCTTCCGCGGAAAATATAATCGTGGCGATGATGCACGTTAATAAAGCAGGAGAATCAAAAATTCTTAAAAAATGTACTTTACCATTAACTGGTGTAGGATGTGTTAAAAAGGTTGTTACTGAATTGGCCGTTCTCGAAGTAACAGATAAAGGTTTTAAACTCTTAGAACGCGCTCCAGGAGTTTCTGTGGAGCATATCATTGCATCCACTGAAGCTGATTTGATAATTGATGGAGAAATTCCGGAAATGGTGATTTAAGATTAACCGCAAAGTGCGCAAAGATTTGCGCGAGGCCCGCAAAGTTTATACAAACAAAAACCGTCCAATTGGACGGTTTTTGTTTGTATGCTTTAAGGGTCAATGTGCATTTATATTTATTTGTCAGAAAATCTACAGCGTACATTGCGTAAATCTTTGCGCACCTTGAGGTTAAGTCAACTTTATTGTAAATTAAAAGAAGCTCCTAAACTAAAAGTTGCCTGGTTGTTTAAATGGTCAAAGATTTCATTGTTGTTGCTATATTTAGCAATTGGAAATCCAATTTCGGTAAAAACACCAAAACCATCAGTGAAAAAATAACGACCTCCAACATGACCGCCAAAATTGTGCAATCCCAGGCTCAAACCAGGATAAATGTCTAATTGTTCTACGCCAATTACACTACTTAAATTGGCATTTATTCTTGCTTTTGCATCAAAACGATCTTGGAATTCTGGTTTTTCATCAGTGTAAGGAGTTGGATTATTGTGGTAAAAACCATTAAAGTTATCTACTCCTAAAAGATAAGTCGAAACAAAACCAAAAGAGAAATTTTCTCCTAAACCAAAATCAACAGAACCCTGAATTCCTGAACCACCATCTTGTAGATTAGCACCAACGTTAACTCTAACATCACCTTTTCCTGTAAAAGCTTGTTGCGCTTGCGTTAAACCGAATGATACTAAAAACAAAAATGTAATAACTTTTTTCATAAACTTAAATATTAATTATTTTGGACTGCAAATTTAGTTTTTTATAGATTAATTCCTACCTTTTTCGTTAGAATACAATTCATTTAAAGGATCACTTTGCCAGAATTCTTTGGTATCAACATTCATGATAGTCAACGGGCCTTTGAAAGCTGCACCTGTATCAACATTCCATACACAGGCTTTGTTAACAGGGACTGTTTTACCTATTCGGGTAACTGGCGTATGCCCTATATAGATTTCTTTGTATACAGTAAAGCGTTTAGGGTAATATAGATCATCTGGTTTTAGGTTCGGATCTAATGAAAGCGCACTTTCCCAAAGTGTTCTGTCCCAATAGAATAATTTTGGGAAATATTCCCAAACTACACCATTCAAATTGGTAAAACCTGCATGAACAAATAATCGATTTTGATCATCATGGTAGTAATCCTGTAAAGATTCTAAGAAAACAATATGCTCTTTTTTTCTTTCATCTGAGAGTTTAGCGTAGCCTTCGACAGTAGCTTTACCGCCATGTTTGTACCACATTTCTTCATCAAATTCTTCATGTCTGTTTTCAAGCCAATCCAATGCTAGCTGATCGTGATTTCCTCTGATACAAATACAGTTTTGCTTGCTTTTTAGATCAATCAAATATTCGATTACTTCTGCAGATTGACTCCATCCATCAACATAATCGCCTAAAAAAATTAAAGTATCTCCAGTGGTAACTTCGGCTTTTTTCAACACTTGCTCAAGTGCGAGTAATCCTCCGTGTATGTCGCCTATAACAAATGTTCGCATTTTATTAAATTTCGTGTAGTATACAAAAATAAAGAAAATGATTTGTTTGAGATCATTTAGTTGTTAATCTTTGCGAACCTAAAAATGTTTTTATTTTTGAATACATTTTTTAGGTGAAACACTAAAATACTAACATAACCAAGAAATCAAAAACCAAATTTAAACATGAAACAAAGCCTAACTATTTTATTTTTATTGCTAACACTGGCAGGTTATTCGCAACAACTTACTTACGGAAGTGGAGGCCGGGTTTATAATTCGGAGAATAAAAAACTTCGAACAGATGAAGTTCGTGCATTGTTAGCTGATAATGCAGAAGCGTTGTCGCTTTACAATGCGGGACGAAATAAAAAAACGTGGGGGAATGTTCTTTTTTCCGGAGGTTTGGGACTTGTTGCAATAAATTTGGTTATAGCGATGAATAGTGATAATATTACTTCTGAATCGGGAACTATATATTCTAATAATGGCTATGGTAATCCAATTGTGTCGTACACATCAGCACATTCAGAACGTGCAAATATGACCGCAGCGATCATTGGCGGAGCTTTAATCATTGCTTCAATCCCAATTAAAATAGGATATCCCCGAAAAATTAAATCGTCACTTGAAAAATACAATAAAGGTTTAGCAGAAACGTATAAACCACAACCTAAAACTACTTTATTAGCAAGTGCTAATCAAATTGGTTTTAAAATCGAATTTTAAAGATTCGCATTAAAAATGAGAAAAAGCTATAGTTGGAAAACTGTAGCTTTTTTTTATGATTTTTTTCATCTCATTATCAAGCTTCCTGTTTAAATTTGTGCTATGTCTGAAGCACCTACATATCGTAAAATTATCCATATTGATATGGATGCTTTTTATGCTTCGGTTGAGCAAATGGATAATCCTGCTTTACGCGGGAAACCTGTTGCTGTTGGTGGTTCAGAGAATAGAGGAGTGGTTTCTGCGGCGAGTTATGAAGCCCGTAAATTTGGAGTTCGAAGTGCCATAAGCGGCGTTTTAGCCAAAAAATATTGTCCCGAAATAATTTTTGTTCGGCCGAGATTTGATCGGTACAAAGAAATTTCTACCAAAATTCATAAAATCTTTCATGAATATACTGATTTAGTGGAACCCCTTTCGCTTGACGAAGCTTATTTGGATGTAACCCAGAATAAAAAAGGAAATCCAAGTGCGAGTTTACTGGCGCAGGAAATTCGGTTGAGAATTTTGAATGAAGTGGGATTAACAGCTTCGGCTGGAATTTCAGTTAATAAATTTATAGCCAAAATTGCCAGTGATATCAATAAACCAAACGGGCAGAAAACAGTAAACCCGGATGAGATTTTATCTTTTCTGGAAGAATTGCCTATTCGGAAGTTTTATGGCGTGGGAAAAGTAACTACTGAGAAAATGTATCAGCTGGGGATTTTTACCGGAGCCGATCTAAAAACAAAATCAGAAGAGTTTCTGGAAAAGCACTTCGGAAAATCTGGTTCTTTTTATTATAAAGTGGTTCGGGGAATTCATAATAGCGAAGTAAAATCATATCGCGTAACAAAATCAGTAGCAGCAGAACATACTTTTGATGTCAATTTATCTTCGGAGATTTTTATGCTCGAGCAGCTGGAAAGAATTGCCACTTCACTTGAAAAACGATTAAAAAAACATAATATTTCAGGAAAAACAGTTACTCTCAAGATCAAATACAGTGATTTTACACAGCAAACACGTAGTAAAACATTGCTGTATTTTATTTCTGATAAAAGTTTAATCCTTGAAACTGTGGAAGAATTATTATATCAGGAAAAAATGAAAGATTCTGTTCGTTTGCTCGGAATCTCTTTAAGCAATTTAAATACGGAAGAGAAGAAAGCGGTTGTTGTTCAGTTAAAGTTTGCTTTTTGATGAACAAAATAGCGTTAAAAACTTAAAAATCTATCTTTTATGATGAATTTTCTCTCTATCTTTACAGGTAGAAAATTTTTCAATACCACTTCAAATGAAAAATACTAAAGAAGAAATCCCGCACCGGAATACGGTTCCCATTTTATCCTGGGATTTTCACTATGAATATCTAAATGAACTATGGGCAATTTTTGCTGATTTGAAAAAAGTAGATAAAATTTCAAATCGCTTTAAATGGAATGATAAAAATCTGAAAATTAAAGACCGGATTTTAGATGAAGTCATTTTGGTTACCGATGCAAATTTGAAAATCGTTTTTGCTTCCAACGGAATAAAAAAAATGACGGGCTATACAGAAAGCGAAATCATTGGGAAAACCCCAAAGATGTTTCAGGGGCCAAAAACGTCTGAAATCGCCTTAAAGGAGATTAAATTAGCTATTCAATTGCAAGTTCCGTTTGAAAAAATAGTAGATAACTACAAAAAAGACGGTAAAACCTATAAATGCAAAATAAACAGCGTACCCATTTTTAATCTAAAAGGAGAGCTGTCACATTTTATAGCTTTTGAAAGCGTTGATAAAAGTGCTTGAGACTTAACCGCAAAGATCGATAAGGTCTACGCAAAGTTCTTTTGTAAAGGTGAAAAAAAATAGAAAAATATAAAAATAAAACCGCCCAGATAGGCGGTTTTTTGTCTTAGAACCTTAGCATCTTAGTGCCTCAGTACCTTAGATTATAGATTATAGATTTTCAAAGAAATCATTTCCTTTATCATCCGTAATAATAAACGCAGGGAAATCTTTAACGGTGATTTTACGCACAGCTTCCATTCCTAATTCTTCAAAGTCAACAATTTCAACTTTTAAGATATTATCCTGTGCCAAAATCGCTGCCGGTCCGCCAATAGAACCCAAATAAAATCCGCCGTATTTATTACAGGCATCAGTAACTTGTTTGGTACGATTTCCTTTTGCCAGCATAATCATACTTCCGCCATGTTTCTGGAATTCATCTACATAAACGTCCATACGTCCTGCCGTTGTTGGTCCAAAACTTCCTGAGGCCATTCCGTCCGGAGTTTTTGCCGGACCAGCGTAATAAACAGGGTGATTTTTAAAGTATTCCGGCATTGGTTGGCCAGCTTCCAGCATTTCCATAATTTTTGCGTGAGCAATGTCACGGGCAACAATTACGGTTCCGTTTAGTTTTAAACGCGTTTTTATTGGGTATTGAGATAGTTTTGCCAACATATCTTTCATTGGCATATTCAGGTCAATTTCAACTGGTGCTTCTAAATGTGGAGCGGTTTCCGGTAAAAATTGTTTCGGATTTACTTCTAATTGTTCTAAGTAAATTCCATCTTTTGTGATTTTTCCTTTGATATTTCTGTCAGCAGAACATGAAACGCCTAACCCAACCGGACAAGAAGCTGCATGACGAGGCAAACGAATTACACGAACATCATGCGTGAAATATTTTCCCCCAAACTGAGCTCCAATAGCACTTTCCTGGCAAATTTGCTGTACTCTTTGTTCCCATTCATGATCACGGAAAGCCTGACCAGCCATGTTTCCTGTAGTTGGTAAATTGTCGTAATAACCGGCAGATGCTTTTTTAACAGCGCTTAGGTTCGCTTCCGCGGAAGTTCCACCAATAACCAAAGCTAAATGGTACGGAGGACAAGCAGAAGTTCCTAAATCTTTGATTTTTGCACGAACAAAAGCATCCATCGATTTTTCATTTAATAAAGATTTAGTCTGCTGGTATAGATACGTTTTATTAGCAGATCCACCACCTTTTGCCATGAATAAAAATTCGTATGAATCTCCTTTTTTAGCATAAATATCAATTTGCGCCGGAAGATTTGAACCTGAATTTTTCTCTTCAAACATCGAAATCGGAACAATTTGAGAATAACGTAAATTACGTTTTTGGTAGGTATTAAAGATTCCTCTGCTCAGCCATTCTGCATCATCAACGCCGGTAAAAATGCTCTCGCCTTTTTTCGCCATTACAATTGCAGTTCCGGTATCCTGGCAGCTTGGCAACTGACCTTCAGCAGCAACTGAAGCATTTTGCAATAAATTGTAAGCCACAAAACGATCGTTATCTGTAGCTTCCGGATCATCAAGAATTTTTCTTAATTTTTGTAAATGACTCGTTCTCAACATGAACGAAACATCTGTTAAAGCTTCTTCAGCTAATAATTCTAATCCTTTTGGATCAACTGTCAGAACTTCACGTTCTCCAAATTTTTCAACTTTTACAAAATCAGAAGTAATTTTGCGATATTGTGTATCATCCTTTAAAATAGGATAAGGGTCCTGGTATATAAAATCAATCATTTCTTTGTTTTTTACAAAGTTAAAAATTATTTACCGAAGAAAGAGTTTGAATAAGGACACTTTTTTTTGAAATTAATCTTGTTTGTAAAACTCATTAATACTCATTTTCTTTTCAAAATAAGGTTTGTCTTTTGGCGAAAGCAATTTCTTTTTCCAACTGTTTCCTGTTAATATAAATGAAATCGAATCAGAATAGGTTACAATTCCGAAATCTTCAGAGTCATCATCGGCAGGCTCAAATGAAACACTTTTACAGTAAAAAATATCAAGATCGTTCTTTGATTCAAGACTTAAAAATTCGGTCCAGTTACCCCATCCACTGTCTGACATGGACTGCCACTGATGAACAAGCTCTAAATCATTCTTTTTTAAGTAATATAGATAATTTTCAAATGTATAACCGCATGCAGGATATCCGAAATCAATTTTTATAAAAGAGGCGTTGTTTTGAGATGAATCGGGAAAACCATAGGATCCGCTCCATTCAGATCCTTTTTCATACCCTGTAATGGTTATTTTCTTTGAAACAATTTTGTTTTTATTTTTATAAAAATCAAGTCTGAACTTTGATTCGATGATACTGTCCTTATCTGGTTTTTGTTCTGTAAGATGAATGATAATATGCGTAATTTCTGCATTTTTATCAAGGATGATTGTATCTGTTCGTAAAGAATTTTCTTTTGCAGTGATTTCTTCTACTTTAGCTTTTGATTTTACACTTGTTATTTGTGGTGCAGGTTTTGGTTTTTGACAGCTAATTAAAAGGATTAAAAAGAAAATGTATTGAGATTTCATTTAGTTATGATTTTTAATTTTTATGTTTTAATATTTCTTTTTCACCGAAATAATCGGCATCTCTTTAAACTGGACTGAAGTCCAGCCCTACAATATATTGAGAGCCGATGGCTCTTTTTTGGAAGTTCCGGAGGAACAATCCATTTTGTAGGGCTGGACTTCAGTCCAGTTTAAAATGTGTTAGATTAAATTTTCGAAAACACATCTTTCATCATATTTAGTGTTGTATTTATCTAGAAAAGATAAATATTCATCTCTAAAATTTTCTTTTTTGTGATGCTCTTCCTGATTGGCAATATATTTATAGACAGCATCAATATGTGATTTACTATAAGAGAAAACACCATACCCTTCCTGCCATTCGAATTTACATTTTGTCAATTGATGATCATTGATAAATCTTGATGATTTTCCTTTTACGATTCTCATTAATTCTGAAATAGAAATGGTGGGTTTAAGACCTAAAAGACAATGAACATGATCTTCCGTTCCGTTTACTATAACTGTTTTGCAGCCAGTTTCATTTATTAAATTTCCTATAACACTAAATATTTTAGATCTACAATCATTAGTAATTATTGCTTCTCTGTTCTTTACTGCAAAAACTGCCTGAATATAAACTTGATGATAGGTGTTTGCCATTTTTGTATTTCTAACTTAAATTTCAGCTACAAAAATACAAATTATCTTACAAAAAAAAAACATCGCCATCTAGACTGGACTGAAGTCCAGCCCTACAATATAGATTGTTCCTCCGGAACTTCCAAAAAGAGCCATCGGCTCTAAATATATTGTAGGGCTGGACTTCAGTCCAGTTTAAGTGGAATCCGGTAAATCATTCCTCACGAATTTCCAAAAAGAGCCATCGGCTCTAAATATATTGTAGGGCTGGACTTTAGTCCAGTTTAAGTGGAATTCGGGATAAAGTAGATTGTTCCTCCGGAACTTCCAAAAAGAGCCATCGGCTCTAAATATATTGTAGGGCTGGACTTTAGTCCAGTTTAACGTTAAGATGTGGCGTGACCAGATTTTATTTGGTTTAGCTCAAAAAATGTTTTTTTAAAAAAACCAGCTAGCCACAAAAATTGCTGTAATTACGCAAATTACATCCACCAAAAGCATGGTACCTAAAGCATAACGGGTATTTTTTATATTAACCGAACCAAAATAAACGGCAATAACATAAAAAGTACTTTCAGCACTACATTGGAAAATACTGCTCAATCTTCCAGTTAAGGAATCTGCACCAAAGGTATTCATCGAATCAATCAAAAATCCTCGTGATCCTGCGGAACTAAAAGGCCTAAGTATGGCAACAGGCAAAGCATCAGTAATTTGTTTGTTGACACCCATATTTGAGAAAACAAAGGCAATACCATCACTAATAATTTCAAATAAACCGCTGTTTCTAAATAATGAAATGGCAACCAACATCCCTAAAACGTAAGGAAATATAGTAACTCCCGTTTTGACTCCATTATTTGCCCCTACTACGAAAGATTCAAAAACAGTTGTATTGGCATCGGTAAATTTCTTTTCATGTATGAAGGAGAAAACTAAAGTAGCAAGAACGATCACCATTAGTATCAATGCAGAAAGATTAGTGGTAAAGTAGTTTTTACCAATTAAATCTAAATGGTTTACATACATTAATAAACCAATGATAGCGGCAATTAATACCATTAAACCAATAACAAGAGAAGCGCTTTTAAAATTGATTTTTTGTTTGATTCCGACAATTAAGAAAGCGGCAATACTTCCAATAAAAGAGGTAATGATACAAGGAAGCATTACATCTGCCGGATTACTTGCACCAGCAGCAGCACGATAACCAATAATTGAAGTTGCAATTAAGGTTAATCCTGAAGCATGCAGACACATAAACATAATTTGTGCATCACTTGCTTTGTCTTTGTCGGGATTTATTTCTTGTAAACTTTCCATTGCTTTAAGGCCAAATGGAGTTGCAGCCGAATCTAATCCTAAGAAATTGGCAGCAAAGTTTAACGTCATATACGAGATAGAAGGGTGGTTTTTTGGAATAGTCGGGAACACCTTTACAAAAACCGGGCTTAATGCTTTAGCTAATTTTCCAGAAACTCCTGAAATGATTAATAGTTCCATTAATCCACAGAAAAAAGCCAAATAGGCCATTAATGGTAAAATTAAATCGAGCAAAGTAGTTTTACAGGTTGGCAATAAACCGTCAGATTTTTGAACACCGCTGAAAATTTTTACAGTTTTGTTTTTATAAACATACGTTGTGTCAGCATTAAGCGTATCACGATTAATAATCATGGTTTGATCTGGCGCTTTTTTGATACTGTCTTTGATGAAAGCAGGAAGTTGCTCAGCGTATTTTTCGGAAATAAGAATAGGGTCGTCTTTTTTGCCATTTAAAACATAATCAATGGTATAAGTATTGGCAGTAAACAAACTGAATATAACAAAGATAATCGACGAAATAAAAATAGTTAACCAAAATCTACTTAATACCATAGCATTGTTTTTTTTTGTAAATGTAATTATTTAGCAATAAAATGCACAAAGATTTTAATATTGAAACCGGAAGAATTTATTTGGAATTGTAATGTTTTAATTTGTTCGTTTTAATTTGTTATTTTGGATTGAGAAGATGTCGCCCCGAAGGGGCTAAACACATAAATAATATTCTATTTCTATAAATATTGCACTCCTAAAGGAGTTGTAAGAGCCCCAGCGGGGCAAAATATTTATAGAAAATTTAAATGTTTGGGTTCTAATAGCTCCTTAGGAGCGACATAAATATCTAAAGAATAATTTTATTCTATAACAATTTTAGTTTCTAAATAATTTTCAAAAGCCTTAATTCCTTCAAAAAGAACGGCTTTTTTATGCTTTTCGGTTTCATTAAAAAATTGCGTTTCTATTTTGGCGTGGTCTTTTGCGATGGTTCTTTTCCAGGTTCCGATGACTTTACTGTTTTCGAGAATGATCGGTTTGAATATGCCGTTGGTGGTAAATGCTTTCGATTGATGTTCCAGTAAAATAGATGCTTCGCGGGTTTTATATGAAATCAGAATCTCATCAAATGCCGGAAGAAAATGAACGCTTTCGCGGAAGTTATTTTCATCAGAAGAATCGCTTTTAAACCAATAAATTTGGCCATTAATTTCAATAGAATTTAATTGCAACTTTATTGCATTAATAATGTTTTGGCAAATTGTTGGAGAAAATCCTGACCACCACGAAAAGTCAAGAAGCGTTGCAGGGCCATGGCTTTCTAGATATTTTAGGGCTAATTTTGCAAGGCCTTCTTCCTTGGTTAATTTTGATTTTGGTTTTGAAACCCGTTCTTCAAGTAGAGCATAAGTGATTTGTTTTCCTTTCATTCTTCCGTTACAAACCAAACCATCCAATTCGGCATTCATCATAATCGCTGCACTTAAAAAATCGGCAGAAGAAGTTTTTTTGATATCAAGCTCCTGCATGATTTCATCACGCGTCAAATAGTTGCTTCCTGATAGTAGTTTTTCGATTTTAGAATTGGTCTGATCCAATTTTTTGGCATCATAACCATATTTTTTACCTGCCGAAGCTGTAAACCTTTTTACCTGAGGAGCCGAAAGATCCAGCATCCAATAAATATCATCAGCAGAAACAAAATGCCAGGTTGGCCGCAAAATATGAGTTCTGATGATTTCTGCGGAATTAATAACTTCTTCAATCACCTTTTCAGTAGCATCACATCGCGAACCAATCGCCCATTTCGCCATCGAATAATCCTGTGCCTGCATGGCACCTAAATACTTTACAATTTCTTGCGGAGATATTGGGCTTGTTTTATACAACTTTTGAGAAACAAGTCTATGATGCGAAATTTCCTGATACGTCATTTTCTAAACCTTTTATAGCTAATAGTCGAAAACCTTTGTAACTCTGTGCCTTTGCAACTTTGAACCTTCAAAAAAAATCATACATGAATAATTTCCTCATCAATCAACAAATCTTCTCTGCGCAAGCGAAGGAAAATCTGTGCAACGGCAATGGTATCTTTTTCGCAATAGGTTACAATTCGGTCAATGTCTTTCTCGACATAAAAAACATGCGCCACCTGACTTCCGTCGATATCGCCTTTTGGAGAAGGAACGCCCAGGATTTTAGTCAATAATTTTAATGAAGTAAAATGTTTGTAATCGCCAAATTTCCACAATTCTAAAGTATCTAAATGCGGAATCTCCCAAGGTTTTTTCCCGAATAGATTCAGCTTGTCCGGAATGGCAATTTGGTTGATAATCATTCTTCTGGCAATAAACGGAATATCAAATTCCTTCGCATTATGCCCGCATAAAAGATGATACGGCTGGTTAAAATGATTGTTCAAAAGATTATTAAAGTCTTTCAAAATCTTCTTTTCATCTCCAAAAAAAGAAGTTACCCTAAAATTCCGAATATCTCCTTTGATGGTAAAATACCCAACCGAAATACAAACAATTTTCCCAAATTCTGCCCAAATTCCGGCACGATCGTAAAATTCTTCGGGAGTGAATTCGTCTTTGCGTTGGTATTGGGTTTTATGATCCCAAAGTGCTTGCATTTCCGCGTCAAGCGAATTGAAATTCTCTTCTTCCGGAACGGTTTCTATATCTAAGAAAAGGATATTATTAAGATTTATTTTTTCAATCATAATTATAATTTAAACACGAATTTCACGAATTAACACGAAACTATTTGGTTTTAAAGAATTGCACAAACCTAGAATATTTGTAAAGATAAAGCTATAAAATTAATTTGTGAAATTTGTGTTTTAAAACAAACGCTGCTGTGTACTTGGGTTTTCGTGTTCAAGTAACCATTTTTTGCGTGATAAACCTCCGGCGTAACCGGTTAAAGATCCGTTTGTGCCAATAACGCGATGACAGGGAACGACTATCCAAAGTGGATTTTTTCCGTTGGCTGATGCAACCGCACGAATCGCTTTTATATCGCCCAGTTTTTTGGTTTGATCCATGTAGCTTATGGTTTTTCCATATGGAATTTCCAATAAAGCTTTCCATACTTTTTGCTGAAACTCGGTGCCTTGCGGATTTAGTTTCAAATCAAAGCCAGTTCTTTTTCCTTCGAAATATTCTTCAAGTTGTGAAACGGCTTCTTTTAAAACCTCCGGAATCTTTGCAGAAACTTCATTCGAACCAACATCTGAAACGGAAATTACAGCAATACCGTTTTCATCTCCAATGATTTTGGTAATTCCTAAAGGGGAGTTGACATATACTGTTTCCATGATTTCTACCGCAAAGGCGCTAAGGTTTTACGCGAAGTTCGCAAAGTTTTTTTTTACCACAAAGGGCACGAAGGTTTTTCACAAAGTTCGCGAAGTTTTTCTCAATAAATAATTGCTTCTTTAAACGCTTTGCTTAAAGGTCACAAAGTTTCGTGTTTACTTGCATTTACAGCGCTCATATTGATTAATATTCGTCCAATTTGAATTGGTGTTTTAGAATGTTTTCAATTTTTTCGCTTGAAATGATCTTTTGAATGTTCGATTTTTCAGAACTGAATTTCGGCAAAACCAAGTTATGATCTTTTGCTTTTTGGGTATAATACGCTGAACGCGATGGATGAAAAGGGGCTACGGCATTGAAAACTTCATTCCATTTTGACTGAAGGATTATTTCTTCGATGATATTGATACAATCATTTTGATGAATTAAATTGATTGGTGCGTCAGGATTTTCGAGGTTTTCTTTTCCTGCTAAAAATTTTACAGGATGACGATCCTGGCCAATTAATCCTCCAAAACGTAGGATTGTGGTTTCGAAGCCTTGGTTTTTTTGCAGAATTACTTCTGCTAAAAGTAATTGTTTACCACTTTCCGTTTCCGGATTTGGGTTCGTTTCTTCTGTAATTAAATTATTTTGATCGCCATAAACAGACGTTGAACTTACAAAAAGCACTTTTTTGATTGCGGATTTCTCTATAAACGGAATAAGGGTTTGGATTTTCTCCACAAAAACCTTTCGCGAAGAATCTGAACTATCAGCATTATTTCCTCGTAATTTAGGTGGAATATCAATAATTAGAATTTCGCTTTCTGTTAAAAAATCATTTATAGTTTCGGAAACACTTCCGCTTTCAAGTGCAACTAAAAATGGATTTATTCCGGCATCTTTCAGAATTGAAAGTTTACTTTCAGAAGTTGTAGATCCGTTGACCGAATTTCCTCTCTCGATTAATTTTTTCGCCAAAGGCAAACCCAGCCAGCCACAGCCTAAAATACTTATTTTTTTCATTTTCTTTAAAGGTGCAAAGGTTCAGAGTTGCAAAGGTACAAAGGTTTATAGATGCCAAAGCCTTAAAAAACTTAAGAAAGCCTTTTTCTTTGCGACTTCGCGGCTTTGCGAGATTAGGTTGTAGATTATTCTAAATCCAGAAAGAAGCAAATTTTGTCTTTTCCTTTTGCACCAATTCGGTTGTAGAATTTTATGGCTCTTTCGTTGAATTGTGGTGTTCGCCATTGCATGTTAACGCAGTTTTTGGCTTTTCCTATTTCTTTCAATTTGTTGATTAAAACTTCTCCAATGCCATAATTTCGGACTTCTTCTTCCAAAAACAAACAATCCATATAAATGAAATCACCAGCATTCCAGGTTGAATACGTGAAATTATAAGAAACATAACCTACAATATCATTTTCCGTAGCGACTACTAAGCAAAATAATTTGGGATTTTCACTGAATAAGGCGCTTTTTAAACCTTCTACTTTTCCTGTCGGATTGTAATCGGCTTTTTCAAATTCAGTATGTTTTTGGCATAAAATGACCAATTTTGGTAAATCGGCTATTTCACAGTTTCTTATTATATATTCCATTGCAAGTTGATTTCAGTTTGTAAAAAGGTTATAAAATGATGAAAATAGGCTGGATATTCCTGATTGTCCCGAATGGCGATAAAATGCTTTCTTTTAAGGCCGTTTTTTCCAATTTTGATGGCTCTTATTGGATTGTTCTTTAAATGTGGTAATAAAGCCCATTTTGCCATCGACATGACGCCCATATCAGCCTTTACCATTTCAAGAGAAGCTTCTGTCAATGGTAATGCGGTAATCTTCTTCGGCGTTACTTTGGCTGGGGCCAAAATAAACTGATGAATCGTAACCGTTTCCATCGGAAGGGAATGAATCAAAAGATGTTCGGTGACAAAATCTTCGGCAACAACATATTTTTTATTCGCCCACGCATGATTTTCAGAAACGGCCATTACCACTTCATCCTGAAAAAGTTCCAGGTATTTAATAGTATTATCATTGATCTGATCGCTTATAATCGCAATATCAATTGTGTTGTCTAATAATTTTTGTAATGGAATATGAGTCGCTTCAGTAACAATTTTCAATTCGACATTGGGATACAACAGATGAAATTGTTTCATTACTGATGGAAGCCAGTGGTAACTGGAGAAACATTCGGTGCTAATTCGGATTTCGCCATATTCTCCAAAAACCATTTGTTTGATTTGTGTTTCAGTTTGCGAAAGTTTTTCGAGAATTTCATTGGCAAGTTCGTAGATTTTCTCTCCTGCTTTGGTCAAAACTAATTTTTTATTTGTTCTCAAAAAAATGGCCGTTCCCAATTGATATTCAGCTTCCTTAAGTTGATGGCTCAAAGCTGATTGTGTCAAATGCAATTTATCTATCGCTTTGGTGATGCTGCCTTCTTCGACAATCGCTTTTATCAATCTTAAGTGACGTATTTCCATTTTTAGAGAATTTAGATACAAAGGAACAAAATTTTAGAATGATTTTTTCATGAAAAAAAGTAATCAACTTAATGAATTCTTTTCGTTTTTATGGTATATGTTGTTCCTCTACTTTTGAAAAAATAAAATCATAAAAACTAAAAGAAATGGAAGTACAAATTAAACATTATGAAAACAAACTGGCCTTTGAAATGGATCCTTCTGATTTGTTTGATGCTTTAAATAACGGAGAAAAAGTAGTTGTTATCGACGCCAGAAAAACATTTGGTTATGAAGCGGAACATATTCCGACCGCAATTAATATTCCGCATCGCGAAATGACGGCAGAAAGTACCCAACATTTAGATAGAGAAGTTTTGTACGTGACCTATTGCGACGGAATTGGTTGTAACGCTTCGACAAGAGGCGCCTTGAATATGGCAAAATTAGGTTTTAAAGTAAAAGAATTACTTGGCGGAATAGAGTGGTGGAAGTTTGACGGATACGCCACTGAAGGTACCAATGGTGTTAAGGCAGGATTGAAAATTGAATGTGCCTGTTAAAGAAAAAAGGGCAAACTTCTAATTTGAAGTTTGTCCTTTTTATATTTTTAAAAATTAATGCTACTCAATTTTAACGTTGTTTTTTGCTGCAATTTTTTTGAATACATCTTCTTTGTTCTCCGATTTCATTTTTTGATAAATAGCGCCAAGAAGCTGCTCTGAATCTTTTACATATTCTGATTTTTCATTGGTGTAGATAACGTGCGCCATGAAAATGTTGTCAAGCGCCTTTTCTTCATCATTTAGAATAAAATAATTTTTTCCGGCACCAAAGTAACCTTCAGCATTATTTGGTTGGTATTTGATTAATTTTTCATAATAATCTATAGCAGTCTTAGAATCAGATTTTAGGCTATAAATAACGCCAATGTTCATTAAGGCCAGATCGCCTTCGGGAAAGATAGCAAGCGATTTTTTATAATATTTTATAGCATTGTCAAAATCATTCAATTGTCTGTAACAAACGGCAATATCATCTAACGCTAAGACAAAATTAGGATCTTCCTTTAGCGAGAGCTGTAAACTTTCGATGGCCATTTTATAGTTACTGGCTTTCATAAAATCTTTTGCAATTACATAAGAATTCTGTGCTTTTTCATTTTTTGAGTCGGCATAAAAAATAGTCGTTTTGTCTTCAGGTTCCTGAGGTAATAATTTTGGACATTTTTTAATAACAGCATCGCTTACCTTTTGAATCATACTTTTAATTCCGTCAACGGTATTGATCGATTCCCTGACTTTTTGGTCGTTATCGGTTAATATTGTTTCAGACATTGTGCTGGTCAGACAGTCTCTAAAGATATCTTCTGTAATAACACCTGATTTTTTTTGCAAACATTCACATGTTTTTACTGCTATTTTTTCCTCTACCGCTTGTGCATAAATACTCGGAAAACATGCAAATACTATAAAAGCCAAGATTGTTTTTTTCATATAAGATATTCTATTTTATAAACTATTGTTTGGTTGTGGTTTAACGACTGGTACCACACTGTCTTTGATAACAGCTAAACTATCTTTGACAGGTGCAGCTTCGATTACTGGTAACGGAGCGGTATACCTTTTGATTTTTTGCTGAATTAAAACGGCATCATTCAAAACAAAAGGCGTCGGCATCATCCAGTCTGCTCTTGGTTTAACCTGAAATAACGGATTGGTCATCAAATCAAAAGAACTCTCAATTAAGTCCATATCAAAAATGGATGATTTATTGATGTAGAATTCCATTACAAGAGGTTCATTACCTACAACATAATAGCATAAAATCTTCATTCCGTCTCTTTCCAGTCGATTTCCTTTTTGGTCTGAAGTTGAAACCCCATTGGCCTTAAAATTATAGAAAGTCATTTTAGGATGAGCGAAAATATCATAACGATTTACCTTTCGGTTTGGTGTAATTTGAATTTTCATATAACGATTGTTACCCACAACACTGTCTTTCAGGAAAGAGATTGTTGGTTTAGGAATATCAACAACCGGTGCGATGGCGCTGTACGTAAAACCTGAACCGTATTTACTGGCAAGAGGCAACGCGTTTAAGCCAACAGCTTTTTGATTTTTTTCTCCTAAATATGTTTTAGTCCAATCGTCAAGATTTACATCATAAGTTGTCCATACGGCCGAATTTGTATTGGCATTGTAAACATATAAAAGACTATTAGATTTTGCTTCTCCGTGTTCATAGCCGGAATGATAACCTGCGTAAACAAAAAATCCAATCGAGACAAGAAAAAAGAAGACAGTCCAGGCTCCTTTTCTAATGAAAGCTCCGAAAATTGGAAGTAATAATCCAAAAAGTAAAACAGTAAGTATTGCACTTCCAAATAGAATTTTTAAACCCAGACCAATTGGAAACATGACAATAAATGGAGCAACAATTACAAGTGCCGGAAGTGTAAATATCAGATTTAAACCTAAACTGTAATGTTGTGTAATCACAAAAATTCCAAATAAAAAGATTCCGAAATAAACGGGAATAATAAGGAAACCAGCACCTGTTAAGCTATTTGCCAAAAATAGATTGATGATAATCCATAGCAATAAAGGCGCTACAAAATGATTCATCGTTGTTTTTGTTTCTGAAAAGTGGTGGTAAAAAGCAAAGCAAATAGCAATGCTTAAAGTAACAAATGCTCCTATGTAAGCATGTCCGTTGTAGGTAAAGCCATTTAGTAAATCTGAGTATTGGGGATAGACCTGCAAAAGAATTTTCCATCCCAAAAATGTTACTAAACCAGCGATTATCATCGAGCCTAATAAAGGTACGAAGCCTTTAAAAATTTCTCTGAATGTGATCAATCGTTTTGCTTTTCCTATAAAAATGAAGATAATTAACAAGCCCAAAGCGATTATTGTCATCGGGAAAACCCAGGCAAACGGATAGCTT
The DNA here is from genome assembly GCA_900107365.1 of Flavobacterium aquidurense. Taxonomy (GTDB): domain Bacteria; phylum Bacteroidota; class Bacteroidia; order Flavobacteriales; family Flavobacteriaceae; genus Flavobacterium; species Flavobacterium aquidurense. The sequence continues at coordinate 303,582 of FNPS01000005.1, forward strand.
ATAAACGAAAACGGAATGCTAAAGTAAACGTCATCTTCTGTAGAATTTGTTGCATTTAAGTCGATGTTTGAAAAATATTTTAATAAAGGCATCAGATACGTTCCCTGATGTGCCAATGTCATTTTGTTTAAATGCTGAACGTCATCTTGTTGGGTGTGATAGTTGTAATGCCCATCGATAAAAGCAAAATTAAATCCCTGAATATTTCCCTGTTGTCTAAAAACAGTTAAATCCGTATCGTTTGGAAGCATTTTGTAAATGCTGTACATCAATGAATTCGAAACCGGATATTTCGCTTTTGCGTTTGAAAATTCTTTTACAAGTGCTTCATTTCCTTTGTTGGTTTCCATTAACATATAACTTGGTCCTGAAGAACCTCTGGCTTCAAAATTAATAACCAAGCCTACGTCTTTTGCCCACGGATGTTTGTTTACAAATAAAGCGGCACCATTCAATCCTAATTCTTCAGCATCAGAAAAAAGAATTATTATATCGTTTTTTTGTGGATTTTTAGAGTACATAAAAGCACGAATGCCTTCAAGAATGGTCGCTACGCCCGACGCATCATCACTTGCTCCTTTTGAAAAGGAGTGCGGTGCACTGTCATAATGAGATAGTAATAAAAGTGCTTTGGAGTTATTGGTTCCCTTAATGCGGGCCAGAATGTTTTTAGATTTTACCAGAAGCCCCTTATCGTTTAGTGTAAATCCTTCCTGAACAGATGTCTCTAAACCAATCCGGTTCAATTCAAGTTTTAGGTAGTTTGCTACTAACTCGTGATTAGTTGATCCCACATAATGGGGTTTTTGAGCAATAATTTCGACTTGGTTTAATGCCCTTTCGGTCGAGAATTCAGCAAGAGCTTCCTCTTCTTTCGAAATCCATTGAGGCATCATGGTAGCATAAATAATACCAAGAATTGCTAAAATGCAGACTACGGCAAGAATTGAGGTGGGTTTTTTTTTCATGATGAATACGTACTAAATTTCTTTTTTAACAAGCATAAAATAATCATTGTCCAAAGATCGATATCCCTGGTCATACAGGAAATAGTAGGTATTGCCTGTTTTGGTGTGCAAGATATTGGTAAAGAAATCAAAATCAAAACCTTTATTGATCATTTTGTCTCTTGTTGCTTTTGATTTTCCTTCCGTGTTTAACTCCGCCAAAATACGGTAATTTTTTCGTAATTTGTTATTTACATTTCGCATGAAATTAGTACTGTCCTTATTTATTTTGTTGTTGAAGGCATTGCGGCAGCTATCTGAACAAAACTTTTTGTCTTCGCGGCCTACAATTTTTTCGGAGCACTCGAGGCAGGTTTTCATTGTTCGATTTTTTTAATTTCATATAAATCATGTCGTCTGTCTTTTAATATTCTGACACTTCCATGTTCATGTAGTTGTTTTAATAGGTTTAAATCAACATCTACAATAAGTGTCATTTCAGTATTTGGAGTGGCTTCGGCTTTTATTCCATTACTCGGAAAAGCAAAATCAGACGGTGTAAACACTGAAGCCTGTGCATATTGAATATCCATATTATTTACTTTTGGGAGGTTTCCAACACAACCTGCAATCGCAACATAACACTCGTTTTCTATGGCACGAGCCTGTGAACAGTGTTTTACACGAGTATAGGCATTTTGAGTATCGGTTAAAAACGGTACAAAAAGAATATTCATGCCTTCATTGGCCATAATTCTGGAAAGTTCCGGAAATTCAACATCGTAACAAATCAGGATTCCAATTTTACCGCAATCGGTATCAAAGGTTTTAAATTGTGATCCGCCTTTCATTCCCCAATGTTGCACTTCGTTTGGCGTAACGTGAATTTTAGTATACATTTCTGAGGTTCCATCCCGTTTACATAAAAAGCCAACATTATAAAGATCATTGTTGTCTAAATAGGGCATACTTCCGGTAATGATATTGATGTTGTATGAAATAGCAAATTCCTGGAAGCGTTTTCTGATAGGATCAGAATATCTCGCAAGTTCCCGAATTGCTTCAGCCTCTGATAGATGATTGTAATCTGCCATTAAAGGTGCTATGAAGAGCTCTGGAAATAAGGCAAAATCGGCACCATAACCAGAAACTACATCTATAAAAAATTCTGCTTGCTCAAAAAATTCTTCAACATTATTCAATTGACGCATTTGCCACTGAATTAATCCTAATCTGATTACACTTTTTTCCAGATTTATTAGTTTCGGACTTTCATCATAATAGACATTATTCCATTCTAGCAGAACTGCAAATTCTTTTGATTCTTCGTCGCCTTCGAGATAATTTTTGATGATTCGTAAAACATGAAAATCATTGCTCAACTGAAAAGAAAGTACAGGATCGTGCAATTCTTTGTGTTTGACTTTGTCAATATAGTTTTTGGGAGTGAGTTTCTTGGAATGTTGTGCATAATTTGGAATTCTGCCGGCAAAAACAATAGCCTTTAAGTTTAGCTGCTCACAAAGTTCTTTACGGGCATCGTATAAACGACGTCCCAATCGCAAGCCACGATAATGCGGATGAATGAAAACATCAATTCCATATAAGATATCGCCATTTGGATTATGGGTTGAAAAACTATAGTCTCCAATGATTTGTTTGTAATTATGTCTTTTGTCAACTAGTTTTTCATCAACAATTAAGGATAGCGCAGATCCTACAACAATTCCGTCTACTAATATAACCAATTGACCTTCCGGAAATATAGAAAGTAATCTTTTAATATCTGCTGATTCCCAGTATGAATTCGCCATTTCCGGATACGCTTCAACCATGGAATTTTTCAATTGTTTGTAATCGTCTAATTCTAAATTTCGTAATTCAACTTTATTAATTTTTGCCTGCATATCGTAAGATTTATCTCAAATATACAAAATTTCCATTTACAAACGTTTACAAATAGTTACAACCGAAAGTAAATAGTTGCTAACCGACTAATTTTTGAAAGCTGCCACATCTTTGCATCGTTGAATTTGACAAGCGAATTCAATTTTATAAGAACATTTAAATAATATACGCCATGAACGCAATGAAAAACAGAGTACAATTAATTGGGAACGTAGGAAACGACCCGGAAATTAAAACATTAGAAAACGGAAAAAAATTAGCGCATTTAACTATTGCCACAAACGATCGTTACACCAATGACAAAGGTGAAAAAGTGGAGCAAACGGAATGGCATCGTGTTACAGCATGGGGCAAAACGGCAGAAATTATCGAAAAATATGTTGTGAAAGGGAAGGAAGTCGCCATTGACGGAAAACTCACCCATAGAAGTTACGATGACAAAAACGGTGAAAAGAAATATATAACCGAAGTTGTTGTAAATGAAATAGTATTGTTAAGCAAGTAAAAATTGCTATGAGGAGTAAACCCGACAGGTTTTTTAAACTTGTCGGGTTTTGCATGTATAATTATAAAACAGAAGCTCCATTTAGGTCTGTAGTTAATATTTCGCTCATATAATCAAAAAAAGGTCGCATGTTTTTGAAGGTTTCCAAAGCCTGTTCCAGAAAAAGTGGACTTAAAACTTCATCGTCAGTAAAACGCTTCATTACTAAAAACTGTCTATAACGAAGTAAACCTATAGCTTCATGATTGATATCAAAGCCTTTTGGCGCTGTTTTAAGTTGCTCGCCTTGTAAAGTTCCAAAGTTGCTTTTGAAAGTTTTTGAGTTTATTATTTTTTTCATGGATTCAGGATCATGAGCAAATTCGCTTCTTATGCGTTTTAAATCTGTGGCATTTGGTCCCCAAAATCCACCGGCAAGAAAGCTGTTTCCTTTTTCCAGGTGAAAGTAATAACCACCGCGTCTCGCTGCTGTTGCTCGTGTATAACTACCACCCCAAAAAGTTTTAAAAGGAGTTTTGTCTTTCGCGAAACGAATATCGCGATAAATTCGGTAAACGCTTTTTTTGCCGGAAGTCGTTTCCAAAACATCAGTTTTAGAAAGTTCCTGAAGCAATGCACCTGCAAAATTTTCAATATGATTTAATTCGTTTAAGTAAGTTGGTTTATTGGCCTCAAACCACGGTTTGTTATTATTTGTTTTCAGCTTTACCAAGAAATCAAGACTTGATTTAGGTATCGTAAATTGGTTTTCCATAAATTAAACTTTGAGACTTTCTATAATCAAAAGAGGTCTGCAATTTAAACAAAAAACCCACCAGATTGGTGGGTTTTGAATATATTGTTTAAGCAGTTTTTTTGAATAAATCAAACATAGGACAACGCGAGCAGCGTTTCTTTTCGCTCTTTTTGTATTTTTCACAACAAGAAGATTTACAGTTTTCTAACTTCTTAATGTTTTCAAGGATAACTTTATTCTTCTTTTTCTTTTTATCCTTTTTTTTGTCCTTGTCTTTTTCTTTCTTGCTCAATTTTCCTCTGTATTATAAAAACAGAGGCAAATATAAAAGAAATATGTTATTTTTAAGTATTCTAAATAAACTTTAACTTTTTTATTTTGGATTGATAGCGATTGAGCTGGTAACGGTTAACTGTTGAATATCACGATCAAACAAGTAAAGTCCGCCTTTATCATCCCCAATTAAGTTGATTTTATCTAAGATTGATTTAGCAGTAGCCTCTTCCTCGATTTGTTCAGATACATACCATTGTAAGAAATTATGTGTTGCATAATCTTTTTCTTCAAAAGTGATGTGCACCAATTCATTAATAGATTCTGAAACAAAAATTTCATGGCTATAAAGCGCTTCAAACATTTCTTTAAAGGTAGTATAAGATGTTTTTGGTGCTTTTAGATCAGTAATTGTTGCATGTCCGCCACGCTCGTTAACATATTTAACCAGTTTTAGCATGTGCGCGCGCTCTTCGTCTGACTGTGTGTACATAAATTGAGCGATTCCCTCTAATCCGTGTACTTCAGCCCAACAAGCCATAGAAAGGTAGGTTTGCGAAGATTCTGCCTCTATGCGTATTTGCTTGTTCAACGCTGATTCAATATTTTTCTTTAGCATAATAAGTGTCTTTTTTGTAAAGTTAAAAAAAATAATCCATTTTAGTTTTTGGAAACCGTGATACCGAAGACATTTGGATTAATTCTCAATAAATTTAAGATCTTTTATGAAAAGGTTTTTTGAAAGACGAAGGAGTATTTAGCTGGTCTAGAAATGGGTCATCTGCGTTAAATCCGTCTTTGAATTTGCGCATTATGAATTGTTTTGAAGCAGTATCGTAATAGTTTAAAATATAAAAATCTTTGTATTTTAAAATATTGTCTAATGCAATCTGCTTATTAAGACTCATAAAATAGTAGATATTGTCAATGGCCAATGGCTCGAGTTGCTCTTGTTTTACAATTGCAAAATCAGGATTCCATACACTTTCAAAATACACCGATTCTGTATGGATATAACCTGAAGAATAATTTGGGGGATAATACGATGAGCCATTATCATAAAATCCAAAATCTTCAAAAGGATAGTAGGAGGAAATAAAGATACTGCCTTGTCTTGCCATGTTAGGAGTTCCTCCCAATGTAATTAAAGTGTTTTCTTTGTTTTTAAAGACAGATAAGCCAATATCAAGATAAGATAAATTGTTAAGGAATTTTTTTGTCGTTTTTAACGCTTTAGCTTTTTCACCTTCTCGCTGAATTAATAAGGGAGATGTTTTAAAATCGATTGTATCATTTTTTGTAATGTGAAAACTCTTCAACGTTTTATCGGAGTTGTAATCCTTTATGTCAAGGAAGAATTCTTCATCACTGGCGATTGTTTGATACAATTTATTATCCTGAAAAAAGGAATTACTTCTTTTTTTGGGTTTTAGAATGAGCGATTGAGTAAAGTCTTTTTCTTTAATTTCTTCCGTTTCAAGATTGATATCAAATACCTGCGTTTTTTTTGGATTGTGATCAAGAGTTAAAACAAAACGGTTGGGAAAGATGTATAATTTACTTTTTGCAGTAGTTTTAAATAAAGGATTATATTCATCTGTTCCAATTTGTTCAATCGGATTTTGCTGAATAACATAATTGAAAGTGACGAATTTTGTGTTGCTATTCTGAAATTTGAATGCAGAAAAATCGAATATTTTTTGCTCGACAGTGCCATTTCCAAAAGTATAAAGAATAAGTGTTTGCTCTTCTAAATCTTTAACAAGGAGATTATATGAATTTTCTAGCTGAAATTGTGTTATAATAGATTGTTTTTCAGAAGTAAATACAAAGTTTAAATTTTTAGAAGTTTTATTTCCAAAAAAATATTTAGTAGCTATAATAGTTCCGTAATTTTTTGTTGACCAATAGAGTGTGGGTAATCCGTCTGCACTAAAGCTATATCCAACCAGAGACTTATCATCAACGTCTTTTAGAGGCCCTTTATATTGATCTGTAAGGAATAGAGAACTATTGTATTTTAAAATAGATATGTTCTCACTATCTGCAGCAAAGACAAAAACTTCGTGAGTTTGTTTGTTTTCGGCAGTTAAAATCTGTTCCGCTCCGTAAGATTTTTTTAAATCTAACGGATAGGAATTCAATATTGTTTGACTGAACAATAATGAGTTAGAGGACAGAAGAAATAAAAATATAATTTTTTTCACATTATTTTAGCCACAAACATCATTCCACTTTTGTTTGTGGAAATTTTTGAATAATGAAAAGTACAAATTATTTTCTATCAATTTTACATCTACAAAAAGAACAAAATAAAAAAGCCCTAAATTTCTTTAGAGCTTAATTAAAAATGAGCTTATTTTACTTTGAAGGTAACTCTTCTGGCTAGTCTTCTGGCTTCAGCGGAGTCTTTTTGAATAGAGGTGTCAGCTCCTTCAGAAATAACATTTAATCGCGAAGATGAGATACCAGCTTTCTCCAGAATAGTTTTAATGTTATTTGCTCTTGCATTTGATAGTTTATCATTGTATTCTGAGCTTCCAACCTGATCAGCATGCCCAACAATGTCAAGAGAAGCTGAAGGATTTTTTCTTAAATATGCTAAAATAACATCAATTGCAGCTGTTGAATTTTCGATTGGAGTTGATTTATTGAAATCAAAATAAACACTATAGTATTTGTCGTTGATCATTTCTTTAACGACATCTTTGTCATTCACTACTGTATTCGTAACTGGTTTTTCAATTACTACTTGCTTTTCAGGTATTTTGTTTACTAAAGCTTCAAGATTCGCAACTTTGTTTTCTAATGCGGCAACATCAGCATTTTCAGAGATTACAGTCCAGTCAGCATGTTTAGAATTTTTACCTAAATAAATATTTAAACCGGCAGTTCCGGTAAATAATAATCCACTGAATCCTCTCGAATTTGTAGCGGCACCACCATCAAAGGTATGATCCTGATAGGCATTAAAAATAGAACTTACATCACCGGTTAAGGCAAATCTGTCTGTTAATCTGATTTGTCCTGTAAGCCCAGCGATTAAATTACCTACATTATCTTTTACATGTAAATCTTTATTTTCTAAACGTCCTACTCCAAAACCTGCGTGTCCCAGTAAACCAAAAGTGTTTGTCCAGGTTTCAAAATTCATTATTCTTCCCAGATTAGCGACTCCTTGAAGATCAATTCTGTAGTATTTTGAATCAAAATCAATTGAACTATTATTTTGGCCCGTAAAAGTATTATATCCAACATCCGCTTTTAAACCGAATTTGTTGTTCATCATATATCTTACACCCAGATCAACAGTAAAAGGATTGATTCTTGAAGTGTAAAAGCCAGAAGTTAATGGACGCTGAGGTTTGTTAAAACCACCATCTAATTCTACAGACCACTTATTGTAACTAGTTGTAGGGTTGTTTTCTGTTTGTGCTTTTGCATGCATTAAACTTAATGCAAACGCCAGAGTAATTACAATTTTTTTCATTGTATTTGAGATTTTAAATTTTTCCCAAACCAACAATTATTTGTAAGAATTACTTTCCGACAGAAGTCACAATCATAATAAAATAAGATTTATTTGAAGATAAAATTTAAGAGTTCATCAACTCCTGAAAGGTAGCAACGAATTGCCCAACATGTAAACCATCCATCAAGCCATGATGTACATGTACCGACATGGCAATACTTCTTTTTCCGGATTCAGAAGTCATCATTTTCCCGAAAGAAATTTTAGGGCAGCTATCCGGGAAAGTATAACTTCTGGCATGAGAAAGCGATGTAAAATTAAGCCACGGAATAGCCGAAAAATGGATCACATTGTCATCATCAAAAGATCTGGTAAAAAGTCCGGTTGTATTTTGAATTCGTTCGATTTCTGCCAAAGCAGTCTGTTCAAAAATTCTAATATCAGCATTATATTCAATTAAAGAAAACCCAAAAGTACCATCTTCGCGACCAATTGTTGCCGAAGCATCGATACGATCGTTAATGTAGATTTCGCCTTTTGAAATTCGATATTTAAAATTCTCGATCGCATTTACGGCAACTAAGGTTTTGTGCAAATAATAAATGAAAAAAGAAGTTTTGAGACTTTTTGCCATTTGATAGGCTTTGGTACAATCGATTTCAACGGTTGCGCCAAAAAAAGGCTCTTCCATTCGGCTAAAATGGGCAAAGTGCTCTTTTCTATTCCAGTTTTCTAAGTCTAAAAGTGTTTTCATTATAATAAATTAGGAAGCACTTCAGAAATTTTTTCGAAAGAGCTGAAATGAGTGTGCTCTACTTTATGGTTGATTTTTTCGTGTTCCCAAGTGGTATGAAACGGAATATGAACGGCATAACCGCCAATTTCCAAAACGGGCAAAACATCAGATTTTAAAGAATTTCCAATCATCAAAAATTCATTTGAACGAATATCTAAACGACCCAGCAATTTTTCATAATCAATCGTTTGTTTGTCTGACATTACTTCGATATGGTGAAAATAGTGCCCTAAACCAGAACGGTGCAATTTACTATGCTGGTCTTTCAAATCGCCTTTTGTGGCCACAACCAATTTGTACTTTCCTTGTAAAGCCTGCAATGTTTCTTCGATTCCGTCTAGAAGCTCAATAGGCTTTTCAAGTAATTCTTTTCCGTATTGAATGATTTTTTCAATAACCTCAATCGGAATGGTATTGTTCGAAATGTTCATGGCCGCTTCGATCATCGACAAAATATAGCCTTTGATTCCGTAACCGTACAAAGGTAAATTGGCAATTTCAATTTTGAATAATTCCTGTGAAATGCCCTGATGCGAAAGATAATCTTCCATCAAAGCACAGAATTTATGTTCTGTTTCCTGAAAATAAGGTTCGTTTACGAACAAAGTGTCATCAGCATCAAATGCTATTACTTTTAAATTCGGTATTTTGCTTTTATGTAACATAGAATTTTGTTTCAAGTTTATTTTTGTTTCAGGTTTCAGGTTTTTCCGCCACGAATTCACGAATTTTCTTTATTTTTTTTGCCACAGATTAAAAGAGTAAATAGATTTAAAAAAATATCTGCACTGATTTGCTTAAATCTGTAAAATCTGCGTGAATTTTTTTTGCCACAAATTGCACAAATTTTCGCTAATTTTTTTGCCACTCCTGATCGCATCAGTGACTGAAGTTTTTTTAACCACAAATTGCACAAATTTTCGCGAATTTGCCACAGATTAAAATGATTTTAAAGATTTCTTTAAAATCTGCGTCGGTGCGCTTAAATCATAAAAGTCTGCGTGAAACTTTTTTCGGCACTAATTAAAAAAAATCTGTATATATCCGACTAGATCCGTGTCATCCGTGTGCCATTTATCAATCCTTAGAAAAAAGTCTTTTTAGCGAAATAGTCTTATCGTAAAAAGTAATTCTAATTCCGAGAAGTAAAATGATGCCACCAAAAACCATCTGTAAAGTTATTTGTTCTTCTAAAAACAACCAAGCTAATATTGATGTTATTACCGCCTGACTTAGTAAACTCAGCGAAACTCTTGTGGCGCGCATGTGTTGTGTTGCATAACTAATCGATAGCCAGGCGCACAATTGGCAAATTACAGCCTGTAAGACCAGAACAAACCAACCGGTATTGGAGAATCCGGTAAAAGGCTGATCCAGCGCATAACATAGAATTCCCAAATAAACACTTGAAGCCAATAAACTGATCGTCATAAAGGACAAAACATCAACTTCTGACAATACATTTTTGCTGATCAAAAGATAAATCGAATACAGAATTCCGGATAAAACGGCAAATAGAAAAGCCTGATTGAAATCCAATTCCATAAAGAAACTAAAGCCAACCAAAGTCACCATTCCGAATAACGAAACTACAGTTCCAATCCAGAAATTGGTTGCCGGTCTAATTTTCAAAAAGAAAAAAGAACCAATTCCGACCCAAAGTGGCGATAAATTCGTCAACAAAGAAGCCTGAGTCGCGCTTGAATCCTGAATGGCAATATTCCAAACCGCAACATCCGAAGAAAATAAAACACCGCAAAGCACTGCCAAAAGCAAGAACTTGGTCTTAGGAAGCTGAAAACTCTTCGTTATAATTACATAAGGTAAAAGCAGAAGAACAGCAAAAAACATACGGTAAAAAGCCGAGATTAATCCTGGTGCTAATTTGAGTTTAATCAATATCGGGAAAATTGAAATACAAAGTATCCCGCAAATTAAGGCTAATCTTGGTTTGGTAAGTTTCATTATTTACGTGTTTTCGTGCCTGATCGTTTACAATTTACTGAATCTAAAGCAATTTTTAAAGAAAAAAAATCCCGGGTTTTAAGTCGGGAAGTGATTTTTTAGTCAGCAAATTTTCTGATGACATATTCTTTGGCTTTATTGTCGTAATAACCCACATAATAGTTATTAGTCATTTTGAATAATGTCTGTGAAGAGACATCCGTATTTTTATCGAAGAAGTTTCTAATTTTGTCAAATGCCAGCGGTTGTAAGTTTTCTGTTAGGTGGTTATCATTTTTGTCAAATAAACCATCAATCTTGACTACTTTTCTTCGTTCATATGAATTAAAGCTTTCTAATGTTGGATTGTAAACTATTGATGAAACTATAGATCCAACAGCACCAAAATTACCTAAAACAGCCTGGCCTAATGTAGCCCTAACCTCTGAAACACTTCCTAATGAAATAAGAGTTTTATCGCCTATATGGTAACAGCTAAGACCTGAGTTCATATTATTTAATTTTCTGATGAACTGCGAGCTGTTTTCCAGCACTCTTTTTGAACCTCCAAAATCACCGCCTTCCTGACTGATCTCCGAATTTTTAAATTCAATTGGTTTTGCCGCAGTGGCTGTATAAGCTTTTAAAATGGTATCATTTAAATCTTTTACATTGAAATACAAATGGTCAGATGAAGTCTTGATTTGGTATAATTTTTTATCGAAATAAAATGAATTTGAATTCAGCTCACTGCGATATTCTGACTGAATGATTGGGTGTTTTAGTAATTTTTCAGTAGCGGTAAAGCTTTTAAGATCCAAAATAATGGCTTGTGTGTAATCGATATTAGAATCTATTGTAACAACTATTTCATTTCCATCGAAATAACATTTCCTTTTATATGCCGCATCAGTTATAGATGTTGGATTTTCAGGAGTAATGTATTTAAGTGAAAAAGGATACTCAAACGGCAATAAATTTTCTTCTAGAACACCATATAAATCAGTTCTTTTATATACGCTATTGTAAAAATGAAAATCTTTTAATACGATTGAATTTTCAGTATGTTTACCGTCTTTATCAAAAATATGTAGTTTAAAAGTACTACTTCGTTTAATAACTGTAAGAAGATAAAAGGTGTTTTCATTACTGAATTTTTGCAACACTTTTTCGTCCTTTAAAGATAAAACATATTCCTGAGTGATAATTTTACGGCTATCAAAATCATAAAGTTGAGAAAAAATCTCTTTATAATCATCTGAAGACCAATACAGTCTTACATTTGCATTTGCACTGTTGTAGCCTACCATTCCAACATAGGTTTTTAAGTTTGGCCTTGGTGCCGAAATACTGTCAGTAATCTGCATTTGTTCGTTTAAACGAATTGCTTTTACCTTTTCTTTATCACTAATAAATAATGTTGTTTCCTTTTTTTCATTATTTACAATCTGAAAAATGTCTCTGTTTTTTTTAAGTTTTACAGGTGTAGAGTTTACAACTTCTTGTGAAAAAGAGATTAAACTGCTTAATAATAAGGAATAGAAAAATATTTTTTTTACCATTGCTGTAATTTGTCTTTGTTTTTTGGCGAATATCTAAATTATTTCTGAATATAGCTGTTAATTTTTTTTTGGAAAATCAAAAAGCGTGAATCAATTAATCTCTTAATCGATTCACGCCATTTTATAGGTAGTATAAAACGTTAGTTTACCGTTTCTCCATTTGGAGCGTCAGCATCCGGATTGATAAAAACCAATTTTCCTTCAGCATTTGTCGTCATCAAAATCATTCCCTGACTTTCGACACCACGTAATGCTCTTGGCGCTAAATTGGCTAATACAGAAACACGTTTTCCGATAATTTCTTCCGGAGAAAAGCTTTCTGCAATTCCTGAAACGATCGTACGAACGTCAATTCCGGTATCCACTTTAAGAACTAAAAGTTTATTTGCTTTTGGCATTTTTTCTGCTTCCAGAATGGTTCCAACACGAATGTCCATTTTGGCGAAATCCTCAAACTGAATCAAATCTTTTTGTGGTTCCGGTTGTTTGCTTTCTGCAAGATTAGCTGTTTTTGTAGCTTCCAATTTATCTATTTGTTTTTGTATTTCTTCGTCTTCTATTTTAGCAAAAAGCAATTCAGCTTCGCCAATTTTATGCCCTGCCGGAATTAAATCTGAATTTTCAGCAATATCATTCCAACCTAAAACTTTATCTATAATGATGTCTTTTGCATCACGGTTCTTCTCTTTAAGAAATTTGCTAAATCCTTCAAAATGCTCTTTAAGATCACTTAAATTAAGGATTTTAGAAAGTTTCGCTGATGTAAAAGGTAAAAAAGGCTCAGCTAAAACGCTCAAGGCAGTAGCAATTTGCAAAGCCACATACATTTGCGTTTTTACACGCTCCGGATTGTCTTTCATCACTTTCCAAGGCTCTTCGTCAGCAAGGTATTTATTTCCTAAACGGGCAACATTCATCAATTCGCCTAAAGCTTCACGAAATCTGTAACGCTCTACTGAACTCGAAATCACAGCCGGATACGCTTTTAATTCGGCTAAAGTTTGTTCGTCAACTTCTGAAAATTCATTTGGCGTCGGAATAACTCCTTCGTAATATTTGTTGGTTAAAACCACCACACGATTAATGAAATTCCCGAAAATAGCAACTAATTCGTTGTTATTTCTTGCCTGGAAATCTTTCCAGGTAAAATCGTTATCCTTAGTTTCTGGAGCATTTGAAGTTAATGCATAACGCAAAACGTCTTGTTTCTCCGGAAATTCTTCTAAATATTCGTGCAGCCAAACCGCCCAGTTTTTAGAAGTCGAAAGTTTGTTTCCTTCCAAATTCAAAAACTCATTTGCCGGAACGTTGTCTGGTAAAATATAGCTTCCTTCGGCTTTTAACATTGCAGGGAAAATGATACAGTGAAAAACAATATTATCTTTCCCAATAAAGTGAACTAATTTCGTTTCTTCATCTTTCCAGTATGGTTCCCAGTCTTTTCCTTCACGCGCTGCCCATTCTTTCGTAGACGAAATATATCCGATAGGCGCATCAAACCAAACGTATAATTTTTTTCCTTCGGCACCTTCAACCGGAACATCAATTCCCCAATCCAGATCACGTGTTACCGCACGAGGTTCTAATCCACCATCAACCCACGATTTAACTTGTCCGTAAACATTCGGTTTCCAGTCGTTTTTATGTCCAACCAAAATCCATTCTGTCAAGAAATCAGTGTATCTGTCTAGAGGTAAAAACCAGTGTTTTGTTTCTTTTAAAATTGGAGTTTCTCCGGTAATTGTCGATTTCGGATTAATCAAATCGGTAGCATTCAAAGTCGATCCGCAATTTTCACATTGATCGCCGTATGCTCCGTCATTGCCACATTTTGGGCATGTTCCAACCACAAAACGATCTGCTAGAAACTGATCTGCTTTTGCATCATACAATTGCTCTGTTGTTTCTTCAATAAAATCACCGTTATCATACAAAGTCCTGAAGAATTCCTGTGCCGTATCATGATGAATCTTAGCCGAAGTACGAGAATAATTATCAAATGAAATTCCGAAATCAGCAAATGATTTTCTTATAATTCCGTCGTATTTATCAATAACTTCTTGTGGTGTAATTCCTTCTTTTTTTGCTTTCATCGAAATTGCAACGCCATGTTCATCACTTCCGCAAATGAATGCAACGTCTTTTCCTTGCAAACGTAAATATCTCGAATAAATATCTGCAGGCACGTAAACCCCCGCCAAATGCCCAATATGAATAGGTCCGTTGGTGTAAGGCAAGGCTGCCGTAATAGTATATCTCTTTGGATTCTGTATCATAACTCAATTTTATTGAGTGCAAAAATAAGCAATAGAATTGAGAATTTGTTATTTCGCGGAGATTCACAAAGAAAAAGCGCCAAGATTCGCGGAGAGTTTTAAGAAAAAGCCAATTAATCGCGCAAAGACGCAAAGGCGCAAAGAAAAATAAAACTTTGCGTCTTTGCGTCTTTGCGCGATTTTTTAATGAAATCAAATAAAAAGCTTAGCGTATCTCTGCGAAAACCTTCGTGTATCTCTGTGAAACAACTCCCTAAAATAGAACCAGTTTAAACTAGCATCATAGGCGAAATCTTCAAAATATATTTTGCAACCTTTGCCCTGAAAAAAACAAAGACAATTTTATGAGCAAGACAAAACTTATCATCAATAAAAACGGATCAATCAAAATCGAAGGTGATTTTGAAATCATGGATTCAGAAGGAACAGTTTACGGACTACAAGGAAGATCTGCACTAGGACTTTGCCGTTGCGGATTATCTGCAAACAAACCTTTTTGCGATGGTGGACACAGAAATAACTTCGAACACGATTCTGTTGCGTTTGATTTACCACCAATGAAAACGAATTAATTTTCTGGTTGAGATATAAAAAAAGCTGCATTATTTAATGCAGCTTTTTTTATATCTCTTTTAATTTTGGTTTCACTTTATTAAAAAATGACTGATAAATATTGTTGTGTTCAGCATTTGTAATTCTTGAAAAGCCGCAATTATCAAAACATATTCTTAGATAGTTGATAAAGGTAGTATTGTGTTCTTCATTTAAAAATTTTGCATCAATACTTGGTTTTGATGTGATTTGTATCGAATAGGACTGGCCTCCACTAATATTGTCTTTGTGTAGATAATCTGCTGAAAGATCTAATGAAACAAAACCCTCATCTTCAAAATATTGTTCAAAATCTTCTAATGCATATTCGTTTGTAGCCATTGTAACTAGTTCGTCGAGACTGATAATTTGGATTGGATCTGCACATTCCCAAATGAAATTTTCATTAGTCTCATAATCCCAACCAAAATTACAAGCACCAACGATTTTATAAAACATCTTTAAAGATATTGGCACAAATCCGAAAGGTTTAATAGATTCGTCAAGTTGTTGTAAAAGAGAATCTGTATTCGAGAAAGGTTTAATCAAGGGACGTTCAAAATTGAATTGAAAGTTGGTTTTAAAAAGATAATTGATGTCTAGTAACTCTTTGTAAATAACATCTAAATTATAAGAAACTCTTTCAAAAGTCTCCGTCATGACTTTTTCTATATCAACAATATTATCTGGTAAAAATGCATCTTCACCTAATTTATAAATGTCATCGTAAACCTTTTTAGTTTCGCCATTTAAGTATCTATCATAAAACGTCATAAAACTATTATGTAGTTTGAAAATATTATAAATAAAGTTCCCCTTTCATCGTAATAATCGACGAACCACCAACCAAAATATCTTCTTCACGATTCATAACTTCAATCATGGAAGCCTGTTTTAGTTTGACACCTTGCAGAATTTTATATTCTTTCTCTGATTTGGTGAATTTCTTTTGCGTTAAAAAGCCAATTAGTGGTCCTGCAGCCGTTCCTGTAGCAGGATCTTCATATATTCCGATTATGGGATTGAAGAATCTTGTTTCTACTATGTGTTCCTGATTTTCATCAGCAAGGGTGAAACAATAAAAACCTTCGAATTTATATTCTTTTGAGATTTCGATTAAGAGTTGGTTGTCCGGTACAATACTATTGAGTACCTGACTGTTTTTTATTGGAACCATCGTATGGGCAACTTCTGTTTTGACAATTGTCGGAACAAAGGCATTTACATCTAAATCCTCTATTTTTAAACCCAATGCTACAGCAATTCTATAAGTTGGAATTTCTTGTTTAATGACAGCCGATTTTTGATGCATTTGCACAACCGGATATTGTGTAACCGGGTCAAAACTTACCGTTAAAGGAATGGCAGAATGTTTCATGATTACAAAACGCTCACTTTCATTTTGTTCCTCAAAAATGGGTATTTTTTTTAGCAAAGCGCCACAAACAGCACCGAGTAAATTATGACCCGCGCCATCAATTTCAAAACCTGTTGGTGTAAAAGAACGAACGTTAAGTGCTTTTTGTTTTGTGGAATAATAGACAAATGATGTCTCAGAATAGCCAAATTCTTTTGAGATATTTTGATAGGTTTCTAATTCTAAATCACCATTTGTAAAAACAACCGACAACGGGTTTCCTTTATAACTTTTATTCGAGAATACATCTAAAACGTAGTATTGTAAAGTAGTTCTGCTTTCCATTGTTTATTTTTTTGATGAATGAAATTATAGATAGAGGATAAAGTTACTATTTGTCGTTCAATCAAAATGATAAACATTTGTTATTTTTACAACATTCGTTTCTGCTCTCCGCTAAATTTTATTGCTTTCTCCAATCTTGAAAGTCTGGTTTTTTCTTGTTTGGCGCTCATAATTACGTGAATTATTACTTTTTTGTACGATGGCGCCTGATTATTGAAATATTCCCAAGCTATTTTATTGGCTTTAAATTGCTTTTCGAACTCCGGGTCGAGAACATACGCTTCATTTTCATGAGAGTAAATTTTAGATCTTTCGTCAGATTTTAATTCGAAAGCTTTTAATCCGGCTTCTTTCATCAATCCGGCTTTTGTGAGAACTTCGACTTTTTTAATATTGATAACACTCCAGATACTAGATTTTTTTCTCGGTGTAAATCTAATTGTATAACTTTCTTGGTCAATTGACTTACGAACGCCATCAATCCAGCCAAAACAAAGCGCCTGATCTACAGATTCTGACCAGGTCATACATGGTTTTTTGGTACTCACTCTATAGAAACCAACGATAAGTTCGGTTTCAGTTTGGTGATGCTTTTCTAACCATGCTCTGAATTTTTCCTGTGTTGCGAAGAAGGTTGGGTTCATTTTTATTTATTTTTTAAAGAAGGAGGCAATGGTGGGCGATCAAAAATAGGTGCTTGATCACCAAAATAAATAGGCTTTATAGTTTTAATAAATGTAAGCTCTTTTTGAAATTCTCTTAAAAAATGATCGCAATCATAGAGTTTATCGGGTGCTGTACCACCATAAATGAATATTAATTTTTTTTTATTATTGTTTAAAATTTCAAACTGTAAGCTTCCTCCATCAGCAATGTTTTCTTGTTGATAATAAGTAGAAAACTGATTAAAATTTAAACTCTTAAAAAATTTCTCAAGCCTGGTTTTTTGATGTTTATTTAGTACTGCATAAAAGTTTTCTTTGGGTTCAGGAAATCTTTTTTGAAAATAAACTGTATCACTTTTTGTAAACTTAATTGAATTGTCTTGACGCAGTCCAGAACCAGACAAAATGAAACTATCAAACGGAAATTCGTTCACTTCTTCTTTTTTACATCCGAAGAAAATAAATACGATTGTAACTAATAAAACTCCTTTTCTCATCATTTAAAATTATTACAAATTTACAACCGCTCTTATAAGCCATAAAAGTATAATAAATCCCAGAAAAGAGAATTGTACTTTATTCACTTTTTGATTCCCAAACTTCCGGACTAAAAACCGATCGATCAATATAACTAACAAAACAGGAATCAGGCAAAACAAAATGTAAATTCCCATTAAGCCGTCTTCTGCGGAGTTGCCGTTTATTAGGATAATGGCGTAAATTATTCCTGCTATAATGGAGAGAATTCCTGCGATGTAGAATAGAGTTAGGTTTTTTGGGAGTTTGGTCATTACTTAATTGTTTTGCAAATAATGTTTAAGATTATTCTTTTAGAATATCTTTAAACATGGAGCAATTTACTCCAATATAGATTCTGTCTTCAATTATCTTTTTTTCTTCTTCAGATAACGATAATTTAGTTCTTGTTAAAAAGAGTCTTTTTAAAGCACGTTCTTTACGAGCTTTAAGATGTGGAGTTCTGGGATTTATATCCTCACACCTTGTAAAAATTATCAATCTCGAATCGTCTTTTAATTTATTTCCGATTAATTCCCACCAAATATTGTCAGTTTCTCCAATCGATGAACCAAAAAGACAAATAAGATTTGCTTGTTTTATTTGATTGGTACAAAGATTGTCGACATTATGTTTTTGTGCTTTGTTGCAATTACTTTTTATCAGTGTTTCCAAAACATCTTGATTTTCATGAAAAACAGAATTTTTTATTTGCGATTTATCGTTTACCCCCATAATCATCCGATCATTTAGATAACCATGTAAGTGTTGAATTCCTCTCAAAAAAATTGATGCGTTGTTATGCGTTCCTATTTTATTATTAATAATTTTATTGTCTAGTAAAGATTCTAGTACTTGTGTGTAATTTAGAGTAATAATATTTATTGACCAATCATGATGTTTCCATTTGTTTTTATACTCAACAATTTCATCACTATCTGCTTTTAATAGTACTTTTTCTGGGAAGGAAAGATATTCGTGAAGCTTTTGTTTGTCTACTTTACTAAAGTCAATTTTCTTTTCTTCTTCAGATAAATAATTTGAAAGCTTTTCTCCAATATCAAAGATAACTTCATCTATTTCTTCCGTGGAATTTAAGTGCTCTGTATATTCTCCAAGTGATAATTCTAAATCCGACCAATCTTTTAATTTATTAGATATTGTATTTTTTAGATTATTTAGAAGAATTCCATCAGATGGAATAGTTTGGTAATATTCATAAAAATCGCTATACCGAGTTTTCATACCAAGATTAATATCAAAACCATTTCCAATAATAAAAACAATATTCATTTTTTAAAATATAATTTGTTTGTTACTTTTCTTATGATAAAAGTTAAATTCTGAAGAGTTGCTAAAATACTCTTTTTTATTTCAAAATAATCTCACAAAACTAAATTTTCTTATGAAACTGTGAGCGTTAGGGATGGAAGCGGCATCCTTTTGCGATACCTTGAATTCTCTCTTAAGACGAAACTTCAATCGCAAAAGATATAGCGGACAGCCCGACCGGAGGGAACGCCCAAAATGTTATTGTCATTCATTTTCTTATATTTGCACAACAAAGTACTAAACCATAGAAATCATGGCAAAAGGACCTGAGAAAAATACGAAAAACAAGGCTTTACATACCAAATTGCTCAACAGGAAGAAAGCCAAAATTCAGGAAGAAAAGAGAGAACGCGCCTTGCGTTTGAAAGCTTTGGTGGCAAAAATGAACGAAAAGCAGCGTACAGACGGAGCTGAAGGCATATAAATTCAGATTGTATTTCTTTTCTGTTTTTATTTAACTGAAATTTGCAAATCAATCTCAAAACAAAAATTAAATGGAGGAATTCGGTAGAATAATAGTTTCTGAAACGGCAATGAATAGTGAAAATCTTCATGATTTGATTCATTCTAATATTTCAGTTATCAATTTAATGCGCGAAGAAGGTGTCGACGACGAATTTATTCACGCTGACGCTTTAATGAGTTATTATCTTGATTATTATTGGTCCCAATATGCCGAGGGAAATTTTGCCCAGTTTGTTTATAAATCGGCTTGGAATAAAGAATTAAACGAATTAATCGAAGAAGGCCTGGCCTTGATTGGCGCCGAAAAACACCTGGAATTGTTTCAACAGCAAAGCAAGAGAGTCAAATTGATGAGCAGCGTTAAGCTGAATAAATTTGTGAGCGGGAAATTTGAAGGCGTGAATCCGGTTCGCGATTCTTTGAACAATGATACTTTTTATGAATTAGAAGAAAATTTAGTAACCTTAAACGCTAATTTCCTGAAAAACCACCCTGACTTTGAAGTGCTTTCGGTAGATGATATGTTTGCTACTTTGGAGGAATATGTGGGGCATGAGATTAAGCGCGCTTAAGGTTTTTAGTTAAAAAAAAGGTTTTACCACCGAGATACACTAAGATTTTACACAGAGATACACAAAGGTTTTTTAAAATAACTTTGTGTATCTCTGTGCTGTTTTTGTGAATCTCTGCGAAATAATTCTACTCTCAATTAGTTGTTTTTTTGGTACTTTTAGGTGAGATTAAACGTGCTTAATTAATTTAACCGCAAAAAGTTTTACCACAGAGTAACGCAAAGGTTTCACAGAGAATCACAAAGTTCTTATTTAATCTGGCAAAGTCACAAATTTAATTCCCTTTGTGTAACTCTGTGAAAATTCTTTGTGTATCTCTGTGGTAAAATGCTTAATTTTAGTTCTGTATAAATTTTGCTCATATTTATGGAAGAACTAACGCACATCAAGTCGATTATCGGGATTATTTTGGGGTTGAGTTTAACACACCTTATTAAGGGATCGGTTATTTTTATTCAGCATCCGGGGCGAAAGAAAATCTATTTTGTACACTCGCTTTGGGTGTTTTATGTTTTTTTGCTGATTATTCATTTTTGGTGGTGGGAGTTTAATCTGAAGCTGATAACGGAATGGTATTTTGTAGATTACTTTTTTATCATCTGTTATATTCTGATTTATTATCTGCTCTGCGCGATTTTGTATCCTGACGATCTTGTGGATTATACGGGTTATGAAGATTACTTTTATTCTCGTAAAAACTGGTTCTTTGCGATTCTGGCCATGAGTTTTATTGCCGACATGATTGATACAGCTATAAAAGGCGGAAACTACTTTTTGTACAATCAAACAGAATATTATGTAAGGATCGCGTCACATGTTGCGCTTTGTTTAGTGGCAATAAAAATTCATAATAAAATTTTTCATACTGTGTTAGCGATACTTTTTATCGTTTATGAGCTCTCTTATATATTAAGATTGTTTAATATTGAGTAGAAATGGCTTTTTGATGATAATAATTTATAATTGTAAGGATAGTATTGTTTATATTTGTATGAATAACATTTTAAAAAATACCTAAAAACTAAAATCATGAAAAAAACGGCGACAATTTTGTTTTTCGTTGCATTATTAACTTTAAATCTTTCTTGCGGGAAAGATGATATAGAAAAAGGAATTGACTGTGTTGCTGAATCGATCTATGAAAAAGTAAAACATACAGCAGATGCTACCGATCCTAAAAAAATCAATTTTTCAGTTGAATACACCGGAAGTAAAACATTAAAATCTGTAAAATGGACATTTGGAGACGGAAGTCCATCTGTAGATGGTGTATCTGTTTCTCATACTTATAGTGCTGCCGGAACTTATTCGGTAAAAGCGGATATAACTGTTGAGGAGGGAAAAGGTACTTGTACGTCCTCTCCTGTAAAAAGTGTTACTGTAAATTAAAATATTCTGAACCCATTAAATGTAAAGGTTGCATTTAATGGGTTCAGTTTTTGATAGGTTATTTTCTGCCGAGTCCTGAAATTTCGCTCGTAATGATTTTAGTTATTTAAAATAGATTCAAAATGAGATATAAATGCGTGCAGATATTGCTTTTTCTTCTTGTTGAAATAGGCTTTTCTCAAAATAAAATTAATCTTTTTTCGGAGATCAATTATAGTTCTATTCCAGCGGTTTCTTTAAATGAGTACAAATCGGTTCAGGAACGTAATATCAGATTTCAAAATCCCAATATTGCTTTAGGAATTGCCATTTCGGGCGGTGGTTCGAGAGCGCAGTTTTTCAGTATGGGTGTTCTTTTGGGTTTAGAAGAAATTCAGGAAAACAACCAGCAACGTAACTTCTTAAATGAAATCGATTATTTCTCAACCGTTTCGGGAGGTTGCTATTCGGCTGGTTATTATTTGACAATTTTAAAAAATAAACTCAATCACGATAATTGTACCTTTAATGAGTTTTATTTCTCCAAAGCCGATGCATTTAAAGATTATGTAGATAAATCGGCTACGATTTTGTCACTTTTAAACAACAGCCGAAACGAAAAAGGAGATAAAATTTCGATGACGCAACGACTCGATTCGGAAATTCTGCAATACGACAACATCAATCCTGATAATCCGAACAAGTTTGCCACCCAAATGTTGATGTCTGATTTTTTTGTTCCGAAGGAAAGTAAAAATACCCCCAGTTTACCTATGATGGTTGCCAACGGAACAGCTTATAACAACGGAGAACGCATTCCGTTTATGCCTCACATTATTCGGGGTTTGAATCTGAATTCGTCTTTGGCACCCAATAAAGCCACAATTCCTTTAAATCATAATGAGGTAAATGACGGTTTCGATTTTCCGGTTACGTATGCCATTACTGCCAGTTCTGCTTTTCCGGGTGTTTTGCCCAAAGTGAAATTCGGTGTAAAAAATCAGCAGAAAATATTATGTATTATCGATGGTGGGGCTTCGGATAATATGGGATATAAAACTTTGGTCGAATTGCTTAACAATGATTCTAAAGTAGATAATAAAAACAAACGCGCCCTTTTTATTGATTGTCTGGGGCAGGGAAAAAAAGAACCTTATATCAGTGATGAAAAAATTAAACTGATTTCACTTTTCGAAACGGCATCTTTATATACAGTTCAAACGCGCTATATTACTTTTGACAGAGATGTCGAAAATTTAATGGATCGTTATAAAATTCCGGTTTCTAATTATCAGGTTATTGGTTTTACAACGCTTCGGGATCATTTGTTAAAGATGGACAAAGATCAGAAGTATGAAGATTTGGTAACCGAATTAAAAAATTCAGACGATGATTATTCAACCTGGTTGCGATTTTATGGCAATTTCAAAAAAGAATTAATTGATCAGTTTGGAGAACTCAGCTTTACAAAAGATAAAGATGGAGAAGTTATTCTGGCTACTTTAACCAGAGAGAAATTCAGTGAATTGACACCGTCTGAAATTCTGATTTTATATGAATTTGCCTCTCATGTGCAAACCAAACTTCGAATTGCCCCGGAAGAAAGAGAGGTTTTATTGCTTTCCGGCCGTCTGGCAACCTTTTTGAAAACAAACGAACTTAAGGAATTATTGGTGGAGCGTAAATGATTTTGTTTCACAGAGATACACAAAGAAAATGCATAGAGGTTCACAAATAGTTTGTAATACTTTGTGGACCTCTATGTAAATCTTCGTATAATTTTTATGAAATAACTTACGAATTTCTAGAAATTATGTAAATCGTCGGGAAATTTGTGTAACACATCGGGAAAACTTTAAAATTAATTTAGCACTATTAATTTTAAAGAAATCAAACATGAAAACGAAAAGCTTTTTACTCGCCTTAATCCTAAGCGTTGGCTTATTTACAACATCTTGCAGCAATGATGATAATGAAGGGGAAACATTAGTTCCATTAGAAGGAAAATGGGATCTTAGCAAAACTGGAACTGTTATAAATGGTACAGAAACATTAATTGATCCAGTCGAAAATGCAAATAATTGCAGAAAAGACTATATCGAACTTAAATTGGATAACACAATTAATGTTGGAGATTATGATTCAGCAGTAACTGCTTGTGCATTAACAGTTCAATCAGGAATTTATTCAAGATCACACAATAATATAACTACAGTTATAAATGGTGTTACTGTAACTCAGGATATCGTGAATCTTACACTTAAAGAATTAAAAGTGAAAGATGCAGCTGGTGTTATCAGAGTTTATACAAGATAAATTATCTTATTTGCTAAATCTCATTTTGGAGATATAGCTAACGGAAACAGCTTGGGGGCTGTTTCCGTTTTTTTTTGGATAATTTTCTACTATAATTTTCTTCCATTAGGCGTTTTTCCACTCGTCTATGGTAAGAACATTTGCATGACGCAGCAAAATTTTTGTTGTCAAAACGCGATGTACTTCTTCATCACGATCGGCACATCCGTCTGAGAGTACGGTTATTTTAAAGTCTTTATCACTGGCCTCGGTTGTTGTCGAAAGCACTATGCCGCTTGTCGCAACTCCCGTTAGTATTAAATGCTGAATTCCTTTTGACCTTAAGATAACTTCTAATTCACTTCCTGTAAAAGCACTTACGCGACGTTTAGTAACATGAATGTCATTTTCTTGCTGTGCTAATGCCGGATGAACTTTAGAGAATTCTTCCAAATTAATATTGGCAATGTGTTCTCTCGTTGCTGAAAAAACTTTGTTGTTCGGACTTATTTCTGCAGCTCCGTTCTTAAAACCAAGTGTCGCAAAAATAATTTGAATGTTTTTGTCCCGGGCAATTGCAATAGCTTTCGTTATATTTTTGATGACATCTTCAGTATTTGGGAAAGTTCCTAATATTCCAAGCTGAATGTCCATTACGAGTAATGCTGTATTTTGATTCATTTTTAAATAGTATTATTAATGTTGTCTGTTTCTTCAG
Source organism: Flavobacterium aquidurense (assembly GCA_900107365.1). Classification (GTDB taxonomy): domain Bacteria; phylum Bacteroidota; class Bacteroidia; order Flavobacteriales; family Flavobacteriaceae; genus Flavobacterium; species Flavobacterium aquidurense. The sequence continues at coordinate 328,225 of FNPS01000005.1, forward strand.
TATTGATAGTCAATAATTTCTTTTTGTTTTTTGTCTTTTTCTTATGAAGCGCATAAAATGAAAATGCAATAATTAGCGCCATAATTCCCTGTAGTAAAATACTATTGGGTGCGCCAATATATTTGGAAACGAATCCAATAAGCAAACTCCCAAGCGGAATCATTCCGAATGCGGCCATTGCAAAAAAGCTTATAACTCTTCCTCTCATGGCTTCCTCAGCTTCTAATTGCAAAATAGTGTTACAAATCGGAATCAGTGACATAGTTCCAAATCCGCAGACAACCGCTATAGCCATTGCGATTGGAAAAACATTAAGGTGCGAAAAAATAATTAAGCTCACTCCAAGAATTAGCGTATTTGTAAATAGTATTTTCTTGAGACTAGTTCCCGATTTTAAAGAAGCCAGATATATCGCAGCCGTAACTGCACCCAAACCAATAAAACTGTTGATGTAACCAAAAGTTGCCGCATCTCCGTGGAAAATTACTTTGGCATAAACGGGTAAAAGGGTGTTGTAAGGAACTACCAACAAACTTAAAAGGGATAATATCAAAAGGATCACGCTAATTTTCGGCGTGTTTTTCATGTATAAAAACCCTTCTTTCAAGTCGGTCATTACTTTCTTTTTTACCGGATTGGGATGATAAGGCGGGAGTTTCATTAGCATCAATGAAATAATTACGGCTACAAAACTGATTGCATTAAGTAAAAAACAATTTGCAGCACCAAATTGAGTCAATATAATTCCGGATAAAGAAGGTCCGATTAACCGAGCCAAATTGTTCAATGTAGAGTTCAAAGCAATGGCATTTGGGAGATCTTCTTTTTTATTGATGATATCATGAACCAAAGGCTGGCGCGCCGGAATATCAAAGGCGTTTACAATGCCCAATAAAACACTTAATGATAATATTTGCCAAATTTGATGATGCCCGGTAAAGACTAAAACAGTTAATAAAATGGCTTGTACGGCAGAAACAATTTGAGTGATCATCAAAACTTTATAGCGATTGTACCGGTCTGCAACAACTCCTCCAAAAACGGAAAACAAAAAAGACGGAAATTGTTCTGCAAAAACAGTTACTCCCAGCATAAATGTCGAATGGGTCATGCTGTAGACAATCCAGACAACTGCGGTCCGCTGCATCCACATTCCGATTCTTGAAACCAGTTGTCCTCCAAAAAACAATGCATAATTCCGACTTTGAAACGCTTTGAATGTTCTGATGTTTAGAAGCTTTATCATTAAAATTTGTATTTAATTAGGCCGGAAATATTTTCTCTGGAATAGAAATCACTTTTAAAATTAAAAACAAATCCTGAAACCAGAACATGAGATTCTGAATTTTGTGAAAAATTTTGCATAACGTAAGAAAATCAAAAAAACCTTCGTGCCTCTCTGCGTAATTTTTGTGTATCTCTGTGGAATAACTTTTTAGGCTAAACTTTGTCGTATTCTTAGCAAACATTTCCTTAAATTTGCTTCCTTTATATAAAAATACTAGTTATAAACACAAAGCTATGTTACAAATCGCATTTATTAGAGAGAATCAGGAGAAAGTAATCAAGGCTTTAGCAAAACGAAATATCGATGCTAAAAGCGTTGTTGAAGAAGTGGTGCAATTAGACGAAAATCGTCGTGCTACACAAGTAGAGTTAGACAATACTTTAGCTGAATCTAATAAATTATCCAAAGATATAGGGGAATTGATGAAAGCAGGAGAGAAATCTAAAGCCGCAATCTTAAAAGAAAAAACTGTTTCCTTAAAAGAAAAAAGTAAAGAATTGGGCGAAAAAGCAGAAGCTTTGGCAACCGAATTGACGAATAAATTATACACATTACCAAACCTTCCGGCTGATATTGTTCCTGAAGGAAAAACTCCGGATGACAATTTGAATGTTTTCGAGGAAGGTGATATTCCGGTTTTGCATGAAGGTGCACAACCTCACTGGGAATTGGTAAAAAAATACGATATCATCGATTTTGAATTGGGTGTGAAAATTACAGGTGCAGGTTTTCCGGTTTACAAAGGAAAAGGTGCTCGTTTGCAACGTGCCTTAATCAATTATTTCTTAGATAAAAATACAGCTGCAGGATATAATGAAGTTCAGGTACCGCATTTGGTAAACGAAGCTTCAGGTTACGGAACAGGACAATTGCCTGACAAAGAAGGGCAAATGTATCATTCAACAGTTGATGATTTATATTTGATTCCAACGGCTGAGGTTCCGGTTACGAATTTATACCGCGATGTTATTTTAAACGAAAGCGAATTGCCAGTTTTAAACACCGCTTACACACCATGTTTCCGTCGTGAAGCAGGTTCTTACGGAGCGCATGTTCGCGGATTGAATCGTTTGCACCAATTTGATAAAGTAGAAATTGTACGTATCGAACATCCGGATAATTCTTATGCAGCATTGGACGGAATGGTGGAACACGTAAAAGATATCTTAAAAGAATTGAAATTACCATACCGCGTTTTACGTTTGTGTGGTGGCGATATGGGTTTCACATCGGCTTTGACGTATGATTTTGAAGTGTTTTCTACAGCGCAGGATCGTTGGTTAGAAATTAGTTCAGTTTCTAATTTTGAGACTTTCCAGGCCAATCGTTTGAAATTACGTTTCAAAGACAAAGATGGAAAAAACCAATTGGCACATACGCTTAACGGAAGTTCATTGGCTTTGCCAAGAGTGTTGGCTGGAATTTTAGAAAATTACCAAACACCGGAAGGAATCGTAATTCCAGAAGTTTTACGTCCTTACTGTGGATTTGATATTATAAACTAATTTAGTTTACAGTTTACAGTCTCAGTTTACAGCCTCAGCACAAAGCTGAAAACTGAGACTGCGACTGAAAACTGCGACTGAAAACTGGAATTATGGCGAATGGAATTTTGTACTGGAATGTGGATCCTGTAATAGTTATGATAACGGATAGTTTTCCTTTAAAATATTACGGAGCTCTTTTTGCCTCTGGACTCTTGCTTGGATATTATATTGTTCGCAATATTTATAAAAAAGAGCAGCTGTCATTAGACAACCTTGATAGCCTGCTGGTTTATGTAATTGTGGGTACAATTTTAGGAGCCCGATTGGGACATTGCTTTTTTTATGAACCTGATTATTTTTTTAAACATCCCATAGAAATACTTTTGCCTATTCAGAAAATTGCCGGAGTTTATAAGTTTGTTGGTTTTCAGGGTTTAGCCAGTCATGGTGGTACAATCGGTGTTTTAATTGCTATCGTTTTATATTGCAAAAAATACAAAGTCAATTTTTTAGGACTGCTGGACAGAATGGCAATTGGAGTTCCGGTTACAGGAGCTTTTATCAGATTTGGGAATTTTATGAATTCTGAAATCTACGGAAAACCGACAAATGGCAATTGGGGAGTTGTTTTTCAACGAGATGATATGATCCCGAGGCATCCGACACAATTGTATGAAGCATTTTCGTATTTGCTGATATTTGCCCTTTTATTTTGGATGTATAAATCAGAAAAAATAAAACAAGCCAAAGGATTATTATTTGGGACTTTCCTGACATTGTTGTTTTTGGCCCGTTTTTTAATCGAATTTTTTAAGGAAAACCAGGAAAGTTTTGAGAACAATATGTTGATTAATATGGGACAAATTTTAAGTATTCCTTTTATTTTAATTGGCTTAACTTTGATTGTCTGGAAATCGAATGTTGAAATTAAATAATAGTTCGCAGTCACAGTCTCAGTTTACAGTAGATATTACGCTGAAAACTGATACTGAAAACTGAGACTAAGACTGACTAAAAGAACTGAAATATGAAAAACATCTTTATCTATATCGTTTTGTTCTGGTCGACACTCCTTTTTTCTCAAAATGAGCAACTGGCGCAATATTACTACGATAAAGGTGATTTCGAAAAAGCAAAAATCAGTTATGAGGAGCTTTTAAACAGTGCACCATCCAATACCCAATACTTTTTAAGAACGGTAGATTGTTATCAGCAATTGCAGCAATTTGCTTTGGCTGAAAAAATGATTCAGGATCGTTATAATAAATACAAACAGGGTGTTTTTTTAGTAGAATTGGGATATAATTTCCAACTTCAGAAAAATGATGCAAAAGCCAAAAATTATTACGATCAGGCTATAGAGAAAATCAAAACGAATGCTAATGATGTTTACGGAATCGGAAATTCTTTCGAGAAAAAAGTATTGTTAGAATATGCTTTGAAAGCCTATCAAACGGCAATGCAGGTGCAGCCGAATTACAATTTTAATTTCCAAATCGGAATGTTGTACGGACAGTTGGGTAAGACTGATCAAATGATTGATCTTTTGTTAACAGAATCCTATAATAATCCACAGAATGCTAATTTAATTCAGACGCAACTATCCCGTTTCATGAATGGTGAGACAGATAATACGGCTTTTAAAGATGCGATGCGAAAAGCCTTAATCCTGAAAACACAAAAAGATCAGGATGTATTCTGGAATCACTATTTAAGTTGGTTTTATGTACAGCAAAAGGAATTTGGAAAAGCGTTTATCCAGGAAAAAGCGATTTACAAGCGCGAACCCGAATCACTTTCGAGTATTGTCAATTTGAGTCAGTTTGCATTAAATGAAGATGACACGGAAACAGCTTCTGAGATTTTGAACTTTATCCTTCTTAATACCAAAGATTTAGATTTATTGGTGCAGACCAATTACTATTTAATGGAAATTAAAATTGATAAAGCACAGGAAAAAGACTATCCAATAATTGACGCTGAGTTACAACAATTGCTTACAACCTATGAAATAACTCCTTTTACCTTATCTTTGCAATTAATTCAGGCGCATTTTAAGGCATTTAATTTAAAAAAGCCAGAAGAGGGTATCGCAATTGTTAAACGAGCTTTAGAGCTTAATTTGAATGATTATCAGGAAGCGGATGCTAAGATGGAGTTGGGGGATATTTTGCTTTTGCAGGAAAAGTTCAATCAGGCGTTGATTTATTATTCGCAGATTCAATTGGATTTAAAGAATGATGTTGTAGCGCACGAAGCAAGTTTGAAAGCAGCCAAAACAAGTTATTTTAAAACTGATTTTGAATGGGCTTTAAAACAATTTAAAGAATTAAAATCGGCCAACACACAGTTGATAGCAAATGATGCACTGGAATATTTTTTATTGATAAATGACAACACCGTTGCCGATTCGACACAAACGGCATTAAAGCAATTTGCAAAAGGTGATTTTCTACTTTATCAAAATAAAAAACCAGAAGCGATTGCACAGTTTCAAAACATTCTGAAAACCTATAAAGGACAGGAAATCGAAGCTGTAACAATGTTGCGTTTAGGTAAAATTTATGAAAGTCTGAAGGATTATAATTCGGCTTTAAGCCAATACCAGCAGATCATTGACCATCATAGCGACGGAATTTATGTTGATGAAGCTTTGTTTTTTTCGGCAGAAATTTACAACGACGAATTAAAAGATACAGAAAAGGCAAAACCTTTGTATGAAAAGGTAATTTTTAACCATCAGGATAGTATTTACTTTGTTGATGCGAGAAAAAAATACCGCGAGTTGAGAGGAGACAAGAATTTATAATTCAGATTTCAGACTTTAGATTTTAGATTTTTATTGGAATCTAAAATCTAAAATCTAAAATCTAAAATCAAGAAAAATGATTATTTACAACGTTACAACCAATATACACGAAAGCGTTCATGACCAATGGTTAAAGTGGATGCAGGAAAAACACATACCGGAAATTCTGGCAACAGAAAAATTTTCGTCTGCAAGAATTGTGAGAGTTTTAATTGAAGAAGAAATGGGCGGAATTACGTATTCTGTTCAATATGTTACCGATAGCAAAGAAACTTTAGAAAAGTATTATTTGGAAGAACAACCGAAATTTGATAGAGAAGCTTTAGAGTTATTCGCAGATAAAATGCTTTCTTTCAGAACCGAATTAGAAGTTATTTCGGAACATTAAAAAAAGATTTTTAGATTATTAGACTTCTTAGATTTTTAGACTTACTTAAAATCTAACAATCTAAGAAGTCTAATAATCTAGCAATCTAAAAAAGAAAATGGAAAAAGTAAAAGCCAAAAAACATTTAGGACAACACTTCTTAAAAGATGAAAGTATCGCAAAGGCAATCGCAGATACCTTAAGCTTAAAGGGATACGATGAGGTTTTAGAAATAGGACCGGGGATGGGTGTGTTGACTAAGTATTTGCTTGACAAACCAATTAATACGCACGTAATCGAAATTGACACCGAATCTGTGACGTATTTGGGTGAAAATTATCCGAAATTAAAAGATCAGATTATCTCTCAGGATTTTCTGAAATACAATATTAATGAGGTTTACAAAGACAAACAATTCGCTATAATCGGGAACTTCCCTTATAATATTTCGACTCAGATCGTTTTCAGGACTTTAGAGTTTAGAGACCAGATTCCTGAGTTTTCGGGAATGTTTCAAAAGGAAGTTGCCGAACGTATTTGCGAGAAAAAAGGCTCTAAAGCTTACGGAATCTTATCCGTATTAGCACAGGCTTTCTATATTACTGAGTACTTGTTTACTGTTGACGAAAATGTTTTTATTCCTCCGCCCAAGGTGAAATCGGGTGTGATGAAAATGACCCGAAAGGAAGATTATAGTCTTCCATGTGGTGAAAAGTTGTTCTTTACGGTAGTGAAAACTGCTTTTCAGCAAAGACGAAAAACATTACGTAACAGTTTGAAAACATTAAATTTAACTGATGATTTGCGATTAGACACTATCTTTGATAAACGTCCCGAGCAACTTAGTGTAGAAGAATTTATTGAACTGACTCAAAAAATAGAAGCCGATGGAGTTCAAAGTTAGCAAAGATTTAATCCACCAATTAGAAGAGCACATTGTTAATAAAAACGACAAGGAACTTGAAGTTTTATTAAACGATTTGCACCACGCCGATATTGCCGAAATACTAGATGAACTGGATTTCGACGAAGCAACCTATATTTTCAGGGTTTTAGATAGCGATAAAACAGCAGAAATTCTTCTTGAACTAGAAGATGATTTGCGTGAAAACATCTTAAGCCGACTTTCACCTAAAGAAATTGCCGAAGAGCTTGATGAGCTTGAAACCAATGACGCGGCAGATATTATCGGGGAACTTTCGCAGGAAATTAAAGCAGAGGTAATCTCGGAATTAAATGATGTTGAACACGCGAAAGATATTGTCGAATTATTACGCTACGATGAAAATTCGGCGGGTGGTTTGATGGGAAAAGAGTTGGTAAAAGTCAATGAAAACTGGAATGTACTAACATGCGTTAAAGAAATGCGTATTCAGGCGGAAAACGTGTCAAGAGTGCATTCAATCTATGTGGTTGATGATGAAAACCGATTAAAAGGAAGATTATCATTAAAAGATTTATTGACGACTTCTACCAAAACTCAGATTGGTGATATCTATATCAGAAAACTAAATTTTGTAAACGTTGATACCGAAGATGTTGAGGTAGCTCGGATCATGCAAAAATACGACTTAGAAGCTATTCCGGTTGTGGATGAACTGGGTCGCCTGGTGGGAAGAATTACCATTGATGATATATTAGATGTAATCAAGGACGAAGCCGATAAAGATTACCAGTTAGCGGCGGGTATTACACAAGACGTTGAATCAAACGATAGTGTTTTGGAGTTAACCAAAGCGCGTTTACCATGGCTTTTGATTGGAATGGTGATCGAAATTGTGGCTTCTTTTGTTTTGAAAGGAAATGAAGATATATTCAAAATCCATTCTACTCTAATCATTTTTGTACCATTGCTTTCGGCAACAGCAGGAAATATTGGGGTTCAGGCCTCGGCAATTGTCGTACAAGGGTTGGCGAACGGAACTTTAAAAGAATTTAGCCGAGGATATTTCAGTAAAGAAATTACCGTTTCTATGATTTCAGGAACTATTATTTCATTGCTATTATTAGGATATCATTCGATTATGTACCAACAATATCTGGTGGGTTTTGCGATTTCGATTTCGATGATTGTAGTGATTTTGTTCGCTGCGACTTTGGGAACTCTGGTGCCGCTTTTCCTTCATAAAAATAAGATTGATCCCGCTATTGCTACAGGTCCGTTTATCACGACAACCAATGACGTTTTTGGAATTATGCTCTACTTTGGAGTAGCCAAATTGATTCTTGGGTTTTAGATTTTTGCCACAAATTAATAGATAACAGTGATTTAAGATCCTTAAAATCTATGTAATTTGCGAAACTAAATTATGCTATTAACCAGCCAATACATAAGCAATGAAAGTACATATAATTGGAGGAGGGAATCTTGGGGTTTCTATTGCCTTGGGAATTGCCAAATTCTCAAAAAACAATCAGGTTACCGTAACGAGAAGAAACACAGCCAGTATTCAATATTTATCTGAATACGGAATCACGGTTTCTAACGATAATAAACACAACATTCAGGAAGCTGATGTAGTGATTTTAACTATTAAACCGTATCAGGTTGATACTGTTTTTGCTGAAATCTTACCGATAATAAAAGGGAAAACGATTGCTTCTGCAGTGAGCGGTTTGTCTTTGGATATGCTTCAGTCAAAAACAAACAACGAATATCCTGTTGTGCGTATCATGCCGAATATTGCAGCGCAGTTTGGAGAATCGGCAACTTGTATTTCTTTTCCTGAAACAGATCGTGAAGAAGCGATGCCAATTGTAGATTTGTTCCAAGATTTGGGAACTGCTCCGGTTATCGATGAAAAATTAATGGATGCAGCAACAGTTCTTGGAGCATGCGGAACGGCCTATGCCTTAAGATATATACGCGCCTCGATGCAGGCCGGAATCGAAATTGGTTTTGATTCACAGACAGCTTTAGCAATTGCAGCACAAACAGTAAAAGGAGCAGCAAAAATGTTATTAGAGGAAAAAGTACATCCGGAACAATTAATTGACCGTGTAACGACGCCTCAGGGTTGTACAATTGTCGGTTTGAATGAAATGGAACATAATGGGTTTAGTTCTTCTTTGATAAAAGGGATTAAGACTTCTTTGAAACAAATCAAAGGTTAGATTTTTAAAGAAATTCCAATATAGAAAATTCCAAATTCCAATGCTTAGGCTTGGGATTTGGAATTTTTGTTTTTTAAAGATGAGTAGTGTTCCTTGGGAATGACAATATTGCGAATAGTAGGTTTTTCCAGGTTTTACTTGCTCTTACAATATTCTATTAAATTGGCTATTTCTTTTTTATTCAATGTTCTAGAGAATGCCAATCTATGATAATCGATTCCCCATTCTTCAACTTTTGTACTATCAATTTTGTGCTTATTTTTAGCTAGCCATTTTATAAATACCAAAGAATCAGTTTCAGCAAGTGCCGGTCCAGTTGATCTCGCATTTTTTTTATGACAAGCTGCACAGTTAGAATTAAAAATTTCTTTTCCTTTTGTTTCCTTTTCAGTAAAATTTGGTGTCCCACACCAAGGAACTGGAATTGCACATCCAGGACTCTCAGGAACATATATTTTTATTTGATATAAAATTACTCCAACAAGCAGAATAATTAATGTCATTGAAATTATAAGTATCTGTTTGATTTTATTCATTTTGGAATTTGGAATTTCTTATATTGGAATTTTAATCAGCTAAAAACCTCAAAATGCTCCACGGTCTCTTCAAATTCCAAAAGAAAAGCATCATCTTCCGGATAGTATTTTGCTTTTTCAAAATCTTGACCGGCAAAGTTTTTAATGACTTCGAGATTCTCCCAATACGTAATCAAAGTAAAATGACCTTCGTTGTTTTTGATGTTTCTTAAAAAAGATAATTTTATAAAACCAACTGTTTTTGAATAATCGGGAATAGCAGTTTTCTGTAGAAACTCGGTGTAAACTTCATAGTCCTCTACTCTTGTTTTTCCGTGCCAGATTCTTGCGATCATAATAATAAGTTTTAAAGTTAGTTATCATGTGATGTTGGAATTTGGATTTTCTTTTTTAGATTTTTTTCAATACATATTTCAAATAAACAAACCCAAAAATTCCGGAAAGTACAGAAGCAATCAAAATAGCAATTTTAGAAAAAACAATGGTTTCCGGATCTTTGAAAGCCAAAATGGTAATGAAAATCGACATTGTAAAACCAATTCCGCCTAACATTCCGGCACCTAAAATATGTGTCCATTTTAATCTCTTTGGAAGAGCACAAAGGCCGGCGGTTACTCCCAAAAAAGAAAAAAGTAGAATTCCTAAAGGCTTTCCAACAGTTAAGCCTAAAATAATTCCGAAAGTATTGGGGTGATCAAGACCCTGATGCCAATCAGAATCTATTGCAATACAAGTATTGGCAACTGCAAACAATGGCAAAATAAAGAAAGCAACGGGTTTGTGTAAAAAGTGTTGTAATTTATAGGAAACTGATTTTTCTCCACCATCTCCAAATGGAATCACAAATGCAAGAATAACACCTGTAATGGTCGCATGAACACCAGAATTCAGCATAAAATACCACATAAAAACACCGCCAATTAAATACGGAATAATATTGTTGACTTTTTTTCTGTTTAAAATAAATAAGAAACCCCAAATGGCTAGTGCAATTCCAAGATTTAGAAATGAAATTGAAGTGGTGTAAAAAATAGCAATAACAATTATAGCGCCCAAATCATCAATAACCGCAAGTGCAGTTAAAAATACTTTTAAGGAAGGCGGAACTTTATTTCCCAACAATGACAAAATTCCAATCGCAAAAGCAATGTCTGTTGCCATCGGAATTCCAGCTCCGTTTTGGGTTGCAGTTCCAAAATTCAAGGCTAAAAATATTCCTGCAGGAACTAACATTCCTCCTAAGGCTGCCATTAAAGGCAAAGAAGCATTTTTTATACTCGATAATTCTCCGTGATAAATTTCGCGTTCTAATTCCAAACCAATTAACAAAAAGAAAATCGTCATCAATCCGTCATTGATCCAATGCGTGATAGAATGCCCGCCTAAATCTGTCTCCCAAAAAGCGATATAATTGGTCTGAAAAGAAGAATTCGCCAGATAAAGAGATAGCAATGTCACAAAAAGCAGTAAAAGACCGCCTGATTTTTCGTTTTCAAAAAATGATTTAAAAGTCTTTGTCAATTTCATGTGAGAGAATTTTTGCTGATTGAAGCTGAATCATGTAGAATTCTCAGCGGAGTTATTTTCAAAGTTAAAAAAAAATATAGGCAATAAAAAATTATCAGAAAACTTGAAACCTGAAACTTGAAACTTTCCAGTATTTAGGAATAAATAATAAGCTGTATTTTTGTGCTTATTAAATCAATTTTATGAGCATAAAAATTCTACATATCGACAGCAATAATCCAATCCTTTGGCAACAACTTGAAGATGCCGGATTTGAAAACCACGCCGATTTTAAATCTTCGAAGGAAGAAATTGAAGCTAAAATTCACGATTATAACGGAATCGTAATCAGAAGCCGTTTTAAAATCGATAAAACTTTTTTGGATAAGGCTACCAATTTACAGTTTATTGCCAGAGTTGGCGCAGGCTTAGAAAGTATCGATTGTGATTATGCCGAGACAAAAGCAATACACTTAATTGCGGCTCCAGAAGGTAATCGCAACGCTGTTGCAGAACATTCTCTTGGTGTAATTTTATCCCTTTTTAATAATTTGAATCAGGCTAACGCCGAGATAAGAGCGGGGCACTGGAATCGTGAAAGTAATCGCGGTCATGAACTGGATGGAAAAACAGTTGGGATTATCGGTTATGGAAACATGGGAAAAGCTTTCGCTAAAAAACTTCGTGGCTTTGATGTTGATGTTTTATTTCATGATATTTTAGAAAATGTTGGCGATGAAAATGCCAAACAAGTTTCATTAGTCGAATTGCAAAAAAGAACGGATGTTTTGAGTTTACATCTTCCATGGACGCCAGAAACAGACAAAATGGTAAATGGGGACTTTATAAACGCATTTGCGAAGCCATTTTGGATTATTAATACTTCGCGTGGTAAAAATATCGTTACGGCAGATTTAGTTGAAGCTATGAAGTCTAAAAAGATTCTGGGGGCAGGTCTTGATGTTTTGGAGTATGAGAAGTTATCTTTTGAAACACTTTTTCAGGATAAAAATACCCCGGAAGCTTTTCAATATTTACTACAAGCCAAAAATGTTTTGTTAACGCCGCATATTGCAGGCTGGACTTTTGAAAGTCATGAAAGATTGGCGCAGGTTATTGTAGACAAAATCAAGGCAGTTTATGCTTAATAATGCAATATAGCTAAGACTTAAAGAGTTGTGTTTTTTCTCTAAAATCAATTTAGTTTTTTATAACAAGTCTTTTCTTTAAAAGTAACATTCGGAATTAGTTTTTAAGATTATTTTTTTCTAATATTGTTCGGAAAATTTTTAACAAAATTTTTAGACAGGAGCAGCCGAAAATCCTAAATAGAGTAGGATTTAACTAACTAATTTTTTTATTAATTATGATTGAATGGTATAAAAAGGCAGTTTTTGAGAACTATGCTGACTTCACTGGAAGAGCCAGAAGAAGTGAATACTGGTATTTTCGTTTAGCCACAACAGTTATTTTTTTATTGTTTATAATTTTGGGTGTAGTAGTATATGCTACTACTTCTAATGGCCCTTTGGCTGTCGGTTTAGCTTGCGGATTACTTGTTCTTTATTCGCTGCTTACTCTTATTCCTTCTTTATCGGTTTCAGTACGAAGAATGCATGATATTGGTAAAAGTGGCTGGACTATTCTTGTTTCTATGATTCCACTAGTTGGTCCTATCTGGATACTAGTTTTATTATTCACTGAGGGAGATTCTGGCGAAAACTATTATGGAGCAGATCCAAAAAGTGAAGTGGAAGAAATAAATGAAATTGGAAATGTTGAATTACAATAATTAAGCAAAATTATAATAATCAAAATAGATAATAATGGAAAATACAAAACCAGAAGCTTGGAATACTCCATCAACTCCAAGGCAAGAGAATAAAAAAGTTGTAGCAGGTATTCTTGCTATTTTACTAGGAGGATTAGGGATTCATAAATTTATATTGGGATATACACAGGAAGGAATTATTCAATTAGTTATTGGTATCGTTTCTTGTGGAGCAATTAGCGGATTAATTGGTTTGATAGAAGGAATTATTTACCTGACAAAAACCGACGAAGAGTTTTACCAGACATACCAAGTTGGTAAAAAAGGCTGGTTCTAAAAAATAGTAATAATCTCATTTTCAACAGTGAATGCGATTTTCTTTTTAATAATAATTGATTTCAAATCTAAAAATTAAAGAATATGGAAAATACACAAGCAGAGTTTGGAGCTCCCAAACAAGAAAACAAAAAGGTTGTAGCTGGAATTTTCGCAATCTTACTTGGCGTTTTAGGGGTTCATAAATTTTATTTAGGATATACTAAAGAAGGTGTTATTCAGCTGATTTTAGGGCTTCTTTGCGGAATTGGCGGACTTATTGGTCTTATAGAAGGCATAATTTACCTGACAAAAACGGATGAAGAGTTCTATGAGACTTATCAGGTTGGAAGAAAGCCCTGGTTTTAATATTTAAATACTTTTAATTAAAAATAGCTTACAATAAAAAATTATGATTGAATGGTACAAAAAGGTAGTTTTTGAAAACTATGCTAATTTTAGCGGCAGAGCCAGAAGAAGCGAATATTGGTTTTATACGTTAGCGACAATAATAATTTCGATTCTTTTAATGATAGTTGATGTTTTTCTAGGTCTTACTATTGGAAGAGGTGAATTAGGAATATGTCGTGGTGTATATTCTTTATTAGTTTTTATACCTGGATTGGCTGTCTTAGTGAGACGTTTACATGATGTTGGTAAAAGTGGCTGGTTTTTCTTTATTGTATTTATACCACTAGCAGGAATCATTTGGCTTTTAGTTCTGTTATGTACAGAAGGGGAGTCAGGAACAAATCCATGGGGAGTTGATCCAAAAGATGACTTTGATGAAATTAGCGAAATTGGCAATGAACAGCCTTATTAGTTGTAAATAAAAAAGTATAAAAAAACCCGTTAGTAATTTTTACTAACGGGTTTTTCTTTTTATATAGTTTGCAGTTTAATCTTCTTTCTCAGATAATTTGCGCTCTAATTCTATTTGAAATTCTTCAATAACGGGTTTCATGGTACTCTCCGGAATATCAGCAATCCTGATGTACATTAAACCGTCAATTGCATTGTTGAATAAAGGATCGACGTTGAAAGCTACAACACGTGCATTTTGCTTAATATATTTCTTAATTAAAACAGGTAAACGTAAATTTCCTGGTTCTAATTCGTCAATGATTTTATCAAATTTATTTAAGTCTGATTCGGCTTCATCAAAAATAAAGTCTTTATCAGCATCTTTCAATTTTACTTTATACGCTTTCTTTGGGTGAATATACTGCGCAATATAAGGATCGTAATAATTCGATTTCATAAACTCAATCATCAATGATTTAGAGAAATCAGAAAATTGATTACTGATACTTACACCACCTAACAAGTATTTGTGTTCAGGATGACGCAATGTAGTATGAATAATCCCTTTCCACAATAAGAATAAAGGCATTGGTTTTTGCTGGTATTCTTTTACGATAAATGCACGACCCATTTCGATCGATTTGTGCATCATATCATGCAATTCTGGTTCAAATCTAAAAAGGTCATTCAGATAAAAACCTTCAATTCCGTATTTCGGGTAAATTTCAGATCCCAATCCCATACGGTAGGCACCAGCGATTTGTTTGGTTTCATCATCCCATAAAAACATATGGTGATAATATTGGTCAAATTTATCTAAGTCGATCGATTCGTTAGTTCCTTCTCCCACTTCGCGGAAGGTGATCTCACGCAAACGGCCAATTTCATGTAAAATATTTGGGATAGATTTCGCTCTTGCAAAAAATACTTCGTAGTTTTTACTTTGTAGTAAGCGACAATCACTATTTCTTAAAGCATCAACTTCAGCAATCATTTTTGATCCGCTAGCCGGTGTAACGATCTTTTTAGGTGCTTTTGGTATCTTTAAACTTGCAGTATCAATTAATTTACTGTCCTTTTCAAAAGGATTCGCAAGCATATAGGTTTTCTTTCTTAAGAATTCTGAATACTCTTCAAATGATTGAAGTTCATTTTGTTCGTTTACCGAGATCGGTTTACCAATACGAACTTTAATGACACGATCTTTTTGAGTTAACAATTCAGACGGCAATTTTGCAGTACGCAAAGTATCGTCGATTTTAGAAAGCCAGTAGAATAATTTGCTGTTTTTAGCATGAAAATAAATGGGTACAACCGGAACTTTTGCTTTTCTGATTAACTTCAAAGCGCCTTCTTCCCAAGGTTTGTCAACTACTAATTTTCCATCTTTATAAGTGGAAACTTCCCCGGCAGGAAAAATCCCTAACGGTTTTCCATCGCTTAAATGACGCAAAGTTTCTTTAATTCCCACCACGCTCGATTTGGCATCCTTATGATTTTCAAAAGGATTAACCGGCATGATATATTTTTTAAGCGGAACAATTCGGTGTAATAAAAAGTTGGCGATGATTTTGAAATTTGGTTCTCTTTCCAACATTAATTTCAAAAGCAAAATACCATCAATCCCTCCAAGCGGATGATTTGAGATGGTAATATAGGCACCGTCTTTAGGTAAACGTTTCAAATCTTCTTCAGGAATTTCGAATTTAATCTCCATCTCATCCAAAATACCGTTCAAAAACGCAACATCCTCTAAGTGTTTATTGTGATCGTAAATTTTATTAAGGGTAGAGATCTTAAGAACCTTCATAAGAATCCAGCCAGAAAAAGTACCGAAAACCCCGTACTTATCAACATTTATTGCCTTTGCAACTTCTTTCGCGGTAACTAAACCCATGTACTATTTTTAATTTATTAGAGCAGCGAACAAAGATAACAAAAAACTCTACTTTTCGTTGATTCAAACGCAAACTTTCCACTTTTTTATTACATTTGGAATCCTAAAAAAAATACACTGATGAAAATTATTTCTTATAATGTTAACGGAATTCGTGCCGCAATTACTAAAGGTTTTATCGAATGGCTACAACAGGCAAACCCTGATGTAATTTGCCTTCAGGAAATAAAAGCGACTCAGGAACAAATTCCGGTCGACGATATCACGGCTGCCGGCTATCCGTTTCAATATTATTATCCGGCAACAAAAAAAGGATATAGTGGTGTAGCTATACTTTCTAAAATAAAACCCAACAATGTCGTTTTCGGAACCGGAATTCATCATATGGATTTTGAAGGTCGTAACCTTCGTGCTGATTTTGACGATTGTTCCGTTATGAGTTTATATCTTCCGTCAGGAACTAATATTGAAAGATTAGATCATAAATTTATGTTTATGGATGACTTTCAAAACTACATCAACGAATTAAAAGTAACGATTCCGAATCTGATCATTTGTGGAGATTACAACATTTGCCATGAAGCAATCGACATTCATGACCCGGTTCGAAATAAAACGGTTTCAGGATTTTTACCTCAGGAACGTGCCTGGCTGGATGCTTTCATGAAATCTGGATTTATTGATAGTTTCCGTCATTTCAACAAAGATCCGCATCATTATTCGTGGTGGAGCTACCGCGCCGGAGCCCGCGGAAATAACAAAGGATGGCGTATCGATTACAATTTGGTAAGCGATTCTTTGGAGCACAGATTAAAGCGTGCCGTTATTCTCCCAGATGCCGTTCACTCAGATCACTGTCCGGTTTTAGTAGAAATTGACTAAAGTTTGGTATTGTTCTTGTTGAAGGAATAGCAGTTTAAAATTCAAAATTGACATTGGTATTGAATTTTGATATTGTTTGATTATTAATACCCTCCAAATAAAAACAGAAGTAAAATGATTAAAAAGGCCTCAGTCGGATTACTAGTTGTAGCGATGTCTATGACTTCATGTGTATCCAAGAAAATTTACAACGATCTTGAATCCAAATATTCAGATCTTAAAAAAGAAAATCGTTCCATTGCTGATGAAAATGCAGAATTGCAAAAATCAAAAAATCAGTTAGAATTAGATCGTGATAAACTAACCAAAGATTTAGAAAGCACAAAGAATGATCTTGCTAAGCAAAAAGCAGATTTAGCTGCAGCTCAAAATAAATTTAAGGTTTTGCAGGATTCTTACAACGCATTAGAGAAAAACAGTAACGATGCATTAGAAAGCAACATGGCTAAAAATCGTGAATTGTTAGCGCAATTAGAAGCAAAATCTAAAAAATTAGCCGAAGAACAAGCACGTTTAGACAAAACAGCAAGCCGATTAAACGAATTAGAAGCCATGATCGCTGCCAAAGAAGCAGCAATGAAAAAACTGAAAGAAACTTTATCTAAAGCCTTAAATGGTTTTGAAGGAAAAGGTTTGACCGTAGAGCAGAAAAACGGAAAAGTATATGTTTCTATGGAAAATAAATTGCTTTTTAATTCAGGAAGCTGGGCTGTTGGTGTTGAAGGAAGAAAAGCAGTTGTAGAATTAGGAAAAGTATTAGGAGACAATCCGGATCTTTCAGTACTTATCGAAGGACATACAGATGACGACCCATATGCAGGTTCAGGACCAATTGCAAACAACTGGGATTTGTCAACAAAAAGAGCAACTGCAATTGTAAATATTTTAAGTGAAAACACTAAAATCAACAAACAAAAATTAACAGCGGCAGGTCGCAGCGAATTTTCTCCGTTAGCAAGCAACGCAACACCAGAGGGAAAAGCTAAAAACCGTAGAATCGAAATCATCTTAACACCAAGATTAGATGAAATCGCTGAGATGCTTAATAGTATAAATTAAGATGCTAAGGTTCTAAGGGACTAAGATTCTAAGATTTTAAAAGGGTTCAGAGTTTTACTTTGAACCCTTTTTTATTGAAATTCCAATGATGAAATTCCAAATTTTAGTTGAAAATATTCTTAGGAAGTTTGGAATTTGAAATTTTTAAATTTGGAATTTACTTTTTATGTCCTTTTTAACTTCTGTAGCATTTTCATTTGAAGAATCCCGTTGTATCTTTGAAACTTATTACCCAAAAGAAAAAAACTTAGAATCTTAGTCCCTTAGAACCTTAGAAACTCAAAAAAATGATCTACACAACTTTACCCAACACCGATATAAAAGTTAGTAAAATCTGTCTCGGAACTATGACTTTCGGGCAGCAAAATACAGAAGCAGAAGGCCATGCTCAAATGGATTATGCACTTGAAAGAGGCGTAAACTTTTTTGATACCGCGGAGATGTATTCCGTTCCGGCAAGTGAGGCAACTTATGGAAGTACGGAGAAAATCGTTGGAACCTGGTTTAAGAAATCAGGAAACCGCGAAAAAGTGATTTTAGCTTCTAAAATTGCCGGTCCAAATGCCAATTTTGGCTATATGCGCGAAAAATTGGATTTCTCTCCTGCGAGTATTAAATATGCCGTAGAAAATAGCTTAAAACGCCTTCAAACCGATTATATCGACTTATATCAAATGCATTGGCCAGAACGTAAAACGAATACTTTTGGACAACGTGCTTTTAAAGTGCAGAATGATCCTTGGGAAGATAATTTCAGAGAAGTTTTAGAAACTTTCAATGGCTTAATCAAAGAAGGAAAAATAAAACATATTGGTGTTTCTAATGAAAATGCCTGGGGAATGATGCGTTTTCTGGAAGAAAGCAAATATCAAAACCTGCCAAGAATCAAAACGATTCAAAATCCGTACAACTTATTAAACCGCCTTTTTGAAGTTGGTTCTGCCGAAGTGGCTCTGCATGAAAATGTTGGTTTACTAGGATATTCCCCATTAGGGTTTGGAACTTTGACAGGTAAATTCTTAACCGGAGAAGAACATTCAAATGCGAGAATCAAACTTTTTCCGCAGTATACTCGTTATAACAGCGAGCAATGCACACAAGCAACAAAATTGTATCAGGAAATTGCTAAAAAACACGGCTTGACATTGACAGAATTGGCAATGGGTTTTGTATTGCAACAGCCGTTTCTAACCAGTGCCATTATTGGTGCTACAACATTGGAACAATTAAAAGAAAATATCGATACTATTGATATTGTGCTTTCAAAAGAAATCTTAAACGAGATTGAGAAAGTTCAGGCTATTATTCCTGATCCGGCGCCCTAAATAAAGAAATTAAACACGAATTTCACAAATTGCCAGAGATTGATCTGTGCTAATTTGTGGAATTTTTTATTGTAGTTATTTAAATTTAATCGAAAAATAATTCATGTAAATCTGTGAAATTCGTGTTTAAAGATCAAATTCATCTCCAATAGACAAAGAATCTACTGGTACTGCTGTTGAATCCGGAGCTTTGATTCTAATTAAAGAACGGGCGTTTCCAGAAATGTAAACTGGCAATTGTCCAATGGTATCTTCCGGAACCAAAAGTCCTCTTCTAAACATTAAGTTTTTTAAGAATTTCTGATTTTTTAATGCGTAATCTTTCAAGTTTCCTTGTTCATTAAACTGATACATGAACTTACGAGGCTTTGGAATGATAGTGGCTAAATAAAGACATTCATCTACATTTAAGGCTGAAGGACTTTTTTGGAAATAAAAATGACTTGCTTCTCCAATTCCGTATACGTTTGGTCCCCATTCTATAATATTGAAATACACTTCCAGCATTCTTTCTTTGCTGACAATTCGGTTGTTTTCTAAAATATAAACCAATAAAATCTCTTCCAGTTTTCTCGAAACCGTTTTTTCACGAGTCAGAAAAACGTTTTTAATCAATTGCATGCTGATAGTACTGGCTCCGCGTGAGAACTTTTTAGTTCGGATATTCTTCAGAATCGATTGTTTGAAAGCTTCATTGATGAAACCACGATGTTGGAAGAACGACGGATCTTCAGTAGTCAGAACACATTTTCTTAAATAAGGTGAAATCTGATCTAATGGTGTGTAATTTGGATTGGCATTTCCAACCAAAATTGGACGTTGCAAAACATTCTGAATTATGGCACGATAAACAAATTCTCCATTTAGTTTGTTCAGATTTGCTTCTCCGTATTTCGTGATTCTTAAGTCTTCCTTATTCATTTTGCTGTCAAAAACCAGCGTATTCGGTTTGTTTTTATTGAATTTGAAATCCAGTTTATAATCGAAATTTCCAGTTGCTTCCATTCCCTGAAAATGAGTAAATAATCCGTCAGGCAACGAAACAATAAAATCTTGCGCTTTCATTTTCGGAATGTTAACTTTCAAAGTATAAACCGTATCTTTTTCAGTATTATAAGAAACATATGGTTTTACTTTTATTTTATTCAATTGCATGGTCGAAGTGCTGTCAATCGAAATAAAATCATCTCCCAATAAAAAGCGATAATCAAAACGGGCGTTTTTGATTACAACATCTTTGCTGGCAATTTTTGGATGATTGATTTTTAGATTGGTAATCGAAGTATAACCGTCAATATGTAATTCACTTCCGTCTTTATCTATATTTTCAACGTTCAATCGAATAGAATCGAAGCTTGCTTTCAAATTATATCGTTCATCCAAATACGGAACACGAATGGCGCCGGTATCCAGATTGAAAAATCGAATATCTGCTTTTTTGTTTCTAGGATCAGCAAAACCTTTTATGTTCCAACGCTGATCAAAATCTTTGCTTTGAACATGAAGATTGGTTTCAAGCTGTTTATTGTCTAAAACAAGCTTGCTAATCGCTATAGAAGCTTTTTTTCCGTTGTCATCAATTCGGAAAGTCAGATTTTCTAAATTCATGTCGGTTGGAACCAAATTCAATAATTTTGAAATAATTCTATACGCAAAAGTGGCGTATTTGCGTTTTTCGTTAGTATCTGACTCTGATTTGTCTCTTTTAAGGAAAGCGTCAAAGTTGCGTACTTTTCCCTTTTTTACAAACTGAACATAGCCATTATTGATTTTCAAAGTTCCAACCTGAACATCGCCAATCAATAAACTAGATAAGCTGATGCTGGTTTCTATTTTGTGGATATGAAAAAGGGTATCGGCATTTTTTGGAACCAGGGTAACATCTGATAATTTAATCGTGGACAAACCATCAAATGATGCTGATTTTACTGAAAAAGTACTGTTATAATCAACGGTCATTTTATGCTGTACTTTAGCAATGGCTTGTTTTAAAAGCGAGTTGCGAAAAAAGTAAAGTCCCGAAAAAAGCACTGCTAATACCAGGGAAAGTATTAAAAGTGCTTTGTATATTTTTTGTTTTGGAAAATTCATAAAGTAGTTTTATAAAAAATCAACCAAATAAAATACTGGCTACATCTTCAATTTTCGCTACAAGCTCAATTTTGATTCCGGTATTTTTTAAGGCGATTTTATTGTACTTAGATACAAAGATAGTATTGAATCCTAATTTTTCAGCTTCCTGAATGCGTTGATCTACGCGATTGACAGGTCTAATTTCGCCTGAAAGGCCAACTTCACCGGCAAAACAAAAGCCTTTGGTTACCGGAATATCTTCGTTGGAAGATAAAATAGCGGCAACAACAGCCAGGTCAATTGCAGGATCATCAACAGAAATTCCGCCTGTCACGTTCAGGAAAACGTCTTTAGCGCCTAAACGAAATCCGGCTCTTTTTTCTAAAACAGCCAGGATCATGTTTAATCTTTTGGCATTGTAGCCAGTTGTGCTTCGTTGAGGAGTTCCGTAAACCGCTGTACTAACGAGCGATTGTATTTCAATCATCAACGGACGCATGCCTTCCATCGTAGTAGCAATCGCAGTTCCGGACATTTCTTCGTCTTTGTGCGAAATCAATATTTCTGAAGGATTACTTACTTCACGCAAACCGCTTCCTAACATTTCGTAAATTCCCAATTCGGCGGTTGAGCCAAAACGGTTTTTTAAGGAACGTAAAATTCGGTACACGTGATTTCGGTCGCCTTCAAATTGCAAAACGGTATCAACCATGTGCTCCAGGATTTTTGGTCCGGCGATATTTCCGTCTTTTGTAATATGTCCGATTAAAATAACCGGAATATTGGTTTCTTTTGCGAATTTTATAAGTTCAGCCGTAGTTTCTCTGATTTGAGAAATACTTCCGGCAGTAGATTCAATATAATCGGTATGTAAAGTCTGAATGGAATCAATAATGACAATTTCAGGTTGAATGGCTTCAATTTGTTTGAAGATATTCTGCGTTTTTGTTTCTGTCAAAATATAGCAATTATCGCTATTTGGTGTGATTCTCTCGGCACGCATCTTTATTTGCTTCTGACTTTCTTCACCAGAAACGTATAAAGTTTTATATGGTAGTTTTAATGAAATTTGGAGCAAAAGTGTACTTTTTCCTATTCCTGGTTCACCACCTAAAAGTGTTAACGAGCCAGGGACAATTCCGCCACCTAAAACACGATTCAATTCACCATCAGTTGTATCCATTCTGATTTCCTGAGCCGAATCGATTTCGTTGATTTTTAAAGGGCGTGGTGCTTTGGTGCTGGAGGTAGGTTCGCTTTTCCAGGCCACTTTTTCCTGCTTCTGAATGATTTCCTCAGCAATAGTATTCCATTCTTTGCAGGCATTGCATTGCCCCTGCCATTTGGCATATTGGGTTCCGCAATTCTGGCAAAAAAAGGAAGTTTTAACTTTTGACATTATTTGGTTTTTTTGGCAAGTGTATTCATTTCATCAATTTTCTCGTACATCAAATCCTTGTTCAAATCACCGATCGGTTCCATTTGCGAAGCATTTTGATATTTTTTTGAAGCATGTTTCGGATCTCCCATTTTTTCATACATCAAGCCTAATTCATATTCTCCCAACATGGCTTTTGGATAATTTACATTTCCAATTTCGGCCATTTTTCCTAATTCATCGTAAGCGTTCTTTTTTAATATAAGAGTTTCTATAATTTTGAAATCACTAATTCTTACCGGAATTTGAACTCCCAAAACTTTAGACATGACACTATATTTATTCTCCAGGTAATCAGCATAACCTGATTCAAGAACAGCGATTTTTTCATTGTATTCTGCAGAATTTATAGGTCGGTAAACTTCAAAAATTTGATATAAAGCGCTTGGTATGGCATGTAATACCTGAGTGTAATGTGTAGTTCCTTTGAATACATCATATTTATAATTTACTAACGGATTATTTGCAATTTTAATATTGCTGTCTAATTTTTCAATAGGTTCTTTAATTTTTTTATTGTCTCCGTCAGCTACAGACAAATAGTAAAACAAAGGCTCGGTCACTTTAGCAAATTTTTCAGGAACCCTAACTTCCATTTTATTTGCAAGTTCAGGACTGAAAGAAATGTAGGCGTTAAAAAGAGGTTGTTCCTTATATAAATAGAAATTAATGAAACTTGCAGTTACATCATGTCCGGCAATAATTCTAAAAGGTGCTGTTCGGTATTTTTTTTCAATGTAAGGCAGTAATTCGGCTCCTATAAATTCATAAAAATCGGCTCCTTTTTCAAAAGGAAGACCGGTATTCTGATCAATTGTTGTATCATCTTCACGCTCATCATTTTTATTTTGATGCACACCAATGATAATCATTTCTGGTATATCTCCCCAGTAATTGCCGTAACTTATAGCTCCGGAAAAAGGATCAAATAAATAATCGCCATCCAGTAAATAGAGGACAGGATATTTTTTTTCAGGATTAGCTTCGTAAGAAGCAGGAAGTCCGATGGTTATTCTTCGTTCTTCTCCCAATTTTTCAGATTTAATATTGTCGAATTTTTTCTGGGCAAAAGAAGAAATTGACACTAAAATAAACAGTAGGTAAGCTTTTTTCATGATTTGTGGCATTTCAGTAAATTAAAAAGTATTGAAATAATGTAGCAATATAATACTTTATTTGCTTTTTTCTTACAGTAGGATTTTAAAAAGCGATGAACTTTTGAGTCTGAATCTGTTTTGAATTTAGGCCAAAGAAATAGTGTTTGAACAAAAATAAATTTTGTCAAATTATTGGGAAGATAAAGTGTAAAAAGAAATACTTAGGTTAACGAATTATCGTTTTCATTAGGGAAAATGATCCATGGTTTGAAGGTTTTTGCTTCTTCAAAATCCAGGGTAGCATAAGATATAATGATGATAATGTCGTCTTTTTGAACTTTTCTTGCAGCAGGACCATTCAGTGTAATATCTCCTGAATTTTTCTCTCCTTTAATAGCATAAGTTTCAAAACGTTCGCCATTATTGATATTTACAATAGATACTTTTTCACCTTCAATAATATTGGAGGCTTCCAGTAATGTTTCGTCAATAGTAATACTGCCGATGTAATTTAAATCAGCACCAGTTACTTTTACACGATGAATTTTAGATTTTATAACTTGAATTTGCATGCTGCAAAGGTAAATTAATTTAATGAAATGGTGTCAATCAGTCTTATAGAATTAACAAATACTGCTATAAAGGCACGATAGTTTTTGTCTTTAATTTTGTTTTCTATAGGTAATAATGTGGATTCGTCAGCAATAACAAAATATTCAAGCTCAAATCTTGGGTTGCCTTCAAAAGAATTTTTAACAAATTCTATCGTTTCTTCCGGACTTTTTGTTTTGAATATTTCTTTGGCTTCCGTTAAAATTTTATAAATAATAGCCGCTTCTTTTCGTTCTTCAGTAGTTAAGCGCTCATTTCGGGAACTCATTGCCAACTGATTTTCTTCTCTAAAAATAGGACAGCCCACAACATTTACCGGTAAATGATTTTTCTCAACCATCTTTTTAACGATCTGCAATTGCTGAAAATCTTTCTCCCCAAAATAAGCATTGGTTGGAGTAACAATTTCAAATAATCGTTTTACAATGGTTCCGACTCCGTTAAAATGTCCGGGTCTGAATTTTCCTTCCATTTGATTTTCCAATCCGTCAAAATCAAAATCCTGAGATATTGTCTTTCCTTCATAAATATCTTCTACAGAAGGAGCGTATAAAATGATTTTGTCACTTAAACCTCTCATTTTTTTTACATCCTCTTCAAGTGTTCTTGGGTATTTTGCAAGATCTTCAGGGTTGTTAAATTGCGTAGGGTTTACGAAAATACTAACAACAGTATCATCGTTTTCTTTAAGAGATCGTTGCATTAAAGCCAGATGCCCTTGATGTAAAGCGCCCATTGTTGGTACAAATCCGATAGTTGAATTTGTGGTTTTGATAGTTTTTAAATAAGCTATCAAAGCTACTTTACCGTAGAAAATATGCATGGCGGTATTATTAAAATTTAGTGCAAACATAATATATTAGTTATAAACTGCATAAATTTTTGTAATTTTGCAACGTTTTTATTACCAAAAATTAAGTAAAATACTATTATGAAAGATAAGAGGATATTATATGTATCATCTGAAGTCGTGCCTTATTTGGCTGAAAATGAGGTTTCTTTAATGTCTTATGACGTTCCAAAAATGATTAATGATCAAGGAGGTCAGATAAGAATTTTCATGCCCAGATATGGAAATATTAACGAAAGAAGACACCAGTTACACGAAGTAATTAGACTTTCAGGAATGAATTTGGTAGTGAATGACTTAGATATGCCATTGATTATTAAAGTAGCTTCTATTCCGAAAGAAAGAATTCAGGTTTATTTTATCGATAATGATGAATATTTTAAGCGTAAAGCAACTTTTGCTGACGAAGAGGGAGTGTTGTATCCTGACAATGACGAAAGAGCAATATTTTTTGCAAAAGGAGTTGTCGAAACGGTAAAAAAATTAAATTGGGTTCC
Organism: Flavobacterium aquidurense; assembly: GCA_900107365.1. GTDB lineage: Bacteria > Bacteroidota > Bacteroidia > Flavobacteriales > Flavobacteriaceae > Flavobacterium > Flavobacterium aquidurense. Next base: position 353,952 of record FNPS01000005.1, read on the forward strand.
GGATATTATTCACGTTCATGGTTGGTTGGCTGCTATGTTGCCAATTTACATGAAACATTATTATAAAAATGAAGCTTTATTTTCTGAAACTAAAATCGTAACGTCTGTTTACGGGCAGTCTTTTGACGAAAATTTAGATTTAGAAATGATCAACAAGGTGAAATTTGATGGTGTACCACATGAATCGGTTGCCGATTTAGAAACACCAAATTACGAAAATATCTTAAAGGCCAGCATATTGCATTCTGATGCTGTGATTATTGCATCCGAAAATGTATCCCCAAGTTTAACAAAATTTATAGAATCTTCAGGAAAACCTTTTTTACCTTTCGCCACGAAAGATGCATTCGCTGAAGCGTATACAAATTTCTATAAAAGTATGGGTCTTTAAATTTTAACTTTATTATTAAACATGTATAATACTTCTTTTATTAAGAAAATTCTATTAGTTGCAACGGTTGTTCTTTTATATTCTTGCGATAAAGATTTTAATGCGATTGGTGATAATTTGATTGGAGATAATCATTTTGATCTTCAGGGTGAAAAATATGACGTTTTGGCTTATAACCAGGAAATAACTCCTATTCAATCAAACGCATTGGCAGTTAATGGTTTAGGTATTTATGATAATCCTGTTTTAGGAACTACTAAAGGAAATTATGTGACTCAGCTTATAATGGCTTCATATGCACCAACTATTGGTGACGAACCTGTTGCTGATAGTGTAGTGTTGAGTGTTCCTTATTTTAAGCATGTAAAAAGCTCAAATGCAGATGGTAGCACAACTTATGAGTTGGATTCTATTTATGGAGCAACAGCGGGTAAGCTTAAATTGAGTGTTTATGAGTCAGGCGTTCAAATGCGTACTTCTTATTTTGATAGCGGATCTCAAATGGCTCAATTATATTATACGGATCAAAATACTGATTTTGATAATTTTAAAAAAGAACCACGATTAAATGACGATCCAAGTGTATTGCAAAATGATCAGTTCTTTTTTAGTTCTGCAGAAATTAATCAATTAACAACAGATGCAACAACTGGTAAAAAAACACTTAGCAGACTTGCACCTGAAATGCATCTGAAATTAAATACGGGTTTCTTTGATGATAAAATTTTAAAAGCTCCTGCTACTAAGCTTGCTAGTGCTGATGCTTTTCAGGAATATTTCAGAGGATTGTATTTTAAAGTAGAAAGACCCGATACTGGCCCTACCAATATGGCCTTGTTGGACTTTTCTAAAGGTAAAATAACAATTTATTATAAGGCTAAAACAGCTATCACAACAGATGCCGAAACGGTAAAAGAGAATAAAACTCTTGATTTAACTTTAGGTTCTGCTACTGCCAGTTTGTTAAATGACACTAAAAACAGCACTTATGATACTGCAATAAAGAATCCTGATAATGTCAATGGTGATGCTAATCTTTATTTAAAAGGGGGTCAGGGATCGCTTGCTGTAATTGATCTTTCTAATTTTGCAACTAAATTGGCTGAAATAAGAGCTAATAAATGGATGGTGAACGAAGCAAATTTGGTATTTTACATCGATTCTGATAAAATGAAAGATGCAGATTATGAGCCAAAAAGAGTTTACTTATATGATTTGACTAACAATGTTCCGCTAATAGATTATTCAGATGGTACGAGCGGGTTTGCGGGTACAGATCCGAAAGCAACCAGATATATTTTTGGGGGACTATTAGAAGTAGATGCTACCACTAAACGTGGAAAATCGTACAAGGTTAGGATTACTAATCATATCAGAAATCTTATAAAAGACGCTACAGCTGTAAATGTAAAATTAGGTTTGGTTGTAACAGAAAGTATTGATATTGCAACTTCAAATAAATTGAAATTAAAAAACAGCGTTATTTCAGAAGCGCCAAGAGGATCAGTTATGAGCCCGGTAGGAACAATTTTGTATGGAAGTAAAGCATCTGTTCCGGAAGCGCAAAGATTGAGACTTGAAGTTTACTACACGAAACCAAATTAATAAATATATATGTGTGGAATTGTTGGGTATATCGGCCATCGAGAGGCGTATCCTATTGTTATAAAAGGATTAAAGCGGCTCGAATACAGAGGTTATGATAGCGCAGGTGTTATGTTGTATGACAACTCAGGTATTAAACTTTGTAAAACAAAAGGTAAGGTTTCGGATCTTGAAGCTAAAGCAAAAGACGGTTTTACTACTAATGGAACTATTGGAATTGGGCATACCCGTTGGGCAACTCATGGAGTTCCAAATGATGTAAATTCGCATCCGCACCTTTCTAATTCTGGTGAATTAGTGATAATTCACAACGGAATTATAGAAAATTATGCACCTCTTAAAGAAGAATTAATAAAAAGAGGTTATACTTTTAAATCAGATACAGATACTGAAGTTTTAGTGAACTTAATTGAAGAAGTTCAAAAAAAGGAAGGTATCAAATTAGGAAAGGCAGTGCAAATTGCTTTGAATCAAGTGGTAGGAGCTTATGCTATTGCTGTATTTGATAAAAAAAATCCTGATGAAATTGTTGCTGCAAGATTGGGTAGTCCATTGGCAATTGGAGTTGGCGAAGGAGAATATTTTATTGCTTCTGATGCTTCTCCTTTTATTGAATATACTTCAAATGCAATTTATCTTGAAGATGGTGAAATGGCAAACATTAGATTGCATAAGCCGCTTAAAGTTAGAAAAATAAAAGATGACTCTTTAGTAGATCCTTATATTCAGGAGCTTCAAATGAATTTGGAGCAAATTGAAAAAGGTGGTTATGATCATTTTATGCTTAAGGAAATCTATGAGCAACCAAATGTTATAAAAGATACTTACAGAGGAAGACTTCATGCAAATGAGGGAATTGTTCAACTGGCTGGTGTTGAAGATAATCTTGAAAAATTCTTAAATGCCAAACGAATTCTGATTGTTGCTTGTGGTACATCATGGCATGCAGGTTTAGTAGCTGAGTATATTTTTGAAGAATTTACCCGTATTCCTGTAGAAGTGGAATACGCTTCTGAATTTAGATACAGAAATCCAATTATAAATAAAGATGATGTTGTTATTGCAATCTCTCAATCTGGAGAAACTGCTGATACAATGGCAGCTATTAAACTGGCTAAAGAAAATGGAGCTTTTGTTTTTGGAGTTTGTAATGTTGTAGGTTCTTCTATTTCAAGAGAAAGTCATGCAGGTGCTTATACACATGCAGGTCCTGAAATTGGAGTAGCATCAACTAAAGCTTTTACTACTCAAATCACAGTTTTGACTATGATTGCTCTGAGATTAGGAAAAGCTAAAGGAACATTGTCAAATCCTGATTTCCATGCTTATTTACAAGAATTGGAATTAATTCCTGAAAAAGTTGCGGAAGCTTTAGAAACAAATGACAGAGCAAAAGAAATTGCCGCTGCTTTTAAAGATGCGCCAAATTGCCTGTATTTAGGCCGTGGATATAATTTCCCTGTTGCACTAGAAGGAGCGTTGAAGCTAAAAGAGATTTCCTATATTCATGCTGAAGGATATCCTGCTGCTGAAATGAAACACGGACCAATTGCTTTGATTGATGAGCATATGCCGGTTATTGTTATTGCACCTAAACAAGGACATTACGATAAGATTGTAAGTAATATTCAGGAAATTAAATCAAGAAGTGGAAAAATTATTGCCGTTGTTACTAAAGGTGATACCCAGGTTCGCGAATTGGCCGATTATGTAATCGAGATTCCGGAAACTTCTGATGCATTGTCTCCGCTAATTACCACAATACCATTACAATTACTTTCGTACCATATTGCTGTTATGAGAGGTTGTAATGTCGATCAGCCACGTAATTTGGCTAAATCGGTTACAGTAGAATAAAGATTACAATTCATTATATGTTAAAAAAGCGAGATTTAGGTCTCGCTTTTTTTATTATCATATTTTTTTTCTGACCCCTCTATTTTTATTATATCCTCATTTTTTATCTTAAATTTTATATGTATGCATACTATTTAAGATTTGAAATGCATTGTTGTTGCTGTTAATTTAAGAAAAGCTAATGTGAAAAAGTTAAAATACTAGCAAAAAATATGCGTTATATTAATTTTTTTTAACGTTTTATTATTAATATCAAAAATATTTGTATTTTGGCTAGATAAACTAACCAAAAACTAACCCACATGAGAGTGTATTTGCTAATTATGTTGTTTTTCTGCGGCGCGTCCTTTGCGCAGAATACAATTACTGGTTCTGTTACCGATAGTAACAAACAATCTATTCCCGGTGCCAATGTTGTTGTAGTAGGAGAGCGTAGTGGAGCTTCTGCTGATTTTGATGGTACATTTAAACTGACCACTTCCGCTAAGTTACCTTTTACAATTAAAATTTCAGCAGTGGGATTCGGAGCTAAAACAGTTTCGATCACATCGGCTAATCAAAAGGTAAATGTGATTCTAAAAGATGAAGAAAATAAACTGGATGAGATCGTAGTTTCTGCTTCAAGAACTCCTGAGCGTGTTTTGGAGTCTCCTGTTACCATTGAAAGAATGGGTATTCAGGATATTAAAAAGACAGCTTCGCCATCATTTTACGATGGATTAGAAAATTTAAAGGAAGTACAGATGAATACTAGTAGTATGTCCTTTAAATCTATAAACACAAGGGGTTTTGCTACTGTTGCCAATACACGTTTTATGCAGTTAGTAGATGGAATGGATAACTCATCACCTTTGCTGAATTTTGTATTGGGAAATATGATTGGTGTTTCTGAGATTGACGTTCAAAGTGTTGAATTGTTGCCAGGTGCATCTTCTGCTTTATATGGTGCGAACGCTTTTAATGGTATTTTATTTATGAACAGTAAAAGCCCTTTTACAGATCAGGGAATTGATGTTTATTTAAAATTGGGTCAGACTTCTCAGCATGCTGCAGGTACAAATGCTTCTGTAGATTTTGGAATCAGAGCAGCAAAAACTTTTAATAAATATTTTGCGGCTAAAGCAAATTTCACTTACATGCAGGCTACGGATTGGTATGCAACCAATTATGCAGATAAAACAGTTGCTGGTATTGATAGAAGTAATCCAAATTATGATGGAATAAATGTATATGGAGACGAAGTATCAACAAATATAAAAGGTGTTGGACAGTCTTTGGCCAGTTTAGGATTGATTCCTGCAGGAGCTGTAAATTTGTTGCCTAATAGCAATGTTAGTAGAACGGGATACAATGAGATTGATCTTACTGATAATAAGGCATCCAATTTAAAAATTGATTTTTCTTTGCACGCAAGACCTTTTGGAGATGAGAGATTAGAAATTATCTGGCAAAGTAAATTTGGTTTTGGTAATGCCGTTTACCAAGGTGCAAATCGTTATTATTTGAATAATTTTTTCATGCAGCAACATAAACTTGAGCTTAAAGGAAAGAATTTTTTCGTTAGAGGATATACAACATCAGAAGATGGAGGAAATTCTTATGATATGGTATTTACAGGTATAAATGTTGATAGAAAATGGAAAGACGATAAAACTTGGTTTGGTCAATATGCCGGAGCTTATATTCAGTCTACTTTAGCTGGTATGACACCTGCGAATGCAGATAAGGCGGCAAGAGCTACTGCTGATACAGGCCGTTTTTTGCCGGGATCTCCAGAGTTTCAAAAAGCGTTTAATGAAGTAATTAAAGACGAAAGTGTCTTGACTGGTTCAAAATTGGTTGACAATTCAAGGATTTATCACTCTGATGCAAATTATAATTTTAGAGATTTAATCAAATTTGCAGAGATTCAGGTTGGAGGTTCATTTAGATTATATGAATTGAATTCTCATGGTAGAATTTATACAGACGCTGACGGTCCAATTAATTATAATGAATATGGGGCTTACACTCAATTGATGAAAAAATTCATGGACGATAGATTGAAGTTTACAGGATCAATTCGTTATGATAAATCTAAAAATTTCGACGGAAACTTTTCGCCAAGACTATCTCTTGTTTATTCAGGCGGAGAAAAGAAAAATCATAATTTCAGAGGATCTTTTCAAACAGGTTTCAGAAATCCATCTACACAAGATCAATATATAGGATTTAATATTGGCAATGCAGTGTTGATTGGATCTGCACCTGACAACTTAGGAAGATTTAGTGAAACATTTAATCTTAGTCCAGAAGGTCAGGCTTATAGTGGCGGAAATACAACTAAAGACATGACAGGTTATGATGCGTATGGAAATTCGTACATAGCAAGTTCTGTAAGTGCTTTTGCTGCAATGGCGGGATCAAATCCGGTTGCGGCGGCAGCATTATTGAAAAAATCGAATGCTAATTACGTTAAGCCTGAGAAAGTAAAAGCTTTTGAGTTAGGATATCGTTCTGTTTTTGAAGGCTTTTCAATAGATCTTAACGGGTATTATAATATCTACAATGATTTTATTGGTAACCTAAATGTGATTTCTACTTATTATGGTCAGGCTCAGGACAATCCAAATCTTGCAGGAGGAGCTACAGATCCTGGTTTTCAATCGGTTCGTGCAATTCAAAATGGAGAATATAGAGCGTATCAATTGTATACCAATTCTGATGTAGAGATTCATTCGCTTGGATTTGGAGCAGGATTTTCTAAAAAAATTATTGCGGGTTATGAGTTAGGTGTAAGCTATAATTACGCTCAATTTGATTTTGACAAGGAAAAAGATCCAAGTTTCGAAGCAGGATTTAATACGCCTAAACATAGAATTAAAGCTTCTATTGGAAATGAAAAAGTGTTCGAAAACTTCGGATTTAATGTTAGCGCAAGATGGAATAGTGAATACGAGTGGCAAGCAGGTTTTGCTGATGGTATAATTGAATCGGCTACTGTAATTGATGCACAAATTAATTATGCTGTGCCAAAAATGAAGTCTACATTTAAATTGGGGGCTGCTAATATTGGTGGAAAAGAATATACTCAGGTAATTGGTGCGGGATTAATTGGTCAGCAGTATTTTGCTTCATGGACATTCAATCCGTAATTAGAAATTTTCAAACAAAAATAAATAGGTTATTGCTTTCTTATCTAAAAGTTTGAAAGAGGTAATTTTAAAATATATAAATTATGATAAAAAATTTCAAATGGCTATTATTGGTTTCGTTAACCTTTGTGGCTTGTAATAGTGATGATGATGTGGCAACGATCGTAGATTCTTCTGATGGTTTGCCTTTGACTTCTGGTACTGCTAATTTTTCAAAATATGTTGCTTTAGGGAATTCCTTAACGTCGGGTTTTAGTGATGGTGCTTTATTTAAAAAAGGGCAAGAAGGTGCTTATACTACTATTTTAGCAGAACAATTCAAACTTGTTGGAGGAGGAGAATTCAAAATTCCTTACACAAATGATAATATTGGAGGTTTGCTTTTTAGTGGACAAGTAAATCCGGCTTTCGGACCAAGATTGTATTTTAACGGTTCTGCACCAGTTCCTGTTGCCGGAACTCCTACTACAGAAGTTATAAATCCTGCAGTTGTAGCTGCAGGTCCTTATAATAATACAGGTGTTCCCGGAGCGAAAAGTTTTCATTTATTATCGCCAACTTATGGAAGCCCGGCCGGTCTGGCAAATGGAACAGCAAATCCGTATTATGTACGTTTTGCTCCAAATGGAACAACATCGGTATTGACTTATGCAATGAGTCAAGCGCCGACATTCTTTTCCTTATGGATTGGAAATAATGACGTTCTGGGATATGCAACTTCCGGAGGTGATGGCACAAATCCTATTACACCAGTTAGTGGCGCTGCAGGTGTTGGTTTTGATGGAACATATGCCGCTCTTATCACTACTTTGACATCGGCAGGAGCAAAAGGTGTGGTAGCCAATATTCCGTATGTAACTTCTATTCCGTTTTTTAAGACGGTTCCTTATAATCCACTTACTGCTTCCGTATTAGGAAGTGGAAATACTGCAGTTGGTGTGGCTACGATAAATGCATTAAATGCACAGTTGTATGGGCCTTTAAAACAAGCTTTAACTGCTTTTAGTGCGGGAACAAGAATTAACTTGTTGTCTACAACAGGTTCAAATCCATTATTGATAAAAGATGAATCTCTGACAAACTTATCAGCACAGCTTACAGCGGCTTTTACGCCTACTTTAGGCGCTCAGACAGCGGCTTTTTATGGTGCCGTTTTTGGACAGGCGCGTCAGGCAACTGCCGCTGATTTAGTTCTTTTAACAACACAGTCAGCTATTGGTGCAGCGCCAACAGCTGCAAATTCAGGATTAGGAGTCGCGCCTCCTGCGCCTTTGGATAAATTCGGAATTACGTACCCTTTACAGGATAAGTATGTTCTAATTCCAACAGAAATTGCAGAATTAGCAACAGCAACAAAAGCTTTTAATGCAATAATAAAATCACTTGCAGATTCTAAAGGCTTAGCTTTTGTAGATGCAAATGCAATTATGGATCAAATTGACAAAGGCGGAATTGTAGCCAATAATTTTACAATGGCATCAACATTTGTAACCGGAGGAACTTTCTCTTTAGATGGTGTGCATCCTTCGCCAAGAGGATATGCCTTTATTGCAAATAAGTTTATTGAGGCTATAAATGCTAAATATGGATCAAACCTAAAGGGTGTAGATGTGGGGAATTATCCAATTCTATATCCTGCAGTATTACCGTAAAGCCCATTTTTTTTAGTAAGAAAGTCACTCATTTCTAAAATGTAGTGGCTTTTTTTTATTTCAATGAAAATTGCTATTTTAGATTTTTTAGGCCTGTCTTTTAGGAATCAAACAAAATCATAGTATTTTTTATGAAAAAAAAATTGATTTTATATTTTAAAAAATTATCTTTGCGCTCTGAAAAAAGAGGTATTTTCGATAAACCTAAATAGCTATTTAATAAATACATAAGTAATGTCAAAAGTAATAGGAAAAGTTGCTCAAATCATTGGACCAGTAGTTGACGTAGTTTTCAACGGTAAGGATGTTGAACTTCCAAAAATTTATGATTCACTAGAAATCACTAAAAAAGACGGAACATTGTTAGTTCTAGAAGTACAATCTCACATTGGTGAAAACACTGTTCGTACAATCTCTATGGACTCTACAGACGGTTTGTCTAGAGGATATGAAGTAGTTGGAACTGGTAATCCAATCCAAATGCCAATCGGTCCGGATGTATACGGAAGATTATTCAATGTAATTGGAGATGCAATTGATGGTTTAGGAAACTTGCCAAAAACAGGAGAAAACGGTTTGTCTATTCACAGACAAGCACCTAAATTCGAAGATTTATCAACTTCATCAGAAGTTTTATTCACAGGTATTAAAGTAATCGATTTGATTGAGCCTTATGCAAAAGGAGGTAAAATTGGATTGTTTGGTGGTGCTGGTGTTGGTAAAACAGTATTGATTCAGGAGTTGATCAACAATATCGCAAAAGGTCACGGTGGACTTTCAGTATTCGCAGGAGTAGGTGAAAGAACACGTGAAGGAAATGACTTGCTTCGTGAGATGTTAGAGTCAGGAATTATTAAATACGGTGATGATTTCATGCACTCTATGGAAAATGGAGGATGGGATTTATCTAAAGTAGATATGCCAGGAATGAGAGAGTCTAAAGCTACTTTCGTTTTCGGACAAATGAATGAGCCTCCTGGAGCTCGTGCTCGTGTAGCACTTTCAGGATTATCTATCGCTGAATATTTCCGTGATGGAGCCGGAACTGATCAAGGGAAAGACGTATTGTTTTTCGTTGATAACATCTTCCGTTTTACACAAGCAGGTTCTGAGGTATCAGCACTTTTAGGTCGTATGCCTTCTGCAGTAGGATACCAACCAACTTTGGCAACAGAGATGGGAGCGATGCAAGAGCGTATTACATCTACAAACAAAGGATCTATTACATCTGTACAAGCGGTTTACGTTCCTGCGGATGATTTAACTGACCCGGCACCGGCAACAACGTTTGCTCACTTAGATGCTACAACTGTATTGTCTCGTAAAATTGCTGAGTTAGGTATTTATCCAGCGGTTGACCCGTTAGATTCTACTTCAAGAATTTTGACTCCTCAAATTTTAGGAAATGAGCACTACGACTGTGCACAAAGAGTAAAAGAAATTCTTCAGAAATACAAACAATTGCAAGATATTATCGCGATTTTAGGTATGGAAGAATTATCTGAAGAAGATAAATTATCTGTATCAAGAGCACGTCGTGTTCAACGTTTCTTATCTCAACCTTTCCACGTAGCGGAGCAATTTACAGGTATTCCTGGAGTTTTGGTTGATATTAAAGATACTATCAAAGGATTCAACATGATTATCGACGGTGAATTAGATCATCTTCCTGAAGCAGCTTTCAACTTGAAAGGTTCTATCCAGGATGCGATCGAAGCTGGAGAAAAAATGTTAGCTGAAGCATAAATCTAGTTTTCAGTATTCAGTCCCAGTATTCAGTACTGAGACTTTTAACTGAGACTGTAAACTAAAAAAGTATGATTTTAGAAATAGTATCACCAGAAGCAAAATTATTTTCAGGAGAAGTAACTTCAGTTACATTGCCTGGGGTTGATGGAAGCTTTCAAATATTGAATCACCATGCTCCTATCGTTTCTATTCTAGAAAAAGGAACTATTAAAATTGCAGCGCCAAGTTTCAATTTTTCTAAAGAAGTAGCAGGTAAATTCACGAAAGTAAATGACCAAACCTATACATTAGAGATTACGTCAGGTACTATCGAAATGAAAGACAATAAAATTATTGTTTTAGTTGACTAAAACAATTTGAAAATAGATTAAAAAGCCAAACAGTATTGTTTGGCTTTTTTTATTTCTATAATTTTGTACTATTAGAATCTCTTTATAAAATATTGATTTTTAAAATAAAAGCTCAGTAAGTTTTTATTGTTTTTTGCTTTATCTAATAGATAAAGCAAAAATGAGTTATGTCAAATTTTATAAAGAAAACACATGAAAAATATACATAAAGTAGCCGTTTTAGGCGGTGGCGGCAGAACTGGAAAATATCTTGTAAACCAGTTATTGAAACAAGGATTTAGTATAAAACTCTTACTTAGAAATCCTGAAAATTTTACGCTTCAACATTCAGACATTGAAGTTATCAAAGGCGATGCTCTTGATTCGTATTCCATTACACTATTGCTAAAAGATTGTCAGGCTGTTTTGAGTACGGTTGGACAGCGAAAAGATGAGCCACTTGTAGCAAGCGTAGCCACGAGCCACATTTTGAAAGTAATTAAGGACTATGAAATACAAAGATATATTTTGCTGGCTGGACTTAATATCGATACTCCATTTGACAAAAAAAGTCCAAAAACTAGTATGGCTACAGATTGGATGAAAACTAATTTTCCGATTATTCAGGAAGACAGACAAAAAGCCTATGATTTGTTGGTTGCAAGTAATGTGAATTGGACGCAGGTTCGGGTGCCGTTTATTGAATTTATTGATAAAAACTCTGAAATCTCAGTAAGTTTAGAAGACTGTTTAGGAGAAAAAATAAGTGCAAATGATATTGCTGGATTTATGATAACTGAAATGCTGGAATCTAAATACAGTAGAAAATCGCCGTTTATAAGTGCGATATAAAAATCAAATTGAAGACAGCGGGCGACATCACGCCTGCTGTTTGTTTAATTTGAGTTCAATTTCATAACTTTGCTTTTATGAAATTACCTGAAAATCTTATTCAAAAGCTTGAAACCCGAAAGCAAAATAACGCGTTAAGACAATTGCCAAGTTTTAATAATCTTGTCGATTTTTCTTCAAACGACTATATCGGATTTTCACGATCTGAAGCTATTTTCAAAGTGGCACATCATTATCTGGTCGAAAATGAGATTATTCAGAATGGTGCGACAGGTTCGCGATTAATTTCCGGAAACCATTCTTTGTATCAAATAGCAGAAACTTTTATTGCTGCATTTCATGAAGCTGAATCAGCTCTAATTTTTAATTCGGGCTACGATGTCAATGTTGGTTTTTTTAGCGCTGTACCGCAACGAAATGATGTTATTTTGTATGATGAGTTAAGTCATGCTTCAATTCGTGATGGAATTACAATGTCGAATGCGAAATCATACAAATTCAATCACAATGATTTTGAAGATTTAGAAAGACTTATTATAAAATTCCAATCTTCTAAAGTCCAGACTCCAGGCAATATCTACATCGTTACTGAAACTGTTTTTTCTATGGATGGTGACACTCCAAATTTAGACGAACTGGTAGCGCTTTCAGAGAAATACAATTGTTATTTAGTTGTGGATGAAGCGCATACTCTTGGCGTTTTTGGTGAAAAAGGTGAAGGCTTGATTCAATATCTGAACTTACACCATAGAATTTTTGCCCGTATCATGACTTTCGGAAAAGGTTTAGGATGCCATGGAGCGGTTGTTCTAGGAAGTCAGGAACTAAAAAAATACTTAGTAAACTTCGCCAGAAGTTTTATTTATACAACAGGATTGTCTCCACATTCTGTTGCTACTGTTTTAGTAGCGTATCAGCATTTAGAGATTGAAAAGGAAAACATTGAAAAACTGCGTCAAAATATTGTGTTTTTCAATCAACAGAAAAATTTATTAGGCTTAAAGCCGATGTTTGTTAGAAGTAAATCGGCTATTCAGTCTGCGATTGTTCCCGGCAACGAAAAAGTGAAACAATTAGCACAACAACTACAGGATAAAGGTTTTGATGTAAAACCAATTCTCTCACCAACCGTTCCGGAAGGCCAGGAACGCTTGCGTTTTTGTATTCACAGTTATAATTCTCAAGAAGAAATAAATCAGGTTTTAGAACTTCTAAGAAATTTTGTCTTTATAGTTTAAATTATTTCACAGAGATACACAAAGTAATAGGGAGATTCACAGAGATTTTTGTGAATCTCTTTTTTTTGCTTTGTGAATCTCTGTGAAATAGCCGTATTTCCTCACTTTTTTAAATTTTTTATAAAAAAGTTTATTTTTTTTTGTAACGTTTTGATTATTCGATTACTTACGAGTCGTAATCAAATAAACCAAAATAATTATGAAAAAAGAATCAACTTCAAAAAGCGAGAGAACTTCTAACTTTATATTTATATTTTTAACTTCTCTCGGATTAGGGTACACTTTAGTAAACCATTTTATATTCGATAAACCAAGAACAGAAACACTCGTTGTAATGATTTGTTTATTTGTGATTTCAATCGCTTCCTGGCAACGAAAAAAATTCATGAAATAATAATAGCGGGTTTCAATCATCAAATCAATCAATCATCAGATCACAATCATCAATCAATTATCAACTTAATCAATCAATCAAATGAAAAATTTATTCAAATCAGTAGTTACAGTAATCGCAATTATTTTTAGTTTGTCAAATCAGGCACAAACAAAATCTCCAAAACTTGAGAATTCTCTTTTATGGGAAGTCTCAGGAAACGGTTTAGAAAAGCCATCTTATTTATACGGAACCATTCATGTGATTTGTGGAGAAGATTATTTTCTTTCTGAAAAGACAAAGAAAGCATTTGAAGCTTCGGGTAAATTAGTTTTAGAAATGAATTATGCAGACCCGAATGAAATGGAATTTATGCAAAAAAGTGCAATGGGAAAAGAGCCTTTGAGCAAAAAATTAAATCCGGAACAATTGGCTAAATTAGATGCGATATTAAAAAAATCAACAGGAATGACTATTAAACAGGTAGATGCTTTTACTTTGATGACAGTATCGGGTTTAATTTCGATGAAAAATTTTGGCTGCACAGATATGAAATTTTATGAAATGGAATTTGCAGCCATGGCTAAAAAACGAAATATTGAAGTAGTTGGACTTGAAACTGTTAAATTTCAAATTGAAAGTTATGGAAATGCTTATTCAGATGATGAAACGATAGCAATGTCAGAAGAAGCGGATGATGATACAGATTTGTCAGTTGCAAATTATAAGAAAGAAAATATAGAAGAACTATACAAAGCTTCAACTGCAGCAGATATTATGACTGCTAAGGCTAAAAAGTACATGCTGGACGAAAGAAATAGTAAGTGGGTTGAAGTTTTACCTGAACTGATGAAAAAAGAAAGTTTATTTGTGGGAGTAGGTGCGGCGCATTTAGGGGGAGAATTTGGAGTGATTAATTTATTGAGAAAAGCAGGATATATCGTAAAACCAATAATGAACTAAAACTGTTTTGAAAGAAAAAGAACAAGAGTTTTTAAGTCGGATAGAAAATCACAAAGGAATTTTGTACAAAGTTTCCAAGATGTATATGGACAATCATGATGATCAACAGGATTTGTTTCAGGAGATTGTTTGTCAGCTTTGGAAATCATATGATTCGTTCAGAAATGAAAGTCAGTTTTCGACCTGGATGTATCGTGTAGCGGTTAATACTGCAATCGTTTTTCTGAGAAAGGAAAAAAGGAAAGTTGATAAATATGAAATTGCTTCAGAAAATATAAAGGACGATGAAGGAGACTCACACATCAAAGAAAGTCAGTTGGATCATTTTTATAAAGCCGTTCAGAAACTGGAAAAAATTGACAAAGCGATTATTTTTTATCAACTAGAAGGTTTTTCACATAAAGAAATAGGCGATAATCTTGGAATTTCTGAAGGGAACGCCAGAGTGAAGTTAAACAGAGCAAAAGAAAAATTAAAAGAAATTATTAAAAATCAAGGATATGGATTTTGACGATATACAAAACGCATGGAAGAATGAAGAAACTAAAAATGTTGTTCTTCCAAATAATTTAGAAAAAATACAATCGGTGAATATGCCTTTGGATAAAATTAGAAAAAATTTAAAAAAAGATCTGATTGCTCAAATAGTTTCAGTGGTTTTCGTCGGGATCGTTCCGTTAATTATTGAACTGAAATATAGTTTTTTTCTTGCCTATTATTTATTGTATGCACTATCAATAGTAATCTTAATTAGTTTTACAATAAGATTATATGTGTACTATAAAAATTTTACAGATGTCGCAACAACAACCAAAGACAATTTGTATGAGATCTATTACAATATAAAGTTGTTTATGGAGACGTACAAATCTGCTACTTACACTTTTATTCCTTTTGGACTGTTTTATATGTTTTTATTGCCCTTAGGTAAAAAATCAGGTAAACTGTTAAATCGTATTTTAGATGCAAATCAGGAAAATGTTGCCCTAATAGTTGTATTGATAATAGTTGTATTTATGACATTGATGTGGCTTATGACGGAAGGACATGTGAAATTATTTTACGGAAAATATGCCAAAGAAATCAAAAAAGTAATAGACGAATTAAAAGAAGAATAAAACTCAACCCATCGTAATTGATGGGTTTGTTGTTTTTATTGGTATTTTTGTGGGGAATTACACGGAGATTCGCAAAGGAGACGCAGAGATTCACAAAACTATTTATTCTTTGTGTTGCTTGTGTCTCCTTTGCGAATCTCTGCGAAATAGCAATCTATGAAAATATTTATAACAGGAATTTCAACTGATGTGGGTAAAACGGTAACATCAGCAATAGTAGTAGAAGCTTTAGAAGCAGATTATTGGAAGCCTATTCAGGCTGGAGATTTGGACAATTCTGACAGTCATAAAGTGAAATCGTATGTTTCAAATTCCAAATCTCAATTCTTCCCGAACAGTTATGCCTTAAATACGCCTGCAAGTCCGCATCTGGCAGCAGAAATTGATGGAGTAACAATTGATTTAAAACAGATTCACGAGCCAAAAACAGAAAATCATTTGGTTGTAGAAGGGGCAGGAGGAATATTTGTTCCGTTGAATGAAAATGATACCATTATCGATTTAATTCAACCAGACTATAAAGTAATTGTAGTTTCAAGACATTATTTAGGAAGCATCAATCATACTTTATTGACTATAGAAGCTATTCAGAACAGAGGTTTTCAAGTGGCGGGAATTATCTTCAGCGGAAGCGAAAACAAATCGACTGAAAGTTTAATTCTGAACAAAACCGGAGTAAAATGTATCGGAAGAATTGATGAAGAACCGTATTTTGATCAAAATGTGATTCGCGAATACGCTGATTTGTTTCGAGACAATCTTCTTGGGTTGTAGTATATCGAGAATAGATTATAGAAGCAAGAAACAAGAAACAAGAAGAAAGAAACAAGAAGAAAGAAACAAGAAGAAAGATGAAAGAGGATTAAATAGGAATTGCTGGTGAGAAAATACAGTATTGAAATAAGAGAATAGAAACAAGAATTGCAGCTTAGCAAATAGACTTTCTTATCTTTGCGGAAACTATAGAGTTTAGTCTTTCTTCTTGACTCTATAATCTATTCTCTAAAAAATGACATTAACAGAAAAAGACAGCCAATATCTTTGGCATCCTTATACACAGCACAAAACTTCGCAAACGCCAATTGCCATTTCGAGAGGAGAAGGCGCATTGCTTTGGGACGAAAACAATAAAGAATATATTGATGCGATTGCGTCCTGGTGGGTAAATCCGTTTGGACACAGCAATAAATTTATTGCCGATGCGATTTACAAACAGCTCACTACTTTAGAACACGTTTTATTTGGTGGTTTTACACATGAACCAGCGATAAAAGTAGCTGAGAAGCTGATGGAAATTCTTCCAAAGAATCAACAAAAAATCTTCTTTTCTGATAATGGTTCGACAGCAGTTGAAGTGGCTATAAAAGTAGCTTTACAGTATTTTTTTAATAAAAATGAAAAACGCACCACTATAATAGCTTTCGAAAATGCTTTTCACGGAGATACTTTTGCGGCAATGGCGGCAAGTGGAATCTCATTTTATACCCAGGCTTTTCAGGGAATGTTTATAGATGTAGTCCGAATTCCGGTTCCGGTAAAAGGGCAGGAGCAGGAAAGTTTTGAAGCACTAAAGAATGTAATTCAAACGCACAATTGCGCTGGTTTTATTTTTGAGCCTTTGGTTCAGGGAGCGGCCGGCATGGTGATGTATGAACCAGAAGCCTTAGGGAAGCTGATTCAGATTTGCAAAGAAAATAAGGTCTTGACAATAGCCGACGAAGTAATGACGGGCTTTGGTAAAACCGGAAAAACCTTTGCAATGGATTATGTTTCAGAAGATCCGGATATGATTTGCCTGTCGAAAGCATTAACAGGAGGAACAATTCCGATGGCAATTACCACTTTTACGCAAGATGTTTTTGATGCTTTTTATGATGATGATATCAATAAAGCTTTATTTCATGGACATACTTTTACGGCAAATCCAACGGGATGTGCAGCTGCTTTGGCCAGTATCGATTTATTGCAGACGCGTGAAATGCAGGCGAATATTGAAAGAATAAATAGAAGTCACTTACAGTTTCAAAAGAAGATTGAAAATCATTCAAAAGTGATTACAGCCAGAACTTTGGGCGTTATTTTTGCTGTTGAAATTAAATCATATGCTGAAGAAAGTTATTACGGATCCATGCGAACCAAACTATATAATTTCTTTATCGATAAAGGTGTTATTTTGAGACCTGTTGGAAATATCGTTTATATTCTTCCTCCTTACATAATGACGGATGACCAACTTCAGAAAGTATATAAAACAATTGAAGAAGCCATAGAAATGGTGTGATTTTGCCGACAGATTTAACGGATTAAACAGATTTACGCAAATTAATAATTTGAAATCAGTGCAAATCCGTTTCACCCGTGCCATCCGCGTGCTATCACGCACCCTTTTTCGAAAAGCTTAGCGAACTTAATACACAATTAGTTAAGACTTTTTATAAACTTTTGCGACCTTTGCGTAAATCTTTTCGCCGTTTGCGGTTAAAAACACAACAGGCATAAAAACACTATTTTGAATACAAATAAAATCTCTATAACTGCTTTTTCCTCCATTTCTCCTTTAGGAAATAATGTCGCTGAAGTTTGGGAAAAATACCTCGATAATAAACATTGTTTTTCTCAACAATTTTTAGATCAACAGGAAACTTCTGTAGCTGCTTTAAGTGCCGAATCAAAGCAAATCGTTGCTGAGATTCGGGAATCAGATCCTAAATATAAATTTTTAGATGATTCCGTTTTGTTTGCATTGGCGGCTTCCAGAAAAGCAGTTGAACAAGCTGGTTGGAAATTGGATGATATCTTCGGAATCAACATTGGTTCTTCTCGTGGTGCTACCGATTTATTTGAAAAACATTATAAAACATACATCGACACAGGAAAAGCACAGACTCTGGCTTCTCCAACTACCACTTTAGGGAATATCTCTTCCTGGATCGCGCACGATTTACAAAGTGTCGGTCCTGAGATTTCGCATTCTATTACCTGTTCGACTGCACTTCATGCGGTATTAAATGGTGTTGCGTGGTTAAAATCCGGAATGGCAGATAAATTTTTAGTAGGAGGAAGTGAAGCACCGTTGACCGATTTTACGATTGCTCAAATGAGAGCTTTAAAAATATATTCGCGTATTAATCCGGAGGAAGAAAGCTGGCCCAATCTGGCTTTTGATTTTGATAAAACACAAAACACCATGATTTTGGGCGAAGGCGCTGCCGTTTGCTGTTTAGAAGCAGGTGAGGCAGAAAATGCGATTGCTTATATAACTGGTGTTGGTTATGCCACTGAAATTTTAGAGCATAATATTTCTATTTCTGCCGAGGCGGACTGTTTTCAGAAGTCTATGAAAATGGCACTAAAAGATGAAAATTTAGAAGATATTGATGTTATTGTAATGCATGCTCCCGGAACCATAAAAGGTGATTTAACGGAATTACGTGCCATCGAAAAAGTATTCGGATCAAAATTACCTTTGTTAACTACGAATAAATGGAAAATTGGGCATACGTTTGGAGCTTCCGGAATATTAAGTTTAGAATTAGCCCTTTTGATGATAGAGCACGACAGGTTTATTGGAGTGCCGTTTGGAGAAAAACAAAACCAGGTAAAACCAATCAAAAAGGTAATGATTAATGCGGTTGGTTTTGGGGGAAATGCTGTTAGTATTTTGATTGAAAAAAGATAATTAGATTTTAGATTTTAGATTTTAGATTTTAGATTTTACAAAAAAAACTCCATTCGCTGCGGCGAATGGAGTTTTTTTGTCGTTTCTTTTTATTTATTGAAATATGATTTTCTTCGTTACGACATAATCGTTTTCTAAAGTCACTTTCACCAATAAAACCTGATTGGCTGCCTGCAGGTTTGATATTGATAATTCAGTAGATCCAACTTTCTTTTTATTATAAAGTTGTTTTCCGTTAATGTCAAAAATGGTGATTTCTTTGATGTTTTCTTTTACCGATGAAACTTTTATCGTTTTATCTTTTACAGCAACCAAAAATCCGTTTTCGATATTTTCGAAATCGCCGGTTCCCAATGTTTTATTGGTGTAGCGTAAAACGAAGCGATCTGTAAAAGTTCCTGCGACAGTTGTAAAAGTGTAATTGCTTGCAGTAAGGTCATGAATTACAGATGTGGTTTTATCTTCTAAATAAATCTTCTGAGTAGTCATGTTTCCGTCGACTTCGTCAATAGAAATGGTGAAATCGCCATTAATTGTCGTACGGTATCCTAATGGTATACTATCTGCTTCTTTAAAAGGAAGCGCACGTCCTTGAATTACTAATTTGTCACTTTGATTGATGCTGTAAAAGTCCAGGTACTTATTTGCATCAATAGTGGTGCCGTCAAAAAGGCTTTCATACGCATCCGTCGCTCCTTCAATATAACCTACCATTAACTGCTTAAAAGCTCCTTCTGTATTGGTCATATTTAACCATACACGATGTTTTTCTAATCCAGTTGTTTTAGAATCTTTTCCTGGCTTGTAGAATTGGCCATTATCCTTTCCTCCTGATCGCATAGTGTTTGTAAAAACAAGTGATCCAGGAGTTTTTGTACCCGCAAAGAAAGCTTGTCCTGCACCAATCTGACCACTAGGTCTTGCATAGTTGTTTGCATTATTTGCCGATCCTGCCGGTTCTGCAACTTTTACGCTACCAGTAAGATTATAAGTAGCATAATCATCTGACCCGTATTGATATGCACCTCCTAATACTACAGGTGTGTTATGTGTCCAGAAATAAAGAGTTCCCTTTAACATATCACGATTTGCAAGTATAAATTTTTCAGCATCTAAAGCTGATGGATAAGGATTTCCAACAAGATAGAATTTGTCAGCATTCAGGTTTTCGGTATTAATAGTACCGTTATTTGGTGTTCCTGAAAAAGTTGCCGTGTAAGTAGCTCTGTCCGTATTCGAATAATTTTCTGGACCACGAATAATATAACCTTTGCCAGGAGTCATAACACTTGTTCTGGACATTGCGACCCATCCGGAACCACTATGATAATAGATTTTGGTTGGATCAGTTAAAGGAGAGATTCCAGCAGGTGTTTGCCCTTGTACAGGTGTTGACCAATAAGTATAGTCAGCTTGACGAATTCCGGGTGTTGTACGCTGATATGAAATTTTACCACTGTTTATGTTTAGTGTGTTATCTGTTTGAATTAAGCTTGCTTTGTTCTCGAAAAATAATGAGCCTGATGTTGAGGCAGAGAATAAAACTTTGACAGCACTGTTAACTCTCAAAGTAGTACTGCTTTTAACAAGCAGTGAAGCTTGATCATTAATAGTTAGGGTATAGGCATAGGAGTCCAGATTTTCATCTGAAATAACTGGGTTTTTTGCTACGCCCGCAGGTATAATAACACAGTCTGTTGCAGATGGAATTCCTGACGGACTCCAGTTGCCTGCTACATTCCAATCTGTGCTTGTTGCTCCTGTCCATGTTTTATATGCTGGCGTGTTAACTTTTAGTGATGTACCAGTTGATGAAATACAACCCGAAGCATTTTTTGCAGTTACGACATACGTATTTGGATCTAGTGAGTCGAATACGGTTTGATTGTAATAATCTGTTCCGTTGATACTATAAGTGTAACCAGTAGTTGCTGTAATAGTAATAGTTCCTTTTGTCCCTGAGCAAGTTGGTTGGGTTGTTACGGTTGCAGTTGGGGCTGTTGGTTTTGCATTAGTAATAAAGGCGCCTGAAGCGTTACTTGTCGCAGTGCCACATTGACCTCTTACAATACAATAATAATAAAGTGTTCCAGCTGTTGTTGAAAGTGGTGTGTAAGCATTGCTAGTTGCACCATTTATTAAGGTTGGACTTGATAGATTGCTTTGAGCACTACTATACCATTGATATTCAATAGAAGATTGCCCTGCTCTTGGAGTTCCTACTGCAGTAACAGATATAGGTGTAGATGCAGTACCGCTGCATACTGACTGCCCAGCTAATGATTCAGCTGTAATTGCAGTTGTTACATCAATATCTATTGCACTGTATATGGATTGGTCAGAACATGTTCCATTATCAACCACAACTCGGTATTGTCTAGTTGATCCTGAAATTGATGTTGGCGTATAGGTAGTTTTTCCGCGAGTACCTGGAATGTCAATATAGTTTACGTTGCCTCCATCGCTATATTGCCATTTTTCAATTACTGATGTATCTGGATATGGTACATTGCGATTAGCGTAAGTATTAAATGTTAATGGTGGTAATGTTTCGCCAGGACAAATATGTTTTCCGCCATTAACTTGACCTTGGTCCAGCATTACGATTTCTGTTGTGTATGTGCCGGGAGTAGAAGTGGTGCATCCATTGGTATTGGTATAATTAACACTTACTGTTTTTGATCCTGTAGTTAACCATTCAATTACAATATAGCTATCAGTAGCAGTTCCTTTATCAATAAGTTTGTAATCAGTATTAAGTACTCCTGAAACAGACCATATATAATTAGACTTTCCTCCTTGAGTATCATACGCTATATGCCTATTTGCACAGGTTTTTGCTTTTGGTGTTGTAGTAATTGTTGGAGTATATACAGTTACTGTTCTGGCAGTTGATGTTACTGCTGAGGCACAAGTTCCAGTTACAACTACGTCATAGCTTCCTGCGTCAGAAGTTGTCGGATTAGTTAGAGTAAGCGTGGCAGATGTTGCCCCGCTTATAACACCTCCGTTTGTAATTGGAGTTAAGTCTTTTCGCCATTGATAAGTTAATCCTGTTCCTGTAGCTACAACGGTCATTGACTGCGAACCGTTTCCTGAACAAGTTGCTGCAGGCGCAGTTGGTTGTGTTGTTATTGCTGTCGCTGTATTTATTGTAACAGCAACAGGAGTTGAAGTTACAGCTGGTGCGCAAGAACCACTGATTTGTACAGTATAGCTTCCTTGGTTTGCTGTTGTTGGGTTAGTTAAAATAAGCGTTGCTGTTGTTGCCCCGGCTACAACTCCTCCGTTTGTTACATTTGTACCGTCTTTTTTCCATTGATAAGTTAATGGCCCTGTTCCTGAAGCCACAACAGTCATTGACTGGGTACCGCTTCCTGAGCACGTTGCTGCAGGAGCAGTCGGCTGTGTTGTTATTGTAGGAGCGGAATTTATTGTGACAGTAACTGGATTAGAAGTTACGATTGGAGAACAAGTTCCAGTTATAACTATATCATAACTTCCTGCGTCAGAAGTTGTCGGATTAGTTAAGGTAAGCGTGGCTGATGTTGCCCCGCCAATGACTGTTCCGTTTGACAAGTTAATGCCACCTTTTCTCCATTGATAAGTTAATCCTGTTCCTGAAGCCGCAACAGTCATTGACTGCGTACCGTTTCCTGAACAAGTACTAGCTGGAATTGCAGGCTGAGTTGTGATTGAAGGTGATGTGCAGCTAAAAATTTCATCTGCACCCATGTAAGGTTTTGTCCTGCTATCGCCTTGAATGTCATTTGTTATTGCTGATAATGTAGAATCCCCAATTAAACTTTCGTTGATTATATTTCCTGCAGCTAAAAACAACTCAGATGAGAATGTTGGCACGGCACTTAACGAACCTGTATCCTGACCTGTACTTGTTTGCCATTCTGTAATCGTTGATGAATCAGAATTTGGGCTTCCCATGTGTCCGATCTTGCCACCAGAGCTGGTTACGTAATTATTATATCTTATGAATGAAAAAGCATTTTTATTTGTACTAGTATAAATTGCAAAGCGAGTACCACTAGTTTGAGAATTAGAGAATATATTGTTTCGTATGTCCAAAACACTTCCATCGGCAATAAATAAACAAGCTGATAAAACATTCTGATTCATATTTAATGATACAGTATTGTAATAGATGTTTATTTTTTTTCCGTTGCTAATATAGATACCATGTCCTGCATTATTGTAATCATCCTTATTGTTATAAGGAGAAGTATAGACGGAACTGATAAAGTTATTTGCAACCGTTAAATTTGATGTAACAGAATTATCTAAATCAATATAAATTCCTCGTGAACCAGACTGAACAGATTTAATATTTGAAATTTTATTCTGAAGTATAGAACCGTTTGATGATTTTCCTTTTATTGTAATACCGTAGATAAAGGTGCTGTTGTCACTTCTTAAAAAATTATCTAAAGTATTTTTGGTGATGCTGAAAGAATCTGCATTATCAATTATAATTCCATTAAGCGTGATCTCTTTTCCAGAACCTCCAAAATCATTACTTGAAATAGTCAAGTTTTTTGAAGTGGAGTTTTTATTTCCTTTAATATTTATACCATTTCTCACAGCCGAAATGGTATTGTTGGTAATAGTGTTGTAGCTGTTTGGACTGTCTTCTTCCTTTGTAATGTCAGAAGCACTTGATGAAAGAATACCATTTAAGCAAGTGCTGTTCTCATTACTTGGAGTATTAAGGCTTCCAAGAATGATAGTGTTTTTAATAGTATTATAAGTTGCTCCATTAGAGTTTGAAGCACTACCAATCCAAATTACGCTTTCGCTGTTATTGTCGGCAGCAACAGTACTTTTTATTGTCAGGTTTTTAGTTGTGCCATTGATTGTATTACTACCATCAATAATGACATAATCAGCTCCGTTTAGTTTAATTAGCGAAGTATTTGTCCAAACTTGACCTCCAGAAATTGTAATGGTTTTGCCTACATTCGGTTTAATAGTAAGAGTGTTGGTTGCACTAGAGCCTACAATTTGATCAATAACAATTTGTGATGCTAGTGGTTGATTTTCATTTAAAAGTAAAGTTACTGCGCCACTTATTCCGTCTCTGTTGATGCGGCTTATTGCATCCGCTAAAGTGGGAAAATCAGAGCCTGAACCACCAACGGTGTAATCACGACCGGTTAAAGCTTGGGCAAATCCAAAAAAAGGCAATAATAAAAATAAAAAAGGTAAAAGTAATTTTCGAATCATATTAAATCGTGGCATTTAATTTTTAAAAACGGTTTTTTTATCTTGTTTTGTTTAATGTTTACATGCCATGGATGAATTGAAAAAGCTACATCAAAAAGAAACCAAGTAGTCATGTTAAGTGGTTTCAATCAGGATGTTATGCTGGCATAGCATTTAACCTGACAAAGATATAGACATCTACGAGTTTGATATAAGCAAGGTTTTGTAATAGCCAATTAATCGATGAAGTGTTTAGATTAATCGTTGAAATGCATATTGAAAATGCTCTATTTGTGGAAATTCTTATAAATCAGTAAAATTAATTATAAGAAAAGTCGCAACATAATAGATAAAACTGTTATGTTTTTGTAATTTTAAACTAAAAAACGTCTAACATTATCCATAATTCGCAACAAAACGACATTTGTATAGGAAAGTATTTTCTGATAAATTGGTTGTTTTTCAGGGAATTAAGAAGAAGTATTATGTGAGAAAAATAGAAGTTATTTTTGTTCCAGTTCTTTTGCTTTATCATAAACAAAATGACTTTCATAACCACGACGAAGGAGATAGTCGCAGAACTTTTTTCGTTTTTTCAATATATTCTTTTCGGGAATACTGTCCCAGCATCTTTCCGCCAGATTTTCGAAAGTAGATTCGTACTCTTCTATTGAAATTTCTTTAAGTGCTAGTGTAATATTAGTCGAAGAAATTTGTCTGGCTTTAAGTTCGTTTGTAATCCTGATTTTGCCCCACGATTTCATTCGGTGTTTTCCTCTTGCAAAGCTACAGGCAAAACGGGTTTCATTTAAAAAATTATGCTCAATTAGCTGAACTACAATAGTATCGATTTCGTCAGCAGTCATTTTCAGGCTGTATAATTTAGAAACCACTTCGCCATGACAACGTTCCTGATACGCACAAAAGTGTTCTAATTTCAGTAAGGCTTCCTTTATTGTGTAAATTGAATTCATGTGTTTTTTCCTTCTTTTTAACGGTTATTGCTAAAAATAGTCATTTTGATGTTAAAATTTATGATAATTTTTTATCATTTCTTAAAAAATAGCTGGCTAAAATATTGTGTATGTGCGTAATTATAATATTTTTGTACGATAATTTCACAAGTTAAGACTCTTTGAAAAACAGAGTTTTAGCTGCCGATTTCAAGTTTTAAAAGCCAAAATTAAAGTATTGCCCAAGAAATGCAATGCGGTTTTGTTTCTTTTAACGCCAAAAACAAATTTAATACCACGCCTTATATGATTAAAAAATTACTTTGTTTCGTTCGTTCTTTATTTATTGAAGATTTTATGTTTTCAGAAAATTTATCAAAAAACAGCAGAAAATGGATGTTTGTAATTGCTTTTTGTTTTATTACTGCAGTAAATTACGCACAGTGTAATGCATTTCCATCAGCCACAAAAACTGGAAATGATATCACTTTTTGTGTTGATAGTTCAACAGATATTTCAGTAGCCACTCAATCACAAAGCTATGTTACAGTAAATGTAATATCCGGCTTTACCTATGAATTTTCAATTCCAAACTCATGGAGTGGGGGAAACAATATTGAATATTTAGGTTTGTTTGATGATGCTAATAATAATTACATAACTCGTGACTATAGTGATAGCGGAGCGACAGTTGATTATGTCGCAACATTTTCAGGAAAAATTAAGGTTTTAGTATTACGTGGTACTAATTGTAATTCAGGAAGTACTTCTGCTATTACTTTAAGACTTCAGCAAACGGGAATAGGTAATAATTACGATAATCAAACAACCGCAGGAAACGATACATGGAGAGGCCATGTTTATAATTGGACTGGTGGAGCTCCTCCAGGTGGTACACCTTCTCCTCCTTCTATAGCAAATACAGATCCTTTTGCAAGTGCTCAATACGTAGGTTATTATGATTTCAACTTTGAGGCTTTAAATGAAAGTTTTGGAGGTACTGCTAATTGCTTTAATGTTTATTCAAATGGCTCTGTACGAACAAAAATTAATACAGAACTTTTTGCGGTTAGATATCGAATGATAACATCAAAGAGTGGTTGTTATTTAGTTACAATTTCAGGCGATGATGGAGTTAGATTGTATCTTAATGGAGCATTGGTTATAGACAGATGGAAAGAACAGGCTATAACTAATTATCCTAATGTATTAGTTAATTTGAATCCAAATGATGAGTTGGTATTAGATTATTATGAGAATCAAACCAATAATACAGTCATTTTCGGGATAAAACCATTTGATATATCAACAAATACAATCACGCCGGCAACAAGCACTATCTGTCGCGGTACTTCTATAGCATTAAATGGTTCAGACTATTTGATAAACGGTGCTGCAAATACATACTTAACATTTCAGTGGGAATCTTCTCCAGATAATTCAACATGGACAAATACAGGAGTTACAACTGAAGATTATAATGTAAGCCCAACGACTACTACGTATTACCGAAGAATAGTAAAGGCAGTTGCTGGATCTTGTTCGGTTACCAGTGCGTCAGTTGTTGTGAATGTTTCAACACCAACTCTTACTGGTGTTTCACAACCTAGCTCAGCTTGTACAGGTTCAGCAGCCACGATCCGTTTAACAGGTCTTTTGCCTGGAAAAACTTTTACTATTAATTATTCGATAGCTGGAACGGCACAGCCTGCTAAAACCGGAGTGGTTGCAGATGCTTCAGGAGTAGCAACCTTTACAACGCCAAACTTGACAGTTGCAAACAATAATCAAGTATTGTTGATTACTAGTATTACTACCACGAGTACCACACCAACGTGTTCGGCAACTTTTACAGGAATTTCAACAAATTTAAGTGTTAGTCCAGTTACGGTCTTAGGTACAATTTCTGGGAATCAAGTTATTTGTGCTAACAACTCTCCAGCTAACATCACATTAACAGGGAATACAGGAACTATCCAATGGCAGGTGTCGACAAACGCTACCACATTTGGTGATATTCCAGGAGCAACTTCAAGTCCATTGACCAGCGCGCAAATGGGAAGCCTTACGGCTACTCGCTATTACCGAGCTGTTGTAACAAGCGGCGGATGTTCATCTTTAACCTCTTCATCAGTAACGGTATCAGTTGATCCTACAAGCGTAGCGGGAACAGTTTCTGCAGACCAGTCGATCTGTACATCAACATCTCCAGGCAACATCACCTTGACAGGGAATACAGGAACTATCCAATGGCAGGTGTCGACAAACGGTACCACATTTGGTGATATTCCAGGAGCAACTTCAAGTCCATTAACAGCTATCCAGATGGGAAGCCTTACAGCTACTCGCTATTACCGAGCTGTTGTAAAGAGCGGATCTTGTGCTTCTGCAACTTCTTCGACAGTAACAGTAACAGTAAGCCCTACAAGCGTAGCGGGAACAGTTTCTGCAGACCAGTCGATCTGTACATCAACATCTCCAGCTAATATCACCTTGACAGGGAATACAGGAACTATCCAATGGCAGGTGTCGACAAACGGTACCACATTTGGTGATATTCCAGGAGCAACTTCAAGTCCATTGACCAGCGCGCAAATGGGAAGCCTTACGGCTACTCGCTATTACCGAGCTGTTGTAACAAGCGGCGGATGTTCATCTTTAACCTCTTCATCAGTAACGGTATCAGTTGATCCTACAAGCGTAGCGGGAACAGTTTCTGCAGACCAGTCGATCTGTACATCAACATCTCCAGCTAATATCACCTTGACAGGGAATACAGGAACTATCCAATGGCAGGTGTCGACAAACGGTACCACATTTGGTGATATTCCAGGAGCAACTTCAAGTCCATTAACAGCTATTCAGATGGGAAGCCTTACAGCTACTCGCTATTACCGAGCTGTTGTAAAGAGCGGATCTTGTGCTTCTGCAACTTCTTCAACAGTAACAGTAACAGTAAGCCCTACAAGCGTAGCGGGAACAGTTTCTGCAGACCAATCGATCTGTACATCAACATCTCCAGCTAATATCACCTTGACAGGGAATACAGGAACTATCCAATGGCAGGTGTCGACAAACGGTACCACATTTGGTGATATTCCAGGAGCAACTTCAAGTCCATTGACCAGCGCGCAAATGGGAAGCCTTACGGCTACTCGTTATTACCGAGCTGTTGTAACAAGCGGCGGATGTGCTTCTGCAACTTCTTCAACAGTAACAGTAACAGTAAGCCCTACAAGCGTAGCGGGAACAGT
>FNPS01000014.1 GCA_900107365.1 Flavobacterium aquidurense
ACTTAAAGCTCCACGAGAACCTGCATATGCAGGGTTAATATTTATAGTGTTGTACATGTATTGTGTAAATTGGGCGTCCTGCTGTGCAAAACCTGTAATTGTAACAAACATTATGACGAAGGAAAATAATTTTGTTCTCATAGTAGATATTTTATTATTTATTATTACTATCGATTTTTATTAATGGAACTTCTAAGAATAAAAGTCAATACATTCGCTTACTCAAAAATAAGGATTTTTTTATTAAATATTATGTAATTCACTATAAAGTAGTTGTTTATAGTGAGCTACATAATCGTTATCTTTATTTTGACAGATAGAGATAACCATCCCTTTTGTTAGATTGCATTACATTGTTTCCATCTAAAGATTTATAATTCACAATGTAAAAATATGTTCCAGTTGGTAAACCATCAGATTTATTGACAGTGGTTCTTCCTCTGGACGTTCCGTCGAATGCATTGGATGTATTGTTGTAATTAGAAGTTTCAAATACCAGTATTCCCCAACGGTTGTAAATTTCAACTGTATTTTCAGGATAGCAGGTTGTCTCGTCAATACCATCAATTGTAAACACATCATTTATTCCATCGCCATTAGGAGAGAAAGCATTGTGTACTACAATATTTGTACACGCTAATACTTTACAGTCATCATTTATTTCCATAGAAAGCAATACACTTCTCGGACAACTCTGATCAGCAATTTTATATTCAAATACATAATTACCTAAAGGAAGACCACGAGGATTAAGAACACTTCCTTGTAATGCATTACTACTATTTGTGTCTATCCACGTTCCGTTTCTTGGTGCATTTTCCGGTAGCAAAGTCATCAAATCAACAAGTGTAGAATCATCGGTACAAGCCTGACTTGTAATGTTCGTTATATTTGGAACAACAGTAATTGTTATTGTTCTGGTAGTACAAACGTCAGGATAATTTTTAAGACATATTTGATAATCATAATTATATGTTCCTGGAGGAGTCGTAGTAGCCACATTTACGTTTCCTGATCCATCAACGGTAATTCCTGGATTTCCCTTAGTAGAAGGTAATAATGTAAAGTTTAATGCACTTATTAAGGCAGGTCCAAGATCTATCGTATCATTACTTAAAACATTTCCTATATTCCCGTAGCCGTTACAAGCAACACTATAAGTATCTGCCAGCGCATTAACTGCAGGTGGAGCAGGAGGCGTATTGACCACATTAATGGTTACTGTAGCGGTATCACAGTTTCCAAAATCAGCTTTTTCACAAATTTGGTATGTTAGTACATACGCTCCGGTAGGAGAATTTGCAGCCACATTTATTGAACCATCCGGATTTAATGTTAAAACTCCTTTTGGATCCGGTGTCACTGTTGTAAGTGTAACATCCGTTGGATTAAACGGGTTGCTATTTAATGTATCATTTGTATAAACATTGATTACGTTTGTTCCTCCGGTATTACCACTTATAGGACCAGCAGTATCATCATTGGCCAGAATAGTAAATGTTGGTCTGGCAATACAATAAGGATCGGCAGGTGGATAATTTACTACTATAGTTTGTGATGGATTAACAGATATTGTTAAAGTCGCAGTAGGTCGTAACGTTTCAAAACCATCAGGTGCTTGAATCCATTGATTATTTTGGAATACCCATCCTGGCCAGTCTACGCCATTTCCTGCCTGATCAACTACAGCACCAGGCCACAATATGCGTCCGGCTAAGGGTAAGTTATTCATAGTAGTAATAACTTTGTTACTGCTGTCAGCCCATGCAATTGTTACACCGTTTACCGGAGTGAAATTTCCAGGTGTTACTACATAATCTACATAAGGTACATCGTTAATACAAACTGATGTTGCCGTTACTGTCATTACAGGAGCTTCAATAGTAACGGTTACCGTTGCAGTATCGCAATTCGAACTTTGATCTGCCTCGCAAATTTGGTAAACCATTGTTAATGTTCCAACAGGAGCATTTGGTAAAACATCTACTGAACCGTCAGGATTTAATTGTAAAAACGCATTTGGTGTTACAGTTGTAATTATTACATCTGAAGCTTTTACAACCACACCTTCAATTGTGTCATTTGGCAGTACATTCAATACATTGGTTGTTGTATGATTTACCCCGGCTATTGGACCGGCACTATCATCATTGGCAACAATATCTCTGAATTCTTTACAATTTACACCAAAATCAATATCTAAATGAACTAAGTCATCTGGTGTTACATTTACTATATATCCACCATCAGTTGTGGTTTGGCAAACGGTGTGCAATTGTATTTTACCAGTTTTAGAGGTGATTTTTTTAGCTGTAACAGATGGAAGTACTTTTACTAAACCAGTGGCTCCTAAAGCAGCTCCAACTGCATCTAAGTTGGCATCTCGAACCAATTTTACATTATATTGGCCATAAGGACTTGGAGAATCTGGTCTGTTTCTCCAGAATCCCTGAATTCCTATAATTACATCATCATGATATCCGTTTGGACCATCAATAAAAATGTTTGAACTCAATGCATTTCCAAAACCACCGGCATTTAATTCACCGGCATTTAGTGGACCTGTATAACTTCCGTCACCATTAAAATCAATCCATTCCCATAGACTATAGTCAATAGCACCATCACTATCCGGAATGTTTTTTGTTACAATACCGTCATTATTAGCATCATACCATTCGTCCTGAATTCCATTTCCATTTGTATCATACCAAACATAATCTCCTAACACAGGAAGTGTTGATTTTCCATATTCGAAGTTATGAACCTGAAGTTTACAGTCTTCAAGAGTAGTAAAGAATAAACTAGAATTAACAGGATACAATTGATATGCACTATTTAAATTCGCATCTTGAACCTGAACCAAATAACTTCCGGCAACCATACCTGAGAAACTGTACATTCCATCTGCTCCTGTTAAACGGAATAATATTGGTCCGGGAGTTGTTCCTTGTGGAATCAATGTTATTGGTACATTAGCAATAGGAGTGTTAGTGTCTATATTTATAACTTGTCCTGAGATTTTAATAGTATAAGTTGGCTGAGTAATGGTCACTGTAGCCGTAGCTGTACAAGTTTGATTTCCACTATTTACAGAAGATGTGGCTGTAAGTGTGTAGGTTCCTGCTGGCAGATTCGTATTTCCTACCACTTCATTATTTGCATTTGTTATAACAACAGTCGATCCCGGACTATTAGTCACTAAGATTGATCCATCGTTTCCTCCAAAACAAGTTACATTTGAAGCTATACCAGATACAGAAACTTTATTTTCTACAGTGAAAGTTTGTACTAATTCGGTTTTATTACCGGCACAATCTGTTAAAGTATAGGTTCTGGTTAGAATATAGGCATTTCCTTCGCAACCACTTCCTTCATTATGAGAGTCGCTTACTGTAATAGTTACATTTGTGCTGCAATTATCTGCTGCATCGGTAATATCAGCAGGACTTCCCACAGGAATATCAGCTATACTTTGCAAATTAGCAACATCTGCCGGAGCAGTTCCTTTTGGAGCTGTTGTATCTTCTACTTTTATAATTTGAGTATAAGAAGCCTGGTTTCCGCCACAATCGCTTGTAGTCCATTTACGGGTAAGAGTATAGTTGGTACTACAGCCATTTTGAATATCACTTTTGATTTCAGAGAATACGATTGGTAAATCGCCATTACAGTTATCAGAAACTTGTATGGTAGCTGGTTCCGGAACTGCATCACATGACACTGTACTATTTTGTGGAAGATCACCAGTAAATATTGGAGCAGTGGTATCCTGAATAGTAATTACCTGAGTAAAAGTATCAGATGTATTTCCGCAATTGTCTTTTACCGTCCATGTATTAGTGTAAGTTCCGGCATTTGAACATGTTTGAGAAGCTACAAACTGACCGCTTACTTTTACAATATTGGTAACATCGGAATCGCAAGCATCATTTGCAATTGGGAATAAGGCTTGCGCGGCTGTCAAAGCTTGTGAATTACTGCATTCTACTGTTTTATCTAAAGAAGAGGCTACTGTTGTCCATGTTGGAGCAGTAGTATCTTGCACAATAATAGTTTGACTTATTGGCAAAGAAACATTTCCGCAAGCATCTTTTGCTGTCCAGGTTCTTGTTTTGGTATAAGCTCCAGTACAATTTCCAGGTGTAGTTGAATCTACGTAAGTTAAAGAAGAAACAGTACCATTATTATCTGTTGCAGTGGCCTGTGCAAAAATAGGCTCAGCAGGACAATTAATTGTTGAGGTTACAGGTAACGGATCAATTATAGGTTTAACTGAATCTCCATCAAGAATGGTTACTGTTTTTGTTACTGTACATTGTTTTGAATCAGTTATTTTCACTGTATAAGTTCCTGCAACAAGGCCGTTAGCAGTAGCAGCTGTTCCACCTGAAGGTGACCATAGATAAGTGTAATTAGGAGTTCCTCCAGAAGCAGTTACGGTAGCAGTTCCTGTAGCAGCACCTCCACAACCTACGTTAGTTTGCGAAGTTGTTGCAGTCAAAGCATTTGCAGGTTCAGCAATCACTACTGTTTCAGTATCAGTACATCCTTTTGAGTCGGTAACGGTTACAATATAAGTTCCCGAAGTAAGGTTTGTGGCTGTAGCCGAATTTTGAACCGGATTTGTGTTCCAGGAATAGGTGTAGCTTACAGTTCCTCCAGTTGCAGAAGCTGTTGCTGATCCTGTTGCGTCACCTTTACAATTTACGTCCTTTTTGGTAGTAACGGAAGCAATTAAAGGATTTGCAGGTTCAGCAATCACTACTGTTTCAGTATCAGTACATCCTTTTGAATCGGTGACGGTTACAATATATGTTCCCGCAATAAGGTTTGTGGCTGTAGCCGAATTTTGAACCGGATTTGTGTTCCATGAATAGGTGTAACCGACAGTTCCTCCAGTGGCAGAAGCTGTTGCTGATCCTGTTGCGTCACCTTTGCAATTTACGTCCGTTGTGGTATTTATAGCCGCAGTTAAAGGATTTGTTGGTTGCGAAATTACTACTGATTCGGTGTCAGTACATCCTTTTGAGTCGGTAACGGTTACAATATAAGTTCCCGCAATAAGGTTTGTGGCCGTAGCCGAATTTTGAACCGGATTTGTGTTCCAGGAATAGGTGTAGCCGACAGTTCCTCCAGTTGCAGAAGCTGTTGCTGATCCTGTTGCATCGCCTTTACAGTTTACATCTGTTTTAGTATCTATCGCAGCTGTTAAGACTAATTGAGGTTCAGTAATTAATACAGATTCAGTATCAGTACATCCTTTTGAATCGGTAACGGTTACGATATAAGTTCCTGCGATTAGATTTATGGCTATAGCCGAATTTTGGACAGGACTTGTATTCCAGGAATAAGTGTAAGAAGCATTTCCACCAGTAGCCGAAGCCGTTGCTGATCCAGTTGCTCCACCTTTACAATTTACATCTGTTTTTGTATTAATAGCGGCAATTAGAGCAGCTTGTGGTTGTCCGATTGTTACATTACAAGTTGTTTTATAACCTAATTTATCAGTTACAGTTACATTATGTAAGCCAGCAGTTAAAGCAATGGCCTGAGCAGTTGTTTCATTGTTGTCCCAAAGATAAGTGTAGTCTCCATTTCCTCCAATTGCAGTTACAGTCGCTTTACCATTATTATCTCCATAACATTTTGCAGGTTGATCCTGCGTAATGCTACATGATAAAACATTTGGTTCTGAAATGATAATAGTACATGTGGTTTTACATACTTTAGCGTCTGTAACAGTAACAGAATGTGATCCGGCACTTAGTGCTATTGCTTTTTGGGTAATCTCTTGATTGTCCCATAGATAGGTGTAGTTTCCATTTCCGCCAAGTGCTGTTACTGTTGCTTCACCATCACTTAATCCATTTGATGTAACCGCTTTATTTTGTGTAATAGAACATGTTAATGAGGCTCCCGGCTCATTAATTACTACTGATTCAGTATCAGTACACCCATTTGAATCGGTTACTGTTACAATATAAGTTCCCAAACTAAGATTTATGGCTGTTGCCGAAGTTTGAATGGGATTAGTATTCCATGAATAAGAATAAGAAGGAGTTCCGCCAGTTGCAGAAGCTGTTGCCGATCCTGTTGCATCACCTTTACAACTTACATCAGTTTTAGTATTTACTGCAGCTGAAACCAAAGATGCCGGTTGTGTTATTGTTACCGATAATGGCGCAGTAGCACATCCATTGGCATCTTTTACCGTAACGGTATAAGTTCCTGCAGGCAATGCCGTACGATCTTCTGTATCATTTGTTCCGGCCAAATCTGACCAGTCATAGGTGTAAAGTCCTGTTCCGCCAGATGCTGTAATGTTTATTGCTCCTGTTGCAGCACCAAAACACAGAACATCGGTTTGAGAAGTTTTTACCACGGCAACAGCTGAAGCCGGTTGTGTTATTGTTACCGATAATGGCGCAGTAGCACATCCATTGGCATCTTTTACCGTAACGGTATAAGTTCCTGCAGGCAATGCCGTACGATCTTCTGTATCATTTGTTCCGGCCAAATCTGACCAGTCATAGGTGTAAAGTCCTGTTCCACCAGAAGCTGTAATGTTTATTGCTCCTGTTGCAGCACCAAAACACAGAACATCGGTTTGAGAAGTTTTTACCACTGTCAAAGCGGCAGCCGGTTGTGTTATTTCAATAGTTAATATGCCTGTTGCGCAATTATTACTATCTGTAGCTGTTACTTTATAAGTTCCAAAAGTTAAGTTAGCGATGTTTTGTGATGTGGCGAAATCCACATTGTTTTTTGTCCATTTGAAGGTATAAGGCCCTTGACCGCCAGTAGGTGTATTAAGTGTAATTGCACCATTATTGCCCCCAAAACAATTAATATTCGTTTGCGATGCCACTGTTACTATAGGGCAAGGAACATTGGTAGTAGGTGAGGTTATATTTTGGAATGTCGTGGTACAAACTGCATTTTGAAAATCTAATCTTGAAGTACTAACCAGTTGATTACCGCATGTGTTCGGTTTTGGAGTCAATCTATATTTTAAAGTAATAGTTTCAACATTCAAAAAGTCAAAATTCCATGCAATTGTCTGTCCTGTAACAGTTGTTGTTCCTTTGGTGGTGGTAACAGCTCCAATTATAAAATTAGGATCAACAGTTTCCTTTTCAAAAGGAGTTCCTACTATTTGTTTAGCTACCCAGGATAATTGAGTGAAAATTTGAGAATAAATTCCAGTTAAATCAGCTGCGTTTTCAGTAGAGAAAGATCCTCCAGACTGAATTTTACCTAATGTATATTCTGCATCAATTTGCTCATTTCCATTAATTGCTTTAAATAATCCAACTGAAAAAATCTGATTGTTATAAGTAACCCCAAGTTTAACAACTGTTTTTCCTGCATTTGCTGCAGCTATTGCATCTTGTATACATGTGCCTTGTTGTCCACTGCTACAGTTAGAATGGCTAACAGATGCATTTGCTACTCCATCAGTTAATAAAACGATACTTCTTGCCGTTGCACAATCGTAAGTTGCTGAGTTTAGTACTTCGTTGGCTTTAAGCATACCCGCTTCAATATTTGTACCACCGTTTGCAACAAGTCCATTAATGATAGCTTTTAATCCGGTTTTACCACTAGAATCGGTTAGCCCTTGTTTTATCGTTCCATTATTACTGAAAGTTACAATTGCGACTTTGTTGAATCCGGTTGGATTATTAGCAGCAAGAAACATTTTGTCAATAAAATCATTAGCAGCATCTTGTGCATAAGCTAGTGGTTTCGGATTGTTTCCATCTCCCATACTTCCTGATACGTCAATAACTAAAACAACTTCTAAAGGTCTTGCAACAGGGTTTGAACCCTGGATTTTCAATTCCACATCTAGTGCTCCACAGACTCCAGGCGCTACAGTAACAGTTTTTGTTGGTGTAATTGTTTGTGTAAAACCTATTGTAGAAGAAAGTAATAAAAGCAACAAGTAAAATGTTTTGTTGAACTCTTTTATAAAATGGATAAAGTGTAATGTTTTTTTCATTTTATGTGAATTTAAATTGAAAAACAATTAAATATTTAGAGCAAATATTTAATTTTCAGAAGGATTGTTTACGATTGTATGTACTACAGTGCTTACTGTGTGATTGGTGCAATTAGTCGATGTCGCATTTACTTGCATGCAATTCCATTTGTTGTATGGAGTACCTTGAGGAACCGTCAAATGAAGTAAAAATGTAGCTGTTTGATGTGCAGGAACCGTAATAGTATTTATGGGTACCGAGCTGTTATCCAGAAAACCACTGATTAAATTTACATTTCCAGAAGTACTGCTTTGATCATTATTGGAGCAATTCCCATTTATATTCAGAGCACTCAGATTATAAACATCAAGTGAATTCCCATCGTTGGTTAATACCATTGTAAAATAGGCCCCATCGTTACCAGCGTTATTGTAATTTCTATTTTTTTCAACTTCTAAAGTTGAACTACAACCGCCAGATTGTGCAAACGAAATTGTTGTAATTAAACAAAACAGTATCGTAAAAATGTTTTTTTGAAAGATATTTTTTTTGAAGGAAAAAATAAACTTACAATTATTTACAAATTTTACTGCTTTTTCAAGAGTAGTTTTAGTTCTCATAACTTAGGGTTTTTGTTTAAGGTATTTGCTAAATTTTAACACAATCAAAGTTATATAGAGTGTTTTATTTTGATTTTTTTTGTCTGTAACTAACCTAAAAACTCGTTGAAATGTCTTTTTTTTGTTAAATAATGGTCAAAAAAACATTTTTTTATGCCATTTCTAACAAATAAAAAAAGAGCATTTTTTTACTTTTTCAGGGTAAAAAGTAAATTTCACGATATTGTAAATGATTAATAATCAGATATTTAGTTAATTTTTTATTAATTTGAATAAATCGACTAAGTGAATGGTTTAACAGATGAAGTACACTTTTTTTATGAAATGAACATTTTGATTTTTAAAATTTTATCCATTCTGCACTTTCTATTTTCTTGTTAAAATTTTCGACTAAATGTTAACAGAAATAAAAAAATGAGAACTATTAAAATTTCTTTTGTAAATTAGAACTTCAATAAATCAGAACTTCTTTTTTGATGTTTCTAAAAACTTCAGCTTATGAAAAATTTAATATTAATACGTCATGCTAAATCAAGTTGGGAAGCACCTTTAAAAGACTTTGACAGACCTTTAATGAAGAGAGGAATTTTAGATGCGCATGATGTATCGGCCAATATTTCAAAATATCTTCCAAAGACATATATAATATGGAGTAGCACTGCAGCACGTGCCTCAGAAACTGCGCTAATTTTTGCCCAAAACATTTCATATCCTATTGAGAGTATCGTTTATAAAGACGATCTTTATACTTTTGATGAAAGACAGCTCGAAAAGGTTATCAAATCATGTGATAATAGTTTCGAAAGCGTTATTCTTTTCGGACATAACGAGGCTATTACAAATTTTGTTAATAAATTTGGGGATGTTTTTATCGAAAACGTCCCGACTTCAGGTTTTGTATCATTACAATTCGACAGTGAAAGCTGGGATAACATCAATAAAGGCAAAACCCATAAAACAATTTTCCCCAAAGATTTAAAATAAATAAAGTGTACGAACAGAAATATATCGATAGAGAAAAAAGTTGGTTAGCGTTTAATGCAAGAGTGCTTCAGGAAGCAGCAGACAACACGGTACCACTTTTAGACAGGTTGCGTTTTGTTGGAATTTTTTCGAACAATTTAGATGAATTTTTTAGAGTTCGTTATGCCGCAATCCGTAGATTAAGCCTTTCAGGAATTTCTGGCGAAAAATATTTAGGAGGCGTTTCTGCCCATCAATTAGTAAAAGATATTACAGAAATTGTAATTCAGCAGCAATCTGAAAGTCTTCGTATTTTAGGTAATATTGAAGCAGAATTGGAAGCTGAAAACATTTTCATTATTAACGAAGATCAAATTACACAGGATCAGGAAAGATTTTTGAAAGACTTTTTTATTCAGAAATTAAGTCCGGAACTTGTAACTATCATTTTGAATGATTTAGCCGAATTTCCGATTCTTAAAGATACTTTGGGATATTTGGCTGTTCGATTAGAGATGAATCAAAATGATGAAATTCGATATGCCGTTATCGAAATTCCGAAAACAATAAACAGATTTGTCGTTCTGCCATCTCATGATGATAAACATTATGTTATTTTGATCGACGATGTAATTCGTTACAATCTGAAGAATATTTTCAATATTTTCGATTATAAGAGTGTATCGGCACACATGATTAAAATTACGCGTGACGCACAGTTGGATATCGATAGTGATTTGAGCAAAAGTATGCTTGAAAAAATAGCAACTTCAGTAAAGGACAGAAGAATAGGCGAACCTGTTCGTTTTATTTATGATAATTTAATTGAAGAAGATACATTGCACTTCTTTCTGGATAAAATGAAAATCGTCGAAACAGATAGTATTATCCCGGGAGGAAGATATCATAATCGTCGTGATTATATGAGTTTTCCAAATCTTGGAAGATTCGACTTATTGTATAAACCAAATGAGCCTTTACCAATTCCGGGTTTAAGTTTAGGCGGAAGTATATTGGAGAAAATCAGTAAAAAAGATTATTTATTACATGCTCCATATCAGTCATTCTCCTATCTGACAAAGTTTTTGCGTGAAGCTGCCTTAGATCCTAAAGTAACAAGTATAAAAATTACTTTATATCGTTTGGCTAAAAATTCGCAGATTATCAGTTCTTTAATTAACGCAGCCAAGAACGGTAAAAAAGTTACGGTTCAAATTGAACTTCAGGCCCGTTTTGACGAAGCAACAAATATTTCATATGCCGAACAAATGCAAACCGAAGGTATTGAACTTATTTTTGGAATTAAAGGGCTAAAAGTACACAGTAAAATATGTGTGATAGAAAGAGTCGAAGAAGGAAAAACGCGCCGTTATGGATTTATTTCTACAGGAAACTTCAACGAATCAACAGCGAAAATTTATACTGATGTTACATTGCTTACATGTCATCAGGGGATTCTGAAAGACATTTCTAAAATATTTGAGTTTTTTGATATCAATTATAGAGTACACCGATACAAACATTTAATAGTATCGCCCCATTATACCAGAACAAAATTTATCAAACTAATTGATCGTGAAATTTTACACGCTTTGGCAGGTAGAAAAACACATATTAAGCTTAAAATGAATAGTTTGTCTGATTTTAAAATGATCGATAAATTATATGAAGCAAGTAATGCGGGAGTAAAAATTCAGTTGCAGGTTAGAGGAATTTGTTCTTTAATTCCGGGAATTCCGGGAATGAGTGAAAATATCGAAGCCATAAGTATTGTTGATAATTATCTGGAACATTCAAGAGTTTATATTTTTGGAAATGCCGGTTTAACCGAGGTGTATATTTCATCGGCTGATTTTATGACCAGAAACCTGGACGGAAGAGTAGAAGTAACTTGCCCAATTTATGATCTGGAAATTAAAAAAGAACTAATTGATAATTTTAATATTGCATGGAAAGGGAATGTTAAAGTGAGATATCATTCCTATAAATTAGACAATAAATACAAGCCTAGAAATCATCATGCCCCATTTAGAGCTCAGCTTGAAACCTATAAATACTACCAAAATAAAATTGCAGTATTAGAAGAGGTTGCACAGAAAATAAATTAATAAAAACCAAAATAAATTTCAAATCATAAGTGAGCATGATTAATATAAAGAAGTTTGCAGCAATAGATATCGGATCAAATGCCATGAGGCTGCTGATATCGAATGTTGTAGAACAAGAAGGCAAAGAACCACAATTTAATAAAAGTTCACTTGTTCGTGTGCCAATTCGCTTGGGACAAGATGCCTTTACTGTAGGTGAAATTTCAGAAGAAAATATAGATCGAATGGTGGATGCCATGAAAGCATTCAATCTTTTGATGAAAGTACATAAAGTAGAACGTTATATGGCGTTTGCTACATCGGCAATGCGTGAAGCCTATAATGCAAAAGAAGTTGTCGCTTTGATTAAGAAAAAAGCCGACATAAAAATCGAAATTATTGATGGTAAAAAAGAGGCTGCTATTATTGCTTCTACAGATTTACATCATTTATTAAAAACAGACGAGACATATTTATTTGTAGATGTGGGCGGTGGAAGTACCGAATTCACCTTATTCTCTGATGGAAAAATGATTAATTCAAGATCGTTTAAAGCAGGAACAGTTCGTTTGTTAAATGATATGGTGTGCGATGTTGTTTGGGATGAAATCGAAAAGTGGATTAAAACCAATACCGCAGGTTACGAAGAAGTAACACTGATTGGCTCTGGTGGAAACATCAATAAATTGTTTAAGATGTCTGGAAAACAGCAGGAAAAACCGCTCTCCTACATTTATATCAATTCACAATACGCCTTTTTAAACTCATTGACATACGAACAAAGAATCGCAGAACTAGGTTTAAACTCTGACCGCGCCGACGTAATTATTCATGCAACAAGAATTTATCTGAATGCAATGAAATGGAGTGGGGCACGCCAGATTTATGTTCCAAAAATCGGTCTTTCTGATGGTATCGTCAAAGCAATGTATTACGGTAAAATTTAGTAAAAATAGTCACAGATTTCACAGATTCAAATATTGGAATCTGTGAAAATCTTTTAATCTGTGGCAAAAAATATGCACTCTAATTTACACAAGTTAATATGTTTCACTACGAATAAAAAAGTAGTGAAAATTAGTAAAATTCGTGGCAAACCTTTTAAATTAACATAGAATGAATAAAACCAGACTTGAAGCTTTTAGTGATGGAGTTTTGGCAATTATAATCACGATTATGATTTTGGAAATCAAAGTACCACACGGAGAAGAATTTTCCGATTTAAAACCCTTGATTCCAAAATTTCTAAGTTATATTCTGAGTTTTATTTACGTTGGAATTTATTGGAATAATCACCATTATTTAATTCATAGCTTAACCAAAATCAACGGAAAAATTCTGTGGGCAAATTTGCACTTGCTTTTTTGGTTGTCCTTAATTCCTGTTGCTACAGGTTGGATGGGTGAACACAATTTTGCAAAAGCGTCCATGACTTTGTATGGCGCTGTTTTACTGTTGTGTTCAATATCTTATTTTATCTTACAGCACGCCATTATTGTCAACGAAGGAGAAAACTCATTATTAGCAAAAGTTATTGGCAGGGATTTAAAAGGACATGCTTCTTCTATTTTATATGTAGTTGGAATATTTACTTCATTTTATAATGAATGGATTTCTGGTGCGGCTTATTTTATCGTGGCAATGTTATGGCTTATTCCGGATAAAAGGATCGAAAGGGTTTTTACTTCAAAAGATTAATTCATGAAAACTCTTTTTCAGTCAATTCAGGCTTTTTCAGTCGATGATTTAAATCAACTTGATAATTTTATTACTTTTCGAACTCTTAAAAAGGGAGAATTGTTATTGGCAGAAAATCAGGTTTGCAATGAAATTGTTTTTATAAAAAAAGGAATTTTGCGTTCGTATTTTTTCAATCATCAGGGCGATGAAATTACTAATTGTTTTGCTTTTGAGAACGAGTTTATGGCTTCATTTTCCAGTTTTATAACCCGTGAAATAGCTCAGGAAAATATTCAGGCTCTGGTCGATACAGAATTACAGGTATTAAATCGGGATAGCTTGGAAAAGCTTTATAAAACAGGAATTCATTGGCGGGAAATTGGACGTAAGTTGACAGAAATGGAATATGTAACGCTTCAAAAAAGAATGATTTCTTTTCAAAAATTATCTGGAAAACAACGTTATGAAGAATTGTATCAAAACCATCAAAAATACATTCAGTTGATTCCGCTTCAATATCTGGCTTCTTATTTAGGTGTTACTCCAAGACATTTAAGCAGAATTCGAAAAGCTATTTTATAGGACATTTGTCCAGTGTTCTTTTTCATGCTAATAGTATTTTTGTAAAAAATGTAAATATGAAAAAAGTACTGATTATAAACGGGCATCCAAATTCGGAAAGTTTCAATTTTGCTATCGCAGATTCTTATCAAAAAGGCGCGATTGCTTCTGGTGTAGAAGTAGATACTATTACAATTGCCAATTTAGATTTTAGTCCAAATTTGAAATTTGGTTACCAAAAAAGAACTGAATTAGAACCTGATTTATTAGCGTCCTGGGAGAAAATACAGAAAGCAGATCATTTAGTCTGGATTCATCCTGTATGGTGGGGAGGACTTCCGGCAATTACAAAAGGATTTATCGATCGTTTATTTTTACCGGGAATGGCATTTCAATATCGGGAGAATTCCGTTTGGTGGGATAAATTACTAAAAGGAAAAACAGCTCATATTATTACGACTCTAGATCAGCCAAGCTGGTATTACAGAATTTTTTATGCGAGGCCAAGCGTTAATCAATTAAAGAAATCAACTTTGGAATTCTGCGGAGTTAAGCCAGTAAAAGTTAGTTACATCGGGATTATCAAAGGATCTAATGACTCCCAAAGAAAAAAATGGCTTGATAAAGTTTATGATTTTGGATTAAGAAATAAATAAATGTTTGTCACGAATTAGACTAATTTGCTCGAATTATTTATTTTTTGACGAAGAGAAATTAGTGAGAATTAGTGGAATTCGTGAAATACAAAAACATTAAGTATGTAAATCCAATCCAAAGGTTGTACGTAAAAGTTCAATATTTGGGTTGATTTCTAATAAACGGTTATAACGATCCTGATCATTAAAACTTCTTTTGGTTTCTATCGCCTCATTCACAATAATTTCAATTGTAATATCGTGGTTGTGCAAATGTCCTCTCAAGTGTCCTAAAATACCATTAATCTGACCTTCAAAATCTAATTTAGAACCTTCGTTTGGTAATTCAAGAGTAATTGCGGTGCCGTTTAATTTTGGGTCGTTAATCAGTAATAACGATTCCATTATTTTGAAACCTTTTTCACCAAGACGTTGTGCATATTTATTCCATTGTACCAACATTTCTGTTTCTGTAAACTCTTCCGTAGGTAAAACAGAAGTAGGCTTTACATACGATTTATTGCTTTCTTCCATTTCTTTTTTCGCACGAATACTAGCGAGAGAAAAAGCAGAAACCTTTTTAGGTTGATTTTCAGTTGAAGAAGTTTGGTTTTCAACAGCAGGAGAAACAGGATTTTCAGCTTTTGGAGTTGAAACTATTTCTTCTTTTTGTTGATTTAAAGCTTCAGAAGAGTTATTTGAATTTTCAGTTTGACCTTCGACTTTCGGCTTTTGACTTTTGACTTCAACTATAGAATAACCTCCATTTTTAAAATAAGTAGGGGGAATTATGAATTGCTCAACTTTTTTTTTTCTCCATCAAAGTTGATAGAGGCTAATTGCATCAAACATAATTCAACCAAAAGACGTTGGTTTTGACTCAGTTTGTATTTTAAATCGCAATCATTGGCAATGTCGATTCCTTTCAATAAAAAGTCCTGAGAGCATTTTTGAGCCTGCACGCCGTACATTTGTTGTGCTTGTTCCCCAACTTCAAGTAAACTCAAAGTGGCAGGCGTTTTGCTTACCAATAAATCTCTAAAGTGCGAAGCCAGACCTGCAATAAAATGGTGCCCGTCAAAACCTTTTGCCAGAATATCATTGTAAGC
Organism: Flavobacterium aquidurense; assembly: GCA_900107365.1. Classification (GTDB taxonomy): domain Bacteria; phylum Bacteroidota; class Bacteroidia; order Flavobacteriales; family Flavobacteriaceae; genus Flavobacterium; species Flavobacterium aquidurense. The sequence continues at coordinate 15,644 of FNPS01000014.1, forward strand.
TAATAAAAGCTCCGGAATCTTATTTTCTAAAAGTAAATCGGTAATGCTGATGTAAGTTTCGTAATCTAAAACGTTTAGGTTTTCAGTTACAGCCTGACGTGTTAAGTTAGTTCCGCAGTACGAAACAACACGGTCAAAAATAGATAAAGCATCACGCATCGCACCATCCGCTTTTTGAGCGATAATGTGCAAAGCATCGTCTTCAAAATTGATTCCCTGACTTGTAGCAACTTCAGCTAAATGTTCTTTAGCATCTTTTACCGTAATTCTTTTGAAATCAAATATCTGACAACGTGATAAAATCGTTGGAATAATTTTGTGTTTCTCTGTTGTTGCTAAAATAAAAATAGCATGTTTTGGCGGCTCTTCTAATGTCTTTAAAAAAGCATTAAAAGCTGCCGAAGACAACATATGAACCTCGTCAATAATATAGACTTTGTATTGCCCGGTTTGTGGCGGGATTCGAACCTGATCAATCAGACTTCGAATATCATCAACTGAGTTGTTAGAAGCCGCATCTAACTCAAAAACGTTAAAAGCAAAATCTTCATTTGGATCGTCATATCCTGGCTGGTTTATCTTACGGGCCAAAATACGCGCGCAAGTTGTTTTTCCAACACCACGCGGTCCGGTGAACAAAAGGGCAGAGGCAAGGTGATTGCTTTCAATAGCATTTAACAAAGTGTTTGTAATGGCTTTCTGACCTACAACATCCTTAAAGGTTTGTGGGCGATATTTACGAGCCGATACTACAAATTGTTCCATATTCTTTTTTATTCGATAGCAAATATAGGGTATAATTTAATGATTTGAAAATTTAAAAAATGAAAGATTTTAAGTGTTTTGAATATCAGAAAGTAAGGTCTTGTTATTTAAAATTTAAATTAAAAAATAACAATATTACTCTTGTCAAATGGATTTCAAATTACTTAGAAGCATCTTTTTTTTCTTTAAAATTATTCTTTCTAAGATTCATTCCGTAAGTATAATTAGTAGAAAGAATTACATCATTGCAGTCAAAATGTTTTATAACGCCATTTTCTTGCAGTGCTACTACCCAACACGTATTTTGATGCATTCCGTAATCAATAAGAAAAATTGCCTGACCGGTTCCTAGTGGTGTTTCCACTAATATAGAAGGTTTTAATTGATGTATCATGATTTCTAAATTTTTTATAAAAATAATTTGATTAGAAATCAGATAGTTATATCATTGTAGAAATAGTTTACAGAATTAAAGGAAAAAAGAGTTATGTGTTTTGTAATCAGAAAATTGAATAATTAAAATACCACATAAAAACGATTAAGAGGAAAGATTTGGAGGGTAATATTTTGCAATACAATTTTTGTAATAAAAAATGTACTATTTTTATGCGTACAAGACTGATTTATCTTCCTCGACTTTCTTTATGAAATACTTATAGGCAAAAGACCATTGAAATAGTAGAAAATAAAATCATTTATGAAGCCAATTATGGATGGTTTAAAGATGGAAAGAGAGAAATTGAAATTACGAATCCGAATTATTCATATAAATCAGTAGGTTATGAAGAAGAAAATGAAGGTGTATTGATTATTTCTTCTGAACAGTCTCAAATGGAATCTGTTGTAAAAATGCCAATGAATGATTTAGAATCATTGTTGTTTATTTTGGAGACTACCAAAATTTAAAAAATCTCTGTAAATGGATTAATCTTTATATTTTAATATTCTCTATTCATGAAAAACAAAATTAAATTTGAGCTCTTAACTTCTGAATTATTCATTTTAGGAATATTTACTGTATTAGTAAATGATTTTTACTTAAAGTACGAATTTTCAAATATCATTACCGGAAAATTAAGCGACTTTGGCGGACTCTTCATATTTCCGTTTTTTCTTGCGGTATTCTTTCCGAACCAAATTGTGAAAATTTATTTTTCAACGGGGTTCTTTTTTATTTTTTGGAAATTTCAAATTTCAGATGGATTTATTAACTGGATTTCACAAAGCCTGAATCTTGCTTTTTATAGAACAGTAGACAGTTCAGATTTAATAGCTTTATCTGTTTTGCCTTTATCTTATCAGTATTTTAAAAAGAAATATGAAGAAAATAAAAAATCATTCTTTTTAGTGAATTCCTTAATTGGGAGTTTATGCGTTTTTACAATTTTGGCAGACAGCCAACCCAGACAAGAAATTGCCGTTAAAATAAAATCAAAACAAATCTATCAAATGCCTATGAGCAAGGCAGATTTGTATAAAAAATTGAATATAAATAATATTGGGGGAGAAATTGAAGAATTAGAAGGTGCTATTAATTTTTCGTTTGACATACCAGAATATAATGCAATAGCAACTGCAATTACCAGAATAACTGAAGACTCAAAAGGAAATGTATTTATAAAAGTTGATAGCATAACAGATATTACAGTTAGGGGAAAGTTAATTCTTGGAATTAAAAATAGTGACTTGGAAGGTGCTAAAAAAATGACTAAAAATCGATTGGAATCATTATTTAAACAAAATTGTATTGATGAACTCTTGCGTAAAGGATTTTTAAAAAGTGATACGTTCTGGGCAGACACAAAATATTAATAACTTTTAATCGTCAGTTTTTATGAAAAAATATCTATTATTTATTACAATTGTTCTTTGCTCTTTTCAACTTCAAGCTCAAACATCTCAGGATTTGCTTGATATCAAACGTGTTGCTTTGGCTTATATCGAGTCACAACATACTCCAAATCCAAAATTGATGGAAAGTGCCTTGCACCCTCGTTTGGTAAAAAGATCAGTTTTTAGAAATAAGACTGCCCAAAAAGATTTTGTATCAGAATATTTTGCAGAGAATATGATTATTCTTGCGGAAACCTATAATGTAAAAGGTGATAAGTTTCCTAAAAATCCAAGAAAAGAAGTGAAATTATTGGATGTTTCTGCAAAAATAGCATCAGTTAAATTAATAGCAGATGCCTGGATCGATTATATGCATATTGTAAAGGAAAACGGAGAATGGAAAATAATAAATGTACTTTGGCAATATAATGATGTGAAGCAGCATGAATAGGATTTCTTTATAAATTTGTTGTAAAACAAAATAATTATTAAAATGAAAACTCCAAACCCAATCATAACCGTCAACGAAACCGAAGGCCAAAAACTTAAAATAGCCGGAGGCAATTACCGTATTATAATTTCAGGAAAACAAACCAATGGAGGATATGCCGTAATCGAAATGGCGGTTCCTCCGGGTGCGGGGCCTAATCCACATTCGCATGCTGATTTTACAGAAACCTTTTTTGTTTTGGAAGGCGAAGTTTCTTTTAAATCGGAATTAGGAAGTTATGTTGCGAAAAAAGGTTCTTTTGTGAATATTCCAAAAGGCGGAATTGTACACGGTTTTAAAAACCTTTCTAACGAACCGGCTAAACTCTTGTGCACCGTAACACCAGCCGGTTTAGATGATTTATTTGAAGAAATAGCAGAATACCTTGAAACTTCTTCAAACACAGAAAGTGAAACAAAAGAAAAATTAAATTCCCTCTTCGAAAAATACGGACAGCAAATGTTTCCTCCTGATTATTTAGACTAATATTTAGTTTACAGTCGCAGTCTCAGTCGCAGTATTCAGTCACAGTCACAGTTTACAGTATTCACAGTATTCGGTCTTTGTATTTAGCGTCGCGGAGTGAAAACTGTTAATGGCACCCCAACTGTAAACTGTGACTGAATACTGTGACTGAATACTGCGACTGAATACTGCCACTGAATACTGCCACTGAATACTTTAAAAAAACTGGAAATAATATAAATTTAGTAACATAATTATGTAAGATGTTGATTTTTAATTTTTTAACTTTAAGAGTTAATAAACTAAAAAGATATCATTATGAAAATTAAATCAATTTTATTAGGGATGAGCTTTGCTTTTCTGTTGGTTGCCTGTGGTCCAAAAGACGCAGATATTGAAAAAGAAATAGACGCAAAAATCAGTGGATTGGCGGGAGTCGATGTTACGGTTGTAAAAGGTGTTGCTACTATTTCGGGTACTTGTCAGGATGATGGTGTTAAACAAAACGCAGAAAGTATTGTAAAAGGAGTTAAAGGGGTAAAATCAGTGGTGAATAACTGCGAAATTATAGCTCCGGAACCTGTAGCGGCTGAAGCTGCGCCGGTTGAAATTAATCCGGATACTGTTTTAACCACTTCGGTAAATGAGGTAGTGAAAGCTTATAGTGGTGTTAGCGCTACTGTTGCTAGTGGTGTAGTTACACTTACAGGAGAAATTAAAAGAAGCCAATTAGCACCTTTAATTCAAAGTGTGCAGGAATTGAAACCTAAAAAAGTAGAAAACAAATTAACTATTAAATAATGATGTTATGAGTTTACAAGAGAAATATAAAGAGTTGACAGATTTAGCTTCTACTTTGGGTGTAGCAAATTTACAAGTTAGAGAACAGGATAATGTATTGTATATTGATGGTACAGCAAAATCTGCAGCTGATAAAGAGAAACTTTGGGATAGTTACGGAACATTAGACCCTGATTACAGATCGGCCGATGTGGTGATGAATATCGAAGTGGCGGAAGGAACAACTACTGAATACACAGTTAAAAGTGGCGATTCGTTATCCAAAATAGGGAAAGATCATGGCGTCTCCTGGCAAACTATTTTCGAAGCCAATAAAGATGTAATTAAAAATCCAGATCTGATTCAGCCGGGTTGGAAATTGAAGATACCAACGGCGTAATTTATTTGCGGGTTGTTTTGAAAGTCTGTCATTTTTATGATGGACTTTTTTTTGTTTTAACCATTTTATTTAACCGCAAAGAGCGCAAGGGGTTTATGCGAAGTTCGTTAAGTTTTTTCTCATTTTATGTCATTGCGAGGAACGAAGCAATCACATTTGCCAGAGCAAATTTGCTTTTTGAAGTGTGGTTGCTTCGTTCCTCGAAATGACAGGATTGTGGTTACTTTGTTAAAACAAAACTTATTTTGAAACTGAGTGCCCTAGCCCTGATAGGAGCGGTATCCTTTTATGGCGGGGTTCGCCATGAAAGATACAAGCAGATAGCAGGAAATAGCTCCTTCTAAACATCACCTTCCCTTTATGCTCAGATCAAATAAAAATTTTGCGGTTTCCTGATCGGAGTCGGCGGAGAAACCTGCTACATAAACGCCCTTTTTGCCCGAATTTGATTTAATACCGTATACAACTGCCTCATCGCCTGGATCTGAATCCCCTTCGTATCGATACACATGTACAATTTCAAATTTTTCAGGATTTTTTTTAATCGCGTCAGCATTCCGATTAAAATCACATGTAAATCCTTTTTCATGAAGTTGGTCCAAAGCTTTTGAAACAGTTGCGTAGTGATACATTCTTGTCATGATAATTGATTTAAAAATTAAGGATTTTAAAGGTAACCAATTTAAAATTAAATTGTTATGAAAAATTTGTAAAAATCGGAAATTTAAATGACTGATTCTTCGTTGATAAATCGCTACTTTTGCACCGCAGACCGCCTTATCGTCGCTCAATTCGTTGGGGGGAGGAAAGTCCGGACACCACAGAGAAGCATAGCGGGTAACACCCGTCGGTGTTAGCAATAACGCAAGGACAAGTGCAACAGAAAGTATGTACAGGTAATGCTGTAGTGAAACCAGGTAAACTCTATGCGGTGAAATACCAAGTATATCAGCATTTAAGGGCTTCTCGTCCGTTGTTGAAGGGTAGGTAGCTCGAGTCCAGTAGTAATGCTGGATCTAGATAAATGATAAGGCCCTGATTTATCAGGGACAGAATCCGGCTTATAGGTCTGCATTTTTTATATATTTGTGAAAGCGCTAAATCAAATTCATGAATATCCCTACTCCAAACTCTTCTCCGAAAACTAAGAAAAGCACTTTTCATTCTATAATTACCAATCTTACTTTTTGGGTTTTAATTGCCATTATTGCTGGTGTTTTGCTCGGACATTTTTCTCCTGAAAACGGTGTGAAAATGGAAATCGTTGGAAAAACATTTGTCGATATCATCAAACTATTTATTGGTCCAATTATATTCCTGACGATTGTCTTGGGAATTTCCGGAATGGGAAACCTGAAAAAAGTAGGCCGAATTGGAATAAAAGCTTTGTTTTATTTTGAAGTGGTTTCGACGATTTCACTGGCTATTGGAGTGGGCGTTGCCTATTTCTTTCAACCTGGTAAAATTGATAAATCAGGTTTGGCTCTGCAGGATGCGAGTAAGTATACAAATCACGCTGCAGAGAACTTTTCATGGCTGCAGTTTTTTCTTTCTAATTTTACATTGCAGGTTTTATTGGCTGCGATAGTTTGCGGAATTGCCTTGAACTTTTATCAAAAAAGAGAGCAGACCATTCTGGTTTTAGAACGTTTCTCAAAAGTAGTTTTTACGGGATTGAAATATGTTATGTATTTGGCTCCAATTGGTGCGTTTGGAGGAATGGCTTATACAATTGGTAAATTCGGATTAGAGACATTAATTCCATTAGGAAAATTGATGCTTTGCGTTTATCTGACTATGGCTTTGTTTGTGTTCATGGTTTTGGGAACTATTTTGAGGTATTATAAAATCAATATTCTATCCATTCTAAAATACATTAAAGAAGAACTTTTATTGGTTCTTGGAACATCTTCTTCTGAAGCCGCTTTGCCAAGTATTATGGTAAAATTAGAACAAATGGGTTGCAGTAAATCGGTAGTGGGTTTGGTGATTCCGACGGGTTATTCTTTTAATCTGGATGGAACTTCGATTTATTTGTCGATGTCGGTTATCTTTCTGGCTCAATTGTATGATGTGCATTTGAGTTTTGCTGAAATTCTGAGTGTTATCGGGATTCTGATGATTACTTCAAAAGGCGCAGCGGGCGTAACTGGAAGCGGATTTATTGTTTTGGCTTCAACGTTAACAGCCATTCATAAAATTCCGGTTGAAGGTTTAGCCTTCTTATTGGGCGTTGATAAATTTATGAGTGAAGCAAGAGCGATTACAAACTTAATTGGAAATTCAGTTGCAACAATTATAATTTCGAAAACAGAGCACGATTTTACGGAGTTGAATTTGGAACCTGTTGTTGAGGAATAATGTATATTTTGCCACGAAGGCACAAAGACGCTAAGTTTTTATTTCATTGCGAGGAACGAAACAATCACATTTGATGGATCAATTATTAGTGGGGTTGCTTAGTTCCTCGCAATGACATACATTGTGCGTAGGTCAGTTGGAATTTAGACCCGAGCGATAGCGAACGGGCGAAGCAATTTTTTTAATTGGAATTTTATGATAAGAATAGGAATTTTAGGACTTGGTGGAGTAGGCGGATATTTCGGTGGACTTTTGGCGAAAGCCTATTATAATTCAACAGAGATTGAAGTAGTTTTTATTGCCAGAGGAGCAACAAAAGAAGCCATTGCTGAGAGCGGTTTGAAAATTATTAATGATGATTCTGAAATCGTTGCCTATCCAAAATTAGTTTCAAATAATCCGGATGAAATAGGTGTTTTAGATTATTTAATTTGCGCTACCAAAACCTATGATATTGAAGAAAGTTTACTTTCATTTCAAAAAAGCATTACTTCAAAAACTGTAATTCTACCTTTATACAATGGTGTTGATGCCCCGGAACGTATCGAGAAAATATTTCCTGAAAATGATATTTTGCAAGGTTGTGTTTATATTGTTTCAATGATTGCTTCGCCGGGGACCATTCGCAGATTAGGTTTTTACGAAAAGCTATTTTTTGGTTCAAAAACAACTTCAATTGCTAAATTAGAGGCATTGCAAAACATTCTTCAAAAAGCTAAAATCGAAAGTTATTTGGTTGAAAATATTGAAGAAACGGTTTGGGAAAAATTTATTTTTATTTCAGCTCTGGCTTCGGCAACTTCTTATCTCAACGAGAATATTGGTGAAATTTTAAAGAAAAAGAAATCAATGAAAGTGTATGTGGAATTGCTCCACGAAATTGAAGTGGTTGCAAAAGCAAAAGGATTGCAATTGCCAAAAGATATTGTTAATCAAACCGTGATTAAGCTCGAAAAATCACCAAAGGAAGCGACTTCATCGATGCATAGAGATTTACTGGCAAATCGAAATACAGAAGTAACTTCGTTGACACAATTTGTAGTCAACGAAGGTTTAAAATATAGTGTTGCAACTCCTCTCTACGAAAAGATCGCAAATGCATTATCGTAAATTATACCGTCTATGATTCGTCTTTTGTAGTACGAACTAAACTTATTCCGGAAGTAAAGAAAACGATTCCAAGGATTCCGTAAATAATAAGTGATTTAACATCTCGGGTTTCGCCGGATGTACCAGCAAAAATGACTGCTGTGTAAATAAGGCCCACAATTCCAAGAATGGTAAGCAATCCTCCAAATAATCTTTTTAGGTTCATGATTTTGATTTTTAATGTTTATCAAATTTACCTTCTAAAAACTTTATGGCTGTTATACAATTACTTAGGAAGCTTATATGATTTGCAGTACGGTTTATTATGAATTTTATGTAAGAATTGTTTTTGTTTTTGATTGCTTGTATGGTTTAAATGCTATTTTTGTCACAACCATTTAAAAACCAACAATGAAAAAAAATTATCTGTTTCTATTTCTTTCCGTACTTTTTTTTAATGCTGTAAATGCACAAGATGATGCTCCGATTTCGGTAGTAAAAAATCAATTTAAAATCAATCCTTTATTATCGCCAGGTTTTGTTTATGAACATGGTTTTTCAGCTAAGAATACGCTTTACTCTGAAATAAGTACAATTATTGGTTATAGACATGATGGTTTTTACAACGAATCGACCTGGTTTTTTGTGCCAAGAATTAATGAGCAATTTCGTCATTATTATAATTTAGAAAAAAGAGCTGCTAAAGGAAAAAGAACAGCAAATAACTCGGGTAACTTTGTTGCGTTATCTGCTGAATATCAGTTTGAATCGATTTCGACAAACAAATTGTTTACTGAGTACGTGCCTTCATTTACTGTTGGACCAGTTTGGGGAATCCAAAGAACTTATAAAGGGAAATTTAATATTGATTTAAATATTGGCGCTGGCGTAAATATTGATAAATACGATACTGAATTTACTCCAATTGCTAATTTTAGCTTAGGTTGGGTAATCGGAAATTAATTTTTATAAATAAAATAGAAAAGCCTTGATAAATCAGGGCTTTTCTATTTTAAATTCCAAACCAATATTGCGAACACTTTCAATCTTGATTTTTGGATCTGAATTAAAATATTTTCTAAGCCTGCTGATAAAAACATCCATACTTCGGCCTGAGAAATAATCGTCTTTTTTCCAGACAGACATTAAAATTTGATCTCGCTTTAATAACTGGTTATGGTTTAGATATAGATATTCAATAAGAGAAGCTTCCATTTCTGTAAGTTGCTGGACGTGATTTTTATTGTTGAGAGTTAATCTTTCATTATCAAAAACATAAGATCCAATTTCGATTATATTATTTCCTTCCAGAGTTCTCTTTTGTTCGATTCTTTTAAGAATATTTTGCAAACGCAGGACGAGTTCATCGACTTCAAAAGGTTTTACGATATAGTCATCTGCACCTAATTTTAATCCAATGATTTTGTCTTCTTTTAACTTTCTTGCCGTCAGAAAAATAAACGGAATTTCAGGGTTGATTGTAATGATTTTTTCGGCCAATGAAAATCCGTCCATTTTAGGCATCATTACATCAAAAATACAAATATCAAAAGTTTGGGTTTTAAAATAGTCCAACGCTATTTCTCCATTTTCTGCCCAGATTACTTCGAATTGATGCAGTTCTAAATATTGTTTTAAAATGGCAGCAAAATCAAAATCGTCTTCAGCTAAAAGTAGTCTTTTCAAAATACGGTAATTAAACTTTTAATAAAATAGTAAACTCGGTTCCTTTTCCTAAATCACTAACAACTTTAACAGAGCCCTGATGCGCCTTTATAATTTGATCTACATAATATAGACCTAAACCTAAGCCTTTTGTGTTATGCAGGTTTCCTTGTTGTACGCGATAGAACTTGTCAAAAAGCAGAGATTGTTTGTTCTTTTCAATACCGATTCCGTCATCTTCGATACTGATCGAAAATTGATTTTCTACGATTCTGGTTTTTATGGTAATGGTTTTTGAACCATATTTTACAGCATTTTCCAGAACATTTAAAAAAGCAGTTGTCAAATGAAATTTATCTAAAATCAAAATGGTTTTCTGAGTTTGGAAATCGGTTTTAAGATTAATTTTTGGAAATGTAATTTTAAAATCATTTACAATGGAAAGCAGAAAATCTTCGGTTTCTATTTTTTCTTTCTGTAATTCAATTTCGTTTTCTGCCAATGAATTTGCCATTACCTGATCAATCAGATTCTGTAAACGATTGTTCTGACGCGAAATCGTATTCACAATCATATTGAAATTTTCATCGTTTTCACGAATGTTTTTCTGTTCTAAAATTTTGGTAGAAATACCTAGAGTTGCCAACGGTGTTTTAAGTTCGTGTGTAATATTATTGATGAAATCAGTTTTAACATCACTCACTTTTTTCTGTTTGATTAAAGCTTTAATGGCAATTACAAACAGTGTAATTAGCGTTAAGATAGAAAGTAAGGATAAAATCAGAATGAATGTCATTCTTCTTAAAATAATCATTTCCCAATCGATCACAGAAACATACATCGAATCTTCTGTCAATAATTTATAATCCTGATTTTCAAAAGTTCCGTTGGTTGTTCCAACATAATTCCGAACCAGAAAGGCATTATTTAAAGAGGCCAAATTGCCGTATAATTTGTTACTGATAAAAGGTTTTTCAGAGAAAATAGTATCTGCTTTTTTAGCGTTTTGATACAGAATATATTTGTTCAGCACGATGGCAAAATCGATTTTTAGATTGGGTAAATCTCTCTCCAGTTTTCGTTTGATTTTCTGCGTTAACGCATCGCTAAATTCACTTTCAAGAATGGCTCTCTTAATGTCAGTTTTATTCGTTTTTCCCTGAAGATAGTTTTCTGATAATGATTTGTATAGTGCTTCTTTTTTAGCTACAAGAACTGAGTCGATATCACTGTAATTATTAGAAATCTGAGCGATTTCATTTTTAATTTCCGTATGAAACTGGGCCACTTTATAATCATAAGTGGTTTTTACCAAATAGCATTGCACCGTCGACAAAACGATTAGCGCGACAACTGAAAATGCTATTAGTAAATTGATTCTTTGTTTCATTGTTTTATTAGCCCGTGGATGAAACGGATTATTTTATTTTTCGCGCAGATTTAAAAATGATTTTAGCAGATCAAAATTGATCTTTTTAAATCTGCTTCAATCTGCGTAATCTGCGTGAAATTAACACGCGCTGTCCACTAAAATCTGCGGGCAAATTTTCTCATCCCAAAAATAAAGCTTTTATGATACAATTTCAGCATTAACCCCGCATTAACCTTCAATTAACCTTCGCAATCTGTTTTTAGAAGCATTTTTGCATTCAATCTAAACCAAATCTTTTTAAAATGAATGTGTATTTGCCTCTAAAACTTTTTATAATCCTGTTGTTGTTTTGTTTTTCCCTGTTAGGAAACGCACAGAATAAAATACCAAAAGATAGTATTTCGAACAACCTAAACGAAGTTGTTGTCACTCAAAATAAAAAATCATTTTCAAACCAAAATGGGAATATTAAGTTGGATGTTTCTAATTCTATTTACAATTCAATTCCCAACACAGTCGATTTGTTGTCTAAAATACCAACGGTTCAGGTTAGTACTGACAGGGAAAGTATTTCGGTTGTGGGTAAAGGAAATCCACTGATTTATATTGACAATCAAAAAGTCGGTATGAACGATTTAAATGCTTTGGCTGTCGCCGATATTAAAACCATAGAAATCATTCAGAATCCGTCTTCGAAATACGAAGCTGAAGGTCGGGTCGTCATTTTGATTACCCGAAAGTTTAGCAAAAAAGACAGTTTTAGAACAGAGATTTCTGAGGTTGCTTCGTTTAAGAAAAATTACAATAATTATCTGGGTTTTAATTCGAATTTTAAAAAAAATAAACTGGAGCTGAAAGCTAACTTTAACTATAATTTGCTGAAGCCGTGGGAAGGCCATAGTATTGATTATCAAATAAAAAATGCTGATATTGCTTCTAAATATGATGTAACGGCTGACAGTAAACAAAAAAGACAATTTGTTTTTGGAAGCGGTTTGTTTTACAAAATAAATGAAGGCGATTATTTTTCATTTAATGTAAGTGGTAAGCTGCAGACGGACATTTTTCCTATCAATACCCTAACACAAAATAAAAACCAGGAGATTGTAAATAATGTTGTGACGTATAGTGATAATGACGGTAAAAAAGACTTTGTGAATTCTTCTTTAAATTATAATAAAAAGATAAGTTCAATTGATACACAGGTTTTTACTGGTTTGCAATATTCGAATTTTGATCAGACTTCATGGAGTGAGGTTCAGAATAATTTTAATGAAACTCAATTTGAATTGGCTCAGATTCGGGATCAAAGGTTTAAAGTCAATGTTTTTTCTGGCAGAATTGACATTGAGAAAAAGCTTAAAAATGAAATGAAATTTGAAATAGGTGGACTGTATTCAGCCGCTGATTCAAAATCTGATTTTGATATTTTTTATTATGAAACCCGTACAAATGAAATAAGTCATTATGATTTTAAAGAAAAGAATGTAGCCGGATACAGTCAGCTTTCCGGAAAAATTAAGAAGATGGATTTCTCAGTTGGAGTTCGGGTTGAAAATACGAATATAAACGGAAAGTTTAAAACAGATTTATTACCGTTGATTGCTAAAAATTATACTAATTTTTTTCCGAAAGCACAGTTTTCATTCCCTATTGACAGCACAAAAAGTGTGAGTTTTAATTATGCTAAAAGTATTTCGAGACCTAATTATTCGTCATTAAGTCAGGGTGCAACCTATATAAATCCCTATTTTTTGTATTCAAGAAACATTAATTTGGGGCCAACAATTATTGATGAAATTTCGACTACTTTCCAATATCATGATAAATCGGTTAAATTGAGTTTTACGCGCGCTAAAGATCCTGTTCACAATAGCTTTTCGTTTGATGATCAAAAAAATATAATGACTTTTCAGGATATAAATTTTGATAAAAGTTCTGGATTTGGTGCCGAATTTACATTGCCGTTTACCTATAAATTTTGGACAACTACCAATTCTTTGGTTTTTCTTTTAGAAAAAATTGAAGATCAATCTGCAGCGTTCCTGGCGTCAAAACCATATTGCTATTATAATTCCAATAACGAATTTAAACTTCCAAAAGACTATTCTTTTGTTTTGAATTTTTGGGGATTAACGAAACAATATACAGGAGTTTTTGAAACAGCTCCGATGTTTGTAGTAGATATGGCGGTTTCAAAAACCTTCTCTAAAAATTGGAATTGTACTTTAAGCTGTAATAATGTTTTTAAAAATAATATTCAGACAGAACAATTTACTATTAATAGTATTACTTCTAAGGCAAGATATGTCGTCGATAATCATGAGATTTCAATAGCAATACGATATTCTTTTGGAAAGGTAAAAGAAACGGAATTCAAAGAGAAAAATATCGATGAAAATTCAAATAGAATTAGATAAAAAGAAAAATCCCTTGAATTTCAAGGGATTTTTGATGTTTTAAAAGGAAATTATCCTTCGTCTTCTTCTGTTACTTTTTTTAATGAATCGTCTGGTAATTCTTCATCATCGTCTGTGGAGTTTAATTCGAAGAAACTAAAAAACGAACCGCCATAATTTTTCTGAAAAGAGAAATTACTCAAATGCTCCATTTTAGTATATTTCGAATGTTCGATAATCATCATGCCGTCTTCGTGCAATAAATCTCTTTCAAAAACCGTCAGCACAATTTTTTCAAATGCAGCCTGATCTAATCCGTAAGGCGGATCGGCAAAAATGATATCATACGAGGTTTTACAGTTTTCTAAAAATTTATAAACATCACTTTTGGTTGCAGCGATATCAAAATCATATTCTGATGAAACTTGTTTGATGAATTTAACGCAGCCAAAATCTCCATCAACAGAGGTGATTGGTGCGCTTCCGCGCGAAGCGAATTCAAAGCTAATGTTGCCAGTTCCAGAAAATAAATCTAAAACTTTTAAACTGTCAAAACTAAAATGATTGTTCAAAACATTAAATAATGCTTCTTTACTCATGTCAGTTGTAGGTCTTACAGGAAGGTTTTTTGGCGGAAAAATGCGGCGTCCTTTGTATTTTCCAGAAATGATTCTCATGATTGAAATAAGATATAATGTTTTTGATTTTGTGCAGTAGAAAAATTATTTTTCTCTTGTAATGTGCTTACATCTAAGAAGGAAACATTACGAATGTATTTATACGCAATGGCATAAAAAGGGTCGTTTTTTTCTATGGTACCTAACAATTCGAGCGGGAAAATCTCAGGATTTAAATTCGATTGTTCTGCCGTAAAAAGTAAATAATAGATAAAATCTTCGGGTGTTTGATATTCAAAAGAATTAAATAATAATAGTTTTTGATTCTGAACAACAATAATTTCAAAATGCTCCGGATTAAAATTAACGATTATTTTTTTGTCGTCATTATTTCTTGAAGCGTCAAGAATTTTTTCGACTAAAATACTGTTAACATGTTTGTAATCAAAAGATCCGACATTGTCAATCAGGAAATTATTGATGTTGATATACGGGATATAAACTGAATTCATTTCGTAATTTGAAATGGTGTCGAAAGTAAAAAAATCACTTTCAAAAACTTTTGTATTGTATTGTAAATAGCTGCCCAGATAATTTTCATCAAAAAGAGCAGTTGGAACAAAAGTGGAAAGATTGTTATTATGAATGACCATTATTTCATCATAAGTGTCTTTTAGCTCCGGATACTTTTTGAAAGCATCACTAAAGGACTGTTCAATTTTAGTCGCCTTTTGGGTAGGATCAAAATGAATTTCGTTAAACGAAGTAATGGTATTATTTAAGGTGTCAAAACAACAAAAAGAAAATCCGGTCAGGGAAACCTGAATAGAAAGTTTTTTATAATTTTTGGATGTAATATTAGTATTTTGAAATGTCATAATTTGATTTTCAATTCATTACCTGTTATAGTGTCAAGAAAGAATTTAATTCGAACACAAACTTACAAATAAAATAAATAACAATATCAATGTCAATCTCAATGTCAATGGGAAAATTCAAAACTCGATTTGAAAAAATGCTAAGTAAAGGAATTAATTTTAAGTTAATTAAACATTTTTAAATTGATATTATTTGTTTAACATTAATGTTAGCATTGTTTGTAGACTAGTGGATTGATATTTAAAGTGATTTTTGGAGATTGATATTGCCATTGATATTGTAATTGATTTTTGATATTGTCATTGAATTTGCCATTTAAAAAACCGTACTTTGTAGTTCAATTTTACCCTATGAATTCAGCATTGTTTTACGGCATTTTACAAAGAAAATTTCCTTTTGCACCAACTCAGAAACAGGATATATTTTTTCAAAAAATTGCCATCTTTTTAACCGAACCAACAAATGATACCATTTTTGTACTGAAAGGATATGCCGGAACGGGAAAAACAACAGTGATTTCAACTATTGTAAATAATCTGGGAGAAATTAATAAGAAGTATGTCTTGCTGGCACCAACGGGTCGTGCGGCAAAAGTAATTGCCAATTATTCGAATACGCCGGCTTTTACAATTCATAAAAAAATCTATTTTCCTAAAAAATCTTCTGGCGGCGGCGTGGCTTTCACCAAGCAGGTCAATAAACATAAAAACACGATTTTTATCGTCGATGAGGCCTCGATGATTTCAGACAGCAATTCCGATTCGAAATTGTACGATAACGGATCACTTCTGGATGATTTGATTCAGTATGTTTATTCCGGAACCAATTGCAAAATGATTCTTTTGGGAGATACTGCCCAGTTGCCTCCGGTGAATTTAGATATTAGTCCCGCGCTTGACACACATACTTTGGGTGCGCATTACGATAAAGAAATTGAACATATAGAATTGGACGAAGTAATGCGCCAGGAAGAAAATTCGGGAATTTTATACAACGCAACTGAATTACGTGAATTACTGAAAGATAGTTTTATTACCGAATTTAAATTCAACGTTAAAAAGTTCAAAGACATTGTTCGTTTAACGGATGGATATGATATTCAGGATGCCATAAATACAGCGTACAGTAATTATAGTATTGAAGATACTGCCTTTATTGTTCGTTCGAATAAAAGAGCCAATCAATACAACGAACAAATCAGAACCCGAATTTTGTTTAAAGAAAGCGAACTTTCGGTAGGTGATTTTTTAATGGTGGTAAAGAATAATTATTTCTGGCTAAAAGAAACCGATGAAGCCGGATTTATTGCCAATGGAGATATTATTGAAGTTTTGGAGATGTTTGGACTTAGAGAATTATACGGATTTACTTTTGCTAAGGTAAAAATCAGAATGGTCGATTATCCGAACCAAAAACCTTTTGAAACGGTTTTATTATTGGATACAATTAAAAGCGAATCTCCGTCATTAACCTACGAAGAATCGAACCGTTTGTATGAGGAAGTAATGAAAGATTATGAAGACGAAAGTACGAAATACAAAAAGTTCCAGAAAGTAAAAGAAAACGAATATTTTAATGGTTTGCAGGTAAAGTTTTCCTATGCTATAACCTGTCATAAATCGCAGGGAGGGCAGTGGGACACGGTTTTCATCGAACAGCCGTATTTACCAAACGGAATCGATCGCGATTATATTCGATGGTTGTACACCGCTATGACGCGTGCCAAAAATAAATTATATTTGATAGGATTTAAAGACGAGAGTTTTGTGGAATAAAACACTAATTTCACAGATTTTCACGAATTGTTTTAAGTTTAGAATTTGTGTAAATTAGTGCAATTCGTGTTTAATATTAATACTAAAATGACAACACTAAACGACTTACATTCGATTTCATCAACGTTTTCGAATACAGATAAAATGCCTGTTTTGTTTTTAGGACACGGTAGTCCAATGAACGCTATTGAAGAAAATCAGTTTGTGGCTGGTTTTCGCAATCTGGCTAAAACCTTGCCGCAGCCAAATGCGATTTTGTGTATTTCGGCGCATTGGTTTACGAATGGAACAAAAGTCACTTCGATGCAAATGCCAAGAACGATTCATGATTTTGGAGGTTTTCCGCAGGCACTTTTTGATGTTCAATATCCTGCAAAAGGAAGTCCGGAATTGGCTGTAGAAACTAAGAAAATATTAGAACCTGTACATGTTGATTTAGATGAACATTGGGGTTTAGATCACGGTGCCTGGAGCGTAATAAAACATTTATATCCAGAAGCAAATGTTCCCGTAATTCAGTTGAGTATTGATTATACAAAATCAGGACAATATCATTTTGAGTTGGCTCAGAAATTACAAGCATTACGCCATAAAGGTGTTTTGATCATTGGCAGCGGAAACATTGTTCATAATCTTCGTTTAGTTGATTTTAGAAATTTTGATAAAGACAATTATGGTTTCGATTGGGCTATTGAAGCCAGAGAAACAGTAAATAATTATTTATTGGATGGAAATTTCCAGCCTTTAATAGATTTCGAAAAAATGAGCAAAGCCGTGCAGATTGCAATTCCAACACCGGATCATTATTTGCCTTTGTTGTATACTCTGGGTTTAAAAGAAAAGTCAGAAGAATTGAACTTGTTTAATGATAAATTATTGGCGGGTTCGTTGAGTATGACATCGGTTAAAATTATGTAAGGCATTTTGTGAAAATATCATACTTTAAAGGAATTGATAAAATAAAATAAAATAATAACTAATTAAAATATTAATCTTGAGAATTGAACAATTAACCTTTACCAGATTCATAGCTGCTCTTTTTATTGTTATATTTCATTATGGCAGAGATTGTTTTTTATTTAATAATGATTATGTGTCATTTATATTTAGACAAGCAAATATTGGCGTTAGTTACTTCTTTATCTTATCTGGTTTTGTTATGATTGTAGCTTATCATAAGAATAGCAAAATAATATTTGCTAAGTATATAAAAAATAGATTAGCACGGATTTATCCAGTATATCTACTCGCTATTTTTCTTGTTTTGTTTAGTAAATTGTTTAAAGACATAAAATTTGCAGATTTTTTTTTAAATATTTTAATGATGCAGTCTTGGATTCATGAAAAAGCACTAACAATTAATTATCCGGGATGGTCATTATCAGTAGAACTTTTCTTTTACCTTTCTTTTCCTTTTTTATTTAATTTTATTTATAAAAAAAATACATTAAAAAGTATTGCGTTTTGGATTATATTATTTTGGTTATTAAGTCAGATTGTTTTTTATTTAATAGTAAATAAAGTTTTTATAACCACTCGAATATATAGTGTTCAGGATATATATTATAATCCGTTGATGCATCTTAACGAATTTTTAATTGGAAATTTAGCTGGTTTATATTTTATGTCTGACTTAAGTGAAAAAAGAAAAAATTATTCAGTACATATTTTATTTATGCTTTTGGTTTTAGTTTTAATTTTAAAATTTCCTTTAGGATTGAATTATCATAATGGACTGCTTGCATTAATATTTGTTCCGTTAATAGTTTTAATTTCATTAAGTACAGATAAGTTAACTTACTTATTTAGGAAAAATTTTTTTGTGTTTTTAGGAGAAATAAGTTTTAGTATATATATATTACAATATCCTGTTTGGAGTTTATGTTCAGATTATAGATTGAATAAGTATTTTGGAATAGATAAAGAATCTGATATTAGTTTATCATTTTTTCTTAGACTAGGAATTCTTATTATACTATCGTCTATAAGTTATTTATACTTTGAAAAACCAATTAGAAATAAAATTAGTAAGGGGATTAATAATTAAGATTTTAGTAATTTGGTCTTTTGTAAAATTATAAAAAATGAAAATAATAGCTGTAATTCCGGCGCGATATGCATCAACACGTTTTCCTGCAAAACTAATGCAGGATTTGGGTGGTAAAACTGTAATTCTACGAACATACGAAGCCTCTGTGGCAACAAATTTATTTGATGATGTATTTGTAGTAACTGATTCTGATTTGATCTTTAATGAAATTGTTTCGAATGGTGGAAAAGCCATTATGAGCATCAAAGAACACGAATCAGGAAGTGACCGAATTGCGGAAGCTATATTTAGTCTTGATGTTGATATTGTAGTGAATGTTCAGGGTGATGAGCCTTTTACTGAAGCTGGGCCTTTAGAGCAGGTTTTATCTGTTTTTAAGAATGATGAAGATCAAAAGATTGATTTAGCTTCTTTAATGCGTGAAATCACAGCTGAAGACGAAATTAATAATCCGAATAATGTGAAGGTTGTTGTAGATCAATCGCAGTTTGCGTTGTATTTTTCACGTTCTGTAATTCCGTATCCGAGAGATAAGGATGTTGGCGTTCGTTATTTCCAGCATATTGGAATTTATGCATTCAGAAAACAGGCTTTGTTAGACTTTTATAGCTTGCCAATGAAATCTTTGGAAGCTTCTGAGAAACTAGAGCAATTACGTTATTTAGAATTCGGAAAACGTATTAAAATGGTTGAAACAACTCATGTTGGAATTGGAATTGATACAGCTGAGGATTTAGAAAAGGCCAGAGCTATTTTGGCTTCGAAATAAATTGCGAAATGGCACGCGGATGAAACGGATTCGCTAAAGCGAAAGCGCGGATAAAAACGGATTTTTGTCATTGCGAAGAACGAATTGTATCGTTTCAGCAAGTGAGATTGCTTCGTTCCTCGCAATGACACAGATTATGAATAACAAAAAAGCTCCAAATATTGGAGCTTTTTTGTTATCTGAAAAAATCTAAAATCTAAAATCTAAAATTAGTATAAATCCGGGAATTTAGAAGGATTAACTTCATGCATCATAGTGTATACTTTCTCAAAAATATCTTCTGCAGAAGGTTTAGAGAAATAGTCGCCATCAGTTCCGTAAGCCGGTCTGTGGGCTTTTGCAGCCAATGTTTGTGGTTTGCTGTCTAAGTGAACATAAGCATCTTGTTCTTCCAAAATTTGTTGTAAAATAAAGGCAGAAGCTCCACCAGGAACATCTTCGTCGATTACTAACAAACGATTTGTTTTCGCGATACTTTTTACAATATCCTTATTAATGTCGAATGGAAGTAAAGACTGAATGTCAATAACCTCGCAATCAATTCCTAAATCTAATAATTCGGTTGCTGCTTGTTCTACTAATCTTAAAGTTGAACCGTATGAAACTAAAGTAATATCAGAACCTTCTTTTAATGTTTCAACGACACCAATTGGCGTTTTGAATTCACCAAAATTCAAAGGTGTTTTTTCTTTTAAGCGGTATCCATTCAAACATTCAATTACCAAAGCCGGTTCATCAGTCTCTAAAAGAGCGTTATAGAATCCTGCAGCCTGCGTCATGTTTCTTGGAACCAAAACGTGAATTCCGCGAATAGCGTTGATGATCATTCCCATTGGAGAACCAGAATGCCAGATACCTTCCAAACGGTGTCCACGGGTTCTGATGATTAATGGTGCTTTTTGTTTTCCAACCGTTCTGTATTGTAATGTCGCCAAATCATCGCTCATGATCTGGATCGCATATAATAAATAATCTAAATACTGAATTTCAGCAATTGGACGTAGACCTCTCAAAGCCATTCCGATACCCTGACCAATGATAGTTGCTTCGCGAATTCCAACATCGGCAACACGAAGTTCTCCGTATTTTTCCTGCATACCTTCTAAACCTTGGTTTACATCACCAATGTTTCCTACATCTTCACCAAAAATTAGTGTTTCAGGATATTTGGTAAACAAAGCGTCGAAGTTATCACGAAGGATCATTCGGCCATCTGAATCCGGTTTTGCATTATCTGCATATTCCGGAAGCACTTTTTCTACAGAGAATACATTCAAATCTGAATCAGAATGCAAATGACTGCTGAATCTTGGTTGTGTTTTTGAAATGTAATCCGTAATCCAATTCGATAATAAAACCTTACTGTTGGGTATTTCTACAAAACGTAATATTTTGCGCGCTATAACCAACATTTCCTTTTTTAAAGGCGATTTAATAGCGCTTAATTCTGAAATATATTTTCTAATTCTTTCTTTATGATTGATGCTTGCTTCTGCAATTTGCTCCAATAATGCCAAAAGATTTTTTTGATCTTCGATAATTGGGTTGATGAAAGAGTTCCAAGCCTCTTTTTTAGCTTCAAGAATTTCTTTTTTCAATTCAAAATCAATTTCTGAAAGTTCTTCAGGAGATGCAATATTGATGGCAATCATCCATAAACGCATCTGACGAATACAATCGAAATCTCTTTCCCAAGCAAGTCTTTCTCCATTTTTATAACGTTCGTGAGAACCTGAAGTCGAATGTCCTTGTGGTTGTGTTAATTCGTTTACGTGAATTAAAACCGGAATATGTTCTTCGCGGGCAATAGCACCGGCTCTTTCGTAAGTTGAAACCAGTTCAGCATAATCCCAGCCTTTTACTCTGAAAATTTCATAACCTTTAGAATCTTCATCGCGTTGATATCCTTTAAGAATTTCAGAGATGTTTTCTTTAGTTGTTTGATGTTTGGCGTGAACCGAAATTCCGTACTCATCATCCCAAACGCTCATTACCATCGGAACTTGTAAAACTCCGGCAGCGTTTATTGTTTCAAAAAATAAACCTTCAGAAGTACTGGCGTTACCAATAGTTCCCCAGGCTACTTCGTTTCCGTCTACAGAAAATTTGTCTTTGATTTTGATGCCATCAACATTTCTGTAAATTTTAGAAGCCTGAGCCAATCCCAATAGTCTTGGCATTTGTCCGGCTGTAGGTGATATATCTGCGCTTGAATTTTTTTGTTTTGTTAGGTCTTTCCAGGATCCGTCTTCGTTTAAACTGTGCGTTACAAAGTGTCCGCCCATTTGTCTTCCGGCTGACATCGGATCAAAATCTAAATCGGTATGTCCGTATAAACCTGCGAAAAACTGTTTTGGAGTTAATTCGCCAATTGCCATCATAAAAGTCTGATCGCGGTAATATCCTGAACGGAAATCCCCATTTTTGAAGGCTTTTGCCATCGCAAGCTGTGGAACTTCTTTTCCGTCGCCAAATATTCCAAATTTGGCTTTTCCGGTTAATACTTCTTTACGACCTAAAAGGCTACATTCACGGCTGGTTACTGCAATTCTGTAGTCGTTTAATACCTCAGTTTTGAAATCCTCAAATGTTAATGTAGTATTGTTTTTTTCTGTAATCATAATCTGGAATGGTCATGTTGAGATTGCGAAATTACTTAAAAACAATCAATAATCATAATTCTTTAAAATAAATATAATTTAATTATTTGTATTTAAAATCAAAAAACTACGTATTTTATTTATGTTATTTTAAATAAAAAACATAATTTAATAATAATAATGCATCTTTTTGATTAAAATTTATTCAATTAAAACCATTTTCGAGTAAAAAGATTGACTAATGTTTTAGGGGATAATGTTATAACAAATCTTATTTTTTCGTTATATTTTGTTTGAGCGATTTCCCATCCATTATTTGAATAAACCGGAAAATAAAGTTCAAAATAGTCAGGAACCAGATTTAATCGGACTCCGGTATCGTAAACAAAATCGGCACTTTGATGTTTGCTTTTCATAAAACCAATATCACCATACATTTCAATCCAGTTCCAAACAGCGTAACTCGCGTTTAAAGTCGTCATCCATTGATTGGCAAACGATGGCTCAATTTTGGATTTAAAACCACCTTCGGCCATCACAAATTGCTGACTAAAAAAACCGGTACTTTCAGATCGTCCGTAAAAATTATAATCAAACATATAATCCGTTGGCCGGTCTAAACCAAAGCTGAAATAATCTGAATTTGAGGTGTTATAAAGGAAAGTTCCCGCGTATAATCTCAAATTTAATTTATGATTGTTTTCAAATAGTCTCCTGTATTCTACTTCTCCTGAAAGTTTTCCAAAGTCTCCGGAAAACTGAATGTCATTCATAAAACTAAAATGATTGATTAATTCGGTTTTCGTATTCGAATAACGGGCATTGAAAATAGCATAATTGGGTTTTGAATTATCTGTAATATATTCGCTTGCCTCACGATTTACAATTACTTCACGCAACAAAAAAAGTTGCTTTCTGTTGTCTCTGAAGTTTTTCTCGCGAATTCGGAACTGAACCATCGGATTCAATTTCAAATAAGTCGCATCAGGGGCATAATGAAAATAATTCTGACTAATTGAATAACGTATATTATAGAGTGTACTGTTGCGGTAATATTCACTCCATGAAAATGCCGAAGAGCCGGAAATTGTTCCTGCATTAATAGAATATGCCGGATTAATATCAAACGTAAATGGTTTATCTAATATCGTTTTGTTATTAAAACGAATCCCGGGCGTTAAACCGTCATATAGGTTATACGTTAAAGTCGGAATATATAAGATCTGGTTGTAATACGGATCTTCAAGATCTTTTGCAAAATTGAATTTAATAGGGCGATTGGTTATTACAACATTTTTTAACGATTTCCAGTTGTTTCTCTGATTGTATTCCGGTACTTCATTATCATAATTGATGACAATTTTGTCCGCATTTTTTCGATCAAAATTATAAATCGAATCGTTCTTTTTTGGTTCAATCCATGTTTTAAAAACGACTTCATTTTTCCTGATTCCGTAAATCGGAATTGGAGCATAAATTCCTGTTTTGTTTTTTATCTGAAATTGAACACTGTCTTTGGTTCTCGAAACATTGGTGAATTTATAGTCGATAATTTGGCGTGAATCAATAATAGTTTCAAAAAACCAATTTATTTTTTTTGGACTGTTTTTAGTTAATATATCTTCAAAATCATAGCGGTTTGTCTGCTCTTTTTTATTCAGATTATAAAATTCCTGAACACTTTCGGGTACAATATTGTGATTCAGATAGTCATCCAAATAACTCAAACTTAAACCCGCACGGTATTTACTGGCAATTTGCTCATTGAATTTAATCAAGGTATTTTTAGGATCACCCAATGGCTGATCAAGGTTTTTTCTTGCCATCAGCATATAATAATAGCTGTATTGCTCGTTGAAAGTTAGATTGGTAATGTTATAACTTTTAAAGAGTTTCATATCTGAAAGTTTCCCTAACATTTTTTGATCCAAATGATGTTCTTCCATGTATTTCATCATGGCGTAAATCTGAATGCCATCATAAACCCAATTATCTCTTCGCGGATCAAGACGTAAGCTATTCTTCAGATAATTGTTTAGATACGTTTTTAAAAAAGTAATCTCAAATATAAAATCATCTGTAAACGGACTAATAAACGACGGCAACTGATTTAATCCATAAAAAGGATTTCGATCATAATCAGCCTGAGAGACCGTGATTTTTTTGTGTGGATATTTTCCAATAAATTCATTCGCAAAACCTGCAACTCTATTGATGATAATCGCTCTCTGAATTTCGTTGAGTTTTTTCGTTTTTAAATCTGAAAGCACTTCGATTTCGCCATTACTATAACTTCTAAAACTATTTTGTCTTTCAATAAATAGATTAAAATCGGTTCTGTTATTTCCCGAAAAGGAGTAAGTGATGTAAGATGAGTTAGAATTATCTTTTGAAACCGAATCCAAATCGGTGGTAATCGAGTAATTATTTGGAATTCTTATTTCAACTTCATAATCTGTAGCGGCATTAGCAATATCATCAAGATTAAAATTATTGTTTTTTACAAAATGATGGCTTTCAAATCGGGCAGGAGCGATAAACCAATTTTTCAGGTTCATCCCGCCATTTTGATCAAAGCCGTAATGCGTAAATTTAGCACTTGGAATCTTCGAAATATAAGTCAGATGCAAATCGATTTTCTCACCTGGATATAATTTTTTGTTCAGTTTGATAACAACAAAATCGGGATTTTTATCCGTTCTCTGCCATTCCAAAGCTAAATTGTCTGAATCAGTCAAATTCAAAATGGTCGTATTTCCTCTTTCTTCAGGTTTAGCGACATGAAACCCTCTGTAAAATTCGTCTGAAAAACGTTTGGCTAAAGGTGTATTTTTATCTGAAAAAGCATTGTTCCAATCATTCAGAACGATTGAAGTCAAAGAATCATTTGAGGTATTGTAAAAAGTAATATCCTGTCTTACGTTCAGTGTTTTAAGTTCGAGATTAACTGCCACATCCATCTTAGACTGATGTTGTGCGTATTGTTTTAACGAACTGAATAAAACAAAAAGGAGGAATATAAATTTATTAAATGATTTCAAGGATGGCTTAGAAATTAAGAGATATACTTAAGTTACGAGCTTAAAGTTGTTTTGGTTTTTGTAAAAATAGCATAAAAAAAGCTGTTTAAAAAACAGCTTTCAATTTTTATAAAAAGTTACGGAAATTTAACCATATAAGTGATATAAGTAATTATAAGTTTGAGTTTAAATCGCACCCAACTTATATGAGCTCATATAAGTTTAATCAAGTCTGAATTAAGACTAAAAGATATTAAATGACTTATGTTACTTAAATGTTGGAAAATAAATTAAAAATTTGGACTCAAATCGTATTTTTTGTAGAATTTATCCAAAACATCAACTACTTCATCTTCAGTATCAACTACTTTAAATAAGTTTAAATCGTCTGGGCTTACAGTATGCATTTTTTCAACCAAAACCGTTTTAACCCATTCGATTAAGCCTGACCAGAATTCAACTCCTACTAATATGATTGGGAATTTTCCAATTTTCTTAGTCTGAATTAAAGTAATCGCTTCAAACATTTCGTCCAAAGTTCCAAAACCTCCAGGCATAACAACGAATCCCTGAGAGTATTTTACAAACATTACTTTTCTGACAAAGAAATAGTCAAAATTCAGGTTTTTATCGTGGTCGATATAAGGGTTAAAATGCTGTTCAAAAGGCAATTCAATATTCAAACCAACCGAAGTTCCGCCACCTAAGTGTGCACCTTTATTTCCGGCTTCCATAATCCCGGGTCCACCACCTGTAATCACGCCATATCCGGCCTTACTAATTTTATAAGCAATTTTCTCTGCCAATAAATAGTATTTATCATCTGGTTTTGTTCTCGCCGATCCAAAAATTGATACACACGGACCAATACGTCCCATGCTTTCGTAACCGTTTACAAATTCGGACATGATTTTAAAAATCGCCCAGCTGTCATTAGTTCTAATTTCATTCCACGTTTTTTGTTTCAAACGGTCCTGAATTACTTTATCCTCATCATTATCAAAATCTTCTAATCTCATTTTAGGTATTTTAATTATTTATACTTTTATTTTTAGCTGTGTGGTTTTAAATGTAGTCAGAAGAAGGAGCTGTTTCCTGCTGTCCACTATATCTTTTATGGTGAACCCCACCATAAAAGGATGCCGTTCCCATCAGGGCTAGGACACTCGTGTTCATAAGAACTTTTGGTTTTATAAAAAGAAAAATTCGTTACTAATACGTTTGTTCTTCAATTGATTTAGTAATATGGCTTTTAACTTTTCCAGTATGTTCTGTTGTCTTAGATTCTATAAGCATAATTAGACATTCCTCAACAGATGAAACTCTGTGATTTATTCCTTTTTTTACAACGAATAATTCGCCTTTCTTCATAATGAATGATGGCTCGTTTTCAATTTCCATTAAAAGTTCACCTTCGACTATATAAAATAATTCGTCTTCATTTTCGTGATTATGCCACGGTATTTCCTGACCTTTTATTTTAGCCACCTTAATATATTGATCGTTTACTTCATCAATTATTTTTGGTGAAAAATATTGGTCTACGTTACTGAACTTGTCTTTTAGATTCATAGATCCTATGATTTAGTCTTCACCGAAATGGAAAATTTTTTCAAAAACGGCTAGCTAAATTAAGTCTTTTTTTCAGAATTGTCACAAGAATGTGTATTTATTAATTTAAATGTAACATTTGTAAGTAGATTGGTTTTAGTTTGTGATTCATTATCAAATACTTGAATCCTAATCCTGAAAAGAAGCAATAGTTGATTTTAGAAATTTAAGTTATTTAATATCTTGAATTACAAACAAGCGATAAGTATCACAATAAGTAATTTTAGGAATATTGTTTCTTTTTCCAGGAATCAGCACCTGATCGTAAGATAATATAATTCTGTCGATCTCGTCTTTAATTATTTTATTTGGAGCGATTGAGTTTGCTTTAAATATTTTGCCAGTAGCATCTATGGAGAATCGGGGTCTAATGTGTATTTCTCCTTTTAAATCTTGTTCAGAAATAGTTTTAAGCGAAATATTAGCTAAAATATATTTAAACAATTGATCATATAGACATTTGTTTAATTCCCAATTGTATTGCGTATTTTCACAACCTTTCAAAATTGGAAGTTGATCCACTACGGCAAATTCACTAGCCTTAATTATGGTAGTTTTATTTTCTCTGGCAAACAATTGAAGACTAATTTTTCCAGTTTTTGCATTTTCGCCAAGTGATAATTTTTCTAAAGGATATTTTTTAAAAAGCCTTATAACTTCTTTATCTAACTCTTTATTTCCGGTATTCAAACGAAAATTAGTGGCTTTATTTTTTTTGTTTATTTCGAAAGTCAATCGAATAGTGTGATTGTAAACTTTATTTGAGATATGGCTATAATAAGGAGAAGATTTAATTTCGCTGAAATCAATTTTTCTAAGCAATCCTTTTTCTAAATAAATTTTAAAATAATTAGATAAATCGCTATTTTCATTAGGTTTTGATAAAGATTGAAATATATTGTTTTCGGCTACGTATTCGTCTTCAATTTCTTGTTTAGTATAATACGGATTATCAATTTCGTCCTGATTTATATCTTTAATTCTCTCATGAACCACCTTATTTAAACTGTCTCTTTGGTTTTGTGCATAACTGGTAAATGAGAATAATAATATTGTAAGGAATAAAAAAATAGACTTCATATTTTATATTTTTAAGACTAAAATATAAAATAATTAGTATTAAAATCTAACAATAATATAAATCTTTGTCAAAGTTTCAACTTCGACAAAGATGGTTTTATTCCAATTCCTTTTTCAAAAACTTAGCCGTATAGCTTTTTTTATTTTTCGCCACTTCTTCAGGAGTTCCTTTAGCTATCAATTGACCACCGCCTTTTCCGCCTTCAGGGCCAATGTCTATAATATAATCGGCTAGTTTGATAACGTCCATATTGTGTTCGATAACCAGAATTGTATTTCCTTTATCAACTAGTTTATTGATCACGTCCATTAAAACACGGATGTCTTCAAAATGCAATCCTGTCGTTGGTTCATCTAGTATATAAAACGTATTTCCGGTATCTTTTTTAGACAATTCTCCAGCTAGTTTAATGCGCTGTGCTTCACCACCAGAAAGCGTTGTACTCTGTTGTCCAAGTGTAATATAGCCTAAACCAACATCCTGAATTGTTTTTACTTTTCTGTAAATCTTCGGGATATTTTCAAAAAACGGAACGGCTTCATCGACCGTCATATTCAAAACATCCGAAATTGATTTTCCTTTGTATCGAATTTCAAGAGTTTCTCTGTTAAAGCGTTTTCCCTGACAAGTTTCACATTCTACATAAACATCTGGTAAAAAGTTCATTTCGATTGTTCTAACTCCTGAACCTTCACAGGTTTCGCAACGTCCGCCTTTTACATTAAAACTAAAACGTCCGGCTTTATAACCACGAATCATACTTTCAGAAGTCATTGTAAACAGGTTTCTGATTTCAGTAAAGACCTCCGTATAAGTCGCCGGATTCGAACGCGGTGTTCTTCCAATTGGACTTTGATCGATATCAATTACTTTGTCAATATGTTCTAAACCTTCTATTTTTTTGTAAGGTTGTGGTTTTTTCACACCATTAAAATAATAGGCATTCAAAATAGGGTAAAGCGTCTCGTTTATTAAAGTCGATTTTCCACTTCCTGAAACTCCCGTCACACAAATCAATTGTCCTAAAGGTAATTCGATTGAAACATTTTTTAGGTTGTTTCCTGTCGCTCCGGTTAGTTTTAAAAACTTACCATTTCCTTTACGACGCTCTTTCGGAATCTCCAGTTTCATGGTACCGTTCAAATATTGAGCGGTAATCGTATTTGATTTTAAAGTTTCAGCCGGTGTTCCGATACTGATAATTTCTCCACCATATTTTCCAGCTTTCGGACCTATATCTATAACGTAATCGGCACGTTCGATCATGTCTTTGTCGTGTTCAACGACAATAACAGAATTTCCAATGTCACGCAGTTGTTCTAAAGAGTGAATCAGTTTTTCATTGTCTCTCTGGTGCAAACCAATACTTGGCTCATCCAAAATATATAAAACTCCAACCAACTGCGAACCAATTTGGGTTGCCAAACGAATACGTTGTGCCTCTCCGCCTGAAAGTGATTTTGAACTTCGGCTTAAAGCCAAATAATCTAAACCAACATTCATTAAAAAGTTCAGACGATCTTTGATTTCTTTAACGACTTCAGAAGCGATCAAAAGTTGTTTGTCTGATAAATGCTGATTTAAATCCTGAAACCAAATGGTTAAATCAGAAATATCCATATCACACAATTCCACTATATTTTTTCCGTTTATTTTAAAAAATAAAGCTTCTTTTTTCAATCGGGAACCATCGCAAACAGGACAATTTACTTCGTCCATAAAATCTTTTGCCCAACGTTTTATAGTCGTTGAAGAAGTTTCATCAAATTGATTTTTGATGAAATGAGATATCCCTTCAAAATCAATTTTATAATCGCGGGTAACGCCCAAATCTTTTGAATTGACAACAAATTTATCTTTTCCGCCATGTAAAATCATGGTCATGGCTTCTTCAGGAATCTTC
The DNA here is from genome assembly GCA_900107365.1 of Flavobacterium aquidurense. Classification (GTDB taxonomy): domain Bacteria; phylum Bacteroidota; class Bacteroidia; order Flavobacteriales; family Flavobacteriaceae; genus Flavobacterium; species Flavobacterium aquidurense. Next base: position 45,568 of record FNPS01000014.1, read on the forward strand.
TCAATCGGATCTGTTATTTTGAATCCAAATTTTTCTCCAATAACTTCCAGTTGTTTAAAAATCCATGACGATTTATATTCGCCAAGCGGAGCAAACCCGCCACTTTTGATAGACAATTTAGGATTTGGAATTATCTTTTTGATATTAATTTCATGAACTGTTCCCAGTCCGTTACAATGCGGACAGGCCCCTTTTGGAGAGTTGAAAGAAAATAAATTCGGCTCCGGATTTTGATAGGATATTCCCGTTGAAGGGCACATTAAATTTCTACTGAAATAACGCACCTCATTAGTGTCCTGATCTAAAATCATTAAGACATTTTCTCCATGATGCATGGCAGTATTAATGCTTTCAGACAACCGTTTTTGATTGTCTTCTGTATCTTCAATCAACATTCTGTCGACAACAATTTCGATGTCGTGTGTTTTATAACGATCCAGTTTCATACCTGAAACCAAATCCTGAACTTCGCCATTTACACGAACTTTTAGGAAACCTTGCTTTGTGATTTGTTGGAATAATTCGGCATAATGTCCTTTACGGGCTTTAATTACAGGAGCCAAAATATTGATGCGTTTTCCATTAAAATCCTGAATAATCAAATTTTTAATTTGTTCATCAGAATAGGAAACCATTTTCTCGCCGGTGTTGTAACTGTAAGCGTCTGCACCACGGGCATATAAAAGTCGAAGGAAATCATATATTTCAGTAATAGTTCCAACAGTCGAGCGTGGACTTTTACTAGTTGTTTTTTGTTCAATTGCAATAACTGGCGAAAGGCCATCGATTTTATCAACATCCGGACGTTCTAAACCGCCAAGAAACTGTCTGGCATAGGCCGAAAAAGTTTCTACATAGCGACGTTGTCCTTCGGCATAAATGGTATCGAAAGCTAAAGATGATTTTCCCGACCCTGATAAACCGGTAATTACAACCAATTTTTCACGCGGAATTGAAATGTCTATATTTTTTAGATTATGAACTCTTGCACCAAGAACTTCAATAGTATTGTCTTTTTCTAACATAATTTTGAGCAAAACGCAAAGTTACCACTTTGATTTATTCTTTTTATACTAGAGTACAAAACTTTATGTTACAATTAGTAACAAAAAACGCTGACTAAAATGGTCAGCGTTTTGATAATTATCTTGAAAACAATTTCATTTAGAATTTTTTACTCTATAAGATTTACAATTAATTATTATTTAATATCTGCAGAAGAATTAAATGTATTGTATGCTGAAGCATATAGCATAAGATGGTGTAGATTCTGCGTCATCTTTTGACTTGGTTCGATTTTTTTGTTGAATATGAAATTGTAAAATGACTTTCTCGTAGAATATAAATTCAGTTCGCTTAGAACTGATTCAAATTTTTCTGAAAATATTTGATTATGTTTATTTAAAACTCTTGTTATTTCAATAATTCTGAAACCTTCGGCATTGACCTCTGGAGCCGTGTCTTTCATTTTTTTTATTGCGTTATTAATTTGTTTTGAAGCCTTGGTAATTTTCTTCCTATTTTCATTTACTTCAATATTTAAATCTATAAGTGCTGAAACACTGGCTATTACAGTTTCAATTGCAACAATTCCTAATTCAGCATAAAGATCTCCTTTTGTTACTTTTTTATTATTTTTATATCTTTTTTCCAATCGTATGAAAGAATTATCGATTGAAGTTAAAATATTCATGCCTGCCTCATCAATTTTTCCTTGAAAATTTACAGAAAATTCCTGAGGGTTTGAACTAAAAGAATTATAGTCAAAATGAGAAATATAATCATTTTTCCCGTGCATCTTTTTATCGTTGGATATTTCTTTTATTTTGGATAATAGATTTTTAAAAACGGCTAAATTTTTTATGACTTCTTCTCGTTCTTCTTGTAATAAATGAAAAGCAGCTTCTCGATCTTTGATTAAGATGTAATAATTAGACTCTATTTCTCTAAAAAAATTTTCTAAACTTTTTAAGTCTCTTTCATCTTGTTGGAGTCGGTTGTAATTTCCTAAAGTAACTATATTTTTGACCCAGCTCATGATACTAATTCTTTAACTATGTTAGTATTTCTTGTTAATTCGTCTTGCACATTTTCAATACTGTAACTTCGTTGTTTAACATTTTTAGAATTTACTAATGTTAAAAATTTTTCATTTTTATTAAAAACAACAAATGGCAATGCAAAAAAATCAATAATTATGAGAGAACATATAAAGTAAAAGACTTTTAAGCCTAAGTTGTTTTCTAAAATAGTAATGAGCCACAAATCAAAATTATTGTAATGAAAGCGGAAAGCAAATGAATTAATTATCATAAATATAAATACAGCAACGCTATATATAATATACATAAAGTTCCTTCCTGTAAACAAGTATTGTCCGCCAAAGAAACCTCCAAAAAATAAACTTTGATAAGCATGTGATAATTTTCTATTTCTGTATCTTTTCTCTTTTTTTCTAGTGAAAAGATTTCCTGCAAAAAAGTATAAAAAACCAAATAATACTAACCAGCTATATTTAGAAAAAAAGCCTGCTTCTTCATTTCTTAAAATTGCGATTTTACGGTAATCATTGTTTGCATTTGCCAAATTCTTTACGATAAGGTATGTTTCAGCACGTTTCTCGATTATTGAAATATTGTTTGGATTCTGGAGTAAATATTTGGTGTAATATCTTATTGCTTTATTGTACTCTTTTAAATTTAAATTGCAATCCCCAATAAAAGTTAAAATTTCAGGGTTTTTAATTTTGTTCTCTAATGAAGAAAAATTGTCTAAAGCTTTTTTATAATTTTTAATTTCAAAATAAATTTTGGCCTTTTGGTAAGTAACATTAGATTTATTCGTTTTAGAATCCAATTTTGAGTACTTTTCATAATCATTTACGCTTAAATTTAAATCCGCATTTAAAGCATAAGTATTAGCTCTTTTAAAATAATACTCAGATTTTTTTGGAAATTTTTTTATGCAAACAGTGTAATCTTCAATTGCTTGATTGAAATTTGCTTCTTTTAAATTATAATCTCCTCTAACATTTCGCGCCACAACATCTCTCGAATAGTTTTCTAAGTATTTATCAATATCATCTTTAAAATCGCTCATTTCATTCAAACCCTGATTAGCAATTGCACGGCCAAAATACGCTTTAGATTTATCTCCTTCTAATTCAATTACTTCATCAAAATCTTCGTACGCATTTTTATGTTTATTCAATTTTAAATATGAATTTCCTCTTAACATTAATGCTGTACTTAATGTATCTGTAATTTTTATGGCTTCGGACGAAACATTTACTGCATTTTGAAATCTACTATTTTTGAATTCATTCGAGGCTTGAAAAATTAGATTATTGTAATTTTTTATCTGTTCTTGATAACTAATTTTTTCTTTGCATCCTGTTAATGAAAGAATTGTGGCTATAATTATTATATGTTTTTTCATAACTAAAAATCCAACTCAAGCGGCGTGTTTTTATCGGTCAAAACTTTCTTAAAGAGATCAAAATTTTCCAATGGATTTTTCGAAACAAAATCGCTCACCCCTTTTAATCCTTCTAAAATTAATTTTTCATTATTTTCCTTTAAACCCTTATCAATAATTTCAAAATGTTTATCTATAATTTGGCTTCTTTCAGCAAACACATTATTTATGATACTTTGTTTTAGCTTAAATTCTGATAAAATTGTTGTTAATTCATTTTTTAATTTTAAATTTTCATTATCTAATCTTTTCGACTCTACATATATATTACCCATGTCATTTGCTAACCTCGATATTTTTTGAATATTATCGCTTAAGTCTTGCGTTTTCTGCAAATATTTGTCAGATGCTTGCTCTATTTTGTCGTATAAAATTTCGACCTCTTGAACTTGTATATTTGTGTTTTTTTCCATTTTAGAATAGTTTTATAAAGTTTTAACTATTAGATTAATATTTAAGAAAAAACTACAACGCAGGCGCATGTTTCCCTTTTCCATTTCCATTTGGATGTCTGGAACATGAGTTTCCGGTTAAAGTTGAAATTGATGCAGATGAAGTACCGCAGTATTTGCAATTGTACTTTGCTTTTTCTGATCCTTCGTAAAGTTTGTGTTTTCCTTTATTTGGACCAAGAGGATGACGAGAACATGAATTTGCAGTCAGACTTGAAATACTTGAACTTTTTGTTCCGCAACATTCGCAGTAAAAATTAGACATATTTTAAATTTTGAGAGGTTATTTTCCAAAAATAAACCATCACTGAATCCTCAATGATTTTACCTTATAAACACCAATAAATTTTACATGAAACCATCTTTTTGGCTTATAGACAGAAAAAGCACTTGTCAAATGTTAACAAGTGCTTTTTAATAAAGATTAAAAGATATTAAACCAGTAGCAAAATAGTTACTGTTGTGCCCTGGTTTTCAGTAAATGCAATTTCGATAGAATTGTTTTTTGAATCTTGCAATAAGGATAGTCGCTCTTTGGTAAGTTGAATACCTTTCGATTGGTGTAGTTTGCTTTTTTTAGTAGCATTTAAACTCATGCCGTTGTCTATGATTTTACATTCTAAAATAGTTTCGGAAATCATTTTAAATGAAATTATCAATTTTGGAGAAATGCTAGAATCATTAAAAGCATGAACAAATACATTCTCTACAAAAGGCTGTAAAAGCATGGTTGGGATTTTTGTAAAACAAGTGTCGACTTCGTCTGAGATTTGAATTTCAAAATCTATCCGATTATCAAAACGCATATTTTCAATCGTGATGTACGCCTCAAGATATTCTATTTCTTCATCAATCGTAATCTTTTGTTTTGACGAATTTTCTAATGTTTTTCGAATTAATTTTGAAAATTCGCTAATGTAGAGTAATGAATTATCTATGTCGTTGCTTATAATAAAATCCTGAATGGCATTCATTGCATTAAAGGTAAAATGTGGATTCATTTGACTCAATAAGGCTTCAAGTTTGGTTTCGGCAATACGACGCTGAATAATGATCCTTTCGTTGGATTTTCTTTTTATTCGAAGAAAACTATAAATTATTATTCCTGATAAGCCGATAACAGTTATCGTAATAAACCACCAGCTTAACCAAAATGGGGGCAAAATTTTAATTTGGAGAATTGTAAAAAATCTTGATTTTCCGGCATTCATATCGAAAACTTCAATGTCTAAATTGTAGTTTCCGGAAGGAAGATAAGGTAGAAATAAATTTGTCTTTTCGCTATAGGGACTCCAACGATTATTTTGGTTTAAACGATATCTGAATTTTAATTTGTTGGGGAAAGAATGTCCTTTTGGAACAAAATCAATTGAAAAAGAATTGTGTTTATAGTCTGAAATTAGTTGTTTTGAATTGTATCTAAACCATTTGTATTTTAAAGGTTTTAACGGAATATTATTTATGGCAATAGAACTTATTCCTATTTCAGAAACGGTTAATTGAGCCGCAATCAAACGATTTAAATCTATGGTATAAAAACCTTTTTGGGTTCCGAGCCATAATGTGTTATTGAAAATTTGAGAAGTTGTTATTCGGCAGTCTTTCAAACCTTGCTCTTTGTCAATTAGTCTGACAATACCATCTTTGTAAATGTTAATACCTTTTTCGGTACCTATTAAAATGTAATCTTTATAAGATTCCAAAAATAAAATCGTATTCCCAATAATCTGTTTTTTTGAAATTGTTTTTAGGATTTTAAAAGATTTTGAATCGTCAATAACGAAAACATCACCAAATTCAGCTGCTAAAATAAGCTGTCCTTTATTGTTTTTTGTAATGTGTTTAAACTTTTTCTCTTTCCAGATTCCATCAGCCAGATACGATTGAAATTGGCCATTTTTATAGACATACAAACCATTAAAAACAGATAAAAGATAGGTTTTATTTTTGTTCGTTAAAATTTTTACAATGTATTGCGGTGTATTTTTTTTGAACTTGGAATAGTGTGTGTGTTCTAAAGTTTTCAAGTTTTCATAAACACGAACTCCTGCATATGTTATGGTTTCAATCAGTTTATTATCATAACCAAAACCAATCTTTAAACTGTGTTTGGGTAAATAATTGATTAATTTATAATTTTTGTCAATTTCAAAAATTCCGATGTTACTATTAATCCAGAAAGAATTTTGGTTTTTTACTATTTCGTAAAACTCAATTTCATTTGTTGGAATGTTAAAATTTAATTCAAAATCTCTGGATTCCGCTGATTGTTTAGTAAAAATGTTTTTTCCTTTTTTGTAAAAAAACATTTCAGTATTCTTAAAATCTTCAATTGAAATTGATTTTATAATTTGCTGTTTTGAATTTAGAATTTTTACTCCTTTGTTTTCTAAAATTAATTTATGATTATTGAAATTTTCAAAATCTATAATGGACGAACTATCAAATGAATTATAATCAACAATTTTATCCAGTCTAACCTGATAAATTCCATTGTTATTAGAACCAACATAAAGGATATCATTAAACTGGTCATAAACAACATTTAATAAAATTTTAGAATCAATTCCGTATGCACTTGAAACATCCGTCATTTTATTTTCTGCAATAGTATAAAGTCCGCCATCAGGAGTGTATACACCCCAGGCTGCTGCAAAAATGATATTTCTTTTGTCTTTTGCAAATTGCCATACAAATGATTTTCCAAAATTTACAGATGATTTGTCTCCTTTTGAAATTTTATTAAAGTCAAATTCGTTAATATGGCCTTCGTTACCACTGTAAAGTGTCGACCCAAAAAGACCTAACGAATAAGAATTTTTGTGTAGTATAATGGGTATTATTTGAGGAATTGAAGTTGATTCATCAATTTTAAATAAACCTTCAAAAGTAGAAGTGAAATATACTTCGCTATTATATTCAACAAAGGCTAAAGAAATAAAATCTTCTTTGTGCTCTGGAACTTTAGGGGTAATGAGCTTGTTTGTTTTTATGTCAATTATGGAAACGCCCTGTTCTGTACCAACGTATACTTTGCCTTTGAATGGGAAAACTTTCCTTGTTTTGTTAGCAAGAAGTCCATTTTTCGTCGTGAAAACAGTAAAATTTTTACCGTCAAATTTACTTACGCCACCACCATAACTGGCAAACCACATATTTCCATCTGAATCTTCTGTAATATCCCAACAACTGTTATGACCTAAACCATGGCTTTCGTCAATAGTTGTAAATATTCCATTTTCCATTCGTGAAACACCATTTTCAGTTCCAATCCATAAAACATTTTTAGAATCTAAAAATAAGGAACGAACTGCATTGTTAGGGAGACCATCTGAAGTGGTAAAGTTTCTGGATGGAAAATATTGACCAAATATTGAAGATGTAATTAAAAGAAAAAAGAGTTGTAAAAAGATCTTATTTGGTAATTGCATCAATAAGTTCTTTTTTGTTAAATGATTTATCTGAAACGGGAATTTTATCGCCCGACGACATTTCGAGAACAAATTCATCTGTTTTAAAATTCTCAACATATTGTCTATTGATGAGATAACTTCGTTGCACTTTTAGAAAATTTGGAGCAGATTGTAATAATTCACAAGTTTCTTTAAACGATTTTGAAGTATGATGTTTTTTGTCTGTAGTATGAATAAGAGTATATGAACCGTCTGATTGGCAAAAAATGATTTTACCCACCTGAATCACATCAAAACCCGCTTTTGTTGGAAAAGCAATTTGTTGTTTTTCCGTAGATGGATTAGCTATGTTTTCAGAAAGTAGTTGATAGCGATTTAAATTATCTTTTTTTTCTAAAACCAGATCAAGTCTGCCAATGGCAGATTTTAAATCTTTTGCATTAATTGGCTTTAGTAAATAATCCAATGCACTATTGCGAATAGCTTCAATAGCATATTGTTTATGAGCAGTTGTAAAGATAATTTCGAATGAAATAGTATCAAAGTATGAAAGTAAATCAAAGCCGTTCTCGTCAGGCATTTGTATGTCCAGAAAAACAAGATCGGGTCTGTTTTTTTTAATTGAAATTAAAGCGTTTGATACTGAATTACATTCGTCAACAATTTCAATTTTATCGTCATAAAGATGATTGCATAATTTTTTTAAGAAACTGCGTGCATGTGATTCGTCATCAACAATAATAGCTTTAATTTTCATGTTTGAAGTTTTAATTTATTATCCTTCCAAATTTTGAATCTGAAAGGATAAAGGTTAGCGTTTTCTTTTTCTCGTTGCCATGTATTCTTCAATGGCTTCTTTGGTAGTATACCAATTTCTACCTTCTTTATAAGCGTCTATTTTACCGGTTCTGGCCAATAAACTAATATATTCATGACCATAAGGAGTCTCTGGCTCACTTACAATATTTTGAATCGATTGATAATCATAATTGCTTCCGGGCATGGCACTTAAATAAATATTAAGTGTGCGCTCTAAAGCCTGGCACATCAAAAGGGTTAGTTTCTGATAATTTCCATTATTAGCCTGATTGAGTGCTTCGTAATATTTTTTTCGATCATTCTTTAAGATAATTGCTGGTGGAAAGCCACAACGCATTAATAGCAGATTCATACTCAAACGAACGGTTCTCCCATTTCCATCAAAGAATGGATGAATCCAGATCAGTTTATGATGATAAATGGTTGCCAGTTCAATATCGTTTAAGCCTAATGGATTTGTATTGATACAATCAATTAATTCATCCAGATAATCTGAAACTTTATTGGCGTTTGGAGGCATAAAATTAGCTCCTGAAATTCGAACACCACCATTGCGTAATCGTCCTGCAAAATCATCTTCTATAGAACGCAAAACCAATCCGTGTATAGATAGGATATCTATACTTCGAAGTTTGTAAGTATCGCCTACAATCGAGTATAAATAGTCAATCGCTTTGTCGTGATTGTGCGTTTCAAAATGTTCCCGAAGTGATTTTCCTTTAATGGTAATTCCTTCCTGAATGACCATTTGAGTTTCTCTTAAACTCATAGTATTTCCTTCAATACTATTTGAATTGTAAGTCCATTCAAGGGATAAACTTTCGCGAATTTTATGCAAAGCGATATTGGGCAATGGTCTGCTGTTTTGCAAATCAAGCCTTTTTTGGTACAATCGATCAAATGTTAATTGAAATTCTTCTCTGTATGTTAAGTCAATATTCCACATAATCCTACAAAGATATTTCTTAATATCGGATAAAGCAAATTTTTAACCTATCCGATATTAAGCTTACTCAATCGTCATAGAACGCAACTTCATTCGATACGCTTCAAGTGCTATAGATTTGGAAATGAAGCCATAATATTTTTCATTTCGCAAAACAGGAAGAAAGGCTGTTTTTGATTTTTCGAATTTGCTCATCACAATTTCCATACTATCAAAAGAAGAAATTGTAGCCGCTGGCGTTTTCATGACATCTTTAACCAAAGTATATTTTACGCGATAACTATTAAAAATAATTTCGCGGATATCATTAAAATGAACGACACCAACTAATTCTTTTTCGTGTGTTACAACCGCAAAAACAACCTGATTAGAATGCGAAATAAGATCAACTAATTTAGTAAGGTTTTCTTCTGGATGAACAGTAAGGTAGTCACATTGAATAATGCTGTCTATATCTAAAGTTGATAAGATGTTAGAGTCTTTATTACTTGTAAAAGCATGACCTTTTTTTGCCAGGCCTTTTACATCAAGTGAATATTTTTCAAAACGTTTTGAAATCGCAAAACTTATAGAAGACACAATCATTAACGGAATCATTAAACTGTAACCACCAGTTATTTCAGCAATTAAGAATATTGCAGTTAAAGGAGCGTGAAATAATCCGCTCAAAATACCCGCCATTCCAACCATTGTAAAATTACTGATTGGCAATTTTGACAAACCGATCATGGTTACGAATTTTGAAAAAAAGAAACCTAAGTAAGAACCTAAAAATAGGGAAGGAGCAAAATTTCCTCCATTTCCTCCGCTTCCAATAGTTAACCCTGAAGCGAAAACTTTTACCATCATAGTGCATCCAACAAAAAGAAGCAATATCCACTGGTTATTTCTAAAATCGCCAAATAAAGTATTATCTAAAATTTTTCCCGGATCTGCTTCAGATAAGGTTTTAATACTTTCATAACCCTCACCAAAAAGTGTTGGAAAAACAAAAATAAGTAAGGCTAATAATGAAGAGCCAATTAAAGCCTTTTTATAAGCACCCATTTTTAATTGAGCAAAATAATGTTCTACTCTTTGGAAATTTCGGGCGTAATAAACAGCAATAAAACCGGTTAATATCCCAAGAATAACATAAAACGGAATATTATGATAATTGAAGGCCTCTTGTTTTTTGAAAGACAATAAAATCGTTTCATCTAAAACAATAGCTGACACCAAGGCACCAGTTGCTGCAGAAATCATAATTGGGGTAAAGGCTGAAATACTCACATCGACTAATAGAACCTCGATAGCAAATAAAACTCCTGCAATGGGAGCATTAAAGGCTGCCGAAATACCTGCTGCAACACCACAACCAATAAGCAGTGTACGGTCTTTGTAAGCTAATTTGTAATTTTGTGCAAAGTTTGATCCGAAAGCGGCACCTGTAACCACAATAGGGCTTTCAAGACCTGCGGAACCTCCTAAACCAACTGTTAACGAGCTGGTTATAATTTGAGCATACATCTGCTTTTTCGGAATAATACTGGCTTTTTTAGCAACAGCATATAAAATTTGAGAAGTTCCTTTTTCTATGGTTCCGTTAAGAACTCTTTTTATAACAAAAACAGTTAATACAATACCAATAATTGGCAATATACTGTTGATGAAACTCAATTTCAAAATAGCATTAATATAAGTCGCAAACGAAAAAACGCTGTGCGCAAAAGTTTTTAAAACGATTACGGCCAAAGAGCACGAGATACCAATTAAAACACTTGATAAAAAAATAAACTGCTTTGGTGTCATTAACGACTGCGCCAAGGCAATAATGCTTTCTAGTTTTCTGAAATATTTTTTTAGCATTCTGTTCGTAAAAAATTAGGGGAATAGTGCAAATTTAGTTTATAACATTCAAAACTGGACGATTTTTTAGTAAAAATCTATTTTAATTTAAAACCCAACTGCGGCATCATCACCTCTAAAATCGGCACCACCTTCAAGATCTTTATTTGGCAGGATCAAAATAGCATCAACTTTTCCTATTATTGGAGTTGGATTCTCGTTAATTAAATACCCTTTTGCTTTAAGTTTATTAATTGTGTTATTATCAAAAGTGCTAGGTTCAAAAGTAATGAGATCCGGTAACCATTGATGATGAAATCTCGGTGCGTTTACTGCCTCTTGCATACTCAATTTATATTCGTAAACATTTAAGATGGTTTGCAGAACAGATGTTATAATTGTGGAACCTCCGGGCGTTCCGACAACCATAAAGAGTTTTCCATCTTTCTCAACAATTGTGGGTGTCATAGAGCTTAACATACGCTTTTGTGGCGCAATACTATTCGCCTCGTTTCCAACTAAGCCAAACATATTTGGAGATCCTGGTTTGGCACTAAAATCGTCCATTTCGTTATTTAAAAAGAAACCTAATTCGTCACAATAGTATTTAGAGCCATATCCGTCATTTAAGGTTGTTGTTGCTGCTATTGCATTTCCGAATTTATCAACTATAGAATAATGCGTGGTTTCTGTACTTTCATTGTAAGTTACTTTTCCTTCTTTTATTTCTGACGATAAACTGGCTTTGTCAACATTAAAAGTCGATATTCTATCTTTTAAATAAGCATCAGAAAGCAATGCTTTTACCGGAATTTTTACAAAATCAGGATCACCCAGAAACTGACTTCTGTCTGCATAAGCTCTCCTTTCTGCTTCAACAATTATTTGAATCGCTTCAGGTGAATTATGTCCCATTTTAGCCAAATCGTAAGGAGCAATCATTTTTAGAATTTGAGCCAGACAAATTCCACCGCTGCTTGGTGGAGACATTGAAGTAATTTTTAAATCTTTATAGGTAAATTGAAGTGGTTTTCTCCACTTGGCTTCATATTTGGATAAATCTTCCAAAGTGATGATACCGCCTTTTTTCTGAAGATAATCAACTAAAATTTTTGCTGTTTCACCTTTGTAAAATTCATTTCTTCCATTCTTTGAAATACGTTTTAAGGTCTTGGCAAGTGCTGGATATTTAATAGTGTCTTTTTCTTTAAAATTAGTCGCTAAAAGTGTAGTCGGTCCATTTATTTTTACGATCGATTCACGATAACTGTTCATGCTTTTTTCCTGTTTTTGGGTTACAGCAACGCCTCTTTCAGCAAGAGCAATAACAGGTTTTAAGATTTCGGACATTGGCATAGAACCAAACTTTTTATGAACAGCAAAAACACCGGCTATCGTTCCCGGAACACCAATTGCCAGAGCAGTTTCGGTGCTTTTTCCTTTGATTACATTTCCATCCTTGTCCAAAAACATATCTTTTGATGCTGCTAAAGGGGCTTTTTCTCGATAGTCTAATGACCCGACTTCTCCGTTTGCTTTTCGGTAAACCATAAAACCGCCACCGCCAATATTTCCCGCAAAAGGAAAAGAAACAGCAAGAGCTAATTCAGTTCCAACCATTGCATCAAAAGCATTTCCTCCTTTTTTCATGATTTCAGCGCCAATTTTAGAAGCTTCTTCTCTTGCCGAAACAACCATGGCTTTTGAAGTTACTAATCCGGTTGGATTTTGTTGCGCAAAACTAAAAACGGAAATAAATGAGAATAAGAATGTAATTTTTTTCATAAAGGAGAAAATATTAGTTTTTATAGAATCAATTGACTTTATAAGGAAAGTAATTTTTGCTTAGCCTGATGTTGCATTTCTTCAAAGAAAGTAGTGAATTCCTGTTCAAATTCGTCGTAGAATTCTTTTAACTCTTCGCTGGCAAATTGCATTTTGGATAAGTTTTTCGACCTTCGGTCCATTTGCGTTAAAATCTGATGAATACCTTCTACAGTTCTGTAACTTAAGAGCCAGTTTCTTTCAATCATATAAGGCATTAAACCTTGAGTTTTTTCGGTTAGGATATCATAATTTGTATGAAGTGAATTGTAGAAGCGATTGATAAAATCTTCTAGTTTTTCATCAGAATAATTGCTCCAGTTTTTAGCTAAAAAATGATCATAAACAATGTCTACAATCACGCCGGCATAATGATGATATTTTTCATGTAACCGCTTGGTACTTTGTCTAAAAACATCATGTGAATCGGTATAAGTGTCTATAAAACGGTGTAAAATGATTCCCTTTTGTACATCTTCAGGAAAATGTTCAAACTGTTTTCCACGAATACCATCCGCCATAAAATTGCCGATTTTGATATGATCATTATCACCTGAAAGATATATGTGGGCTAGGAAATTCATTTTTTTGAGTTGCTAAGGTTCTGAGATACTAAGATTCTAAGTTCTCTCTTGTAAATGTATAAAAACTTTTTTAAATCGGTTTTGTAATGGTCTTAGCAACTTAGAACCTTAGTCCCTTAGCAACTTTTTTTTAAAATCTTAGCAGCTTAGAGCCTTAGCATCTCAGCAACTTTTCTATATTTGTAACTCATAACCATATCTCAAAAAAATGACTTTAATAAAATCGATATCCGGAATTCGCGGGACTATAGGAGGAAAAGTAGGGGATAACCTGACTCCGGTTGACGCTGTGAAATTTGCATCAGCTTATGGAACTTTTCTGAAAAACAATACTTCAAAAGAAAAATTAACGGTTGTGATTGGTCGCGATGCCAGAATTTCTGGTCCGATGATTCATAATCTTGTTGTAAATACTTTAATTGGTTTAGGAATTAATGTAATTGATCTTGGGCTTTCGACAACGCCAACTGTAGAAATTGCTGTTCCATTAGAAAAAGCCGACGGTGGAATTATTTTAACGGCTTCTCATAATCCAAAACAATGGAATGCCTTAAAATTATTAAATGCTAAAGGAGAATTTTTAAGTGGAGCTGAAGGCGCAAAAATTCTTGAAATTGCCGAAGCAGAAGCTTTCGATTTCTCAGATGTAGATAACTTAGGTGAAATCACGATTAATGACGCTTATATGGATATTCATATTGACGAGGTTTTAAACTTGCCTTTGGTTGATGTTGAAGCTGTAAAAGAGGCAAAATTTAAAGTTGTCGTTGACGGTGTGAATTCTTCTGGCGGAATTATTATTCCAAGATTATTAGAATTAATGGGCGTTGAAGTTGTAAAATTATATTGCGAACCAAACGGACATTTTCCTCATAATCCGGAACCTTTAAAAGAACATTTGACTGATATTTCAGAATTGGTTGTAAAAGAAGGCGCAGATTTAGGAGTTGTAGTAGATCCGGATGTTGATCGTTTGGCTTTCATTAGCGAAGACGGAGAAATGTTTGGTGAAGAATACACATTAGTGGCTTGCGCCGATTATGTTTTGAGTAAAACTCCGGGAAATACGGTTTCAAATATGTCTTCATCGCGTGCGTTACGTGACGTAACAAATGCACATAAAGGAACCTACGAAGCAAGTGCTGTAGGTGAAGTAAACGTAGTAGAATTAATGAAGAAAAATAATGCTATTATTGGTGGTGAAGGAAATGGCGGAATTATTTATCCTGAATCGCACTACGGACGTGATAGTTTAGTTGGAGTGGCGCTGTTTTTAACGCATTTGGCAAACAAAAAAATGTCAGTTTCTGCATTGCGTGCTTCTTATCCTGAATATTACATGAGCAAAAATAAAATTGAATTAACACCACAAATTGATGTTGATGCAATTTTAGTGGCAATGACAGAAAAATACAAAAACGAAGATATTACCACAATTGACGGTGTGAAAATTGATTTTGCTACAGAATGGGTGCATTTAAGAAAATCGAATACAGAACCTATTATCCGTATTTACACTGAAGCACCCTCTCAGGAAAAAGCTGATGTTTTGGCACTTCGAATTATTGATGAAATAAAAGCAATTGCCGGAATTTAGTTAGAAAAGATACTAAGGTTCTAAGTTGCTAAGATTTTTAAATCTGTTTCGAACAAAAAACTCTTTCATTAATTTGAAAGAGTTTTTTTTTTACAACTATTTTGGAGAAATCGGGTATTAATTTTTGATAATTTTTATTGATCTTCGTACGCTTCCATAAGCGGCATTGACAATGTAAACACCACTAGAGAGTTTATCTCCAATTTTGATATCTTCATTCGTAAAATGATCATTTGAAGAATAGCAAACAATTCCTTTCATATCAATAATTCTGAAACGTAATGGTTCTGTCACATCTGATTTAATATGAAGTGTTGATTGTGTTTTAATTGGATTAGGATAAACCGTAAAAAAATCTTTTTCAGAAATTGGATCATTTACGCCTAAGTTAGCAGCAGTAACATCGATAAAGTTAAAACTCACATCATTTGATTTGAATTTGATTTTAAGATAGACTTCTCCTTTTGGTAATGCAACTCCGCTTACAAGTTTGTCAGCATACGTTTGGTATCCGCCAGTGGCTGGAAAAGTTTCATCTGTTTTTAGTAGAATATTATTAACTAAAATGTCAAACTTCCCTGGGATTGTTGGCGATGCAACTCTAAATGTTAGGTTATAAGTTCCGGCATCTGCAACATTTAGTATAAATTCATTCCAATCTCCGGTTTCGATAAAACAAACATTCTGGCCAGTTTCAGAATCAGCGGTATTTTGCAAACCGGTACCTTTTCTTCTATAATGTTTGTTGGCTGTTATTCGGCCTGGTACATTCATTTTTTTAGAAGTGTAAGTCGTATTTATATATTCAGTACCAATTGGTCTTAAAACGCCACTTTGGGGTGCAAGCAAACCATTTTCAGCCATATCTAACCATGCAGGATCAGGTCTTCCTGTAAACCATGAATATCGATAAATGTCCGGATCATTTTCAAAACTGGTAATTACTTCTTTCATGAAGGCTGTTTTCTCTGCCGCAGTTTGAATCACTCTGTTCGAAAATTCAGTGACCCATACCGGACGATTGAATTTTTTTAGATTTCCTGTAACGCCAATAACAGAGCCTGCGGTATTATCGTAGGTGTGAAACGCAATATAATCGACTTTACAACTTGGGCATAATTGAAAAAACTGATTATGCCAGGCTACAGGATCGGTAAAACCTCCATAATTATTTGGTCCGTTATAGGCAGGTGAAGCGCTCACAATTTCAAGATTCTTTGCAGCAGCAATTTTCTCTACATTCGCCCAGGCACTTACAGCTTCCTGAGGTGTTAATCTTGCACCATCGTTAAAATTAGGTTCGTTAAATGCTAATAAATATTTTGCTCCGGGTTTGATTCTGTTAATAAAAGCCTGTACTTCAGCATCGCTAATTTTTCCCCAGGCCATTGGTACGTATTCAACTCCAATAGATTCGTAGTTGGCATTAGTGTCATTTTCTGGTAACGAGCCCCAATTATACCACCAGGAAATTCCTGGTTTTAACGCCAATAAATCTGCAGTAGAATTGTTTCCATAAGCAATACCTCTTTTTGGACTTTGAGCAAAAGTGCTTATGTACATGACCGATATCAATAATGTAAAAAGTAATTTTTTAAACATGGTAATAATTTTAATGTGGTTTTTTGGATAGATTTTAATCAACTCCAAATGTATACCGTTTATCCAAATTACCTTTTGTTCAAATTCAGAAAAAATCATTACAAAAACCCATCAAAATTTACTTTAGAGATCTTAAAAGAATAGTTTTTCGTTTTTAGCTGACTTACATAAAAGAAAAAGTCCAAAAGGAAATAATCGCTTTTGGACTTTTAAGTATTTTTATAAAGAATATTATGCAACGCGATGTTTCCATCTTTTATGCGTCCACAAATAATATTCAGGCGCTTCATATATTTGTTTTTCTACTTCTCTTAAATATTTCTCCGTGACTTCAAAATTTTCATATTCTTTAGGGTTATCGGCAATTGGTACAATTGTAGCTTCATAATAACCTCTTCCCACTTTTTTTACTTTAATAAAAATAACGCTTAAGTCGTATTTTTTAGCCAACATTTCTGCTCCGGTGTGTACCGGAACTTCAATTCCCATAAATTTCATGGAATGAAAAATCCTGTCCAGTTTTGGTGATTGATCACTGGCCAAACCATAAAGACTTAGAATTCCTTTGCGTTGATTTTGTGCCATTAATGGAATTGCTTTCTTAGTTTCAACTAATTCAGCATCATATTTTCCTCTGATTTTTCGAACCAATTTATCAAAATACGGATTGGCAATTTTTTTATAAACGCCAACTCCATTAAAAAGCATTCTTTTATTAAGTGTCAAAAGCCATTCCCAGCTCGCGTAGTGCGAAGCTACTAAAACGACACTTTTGCCTTTATTTTCATATTCATGAAAAAGATCCATATTGGTAATGGTAAATCTTTTCTCCATTTCCTCAGGTGTAATACTCATTGTTTTGATCATCTCAAGAAACATATCACACATATGCTGATAAAATTTCTTTTCGATTTCTTTTCTTTTAGCGTTACTTAAATGTGGTAAAGTAAGTGCCAGATTTTCGCGCACTACTTTTCTGCGATATCCAATAACATGATATACAAGGAAATAAACGAAATCAGAAAACCAATAAAATATACGAAATGGAAGTATAGAAATAAGCCAAAGAAAAGGGTAGGCTACTATATAAGCGAGAAACTGCATCTATTTTTTTTTACAAAGATAAATTAAAAATGAATAACCATGGATGTTTTGGTTTCTTGTAAAGTTATGTTTGAGAATGATTATATTTACCACTCACATTAAATATTTTTTATGAATACCGTTAATACCGTTTTGGTTGGGATTATAGTTGCCAATGCCTTGATTAGTTACAAAGGTTTTAATGATCTTGCTTTTTTTAGAAAATACGAATTTCATGTCGGGAGTATTCGTTCCGGGGAACAAATCAGAATGTTATCATCTGGTTTCTTGCATGTTGATATGATGCATTTAATATTTAATATGTTGACACTTTGGTTTTTTGCTCCGGTTGTCATCGAATGGCTTGGATCAATTTCTTTTATTCTTATTTATTTTGGAAGTTTGATTTTTGGAAGTTTGCTAACAATGCTGTTTCATAAAAATGACTATAGTTATCGTGCGGTTGGCGCTTCGGGTGCTGTCACCGGAATTTTATATTCTGCCATATTATTACAGCCGGATATGATGTTGGGAATCTTTTTTGTCATTCCTATGCCGGCATATCTCTTCGGAATTTTATATTTATTGTATTCGATATACGGAATGAAAGCCAAAAATGATAATATAGGGCATACAGCACATTTTGGAGGTGCCATTGGTGGTTATTTGATTACCTTGATAAAAGAACCTTCTTTAATTGTAGATCATAGTTTGATGGTTATCTTATTAGCAATTCCGATTTTAATACTTTTTGCGATGGCTAAATTAGGAAAATTGTAAGCTTGGCATAACTTTTGAAATGCCCTTATCGATAATTTTAAAATATAACAAAAATGAAGAAAGTAGTATTATTTTTAACAATCATGTTTATGACTATGTCTTACGGCCAGGAAACCAAACAAATTCCGCAGATCAATGTAAATGGAGAAGGAAAAGTAAAAGTAGCTCCTGATCAGGTTTCTATTTCAGCTACAGTTGAAACAAAAGGAAATAATGCTAAAGACGTCAAAAAGCAAAATGACGAAAAAATGGATGCTGTTTTAAAATTCATTAAAAAAATGAATATTCCAGCAACAGATTTCAGAACAAAACAGGTTGCCCTTAATCCGCAATACGATTACGAAAAAAAGAAAACAAGTTATAATGCTGTTCAGACAGTTGAAATTTTAGTAAAAGATTTATCTAAATACGATGAATTGATGGAAGGTTTAGTTCAGCAAGGAATTAACCGTTTGGACAAAGTTTCTTTTGAATCATCAAAATTAGCGCAATATCAGTCTGAGGCAAGAAAAATTGCAATGAAAGACGCTAAAGCAAAAGCAGAAGATTATGTTTCTGTTTTAGGTCAAAAAGTTGGTAAAGCCTTTGTTATTTCTGATAACTCACAAGTTTATCAC
Source organism: Flavobacterium aquidurense (assembly GCA_900107365.1). Lineage (GTDB taxonomy): Bacteria > Bacteroidota > Bacteroidia > Flavobacteriales > Flavobacteriaceae > Flavobacterium > Flavobacterium aquidurense. The sequence continues at coordinate 64,589 of FNPS01000014.1, forward strand.
CCACAACCAATGTATGCGATGAAATCTATGGCAATGGATAATGTTGAAGGTGCTTCAAACGAAACATTAGCCATTGGAGAAATTGAAATTACTGCAAATGTAAGTGTGAGTTTTATTTTAGACTAACCGATAATAAATTCCAATATTTAAATCCCAAATTCCAATGTTATAATTGGAATTTGGGATTTTTTATTTATAGTTGCTTTGCAAAATTTGAGCTTTGGAATTTGAAATTTGAAATTTGAATTTAAATTATTAAACTGGCAGATTTTTTTCAAACGCAGCACCAAAAGAAAAAAACGAATCCGTGCTTCCAACGCCTTCAATCTGGTGAATTTGCTCGTATAAAATTTTGCGAAGCTCTTCATTATTAAAAGAAACAATTTTAATAAATAAGGCATATTTTCCCGAAACCCAGTGGCATTCTATCACTTCGGGGATTTCTTTGAGTTTTTCAGCTATAGAATAAGAATAACGAGCTTCCTTTGTAACAATTCCAGTATAGGTAATGGTTTCAAAACCAAGTTCTTTAGCATTTAATTTTACAGAGAAGCCTGTAATTACTCCTGCTTCCTGTAATTTCTTAACTCTTAAATGTACCAAAGAATTGGATATATTTAATTCCTTCGCAAGATCTGAAAATGGTGTTCTTCCATTCTCACTAAGTTTTCGCATGATTTCTCTATCTAAATAGTCCGTATTTTCATTCTTCTTAGTACTCGGCATAGCTCGTAATTGTTAAGGATTCTATTGTTTTGACAATTCTTATGTTAAAACTGGATTTTAAAATGTCAAAATTACAAAAAAAAGCAACTGAAATGTATATGTATCAATAATCGTACATATTGAATGTTATATTTACATCTTTATGTATAGATTTGTGTCATAATAACAGTATTTTAATATAACATAAATGAATAAAGATCAATTACTTACAAAACTATGGGAGCAATATGCTGCTATTACTCCATCTGCAAAAAAAATACATGAATTGTTAGAAGACAGAGGCGAGGAAATTCAGAATGACCATATCGCGATTCGTACATTCAATGATAAACGCGTTAATATAGCGGTTTTAGAAAAACCTTTTTTAAATGTTGGTTACGAGGCAAGAGGAGAGTATAATTTTGAAACCAAAAAATTATATGCCAAACACTATGAACATGTTACTGATAAGAGTGCTCCAAGAATTTTTATTTCTGAATTAGAATTAGAAAAGTGTTCGGCTGAATTGCAAGAAACAGTACAAGATATCTTAAACAGTTGTGATCAAAATGTATTCAATAATCCTGAATTGGTTTTAAGCGGTTCTGTTTGGAAAGGAAATTCACAAAAGATTTACAAATCATTATTAGAGGAATCTGAATATGCTGCCTGGATGTACGTGTACGGTTTTAGAGCCAATCACTTCACTATAAATACCAATGCTTTAAAAGAGTTTAAAACATTAGAAGAATTAAATAGCTTTTTAGAAACCAGCGGATGGAAACTAAATGCATCAGGAGGAAAAATCAAAGGTACACCGGAACAATTGCTGGAACAATCAAGCACATTAGCTGATTTATTTATGGTAGATTTTGAAGAAGGTGCTTTAGAGATTCCATCTTGTTATTACGAATTTGCCCTTCGTTATCCAATGGCAAATGGAGAATTATACCAGGGATTTGTTGCATCATCTGCCGATAAAATATTTGAGAGTACTGATGTAAAGTTGCAGGAAACTAAATAATAACATCAATTTTTTTATAAAAAAAAAACAGAACAATGAAAAAGTTTTTCTGGGTGTAAAATGTTTTTGCTATTTTTTATAAATGCAGCATAGTACATTAATAAAAGGTGCAAGAAAAATATCGTGTTTAGGCTTTGCGGCTTTAAGTCTCTGTGAGATTTATATAATAAAGTATTAAAATGAATGACAATAATATCCTTTCAAAGAGTTCTATTGATCTTGAAGGTTTAGAAAAACAATTAGAAGGTAAATTATTTTACGATCATACCATGCGTTTGGTCTATGCAACAGATGCAAGTGTTTATAAAGAAATGCCTTTGGCAGTTGCGATTCCGAAAACGAAAGAAGATATTCAGAAAATTATTGCTTTTGCGAGAGAAAATAATAGTAGTGTAATTCCGCGTGCTGCCGGAACGTCGCTTGCGGGTCAGGTTGTTGGAAACGGAATTATAGTTGATATTTCGCAGGAATTCACCAAAATTATCTCGGTAGATCAGGCTAGTAAATCGGCTTGGGTAGAACCGGGAGTTATTCGTGATGAACTGAATCTTCATTTAAAATCGTATAAATTATTTTTTGGCCCTGAAACTTCTACCAGTAATCGTTGCATGATTGGCGGAATGGTAGGGAACAATGCCTGTGGCGCAAGATCAGTTATCTACGGATCCACACGCGAACATTTACTCGAAATAAAAGGTTTTTTGGCTGACGGTAATGAAGTTATATTTGGTTCTTTGACCAATGCTGAGTTTGAAGATAAATGCAACGGAGTTAATGTTGCGAGTCCTTTAGAACAAGCAATTTATGTTCAGGCAAAAGAAATATTATCCTCTCAAACGAACAGAGCTTTATTCGAAGAAAATTTTCCTAAAAAATCAATTCCAAGAAGAAATACAGGTTACGCTTTAGATTTACTGGCAGATGCTATGCCTTTTGGAGCTTTTGATGAAAAGTTCAATTTCTGTAAATTAATTGCAGGATCTGAGGGAACATTATTCTTTTCGACAGCCATAAAACTGAATTTGGTCGATGCATTAAAGCCTTATGCGGCTTTGGTTTGTGTACATTTTGACAGTATCAATGAATCCTTAAAAGCAAATATAGAAGCTTTAAAATTCAAGCCGGATAGTGTGGAGTTAATAGACCATTATATTTTAGAATGTACTAAAGAAAACATCGAACAAAGTAAGAATCGTTTTTTTGTAAAAGGAGATCCTCAGGCCATTTTAGCAGTTGAATTTTTAAGAGATTCACAAGAAGAAATTGATGTTATTGCAAAAGAGATGGAAGCTTTGATGCGTTCTAAAAATTTAGGCTATCATTTTCCGATTGTTTATGGCGATGATACCAATAAAGTCTGGGCATTACGAAAGGCAGGATTGGGTTTATTGTCTAATATTCCGGGCGATGCAAAAGCTGTTGCCGTAATTGAAGACACTGCTGTAGATGTTAATGATTTGCCTGAATTTATCGAAGATTTTAATGCAATTTTAAAAGAGCGAAACCTTAACTGTGTGCATTATGCGCATGCAGCAACGGGAGAATTGCACCTTCGTCCCATTATCGATTTAAAAACAAAAGAAGGCACAGCGATTTTTAGAACCATAGCAACAGACATAGCGCATTTGGTAAAAAAATATAAAGGTTCCTTGAGCGGAGAACATGGAGACGGAAGACTTCGAGGAGAATTTATTCCGTTGATGTTGGGCGAAGAAATCTATCAATTGTTTATTCAGATAAAAGAAGTTTGGGATCCCTGGGGAGTTTTTAATCCGGGTAAAATTGTGAATACGCCTCCAATGGATTCCAGTTTAAGATACACAGCGGGTCAGGACACGCCGATGCCGGAAACGTATTTTGATTTCTCTGAAAATAACGGAATCCTGCGTGCGGCCGAAATGTGTAATGGATCGGGAGATTGTAGAAAAACAGAGAAAAGCGGCGGTACAATGTGCCCGAGTTATATGGCGACACGCGACGAAAAACATACTACTCGTGCAAGAGCAAACATTTTAAGAGAAACCATTACAACCTCTACAAAAGAGAATAAGTTTGATGATAAAAATCTGCTTGATGTTTTAGATTTGTGTCTGAGTTGTAAAGGATGTAAATCGGAATGCCCGTCGAATGTAGATATGGCAAAACTAAAAGCCGAAACTCTACAACAATATCATGACAAGAATGGTGTAAAATTCCGTTCGAGATTAATTGGAAATACGCCGAAGATAAATCAATTATTTGCTTCAATTCCTTGGATGTACAATTTAGCTACAAAAGATTTTCTGGGAAATATGATCAAAAGAGCAACTGGTTTTACGACAGAGAGAAAATTACCTTTAATGTACAAAACTACTTTTGCCAAATGGATGAAGAAGCATAAGCAGGAAGGAGATTTTGTAAATGGTAAAGTGTACTTATATAATGACGAGTTTCTAAATTATTATGATGTAGAAATTGGTCAGACAACTGTTAAGCTTCTGAATCGTTTAGGGTATCAGGTTGAAATTCCTAAAATCGGTATAAGTGGAAGAACCTTTCTTTCAAAAGGAATGCTTAAGGAAGCAAGAGCAATTGCCGAAGAAAATATTAAGGATTTTGAAAAAGTTATTTCTAAAGATGCTGTTTTAATCGGAATAGAACCTTCTGCAATATTAACTTTCCGTGATGAATACCCTGATTTATGTCGAGGTGACCTAAAAACGAAAGCAAAATCATTTGGATCTAAAACTTTTTTAATTGAAGAGTTCTTAGCCAGGGAGTTTGATGCAGGACGAATTGCATCAGCCAGTTTTACAGACAAGGAGGAACGTGTTCGTATGCATGGACATTGTTTTCAAAAGGCGCTATCATCATTGGTCCCACTAAAGAAAATCCTAACGTTACCAAAAAATTATACTGTTCTGAATATTCCGAGTGGTTGCTGCGGTATGGCAGGATCTTTTGGTTACGAGAAAGAGCATTATGAGATATCGATGAAAATAGGAGAACTGGTTTTGTTTCCAACCATTCGCTCTGAAGAACAGGCAACACTGATTTCTGCATCAGGAACAAGTTGCAGGCATCAAATTGCAGATGGTACAGGACGAAAAGCGCATCATCCGGTAGAGATACTATATAACGCGTTAAAATAGTTTTTTTGCTGGTTTAAGTTTTTAAGACTAAAGTTGTCTATATATAGATACATCATATAAATAAAGTATTATTTTGGGGCATAGCATCAGTAAAAACGCCTTATTACAGAGACCAATTTAAGGTAGAACCTTATAAAGTAGGAAAAATCCCTTAATGTTTTAAAAAAAGTTGTAGACTAAGTTTTTTGTTATCAGAAAGTTAAGAAAAAAAACAAAAAAAGACTTTAAGAAACTTTGTGAAAAGGCTTGCGAATGTAAATAAGTTTTCTACTTTTGCACCCCGCAAACGAAGTACACGGAACACTTTTTAAATAAGAGTTAAATGAAGTGGAACACGGAAAGTTCATTGATAGATTGGTAGAGTTGAGAAGGAAACGGAAAAGAAATTTTCTTAAAAAAAACTTCAAAAAACATTTGCCAGTTAGAAATAAGT
>FNPS01000016.1 GCA_900107365.1 Flavobacterium aquidurense
TCCTGAGCCAGGATCAAACTCTTCATCGTATATTGTTGATCTGAATTGCTTCGGATCGTATTGTTATTCGAATCAGTCTCTATCGGTTCATTTATTAATCTCTCGATTATCTTACTCTTTATTCTTTTGTTTTGAAATCTCTTTCAAAACGGCTGTCAATTCAATATGTCTACGAACGTGTGTTTCTTTTTGTTTCGCTTGTCTCTCAAAGCGGGTGCAAAAGTACACAGTTAATCAGCATTTACAAGACTTTCTGCCGATTTTTCACAATCTTTTTCAATACTTTTTCTTAACTTTCTGATAACAGTAAATTTAGATATTGGAATTTTATAATTATTTGAAAGTATTTTCCTGTATTAATATTTTTTAAACAAAAATACCCTAAAAAAAAGCACTGTATTTATGAAATATTCACCCAAATCCATATCATTATGTGATTTTTCAAAACACTATATTTTAAAAAAACATACATAATCGAATTGCTCACTAATTTGCTACAAAAAGTTAAGGATGTCAAGCTGGTCTTAACTATTATTAATATTGTTAGTTATTACAGCAAAATCATGGCTGAAAAATCTTTCAAAACTATAAAATCAATACTGACAAGGGCTTTAAGGTTTAGGCTCGAAACTTTATAACATCCTCGAAACAAAAAAAGACTAATTTCTCATTAGTGTTTTTTAATGTAAACTATCTGCTTAACAGTATTTATAAAACGCCGGAAAGCCACAGAATCTCACCTAATAGAAAAACTACAAAATCGAATACTTTGGGATTTGTAAATTGGGCAGCCACAAAGAATAATTATCTCCAATATCAAAATACAAAATATACTCTTCAAGAAAATAAAGTTCCATCAATTTAGATCTTCAAATACTGTTCAAACAGAAACTAATTTACTACATTGGAAGACAGATAGTTAAAACAACAACAAGTATTCAATTATGACAGAAAAACGCAAAAAATACGATTGCATTTTCAAAATAGATGCCGTAAAGTTAAGTTTTGAGAGAAGTAGTCTTAAAGAATTTGCAGATGAGCTCGGAATATCGCCTTGCCTTCTAACCAGTTGGCGCAAGACATATCAGAGATTTGGTGCTGGAAGTTTTCTGGGATCCGGTTACGCAAGAGTCCATCCTGAGGACATATTTACCTATGGGCTTGAAAAAAAAGCCAAAGAATCAGCACTCCGGTATGAGATTTTAAAAAATGCATCTCCGCATCTTTGTAGTGGAAAATTAGCGCTTTATCAATTCATTAAAAGTAACGAAAAAAAGTATCCAATAGCCAAAATGTGCAAAGTGCTTAACGTATGTAATGGAACATATATTACATGGAAATATAAAGGGATTCCAAAAAAACAGCAGCAGATAGCTCTGTTAAAAGAAAATATCGCAGCAATATTTTTACATTATAAGAAATATTACGGAAGAGCTAAAATTATAAAGGAACTAAGTGCTCAAGGCTATACAATATCTCCCAGAATGGTCAATACATATATGAAACAATTGGGATTGCGTAAGATTGCAAAAAGAAAATTTAAAGTAACAACCGATTCCAAACATACTCATTATATTTCTCCAAATGTTCTAAATAGAGCCTTTACAGTAAATTCCCCCTCTAAAATCTGGGTATCTGATATTACCTATATTCAAACTAAAAAAGGCTTTTTATACCTTACAATAATTATGGACTTATATGACAGGAAAATAATTGGCTGGAGTTTAGGTACCCGCCTCTCCACCTTGAGAACTACTTTAGCTGCCTGGGAGATGGCTATAGTTAACCGTACAGTTTCAAAAGGATTAATTTTTCACTCCGACAGAGGTGTTCAATATGCCAACAAAGCATTTACGAGTAAACTCAATTCTTACCAGTGCATAAGAAGTATGAGCCGTAAGGGCAATAGTATAGACAATGCAGTTTGCGAGAGTTTTTTCAATTCATTAAAAAGGGAACTAATCTATCGAAAAAGCGAACTGATTAATCAAAAGCTCATGAGAGGGGAAATATTTGAATTTATCGAAAATTGGTATAACAAAAACAGAATGCATTCTGCATTAAATTATAAAACAATAGAGCAGTTTAATACAAACAGAGATATGAAATCCCCATGGTAATTTTTTTAATTAAATGTAAAATTTACTGGCTCTTCAATAATAAAAATGACATAGCTTCTTATAAAATTTAAGTATGATCAAGAGAAAAACTCCAAAAAAATATGATTTTGCTTTCAAAGAAAAAGCAGTGCTTTTGAGTTATGAGAGACACAGTACAAGTTTAGCAAAACTAGAAAAGGAACTGGGCATATATACAGCCGCATTAAGCACTTGGCGTCGGGAATATGCAAAATTCAATACTGGGGATACCTCAGAAAACAACTACGTCAAGGTGAATATTGAAAAACAAAAAATTCAGGAGTTTGAAAAAAAAACTAAAAAATCAGATCTGAAATTTAAAATTTTAAAAAGTGCCGGAAAATATCTTCATCAAGGGAGACACATGGTTTTTTGTTTCATGGCAAGCAACGAAAAACTATATTCTATTAGATTAATGTGCGAAGTTTTAGATATTCACAGATGTACTTATAGACGATGGAAGAGCGGATATATTACAGAGAGGCAAAAAAGAAAAAGCCTAATACAGAAAGAAATAACATATATATTCTTTGCTTTTAAAGAGCGTTATGGATGTACAAGAATTACAAAAGAACTCCAAAATGCGGGATATAAAATATCATGCAGCACAGTATATGAATATATGAAAGAATTAGGTCTGTCCAGCAAAGTAAAAAAGGAATAAATGGCTTTATAAATAATTATTGAATATTAAGGTAAAGAGTAATAAATATAATTTATTAAATTTATTTTGAGTTAGTTAAACAAACAAAACCATAATTATACTCTCAAATATTTAATTATATTTGAGTATACAAATAAGAATTTTGCTAGGTATTATTAAAATATGTAATGCGAACGATGATGAAACAAGATAAAGACACATTTTATATAAACAAAACAGATAAAAAAACATTACCGCACATTAACATTGAAGAATTAATAAATGATGATACATGGGATTTATTCTTTAAGTTAATTTCTAAATATTATAAACTTTTGGATAACCAAATAGAAGAGCATGATCTTACCGATGCACAGCGTACCTTAATGGCTTTTAATATATTATATGGTGAAATTACAACTGGCGGTTTTTTAGAACTAATCAAAAATAGTCACTGCAATTACATTTTTGAATTCAAATTCTCTGAAACATTAAAAAAATGGGGAGCAATAGAATTGGCAGCAATTATTGATCAGGCCAGAAAAATATACTTTCTAAAGAAAATCGAAATTGAAACAGCAATAACTACTCACGAAATTTTTGAAATATATAATCATTATCCCGAGTTTAATATTTTAGATAATGGGTTCTTTAAAATTATGAATGTGGAAGCTGATAAAATTAAACGCTACATTCAGCTTCATATCGATGAATTTGTTATTGTTGTTTAATTTGACACCAGAATTATTTGTCCTTACAAAATGGTTACTGTTTTTAGTCTTTTCTTTTATATGTACTTGCTAATTTCATTTCCAGAAATTAGGTTTGTACTATTAGGATAAAATGCTGAAGTACACATAATATACAATATTATATATCATTACTTAAGACAAAAAGCGATACTTTGAGTTTTGTGGCAGAATCGTGGCAAATGCTATTTTTGGAAACTATAAATTCAGAAAAATCAAGCTCTAACAAGTTTAGGTTCGAAACTTAGAGTCCTTTACTAGCCTATCTTCGGCAATAAACTACTAAAACTCAATCTCGCAAACATCCGTATAGGCAGTACATTATTTTGATTGTTTAGAAGCCTTTTTTGGTTTCAAAGATTTCCATTTATCCCTTGAATAGAAATAACAACAGGTGCTTCAATTACCAGAAGCAATATCGGGGCCTAATGTTAAAAACAATTATATCAAAACGGTTTGCCTTAATAATATTTAAATGAACAAACATTCATCCATTTTTTGATTAATAAAACAAGAAGTTATCTAATTAACAAATATGAAGTTAAAAAAATAGTCACCTTTTTAATTTATAAAAAGATTATTCCAAATTTAAAAATCTGAAACTTTTACTATCAACTTTTATTTTATCGTCAATAAAATCGATAAAAATTATTCCTGTTTTCCTTGGTGAAACAGTGCTTTCGTTAAAATGTGTATGTAAAACATAATGCATTTTTTTGTTTTTATCCCAAAAAACATCACCATGGCCAATACCATTTTGTTTTACATTTTTTCTGCTAATAATTGGGCTTTCAACTGCCTTTTCCCAAGGCCCGTACGGACTTTTGCTTGTTGCATAACCAACGGCATAATCAGGATTTCTAAAATCATTCGCCGAATAAATTAAATAATACAGACCAACGTGTTTTAGCACCGTTGGCCCTTCTGTAACTGGCCAGGGTACATTTTGTGTGTTTTCCCAAGGTAAAGTTCCGGAAATACATTCCGTCAAAGTTTCTGGTTTAATACTTTGAAGATCATCGTTTATTTCGGCAACAAAAATTCGATTTCCGTTTGTTAATCGCACATGATACAAATATTTTTTTCCATCTTCATCAATAAAAATAAATGGATCAATTTGATTTCCTGTTTCGATAATTGGTTTTTGAGATTCGTTTTTAAATGGCCCTAACGGACTATTACTGCTCGCAATGGCAATATTTTCGTTAGCCGTATAAATCATATAAAAAATGTTTTTACACTTTAAAACCTGAGGCGCCCAAAATCCTTTATCGCCAAAAGAATCCCCTTTTTTCAAAGCCAGTCCATTTTGAGAACCTGCCGGACCATTCCATTTTTTTAAATCTGTCGAAGTATATACCATAAATCCTTGCCCGTTTAACGGCGTGTCACCGCCAGTAGTGCCGTATAAATAATAGTTTCCGTTCTCATAAAAGATTGTTGGATCTGCTAAAAGAATATTTTTTAGTTGCGGTTCTGTTGTCTTTGAAGCATTATTTTCCTGCGAACAACAAACGAAAATACACAGCGAACTAAGCATCGTTAATATTTTTCTCATTTTATTATAGGTTTTAGCATATTTGTACTTGATGGCGTTCCTGAATTTACAATCGGCCATCCGTTTTTATAGCTTATTTTATCAATCAGAACAATGCGTCCTCCATTTGGATTTTTTGAGTCTATCGCATGATAAACCATCCATTCCTGACCTTTTTCATCGGTTACAACTGAATTATGTCCTGGCGCAATCCATTGATCATTCTTGTTTAAAATTACACTGTTTGAAGTTTTTTCGGCTTCTGCCAAAGTTTCAAAAGGTCCTTCGGCATTTTTAGATCGGGCAACCATAACAGCATAATGGGCTTTTTCGCCACAGCAATTATCACCTGAATAATACAGATAATAAAATCCGTCATGAAACGTGACCCAGCTTCCTTCAACTAAATTTTGATAATTGGACGGATCATTATTGATAATCTGATTAACTAATTTTTTGACGCTGCTTGCTGTTTTAAAACTCAAACGATCTTCTGAAAGTTCCCGTACTTTTAAAGCTTCAAAACCAGAACCCCAATACAGTAATTTTTTTCCTGTTTTTGGATCATCAAAAGCCATTGGATCAATATTGATGAAACCATTTCCGCAAAGCAAAGGTTCTCCTTTATCGATAAAAGGTCCACTTGGTAATTTTGAAGTTGCAACGCCTAAACACTTCCCTTCCTTACTATCAGATTCTCCGGAATAATATAAAAAATACGTTTTCAATTTGGCATCGTACAAAACATGCGGCGCCCAAAAATCTTTGTCTGCCCATTTTGGTTTTGTAGGAAGTGCATCTCCAATAAAAATCCAATCAACCAAGTTTTTAGATTTTAGAACCTGAATATGAATATTTTTTCCGTCTAAAACTGTATTGGTTCCATAAGCATAATAATAGCCATCAGCCGCTTTAATCACAGTGGGATCTGCAAAATCTTTATTATAAACCGGATTTACAAATGTGTTTTGTTGTGCATTCGATTCTAATCCTGTTAAGCTTAAAACTGTAATTAAAAAACAGTAATATTTTTGAACAACATTCATAATCTTAAATTGATAAATGATTATTTAGCCGAAAACTGATAATAAGAAACCGTATGATATTTTTGTCCTGGCTTTAAAACTATCGGTGCAAATTTTGGCTGATTTGGAGCATCTGGAAAATGTTGTGTTTCTAAAGCAAAAGCAGTTCTGAAATCATCTTTTGCACCCGATTTAAAGGTGTTTTTAGATTGCATGAAGTTTCCGCTGTAGAATTGTAATCCAGGTTCTTGTGTATAAATATCCAGCGTAATTCCTGATTTATCTCCCGAAATTGTGGCGGCATGATTCAGTCCGTTTTTCTTAGATCCGTTTAAAACATAATTATGATCGTAGCCTTTTCCGAATTTTAACTGCTCGTCTTTGGTTTCAATTCGTTCGCCAATGGTGTGTTTTGAAGTAAAATCAAAAGGTGTATTTTGAACCGGTTTTAATTCGCCTGACGGAATCAAACCTTCATCAACCGGAGTAAATTCATTCGCATAAATCTGAAGCTCGTGATTTAATATTGAGCCACTTCCTTCTCCATTCAAATTAAAAAAGGCATGATTGGTCAAATTCACTAAAGTGGTCTTATCTGTCGTGGCTTCATATTCCATTTTTATGGTTTGATCTGCTTCAAGCGTATAAGTCACTTTAACCGTTAAATTTCCGGGAAAACCTTGTTCTCCATAGGGTGAAACATAACTAAAAACCAATGTGTTTTCATTCGTTTTACTGACATCCCAAACCACATCCTGAAAACCTTTTATACCGCCATGCAAAGCATTTTTGCCATTATTCAAAGGCACCTGATATTTTTTTCCTTCTAAAGTAAACTGACCTTTCGCGATACGATTTCCAACACGTCCGATTGTTGCGCCAAAATAAGGCTCGGTCGAAGTCTTAAAACCTTTTGCGCTGTTCATTCCCACTACAACATCCGTTTGTTTTCCGTTTTTATCAGCAACCCAAAGTCCAATTAATCTTCCTCCGTAATTGGTAAAAGCAGCTTTTATGCCTTTATTTTCTATCCAATACAAATTGACTTTTTTGCCTTCCATTATGGTGTCGAAATTTTTATTTGCTAAAATGGCTTTAACCGAATCTGTTTTTATTTCTGATGTTGTTTCAGAAGGTTTCACTTCCTTTTTATTGTCTTTACAACTAAATTGAAAAAGCGCCAGCAAAACAACCGCTGCTATTTGAATATTTTTCATTTTTATGTCATTGCGAGGAAGATTTGTTCGCCGGGGCGAAAGCAATCTCATCCTCTGGTTCATATTTTTATTTATTATTTTGATGGAATAGCCAATTTTGTTTCTTCGCTTACAGGTTCTCCCAAAACCGGAAGACCATTTGCATCCCAATTGATTTTTTGCATTCTTGGTGATCTTTGATTTCCGCATCCCTCACCCGGATTTGAATTGGCGTGATATAAAATCCAGTCTTCTTTTCCGTCTGGAGATTTAAAAAACGAATTATGCCCCGGAGCATAAACTTTATTTTTGTCCGATTGTTTGAAAATTGGTTCTGCAGCTTTTTCCCAGGCTGAAGCATTCAATAAATCGTTTCCTCCTTTAAAAGTTAATAATCCTAAAGCATAGAAATCTGTCCAGCAACCACTGGCCGAAAACACTATAAAAATTTTATCTCCCTTTTGTAAAAATTGCGGACCTTCATTCACATTTACCTGAGGCGGATTAACCGGATCATTCAATGCTCCGTGGGTTTCCCATCCGTGTGTTGGTGACGAAATCAAAACACGATCGCCTTCAATTCCAAGTGGATTTTTCATTTTGGCGATGTAAATATTCTGCTGCCCATTTGTGTCGCCTGCCCAGCCTGCCCAAATCATGTACAGCTGTTTTTTATATTCAAATACGTTTCCGTCAATCGCCCATTTGTCTGTTTTTGCAGCAATTTTTCCCTTAAAGTCCCATTTTCCTTTAAACGGATCTGAGGTTTTATTTTCCAAAACATACATTCTGTGTGTATTGTTATCCCCATTATCTGCAGCGAAATACGCATACCATTTTCCGTTGATGATATGAAATTCCGGCGCCCAGATTTCTGCCGAATAATCCGTTCCTTTTGGAGCTTCCCAAATCGTTTTACTTTCAGCATTTTTTAAATCAGATAAGTCTTTTGTTTTCCACAAAACCAATCTGTTCCCTAAAGTATTTGTATAATAATAAAAACCTTTATAATATGTACTGTAAGGGTCTGCACCCGAAAGTAAAATTGGATTTGAGAATGTTTTTTGCTGTGAAAATCCAGCAGAAACAATCATCAGCAAAAAGAGAATTAGGTACTTTTTCATTTTAATTTTAATTTTTATTTTTTGGCGTGTTTTTTTAACACATATAGACATAGTTTTTCTTTGTCTGTAAAGGCGTTTTACTTTTTTGAAAAAACATAGCTTTACGGTAAGCTTTGTCAAAGTTTTAAACTTTGACAAAGCTACTTCACGTAGAAACACCCTCAGCTATGTGTGGAAACTAGTTTCTTTTATCTCCTTTTTTCAACACTAAATCCTATGTTTCTATGTGTTTAAAACTTATTTATGATTTAAGGCATTAATGACTTCTGTATTAATGTCCTTAACCTTTTTAAAGTCCATTTTATCCACTTTTCTATCGTAGGTCATAAAGCCGTTTACTTCACCTTCAACATCTGTTGTTTGTGTGTAAACCGCTGCCGAAAATCCTGATTTTACGTAGTTTTTTAAAATTTGTGCATACTTGATATATTCTGCTGTAACTTCATTTTCATTTTTGAATTTTACGTATCCCCAATTGTCATTGGCACGCCATAAGTGTCCTTCAAGAGGCAAACCTATTCCGCCATATTCGCCTAAAACTGTGACTCTTCTTGCATCATATAAATACATTTCCGGTCCCGGATAATTGTGCAAATCTAAAATATCTCCAGTCTGGAAGTGGTTTCCTCCGCTTGAAGAATTTGTTAAGCGGCTTGGATCATGATTTTTGGTCCATTCTGTAATTTCAACTGTTTTAAATTGTCCCCAGGCTTCGTTAAACGGAACCCAAACGACAATACTTGGATACGAATACAAATGATCCATGATTGCTGCCCATTCCTTTTTATAAATTTCTTCAGACTTTGCAGTTCTTTTTAATTCGTTTCCTTCAAAATAGGTTTTGTTTTGCCAGGTTGGCTGTTCGTCGCCGCTTGGCATATCTTGCCAAACCAAAATTCCTAATTCGTCACAATGTGTATACCAGCGCTCCGGCTCTACTTTTACGTGTTTGCGAATCATATTAAAACCTAATTCTTTTGTTTTAATAATATCATATTTCAAAGCTTCGTCTGTTGGCGCTGTATATAATCCATCCGGCCACCAACCCTGATCCAATGGGCCGAACTGGAAATAATCTTTGTTGTTCAATTGCATTCTGATAATACCAAATTCATCTCGTTTTGATGAAATTTTTCGCATAGCAAAATAGCTTTTTACTTCGTCAATCACTTTATCATTGCTGATTAAACTGATTTTTGTCTGATATAAAAACGGACTTTCCGGCGACCATAATTTCAGATTATTTAAAGTAATGTCTAAATTTTCTCCGACGACTGCTTTTTCATTGGCGATTTCTTTTCCTCCGTCAAAAACAGTAATTTCAATAATATCTCCTTCTTGCGCCCCAACAACATCAGCTTTTATGCTAATAGAATTTTGATCAACATTTGGAGTTGTTTTTAAATTGGTAATGCTTTTTTTGTTTACAGGTTCGATCCAAACCGTTTGCCAAATTCCGGTAACGGGCGTGTACCAGATTCCTTCCGGATTTTTAACTTGTTTGCCTCTTGGTTGTGGTCCATCGTTTGAAGGATCCCAAACTTTTACCACCAGTTTTTGATTTTTGCCTTTTTTAACAAAAGGAGTAATATCAAATGAAAACGGAGTATAACCACCTGTGTGTGAGCCAACTTTTACGTTGTTTATCCAAACTTCCGTTTTCCAGTCAACAGCACCAAAATGCAATAAAATGTTTTTCTTTTTCCAGCCTGAATCTATGCTGAAAGTGGTGGAATACCAAAGTTCCTTCTCTGCTCCTACTTGTTTCATAACGCCGGATAAGCTTGATTCAACCGCAAACGGAACCAGAATTTGCCCATCATATTTTGAAGGTGCCGTTTTTCCTAAATCCTGAATGGCATAATTCCACAAACCATTCAAATTTTTCCATTGGCGACGCTCCATAATCGGACGGGGATACTCAGGTAAGGTTTTGTTCGGATCAACCTGTGCTGCCCATTTTGTTTTGATTTTATCTCCCTGAGGCTTCCATTGTGCATTTGTTATATATCCTAAAAACAGGAAAAGAAGCACTATTATTTTGTTTTTCATTATAATTTTTTCTGTTTTTAAATTTTTAAATAAATTACCAGGCCATCTCCACATAGCCTGGCAATTACAAACTAACTTAACTAACCAATCTTTATGTGAACTTTAGTTCACGTATATTTTAATGCTTATTTCAATTTGATGCTCGACCACGAATAAGGTTTGTCAGCGACATTGCTCGAAATATTTTCCAAATAACTGCTTGCTCCTTTTGATCTTAATTCTATATTGCAGCCTATTCTCGTTTGCTTGGCAGGCATTCCTCCTAATAAATTCCACGGAATTTTAGCTTCAATCTGATAACCATTTGCAGTTTTTATTGTTGTTGAAACAATTTCCTTCGTTTTATCTGATTTTTTCCATGTACTGTTTTCGCCTTCGGAGATTGAAAATGTGGCTGTCTGTCCAAATTCCAATTTAAAAATTGAATTTCCAGGTGCTATTAAATTCTGGTTTTTAGGATCTAAATACAGATTAAAACCGTCGCTATCGGCAACATTGCTTACATTAATAATCTCGCTGTCTTTTACTTTTGCAAAAACATATAAAAATGACGTATCAAAACTAAAATTTGCTTCAAGCTGCGTTGTTCCATTTTGGCCGATGAAAACTGGACTTGCCTTTTTCCATTCGGCTTCGTTGCTTTGTCCGTCAATTACAGCGGTTGCATTTACTGCATTTATTTCAGGCAAAACATGGCCTTTAATCATCCAGATTTGAGAGGAATTCCCAAACGAGTTTGTAGTAGTCAGCGCGATAATGGTGTCGTCATCTAATACAGAAATACTATTCCATAAACCCGATTTTCCAGCGCCAATTAAAAACGGAACTGATTTGCGATCGAAATTTTTAGCCTGGTTGTTTCCAATAACGACTTTCATTTCAGCATTATTAATGTCGTTTGAAGCTCTGTTTTCCGTTCCCTGATAAGACATTAAAACTTCTCCTGTACTTAATTGAGCCAAATAAGGCGCCCCTGCATACACAGCGTTATTTATTTCTTCTGCTAAAGCATAATTTCTGTTATTGCTTACTGCATCAACGGTCTGTTTCCAGTTTTCTGAAATTGTATTTCGAATGATATAAGGTTTGAACTGATTGTCGACACCATTATCTTCTATTGAAAAAACAATCTCATTTTGATTTTTCAACAGAATCGGCGATGGCATTCCGTCTCTTTTTCCAGCTCTAAAACTTACAATTTCAGGTGTTCCTGACCAAGTAGCACCATTATCAGTCGAACGCAGCAATGAAATATTTTGTTCATTTGAACTTTTATATACATTTTCATTCGAAAAAAACAATTGTACTTCTCCACTCGGAATTTGCAATGCTGAAGGTTCCCAACAGCCGTTTTCAAATTCGGAAGTCGCTTCATAAATAACTTTATTTTCGATCCAGGTTAATCCTCCGTCAATACTTTTTATGGTGTTTATAGAAAATTTTGCACCACCTGTATTGCCTGCAATAGGTCTTGGATTATAACAAATCAAAATTGAATTGTCTTTTAATTGCAAAATATCCGGCGTTGTCATATTCACAGCAGCCGTTCCTGAAATTACTTTTATGGGCGTACTCCAGGTTGCACCCAAATCATCGCTGATTTTGACTAAAATGGCACCACCAGATTCGTAAGTACACATTAATTTTTTGCTGTCTAATTGAATTAATCTGGCGTAACCATTATATTCAGTACTGTTTTTATCTGAAATTTGAGTCATCGTTGTATAATCCCAAGCTATCCTGATGCCTTCTGATGCAGGTTTTGATCCAATTGGTGTTACAACAACAGGTTCATCGACAACTGGATCGCTTGAAGAATCACTGCAGGAAAGCAACGGAATGAACATTAATCCCAGCAAAAAATTATTTATATTTTTCATTTATTTTTTAGATTTTGATTCTGTTTTGGTCAAGCCAAATTTCTTCACCAAACTATCATATTCATTTCTCGAAATGGTGACCATGCAGCCGTGGCGTACTTTTTCAGGGAAACTGTATTTGTCCCAATCGGCAAAAAAAGTGTAGCCAGAAGCCTGAAACCATGGTCCGTTTAAATTATCAGCAATTGATAATCCGTAAGAAACTCCAGGATATTGTTCGTAATACATGTACCAAATTTTATCATCTGGAGAAGGAATCAACATTGGCGCTTCCCTAAAATTTGGACTTATAGATTGTTGGGGCAAAGAATACGGTCCTAAAAGCGATTTCGATTTTGCAATTCGGATGGTTTTTCCGGTTGTCCAATACAAAGTTGGATAGGTTTCATCTTTGATCACGGCGTAGTAGGAATCGCCGATTTTACGGATAAAAACATCAATCGTTCCCATATCCCAATCGAATAAACGTTTTGGAGTTCCTTCAAAAGTTTTTAAATCTTTAGATAGAACATACAACGTTCTCTGGCTTGCCCAATAACGTTCCGGATCTTCTTTTGTTCCGTCCAGATGCGGAGTGTGCCAAGTCATGATGAATTTTTCAGAAGCTGCGTCGTAATATAATTTTGGAGCGCCAATTCGCTGCAAAGCATTCGCATAATCTGGCGTGCTTTTTAAATCGGGCGTATAATCTGAATGTTTTTTCCAGGTAATTAAATCGTCTGAAACCCAAATGTTAATGCTTTTTGCGTCATCGCCTGTGTTTCCGGCAATGTAATATTTACCATCTGGACCTTTGCAGATATCCGGATGTCCTTTATAGTCTTCAAAAACTCGTTTTCCGTTATTTAAATTGTCCCAATGCAAACCATCCAAACTAACCGAATAATACAATCTGCCGTAATCGTTATGCGTCATGTGCGCAAAAAGATAAGCTTCATTTTTAGGTTTTTCATTTCCTTTAATTTGTCCCGGCGGATCTGGTTGTTGCGCTTTCGCAGAAAATCCGATAAGAATTGCTACTAAGAAATATAGTCGTTTTATCATATTATTGGTTTTATTTGAATGTGCCAATTAGATAATTATCTAATTCTTCTTATTAGCCTCAGCTGTCATCTTTTTAATCAAATCCGTTTCAGCTTTAATGTATGGCGTTCCGTCGGTATGAAACACTTCGTGAAACCAAACTTCCGGATCTGCATCGTATTTTTTAGTCCAGCTGTCCCAGGCAAATTTTGTTTGTGTTTTTCCGTCAACCAGTCCCCAGTTGATCATACCCACTTTGTATTTTTGGGCGATTGGCAAAAATCCTTCAAACGTACTTCCATTTGGTCTGGCCATGTATTCTGTGCAAATCAGAGGTTTTCCGTAACGTTTTAATTGTTTAATTACCTTTTCAAAATCCTGTGGCGTGTTGTAATTGTGAAACGAAATAACATCAGACTGCTCGATTTGCAGTTTATGCATTGGCAGCATTTTCTTTGGATCACTCCAATCTCCAACCCAAACTCCAGAGGTTAAAGGTTGTGAAGGCTTACTTTCTCTTGCCCAAACAAAAACTTTCCTTAAAAGCGGTAAAATCAAATCGGCTTTGTTCTTAATTTCGACTTTTTCATAAGAAGGCCCAGTCATATTATCCGGTTCGTTCCAGACATCCCAACCTAAAATACGATCGTCTTTTTTGAATTTCGAAATCGTTTCTTTTACATATTTCTCTAAGCGAGGATATTGCAAGGAATCTTTCAGCACTTTTTGCCCCGGACTTTGTACCCAGCCAGAATTGTGCGTAAAAGGTTTTGGAGCTCTTTGTTTGCCTAAAGCAGGAAACGGATCCCAGCAGGAATCAAACAAAACAAATAAGATTTTGATATGATGTTTGTCTGCAATTTCAAGGAAAGTGTCCATTCTTTTATAAAGCCCTTCTGCATCTTGTTTGTGCAATAAATCGTGCAGGTAAACACGCATTACATTCATCCCGATACCTTCGGCCCAGCCTAATTCCTGATCAATTCTTTTGGGATCAAAGCTGTCAGCCTGCCACATTTCCAGTTGATTAATGGCTGTACTCGGAGCATAATTTGCGCCTACCAGCCACGGTTGTTTTCCGTACCATTCATTAGCTTGTTCTTTTGTCCAGATTTCTCTTTTTTTGTCACAGCTGAACAATACTAGTCCAGCCAACATTAAAGTTAGATACAGTTTTATCTTTCTCATTATAAATTTTCTTAAGTATGAACAATCGTTCGTTATGATAAGGGAATCTGATTTGAAGATCAGATTCCCTTAAAAAATAGTTTTAATATTGTGGGTTTTGGTCTAAGTTTGGATTGTTATCCACATCAACCTGCGGTATTGGCATTCTTTGATTTTTACCTACTTTAAAGTTTTTAAAATCAGGATCACGAAGCGAAATTTTGTCAACAGCAGCCTGAGAATCTAAATCTCCCCAACGTTTTAAATCTTCCCAACGAACACTTTCGCCAGCCAATTCTAAAACTCTTTCTGTTTTTAATCTTTCTAAAAATTTATCATGATCGTTTCCAATTTCAGGATGAGCAACCGCTAAAGTATTCATGTTTACACGTGCTCTCACCTGATCTACATATTGATAAGCTCCGGCAGTATTTCCTGTTTCGTTTAATACTTCTGCATAACGCAATAAAATATCAGCATAACGAACCAATCTGTAATTTACCTGGCTGTAATAATCTTCATTATTTCTGTAATAATCACGGCTTCCTTTTCTGAACCAAGCTTCATCTGCACCCCATTCCCAATTTTTACCGTACGTTTTATCTCCAAAATCGGCTAATAAATTTGGATAAAATAAAGTCCATCTTAAGCGATCATCAAGATTACCAGTCTTATTTTTTTCTTGTTTGAAAGCATTTACTAACCAGAAACGAGCCTGACCGTCAGACCATCCAATTCCTCTTGGTGCAAAAAACTGACTACGGTTACTGGAAAGTGCAGCATTTTGATCTTCTCCTGTTCCACCTTTTCTTTGATCTCCAAACTGAATTTCAAAAACAGATTCGGAATTGTTTTCATGTGTATCAGTAAAATTGTCCCTGTAATTTGTAGCTAAACTGTATTTCGCGCCAGGACCAGAAATTAAATATTCAAGAGCTGTTTTTGCCTCCGGCCATTTGTGTTGCTGCATGTATGCTTTTGCCAAAAAAGCTTCTGCTGCGCCTTTATCTGGTCTTCCTGTTTGATCTGCAGGCCATGAAGCAGGCAAATCGGCTAAAGCCTCATTTAAATCTTTTTCAATTTGAGCCCAAACTTCGGTTACATTTTTTTGCTGTGGTAAATCGGCTGGCGTAGATGGTTCTAGAACCAACGGAATATTTTCCCAAAGAATGGCTGCATAGTAGTAATGCAAAGCTCTGAAGAATTTTGCCTGAGCAAGAATTTTCTTTTTATCATCTTCATTTTGGAATGTGATATTCGGAACATTGGCCAATACCTGATTGCATCTAAAAACAGCTTTATAGGTATCTCTCCATGTTACTGCATTTCCTTCCCAAAAATTATAATTGATATAATTGAATCTCGTCCAGTCTGCTAATTCTGTCCACGGACTATTACTGAATCCTTCGTCAGAAGTTAAATCCAGACGGAAATAAATCCATCTTGCCCATAAACCATCTTTATAAAACATGGCGTAAATTGAATTCACACCGGCTTGTGCATCACTTTCCGTTTTCCAATATTGATCTACTGTGATATCATTTGGGCTGTTCAGATCTAATTCCTTTTCACAAGATGATGCAAAAAAGAGACCTAGAAAAACTACGGTTGTTAGTATTATTTTTTTCATTATCCTATTTTTTTAATTAAAAGCTAAATTCAACACCAAGAGAATATGTTCTAAGATTCGGGAAAGATCCGTTATCAACACCTCTTTCAAAAATTCTATTATCGCCTGTATTACTGAACTCAGGATCTAAGCCTTTGTATTTTGTAATGGTAATAATATTTTGTGCCGATAAGGTTAATCTTGCTCTTGCTATTCCAGATTTATTCAAAACACTTTCTGGCAAATTATAACCAAACCCAATGTATTTAAGTCTGATAAAATCACCACTTTCTAAGAAACGGTCACTATCTCCTCTTGAATTAAGAGTTGAACCTTTTGTAATTCTAGGAAAATCAGTATTTGGGTTTTCAGGTGTCCAGGGCTGTACGCCCGCTCTGTAATTACTATTGTCGTCAAAACGGTCTACAACACTTCTATATCCGTCGTAAACAGTAGCGCCGTGAGAAGCAATCCAGTTCATCGAAAAATCAAAACCTTTGTAGTCTGCTCCGGCATTAAGACCCATTTCGAATTCAGGCCATGGACTTCCAACAACAGCTTTGTCGTCACTGGTAATTTGTCCGTCACCGTTAACATCTTTAAAACGAATATCTCCAGGTACTGCACTTGGCATAATTACTTTTCCATCAGCATTTTTATAGTTGTTAATTTCATCCTGATTTTGGAATAATCCATCAGTCTGCAGTACATACCACATTCCTACGGGTTGTCCGTCGCGGGTCATTGTGTTTCCAATAATGCTTTCATTTTGTCCGTTACCTAAAGAAACCAGCTTGTTGTTTACTTTTGTAAAGTTTACAGAAGCGTTGAAAGAGAAATCGTTGATTTTTTTACTATAAGCCAATTCTAATTCAAAACCTTTGTTTTCAACAGTTGCTGCATTTGAAATCGGGTTTCCACCGTCGTTTCCTGTAGTCAATAAAATTGGAAAACCAAACAATACATCTTCTGTACGGGCAATAAAATAATCTGCTGTAAGACGTAGATCATTATTTAAAACACCAAGATCTAATCCAATATTGGTTTGTTTTAATTTTTCCCAACGTAACTGAGAATTGGATAATTTAACTTGGGTTGCAGACGGATATGTACCTTGTCCATTTCCTAAAACAATTTGTCCAAAATTATTGATGAAACTTTTAGATTCATACTCTCCAATATTTCCAGAACCTAATTCTCCGTAACTCGCTCTTAATTTTAAATCTTTAATGAAGTCTGATTTAAAAAACGATTCGTTGCTAATTCTCCATCCTGCAGAAAGTGAAGGGAAATTTCCCCATTTATTACCATCACTGAATCTTGAAGATCCATCACGTCTGATCACGGCATTGAATAGGTAACGATTATCATAATTGTACTCTAATCTTCCTAAATAAGATGCCAGAGAAGCCTCGTTGATAAAACCACCAACTACCGGTGTATCTCCCTGATTTAAAACCTGATAATATTGTCCTGTTCCTGAGTTGATTGGGATATTTCTCTTTTGTCCGTAAATTTGCTCGTATCTGTCTTTTTGAAAAGTTTGACCCACTAAAACAGTTACATCATGTTTTCCAAATTGTTTCTTGAAATTCAATGTATTTTCAAATAACATCGTTTCTGATCTTGCTTTATTTTGATCAATGATAGATGGATCTGCTGGCTGATTTAATGTCCAGTTCCCTACTTTTCTCAAAAATTTATACGAATCAAAACTAGTTTCATATCCAAAATTGAAACGGTACTTTAACCAAGAGGCTAATTTTAATTCGGACCACACATTTCCTCTGATTCTAAAATTTTCATTTACAGCATTCGCAAAATCAGCAATAGCTAACGGATTTGTACCAAAAGTATCTGCAACACCTTGTTTTCCATAACCATAACCTCCTGGATTTGCAGGATCGTAAAGCGGAATCGTAGGAGTCATTCTGTACACATCAATAATTGGATTTCCAGATATTTCATCTGTTTTTGAATTACTGATGGCCAAATTTTCTCCAATACTGAAAATTCCTTTTGAACCGCTTGAATTTACTCTGAATGAAATTCTGTCAAAATCAGTTCCAACAACAGTTCCTTCATTTCCAAAATAATTTCCCGACATAAAAAAGGTTGAATTATCGCCACCGCCAGAAGCACTCACATTATAATCCTGAATCATTCCGGTTTTAAAAACTGCATCCTGCCAGTCTGTATTTACTGCCATATTAAGATTTTGTCTCGGATATCCAGCATTATCATAGGCCTGATTATTTAATTTTGCAAATTCTTCAGTTCCCATTAAATTATATCTAGGCATAGTTGTAAGACTGGATTTGGCAGAAGCTTCAATCTTAAGCGGTCCTTTTTTACCTTTTTTGGTTGTAATGATAATTACACCATTTGCCGCTCGGGAACCGTAGATTGCTGCGGCAGATGCATCTTTTAAAACCTGAATACTTTCGATATCGTTCGGGTTAAAATCTCTGTTTGCAGAAGTAATCAATCCGTCAATTACATATAAGGGATTTGTATTTTGAAGATTTTTAAGACCACGAATTTCAATATTCGCTTCTTGACCCGGACGTCCGCCGCCACGAACTTTAACACCAGTTACCAAGCCTTGTAATCCGTCAGCAACAGTTGTAACCTGTCTTTTCGAAATTTCGTCTGCTTTCACCAGAGAAACTGCTCCTGTAAGATCTTTTTTCTGTTGCGAGCCATAACCTACAACTACTATTTCGTCAAGCTTCATGGCATCTTCTGCTAAAGTTGCATTTACAGTAGTTTGATTGTTAATAGCAATTTCTATGGTTTTATATCCTTGCGAACTAAAAACCAAAGTTTGGTTTGATTTAGCTACAATAGAATATTTTCCGTCAAAATCGGTAGCAGCACCGTTTGTTGTATTTTTTATTAAAACATTAGCAAAAGGAATTGGATCTCCATTTGCTGAAGTAATTGTTCCTTTAACAGTAATTTGCTCTTGGGCATACGTTTGTTGTAATAATAAACTAAAGAAAAACAAGAGGTAATATCTCTGCTTTAAAATTTGAGTGAACTTTGTTTTCATTGATTTTTCATTTTAGATAGTTTTCATTTTGTGGTTGGTTTTACATTTAAATTTTAAAAATTCTAATCATCTCTGATTCGAGCAAAAAAATAATTAATATTGCTCATTAGTAATAATGTGTTCATTTAATTTGAAAATTGTGGTTGATGTAATTTTTCAAACCTAATTTTATTGATACTATATTTTTTTTGCCTAAAAATTATCAATAATGTTTATTTGAAAATCCAAAGTAGATGATTTTAATTCAAAACAAAATGCTTCATTTGTGTCAATATCTCTCTCAAATGATTCAAATTGTATAAATATTTGGAAATTTTCAATCTCTTGCAACATTTTGTGGAAGATTGACACGATTTGAGGAATCCTATTTTTAGTCTAAAAAATATAACAATGCGTAAATTCTTTCTTTTTTTAGTTTTATTCTTTTTTTCGATAAATTTTATCCATTCACAGGAATATTATTTTAAGCATTTCCAGGTAGAAGACGGGCTTTCCAACAACACCGTAATTACTTCCATGCAAGATGAAGACGGCTTTATGTGGTTTGGTACTAAAGACGGCTTGAACCGATTTGACGGCTACCGATTTAAAACCTATCGCAGCCAATCTGATCCTCTTCATAGTTTGGGAAGCAATTATATTCAGTCTCTGCATGAATATAAAGGTGTTATTTGGGTTGGAACAGATAAGGGTTTGTATCATTATGATAAAAAAACGGATCGCTTTACCGTACTCAATGAGGCGATAAACGACAGAATAAACGACATCAATCATGATAAAAAGGGGAATATTTGGTTTATCTCTGGAAACATTCTGTACAAATATTCTACTTCTAAAAAAGAAACCAAAACTTTTAATCCCAATAAATATTTTATTACTACATCGATTACCAGAGATGAAAACGGAGAGATTTGGGCTTCTTCAATGAATAAAATCTATCATTATTCTGAAGAAAGTCTTTCGTTTGAAAATATTCCGTTAAGTCCTCCAGCCAATAAAGCCAGCTTTAGAATTACCGTTATTTATGCTTTAGACAAAAACAATATTTTACTGGGCACTCAGGATCATGGCGTGCTAGTCTATAATAATAAAGACAAAAGCACAACATCATTGCCGTTTGCTGATAAAGAACCCGTTTTTGTGCGCCAGTTTAAAAAGAAAGGAAATGAAGAACTCTGGATTGCTTGTGAATCTGGTGTTTACGTTTATAATCTTAAAACTAAGAAAAGCGTTAACCTCAAAAAAAACTACAATGATCCATATGCCCTTTCAGACAATGCGGCCTACTCTATTACGATTGATAAGGAAAACGGAATATGGATTGGAACTTATTTTGGAGGAATTAATTATCATCAGAAACAGTACACACAATTTAAAAAGTATTTTCCGCAGAAAAATCAGAATTCCATCAGCGGAAGCGCAGTCAGAGAAATCCATAAAGATGATTACGGCGATTTTTGGATTGGTACAGAAGATGCCGGTTTAAACCGATTTAATCCAAAGACACAAAAATTCACCTCTTATTTGCCCAACGGAAGCAAAAATGGCGTTTCCTATTATAATATTCATGCTTTGCTGCCTCGAAAAAACAAAATCTGGGTGGGAACTTTTGAACATGGTTTAGATGTTTTAGATCAAAAATCTGGTGCTGTAATTAAGCATTACAGCGCAAACGATCCGTCCACAGGATTGCGAAGTAATTTTATCTTTTCGTTTTCTGAAACAAAAAATAAAGATTTGATTGTCGTAACTACAATGGGATTGTACCGTTACAATGAACAAAATGACAATTTTGATACTTTAAAAATGTTTCCTGAAACTACGCATTATACCAATTTCAAAGAAGACTTTGATGGAAACTATTGGGCGGGAAGTTATAGAGACGGTTTGTTTTTCTATAATCCGAAAACACACAAAAGAGAGGTTTTTATATACGATTATAAAAACAGTAAAGGCATTAGCAATAATTCCATCAATTCAATTTTTGAAGACAGTCACAAAAATTTATGGTTTGCAACCGAAAATGGTTTGAATCTTTTTGATAAAAAAACGAGAACATTTACCAAGTTCACTACCAAAAACGGATTTCCGAGCAATGTGATTTATTCTATTTTAGAAGATGAAAATAAAAATTTATGGTTGACTACTTCAAAAGGTTTGGTAAAATTTAGTCCCAATCACAAAAACATTAAAATATATACCACTGCTAATGGTTTATTGAGCGATCAGTTTAATTATAGTTCGGCTTTTAGAGATACAAGTGGCGATATGTATTTTGGAAATCTAAACGGAATGATCAGTTTCAATCCGAAGAATTTCACCAAAAACAAGTATACGCCTTCAATGTTCATCACAAATCTTCAAATCAATAATAAAGATATTGACGCCAATGAAAATGATTCGCCTATAAAACAATCCATTTCGCATCTTGACGAACTCGAACTCAATAACGATCAATCTTCATTTAATCTTGAATTTGCCTCTTTAAATTACACGGCACCGGAGCTTACAGAATATTGGTATAAGCTTGAAAACGTTAACAATGACTGGGTGTATCTGGAAAGAAACAATAAAGTTTTCTTTACAGAATTGGCTCCTGGAGATTATGTATTTAAAGTAAAATCATTGAACAGTTTTGGTGTCTGGAGCAAAGAAGTGAAACTAAAAATCGTAATTCTGCCTCCTTTCTGGGCGAGTTCTTATGCTTATTTTTTCTATTTTCTGTTGATTTGTGGTTCGTTTTATTATATCATTCGTTATTCTCAAAATTTGACACAGATTAAAAATAATAGAAAAATAAAGCATCTGAATGATGAAAAAGAAAAGGAAATCTATCAGGCTAAAATTGACTTTTTTACGAACGTTGCCCACGAAATCAGAACGCCCTTAACGCTTATAAAAGGGCCTCTGGAGAAACTTTTGGTGATGGAACATCAATCACCTGAAGTGCCTCAGAATCTTTCCATAATGAAGAAAAACACTTCCCGATTATTGAAATTGGTAAACGAATTATTAGACTTTAGAAAGTCGGAAATTGGCGGATTGAAACTCACTTTCGTGGAAGCCAATATTTCTTCTCAGGTTCGTAATTTACATTTGAGATTCAGTCCCTTAATTGAAGAAAAGGGAATTGAATTTGAATTAGAACTGGGTGAAAAAGACATTTTTGCTTTTGTAGACAAGGAAGCTTTCAAAAAAATCCTGAGCAATTTAATTAGCAACGCCATTAAATATTCTAAAGACAAGGTTTCTATATCTTTATTCAGGGATGACAAAAAACTGACTTTGGTAGTTAAAAACGACGGAAATTTGATTCCGTTTCAACTAAAAGACAAGATTTTCGAACCGTTTTTCAGAGTGGATAATATGGATTCGACTTCCGGAACCGGAATTGGACTTTCGCTGGCGCATTCGCTAACACAATTGCACAACGGAAATTTACAATTGATTCCGGATTCAGAACTCAATGTTTTTGAACTGATTGTACCATTGCATCAAAAAGAAGAATTTATGTTGTATACCGATTCTGAAAAAGAAGAAGTTCAGACTAAAATTGAAAAAATTGAAACCGAAAGCAAAAATGAAAAAGCACAAATTTTAGTGGTGGAAGACAACGAAGATTTATTAAATTTTATTACTTCTGAATTAACTTCAACCTATACGATTTTAAAAGCTGATAACGGAGAAAACGCACTAAAAATTATTCATAACGAAAATATTCAGCTTGTTATAAGCGATGTTTCCATGCCGGTTATGGACGGAATTGAAATGTGCAAAGAGATTAAAACGAATCTGGTAACCAGTCACATTCCGGTAATTTTATTGACGGCTAAAAACTCCCTTAAATCACAAATTGATGGTTTAGAAGTGGGTGCCGATGCCTATATCGCAAAACCATTTTCAATGGATTATTTAAAAGTTCAGGTCAATAATCTGATTGAAAACAGAAAACAGATCATGAACTATTATGCGAGTTCTCCGCTTTCACATATCAAAAGCATTGCGCACAATAAAACAGATGAAAAATTTCTAAAAAAACTGGATGATGAGATCCTGCAGAACATTACGGATCCTGATTTAAGCGTAGAATCTTTAGCAGAAATCATGAACATGAGCCGTTCAACTTTATACCGAAAAATCAAAGATATCTCGAATTTAAGTCCGAATGAACTGATCAATATTGTACGATTAAAAAGAGCTGCTGAATTACTTTTAAATGAAAACTACAAAATGTATGAAATCGCCGAAATGGTTGGTTATAAATCACAGACAAGTTTTGGAAGAAATTTTCAAAAGCATTTTTCAATGTCGCCTTCTGAATACATTGCAAAAAACAGATAATCATTTTGTGGAATTGTCTTCAATTTTGCCACAAAAACTTAAGACTATCATTTTTAATATGTAGAAGTAATTTATCTAGAAAAAACTACTTCATCTATAATATTTTTTTCCGTTTCAAAATTTTGGTGTAAATTTATTCCCATCTGCTGCCCAGATCAAAAGAGGCTATCGTTCTTGTGTTTGTGGAGTTGATACTATTTACTATCAAATAAATGGAGATAAACCTGTAGAGATTATTATCATTATTGGAAGGCAAGACTTTTAAAACCGTTCAATTTTAGAAGAGGTTTCTTTTTTTTTAACAAAAAGCTAAAGCAGTCTGTCTTAATATTTTTAAACCAAATACAAATCCTTAAGTAAGTTGAATCACACTATCGGCAAAAAATAGGTACTCATTTTGCTAAATTTTATCATATATTGCCGATAGCGGAACTTTTTAAAACATTAAATATTAGTCACAATAATTAAAAATCAGTTCTAAATCATTTCGAGATAGCAAACTAAAACAAGACAAATGAATCAATTTTATAAATAAAACACCTTATATTTACAACAAAAAGAAGGTTAGCAATCAAAAACAAGTCAACTGACTGAAAATCAAAATATTACACACGTAAAATTAACAGTTTCATTTTCGTGGCAAAATCGTGGCAACACATGTTTAAGAAAAGTAAAAATGCAGTAAATAAGAGGGTTCCGGGCTTAGGGTTCGAATCCTGCTCTCCCCACGGAAAGGCCTAAAAGGAGGAAAACTTAAAGTTTTCAATCTTTTCAAAAAGCCACAAAAAATGTCTGAAGACCTGCAAATTCAACGATTTGCAGGTTTTTTTTATTTTAGGCCTGTTTTCAATATTTATAAATCCTCACAAAATTAAAGGTGCAGAATCGGTGCACTTTCCGGCTGGAGTGAATACCTTTTTTGCCACAAAAAGCTAAGGCGTTTTTTTAGAAATATTTCTGCAAGCTTTCAAAAACAAAATTAGATTTAAAATATTTTGCTAATTACACCTTCAGAAATTAAATTTCCAGCTATGACCAAAGTAAAAGGAATTCGAGATACAGGTAAGATATATCGTAAAGAAGTACAATGGTAAATCGATTTTGATTTATTTTACTCAAGATTTAATACTTAAAATTTTATAGTAAAGTCCCAATAATTAATAAGGTTCGAATCCCGTTCCCGCTACTAAGACAAAAAGCTTCAGAGAAATCTGGAGCTTTTTTTTGTTTTAACTATCTTTGGCAAGATTCGTTGCGTTCACGAGTGGGACGCTCGCGCCAGCAGGGGAATCCCTAGCCGAAATATTTTCTAGAGAGAATTAAAACTAAACTAACCAAAAAATGATCGCAAACAATATTGAAAATATCAAATTAAGAATTAAAAAATATCTTGAGCTGGAGAATGTAAGTATTTTATTTGGTGCTGGTTCAAGTTTTCATTTAGGTGCACCAGTTATTAGAACTATTCCTCAAGAATTAAAAAGCGCATGTCTAACAGAAATAGCTAATTATTTTGGGGAGGGTGCTGATCCTTCATTTGAAGATTTATTTAATTGTTTACAAGCAGATCGCTATTTACATGAAATGAGAGGTCAGGATATTACAGCTATTAACGCATCAATGGTAAAAATGCAAAAATGGTTATTTGAGCAATGTGATACCAATAAAACTACCATTAATAGTAATTATAAATCAGACTCTAAATTACTTAATAATAGATATCATTATCACGAAGTTTTAGTTAAAAAGTTATTACAAAGACCAGTACATTTAAAAAGAGTCAATCTTTTTACTACTAATTATGATATGGCATTTGATTATGCTTTAGATAATTTAGGGGTGCATTATGTAAATGGCTTTATGGGGGTACATAATAGATGCTTTCGTCCAGAAGTATACGATTACGACTTGTACTATCCCGGTCAAAGTGTAATAGGAAAAGTACACAGAGCTGAAAAGGTTTTACGTTATTATAAAATGCATGGTTCATTATCATGGGTATCTTCTCCTCCATCTATTTCAAATACTTATGGTATTAAAGAAATTCCTTTGAATGGAAATTTTACCCCTGATGAAAACAATGAAATAATGATTTATCCATGTGTTAGTAAAAAATCATTTACGTTAGATTTACCTTACTCTGAATTGTTTAGACAGTTTTCTCATGCAATTAACCAACCACAGTCTGTATTGATTTGTGTTGGTTATTCATTTTATGATGAACATATAAATGATATCATTAAGCAGGCATTGTCAATTCCATCATTTACTTTAATCATAGCAAATTTTTCCCCTTCTATAGATCAAGATTCTGAAATTGAAAGATTAAGAGCTTTAGGTGATAAACGAATTATCATTTTAGATCAAGAAGATCCCAACCAGTCAACTTTTATAAGTTTTGTTGACAAAATAATGCCTGATTTGTACGAAGAAGAAGAACTTTCTTATGTAGCAGAAACATTACAAAAACTTTATCCATCAAATAGCGAAGAAGAAGTAAAATTTGATGAAGATAGCGAAACTAAACAAAACTAATTTCTAATGAGTAGCGATAATAGATTGATTGGAAGGGTTTTATCTGTAGATAATTTTAGGGTTTTTATAAAAATTGAAGATGATTTAAGAGGAACATATAAAAGTGGTGTTTTAGATATATATGAAGTAGCTAGAATTAATTCTTATCTAATAATTCCTGTGGGAGCAGATCGCGTGGTGGCTTTAATTACAAGGGTAACTATGAAAGAAGAAGTTGAATTCGGAAAAAATTCTACCTCTATTTCATTACCCACTTCTTCAAGATATATATCAGCTACTATGTTGGGGACTATTGCAAATAATGATAGTAATGAGAAATTTGTCCAAGGAGTCTATAATTTCCCAACATTAGATAACCCGGTATGGTATGTAACTGAAAAAGATTTGCTTCATATTTTTGATGATAAACTTGATGTAGCTCAAATAAAATGGGACAAAGATTTTTATTTACCAGTAGGAACCTCACCTGCATTTTCTAATTATAAAGTAAAAATTTCACCAGACCAGTTTTTTGTAAAACATGCAGCAATTTTAGGAAATACTGGTTCGGGTAAGTCGTGCACATTGACTTCAATTTTGAGGAATTTGTTCAGATACGATTATAAAGGAAGTAATCTTAATAATGCACATTTTGTAATTTTCGATACAAATGGTGAATATAAAGATGCATTTTTGCCAGAGCAAGAAGTTTTGACCACTTTAGATGATAAGACCCAAAAGGAATTAGAGTTAATAAACGCGAATTATTATGGTGGCGAAGATAAAGTTCAAGTTCCCTATTGGCTAATGAATTGGTCTGACTTTAGAGCATTACTAAATCCGAGTGATGCCACACAAGCTCCTTTATTAAATAGTGCAATTGGTTTAGCAAAAAATAATGAGGAGAGTTTAAATATTTCAATTTTACCAATTTATTTAAAAGCCGATGTGGAAAGCATTTTATCTTGTTCAACTGAAGAACTTAAAAAAAGGACATGGGATGCGGGAGGAAATTGGAGATGGAAAGCTAATAATGAAATTTTGAATATTGCAGAAGCTATACGCCCATTTGATGATGAATTGGCTACTTTGCTTTCTCATTTGGGAGGAGAAGTAAATTTTAATAATGCGGGATTACAGACTCCAATTAGAGAATCTATTTATAATCGGTTAAATAAATTACTTACACTAGCAGTCGACATTCAAATTACAAGTTCACATAATATCGATCTACCTATCTATTTTAATTACCAACAACTTTGTAATAAATTTTTAGATGCTGCAATTAAAAATGAAGGCTCAGGAAATACAAGATTGAATGAATTTATTTCAACTTTGCGATTAAGGATGAATAGCTTTTTAAATGATAAAAGAATGGCTATTCCTTTGATGCTAAAAAATACAGAAGAAATAAATAAAAATGTATTGCCTCAGTTTTTAGCTTTCCTTTTAGGGGATTATAATAAGGTCTTTTCATCTGAAACTGAAAACCATTTTGTGAAAAAATATAATGATTCGACAGGTTTTTTTGATTTGAAAAGAACACATCAAATAAATATCATAGATGTTTCTCAATTGCCTTTTGAAGTTTTAGAAACTATAACAGCACTATTAGGCCGAATTATTCTAGAATTTGTTTCCTATTTTGTTCCAAGTGATAGGGGTAAATTTCCGATAGTAATCATATTAGAAGAAGCTCAAAACTATATTGCTGAAAACAAATATTCTGTTGCAAAAACAATATTTGAAAGAATCGCACGTGAAGGTAGAAAGTATGGTATTTCATTAATCGTAAGTAGTCAAAGACCTTCAGAATTATCAAAAACAGTTTTATCACAATGTAATTCATTTATCATTCATCGCTTACAAAATCCAGAAGATCAAAAATATATAAGAGGACTCGTTTCTAGTGCTAATGCAGATATTTTAGAACAACTACCCGTTATTCCACAACAACATGCAATTATCACAGGTGATTGTGTTCGAGCTCCAATTCAAGTTAGAATTGATGATGTTCATCCAACACCCAACAGTCATAATCCAAAATATATTGAAAGTTGGTTGGCTTCGAGTACAATACCATATGAGGCAACAGTTAATAAATGGATAGGAAATTCACAATCAGCGGAATAATATTTTTTTTAAAATAAAAATAATAAATCTACTTAACAGCGCAGAAATGTATCTGAAATTGAACTGATCTACAAAACAAAAGTAAAAAACTCCGAAAGACTACAAATCTAATCTTCAAAAAATGCATACAAACTAGCTCTTTCATCTGGGACATTAGAATAGAAATTCTAGGACAGTTTAACCCCCGAATTTAATACGGAATGATATTTATTTTCTTTAAATCATCCACAAAATGGTTCGGAAATTGTCCCGTTAGGGCTACTAAAACAAAAGCTTCAGAGAAATCTGAAGTTTTTTTGTTTTTTAATTTCATTGAAAGTCTAATTTGTTACGTTCACGAACTTGATACTCGCGTTAGCGGGAAATTTAGTAAAATGGGGAATTACACATAGACAAAAAATTATTGAATCTCTTAAATAATAAATTCATAACCTTTCAGGTTTAACCCTATTTAAACATTTAATCCAACTTAAACCATTCATTTACTTCTTCGGCTATAGTTTCTTTAATTTCAGCATTTTCAAATTCATTTGTTATTGAATTATATTCGTAATCTTTCTGCCATTTTTTATAATGTAAAGACACTTGTTCAATTGCATCGCAAACAAAATTCAGTTCATTATTAGTCATAATCGGATGCAGTGATAAACGTACCCAGCCCGGTTTATTTATTTGATTTTTCTCTAAAAGTTCGTTTGTAATTATTGCTGATTTCTTTTCGTTTATATTAAATAAATAATGCGCATAAGTACTTGCACATGACTAGCCGCCGCGAACCTGAATCCCGAAACGGTCATTTAAAAGCCTTACGATTAAATTATAGTGAATATCTTCAATTACAAAAGAAACACAGCCGATTCTTTCCGTTTTTAAATCTCCTAAAATTGACAAACCTTTTACTTTTTGAAGTCTTGAAAAACAAAGAGCAAGCAGTTCTTTTTCTCTGTTTTTGATGTTTGAAACTCCCATCTTGTCTTTTAATTCTAAAGCTAAAGCAGCTCTTATTACTTGTAGAAAGCCTGGTGTTCCGCCATCTTCTCTAACTTCTATGACCTCGCTATAACAATATCTGCCTAACGGATTTGTCCATCTTACATTTCCACCGCCCGGATTATCGGGAAAATCTGCTTTGTATAATTTTTCATTAAAAACCAAAACGCCGCAAGTTCCCGGGCCGCCTAAGAATTTGTGAGGAGAAAAGAAAATGGCATCTAATTGCTGTTCCGAATCTTTTGGGTGCATATCGATTTTGACATACGGTGCCGAAGCTGCAAAATCAACAAAACAAAGTCCGCCGTTTTGATGCATGATTTTGGCCAATTCATGATAAGGCGTAATAATTCCTGTAACATTTGAACAAGCTGTAAATGAGCCTATCTTTAAGCTTCTGTCAGCATATTTTTTAATTTCTTCGGAAAGAATATTGGGATCCACTAAATTATTTTCATCTGGTGGTAAAATCACAACATCAGCATTTGTTTCATACCACGAAACCTGATTGGAATGATGCTCCATATGTGTAATAAAAACAACTGGTGTATCGTTTTCATCATCTTTTCGTAAACGCATAATGCGATGTAATTTTGACAAAGCAGCCGTCATTCCGGTTCCGGTTGTTACTAAAACATCAGAATCATTTGCGTTTACTGACTTTTTAATTATATCTCTCGCATATTGATAAGCATAAGTTGAAGTCTTTCCTGTCTGACTAGAAAGTGAATGCGTATTGGCAATCATTGGTCCAATTTTATTGAGCATAATATCTTCAATTGGTGCGTATAATCTTCCGCTGGCAACCCAATCTGCATAAAGCAGGTTTTGCTTTCCATAAACCGATTTAAAGCGGTGATCTACTCCTACTGTATTTTCTCTAAATTTAGAGAAGTAACACTCCAATTCTATTGGTTTTGTTGTCTCAATAGCATTCATTTCCTTTATCATTTTAATAACTAAATTTATTGTTGTTTTAATTTTTCGAAGAATTAAAAAGTTTAGAGCAGCTGATTATTCTCATACTATTAATTTGCCTGCCCTAATAGCGATTTAAGTGTAGTTTGCAATTCTTCTCCGTGAAGATTTTTCGCTACGATTATTCCTTTTGA
This sequence comes from Flavobacterium aquidurense, assembly GCA_900107365.1. Taxonomy (GTDB): domain Bacteria; phylum Bacteroidota; class Bacteroidia; order Flavobacteriales; family Flavobacteriaceae; genus Flavobacterium; species Flavobacterium aquidurense. The sequence continues at coordinate 30,289 of FNPS01000016.1, forward strand.
ATCGACTAAATAATTCCCCGGAATGGCTCTTACTCCATATAATTTGGCAATGGCGCTGTTCCAGAAAAGTAAATCAGAAACATGTAACCAAGTCAAATTATCATCCTGAATTCCTTTAATCCAATTTTCTTTCTTTTTATCCAAAGAAACGCCTATGATGTTAAAACCTTTGTCGTGATACTCTTTATAAGCCGCAACGATATTTGGATTTTCTCTTCGGCAAGGTCCGCACCAAGAAGCCCAAAAATCAACTAGAGTATAACCTTTTAAATTTTCAGAAAGACGTACTGGTTTACCCTGCGGATCATTAGCTGTGAAATCAGGGGCTTTTTTACCAACCGCTAATCCGTCCAAAACAGTAACCAGCTCTTTTAGTTCTTTTACGTAAGTGGTGCTTTGCAGATTTTTATCGAGCAATGCAATGTTTTGAGTTATTTGTTCCGGCGTTAATCTATACGACCAGTTTCTGTACAATACATAAGCCGAAACTATAGATTTAGGGTTTTCAGTAATGAATTTACTGATTTCTACATCTTTTGATTTTTTATAGGCTTCGAATAAATTCTGAGATTCAGAGCCTTCAACTATAGAACTTGTATAATATTTCTTTGGACTTAATTTTACTGTAATTGACGTTTTTTCAAGGAAAATATACAATGGAGACTCTTCTGTGTTTACACTTAATCCGTATAATTCGGGTGTTTTAACTTTAGTTTTAAAACTAAAATTTCCATCTTTTACTTTTACCGAATCGATTGTCGTAAACATTTTATTGTGGAATTTTTGCAAATACACATATTGCGCAACTGTATCTGTAACAGTTCCTTTTAACTGTAAATTACTTTCTTGCGCCTGAGTTTGTGAAACTCCAAGAAATAAAGCAAAACCTAATAGTATTTTTTTCATTTTATTTTGATTTTAAGTTGATCATGTGATTTTTTATTTTAGTTTAATATTGGGCAAAAGAATTCCTTTAGGCCATTGAAAAAGGCTTTCGGTAGATGGTATTTAAAAAGAAATGAGAGAGAGAATTAATGCTTTCGCATTCGGAAACCTGCAAGACTATATTCTTCGAAGATTGAATTCAAAAGTTCGTTACTGTCGTGTAAAAAATGCAGTTTGGTTTTCATTTTAAAAAATAAATAATTTCAACAATGATGACCTTATTCAGATTTAAGCAAATCTTTCTTATCTGTCCGCTACAGCGGAAGGATTTAGCACCTTATTCGGTAACAGGTTGCTAAGACGTCAATGGGCCTACTCCCTCAGTCTTTCTGGATAAGTATCATTCAGAATTTTTCTGTGAAACAAATATATACATAAATTCTATAGAACTAATATAGTTTAAAGTTTTTTTTGGATTTTATATTTCAAAAATTTAAATTAAAAAAACAGGACAGCAGAATTTTTGGAGTTCATACCTTAAAGTGGACATAGAAAACAAAATCTTTGGCGTTAAAACAAGAAAACGCATAAACAAAAAAAATACTTTAAAATATTTTGCTAATTACATTTACAGAAATTAACTGTACAGTATTGAGTAGAATAAAATGTATTTGAGGTACAAGTAAGATACAATTTAAAGAATTACTATTAGAAACATAATCAAAACAATTTTATAACACAGGCCTAAAATTTTAGTATTTAAAAGTTTTGTGGCATAATCATGGCGCAATGTAATTTATAAAACTAAAATTCCAGCAAAACAAAGGTTTGACAAGCTTAGGTTCGAAACTTTTAGAAAAACATTAATTTCTTCATTGGGTTTAAAACATGGGTTCGGAATGATACTGCTCTATAAAAAATTAGTACTCTGTTTTTGTGCAAAATTGAGGAATACCGAAAACTATTCCCATTTATAACTAATACTATATATATTGGCTCTTATCCTTAAAAAGGATTCTAACAGCTACAATAATTATCAATGGTACAGCAATACCCAATATCAAAAGGCCAAAATACTGATAATAGTCCTTGATGTAGTCATTTTGGTCTGCTAAAAAAATAAATGAAGTTTTCATTTCATTTTGTGTAATCAAATAGGAATTTGAAAAATTGTTTCCCCAATGCAGGCCTATGGGCAGTAATATGCTTCCAGATCGATTAAGTGCATTGGAAAAGATGAGTATTGCAAAAAAATAATTTGATAATTGAAAAGGGAAATTCCACATATTACCCGAGATATCATGCATACTCATGAAAACAATAGATGTTAATAAGACTGCAAAGATACTCCCGCCAATTTGTTTAGCTTTATAAAACCCGTAACCCATGATGTAAAACTGCTGTACAATCACAGTAGGAAGCACAGTTACCAATGCAATCGATAAAGCTTTTATATTTGGAGAATAGTGTATTTGAAAGTTTCCACCTTTAATAATAACCTGAATGCAGAGGTTAAAAAAAACAAAACAAATTCCTAAAAGAAAACCCATCAGAATTTTATTCACCGGCTTATGGCTTTTATCTATTCCAAGATAATTGAGGGATAAACCTTCCGATTTGAACATCATCCAATTTGCAAGAATAACTAATATACATCCTAAAGGTAAAAATGAAAACAATTGGCTGTCTACTAAACCACTTAGAAAAAGTGACAAAGCGATTAAGCATGCAAAAATCAGGAGCTGTTTTAGTTTTGGTAATCTTGCTTTCATAATTATAGCTTTTTTTCTTCAAAACTATTAATTTTAACCTCGATTTATCAGTTACAATTAAAATGTCATCTCAAATGTCGTCAAATGCCGTTAAAGAATTTATAGATTTTGCAGCTTATAATAAGCAGGATATTGCTGGGATGGTAAAGCGTGAAAGATTAAAAAGAAAATTGACACAAAAGGAACTCGCTGAACTCTCAGGTATAACTATTCGTGCCGTTCAGCGAATAGAAAACGCAATCGTTATGCCGAGAAGATATACATTGAATGCTTTATTTGAACATATTGATGTCCCGTTAGAATTTATAAAAAAGAAAGCACTTTCTTCTGACGAAAAAGAAGCAGTTGTAAAACCTTCAAGAATTTCAAAATTGATCTTAACTTTTGGCATTCCTGTTTTACTTGTAATTGGCTGCTATGCCTATATCCTTCAATCACCTACATTTCCCGAAAATGCATTTGAAATGTGCGTATTGATTTTCTGTATGAGTTTTATTTATTTCATACTATTACTAAAAATTTGGAAATAAAAATTCATATGAAATACATTATGCTATTGCACCTAAAAAGAACTATAATTGAGGACTGACAGTCTAATATCATTACAATAATATAGAAGTTATTAGTATAATACGTTATCTTTACTAATAATTAATTTTTTTAGAGTGACCCTATAGGTGACCTTGTTCTTAAATAGTCTGTGAAAGCCCATCATTATTGGGATTAAAGTAAGGTTTGCGGAGCCTCTTTCTCCGCTGAAGGCTAAAAAAGAGACTTTTCAAAGTTTTCAAAAAAGGCCAAAAAGAGCGGTAAACCCTGCAAATCAAACGATTTGCAGGGTTTTTTCTTTTATACCGCTTTTCAATATTTATAAAATCGAACAAAAACTTTGTGGCGCATTCGTGGCGCATTTTCAAAGTTCAAAGTTGCGCCACAAAATTTCATCTTAAGTCCCGATATCAACTAAACCATCACTACTTGAAGTAACCTTTCCTTTAAGTACAGTCTGACAATCTGTGCGGGCTTCTCCAGCAAAAATATTAATACTCAAAAATAAAAACAACAATAGCATCTTGCCTTGCATTGTCATAAATATGTTATTAATTCTCATAAATATAATATTTAATGGTTAAGAAAATCATGTGATAAAACAGCAGGAAAATATTTAATTTTCTCTTTATTAATTGTTTTTGCGTTTGTCATATTTAAATTGGTTTTTTGGTTACTTAGTTAATTTATTCTGCACAGCATACAACAAATAGAAATGGTATATAATGAATAGCCTTTCCAATAATTGATTGTATTGATGAATACAAATGAAGGTTAATTTTTCAGCTCCACTAATAGAATATTTTACTATTTAAATGGACTATATTCTTATTTATGATTTAACATCAAAAAATTGTTGCTATTTTTATATATAATAAAAAAATACCCTTAATTATCCTATAAATCAGAAATTATGTTTTACGAAAGTATTCTGAATTCGGCACCAACATTCTGATAAAAACTGATGCTACCATTTCCAATTCTATAATTAATTTCAATTTTACAAATAAAAAAACTGGCTGCAGATTCTAATTTCCACAGCCAGTTAAAAACTAATTAATAAAACTCAGGTAACATTTTTTTAGTAAGTAAAAGTTTTTATATAATCTAATACCTTTTCAAATTCGTGTCATATTAGAAAATAAAAATTATATCAATATTAATAGCCAGGATTCTGCCATTGTGCTTTTTGTGAATCTGACAAATTTGAACCATCATCATTTAGCAATCCATCAATAAATGATTGTGGAATTGGACGGAGTTCATGTTTATGCGCTGTTATATTGGTTGCTTCGGCATTGAACGCTTTTGCACGTTTGATTAATGTTCCAGTACGAGAAAGTGTTTCCCAACGTTGCCATTCACCTAGTAATTCACGTGTATATTCATTAAGAATAAAATTTAACGCACGATCATATTCACTTGCTGCTCCAATTTTGCTAAGAATAGCCTCATCTTCACTAGGCAAACTCGCTGGAAAAGATGTTAATCTCAAATCTGATGCTGCCGTCGTAACAGGCACAGTTGGATTTGACAAATAATATGTGTTCATATCTAAATTTGAAGCCGTATAGTTTGTTGCTGCGGTTCCAGTATTTAATGCATTATTTTTAAACGCCTGAGAACCGTCACTGTAAAATGATCTATTTTCTCCGTTTTTCCATTGCGCTCTGGCTCTGACAACATTTATATCTTGCATTGCCAGACCGTATTTTTGTAATCGAACATAACATTCTGCTCGTACAAGATAAGTTTCAGCAAGACGTGCTATAATCACATCGCGATGTGCATCCGCTTTTTCAGCGGTTCTTGAACCATCATCTGTCTTATTAATTCCGGCAAAGAAATTACAAATAGGTTGATTTTTAAATGTTGGAGCAACATAGGTTCCCTTTTGATACAAAACTAAAGAATTAGGTACAAATTGCCCTTTGACAGCCGTTAGGGCACCAGCTGTTGCAGTTTGTCTTTTTCCTGTAGTCCATTCCGGTAAACGACCAGCCTGATCTTTCCATGTCGGATTTTGAATGGTAGCTCCAAATTTAGCATTATCATAAGTATTGTCATTCTGCGTATTTAGAATCATTACAATTGCAGGGTCTCCAATTTTGACACCTGCACTGGCAGTTACCACAGTGTTCGCGCCATAAACCGTTTTAAAAGTCTTCCACATTCTTGCATCATTAATGTGATCATAAACAGCATAAGAATATTCAGTTGGACGACAACGCTGGAAATCCATACCGCCAATCCATACTCCTCGCTTTACCCAACCTCCAGAAAAACTAGAAAATTGAGGTGTAAAATAGTTATATGTACGATTTCCGAAACGACCTACAGTTGTTGGATCACCATTATGTCCTGCTGCCATCAATATTTCATTAAGCTGTTCATTTGGACAGTCAATACCGGTCCAGTTTGCATACAGGTCGCTATAATTATTAGTTAATGCCCCGCGAGCTGTAATTGCGTAACTACAGGCATCGATAGCTTCTTGAAGATCTGTCTCTTTATATTTACTATTCCATGCATCGTTACGCTCTGAAACACGAAACAACAAAGCTTTAGCTAAAAAGTGCGCTGCTGTTGCCTTAGTCCAGGTAATTCCTTTTCCATAAGTGTATACTTCCCCTTCAAAAAGTTTATATGCGTTACGTAAGTCAGATATACTCTGCTCCCAAGCCTGTTCATCCGTAGCACGTGTAAAATTACGAACAACGCCAACGGCAGGTTTTGTTTGAAGAGGAACTCCTCCATATTGAGCAGTAAGTTTATAGTAATTAAAACCCCTCAAAAAATAAGCATGCGCCAAACAACGATTACGAATTTTAAGATCATCTATCTTATCCGCATTTGCTATTATCGTGTTACAAGATGCAATACCATAATACATTTCATCCCACAAATCTGATGGTAACGTAGCATTTGCATTAGCCGCTCCAGTTGCTATTGTTGCTCCGGCAGGTCCTAAACGATTATCATACGTATTCCACATTTCATTAGTAAGATCATTCGCATTGGTGAATTCGTCAGTACCATAAAGTGTAGTTCCATAAGACCACTCTGAACCAAAATGCCATCTAATATTCCCATATAGTGAAACTGTCAAAGCCTGGAGGCCTTCAGATGTTTCGAAATATTGAGTCGAATATTGAGTGGTCAACTCTTCATCAAGAAAGTCTTTCGAGCAAGACGAAAATGCTAAAGCCAAAATGGCAAATAGGCCGATTCCGATATTTTTTATTTTATTCATTTTTATATTTTTAAATTTTATTTCATTAATTCGTTTAAGAAAAATAATTACTAAAATCCAACTTCAACTCCCATAACGAAGCTACGGTTGAAATAGGTTGAATTAGCATCAAAATCATACCAATCTAATGATTGATAGATACTGCCGGGATTTACTGCTTGCACATAGAGTTTCATGTTAGCTAACCCTAATTTGTTTGCGTAGTCTTTATCAAAATTATACCCTAACGAAATATTACGAATTTTCACAAATGATGCTTTTTGAAAGCCTAGAAGACTTGAGAATTGGTCGGCTGAACCTGAAGTAGCCTGTCCGAGAATTGGTTTTTGGAATTCTGCGTTTGGGTTCTCAGGAGTCCAGTAATTTACTTCACGTTGATTCGAATGAGCCGTCAAAGCTTCTCCTCCTAATGCAGACATATAGCCCATTCGCCCATACAAATTGAATCCAACTTCAATACCTTTATAACTGAAGTTGTTATTCCATCCCATCGTCCAATGTGGACTACTATTTCCTAAAACTACACGATCCTTTGCATCCATTTTATAATCTCCATTTTGATCTTTAGGATGAACATTACCTGGCGTAAATTTGTAACCATTTGCATTCCATTTCGCCATCTCAGCAAGGTCCTCAGGTGTATTTTGCCACATTCCCTGATTATCGTAACCGTAACGAACAGTTAATGAATTACCTATAAACCACGCGTTGTCAATCATATCATTTTTACCATAAGCTAACTCATCTATTTGATCTTTTTGCCACGCACCATTTAAATTAGATTCCCATGTAAAACCGCCAGCAGTCTCAATTGGTATGAAATTTAGCGTAACTTCTATCCCTTTATTGCTCGTTTTTCCAATATTTGCGGTCGTAGAAGGAAACCCAGTCAGTGTTGGAATTTTCACTTCCATTAGTAAATCACTTGTAAATGATCTATAAGTATCAATAGAACCACTAAACCTGTTTTTAAAGAAACTAAAATCTATTCCAAGGTTATATTGCGTCGTTTTTTCCCATCCAAGTTCAGGATTTGCCATCGTCAGCTGATCTTTTGTGTAATAAGGTTCATTTGTAGTATATCCGATTTGATTACCCATTCCGTTAAATGGAAGATAAAAAGATGTAATATTTCCTTTCGTTTGATAAGGATCAACTGATGAATTACCTGTAGTTCCAAAACCTATACGAAGCTTTAGATTTTCAAGCCAATTAACATCTTTTAAAAACGTTTCATTTTTGATACGCCAAGCCAATGCTGCTGATGGGAAAAAATCCCATTTGTAACCTTCTGCCAATTGTGATGCTCCATCCCAACGTCCGGAAATTGTCAATAAATAACGATTGTCAAATCCATAATTAGCACGAATCATATAAGAACTTAGCTGACGCTCAGTAATAGAAGAGCTCATGGCTGCGCCATTAGCTGCATTTGTAATATCCACACTTCCCATTGCATTCCATAATGATGATGGTTTTGGTATGTTGTTTGCACTCATTGCAGACTCTTCAATATTCCATGCTGATGCAGTCTGAAGCAAAGTTAAACCTACTTTATGTTTTGCTGCAAATGTTCGGTCATATGTTATTATATTATCTACAGTCCATGAAATATCTCGACGATTTTTAAGACGTGCATAATTTGCTCCTGCACTTCCGTCAGAATTGATTTTAATTGATGATGTTCCGTCAATAAATGCCCCTTCTCTCCAATGGCGAAAATCCGGTCCAAAATTAATTTTATAGCTCAGTCCTTCTGCAGGTTTCCATATTTTACCAAAATCAACAGTAGCAGAAAAATTACCCAAAGCTCGCAGTGTTTGTGTCTGCTGTGTACTTTTTTCCCATTCATTCATAATAGTATAGATACTGGACTCACCTCCTGGATTAATAACTTCCTTGCCATTTTCATAATAAGGCACTGCAATATTATAAATTGATTTCGCAGCTCCGTAAATTGCATTAGAACTTCCATTACTACGTCCTCCTAAAGTTGACATTCCATAATCCTGGTCACTCCACGAAACATTTAAAGACGCATTGATCTTGAACCATTCCACGGGATTAATATTTGAAGTAATCTTAGCTGTATAACGCTTGTACCATTGTCCTTTTTGAGTTCCTTCATTATCCAAGTATCCTAGTGAACCATAAGTATTTACTTTCTCCGAACCTCCACTGGCGCTAATAACATGTTCTTTACTGATTCCGGCTTGTGTTACAAAGTCTGTCCAATCAGTATTTGTTACCTTTGAGGCATCATATGTTCCATTTGCCCATCCTTTCAAAACATTATCTCTTGATGTCTGGCCGTCTAAAGCACTGTCAAAAATCAATTTATCATTTTCATAAGTTGGCGCATTCGGATTTGCGTAAGTATTAGGATTAAGATTATAAGCAGCAGTACGTCTGAACTTTATAAAATCGGCAGCATTCATTGATGGAGAACGATCAACAAGCTGAGAAGTAGTCAGTGTTCCCGCATAATTTAAAGTAAACTGACCTGCTTTTCCTTGTTTTGTTGTCACTATAATAACCCCATTTGCTCCTCGAGAACCATAAATAGCAGTTGCTGAAGCATCTTTAAGAATATCCATACTTTCAATATCACGAGGATTGATTGTTTCAATAGAAGAACCTGACATTAAAGGCACACCGTCTACAACATAAAGTGGCGAATTTCCTGCCGATAATGACCTATTACCACGAATACGAACAACTCCAACAGATCCCGGACGCTCACTAATTGTTATGTCAACCCCTGCTGCTTTGCCTTGCAATGCTTCCAGCGCATTATTAACTGGTCTGGTCATTAATTGCTCAGCACTTACACTCACGACTGCTCCTGTTACGTCAGATTTCTTCTGCGTACCATATCCCACAACAACAACTTCATTTAGCTCTGATACATCATCTACAAGAACCACTTTAATAACGGCTGCGCTAGTTATAGCGGTCTCAACTGTTTTTGATCCTGTAGAAGAAATTACTAAAATTTGACCAGAAGTGGCACTAATAGAAAAATTGCCGTCAAAATCAGAACTAGTGCCTGTCTTAGTTCCTTTAATAAGTACGTTTGCTCCTGGAATTGGTAATCCGGACGCATCTGTAATTACTCCTTTAATTGTTTTGTTCTGCGCATAGCCTGTTGCATTGAATAATGCAAAAACAGCAATAATGAGCAAAAAAATAAATTTGTTTTTCATAAAGTTAAATTTGGTTAGTTAGTATTGTATTGTAAATCATATTATTATTAATTGAGTTGAAATATTATCATCACAATTTTACTTTACAGTTAAAGTTTTGTTAGCCTCTTTCAATCCTGTTGCAGTAACTTTCACTTTTACTGTTCCTGCTTTTTGTTCTGATCTTAAAATGGCCATGGCAAACCCATTATATAGGGCTTTTTTATTACCTGCAAATAAATCATTGCTTAAATGATTGCCGTTATCTACCGCAATTATATTTGCCACTCCGTTAATATTGAAAGTTATTTCTCCTTCAGCTGTTGGTACTTTACGACCTTTGCTATCAACAGCATATACTTTCAAATATTGAAGATCCATTCCGTCCCCTTTCCAACTATCGTTTTCTGTTTCTATTTTTAATGCTACAGCTTTTCCAGTTGTTTCTAATTCATGGCGCGCTACTTCTTTTCCGCCAGTTCTTGCGATAGCCGTTATATTACCTGCACTAAAAGGAATATCCTTCCAGTATATCGTATTGCGCTTTCTAACATCGGTACTGTTTTGTTGCACACCAAAAGATTTTCCATTTACCAGAAGTTCAACCTCATCAGCATTAGTATACGTATAGAGATTATATTTTTTTCCTGACTGCCTGTTCCAATGTGCAGAAATTACCTTTTGGCCCACTACCTGATCGTTCCACATCTTTACATCTCCTTCATTATCAACTACACCAATATAAACTAGAGGTTCGTCCTTGAATATACTTTTAGTTAACCAAGCTTGTGGAAAAGGTTCCATGGCATGATTGAAAAAAGAATAATTCCAGCCTTTTCTCGGCCAACCTTGTGATTCTCCCCAATACTCGATGGCTCCCCAATAAGCTAGTCCAACCATTTTTTCTCTATCCATTCCAAAAAAAGGTGCAGCAAGCTCATTAGTTACCGCTTCACTTTGATAAACTATCATATTGGGAGCATGTTTTAAATATTCTTGGTAATCCTCCCAAGTGTAATTAAAACTCGCGATTTCAGTAACAGTAGCTAATTCTGGAGGAATGATGTTTTCCTTAATTCGGAAATCAGGGTTTGCTCTAATAATACCACCGGCACGAGCTGGGTACATGGCAACTGTAGTTTTACGGGTAGGATCGTAACGTTTAGCCACTACATCCATTAGTCGATAGGTAGTTACACCCCAGTCAGTTGTTGAAAAATTCCAACGCTCTTCCTGGAACTGTAATTCGTTTCCAAAACTCCACATGATAACAGAAGGATGATTTCGGTCGCGTTTGATCCATTCTTTTATATTGTCATACCATATATCATTCCATGGGGCACTTCCTGCCCATGCGACTGTACTTCCCCATTTATCATATAATTCATCTACGATCAAAATACCCTTCTCATCTGCAAGATCAAAAAATGATTCTGAATAGGGATTGTGTGAAGTTCTTATATGGTTAAAACCAAAAGCTTTCAGTTGATCCATCATTCGTGCAATTGACGTACTATAAGCAGCAACACCAACAGCTCCCAAGTCATCATGGTTAGCTACGCCTTTAAGGAAGACCTTTTTACCATTTAATTTAAGACCAAAATCTTTCGAGAATTCAATGCTACGGATACCAAACTTTTTGGTAATTTTATCAATGACTTTCCCGTTTAACATTAATACAACTTCCGCAGAATACAGATTAGGACTTTCGCATGACCATAGTTGTGGATTAGAAACAGTAACCTGTGGCAACTTAACTTCTACTTCAACAAGATTTGACTTTTTTGGAGCCATTGTTTTTGTTTCAGCTACTTGTTTTCCTTCAGGCGAGAATATTTTTGTATTTATTTCCAGTTCATATTCTTTATTTTTAATTCCTGCCACTTCTACTTGCACATTAACTTCAGCCTGCTGATCGGAAATTTTTGGGGTGGAAATAAAAACACCATGGCGGGCTATAGAAACCATATCTTTTGCGATCAAATGCACATCACGAAACAATCCTCCACCTGTGTACCAACGTGAACCGCCCTCAGTAGTAGCCCGAACAGCAACTACATTGTCGGTATCGTATTTTATAACATCTGTTATGTTTGCTTCAAAACCAAGATAGCCATAACTTGTTCCTCCTATTTTCTTTCCGTTAACCCAAACTTCTCCAGAAAGCATAATTCCTTCAAAATCAATAATTATTTGCTTCCCGGCCCATTTTGAATCCACTTTAAAAGTTTTACGATACCATCCTACACCCAAAGCTTTAAATCCTCGCCCCTTATTTGCTGTTTGATCCCAGGGCTGTTCAAATTGAAAATCATGCGGTAAATCCAACTTCCGCCAATCATCATCATTGAAAGTCATATCCTGTGCATTTGTGATCTCACCTGCCTTGAATTTCCAGCCAAAATTAAATAATTGGTTTACCCTAACCTGTTCATTACTGCTCTGTGCAAATAGAAATATTGTGCAAAAAAATGCAATAATAGTGGTCCAAATTCTCCTATTCTTCATTATATATAATTTGATTTAAATGTTCTATTGAATATTTGTGTTACTTATTTTAATCGCTTTACAAGCAAAACTTGGTTAATAATACCAGATGATACTAACGAAGTATTTGGATTTGCTACCTCTGGGAAAGCATATGTAAAACGTTTGGATTGAGGTAATGACGAATCCCCTACCATTCGATTGGTCAACGAGTTTACTACCTCGATCTCAAGGGTGTTTTTACCATTCTGGATATAAGAAGTTATATCTGCTTCCCACGGACTGCACCAAACAGTAGACACAGTCTTTCCATTAACGATGACACGTGCTATAGCTCCTAATTCAGGAAAACGTAGTAATACCTGTTCACTCGATTCTAGTTTGTCAAATTGAATATATTTTTTATAAATTGCTGTGCCAGAATAGTATTTAATACGGTCATCTATATTTTTGCTCCAGTCTGTTAGCTCACTAAAAATGACTTCACCTGGTCCTCCCTTATTTGGATCAAAAAAAACTTTCCAATCTCCTTCAATCTCCGTTACTTTTTCCTCAACACCATTCCATCTTAGTGGAAGTGCTGATGAACTACCATCAGTAGTAACAATAAATCCAGATTCATTCGACTGAAGAACAACATCTACCAATAGTCCGTCTTTGCCAGATGCTGCAACAGGAAGAGAATATTGTTTGCCTGTTGTTGGATCCCAATATTCAGCATTTGAGACATTTGTACGTAAACGAATCGAATCCTTAAAAACATTTTTACTATGATTGTTTAAAAAATAAATATCAATGCCTTCTCCTAAACTGCGATGTGCAAAGTAGAGTTTATCGGTAACGATATTTCCGCTTTTGAAACCAGCATCCGGTTTAATATTTTGTTTTGACAATACTTCTGCAAGGGTCATTCCCCAATACACTCTTCCTTTACCGAATATTTTAGTACCTGTTTGTGTTTTATCCCATAATTGACTTACCAATGTCTGGTATTCGTTTGCAAACACTGCATCGTTTAATGAACCTGAACTAAGCGGACGTGCTCCATAAACTGGAACACCGTCCTTTACCATTTTGGCAATTTGACGCAATGCTTCCAGCGAAATATCTCCATTATCAGGAAGTATCAAAATCTGATAATTCACTCCATCGGGAAGAACAATTCGGCCGTCCTTGGCAGACATTCTTGTAATTAAGGCATCTTTAGTACAGACATCGAAATCATATCCTTCCGGAATTTGTGGTAAACGGTTAGCTAAAAGTTTTACCGGGGCATTTTCTCCCAAATAAATACACAAATCAGCCACTGAAATACCATTTCGCATCAATGCAGCACATCTTGCCTGATAATCCCAAAATGGTTTGCTATAATTCCAATATGTATTATTTCTGTTTAATACGTATTGCCGCCCTCCACCAGTGCTTCCTGGGATTTTGTCTAACCAAGGTTGATATGCTGAGGCACAAACAACAAATTCCTGAGCACCAAAAGCATAAGCATAATCCGCTACATTCTTTGCATCCGCTAACGATTGACTAAATTTCAAATCGGTAAAGGCCTCTGCCGAGGCAATTGGTTTTCCGTAAATATGTGCAGCTGAAGAAGTTTCCTTTACGTCATAACTTCCATGGGTCTGATATGCCCAAAACTCGCCCTGCGGTTTCTCTACGCGTCCTTTTGCTTTAAAATTATCTGCCACCATGGTAAGTCCGTTTCCAACTGCTTGTGCAGTAAAAACTACTCCGGCCTTTCTGCATAAACTATCCAACGTTCCAAAATATTCATCAGATACAAGATCTGATAGTGTTAGTCTCATATCATACAGAAATCCGCTAGTTTCCTCTTTCGACCCCACTATATATCCTAGCAATGCAGGCAGGTATTTGTGAATATCATATCCTCGAAGTTGTTTAAACTTATTTTCAAAACCTTCTGTCCAGTTTTGAGAACCCGCTTCATGGCTATCCATATGCAAACCTGTTAATGGAATTCCTACTTTTTTTAAGGAATCCTGCATAACTTTAAAATAGCTATTCCATTGAACTGTTGTTGCTTTTGCCGAGAGTTTATCACTCTCCAAGCCTTTAAAATTGGCCCGTCCATGTTTGGTAGACACTCCAATAGGTACACGAACAAATCGCATAATCACCCATTTTCCAGCTGGTACATTCCACTCCAGTTGCCCGTCCTTCATTTTAGTTGTCAAATCCACTATTTTTTTTGGATCAATAACTGCTGACTTAGAATACAACGGAGTGTTATTTTTCTCAACGTATTCAGAATTTAATGCCGCCTTTTCTTCCCATTGGTCAGTTTTCGCCTGTGATGAGATAATTACATTTCCTAACGGCAAATCTTCTCCAACATCTTTAGGATTTGACCAATCGTGAAGGTTAAGTCGGAAATATTTTCCTTTTACTGCTGGAAAAGAAATAGTTTTTTGATTCCAAGTTGGCGATTCGTAAATTGGTTTTAAATCGCAAACCTTCGTATATTTTACACCATCTTCAGAAACTTCCATCTGACCGAAATCCGGTTGTTTTACATAACCATAACCATAAAAATTTTCAGATGTTGGCCCTGGCATATTCATCGCGCCTGTTCTTGATTTACCTTTTGCGCGAACTCGGTAAGTAATACTTCGTGCCGTAAAAAATTTCTTGAATTCTAAATTAATATAAACAGAAGACCCGCCCTTTTGTACAGGAATATTAGTTAGTTTATTAGTCGTTGAAAAAACAAGCTCTTTTGTATTCAGTTGTTCAACATTGCTAGATACCTTTGGTAACTGATTTAAACTTGTTTCCCAATTTCCTTCTGGAACGGGAAAGGCCATAACGGCTACATCACGTACAATTCCTGATTTATTTTTACGCTGTGGAGCAGGAAGTTTGCCATTAAAAAGCTTTCCTCCATTGACCAATGTATCAGTTGCGTCAAGGCGTTGCATACTTAGGTCCTCTGTTATCCATGGTCCCCCTGAAACATAACCATCTGATAGATGAGTTTCAAATGTTAATCCTAAACGTTTTGCTTCGGCAGCTGCAAAACGAAACATCTCCCACCACGCCGGCGAAAATGACAATAATGCATTTTTTCCATTTCCATGCACTTGATCATAATATACAACCCCACCAACACCTTCACGCTTAAATGCCTCTAAATCGGCAGTAATTCCTTCTCGTGTTGTTTCTGTTTCACCATGAAACCACCAAAGTTTTGTACGTGCGATATCAGATGGATTATTAAATTCGTTTCTAATTTGATTAATCGAAGTTTTTTCAGCTTGAGCCAAAGTAGAAGTACTGTAAAAAGCTATAAAGCTATAAACGACAGTAAATAAAAATTGCTTGTTCATCTATTTTAATTATTGGTATTCCCTCTAAAACAATATTGCATTAGAGCGTTTTTAATTGATTAATTATATTTTAAGGACTGTTTTAAAATAATTACCTTGTGATGTAACTATTAAAAAATGATAACAACCACTATTAAACTTTTCTAGCGAAACAATATTTTTAAATTCTGTAGTTACCAACTGTCCTAAATTATTGTATACTATTATTTTTTCGAGAGTAATATTATCCGGAACAGTAACATTTACAATATTGTTTGTAGGATTTGGAAATACTTTTACTAACTGAGAATTTTTAAAAGATTCAACGGATAAATGTTTTTCCAAATTTGCTTCTAATCTCACATAGTCAAACATTACATTCCCCAACGTCGCGCTACCTCCCACTCTTATTGTAAAAGTGATTTGATTAGCTCCTTTTTTAAGAAGTTCAGCCGGAAAATTAAATCGAGTATCGTTAAATGTACCATGAGTTCCTTTTCGAATCATTGCATTAGAATTCTCCGCAAAATATACACCTGTCAATGGATTAGTTACATTTGTTCCATTTACATTTAAAATAAGATTTGCCCCTTTCATTTCAGCAAGAGCTACGTATACAGATGCAATCGATCCACTTGTTGGATTATTATCTAGATTGAAATTAATATTCCATGCTGGCGATGAAGCCCTTATGGTCTTATCCCAATATTGTACAAAATTCCAATCAGTGGAAATATTGCTTTCTCCTATTGTAAAATTCACATCATTTGGAAACTCATCCGGATAATTAAGAAAAATACCCCAACGTAAATCAGGACTAGTATTACTCGTCCACCAATCACTTCCGTGTTTAAATTCTTTTGTATCTCTATCGGGTATACCAAGTTCCCATACCGTTTTAGCGACCCTTGTTGGCTCCCAATTTACGGTACCCAATGTAGTGTTTTGACCCGCTGTAACTGTGGCATAATTTGGTATTGTAAGTTGTCCTCTGGCTCCAGGGCCATAAGCGAAAAGAGTATACGTACCAGGTATTACATCTGGAATAGTAAAATTACCATTTGAATCAGTCTTAACCCAAAATTGATAATTTTTACTCCAACGTTGAAATTGAGTATTGTCATTACTCCCGGCAGGAGGTATTCCCAGCCCAACCCAAGTATTAGCAGCTGATGCCGAAGGATTTCCAGAATCGTTAATAGTCAGCTTACCAATAACGGTACCGCGTCCATTTTGTTTAATATAAGCTGGATTATTATGCCATTCATAAGGCCATGCTGTTTGTTCAATTTTGGCTTGTGTTTTGGCATCTTGCCACAAAACCATCTGTGCATTTGTAGTGCCAGCAGCTACTTTATTACAATAAAGTAGAAATGGTCCATAATTTTTTTGCCATTCCTCTCCTGCTGCTACTGCGGTTTCCTGACCATAACCAAAATGAGTTCCTCCCAACATATTTAACATAACAGGATTAGCGTGACACATTAATTCTGTATGTTCCGGTCCGCCTGAATAGTATTCTTTACTTGGTGCAGTTACATATAATCCTACATTGTCTACTGTACTACTCCATCCCCAAGTATCTATTTTTCCCAAGTCAGCACTGTAGTCGTATTTACATTCATATTTATCTTTGTAAATTCCTGTGGTCAAACGTGTAACTTCTGGTGGTGCTCCCGTCACTGCCACAGCATTATCAACATCGAATTTACTTGGCATAATTTTATTTCGTAAGGCATCGACACTTAGCCAATCCAATCTAGGATTTGGATAACTTGCCATTCTCCACTCGCCACCAGCAAGCGCAGGATAAGCAGCAGGATGTGAAAGAACTGCGGCAGCATATAATCCTGAAACATTTCGCTGGAGCGAATAATATACATCTACATCCATAGCAGCTGTGGCCGAATTGCCATTCCACGACATGTGCAGTTTAATTTCTGCAGAATTAAAATTATTAACGCCTGGATCTGTAACGAGAGAATAAGTACAGCCTTCAGGGTTTTGATACGCAGGCATATTCCAGCTCCAATATATTAATCCTCCCCCATAACCTCCCTGAATCATTTCAAGTCCATTATAAATAAGACTGGTAACAGATCCATTAGTTTTATTGATAGTAGCCTTAACAATTCCGTTGTTCATTACAACTGTAGTTCCATTATCGATTATCCTTACGTTAGTAGGATCCGATATAGGAGTACTGAAAGTTTCATTATTTCCATAGCTTACAACATTATTACTGTTAATGCTATATGCTCTGACATTGTACCCTGTATCGGATAAAAGTCCACTTATTATGGTCGTAAACGAACCCGGTCCTGTAGATACATCAATAACTTTATTAGCAGTAATTGTCGGGTTAGCACCAGTACTGTAAACAATTCCGCGCTCTATAATAGTGGATAATCCATCAGAGGCAACTTCTCCTCCTGTTGTAGCAGAGGTATAATTAATATTAGTTACTGGTTTGGTTGAAACTAATCGGGAAAAAAATTGTACAATTGGTGTTACTACGCCAGTTGAATTAGTTTTGGTATAAATTATATAGGGCTTTGAAGTGTCATTCCCTACAGCAATTGAAAGCGTCGCAATTTTTGTTGTTCTGGCCACAGTAGAATTTTCACCCGTAGCATCAATACCAACACCA
The DNA here is from genome assembly GCA_900107365.1 of Flavobacterium aquidurense. Classification (GTDB taxonomy): domain Bacteria; phylum Bacteroidota; class Bacteroidia; order Flavobacteriales; family Flavobacteriaceae; genus Flavobacterium; species Flavobacterium aquidurense. Next base: position 48,408 of record FNPS01000016.1, read on the forward strand.
GAAGGTGAGGTTGTTGGTATGTTTTCCAACTCATTAAAAGTACCACTACCATTAGCTTTCTTAAATACTCTGACAGTACTCGATAAACCGTTGCCAATTAATGCATCCGTAAAAATATTATATAAATTTCCAGCGCTATCATTAATCAAATAAAGATTACTGGCGTCTCGCGTACTTAAAACTGTTGGAGAATCCCAAAGTGCTGTCGTTTTATTATAACGAATAGTAGTAGATTTATTACTGTTCGAAGAATTAAAATAGCATACAATTGGATTATTTTCACTATCCATTGTAATGCTACTGTACCGGGCAGTAAGTGTTGAGGAAGATACTACGGGACTTGGCGGAGTTATACTTTCCCAGTTTGCACTACTGTAACGATAAACTCTTACAGGTGAAGGACTCGTAGCGTTATAGACCTGACTTATGTAAACCAAATATGGTACGTTATCGGAATCAAGGCCAACATCAACTGCTGATGCGTAAAGGTCCGTTTGTTGAACAGCTCCCTGGCCTACTGTTTCCCAAATACCATTAACTAATCTTTTTACCCACGGATAACCAGATGTCGTGCCGACACGCTCAGAATAAGCAATGTAAGGTATATTATTACTGTCAAAAGAAATATCAAATCGTGTTTCAGACGGACCTGTATAAGCAACAGAATTTGTTGAAACACTTGATCTTATCCATTCATCATTGGCTCCTAAAACAGCAACCGATAGTAGACCGCCTGTTTTATCTACTGCGCCAATATAAACTTTACCAGTCTTGTCGTTAAATATTCTAGGGTAAGTAACTTGAGTTGAGCCAAAGGGATTATTTGTTCCAACTTGTGACCAGGTTCCATCAATATTTCTTTTTTTAACTCTTGATACTCCACCAGTAGCATTTCCTTCGACATAGGCAATATATGGAACGTCGCCGACCACAGTTATGGATGTATAATATGTAGCTATACTTGATAGATTACCCTCATTGCCAATTATGCTCCATTGTTGCGCATAGGATGACTGTACACTCAATATCAAAAATAAGTATACGGCATTTCTAACAGGAATCTTTTGGAAAAGAAAGACCCTTATCTTAAAAGATAGTTTGTTTTTCATTGAATGGTTGGTTGGTTAGATAGTTAGCTATACTGGCATTTCTTGTAATTAAGTTAAACCAGCAGTTTGGTCAATTATAAATCATTTTTTAATTAAAATTAGAGGTCAAAATTATCTTTAAAACCAGTAAATTGACTATTCAAAACAAATCAAAATGATTCAAAACAAATCATTTTAACTCTCGTCTTGTCAATTAATACAAGTATTCACACAATAATCCTATCTAAGAATGGCCCACGTTAAGAGCTATTTTGAATAACATTTATAAAATCGTAAGATTCAGAACGAAGACCTAAAAGATTGATTGGAGAAAGAACTCCTGAAAAAGAAGGAATTATTACAAAAAGGCTTTACATAGAAAGGATAATTGCCACTGAACAAATTATTTCAATAATCTAACTCAGAGCAGAAATGTTGCTAAGATGAAATAATTTTGAAAATGCAGAAGGACACTTTTATAAATTACTTAGCAAAAAAGCAACTCCTGACCAGAAAAAACAGCATTTATTACCAAAATCTGCCTTGATAAACAGACAAAAAAATATTTAAAATATACTTCCCTGTTCAAAATGTATATAATTAACTTTTATTCATAACTAGTGGTAAACTTCCAATTTCTGTAAACCTCTTTTTTGCATTACTTAGATTAGTGCTCCAGCGGCACGCATTTACAAGCAGTTTCTAGAAAGTCGTAAAACTCATACTTTAAGATCAAAATGATTTGTTTTGAATCATTTTGATTTGTTTTGAATAGCTATTTTACTGGTTTTAAAGATAATTTTGATTTCTAATTTTTTAGTATTAAGTATAAATTGCTACTTGATATTTTACATTTATCTGCTATAGCTAAAGGCATTAATAACTGTATTACAACTTGTGATTCTGTTAAAGCAGGAGTAGCATTAATAAACTTTTCTTTTTATTATTAATCAACTACAGATTTCCAATAGCTACGGTCTGTTTTGTACCTAATTCGATTTATTATTATGAGTCCACATGTTCCCTTAATGGCCCTTGAAGTTAATAAACGTTCAAGTATACCCAAATACATTCAAATTGCGGAATGCATCAGCAATGATATTGCTGAAGGTCGAATCAATCTAGGAGATCGCATTCCATCTATAAACGATCTTAGTGAAACAAATAAGGTATCGCGGGATACTATTGAAAAAGCGTATAAAATTCTTAGAAAGCGTAGCTTGATCTTTTCGGTATTAGGAGTAGGCAATTTTGTTTCTGCGAATTGTACATCAACAGTAAAAGTTCTATTTCTTATCAATAAACCAAGCTCCTACAAAATGGAAATTTATAATGCCTTTGCCAATTCAATAGGCACAAGAGCACAGATTAATATGTTTCTTTACAATTGTGATGAACAGCTTTTTATTGATGTGCTTCAAAAGAATAGTGCTAGCCATAATTTTGTTGTTATAATGCCTCATTTTAAAGGCTTAGGAAACACACATGTAAACTATACACCTGAGGTCATACGATCAATTGAGAAGATAGATAAGGATAAACTTATTATATTAGATAATTCCCATGTTGAAATTGCAGGAATTCTTTCTGCTGTTTACCAGGATTATAAAAAAGACACCTTTAATGCTCTTTTTGACGGACTTGAAAAATTTAAAAAATATAAAAGAATTAATTTTGTATATCCTACAAATTCCGTTTTTCCTTACCCTGCAAGAGTCCAGGATGCCTTTATTGAATTTTGCATGTTGAATGGTATTGAATACCAGCTTTTGGAAAAAATTGAAGAAGATCTTGAGTTTGACCAAAAAGAAGTTTATATAACTATTGAGGACGGGGATCTAGTTCGTTTAATGCAGCAGATCAAGAAAAGGAGTAAACTTTTGGGCAAAGATGTGGGTGTTATATCCTATAATGACACTCCGTTAAAAGCACTTTTAGGTATCACAGTAATGAGTACTGATTTTAAAGCCATGGGCGAAATGGCAGCGGAGCTTATACTGACAAATAAAAAACGTATTTTAAAGAATCCATTCCGATATATCGAAAGAAATTCTCTTTAAGAAAGAAATAACAATCAAAAGCGAAGAAGGAATTATTCAATATTCTTGAAATTTTTTTATTCATTGACACTTATTTAATAAAAAAATAAAGGGGTCTCTGATGTCCCACTTTTATTATACTTGAGTACCAACTTTATTACTGAGAAAATAAAATTAATATTGATTTGAAATACATTAATGCAAATTCTACATTTAGGCTATTTCAAAATTACCTAGGTTAATACGCAAATCCCCTGACTTTTTATTGCTCTGCATTTCAGCGGAAGAAAAGGAGGAAAACTTTTCTGTTTTATTATAAATGAGATTTTACAAACTCGAGAAAATACATAAATATGGTTACAAACAATAACGTTCTTTTATTGCTTTTAACAACTTAACTATAAAACAAATAATAACTAATATGAAATACAACAGGTGTGGAATGAGTGGACTATTATTGCCGCAAATTTCTTTAGGATTATGGCATAACTTCGGTTCTGTAGATAGTTTTGAAAATGCGGAAAGCATTGCAAAAGAAGCTTTTGACAAAGGAATTACACATTTTGATATAGCCAACAACTATGGTCCTATTCCCGGGTCCGCTGAAACTAATTTCGGAGAAATTTTGTCAGATAATTTTAAGGGAAATTTGCGCGACGAAATCATTATTTCAACAAAAGCCGGTTATACAATGTGGGATGGGCCTTATGGAGACTGGGGTTCACGCAAATATTTATTATCAAGTTTAGATCAGAGTTTGAAGAGATTGAAAGTCGACTATGTCGATATTTTTTATTCACACCGCCCAGATCCTGAAACTCCGATTGAAGAAACCATGATGGCTTTAGATTATGCTGTAAGAAGCGGAAAAGCATTATATGTTGGGATCAGTAACTATTCGGCTGAACAAACCCGTGTTGCAGTTGATGTTTTGAAACAGTTAGGAACACCTTGTTTAATTCATCAAGCGAAATATTCGATGTTGGTGCGTTGGGTTGAAGAAAGGTTGTTAGATGTTTTGGAGCAAAAGGGCGTAGGTTGTATTGCTTTTTCACCTTTGGCACAAGGGCTTTTAACAGATAAATACTTAAACGGGATTCCACAAAATTCAAGGGCTCATAATCCGAACGGTCATTTGAAAGAAAATGAAGTTACTGCAGAGAGAATTCAAAAATTGGTTCAACTGAATGAGATAGCTCGAAATAGAAATCAATCTTTGGCACAAATGGCATTAGCATGGTTACAAAAAGACAAACGTGTTACATCAGTTTTAATTGGTGCAAGTTCTGTAAGACAATTGAATAACAATATAGATACACTGCAAAATCTCGAATTTACGTTGGATGAATTAAACTTAATAGAAACAATTTTAAAATAAATATGCTGTTTAATACGGTATCAATAATTAAAATAATCAATAAAAAAGCGAAACAGTATATTATAGTATAAATATGTTTCGCTTTTTTTAGTTAAAGCTATTTTATACTATATCTGCTTACTTCACTATTTCACCCACAAAATTTGAGTTACAAATGAAAAACAGACAATCTGTTAAATTTTAAGTACTACATTTGTCAAGTTAAGACCTCAATAAAAGTAATTCTTTACATCATGAAGCATCGTTCAATGAGCAGTACCGTTTTTACTTTATTTTAATGTTAATACATTAATTGAGATTTTCATTTTCTTTGTGTTTGGACTGGCTGTAGTTTATAAGTCATCTCCAAACAAAAAACTCTGCTGTATGAATATATTCTTCAAACGTTTTAATGCATTAACTGCATTCTTATTATTGCTTCAGTTTCCTATAGTGCAGATGGAAGCTCAGGAAAATATTTTAAAATTCAATCATCTGACTGTAAATGATGGACTACCTCAAAATTCTATTCATGCGATTGCAAAAGACAAATATGGATTTATGTGGTTTGGAACATGGGGTGGCGTTTGCAGATATGACGGATATACTTTTAAAGTCTTCAGAGCAAACGAAAATGATCCAACTGCTTTTGCCGATAATATGATTGATGCTATCGTATCCGATTCACAACAGAATATTTGGATAAAAACCGGCGAATCTGACTGTTTGTATAAATTCAGCTACGAATATGAAACTTTTCAACGCTTTGCAAAAAAAAATGTAGCAACCTATATCGTTAACCTTACTGAACAACAGCCAGTTTCTGAAAATAAAAAATTCAAATTTACTTACGATGAATCTGGTTTAAAACAAACCGATAAAATTTCAGGTAAGCAAACAATATATAAGCTAAATCCAAACAATCCATTTGCAATTTCCGATGAATCAATTTATACAACTTATCTAGATGATGCTCAAAATCTCTGGATAGGTACAAGAAAAGGCGGGATAAATCATGCAAACTTAAACGTTAAACCATTTACTTATTATGCCGGAAATACAACAAAAAAACTCATCAGTAATGAAGTGAGAGCCATCTGCAAGGATAAGATGGGTAGGCTGTGGATAGGGTCAGAAGATATGGGAGTGACAGTTTTGGATAATAATAAAACCAAAAATCTTTATTTTAATACTAAAACCGACATTAACAATAGAAGAATTCGTTCCCTTTATTGTGACAGACTTGGCTATGTATGGATTGGGACAAAGGGCGGACTTCATAGATATGATCCTAAATCCAATTCCATTAAAAGCTATTTTAAAGATAAAACAAAGGCAGGTCATCTTACCGATCCTAATGTTTTTGATATGCTTGAAGACAGCGAAGGGACTTTGTGGATCGGAACATTTAGCGGATTAGCCAAATATGACAGGAAAAATGATAGGTTTTTATATGTTCCAAAAAATTTAATTAGTGGTGTACAAATAAGAAGCATAATTGAAGATCATCAAAAAAACCTCTGGATAGCAACAGAAGACAGAGGCTTAACCAAACTAACTCAGCGCTCTGATAATAATGATGCAGCTAAATTCAAATCCGTCCGCTATATTCACACACAAGGAAATGATAAGATGCTTATTTCAAATCGTTTATATTCCCTTGTAGAAGATGGATCAGGCAAGATATGGATTGCCTCAAATCAAGGATTAATTCGACTAGATCCCAAAAATAATTCGTTCAAAAATTTCTTTATTAAGGATGGTCTGCCAGATGATATTATTATGGGAGTATTATATGATGGCAAAAAGTCAATTTGGGTAAGTCACAAAAAAGGTTTGAGTCAAATAAATACAACAACTTTAGAAATCCAGAATTTCAATGTAAATGATGGCTTACAGAGTAATGAATTTAATCAAAATGCATGTTTCCGTGATTATAAAACTGGTGAGATGTTTTTTGGAGGCCCCAACGGATTAAATTCATTTTTCCCTGATAAAATACAAATTAATAAGTATAAACCAAAAACAGTCCTTTCTCAATTAAGAATAATGAATCAGGTCGTAAAACCTGGATTGAGGATTAACGATCAGATAATTTTAAATAAATCGTTGTTATGTACGAATGAGATTCTGTTATCGTGGTGGAATAAAAACTTTAGCCTAGATTTTGCTGCGTTACATTATGCAAATCCTCTTGGGAATAAATATAAATATAAACTTGAAGGTTATGATCATCACTGGATTTTCACTTCAGGCTACATGCATACAGCTTCTTATACAAATCTTCCATCTGGTAATTATACATTTAAAGTTTACGGTTCCAATAACGATGGAATTTGGAGCGACAAGCCAGCAGTTCTATATATAGAAATACTTCCTCCGTGGTGGCTTTCATGGTGGTCGATAATGCTTTATCTTATTGTAGCACTTGGAATTATTTTGATTATATATAAATATATTGCCGCGCGCATTGAATTCAACAAAAATGAAGAAATTCAACAGTCAAAACTTCATTTTTTTACTGGTATTTCACATGAATTCCGTACACCTCTTACTTTGATAATTGACCCGTTAGAAAAACTTATTTCAGAAAAACTCGATAAAGAAACTATAAATCATTACCATGCCCTGATGCATCGCAATGCAAAACAGCTGCTTTTACTCATCAACCAATTGCTTGATTTTCGTAAACTGGAATCAGGACATCTTACTTTAAATCTTGAACAGACAGACATTATTGCTTTTGTTAAAACTGTTGTTGCTTCTTTCGAGTCAAGAGCGCAAGACAAAAACATTCAATTTCTTCTTCAATCAAACATAGAAAGTCAGAAAATACTTTTTGATGCAGCAAAAATGAATATGGTCTTAAATAACCTTTTATCAAATGCATTTAAATTTACACCTCAAGGTGGTGAAGTAGTCATAGATGTATCTTTTCTGCTTCTTGATAAGCAAATGCTTGTTGTAAAGATTCAAGATACAGGAACGGGAATTGCAGAGCAAGAAATTGACAAAGTTTTTGATATTTTTTATCAATCACCAGCCTCAACTACTCAACAAGAAGGTTCCGGAGTTGGACTAGCTTTGACGAAAGAACTCATACAACTACACGGCGGCGAAATAACTCTTGAAAGCAGAATTGGCCAAGGTTCAATCTTTTCTGTTTTTCTCCCAGTCTTAGGTATTGAACAACCACAAAAACAGGTACATTATCACGAAATTATTCAAAATCATAACGAAAGTGTACCTACAGAAACGTTAAAGCACATTGAGGTAGATACTGAAGCCCCTTTGCTATTAATTGTGGATGACAATATGGATATACGTAATTATATTGCGCTCAATTTTAATACAGAGTACCGAATTATTTTGTCCAATAACGGTACAGAAGGTTTCCTGCAGGCTATAGAAATGATACCTGATCTTATAATAAGTGATGTTATGATGCCAGAAATGAATGGACTGGAATTATCTAACAAGCTGAAATCTGATGAGCGTACAAGTCATATACCTATAATTCTGCTCACAGCACGTCAATCAGATGAATCAAAAACGGAAGGTTATCAAACCGGCGCCGATGCGTATGTCACAAAACCGTTTAATACCAATGTACTGCGAGCTCAAATACAAAATCTACTTAAGCAGAGACAACGGCTCCGCGAGTTATTTTCTCATGGCTCTACAATGGAAATAAATAAAATTGCAATAAATGTTACTGATGAAGCTTTTCTTAAGAAAGTAATAGAGCATATACATAAAAATATCGAAAACGAAGAATTTAATATCGATAACCTTGCAGAAATTCTTAAAATGAGTCGATCGCAATTTTATAGGAAGATAAAAGCACTTACAAATCAGTCATTGCTCGATTTTGTAACGACAATCCGCATGAACAAGGCATTAGAGTTTTTGTTAAGTGGAAATTACAATATTTCAGAAACAGCTCACAAAGTCGGATACAGTATGTCAAGTAATTTTACCAGAACTTTTACTCGTCATTTTGGAGTAAGTCCTTCTAAATATATAGAGTCTTTTAGAAAGTAGAAGATCAAACATTTATAATGTAATGTAGAAGCAATAATACTTAAACCTTTGACTAATATCAAAATGAATAGTAATGATTCGATTTGAATAATCGCTCTTTCTCATTTACAGATAATTTTGTATATAATTTTATACGGTCAAATTATTGCCTTAAATAATGTATGAACTCAAAAAAGGTAAGATGTATAGATTGAAATTACCTTAGAAAATTGGAGTGGATATCATTTCTGCCATAGAAGTATGGGCGACTTCTGTTTAAAATGACAAAAGTGAGAACTTTTTTTCACAAAAGTCATTATACGATATCCTAATTTCTCTGTCAAATCACGTAATGCAGTGAAATTATTTGTCATTGCTTTTCATAAAAAAAAACTTATTTTTGCGTCTGAATCAATTAACGAATTATAACGTTAATTTAAATAGATATAGCAAGCTACTACGTTCAATATTTATAAAAATAACGAAAATTTCGGTGGCAGAATCGTGGCGCAGTACATTTCGAACCCGGTAATAAATATTAAAAATGCAGTATATAAAGGAGGTCTTGAATTTACAGTTCGAATCCCTCTTTCTCCTCGGTTGATTTAAAAAGGAAACTTTTCAAAGTCTACAAAAAAGTCAAAATTTATGGAAGCCCTGCATTTTAAATATTTATAATTATATTTGTAAAGCAAAAGAATAATACAACTTCTTGTTAGTTCGTTAGTACTCTAATTTCTGTGCATGATTTAATATTGAAATAGCAAAATTGAATTTGGTGCAGAATCGGTGCACAGAGGTTCAAGACATAGATAAAAGTGAGATATACAGCGGTTTCCAAGCTAAAAGTTCGAATCCTGCTCTCCCCACTAAAAGGGTAAAAGAAGTAAAAAGGTCACTTTTTCAATCTTTTCAAAAACCCGCAAAAAACGTGGTAAAACCTGCAAATCCTAGGATTCGCAGGTTTTTTGCTTTTAAAGCAGTTTTCAAACTTTATAAAAATGCCCATAATTTCTATGGCAGAATCGTGGCCCAAACTATTTAGAGTGGATAGCTTTTCTTCCACAAAAAGTTAAGATGGTTTTATAAGAAAATGAGAAAGAAAAGATTAATAACTTAATTGGAATGCTGAAATTTTATCACTAAATTGGTAAAATGGAAACAAATTCTGATGTCTTGATTATTGGTGGCGGACTTGCTGGTTTGACAGCGGCTATTCACCTATCACAAAATAATTTGAAAGTAACCCTAATCGAAAAATCTTCTTATCCGCGACATAAAGTTTGTGGCGAATATATTTCGAATGAGATTTTACCTTATCTTAGATCTCTTGGCATCAATATTTCTGAACTTAATCCCACAAAAATCTCCAAGTTCGAATTTAGCACCAATAGTGGAAAAACGGCAAAGGCACAACTTCCGCTAGGCGGATTTGGTATCAGTCGATATGTACTTGATGATTTTTTATATCAAAAAGCTTTATCAAACAATTGTACTATAATTAAAGAAAATGTTATTGATGTATCCTTCAGTAATGATTTTTTCAGTGCTACAACTGCAAATCAAATGGTAACGGCAAAAATAGTATTAGGTGCATTTGGCAAACGTTCTAATGTCGACCAGCTTTTAGATCGTAATTTCTTCCATAAAAAATCGCCATGGTTAGCAGTAAAAGGGCATTATTCAGGAAATTTAGATAATGATGTTGTAGCGCTGCACAATTTTAAAGGAGGTTATTGTGGCGTTTCAAAGGTAGAGCATAACATCATTAACATTTGTTATCTTGCCGATTACGCTACTTTTAAGCAATATAAAAACATTGAGGATTATCAGCAAAATGTGCTTTATAAAAACAAACATCTTAAATCTGTTTTTGAAAACAGCAGCCTTCTTTTTGATAAACCTTTAACGATAAGTCAGATTTCGTTTGAAAAAAAACAACCTGTAGAAAATCATATCATAATGATTGGCGATACTGCAGGACTTATTCACCCGCTTTGTGGTAACGGAATGGCGATGGCTATACATAGCGCAAAAATAGCATCCGAATTAATCCTAGCCTTTTATACAGATAAGATTATTTCCAGAGATCAATTAGAAAAAAAATACATAAAAGAATGGAATAAACATTTTGGAAAAAGAATATTTATGGGTAGAATTTTGGCTCGAATCTTAACCAACAAAGCAATAACCAATATGTTCGTTTCATTAGTGGCATCATATCCTAAAATTCTACCTGAGATAATAAAACAAACTCACGGTAAACCTATACCAATTAATTAAATGGCTCTAGACATCAAATTCAGAACAAAGGAAGCCGAAATAATGGATGATTTTTCTCTCCAGGGAGAAGAACTCCGAGAGGCACTCGACCAAATTGCCCGTATTAATCAATTGCTTGGAGGTAACAAAGTTATTCTGCAGGGAATAAAGGAATTATTAAAACAATCCCACAATGCTAAGACTATTTCTATAGCAGATATAGGCTGTGGTAATGGTGATATGCTCCGTATGCTGGCCAAATTTGGTAAGAAAAACAAACTTACTTTTCAGCTTACCGGTATTGATGCCAATGAGTTTACGATCAATTATGCCAAAAAATTATCACAAGAATACTCCAATATCGAATACAAATGTTTGGATATTTTTAGCGAAGATTTTAAAACCATAAAGTTTGACATCATTTTATGCACCCTGACCCTCCACCATTTCACCAACGAACAAATATTAAAAATAATTAGTATCTTTAATAATAATGCTGAAATCGGCATCATTATCAACGATTTGCATCGAAGTAAAACTGCTTACAGACTTTTTGAACTGATCTGTTTTGTTTTTAATCTGAACAGCATGTCACGTGAAGATGGACTGATTTCTATCCTGAGAGGATTTAGAAAAAAAGAACTCGTGGAGTTTTCTAAAAAACTAGATTTAAAAAACTATACCATAAACTGGAAATGGGCATTTCGCTACCAGTGGATAATTACAAAAAAATGAGTGTAAAAATAGTAACGGTTGCCAAGCAACTTCCAAAATATTCGCGTGCAACGGCTGATATACTTCCAATGCTGGATGGCTGGCTGCATGAACAAGATGATCGTTTTATAAAAAAAGTCAAAAAGATTTTTGAAGGCGCTGCAGTAGACAAACGTTATTCGATAATGGATCCGGAAGAAGTTTTTACCGCAACATCATTTGAAGAAAAAAATGACATTTATACGCGTGAAGTCATTATTTTAGGCGAACAAGTGCTGCAACAAGCACTCGAAAAAGCCAATTGGGATCCGCAAAGTTTAGATTATATTATTACCGTAAGCTGTACCGGAATCATGATTCCATCCTTAGACGCATACCTTATTAATAAAATGAAGCTGAGGCAGGATATTGTGCGCCTTCCGGTAACAGAAATGGGGTGCGCAGCCGGAATTTCTGGTATTATCTATGCTAAGAATTTTCTAAAAGCAAATCCCGGAAAACGTGCAGCAGTTATCGCTGTAGAGTCTCCAACGGCGACATTTCAGCTTGATGATTTTTCGATGCCTAATATTGTAAGTGCTGCCATTTTTGGAGATGGAGCTGCCTGTTGTTTGTTATCTTCCCACACAGACGATCAGGGGCCGAAAATAGTGAGTGAAGAAATGTATCATTTTTATGAAGCAGAACATATGATGGGTTTTAAACTCACCAATAGCGGACTACAAATGGTATTGGATATAGAAGTTCCGGACACGATCGCTTCTCATTTTAGCGATATTATCCATCCATTTCTGCTAAAGAACAATTTAGAAATCAAAGACATTGACTACATGATTTTTCATCCTGGCGGAAAAAAAATCATTACAACCGTTGAAGCACTTTTTTCAGGATTAGGAAAAAATATAAATGACACCAAAGAAGTGCTGAAAGAATACGGCAATATGTCGAGTGCAACTGTATTGTATGTTTTAGAGCAAATTATGGATAAAAACCCAAAAAAGGGAGAAAAGGGTTTGATGCTGAGTTTTGGGCCCGGATTTTCGGCACAAAGAATTTTATTACAATGGTAATTATTTAGAAAAAAAATATGGAACTGACTGATATTTTAGCAAAACTGCCTTATATCAAACCTTTTTTGTTTGTAGATGAATTACTTCACGTAGATGAAAATAGTATTAGTGGCACCTATACTTATAGCGAAGATCTGGATTTTTATAAAGGTCATTTTAAAGATAATCCGGTAACTCCGGGCGTTATCCTTACAGAAACCATGGCTCAGATTGGCCTGGTTTGTCTTGGTATCTATCTTATGGGCGATACTTTTACCAAAGATACCGTAATCGCTTTTACCTCTGCCGATATGCAGTTTTTAAAACCCGTTTATCCTAACGAAAAAATAACGGTTACATCTCAAAAAACATTTTTCAGGTTTGGAAAATTGAAGTGCAATGTAATTATGAAAAACGAAGCTGGACAAGAAGTTTGCAAAGGTTTTTTGGCTGGCATGATAACCAATAAATTATGAGTAAGCGAGTTGTAATAACAGGATTGGGCGTCGCAGCTCCTAACGGAGTTGGTATCGCAGCCTTTAACCACGCCATAAAAAATGGTATATCAGGAATTCGACATGATGAACAATTACAGGAATTACAGTTTTCCTGCCAGATAGCGGGTAAACCTCAAATTTCTGAAGAGCTCAAAGCGCAATATTTTACAGAACTGGAACTGCGTGGTTTTAACAGCACTGGTATTTTGTATGGCGTTATTGCAGGAATGGAAGCATGGAAAAATGCTGGATTACCAATCGAAACAAACGACAAACCAGACTGGGACAGCGGAACTATTTTCGGATCGGGAACATCCGGGATTGATAAATTCCGCGAAAGCATTTATAAAATTGACGAATTGCAAACTCGTAGATTAGGCAGTACTGTTGTGGCCCAAACCATGAATAGCGGTGTTAGCGCTTATCTGGGTGGCAAATTGGGCCTAGGTAATCAGGTAACTACCAATTCGTCTGCCTGCACCACAGGAACCGAAGCTATTATGATGGCTTACGACCGCATACAGGCTGGACAGGCAAAGCGAATATTAGCCGGTAGTACTGGTGATAGTGGCCCTTATATTTGGGCAGGATTTGATGCGCTTCGTGTCTGCAGTTCAAAATACAACGATAATCCGGAGCTAGGTTCACGACCTATGAGTGCTTCAGCTGCAGGATTTGTTCCGGGAAGTGGTGCTGGAGCTTTGGTAATAGAAGATTTAAAAAGTGCTTTAGAACGTGGTGCGACGATTTATGCCGAAATTTTAGGTGGAAATGTTAACTCGGGCGGGCAACGTGGTAATGGCAGTATGACGGCACCAAACAGTACAGCCGTGCAACGCTGTATTACAAACGCAATTTCTAATTCCGGTATTTCAGCTGATCAAATTGATGCTATAAACGGACATCTAACGGCAACCACAAAAGACAGCCTTGAAATTGAAAACTGGACAAAAGCACTTAATAGAAGAGGAAATAATTTTCCATATATCAATTCTTTAAAAAACATGACCGGACATTGCTTAAGCGCAGCCGGAAGTATCGAAAGCGTAGCAACCGTTTTGCAGCTTCATGAAGGTTTTATATTTGGAAATACAAATTGCGAAGATCTTCATCCCGAAATTAGCGCTCTTATAAATCCTTTAAAAGTACCTTTAAAAACAATTGATAGTAACCCCATTATTATTGCCAAAGCAAGTTTTGGTTTTGGTGATGTAAATGCCTGCATAATTTTTAAAAAATTTCAAAAATAATAATATGAACAAGGAAGAAATTATTGCCAAATTAAAATTGATCATAAAGCCTTACACTACTAATACAGAAGCATATGACAACCTTACCGAGGATACTGATTTTATTAATGATTTAAGTATTAATTCGGCTAATCTAGTAGACATTATTCTTGATATTGAAGAAGCTTTTGATGTTGTAATTGACAATACTGATATGGAACGCATGCTTGATGTAAAAACGGCTGTCGAAATTATTGAAACTAAACTAGCCCAAAAATGATTGGCAATGACGTGATTGATATTCTGCAATCCCGCAAAGAAAGCAATTGGCGGCGTAAGGGGTTTATCGAAAAAATATTCACCCTTGACGAGCAATTGCTTATTGCAGGCGCTGCAGATCCCGAAATCATGGTTTGGATACTTTGGAGCATGAAAGAAGCTGCCTACAAAGTGTACAATCGCCAGACAAAAATAAGGGAATATATACCCCTAAGGCTGGTTTGCTCTTTAGTATCGCAAAACCACAACAGCATTAAAGGAAGTGTCATTTGTTCCGGTAAAACCTTCCACACTAGCACTATTTTATCTCAGGATTATATTCATACTATTGCGATTAGTCATTTTGAGGACTTGAATAAAATAATAGAAATTGAAAAACAAGTTACCTCAAAAGACAAGAATGGCCTTCCGTATTTATCCAATCCTTTTCTAAATAGTATTCAGTTTGCTTCTATAAGCAATCATGGCCGGTTTGAAAAAGTGGTGACTATTAGCAGCTCTCGCAACTGCAATTAAGAAATTTTCTTTATATTATTAGAGATTTTATTTACCCTGAATATTTTCTATGGAGTGATTTAGAGTGGATACCTTTTTTGCCACTAAAAATTAAGACTATCAAAATAGTTATTATCTTGAACCCAACTAAAAAACAAAAAGCCCTAAATTATTAGGGCTTTTGTTGCTAATTTGGCTTGTCCTTAGATTGCGATGTACAAAAGTATCTCATATAAATCTATCTAATCTTTTATATTCTATTTTTTGAATTAATTAAAAATAACCGCATGATTTTTTTCTAATCTTACTTTTGAAGCGGAATTTTTTGCTGTAATTTTTTTGCCTTCTGATCGTTTCACTTCTCCTTGGTATTGCATCGTAAAATTAACATCGTTCTGGCTTGAAGCTAGTACTCCGTCTTTGTAATAGTCTGCCGTTCCTTTTCCTATAAAACTGACTTTATAAATTTCACCGTTTTCAATAACCTTAAAAAATTCCGCTGGAAGGCCTTATACTTACTCCAGTAGTAACCAACATGGCTGCTTTTTCCGCATTAATATTTTTACCAAGTAATGATTGTCCCCATTTTGTAAAGGTATAAGCTGTCGCATCTGAATAACCTCCGAAATTATAATCTCCCTTTGATAAATTACTTTGAAGTGAGGAAAACAGTTCAAAATAAACCACCGCTCCATCCTCTGTTCCGGAAATCGATTTAGATTTTAAGGAGAAATCGATATTATATGCATTTCCTCTAAACAAATCATAATTATCCAGTTATGCGGGACTGGATGTAAAAGAAAAGCAATCTGGCACATCAGTAAAAGGAAAGCCCAGAATATCTAAAAAAGGAAATAGAGCCTTAAGAAAATCAATGCACTTACCGGCATTTGACGGCAGTAAAATGGGATGACCATTTTAGGTAAATATATGCAAGACTAGTATCCAAACATGGAATTAAAATGAAGGCATTTATGCTTAATTTTTGCTGCTCCTCAGATTTACGTGTTGATCCATTAAAAATCTTACTGCAAAGAACGCAAAGGGATACGCAAAACTCGCAAAGTTACACCCCACAACTTTGCGAACTTAATAAAGACAACCACAAACACAAAGAAAAAAAAATCTTTGCGCTCTTTGCGGTTAAAAATCTTATCGCAAAGAACGCAAAGGGATACGCAAAGCTCGCAAAGTTACACCACACAGCTTTGCGAACTTAATAAAGACAACCACAAACACAAAAAAAAATCTTTGCGCTCTTTGCGGTTAAAAAAACACAAAGTAATATAAAACAAAAAACCCTGTTTCGTTAGAAACAGGGTTTTTAAA
>FNPS01000015.1 GCA_900107365.1 Flavobacterium aquidurense
AACTCCCCTAGCCCCGATAGAAGTGGAAATCCTTTTGTGCCGGGGTTCGGCACAAAAGATTGAAACGGATAGCGGGAAACAGCTCCTTATTAAAATAATGATTCTTCTCTAAAAAACCCTTCCTTTATATTATAGTATAAAAGTATCCCTGTTTATTTATAAAAATAAACCCGACAGCTTTTGTAAAACTGTCGGGTTGTAAAACTATATATAAGTAATGCTATCTATCTTTAGCCTCTTCGGTTTTGGTTTGCTTTGCTTTTGCTTCCCATTGATTCATTAGGTCACCATAGTTTATAGGTTTGGCTGGTTTTTGATTGACCAATCGGCCTGACTCAAATGCTCTTTGAAGAATGGTTTCTATTAAATAGTCTTCATTGACTTCGTATGGATTGTATTCTTTCTTTAAACTAATGTCGAATAAATTGGCGGTCGTATTAGATACAAAAGCTTTGAAACCGCTTTTTAACGTGCGAATCAATTCATATGTTGTGATTCCGGTTTGTCTGTGTACTAGTTTTACAAGAATTTGACCTTGTTTACGCGAAAGCTTTTTTAATCTAGCTTCGAATTCATTATTAAGGTAATCTTCTACAATTTTAAAATACTTCTTTTTTTCGCGATTGGTTTTCAGCCGCGCCATTCCCTGATTTAAAGCCGTCAATCTATCAGCAGCCAGCTTTGCGTAGGGATATACTTTATACACTCTGTTTTGAAGAATCATAAATTGCTTTTGCGCTTCGGGATCGAGTTTCTCTTTGGTGATAATAATTTCAGGCAATTCAATTGTATCGCCCAAAATAGAATCTCGTTCTGTCAATACATAGCCCATTTGCTGGTTCTCTTTTGGCGTAACCTGAGCCTGGCCTGAAAACGAAATCAATATAAAGAATAAAAGAATGTAGGTAAATCTCATCGAGTCATAATTTAAATGTAAAATTATATATTTATACACAACTCTAATACCAAATTTATAAATTAGCAAAAAAATATTTTTATGAGTACTGAATCTATCTTAAAAGATACCTCAATTGCTTTTCTGGAAAGCTACCTAAATAATGCATCGCCTACCGGATATGAAAGTGAAGGACAAAAACTTTGGATGAATTATTTAAAACCATACGTTGATACTTTTATTACCGATACTTATGGAACAGCGGTTGGAATTATTAATCCTGATGCTCCTTTTAAAGTTGTAATAGAAGGTCACGCAGATGAAATTTCATGGTATGTAAATTACATTACAGATGATGGTTTATTATATGTAATACGTAATGGAGGTTCTGATCATCAAATTGCGCCATCGAAAAGAGTTAATATTCATACTAAAAAAGGAATTGTAAAAGGTGTTTTTGGATGGCCGGCGATTCATACCCGCTTGCGCGACAAGGAGGAAATTCCCAAATTGAGTAACATTTTCATTGATCTGGGATGCGAAACCAAAGAACAAGTTCTTGAAATGGGCGTTCATGTGGGTTGCGTGATTACCTATCCCGACGAATTCATGATTTTGAACGAGAATAAATTCGTTTGTCGTGCTATCGATAACAGAATGGGTGGTTTTATGATTGCCGAAGTTGCCCGTTTATTGCATGAAAATAAAAAAACACTTCCGTTTGGGTTGTATATTGTAAACTCGGTTCAGGAAGAAATTGGTTTGCGAGGTGCTGAAATGATTGCACAAACGATTAAACCAAATGTGGCAATTGTTACTGATGTTTGCCACGATACGACTACGCCAATGATTGACAAAAAAGTAGAAGGTGATCTTAAAATGGGTAAAGGACCTGTAATTGCTTACGCACCCGCTGTTCAAAATAAACTGCGTGATTTAATTGTAGACACAGCAGAGGAAAATAAAATTCCGTTTCAACGTCACGCTACTTCGAGAGCGACCGGAACAGATACTGATGCTTTTGCTTATAGCAATGGCGGTGTAGCATCTGCATTGATTTCGTTACCTTTACGTTATATGCATACTACTGTTGAAATGGTTCATAGGGAAGATGTTGAAAATGTGATTCAGTTGATTTATGAATCGTTATTGAAAATTGAGAATAATGAGACTTTCTCTTATTTCAAATAAAAAGAAAACTTAAAACGTCAATTCGGTTATTGTTAGCCGAATTGACTAATAAAATATAGCATGAAAATACTACTACTCGAAGATGATTTTACGTTGTCTAAAGAAATCTCTGCATTCTTTACTTCAAAAGAATTCGAGTGTGTACCTTATTACGATGGTTCTTTATTACTAAAGAAATATCTTCCACAGGAATACGATTTAATTATTCTTGATATTAATGTTCCTGGAACAAACGGAATCGACGTTTGCAAAGGAATACGGGAAATTGATAAAAAGACACCTATTATAATGCTAACGGCTTTTAGTGAAATTGAAGATAAATTAGCTTCATTTGATAATGGTGCCGACGATTATCTGGTTAAACCATTTCATTTTGAGGAATTGTATGCCCGTATTTCATCACTTTTACGACGAAAAGATATTCCACAGCAAAGTGAGAATAAAATTAGTATTGAAGATTTAGAAATTCTGGAAGATGATATGAAAGTATTTCGTTCAGGTGAAGAAATCAAATTGACACCAAAAGAGTTTAAATTGATTCTGATTCTGGCTCATGCTAAAGGAAAAGTATTATCTAAACAATTTATTGCCGAGAAACTTTGGGATTACCATATTGAAACCAATCAGAATACAATTGAGGTTTACATTAACTTTTTAAGAAAGAAAATTGATAAAGACCACGAAATAAAACTAATTCGGACCAAAATTGGTTACGGATATTATTTAAGCGCTCAGGAATGACATTAAAAAACCGGATATCACTTTTAGTTAGTTTGCTTTTTACAATCCTATTTGGGTTGGCATCTACTGTGATATTTGTGTTGTACTCTAATTTTAGAAAAGAAGAATTTCGTGATCGTCTTGAAATAAAAGCACTTTCAAATATTAAACTTTTGGTCAATGTAAAAGAAGTTGATGATCAGCTTTTAAAAATAATTGATCAAAACTCTATCAATAAATTGTATGATGAAAAGACTTTGGTTTTTGATTCTCATTACAATTTAATCTATAGTAGTATTGATGATGCCAAAATAACCTGGTCCATTGATGATTTAAAATACCTTAAGCAACATAAAACCTTTTTTAAGCAACAAGGAAATTATGAAGTTTATGGCGTTTTCTATGATACCAAAGACAGAGATTTTTATGCCTTAATATCGGCAACAGATGATTACGGGAAACGGAAACTGCTTTTTCTTAGATATACTTTAATCGTTTCTTATATATTTTTTACTTGTATTTGTTGGGTTTTGACTTCGTTCATGGTAAGAAAAGCCATGAGCCCGTTGAGCATATTCCATCAAAAAATAAAAAACATAAACGAGAACAATCTTGACACACGTATTGAGTCAAAAAGTACTAAAAATGAAATTGATTTGATTGCCAATGAATTTAACTTCATGATGGACCGAATTGAAATGTCCTATCAAAAACAAAAAGAATTTACTGCACACGCCTCGCATGAGCTCAGAACTCCACTTTCAAGAATTACTTCGCAAATTGAAAATACCATTACAGATCGAGCAACATCTGACAAAGGAAAATCTTTCTTAAAAACTATTTTATCAGACGTTAATCAATTAACAGAACTTATTAATTCACTTTTGATTCTTTCTAAAATAGATGATAAAAATCACGAGAATTATGAAGTTCAGCGAATGGATGAAATTCTTTTTTCGTCAATTGAAAACTTAAATAAAAGCTTTCCTGATTTTATTATTCTTTTCGAAATGGAAGAAAATGACAATTTAGATACTGCTTTAGAAATTAGAGGGAACAAAAATTTACTCGAAATTGCCATAGGGAATGTTCTCAAAAATGCCTGTGTTTACTCTACTAACAAACAAGCCAAAGTAAAAATCAGCTCTGAAAAAGATCATCTAATTATTTCTGTTTTCAACACTGGAAAAACTTTAAATGAAGAAGAACAAAAAAGACTTTTTCAAGCATTTATGCGTGGGGAAAATTCGAAAGGCACTTCTGGTTTTGGGCTTGGATTACGTATTGTAAATCGTATCTTGACACTTCATAAAGCAACCATAACCTACAGTGTTCCAGATATAAACACAAATTTATTTCAACTATTTTTTCATTTGTAAGAAATTTTAAGGTATTTTTAAGGTAGATTTTAAGGTCTCTTAAAGTCCCTTGATAGCATATTTGTACAACTTAAAATTGATACAATGAAAAAACTATGTGCATTATTCCTACTTGTATTATTCAATCAGGTAGTTATGGCTCAAAAAACAGTAACACTTCAGGACTGTGAAAGCCAGTTTCTTAAAAAAAATCTTTTTTTGTTGGCATCTCAATATAATATTGATGCTTCGAAAGCACTAACGATTCAGGCACGTATTTGGGATAACCCAACACTTAGCGCAGAATTGAATGCCTACAATCCGGAAAGAAATCAATATTTTGATATTGGTAAGGATGGGCAAAAAGCATTCGGTATCGAGCAATTAATTTATCTGGGAGGAAAAAAACGCAATGAGGTAAAACTAGCGCAAACCAATGAACAATTGGCTGAATTGCAATTTAATGATCTTTTAAGGACATTAAAATTACAATTACGCAAAAGTTTTTACACTGTTTATTACAATACAAAAAGTCTTGAAACTACTGATAAGCAATTGGTGCATATAGAAGATTTAATCAACTCCTACTCCATTCAGGCTCAAAAAGGGAATGTCCCTTTAAAAGATGTTGTTCGTTTGCAATCTTTGTATCTCAATTTTAAGAACGAGCGAATGGAAGTCGTGAATGATAATATTGAAGAACAGGCGAATTTGAAATTATTATTGAACGAAACAGAAACTGTAGTTCCAAATGTTTCTGATTCTGAATTTAATAAATATTTGAAAACATTGGCTTTTGATATAAAATCATTTGAAAATGATGCCATCACGAATCGTCCCGATTATTTAGCCAAGCAAAAAGAAATTGATGCTAACGAAATCAATGTAAAATGGCAAAAATCGCTTTCTGTTCCAGACGTTACTTTAGGTGCAAACTATGATCAACGTAGTGGTGCCTTTAATAAAGAAGCCAATTTGACATTGGGAATTCCATTACCACTTTGGAATAAAAACAAAGGAAATATCAAATATGCACAAACCATTTTAGAACAGTCTAAAGTTGATAAACAAAGTTTTTACCTGCAATTGCAAACTGAAATTACTTCGGCCTGGAATAAATGGGATGAATCACGCAAAAACTATACAGTAATAAATCCAACTGTTAACGCAGATTTTGAGGCAGTTTACAACGGAATGCTAACGAATTTTCAAAAACGAAATGTTAGTTTACTAGAATTCACTGATTTTATGGAAAGCTACAATCAGGCATCAATTCAGGTAAATGAATTAAAGAAAAAAGTAGTGCTTTCAGGAGAAGAATTAAACAGTACCATCAACAAAGACTTATTTTAAAACTAAATAAAATGAAACATAAACTAATCATAGGAATTGCAATAGTAAGTTTATCTCTTACAAGCTGTAAAAAGGAAGTCGAAAATCCGCAAACGAATACCTCTTTTGCATTAAGCGACTCTATGCTAAAATCGACGACAACCGCTGAAGCACAAACAAAACCTGTAACTAATGAATTGAATTTTTACGGAAAAATTACAGCTGACAACAATAAAATGATTGATGTTTACCCGCTTGTAGGTGGAAATGTAATTAAAGTAAATGTGGAGCTTGGCGATTATGTTCGCAAAGGTCAAGTTCTAGCTACTATCAGAAGTACCGATATTGCAGATTTTGAAAAACAATCACTTGATGCAAAAAGTGATTTACTAGTAGCCAAAAACAGTTTGAAAGTAGCTCAGGAATTATTTGATGGAAAATTAAATTCTGAAAGTGACGTTCTTCAGGCAAAAGCAGAAGTTGCTAAAGCACAATCGCAGGTAGGGAAAATTCAGGAAACTTATAAAATCTACAACATCAAAGCCGGTTCTATTTATGAGGTGACAGCTCCAATTAGTGGTTTTATAATTCAAAAAAGCATTAATCAGGACATGCTTTTGAGAAATGATCGTTCTGAAAATATTTTTGATATTGCTGAAATCAGCGAAGTTTGGGCAATGGCCAACATCAATGAAATGGATATTAATAAAGTAAAATTAGGAATTGATGCCGATGTAACTACTTTGAGTTACCCTGATAAAGTTTTTAAAGGAAAAGTAGATAAAATCTTCAACGTAATTGATCCCGAAACTAAAGCAATGCAGGCTCGTATTAAATTACAAAATCCAGGTTATTTATTAAAACCGGATATGAATGCCAATATAAAATTATCATTTAAAGAGGAAGATAAATCAATGATTGCTATTCCGAGTAACGCTATTGTTTTTGACAAAAGTAAAAACTTTGTTATGGTTTTTAAAGATCGTCACAATATTGAAACCAGACAAGTTGAAGTTTACAGAGTCGTTGGAAACACTACTTATATTTCAAGTGGATTAAAAGACAATGAAAAAATAATTACCAACAATCAGTTATTTATTTACCGCGCCTTAAATGAATAATTAAATGGAAAAATCTGTAAACATATTGAGTTTTGCAACGTTGCTGATTTCGACGTTTTCATTTTCACAAGAAACAGATTCGATACGAAAATATAGTCTTAAATTTCAAATGACGTCTATATATCAATATCATCCATCCTTTCATGCTAACTATTCAGGAACCAACAGTATGACTCCCGAAGAAGAAAGTGCATTGTCCCTGACATCGACTTTATATTTTGATCTTCCGCTCTGGAAAGGTGCTACAGCAACTTTAAATCCTGAAATGTCAGGCGGCCAGGGTTTATCACAAGCCAGAGGTTTAGGAGGTTTTCCTAACGGAGAAACTTTTAGAATTGGAGATTCAAAGCCTGTCGTTTATGTTGCGAGAATGCTATTAGAACAAAAATTTCAGTTTAAGAATAATAAGTCGTTGCAATTGGTTTTTGGAAAATTCGGGTTATCCGATTATTTCGATAATAATACCTACTCACACGATCCTAGAACACAATTTTTGAACTGGTCGCTAATGACCCATGGAGCTTGGGATTATGCAGCGAATACCCGCGGATATACTGACGGATTATATGTTAATTATCAATTTGATAGCTGGCAGTTACGAGCTTCATTAACCGCTTTGCCAACTTATGCTAACGGGCCGAATGTTGAATTTAGTTTTAAAGATTCTAATGCCGTAAACGTTGAAATTGAAAAGAAAGTAGTCTTCAGTAATAATGACACAAGTATTATCAAGTTACTAGGATTTCGAAATGTGGCAGGAATGGGAAATTACGCTGAAGCCAACTCAAATTTTACAACAATTCCGGATATTAAAAGTACACGGGAAAATGGTCGCACAAAATATGGTCTGGGTTTAAATTTAGATTATACACATGGAGAAAATTGGGGACTTTTTGCCCGAATGAGTTATAATGATGGTAAAAATGAAACCTGGGCTTTTACAGAAATTGACCGATCAGCGCAATTAGGAATTAATCTGAAAGGAAAAATTTGGAATCGCGAAAATGATTTTGGTGGTATTGCAATAGTAGCCAACGGACTATCAAACCCACATAAAGAATATCAAAAACTTGGAGGAAATGGTTTTATGATTGGTGACGGGACTTTGAATTATGGAACAGAACAAATTGTAGAAGTTTTTTATTCCTTTCTAGTTCCCAACACCCATATTACACTTTCACCAGATTATCAATTTGCTGTAAATCCCGGATATAACAAAGACAGAGGTCCTATTCAGTTTTTGGCATTGCGTTTTCACACCGAGTTCTGATACAAAAAAAATTATACAAATTAATGATGCTTATTATCAAGCATTTTAGTTTAAAAATAAAAATTCATCATTAAAAATACTTTTAAAATGAACAAATTCATTAGAAATATTATTGCTTTTTCACTTAAGAATAAAGCATTTACCTTTTTTTGGGTTGGATTATTGGCTGTTGCCGGATTTATTTCCTTCAAAAATATGCCAATCGACGCCTTTCCGGATGTAACGAATACTCAAATTATTATCATTACGCAATGGAACGGCAAAAGTGCTGAAGAAGTAGAACGTTTTGTGACTTCACCCATCGAAATCTCTATGAACTCGGTTCAGAAAAAGACCAGTGTTCGTAGTATTACCATGTTTGGATTATCTGTTATTAAAATCATTTTTGATGATGGAGTCGATGACACTTTTGCACGTCAGCAGGTCAATAATTTATTAAAAAATGTTTCGCTTCCAGATGATGTTGAACCAGATGTTCAGCCTCCATACGGACCGACTGGAGAAATATTCAGATATATTGTAAAAAGTAACAGCAGAGATAGTAGAGAATTATTGACTTATCAAAACTGGGTTATCGACAAACAACTTCGCTCCGTTCCTGGTGTGGCCGATTTAAATGTTTTTGGAGGACAAACTAAAACGTACGAAGTTGGTGTTGATCCAATCAAATTAGCAAAATACAACATTACTCCATTACAAGTTTACAATGCTGTAAATGCAGGAAACTTAAATGTTGGTGGAGATATTATTGAGAAAAACGGACAAGCTTTTGTAGTTCGCGGTGTCGGGCTTTTAAAATCGATTCCGGATATTGAAAATATTATTGTTGATGATGCCGGAGGAAATCCAATTTTGGTAAAAAATGTTGCTTCTGTTTACGAAAGCGCAATGCCAAGAGTTGGTCAAACCGGAATTGGTAAAAACGATGATGCTGTTGAGGGAATTGTTGTAATGCGAAAAGGCGAAAATGCTCAGGAAACTTTAGCCTTAATAAAAGATAAAATCAAGGATTTAAATGAGAATGTTCTTCCGAAGGATATTAAAATAGAAACTTTTTACGACCGTGATAATTTGATGAATTTCACGACTGAAACAGTAATGCACAATTTATTTGAAGGAATTATTCTGGTTACTTGTGTCGTATTTCTTTTCATGGCCGACTGGAGAACTACTTTTACGGTCTCAATTGTTATCCCGTTATCCTTATTGTTTGCTTTTTTATGTCTGAAGATGATGGGAATGAGCGCCAATTTGCTGAGTTTGGGTGCGGTCGATTTCGGAATTATTATTGATGGCGCGGTGGTTATGGTCGAGGGATTGTTTGTGGTATTGGACCACCGGGCACATCAATTAGGAATGACAGCCTACAATAAAATAGCTAAAGGAAGTTTGATTAAAAAAACCGGAACAGAAATGGGTAAAGCTATTTTCTTTTCTAAATTAATCATCATTACTGCTTTATTGCCAATATTCTCGTTCCAGAAAGTAGAAGGAAAAATGTTCTCGCCCCTAGCCTACACTTTAGGTTTTGCCTTAATGGGAGCTTTACTATTTACTCTTACATTAGTTCCGGTTTTATCGCATATACTGTTGAATAAAAACGTAAAAGAAAAACACAACCCGTTTGTGAATTTCTGGGACAGAATTGTAGGCAAAGGTTTTGCCTGGACATTTAAACATAAAGTCCAAACACTTATAGCTTCCGTAGCGATTGTGGCTTCGATTTTCTTCTCAGCTACCTTTTTAGGAACTGAATTCCTTCCGCAATTAAATGAAGGAGCTTTATGGGTAACTGCAGAATTACCAATGAGTACATCACTTCCAGAAAGTGTTCAAACGGCGGCAATGATTCGAAAAGATCTCGAAAGTTTTCCGGAAGTCAAAAATGTATTGTCGCAAACAGGACGAAGCAATGACGGAACAGATCCAAACGGATTCGGGTTTATTCAGCTTCAGGTTGATTTAAAACCAAAATCGGAATGGACTCGAAAAATCAGCATGGATGAATTAATTAATGAAATGGATAATAAACTGAAAGTGCATCAGGGAATTACCTATAATTATTCACAACCCGTTATTGATAACGTAGCCGAATCTGTAGCTGGTTTTAAAGCATCAAATGCCGTGAAAATTTATGGAGATGATTTAGATAAACTCGATGAATTATCAAATGAAGTTTTAGCCAAGATCAAAGACATTCCAGGTATAAAAGATGCCGGGATTCTTAGAAACGTTGGTCAGCCAGAAATTAGTGTGATTCTGGACAGAGAAAAAATGGCCGCTTACGGTGTTACATTGAGCGATGCACAAGCCGTTTTAGAATTGGCTTTTGGAGGAAAAACGGCCACTCAAAAATATGAAGATGAAAAGAAATTTGATGTGAGAGTTCGTTTTTCTAAAGAATACCGTAAAGATGAAGAAGACTTGGCCGAACTTAAAGTTCCAACTATTAGTGGAGTTAAAATTCCACTAAAAGAAATCTGCGATATTAAAACCGTAACTGGTCCTGCTTTTATTTACAGAGATAATACAAAACGTTTTATTGGTGTAAAATTCTCTGTTCGCGATAGAGATTTAGGAAGTACGATTGCCGAAGCACAGAAAAAAGTAGCTGAACTAAAAATGCCTACAGGTTATACAACAGGCTGGACAGGAGAATTTGAAAACCAGGTTCGTGCCAGTGCACGTTTGGCTCAGGTTGTACCAATCAGTTTAATCGGAATATTTGTATTGCTGTTTATTCTTTTCGGAAATATTAAAGATTCTTTGCTTGTTTTAGCAAATGTTCCGTTTGCCATTATTGGGGGAATTATGGCTTTACACATTACTGGAATGAATTTTGGAATCTCTGCTGGTGTTGGTTTTATTGCTTTACTTGGAATTTGTATTCAAAATGGAGTAATCTTAATATCCGAATTTCATCATAATCTGAAGGCAAAATTCACATTAGAAGAATCCATTTTTATGGGAGTAAAAGCAAGAACAAGAGCGGTAGTTATGACTGCATTAATGGCATCAATAGGTTTAATGCCAGCCGCAATTTCAACCGGAATTGGTTCTGAATCACAAAAACCATTAGCCATTGTAATTATTGGAGGTTTAATAACAGCCACTATTTTAACACTATTGGTTTTCCCAATTATATTTTGGGTTTTCAACCGCAAGAAAAATGTTCCCATTGAATAAGAATTTCAAAATAAATTAATTGGTTAAATTAATTTGGTTAAAGAGAAAGCATCATTATTTTTAATGGTGCTTTTTTGATTCCATTACATTTTAGTTTAATATCTTGCATCATAATCAAACCCATTTATGAAATATATCTATTTTTTAATAACGCTTTTTTCAATTTCATTATTAGCTTCAGTGATAAATGCAAAAGAAGGATTTACTTGTTTTCTTGAAGTTATTCCGGCAATTATTGGATTTATAATTCTCGCTTTCACTTTTAAAAAATTTCGCTTTACAAATTTCACTTATACATTAATCTTAATTCATTGTATCATCTTATTTATTGGCGGACATTATACTTACGCCGAAGTTCCTTTTTTTGATTATATAAAAGAAGTCTTTCATCAAAGTAGAAATAATTATGATAAAGTGGGGCATTTTGCACAAGGATTCGTGCCAGCAATGATTATAAGAGAACTATTTATTCGAAAAGAAGTAATCAACAATAAAAGCTTTTTCAACTTTATTATTGTCAGTATTTGTTTAGCAATCAGCGCCACCTACGAATTTATAGAATGGTTTGTTTCGCTGGCAACCGGCGAAGGCGGAGATTCTTTTTTAGGAACTCAGGGATATATTTGGGACACACAATCTGATATGTTGTATGCAACTATTGGAGCAATTGTAGCTTTGGTTCTCTTTTCTAAAATTCAGGATAAACAAATTCAGAAAACGCATTTTTAATTAATTCTTTTAAATTATATAAAATAAAAAACGACCTTCTGCTCAAGGAAGGTCGTTAAGTATACTAACTCAAACTCGTTTTAAACTTTTATTTTAAATCTTTCAAAATTGCAATAGCATCTGTTGCATTTGACAATTGTGCATATTTCAATGCTGTGAAACCTTGTTCGTTTTTATCTTCCGGACGAGCACCATTTTCTAATAAAACTTTTATTATTTCAACTTTATTATAACGTGCTGCAATCATTAATGGTGTCATGTCTTCTGATTTTTCATTAACATCAGCACCGTAAGCGATAAATTTTTTCACTACTTCTACATCTCCTTTACTTACCGCTACATGCAATGGAGCAGAGAAATTGTGTGAAACTTCAATTTTTGGATTCACTACTGATGATGTGTGATTCGCTGCCATTGAAACATTGGCAAAAGCTACTAAAGCTACTCCTAAAACAATTACTGAATTTTTCATGTTGATTGATTGTTAAATTGATTGATTATTGATGATTTTTAAATTCTATGTAAATGTACTCTATTTTTTGTATTATGCATTACCAAGTACCTTGTTTTAACTAATTCTTAACATTCATTTAATAAAAAACTGATAAACGCTCCTGAATGTTAAATTACCGTTTCATATATAGACGCTCATTTATTCAATATGTTACAGTTTAAATCAAAAAAATATAAAAAATCTTATATTTTTTTCCCGATACCGTAAAACAGCACTTTATCTTTTTTAACTTT
Organism: Flavobacterium aquidurense; assembly: GCA_900107365.1. Classification (GTDB taxonomy): domain Bacteria; phylum Bacteroidota; class Bacteroidia; order Flavobacteriales; family Flavobacteriaceae; genus Flavobacterium; species Flavobacterium aquidurense. The sequence continues at coordinate 12,550 of FNPS01000015.1, forward strand.
ACTATGCTGAATCGTAGCAAAATAAACTAATATTAACCTTTAAACCATTGAATATGCTTATCATCAAAAGAATGCTGCTTATTCTGATACTGATTGTGTCAATTGTTTTAATTGCTGCTTACTTTATGCCAAAAGATTATGCAGTAGAAAGAGAAATCACCATTAACAAACCTTCTGATAGTGTTTTTAATTATGTGAGATATTTAAAAAATCAAAATGAGTTTAGCGTCTGGGCTAATATCGATCCCAAAATGAAATCAACCTATAAAGGAACTGATGGAAATGTAGGTGCTATTTCAGCCTGGGAAAGTAGTGTAAAAGATGTGGGAGTTGGAGAACAGGAAATTACCAAAATAACAGAAGGAAAACGTATTGACTTTGCTTTACGTTTTAAAGAACCTATGAATGATACTGCTGTTGGATTTATGTCTACTGAATCTATTACAGGAAATCAAACAAAAGTAAAATGGGGAATCAACGGTGTTTTTCCTTATCCAATGAACATCATGATGCCCATGATGAATATGGATAAAATGATTGGAAAAGATTTACAAAAAGGACTTGAAAATTTAAAAATCAAAATGGAGCAATAAAAGTTTAGCCACAGATTACAAAAATTAAAAGGATTTTTAAAATCTCTTTAATCTGTGTAATCTGTGGCTAAAAAATTTAGGCTTAAAATCTAAGTTTAAGCTTTGCTATTTAGATAATCTAAAACATTTTTATTAATACGTTCATCGATATTATTGATATCAGCCTTAACGAATTTTTCTCCTAAAATATTCTCGTATAACTCAATATATCTTTCAGAAACAGATTCGATGTATTCATCAGTCATATTTGGAATTTGTTGTCCTTCCTGACCTTGAAAGCCATTTTCGATCAACCAACGACGCACAAACTCTTTTGATAATTGTTTTTGCTCTTCTCCTTTTTCCTGTCTTTCGTGGTATCCTTCTGCATAGAAATAACGGGAAGAATCGGGAGTGTGAATTTCATCAATTAAAACAATAACACCATCTTTCGTTTTACCGAACTCGTATTTTGTATCAACTAAAATCAAACCACGACTTGCAGCGATTTCAGTTCCTCTTTGAAATAAATCACGAGTGTATTTTTCTAAAACAATATAATCTTCTTCAGTAACAATTCCTTTTGCCAAAATATCCTCACGCGAAATATCTTCGTCATGAGAACCGTTGTCCGCTTTTGTAGTTGGAGTAATAATTGGTTCTGGAAATTTATCATTTTCCTTTAAACCTTCAACCATAGTTACACCACAAATTTGTCTTTTTCCTGCAGCATATTCTCTAGCAGCGTGTCCTGAAACATAACCACGAATTACCATTTCTACTTTAAATGGCTCACATAAATGTCCGACAGCAACGTTTGGATCTGGTGTAGCAATCAACCAATTTGGAACAATATCTTCAGTCAGTTCCATAAATCTGGTTGCAATCTGATTTAAAATTTGTCCTTTGTACGGAATCCCTTTTGGTAAAACGACATCAAAAGCCGAAAGTCTGTCGGTTGCGACCATTACTAAAAGTTCATCATTGATGTTGTAAACTTCTCTAACTTTTCCGCGGTAAACTGATTTCTGATTCGGGAAATTAAAATTTGTTGTTGTAATTGTATTGCTCATTATTGTAAGTTGTGTTGTTGTTTTACGAATGCAAATTTAAAACTAATTAAAAGAGCAAACAAGAAAGTATTCAGTTTTCAGTCACAGTTTAGAGTTTTGATGCTGCAATTGAAAACTGCGACTGTAGACTATTTTTTAAGAAGTGTTGAATTAAATAAATTTAAGATTCTTCCGTATTCGTCGATCCATGAATACGTTTCCTTGAAACCATGAGTCTCTACAGGGAAGGAAGCCAGGCTCCAGTTCTTTTTCTCTAATTCTATAAAACGCTGAGACAAACGTACAATATCTTTATACTCTACATTGTCATCAACCATTCCGTGCAACATTACAAGGTTTCCTTTCAAGTTGTCTGCAAAATATATTGGCGAGCTTTTCTTGTAAGCTTCCGGATCCGTTTCTGGAAAATTTAAAATATTTCCTGTGTATCCGTGATTGTAGTGTGCCCAATCTGTAACAGAACGCAAAGCTGCTCCAGATGTAAATTCGCCGGGTGTTGTAAGCATTCCCATTAAAGTAATAAAACCACCGTATGAACCACCATAAATCCCTACTCTATTAGCATCAATTCCATATTTATCCACTAATAACTTCTTACCATCAAGATGGTCAGACAAATCTTTTCCTCCCATGAAACGATAAATTCCAGTTCTGAAATCTCTTCCATAACCATCACTACCTCTATAATCGATATCCAATACGGTGTAACCTAAATCAGTCAGCAAATTATGAAACATGTACTCTCTGTAATAATTACTCCAAAAATTATGAGCATTTTGAAGATAACCAGCACCATGAACAAAAATTACAGCTGCTTTGTTTGCTACTTCTGCTTTTGGCGTATAAATTCTCGCATTAACAGGCGTTCCGTCTTGCGCTTTAAAGGTGATCACTTCAGGAGCTCTCCATTTATATTGCTTGAAAGCTTCTGTTGTTGAAGAAGAAATTTGCTGTAAAGTCGTATTTTTTTTATTATCAGCCAGATAAAAATCCCAGGGAATATTTTTATACGAATAACGAACTAATAGTGATTTTTCGTCTGGAGAAAGTACTACTTCGTGTGCGCCGTCTTTAGTTAAAATGGGTTGTAGGACACCATCAGCAAGAGCCAATTTATAAAAATTTCTATTTCCCGGATGAGTAGTATTGGTGCTTAAGTAAAATACTTTTTTATCTTTTGATAATGTAACATCACGAACTTCCCAATTTCCATTTGTCAATTGTGTTTTCTTTTTGGTCTTTACGTTATAAGTATACAAATGAGAATATCCTGTAACTTCAGATTGAAAATAAATCGTTTCATTATCTGCAAGAAAATCTAAATTTCCAGAAGAAAAAGAATAACCCGGAATTCCAGGTCCGCCAATCCAGGCTTCATCATGTTGATGTTCTATTTCTTCGAAAGTTCCTTTATCCAAATTTAGACTAACTAACCATCTGTCTTTATTATCCTGACTTCTGATTTCTACAATAGCCAATGATCCATCTTCATTGTAAACAGGAGCCTGAGGAACAATTAGTTTATCTTCTTTTGGTTTATTTTTTAAATTGTCGTACGATTCATAATACTTAGGTGTATCCTGAATATGACTTAAAGTTGAAAAATTCACATAATAAACAGAATCTTTTGCAACAGAATAAATTCCGAATTTTGTTTTTACAAAATTTGCTGTAGAAACTTTTTCCTTTGTATCCGGTGTTTGATTATAACCGTCAGCAGTTATAAAAACTTCCATTTTTTCTTTTTTTACTTCAGTATCTTCTACTAATCTAAAAGTGGCAAAATTTCCGTTTGGATTTACTTTTAGAGTATTAAAATCGTCTTTACCATAAAAATATTCCTTTGCAAAATCAGATTTTACAGCTTTACTTTTGGCAAGATTCCATTGTTTCCTGGCTTCTTTATCTTTTATAAACTGAAATAATTCTTTTTGCTGCGTAGTTAAAAAAGTCTCTTTCTCAGGTTTTACTTCTTTTTTAATCCCTTTGCTAAAGTTCGTGATTTGCAAAATCGTACCTTCTTTAGTATTGTATTTAAAGATGTTATCGTTTTGTTCAAAAAAAAGTATTCCGGCTTGAGATCCTAATTGCAAATTAGAAATTGGAGTTGATTGCTGAATCATTTTCTTCGAAATTTTCGATTGAATTGAGTAAGAATACAAACTTCCTTTATCTAAATAGTAAACAACATCAGATCCTGGTTTTGTTTTAAAATCCATTTGAGAAAAAACAGCTTCTTTTGGTAAGACAATTTCTGGTTTTGCCATTCCTTTTTGCCAGAAATAAGTACTTGTTCCTAATTCATCTTTCGGATTCCATTCAAAATAGACTTTCTTTCCGTCTAATGACCAGCGTCCATTTGTTGGTTGATTTCCAATAAAAGATTCCCCTTTCATTATTTCTTCTAATTTCAGATTCTGGCTATGGCCAGTAACAGAAAGAAATAAAAAGGCAAGGATAAAAATGTTTTTTGTCATGGTAATTGTTTTTGAGAAAACAAAAATACACTTTGAAAGCAATTAAAAAAATTGTTTTTCCTGTATGATATATAAACTATTAGTTTGCAAATGATTAAAAACAAAAATCCCCGAAGATAACTTCAGGGATTGTTTATATTATATATTAGAGAAAATCATTTAAAACCTAAAATTCCTTTTCCTAATGATTTTATTGATTCATCCAGACTTCCTAAAGTTGTCTCTGGCAACCTTCTAATATTTGATGCACTTACGACATAAATTTGCCCGTGATCTTTAGAAGGTGCTGCGGGTACAAAAACTACGGCATTTCCATCGGCATTTTCTTCAATTAGATGAGCAGGTTGCCAGTATTCACCATACTTCAATAATATTGGTAAATTAGGATTCGGCTTAGCCACTTTATGTGCCAATTTTTCTTCAGCCAATTTTTTATTCTTTTCATATCCTGGTAAAAAAACCATTAATTTATCATCTACCCAGTCTGCGAACTTTTTTAAGAAAGACAATCGTACTAAATATCCACTGAAGTAAATCAATAATATTAAAAATAATCCTCCAAGAATATCACTCCCAACTGGTCCTAAAATTTTATCTAAATGCAATATATGAGAAACTTTGTCTCCGTATTTTCGAAAAAATCCCCATACTTTCTCCAATATCATAAAAAAAACAACCAAAGGCAAAAGCAAAATAATTCCAGAAATACAATTTTTTTGAAGCTGATGTAAAAATTTTTCCATGTTTTGATGATTAAATTAATATTCAAAAAAAAAACTTATCTAAAATAAGATAAGTTTTATAAAATTATAAATTTGACCTCAATAAACAATGTTTTTTGAAGATAAATATCTAAAAATTAAGCTTCTGCGAATTCTTTGTTTAATATTTTTGAAGCAATATATTTAGCAACGCCATCTTCAGCATTGGTCTTAATAACTTCTAAGTCTGGCAACGTTTCTTTTAATAAAGCTGGCGCATTACCCATAATTAAACCTTTTCCGGACGCGGATAACATTTGAACATCGTTGAAACCATCTCCAAAAGAAACTGCTTCTTCCAGAGTATATCCTTCTTTTTCTAAAACTCTCTCGATTGAAACAGCCTTGTCTATGGCTTTATCCATAAATTCCAAACAAGTTGGCAAACTAAAAGCGTGATGCAAGTGTTCTGAAGAATTGGCCAAAATAGCATCTTTCAACTTTACTAATTTTTCGTGATCATCGCAGGAAAAGAAAATTTTGATTGCTCCAAAATCTTCCAAAGTTTTATAATCAACCAATTCCGGGCGATATTTCAGTTCCGTTTGAAAAGCATTTAATTTTTCATTTATTCTGTTGGTTTGCCAAACATTTTCTTTGAATAAAACCACTGTAATCTCCGGGTCGATTTCAACATTCAATGCATTTTTTACAACCTCGCTATCTAAGTTGAATGAAAAAAGTTCTACTTTATTAGGAGAATGAATTCTCGCTCCGTTTGAACTCACTAAATAAACCGGAACTTCAAGTGTTTCAATAATAGCCATAGCATCAAGATGATGGCGGCCTGTAGCAACTACGATAAGGTAATTTTGATTGTGAAGTTCCTGAAAAATGGATTTGGTATAATCTGAAATTTTGTGTTGAGGGTTGAGTAAAGTTCCGTCAAGGTCGCTTACTACAACTTTTATATTTTTAAGCTTAGTCATATTAAAGATCAAATGTTTATGAAATGCAAATTTACGGCTTTAGGCTTAGAAGAGCAAAGATTACAAAGCCCAAAAGCCCGAAATGAGAGAAGTTTATTATTTATTTAACTATTTCGTTAAATATTGCATTTTAGCTATTTTATACTTTTATAATTCCGGAATTCTATAAATTTAATGCTTTTCTAACAATCGTTTCAATTTGTTCCAATGGTAAATCTTCATCAGGATTTAGTAACATAATTTTCATTCTTGAACGCGCTTCCTGAAGCAAAAAGGGTTCATCAAAATGTTTTCCTTCCACAATTCCGATGTAAGGTTGTTTGTGTTTTTTATGAATCCATAAATAGCAGAACATTTTTCCCTTGTAGCAGAAAAAGGGCATTCCGTATTTTAGCACGTGTGTGATATTATCGTCTTGTTTTAAATTAATTTCTCTCAATGCAAGAAACACTCCTTTTACAGGTTCTTCTTGTTTTAAATAGAAATCATCTAGTTGTTTCATTTTCTCAAAATACTTTTTGTTTTGTTTTTTGCCACAGATTAAAAGATTAAATTGATTTATTAATCCTTAATTATATAACCACAAATTAGCACAAATTAGCACAAATTAATTCGAGTAAATTTGTGAAATTTGTGGTAAAAAAATATGCGTTTCCTGCATTTCTTAAAATATGTACAAAAAAATTATAAACTGTTGTATTTCTTGCCGCAGATTGAAAGATTAAATTGATATATTAATCCTTAATTATATAACCACAAATTTCACAAATTAGCACAAATTAATTCGCGTAAATTTGTGAAATTTGTGGTAAAAAAAATCTTCTCAAATCATCTAATCTGTGGCAAAAAAAATATTCGTTTTCCACATTCTAAAAAGATGATGTAGAAAACGAATATTAGTAAATGTCAAAACACATTTCACGATTTACATTTGACATTTTATAAAATTAATCGTGATTTTCAATTTGTTTATAAGCGTCAATTACCTTTTTAACTAATCTGTGACGTACGATGTCTTTATCATCCAGATAAATAATCCCGATTCCGTCAACGTCTTTCAGAACCAAAATAGCTTCTTTAAGACCCGAAATAGTTCTGCGTGGTAAATCGACCTGTCCAGGATCTCCCGTAATCATAAATTTGGCGTTTTTTCCCATACGGGTCAAAAACATTTTCATTTGTGAGTGGGTAGTGTTCTGTGCCTCGTCGAGAATTACAAAGGCGTTATCAAGTGTGCGCCCACGCATAAATGCCAGTGGCGCAATCTGAATAATTCCTTTTAAAATATAATCTTCGAGTTTTTCGTTCGGTAGCATGTCGCGCAAAGCATCATAAAGAGGTTGCATGTACGGATCTAGTTTTTCTTTCATATCGCCGGGCAAGAAACCAAGATTTTCTCCTGCTTCTACCGCCGGTCGGGTAAGTATGATCCTTTTAACTTCTTTGTCTTTAAGTGCTTTAACCGCCATTGCTACACCAGTATAAGTTTTACCGGTTCCGGCAGGACCAACAGCAAATACCATATCATTTTTTTTAATGGTATCTACCAATAGTTGCTGGTTAGGCGTCATGGCCTTAATTATTTTACCTCCAACTCCATGAACTAGTATTTTGTCATGATCGTATGATTTTTTTTCATCCTGACCATCACTCATAATTACGCGTTCAATTACATTATCATCAATGTTGTTGTATCGGGTAAAATGGAGCATTAACCTTTGAAATCTTTTTTCGAATTCATCTAAAACTTCTTTTTCGCCAAATGCTTTTAAAGTTGTCCCTCTCGCTACTATTTTAAGCTTTGGGTAATACTTTTTAATTATTTCAAGATGAGAGTCTTGAGCGCCCCAAAAGTCTTTTGGAGCGATGTCTATTAGCTCGATAATTCTTTCGTTCAAATGAAGTAGTTTTAAATTAAAAATAAATCAGTTTTATAAATCGGTGGTTGTCGGGTTTCTTTTTTTTAGTCGCAGTCTCAGTGACAGTTTTTCAGTTACTGAGACTGAGACTGTAAACTGAGACATTTTCATAAATTGTCTTTTCTTTCTTTCAATTTGCAATTACTATTATTAGATTTGCATTTCTCAAATTTAATGAAAATTAGATTTAAATACTACCAATAGTTATAAACAAAATTATGTCAATAATTACCCTTACTACTGATTACGGCTTAAAAGACCACTTTGTTGGTTCGCTAAAGGGTAAAATTCTTTCTGAATATTCAGAGGTTCAAATTATTGACATTTCGCATGATATAGATCCATTTAATACAGCTGAAGCAAGTTATGTTATTGGCGCCTCCTATTTGAGTTTTCCTAAAGGCACTGTGCACCTTATTGGTGTTGATATTGAGCGCAATAAAGAAAATCAGCATATTGCGATGCAATGGAACGATCATTACTTTATTTGCGCTGATAACGGAATTTTAAGTATGCTTACGCAAAAAATCGTTCCGCAGAAAATCGTCGAAATCAACATTCATGACCGTTTTCCTGCTGAATTTAGCGATTTGGATATTTTTATACAAGTAGCCTGTCATATTGCAAAAGGCGGTTTGCTGAATGTTATTGGTAAAGAAGTTGCCGGAATTAAGCAAATTACCGAATTACAAGCTGTAGTTGCTAATGACGGAAATTCACTAAAAGGATATGTTATTTACATTGACCATTTTGGAAATATTGTGACCAACATCTCAAAACAGCAGTTTATAGAAGTTGCCAAAGGCCGTCCGTACGAAATTGTGATGAAACCAAAAAGCATCAAAACCATTCTGCCGAATTATTCGGCGATCGCAACATCTGATAAATATCCAATCAAAACATATGAGGGCGAAAAATTAGCTATTTTTAATGAAGCGGGTTTTCTTGAAATTGCCATTTTCAGGAGTAATCCTTCAAAAGTGGGTTCTGCAAATAGTTTGTTGGGATTGAATTATCGCGATGTTATTACGATTCAGTTTCTATAGAGATTTTAGATTTTAGATTAAAATCAACTACCGATACTTGAATAAAATCGATTTACATTGATATTTAATCTGATTTGCTCATATTAACAATGAAATTATTCATTGCATTATAAACATAGCCCTCGGTTTCAACCGTGGGAACGCATGGTGGTAAGCATCCCGTATTTGCATTGTAATAATTACCGTTATATCTAATGTATCACCACGGTTGAAACCGGGGGCTATATTTGAAATACATTAAGGCGTTATAATTCGAAGAAAATATGTCTTTAGAATATTTTATTTTTTAATAAAAAGAACAATCAATTTTGGTACTTTTGCGCGCGTATTGTAGATTTTTCAATCTAAAATCAATAATCTAAAATCTAAAATTGTATACATGTTCGTTAGAATAGTAAAAATGAGTTTTCACGAAGAAAAAATTCCGGACTTTTTGGAGAATTTTGAAACCGTAAAAGACAAAATACGAAATGCTGAAGGAAATCGTTTTTTAGAATTGTATCAGGATAAAAATGATAAATGCGTCTTTTTTACTTACAGTTATTGGGAAACTGAAGCTGATTTAGAAAATTACAGACAATCTGAATTGTTTAATTCTGTTTGGAGTTTTACAAAACAATTATTCAATGCAAAACCTGAGGCGTGGAGCGTCGATAAAATAGTTAGTTTAAATTAGTTTCAAATTAAAAACGAACTTAACCGCAAGGTTCGCAATCCCGATAGCTATCGGGATACGCAAAGTTCGCAACCTGAAACCTGAAACTTGAAACATTAAAAACAACGAAATTTAACCGCAGAGGGCGCAAAGATTATATTTAAAGGTTTTAGAAAACGTAAAGTTCGCAAGGCTTTAACAACTTGAAACCTGAAACAAGAAAAACTTGAAACAAAATTAAGTACATGAAATCAATCATTTTACGAGAAATAAAATCCTTTTTCGGATCTCCTATTGGCTATTTGGTCATTGCTATTTTCTTAATTAGCAACGGACTATTTTTATGGGTTTTTGAAGGAGATTACAATATCTTAAACACCGGTTATGCCGATTTGACTCCGTTTTTCACATTAGCACCCTGGATCCTGATTTTCCTGATTCCGGCGGTTACGATGAGAAGTTTTTCAGACGAAAAAAAACAAGGAACTTTGGAATTGCTTTTGACCAAACCATTATCGATTTGGGAAATTGTAAACGGTAAATTTCTGGGTTCATTACTCTTGATTGTTTTAGCAATTGTACCAACCTTTATTTATGTGAAAGTGATTTCGAATTTAGGTTTACCTGAAGGAAATATTGATATGGGAAGTACAATTGGTTCTTACTTTGGATTGTTGTTTTTAATTGCTTCTTATTCAGCAATTGGGATCTTCACTTCTACCCTTTCAGAAAATCAAATCGTGGCATTTATCATCGCAGTTTTTCTATGTTTTTTCTTTTATTTTGGTTTTCAAGGGCTGGCTTCTTTGATCCCCGGAGAATCTAATATTGTTTCTGCATTTGGTATGCAGGATCACTTTAAAAGTATGAGCCGAGGCGTGATTGATACTCGTGATGTAATTTATTTTTTAAGTATTACAGTATTATTCTTGTCTTTTACCGTTTATCAATTAAAATCTTTTAAAGCATAATGAAAGCATCTACTCAACAAAATATCAAAGTTTTAGGTATTACCGTTTTCGTTCTAATTGTTTTAAATGTACTAGGAAGTTTATTTTTCCACCGATTCGATTTAACCAAAGACAAACGTTATACTTTATCTGAAACCTCTTTACAAATTGTAAAACAAGTAAAAAACCCGCTTTCGATTAAGATTTATATGCAGGGCGATTTACCTGCTGATTTCAGACGTTTACAATTAGAAACAAAACAATTATTAGAAGAATTTCAGGCTTATAACAGCAATATTGTTTTTGAATTTGTTAATCCGATGGAAAATGGAGAAGACAATATGGAAGTCGTGAAATCACTTTACCAAAAAGGATTAACTCCAATAAATATAACTGTTGACGATAAAGGAAAACAATCTCAGGCAATGGTTTTTCCGTGGGCAATTGCGGTGTATGACAATAAAGAAGTAAATATTCCTTTATTAAAAAACATTATGGGCGCGTCGACTACAGAGAAAGTAATTGGGTCTATTCAGCATTTAGAATATTCCATTGCTGACGCTATCAATAAGATCACTAAAGCCAAACAAAAGAAAGTTGCCTTTATAAAAGGAAATGGCGAAATGAACGAGGTTCATGTTGCCAAAATGTTGAGACAAATCAAAGAAAGCTATTATATCGGGCCTTTCACATTGGACTCCGTTTCAAAAAATCCAACGGGAACTTTAGAAGCACTTAAAAAATATGATTTAGCTATTATAGCAAAACCAACAGAAACTTTTTCTGATGAAGAAAAACAGGTTTTGGATCAGTTCATCATGAACGGCGGAAAAACATTATGGCTAATCGATCAGGTTTCTGCAGATATGGATAGTTTGTACAACCAATCTGGTGCTACTCTGGCTTATCCGAGAGATTTGAATCTGAACGATATGTTCTTCAAATACGGTTTCAGAATTAATCCTGACTTAGTAAAAGATGAATACGGAAGTCCAATAAAACTGGCAACCGGAGAACAAGGAAGTGCAACTCAATACCAGGAATTTAAATGGAAATACGCTCCTATTGTAATACCTTCTAGTAAACACCCAATCGTTAAAAATTTAGGCCAGATTAAATTTGATTTTGCAAGTCCAATTGACACTTTGAAAAACGGAATAAAGAAAACCGTTTTATTACAATCATCTCAATATTCTAAGAAAATTGGAACTCCTACCGAAATCAATTTAAATATTGTAACGGAACAGACTACTCCACAAGAATATTTGAATAAAGGAAACTCACCTCTGGCTGTTTTATTAGAAGGAGATTTTCATTCGGCTTTTGAGAATCGTGTTTTACCTTTCAAAGAAAATGGATTTCAGGCGAAAGGAAAACCAAACAAAATGATAGTGATTGCTGATGGAGATTTAGGAAGAAATCAATTGGATAAAAACATGATGCCAGTTGAATTGGGTTATGATCAACGTACCGGAAATTTATACGACAACAAAGATTTCATGATGAACTGCATTAATTATCTTCTAGACGATACGGGACTTATTAACATTAGAAGTAAAGATGTTGATTTGCCTTTATTAGACAAAGATAAAGTTTATGAAAACTATACGATGACGCAATTCATAACTATCGGACTTCCAATTCTAATTTTATTGGTTTTCGGGCTTGTATTTACTTACATGAGAAAAAGAAAATACAGCAAATAGATGTTAATAAAAAAATTGCGAAACTAAGATAGTTTACGATATATTTGTAATCCGTATATTTAGCCTCTAATTGCTAAAAAACACATCAAAAAATAAAACAAAACAGATGAAATTTATAGTATCGAGTTCGTACTTATTAAAACAATTACAAGTTTTAGGTAGTGTAATTAACAGTAACAACACGTTGCCTATTTTAGACAACTTTTTATTTGAACTTGACAATGATGCGTTGACAGTTTCTGCTTCAGATCTTGAAACTACAATGTCGGCTACATTATCAATCGATTCTAAGAGTAAAGGAAGCGTGGCTGTGCCTGCAAAACTTTTACTTGAAATTTTAAAAACATTTCCAGAACAACCTTTAACTTTTACAGTTGAAGACAACAATACAGTTGAAATTAGTTCTAATTCAGGAAAATATGCATTGGCATATGCAGCTGGAGAAGAATTCCCTAAATCTGTAAATCTTGAAGATCCATCTGTAACTTTAGTTCCTGCTGATGTTTTGGCAACTGCCGTAAGCAAAACTATTTTCGCAGCCGGAAATGATGATTTACGTCCGGTAATGTCTGGAGTTTTCTTCCAGTTTTCACCAGAAGGACTAACGTTTGTTGCTACAGATGCTCATAAGTTGGTAAAATATGCCCGTACAGATGTAAAAGCATCGCAGGTAGCTGATTTTATTATGCCAAAGAAACCTTTGAATATCTTAAAAAGTATTTTAGGTTCTTCTGACGCTGAAGTAAAAATTGAATACAACGATTCAAATGCGACTTTCTCATTTGACAATTATATCTTAATGTGTCGTTTGATTGATGGAAAATACCCAAATTACGAAGCGGTAATTCCAAAAGAAAATCCAAACAAATTAATGATTGACCGTTCTCTATTTTTAAGTTCAGTTAAGCGTGTTGCGATTTTCTCAAACAAAACTACACACCAAATTCGTTTAAAAATTGCCGGAGCTGAATTAAATGTTTCTGCAGAAGATATTGATTACTCCAACAAAGCAGAAGAAAGATTAACTTGTGATTATCAAGGAGATGATCTTCAAATTGGTTTCAACTCACGTTTTTTAACTGAAATGTTGACTAACTTACAATCAGACATGATTATGTTAGAGATGTCATTGCCTAATAGAGCTGGGATTCTTACGCCAGTTGATGGTTTAGAAGAAGGAGAAACAGTTACCATGTTGGTAATGCCTGTAATGTTAAATAGTTAACATCAAAACTTCTTTTTGTTACAGGGATTTTTTTTAGTTTCAAATTAAAGACATATCATTGTAAAAAAAAATATCGCTATTAACCAACCATTTTTTATACCTAGAAACCGCAATTCTTTTTAAAAGATTTGCGGTTTTTTATTTTATCTATTTAAGACTATTCTTTATTCTTTATTCTTTATTCTTTATTCTTTATTCTTTATTCTTTATTCTTTATTCTTTATTTCTTTTTAAAACCAAAATAATAATTCATTCCAAGTCCAAGTGTTGTACTATCATAATGGGTATTTGATTTTTTTACATCAGTTAAAGCTTCCCCCATATCTACACCAGTATAATATAAGTTAATTGCCAAAGAATTATAATTTTTATCTGAAAGCATAATATCAAGACCAAGACCAATTCCTAAGGAATGTTGCCATTCCGTTACAATATTGTTTTGAGTTTTTGACTGAGCAGGATTACTTTGATTGATTAGCGTGTAATTTTGCTGCGCTTCGATTCTGGATATGTTATAGCGAGGCAAAATCTGTAAAACGGCATCTCCGGCACCGAACTCTCCCCACGAAAGACATATTTTTGGTGTAAAACCAAAGTTTATAGCACTTGCATTTGCTTGCGAAATACTGATAATATTTCCTTCCTGATCTAGTTTGTTATAATCTTCTAATCTTCCAAAATAATAACTTACTGAAGCTTCGGGTTTAAAAAACTTATATACTTTAACATCAACTCCAGACGCTACTTCTAAATAGCCCGATTCCTGAAAATCAGTGTGGCGATAATAACTTGCTCCGGCAAAAGCTCTTACCTGAGCATTTAAATTAATTGAAAATAAAATAAACAGAAAATAAAAAATAGTTTTATTCATAAGGAGAATCATATTTCATTTGTATCAGTGAATTAATTTTTGCTGATATTTTTGTACTAAAATACCTTATTTTATTTACTAATAAATCATTCTGCTAAATGATTTTTCTATTTTAGATTCTGAAATACTTTGTCGAGCTACTTGCAGGGATTTGCTCCGCCAGTCGCTAGGCTCGAGTCTCCTTCGTCGAAATGACAAAACTGGCGCAAAAAACGAAGTTCCAAAGTAAAACCTGAAACTTGAAACTTCAAACAAATAAAAACCTGAAACAAATTTTTCTTATTTTTGTATTATGAAAATAGAAATTTGGTCGGACATTATGTGTCCGTTTTGTTATATCGGAAAAAGACAATTGGAAACGGCTTTGGAAGCATTTCCTGGAAATGATTTTGAAATTGAGTGGAAAAGTTTTCAGCTTGATCCAACTATTACGTCACAATCAGGAAAAGACGTTTATACGTTTTTAGCCGAACGAAAAGGTATTTCAGTTGAGCAATCAAAAGAAATGCATAAAGGTGTAGTAGAACGCGCAAAAAGCGTTGGTTTGGATTATCATTTTGATAAAGCTATTATTTCGAATTCACTGACAGCACATCGTATTATTCATTTGGCGAAAGCTAAAAAACTAGGCGACGAAATGGAAGAGATTTTCTTTAAAGCTTATTTCACTAATGGAAAAGATCTAAATGATTCACAAACTTTAATTGAACTGGGAATACAGGCTGGATTAGATTCTAATGAAGTAAAGGAAGTCGTAGAGAATGAAAACCTTTATTTAAGCGACGTAAAAGGCGATATTAAAGAAGCACAGGAAATTGGTGTGCAAGGAGTTCCATTTTTTGTTTTTGATCGAAAATATGCTGTTTCAGGTGCGCAGCCCGTGGAAGCTTTTGTGAATACTATCAAAAAAGTACAGAAATGATTTTAGATTTTAGAATTCAGATTTTAGATTAGTGAACTTTAAGATTTTACCGCAAAGAACGAAAAGATATTAGTGACTTTTTTAGATAAAAAAAGTTCGCAAAACTTTATGTAAATCTTTGCGAACTCTGCGTAAAACCTTTGCGTTCCTTGCGGTTAATTTCAGCAATCTAAAATCTGAATCCTAAAATCTAAAATCCTAAATAACTCCCATTTTCTGCATTAAAAATGTCGCGCTTTTATTTTTGCAAATTCCACTACGTAATTTATAATCGAAATGCAATTCGTTGTTTTTGATTTCGACTTCAAAACATTGATTTGTTAAAATATCCGGATATTCATTTGTTGTAAGGCAAACTTCAATATCGTGTGTTGCTATAGCGCCTATCGCTTTTTTAGCAATCACTTTCTTAACTACTTCAATTGTTCCGTTTCGTTTATCATCGGAGTTTGTTCCTCTCAAAATTTCATCAAGTAAAACAAAAGCTGGTTTCTCTTCTAAGGCATCCATAATTTGTTTTAAACGCTTAATTTCAGCAAAGAAATACGATTCACTATCCGCCAAAGAATCGGACAATCGCATTGAAACTAAAACGGGAAGTGGGTGAATATTAGCTTCTGAAGCACAAACTACTGATCCTATTCCACCTAAAACCATATTCATTCCTAAGCTTCTTAAAAAAGTACTTTTTCCAGACATATTAGAACCCGTTAAAATCATGAAAGATTCCGGATAAAAATGAGTATCATTCCCTACTCTTGTTGCCGGATTCAACAATGGATGACTTAGATTTTTAAATCCAATTTTATATTCTGAATTGATTTCAGGAAAAACAAAATCAGGATTATTATAGGCTAAATTTGCCAAACTATTTAAGGCTTCAAATTCTCCAATAATAGCGATCCATCTTTCAAATTCTTCAGAGTAATTATCCTTCCATTTCAAAAGCGCTTTTAAAACGTGAAGATGAAACAAAAACGTTCCGTTAAATAAAGTTGCAGCTACCAAATTACTAATGGTATCCATTCTGGAAAACAACTCAGATAATTGTTTCAAATGTAGACTTGCCGTTGTATTTTTAAAAATAAGTTGCTGTTGTAAATCTCTTAATTTTTTGGATTGAAAAGTTTCGTTTTCAATTTTCTGAACCAATAAACTATATTGCTTTATAATTTTATCAACGTTATCCGACCTTGCAATTTCAGACTGGATTCGTTTCAACGATCTACCCACAACCATCAAATTGGCAATAAAAATATAACTCAGATAGGATAATAAAATAGTTTTTGAAGTAATAAAATAAGCCGTTAAAATTCCAAAAAACAAAGCTGGAAGAGCAAATGAAAGTAAAACTAAAACTTTAGATAAAGTATTATTTTTAAATGAATTCCAATATAATATAGAATCATAAGAAGCCTTTGAATCATTACTGATTGTGGCCAATGCCTGAAAATCGTGTCTCCAGTCAATTTTCGTTTTTAATTCCTCTATTGCTTCCTGATTCTCCAGAATTACTTCATTAGAAAATTGATTTAAGAGTTGGTTTGCCAATGTCTTTTTCCCAATATAAGTAGCCGTTCTATTCAAATTTTGAAACAAGGAATGTTCGCCAAAAATATCTAAATCGTAAGCATAAGGATGATGAAAATCGTTGAATTCGATACCGTTTTCAAAAGGAATCTTTTCTCTTTTTAGATAGGCGATTTCGTTTTGATTGATTTTTAGAAGTGCCGTAGTAAGTTGTTTTTGAAAAGATAACTTAGAGTGGATTCTCATTAAAAAAATAAAACCAACAAAAGACAAAAAAGCGAAAACTACAAACAGCGTTTCATCGGTTTTGATGTAATAAAACAACATAAACAAACACAGAAAAACACTTAATAAACGTAGTAAACTTATGCTATTATACCTTTTATTGATTTTACTTAAAAGTTCTGAATAATGGGTAACCTTATTTTGATATGAATTCATTTTATTGATTTGATGAGATACAAATATAAGTTTTGCATCATAAAATCAATCTTAAAAAAACCGAATTTTACGTTTCATGCATAACTAAAACAGGAACCGAAACTTCTTTGGCAATTTTTTTAGTAAAACTAGATTCGAAGATACTTTCGAAGAAAGATCTTTTATGTGTTATTGTGGTCAAAATATCAATGTCTTTATAAAGAATAAAATCAATAATGGTTTCCTTAACTTCATCGCTTGGTAAAACTAAAAACTCGACGTTATCTCCCTTAAATTCATTTTCCCATTCTTTAATTGTAGTAGCTAAAACATCTGAATTAGAAGTTTTAACATATAAACATTTTACTTTTGCATTTGTTTTTGTAGCAATTTCAATTACTTTACGAAGTTCTGTTTTGTCTTTTTCGCGATAGCGGGTAGTAAAACCAATAACTTTTATTTTGTGAAATTTTGCAGTAACAGGAATACATAAAACGGGAACTTTGACCTCAGAAATTACCGAACTTGTATTTGATCCCGTAAAAAATTTAGTCCAGTCAGAAACACCTGAGGTTCCCATAATAACAAAATCAATCTTATCCTCTTCAACGGCATTTTTCAAATTATAAATTAAATCACCATCCATCAAACGATGTTTTATTACTATATCTTCTAAGTTTCGTTCGATAGCAATAGTTCTAAGTTTAGGAATTTCATCCTTAAACATCTCAAATTTAGCCAATTCAATTGAGCTGTATATCGAAGCGTAATTTTCTGGAAAAAACTGACTATCATAAACCGGAATTTCAAAAGTATGTAACAAAACCAGTTCGGCATTGACAATTTTTGCAAATTCCAAAGCATGAACAAATGCATTAGTAGCTGCTTCAGAAAAATCTGTTGGGAATAATATCTTTTTCATTTTGCTTAGTATTTAAGTATTGTTTTCTCAAATTTAATCATTCTAAAAACAAAACAGCCTGATAATTATCAGTAATTTAACATTTAATAATTCCTTAAAAATAGCAATTTAAAAAACTAAAAACAAGATATAGTCCCCTACTTCCTCTTCGGAACTTTATGCCTTTTTTTATACCTTTGCACCATGATAAATCAAGATTCTATAGTTGCATTGGCTACTCCATCAGGAGCAGGTGCTATTGCTATCATTCGTATTTCAGGTTCCGAGGCTATCACTATCGGAAATTCGGTTTTTAAATCCATCAAAAACAAAGATCTGACCAGGCAAAAAACACATACCTTGCACTTGGGTCATATTATAGACGGTTCAAAAACACTGGATGAAGTATTAGTTTCTGTCTTCAAAGGGCCTAATTCTTATACTGGTGAAAATACTATCGAAATCTCTTGTCATGGATCAACTTACATTCAGCAACAAATTATTCAACTGTTATTGAGAAGGGGGTGCAGAATGGCTGATGCGGGAGAATTTACGCTTAGAGCATTTTTAAATGGAAAACTGGATTTATCACAAGCAGAAGCTGTTGCCGATTTGATTTCATCAGACAATGAAGCTTCGCACCAAATTGCCATGCAACAAATGCGGGGTGGTTTTAGTAATGAAATTGCTAAACTACGAGAAGAGCTTTTGAACTTTGCTTCATTAATCGAACTGGAATTGGATTTTGCAGAA
Organism: Flavobacterium aquidurense; assembly: GCA_900107365.1. Classification (GTDB taxonomy): domain Bacteria; phylum Bacteroidota; class Bacteroidia; order Flavobacteriales; family Flavobacteriaceae; genus Flavobacterium; species Flavobacterium aquidurense. The sequence continues at coordinate 31,260 of FNPS01000015.1, forward strand.
GAAGATGTTGAATTTGCAGACCGAACACAATTTCATGAATTATTAAACAGAATTGAATTTGTACTGAAACGTTTAATCGACTCATTTGCTGTTGGAAACGTAATTAAAAATGGAATTCCGGTTGCAATAGTTGGAGAACCAAACGTAGGTAAATCGACTTTGTTAAATGCTTTATTAAACGAAGAACGTGCCATCGTCTCTGACATTGCCGGAACAACCCGAGATACGATTGAAGATGAATTAGTAATTGGCGGAATTGGTTTCAGGTTCATTGATACTGCAGGAATACGCGAAACTAAAGATGTAGTAGAGAGTATCGGAATCAAAAAAACTTTCGAAAAAATAGAGCAGGCACAGGTGGTGATCTTTTTGTTTGATGGTTTCAGGTTTCAAGTTTCAGGTTCTGACTATATTGTCGAAATCGAAAAAGTAAAAAATAAATATCCGCTGAAACCCATTTTGGTTGTTATAAATAAAGTTGATTTATTAAACGCAAATGAAATCGAAAACATTAACCAAAAACTTGAAACTTTAAATCTGAAACTATTAAAAATTTCCGCAAAAGAAAATATTGGTGTTGAGGAATTAAAAAATCAACTACTGTCTTTTGTTAATACCGGAGCTTTAAGAAATAATGAAACAATTGTAACTAATACAAGACATTACGATTCTTTATTAAAAGCTTTAGATGAAATACAAAAAGTAAAATTTGGCCTTGAAACCAATCTTTCCAGTGACTTAATCGCGCTTGATATTCGCGAGGCCTTATACCAATTTGGTTTGATTACAGGTCAGGTCTCAAACGACGAATTGTTGGGGAATATTTTTGCTAATTTCTGTATCGGCAAGTAAATGACAATACAAGATCTAATTGGCACCTATTCCATTTCCGGAAGCAATCAGGATGAGAATCAAGAGATAACCTATAAAGGAATTTTGAATTTATCCTTAGATAAAAACAACCGCATTATTGCGCATTGGGTTATCAATAGCACACAAGAACAAAAAGGCTACGGTTTCTTTAAAGACAATATTTTGGTAATTAATTTTAATTACAAAGGAGATAACAGTAAAACGTTTAAAGGTGTTGCCGTTTACCGATGCATAACCAAAGATGTACTAGATGGCTTTTGGTCAGAAAAACATGGAAATCCGCTCTATTTGGGAACCGAATATTGTTTAAGAATGGAAAGTATTGAAAGACCAAACTAAATTTTGCTCTAAGAACGGGGTTTAGACAAGTTTCTGTCGTACATAATAATAGTTCCTGCCACCGCTACGTTTAAGCTTTTTTCCGATTTAAATTTTACTAAATGATGACATTTAGCCATTACTTTTTTTGATAAGCCATGATCTTCTGCTCCCAATAAATAAACACAACGTCTTGGATGTTCAAAGGTTTCTAAATCTGAAGCTTTTTCATCTAATTCAACACCAACCAAACGCGCTCCTTTTGGTAAGTTTTCGAAAAAAGCTTCAAAAGTATCATAATGAAAATAAGGAATTGCTTTTACAGCATCATGAGTATCAGAGGCTTGTTTGGCATAGCGATTACCAATAGTAAATATAAAAGTAGCGCCTAAATTTTGAGCCGATCGCCACAAAACACCTAAATTTTCAGGCGTTTTACCATTTTGTATTCCTATTCCAAAATATTCATTTATAAAATTATCATTCATAAATGCAAAAATACAAACTGTCAGTACATAAATCAATTTTTTATTGAAATGAAAAGAAAACTATATCAGTTACTACTTTACAAATTATACAAATGCTCTCTTCGCGGTTCATCAACAGACCGATAAAACTATCCCAAATCTTCCAAAACGTAATTGATTACTGAATATTTTTGAAACAAAAAAACCTCCAAATGATTTTGGAGGTTTGCCTGAACTGCTTAGGAACTTGACTACATTTAGCAAAAAACTAACGCCAGCCCAACTCGGGAGCAATATATTTTAATATCGAGGATAGTATATGTACATTATAATCGACACCTAATGTGTTGGGTATGGTCAGTAGCAGCGTATCCGCTTCCTGAATAGCTTCATCCTGTGCCAGCTCTGCAATCAGTTTATCCGGTTCAGCTGCGTAGCTCTTTCCAAAGATTGCGCGCTTATCTCTTTCTATATTTCCAAAACTATCAGAACCTTTGCCTTGATCTCCAAAGTAATATTTGTCCTGATCATTGACCAATGCAAAAATAGAACGGCTCACTGAAACACGTGCTTCATGTTTATGACCCGCTTTTTTCCAAGCTTCTTTATACAATCGAATCTGTTCGGCCTGTTGAATATGAAAAGGCTTGCCATTTTCGTCATACTTCAGTGTCGAACTTTGCAAATGCATTCCGTTTTCAGCTGCCCAAATTGCTGTAGCATTAGATGCAGCACCCCACCAAATCCGTTCTCTAAGTCCTTCAGAATGAGGTTCAAGGCGTAATAAACCAGGTGGATTTGGAAACATAGGATAAGGATTTGGCTCTGCAAATCCCTCACCGTTAAGTCTCTCTAGAAACTCCAGAGCTTTTTTTCGTCCCATATCAGCGTCTGTTTCACCCTGCATTGGTTCATAACCAAAAGAGCGCCAACCGTCAATAACCTGTTCCGGTGATCCTCTGCTAATTCCTAATTGCAAACGTCCTCCTGAAATTAAATCGGCTGCACTGGCATCTTCTACCATATACAACGGGTTCTCATACCGCATATCGATTACACCTGTTCCAATCTCTATTTTGCTTGTTTTAGCGCCAATAGCCGAAAGCAACGGAAAAGGTGATGCCAGCTGTGTTGCAAAATGATGCACTCGGAAATAAGCACCATCGATACCTATATCTTCTGCAGCTACGGCCAAATCTATAGACTGAAGCAGCGTATCAGCAGCAGTTCGAGTTTGATAAGAAGGGTGATTGGCCCAGTGCCCAAACGATAAAAATCCTATTTTCTTCATAGATAGCATTATTATAATTTACAATTCCAAATATACGCATCATTATCGAGTGAATCTACAGCATTTTGACAGAAACATTTATACAGACATCATAAACTTATTATCGATTGTTGGTGAAGCTTAATTTCCTTAAAATAGAATAATATGGAATTCCATACCTGTGGAGATTAAAACAAAAGCTCTTATTTTGTTTTAATTAGGTTTTGTAGTTTTAATATTTATCTTCAATGATATACGGGATTCAGTTCTTTAAAAACTCTTCAGGATACAACAGGATAGATATCGAGCCTTATTTTTATACTTTTGAAATTAACCATTACAAATTAAAAGAACCTCCATTAAAAAAAAATCGGACACTTTCTACATTACCGATTTTTAATAAATCAAATATATGTATTCCAATAAACTGATTTTCCAATCCTTAAGCATTTTTCTTGTATGTACTTTTAATCTTTTTAGTCAGGTTACACTCCCGAAAATTTTGGGACATAACATGGTTATACAACAGCTAAAAAATGTACCAGTCTGGGGAACCGCTGGTCCTGGCGAAAAAATATCGGTAACCTTTGCCGGACAAAACAAAACCACAGTTGCTGATAGCTCTGGTAAATGGTCTGTGAAACTCAAGCCGATGAAAGCATCATTTACACCACAAGAAATGATCATTAAGGGAACAAATACAATCGTTCTGAAAAATATATTGATTGGAGAAGTCTGGCTGTGCTCCGGTCAGTCAAACATGGAGTATGCCATGCGAAAATACAGCAAATTTGAAACGGCAGTTAAAGGACAGCGACCTCCTGAAGATGATTTGAATAAAGCCAATAACCCAAATATTCGCATTTTTCTGGACCGTCGAAAATACATGGATCCAAGTCCTGAACATTTGGGATGGGAATCTGCAATGGGAAAACCATTAGTTGATTTTTCGGCTGTAGGTTATTATTTTGCAAAAGACTTATATTCCAAATTACATGTGCCAATCGGAATGATTTCTGCGGCAGTTCCAGGAAGTCGAATTGAACCCTGGATTGAAGCTTCGAAAATGGAGATATCACCTAAAATGAAAAACGGAAAAATACTGGATAAACTGAGTAAAGATGGTGGCGATCCCGGTAAATTTTATAACACAATGATAGAACCCTTGATTCCGTTTTCTTTAAAAGGTTTTCTGTGGTATCAGGGAGAATCAAATTGTTTTCTGAATGAAAATATCCGTTATGCCTATAAGTTTAAAACACTGATCGAAAGTTGGAGAAACGACTGGAACGACTCAAAACTACCTTTTTATTTTGTACAGATTGCTCCCTACGCCTATTCAACTACCAAAGATGATCGTCAGCACACTGCTGAAAATCTCCCTGAATTCTGGGAAGCACAGCAGCTTGCTCTTCATTTAAAAAACACCAACACCGTTGTCATTACTGATTTGGTAGATAGTATTGCCGATTTACATCCGGGATACAAATGGGAAATTGGCCGCCGATTGAGTCTTGTTGCTGCAAATAAGGCTTATGGACAAAAAAATATCATTTGTTCCGGGCCTGTTTACAAAAAAATGAAAATAGTAGACCACGCTATCGAAATCACTTTTTTAAATACAGGAGGTGGTTTAACCAGCCGTGACGGAAAAGCACTTAACTGGTTCACTATAGCTGGAACTGATGGGAAATTTAGTGCCGCAAAAGCAGTAATAAAAGAGGACAGAATAATTCTTTCAGCGCGCGAAGTTCCGAATCCTGTTTCGGCGCGTTTTGGATGGAACGAAGCTGCTCAATCTAACTTCATTAACAAAGAGGGACTTCCCGCTGTTCCGTTCAGAACAGATAATCCTTGGGATAAACTTTTTTAACAACTATTTTTTAGAATATTTAAAGCTAATTATAAGATTTGAAAAACTCATAAGCTCTTTTTTCTGCATAAGAATAGGTTGAATTGCGTAGAGGAAAAGCACAGTGTCCTCCATATTTTGGAGTTTCAAGATAAACATAAGCACTGTCCTGAGCTATTGCTCTTGGGTAACATCTTTCACTTAGAAAAGGATCGTCAAGAGAATTAATAATTAAGACTGGCGTGGTAATATCCTTAAGGGAAAATTCAGGAGAAACACGCTGATAATAATCATCCCGACTGGCAAAGCCATGTAATGGTGCAGTAAAATAATGATCTACTTCATCAAAAGAAGAAATACTATCAATTTGATCACTGTTTATAAAATCAGGAAACTGTGCTGCTTTGTATTTCAGCTTTTTTTTAATGTCGATTGTAAAATTCTTTAAATAAACCCTGTTAAAGCCTTGCTTAAGTACTTCTGCGCTTGTTGCAATATGGGTTGGTACCGAAATAGAAACTCCAGCCTTTACGCGCTCATCAATTTTAGACCATCCAAAATAATTCAGAAGCTGTACTCCTCCCATTGAATATCCAATCAAATAAACATCTTCAAATCCTTTTTTTAAAACAAACTGAACCACCTCATCAAGGTCATCAACTGCTCCATGATGGTACAGTCTCGGAAGACGATTCATTTCTCCTCCACAAGTACGATTATTCCATGCGAAAACGGAAAACTCTTTTTGCTGAAAATAATCGGCGCAGCTATTATTATAAGTTCTGCGGGAATCTCCTTCTAAACCATGACATAAAATCACAGCTTTTTTAGGATCATTAAGTATAAAATCAATGTTGATAAAATCTCCATCAGTCAGCTCAAGTTTTTCTCTGGTGTATCCCGGAACTTCAAACTTTTTAAACAGAGCAGCATAAATAGTAGAAACGTGCCTGTTTCGATGAATAATCGGAGGAAAATTATAGTCTGATTGCTCAATTACTGGCATGATAAGAAATTTTTTTGGTGCATTATACAAAGCTAAGCAATGAATCAATATGTAGTTTAAAACTTTCTTTTTTATTTTACCTTTTCATAAATTAGCAATATAGAAAAGGTATTTTGAGAAAAGCAACGAAAAAAAGCAGGTATATCCAAATCATACAAAATCAAAATAGTATTATATAAAAAAAACATGCTGAAAAAGAAATAACTTTGGTATCCATTATTAAAAAAACTGCTATGAAAAATTTCTTAATCCTTTTACTATCAATTTTTTTCTTTTCATGTCAACAAAAAGAAAATAAGAATACTACTGTTGCGGTTTCAGATTCAGTTCTATCAAAGAAAACTAACAAAGATGACAAACAAACAACAGCCGAAAATAAACAAATAACGGATACAATCGTTATGAATTTCAGGAATGAAAAAGGTTTGTTTGAAGCTGAAGGCTCACTAGATTCTATTCACTCAAAAGTATTCATCAAATTTAAAAATGAAAATTTAGGTGAATTGAATGCGCAGATTATTCCAGCTGAAGGAAAGGGAAATATACGTTTCAATCAAATTCTTTTTCCTGATAAAACATCAGATGGACCTTTTGGAATGGATTTAAAAATCGAGCTCAAACAAAAAGGAGATTATATTTTAGTGATAGGACATTCCCTAATGGCCGACAATCCTTATTTTGGTAAATTCAAAGTGCAGCTAGAGAATAAAAAGAAATAATTTTGGGATTTTAGTTAAACTACATATAACTAACAGAAATTCAGATAATTGAATTCCATTATATTAATTCTGAAGAATAGAGCGTCTTTTCTACTGTGTTATTCTGTGATATATTTTGAATGTCTACCATGACATCAATATCATTTTTAAAAATGGTATGCAAGAATGCAGTGACTTCCTCTGCAGTAACTTCATTAGAATATCCCAGAAACTCAATGGTCTTATCTTTCCTTTGGTGCATTTTAAAACCTGCCAATGGCAATTCTGATAAACCATTCGAAATATCAATATTATTGACTTTTATATTTGATTTTGTATAAAAAAGGATTGGATTGCGTGCTTCTAAACCAACTATAAACGGAACTCCATTTTCTATTTTTAAACTACAAAAATCTCCTGTTCTATACCGTATTAATGGCAGAAAAGGATTATTGCCGCCCGTAACCACTAATTCGCCTCTTTCGCCATAAGGAAGTTTCACATTTTTATGTTCATCAAAAACTTCCAAATACAAATCTGGTCGAATAATCTTATGTCCGATTTCAGTAGCATATGCAATATTTCTACATTCGGTCAAGGAATAAAGATCAATAACGGGACATTTAAAATAATTTTCTAATTTGTTTTTAGTACCCTTAGTTAATTTCATCGCAGAAGAAATCATTGCTTTGGGATTCAACTGCGGTGCTAAATCTAACAATGCCATAAAAGCTATGGGATCACCGGTAAGAATTTGAGGATTATATTTCTCCAGATATTTTACAGCATGATCAGGCTGATTCCACTCTGACGGATTTAGATTTATTTTTAATATCCCTGCTCCTTCTAAATAGGTAGATAAGGAAGCATAAGTCAATGTTTTTTCCTGTGCGCAAATCAAAGCAATAGCTGTTGTATGCTTACCTTCCGTAATGGCAATGTCAAAATCTTTTAGAATAGATTCTATTTGAGGCAACCAACTGGCCTGAGAAACAGCATCAAAAAGCACATCTAATTTCGGTCCCGTAGATCCGGAAGTATGATAGACCAATAACTCATTTAAATTTGCCTCATTAGAAACAAATAAATGAGGAAAATTTCTAATATCTTCTCGTGAAATGGTGGGAAAAGAATCTAAATCATTCCCTTTATTTTGGTAAAACGGAACAGTTTCAACACACCAATGTAAATAATCTTTTAGCCAAATTGGCATTTGTGCTGCACTCCAAAATACTTTTTCCTTGTAATATTTTATTTTGTGCCAATGAACTCTTGAAAGCTGTGCTTCGTTTAACCGGTCACCACTTTTAAAATTAAATTTTGGAGCAAAAACATCTTGTCTAAGTGCATTTAAAAAACTTAGATCATCAAGCAACGGAAAACGTTCCTCATCTGTTAATGCTATTTGTGGGCCACTACTCACGGCCATATGTATTTGCCGCTTCTCTGGCTTTTTGCTCTTCCATTTCTCTTTTAATCTTCATTATTCGTTCATGCGCTTCATATGATTGCTTTAAAACTTTATGTCGCTCCACACTGCTTAAAGAAGATAATTTGTCTGCTGCTTCATCCTGATTTTCACCAAAAGGAATAATTTCACAACAATATAATAATAAACGTACCATTTCTTCTGCACGTTCATCGTCGTTTATCCATTCATTACACTTTACATAAGCAGAAGCCTTATGTAACTCGATAAACCAAAAACTATATAATTTATCTTCTATAACAGGATTATTTATGAAATCCGGGTTAGAAAGCAGCCATGTCGAAATATGAATTGCCCGCCAATGATTATCATCAATGGTGCCTAAATTGGATGAAATATTAAAATCATTTCGTAAAAAATCATTAGTTACAAGTCTATAGGTATCTTGTACCAAAGCAATAGAATTCACTCCTTCCGTTGAAAAAAAATCAGAAGATTGTAAGTAAGCCTCTGGACATTTCCTTAGATGTGTAACCAGTTCAAAAACATCATATTTAGACATAGGCATAATTTTGTTGTGAAAATTCAGCTGCAAACTTTAAAAGTTCTGTTTCGTTTGTAACATAATAGATATTCCAACCCATCTTTTGTAATCTCATCACTAAATCTTTATTATAATCCGGAGGAGAATGTAAAACCATAGTGCCGTGTCCGCCAGCATTTTTTAATGCTATTTCGGCCAACTCCCAATGTGTCTGATCGGTGTGTGTATCTGAATCTAACATACTAAATATATCATTATCTGTCACGATTACGATATGTGATTTTTTATTGGGTTTTACTCCAAATGGTTTTCGCAATCGTTCAATTCCATAGGCATAACCTGTACCCAAATAAGAGGTTAAGGTGGTTAGTAAATCGGTTTCATCTGTAATAAAACCATCTGTTTCCAGGTAATCTCCCGGTTCCCCAGAGAGGCATCCCATAACCGATGCTCCGGCACGCAAAGCAGATAATCCTATAATAGTCGCTGCCAGAATTGGCCACGAAAAATTATGCCTTGGATTTCCCATCGAGCCTGAACAGTCTATTCCCAAATATATATTTAACGGGCTTTCTGAAATGCTGTTGTCCGAATCTGATCCGTATGTTCTTTTCTGAGTTGTTAATCCGGGAATAATTGTAGGTGATAAAATTGCCGATTGTAACCAATCTACCTCTTCGATTGCGTCGCCGATATCCCAGGTTTCTAATCCTTCTGGTAAATCCATGGACTTGTTTTCTGAAATTTCTACAGGAAAATCAATTAAGTGTGGCAAAGCAATTTCTTTATAATAAGCATTAACCAAACGTTGTTCGTCTGCTTTTGGATTGACCTGTTTCATCAAATCAATGTAATTTCCAGGTCCCATATAGCCATTTCTGGGTCCATGGCCGCCAGCTGGATTTTTTTCTATCCCCAGACTATCTCTATCCTTTTTGTCGTGATGATCTTCTTTTGAGGTAATAGCTTCTTTTCGCATATCAATTACTTCATCATAACCTTCTAAATCAAGTTCAGTCATACCAGAAATATCCATTGCTCCTTTACCCGCATCTTCAGCATCTAATAATATTAAAATCTTTTTACGTGCCTCTTCAAATTTTTTGTCATCCATTAAATACGGATATAACATTACAGCAAACCTACCGCCACCATGAATCCAGCCTTTGGAATAACTCCTTACCAAAGACGCTAACAACGAAGCATCTGCGTCTATTTTTTTACTATGAAATGATAAGTTTGTTGCTAATTCTCCCCGATTTAAACGCCATAAATATTCATAAGTACGCATCATTAGCGTCCATAATTCAGTAAAATTATCCTCTGAATTAATTGCTTTATAAACTTCAGCCATTCTTAATTTATTGGTACGTTGCAATTTATCGTTGATCAAAAAATCAGTATATAAATTAGATACCATCGGTGCCCTGTCTTCAATACCCGGCAGCGCAAAACGAATCCTGTTCAGTAAAATAGCATTGTCGTATAAATTGGCGGGCGCAAAAATATGATGTCCAATTTCATGCGCCAAAACTTCAATAGCATAATCGGTAATACCACGTTCTGTAATTTCTTCCAGATTAATCACTATACGATGATCTGTTAATCGAATCATTGCAAAACTGCCGGTAAGTCCTTCTTTCCAGGCGTCTTGTTTTGAAAGGCACCAAATAGGCTCCTGCAAACGCAATAGAGGATTCCACTCCAATTTTGCCTGCTGCCAATGCGATTTCCATAACACTAGTATTGCTGCTATTTCAGATTGATTATGCATTTCCAAGACTGAATAAGTATAAAAAATAAGAGTTTTGCAAGGTAAAAACCAAAGTGTTTTCCGTTGCTACTACAGATGAAATGTTAGCTGCATCAATTTTGTCACTGTCTTTTCCCAGCCATTTTTCCAAGGTTTCTAATCGCTTAGAATTTGATAAAATATAAGTTGCATCAACGGTATTTGCCGGAATTAATACCTTTCCAAACTGATCTGCAAAAAGTGCATAACTGCTTATCGAATCTGTTGCAAATATATGTCCATCTATCTGTGCGAGCTTTGGAGGATTTTCAAAAAATCCGGTTGTCCCTTTAAAACCGCCTTGTACGCCTTCAAATTTTGTGCTATTATTTATCCATGGATTTTCAAAAACTTCGATTGTATTTTTATCTGAGTCCACAATAGTACCAACGATTTGTTGCAGATTTTCAGAAAGTACCCCAAAATCTGTTTTTAGACGAATTCTTAAATGTGCCAAACCGCATTTCCACGCATAAATACGTCCCACAATTTTAAAATCATCAATGGTTTTAATCTCTGAGCTACTGTTGCTAATAAGCTTGCACCAATCTGTTATTTTTTCTGGTGCATACAAATGGAAATTCGAAAGCACATCATTTAATAGTGAAATGGTTTTTATCGGAAATTTCACTACTAAGTTGGGCATTTCTGCCATTAAAAGCCAAGCCTGTTTATATTCATCTTTATAACGAATTGCAGATCCGCTTCCAATTAATTTTAGTGATTCCTGATAGAGCGCTTTTACTACTTCATGTACTTTTTCCGGAGCAGAATTGAAAGCAATAGTTTCTTTTACAATAGGTTCCACAACTTCTGTCATCCAACCCGCAATGATATGAGCAAGCAAACTGCCATACTTCATTTCGCTCTCGTTGTACCATTGATTGTACAAGGCACTTTTTTCGCTTAATTCTGCAATAAGAGGTGGAAAGCTTATTTTTTCCATTGCAGCCATCTTTTATAATTCGTATAACGTTGATGCAGATATTTTAACTTTAAAATATCATCGGCTCTATATCCGTACAGTTTTTTCTCTTCCGACCATTTCTGTAATTGCTTTTCAATATTCAAAAGTCGAGTATCAATTTCTTTTGACGATATGTTCTCAAGTCCTTTTTTAAATTCCTCTTCAAACTGATCAACAGGATCATTTCTATCCAGATCCTGACTCACATATTCATCACATGACAAATCGAACAAATTTCGCAACCATACAATTCTATCCACTCTGTAAACTTCATTGCCTACCTGATCGAAAAATGGAGATTCTAAATGTGGCGTTAAACTGTCGTGTAAAATGAACGGTAAAACCTGTCTGATATCTTCTAATTCTACTTTTTTATTGCCTCTAAAATAGGCCAATGCTTTAGAAAACATTAACAGCGTCATGATTTTTCTAACCGATAAACCGTTCTTTGCCTGCGAACCTAAATCTTTAATGGGATCCTTTCCGGTTTCTTTTCTAAAAAGGGTACGCATATCCATTCCTGACAATTTTGCTGTGTCTTTGGTCATATACTCCAATCGGTTGGATGCAGGTTCAAAAAACTCAAACTGACGGCAGAAAAACTCAATGCGTTTTCTTAAAGCGGGCTCTATCTGAACACCTCTAATTTGTTTATTTATAGTATTTAATTCCTCTTCTGTAAAAATAATCTCTTCGGGAATTATAGCTTCCGGCTTAAAATTGAGTTCAATGCGCTGCAATAAATCTTCAACAAATCTGGTGTTAAAATGCATGGCTCTAATCACGATATCAATTCTGTCCTTTAAGGCTTCAATAACCTGATACGTTCCTCCACCCGCATCATCATTGGCCGTAAGGTACCATGCACCATCCGGGCATTCGTAAATCTGATCGAAAATTTCAGCATAATTATCAGCCAAAACGGTTAATAAAGCCGATTGTGTTCTGGTCGGGATTCGATTGTATTCATCGATAATTTTGACTCTCATTCCTAACCATTTTCGCCAGGCAATTCTAATATCTGAAGTTTTCTCGGCCTTTACCATGTCAGAAGGTAATGGGTGACCTAATAAATCTGAAATTGTCATTTGAGGCTGACCGTGCTGAATAGCACGCATCACATCCTTATTGTCATATCCTGCCAACAAACCCATCAATACAGAAGTAGCTGTTTTTCCACGACCAGGTCCACCAACAATCAAACATTTACCTCTTGCGGCTAAGTTCAATAAAGGCATTAATACGAAGCTCGAATAACTTTGATCTGTAGGCAAATAAACAGGAACTTTACTGTCTCCAAATGAAAACTTTTTAGGATCGTCATCATTGAATTCAATATCATAATACGGACTGATAATGGCCGTATTCGTGATCCAAAAATAAGCCTGACGCAATTTTTCATCCAAAGTAATGGAATCGCTCGATTCGTTTTGATTGGTATCACTTGAATAAAGATCTTCTACTTGAAATTTCTTATTAACCGTGGCCTCTTGAGGATTTGTAGGTGATTCAGGGACTTTTTTAAAAAATCCTATTGTTTTATTTAGTAAGTCAGACATGGTTCTTTTTTGGTTCTAAGTTAGTTAAATTTACTGTTTTCTGCAGCAGACAATACTTTTGAAACGTGTTCAATTCTTTCCTCGACAGTTCCTCGGAGCATATAATATTTAAGGTTTCGGGCATTTAAATCTTCTATTATTTTTTCCTGAAATACTTTTCTTTTCACATCACCAGATCGATCCCAGGTATCATCATATGGAATATCAGTGTCACAAACAAAAATTATATCATGTCTGTTTTCTGCCCTTTTTGCTAAATTTTCTAATTCTTCTAAAGCTTTACCATGATAATCTAATGAGAATAAAAACGTAGTAATCGCATTGGTATCGGAAAATAAAAAACGGTTTGATTGTGCCACCAAAGCGTCTTCTCTTTCAATGTGACCTTCTGCTATTTTTAAAAGATCTTCTAAAGTTAATCTTTTATTGACCTGATGTTTTTCCCAATACTCTCTTCCATATTCCGGCATCCATTGTGTATCAAAATGTATGGCTAGTTTTTCTGCCAAAGTAGTTTTACCAGTAGATGGCGCACCAAGTAATACCACTTTCGTAATCAAATCGGCATAGACTTTAGGATGAACAAAATTTTTATTTACAAAAGGATCTTTTCTAATTTTTGTGGCAGATATCGGAATGATATTTCTACTAACATCAACCTGTCTATTTATCGCATTTAAGGCTACACTCATATGTAGTCCATAAGGTTCACTAGAGTAAAAATGGGATATCTTATGATTACCTAAAATACTTAAGACATAATCTTCCTGAATTTTCATAATCTCAGCAGTATATCCCGTATCATTTGGCGAATTTACACCTTCAATAACTACAATATGTGGATAGATTTCGCGTATCCAACTGGCTCTGGTTGCTAAAGGAATATTGATTACCGGATCGTCATAAATGAGCACGATCAATTCATCAACTTCCTTAATAGCCGTTTCTATTAATAACTGATGTCCTTTATGAAAAGGAGCAAATTTCCCTAATGTCAATCCAACTTTATGGTCTCTCATACACAAATTCTTCATTATTAGCTTTTTTCCATTCTAAGTAGCCAATTATAGCCATAACTAAAAAAAGCACATATAACGCTGTTGTAAAATATAAGTCTTTGTAGGCATAGATGATTATCGCTACCACATCCACTATTATCCAAAATAACCAGGACTCTAATACCTTTTTTATCATTAAATATTGCGCAACCAAACTTGCGATCATTATAAAAGCATCTTCATAAGGATAGGATGCATCCGTTTTTGTCTGCATGATATATCCCGTAAAAAGTGTTGCTATAACGGTCAAACCAATCCAAAACGTTGTGTTTTTTAGGAATGTGACACGCAAGGTACTTTTATTTGTTCCGCCATACTTCCAATTATACCAGCCGAACACTTGCAGGAATATATAAATAATGTGCAAAATCATATCTGAATATAATTTTGAGGTATAAAAAACAAAGCAATAAAGTGTTACCTGAAGTAACCCAAAGTACCAGCACCAGATATTTTGCCTGATCGTAAAATAGACGGAAAGAAATCCGAAAATTGCGCCAAATAGTTCTATAGTTGTATCCATAATATGGAGATAAAGATATAATAATGAATTAATTTTTTAACGAACAACGAATAACATTTGATTAATTACTGTTGTTTTACTCTCTTCCAATATAACAGATACAGAATACCAACGCATAGTATGATTATATCTGTTTTCATTATTAGTGGTATACGTGTAATTATATCACTGTAGTAACTACCGCCAATCAACGCTCCAAGACCTATTCCTAATTCCATAGAAATGTACATTGTTGCAATGGCTTTTCCTCGATGTTGCGGACTGCTGAGATCGATTGTCCACGCGTTTATTGCCGGTGACAATGTACCTGTACCCATTCCGTAAATCGCTGCGCCTATTAATAATATCGTAACATTTGTACTTTCACTTATTATGAATAATGAAAAAGCGGTCACTATCAAACCGGCTAATATCACACTCGTTCGACCGTAACGGTCAGAAACTTTGCCAGCAACAAACCGAACCAAAACTGATGCGGCCGTAAAAGAAGTAAAAAATACTCCTTTGTTTACTGCACCCAGATGTTCGCTCCAGTCCGGAATCAAAGTAAGTATTAAACCATAAGCCGTATAGGAGAAAAAAGTTATTATTCCGGCAGGAAGTGCGCCAATATCAATAATATCAGTCCGGCTGATGTAGAACATGGATTTATGGAGTTTTTCTTTTACTGCTAAAGTTTCCTTCATGTTCATGACTATAATGATCGATAAAAAAGCGAGAAATGAAGAGCTGTAAAACATGGCATCCATACCGTAAGCATTTACAATTATACTACCTACTGCTGGCCCCAAAGCTCCTCCAATGCTAAAACATAATCCATGCATGCCCAGCGCTTCTCCCCATCGCTCCTGTGGAATAATATCGGCTACATAGGCTGAAGTTGCCGTAGGTTTAAATCCTGTTGAGAACCCGTGAACCAATCTTAAAAGAAGAAAACCAGAAACGGAGCTTAAAACCGGATATAAAAACCCGCAAATTAAGCAAACGACAGAACCTACAGCCATTACAGGCACACGTCCCCATCGATCAGTAAGTTTTCCGCTAAATGGGCGTGATATAGCAGCTGTAAGGGTAAATAGTGAAATAATAAGTCCTTTATATTCAGCTCCACCCAAACTACTCAAATAAGCGGGAAGCTCTGGTATAATCATATTAAAACTGGACGAGAATAAAAGAGAGCTCATACAGAGCAAAATAAACTGAAGTGTGTAGATTGATTTTTTGTTTGGTGACATTCCGGAATTTTAAAAAAAACCAAATATAGTAGTTTTGACTAAATAGCTAATTCGCTAATGACAAACAATGCCCATTTTTGTAAATTCAAAGTGCAGCCTGAGAATGAAAAAGAATAATTTTCAAGAATTTTTATTTAAGATTTTTATTCCTTCATTTTCCTAAACAACATTTTCATTGCTTCCGGATCAATTGTATCCATGTCAATGAGTTTTAATGACTTCACCATTTTAACGGTAGTGGTTTTGTACTTTAGAAAATGAGGTGTTTTTAAATGAGATTGATAAGCATCATTATCCTGATACATTTCTAATATTCTTATTTGAGTAGAATCCTTTTTTTTGTACATGGGAAAGATTGCCAAAACTCCAGGTTCTAACTTAACTGAGGCCGAAGATTCCTCTTTTAATATTGCCTTATATTCTGATAAATGTTCAGGATAAATTTCAATTTCTGAAATACGAATCATAATTTTTTTTTCCTGAGCTGACATAGTATTGAAGGCTAAAATTATACTTAAAAATAATAAGCACAAAAATCTGTTTTGAAAGCGGTGGCTAAAATCTTCCATATCTAAATTCAATTAATTATTATGGTGTGGTTATTTGAAATCTCTAATATAAGGGATTTTTAGCTTCTTTTTCTTGTTTGCTTACCTTTTGTATTTAAGTTATTTCGTTCCTCCTTTTTGTTTAATCAATCTGACGATTTCATTGAAATATCTTTCAGGTTTTACTTCAAAGAATAATAATTCACAAACAAATAACCGTAATGTAGTGTTCTAAATGTATTTTTCACACATAAAAAAGTAACAAAACAGAGCTTAAAGTGGGCTAATAATCACGTAATGTTTCATCATTTTTCTCTAACTTAGCACTGTAAATCTTAAATTTTAAGATGGATACAAACTTTGTTATTTCTGCAAAGAACTGAACGAAAAAGAATTACTATTTTTTCTACTCCTTTTTTCAGAAAAACATTTTATAATAATTTTAGTTAATTGAAAACTATGAGCAAATTTGATTTTGGAATTGTAGGATTAGGTGTAATGGGTCGTAATTTACTTTTGAATATAGCGAGCCATAACTTTGCTGCAGCAGGTTTAGATTTAGATACCGAAAAAGTTAATTCTCTTCAACAAGAAGCCGGTCCTAATGATACCATTGAAGCAACAACAGATGTTAAACATTTTGTAGAACTTATTCAACAGCCAAGAGCTATTATGTTACTGGTTCCTGCAGGAAAGCCTGTTGACAGCGCAATAGCAAGTTTACTTCCGCATTTAGACAAGGGAGATATTATAATTGATGGTGGTAATACTTTTTTCACCGATACAGACAGAAGATTTTTAGAATTATCTGAAAAAGGTATTCATTTCTTTGGAATGGGAATTTCAGGAGGTGAAAAGGGAGCCCGTTTTGGTCCTGCGATGATGCCAGGTGGAGATCAGAAAGCATACGAGAGACTTCGCCCTATTTTTGAAGCGATTGCAGCAAAAGTGGATGGAGAGCCTTGCGTAGAATATCTAGGAAACGGATCTGCCGGTAACTATGTAAAAATGGTGCACAACGGAATCGAATACGGAATCATGCAACTTATTTCTGAAATTTATGACCTTATGAAAAGAGGTTATAATCTGGATGAAGATACGATTCAGAAAACTTTTGAAGAATGGAACCAAACTCACGATCTTAAATCGTATCTGATCGAAATTACCGGAAACATTCTGAAACAAAAAGACGAAGACGGAAGCAGACTTATCAATAAAATTTCAGACTGGGCAAAATCGAAAGGAACAGGAAAATGGACTTCGCAAAACGCAATGGATTTGCAAGTGCCGATTCCAACTATCGATGCAGCCGTTTTTATGCGCGATATGTCTAAAACGAAACCGGAAAGAATTGAAGCTGCAAAAAAACTTGTTTGGAACGCTCCGACAACTGATGTAAATACAAGCGAGGCAATTGCGGCATTAAAATCGGCTTTATACTTATCTATTGTTGTGACTTACGCACAAGGATTAGCACAGTTACATACTGCATCTAAAGAATACAATTACGGATTAAATTTAGAAACTGTTGCCAAAATCTGGCGTGGTGGCTGTATCATTCGTGCCAACATTCTAGAAGATTTCAGAAAAGCATATGTTGCAAAAACAGATTTGCCAAACTTACTTTTAGATGCCGGAATCGCTTCAAAATTAACAGAGAACCAGGCAGGAATGAGAGCCGTTATTCAATTTGCTGTTCAAAAAGGATTACCTGTAGCAGGACTTATGAATTCGTTAGCCTATTTTGATGCCTACCGATCTGAAAATCTTCCAACAAACCTAATTCAGGCACAGCGCGATTATTTTGGAGCACATACCTACGAACGTATTGATACTACTGGTGTTTTCCACACACAATGGTCTGAATAAGGAACTTTAAGCAACACAACACACAAATGAGTAAGTTCAAAAATATAAATCCAACAATCATAGTCATTTTTGGAGGAACCGGAGATCTGGCAAAAAGAAAACTATTTCCCGCATTTCAAAATCTCTACCTTGACGGCCGTATGTCGAAGAAGTTTCAGATTATTGCTCTTGGAAGAGCTGAAAAAAGCGATGAAGAATTCCGAAGCTATGTCTTAGAAAATCTGGAAACTTTTTCAAGAAAAAAAGGTCTGTCTGATCCTGAAACTGAAAAATTTCTTTCGCACATCACCTATCATAGCCTTGATATTGACAAAGAAGAATCGTATCAGGGATTGAATGAGAAAATAAATAATATTGATGAAGCCTTTGGAGAACGTGCCAATCGTCTTTTTTACCTTTCCATTACTCCTTCTTTCATCAGTACAATTTCTGGTAACATTAAGAAAATAGGTCTTGCAGCGAATCCAAAGCAAGATCGAATCATAATTGAAAAACCTTTTGGTTACGATAAAACTTCTGCAATTGCGCTTAATGAAATGCTTTCGCAGACTTTCAAAGAAGAGCAGATTTACCGGATCGATCATTATTTAGGGAAAGAAACCGTTCAGAATATTTTGGCTTTCCGTTTTGGAAATTCAATGTTTGAACCTTTATGGAGCCGAAACTTCATCGACTTTGTTCAAATTACAGTAGCAGAAGAAGTTGGTGTTGAAGAACGGGGTGGGTTTTATGAAGGAGTTGGTGCCTTAAAGGATATGATCCAGAACCATTTGCTTCAAATTTTGTGTATGACCGCAATGGAAGCTCCGGCTTCATTGGAAGCAGATGACATTCGAAATCGTAAAGCTGATGTATTAAAATCGATTCGCCGTATAAAACCGGAGGAAGTGGATCATTACGTTGTCAGAGGACAATACGATGCTGGTACGGTAAAAGGAAATCCTGTTCCCGGCTATCGTCAGGATAAAGGAATTGCTCCTGATTCTATTACAGAAACCTACGTTGCCATGAAAATTTATCTGGATAACTGGAGATGGCAGGGAATTCCGTTTTATCTACGCACCGGAAAAAGGATGGAAGAAAAACAATCTTCTATCATTATACAGTTTAAACCAGTTCCCCATTCCTCCTTTTCTTATGGAAAAGAAGGTATGACGCCCAACAGGCTTATTATCAATATTCAGCCTGCAATGGACATCAAGCTACAGTTTATGACCAAAAAACCAGGTCTGTCACTTTCTTTGAGACCTGCTGAAATGATATTTGATTATTTCGCCTGCTCCACAATGTCACCGGAAGCTTATGAAACGCTTATCGCCGATGCACTGGCAGGAGATCCTACGCTATTCATGCGTTGGGATCAGGTTGAACAGGCCTGGGATGCTATCGATACGATTCAACAAGTATGGAAAGATACAGTACCGGTTAATTTTCCTAATTACAAGGCAGGAAGCTGGGGACCTGAAGAAGCTGACGAGCTACTGGCACGTCAGGGACACAAATGGATTCCAAACACACAAACAAAAGAAGAACTTTTAGAAGATGATACAGATATATAATACTACAGAAGAAATTAATATAAAAGCAGCAGAACTTTTTGTAGCAGCAGCGCAAAAAGCAATTGCTGAAAAAGGCCAATTTACGGCCGTACTTACAGGAGGTTCCTCTCCTGCAGGGATTTACAAATTATTAGCTTCTGATGCTTACAAAACTAAAATAGACTGGAGCAACGTTTTTATTTTCTGGGGAGATGAACGTTGGGTACCTCTGAATGATGATCTTAGTAATGCTAAAATGTCTTACGCTACCTTACTGAGCCACGTTGCTATTCCATCAGAAAATATTTTTGAGATGTACAAAGACGGTGTAACAGCAGAAGAATTTGCTGTTACCTATGAACAATCAATTAGAAAGGTTTTAGGTGACGATGGAAAATTTGACCTTATTCTGTTAGGAATGGGAGATGACGGACATACAGCTTCCCTTTTTCCTGGTCAGGCCGTTTTGGAAGAACAAAATAAATGGGTTGCTGCCTATTATCTGGAGCCTCAAAAGATGTTCCGTATTACACTTACGGCACCCCTAATCAATAAAGCTGAAAAGATTATTGTAGTCGCTTTTGGAGAGAAAAAAGCACCTGCATTGAAAGAAGTAACAACGGGAGCATATAATCCAGCAACTTACCCGATGCAATTGATTAAACCCGTTTCCGGAGAATTATTGTTTCTTGTAGATAAAAGCGCTGCGGGAACGAAATAAGAAATTATTTGTAGATTTATAAAATAGAGTAAAGTATCCAAAATAAAAAAAGTGTTCGAGGCTGTCGAACACTTTTTTTATTTTGGATTCATGTTGATTTATTAAAATCTTAGTTTGTTTGTGATTGTAAATTACAGACTACTATTATTTGTATAATGTTATAGTATCTGCCAGGTTTTCTTTATTGATAAATGCCGTAATATATTCCTGTACTTCATTTGTAGTTTCAACAGGTGTTTCAAAAGAGTTAATATGAAATTCATCATCCTGATCCAAAATATGTATAATTTCAGTATAACCTTTAGAAATTAAACTCCCTTTCAATTTAATTATATTCAATTGTTGCTGGCCATTTAACTCCTTGCGTACTTTTAATTGTATAGCTTTTTCCATAATAAATATTTTAAATTAATAAGCCGTTAATCATTTTCAAATATAAATATTAATTATTTCAAATCACACATCAATTTACACTATAAATCATTATTTATCAACACATTAATAACACATAAACAAGGGTCAGTTCCAGATTTAGAATACGCTAGTTCCAAAGTCTGTACATACATCACGAACAAATTTATCTTTTATCTATAATCTAGTTGAATTTAGGGGATTTAAATTCTCTGTTATTATAGTCTGTTGCTTCGGCTCCAATACCATATTTTAATACTTTTTTGAATGTAAAAGGCTCATAAATATAATTATATGGATGTATTTCTTCTCCATGAATACTCTCTTTTAATTTACGGCTCATAAACAACCAATGATCGGCAGGCATCACTATAATTTTATCCTCCCTACAGCTTTGCGGCTTTTCTTCAAGTATAAAAAGTTTCCAATCGCCAAGCTGCACACAAAAACCTTCAGGGAGCTGATCCATATTTGAAAATTCGTAACAAATTGTTTCTATACTTTCTATAGACCCTTTAATCAGTATACAATTATCTGTTTCTATAAGTTTAATGTCTAATGGCAAAACAATCGAATAAGTCATTTGCTCCACACTCTGGTCAATTATTCTTTCTGCATTACTAACACGTTTCTTTAGTTTATCTTCATCTTTTTTATTCAGGGCTGCACTTATGCTTCCGGAAAAATTGGAAACTAAAATATTCTGTTCTTTGTGTTTGAGTATTTTTCTTCTGATAGAATACAAATAAGCAGTATATCCGAAAATGACAAACATTAGAAAAATTATTTGAATTAATATTGAATGATTTTTAAACTCCATAATAGCAACAAATTAAAATTATACAATATTCTAAAATAGGAAAGAAGAAACTTTTTTATAATAACACATTAAAAATCAGGATCGTTATCTTCACAAAACTAAGCCAACTATAAAACAAAAAAAATACTCCAAAAGGAGTATTTTTTTTTTTAAAAAGTAATAAGCTTAAATCACTCCCTGAAGAATGCAGTTTTTTATAAGTTCTGCTGTGTTTTTAGAATCAGATTTAGTTAAGATATTATTGCGATGTTTTTTTACTGTTAAAGGGCTAATAAAAAGTTTTTCAGCAATTTCAGTATTGTTCAAACCATCTCCTATCAGTTTTATTATATCAATTTCCCTTTTAGAAAATTCTGTAAATTCCTTATTCTCTTCATCAAGACTTAAATTCATAAAAGAAGGCTCACCATTTAATCCTATAAGCGATATTTTATACGTATTAAAAGAACTTAAATGATCGATACGGGTATGAATATTTAATGATTTTCCGTATCCTCCACTATCATCCATAGTCAGCATTAATGCCTGATGGTTAAACAAAACATATTCGCCATTTTCTATCCTGCACCTGTGACTATAACTTATTTTATAATTCAATAACTTTTCACGACCAACATTTTCGTAAAAAAACTTAGTCAAAAATGCTTCCGCTTTTACTACAAAATCAATATCATCCGGATGAATTGCGCCTAATACATCATTAAAATTTATAGTATCAGGATCGAATCCGTGCATTTCAAATAAAGAAGGACTTATATGTGAAAGTGACATATCAAAAAAATCAATTATATAAAACGAAAATGGACCTGTACTAATAATTGAGTTCGTAAGATCATCAAACGATATTTGATGCGAAGCTGTTGTCTGAACAGTTCTATTTGTCTGCCAAACATCATGAAGGTTTTGTATTTCCGGTAGCATATGAAAACTTATTTCGTTAAACAATTGTTAAGACAAATTAACATAAAATTTAAATATAGAGCGCTAAATTAGGCTAAAGTAATGTTCTAATTTTCAAGAATGGTATTAATTAAAGAATCTTCCTGCTTGTTTGTTACTGTATGTGGTACATATAAATCATTTTCTTTTGTCCATTTTTTCTCCATTTCAAAGTAATCTGAGGAAATTACTGTCTGATTTTTAAGACGTTGTAATTGCTCTTTTTCGAACAGTTTCCAGCGATCCAAATACAAAGATCCCAAAAGCCCGCCCCACTCTTTAAAGGCATAATCGTGTAAATTGGTTTTAGGATCATAAGGTCCCCAAATTGTGATTTGTTCCTTTGCATTACGCAATGCTAACTCTTTATCCTGCTGTGTGGTTCCAAAATCAGTTGCTTGCTTTAACCAGCTATGCAATGAAAAATGTGGATTACAATTCAATAAGTCATTCTGCTGTACAAGCATCTTTTGAAACTGTTTTGAAGCCAATTCAAAAGCAACAGCATCTTTTTTATTAATAGCATCAATCATGTTTTGATATACAATATCTCCTTTATTAGCATTAACCTGTCTCACCAAATCAATTTTATCGACCTGATAAGTGTCACTATCTTCAAACTCTTTTGAAACAGCTACAAAAAGTTTAACGGCATCAGCAAATTTTGCCACATCGTAGTTTCTTTTTCTGGTTCCCCATGACGAAACACTTTCTACATTTGTTGAAGGCCTTGCACAAAAAATAGATTCTGAGCCCCCTTCCTGATAAATTTCGGGACTACTGTAAATGGTTTCCAAAAAGCCTTCCCAAGCTTTAAGAACACTAGCGTTAGACTTTCCGTAGCGATATTTCACATAACTCTTTATCCATTCTTTAGCTTTAGCTTCAACTTTATCTTTGTGCCAGCCCAATTCTAACATAAAATCTATTGGTGCAGCATTATTATGAATTCCTTCAGGAATAATTCCTATGCCGCTTAAAAAAGTAGTATAAGGACCTGTTTTAGCGCGATATACTTCATCTGCAAATCTTTGCATTTTACCATATAAGCTGACTTTGTCTCCAAAATTACTGACATTACACCATATAAACGGAGTTCCGTCATAAGCTTTTCGGGTTTCCCAATTTGCTGTATTCTCACCAAACAATTCAATAATTAAAGTTTTTGACTTATCTAAACCGGCTAGTAATTTCGTTGCCGGATTCTCCTGCCATCCCTGAAGCACCCATGTACTGGAAGGAAAAGAAAGTTGCATTTGTTTTTGAATTGCTTTAGCACAAAGAGTAAGATCAGCCCCTTTAGAATTTCCTCCTTCATGAAAAGGATCGCCGCCAAAGAAATGAAGATCATTACCGTATAATTTTTTCATTTCGGAATAATATACACCAGATATTTTCTCAAAATAAGGATCTGTAGGCATTAAAAAATCGGGTCTGGTAAAACCGCCCGCCCATTTTCCCTGATCGATGATAGTTACTTTTTCTTTATTTTTTAAAGATGTCGGAACCATTCCATAAAAACCCTGCATTACTGGTTCAATACCAAGTTCTTTCATGCGTTTCAAAATCTTTTTCTCTAATAAAGCCTGTTGGTCAATCATATTTTGAGAAACGGGTCCGCCCCAGCCTTCCATATTTCCCATCAGCCACCACGCAGTAAAAGCTGGTCCCGGTATGAAATCAAAAATCTCCTTTTGGGTAAAACCCATTTTCGTCATTGTATTTTGCCAGACCGCTTCGACGCCAACAGGAGCCAACATTAAATTTACACCATTCAGCGCCATCCAGTCCAATTCGCGTTCCCAGTCTTTCCAGGTATAAAAACTCATCGTATAATTGATGGTACAATAATTTAAGGCGTAACGAAAACGATAAGGAGAAACAATTCTGATTTTTTTATCCATTACCGGTATTTTTTCAAGAGGCGCCATATTGTCTCCCATATGAGACATATTACGGTAACAGTAGTATTTTAAATACCAGTTTAAAGCAGTTGAAGCCGAATTAGCATTACTTGCAGCAATATAAACCTGTCCTTTCTCTGAAGATAACTCAAACACATCTTTATCTTCTTCTTTTGGTATCGAAGAAAAAACCAATTTATCAGCCAGCCAGGGAACACGTCTCTTAGCCAATTCTTTCGCAGCCTTAAATGATTGTGCTTCTGAAGAAAAAACAAATCCGATAAGCAGCATTACCAATGCAAATCTTTTAATACTCATATTATATTTTATATTTTAATTGCAAATTTTTTATTCAAAAGCATCATGTCATTTTTCGCATAAAAAACAACATGATGCTTTACTAATTCTTTTCAATTACAATAACCTAAATTTAGTGATAAACTTAAACTTTAAGCCATTTAATTCCACTGAAAATTCACCTTAATCCCTTTACGAATAAACTTTTAATACCCCGGATTCTGTACAATTTTGCCATTACTTTCATCGACTGCTTTTCTTGGCAATGGGTAAAGAATTTTATTTTCAGTTGCAAATGAAGATCCATCATCAACAGCTCTTTGAATGTATTTACCCCAGCGAATTAAATCATCACGTCGAGAACCTTCACACCATAATTCAAACAATCTTTCGTCCATAATTTTATTTCTAAAAAGCGGTGTTGATAAACCAGGATCCAAATTTGGCAAGCCAGCTCTTGTTCGTACTCTATTAATTAAACTGTATGCTTCCGGTGTTGGTCCGTTTACTTCATTTATAGCTTCTGCCAATGAAAGTAAAACATCGGCATAACGCCAAACTACAATATCGGTTCCATGCGCTTCGTTGGTTGCCGTTGGATCTATTCCATACTTTTTGGGTATCGCTCCCTCCATTCCTTTTGCACGTGCATCAATTATTTTGCCTCCTTCACCGGGATATTTTGCTAATAACTGTTTCAGGCGTTTATCAATTGGATTGAACTTATCATACGTTTTCCATGGCATTTTATAACCTCCCCAGGCTTCAATTGCCTGACCGGAAGGATCAACATAATCACCGGGAATAACGTGAGCCAGCCACATATTAAAATTATTAGTACCACGGGCACAAGAAATGGCAAGTATCATTTCTTTATTCTGTTCATTCTGAATTTTAAAAATATCTTCATATTCCGGAACCAAAGTATATATTCCCTGCGCCTCAAGAGCTTGTAAATCTCTTCCGACAGCAATAGCTTCAGCCCACTTTTTTTCTTTCATATACAATTTCAGCAATCCCATCATGGCGGCTCCTTTTGTAAAACGGCCATAATCTGCAGCAGGGTATGTTGCCGGTAAATCAATTATTGCCTCTTTATAATCCTTTTCAATTTGTTTGATCATCCATTCACTTGTTGGTCGGGGTTCCGGCAAAGAATTAGGGTCAAGCGCATACTTAGGATCTACAACAATTGATACCGGACCATAAAAAGTATACAATATATAACTCATATGTGCTCTTAAGGCTTTTACTTCAGCGAGGTATCGCTTTTTCAAGCCTGCATCCATAGGAACAGCATCTATATTTTGCAAAAGGACTGTTGCATTGGTAACACGCGGTATTAACCTTGTATAATGATCTGTAAGAACATTAAACTGATCATCGAAATTAAGCATGTTTAATTTCGCCCATCTTCCAGAATCTCCCCAGGAACAGATTAACTCATCAGTCGTTTGCGAGCTTTGTACAACCCATGAAGCTTGCATTGCGCCATAGCCATAACCGGCAAATCCCTCTAGCATTCCGGTATATAAATTAGTCAAGGCTGCCTTGGCATCAACCTCGTTTTTAAAAAAGGTCGACGGAGCCAATTTATCAAAGACTTCAGGTTCAAGGTCTTTTTCGCAGGAAGTAAACAGTATCATTGTAAGCAGCAGACTAAAAACTGCTATTTTAGGTATAGAATTTTTCATATCGTTTTTTTGCAGTTAATTAAAAAATCACATTGAGTCCCAGTATAATCGAAGTTTGGGCAGGATAAGCGATAAAACTTGACAATTCAGGATCAATTCCTGAATAAGGTGTGGCGGTAAACAAGTTTTGTACATCGAGTGATAAGCGCAATGATTCAAATATTTTTTGATTTGGAAACATTTCTTTTGTCATTGTATAGCCTAAAGTAATATTTCGGCATTTTAAAAAATCTGCCTTCTCTCTAAAAAAACTACCGGTATAACTACCATAAGGATTTATTAAGCCACTCGGATTTTTTCCACTCGTATTATCAGAAGCCCAACGGTCTTTTACCATTTCAAGTGCATTCCAGCCAAAGGCTCCCATTTTACTTGATAAATCATATGCTACCGCTTTATCATCATTATATTTAAGTCGGTCAAACATGCCGTACATAAATATGTTTAGGTCAAACCTTTTGTATTTAAAAGTATTTCCAAATCCGTAAGTGTAACCCGGATCAGAATTCCCTAAATACGTCGCATCTGCTGAACTCAGTTTACCATCAGGTTTACCGGTAAGATTTCCGCTAGCATCGTATCCATTTAAATCTTTAACTTTTACCATTCCTGGTTTTAAGTTTGGCATTGCAGCAGGTACCGTTTCTCCAATTTGCAAAATTCCATCTGTCTGGTAACCGTAGATTGCTCTGATAGGATCGTTTAATCCAACATATTTTGGCAATGTTTTGGCCACCTCAGGATCTCTTTCTTTCCAAGTGTCTTTATAATGCGCAATATTAAAATCAGTAATCCAGCTAAAATGATCCGACTTAATATTGATTGTTTTTAAAGTAAATTCAAAACCCCTACTTTGTGTTTTTCCAATATTTGATGCCACACTACTTACTATTGAATAAGATGGCAATGGTTTGTAACTCAACAAATCAGATATCGTTTTATCATATACCTCAAAAGTTCCCGTGATACGGTCGTTAAATAAACCAAAATCCAGTCCAAGGTTAATCTCTTTTGCCGTTTCCCAGCTTAGTTCAGGGTTAGCAATCTGACTTTGATACACTCCGGTAGTCTGCGCATTTCCAAAAACATAATTTGCACCACCACCAGCTGCATAAAAGGCAAATGCATTTGCCCCAATATTACTATTACCCGTCGTTCCGTAACTTGCTCTTAACTTTAAAAATGAAATTACCGGTACTTTCTGCATAAACTCCTCATTCGATATTTTCCATCCTGCAGATACAGAAGGAAACCATCCGTATTTTTTATTTTCGGCAAAATTTGAAGAACCATCACGACGAATAGATCCCTGCAAAATATATTTTCCACGATAATCGTAACCTATTCTTCCAAAATAAGAAGCCCAGACTTGTTTATCTTTTGAGGATGCGACCGTTGGTTTTGGCGCTTCGCCCACCTGAAGACTATTCGATAAAAAACTATCGGTTAAAAATTGACTATTGCCTGCTGAAAAACCATCTCTTGAACGCACTTGATAAGAATATCCTAAAACACCATTTAAGTGATGATTTTCATTTAATGATTTTTTATAAGCCAACGTATATTCAGCTAAGCTGGTATTAGAATTGTATTCACTTATATTGGCAATACCGCCATTTCGTAATCCGTATAAAAAAGATTTTGGCATGTAAACGTTACGTTTTGTGTGGGATTGATCATAACTGAAATTTCCTTTTGCTTTCAGGTCTTTTATAATTTCCCACTCTGCATAACCACTGGTTAATAATCTGTTCAAAATAGTTTCATCAGTATTTTCTAAAAAAGAAAGTGGATTAGCTGAATTTTTATAATCCGGGTTTAACGGATAAGATCCATCAGCGGCTTGCAACTCTACAGTTGGAGGATGGTAAAATGCTGATAAAATTATTCCCGCATTTTCATTTTCTCCTGTACCCGTCGAAGCATTATCACTATACGATTTTGATTCTACTACATTGACACTAACTTTTAATTTGTTGGTAATCATTTGATCTAAATTGATACGTCCGCTGTATCTCTTATAGGAAGAGGTTTTAATGACACCCTCCTGATCCAGATAATTTCCGGAGATAAAATATTTAGTTTTTTCATTTCCTCCTGAAATAGATAAATCATGTTGTCTGATAAATCCGGACTGCGTGACCGCATCTATAGCGTTTCTGCCTGTTCCGGCATTGTCAATCTCGGACTGGGAAAATTTTGGGACAAAAGCGGGTGCAGAGGTAGGATCTGTTGTACCATATGGGGCAATTTTTTGATTTAAGAGATATTTCTCTTTTGTTATACGGTTTCTTTCTACCATATAATCCTGTTTGTTTAAAATATCATAAAAATCAGCTGGCTGTTGGTAGGCTCCCGTAAAGCCATAGCTAACCTTAGGATCTCCTTTTTTTCCTCTTTTGGTAGTAATCAAAATAACTCCTGCACCTGCTCGCGCGCCATAAATAGCGGCAGAGCTGGCATCTTTTAATACTTCAACAGATTCAACATCATTAGGATTAATAAAGTTTAACGGAGATCTGCTTACTCCCGCTCCAAAAGGAGTGCCACTTCCCGGCTCACTCGCCCCATCATCTATTGGTACACCATCCACCACATACAGTACACCATAGGATGCAAAAGAAGCATTTCCCCTAATTTGTACCGTCGGCGCAGCACCCGGTTGTCCGGAAGTTTGTGTAACGACCAGACCTGCCGCCCGCCCGCCTAAAGCCTGATCAATAGAAGTATTGGCTCCCTTCGGGATATCAGTTGTTTTTATTGTAGAAATGGCTCCGGTAACATCTTTTCTTTTTGTTGTACCGTATCCAATTACAACTACATCTTCCAGCTTTTGTCCCTCGTTTTTCAGAATAATCGTCATAGCGCCTGAACTAACAGGTACTTCTACTGTTTCCATACCTATAAAAGAGACAACCAAGCTGTTTATACTATCTGGTAATTCAATACTAAAACTTCCGTCAACATCTGTTTTTGCTACTATTGACGTACCCTTTCCTTTTATATTTGCTCCTGCTAAGGGTTGTCCTTTTTCATCAAAGACTTTACCGTTAATCTGTCTTTTTACGACACGGAGATTAGTGCTTGCTTTTGGTGTGTCCGGCCTTGTTATTAGCGAAATAGTTTTTCCCTGAATAACCCAGGTTACCGCAGTATTTTCAAAAATTTCTGCTAACACTTTTTCGACTGTCGCATTAACTAAATGAAGTGTCACTGGAGGAATTTCTTTTAAAATATTTACGTCATAAAAGAAAACATAATCTGTCTGTTCTTTAACAGTTGCTAATACCTTTTTTACAGGAACTTTTTTACCACTGTAGACAATTGTTTGTGATGACACACCAGCAGAAACCTGGAGTGTTAGAACTACAAAAAGTATGGTTGATAATTTCATAACTTTCCATGTTTTTGAATTAAGCCAATGGTTTTTTGGCTTGTACTTTGGTAATAATTTCATAGTTTAAAATGGTTTTGGTTGGTAATAAATTCTCCTTGCCTGGTTTCGTTTTCTATTTGTCATCAAATTTGGAAATGCTTCCAACATATGCCAAATTTGCTGAATACAACAAATAAAAAACTGTAAAATGATACAACTCTATATCATCTTACTTGCATTTAATTCATTCTTTTTTCATGGTTTTTTATATTGATTTTAATTTTGACTTTTAGCTAATATGACTTTTAAAAAATTGAAAAACGTACCTGTCTGCAGCCATTCAAAAAAGTATGATAAAACTTATTGCTTTTTCAGTTTAAACAGATGATAATCGGATGAATAATGAAAAGCACCATCAAAACCTGATGGCACTTTTCAACTTCCACAAACTAATATAAATCAATCTATTCTTAACCAATTTTAAAAAAAGAACAGACCATTTAAACCTTCAATTGCCAACAGATACATTTTAACGTTCTAAGGCTATCTTATATTATTATTATCTTTCTGACCAATACAGCCAGTATTTTATTTATCACGAATAAATAAGCATACAACTATGGGGTGGTTGCTATTCTGCCAATAATTCTTTACTTTTGTTTGTAATGGTTATTGCCTGATGATATATTCTCCTTGCTTGGTTAATTTTTGTCTGTCTCTTCCATAGTTTCTTTAATAAGAAACACTTACCAGCAATGCTTCCAACATCTGCTGGTTTTTTTATTTCCAACAAAAAAAGGCAGCACTTGATTTAAACATTAAACCCGGATTGTATATCGCAATTAAGGCATTACTGTTAAAACCTTTCCTTCAAGTTTAAAATGCACCTTGTTTTTTTCCAGTATTTTTAGAACCTGCGAAAGATTTAAGCTTCTTTCTATTTCACCCTCAAACTTTCTGGAGTCAACTCCTTTTTCAAAAACAACATCAACATCATACCATCGGCTTATTTGATCTAATACGACTTTAAGACTAGCATTTTCAAAGTAAAAAACTCCATTTTTCCAGCCCATCACTTCCTCCGTATTCACGTTGTTTTTGATTGTTATTACACCTGACTTATTGTGCTGCGCCTGTTGTCCGGGTTTCAACAAAACAGCTTTATTATTTTGATTAACTAAAATACTTCCTTCGAGTAAACTGGTCTTGACATTATCCTCATCTCCGTAAGCATTCACATTAAAATGCGTTCCTAATACCTTAATTCTAATATCATTTACAAAAACCCTGAAAGGTTTATTCTTATTTTTTGCCACTTCAAAATAGGCTTCTCCGGTAAGTTTTACATCTCTTGTTCCTGATGAAAATACTGTTGGAAAAGTAATAGAAGAAAACGCATTTAACCACACTTTTGTTCCGTCTGCCAATTGAAGGCTATATTGTCTGCTTTTAGGTGTAGTCATTGTGTTGTAAACTATTTCAGCATTTTTTCCTGCCTTATAGGTTAGGCCACCATTGGTTTTTGATACTACTGTATTGTTTTGATTTGTTAGCTGGCCGTTTTTAGAATCATCCAAAACTATTTTCTGTCCATTAGAAAGTGTCAGGATCGCTCCAGTTCTCCCTGGCTCGGCATCATTCATTATTTCTGAACTTTTTACAACTTGAGAAGCGGAATTCTTTTTTACTACCAGATAACTACCAATCCCTGCACATACTACTAAACTGGCCGCAACAGCAATTTTCCTCCACGGTAATCTGATTACTTTCACTTTATTCTTTGGCTTCAACGCTTGTTGTATAATTTTCCACCCTGCTTCTTTGTCAAATTTATACATCTTTCCAAGCTCTGTAGTAACCCATTCCTTGTTCTGAAAATTCTCAACTATTTTTTTATTGGCTTCAGAACTATTGATCCATTTTTCCAGAATATTTTTTTCATCTTTTGCTATTGTTCCATTTAGCAATTTTACAATGAGTTCATCTATTTCTGCACCTGAATATGACATAGGTTTCTAATTTTAAATTAGTAGTATAGCTAACACGTGGTAATTCTATTTTTAACTATGTAAAAAGAATATTTTCTTTAAATTTTAACATTTAAATTTAAAATATCAGAAAAAACGCAACTATTTGTAGTTTTTGATAATAGTAAAAGTTGATTCAATTTTTACTTAAAAAGAGGCTAATACAATCTAAAGAGATTCAAAAAAAAGATCTTGGAACAGAAAAAATATTATAAACCGGATTCGTTTTTAAAGAAGGCAGATAACAGTAGTTCAATGAATAAAAGCGATAAGTAGACATCTTCCTGACGTACCGCGGAACGAATTATTTTGAGCGCTTTTGTTTTTTGATTTAAAACAGTTTGTGGACTAATACCCATTTCTTCTGCAATTACCGCGGTACTTTTACCCTCTATAAAAATAGCTTTAAAAACTTGCTTACATTGTTTTGGTAAATTCTCTATTTCAATATAAATGGCTTGCAAAACTTTAGCCGTTAGTATTTCCTGCTCTAATAAATTTTCGTTCATTTCTCCTCTTGAAGAAAATTGATCGTTTGATTTTTGTTGCTGTTTCTCTTTTCTTAAAAAGTCGATACAGGCATTTTTAGAAGCAGTAAAAAGAAAAGCTTTTATTTCCGGCAGGCTATTAAAGTCCTTTTTCTTTTGCAGCAATTTTAAAAATATTTCAGTTGAAATATCCTCAGCTTCCTGCGCATGCTGAATAATTTTTTGATTAAAATAACATAGAGAACGGTAATGTGTATCATACAATTTCCTAACAGCGATTTCATCACCATTTTTAAATCCCTCCAGATCTATGTTATTCTTTGCAATCAAAATTGGGCGTTTTATACTGTTAAGATGAAGTTCTAAACCAAAAATAAACAAATTTTAATAAGAAGCAAGTGTACTATTTAAAATCAAATCGATTTGATGTTATTGTTTTTTTACTAGTTAGAATGCGATAAATAAAAGAAAGACAGTCCAATAAAGACTGCCTTCCGTTTACTAAAATGTATTATTCCTTATAATAATTTGCTCCCCAAATCGTATATCGTTTTTTCATAGTTTCAATTTTAGTTTGAAACCCGGACCAGTTTTTATTTTCTTTTGAAGACCATAGTACTTCACTTAAAGCACTCAAACGTGGAAATATCATATACTCTACTTTAGCAGGATTTGCCATATATTCTGTCCATACATTTCCCTGAGCCCCTAAAACGTATTTTGCTTGTTGTTCGTTTAATTCCTTCGGAATTGGCTCATAACTATACACTGTTTCTATTGGTAAATAACCTCCAATGGTTACTTCTTTTTCATTTTTGGTTTGAGAATGATCCAGATAAACGTGGCTTCCGGGTGTCATGATAACCTGATGGTTTTCTTTTGCGGCTGCAATTCCGCCTTCTTCACCTCTCCAGCTCATTACTACAGCATTTGGAGCAAGACCACCTTCTAAAATTTCATCCCAGCCAATTAGTGTTCTTCCTTTTCCATTAATGTATTTTTCCATTCGCTGAATAAAGTAGCTCTGAAGACCGTGCTCGTCTTTCAAGCCTTTTTCTTTTATTAATTGCTGACAAAATTCGCTTCTTTTCCAGGCATCTTTAGGAGCTTCATCACCACCAACATGAATGTATTTTGAAGGAAACAACAGCACTACTTCATCAATAACATCCTGCAGAAACTTAAAAGTATATTCACTTGGAACATAAACATCAGAATGAACGCCCCAGGTTTCCTGAACAATTTTATTTCTTCCGTTAGCCATTTCTTCTTTACTCTTAGCTGAAATCATAGTATCAGGAAGCTTTGTTTTCTCATTCGGAAAACAGCTCAACTCCGGATAAGCAGCGATAGCGGCACCACCATGTCCGGGCATTTCAATTTCAGGAATCACCGTAATAAATCGGTCTGAAGCATATTTAACGATATCTTTTACTTCTTCCTGCGTATAAAAACCACCTTCCGGTGTATTATCGCTTCCTTTACCCGGATAACTACCAATGATACTTCCGTTTCTCTTAGAACCAATTTCAGTAAGTTTAGGGTATTTTTTGATTTCGATTCTCCATCCCTGATCTTCCGTTAAATGCCAATGAAAATAATTCATTTTGTGCAATGCCAGATAATCAATGTATTTTTTTACAAAGGCAACCGGGAAATAATGACGTCCAACATCCAGCATCGCTCCTCTGTAAGCAAAACGAGGTTCATCCTGTACCTCTACCGCTGCAATAGCAAGACTTTTGCTTTTTTCAACAGGCAGTAATTGAATAAGGGTTTGCATTCCGTAGAAAGTTCCTATGGCCGCATTACCAGTAATTTCAACACCATTTTTATCTGATTTCAAAGTGTAACCTTCACTTTTAAGTCCGTCAATGTTCGTTTTGCTTGTTAATTTGATGTAATTTTTGCTTGCTTTTTTAGTAACAGGCAATACAAAGCCATAATAATTAGACAAATAACCATTCAAAAAAGCAGCCGTAGCGTTATCTTCTTTATTGGTAACGATCAAACTTGTTTGTGAAGTAATCACAAAATTTCCGGTATTCCTCACAACTTTTACAGGCTGCGGAATAATATTTACTTCTTGTGCAAACGACAATGTCGTGCATAAAAGAAGCGAAAAGAAAAATGACTTAACCATATTTATTATTTAATTAAATTATTATTAAAACTAAAAAACCTCGGTGTGTACGATAACACCTTAAGTACAATTTATAATAAATTTACTTAATACATAGAAACATCGATTTTTAAGCTTAAAAACCTACGTTTCTATGTCATATAACTAATTTCACCCAAAGGGTTACGTTACTCTATTTTGTATAAGCTACCGCAGTTTGTTTACTAGTACCCAAACCTTCAATCCCTAATTCGACAACATCTCCTGCTTTAAGATAAATTGGATCTGGCTTAATTCCCAAACCAACTCCCGGAGGCGTTCCTGTACTGATGATATCACCAGGAAGCAAAGTCATAAACTGACTTAAATAGTGCAATAAAAATGGAATTTTGAAAACCAGATTCAACGTGTTACTGTCCTGGAATTTTTTACCGTTTACAGTCAGCCACATCGACAAATTATCAACATCTTTTACTTCCTCTTTGGTTGCCAAAAAGGGTCCAAGCGGGGCGAATGTATCACTTCCTTTTCCTTTTGCCCATTGACCACCACGCTCTAATTGAAACGCTCTTTCACTGTAATCATTAAGCAAAGCATATCCTGCAACATAATCCAAAGCTTCTGCTTCTTCTACGTAACTTGCTTTTTTACCTACTACAAATGCCAGTTCCACTTCCCAGTCTGTTTTTTCACTGTTTTTTGGGATGATCAAATCATCATCCGGTCCACATAAAGAAGTTGTTGATTTAAAAAAGATGATCGGTTCTGTTGGTATCGGTGCACCAGTTTCCTTGCAATGATCTACATAATTCAGTCCGATACAAATTATTTTTGAAGGTCTCGCCACTGGAGAACCTAAACGTACATTGGCATCCACTTCTGGTAAAGTCGGATTACTGTCTAATGCTTTTTGTAATTTCTCTAAACCATTTTCTTCAAAAAAACTTTCGTTAAAATCTGTTACAATTGACGAAACATCATACCTTTTTTCACCAATTAAAACTCCCGGTTTTTCTTTTCCTATTTCTCCAAAACGTATTAATTTCATTTTTTCTTTTTTTTTAAAGGTTCTGAGGTGCTAAGGTTCTGAGGTTCTAAGTTTTTTTATCTTAGCATCTTAGTACCTTAGTACCGTTTTAAATTATTTATTTTTCTTTTTTTTTAAGGTTCTGAGGGACTAAGATTCTCAGGTTCTAAGTCCAAAAAAACCTTAGAATCTTAGTCCCTCAGAACCTTAGCCCCTTTTCCTAATTATTTAACTTAATAAACCCTCCGTCGATTGGGTAATC
>FNPS01000018.1 GCA_900107365.1 Flavobacterium aquidurense
AATAAAAAAATCCGTTTGATGATTTATGAAATAAAAATCCTATTTTTGAAAATATATAACACTGACAATTGTCAGACATAGCGACCCAATTTAGGGTAGATAAGTCGGATGTAGTCAGACATATATACAAGTTGGCAGAAAGCATTTACTGAAATACAAAACATATGAGAATTACATACATTATTATTTTATTATTCTGTTCAATTTTACATTGTAAAGCACAGCAAATGAAAGATTCAGATATAGAAAAGGAATTAAATGATTTACATTTTAAAACCAATGCTGTTCGAGATTCTGTGAACAAATTAATGAAAGTCTGTCAAGGGGAAATTAAGAAAACGAGTGATTTAATAAAATTGGAAAATTTAACTATTTATGAAGATAGTTTATGGAATGTTGCAGATCGAAATGACATAGAAGAACTGAAAATAAATTTGAATTATGCTAAGCAACATCCTTCATCCCTTTATTGTTTAGAATTGGTAAAAGGACGGATTACAAGTCAAGCAGGAAAGAATTTTTATGATGATTTTGAAGCTGTTTACAACAATGCATCTGCTGATGTCAAACAAAGTGAAAGCGGTAAAGAAATGGCAGAGCAACTTTCCTATTTTAAGCAGAGTAAAACAGGAAGTATTGCTCCACTATTTTATGGAAAAGATATGGAAGGTAACGAAATATCGCTTGCAGATTACAAAGGCAAAAAATATGTGTTAATTGATTTTTGGGCGAGTTGGTGTGCTCCATGCCGTGGCGAATTACCATATATTAAAGTTTTATATTCGAAATACAAAGATTTGGGTTTTGAAATAGTAAGCATTTCCAGAGATATGAATTTAGAGAATTGGCGACAGGCAATTTTAAAAGACGGTATTCAAAATTGGGAACATTTCTCAGTAATTGAAAATAATAGCACCGTAGAAAAAGATTATTTTGTAATGGGAATTCCACATAAAGTTTTAATAGATACAAACGGAACAATTATCGGAAAATGGAAAGGTGGTGGAGAACTCAACAAAAAATCTTTAGAAAATCAATTAAAACAGATATTTAACCGATAACCATGCCATCTGCCAACACTTGCTACAATTGATTTGGGCAATTGGCTTAATGGGACAATGGTTTTGTATTTGGGATGTTTCGGTAAATCCGAAGATAAGGCTTAATTTAACGCCAAACCACTTGTAGCAAGAGAACGTTATGCCTTATTTTACAACAGAAACTCCAGAAGAAAGAAAGACAGAATGAAATTTAAATTATCAATATTGGCATTACTGATTTTGACTTCGTGTATGGTAATTAATCACAAGAAATATGTTATTAACCTAGACAAAGTTGGCGACAAGTTAAGACCAATAAGAACAGACGGATATTATTATCAAGAAAGAGAAGAAATGACATTTCCGTATTATAAAAACTCATACGGTGGTTTCAGCAAAGATAGCACAAAACCATATTTACAGAAACAAATTAGACCTTTGACACTTCATAAAGATGGCACTTTGCTGACATTTGGATTTTCAACAGGTTTCCAAGAAAACTACGTGTTTGACTACTCGGCTAATTGTGGACTGTTTGACCTTAACTCAATTGATAATGCTAAAAAGCATTTTGAATGTGACATAAGACATTACAAAGACAGATTCCCAATTTGGGGAAAAGGAGTTTTCAAAACAGAAAAGAATGAAATTATTATTCAGTATTATATAAATTGGATTGGAGCATATCATTTAGTTGAAAAGAAAGGCGTAATATTGAATGGCACTACTTTTGTTTTAAAGAAATTGTTTGATTATAAATTAAACGAAAGTAAAGACATTAACGAGCTATATAAATTTCAACATTTTGATATAAAACCTGACTCTACAAATTATATAATAGAACATAAACGAAAATTTAAAAACAAGGTATAACAGGCACTTCAACGGATTTCGACATTGGGTTTAATGGAAAGATGGTTTTGTATTTGCGATGATTTACTTCGTCTGTTCGCTATAGCTCGGGTGTTTCTTATTGATTTTCGTGGAGTGTCAGGAGCAATCGAACACTTAGTGCCAGTTTTGAAGTTTTTCGAAAATGTAAAGTGAAGTATTTGGTAAAGATGTAGCTGTTAGCGGCTGGCTTTTAGTGTTCATTTTTTTTATAGTAGTTATTCTTGAAAAGGATAATGTATAAAATTGATTCTTTCGACAAAATTCAAATATTTTTTTTAAAAAGAAATATTAACTTTAGTGATGCAAGTAAGTTTGCAGCAATTTATATTATGGAAGAATGATATAAACTAGTAGGCAGTAATGCAAAAAAACGACCTAAAATAAACTTAAATGAACGAAATAAAATTTGATTACAAAATGGATTATATTCTAGAGGACGAAACTTTACTTTTAAGACCTTTGAAATCAGACGACTTTGAATATCTTTTAAACTTCTCAATTAACGAACCCGAAATCTGGGAATTTAACATTGGCGGTGCAAATGGGCGAGAAAATTTATTGAAATATATAAACAACGCTATCAATCTAAGACGAAGCGAAAAACAATATCCATTCATTATTTTTGATAAAAGGATCAATAAATATGTTGGAAGCACGAGATTTTACAATATTGACTTGGAAACGAAAACTATTGAAGTTGGCTATACTTGGTATGGTAAAAAGTATCAAGGAACGGGAATAAACAAAAATTGCAAATACTTAATGTTCGACTTCGCATTTGATAAATTAGGAGTTGAAAGGATTGGACTTGGAGCTAACAGTAAAAATACACAAAGTATAAACGCAATGAAAGGAGTCGGTTGTACAGAAGAGGGAATTTTAAGAAGCCGAAGTTTTGACCAAAATGGAAAGAGAATTGACGCTATAATTTTGAGTATTTTGAAAAATGAATGGGACAAAATATGGAAAAAGAAACTTAAAAATAAAACTATATAATACAAAGCACTACCAGTGGTTTTTTACGTCAGATACCAAGTTTAAGACTTGGAGCAAGTGAAACAAAATAGTATAATACAGTACTTCTTACAACTTAAACATCTCAAGGTGTAAATCTTTATATGATATACTTGTATAATGAAAAAAGTTAATTAAAGAATTTGTGATAATTCAAAAAATATATTTGCGACTTATGAATTTAATAAATATTATGAATATCCGTTGTCTTGTATTTCTTTTGTTTTTTCTGCTGCCCATGCCTGCTTCTCCTCTTTTGACATTTCGAGGTCAAGGGCATATTTTTTATAATTCCATTGTAAAGATTCAGTAACTTCTTCAATTGTAAACTTTAAAGGCAGTATTTGAATTTTTTTGTCCTCAATATAGGTAACCTCACCAATTAATAATACAAAACCTCTAAAATTTAGTTTTTTTGCCCCCGATGGAGTTATGAAAATTTGAGGATTATGTGCCTTAAAACCACAACCCCAGCAATGAAATGGATTTCCAAACACATTATGATGACCTGGATTAAATAAAACATCTCCGTCGAAAATATCCTCATTGTAAATATTATTGCAAATATTTAATTCTGGTACATCATAGTCCTCCTTTAATTTCATTAAACGATATGCTTCTTTAAAGAATTCGTATATATGAAATTCATTGTTTATAAACTTTTCTTCGACTATTTTTTTCTCAGAATTTATTAATAAGGCTCTTACTTTATCCATGAAATAATTATTAAATTACGATAGATTTTTTTCTTTTGTGTTTACCGCTAACAAAAGCACAATCAAATAGTACTGAAAGTAATCGTGAGTATTTCTAAGAGTGTATTGTTACATAAAATTATGCAAATTATTTTTTTTAATCCAATTAAATTTTTATCTAAAACAATTGTTAGCTCCATCTAATATGAGCATCTCGCTCATGCAGCTACTTGCGCCAAATTATTTTATCATCTGTAATTTGTTATCTCTTTCATGTCTTTCCAGCGAAAATTCAATTATTTTAGAAATTAAATCTGGATATGAAATCCCTGTTTGCGCCCATAATTTAGGATACATACTAATTTCTGTAAAACCTGGTAATGTATTAATTTCGTTCAATACAAAAGTATTGTCGTCTCTTAAAAAAAAATCTACCCTAGCTATACCTTCACAGCAAACTGAGGTGAATGCTTTCAATGCCGTTTCGCGCAATTTTTCTGAAATTTGAACACTGATATCAGCTGGAATTTTCGTTTTAGCGCCATCAGCATCCTGGTATTTTGCATCATAGGAATAAAAATCCTTTGTCGGAATTATTTCGCCAATTACTGAGGATTTTGGCTCTTGGTTTCCTAAAATTGCACACTCCACTTCCTTGCCTACAATTGCTTCTTCAACTAATATTTTGTTGTCAAATTTAAACGCCTCCTTAATTGCAGCTTCAAAAGTTACTTTATCAATAACTTTATTTACGCCTACAGACGATCCAGCATTTGATGGTTTAACAAACATTGGTAATCCAAGTTTTTCTTTTATTGCTTCAAAGTCAATCCTAGCCGATTCAAATTTATTAAGTGTCACAAAATCAGCGATAGGAATATTGTTATCTCGTAGTAATCGTTTTGTGACATCTTTATCCATGCAAATTGCTGAACCCAATATATCGGGACCTACAAATGGTATATTTAAAGATTTAAAGAATCCTTGTAGAGTTCCGTCTTCACCAAATGTTCCATGAATAATTGAAAAAACAACATCAAAGGTTTCTAATACTTCAATGTTATTCTTATCTACTATCAATAATTTATCATCAACATTATCAATAAAAACAGGTATGGAGTTTTTGAAATAATCTTCTCTTGTTAAATTTACGTCCGCATTCTGATAATTAGTTTGAAATTTCCATCTACCTTTTTTATCAACTCCTAAAAGAATTACGTCAAATTTATCTTTATTGATTGCAGTAAAAATATTTGTTGCCGATTTTAAGGAAACTTCATGTTCGGTAGATTTTCCGCCAAAGACCAGTGCAATTTTAGTTTTCATATCTAGTAATTGTTTTTATTATAATTCACAAATGCTTTAATTTTAATCAAAAGTTAGTAAAATTAATACATAATGTAATAATTATTTTTTTACTAGAAACAAACATTAAGAATATTTTTAGCCAGATATTTATCTGGAGAAATTGATTCTATTAAAATATGAAGGCGGAATTTGACAATGAAAAGTAAAATTTATAACATAAAAAT
The DNA here is from genome assembly GCA_900107365.1 of Flavobacterium aquidurense. Taxonomy (GTDB): domain Bacteria; phylum Bacteroidota; class Bacteroidia; order Flavobacteriales; family Flavobacteriaceae; genus Flavobacterium; species Flavobacterium aquidurense. Next base: position 5,176 of record FNPS01000018.1, read on the forward strand.
ATTCTTTGCTTTTTTAATCTTTCTTCGAATTCGGTAATGTTTCAAATTAGGCCATGAAAATAAAATGTAATTTAATGGTAAATTGATTCTTTGAGTAAAATAAATCAAAGTCAGTTTAGAATTGTACTTCTTTCCTTTGTATCTTACCTATATCTGGAATCCTTTTTTTTTAAGCAACAAGGGTATAAGATAGTTCAATTATATATGCGGAGTAGATCTCTCATATTTGTTTCTATAGTCAATCAACCCATATTGGTATTGTAATTTTACTGTTCGTACTTATTTTCAGTTCCAAAGGAATGCCACAAAACTTAGAGTGGTGAAATATTCATATAAGTCTTAACTTTTTGTTGCAAAAAAGGTGTCCACTCCAATAGTCATTTAATATAATTTGACCACTAGTTTTAGAATGTGTTGACCACTGTTATTCAATTTAAAGTGATCATCATAATTTGGAATTAATTCTAGTATAAATTATTGTGAGTCAGACTCTATTTTATGATTCTCTTAATATGAAGTTTTATGAATAGACAATAAATTTAGGACCGAATTTAGGTGGTCATTTCATTTTAACATATAATGGTCAATTAAACTGATTTTTCCATTTAGGGTCAAAACGAGTTTCGACACTGAATAAATTATCCTCTTGCTTTGCAATGGTAAATCTGTAGGTTTTAGTAATGGGTGATGTTAGTCTGTATTTGTTACGCTCTAAATTTATACCTCCTACCACTTCGGTATTTTTCTCACTGTTTAGCTGAATGTCAAAGTAATTTGCAAATATTTTTTCCTGGGCATATGTGCTTGCTGCTGCTAAAAATACCAAGTATAATAAGAAGATTATTTTTTTTATTTTATTTAAGGACTAAATTTTATTGTTTATATAAAGACTTAATATATAAGATGATCTTTCATAGCATGTTTTATTTCAATCGACAGTGCTAGAATAGTTTTAATTTATTTGTAAAGTCATGTGATATGTAACTATTCTGATTTTAAATCATAATTTCTATTTAGATAATTTATTTTTTCAAAAAGATTTTAAATACATATACAGGAATTTCATTTTTAGATATATCTGGCACGTTTATCATTAAATCGCCGTTTTGCAAAGTCCATTTTATTTCTTGTCTGCTTCCTAATAATTGTATTTTATCAATGTTTTCAATTTGTCCTAAGACTTTACTGCTAATAATGTCTTGATCCCAACTGCGGGCAAAAACATAAATGTTGTCTCCTTTTTGGTTAAAATAAAGGTCCGAATTAATTTTTTTTGACGTAAAATCATTACTTGATTTACCCATTGCATCCGCTTTTAAATCTATTTCGTTTAGAGCATATTCGCTTACAGTAGAATAAGGTTTAGTGCCGTAAATAGCTTCATCGTTTATTTTCATCCACCTGCCAATTTCCATTAGATTTTGAGTGCTTTGCCCAGGGAATTCACCTAAATTATCTGGCCCAACATTTAAAAGCAGGTTGCCGCCTTTACAAATGATCTCTACCAAATGCCTTACTAATAATTCCGGTGTTTTCCAGTCCTTATCAAATTTACTAAAACCCCATTTTCCGCTCATAGTTATGCAGGATTCCCAAGGTGTTAATTCAACTCCTTTTACAATTTTCTGTTCTGATACGGCATAATCGCCAAATCCATTTCCGATTCGGCTATTTATAATACAATTAGGTTGTAGAGAAAGAATGAGTTCTCTCAGGCTTTTACTTTGAGCAGGCGTTGTTCCTTCAGGAGTATCAAACCAGATTACACCAATTGGTCCATATTGTGTCAGTAATTCTTTTAATTGCGGTTTTACCTTATTTTCAATGTATTTATTGTTGTCTTTAGTTTCTTCATTTGGAAAATCCCAGGTATTTCCAGCTTTGCTGCCTGTTTTTATCCAAGCTGCATCCGGACTAGCCCAATCTCTACCTAAAGAATAATAAAAACAAAGTTTAAGGTCGTATTTTTTACAGGCTGCTGCCAGATCTTTCATAGGATCGTGATGGTATGGTGTTGTTTTAAATATGTTGTAATTATCCCCGGGAGAGTCAAACATAGCAAAACCATCGTGATGTTTTGCTGTAATAACAATGTATTTCATTCCTGCATTTTTTGCAGTTTTCACCCACTTATCGGCATTAAAATTTACAGGATTAAATGTTTCGGCGATTTTGCCATATGCTTTCAAAGGAATTTTTTCTATAAACATAAAGTGTTCATTTCCTTTTTGAGGTTGTCCATTCCATTCCCCAATGGAGTATAACCCCCAATGTATAAAAAAACCAAATTTAGCATCTTTCCACCATTTGAGTTTATCGGTATTTTGTGAATAAGCGCTGTTAAGCGCTGTAACAAGAATTAAAAAGATTAAGAATATTTTTTTGTTCATATTGTAAGATTAAGTAATTTGAAATCTTTCACCGTTTATATCTTTCGCCAGTTTTATTATTGAATATTTTATAATACGAATTTAGACCTTGACTAAAAAAAAGCCTTTCAAATTCTATTACAAATCTTTCGAATTTGTGCAAAAAGACATTCCAAAAGGATTAAGTAATTTATAGAGAAAAGGAAAGAGAAGTAGGCTCTGAAGTCATTTCCGTAATTGCCTGTAATATTAGTTCTGCACAGGCGCCGGATTAAAAAAAGGTTAAAGATTTTTTTTGCATGTATTTTTTTTAAATAAGCACTATCTTTATTCTCCTTTAAGCAATTTAAAACGTGATTTGGAGTTTAAAAAAAAACGCATTTGGTACTTTAGATTGCTATTTGCTCGGTGGAGCTTTTATTTATTACTTAATGTAATTTTATTATGGCTTTAGAAAAACGTAATTCCCAGAGATATATTTTTTTAGCCGATGATGACAGCGATGACAGGGATTTCTTTGCTGATGCGATGATGGAAATCCAGCCTGATATCATTCTAAAACAGGCACGCGACGGGATGTACCTGATGGAGGATTTGCTTAAGCTTTCCGATACAGAGATACCTGAATTTATTTTTCTTGATATCAATATGCCCCGAAAATCAGGCCTGGAGTGTCTTGAAGAAATAAGAAGCCATGAGAATTTAAATCACGTGAGCATTATTATGCTCTCCACAAGCAGTAATCCTGAAAATATTGACAGGTCAATGGAACTCGGCGCTACTTTTTATGCGGTAAAGCCCAGTTCTTTTGAAAAACTCAAATCCTTACTTGAAGCAGTGCTGTCGGTGAATCTTGTTGGGAGTATTGAGGAAAAGAAAAAGTTTCTTTTGGTTTAGTTTGAGGCTGCTCATAAGAATTTTATAAAGATTCGCGATGACATTTTCGCTCTTATTCCCGGTAATCTGGCCTCGTTTGATATGGACATAAAAATCCTTCAGTTGCCACCAGGCACGGCATCTCTCAATCCACCGTTAAGATTGTTAATGCCGAAGTAGCAACTTTTTAGAAAGGTCTGCGTGCCAGTAATTTTTGCCCAGGGTATGCGGCCTGCTTCACTGGGTGGGAGCGTTTGTTCAAAATAGCGTTTTATTTCTTCGGGTGTCACAGGGCATATTACGCCAAAATCCCAGACATGTCATGGGTTAAGGCCAATTGTCCGTGTCCATTCATTCTTAAAAATCTTTTTACTTGTACTACTTCGGTATTTTACCTGCTGAATTTCTATATATTATCTTGATATTTATTGTAGAGCTATAAATATATGTAGTTGACAATTAAATATTAATCTCATAAAGTCGTTTTTTAAATCTTGATTTTTATCTGACATTTTTTTATTTTTTTATTTTTCATTTACTTTCGATTGGTCCTCATGGAAGACTTTACTAACTTAAAAACCACATTTATGAAAAAACAATTATTGCAACTTTTTACCAGGAGGGTGCATTATCATTTATAAGCTTTTTTGTAACCTCAATCTTCAACTCTCAATACTTTGATATTATAAAATAACAATAGACAAAATGAAACAGGGTAAGTATTATTTTCTAATTTTGAAAATACTCTTTATTTCAACTATGAATATAATTAATCTTGTTTTTCAAATAAATCTTATCTAAATCAAGCACCTGTTACTTTATGAAAAGAGGCTTTTTAATCTTACTTGTTATCGTGTTCCATAATACGTTTGCAAAAGATAAATTTAATGAAGTGCAAAAATTAGCTGTAACGGCTAAAATTTGGGGCTTTTTTAAATATTATCATCCTGCCGTTGCAAATGGTACAGTAAACTGGGACAATAAACTTTTTGCTTTACTGCCTATAATCGAAAAGACTCAAACACAGGAAGAGTTTTCTGAAGCAATTGAAAAATTGATTGCTGACTTAGGAGAAATTGAAGTTTATCAAGAAAAAAATAAGGCGAAAAATATCAAATATTTTGATAAAAATTTTAGTCTGAACTGGATTGATCAAAATGATATGATTTCGAAATCATTAGGCAAAAAACTAAGATTTATTGAAAAAAATAGATGGAGAGGCCAGCAATATTATTACAATTCTGATCCTTTTGTTAAAGTTACCAATGAAATAAAATATAATGAATTTGATTGGACAAATAAGCAGTTAAGATTATTAGCTCTTTTTAGATACTGGAATCAAATAGAATATTTTTTTCCTTATAAATATCAAATGGATCAAAAGTGGGATGACGTCCTAACTGAAATGCTTCCCCGATTTATGTATCCTACTTCTGAAAAGGATTTTGTGTTAGCAATGCGCGAGATCTCTATAAAATTAAATGATTCACATTCATCAACGCAGACGGGTAAATTTTATGATTATTTTGGAGATAAGTTTGCTCCATTTGATATAAAAATTATTGAAGAAAAAGCGGTGGTCATCAAACTTAAAAATGATTCTTTAGCAATACTCAACAATATACAGCTTGGTGATGTTATAATAAAAGTTAATGATAAAAGTATCAATGATATTATTAATGAAAATAGAAAATTTGTTGAAGGATCAAATGAAAATGCAGTCTTAAGAAATATTTACTGGACAATTTTTAATGGTAAAAGCGATTCCATAAAAATTCAATTTTTAAGAGATGATATAAAATCAGAGAAATTTATAAAACGTTATAATTATTATGATTTAAAAATTAAGTTTTCCGAAAAGAAAAAATGGAAATTATTGACTAATGATATTGGGTATATTGATATTGAGAAGCTAAAGGTTAGTGAAATTCCTGAAGTAATGCAAGAATTTAAAAATCTCAAAACAATCATTTTTGATGCAAGACGATACCCGCAAGAAGCCAATATTGAAGAAACATTAACAAATTATTTATACCCAGAGCCTAAAGCGTATGCAAAATTTATAGATCCGGATGTTACATATCCGGGGCGATTCATTTGGAGGAAAAATCAAGTAGGAGGGGAAAAAAGCCTGGGTTTATTCAAAGGTAAAATTGTAATACTGGAAAATGAATGGACGCAAAGCCACGGAGAACATGTTGTGATGTCTTTAAAAGGCGCTCCCAGGAGTACTATAGTAGGCAGTCAGACAGCTGGTGCAGATGGAGCTGTATGTAAATATGAGATAATAAAGGGATACTTTACACAATATACGGCTTATGGAGTTTTTTATCCAAACCAAAATGAAACACAGCGAACAGGTATAAAACCTGATATTTTTGTAGAGCCTACAATTAAGGGGATACAGGAAGGCAGAGATGAAATACTAGAAAATGCGCTGGATTATTTAAATAACAGGAAATAAAAAAAGATATGATTAAAAAGATAGTTTTAATAATTGCATTATATACGGGCATTAATGCATTTTCTCAAAGTATGGATTGTACAAAATTTAAAAATATTAAATTTTATGCGCCGGCTTTTCCATCACAGTATGCTATCAGGAAAGATTCTATTCAGGAAAGCTATAACAATGATAAACTGGAAGTTTCCTGGAAAGTAAAGTGGATGTCAGATTGTAAATTTGAAATTGAATGTTTAAAGAATACAGGAGATGAACAGGTAAAAGTTGGTGATAAATTTATTTATACAATTATAGAAATAGAAGATGAATGTTTTAAGGTTGCAATTTGGTACACTAACGATAAGTATCCTGCAGGTGACACATTTGAGAGAGTGTTGTGTATAAAAAAGGATTAAAAAAATTTAAAAAAAAACTTTTTGACATTCTCTCATCTAAAAATTAAAATTTCGAATTCCCTCTTGACCGTATTATCCTTTTCTGGTTCTATGGTCTGAAAGGTGTCGCTTTGAGCCTCATCGCTCCTCTATGTATTCATATCAGTTTCAAACCCCTCCCATGGGTCATTCTCTATAAGGTCCTTTTCTATGTCCTTCCCGGTTATGTCTTTGGGGCCGCTTTGGGGTTCCTTATAAGGGTTCTGCGGGTCATAGGGGCCGGGTGTTTTTGGCTGTCGTTTTTGGGGCTTTGTTTTGGTTTTGGGAATTGCGGTGGTGCTTGTGGTAATTTTTGGTTGTATGGGAAGTTGTAATTTTATTTTTTTGAATTGAATTATTGCTGTTGTTTTTTAAAAGATTCAGTTTTTAGATTTAATATTATTTTTTAGGAGCTATTCCCGCTATCCGTTCCAATCTTTTGTGCCGAACCCCGGCACAAAAGGATTTCCTCTGCTATCGGGGCTAGGGCTGCTGAGGAGCCTGGCTCTTTAGACTAATAAAAATAAGTGAGATTATAAAAAATGGCGCCAATTGTCTTCAATTGGCGCCATTTGGCTTGTTTGTGACAGGAACAGGACAAATTTCCATAAAATTTATGGACGATTTGAAGAGATTGGCTTACTATTGGTAGTGCCTGTCTTTCATTGGCTTTACGTTTTTGGTTTGGATATCCTGTTGGGGATTGATGTAAAAATGTATTAGTATATATGATTTGCACTAAAATGTCATTTGATAATTTTTACTTTATTTAAATTAAAAATTGACAGCCTTAATTTTTACAGGAAGATAGCCATCCTCTCAATTCTTAATTTTTGAATTAATCACGGATTGTTTTTCAGATCGCCTGTGCACAATTCCAGATGAAGATTTTTAGACTGTTTTGGTTGCAAATTGTAATTTGAAACAAGTTTGTTTTCTTCAAAGCAGAGTTAGAACTAAATATTGGTTAATTTAGAATTTAATCGAATTTACAGAATTTAAGCACATTTCATTTGAATTAATAATCTAAAATTACAAACCATGAAAAAGGGTGTAGTATTAATTTTCGCATGTTTATTATGTAATAATCTTATTGCGCAGCAAAATTACTTTAATCCAACTCAAAAAGTAAAGGATTATCTCGAGCCTGCAATTCCACATTCGGATCAGGATAAGGAAGCAAAAGGTAAATTAGCCAAACTTTCTAAAAAACCGAATATCCTGATAATTCTCGTTGATGATATGGGTTACGGAGATATTGGTGTTTATGGGGGAGGCTATGCCGTGGGAGCTCCGACACCTTATATGGATCAACTGGCACATGAAGGCTTACAACTTACCTCGACATATGCACAGCCTACTTGCACACCAACACGTGCTGCACTGATGACAGGCAGAATTCCGGCACGTTCCGGGCTGACCAGGCCTACCCTTACGGGAGAGAATCCAAAAGTGAATCCGTGGGCTTCTGAGAATACGACGGCCAAAATTCTTTCTCAAAATGGTTATATCACTTCTATCTCGGGCAAATGGCACCTTGGCGAAACAAAAGGAAGTCTGCCAAATGAGGTTGGATATGACGAGTGGCTTGGTTTTGCGGCAGTACAATCTGAATATGCGCAATTTGTTAATGAGTGGATTTATCCTGATCTAATCAATAAACCCGAACGCTTTGCAGCTATGAAAGCTTTAGTGAACCAAAACGTAATTAAAGGCAAAAAAGGGCAGGAAAATACGGTTGTGCAACCCATAGCAACTATAGCCGATCTTTCAAAAGTAGATCAGATTTTTGCTGATTACAGTGAAGATTTTATCACAAGGGCAGCAAAAGCGGACAAACCTTTTTATCTTATACATTCTTTTTCAAAAGTGCATAATGATAATTATGTCTCTGAAGGTTATAAAGGAAAAAGCCCTGCCGCAATACCGTACAAAGATGCTGTGGTAGAAGTTGATGATATTGTTGGTCGATTGATGAAACTATTGAAAGATTTAAAAATTGAGGAAAATACATTTGTTTTTCTTACCTCTGATAATGGCCCTAATGAAGATGTATGGCCCGATGGCGGTTATACTCCATTTAGAGGTGGAAAAGGAACTACCTGGGAAGGCGGGGTTCGTGTGCCGGGAATTGCCTACTGGAAAAATACAATTAAGCCCGGACGTATAAGCGACGGATTATTTGATCTTTGTGATCTTTTTAATACTTCTATCGCTTTGGGTGGCGCTTATGACAAAATTCCAAGTACCAATTATATCGATGGTGTTGATCAGACTTCCTTTCTGCTATCTGATAATGGACAGTCCAATAGAAATGCTGTTTTTATGTATTCCGAAACAAGCTTCATGGCCGTTAGATGGCAGGAATATAAACTTCATATGAAAGTATTTAATACATCAGCTCCAAGAAAAAACCTGGACCAAAGTGTTATTGAAAATGTCGGAATGAGCCCGTGGGTTTATAATTTATATAATTCTCCAAAAGAAGATTTAAGTTCCGGTCATCGTTATTTCGAATGGGGATTACCGGGTATGATGGGACTCATTAACGCCCATATGTCAACCTATCAAAAATATCCAATGAAAGACATTGGTTTGAAAAAACCTGGTTCTGAATAACAGTATAGTTAAGTTATTTAGACGGTAATTTCATTTGGTTATTTAATCTTTTTGAAAAACTAGTAACTTTTAATTAATAAAGACATAAAAAAGGCGCCAATTGTCTTCAATTGGCGCCTTTTGGCTGTGTAGTGACCTCGACGGGACAAATTTCTATAAATTTTATGGATGATTTGAAGAGATTGGCTTACTGGAAGTAGTGGCTGTCTTTATATGTCTTAAGGATTTTGGTTTGGATGTCCTGTTGGGGATCATGTTCAGTTTCCTAGGTAATCAGATTTTGGAGAATTTTAGATTAGAAGTTATGTAAGTGTTGACCTAATCATTAATAGGTTGCATTTTATAAAATGAAACCTAATTATGAAATAAAAAATGAACTTATAATAAATGAAAGAATAATTTTATAGTTACTCATAAAATAACAACAAACTAAATCAATACCCGATGAAAAAGAAATTAGTAAGAATATCTATTTTATTTCTACTGGTAGTAGGAATAGGAACTTCGTGCAAAAAAAAATCACAGGAAACTACCACTAGTTCGGAAACTGAGACTGACACAACAACAGTCGCCCAGGGATTAGAAATAAAAAATACAGAATCAGGCAATGAATTTTCTTTGGTGCTTCCAAAAAAAGAAAAAATGAGCCCTGAATATGCGCAAAAACTTGGTGAGTTTGCCTACGTTTGGGGATGGCCAATGGTAAATATGTTAAATCGTAGAGCTACTATTACAAAAGCACCAAAGCCTGCCTATTTAAATGGTGTGTTACCTGTGGCACCGCAAGGGCAATTAGCAATGCTTAATGACTATATCACTCCTGACGAAACATTTGTTACCTGTCCAAATCAGGATGTGGTATATGGACTGGGTTTCTTTGATTTAGACTCGCAGCCTGTTGTGATACAAGTTCCTGATTTTAAAGACCGTTTTTGGGTATATGCTTTATATGATCAAAGAACAAATCAATTTGGACAATTAGGTAAACCTTATGGAACAAAACCTGGTTTTTATTTACTTGTAGGTCCAAATTGGAAAGGAGAAAAACCAACAGGAATTACAGACGTTGTAAAATCTCCGACAACTTTGGCAAATTCTATTCCGAGAGTATTCCAAAATGATACAAAAGAAGATAAACAAGCTATTCAGCCTGTTATAAACCAAATTGTTGCTTATCCTCTTTCTGAATTTGATGGTAAGATGAAAACTATAGTTTATAAAAAATTACCTGTTATACAAGGTCCTGCCTCTGATGGTAAAGAAACCAAATGGGTAGTGCCTGAAAAGTTTTTTGATGAAAATCAATTGGGCAAGGTATTAGAAATTTTACCACCGCTAGAAGGGGAACAAGAGTTGTATGCTCAATTGAAAGAGTTGTTAGCCGCAGCTAAATCAGATCCTGCTATAAAAGAAGCTCTAGTTAAAACAGCTCAAAAAACGGAAGAAAATACAATTAAAAGTTTTTTTCTTTGGAAAAACAACGGAGTAGCAGCAGGGAACGGCTGGAATCGTTCGTTTTACAGTGCGGATTGGACAGGTTCTGGAAAATATGATTACTACAACAGAGCAGCAACTGCAAAATCGAACATGTTTGATAACAGACCTAACGAAACGCAATACTATTACACGGATCAGGCATCAGATAAATCGCAGTTGGAAGGTAAAAATAATTATAAAATTACTTTTGCTAGCGGTCAGGAACCTCCTGTAGACGGTTTTTGGTCTTTGACCTTATATAATGAGCATCATTTATTCTCTAAAAATAGCATAAACCGTTATTCACTAGGTACAAAAAACAAAGGCCTTAAGAAGAATAAAGACGGGTCGTTGACCATTATTGTGAGTTCAGTTTCTCCCGGAGCTGAGATGGAGAGCAACTGGCTGCCATCTCCAAAGGGTACATTTTCTTTATACATACGAGCTTATTGGGGCAAAGAGGGCGTTACAAAAGGCACTTGGACACCTCCTGTAATTATTAAGTATTGAATTTTTGATGATGATAATTTAGTGAGCCAAATGAAATGACAGAGTAATAAATGAATTTGTATGGATGATCTCTGGGTTGTAATGTATCCTTTTCATATGAACAGTAATAGTGCAAAGCCAAATACTGAAGGTACCATTACACTTAAATTTTAATGGAGGGCCAGATGCCATTAACAATATAAAGGTTCCTAAAAACTGGAATGCATTATTCAGATGTTATCTTCCTTCATCTGTAGAAGGTATTGTAGAATACAGAAAAGACTTTGTAAAAAATCATAAAGTGTTAGAAGTAAAATAAGATCAATAAATTTTTAAAATTTAGAATTATGAAAAACAAGTATTTAAGTTTATTCTTAATCGCAATATTGTTAGTTGTAAGCTGTAAAAAGGGTGAAGAAGTTAAAGGTGAAAAGAAGCAATCTGACTCAGATGATCGTTATTCCGTAATTGCAAATTCAGCATTCGATGATAATTATCCAACAAAAGAATCTTCACTGGCTTTAGACGATGAATTGTATTTTCAAAGGGCAGTGCAGGTTTATTTATGGTCTTTGCCTGCAGTGAATATGTACGCGATGAAGGAAGGTTTAGGAAAAACTTCTGGTGAAGGTTATAATGTGATTTCAGTTTATGAAAAACGCTTAAAACCAAGAACTATTATCACTACGCCTAATTCAGATGTCATTTATGCACTCGGATTTGCTGATTTAAGTAAAACAGGGCCACTGGTGCTGGACGTACCGCCCAATCTTCAGGGGATATTAGATGATTTTTGGCACAGACCGCTTGTCGGACCAAAAATCAATACTATACAATATTTGGGTGACATAGGTTTTCCGGGACCAGACAGAGGTAAAGGAGGTAAGTATTTGGTAATACCAGAAAACTACAAAGGACAGGTTGATACTAAAAATTATTTTGTTTATAAAAGCAAAACCAATGGAGTTTTTATATTCCAAAGGGGCTTTTTTAAATCAATTGATGACCTGACACCAGGGGTGAAAGCAGTTGAGGGAATTAAAGTATATCCGCTTAGTGGCGATAAAAAAGAAATGGTTTTCAAACATGTTTCTGATGTTGCTTCGAATGCCTTGTTTGCTCATGATCATACTTATTTTGAAATGCTCGACCGCTTGATACAAAGTGAACAGATCGATGATATTGACCCTTACATGCATGGAATGATGGCGGCTTTAGGAATTTCAAAAGGAGCTGATTTTAAGCTTTCAGAAAAAGATAAGGCAATGCTGGATAAAGCAGGAGAAACAGCATGGAAAATGGCCAAAAACGTTTCTGCTAATTTTGACAGAGAAAAAGACGGCTTATGGTGGAAGGACCGCAAATGGGTAGCCCATGCCCATACCAAATATGATGATTTTATGCATACGTTATTGGATGAAGAATTCAGGGACCGCGCTACAGGCTATACTGATGTAGATGCAAAAGCACATATGTATGTAAACCATTATTCAATAAGTACAGGTATGATGTCTTCAATACCTGGATTAGGGGCAAAATATGGAAATGCATATAAAGACAGTGATGGCGATTATATAAGAGGAGAGAATAGTTATAAAATAACTTTTCCGGCAAATCCACCGGCAGGGCTTTTTTGGTCGTTTACTATTTATGATGCTGAAACGGCAGCTGGAGTAGATGCTAAAGATCAGGTATATTCATCTTTAAATTCAATGAATAATTTAGTTAAGAACAGTGATGGTTCTTTCACAATTTATATTGCTCCTGAAAAACCAAAAGGGAATGTAAACTGGATAAAAAGTGTTCCTAAAAGAGGCTGGTTTGCTTTGTTTAGATTCTATGGGCCAAAACAAGAGTTTTTTGACAGAAAATATAAAGTGGGAGATATCGAAAAAGTTAAATAAATAAAAATGTAACTATGAAAAAGTCAATAATTTTTACAACAGTTTTTACTCTGGTATTCACATTACAAAGCTGTAAGGACAAAAAAAGTACTGAAGCTGCAACAGAAACAACAGAAACAACAGAACCCGTGAAAGATTCTACAGTAAGTGTAACCAAAGATAATTTTGCCTATGCCATGACCGATATGGCCATGCAGAAGGAGTTTGAGCAAGGCGGTGATAATAAATTCAATCACCACAGAAAACCAATGCCGCTTGACGAACAGCCGGCACCTCTTATGAACCGCGATACCAATTATTCTTTTGCCATTCTGGACGGAAAAGGAGATGTGGCTATTACGCTTCCTAAAAATGACGGCCGTTATATGTCACTTCATATTATGAACCACGAACATATTACTTACAAAGTATATTATGGACCGGGAAGATATGTAATTCCGGCCTCTAAGACTACCGATTTCTTTTATGCCAATGTCAGAATACAGATAAACCCTAAAGATCCTGCTGATATTAAAAAAGTAAATGATTATCAGGATCAGCTTAAAATTGAATTCCTTAATGGTTATAAACCAAGGTCTTTTAAGGCAACCAACTGGAATATGAAGGAATTCGATGAGGTGCGTAAGGGTTATGTAGAAGCAGCTCAAAAAGAAGGGGTTCAGGGAACTATGGGAACAGAAGACAAACCTGTTTCTCTTGAGGCCAGAAACAGAGGTGTTGCAATTGCAACAGGACTTTTGCCTGATAAAGAGGCTATTTATTTAACTGCAAAACATGAAGCAGAAAAAGGCAAAAGCTATAAAGCAGTTTATAAAGTGCCTGAATTGCGTGACCCAAAACTTGGTTTTTATTCCATTACCGTTTATGGTGATGATCAGTACCTGAAAACCGACCAAGGATCAATTATAAGTAATAAAGATGTTAAACTGAATCCTGACGGTAAAACTTTTGACCTTTATTTTGTGCCTGAAGCAGAGTTTGGAAAAGGCAAACACGCCAACGAGGTCATTATACCAACTCAACCGTTCTGGACTTGTACAAGAGTATATATGCCTGGGGAATCTGTAACAAATGGCAGTTATAAATTACCAGTCCTGACTAAGATCTAAAAAATAGTTTAGTTCACCAATCTGATACTTATGAAAGGTTATTTTTTAGCAACCCTCTTTTTCTTTATTATTTCATGTGGTTATTCACAAGTAGAAGATTCTAAGTTGTCTCTTGATGAAATGAATAAGAAAAGGCAAAATCCGGTTGAAGGACTCAGGAGTATTTATGGACAGGCTATATTAGTTCCCGACACGGGAGAAGGTACAGCCCAGTCGTATAGTATTCAGCCCGTTTGGCCTTTTAAAATTAGCAGCAAAATAAAATTGATTACTTACACTATAATCCCAATCCAGCATATTCCGGCATTTGATAAAAATGGCGAATCGACAACCGGGTTGGGCAATATTCTTTTTAACGGATATTTTACCCCAATAGAAAAAAAAGGAAGGCTTATTTGGGGGGCTGGCCCCGCTGTACAATTCCCTACAAGAACAGATGCTGCTCTGGGATCCAACAAAGTAAGTATGGGACCATCGGGTCTGTTGTATTTCGCGGGCGAGAAATTCTCGGGCGGAATAGTGGCTCAGAACTATTGGTCATTAGGAGGGACGGGTGTTAATAAAGTAGATGAATTCAGCCTGCAGTATATTGCATACTATAACTTTAAACAGGGATGGTTTGCCATAAGTAATGCTACAATTGTAGCAAACTGGCTTGCGGCAGATAATCAAAAATGGCTGGTACCAGTAGGTGGGGGACCAGGCAAAACCTTTCAGATAGGGAAGGGCAAGTTATTTTATTGCGGTACAGCCCAGCTTTTCTATAATGCTGTTAAACCGGATTATCTTGGGAATTGGGAAGTAATATTTCAATTGCAGGTTATTTTGTAAAAGAGTAGTGGCCCCCTTGTAATACGAAGATAAAGGAGAAAGGAAAATTTTGGTTAATTGTCTTTTTTTGAGTTTAAAAAGTAATGAATATTTAAAATAAAAAATTATGAAATTTTCAAGATATATTCCAGTCAAATTACTCTGCTTTACGTTTTTTTTTCTTTTAAACTATACTGTTTTTAGTCAGGAGCAGGAGAAAGCAGGAGCAAGTGCTCAGGAACTGGCAGATAAACTGGCCAATCCCGTTGCGAGCCTGATTAGTGTTCCGCTTCAAAATAATCTTAATTATGGTATCGGACCTTATAATGGCATAAAATACACGGTCAATATACAGCCTGTAATTCCTTTTAAATTAAGTGATAATCTGGATTTGATTACACGATATATTTTGCCGGTGGTGGACCAGCAGGATATTACTGGCGAAGACACCCATGAATTTGGCTTAAGTGATGCAACTGTAACGGCTTTTTTTGCTCCTAAAACTAAAGGAATTATTTTGGGGATTGGCCCTGCTTTTTTAGTGCCAACAGCAACCGACAAGTTACTAGGAACAGAAAAATTTGGAGTCGGGCCAAGTATCTTGGTCATGCATCAGAAAAATGGGCTTTCGTTGGGTTTTCTCGCTAATCAAATCTGGTCTGTAGCCGGAAATAATGATCGTAACGATGTTAATAGTTTTTACACCCAAATGTTTATGTCGTATAGTTATAAAAGTGGTGCCAGTTTAGGGGTGAATGCCGAAGTAACCCAGAATTGGGAAGGCAATACAACCATGATTTCCTTAAATCCATCTGTTGGAGGCATAACCAAATTTGGAAGTCAGATTGTACAGTTTAGTGTCCAGCCTTTAATACCAATTGTAGGTCCTCATGAAAGTAAACCAGATTGGGGGCTAAGAGCTGTAGTAGCTTTTGTATTTCCTGGTTCATAGAGAGATTTTCGGAATTCATACCAATAATTTGTCAGCTGCTTTTTTTTAACTATTAGAAGAGATTGCTTGTAATGAGAGAATCGTATGAACCCAAATTAATAAACTATGTCTATTCCTGAAGAGTTATACAGTGGAAAATTTGTAGAATATATAGAAACTATAAAAATCTTATATTTATGTGATGACAAATTTAAAAATTTATGCGACCAGTATTGCGGGGCTGCAAAAAAATCTAAGAAGTATCAAAAAAAGTTTGAGCATTTTTTTCATTCGAAGTTAAAGTCGGATAATTTATCAAAGGAATTAGAGGAAGAGATCTTATTTTATATGATACGCAATATGCATTATGAAAAAAACGATTAATGGATTGGTTTAGAATATAGAGATAAGACCTTGAGTAATTTGTGATTAATACTATTTCTATTAGGTATGATAAAAAATGTAATAAAATGTAAGATGTTTAATTAATTATTTTATAATTAAAAATTTTAAATTTCTTGTTTTTGGTTAGTTATTAGTTCGGAGAAACCTGCTCTTTGGCAGGTTTTTTTTCATAAATGTTGACGAACTTTTGAATCTAATGCTAAGAAATACAATTTTTACATATGGAATGCCTGCATCATTAAAGAAATGATGTTTCACTTTATAAAATGCAACATAACCAAGGCAACAATAATCGGTTATAATAAAAAAGTAGTTTAAATTTAATTAATGTTACTATAATCAATTACTTAAATATTTATATTA
Source organism: Flavobacterium aquidurense (assembly GCA_900107365.1). Classification (GTDB taxonomy): domain Bacteria; phylum Bacteroidota; class Bacteroidia; order Flavobacteriales; family Flavobacteriaceae; genus Flavobacterium; species Flavobacterium aquidurense. Next base: position 21,404 of record FNPS01000018.1, read on the forward strand.
TGAGAAAATTATCGTTTTGCCTCTGTGTCTTAATTGTGTCTATGACTTCATGTAAAAAGGAAACTGTAGTGAATGAAACTTCTGTTACTGCTCAAGATTCAACAAATGCTTCCATTGATTCAAGTAAAGTTAATCTTAAAGGAAGTTTTGCCGGAACAACATTTTCTAAGGAATATGTTCGTGCTATTGGTCAGTTTGCCTACGTATGGGGATGGCCTATTGTAAATAGTTTTAACAGACGTGTTGCACTTACATCAGTATCTGAACCTGGCTTGCGAGGAGGTGTTTTACCTAATGCTCCTGTGGGGCATATTGCAATGCTTACAGATTACATAGCACCAGACCAACGCTTTGTAGCCTGTCCCAATCAGGATGTTACTTATGGCATGGGTTATGGCTCTCTGGATGATATGCCCGTGGTAATGCAGGTACCGGATTTTGGCGATCGCTTTTGGGTGTATGCTGCATGGGATGCCAGAACAGATGAATTTTCAAAACTTGGTAAACAATATGGAACCAAACCCGGTTTTTATTTAATGGTTGGTCCGAACTGGAAAGGAAAAGTACCTGCTGGTATTTCTGGGGTTTTTCGATCTTCCACAGAACTGGCTGCTTTTTGTCCGAGAGTGTTTCTAAATGATACAGACGAAGACAGAAAAGCAATTCAGCCTGTTTTGAACCAAATAATGGCTTACCCGCTTACTGAATTTGACGGAAAAATGAAAACTATCGACTGGAAAAAAGTGCCTCATTTCCCTGTGCCTGGCAAAAGCAGTGATGAAGAAATTCAATGGGTGCCGGCAGCTACCTTTTTCGATCAGTTGCCAGATATCATGAAAAAAGTTCCTCCTTTAAAGGGAGAGGAAAGTATTTACGCTACCATTAATGCTGTGCTGGATGCTGCCAAAAAAGACCCGTCCTTGATGGCTGTTTTAAAAGAGGTTGCTCTAACTGCCGATAAAGAAATGATCCAGCCTTTAAAACAATGGAAATACAATGGCGTTCCGGCTGGTAATGGTTGGTTTTCTGATAAAAATAATGCGGATTTTGGAGTAGATTACTTTGTGCGTACCGCTACATCAAAATCAAATATGTATGAGAATGTGTATACAGAAACCAAATATATTTATACTGATTTTGACAGCTCAGGAAAAGAACTCGATGGCAACAACTCTTATAAAGTAACTTTCAAAGCTGGACAAGAACCACCTGTTGAAGGATTTTGGTCTTTGACCCTGTATAATGATCATCATTTCTTTCATCCAAATCCTTTAAAACGATATTCGCTAGGAACAAAAAATAAAAACCTCAAAAGGAATGCAGATGGCTCGCTTACTTTATATGCCGGGGCGAAATCGCCTGGGGCTGATAAAGAAAGTAACTGGCTTCCGGCACCTAAGGGACATTTTTCTGTTTATCTGCGTTCCTATGGACCTAAACAGTCTGTAATAGACGGCACCTGGATGCCTCCAATAGTGGAGAAATACTAATTTTTTTTTAAAAAAAAATAATTTATTAAAACACATACTATGAAAACTAAAAAGATTATCAGATTTATGTTGGTCTTGTTCGGTACTTTGTTTTTTACAAGTCTACAAGCACAAAATACAGGCGAAAAACTCCCGTATGACGACCCTGCATTTAAAGGTAAAATAGAGCGTACCTATGATAAGTCCAAACAGGCTTGGCCTGAGCTTCCTTCACTTCCCAAAGGCGCACCAAATGTTGTGGTAATTTTATTAGATGATGTTGGTTTTGGCATGGCTGGAACCTTCGGAGGTCCTGTTCCAATGCCTTATTTAGATAAATTAGCAGACAAAGGGATTAAATACAATCGTTTTCACACTACTGCTATATGCAGCGCCTCAAGGGCTGCATTACTTACCGGTAGAAATCACCATGTGGCAGGCAGCGGTTTTTTGGTTGAATGGGCAACAGGTTTTCCAAGTTATGACATGATGATACCAAGAAAAACAGCAACTTTTGCCGCAGCTTTAAAATACAATGGTATGAATACAGCATGGTTTGGTAAAAACCATAATACTCCCGATTGGGAAACTTCGGCTGTAGGTCCTTTCGACAGATGGCCAACTGGAATGGGCTTTGATTATTTCTACGGATTTAATAATGGTGAAACAGATCAGTATCATCCTATTATTTTTGAAAACACAACTCCGGTGGAACAACCTAAAACGCCTAAAGAAGGCTATCATTTTATGACTGACATGACTGATAAAGCCATCTCATGGTTACAACTTCAAAAATCTATTGCTCCGGACAAACCGGTATTTATGTATTTTGCTCCAGGAGCTGTTCATGCACCTCACCAGGTATTTAAAGAATGGAAAGATAAATTTAAAGGTAAATTTGATCAGGGCTGGGACAAACAAAGAGAAATTACTTTTAAACGTCAAAAAGAAATGGGTATTATTCCTGCAGATGCGAAACTTCCTGCACGTAATCCTGATATTCAGGAATGGGACAAGCTCAATGCAGACGAAAAGAAATTATACCTTGCAATGATGGAAAATTATGCAGGTTATATGGCTTTTGCTGATAGTGAAACAGGGCGTTTACTTTCCGCTATCGATAAACTTCCTGATGCTGATAATACGCTTGTTTTTTACATTGTAGGAGATAATGGAGCCAGTGCTGAAGGTGGTTTAGAAGGTACATTGAACGAGATAAAAGCCTTAAACGGCATTCAAAGTTCGCTTAAAGAAAATTTAAAAGAAGTTGATAAATTAGGCGAATATGGTACTACACCTCATATTCCCGTAGGATGGGCTATGGCAGTAAACACACCATTTCAGTGGTGCAAACAAGTTGCTTCACACTTTGGAGGTACCAGAAATCCTTTAGTTGTATCATGGCCTAAAGTAATCAAACCAGACGGAATTGTTCGTGATCAGTTTCTACATATTATAGATATTGCTCCAACTATAATGGAAGCTACAGGAACTACTTTTCCTGATTATGTTGATGGAGTCAAGCAAGTTCCTTTGGAAGGAAAATCATTTATGTCGACTTTTACAAATGCAAAAGCGCCAGAATTGAGAACGCAGCAATACTTTGAAATTTTTGATAATAAAGCGATGTATAAAGATGGATGGATAGCTGCTCACCAGCATACTAAGCCTTGGAGGCAAGATGTAGCACCGGGTTTTGAAAATGAAGTCTGGCAGCTGTACAACATCAACGAAGATTTTACCGAAGCTACAGATTTATCAAAAAAATATCCTGAAAAATTAGCTGAACTAAAAAAGGTTTGGGAAGAAGACGCAATCAAATACAAAGTATTTCCTTTAGATGACAGGGGCGCTGCCCGACTTTCAGTTCCAAAACCTTCTCCATTAGGAGATCGAAAATCCTTTACTTTTTATGAAGGAGCGATTCGTATTCCTGAAACTGCAGCTCCAAATACTAAAAACAAGTCCTGGAATATGGAAGCCATGGTTAATACTGTAGACGGCAAAAAAGATGGCGTAATCAATGCATTAGGAGGCATGGATGCCGGATATGTATTATATGTGAAAGACGGCTATCCGACTTTTGTATATAATTATTTTGGCACAGAAACGAAAATTACTTCTACTCAAAAACTACCAAACGGAGAAGCGTCGGTAAAATTAGACTTTGATTACCCTGGTGGCGGAGCAGGAAAACCCTCAAAAGTTAAAATTTCTATAAACAACAAAGAAGTAGGTAATGGGGACATTCCTGCTACAATTCCGGGAAGATTTGGCTTAGATACTTTTGGAATAGGAGAAGATACTGGTTCGCCTGTTACTAGAAATTATCAAGTGCCTTTTAAATTTCAAGGAAAAATTGAAGAAGTAAATATTAATCTTTTATAGTCTTAGGAGAGTAAAAAACTCTGGGTATCTTACCTAGAGTTTTTTGGTTCAATAGTAAGGTTTTTGTTTGTACAAATTAAAAGATATTGATAATCCAGTAATTATTAAATAAATTTTACGTTAAAGGGATTAGTATAATACTCATCCCTTTAATTTTTAAGGGTTAAAACACTTTAAAATGACTTATGTATCTTAAATCTTTTAAACGTGAGAAAAGCGCTGTCAATGAAGGTGATGGAGATTTAAAATAGTTTTATAGAAATTGACTCAGTAGAGATTCAAATGCGTTAATGCATCTATAATGGGCTACCTTGATTTGATATAAATTTCGAATTATACATCACAATAGAAATCATTTCAATAGGAAAGAATGCGATGAGTTAAAAATCTAAGGCATATGCAGTCATAATTAAATATCCTATGAGAAAAATGCTCATTAAGGAGATAATAACTGTTAGAGCTGTCAATAATCCGGTAGAATAAAAGTATTCTCCCTTTTGTAACTGTTTATATGTTTTTTTGTATTTAAAATAGGATAATAATATAACTAGAGTGCCTGTTAAAACGAAACCAATACCCATAAAATTAGTAAAGCTGTTTCTTGTGACATTGGCTTTTTGAAAAAAACTTGCAGGCAATTGGTTGACAAATAATGAGAATTTTACAATAACAAATCCAAAGACCATAATTCCGATACCTGTTCGAACCCATGCCAGAAATGTTCTTTCATTTGCCATATGTTCGCTTATCACTTGTTTAGTCTCTTTAACCATTTTTTAAAATATTATGAAAATTAAAAAGTTAGATGTTTTTTATTTCTAAAATTATAACATTTAGTGTCGATTTTCAATTACAAGTCCAATAAATTTTCAGCGTTGTTAGTTGATTATGATTTATTTATCTTAAAAACTGTAGCTGTTTTGCAAGAATGGTTCTTGTTGAATAAATGTACATTTTAGCAACCAAGTTAATATCTAAGCTAAAATTATTGTAATCTAATAGGACCTAAATCTGTCATTTTATCAAAAGAAGCGTGACTGGAATAATTACTGTACGCAGCTCTGTGGCTTGGTGCCAAACGTTCTATAATATCTACTGCTGCAGTCGCAATTGCGGGATTTATGAAATGTTCTTCTAATGTGATGATTTTCATTTTATTTGTTTATTTGTTAATTAATAAAGTTTTAAATCTTCCATTATTTAAGAAATTAAGAAGCAACTACTTTAAGTAAAGCATCAGGATAACGTTCGCCTTTAAAAGCCCCAATGCTAAAAGTTTCGTTTAGTAAATTGTTTTCTTCGGAAGTTAATTGAATAGATTCTACAAGATGGATGTTTTTATCGACTCTTTTTGCACTACTCATTCCAACAATAGGAATAATATCATCGCCTTGGTGCAATGCCCAGGCAAGCGCTAAATCACCGGCAGAAACTCCTTTTTGAGAAGCTATGCCTTGTAGTTTTTCTACTAATTTGAGATTGTATTGAAGATTTTCTCCCTGAAATCTGGGAAACATATTTTTGTAATCTTCTTTAGGAAGCGGAGCTGATAAATTACCAGTCAGTAAACCATAACTCAATACAGAATACGGAATAAGACTAGCGCCAATTTTACGAACTTCAGGAAGTATTTCTTTTTCAATAAAACGGGTTGCAAGCGAATATTCAATCTCAACAGCAGTTACAGAATGTACAGCATTTGCTCTTCTAATCTGATCGGCATTCACTTCTGAAAGACCCAAACAACGCACTTTTCCTTCCTGAATTAAATCTTTTATAGCCCCAACTGATTCTTCAATAGGAACATTTGGGTCGACTCTTGCAATTTGGTAAAGATCAATTTCATTGACTCCGAGCCGGGTTAGGGAATAAGCACAAAAGTTTTTAATTGCATTTGGTCTTCCGTCAAAACCAAGAAAGTGGCCCTGATAATTTCTAAGTGCGCCGGTCTTAACACTTATGAATGCTTTTTCACGGCGATTTTTTATTGCCTCACCAATGATTAATTCGTTCATTCCCATTCCGTAAAAATCAGCGGTATTGATAAAATTAATCCCTGAATCTATAGCATACTGAATAGTTTCGATAGTTTGTTGTTTGCTTTTTTCGCTTACTTCTCTAGTACCAATTGCAATTGGGGAAATATCAATTCCTGAATTGCCTAATTTTCTTGTATTCATAATATTTTGAATTGCTTTTTAAAGTTTTTTGAAAATCCAGTTATTTGCTTCATTGTATAATTTTTCTCAACAAGATATAAATTGCTTTTTAATATTGGTATTTCTTAGAATCCCTTTCAAAACAAGTAAAATTTCTAAATATTAATCAATTTGAGGCTATTAAAAAGCTTCTCCAATTCTAAAGTATATTCCCCAATCGCCTTTGCCTACCGCAGCATCCAGACCAATATTAAATTTTACGGTTTTAAAAGCTCGATAACGATAGCCTACGCCACCGCCCGGATACATTTTCCAGTCAAAGCTTTCGGTATCTGAACCATAAATTGTTGCTAAACCAGCAAAGCCAACGAGTCCCATTTTTTTACCAAAATTATATCGGTATTCTCCCTGAATATCCATAAGTCCATCTCCTCGATATTTACTTTCAGTATATCCTCTTATATCTTTACCGCTTATAGTTACCTGTTGTTCAAACGCAATGGCTCCAAGACCAAACTTTCCTGCAAAACGGGTTGCAAGTACGTCTTTATTATTACGAAAAGGAAAGTATTGATTGTACTCGGTTAAAATCTTATTGGCTTTGACATCATTTCCAAGCCATTCTCCATAATTAATCCAGCGCAAATTTGACTTAATTCCTTTCGTGGGATAATAAACAGCATTACGGGTATCGTACAGTAAATTAAGCTCTGCTCCGTTTGTAACTGTAGTCGATTCTGGCTGAACATCATCTTCATAGTTAGTTTTGTAATGTGCATAGGTATAAGTAACTCCCCCATAAAACCCTTTTAAAATCTTTTTTTGAATACCAGCACTCACAACGGATACTTTTGTACCGTAATCATAAAAACCAGGTATCTCTTCGCCATCATCCATAAAAAACTGTGAATTATAATCGCCATTAAGCACAAAAAATTTGCCTCGCCATTTGTCTTCTTTGAAATAAAATCTGTTAAAAAAAGCAATGAAATAGGATTTATTGGTGGTATAAACTGCTGAAAGTCCTGATAATGATTTTGGTGATATAGTATCGTTTTGGTCAAATTTATACATCGCCATAGGTATTGCTCCAAACATTATTTTAAGATTACGGTTATAACTAAAAAAAGGCATGACTGTAAAATCGATTTTCTTTTCTTTTACAACATCAGAGTCTTTCTGAATCTCCTTTTTTTCATCCTGAGCCAATACAGATACACAATAAAAAAAAATACTGATAATGAGTAAATGTTTTTTCATCTTTTTAAATAATTATGTTATTGCTTTTGATTTTTTACCCCCGAATTTTAAAATATTCAGGTTAACAGAAAAGATGTACGTGAATGTGCTTTGTTAAATACCTTAGCTAAAGATAAGAAATATAATCATAATCAGATAAGTATCTGTTGTTTAAGTTTTTAATTGAATTTTTGACTGAAAAGACAATGTTCTTTCTTAAGGATTTAAAAAAAGTTAAAAGAATTTCTTTATCCGTCATTTTTAGTACATGACAAAAAGCAAAACGGATTGAAGGAAACAATAATTAAAACTCCATTTTTCCTTTCTATCAATTGTTTTAGACCCTGAAAGATATCATCTTTGGTCATGCAACTCCACAATTTGCATCGGGAAAGTAACAGGACAAAATAAAGCAAATTAACAACAAGCAAATTAGATTAAACACTGATAATCAATGGTATAGCTGGTTTTTCTTTACTTTTTATCTTGGATGTTATGTGATGTTTTGATTAAATTTGCACCATATTTGTACCTCGAAAATGTGAGGTACAAATAATATTTTTTTTGCCAAATTATGGCACGCGTAGACACACATAGTCACAGCGGGACATTTAAAGTCACATTTCTATGAGTTCAAAAATTAAGATTACCAGAGTCTGTCAACTCTGCTAAAATGAGTTTACAGCACAAACAACAAAGACGCAGTACTGCTCGCTAAAATGCAGCAACCGGGCTTTTGGCAATTTCTTTAAAAACTGAAATTATTGTATGCTTAGTTAAAACCTGAGCGAAACTTCAACGGGCTCTGGCTGGTTTTACTCTTGAAAAGTTTGCTAAAAGATTGTGAATGCTCGAAACCTAAATCATAAGCAATTTCACTAATTGAAAGATTGGTTGTGGAGAGTTTTTCTTTGGCTTTTTCTATCAGTTTATTATGGATGTGCTGCTGGGTACTTTGCCCGGTAAGAACTTTGAGTAGCGTAGACAAATATTTTTGTGAGATGTTCAGTTGCCCTGCAATATCATGAACAGTGGGCAGTCCTTTTAAAATCAGGCTATCATTTTGAAAATGATTATTTAATAATCCCTCCAGATTTTTTAGTATCTGATGATTTGACTTTTCTCTGGTGATAAATTGGCGATTGTAAAATCTTTCAGAGTATCCGAGTAAGGTCTCTATCTGTGAAATAATGATTTGCTTACTGAATTTGTCAATATTTGCCTGATACTCCTGCCTAATGTTTTCAATAATTCCGTTGACTGTTTTTTCCTCTTTGGCCGATAAAAATAAGGCTTCGTTTATCGAATAGCCAAAATATTCGTACTCCTTGATTGTTTTTGCCAGTGTTGTATTCCATAAAAAGTCAGGATGAACCAAAAGCATCCATCCAGATCGTTTTTGGGCCGGATTTGCTTCATGATCAATCTTGAAAACCTGGTTGGGAGCAATGAAGCCCATTACACCACTTTCAAAATCATATTTCTGCTGGCCATATTTCATATTAAAATCGATCCCTTTTTTCAAGGAAATCTGATAGAAACCAAAGACCCAGCTATTCTCTCCAATATTTACAGAGCGCGAAACCTTGCCAAAATCTATGACACTAATCAGGGGATGTTCCGGCAGAGGCAAACCTCGTGAACTATGAAATTCGCTGATGCTTTCCAATCTGATAGGCTGCTTGTTTTCCATCTTGTAAATTTAAGGATTGTTTTCCAATAGTTTATCTTTCCTCAACTGCATTCGTACGCACATAAGTTGAGGATAAAACTTTCGCCATTTCGATACGGTCGAAATGGCGAAAGGAAATTTTTAATTTCAATTCCAGTGATAAAAATCAGAAATAATTTTCCTGCATATCTTCCAGTAGGCCGATGTGCTCAGGTTTCCAGCCTAATTGATTCTGCGTCTTTGTTGAAACAGCCGCACCTTCAAATGCAATAAAACGGCCCATCCAGTCAAAATGGTTTGCAATCTCTTCTCCCGAAACAGATTGTACAGGCAGATTTAGTTTATCTCCAATTAATTCTGCAATTTTTTTCGTTTGAATAGCATTGTCTCCTACAACATTATAAACTGCTCCTTTTTCTGCTTTTTCCAAAGCTAGCCTGAATGCTTTTGCCGCATCAAGGCGATGTACCGCAGACCAGCAGTTTTGTCCTTGCTCAGGATAAGCTGAAATGCCATTTTTGCGTGCCTGACCAATAATAAAGGGTATAAAACCTTTATCACCTTTACCATGAACAGATGGCGGTAAACGGACAACAGAAGCATGAATTCCTTTACCTGCCAGTGCCAAAGCAGTGGACTCAGAAGTACGTGGGGCGTTTTCTGCAGAGCTTTCTTCGGTAATAAAACCATCGATTGGAGGCAATGCCAAAATTCCAGAAGTAACAACAAGGGGCTTATTTGTTCCTTTTAATTCTTCCCCTATTGTATTAATGGCAGACTTGTCAACATCCCCAGCTTTGAGATACTGGGTAAAATCGTGGATAAAAGCGGTGTGGATAACCCCATCAGCAAGAGACGCCCCTAGTTTTAGAACTTCCAGATCTTCAAGGGTTCCCAATAATACTTCTGCACCGGTATCGCTGATTTTTTTTGCGGATTCTTCCGAACGTGCCAAGCCAATAACCGCATGTCCTGCGCCAATTAATTCTTGGACAACTGCAGAGCCTATGAAGCCTGATGCTCCTGTTACAAATACTTTCATTTTATTGTTTTTAAATTAGTATTGCAAAATTCTGCAGAATATAAAAAAATAATGTAGTCGAATGTTAGGTTGTTGTAGCCGAAAGGGCTGAATTTTTTTGTTTATTTATTTTATTTTTTGATTTTCAATGGTTTAATAAATTTATTAATGATCTAAATAAACATGCACACCGTTTTACTACAAACCTCAAAGCAGCAATATGAGATGAAAATATCTAATAGCTTTGGTCTGAAAAAAGCATAGAGATTTTGAGATAAAGACTCTATATTTAGAATCTTAAAGTTTAGTGATAATTGTTTTACTGATGGAGAAAGTATTTTTGAAATAATGGTATTAACTGCAACTATCTAAATTAAAAAAAACGCCATCGTGTTTTACAATGGCGCTACTTATATTTTGCAAAACTACCTAATTTTCATTTTGTTAATTAGAAATTATGAAAAATTGCTGATTTTTTAATGGTAAATTATGGAATAAGTACAGCACGGCCCTTAATTTTTCCCTGGCGCATTTTATCATAAACTTCGTTTGCCTGCTCCAAATCAAATTTTTCAATTTCAATATGGATTTTTCCCTGTCTGGCTAATCCTATAACTTCCATAAGTTCTGTACGGGATCCCCAATATGGATTGGTCATTGTAACGCCAAAAGGCAGTCCATTCATGCTGCCATATTGATAATAGCCCCCTCCCAGGCCTACTATTGTCAAATCACCATCCATACCTACAACTTTAGTTCCCAGCTCTATTGTAGAAGTTGCTCCCACAAAATCCAAAACTACTTTAGCTTTTTTTATTCCGATGATTTTTAAAATCTGTTCTGCTGCATCTGAGTCTTTAGAATTAACCGTATGGGCAGCACCCAGTTCTTTGGCAAATTCTAGTTTATCTTCTGTAACATCACATGCAATTATCTCCGAACCGGATATTTCCCTTAAAATTTGTATGGCAACATGACCAAGCCCGCCGACTCCGATAACAACCACATATTCATCAGGCATAAGTTTAGTCAGTGACCTCTTAATGGCTGAATAAGGTGTTAGTGCCGCATCAGTTAATGGTGCTGCAACTACAGGATCCAGGTCATAAATAGGCACTAATAATCTAGAAGATGGCACAAGCATATATTCAGCCATACCTCCATTAAGACCAAGTCCTCCACCGTAACCGAGTTCACTTTGGTGGTCACAGTAATTCTCTTTTGACTGCTGGCATGGCTTGCAATGCCCACATCCCCAGGGTCCGTAGACCAGCACGGCATCTCCTTTTTTATAACCTTTTACCGTTTCCCCAACAGCTTCAACCCATCCGGCATTTTCATGGCCAAGGGTAAATACAGCATCTCCGGCGATTCCACCGTCAATAATATGCAGATCCGAATGGCAGACTCCCGCTCCTCCAATCTTTAAGAGAACTTCGTCCCCTTTAGGAACTGGCTTTTCCAAATCATTGACTACCCTTACCTCTTTATGTCCAAAATAACGTACTGCTTTCATAAATTTAAGAATTTATATTATTACTTTATTAAGTAAGCAATTTACAAAAAAAAAGAATATAAAATATTGATTTGTAGGTTTTTAAAGACGTATAGACGCTCCATTGTTTTCGATGAATCAGTTAGATTTTAAGGCCACTAGATTAAGGAAGTCTTGTTTTAATATGGATGATGCTTTTCGGAAATTCCTTAAAAAAGGTGCACTTAGGAAAATGTTTTCTAAAAGTTTCCAATCTAAACTTCTTAGAGCTTATTTTTCTGAGGTTCTATCTTTCAAAAATATCAAGTGTCACGATTTTACCACAAATCTTAGATTGCTAATTGTTATAATAGTTTTTGAGGTTAGTAATCATTCGAACTTACGCGTTTAAGTGTTTGCTTGACAGTGTTGTAGTTCGTTTCTTGAAACTAGATGCACCGATTCTGCACCTAAATTCAAGTTAATACTCTATTAATATTTTATCTTCCATAAGTTTTCTAAAAGTTTCGAAACTAAGTTTGGGAGACCTTGATTTTGGTGCTTTTCATTTTAAAAAACGCTGTATGTCAAGATTCTGCCACAAAACTTGGAATACTTTACTTTTTTAAGATTATATATAAAATTGGTTTGTTTCTAGGGCTCTAATTTACTTTTCAATTTCTATTTTGGTTGCACCTGGAATCATTTTGCCTTGCTTGATGATCAAAATTTGATTTATGGAAAGGTAATTCAAAATTTTACTTTTATAATTCTAGTGGATTGTAAAAGCTGGACTTTTTTTATGTCTTTTTACACTATTTAAATTAGAATGGAGGAAATATAAGCACAGGCGGTTATTGGATGGTAAAAGCTTCATTCAATCCTACTTTGTTTCAAAAAGGCTTGGTATAGAGATGGCTTTTTCTAACGGCTTGGCAATGCGAAAAGAATCGCGTCACAAATGTCTTAATTTGGTTTTGCCTGATAAATTATAGTTTACATAAGCAGGTTGTTTCCAGGGTCCAATAAAAAAAACGTTAGGAATAACGGTTTTTTTATTGGTATAAAATCTTCAGTATATTAAAATTTTCGCTGACAGGGTTTAGTATTGTCCAATGCCTCATTACCTGACGCGTCCCTTGTGCGTTCATCTTCCTGAAGCTGCTCACTTCCAAACTGCCCAATTTCGAATTCCCTCCGGGCGTGATTATCCTGATCCGGTTCAATGGTCTCAGAGGAATCTTTTTCATCCTCATTGCTCTTTTTACTGTCAATATCCGTTTGAGACCCCTTTAAAGGGTCATTCTCTATAAGGTCCATTTCGATGTTCTTGTAGGTTATGTCTTTGGGGCCGCTTTGGGGTTTCTTATAAGGGTTCTGCGGGTCATAGGGGCTGGGTGTTTTTGGCTGCGTGTTTTGGGTCTTTGATTTGGTTTTGGGAATTACGGTCTTCATGATCGTAATTTTTTGTTGTATGGGAAGTTGTTATTTTTTTTTTGATTAAGTTATTGCTGTTGTTTTCTTAAAGGAGAGTATGGGGCAGGTTGGGCGGTATGGGCGTGCTTGCTTATTTGTTTTTTGTGTTTTTTAGTTTGTGCTTTGTCAATTGCCCTTTGTCCTTTATTCTTTTGTATTTAGTCCTTTGTCTTTTTCTTTGTCAAATGTAAAAAAGATAACAGCACATTTTTTTACAGGATAATGGTTTGTATTTAAAAAATGGCTATCAGGCAATCAGCCTTGTAGGTTACATTATTTTTTAGGATTTATATTCTTTTTTATGTTTAATGTTTTTTTTGGGAGCTTTTCCCGCTATCCGTTGCAATCTTTTGTGCCGAACACCGGCACAAAAGGATTTCCACTACTATCGGGGCTAGGGCTCCAGGAGAGCCCTATTTTGCATTGGATAACTGCGCATTCAAACTTGATAATTTTTAATTTACTTTAAATCAATTAATATTTTTTTTTAAGATCTAACGGTGGTTATTTTATTGATGAGTGCTGTTAATAGCTCTTAAGATCCTTTAAACATGTTTCATATTATAATTTGGAACATGTTATTTTATTTTAAAATGCTATATCAGGCTGTTAATCTTTAATTTAGAATGCCAAAAGGTTTATTTGCATCACCCAATTTTTATACTGATGTCTAAATTCTTAAATTAATATTCCATGGAACTCAAAGAAACATTTAAAATCTTCAGCCGGATTATGGCACTAGTAATTATATTTTTTGCCAGCGCAATTCTCTCCCCGAAGGCCGAAGCCCAAACGGGTAAGAAACCAAACATTTTAATCATATTCGGCGATGATATCGGGCAGTCTTATCTTTTGTATCTCCCGGCTCATAATACTATTTTAAATTTTTAATAATTATAAAGTTAATGTATGAAATCAAAAATTTTATCACTGGTAATTATTGCGCTTTTAGCGGCCTGCACTAATTTCAAGAACAAAAATGAAACGGCAGCTGAAACCAATAGTGCACAAGCTGCATCTCAGGTCAAAATGGATGGCGAGCTTCCCTCCAAGGAATCTCTTCCATTACTGTTTGACGAAATGGATTTGCAGCAGGCGACTCAATGTTATCTCTGGGGACTTCCCCTTGTATCTTCTGCCCAGTGGCAGCATATCCAATACGATACATTCAAGGCGACAAGCAACGATCTTATTTTTTATAATTCCTATAATGACCGATTGGGCATTCTGACTGGCAATGCAACGACGCCCTATATAATATCATTTATCGACCTTGCTAAAAATGGACCCACCGTAATTGAGATGCCAGCCGGACATACTGCCGGAGGCTTAGGTGATGCCTGGCAGCGCGAACAGGCTGTAATAGGAGAAATGGGACCAGATAAAGGCAAAGGCGGAAAATATATTTTAGTGCCTCCAACGATGAAAGACTTTAAGCCGGCAGGATACTTTATTGTTCCATGTACGACGGTCAATATGTTTTTTGGTTTCAGGGCTTTGGATCCCGATCCAAAGACAACTGAAATTTTGGTCAAACAAGTTAGAATATACCCCTATGCAGATCGTGCCAATCCGACACCAACCAGGGTTATCTCGCCGCCCGCGGGCAAAAAATGGTATGGAATCCAGCCGACGGGAATTGCATACTGGCAGCGCCTGCATGCCGTCTTGCAAAATGAACCGGTCCAGGACCGTGATCGTTTTTTTATGGCGTGGCTCAAAAATTTGGGAATTGAAAAAGGCAAGCCCTTTAATGCTGATGAGCGTCAGAGAAAGATTTTAATTTCCGCGGCCCAAAAAGGCCAGCAGATGGCCATGGCCAATTCATTTGCAAAACGTTTTAAAGATGTAAAGCACTGGCCGGACAAAAAATGGGATTATGTAATGGTTATGAAAGACCCTTCACAGCGAGCGGATAACTATGATGAGTTTTTTGAACGCAGCTCTTATTTTTATGAGGCCATTACGTATTCCAAGGCAATGATTACCAAAATTCCAAATGTCGGACAGGCGTATCTGGGTTCTTATTTTGACAGCACGGGAAACTGGCTTGATGGAGGGAAAAATTATACTTTAAATATACCGGCAAACCCGCCGGCAGTTAACTTCTGGTCGATAACAGTGTATGATATCGCAACGAGATGCCTTATAGACAATGCTCAAAAAAATGCGGATTTATCCTCCCGCAAGGACTTAGTCAAAAATGCTGACGGTTCTGTCGATTTGTATTTTGGTCCGAAAGCCCCGGCTGGCAAAGAGAAAAACTGGGTGCAGACCCTGCCTGGAAAACATTGGTTTACCTATATGCGTTTTTATGGGCCGACCGAGGCTTATTTTGATAAAAGCTGGAAAATGGATGATATAAAAGAAGTTAAATAATATTAAATTTTTAAAGAGATAATATGAAAAAGATTTTTATTACTGTTATAGTTTTTTGCGTAATGCTCTCTTGCAAAAAGCAGGAGAAGATCAACAGCGAATCAACAAAAGAAATTACGATCACTAAATCAGCTGATTCGGCGCGGGCAATTGCAAAAGAAGCTTGGATTTATGCTTTTCCGATGGCCATGAATTATAGGACAATGCACCTTTATGCACTGGATAAAACCTACCCTGATTATGCGGGAGGCTTTAATAAATTCAAGCACTATGATAAAATTTTTACAGCTGCAGATACAGCTGTTGTAACGCCAAACAATGATACCCCATATTCCTGGGCCATTCTTGATCTGACCGATGAGCCAATTGTCCTGGAAGTGCCTGAAGTAAAGAACCGTTATTATTCTTTTCAGTTTATAGATTTATACACCTTTAATTTTGCCTATGTAGGCAGCCGCGCCACTGGCGATAAAGCAGGGAAGTACTTAATTGCAGGACCTGCATGGAAAGGGGACAAGCCTGATAATATTGATAAGGTAATACAATCCGAAACAAATCTGGTGACTTTACTGGGAAGGACAGAATTAAAAATGACTGCCGGGGATATTGAAAATGTAAAAAAGATACAGGCAGGGTACAAGCTGACTCCCTTTCATGAATTTACAAAAACTACTGCACCTGATCATGCAGATTATTCCCTGTCATTCCCTTCATTCAAACAGTCTGATCTGGGTTCAGCATCATTTATTGGTCTAACCAGTAATTTACTTCAGTATGCCCCGGTAAATACGGCGGAAACGGAATTAAGGTCAAAATTTGCAAAAATCGGGATTGCCCCAGGGAAAAAGTTCGATCCTAAAAACTACTCGCCCGAAGTATTGAAAGCCATCAACCAAGGAGTGCTGCAGGCGGAGAAAGAATTGAAGGAAGGTACCGATAAGCTGGAGAATGCAACTGATTTATTTGGAACACGTGAAATGATAAATGGCGATTATAACAAAAGGGCTTTAGGTGCAGCCGCAGGTTTGTTTGGAAACACAAAAGAGGAAGCGGTTTACATTGGAACCAGATCTGATAAAGACAATAATTTTATGTCTGGCAAAAATAAATATATTATTCGGTTTCCAAAAGGACAGACACCCCCTGATAAATATTTTTGGAGCATCACCTTGTACGAACTGCCAAGCCGGTATTTGGTAAATAATGCAATAAACCGATATTCAATAGGGGACAGGACAACAGGCCTGAAATATGAGCCCAATGGTGATCTTATAATTTACATTCAGCATGAAGCCCCTAAGGGTAAAGAATCCAACTGGCTTCCGGCTCCTGAGGGTGCTTTTTATTATCTGATCAGAATTTATGGGCCCCAGGAGTCAATATTAAATGGAACATGGAAAGCTCCCCAGCCCGAGCTGGTGAAATAAATAAGGTGGTTCTTGAAAGTGTATACAAGCATCTTGCAGCTTAACCTTAAAATATTATACCACAGATAGACGGCAAAGTTTTCTTGCCCTATACACCGAAATTGGATGCTTCTTACTTACCCGCCCGTTGTCTCTTTGAAGATAACGGGCTTTTTTTGTTTAGGGTTCTATGCTCTGTAACATGTCATTGTCTAAATAATTGTCGCGAACCCAAAATTTTTGCCCCGCGTTTCTTATGTATTTCTTAGGCAGTAGTACATGTTCAAAATAGCGTTTTTATTTCTTGAGACTCATGGAGCAGAATTACCCTTAACATCCAGAATGTCCGAGGGTTGCGCTAATCCCCTAAACTAAATTTTACCTGTTTTGCAAACACTTTTTCAAGTATTGCGCCACTCATAGAATTGCCTTTGGCGATTAGCGTTTTTTTGTTCTAATTATCTGTTGCGCCCTGTACCTGCGGTGCCATTACTCAAGTTCATCATGTAGCTGGCCGCATTTCTTTCCTAATACTGTTTATCCACAGTATCCCAATTGCTTCCCTTTTTCTTTTTATCCAAGACCCTGTATGCTTTTGTTTTATTTCCCGAGCAAGGGTAGTCCGTGTCCATAAGCCAAAGCAAGGCCGGGCCTTTCAGGTCTTGGCAAAAATCTCCACCCATGCTCTATAAGGTTCTTCTCTATGTCCTTCCCGGTTATGTCTTTGGGGCCGCTTTGGGTTTCCTTATAAGGGTTCTGCGGGTCATAGGGGCTGGGTGTTTTTGGCTGCGGTTTTTGGGTTTTGATCGGGTTTTGGGAATTACGGTGGTTCTTGTGGTAATTTTTGGTTGTATCTTTTTGGGTTTGATATTTTTTTTTTGGAGCTTTTTCCCGCTATCCGTTGCAATCTTTTGTGCCGAACCCCGGCACAAAAGGATTTCCACTGCACACGAGCGAAGCGAACTGGCGAAGCAATCGGGGCTAGGGCAGGACTATACTATTTCGTAAATATAAGATGTACCTAAGGCGGAGCTGATTTTAAAAGTTTATTCAGCTTGATTTTCGCTTTTAGTTTCCTGTAAATATAAAAGTCTATAATTTCAGAAAATTAAAACCCAATTTTTCGAGCCACTAAAAAGCCTGAGAAATACAATTTCTCAGGCTTTAACGGTGCGAATCAATCAAAATATTTAACCAATTTATTGAAGATTGTTATGCGATTAGCAAACGTGTCTTAAATTTAATATTGCAGAAAACTGATTTAAAACAAAGTTCAAATCCCATAGCAGCTGTAACAAAAAGATGAAAATGGATGTTTTTTCGTTTTTTTTACTGTTCGAAAATTTTCCTGAAATTTTTTATTTTAACGTGTTTGCAAATAAAATTGCGCGATCTAAAATTTCATCTTTGCCTTGTTGGATTCCTAGAATGCTAGGTTTTACTTCAATATCAGGAACTATACCAATTCGCTGGGTTTCTTTTTTATCGGGATAAAAAACACCGTAAGTTGTAAATGAGGTCCAAATGCCTTTTAAAATTTCGAACCGGTAGCTTCTCCCATCCGAACCTGCTGTCTGACTTCCAATTACAGTGGCTTTTGGGGCCACTTGTAGTGTCATGGCGGTAAATTCAGAATGACTGATGGATTTTTCGTTCACTAAAAGAATAACATTTCCTTTATAATAATCTGGATTAATCTTTCCGCAAGTTCCATCGTCTTTTCTCCAGATATAGCGCCCTGGAGAACTCAAGTCAGCATCAATGGATTTTACAAAATCCTTTGGCTGTGGATTTAGATATTCTGCAATTGCGAAATTAGTGCCTTGCGGGTAATTTCGGATGTCAAAAATAATGGCTTTGCAATTTTTAAACTGCTCCATCATAGCCGGAACATCATCTGGAGTCAGCACAGCCAAATTTGCATAACCTGTATTGTTTTCTAAAAATTTATATTTCTTGCTGTTATTTTCATAATTGATTTTTAGATCATTATAGAGGTATTTATGTATTGTTTTTGTCTCGGTTTTGTTATTTCTTGTAAATTCAATTGCAGAGGTATCTGTATTTCCGAAGAAAATTGGATAATCTATCTTATTTAAAATCGCATCATAATTAGATCCTTCAATGTATTTTTGATTTTCTTTTATGAGATCCTCAATTGATCTTCCTTCTATTTTAGTAATAACATCTCCTATCCTGATATCATCTATTTTGGATAAAGATTCATTTTTAAACCCCACAACAACTGCTTTATTATCAATAATTTTAAAATCAAAAGGAATGCCATGTCGTCCAAAAAAATCGAATAGCTTATTTGCTCCAAACAAAGCATGAGAATCATTTAGTTTGGCACTCAATTCCTTTAATGACAGATAATAATCTGTTTCAGAAACAGGATTAATTGTTCTGGGCAAGAACTCGATCAAAGTCAAATCCCAGTTTTGATCCATTTGATATTTGTATGGAAAAAAATATTCCACATAATTCCAGAAACGAAACAAAAGTAAAAGACGGAAGTTTTTATCTTTATCATCGAATTCGGTGTATTCTACTTCATTTCTAAATTCTACTCCCTCTTCCACATAATATTGTTTCCCCTGAATTTTATTTTGCTCAATAAATTTAAGTTTTTGAGAAAGGCTCTTAGAAAAGAACGCTGTATTTTGTGTCCAGGAAAGATCGAAGTTTTTGTCAAAATAATCAACTTCTTCATTTGAAATTTCGGCTTTATAGGCCTTAACTTTTCCCAGGGAAGTAATCCATTTTTCTATAGCATTTGAGAATTCTATATCCGTTTTTGCTTCTTCTACTTTGGGTAATATTTTAAATAGCTCTTCGTCCCAATTAAAATTTCCATTTGCAACATTTGGATGGTAATATTTTAAGAAACCCCAAACTTTGCAGGTTGCAGCAAGTTTTTGATTTTCAGTTACCTTCAGGTTTGCAAATCCCGTTTGAAACAGAGAAAGAAGAAATACAATTAATAATTTTTTTTTCATTGTGGTCTTTTAGTGGTTATATGGTTACTATTTCAAATATATCATATTTTCACAACTAAAAAATAGAATTCTAACTCTAAAATTAAAGCTCTCAACAAGGATTATGATTGCCCGGTGCACCGCCCGTTTCATCCCTTGTGCTTTCATCATCTTTAAGCTCCTCATTGCCCAGCTGCCCAATTTCGAATTCCCTCTGCACCGGATTATCCTTTTCGGGGGCTATGTCTCAAAGCTTGCGCTTTCCATCTAATCGCCCTTGTGAATATCAATATCCGTTTGGGATCCCTTTAAGGGTCATTCTCTATAACGCCTTTTCTATGTCCTTGCCGGTTATGTCTTTGGGGCCGCTTTGGGGTTCCTTTTAAGGGTTCTGCGGGTCATAGGGGCTGGGTGTTTTTGGCTGCGGTTTTTGGGTTTTGATTTGGTTTTGGGAATTACGGTGGGCCTTGTGGCAATTTTTGGTTGGATGGGAATCTTTTATTTCAGGCGGGTAGGTGCGATATTGGATACAATAGCCTTGCTGCTCACTGAGTTTTTTAGGTTTTAGTTTTTTGGGAGCTTTTTCCCGCTATCCGTTACAATCTTTTGCGCCGAACCCCGGCACAAAAGGATTTCCACTGCTATCGGGGCTAATGGACAGGCCTATATCTATTACTTTTCTGTTGGATAATAGATAGTCATTGAAATGAATTATACAGTATCTCGTTGTCCAATTTAAGGTTCGAAGTCCTCGTCGATCACGAAAATAGACAATAAAATAGAGAGGATAAGAACTTCGAACCTTCAAGCTAGAATGATTAAAATCTTTAAATATTATTATAGGATTCAAATTCTGTACAGTCAAGATCGCAAAATCAATGATAATAGGCATGTCTAAAGCGTTCAAAATTATAATTACAGGATCATGACAACCACATTGAAATACTGTCGTGATTAATAATACCAGTAAATAACTAAATCAATTTACAAATTTAATTTCGAAAATGCATGGCCAAAATTTTCCTGTTATATAAAATGTATCTTTTTTATCATTGTATGCAATCCCATTCATTTCTAAAGATTCCGAATATCTATTTTTTACATCTTGATAAAGTGGCGTTAGATCCATTGTCTTCACAATATTTCCAGTTTTAGTGTCTATTTTAATAATTTTGTTTGTAGTATAAATATTTGCATAAATAAAACCATTAACATATTCTAATTCATTTAAATTGGAAACAGACATTTTATTATCAAAAATTTCTAACCGTTTTATTACCTTTAAAGTCTTTGGATTCAAGAAGGTTAAAATATTTGTACCATCGCTCATTATTAACGATTCATCTTTAATATTAGTTAATCCCCATCCTTCTATATTTTCAAATTGGAAAGAGCCTATATTTTTATAATTTTTAGCATCATAAATAAATCCTATTTTATTTTTGTAAGTTAACTGATATATTTTATTATCACACATAGCAATTCCTTCTCCAAAAAAAATATTTCGATCTAATTCCGATTTTACATTTATAGATCCCGATTTTAAATCTAAAATTCCAAACACAGATTTTGTATTTGGAAGATCAATAGGAGAACCAGTACTTTCGTAAATAATGTCATTACTAATAAACAATCCTTCAGTAAATGAATTCATATCATGAGCGTAGGTATTAATTAGGATATATTGCATTTCATCACCTTCATTTTTCTCTTTTAGATTGGATTCATTCTTTTTACAAGAATTAAAAAAAAATATAAATAAAAAGAATAATAAAATTTTACATCTAAAAATCATTGAAATTATAGATTAAATTATTTAATGATACGAAAGTAGATTTAGTTTGATTGTTTTCCTAATGATTTTCTTTCACTTTATGTCACAGGAATAAGCTATTGATGGCTTTAACTAAAATAATTAATTAAAACTTATCACACTGAAATGATTTTAAAAATAAAGTAAATTTTAAAATCTCCCAATTGATGCACCTATAAGAGATACATATTATTTCTCATATTTATTTCCATTTCAATAACGGGATATTAAGAATATAATCTTTTATTAGAAAAATAATTTTAATAAATTAAGCTAACTTCAGGGAAAACAAACCATTAATATTTATAAAACAAAACATTCGAGATGATTTAAAAATGATATTAAAAACATAGTTAAGTCTAAGTATTTTTTTTAATATTTCATGACCTTTCAGCAATTCAAACCTTATTAATAAGTGTCCTTTAAAATACCTACATCAAAACGGTTTATTAACTCTCTAATATCTTACTTAATTTCCTCACAAAGTTAGGGAATCGCTCGCGGGCGCTAGCAAAAAATTCCCCCATAAATGCAGGAAAAAATTCCTGCTTTATTGCGTTGCTTTTTGCGCTTGCTGAGCGATTCCCGATGAATGTTCCATAATTAATTTAAAATATAGAAACTATGGAAACTTTAAATCAAAACTGGCAGACTGTATCTGAAATTGAACTGATCTACAAAACGAAAGTAAAAAACTCTGAAAGACCACAAATCAAATCTTCAAAAGATGCATATAAACTAATGCTTTCAGCTTGGGATTATAATAAAATTGAATTCTTCGAGCAGTTCAAAGTATTGCTTTTGAATCACGCTCATAAAGCACTTGGTATTTACGAAATTTCTTCTGGAGGAATTGCGGGAACTGTTGTAGATCTTAGATTAATATTCTCAGCAGCCCTTAAGGCAAATGCCACATCCTTGATGATGATCCACAATCACCCTTCAGGCAACCTAACAGCCTCTGAAGCCGATAAACAGATAACTCGAAAAGTAAAAGAAGCCGGCAGACTTCTTGATATCACATTACTGGATTCATTAATTATAACTACCGAATCCTATTTCTCCTTTGCTGATGAAGGCGCTTTATAAGCGCCTTTATAACTATTATTATCTCGAAAAGATTTTCAAAAAAGTCAAAGATTTTTCGATATATATTTTAAGATGCAAGTGCAATAATCAAATAATAATCATCAATAAAGTGATTAGATATTTGAATGCTTCCCGCTACAAGTATAAAGCTTTAGAGAAATCTGGAGCTTTTTTTATTTAGACTACTCGACAACTTTGTGTTCAGGAGCGTGACGCTTGCGCCAGGATGATTAGTTGTCAAATATTTCAATAATCATGTTTTTGATTGCTGCTGTGTTTTCTACACTGCTGCCTATCCATCTGCCGATAATAATACCATTTTTATCGATTAAGATTTTTGTTGGAATTGCCGTTACAGCATAGGTGTCTTCAATTGTGCTTTTATTTTCTTTGATTGAAAAATGTTTCCATTTTTCAACATTTTCTTTTTGTATTGCTGCTCGCCATAAATCTAGTTTTTCATCCCTTGTAACACCAACAATTTCAAAGCCTTTGTCTTTATATTTAGAGTACATTTCTTTTAGAAAAGGAAAATCTTCTCTGCAAGGACCACACCAACTAGCCCAAAAATCAAGAAGTACATATTTGTTATTTTTAAATGAGCTAATTTGCAGTAAGTTACCACCTATATCATTCCCTTTAAAATCAGGTGCTAGGCTTCCAATTCTACTATTTTCAAAATCAATTAATTTTTCAGCCAATTGTTTTCCGCCATAAGATTTCTTTACTTCCGATGCTAATTTGTTGTATAAATTTTTAATTGTATCATATGGAATTTGCTCATCTTCTTCTATTAATAGGTCATCTAATAAGTCCGGCGCTATAAATGAATTTGGATTTTTTTTTATAAATTCAAAACCTGATTTTCTATTTATTTTTATATTTTGATCCACAAATTGATCCAACTGTTGATCAAGCGAATCTAAACTTTTTTGAAATTGAATTTTTAAAGCATTATCAATTGTTGTACTCATTTTAACAGAATAAAATTTACTAAGTTCTCTGATAGAATCAATTTTTTTGTGAATTTTTTCATTTTCCGTTGTATTTTGTAATGCATAAAACTCCTCGTTCGTTTTAGAACCATTTATAGCTATAGTATTCAAATTATTAAAATCGAGTTTAGCATTCATTATACACGGCTCTAAATAAAATATCTTTGAATTTAAATTTGTCATATAAAAATTAGGGTCAGTACAAATAATTGCTTTAACAGGAAAATCAATTTCTCCTTTAAATACAAATTTATTGCTAGAAATCTCTGAAGATTTGGTAATCCTTTTGCCGTTGACCTGATATGTCAAATAAATTATTTTTTTGTTAGCATTTTTCGAGCATGTACCATTTAACACAAAGTTGTGCTGTGCTACCATAATAAATGGAAGAACTAAAAAGAAAATTAAAAATTTTAATTTCATATGTATTTATTTAATAAAAAACAAGAAATCTTACTTTAATAGATTTGCTGTCTTTAAGCTTAATTTATTTCAGAAGAAGTATTAAAAATGTATTGTATAACAGCTATTATTAATATTATAGCAGTGCGTACATTTTCAAGTAGAATTATCGCTAAGTGCCAAATTGTACTTTAACTTTTATTGAAACGAATATAAGAATTGTTTTCGGTAAATTAATTAATAGTTTTGATTTAATTAAACAGAGTCTTATACAATTCAAAATATTGAAAAAAAAATAAACATCCCCTTGAAGAAACTAAAATTTCATTAAAATGAAAAAAAAATGGTTAGATAATTCGATACTTACCGCTAATAAGACAAAGTCTCATAGAAACCGGGAGTTTGTTGTTTCACGTATATTATCTTGATTATTCGTTTGCTATTTCATCACACAACCTACATCGTTGGATCACTGTATATTAAAATTTTTGCTGGGAAGGTTTATGATAGCCCGGTGCACCATAACGCGACGCGTCCCTGGTAAGTTCATCTTCTTTTAGCTCTTCATTGCCCAATTGCCCGATTTCGAATTTCCTCTTGACTGGATTATCCTGATCCGGTTCTATGGTCTCAAAGAAATGATTTATTACCTCATTGCTATTTTGGGTATTCCTATCCGTTTCAAATCCCTTTGAAGGGTCATTCTCTATAAGGTCCTTTTCTATGTCCTTCCCGGTTATGTCTTTGGGGCCGCTTTGGGGTTCCTTATAAGGGTGCTGCGGGTCATAGGGGCTTGCTGTTTTTGGCTGCGTGTTTTGGTGCTTTGATCGGGTTTTGGGAATTACGGTGGTGCTTGTGGTAATTTTTGGTTGTATGGGAGTTTGTAATTTTATTTTTTTTATTGGATTATTGGTGTTTTTTTTAAAGGGGGGGGCGAGGGTGGGTTGTGCGGTATATTTTTTTAGGCTTAATATTTTTTTTGGAGCTTTTTCCCGCTATCCGTTCCAATCTTTTGTGCCGAACCCCGGCACAAAAGGATTTCCACTGCTATCGGGGCTAGGGCAGGGTGTACTAATGTTTTTCTGTAATCTAAAGTATAAAAACCTGAATTTGGTTGCTTATCAGAAACAGAATACTTAAATCATTTTATAGAAAC
>FNPS01000022.1:0-1647 GCA_900107365.1 Flavobacterium aquidurense
ATAAATGAACCGATAGAGACTGATTCGAATAACAATACGATCCGAAGCAATTCAGATCAACAATATACGATGAAGAGTTTGATCCTGGCTCAGGATGAACGCTAGCGGCAGGCTTAACACATGCAAGTCGAGGGGTAGAAGTCTTCGGACTTTGAGACCGGCGCACGGGTGCGTAACGCGTATGCAATCTACCTTTTACAGAGGGATAGCCCAGAGAAATTTGGATTAATACCTCATAGTATAATGACTCGGCATCGAGATATTATTAAAGTCACAACGGTAAAAGATGAGCATGCGTCCCATTAGCTAGTTGGTAAGGTAACGGCTTACCAAGGCTACGATGGGTAGGGGTCCTGAGAGGGAGATCCCCCACACTGGTACTGAGACACGGACCAGACTCCTACGGGAGGCAGCAGTGAGGAATATTGGACAATGGGCGCAAGCCTGATCCAGCCATGCCGCGTGCAGGATGACGGTCCTATGGATTGTAAACTGCTTTTATACGAGAAGAAACACTACTTCGTGAAGTAGCTTGACGGTATCGTAAGAATAAGGATCGGCTAACTCCGTGCCAGCAGCCGCGGTAATACGGAGGATCCAAGCGTTATCCGGAATCATTGGGTTTAAAGGGTCCGTAGGCGGTTTAATAAGTCAGTGGTGAAAGCCCATCGCTCAACGGTGGAACGGCCATTGATACTGTTAAACTTGAATTATTAGGAAGTAACTAGAATATGTAGTGTAGCGGTGAAATGCTTAGAGATTACATGGAATACCAATTGCGAAGGCAGGTTACTACTAATGGATTGACGCTGATGGACGAAAGCGTGGGTAGCGAACAGGATTAGATACCCTGGTAGTCCACGCCGTAAACGATGGATACTAGCTGTTGGAAGCAATTTCAGTGGCTAAGCGAAAGTGATAAGTATCCCACCTGGGGAGTACGTTCGCAAGAATGAAACTCAAAGGAATTGACGGGGGCCCGCACAAGCGGTGGAGCATGTGGTTTAATTCGATGATACGCGAGGAACCTTACCAAGGCTTAAATGTAGATTGACCGGTTTGGAAACAGATCTTTCGCAAGACAATTTACAAGGTGCTGCATGGTTGTCGTCAGCTCGTGCCGTGAGGTGTCAGGTTAAGTCCTATAACGAGCGCAACCCCTGTTGTTAGTTGCCAGCGAGTCATGTCGGGAACTCTAACAAGACTGCCAGTGCAAACTGTGAGGAAGGTGGGGATGACGTCAAATCATCACGGCCCTTACGCCTTGGGCTACACACGTGCTACAATGGCCGGTACAGAGAGCAGCCACTGGGCGACCAGGAGCGAATCTATAAAACCGGTCACAGTTCGGATCGGAGTCTGCAACTCGACTCCGTGAAGCTGGAATCGCTAGTAATCGGATATCAGCCATGATCCGGTGAATACGTTCCCGGGCCTTGTACACACCGCCCGTCAAGCCATGGAAGCTGGGGGTGCCTGAAGTCGGTGACCGCAAGGAGCTGCCTAGGGTAAAACTGGTAACTAGGGCTAAGTCGTAACAAGGTAGCCGTACCGGAAGGTGCGGCTGGAACACCTCCTTTCTAGAGCCCCAATTGTTAGTAGTAATACACGATGGGGAAAAAAGAAGAAGCTTTATAGGATTATATT
>FNPS01000022.1:2250-5389 GCA_900107365.1 Flavobacterium aquidurense
TATGATTGGTACAATAAGCAAAATAAGGGCGTATGGGGGATGCCTTGGCTCTCAGAGGCGATGAAAGGCGTGATAAGCTGCGAAAAGTTACGGGGATCGGCACACACGACTTGATCCGTAAATACCTGAATGGGGCAACCCACTATGTTGAAGACATAGTACACCGATAGGTGGGCAAACCCGCTGAACTGAAACATCTAAGTAGGCGGAGGAGAAGAAAACAAAAGTGATTCCGTAAGTAGTGGCGAGCGAACGCGGATTAGCCCAAACCAATGTTGTTACGGCAATGTTGGGGTTGTAGGACCACGACATTTTATGTACAAGGAACCGGAAGTTACTGGAAAGTGACGCCAAAGAGGGTGATAGCCCCGTATGGGTAACGAGTATAATAGATAGTGGTATCCTGAGTAGGGCGGGGCACGTGAAACCCTGTCTGAATTTGGCGGGACCATCCGCTAAGGCTAAATACTCCTGAGAGACCGATAGTGAACCAGTACCGTGAGGGAAAGGTGAAAAGAACCGTGAATAACGGAGTGAAATAGATCCTGAAACCATACGCTTACAAGCGGTCGGAGCCCTTTCGTGGGGTGACGGCGTGCCTTTTGCATAATGAGCCTACGAGTTAACGTTGCTGGCAAGGTTAAGTGGTTAAGCCACGGATCCGTAGCGAAAGCGAGTCTGAATAGGGCGCTTTAGTCAGTAGTGTTAGACGCGAAACCGTGTGATCTACCCATGGGCAGGATGAAGCTGTGGTAACACACAGTGGAGGTCCGAACCGGTTGACGTTGAAAAGTCTTCGGATGACCTGTGGGTAGGGGTGAAAGGCCAATCAAACTCGGAAATAGCTCGTACTCCCCGAAATGCATTTAGGTGCAGCGCTGAATTTAAGTTATATAGAGGTAGAGCTACTGATTGGATGCGGGGGCTTCACCGCCTACCAATTCCTGACAAACTCCGAATGCTATATAATGTTTCTCAGCAGTGAGGGCTTGGGTGCTAAGGTCCAAGTCCGAGAGGGAAAGAACCCAGACCATCAGCTAAGGTCCCCAAATATACGCTAAGTTGAAAGAACGAGGTTTGTCTGCCCAGACAGCTAGGATGTTGGCTTGGAAGCAGCCATTCATTTAAAGAGTGCGTAACAGCTCACTAGTCGAGCGGACGAGCATGGATAATAATCGGGCATAAGCGTATTACCGAAGCTATGGATTTACAAGCAATTGTAAGTGGTAGGGGAGCATTCCAGCAGGGTTGAAGGTGTATCGTAAGGTATGCTGGACTGGCTGGAAAAGAAAATGTAGGCATAAGTAACGATAATGCGGGCGAGAAACCCGCACACCGAAAAACTAAGGTTTCCACAGCTATGCTAATCAGCTGTGGGTTAGTCTGGTCCTAAGGCGAACCCGAAAGGGACAGTCGATGGCTAACGGGTTAATATTCCCGTACTACTAATTACTGTGATGGGGTGACGGAGTGATGAAAGCGCCGCGAACTGACGGAATAGTTCGTTGAAGTACCTACCTATAAGATGCGCAGGCAAATCCACGCGTCTTGGGGAAATACGATAGTACTCGGAGTCTTCGGACAAAGAGATAGTGCGCCTAAGGGCTTCCAAGAAAAACCTCTAAACTTCAGGTAATTAGTACCAGTACCGTAAACCGACACAGGTAGTTGAGGAGAGAATCCTAAGGTGCTCGAGAGATTCATGGCTAAGGAATTAGGCAAAATAGACCCGTAACTTCGGGAGAAGGGTCGCCCCCGCTTATGGCGGGGGCCGCAGTGAAGAGGTCCAGGCGACTGTTTATCAAAAACACAGGGCTCTGCAAAATCGTAAGATGAAGTATAGGGCCTGACACCTGCCCGGTGCTGGAAGGTTAAGAGGAGATGTTATCTTCGGAGAAGCATTGAATTGAAGCCCCAGTAAACGGCGGCCGTAACTATAACGGTCCTAAGGTAGCGAAATTCCTTGTCGGGTAAGTTCCGACCTGCACGAATGGTGTAACGATCTGGACACTGTCTCAGCCATGAGCTCGGTGAAATTGTAGTAACGGTGAAGATGCCGTTTACCCGCAGTGGGACGAAAAGACCCTGTGCACCTTTACTATAGCTTAGTATTGACCTTGGATAAATGATGTGTAGGATAGGTTGGAGACTGTGAAGTGGCGTCGCCAGGCGTTGTGGAGTCATTGTTGAAATACAACCCTTTGTTTATCTGAGGCCTAACCCCGTTTTACGGGGGACATTGCTTGGTGGGTAGTTTGACTGGGGTGGTCGCCTCCAAAAGAGTAACGGAGGCTTCTAAAGGTTCCCTCAGTACGCTTGGTAACCGTGCGTAGAGTGCAATGGCATAAGGGAGCTTGACTGAGAGACATACAGGTCGATCAGGTACGAAAGTAGAGCATAGTGATCCGGTGGTTCCGCATGGAAGGGCCATCGCTCAAAGGATAAAAGGTACGCCGGGGATAACAGGCTGATCTCCCCCAAGAGCTCATATCGACGGGGGGGTTTGGCACCTCGATGTCGGCTCGTCACATCCTGGGGCTGGAGAAGGTCCCAAGGGTTGGGCTGTTCGCCCATTAAAGTGGCACGCGAGCTGGGTTCAGAACGTCGTGAGACAGTTCGGTCTCTATCTACTGTGGGCGTTAGAAATTTGAGTGGATCTGATTCTAGTACGAGAGGACCGAATTGGACAAACCTCTAGTGTATCTGTTGTCCCGCCAGGGGCACCGCAGAGTAGCTACGTTTGGAAGGGATAAGCGCTGAAAGCATATAAGCGCGAAACCCACCACAAGATGAGATTTCTTTTAAGGATCGTGGAAGATGACCACGTTGATAGGCTATAGATGTAAAGGCAGTAATGTCATAGTCGAGTAGTACTAATAATCCGTAAGCTTATGTACACCCTTTTCCCGAGCCGCAAGGCTCGGGGAGAAACTTTCTAAATCAATACTTTTTTCTTTATCTCAGTATGTTAAGATATTGTGTAATGTTGACTAGCCAAAGCTAATCACCCATTGCAAAACGACCTTAAGGTGGTTATTGCGGCGGGGCTCACCTCTTCCCATCCCGAACAGAGTAGTTAAGCCCGCCTGCGCAGATGGTACTGCAGTTATGTGGGAGAGTATGTCGTCGCCTTTCTTTT
>FNPS01000019.1 GCA_900107365.1 Flavobacterium aquidurense
ATCTATTGACCATTCTCTATTTTGTTCCATTTGTATTAACTGCTTAAATTCGCTTATAAGGTTTAATTTTTACAAAAGTAAATATAAACAAAAAAGCTCCAGATTTCTCTGAAGCTTTGTCTTAGTAGTCCTAACGAGACAATTATCGAACCATTTTATAGATGATTTAAAGACTTTAAATATATGAATGTTAAGTTTCTCCTTTTTGAATTTAAATAAACCTTTAAGATCAATTTTGATTTTTGAAAGTTTTTAATTTTATAAAAAAAATAGACCAAAGTTTCCCAATGTTTATTGCAAAAATTGAATATTAAAATTCAAAATGAGGTTTTCCGTAAAATTCTAACAAGTGAGTAACTTAGATTTGCGCGCAAAACTTCGTTATCTGATTATTTTTTTGCAGAAGACTACAAGTTTAAATCATTAAAGAAGTCGAAGATTACATCAAAAATAAACGTTCACTGGAATCTGATCAGTTCAGGAAATCAATAACAATGGTTTGATATTAGTATTTGAAAGACTTTCTAAAATTGAAAAAAAAAATAAAAGTTATGAAAATTAAAATTACCCTTCTTGTTTTAATTGTTTTTACGCTATTTGTAAATGCTCAAATATATACACCAATCGGAGCAATTCAGGGTACGTCTGGAAATAATTTTGTAGGTATTGGAACAACTGCTCCTACAAATAAATTAGAAGTTTATGGTGGCCATGGCGATTCCAGAATTTTGCTTCACTCAACTGGGGGAACTAGTGATGTAAATCAAGCTGATTTAATGTTATGGGCAAGCGAACCAGGGCTTACTTATTCAGGTGTTGGAATTGGAAATAATATACATAATTTTAATAATGTAAGTGGAGGTCTACATTTGTTAAACCCAGCACGAGGGGGATCATATCTTAGATTATTAGATAATTTTCTGTCATTAAACATTGTATCTTCTTCTGGAATAGATATACAGGCAATCAAGGTGAATTCGGATGGGAATGTCAGCCTTGGTGCAGAAAATGTAGGAGTGCAAACTAAACTTCATGTTAAGGAAAGTGGAACATCAAATAATATTTGGCGAGGAAGAATAGTTTCTTCAGGAGATTTAAATGCCGTAGTAATAGGTGAAAATAATGGCAAATCATGTTTAGGAGCTCATAACTCACAATTAAATGCCTGGAGTGATTTAATTATTCAAGGAGGTGGAGGAAATGTTGGAATTGGAGTTTTTAATCCAATAAATAAATTAGATGTAAACGGAACTATCCATTCCAAAGAAGTAAAAGTCGATATGAATGGCTGGTCAGATTTTGTATTTAAAAAAGAATATAATTTACCAACACTTCAAGAGGTCGAAAAATACATCAAGGAAAGAGGACATTTAGAGAATATTCCAAGTGAAGAAGAGGTATCGAAAAATGGGATTAATCTGGGAGAAATGAATTCTAAATTGTTACAGCAGATTGAAGAAATGGTTTTATATATGATTGAACAAAACAAACAAATTCTTGATCAAAAAAGTGAAATGGATAAATTGAAAAACGAAAATAAAAATTTCAAATTAATATTTGAAAGACTTTCTAAAATTGAAGAAAAATTAAAATAAAAGCATATGAATAAATCTCTACTATTAATTATTACCCTATTTCATTCATTTTTACAAAGCCAAACTTTTAATGGCAATTTAGGCTCTCAAAGTTTAAATTGGAATACGGATCAAAAGGTTTTTAATACCATTCCAAGGGACGGAATTGCTCCTATGTCTATCAAATTATGGGATAATTACAATGGGATAAATGCACCTTCACAATACGGAACTTTACTCGAAATAAATGGTCGAGTCTCACATTTAGATTCTCAGCTTTATTTCGCAGGTAGTGGTGATAATGGAAGAATATTATATAGAAGCGCATTTTATGGACAAACGACATGGCAAGATTGGCAGTATCTTTTAGATTCAAAAAACGATATTGAAACGATGGGTAATTTAAAAATTACAGGAAATAGTAATAGTTATATTCTAAATGGAAATATAGGTATTGGAACAACTGCACCAACATATAAATTAGATGTCATTGGTGATATAGCTTTTTTATATGGTAGAGCAATTTATTCAAAGGGATATGCATTTTCTAAAGTCTTAGAGTCTACTTATAATGGGACTAATGATGTAATCTACCTTTACACAGCAGGTGCAGCTCCAACGAACGCTATTCCAAAAATGACATTATTAAGTAATGGCAATGTTGGCATTGGAACAACAAACCCAACATCAAAACTTACTGTGGCAGGAAACATAAATTCCCGTGAAGTAAAAGTAACAGTAGATGCCGGTGCTGATTTTGTATTTGAAAAGGATTACGAATTACCTTCTCTAGATTCTGTTGACAGATACATCAAGGAAAATAAGCATTTACCTGAAGTTGCTTCTGCCAATGAAATGAAAAAAGATGGAATTAATTTATCTGAAATGAATATTAAACTTTTACAGAAAATTGAAGAGTTGACCTTGTATATGATTGAAATAAAAAAGGAAAATGAGAAAATGAAATATGACATAATAAAATTAAAAGAACATAAATAATAGCAAAATGAAAAAACAAGTATTCCCTTTAATAGCCTTCGTCCTTTTTTCTATATATAACAAAAACTACGCTCAAAATAGTACATATTTATCTGTAAATGACACTAGATCTCAAAATGATTTACCAAATTTTTCAGGTTTTTCAGTTAGATCAGATTTTAAACTAAGAGCTGCTATTGGAGTGCCTGGATCAGGAATGTATTCAGCAAATTTAACTTTATCTCCATGGGGGGATAATAGTGGTGATAAAAACCATCAATTAAATTTTAACAACGGTGGTGTTTTTTATAGAAATGCCTTTCCGCAGGACCCACAGTGGGGAAATTGGCAACAATTAATAATGGCCAATTCCAATGGAAATGTTGCTATTGGGAAAGATAATTCAAGTAGTAAACTTGAAATTAATGAAAGTAGCGAAAGCAAGCCATCCGGGCAATTAGCACCAACAAAATCTATTCTGAAACTATCTCGTAATGGTTCTACAAACTATACTTATAATGAAAATGCCGAATTTAGAATAGGGCATGGCGGAAGCGGTGTTTCTGGAAGTAAACTTGAATTATATGTAAATGGCAGTGCAAATACGAATTCAATTCCTGATCAACAGGTGATGACCTGGAATTATGACGGAAATGTCGGCATTGGCACCACTAATCCAACCTCAAAACTTACTGTAGCGGGAAATATCAACTCTCGTGAAGTAAAAGTAACAGTAGATGCCGGAGCTGATTTTGTTTTTGAAAATAATTACAATTTGCCATCTCTGGATGCTGTTGATCAATATATCAAAGAAAATAAACATTTACCTGAAATCGCATCAGCTGATGAAATGAAAAAAGAGGGGATTAATTTATCAGAAATGAATATTAAGTTATTACAAAAAATCGAAGAAATGACTTTATACTTGATTGAACAGAATAAAAAAATTATTCATTTAGAAAATAGACTAAAAAAAGTAGAAAATAATTAAAAATAAGATGATGATGAAAAAATCAATTTTACTATCAATAACATTTGTAATCTTTAATTATATCAGTTTGATAGCACAAAGTTTAAATCCATCGAATGCTATCGGAAGCGCGGGTACGGCAGACTATTTCAAAGGAGGATACACTTTTGCGTATGCGGACTCGGGAACTCCATGGAACGGTGCTCTTATTAGTTATGGTGGTTTGGGAAATCAATATGATTGTCAAATAAGTTCAGATTATGGACCTCATGGAGGTAGTCATATATCGTATCGAACTAAAAATGGTGATACTAACACATGGAATCCCTGGTATGAATTAGCAACTAGAGGGAGAAATGATTTTGCAGGAAATCAGAGTATTAGTGGAAATTTAGGAATAGGTAGTTCTAATCCTCAAGCAGGTATAGATATATTTAGATCACATGATCCAAACATCGCAAAAGCAATAAAAATTATGTACCAAGGTTCTTGGGGCACACCTCAATATGCAAGTAATTATAGATTTATAGATATTCAAAGTACTGAAGAAGGGAGTATTTTAGCATTGAATGCTTATGGAATGGGTTTAGGATTTAATCCTCCATCTTACAGCTCTCCAGATAAATTGTATATCAATGGTAACGTTGGTATTGGCACAACAACGCCAGATGCAAAATTAGCCGTAAACGGAACAATCCATTCCAAAGAAGTAAAAGTCGATGTGAATGGCTGGCCCGATTACGTTTTCAAAAAAGAATACGATTTACCAACACTTCAAGAAGTCGAAAAACACATCAATGAAAAAGGACATTTAGAGAGTATTCCAAGTGAAGAAGAGGTATTGAAAAACGGGATTAATTTGGGGGAAATGAATATTAAGCTTTTACAGAAAATTGAAGAATTGACTCTGTACACAATCGAGCAACAGAAAAATACTGAAAAATTAGCCAAAGTTATTGAAACACTCACTAAGAGATTAGAAGTAGTTGAAAATAAATAACGAGATTAAAAATATTAATATGAAAAAAATAATTGCCCTTATAGTGTTTGGAATAACCCTTTTTTCAAACGCCCAACAAAAAATAACTTTTAATTATGATTCTGCCGGAAATCAGATCTTAAGAGAGTTATGCCTTTCGGGATGCAACCCACTAGCAAAACCGGCCAAAGAAGAAGTAAAAGAAATTGAGGCTTTAGCCGATGAAGATTTACTGAAATTCTCGCAAGAAGATGTTATTTCCTATTATCCCAATCCGGTAAAAGAGGAACTTTATATAAAATGGGAACTCAAGGATGAGAACTACGTTACCTCTATTCAGGTCTTTAATTTAACAGGGCAGCTACTAAGAAGTTACGAGCCAACTGCTCACAATGATAACCAGAATATTGCTTTTCAGGATTATCCAACGGGAATTTATGCTGTTATGCTTTACTACAATAACGGTGAGCAAAAATCAATTAAAATTATCAAGAAATAATATATGAGAAATTTTTACTTTACATTCCTATTTATCAGTTTATCTTTTCTTGCGTCAGCTCAGGATTCCGGAGGAACACCTGTTGAAGGTGTAACTCTTATCAAGAGAAGTAATGAAATACTAAATACTCCAGTTAATAAGACTCAAATCAATAGCGAAGCATCTAGTTTATCAGCAGTAAACGCAACACCGGCTCCTACTGGAAATTCAACAGAAGTAGGGATTACCGAAGGACAATTGTCAGTTTCACTTAACGGAGTAGCGGGTTATTCTATTCCAATTGCAGTACCTGCAGGAATTAATGGTGTTGTTCCTCAGATAAGTTTAGTTTATAGTAGTCAGGCAGGAAATGGAATTGCAGGGTACGGCTGGAACATCGCAGGTGTTTCTGCTATTACCAGAATTCCGAGGACAAAATTTCATGATGGTGCAGTGGGAGGCGTAAATCTTGATGCCAACGACCGCTTTGCTCTGGATGGACAACGGTTGATTTTAAAAACTGGGGCAGCGTATGGCGCGGCGGGTTCAACTTATGAAACCGAGAATTTTTCCAATATTAAAATTAGTGCTGTCGGAGTATCGCCACTAGGTGCTAATTATGGGCCTGCCTCTTTTTTAGTATCATACCCTGATGGTTCTGTAGCAGAGTTTGGTTCTACTTTAGATTCCCAATCAATTACCACATGGACCATAAATTATTGGCAAAATCCGCAAGGAGTAAGAATTTCATATAACTATACTAAAATAGAAAACAGTATTGCTATAACTAGCATAAAATATGGTACAACAGGAACGACAGCTCCTATTAATGAAATTCAGTTTGTTTATGGTACTCGTACAAGGCCAGAGCAGTCCTATATAGGTGGTAAAAGCATACTGAATAACAAGATATTAGAAAAAATTCAAGTGAGAGGCAATGGAATAGGTTTTAGAAATTATAACTTTTCATACAATTCTAGCTCTTTAGGATATCAGCGGTTAGAGAAAGTATTTGAATTAAGTGGGGATGGGACTAAAAGTTATAACCCAACGGTATTCTATTACGAAAACTCCAGCGAATTAATATCATATGCAAATATTACCACAAACTTAAGCGTTGGGAATATATCATCTCAAAATGCAGCTACTGTTTCCGGAGATTTTGGTGGTGATGAAAAAATGGATTTCTTGATCTATCCTACAATTGGCCCTGATACTAAATCAAAGTACTGGCTGTATTCTGATATAAATTCAGGAGGCACTAATTTGGGTTTCGAACATAAAGTGGGGTATTTTGAGACTATTTTCCCTGTTAATTGGTTAACTTGGAATAATAAGCTTTATGCAAAACAAGGCTGGGCTGTGGCAAAAAAATCAGCTACTAATTATACTTTTACGGTTTATTCTGCTGGAATATCATCACCTATTTATTACCAATACGAAAAAGTGGTAAATTTTCCAACTCAAACTATTGGGGGATCTGGTGATGATTATTGCTCAACAGTTGATGTAGAAACTATTTTCCCAAAGAAAATACTTTCAGGAGATTTTAATGGTGATGGTATAACTGATGTTATTGCTATTGACCTAGAGCTTCGATCATTTAGTTATACAGATGATTATTATTATGGCTGTTTAACAAATTCAGAAATAATAACTTCCAAGAAAGTATATTTTGTAGATTTAAAAAGAGATAATACTACCAATTTTCTAACCTATTCTGGTGAATTGGCTTCAGTTATAACTTCCAGTTCTAAGGTGGAAGTAGCCGATGTAAATGGAGACGGTAAATCGGATTTTATGGTTTTTGAAAATGGAAAGGTAACAACCTATACACTCAATAGTACGAATCAATTAGTTTTATTATGGAACTATCCAGATGCAAATATCTCTGTAGATTTAAGTAAAACAATTTTATTGGGTGATTATAATGGTGATGGGAAAACCGATTTTATGATACCGAAAGGATACGGATTTACAGAATGGTATCAATATAATTCTACAGGAACTGATTTTATCAAGGTAATTCAAAATAATAATATTACCTTTTTACAAAATACAACGTCAAGTACCAATAGTTATATAGCTTCTGATTGTAATAAAGATGGGAAATCAGATTTAATTCGCACTAATACACGTTTAGATCAAGCTGGGAATGGTCAAATAGAGGTTAACTATTATCCAAATTTAAATGGTGTTTTTAGTCCTAATTTTAGATATACAACTGCAAGTTCGTTCACTTCAGATATTAAACTTAATATTCTGCCGATTTACCTACCCACAGGAAGAGGAATCGTAATTAAAGACAAACCCTATAATCCAACTCTCGAAATTGCATTTCTGGGTAATAATAAAATTTTTTATTTTAATTCTAATAAAGATAACACTACAGATCAATTACTACGAACTATAACCACTGGAAACGGAGTAAGAGAATCAATTACCTATCAGCCATTATCTGCGACTTCTTATAATGAGCTATATATGTCAATATATACTACTGGATATGCTGAGACTTATCCCAAGATAGATATAGAATCTGCAGCAACTGTACAGCTAGTTACCAAATTAGAAAAACAAAGCGCTTCTGTTTATAAAAAACAATTGTTTACCTATGCGGGTGCAACTTCCAATTTAGAAGGATTAGGTTTTATGGGGTTTCGCGCTTCGATGCGAACTAATTGGTTCGAAGATGATAGCAAGGCAATTAGTACCGTGTCTAAGTTTGATCCAAATTTGCGTGGAGCTATTGTTGAGAGTTATACTTATTTAGGGATAGTTAGTCCTTCAATTGCATTAAATAATGTGGCTCCAAACGTTCCCAGAGCAAGCCAAATTACTGTAAACAATACTAGAACAGCAACTGAGACTATTTTAGCAACAAACAGTATTACGTTTAGTCCGGGTGCAATTATTACCCCTGGAGCAGGTAATACTTTTATTGCTAAAATCACTTCTGATTACGACGCTAATGGATATACAGAAACAAATACTAGTCCTCCTTATGATCTGATAAGTAAATCCTTGGCATTTTATGAAACTAGCCTATCTCCATCCAAAGTTTTTAAACTCCAAAATGTAAGATCCAACAATTATGATATTCTAAGTGATAGTAGTGATGAAACCAATACTGTATATGATAATTTCAACAATCCTATAGAGTCGATAACTAAAATTAGAGCAGGAGGAACAAACCAACAAGTCACTACTAATGTAATAGCCTATGAACCGGTAATAAATTCGCCTTATATGGTAGGCAGGATTAAAAGCAAAACACAAAACGTAACTGCTTCTGGTGATAGTATGAATTCTAAGGAAACGTATCAATACGGCTCGGGATCAGAAAGTAATTTATTAAAAATAATCCAAAAATGGGGTAACAATACTGGGGCTATTACAGAAACCAATGGGTATGACACTTTTGGAAATATCATATTAAAAACGATATCGGCACCTGGCTTGACAGATAGAAAAACGAGTTTTGTATATGATCCAACAGGGATTTTATTAAAAGAAAGTACTGATATTGAAGGATTCAAAACAGCATTCGAGTATTATCCTAACGGTACACTCAAATCAGAAAACAAACAAACGGAACTTGGTGTCTGGAATAATGCTTTGTTAACAGGTTATGAGTATGATTCCTGGTTCAAGAAAACTGTAGTCACTGATTATGTGGGTAAAACCCATACCTATGCCTATATGCGTGAAAGCGAAAAAGCTAAAATCACCCTCACTGGAAACACTGATGATACTTATAGTGAAGAGCTATTTGATGAATTGGGCAGAAAAATACGTACTGGTATAAAAGGCATACAAGGCACTATGTCCTACAAAGATTTTAAATATGATATTTACGACCGCAATTTTAGTGTTAGCGAACCCAATACAGGCAGTCCATTATGGAATACCACTTTGTATGATGTTTACGGCCGTCCCGAAACTATTACAGATTATAAAGGTAAAGTATCGACTATAAAATATGATAAACGAACCACTACAATCACCGACGGCAGCACTGGTCAAATCAAAACATTTACTAAAAATGCCATGGGTAATGTTCTTACATTGCTCGAAAGCCCAATCGGAGGTACTGTAAATTATAATTATTTTGCTAACGGAAATCTTAAGGAAACTAATTACAATGGCAATAAAATAAGTATAACACAAGATGGGTGGGGGCGTAAGATTAGCTTAACAGATACTTCGGCCGGTACATACACGTATGATTATAACGAACTCGGAGAAAGCACAAAAGAAACGACTCCAAATGGCACGACTACATATAAACTGAACGATTGGGGTAAAATCGAAATCAAAACTGTAGCAGGTAATAATACTAACAGTACTACTCAGTACACCTATACACCAGACAGCAAATTACTTCTAAAAATGGTATATACTGATGGTGGGGATGCAGGGAAAACAATTATTACCGATTTTAGCTACGACGCAAAAAAACGATTGGAAACCACGACAGAAACTACAGGTTATGGTGCTGTTTTTAAAATAAAATTAGAGTATGATGCCTGGGGTAGGGTTGAAAAAGAAACCAAAACAGCATCTTTAAACGGAAAAAACAGTACTTACAGTACGCAAAATGAGTACAAAAATGGCTTTGCATACAAAATATACGAAATAAAAAATGGGCAAAAGACCAAAACTCTTTGGGAAACAACTGAGGTAAATGCTCAAGGGCAGTTGACCAAAGCAGCACTAGGCAATGGAATTACTATCAATAATATATATGACAGTTACGGCTATGTAACCAATATGAAGCACACTTTAGGTATGACCACCATTATGGAATTAGGTACCAATTTCGACACGCAAAGAGGGAATCTTAAGTGGCGTAAAAACAGCCTTTTTGGAAATGTTACCGAAAATTTCGATTATGATAGCCAGGACCGTCTTATACAGTACCCTAATGCACAAGGAGTGCAAGAGAATCAGACCTATGAAGACGATGGGCGTATTAAATCTAACTCGTTAGGAACTTACAATTATGCCAATTCAAATAAAAAATACCAAAACACTTCGATAGTACTAACTGCCTCGGCTTTATCTGATTATCAAAATAAACCCTTACAGACGGTGAGCTATAACACTTTTAAAAGTCCTGTAGAAATAGTAGAAGATGGTAAAGACAAAATAAGCTTTGTGTATAATGCCCACAACAATCGAAGTGTTATGTTTTATGGAGGATTAGGGCTTAAAGAAACCCGAACTTATCGTAAACATTACAGTGCCGATGGCTCTATGGAGATCAAAGAAAATACCCAAACAGGAGCGATTGAGTTCGTAACTTATATTGGTGGTGATGGGTACTCGGCTCCGGTTGTTTATAAAAAAGCATATAGTAGTGTAGGAGCTATACAAGAACAAACATTATATTTGCATAGAGATTATCAAGGGAGTATCCTGGCAATAACCAATGAGACTGGAGCTATAGTAGAAAAAAGAAAGTTTGACGCTTGGGGAGCTATTGAAAAAGTACAGGATGGTGCAGGTAATATATTAAACGGTCTTACTATTCTTGATAGAGGCTATACAGGACATGAACATCTGCAAAGCGTAGGTCTTATACACATGAATGGACGTCTGTATGATCCTAAACTTCACCGTTTCCTGCAACCAGATAATTATGTACAAGATCCAAGTAATACCCAAAATTATAACCGTTATGGATATGTACTAAACAACCCTCTAAAATACACGGATCCTAGTGGGGAGTTCAAAATTAATTGGAATGACATAATTGCAGGAGTGGCAATCGTAGCTGGAACTATCTTATCTTTTGTACCAGGAGGCGCAGCTATTGGAGTTCCGTTAATTGGAGCTGGAGTCGCACATTTTGGTGCTACATATGCTGAGTATACGAAAACTGGCGATTGGAATGCTGCATCAAATAATGCAGGGATTACTTTTGGTGCTACAGTAACTACTGATTTTGGTTATGATGATTCGAAAAATCATATTCCTGGTGTTATTCAAAATGATCCTATTGTGGAGCCTAAGTCAGGAGGCAATGAAAAAGCATATGATTTTTTGAATTATGTTGGAATTGGAGCAGAGTCTGGTAATTTTTTAGAATCGTCAATTAATAAGTCTGATTTTCTAATAGGTTCCTATAACTCTTCAAATGCAATAGATTTTGGTAGTAATATTGTACCAGGTCAGTTTAATCTATATGAAAAAGGATATCAAGAATCCCTATCTCAATTAAAATCATTGAAAGATGTTTCAAAGGTAGTAGGAAAAGTTGGTTATTATTTAGGTTATTTGGAAGGGGTAGACAAGGCAGTGCACGGCGATTTAAAAGGTGGTATTGTATCTGCTGGCTCGAATTATGCAGCCGAGGAGATTGCTTTGAGTCAAGGCTGGGGATACGGATTAGCATTTACATTAACATGGGAGCTGATGGATAAAAAAATTAGTCAGACAGAATGGTATAATAGACTCTTTTTTGGCAAAGATTCTGATGTTTATAGAGAAAGAGGTCTAATTAATGGTTGGTATTTTGACCACTGGTATAAGCCTTAATTTTAGTATTATAAAAAATATAAAAAATGAAAGAATTTTGGTTAGATTATGCCGCTTCAAGTTATATTAAATTGATTAAAAAAGATAAAGATCCTGAAATTGATATATTATTAAATATTTCATTTGTTCAGTCCTTGAATGTTAATTTAGTATTAGTTATAGTTTTTAAATTAATTAACGTTGAAATAACAGATTTCAAATATATGATTATAAGTTCTCTTTTAATTTTTCTAATAAATTATTTCATT
This sequence comes from Flavobacterium aquidurense, assembly GCA_900107365.1. Classification (GTDB taxonomy): domain Bacteria; phylum Bacteroidota; class Bacteroidia; order Flavobacteriales; family Flavobacteriaceae; genus Flavobacterium; species Flavobacterium aquidurense. The sequence continues at coordinate 11,771 of FNPS01000019.1, forward strand.
TACAATCGATTAAGTGAAAAAGAAAAACAAAGAATAAAAAATAGAGTGCCTAAATTCAAATATTATATTTATAGATTGTATGCTTTGTTTTCTGCAATAATTCTTTTTGTATGTGCATATCTTTTAAGGGATTAATATTCCCCCCGCTAGCGCGAGCGCAATGTCATTAAGTTCAATAAAGCAAAAGCCATTCTGTTATGGGATGGCTTTGCTTTTTAAATCTTTTCCTTTGCTAATCTATATTGGCTTTCTGCAGTATTATCATAGAATGCGCAATTTTTATAAAAAGATTTCAGGGTGTGCGGGTATAGATAGCATGAATATAATAAAAATAAAAAGAAGCTCCAGCTTTATCGTAGTAGTTCCCCCTGCTAGCGCGAGCGTCCCGCTCGTGAACGCAATCAAAATCAATAAAGCAAAAGCCATTCTGTTACGGTATGGCTTTGCTTTTTTAAATCTTTTTTGCTAGCGTATGTCTGCTTTCGGTAGTATTATTATAGAATGTACAACTTTTTATAAGAAGATTTCGAGCAGTGAGAAATAGATCTGACGAATAGAATCAAAACAAAAAAGCCCCGCTCTCCGAAGTCTTCTCATGAAAAGCTGCGCAAATGTCTCTGACTTTGCGCATTTTTTTTACATCTAAGGAATTGTAAACCTTATAAAAGTCTCCCGACTTTTTACGATTACTTCTAAAGAATAAATTAAGTAAGAAAAATTGTTGTTTTTGAAAGAAAATAGCTAAAAATGAAAGCAGGATATGTTATTCGGGATCAAAGACTGCCAAATTTTATCACACCAGCAGTTGTAGACTGGATTGATATTTTTACACGTCAGACATACAGAGATATTGTAATTGAATGTTTAGATTATTGTATTAAAAACAAAGGGATGATCTTGTATGGTTATGTGATTATGAGCAATCATATCCATTTGATAATACAATCTGAAAATGGAAAATTATCTGACTTAATAAGAGATTTTAAAAAGTTTATTGCAAGGAATATTTTAGATAGAATTCAAAATAGTTCTGAAAACAGAAGAGAATGGATGTTAGAACGTTTTAAATTAGCAGCTGAAAAATATCAAAGAAACAAAGAATATCAATTCTGGCAATATGGAAATCACGCAGAAGAAATTTATTCAACAGCGTTTATGTGGTCTAAATTGCACTATATACATTTGAATCCTGTGAGAGCGGGATTAGTAGCTAAAGCTTCAGAGTATATTTATTCTAGTGCAGGAAATTATGTTAATGATTCAGGAATGTTAGAAATTGAAAAAGTTGATAATCCAATAGTAAACGTAGTAGATCCGAGATCAATAACTCTTTATAATTTATATTAGATTTAGTTTTAAAGTCGGAGACTTTGAGAAGTTTTCGTTTTTCAATTACATTTGTTTGAAATGGCGCAAAGTCAGTCCCGAAGGCTTTCGGGATTGCGCAGCGTGAGTGCGGAATAGATCCGACGAATACAATTACAACAAAAAAGCTCAAGATTTCTCTGAAGCTTTTATCTTAGTAGTTCGCCGCGGCGAAGACTCGAACCTGTGTCCGCGGCGGCGGATATAAGCATCACGAGCTGTTAGAATTTAAAGCAAAAAAAAGCTCCAGATTTCTCTGAAGCTTTGTCTTAGTAGCGGGAACAGGACTCGAACCTGTGACCTTCGGGTTATGAGCCCGACGAGCTGCCTACTGCTCTATCCCGCGATGTTTCGGGTGCAAAGATAAGCAGTAAATACGGTTGTGGCAAGAAATTACGGAAATATTTTTTTTGATGTCTTTAAAATTAATAAATACTTAATATACAGCTCTTTGTGGTGTTCATGGGGATGGTTTTTGTACTAGAATCAATTTTATAATGAAGTAATTCCTGATACAGATGTTTTTTTTAACCTAATAAAAAGCCAAATGTAGGCTCAGTTTTGTAATCTTTTTGTTTGAGTTTGATGATTTCTAGTCGAAAGGCTTCCTGTTTTGATCTAATAATCTGTTTTGTCTTCTGGTTTTTATATAGTCAATAGTGCTAAAAGTAATCCTTTATTTGCTATACTCTTTTTCGTTTTTAATTTCTTGTTCCAGTCGCTTGTTGATGTCTATTTTTGCGTTGGTAAAAAGAAAGATTGTTGTTCCATATTCGCGGGCATATTGATTTGAAACTTCACCAGTCACTCGGGAGGTTTGAAAGTAAGGACCTGTTTCTGCAATTTCACGACTCTCTTTTTCGTAATCTTTAATTCTTATAAGGTTTTTATACTTCACATTCAGATCAAACCAATTTACATAATCGGCATTAAAAGAAACGGCTCTGATCCCTTTTTTAGAGTAATAATTGATTGCTCCGGCTTGTCCGTAATTATCGCAAAGTACAAGTGTTTTCTCTGAATGAGGAAGAATAGCATAAACCGAATCTGTTTTGCGGGCCAATTCTTTCCACCCCAGCATATCGGCAAAATCTTGTGGCAAAGCATGCTCTTTTCCGTCTTCCCAACGAAGCATTCCCAGATCTTTGTATTTCTCTGGATGTTGCACAATGTATTCCGGGCTTTTGTTTGGAAAAGCCAAATTGTACATCGGAATAAATAATAATAACGGAATCAGAATAAAAACAGGTTGTAAATATCTTTTCCATCCTGTGTTTAAAACTTCAGAAAGAAAGACAGCGCCAAAAGCAATGTAAACAGGGTATAGGCCAATTGCGTAATAAGCCTTTGCCTTAAAATAAATAAAAACGATTAGGGTGAAAAGTAGCGTAGCAAAGAAGAACTTATAATTTGCAAATGGTTTGTAAAACAACAAAGCATACAATCCTGAAAGAATAACGAGAAAGGAACCAATAAAAAACAAAAATTGTTCTTTTAAGAAATCAACACGATCAACATTAACCAGTTGCGTTTCGGCGAGTTCTTTCATATGATGTACAATCGGAAATTGATTGTTATACTGCCACACTAAATTGGGAAGAATCAACAGTAATCCCAAAATCAAGGCAAAATAGAGTTTTTTCTCTGCTAAAATTTTTCTCTGATTAGAAAGTAAAAGAGCGGGTAGGAGTCCGATAAGCAGGAATACAATGTTGTATTTGTTTAGAAAACCAAAAGCAAATACAACTGCTCCTCTATAGAGCCACTTTTTTTCCTGAGTGCTGCTGTATTGAATAACAACATAATAAAAAAGAGTCCAGCATAAAACATCTAACGAATTGGGTTGGTACAATGTATTCAGGCGCAATAAACATGAAAATAAGACACAAGTTGCGCCCAGAATTAAAGCGTATAAATTCCCTTTAAGTGTTTCGATCGTTTTCCAGACCACTATTAAAGTCAATGCACCAAAAAGCGCAGGAAAGAATTTAACCCAGAAAACGGAATTTCCGAGTAAAAATATCAGATAGGAAAACCATGAGGTAACCGGCGGAACGGATAAGTATCCCCAGGCCAAATGATGTGCCTGGTCGAGATGCAGGTATTCATCACGCTGCAAATCGTATTCGGGGCTTATCAATATGTATTGCAAAACAAATTTTAGAATGATAAATGCGATAAGAATTATACTTTTTTTAGTCATAACTATTTTGTTCTAAATAACTTAAGTGTTGCGAATTCTTTAGCTAATATATCATTTATTTTGAATTTCAGGATAATTGTTTATGCTCGATTATGATGCTAAAATAAAATGGTTATTTCGCAAAAATGATTGGTTTAAGACGAAATTAGCTTTAATTTAATAGGAAAGAGTAAAAAAAGCTAAGAATAGTGCTTTATATTAACTCTAAAAAAACGATTTGTTTAAAAAATATTTACAAAATCGTTTTAGTAATTCTATTTTAGTATATATTTGTGTATATTTAACTGCTATAAAAAAACTAATTCTCTCAATGAAAAAGATTACTATAAAGGATATTGCTATAAAAGCTGAAGTATCAATATCTACTGTGTCTTTTGTCATTAATGGTAAAGGGGAGAAAATGGGAATCAGTGCTGCTGTTATAAAAAAAGTCCAGGATATTGCTGAAAAGCTTCATTATAGGCCAAGCATGATTGCAACCAGTTTAAGAACCGGAAAAACAAGATCTATTGGGCTTATTGTGGAGGATATTTCGAATCAGTTTTTTGCTGATTTGGCCAGAGTCATTGAAGATGAGGCTAAAAATATTGATTACAGGGTTTTTTACTGTAGCACAGGTGATGATGACGAACGTTCTGAAGAATTAATACATAGTCTTTTGCAGGCAAATGTAGATGGTTTTATTATTACACCCACGCAAAATCTTGAAGACAAAATTGATCTTCTTTTAAAATTGAAAAAACCTGTAGTATTAGTGGATAGGTATTTTCCGGGACAACAAGTAAGTCATGTTGTAATGGATAATTATGAGGCATCCAATTCGGCTACAAAATTTTTGATTGATAAAGGTTGTAAAAATATTGCTGTTGTTAATATTACCTCTGAAATGATTCAGATGACATTAAGGGAAGACGGTTACAGAGATGCCTTAAAAGAAGTAGGTATGTACAACGAATCGCTTGTTCTTCATGTAAATTATCACAGCAATGAAGAAACAAGAATTGAAGAACTTGTAAATTTTTTCAATAAAAATCCGAAGATAGACGCTGTGCTGTTTTTAGCAAATTATATGGGATTAGCAGGTCTTCAAGCCTTTAGAGGAATGGGAATTAGAATTCCTGAAGACATAGCTGTTATTAGTTTTGATGATCATGATAGTTTTAAATTGCATACGCCTACAATTAGTGTGATTGCACAACCAATTGAAGATATTGCGATTAATGCCATCCAGTTGTTAATGAGCCAGATGACGGATATGGAAGTATTTGAAGTTGAAAAATGTCTTAAAAAAGGGAATTTAATTATTAGAGAATCGGTCTGATTTACTACCACGATTTTGAAAATTAAAAAGAAAGCGGTTCGTTTTTTTTAGCCTTTTTACTAAATCGTTTTAGGTTATTTTAGTGTATAACTCGTAATAAATTATTTCTTCTGTTTTAGAAGAGAAAGATTTCTGAAAAGGAACGCATTTAAATTCGCTTAGTTATAAAAAACAATAAAATGCCAAAGCTTAGATTTTGAAAGAATCAGCATTTGGTGATGTAATAAAATTTTGAAAATTTTGGTTATTTAGTTGAGTTAAGCCGGGTAGGAATACCTGTACCTCCCGGCTTATTTTTTTGCTTATTAATCAAATGCGCAATTGTAAAAGGTTTAAAAATATAGTTTGGCAGCCGTAAAAAGGAAAATGATTTCTGGATATTTTGTTAGTTACTTTTATTCTTAAATAAAACCCTAAAAGGGAAGGAAGCTATTGTGAACATCGATAATCCTCCTCGAACGGCTAACAATTAAATTGAAAATATAAAATAGTAAGTAGTAGTAAAAATGGAATATAAAAAAGGCTTTTATGAGTTCATTGGTGTTTGTCTTGCCAGTATTTCGTTTGCTGTTAATGCTCAGAGTACTGCTATAAAAACGGGTTGGCACTATCGGGAAGTAAAAACTGAAAAATGGTATTCGGCAACGGTTCCGGGTGAAATACATACCGATTTGCTGAATAATAAAATAATAGAAGATCCATTTTACAGAGACAATGAAAAAAAGCTGGTATGGATTGAAAAGAAAGATTGGGAATATAAAACCACTTTTCAGGTCGCGCCGGCACTATTAAAAAAGAAAAATGCCGAATTGGTTTTTGATGGCTTAGACACTTATGCTACGGTTTATTTGAATAATAAAGAAGTTTTAAAAGCCGATAACATGTTCCGTCAATGGCGTGTTGAGGTAAAAAAAATATTAAAGTCAGGAAGTAATGATTTAGTTATCGTTTTCAAATCGGCTCAAAATGTAGCCGATTCACTGGCAAAAAAAGATTTTCCTTTTGTAATTCCGGATAATCCCCGTGCTTATGTCCGTAAAGCACAATACCATTTTGGATGGGATTGGGGACCAAAATTTACCACTTGTGGAATCTGGAAGACGCCACGTCTGGAGGCTTACGACAAAAAGACTCCCGAAAAGACTTATGTGATGAATTGCAAAATAGAATTGGTTCAGCAACCGGACAGTCTGGGTAAGTCGTTTTATTTTAAAATAGATGGAAAACCGGTGTATATGAAAGGCGCGAATTATATTCCGTCAGATGCTTTTCTGTCAAGAGTGACTAAAAAAGAATACGAAAAAGTAATTGGTCTGGCTAAAGATGCCAATATGAATATGCTTCGCGTATGGGGCGGCGGAATTTATGAAGATGATTATTTTTATGATTTATGCGACAAAAACGGAATCTACGTCTGGCAGGATTTTATGTTTGCCGGAACAATGGTGCCAGGCGACAAAGCTTTTTTTGATAATGTAAAAGCCGAAGTGCAATATCAGGTAAAACGTCTTCGTCATCACAAAAGCATTGTTTTGTGGTGTGGCAACAATGAAATCGATGAAGCTTTTAAGAGCTGGGGATGGCAAAAAAGCATGAAAATGGCAAAGCAGGATTCCACTCGTTTATGGCATGATTACGTTCGTTTGTTTCAGGACAGTATTCCGAAATGGGTAAAAGAAGTAGATACAAAACGGCCTTACATTAGCACTTCTCCTTTATTTCATTGGTCTAAAGAGAATAGTATTACAGAAGGTGACAGCCACTATTGGGGAACCTGGTGGGGATTGAAAGATATCGAGATTACGGAGAAAAAAACGGGACGTTTTGTGAGTGAGTACGGAATGCAGGCCATGCCAAATTACGCTTCAGTAGAAGCTTTTACATTGCCGGAAGACCGCTATTTATATTCGGATATTCTGGAAGCGCATCAAAAAGCGGGAAAAGGTTTTATGAAGTTAGATTCGTATCTGAATCGCTATTTTATTGATTCCGATAAAATAAAAAAGATGAGTGTAGAAGATTACACGTATCTCACACAATGCCTGCAATATTATGCGCTAAAGAATATTATCGGAATTCATCGTTCTAAAGCGCCGTACAATATGGGAACATTAGTTTGGCAACTCAACGATTGCTGGCCGGTCGCAAGCTGGAGCGTAACCGATTATTACAACAGAGAGCCCAAAGCCGCCTGGTATGCAATGAAGGAAGCTTACAGAGACGATAAAATCCCTGAAATTGATTTAACGCGACCCAAAGATTTACAATTAGAAGATCCCAAAATAACATGGGAAATAAAGGGAAATAAAGTGGTTTTGAAAGCTTCAAAAGCAGCAAAATACGTGTATGTATCCATACAAGGATACACCGGAAAATGGAGTGATAATTATATCGATTTAAAAGCCGGAGAAGAAAAAACAATTTTGTTTGAAGGGAAAATAGACAAGCCAGTTTTGAAAGTCTTTTCTCTTTATGAGGTTTTGAAAAGGTACTAATTGGGAGGTTCAAAGCGGCAAAGGCTCAAAGGAACAAAGGAAAAAGCTTTGCGAACTTTGCGTAAATCCTTGCGCCCTTTGCGGTTAAATTTTATGGTTAAAGATTAAAAAACAGCTGTGTAAATCCGTTTAATCAGTGTCATCCGTGGCCCGTATTTATACAAGTCAAATAAAAAAGAATATGTTTAAAAAATACAACCAAATAGCGTTTGTCGGAATTTTAGCTTTAAATCTATTTTTTGCTAATCCTGTAATTTCACAGCAAAAAAAGGCAAAAACAACAACTTCAGACTATACGCAATATGTCAATCCGTTTATAGGATCTGCAGGCCATGGTCATGTTTTTGTTGGAGCTAACGTTCCTTTTGGAGCAGTTCAGTTAGGGCCGGTAAATATTTTTGAAGGCTGGGATTGGTGCAGCGGTTACAACTACGCCAGTACTACCATTTTAGGATTTACGCATACACATTTAAGCGGCACCGGAATTGGAGATTTAAATGATATTTTATTGCTTCCGGTTTCTGGAAAAGTGCCTCTTTTTAAGGGTACAAAAGAAGATATGGTAAGCGGTTACGGTTCTTACTTTTCGCATGAAAACGAAGTAAGCAAACCAGGGTATTACAGTGTTTTGTTGGATAAATATAAAGTTAAAGCGGAATTAACGGCCAGCGAAAGAGTTGGTTTTCATAAATATACTTTCAATTCTGCTACAGATTCGCATGTCTTATTAGACCTTGCTGATGGAGTGGGATGGGATAAACCGGTAAAAACATTTATCAAAAAAATAAACGAAACGACACTTGTTGGTTATCGTTTTTCAGAAGGATGGGCTACAGATCAGCGTGTTTATTTTGCAATAGAATTTTCAGAACCCATTTCGGGTTTGGGATTGTACGATGATAAAACTGCTGTAAAAGGAACTGAGGGCGAAGGCTTAAAAATGAAAGCTGTTTTAGATTTTGCCTCTTTAAAAAACAATCAGGTTTTAGTAAAAGTCGGAATTTCGCCTGTGAGTTATGAGAACGCTGCTGCAAATATAAAAGCCGAGATTCCGAATTGGGATTTTGATAAAACAGTAAAAGAAGCTACATCAAAATGGAACAAAGAATTAAGTAAAATCCAGATCAAAGCAGATGATAAAATAATGAAAGTTTTTTATACATCGCTGTATCATACTGCTTTTGCACCTTCTATTTTTAATGATGCGAACGGCGATTACAGAGGAACAGATAAAAAAGTATATGAAAAAGCAAACTTCACCAACTATACTACTTTTTCACTTTGGGATACTTACAGAGGTTTGCATCCCTTATACACGATCACGCAGCCGGATAAAATTAATGACATTGTAAAATCATTTTTAGCCATTTACCAACAGCAGGGAAGATTGCCGGTTTGGCATTTAATGGGGAATGAAACCAATACGATGAATGGAAATCATTCGATCGCTATTATTGTGGATGCTTATTTAAAAGGGTACCGCGATTATGATGTGGCATTGGCTTATGAAGCGATCAAAAAAACAGCCATGCAAACACGTGACGGAATGGATTACGTACAAAAATTAGAATATATTCCGGCTGATAAAATGCTGGAAACGGTTGGAAATGCTTTAGAATATGCTATTGATGATTACTGCGTAGCCCAAATGGCAAAATCACTAAACAAAACGGAAGATTATGCTTATTTTACAAAAAGAGCCAATTTGTATAAACTCTATTTTGATAAAGAAACCACTTTTATGCGCGGTAAATTAACCAATGGAAATTGGAGAACACCATTCAATCCGCTTTCTTCAGCGCACCGTAAAGACGATTATGTTGAAGGAAATGCATGGCAATATACCTGGTTAGTTCCTCAGGACCCTTATGGTTTAATTGATTTATTTGGAAGTGAAAGTAAATTTTTAGCCAAATTAGATTCGCTTTTTCTAATAACAGATAAAGTAGAAGGGGAAGAAGTTTCACCGGATATTAGCGGTTTAATCGGGCAATATGCACAAGGAAATGAGCCAAATCATCATATTCCGTATTTGTATGCCTATGCCGGAGAACCTTGGAAAACAGCCAAATTAATCAGAGAAATTGATGCTAAATTCTATTCGACAAAACCAGATGGTTTATGTGGTAATGAAGATTTAGGACAAATGTCGGCCTGGTATGTTTTATCTTCAATGGGATTTTATTCGGTTAATCCTGCAAATGGAATTTATGTTTTCGGCAGCCCCTTGGTAAACGAAGCGGTAATTCATCATAAAAAAGGAATTTCATTTACAGTAAAAGCAATTGGCAACAGCGCGACAAATATGTACATCCAAAAAGTAGAATATAATGGAAAACCGTACACAAAATCATATTTCACACACGATATGATTGTGAAAGGTGGTGAGTTGAAACTGTATATGGGAAGCCAGCCATCGACAACTTTTGGAGTAAAAAAAGAAGACAGACCACAATAAATGTTAAATTTTAAAAGTGAAAAGTTAGAAGTTAAAACAAAAGAGTCTACAAATTACATTTCACATTTTACAATACACAATTTACAGAATATGAAAATAAAACATTTAATTTTTTTCGCAGTAACGCTATTTTGTTTGCTTACAAATGCACAGGAGAAAATCCTGGATCCGGTAGAATATGTTAATCCATTAATGGGTACACAGTCTCTGCACAGTCTTTCAAACGGAAATACGTATCCGGCAATTTGCAGGCCTTGGGGAATGAATTTCTGGACACCGCAAACCGGTAAAATGGGAGACGGATGGGCTTATATCTACACAGCCGAAAAAATTAGAGGTTTTAAGCAAACGCATCAACCATCGCCATGGATGAACGATTATGGTCAGTTTTCGATTATGCCGGTGACGGGTAAATTGGCTTTCGCCGAAGCAGACAGAGCGAGCTGGTTCAGTCATAAAGCTGAGGTTTCAAAGCCGTATTATTACAGTGTTTATTTGGCAGACTATGATGTTACTACAGAGATTACGGCAACAGAAAGAGCGGCATATTTTCAGATTACTTTTCCTGAAAACGAGCAATCTTCTATTGTAATTGATGCTTTTGACAAAGGTTCATACATCAAAATCATTCCATCAGAAAATAAAATCATCGGATATACAACTCGCAATAGTGGAGGTGTTCCTGCCAATTTTAAGAATTATTTTGTTTTGGTTTTTGATAAGCCATTTACATCGAACTCAACATGGAATGATGCAGGCTTGCAAAAAGACAAATTAGAATTACAGGACAATCATGCCGGAGCTGTGGTTGGTTTTAAAACTAAAAAAGGAGAAATTGTAAACGTAAAAGTAGCTTCTTCTTTTATTAGTCCTGAACAAGCAGAAATGAATTTAAAATCAGAATTAGGAAACGCTTCTTTCAATGAAACTTTCACAGCTTCTAAAAAAGAATGGAACAAAGTTTTGGGTAAAATAGCCGTAGAAAGTAATAATGACGAGCAGTTAAAAACCTTTTATTCTTGTTTGTACCGCGCGACTTGTTTTCCTCAAAAGCAATATGAAATAAACGCAAAAGGCGAAACGGTACATTACAGTCCGTATAACGGAAATGTTGTGCCAGGTTATATGTATGCCGGAACTGGTTTTTGGGACACTTTCCGTGCGCTTTACCCATTGCTGAATTTGGTTTATCCTTCTGTAAACAAAGAAATGCAGGAAGGTTTAATTAATGATTATAAAGAAGGTGGCTTTTTACCAGAATGGTCAAGTCCTGGTTTTAGAAATGTAATGGTGGGGAATAACTCGGCTTCTGTAGTTTCAGATGCTTATATGAAAGGTTTACGTGGTTACGATATCAATATTTTATATGAAGCTTTGGTTCATGGCGCCAATAATGAAGGGCCTATGGATGCTGTAGGAAGAACGGGTGTTTCGTATTACAATACTTTAGGTTATGTTCCGTATGATGTCAAAATTAATGAAAATGCAGCCAGAACCTTGGAGTATGCTTATGATGATTTTGCAATCTGGAAATTAGCAAAAGCGTTAAATCGTCCTAAAAAAGAAATCAGCGTATTTGAGAAACGAATGATGAATTATAAAAAGCTGTATAATCCTGAAATTGGTTTTATGAGTGGTAGAAATAAAGATGGAAGTTTTCCGAAAAATTTCAACCCGTTAAAATGGGGAGATGCTTTTACAGAAGGAAATGCCATGCATTACAGCTGGAGTGTATTTCATGACATTCAGGGTTTAATTGATTTAATGGGCGGACAGAAAAAATTCACAGCGAAATTAGATGCAGTTTTCTCAACACCTCCTGTTTTTGATGACAGTTATTACGGATCTGTTATTCATGAAATTCGCGAAATGCAAATCATGAATATGGGACAATATGCACATGGAAACCAGCCGATTCAGCATATGATTTATTTGTATAATTATGCCGGAGAGCCCTGGAAAACACAATATTGGTCCAGAGAAGTAATGAACCGTTTGTACAAACCAACTCCTGATGGTTATTGCGGTGATGAAGACAATGGACAAACTTCAGCCTGGTATATTTTCTCTGCAATGGGATTTTATCCGGTTTGCCCGGCAACGGACGAATATGTTTTGGGAGCGCCATTGTTTAAGAAATTAACATTGAAACTAGAAAACGGAAAACAACTTATTATAAATGCTCCGAAAAATTCTGAAACCAATAAATATGTTCAGGATTTGAAATGGGATAATGCAGGTTATACTAAAAATTTTATCAACCATTTTGATGTTTTAAAAGGCGGTGAATTGAATTTTGAGATGACAAGCGAGCCAAATTTACAAAGAGGAACATCAGCAAGTGCGTTTCCGTATTCTTATTCAACTTCAAAATAATACTATGCAATCACGTAGAAAATTTATAAAAAACACCGGAATTTTTTCAGCAGGATTATTAGCACTTCAAACCGATGTTTTCGGGATGCAGTCAGAGGCTTTCAATTTTGCTCTTAAGGATTTTATTAGCAAAAGACCTCCATTAGCGGAACGAAAATTTACAAGTAAGGCGGTCGAAGCAGCCATTACCAGAATCAAAAAACAAATTGCAAATCCGGAACTGGCGTGGCTGTTCGAAAATTGTTTTCCAAACACATTGGACACCACAGTCGATTTTGAAATTATCGATGGAAAACCGGATACGTATGTAATTACCGGAGATATCGATGCAATGTGGCTTCGTGATAGTACAGCTCAAATCTGGCCTTATATTCCGTTTGTAAAAGAAGATAAAAAACTGGCAGAATTGGTAAAAGGAGTAATCAATCGTCAGACAAAATGTATTTTGCTGGATCCTTATGCGAATGCTTTTTATAAAGATTTTACCAAAGTCAGTGAATGGAAAAATGACATGACCACAATGCAACCCGGTATCCATGAACGCAAATGGGAAATCGACAGTTTATGTTATCCTATTCGATTGGCACATGGCTATTGGAACGAAACCGGTGATTTAAGTTTATTTGACAGTAAGTGGAAAGAAGCGATGTTATTGGTATTGCAGACTTTCAAAGAGCAACAGCGCTGGCACGATAAAGGGCCTTATACTTTTCAGCGTGAAACGGCCTGGGCCACAGATGGTGTGCCTTTAGGTGGTTACGGATATCCGGTAAAACCTTGCGGCTTGATTGTTTCAACTTTTAGACCAAGTGATGACAGTACTTTATTTGGCTACTTGATTCCGAGTAATATGTTTGCGATTGAGGTTTTGGGTTATTTAATCGAAATCTTTTCGTTGCCGACACTGTTGGACAAAGATTTAGTAGCTAAAGCCAAAGAATTAAGAGAACAGGTTCAGAAAGGTTTAGAAGAAAACGGAATTATTGATCACCCAAAATTTGGTAAAATCATCGCTTTTGAAGTAAACGGTTACGGTAGTTTCCATATGATGGACGACGCGAATGTTCCCTCTTTATTATCATTGCCTTATCTTGGTGCAATTGAGCCGAATAGTCCATTGTATTTAAACACCCGAAAAGTAGTGCTTTCAGAAAACAATCCTTTTTTCTATAAGGGAAAAGCGGGCGAGGGCGTTGGCGGGCCACATACCGGAGCCGATACGATTTGGCCCATGAGTATTGTTTTGAGAGCAATTACAAGTGTCGATGAAACAGAAATCAAAAACTGTATTAGTAATTTGATCAAGACAAATGCAGATACTGGTTTCATGCACGAATCATTTCATAAAGATGATGTGACTAAGTTTACAAGAAAATGGTTTGCCTGGGCAAATACGCTTTTTGGAGAAATGATTGTTCATACGAGCATCAAATATCCTCAGATTTTAAAAGATAAGAATATCTAAAATTAAAAATATAAAATACACTATTAAGAGATTAAGTGTTGAAGTTTAATTGTTTAATAGTTCAATTCAGGAAAATAAGATGAATAAAGAATATGCCGTAGGAATAGACATTGGAGGAACACATATTACCGCAGCGATAATAGATATTGTAAACATGAAAGTGATTGATTTTTCATTGCATAAAGAATCATTCGATTCTAATTTGCCTGTGAAAGAGGTCATGTCTATTTGGGAAAAAGCGATTCGTATTTCAGTAGAAAATTCAAAAGTAGAAGAAATAAAAGGACTAGCTGTATGTATGCCTGGCCCGTTTGACTATACGAATGGACTTTGCTGGATTAAGGACCAGTCAAAATATGAACATTTTTATGGATTAAATGTTCGTTATTTATTTCAGGGCACGCTCAATCTTTCTAACGAATTTCCAATTCTTTTTGAAAACGACGCTGTTTGTTTTGGAAAAGGAGAGGTCTTTAAAGATGCAACAAATCTTTCTAAAAAGGTAATGGCCGTAACACTTGGAACCGGACTTGGTGCTTGTTTTATTGATAAAGGAGTTTCCGTTTCTTCTGGAGAATTAGTTCCTACGGATGGCGAAATTTACAATATTCCATACAAAGAAGGTATTGCTGAAGATTATGTTTCGGCAAGAGGTCTTTTGTCAGCGTATAAAAGCTTAACAGGCGAAAATCTTAATAATGGATTAGAACTTTTTAATCTGGCTGTCGCCGAAGATGAAGTGGCGGTAAAAGTGTTCGAAAAAATGGGAGAAGATTTAGCTTCAGTAGTGATCCCATGGTTAGAAAAATTTGATGCTGATAGTTTTATTATTGGTGGAAAAATTGCAAATGCAAGTGAATTTTTTCTGAATGGCTTCCATAAAAAAGTAAAGGAATCAGGTGTTGAAATTACCGTTTCTGTTTCGACAGATAATGAAATTGCGGCTTTATTAGGAGCTGCAAGTATGCTTTTTACGGTTTGATTTTTTCATAAATTATAAATTCCAACAGACGCTAAAGAACTTTAGAATCTGTTGGAAATAGTATTCCTTAATTCTGATCAAATAGTTTTTGAAAAGAAAAATCAGGCTGACGCATTTCTATTTCATTTTTACCCGATTCTTGTTGTGCTGCTGCAGCATAAACAAACATTTTTTCTTCATAATCTTTGATGGCTGCTGTTATGGTTTCAAACTTTCCATTTGTCAGGTTATCACATAAAACAAGGGTATCAACCAGTCCAACATTTACACCCTGACCAGCAAAAGGCGGCATTAAATGAGCAGCATCACCAATAAGTGTTATAGGTAAAGTGCGATCATTTTTCCAGGATTTATCGAGTCCAATTTTTCTGGTTGGAAGCCCGACAAAAAAGGAAGTTGCATGAAATAAATGATGATAAGATTCGTGCCAGTTAGAAAATCTGTCCGAAAGGAAATTGGCAATACTCTTTGTGTTTTTAAAATCCAACTTGTTAGCAGCTGTTTCGAATCCTTCGGGTTTTTTAAAAATTATACCGTAGCTCAACATGTCCTTGTTTTTAGGATTGGCAACAAAGAGATTACCATTATGAGCGGTCATTAATCTGTTGTCATTACATAGCTGATAAAATTCAGGACAATTTAGTTGAGGTTGGGGAATATCACCTTGTATAATAAAGGTTCCGGTTTCTTCGACTTCGGTATCGGTAACATATTTTCTAACCGAAGACATTCCGCCGTTGGCTCCAATAACAAAATCGGCAACTTCATCCCTTTCATTTTCAAAATGTAAAACCCATTTTCCGTCTTTTGTTGAAAGACCGGTGAGTTTTCTGTTCCAAACAACAGTATCATCTCTTAAACTGTCGAGTATAATTTTTCGTAAATCGTTTCTATTGATTTCAGGATTATCGTATTGTGGAGTTCTGGAAGTTATGGTTTTGCATTGTTCATCTGTCATGATGATGCCCATTGGCAGGGCTATGTTGTAATAACTTTCGAGTAGTCCTGCTTTTTGCAAAGCATCCTGTCCTGAACCTTTGTGTAGGTCAAGCGTACCGCCCCAAATTCTGGTTTGTGGATTTTCGTCTCTTTCGTAAACGGTTACTTTTATGCTGTTTTGCAGTAGTAATTTTGCCATGGTAAGACCAACGGGTCCCGCACCAATTATAGCTACTTTTTTATCTTTTAATAACATGAGTTTGTCTGTTTTATTTAGAAGACAAAATTCATGAAAGTTCCTGTGTTAGGATTGTACAAATGCGACAAAATCACTTAAGACCTGTTTTTCTTTTTTTCCTTTTCGGGCAAAAGCAGCAGGTGTAATACCGCTGTAACGCTTAAATTCCCTGCTTAAATGAGATTGATCTGTATAACCAACTTCAGGCGCTAAGCCGGCAAGATTTGTATCCGGATAAAGCCATAAATGATTCCGAACCTGCTCAAAACGCATTAAGCCCGATACATCTTTTACAGTATGGCCGGAGGATTGCTTGAAATTTCGCTCTAGTGTGCGTACCGTTGTATGCACTTCTGCAGCAATCTGATTTACTGTGATTTTTCCATTGCTATTTTTTAAGGCACTACCCGCTTTAGACAGCAAAGCGTTGTTTATAGTATCGGAATGTAGATCTGTAAAATACTTTTGGACAAATGCTATTGCTTCCTCAATTTGACCAGAAGTGATAAATTCTTGTAAAATAGGCTGAAGTCCGACAATGGGATGTTCAAATATTTGTACGCCACTTTTGCCCGAAGGCAGTCCGAGTAAATCAAAAACAGTCCACGGAAAGCATCGGATTCCAATGATTTCTAAACTCTTTTTTGAATTAAAAATAGCAGGCTGATTCAATAGTCCCATAATAAATGGGGAAGGTAATGGTTCCAATACCCCATTGTGTAGTACACTGCAACCGCTTCCGAAGTGAAAAATAATTTCAGCATAACCATCAGGCATTACTTCAAAATTTGATGCTGTTTCTCCTAATTCTGTTTTGTTGTACCAAAAACATTTGATGGCATTTTGTAGTGCCGGTGGAGATTCAAATTCCTGATGAAACATTTTGGAAGATTGCATATTTGATTGTGCTTGTACATCAAAGGTATTTAAAAATGTCGAGAAGAGGTGGAACGAAAACTTTATATAACGCCAAAACAGTATCACGAAAAATGATACTGTCTCAGCTTACCAAAAAATGAAAAAATTAATCCCTATCGTAAGAAAATTGGATTCCTGCTGTGCCTCCTGTTTTAATAAACAGTTGCATAAATTCCTGCGCTGTTTCGGAACGACTCCAGTCACGTTGCAATTCACAAAATAATTGCGGCACACTCACCAGGATTGCCCCCGCTTGCTCCATTCTTCGTAGTGCCGCATTATGTGCTTCCAGAGAAGTTCCGCCTACAGCATCGGCTACTATATAAACTTCATAACCTTCTTTTAAGGCATCAAGGGCGGGAAACGTAAGACAGGCTTCTGTCCATAAAGCTGTCATTATTAATTTTTTCTTTCCCGTTGCTTTAACAGCTTCTAAAAATTCCTTGTCTTCCCAAGAATTGATAGTGGTTCTGTCATACGAAGGAACTCCATCTAATTCTCTTTTTAGTTGAGGAATCGTTTCTTTATTAAATCCTGTTTTTACATTTACGGTCGAAAGTACAATAGGTAAATCGTAAACTTTGGCCATTTTTGCAACACCGCTAATATTATTGATAAGGATCTGTCTGTCCATTGAAGCAATAGAATTGACTTGTACCGGTTGATAATCAATAATGATTAATGCTGCATTTTCCGGAGTTAAAAGGTGATCATTTTTTTGATCGCGAATAGGTAAACTGCTCATGATTTCTAAGTATTATTATTATTATTATTATTATTATTATTATTATTATTATTGAGTTTGTAGCGTATTATTTTTTTGATATTCCGACATTTTCGGCCTTTAAGAAACTTTCAATTACGGCTTGATAATTTGGCATTACGGTAGAGTAAGCTTCTGCAAATTGTAAAGCATCAGGACGATTCCATGTTTTTTGAATCTCGCTGCAAACGGCTGTTGTACTTATTGGTATTACTCCGGCAAGTGATAATCTTGCAATTGTAGCTTGCGATGACAAAGTACTCATGTCTCCTGAGGCATCAATAACAGCAAATACTTCATAACCCTCGGATACAGCTGATATAGAAGGAAAAGCGACACATACACTGGTTAATACGCCGCCAATAATTAATTTTTTCTTCCCTGTTTTTTTTACCGCTTCAACAAAAGCCGGAGTATCCCAGGAGTTGATTTCTCCATTTCTGGGTACATAAACGGCGTGTGGCGCATATTTATGAATTTCAGGCATCAACGGACCATTAGGACCATTTGGTTCTGAAGCCGTTGTTATCACAGGAATATTTTCTATTGCTGCGATTTTGGCTAAGGTGGCGACATTGTTGCGTAATGAGGTGACATCAATATCTTTTACGGTTTGAAATAAGCCACTCTGATGATCGATAAGCAGGATTGCTACATCATCTGAATTAATTCTTGTTACTACTGACATTTTTTTAAGTTTTTTGTTGTTATTAAGTTTTATTAAATTATTCTTGCGGAAATTCGCCATCCATTTTGATAAGTACATCATCCTTAAGTCCGTCAAAAGGTAAAATCAATCCAACCTTAAAATCAGAACGTTTTAGTGTCGCCAGAACCTGAAAACCGGATGTGATCTTCTTTGAATTTGGATTAAGCATTGTTCCTCTGTATAGAAAATCAACAATGATTTCTTTTGTAAAACCATGCATACTCAAATTCCCTGCAACCTTGTAATTGTTTTTACTGCTCTCTCTGATTGCAGTACTTTTAAAATGTAGCGTAGGGTATTTTTCGACATCAAAAAAGTTAGGTCCCCGTAAGTCTTCGTCCCTTCCTTCCGAACTGGTGAATATCGAATTTGTTTCTGCTGATAATTCAAAAGAGGCATCGCTAAAGTCTGCTTTTGAATTGGTTACTGTCAAATCAAAATTGGTAAACTGTCCCACAATATCATTAATCATCATATGTGTAACGGTAAAACCAAGTCTTGAATGCTCTTTGTCATTTTTCCATATTGTTTTATTTTCCATTTCCTTTTTATTTAATTATTTATTCCAAATACCCAAATTTTCCCATATTAACATCATTCATCGCCTGGATGATTTCCTGTTTTGTATTCATAACAAAAGGGCCATGGGCGACTATTGGTTCATTGATAGGCTCTCCACTTAAAATAAGTACGACAGCATCTTCAAGTGCCTGAATGGTAAATTCTTCCCCTTCATTTGCAAATAGTAAAAAATGATTTTCGGATACATTTTGATCATCATTCACGCTAATGTTTCCTTCAATTACAAGAAGAGCCGAGTTATAGTGCGCCGGAAAATTAAAAGTCGCAGAAGCTCCTTTGTTTAATTTGGCATTAAATAAATTTACAGGAGTAAAAGTGGTAGCTGCTCCTAAAGTCCCACTGTATTCACCTGCAATAACTTCTATTTCGCCACCTTCATTAGGTAATAGGTGTTTGTTAATGTCATTATTGGAGATACCCTGATATTTGGGCTTTGTCATTTTATCCTTCGCAGGAAGATTTACCCAAAGCTGTACCATTTGAAAATGGCCACCTTCTTTGCTGAATTCCTCTTCGTGGTATTCTTTATGTAAAATTCCTGATGCGGCAGTCATCCATTGTACATCTCCTTCGCCAATTACACCGCTATTTCCAGAGCTGTCGTGATGTGCTACCTTTCCTTTATAGGCAATAGTGACGGTTTCAAAACCTCTGTGTGGGTGTACGTCAACCCCTCTTAATTTATTGGTGGGCGGAAAATAAAATTTAGAATTATAATCCATCATAATAAACGGACTCATTCGTTCCATGCTCATTCCATACGGAATAAAATTATGTACTCTAAATCCGTCACCAACCATGTGCGGAGCCGGTGGTGCAAATACTTGCTCTATTTTTTTAGTTTTCATTTTCGTGTGATTCTTTAGTATGAAACAATGAGTTAGCCTGATACTCGGGATGTTTGTCGATGTATGCTTTGATGAAAGGACAATAAGGTTTTACTTTAAGATGATGTTCTTCTGCATAATCAAGAACATATTTTGCTATATAGGCAGCAATTCCTTTTCCTCCTAATTCGGGAGGAACTTCAGTATGGATATAAGAAATGCCACCATCAAACAATTTGTATTGTTCAAACGCGATATAGCCATCTAAATGGATCTCAAAACGCTGGTCTTTTTCGTTGTTTATAACTGTGTATTCCATGATGTAATTTTTAGTATTGTAAAATTACTATGGATAAAAGAGGAAGTACTTGACCTATGGTAAGAAATGCAAAAAGGAAGAAATATGAATAAATTTTATTCAGTTGCAGAAATGAAGTAACAGCATAAAGGTTTCAGAATTTAATTTGAAACAGGAGTACAGTTAGCAAGCAATTTATGGCTTGAAATTTTTTCTGGCCAGCTCTTTTCGCACCCTGCTTAGGCTTTCAGGGGTAATGCCAAGATAAGAAGCAATCATTTGAAGTGGTATTCTACAAGTAATTTCACGATATGTTTCGATAAAATCTAAGTATTTTTTTTCGGCTGAGGCTGCTAATAAATAGTTGATCCTTTTCTGCATTTGTCTGATGTTTTTTTGCAGTGCTAGTGTATTAAAACGAGCAAACTTACCAGATAGTTTTTCGGCTGCTTTGATAAAATCTTTGTGGATGTACACGACTACAGCATCCTCGATTACATCGATGAATAATTCTGCAGGTTCATCAAAATAAAAACTACTTCGGTCTGCAATCCACCAATTTTCAGAAGCAAACTGAATAATATGATTCTTACCCATTTCATCTATAGTATAGGAGCGTAACATCCCTTTGCAAACAAAAAAGGCCCGATTACAAATTTGATTTTCCTTTAATAAAACAGTTCCTTTTTTTACTTCAAGCAAATAAACCAAATGCTCCAATTCGCTATACTCGTTTTCTGAGAGACCAGTATTATCAATGATATATTTTTTAAATTGTTCCAGCATTTGTGTTAGGAGATTTTGTTTATGCAAAAATAGGCAGCTTGTAAAAAAATACGGTATTAGACATTAAATTTAAAAAAAATATTCCTTAAAATTTGATAATATTTGAGTTTCTACAGGTCTTGATCTTACTTTTTTTACAATTCAAAATTTTGTAAATTTATATCTTTATTTATTTGATTTTTAATGGTTTATAATTGTTTAAAAAAATGGAAAGAAGCGCTGTAACTTTACCAAATGAGTCTGACGATATATTTTTAACAGATGGCGGACTAGAAACGACCTTAATCTTCCTTGAAGGATTTGAATTGCCTTATTTCGCGGCTTTTGATTTATTAAAGGAGAGTAAAGGATACGACGCAATTAAAAATTACTATTCCCGATATTTAAAAATTGCAAAAAAGTACAAGACCAATTTTATTTTAGAAAGCCCAACCTGGCGCACGAATCCAGATTGGATTGAAAAAATTGGTTACTCTGGAAATCAGTTAGCTGAGTTAAATGAAAAAGCCGTAAAGCTTTTAGTAGATTTAAAAACGGAATTTGAAAATAAAATCGATTCCATTCTTATTAGCGGTTGTGTAGGCCCGAGAGGTGACGGCTACGCTCCCGACAATTGTATGACTACCCAGGAAGCACAACACTATCACGGCCAACAAATAAAAACTTTAAGCCAAACGGCTGTTGATTTTATTTCTGCTTTAACAATGAATTATGCAGAAGAAGCAATTGGTATCGTTGAAGCAGCTGCGTCTTTTGATCTTCCAGTTGTGATATCCTATACGGTAGAAACAGATAGTAAATTACCAACGGGAATGAGTTTAAAAGAGGCTATCGAAAAAGCAGATAAAAATGTTAGTGTTCCGCCACTATATTTTATGATTAATTGTGCGCATCCCACTCATTTTTTAAATGAATTAAAAGAACATGCAAAAGAAGAGTGGGTGAAACGGATAAAAGGCATCAGGGCAAATGCATCCTGTAAAAGCCATGCCGAACTAGACGAAGCAATAGAACTCGATAGAGGAGTGCCAAAGGATTTAGGAGAGGAATATAAAAAATTGAAAGATTCTTTTCCGCACTTAAATGTTTTTGGCGGTTGTTGTGGAACGGATGAAGAGCATATTGTAGAAATTATGGATCAAATAATAAGATAAAATCTAATATGCTTGTAAACAAAAAAGCTCCAGATTTCTCTGAAGCTTTGTGTTGACTAGTAGCCCGTAGCGGAATCGAACCGCTCTTACATGGATGAAAACCATGCGTCCTAACCGATAGACGAACGGGCCTGCTTTTCTAATGCGGGTGCAAAAATGCGAATAATTTTAAAATACACAAAAATATTTTTTCAAAAAATGGTTTTAGGCCATTGCGAAAATATCCTATTTAGCAATAATCGGGCGTAAACAAATTGGGTCAGGAAAAGTGTATTTGTTTGATTAATAATTGGTTGTTTTATACGAAAAACAGAGGGTAAAGAAGTTTTTTTTCACATTTTATTAAAATCATACTATTTTAAAAAAATTGAAAATAATTTGTTTTGAAAGAATATTCTTTAGTGATGTTTCGTTTTTAGAAGTGCTTCTTCAGGAAATTGCGTAAATTTTACTTAGCAAAAAGGAGCTTTTAAAAGATATTAGTTTTAAAGTCAGACTTTATAGGGTTACCTTTTATCATTTATATTCGTTCAAAATTATACAAGGTTAGTCCTAATGTCTTTCGGGATTCTTCAGTGGTACCAATTAATTCCTCGAAGAACAGGATTACTATAGTTTTAAAACTATAATAGTCCCAAAACGTTATGCCGCATTACTTATGGTAACTATCAATTACCACTTATAATTCTGACTTTTATAAGTGGTAATTCTAACAAAAACTTTAGAATTAAAAACTGAATTCGTATATTGTTCTGCTAAAATTAACTATGCAAAGCATATACATTTTAAAATATTGCCCTCAAACGTTTTTCAGTTCATTTTAATAGAAATCATCCAGATTATGAAAAAATCATTAGTGCTCTTCATTGCGTTCTTAGCTTTTACAGCGTGCTCAAAACATCAAGGAAAAAAGAATATTGCGATCACCGGAATAGATTCTACATTGCGACCTGGTAATGATTTTTTTAAATATGTAAATGGCAAATGGTATGATTCTGTACAAATACCGGCATCTCAAGCTGGAGTTGGTGCCTATATGTTTATGAATTACCCACAGCGAATGCGCCTGCAAGGAATATTGGACAGCATTTCACAAAGCAAGAATCCGGCAGGAAGTATAGCACAAAAGGTAGGCGACTTTTATGCATCAGGTATGGATACCGTAACCATTGACAAACGGGGTTATGCACCTATCAAACCGTTACTTGCCAAAATTGATGCAATTAGCGATTTACCATCCTTAATGAATTTTGTGGTTAATGAAGAGAAATTGGGCAATTCTTCTATTATAGGTTTTGGAGTATCACCTGATGAAAAAAACAGCAGTATGAATATTGCTCAAATCTATCAAACGGGTATCGGTTTGCCTGACAGGGACTATTATTTCAAATCAGATTCATCAACTGTTGCTATACAGGAAGCTTACAAAAAATACCTTACTACCTTATTTCAACAAACAGGAAGTAATGCCCAGCAGGCTACATCCAATGCTGCTTTGGTTTACGATATTGACAAGCAATTCGCCGTTTCGCATAAAACAAAAGTGGAACTTCGTGATGTGCAGGCAAATTATAATAAAATAGCTGTGGCAGATCTTGTAAAAAGACATTCCAATATTGACTGGACTACTTTTTTGAATAAATTAGGTGCTAAAACTGATTTCATTAATGTAGGGCAACCTGCCTATTATGATGCCCTTAATAAACTCTTAAAAACCATCCCTATTAATAGTTGGAAAATTTATCTGAAAGCAAATTCTATAGAAAGATACGCAGATGATTTAAGTAAACCTTTTGTCGATGCCTCATTTGAGTATACCAAAGTGCTTTCTGGTCAGGCTGTTCAAAAATCACGTGGCGAAAAAATGGCTAGTGTTCTTGACACCTACCTGGGCGAAGCATTAGGTCAATTGTATGTAAAGAAATATTTTTCGGAAGATGCTAAAAAACGTATGTTAACTCTCGTGAACAATTTGCAAAAAGCTTATGCGGTAAGAATTGATAAATTAGAATGGATGAGTCAAAGTACAAAACAAAAAGCTAAAGAAAAATTGGCAGCCATGACCAAGAAAATAGGATATCCTGATAAATGGAAAGATTATAGCAATGTACATATAGCCAGGGATACCTATTTTGAGAATATGGTTTCGGCCGCAACAGCTGCCTATCAATTTGAATTGGCAAAATTGGGCAAACCAGTCGATAAATCAGAATGGTATACTACAGTTCCAACCGTTACGGCCTATAATAATCCTACTGCAAATGAAATTGTTTTTCCGGCAGGTATTTTACAAGCCCCTTATTTTGATAATAATGCAGATGATGCGCTTAATTATGGAGGAATCGGAATGGTTATAGGCCACGAAATAACCCATACTTTTGATGATCAGGGAGCTCAATACGACAAAGATGGCAATTTAAAAAACTGGTGGACAAAAGAGGATTATGCTAAGTTTAAGTCAAAAATACAACAGGTTATCAATTTGTACAGTACCTACACCGTTTTAGACAATCTACACATTAATGGTGCAATGACAGTTGGCGAAAATACGGCGGATATTGCCGGAATCGCAGTTGCTTATGATGCTTTTAAAATGACCCAGGAAGGACAAGGGAATACAAAAATTGATGGTTTTACTCCAGACCAACGCTTTTTCATTTCGATAGCCAAAATATGGAGAGTAAAAATGAAAGACGAGTTCCTGCGTTTGTGGATTAACAATAATCCACATTCTCCACCAAATTGGCGTGTTAATGGTCCTCTAATGAATACTACACCTTTTTATGAAGCATTTAAGGTACAATCTGGAGATAAAATGTTTTTACCGAAGAAAGACAGAATAACGATTTGGTAATTTCGCTCTTCGAAGTGTTCCCATGAAAAACTGCGCAAATGCCTCCGTGAACTTTGCGCAGTTTTTTTGGTTTCTTAGGGAATATAAATTTTATAAAAGTCTCCAGACTTTTTACGATTAGTTCTTGTTATTGTCTTGTGTTTTTTTACATTCAGAAAAAATAGTCTACGAAAATTGGCTTTAAAGTCTGAGACTTTATGAAGTTTCTGTTTCAATTATATTTGTTTAAAATGGCGCAAAGTCAGAAACATTTGCAGCGTAAAGAAGAACACTTCGTAGAGCGTCGGTTTTTCTTATTAGCGGGAAGCATTCAAATATCTAACCAAATAATTGAAGGTTTTTACGAAATAATTTTAATTTGTAAACTTTAAAAACATCAAGTTTGAAAGTAA
>FNPS01000017.1 GCA_900107365.1 Flavobacterium aquidurense
GGAGATAAAGGAGATTCTTTTGACTACAGTGATTTTACCCCTACCCAATTGGCAGGACTAAAAGGAGACAAGGGTGACAAAGGAGATTCTTTTGACTACAGTGATTTTACCCCAATGCAATTGGCAGGACTAAAAGGAGACAAAGGAGACAAGGGAGATTCTTTTGATTACACTGATTTTACCCCAACCCAGTTGGCAGGACTAAAAGGAGATAAAGGAGATAAAGGAGATAAAGGAGATAAGGGTGACAAAGGTGATTCTTTTGAATACACTGATTTTACTCCAACCCAATTGGCAGGACTAAAAGGAGACAAGGGTGACAAAGGAGATTCTTTTGACTACACTGATTTTACCCCAACGCAATTGGCAGGACTAAAAGGAGATAAGGGTGACAAGGGAGATTCTTTTGAATACACTGATTTTACTCCAACCCAATTAGCAGGACTAAAAGGAGATAAGGGAGATAAAGGAGACAAAGGAGATTCTTTTGAGTATAGTGATTTTACGCCAACCCAATTAGCAGGATTAAAAGGAGACAAGGGAGATAAAGGGGATTCTTTTGACTACAGTGATTTTACCCCAACCCAGTTGGCAGCACTAAAAGGAGATAAGGGTGACAAAGGTGATTCTTTTGAATACACTGATTTTACCCCAACCCAGTTGGCAGGACTAAAAGGAGATAAAGGTGATTCTTTTGAGTATAGTGATTTTACGCCAACCCAATTAGCAGGATTAAAAGGAGACAAGGGAGATAAAGGGGATTCTTTTGACTACAGTGATTTTACCTCAACCCAGTTGGCAGCACTAAAAGGAGATAAGGGTGACAAAGGTGATTCTTTTGAATACACTGATTTTACCCCAACCCAGTTGGCAGGACTAAAAGGAGATAAAGGTGATTCTTTTGAGTATAGTGATTTTACGCCAACCCAATTAGCAGGATTAAAAGGAGATAAAGGGGATTCTTTTGACTACACTGATTTTACCCCAACGCAGTTGGCAGGACTAAAAGGAGATAAGGGTGACAAAGGTGATTCTTTTGAATACACTGATTTTACGCCAACCCAATTAGCAGGACTAAAAGGAGATAAGGGTGATAAAGGAGATTCTTTTGAGTATAGTGATTTTACGCCAACCCAATTAGCAGGATTAAAAGGAGATAAAGGGGATTCTTTTGACTACACTGATTTTACCCCAACGCAGTTGGCAGGACTAAAAGGAGATAAGGGAGATAAAGGTGATTCTTTTGAATACACTGATTTTACTCCAACCCAATTGGCAGGACTAAAAGGAGATAAGGGAGATAAAGGTGACAAAGGTGATTCTTTTGAATACACTGATTTTACTCCAACCCAATTGGCAGGACTAAAAGGAGATAAAGGAGACAAGGGCGATTCTTTCGATTACAATGATTTTACTCCAACGCAATTGGCAGGACTAAAAGGAGATAAGGGTGACAAGGGAGATTCTTTTGATTACACAGATTTTACCCCAACCCAGTTGGCTGGACTAAAAGGAGATAAGGGAGATAAAGGTGATTCTTTTGAATACACTGATTTTACTCCAACCCAATTGGCAGGACTAAAAGGAGATAAGGGTGACAAGGGAGATTCTTTTGATTACACTGATTTTACCCCAACCCAGTTGGCAGGACTAAAAGGAGACAAGGGAGACAAAGGTGATTCTTTTGATTACACTGATTTTACGCCAACTCAATTGGCAGGACTAAAAGGAGACAAAGGAGACAAGGGAGATTCTTTTGATTACACTGATTTTACCCCAACTCAGTTGGCAGGACTAAAAGGAGATAAAGGAGATAAAGGTGACAAAGGTGATTCTTTTGACTACACTGATTTTACGCCAACCCAATTAGCAGGACTAAAAGGAGACAAGGGTGACAAAGGAGATTCTTTTGATTACACTGATTTTACCCCAACCCAGTTGGCAGGATTAAAAGGAGATAAGGGAGATAAAGGTGATTCTTTTGAATACACTGATTTTACTCCAACCCAATTGGCAGGACTAAAAGGAGATAAGGGTGACAAGGGAGATTCTTTTGATTACACTGATTTTACCCCAACCCAGTTGGCTGGACTAAAAGGAGATAAGGGAGATAAAGGTGACAAAGGTGACAAAGGTGATTCTTTTGAATACACTGATTTTACGCCAACCCAATTGGCAGGATTAAAAGGAGACAAGGGAGATAAAGGGGATTCTTTTGACTACACTGATTTTAGCCCAACGCAATTGGCAGGATTAAAAGGAGATAAGGGTGACAAAGGTGATTCTTTTGAATACACTGATTTTACCCCAACCCAATTGGCAGGACTAAAAGGAGATAAAGGAGATTCTTTTGAGTATAGTGATTTTACGCCAACCCAATTGGCAGGACTAAAAGGAGATAAGGGTGACAAAGGTGATTCTTTTGAATACACTGATTTTACGCCAACCCAATTGGCAGGATTAAAAGGAGACAAGGGAGATGAGGGAGATTCTTTTGACTACAGTGATTTTACCCCTACTCAATTGGCAGGATTAAAAGGAGACAAGGGAGATAAAGGAGATATTGGCGCGACAGGACCACAAGGTATCCAGGGGCTTGCGGGAATTGGCGGAAAAACTAATGCAGGAACGAATATAACAATTACCGGAGCAGGAACAGAAGCTAGTCCTTATATTGTAAATGCAGTCGTTTCACAGTCAAGTATAGAAGAGTTTACAGCAACAGCTGGTCAAACTAACTTTGCATTACAAGGAACGCCATCTTCTTCAGTGAAATTATATATTAATGGTGTTCGGATTGATAAAGATGCATTAACAGTAAGTGGAAACATTCTAATTTATAAACCAGTAAATAATGGGGCATATGCATTGATGACAAACGACAATATTATAATTGATTATTTAAAATAATATTAGAGTTTGGAGCTTACACTTTTAAAATAGTGTAAGCTAAATGTAAAGGAAAAGGGAGGATAACTTATT
Organism: Flavobacterium aquidurense; assembly: GCA_900107365.1. Lineage (GTDB taxonomy): Bacteria > Bacteroidota > Bacteroidia > Flavobacteriales > Flavobacteriaceae > Flavobacterium > Flavobacterium aquidurense. The sequence continues at coordinate 2,983 of FNPS01000017.1, forward strand.
AAAGTTTATACTCCCTTTTTTTTATAACCTTAAAATTTCTAGTTATATGTTGACCTTATTATGATAGATCAATGACTTCTAAAGGTCATAATCTCCTCGGGAAGCCTCTAATTTTGCACTTTCATTTGGGGTAATTTTCAAGTAGTAATATAAAAATATATATATGGAGATTAAAGATTTACAACAATTTCAGTTTAGCATGAAAAATATAGATTTAAACAATGTGTTTAGTTTCATACTAATCTTCTTATTTGTACAAAGTGGGCAAGCACAATTTATAAATCAGGGTGATTTAAAGGTAACAGGAAGTACTGTATTGTCAGTCTATATGAATTGTGATAATAAAACTACGGGGAATTTTGTAAACGATGGGGAACTTCATCTTTTTGGAAACTACAATAATGATGGTAAGGTATCGTATACTGATAAGAGTTTGGGAGCAACTTTTTTCACAGGAGATCAAGAACAAATGATTACTGGTTTACAGTCTCCTTACTTTCAAAATATTGTCTTTAATAATTTAGCATCGTTAATACCTTTTCAACTTAAAACAACAATCAGAGTTGGTAACAATTCTGATTTTAAGAATGGAATCATCAATGCGGTAGATTATGATGGTAAAATGATTTTTGACGAGAAGGCTTCTTGCTTAAATGTAGGAAATCAGAGTTTTGTCGACGGAATTGTACAAAAAAATGGTAACAATGTGTTTGAATTTCCAGTTGGAAATCAACTTTTTTATAGACCGGTAATTGTTGCGGTTTCTTCTTCACTAAAAAATACTTTGACAACGCAATATTTTTATCAAAATTCAAACACCCATTATCCACATTCTCAAAAAGAGGAAACAATTTTAACAATAAATGATACCGAGTATTGGAAAGTTACCAGTGAAAATGATAATGAGAAAAATGTACTGACTCTGACTTTAAATGATAAGACAACGCCCTTAGAGTTTTTTAATACTGCTCCTGAAACAAGACTAGCAATAGTACGGTGGGATGAAGTATTACAAAAATGGGTTAACTGCAAAGGAGAGTCAAGTGACCCCGCTCTAACTGAAAATTACGAAAAGCTTTTAACAGCGCCAATAGACGGATACGGAATTTTTACAATGGCTATTGTTAAGGAAGATAATTTAAATGAAAAATTGGTAGTGTACAATGCTGTGTCTCCTAATGGTGATGGCATTAATGATAGTTTTCATATTAAAGGAATCGATCAGTATCCGGACAACACAGTTGAAATATATAACCGTTGGGGAGTTAAAGTATTTGATACAAAATCTTATAATGAATCCGACAATATGTTCAGAGGATACTCTGATGGTCGTGCAACGATAAATAGAGGAGAAAAACTCCCGACAGGCACTTATTTCTATATACTTAAATATAATAATACCAAAAGAGTAGTGGAACAATCTGGCTATTTGTACATAAACAATCAATAATAGAACATAATAAATAGAAATAATGAAAAAGTTTTTTTATATAGTAACATTATTGTTTTTAGGTCTTCTTGGAGCATCGGCGCAACAGGAATCGCAATATTCACAATACATGTATAATACTATGACTTTTAATCCTGGATATACAGGTTCAAGAGAAGTTTTAAGTGCGATGGCATTGTACAGAACACAATGGGTAGGTCTGGATGGAGCTCCGAAAACAATGAACTTTTCAATTCAAAGTCCATTAGGATATCATGGAAATGGTATTGGATTAAATGTGATAAGTGATCAGATTGGTCCCACAAAAAATACAGGTTTTACAGTTAATTATGCATACACAATTATGCCAACAGATGATTTGAAAATTTCATTTGGTATCTCTGGAGGTTTTGACAATTTTGAAGTTGATTATACAAAATTAAATGTTGAAAATCCTGATATATACATGACAGGAAAAGAATCACTGTTTTCTCCAAACGTCGGCGCTGGGATTTATTTCCACACTTTTAAATGGTACGCAGGAATATCTGTGCCTAAATTATTAAAAACTGAGTTTTATGATGATGTTGCAGTATCTGTATATTCGACGAAATCACATTATTATTTGATGGGTGGATACGTTTTTGATATTAACCCATATTTACGATTTAAGCCTGCGGTATTAGCTAAATTAGTAACAGGAGCACCACTATCGATAGATATGTCTGCAAACTTTCTTATCAATGATAAATTGACACTTGGAGCTGCATATCGATGGGATGCCGGTGTGAGTGCACTTGCTGGTTTTCAAATTACCGAGGGAATTCAGATTGGATACGGATATGATTACGACACCACAAATCTTGGAAATTACAATTCAGGCTCTCATGAGATATTTTTAAGATTTGATTTGTTGAGTAAATCAAAAACAAGATTGGTAAGTCCAAGATTTTTCTAACAATTACTAAAACAAAAGAATAATGATTTATAAGAAATTGAAAATTATTTTTGTATTACTGAGTGTCATAATTTCAGTAGGAAGTATCAAGGCTCAGGATAAAAAACTAGAAAAAGCAAATGAAGCCTATAATAAGTTTGCTTTTATTGAAGCCGCAAAATTATATCAGGAAGAAATAAAAAAAGGAAATAACACATTAGAAGTTTACACGAAACTGGCTGATTGTTATTATTATAATGGAAACTATTCGGAAGCAACACAATATTATGCTAAAGTGGTATCAGCTTCTAATAATGTTGAATCGGAATACTATTTCAGATATGCGCAATGTCTTAATAATGCACAGGACTATAAATTATCTGAAGCAGTAATGAAAATGTATTTTTTAAAATCTAACAGAAAAGATTTAAGTGAAAACTGGAGTGAAAAAAAAATATTGTCAGATATACAAAAACAATCTGGCCGTTATGAATTAAAAACAGTTGAACTTAACTCTCCTTTTTCAGATTTTGGAACCTCGTATTTGGATAAAAACAAAGTAATTTATGCTTCTGCTAAAGACACAGGTGTGATTATTAAAAGAAAACACAGCTGGAATGACAAATCCTTTTTAAAATTATATTCAGCTGATATTACAGTTGATGGTGGACTACAAAATCCTATTCTTTTAAAAGGACCAGTAAATACAAAATATCATCAGAGTAGTCCGGCGATCACTAAAGACGGCAAAACGATGTACTTTACCAGAAATAATTACAATGAAGGAAAATTAGGAGCTGATAAAAAAGGAACAACCTTTCTGAAAATTTACGTAGCAGAAAATGTAAATGGAGAATGGAAGAACGTAAAAGAGTTACCACATCCTGTTAATAGCGATGGATTTTCATCGGCACATCCAGCCTTGAGCCCTGATGAAACTGAATTATATTTTGCATCAGACCGTAATAATTCATTTGGGAATTCAGATTTGTATAAGGTGAGTATTAAAAAAGGAGGTCATATAGGGAATGATTTAATAAAATTAGGAGATGAAATTAATACATTAGGAAGAGAAACATTCCCATTTATGGATGCTTTAGGTATTTTGTATTTTTCTTCAGATGGACATTCTGGTTTTGGAGGTTTAGATGTATTTGCTGCTATTAAAGACGAATTAGGTAAATATCATGTAGTTAATGTTGGAGATGGCGTTAATACAAACGCAGACGATTTTGCTTATACCATTAAAGATGATACAAAAAGGGGCTATGTTTCTTCAAACAGAAGTGGTAATGATGATATTTATAGCTTTACTGAAAACAGACCAATTGATTTTGATTTTGATATAAAACCGTTAGTTTGGGGAACGGTAAGATATACCAGTGGAAAAGCAATTGAAGGTGTTGCTGTTGAAATTTATAATGCTAAAAATGAAAAGGTAAATACTTTGTATAGTGATCAGTATGGTAAATATTCAACAGATTTGTTGCCTTTTACAGAATATAAATTTATTTTTAAAAAAGAGGGACTTACTGAGAAAGAACAAATTGTTTCGCCTTTAAAACCTATTGAGAAGCGAGAATATTCGTTTGATTTTATTAATGAGATGGAAGTAATAGTTGATAATGTAAAAGTAATGATTCATGAAGGAGACGATCTTACAGATAAATTAAAACTAAATCCGATTTATTTTGATTACAATGGATATAAAATCAGAGAATCTTCTAAAGCAGAATTGAATAAGATTGTAGAAGTGATGAAGTTTCGTCCCGGTATTTCAATAAAAATTAATTCATATACTGACAGTAGGGGACAAGATGATTTTAATATGATATTATCGCAAAACAGAGCTAAATCGACTATGGATTATATTGTATTGCATGGAATAGAGAAACAACGGCTAACTGCTGAAGGATTTGGAGAAACTCATTTAATTAACAAATGTTCAAATGGAGTAAAATGTTCTGAAGCCGAACATCAGGTAAATAGACGTTCAGAGTTTATCATACAATTAAAAAAGGATTAATTGGTTTTGATAACCAGAATTTTAAAAAAAAACTAAAGGGTATCTGGAAAGATACCCTTTAGTTTTTTTAGCTATAATGCCACGTATTTTAAAATGGGATTTTATTTTTTTTTGATAAAGTCTTCTGATGGTTTTCTATGAAAAAGCTCATAATATTTTGATGAAAAATAACTTAATTTTGTATAATTCAATTCATAAATGACATCTGTTAAAGTGGTAAATTTTCCACTTTTTAGAAGGGTATTTGCCAATGTCATTTTTTCTTTAATAAATAAACGGTTAGGTGCATCGTTAAAACATTTTTTAAATAATATTTTATATTTTGACTCTGACATTCCAGCCATTGAAGCTAAAAATGTTACAGAAGGAAATGAACCGTATAAATGGTTAAAAAGATAATCTTTAGTTTTAATGATAGCTTCAAGTTCAATTTCAGTAATATCCTTTTTTGTTGCACCGGAATCATAAAATTTATTAAAAAAATTACCTAACAATTTTAAAGAAACGCCTTTAAGAAGAGGCTCAAATGATAAATCATAAACAGATTTGTTTTTGATTGACTGGATTAGTAGAATACTATTACTGTCGATATTACCGTAATGGTAGAATACTTTTTTATTGTCGTTAGTTTTTGGTTTTATAATTTCAGCACCCGTATGTTTTGCTATAAAATCATGTAATAATTTTTTATCAACCAATACTCTTACTGCAATTGTCCTTTCATTAGTACTTGGCTTAAAAGAACTTTCTATTTGATTATCTATAATAGCGAGGTCCAGTTTATCATAGGAGCCAATTTCGTAATCTTTATTATTGATTTTAATAAGATTGACATGTTCACTTAGATCAAAATGAAAAATATATAATTCATTAGGAGATACAATACGAGTTATTTTTAAAGGAATTTTCAATGTGAAATCGATAAATAAAACTGAAATACCAGGTAAAATCTGCGTGAAATATGAATTTCCTGTACCAATAGAATCGGGAATAACAATTATTTTATTATCTATAAACTTTGCTCCAATTTTCTCTGCAAACTCAGCTTGCCATTGTGGAGCCAAACTATAATAATGTGTGATTTTTTTCATATACAATTCATAATTTTAATAAAAAGGAACTCACGTATTACCAATTCAATACCAGAAAACATTATAATTGTTTAATAAAGGTTTTTGGGGATATTCCGAAGTTTTCTTTAAATTTTGATGCAAAGTAGGAGTTGTTAGTAAAACTTAATTGGTCTGAGATCTGGGATATTGATAATTGCTTATTTTCAAGAAGTTCTTTTGCTTTAAGTAACTTATTGTCCATAAAAAATTTGTTTGGAGTCAATCCGGTTATTTTTCTAAATAAGTTTTTAAATTTTGATTCAGACATATTGGCTTTTTTAGCCATATATGAGATACTTGGAAAAGGATCTTCGATGTGTTCTATTAAAAACATTTGTGTTGCTATTATACTATTGAGATCGGTAGAATTAACTGTTTGAATGATAATTCTGTGAGTTGACATTTTTTTTAAATAATTTGAAATTAGCATTTGTACTGTACCTATTAAATTTAGATTAAATATGGTACCTCCAACTTTTAACTTTCTAAGATCATTTAATAAATGATAACTTTCACTACTCATTCTATCAAATCTGACGATAGTATTTAATGTTGGATCAGTTAATTTGTCAATGTTACGTAAAGGAATATTGTTACTTTTTACAAACGTTTCTAATGCACTTTTTTTTATAAAAATGCAAAGTGCAAAAGAAGTACTTCCTGCTTTCACATTATAATCTGATTCTAAGGCTCCATCAATAACGGATAAGTTATATCGCCAACGACCGACATCAAACATTGAGCTATTACTGCAAACCGTAGCCTCACCTTCTGTCAAATTATAATATAGGCCAACAAAATCGCTATTTTCATTTTTTTGAATGAAACGGAAATTTTTATTATATACGACATTTACATAGTAGGCAATTATGCCTTCTCCACAATCAAGAAAATATCTAGTGCCTGTTTGTAAGTCTTCTGGCATGATAATGAAGTTGCCTTCAGTTTTTCCGCCAAATTCTTTTGTGAAATTTTCAATCCAGCTTAAATCTGCACCATAAGAATGTTTTATTGTTTTCACAGAAATTAGTTTTTGTTATATAAAGTTAGTTTATTTTTATTTCAAAATAATTGTAATGAATTTATTTATAGTATATTATTGGTTTTGTACAAGGCCAATTTTGAACTTTAACTAATAAACTCTTTTTAATTTTGTAATACTTTTAAAATTTTAAGTTTGGTGATAGTAGAAGAAAATTGTCCGGAAATTTCATCATCAATTGCACAACCAACTAAAGCCAGTCCGATTGGAGATAGTATTGATAATTTATCCTGAATTACATTACTTGTTTCAGGGGGCACAATCTGAAAACTTCTGATAACGTTCGTTGCCATTTGAACCGTTACAATTGAATTTACTCGAACAATATCATCTGGAAAAGCATCTCTTGAAATAATTGTAGCAAATTCCAGTTCTTTTCTAAGTCTTTTAATTGCTGAATAATAGTTTCTGTTCTTATTTTTGTGCGAGTTTGTGATTATTGTTTTTAGTAATTTCAAATCTTTTTCGTCTATGATTATGTGATCATATTTCATTCTATTTGTCATTAGCGCATGTTTTTAGAATAGGCTATGCTATTTGGATGCAGCCTTGATTAGTTATAAAACAAGTTCTTTTGAACTTTTGTAATTGGTGAAGAGATTAGGAATTATTGCAATCTAAAAACGTTGCTTAGGCTACAATGGCGAAATCATGGATATTTTGTTGAATATATATCTTGATCTTGTCTGATTCGGAATTCATAACTCTAAAAAACTCCTTATCTAAAAAATTAAATTCTGGGTAGTTTGGATACATATCAAAAAGATCCTCGGTTGTTCTTGCTATTTCGAGTTCTTCTTTATTTTCAAAATAAATTTTTTTCGCCTTGTCAATTTGAACTGCCATTTCTATAGCTCCCCATTTTTTTAATGTTTCAGAAAATAGGGATTCAAAAATATAATTTCCGTGCCCATTTTTAATTAATTGCAAAAAACCTCCGGTTGTAATTTCACCATATAATATATTATAGGCCATTAATGTATGTTGTGAATCGGTAAAATTGTCCTCTGCTACAGTATCCATTATTTCATAATATTTAGAAAGTAACAGAAAAAACAAATCCCATGTATTGTCATAATAGTTTATTAATTCTTCTTTTTTAATGTGTGGTAATGTTTTCTGCGTTTTGATTTTTCCAATTGTTTCTTTCTCGATTTTCATCTTCGTTTGCATCTTTTTATATTTTAAAAATTAGGAAGGAAAAGACGATTACATTACTTAAAGTATCAAATTTTGTAAATACTTGACGCTAAAATTAGTACTAATGTATAGTCTTGTCTTATGTTTTTTATTTGTGTTTAGGATATTATTTTTTCTTATAAATTATCTTTTTAACATGTGTTTTTTTGTGAGATATTACCTGCAGGTAAATTATGTTTAATTCAAAATTAATTAAATATTCGGTTCTTGGTTTAAAAAGAGTTGATTTATTTAACTATTTGAAAACAAAATAAATAACGAGTAATTATAAGCCTTTTTATGATACTTTTTGAACTTTTTATGGTGTTTTTATCTTTTTATATGAGCTATAAAAAAACATGGATGTATTGATTTCTTATTATTTGCCATTTTCATTATAAGCCTTTTTATTTTAGTATTTGTTGTTTTTTAAAAGTCTTATCTTGATATTTTAAAGACTGGAATTAGAGATTACCAAAATGGTTTATATCTAATTTTGTTTCAAACTTTATCGATTTGTTCTTGAATGGAATGAAACAAATAAAAGTTATGTATTATAAAGTAGAAACGGTATGGGGACTTATAATTTTTCTTTAGAATTTGGTTTAAATGTGGATGAAGCAAAAATGATAAATAAAATGTACCTCAAAAATCGTTATGAGCAATGGGTTCAGTATTTTTTGGGATTAGCTTTACTTTTTCCTGTTTTCTTCGATTTTTTTGATAGGATGAATAACAGTGATTTAATTGTGTGGATATTAAGAGATATGTTTTTTGTACTTATTTTTTTTATGTTACAATATCCATTCGTTGACGCCATTTGCAAACTTATCTTCCAGTTAATTAAAAAGCTCTTAAAAATTGAAAAGTTTATAACAAAATATAGATTCAATTTTACAAGTACCTTTATTTATGTACATTCTCCATTGGGTGCATTTGCTCATAAATGGACTCAAGTTGAGAGCGCAATTTTGACTAAAGATTTTTTCTTTTTATATGTTAAAGAAAAAAATGGCTATATTATTTCTATTGCCAACAATAAACAAAATAGAAAAATAAATGAATTAATAGCTTTTGTGGAAAAGAATGTAATTCAGATTACAAAAGTTTAATAGAAGATTATATTTTGAATTTTAGTGCGGGTAAGTAAAATTTTATTTCGGTATGATAATTTTTAAAGGTCTTAAATATTTAGTGTTTAAGGCCCTATTCTTTTTGATTTACTGAAATAATTTTTACTACTCTTATTTTCAATAGCAACACTAAATTATTCCGAATTTGATTTGGAATATCTTCAGGAACAAGGCTTGGATATCTAGTTTCTTTACAAATTTTAAAAATATAAAGAGACAGCAAATACTTTATTCTACCTTTTATAAACATACGAATGAATACAGATTTCTTTAATGCGAATAGTTATTTTATAGATCAAAAACATCTTTTTTTTAAATTTTATAAGTATCACCAGATTTACAATGAAAAGCGGGAATGTATTGGCTTGATTAAACAAAGATCTACATTTAGACAAACGATATTAAGATCTGTTTTTAGCGAGAATTTATTGCCTTTTATATTTGAGATAAGGAGCTGTAACGGAGCATTATTAACATCAATTTCAAGAAGATGGTTTTTTTTTAAATCCAAAATTATTATTCAGGATTCAAAAGGAAAACAAATTGGAAGTATTAAGCGAAAGTTTATCTCTTTTAAACCAGTTTTAAGAATATTAAACGCATCGGATGAAGTAATAGCTGAGATTTCAGGTGATTTGGAAAACTGGAATTTTGTTATTAGCGATCCCTCTCACAACCAAATTGGGTCAATAGACAAAAATTGGATTATAGCGATGAAAGAATTATTCGGGTCGACTGATAAATATAATGTGATTTTTGAGGAGGATTATATTGATAAAAAGAAGAAGATTGCCATTTTATCCAGTGCAATCATTATTTATATGGTTATGAAAAAATAGATTTCAGTTATGCGTTTTAGGTTATTTATACTTGTTTAGTTAATTGGTTTTTAGTATTTTGGGTTTTTAATAATGTCTTGATTTAATTGTTTTTTGACTTATTGTGACAGTTTCTATGGTAAGGCAGCTTGTACCTTTGTAAAGTTATTTTGAGAATTAGTTTAAAAGGGATGATACTTTATAACTACTTAGAATGAAGTTTGATAAAAAGACAATTTAGTAAGTATGGAAAGAGAAAAAATTTTAGTACGGGACAACAAAGGAATCTTCTTAAAAATGTTTAGAAGAAAGTTTAAAGATGAATTTGATTTTTTTGGAAATTCATTTTTGATCGAAAATGAAAATGATTATAAAGATTATGATCGCTCTATATTTGTGGTTTATGATAAGGCTGAAATGATTGACTACTTAAAATTAGAAAAAAAAGGATCGAATGTTTTGGTCTGTTTATTTAATAAGCAATTATATGGTAGTTTAGCTTTTTTAGAAGAAATTAATAACCTAATTCTATTAGATGAATCTAAAACAAAGCCGGAAATTGTAAAAGATTTAAAAGCATATTTTAAAAAGAGTCCCGAACCTGCTAAGCAAACATCTAAATCTGTGTTTGGAAGTTCAGCCATTTTTCAAGCGCAATTTCATAATTTTTATAATGCATTATTCTTTCTGTTGTAGCTTATATTCAAATGCTTTTATAAATTAAAATTTTATATTAATTCATTTTAAAATGTAGGATAGAGACTGTTTATTATCCTACATTTTATTTTTATATAGTTTTACTATTCTTTTTTTAGTACAGCGATTTCCTCTCCTGAAACTTCTATAACTGAGCCATGACGTGTTCCTGGCGGGAAATTAATTTGTTCTGAAATATCAACCCAACCCTGCGGAGTTTCTTTGATTGCTCCATATTTCTTTTCGATATATTTATCAAAATAAACAATCCAATTATTGCCTATTTTTATCGCCGTTGGACCTTCCGCCCAATAATTTCCTGTAATTGCATCACTCGCCTTACTATATGGCCCTTTTAGTTCTTTGCTAAAGGCTATTTTAATATTTTTCTGAACTGGATTTCGGGTTTCATCTTTTAAAAACATTACAAACCCCTGATCTTGTTGTACAATAGAAGCATCTATTACATTAAAACCGGGCTCATAAAGTAATTTAGTTTTGGAAAATTTTTTAAAATCTCGTGTTACGGTGTAATATATTCGATGATTGTATCCTTTTTCTTTCTCTGGTTTTGTTTCTAAAAATTCTCCATCTATCGTAGAAGCCCAGTAAATCATATATTTTTCTGAATCCGGGTCATACGTAATCTCTGGCGCCCAAGTATTTCTGGCTTTTTTCTTTTTTTTCATAACCGGCAGAAATTCCTGTTTTGACCAATGAATCAAATCTTTTGAACTAGAGTATCCAATCCCTTTATCTGTCCAACTTACCGTCCACACCATATGATACAAGCCGTCACCACCTTTTATTATTGAAGGGTCTCTCATAAGTTTATCTTTTCCTACTTCGGGAGTTAGAAATGAAGTATCATTTTTTAAAGCAGTCCATTTATATCCATCTTCGCTATAGGCTAAATGTAGACCGTCTTCACCATTTCCTTTGAAATAGGAAAAGACATACCCATCAGTTTTTGAAGTTGGATCATTTTGAATTTCCTTTTCTTGAGAGAAAACGGGAATAGTCATCCATGCGAACATACAAAATAGTACTGCTTTCAAGTGCTTAAATGATTAGATTTTTAAAAAAAATTATTTCAAAATTGGGTTTCTAAATATAGACAATAATGTTTTTTATTTCATTTTATATATTTCAGAACCTGCCAATAAAAAACAACCTAATCCATAATCTTCAAAATCTGGAATTTTGTCATATGATAAAGGCTGGCCATCTTTAGGTTCTTTTCCTGTTGATTGTAAAAAGCCTAAAAAGCCATTAGTATGCAAACTTTCTGTCGTTATTGCGTTCCAAGCCTTTTGAACTATTGGTACATAAATTTCTTTTTTCAAAATTCCACTGTTTATTCCATAGGCTATTCCATAAATGAATAAAGCGGTTCCTGAAGTTTCTTTCTCTCCAAAATTAGTAGGATCATGTAGACTTACATTCCAGAATCCGTCAGGTCTTTGAATAGGAACCAGAGCTGCAGCCATTGTTTTTAAATCTTTTACATATTGATCTCTATGTGGAGCATTTTCAGGAATAATTGTCAAAACTTTAGCCAAAGCTGCAATTACCCACCCATTTCCACGGCTCCAATAACAATCTTGTCCATTTGGTTCTTTATATGGTGGATCAAAATCGGCATCGCGCCACCATAAGCCATCTTTTGGATTAAACAGGCCGTTATCGCCATGTTTGTTTCTTGAATACATATACATTTGGTACATTTTTTCGAAATAGCGATTGTCTTGTTCTAAAACTCCCATTTTTGCAAAAACAGGCATTCCCATTTGGATTGCATCAATCCAAGACCAATCATCTAATTGAGCTGTATTTAGCAACATATTAATATTTGCCCGGGTGTTTTTTAGTTTTTTTGAATCTGGTTCTAAATTATACAAGTCAATATACGTTTGGGCAGCACAATAGTTGTCTGCATTGCGAGTTGTATTTCCGCTATTAAATCCCCATTTATGGAATTCTGACCACGAATAAGCATAATCGTAATAAGCTTCTTTTGGAAAAATTTGGTGTAAAGCCATTAAACCTTCATAATAAACTCCTCGTGTCCAAATATTACTCGGGCGTTCTTTATTAGTAATAATAGTTTTACCCGTTTCTGGCCATTTTTGCATAAAATAATCGTTTGCTAAAATCATTTGTTTCAGCACCAGTTTCTTGTCAAAAGGCTGTTGTGCGCTTGCAGTATATAAAAAGCATATAGCGAAGATTAAAAGTAATTTTCTCATTTTAGTATTCGTTATTTAGTAGTTAGTTTTGTTGTTTTAATGGTGTAAGCGTAACTGGTCCCAATAAACCAGAAGGCATCGGGCTCCATTTTGTTGCGTCAAATTTTTTATAATCTTTATCAACCATATTAATCTCATAGAAAATTTTCCATTCTTCACCTTTTAATTCTTTGTCTCTAATTCGGTTTGCAGAAAGATTTGTAACCTGAATTTTTAATGTGTTTTTTCCTGATTTTAATTTTAAGATACTTAATTTATAAGGAACAGACCATGCAGTGCCAATAAATTCATCATTTAACCAGACTTTTGCACTTTCGCGGACATCGCCCAAATTTAAACTCCAAGATTCAGTTTTTGTATTCGGATTATCAAATTGAAGCGTGTAGGTTGCAGAACCTGAAAATGCTTCTGCTTCAGGACTTAATTTTGTCCAGGATTCTAAATTTGAAATTGTTGTAGTCTCGGGCAATTTCGGACCACCTTTTTCAAAGGTAATTTTCCAATTTCCTTTTAACGGAGTAGCTTCAGCAGTTGGCTCATAATAATTCCATTTTTTTTGAGAAGCCGTATTTTCTGTTTTCAAAAAATATGATTGCCCTGGCTCTATTTTGATTTTTACCAATGTACTATTGGAATCTTTTTTTACAATTGCATTCCCGTAATTTCTGTTTAGCGGATCAAAAATAATAACCTCTTTATTACCAATTTGAATTGGAATAAATCCATCGATTGTTTTAGGAGTATGATTTACTAAATAATAAATTTTCTCCCCATCTATAGTTCTTCTAATGTATTTTAATCCGGTGTTTACTAGTGTTTCAGGATATATTTGAGTGTTTTCTAGACTTTTAAAAATATCGGTCACTGGTTTTATTAATTCAGCGTTTACAGTTAAAAGTTTTTTCAGTTCTTGTTCCTGTTTTTGGTAATCATTAAAACCAGGTACTGATTCAGGAAGCCCTTTAAAAATAATATTTGCACCCGCTTTCTTAAGTTCAATAAGTTTCTGTAAAGTGGCAAGAGGCATTTTTTTGCAAGCTGGAATTATCATTGATTTGAACGTTCCTCCCGGCAGACTAATTTTTCCGTCAATGAGCTTAGCCTCAGAAATAAAACTGTCAGATATAAAGTCAACTCCATATCCTTTTTTCATTAAATCTTTAGTTGTATCATAAAAAGAGGTCTCGTACAACCATTCAGATAAAGAATGTATCTTAAATTGAAAAAATAAAGTTCCCTTTTGATATTTGTCCCAAGTATCAAAAATTGGCCAATAAAGTATTATTTCATTATCAGATTTGCCCTGTTGCAACATAGACTGACAATTTGCTATGTAAGAAAATAGTGAAGGTGCATCTTCCCAAATACTATTATTGGAATTAAAATTTACAGATGCATAAAATTTCCATCCCGGCCATGCAGCTCTTTCGGGTGAATAAGTTGATCCGTGAAGAAAAATATGATTAATGCCATTTAGCATTAAATCTTCTGCTTCAGGTTTACATTGCGATAAAGCAGTTTTGAAATGTTCTCTCAACCAGGTAAATGTTTCAGAAGAAACAAGATTTTTTCCTGCAATATGTGCAGCAGATGATGAAAATTTCAACATTACAGGATCAGCATCACCCTCGCGAATATCTTCTTTTTCACGACGGAAACCTGGAATATCAAAAGGCATAGATCCAAACGTTTCGCATTCCGGGATATCCGCGGAAGCGTATAAATCAATTAAATTTCCAGGAGAACCATGTGCCTGAAGTTTAGTTTTAAAACTTTTTGAATGTGCCCATTGTGTCCAGGGCTTATCAAATTTATTTAATAATAAATCGCCAATGGTTTGTCTGTAATCACTTTTGATCCGGTTACCAATTTCATTATCCGTTTCACTCAATAATAACGGCATTTGTTTTTTTAAATCATACCCTCTAAGTTTTTGAAATTCTTCAAAAAAATTGGGAGTAAAATCAGTTCCGTAAACTTCGTAACTATCATTAAAAATGGCTCTTATTTTTCCTTCTCGACCTTTAAATGCATTGTTAAATGGAACTACATATTCATTTAATGCTTCTTCAGAATAATGATCTAATGTAAAACCGCTTCCTCCCGGAGCAGCTCTTTTTACCTGCTGTCCTGTTTTACCACTAAAAACGGCATATATAGTATAATCTGTTTTTTTTGCTTTCCATTTTAATTTATTTGGTTCTAATGGATTTGGAATTGAGACTGAATTTCCATCAATACCTTTGTCCTTTGGTTTTGATAGATTTTTATTCAATTGATCTGTTAAGTTTATAAAAGATCCATCATTTCCATAAGCAACTACATATAAAAGTTCTGCAGGTTGTTTTTCTTTTGTATTTTCTACTTTAATATTTCGATCAATTGTTTCATTTTTTTTCAATTGGTATTTTTCAATAACCAATTTAGTAGCCGCATGTGGTAAAGTCACATGCGAACCTCCATAAGGCCAGCCAGTTCCTAAAACCATATCAACCTGCATATGGAGACTATCTGAAACATGAATAGTATAGTCTAACATTTCCAGCCATTTAGGCGATAGATAATCAATAAAATTATTTTCTTCTCCTTTTACTCCATAGATAGGAGTAATTTCTACTCCACCAATTCCGGCGTTATGAAAATCTGTAAGGCTTTTTTTTAAGTTTGGTTTATCCACAGCACTTCCCATCCACCACCAGCGTGCCCAAGGCTGGTTTATATTTGTAGATTTTGGCCATGGTGATACTTTATTTTCCTGCGCAAACGAATTTAAAAAGCAAGAAAACAATAGTAGTATAAGGCAATTTAGTTTGTTTAATCTCATTATTATTTTTCTTCAGTGGTTGATAGTTAGTGTTAAAGTAAAAGTAGCAGTACTGTACAAAATTGCTATCCTGTAGCATCCTGTTCAAAATCATTTTTTCAAAAGTAAAATGTATAACAAATTTTGATTTTTTTTTATCATTTAATATTTTTTGAGTAAAAAAAATATTAAATGCTGAAAAATATTTGAATAAAATTTTACATAATGTATTTGCGAATTTAGCGCTTGTAAATCAATGAGTTGAACGCATTTTTAGTTAAAAAAAACACAAAATATTTTATAATATACTGAAGGTTAACAGGATACTACAGGATGCTGTGTGATGTTCTTCTAAATAGATTTGGGTAAACTAATTAATTAACCAAATTTAACTTTTTATGAAAAACAAATTTAATCTTTTGCTGCTTATGGCCTTGTTTGCGCTTCTGCATACAACAGGCTATGCGCAAAATAAAACGGTTACAGGAACCGTTACAGATCCGTCCAAGCTCTCTATTCCGGGAGTTAATGTAATTGTTAAGGGTACAAATCGAGGGGCGAGTACAGATTTTGATGGAAAATACAGCGTCTCTGCTGCTCCGGGAGAAACTTTGGTATTTTCGTTTGTAGGATTTATAAAAAAAGAAATAGTAGTTGGAGCAGCGAGTAGTTACAATGTTTCTTTGGATGCAGAAAATTCAAGTCTGAATGAAGTAGTAGTTATTGGATACGGAACCCAAAAGAAAAAATTAACTACCGGTGCAATTTCAGGAATTAAAACAGAAAATTTTACAGAAAGACCTATCTCAAGAATAGATCAGGGTTTGATTGGGCAAGTAGCGGGGGTTCGCGTTAAGCAAACAACAGGTTTACCGGGGCAACCTTTTAGTATCGAAATTAGAGGTGCAGGTTCTATTACTGCCGGAAACGAACCATTGTATGTGGTAGATGGCTTTCCAATATATACAGAAGGATCAAATTCAAATGGAGGATTTTCAAATGGAAGTCCGTTGGATAATATGAATCCAAATGATGTTGCTTCTATCGAGGTTTTGAAAGATGCTGCAGCAGCTTCTATCTACGGTTCGAGAGCTTCAAACGGAGTTGTTTTAATTACAACAAAAAAGGGTAAAAAAGGAAAACCAAAGTTTACATTTAATACTTATGGAGGTATTAATAAAGAAGCGAACAGAGTTGATATGTTGTCAGCTGAAGGCTGGATTAAAAGAGCAAAAACAATGATTGACGGACAGTGGGTCGCCTCAGGAATTACAGGTGCATCTGCCAGCCAAACCAATGCTGAGAGAATTGCTGCTTATAATTTAAAAAACCCAACAGCGCCTCTTAATACAAGTAATACCAGATATTATACGTATTTGTATGACGACAGATGGGATATACCGGGACACCCTGGATTGGATTATATCGATTGGCAGGATAAAGTTTTCCGTACAGGAGAATTTAGCAACTATCAATTATCAGCTTCTGGTGCTACTGATGCAGTAAATTATTATGTTTCTGCTAACTATCAAAAAAATACCGGATACATTGTAGGGACAGATTACACCTTGTTTTCTGCAAGAGCAAACGTTGATGTAAAGTTGTCAGAAAACTTTAAAATGGGAATTAATTTAGCTCCTTCTTATTCGGTTAAAAATGATCCTGGAGTAGAAGGAAAAGATAATACATTATTTAAAGCGCTTACGGCGACTCCGGTTTTTGAAAGTGCTGAAAATGCTGCAGGAGAAAAATATACTACAAGATATGCATGGGGTAGTAGTACAACAAATATGTTGAACGCATTGGCAAGAACAGGAAAAAACTCTATGTACAGAACTTTAATTTCATCTTATGCGAGTTATCAATTTGCTAAAGGCTGGACTTTAAAAAGTACAATCAATTTTGATAACTCAGATAATACAAACGAAAGTTATACGCCAAATGATGTTATTGCTAGTATTAGAGGAGCTTATAATACTTACAGAAGACAAAATTTAGTAAATGAAAATACTTTTAACTATGATAAAACAATTGGAAATCATACTATTAATTTGCTTTTAGGACAGTCTTTCAGTTCGTACGAAATTACAAAAGCATCCCTTTCGTCTGGTGCGCTTTACAATAGTTCAAGTATTGAAACACTACCAGCTGGATCATTGGGGTCTACAACTGCAGAAAAAAGTACTTTACTTTCTTATTTTGCAAGACTACAATACAATTTCAAAGAAAAATACATAATGTCTGCCAGTATCAGACGTGATGGTTCTTCAAAATTTGGAAGTGACAGACAATGGGGAGTTTTTCCTTCGCTTTCATTAGGATGGAGAATAAAACAAGAAGCATTTCTGAAAGATACAGAATGGCTTAGTGACTTGAAATTAAGAGCCAGTGCGGGTATCAACGGAAGTAATAATATTGGAAGCTATGCATCTTATGCGACGCTTGGAACCTATAATTATTCTATTGGAGGAGCGGCAGCAATTGGTCAAGGTGCGGCTTCTATTCCAAATCCTGAATTACACTGGGAAGAATCAAGAAGTATCGATTTAGGATTAGATTTCGCTTTTATAAAAAACAGACTTTCAGGAACATTTGAAGTGTACAGAAAAAATAACAGCGAATTACTTTTAAGAGTTCCGGTTCCGGGAGATACAGGATTTGTTAGTTACTTAACTAATATTGGCGAAGTGCAAAATCAAGGATGGGAATTTGAAGTAAACTCTTTAAACTTTAAAACAAATAATTTCGAATGGAGAACATCTGCAAACATAAGTCATAACGAAAATAAAGTATTGGCATTAGGACCAGGTCAGTCTAAAATTGAAATTAGTAATTCTTTTGACGGAGGTGTGCCATTTGTAAAATTAGAAGTAGGTAAGCCAATGTATACCATATTTGGATTGCAACAAAACGGAGTTGTGAGTCAGGCTGATATTGATGGTGGCGGAACAACTATTGGAGGAAATAAATTGGTTTTGGGAGATCCGAGATACATTGATCAAAATGGTGATAAAAAAATTAATTCAGAAGATCGTGTTGATTTGGGTAATCCAACGCCAAAATACACTTGGGGAATCACAAATACATTTAAATATAAAGATTTGGATTTAAGTGTATTGGTACAAGGTCAAAATGGAGGAACAGTTTACGGCTTAACAGGAAGAGCAATCGACCGTACCGGAATGGGGTCAGTTGAAAATTCATTGAATGTAGATCCTGCTGTAAGAGGAAACTGGAGAACATCTTTTGGATACCAGGCAAACTCAGATTGGTTGTACAAATCAGATTATGTTAGTGTAAGAAGTATTTCTATTGGATATAGTTTGAAAGAAGCTGTAAAAAGTTTAACGAGAATTGATAATGCAAGACTGTATGTAACTGGCGAGAACTTATTTTACTGGAATAAATATAAAGTTGGTTTCAATCCAGAGGCTGTAAATACTTCAGGAAGTTCTAATAGTGATTTTTCAGTACCAGTAGATTATGGTGGAGCGCCTTTAGCGAAATCTATAGTTATCGGACTTAACATTAATTTTAATTAAAATAAAATGAAAAAATATATTTATTTAATGGCAAGCGCCTTATTATTTGCGCTGACATCTTGTGATGATGAATTGAATCAATTACCATTATCGCAAGGAACAATTGAAAATTTTTATGCTACTCCCGGCGATTTTGTTCAGGCTCGAAATGCAACATATTCTATTGCTTTTCACGGAGCAGGAACATATGGATATGCAAACAGGGTTTTGAATTTAAGTGAAACCAGATCTGATAATTTGTATGCAACTACAACTGCTTCAAGAGACTGGGAAGGTATTAATAGTTTTTATACATCTATTAGTTCTAATACTTATGTAAGAGAAGCTTATACGAGTAACTATAATGCTATTTATAAGGCAAATCAGTTATTAGAAAAAATTGCTGAAAAAGGAGATGCAATTTTTACAACGCCAGCAGATAAAACGTCTATGATAGCCGAAGCACGTTTTTTAAGAGCATTTTGTTATTTTGATTTAATCAGATGGTTTGGAAAAGTTCCTTTGATTGACAGAACAATGACAGCTCAGGAAGCTTCTAAAATTGGAAGAAGCCCTGTTGCTAAAGTTTATGAATTAATTATTTCAGATTTGCAATTGGCGATCCCGGATCTTAGTCCGGCATATGATGCAGCTAATTTTGGACGTGTTACTAAATATGGTGCAAAATCATTACTAGGACTTGTTTACATGACACGTTCTAGCCCAACATACGGAATTGATGGCGCAATGCTTGGCTTAAATGAATGGGATAAGGCGTACAAAGAATTAAATGATATTAAAGCAAGTGGATTATTTGCTTTTAGCGCAGATTACGATCCTATTTTTAAATTAGAAGGTCTTTTAAATAAAGAAAATGTACTTACAATTCCTTACACACAAAATATTTCTACTCCGGTTGGAGGAAATTTTATGGTTGAAGTTGGTTATGAGCCTTATTTTGCCTCTGTAAATTTATCAGCACAAGGAGCTTTAGAAGCTAAACCAATCTCAACTGGCTTCATGAATATGTTTGCAGCAACTGATAAAAGAAAAATTGCTGGTATCGCAACTAGTTATACGGTAGCTTCGGGTACGTACAAGGGAAGTTATACTTTGCCTGTTTTCAAAAAATATATTGATCCTACAAGATACGGAAACGGTCGTGAAGATTGGGGTGTAGATTTTATGGTAACGCGTTATACGGATGTATTGATGTTAATGGCTGAATGTACACTACATGGTGGTGGAGGAACTCAGGCAGATGTAGATGCTATCGTTAATCAGGTGAGAACGAGAGCGGGTGTTCCTGCAAATGCTGTAAATATCAATTTAGATCAATTATTTGATGAAAGAAGAAAAGAATTCTTTTCAGAAGGCACAAGATGGTTTGATTTAATAAGATCCGGAAAAGCAGTAACGATTATGAATACGTGGAGAATAGCTGAAGATACAGGAAATAAGATCAGAACAATTGATAATAATTCTTTGTTGTATCCTATTCCATTGCAGGAAATTTTAGCTGTGCCTGGGCTTTACGAACAAAATCCTGGATACGACTAATAGATATACCTTTTTATTTTTTTGTTTTTAGATGAAAACCGTCTCCTTTATGAGGCGGTTTTTTTATGTTTTATCTTTAAAAAAGTGAGAAATTTTTATGTTTTAAACAGAATTTTTTATTGCTCTATTTTTGAATGCGAAATATGTAGTGTTTTTAGTAATATTTTTTCTATTTAATAAAATATTTTGAATAAAATTATAGTTTGTTAAAAAAAAATATTGTTTCATTTTTATATATGTATTTGTGGCTTTGGTGTTGTATTTTCTCTTGAAAATCAAGGTGTTGAAGGTTTTTATGGTTAAAAAAAACTTAAACAAAAAATGTAAAAGACTGTACGTTAGAATAATAGTGTTGTATTGTGCAGGATACTACAGGACAGTACGAAATTAACTTCTAGATAAATTTGAGTAACTAATTAATTAACCAAATTTAACTTTTATGAAAAACAAATTTAGTGTTCTGTTGCTGGTAGCAATGATCGCATTATTCAATGCATCAGGTTACGCGCAGAACAAAGTAGTTAAAGGTACCATTAAAGATGCATCAGGACTACCGGTGCCAGGTGTAAATGTCCTCATCAAAGGAAGCCAAAATGGTGTGAGTACCGATCTTGATGGAAGCTACTCCATCAATGCAGCTCCGGGAAATGTACTTACGTACAGTTTTATCGGTTTTAAGAAACAAGAAATAACTGTTGGAAATGCAGCTGTTTATGATGTTGTACTAAAAGAAGATGACAATTCTCTTGAAGAAGTTGTTGTTGTTGGTTACGGTACAAAGAAGAAAAAAGATCTTACCGGATCGATTGTTAGTGTAACAGCCGAGGATATTGCTTCAAGACCAGTTGTGAATGCCGTACAAGCTATGCAGGGAAAAGCTGCCGGTGTTGACGTCGCATCAAATGAACGACCTGGAACTGTTGGAGCAATCACCATTCGTGGAGCCCGTTCCATTTCTGCTTCCAATGCGCCACTTTATGTGGTAGATGGTATTCCGCTTAATTCCAGACTTGTTACAGATGCGAGTACCGGGAAAATTAGTGTCGATCCAAATTCAGGAGGAATTGACTTTTTAAATCCTACTGATATCGAAACCATCGACGTATTAAAAGATGCTTCCGCAACAGCTATCTACGGTTCACGTGGTGCAAATGGAGTTATTATCGTAACCACTAAAAAAGGTAAAAACGGAAGATTTACTTTAAATTATGATACTTCAATTGTAATGGAAACAATACATGAAAATGCTCCCATGATGACGGCAGCTCAATACATTGAATTTCGTCGTTGGGGAAGATATTATTCTAATCCATCTGCTTTTCCAAAAGGTGATGCACCAACAATAGAAAATGATAAATTAATTTTCCTTGCTTCTGCTGATCCTTCTGCATGGGCAAATATTGAAAAAGGATGGGCAGGCGGAAAGTGGGATGGTTCTAAAGTAGCCACTACAGATTGGACCAAATTCGTAACTCGCACCGGAATTACACAACAACATACCATTGGTGTTAGTGGTGGTACGGACAAAATGAAAGCCTATGGTTCTTTTGGATATTTAAACAATACAGGAACATTATTCGGACAAAGCTATTTGCGTTACAGTGGTACGGCTAATGTTGATATTACTCCAACAAAATGGTTTTCTATGGGAGTTGGACTTAATACCAGCTACGGTGTAAATGAATACGGACAATCTAATACAGGTAGAACTGCCGTTACAAGTTCTACAGGAATATATGCAACAGCACGCACCAATCTTCCTTACGCGGTTCCTTATGACAGCAACGGAAATAGAATTGATAGTCCTGGAGGGGATTCTACAATCAGAACTCCTGTTGATGAATATAAATTATCTCAGGATCAGCGTGTAACATTGCGTGCTTTTGGTAGTTTATATGCACAGTTTGATTTGGGAGCGCTTTCTACTAAACTTGACGGCTTAAAATACCGTATTAATTTCGGTCCTGATCTTACTTCTTTCCGAGATGGAGTATATTTAGATGGTAAGTCCGCGATTCGTTCAGGGACAAGTTTTGCTTCTTTATCTAATGAGCATACTATTTCGTATACGCTTGATAACTTAGTTTTTTATAACAAAACTTTTGGAAATCATACTATTGGGGGAACATTGCTTATGAGCCAGACAGAATATCACAATGAAACAAATTCTATGTCTGCTAATGATATTAAAAATCCTGAAAACAAATGGAATGCATTGAATCCTGCAAATGTAACACTTGCCGGTTATTCTTCAGGTTTAACAGAAACGGGTTTGTTATCTTATATGGCAAGAGCAAATTATAGTTATGCTGATAAATATTTATTCACAGCTTCTGGTCGTTATGACGGAGCGTCACAATTGGCATCAGAAAACAGATGGGCATTTTTCCCGAGTGCTTCTGCTGCATGGGTGATCAATAAAGAAAAATTTCTTGAAAACGTATCCTGGCTTAACCAGTTGAAAATGAGAGTTGGTTATGGTGTTACAGGAAATGCAGCCGTTCCAGCTTACGCGACTCAGCCACCGTTAACGGGAATCGTTTATCCAAATGGATCTGGAGTTGTAAATAATACTTCGTTAGGTAACGTAGATTTAGGTTGGGAGCAAACAGCTCAGTTTAACTATGGTATTGATTTCTCTATGTTCAGTAGCAGAGTATCTGGTGCTTTAGATTATTATACGAGTAAAACTACCGATTTGTTATTAAAAAGTAGTGTTCCAACCGTTATCGGAGTTAAAGATACTTATCAAAACGTTGGCGAAACAGAAGGAAGCGGATTAGAGCTTACCCTGAATACAGTGAACATAACAACAAAAGATTTTGAATGGACATCAAATCTTAGTGCTTCCTATCAACAAAGTAAAATTGTAGCCCTTCAAAATGGAAAATTTGATGATATCAATAATAACTTATTTATTGGAGATTCTCAAAATGTAATTTATGGTTTCGAATCAAACGGAATCTGGAAACCTGAAGATGCGGCCGAAATGGCAAAATTTAATGCAGCAGCAGGTTCCAATATTTTTTCTTTTGGTAATGCGAGACCAGTAGATCAAAATGGTGATTATAAAATTGATGCTAACAATGACCGCGTAATTATAGGTTCAAAAGATCCAAAATACATCATGGGATTGACAAATACATTTTCTTATAAAAATGTAGAATTATCATTCTTTATCTACGGTCGTATGGGATACTATTATGATACTTTAGGAGAAAACGAAGGAGCAAAAGGAAGTCAGAGACAAATTGATTATTATACAGATAATAATATTAATGCTGAATATCAAAAACCAATTTATTCTGCTGGTACAGGAGATCCTTATTATCCAATATTAGGATATCGTAGCGGTTCTTTCTTAAAAATGAGAAACATTTCTTTAGCGTATCATTTTGATAAAGAATTAGTGCAAAAACTAGGACTTAATAAATTGAGATTATATTGCCAGGCTACCAATCCGGGTATGATTTTTACAAAAGTAAAATGGACTGATTTGGATACACAGACAACTGCTTCAAACAGAGGTATAACTTTAGGGTTAAATGTAGAATTCTAAATTAAATTTTAAAAAAGATCATTATGAAAAATTATAAAAAACTATATATCAACTTGATGCTTGTTGCAGCATTGACTTTAACAAGCTCATGCAACAAAGATTTTCTTGATGAAGAGCTGACTACAGCTTATAGTAGTGAGTATTATAAAACCGAAGCAGGTATCCAGGCACTTGCAATTGGTACATATTATCAGGTTTTTGCTGCCGAATTTCAAGGGGAAGTTCCGCTTTCAGCTACCGAATCTGGTACAGATGAATTTCACGCTGGAGGTGACCCTTCAAACTGGATATGGAACTCTTATTCTTCAGGTTTCAAAGCTTTTGTAACGGTTTCTAACGCCAATACGGTAGCAGCAAATACTAATTGGGACAATTTATATATCGGAATTGGAAATGCCAATCAATTAATTGAATCGGCTACAGATATTGTCTCAACAAATGATGCTATCAAAAAAACAGCTTTAGGCGAAGGTTATTTTTTAAGAGCTTTTAATTACTTAAAACTGGTAAGTCAATATGGTGCTGTTCCTTTAAAATTAAAAACCAGTTCTAGTGTTGAATTAGAATTTACAAGAGCCGCCCCACAAGATGTTTTGGGACAAGTAATTGACGATTTTAAGCAGGCTTATGCTTTGTTGAATAATGCGGGAGCTCCTGCTAAAATCACTAAAGATGCAGCTGCACATTATTTGGCAAAAGCCTATTTACTGCGTGCGAGTGAAATTAATGACAGTTGGAACGGAACTACAAAAGCAGCAGATTTGCAGCAAGTAGTTACATTATCAGATGAGGTAATTTCTCACCATCCATTAGCAGCAAATTATGATAATTTATGGAATTATACGATTGCAGATGGTGTAAATGAAAAACTTCCTGAATTAATTTTATCTGCTCAGTTTAATGCCAGTACACTGACTACCGGAGGAAATCAGCAACACCTATATTTCCTTTCTACTTATGATCAGTTACCTCAAATGAAACGTAACCTTGCGGGAGGACGACCATTTAGCCGTCTGGCACCAACTTATTTTGTATATGATACATTTGATCATATAAATGATTCTCGTTTCTGGAAAAGCTTTCAAACAAAAAGTATCGTAAATAATGCATCAGGTGCTGTTTATAAAAATGGTGATTTAGGTATAATGTATATTGTAAATACACCTGCCGATACACGTTTTGCAAAAACTAAAAACACAGATGTGATCATTTACCCTAAAACAGGAAAAACAATTCCGAGTGCTTATGTGGCTTATGCAGCAGATAAAGTGGGCTTAATGGCCGATGTTAGATTTCCATCATTAAGTAAATATATGGATGGAAACAGAATAGATTTAAGTAATATTAAAGGATCTCGTGATATTATTTTGGCTCGTTCTGCAGAAACATATTTAATGGCTGCTGAAGCAAAGGTACGTTTAGCAAAATTAGGATCTGCCTCATTTGCCGATGCATTGTCGTACATCAATACAGTTCGTGCTCGCGCGGCCTACAAATCCGGAGAAAATCGTGCTGCATATGTAGATGGTTCAGCGTCCTGGACGGTTACAGGTCAGGCTGGAATTCCAATTTCTTATATTCCTGAAAATTCGTATTATGAATCTAATAATATAGCAGCTGCTACGACAGCGACAAGTTTAACAATTGCAAGTGTGAATGCTTTACCAGCAGAAGACATGGCAGTAATTACAAAACTTGGATACGGTAGTGATTATGACAGAATGTTATGTTTAATATTGAATGAGCGTACCAGAGAGCTTTGCGGAGAATTTCACCGTTGGGGAGATTTGAGCAGAACTAAAACTTTGGTTGCCAGAGCAAAAGCTTACAATATTGAAGCGGCTGCAAATATTCAGGAATATCATAATTTGCGTCCAATTCCGCAAACTTTCCTTGATGCTGTTTATGCAAACGGAAAACCATTGAGCGCCGCTGAAAAAGCAGCGATGCAAAACCCTGGTTACTAGTATATTTTTTTATATTTTGATTGGAAACCGTCTCATTTCTGAGACGGTTTTTTTTATTCTGATACAGGGTACAACAGGATAGTTATCAATGATTTAATGGATAAATTTGAGTGTTAAATTTTTTAATAAAAATGGTTTGGAATTTAAGTGGTAATTGGTAAAATTAAGTGGTTTTAATTTTACAAAAGGCAGTAACTCGGTTACTGCCTTTTTTGTTTTAAATACATTGATACAATTTTAGGATAATTCTATAAATTAAAATGCTTTTTTTTTATACAGATTTCAAATATAGCCCGAGGTTTCAACCTTGGGATACATAGTATGTCACATAGAGATTTTCGTGCGAAGATTTTCCATGAAAATTATTATAAGAATCGCAATTACATATTGCAATCGCAATGTTAAAACCTTGGGCTACGTTTATAAAATGTTGACCCATAATAACGTTTCGCGAAACCAAAGTATTCTCGAAATAAACAGGGAAGCACAGGATACCGATATCGATTTAGTAGCATATCTTTAAAGTTTTAGTATTAAAATTACATTACCGATGATTTATTTGAAAAATATTTGCTTTTTATTACTTGTTTTAGGCTTTAAATTGACACTTTGTGCTCAGGTAAAATTGCCTGCTTTGGTAGCAGATAATATGGTTTTACAACAGAATTCAAAAGTAAATTTATGGGGATGGGCGTCTCCAAATGAAAAAATAAACATTCAGCTAGGCTGGCAAAATACTTCAATAGATGTATTGGCAAATGCGGATGGAAACTGGAAGATTAGCGTTGATACACCACAAGGTAGTGACAAACCGTATACAATCTCTATTCAGGCTTCTAATAAAATTGTGCTGAATAATGTACTTATCGGAGAAATATGGATTTGCTCTGGTCAGTCTAATATGTATTTTCCTGTCGGGAAGGAAGACGGAACCTGGAAAACAGGCGTAAAAAATTATGAAGAAGAACTTAAAAATGCTTCTTATCCAAATATCAGATTGTTTACTGTGGCTACAAATGCTTCCCCAAGACCATTAGACGATGTAAACGGTTCCTGGAAAGAATGTTCGCCAACAAATGTTTATACTTTTTCTGCTGTCGCTTATTTCTTTGGAAGAGAATTATACCAAAAATTAAAAGTTCCAATCGGATTAATTTCGACTTCGTGGGGTGGTACCAAAGCAGAAGCGTGGACGGCCCAGAATATTTTAGAAGAAAATACAGATTTTTTACCGATTCTGGAACAAGATGCTAAAAATGAAAAGCTGTATCAGGAAAAACTGGAAACGTATTATTTGAATGTAAAGAATGAGCGAATTGCCAATGCAAACGATTTATCTAAAATTCAATTAAAAAAGCCTAAAAAAGAAGCAAATAAAACATCCTTCGTGTTGTATAATGCGATGCTTCATCCAATAACGAATTACACAATGAAAGGGGTAATCTGGTATCAGGGCGAAAGTAATGCTGAAAAAGCATTTTTGTACAGAAGCCTCTTTCCTGCAATGGTAAAAAGTTGGCGAGACGAATGGAAACAAGGTGATTTTCCATTTTATTATGTACAGATTGCACCGCATAAAGGTCAGAATCCTGACATAAGAGAAGCACAATTAATTGCTTCAAAAACGATTTCAAATGCTGGAATGGTCGTTACTACAGATGTTGGCAACGCGACCAATATTCATCCGATAGACAAACAAACCGTAGGTTACAGATTGGGTCTTATTGCCAGAGCGAAAACCTATGGTGAAGACAAATTAGTGTTTTCAGGGCCACTTTACAATCATCTAAAAATTAAAAAAGATAAAATTCAATTGTTTTTTGATGATGTAGATTCCGGTTTCAAAAAGCCATCAGATGATTTAAAAGAATTTGAAATTGCAGGAAGCGATCAGGTTTTTTATCCGGCACAGGCAAAAATTGATGGAAAAACGATTTTGGTTTCTTCATCAAAAGTAAAAAATCCGGCAGCAGTTCGTTTTGCCTGGAAAGCAGTTCCTGAACCTAATTTATTCAATAGTGAAAATTTACCGGCATCACCTTTCAGAACAGACGATTGGGAAGTTGGAGTTCAAAAGAAATAAAATGAATCGAAGAAAATTTATCATAGGAAATTCACTTGCCGTCATGGCGTTATGCCTTCCGTTTCCGGTTATGTCCAATGATTTTATGGAGGATCCGAAACTTTCCGATTTTGAGAAAAGTCTTCGACCAGTTGGCCGCGCCCTTGAATTTGAAGATTATTATGTTTGGTGTAATAGCCCAATCGAAGGTCCGGACGGTAAAATTCATGTGTTTTTTTCCAGATGGCCAAAAGCAAAAGGAATGAGTGGCTGGATCAGCAGTTCTGAAATTGCACATGCCGTTTCTGATAAACCAGAAGGACCCTATGAATATGTAAGTACAATTTTGGCACCACGAGGTGAAGGTTTCTGGGATGCAACAACCTGTCATAATCCGAGTATTCATTTTGTGGATGGAAAATATGCTTTGTTTTTTATGGGAAATTCTAATGGAAAAATGAATACCAAACGAGTGGGATTAGCAACAGCAGATTCACTTTATGGCCCATGGGAAAGATCTGATAAACCTTTATTGCTCCCTGGAAATCAAGGAGAATGGGATGATCTTTTAACCACAAATCCTTCTTTTATAAAACATCCAAATGGTGAATATTGGTTGTACTACAAATCGTTAGATACGGAGAATTACGAACATCCAAAATTCCCTATTAAAGGAAATAGAAAATACGGATTAGCAATTTCAAAATCATTACACGGCCCTTATGAAAAATATAAAAATAATCCTGTAGTTGATTTTTCTAAACTAGGAGATAATAAACAATGTGAAGACGCTTTTGTCTGGTATGAAAATAAGAAATTCAAAATGTTAGCCCGCGATATGGGTGTTTTTGGAATGGATAATGGTTTATATATGGACTCTGATGATGGCATTCATTGGAGCGATCCTTTAATTTCATATCAGCCTTTAAACAAATATATAAAGCAGCCCGAAGCACCAAAACACTTAAACAGATATGGTCGTGGAGAACGTCCGCAATTGTTATTTCAAAACGGAAAAGCAACTTATTTATTTATGGCTTCGCAGGGAGGAAAATATGAAACTGCTTCGGGGTTTATTTTTAAAATAGTTTAAAAGAAGATAAAATTTTACTAAAAAATGGAAAATAAAACAATAATCAGAAATGCTTTCAAAATGCAACTAAAACCTGGTTTTGAAGCAGAGTATAAAAAGAGACATGACGAAATCTGGCCGGAACTACAATCTTTACTTTCAGAAACCGGAATTCAGGATTATAGTATTTTTTTGGATGAAGAAACACTGATACTTTTTGCTGTTCAAAAAATTAGTTCCGATTTTGATGAAAAGTTATTGCCCAATCATCCAATAGTTAAAAAGTGGTGGGCTTACATGGGAGATATCATGGAAACAAATCCAGATAATTCGCCAATTGCCATTTCGTTAAAAGAGGTTTTTCATTTAGATTAAATTATCTTGAAAAATGTGAAATGAAAAATGAAAAATGTGAAATGAAAAATGTGAAATGAAAAATGTGAAATGAAAAATGAAAAATGTGAAATGAAAAATGAAAATTGTGAAATGAAAAATGAAAATTGTGAAATGAAAAATGTGAAATGAAAAATGTGAAATGTGAAACATAAAACATGAAAGAAAGAAAACTTGAAACAAAATAAAATGAAAACAAACTTATATCTTACAATCGCTTTAACAGCAACTATTTTGTCAAGTTGTAAAGCACAACAAAAAACAAAAGGAACTACAATTACCTTAAAAAATACTTCTGAGCTAGTAGTGCCGCAAAAAGCAATTACAATCAAAAGAAGCCAGCTGTCGGTAAAAGAAACCGGAACAGTTTATCCGATTTTAATTTATAAAAACGATACTATTCCGGCACAAGTCAATGATTTGGATGGCGACGGAAAATGGGATGAGCTTTTTCTGGTAACTGATTTTGCTCCAAACGAAAAGAAAACGGTTGAATTAAAATGGTCTACTGTTGACCCTAAGTTTCCAATAAAAACAAGTGCTCGTTTCGGAAAAAGAGAAGGTAAAAATTTACCCGTGAAACCCGCTACCGAAGAGGTTCTAATGGCAAATGAAGTGCATAAAGCATTAGGTTTCCAGAGATATCAAACTGATGGGCCAACATGGGAAAATGACAAAGTAGGTTTCAGACATTATTTGGATGGAAGAAATTCAAAAGATGTTTTTGGAAAAAAAATACCTGCGATTACGCCAGAAGATGTCGGAATTAACAGCAAAGGTGCCGTAGAAGATAATTACCATGTGATGTACGATTGGGGAAGAGATATTTTTCCTGTTGGAAATTCCGTTGGTTTGGGAGGCTACGCTTTATTGATCAACGACAAAATTAACCGACTAGGAATTTTGACAAATGACACTTTGAATAATGTCGAAAAAACAACTTTTAAAATTGTAAGCGAAGGTCCGGTTAATTCGGTTTTAAGCTATAAATATCAAAATTGGGAAGCTTCAGGAAACAAATATCAGGTTCAGGAAACAACATCAATCTGGCCGGGAATGTACGGTTATAAAAACACAGTTAAGATTGATGGCCTTAAAGGAAAAGAAACTTTTCTGGCAGCAATTTCAAACCTGAACAATAAAAATCCTTTGAAAGTTGTTGACGCGGGAGATTGGGTTTGCCTTATTCAACATGATTATTTAACCTACGAACGAACATGGATTTTAGGAACAGCGATTTTGGTTCCGAAGAAATTATATCAAGGTTATATTGAAGCTCCTAAAACAGGACAATTGACAGATTCTTATCTGGCAAAACTAACAATAGAAAACAATAAAGAAATCAGTTATTACGCAATAGCGGGTTGGGAATTGAGCGCCGACCCAAACTTTAAGGATTCCGCTTATTTCAGCAATTATGTAACCACTTTGGCGAAACAACTTTCAGTCAAAATAACTGTTGACGTAAGTAAATAAATTTCATTTAACTAAACTAACACACTAGCCATGAATTATAAATCAACCAAAATTATAGCCTTATTTGCGTTTGGAGTTTGTACAGCTGTAAATGCACAGAAAACGGATGCCACTGCACCATTGCATCTAATGCAGCCAGATTATCCAACACCATATGTCATTCCGCAAAAGGAAAGTATAAAAGTGGTATTAGACAGAGTCTATAATTTTTTAGATAAAAATTCGGCTTCTAAAATTGTAGATGCCAATACAAAAGTGGCTATTACAGATTATAAAAAAAGGAATCAGGACATTGTGTTTGAGCCCGGTGCGTTTCGATTGACCAGTTACGAATGGGGCGTTACATATGCCGGAATGCTTTTGGCTTCTAAAGCTACAGGCGAAAAATACTTTGCCGATTATACCAATAAGAGAATACAGTTGATCGCTGATATCGCTGCCAATTATGATGAAAAAAACATCAAGGACAAAGACATGCTCAAAACGCTTCACCCTGAAGCGTTAGATTTTGCAGGTGCACTTTGTGCTGCATTTATCAAAGCAAAAAAAGAAGGTTTAAAAGCGAATGCTGATCCTTTTATTAACAATTATATTGATTTTATCAGCAACAAACAATTTAGATTAAAAGACGGAACCTTAGCCCGAAACAGACCACAGGACAATACACTTTGGCTGGACGATATGTTTATGAGTGTACCGGCACTTGCCCAAATGGGAAGCGCTACCGGAGATGTAAAATATTTTGATGATGCCGTAAAGCAAGTGAATCAGTTCTCTAAAAGAATGTTCAACGAACAAAAAGGCATTTATATGCACGGCTGGGTAGAGTCAATGTCGGTGCATCCTCAGTTTCATTGGGCGAGAGCCAATGGTTGGGCAGTTATGACAATGGTAGAATTATTAGAAGTTCTTCCAAAAAATCATCCCGGATACCCTCAGGTTTTGGCGCAATTGCAAAAACATATTGCTGGTTTGGTTCAATATCAGGATGGAACAGGTTTTTGGCATCAGTTATTAGATAAAAATGACACCTATTTAGAAACTTCTGCAACTGCCATTTATGCCTATTCTATTGCAAGAGCGATTAATCGTGGTTATGTGGATAAAATGACTTATGCGCCAGCAGTTTTACTAGCGTGGAATGCAGTAGCAACAAAAGTAAACGACAAAGGTCAGGTAGAAGGAACCTGTGTTGGAACCGGAATGGGTTTTGATCCTGCTTTCTATTATTATCGTCCTGTAAGTGTCTTTGCGGCTCACGGTTACGGACCCGTTTTATTAGCTGGAGCCGAAGTGATTTTGTTGTTGAATGATAGTCAGTTCCAAATAAATGACAGTTCAATTCAATTAAAAATTGAAGGAAAAAATAATTTACATAAATAATGTGAGAGGTTAGAAGTTAAATGGTAGAAGTTTTAGCATTACGTTGAAGCCATTTCTCGAAAAGTCGTAATCCCAAAGTTCAGGGCTTTCTTTGTCATCCTGAGGAACGAAGGATTACACGCGGGATTCGACAAAGATTAGCGAATCTCTTTACGGAACTTCTGGTGTGATCCTTCGTTCCTGAGGATGACAAATTAAAATTTTGTGTCTTAGTGTCTTTGTGGCAAAAGCAGCGTTCAATCAAACAAAAAACTTATGAAATTAAAAACATCCCTAAATATACTTTTCCTCTCATTCACCATTATAACTTTTGGTCAGATTGGAACTCGCTTCCCATCAGAAAAAAAGATTATCAAAGATCCGGTAACTGGTGTTGATTTAATTTTTCTGACTACTAAATCGGCTGGTGATTCTAAAACCTATCCAACACATCCGCAATGGACTGCAGATGGAGAATGGTTGATTTTTAGGTCTAAGAGAGCCAATGATGAAGCGATGGCGGTGAATGAAAAGTCGGGTGTAATAGTTCAGGTGACCGAAGGTGGTTATACAGGAACTTTATGCATGGCACAAAAATCGATGAAATTGTATTTTATGCGCAAAGCAGAAGGCGATAAAATGCAAATTATGGAAGTGAATTTAGAGGGCATTTTTAAAGACAGTCAGGCCGGAAAGATGAGACCGGTTTCTGCTTATGAACGTGTTTGTGGAGTTGCAAATCCAGAAATGGGTGCGTCCGGAGATATGGCTTTAGATGCTGATGAAGAAAAAGTTTATTTTAGAATTGGGAAGGAAGAAGCGGGCAGACATTTAGATCCAAATATTAAAATTGAGAAAAATTTTGGGCCAAGAAATATGGGCGTAGGCCCTGGTGGAATTAGCAGTATGAATATAAAAACGGGTGAATTCAAACATGTGATTTCAGTACCCTTTCAGGTTGGCCATATTCAGTCTAATATCTGGAATCCTGGTGAATTGGTTTTTTGTTGGGAAACCGGAGGAAAATCTCCTCAAAGGACCTGGACGGTTATGGCAGACGGAACAGGATTAAGACCTTTATATCCTGAATCCGATTTTGAGTGGGTAACGCATGAGGCGGTAATTTCTAAAGATGAGGTTGCCATGGCGATTATGGGGCATCGAAAAATAGATATTCAAAAGGAAGCCCCAGTTGAAGTTACCGGAAGTACAGAAATAAGAAATCCGCAAAATCCGGGTCAGGAAAGCAATTGGGGGAATTCTGGAACACGCGAAAAACCAACAGGCTTAGCCATTGTAAATTTAAGAACTCACGAGATGATTATTGCCGGACAAACGAAAAGCGGCAGCGGTTTATGGCATGTACATGGCTCTTCAGATGGCAGATGGGCAGTTGGAGATGATTTTTCGAGAAGTTTATATTTAATCGACAGAAAAACAAACGAAATGATCATGCTGACAACAGGACATAAAGACACGGCAGCAGATCATATTCATCCCACTTTTAACAGAGACGGAACTAAAATTCAAATTCAGTCGGCCATGCTTTCTGCAGATAATAAAACGATGAATATCTGCATTGTAAATGTGCCAAAAGAATGGTTAAAACGTAAATAGAGAAGAAAGAGAATAGAGTAAAGAGAATAGAGAATAGAGTAAAGAGAATAGAGTAAAGAGAATAGAGTAAAGAGAATAGAGTAAAGTAAAGAGAATAGAATAAAACTCTTTCTTTTTCCAATTTTGAAAAAAGGAAATTATAAAATGACTGTTTCTGTAACCGGAGAAAGACCAAATTGGTCCGATAAAAGAAAATCAAATTATGGAAGTACAGGATATTACATTTCTGAAAATCAGATAAAAATAAAAAATTAGATATTTAAAATAACGTACAATGAAAAAGTTTTTCGCTTTAGCTATATGTGTTTTGGGAATTTCTCAGGCCGCATTTTCGCAAAAATATGCCAATGATACATTTCCTGACGGAAGTGAAATTACACCTTGGTTTAAAGATTACACCAAACTTCAATTAAAAGATTTAGGAAAAAAATATACGATAACCGATTTTGGAGTTGGAAAGGATAGTACCAAAATTCAGACCGTTGCAATTCAGAAAGTAATAGATAAAGCCGCTGCAAATGGTGGAGGCGTAGTTGTAATTCCGAAAGGAGTTTATTTGAGTGGAGCTTTATTTTTCAAGCCAAAAACAGCTTTATATGTTAGTGAAGGCGGTGTCTTAAAAGGTTCAGATGATATTGCCAATTATCCAATCATGCCATCCAGAATGGAAGGCCAGAATCTGGATTATTTTCCTGCATTGGTAAATGCATACGGAGTGGATAATTTTTCGATTTCAGGAAAAGGGACCATCAACGGAAACGGAAAAAAATACTGGGATGCTTTCTGGGCGCGCCGTAAAGAAAATCCAAAATGTACTAATTTGGAAGTTTCAAGACCAAGATTGGTTTTTATATGGAATTCAAATAACGTGCAATTGCAGGATGTAAAACTGATCAATTCCGGCTTTTGGACGAATCATTTCTACAAATGCAATAATGTAAAAATGCTGGATTTGTATATCTCTTCACCGCACCTAAAAGATAAAGCACCAAGCACAGATGCGATCGATATTGATATTTGCAGCAACTTTTTAGTAAAAGGGTGCTTCTTGTCAGTTAACGACGATGCGATTGCTTTAAAAGGCGGAAAAGGACCTTACGCAGACCAGGATAAAAACAACGGACCAAACTCAAATATCATTATTGAAGACTGTAATTTTGGTTTCTGTCATTCGTCTTTAACCAATGGAAGTGAAGCTATTCACAACAGAAACGTAATTATGCGTAACTGTAAAATCGACGGAGCATCACGATTATTATGGTTAAAAATGCGTCCGGATACCCCTCAAAGATATGAATACATTAGAGTAGAAGATATTAAAGGTTCAGCAAAAACCGGTTTGGCAATCTTTGGATGGAAACAGTTTTTTGACCTAAAAGGACGTCCTGATATCCCGCTTTCGTATGGAGATAATGTTACTTTAAAAAACATCGAATTAAAATGTGACACTTTTTACGGTGTAGAAAATGATCCGAATGTTCGTCTGTCCAATTTCACTTTCGAAAATTTAAATATAGAATCTACTAAAACAGAGATTGATAAAAGTTTGATTAAAGGAGTAACTTTTAAGAATGTTTATGTGAATAAGGTGCTTGTGGAATAGAAGGTTCTAAGTTGCTAAGGTACTGAGATTCTAAGGTTTTGTAGAAGCGCACAGCAGTGCGTCTAACGCAAAGTGACCACAAAGTTTGTCATTCCGAGGAACGAGGAATCCCCGCAAGTAACTCCTTACAGAAATTCGCCAATCTTTGTAGAGCTTCTCGCGGGGATTCCTCGTTCCTCGGAATGACAAAAAAATGAGAATAAAAACTTTGTCTTATCGCCTTTATGGCAAAAAAAAAATCATGAATAAATTTCTGGCATTTATCTTCGCAATTTCAACTTTAACTTCCTACAGTCAGGATAAAAATTCAGTTGACTTTTTAATTGCGGATAAAAATCAAACAGCCACTATTTATATTGATAAAAACACAGATGCATTAATTCTCTGGGCAATAAATGATTTAGCTGATGATGTTAAAGAGATAACAGGAAAACGACCAGAAATTATTCAAAATAATACAATCTCTAAAAACGGAATTTATATCGGAGAAGCCTCCTCCAGTTTATTTCAATCTCAAAAAAACAGAAAAGAATTTGCAAATCAAGGGGAGAAATTTTCCATTCAAAAAGAGCAAGAGAATCTTTTAGTAATGGGATCAGATGTTAGGGGAACTGTTTACGCCATTTTTGAAATTGCAGAACGCCTCGGAATTTCGCCATGGAAATGGTGGGCTGATGTACATCCGATAAAAAAAGAAAAGCTGGCATTACAACTTCCCCGTAAGGGAATAATTGCATCTCCATCTGTACAATATCGAGGTGTTTTTTTAAATGACGAAGATTGGGCATTACAACCCTGGGCGGCTAAAACATTTGAACCGGAAACAGGGGATATTGGTCCAAAAACGTATGAGAAAATTTTTCAATTGTTGTTGCGATTAAAGGCCAACACGATTTGGCCGGCTATGCATCCTTCTACAAAAGGTTTTTTTACCCTTCCGGGGAATAAGGAAATGGCACAAAAATACCATATTGTTATCGGTTCCTCACACGCAGAACCAATGCTACGCAATAATGTCGATGAATGGAAACCTGAAATTTATGGCGAATACAATTATTTTACCAATAAAACTCAAGTCGATAAATATTGGCAGGATCGTTTAGACGAAATAAAAAAATCTCAAAACGAAACCATCATGACATTGGGAATGCGCGGCGTACACGACAGTAAAATGGAAGGTGCGAAAGACTTGGCAGCATCAATTGATATGGTCGAAAAAATCATTTTGAACCAGCGTAAAATGCTTTCAAATACTTTTAAAAAACCGCTGTCAGCCATTCCGCAAGCTTTCGTTCCTTACAAAGAAGTATTGGAATTATACGATAACGGACTCAAAGTTCCGGACGATATTACGTTAGTTTGGCCTGATGATAATTACGGTTATATACGCCGTCTGAGTAATGAGAAGGAACAAAAAAGGGCAGGAGGAAGCGGTGTTTATTATCATATTAGTTATTGGGGAAGACCTCACGATTATCTGTGGCTCAGCACAACACAGCCAGGTTTAATTTGGTATGAGATGAATAAGGCTTACGAAAACGGTGCCAAAAAGATGTGGATTGTCAATGTTGGTGATATCAAACCTGCAGAGTACGATACGGAACTTTTTTTAGATTTGGCGTGGAATATCAACAGTATAAAATCGGATGGATTAAAGGCTTATTCGAATGATTGGGCTGCAAGAGAATTTTCGCCTAAAATTAGTGTAGAAGTAAGTACGATTTTTGACGAATATTACCGTTTGGCATTCCTTAGAAAACCGGAATATATGGGATGGAGCCAAACTGAACCCACAACTCCTATAAAGCTTTCTGATTTTTCTGTTGACGAAATTTGGAGCCGAATTAAAGCGTACAAAACTCTTATTGAAAAGGTAGACAGTTTAACTTCATCTATTCCGGAAGAGCGCAAAGACGCCTGGTTTCAATTAGTTGTTTATCCTGTAAAGGGAGCGGCATATATGAATTTTAAATTTTTGTATTGGAATTTAGAAGCGAGAACTTCAGATGAAAATGAGAAGAAAAAATACGATTCATTATCGGCGGAAGCCTACCAAAAAATAAAAGATCTTACCGATTTTTATAATGCAAAACTGAGCAGTGGTAAATGGAATCATATGATGTCGCTGCAGCCGAGAAATTTACCAGTTTTTGATTCCATAAAAAAGAATACATTTTCTACTGAATCAGCAAAAACAAGTTCGAAGCAAATTGTGATTCAGGCGAATCAATTTGTCTCTAAAAAAGAGACGAGAGAATATCAATGGAAGACCATTAACGGATTAGGATATAGTGATAATGCGATTACTTTATTTCCGTTGAAACAACACTATTTTAAAACAGAAAAGCCTTTTGTCTGTTACGAATTTGAAATAGAAAATACAGGAGAATATGAAATTGAAGTTCATTTGTTGCCCACGCATTCTAATAATTTTGATCATGAAATAGGAGTTCAGATTGATGGAAATGTAACTCAGTTTTTCAAAACAAATACCAAAGATCGTGATACAACCTGGAAGGAAAATGTATTACGAAATAGTGCTATTATAAAAGTATCTGCATCTAATTTGCAAAAAGGAAAACATACAATCAAGGTAGAAGTC
This sequence comes from Flavobacterium aquidurense, assembly GCA_900107365.1. Classification (GTDB taxonomy): domain Bacteria; phylum Bacteroidota; class Bacteroidia; order Flavobacteriales; family Flavobacteriaceae; genus Flavobacterium; species Flavobacterium aquidurense. The sequence continues at coordinate 41,201 of FNPS01000017.1, forward strand.
AATCAGACCGGAATTGTATTGGATTATATAACAGTAAAAGATTCAAAGATTTAATTTAAATTTTAAAATGATGAAAAACAAGAATACAGGAACAAGGTTAGTAGTGATTTTATTGCTTTGTTTTTCAATTTCATATAGTCAGAATACAGTAAAGAAATCAATTGAAAAACCAAATATTATTTTGATTATTGCGGATGATCTGGGATGGAATGATGTAGGTTATCATGGTTCTATAATCAAAACACCCAACATTGATCTTTTAGCTAAGAACGGTGTACAATTAGACCGTTTTTATGTTAATCCTACCTGTTCTCCAACAAGAGCCAGTTTATTGACAGGAAGACCTTCGAGTCGTATGGGAATTGTGGCTCCAATTGGAGACAGGGATCAGACAAAACTACCAGACTCAATACCTACTTTGCCAAAATTATTGCACCAGAATAACTATCAGACAGCACTGATTGGAAAATGGCATTTAGGATTACAACTCAGTAGTGGACCTAAAGCGTATGGGTTTGATTACTCGTACGGTTTTTTACACGGACAATTAGATCAATACACGCATCTATATAAAAATGGAGATAAAAGTTGGCATAGAAATGGTGAGTTTGTAGAAGAGAAAGGCCATGTGACCGACTTAATAACGAATGAAACCATCAAGTGGCTTTCGGAAATTCGTGATTCCAATAAAAGTTTCTTTTTACAAGTTGCTTACAGTGCCCCGCATTTTCCTTTACAGGAAGAGCAAAAATGGAAAGAACCTTATATGAATTCGATTAAAGACAGTTCAAGAAGGGATTATGCTGCCGCCGTGAGTCATTTGGATAACAGCATAGGAATATTGCTTGAAAAATTGAAGGAGCAAAAACTCGATAAAAATACCTTGGTGATCTTTATGAGTGATAACGGCGCTATGGAAAATTGGGATTCCAAAAATGAATATAACGGCGTCCATCCATCCAATGCTACTCTTGGAGATAATAAACCTCTTAGGGACTGGAAAACGTCGAATTATGAAGGTGCTGTCAGAGTTCCGTGTGTGATGTATTGGAAAGACCATTTGAAAAGTTATAAAAATTCAGGTTATATCTCAGTTATTGATTTATTGCCCAGTATTTTATTCCTTGCGGGTGACAATAAACTACCTCAAACCGTAGAAGGGATCAATGTTTGGCCGGCGATTTCTCAAAACAAAGCGATTCCTAATAAAGAAATTTACATTCGAGGTCATTTGCAGGAATGTCTAATCAGTAAACCCTGGAAAATAATCAGAACGCGACATCTTAAAGGAATTCCTGAGGATTATGAACTTTACAATATCGAAAAAGATCCGGAAGAAAAAAATAATGTCTGGAACCAAAACGAGGCAATCGCGACACAAATGAAAATGGCACTTGAGAATCAGTTTAAAAAGGATGCGAAAAAGGTGAATAACGAGAATATTAAATAAAATAGCGGTAGAAAAAGTACTGTAAATAGATACTAAGAGGTCAGAATTAAGTAGTAAGAAGAAAAAAGATTGATTTTTATTTTTTATGTAATGAATTGATAGTAAGGCGCAAAGCCTGGAGGTTAATTTATTATTAACTAAAACGGTAAAAAGAGTTACAATTTTAACACTAAACATGCGTTATCTATCAAGCAAACTTTTATTTTTGCGCCTTAATTTAACAAGTATAAGCATGAAAGATCTATTAGTAAAAATCAACGCCGAAATTGACGCATTCAAAGCAGAAGCTGAATCTTTAACTGAAAAAGGAATCAAAGCTGCTGGACCAAGAGCTCGTAAAGCTACTTTAGAAATTGAAAAACTTTTAAAAGAATTCAGAAAAGTTTCTATCGAAGAATCAAAAAAATAATACTTCGTATTCAAAAAATAAAAACCTCGTTTAAGCAATTAAACGAGGTTTTTTTATGAGTGTTTCTGTAATTATTTAGGTGAATTATCTTTCACGATGTTTAAGGCTTTTCTGCTCAAATACGCTTGGCCCCGTTTTTATTTCACTGTCTTTTTGTTTTACTAAAAAGATATAACCTGCAAATGGTTCTTTCGCGATAGGAAAGGTTAAAATAATAGTACTTTTAGAATAGCTGACAACATCATATTTAAATTTTCCCCAGGTTAAAACGCTATCTTTTGATACAGACCATTTTTTAGGCACTTTGTCAACATCTCCTTCATCATGATATTCGTAAAGTTGTCCTTTTTCATTTCTTTTGAAGCGATGACTCAATTTATCTTTATTAAATTTAAAATAGGTAAAATGAGTTGAGTTTGAATTATAATACACCCAATGTTCATCAGATTCTGTTATTAAATTTTCTTCAATAGAATTCTGCATATTACAGCCTACTAACGAAAATAGTATCAGTAGTAAATAAACTTTTGCTTTCATTTTTGACACTTTACAAATAAGAATAAATATAAAGCTTTCTAAGGCAAATTATTTAGGTATTTCAATATAATCTTTTAAGTTACAGTCTTTTAGTTTCTTAATGCTTTCTGCAGCAGTTAGTGCATTTAGTGTGGCGCCTTCCAAACCGGTATGCGTATGATCTTTCGGAAAGAATGTTTTTACTTTTTCTTTTCCTAAAGCTTCATATTTCTGGGCCACAATTTCATTTAAATCAATATAAAAAGCGCCTTCTTTATCGGCTGCAATTTTCGACCAGGTGCCATAAGTATCAGTTCTGCGTTCTACCTTATCATTTGGCCATTCGTTTCTTGGTGTTTGACTTAAAACAATCGGAATTGCACCTTTTTCTTTGGCTTCTCTGATAAATTTTGCCATATACCAGCCAAAAGTATTTACAATTTCTTTTGAGCCATCAGGGCGTGTTACTTCCTGCGTTTCGTCACCATTTCCTTTTAAGGAACCTCTTAGTTTTTCTTTGTCAACTGCACCCGCGTCGTTATGTCCAAACTGAATCAGAATAAAATTTCCGGGTTGCAATTGGTTTTTCACTTCCTCCCAAAGTCCTTCATTAACAAAAGTTCTGGTGCTCCTTCCACCTCGTGCTTTGTTGATTACTTCAATTCTCGTGGTATCACAATATTTAGGAAAAGCAACGCCCCAACCCACAGCATCAGGATTACCGTCATTACTGGCCATGGTAGAATCGCCAATTAAAAAGACTTTTTTCTTAGCCGGAAGTACAATTTTTGGATTTGGTAAAATGTAATTTTTTAAAGAATTTTTACTCGCTTTCAATTCAGTAATAATAATTGAAGCCGAAAGGACAGCGCCTTTTGCAGAAGTATGTGTATGGTCTTTTTTGTAGAAATAAGTTCCGGTTACTTTTGCTTCACCAAATTTTTCCATTTCAACAGCCATTTTTTCATTCAAATTGATGAAAGTTACTTTTTCCTTTTCAGCAATTTGTTTGGCCCATAAGCCGTATGATTGATCGTTGCAAGGTACTTTTCCGTCCTTCCAGTCGTTTCTCGGAATCGGCGAACAAATAATCGGAATGGCACCTTTTGATTTTGCTTCTTTAACTACTTTCTCAATATACCATCCGTAACTGTGAACCGTTTCATGTTTTTTGGTAATTAAATTATCGATTTCCTGAGTTTCATTTCCAATACCTTTGATTGTTCCTCTGGCACGAATAGTATCGTTTAAGGGACCGTCGTCATTATGCCCAAACTGAATCAAAACGTAATCACCTTTTTTAAGTTTGTTTAAAACTTCAATCCATAAACCTTTATCCTGAAAAGTTCTCGAACTTGTTCCGCCCAAAGCATGATTTTCGATATGGACTTTTGTAGTGTCCAAAAACTGTCCAATATAATCGCCCCAACCCCAAAGTCCGCCGGTTCCGTCGCCTTTGCCATTTTTCACGGTTGAATCTCCAACCATGTAAACAGTTGGTTTGTTGTCTTGTTTTGAAGTAAAATTGAAAAATAATACTGCCAAAATGAAGACAGAAAGTATTTTAATTGATTTCATGTTTTTTAATTGTGAATTGTGAGTTGTGAATTGTGAGTTGTGAATTGTGAGTTGTGAGTTGTGAGTTGTGAAATGAGCTTACTTAACCGCAAAGACTGCAAAGCTTTGCGTACATCGCGTAATTCTTAGCGAACCTTGCGGTTAAATTATCCAGTATTAAAACCCGAAACCTGAAACCTGACACGAGGCTTTAGCCGAATTGGCGGAGCAAACAAAGAAAACCTGAAACTTTTTTTAGTTTCTAAAATCAAACCACAAATTCATCTTTATCCCATCATCTCCGCTTTTGATTCTTATATTCGTTGGCTGACTTTGAGGTCCTTGTTGTTCCAGAGGTTTGAAATCCCGCATCGCCGGAATTTCATACATAAACGAAATATCTCCGTCAGGAAATGGTGGTTGTGGATAACTGCCCGGGAAACCATTTTTAGGTAGGTCGGGTGTAAATAATCTTAGGAACAAATTGTCATTTTCGCTAAAAACTTTAAAGGATGATGTTCCGGCTTTTAAGTTTGCTCCTAATAAATTAGCGTGATAACCTTTGAATTCAGGATAAATCAAATTCTCAAAACTTTCCCCGGTAATAGTATTATTATAGTCTTTCTCCCAAATGCCGAAAGTTGTTCCTTTAATTCTGTTTTTCCAAACATGGTACGGACCTCTTCCAAACCATTTAATTCCGGTAACTTCTTTCTCCGGAAAACTAAAAGTAATTCCGAAAGCGCTAATTTTATCTTCAAAAAAGGCACCATCAAAACCTTCGCCGCCAGAAGCATTTTTCAGGGCAACCAATTCCATTTTAAATCTTCCGTCCGGCTCCATAATCCATTTAATCGAAGCTAATCCACCAGTATAATTTACAACGCAAATTGCCTTATCTCCGTCTTGTAAAACCTGAATGTCTTTTAATTTGGCTTTCATTCCAATTGGTCGTGGACCATTTGTTAACGGAATACTGGAATTTGCATTTTTTACAGATGAAATTTCTCCGGTTGCAGTGTCTAGAATAACGGTAATAGCACTTCCTTTTAAAGTGATAGTACTAGCAGTTTTTACCGCTGATGCTTTTGCCTTTGTATTTTGAACAGCTAAGAATTTATTCGCATAATACAAAGCTTTATGAATTGGCCATGTCCAGGTATAAATTTCTTTATTGAACTGATCGTAAGCCGTGATGGATAAAATATCTCCATCAGCAAAATTATTTGGAACGGCAAATTGAATTTTACGGGTTTCACCAGGATCCATACTCGGAATTTCAATTTTTCCAGAACTTATTGCTGATGAAACACCATTAGAATAAAGTACATTATTTTCTGCTTTCATCACTTTAAATTCCATTTTGCAGGTATTCAAATTGCTGAATAAATAATCATTTTTGATAAAGAATGAACCATCAAAATTTTCAGAAACCTGTTTTGGCTGAAACTGAATTGGCGCCCAAACTTCTTTTACTGTATAATAACTTCCTTCTCTTTCGCGATGAGGTCCTAAAATTCCATCCGCGGCAAGCGAACCTTTCGAATCAAATTTAACATCGCCAGTCCAATCCGAGCGTTTTACGGCTTCGTCTAACATCGCCCACATAAATCCTCCGGCAAACAATGGACTTTCTTTATAACGATTCCAAAAATCTTCCAAAGCTGCTCCATGTCCGTTATCATAAGTTCCATGCATAAATTCCGTTGGAAAAAACACATTTTCACCCGCATTAAAACGATGCATTCCGGTTAAATAAGTAGGATAGTGGTGTGTATCCCAACCGTTAAAATCGGCCCAGGGGTGAATTACAATTCTTTTTTGCGGATCAAGATTGGCGAAAATTTTGTCGGTATCATAGTTCCATCCACCTTCATTTCCGTTATCCCAAATAATTACGGAAGGATGATTGACATCACGTGTAATCATTTCAGTTGCTAATTTTTTCCCGGTTTCGGTATCATAAGAGTTTTGCCAGCCCGCTAATTCATCTAAAACAAAAAGCCCCAGGGAATCGCAAACTTCTAAAAAGTGTGTATCTGGAGGATAATGACCGCGAACCGCATTCATATTCATGTCTTTGATTAATTTTCCGTCCAATTCACTGATGCGTTTGCTGGTGCTTCTTCCGCCTTCCGGCCAAAACGAGTGACGGTTAATTCCTTTCATGATAATTTTAGTACCATTAACATAAATTCCGTCCTGCTTTCTAAACTCCAGAGTTCTAAAACCAATTCGTTTATCATATTTGTGAATTGCAGTTCCGTTTTGTTTTAAAACCAATTGTAAATCATACAAATTAGGAGTTTCCGGATTCCACGTCTTGATGCCTTTCCATTGTGCTGCAATAGTTGCTGTATTGCTTTTTGCTTTAATAGGAAAAGTAAAAGTTTGGAAATCTTCTCCATTTAAACCTTTAAGTGTTGCTTCTAAAGTGGCATTTTTCGGAATGTTTTTAAGATTCAAATCAACAGTAACGGAGCCATCCATTTTAGGATTTACAGCAATATTCTGAATATGAGTTTTTGGCGCAAATTCCAGCCAAACAGGGCGATAAATTCCGCCAAATAACCACCAGTCCGCTCTTCTTTCTGCCGCATTTACTGATTTATTAGCAGAATGTTTCCAAACATGAACTTCTAAAATATTTTTAGAACCGTATTTTAGTAAAGAGGAAATATCATATTTAAATTCATAAAAACCACCTTGGTGAATCGCTCCTGCCAGTTTTCCGTTTACTTTTACTTCAGTGTCCGTCATGGCACCGCCAAAAGCAATTAAAACATTTTTATCCTTATAATCCGCAGGAACTTCAAATTCATATTTATACAAACCTTCTTCCTTGCTAGGTTCTTTTTGTTCCAATTCCTTGTACCAGCGTCCATAGGTATATTCACCAAAACCTTCTAATTCCCATTGCGACGGAACGTTTATTTTGGACCATTTTTGGCTATTGTTGCCACCGGTACAATAAAAATCCCATTGTACAGGGTGTTCAAAATCTTTACCTGAAAGATAAATTTTGTCGGTTTGTTGTGCATTGCCGTTTTGCGCAAGCAAAAGTGTAAACGCAGCAAGAGTAAGATTTTGGATAGTGTTTTTTAGTTGCATAATTGGTGAATTCTGGAATGGTTAATTACCATCTGGTTTAGCAATTTCAAATCGGTCACTTAATGGAAGTGTCCAACTCGAAATATAATTTGGTTTCTTCGGATTGTAATTGGGTGTTTCTTTTTTGATTTGTTTTTTTAATGGAATATCGAGTTCACGAATTCCTTTTAATACACAAAGTGCAATTTCGTTTGCGCCAAAACTATTAAAATGAGTATTGTCGTCTAACGCTTTTTCCTGTCCCGGAAAAGTACGGGCAGGATATTGTACAAAAGCTTTTCTTGAAGGTTCATCGCCCCAGGCTTCGTATAATTCGGTTGTCATTTTAGTAACATCAATCAGAGCAATATTATTTTTCTGGGCAACGGCACGCATAGCAGCAGGAAAGTCACCATGCGTTTCTTTTAGGGTGCCATTTTTATTAAAGAAACGGCGTTGTGTTGGTGTAACTAAAACTGGTATAGCACCTTTTTCTTTTGCAGATTGAACAAATTCGGTTAATAGATCTGAATACGATCCCCAGGCACCATTTCCTTCGCCTTTGATTTTTTCGTCATTATGTCCGAATTCCACAAACAGATAATCCCCTTTTTTAATTTGGGTAAGTATCTTTTTTAAACGATTTCCATTTTTAAAAGAACTTAACGAAGATCCCGAATAAGCATAATTCGCGACAACCACGTTGTCATCAAAATAATTGGTAATAAATTGTCCCCAGGAAGCCCAAGGTTCCACATCCTGATCGGTTACGGTTGAATCTCCGGCCAAATAAACAACCGTAAGATTATCTTTCAATGTGATTTTTATATCCTGAATAGCAATTTGACCTAAAAATTCCAGCGTCAGTTTATCATCCCAATCCAAAATATCTTTTTCCCTGTCTTTAAGTGTAACATTTACTTGATTATCGATTTTTGGTGTTCTGATATTGATATTGAATGTTTTTGTTACTTTTTGTCCTTTTGGAATTGATAATTGATTTACCATCAATCTTCTTGACTCTGATTTAATAGTAACATTTGAAGCTTTTTCGTTGCTTCCCATAGTCACTTCGACCTGATAATTTCCTTCCGGAAGTTGTACGGAGAAATAAGCTGGTTTTTCACAAGAAAAAGAAGTGGCATTGATTTTTACTTTCGAAGAAGAATTAAAATCAAAACCATATCCTGTATTTGAATCGTAAAGTAAAGGTTTGTCAATCGAAATTTCTTTTACATTTTTTGAAGTGCTAAAATGAAATGAAATTGATTTGCTGTTTTTAATACTATCAGAAGAAATTGTTTTTGATAAAAAGCAATTGTTAGTTAAAGGATTGTCAACATGCATTGCAAAAATAGAAGCAGGCATAACAAAACAAAACACGCATAAAAAAGTACTGATTTTTATCAATTTTTTGGATTTAAGTTATTTCATTTTCAAAGCTAACAGTTCCGATTTTATATAGTATCCTGTACTATGATGTTAAAATAATATAGTATTGTAAATTATTATATTATAAAAATCAGGTAGGTACAGGATGCTATACCATAAAAAAACAGAGAAATTGCGGTTAAATTATTAAATAATTAAGAATAAATAGGTAAAACTACTTGTTTGAAAACTTACAATGATATAGCTCCCTTAATGAAATTTATGAAAATAAAAATACAATATATACTTGTAATTATCGGTACCTTCTTTTTTTGTTCTGCCATTATATATAGTCAGGAAAAAAAGCCTGTACGTAAAATACATTATGTGCCAGAGGGAAACAGTTTTGTATTGAAAAACGGAATCCGAAAATTTAACCGCGCATTGTATGGTTCGAATACTGGTTTTAGAGTTGAAACCGGAGATTTACCTGAGTTTGCGATGTATATGCCGGGTATGGGTGGCAACTTCAAGCTTGGAATAGTAAACGGAAAAGAAAGCAAATGGATTACCGAAGCTTCTAAAATTGATACCAGATATGTTTTGGGAATCATGCAATATACCATTGAAGATCCTATTTTAGGAAATGGAAAATTGTTTGTTGATGTAGTTGCTTTAAAAGAAAAAGAAGGTTTTATTGTAAAAGTATACGGTAAAAATGTAGCTAAAAATAGTAATTTAATCTGGGCGTTTGGTGGCGCTACAGGTAAGAAATTTAGTCGTGACGGCGATATTGGTGCTGATCCGGAATCTGTATTTTATTTACAGCCGGACTATTGCATCAACAATAAATATACGATCCAAAAACAATCTTTTTTGTTGGAATATGGTTCTGAAACCAACAAACAAAAAACAGGAAATAATAAAAGTCTGGTTGGATTTTTTCCGGAATCAGAAACGCATTTAGCGAATGCCAATCAACAAAAAACTCCTTTGGAATTATTTACTTCTAATGCAGAAACTTTGCCTGTTATTACAGGAAAAATAAATTCAATTACTGAAAAAAGTAACTATTGGCTTTTAGCAACTGAAGATCTAAAAGTTGATGTTTCTCAAAAAGGATCAGCTCAATTGTATCAGAAATCAGTTCAGGAAACCCATCTTTTAGCCAATAGAGTTAAAGTTGTTACTCCAGATCCTTATATTAATACTTTAGGTGCAGCACTTTCCATTGCTTCCGATGGAATTTGGGAAAGTCCCGCCTATCTTCATGGTGCGATTGCCTGGAGAATGTACTTAAATGCATGGCGTGGTGCGTATACGGCAGATCCTTTGGGATGGCACGACAGGGCAAAATCACATTTTGAAAGTTATAGTAAATCGCAGGTTACAAGTCCTGAAAGTGGTCCGGTTGTTTTTGATGAAGAAAAGAATCTGGCACGTCAAAAAGAAGAAATAGGAACGGCAATGTTCAGCAGTGGATACATTAGCCGAAGCCCAAATAAAAATACTGTAGCCCATCATTACGATATGAATTTGGTTTTTATAGATGAAATGCTTCGTCATTTTAAATGGACAGGTGACACTGCTTTTATGAAAGAAATGTGGCCAACAATCCAAAGACATTTGAATTGGGAAAAACGAAATTTTGATGCAGATGGAGACGGACTTTATGATGCATACGCAACCATTTGGGCGAGTGATGCCTTGCAATATAGCGGCGGCGGCGTGATTCATTCTTCTGCCTATAATTATTATGCTAATAAAACAGTTGCTGAAACGGCAAAGAAAATAAACGAAGATGCGAGCCCGTTTTCTAAAGAAGCAGATAAAATTTTAAAAGCAACAAACGACCAACTTTGGATTCCGAATAAAGGAATTTTTGCCGAATATAAAGACGCACTCGGAAACCGATTATTACATGACACGCCTGGCATTTGGAGCATTTACCACACGATAGATTCGGAGCTGTCGAACCCATTTGAAAGTTATCAGATGCTGGGATATGTCGAAAATCAAATTCCGCATATTCCAATTTCGGCAGAAGGTCTTGATAAAAAAGACCTTTATATGATCAGCACCACCAATTGGCAGCCTTATACGTGGTCTATCAACAATGTGGCTTTGGCGGAACAGTTGCATACTGCATTGGCTTTCTGGCAAGGAGGTCAAACGGATGAAGCCTATAGAATGTGGGAAAGTGCACTTATTGAAAGCATGTATTTAGGTGCTTCTCCGGGAGGTTTTGAGCAACTGATGTATCAGGATGCCATTCGTGGTGAATTGTACCGTGATTTTGCAGATCCAATCGGGATGGCATCAAGAACTTTAGTCGAAGGCCTTTACGGTATTCAGCCAGACGCTCTTGCAGGAGTTTTAACAATAAAGCCCGGTTTTCCTTCAAAATGGAAGGAAGCTTCTTTAGAAATTCCGGATGTTACTTTTTCTTTCAAAAGAGAAAATAAAAAAGATACCTATCAAATTGAGAATCGTTTGTCGTCAAAAATGAATTTAAAATTGATTCTAAATGCGCCTTTTGATGCAATAGAAAATATTAAAGTAAATGGAAAAGAGGTAAGTTGGAAGTTGATTCCGGAAAGTATCGGAGCGCCAAAAATAAGTATTGAAATGCCTTTTAATCCGGTTTATGATGTTATTGTAAATTGGAAAGGAAATGTTTTAGAAGAATTAAAAGCAGAAACACTTTATACTTCCGTACAATCGATAAATCTGATAGCTTCTAAAGCTAAAATTATTTCTGTTAGGGATCCGCAATCGGTTTTAAGTGAGATTTCAAAAATGGATAATGCTCTTGCGGCAAAAGTAAATGGCAATGGTCATAAAACGTTTTTTATTGAATTAAAACAAGGTGAATTATCATGGTGGAATCCGATTGATTTGAATATTAAAACTGAAGAGAAATCCAATAAAGAAACAAATTGGGATGTGCCTCTGGATAAAGCTGTAAAAACAGAAACCATTTCACTTTCATCCTTTTTTAATTCCAAAGTAACCGATATTTTCAATTACGAATATCTTTCACCAAGACCCAAAACGGTAACTTTACAATTGCCAAAACAAGGAATTGGAAATTGGTGTTATCCAAATGTTTCGGTAAAAATTGATGATAAAGGCTTACGCGAAAAAGCAAAAGCAAACGGACAAATTAGAACTGCAAATGGAATTCCGTTTCAAACGCCTTCTGATGAAAAGGTAAAGAATATTATTTTCACTTCAATGTGGGATACTTTTCCTGAAAAGGTTACTATTCCGCTTGACGGAAAAGCTTCACACGCTTATTTTATGGTGGCCGGTACAACAAATCCAATGCAAAGCCGCATTATAAATGGCGAAATTAAAGTGGAATATACAGATGGAACATCAGATGTTTTACCGTTAAAAAATCCGGAAAACTGGTGGCCAATTGAGCAGGATTATTTTGTTGACGGACTGGCTTTTACCACAGATGCACCAAAACCTCCGAGAGTTTATTTTAAATCGGGAGAAATTTCAAGAACGTTCAAAGATTTTACAAACATAAAAGGTTTTTCAAGTTACGGAATTGATGGCGGCGCCGGAACGATTTTGGAATTGCCATTGAATAAAAACAAAACATTAAAGAATCTTACTTTGAGAACGATTGCAAATGATGTAGTGATGGGTTTGATGAGTGTGACTTTGATTAGATAGTTAGAAAATTAGAAAATTAGAAAATTAGAAAATTAGAAAATTAGAAAATATGTCAATTAGATAACTGTGTGACTAAAATTTAAAATGCTCCAGAGGAGCAATATGTTTATAGAAAAAGATTAACCCCAAGATTTAAGCCCCAGTGGGGCGGCATATTTAACCAAATTATAGGCAATGAAAAAATATCAATTAATTATTACGGCATTATTTTCCTTGTCGTTGTCTGCACAAAAAATAGACAGAAAAGCTTTGGTAACCCGACATAATGTTCAAATCACAGCCATCGATACTTTGGCTTCTTTGACCGTCGGAAACGGCGCTTTTGCTTTTACCGTTGATGCCACCGGATTGCAGACATTTCCTAAGAAATACGAAAACGGAATTCCGTTAGGAACACAGTCAGAATGGGGATGGGATAGTTATAAAAATACAAAAGGATATAAATTCTCAGAGACTTTACGTGATTACAAACAGTATGGCAGAGACATTTCATATACAGTTCAGATCAAAGAACCGGCGCGAAAAGTTGAAGCTGTAAACTGGTTCAGACAAAATCCGCATTTATTGCAGTTGGGGAATTTAGGTTTTGAAATCACGAAAAAAGATGGAAGTCTGGCAAAACCCGAAGACATCAAATCGATTGCTCAAAAATTGAATTTATGGACAGGAGAAATTGAAAGTTATTTTGAAGTAGAAGGAATTCCGGTAACAGTTGTTACAGTTTCACATCAGGAAAAAGATGCTATTGGCGTAAAAGTTAAGTCAGATTTATTGCAGCAAAAGCGTTTAAAAATCAGTTTGAGAATTCCGTTTCCAACCGGAGATTGGGGCGATATGGGAACAAAATGGGAAGGAAAAGAGGATTACAAAAGTACTCTTGTTGAGAAGTCGAAAAACGAAGCAGTTGTGACGCATGTGATGGACAGCATTTCATACAATGTCAATTTAAACTGGAAAGGAACTGCACAAATCAAAAAGGCAGGAGATCATTATTTTGTAGTAGAAGCATTAAATACCAATACTTTAGAATTAAGTTGTCTTTTTGCTGTAGCAAATAAAAAATCGGCTGCAAATTCTTCTTTTGCTGAGATTGAAAACAGCAGCATAAAAGGTTGGGAGCAATTTTGGAAAAGTGGTGCAGCTGTAGATTTTTCTGGAAGTACAGACAAACGCGCTCCTGAATTAGAGCGAAGAGTGATTTTATCACAATATTTAACAAAAGTGCAATGTACAGGAAAAGTACCACCGCAGGAAACAGGTTTAACGTATAACAGTTGGTATGGAAAACCGCACTTAGAAATGCATTGGTGGCATGGTGTTCACTTTGCACTATGGGGAAGACCGGAGTTATTAGAAAAAAGTCTTCCGTGGTATCAAAAAGTTTTTGATAAGGCTAAAAATATTGCCAAAAGACAAGGTTTTGATGGTGCAAGATGGCAAAAAATGACAGATCCTGATGGGAATGAAAGTCCGTCCTCTGTAGGTTCATTTTTAATCTGGCAGCAGCCTCATTTTATTACCTATGCCGAATTAATATACCGTGACAAACCTACAACAGCTACTTTAAATTTATACAGCGAACGCGTTTTTGCAACAGCAGATTTCATGGCTTCGTTTGCTAATTACGATGCTAAAAACGATCGTTATGTGTTAGGGCCAGGCGTGATACCGGCACAAGAACGTTTTAAAGCAATGGAAACTTTTAATCCAACCTATGAATTGGCGTATTGGAATTGGGCTTTAAAAACTGCCATTGCCTGGAAGAAAAAATTAAACCAAAAAGTACCTGAAAAATGGGAAACGGTTTTAGCAAAATTATCGCCTTTACCAGTTGCTGATCAGGTTTATTTAGCAACAGAAAGCGCAACAGATTCTTATACCAATCCAGAATTCAAAACAGATCATCCGTCCGTTTTAGGAACTTTCGGGATGCTTCCTGAAACTTCTCTTTTGGATAAAAAAATCATGAAAAATACCTTTGATCTGGTTTGGAAAACATGGTCCTGGGACAAAACCTGGGGTTGGGATTTCCCGATGACCGCAATGTCTGCAGCGCGTTTAAACATGCCGGATAAAGCAATTGATGCTTTGTTTATGAACGTAACAACAAACACCTATTTGAAAAACGGACACAATTATCAGGCAGAAAGACTGACTTTGTACCTTCCCGGAAACGGAGGGTTATTAACTGCGGTTGCCATGATGTGCGCTGGTTGGGACGGAACGACAGAAGAAAATCCTGGTTTTCCAAAAGACGGTACATGGAAGGTGAAGAGTGAAGGTTTTAAGAAGATGTTTTAGTTTAAAGGTACTAAGGTTCTGAGGTTCTAAGTTTTAGTTTTAGGCACAGTTTGTCATTTCGATGAACAAGGAATCTCCGCAACTAACTCTACAAAGATTGTCACCAATAGCAACGGAGCTACTTACGGAGATTCCTCCTCTGTCGGAATGAAAAGATTGCATTAAAATAAATCTGTGCTAATCTGCTTAAATCTTTTAAATCTGCGTGAAACTTTATAAATAAAAAAATCAATTATGAAAAATAGATTACTATTACTATTATTGTTTTTCTCTTGTTCCATATTTGCGCAACGACAAATGGAAAATTTAGACCGGGGCATTATTGCCGTTAAAGACAAAGGTCAGTTTTTTATTGGTTGGCGTGTTTTAGGAACTGATGCTGATGATTTGGCTTTTAATTTATACCGAAAAAGTGGTGCTAAAAAAGCCATAAAACTGAATGACAAAGCAATTTCAGGAGCAACCAATTTTGTAGATTCCAAAGCAAATCCGCAGGAAGAAAATACGTGGTTTGTAAAGACGGTTTTAAAAGGAAAAGAAACGGATACACAAGGGAGTTTTACTATTCCGGCTGCAAGTCCGGATAAAGATTATTTGTCAATTGTTTTAAAACCAGTTGAAGGTTATATTCCGAATGATCTTTCTGTTGGCGATTTAAATGGTGACGGAAGGTATGATTTGATCGTGCATATGACCGGAAAAAGTCTGGACAATTCATTTAAAGGAATTACAGACCCACCAATATTTCAGGCGTATACTTTAGATGGAAAGTTTCTATGGCAAATTTGTTTAGGAAAAAACATTCGCGAAGGCGCACATTATACACAGTTTATGGTGTACGATTTGGATGGTGACGGAATCTCAGAATTCGTCTGCAAAACAGCAGATGGCACTACCGACAGCCAAAATAATGTAGTGGGTGATGCTTCGAAAGACTGGGTAGACAGAGATCCGAATTCTCCCGTTTTTGGTAAAATTTTGAAAGGTCCTGAATATCTTTCGGTTTTTGATGGAAGAACCGGAAAACTAATTACAACTGTAGATTATATTGCACAGCGTGGTGATCTTGCTGGTTGGGGTGGACATGGCGGAAGCGGTGGAAACGATACCAAAGGAAACAGAATAGATCGTTTTACGGCGTGTATCGCTTATCTGGACGGTATTCACCCGAGCGTTGTAATGTGTCGCGGCTATTACGGAAGAACAGTTCTGGCTGCATGGGATTTTAAAAATGGTAAACTGACTTCAAGATGGGTTTTTGATAGTAAAGATGCCGAAAATCCGTATTCCGGAATGGGAAATCACGGACTAACAGTTGCTGATGTAGATGCTGATGGAAAAGATGAAATTATATACGGATCGATGTGTGTAGATGATAACGGGCAGGGTTTGTATACAACAGGTTTCAGGCATGGCGATGCTTTGCATGTTACCGATCTTGATCTGGATGTTCCAGGTCTGGAAGTTTTTGGAATTCATGAAATAGAAAACGGAACGACAGGTCCGGGAGTAACCTTTTTTTCTGCCGCTGATGGAAAAGTTTTGTTTACCGATTCACTTGATAAAGATGTTGGTCGTGGCGTTGCTGACAATATAGATCCAACCAGAAAGGGAGCACAATGTTGGTGGTCAGGTTCTCCGGATTTGCATGATATGAAAGGAAATGTGATTGGAAAAGCACCCACATCAACTAATTTTTTAATTTATTGGGATGGCGATACTTCAAGAGAACTTCTGAATGCAAATTATATAGACAAATATAATGCAGGAAGATTATTTACGGCCAGCGGAGCAGCATCAAACAACGGAACAAAATCAACACCGGCACTTTCTGCAGATATTTTAGGAGACTGGCGCGAAGAGTTAATTTTAAGATCGGAAGACAATAAAGAATTAAGAATTTATTCGACCACTATTCCAACCGAAATCAGACAATATACGCTAATGCACGACCCACAATACAGATTAAGTATTGCCTGGCAAAATGTAGGCTACAATCAGCCGCCACATACGAGTTTTTATATGGGCAAAGACATGAAACCAGCTCCGAAACCCAACATTATTTTAATGAAGGTTCAAAGTGACAAAGGTGCAAAGGTTCTAGAGGAAAGGTTCTAAGTTGCTGAGATACTTAGGTTCTAAGGTTTTTGACTATTATATTGAATAGCCTCCAGATAAAGCTGGAGGCTATTCAATAATTATCTAAAAAACTTTGCGTATTTGCGAGATTATTCTACAACCTTAGTATCTCAGCAATTTAGCATCTTTAAAAAAAACCTCAGAACCTTAGTATCTTAGAACCTTAAATAGAATTTCTATCAATAAAATTAAAAGGCACTTTAACCGATCCTTTTTCTTTATTCAAAATCATTCGGCCGGCGGTTTCTCCCATTACATTAAAATCGGTAGACATTACAGTAATACCCAGTAATTCTTTTAATGGTGTGTCATTATAGGAGATAACGCCAATATCTTTTCCTAATTCGTATTCTTCATCTCTGATTTGTTTCATCAAATTCACCAGATCTGACTCTTCAATAGTAATAAACAAATCGCCTTTTTTAAGAATCATATCATCGTAAACTTCATCCAGAATTTCAAAATTGATTTCATATTCCACGCAGAATTTTCTAAATCCGTGTAAGATGCGGCGTGGGTAAGGATAGACGGCTTTCTCAGGATATACTAAAATAAGTTTTTTGTATTTCTTTATTTTCGAAAGTCCCTCTTTTAAGGCATTGTAAATATCATTTTCAAAATCCTGATAAATCTTGATGATTTCACCATCCATATTAAGCTTTATATTATCCATGATAACCAGTTTTTCTCTTGGAATTCTCTGAATAGCTTTTACAACATCATCTGTAAAACTTAAGTGTTTCAGTTCATCGGTTTTAAAGTGCGTTGTGATTACATAATAATCGTATGCACCTTCAAACTTGTCCAGTAAATTCAAAAACAAGGTTTCGTCGCAGTGGTAAATATGTAAATCGGTATGTGCATTGGCTCCGACCGTGTCAATAAACGAGTTGTACGTTTTCATTTTGTACGCACTCAATTTATTAAAGAGGAACAATATATTTACTTTAGATTCAAGTTTGGTACGCGTAATATAATAGCCCTTTCCTCTGATAGAAGAAATGATTTTTCGTTCCTTTAATATGTTATACGCTTTCTCAACCGTATCTCGCGACATGTAGAACTCTTCGCTAAAGCTATTTATGGAAGGTATTTTTTGATTGATCTTCAAATTTCCGTTCGCAATATTTTGCAGGATAGAGTCTACAATCTGTTTGTATTTTGGAACCCTTGAATCTTCATCGATTTTAATAAGTTTAATCATTTTGTAAGTCTTGCAAATTATGTTTTGGATAAAAAGTAAAACATAATTCTGAATTATAATTTGTATTAAAAGCGGAATCTGAAAATCTTTCTGAACATCACTTTTGCTTCTTCTTTCGCAGAATTACCCAATTAAATAAGGTAATACTTTCATATTTTGATAATTTGCTTATTTAATACCAATTGCGGATACGACAATTGCGAAATCGATT
Source organism: Flavobacterium aquidurense (assembly GCA_900107365.1). Classification (GTDB taxonomy): domain Bacteria; phylum Bacteroidota; class Bacteroidia; order Flavobacteriales; family Flavobacteriaceae; genus Flavobacterium; species Flavobacterium aquidurense. Next base: position 59,139 of record FNPS01000017.1, read on the forward strand.
GCTAAAATAGAGATTTTAAATTTATTTATCTACTATAAATGTGTTCTTCTTTGCAATACTATTCGGTTTTAACATAAACGTAAAAATCATTAAAGGATAGTACAGGATAGTTTTGTTTTTTACATTCTCTTATTTTACAAAACGAGATTAACTATCACAAATAACCACAAACAAAATTATAAATGGAATCATTATTAGGAATCATTTTTCACTCCATTGGAGGATTTTCTTCAGGGAGTTTTTATATGCCATTCAAAAAAGTTAAAAATTGGGCTTGGGAAAGCTACTGGATCGTAGGAGGTTTTTTTTCCTGGCTAATCGTACCACCAATAGCAGCTTATCTAACGATTCCACATTTCACAGAAGTTATCGCTGCGGCTTCGCCAACAATCAAAGCTTTTACCTATACAATGGGATTGATTTGGGGAGTTGGAGGACTAACTTACGGGTTAGGAGTTCGTTACCTTGGAATGTCACTTGGGAATTCAATTATCTTAGGATTCTGTTCTGCTTTTGGAGCTTTGGTACCTTCTATTTATTATGATATCTATCCAACTGAAGGGAAAATTTCATTCTCTCATATGCTTTCAAATCCTGGAGGACAATTGGTTTTATTAGGAGTTGTAGTTTGTCTTTTGGGAATTGCTATTTCTGGAAAAGCAGGAATTCTGAAAGAAAAAGATTTTGCAACAGGCCATGAAGATAAAGACAAAGATTTCAGCCTTACAAAAGGTCTTATTATAGCAGTAATATCAGGTATTTTAAGTTCCTTTTTCAACTTCGGAATCGAAGCAGGAAAACCAATGGCCGAAGCAGCTGTTGTAGCGGGATGTAATCCTTTATTTCAAAATAATGTAACGTATATTGTTTTGATGTGGGGTGGACTTACAACCAACTTTATCTGGTGTATGTACCTTAATTTCAAAAATAAAACTTTTGGAGATTATACCAATACTGCAACTCCAATTACTAAAAACATACTTTTTTCTGCTCTTGCCGGAACCATGTGGTTTTTGCAATTTTTCTTCTACGGAATGGGAGAGAGCAAACTAGGAAACGGAGCAAGTTCATGGATTCTACACATGGCAACGATTATCCTTACAGCCAATTTCTGGGGATTTTATTTGAAAGAATGGTCAGGAGTTTCGAAAAAGACTTTCAGAACTTTTTTATGGGGAATCGGATTAATTATGCTTTCGATCGTATTGGTCGGAATCGGAAATTCATTATAAGAAAATAAATAACCAACCAAATTATAACCAATGTCTAATATAAATACAACACATATGAATTTTAAGCACGTAAGCTATTTATGGGATGAGTCAAAAGCGGCAGCTTTGGCAGGAGATGAAGTAGCGCTTTTCATTTATCGTTCCAACTTACTGGGAGCTGATTTGCGATTGACCAATTATGGAGGAGGAAATAC
>FNPS01000020.1 GCA_900107365.1 Flavobacterium aquidurense
TAAGCCCGCCTGCGCAGATGGTACTGCAGTTATGTGGGAGAGTATGTCGTCGCCTTTCTTTTAAAAACCCTGTTTCTAACGAAACAGGGTTTTTTATTCTTATTTTCAGATAATATCTGAATATAAAGGTACCTTAGCTCAGATGGTAGAGCAATGGACTGAAAATCCATGTGTCCCTGGTTCGATCCCTGGAGGTACCACTATAATGCTCGGATGGTGAAATTGGTAGACACGCTGGACTTAAAATCCAGTGAACAGCAATGTTCGTGCGGGTTCAAGTCCCGCTCTGAGTACTAAAAACTTCAATTGGCTATGCTAATTGAAGTTTTTTTTTTGGCCGAAATAAAAGGTTTTACTAATAAATTTTATGAAAAATCGAAAAGTTTTTAATTTTAAGATAGTTTATTGGCTAATCCGAATATTGGATTTAACTTAGTTCCATACTTGCACTAGTAAAGTTGTTCAAATACGCTAAAGCAAAAAAAACTTCATCATGACTATTGAACTTTTAGATACCAACAGAAATATTACGAAAGTAAACAGTATTGATGAAATACCTAAAGATCTACAGGGCATAAATAGTGTCCAAATTATAAACTATGCTAAAAAAGACATTCCGGTTTTTGAAAAACTCTTTAGTATTGATGCTGCTATACTCGATAATAGTGAGGACATCGAAATAAGTTCTCATTATCTGGAAAAAGAAGATCAATTGGCTTTTAATTTTTCATTTCCTTATTTTTCTTCTCACAATAAAATTGAAGAAGTGATTGTGTCTTTTATTCTCAAGGAAAAAATTATGCTTTCTTTCATGGACATTAATTTTGAAAAATTTATTCCTGAAAATAAAAAACAGGAACATTTTGATAAAACCAAAAATCGTCCTTTTACAATTGATTCATTTCTCCAAATGATGATTGGGATTGTACCGGATTACTTTGCAGATTTAACGGAAATTATCTCAAAGAATATTAAAACAATCTATTTGAGATTGCAAAAAGAGAATGATTTTTCAGAGCAGGGATTAAATGAAATTACGGCTTTAAAGTTTAATAATTTTATAGTGAAAGAATCTTTGAATGAATTTAGACGAATTTTACTTTTACTCAGAAAAAGTGATAAGTTGCAATTAGAAGTTAAAGAGGCAATTTTGATGGAACTAACGGATTTAACTGTAATAAATGAATATGTTCAGAATAACTTTGAACGATTAGAGGATCTTAAGGATTATGTATCAACAAGAATAGATTTGCAACAAAATAAAATATTTAAAACGCTGACTATTATTACAATGTGTATTTCATTGCCAATGCTTGTTGCCGGAATTTATGGGATGAATTTTGAGAATATGCCTGAATTGGATTGGAAATATGGATATGCTTTTGCCATCACTTTAATAGTTGCCTGTTTTGTTGGACCTTTGATCTGGTTTAAACGTAAAAAGTGGCTGAATTAAAACAAAAAAAGTGTTCACTTTTAAAATTTTAAAGTATAAAGATATTTTTTATTAAGCGATAAAATATCCAAATTAAAAATTCATTAAATTATATCTAGAAATATTCGAACCCTATGTTTTGGCGTATTATTTCAATTTTTTTTTAAAGAGATTTTTTGTAAAATTTCCTGTCTTATTTTTTTAGCAAAAGATATCTATTCCATTTTGGTGGATTGTCTGGAAAGCCAGCAGAGATTTGGCTCGTTTTTAATATTATAAAACTATCTGGGATTCTTTAAAAAGCGAATAAAAACAAAGAAGTAAAATAGATTATATTTGAATATCGATTTTATTCTTTAATGAAACAAAGTAATCAATGAAAGCATCTTTTTTTAAAATTTTACTGGTATCCTCATTTTTCACTTTAGTTTCTTGCGAAAATAAAGTAAAAAAAACTAAACCATATCAAGCTGGGGTAGTGATTTCTTTTGATGATGCTTATGTAGATGAATGGTTTGATGCAGATAAAGCTTTAAAAAAATACAATTGGAAAGCTACTTTTTGTGTTTGCAGAATTGATTCTATTGGTACACCACAAATCAAAAAACTAATTGAATTGCAAAAGGGAGGCCAAGAAATTGCGGGTCACGGATATCACCATTATAATGCTGTCAAATATGTAGCAGCAAATGGAATTAACGAATACATGAAACAGGAAATAGATCCTATGACGGCTTCCATGAAAAGATTATCCTTTAATGTGACGTCGTTTGCATATCCTTACGGTGAACGGTCTGATGCGCTTGATGAAACATTGGCACCAAAATATAAAGTTATTAGAGGAAGAGCTTTTTGTGGAGATGTACCTGAAAAGGAAGGGTGCTATTTTAGAAATTCTAAATTTCTTTACGCTTTTGATATCGATGATAGCCATATACATTTTAGTATTCCTTATCTTTTAGAATTATTAGACTATGCAAAAAAGAAGAATAAGATATTGATTTTATGTAGCCATAGACCGGTTAGAAAATTGACTGGAAATTATCAGACAAGAATTGAAACTTTAGAGTTTATATGCAAATACATGAAACTTAATGGACTGAAATTTTATAAATTATCAGACTTAGATAATTTGGAAACTGTATCAGACTAATACAAAATAGTATGCAATTTAGAGGAGTAAGATGTATACTCCTATTTATTAAATTATCTAATCTTTTTACTTCACTATCTTTCGCGAATGATGCGATAATGTTTAACACCCTAATTTTTTAGGAAGATATTTTTATACTCCTATTTTATTGGACCTTTGATAAAAGTTAAATCAGTATAAGATTTTCTAAGATAATGCAACCTTTTTATAGTATTAATAAAACGCTGTAAAATGAGTTGTTTTTTTGTTTGATGAAAAAAAAAAATTCAAATGAATGTACTGGGAATTGTATAACATCATCCTGAAATTAAATACTTTTTAGTCTCTTCTCAGTTGTATCTTTAATTGTATTTTAAATCTATTTTATAATCAAAAAAATAAGTTATGGCAGAAATTAAAATTGAGAAAAAGAAACCTATTTGGCCATGGATTGCAGCACTGCTGATAATCGGAGCAATTGTATACTACATCTTTGTAATGGATCATGAAGTTCACAGTGAAAACGGCGTGGAAGTCGAAAACACTACAACTGCGCAATAGGACATAATAACGGAAAACTGCGGAAATAATGCAGTTATTAACGTTAGTAAAAAATATAATCTTATAAAAATTATGGAAAATAAAGACAAAAACTTATACAGACTGGATGAACTATCTAATTATAAAATTGCTTCAAATTATTCTGACGTAAGAGGATGGAAGATAGTAGACGCTGACAACCGTACGATAGGAAAAATTGACAATCTATGGGTTAATAAAGATATGCAACGTGTTGTCTATCTGGATGTCAAATTAGATAAAGGATTATTAGAAGAAAATCATAGTGAAGTGCGTGATGTGATAGCGAACGACAATGGAAGGGAGTTTATCTATAAAGAAGGAGACAGCCATATAATCATACCAATTGGGTCTGTCAATATAAATAAAGATACAAAAATTGTTATGGCTAATAGTATTGGATACGATACATTTAGAAATACAAGCAGGTATGACAGACAAGTCAATTTTGACAGGGATTATGAAAGAAGAGTAATGAAGTCTTATTATCCTGAAAGTGACCCTGACTCTGGTTATTATAGTGATGATGATACTTTTTATAACCGAAGAGAATTCGATAACAAACAGTAATTTTTCATCTAATATTCTCTAGCATCAAACATCATTTAAGGTATAAATCACCCTGCACTTTATGTGCAGAGTGATTTAATTAACATTTGTTTCATCGCATCTTAAAGAAGATATGTTTATTTAAAATTCTTTATTAGGATCAATTTCGGATTCAGGTTCGATGATGTTATTTATTAAATGGATATCGTGTTGTGAAAATGGTATGACAATATTGTTTTCTTTGAATGTTTTGTCAATGGCAATTATTAGTTCACTCCTTGTGTCAAAATCAAAATCAAAATGGCTTATCCAATATTTCATGACTAAGTCAATAGAACTGTCGCCAAATTTTGTAAACCAAATTTTAGGCAGAGGTCTAATGAGTACATTTTCGTTTTTTTCAAGAATTCCGAGAAGCAATTCTTTTGTTAATTCCAAGTCAGTTCCGTAGGCGACACCAATTCGGATTTCCGATCTGCGGCTACTGCTTCCAAGAGTCCAATTGGTTAGATTTTGGTTTAATAATTCTCCGTTCGGAATAATTACATCGGCTCCGTCATATGTTGTGACCACGCTACTTCTAATTCCGATAGATTTCATTGTGCCGGATTGTGTACCAACTTCGATAATGTCATTCAGGCTCACTGGTTTTTCAAAGGCGATGATTAATCCGCTTATTAGATTGTTGACCAGACTTTGCATACCAAAACCAATACCAACTCCCAAGGCACTAATGATTAAAGTTATTTTATCTAGCGGGATACCTGCTGACCCGAAAGCAACTAATACACCTAGAGTTACAATAGCTATTCGGGATAAAAATAGCCAGCTTCCAAAATTTTTGGTTTTGTTTTTATTTTTGATTATTTGATTGTCTGAAGCTAAAAAAGAAACGACTCTTGAAAGGAAAGTGGACAATAAAATTACAACAAAGAATGTTAGAATATTTTCAAACGTGAACGTGACGTTTCCAATACTTCTGGGTTCGGATATGGTATTTCTGAAAGGATCAACAAAACTTTGAAAAGTAAAGGTGTTTCTTATCATTAATAGTACCCAACAGACAAATAGAATGAGATAAAAACCAAAGGTAAATTGGTGAGAGATACCATTTAAAGTTTTCTTTGGCTCATCTTCATTATCCGCTTCTAAAATTTTAGAGATCAAATTAATTTCCTTGACTACAATAAAAGTGCTATACAGAGAGAATATCACTATAATTGTGTAAACTCCTTTTGTCATTAGAAATTTACCTAAATTATAATGCCCATTTAATAAATAATAGAACGATAAGAATTGAAGAATGGTTGCTATAATGATATACCATAAATATACTTTTCTTTGAATTTGTGCTCTGTTAATGACAGCATAAATGCCTATTGCAATGCCTAAGCAATTAATTCCCAAAATTAAAAAGGACTCACCAACAAAGTGAATTAAAATTGTAATGTCAAAAAAGGTAACTAAATTCAATAAAAAAATTGCTACCCAGATTTTCCAAACAAATGTATTGATTGATTTCCACATTAATATGGTCAATGAAATAGTCGATATTGTCCAGGCTAAAATTGAAAAAATAAGCGGTGGCATAGGAAGAACGAATTGGTACAAATTCAGAACAGCTAAAATGGCTGTGGAAATTGGGCTGTTTAGAATATAAATATTTAATAACATTTCTTTTTTATAACCTAAATCAAGAAATTTACTCTTTTGCAATTTAAAAAATATCGCTGTGCCTATTATTAGAATCAGCATCAGAAGAATAGAATTTCGGTTGTTTATAAGATAAAAATACAGTACCAGATAGTTTGTTTTTAATGAAAAAGCCAAAGGATCTTCAATCCTTAACTTTTTAATGTCAGGGCGTTCAAAAACAGGAACTTTTTTGGTAAATAATTGGTCGGCTTCTAATTTTCGCAGTCTGTCATTTTCAATTATGTCCGACTCAATTTTAAATTTTAATTGGTCCCCCATAATTTCCAATGTTTGGATACTATCTACTGCATTTTTTAATTTTTCAGAGATTAGATTGATATCCGTATTCATCTTTAGTGATTGCAGTCGATAATTTTCCCTGGCAACAGAATCGATTGGGACATAATACAGGTTTTTTTCAGCAACCAGAGAATCAATTTTTTCTTGGGTTCTGCTTAGCTGTTGGTTTTCAATGCTTATTTTTTTTAAGCGATTGCTGGTGCGTTTTAATAATTCATCAAGTAATATGGAAGTTGAGCTAAGATTTCTGTCGGTCAAAACCCTGAATTTTCTCCCAACAATGCCCTTAACTGCAAATTCTTCCCATTCTTTCAATTGATGGATCTCTGCAGTAATGTCTTTGTATGCATATCCTTTTGTTAATAGGAACTTTGCATTTTGAACTTCTAATTCAATTAAGTTGAAGATTCTATTTTGTTTTTGGACTTTTTGGTAATTTATGTATTTATTCTGTCTCTCTTTCTTCTCGTTTTCTGCTTTGCTTTCAAGTAGAAGATGGCTTACTTTATTATTGATTCCAATATCTTTAACGATGGTATCCGCATTTTTTTTAAGGCTTTGAGCATTGACCGAAAAAAAGGAAATTAAAATAAGAAAAACGAAAATAGCTTTCCCACTAATGTCAGTATTGTTTTTGGTAGTGTATATATATTGAAATATAGATTTTAACATGGGCTATGATACGTTTTAATAGCATTAATTTTTTTGGAATTATTATTTTACAAACGCATTTGTACACGTTAAAAAGTGTCAATTTATTTATTAATCATTAGAAGAATTAGAATAATAAAAAAAATATTTAGAATGTTATTTTCTTACTATTTCAATTGGAGATTAATAGAATGGATGCATATCAAATTTAAGAAAAAAAATAATATTTTTTGATGTATGTGCTTAAAAAATAGATTGTTAGATGATTCTAGGTTTTTGACCCTGTTTTTATAAAGATTGAAAATTGCCTTAAATGCAAAAAACCTGCGAATAATACGATTTGCGGGTTTTACTAAGTGTTGTTTATAAAATTCTTTGGCATCTGTAATAGTAAGAAATTCTAGAATAATTGCATTAACTACTGGTGCTCCTTCCAGCCTTTCTACAGAACCATAAAAAGCAAGCGGAGTTTAGGCTGGCTATGGCTGATTACAAATAGATGTGCTCAAAGAGAATATTAAATTTTTCGCCGAGCTTCTTTTTAAGCCTCTGATTTGATTTTTTAACAGCTTCGGTCGTAATGCCTAATAATTCAGCTATTTCACTGTTGTTAAAGTTTAGTTTTTGCAACAATAATATTCTCATGTTCGAATCGGTGATTTCAGGAAAATCACTTTGAAGACGATTATAAAATTCGGGATGTTCTTTTTTAAATTCTCTTTTAAAGTTATTCCAATTATTTTCTGTCATTAAATGTGATTCCAGCAAAGTGTTTAGTTTTCCTGTTTCTTTTTGATTATAATAAGATGATGACTGTTTAATCTTATCAATTTCAACTTTTAAATTCTTGATTTGGATGTTTTTATCTTTCAAATAAGCAACTTGAGCATTCAGATTATTATTAGCTTCAGCTAGTTTTTGTTCTATTTTTGCTTTTTCTAATTCTTGTAAAGAGACTTTTTGCTTGTACTCAATCTTTCTGGTTTTTAATTGTTTTTTATATTTTTTTAAAATAAAAAAGACTAGTAAAAAGGCCAATAGAAAAGCCAGAATAGTAATGTAAGCATAAATATTTTTTTTAGCTACTTCACGTCTGTACTGATTTTTAGTTTTTTTAATGCTTTCCTGAAATTTTGTTTTTTCAAGAATCCAGTTTGCTTTGCTTATCGCTATATCACCATCTTTATTTTGTAATGAATCTTCAAGAACAATCATCCTTCTTCTCAGAATTAGTTCATTATCGGTTTTATTTTGTTTTTTTAAAACTTCTAATTTTAGTTTGATAATTTGCAGTTCTGATTTTTCAAAATAAGATTGCGAATATGCAATTTTTTCACCCTTTTTAAGTGTTTCCTCAGCTTTATCAAGATTATTGTCAGCCAAATACAATTCTGCCAAAAGTATACATGCATACATTGTATTTTGATAGCTTTTTTTTCGTTCAGAAATAGTAATATCTTCTTTCAAAAGAGAAATTGCCGTTTTTAAATCTCCCTTTTGTCGTTGCAGAAGGGCTAAATTCCCTAAAATTTTTGCATAACGAACCTCATCATTAATTTGTTTAGCCAAAACACGGGCTTGATTTAAATAAAACTCAGCTGTTTTAATATTTCCAACATTAAAATAATTTAAGCCTAAAGCATCTGTGATCTCAGCATATTCAGGAGTGTTTTTAGGAGTGTATTTTTTTGCAAGATTTAGGAATTCAAGTGCCTCCTTGTAATCTCCAAAAGTCTGCATAATCCAGCCAATTTTCTTGAAAGATTGTCCAGGCAAAATTATTTGATCTTTAGGAAGTCTTGATATACCATCAATTATTTTTATCAAAAGAGGTGTCATGTTTACATAATCTCTGTAATGATAAAGATAGCTTACATAATTAAGTTGCACCCAAATTTCAATTGACGTATCTTTTAATAAAGCTGCCTTTTTTAGGGATTGAATGTAATAGGATTTACTTTGCTTGTTTAATGTGTTGTAAAAGTTACTATAGCCGTTGGCAAGTAAAGCGTCGTAAATAACGCCGTTTTCTTTTGTTTGTAAAGGCTGAAGAAATGTTTTTAGACCTAAGGTATCAGTATCAAAAGGTTTTTCCTGAAGAACCAGGTCTTCTATTTTTTTGATTTTATTTTCAGAAGAAGAAAAAACTATTTGATTTTTTTGTGCATTTAATTGCGATACAATAAGAACTATAAGGGTGCAATATAATTTTCTAAATAACATTAGGCTTACATAGGATTTTGTTTGTCTGGAATGGTAAAAATAAAAAAAAAAGAATACTTTTCTTAAGATATTGTTTTAAATAATTTAATATTTTTAATGAGTATTTGTAATTATGTTTGTTGAAAATCAATAGTTTATGATGAAAGTAAAAGTAGGTTTGTCCTGTAGAAATTAATTTAAGAATTAATAACTTTAAGTAATGCTTTTGTTAACTCGTGAATAATTGTTGATTATCTCTACTTTAGTGATTATAAAAAATGGCTATAAAATAAAAAAAAAGAGTGCCGAATCAATTGATTTAGCACTCTCAGTAGGCTGAAGGAAAAAAATATTAAAACAATATTTAATTATTAGAAATAATTAGACATTACTTACTAAAACAAGGTTTTATTCAACCAACTTAAAATCTCCCTGATCGATATATTTTAGGTTACACTTACTATCACTACCTACTATTTGGGCGAAATTATCACCATCTACAAGGTTGATTGGATTAGTTTGAATATCGTTATTTGAAAGTGTCATACTATATACTGTTCCATTGACGGTATAATCTAATTTTTTGACTTTCTTATTACTGGTAAATTTAGAGTTGGTTTCTATTTTTATGACATATTTGCTATTAGGATTTATGCATTCATTTTCAGAAATAATTGAACCGTCAGCATGTGCGAACGAAATTTTTGTTGGAGCAACAGGAGTAGAGTCTGAATCATGTGAACAACTAAAAATAAATATCGAAATTAATGCTAAAATAGAATAATGTTTGATTCTCATGATTATTGCTTTTGGTTAATGATTATCTCTTTGTTGATAGTACCTATGTTTATGCTGTATGTTCCTACCTCTAAATTGCTAAAAATAGTTTCGCCATTGAGAATGTTTTGCGAGGTAAGTTGAAGTCCCGATTTAGTCAAAGTTACGGCTGTATTATTTTCGCCGTACAGGACTTTAATAACTCCTCCAGTGTAACATACCGCATCTTTCTTGTAAAATTGTGCTGTCCCAAGTTTGACTGTTACAGTCCATTGTTTTAAAACTGATTGGTCTTCTGAGAGTACTTGAAATTGAATGGGAGTACTAAAATCTATAGTATTTGATCCAGCAGTTTGTTGCACTGTTCCAACAAATAATTTAGCTCCGGGACTTAACTCAAATAAGGCATTTAGCGCCGAAACATTTATTCCTTTATCAAGGAAGATTGTAATTTGAGATCCTGCAATAGTTTTAGTTTTTACCGCTAGATTCTTAAATCCAAAATCTAAAATTTCAGCATTGTTTCGCAACGAAGGACTGGCAAAGCTATAAGATTGGAATAAGTTTCCGTAATGTTTATTGTTTTCAAATGCTTTTGTGGTTGCTACATTTCTAATGGTATTGTTTGCAGAATCATAGATTTTAAAACTAATAATTTCATTGTCAACATTAGCGAAAACTGTTAAATAAACAATGTACTTATCTTCACTAGCTACATACAGTAAGTTAGCACTGCCACGGCATTCGCCATTTACGAAGGCACCCACTTTATCATTTACACTAGATAGCGTTTTTCCATCAACATTAATAAAACCTTGAAATGACATGGTATATTGAAAATTATTTTCCTTTACCGACCAATTTGGAGATTCTCCAAATACATTTATACTTATGAAAAAAAGTAATAATGTCTTATATATATAATTTTTCATATTTAATTGATTATGTGCTCCTAAAATGAGTTTTCAGACTTGTTTTAGGAGCATAATAATTTGACTATTTAATTCTTGATTATCTTAGTTGTTGTCACTTGTCCATCAACTTCAATTTTTATAATGTAAACGCCTTGTGCCACATTTGGAGAAATTTTAATTTCACTTTCGCCACGTTCAATATTCATATTTTTACTAAACACTAACTGACTTGTTGATGAGAAAATCTGAATTTTTGCTTCTTGACTTTTACTAGCATTAATTCTAATAGCTAACGTCGATTGAAATGGGTTTGGATAAATCGTAACACCATATGTGATATCTTCTAAAATAACAGGATTAGCAATTGTTCCAAGCACTTTATTCTCGTTAAAAACAAATGATTTCGTGGTTGTTTTTTTACTGAATCCATCGCCCACAGAGAATGATAATGTTTCAGGATTTTCACCAAAAATGGTAATAAAACTTAGTTCTTGATTGTTTACCATTTGATTTGTTGCTACTCCTTTTAAAAGCCCTTTGGAATCGTAAACAAACAACTCGTTGAACCCTTTAGGCAGTAAAACAACTGCATTCATGTTTTGCGAATACTGCTTAAACTCCGATTTAATAGTTTCCTGCTCGCCAATTGAAATTGATTTTGATACTGACTTAGAATAATTCCCTGCATAGTACGGATATTTAAAATTCTGCTCGTTCTTAGACTTAATCATGTAGCCTTTTCCTGCTTCTAAATATTTTAAAGTTCCATTCCATCCAATGATTGGATCATAAATCGCAAATAAATTTTGAGATTTAATTACATCTCCATCTGTTGCCTCAAAGTAAGCCAAAGCCTCATTTGTAGTTTGATTATAAGCCAAAGGATAAGGGAGCCAATTCCAGTTTTCTTTGATTAAAAAACTCCAATTTGTAGGGTCAACACTTTTACCTTTAATTCTTAAAGTCTGCTCATCTGTTATATTGACTTTATACATTTTTGATGATGACAGTCCTCCATTAGCGCTTATTGTACCAGACCATCCACTGTTTGAAGGCGTTGATTGATCTTTAAAATAAGTTTCGAGTTGGGCAGGAGAATTACTTAAGATACGGTTAGAAGTTTCTAAACTTAGACTTTTAGTTAATTTATTAATATTTGAAAAATTTTCATCATTTATATTCAAGGATACCCAGGACCAACCTTTATTTAGAGTGATTTCCTGTTCTATTAGGCCTGAATTGCTAAATATACCTGGCTTGCTTAAAGTTCCTAATACATCGTTATCCATAAAAGTAATCGCTGAATTAGAATCTATACTGGCTTCCATAATTTTACCCTGAGAGGCATCCCAGATTTTAAATTTCAGTTCTTCTCCAGAATTAGTATTGCTATAAACCGTTAAAAAAGCAAAGTATTCGCGATACAATTCATTGTATACAAGCTTGACAGTGCCTCTAACTTCGTCATTGTGAAAAGCTGCAATTTTATCATAAGAATCTGTTGATAGCACGCCATCAACTTTTATTTTTCCAATAATATTCATGCTATAATCAAAGCGAGTAGGATCGACTGTCCAGTTAGGTTCAGGAGCCAATACTCTTACCTTTACCTGTAATTTTTGATCGTACCCAAAATCGGTTTGCAAAGACAAATTCTCAAGATATTCCCCAACAGTAATTTCTTTATCCACTGTTGCAGTGATGCTTACTTTACTATTAGGTTCAATTGTACCTGATGTTTTGCTTAAATTTAACCAATTTGGGATATTGTTGATCGTATAAGGATGTCTTTTACCTCCTTTGTTCACAAGTGTTAATTCAAAAGTTTTTGTTTCTTCGCTATACTTTACAATATCAACAATATCATTGTATCCGTCAGCAAACCAGCTTACCTCATTGCGGTTAACATAGGCAGTCCAGGTAATTGGAGATTGTTGCATATTATTAGCATTATCAGACATTCTGTGTACGGTAATGTCTAATATTTGACCTTCTAATGATGCCCAGTCAGTAACGACAGGCGCTATAATCATTTCGCTGTCTTTAATAACATTAGTTGTTAAAAATTTAATAAGCTGGCGTTCTGGTTTTATTGCAGGAACATCATTTGAATAATGTAAACTTCCGCTGCTTAAAGTTGCGTTGTTCACTACTACAGTTTGATTCGTATCTGCATGATAATACCTTGGGCCATTTGCTGTAGCCGGATCTGGGGCATTCATTTTTGCATATAACAATAGACCAATGCTTTCGATATCAACTTCATTATAACTGTCTCTGTTAATTTGTTCTATATTTCGCAAGGTATTCCACAAACGGAATTCATCGATCTTACCTTTGAATGTACGATCAACAGTTTCTTTTCCTGATAAATCTTTTGAGCCTCTGGCACCCAACCAAATTTTATTTCCGGAGAAACCTCCAATTTTTGTCATTTGATTTGAAGAAACAAGTTCTTTGTCAACATAAGTTCTTAATGAGCCAATTCTATTGAATAATAAAGTAACATGATGCCAATTATTATCGGTGACACTCTTAGTTGTTAAGGGATAAGATTCGCCTTCGCTTTTTAAAAGTAACAAGCCACTACTACTTATATCAACAGACCATTTATTTGCCAGACCATTACTCTGTATAATATCAGAACCATCACCTTTACCATTAGAAAATAAAGTGGCTTCCTGAGTAGTATCTGTTTTTACCCAGAACTCCATTGTAGCATCCATTTCTTTAGTTAATTGAACAAAATTGACGTTGTCCATAATAAGATACTGTCCGTTATTAAAATCATATGAATTTCCTTTTGGTTTGATGTCCCATGAAGCATTTACGGTTGCATGTTTAAATCTTGCCAAATCTTTAGCCAGGTTATCTCTACCTTCGTTCATTGGCCAGTATCCAATTAAATTAGCCTCATTACCTATAAGTTGAGCGTACATTTTTGCATACGATTCTTCTCTCGTAACCGTTTTATTCCATAAACGAAGGTCATGTATGTTTCCTGCAAAGGTGTTTCCTCCAATTACTAAAGGATTGTTATTGGTAAATTGTGTATTGGTATTTCCTGTTTTAGTAGCAATTTCAGTATCATCTTCAAAGATTCGATAATCACCATTACTACTTTTATAGGTAAATGTATAATGATGAAACAAGTTGTCTTTTTTTAATGCTCCCTGGGCGATAATATCTCCTAATGTAAACGAAATAGTATTAGTGGCACTTAGTCCAATTTTTAATCCTCCTTCTTGAGAAAGGATTGTAGCAGGGGCAGAAACCGTAGTGTCATTGTTCATCCAAAATTCAAAAGTCAAATCTCCTGAAGCAATTTTCGGATTATTAATTACAGCAGTATTGTCGGTTCCTTCAAAATGTAGGGAAACATTATGATCAATAGGCAATTGATTTGTTTGTCCTTTTATTTCGATTGTACTTACTGCAGAATTATAAAAGATATTTTCATTAAAACTCACTTTTAAATCCTCTCCGATACCTAAAATACCATTAATAGGCAAAGGTGTACCAAAGAGTTGTGGTGCGTGTAAATCTACTCTTCCAGTAATGATATCAGATATAAACTCTGTATCATTTGTACAAGTACTTCGAGCCCTAATCTCATAATTGCCGTCGAGTAACTGCAGAGCAGCAATATCAAAATTATAAGCTAAATTCGTTGCAGCTCCAATAGATGTTATTTCAGTTTCATTATTTGCAACTGCATCATCGTAAAACTTTGTCGTGCCATAATAAGTATGTAAACGAATCCAGTTTGGACTTGTCGCTAATCGATATTCCAGATCAATTTTTTTGAAGCTCTTAAATTTAGTACTATATCCCATCATGTTTATGGATAATGGTTTAGTTGTACCATCTGTATTGTATGCTTTCTCTCTATTATATACCCAATTGTTTAAAGGAGCGTTTAGTGTTACACTAGAACATGAGGGAAGAAAATGAGCCGAAATTAATACGGACGAGCTTACTTTTTCGCCATCACATAAAGATTGCAAACGAACCTTTATGTTCTCATAATCATAAACATCAGAAATAGATTTACCCAAGGTCAATTTATAAATAACCTGTTTGCCATAAGGAACATGTACAATAGTACCATTTGGTTCAACATTAATTAATGCATTATTTGGATTGCTCGTATTATCGATAACCAATAAGTAATCAGCATCAGATCCGGAAGCACTATTGTTTTCAAGTTTTAATTCATATTCGGCCTTTTTAGTTTCTGTAATATTGCTCACGTTGTTATCGGTTACAGAAAGTACCGGAACTTCAACTTTTTGAGTCGCAAAACTTAATAATTCACGTTTATCAGCTGGTAATTCCTCAGGTACAGTGGCTGTAGGGTTATAGTTTACTTTGTTATAAAAATGAGAAAGTTCAGCTTCTTCATGCGGGCATGATGTTTTTCCTCCTTGTGTAATAAAAACCGGACCATTTCCGTCAAAGAGATTTACAACATCAACACTTAAAAAATTAGAACTATCATTATCTTTTAATGTATAACTAATGTCTGTGGTAGATGTATTTTCTTCTGTGTTGTTATTACTTTGGTCCTGGTTAAATTTACCTGAAACATTTTTAATCCAACCGGTATCATTGATGGTGAATCCCATGTCTAATGAAAAGGATTCGTCAAGGCTGAATGTTAATTTTGTTGAGCTTCCATTAATTATTCCTGATTCTACGCTCTTTGTAATTTCACCAACTCCAGAATCAAATGAAATATTATCAGAAAAACCTTTGGTTACCATCTCTTTAAAACCAGAAAGTCCGTTTAATTGGCCTGATGTAGAATTAATTTTATCAAATAATCCTTGCTTATAAGTACTACGGTCGTTCATTGCGGCATATTTGCTTCTCTCATTATTTAAAATAATGTTTCTCCATAATGTAATATCTCTCTCATAATCAATTTTCTTTTTTACTCCGGGATCAGTTTCTTTAATAACACCGTTAGTGATATTATCTATTATAGCCTGTATTTCCGGAATGACAACGGTAAGGATATTCTTTTGCGAATAAATGAAGAATGTTTCAGATGGCTCTTCTACAAAATACATCGCTTTTTGTTTGCTGACAAAAACATTCTCACCTTTAAAATTTGTTAATACAATAGAATCATCACTTTTAAGAGTTTTCGACGCCTGCACATCGGCATAAGAACCGTAGAAATAATTACTTGAATTTCCAATATACAAATCTCCGTCAGCGCCAACATAATTTGGGTCATCACTTGTAGAAATCGTTTGATTAAAGGTGTAGGTTTTGGTCAAAGTATTTCCAAATTCTGAAGAGTTGGTGAGTCCTATTGCCCCATTTACATCCATAACAGTTTTTACTTCTGTAACCGGCCCCAATAAGCCACCACCAAAAGCAAATTTGACTCCTAAAGAATTTTTTAAACCAGTACTTACCCCGTTAGATGTTGTAAAAGCTCCATCTATTGTAACCGAGAAACTTTCTCCTTTTTTAATAGAAGCAAAACTGTTTGAACCTGGAGGGTCTCTCAGAATAATATCCGGAACGTTTGGACCTTTTGTTACAAAAGTTTTACTTCCATCGTCTTTTCCTCCAAAAATAATCCCCGTTTCTTTAAAGTTTTTAACCGGATAATCTTTTTCGTCTAATCTGTATTTTAATGTGCTTGTCACAACAAACGGCGGAGTAATTGAAGGTATTCCAGCCTTAAACGTATAGGTTAAAATATTTCCTTCTGATGTAACTTTTTCAGAATCTGCTAAAGCAAGATTATTATTTTTAATTAATTCCCCATCAGTTACCGGAACTGTTACTTCAACCGCTGGTAAGTTATTGGCTATCGGATCATTATTTATATAACGTTCAAATCGACTCATGACAATTTTATAAGGATGAAATTGTGAATACACAAGATTTGAAAAACCTGTAGTAGATATAGATGTTCCTTCACCTGCATCAATAGTCATATCAGAAGTTTGTTCGATTACTTCTAATTCCGGGACAGATCGATAAGTGAAGCTTTTTTCATAATGATATGGTTTTCCTGTCAAGGTTTTATCGATGTTTTCATCTTTATAGGTATATTCAGGTGTTTTTATATCTGGTATCTTAGAAAAATCAAATACCTCTGTCGTTCCTGATTTTAATAATGAAATAGTAGAAGCACTTTTAATTGTTAAATCTTCAGCGGCAAGATTATATTTCAATGGCATTAGTGCTACTCGATATTCTCCTGATTTAGTATTAGTAGTATAGTTAGCTTTAGTATAATTGGTCACAGTGGCGCCAACCGGAGCGTATCCTAGAGTAAAACTGGCGCTACCAATATTATTCTTAGCACTAACTTCAAGAGTTTTTGTAACACCAGAATTGGTGACTAATTTTGTCACAAGACCAGTATCTCCAAACCCAATAGGTTTGGTCGATTCTACAGATCCTCCAACTACTTTACCTACTACGGTAACTCTGGTGGTGTCTACAAAATAAACAGGTTCGTTTGAGTCTTCAAAAAACTCTTTGAATTCGCTTGAGGCAGCAGGAAAACGACCACTGTAAGTAAATTGATGCCCCTCTTTTTTTACTGTAATATAATGTTTTCCAATTGGCACGCTTATATCAAAATAGCCGGTTTCATCAGTGACTACAGGAAAATTATTGGCATCCAGGACAATATTTCCATCTATATAAACATTGGCTCCTTCGGAAAAAATAGAGGCATATTTATCTAAATAATCATCTGATTGATCTGTAGGAGTAGTGGCATCATTTTTCCAATACGATCCCTTAGAATATTTTTCACCATTAATTTCGTAATAGTTATATCCCTCATCAAGGATATTACTTCCTCCACTAATCCATGAGTCGTTTTTATTACTATTATCCCTTTTGTTATCAACAGTAACATAAGAAGGGAAAACGCCACGGGTGTCATATTGTACTACACCTTTAAAACTAAACGATGATTGATCTACAAAATCAATTTTGTTAACGACTTCAGAACCTTGTCCTAAATAAACCAATTGCTGGCTGGGCTCAAATTTGTGCTGTCCATATAAAGGAGTTATATTATAAGATTCTCCTGTACCAGAATATTGTATAGCATTAATTTGATAATTACCCTTACTGTCGGTTACTCCTAAAACACCTAGTTGAGATGTTGTCGGATAATTATCTGCTGCAGTAGCCCATAAAACTTTATCAGAGCCAGGTGTTGAAGCATTCCAAAGCTTTCCGTGCCTTTTGTTATAATTAAATCCATTTCGTGATAAATCATAAGCGTATGCGCCCCCTTTTTCATTGGCTCTTAAATAGGTCAACATTTTAGAATCGTTTCCGCTAATAAACCTCGAATAATCTGTTCTTATTACGGTTGCGTCTAATGCTGTTTTCCAAATTCTTATTTCATCAATGTAACTTGAATTTCCTCCTCCAACTTTAACGTTTTCCCATTTTTTACCATCTAGAAGGGTAATGCCAGTAGGAATGGTAACATTAAAGTAAGGAGCAATATACGTAGGGTCAGAGCCTTTTAATTTACTATCTGTATCAGTTTTGTAAGCTTGCGTAATTGGTCTGCCGTTAATGTACAATAAAGGAGTTTTACCATCATTAAGTAGTATAGAGAAGTGTACAAAAGATTTGTTAAAATCAGAAACAGGGACCAGTAAATCATTTCCCCTGGAATTCAATTTCCCAGAAGGAAAGTAATTCATCAATGAATATTTATTACCGTCGATAATAATATCTATTGTATTATTAATGGGATCTAGTTTTACTGTGGCATCAATATTATCACTCGATAAGCCAGAGAGATTAAATAATCGAATAGCTGGTTGGGAATCGTTTGTGTAAGCTGTCTGAGGTTTTACCCACGCCTGAAAAGTTATTGAATTTAAAATTTCAGTATCCAAATTTTCAATATTTATAAATCCTGAGGCAGGAACACTCAATGCGCTACCTGTAGACATTGCACTACCACTAGGAGTTGCTGTAACAGTTACATCCTTTACGGGGTTACCTCCTTTATAACTAACGTTACCAGTGACAACAGCTGTTGGATTTCTATATCCTATGCCTGTAATATAAGTATTATAAAGGCTTGATATTGTACTGATACCTTCAGCCTGTACTTTATATTCGTATAAAACGCCACCATCAACATATTTGTCTTCATATGCTGTTTCAGTTGGAGAAAGACCTACTACTAAATCGTAAGGTTTATTGCCTTGCTCGCTATAAACTCTTCGGTATATTTTTATAGTTTTTACAAGGTTAGTATTTGCTCTTAAATCCCAGGTAATTAATATTTTATCTCCATAATAACCTTTAGATACATCAAAAGATTCTTCAGAGAATGTATTGTATAAATAAAGAACGTCCCAAGGAAAACGAACATCTGCCGGGTTTGTTTTCCTTACACCACTTTTATTTTCTCCCAAAAAAGGAAGCCCCACCTGTATAGTTATATCTTTCTTTTGAATAGACTGTGAAACGGGTATTATTTTGGCTCCTTTAGTATTTTGGGCATAAAGTCCTGTTGTCAGGAAAAAAAGCCCCAATGCTACTATTATTTTTTTCATAATTAGAGCTTTACAGTTTAATAATATAGTTTACACCATAATTTACAGGACGTGTTTCGTTGTCTCCGGTATTATTTACTGTTACGGTTATGTTACTTTGTGAGGCGCTAGTAGTCCTTGACATTTCAAAACCTTTATTATCATTGTCAGTACCTCCATTAGAACCTCTATCAGAAGGTAATACTACCGTAGGGAATTCATTTTTGTTATCACTCTTTTCAGTATGGTAGATATCTCCATATCCATGACTGTGTTTTGAATCGTTAATAGTTGTAGTGTGAATATGAGATTTAAAACTATCAGATTGTGTTTGTTTTAAGGATGGACCTGCTTGATTATTGACCGTATTAGTTCCTGTACCTCTTAAAAACATACCTTGTAGATTAGGAGCATTATTTCCTACTAAAGCAATTAGGGCTTTGGCACTTGATGGCAAAACTTTTCCATCGCATAAAACCCATCCGTCTGGTATAACAGTACCAATAAATGGCATAATAGAACCTGTAGGAACACCATTATTTGCTGCAATAGCATAAGGAACATGATGAAGTTTTTCGTCTGAAATAATATCTTGTCCTTTTTCTATTCTGAGATAAGCTATGTTATTTGCAAACTGGCTATTGTTTGAAGCTGTAGGATCTATTACGTCAGAAAAAACACCAAAAGCATCGGTAGGTAAGTTTTTTGTTATTTTATAAATAGACTGTTCAATACTTGAAGCGTCCAGATAATACAAAGTAAATGTAAGGCTGATGCTCTGATTAACGATAGCTGTATTGTTAGCATCGCGGGCAATCCCCTGAATAGCAATCCCTGCCTGAGAAACTGAAGTTTGAGCGTAATTTTTTGTTATTGTACATAACATAAAAAATGCCGATAATAGTAATTTTGATTTCATAGATAATAATTTTAAGAATTAATTATTTTACGTGCTTAAATACCTTACTTAATATTTAATAATAAACAAAGGCGAAATTATTTCAAATACAATAAATTAGACCAAAAAGGAAGGGGACAAAAAAGGGACAAATAAAGAGTTATGTTGTTGTTTATTAATTCGTTGGCTTGTTTTGTTGGATTTGGTGATTAAAAATCTAGAATTTCAAATTATAAATGTCATTCATAGTTTGAATAAGAGGGAGGGTTAAAAATTTGGTTATGTTTCAGCTTTAATGACATAAGAATTTAAAATTCTAACTTGTTATCTAATCTTTTTGCTTAATCTCTAACTTTTGCAAATGATCCATTATAGATGAGATAGTTTTTTTAGGAGATAAATTATTTATAAATATTAAAAATTTGACAGCTTTAACTTTTTGGCAAAAATGTATCCACTCCATTTATATAAATGTCAATTAAAGCCATAAGATCCAATTATTTTAATAATACTAATTTGAAATAAAAAATAAGGATCATAAAGGCCTTTTGCTTTTAAGTGAACTTTACGTTCGCGCTCAAACTTTTATAGAATATTAGTTATTCTTTTATTTAGTACAATACACGAGAATTTTTCTGAGTAATGCATTTAGAAATTCTTCATAATAAGATTATAGTTGTTGATAATTTCATGAAAGCAGTCTTTTTGAAATACTGTTTTAGTTTAAAAATACATATAGTAAGAAAAAAGCGTCAAATAAATAAAATATTTTAATATCTAAATTTGCTGTTATCAGAACGTTAGGAAAATTTTTTAAAAAAGAGCATAAAAAAAATATAAAAAGTCTTGTGAAATCTAATAATCTGACTACTTTTGCACCCGCTTTGAAACATAAGCGAAACAAGATTTAAAGACACGTTCGTAGACATATTGAATTGACAGCCGTTTTGAAAGAGATTTCAAAACAAAAGAATAAAGAGTAAGATAA
>FNPS01000001.1 GCA_900107365.1 Flavobacterium aquidurense
AATTCAGAGGTGTTAGAAATATAGAATACTTCCTTTTTAGGCTAACTAATATTTATGCTTAATTTTTGCTGCTCCTCAGATTTACGTCTTGATCCATTATTTTACAAAGAAAATAATAGGATAAAAAAAAAGAAACCCTTAACAAAAGTTAAGGGTTTCAAGTTCAGCGGAGAAAGAGGGATTCGAACCCCCGGACCTGTTACAGTCAACAGTTTTCAAGACTGCCGCATTCGACCGCTCTGCCATTTCTCCAGTATGTCGCCATCATTTGCTGATTGCGAGTGCAAATATAGTGCGCTTTTCCGATTATAAAAACTTTTTCATTGATTTTTTTAACTTAATTTTCAAGTGTCTAATAATCAGTATTTACTAAAAGGATATTTTTATGCTAAATAATATAATTAATCTAAAATAGGCGTTGGTTTCTTGTTTTCATCGACTGCAACAAACGAAAAAGTTCCTGAAACTACGGTTTCGCGAAGTTCAGAATACATTTGTTCCATGAAAATATCCACATGAATTTTGCAACTTGTTCTTCCAACGCTAATCACTTTGGCAACTAATTCTATTAAAGTTCCGGCTGGTATTGCTTTTTTAAAGTCAATTTGGCCTGTAGAAATCGTTACCACTTTCTTTCGGCTGAATCTGGTAGCGCAAATAAAAGCAACTTCATCCATAAGATGAAGTGCAGTTCCTCCAAATAAAGTATCATAATGGTTCGTTGTACTCGGAAAAACGGCTTTGAATATATGGGTTTCTGACTTTGAAATTCTCTCTTCTAATGTCCCCATATTAATAACTTACGTATTCAGTAATTTCAAGACCATAGCCAATCATACCGACACGTTTTGTTTGTTCCGTGTTTGATACTAATCTAATTTTTGAAATATCGATATCATGTAAAATTTGAGCGCCAATTCCGTAGTCTTTACTATCAATAATTACTTTTGGAGCTTTCATTGTACCTTCTGCTTGTAAAGATTTAAGCTCAGAGATACGGCTTAATAGGTTTACGGCCTGCATATCCTGATTGATAAAAACGACAGCACCTTTTCCGTTTTCATTAATAACTTTAAACATACCGTCTAATTGTTGTTCGGCATTGTTGGTTAAAGTTCCTAATAAATCATTATTTACCTGAGAAGAATGAATTCTGGTTAAGATTGGTTCTCCAAGATTCCATGTTCCTTTGGTTAACGCAATATGTATTTGTTTATTGGTAGTTTGCTCGTAAGCTCTTAAACGGAAAGTTCCAAAACGGGTTTCGATATCAAAATCCTCTTTTTTAACGATCAGGCTGTCGTGTTGCATTCTGTACGCAACTAAATCCTCAATTGAAACTAATTTTAAATTAAATTTCTTTGCTACTTTTATCAATTCAGGCAAACGAGACATCGTTCCGTCTTCATTTAAGATTTCGCAGATTACACCAGCCGATTTAAATCCGGCCAATCGTGCGAAGTCAATTGCAGCTTCTGTATGACCAGTTCTTCTTAAAACACCACCTTGTTTTGCGATCAAAGGGAAAATGTGCCCCGGGCGTGCCAAATCATGTGGTTTTGTATTGCCATCAACTAAAGCTTGTACTGTTTTAGATCGGTCTGCTGCTGAGATTCCTGTGGTAACACCATGACCTTTTAAATCTACAGAAACAGTAAAAGCGGTTTCCATATGATCTGTATTGTTGCTTACCATGGCACGTAAATCAAGTTCTTTACAACGGCTTTCAGTAAGTGGAGTACAAATTAGTCCGCGTCCGTGAGTAGCCATAAAATTGATCATTTCCGGAGTTACTTTTTCGGCTGCTGCCAGAAAATCACCTTCATTTTCACGATCTTCATCATCGACTACAATGATTACTTTACCTTGACGAATATCTTCTATAGCTTCTTCAATGGTATTCAGTTGTATTTTTGTTGACATAATTATTATTTTTTTTGAGCAGGAGTAAACCGCTCGGAAATTTTTTGAAATAGTTGTGAAATCGGAGTTGTGATTGCATCAAAATTTATTAATCCATTATCGTTTGTAGCACGATACGTTAATAAAATGGCTAATGGAAGTAAGATAAAGGAGGACATCCAGGATCCCATAAACGGACTCATACCGCCTTCCTGCGAAAGCCTTTTTCCAAAAGTATTGATGAAATGAAAAGTAATAAAAATTAATACTGCAAAGACAATAGGTAAGCCCAGTCCGCCCTTACGAATAATAGCACCTAAAGGCGCACCAATAAAAAACATTAAAAAGCACGCAAAGGCAATCACAAACTTCTCGTATAAAGCGCTTAAGTGTTTGTTGATGTCTCTTTGTTTGTCTTTTAATTCTTTTTGTGTAGCATCTATTGAATAAATATTGCTGCTAACGTTGCTGGTGGCCATTTTTAAAATGTCCAGCTTTTGTTTATTGTCATAAAGAGATAAAAGATCGTTAGGCAACGATTTTTTCTTTTTGTCTGTTTTGATTACAACAGGTGGTTGTTTTTTAATACCCACACGCTGATTTATATTTTCTGAAAAGGATAAAATTTCATTATCCAGATTTTTATTTAAAGAGTCTAAAGTATAGCGCAGTTCATTTACATTCAGCATACCGTTAGTACTGCTAATTTCCTGATTGTCGTCAACTTTATTTAATTCGGATAAGTCAATATTGATGATTTGTTTCTTAAATGCTGCTTTTACAAACGGCAACTTAGCACGATCCTCATATTTTTTTGGCGTGACATCCTGATAATAGTAACCGTCATTTAAAACTAATTTTAAGATGCTCGATTTCTCGTTACTGATAAGTTTACCATTTTTAGCTTTAATAACGGTTTTGTTTTCTCCAACGTTATTTGCTTTTTCATGAATCGTAACGCCGGTTAGGATGTTACCGTTTTCGCCTGACTTTTTGTTTACTTTAATGTTATAAGTTCCAACATCGTTGAACTGGCCTTCGGCAATCGCCATGGCAGGTTTGGCCTGAGCAATGTTTTTTCGGAAGTTAACAAACTTATATTCTGCGTACGGAATAACATTGTTGGCAAACCAAAAGGCCACAATACTCAGCACAAAGATAAAGACGATTAAAACACGCATCGCTCTTTGAAGTGATATTCCTGAAGATTTCATAGCTGCGAATTCATAATTCTCAGCCAGGTTTCCGAAAGTCATAATAGAAGCCAATAAAACCGATAATGGCAGTACCAGCGGAATAATTCTCGGCATGGAGAAAAGAAGGAATTTTACAACCAATATCAAATCAAGATCTTTACCTGCTAGTTCAGAGATAAAAAGCCATACGGTTTGAAGTATGAATATAAAAAAAAGGATTACGAATACCGTAGTAAACGTAATCAGAAATGTTTTTAGTAAGTATTTGTCTAAAATTTTCAACCTTGGTTTAATCTAATTTGTTGATGTAGTATTTTGGATATTTGCTCGCTACAAAGGTAAATTGATTTTTTGATAAAGGCTGATTGGTTTTAAAAGAATTAACGGTTAAAGTGGTTTTTGTTCCATTTTTTCCTGTTTCAATCAAATTATAGATGTGTTTTGTTTGTACGTCAATTCCTAAAAGAATCTCTTTTCTTTGATCCTTAGTGTTTGTTGGCGCTAATTTGATGTATTGAATTTTTCTTCCTTTAATATTTTGAACGATGTCCATGTTGTATTTGTAGCCGGAATTGAAAAAAGTCAACATTTTTGAAGGCGTAATAGCATTGTCATCTTTCTCGTTAACTTTTGAGATAGTAACTTCTTCGTCTTCAGGGTTTATTGTATAGGTTTTTTGTCCGTCAAATATCTTAGTGACACCCATAAAATTCAATACATATTGATTGCCTTTCATGATCACATTTCCTTTGCTGTCCTGGTTGATGTTTTCTTTAACGTTGTTTAAAGAGTATTTAAAATCAATAGAAATATTATCGTAGCTTTTTATTTTTGCTGTTACCTCGTTCAATAAATCTTTGGCTTTTTTATCCTGTGCCTGAATAGAAGTAAAGCTCAAAAGCAATAAAATTGCCATTTGAAAAAACTTTTTAGTCATGTTAGAGATAGAATTGTTTGTGATTTCCTGAATTTTCGTTTTCATGATGGGATTAATTTTGTTCATTGTTAAAAAATTGATCAAGAGCACTTAAGTCAGAAATGTTTACACTTCGCGCTTTACTGCCTTCAAACGGACCAACAATTCCAGCTGCTTCCAGCTGATCGATCAAACGACCGGCTCTGTTGTAACCCAATTTTAATTTTCTTTGCAATAACGAAGCGGAACCTTGTTGTGCATTGACAATAATCTCTGCCGCTTCTCTAAATAAAGTATCTCTTTCGGAAATATCCATATCAAGATTGATGCCAGTTTCCTCTCCAACAAACTCGGGAAGCAAATAAGCCGTGGCATATGCTTTTTGTGAGCCAATAAAATCTGTAATTTTTTCAACCTCAGGAGTGTCGATGAAGGCACACTGAACACGAACAACATCGTTTCCGTTTGTGTACAATAAATCTCCACGACCAATTAACTGATCGGCTCCTTGTGTATCTAAAATCGTTCTGGAGTCAATTTTTGAGGTTACCCTAAAAGCAATTCTCGCAGGGAAATTCGCTTTAATCAAACCTGTAATTACGTTTACAGATGGTCTCTGAGTCGCAATAATCAAGTGAATACCAATAGCACGCGCCAACTGTGCTAAACGCGCAATCGGGATTTCAACTTCTTTTCCGGCCGTCATAATCAAATCGGCGAACTCATCGACAACCAGGATAATGTATGGTAAAAAGCGGTGGCCGGCTTCCGGATTTAATTTTCTGGCTTTAAATTTATCATTGTATTCTTTAATATTACGGACCATCGCATCCTTTAATAAGGAATAACGATTATCCATTTCAACGCAAAGTGAGTTTAATGTGTTGACTACTTTGGCATTGTCTGTAATAATGGCATCTTCAGTATCAGGAAGTTTGGCTAAATAATGTCTTTCAATTTTATTGAAAAGTGTAAGTTCCACTTTTTTCGGGTCAACCAGAACAAATTTCACTTCGGCTGGATGTTTTTTGTATAAAAGAGAAGTCAAAACCGCATTCAATCCAACTGATTTTCCTTGTCCTGTAGCTCCTGCCATCAATAAGTGAGGCATTTTGGCTAAATCGACAACGAAAGTTTCATTGGAAATGGTTTTACCCAAAGCAATTGGTAACTCCATTTCAGCTTCCTGAAATTTAGCTGATCCAATAACGCTTTTCATCGAAACCATAGTTGGGTTCTTGTTCGGAACCTCGATACCAATTGTTCCTTTTCCAGGAATTGGCGCAATAATACGAATTCCTAAAGCAGATAATGACAACGCAATATCGTCTTCTAAACTCTTAATTTTAGAAATTCTGATTCCCGCTTCCGGCACAATTTCGTATAAAGTTACCGATGGACCAACGGTTGCTTTAATCTGTGCAATTTCAATTTTGTAGTTACGAAGAGTGTCTACAATTTTGTTTTTATTTTCTTCTAATTCTTCCTGATTGATTGTAATTCCGCCCGTCGAATATTCTTTTAATAAATCGATAGTAGGGAATTTATAATTAGATAGATCTAAAGTCGGATCAAATAAACCGAAATCAGCAACCAGGCGAGAAGCCAGATTTTCTTCGATGATATCTTCCTCTTCCGGTTTTTCAACAACAAATTCTTCGGTGTGCACCGGAGCTGTTACAGTAACCGGATTAACATTCATTTGAACGGGTTTTAAAACCGGGTTCAAATCAATTTCTGATGAATTTGAAATGGTTGGTTTTAAAGCCTCTTTGTTAATTTCGAATTGAGTGTCTTCAGTTTTTAAATGAATATTGTCTAATTCCGGATCTTCTTCTTCAATAGCAAATTCTTCTAAATTGTAAGCACTTTCAGGCTGTTGTGGGGTTTTTAAGGTATTCAATTCCGATTTAAACTCCTTTTTAGTGGAATCAAAATAAGATTGAATTTTCTCCGGAGATAATTTTATTTTGAAAATTAGATACACAATTAATCCAAAAAGCAAGGCTAATAAAGTTCCTGTTTTTCCAATGTAATCCTGTGAAAATAAATTTAATTCATACCCAATAGTTCCACCTAATTCAGGTGCAGAAGTGGCGAAAAATCCAAATAAGACAGAAACAATAATAATGGCAAATAAATCCCAGAACCAAATACTTTTTAGTCTTTTGGTTGACATTTCTAAAGCCAGAAATAATCCGGTTAAGAAAAATAAACGCACTAATATAAAAGAAGCAAGACCAAAACCTCTGTATACAAGCAGATCAGCAAGATAAGCTCCGAATTTTCCGAGCCAGTTTTGCACTTCTTCAGAGCGATCGCCAAGATGACTTACTGCGCTTTGATCTGTTTGCCATTGTCCGTTGACATAAAATGAAATAAATGCAACTAATAATGCAATAGAAAAGAGTACCAAAAGACAACCTAAAACAAATTTTTGTTGTTTGGTTATCTTCCAAGATCTTTTACTCTCGGTGTTTGGTTCGTTTTTTTTATTTACAGTTTCTTTTTTGGTTGTTTTTGCCATTCTTGCGTTCCTTGCCTATATAAATTTGGGTAAATAAATAATCAAGCCTATTGCTATAGCTGTCATTGCAGCAAAAAATACCGCTCCAGCCGCAATATCTTTAATAAATCCGATTCGTTTGCTGTAATCAGGATGAATAAAATCGGCGATTTTTTCAACTGCCGTATTCAAGCCTTCGACAGCTAAAACTAAACCGATTGCCAATGTCTGACAAAGCCATTCGGTTTGTGTAATATGAAAGTAAAATCCAGCAATAGTCATTAGGATTCCCAATGAAAATTGAACCATAATGCTATGCTCTGTTTTTATAAGTTTTACAGCTCCGTTAAAAGCATAGGTCATGCTTTTTAACCGACCTGTAACAAAGGTATTGTCTTTTTCGAATGCCATTTAATGGATATTATAGTGCTGCTAAAGCTGCTTCGTAATTTGGTTCGTTTGCAATTTCTGCAACTTGTTCTGTATGTAAAACTTTACCGTCAGCATCAACCACAATGATTGCTCTTGAGTGTAAACCTGCTAATGGTCCGTCAACAATTTCTAAACCGTTTGTTTTACCAAAATCTCCAGCCTGAAAATCAGATAAGTTTACTACATTTTCTAAACCTTCAGCACCACAAAAACGTTTTTGAGCAAATGGCAAATCTCTAGAAATACAAAGTACAGTTGTGTTTTCTAAGTTACTTGCACTTTCGTTGAATTTTCTAACAGAAGTTGCACAAGTTCCTGTATCAATACTTGGAAAAATATTTAAAACTAATTTTTTACCAGCAAAATTACTTAATGAAGCAACTGATAAATCGTTTTGTACTAATTTGAAATCAGCTAGTTGTGATCCAACTGTTGGTAATTCTCCTGAAGTATGAATAGGATTTCCTCCTAATGTTATTGAAGCCATGATATTTGTTTAAATTAATGAGGTTCAAAAGTAAGGATTAATATTTGAATCTAAAAGTATTTGTTGTGGGTTGTGAGCACAATTAGGCGAGTTTTAAGACTAACGGAGAAATCGGGATTTTATGATATAAACGTGTTGATTTGTCAATTGCGAGGAACGAAGCAATCTCGTGTAGTATATCTATTTCAAGGCTTTTAAAGTTTTATTTTGATCGTGTGGTTGCTTCGTTCCTCGCAATGACTTTGCGTGTGTTTATTTTTGTCAAATTACCGTGGGAAGCTACTTGCCGGGATTGCTTCGCCAGTTCACCATCGTTCGTGTCCTCGTTCCTCGTTACGACATACTTCGTGGTTCTTTATTCTTTGTTCTTTATTCTTTGCTCTTTATTCTTTATTCTTTGCTCTTTATTCTTTATTCTTTATTCTTGCCTCTATTTTCTCTTTTTCCCGCGAGAGGGATAGGAGCAAACTACCGAAGTAGTGCGGATAGCCCGACAGCATCCCGATGAGAGGGCGTATATGCTCAAAGTTAATTTGCCCTCTTATCGGGATGCTGTCTCGCCCAAACTATTTTAGATTTTAGAGTGGAGATTTTAGATTAATTTATGAAATGACAAGATTGAGTTGATAACTGAATAGTTAAAACTGAAAACGGAGACTGTGACTGAAAACTAAAAAAAAAAGCGTCTCTTATCCAGAAACGCTTCTTCAGTCATGTTTTTTGTTTTTTCTTTGAAAGAGGCCGACTATTTGTCGATAGAACCTAAAACACGTTTCATGAACGCATTTAAAGCTTCTTTTTTATCTGTGCCCTGAACTACCATTTTGTGTACTTCAAGCGCACCATACATGTTGGAAATCAATTCGCCAATTACATCTAATTCTTCATCTTTTAGAGACGGAATTTCAGTCATCGCTTCCAGAACTTCAATCGTTTCAATGATATAATCCTGATCGTTTTCTTCGATAAATTGGGTCAATTGCTTTATTACGGGTAATTTCATTTTATTGATTGTTAGATTGTTGGATGATTGGATTTTTAGATAAAGATTCGAAAAATCTAACAGTCTAAAAATCTAAAATCTATTTACGCAATTGCGTTTACCAGGTCGATTAAAACTTCTTGTTTGTTGGTTTGAGTTTCACCAACCAATTGTCCGTTTACGAAAGTAGCGAATGTTGGCAAGTTGCTTACATTGGCTAATTTTCTCGATTCCGGAGAATTTTCAGCATCAACCAAAACAAAAGTGATAGCTTCATTTTCTGTGGCTAATTTTTTGAATTTTGGTTTCATAATACGGCAATTTCCACACCATGAAGCTGAATATTGTACTACTACTTTTTCGTTTTTAGCAACTAAATCTGCTAACGTATCTTCGTTTAAGTCGATTAACATTTGTTTTGTTTTTTGAGGTTCTGAGGGACTAAGGTTCTGAGGGGCTAAGGTTTTTAGCTTCTTTTTTTAGTCTCTTTTGAATATTTTTGATAGTAAGACTTCAATGTCCAAGGTTTTTTTAGAGAAAATCTTAGAGCCTTAGCATCTTAGATTCTTAGAACCTTTCTTTAGTCTTTTGAATGTTTTTGGGTTGTAAGATTTTAAGTTACTAAGGTTATAAGTATAAAAACTTAGAACCTTAGCACCTTAGTATCTTAGAACCTTTATAAAAAAATTAGTTTGCACTCAAGTACTCAGCTGTACTCAATCTGTCTGCAGACATTGCTTCTTTACCAGCTTCCCAGTTTGCAGGACAAACTTCTCCTTTTTCCTGGATATGAGTGTAAGCGTCAACCATACGTAAGTACTCGTTTACGTTACGTCCTAATGGCATATCGTTAACACTTTCGTGGAAGATTTTTCCAGTTTCGTCAATTAAGTAAGTCGCTCTGTACGTTACGTTTGAACCTTCGATGATAACTGAATCAGTTTCTTCGCTGTATTCTGTAGAATCGATATCTAAAATTCCTAAAATGTTAGATAAGTTACGGTTTGTATCTGCTAAGATTGGGTACGTTACACCTTCGATTCCACCGTTGTTTTTTGGAGTATTTAACCAGGCAAAGTGAACTTCGTTTGTGTCGCATGAAGCTCCAATTACGATAGTATTTCTTTTTTCAAATTCTGGTAATGCAGCTTGAAAGGCGTGTAATTCAGTTGGGCATACAAAAGTAAAATCTTTTGGGTACCAGAACAATAATACTTTTTTGTTGTTGTTTACTGCTTCTTCAAAAATGTTGATTTTTAAGTTATCACCCATTTCTGAGATAGCATCTACTGCAATACTTGGGAATTTTTTTCCTACTAAAGACATCTTATTCGTTTTAAAGTTAAAAATTTATTTGTGCTGCAAAAGTAGGGTATAAGTAGAGTTACTTACAATAAGATGTAATTATAAATATTTATTAAGTGATAGTATTTAGTTATAGGTGTTAATGTGTGTTTTGTAAGTTATTGAAGTTCAATATTTACAGGAAGAATTCCGTTGCAGATTTTATTTTCTAAAAATTGAATTCCTGCATTTTTTTGAAATTCTTCAAAATCCTGATACACCTGAATTAATCGGGAAGCTTTAGAAAGATTCGGAATAATGGGTAAAACGTACGGATTTCCGAAAACGTAAACGATGCATTTTTTGGTTTGAAGCAATTCTGAAAGAAATGCTAAAACTTCGTCATTAATTTCAAAATTATTCATTGGTTTTGCCTTTGGAACAAATAAGGAAATCAAAATGGTTTCAAAATTACCCAGCTCTTTTTTGATTGTAGCAATATCAGAAACTTCTAAGTTTTCAAAAGCAAATTCCGGTGCTTTTAGTTTTGAATTTAGAGTTTGAAAGAAAGTATTTTCTACATTTTTATACAAACTTAATTTCGCTAATTGATTCTTTTTCTGCGCTTCAAAAGCTAATTCTGTATTTGAATTGTCAATGATTTTTGTGATCGAATCCTGAGCGATTTCAAAGTTTAATTCGGCTGCTTTTTTGAAGTTTAATTCGCCTGAAGTAAAATTGTTATCAGATAGAATTCCAACTTTTTTCTTTGCCTTCATGATTCTGTTGAAGCTTTCTTCGATTCTTTCTGGCGACGCATTTTTAAGAATGGTTTCAATTCCTTCGGGAACATTTTCGGCGAAACATAAAACATCATTTCCGGCGTTGAAGGCTTCCCATTCTAAATCGCCTTTTGTTTCGTACAATTTCGAAACGCTGTGCATGTTTAAAGCATCAGAAATAACCAAACCATCGTAGCCTAATTTCTCACGCAAAAGCGTCTGAATAACTGCTTTTGACAAAGTTGCCGAAGTGTCTTTTCCGTCATTCAAACTTGGAACAGCCAAATGTCCAATCATAATAGAGTCGACATTATTCTCGATTCCTTTGATGAAAGGGTATAATTCGTTTTCTAATAATTCTTCTAAAGTCTCTTTTAAAACCGGTAATCCTAAATGCGAATCGACATTGGTATTTCCATGTCCGGGAAAGTGTTTCAGACAGCCTAAAACGCCAACTTCCGACATTCCGTTTAAATATTCAACAGCAAAATGGGCAACTTTTTCTTTGTTTTCACCAAAAGAACGATACCCAATAACCGGATTATTCGGATTGTTATTAATATCTGCCAAAGGCGATAAATTATAATGAATTCCGGCTGATTTTAGGTCTAAACCAATTTGTTTTCCAACTTCGTAAACCAAATCCGATTTCCTTTCCGGCAAAGCACCAAGCGTAATCGCGTACGGATATTGCGGTGTTTTTTCGATGCGCATGGCTAAACCCCATTCGGCATCAATACTGATTAAAAGTGGAGTAGAAGCCGACTTTTGGTAACGAACAATAAGTTCTTTTATTTTTTGATAACTGTCATCATTAAAAACTACTTTTTTCTTGCTTTCATAATTCGTGGCCGCGCTCGCACGGCTGTGAAAAAAAGTCAGTCCGCCAATATTGTGTTCTTTTATTAAACGTTCGGTTTCCTGAATATGTTCTTCGGTATCGTTTATGAAAACTGCGGGAAAAAAGAATTGTCCCACTTTTTGTCTTAATGCTTCAGCTGTCATTTTCATTATTATAAAGTCTTTTTCATGCACACACTATTCTCCATTGCTTCATACGGCGGATAATTTGGAATGATAGTGTAATCTTGTTTTTGGTACAGATTAATAGCTTCCGGCTGATTTTTTCCGGTTTCTAAAATCGTATAAGTATAACCTGTTTCTTTTGCCCAAATTTCTAATTCTTTTAGAACGGAAGAGGCAATCCCTTTTTTTCGAAAATCAGGATGAACGTACATACGTTTGATTTCTACTGCATCACTTTCTTTTTCCCTAAAAGCGCCACAGCCCACAGCGGTATCATTTTCGTAAAAAACAATAACGTGTTTTATTTTATCGGTTTTATTAAACTGATTGTAAAAGGCGTGATCTTCTCCGTCTCTGATCGCTAAATCCTGGTCTAATAAAACAACAAGATTTTTAAAATCAGTATCGTCTGAGTTTGTTCTTTTGAGCGTAATCATGATAAAGTGCGTAAAAGTTTATGCTTTATTTCAACTTTGCTTTCTTTTGTTTAGCCAGTTGTTTTTTGGTTTCAATTGCTTTTTCTAATCGGTTTTTGAAACGAAAAAGTTTCGGTAAACCTTCTAGTCGGTCTTCGAGTGTGATTTCTTCAAAAACAATAATTGCTTTTTCGAGCACCCGAATTTCGTTGTCAATATCATTTTGGTTTTTGTAGATCGTAGCTAATCGATCATAAGGATGATTTCCTTTAAAGCTTTCCGCGACATTTTCTTCATATACTTCAATTGCTTTTTCAAAATCTCCTGTTTTCTCGAACTCAGCTCCTTTTAGGTTGCGTTCGGCTTGCAGATTTTCGTTGAATTCCATATTTAAGATGTTTGATTTGGGGTTAAACTTCTTCTGATTTTTTTCCAAAATCTTTTGGGAAAATTAAAAAACGGGATAAAATAATACCAGGAATTGTAGCCAGAAATACCCAAATAAAGAAATTTCCGTAGCCTAAATATTCCTGAATGTAACCGCTAACCATTCCAGGCAACATCATTCCCATAGCCATAAATCCAGTTGCAAGAGCGTAATGTGCCGTTTTTGATTCTCCTTCCGCCACATATATCAAATACATCATAAAAGCAGCAAAACCAAAACCGTAACCAAATTGTTCGATTATAACAACAGCATAAATATAATAAATGGAAGCCGGATGAAAATGTGCTAACAGGATAAAACCAATTATAGGCAAATGCATGGTCAAAATCATTGGCAACATCCATTTTGTCAAGCCTTGTTTCGAGATGGCAATTCCACCTAGAATTCCGCCTAAGGTTAAAGCAATTAATCCAAAAGTTCCATAAATCAAACCGATATCTTCGGTCTCAAGTCCCATGCCGCCTTTTTTGATTGTTTTTTGATTTCCTTTATTCGCAATCAATAAATCTACAAAGTCAATTCGGGCTTTGTTGGCATTTTTGTATTCTTCTTTATCTTTGTTTTCTACTTCTGCCAGTGGTTTCTTCTGATCTCTCATTTCCACTAAAATTGGCAGTTTAGAATAAAGAGATTGTAATTCTGAATCCGATAATTTCTCTCCGTTTTTAACCTTTGAATTGTATAATTCTAATGCTTTTGTCTGCCCTTCGTCTGAGCCTGATTCAACCAATTCGTATTTGATGGGATCTACTAAAAATGGTGTCAGCATTTTAATTAATTGCGATTCTCCTAACCTGAATAATAGGATAAAAGCTAGGACAATAACGATTTGTTTTTTCCTGAAGAAACTTGCAAAAATGCTGGCAAAGCTTTGTTTGTTTGTATCTACAGGTTTTTCGCCCGCGTTTATTTCGGTTTTTGGAGTTGAGAAAAAATTGTAAACCGTTATAAAAGTCATCAAGAAACCAACCGCAATCATGGTATACGACCAGGCTTTGGTATTGTCGCTGTATTTATGTTCCAGATATCCGGCCAATAAAACAATTAATCCGTTTCCGGCCAACATTGCAAGTCTGTAAAAGGTACTTCTGATTCCGATAAAAAAAGATTGTTTGTCTTCTGGTAAAACCAATAGATAAAAACCATCGCTGGCAATATCATTTGAGGCCGAAGCAAAAGCTGCAACCCAAAAAATAGCCAAAGTCATCATGAAAAAACCGCTTGTTGGAATAGTAAAACCGACTAATAAAAAGGCTATCGAAATAAGCAGTTGCATGGACAAAAACCATTTTCTTTTGGTTCCGATTAATTCAATAAACGGACTCCATAATGGTTTGATTACCCAAGGCAGATATAATAAACTGGTATAAAGACCAATGTCTTTGTTAGAGATTCCGAGTTTTTTGTACATGATAACCGAAACGGAAATGATGACAGCATAAGGCAGTCCAGATGCAAAATTTAAAAGCGGAATCCAATACCAGGGTTTATTATCTGTTTTCATTCGGTTGGTTAGGGGAATAGGTTTTAAATGTATTATTTAAGTCAATAAAAGTAGCCGTACTTTCGTTTGCAAAATAGTCAATAAATGTTACAGCACAAGCTTTATACTGATTCATTTTTTGAGCCGGTATAGAAAATGAAATGGTTCCGTCAAACTGATTCACGGTTACTTTGTCAATTATTTTTGAAGGATCATTAATATCTACTTTCGAAATATGTTCTGCACCATATAGCACCATATAGCGCACTTTAGTGTTCAATGGAGATTTGATATTGAAGGAATATTTAGTGCTGTCTTTTTGATATTCATTGACAATCGGTGTATCAATAATAACATGTTTTAAATTCGGAACCGGAGCCGGAAGCGCGGGATATTTATATTGATTTTCTTCTAAAAGTCTTACAATGTCAAAGTTTTTATCCATGAACCATTTCGAACTGAAATAAGCACTTCCGCCTACTTTTTTGAAACTTCTGGCGTAATCAATCTGAGTTGGAATTTCAGTCGCGAAGTTCCAGCTTTTGTCTGCATCTCCTCTAATTTTATAAGATGCGTGACCAATATAAAGTGCGGTATTATTAGAGTTTTCTGACCACCATTTTACCAATTTAGAGTAAGAAGCTCTCGGATTATTCATACTCCAATACAATTGCGGCATGATATAATCGATCCATTTTTGGTCCATCCATAAAACAGGATCGGCGTATAAATCGTCATAGTTGGATGTTGATTGTGTTTCGGAACCTTTAGGATCCTGAGATTTATTTCTCCAAACCCCAAACGGACTGATTCCGAATTGTACCCAAGGTTTGCTTGCTTTAATAGTAGTAGAAATCGTGTGTACAAAGTTGCTCACATTCGCACGACGCCAATCGGCAAGGCTTAAACCTGATCCGTATTTTTTGTACGATGCATTGTCGTTAAATGTTTTTCCGGGAACAGTGTAAGGATAGAAGTAATCATCAAAATGAATGGCGTCGATATCGTATTTATCCACTACTTCTTTTACGACTTTCGTCAAATGTTCCTGAACTTCAGGCAATGCAGGATCATAATATATTTTTCCGGCGTATTCGATCATCCATTCCGGATGTTTGAAAATGTCGTGAGTCGGGCTCAAAATTTGTTTGTTTAGATCGAAAGTCGCACGATACGGATTCATCCACGCGTGAAATTCAAAACCTCTTTTATGTGCTTCCTCAATCATCCAGGCCAATGCATCGTAATACGGATTGGGAGCCTGACCTTCTTTACCCGTTAAAAAACGCGACCAAGGCGCCAGTTCTGAAGGATAAAAAGCATCACCTACACTACGAACCTGAACGATTACAGCATTATAATTTAGTTTTTTATACGCTTCCAGAGTTTCAATATAATCCGCTTTTTCTTTGGCAACACCGTCTTGCGCTGTTTTTGGCCAGTCAATATTGACAACGGTAGCGATCCATACACCTCTAAATTCGTTTTTAGGATGCATTAGTTTTTCCTGTGCGTTGGATGTCCATCCTAAGAAAAGTAAGAATATGATAGAGAATAGTAGTGGCTGATTTTTATGCATTGCAATCTTTTTTAACAGAAACCAAAAATAGTTTTTTTAGCTGATTATCGTAAATAATTAATAGATTATAATTTTAACGGTATTTATTTGAATTTCATATACGTGATTTTAGTTTTTTTGCCACGAAGGCGCTAAGGCACAAAGTTTTTATTTTTTAGAAAAGATCTGCAAGATCTGCTAAATCTGCGTGAGAAAATTTTTAGCCAAAGATTATGAATCAGTGCGAATAGTTTTTTCACGCAGATTTTAAAAAGATTTAAGCAGATTTAATTTGGATTAAACTATAAATAAATCTGCGTTCATCTGCTTTAATCTGCAAAAATCTGCGTGAAATTTTTTAGCCACACAGTAAACAAAAACTTAGTGTCCTAGTGCCTTCGTGGCAAACCCTCCCTAATCCGGTAAAGAAATTTTTCCCATTGTTACTGAGGGAATTCCTTTTTTTGTGCCAAAGTTATAATCCCCGCCGGCAACGGTTTCGTTGGCTAAAACGGCAAATAAAACCGCTTCTTTTGCGTCGCCTGAAATGCCGAGATCGTCACTTTTTTTGAACGGGCACGACAATAATTCCTTTAATCCTTTTACCAATAACGGATTACTTGCGCCACCGCCGGACATGTAAACTGTGAATTCTTCAATTGGCGTTCCCGTGTTTTTTACGACAAACAGAATCGCTTCTGCAATTGTTTCGGCGCTTAGTCTTGTTAATGTGGCAAGCAAATCTGGTGCCGAAATATTTTCGAGCTTGGTTTTTGACAAAGCCGAATCGACAAAAGCTTTATTGAATAATTCCTGACCGATGGTTTTGGGGAAGCTTTTCTGGAAGAAAGCATTGCTTTTTAATTCCGTTAAAAGGGTTTGGTTTACGGTTCCGGTTTGGGCAATTTCGGCATCTTTATCGTAACTTTTTTCAGGGAAAAAGTGTTTCGTAAAAATGTCGATTAAGGTATTTGCAGTTCCGGTATCGGTTACAAAAACTTCTTCGGCGTTTTGGGAAGCGGGTAAATAGGTGAAATTCGCGATGCCACCCATGTTGAGCATAATGCGGTTTTCGCCTTTTTTGCTGAACAATAAATAATCGCCATAAACCGCCAAAGGCGCACCTTCACCACCGCCAGCCACATGTTTTTGCCTGAAATCTGATAACGTTATAATTCCGGTTTTTACAGCAATATGATCGCCGTCGCCAATTTGCAAAGTCGCATTGGGGAATTTTTCCTGCTGATGCAAAAACTTCGGAGCATGTAAAACCGTTTGGCCGTGCGAGGCGATTAAGTCGACTTCGTGGGCTGGAATATTCCATTTTTGAAGACAATCGTTGACCATACCGGCGTGCAAAAGACCGATCCATTCGTTTAATAAAGCCAAATGCTGAAAATCGATTGTTTTCTGGGCAAACACTTTACGGATTTCGGTTTTAATGTCTTCGGTATAACTGATGGTTTCGAATTCCAGAATTTTTACAGCCGTATTTTCGCCCGCACCAGAAATAGCACAAAGCGCAATATCCAATCCGTCAAGCGAAGTTCCGGACATTAAACCTACTATTTTTCGGGTCTCTTTTTGAGCGATTTCAAAAAGGGCGCTTATATTTTTATTCATTAAAATGATGTTTTAAGGAAGTGTATTATTTGGTAATGCTAAAATGGGATTTATTTGGGGATAAATTTAGGGAAAGTTGGGGATTTTTTTGGGTTGGGAAAAAGGGGTATTTGTACTTGGTGGTTTGGGATGGTTAATTGATATTTTTGAGGAATAGCTTTTTGTCAAAAATACAATTGATAATAAATATTGTAAGAAAAAATATTCTATATATTTGATTAAAACAAGGAACATGAATAGAATTATACTTATTGGAAACGGCTTTGATTTAGCACATGGAATGAAAACAAGCTATAAAGATTTTATCAACGATTATTGGGTTAACACGATATCTGATATCAGGTCATCTACAGAAAGAGTATTTGAAAATTCAGAATTTAGTATCAACAAAAAACCGCCAGGTGCTTATTTGTCGTCAATTACCACATTTGAAGAATTATCCAAAATTTTAGAATCAGGTGGAAGTTCACTAACTTTTAAAAATAAATTTCTTGAAGAAATAAATAAAAAAAAGCAAATTCAAAATTGGGTTGATATAGAAAATGAGTACTACTTATTACTAAAAAAATCTTTTAAGGATAAAAATTGCACTTATCAAATCTCTCAATTAAATTCCGATTTCACCGAAATACAAAAACTATTAGAAACATATTTACAAAAAATAGAATATGACTTCAATGAAGGCTTTGGCAGAGATAGTACTGACAACCATTTAAAAAAAGCTATCACGTACAAGGTTTATTCTAATTTTAAATTAAAAGATTTCACAGAAGCATCCATTAACAAAAAAGTTGAATTTGAATATCAACAGATTAGGAATGACCTTAAGGGTATTAATTCTGGAGATATTACAATGGAGGATATAAATGAAGAAAAACGTTCTTTAATATCTACAATAGGGAAAAGTGACCCAACAAGCACTATAAGAAACAGATTACTTTCAGATTCTGCTATTAACTATTTCAACTTACAACCAACTGAAATTTTATTTTTGAATTTCAATTATACATTTACAGAAAAATTATATTATAATGTTTCTTGGTTTGACCTTTCTGGAGATTTTAATAGAAATGTAGAAAAAAATGTTATTCATATTCATGGTACTACTAACCAAAGAGATAATAATAATGTTATTTTTGGATTTGGAGACGAAATTGATGAAGACTACAAATCAATTGAAAATCTAAATGACAATATTTATCTCGAAAATATCAAATCAATTAAGTATTTAGAAACAGATAACTACAAAAAACTATTAGAGTTCTTAAATGGAGGAGATTACCAGATATTCATTTTTGGACATTC
Organism: Flavobacterium aquidurense; assembly: GCA_900107365.1. Classification (GTDB taxonomy): domain Bacteria; phylum Bacteroidota; class Bacteroidia; order Flavobacteriales; family Flavobacteriaceae; genus Flavobacterium; species Flavobacterium aquidurense. Next base: position 18,347 of record FNPS01000001.1, read on the forward strand.
CTGCGGAAATTCAGACAGAACACTTCTAAGTACACTTTTTGAACATAAGAATTGTGTTTCAATAAAACCCTTCTATCACAAGAGAGAAGGTAACGATAATTACAGCGAAATTGTACGAAACATAACAAGAAATTTTAGTAACAAAGCTGTTTTGAGAGATAAGGTAGTGAATAAAGAATACTGTGAGCCACTAACATAAAAATTCTTTACTAATGGTAACAAAAGGAACATGGTACATTTTAGGAAATGGAATCCATTTTAAAGAAAATGAAATAGAATTACTGCCGTATCTAACGATAAGAAAAATCAATAAAATATCTGTATTTGAATTGGCGGGATTAGGCTCCAAAGGTTTTAAACAATGGTCATTAGTTGAGCCTTTTTGTTATTTACAAAATACATTTGAAATCGTTAGTACCGAAAACGAATCCACTTTTGGTTATGACATTTTAAACAGAGCGTGGCTATTAAATACACTATTTGTCTTAAGAAATAAAACGACGATAAATTCAGTTGCATTGTTGAATCGCTCTTGGAACAATTTAAAAGGCCCTGAAAATATCCAAGCAGGTCTTTGTGATTATCATGTTAATATGATTCAGCTAAAAACTCTGCAAGAAATCAAAATTGAAAACACAGATATCGATTGGATTAAAAAGTATTTTGAGATAGCAAATACTTTAGCTTATAAACATGAAAAATTTAGATATTCTATCGAAGTAATAAATTCGTGGAGATATTGTGTGGATATTAAAAGTGCTATTGCAATTATTTGGGCTGCAATTGAAAGTATAGTTGATGTTTCAACAGAAATCACTTATCGATTATCATTAAGCATATCATCGTTACTATGTGGAAGAGGTGAAGAAAGAGTACTAAAATTTAAAGAAATCAAAAGTCTATATGGCTTGCGTTCTAAAGTTGTTCATGGCTCTAATATTAAGGAAGCTGAAATTGAAAAAGCGTTAGTCGGCTCTTTTAGTTTACTTGCTGAATTAGTTGTTTTCATGATTGAAAACAACAAAATGATTAATGATGAAGACTTCCAAACTGCTATTTTCAAATAGAATATTCACTGAATTATATCCCGTGCTGGCGCGATCGTCTCGCTCGTATTCACAGGGCAATAGTTCCATAATCTCGTTTGGCAAAAGGAATTTCTTTTTCGATGATTTCGATAGTTGCATCACTGTCGTACAAGTCCATTATTTGCTCATAAGTATCTCTTGCTAAATCTCCATCAATTATTTTTGTTCCGTCTGTTGCAATTGTATATTGAAAAATATTTTAAAAGAATTTTAGGCTAAATATAAATAGTTATTTTTACAAAACTATGATCGAAGAAATTTTAATCAACTATATCAATTTTATAAGGCATTTTGAAACTTTATTAAAAACTAAGTACAAACAAGATATCAATCCGTGTTCATTTTCACGTACTTTTTTTGAAAGAAAAGGAAATATAGAAGGAATTGAATATTGGTTTCACGGAAGCGGTTGTACGGCAGAGAAAGATGGAGTTATTTATGCCTATGATATTACTGTAGATGAAATTAAGTTTTCACAATGGAAATTTTCAGAGCTTATTAGAACACATCCTGATTATCAAAAATTAAATTATACTCCTGAATTTATTGAATATGAATTGTATCAACTTATAAATAAAGGAATTTTAGATTGGGTCATTATTGAGGGAATCGAGGGAAAAGATTTTGGATGTGTTTTTATGTCGTATAGAGTTCTTCTGGAAGTATTTAATTAAATAAAAGTTCAAGTATGGTTAAAAAAATTCTTCTACTGTTATTGGTAATTTCCTTTTCAGCAAACTCTCAGGATTTAGCTGAAAAAATAGTCATTTCTAAAATTACTTATGTTAATCAGTTTGATGACACTGACAAAGAGTTTAAAACAGAAAAGAAGGTTATTAAAAATCAAAAAGCAATCAAGAATTTATTGCTGGAATTACAAAAAGTTGATGATACCACTCAATTATTATCAAAATTTAAAATTGACACCAACTACATAAAAAATAATCCTGAGAAATTATTGAGCCTTTACAATAGTGAACCTGTAATTGCCTGGAATCAGGAACAAAAAGAATACATTTTTAAAGTTTTACAAAACATAGCTGTATACAAAAAAGAGCTTAATGAGTATTTATCTAATGGCTGTTGTTATGGCATGCACAGTTCTTATCGAAATCAATTTGTGATTGAGGTTTTTAAAAATACGCAGTCTAAAAAAACTTTCAAATCCAGAAAGTATGTTTGGGGTTACGCAATGCCTTTTGAGGATGATAATAAGGATCTCATTTATAATTTTGAAATTGAGAAAATACTAGATGAAGTTTTTAATACTAAATCTAAAATTCAGAAACCGCTTGAAGGAAATGAATTGCTGAAATATTTAGTCAATAACATAATTAGAAATAATAATGATGAGCTTTATAAATTATCGGCTTATACTTACTTAAAAGAGATAAACGAATTAAAAACTGATTTCAATATTCTATCTTTTGAAGAAGTGCTTGGTAGAGGAAGATATATTTGGAATGAACCGAAAACATTTAAAGTAACGTTGAAAAATGACAAAATGCTTCCAAATGTTTGCATTCAGTTTTTAGCATCAAAGGAAGGGAATTCAATTTATTCCCGAGATTCTATTAAAACTGATTATCAGGAAATTTTAAAAAGAGTTCAATCGATAAAGTTCATTTCAGAAAGCTTGAATAGTAATCCAAATCTCAAACTTGATATTTATTACTTTAATAATAATGCAATTAACGCTTATAATATTGATGGCGTAAATAAAAATCCTGAAGAATGGAAAAAGCAGGATGATTATGTAAAAAGCTTAAATTGGTCTGCAGTAAATAATATCAAACCAACTTTTGATAGTAACGAAGCTTTAAAAACTTCAGAAAAAAATCATTGCGGCTGTAATTATAGATTTGATCAAAAATTCATTGAGAAAGCCATATTTTTTGAATTAAATGACGAGCAGAGCACAGATAATTCGGTTTGGTTTTTATTACCAGATAATAGGGTTTTATTGTATATATTGGAGGGAGAAAAAGTACTTAATCATGATTATTCAGAATTTGGGAAGTTTTCCGGAATTCAATTTCCGTGTGTTATGTTTAATGAGAATGGAAAAATAACGAATAGAAAGTTATAAATCTTAAACCTTTTTGTGGAAAAGATTTCCCTAGCCCTGATGGTCCCGAAGTGTCGGGAGCAAAATCCTTTCGTATTCCAAACTCAAATAAGGATTTAAAACTTCGGCTAATTCGTTCAACCAAAAAAAGCTGTTTTCTAAAGTGTTTATTTGGGTTTGAAGGGTTCCATGTTCCCTCATCAATTAGGATAAAATGAATATTATCATCTGATTGAAAAATATTTTTCTTAAATTAGAGAAACAATTAAATTCAAAAAACATGAATCCATCAAAAATAATAGGAATAATTCTAATCGTTATTAGTCTCGGTGTGGGATATATAGGTATCAACAAAATAGCTGATAATACAAAAGAAATTAATTTATTAGGACTAAAAATTAATGCGTCCAACGAATCAGGTAAACAACAGGGATACCTTTATTTAGGGCTGGGCGTCATTTTACTTGTGGGCGGAATTTACACTGTCAACAAATCAAAATAAAGTGCTGTAAGCAGGGATTGTAAATATTGGATGAGGGAATTGTTTGGGAACTATTTCTTGTCCCCGTGCTGGCGCGCGTATCGCTCGTGCGCGTAACTATTTTACATTCTAAATGTCAACGAGCAAGACGATATCAATAATAGTTATTCATTTTTTATCTTGGTCTTACACACGTAACCCTTTTTGCCTTCTTTAGTTTGCACAAACCACCAATCTCCTGAATTGTCAATTACTTTTACATTTTCTCCAGTTTTAATTTTCTCCAGTATTATCGAACTGCTTTTTTTTTCTTTCCTTAAATTAGTGAAACCATCTAAGTCGGCTATTATTACAGAATAGTTTAAATAACTTTTATAATCTTGGTAATTAAAATTTCTTAAAGAGATTGAAGTATTTAGTTTTATTGAAACCGTATTTGCAAAGTCATTATTTAATTCAGAGCTTGTAGTAGTAACTCTATCTAACTTGAAATCACTTTTATTATTTAAAAATTCATACTTTATTTTGATTAAATTAGAATCGCTAATTTTTAATTGAATAAAACTTAAGATATTATTATTGAAAGATAAATCATCATACGAATCTTCTCCTCCAGTTCCTCCAGCACATTTTAAGCAAGGAATAATATTTGAGCTTTTAAAATTTAACGAGTACTCCTTATTTTGGTTGTATAATAAAATTAATAATATTCGGGATTCGTTATTTTTAAATTCTTGACTATTGGCTAAAATTAAAATTTTATCTGTTAAATTGTCATCATTTATATAGCCGGACAAGCTGTCTAATATTGTATAACCTTCTGGTATAAAATCGTTGATTAATTTTAATTTATTGGTTTTACTTTCATTAGTAATTTCGGAAACTAAATTCTCTTTTTGAATTAATGTCAATTCTTTTTCTAGCGAAGAATATATTTGAGGACAGCTATTTTTTAGAATTTTAAAGATATCAGGAACAGCGGTCAATGGTTGTGGAGAATCTAAATAAAAGTGCCAAAAACTATCTATTTCTTCAAGCGTTCTATTGCCTAGAAGATCACAAGCTAAATTTGGATTTTCCTTAAATATTCTTTCAATATTTATTTTAAAATAGTTTACGGCATCAGCTTGATATTTTCCATTAATGCCAATATCTATAATTAATTTAAGTGATTTACCAGTTTTGTCTTTTTTAATTATTTTAAATAATCTATTGATATATTCTTCACTTTCATTATATAACGGATACGGAACATCTAAGCTATCATTCCATCCAAAATACTTTACAAATTGATTGTAGTTTTTCGGAAAGTTTTGTAAAAAAAGTTTTTCATCATTTTTTGTAAAAGCGATTTTTAAATCAGCTATTGTGGCTTCTTTACTTTGTGATTTTGATGTACAAGAAATAAAAAGCGACAAAATTATTAAGGCGATTAATTTATTCATATTCTTGAGTTATTATAATTTTTGCATTTTCAATTCCAATTGATTTAACGTATTCATTTATTTCGTTTAATTTATCAACACTTTTCGATACCCAATCTACACTTCTTGAAGAACCAGGTAATAGGCATCCCTCTGTTGCCTCAGCTGAATTTCCTGCGTGAATTAAAATTGCCCTATTAATATTAACTTCGTTATTATATAATTTTAAAACATTTTTAAATTTTGTACCATTATGCCAAACTAGATTGTAAGTACCTATAGGAATTCTTTGTTCAATTCCTGAAATAGTTGTGTCTGGTCCTTTTTCTTCTAATATGTATCCCGTTATATCTGAATTATCGATTGTAAATTCGCCAATAGTTGATTTTTTTGTTTGCCATTTTCTTATTAATCTAATAACAACTCCTGCATTTAATTCTTGATCTATATTTTTACATTCATTTAGACGATAAACTTCTTTTGAAGTCAAAAAAGATTTCCTTCTTTTTTCATAATGACTCGCATCTAAGTTTTTATTTATAATTTTTGTAATACTATCAACATTTGCTGGATTTGATCCTATATCAGCTTTAGAATTTAGATTATTATTAATCCAGTAGCTAAATGCAGACATTACGGCGTATTTAGGTTCTTCTAAAAGATCAGGATTTTTTATTAAATCTCCCTTCCCTGGAAAGGCTTTTTTAAAATCTTTATTAATTTGAGAATAATTGTATTTTCCAGTTAATTGAATTAATCCTCGCCCAATATACGTATAACCTTCTTCTTTACTTTCATTGCCTAAGTCATTACATTTACCTCCAGGCGATAAAACACAAGATACAATATCTTCATCGTTATCTACTTTTCTTAGACCGTAAGCTCTGATAGCAATTTCATAAAGATTTCCTTTATAAATCTCTGCTTCTTTTGGATGTCTTTTAAAATAACCAAATAAATTCGTTAGGGTAGTTGTACTATATCCGTCAATTTCTTCTATCAAAGTATTAAAACCTGTTTCAGAACCTAATTGGTTTATCAAATGAGCTTTTCTTAGACAAGTATTAATTTTATATTCATCTTTTAATAAATTTATTTCTTCGATTAATTTCGTTGCTAAATTTTTATTTTTCGAAGCTGATGGAAATATTTTTACAATGTCATCATATTTAAAATCTTGATTACATCTAGGGCAATTATTTTTTCCTTTTTCATCTTCTTTTTTCTTCCACCAATCAGGATCCATATTAACGGTCATCATACTATTAATCTTTTCCCATACAGGATTTGTCGAAATTTCATTTTTTACAGAGACTTTCGTTTCATGATAATCATGAATGTTCTTTTCAGATTTCGCTATTCCTTTTTCTTCTTTTTTAGACGGGCCTTTTTTTTCCGCCGGAGTTTGCTTCTTAGGTGCTTGAACTTCTGGCTTATAATCAGGATTGGGGATATTTGCATTTTTACTTGTTGCTCGTTTCGAAATTTTTTCAAAAATTTCGGCAGTTACGTAGTACTCATGAAATTTTCCTTCGTTTTTGTCGCCTTTAGCTAATTTCGCATTTGCCAGCCAGGCATGACTAGGGTTTAGATAAAATTTAGCATAAGCTATTCCATTTAAAATGTCGCTTATTTTAGTTTCGATCCTTACATTTGTTGTGTTTTGCTTCGTTTTATCTCCGTCATCTTCCCATAAAGTTACTTTTACAGGCAGCAATTCCATATCTACACAATGTACACGGGCAATTATCCAATCGCCGTATGCAAATGGTCTTGTAGGTTTATTATAATTATTGTCTAGTAAATCAACATGCAATATTTTCCCTTGTGTGGCTTTTTCTGTTTTTATATCAAGGACTGCTTTTTCGCCATTTGCCTCGACCAGCATTCGGATTCCTTTTCTGGTCAGGCTTTTTTGAGAAAAAGTATAAGGTACCGTTATTCCTGTCTTGTTGTTTTCAGGTCTTTTTGACCATGAACTTCCACTCAATGTCCAAATGCTCCATTTAACATGTTCATCGGATAAACTTTGAAATTGTGATTGATCAAATGAAACAAGGTTGGAGCTACCAAAAAAATCATAAATTGAATAATATTCTTTTTTACCTACTACAGGATTGGCTTTTCCAAATATTGTTAATTTCGACATATTATATTTATTTGTAAATAAAAACTTATAAATAACGAATATAATATTTTTCTTAAAATAAAATAATTTTCTTACAAATTTTAACTTTGGATAAAACTTCTTATGAAAAAGAATGCCCTAGCCCTGATGGGAGGGAAAATCCTTTTGTGTCCGCCGCGGCGGACACAAAAGATTTAGAAGGACAGCAGGAAATAGCTCCTTATTAAAAACGAAATTCCAATAAATGAAATTGAAATTCCAATTGTAAAAATCGTAAAGGCCCGGAAAAAAATTGCGTAAAATTTCTTAAAATAATGATTATACGTTACTATTTGTCATTTCGACAAAGGAGAAATCCTCGCAAGTAACTCCGCAACGAAATTCCAATCTTTGTAGAGTTACTTGCGGGGATTCCTCGTTCCTCGGAATGACATAAAATGAGAAAAAACCTTCGAACCTTTGTTCCTTTGCTCCTCTGCGCCTCCAAAAAAAAAACCTTAGAACCTTAGCAACTTAGAACCTCAGAACCTTAAAAAAACCTATTTTTGTCAAATAATATTCAGCAAAAATGTCACTATTTAAGGATTTAGAACAATTATCAGCATCGTTGGAAGGAACACTTTTATACGATGATCTTCATAAAACGCTTTATTCGACCGATGCTTCGGTGTACCGGATTAAACCAAAAGCAGTTGCGGTGCCTAAAACGATCGCAGATATTAGTAAACTGATTCGGTTTGCGGGGGAGCATCAGATTTCGATTACGCCAAGAACAGCGGGAACTTCGCTGGCCGGACAAACGGTGGGCGACGGAATTGTGGTCGATGTTTCGAAGAATTTTACCAAAATCCTGAATTTCGACCCGATTAAAAAAACAGTTACGGTAGAGCCTGGCGTGATTCGCGATGAACTGAATTTGTTTCTGAAACCGCATGGCGTGTTTTTCGGCCCGAATACTTCTACATCTAACCGCTGTATGATTGGCGGAATGGTGGGCAATAATTCTTCGGGAACGACTTCGATTCGCTATGGCGTGACGCGCGATAAAATTGTGGAGATCAAAGCGATTTTGAGCGATGGATCGGAAGTGGTTTTTAAGGAACTGACTTCGGCGGAATTTATCGAGAAAACCAAAGGCGATACCTTAGAAAATAAAATATACAAAAGCGTTTACGACGAACTTTCGGTAAAAGCAATGCAGGATGAAATTGTAAAAGAGTTTCCGAAACCGGAGATTCACAGAAGAAATACGGGTTATGCGGTTGATATTTTACTGAAATCGGATTTGTTTGGCGGAACAGAACCGACAATCAATCTCGGAAAATTACTCTGCGGAAGCGAAGGAACTTTGGCTTTTACTTATGAAATTACCTTAAAAGTTGACAATTTACCGCCGGCCAATAATATTATGGTGGTAGCGCATTATCATAGTATTCAGGAATCGCTGGAATCTGTTGTGGTGGCGATGAAACATCATTTGTACACAGCAGAAATGATCGACGACACGATTTTGGATTGTACCAAAACGAATCGCGAACACATTAAAAATCGTTTCTTTTTGGTGGGAGAACCGAAGGCGATTATGATGTTTGAAGTAGCTTCGCATGATCCTGAAGATGCAGAAAGACAAGCGAATGCTTTGGTTGCCGATTTAGAAAAAAACAACTTTGGTTACGCGCTCGTAAAAATTTACGGGGCCGATATTGAAAAAGTAAACGAATTGAGAAAAGCCGGCCTCGGACTTTTAGGAAGTATTGTTGGAGACGACAAAGCAGCCGATTCTATTGAAGATACTGCGGTTGAGTTGAGCGATTTGCCCGCTTATATTGCAGAATTTTCGGCGATGATGCTGCGTCACGGACAAGGTGCGATTTATTATGCGCATGCGGGTGCGGGCGAACTGCATTTACGTCCGGTTTTGAATTTGAAGAAAGCATCTGACTTAAAACTTTTTAGAACCATCGCGACCGATGTGGCAATTTTGGTTAAAAAATACAGAGGTTCGCTAAGCGGAGAACACGGTGACGGAATTGTGCGCGGCGAGTTTATTCCGTTTATGATTGGCGAGACAAATTATGAATTGTTGAAACGCATTAAGTTGGCTTTTGACCCGAATTCGGTTTTGAATATCGGGAAGATTGTGAACGCTTTAAAGATGGATGAAAACCATCGTGTGATTTCGGGCAGGGTAGAACCGGATATTAAAACGTTTCAGGATTTCTCAGACAGTTTAGGGATTTTGCGTGCGGCCGAAAAATGCAACGGATCTGGAGATTGTCGAAAATTGCCATCGGCAGGAGGAGCGATGTGTCCGAGTTACCGAGCAACTAAAAACGAAAAAGAAACCACGCGTGCGCGAGCCAATGCGCTGCGTGAATATTTGACCTATTCTGAAAAAGAAAACAAATTTGACCAGAAAGAATTATATGAAGTTTTTGAATTGTGTGTAAGCTGTAAAGCCTGCGCCAGCGAATGTCCGAGTAATGTGGACGTTGCAACTTTAAAAGCCGAATTTTTATACCAATATCAAAAAGCTAACGGATTTTCGACCCGAAATAAGATTTTTGCACACAACGCAAAACTGAATAAAATGGGAAGTAAGTTTCCGTCAATCACCAATTTTATTTCGAATCAATCGCTCGTTAAAAAAAGCATGGGAATTGCGCCGGAAAGACAAGTGCCACTTTTGGCAAAAAAGACTTTCAGAAAATGGCATGAAAATCATAAACCTGCAGTTACGGATTTTCCGAACGGAAGATTGTATTTGTTTGTAGATGAATTTACCAATTATTATGATGTAAATATAGGAATCGATGCTTTCGAATTATTAACTAAACTAGGGTACCAAGTTCTGGTTATCGACCATGAAGAAAGCGGAAGGGCTTATTTGTCTAAAGGTTTTTTAGAAGAAGCAAAAAAAATAGCCAATCACAATGTCCGCATTTTTAAAGATTTGGTTTTAGGCAATGCGCCTTTGGTTGGTATTGAACCTTCTGCTATTTTAACTTTCAGGGATGAATATCTTCGCTTGGCAGATGATAAAGAAGAAGCTGAGAAGTTATCCCGAAATGCTTTTACCATTGAAGAATTCTTTAAAAAAGAGATTATCGATGGAAAGATAAAACCGGATTCATTCTCTGATGAAAAGAAAGAAATCAAGATTCACGGACACTGTCACCAGAAATCATTGAGTTCTGTTGAAGCAACTTTTGCGATGCTGAATTTACCAACCAATACTACGGTTACGATTTACAATTCGGGCTGTTGCGGAATGGCAGGATCTTTTGGTTACGAAAAAGAACATTACCAGGTAAGCATGCAAATGGGAGAAGATACTTTATTTCCAAAAGTGCGTGCCACGGCCGAAAATGTAAAAATCGCTGCCGCAGGAACGAGCTGCCGTCATCAAATTTATGATGGAACGAGTAGGGAAGCACAGCATCCGGTTAGTATTTTGAGAAGCTGCCTGAAGGCTTAACCGCAATCCCGATAGCTATCGGGAGCAAAGGTCTACGCAAGGTTCGCAAAGATTTTAAAAAAATAATTCGTGAATTCGTGGCTATTTTTTCCGCCACGAATTCACGAATTAAAATTATTAAAAACTCTGTGTCTTAGAGCCTTTGTGGCAAAACTACGTCAGTGAAACTTTCTTTCCAGTTTCAGCGGCTTTGTAAATGGCGTTTATGACTTTAATGTCTTTCAATCCTTCTTCTCCAGTAATATGGTTGGGCAGTTTTTTGTTTTCTAAAAGTACTTTCGCGATTTCATCCATTTGAGTTTGCTGTTGGTTGATAACCGGAAATTTTAATGGTCCTTTTGATGATTTTCCTTCATACGGTCCATAGCTCAATGCTGGACTTAGTTCAAAGAAACCTTCATCTGCGGAAGCGTATAATCTATCAACATTATAACTAACAGTAGTGTTGCAACTGGAGAGCGCACCGCTTGGAAATTCCATTTGCCACGAAATGCTTTCTTCAGTTTCAGAAAAAATTTGTTTGTTATGTATGGTTCCAAATTGTGCTGTAACAGCAATAGGCTCTTCTCCTAAAATATAACGACTGGCCTGAATGCAATAAATCCCTAAATCCATTAACGGACCACCTCCGGATAATTTTTTGTTTAGTCTCCATTCATTTCGGTCATTCAAATTAACAGTGCTTTTGGTATCACGAGGATCATGTATTTGATAACCCAAAGAAGCTTCTATAAAACGGACTTGTCCTAAAACTTTTTCTTGTCCGAGTCTTTTAATTTCTAAATGAGTCGGTTCATAATGCAAGCGGTAACCAAGTGCCAATTGCACCTTATTATCGTCGCAGGCTTTGATCATTTCTTCGCAGTCTTTAACGGTAATAGCCATTGGTTTTTCGGTAATGACGTGTTTGCCGGCTTTTGCAGCGCGAATGACAAATTCTTTGTGCAGGCCATTTGGTAAAATCACATACACCAGGTCAATGTCTTTATTTTTTATTATTTCATCAAAGTTCTGATAATTATAGATATTTTTTTCTGGAATATTGTACTGACTTTTCCATTGTGCTGCTTTTGATGGTGTTCCCGTCACTATTCCGGCAAGCGTACAATATTCAGAAACCTGAATTCCTTTCGCTACCAAATCAGCGTAAACTCCCAAACCACAAAGCGCAACATTTAATTTTTTTCCGGTATAAGGTGTCTTATTTCCTTCCGGTGCCGATAAAAAAGAGGGAAGAGTGGTTATGATAACGGATGCACCAACGCCAATACCAAATTTATTCACAAATGATCTTCTTGTAATTTTTTCCATATAGTTTATCTTTTAAGTTAAATATCAATTTATTAGTAAGCACTTTTTGATAAATGTTACATTTGTTAAGTTTAAAGTTGTTTTCGCAAAAAATGTTCTGCCACAGATTAATGGATTAAAAAGATTTTGTTTCGCGCATATTAAGCAGATTTTAAAATAATCTGTGTAAATCTTTTAATCTGTGGCAAAAAAATAATTCGGGAAAATTCGTGCAATTTGTGGCAAAAAAACTTCGAGCCTTAGCGCCTTAATAGCAAAAAATAATTCCCATTAAAACAAAATGGTTTTATATATTTGAAATCAGGATAATTTTTGCATTATTTGCAAAATAAAACCACAAAGACCGATATAAATTAATTTTAAAAAGCAAAATCATATATGGCATTATCAGGTTTATTCCGAAAAAAAACGGTACAAGATATTCTCAAGCAAGTTGCAAAGAACGAAGCAGATGGTCATAATGCATTAGGAAAACATTTAACGACCAGGGATTTAACTGCTTTTGGAATCGCTGCAATTGTTGGAGCGGGAATTTTTAGTACTATCGGAAAAGCAAGTGCTGATGGTGGACCAGCCGTTATTTTCTTGTTTTTATTTACCGCATTGGCTTGTAGTTTTGCCGCTTTTGCTTACGCCGAATTTGCTTCGATGGTTCCGGTTTCAGGAAGTGCTTATACGTATTCGTATGTAGCTTTTGGAGAAATTGTTGCCTGGATAATTGGTTGGGCTTTAATCATGGAATATGCCGTCGGAAATATAACAGTAGCCATATCGTGGAGTGATTATTTTACGGGACTGCTCCAGAGTGGCGGGATTCATTTACCGCAATGGGTTCAGATGGATTATCTAACCGCTTCAAACGGATTTAAAGATGCCACAGCTTTAATGCAGGGCGGAAAAACATACGAAAACTTAGGTGCAGGATTACAAGCTGCTTACACGGCCTGGACAACAGCACCAACAATTGGTTCTTTCCATTTTGTTGCTGATTTACCGGCTTTATTTATTATTGTTTTAATTACAGCTTTGGTGTACCGCGGAATGAAGGAATCCCGTAATGCGAGTAATGCAATGGTTGTGGTAAAACTTTGTATCGTACTTTTAGTTATTGCTGTAGGTGTATTTTATGTAGATACTGCCAACTGGGATCCGTTTGCTCCAAATGGTGTTAGTGGCGTTTTAAAAGGAGTTTCTGCCGTTTTCTTTGCTTATATTGGTTTTGACGCGATTTCAACAACGGCCGAAGAATGTAAAAATCCACAACGTGATTTACCTCGTGGAATGATGTGGGCGATTATCATTTGTACTATTTTATATATTGCCATTGCGTTGGTTTTAACCGGAATGGTGCGTTATAACGAATTGAATGTTGGAGATCCTCTGGCGTTTGTTTTCGATAAATTAAACTTAAAATGGATGTCGGGAATTATCGCCGTAAGTGCTGTAATTGCGATGGCTAGCGTTCTTTTGGTTTTTCAAATGGGACAGCCTCGTATCTGGATGAGCATGAGCCGTGACGGTTTATTGCCAAAGAAATTCTCTACCGTGCATCCAAAATTCAAAACACCATCTTTTGCAACCATTGTAACTGGTTTTGTAGTGGCAGTTCCGGCATTGTTTTTAAACTTAACAATGGTTACCGATTTATGTAGTATCGGAACTTTATTTGCCTTTGTATTGGTTTGTGCAGGAGTTTTGGTTTTACAAAACAAAACGGATATTCCAAGAGGTAAATTCAAAACGCCTTATGTGAATTCAAAGTATATTTTGCCTGTTTTAATGATTGCTGGTTTGTATTATGCATTTGCTTTCAACAATAAGGCGACGATGGCTTTCATTAATAATGAAGCGCAAACAAATGATGCAACGACAATTATAACGGCTTTAGATAAAGAAGAATCAGCTAAAGTCTTTAATTATTTAGAAAGTATCGATGTTCATAATAAAACGGCTGAAACTTCGGATTTAGAGCATTTATTAAGCCAATACCAAGACGACGATGCTAAATATGCTGAAGTCGTAAAAGGTTTACCAATTAATGATTCTCTAAAATACGAGTCAGGTTTCAGTTTATTCAAACACAAAATACCAATGTGGATTTTCCTGTTTGTTTTAGTTGGATTAGCCGTTTGGTCATTCAGACAAAACCTTTCTTTGATTCCACTTTTAGGATTAATCTGCTGCCTGTATATGATGGCCGAATTAAGCGTTTGGAACTGGATTTACTTTACAGTTTGGTTGTTAATCGGATTGTTTATTTACTTTACTTATAGTAGAAAAAATAGTAAGCTGAATGCGATTGAAGCGTAAATAATTATTAATTGTGAATTATAAATTATAAATGGGAAAGCCGTTCTGAGATTGATCAGAACGGTTTTTTTATTTTATTTTTTCACGCAGATTTGGCAGATTAAAGCAGATTAAAAAAAGATTTTTTAAGCTATAGCAATAATAAATCTGCGCGAATCTGCCTAAATCTTTTTAAATCTGCGTGAAAAATTCTGTGCTCTCTAAAAAAAATCCGCTAAGAGAAAAATCTCCAGCGGATTTAAACAAACAAATTAAAAATCTTGCAAATTTATATATAAAGAAATGTTTGCCTTTTTAAGACGTTATGATTTTGTTTCACGCAGATTGTGCAGATTAAAGCAGATTTAAATAGATTTTTTTTTAGCTGAGCAATATATAAATCTGCGCTCATCTGCTTAAATCCTTTTAAATCTGCGTGAAATAACTTAGTGTATCTCTGCGAAAACCCTCCGTGAATCTCTGCGAAATATAAATTACAAAATTCCCAATTCCACCATACAAGCTTTCATCATTTCATAAGTACGCTGAATATCATTATCCAGTCCAATAGAAAAACGAATCAAGCCATCTGTCAATCCCATTTCAGTTTGTTCCTCTAACGGAATTTCACTAGAAGTTGAGGTTCCGGGTGCGCTGAAAAGTGTTTTGTAAAATCCTAAACTTACCGCCAAATAACCTAAGTTTCTTGCCTGCATTAATTCCATTAATTCATTGGCTTTTTCCAAAGTTCCAACGTCGATTGTCATCATCCCACCAAAACCATATTCCGGATTAATCATCGTTTTATATAACTCATGACTTGGGTGGCTTTTCAATCCCGGATAAACGGTTTTCAAGCCGTCAGCTTCAAATTGGTCTGCCAGAAAATGCGCATTATGGCTGTGTTGTTTGATTCGGATATGAAGTGTACGAAGATTTTTCATTACCGAGGCCGAACGCAAACTATCCATCGTTGGTCCCAAAAGCATGCTTGCTCCCGAGTTTACATTTTTCAATGAATTGATAAATTCTTTAGAGGCACAAGTAACACCACCAACCGTATCACTGCTTCCGTTAATGTATTTCGTCAAACTGTGAATCACGATATCAGCTCCTAATTTTGCAGGTGAAACAGATAAAGGTGAAAAGGTATTATCAACCACCAATTTCAAATTATGCTTTTTAGCAATATTAGCCAAACCAGCAATATCAGCCACTTCCAACAACGGATTACTAACCGTTTCACAATAAATAACTTTCGTATTTGGTGTAATTGAAGCTTCTACAATATCTAATTTCGTGATGTCTACAAAGCTCGTTTCAATTCCGAATCGAGGTGTAAAATTCTTCAAAAAAGCATACGTTCCGCCATAAATAGTTCGGCTTGACACAATATGATCGCCCGCACCGCACAACTGCAATAGCGTAGGCGTAATGGCTCCCATTCCCGAAGCGGAAACGTTTGCCGTTTCCGTTCCTTCCATTGCCGCCAAAGCCTGATCCAAATATAAATTACTTGGCGAAGAATGGCGTGAATACAAATAACAGCCTTCCATGTTGCCTTCAAAAGTATCAAACATCGTTTTCGCCGAAAGGAAAGTATAAGTAGAAGAATCAGAAATCGAAGGATTCACCCCTCCAAATTCCCCAAAGTATTGCAAATCCTGAATTTTATCTGCTGGGTTATAGTCTTTCATATAGTTAGTTTTTGTTTGTTTTGTTTCTAGTTTCAGGTTTCAAGTTCCAACAACGTGAAACTTTAAACCTGAAACAAAATTTTTAGAACCTATTCCAGCTTTCCGTTTCATCCCGATAGCTATCGGGACATAAAAAAGGCAAAGTTTCTAATGTTCTAAAAAGAGCTTCCGTTGGTCGCTTTTTTAGAACAAGAAACTCTTGCCTTTTTTACTCCGGGCTTTACTCTTCAATCTGGGCTAGGGCACTCGTTTTCAAAAGAAAATCAGTTCAAAATAACATCTATTAAGAAAATTAATCAATGATTAGTTTAAAAATTAGATTTTAAAACTATTAAATATGGTTATGATGGATTATTAGTTTAAATTTGTTATAAAAAACCCAAATAAGTAGATTTTTTTTCGGCAACAGCCACCAACAATCAACAATCATGACCTTAGACGCAATTGATAAAAAACTTCTGGTTCTGTTACAAACCGACAGTAAAAAGACAACCAAAGAATTATCCTTAAAACTGAATCTTTCGGTTACAGCAGTTTATGAAAGAATCAAAAAACTAGAACGTGAAGGAATCATCAAAAACTACGTAGCTTTAGTCGATAAAACCAAAATCGAAAGAGGATTTGTGGTTTTCTGCCATTTAAAACTGATCCAACATACCAAAGAATTCTTAACCAAATTCGAAAGCGAAGTCATCAAACTCAACGAAGTTTTAGAATGCCATCACGTAAGCGGAGATTACGATTACATATTAAAAGTATTAGTAAAAGACATGGAAGCTTACCGAGAATTTTTGGTAACCAAACTGACAACACTACAACATATAGGCAGCACGCAAAGCACTTTTATGATTAGTGAAGTGAAGAATTCGACAGTGATTTTCTAAGATACTAAGGTTCTAGGTTGCTAAGATTCTAAGTTTTTATTGAATTGCCTCCAGCTTTAGCTGGAGGTTTTAGAATTAGATAGAAAAAGGCTTTAGCCAAAATTGCAGCATTTGGCTAAAGCCTTTTCACTTTGACGATATTTTCCATCCAGCTAAAGCTGGACGCTATTCAATTTTTTCCCAGACTTTGCGACTCTTCTCCGATAGCTATCGGGATTTCGAGATTAAAAAAATAAAGCTTCGAGACCTTTGCAGTAAAACCCACAACATAAAAAAAACTTTGCGTCTTAGTGCCTTCGTGGCAGAAACCCTTCACCTCAAATTTCACACAAAAAACATTGAAATTTAAACTTTAAACAAAACTTTATTCCTTAATTTTGTATCGCTAAAAATAAAATAGACAAACTATGAGTTCATTTGACGTAGTCATTATAGGTTCAGGTCCTGGCGGATATGTATCAGCAATTCGTTGCGCACAATTAGGTTTCAAAACAGCTATTGTAGAAAAGTATAGCTCTTTGGGCGGAACTTGCCTTAACGTAGGTTGTATTCCTTCAAAAGCATTGCTTGCTTCTTCTCATCATTATGCAGAAATTGCTCATTTCGCAGATCACGGAATCGAAGTTTCTGGTGATGTGAAAATCAATTTAGAGAAAATGATCGCGCGCAAACAAGCAGTTGTAGATCAAACCGTAGGTGGAATCAACTACTTAATGGATAAAAATAAAATCACTGTTTTCAATGGTTTAGGTTCTTTCGTAGACGCAACACACATTGCAGTTGCAAAAGCAGACGGAACTTCTGAAACTATCGAAGCAAAATATACTGTAATCGCTACAGGTTCAAAACCATCTTCTTTGCCTTTCATCAAAATTGACAAAGAAAGAATCATCACTTCTACTGAAGCTTTGGCTTTAAAAGAAGTTCCAAAGCACTTGGTAATTATTGGTGGTGGTGTTATCGGAATCGAGCTTGGACAAGTTTACCTGCGTTTAGGAGCTCAGGTTTCTGTAGTAGAATTCATGGACAGAATCATTCCTGGAATGGATGCGTCTTTGTCTAAAGAATTGACTAAAGTATTAAAAAAACAAGGAATGAAATTTTACGTTTCTCACAAAGTAAAATCAGTTGAAAGAAACGGTGATGCTGTTGTTGTTCAGGCTGAAAATGCAAAAGGAGAAACCATCACTCTTGAAGGAGATTATTCATTAGTTTCTGTTGGTCGTCGTCCTTACACAGACGGATTAAACGCTGACAAAGCAGGAGTAAAAATTTCAGACAGAGGACAAGTTGAAGTAAACGATCATTTACAAACTAATGTTCCAAATATTTACGCCATTGGTGATGTTGTTCGTGGAGCAATGTTAGCGCACAAAGCGGAAGAAGAAGGAACTATGGTTGCTGAAATCTTAGCAGGTCAAAAGCCACATATCGATTATAACTTAATTCCTGGTGTAGTTTACACCTGGCCAGAAGTTGCTGCAGTTGGACAAACTGAAGAGCAGGTTAAAGCTTCAGGAACAGAATACAAAGTAGGTAGTTTTCCTTTCAAAGCTTTAGGTCGTGCAAGAGCAAGTGGAGATTTAGACGGATTTGTAAAAATCATTGCTGATGCTAAAACAGATGAGGTTTTAGGAGTTCACATGATTGGAGCACGTACAGCTGATTTAATTGCTGAAGCGGTTACTGCAATGGAATTCAAAGCTTCTGCTGAAGATATTTCAAGAATGAGCCACGCACATCCCACTTTCGCGGAAGCGGTAAAAGAAGCAGCATTAGCCGCTACTGATAATAGAGCATTACACGTATAAGCTACGTAAAAGCATACTTTAAAACCCATCAGTCCCGTAGCCTCGGGATTGATGGGTTTTTCTTTTGCTGTAAATTTCTGGTTTAGAAAATATAAAATTCAAAAATAATTTTGTAAATTAGATGTATAATTCTGATGCTATCTTTACTTCTATAAAAAGATAACATTATGAAAAATAGATATATAGCTCCAGTACTTCTTGGAGCGGGAATTGCATTTATGCTTTATTCCTGTAGTGGTTCAAAGATTCCGAAAAAAGCTGTTGCTGTCACTAATTTTGACAAAGCAAAGTATCTTGGAAAATGGTTTGAAATTGCAAGATTAGATTATAAATGGGAGAAAAATTTAAATAACGTAACGGCCGAATATTCGCTTAAGGATGATGGCACGATTAAAGTGGATAACAGGGGCTATAATGTCAAAAAAGACAAGTGGGAGGAAAGCATCGGGAAAGCCAAGTTTGTCAAAAAGGATAATGTTGGAATGCTAAAGGTCTCATTTTTTGGTCCTTTTTATGCCGGATATAATGTAATTGCGGTTGATCCGGATTATAAATATGCACTCGTAGCAGGAGAAAATTTAAAATACATGTGGATACTTTCAAGAGAAACTACAATTCCTGAAAGTATAAAAGCAGACTATCTTATAAAAGCACAGGAAATTGGTTATAATGTCTCAGACCTCGTTTGGGTCGAGCATAATAAAGCCAATTAGCATCAACATGAAAACCTGTGGAGCAGCAAAAAAAAATTACTGCAAAGCACGCAAAGTTTTTTTTCTGCTGTGTGTAGGATCTTTAATAAGTTTGCAAAGCTGTATGTAATTAATCTTTGCGGGCATTCTGTTAATCCTTTGCTAACATTGCGGTTAAACAATCCTATGTTGAAATAAAAAATAGTACCACAGGAAATATTAAATTTCATTCTTTATTTTTATAAAAAGCTGAAGTTTAAATATTTGTATTGGTTTAGCTTTTTGTACTCTGTGTTTTCAACGGCATCAAAAGATAAAAAGTCTTAGTGATCTCTGTGGTAAAAAATAATTACTAAATACATTCTTGTTTTTTTACAACATTTATGGTTTATCCGACAATAAAAAGCAAACCCGGCAGGTTTTTAATTTGCCGGGTTTGTTATTTTAAAGTTCTAAGGTTAAATTTTTTATGCAGTGAAAACGCTTTTATAATTATCCCAATACCTGTAAATCAAAAATAAGTTGGCCAGGAAAAGTACGGCTGCAATAGGCAAGCCTTCCGGAGCTAAGAAATAATTGATAAACAAAATGTTTACCGTTATAGGTAAGATCAAAATATTAGCTAATGTTACATAACGTCCTGTTACAAATGCAATTCCGCAAAGCAATTCTATTGATTTTGCCAAAGGCATTAAATACGTTGCAGCCATTAAACCAACATTAAAGGCTTTAAAATTACCGGTTGTTTCTGGTTCTGGCATGAGATGGAAAAAATAACTGATCGATGCAAAAAGTAGCAAAAGACCAATTAAAACACGGACAATAATAGTAGCAATTTTCATAATACTTAAAATTTTTAAAAGGTTAAAAAATATATTTATTTAGCTGGAAATCGTATACGTTTTCTGTCCTAATAAAAATGAAATTTAATATTTAGTCTCTTTTTATTGAGGAATTCACAATCAATACAACCCTATTTTAGGATTAATTGAATGCTATATCAAATATAACGCTTTTTTTATTATGATATTGCTATTTTATTAACACTTTTCTTATTTCTTGCTGTATTTTTTATAGAGGAAAAATCCGCCGAAACTAATTAAAATAAAAGGCCAAAGGTTAAGTAAGAAAACCAAAATTCCTTGCAGGATATACCAACCCGTTTTTAAGGAATCGATAATTTGAATTCCTAAATTGGGTTTGTAATACGCAGCATCTTTTTCTCCGGCTGTTATTTCTTGTTTAATCGTTTCGTTTTGATAAAGTTGTAAGGTAACGGTGCTAAAGTTAATTTGATCCTGCATAGATAAATTTTCGATGACTTTACTATCATTACCTTCTTTTTGACTGGCCAAAGTATTTTCGGCTTCTATAATATCATTTATTTTTTTGCCTTTCGCGTCTATTGCTTTTTCAATTCTTTTTTCATTTGTGGCACTTCTTTTTTGTGAAAACTGATTGGCTAATAATTTCAACGAAACATCATCTGCTTTGATCACTCTGAAATCCAGAAAATCAATTTGCTTTGCGATGCTTTTAATTACAGTATCAAGCTGGGTGTTGGGAACGCGAATGGTAATATTATTTTCTACTGAAAACTTAGTAGTTTCCAAGGTGCTGTCCTGACTGATTTTTGTTTTAATCTGATCGTGAATATTGCTTTGCAGATTAGTGTACGTAACAAAACCTCCAAATTTTGCTACGGCATTTTCAATTGCATAAGTAGATTTGACGACATTTTTAACCTTGAATTTAATATCAGCGGTTCGAATAAATTTCTGTTTGCTGTTTTTGGGCTGCACTGCGGCAGATGAGGAAACAGCCGTGCTGTCTGCTGTAGTTTTGTAATCGGCAGCTTCCTCAGAAGCGTAATCTGCTTTTTTACAAGAAAATAGTAATGCGATAATCACCAAGGTAGTCAAACCTAATTGTGCAATTGTTTTCATAAAGGTTATAAAATTTGATTAATAAATAGACTCGCCTGTCTTTCAGGTTAGTTTTGTTTTTTTGCCACAGATGAAATGATTTTAGAGATTTTTTATCTGTGTTAACCTGTACAATCTGTGGCATTTTTTAGAAAGTAATTTTTTAATCAAATGGCAAGAAAAGTTTTAATAATTAGCACTAATTCGATATACTAAAAAGTGTGCCAATAATTTTTTGGGATTACTTTATTGAAGGATTTTTTTTGTCGTAATTTTGGAGTCTAAAATTTATACTTTTTTGAGAGTTTCCATTCATAAATCCATTTCAAACCCAGAGCAGTTTAAACAGCAACTTCTAACATGGTCACAGCAATTTCGTGAAGTTGTTTTTTTGGACAGCAATTCGCATACGCAAGACTATTCAAGTTTTGATTGCATGATGGCTGTAGATGCTTTCACCTCTTTAAAAACGGATTTTCAAAACGCTTTTGACGATTTAAAACAATATCAGCAAACGACTAAAGACTGGCTTTTTGGTTATTTGACCTACGATTTAAAAAACGATGTCGAAGAGTTGAAATCGGCTAATTTTGATGGATTGAATTTTCCGGATTTGTTTTTCTTTCAACCAAAAAAAATATTTTTATTGAAAGGAAATGAGCTTGAAATTCGGTATTTATTACTTTGTGATGATGAGGTTGAGGAGGATTTTGAAGAGATAGTTAGAAGTGAAAAGTTAGAAGTAAAAAGTCTGGAATCTTTGGAAATTGAACAGCGAATTTCAAAAGAATTTTATATTGAAAAAGTAAATAAAATGCTCGAACATATTCACATTGGCGATATGTACGAAGCTAATTTTTGTATGGAATTTTACGCTGAAAATGCGGTTATAAATCCCTTGGACAAATTTTTAAAATTAAATGAAATTTCAAAAGCGCCGTTTTCGGTTTTCTTTAAAAATTGCAAACAATATCTGCTTTCTGCTTCTCCGGAACGTTATTTGAAAAAAGAGGGAGAAACTATTGTTTCACAACCGATAAAAGGAACTTCAAAACGATTTTTAGATCCGATTGAAGATGAAAAATCAAAACAATTCTTAGAATCAGATTCTAAAGAAAGAGCAGAGAATATCATGATTACCGACTTAGTCAGAAATGATTTGTCGCACACAGCACAAAGAGGTTCAGTTGAGGTAGTGGAGCTTTGCAAGATTTATTCGTTTTTGCAGGTGCATCAAATGATTTCAACCATAAGTTCAAAACTAGATGCTCAATATGCTCCGGTTGATGTTTTGAAAACGACTTTCCCAATGGGAAGTATGACGGGAGCTCCGAAGATTTCTGTAATGAATATTATTGAAAATCTCGAAGAAACAAAACGTGGTTTGTATAGCGGAGCAGTAGGTTACTTTACTCCCGACGGTGATTTTGATTTTAATGTTGTAATCAGAAGTATTCTGTATAATCAGGAAAATCAATACGTCTCCTTTTCAGTAGGAAGCGCGATCACAGCGCAATCGGACCCTGAAAAAGAATATGAAGAGTGTTTGTTGAAGGCTAAGGCAATGCATGAGGTTTTGCAGTAAAAAATTAAAAAAGTTAACCACATATTTCACAAATTCTCGCAAATTTTTATTAGTAAACTGCATAATAAAACATATAGTAATTAGTGAAAATTTGTGAAATTTGTGGTAAGAAAAAATATAGCCACAGAATTAAAGGATTAAAATGATTTTGTTTCACGCTGATTCTGCAGATTGAAGCAGATTTAAATAGATTTTTAGTAAAATAGATTTGGGTGAAATAATTAGTGAAAATTAATGAAATTCGTGGCAAAAAAAATATAGCCACAGATTAAAGGATTAAAATGATTTTGTTTCACGCTGATTCTGCAGATTGAAGCAGATTTAATAGATTTTTAGTAAAATAAATTTGCGTGAAATAATTAGTGAAAATTTGTGAAATTTGTGGTAAGAAAAAATATAGCCACAGATTAAAGGATTAAAATGATTTTGTTTCACGCTGATACTGCAGATTGAAACAGATTTAATAGATTTTTAGTAAAATAAATTTGCGTAAATCTGCTGAAATCCTTTTAAATCTGCGTGAAACAATTAGTAAAAATTAGTGAAATTCGCAGCAAAAAAGAATAGCCCCAGATTAAGGGACTAAAATGACTAAAAAATCGGTGTAAATCTTTTAATCTGTGGCAAAAAAATCCAGGCCAATCAGCTAAATCTGCATGAAAAAATAATTCGTGAATTCGTGGCAGAAAAAACACATGCTTAACATTTCATTTAAAAATTGATCGAATTTAATTCTTTACATTTATCAAATGTTTTTAAAATTTCAAAATCACATCATTTCGAGGTTTCCATTTCTGGAAGATAAAAAACTATTTCTGGCGGTTAGCGGAGGTTTGGACAGTATGGTGTTACTGCATTTGCTGCAGCAATTACCTTTTGAAATTGCCGTTTTGCATTGTAATTTTCAACTACGCGGATTAGAAAGTTTTGGGGATCAGAGTTTTATTCAAAACTATTGCGATCAAAATGAAATCCCTGTATTTACTACCCAATTTGATACCCAAGCTTTTGCAAAAGATTATAAACTATCCACTCAGGTTGCAGCACGCGAGCTACGTTACAGTTGGTTTTATGAGCTTTTGGAAACTGAAAAATTCGATTATATTCTAACAGCGCATCATGCCGATGACAATCTCGAAACGTTTATTATCAATTTAACGCGCGGAACCGGTTTGGATGGTTTAACAGGAATTCCGGAACAAAATGATAAAATTATCCGTCCGCTTTTGCCATTTTCAAGAGATGAAATTCTGAACTATGCTGAAGAAAATAATATCGAATGGCGAGAAGACAGCAGTAATGCATCTAATAAATATCTTCGAAATAAAATACGTCATGATTTAGTTCCGATGCTTAAACAAATCAATCCTAACTTTTTGAATGCTTTCCAGAAGACACAATCGTATTTACAGGAATCGAAAGAAATGGTTGAAGATGCTTCGATTATGATTTATCAGCAGGTAGCGAAAGAAGTGGGAGCTGCTATTCATTTTGATTTATATCAGCTTCAAAAATTACCTAATTATAAATCCTATCTGTACCAATGGCTGAACGAATTTGGCTTTCTGGCGTGGAATGATATTTATGATTTAGTGGATGGACAATCTGGAAAACAAGTGTTTTCTGAGGAATTTAGATTGCTAAAAAATAGAAATACCTTGATTTTAAGTCCGCTTTCAGAAGAAGATGAAAAGGACGAATATTACATAAATAAAGAAGATCAAGACGTTAATTTTCCCTTAAAATTGAGGCTTTGTCAGGTAGACGACATTACATTAGATTCAAATAAAGCTATCTTTGTTGACGCCGAAAAAATCCAGTTTCCCTTGGTTTTACGTAAATGGAATGAAGGCGATGTTTTTCATCCGTTTGGAATGAATGGAAAATCTAAAAAAGTCAGTAAACTTTTTAAAGATGAAAAATTATCACTGATCGAAAAAGAAAAAACGTGGATTTTGTGTTCAGATAATCAGATTGTATGGGTTATCGGAATCAGGCAGGACGAACGTTTTAAAATAGAAAATACCACAAATAAAATACTTAAAATAGAACTACAATAATGAACTTTACTCAATCCTATCAAACGATAACTTCAAAAAGTATCTGGAATACAACCATCGTTTTTTTGTTATTTTTCATTTTTGCTTTTGCAAAAGTTAACGCTCAGATTTTAGAACCGGTAAAATGGACGGCTAAAATTGAAAAAAAATCAGGTACAAATGCTGTTTTAATTTTTGATGGAACTATTGAAAAAGACTGGCATATGTATTCGCAATTCACGCCAGACGGAGGACCGCTTCCGTTGGAAATTGTGTTTAAAAATCAAAAAGGAAATTATAATTTGGTTGGCAAGGCCAAAGAAGGAAAAACCAAAACGGCTTTTAATGATGTCTTTGGTGTAAATGAAACTTTCTTTGAAGGGAAAGCGCATGTCGAACAGGAAATTACGATTACAAATCCGGATTTAAAAACGGTTGATGTCGATTTTGACTTTCAGGTTTGTAAAGAGGTTTGTATCAATTCCAGTAAAAAATTCTCTATCGCAATTCCGGCCTCTTTCAAAATGGAAGCTGTTGCAACTGTTTCTGAAGTGAAAAAAGATGAAACAAAAGTAACAGGAATTGCAATTGATACAGTAGAATCAGTTGCTATCGATACTGCTAAAGCAGATGTTCATATTGCTCCGAAAGGAATTTCTGCGCAGGAAGAACTTCCCGTTTCAGCTCCAACAAGAAGCTTATGGTCGATCTTTTTTATTGCTTTTATATCCGGATTTGCTGCGTTGCTAACACCTTGTGTTTTTCCAATGATCCCAATGACGGTAAGTTTCTTTACCAAACAAAGTAAAAGCAGAGCTAAAGGAATTCGAAATGCTGTGATTTACGGATTTTCAATTATTGCCATTTATGTAATATTAGGATTAGTAGTGACTAAAATATTTGGAGCTGATGCATTAAATGCTTTGTCTACGGATGTTTGGTTTAATTTGATATTCTTTATTTTATTGATTGTATTTGCTGTATCCTTTTTGGGAGCATTCGAAATTATGCTGCCAAATTCATGGGCGAACAAAGCAGATCAACAAGCAGACAGAGGCGGAATAGTTGGAATATTGTTCATGGCTTTGGCTTTGGCAATTGTATCTTTTTCTTGTACAGGTCCAATTGTTGGAACATTATTAGTGGATGCCGCTTCAAACGGTGGAATTGCGCCAGTAATAGGAATGTTAGGATTTTCATCGGCTATGGCATTGCCATTTATGTTGTTTGCTATGTTCCCGGGCTGGTTAAATTCATTACCAAAATCAGGTGGTTGGCTGAATACAGTAAAAGTGGTTTTAGGATTTTTAGAATTGGCTTTGGCTTTCAAATTTTTATCAAATGCAGACTTGGTTTTACAGTTGCATTTATTAGAAAGAGAAGTTTTCTTAGCGATCTGGATTGCAATCTTTGGAACTTTAGCATTGTATCTTTTCGGAAAAATTACATTGCCACACGATAGTCCAACTAATCATATTTCGGTTGGAAGATTATCATTCGGATTATTAGTGCTGACTTTTACGATATATTTAATTCCAGGACTTTGGGGAGCGCCCTTGAAATTAATCAGTGCGTTTCCACCTCCACAAACCTATAGCGAAAGTCCTCTTGGATTTGGAGGTTCGGCAAGTTCAAATGTCAATACCGGCGAAATAGAAGGTTTACCTGAAGGCGCTGAATTAGGACCACACGGTATTATGGTTTTTAACGATTATGAAGATGGATTAGCGTATGCGAAATCAATCAATAAACCTATAATGTTAGATTTTACAGGGTATGCATGCGTAAACTGTAGAAAGATGGAAAACAATGTTTGGTCTGACGAAAGAGTTTTGCCTATCTTAAAAAATGAAGTTGTTTTGATCTCTCTTTATGTAGATGACAAACGAGAATTGCCAAAAGAAGAGCAATTTGTTACTACAAAAGGAGATAAAATTGAAACGGTTGGTGATAAATGGACGGACTTTATGATTTCAAAATACAAAACAAATACACAACCTTTATATGTTATCACTGATCTGGAAGGAAAGAATTTAAACAGTTCAAAACCCACTATTAGTTATGTAGATGTTGAGGAATATCTGACTTGGTTGAAAACTGGGATTTCGAATTTTAAGTAGTTTTTTGAGAGATAAGAGATAAGAGATAAGAGACAAGAAAATAGAATATAGAATATAGAATATAGAATATAGAATATAGAGTATAGAATAGAAAGTATAGAATATAGAATAGAAAGTATAGAATAAGGTGTTTAAAAATCTAAAATCTACAATCTAAAATCAAAACATAATAAAGGGGAAATTAATTCAAAACAAAAAGCACTCTAAGTAAAACCTAGAGTGCTTTTTTATGATTGGGCAAATCGGGAATTAATTCTTATAGGTATTCTCCGTGTTGAGAGATATCTAATCCTAATTCTTCTTTCTCTTCAGTAACTCTTAGAGGAGTAATTTTATTTACAACGAAGAATAATATGTAAGAACCAACGAAAGCAAAGATAGAAACTCCTACTAAAGCAATTAATTGGTTGATAAACAAAGTTGGAGTTCCGAAAATCAAACCTTGATTGTCACCAACAACCGGGTTAATTGCTTTTGAAGCAAAAACTCCTGTTAATAACATACCTACCATACCACCAACACCGTGACACGCAAAAACATCTAAAGCGTCATCGATTTTTCCTTTAGGGAATTTACTTACTACCAGGTTACTTACGATAGCAGCAAAAGCTCCAATGAAAATCCCGTGAGGAATGCTTACGAAACCAGCAGCAGGAGTAATAGCAACAAGACCTACAACAGCTCCAATACAAGCTCCAAGTGCAGATAATTTGTGTCCTAATATTTTGTCAAGGAAAACCCATGCCATTGCAGCAGCAGCAGCAGCTACAGTTGTAGTTCCTAAAGCTTGTACAGCTAAACCATTTGATCCTAAAGCAGAACCTGCGTTGAAACCAAACCATCCAAACCATAATAAACCTGTTCCTAGTAATACATAAGTAATTCTTGCCGGGTTAACTTTTTGAATTTTTCTTTTTCCTAAGAAGATTGCACCAGCTAATGCAGCCCAACCAGCACTCATGTGTACTACAGTTCCTCCAGCAAAGTCTAATACTCCCATTTTGAAGAAAACACCATCAGGATGCCAAGTCATATGTGCCAACGGTGCATATATAATCAGGATGAATAAAACCATGAATAATAAATAAGCCCAGAAACGTACACGCTCTGCAAAAGCACCTGTAATTAACGCTGGTGTAATGATGGCAAATTTTGCTTGAAATAATGCGAATAACATAAATGGAATTGTAGGAGCAAGACTCCAGGCAGTATTTGTACCAACACCCTGAAAAAATAAATTTGGAAGTGGATTTCCAATGATTCCTCCAATAGTAGGACCAAATGCTAAACCAAAAGCAACAACAACCCATAAAATAGTAACAATTACCATTGCCATAAAACTTTGTAGCATAGTACTGATAACGTTTTTCTTACCTACCATACCTCCGTAGAAAAATCCTAAACCTGGTGTCATTAGCAATACAAATGCAGTTGCTACGATCATCCAAGCTGTATCTCCGGTATCAAACTTTACAGCTTCTGCTGGAATTGGGTTGTCTGATAAGATGAAATTTGATACAAAAGTCAGTACCAAAATAGTGATAAGAATCACACTTAAAATAATTTTTCGCATAGTTATTTAGTTTTAAATTTTTTATAAAAATATAAAATCATTCGACACCCCTATCAAAAATAGAGTCTAATGTTTAATTTTTGTTAATTTTTGAATTTACCCCCCTATATTTTATGTGTATTTGTTAAAATGAACTTAAATTTTACAATTTATTAAACCGAAACTGAAAACGTGTAGGTTTTTTCGGCTTTGTTAACAAAAAACAATGAAAATAATTCTAATTTTAAGACTAATTATGGTTAAATATTTATAAAAATAGTAAAATTGCTTCATTTTTAAATAAAAAAGGCATCAAATGAAAATTTCAAGTGATGCCTTTTTAATAAAATGATTTTAGACTATTTCTGTCCGTACTTTGCTTTGAATTTGTCGTTCAGCTTGCTTTGAAAAGTTTCCAGATTAATAGTTCTTCCCTGAATGAAAGCCGTTGTTAGTTTATTTGTTCTCATATCTAAGGCATCTCCTTCAGAAATAAAGAGTGTTGCATCTTTACCTGATTCTAAAGTTCCGCAACTTGCCTCAATGCCCAATAGTTTAGCCGTATTTAAAGTAATCAGTTGTACTGCTACTTCTTTGTCTAAACCAAAGGCAGCACAGGTTCCAGCTAAGAACGGAAGGTTTCTAACACTCATACGTTCGTGATCTCCACTGTTTTCAAGTCCAACCACAATACCTTTATCCGTTAATATTTTTGCCATTTTGTATGGTAAATTTACATCCTGGTCGTCGCTTGTTGGCATGTCGTGAACACGTCTTAATAATACACCAACATTGTATTTTTGTAAAACTTCAGCCGATTTATAAGCTTCAAATCCACCAACAATAACAATTTTTTTGATTCCATGATTTTCCGCAAGCTCGATAGCGTCTACAATTTGCTTCTCCTCGTCAGCATGAATATAAAGCGTTTGTGTTCCGTCAAACAAACCTTTTGTAGCTTCTAAGACAATGTTTCTTTCTTTGGTCGCCGTTTGATTGTAAGCTTTTGAATTAATCAGGAAGGCATTTATTTCCTCAACCTGTTTTGCATAATCTTTATTGGCTTCAATAACGCCAGGTTCAAACCATGATCCTGATCTTTTAAAACCGGATGGGAAATTAAGATGAATTCCGTCATTTTCTTTCAAAATAGCATCTTTCCAGCTCCATGCATCTAATTGCACTACTGATGACGTTCCTGAAATTCTCCCTCCACGTGGCGTAACCTGAGCGATTAAAACACCGTTTGGACGCACCGTTTCTACTACTTTAGATTCTGAATTATAAGCAATAATACTTCTCACATTCGGATTAAATGTTCCGATTTCTTCTTCATCATCAGATGATTTCACAGCATCAATTTCTACTAAACCTAAAGTCGAGTTTGCAGCGATGAATCCAGGATAAACATGTTTTCCTGTAGCATCAATAGTGGTGTCATAAGCGCCAGTAGCAAGCCTGATCGTTGTGGCATCGGCTACTAATGTTAGTTTCCCATCTTTAAACCCAATAGCACTGTTCTGAATCACTTTTCCGTTACCTAAGTGGGCCGTGGCGTTTAAAATCAAAACCGATTTGCTTTGTTTTGGCGCCGGGATTTGCTGTGCATTTATTTGCACAGAAGCACAAAATACGAGCAGCAATTTATATATGTTTCTATTTATCATGTTGTCTTTTTTTATCATTATGAATTTTCTAAAGTTCTTATAACTGTTCTAAAGTATCACAGTGATATTCTTTCTTCTCTTTTCTGGTTGGTTGTTGCGTTCCGTTTCCTTTATTTTTTTCCTGCAACATCTGTCCAATCAATTCACTTCTTTCTTTAGTAATGGCCAATTGTTTCTGAGCATCTTTTTCGATATCAAAATAAACAACACCTTCAATGATTGTTTTCTCAGCTTTAGCATAAATAGAAAGCGGGTTTTCGCTCCAAAGTACAACATCAGCATCTTTACCTACTTTTAAACTTCCTACTTTATCATCAATATGTAAAAGTTTTGCAGGGTTTAAGGTTACAAATTTCCAGGCATCTTCTTCAGAAATATTTCCGTATTTCACTGCTTTTGCAGCTTCCTGGTTTAATCTGCGTGACATTTCAGCATCATCAGAGTTATAAGCAACCACTAATCCTGCGTTATGCATAATTGGTCCGTTATACGGAATGGCATCATTCACCTCAAATTTATAAGCCCACCAGTCAGAGAAAGTTGAAGCTCCAACTCCGTGTTCTTTCATTTTGTCTGCTACCTTATAACCTTCTAAAATGTGTGTGAATGTATTTACTCTGAAATTGAATTTCTCGGCAACATTCATCAACATCAAAATTTCAGACTCTACATAAGAGTGACACGTAATGAAACGCTCTTTGTTTAAAATTTCAGCAAGCGTTTGCAATTCTAAATCTACTCTTGGTGCTTTTCCTTTTTTAGAACCAGCGTTGAATTTTTTCCAGCTTTCATCATATTCTTTTGCCAATTGAAAATAATCTGTAAAAACCTGTTCAACTCCCATTCTGGTTTGTGGAAAACGAGTTGGATTGTCAATTCCCCAATTCGCTTGCTTTACGTTTTCACCTAAAGCAAATTTGATGAATTTAGGTTGGTTTTTGTATAACATTTCATCTGCTGAAGAACCCCATTTCCATTTTACAATCGCAGAACGACCCCCAATTGGATTCGCAGATCCGTGCAATAATTGTGAAATAGTTACACCTCCCGCTAAATCTCTATAGATATTAATGTCTTCAGAGTTGACAACATCCTGAATCGTAACTTCTGCAGTTGAGTTGTGACCGCTTTCGTTTACCCCTTTAGAAATCGCGATATGCGAATGCTCATCGATGATTCCGCTGGTAATGTGTTTTCCTTTAGCATCAATAACGGTCGCGCCGGCATCAGCAAGATTTTTACCAACAGCAGCGATTTTTCCGTTTTTAATTAAAACGTCAGTTTCTGTTAGGATTCCGTCTTTTTCATTCGTCCAAACCGTAGCATTTTTAAACAATAAGGTTTGGGCCGTTTGTTTTTTAGTATCACCAAAAGCAACGTTTGGATATGTTACAGGCATAATAGGATTTGGTTTTTCTACTTTAGAAGAATCTTTTGCCATAACAAACGGACTCGTTTTTACAGCAGTCCAAACCAATTCGTCTCCGTTTGATAAAACCGCTTTTCCAGATAAAGCAGCTGTTTTTTCAATAAAGCCGCTTAAACGGGTGTAGTTCGATTTAATAGTATCTGCAGGTTTGATTACCAATGAAATCCAGTTTTTAGCAATAGAAAAAGTGCTTTTTACCTTTTTGGCATCAACAGTAGTTACCTCTGATTTTTGAGCATCAGCCGTTCCGTCGATTTTCCATTTGTAAACATCTTTTCCAACTGTTAAGTCATAATTTCCACGGATATCTTTAGCACTAAGATCATTTACAATAAATTTAGATCCCTGAACCCAGTTTTCATACAGAACTGTTTTCTCGTCAAAAACTTCTCCTGAAGTAATGATAAAGTTAGCATAAGTACCCACTTTCAAACTACCTATTTCATCGCTTTTTCCTAAAATAGCAGCCGGAACTGTAGTCAGGGCTTCTAAAGCTTTCATTTTATCAAAACCTAATTTTATAGCTTTTAGTAGATTTGGTTTGAAATCTTCAATCTTTTTTAATTTGTCTGTCGTAAGGGCAAATACCACTCCGTTGTCTGAAAGCACTTTTAGGTTTGTTGGTGCCTGGTTCCAGAAACGCATATCAGCCAATTCAATTTGGTTGGATAAATATGGATTTGAAACATCGTAAGCTTCCGGGAAACTGATCGGAATAATGAATTTAGCATTGGTAGCTTTAATTTCCTCAATTCTTTCAAATTCATTTCCGCTTCCTTTTAGAACGTAAGTTAAACCAAATTCTTTTGCAATTTTGGCCGCTCTCAAACTGTTTAATTTATCTTCAGAAGTAAATATCTGAACCAGTTTTTCATTGTTTGCTAAAGCTTCTAATGATAAATCTTTGGTTTCAGAATTGCCTTTTTTGTACCAGTCTAAATCCAGATACATTTGGCGTATCAATGCCATTGATCCCATTAAAGAGCTTGGATAAGCCTGATTGGTAAGGGCACTTTTTGAGAAAGATAAATGATTGGTTAATTTATTTGCGATAATTTGTTTGCTGTTGTCTTCATTGTTCAGGGCAACCAAAGCTCCGGTTCCTTGTGCAATTCCGTCAGCAACGTGAGTTCCAACAACACCAAAACCAGCTTTCAGTAATTCATCAGCTTTTGGTTGGTCGTATTTAAAAGTTTCGTAAACGTTGATTTCCGGACGAACGCTTTCATTCCAGTAGTAACCAACTCTTTTAGTATCGTACAACGGGTTACGGTTACGACCCGGAGTGAAATTTCCTTTTGGTTTTTCAATTCCAAAACTCGTATAAATATCAATAAAAGAAGGGTAAATTGTTTTTCCGGCTAAATCTATTGTAATAGCATTTTTCGGAATTGAAACAGTATTTCCAACCGCAATAACTTTACCGTCCTGGATCAGTAAAGTTCCTTTTTCGATTTTTTGAGTTGGCGTAACATAAATAGTGGCATTCGTAAAAACAGTAAAGTTCTTGTTTTTGTTGTGCACACTTTCATTAACAGGGAAGTAATCTTGAGCATACGTTTTTGTTAAAAAAACACTCAAAAAGAGTAGAAGTAGGGCTTTTTTCATATGTAATTTGGTAAATTTTTGCTAAAAATATGAAATATATGTTATAACCGATTTGTTTTTGATAATCTTTTTTTCTCTATTTTCGTAAGCTTGCTAGTTAACCTTTTGATTAGAAGTGTAAATAGGACATTATGAAAAATAAGGATAAAATAAATTGGGGAATTATTGGTTTGGGAAATATAGCCAATCAATTTGCTGCTGATTTAGTATTGATAGAAGAAGCTAATTTGATCGCTGTTGCTTCCAGAAATTTGGATAAAGCAAATGAATTTGCGAAACAATACAACTGCCAAAAAGCATATAATTCATATGAAGCACTTTTAGCCGACGATCAGGTTGATATTGTTTATATCGCAACGCCTCACGATTCCCATGCCGAATTATCCATCAAAGCTTTAGAAAACGGAAAACATGTTTTGTGCGAGAAGCCAATGGCGCTTTCGTATACAGATGCTGTTAGAATGATTGAGGCTTCAAAAAAGTATAATAAGTTTTTTATGGAAGCCTTTTGGACGCGTTTTCTTCCGTCTGTAAAAGAAGTTGTAGAAAAAGTAAATCAGGGAATAATTGGCGACGTAAACTCTCTAAAAGCCGATTTTAATTTTTATGCCGATGAAGCAGCAGGGGGAAGACTTTTTGATAAAACATTAGGAGGAGGAGCACTTTATGATATTGGTGTTTATCCGTTATTTCTATCCTATATCATGTTCGGAATTCCGAAAGAAATTATAGCGAAATCAATCTATAGCAAAAACGGAATTGATTTGCAGACTTCTATGATTTTACATTATGAAAAAGCACAGGCTATTTTAAATGCTTCAATAAATTCTGAATCAGACATGAAAGCAGTGATCGGAGGAACAAAAGGACATATTCAATTGAACGCTCCGTGGTATGTGGCCGATGGATATTCGATTGTAAAAGATAATAAGGAGGAAGTTTTTAATTTGCCAAATCTTGGAAAAGGATATGCGCATGAAGCAATTGAGTGTCATAATTGTATTCGAAACAATCAGATTGAAAGTGAGTTATGGTCGCATCAGAATAGTTTGGATTTGAGTAAGATTGTGGAGGAGATTAAGGTTCAGATTAAGTTGCCTTTTTAGAAATATATTTTTTTGTAGTAAAATAGTTACAATATAATTATTTTCATTAGATTTAAAAACATTTAATGAAATTGAAATTATGTTAGTAAAAGTTTACGGAAGTGCCGTTTTTGGAGTCGAAGCAACCACCATTACCATCGAAGTTCATATGGACAAAGGTATTGGTTTACACTTAGTTGGTTTGCCGGATAGTGCTATTAAGGAAAGCAGTTTCAGGATTGCAGCTGCCCTTAAAAACAACGGATTATATTTACCGGGAAAAAGAATAACCATCAATATGGCGCCCGCCGACCTTCGAAAAGAAGGTTCTGCTTACGATTTACCGTTGGCAATGGGAATATTAGTAGGTTCCGATCAGATTAAAGCACCCGAAATCGAACAATATATTATAATGGGTGAGCTTTCTCTTGATGGAAGTTTACAGCCTATTCGCGGTGCATTACCAATTGCGATAAAAGCAAAAGAAGAAGGATACAAAGGCTTTTTTCTCCCAATTCAGAATGTCAAAGAAGCCGCAATAGTGACTGGTCTGGATGTTTACGGCGTTACCAATTTACAGGAAGTAATTAACTTTTTTAAAGGAAAAGGAGATTTAAAACCCACCATTATCGACACAAGAGCCGAATTTTATAAAACCTTGGATTTCCCCGAATTTGATTTTTCTGATGTTCGCGGGCAGGAAAGTATAAAACGTTGTATGGAAATCGCCGCTGCCGGAGGACATAATATTATTCTGATTGGTCCGCCGGGAGCAGGAAAAACCATGTTAGCCAAAAGAGTTCCGAGTATTTTACCACCTATGACCTTGCGTGAAGCATTAGAAACAACTAAAATTCATAGCGTTGCCGGAAAACTGAAAGAAGTTGGGTTGATGAATCAAAGACCTTTTAGAAGTCCACACCATACTATTTCGAATGTAGCCTTAGTTGGCGGTGGAAGTTATCCGCAACCGGGCGAAATCTCGATGGCACACAATGGCGTTTTGTTTTTAGACGAATTACCGGAATTCAAACGCGATGTTTTGGAAGTAATGCGCCAGCCGTTGGAAGATCGTGAAGTAACGATTTCGCGAGCTAAATTCACGGTTACTTATCCGTCGTCGTTTATGCTGGTAGCAAGTATGAACCCGAGTCCGAGTGGTTTTTTCAACGATCCGAGTATGCCCAATACTTCTTCGCCACACGAAATGCAACGTTATCTGAGCAAAATTTCCGGACCCTTATTAGACCGAATCGACATTCATATTGAAGTAACACCGGTTCCGTTTGAGAAACTCGCCGATGACAGAAAAGCCGAAAGCAGTGTCGAAATCAGAAAACGTGTTACCGCCGCCAGAGAAATTCAGACCAAACGATTTGAAGAAGTTGAAAACATACATTACAATGCACAGATGAGCAGTAAATTAATTCGCGAATATTGTGCACTCGACGAGCAATCAAAAGAGTTATTAAAAACGGCTATGGAAAGATTAAACCTCTCCGCCAGAGCCTACGACAGAATCCTAAAAGTAGCCAGAACCATAGCCGACTTAGATGCCTCGCCAACAGTAATCTCCCAACACATAGCCGAAGCCATTCAATACAGAAGCCTCGATCGCGATGGATGGCTGGGGTAGAATTGTGAATTGTGAATTATAAATTGTGAATTAAAATAAAGAGCACATTATTCATTTTCAAAAGACCTCTAGTCCCGCTGTCCACTATATCTTTTGTGCCTCCCGAAGCCTCGGGACCGGCACAAAAGGATATCGCTCCCATCGGGGCTAAATAAGAGGTTTAGTTTTTAGAATAAGTAAAAAAAGCTTAAAAAAGAAAACTTTGCGACTCTGCTCCCGATAGCTATCGGGATTGCGAGATTAATTTATGCATAAAGCTTAGCGAACCTTGCGTAAAATCCTTGCGACCCTTGTGGTTAAATCAGCGGTTAGGCAAGTTCAACACAACGCTCAATATTAATTTGCTCCAAGAAAGCTTCATCATGCGAGACCACAATCAAAGTACCCTCATATTCATTAACAGCCGCCGTAAGAATCTCAATATTTTGAATATCTAAATTATTCGTAGGTTCATCCAGAATAATAATATCCGGTGCCTGATTGTTTATCGTCAGACAACAAAGCATCAAACGCATTTTTTCGCCGCCACTCAAAGCACTGCAAGGTTTTTCTAATTCATTTTGTGAAAACAAAAACCGATTCAGCCGCATCCTAATGTCATGCTCCTGTAAACCGGAACCATTGAATTTTTGAGCCTGATCATAAACCGTTAAGTCATTTTCGATTAAAGAATAATCCTGATCGATATATACAATTTTAGCGTTAGCTTTATACATACTTCCCTGTGTCGGGACTACTTTTCCTGTAATGATTTTAATTAAAGTTGTTTTTCCGGAACCATTGGATCCTTTTAAAACAAGGCGCTCACCACTCAGAATTTCAAAGTTTAGATTCTCCTTCCAAAGCAATTTTTCTCCATAGCCGTAATTTAAATCAGTAGCCGTAAAAAGTATTTTGCCTTTGTGTAGTTCGGTACTATCAAAACCAAATTTCATTTTATCAATATCAGGTAAACCAGAACGTAGTCCTTGTAATTCCTGTGAGATACCACCAATTTTTTCTGCATGAATGCTCTTGGTTTTCGAAGTGCTGTTTTCAGCATTATTCCGCAAAGTGTTCATCATGATTCGGGATACGCCGGCTTTTTCCTGTTTCTTTTTTCCGCGAGCGTCCAGTTTTTGCTGACGTTCCAGCGTATCACGTTCTTTTTCTTTAGCTTTACGCAACGCTTTCTCTTTGCTATGAATGTCCTGTTGTAAAGCGTTGTTTTCTATTTGTTTTTGCTCTGCATAAAAATCATAATTTCCGCCATAAACCGTAATACCATGTTTATTTAATTCATAAACCGTATTCAAAAGATTCAATAACTTGCGGTCATGACTAACGATAATCACAGTACCCGACGTATTTTGAATGAAATGATAAAGCAATTTTCTGGCAGTCAAATCCAAATGATTGCTCGGTTCATCCAATAAAATAAGTTCAGGCTGGTGAATCGAAATTCCGGCAAGGAAAACTTTTGTTTTTTGTCCGCCACTTAAATTTTCCAGTTTTTGTGTTAGATCTAAATCGGTTAATTGCCAATATTCTAGTGCTTCATTGCAACGATCCTCAATAGTCCAGTCATCGTTTAAGATTTCCAGATTTTCCTCGGTTACATTTCCATTCAGAATCTCTTTAAGTGCATTGAGTTTGTTATCCACTTGTAACGCCTCGGCAAGGGTAAAATGATTGAATTGCCCGAAAATCTGCGGGACATAATAAGGTTTTGCATCGGTTCTAAGCAATCCTTCTGAAGCTTGCAATTCACCGGCAATGATTTTTAAAAGTGTCGATTTTCCAACACCATTATTTCCAATTAAGGCAATTTTTTCCTGCTGATTCGCAGTAAAAGTAATTTTGTCGAATAGCAAATCTCTATTCGTATGTAAATAGGATATATTTTGTAAAATAAGCATAACTTCTTTCTTTTGGGAATTAACAAATAAGCAAACTGTTTTGCAGCTGCTTTTATAATTGTCTGAAAGAAATTTTATTTCACATGGAATTTTCTAATTAGTTTGTGGTTGCAAAGATAAAAATATTTTTTAACTCTGTTTCCTTGCTTAAAAAATGGAGTTCAGGATGTTATTTTGTAATGTTCCAAAAACTCATTTTGCGTCTGGTTGTAAAACCTAGCTTTTGATATAAGGCGATAGCACCAAGATTCGTTTCTGCAACGTGCAAAAATGGAACTTTAGCCTGATCAAATATGGTATTTACAACATGGGTAATGAGTTGCTTAGCATAGCCTTTTCCTGTATAATCAGGATGTGTAATTATCGCGCTTAGTTCAGTAAAAGTATTCATTTTCATCCGCTCTCCGGTAACGGCAATCAGCTGATTATCTTTGAAAATTCCGTAATAATCGCCGAGTAAAATGGTTTTATTTTTAAAATATCCTGGTTGAACCAAATTAACCAGATCGCATAAAATTTCGTTATGATCGGTCGTTAATTTCACGATTTCAATATCAATAGGAAGCTGAATTTTTTCGTTAATAACCATTTGAAGGCAAACCAGTTCTTTTGCAATTTTTAGATTAGGGGCGATTTCAGGTTTTTCCCCAACAACAAAGTAATTATCAATCAAGGCGGAATATTTCTGCGTTGCCATTGCAGTATTTTCTAAAGCTATAAAACCTCCAAACGGGCCATAATTTGGATTATAGAATTTAGTATTGCCATAATCAATTGCAAATTGCTGATGGTTTTCGGATAAGGAATACCACACCGGATTGTCTAGTTTAGTTTCTTCTGAAATTATCATTGTAACGTTTTTCAAAATTAAAATTAAAGTAAATTTTGAAATATAAAAATAAGGATTAAAAAATAAAGTAGTTGATTACGACGGATGCAAGTCAAACAGCTTCCCTACAAAATTGTCCAAAATGAAGAACGCTATTAATAACAAAAGAATTATAAAAATTAGGGTTATTGCTTTTCTATTTTTCATTGATGAACCTCGTGTGTTGCTGAAAATTATTTTTTCTTTTTCAAATCGTTTAAGACTTTTCGCATTACAATCGAATCTTGTTTTGTACAGTTAATTTTTGAAAGGTGAATGTTCACAAATAAATCCTTGCCGAACATGCAATAAGCGTACATGTTTTTTTGGTTTACTTTCTGTCCTTCAAATTCAGGAATATCAGTTTGTTTGAACATGAAATCATCAGTTGGTTCGCCCCACTTCGCAAAGTTTTTTTCATATTTTGCTAAGTTAGAATTCATAAAGTAAGTAAAAGGAATTATCGGACTTGTAGTTTTTCCTTCCGGATCAAAAGAGTCCACCATCATTTTTTGTTCATCCTTATTAAGTTTGTAAAAAAGGACAGAACAAATGATTTTACTTTCTCCTTTTTCGCATAAATAATAATAGTCTTCGCCACGCCATTCTTTTTCAAATTTATCAAAGAGATTGGTTTTCATAATAATGGTTGCAGCTTCATTTTTAGGATAACTTAATTCAACTGTTTTATCTTCACTTGAAAAGGACAAAAAGCTAATTATTAGAATTGAGAAAAGGATTTTTTTGGTCATGGTTAGTGGGTTTTGTTTTGACAGTTTATATTGGTTTATTAAAAGTATTTTTATTCTTCAATAACTTTCGCGTGTAAAATTCCTTCTAAATCTTTTATACTTTTTTTACTTTCAGTTTTAAATCCAAAATAAACCATTGCAAGTCCAAATAATAGCATTGCAAAAGGAATAAACATAAAAAAACCAGCTTCTGAATTGGCAGTATCTGTAAAAAATAAACTGTATATTGCTCCTGCGCAACCAAGAGAAACAGCACCTAGCCAAAGAATCATAAACACTTTTACAAAATCAACCAACCCCATTTTGACATTGATTTTTGCTCCGTTTATTCCATCCTTAATTTGCCCTTTAATTACAGGTAAAAATGAGTTTCTGTAATTAACTACTCTTTTAATTTCAAATCGATTTGAATTTGTTTTTCCAATATAAGGTTTTGAATAGGAAGATTTTTGAACTCCAAAACCAAAAGATTTCTCAGCTTCTATTTCATTTTGAAGATGATTTATAAGTTCTTCTTTACTTAATGTTGATTGATAAACTAATTTTTCAAATGGAAGTAGTTTTTTGATCATATTTTTTTAATTATTTTTTTTACGAATCAATCCCTAGTGTCAGGATTGTCTTTCCGTTTTTAGTTTTGTAAACCTGAATTTCAGTGAGAACTAAATCAGCAATATCATGCCCCCAAATTCTGTATTTTCCATTTGTTTCATTGCGGTTATACATTGTTCTTTTTTCCATCGGAATAGTTTTTACCGTTGCTGTTTTTTCTTCTTCGGCATAAAGTTTATAGTAGTGTTTACTAATTTCAGTTAGAAGGGTTTCTCTGTTAAATCCGTTTTGTGATTTCAAATCAAATTGGTATTTATTCAGTAATGGATAATCAATAATAATAGTTATATTTTGATCCAGAATTACAGTTTCAGTTTTATCAACAAGGTTTGGTAAATCTTTTTCAGGCTTTTCAACACTTGCCCATGGTTGAATGCCGTCAGCAAAATCTTTGACGTCTGCTTTTACTTCAAACGCTATTGTTTTTTGTAAATCTCCAGTAACATTTGTTTGAGCTTCGGCAGCCGAGTTTTCACGTTCAGTAAGAATTTTTTCATAATTGTCAACTGAAGTTTGTGCCGGTTTATTTTTACAACTAGC
Source organism: Flavobacterium aquidurense (assembly GCA_900107365.1). Classification (GTDB taxonomy): domain Bacteria; phylum Bacteroidota; class Bacteroidia; order Flavobacteriales; family Flavobacteriaceae; genus Flavobacterium; species Flavobacterium aquidurense. The sequence goes on from FNPS01000001.1 coordinate 59,014, forward strand.
AAATAAGAGAGAAGTAACAATAAATAAATAGAAGTTTAATTTCATAGTTTGGTTAATTATCATTTTCCTTTTGTGCGGATCAATTATTTTTGAATATTATAATCTCCTTTTTTTAAGAGCGGTAACCAATGCGTTAAATCGGCAAGTGTATTAATATGAAAGCATCGAAAAGTACCTAAAAGTCTTTTGTCAGTGGTTAAAACTAGTGATGTATCTGGAAAACAGCCAAATTTTGCTTCGTACAGTGATTTCCCTTCAAAAAAGTTATTCAAAATATAAGGATTTTCAATACTTCCATCGCTGTATTTTAGTATCGATTTAATTATTTTAACCATCATTGCAAAATGTTTATTCTCCAAATCAGTATTACCGCTATGTTTGTAGGCATAACTAATTTCCTTATGTCCGGTTAGATTATTCGGGCTTTGTATCAATATAGCTTTGGCTAGTTCAATAGCTTCAGTATATTTTTTTTCTTCATTTAGTTTATAAACTTTAGTAGCCAAACTATCCAGATAAGTTGGGTTTATTGTATTCGAATGTATTTTGTATTTCGTTAAACTTATTAATTGTTCTTCGGAAATTAATGTATCAAATTTTGTTATTCTTTCTTCAATATTTTTGAAGTAATAGATAGAATTTTTATTAGTTGATTCTTCTAACGCTACTGGGAATTTTGGAACAGAATGAGGTACAGGTTTTTTTTCAGGTTTGCTTTCAACAATTTCAATTGGACTAATACTTTCTGTCTTTTGGATATTTTTTTTAGTTTTTCCTTTCGAAGAGTTTTGATCAGGTTCACCACTAATCATTTCTTTTTTTAAATCTTTAGGGTTTGGAGGAGGAGGAGGAGGAGGGGCTTGTCCAAAACTAAAATGAAACACGAAGAAAAGGAAATAAAGAAGCAGGTAGGTTTTTTTCATCAGGAGCTAAAATAATTTTCATGCTAAAATATAAAAATCGGAGAAAGAAATGCGCATATAACGCTTTTAAGTTTTTATAAATTTCAGAATTTACCTCGTAAAATTTAAATAGCAAAACAAAAAAATCCCGCTTGAGGTGAAACGGGATTCCATAAAATATAAATAAAATTTACTTCGTTCTTGCGGCAAAAATAGCATCCAAACCTTCCATTGCAATAGTGAAACCTTCTTTGAAACCCATTTCGATGATTTTTTCCAGATCAGAAAGGTTTTCATGTTTAATTGCAATATCCACAATAGTTGCATCACCTTGCTTAGAGAAATTTACATTCCAGTCAGAACGCGGAAAATCTTTGTTGAGGTTGCCTTCGCTGTCGCTAAAAGCATCCAGGTATTTAAAGTTCGATTTTGGCGTAATCGAAGTAAAATCGGCAATAGCCCAATGCTCTTCGCCTTGCGGACCAACCATGGCATATAATCTTCGTCCGCCTTCTTTAAAATCCATGCTTTTTGTTCTCGCTTTCCACGGAGCCGGCGCCCACCATTGGTCCAGTCTTTCAGGTTCTGTCCAGGCAGACCAAACATGGTCAAGAGAGGCATTAAATTCGCGTTTTACATTTACCGTACTATTTTCTTTGTCCACGGTAAAATTCATCAAGAGATTAGATTTCATTTTCTTTAGATTTTAGATTCATTAATACTTGATCCAACTGACTAAAACGGGTTTCCCAAATTTCCTTAAACTGTGCTAGCCATTTGTCAATTTCTTTCATTTTATCAATTTTTAGTTGGTAGTAGATTTCTCTTCCGACTTTTTTCTCGGCTAATAATTCGCATTCATTCAGAATTTTAATGTGTTTAGAAACGGCTTGTCTCGTCGTATTAAATTGCTCTGCAATGGCATTTGGTGTCAATGCATTTGTAGCAATCAATACTAAAATTGCTCTTCGTGTCGGGTCGGCAATGGCCTGAAAGATATCCCTTTTCATTTTTTGAATTATTTAAATACGCAACTAATCAGTTGCAAATATAGGCAATCTTTTGGTTGCGCAAAATAATTTTATGATTTTTTAAGATATTTTTTTTAGAGTAAAAGTGCAGTTGATTTTATTTCGGCCAGTACAACACATTAAATTTATGACCATCCGGATCAGAAAATCCAAAGAAATAACCTTTTTCAAAGCTTTGAGGTTCAGCGAAAATTTTTCCGCCCGCATTTTTAACTGCCAACAATCGTTGATGCACTTCATCTATACTTTCAGCCGAAAGCGAAAATAGTATTTCATTGCCCTGCTTTAAATCGGCAACTTCATCATTTATAGCCCATTTAAATCTTTCTTTTATAAAAAAATGAATTATAAAATCATCATCTCCAAAACAAAAACTCGTCAGTTCTGTATTGGTACCATTTGGTTTAAACCCCAATTTGCTGTAAAATTCGGTTGTTCGCGCTAAATCTTCTACACCTAAATTGGCCCATATTTTTTTAGTTTTCATAAGATTCGTTTTAAAAATTAGAACTTTAATCCCGCTATCCAATAATAGTCGTGTACTAAATTTACGAATTTTAAATTAGAATTATAAAAAAGAAGGAGCACTGCAGTGCCTCTATAAATAAAAATGGCGATAAAAATCTTTATTTTACAGAACAAAGCAAGGTCAAATAGTGAGAAATAATTATCCTGCTAATCTGATTCCTTTTACTGTCTCCTCAATTCTCAAATAATCGTTTTTATTGACATATTTCAGAGATTTGATTAATAAGCTGTCTTCGATTATTTCAATTTCAAGGTCTTTTTGCATGTCAAGTAACCGCAGCGTTTTTAGTAGCGGAATCATAGTTGTTGATTCCTTAAAAACGAAAGTTTCAAAATGATCCAGTTCTATTAAATCATCATTTCGTATCATGTCTGTGAAGGCTTCAAAATTTGTCTTTTCTCTTAAATAAACATGGCCATCTAAGCTCATATCGTTAATCCAAAACATAATTTGCGATTCACTATAACCATTTTCATGTCGATTGTTATTGAAGGTAACGCGAGGGAAAAAGACAAAATCCTTGCCTTCATTAAAGCTATAAGAACAGGAATAGGACCAATCATCATATTTAGATAATATTTTAGTTTGCTCCAAAAATTCAATTTGAGAATCGGTTAGTTTGGTAAACTTATAACCGTTGCTTTTCAAAAAGTTGGCAAGTTCTTCGATTTCTTTTTCTTTTCCCTTATAATATTGCTCAAGTTCTTCTTTGGGCTTAATCCTGTTTAGATTATTGTGGGCAATCCAATTTCCTGATTCCGCTTGCTCTAACGTTAATTTGGCTCCGGTTTCAGGGTCATAGATAAATTCGTCGGCCAGACTTTCCTTCAATTTTCTTTCATATTCTTTTTCTTTTTGTGTTTTTGAGAAGAAGAATTTATAAGCTAAACTAATTATAAAAAGGGCAACAATCAAATAAAATACAATTTCTCCAAATTTCATATTAAATGGTTTTTATTGGTTTAAAACGGCTTTTAACTTTTGATTTGGGGACTCAATAAACTGAATTGCTATATAATTAGGTTTTTTTGAATTTATCTTTTTTGCTTAGTCGTGTAGCATAATTTGCTTTTAGAAATCTGCTGATCTTTTTTGATATAGCAACAGCAGAAATAATAATTATTAGAGCTAAAATATAGTACACGAATTCACAAAATGATTCTTTTTGGTATTACTAATATAGTAAATTAACACTTATAAATGCAAAAAGAATAATTTTTTTTTAACAAGTGTTTAGCTTTTTACCTCAGTGTTGGATTTTAAGGAGCAGCAGTTTTTCTTTTCAAAAGACGCCTCGTCCCGCTGTCCGTTAAATCTTTTGTGTCTGCCGCGGCGGACACAAAAGGATATCACTCCCATCGGGGCTAGAGTAGAAGTTTATTTTTTCATAAGAACTATATAGAGACATAGCACTACGTCTCGCATACCGGACATAAAGGGATATTTTGAAGGCTTTCAAGGTTTTATCCCGCTTGTATTCAATCGCTATTAGCTGATTTCTAGTTCGTATATTCAATAGTCCTTTTTACAAGGGTCATTGGTTCTTTGCTTAGAAATTTCTTTTTCTCAATCCAGTTATTATGTTTGTCATAAACATACTGGTAGATATAAATGGAAGTGTGAAATGGTTTATTGTCAGTTAAAAGCTCAATTTTTTCAGTAATAAGATCTCCAAAAGCATTGTATGTGTTTTGCTCTCTTCTATCTAAAGATCCATTTTTTTGAACTTCAACACGCTCTAAAATTTGATTTTGTTTATTATAAGTATATTTGATCGCATTGCTCTCAATATTTTTGTTGTCGTAAAATTTAATCTCTTTAATGAGATCATTTAGGTAGATTTTCTTTTGAATAGAGCTATTTTCCTTTTCAAATATTAGATTCCCGGAAGCATCAAATTTTTTAGTAACTTTTTCGGAAGTATTTTTCATCAAATAATCCATTAGAAAATTATAATCTATGTTTTCAACCAATAAATTTTCTACCCTTGCATAACTGTAATTAAACACATTTTCTTCTTCATTTGTAATTTTTCTCAAAGAAAGAATAGCAATACTGTTTAACTGTTTGATGTATTTAACCTCCAAAATATCTTTATCATGATATAAATATTCCACATTTACTCTCGGATAACCAGCTGCCTGCTCCATGTTTTCTATTTTGACAAGCGCATTATCTTTAAAAATGTATTCCGTGGTATTGATACCATTATTGTATTTTGAATAGTTATTTCTTTTCCTGTTTTTCTCTAAATGATTGTTTATCGTTTTCACCAGTTTACCTTTTTCAAAAGTATATTTACTGCCGTATCCTAAATCCTGGTTGTTATCAAATTCCAATATGTTTACCAGAGTGTCGTTTCTATAAACTCTTTCAGCGTATAAAGTATCTTCTGTAATGCCATAAAAAATTACATTCTTTTGAACTTTACCATTTGAAAAATACAGTTTGGTATGAGACGTATTAGATTTATGATATTTATTTGTATAGAACAATAATATGTTTTGTAACAGGGTTTTAATTTGATTTTTGTCTTTCAAGTTAGCAAGATCCTCATAGGTATTAGTAAAATCTTGCACTACATATCCGTACTCTTCATTATATATTGGATACTTAGGAAAATTTACCTTTTGGGCGTTTATAGGCAATGTAACAAGAATTAAAAGTAGCAGAATTATAATTTTGTTCATTATTTGCAGGTTAGATTTTGAAGTTTTTTTAGCTCTATTTTTGCTTGATTTTTAGAAGTTACTGCAGCAGTTTTTATACCGTTCAAAGTGGCTTCTAAAAGTAAGTTTAGCCTTTCTAAAGTGTTTTTTTATTGGTTCTAATTTTTACCTGATAAACAATTTCCCAAAAAATAATAGACAAAACAGCATTGGTCAATATTGCAGTCTTTACCTGATAAGGATCATAATTTAAAAACAAATGCAAATTAGTAAACTGAAGAGCTAAAAATAAAGCCAAAGCAGCTATTACAACGGAGCACAGTAAATTTAGCAAAACAGACCATTTTAGAGCGAAGAAAGTATACACAATATTTAATAAAGCAAACCCACAACCTAAAGTTATAAAGGGATCTGTTTTTAATTTTTCACCAACCGTCAATAAAAGTGGAGTTGAAGAAAGATATAAAAAGAATAGTATGGAGTAGATTAGGATTCGAATTTGTGGTTTCATTTTTTTTTTTGCAAAGTTACTTAAAAGAATAAAGCTGAGTTTAAAAAATACATTCTGCTTATTGTAAAAGCGCATCTATTTTCGCTTCCGATTTTTCTTTGATAACGCTATCCGGATGAAAACTCCAGATGATCAGAAATTTTCCTTTTGCAAGATACTCTTCCGGATGCTCATCAGTTGGCTGACCATCTTTTCCCCATAACAATCCCTGCAGAAATTTATCACCTTTAAATCTGTTTTCAAATTCGATATACATGATAGATCCCCGATCTGTTTTACTTCTGAAACTTTGAATTTCTTTGCTTTTTACAACACCAATAATGTTGCTGTAAGTTGTAATATCAGTATAGAAATTACAAGCCTGATTCGTAACACAAATCTGACCGTCGTTTAAGGTGTAAGCCTTTGGAATTTCTTTGTTTTTTAGTTTTAAATCAGCAATAGTCTGGCTGAATAAAGTTGTAGTAAGCAACAGGAATAATGCCGACAGGGGAATCGTAATTTTCATTGGTTTTGGGTTTTAGGCTTTGGGGTTGTAGCAAGCTAAAATAATATATTTATTTTAAATTTTGCGATGAATTTTTAGTAGCAGAAGTTTTCATTTTCAAAAGAAAGACCCGTCCCGCTGTCCGCTAAATCTTTTGTGTCCGCTGCGGCGGACACAAAAGGATATCGCTTCCATCGGGGCTATATTAGAGGTTTATTTTTTCAGAAGTGTATGCAGTGCAAGGAAATAATAAAAACTTATGCTAGCGCGAGCGTCCCGCTCGTGCGCAAAGGTGAGATAAAATAATGAGTGTTTAAACTTTTGCTCATACTCTAATATATGTAATGCTAAGCCACAAAATATTCCAGTTTTTTTTTCTTAATCAGTGGCAATAGTAAATATCAATTTGTTTAACTCTACAATCTTAAACAAAAAAAATCCCATTTCATAAGAAACGGGATTTTCAATAATTGATATTCTCTTTTTTTTATTTTAAACTGTTGCAGCAATTTCTTGTGGCAACGGAATTTGATTTTTAAGCAAATCTTCAAAAGTTTCGTGTTGACGAATTAAAATTCCTTTTCCGTCTTTCCATAAAACTTCTGCTGGTTTGTATCTTGAATTGTAGTTCGAAGCCATTGAGAAACAGTATGCTCCGGCATTTCTGAAAGCTAAAATATCACCTTCTGTAATTTCTGAAATTTTACGGTTGTTGGCAAACGTATCGGTTTCGCAAATGTATCCTACAACAGAGTAAAAACGCTCTTTTCCTTTAGGGTTAGAGATGTTTTCAATATAATGTTGTGAACCGTAAAACATCGGACGGATTAAGTGGTTGAAACCACTGTCAACTCCCGCGAAAACTGTTGAAGTTGTTTGTTTTACAACATTTACTTTGGCTAAGAAGAAACCTGCTTCACTCACTAAAAATTTTCCTGGTTCAAAAATCAATGTTAAATCTCTGCCGTATTCTGCACAGAAAGCATTGAATCTTTTTGATAATTTTTTACCTAATTCTTCGATGTCTGTTTCGATATCGTCTTTTTTGTAAGGTACTTTGAACCCACTTCCGAAATCTAAAAATTCAAGATCTTTGAAGTGTTTTGCCGTATCAAACAAGATTTCAGCAGCATACAAGAATACTTCGATATCTAAAATATCAGATCCTGTGTGCATGTGAATTCCAACAATACTCATTTTTGTATTCTCAACAATTCGCAAAATGTGCGGTATTTGATGTACCGAAATTCCGAATTTACTATCGATATGTCCCACAGAAATATTAGCATTTCCACCCGCCATTACGTGCGGATTGATACGGATGCATACCGGAATTTGAGGATATTTTGTCCCGAATTGCTCCAGGATAGATAAATTATCAATATTGATCTGAACACCCATTGCGGCAACTTCTTCAATTTCTTCCAAAGAAACTCCGTTTGGCGTAAAAAAGATTTTTTCAGGTTCATAGCCAGCATGAAGTCCTAACAAAACTTCTTGAATTGATACAGTATCTAACCCAGACCCCATGTTCTTTAATAACTGAAGAATCGCAACGTTAGACAATGCCTTCATGGCATAATTAACTCTCAAGTTTTCTACCTTAGAGAAAGCTTTAGTTAACCTGTTGTACTGTGATTGGATTTTTTCGGCATCATAAACATATAATGGACTTCCAAATTGGTCTGCTAACTGCAGTAAATCTTTTGCTTGCATTTTTATAAACTATTTTGGGCAAAGTTATTACACTTTTGAGTAACGGCAAATTTTTTGTAGAAAAATAACAAATTGTAACAAATTGTTTGTTTTTGAACAAAAAGTAGCTTATTTCGAATTTTTATAAAATTCTTTTTAGGTTCTGAGAAGCTAAGATTCTAAGGTACTAAGTTTTTGCCACAGATTAAAGGATTAGCGCAGATTTTTTATTTTTTCTGCCGCTAATTTGCTCGCCTGTCGCTATCGCTCAAGTCACGAATTTTCGCAAAATGCATAAAACATAGCCCGTGGTTTCAACCACGGGAAACGTTGCAGATTTAACGTAATTGGATATTGTGTCCTCGCGGTTGACACCGCTCGCTATGCCTGAAGATTAGATTTTTTAATTTTGGATTTTTCGCAAAAGGCTCAAAACATAGCCCGGTGATTTCAATCACGGCAAACGTTGGGAATTGGACGTAATCATTTATTGTATCCTTTGGTTGAAACCACGGGCTATGTTTAATTTTAGAAGCGAGCAAAAAAGAAATTTGTGGAAATTAGTGTAATTTGTGGCAAACAAAAAATCAATTTAATCCATATAATTTGTGGCAAAAAAACAAAACCCCTGAATATAAATTCAAGGGTTTGTTAGTAGTATGTTGTTTATCGGAATAAAGATTAAATAAAATGCAAGGAAAAAACCTTAGTCCCTCAGTATCTTAGCAACTCAGAACCTTCAAAACTATAAACTCGGTAAATCTCCGTTTCCTTTGGTTGGCAAGTTAGTAGAGCCCATTAAGAACAAATCTACCTCTCTTGCTGCTTCGCGACCTTCTGAAATAGCCCATACAATTAACGATTGTCCTCTTCTCATATCACCGGCGGTGAAAATGTGGGGAACATTCGTTTGATAATTTTTTGCTTTATAGTTGCTTCTCATATCTACTTCAAGACCTAATTGCTCGCTTAAAGTTTTCTCAGGACCTGTAAATCCTAAAGCTAATAAAGCTAAATCGCAAGGCCAGATTTTTTCTGAACCTTCTTTTTCGATTAATTCAGGACGCTGACCCGGAGTCATTTTCCACTGCACTTCAACCGTTTTTAATCCCACTAATTCTCCTTTATCATTAGATAAGAATTCTTTAGTATTGATTAACCAGTTTCTGTCGCAACCTTCTTCGTGAGAAGATGACGTTTTCAACTGTAACGGCCAGAAAGGCCAAGGCGTTGATTCGCTTCTTCCAACTGGAGGTTTTGGTAAAATCTCAAAGTTAGTTACTGATTTTGCACCGTGACGGTTTGATGTTCCAACGCAGTCAGAACCTGTATCTCCACCACCAATTACGATTACATCTTTTCCAGTCGCTTTTACCTGATCCGGAACTGATTCTCCGTATAAAACTTTAGTTTGCTGCGTTAAGAAATCCATTGCCTGAACAACGCCTTTGCTTTCAATTCCTTTAGTTGGTAAACTTCTTCTTTCCGTTGCTCCACCGCATAATACGATAGAATCGAAAGCGTTTAATTCTGCTACACTAAAGTTTACACCAACATTTACGTCGGTCTTGAAAGTGATTCCTTCCGCTTCAAGGATCGCTACACGTCTGTCGATAATTCCTTTTTCTAATTTGAAATTCGGAATTCCGTAACGCAATAAACCTCCAATAGCATTGTCTCTTTCAAAAACAGTTACCGTGTGACCGGCTCTGTTTAATTGTTGAGCTGCTGCTAAACCTGCAGGGCCTGAACCAATAACAGCAACCGTTTTTCCGGTTCTCTTTTTTGGTGGTTGCGGTTTGATCCAGCCTTCAGCAAAACCAATTTCAACAATGTTTTTCTCGATGTTTTCGATAGAAACAGGATCTTTTATAATTCCTAATACACATGCTTTTTCGCATGGAGCAGGGCATAAGCGACCTGTAAATTCCGGAAAGTTATTAGTAGATTGTAAAATCTCCAATGCACTTTGCCATTCTTCCTGATGCACCATGTCGTTGAAGTCCGGAATTAAATTTCCTAACGGACAACCACTGTGGCAAAAAGGAATACCACAATCCATACATCTTGAACCTTGTTCTTTTACTTTATCTTTTGCTAACGGAATAGTAAATTCGTTGTAGTTCGAAACACGTTCTGCTACTGCTAAATTACTCTCGTCGGCTCTGTTATATTCTTTAAATCCGCCTATTTTACCCATGACATTTTAATTAGATTTAGTTGTGAGATGTGAGAGGTGAAATATAAGATTTGAGTTGAAAAATCAAATCTTAAAACCTCTGAACCTTTGTACCTAAGTACCTCAGAACCTTTTTTAATCAGCTATTAATTCTTCTATTTTTTTCTCTTCTGCAATTCGTTGTAATGCTTTTTTGTAATCAGTTGGCATTACTTTTACGAAATGTTTCTGTTCATTTTCCCAGTCTGCTAAAATTCTTTTTGCTAATGGACTGTTGGTGTACAATGAATGGTTTTTGATCAATCGTCTTAGTTTGGTAACGTCTTCTTCTTCCATCGGATCAAATGCAACCATTTCCATGTTGCATAGTGTAGAATCGAATTTTTTACCTGGATCATAAACATAAGCCACACCACCGCTCATACCAGCTGCGAAGTTTCTTCCTGTTTTTCCTAAAACAACTACTGTACCACCGGTCATGTACTCGCATCCGTGATCTCCAATTCCTTCAACAACAGCAGTTGCTCCAGAATTTCTCACACAAAAACGCTCTCCGGCCATTCCATTAATATAAGCCTCTCCGGTAATAGCTCCGTAAAGGGCAACGTTACCAATGATGATGTTTTCTTCAGGTTTGAAGGTTGCAGTAGGAGGTACTTTGATAATCAATTTTCCTCCTGAAAGTCCTTTTCCTAAATAGTCATTACAGTTTCCGTGAATTTTAAACGACAATCCGTTTGTTGCAAAAGCACCAAAACTTTGTCCGGCAGAACCTTCAAAATCAACTAAAATAGTGTCTTCAGGTAAACCTTGTGCGCCATATATTTTTGAGATTTCATTACTCAAAATAGCACCTACAGAACGGTCTGTATTTTTAATTTTAAATGTAACTCTTGTTTTTTCTTTTCTATAAATAGACGGAATCGCTTCTTTAATGATATCAAAATCCAAAACATTTTCAAGTTGGTGATCTTGTTCTGTGGTATTGTGAATCGGTTGTGTTTTAGCTTTTTCCGGTTTGTATAGAATAGATGATAAATCCAAACCATTGGCTTTATAATGTTTGATCGCTTTGTTCACATTTAATTTTTGTGATTGACCCACCATTTCTTTTAAGGTTCTGAAACCTAATTGCGCCATGATTTCTCTTAATTCTTCAGCAATAAAATACATGAAGTTGATTACGTGCTCCGGAGTTCCTTTGAAATTTTTTCTCAATTCAGGATCCTGAGTTGCAATACCAACCGGACAAGTATTTAAGTGACAAGCTCTCATCATAATACAACCAGAAGCAACAAGCGGAGCAGTGGCAAAACCAAATTCTTCAGCTCCTAACAATGCAGCAATTGCTACGTCACGACCTGTTTTTAATTGTCCGTCACACTCTAAAACTACACGGCTTCTTAAATCATTTAAGATCAAAGTTTGTTGTGCTTCTGCTAAACCAAGTTCCCACGGAATTCCAGTGTGTTGTAATGAAGTTAATGGTGCAGCACCAGTTCCTCCGTCATAACCAGAAATAAGGATAACGTCTGCTTTTGCTTTGGCAACACCCGCAGCAATTGTTCCAACACCCACTTCAGAAACTAATTTTACGTTTACACGTGCTTCACGATTTGCATTTTTCAAATCATAAATCAATTGAGATAAATCCTCAATAGAGTAAATGTCGTGGTGAGGCGGAGGTGAAATCAAACCTACATAAGGCGTAGAGTTTCTGGTTTCAGCAATCCATGGCACCACTTTTTCTCCAGGAAGCTGACCACCTTCACCAGGTTTTGCCCCTTGAGCCATTTTAATCTGAATTTCTTTAGCGTTTGTCAAATAGTTGATTGAGACACCAAAACGTCCCGACGCCACTTGTTTGATCGCACTGTTTCTTGAATCTCCGTTGATTTCTTTCTGGAAACGTTTTGGATCTTCTCCACCTTCTCCTGAATTACTTTTTCCGCCAATTCTGTTCATTGCAATCGCTAAATTCTCGTGCGCTTCTCTACTGATAGATCCGTAAGACATCGCACCTGTTTTGAATTTCTTAACAATTTCTGTCCAAGGCTCTACTTCATCAATAGAAATTGGATCTAAATTGTTAAATTCAAACATTCCTCTAATAGTCATTAGGTTTGAGCTTTGCTCGTTAACCATAGTAGAGTATTCTTTATAACTTTCAGGACTGTTTAAACGAACCGCCTGTTGTAATTTAGCAATAGTGGTTGGGTTGAACATGTGTTTTTCTCCACCACGTCTCCATCTGTAGATACCTCCAATTTCTAAAGAAAGTAAGTTGGCTACTTTTGAATTTGGGAATGCTTTTTGGAAACGTTTTTTTACTTCTTTTTCTACTTCCATCAACCCAATTCCTTCGATTCTTGAAGGTGTGTAAGGGAAATATTTAGAAGTAAAGGTTTTGTTTAAACCTAAAATCTCGAAAATTTGAGCAGCTCTGTACGAATGTAAAGTAGAGATACCAATTTTGTTCATGATTTTAACGATTCCTTTTGCAATCGCTTTATTATAGTTTACAATTGCATAATCGGCTTTTACACCTTTAATGAATCCCTGATTAACCTGATCGTGAATGATCTCGTTTACCATATATGGATTGATCGCACTTGCACCGTATCCGAATAATAAAGCAAAATGATGTGGTTCACGAGGTTCTGCCGATTCGATTATGATTCCGAATTTAGAACGAACCTGTAAAATGTTCAAAGAGTGATGAATGTAAGAACAAGCCAATAACATAGGAATTGGGGCAAATTCTTCGCTTACACCTCTGTCTGATAAGATGATAATGTTACATCCTTCAGAAACAGCTTTGTACGTTGCCTGAACACATTTTTCAAGAGCACGTTCTAAACCGTTTACTCCTTTTTCTATTTTATATAAAGTAGAAATGGTAGCCGATTTGAAATCTGCGTGATCAATGTTTCTGATTTTATCTAAATCCTCGTTTGAGATAACCGGATTTTGGATTTTTAATTTTTTACATTGCTTAGATTCAATTTCAAAAATATTGAAATCGCCACCAACTGCTAAACTGATATCAGTAATGATTTCTTCACGAATACCATCCAAAGGTGGGTTGGTAACCTGAGCAAATAATTGTTTGAAATAGTTATACAACAATTGAGGCTGGTCTGATAATACGGCCAAAGGCGTATCATTACCCATAGAACTGATAGCTTCAGCTCCTTGACCTCCCATTGGGTTGATGATTGTTTTTAAATCTTCAATAGTGTAGCCAAATAAACGTTGTCTCGTTTGAAAATCTAATTTCTCAACCGGAGTAGGGTTATTTGTGTACGGAACTTTAGCTAATGGCAATAAGTTTGAATCTAACCATTCCTGGTAAGGACGTTTTGTAACTATCGCTTTTTTAACTTCTTCGTCTTCGATAATACGACCTTCGTTCATGTCAACCAGGAACATTTTCCCTGGCTCCAAACGACCGTGCTGAATTACATCTTCCGGATCGATATCCAATACACCAATTTCTGATGACATGATTACGAAACCACTTTTTGTTAAAGTGTAACGAGAAGGACGCAATCCGTTTCTGTCTAATAACGCACCAATTACGTTACCATCTGTAAACGGAATAGAAGCAGGACCATCCCAAGGCTCCATGATACAAGCGTTAAACTCGTAAAACGCTCTTTTTTCAGGAGACATTGTCTGGTGTTTTTCCCAAGCTTCAGGAACTACCATCATCATAGCTTCAGGCAATGAACGACCTGTCATTAATAAAAGTTCAACCACCATATCCATAGAAGCAGAATCTGATTTTCCTTCTAAGATAATTGGAAATAATTTTTTGATATCATCGCCAAAAACTTTGCTTTGCATAAGCTCTTCACGAGCACGCATACGGCTTACGTTTCCACGAAGTGTGTTGATCTCACCATTATGACACATGTATCTAAATGGCTGTGCTAATTCCCATGAAGGGAAAGTATTGGTAGAGAAACGTTGGTGAACTAACGCCAAACGAGTCACTAAATCCGGATCTTTTAAGTCAACATAATAACGGCTGATGTCTTCCGGCATCAATAGACCTTTATATATTATGGTAGTTGTCGATAAACTAGAGAAATAGAACATATGACTTTCAGAGGTTTTAGAGCCTCTAATAGCGTGTTCAGCAATTTTTCTAGCTGCAAAAAGTTTTGCATTAAATTCATTTTCAGTTAAATCCTGACCGTTTTTGCTAACAAAAACCTGTTTAACTGTTGGTTCTTTTTCTGCGGCAATCTGCCCTAAATTTTCAACTTCAACAGGTACATCTCTCCAACCTAAGATCTTTAAGTTCTGATCTTTAATAGTTGCTTCAAAAGTGTTGATACAAAAAGAAACCTGGTTTTTGCTTTTTGGTAAAAAAACCATTCCTACTGCATACTCACGTGTTTCAGGGATTTCAAAGTCACATACCTTTTTGAAAAAGTTATGTGGGATGTCGAATAAAATTCCAGCTCCGTCTCCAGTTCTTCCATCAGAACTAACTGCACCACGATGTTCCAATTTTATTAAGATGTCCAATGCTTTGTGAATAATATCGTTAGATTTAATACCATTCAAATTACAAATAAATCCTGCACCACAATTGTCGTGTTCAAATTCAGGCAAATAAAGCCCTTGTTCTTTAACTTTCATTCTTGATATTTTTTCTACAAAAATAAAGATTTCGTTAAACATAATGTAGTGAAATTGTAATATGGCTTACATTTTTGTTGTAATATTAGAAAAACGATTCTTAAATGATAATAATTTTATTTAAACCATTGTGAAATGATAAAATGATAATCTCGATTGGAATATATTAAGAAAAATCATCCTAAGGCTAATAAATACGGTGATATTTTTGTTAAATATCAAACGTTTTAGTGGTTTTGAGTTAATATTTACAAATTGTTTCGTTAACTATTTCTTTGCATTGAAAAAGAATAAACGTTTAATACCTATAAGTGTCATTTTTTAATTGAAAAAGATTTTACTATTAAGTTGAATTTTGCTACTTTTGTCGCACTTTTATTCTGAAATAAATTCAGAACCAGACAAATTCTATATTATGAACATACACGAATATCAAGGAAAAGAAATTTTAGCTAGTTACGGAGTACGCATTCAACGCGGAATCGTGGCTAATAATGCGGTTGAAGCTGTGGCTGCTGCAAAACAATTAACTGCCGAAACTGGTACAGGATGGCACGTGATAAAAGCACAAATTCACGCAGGTGGACGTGGAAAAGGTGGTGGAGTTAAGTTGGCTAAAAATCTTCAACAAGTTGAAGAAATTGCTGAACAAATCATCGGAATGCAATTGATTACGCCTCAAACTTCTGCTGAAGGTAAAAAAGTAAACAAAATTTTAGTTGCTGAAGATGTATACTATCCTGGTGAAAGTGAAACTTCTGAGTTTTATGTTTCTGTTTTATTGAATAGAGGTACAGGACGTAACATGATCATGTATTCTACTGAAGGTGGAATGGATATCGAAGAAGTTGCTGAGCACACACCACACTTAATCTTTACTGAAGAAGTTGATCCTACTGTTGGATTACAAGGTTTTCAGGCTAGAAGAATTGCTTTTAATTTAGGTCTTTCTGGAAATGCTTTCAAAGAAATGGTTAAATTCATCGATTCATTATACAATGCTTACATTGGTTCTGATGCTTCTATGTTTGAAATCAACCCGGTTTTGAAAACATCTGACAACAAAATTATGGCTGTTGATGCTAAAGTAAATATCGATGATAATGCTTTATACAGACAACCAAAATATGCTGAAATGAGAGATATCCGTGAGGAGAATCCAATCGAAGTTGAAGCTAAAGAAGTAGGTTTGAACTATGTAGATCTTGACGGTACTGTAGGATGTATGGTAAACGGAGCAGGTCTTGCAATGGCAACTATGGATTTAATTAAATATGCTGGTTTTGAGCCTGCTAACTTCCTTGACGTTGGTGGAACTGCTGATGCAAAACGTGTTGAAACTGCTTTCCGTATCATCTTAAAAGATCCAAATGTAAAAGCAATTTTGATCAATATTTTTGGTGGAATCGTTCGTTGTGACCGTGTGGCACAAGGAGTTGTTGACGCTTACAAAAATATGGGTGATGCTATCAATGTGCCAATTATCGTTCGTTTGCAAGGAACAAATGCTGAAATTGCAAAAGAATTAATTGACAACTCTGGTATGCCAATTTTATCAGCTACTCAATTTCAGGAAGCTGCTGACCAAGTTAAAGCTGCACTTTCTTAATTAAATAAGAAATCAATTTATATAAAAAATCCCTCCAAGAAATTGGAGGGATTTTTTTTGCTGGCTATTTAACCACAAAGCGCGCACAGATTTTAATTTATCAGGTTCAATATAAACGCAAAAGTTCGCAAAGCTTTATCAATATAGCCTTGCGAACTTTGCGTAAATCCTTGCGCCCTTTGCGGTTAAACTAAGTAACGTAATTAATTATTTTTTATTCTTTCCGTTTTTGTAAACCACTTTTTCTACAACCTGAATTTTAGGTGTAGCAGGTTTCTTTTTGAAAGGTTTTTTAGCTGCCGGACCCGTTTTAGAAGGTGCTTTATCGCCTCTTCCTTTTTCAGCATCTTTAGCACTTGCTTTAAATTCTGGTCTTTCCTTAGTGCTGTCTTTTTTCGGAATTTCAGCTTTATGTTTGGCTAAAACATCATTTGGATTTTTAGGATTTTCTTTTGTTCCTCTTAAATGAATTACTAATCCATTCAAAAAGTTACGCAAAACCTGATCACCGCATTCCATATAATTTTCATGATCTTCGGCTCTGAAAAAAGCTCCTAATTCTGATTTTGTAATTCTAAAATCTACTAATTCTAAAATTTCAACTATTTGATCATCACGGAGCATCAAAGCCACGCGCAGTTTTTTTAGGATATCGTTGTTCGTCATCGTTTAATTTTTTACAAAGGTACGTTTTAAAAGCAATTAGAGTATGGAATTGCTACAAAGTTTTTAGCCACGAATTTCACAAATTTCCACCAATTACGTTGTGAATAAAGTTGAATCTAATTTGTGAAAATTTGTGAAATTTGTGGTGAACCTTTTTATCTATTTTGGTTTAAAATGTTGATCAATTTATCTAAATCTTCTTGGATATGATTGGCTGTGACGACAATTCTATTTAAATTATCTGCATTTTGTTTGTATTTAAAACTCGCAATAATGATTTTATTTTCTTTTAATATTTCAATGACATTTTTGTCTTTCAGATAAATTAAAGGATAGCTTTTATCAAATTTAATAGAATCATCTTTAATCAGTTTTTGGTCGATATAATTTAGATTCTCAACTAATTTTTGATGTTGATTTGGATATAATTCAGCAGCATCTGCCAAAGTTTGTGCGAAAGCGGGATTCATTCCGGCAGCAGAACCAAAGATTTCAGATTTTTTTATTTCTTCAATAAAAGAAGCATCACTTGCAATTACACCGCCCGTTAAACCTAAAGCTTTTCCCAGTGAAGAAACCATAATTTTTCTCTTTATCGGAAGATTGATGTCAGCATAAATTCCGCAGCCATTTTTACCTAAAATTCCAAGAGAATGTGATTCATCAATTAACAATGTAATTTCTTTGTTCTTTGAAATTCCTCTCAAGACTTTTAAATCAATAGGATTGGTTTCGAAAGAAGGAACTCCATCGGTTAGAATCGTAATTTTTTCTTCTTTCTCATCCAATAATCTGGAGTTTAATTTACCAGCTATAATAACGGGTAAGCTGTTAGTTGTTTGGATTGCCGTATGAACATCATCAAAATGAAAGAAAGTATCAGTTTGTTTTTTCAATTCATTAATGACAAGTTTCCCAGCCAGCATTCCGGAAGAAACAGTAACAACCGCTTCTGCTTTAATGTAATTGGCTAAAAAAGTTTCGCCGTTTTCATAAGCTGTTACTTTTACATTGGCGTTGCGGGAACTTCCATAAGTGGTACCCCATATCAGAATGTTTTTTACTACCAATTCCTGAAAAACTTTATTTGTTGATAAACCCAAATAGGCCGTTCCGCCAAAATACAAATACTTTTCTTGGTCGATTTCGATAATTCGATCTGGAAATTGATTGACATTCATTTTATTAAAGTAAAGTAACACCGGTTCCATTAAGTTCAGAATAGGAGACAACACCATTTTTTATGGTTACTCCGGTTGCGATATCTTCGGCTAAAAGCAAGGCACCATCCATATCAACATAATCTAATTGTGGTAATAAATGCGCAATTGCTGAAATTCCCACCGTCGATTCGGTCATACAGCCCACCATTGTTTTTAAGCCTAGTTTTTTAGCTTCTTCGATCATTCGCTTTCCGGGTGTTAAACCACCGCATTTTACTAATTTCACGTTCACACCATGAAAATGATTATGACATATTGAAACGTCCTCTTCGACAATACAGCTTTCATCAGCGATTATCGGCAAAACAGAATGTTTAAAAACTTCTTTGTGTGCTTCCCAATTGTCTGCTTTCATAGGTTGCTCCAGAAATTCAACACCTAATTTTTTTAATTCAACAGCATTATTAATTGTTTCTTCAACACCCCAGCCACAATTGGCATCAATTCTAAAAATAGCATCAGTATGTTTGCGAAGTTCTTTTACGATCGCGATGTCTTCTTTGGTTCCTAATTTAATTTTATAAATAGGCCACGGTAATTCCTGCATTTTGGATACCATTTTTTCTATAGAAGCAATCCCGATAGTGTAATCCGTCATAGGATTTCTTTCGGTTGTATAATTCCATAACTCGTATAATTTTTTGCCTTTTTTGCGTGCATACAAGTCGTTATAAGCCAAATCCAGAGCGCACAAAGCAAACATATCATGCCTTAAAAGTGGGTAAATTTTTGCCCAAAAAACTTCAGGAGTTTCATTTTGAGAAGCTTCAATACTACTTCTGAATCTTTCTAAATCCTTTATCATCATTGGAACAGTTGTTCTGTAATACGGATTTGAAGTCGCTTCACCAAAACCTGAGAATCCGTCGCTTTGCAATTCGACAATAAGTGAAGGCTGAAAATCGATTGATTCTCTTGATATGGTAAAAGTATGTTTAAGTTTTAAATTGTATTCTCTTAAAATTAGTTTCATGATTGAATGATGTTTTTTAATTTTATCTTAGTAACCCAGCCAAAGAATGGCACCTACAAAGCCATCCCGCCAAAGTTTTTCATTATGTTCGCCACCTTTTACAATTTTCTCTTTTGTAAGATGAAGACAGTAACAGCGATTTCGGTCTAAAAGTGTTTCCATCTTTTTCATTTCTTTTACCATGTCATCACTTTCTTTGTCGCCGCACAAAAAGTAAATTTTAGTCTTATTTTTTGGAGCTTGCTCCGTTAAGGTGTAGATATCGTTTGAAAACCAAAAGGATGGAGAGAAAACACCTGCTTTTCCAAAAACTTCCGGATATTTAAGAATCGCGTAATACGAAACTAAACCCCCCAAAGAACTTCCCATTATGGTAGTGTTTTTTGCTTTTGTTGTGGTCTTGTAATTTTTGTCGATATAGGGTTTTAATGTTTTTACAATAAAATCCAGGTAATTGTCTGCATTTCCGCCGCCGTATTTTTCATTTTTAAAGGGTGTCAATTCATCAATACGTTTGTCATTTCCGTGCTCAATTCCAACGACAATTACAGGTGCTTTTAGACTATCCAGTTTTTCATCGACACTCCATTCGCCAACATAAGAGGTTTTGGTATCAAACAAATTTTGGGCGTCATGCATGTAAATAACACTGTATTTTTTATCGGTTGAAGCGGAATAACCTTCAGGTAGATAAATCCAGATTTTTTTTGTAGTCTTGAGTTGAGGAGCTTCAATAGTAAAAGTGGATACGTTTATTGAAGCCGTACTTTGCTGCGCATTTCCAATAGTGATCATCCACAGAGAAATAAAAAAGAAAAATCCTCGAATCATCAGTTATGTTGCGTGTTAGGTTTAAATATAATAATTTAGCTAAAAATAATAAATTGATGAATACCGAAGTCGAAAAGAGAAGTTTACTTTTAGAAATGATTGCTTTTTCTACTGTTGACGGGCAATTGCATAAAAGAGAATATGATTTTTTGTGGCTTGTAGCCCAGGAATTAAATATTGATTTTGATGTTTTTAAGGATTTATTTCATCAGGAAACTACAAAAAAAATTATAAAATCGGAATTTCAGCGTATTCAGCAATTTTACAGATTGGCCCTGATAATGCATTGCGACGGAATTTTGCATGAAAAAGAAGCAATTGCCATACAGCAAATTGCGATCGAAATGGGTTTAAATCCCGGCGCGGTAAAACGTGTTTTAGATTTGATGAAAAAAGCACCAAATGCAATGATTGATCCGAAACTTTTATTGAGGGTTTTTCAGGAACAACATAATTAAGATAATTGTTCCTGTAGTTTTTTAATATCGTCACGTAATTTTGCTGCCTGTAAAAAGTCCAGTTCTTTAGCTGCTTTTTCCATTGATTTACGTTTCTCACGAATCATTTTTTCCAATTCCGCTTTCGATAAGTAAGCTGTTTCAGGCTCGGCGGCTGCAGTTAAAGTGTGTCCTAATTCATATTCTACCAATGGATTTTTAGTAAAGGCACTGTCTATCTTTTTATTTAATGCCTGGGGCGTAATATTATTTTCGGCGTTAAAATTAATTTGCTTGGTTCTGCGATATTCTGTTTCGTCGATAGTTTTTTGCATACTTCCCGTAATTTTATCTGCATACAAAATTGCTTTACCATTTAGATTTCTCGCCGCACGTCCAATAGTTTGGGTCAATGATTTGTGGTTACGTAAAAAACCTTCTTTATCAGCATCTAATATAGCCACAAGTGAAACTTCGGGTAAATCTAAACCTTCACGAAGCAAGTTCACACCAATTAAAACATCAAAAATTCCTTTACGTAAATCCTGCATAATTTCGATACGCTCTAAAGTATCAACCTCAGAGTGAATGTAACGACATCGAATATTAACTTTTGTTAAATATTTGGCTAATTCTTCGGCCATTCTTTTGGTTAAAGTCGTCACTAAAACTCTTTCGTCTAACTCACAGCGAACCTGAATTTCTTCGATCAGATCATCAATCTGATTTAAGCTTGGTCGTACTTCTATAACGGGGTCTAGTAAACCTGTCGGGCGAATAATTTGTTCCACATAGATACCATCTGATTTTTGCAATTCATAATCGGCAGGAGTTGCAGAAACATAAATAACCTGATTTTGCAAAGCTTCAAATTCTTCAAATTTCAAAGGACGATTGTCCATTGCGGCCGGTAAACGGAAACCATACTCAACCAAATTTTCTTTACGGCTGCGATCGCCTCCGTACATAGCATGAACCTGCGAAACGGTTACGTGACTTTCGTCTACAACCATCAAAAAATCACTCGGAAAATAATCCAATAAACAGAAAGGTCTTGTGCCGGCTTGTCGTCCGTCAAGATAACGGGAATAATTTTCAATTCCGGAGCAGTAACCCAATTCGCGAATCATTTCTAAATCAAAATTGGTACGCTCTTCCAAACGTTTTGCTTCCAGATGTTTTCCTATTTCTTTAAAGTAATCAACTTGTTTAACTAAATCTTGTTGAATTTCCCAAATAGCACCTTGTAATACTTCAGGAGAAGTTACAAACATATTAGCAGGATAAATGGTCAGTCTCTTGAATTTTTCAATAACATGTGAAGTCTTGGCATCAAAAGATTCTATTTCTTCGATTTCATCTCCAAAGAAGTGAATTCTAAAAGCATCATCGGCATAACTGGGGTAAACTTCTACTGTATCTCCTTTAATTCGGAAGGTTCCGGGATTAAAATCGGCTTCCGTTCTGGCGTACAAACTTTGTACGAGGCTGTGTAATAACTTAGTTCTGGAGATGACCTGATCTCTAAATATTTCAATTACGTTTTTCTTAAACTCAACTGGATTTCCGATACCGTACAAACATGAAACCGAAGCAACAACCAAGATATCTCGTCGACCTGAAAGCAGGGAAGAGGTAGTGCTCAAACGCATTTTTTCAAGCTCTTCATTGATAGATAAATCTTTTTCGATGAAAACACCTGTGACCGGCATAAAAGCTTCTGGCTGATAGTAGTCATAGTACGAAACAAAATATTCAACCGCATTATTCGGAAAAAACTGTTTGAATTCAGAATACAATTGTGCGGCCAAAGTTTTATTATGGGCTAAGACTAAAGTCGGTCTTTGAACTTCTTCAATAACATTAGCAACCGTAAAGGTTTTTCCAGAACCGGTAACTCCTAATAGGGTTTGGTATTTTTCGCCATCCCGAACACCTTGTGCTAGTTTTTCAATCGCTTGTGGCTGATCGCCTTTTGGACTATATTCTGAGGATACCTGGAAATTCATTTTTGACTGATGAAAAGTTTAGTTTTGTAAAGATACAAAGTTTGATTTCTATAAAAAAGATAAAAAAAGCATCCAATTTATTTAAGTTATTTTAAAAAATCGGTCATCAAATCGTTTACGATTTTAGATTGATCAATGCTTAAAAAATGGCCCGCATCGGTTATTTTTTGAGTTTTACTTTTGACTAAATATTTCTGTGCCCTTTCTAAACTTTCATCAGAATTGATCACATCGTGATCGCCAATTAAAACTAAAACCGGGTTTGTAATTGATTTTAACTCATCATCTGAAAATGGCGTCATTTTCAGCATGCTTGAATTTGATTTAGCGTATTTGTTGGCCAAGTAAAATTGTCTTTTATAAATAGGGCTAATTTTTTCCGGATGCGTTGAAAAAGTACTAAGCGTTTTTCCAAATTTCTTTTCACTTGGAAAAAGCTTTAGCATCAAAGCGGTTGTTGTTTTTCCAACCTTATCAATAAATTTGAAAGTTTGTGCCGGACTCAGTAAAACTATTTTATCAATGTTGTTTTCTTTTTGAACGGCTAATAGAGTTGCGATCCAACCGCCTCGCGATGCACCTACAATATCAAATTTCTTTAGCTTATAATGTTGGAAGATTTCATTGTACCAAATCACCATTTCCTCCGAAGAAAGTGGATTTGAAGTTAAAGTTGATTTGTTGGGTTCCATTAGGAAATCTATGGCGTAAATGCGATGATTTTTAGCAAGCGCTTTAATGTTTGGATACCACATTGTGGAGCTCGCGTCCATTCCGTGAAGGAGCACTAAAGCTTTTTCATTTTTTGGACCCGCTATAACGACGTGAGCAGTCCCTAAGCTGGTCTTTATATTTTCTTCTGTATAAGGAATGTCCCAAAGTTTTAGGGCTTTATCGTAGGATGCTATATAAGCTTGCTTTTCTGTTTTAGTCTCAAAAACGTAATCTTCAAATTTTGTTTTTTTAGAAGAAGCACAACTTGCAAGAAGCACGAATAATACTATTCTGAAGAATATTTTAGGTGTAGTCATAAAAATTCAATTTACTTTAAAGGTACGATAATCGCTTGTACAAAAAGTATTAGAATTTTGATTTAAAGTATCAGAATTATAATTTTTTAGGGTCCCTAACTGTCAAATGATAAAGCTGCACAAAAGCCAAAATAGCATTCGGAATAATAATCGGTAAAAGCCATTGACTGAAATCTTTGTAATTTATTAAGAAGATACCATAAATTACAAAACAAATACATCCAAATAAATTAATCAATCTGATTTTTCTGAGGTCTTTCAATAAAAAACCTCCCACTATAAAAACGGACGCAAGGTAACCAATATAATCTGCCATGTTTTTGATATTAAATGATTTACAATCAAATCTACCAAAAGCAAATAATAATATCAAGTTTTATTGCTGAAAATCAACGTTTTGAATTTTCCACGATTTTTGCTGTGCTTCGCTTAAAAAAGTCCACGCTACAATTCGGCTGGTTTTTTGGCCTTGAGCCATATCAATTGTTTTTATAGAAGCGGCATTTACTTTGTTCAGCGTTTTATAAATGCTTGAAAGATTTTCTCTTTTAGAAACCAAAGTTGTAAACCATTGACATTGCATAGCATACTTGGCACTTTCATAAATCATTTGAGTAACAAAGCCAATTTCACCACCGTTGCACCATAATTCGTCGTTTTGTCCTCCAAAATTTAAAACAGGATTATTGTTTTTCTTTTCCTTTGGATTTAAATTAGAGACTTTTCTTGATGTACTTTTATTCGCTTCTTCAGCTGATGCATGAAAAGGTGGATTGCACATTGTGAAAGTAAAACGATCTTCGGGTGTAATTATGTTTTTGAAAATAAAACGGGATTCTATTTGTAATTGTAAACTTATTGCATCGATTAGTTTTGGATTTCTTTCAATAATCTTACTGCAGTTTTCAATAGCTTTCTTATCAATATCAGTAGCAACAAAACTCCAGTCGTAAATTGCATTTCCTAAAATTGGATAAATACAGTTGGAACCTGTTCCTACATCTAAACCCAAAACATCTGAACCCAGAGGAATTATTCCGTTATTGGTTTCCGCTAATAAGTCAGCTAAATAGTGTATGTAGTCTGCTCTTCCGGGAATTGGAGGGCAAAGGTAATTCCTTGGAATATCCCAATTTTGAATGTCATAATACGTTTGCAATAAAGCCTTATTAAGAACTTTTACCGAAACAGGATTACTGAAATCAACAGTTTCAATTCCATGTAGATTAATGGCAACATGCGATTTTAATTCAGGACAATTTGAAATAAGAAGTTTGAAATCGTAACGGGAACGATGAAGATTTCGAGGATGTAAATTGGTTTTTTCCGAATTGTCTGTTGCTTTCATTTTGTAAATTTGGTGCAAAGATAGTCATTCCTTTTTTAGAAAAGATTTTGTCAAACTTTCTATTAGATCAAGTGGTCAAATACGGGGTTGTTGGCCAATCGGTTTTTCTTATTTATTGCTACCAATCAGGTTTCCAATTTTCTAAATATGCTATAGGAATATTACGTTTTACATAAATTGTTCCCGAATGTCCCGATTGAAGCGTTGTTATGGAGTCTTTATTTATAGTTGCCTTTTCTCTTAATATTTGGTGACTACATTGAAAAACTATTGAAAATTTTATTTTCATTTTGTTTCCCTCTATAAAATAATAACCCATTGTAGCTTTGCTTGGGTTAAAATGCGCTCTGGTTAATTTCAAAGTGTCAGATTTATGAATTGAGAATATTCCAACTTTATTATTAGAATAAAATTTTAAGTAGCTTACGAACGGATAACTATTTTCATCATTTTTTTCAAAGAAAACATATTCTTTGCTAATATTATTTATAGCAAAGTTTATTTTTTCTTTATAGACGGCCAAAGTGTCGATGTTATCTATTTTTGCATTTTTATGTTTGTAATCATTTATTTTTCTTCTGGAAGAACCATTTTTTGAATATAATCCATTATAGCAACAACTTATTACTAAGAAAGATAAACTAGATAGTAAGAAAATGTTTTTATATAGTTTGTACTTCATTTGTTAATATTTATAAGTTCAATATTTTTGCAAACTGTCGCCCAATTTTCTTCGGGCTTACTAAATCATTTCCAAGCCAAAATCAACTTTCAATTAAACAGTTGCTCAAATCCGTTGTTGTAGCTGTTATTAGTTCGGTTTTATTTTTTCTCAAGATTTTTATTTAGTCTTCGCAATTCTATTAAAATTGAATCATTTTTATCCAACTTGCACAACCGCAACTAAAAACGGCATAATCTAATTCTAATGTTTGAATTTTAGATTTTAAAATGTTGTTCGGATTAGCCATTTCTTCACCTCTTTTAAATTCAACTTTCCTTTTAGTTTTTACAGGTAATAAGTTTATAGGCAATTTATCATCTTCATGTTTGCAATAATTACATAAAGTGAGAGCTTTATTTTGATGCCTTAGACTGCTTAATGTTCAAAGCTTTCTGTTTTATCCATTGAAGTGAAATAGCGAAAGGTTCTGTAATATTGTCAGAAGAAGTATTGTGTCCTAAGGTTGAAAACAAGGTATATTCGAAAGGTTTGCCTTGTGCTTTCAATGTATTTAATTGCTCTATACACAACTTTACCGGAATCTGTATATCTTTTTCTCCAAAAAG
This sequence comes from Flavobacterium aquidurense, assembly GCA_900107365.1. GTDB lineage: Bacteria > Bacteroidota > Bacteroidia > Flavobacteriales > Flavobacteriaceae > Flavobacterium > Flavobacterium aquidurense. The sequence continues at coordinate 85,087 of FNPS01000001.1, forward strand.
CCAGATACCAGGAATTGAAAGAGTATTCAACGGAATTTTTGGGTCAGTAGCTGTAAATTGATACTTGTCAGGATCATTTTTAATATGTTCCCGAGCATCTGATTCTGTATGATTTTCCCAAAAATTATTGTTTCCATTAGTATAAAACTGAAATCGAAGCTGTTCTAGCGTTGTAATTGTTGGGCAACTAAATAAAACCATAAATTCTATTTTTGGATTTTTACTTGCTGCAATTGGGATGATCCATCCTGCCTGACTGAAGCCAACTAATCCAATAGGTGTTTTTTTATCTTTCAAATAATTTCGAAATGTAATTACTGCTGCACTTGCATCGTCAGCTAATAAATTAAGATTAGTAGTGTCAATATTATTCGTACCAACAGTTGGTCCTACATATACACCGCCGGACTCTCCAACTCCACGTTTATCATATGTCAATACAGCAATACCTTCCTTTGCAAGACGTTTAGCGAACTCCATTTCTCTTTTTACAGGATCAGACCCATGAACAATTACGACTGCTGCAAATATTTTTTTGGGCATTAAAATGGAGCCTGCGAGGGTAATGCCCTGACTTTCAAATTTTACATCCTGAATGGTAAAGTCGGTCGATTGTGAAAAGACCATTTCTGGTAAGGTTATTAATAAGAACCAAAGAAGTGCTTTAGAAAAAAAGTTGTTATTCATAATAGTTTAATATGAAAAAATGTATTGAATGTATATCGTTAGCAATTGCCTGCAATGTTCTCGCGCTATACACAGGCTGGGATTAAGAAAGCTTAAACTTTTGGTTAAAAACTATTTTTTCAAACACAAAACCATCTTCAAATTAAGCCAAATCCCCAGCTTGCTTGTAGCGTGTGTTAGCTGCAGCTTATGTCAGATTAAAAATATTTACCAATTCTTTATTAATGGATATTTCAGGGTTATTAGTTTCTACTTGAATTATGAAAAAACCTCTGGCACTTTTATAAAGAACCAGTAAAGTTTGCATCCTGCCATCAGGATATCGAAAGTATATATAGTCTTCAAACTTGCTATTCGTAAAACTCATTCCGTCAATAGTACCCAAGAAGCCCTTGTATGAAGAACTTTGAAATGTGTCTTGGATGGTTGAGTTCTTAGATAAATTAACATTTATTATATTGTCAAAATTTCTTCCAAAACACACAGCAGTCTGGGGACTACTCTTAGAGTTGAGAACTTCTCCTTTTCCATACATGATATCTATGTCTTGAGTTGATTTGTCATAATTGATAACTGCATCGGTCAATTTAATTTTGTCAAGATCGTCAAAGTGCCAAATTGAAACTAGAAAATGTTCCTTGTAAATAAAATGGCAGAGAATATCATTGTCCTTAACCCAACTTCCTTGAAAATGTGGGTCAATATCTTTAATAGCGGAGTCAGTAAACAGCCATAAATATTCCTTCTGGTTGTCCCAACTCGAATGGTGTGTGTTCGTTCGGATATAAATAATAAAGTAAAAGACTATACTTAGCGGTATTGCTATAAGTAAGTATGTTTTCAATCTTTTTCTGTGTTTCATTCGGGTGTGATGTCAAATAAGTTGCCGCTAACGTCAGTCTGTGAAAAAACCTTCGTTTGATTACAAACAAATATAGGAAAGTATTGCTTTAAAACAGGATTTTTCGTATTTTTAGTAATGCAACATATCCTAGGAATTTCCCGCTATCAGATGCGTATTTCAAGTTTAGAAGACACCATCAGTCAAGAGAATCAGGTTCGTTTTATAGATGCTTTTGTATTGTTTTTAGATTTATCTAAGCTTGATTTTGAAGTTAAAACGCTCAAAAAAGAAGGCCGTCCGAGTTACGATACCAAAGCTTTTCTTAAAATCTATTTGTATGGTTATCTTAACGGAATAAGAAGCTCTCGAAAATTAGAAAAAGAATGTTTCAGAAATATAGAAATGCAGTGGCTATTGGAAGACATTCGACCGAATTACCACAGTATTTCTGATTTCAGAAAAGACAATCCTTTAGCATTAAAGAACTTATTCAAACTCTTTGTTAGTTTTTTAAAAGATGCAGATTTAATAGCAGGGGAAACCATTGCTATTGACGGAACTAAAAGTAGGGCGCACAACAGCAAAAAGGCCAATTTTAATCAAAAGAAAATTGACAAGCACCTGGCCTATATTGAAGCAAAAAGCCAAGAATATCTTGATGCTTTGGAGGAAAATGATACCAAAGTAAATTCTTCGGAAATGAAAAACATAAAACAAAAAATAGAACGTTTACAACAAAATAAAATCCGCTATGAATTGCTGGAAGAAAAATTAAAAGCAAGCGGCGAACCTCAAATAAGCACTACTGATAGCGATGCCAGAGCCTTATTAGTACAAGGACAAGTAGTCGAAATTTCATTTAATATGCAGGCAGCAGTCGATGCCAAACACAATCTGGTAGTAGCCACCCATACTATCAACAAGAATGACCGCAGTGCTTTATCTGCCATTGCTATAGAAGCCAAAGAGAATTTAGGTATAGAAACTTATACCGCATTGGTAGACAAAGGCTATCATAATGGCAAACAAATAGAAATCTGCAAAAAAGCGAACATCACTACAATTGTAGCGCAGCCCGAACAAGGAAAAAATAAAGAAAGGATATTGGAGGGTTATTTGATCTCGAAGTTCCAATATGACCAAACCACTGACACCTATACTTGCCCACAAGGAGAAACCCTTAAAACTACAGGCCACTGGCACAAGAAAACAGATAGTGATAGTTATGAATTCAAGAGATACCGAACATCCAAATGCAGGGAATGTCCCGTAAAGCATTTATGTACCAGCAGGGTGGCTGGACGAGATATAGACCGTAGTCAATATGCTGATGCCGTAGAAGAAAACAACAAACGTTATCACGCAAATGCACAGCTCTACCGCAAGAGGCAGGAAATAAACGAACATATCTTTGGCACGATTAAACGGCAATGGGGCTATAATCACACTAATTTAACAGGATTGGAAAAAGTAAACGGAGAACATAGCTTGATTATGCTGGTGTATAACATCAAACGGAGTATCAATATACTTGGTGTACCGGATCTGATCGCAAAACTCCAAAAATGGAACTCACCCTACAAGGCAAAAGTCTTGCTTTTAATAAAAATGAGTTATTTAAAGCTAAATACAACGCGCAATTTTTATCAAATGAAATTTGCAGCCTAAAAAAAGAACCTTCTCAGAAGGCTTTATTTGAATTGCAGGATTGTAAAATTTGAGGATTTTGAGAAAAAAAAGAGGTTTTTTCACAGCCTGACGTTCTGGCGCTACAGCGGGTTTGGGACTAAATTAAGCCCTATTCTCGGATTTACCAAATCATTCCAAATACAAAACCATCTTTCCATTAAGCCAAATGCCCAAATCCGTTGTAGTGGCTGTTGTAGGCAGTTTTTACTTAACGTTTTTCAAGTCTAATTCTTCCAAAAGAGTAGTGTAACTTTTTAGATTACGTGAATTTGAATCATAAACTTTAATTACTAAAGTTGAATCACAATTAATCACAGTAAATGAATTACCAGCATTTCCAGGAAATCTTTCTTCAACTTTTGATGTTATCATCCTTTTGATATAATCAGTTATAGACTTTTTTCCTGAATCATCTAATTTTATTGTCTTTTGAAAGATTACTGTTTCAATATTTTCTCCATTCTTATCACGTTTGTCGCAATCAATTTTAGTTTTTTCATAGTCTAGAAAATAGTCTTTATAGTTTCTTTCTTTTGAATAAACTTTTATTTTTTCATTATGTCCACCCCATTCTCCGCACTCACTAAATCTAGAATTTATTTTTAGACTCGCATTAATTCCAGTAGCGCCTAATAGAATTGGATCAAAAAAAACAGTTGAATTAATGTTATTTTCATCATTAGGCAACTCTTGTTTTTTTGAACATGAAAAAACAGTAATTAAGAGTATTAAGTATATAACATTTCTCATGTTTCTTATTTGGTTGAATTATTCCAATGTTCTTTAAAATTGCCTACAACGTCAGTCTGTGAAAAAACCTTCGTTTGATTACAAACAAATATAGGAAAGTATTGCTTTAAAACAGGATTTTTCGTATTTTTAGTAATGCAACATATCCTAGGAATTTCCCGCTATCAGATGCGTATTTCAAGTTTAGAAGACACCATCAGTCAAGAGAATCAGGTTCGTTTTATAGATGCTTTTGTATTGTTTTTAGATTTATCTAAGCTTGATTTTGAAGTTAAAACGCTCAAAAAAGAAGGCCGTCCGAGTTACGATACCAAAGCTTTTCTTAAAATCTATTTGTATGGTTATCTTAACGGAATAAGAAGCTCTCGAAAATTAGAAAAAGAATGTTTCAGAAATATAGAAATGCAGTGGCTATTGGAAGACATTCGACCGAATTACCACAGTATTTCTGATTTCAGAAAAGACAATCCTTTAGCATTAAAGAACTTATTCAAACTCTTTGTTAGTTTTTTAAAAGATGCAGATTTAATAGCAGGGGAAACCATTGCTATTGACGGAACTAAAAGTAGGGCGCACAACAGCAAAAAGGCCAATTTTAATCAAAAGAAAATTGACAAGCACCTGGCCTATATTGAAGCAAAAAGCCAAGAATATCTTGATGCTTTGGAGGAAAATGATACCAAAGTAAATTCTTCGGAAATGAAAAACATAAAACAAAAAATAGAACGTTTACAACAAAATAAAATCCGCTATGAATTGCTGGAAGAAAAATTAAAAGCAAGCGGCGAACCTCAAATAAGCACTACTGATAGCGATGCCAGAGCCTTATTAGTACAAGGACAAGTAGTCGAAATTTCATTTAATATGCAGGCAGCAGTCGATGCCAAACACAATCTGGTAGTAGCCACCCATACTATCAACAAGAATGACCGCAGTGCTTTATCTGCCATTGCTATAGAAGCCAAAGAGAATTTAGGTATAGAAACTTATACCGCATTGGTAGACAAAGGCTATCATAATGGCAAACAAATAGAAATCTGCAAAAAAGCGAACATCACTACAATTGTAGCGCAGCCCGAACAAGGAAAAAATAAAGAAAGGATATTGGAGGGTTATTTGATCTCGAAGTTCCAATATGACCAAACCACTGACACCTATACTTGCCCACAAGGAGAAACCCTTAAAACTACAGGCCACTGGCACAAGAAAACAGATAGTGATAGTTATGAATTCAAGAGATACCGAACATCCAAATGCAGGGAATGTCCCGTAAAGCATTTATGTACCAGCAGGGTGGCTGGACGAGATATAGACCGTAGTCAATATGCTGATGCCGTAGAAGAAAACAACAAACGTTATCACGCAAATGCACAGCTCTACCGCAAGAGGCAGGAAATAAACGAACATATCTTTGGCACGATTAAACGGCAATGGGGCTATAATCACACTAATTTAACAGGATTGGAAAAAGTAAACGGAGAACATAGCTTGATTATGCTGGTGTATAACATCAAACGGAGTATCAATATACTTGGTGTACCGGATCTGATCGCAAAACTCCAAAAATGGAACTCACCCTACAAGGCAAAAGTCTTGCTTTTAATAAAAATGAGTTATTTAAAGCTAAATACAACGCGCAATTTTTATCAAATGAAATTTGCAGCCTAAAAAAAGAACCTTCTCAGAAGGCTTTATTTGAATTGCAGGATTGTAAAATTTGAGGATTTTGAGAAAAAAAAGAGGTTTTTTCACAGCCTGACGTTCCGATACTACAGCGGGTTTGGGACTAAATTAAGCCCATTCTTCGGATTTGCCAAATCATCCCAAATACAAAACCAACTTTCCATTAAGCAAATTGCCCAAATCCGTTGTAGTAGCTGTTACCTGCTGGTTTTTTCTTTAGCAATTTCGGTTATAAATATCGTCAATTTATTTAGTTCTATTTTTTCAAAATCCATTGGTCCAATTATTTCTAATGCAAATTGTTCTACTTCAGAATTGTCCCATTTAGAAATTACTTCAAAAGTATTATCGTCCATATTTTTAATTCTATTTTGAATAACTATTCCAATTTGATTATCCAATTCAAAACAACTTTTTCGAATGTTTTTAGCTAAATGTGTTCCTGCTGTTTTTTCTTCAAAATAAATTTTCAGTTTTTCTAAAATTTCATTAGTTATTGGACTGTTTGCAAATTCATTCAATTCTGAAGTATCAAATTCCGAGTATTTAATTTTATTCAGAAGGTTATTTATCAAGTATAATTCGTGTGATTTAAACATATTTTTCAATTTTCTTTTTAGCAGAACTTTGATGTAAACTAGCAGGTAACTTGTATATATGCCTGACGATATCCGACTTATCTACCCTAAATTGGGTCGCTATGTCTGACAACTGTCAGTATTTAGTTATTTTCAAAAATAGGATTTTTATTTCATAAATTATCAAACGGACTTTTTATTTGCTGAATACTTTTCGTACTAACATGAGTGTAAATTTCGGTGGTCTTGCTGCTTTGATGACCTAATAATTCTTGAATATATCTTAAATCAGTTCCACTTTCAAGTAAATGTGTAGCGTAACTATGGCGCAACCAATGTAAAGTCACAGGTTTTGTTATGCCAACTTTTTTAAGTGCTTGTTTTAATACACTTTGCAAACTTTTTTCTGAATAGGGCTCACCAGGATTTGCACCTTCAAACAAATAGATTGTGGGTTTAAATAAAATATAATATTCCCTAAGCATTTCTAAAATTTTAGGAGATAAAGGAGTAATTCTATCTTTCTTTCCTTTGGAGTTTTTAAGCAATACAATATTTCTTTTAGAATCGATATGAACGGGTCGAAGGGCAAGTAATTCACCACAGCGTAAACCACAGCTATAAATCAAACTTAGCATCATTCTGTGTTTGATGTTGTTATGCGCATTCAAAATCAATTTCACTTCCTCTTTACTTAAAACGTTAGGCAATAGCTTAGATCTCTTTGGACGATGTATTTTATCAATTTCAATCTTTGTTTCTCGAATGGTTGTAAAGTATAATTTGATAGCATTAACAATTTGGTTTTGATAGGAATCCGAAAGATTATTTTTTAATATAAACTCGTTATTGTAGATAATCACATCTTCATTAGAGATTTCGGTGATGTGTTTTTCCCGATAAAAAATCAAAAAAGATTTCAAAGCTTCAGAATACGTTTTGATAGTGTTAGGGCTGTATCTTTTAGAAGAAAGCCATTGTATGTACTTTTTTATCTGTTCAATTCCCTCTGCCGACGGTAAAGAATGAGAAAGAGGAACCAACTGAAATCGCGCCCTATTTTCAACTGTGTCCGGGAGATGCCAAACTCCCAAAGTTTGACTCCACCGAGAACCTGTAAGCTTTTTTTTTTCGAGCTATTAATTCTGCATTTTTTTCGAAATATACTGCAATTCTTTTTTCTTTTTTATGAATAATCATTTTGGCTTTCCACGTCATAGCTATCTAATTTAATTACTAAAGTAAGAAAATAGTTATAATTTTAAGCAGTATTGATCTCGGTTTTCTATTGAAAGTTGGTATCAGAATTGAAAATATCTTCCGCTCTAAACATAGCAGGTATTTTTTTCTTTGTTAAGTAAATTATCAAGTCTACTGGTATCAATCAAAAAATTTTTTCTTTCGAAGTAATGGGTATTCTTAGGAGGACAATTTTAATCAATACACTCCATCAACAATAAATCGCCATTTTGGTGCGTAATAATTACAAGTCCGTCTTGTGCAACAGAATTACTGCTTCCGGTTCTATAGCCCATGGTAAGCGTATCATTTTGAAGTGGATACTCTAAATTGGTTGAATAAATTCCGTTTACAACGCCAATTGGAATCAATGAAATAGGTGTTTTTGCAGTGTACCATTTCTCGAATTTATTGGGTAGTAAAAATATTTTCGAATGATCGTCCAGAATTACAATTTTAAGCAAATCGCGATAACGAACAATATTGGTAAGATTGGTAATAGTATGATCGGCACGTTTTCCGGTAGCCCAAACAACGTTTACTGCCGGAATTTTTCTTTCAATCAAATAATCGAAAGCTTTTTCCAAATCAGTTTTATCCTGGTCTGGTGTGTGTACAATTTCGATTGGATATTGTGAAGTTTTGTAGATTTCCGGATCGAAACCGCGATCGAAATCTCCTAAAAGAACATCAACTTTTATATCTAATTCAATAACTCTTTCTATGGCCGAATCTAAAACCACAACAAGAGGAGACCATTCGAGCAATTGTCCTAGCAGTTCAGGATTACAGGCTGCTCCATTGGCAATAATTAAAGCGGGTTCCTGATCGTCGCGAACTATATGGTGTGATGACATGCTGAATTTTTTTGTGATGCAAATGTACGAAGTAAAGATTTAAGATTTTAGACTTCAGATTTTAGATTTTTGAAGAATTTAAAATCTAGAATCAATAATGTAAAATTAAATAAGACGTCTGTGATAATTGATTTGGCCCAGATGATATGCTAAATGAGTAGCCAAATGCACCAAAAAGAATTCGGTTGTCATCTCCTTTTCGAAAACGATTTGTGGATAAATGGCTTGTAAATCGGCTTCAGTCAAAGAATCAAGAGTATTATTTACTACTACAATTGTTTCGTCGATTTTGGTGATTATTTCAGATCTTGGAACATCTTTTAACGAAAATTCTAAAGGACGATTTCGAACATAACCTGTTTTTCCGAGTTCGGTTCCAATAAAATTATTGATGTTTCCAATGAGGTGTAAACAAAGATTTCCGGCTGAATTTGAAATACTTTTATCAATAGACCAAATTTGACTTTCGTTTGGATATGATTCTATTTCAAGTTTTAGTTTATTAAGATCCCGGTTAAAAAGTGATTTTAGCGTTTCGGTTAGCATGGCGTTTTTTTTTAAGGTCTATGTTTTATAGGTATCCAGATTTCTTCTTCAGAATTGGGATCGTCTTTTTTATATCTTTCATCCATTACTGCAAAATGTGGTCTGTCGTCTACAGTGTATTCAGAATTGGGCAACCATTCCGTAAAAATAGAGTGGTAGGTTTGGTAAGCCTCGGTTGCAGGACCCTTATGAAGAAAAACGGCGTACAAACCGTTTGGAATCACTAATGTTTCCATTTCGGATGGAATATTTTCAAAATCTGAAACTTCAACAGCTGCCCATTTTTGGAATGTATTATTTGGGTCGAAATTATCAAAATGTCCGGCGGGAAAAACTTCGAGCGAGTACAAATTGGAATCGAGTGAATTTTTGATTTCCTTTCTTCTCGGCATAAAACTGCTCCATAACTGAAAAGTTTTATTTTCAATAAAAGACATGTCAAGGTGTTTGCCAAGCAATTTTTTTTCGGTTAAGTTTTCAATACGGGCTTCCATTTTTATTTTATTATTTGATGGTATATTTTTTTAAATCAGTTTCACAAAGCGAGAAATAGCCTAAAGGATAATTGTTTTTATCTGTTGTATTAATAATATTTCCTTTTACAGTTGCAGGAGGAGATTGAAACGGGCCTCCAACATTACTTCCTGCAATGCTTACCAAAATATTCATGTAATTGTAATATTGTTTCGAAATTCCGAAATGTGTTATTTCAATTTCATCACCAACTTTTAATTCATCATCATCTGAAAGACTAAAAAATTCGTTTCCATTAAAAAATTCGTCATCATCAACATAGTAGGTCGATTTGATTTTATTGGAATATACATGTTTATACAAATAAAAATTTTCTACATCTCCGGGATCATTATAAAAAGCTTTTATTTCAATATCTTTCCCTGTAAAACCACCTTCGTTATTTTGTTCGATTCTGGTAATAGGAGCAACAGATTTTAGAGTTTCGTTTGCAGTATAGGTATTTCCGGCACTAATAATAGTCAGCGTATATTGTTCGTCGATTACAGGTTTGAAATTAGTACATACATATCGGCCTGTTTTTGGAACTTCTATAAAATTAAACCTTTCATTATGACTGTTTTTTATGTAGATAGTTGCGCCGGAAACAGTTGGAATCACGTTTTCGAAATAACCCGTTGTCGTAGTTAATTTTATTGTCTGTTGTTTACCTGTTGTGCCTTTTTGCCAGTTTATTGCGGCTTCAATTACCAGTTTTGGTGGGGCGGTATCTAAATCGACATCAACGACTTCTTCGCAACTAGTGAAGAAAATCGATATAAAAAATACAAGTAGTAAAGTTACTTTTTTCATAGTATATTTTTAATTTCTGATGACAGAAAGTGATTTTTAAAATTTAAAATTATAACTAACTGCAGGGACAATTCCGAAAATCGATGTTTTTACTGCTTCATTTTCGCCTGTATCTACATTTTGGCGGAAATTAATTGAAGCTGCATTTTTGCGATTATATAAATTGTAAATACTGAAAACCCATTCCCCTTTCCAGTTTCTGCCTTTGTTTTTTCTTGGAGTCAAAGTTGCTGAAACATCCAGATGATGGTAGGCCGGTAAACGGTTCTCATTTCGTAAGCCATAACTCGGCACCGTAATTCCTAAATATTCGTATTGCCCGTTCGGATAAGTAACTGGTTGCCCGGACTGTAATGCAAAGTTAGCACCAAAAGACCATTTTTCGTTCAAATTATAGGCAGATGTTATAGCTAAATTGTGTGTTTTATCATATGCCGAACTATACCATTGTCCATTATTGATTCCTGTTTCCTCCGGAGTTCTTCCTGGTGTTTGTTGTTCTGATTTAGATAAGGTGTAGGATATCCAGCCATTAAATCGACCTTCATTTTTTTTGAACATCAATTCTAACCCATAAGCACGCATTTGACCATTTAGAATTACTTGCTCGATTGCATTGTTTGCAATCAAATCGGCACCATCAATATAATCCAGTCGGTTCTGAATTTCTTTATAATACGTTTCGACTTCTAAAGAGTACGCACCGTTTTTAATATTTCTAAAATAACCCAGCGCCACCTGATTTGCAATTTGTGGTTTAATATAAGTATCACTCGGCATCCAGACATCAAGTGGAGTAGGAGATGAGGTATTCGAAATCAATTGAAGGTATTGTGCCATTCGGTTGTAACTCGCCTTAATAGCCTGATCATCGTTTAGTTGATAGGAAGCTGAAAAGCGTGGCTCCAAATTATTATAGCTTTTGATAACTTTGTTTTTGCCATAATATTTTGTGTCAATAGGAGTTCCTTTTTCGTAAATCTGTAAATCAGAATTGAAGACAACTGCATTATTGTTTTCGTATAAATTAACTGTTGATTCTCCTAAACGATAAAATAAACTGTATCGCAATCCATATGAAATGGTGAATTTTTTTGAAATTTGACTTTCGGCATCAATATAAACGGAAGGTTCGAAAGCGTATTTTTTGTCTAATTGATCGGGGTTAATTCCAGATTCAGGATCACTCGGTTTAATGGTTCCGGGATTAAATTCATAATAGATTCCGTTTAAACCATAGTTGAGTTTGAATTTGTCAGAAATATAATGTTTGAAATCGTACTTGATATTGTAATTTCTGATGCCCGAATCCCATTTGAATCCCACAAAATCCAAATCTAAACCATAGTAATAATCACTGTAAATTAAAGATAGATTTGAAAATAATTTTTCAGAAAATAAATGGTTCCAACGAAGATTTAGGGTTGAGTTTCCATAAATATTGGTGAAGCTTTTGTTTAAACTGAAAACATCACGCCCAAAATAGCCTGATAAATACAAGTTGTTATTGTCGTTTAATTTATAACTCAGTTTGGTATTTAAATCATAAAAGTAAGCTGAATTGTCCTTATTGTCTTCTGATAGTTTTAAGAATAGATGTGCGTAAGAAGCTCTTCCTCCAATCAAAAAGGAGCCTCGGTCTTTTACGATTGGACCTTCAGCCAAAATTCGGCTGGAAATTAAACCGATTCCTCCATTTACATGAAAATCCTTACTGCTGCCATCTTTCTGATAAATATCGAGTACAGAAGACGCTCTTCCGCCGTAACGTGCCGGAATTCCTCCTTTGTATAGTTTTAAATCTTTAATAGCATCCGGATTAAAAACGGAGAAGAAACCAAAAACGTGAGAGGAATTAAATATTGTTGCTTCGTCTAATAAGATTAAATTCTGATCAGCACCTCCACCACGAACGTTGAATCCGGAAGCACCTTCACCTGCATTAGTGACACCCGGAAGTAGTAAAATTGATTTTAAAACATCGACTTCACCTAAAACAACCGGCATTTTTTTAATAGTGGCGATTGAGAGCTTGTTGGCACTCATTTCTGGCGACTTGATATTAATTTTGCCTTTATTATCTTTAATTACAACTTCCTGAAGTTCTTCGCCGCCTTCATTCAGCCCGAAATTCATTTTGGTATTCTGATTTAAGTTAACCGTTTTTTGAACCGTTTGAAATCCAACATATGTAATTTCTATTTGATGTTCACCAGCTGGAGCAGTAAGCGAATAAAAACCGTATTCGTTTGTGGTAGTTCCTATTTTTAAAGAAGGGATATAAATATTGACACCAATTAAGGTTTCGTTATTTTTAAAGTCAGTTATAGTTCCACTTAAAGTGAATTTTTCCTGCGAAAATGAAGTAAAAGTCGTAAAAATTATAAAAATTAAAATACTGATTTTCTTTGTAATCATCTTCGTTTTTTTGATTTACATAGTTAAGAATTCTTACTAAATATTAATAGGTAACGATTGTTAAACATTAGTTAAGATAAAAAAAAGACAACCATTAAGGTTGTCTTTTAAATATAAATATAACAAAATGTTTCTTATTTTATTTTGGCAATAATTGCATTGAATGTTTCGCTAGGACGCATTGCTTTGCTTACTAATGCAGGAGTTGGTTGGTAATAACCACCAAGAGTTTGAGGTTTTCCCTGCGCTCCAATTAATTCAGCATCGATTTTAGCTTCGTTAGCTTCAAATTCAGCTGCAATTGGAGTGAAGATAGCTTTCAATTCCGCATCTTTATTTTGAGCAGCTAATGCCTGAGCCCAATAAAATGCAAGGTAAAAATGAGATCCACGGTTATCAATCTGACCTACTTTACGAGCTGGTGATTTATCGTTTGCTAAGAATTTATCATTAGCTTCGTCAAGTGTTTCGGCTAAAATTATAGCTTTAGAATTATCTAAAGTTTGTCCTAAATGCTCTAGTGAAGCACCAAGAGCTAAAAACTCTCCTAATGAATCCCAACGTAAATATCCTTCTTCAGTAAATTGCTCAACGTGTTTAGGAGCAGAACCTCCGGCACCAGTTTCAAACAATCCACCACCGTTCATTAAAGGAACGATAGATAACATTTTAGCTGAAGTTCCTAATTCTAAAATTGGGAATAAGTCAGTTAAATAATCACGTAAAACGTTTCCGGTTACAGAGATAGTGTCTAAACCTTTGATAATTCTGTCTAAAGTAAATTCAGTTGCAGCAATCGGATTTAAGATACGGATATCTAAGTTTACTGTATTGTGATCTTTTAAATATTTTTGAACTTTTGTGATCAATTCTCTGTCGTGTGCTCTGTTTTCGTCTAACCAGAAAACAGCAGGAGTATCAGATAAACGAGCTCTGTTTACAGCCAATTTAACCCAGTCCTGAATTGGAGCGTCTTTCGCCTGACACATTCTGAAAATGTCATTTGCTTCAACGTTTTGCTCCATTAAAACTGTTCCTGTGTTGTCAACAACACGAACAACTCCGTCTCCTTTTATTTGGAAAGTTTTGTCATGAGATCCGTATTCTTCTGCCTTTTGAGCCATTAAACCAACGTTAGGAACACTTCCCATTGTTCTAGGATCAAAAGCACCGTGTTTTTTACAGAAATCGATTGTTGCAGTATAAAGACCAGCATAAGAACGGTCCGGAATAATAGCAATTGTATCTTGTTGTTTTCCTTCTTTATTATACATCTGTCCAGAAGTACGGATCATTGCTGGCATAGAAGCATCAACAATTACGTCTGAAGGAACGTGTAAGTTTGTAATTCCTTTATCAGAATTAACCATTGCCAAAGCCGGTCCGTTTTCAATAGCTTTAGTAATGTCAGCTTCAACTTCAGCTTGTTCAGGTCGTCCTGCAATTTTTGCGTAGATATCACCTAAACCATTTCTGGTATCAATGTTTAATTCATTGAATAAAGTTGCGTATTTTTTGAAAAGATCAGCAAAATAAACTTCAACGATAGCGCCAAAGATAATTGGATCTGAAACTTTCATCATTGTCGCTTTTAAGTGAACAGAAAGCAATAAACCTTCTTTTTTAGCATCAGCAATTGCTTCAGCTGCAAAAGATTTTAGTTTGTTCACACTTAAAACAGAACTGTCGATAATTTCGCCAGCTTTAAGAGGAGTACTTGCTTTAAGAACAGTAGTTGTACCGTCTTTAGCAACGAATTCGATTTTTACATCATTAGCTTCTGCAACAGTAAGCGATTTTTCACTTCCGTAAAAATCACCACTTGGCATTGAAGCTACCTTAGTTTTTGAGTCAGCAGACCATGCACCCATTGAGTGTGGATTTGCCTTTGCAAAGTTTTTAACGGCTCTTGGCGCTCTACGGTCAGAGTTTCCTTCACGTAAAACAGGGTTTACGGCAGAACCTAAAACTTTAGAATATTTTGCTTTAATTTCCTTTTCAGCATCATTTTGAGGCTCTTCAGGGAAATCAGGGATTTTGTAACCGTGAGACTGTAATTCTGCAATCGCTGCTTTTAATTGCGGTACGGATGCAGAAACGTTTGGTAATTTGATAATGTTAGCTTCAGGTTGTGTTGCTAATTGACCAAGTTCAGCTAATGCATCTCCCGTTTTTTGAGCATCTGTTAAAACCTCAGGAAAATTAGATAAAATTCTACCTGCTAACGAAATGTCTCTAGTTTCAATAGCAATCCCAGCCGTAGCAGTAAATGCCTGAACAATTGGTAACAAAGAATAAGTCGCTAATAGAGGCGCCTCATCAGTTAAGGTGTAAAAAATTTTTGAATTCTGTGTCATTTTTTTTTTTTTTTATAATCGTATCGTCAAAGGATGACGATGGAAAAGGTATAGTCGGCTCAAAATGAGCGGAGCAAATATAATAAAATCAGTCCGAAAACGGTGTAGTTTTGAGGAGAAATACTTGATTTATCAGATTGTTATTTTGGAATCTTTAAATTGTCAAATCGATGATTTTCGTATTAAAATTTTACGGTTTTGATATTTTGAAAATTAGGCATAAAAAAAAACTCGTTTCAAATGATATGAAACGAGTTTTTTATAACAAAGAGATAAATGATTATCTTCTTTTATCTTTAATCTTAGCTTTTTTACCAGTAAGTTCTCTGAAGTAGAAAATTCTAGCTCTACGTACAGCACCTTTCTTGTTGATTTCAATTTTTTGTAAAGCTGGCAAGTTTACTGGGAAGATACGCTCAACTCCAACTGCTCCTGACATTTTACGAATAGTAAAAGTTTCTGTGTTACCAGAACCTCTTCTTTGAATAACAACTCCTTTAAAAAACTGAGTTCTTGTTTTTTCACCCTCTTTAATTTCGTAGAAAACTGTGATAGTATCTCCAGCTCCAAAAACAGGGAAATCTTTTTTAGCAACTAATTCGGTTTGAACGAATTTCATTAAATCTGCCATGATATCTTGTAATTATGGTTTTTATATAGAGCAACATTCACGGATCTCGCCAGAGGTTAGTCTAATTCGGGTGCAAATGTAGAAAATAATTATGAATTATAAATTATGAATTGTAAATTATTTTAACTTGCTGGTAAAAAGAATGTTAGTTGCAGTTTTCAGTCGCAGTCTCAGTATTAGCCGCAATCAAATTCACTGAAAACTGCGACTGCGACTGAAAACTATTCCTCAAGCAAATCCGGACGTCTGTTTTTTGTATGCTCATAAGCCATATCTTCACGCCACTTATCGATTTTAGCAAAGTGACCGCTTGTTAAAACTTCTGGTACTTTCCATCCTTTGTAGTCTGCTGGTCTTGTATATATAGGTCCTGAAAGTAAATTATCCTGAAAGCTATCTGTCAATGCTGAAGTTTCATCGCTTAAAACACCCGGAATTAATCGGATCAAAGCATCTGATAAAACCAAAGCTCCTAATTCTCCTCCAGATAAAACATAATCGCCAATCGAAATTTCTTTGGTAATAAAATGATCACGAACACGCTGGTCTACACCTTTATAATGCCCGCATAAAATGATAATGTTTTCATACATCGACATAGTGTTCGCCATTTTTTGGTTCAGTGTTTCTCCATCTGGCGACATATAAATTATTTCGTCGTATTCGCGTTGGCTTTTTAAATGCGTAATGCAATCGTCAATAGGTTGCACAGTCATTACCATTCCGGCACCACCACCAAAAGGATAATCATCTACACTTTTTTGTTTATTGGTAGTATAATCACGCAAATTATGAAAATGTACTTCAACCAAACCTTTATCAATGGCACGTTTCATAATCGAAGCCTCAAACGGACTCTTTAATAATTCTGGTAAAATTGTAATAATATCAATTCGCATTTTTTTTCTTCAAAAGTTCTAGGGCGCAAAGATACAAAGTAAATAATTGAGAATTTTAAAAAACAAAAATCAAATATTCAGGTCATTAACTAAACAGAATAATGTTTTTGAATGTTAGTCTTTGGTGTTTTGTAATTGATTTAATTTCAAATAAATACATAATAATTATATAACATTAGAATGATTTTGTGTAAACACATCTCTTTTAACTTTAAGTAATATTACTTATCTAATTAATTCACTCAAATTCTACCAAACATAAATATTAATATTATGAAAAACTATGTCTTTCTGATAACGATAATTCTTTTATCGGCATGTTCCACTTCAAAAAATACAGCAGATAACTGGGTTGGGAAAACAAAACAAAATTTGATAAAAACCTGGGGCTCTCCTATAAGAGTTTTTGATAATAGCACAGATGGAGAGATACTTGTTTATGCAGATCAAATTTACAATGAATCAAATAGGGGCGACTCAAGAGCGGCAGGTTCAAGTTATTGGAACTACACCTATATCTATATAGATAAAAGTGAAAAAGTTTCTTCTTTTAGAAATGAAAAACAAAACTATCCGCCACAAGCGCTGGATTCAGATAAATTGTCAACAATGAATTTATTGACGGCGAAGTAATTTGTTTAAAATCAGATTGATAGTTTTTTTGTTGATACAATATTTGACTAATTTTAGTACTTTTAGATTATTTTTTAGTAATTAAAAATATAATCAAGATGAGAAAATTATTCATAATTATCGTTACAGTCTTTATACTTGTTTCCTGTAATCAAAATCAGCCCCAAAAAAGCGATACTTCAGAAAATGAAAAAATAGTAAAACAATATTTTGAGCATTTTAATAGCCATAATTGGAAAAAAATGGCTGAAATGTATACGGAAACAGCTGATTTTAAAGATCCTTCTTTTGGAAAAGGAATTGTAAAACAAACTCGCAAACAAACGGAAGATAAATATGCAGAGTTAAATAAAATTTTTCCGGATTTGCACGATAAGATTATTCAAATTTATCCTTCCGGAGAAAATCATATCGTTGTGGAGTTTATTTCAACAGGAACGGCGCCCGATAATTCAAAATTAGAATTGCCAATTTGTACTGTCTTTACAATTGAAAATGGATTAATTACCAAAGATTTCACTTATTTCGATAACTTCCAGGCGGATACAAGTAAGAAATAAATATAGTATCGTCCCTACGTGACGATTTGGGGTTGGAAATCACTTTTTTTTCTACCGACATATAATTCCTAACGGAATATTTAAGTACTACTTGAAATGGAGAAATAGGTTTTTTAAAATTAAACAAATATATTCTTACAAAAAAACAATGTCTTTGTTGCTAGAAATCATCTTTATTAATTCAAGACAATAATACGGGTATTTTTTACTGTTCCGCTAGGAACAAAATATTGGTAGAAAAAATACCCACCCAAACTTGTCCCGTAGGGACTACATATTATGGCAAATACATATACTCAAATACATATTCATTTTGTTTTTGCGGTAAAATTTAGACAAGCCCTAATAAGCAACGATTGGAAAGAAGAACTTTTTAAATATATTGCTGGAATTATTAAAAACCACAATCACAAACTTTTAGCTATAAATGGCGTTTCAGACCATGTTCATATTTTAATTGGAATTGGACCAGCGCAATCAATTTCGGATTTGATGAAAAATATCAAACAAGATTCCTCAAAATGGATTAATACAAGTAATTTCAAAAAGTCATTTTGAGTGGCAGGAAGGGTATGGAGCATTTTCATATAGCAAATCACAGTTAAGTGCAGTAGTTAATTATATTCAAAATCAGGAATTGCATCATAAAAAGAAAACTTTTAAGGAAGAATACATTGATTTTCTTGAAAAATTTGAAGTTGATTATGATGAAAAGTTTATTTTTAAGGAATTAATTTAAAGTTTTTTCCAAACTAGATAATGTCAAATTCAAAAATTAAAATCTTCGCCATCACTGGCAGCACAAGAAAAAATTCAAGCAATTATAAAATCTTAAAACACATTTCGGAAAATCTTAAAACAGAATTTGAAGTCGAAATATTTGAAGATTTAGAAGAATTGCCACATTTTAATCCCGATTTAGATACGGAGAATTCACCGGAGGGGATTACTTTTTTCAGAGATAAAATTGCTCTGGCCAATGGAATCATAATCTGCACTCCTGAATATGTTTTTAGTTTACCCGGAAGTTTAAAAAATGCACTAGAATGGTGTGTTTCGACTACTATCTTCTCAAAAAAGAAAATCGGATTGATTACTGCTTCTGCTTCCGGAGAAATGGCTCACGAACAATTGATTTTGATAATGAAAACCTTAGAAGCGCAATTTAAAGATGAAAATTTGCTTCTTATTCAAGGTGTTCGTGGAAAAATTAATGAAGAAGGAAAAATTATAAATAATGAAACACTAGCTACTGTTAATAAGTTCATCATGAATTTCGAAAAGGAATTTTTAACTGAAATATAATGCCATTTCAATAAAAAGAGTAGTTTTACTTTTGGATTTTTTTAAAATAAAAAATGATTACAAGAAGAAACTTCATAATAAACACAAGCCTGGCTGCAACTGCAATTTTGGCTTTACCCTCATTTGCCTTTACTATGGATAGAAAAGAAATAGGTTTGCAGTTATACACATTGCGAGATGAACTTCCAAAAGATGTAAAATCAACTTTAGAGAAAGTTGCAAAAGCAGGATATAAAACGGTAGAAACGTATGGTTTTTCTATAAAAGATCAATTTTGGGGATTGAGCCCAATTGAACTTAAAAAAATCTTAGAAGCAAATAATTTAAAAGCTCCAAGTGGACATTATAATCTAGGAAGTTTTTTATACGATGGGAATTTAGAAGAAGTTAAAGCCGCTATTGAAGCTGCTAAAATTTTAAAAAACGAATATCTAACAGTTCCCTGGGTTGATGAACCTTTTAGAAATGATTTTCATAAGATTGCTGCTCGTTTAAACGAAGTTGGAAAATTATGTGCCGATGCAGGTTTAAAACTAGCGTATCATAATCACGACTTTGAATTTAAGAAACATGATGGTGTCACAGGTTATGAGATTTTATTGAAAGAAACAGATAAGAATTTAGTTTCTTTTGAATTGGATTTATATTGGGTGGTTCGTTCAGGCAATGATCCGCTTCAATTATTTAAGGAAAATCCGGGACGCTTTAAAATGTGGCATGTTAAAGACATGGATAAAATTAATCCGGCTTTAAATACTGAAATTGGATCGGGATCAATTGATTTTAGACCCTTTTTTGCAGCGCTAAAACAATCAGGAATGATTCATTTTTTTGTTGAACAAGAGAATAACTATGTTCCAAATTCTTTTGAATCAATTAAAACAAGTTGCGATTTTATTTCGAAAAAAGTAATCTAAAATAATTTATGAAGAAACTTCTTTTGCTGGTTTTGGTAGTTCTTTGTTCGTGTCAATCAGATAAAAAAGAAAAATTAAGTCCAAGACCGCAACCAAATCCGGAAGAAAACCTAACGCCACAACCTTATTTTACAGACATTAAAAGTAATGATGTTAAACTTGGGGAGCCTGTTTTTGGTGAATGGCTGTATTCTCATAAAGAAAAAGGACAGAGTTTTAAGCAGTTCATAAAAACACCTCATGTTGTTCCGTCCAAAGAAGAGAATATTATTTATTTAAAACCTATTGGGAAATTTAATTCGGTACAAGTCAAGCAAATTGAATTAGTCCGTCAATATTTGCAGGTCTTTTTCCAATTAGAAACTAAGGTTTTAGAAAATGTTTCAAACGATATTATTCCTAATAATGCCAGGCGAATTGGCGATGTAGGACAAGAACAATTTTTAGCAGGTTATATTTTAACCGATGTTCTTAAAGAAGAAAAAACACATAAAGGAATTGCTTTAATGGCAATAACAGAAAAGGATTTGTATCCCAAACCAGAATGGAACTATGTTTTTGGACTGGCATCTTACAGAGATAAAATTGCAGTAAGTTCTATTTATAGAATGCAGCAAGAAGCTGATTTTAATTTATGTTTAGATCGATTGTTGAAAATATGCTCTCATGAAATAGGGCATATGTTTGGTCTTCATCATTGTATTAATGCGAATTGTGTGATGAATGGGACCAATAGCATGCCGGAAACAGACAGACACGTTATTCGATTGTGCTCTCTCTGCCAAAGGAAGTTAAATTCGGGATTTAAATATGATAATAAAAAACGATTAACAGAATTAGAAAAGTATTTTAGGGAAAACAATTTAGCTGAAGGAATGCAGTTAATGAAGAAAGACTTAAAAAGTATTCAGGAAATAAAAAAAGATAATTAAATAGAGTTAATATGGAGAGTTTTGGATCAAGCAAAGAATTTATAAAAGGGGATGATATACAGTGGGAAGTGGTTGGTGAAGGAATCAAACGTAAAATCCTGGCTTACGATGATCGCGTAATGTTGGTCAATGTTCATTTTGAAAAAGGAGGAATTGGTACTTTACACGAACATTATCATACCCAGGTGACTTATGTTTCAAGCGGCAAATTTGACGTTACGATTTCGGGAGTTACGCAAACATTAAAAGAAGGCGATAGCTTTTATATTCCGCCGCACGCAATTCATGGCGTTGTTTGTCTGGAAGAAGGAATGTTAACGGATGTATTTAGTCCGATTCGTGAAGATTTTATGAAAAAATAAAAAAGTAAAAGTCAATACAATTTCTAAAATACCAATCTGATTTGGCGACAACGTTGAAAAATTTATACTTTTTTTAAAGTTTTGATTACAATTAGATTGGTATTTTTGCAAAATGAATTTATCCAAAACGAATGTCTTATTTATGGCAGCTTGCACTGGACTTATAGTTGCAAATCTGTATTACTGCCAGCCTTTAATTGTTTTAATTGCCAACGAATTTAAAATTCCTGAAGCCAGTGCTGGAACAATAACCTATCTGACTCAGGCGGGATATGCGATTGGTTTGTTTTTTATGGTTCCGCTTGGTGATAAACTGGAGCGTAAAAAACAAATTTTAATAACCACTTTTGCTTCTGTAATTGCTTTAATCTTAGCAGCGACAGCGAAAAGCTTTTTTCTTTTGCAAATTGCGTCTTTATTGATTGGAATTACTTCAATTGTCCCACAACTTATTTTGCCTTTGGCAGCTTCCTTGAGTTCTGTAGAACAGCGCGGAAAAGTTATCGGAACCATTATGAGCGGTTTATTGGTTGGGATATTACTTTCCCGAACTTTAAGCGGTTTTATTGGTCAGGTTTTAGGCTGGAGATCGATGTTTTATATCGCCGCCGGAATTTGTCTTTTGATCTTTTTTGTAATTCAGAATAAATTCCCCGTTAATAAACCTCAGTTTCAGGGAACGTATGGGCAGTTGATTCAATCTTTATTTACTTTAATAAAAACGCAACCTATTTTACGCGAAGCAACCCTAATCAATGTGTTTAGTTTCGCACAGTTTGGTGCTTTCTGGACAACTATGGTTTTGTTGCTTTCAGGAGAGCCTTTTGGTTTTAATAGTGCTACAATTGGTTTATTCGGAATTGTTGGAGCATCGGGGGCTTTAGCAGCGCCGTTGGTTGGAAGATTAGGAGATAAAGGTGGTTCAAGAGTTGCTGTGGGATATGGTTGTTTACTGATATTATTAAGTTTTATAATTTTCTATTTTTCAATAGAAAGTGTCATCGGAATTGCAATTGGAATTGTTTTTATTGACATCGGAATTCAGGGCGTTCATATTTCAAATCAAACCAGAGTTTATTCATTGCTTCCGGAAGCGCGAAACAGACTAAATACGGTATTTATGTCGTTTAGCTTTTTAGGAACTGCTGCAGGATCGGCGTATGGATTGTTTTTATGGAAATTAGGCGGATGGCACGCTGTAGCTATCGGATGTGTTGTTCTTTCAGTATTGGCATTAACAGTTTACGGACTTACTTATAAATCAAAATCTAAAAAATAGAAAGCACAAATTGATACCGAATTAATTTGTAAATTTGCATTCAAAATTAAAAATAAGAACAATGGAAAACGGAATATACGCTAAATTTAATACTAGCAAAGGTTCGATTTTAGTAAAATTGACACACGACTTAACACCAGGAACCGTAGGGAATTTTGTAGCTCTTGCAGAAGGAAATATGGAAAATAAAGTAAAACCACAAGGACAAAAATTTTATGACGGATTAACTTTTCACAGAGTAATTCCTGATTTTATGATCCAGGGTGGATGTCCTAAAGGAACTGGAACTGGAGATCCAGGTTATAAATTTGATGATGAATTTCACCCAAGTTTAAAACACGATCGTCCGGGAGTTTTAGCAATGGCTAATTCTGGACCTGCAAGTAATGGTTCTCAATTTTACATTACACACGTTCCAACTTCTTGGTTAGACGGAAAACATACTGTTTTTGGTCACGTTGTAGAAGGTCAGGATGTTGTTGATGCTGTTGCTCAGGGAGATAATCTTGACAACGTAGAAATCATCAGAGTTGGAGAAGAAGCTGAAAAATTTAATGCTATCGAAGCTTTTGTTGGTTTAAAAGGTGCTCGTCTTAAAAGAGACGCAGCTTTAAAAGCAGAATCTGAGGCAAAAATGGAGCAATTAGCTGCTGGTTTTGATAAAACAGAAAGCGGTTTACGTTACAAAATGATCCAAAAAGGAGATGGTAAAAAAGCAGAAGCAGGAAAAACGGTTGCTGTTCATTACGAAGGTTCTTTAGAAAGCGGAAAAGTTTTTGATTCTTCTTACCCAAGAAAAAAACCAATCGAATTTAGATTAGGTCAAGGTCAGGTAATCGAGGGATGGGATGAAGGTATTGCTTTATTGCAAGTTGGAGACAAAGCCCGTTTTGTAATTCCATCTGATTTAGCATACGGAGCTGCCGGAGCAGGAGGAGTAATTCCACCAAACGCAACCTTGATTTTCGATGTTGAATTGATGGAGGTAAAATAAGAATTTAAGCAATTTAGGATTGTTTTAAATAGTAATCCCATATGTTTCGGCATGTGGGATTTTTTTATATTTACTTAAAAATAAACCAAAATAATGAAAGCAAAAATCTTAACACTAGCCGCTATAACGTTACTAGCAGTTTCGTGTGGTACAAAAAAAACAGCTTCTACACCGGCTACACCGGCTACACCAGCTGTAACGGAGACTGCGAAAGCTGTAGAATTAACTCCTGAATTGGCTGCGGGTAAAAGTATGTATGAAAATAACTGTGCAAAATGCCACAAGTTATATGAGCCAAAGAAATTTACTCAGGAAGAATGGGCACCAATTTTAGTTAGGATGCAGAAAAAAGCACATTTAGATGATACTCAAATGGCTTCAATTACAAGCTATATACATTCTCAATTATAAAGAGGATCAGAAAAATATATTTATAATTAAACTATTCAGTAAGCCTTTATTGAATAGTTTTTTTGTTTTTAAAATGGCATAAAAAAACACCTTCATTATGAGGTGTTTCTAAAATTATGAATTGTCTGAAGTGTAATTATCAACAGCAATTATTCTTAACGTTTTTATTCCGGCTGGCAATTCCCAATCGATCTGATCGTTTTCTTTAAAACCAATTATTGCTACGCTTAAAGGTGCTAAAATGGATATTTTTCTTTCGGAGACATTAACTGCCGAAGGTAAAACAATCTGAATTTTCATTTGCTTGTTTGCTTTTACATCTTCGATGGTAACATAAGAATTGATTCTGATAATTGAACTGTCTAGAATATTTTCTTTGCTAATAATAGCGCGATCTAATTCTTGGGAAAGCAGAGCCGCTTCTTTAGCGTTTGTTTCGTTTTTACTTTTTAAAATCAGCTCTCTTAAAAGTTGATAATCTGTTTTACAGAAAATAGGTGTTGGTTTCATGTTCTAATTTATTAAATGTTGATTATAAGTATGGCATTGTCAATTTGTAAAGCTGTACAAATTGAAATTTTATATGTTTTGTTTTTGGAAAATATGGTTAAAAGAAAAACGATTATTCACTTGAAAGAAGTGAATCTTTCAAATAAAATAATGATTAAATTTTGGTAAAAAATCCTCCGCCTTAAGAAGAAAATGAAGTAGACGGAGGCCTAATTAATAAAGGCCTTGTTGTGTGAAATAATTATAACAGCAATTGGTTTTCTCTTTAAAGAAAACAACACTATTGAAGCTGTAAATAATAAGATAGTCACCACCATGAGAATGTAATAGAATTGTAAAGATAACGAAACCAAATTAAAAACTAGTCTATTTCCATTTGATACTGCATCCCACACTAGGTTTTTGCTGCTCATTCAAACTTCTGTTGTAAATCAAAGCATCAATAGCACTGCGAAGATCGCTTCCGCTTAAAGGAATTCCGTTTCCAGGTCTGGAATCGTCCAATTGACCTCGGTAGAATAATTTGTTTTGATTATCAAATAAGTAAAAATCTGGTGTACAGGCGGCGCCATAAGCTTTGGCAACTTCTTGAGTTTTATCAAATAAATAAGGGAAATCTATTTTGTTTTGAAAAGCAAATTCAGTCATTAATTCCGGAGAATCTTCAGGATATTTTTCAATATCATTACTCGATATAGCAACTACTCCCAATCCCTGAACACGATAATCATTGGCAATCATGATAATTTCTTTGACAACATGATGTACAAAAGGGCAATGGTTGCACATAAAAATAACAAGTGTTCCTTTTGATCCTTTTACATCTTCAAACGAAAATTCATTATTAGAATTGGTGTCTTTTAGATGAAAGTCCGGAGCAATTGTTCCAAGCGGAATCATATTTGAAGGAGTTTGTGCCATTTTTTCTAAAGAATTAGTTATTCAAAAATAACTTTTAATTCTGTAAAAGAAAGACCACAAGGATAATTATTTTTTGCCACAGATTTCACCGGTTATGAAGATTGCTTCACCATTATTTAGATAAGGAAATCTTTAAAATCTTTAAAATCTGTGGCATTATTTCTATGAGTTTAGAAAACTCAGTAAATCTTCATTTAAACGATCTTTTGCTGTGTAAAATAAGCCGTGGGGGGCACCTTCATAAACAATAAAAGTATTGTTGGCTATAGCTTCTGCTGTCTTTTTTGAACTCAATTCAATAGGGACATTTTTGTCCTCATCTCCATGAATAATTAAAGTAGGAACTTTTATAGTATGAAGTTCATCTCTAAAATCTGTATTGTTTAATGATTCGGCACATTTTAAGGTTGCTCTTGGTGAAGCAGCCGAGCACAGCTTTGTAAAATATTCTAATAATGGTGTACTCAAAGGTTTATTTATAATAGTAACACCAAAAAATATTTTGCCGAAATTTTCAAGAAACCCTATTCTGTCTTCTCTAATAGCAGCGGCAGTGGCTTCTCCTTTTTCTTTTGGACGCCCTTCCGGATTGTCATCCGTTTTTGCTAAAAATGGAATTATGGATGAAATTAAAGCGGCTTTTGTAACACCTTTTCCACCATGACGACTGAAATAACGAACTACTTCTCCACCTCCCATAGAAAATCCTACAAGTGTTGCATTTTCTAATTGCAGCTGTTCAATAATTTCACTTAAATCATCAGCTAAGGTATCATAGTCATAACCATCCCAGGGTTGCGATGACTTCCCGAAACCACGACGGTCGTATGCAATAACTCTATAATTATTTTGAACCAGGAATTCCATTTGATATTCCCACATTTCATTAGAGAGTGGCCAGCCGTGAATTAAAATGACAGGTTTTCCTTTTCCGTAATCTTTTACATAAAGGTGCACATTTTTGGCTGTTCTTATATATTTATCAGTGTTTTGTTCGTGGATATCAAAATCAAAATCCTTTATAGAGTGGTCGCTATTAAGTATCGTATTTTCCATTTCTGTTTTTTTAATAGTTAGCTTACAATTTGTTACTCGTAAATTTAGCATTGGAGGTAAAAAAAAGGGTTACAGAATTAAGGATATTAATTACAGAATTAATAGGTTTGTAAATCAACTATATTAAGATAAAATGGATTTAACCTGGAGTGAATTTGAAAGAACTGAAATGCGGGTAGGAACTATAATCGATGTAAATGATTTTCCGGAAGCACGAAAACCCGCTTACCAGCTAACAATTGATTTTGGTACCGAGATTGGAATCAGAAAATCATCGGCACAAATTACAGTGCATTATAAAAAAGAAGATTTAGTAGACCGACAAATTATAGCAGTAGTTAATTTTCCGAAGAAACAAATCGGAAAGTTCATGAGTGAATGCCTGGTTTTAGGCGCGATAGGAAAGGAGGGAGACGTCATTTTATTGGCTCCTGATTTTAAGATTGAAAATGGACTTAGAATAGGATAACTAGTCTTCAGTCTCAGTTTCCAGACTGAAAACTGAGACTGCGACTGAATACTATTTTATTTTTTCAATTAACTTTTGTAAAATCAACTGTCCTTCTTCCCAATATTTTAAATCAGAATCAGAGTTGATGTGTCCTTTTTGACCCACATTTACAAAATCGCTTCCCCATTTTTGAGCCAAAAACTGTTTTCTTTCAAAAGATGCATAAGGATCATTTTCACTCGCCACTACAATTGAAGGAAAAGGTAATTTTGAAGTTGGAATTGGTGAAAAATTACGTGTAGATTCAGGGGTATGTTGAGGTGAGTCAACATCAGCAGGTGCTACTAATAAGGCTCCAACAATATTTTTATTAGTATTAGATTCAGCCCAATGCAATACTAATGAAACAGCTAAACTATGTGCCACAAGAATAGTGGGTTGATCGAGTTTAGCGATTTCCTCATTTAATCTTGCCAGCCATTCTTCGCGAACAGGTTCATCCCAATTATCCTGAACCAGACGAATGGAGTTTTCGAATTTTTTATGCCAAAAGGTTTGCCAGTGTTTGTCACCGGAATTTCCCAGTCCGGGTACTATTAATAAGTTTGTTTCCATTGCCGTGGATTTATTTTAATAATTATTTTTTAGTTTGTTTCTCTTTTATAATTCGGTTTACTTCGTTTACAACTAGTGGAAAGGCAGGGTCTGTCATTCCGTGACCGTAACCGTCTAATTCGTAAAGTTTGGTTTGTTTGTGTCCAACTAATTTCATCATGCGCATCATATAAGCGTTTTCTTCATAACGGCCTAACATTTCTAATTCGCGATCTCCTGTAATTAATAAAAGCGGAGGAGCATCGGCACGAACATAAAATAAAGGCGCATAAGCATCGATAGTTGGCGTAGTGTCCGGAATTCCGTTTTCTCGTCTAATTTCAAAATGTGTAATGCATTGTGCACTAAGCGGAATAAGGCCTGCAATTTTATTAGCATCAATTCCTTCTTTTTGAAGCCATTTTTTATCCAAACCATTCATCAAAGCCAAATAAGCTCCTGCAGAATGTCCGGAAACAAAAATTTGTGTAGTATCACCGCCATAATTGGCAATATTGTTAAAAGCCCAGGCAATTGCTGCTGCCGCATCTTCTATACATTTTGCAGCTTTAACCTTTGGTGATAATCTATAACCAACCCCAATAATCGCAAAACCTTTATTTTTGAGCGCTTCCGGAATTTCCTTACTTCCGCCAGTTAATCCTCCGCCGTGAAACCAAACAATTGTGGCGAAGTTTTTAGCGTTTTTTGGATAGTAAATATCCAGAACACATCTTTCGGTAATATAAGCATCGGTTTTACTGATTGCCTCGCTGTAATATGGAATGTTCGATTTGGTTTCGTATTCTAATTTCTGAGAAAAGGAGGAAACTCCAAAAAATAAGAAACAAAGTAAAAAGATTATTTTTTTCATATTGTATTAGTTGTGAGTTAGGTTAAGAATCTAAAATCTTAAGTCTAAAATCTAAAATAACAAATTTATGTATAAAAAAAGTCCAAAATGCAGGACAAATTGGACTCGTACTTTTTAAAAAGTTTATTTGGGACTAAATATCATCAAAATCAATATCAGTAAAGCTTGATCTTTGTCCTTCAGGTTTATCAGAACCGTATTCTTTTTTAAAATCTTTTTGGTGTCTTTCAGAGATTACTTCCTCGCCTTTGTGGTTCAAGACGTATGAAGTCATTTCTTCTAGTATTTCGGCAAAAGCTCCAAAATCTTCTTTATACAAGTAAATTTTGTGTTTTTTAAAATGAAAAGAACCATCTTCTTCAGTAAATTTTTTACTTTCGGTAATTGTGATATAATAATCGTCAGCTTTAGTAGCTCTTACATCAAAGAAATAAGTTCTTCTTCCTGCTCGTAATACTTTAGAAAAAATCTCTTCTTTTTCTAACATGTCATTTTCTCTCATAATACGTTCTATCATTTTTGGAATTAATAGTACTCAAAAATCATAAAAAATTATCTATTACACAACAATTAAAGTAATTCTTTTTCCGAAAGTTGTTTTAAATATAAAGATGCATAATAACCTTCCTGATTTATTAATTGATTATGAGAACCTTGTTGGATAATTTTACCATCTTCTAAAATGATAATTTTGTCTGCATTTTTAGCAGATGACACTCTATGGCTGACAATAATTGTGGTTTTATCTTTACAAATTTCGAACAAATTGTTCAAAATTGTCTCTTCTGTTTCAGTGTCTACTGCAGACAGACAATCATCAAAAAGTAAAATGGCCGGATTCTTAATAATCGCTCTCGCGATAGAGACACGCTGCTTTTGTCCTCCCGAAAGTGTAATTCCTCTTTCTCCTAAAACAGTATCATATTGTTTATTAAAGGCAATAATATTGTCGTGAACGACAGCGCTTTTTGCAGCTTCCATCACTTCTTCGTCAGTAGCGTTTTGATTACCAAATTTGATGTTATTTTTAATGGTGTCGGAGAATAAAAAAGCATCCTGAGGAACAATCCCGATATTGTTTCGAAGGTCGTTTAAGTTCAACGTGGTTATTTCATTTTGGTCAATCGTGATTCTTCCATCAGTAACATCGTACAAACGAGAGATCAAAGATAAAATAGTCGATTTTCCAGAACCAGTTTTTCCTAAAATGGCTAAAGTTTCTCCTTTTTTTACTGTGAAAGTTACATTCTTTAAAGCTTCAATATTGGTATCCTCATAAGTATAACTTACATTTTCAAAAGCTATAGAACCCTGAATATCGGATGAATTTTCATTGTTGTTTTTAATTTCCGGTTCAATTTTCAAAAATTCATTCAAACGTTTTTGAGAAGCTTCTGCTTCCTGAACCATAGACGAAACCCACCCTAAGGAAGCTACAGGCCATGTTAACATATTTACGTATAAAATGAATTCGGCAATTGTACCAATATTTTGGATCGTTCCGTTAATGTACATTACACCACCAAAATAAATTACCACCAAATTACTGATTCCTATAAGAGCGATCATTAAAGGACCAAATAGCGATTGTACTTTAGCTAAATCCAAACTTTTCTTTTTGCTTTCATCGGCAAGAGTCACCATATTATTTTGGTGTTGATTTTCTAATGAATACGCTTTAATCACGCGAATTCCGGAAAATATTTCCTGAGAGAAGCTAGAGACCTTTGAAAGATATTGTTGGAAAGTTGTGCTTCGTTTATTGATTTCTGAACTCAGTTTAAAAATACAAAAGGAAAGTATCGGTAATGGCAAAATAGTATAAAGTGTCAACAAAGGCGAAACATTATACATATATATTATAACGATGGCAAAACGAATAAAGGTATTGATTGTGTACATAACAGCCGGCCCAACATACATGCGAACCTTTGAAACATCTTCGCTAATACGGTTCATTAAATCTCCGGTACGGTTTTGTTTGTAGAAATTCTGAGAAAGATTTTCATATTGCCTGAAAACTTCATTTTTCAAATCAAATTCAATATGACGCGACATTACAATTAAAGTCTGGCGCATTAAGAAGGTTAGAAAACCTGCTACGATTGTAGTGGCTATGATTAGCAGTACGTTATGAATTAAATCCTGACGATAAGAATCGATTATTACCTGAGATGCTTGTTGGGTTTCAGGCAATTTATCAAATTTTTCAATAGCGTTTAAAGACTTGCTAATAAGCTTTGGAGTAAACAGGGAAAAAATTTGTGCGATTATGGTGATTAAAATTCCTAGCGAAAAACTGTATTTATATTTGATGAAATATTTGTTTAAATAGCTTAATTCTTTCATTTTTTTAAGAGATTCAATGTTGAAATGTTTTGGAATTGTAAATTATCTTCAATAAAAAGTAATTAAAGATATCATATAGTCAAAACAAATCTATTGTAAAATTGTTATTTTAAAGATAAAAAATTAGCACATGTGTATTTTTTAATTATGTTTGAGATGTCTTTTTGACGAATTCATAATTTTAACTAATAAACAACTAGCGCTATGGATGCAACTTTCGCAACTGGAAAGGAACTTCAAAAAATGGATCCTGTTTTTGGTCAATTATCTTTTGACGATCACGAACAAATTGTATTTTGCAATGACAAAGATACAGGTTTAAAAGCAATTATTGGTATTCATAACTCAGTTATGGGGCCAGCTTTGGGAGGTACCAGAATGTGGAATTACAATACTGAATGGGAAGCTCTGAATGATGTTTTGCGTCTTTCAAGAGGGATGACCTATAAATCTGCTATTACCGGACTTAATATTGGTGGTGGTAAAGCGGTAATTATTGGTGATGCTAAAACGCAAAAAACACCAGAATTGATGCGTAAGTTTGGAGAATTTGTTCACTCTTTAAGCGGAAGATATATTACTGCTGAAGATGTTGGAATGGAAACTAAAGACATGGATACGGTTAGAGACGTAACGCCTTATGTTACTGGAATCTCTGAAGAAAGAGGTGGTTCTGGAAACCCTTCTCCTGTAACAGCTTATGGTGTTTATTTAGGAATGAAAGCGGCTGCTAAAAGCCAGTTTGGTTCTGATGTTTTAGACGGTAAAAAAGTTTTGGTTCAGGGAATTGGTCACGTTGGTGAAGCTTTAGTTGAATATTTGACTAAAGAAGGAGCAATAGTTACTATCGCTGATATCAACGAAGAAAAATTATACGAAGTAGCGCAAAAATACAATGCGACCATTTATACTGGTGAAGATTTATATAGCGCTGATGTTGATATCTACGCGCCATGTGCAATGGGAGCAACTATCAATGACAATACAGTAAACAAAATTAAAGCTAAAGTTATTGCTGGTGCAGCCAACAATCAGTTAGCTGATGAAAATGTTCACGGTGCAAGATTACAGGAAAGAGGCATTTTATATGCTCCTGATTTCTTAATCAATGCTGGTGGAATCATCAATGTTTATGCTGAATTAGCAAACTACGGTAAAGCGGAAATCATGACTAAAACCGAAAATATCTATAACACTACTTTAGAAATTATCGATTATGCAGTGAAAAACGGTATAACTACGCATAAAGCAGCGCTTACAATTGCTCAAAATCGTATCGATTTGAGAAAAATTGAAAACGCAGCTAAAAAATAATTTTTTTAGTTTACAGTCTCAGTCTCAGTTTTCAGCTTTATCTGGAAACTGAGACTTTTTGTTTTAGCAAGATAAAAGGGAGAAACTGCGACTGAAAACTGCGACTTTTTTAACCGGTTTATAAAGTACTGAAAACTGCTACTGCAAACTGCGACTAATAACGTGACTTTTTTACGAATTAATTTTATTATAAGCTGTGAAATTCTTATTTTTGCAGACTAATTTTTAAATGTTCTTACAAGGTGGTAAATAGAAGACACATACGCGTTAAAGTAATGCAATCCATTTATGCAATGCATCAAAGCGGTTCTGATAATATGGAAAAAGAAGAGAAGTTTCTTTTTTATAGTATTGATAATATTCAGGATTTATATCTTATAATGCTTTCTTCATTGATTGAAATTTGCAAAAAAGAATCTGTTTTTTTACATCTTTCAAGCAAAAAACATCTTGCAACTGCTGCAGAACGTAACCCGAATGAAAAATTTATCAAAAACAAAATTTTTCAACTCTTAGCTGAAAGTAATTCTCTTAGCATCGCTTTAGAAAATCGTAAAATCAATAACTGGTCGTTGAATGATGACTATATTTTGTTGCTTTTAAATGATATCAAAGCAAGTGAAGTGTATGCAAAATACATGTCAAACGCAACAAATACTTTTGAAGAAGACAGACAATTTATAATTGATTTGTTTGCTGATGTAATTGTTCCGAATGAGAAATTATATGAGTATTTAGAAGATGATAAATTAACCTGGGTTGATGATATTCCGGTTGTAAATACACATATTGTAAAACAATTAAAAGCAATCAAAACAGAAGATTCAGACGATTTTAGAGTGCCAAAATTGTATAAAGATGTTGAAGATAAAGATTTTGCTAAAGATTTGTTCAGAAGAACGGTTTTAAACGAATCAATCTTCGCAAAAGAATATGATGATAAAACGCCAAACTGGGACAGCGAAAGAATTGCTGAGATTGATACTATTATTTTAAAAATGGCTATTTGCGAGTTTTTGAAATTCCCTTCAATTCCGGTAAAAGTAACCCTTAACGAATATTTAGAAATTGCCAAAGAGTATTCTACTCCTAAAAGTAGTATTTTTATCAACGGAATTTTAGATAACCTTGTTAAGGAACTTACTGCCAATAAAAAAATGGTAAAAGTGGGAAGAGGTTTGATGTAGTTGGGAAGAAATTCCAATTTTTTAAATTTCAAATTCTAATGTCGCTCTGAGCGAAGTCGAAGAGCCAAATTCCAAAAACATAAATATTAATAACAAAAATAAAACCTGAATACTATGCAAGATTTAATGAAATTTGCTCCTTATTTACTAATGTTTGTAGTGTTGTATTTCTTTATGATCAGACCACAACAAAAAAGAGCTAAAAACGAAAAAGAATTTGAAAGCGGCCTAAAAGTAGGTGACAAAATAATTACTAAAAGTGGTTTTCACGGTAAAATTGTTGAGCTTGCTGAAACAAGTGCAATTATCGAAACGATGTCTGGAAAATTAAAAATCGAGCGTTCTGCAATTTCTATGGAAATGAGTGCTGCTTTGAAAAAAGCGTAAGGCTTTTTAAATTCCAATAAAATTAAAATCCCAAATTCCAATTATGGAGTTTGGGATTTTTTTTGCATTAAAATTTACGCATTGTATGTCTTTGCGAGGAACGAAGCAATCTCATGAGGCATTACCGCAAAGTATGTCATTCCGAGGAACATGGAATCCCCGCAAGTAGCTCGAAAAAGATTGGTGATTTTGATTGTAGAGTTTCTCATGGGGATCCCTCGTTCCTCGGAATGATAAACTTTTGAGTCATACTTTACGGAAATACTTCGTCCGGTTGTTTCGTTCCTCGCAATGACATTTGTTTGCGCATAAAAAAACCTTTGTCAAAGTTTTAAACTTTGACAAAGGTTTATATAAGATTGGAATTTGGAATTTTTTTATTGGAATTTAAATCACCTGTATTTATCATTCAGTCCAACATTCCCCAAAATCATCGGAATCACTTTCTCGATCCTCGTTAATTTCGTTTTTTCCTGTTTGGCAGTTTCAATATATTCTAAAAACTCATACTGTTTGTACGGACTAAATTTTTGAAAAGCTACCGCTAAAGCCGGATTTAGATCCATTTCATTTTGCAGCAATTCAGAAACGATTGCTTCTTTTTTTGAAGGTTTAATGATTTTACCCTGCTTTTCGTTCTCAATAGCTTCTAAAATATATTCCAATACTTCTTTTTCGTTTACGTCGGCTTTTGAAGTAAAACGCCATTGACGCATCGATTTTGTTCTGTCTTCCTGGGCATTAATTAATCTCTTTTTTTCATCTTTCAAAAATACACCGTTCAGAAACCAAATAGCGAAGTAGTTTTTAAAACCTCCAATTCCGATAACATTTTTTTTGTTGTAAACATAAATAGGGCCACCCCATTTTATGGTTTCAACGAGTTCGGTTTTATCAATAATTGATTTCAGGAAAAGTAATTCCTCTTCCCATTGATTTACTTTGTCCCAAAAATGTTTTTTCTCAGAATTCGGCTCCACTTTATCTTTTTCTTTTAGATTTTTCAGCTACATCAAAAATACCGGGAATTGCTGTTAATTCTGCAATTTTTACAATGACATCTGTTGCTTTTTGGATACTTTCTGCCGGAACATATTCGTATTTTCCGTGAAAATTATGTCCACCGGCAAATATATTCGGACAAGGTAATCCCATAAACGATAATTGAGATCCGTCTGTTCCGCCACGAATAGGTTTAATAATAGGTTTAATTCCTAATTCTAACATAGCTTTTTCAGCAATATCAACAATATGTTTTACCGGAAGTACTTTCTCCTTCATATTGTAATATTGGTCTTTTACAACGGCAGTTACAATATCTTCTCCGAATTGTTTCGCGTATTTTTTATTGATTTTTTTGGCAATTTTACCAATTAAATCTTTTCTCTTCTCAAATTTGATTTTGTTATGATCACGAATAATCAATTCCAAAACTGTTTCTTCAATACTTCCTGTTAAATGATGTACGTGGAAAAAGCCTTCGTAGCCTTTTGTTTCCTGAGGCGTTTCTCCTTTTGGAAGTTCATTGATAAAATCATTGGCAATCAACATTGAGTTGATCATTTTTCCTTTGGCATAACCAGGATGAACACTTTTTCCTTTGAAGGTAATTTTGGCTCCGGCAGCATTAAAATTTTCATATTCTAATTCGCCAATCTGGCTTCCATCCATAGTATAAGCCCATTGCGCGCCAAATTTCTCCACATCAAAATGATGCGCACCACGACCAATTTCTTCATCAGGGGTAAATCCAATTCTGATTTTTCCATGCTTGATTTCAGGATGCTGAACAAGATATTCCATTGCTGAAACAATCTCTGTAATTCCTGCTTTATCATCGGCACCCAATAAGGTTGTTCCGTCAGTTGTGATAATGGTCTGTCCTTTATATTGCAATAAATCCTTGAAGTAATTTGGAGATAAAACGATGTTTTTCTCTGCATTTAAAATAATGTCTTTTCCGTCATAATTTTCAACGATTTGTGGTTTTACATTTGCTCCGCTAAAATCCGGGGAAGTATCAAAATGCGAAACAAAACCAATTGTTGGTACTTCATGCTCTACATTACTTGGTAGAGTAGCCATTATGTAAGCTTTGTCATCTATAGTAACGTCTTCAAGTCCAATTGTTTTTAGTTCTTCGACTAATTTATTGGCAAGATTCCACTGTTTTTCAGTACTAGGTGTTGCTTGCGAATTTGGGTCCGATTCTGTATCAATCGTTACATAACTGATAAATCGATCTATGATATGCTGCATTTGTTTGTTTTTTTAGCAAAGATAAGTAATTATTCAAGTGTTTAAAAGGGAAAAGAGTTAGCCACGAATTGCATTAATTTTCACGAATTGATTTTAAATAAAAAATCCAATTTCGTAAAATTGGATTTTTTTTAAGCTTGTGATGCCACATTTTTATTAGTGGAGATTAGTGTAATTAGTGTTTGAAAAAAATTATTGCACACATCTAAAACCAATATGATTTGCAGGCGATTTATAATCTCCTTTTCCTCTCGTTCCTACCATATATCGTGTACAATATTGGTCTGTACATAAAAAGGATCCTCCACGTTGTACTTTTTTAGGAAGATTAGGTTCTCCCGGATCATAAGATGTTTCAGGTCCTTGTGGGTTTTTTGCAACTTGTCCATTATCACTTATAACAGAGTAATAGTCGGCAGTATACCAGTCATTTGTCCATTCCCACACATTTCCTCCAACGTCATATAGTCCATAGCCATTGGGTTCAAATTGAGCTGTTGGCGCAATTCCTATATAGCCATCTTCTCCTGTATCACCTTTTTCAATAGGAAAATGTCCCTGATAGATATTCGCCTGAAATTTTCCTTTAGGTTTTAAGTTATTTCCCCATGCATAAAGTTCTCCGGTTTTTCCGCCGCGAGCAGCAAATTCCCATTCAGCTTCAGTTGGTAATCTTTTTCCAGCCCATTTTGCATAAGCAGCAGCATCATCATAAGAAACCTGAACAACAGGATAATTTCCTCTTCCTTTTATAGAACTTCCGGCTCCTTCCGGATGTCTCCAGTCGGCACCTTTTGCGTAGCTCCACCATTGCATATAATTATTCAAATCTACTTTTGCAGGAGTAGGAGTAAAGACCGCTGATCCGGCAACCAGATTTTCTATTGGAGCATCAGGATATTCTTCATGTGTAGGTGCTTTTTCAGCTAAAGTAACATAGCCGGTAGCTTTTACAAAAGCTTCAAATTGATCATTTGTCACTTCTGTTTGATCCATATAATAACCATCAACGTAAACTCTGTGTATTGGCGCTGCATCTTTAGTTACACCTTTTATGCTGCACAAACTTTCATCTTCTACATTGCTTCCCATAGAAAATTCACCACCCGGAATCCAAACCATTCCTTTGGGAGCTTTACCTGTTGGTTTATTTTTATTCTCTATTGTTGGTTTAAATAAAGAAGCAGAATCGGCATTTGGAGTTTCGGCACAATCCATCGCAGCCAGTTTTTGCTTTGGAACAATTATCTTAGTATAACCGTAAGCAATTGAAATAATGGAGATCGTTAGAATGGCAAAAATCCAGTAGGTCTTATTTTTCATTATAATAGTTTTAATCTGGTTGTCAATAATAAAAAGTAAAGTTAAAAAAATAACCTTATCAAACTCTATTTATTTGATAAGGTTAGTATGATTTTAATTATCTTTCTGAACGTCAACAACTTCATATTTATCTTTGCCATCTACCTGAACAGGTTGGTAGTAGGTTTCACCAAATTTTACATATTTGGCATCTCCTATTGTAACTTCTTCACCGCCTTCTGGTAAATTATCTACTAAAGTTCCTGCAGTTGGAGCAACTACTTTATAAGAGCCTCCATCTTTTTCATAATAGGTTCCTCCATAATAATAATTATTGACCGTTCCCGTATTAACGGTTTCAGCACCACTTGGAATGTTATTTACAGTTCCGCCAACTGGCGCTGGAACTGCCGTATAACCTCCGCTTGTTCCGGTATACCAAACTCCCTGATCGTAATGATATTGCGTGCTTTCTACACTCACCACGATAGCTGTAACGGCTAAAGTAGCAACAAAGAATCCCCATGGATGCCAAACTGGCCCCCAATAAAAAGGATGATAGGGACGAGGATAATAAGGGTGATAGGCATTGTATCTGTAACCGCCATATCGGTAAGGAGGTCGAACGTAAGGTCTTGGACCAGGTCTTACAACAGTATTTCGGTTATTTCGAACATGCACACTGTTGTTGACATTAATATTTACGTTATTTCGATTTTTATTAACGGTGTTGCCACTAATGTTGGTGTTTTTATTACCAACTCTGTTATTGTTATTTGAATTTCTGTTATTTGTTACCTTGTTACCCGCAATTTTTGAGTTTGAAGTGGAAGGTCTGGTAACTTTATTGTTGTTATTATCAGGTCTGCTAACTCCCGAGCCGTTAGATCCGGGTCTGGTTGTCGCACTTGGCTTTTTAATTCCGGAATTGTGAGATGCCGGTCTTGATGCCGATGGGGTTGAATGCGTTGCAGGTCTGGCGGGTCTGGCTTGTCCGGCACTACTGGTACCTCTGTGTGCGCCTCCGCCTCCGCCTCTGTGTTGCGCTATACTATCAATTGAAATCAAAAAAAATGATCCCACTAAGCACATGAGTGCTGTTTTTCTAAGAGTTTTTTTTATGCTTTTCATTTTCAGTGTTTTATGAGTATTAAAATTATTAAAAAAAAACAAGAATAATTTAGAAAAAATAAAAAATCATTTTTGTTTTTATTCATCTATATTTTTGATTACAAATACAATACCATTTTGTTGCATTGTTTTACAGCGAAATGTCCCATTGTATTCTAAAACGCCATCCGGCTTCTAAAGGCAGTGTTTTATCCTGAAAACTAAAGTAGGATACTTCTGATGTCAGTTTATTTTTATGACCTTTAAAAAACCAATTAAACGCAACAGTTGTTTCATCCTGAAGATTTTGTCTGATTGAATTATCAGGGCGATAAGCTGCATGTCTTCCGGCTATTTCTAAATGTTTTGGCCACCATTCGAAAGCATTATGAAAAAAATAACCTGCCTGAACGTAATATCCTTTCAAAATGGTAGTTTCATTATTATTTAATTTGTCAACGATCTCTTTCGTGTGCCATTCGCTTTGCCAGGAAAAACCGCGATACATAAAAGCACTTTCTAAATTCCATTGATTCACTCGATATTGACCCGGTAAGCCATTTTCGTAGCCTTCTAAAGAACCTCCTCCGGATTGTGAAAATCGGGTATAGGGACTTCGGTTTGTTAATCCTGAAAAGGCAATAATTGGCGTTGGTTTTTCGTGAAATTCTAAATCACTTCCTTCAAAATCAAGATAACGCCCCAAAAAATTCCATTGCGCTCTTCCAAAATACATTAAATTTTTATCGTCGTTTATGGTGTTTCCCCGTCCGGTTCCGGTTAAGGCCGCTGCCCAATAATTAAAATCAGCAATGCCGCCTCCTTTAAGATGACCGTATACTTCGACTCCCATTTGCCTGTCTGCTGTAAAAGGCCGATTGATTAGAGATCTGTCAACGGTTTGTTGTTCGCCACTGCTTATAAAACGTTCACGGGTATATTCGACTTTCCATTGACCGACTTTAAAACTTAACCAGTCCCATTTTTCAACCATGATTCTAAAATCAAGTAAATTGGATTGACTGAGTTCATATTCCCAATAATATTTTAACCAGGGCTCAAAAGCATGACCTCCCACTTTTAATCTCGCCCGATTGATTTTAAAAGTTGTTTCCTTGTCCTGACTATAATCATCATAAGTCAACGGATCCTGATCGTTTGGTGTAGAAAATCGAAATTGTAACCTGCTTTGTAATTGGAAAAGAAATTTATTGTCCTTAGTTCTTAATTCTATTCCTTTATCACCATAACGTACATTTATTAGTTTGGTAGTGTCTTTTATTTGCTGAGCCCATCCATTTAAGCTTAATAGGAATATTAAACCTGATAGTGTTTTTTTGGAAATCCGTATTAATAGGCTGGCTTTATACATATTTGAATCAAATGCAATTTGCAATAAGAATTTTCTTAAGTGAGTCAAAATTAATTAATAAAGCGCTCTGATAAGTCTGTTAAAGGGCTTGACTTTGTTTCATTTTATAATTTGCAACATCTTATAATTTGTTTTTGTAAAAGAGTACCTTTTTAAACTATAATAATTAAATTTGCATCCGAAAAATAACACAACAACTCTTATGTATAAATTGATAATTCGCCCAATACTTTTTTGTTTTGATCCGGAAGAAGTACATTATTTTACTTTTTCATTTGTAAAATTCATTTCAAAAATCCCTGGAGTTTCATCAATTATAAAATCAATTTACGAGGTAAAAGACAGTCGTTTAGAGCGTGAAGTTTTCGGAATTAAATTTAAAAATCCGGTTGGACTGGCTGCAGGATTTGATAAAGATGCCAAACTGTATAAAGAACTTTCGGACTTTGGGTTTGGTTTTATTGAAATCGGAACCGTAACTCCGGTTGGTCAGGAAGGAAATCCTAAAAAACGTTTATTTCGCTTAAAAGAAGATCAGGCTATTATTAACCGAATGGGGTTTAATAACGGAGGAGTTCTGGAAGCTGTAGAACGTTTGAAAAAGAATTCGGGCGTTTTAATTGGTGGAAACATCGGAAAAAATAAAGTGACTCCAAACGAAAATGCGGTTGACGATTATATCATTTGTTTTGATGCTCTGTTTGATCACGTTGATTATTTTGTTGTCAATGTAAGTTCGCCAAATACACCAAACTTAAGAGCATTACAAGACAAAGAACCTTTAACGGCTTTACTTCAAACTTTACAAAACAGAAATGTAGAAAAGCA
Organism: Flavobacterium aquidurense; assembly: GCA_900107365.1. Lineage (GTDB taxonomy): Bacteria > Bacteroidota > Bacteroidia > Flavobacteriales > Flavobacteriaceae > Flavobacterium > Flavobacterium aquidurense. Next base: position 125,498 of record FNPS01000001.1, read on the forward strand.
AAAAACAAGTAGTCAAAAAGTAAAACCAATTCTTTTAAAAATTGCTCCGGACTTAACAGACGAGCAATTATTAGATATTATTGATATTGTAAAAACAACTCAAATTGCGGGTGTAATTGCTACAAACACAACTATTTCAAGAGATGGGTTAGAATCTCAAAATCAATCTGAAATGGGCGGTTTATCCGGTAAACCATTAACGAAACGTTCTACTGAAGTGATTCGTTTTCTTTCTGAAAAAAGCAATAAAGCATTCCCAATTATTGGAGTAGGAGGAATTCATTCTGCCGATGATGCAATTGAAAAACTGAATGCAGGTGCAAGTTTAGTGCAATTGTACACTGGCTTTATTTATGAAGGCCCGGCTTTAATCAAAGCAATCAATAAAAAGCTTTTAAAAGGATTGTAAAATCAATGCCTGGACAACAAGTCCGGAGATGATAGCAATTCCAAAACTAATCAAAGTACCAATTAAAACGTACTCGGTTAGTTTGCGGTCTTTGGCTTCTTTTAAATCCCCGAATCTAAAAATAGATTTAGCAGCCAATAAAAAACCTATCGCTTCAAAATGTCCGGTTAGGATAAAACAAAATACAAATAGTCGTTCTAAAATGCCAATGTAATTTCCTGCATTGGCAAGTGAATTGTCTGCATGTGTATTTTCGTTTTCAGGGCTCCAGATTGAAATTATGGTTTTAATTATAATAGAAGAAGGTTTGGTAACAAATAAAATTCCTGTCAATAAAATCCAAAACTCATTATCCTGCCAAAAATAAATAATGCCTTTGTTTTCGTAGAGCAGTACAATCCCGATTAAAATTAAAATATGTGCAATCTGGTCAGCAATAAACCAGCTTCGTTTTGTTTTTGGTTGCTGAAAATTTAATTTGATAAGATCAATAATTCCGTGTGTAACGGCTATTAAAACAGCATAAGGAATAAAGTTGATTTTCCAAACCAAAAGTGCTGCCAACAGGCCATGAAGTACGATATGTAGGTATAAGAAAACACTTTTATGTTTTTTAACTTCTTTATCGGCTACCCAGGAGTTTGGCTGCCAGATAAAATCACCTAATAAATGCGCTAACAGTAGTTTTATAAATAAAATCATGGGGCTGTAAGTTGTTTTATTTGTGTTCTAAAATAACGATCTAAATTCATAACCAAATCAAATTGTGCACGTTTTTGTCTGCGGCTCACAGCAGCTTGATTAATGCCTAGTTTTTGTCCTAATTCTTCCTGAGATAATGTTGGGTTTTCTATGGCCGCCACAACAAATTCAGCAGATTGCACCAGCCAACTATCCATAAAGGTCAAAGCCAGCTGTAGCATCAAATTCATTTTTTCATCGATGTCAGTATTTCCGGTTCGCATCGCTAAAGTTACTTTTTGTTTTTTTAAAGTTTCAAAAAGTTCTCCGGAATGTATAAAAGCATCGCCATTACTTTCAGATATTTTCTCGGCATTATGTGTTTTATTTCCAAAGCCAATGCTCATTCTCGCATCTAATTTTATAGATCGTAAATGTGCTTTTATTAAAATAGCAGCTAATAAGGCTTCTTCAGGATATTTTATTTCGATTTGGAATTCATCGCCCCGATATACTTCCCATTGACTTGGAGTTTCGCCAAACGGAGACAGGATTTTTTTTAAACCTTCGACCCAGTCTTTTGATTTTTGCTTTCTTGAATCAATAATATCTCCTGTAATTACGCTAGTCATCTTCAAATATAATTAAAAATAAATAAAGTTTATATTACAAATATAAGGAATATTTTTAATTATTACACTTTTTGGTAATATTGTCAATTATTACATTTATATGTAATATTATGATTTATTACAATATTGAGTAATAGTTGAATTAATGAAAATTATAGTTTTTATATTTTTAAAAAAGAAGCTAACTTAGCCTTCACAAAAGAATAAGCTTTGAATAAAGAAATCAAGATTATCGAATGTCCGAGAGATGCCATGCAAGGGATCAAAACTTTTATTCCGACAAAAAATAAGGTTTCGTACATCCAGGCGTTACTTCGCGTAGGCTTTGATACCATTGATTTTGGAAGTTTTGTGTCTCCAAAAGCGATTCCGCAAATGCAGGATACGGCCGAGGTTTTGGCGCAACTTGATCTTTCTCAAACTACAAGCAAATTATTGGCTATAATTGCTAATACACAAGGTGCACTATCAGCTTCAGAACATGATGCAATTCAGTATTTAGGATTTCCTTTTTCTATTTCAGAGAATTTTCAAATGCGTAATACCCATAAAACGATTGCTGAATCCTTAATTACACTGGAAGAAATTCTTGAAATTGCCGATAAGAAAAACAAAGAAGTCGTAACCTATCTTTCAATGGGCTTTGGAAATCCGTATGGAGATCCGTGGAATGTGGAAATAGTAGGCGAGTGGACCGAGAAGCTTTCAAAAATGGGCGTGAAAATTTTATCACTTTCAGATACTGTCGGAAGTTCTACACCGGAAGTGATTACTTATCTTTTTTCTCATTTAATTCCAAAATACCCTCAAATAGAATTTGGTGCTCATTTACACACAACACCAGACAGTTGGTTCGAAAAAATAGATGCCGCATCTAAAGCAGGTTGTACCCGTTTTGACGGAGCGATCCAGGGTTTTGGAGGCTGCCCAATGGCAACCGATAAACTGACAGGAAATATGCCTACAGAAAAACTGATTTCTTATTTTACGGCAAATAAAAAAACAACGGGTCTTAATTCTTTAAGTTTTGAAAGTGCTTATAATGAGGCTTCAAAATTGTTCGGTAAATTTCATTAAAAAGTAGTATATTTATTATTTATATGTAATAACTATTCATTAACCATTGTTATTACTGACTACTTAATAAAGTTGTTATGAAAGCAAACATCCTAAATAGAATTCCTAAAATTTTAGTTTTTGCATTCGTGTTTTTTTCATGCTCTAGCGATTTAGATTTTGATCAGGTTAATGATCTTAAGTTAAAACCTGTTTTTGTAGCTAATCTGGCTTACTTTAATGTTGCAGCCGGTCAATTTTCAGATGCTGGAACAGAACAAAAAATCGCGTTTGATACTCGTGATTTTGATGCTTTTAAAGATAAATTTTTCAGGGATAATCTGGTAAAAGCAGAATTTAATTTTGAAGTTGAAAATACAATAGTCAGAGCTTTTACATTGGATGTTTTACTCCTTAATGATAGCGATCAGGTCTTACAAACTTTAAGATTCACGGTTCCTGCATACACCGGAAGTTCAAATGTTATAAAATATCCTACAGAGGTATTCGAAAGCCAAAGATTAGCGCTCTTAAAACAAACTACTAAAATTGGTTTTTTAGTAAAAATGGCTAGTGGCCCGCCTATAAACGAAGACAGTTTAGGTAATTTAAAATTACGATCAAGTGCAACTGTTTATATGGAGATCGAATGAAAAAAATAAGCTTAATTTTAATGCTGTCTTTGCAGTTGGTTTGTTTTGCCCAAAACAGACAACTACTGTATAATTTTACATCGATTCCGCAGGCGTCATTGGTTAATCCGGGTGCCGACGTTTCGTATAAATACTATTTTGGTATTCCTGTTTTATCCGGAATTTCGGCTAATGTTGGATCAAGCAGTTTTTCGGCTTATGATTTATTTGCAAAGAATGGTATAGATTTTAATGATAAAGTCCGAAATATTGTAAATAATTCTTCTAACAAAGACAAAGCTCAGGTTAATGAACAATTAGAATTATTTTCCGGAGGATTTAGAGTTGGAGGAGAAGACAGTCAGTCGTACATTTCATTTGGTGCCTACCAGGAATTTGATTTTTTAATGTACGTTCCAAAAGACCCTGCCATATTTGCCTTAGACGGAAATAGAGATTATATCGGAAAAGCATTTAATTTGGCAGATATCAATGTACGGGCCGAAGTACTTTCTGTTCTTCATGTAGGATTTCATAAAAAACTAAATGAAAAACTTGTCTTAGGAGGTCGGGCCAAATTGTACTCAAGTGGTGCCAATGCCACGTCTACACGAAATTCCGGATTTATCTCTACAACTCAAAATGCGGGGACTCCAAATCTTTATACGCAAATAATCTCTTCAAATTTGGAACTTAGAACTTCCGGAATCGCAAAATTTACCAAAGATGAATACGAAGGAAATGTAGCAGAAGATATTGCACATAATACTTTTTTTAATGGGAGCATGGGCTTAGGTTTTGATGCCGGAATTACCTATTACTACAGAGAAAATCTTCAATTTACGGCAAGTATTATTGATCTCGGATTTGTAAATCAGTCTAAAGACGTCGAAACCATAACTTACAAGGGAACTTACAGATACGAAGGAGCAAATCCTATTTTCGATTTTACAAACAAACCCGCAGATGTTTTCGATGATTTTGAATCAGCTATTCCAAGAGATACGCTTTATACTAAATACACTACCTGGCGTCCAACAAAATTGTATTCTTCTGTTCAATATTCCTTTGGAGAATCCAGATCAGATGATGAGTGTAACTGTAAAGCTTCAGCTAAAAAAAGATATCTAAATGCGGTTGGAGGTCAGTTATTTGCTATGACAATGCCAAATGAGCCTTTTGTAGCATTTACAGCTTTTTATAAAAGAAGTATTTTCGAAAAATTAGATTTTAAAGCCACTTATACTATTGATTCTTATTCCAGCAAAAACATTGGTTTGGGACTTTCCGGAACAATCGGAAAAGTCAATATTTATGCTCTGGTCGATAATGTTCTAGAATATAGAGATGTCTCTAAGGCCAGTAGTGTCGCGTTTCAATTCGGGATTAATTTTATAGTTCCTGAATCAGAAGATTAGTTTTTAGAATTCCAATTTGGAAATGTATTTGTAAGAAGTTGGAATCTGGAATTTTTTTATTGGAATTCGTTTTTCTTTTGTAAGAACATTCTCTGGTATAGAAAATTAAGAAAATGTTAGTACTCAAGTTTCCAATTTATTCACTATATTTGCACGCAATTCAACTAGAAATTGCAACATGATAGCACACAACTCCAAGATCATCGGCGAAGGTTTAACTTACGATGATGTTTTATTAGTACCTAACTACTCGAATGTGCTTCCTCGCGAAGTGAGTATCAAATCAAAATTTTCAAGAAATATAACACTAAACGTTCCTATAGTATCAGCTGCTATGGATACCGTTACGGAGAGTGCAATGGCAATCGCTATGGCGCAGGAAGGCGGAATTGGTGTTTTACATAAAAATATGACCATCGAGCAACAGGCTGCGAAGGTTAGAAAAGTAAAACGTGCAGAATCCGGAATGATTATCGATCCGGTAACATTGCCGATGACTTCAACAATTGCCGATGCAAAAAATGCAATGAAAGAATTCGGAATTGGCGGTATTCCAATCGTTGACGAAAACAAAATCCTTAAAGGTATAGTTACGAATCGTGACTTACGTTTCGAGAAAAACGGTGCAAGACCAATTGCTGAGGTAATGACAAGTACAAACTTAGTTACTGTTGCCGAAGGAACTTCATTAGAACAAGCAGAAGTAGTTTTACAAGGTCATAAAATCGAAAAACTACCAGTTGTCAATGCTAAAAATGAATTGGTTGGTTTAATTACTTTCAGAGATATCACAAAATTGACTCAAAAACCAATCGCAAACAAAGACGTTTACGGACGTTTAAGAGTTGCTGCTGCTATTGGAGTTACGGGTGATGCTGTTGAAAGAGCTGCTGCACTAGTTGCTGCTGGTGTTGATGCTATTATTATCGATACTGCTCACGGACATACCGAAGGTGTTGTAAATACATTAAAAGAAGTAAAAACAAAATTCCCGGAAATAGATGTAATTGTTGGAAACATCGCAACTCCTGAAGCAGCTAAATATTTAGTAGCCAATGGTGCTGACGGTGTAAAAGTTGGAATCGGACCTGGTTCTATCTGTACAACCCGTATCGTTGCTGGTGTTGGTTTCCCTCAGTTCTCAGCAGTTTTAGAAGTGGCTGCCGCGATCAAAGGAACAGGAGTTCCTGTTATTGCTGATGGTGGAATTCGTTATACGGGAGATATTCCTAAAGCAATCGCTGCAGGTGCTGACTGTGTAATGTTAGGTTCATTGTTAGCAGGAACAAAAGAATCTCCGGGTGAAACTATCATTTTCGAAGGAAGAAAATTCAAATCATACCGCGGAATGGGTTCTGTTGAAGCGATGCAAACAGGTTCTAAAGACCGTTATTTCCAGGATGTTGAAGACGATGTTAAAAAATTAGTTCCGGAAGGAATTGTAGGTCGTGTTCCGTACAAAGGAGAATTAAACGAAAGTATGCTACAATTCATTGGTGGTCTTCGTGCCGGAATGGGCTACTGTGGTTCAAAAGATATTCCAACTTTACAAGAAACTGGACGTTTTGTTAGAATCACGTCAAGCGGAATTACGGAAAGTCATCCGCACAACGTAACTATTACAAAAGAAGCTCCAAATTATTCAAGATAATTTTTAGTTTTCATTATAAAACAAAAGGCATAAGAGTTTAAATCTTATGCCTTTTTTGTTTAATTTTTGATGATTTGAACGGCTTGGTTAAAACCACTATTTGATTTTAACTTGAGACTAAACAAATCTTGTTTTACTTCAAAATTAAGTCCAATATCTAAAACAAATTTTGTGGCAAAATGATACGGAATATCATATACTAACTTCCCGTTCCCATTTCCGTTGGCATTTATATTAAATTTTCCTTCTTCAAAGGCAATTTTTGCAACGTATTTTTGGTCAATATCAAAATTGGCAATTTGATCTGTCATATTGATCAATTTATAAATGGTGGTAATTTCCATATCAATAGAATTTCCTGCTAGTGGAATATTAAGTGGAGTTACCTGTGTAAACGATTCTCCAATTTTCATTTTTTTCTCCGGTAATGCAATCTGCGAAAACATACTTTGAACGGTTTGAAGCAGATTCTTTTTGAATGATTCATCCATTTCTTTTGAAACGACTGAATCTAATTTTGGCATTGTAGAAACAGAAGCCTTGCCATAAATAAGAGTTCCATTAGGAATAATACTTTTATTTTCTGAATTTGTAGTTTTAAGAAATTCTATTACTACGGGAAAATTTCCGTCTTTCTGTATTTTTCCAGTTTTAAAAACAGATTCTATTAAGGTTAAGCTTTTTGTTAAAGTCGGATTTTCTACACCATTATTTTTTAGTTTTTCCAATATTTCATCAGAGGCAATGTAGTATAATTCGGTATCTGAAGATTGTTCAACGACTTGTTTGTAAGAGGTTTGAGGAGCGTATCCAATTTTAAAATCCAGTATTTCTTTTGATGATTGCCCATAATTAAAAATAGGAAGTGAAATAAGAAAAAGGAGTATAATTTTCTTCATGGTTTTAACCTTAAAACTATTTTGGTTTTGGATGTCTTAAGTAAAACGAAAATAGGAAAATTAAAATGACCAGAAGTAAAAAAGAAATGCATTTTGAGATTTACACTATTTTAAAATTTAGGTCGTGCTTTTTCAGTTCTTCTAATAATTTCGGGATCGAACTTGGTCCAATTCCGTGTAGTGAAATAATTTCTTTTTTAGAATATTTTGATAAATCCTGGGCAGTTTCGATTCCTTTATTTTCTAAAGCTCGCCTTGCCGGAGCTGACAATACTGATAAAAGCCCGGAATCTGGTTTACGTTCCTGCTCGCAAATTGGGCAGGTAGGGCAGTCACTCGTTTTGAAATAATGATGCCCTTTTTTGCACGTCCTGTTATTTGAAGCTGTTGAGGTCATTTTAATGATTTAGACTAAACGACAAAATTATTAATTTATGATTAACCTTCAAATCGACTACTCAAAATATCTTCCGCAGTAACATCCGAGTGCAATAAATTTTCCATTTTAATAGTCATTCGTTGTGCTTCTAAAGCGTAACCAAACATTTTTTGTTCATAATCATCAATCGCCGATTGCAGGTCTTTAAATTTTCCACTAGTCAGATTTTCGGTTAAATGATACGCGTCAAGTAAACCCATATTGACACCTTCGCCAGCAAATGGAGGCATTAAATGTGCGGCATCACCAACTAAAGTTATGTTTGAATGTTCTTTCCAGGACTCTTCAAGAGAAAACATTCGCAAAGGTAATCCTGAAAAGTCTGTTGAATTGGCGAAAAAAGTTTTATAATCGTCGCCCCAGTTTTCAAAAGTTTTATTTAGAAAAGCAATAACATCGGTATCGTTATTAAAGTCAATTCCGTTATTTAAAATCCAGTCTTCATCAGTTTTGAAAGAAACACCAAAATGCATAGAGCCATTTCGTAAAGTATGCGTGTAAAACATTTTGTGTTCGCCCATCGCCATTACATTTCCGTTGCCGTATTTAGGTTTGAATTCAGGATAATCGCGATCGGGATTCTCTATTTCTCCCTGAATAATGTACGTTCCTGAAAGATAAGGTTTTTTGGCAGTCACAAATTTTCTGGCTTTTGATCTTCCGCCATTGGCAACAATTACAAAATCAGCTTCAGCCGAATTTCCATTTTTGAATTCCAAATGATATTGCTCTCCTGATTTTTCAATGTTGATTAATTGACTATCCCAAATAATTGTGTTTTCGGGAAGATTTTCCAGCATGATTTTTCTCAAATCATTACGATCGATTTCAGGTCTTGAATACGCATTGGTTTCATCAGGCATTTCTTCTGACGTAATATTTCCGTGCATATCTGCCATTTTTTCGCCAGTTGGCCTTGCATATTTATAGAATTCATCCATCAAATCTGCTTTTTGAATCGCCAATTGGCCTGAATCCGAATGAATATCGAGCGTTCCTCCAGAAGTTCTTGCTTGCGCATTTATGTCTCTTTCGTAAACCGTTACATCAGCACCGTTAATTTGTAAAATTCTAGCCGTCGTAAGGCCAACTGGTCCTCCGCCAATAATGGCTATTTTTTTGTCTTTTATAATTGAAGTATTCATTGCTATTTGTTTGTTACTATTTATATTAAATATTGTAATTGATATTGAATTTTAATCACGGAGTCAGCGCTTTAATTACAAGATTAAAAGCTTCATCGTTGATTTCTTTCGTGTAAGTAAAAGTTTTTCCGGACATGGATTTTCCTTCCCGATGTAATTCCAAAAGCGAGTAAAGTGATCCGTAAGCAATACTCCAGAAAACTTCAAAAGTAACAGGAACAAGTTCTTTCTTTTCGATGGCTTTGGAGATAAATTGGGTCATTTCATTTTTGAATTCAGATGTTATTTCAGCTAAAATTCCGTCACCATAAGTGGAATGTTTTAACAGTTCAAAACAGGCAGTTTCCAAAACAAACGTTGTGGCATAATGTGATCTGTTTTTCCATTGTTGACGCAAACCATCTACAAAAGACATTTCGGGAGAGAAGCCCTCAAGCATTTTAGAAAAGTAACTTTGGCCAATTTCTATTCCGATTTTGCGAATTAAATCTTCTTTATCGGAATAGTAGATATAAAGTGTTGCCACAGAAACCCCACATTCTTTGGCTAGCCGATTCATTCCAAATCCCTCAACACCTTGTGAAACCAGCATTTCAATTGCTTTTTGTTTTACAATTTCTTCCTTATTAGTATCTCTTGTTCTCATTTATTCTAATGATTAGATTGCAAAGGTATAAAATATAAATGAACGTTCGCTTATTTTTAGTAATTTTTGTTTTAAGTTTTAGATTTTAAAGCGTTATCTAAATTTAACCGCACAGTTTGCAAAGGTTTTACGCAAAGTGCGCTATAATTTCTCTGGCAAAGTCGCAAAGAAAATAAACTTTGCGACTTTGCGAGAGATTAAACTTATGGAATAAAAAAAATCAGCCAAAAACAATTGCTTTAGCTGATTTTAGAATGATGTATTTATGTAAAAAATGATAGTTATGATGTTGGAGTTTGATCTCCTTCTCTAAGTTTTTGATTGTCTAATATCTGCTGTAAGAAAGGTTGAACCTGAGTTTCGATTTCAGATTCTGAAATATTTAAAGCTTTCGGATCATTTACTAATTCTAACCACGGTTTTGGTCCGTCAAAATTATAATTACCGAAAACAATTACAGGCGTTCCTTTTACTTTTACATTTTCACTGTCTTTCAAAATCCATTCATCAGCCCATTTATAAAGATATTTGGCGTCTTTTTCTAATAAACGCAGGCAAGAATGTGAAGCAGGATACCCTGGCAATTCATATTGGTGAAAACCAACGCCCAGCTTATTTTCTATATTGAAATTCCATTTTAGATCCCATTCGTCATTAAAAGTACTTGTTGTTTTTTCAGCTTTCCAGTTGGTGAAAAATAATCCTGTTGGTGTTGGATCTTTTTTTCTTCCCATATTGGTTGGTCCGGTATATACTAATTCGCCGTTTTCATAAGCAGCAAAAGTTTGAGTAGGATACGAGAAAACTAAAACTTTAGAAATCTCTTCTAAAGCGTCAACATGAATTGGAAAAGGAAGATAATAAGGCAGATCTCCACTAAAATCGTTCGGAATTACAACCGAATCCATTTTGGCAAAATTGGCCTTGTCAGTTCTGTTTATAGCGTAAGCAATATCAAGTTTGGTCGAATCGCCTTTGATGGAATCAAGCCATTGTTTTGTTTTTACAAATTTAAAAGCAATAGACGATTCTGGCTTTTTGTATTCAATTGTTTTGTGAACTTGTGCTTCTGTTCTTCTGGTGGTTTTGCTTTTTGCACAAGAGCCTAATACGACTAAAACAACTAAAAGCAAAATATTGGATGTATAATATAACTTTTTCATAAAACTGGTTTTTTATATGATGTAAAGTTATTTTAATAGTCGGTCAAATGAATTACACAATTTGCTAAATAGTTTATTTGATTATCATTTAGAATTCAGCAATAAGGAAACTATTGTAATTTGAAGTAAGTTCTTTTAACTGCTCCACAAATAATATCTGTTCTTCCTGTTTTGGTCTTTTCTCCAGTATTTGTTAGATTAAGGTAACCTGTTTTTACATCTATCCAGTACTGCCAAATTTCATTATTAGAATAGATTAGATCAGCATAGGAAGAACTCTCTGAAAATTAGTCAGAATAAAGTATTTTTTCAGTTTTTGCTAATTTCCAGTTTTTTGCATTTCTTATCAATTCAAAAAACTGGATTTCACTTGTATTAATTTTTATCATCTGGCCAACAATGCTGTTTTCTCTCATGACCCATGAAGGAACATCATCAATCATTTTCCAATTACCAACCAATTCATTACTTAAATTTTTCCTGAGAATTATTTTGATTGAATCTGCTTTTTTTAAAGAGAGGGCGCCAATTTGTTTTTTTGGATTAAAGCGGTTTGCATTATAGAATGAATTCATAGCTCCATTTAGATTTGAATCTTTCAAAAAATCTTTTGCCCGATTAAAATCTTTTAATTGTAAATCTTCAATCTGATTATTATTTTGAGACCAAGATTGGATATATAATAATAACGATATGAAAATTATTACTGGTCTCATTTGGCTATTTTTTATTTTAAAATTAATATTTTTTTTAAATCAGCCCCTTTATCTTAGCATGCTGCAATAAAATAATAGTTTTTGCATCCACAATTTCGCCCGATTCTATCATGGCATAGGCTTCTTCAAAGGTATACTCCAGAACTTCAATGTTTTCTTGTTCAGAGGCTAATCCTCCGCCTTCGCTTACTTTCATGCTTTCATCATATTCGCCTGTAAATAAGTATAAAATTTCGGTTACAGCACCTGGAGACATATAGGTTTGGGTAACTTTCTCCACCTTTTTAATACGATATCCAGTTTCTTCTTCAGTTTCACGAATAACGCATTCTTCAGGGTTGTCTTCGTCTAAAAGTCCTGCACAAACTTCAATCATCATTCCGGTTTTGTTTCCATTAAGGAAAGTAGGTAAACGAAATTGTCTTGTTAGGATAACCTTTTTCGTTGTTGAATTGTATAATAAAATTCCGGCACCATTTCCACGATCGTAAATTTCGCGAACGTGAGTCTGCACTTTTTCGTTTTCTTTTTGATAAGTGAAAGTAACCTTATTTAGGATATACCAATTGTCTGATAATAACTTCGTTTCTGTAACTTTAATTTCCGGGTTTTTCATAAGGCAGATAAATTTATATAAAAAAAACGCCCTGATTATCAGAGCGTTTAGAGGTGTTATTTTGTTATTGTTTGCTTTCTGTCTGGCCCAACCGATACAATTTTGATTGGCACTCCAACTTCTGCTTCAATAAATTCAATATATTCTTTTAACTCTGTAGGTAATTGCTCATAAGTAGTCAATCCTGTTAAGTCCGCTTGCCATCCTTTAAACTCTTTATAAACAGGAGTTACATTTTCTGGCTCGATGTTATAAGGAAAGTGAGAAATAATTTGTCCTTTGTAATTGTATTCAGTACAAACTTTTAAAGTTTCGAATCCTGAAAGAACATCACCTTTCATCATCATTAATTGTGTAACACCGTTAACCTGTACAGCATATTTTAAAGCTACTAAGTCTAGCCATCCACAACGTCTTTGTCTTCCTGTAACAGATCCAAATTCGTTTCCAACTCTTGCCATTGTAGCACCAACTTCGTCAAAAAGTTCCGTTGGGAAAGGTCCGCTACCAACACGTGTAACATAAGCTTTAAAAATTCCGTAAACTTCTTTGATTTTATTAGGAGCAATTCCTAAACCAGTACACGCTCCTGCAGCAGTAGTGTTTGATGAAGTTACGAACGGGTAAGTTCCAAAATCAACATCTAATAAAGATCCCTGAGCACCTTCGCATAAAATAGATTTACCTGCTTTTTGAGCCTGGTACATGTATTCTTCACTGTCAATAAAATCTAATTTTTTTAATTCTTCGATAGCTTCAAAAAACTCTTTTTCAAGTTCAGCTAAGTTATATTGAATAGCAACATCATAAAAAGCAATCATTGCTTCATGTTTGTCTGCTAATGCTCTGTAACGTTCTTTAAAATCCTCAAGTTCAACATCTCCAACGCGTAATCCATTTCTACCCGTTTTGTCCATGTAAGTTGGACCAATTCCTTTTAATGTAGAACCAATTTTCGCTTTTCCTTTTGATGCTTCAGAAGCTGCATCTAACAAACGGTGCGTTGGTAAAATTAAATGTGCTTTTCTTGAAATGATTAATTTACTTTTGATATCAAGGTTAAATTTGGCTAAACCTTCGATTTCTTTTTGAAAAACTACCGGGTCAATTACAACACCATTTCCGATAATATTAATTGAATTTTTATGAAAAATCCCTGAAGGAATGGTTCGCAGTACGTGTTTAATTCCGTCAAATTCTAATGTATGTCCTGCATTTGGTCCTCCTTGAAAACGTGCAATAATATCATAATTTGAGGTAAGAACGTCAACAATTTTCCCTTTACCTTCATCTCCCCATTGTAATCCTAGTAATAAATCTACGGTCATTCTGTTTTAATTTGCGTTGAGGCAATTTGAGTTGCCCTACTGATTAATGTAGTTAATTTTCTTTTTTTTATTTTTTTGAATAATTCCCTTTCCGGATTATTGTTTTTGCTTTTTGTTACCGTAGAAATAAAGTGAATGATTCGTAATTTCGATATCAAATATTTCTTCGATTGTTTTTTTGATGGTTTGAATTCTTGGATCGCAAAATTCAATTACTTCGCCAGAATCGGTCATAATAATATGATCGTGCTGTTTGTCAAAATATGATTTTTCGTAGTAAGCCTGATTTTGTCCAAATTGATGTTTTCTAACCAAAGCGCAGTCTAACAATAACTCGATCGTGTTGTATAAAGTTGCTCTACTCACACGATAGTTTTTGTTTTTCATCTTGATATAAAGGTTTTCTATATCAAAATGCTCTTCGCTATCGTAAATTTCCTGAAGTATAGCATAACGCTCAGGAGTTTTGCGATGCCCTTTTTGTTCAAGATACATTGTAAAAACATTTTTTACAATTTCTTGATTCTTAGTGTTGTCAGTTGAAATGAGTGTCATATCCGGCAAAGATAATTTTTTATTTTTAATGAATAAAAGTTTCGGGTTTAAAGTTTAACGTTCGAATCGCGATTTGATTAATAATAATGCAATAAATACAGGCTTTTATACTAATAATTTTTACGAAACCCAAAAGAACTTAATTAACATAATTATTTTTATTTATGATAAAACTAACAAATTTTTAGTTGGTTTTTGACATGTACATGTACCAGTTCCATTCCCAGTTTTTTCCTTGATCATCAGACATTGCCTGACTCCAAACGGGATTGTTTTCATCTCTGGCATCCCAACGAAATACTTGTAATACATTTTTACCTTCAAAAATATCCTGGGAGAAAAAGTGCCCCACTTTATTTTCAAATGAACCAACCACCGGTCTGTCTAATGTCCCTGAAGTTGAATCAGCCCAATAGATACTCCACAATTTTGTTTTCGGATTAAATAATCGAACTGTCATGCCTTCAAAAGGTTCGCCATCAAAAGTGGCAAGGAAATTATCGATATTGCCAATGCCATTCAAAATCTTATACATTTCCTGAGTGGATGGAAATTCGATCCATTCGGTACAATTTGTAAATCTGCTTTTTAATTTTTTGTTCCGAATAATGGATTTTCCCTGAAAAAAATCAAAATCATCTTTTGAAGAAGTTTCCGAAGCAACAATTAAAAGTGCTCCCTTTTTATCAAAATGTATTTTGGGAATTTCTAAAATTTCGTTTTCCATAATTAAAGCACTATTTGCATTTTGATTAAATTTTGTTAGAATTTAGGTTCTATATTCTCGTGTTACTTTATCAACCCCATCAATTTTTTTTATTGCATTGATCATTTTCTTCAGAATCGTATTGTTTTTAACAATTACCGCAATCTGTCCATGGAAAATTCCGGCATCAGTACTCAAAGAAATACTCTGAATATTGACGCTCATATTGTTTGAAATAACTCTTGTCAATTGATTGGTAAGTCCTAAAACATCCATTCCTGTGATATTGATAATGGCTTTGAATTCTTCCTGAGAAGAGTCGATCCATTTCGCGCTCATGATTCGGTACGCATAATTAGACTGCATTCCGATGGCATTTGGGCAGTCTTTTTTATGTACTTTAATTCCTTCGTTGATCGTTACAAAACCAAAAACATCATCACCCGGAATTGGGTTGCAACATTGCGAAAGTTTGTAATCGAGCTTATCATGTTCTGTTCCAAAAACCAGCATGTCATAATTACTGCTGATGACTGGTTTATGAATATCCTCGTCTGCGGTATCCTTATTTCTTTTAATTTTATTTTTAAAGAAATTGATAATCGAGTTGCTTTTTTGAGCAGCATAATCTTTTAGCTGCTGATTTTCAATGGCACCAATTCCAACTCTGTAAAATAAATCCAGACTAGTTTTTAGTTTAAAGAAGTTTACCAGTTCATTGATAACCTGTTCGCTGATGGTTATTTTAAGGTGTTTTAATTTTCGGGTAAGTAGTTCTTTTCCTTCCTCGGCAATTTTTTTGGTGTTTTCGTTGAGAACGTTTTTAATTTTATTTTTGGCGCGTGATGTTGTTACATATTCCAGCCAGTTTACCGTTGGTTTTTGGTTGGCAGAAGTAATAACTTCTACCTGATCACCACTTTTTAGTTCGTGATTTAACGGAACCAAACGTCCGTTTACACGAGTTCCTCTGGTTTTAATTCCAATTTCAGAGTGAATACTAAAAGCAAAATCTAAAGAAGTAGCACCTTTTGGCAGTGATTTTATTTCTCCTTTTGGTGTAAAGACAAAGATTTCTTTTGAATACAAATTCATTTTAAAATCTTCCACAAAATCAACGGCATTGGTTTCCTGATTTTCCAGTGCTTCACGCAGAAGGTTTAACCAGACATCCAATCCACTTTCTTCTGTTGCACCGTTTTTGTATTTGTAGTGTGCTGCGTAACCTTTTTCGGCAATTTCATCCATACGCTCACTTCGAACCTGAACTTCAACCCAACGACCTTTTGGTCCCATAACGGTAATGTGCAAAGCCTCATAACCAGTTGATTTTGGAGATGAAATCCAGTCGCGCAAACGACTCGGGCTTGGTCTGTAGTGATCTGTTACAATCGAATAGATTTTCCAGGCCACAAACTTTTCATCATGCGGATCTGCTTTGTAAACGATTCTAAGCGCGAATTTGTCGTATACTTCATCAAAACTCACGTTTTGCGCACGCATTTTTCGGCGAATAGAATAAATAGATTTCGGGCGTCCTTTTATGATATAATCGATTTCTTCATTGTCTAAAGATTTTTTCAAAACATCTGAAATATCTTTAATGTAAGCATCCTGTTCTTCTTTTGTTTCTCTGATTTTGCTTACAATATCATTGTAAACAGCAGGTTCTGTATATTTTAAACCTAAATCTTCTAGCTTCGTTTTAATGTTATAAAGTCCCAAACGATGGGCGAGAGGGGCATAAATATATAAAGTTTCTGAAGCGATTTTTGTTTGTTTGTATTCCACCATTGAGTCCATTGTCTGCATATTATGAAGACGGTCGGCCAATTTAATAAGGATAACACGAACATCATCGTTCAGTGTGAGGATCATTTTTCTGAAATTCTCAGCCTGCATAGAGGCATTTAAGTCTTTTTGAACCAGCGAAATTTTAGTCAGACCTTCAACTAATTGTGCTACTTTCGGGTTGAATAAACGTTCAATATCTTCAACAGTCATTGGAGTATCTTCAACAACATCGTGCAATAAGGCCGCGGCGATAGACGTCGCTCCCAAACCAATTTCAGAGGCAACAATTTTTGCAACTGCAATAGGATGAAAGATATACGCTTCGCCAGATTTGCGTCTTTGTTCTTTGTGGGCGTCAACGGCCACATCAAATGCTTTCCGGATTAGTTTTTTATCAGCGGGTGTTAAAGTCTGGTAACTTATTCGAAGTAATTCTTTGTATTCCTGCGCAATCGCTTTGTTTTCTTTTTCAATATCTATTTCTATCATAACGGCATAGTTCAAGTACTAAAAATAAGCATTAGTTTGAATATACGCAAGGTTTTAGATTGCTGATTTGTGATTTTAGATTTTAGATTTTTTGAATGTAAAATCAACTAAAATTTTGGATTTTTTAATAGTCTGAATTTGGGCAAGAGCTGTTTCTTTGAAAATTAAATTCGTAGAATTTAATCTAAAATCTAAAATCTAAAATCTAAAACCTAAAACCTAAAACTATTCTTTTGAAAAATCCAAATCCTGAAAATCGTAACTAAAATCAGTTAACTCAGAAATTGGTAGCATTTTTAAGTTGATCACTTTTCCGCTTTCATCATATTTAAATAGTAGATGCGCATCGGCATGGAAAAAAGCATTGTTCCATTTTACCACATAGTTGCCCTCTTTATAGAAAAATACTTCTCCAGCTAGTTGAGAAGAACGTTTTGAGGCAAAATATAGTTTCCCTTTTTTCTCTGTGAGTGTAATTTCTCCAAACCAATTGTCTTTGTAAGTTCCTGTAATTTTAGAAAAATCAGTTTTTAATTTGTCCTTTTTGTTTTTGGCAACAGTTGCCCAAACTTCATCGGTTACTTTATCAGCAGATGCTTCATTGGCTTTCGTTCGATTGCTGTAAACCGTCACATAATCATCCGATTTAAGACCTAAATAACTGTCTTTAATGGTATTCGTAATGGCACTAAATGCGGCTCCGGATTGTTGATTGGTTAAAACAATAATTCCCAAACCAATTTCCGGAATTAAAGTTGTTTGTGTCACGTTTCCTTCCAGACCTCCAGTATGCGAAACTTGTTTGTATCCTTTTACATCACTTAAAAACCAGCCTAAACCATAACCTGAAAAATGGGTATTGTAAGGAGGTCTTGTTTTAGTTGGAATAATGGTTTGCAATTGCCACATTTCATCGTGTTCTTTCTCTGAAAAAAGCTGTTTGTTATCACCATATTTTCCGTTATTAATTTGTAAAATCGCCCATTTGCTCAAATCATTTACACTGGAGTAAATTCCGGCAGCTCCATCAAAAAGGTTATTTTCATAACGTTTGATAGTTTTTAATTTTCCATCAATCGGAACATGAGGCGTAATAACATTAGAAGTATCTTTTAAACGTTTTACAGAAGCCACACTTTTGTCCATTTCTAATGGTTTCATAATGCGTGTTTCAACAAAATCAGCCCAGGTTTGTCCGCTTACAACGTGAACAATTTCACCGGCAATGATGTACATCAAATTATCATAATCGTATTTGGTTCTAAAGCTGGAAACCGGTTTTAAATATCTTAAATTATGAACAATATCAGCGGCTTTAAAATCGCTTCCGTCAGGCCAGATCATTAAATCTCCTGCTCCAAGTCCGAGACCACTTCTGTGCGTTAATAGGTCACGAATTGTAAACTCGTTTGTAACATACTCATCATACATTTTAAAATCCGGAAGATATTTTATCACTTTATCATCCCATTTTATTTTGCCTTCATCAACTAGCATGGCAAGTGCAGCAGTTGTAAAAGCTTTACTGTTAGATGCAATTCCGAAAAGGGTGTTAGCATCAACTTTTTCATTTGTTAAAATTGATTTTACACCATATCCTTTTGCCAAAACCACTTTTCCATCTTTAACAATTGCTACCGCAATCCCGGGAACATCAAAGGCTTTTATGGTACGATTGACCAATTCATCTACTTCAGGATTCGTAATTTGTGCCGAAAGGGAGAAACTAAATAATAAGGCAAAAAGAGATAATTTGTAGTTCATAAGTAGATGGTATTTTGGTTTTTAGTTAAATCCTCTTTGACGTTTGGCTTCAAAAATTAAAATCGCAGCTGCAACCGAAACGTTCATACTGTCGATTTCGCCCTGCATCGGAATAATAATGTTTTGCGTAGCTGCATCGCGCCATTCTTGTGTTAATCCGGTGGCTTCGGTACCGACAACTAAAGCTGTGGCAGTAGTGAAATTTTGGGTATGATAAGAGGTTGAGTTTTGTAAAGTGGCGCAATAAAAATCAATCTTTTTTTCTTTCAAAAAAGCAATGATTTCGTCTGTGGTTCCGGTTGCAATTTGATTGGTAAACAAGCAACCCACGCTTGAACGCACAATATTTGGATTGTATAAATCACTTTTTGGATTGGCGATTAAAACTGCATCAAGGTTGGCAGCATCAGCAGTACGCAAAAGTGCTCCTATATTGCCTGGTTTTTCAGGTGCTTCAGCCACTAAAATTAATGGATTATCAGATAGTTTTAAATCAGATAATTGCATGGATTTGGTTTTGGCTACAGCCAAAATTCCTTCGGTTGTATCGCGATAAGCCAGTTTTTGATAGACTTCTTTGTTGATTTCTATTAATTGAACAGACGTATTAACCAATTTATTAATTTGGTTTTCAGTTACTAATTCGGGTAAAAACAAAACGGTTTCTAATTCGTAACCTCCTTTTAATGCGATTGAAATTTCTCGTAAACCTTCAATCAAAAATGTTCCGGTTTGTTTGCGGGCTTTTGCTTTTTCCTGCAGTAAAACAAGTGATTTTATAAACGGATTTTGAATGGAAGTGATTTGTTTCATTTTTTTCTGAAGGTACTTAGGTTCTGAGGTGCTAAGGTACTGAGAATTTTTTTAAAAAGGTGCAAAGGTTCATAGGTGCAGAGGTTCAAAGCTTTTGAAAAAAAAAGTTTGCCACAAATTTCACGAATTTTCATGAATTTTTTATTCGGCTTAAATGCAAAATACTAATTCGTGAAAATTCGTGACTCGAGCGATAGCGAATAGGCGAAGCAAATTAGTGGCAAAAAAACAATCTATTCCTCAGTAGATGCTGTTTCTTCTACAAGTTCTTCCTCTTCTTTTGGTTTTGTCATGACCTGATCTTTTTTACCAAAAAGGAATTTCTTAAGACCAGCAAATGCTGCAATAAGACCCACAACAATGACTTTACCAAATTTTGCCAAAATAGCAAAGAAGCCCACTTTTGCCAAAACTTTTCCAGCTACTAAACCTCCAATGGTCCATGCAGCCACGGTATCAGTATCTGCGTCAAAGTCTAAATATTTATGTCCGTCATTAAATTCTACACTTTTCAGAATTCCGGGAATACTGGCTTTTACTTCTGCAAGTTCGCTCATGTTTGCAACCGCAGATATATTATACATTCCTTTTCGTCCTAAAACTCTCAAATCATAGTTCAGGGTATTAGAAGGATTTTGACCAAATTTCAACTCTTTTGCCCAGTGTAATACTTTTAAATTAGTATCATAATAAGGTTTTGATGCCCAGCCCACTATTTGAACTTCTTCAAAACCAGCTTTTTTTCTTTCTTCACTTGTCGTTTTTGTGTCTTCTTGCATGGTTTTTAGTAAATCATCATAGTCAATATCGTTTGCGTCGTCATCTTTTACAAAACCATCACCTTGATAGCTAATTACAAACATCCAGCTATTGCTGTGTGTTACGCCTTTGCCGTCTGGCACGAGTGCTCCTAAAATGGATTCATCTTTGGGATTCCCCCATAAATCGCCTACAACATGCTGTGTTTGTTCTCCATTTAAGAACTTAAATCCTTTGGGAACATTTAATATTCCTTCTCCCTCAGATAAAGTGATTTTTCCGGTTTCATACTTTAGGGATTGATCAATTTTTTCATAATAGGCTGCGGTTGTATCGGCCTGAGCCATTATCTTCGGAACAAAAAGAATTGATAAAAAAAGACTTAGCAGAATTTTTTTCATTGGTTTTGGTTGGTTTAGTTGGTTAATTATTTAGGGTTGTTAAATTTATTTTTGGAGTAATTCCGGAATTTCATTGGCCACAGGATGTGTTGTGGTAAAATTATATCCCATAATTTTTGCAATGGTTTGTGCAAATTGTTTTTGATACCATTGAGAATCGGTTTTAATTTCGCCTTTTGCTGCAATTTCTGGTCCAATGGCAGCGAACCAAATTTCGGAGGCACCTACAACATCAGCACCATGATCAGTCCATTGTGCTTTTGTTTTGTCGCCACGACCGTGATCTACAGTGATTAGTAAGGTCGTTTTGTTTTTGTACTGCGGATCATTTTGCACGAAATCCCAGATTTCTTTGATCCATTTATCAACCTGGTTGGCAGCGTCAAGATAGGATCTGTAATGTCCGTGATGCGCCCATTCGTCCGTTTCTCCGTAGGCGATATAAAGCACTTTTGGTTTCTTGGTTTTAAGTTCGTCCAAAGCCTGATAATGTGTAAAAACATCCTGACATTCCTCTTCATGAAAAGGTTTAAAGGAATTATTACGCATATCATTTAATAACTTTTGAGCCGCTGTAGGTTTGTTACCTCCAACATTATCAAAGGCAGAGATAACCGGAAAACCGCTTCTTTCTTCGTTCAAAATCCGGTCAAAAGCATCCCAGGCACCAAAAGCAGCTGTTTTACCTTTAAGCTTTGGCTGTTGGTTTAGAAATTCTAAAATATTTACATTTGGATTAGCCTTATAACCATTCGAATTAATAGCTACATCAACATTTCCGGTCATAATTTCACTATATCCGGGATAACTGAACCAATAAGGATTGGATACGTTTACTTTATTGCCAAGATCGCGATTACCATAAATTTGCCCTTTCGAAGCAATTTCTGACCATAAAAAAGGCATTAATTTTTTACGACTTTCTTTAAAATCGGTACTTGAATATTTCTTATAAATATAAGTACTGTCTCCCTGATTGAATTTTTTATCATTGGCAATTGCCGGATCCATTCCTTTAAAGACTTCCTGCCATCTAAAACCGTCTGTGGTAATGATGATGATGTTTTCTGTTTTTTGTGCTATAGATTTCCAGCTTAATAAAATGAACAGAATTAGAGTTACTTTTTTCATTTTTTATTAGTTTAAAATTACAGGATTGATTTTAAATTTTTCAAAACTACTTAATTTAATTAATCCATTTTTACGTGATAACGTAATGTAACCATAAATTAATAAAAGCTAAAAGAAAGTCTTTTAATGATTATCGTTTAAGTAATCAACTTTGAGAATTAATTAAAATTTAAATGAACCTTTTTTTTAAGTTGTATAGGTTCATAAGCAAAGGTTCAAAGTTTTTTTTCGCCACGAATTCACGAATTTTATTCTTTACGTTTAGAATAAAATTCGTGAATTCGTGGCTAATTTTCGTAATGAGCATTTTACATTTCACAAAATACATTTCACACTCTATAAAATTCCTCTCGCCTTAATCTCCAAATACTTATTAATAGCATCTAAAGTTAAATTCTCTGGCTGTGTCAGAACCGAATGTATTCCGTATTTCTTCAATTCATTGGCGATTAAGCGTTTTTCGAACATGAATTTTTCGGCTATGACTTTATCGTAAATTTCCTGAATAGTGTCTGTTTTTTTGTTGATAATTGCATTCAATTCGGTATTGCTAAAGAAAACGACAACTAATAAATGGCTTTTTGCAATTCCTTTTAAATAAGGTAATTGCCTGTTTAAACCGTCCATTGTTTCGAAATTAGTATACAAAATAATCAAACTTCTCTGATTGATGTTTTTCTTTATGTCAACATACAATCGGCTGTAATCGCTTTCAAAAAAATCAGTTTTGATGTTGTATAAAGTCTCCAGAATTTTTTGCATTTGCGAAGATCTTCTTTCTGCAAAAACTCTGTTTTCTACTTTTTTGGAGAAAGCAAAAATTCCGGCTTTGTCTTGCTTTTTCAATATAACATTTGATAAAACAAGTGTAGAATTGATGGCATAATCCAATAAGCTTAGACCATCAAAAGGCATTTGCATCACACGGCCTTTGTCAATTGCCATATAAACCGATTGCGATTTTTCGTCCTGAAATTGGTTGACCATCAGCGAGTTTTTCTTAGCAGTCGCTTTCCAGTTTATCGTTCTCAAATCATCTCCCTGAACATATTCCTTGATTTGTTCAAATTCCATTGTATGACCAATACGACGAATTTTCTTGATTCCGTATTGATACAAATTATTCGAAAAAGCCAGCAAATCATATTTCTTCAATTGGATATACGAAGGATAAGTCGGAACCATTTGATCTTTATCGAAAGTAAATCTTCTGGAAATTAATTTTAAAGGAGAAGAAACATAGACGTTTAAATTTCCAAAGTAATATTCACCGCGTTCTGTTGGACGCAAATCATAACCCAATTCTTTTTGGGCAGAAGCCGGAATCGTTTTTACTATTTTGAAATCACGTACCTGAAACTGAAACGGAATTTCATCAATAATCTTAATCGAAATCGGAAAAGTATAACCATTTTTAATCGTAATCTGAATAGGATTCAAATCTCCGTTTGAAAGTTTTTCCGGTGTTTTTCTAGAAGCTTCAATTCCTTTTGATAAATATAAAAGTACTATATCGAGACCCAAAAACGTGCTTAAAACCAAAATAATAAACCAAACGCCGTTGTATAAATTCGGAAAAATAAAAGCACAAACAAACATTCCTATAATGCCTAAAAGGATATAGAAAAAGAAGTTATTGAGATAAAGGCTTTTGATGAATTTCATTTTTTATTTAGTTTACAGTCGCGGTTTTCAGTCTCAGTTTTCAGTCTCAGTCTCAGTCTCAGTCTCAGTCTCAGTCTCAGTTTTTAGTCTCAGTCACAGTTTTTAGTTGTAGTTAGCACTGAAAACTGAGACTGTGACTGAAAACTAATATTTATCTCGGTATCTCAACCGTTTCAAGAATTTGCCTGATGATTTCAGAGCTTGTAATACCTTCCATTTCACGTTCAGGAGTTACAATGACACGGTGTTGTAAAACCGGAATTGCCGCTTCTTTAACATCTTCCGGAGTTACAAAGTCGCGACCACGAATGGCTGCAAAACCTTTGGATGCATTTAAAATTGCGATTGAGGCACGAGGTGAAGCCCCTAAGTACAAAAAGGCATTTTCTCTTGTATTAACCACGATTCTGGCGATATATTCCAAAAGATTTTGCTCGACTCTAATTTGTTTTACTAAACCTTGATACTGTTTTATTTCTTCAGCAGAAAGTATCGTTTTAATCGCTTCCAATTTTCCGTGATTCTGCAATAAATGTTCTCTCTGAATTATTAGAATTTCTTCGTCTAATTTTGGATAATCGATAGTAATTTTGAATAAAAAACGGTCTAATTGCGCTTCAGGTAAACGATACGTTCCTTCCTGTTCAATTGGATTTTGTGTGGCAATAACCAAAAACGGAGTTTCCAATTGAAATGCCGAACCATCAATTGTAATCTGGCGTTCTTCCATAACTTCAAAAAGCGCAGCCTGCGTTTTGGCAGGAGCACGGTTGATCTCATCTATCAAAATTAGATTAGAGAAAATTGGTCCTTTTTTGAATTCAAATTCAGAGCTTTTTAAATTGAAAATGGAAGTTCCCAATATATCTGACGGCATCAAATCTGGTGTAAACTGAATTCGGCTAAAGCCAATATTTAAGGTTTTTGATAATAGTTTGGCCGTAATAGTTTTGGCAACGCCCGGAACACCTTCCAATAAAACATGTCCGTTTGATAAAAAAGCAACCAAAAGCTGATCGATCATTTTTTGCTGCCCTACAATCACCGTTTCCAATTCTGTTTTAATTGCATTTACATGCTCCAAAAGCGGTGCTAAATTTATTCTGGTTTCAAAATTCACATTTTCATTTGTGATTTCGGTTTCTGGGGTGTTGATATCGTCCATGATTTACTATGTTTTCTTTTGTTGAGTTTTAGTTATTTTTCTGTGCCGCTCCCGATAGCTATCGGGATAAAGGATTAAATAATTATTTTTTACTTTAATCTGTGAAAATCATTAAATCTGTGGCAAATATTTTTTTCTAATGTAAAATTTTCTCGATTGCGTTATTAATTCTGATTAAATCTTCTTCGAGACTTCCGTGATAACTATTTCGATGCTCGTTAATCAGAAAAACCAATTCCTGAATATCTGCAATATCTTTTCCTGTTTTATGATGTAGCTTTTGAATAAAAACATCATCCAATTTTGTTGTGTCAATAAGATATTCATTTCTGATTTTCTCGAGAAAATAAATGATTTTTTTATCTATCAGATTCTCATGATCGCCTTCCTGATAATATAAATTACCGATCGTTTTGGTAAACTCAACGGTTAAATTAGGCAAAGGTTTTACTATCGGGACAATTCTTTGTTTTCGTTTGGCATTAAAAATAATAAAAATTAAAATTCCGATTAAGCTCAAATACCAGGCCCATTTTAATGCCGGCTGACTGTGAATGTAACGCAAAGGAGAATGAGATATCGATTTATCGTTTTGCAATTTGGTATACCAAAAAACATCGCCTTTTGGTATGTATGACAATACGTTTTCAGCATATTGAAAATGGTCTTTTTTTAATAAATGAAAGTTCGTAAAAGCGGCTGGCTGCGTGTGAAGATAAAAATTACCCTGTTTGTAAGGGATCTTTATAAAATTGATGTGTTTCTCTTTTTTCTGATTGCTTTGATATCCTAAAACGGTTGTGTTTGCAGTATCAATTTTAGAAAAATAATCTTCTACAGCTTGTTGGAAAACATATTTTTTAGAACTTACGTTCTTATTTGCCATCCAGATTGTATTGTTTTTTGGCTCGTGAAATTCATATTTTGTATCAATTTTGAGGCTATCCATTAAGGCTTCAGGAAATGTTCGCATGCTTAAAAAAGCATTATTTCCGTGTGAAACAAAATAAAAAAGTTCTTTAACCGACTGTTCGTCAATATTCTCAACATCGGCAATACTTAAAAAAGTACCTTCGATTTTGTAATTCTCTACCAAAGTATCGGCATCGTATTTAGAATCCAAAAATTCATATGGCGTTACATCGGCTATCCTTTCAATTTTATGATTTTTTAAAAGAGGTTTAATTTCGTTGTTCAAAATATACAATCCGTAGGGAATTTTGTCGTGCACAGAAAATGTAGGACGCCAGTCGATTGGTTTTTTCTGATCGCGGTCTGAAATTAGAATTAAGGCTAAAACAAAAACCAGAATAGCGATATAAATTTTGATCGATTTATTCATTGCTAAAAGTTTTTATAGATTTCTTAAAGCGGTTTTCAGCTTTTGTAAAAGTTGTTTCGTCAATTTCAAATTCACCATACCAAATATAATTATACAAGTAGGAGAGATAGGTAAAATCTTCTCTGTAAACGGGACTTTTTAGTTCGTATAAATAATCAGAATTGGTTTTTTCGATATCCCATTCGATGTAATTATTTTGTGCCATTACTTTTAATAACCAAAGATAATAGTACCTAATGGCAAGTCTTTTTTCTCCGTTTTGAATACTTTCCTGTATTAATTTTTTAAAATCAAGTAAATGAATATTCTTTTCGATATCAGAATACTGAACGGTTCTTTTATTAGCATTTTTTCCAAAAATCCATTGCCCTTCTTTATTGATTAAAGCTTTTACGATTAAATAAATAACTACAATAATGACCAAAACTGCCAACACTCTCAATATAATAACGGTAACAGTGATAGACGTTTTTGCATCACTGAAAGAGAAAATCTTCCTCAAAAAATTGGCAATCCACTCTTTAATATTATCCCAAATACTTCTTTCGGGCGCTTTTGGTTCATAATTAAACTCTGGATCCGTATATTTTTTTTTGAAGTTTTTAGGGAATGTTTTGGCTTCAATTGTATCTGAATCAATCTGAATGTCTTTTTCAGTGTATTTTATAGTAGCCACTTTTGGAAGTTCGGCTTCCGCCAAAGTATCCTGAGCATGTGAGATACTAAAGCAAAAAAAGAACGATAAAATAAGAAAGATGTTCTTCATTATTGGATTCGGTTAAGTCAATTTGGCTGATAATTGTTGTACTTTTTTGTGCACTATAAAAGGATAAACTAAATAATAATAGGAGATTAAACTCAAGGTTGCTAGTATTATAAGAATGCTTAACCAAATAGGCATGTCGATAGAATATCGTGTAATAAAACCTTCCAGAAAACCGGCCATAAACGTAAACGGAAGCGTGCTTAGGTAGATTTTGAAACTGTTTTTAAATCCGATTTTAAAAGAATTTAATCTTGAAAAAGTCTTTGGAAAAAGTATTGAAGCTCCAAAAATAAATCCCGCTGCCGACTCAATTACAATAGCGAAAATTTCCATAGAACCATGAATCCAGATACCGCGAACACTCTTCCAGAAAACACCATGTTCAAAGAAAAAATACTGAAAAGAACCCAGCATAATACAGTTTTGCAGTAAATAATAAAAAGTACCAAGTCCGCCAAAAATGCCATAGAAATAGCAGGCAGCACCCACTTGAATATTGTTAACCGTAATGCCAATAAAAGTTCCCCAATTGGCTGAAGATCCGTAAACTGCCATTGGGTTTCCTTTTTTAATGTTTTCTAAAGTCATATTCACATAATCATCGCCCATAATTAATCGGGCAAAATCAGGATCATAGCGGGCAGAAATAGCGCCAATCGCAACGAAAGCAAAAAAGAAGACAAAAGCGTACACCAAGTATCTTCTATATTCGTAAACAAGTAACGGAACTTCGGTCACAAAGAATTCTGCAATTCGATTTTTTTCAGTTCGTTTCGTTTTATAAATTTTTTGATAAATCTGAGAAGCAAGATGATTTAAGTAAATAACCGTTTTACTTTTAGGATAATAAGTTTGCGCATACGCAAGGTCATTCATCATTTGAATGTACAAATTTGCTAACTCATCAGGATTTTTTTTAGCTTTACCAAAAATAGCGAGCTCAAACTCCAGCCATTTTTCTTTATTTTGTTTTATGAAGGCAACTTCTCTCATTACAGGCTAAAATATAAAATATGTCAGAATTATCTATTAACACAACACAAAATGTTAAAATAAATTTTATCGCTGCCTCTGTTGGCGAGCGATTGGGCTCTTATTTTATTGATTTGATCATCAAATTATCTTATTTATTGGTTGTTGGATTGGTGCTTTTTTATTTTTTTCATATTGAAAGAGTATTCGATTCATTAGATAGCTGGTCGATTAGAGCCGTGGTTTTTATTATCAGTTTCCCGATTTTGGTGTATACGATCACTTTAGAAAGTGTTTTTGAAGGACAAACTTTTGGTAAAAAACTATTTAAGATAAAAGTGGTTAAAATTGATGGTTACCAGGCCGGTTTTGGAGATTATTTTATTCGTTGGTTTTTTAGATTGGTTGATTTTTCAATTATGGGCGGAGCAGTTGCTTTAGTGTCGATAGTTACAAGTAAAAAGTCGCAGCGATTAGGCGATATGGCAGCGGGAACAGCTGTTATTACTTTAAAAAACAGAATTAATATAAGCCATACGATCCTCGAAGAAATAGGAACTTCATATGTGCCAACTTATCCTTTGGTCATTAAATTATCTGATAATGATATGCGAATCATTAAAGAAACATTTCAGAAAGCAGTTAGGAAAAACGATCATGAAATCATTTATAAGCTGGTTGCCAAAATTGAAAGCGTTACCGGAATTAAAAATCAATCTGGCGATAATAGCGACTTTATTCGGGTAGTCTTGAAAGACTATAATTATTATACTCAGAATATGTAACTCTGAGGGGCTAAGATTCTGAGGAACTAAGGTTCTAAGGTTTTTTGCTTTTATTTTGTGGTTTTTTTTCTTTTGAAAATGAGTGCCCTAGCCCTGATGGGAGGGAAAATCCTTTTGTGCCGGTCCCGATAGCTATCGGGAGGCACAAAAGATTGGAAGGAACAGCAGGAACCGGCTCCTGAAAAATCTTATTCTTATTTGTAATCTATAATGGTTTTTGTAAGATGATTTCTTAACTTTGTGTATAACATAAATTTTTCAAATTTAATTTAATCTAAATGCCATGAAAATACAGAAAGTTATTGCTCTATTGTTAATGTTGTTTGTGTCCGTTTTTGGTTTCGCTCAAGGCGGAAAAAAACTGGATAAAATTATTAAAAGAGATTATACTATTATAGAAGGAACAATCTCAAAAATATCTGACCAATCGGTTGAATATTCTTTACCGGGAGAAACGATTCAAATTTCATTGGATGTTTCCCAAATTGCCAGAATAGATTTTGCGAGTGGTCGTTCGCAGACTTTTGATGTTTCGGCAGGAAGCACTTATATACCATCGGCTCCAGGCCCAATTAGTGTTGCAGAAATGAAACCAAACACAATTGCTGTGCTCCCAGTTCCTTATGTAAATTCGGATAATATGCAAAGTTCTGAAGATATGTCTAAATTCGCCCAAAATGACATGTATAACAAATTGCTGGATAAATCGGCAAACATTTTTCCGCTAACGGTTCAGGATCTTAGAACGACAAATAGTTTATTGCATCAAGCTGGAATTGATCACCATAATATCGACGAAACGCCAATTGCCGATCTCGAAAAAATTCTGGGAGTTGATAATATCATTGCGGCAAAAATTTCATACACAATGTCAACAAGTTCAACCGCATCGACTTACGGAAGCGGAAGTACAACATGGAGCAATAACGATAAAAAGGTAAAATCGAACGATTATTCGACTACAACGGCTAATACACAAATGTATTATTACTACAATGTATATTTTGATATGTACAAAAGTACTACCAAAATTTACTCGCAAACCCGTAAACCTTTCCTTAATTTGAAAGACAGCTGGATCGATTCGATTACGTATTTATTGAAAAGAAGCCCGATTTATACTAAGAAATAGATTTAAGAATAAAGCGTAAAGAGAATAGAATAAAGAATAAAGAGGGAAGAAGCAAGAAGCAAGAAAATAACCTTTGCACCTCTGCATCTTTGAACCTTTGAACCTAAAAAAAATGTTTCACTTACTAGATATTATCGGGACAATGGCTTTTGCCATGTCTGGGGCTTTAACGGCAATGCATAAAAAACTGGATCCGTTTGGGGTTTTTATTATTGCTTTTGTGACAGCTGTTGGTGGCGGAACGTTACGTGATGTTTTGATTGGCAGAACACCGGTGGGCTGGATGAAAGATTTGCAATATGTGTATGTGATTATTTTAGGTTTTTTTCTTGCGATCCTTTTTCGTAAAAAGTTTGAAAAGTTAAGAACGTCACTGTTTTTATTCGATACAATCGGACTGGGCGTTTTTACTTTAATTGGATTGGAAAAAGGTATTTCAAAAGGATTACATCCTGTAATTTGCATCGCTTTAGGAACCATGACAGCTTGTTTTGGGGGTGTAATTCGGGATATTTTATGTACCGAAATTCCAACCATTTTTAGAAGAGAAATCTACGCAACAATCTGCATTTTTGGTGGAATCGTGTTTTTTGCATTAAAAACCCTGAATTTAGATAATGATGTTTTGTATTTACTGACTTCGCTTGTTATAATTACCGTACGTTTGCTGGCGGTAAAATTCAAATGGTACTTACCGGCATTCAGTCATAAATAAGATTTTATAAAATAATAATTGAAGATTTTTAGCCACGAATTCACGAATTTTATTAACCAGGAAACAAATAAAAATTCGTGAATTCGTGGCTATTTTTCCACTTGAAGAAATAATTAACTGGATTTGAAAATGAGTGAATTCTCTATAAAAAAATACGATGAAAACGATTATGCCATCTGGAACGATTTTGTCGCTCTGGCCAAAAATGCTACGTTTTTGTTTCATCGTGATTTTATGGAATATCACAAGGATCGTTTTGAAGATTTTTCGCTTTTGGTTTTTGAAAATGAGAAACTAAAAGCAGTTTTGCCGGCCAATATTAAAGGGAAATCAGTCTATTCGCACCAAGGATTAACTTACGGAGGTTTACTTTTTACGTCTAAATTAAAGGCAGAAAAAGTCGAGTTACTCTTAGATGAAATTTTATCTTTTTTAAAGGAAAATTCAATAGAAGTTTTTCATTATAAACCCATTCCGAGTTTTTATTTTTCGAAGGGAAATCAGGAAATTGATTTCTTTTTACATCAAAGAGGTGCCTTTCCCGAACGAAAAGAAATGAATTTGGCAGTAAATCTGCAATTGCCTTTGCATATTTCTAAAAGTAAAATGAAGCATTTTAGAAGAATAGAAAATCTTGATTTGGATATTATAGAAGAAAAGGATTTTCAGCCTTTTTGGGAAACGATTCTGGAGCCAAGATTATTGGAGAAGTTCAACGCAAAACCGGTTCATACCAAAGAAGAAATAGCTTTATTAAAACACAAATTCCCTGAAAATATCAGGCAATATTCTGTTTATCAAAATGATGAAATCATTGCCGGAATAACTATTTTTGAGACTGAAAATGTGGTTAAATCACAATACGGCGCTACTTCAGAAAAAGGCGAACAAGTAAGAGCACTAGATTTTTTATTCATTAATTTGATGCATAAATACAAACGCAAAGGCAAAAAGTTTTTTGATATGGGAATTGTGAATGAGGAAAATGAAAAAGGGTATCATCCCGGTCTTTTGCAACAAAAAGAGGAATTAGGCTGTGCTGTTTACAATCAGGATTTTTATAAAATCAGCATTAAATGATATCATTTCTGGATCTTAAAAAAATAAACGAACCGTATGAAACTGCTTTTCAGGAAAAACTGAAATTGGTTTTAGAAAACGGCTGGTATATTTTAGGAAAAGAATTGGAAACTTTTGAAAAGGCTTTTGCTGAATATAATCAAACGAAATATTGCATTGGAGTTGGGAATGGATTTGATGCTCTGGTATTGATTTTTAAAGGTTATATTCAATTAGGAAAACTCAAAAAAGGCGATGAAGTTATAGTTCCCGCAAATACTTATATTGCCAGTATATTGGCCATTTTACAAGCCGATTTAATTCCCGTTTTGGTCGAGCCAAAAGTAGAAACCTACAACATCAATCCCGATTTGATTCAGGAGAAAATCACACCAAAAACAAAAGCCATTTTAGCTGTTCATTTGTACGGACAATTAACTGAAATGGATCAAATAAATGAGATTGCTGATAAAAATAATCTTTTAATAGTAGAAGACTGCGCACAATCTCACGGTGCTACAATTAATCTAAAATCTAAAATCTACAATCTAAAATCCGTTTCTGCTTATAGCTTTTACCCGGGGAAAAATCTGGGTTGTCTGGGCGACGGTGGAGCGATTACGACAAACGATTTAGAGTTAGCGAAAGTACTTTTTGCGCTACGTAATTATGGTTCTGAACAAAAGTATTACAATGAATATGTAGGTGTAAATTCCAGATTAGACGAACTTCAGGCCTCTTTTTTAAATTTGAAACTACCGAATTTAAATGCTGATAATAATAAACGTCGAGCTATTGCAAAACGTTATTTGTCTGAAATTAAAAATGATAAAATAATATTGCCATTTTGGGATTTATCGAATAATCATGTTTTTCATTTGTTCGTAATCAGAACTGAAAATAGAAAAGCTTTACAGGAATATTTAATGCAGAATAATATTCAGACTGTAATTCATTATCCAATTCCGCCACACAAACAAAAAGCTTTTTTAGAATGGAATAATTTGTCATTTCCAATCACGGAGAAAATTCATAACGAAGTTTTGAGTTTACCATTGAGTCCGGTTTTAACGGAAAGTGAAGTTGATTTTATTATTGAAATTGTAAATCAATACTAATTCGTGTCTGATAACAAATCTTCATATCAGCAAATTCTAAAAACAACTTCACTTTTTGGAGGCGTTCAGTTTTTCAATATTTTAATTTCGATTATCAGAACCAAATTAATTGCGGTTTTTATTGGTCCGGCCGGAATGGGAATTATTACTTTGCTGAATTCAACTTTGGGTGTAATAAGCAGTATTTCAGGCTTCGGAATCGAAACCAGTGCTGTAAAAAATATCTCAGAAGATTATAAAAATGACGATTTAAAGACCGTTTCCAAAACCATTAAAATCGTAAAAAAGATTGTTTTTTTTACCGGTATTTTTGGAATGTTGCTGACGATTCTTTTGTCAAAAGCATTAAGTATTATGACTTTTGGAGATTCGAGTCAGACTTATTCTTTTGTATTTATTGCTGTCACGGTTTTATTTAAACAATTGTCATCTGGTCAATTAGCCGTTTTACAAGGTTTGCGACAAGTGAAATTGCTGGCTAAAGCCAATTTATATGGTAATTTATTCGGATTGCTTTTTTCGATTCCTTTGTATTATTTTTTAGGAATTGATGCCATAATTCCAACCATAATAATCGCTTCTTTATCAGCTTTAGTTTTCTCTTTTTATTATTCGAATAAATTTAAAACCGATAAGGAAAAGGTTTCTAATTCGGCGCTTTTATTAGAAGGAAAATCAATTGTAAAATTGGGATTTATGTTGATGATAAGCAGTGTTTTGACACTTTTGTCAACGTATTTGGTTCAGATTTACATTAGCAAAAATGGAGGTTTAGAACAAGTCGGATTTTACAACGCTGGTTTTACTTTGTTAAATTCTTATGTCGGAATAATTTTTACGGTAATGAGTACCGATTATTTCCCTAAATTATCTTCAATTAATTTTGATAATGAGAAAGTTAGGGAAATCGTTATGCAACAAGCGTTCATTTCAATCATAATTATCACGCCGATTATTGTTCTGTTTTTGACTTTCATTTCGGTTATAATTCCAATTATGTATAGCGCTAATTTCAATGCTGTTATTCCAATGGTTTGTTTCGGAATTTTAGGAATGTTGTTTCGCGCGGTTTCCTGGGCCATGGGATTTATTTTGATAGCAAAAGGTGATTCAAAAATGTTTATTAAAACAGCAATTGGTTTTAATATTTTGTCTTTACTAATGAATGTTTCAGGTTATTATTTTTACGGATTAGAAGGTCTCGGATTTAGCTTTTGTCTGTATTTTTTATTCCACTTTATAGGATTAAAAATCATTACAAAAAATCGCTATGATTTCTATTTTAATTTGGATTTTTATAAAATCTATTTTGTTTGTTTTGTGCTTTGCTTTAGTACATTTTTCCTTCGCTATATCGAAACTCCAGTTTTAAAATACGGTTTAATGTTTTTAATGATTGTGATTTCGTTTGCTTTTAGTTTTTATCAATTGAATAAAAAGATGAATGTAAGCGAAATATTTACGTCATTTGTTCAGCGAAAAAAAGATAATAATGATTCAGAACAGCTATAGAAAATATCGCTCTTTTTATCATAAATTCCGGTTTTACTGCAAAGTAAACTGGATCAAAACGCTGTATTTTAATTTTAAGAAATTCCCTTTTGAAACGGCTAGAAAGCTTCCGGTTTTCTTTTACGGAAGAGTAAAATTTACTTCGATAAAAGGAGAAATTCAGATTGAAGGAAATATTCAAAAAGGAATGATTGGTTTTGGTCAGCCTTACGAACTGAATTCGGCTCATAAAGGAATTGCTGAAATCTTCATTTTGGGAAAATTAACTTTTAAAGGTAAGTTTCAATTTGGAAAAGACTGTTTTGTTTTTGTGGGAGAAAATGCCATTTGTGAATTAGGAAATATGGCTTCAATGGCGTCCAACGGGAAAATAATTTGTACCGAAAAAATTGTTCTGGGTGATTACGCAAGATTTGGTTCTGAAGCTCAGATTATCGATACCAATTTCCATGATTTAATTGATACGCAAACTGACGAAAAACTACAAAAATCAGCTCCTATTTTTATCGGGAATTACAATTTTGGAAGCAATAGGGTTTCTATTATGAAAGGAACACAAACACCAAATTTCTGTACCATTGCCTCGAATAGTTTGTGTACGAAAGATTATAAAAGTTTAGGAGAAAATATTTTGATTGGAGGAATTCCGGCAAAATTGATTCGATCGAATATTTCAAGGGATTGGGAAGGCGAGAAACAACAATTAGATGATTTTTTGATGATTTGATTTAATAGTAATATTAAAAAAGTCCCATAGGGACGTCATGTTTATAGAAATATAAATTTGTGTTTTCCAAAGCCCCATCGGGGTGACATGTTAAATTTACACATAATAAATATGTCGCTCCGCTGGAGCTTTAAATCGGAATCAAATAATTTTCTATAAACATTTTGCTCCGCTGGAGCTTTCTCATTTTTATGGCCATTATCTTTGCGTTATGCGAAAACTATTCTAAATCTTTGTTTTACTTCCAATAAAATATATTTCAAAAACAATAAATAATCAGCTGTTTTAAAAGCCAAAATCATTTCAAAATGCATTCTTTTCAGGATCGCTCTATGTTCAATTTTAGATTGATTTAATCGAATTGCTTTCTGAATTATTAAATAGGTCGAATAATTTATTTTCTTAGATCTCGCATCATTTTTAATGAAAAAATGAGTTCCTAAAGAAGTGGTCGAAATCCTTTTTTTGATTAAAATTTTATCAATATAATCAAAATTATAAATCCGGGAAGCTCTAATCCAAAGATCTAAATCTTCATAAGCCAGATTTTCGTCGTAACCATTCAAAGTATCAAAAACTGATTTTTTAACCATTGATGAAACGGAACAAATACTATTTCCACCAGAAATAACACTCAAATAAATATCTCCGGTTGCTCTTTTTTCGATTGTTTTTTTATCGAAATCAACAGGGAAATAATAAAAATAGGAATTTCCTTTATCATTAATTAATTCGGCATTTCCGTAAACAACGCCTAAGTTTTTAAAAGAACTTTCCTGAAAAGCTTTTAACTGTGAGGAAACGCAATTTGGCAACAAAACATCATCACAAGCCAAATCAATAATATAATCGCCTTTGGCTAACTTAAGTGCTTTATTGAAGGATTTTGTACTTCCTAAATTGGTTTCATTGGGTATAAATTGAACTTCAGGATAATTGATAAGCCATTTCTCAATTGTTTCTTTAGAATTATCGGTACTAAAATCATCTACAACAATCACTTCAATAAAAGGATAATCCTGATTTATTGCCGAAAATAAACTCTCCACAACATACTTTTCCTGATTGTAACACAAGCAAATAATGGTCACTAATGATTTATCTTGCATATTGTTTTTAATGAGTTAGTTTCCTTATTAGAGGAACAAAGATATTTTAATGTGGCAGGAATTTTAAATATTTTGCCACTGATTAATGGATTTAAAAAGATTGAATCATTTTAATCTTGCAATCTGTGGCAAAACTAAATAATTCTATGCTTTTCGATTTACTTAAAAAAATAGATTTTTAAATAAACGCAACAGTTAAGAGTTATATATTTGATACGAAAATAAGAAATCACAGATGATATTGTCTCACAAAAAAAAGAAAATTGCTTTAATTGGCTATCGCTTAAGCGGAGGCGGGAGCGATAAAGTAATGGCAAATTTGTCAATTTTTTTTGAAAGACAAGGTTTTGAAGTGGATCTTATTATCGTTCTGGATGAAGTAAGTTTTCCGTATTCTGGAAAGCTGGTAAATCTCGGATTACTCAAAAACAAAAGCAACGGATTCTTCAACAAAATTAAAAGATTATGGGCTTTACGAACGTATCTAAACGAGAATAATTTCGATTTTATTATCGATTTTCGTTTTCGAACCAAGATAATTCAGGAACTTGTTCTTGCTCGATTTATTTACAATAGCAAGACCATTTTTACCGTTCATAGTTTTTTGATTGATCATTATATGCCGAATAATTCGTGGTTAACGAGATTGATGTACAATCATTGTTTTGCGAATGTGGCGCTTACAAATGAGATGAAAACATTGATTGAAAGAAAGCATCAGTTAAAAAACGTTGTCATGATTCATAATCCAATTTATTTGGAAGAAATTATAAAAAAGCAAAATGAAAAAATTGATTTAGAATTTGATTTTGTAATCGCTATTGGTCAATATGAAAATGGAATAAAGCAGTTTGATAAATTGATTTCAGCTTACGCTCAATCTGATTTGTCTCAAAAACAAATTCATTTTGTAATTATTGGAAATGGCGACGAAACAAAGCTTAAAAAAGCAATTTTAGAAAATAATATTTCCGGATTTGTGCATCTTTTGGGCTATCAAAACAATCCTTTTAAATATCTAAGCAAAGCTAAATTTTTGGTTTTAAGCAGTAAAAATGAAGGTTTTCCGAACGTTATTTTAGAATCTTTGGCGTGTGAAATTCCTGTTGTTTCTTTTGATTGTGATTTCGGGCCGAGAGATATGATTACTTCTTTTGAAAATGGAATTTTAGTAGAAAATCAAAATTGGGAAAAATTAGCGGAGGCCATGAATTTATTGATTTCAAATGAAGTTTTGTACCAACATTGTAAAGAAAAAACACTTGAAAGTATTGAACCATTTTTATTAGAAAAAATAGGGAAGGAATGGCTATATTTACTCAAAGCCAATTAAAATATGACGACAATTCAGGACATAGCATTATTAAAAATTCCGGTTGTAGAGGACTTAAGCGGGAATTTGGCTTTTATTCAAAATGATGTTTTACCATTTGAATTCAAACGTGTTTACTATTTGTTTGATGTGCCGAGTAGTGCTTTTCGTGGCGGACATTCACACATAGAACAGCACGAAGTTTTAATTGCTTTAAGCGGAAGTTTTGAAGTAATCTTAAACGA
The DNA here is from genome assembly GCA_900107365.1 of Flavobacterium aquidurense. Lineage (GTDB taxonomy): Bacteria > Bacteroidota > Bacteroidia > Flavobacteriales > Flavobacteriaceae > Flavobacterium > Flavobacterium aquidurense. The sequence goes on from FNPS01000001.1 coordinate 162,965, forward strand.
TGGGACCAACAAAAAAAGTTATTTACTGAACAAACCTAATATTGGTTTACATCTTCCAAAAGGAATTTGGCGAGAATTAGAAAATTTTTCTTCAGGTGCTGTTTGCCTGGTTTTGGCTTCTGATGTTTTTGAAGAATCCGATTATATCAGGGATTATGATGTTTTTTTGAAATCTAAAAAATGAGACTGCTTTACATTGTTCCAAAAATAAAAAGTGCTGGTGGAGTTGCCAGAGTTTTGGCTATTAAAGCCAATTATTTTGTAGAGCATTTTGGTTATGAAGTTCATATTTTATCTCAAAATGAGGAAAATGATTCTCCTTTTTATGATTTTGATATTGAAATAGTCTTTCATAATATGATTTTGAAAGGCAATGTTTTTAAGTTCTTCAATTCTTTTCAAAAGCAAATCAATCAGAAGATTAGCCAAATAAAACCAGATGTTATTTTGGTTGCTGATAATGGCTTAAAAGCATTTATTTTTCCTTTAATAGCTAAAACGAAAGTTCCAATTGTATTCGAATCTCATGGTTCTAAATTTATTGAAGAAGTGCAACAAAAAACGAATTTTGTCTCCAAATCAATTCAAAAAATTAAATATCGATTCAAAGATTTTGGCACTCAAAAATTCACTAAAATAGTGGCGCTTTCAGAAGAAAATTTGAAAGAATGGAACGTTAAAAATGGTGTTGTGATTCCGAATCCATCCTGGATAAAAAGCAAAAAAAATGCCGATTTAAAACAGAAAAAAGTAATCGCAATTGCCCGAAATTCGTATGAAAAAGGTTTAGATAGATTGTTATTAATCTGGAAGGTAATCGGAGAAAAATATCCTGATTGGACATTAGATATTTATACAGATGATGTCGATTCTTTAGAAGAAGCAGCATTGAAATTAGAAATAGAAACGGGAATTAATTATCTGCATTTTGTCAAAAATATTCAGGATAAATATTTGAAATCGTCTATTTACGTGATGACTTCCAGAACAGAAGGTTTTCCGATGGTTTTATTGGAAGCAATGGGTTCTGGTTTACCGTGTATGGCGTACGATTGTCCAACTGGTCTGCGAGCGATCATTACAAACGCAGAAAATGGATTTTTAATTCCGGATAATAATATTGAAATGTATGTCCAAAAACTTTCTTTTTTAATTGAAAATGAAGAAGTAAGATTGAAATTTGGTTTGGATGCGAAAGAAAGATCAAAAGAATATTCGGTCAAAAAAATAATGGGGCAGTGGAAGGAGTTTTTGGAAAGTTTATAAGTTATTAAGTCCCATCGGGACGGAATGTTTATAGAAATAAAGATTCAACATTCCACAAACCCCATCGGGGTGGCATATTTAATATTCAAGAATATATCGCTCCGCTGGAGCTTTCTCTTGGAACATTGTTGATTATCTATAAACATTTTGCTCCGCTGGAGCTTAATTTGCAACTCGACTGATTAGCTATAAACATTTTGCTCCGCTGGAGCTTACATTTTTAAGCTACAAAAATATCCTAATTTATAAAGATCAAACAAAAACAAAGAAGGATTTTGAGAAAGCAAATTCCGTTCAATTTTGATTTGATTTTTTTTGAAGAGGAAAGATGAAAATTTTGCTAGTTTTAGCTTTTTTAGGAATTCAAATGCCTTAATAATTTTACTGTCTTCTCTAGAAATTTTATCTGAATTATAAAGAAAAAAAAGATTTTCTAAAGCAATTTTAGTTTTATTCAAAAATACTTCTGAAGTTTCTAAATTCAAATGAAAAGTTGGATTTTCAATTTGGGAAATTGCAAGATTATTTTTCTTCAAAACAGCGAAAAAACACAAATCTTCGTAACCATATTTTGTAATAGAATCATCGAAAGGATATTGTAGAAAAACGTCTTTTTTAATCCATAAATTAGAAGTCAGAATAGCAGAAGTTTCTCTTTTTTGTCCGTAAACCCAACGCAAAAGCTGTTCTTTTTCAGGTTTTTTATCTTCGTAAATAATTCCGCCGAAAAGGATATTTTCTGATGAATCTGAAATTACGTCAACGTAGTTTTGGATAAAAGTAGCATCAGCGGGAAAAGTATCACAATCGAGAATTAAGAGCCAATCATAAACTGCCTTTTGAGCTAAAGAATTGATGTTTTTTCCTCTTCCTAAATTGATTTCATTTATAAAAAAGGAACAATTTGGAATGAGGTTAACTTCTTGATTGATTGTGTTTTTTTGTGAATTGGATCCGTCGTCCTGACAAAGAATTTCAAAAGTAATTCCACTGACATTGCATTGCCTTACTAACTCATGTACAAGTGGTAAAACAGTATAATTATAAACCGGAATTAAGATGGAAAGCATTACACAGAGCGTTGTACCACTTCGAAGATTCTTTCATCTTCGCACTTCAATGTTTTAGATGGGAATTTCATTAGCAAAGCATAATCGTGCGTTGCCATGATAACCGTTTTGCCAAGTGCATTAATATTTTTCAGTACTTCAAGAACCTCAGAACTTGTTTGTGGATCAAGGTTTCCAGTTGGTTCATCAGCAAGGATGAATTCAGGATCATTCAATAAAGCACGGGCAATTGCTACACGTTGTTGTTCACCTCCGGAAAGCTGATGTGGCATTTTATTAACGAAATCTTTCATGCCAACTTTATCCAGAACTTCATCGATTTTGTGTTCCATAGCTTCTTTTTCAGTCCATCCTGTTGCTTTTAAAACAAACAACATATTGTCTTTTATAGAACGGTCCGGAAGCAATTTGAAATCCTGAAATACAATTCCAATTTTACGTCTCAAATACGGAATATCACTTTCTTTTAAAGTTGCCAGATCAAATTCAACTATATGACCTTCTCCTTCGCTTAAAGGTAAATCTGCATATAAAGTTTTTAAGAAACTACTTTTCCCGGAACCTGTTTTTCCAATGATGTAAATAAATTCACCATGCTGAACATCTAAATTAATATGAGATAAAATTTTTCTTCCTTCCTGATATATAGTGACTTCTTTAAGAGATAGTACGGTTTGTGACATAATAAAATTGATTTGATTGGTAAAAGTAAGAAGTTAACGGTTGGATTCAAAATAAATTTCAATCATTTCTGATAAAAAAATGAAATGGAAATTTTTCACCATATAAGTCATATAAGGTCATTGTAGCAAATTGTCGAAAAGATTTTATTGCAAAAAATGTATAAGTACATAAGTGTATAAATGCATTTTAATCGATTGTGGTAAAAGTTTTTTATTTCGAAAAACTTATATGACCTTCAGAGTTGTATACGAAGCTAAAAGCCTCTAGCTTATAATTACTTATATCACTTATATGGTAGAAAAATAAGCGCTCAGAAGCTGTTAAATGTGGTATGTTAAATTTTTTGTTCATAATAAATGCGAGAAACGTTTCGTTATAGACGGTATAAAATGATACATTTGAATACTAAACATAATTACAATGCGTAAATTTTCCTGGTTCTTTTTACTCCAAATAATCCTCATTTCGACCACAGTTTCGGCACAAAAATCAGCAATATATACTTACGATTTAAAGGATTTTGATAAGGCAGTAGCTTTATACAATGACAAACAATATGCTTCGGCTCAACATATTTTTGAATATGTAAAAAACCACGCCAAGACAGAAGAAGTACAGTCAGATTGTGCTTATTACATCGCCAATTGTGCCATCAGAACCAATCAGGCAAATGCCGATGCGCTGATGGAAAAATTTGTGAGCGATTATCCAACAAGTACCAAACAAAATCAGGCTTATATTGAAGTGGCACAGTTTTTCTTCGAACAGGGGAATTATCCAAAAGCCTTGCAATGGTTTGATAAAGTTGATGAAAGTTATATGAGTAAAGCCGATTCTGATAAATTTAATTTTCAGAAAGGGTACAGTTACTTTAATGCTAAAAAGAAAAAAGAAGCCACAACCTATTTCAATAAAGTAGTAAATTCTCCGGAATTTGGTTCTCAGGCCAAATATTACTTAGGATTTATGGCTTACGAAGGCGACGATTATAAAGAAGCAACCAAATATTTTGATGAAGTTTCAGGCGAAGAAAAATACAAAGAAAAGCTTTCGTACTATCAGGCTGATATGAATTTCAAGCTTGGAAGCTTCCAGAAAGCAATAGATTTAGGCCAGAAAGCAATGGCGAAATCAAATGACATAGAAAAATCAGAACTGAATAAAATTATTGGAGAAAGCTATTTCAACCTAAAACAATATGGAAAAGCGATTCCGTATTTAGAGCAATATGCAGGTAAAAAAGGAAAGTGGAATAATACTGATTTTTATCAATTGGGATATGCGTATTATGAGCAAAAAGAATACGAAAAAGCGATTTCTCAATTCAATAAAATCATTGAAGGGAAAGATTTTGTAGCGCAAAATGCCTATTATCATTTAGGTTTAAGTTATTTGAATACAGGCAAAAAACAAGAAGCTTTAAATGCTTTTAAAAATGCTTCTGAAATGGAATTCAATACGCAAATTCAGGAAGATGCAGCTTTGAATTATGCCAAATTGAGTTATGAAATTGGAAATGCTTATCAAACCGTTCCTGGAATTCTGCTTGATTTCTTAAAAAAATATCCAAATAATTCCAGCAAAGCTGAAGTAGAAAAATTATTGGTTGATTCTTATATTTCTTCTAAAAATTATAAAGAAGCTTTAGTGTTACTAGAGAAAAACAGATCGGCTGAAAACAAAGCAGCGTACCAAAAAGTACTTTTTTACAGAGGATTGGAATTGTATAATGAATCGAATTATGCAGAAGCGGGGAAAATGTTTAAAAGTGCGGTCAGCGAACAAAAAACACCTGAGTTTACGGCACGTGCCACTTTCTGGAAAGCGGAGACAGAATATCTTTCTGATGATTTTCAGAATGCATTGTTAACTTACAAACAATTTGCAGGTCAGGCAGCAGCAAAAACGACAGAAGAATATAAAAACATCAATTATAACATTGGTTATACGTATTTTAAATTAAAGGATTACGATCAGGCTGCAACTTCATTTCAGGCTCAAATCGATACTGCTCCCGGAGATAAAGTTCGTTTAAACGATTCGTATTTACGTTTGGGAGATTGCCGTTTTGTAACTTCAAAATACACTGCTGCGAATGAAGCTTATGCCAAAGCAATTGCGGCAAAAGGCGTTGATGCCGATTATGCACAGTTTCAAAAAGCAATTTCCTACGGTTTCATGTCGAAAAATGACAAGAAAGTAGAGGAGTTGAATAACTTCCTTCAGATGTACAAAAAATCAGAGTATCGTGATGATGCTTTGTATGAATTAGGAAATACCTATGTAGCCGAGAAAAAAAACGATCAGGCGATTAAAACGTATGATCAGTTGATTTCAGAATATAAAAACGGGTCGTTTACTTCAAAATCAATTTTAAAGCAAGGTTTGATTTATTACAATTCCGATCGTGATGAACAAGCTTTGGTTAAATTCAAAAAAGTAGCAGCAGAATTTCCAAAAACACCGGAAGCTTTAGAGGCGGTTTCTACAGCAAGATTAATTTATGTTGATTCAGGAAAAGTAGATGAATACGCGACTTGGGTACGAACATTAGATTTTGTTTCGGTTACAGATGCGGAACTGGATAATGATACTTATGACGCTGCTTTCAAACAGTACAGTCAAAATAACAGCAAGCAGGCGATTACAGGTTTTACAGGTTATGTGAATAAATTTCCATCAGGCTTACATGCACTTGAGGCTAATTTTTATTTGGCACAATTGCTTTATGCGGAAGGTTCAGAGGTTAAATCTATTGCTAGTTATCAATATGTGATTGATCAGCCAAGAAGTGAATTTACGGAACAATCTTTAAACAAATTGGCTCAGATTTATCTGAAAGCAAAAGATTGTGATAAAGCGATTCCGGTATTAGTTCGTTTGGAAAACGAATCCGATTCTGCTCAGAATAAAAACTTCGCACAAGCGAATTTGATGAAATGTTATTATGACAAAAAAGATTATGATAACTCAGTAATTTCAGCTGATAAAGTTTTGCAAAATCCAAAAGCAGATGCGAATGTAAAAGCCGATGCTCAGATTATCGTAGCGCGTGCGGCAATGCAAACTGGTGATGAAGATAAAGCTAAAGCGGCCTACGCAAAATTATCGACGACTTCTAAAGGCGAATTAGCTGCAGAAGCTTTGTATTATGATGCATACTTTAAAACAAAAGAAGGAAAATTTGATGCTTCAAATGTTTCAGTTCAAAAATTAGCTAAGAATTATTCGGGTTATAAATATTATGGAGCGAAGAGTTTGGTTTTAATGGCTAAAAACTTTTACGGATTAAAAGACAGTTATCAGGCAACTTACATTCTGGACAACGTAATTAACAATTTTACAGATTTCCCGGATGTAGTTGAAGAAGCAAAAAAAGAATTAAGCGCGATTAAGTTGGAAGAATCAAAAACGAATTCTTCAATTACTAAATAGTTAAAAGTTAGATGTAAAATGTGAAAGGTATTCGCTTTATCATTTTACATCTCACAAAACACATTTTACAAGATATGAGTTTACCTTTTTATATAGTTGATGTTTTTGCTGATAAAAAATATGCCGGGAATCAATTGGCAGTTTTTTTAGACGCAGGGAATTTAAGTTCCGAAGAAATGCAGAAGATCGCCCGCGAAATTAATTTTGCGGAAAGTACTTTTATCACAAAACTGGATCCTGAAAACAATAAGGCCGAAATTAAAATTTTTACGCCTGAGCACGAAATGCAGTTTGCAGGTCATCCTATAATTGGAACTTCGTGGGTTTTAATGAATAGAGTGTTTAATAATTCTCCTAGAAATATAAAATTGAATGTTCCGATTGGACCAATTGCAATTCATAAAACAGAAGAACTGATTTGGTTAAAAGCAGCTCAGCCTAAGTTTTGGGATATTTTTTCGAAAGAAGATATTACAGTATTTAGTAATCTGAACAATCATGATTTTGAAAATCAATTTCCAATTCAGGAAGTTACAACCGGAAGTGCCTTTGTAATGGTTGGGTTAAGCAGCAAAAGAGCACTGGAAAATTTGGTTTTAGATAAAGATAAAACAGATCAATGGCTGAAAAATAATTGCAAAACAGCGCACAGAGCTTTGTATTTCTATTATTTGGAAGGCTCAAAATTGTTTAGCAGAATGTTGTGTGTTGAAAATAATCAATTAGTTGAAGACGCCGCAACAGGAAGTGCCAGTACGTGCCTACAAGCTTTTTTGTTGAAATATCATAAACCTGAATTTGAATTGATTAATTATCAGGGAGATTATATTGGTCGTCCTTCTCAGATTTATTTCAAAGGGAAATTGACGGATAATCAATTTGATATTCAGATTGGAGGGAAAGCGCAGTTTGTTGCAAAAGGAGAGTGGGAAGCTTAAGTCGAGAGAATATAGAGAATAGAGAATAGAGAATAGAGAATAGAATATAGATTTTAGAAAATAGAGCCAAGAGCCAAGAAGAAAGATATTAGAAAATTGAAAATAGAGGATAGAGCATAGAACATAGAGCATAGAACATAGAACATAGATTGGAAAGCAAAGATTGGAAGTCTTTTCTCTTTATTCTTTGTTCTTTTCTCTAAAGTTTTCTCTAAAAAAATAAATAAGTATGAAAATTAAAAGCCAAAATAAAATAATCATTTTACTGCTGTTGTTTCTAGTTCAGCTTTCGTTTGCTCAAAAGAAAAATGAAAGCATAGGAACAGAAACGGTAAATGTGGTAAAGCCTTATTCGCCAACCATATCAGATGCTTTTAAAGTGAAAGAAACTCCTTCGCTTGACGATTCTGGAAATCAGCCAAAAGAGACTATTAAATATAGCATTTTGTCTGTTCCTGTTGCATCGACCTTTACTCCTTCAAAAGGAAATGCTGCAGGTGTTGAGAAATCAAAAAAGGAAAGATTGTTCAATAATTATGCGACTCTTGGCGTTGGAAATTATGGGACTTTGAATGCTGAATTATTTGTAACACAAGACTTAGGAAACAATGATTATGTGGCCGGAATGTTGCGTCATCATTCTTCTCAGGGCGGAATTAAAGATGTAAATCTGAATGATGAATTTTATGATACAGCTTTGAATGTTGGTTATGGTGTAAACAATCGTGATATGTCATGGGCAGTAGATTTAGGATATCAAAATCAAGTGTACAATTGGTACGGTTTGCCAACTGATTTTGGAATGACTTTGCCTCCGGAAACGCAGGAAGATTTGATTAGAGGAATTAATCCGAATCACTCTTATAACACGATCTCTTTAGGCGGAAATATAGAATTTAATGAAGGGATTTTTAGTAAAATTGATACCAGATTTACACATTTTTCAGATAGTTTTTCTTCTTCAGAAAATCGTTTTTATGTGAAGCCAACTTTCAAAGTTGATGTTATGGATCAGTCGATTAATACAAATATTATCATTGATCACGTAAGTGGATCATTCGAGAATAATTATGATCGTACTAATTTAGAACCTGTAAAATACAGCTTAACTAATTTCGGAATCGAGCCAAGTTTTGTAGTTCATGAAAACGATTGGACATTAGAATTAGGTGCTGGATTATATTATGGATTAGATTCTGAAAACAGCGGAAACAAATTCTATATTTATCCAAAGGTAAATGCTTCGTATAAATTAGTAGGTGATTTAATGATTTTTTACACAGGAGTAAACGGTAGCTTAAATCAAAATTCTTATGCTGATTTTGTGACTCAAAACCCGTTTTTATCTCCAACTTTAAACATGAGACCTACAAGTAATCAGTATAATGTCTTTGCAGGTTTAAAAGGGAAATTGGCAAACAATATTAATTATAATTTGTCGGGTTCTTATCTAAACGAAAAAGACAAAGCTTTGTTTAAAAGCAATGATTATACAGAGAATTTTGATAACCAGAATTATGCTTTTGGAAATTCGTTTGGAGTAGTTTATGATGACGTAAGAACATTACGTTTTTATGCCGAGTTAAAAGCTGACTTTTCTAAAAATGTTACTTTTGGAATCAACGGAACCTTTAATAGTTATAAAACAGATGGATTAGAAGCGTGGAATTTACCTTCAATGAAATTAAGCTCCAATTTGGATGTTACTATAACTAAACAATGGTACGCAGGACTGAATGTTTTCTTTGTTGGAGAACGTAAGGATATGCAAACAAACTTAGATGTTGCAACACTTGGCGTTCCGGTTACCTTAAAAAGTTATTTTGATGCGAATGCGCATTTAGGATATAAATACAACGAACGTTTGACTTTTTTCTTAAAACTAAATAATATAGGAAATCAGGCTTACGAAAGATGGTTGAATTACCCTGTTCAGGGATTCCAGGTTTTAGTAGGCGGAAATTATAAATTCGATTTTTAAATTTAACCGCAAAGGCCGCAAAGTTTTTACGCAAGGTTCGCTAAGTCTTTTAAAGATTTGGCGATTTTTGTTTTTTATAATTAGTGTAATTCGTGGCGAAAAAAATTGCAAAAGAAAAAAACCTTTGCACCTTTGTACCTCAGAACCTCAGTACCTTTAAAAAATGACTTTCAAACAAAAAATACATTCCCATTATTTGCAAATGGTTCAGGACCGAATAGATGTTTTTAGAGACATGATTTCGGCTTTGACTGAAGATTCTAAAAACGATGCCAAAGGTTCTGCCGGCGATAAGCATGAAACGGCTTTGTCGATGATGCATATCGAACAGGAAAAACTGACCAATAAATTAAAAGAAGCGATAACTCAAAAAGCTATTTTAGATAAAATTGATGCTTCAAAAACAACTGAGAATATTATTTCCGGAAGTTTGGTGAAAGCTAACGGTATTCATTTGTATTTGAGTGTGGCGCTTCCTAAAATTGCAATTGACGGAATTAATATAATTGCACTTTCTCCTCAATCTCCATTGGGTTCTCATTTAATGGGGAATAAAGTTGGGTTTCAATTTGAAATTAATAAGACGCATTATACTATTGAGAGTGTTGAATAAATCATTCAATATTCTACTAACTTTTTCAGAGCGAAATAGCCACAAAGTATGTCATTCCGGGGAACGAGGACACGAAGGATAGTGAATTGGCGAAGCAATCCCCGCAAGTGACTCCGCAACGAGAATCCAATCTTTGTAGAGCTACTTGCGGGGATTTCTAGTTCATCGGAATGAAAATATTGAACTTAGAATAATTTTAAGTTGCTATTTCTTCTTCTCCTTGAATATTTTTCAATGATTCTTTAAAATATCAAATTATACTTCAAAGATCTCTCTAAAAGCTTGTGTATATAGCTCCATTTAGCCCTGAAATTGAAATTTTCAAGTTCAGGGCTTTTTTTGGTGTTAAAATTTTACATTTTGTATGTAAATATCAAATTATGGTTTAAAATTATAACTGAAATGAATATTTATGTTTTTCAATTATAACCAATACCGCATCTTTGCCTTATCAAAATGAAATTTACAATTAAAAATATAGAATTATGTGCGGAATCGTATGTGCCTTTGATCTAAAACAAAAAGCTGAGACTTTAAGACCTCAAGTATTAGAAATGTCTAAAATCATTCGTCACCGTGGACCAGACTGGAGCGGTATTTACAGTAATGATAAAGCAATTCTTTCTCACGAGCGTTTGGCGATTGTTGATCCGGCGTCTGGAAAACAACCTTTATTTACAGAAGATAAAAAGTTAGTTTTAGCTGCAAATGGTGAAATATACAACCACAGAGAATTGCGTAAACAATTTGAAGGAAAATATAATTTTCAGACTGAAAGTGACTGTGAAGTTATTCTGGCTCTTTACAGAGAAAAAGGTCCTCACTTTGTAGATGAAATGAACGGAATCTTTGGATTTGCAATTTATGACGTTGAAAAAGACGAGTATTTTATTGCTCGTGACCATATGGGAATTATTCCTTTATACATTGGTTGGGATCAACACGGAACTTTTTACGTAGCTTCTGAATTAAAAGCTTTGGAAGGATATTGCACAAAAATTCAATTGTTTCCTCCAGGACATTATATGACAAGTAAAGACGGTGAATTTGTACAATGGTACAAAAGAGACTGGGTAGATTATGATGCTGTAAAAGACAACGAAACTAGTATTCCGGAAATCAAAAAAGCGCTTGAAGCAGCAGTTCACAGACAATTAATGAGTGATGTTCCTTACGGAGTTTTACTTTCCGGAGGTTTAGATTCGTCTATTACTTCGGCTGTAGCTAAAAAATTTGCACAAAAGCGTATTGAGTCTGATGACACTACTGACGCCTGGTATCCGCAATTACACTCTTTCTCAGTTGGATTAGAAGGTTCTCCTGATTTAGCAGCTGCTCAGGTTGTGGCAAAACATATCGGAACGATTCACCACGAAATTAAATTCACAATTCAGGAAGGATTAGATGCCGTTCGTGATGTAATTTACAACCTTGAAACGTATGATGTGACTACAGTTAGAGCATCAACTCCAATGTGGTTAATGGCGAGAGTTATTAAATCAATGGGAATTAAAATGGTGCTTTCCGGAGAAGGTGCAGATGAGTTGTTTGGAGGCTATTTATACTTCCATAAAGCACCAAACGCAAGAGAATTCCACGAAGAAAACGTTCGTAAATTAGGAAAACTTCATATGTACGATTGTTTACGTGCAAACAAAAGTTTGGCTGCCTGGGGAATCGAAGGTCGTGTTCCATTCTTAGATAAAGAATTTATGGATGTTGCCATGCGCATTAACCCACAAGATAAAATGATCAATAAAGAACATCCAATGGAAAAATGGGTAGTTCGTAAAGCTTTTGAAGACATGTTGCCGGAAAGTGTAGCATGGAGACAAAAAGAGCAGTTTTCTGATGGAGTAGGATACAGCTGGATCGACACTTTGAAAGAAGTAGTTGGAGAAGCAGTTTCTGATGAACAATTGGCAAATGCGAAATACAAATTCCCATTACAAACACCAACTTCAAAAGAAGAATATTATTACCGTTCTATCTTCGCTGAACATTTTCCAAGTGATGCTGCCGCTTTATGTGTGCCTCAGGAAGCAAGTGTGGCTTGTAGTACAAAAATTGCACTGGAGTGGGATGAAGCTTTTAAAAACATGAACGATCCTTCAGGTAGAGCGGTTGCAAGTGTGCATGATGATGCTTACGAGAAAGCATAAAAAAATGAATTTTTAGAATTAGTATATATTAAGAAAGACGTTCTCTATTTTTAGAGGACGTTTTTTGTCTCTAAAATTATTAAGTTCATAATTTCAGCTCTTTAAGATTATTTTTCGTTAATATTTTAACTTTCTTTTTTATATTTGACATTTACTGAAGTAAGTTAGATTCTCAACAAAAAGGAGAAATAATATTTTAGTTTTGCTATAGATTATAAGTAGTTTTTAAAGTTAATTCACTTCATGAGGGGAGTGAGTAAAATAATAATAAAAAAATAGAATGGTATGTCTGGATTATTGGCAGTAATTGGTAAAGGAAAAGACCCGCAACTTGTAAAAGAGCTTTCTAAAAGAATGTCGCATCGTGGGCCTGATGAGAATGATCTGCATATTATGGAGAATGGAAGTATTATTTGTCATGAAAGTTTGTCAATTGTTGATTTACAGACAGGTAAACAACCTATTCAGGGAACAAATAAAGCCTGGATGGTTCATGATGGCGAAATTTACAACTATCAGGAATTAAAAAATACAGTTTTAAAAGAGCATACTTTTAGAACAAAATCAGATTCAGAAGTTATCGTGCATTTGTACGAGGAATTTGGATATAATTTCTGTAATATGCTTGATGGAGATTTTGCTTTTGTAGTTATTGATGGTGATGATTACATTGCCGGAAGAGACCCAATTGGAGTAAAACCTCTCTATTATGGATTGGATGAAAGAGGAAGGATTTATTTTTCTTCAGAAATGAAGTCAATTGCAGATCAGTGTAAGTCATTTTCAACTTTTCCTCCGGGACATTATTATACGGGTAAAACAGGTTTCGTAAAATATTACCGACCTGAATATGAAGATCATTTAAATGCTGTTGAAAGTCTTGATTTGGATTTGATTCGTGAGACTTTAGTCGAAGCTACCCGTAAACGTTTAATGAGCGAAGCTCCGCTGGGGGTTTTATTATCAGGTGGCTTGGATTCGTCTTTGACTTCATCAATTGCAGCTCGATTATTTGCTGAAAAAGGAAAAAAACTACCTTCCTTTTCTATCGGATTAGATAGTGATTCGCCAGATAATATTGCAGCCAGAAAAGCCGCAGCATTTTTAGGAACAGAACATCATGAAATACATTTTTCTGTTGCAGAAGGTGTTGAAATGATTGAAAAAGTAATTTATCATATTGAAACATACGATATCATTTCTGTTAGAGCCGGAGTTCCAATGTATTTGTTGTCGACAGCAATAAGTGAAAAAGGAATTAAAGTGATTCTTTCAGGGGAAGGTGCCGATGAGATTTTTGGTGGCCATTTGTATTTTAGAAATGCACCATCAACAGAAGAATTTCAGGATGAAACAATTGAAAGAGTTCAGAAATTGTTTACTGCTGATTTATTACGCGCTGATAAAACAACAATGGCAACTGGTGTTGAAGCCAGGATTCCATTTTTAGATACCGCTTTTTTAGATGTTGCCATCCGAATTAAAACGGAAGAAAAACAGCCAAAAACGCATGATGGTATTGAGAAATATATTTTAAGAAAAGCATTTGATACTCCTGAAAATCCGTATTTGCCAACAGAAGTTTTATGGAGACAAAAAGAACAGTTTTCAGACGGAGTTGGATACAATTGGGTTGATGAATTGATCGAATATTGCGCTACTCAGGTTTCAGACGAACAATTGGCTGGAGCTGCTGCTGAGTTTCCATACAACTCACCAACAACAAAGGAGGCTTATTTTTACAGATCGATTTTTCATAAATATTATCCACAAGTTAGTGCTGCTCAAACAGTACGCAAATGGATTCCTAAATGGCAGGACAACCAGGATCCAAGTGGTAGAGCAAATTCAGCACACGTAAAAGCAGATACAGAGATTTCGAAATCTGGGGTGGTGATTTAAACATTCCAAAAAAGAAATTCCAAATTCCAATTTTTAAATTCCAAAAGAGAATTTAAGAATTAAAAAAATATAAAATCCGAAATGATATGTATTCATTTCGGATTTTTTTATGCTCGTAATTGGAATTTGAGTCCGGTGCTTCTCGATAAAGATTGGATTTCTTTCGCAGTAATTGGAATTTAAGATTTGGACTTTAGTTCTGAGCAGTAATTGGAATTTGGGATTTAAAAGATTTGGAATTTAGTTTTAAGGTAAATCGCTAAAAGTAAGTTAATAAGACTTTATTGTAATTAAGAAAAATACTATATTTGGTTACCAAGAACAATTAATAAATAATTAACCATCTATGAGAAAACTATTACTAAGTGGAATTCTGTACTGCTCATTTGTTTCCTTGAGTTCAGTATACGCTCAAAAATCTGAAATACCAAAATACATTACCAATGTAGAAGGTGTTAAAGAATATTCTTTAAACAACGGATTAAAAGTTCTTTTGATTCCAGATGCTTCTCAAAGCAATATGGTGGTCAATATCGTTTATAGTGTAGGTTCCAGAAACGAAGGTTACGGAGAAAAAGGCATGGCGCATTTATTGGAGCATATGCTTTTTAAAAGTACTAAAAATCTCGGAGACATTAAAAAAATGCTTTCTGATAAAGGAGGAGCGGCCAATGGAACAACCTGGTTAGACAGAACTAATTATTATGAAGTTTTTCCATCAAATGATGAAAATTTAAAGTGGAGTATTGAAATGGAAGCTGACCGAATGATCAATGCTACTATTTTACAAACAGATCTTGATAAGGAATTTTCAGTAGTACGAAATGAGTTTGAAATAGGTGAAAATAATCCGGATGGTGTTTTGCAGGAAAGAATTCTTTCAACAGCTTATTTGTGGCACAATTACGGGAATAGTACTATTGGAAGTAAGGAAGATATTGAAAGAGTTAAAGCAAACAGGCTTAGAGTTTTTTACGAAAAATATTATCAGCCAGACAATGCAACTTTAATTATCGCAGGTAAATTTGATGAGCAAAAAGCATTGCAGTATGTTGGGCAATATTTAGGAGCTATTCCAAGACCAAAAAGAGTTTTAGATAAAACATATACACTTGAACCAGCCCAGGATGGAGAAAAATTCGTAGAGCTTAACAGAGCGGGGGATAGTAAAAATGTGGGTGCTTTGTATCATACGGTTCCCTATGCAGATAAAGATTTTGCTGCGATTGACGCTTTGGGAGAAATTTTGACTTCTGATCCATCAGGTTATTTGTATAAAACTTTGGTTGAAACCCAAAAAGTTTCAAGTTTGTATGCCTGGCAGCCAAATGTTAGAGATGCAAGCTTTATGTACTTTGGAGTCGCCGTTCCTAATGACAAAGATATTAAGGCTACAAGAGATATCGTAAGGACAGAATTAGATAAAATACCAACGACTTTATATACAGATCAGGACGTAAGCAGAGCCAAAGCAAAGATTATCAAGCAAATTGAAGGTGTTAAGAATAACACTATTTCTTTTGCAATTAATCTAACAGAAATTATTGGTGCCGGAGATTTTAGATTGGGTTACCTGTATAGAGATGCTGTCGAAAAGTTAACAAAAGAAGATATTCAAAGAGTTGCTGAGAAATATTTCAGAAGTAATAATAGAACGGTTGGAATATTTATTCCTTCAAAAGAGGAGCAAAGAGTAAAATCTGTTGAATATACAGATGAGCAATTAGTTACTTTAACTAAAGATTACAAAGGTAAGGCCTTAGAAAAAGAAGCAGCCGCATTTGAAGCCTCTATTAAAAATTTAAAACAGAATTTTGTTGAAGGTAAATTAAGTAACGGAGCAAAATACGGCTTGATAAAAAAAGAAATAAAAGGAGGTAAAGTTCAGGCTAATTTTAAATTCCCAGTTAGTAATGAAAAGGATTTAGCAGGTAAAACAGATACAGGCGGAATTTTGGCGCAATTATTAAAAACCGGAACTAAAACCAGAACAAAAGAGCAAATTCAGGATAGATTAGATCAATTAAAATCTAGTATTTATTTTAATTTTTCAGGGCAGGTTTTGTCGATTAACATTAGTACTTATAAAGAAAGTTTTAAAGAAGTAATGGAGATTTTAAATGATTTGCTCGTTAATTCTACTTTTCCACAAAATGAGCTGACTAAAACAATTACAGATTATAATACTTATTTGGAGTCTAATCTTAATGATCCTCAAACAGTTGCTTTTACAGAGCTTTCGAGAGAGACTACAAAATATGATAAAGCAAGTATTTTTTATACACCAACAATTCAGGAACAGATTGATGCTTTTAAAAAGATAAAACAAACGGAGATAGTTGATTTTTATGCTACTATTCTGGGAGGTAATAATGGTGTTGGAAGTGTAGTAGGGGATTTGGAAGCAAAATCTACAGTTGAGATTTTAGAAAACACCTTCGGAAAATGGAATTCTAAATCAAAATATGAATTGGCCAAACCTACTTATTTTGAAACAAAAATACTGGATAAGGATTTTATAACTCCGGATAAAGAAAATGCTGTAGCGCTTGGTAGAATTAGTTTTAAAATGACCAAAAGCAGTGCCGATTATCCCGCATTTGTAATGGCTAATGAAATATTGGGAAGCGGAGGTTTTTTAAGCGCAAGAATTCCAATGCGATTAAGAGAAAAAGAAGGAATCAGTTACGGTGCAGGTTCATTTATTGATGTGCCTATTACAAATGATGTTGCTTCATGGTCGTATTATGCTTTTTTAAATCCGACTAAAAAGAATGCAGTTGAAACGGCTGCAAAAGAAGAAATTGCAAAAGCATTAAAAGATGGTTTTACTGCCGAAGAGCTAAAATCAAACCTGGTTAGCTGGCAGAACGAAAGAAAAACAAGATTAGGAAGTGATGATACTTTAATGAGTCTTGTAAATACCTATTTGCAATATGGCGTTCCTTTGGAAGATTATGATGACTTAGAGAACAAAGTTAAAGCATTAAAAGTAGAAGAAGTTAATGCAGTTTTGAAGAAATATTTAAGCCTGGATAAAATGACTTCTGTGTATGCGGGAGATTTTACAAAAAAACTATAAATAGAAAAATTCCAAATTTTATAAATTTCAAATTCCAATTGTATTGAGTTTATTTAATATTAAAATCCAAATCCGAAATGACATTTTGTTGTTTCGGATTTTTCATTTTTTAGAATTTGGATTTTTCATCATTTGATTTTTGTGTTATTTCTATTCTTGAAATTAGGAATATTTTCAAAGAATTTGGAATTTGTTTTTTTAAAGAGGCTAATTTTTGGAATTTGGAATTTATTTTTTGATTTTTCACACAATTGTGTTAATAACTTAAGTGCTTTAAATGGGATTTTAACTGATATATAATTTGCGTTTTTATATATTTGCGTGTTAGACAATAATTACATTTTTTAGAATAAATTATATGAGCGAAGAAATCAAGAAGAACAATTATTCAGCAGATAGTATTCAGGCATTAGAAGGAATGGAGCACGTAAGAATGCGTCCATCGATGTATATTGGAGATGTAGGGGTTCGAGGGCTACATCATTTGGTTTACGAGGTTGTTGATAACTCTATTGATGAGGCGATGGGGGGACATTGTGATACTATTGGTGTTGCAATTAACGAAGACGGTTCGGTAACAGTTGAAGATAACGGTCGTGGTATTCCAGTTGATTTACATAAAAAAGAAGGAGTTTCTGCACTTGAGGTTGTAATGACTAAAATTGGTGCCGGAGGTAAATTCGATAAAGATTCTTATAAAGTTTCCGGAGGTTTGCACGGTGTTGGGGTTTCGGTTGTAAACGCACTTTCAGTTCATATGAAATCTACTGTTTTTAGAGACGGTAAAATCTACGAACAAGAATATGAAAGAGGAAAATCATTATATCCGGTAAAACAAATCGGAGAAACAGATAAAAGAGGTACACGTCAGACTTTTTATCCTGATAATACCATCTTTACTCAGACTACAGAGTTCTCTTATGATACTTTATCAGCTCGTATGCGTGAGCTTTCTTTCTTAAACAAAGGAATCACAATTACTTTTACAGACAAAAGAGAAGTTGATGATAAAGGTGAATTTAAAGTTGAAGTTTTTCATTCTGATGAAGGGCTTAAAGAATATATTCGTTATTTAGATGGAAACCGTGAGCCAATTATTTCTCACGTTATCAGCATGGATAATGAAAAAGGTGAAATTCCGGTTGAAGTTGCCTTAATTTATAATACAAGTTATACAGAGAATATTTTCTCTTACGTAAATAATATTAACACTCACGAAGGAGGAACGCATTTACAAGGTTTTAGAAGTGGTTTGACAAGAACCCTTAAAAAATACGCAGATGCTTCTGGAATGTTGGATAAGTTGAAATTCGAAATTGCGGGAGATGACTTCCGTGAGGGATTGACTGCTATTATTTCGGTAAAAGTGGCTGAACCTCAATTTGAAGGACAAACCAAAACTAAACTTGGAAACAGAGAAGTAGTTTCTCCGGTTTCTCAGGCAGTTGGAGAGATGTTAGAGAATTATTTGGAGGAAAATCCAAATGATGCCCGTATCATTATCCAGAAAGTAATTTTAGCGGCTCAGGCCCGTCACGCTGCTAAAAAAGCACGTGAAATGGTGCAACGTAAAACCGTTATGGGCGGCGGTGGATTGCCAGGAAAACTTTCAGATTGTTCTGAGCAGGATCCTGCAAGATGTGAGGTTTACCTTGTCGAGGGAGATTCGGCTGGTGGAACAGCAAAACAAGGTCGTGATCGTAACTTTCAGGCGATTTTGCCTTTGCGTGGTAAGATTTTGAATGTTGAGAAAGCGATGCATCATAAAGTATTCGAAAACGAAGAGATTCGAAATATCTTTACTGCTTTAGGAGTTACGATTGGAACTGCAGAAGACAGCAAAGCCTTAAATCTTGAAAAACTAAGGTATCATAAGGTAATCATCATGTGTGATGCCGATGTCGATGGTAGTCACATTTCTACTTTAATACTAACGTTCTTCTTCCGTTTCATGAAAGAGTTGATTGAAGAAGGTCACGTTTATATCGCAGCTCCGCCTTTATACTTAGTTAAAAAAGGAAATAAAAAAGAGTATGCGTGGAATGATGTTCAGCGTGATCAGGCGAATGAAAGAATGGGGGGAAGTGCAGCTATCCAACGTTATAAAGGTCTTGGAGAGATGAACGCGGAGCAATTATGGGAAACTACAATGGATCCAAGCTTCAGAACTTTACGTCAGGTAACGATTGATAGTCTGGCTGAAGCTGACAGGGTTTTCTCAATGTTAATGGGGGATGAAGTACCACCACGTAGAGAATTTATCGAGAAAAATGCTGTTTACGCAAATATCGATGCATAATAAAAAAGTTTAGCCTTCAATTCGTTTAATTGTTTAAATTTACTTAAACGATTAAACGAATTGTCGTTTATAAAATAAATTAATTAATAACCGATAAAGTATAAAATATGAAAGTTACCATTGTAGGAGCAGGAAATGTTGGAGCTACATGTGCAGATGTTATTTCTTATAGAGGAATTGCCAGCGAAGTAGTGTTGTTGGATATTAAAGAAGGTTTTGCCGAAGGGAAAGCATTGGATATTATGCAATGCGCTACTAATACGGGTTTTAATACCAAAGTATCTGGTGTAACCAATGATTATTCTAAAACAGCTGGAAGTGATGTAGTAGTAATTACATCAGGAATTCCAAGAAAACCAGGAATGACACGTGAAGAATTAATAGGTATTAATGCGGGAATTGTAAAAACAGTTGCTGAGAATGTATTAAAACATTCGCCAAATACTATTATTGTTGTTGTTTCTAATCCAATGGATACGATGACGTATTTAGCTTTAAAAGCTACCGGATTACCAAAAAACAGAATTATTGGTATGGGTGGTGCTTTAGACAGTTCTCGTTTTAGAACTTATTTGTCTTTGGCTTTAGATAAGCCTGCAAATGATATATCAGCAATGGTAATTGGAGGGCATGGTGATACTACGATGATTCCATTGACACGTTTAGCGTCTTATAATGGAATTCCGGTAACAGAATTTCTTTCAGAAGAAGCATTGCAGAAAGTTGCAGCTGATACTATGGTAGGAGGTGCGACACTTACGGGTCTTTTAGGTACATCAGCATGGTATGCTCCAGGAGCATCTGTAGCCTATTTAGTTGATAGTATTTTAAACGATCAAAAGAAAATGATTGCCTGTTCGGTATTTGTTGAAGGAGAATACGGACAAAACGATATTTGTATAGGAGTGCCTTGTATTATAGGTAAAAATGGAGTAGAAGAAATTTTAGATATTCAATTAAACGATCAGGAAAAGGCTTTGTTTGCTAAAAGTGCAGATGCAGTTAGAGGGATGAATGATGCTCTAAAATCGATTTTAGTATAAAGAATTTGGTAAAAAAAGGAAAAGGCTGCACTTTTGCAGTCTTTTTTTTGAGATTAATTAATAAATAAATTGGTTAATCTTTTCGAGAATTATATATTTGCTCGGTTTAAAAAAAATGCTGTAATTCGTGATCTGGTTTTTTAGTTTTAAAAAATGATGTCAGGGCTTATTTTATGGGACTTTAAAACAAAAACAAACAATAAAACATAATTAATTTTTAGTAATAATGCAGAATAAAGGACTTATTAAATTTTTCGCAATTCTATTTGCATTGGTAAGTATTTACCAACTTTCGTTCACTTTTGTGGCAAACAGCGTCAAAAGTGAAGCTAAAGCTTTTGCAGGAGACAATCCTGATAAAGAGCTAAAATATTTAGATTCTATTGGTAAAGTAGAGGTACTAAATCTTGGTTTTACAAATTTTACTTACAATGAAGTAAAAAATAAACAATTAAATAAAGGTCTTGACTTAGAAGGAGGAATCAACGTTATTCTTCAAATCTCTGTTAAGGATGTATTGAAAGGATTGTCAAACAATTCTAAAAATCCTGTATTTAATAAATCATTAGCTGATGCGACTGCAAATTTAGAAGGAAATAAAACCTATTTAAATAAGTTTTTTGAGGCATTTGAAGCGAACTCAAACGGAACTACAAAATTAGCTTCACCAGATATTTTTGCAAACAGAAGTTTACAAGGAGAAGGTGGAATCGATTTCCAAATGACTGATGCGCAAGCTCAAAAAGTAATTAAGAAAAAAGTTGATGAGTCTATCGAAAGTGCTTATAAAGTATTAAGAGAGCGTATTGACAAATTTGGTGTAACACAACCAAACATTCAAAAATTAGGAGAAACTGGAAGAATTCTAGTTGAACTTCCTGGTGCTAAGGATGTTGATAGAATCAAGAAATTATTAGGTGGAAAAGCGCAATTAGAGTTTTGGGAAACTTATAAAGTTGAAGAAATTGGAAACTTCTTAGTTGCTACTAACGAAGCTTTGAAAAAGACTGAAGTAAAGAAAACAGAAACTAAAAGTGTTGCTAAAGATTCATTGAATGCTTTATTAACTGATGCTAAAGATTCTGTTGATGTTAAAAAAGGAAACAACCCGTTATTTGACAAAATGTTAGGTCAGGGTGGTGGACCAGTTTTAGCTTACTTTGCTCCAAAAGATACTGCTACTATCAATGCATATTTCAAAAGACCGGAAATTAGAGTTTTATTGGCTGCTGACCAACACAATGCAAAATTTGTATGGAGTAAACCAACTACTTTAAAAGATGCTAAAGGAAAAGAAGTTGAAGCTGTTGAATTATACGCTTTAAAAGGAAACAGAGATAATGTACCTGCTATGAGCGGTGGTGTTGTTACTGATGCAAAAGATACTTTCGACCAATTAGGAAAACCAGCTGTTTCTATGCAAATGAACAGCCAGGGTGCTAAAGTTTGGGAAGAATTGACAGGTAGAGCTTTTTCTCAAAAAAGTTACATTGCTATTGTTTTAGATAACATTGTATATTCTGCTCCTGGTGTTACTAGTGGTCCAATCGCTGGAGGAAGATCTGAAATTACAGGTTCTTTTGATGTGGCTGAAACTAAAGATTTAGCAAACGTATTGAATGCAGGTAAATTACCAGCTTCTGCAGATATTATCCAATCAACTGTTGTAGGACCATCTTTAGGTCAGGCTGCAATTGATGCTGGTACAATTTCATCAGTAATTGGATTTTTATTAGTTTGTTTATGGATGGTATTCTATTATGGTAAAGCAGGTTGGTATGCTAACCTTGCCTTATTATTGAACTTATTATTCTTATTTGGAATTATGGCAAGTTTTGGTTTTGTATTAACATTACCAGGTATTGCAGGTATCGTATTAACATTAGGTACTGCAGTAGATGCTAACATTATTATATTTGAAAGAGCAAAAGAAGAATTACGTGAAGGTAAATCTTTGTCTGAAGCTGTTGTTGCTTCTTACGGATGGCACGGTGCAATGCGTTCTATTATTGATGCGAACGTAACTCACGTTTTAACTGGAGCAATCTTGTTTATTTTTGGAACAGGACCAATTAAAGGTTTTGCTTTAACATTATTAATTGGTATTGTAACGTCATTGTTTACATCAATTTTTATTGCAAGAATTTTCATTGACAGAAATATTGCTGGAAAAGGTGATTTGACTTTCTCTACTAATATTACTAAAAATTGGTTTACTAATTTCCACTTTGACTTTATTAAAATCAAAAAATTCACTTATATCTTCTCTTCTATTGTAGTGGTAGTAAGTTTAATTTCTATCTTCTTCGTAAATGGATTAGATGAAGGTGTTGATTTTGTTGGAGGAAGAACTTTCCAGGTTAAATTTGAAAAACCAGTAGATGCTACAGTTGTTTCTGATGAATTATCTGCTGCTTTTGGAACTCCGGTTGAAGCTAAAATTTTAGGTGATGATGATCAATTGAAAATCACAACTAAATATAAAATTAAAGAAGACGGGGTTGCTGTTGATGAGGAAGTGAACAAAAAATTATATGATGCATTAGCTAAATATTTCCCTAATGTAACTTATGATAAATTCACCAATACTTTTGATGGTAAGAAAATTGGAGTATTACAATCTTCTAAAGTTGGAGCTTCTATCTCTGAAGATATCAAAACAAACTCATACTGGGCTGTTCTTGGTGCAATGGGAGTTATTTTCTTATACTTAATGATTTCTTTCCGTAAATGGCAATATTCATTAGGTGCGATTGCAGCTGTTGCGCATGACGTGATCTTTGTATTAGGAATTTACTCTTTATGTTATAAATTCATGCCTTTCCACATGGAGATGGATCAGCACTTTATTGCGGCGATTCTTACCGTTATTGGTTACTCTATGAATGATACTGTAATTGTATTTGACAGAATTAGAGAGTTTATCCTTGGAAACCGTAAAGGTAGTTTTGAAGATATCGTAAACGCTTCTATTAATACTACATTATCTAGAACATTGAATACTTCATTAATGATGATTATCGTATTATTGACGATGTTTATCTTTGGAGGAGAATCAATCAGAGGATTTATCTTCGCAATGTTAGTAGGTATTGTTGTAGGAACGTACTCTTCATTATTTATCGCTACACCAGTATTGGTTGACACGATTTCAAGCGATGACAAACATACAATCGAAGACAAACATAATAAAGCATAATTAACTACTAGTTATATATAAAAAGATCCAACGAGAGTTGGATCTTTTTTTTTGATTAAATTTGATTGTAAAGCAACGGAAAAGGACAGAAAGTTAAGTGCTCGACTTGGAATGATTTTGTCTCCTTGAAAGTATAAGAATGTAGTTGAATTTTACGGAAGAACTTTTTATTTAAATAATTATGAAATCGAAAATTATTATAGTTTTAGCTTCATTACTTTCATGTGAAAAAAAGGAAGAGACAAAAGTAATTATGACAACAGAAAACTCTGGAACTTTTTTCAGAAAAAAATTAGCTAATCAAAAATTAATGGATAGTTTAGAAAAACTTGTTTTATTTAGCGGAGATACAATAGCATATAATGAACTAAAGGGAATTCTTTACATTGGAGAACAAAAAGTTACGGGATTATTGTATTATTCATTAATTATGTCTAATAAATATAATTATAAACGGGCTTCATACGATGTTTATGATATTCTGACATATGATCATAAAGTTTTAGATGATAAAACAAGAAAAATGGCAATTGATTACTTAGAAAAAAGTAAATGATATTATTTTCTAAAAAAAAGCTATGCTGGCGCGAGAGTCCAATTCTTTGGTAATTTTGAAAAATAGATTTCTAATTTAGCCCCGATGGGAGCGGTATCCTTTTTTCTGCTCCTTTAGCAGGAAAAAGATATAGCGGACAGCGGGAACTAAAGGTTATTGTAAAACGATTATTTGTGCTACTAAAAACATTAAAGAAGCTATACCCATTGTAAGTCTGGAATGTTCATTTTAATGTAAAAAAAATGCCCGATACAAATCGGGCATTACTATATTGAATCTAAATTTTTAAGATGTTGCTAAAGGATTTCTTTGTGCTCTAATGATAAAGAAAAGACCGATAATGATAAAAGGTATACTCAGCCATTGTCCGGTTGAGAAATAGCCTAATTCTTCTTCGATTCCGCCCTGGCTTTCTTTTACAAATTCGACAATAAAACGTACGACAAATAAAAGAACTAAAAATAATCCGAATAAGAATCCTGTTTTAAGTCTTGCGTTCGTTTTCCAGTATAAGAAGAATAGAATGGCAAATACAAAAATGTAGCAAAATGCTTCGTATAATTGTGTTGGATGTTTTGCAGGAACCTGTGCTAATAATTCAGCAAATTTTGGATCGTGTGCGATTGCATTATAAGCTTCTTTTGGATCTGCAATTTGAGTTGCATTCACGGCTTCAGCTTTACTGAATTTGTCATGTAAAAAACGAATTCCGAATGCGGAGGTTGTTTCGTGTCCGATAATCTCAGAGTTGAAAAAATTTCCTAAACGTACAAATATGGCACCACTTGCTACCGGAATTACAACACGGTCTAAAATCCATAACATAGGACGTTTTAAGATCATTTTGCTGTAGTAATACATTGCAATAATGATTGCTATTGCAGCACCATGACTTGCTAATCCCTGGTATCCTGTAAATTCGAATTTTGGTTCAAATCTGAAAGGTAAAAAGATTTCAAGTAAATGATTTCTGAAATACTCCCAATCATAAAAGAAAACATGTCCTAAACGTGCGCCTGCTAAAGTTGCCAAAACAGTCCAGACAAATAAAGAATCTAATTTTTCGAGTGATTCATTTTCGCGTTCGAAAATCTTTTTCATTAGGAACCATCCTAAACCAAAAGCAATTACGAACATTAAACTGTAGTAGCGAATCATAAAAAATCCTAAGTTGATTCCTTCTGAAGGGTTCCAAACGAGGTTTAAGGCGTGTGTCATGTAGTATTGTATTTTTTTATTGGTTGTAAAAATAAATATTTAAAGCAGAGTAAGTCTTTATTAAAAGTTAATGTTTGTGCGAACATTTCTTTTCCGGAACCGGATCGTAGCCTGTTCTTCCCCAAGGATGGCAACTCAAAATACGTTTCGTTCCCAGGTAGCCGCCATAAAATAATCCGTGTTTTTGCAGTGCCTCAATCATATAACTGGAACATGTTGGTTCGAAACGGCAAGACGCTGGTGTAAAGGGCGAAATGGCGGTCTGATAAAAACGTACTAATAAAACAAATGGAGTGATTACTTTCATGATTTATTAGAAAATGAATGATTATACAGAAAAGGTTGTACCGTCTTTTCCGTCTTTCAATTGAATTCCTAAAGTAATTAATTGATCGCGGATTTGATCAGAAAGTGCAAAGTTTTTATCTGCTCTGGCCTGATTTCTCATTCCGATAAGCATGTTTACAACGCCTTCTAATTTGTCGTTGTTACTATCAGCTGCTTTTTCATCGCTTAAACCTAAAACATCAAAAACAAAAGCATTAATAGCTGTTGTGAATGTCGTAAGGTCTTCGGTAGTGATCGTTTCTTTTCCTTCTTTAAGTAAATTGATATAGCGAACGGCTTCAAACAACTGCGCAATTAAAATTGGAGTATTGAAATCGTCGTTCATGGCATCGTAGCATAATTGCTTCCAGGAAGCAATATTAATTGAGCTTGTTGCACTTGCTAAAATGGCCGGCAAAGCATCAACAGCTTCCATTAATCGCTTATATCCTTTTTCAGCAGCTACAATAGCGTCATCAGAAAAATCTAAAATGCTTCTGTAGTGCGCCTGTAACATGAAAAAGCGTGTTACAGATGCTGAAAAAGCTTTGCTTAGAATATTATTATCTCCGCTTAAAATCTCACCAGGTAAAATATTATTTCCTGTTGATTTTGCCATTTTCTTTCCGTTTAAAGTCAGCATATTGGCATGCATCCAGTAGTTTACAGGAGATTGACCAGTACAAGCTTCGTTTTGGGCGATTTCACATTCGTGATGAGGGAATTTTAAGTCCATTCCGCCACCGTGAATATCAAAATGATTACCAAGATATTTGGTACTCATGGCAGTACATTCCAAATGCCATCCCGGAAAACCATCGCTCCAGGGCGAAGGCCATCTCATGATATGTTCTGGCTCTGCTTTTTTCCAAAGTGCAAAATCCTGCGGGTTTCTTTTGTCTGACTGACCATCAAGATCGCGGGTATTGGCTAGCATGTCTTCGATATTTCGACCGCTTAAAACTCCGTAATTGTTGGTTTCGTTATACTTTACAACATCAAAATAAACGGATCCGTTGGCTTCGTAACCAATTCCGGTATCTATGATTTTTTTGATAATTTCGATTTGTTCAATAATATGTCCCGTTGCAGTTGGTTCAATACTTGGCGGCAGGAAATTAAATGACTTCAAGATGTCATGAAAATCTACCGTATAGCGTTGTACCACTTCCATAGGTTCCAATTGCTCTAAACGTGCTTTTTTGGCAATTTTATCTTCACCTTCATCAACATCGTCTACAATGTGTCCTACGTCTGTAATGTTACGAACATAACGTACTTTGTAATCAAGATGTAAAAAATACCTGAATATGACGTCAAACGACATAAAAGTTCTCACATTTCCTAAGTGTACATTGCTATAAACCGTAGGTCCG
The DNA here is from genome assembly GCA_900107365.1 of Flavobacterium aquidurense. Taxonomy (GTDB): domain Bacteria; phylum Bacteroidota; class Bacteroidia; order Flavobacteriales; family Flavobacteriaceae; genus Flavobacterium; species Flavobacterium aquidurense. The sequence goes on from FNPS01000001.1 coordinate 190,116, forward strand.
CAAACATACATTCCAACATTTCCTTCATGAATTGGGTTGAAATTTTCTTTTTCACCCGAAAGTGAATTGTATATTTTTAGATGTTGACTTGTATATAAAGGCATATTTGTTTCTATTGTTTAATCGTTGATTTGTTTAATTGTTTAATCGTTTTATTGCTAGTCTTATTCTTTAGAAAGATAGTATTTTTTTAAACTATTTATCTGATTACAAATTTTTTCAATTTTCTCACGAGAATCTTTGTATTCAACTTCAGAAACATAATTTAAATCTTTAGAAATAATTAAATGATTTAAAGTTTCCATTGCTGATGAATAAGAGATCGTTAAAAAGTGAGCTTTGTCTTTGTTTGTATTTCTTGAAGTTCCCTCGGCTATATTGGTTGCAATTGATGATGAACTTCTTTTTATTTGAGAAGTTATTCCGAATATTTCATTTGATGGAAATTTACTAGTTAATTTATAAATATCCAAAATGAAGATTCTTGCATTTTGCCAAACCTCTAGTTTTTCAAAGGAAAAAATATACATCTTTGCTGTTTAATTGTTTAACCGTTTAATCGGGATTCGACGAGCCGATTAAACAAATTAACGATTTACCGATTAAACTAAAATTGAGTATCTAATTTGATATAATCCAAAAACTCTCTTTTTGTCTGAGGATCTTTAAATTTTCCGCCAAATTCAGATGTTACGGTGCTGCTTTCGATATCTTTAATTCCTCTTGAATTTACACAAAGGTGTTTAGCGTCAATAACGCAGGCAACATCTTCAGTACCTAAAGCTTTTTGTAATTCCTGAACAATTTGCATGGTTAGACGCTCCTGAACCTGAGGTCTTTTAGCATAATATTCTACAATACGGTTCATTTTAGATAAACCGATAACTCTTCCGCTGGAAATATAAGCTACGTGGGCACGACCAATAATTGGTAGTAAGTGGTGTTCGCAGGTAGAATAAACAGTGATGTTTTTCTCTACTAACATTTCACCGTATTTGTAATTATTGTCAAAAGTAGAGGCTTTTGGTTGTTTTGAAGGGTTTAAGCCACCAAAAATCTCCTTTACAAACATCTTTGCTACTCGGTTTGGAGTACCTTTTATGCTGTCATCTGTCAAATCCATTCCAAGTGTTTGTAGAATGTTTTCAACATCTTTTTTTATTTTTTCTATTTTTTCATCATCTGTTAAGTCAAAAGCATCCTGTCTTACAGGGTTTTTCGCGTTGCTGCTAAAATGATTGTCTCCTATTTCGTCTAAAAAATCTTCGTTATTTATCATTAAAAACTACTATTATAATGGGTATATCTTTTTAAGGCGGTAAAGATAATTAATAAAAAGGAAACCTTTTCTATCGTTTTTACTATTTAATCGATCCTTTTTAGATATAGTTTAAATTAGTACTCATTGGTTGAAAAAATAAGAGTAGGTCTTTATGAAATCAATGGAAAAATCAGCAAAGGCAAATTTCTTTGTATCCGTCATTTCCCCGGGAGAAAATTTTTGTACAAATTGGTATTTAGTTATTTCTTTGTCAGGTTTAGTGAATCCGTAATTATAGGCGGTGGCGAAAAAACGAATTTTTTCATGAGTAGTCTTAAAATCGATATTTTGATATTTATATTCAGCAACATGCCAAAATACTTTTAGATATCGAAGTTGCCATTGAAAATTGCCCAGACGGTTTATTCTTTCTTTTCTGGTTTCTTTTTCATCTTTCTTTTGAATAAGAATCCAGTCGTATTGCTTTAGATTTTCATTATTGGCTATATAATTTTCTAAATCTTCTATAAAGGAGGGTTTCATCTGAAAATAGCCAGTTGAAAAATCAGATCCTTTTTTTCCTTCCTTAACATATAAAATTTTATTAGAGGATGTTTCCAGGTAGTCAGAGTAAGAATCGTATCGTAATACCTCAGGAAAAGCAATAGAAAGGATTAGTACTTTTTCGTTTGTACTGAGTTCTACATCGATCTTATTTTTTTGCTTTTTTAATAATGAAAAGGCATAGTTAGTTTCTTTTCGATAATACGCTATCCCTTCGTTCTGGAGATTAGAAGTGTACTTAGTTTTAAAAGTACCTTTTACATCTGAACTTTTAAAGGATACTAATGTCAGAAAGAGAAACAGTATTATAATTAACTTTTTCATGATAAAAAGTCTGTAATTCTATAGCTAATTTACTAAGAACTAGTAATACTGAGACTTTTTTATTGCTTTATTTTCTAGAAAAATACAGGGCAAAAAAAAATCTGTTTCAACATTACGTTAAAACAGATTTTAGAATGAATATTTTTAATTTTTATCTTTTATTATAAACTATAAGTGCTTCTTTTAAAACGTTTACAGCCGTAATTAAATCCTTTTTGTTTAAAACATAAGCGATACGTACCTGATTCAATCCCATTCCAGGGGTTGAATAAAAACCAGCAGCAGGTGCAACCATTACAGTTTCGCCATTAAGATCGTAACTTTCTAAAAGCCATTGTGCAAAGTCTTCTGAATTTTCAATTGGCAATTGGGCAATACAGTAAAAAGCACCTTTTGGTTTCGTTACTATTACACCTTCAATTTTATTTAATTCAGTAATTAAAGTATCTCGACGACTTTTGTATTCTGATATTACTTCGTCAAAATAACTTTGTGGTGTATCTATTGCAGCTTCACAGGCAATTTGTTCGATAGTTGGCGGGCTTAAACGTGCCTGAGCGAATTTCATTACAGTTGCCAAAACATCTTTATTTTTAGTAACCAGGCAGCCAATTCTTGCGCCACACATACTATAGCGTTTTGAAACTGAATCTACCATAATGACGTTTTGTTGCACATCATCCAGATTCATTACAGAAAAATGAACATCGTCTCCATCGTATAAAAATTCGCGATACACTTCATCCGCAATTAAATACAAATCGTGTTTTTTAATTAAACCGGCTAATTGTTTAATTTCTGTTTCAGAGTATAGGTAGCCTGTTGGATTTCCAGGATTACAAATCAGAATAGCTTTTGTTTTTGGCGTAATCAACTTTTCAACTTCCTCGATACTAGGCAAAGCAAATGCTGTTTCGATAGTCGAAACCAGCGGCACTACAGTTGCACTTGTTGAGGATGCAAACGCATGGTAATTAGCATAAAACGGTTCTGGAATAATGATTTCATCTCCCGGATCTGTAATTGTGGCCAGTGCAAATAATAAGGCTTCAGAGCCACCAGTAGTAATGATGATGTCTTCTGAGTTAACATTTACGTTTTGACGTTGGTAAAATTTTGCTAATTTTTTTCTATAACTTTCATATCCGGCAGACGGACTGTATTCTATAATAGTTAAATCAATATTTTTTACCGCCTCGATGGCCACTTCGGGTGTCTTGATATCCGGTTGACCAATGTTTAAGTGATACACTTTGCGTCCTTTTTGTTTTGCAATGTCTGCATAAGGAGCAAGTTTGCGTATCGGTGATTCGGGCATGTTTCTGCCTTTGTGCGAAATTGTTGGCATGAGCTTTATTATTGAAGTGCAAATTTGCATTTTTTTTTTCAATTTAACGAAAACATTATGGGGTCTTACGAAAATGTAACAATTATCAATATTTTTATTAATTTTATATTAAAATATTGTCAATGAAAAAATATTTCATGTTGTTTTTTGGGCTTTTCTTACCTTTTTCACTTTTGGCGCAAGATGATTTCTCTATCGAAGACCACAGAACTAAGGTAGTTATACCTTTTAAACTCATTAATAATTTAGTTTTTATTCCGATAAAAGTAAATGGTATCGAGTTGAATTTCTTGCTAGATTCAGGTGTCGAAGAAACCATCTTGTTTAGTATGGATGAAAAAAAAGAGGTTAGTTTTAAAAATGTTGAAAAAATTAAACTTCGTGGATTAGGCAGTGAACAAGAAATTGAGGGTTTAAAGTCAACTAATAACACGTTGGAAACACATGGCTTAAAATCTCATAATCATTTATTGTATATTATTCTGGATCAAAGCTTTAATTTATCTTCTCATATTGGAATTCCTGTAAATGGTATTATTGGTTATCAATTTTTTAAAAACAATTTAGTCGAAGTTAATTATCAGAAGAAAAAGGTCATTATACATACCAATAACGAAAAAAATCAAAAAAGAATAGACAGAAGTTTTAAGGCGGTTCCTATTACTATTGAAAGATCGAAACCTTATATTCTTGCAAATGCGGTTGTTGACAGTGTTAATATTCCGGCTAAATTACTTATAGATATCGGGAACAGTGATGCTTTTTGGATTTTTGAAAATGATAAAATTAAATTGCCGAAGAAGAATTTTCCTGATTTTTTGGGAAAAGGATTTAGTGGAGATGTAGAAGGACATCGGGCTAAGATTGCTAAGTTTTCTGTTGATGAATTTGACTTTAAAAACCCAATAGTTGCTTTTCCAGATTCAAGTTCTATCAAAAATGTAAAGATGGTTCCGGGGCGTATAGGTTCTGTTGGAGGCGAAGTCTTAAAACGTTTTACTGTAATTTTAGATTATCAGGATAAAAAAATGTTTCTTAAAAAAAACAGTAAATTCTCAGAGCCTTTTACGTATAATAAAAGTGGTATCACTGTGCAGCATAATGGCTTGCAATGGGTTCAGGAGACTGTTCATTTAGAAACTGTCAGAGTGGTTACTTCACCGAGTGAGGCTGGTTTTAATGACAATAAAAATAATGATTTCAGATATAAATTTTCATTAAAACCTGTTTATGAAATTGTAAATATCCGAAAACATTCTGCAGCTGAAAAATGTGGCTTAAAGGCAGGCGATATTATTGTTAGCATTAATCAGACAACACCATACAAATATTCGTTACAACAAATAAATGCACTTTTAAAATCTGAAGAGGATGTTTGGATCATTTTGGAGGTGGAACGCAATAGTTTGATTTTGAAATTTAGATTTAAACTGGAAGACGAATTGTAAGAAATTGTGATTAAAAAAAATGTATTTTTTTAAGGTATATTAATGATAATCAATAGCATTTTTGCATTTTGCTTGAATTTCTATAAAATTTTACTAATAATAAGGAAATCTTAGTTCACCAGCGCTATTATTTTATTATGTTTATGGCAAAATAATAATTTATGGCCAAAAAATACGCTAATTTCTTACGAGTTATTTTGTTTTTTGTTTTTTTTTCATGTCTACCTACAACAACTTTTGCACAATGCGCGGGAGAAGATGGTCAAACTACAATTTGTAACATTACAGATCCTGCCAATCAAGCAGTAAATTTATATTCATTTTTAACAGGTTCTCCTATTTCGGCTGGAGAGTGGACTGATGATAACAATTCCGGAGGTTTAGATGGAACTACAGGAATTTTAAATGCACAACTTATACGCCAAAGCGGTACTTATCATTATACCTATACGGTTGATGGTATTGGACTTTGTCCTGATAATACAGCGACTGTTACCGTTACAATTGGTGGATATTCTGGAGTTTCATCTCCAAACGTTTCTGTTTGTAGTTCAGTTGAGAACTTTAGTCTCTTTTCTGCTTTTGATGGTGAATATTTAGCACCACATTCTAACGGACAATGGCACAATGATACTACAAATCAAAATATAGGTTCCAATCTTGCTGTAAAGAATTTGCGCGGAACTTTTCAGTTTACTTATACCATGCCTGCAAGAGGTACATGTCCTGCCATGTCATCAACTGCTAAAGTTACTATTTTCAGGGCACCTGAATCGGGAGCAGCTAATAGATTATCATTATGCGGGAGTGATGGTTTAACTGCTTATACCAATTATGATTTGTTTACTTCACTTTCAGGACAAGATGCAGGTGGCGTGTGGAGAGATAATAGTAATACTGGAGAGTTGACCACTGTAGGAGATCATAATATTGATTTACAAAAAATATTCAACAGATTAGGACCAGGAGATTACTCTTTTACTTATAGTGTTGCTTCGCCAAATCCAATTTGTCCTAATGAGTCGACCTCAATCAGAATCAGATTAGAACGAAAACTTGATTTTACAGGAGCCAAAGTTACGGTTGATTCTGATATTTGTGAAACAGAAATTTCAACAGCCACCTATTCTGTAACGATTACTAAAGGTGCGGCAGCTATTCCTAATGGTAGCTATTATGTCGCGTTTAATGTTTCAGGACCAAACGGAGGATCAGAAACGATTTTGGCAAATTTTACTAATGGGGTACTTATTTTTCCGATAAAATCAGAATATTTTCAGAGAGTTGGAAATTTTACTGTAAGTATTAATGATATTTATGCGGTAAATAGTGAAAGAGCTTGTAAAAATACCATCAACAATTTATCAGATATTCTAAGCATCTATCCAATTCCGGACTTAACGGGAGCGAAAATTGCACCCATAACGACTTGTCAAAATACCAGTACAGTAGTAACTATTTCTGATGCTACAAAAATTATTGATGGTGATTTCGATATTTTATACAATGTTTCAGGTGCCAATAATGCTTCTTCTCAACTAGCAAGAGTTACATTTTCTGGAGGAAGTACTAGTTTTACAATGCCTTCTATCTTAAATTCTCAAAGTGGTACAGGAGAAATAAAGATTACTAATATTACACATGTAATTTCAGGTTGTACAAACAGTGCAGATTTAAAAAGTACTATACTTATTAATGCGTTACCAAACGTACCAAATTTAAGAATACAAATTAATGATGTCTGCTTTGGTTCACCTGTTACGGCTTCCGTTTCAGGATTGGGAAGTCTAACGAATGTTACATTGTCTTATGTACTTTCAGGAGCTAATACAGCAACAGTTCAAACGGTTGTATTAACCACTACAAACGGAAATTCAACATTTATAGTTCCTGCTGGTTTACTTGTAAATACCGGTTCTACAACTGCAACAGTTACCAATTTGACCAATAATGCAACAACCTGTGGTGTATCTATAACAGGTGTAGCAGATCCTTTTTCATTAAATCCTATTCCTGTTGCACCAACGGCAGCGAATCAGTCTTTTTGTAAATCAGAAGGTGCTACTGTAGCTAATTTATTCCCCAATGGAGCTCAGTATAAATGGTATAATTCAGCATCCTTAACGACTCCTCTTGCAAATACTTATCTTTTAAAAGAAGAAACCTATTATGTTACAGAAACCTCTTTAAATTGTACTTCATCAGCAACAATGATTACGGTTACATTAAAAGACACACCTGCTCCTGAATTAAATCCGGATGGGCAAAATTTTTGTGGATTAGATGCTCCAACAATTGCAAGTTTATCAAATAACACAAATGTGCCTTCATCAGTTGTTTGGTATGATGCGCCAAAAAATGGAAGTATATTATCTCCAACAACTGCTTTAGTTGATAAAGGAAAATATTATGGATTTGACTTCTCGACGACAGAAAATTGTCTTTCTTATGATTACACCGAAGTTATTGTTTCATTAACTGACTGCGATGTAGTGCCACCAGATTTCTTTATTCCAGATGGATTTTCTCCAAACGGAGATGGTGTAAATGATGTATTTGTTATTCCGAATATTGACTTTTTGTTTCCAGATTACCAAATCGAAATTTTTAATAGATATGGAAATGGTATGTATAGGGGCGGAAAAGATAAACCGGGTTGGGATGGAGTAAATTATGAAACGCAAGGTCTTAACCACGGAACTGCGCCAAATGGAGTTTATTTTTATGTTATCCATTTTAATAAAGGCAACAAAGCGCCTATACAGGGTCGTCTTTATTTAAATCGATAATTCCGTTTTACATTATTTAATATAATTTTCAAATGAAAAAAATAGTACTCTATATAAGTTTTCTCTTTTATATAATCACAGCCTCGGCACAGCAAGATCCGGAATACACCCATTATATGTATAATATGAGTGTGATCAATCCTGCATATGCAACAGGAACTCCTTTAATGATGAATTTTGGAGGCTTGTACAGAACGCAATGGGTTGGTGCTGTTGGTTCTCCAAAAACGTTTACTTTTTTCGGACATACTGCTTTAAGTGATAAAATCGAAGTAGGTTTGTCTTTGGTTTCTGATGATATTGGAGATGGAGCCAAAAAGGAAAATAATGCATACGCAGATTTTGCTTATGTACTTAATTTAGGAGGAAAAAATAAACTTTCACTTGGTCTTAAAGCTGGATTTTCAGCATTGCAAAGTAATTTTAATGGTTTTATTTTACAAAGTGGAAGTGCGGCGACTGATGCCGCTTTCGCAGAAAATATCAATGTGACCAAACCAAATATTGGAATAGGGGCATATTATTTTAGGGATAATTTTTATGTTGGATTATCGGCTCCAAATTTATTAAAGTCAAAACAAATCGAAGAAAAATCAGGATTAAACGCTTACGGATCTGAAGAAATTCATACTTACTTAACCGCCGGATATGTTTTTCAGGTAAATGATATGTGGAAAATAAAACCGGCCTCAATGGCAAAATTCGTAAAAGGGGCTCCGGTTGCTGTAGATATTACAGCTAATGTTTTGTATAACGAAAAGTTTGAACTAGGTGCCGCTTACAGAATTAATGATTCTTTTAGTGCTTTGGCAAATATAAACGTTACACCTTCTTTAAGAATTGGCTATGCCTACGATTATACAATTTCCAATTTAGGGCAATTCAATTCGGGGACACATGAAATTATGCTGTTGTTTGATTTAGATTTATTAGGAAAAGGATATGATAAATCACCTAGATTCTTTTAAAATGAAAAATATGAAAAAACTACTAGTTATTATATTCGTATTTTCAATACAGTTTATAAACGCCCAGGATAAAGATGTGGCGAGAGCCAAAAGATTTTTTGATAAGACCTTTTACAGTGAAGCAATTATTTTATATGAAAAGCTGGCCGAAGAAAAACCTTCTCAGGAAGTAATTAAAAATTTAGCAGATTCGTATTATTATACCAATGATTTGATAAAAGCACAGCGTTACTACAGGCTTTTATTTCAAAAGTATGGAAAAGATCTCGATCGTGAATATTATTTCAGATATGCTCAAACATTAAAAGCGAGTAATACATATGCAGATGCAAATGAAGTTTTAAAACAATACTACGCCTTATCAACAAATAGCAGAGATTCTGTTTATTTTAAAAATGAGCTTCATGAATTAGAGAACGTTTCGGCAATTGGAAACCGATTTGAGATAAAAAACCTGGCAATCAATACGCCAAATTCAGAGTTTGGTGCTGTAAAATATAAGAGTAATTTAGTTTTTGCCGGCGTAAAATTAAAACCTGGTTTGTTCGATAAAAAATTTAAGTGGGATAATGAAACGTATTTGAATTTGGTTACTGTTCCTTTAAGTGAAATTAACGCTTCAGAACCGAATGTAAGTTATTTTGCTGACGAATTAAAGACCGGAATGCATGAGGCAAATGCCGTTTTTACTAAGGATGGTAAAACAATTTATTTTACACGTAATTATTCTAAAAACGGAACTAAAAAGAAAAATGATGAGAAGATTTCGAATCTTCAAATTTTTAAAGCCGAATTAGTGGATGGAAAATGGACAAATATTATAGCACTTCCATTCAATAGTCCAAATTATTCTGTAGAACATCCTGCTCTTAGCACCGATGAAAAAGTATTGTATTTTGCTTCAGACATGCCAGGGAGTGTTGGTTCTTTTGATATTTATTCAGTAAATATTAATAAAGGAGCATTTGATGCACCAAAAAATTTAGGACCACTTGTTAATACTGATAAAAGAGAACAATTTCCTTTTGTTTCAAAAGACAACAAACTATATTTCTCTTCTGACGGACATTTAGGTTACGGATCTTTGGATGTTTTTGTTTCGGATATTAATGGAAATGAATACTCGGAACCTGTAAATATTGGTTTGCCTTTAAATTCTAATTTGGATGATTTCTCTTTTAATATCGATTCTGATACTAAAGAAGGATATTTTGCATCCAACAGAGAAGGCGGAAAAGGAAGCGATGATATTTATCAATTCAAAGAAATTAAAGATTTAATTGTTGAAGATTGTAAACAGTTTATTGCCGGAACAATTACAGATGTCGATACTCATTTGGTACTTGAAAATGCTACTGTAATATTGCAGGATGCTGCTAAAAAGGCTTTAAATACAACTAACACTTCAGTAGATGGGAAATTTAGTTTTACGGTTGCCTGCGAAAGCTCTTATACGATTGTTGCTTTTAAAGAAAAATACACCAACGAATCACGAACGCTGGAAATTGGAAAAACCAGAAATGTAACCAACGATGGTTCATTGGCATTAAAATCTTTAGATGCCATTAAGTTAGAAGAACAAAAAAATGCTGAGGACAAACGAAAAGAAGAAATTCGTCTGGAAAAAGAGAAAAGAGATAAAGAAGCACTGGCTCTTATTGCCCTAAATGAAGCAGCAAAAAAGGCTAAAGCAGATGAAATTGTAGCAGGAGAGGCCAGAAAAAAAGAAAAGGAAAATCAGATTATGACACAGGAAAAAGATGTCATAAAAGATAAAGGGCGCCTAATTATCAAGACGGATCCAATTTATTTTGATTACAATATGTGGTACATCCGTAAAGAATCAAAAGTTGTTTTAGGAAGGGTTGTCGCTTTAATGAACAAATATCCCGGAATGGTAATCGAAATTGGTTCCCATACCGATTCTCGCGGAAATGAGAAATTCAACGAGGAGTTATCTCAAAAAAGAGCCAATTCTACCAGAGAATTTATTATTCAATCTGGTATAAATGCCAGCAGAGTTACAGCCAAAGGATATGGAGAGTCTGTACCTATTATCAAATGTAAAACAGATGATGCCTGTTCAGAAGAAGATCACGAATTAAACAGACGTAGTGAATTCGTAATTAAGAATTTATAAAATTCGTCGAGTCAAAAATTCAATTTTAATTAAGAAGCCTTTTTTTTGGCTTCTTTTTTATTTAATTTTATTACAATCAATTAAAAAACATAAACTATGAAAAAACTAATCCCATTTTGTTTGCTGTTAGCTTGCATTGGATTCCAAAGTTGTAAAAATGATGAAAAACAAAAAGAGCTTGAAGCCGCTAAAGCTGAAGGTGAAAAGGTTGTGAAAACGGAATGTTATAAAGCGATATATGAAAAAGATACAATTGATCTGGATTTGTATACTTTAAAAAACGGAAAGATCGGCGGAGGTATGATAATGAAAGTCGCTAATGCACCTGAAAGAACGGGAGAAATTGCGGGAGAATTTAAAGGTGATACCTTATTTATAGATTATACCTTTAAAGATACGGAACATAAAGATACAAAATTCAAAAATCCAATGGCGCTTTTGAAAAAAGACAAGCAACTTATTTTAGGTAATGGAACTATGCAAACCACGATGGGCGTTACTTATTTGGTAAAAGATAAACCAATTGATTTTGAAAACGTGAAATATAAATTTAATAGCGTAAACTGCGAATAATAGAAATAGGTCTTATATAATTTAAAAAAGACACATAAAAAAAGCCGCTTCTTATTAAGAAAGCGGCTTTACTATTTTTAGATTTAATTTTTTTATAAAACTTCACCTTTAATTTTTAAGGCTATACGGCCATCAGGATAATTAATAGCATTCGTTTCTACTGTAATTGTTTTACGAATAGGACCAGCGGCCATATTATATTTTACGTCAATTTTTCCTTTTTTTCCTGGCTCAATCGCAGCAGAAGGTTTGGTAACAATAATAGAGCTTACTGTAGATTCGGCACCTAAAATTAATAGTGGTGCATCTCCAGTGTTTGTAAATTCGAAAGAACGAACTGCATTATCACTCTTAGAAATTTTTCCATAATCAATTGTATTGTCCTGAGCCGCAAATTCAATTTTCGGACCATTTTGTGCGTAACCCATTGCACTAAACAATACGATTGCAATAAAAGAGGCAACATTTTTCATTTTGAAATTATTTTAAGTTGTAAGTAAATATACATTCTTTTAATTAACACACAAATTTATAATTCGCTTTTTATAGTGTCTTTAATTATTTACTTTTGCTGTCAGTTATAATTACAAAAATTGAACCACTTTTGATGTTTAATTGTTTAATCGTTAATTCGTTTAATCGATTGAGCGATTTAGAAAGGTTTTAAATTAAATTTTAAACAAGTAAAGAGTTCAATAAATAAACGATTAAACAGTTAAACGATTAAACAACCTAAAATGACAATTCCAGCACAATTTGACGCTAAAACGATCGAGAATAAATGGTATGATTACTGGATGAAAAATAACTATTTTCATTCGGAGCCAGATCATAGAACACCTTATACAATTGTAATTCCACCGCCAAACGTGACAGGAGTCCTTCACATGGGGCATATGTTGAACAATACAATTCAGGATGTTTTAATTCGTAGAGCGCGTCTAAAAGGTTTCAACGCTTGCTGGGTACCGGGAACGGATCACGCATCAATCGCAACTGAGGCTAAAGTTGTAGCAAAATTAAAAGCAGAAGGAATCAATAAAAATGATTTAACCCGCGAAGAATTTTTGGCACATGCCTGGGAATGGACAGATAAATATGGTGGAGTTATTCTTGATCAGCTTAAAAAGCTAGGAGCTTCCTGCGACTGGGAAAGAACAAAATTTACGATGGATCCGGATATGTCGGCATCTGTAATTAAATCATTTGTTGATTTATATAACAAAGGATTAATTTACAGAGGATACCGAATGGTAAACTGGGATCCTGAAGCTAAAACAACTTTATCTGACGAGGAAGTTATTTACGAAGAACAACAAGGAAAATTATTTTTCTTAAAATATAAAATTGAAGGTTCAGAAGATTTCTTAACGATTGCAACAACGCGTCCGGAAACCATCTTTGGAGATACTGCTATTTGTATCAACCCGAATGATGAACGTTTTACACATTTAAAAGGGAAGAAAGCAATCGTTCCTATTTGTGGTCGAGTAATTCCGATTATCGAAGATGAATATGTAGATGTTGAATTCGGAACCGGATGTTTAAAAGTAACTCCGGCGCATGACATGAATGACAAAACGCTAGGAGAGAAGCACAATCTTGAAATCGTTGATATTTTTAATGAAGATGCTACATTAAACAGCTTCGGATTACATTATCAGGGAAAAGATCGTTTTGTTGTTCGTACTGAAATTGCAAAAGAATTAGAAGAAATTGGAGCTTTGGCGAAGACCGAAATCCATTTGAATAAAGTAGGAACATCTGAAAGAACCAAAGCTGTAATTGAACCAAGATTATCAGACCAATGGTTTTTGAAAATGGAAGATTTAGTAAAACCGGCAATAAAATCTGTTTTGGTTGACGGCGATATTAAATTGCACCCAAAACGTTTCGAAAATACTTATGCGCATTGGTTGAACAATATCCGTGATTGGAATATCTCTCGCCAATTATGGTGGGGACAACAAATTCCGGCCTATTATTATGGAGACGGAAAAGAAGATTTCGTAGTTGCTGAAAATATCGAAGACGCGCTAAAATTAGCACAAGAAAGAACATCTAACAACTCACTTACAACATCTGACTTAAAGCAGGATGTTGACGCATTAGATACCTGGTTCTCCTCTTGGTTATGGCCAATGTCAGTTTTTGGAGGAATAATGGATCCGGAAAGTGCAGATTACAAATATTATTATCCAACAAATGACTTGGTAACAGGTCCGGATATCTTATTTTTCTGGGTTGCGAGAATGATTATTGCAGGTTATGAATATGCAGGCGAAAAACCATTTACAAATGTATATTTGACTGGTTTAGTTCGTGATAAACAACGTCGTAAAATGTCTAAATCATTAGGGAATTCTCCTGATCCTTTAGATTTAATTGAGAAATTTGGAGCTGATGGAGTTCGTGTTGGATTGCTTTTAAGTGCTTCTGCAGGAAACGATATTATGTTTGATGAAGAATTATGTAATCAGGGTAAAGCGTTCTCAAACAAGATTTGGAATGCCTTTAAATTGATTAAAGGTTGGGAAGTTTCAGAAACTATTCCACAACCGGAATCATCAAAAGTAGCAATCGAATGGTACGAAGCAAAATTGCAGCAAACATTAGTTGATATTGAAGATAATTTCGAGAAATACAGAATTTCAGATTCTCTTATGGCAATTTACAAATTGGTTTGGGATGATTTCTGTTCTTGGTTTTTAGAAATGATCAAGCCGGCATACCAACAACCAATTGATAAAGCAACGTTTGATAAAGCAATTGAAATGTTAGAAAGTAACTTGAAATTACTTCATCCTTTTATGCCTTTCCTAACGGAGGAAATTTGGCAGATATTGGCAGAAAGAACTCCGGAAGAAGCTTTAATTGTTTCAACCTGGCCAGAATTAAAACCGTTTAATGCGAGTTTGATCTCTGATTTTGAAAGTACAATTGAAGTAATTTCAGGAATAAGAACGATTAGAAAAGATAAAAATATTCCGTTTAAAGATGCTATCGAATTGAAAGCAATCAACAGCGAGAATCTTTCGACTTATTTTGATACCATCGTAACGAAACTAGGGAATATTTCAGCTTTCGAATATGTTTCGGCTAAAGTTGACGGAGCGTTATCTTTCCGTGTAAAATCAAATGAATATTTCATTCCGATTTCGGGAGGAAATATTGATGTTGAAGCTGAAGTTGCAAAACTGACTGCAGAGTTGGTTTATACACAAGGTTTCTTAAAATCGGTTCAGGCGAAACTATCAAACGAGAAATTCGTTGGCGGAGCACCGGAAAAAGTTTTGGCAAATGAAAGACAAAAGGAAGCAGACGCCTTGGCGAAGATTGCTACAATTGAGCAAAGTATTTCTGGTTTGAAATAAGAATAAACGAGTCTTTTTTAAAATGCAAACCCGACAGGTTTTAAAAACCTGTCGGGTTTTTTTTGAGATAAATTTTCGCCACGAATTCACAAATTTTAAATAGATAATTCGTGAATTTGGGGCTATTTTACATTTTACCTCTTTCTCTTCAAAACCAAAAACAAAGGATAGGAAATAATCGTAATTCCAACAATAATTACAAAACTTTTAGGATCACTGTAAATAAAACCAGCAAGCAAAGCAACAGAAGCCACAATTGCTAAAATAGTGCTCCAGGGATACCAAGCCGAACGATAAGGTCTTGCTAGATCAGGTTCTGAATTTCTTAGTTTTATGAGCGAGCAATAAGCCAGTCCCCAAACAATGATAGAAGTAAAGGCTGCAAACGAAAATAAAACTTCAAACGAACCAATACAAATCAGAAATAAGCTAAATACCGAAGAGACTAATAGCGCCGTAATTGGAGTTCCGCCTTTGTTGACGTTAGTCCCTTTTTTAGTAAAAAAACCATCTCGGCTTAATCCATATAAAATTCTTGGTGGAATCATCATAAAAGCATTCAGAATACTGATCAAAGAGAAAATTGAAATTACTGTTACGATAATAGCACCATTTTTTCCGAAGATAATATTGGCAACATCGGCCGCTGCTAAATTAGATTTTGCTACTTTTTCAATTGACAAAACATGGAAAAAGGCAACATTGACCAAAACATAAATAGCAATAACCAAAAGCACACCGCTATACAATGATTTTGGAATGTTTTTGCTTGGATCGTCATTTTCTTCTGCAAAAAAGCAAACGCTGTTCCAGCCATTATAAGTTCCGATGATAAGCTGTAGCGATTTAAAAAAGCCGAATATAAGTCCAATTTGAAAAAATGAATTGTCTCTCGGAATCGGAGCTACTTGTACACCAGAATACATAAAACAAGCCACAACCAAACATACAAAACAGATAACTTTTAAAAAACTGGTAATTTGTTGAATAACACTCCCATTTTTTACACCACTTAAATGCAACAATACAAAAGCAACCAAAAGAGAAATTGCCATTACTGTAGAATAGCTTTTTAAAGCCGGAAACAAAATGATTAAATATTCACTGATCACAATGCAATAAAAAGCAGGCGGAATAGCATTGGTAATGTAATCAAACCAACCGGATAAGAAACCGGCATATTCCCCAAAAGCTCTTTTAATATAATTGTAAGATCCTCCAGCTTTTGGAAGCATAGTGGCCAATTCTGCATATGAATTAGCGCCAATCAAAACGTAAATACCGCCAAAAAGCCAGGAAGAGATAATAAGCCAATAATTATCTAACATTCCCGCAATTGCTCCGGGCGTTCGCAGAATTCCAACTCCAATTGTTCCTCCAATTAATACTGCAATGTTAAAACTTAATCCAAGCGTTTTTTTTAATTGGTTTGGTTTGGAATCTGACATAGAATTGTGTTTTGTTGAAATTAGAATGTTTAGCAAAAGTAAAGATATTTAGAGCACTTTTTTAACTGAAAATAAAAAACCTCATCTATTGCGAAATGAGGTTTAGGTATAAAATTAAAAGCTAAAACTTTCACTGTTTTCAAAAATGAAAGTCAGTAAAAGCTTTGGCGTATTAAAATCTAATTCAAATTTTTAGAATTTGTATCGTAAGCTTGTCATGATTTGACGAGGCGCGATAGGGTTCACACTATAATTTTCGTGAACAGTGTAATTCAATTCGTTTGTTATGTTTGAAAGTCTACATAAAATCGAGAATTTTTTCCACTCATACCCAAGAGAAGCATCTACAGTAACGTATCCTTCTAACGGAATATCACGGTCTCTAATAGTAACTACATAAGTTGGAGGATTGGTTGCAGGTACAACAGGAGTCCATAAATAATCATCATTCCAACCTCCGGTACGGTCACCAACATAATTTCCGATAGCTCCAAAAGTTACTCCTTTTAATAAACCGGCAGGTACTTTATAGAAAAAGCTCAAATTGGCAGTGTTTTTTGGCGTTCTTGCTAAAACATCTCCAACAACAAGGCTACCGCTTGTTCCGGATGATTTAGATACTTTGGTTTCGTTAAAACTATAACCAGCCATAATGTTTAATCCTTCTAAAGGCGTAGCGGTAATATCTATTTCAACTCCTTTTCCTTTTGTAGCCCCAACCAATTCTTTTAGATTGGTATTAACGTTTTGTGTAATACCATCTGATTGATATTGAGCTGTTTGTGCTAAATTGTTGTTTGATATTTGATATACCGTTACATTTGTAGTTAAAAGACCTCTAAAGAAATCTTTTTTCACACCAACTTCATATTGATCTATAATTGATGGATCTAATGGTTTTGAATCTACGGTTGTTCCTGTATTTGGAGTAAAAGAGTTGGAATAACTAGCAAATAAAGATAAATCTTTTGTTGGCTGTACTACTAATCCAGCTTTAGGAGAAAAAGCACTGTTTATAGTTTTAGGACCAGTTACAGGTATTGCATCCTTAAGGGGAATTTTAACAATTTTTTTTGCAGTGTCTGGTACTTCATCTGAAGTAGTAACATCACTTTCTTGCCATGACCAACGTAATCCTGCTAAAACTTTTATATGTTTCGTAACCGAAATTAAATCCTGAGCGTAAGCACCAAAGCGCTGTGTATTTGTTGTCGCTAGTTTGTTTGCTCTCGTTGGGTAAGGTATATCACGGCTCTGTGTACTATAATCATAAGTATAAAGATTTATTGCAGTCGCTTCGGTTGGAAAAGCAACTGTAGAATTGGGCGTTGCATAAAAACCAAAAGTATAAGTAGGAGCAATAGAATTTTCGTAATCAACTCCGGTAAATATTTGATGCTTGATACTTCCTGTTTTAAAATTTCCCTGTAAACTTAATTGATCACCAAAGATTTGTTCGGCACCGTCAGCTTTTGTTAATCCACGTTTCCAGTTTCCATTGGCATCAATTGTACTTAATTGCGCTGTAGAGGTTTGTGTTCTTCTGTAAGATTGGTAAGAAGAATTAAAATTTAACTTCCAGTTTTTATTAAAATCATGATTAAACAATAAAGAAGCACTCGAAGATTTAGTATTGGCAGTAGACCACAACGCTCCAAAAAATTCGTTACGCGGTAAGTCTAATATTGTCTTTCCATAGATTCCGGTACCAAAATCCGGAGTCCAGTCGGCGCTTAAGTAATCTCCTTGTAATGTAATTTGGGTTTTATCTGAAAGATGAAATAAGAATGAAGGGTTGATATAAATACGTTCGTTTTTAACGTAATCCCTAAAGCTTTCAGAGTTTTCATAAGATCCTGTAAATCGGTATGCGATCGATTTATTTAATGGTCCGTAAAAGTCAACAGACGGTTTGTAATAAGAATAGCTTCCCATTTGCATAGATACTTCACCACCCGGAGTAAATTTAGGTGTTTTAGTAACTAAGTTCATAATTCCACCCGGTGCAACGTTTCCATATAATAAAGCAGAACCTCCTTTTAAGAATTCAACTTTTTCTAAAGAGGAAACTTCTGGGATTGAACCTGCATTATAACGAAAACCATTTTTAAACATATTATTGGCGCTCATATCATATCCTCTTGAAAAGAAAGATTCTTGCGCACCACCACGAGCAGATCCTACATATACACCGTTTAGATTTTTTACTACTTCACTTAACCTAATAGCTTGTTGTTGTTCTATTACTTCGCTGCCAATAACCTGAACGCTTTGTGGCAGATCCATAACTTTAATACCTGAACGTGCTGCTTCAACTGGTTTTTTAGGTTTATTTGGCGTAATTAATACTTCATTTAGGACCTCTCCCTTTTTATTTTTAACAGTATCATTTGCAGTAGAAGTGTTTTCTGCACTTGTGTATTCCTGGCTATAAGCTGCAAAGCTTAAAAAGGATAATGCAAGTAGTAAACTATGTTTCATGTTCTTTATTTAGATTTAATAAAAATAATTTTTGTGCAAATATAGGAATACATTAAGGTTTTAACAAAATTTAACAATGTATTTTCTTGCTTAATTTTATATTAGTTTTGTCTTAAGATTAGCTTAAGAATTTGTGATTATTATTTTTATTGATTATAAATAGTGAGCCAAAACCTTTATGGAAAACTAAGTGTCTGTTATAATTTAGAAATAAAAAAGCCTTGTTCTCCTGAACAAGGCTTTAACTAAGACTATGTGTATTTAATAGTAAGTAAGGATTACTATTATTTAACAGAAATCAGATAAGTAGCCATTTTCCAAACTTCATCATATTTTTTTCCGTTGTGTTCTCCTGCTGCTTTTTCAGTATAAGCAAATTCGACCATGTAGTTACCTGGCCAGATTGGTGTAAAGGAAACTTCTCCATTTTCATTACTCCATAATTCTTTCTCCCATCCGTTTGGAGCGATTACTTTCATTTTTTGTTCTTTGGCAATTTTACCTTCATACAAAGCGTTCACATTCACTTTTGTATTTTGTTTCGCAGTAATGACATCTTTAGAAAATAAACTGATAATATTTGTGTTTGCAACAGCCTCATTTCCTTTTGCAGCATTACCAACAGTAACAGTTGCACTTGAATTATAATCTAAAACCATAGTTCCGTAAACATCTTTTACTTTATGGTGCATTACAATCGTATAGACTCCATCTTCTTCTGGTGTAAAAAAGGCTTGGTATTTATTGTCTAAAGCTTTTGATGAAAGTTTAGTTTCCTTTTTTGACGGACTAATCACAATCAATGAAAAATCTTTTAAATCCGAGAACCATTTGTCAGCTTTTGTGATATCATTATCTGAGAATTCTCCAAAATAGATTGAAATTTCCTGTGCTTTTCCTTTTGTTCCTGTTGCTTTAGTTTCAATCCAAAGGGCATGAGCGAATAATTGCGGACTTGCCACTAACATGAAAAGGAAAAAGGTGATTTTTTTTAAAGTATTTGATTTCATAAGATCAGGTTTAAATATTGTTAAGTATGATATTTTTACAAATCTAAAATTTATTTAGAATAATTAAAAATAAAACATTGAGAATTATAATTTTTTATTCTGATTTGAAATTAACTTTAAGTACATAATCAATGACTTGAAAATTTAAGAGATTATCGTAGAATAGAATATGTTTAAAAGCCTTAATTTTGCGTTCTGTTAAAAGAAAACTTCATGATTTTACCCTTCTTCAAGAAAATACAAAATACTCCACAAGGATTTCGTTTAGCTAACACTGTCTTTTTTTTCCTATCCGGATTTGGCTATTCTTCCTGGGTATCCCGAATTCCACATATACAGGCAGAATTACATTTATCCGAAGCGGAGTTTGGAGCCGTTTTATTTGCATTTCCAATTGGTTTAATGCTTACAATGCCTTTTACCGGAATGCTATTAAACAAATACAGTAGCCGCTATATTATGCTTTTAGGAGCAGTCCTGTTTAATATCGCTTTGTCTTTACCTGGTCTGGTTGCTTTTGTATGGCAGTTGGTAATTGTTCTTTTAATTTTTGGAGCTTCGCGTAATATTTTTAATTTATCTATTAATGCGCAATCGCTGGAGGTTCAAAAATTGTATCCGAAATCGATCATAACGCGTTTTCATGCGGTTTGGAGTATTGCTGTTTTTTCGGGAGCGGGTTTAGGTTATGTAATGGTGACACAACATATTGCACCATCATACCATTTATTGGGAGTGAGTGTTTTTATGATGGCTCTTACTTTCTGTTTTTATCCCATGAGTATTCATAATCAGCCGGTGCCTGTTAAGAAGAAGTTCTTTTCGATGCCGGAAAAAAATCTGGTGAAGTTTGCCCTGATCTGTTTTGTGTCTATGGCTTGCGAAAATACTATGTACGATTGGAGCGGAATTTATTTTAAAAATATATTGCATGCTTCTCCAAAGTTAACCAGTGCGGCCTTTGTATTTTTTGCAACAGCGGTAACTTTAGGACGTTTGTTTGGCGATTATGGTGTAATGAAATTTGGTACAAAACGAATTCTGTTTTATAGTGGTATTTTAATCACAGCAGGATTTGGTATCTGTTTTATTCTGCCTTATGCTTATCCCACTATTTTTGGTTATGTTTTGATTGGAGTAGGGGTTTCCTGTGTGGTTCCGCTAGTATTTGCTATTGCCGGCAGATCATCCAAATTAAGCAGCGGTTCTGCCTTAACTTCTATATCTACTGTTGGTTATCTTGGGTTTTTGCTTGTTCCGCCAATGGTGGGTTTTATTTCCGAATATCTAAGTATGAAATGGGCGTTTTTAATAATGGCGCTTTTAGGAATGATGATGATTTTTATGGTGAATAAGATTGGGGAGAATGAGTGATTTTTGAGTTGCTAAGATTCTAAGGTTCTGAGGTTCTAAGATTTTTGTTTCTGTGGCAATTTGTTAACGCTATTTTTCTAGACTGGACTGAAGTCCAGCCCTACAAAATAGATCGAACCGATGGTTCGTTTTTGATGTTTTAAAATTCTGGAGGAACGATATATTTTTTATATCTAATTTATTGATGTACAGTAGTTTATGTATGATATTCAAAGAGGTAGCTGAAAAATATTAAAACAGGTAATGCTAGCCAGCCTGTAAAAGCAAGTTCAATTCCGTTTTGACCATCGGAAACATAACATAGAGTATTCGCTTTTGTGAAAAGTAAACTAAGCCCAGCTTGAAGAAAAATATATTCAAACAGGTTAAAAAAAATCAGATTTGTTTTTATTTTTTCAGAAGTTTCGGTTTCTTTCTTCTTTAATTTTTTATAAAATAAAACTGGAAGAAGAATCATTCCAATCCAGGAAATCCCCCAAATTAATTTCCATGCATTTGTACAGTCAATTCCTATCTGAGTCAGGAACATCTGAATGCCAAGTAAGAGAATAGCAGTAAAGCCAGGAATAAAAACACCAACAATGCAAAAAATCATAGTAGATCTTATGTAGTTATATTTGTATTTCAAATTCTTAATTTTTTTACTTCTTACTTTTAACTGTTTACAAAAAAAATCTACTTCTTAGTCATAACAAACTTCTCCTTTGTCATCTTTCCTTGTAAATTCCCGGAAATTTCAGCAGTCAAAGTATTATTAGCGCCTTTTGAATACGTGATTTTTTGAGGATAATCGTGAGATGGATTTTCGAAAACCAATTTGTTTTCGCTTTCTGTAGTCGAACCAAAATCGATGGCTTTGTCATTGTTCTGACCATTTACTGCAGCACTGTACAATAACATTTCGCCTTTTTGTGCTAAGGTTATTTTTTCAGCATGCAAAGTGTCGTTGTTTTTAATGAAATAGGAAGTTGCTGTAAAAGTACTGTCGTTTAGTTTTTGCCAGTTTTCTGTCAAAACACCGTCTTCTGATTTATTTTCCCAGGTTCCAATAAGCCAGTCGGCCAGTTTGATTTTATCTTTTTCGACAGTTTCTTCTTTTTTACAGGAAACAATAGCCAATAAAACAAGTAGAAGAGTGGTTTTTTGAAACATATTTTTGGTTTTAGGTGTTAAATAGTACTACTAATGTAAGAATTAATTGTGAATGGTGAATTGTAAATTGTGAAATGTGAGTTGTGAAAATTTATTTAAAACATTTAACATCTAACTACATAAAATAGCATAAACCAACTCTTTGCTAGGTTTTTGATCTTTTAGTTTTGCTCTTACCTCATCAAAAGTAACTTTAAAATCACAACCCAATTTATAATCGCTGCAACCATAAGCCGTATTTCCTTTTAGCACTGTACCTTTTTTGCATTTAGGGCATGCTAATACATCTGATACTGTATTTGCTTTTGTTTCAGGTTTTGCTTTTGAAGCTGTTTTTTTTGCTTCTAATTTAAGCTTGTAGTTTTCTTCAAAACGAATTAAACCTTCTACGGCACCAGCTTCGGTTTTAAAGCCTTTTATGTTTACGGTTGAACCTTTTTGAAGCAATCGCATATATTGACTCTCCGTTATCTTTTTATCTGAAAAAACATAAGGCAATACAAAGTCACAACCCGATTTATATTCAGAACAGCCATAAGCCGATTTTCCTTTTATCAGATTTCCTTTTTTGCATTTCGGACAGGCTTCTGCCAAAATTCCGGCCGCTTTCTTTTGTTCTACTTTTACTGCTTCTTTCTGCACATTTCCTGCATGAGAAATATTGGCGTGCCGGGTTTCACTTCGCACTTCGGTGACCAAAGCTTCCACCATGCGTTTCATGTTTTTTATAAAGGCGCCAGCGGTGTAAGTTCCTTTTTCTATATCCTTCAATTGCTTTTCCCAGGAACCTGTCAATTCCGCCGATTTGATTAATTCATTCTGAATCGTTTCAATAAGCTGAATTCCGGTTGGCGTTGGCAAAACTTGTTTTTTGTTTCGAACGATGTACTGACGCTTAAAAAGTGTTTCAATAATATTCGCACGCGTTGACGGACGGCCAATTCCGTTTTCTTTCATTAATTCACGTAAATCTTCGTCGTCTACCTGTTTTCCGGCAGTTTCCATGGCACGCAGTAAAGTCGCTTCGGTAAACTGATTGGGTGGTTTGGTTTCCTTTTCTAAGAACGAAGGTTCATGTGGACCTCTTTCACCCACAACGAAACTTGGTAATATATCAGCTTCTTTTTCTTTCGCATTCGGATCTTCAAAAACTACGCGAAAACCTTTTTTCAAAATCTCTTTTCCAGTCGTTTTAAAGAGTACATCGGCTGCTTTTCCAACTACTGTCGTATTGGCAACCAGACAATCATCATAAAAAACAGCAATAAAACGTCTTGTAATAATATCGTAAACCTGTTGTTGATTGTATTGTAAATTGCTTTCTATTCCGGTTGGAATAATCGCATGGTGATCTGTAACTTTTTTATCATTGAAAACTTTAGGTGATTTTTTTATTTTTTTACCTAAAAGCGGCTGCGTTAATTGGGCATATTTACTTAATTTTTGCAGAATTCCCGGTACTTTCGGGTAAATATCATTGGGTAAAAACGTAGTATCAACTCTCGGATAAGTCACTACTTTTTGTTCGTACAAAGTTTGTACAATTTTTAGTGTTTCATCTGCCGAAAACCCAAATTTGGTATTGCAATAAACCTGTAAACCTGTTAAATCAAATAGTTTTGGAGCAAATTCGTTTCCGTTCTTTTTATCTACCGAAACAATTTCGAAGTCACTTTCTTTAACCTTATCCGCCAAAAGCTGTCCGTCTTCTTTATTCAAAAAGCGGCCTTCTTCATAACTAAAAAGTGTTTCTCTGTATAAAGTCTGCAATTCCCAATAGGGTTGGGGTTTAAAATTCTCAATTTCTTTAAAACGATCCACAACCATCGCTAAAGTTGGCGTTTGCACACGACCGATAGACAATACTTGTTTGTAACCGCCATGTTTTACGGTATACAAACGGGTGGCATTCATGCCGAGTAGCCAATCGCCAATCGCTCTTGAAAATCCGGCGTAGAATAAATTATCGTAGTTCGCAGATGGTTTTAAGTTGTCAAAACCTTCCTTTATGGCTTCTGTTGTTAAAGAGGAAATCCACAAACGCTGCACTTCTCCTTTATAATTGGCTTCGTTCATGACCCAACGCTGAATCAATTCTCCTTCTTGCCCGGCATCCCCGCAGTTTATGACTACTTCGGCTTTGTCGAATAAGCTTTTTACAATTTTAAATTGTTTTTGGATTCCCGAATTCTCCACTACTTTGGTCTCGAATTTCTCCGGAAGCATGGGCAGGTTGTTCAAATCCCAACTTTTCCAGTGTGGTTTGTAATCGTTGGGTTCTTTTAAGGTACATAAATGTCCAAAAGTATACGTCACCGCATAACCATTGCCTTCGTAATAGCCGTCGTGCTTGGTATTGGCTCCCAAAACGGATGCGATTTCACGTGCTACACTTGGTTTCTCGGCAATACAGACCTTCATTTTCTCTTTCTTATTTGAGAGCGAAATTAGTTATTTAGAAATTGGTATCGAAATTTTTTGCCACTAAGACACTAAGGCGCGAATTTTTTTTGTTTGTTCTCGCAGATTAAGCCTTCTTTCTTCTCTCCGTTAAATACTTTCGGATTGGAGTATCATAAAAAATCATTGTTAAATAAGCGAAACCAAGTAAAAGAAGTGTTCCGATTACGATGATAAGAGCCAATTGCCCCGTTGCCGGTTTGTATTTCGCATAATAGCCCGCGAATATCCACATCACGGCATAATGCGTCATGTATAACGGATACGATATTTTTCCGAAGAAGATGCACAGTTTTCTTAAACCTTGTGTTAGTGTAGCTCCCGCTCCCAATGCAATTAGTAACGGGAAATAAACTAGCACAACTAGAGGTTCTGTCAGCCAGTTCCAATCAGTAAAAGGCAATAAAAAAGCTAGCAACATTAATATAGATAAAGTAATAAAACCGAGTTTTGTTTTGATGACCCAATTAGAACGATAAATCAACATACCGGCTAAGAAAGAAAACGAGATACGACCGCATCCATCCCAAAAGGTTTCTCCACTCCATCCGCCCATTAAAGAACCTCCCGCACGATGGCTAACAAAACAAATTCCTGCTGCAGCAAAAAGGGTCAATACAAAGAGCGCACGACGACTCAGTTTGTGAAGGAAAAGGGCATAAAAAATATTGGCAATATATTCCCAAAACAGAGACCAGGCTGGCGCATTTAGACCAAAAATATTGAAATAACGATCGGGCATTGCCGGAAAAGGAATTAGAAGAAGTGTGCTCAAAATTATCAGAATCAATTTTCCGGTTTCATAACTTGCGGCATGATTGCTAAACGGATCAAAAAGAAAAGTCAGCAAGCCTAAGACCGAACCAAAAATGACCAACGGATGCAATCGAATTAATCGTAATTTAAAAAATTCAGTAAGGCTCATTTTCTCCATACGATCATGATAAGCGTAGGCAATAACAAATCCGGAGAGGCAAAAGAAAAAGTCAACAGCTAAAAAACCGTGAGCGATAAAATTTTCAGCAGGCGGATAAACGATTTCCATAAAATGGAAAACAACAATGGCTAAAGCGGCTATTCCTCTTAAACCGTCAAGGATTTCAAAATGTTGTTTTGGTTTTAAAACTTCGGTAGTGATAGTGGTCATTTGTAAATTCTGATTTTGAAGATGCAAAATAGGAATTTAGAAATTAGGAACGAAATTTTTTGTTGTTAAGGAGTTGGCATTAAGTCTTTTTATTTTCAGATTTTAAAAATATCAATTCTCTCCATCCAGAAGATTCCCGACTCCAAAAAAGTAAGTCTGGTTTTAACAATTTTGTCCGACTTATCTCTTGGATTTTTAGTTACAAATCTCGCCGTAGACTTATTAAAATCTAAAGTATATTTTTCATCAAAATCGTCTTGTTTATTTGAAGAAAAAGTAATCAGATTGTCTTTTGCAGTCCATTTTCCTTTTCCGTATTTATTTACTTCTGGTGGAACACCGCCATTAAGGTTTGAATAGGAATGAAACACAAATGTTCCGTCCTGATTTAAAGTCAATTTATATTCGATTACATGTTTATTTTGTGTGTCTTCAAGTTTGCGCTGATATTCGCCAGCAAATTGATTGGATTGCGCGAATAGAGTTAGACTGAAAATTAAAAACAGGAAAGTAAGGAGTCGTTTCATTTTACCATTTTTTTGTTTTGCTTTTTATAATATGGAAAAACCCATAAAGCGTATCCATCAGGAGCATAAGTAGAACATTTCTCTACTTTACATATTTTGAAGGAACGAATTACATTTTCATATGTAGTTTTTTTGCTAAATTTTAGATGAATACCTTTATTTGCATCCTCTTCCTTCATTATTTTTTGAATTTCAAACTGAAAACGATTTAGAATACTATCATCATATTTTTCATTTCCGTTAAGTTGCATAGTAATTATGGATTTTGTTTTTGCATATTCTTCAAAAGAAAACCCTAATTGCTTTTCAATGTCTTTATCCCGATAAGCGATAAACGTCGCTTTTTCTGAGAAAGTTTCATTTATTATCATCCATAAAAAACATGCAGCAATAAAAACGATAAAGAATCCTCCATACATATAAAAGGGTTTTGCCTTCATCTATAATGTTTTAGATCATAATATTGTAGTTACTCTATCTCGATATATTCAGATCTTCCTTTATCGTTTCCGTTTGTTAACCATTCCCAATCTAAACTCAATTTAATTTTGCCACTTTCTGATAAAGTAATTTTTGCTAATGCCTTACCGGCTTTTAATTCATTGTCTACGGTTAAACATTGATAGAGCATATGTAATTTATCCTCTTTTAAGTCGGCAATAATTTTTCCGTATTTTATTGTTCCGCCAAAATAGTCAGCCGTTACAAGATTGTCTTCTTGTTTGTACTTAAAAATAGTTTCGGTGTTTACTTGTCCGTTATCGGAATTTTGAATAACGGCAAATCTTTTATTATTGAAGTTGAATTTTGTCATTTCTACTTTTCGTTTGGTTATGTGATCCTTTTGATGAGACATTTTATTGAAATGTCTTCCATATTCTCGTTGTATCTCTCACAAATTTCAATTCCATTTTATCTTTTTTTAAAATAAACTCATTTTTGTTAAGTGAGATAAAATCTAATGTATCGGTTTTAATTTTCGGAATTAGTGCTGTTTCTTTTTCAACAGCATCAATTTCGTAACATATCATTTTGTTGTTATTGCTAATATACCAATCAAATATGTATTTATTTTTTCGTTTCCATTTTGAATAGATGTCAAAAACAGCTTCTTTTTCTATGAAATATTCTTTGTCGTTTTTTGTTGCCATTAATCCACCTCCTGTATACCCTAAATAGACATAATTTTCATTGTTTATGGACTTGTCGAAAATAGTGATGTTTCCGGTAGTTAACCAATAACCATCCTCAATAGAGTCGATTTTTTGTTGATTAATATCCTTATGATCTTCTGAAAAATAACTTAAGTGGTATTCTGTTTCTGTAAATAAATGTTTGTACGGTAACTCGCCCTCCTGAATGTCAAAATTGATCGCCCTGTAAATTTCCTTACCCTCGTCATTTGTGCTGATAATTGTAGGATAGTATTCAATATGAAACTTCTTTTCTAACTCGGCAACAGTTTTACATTTTGCGTTTTTATTAATAATTATAAAATTATAGCCCTCTTTTATTTCTTTCAAAAAAGCTTCATCTTTCAAAATATTTACTTTGGTTTCGTTGTCGTCGACAAATAAAATTACAGACTTAGAATAATTAAATTTTTCAATTTGAGAACAAGAAGGATTCGCTATAAATTCTGTTGGTACATGTTTACAGCTTATTAATACAATAAGTAATAAGGGAATTAATTTCTGTAAACTTTTATTTGGTCTTAACATTCTGTATTGTTTGGATAATTATCGATATTTTTATATTACTTGATTCTTTGGAAAGCTATGTAATTACGTTGTGGGTTTATTAATCGTATAATTCTCCGTTGTCGTCAACATGGATCAAATCATTATCTCTAAATTTCACTAAGTTTCCTTGTAAGGTTTTGTAATCGCCTTTGATGTCGACTGTTTTCTTAGTATTTAAATCAATTATTTTGACGCCAATATTTACTTTTTCACCAACAGCGAAGTAGGAATAATAAATGACGTATTTAAAATTTTTATTTGTAAAAGCCACATAATTCAAATCCATTCCTTCATTCATTTTTCCGCCACCACGCAAATAAAAGGAGTAAGTAAATTTCTTCCAGCTTTCTTTTGTTTTTTCTGGATATTCAAATTCAATTTTAGATTTTGTTCCAAATCTGTAAATCATATACTTGTCATTTTTATCTTTTGCCAAGATCATTTTTTTACCACTTTTTGTTTCAAATGAATAAAGATTTACTTCATTGGGTAACAAGTAATCCTGACTGTAAGATAAGCCAGAGAGTAACAGAAATAGAAACAGAATGACAGGTTTAAGATTTTTGATATTCATAGAATTATATTTTAAGAAAGTTTTACTAGTCTAATAATTTGATAAATAGCATGATTTTTTAAAGATAAAGAACGGGCAATTTCTGGAATGCTTTGCATGTTGGCTTCACATATATAACCAAATTCTAGTTCTGAAACAATCTTACAATGTTCTGCTATTATTTTGGCCAACTCTTCATCTGCTTTATAAAGTTCCAAATAAACCAAATACATACTATCGGAATACTCTTTTGGAGTACCAATGTTTGTGATGTATTGTTCGTAATCCATATTTTCCATTTGTTTGAAATTAATCTAACTTTTCTAAACCGAAATTTACATACTTTCCTTCAAACAAAGCCTTTCCTTTTGCTATATTCCCATTTATATTAAATATTTCGACAGACATCGTTCTTCCTATAAGCTCTGGTACAGGGCCTTTCGTAAAAATAAATTCATAAGTGCAATTTGATTTCCAAACGATTGTCCCTTGAATAACTTCTGGCGATTCTTTAATAGTTTCGGTTTGAGTGGTTTTGGTTCTGGTTACGGTTATGTCTGGAAGACCTTCGCTGGTATAGAGAAATTTTCCGATTTTGAATTTTTCGCAAATAGATTCCTGAGAAAAACCGATGTTAAAAAGTAAACCGAAGAAAAATAGTAGAGATGCTTTTTTCATAATGTGCTTTATTGTTTGTAATTGTGGAATGGAATTTACCTGTCGTTATTCTCTATTAATTTCAATACTATAGTTTTATTAGTCATTAAAACAAGCAGCCAAATTACTGGTAAGATTAAATTACGAATTGAGAAAACAGGTTCAAACTTTAAATTCTGACTAATGGAGAAATTTTGATTTTTTGCTATTTGATAAGAAACAATAAAGGAAATCACAATTAGAAATAGATAAGCGATTGTCAAACTTTTTGTAATAGAAATTAATTCTTTTTTCTGATTTAAGAACAGTATTACCAATGTTGTTAAAAAATTTAATCCGAATGTCAAATTATTCATTTTGAATGGGTAATAGTTATTATAAATAAGGAAATACCCTGTAACAACCATAATTAAACTAATGTTCAAATTCATTTTTTTAGAAATGTTTTTGGATTTCGAAAAAGTAAATATTGAAATGTTTAATACTAGTAAAAACAACTTTTTAAGAAGTGAACCACTCGTTAAATCAAAATCAGAGTAAATGTCTTTTTCTGATAATAAACTTATTGTCAGTGAGAGAATGTTTAATAATAAAAAAATTCTAAAATATTCTTTTTTGAAATTCATTTTATTTTTCTTTTATAAAAGCAGCATTTTTTTAAGCTGAATTATTTATTTAATTGATACAGA
Source organism: Flavobacterium aquidurense (assembly GCA_900107365.1). GTDB lineage: Bacteria > Bacteroidota > Bacteroidia > Flavobacteriales > Flavobacteriaceae > Flavobacterium > Flavobacterium aquidurense. Next base: position 220,145 of record FNPS01000001.1, read on the forward strand.
TTTTCTAAAAATAATACCTTTTTAGCTTCATCCCAAATAGTGGAGTAAACAAGCAGATTTAAAAAATTATCTTTAGCAGAGCCGAATAGAAATACATTATCAAGTTTTCCATCATTGTATTTCCAAATGATGTATTCTGCTTCAGGATTCTCTTTGATCTTGTCGGTTTTGAGTTTGTTTTCTTTCATATAATCGGAATCCCAGGCATAAAATAATTTTACGTTTTCGAAACCAGATTTATCTCCGCTAGCGCGAGCGTCCCGCTCGTGCCCGCAATCAAAATCAATTGATGTCAATTTCTAAGACAGTTTGATCATCATTTCCATAATTTCTTGCCGAACTATATTTCCAATCTACTGGATTAGTTACAAAACCTGTTTCTAGTGGATTGTTATGGATGTAATTTAGTTTTTGCTCAAAAACTTTTAGTGACCAAATCTCAATAGGTTTATTATTTTGCTGCCAAAATTGCCTGAATTTTACATTGCTGTTTTTCTTTCCAGCTCGCTCAAACATCCATAACATCCATTCTTTTCTACTTTCTTGTGGATTCTCTTCAATTGATTTCAACATTTTTTTTGATGTAAATCCTTTAAAATCTCTTATTAGTCCAGAAGGATCTTTGTTTTCTGATCTAAAAATTAAATGGATATGGCTAGGCATAATACAATATCCGTAAATTTCCATTCCTTTATTTTTTCGACAATAGTCTAATGAGTCAATAATATTTCCAAAATACTCTTCTCTTGTAAAAACATCTATCCAATAGACTGTGGCAAAGCTGATAAAATATGCTCCAGCGATGTCATTAAATTTATATTTTCTGCTCATTATTATATTTTGAGCTAAAGTAAGAAAAAACCTGTATTTTGAAGCGAGATGTTTTGGGTACGCTTTCTTACGCTAGCGCGAGCGTCCCGCTCGTGCCCGCAAAGTTTTTTGTTTGTCTTTGTGTTGATATAGCTTGTGTTCACGAGCGGGACGCTCGCGCTAGCGGGGGAAAAGTAGAAATGTAATTTTTTTAATCATGGTTTTGGTTTGGATTTTTTTTAAAGATTGGTGGTCTAAAATTTTGGTCTCGTTTATACTGTATTCACCAGCATAACGTTCCCGTTAGTGACTGATTTCGTTATCTGTTTCGATCTTCTAAGTTTCTTTTAAGATCTTCAGTTCTATCTTCGGTACATTCAGCGAGGCAGGTATAATAAATTAAGGGCTGAATACTTCCTCCGTCATATTGTTGCTTTTCAAATTCACATTTTGCATCTCTAAATTTAATCCAGTTTTTCTGAGCTGTAATCAATAAATTTTTCTCTTTTTCATCTAATTTTTTCACAAGCTTTTTATAAACTTGGTTAAGTTCATTATCCGCTTTTGTAAAATTATCAATAGCAGTCTGATTCATTTCAGCTTGTGTCTGCGCAAGCAAATTAGTGCTAAAAATAAATAGAAATAATATCGAAAGATGTAGAAATGTAATTTTTTTGATCATGGTTTTGGTTCGGATTTGTTATATCGGCTGCAAATGGCTAATTTATAAAAACTGCTGATTAAACGATAAAAATCATTTCTCAAACATAATCTCTTTTAATTCCAAAACCTTACGGGAAGCCATAATTATAATATTTGAAGGAATTAGTAAAAAGTCAGGAGACTTTTGAGAGGTTTGAACCTTCTAAGAGCGAAAAAAAATACGCAAAGTCTCGTGCCCGCAATCAAAATCAATTGATGTCAATTTCTAAGACAGTTTGATCATCATCTCCATAATTTCTTACCGAACTATATTTCCAATCTATTGGATTAGTTACAAAACCTGTTTCTAGTGGATTGTTATGGATGTAATTTAGTTTTTGCTCAAAAATTTTTAGTGACCAAATCTCAATAGGTTTATTATTTTGCTGCCAAAATTGCCTGAATTTTACATTGCTGTTTTTCTTTCCAGCTCGCTCAAACATCCATAGCATCCATTCTTTTCTACTTTCTTGTGGATTCTCTTCAATTGACTTCAACATTTTTTTTGATGTAAATCCTTTAAAATCTCGTATTAGTCCAGAAGGATTTTTGTTTTCTGATCTAAAAATTAAATGGATATGACTAGGCATAATACAATATCCGTAAATTTCCATTCCTTTATTTTTTCGGCAATAATCTAATGATTCAACTATATTTCCAAAATATTCTTCTCTCGTAAACACATCTATCCAATAGACTGTGGCAAAACTGATAAAATATGCTCCAGCCTTGTCTTTAAATTTATATTTTCTGCTCATATTATATTTTGAACTAATATAAGAAAAAACTTTCATGTTTAGACAAGAACGCTTAATGAACAGTCCATTATGCTAGCGCGAGCGTCCCGCTCGTGCCCGCAAAGTATTTCATTGTTTTTATGTTGACATGGCTTGTGTTCACGAGCGGGACGCTCGCGTCAGCGGGGGGAGACGTTCGCAATAGCGGAGGTAATTTTACATTTTTAGCTTCCTAGGCTAGCGCGAGCGTCTCGCTCGTGCCCGCAAAGTATTTCATTGTTTTTATGTTGACATGGCTTGTGTTCACGAGCGGGACGCTCGCGCCAGCGGGGAGCTGGGAATTTGATTTATCTGCTAAAGTTTGGATTACAAAAAATAAATCAAAACTAAAAGACAAAGAATTGGAGATACTTCGGTTATATGCTCAGAAGTTGTGTTCACGAGCGGGACGATCGCGCTAGCGTGGGATTATTATTGATCTAAAGAGTAAATGTTTGTTTATTGAATCAAAAGTAACTGCTTTTAATTCAGAAAGTTTACGGAAATCCGTAAAGCCCTCTTTTGAAAACAATTCCCATAGCCCTGATAGCAGCGGCATCCTTTTTAGGCAAACGAAAAGATCTAATCCTAACGAAAATGTTCTGCCTAAAAAGATATAGCGGATAGACAGTCCCGATAGCTATCGGGATCCAAAAAAAACATCATAATTCCACCAAACAATCTTAAGAAACAAGCCCTAAAAAACTCAAAAAGTTAATGATAGAATTTTCAACAAAAATTTCGTAATTTTGCAGTCCAATAAAAAGGAATTAAAAATGTTAGATAGACTTCAAATAGTAAAACAACGTTTCGACGAGATTTCGGACTTAATTATCCAGCCGGATGTTATTTCTGATCAGAAACGTTATGTGCAATTGAATCAAGAGTACAAAAACTTAAAAGCATTGGCTGAAAAGCGTGATGAATATGTGCTTTTGATGGCTAATATAGATGAGGCAAACGAAATTATTGCGGATGGAAGTGATGCAGATATGACCGAAATGGCCAAAATGCAACTTGACGAAGCAAAAGAAAGATTGCCAGAACTGGAGGAAGAAATCAAGTTTATGCTGATCCCAAAAGATCCTGAAGATGCTAAAAACGTGATGGTCGAGATTCGTGCCGGAACGGGTGGGGATGAAGCGAGTATTTTTGCCGGAGATTTGTTCAGAATGTATACTAAATATTGTGAGAATCAAGGTTGGAGAACTTCGGTTGTCGATATGAACGAAGGAACTTCCGGAGGTTTTAAAGAGGTTATTTTTGAGGTTTCAGGAGAAGATGTTTACGGAACTTTGAAGTTTGAAGCGGGTGTTCACCGTGTACAACGTGTTCCTCAGACTGAAACACAAGGTCGTGTGCATACATCGGCAGCTACGGTTATGGTTTTACCAGAAGCGGAAGAATTTGATGTTCAAATCGATATGAACGATGTTCGTGTAGATTTCTTCTGTTCGTCTGGACCTGGTGGACAATCGGTTAATACAACGAAATCGGCTGTACGTTTAACGCACATTCCAACTGGTTTGGTGGCGCAATGTCAGGATCAGAAATCACAACATAAAAATAAAGATAAGGCGTTGAACGTTTTGCGTTCTCGTTTATACGAACAAGAATTGGCTAAGAAAGAAGCTGAAGATGCTACAAAACGTACTTCTCAGGTTAGTTCTGGTGACCGTTCGGCTAAGATTCGTACATACAACTACGCTCAGGGTCGTGTAACCGATCACAGAGTTGGTTTGACACTTTACGATCTAGGAAACATCATGAATGGAGATATTCAGAAAATTGTAGCTGAGCTTCAGTTGGTGAATAATATGGAGAAATTGAAGGAAGCGAGTGAAGTATTCTAAAATTAGAGCAAAAATATAGAATAAAGAGAATAGATTAGAGCCGAACTTACGTTCGGCTTTTTTTATGAATATAGCCCACGGTTTCAACCTTGGGAGACGTGTTGTGATCTAAGATGCTAAGATATTCAGATGTTGAGCCGATTTTTTTAAAATTAGTACAAAGAATAAAGAATAAAGAAAATAGAGAAAGCTGGACTACTTTGTGATTCGGCTTTTTTGTTTTTAATGCTATAGCCCGAGGTTTCAACCTTGGGGACGTTTTTTTTAGAGAATAGAAGCAAGAAGATAGAAGCAAGAAGATAGAAGCAAGAAGATAGAAGATAGAAGATAGAAGATAGAAGATAGAAGATAGAAGATAGAAGATAGAGAAAAGAATATTGAATATAGAATATTGAATATAGAAAAAGCTGGACTACTTTATGGTTCGGCTTTTTTGTCTTGTTGGCATAGAGTCTTAGCAACTTATCATCTCAGAAACTTAGTATCTTAAAAAGTAAAAAGTAAAAAGTAAAAAGTAAAAAGAGACTATTTCACCAATGTGAAATAGTCTCTTTTGTTTAAAGTTTAGGTTTTACCTAGGAATTTAGAACCAAAAAAAAACTTAGCATCTTAGTCCCTTAGCACCTCAGAACCTTAAGATATATAGTGAAGTATTAACTGTTTAACCGTTGTTAAAGTAAAAACGTATAAACGAGTTAGATACCTAGAAATACTCTCGTAAATTCAAAACATTTATATAGATTAGAGTACATGTACACACCATTTTTTATAATTATTTCTTCTATCTTTTCCATAATACATAATATTAAGTTAGACAATTACTCTTCTGACGATTCGTGTTGTGATGATTCCTGCGATGAAGATTCATGATGTGGTTTTGAAACTATAGTGGTTACAGCAAGTTGTAATAGAGATCCGAGGATATTTTTGAATACCGAATCTGTTTTTCCTATTACTAATTTCTTTGCTAGGAACCCAATTCCGATACTGATCGCTGATTGCGCCAGATCGCTTTTAAAACCAACTGTTTCATTGATTTCTTCAACCGTATTTCGAATAAGATTAAGAGGTTTTAAATTCTCTTTAATTTCATCGATTTCATCTTTAATTGCAATCCATTCCGCATCTTGTTGTGCTTCTAATTGCCTTATTTTCTGATCTAATGCATCAATAGTATAAACAGCTTCCATAACAGTATTTATTTATTAATTAGTTAAATCAGTTTTTGTTTCTTTTAATATACTGGAAACAATCATGTTTCCGATAGGCGTTTTAATCAGTTTATGTTGTGCTGTGTGTAAAACAATAGCAACAATAAGATAAAACAGCGCCATGATAAAAAAGCCATAGTAATACTCACCAAGTTCTTTTCCAATCCATAAACTAAGTCCGATATTCAGGAACAAAGTAAAAAATGCAACAACAGCGCCAATCGCAATTTTGGATGTTAGTGATGATAAAACATCTGCTGATGCGGATACTGTTTTCAGCTTGATTAACTCAAGGCTGGTTTTAGTATAGTTCTCAGCTTTTTCATACATATTAAGATTCTCGGTAGTTGTTGCATTTGGTTCCATGATAGGGTATTTTTATGGTTGAAAAATTTCACTATTTAGTAGTTCGTTTTTACAGTTTTAGCTTCATCTTTAATTGCATTGTAATCTTCTTTAACCTGATTGAATTTTGCTTTTCCTTCATCAATGATGTCTTTTCCATTTGAAGAAATTGTGCTTAAAATTCCATCTACTTTACCTTTTAGGTTATCTCCGTAATCTTTTGATTTATCTGAGATTTTTTTTCTTGTGTTTGATCCTTTATCCGGTGCAAATAATACACCTAAAAATGCTCCTGCCGCTGCAGCTCCTAAAATTCCTAAAATTGTGTTACTCGTTTTCATAATATTTGATTTAGTGATTAATATAAATTTGTATAATTTTTAATATTTTTAAATTTCTCGACCTTTAATAAGTCTGAATATGATTGCGATAATTGCAATTACTAATAAGATGTGTATAAGACCTCCGGCGCTATAGTAAAAGAACCCAAGAGCCCATAGAATTACTAAAATAACTGCGATTGTGTACAATAAATTTGACATGGTTTTTATTATTTAGTGGGTTAATATTCTTTTAATTTAACTTATATGATAAGTATAAAGTTAAGTTGCTGTTTTTTGCATCTGGAAAAGTATAAGTTGTTCCTGCAACAGTTCTTTCTTTACCAACAGTTGTTAAACCGTAATTGTAACGTAATCCAACACTAATTGGGCTAAAATCTACTCCAATACCAGCTGCAAGACCGGCATCAAATTTGTTTAAATCGTCAGTATCAACTGTGTCATCAAAATTAATATCTCCGTCACCAGTAACTTTTGAACTTACCAGGTAAGATGCGTATCCACCTGCGTGAACATTAAAGTTTTTGGTGATGTTAACTCTAACTAACAAAGGAACTTCGATGTAATTTAATTTGAATTTCGCATTTCCGTCTACAAAAGCGTTGTTGTAATCTAGTTCGGCTCCTTTTGTAGTAAACAAAATCTCTGGCTGAATTGCGATAAAGTCTGAAACTGGTAAAGTAGCATAAACACCGGCATTGAATCCGTAAATTACGTTGTTATCATCAGCTTCACTTTGATATAAGTTAGACATGTTGAATCCTCCTTTTACACCAAACTCGGTATTTACATTATTGTCCTGAGCGTGTAGCATTCCAAATGAAGCTGTCATAAAAAGGGTTAAGGCGCATAAAAAATTTGATTGCATTTTCATTGTTAAAAATTTTAGTTGTTAAAAAATAGATATAAAGGCATTTAATTAAATTCACTCTTAATTTGTTCTGTTTCTCGTAAAAGTTGGTATTGTTCCGGCAAATACTGAAGGACTAATTTTAAAATCAACTGATCATTTGTTCTTTTTGAAATTTGTTCAAATAATTTGATTTGTTGGTCCAGTGCTGTTGTCATCGAACTTAAATAAGCTTTATTAAAACTGGAACCATTTGTATTATTCAATTCTAATAACTCATCTTTATGAGCTGCGCTGATGTCAGTAATGATAATGAGCTTTTTATTGGCCATTTCGTTTACCTGCAGCAATAATTGATTTTGATGATCCGCAATTTTTTTGCTTACTTCCACTATTTTACTTTCAGAACTTTTTTGTTGTGCAATTTGACTTTGTGAAATCATTGAATTCATTGCGTTTCCCATTTCTATAAAAAAGGAAGTTTCGATTTCTTCATTTTTACTTTTATTAAAAGCTTCTTTTTTAGAATTTTCCCGTTTGCTTTTTTCTCCACAAGAAGAAAAAGAAACTGTAAAAATCAATAAAAAAAGAACTTTAAAAATTGCTGCTTTTATAGGGGGCATTGTTTTCATTATTACTTCATAAAGTATTACATTACAAAGATGCTAACGAATAGAAGGTTTTGCTTTACAGCATAAAAAAGAAACGTTATATAATTCCCATAACGGCTTTATACAACGTTTTTTAAGGAGTTTTCAGGAAATAAAAAAGCGTTTACTGCAAATGAAATCATATCATTTTTCAGTAAACGCTCTCTTACATAATAGTGTGTCTTATTCGGGTAGAAAAACACTAAAAACAGATCCAATATCAGGAGTACTGTCGGCAAGAATATGTCCTTTATGATTTTCAACAATCTTTTTGCAAATGGCTAAACCAATTCCGGTTCCTGGATAATCTGTTTTAGAATGCAAACGTTGAAAAAGTATAAAAATGGTTTCTTTAAATTGAGGATCAAATCCCATTCCGTTATCTCTAAAAGTTATTTTATGGAATTTTTTAACCGATTGTTCTAAAAGATCAGGATAATCTGCGGATGATACTTTTTCACTTTCAATAAAAATTTCAGGTACAATTCCAGGTTTGTTATATTTTAAAGAATTTCCAATCAGGTTGATGAAAAGCTGTTCGATCTGATAAGGAATAACATTAAGTTTAGGCAATTTTGAAGCTGTAATAACCGCCTTTTTTTCCTGAATTACTTCAGCTAATTCAGTTTCGGCATTTTCAAGCAATTCATTTAAATTCAATTTTATAAACTCTTTTTTCGTAGTGTTTGTTCTCGAGAATAAAAGTAAGTCATCAATTAAAACACGCATCCTTTTTGCTGAAACCGCTATTTTAGACAGATAATCACGTCCGCTTTCAGACATCACAGCTCTGTCTGCCTCAGAAACCCTTGAAATAAAAGTTTGAATTTTTCTCAGTGGTTCCTGTAAATCATGGCTGGCCACATGGTTGAAAGAAGCTAATTCTTTATTGCTTTTTTCTAATTCGTTATTTCGTTCCTTTAATTCAATATTAAGTAAATGCTCATCGGTAATATCAAAATTAATTCCGAGTAAAATTTTACCTCCTTGCTGATCTGTCAATAATTTTCCGGTCGATTTAAAATATCGGATTTCATTATTTGGACGTACAATTTTATAATATATAAAAGGAAGGTTTTTTTTCTCGACTATTTTGTCCATCGAATTAGAAACAGCTTGTTTGTCATCAGGATGAACAAAATCTAGAAAAGTTTCTCTGACTGGTACAAAAGAATTTGGCGGAACTCCTAATAATCGAAACTGATTATCAGAATAGGAAATTTTATTAGAATCTAATTCCCATTGCCAGGTGCTGAATTTTCCAATAATTTCAGATTCGGCCATTAGACCACCGGAAATTAAAAGTTGCTTATTAAATACTTTCAAACGCTGAAAATCACGACTGATTTGTCTGTAGGCCAATAAAATAAAAAGTAAAGCAGTTAGAAACAGAGAAATGGAAAAAAGGGGGCTAAGTGAAATCTCCTGATCGTAAATTTGCAGTCTGTTTTTGAGATAATTTTTTTCGATATCATTCATTTTATCCACCTGAAAACGTATGTTTTCCATTAATATACGCCCGCCAAACATATGATTGTCCAGTTTTCGTTTATCGTATGTTTTTGGTTCGCTGTACTTCAGGCAATTTTCAAATGAAACAAATCGCTGAATAATTAATTTGAATAAATTTTCGAGATTTTTCTGCTGAACAGGATTGTCAGCAGTTAATTTTTTGAGAGTAACAAAGGAAGCATTTACTTTATCACGCGAATAAAGATACGGAGTCAAAAACCTGTTGTTTCGTGTGATAATGTATCCACGCTGGCCAGTTTCCGCATCTTTAATCGCCGACATTAATCGTTCTAATTGTATGTTGATTTCATACGTATGCATTACCACCTTACTGGATTCGTTTAAATCCTGATTGTGTTTGTAAGCAATAGAAGACAGAAATAACAGAATGAAAACTGCGATGACAAAAATAACTCTCAAAGAGTTTGAAGAATTAAAATTTGGTATCCATTTCATTTAGCATGCGTATTATTTTAGTCGTAACAAAAAGTTATCACGATTTAAACCTGATGTATGATAGTGCCAGTTGACTGTCACGACTTCGTTGATAATTTTTTTAAGCGTATTAAAATCGCTTGGTTTTTTTATGTAAATATTAGCTCCTTGTACAAATGTATCTTCAATATCTTCTTCAGATGATGAAGTGGAGTAAATGGCAATAATAATGTTTTTTAGATGATCTGTTTTTTTAATTTCGATCAAACATTCCTTACCTGTTTTTTTTGGCATATTCAAATCCAGAAACAATATATCCGGCAATTTGTTTTCAGGATCCAATAAATGATCCATTAACTGCATTCCATCATGAACAAATTGTACTTTGGTTTGAATTTTGATTTCTTCAAATGCGTCTTTGAAAAAAAGACGATCATCTTCATCATCATCAGCCAATAAAATATTTAATGCGTTTTTTTGCATTTTAGTATAGTATTTAGGTTTTATTTTAAATTTTCTCTTCGTTTTTTAATGATTCTCTGAAAAGCCGATGGCGTAATTCCGGTAGTGTTTTTAAATTGTGTACTTAAATGCGCAACACTTGAGTAATTTAGTAAAAAAGCAATTTCCGTCAAACTCATTTCATTAATAATAATTAATTGTTTGGCTCTTTCAATTTTTTGTAAAATGATAAAATTTTCGATAGACGAATACGTTACTTCCGAAAAAACATTCGATAAGTAACCGTAACTATGGTTTAGTTTCTCAGCTAAAAACACAGAACTTTTATAATTATTGCTGTCTTCAAGGAAAACAAGCTCAATTATGGCATCCTTAATTTTTTGTACTAAAACACTTTTTTGATTTTCAACAACTTCAAAACCATGAGGAGCTAAATTTTCTTTTAAGGCTTCAAGTGCTTGAACGTTCAGATTATCTTCAATTTCGATCTCACCAAAACCTAAAGTTTTAAAGTTTACATTTTGTTCGTCCAGATTTTGCTTTAAATAAAGAGAACAAATGGTGTTTATGTCGAACTTTATAAATAGTTTCATTTTATAAAAATTTGGTTAAAGATAATTAATTTATTTTTGGTTCCGGGCTTAATATCTATCGGACACTTCAAGTAATTCATGAATATACTAAAAAAAATCAAAAAAATACCGTCTAATGTTTTTTTTATTAGACGGTATCCTGGCTGACCTTGAAAATTTTACAAATCTGAAATGATTTGTTGAACCTCTTCTTTGGTCTTGCCTAATTTTTGTTGAACTTTTCCATAAAGTTCATCTTCTTTTCCTTCTTCGTAAAGCAAATCATCATCTGTAAGATCTGCGTATTGTTGTTTAAGTTTTCCTTTCAGCTCGTTCCAGTTCCCTTTTATTTGAGTCGTATTCATGATATTTTTATTTGTAAAATTAATAGTAATGTAAAATTGCAAATTATCGCTTAGGTTTTTGTTACATTAATTCTGCCGCCTGTTGTATAATTCACATATGTTTAATTTTTATGCGTGATAGCGTCTTAAAACCCACGCCATTTTTTCGTGTTGTTGCAATAAACCAGTAATAAAATCTGCAGATCCTATATCGTGGTTATCATTCTCGAAAACCGGAATATAATCTCTAAATTCTGTTACCAATTGCTCGTGATTTTCTAAAAGTTCCTCCAGCATATTTTTTTGTGATGCGTATTCTTTTGGAGATTCTTTTAAGGTAGAATTTTCAATAAATTCATTCATTGTCCCAATTGTTTTTTCTCCAAGCTGACTAATGCGTTCTGCAACTTCATCAATATTAGCTTCCAAAATTCGGTATTGCTCTTCAAACAATTTATGTAATTCCATAAAGCTGTTTCCTGAAATATTCCAATGAAATTTTCGGGTCTTAACATACAAAGTCATTTCGTTAGACAAAATTGTGGCTAATATGTTCGTGCTCTTTTTTAAATTCTTTGGACTAATTCCGATATTTGGGCTCATAATTGCTTGATTTAAGGTTGTTTTACAAAAATAGTTCAGGAGTCTATTTTTTCTCTTATATAATTTTGGGAAGATGTTATAGGAATTCAATGTTTAAAGAAATTGAAGACAAAACGAATCGGTATAATTTCAAATATGATCAATTTTGAATGATTTAATTCGTGAATGTTCATGGTAGAAAATCATTCGAAAACCAATAATATTATTTGTAATTTTGCTGCACTAGTAAAATACAATATGACAACACAACAACTACACAATCAAATTCTTCAAAAAAAATCATTTTTATGCGTTGGCTTAGATCCTGATTTAGCCAAAATACCGCCTCATTTATTAGAAACAGAAGATCCCATTTTCGAATTCAATAAAGCTATAATTGACGCGACACACGATTTGGCTGTTGGATACAAACCAAACACCGCTTTCTTCGAGGCATATGGAATAAAAGGGTGGATGTCATTGCAAAAGACAATCAATTATATCAATGAAAATTTTCCTGAAATGTTTACAATTGCCGATGCAAAACGTGGTGACATTGGGAATACCTCAAGTATGTATGCGAAAGCTTTTTTTGAGGATTTAAATTTTGACAGTGTAACCGTTGCACCTTATATGGGAAAAGATTCAGTTGAACCTTTTCTGGCTTTCGAAAATAAACACACCATTATGTTAGCCTTAACGTCTAACGAAGGAGCATTTGATTTTCAAACCTTAACTACAAACGGAACAGAATTATACAAACAAGTTTTAGAAACCTCTAAAACATGGAAAAATAGTGAAAATTTGATGTACGTTGTAGGCGCTACCAAAGCCGAATATTTTGCAGACATCAGAAAAATTGTGCCGGATAGTTTCTTATTAGTTCCTGGAATTGGTGCTCAGGGCGGAAGTTTATCTGAAGTATGCAAATACGGAATGAACGATAACGTTGGTTTATTGGTAAACTCAGCGAGAGCGATTATCTATGCCTCAAAAGGAACAGATTTTGCTGAAAAGGCCAGAGAGGAAGCATTGAAAGTGCAACAGGAAATGGAAGAGATTTTAAATTCCAGGTTTCAGGTTTAAAGTTTCACGTTGCCTTACTTTGAACATAATTTAACCGCAAAGTTCGCAAAGTTTTTTCGCAAGGCTCGCAAAGGGAATAACTTTGCGTTCATAGCGTAAACCTTAGCGAACTTTGCGGTTAATAAACATTCCAACAAAACTTGAAACCTGAAACAAAGAAAACCTGAAACAAAAATAAAATGAAACAATTAAAAGATCAGCTTGGTACTTTACATTCTTTTGAGACGGCTCCAAAGCGTATTATTTCGTTGGTTCCTTCTCAAACCGAATTATTATTTGATTTAGGTTTAGAAGAAAAAATCATCGGGATCACGAAGTTTTGTGTGCATCCTTATCATTTAAAATCTACGAAAAAAATTATTGGTGGCACCAAGAAGATACATTTTGAGAAAATAAAATTATTGCAGCCCGATATTATCATTTGCAATAAAGAAGAAAACACACTCGAAATCGTGGAGCAATTAAGTACAATTTGTCCGGTTTGGGTAACGAACATTATTTCTGTTGAAGATAACTTTCAGATGATTTCAGATTTTGGTCAATTGTTTAATTGCAGAACAGATGCCCAAAAATGGAATGACAAATTAAATTTTGCCCTGAGCGATTTCAAAAAATACGTTCAGGATATTCCACCAAAAAAAGCAGCTTATTTTATCTGGAAGAATCCATACATGGTAGCAGGAAAAGATACTTATATTAATGAGTTATTAAAGTTGAATCATTTTGAGAATATCTACGAAGAGAAAGGACGTTATCCTGAAATCGAACTAAAAAAAATGCGATTGGAAGGCGACCCTGATTTGGTTTTCCTTTCATCAGAACCGTATCCTTTTAAAGAAGAAGACGCTTTCGAAATAGGTCGCTTCACCCATCACGCCAAAACCGTTTTCGTCGACGGAGAAATGTTCTCCTGGCACGGCAGCCGACTTTTAAAAGCCTTTCCATACTTCAAATTACTCCACGAAAGATTGAGAAGTTAGTTTTAGGCTGGCTTGCTTTGTGTATAATTTTACCACAGAGATACACAAAGGTTTTCGCAAAGTTTCGCAAAGTTTTTTTAAAATAAGCTTTGTAAACTTACTGTTTCAAACAAACTATTTAAATTCTTTGTGTATCTCTGTGAATAACTTTGTGTGCCTCTGTGGTACAATTAATTTATTCAAAAGTGCACAAAAAAAGAATGCCGGCATCTCGAAGACGCCGGCATCATTTAACTAACCAAAACCAAAATAATAAATAACCAGTTTATTACACTACAAAGATCCAACATATATCAATGTTTTGCTGTTAAGGTTTTGTTATTACTTTGTTGGACATAAGTTAAGATTTTTTAAGAGCTCATTTTGAGTATTTTATTGCTATATGTTGTTTTTGATTATTAAAATATAATAACAATCAATTTTGCTTATCAATATCATAACCATTAGTTTGTATACTTAAAAAATATTAAATATCAATAAGATAGATTTGAGCAAAAAATTAACAACCGCAACCGGAACTCCTGTCCCAGACAATCAAAACATGACGAGAAAAAGCAATTATTGTTTAAAATTCGGCCGGACAAGTACGAGGTGCTCAGAAATTTATTCAGGTTCGTCATATTCGAAATTGCTGTAAAGCCGATCCCGACTACGGAGAAGGAGTAGCAAATGCCCTAGTATTAACAATGGAGCAAGTTAATAACTTCGATGATCCAAGATTGTTAATAGTGGTTAGGTAAGGTTTTGAGATACTAAGGTACTAAGCTTTTTTTCTGAAGCAAACATATAAACCCGACAGGTTTTAAAACCTGTCGGGTTTATATGTTTTTATGTAACACAATTTAATTTACTATTAAATATTCTATTAGACTGGATTAAAGTCCAGCCCTACAATATAATTTGTTCCTCCGGAACTTTTGAAGAACTTTTGGTTTATGTTTTATAGGCGAATTTCGTTGCTGTTAAATTTTCTATAGACAAAGCTTTGCGAACTTTATAAAGTTTCAGTAAAGACAAAGAAAAATAACCTTAGCGCACTTTGCGATTAAAAATCTTACCGCAAAGAACGCAAAGGGATACGCAAAGCTCGCAAAGTTATAACACGCAGCTTTGCGAACTTAATAAAGACAAACACAAACACAAAGAAAAAAAAATCTTTGTGCTCTTTGCGGTAAAAAATCTTGCGGTAAAAAACTTAGAACCTTTGGATCATGGTTATGAGCAGATTTCATGCGGTTTAATTTCTATAGACAAAGCTTTGCGAACTTTATAAAGTTTCAGTAAAGACAAAGAAAAATAACTTTAGCGCACTTTGCGATTAAAAATCTTACCGCAGAGAACGCAAAGGGATACGCAAAGCTCGCAAAGTTATAACACGCAGCTTTGCGAACTTAATAAAGACAACCACAAACACAAAGAAAAAAAAATCTTTGCGCTCTTTGCGGTAAAAAATCTTGCGGTAAAAAAACCTTAGTACCGCTAGTATATTAGTACCTCAGCACCTAAGAAAAAACAACCGTCTTATTACTATAAACCATAGTCTTACGTTCAGCATGCAATTTAATAGCGCGAGCCAAAACAATACGCTCCAAATCACGTCCTTTCATAATAAAATCATCTACGGAGTGGATATGAGAAACTCTTGCAATATCCTGCTCAATGATAGGACCTTCGTCTAATTCGGCAGTAACATAATGACTTGTTGCACCAATAATTTTAACTCCACGCTTAAAAGCAGAGTGATAAGGTTTGGCACCCGGAAAAGCCGGTAAAAACGAATGGTGAATATTAATGATTTTATTTTCGTAAAGTGAAATCAATTTTGGCGTAACGATCTGCATGTAGCGAGCCAACACAATAAAATTGATCTGATATCTTTTAAGGAGTTCAATTTGTTTCGCTTCACCTTCTTCTTTATTCTCTTTTGTAAAAGGCACACAGTGATACGGAATATCAAAGCGTTCTGCAATCGATCTTAAATCATTATGATTACTGATGATTACCGGAATTTCGACATTCAATTCTCCGGCACTGTAACGCCCCAAAATATCAAACAAACAATGATCATACTTAGATACAAAAAGTGCCATTTTTGGTTTTTGTTCCTGATTGTATAAATCCCATGACATAGTAAAGTCTGATGCAATAGTTTGGTCGAAATCAGTTTTTAGTCCATCAATAGTGATATGGTTATTGGTTAATTCACATTCCAATCGCATAAAAAACACATTTTGCTCTACATCAACATGCTGGTCGATATAGGTAATATTTCCTTCTACTTTGGCGATAAAAGTCGTTACTGCTGCTATAATTCCTTTTTGGTCTTTACAGTGAATCAGAATGGTGATTTTTTGCATTTTTTGGTTGGTTTTTTGGTTAGTGACAAAGTTGCAAAGGCTCAAAGTAACAAAGGTTCACTCTGCACCTTGTTACTTTGTCCCTATGAACCTTCAAAAAAATTATTTTCCGTCCTGCATTGCAAAAACACTTTTTAACAAAGGTGTTGTTCTTGCATTGATATTATTTCGGATGTCTTTTTCTTCAACGGCAATCATTTTGAAAACACCAGACAAGGCTTGTGTTGTCGTATAGTCAGTCAAATCAGGATTAACCTTTTTTACTAACGGAATTGTATTGTATTTTGTAATAATCTTTGTCCAGACAACATCGGCACCTACTTTTTCAAACGAATTTTTAATCACTGGATTAAATTTTCCGTATAAAGCTGTTGTTGTGCTGTTTTGCAAATAACTTGTTGCAGCGCTGTCGTTGCCTAACAAAATATTTTTAGCATCTGTAAAAGTCATATTCTTTACAGCCGAAACAAATATTGGAGTGGCTTCTTTTACTGCATCTTCAGCAGCACGATTCAGCATTTTAACACCCTCATCGGCCAATGAACTAAGACCTATTTTTCGTAAAGTAGCATCTACTTTTTGTAATTCGGCCGGCATTAAAATTTTTACAGCCTCATTTTTATAAAAACCATCAACAGCAGTTAATTTACTAACTTGTTGAGTAATTCCTTTATTTAGAGCTTCTTTTAATCCAGAAGCAATATCTACACCACCCACTCCTGGTATTTGCGAAGATAATTGTGGTAACTGATTTAATGTTTGTTGTACCTGAGCACAAGAGGTTAGAGAAAATGTAACGGCTAATAATAAAATCTTTTTCATGTTTGGGGTTTTACAAGTTTCAAAAATACTACTTATTCAAAAACAAAGCCACAATTTTATTTTAGGTGCAGAAACAATTTGTTTCATTATTAACTTTTTTTGAGTTGCGGAGATTCTGATTTGCGGAGATTCTCAAATTTTTTAGAATATAGAGGAAAGAAGAAAGAATATAGAAGTAAGATTCAAGGATAACTTATATAGCTTTGCGGAGATTATCCGTTTAGTATAATGAAAAATGAGAAAAATAGAAAGTTCTAAAGATCAATTTTTCCTTTTTCGCCATTCCTGAATTGCGCGTTCAAAAAATAATTTGATTTCTTTTTTTTTACCTTCTACATTAAGCTTAAAGGTATTTCCATTTTTTGTTGTAACAAGAAGGTAGGGGCAATAGGTTGCTCCAGCTTTATAAATGGTGTCAATTTTTGAAATATCGCGATAGTAAGCAAAGACTATTTCATTTTTTGTTGGATCTCTTTTATCAATCCAATAAGATGCCAGTCTTTTATTAGTAAAGAAATTTCCAGCATATTTTATTTTAAATTCACTATAGAATTGATAGATAGTTTCATTATCATCAAGTATTTTCAGGCTTTTTATATATTGAATATCTTCTTTACTTAATGTTCTGTGATTTTCAATCTTGTTACAAGAGAAGAATAGGAATACGATAATAAACAAAAATTTTGGCATAACTTTATTTTTTAAAATCGTCACACAAATCACTTCGATATCAATTCAATTTGCTCATCCGTTGCGTCAACGTGAACAGATATTTCGCGGTATTTCCATTCTCCTTTTTTTTCTGCAACCACAAATAAAGTGGCTTTTCCTTTAGGGCCTTTGATCGGAATTTGTAAATCACAGTTTCCAACCTCATTGTTTATACTGATATTTCCACTCACCAGTCCGTCATTCTCAATAGGACTTCCTAGAATTTTATTCATGTATTTATCGTTTTGCACTATGGTCATCGCGCCTTTATAGGAATCAGAATCTTTCATCATCGAAGTGGCTCCAAAGAATATTGCGGCTATAAATAATCCAAAAAGCACTAAAAGGCTTAAACATCCGGTTGGCACAAACCATTTCCAGTTTCTGTCCCACCAATTTTTTTTAATTTCCTGGTAATTATCGTCCATAAAAAAGGGTAATTTTAGATTTGATTTTAGGTTAGAAAGATATTGTTTTTCTTTCAAATTCTAAATCAAAATTCTAAAATTACCCTGAGTCTAAAAAAGTTTTTTATTAATTGCTTACTACCGTTTCATCAGGAAGAAGACTTTTATTTAAATCACCATCTCTGTCATAAACATCCTGAAAAAAGCTTACTTGACCTGATTCGTTTACCCATGTTGTAAAATAAGTAATGTAAATTGGCACTTTGCTAGGCAATTTAAAAGTTGTTTCCGCGCTACCATCCATCGCCTGATCAATTCTGTCAGTTGTCCATTCCGGATAATCTTTCAGCATTGCAATAGCAAGTTCTTTTGCTTTGTTAACATTAATACAACCGTGGCTAAAAGTTCTTTGTTCAAAATCAAACAAGGTTTTTGCAGGCGTATCGTGCATGTAAATATCATCTGGATTTGGAAAAATAAATTTTACTAAACCTAATGAGTTATCAGGACCTGGTTTTTGTCTTACCTGACCATTTACCATTTCCATATTGTGTTCTGCCAAATAATTAGGATCAGAAGCTATTTTCATTTTCAATTCATTTTCAACAATACTTTGAGGAACTGTCCAATAAGGGCTAAAAACTACTTTATCAATATTTCCACTGAAAATTTTAGTTTTAGTTAAAGGAGCTCCAACAAAAACTTTTGACACCAATTCGATTTTTCCATTTTTAACATAAACTAATTCGAAAGAAGGAACATTAACCATAATATATTCTGTGTCGGTTAATAGCGTTGGATAAATCTCTTTGCAACGTTCCATGTTAAGGCTGATCTTTTTAATTTTTTCCTGTATCGATTCGTTCATGTCTTTAATGTTGGCTTCAGAAATAATGTAATTTGGTTTTAAACCATTACGTAGTTTATATTTCATTACGCCATCCATAAGTTCCTGATCATAAAAATCACTTTTCGAGTCATTTTGTAAATCTCCCATCACAAATAACCTATTTCTAATCTGAGCAACTGTAACTGATTTTGCATCAGGTCTAATATTTTTATAAGGAGTTTCTACAGTTATAGGTGTCCAGGTATTATCTTGTTCTATTTTTTTATATTTTTTGAGAACATCCTGAAGCTTGTTGTATTGATCAAATTTTACGACTTTATTTTTATCCATTATAGGTTTTGCCACTGTAGAAGAAGATAAAGTGTCGCCAGAAACTTTTTTCTTAGGCAACAACCATTCTGATCTTTTAACTGTTTCAATATCAACTCCATTAAAAGCCTTATTGGCATATATAATGTAAGCTGCACTCAATAACATATCAGAATCGGTTTTTGAAGGTTTTTCTGTAGTTTGTTTATTGAAAATCTGATCAATTTCATTTTTATACGGAAACTCAATTTGTATGCCTTCATAACCAGCGTTATTCAATTTTGAATACAATAAAAGTCCGTATTGCGTTATTTTTCCATTTTCATACCAGATAGTTCCGTACGATCTGTTTTTGTACAAAGAGATAACATCACTTTGATATTTTTTCAAGTCAGCATATCTTTTGAAAAAATCGGTTAAAAGTTCACTGTCTACTACATCATCATTTTTAGCAGAAGTGTAATTATTAGACAAAGTTTCCTTTTTGTTTAAATCATTTTTGTCAAGGCTATTAAAAGATGAAATAAAGAAACTTGTAACTAAAATTATGGCGATTGGATATAATGTTTTCATTTTATTTTAAATTTTTACGTTATTGCTTGAATAAGTAAGTTTTGGTAAAAATTTGGGGCTTTTCTACGATGTAAAATTACTTTAGGATGCTGGTAAACACGTTGTTAGATTATATTTTAATGTTGCGAAATTGCCATGTCTTGTAGGTTTATATATACTATATCAGTCAGGGACTCAAATTGTTACCCTATTCTATTAAAAAAAACTATTCTTTTTTTTGTTAACATAAAGCCAGGGAGAGAATCAAATATTAAAATAATTTGTAAATTGCTCCCTTAAAATTATCATATTCATAAAATGGAACAACAAATACCATATATTCCTAAAAATAAAGTAAGAATTGTTACTGCAGCTTCTCTTTTTGACGGACACGATGCCGCAATTAATATTATGCGTCGAATTATTCAGTCAACAGGCGTGGAGGTAATTCATTTAGGTCACGACAGAAGCGTTGAAGAAGTGGTAAATACCGCTATTCAGGAAGATGCAAATGCCATTGCAATGACATCATATCAGGGTGGGCATAATGAATACTTTAAATATATGTATGACTTGCTTCACGAAAAAGGAGCGGGACACATCAAGATTTTTGGTGGAGGTGGAGGAGTAATTCTGCCAAGCGAAATTTCTGAATTACATGAATATGGTATTACCAGAATTTATTCTCCGGATGATGGCCGTTCTTTAGGTTTGCAGGGAATGATTAATGATTTAGTACAACGTGCCGATTATCCAATAGGAGATAAATTAAATGGAGAAATTGACCATATCGAAAATAAAGTTCCAACAGCAATTGCACGTTTGATATCGGCTGCTGAAAATTTTCCGGAGATTGCAAAACCGGTTTTCGATCAGATTCATACTAATAATGCCAATTCTAAAATTCCGGTTCTTGGAATTACAGGAACTGGTGGTGCCGGAAAATCATCTTTGGTTGACGAGTTAGTTCGTCGATTTTTGATTGATTTCCCGGAAAAAACAATCGGATTGATTTCTGTCGATCCTTCCAAAAGAAAAACCGGAGGAGCACTTTTAGGAGACAGAATCCGTATGAATGCGATTAATAATCCTCGTGTTTATATGCGTTCATTGGCTACACGTCAGTCGAATTTGGCTTTATCTAAATATGTTGCCGAAGCGATTCAGGTTTTAAAAGCTGCAAAATACGATTTGATTATTCTTGAAACTTCAGGAATTGGGCAGTCTGATACCGAGATTATGGATCATTCTGACGTATCCTTATATGTAATGACACCAGAGTTTGGAGCTGCAACACAATTAGAGAAAATCGACATGCTTGATTTTGCTGATTTGGTGGCTTTGAATAAGTTTGATAAAAGAGGCGCTTTAGACGCGATCCGTGACGTTAAGAAACAATACCAGCGCAATCATAATTTATGGGATAAAAATCCGGATGAAATGCCAGTTTTCGGAACCATTGCTTCACAGTTTAATGATCCGGGAATGAACACGCTTTATAAAGCGATCATGGATAAAATTGTCGAAAAAACGGATTCAGATTTAAAATCGACTTTCGAAATTACGCGCGAAATGAGCGAGAAAATCTTCGTGATTCCGCCACACAGAACGCGTTATTTATCTGAAATTGCAGAGAGCAACAGAAGTTATGATGAAATCGCACTTTCGCAACAAAAAGTAGCACAGAAACTATACGGAATCTTCAAAACGATAGAATCCGTTTCTGGGAAAATTCCACAAATCAATAAAGCAGGAATCGATGATTCGACTGTTTTACCAAGCGGAATTCAGGAATACGACGAAAACAGAATCTTTTTAAACCTTTTACTAAATCAGTTTGATAAAGTAAAAATGGACTTAGATCCTTACAATTGGGAAATTATCCTGAATTGGGATGATAAAGTAAACAAATACAAAAATCCGGTTTACTCGTTTAAAGTTCGTGACAAAGAAATTAAAATTGCGACACATACAGAGAGTTTATCGCATTTGCAAATTCCAAAAATAGCTTTACCTAAATACGAAGCCTGGGGTGATATTTTACGTTGGAGTTTACAGGAAAATGTTCCTGGAGAATTTCCGTTCGCTTCAGGATTATATCCTTTTAAACGTGAAGGCGAAGATCCGTCAAGAATGTTTGCTGGAGAAGGCGGACCAGAAAGAACCAACAAGCGTTTTCATTATGTGAGCGCAGGATTGCCGGCAAAACGTCTTTCGACGGCTTTTGACAGTGTTACTTTATACGGAAATGATCCAGATTTACGTCCGGATATTTACGGAAAAATTGGAAATGCAGGAGTTTCGATTTGTTGTCTTGATGATGCTAAAAAACTGTATTCAGGTTTCGACCTAGTTCATGCTTTAACATCTGTAAGTATGACCATCAATGGACCGGCGCCAATGTTGCTAGGTTTCTTTATGAATGCGGCGATTGATCAACAATGTGAATATTACATCAAATCAAACGATTTAGAAAAAGAAGTTGAAGCTAAAATCAACAAAATATACAAAGAAAAAGGAACGGAACGCCCGAAATACCAAGGCGATTTGCCGGAAGGAAACAACGGTTTAGGATTAATGCTTTTGGGTGTTACCGGAGACGAAGTTTTGCCTTTGGATGTTTATAACGAAATTAAAGTCAAAACATTATCGCAAGTTCGTGGTACAGTTCAGGCCGATATTTTAAAAGAAGATCAGGCGCAAAACACTTGTATTTTCTCAACCGAATTTGCTTTGAGATTAATGGGAGACGTTCAGGAATATTTTATTACCAAAAACGTTCGTAATTTCTATTCTGTTTCGATTTCTGGTTATCATATTGCAGAGGCGGGAGCGAACCCAATTACGCAATTGGCTTTCACGCTTTCTAATGGTTTCACTTACGTGGAATATTATTTGAGCCGTGGAATGAGCATCAACGATTTTGGACCGAATTTATCGTTCTTTTTCTCGAATGGAGTAGATCCTGAATATTCAGTAATTGGTCGTGTGGCGCGTAAAATTTGGGCGAAAGCCATGAAAAATAAATACGGAGCCAATGAAAGAGCACAGATGTTGAAATACCATATTCAGACTTCCGGACGTTCATTACACGCTCAGGAAATTGATTTCAATGATATTAGAACGACTTTACAGGCTTTATATGCGATTTACGATAACTGTAATTCATTGCATACGAATGCTTACGATGAAGCTATTACAACACCAACAGAGGAGTCAGTACGTCGTGCCATGGCGATTCAGTTGATCATCAATAAAGAATTAGGTTTGGCGAAAAACGAAAACCCAATTCAGGGATCGTTTATTATCGAAGAACTAACAGATTTGGTAGAAGCAGCTGTTTTACAGGAATTTGACAGAATCACAGAAAGAGGTGGAGTTTTAGGTGCCATGGAAACCATGTACCAACGTTCTAAAATTCAGGAAGAAAGTTTGTATTACGAAACCTTAAAACACAACGGAGATTTCCCAATTGTGGGTGTAAATACGTTCTTGAGTTCAAAAGGTTCTCCAACGGTAATTCCGGCAGAAGTAATTCGCGCCACCGAAGAAGAAAAACAATATCAAATTACGATGCTGGATAACTTACACCAATTCCACGAAGCAAAAGTAAACGAGCATTTAAACAAACTACAGGAAGCAGCCATTAAAAACGAAAACTTATTCGATCATTTAATGGAAGCTACTAAGGTTTGTTCTTTGGGTCAGATTACTTCAGCTTTGTTTGAAGTGGGTGGGCAGTATAGAAGGAATATGTAGAATCTTTTGGATTTTATTTTATGGAAAAACCTCTCAGAAATGAGAGGTTTTTTTGTGGGGTAAATTAAATTTTAAAATTATTGTTTTCCATTAGAAAACTTATATTTTGAAATAGTTTTTTGTAATATTTTCCCCCGCTAGCGCGAGCGTCCCGCTCGTGCCCACAAAGTAATGCACGAGCGGGACGCTCGCGCCAGCCAATGGGATTTAGGTCAGGATATAAGAAATATGAGTACTCCAAGCGGAGTGAGTAAAAATATAACTAAAGGGAATGCCTCCGCTAGCGCGAGCGTCCCGCTCGTGCCCACAAAGTAATGCACGAGCGAGACGCTCGCGCCAGCCAATGGCGGCGTTTGCTTCAGGCTGAAAAAGATAAAATCGAATATTTAGAAAAGTTGCTCAAAGGAAAATAATTTCCTCCAGAAGTTTATTCATAAAAAGCATCAGCCACGGTTGGTGCTTTTCTATTTTAATGCAAATGTTTCAGAGCATTATTGTATATTTAAAATCAAATCGTGAAGTTATAATGAGTATTGTACTGGAAAATAAAGGAATCCAAACAGATTATTTTTATGTGCCGCCTTTTGTTTTACAAGAAGGTGAAGTTGTTGTTTTGTTTTTATATAATGGAGGTTATTATTATGATACAGAGGTATTTCTCAGGGATATTTTTTGCGGTAAAATCAAGCACGAAAATGTGATCCTGAATCGAAAAATGAGTTTTGTTGATTATTTTCGAAGATCATACTTTAGAGATACTTTTTTTCCTCTAACAGTTGGAAGATATCTTAAGAAAAATGCAGATCTTAAAAGTCCTTTTTCTAATAAAATATATGAAGATGAATGTATTAAAAAAGAAACCAAAATAGAGAAGTTGCCCGGAACTCTAAGAAAGCTTTTAAGTTTATATGTGACGCTTTCAAAAACAAAAGATATAGTATTTGACTTAGCAGGACTTGATCCGCAAGGAGCTGAGTTTACTTTTAAGATAGTAAAAGATGCAGTAAAAGAAGGAGGTTCAGCGATTCTGCTCGATCATTTTGAGGATATGAAAGATCATGCATCAAAATACATTGAGGTAGAATGGAATAAGGATATGTTACCTCCTCTAAAAGAATTTAAATTAAACTTATACAAAAAATAATTAGAGACTGCTTCGGTTTAAGGTTGATGGACAATATAGAAGTAACATGTGAATTTTACTATTTTATAGATTTAGAAAACCTCTCAGAAATGAGAGGTTTTTTTGTTTAAAAATTTAAGTAATAAAATATAAATCAACATTCATACTTGAGATTTCCAAGAGTATTTAAACTGCTTAGAGTTATAATAAAAAAGTTAGTATTAAAATGTCTGATATTAATGTTTTTTTAGTCTTTTGGTGTTAGGTGTTTGTTTTGTAGAGTGATAAATTGGTTTTAATTCTAGGATAAAATAAAATTGTATTTATGGAAATGGTAATAATAGATGATTTTAATATTATGTTATTTATATGGCAGATATTATGTCTTATATTTTGGATAGCAGTAATATATTTATTGTATAAAATTTATAAAAAAAATAAATAGATTTTAACTTAAAAAAATGGGAATGCACTTTCCCATTTTTGCTTTTACTTATTGCAATTAAAATGTTATTTCATTAGACTTTCTCCCGATTGCGCGAGCGTCCGCTCGTGCACGCAAAGTTTGGAATATAGAAAAAACATGCAATTTTTATTTTTTAATTATATAGAAAACCTCTCAGCAATGAGAGGTTTTTTCTATTTTAGTGTCATGAAAAATACCATCTATTCTATTCTGTTTCTTTTTGTTACGGTTTTTGGTTATACTCAGGATAAGGTATTACAAACGGGAGTTATTATAGATTCGATTAAAATTGCAAATACTCCAACAGAATCCTATGCAATATATTTTCCTAAAAAATATGATGGTAAAACCTCTTTGGCAGTGGTATTTATTTTTGAACCAGCCGGTAGAGGTAAAAAAGGAATAGCACCCTTTATTCTGGCTGCAGAAATGTATAATTATATTTTGGTATGCTCGAATACTTCAAGAAATGGATCAACCCAAACTAATGTTGCTATTGCCAATAGATTATTTGATGATGTATTGCAAACCTGTGCTATTGATAGTTCACAACTTTATATAGCAGGTTTTTCAGGTGGTGCAAGATTAGCAAGTTTTTTTGGGATATCAACTGGCGTTTTCCAGGGAGTTATTGCTTGTGGCGCTTCTTTTAATGGTATGGATAAGTTTATACCTCCTGCTAATAATTTCTCCTATCTAGGTATGATTGGAAATAAGGATATGAATTACCTGGAAATGATCGAAAATAAACATTGGCTGGATAACGCGAAGATTGTAAACACACTATTTATTTCGCATGAAAACCATGTCTGGCCTAAACAATCTGAAATGCTTCGGGCATTTGACTGGTTGGAAATTCAGGCCTATAGAAAAAACATAAGGCCAAAGAACGATACAATTCTTAAAAGAATTTACAATACCAATTTACGAATAGCCGATAGTTTAAAAGCGAATAAAGAAATGGTTCTTTCGGTAAATGCCTGTGAAAAGGGAATTACTTTTTTTAATACAAATGAAGACAATCTTCTAAGAGCTAAGATTGCCGAAATCAAAAAATCGAAAGAATATAAAGATGAAATAGGAAAAATGGAGAAGATAAAGGTTTTGGAAAATGAACTTTTAGATAAACTATCGCTTCGCTTTGACCAGGAATTAAAATCGGCAAAGAGTACTAGTAACTTTAAGTTTTGGAAATCTGAAATTAAGAATCTGAAAGTTATGAAATTAGATGACAAAAATCCTTTAGCCCAAAATATGGCGATTAGGGTATTAGATTGGTTTCAGGTTTCGGTTTATGAAACTGGGCAGGAATATAAAAGAAACCAGCAAAATGACAAATTTACTTATTGCGAAGAATTGTATAAAATTGTTACTGAAACAAACTAAGATAAAAAACTCCTTCTGAACTACCGTTTGGACATAAATATTGCAAATCAATTTTAAACACAAATTTCACCGATTTGCATCAATTTTAATAGTTGGCGTAGTTTATGAAATTAATTTCGCAACCGAAAATTAGTGCCAATTAGTGGAATTAGTGTTTGTTTTATACTTGTGTGCAGACGTTAGCGTTCTGAGAGCTGTTTTTTACAGACATAAAAACATGTCAATATTGTAGATTGTTTATTTCTTCTTAGGTAGTATTTTAGATTTTCGTTTTAGACTTTCAATCAGCGCATCGGCTTTTTCATTTTGAGAAATAAATCGCAAAGATTCTGCATAACGGTAATAATACATCGGTTCAAGATCGTATGTCATAGCAAACAACTCGCCATACCATTTTGCTGCTTTATCCAGATTACAAATTGCATACGATGAATTTCCAAGTTTCTGAAACAGATCTATGGACTTATAACCTTTTGCGGCAACTTTTTCATAAGTTTTTGTTACATCAACATAAGCGTATTTCTCGCCTATTTTATCGGTTACGTAGTTTTCATTTTGAGCAGAAAGCTCTAAACAAAAAATAGTTAAGAGTAATAAAATGGCCTGTTTTTTTTTCATGCGCCTATGAGATTATAAATAACGTAGTGGTACAAATGTATTTAAAACTATTGATGTTTTATTTGTTTAACGGTTAAACGTGAATTTAACTATCATAATAACAGTTTGTTATGATGGTAATAACAAAACGTAAAAATCGTATTATATTGTGTAGGTAAAATAAAATAACAAAAAAAAAGCAGCTCCTGGAACGAGCTGCTTTTAACTTTTTGGGCAAAAAGAGTGATTAACGACGAAATGCAGGACTTTCGTTTACAGATTCATCTAATGCAATTTTCTTTACTTTCTTAGCTACAACTTTTATTTCATGTTTAGCAACTTTACCGCTTTCTTTTACTTCTAAAACGTAAGTTCCGGCTGGAAAACCTTCTAAACTTATTGTTTTTGAAATTTCTAATTTGTCTGCAGCAGAATCTCCACTGTATACCAAATTATTACTTTCATCATAAATAGAAAAAATTGATTTTTCTACGGTGTTTAAAGTAAAACTAACTACTTTTCCGTTTCCGGTAATTATATTTAAAATATAATCTCCTTTTCCATCAATTGCGTAGGTAAAAATTGTTGTTAGAAATAAGGCAACAACTAAGCCCATTTGGGTAAATTTTGTCATGTCTTTTTTAATTGTTTTTAAATTGTTTAATACTAAATAGTGGAACGGTAAAACTAGCAAAAAAATTTAATTTTGTGCAAAAAAATACCGTTTTCAAACGGATAAGTTGCTGAATTAAAGATGTTTCTATGTTTTTCTTAAACTATGTACGTAAAAACCTAAAGATTGGATGTTTTTTTGCTGCTTTTTTTAAAAGTGTAAAAACCAGACTTTTAAAATTATTAAGAATAGTTTTTCAAAAATATCAGAGAAAGGAATTTTTCTAAAAATAAGGCACAAAAAAACAGCTCAATAACCACAAAGAGCTGTTTTAAAACAATTACGTTTTTATTTTTCTAACTATCTAACCTCATTTTTATACTTTATAATAGTATAACTTTTTAGCGTGTTGCAACGCTTGTATTTTTGTTGTAGAAACCTGCTTTGTAAACTGATGAAACTGCTTTTTTTGATAAAACAGAAGTTTCATCAGTAATAATAATTTCATGTTTTACTTTTTTTACATTATCTTCAACTTCCAGATAGTAAGTTCCTTCCGGAAATTCTTCTAAGCTAAAAGTTCTCAAAATTCCATCTTTACCTGAAGCATTTTCAGAATAAATTAGATTACCATCTTTGTCATAAATAGCCAAGCTTGCCTTTTTCACCTGATTAAGGGCAAATGTGATCAGCTTTCCATTTGTTTTTAAAACATGAAGGTTAAAATCTTCATTCCCGTCGATTGCATAAGTACTCATTCCTGTGAAAAGCACCGCACATACTAAACTTAATTTTAAAATCTTTTTCATGGCATTAGTTTTTAAATTAATAGTTCTAATTCTCTGATGCTAAATTACTTAAGTTGTAGGGTTTTTTACACAACTCTATTCTCCAATTTAGATGCTGTATTCTCATTTACGAAACCGTTATAGGTTAAAAATTGAATTATTTTTATCGTTTTAGTTAATTCACTTATTATTTTTTAATGTTTTTCCTTCTTTAACTAAATGTAAAATCTTCTGTATTTCTTACAAAAAGTTACTTTAAAATTAACCGCAAGGAATGCCAGGTTTTTATATTTCAAGCTTTATAAAAACGAAAAAGTTTGCAAAGCTTTATCAATAAAACTTTGCGAACTTTGCATAATTCTTTGCGAACTTTGCGTTAAGTAGGAAACAAAAAAAACAGCTCAATAACCACAAAGAGCTGTTTATAAACAATCACGTTTTTACTTTACTAACTATCTAACCTCATTTTTATACTTTATGAGAGTATAAACTTTTTTAGCGTACTGCTACGCTTGTATTTTTTGCAGCATCTTTATATACTGATGAAATTGCTTTTGATGATAAAACCGAAGCATCATCAGTAATTGTAATTTCATGTCTCACTTTTTTCACACTGTCTTCTACTTCTAAGATGTAAGTTCCTTCTGGAAATTCTTCGAAGCTGAAAGTTCTTAAGATTCCATCTTTACCAGAAGCATTTTCAGAATATAGTACAGAACCATCTTTGTCATAAATAGTTAGAGTTGCTTTCTTAACCTGGTTAAGTGCAAAAGTCACTAGTTTTCCATTTCCTTTTAATACATGAAGGTTAAAATCTTCATTCCCGTCAATTGCATAAGTACTCATTCCTGTGAAAAGCACTGCACATACTAAACTCAATTTTAAAATCTTTTTCATGGCATTAGTTTTTTAATTAATAGTTCTAATTCTCTGATGCTAAATTACTTCTCATTTACGTTTTTCAGCACAACTCTATTTTCCAATTTCGATGCTGTATTCTCATTTACGAAACCGTTATAGGTTAAAATTTGAATTATTTTTAGCGTTTTAGCAAAATAGCCTATTATTTTTCAACGTTTTGTAGTGTTTAATAAAATGTAAAATTATCTGTATTTCTTACAAAAAGGTTGGCTTTGAGATTTAACTGCAAAGTGCGCAAGGTTTTTTTTATATACCGGATTTTATACAAACGAAAAGTTCGCAAAGCTTTATCAATAAAACTTTGCGAACTTTGAGTAACTCTTTGCGAACTTTGCGGTTAAGTACGAAACAAAAAAAAACAGCTCAATAACCACAAAGAGCTGTTTTTAAAACTTTTCAGTTTTTAAACTTTACTAACTATCTAACCTCATTTTTATACTTTATGAGAGTATAAACTTTTTTAGCGTACTGCTACGCTTGTATTTTTTGCAGAAGAATCTGCTTTATAAACTGATGAAACTGCTTTTGATGATAAAAATGAAGAATCATCAGTAACTGTAATTTCATGTTTTACTTTTTTTGAATTGTCTTCAACTTCTAAGATATAAGTTCCAGCTGGAAATTCTTCGAAGCTAAAAGTTCTTAAAATTCCATCTTGACCTGTAGCTTTTTCAAAATAAAGTACAGAACCATCTTTATCATATATAGTTAAACTTGCTTTTTTAACCTGGTTAAGAGCAAAAGTTACTGTTTTACCGTTTCCGTTTCCTTTTAATACATGAAGGTTTAAATCGTCATTACCATCAATTGCATAAGTGCTCATTCCTGTAAAAAGTACTGCACATACTAAACTTAATTTTAAAATCTTTTTCATAATCATTATTGCTTTAAATTATTAGTTCCTTTTTCTGATGCTAAATTACTTCAGTGGTTGCTTTTTTTTCACAACTCTATTTGCCGATTTATGTGCTATATTCTCATTTACGAAACCGTTATAGGTTAAAATTTGAATTATTAGAGGTGTTTTGGTTAATTCGGTCGTTATTTTTCAATGATTTTTTATTTTTTAACATTTTTCAAATATTCTAACATTCTTACAAAAATGCTTTATACATATAAAAACAGGAGATTAAATACGATATATTGAAAAAATCTGTCATAAAAATACGGGTCTGAAAAAAAATAGCGAAATCAGCACTTTTTTGACTTACAAGCAGAGTAGGAAATCGTGATAAATTCTCAGTTGCGAAACCGTTATAGGTTAAAATATGAATTATTTTAGGTATTTTTGTTAAATTTGCTATTATAATTTAAAGATATTATCATGAAGACTATAGCCCCAGCTCTTGAAGTGATATCAAACTCATACGGAAGTTCTTTTACCTACACTAAACACGCCGAAAAGACCAATAGTAAAGCTCATTTATGGCATTATCATCCCGAAATTGAGTTGGTTTATATTAACGGTGGGGCAGGAAAAAGACAGATAGGAAGCCATGTTTCTTATTATACGAATGGTAGTTTGATGCTGATAGGTGCTAATTTACCTCATTGCGGTTTTACCAATGAGTTGACAGGAAATATAAATGAAACTGTTATTCATATTAAACCTGAATTTTTAGGGAATGACTTTTTTGTAGCTCCGGAGATGCGAAGAGTTCAAAATATTTTGACACAGTCTAAAGGAGGAATTGCTTTTGGAGGTAAAACTAAAAAGCAAATTGGAGAGAAAATTGAAAAGATGGAAAACCAGCTTCCGTTTCAACGTTTGCTAACTCTTTTAAGTATTTTAGATGAACTTGAAGCATCAGAAGAATACACGGTTCTTAATGCAGATGGTTTCTCACTAGAATTGAACACGCAGGATAATGACCGAATGAAAATGATTTTTAATTTTGTGAAAGATCATTTTCAGGAATCAATTGCTATCGATGAAGTTTCTAGCATGGTTAGTATGACGACACCATCATTTTGCAGGTATTTCAAGAAAATTTCGAATAAAACATTTACTGAATTTGTCAATGAATATCGTTTGGTGCATGCTTCTAAACTTTTGGCAGAGAAACCAATTAGTATTAATGAGGTTTGTTACGAAAGTGGTTTCAATAATTTCAGCCATTTTAGTAAATCATTTAAACAATATACTGGTGTAAGTGCGTCGCAATACCGTCACGAACACAAGATTATAATTAGTTAAGCCATTCTTTTATAAGGTTAAAAAACATATATTTACGTTGTTATTAGTTGCGAATTGTACTAATAATATCGTAAATATTTGCTTTTAATATAACCACCAAATTTATAACTGAATGAATTTATTTAAAAAACCTGCCGTATTTCTTATCATTGGAATTACCTTTTTAAGCTGCACCAAAAAAGAAGCAGCATTTTCAGATCCGTTAATTACGAATCGTGATACTACAATTAGTCCGGCAACGGATTTTTTTAATTATGCCAATAATGGCTGGTTTAAAAAACATCCAATTGCAAATACAGACAGTAGTAATGGTATCATGAGAAATGTTGTTGATACAATCAACGCACAAATTAAAAGTATTTGCGAAAAAGCAGCAAAAGATGAATCTGCCGTCAAAGGAAGCAACAAGCAAAAAATTGGTGATTTTTATGCTTCAGGAATGGATACTGTTGCCATTGAAAAAGCAGGTTTGTCTCCACTAAATTCCGAAATCCAAAAAATAAATGAAATTACCAATGTGGATGGCATTGTAAATACAATTGCCCATCTACATACGGTAGGATTAACTCCGGTTTTTTCATTTGATGTTTATCAGGATGATAAAATAAGTACAAAATATGCATTGTACTTTTCACAAGATGGTCTTGGTATGGGACAGCGGGATTTTTACCTCGAATCAGATAAAAGAAACACAGAAATAAGAACAGCTTATACATCACATCTTAAAACGATGATGCGATTTATGGGAGAAGATGAATCGGTTGCGGGAAAAAGCGCAGCAACTGTTCTAAAATTGGAAACTGAATTAGCAAAATCATCGAGAAAATTAGAATTGCTTCGTGATCCTGCAAAGAACTACAACAAACTTACAGTTGATCAGTTTAATGCACTTACACCAAATATTGACTGGAAAAAAGTGCTTCCTATTTTAGGAATAGCAAAAGCTGATACTGTTATTGTTGGTCAGCCGGAATTTTTTAAGGCATTTAACAGCACTTTAAAAAATTACACAATCGAGGAATGGAAGACCTATTTAAAATGGAATCTCATCAATTCTTATGCGCCATATTTAAATGCCGCAATAGAAAAAGAGAATTTCAAATTTTATTCTACTGTAATGATTGGTGTCTCAACTCAAAAGCCTCGATGGAAAAGAGTAGTGGGAAAAACAGATCAGTATCTGGGAGAATTGGTTGGTCAGGTTTATGTTACTGATTATATGCCAAAAGGTGTGAAAGAAAAACTATTGGAAGTTGGTAATAATATTCGCGATGTATTCGCTTCTCACATCAAAAAATTAGATTGGATGAGTGAAGCCACTAAGCAAAAGGCATTGCATAAACTGAGTAAAATTGTAATGAAATTAGGCTATCCTGATAAATGGAAAGACATGAGTTCCTTAGTAATAGACAGAAAATCGTATTGTAGAAATGTAATGCAAACCAAAATTTGGGAATATAAATATATGATTAACAAATTTGGCAAACCTGTTGACAGAAACGAATGGATCATGCAGCCACAAACGTATAATGCCTATTATAATCCGAGTAATAATGAAATTGTTATTCCGGCTTGTAATATTATAGTGCCAGGTTATGAAGGTCGTTTACCAGACGATGCTATATTATATGGTGTAATTGGTGGTTCTTTCTTCGGACATGAAATTACACACGGATTTGATGATCAGGGAAGTCAATATGATGAAAAAGGAAATCTGAATAATTGGTGGACAGCAGAAGATTTGAAAAAATTTAAAGCTAAAACCAAATTGATTGTTTCGCAATACAATAAATTTACAATTCTTGGTAAAAATGTAAACGGAGAAGCTACTCAGGGTGAAAATATTGCCGATTTAGGTGGAGTGGTTATGGGCTACGAAGCGTTTCAAAAAACCGAGCAATATAAAAAGAATGAAAAAATAAGTGGACTAACTCCTGATCAGCGTTATTTTCTGGCGTATGCTTATTCGTGGATGGTAAACAGAAGAGATGAATCAAAAATTAATCTAATTACAACCGATGTCCATTCTCCGGAACAATTTAGAGTAAACGGACCAGTAAGTAATATTCCTGAATTTTACAAAGCATTCAATGTCAAAGAGGGAGATAAAATGTATCAGCCAGATAATTTGCGTGTCACAATCTGGTAGAAAAATAAATATTCATAAAGTAAAAACCATTCGTGACAGCGAATGGTTTTTTATTGCCACAGATTTTAACTGTTTTTTGCCATGAATTTCATTAATTAATTTTAGTATCGTCTGAGATAAAAAAGATACAGATTTGAAATGATTGTAAAGATTAAGTAAAACAATTTAATTCGTGAAAATTCGTGGAAACCTTTAATAATCTATATAATCATTTTTATCTGTGGCAAAAAAAATATAGGTAATAGTACCAATAAAAAACGGGTCGGATTTTTCATATAATTTATTCGGAAAAAAGTATATTTACAATCCCTAATCAAAAAAAGATCAATATGAAAAACCTTAAAATTTTAGTATTTACAGCTTTTTTGTGTATCTCGTCTCTGAGTTATGCGGCAAAAGTTGATACTTTACAAATTGCCAGTACAGCGATGAGCAAAACCTACAAAGCTGCAGTTGTATTGCCAAATTCTTATGCAAAAAGCAAATCGGCATTTCCTGTTATGTATTTGCTTCACGGTGCTTATGGGCATTTTAGTGATTGGTTGAAAAACACACCCAATAAAAAATTAGTTCAGGGATTATCTGATCAATACAATATAATTATTGTAATGCCTGAAGGCGAGACTTTTAGTTTTTATCTGGATAGTCCGGTAAATAAAGAAAGTCAGTTTGAGACATTCATTACACAAGAAGTTATTCAGAAAGTAGATAAAACATACAGAACAATTAGCAATAGAAACGGAAGAGTAATTACCGGCCTTTCGATGGGTGGACACGGTGCACTTTATTTATCAGCCAAGCATCCGGATTTATTTTGTGCGGCCGGAAGCATGAGCGGAGCAGTAGATATGAGTACAATGTTAAATCGCGAATCATCAGCCCAGGTTGTCAAATTAATGCAGCCTGTTTTTGGAGATAAAAGCGACAGCTCAGAAATGTATGCAAAATATGCTGTTATGAATATGCTAGATAGAATAAAGGAAAATAAATTGCCTTTAATTATCGATTGTGGTGTTGATGATTTTTTAATAGAGCCAAATCGTGAATTGCACCGAAGATTAGTTTATAATAAAGTAGAACACGATTATACGGAACGCCCAGGAGCGCATACATGGGATTATTGGGAGAACTCGCTTCCGTATCATGCCTTATTTTTTAATAAAATACTCCTTAAAAATCAGCTTGTTGCTAAAAAATAATTATTTTTTTTGCAAAGAGAAGACCAAATTATTTTTTTGGTTTGGTTTTTGGGAGTACCTTTATATATAAAACCTTTAAAAATAAAATTGTTATGAAAAAGATACTTACCCTTTTTGCACTTGTTGGATTAATTGTATTTTCAAGCTGTGAAGGACCAGAAGGGCCTCCGGGACAAGATGGATTACTGGCAGAAGCTTTTGAAATTAAAAATGTTAATTTGACTAGAATTACAAATACTCATTATGAGTATGCTAATAACTTTAAACCATTTGTTGGAGGTAATTTGTTTGATGATGAAACTGTTTTAATCTATAGATTAACAGATTTAACTAACTCAGGTGCTCCAGTCTGGCAGCTAATACCAAAAACAACTAATTATGACAATGGAGATGTTGCTGATTATTTCTTTGATTTTAGTAAAGAGGATTTTGTGATTTCAGTTATAGCTTCTTTTAATTTGGCTACACAAACAGATTTGATAAATAATCAAACTTACAGAGTTGTAATTATTCCTTCGGCTTTAGCTAAATCAGTTACTAATAAGAATAATTATTTAGAAGTGATGAACACTTTGAAATTAAATGAAAGTGAAATAAAAACAGTTAAGTTCTAATCTTAGAAATAAGTAATAAAAAAAGGAGATCATTTGATCTCCTTTTTTTTATTACTATATGTTCCGAAAAATTAATCCAGATCTAAATCTGTAAGTTCTTTCTCTTTTCCAAATTTAAGAGAAACCAAAATCCCCACTAAAAGCGAAAGTGCAATAAATCCTAATGAAGCCCATTCAGGAACAATAAAGAAATCGTGTAGAAGCATTTTTAATCCAACAAAGGCTAAAATAGCAACTAAGCTGTATTCTAAATAGCTGAATTTTGCCAGCATATTGGCAAGGAAAAAGTACATAGAACGTAATCCAAGAATCGCAAAAATATTAGAACTAAAAACTAAAAACGGATCAGAAGTAATTGCCAGAATTGCCGGAACACTGTCTACAGCAAAAAGCACATCCATAACCTCAATAACAATTAAAGCTACAAATAAAGGCGTTGCGGCTCTTTTTGCAGTTTTGGTTGAAATGAAAAAATTCTCTCCATCCATTTCAGCTGTAATCGGAATAACTTTTCCTAATGCTTTGTATACGAAAGAATCTTTTGGATGAAAATCTTCATCTTCGCCAGAAAACAACATTTTTACAGCGGTAAAAAGAAGGAATAAACCAAATATATAAGTAGTCCAGGTGAATTTATTGATTAACATTACTCCAAAGAAAATCATTAAACCACGGAAAACGATTGCTCCTAAAATTCCCCAGAATAAAACGCGATGCTGGTATTTTTGCGGAATCTTAAACGAAGCAAAAATAATAGCGATCACAAATATATTATCAACACTCAATGAAAGTTCAATTAAATAACCTGTGATAAACTTCATGGAAGCAACAGCAGGTTTCAATTGATCCGGATTTGCGATATAATCTGTAGTATATAGCCAATAAATAACTCCTGAAAATGCAAATGATAGTGTCACCCAAATCAAGGTCCATTTACTTGCTTCTTTGGTACTTATAATGTGAGGTGTTTTGTTAAAAACGCCCAAATCTAAAGCAAGAATAATTATGACGGCTAATAAAAATAAAATCCAGACCATTATGATATTTTTTAAATGATTTACAAAGATAAGTTTTGCAGTTTAACTTAAAAATTAAATTATTAGAAAATTACCTTCAAAATTTAGAAACCTAACAGGTTTTAAAAACCTGTTAGGTTTGAGTTAGTCATAATATTATTATATAAAAAAAGTGCCATCAATAAAGATGGCACTTTGAATATAATTTGAGCTTTGAATTATATCGCTGATTTTACAGTTTTGATAATTCTAGCAGCAATTTTGTATGGATCACCGTTTGAAGCTGGTCTTCTGTCTTCAAGATATCCTTTCCATCCTTTTTGAACGGTATATAAAGGAATTCTGATTGAAGCTCCTCTATCAGATACTCCATAAGAGAAATCGTGAATAGAAGCAGTTTCATGTTTACCAGTTAAACGTTGGTCGTTGTAAGCTCCGTAAACTGCAATGTGTTCTGCAACAACAGGACGGAAAGCTTCGCATATTTTTTCGTAAGTTTCTTTAGAACCACATGTTCTTAAGATCTCGTTAGAGAAGTTAGCATGCATACCAGAACCATTCCAGTCTGTATCACCAAGTGGTTTTGGGTGATATTCTATATAGTAACCATATTTTTCAGTCAAACGATCTAATAAGTAACGAGCAACCCAAATTTCGTCTCCGGCTTTTTTAGCACCTTTAGCGAATAATTGGAATTCCCATTGTCCGCAAGCAACCTCTTGGTTAATACCCTCAAAGTTAAGTCCGGCAGCGATACATAAGTCAGCATGTTCTTCTACTAATTTTCTTCCGTGAGTGTTTTTTCCACCTACAGAGCAGTAGTACATACCTTGTGGAGCAGGATATCCTCCAACAGGGAAACCTAATGGCAATAAAGTTTTAGTATCCATGATGAAATATTCTTGTTCGAAACCAAACCAAAAATCATCATTATCATCATCAATTGTAGCTCTACCGTTAGAAGGATGTGGTGTTCCGTCAGCATACATAACTTCTGACATTACAATGTAACCGTTGATACGAGTTGGATCTGGGTAAATCGCAACAGGAACCAATAGACAGTCTGAAGATCCACCTTCAGCTTGTTTTGTTGACGAACCATCAAATGACCAATTTCCAAGTTCTTCTAATGTTCCTTTGAAATTTTCGTGCTCTTCAACTTTAGTTTTACTTCTAAGATTTTGAGTTGGTTCATATCCATCTAACCAAATGTACTCTAACTTAATTTTAGCCATAATAATATAAATTTATTTTTTTGTTTTTTTCGCTGGGTCAAATATAGATTTATTTTTTTAGTCCTAAAAATTAGGGGGCTATTTTGTTTTACGGACTATTATTTTTTAGAGAAGCGCAATTTAGATGGGGGTATATTTTTAAAAAAGCAATTTTTAACACTATAAAAAAATAAATTCGTAATAATTACGGAAGTTTTTTGAATTTATGAGTTAAGGAATTATGAAAAAATGTTTATTTAATGAATAATACCGGGGTATTTTGTTACATTTCTTTAAAATGAATTAATTATTCTTTGAAAAAACGACCTTCTATTGAAATATTACCACATAAATTTCTAAAATATATCTTTTAAACAGGCTGTTTTATTGTTTATATTTGTTCCTCTTTTTTTAATGAAAATTAGTACGAATCTTTAAACTTATATACATGTCAACATTACGTTTCCAAGCTTTAAAAGAAGCTTCTACAAGAAAGCCAGTACATTTTGAAGAAATTGATAGAAAGTCTAACATTTTTGGTTCAAATGTATTTAATGAGAAAGCAATGAAGCAGTACTTAACTTCAGATGCTTTAAAAGGAGTTAGAGATGCCATCCAGCACGGAACTAAAATAGACAGAAAATTGGCAGATTATATCGCCATGGGAATGAAAGAATGGGCTTTGGCCAAAGGTGTTACACATTATACGCACTGGTTTCAGCCACTTACAGGAACAACAGCAGAAAAACATGATGCTTTTTTTGAAACATCTTATGACGGAAGTGATCCTGTAGAAAAATTTGGCGGAGCACAATTGGTTCAACAGGAGCCTGATGCATCAAGTTTCCCAAATGGCGGAATCAGAAATACTTTTGAAGCCAGAGGTTATACGGCCTGGGATCCAACATCTCCAGCGTTTATATATGGTACAACTTTATGTATTCCAACCGTTTTTATTGCTTACACAGGCGAAGCTTTAGATAATAAAATTCCGTTATTAAGAGCATTATCTGCAATGGATGAAGCAGCGACGGAAGTATGTCGCTATTTTGATAAAAATGTAAAAAAGGTAACCGCAACTTTGGGTTGGGAACAAGAATACTTTCTTATTGATAAAGCCTTGGCTAATTCGCGTCCGGATTTAATGATGACAGGAAGAACCTTATTAGGACACACCTCTGCAAAAGGACAACAATTAGATGATCATTATTTTGGATCTATTCCTACTCGTGCTCTAACATATATGAGAGATTTAGAGCAGGAATGTATGTTATTGGGAATCCCGGTGAAAACACGTCATAATGAGGTAGCACCAAACCAATTTGAGTTAGCTCCCATTTTTGAAGAAACAAATCTTGCTGTAGATCATAATTCCTTATTAATGGATGTGATGCAAAGAGTAGCAGAACGTCATGATTTTAAAGTGTTATTCCACGAAAAGCCTTTTAAAGGTGTAAACGGTTCAGGAAAACACAACAACTGGTCACTGGCAACCGATACTGGAGTTAATTTATTGAGTCCGAGTAAAACACCAATGAGTAATTTACAATTCTTGACTTTCTTTATTAATACCATTAAAGCGGTTAACGATTACGAAACTTTGTTAAGAGCTTCTATCGCAACAGCAAGTAATGATCACAGGTTAGGAGCCAATGAGGCGCCGCCGGCTATTATTTCTGTTTTTATTGGAGCACAATTAACTAAGGTTTTATCAGAATTAGAAAGTGTAACAACAGGAAAATTATCTCCTGAAGAAAAAACCGATTTAAAACTGAATGTTGTGGGGAAAATTCCGGACGTTCTTTTAGACAATACAGACAGAAACAGAACTTCGCCTTTTGCTTTTACAGGAAATAAATTTGAGTTCAGAGCGGTTGGTTCCAATGCAAACTGTTCTAATGCAATGACTACTTTAAACGCAATTGTCGCTAAACAATTGAAAGATTTTAAAATAGAAGTTGATAATTTGATTGACTCTAAAGACATGAAAAAAGATGACGCCATCTTTAATGTTTTGAGAGAATATATCAAACAATCTAAAAAAATACTTTTTGAAGGTGACGGTTATAGCGATGCCTGGGAAAAAGAAGCAGCGAAAAGAGGTTTGAGTAATTTTAAAACTACACCTGAAGCTATTAAAGCGAAAGTTTCTAAACAAGCATTGGATTTATTCGCCGAAATGGGAATTCTAAATCATGTTGAAGCTGAAGCGCGTTATGAGATAGAATTAGAGGAATATACGAAGAAGATTCAGATTGAGGGAAGAGTTTTAGGAGACATTGCCAGAAATCATGTTATTCCGACAGCGATTCGTTACCAAAATACATTAATCGAAAACGTAAAAGGTTTAAAAGAAATCTTCGGAAAAGAATTCGAAACCATTGCCAAAGAGCAAATTGTTTTGATTAAAGAAATTTCAGGTCATATTGAAGGAATCAATTCTAAAGTATTGGCGATGACAAATGAAAGAAAGAAAGCCAATCAATTGACTGATGCTCAAAAAATGGCAGAAGTTTACTGTAATAATGTAAAACCTTATTTTGAAGATATTCGTAATCACTGCGATAAATTAGAATTATTAGTTGACGACGAAAGCTGGACATTAACTAAATACAGAGAATTGTTATTTACAAAGTAACATTTACAAAACATTCAATTAAAGCCTGTCTCAAAAAGACGGGCTTTTTTTGTGATTATGTTAAAATAAGCGTTCTGCTGTACCAATTTTAACAATTGTTTGGCTTTAAATGTAAGGAAATTGTAAGAAGTAGTTTTTTTCTTACTATCAAAAAAAACGAAACAAGCAGTTCATCGAGATAGTTTCACATTTCATCGAAAAGACATTAAGATCTTGTAAAATAGGTATTTATACCTGATTCGAATTTCGATAAGTTTTCTAATTTTGAATATGAAATTGAGAAAATAAGGAAAGATTTTTATTTTCAAATGATAATTAAGGCCCCAGCTTTTTCCCCAAATTGCGAACCTACATAATAACTTGTATTAATAACCAATTAAATATATTTATTATGAAAAAAGTAATTTTGAGCATCTCCGCGATGCTGTTTGTAGGTGTAGCTTTGGCACAAAACACTAGTAATGTAGACCAAACAGGTTTATTAAATGGAGCATTAGTGGTTCAGGTTGGATCAAATGATTCAGATGTTAACCAAGACGGTTTTTTCAATTCAGCAACTGTTCTTCAAATAGGTGTTGATAATGAATCAACTATTGATCAATTAGGTATTGCAAACTCTGCTTCAGTTACACAAATTGGATGGGGAAATACTTCTGATATTGACCAAGGTCCACTATTAGGAAATAGTGCTACAGTTTTTCAATTTGGAATTGGCAATGATGCTGATCTAACACAAATCGGATTCTTTAATAGTTCTAGTGCAACTCAGGTAGGTTGGGGCAACGATGCTACTGCTTATCAATTTGGTTGGGGCAACGAATCTGAAACTTATCAAGAAGGATTATTCAATTCAGCTTCAACACTTCAAATTGGAATTGGAAACTCTTCTAGTATCGATCAATACGGAGTTGCTAACAATGCTTTGACAGCACAATTAGGATGGGGAAATGTTAGTACAGTTACTCAGTCTGGGTTCTTAAATAACAGCGTAGTGCTACAGGCAAACTAAAAAAAAACCAAGGAAAGGAAGAACTAGATATATCAGTTCTTCCTTTTTTTATTATTAAAAAAATTATGAAAGGTATTGTTATAATCATTTTATTTCTAAGTATTGGAAATATGTTCTCGCAATCTATTGATGGGAATGTAAATGATTATGTTTTAGCCTCAAATGAAATAAACAGCCGCAATCAAAACCAGAATACAAATCAATATATTATAAGTCATAATATAGTCAAAATTGCACAAATTGGAAATTATAATCAAGCCAATTTGACGATTATTAGCCCTAACGCCTATGTAACTGCACAGCAAACGGGTAATAATAACTACATGAATGTCTACAAAAATGCAGACGAAATAAACCAATCCTATATACAGTCAGGTAATAATAATTATATAAGTGATGTTTCATTGTATTCGCGTAATGCAGAATCAATGAAGATCAATCAGGAAGGCAATAATTTAACGGTTTTCAGCTCAGGATCAAATTCAATATCAAAGGATATGATCATTAATCAATCTGGAAATTCAGGAATAATATACGTATTCAATCGCTAAGATTATGAAAAAGTATTTAAACATAATTGTTGTATGTTTTTTTGTTTTTTTTTCTGAAAATGGTTTTTCGCAAGCCGTCTACAAAGAGGTAAAAGCGAAAATTGAAGTTAAAGAAGTAGAGAATTTATTATTAATAACCGGAACTGTAGAAAATTTAAAATCAGAGTTTAAGAATATTTCATACAAACTGAGTGTATTCAAAAAAAACAAATCAAATTCAAATAAATCAACTAATGCGCAAGATGGCAGAGTAACATTAGAACCCATTCAAAAAGTTGAATTGTCTAAAACGCAGGTCAATTATTCAAAAACGGATGAAGTTATAATAATGCTGTTGATTTACGATGAAAGTAATGCCATAATAGGTAAAGACCGAATTGTTTTTGGAGAAGAAACAGAATCAAACGAAGGGAAATCTG
Source organism: Flavobacterium aquidurense (assembly GCA_900107365.1). GTDB lineage: Bacteria > Bacteroidota > Bacteroidia > Flavobacteriales > Flavobacteriaceae > Flavobacterium > Flavobacterium aquidurense. The sequence goes on from FNPS01000001.1 coordinate 262,323, forward strand.
TCCCTGTTGACGGAATCGAAATGATTGGTATTGTGGCTAATGATACTAAGACGAAACTGGGAAATGATTACTATGATATGTTTTATGCTCAATATTCTAAACTAAAAATTCATACTTCTAAAATTGTAACCGTTCAGGAAGAATTGACTTTTGGACGTACAACAAAAATTACAATTTTAGTCGATAGTGATATTATAGAGGAGTTTATTTCACGTCCTGACGAAGATTTTTTAAAATACATGGCTGAATCAGCCTCATCAAAGTTATTCAAGTATTTTAAAGACCTCGAAAAGCAAAATAAAATAATTACTCAATATTGAAATTCAAATTGAGTATATTTTTTCGGTAAGAAGTTTTACTATTTTAATTTTTTAAATAAAGATATCTATATGAAAACTATAGCGTTACTCGTTTGCCTATTTGGTTTTAGCACAATATCATTATCGCAAAACCTTACTTATAAAGCTGCAAATCCAAATTTTGGAGGAGATACTTTCAATTATCCGTGGCTCCTTAGCTCAGCTCAGGCACAGAATGATTACAAGGATACTTCGAATACAGGCTATAAGCAACAAACAGATTTAGAGCGTTTTAAAAGCAATTTGAATAATCAATTGCTAAATAGACTCTCAAATTCATTGTTTGGTGATCAATTTGGAAACGGTACAGGAAGCACTGGTACAGGAACAGGAACAGGCACAGGAACCGGCACAGGCACAGGAACCGGCAACGGCACACTTACACCGGGAACGTATGTTTTTGGAAGTTTATCAGTTGATATCTACCATTCTAATTTAGGATTGGTGGTTGATGTACTTGATACAGACACAGGTGAGCAAACACAAGTAATTTTACCAGGTCAATAGATTTGATGTTTTATAGTAGTTAGGTTCATGTATTATTGTAAATAATTTAGAATTATGAATAAAAGTCCCCTTTTTCTATTATTAGTAACTTTCCTTTTTACAGGATGTGGAGCTTATTTCAATCAGCCTGTTGGGGTGCAGAAAGCGGTATATGGAGAACATACTCCTGCAACCACAGCATTGGTAGAAATGCCAAAACCCAAAGAACAGGTAGTCGTAGGTGTTTATAAATTTAAAGATCAGACCGGACAGTATAAACCTACTGAACTGGGAAGTACATTTAGTACCGCCGTTACACAAGGTGCAACATCTATTTTAATAAAAGCTTTGCAGGACTCAAAATGGTTTATACCTATAGAACGTGAAAATTTGGGTAACCTTTTAAATGAACGAAATATTATTCGTTCTACACGTCAGGAGTATGCGGCAAAAACAGAACCTAATGAAGCTGTTTTAACCCCTCTTTTATTTGCAGGAGTTTTATTGGAGGGTGGAATTATCTCTTACGATACCAATATTATTACAGGTGGTTTTGGAGCAAGGTATTTTGGAGCAGGAGGCTCAACACAATACAGACAAGACCGTGTTACTGTTTATTTAAGATTGGTGTCAACTTCAAACGGAAAAATATTGAATACTGTGTATGTTTCTAAAACTATTTTATCGCAAAGTGTCGACGCTAGTTTGTTTCGTTATGTAAACTTAAATAGACTTTTGGAAGTTGAAACTGGTTTTACCAGAAATGAACCTATTCAGATGGCTGTAACAGAAGCGATAGAAAAAGCTGTTGAAGGGCTTATCGTAGATGGAATCAAGGATAAGCTGTGGGAAGTAAACGCACCGCAAAAACAAATTGATGATTTTGTAGCTGAATATGATAAAGAAAAAAACGAGGCAGATTTAGCACAACTATACAACCGAAATTTAAGTGAAAACAGAAGAGCCAGATTTGGTATAGAAGCTTCTGGAGGAACTGCCATAATGCAGGGCGATTATCCAAATCCGGAGCCTATGCCAATGATAAGAGGAGCATTGAAGTTTTTTTTCTCACCCACCTTTAACTTAAGTGCCTCATCAAACGCTTTTCAAGTGGCAAACAAAAACAAAATGGATTTGGGCTATTTGTCTTTAGATTTAAATCTGGAATGCACGATACTGCCCCGTGACGTATTTTCTCCTTTCGTTTTTGTAGGGACAGGTTTTGAATTCGATCATCACCGGGAAAATTTTCACACTAAAGTTCAGGGCGGAGCAGGACTCGAATATCTAGTTTCACCTCATGTCGGAATAAAATTGTACGGAGAGTTTAATGCAGCTTTTAGTGATAATGTCGATCATTTGGAGGCTGGAATACGCGATGATTATTATTATCGGATTGGTTTAGGAATGACATACTATTTCCCAAAAGAAGTTAAAATCAAGAAAAAATAGGCAGCCTTTTAGTCTTAAAGAAAAACGTTTACAGGATCAAGTTCAATATAAGTTTAATAAAATCAAGTCTCAAATGAAAATAGGATTAAAAATTTTGGCGTGCTTTATTCTTTTAATTTCTTGTAGCGAAGAACAACTTGACGAATCAGGTACAGGATCATTGAAAGGAAGAGTTGTTGATGTTCGAACATATAAAGGAATAGAAAATGCCCGCGTATCTTCAAATCCCACAACGAGCACTGTTTATACAGATAAAGATGGATACTTTAAGATTGACAAAGTACCTACAGGAAAATATGCTTTTCAAGCTCAAAAAGATGGTTTTATTGCCAGATTTGTGCCCGCTACAATTGAAAAAGATATTGAAATTGAAGTTATTTTTGAGTTAGAAATCTCAACAGCGACTAACAAACCACCAGAAGTTCCGGTATTAACTGCACCAGCGGACAATGCGGTTGGCCAGGCCTTAAGTCTCAATTTAACCTGGACTGCTAATGACCCGGAAGGTGACCCTCTTACGTATACAGTTATCGTAAAAAACGGAACAACCGACGAAATTAAAACATACTCTGATCTTAAAACAACAAGTTTAACGATTTCGGATTTAAGTTTTAGTACGAAATATTATTGGCAGGTTGCTGTTAATGACGGAATTAATAAACCAATCAATAGTGTAACAAATTCGTTTACGACATTGGCTTTTCCAAATCCAAGATACATGTACGTTAAAAAGATCAAAAACAACAATGTGATTTTTACAGCAGATGACGCAGGAAACGAGCTTCAATTATCTTCAGCTGAGGTCAATAGTTACAGACCCAGAAAAAACTTAAGCATAAACAGAATTGCTTATATTAGTTCTGACGGATCACTAAATCAAATCTTTAGTATGAATCCAGATGGTACAGATGTGAAAAAAATTACAAATTTTGTACCTATAGCTGGTTTTAATATGGATAATGTGAGTTATAGCTGGAGCACAAACGGAAAACAAATTATTTATCCCAATTTTGACAAACTCTACCGCATAGATTCTGATGGATCAGGTTTAATTCAACTGTTTAAAACGCCAAATGGCAAATTTATTTCAGAATGCGAATGGAGCAGAGATGGAAATCAGATTATCCTGAAAGTAAATGATGTTTCTGGTTATAATGTTGAAATTTATGCAATAGATATGGGTGGAAATGTTTTATATCAAGTACTTTCCGGAGTTACGGGCGGTGCAAGCGGAATTGATATTTCTATTGATAATAAACGTGTTGTATATACCAGAGATGTTTCAGGATTTGAAAATGCAACTTACAGACGATTAGATTCAAGAATATTCATTTATACCGTAGCGACTAATACCTCTGCAGAATTAGACACTCAAAAAGAAAATGGTTTTAACGATTTAGATGTCAAATTCTCGCCAAATGAGGCAAAAGTAATTTTTGTAAACACCTCTAATGATGGTTTGTCTGCCAAGAATATTCAAACAGCCAGTACAACTACAAGTACAGGAACAGGCGGTACAACAACTTCTACAAGAACAACTTTATTTCAAAACGCGTCAATGCCAGATTGGAAATAATATAGAATACAGCAATTTCCAAACAAATTAATTTAAAAAAATCAGTGGCACTTATAAAGCTGCTGATTTTTTTTGTGAATCAGGTATACGAATCAATCAAAGAATTAAAAAAAGGGATTATCTTTGCACCACATCAACACAAACTAATTTTCATGAGTTCAGATTCTAGCAAAAGGTACGCACAAAGAGGTGTTTCAGCATCTAAGGAAGACGTACACAACGCCATAAAAAATATTGATAAAGGTTTATTTCCACAGGCATTCTGTAAAATTGTCCCTGATTATTTAACTCAGGATTCAGATCACTGCTTAATTATGCATGCTGACGGAGCCGGTACAAAATCGTCTTTGGCATATATGTATTGGAAAGAAACTGGTGATATTTCAGTTTGGAAAGGAATTGCTCAGGACGCTTTAATCATGAATATTGATGATTTATTATGCGTTGGTGCAACAGATAATATATTGCTTTCTTCTACTATAGGAAGAAATAAAAATCTAATTCCTGCTGAAGTTATTTCGGCGATCATCAATGGAACGGAAGAATTAATCAACGAATTAAAATCTTTTGGTGTAACCATTCATTCAACTGGTGGAGAAACTGCCGACGTTGGAGATGTCGTTCGTACTATTATTGTAGATTCTACCGTAACAGCTCGTATGAAACGCAGCGATGTTGTTGATAATGCTAATATTAAAGCGGGTGATGTTATTGTTGGACTTGCTTCATTTGGTCAGGCAACTTACGAAAAAAGCTATAATGGCGGAATGGGAAGTAATGGCTTAACATCTGCTCGTCATGATGTTTTCGGAAAATATTTAGCTAAAAAATATCCTGAAAGCTTTGATGCTCTTGTTCCGGAAGAATTAATTTATTCAGGTCAGGTAAATTTAACAGATGAGGTTGAAAACAGTCCAATAAATGCTGGTCAGCTGGTACTTTCTCCAACAAGAACTTATGCCCCAATTATCAAGAAAATTTTAGATACTTATACACCAAACGAGATTCACGGAATGGTGCATTGCAGTGGAGGAGCACAAACTAAAATTCTTCATTTCGTTCAGAATTTACACATTATAAAAGACAATTTATTTCCGGTTCCACCATTGTTTAAGTTAATTCAGGAGCAATCAAAAACAGACTGGAAAGAAATGTACCAGGTTTTCAATTGCGGTCACCGTATGGAAATCTATGTTCCTGAAAACATTGCGCAAGATATTATCGCTATTTCAAAATCATTTAATGTTGATGCCCAAATTGTGGGTAGAGTAGAAGCGGCAGATACAAAGAAATTGACAATTAGCAGCGAATACGGAACATTCGAATATTAATTTTTAAGTTACAAAGATCGAGAGGTTCTGAGTTGCAAAGGTTTTTATACTGGAGTTTCAACAGGACCTTTTTTATTAATAATTAGTTTTTTTAGGAGCTAATCCCGCTATCCGTTACAATCTTTTGTGCCGAACCCCGGCACAAAAGGATTTCCACTGCTATCGGGGCTAAAAACAACCAGAGTTATGTACGAGTTACTTTTTTGGAGATATTTAGATGAGGTTTATTTAAATCATCACGAAGTTTACGAAGCACTTCTTGAAAAAGAAGAAGTTCAAGGATTAGAAACACTTCCTGTTGAGGTAATCTTTAATAGAATAGCTTCTGTATTTTCAACATGGGAAAAAGTAGATGAAAACAGCTGGCAAAACACTAAAGGAAAAGGTGCATTCCAGGTTATTTCAACACCACAAAGCATCAAAATTGACTGCTATGGAACCGAAGGAAAAACCATGAATAAATTGGTTGAAGTGATGGAAGAGTTTAAATGTCCCTTGTACGATCCACAAGTACCGGAACGTTATGATGAAATGAGTGAATAAACGAAGACCGACTAAATAAACAAGCCTCTAATTTTAGAGGCTTGTTTATTTAATAAAAGAGGAATAGTTTACCTATTGTTCAACTATTTCCAAATAATATCGTTTTTCATGATTATTAATTTTGATATTTAAAATTACAAATTTAAATAGTAGTTCAGTTTTTAGATAATGTTAAAGTTTTCGCCTGAATCAAAACGTCCATTTTTGATTGTATTTTTTACATCTGTGTATTTTTGTACATGCACTAATCTTCTTCCACTTTTAGAATGCGTACAATCAATTTGTAATTCCAGATATTCTTTTTTTCCGTCCCAGAGGTCTTTCAAATCTTCGTCAATTAACATTTGAACACAATGATCGTGAATCTCCTTGTTTTTCCTCCATTTACCAGGAATATTTTTAAAATCGTATCGTTTTAGTTTTAATTCCTTCCCAATAAAATTTTACCGCTTCCATGAATATAATCTTCGATAAGCAAAATACTTATAGATACATTTTCGATATCGGAATACGTCTTGTTTATAAATTTAAGATACTATCTAATTTTAGTTGCATTCTCAAAAGTTTCAACTTCTTTGCAAAGAATACTACATGTTTTAATATTGGGTTTAAATATGCGAGGTGTTAAATAAAATATTAAGAAAGATAAAACCCCAGTAAATAAGGCAATTAATAAGTCATACCAAAAAGTTTCTGTAAAATCTTTTTTTTGCTAATTGTACGGCTAATAAAATATTCAAAATCATAATTTATAAAAATTGCAAGAACACAAATAAAGAAGAATAGTCTTATGTTTTTTATTGAATTCTAAAAGCTTATTTATGAATCGACGCTATTTTTTTTCTCAATTATTTTTTTTCAAATATCTTTACAAATCTCAACTAAGAAGATAAAAAAAATATAGAGAATTTCAAAAGAATATAAAAAAATGAATCAGGAATATAATTTCAGTTTTTCAGACAATACTATTTTAGAAGACGATTTGGTTTTATTGCGTCCTTTGCAGGAATCAGATGTCGACAATTTATTAGAAATATCCATCAACGAGCCAGAAACCTGGAAATACTCTTTAGTTGGAGCAGACGGAAAAGAAAACCTGATTAATTATATTCAATCGGCAATAAAAGCAAGAGGTGAAAAGAGAGAATTCCCATTTATCGTTTTTGATAAAAAATCTCAAAAATACGCTGGTTCGACTCGTTTTTATGATATTCAGCTTCCCTATAAAACTTTACAATTAGGCTACACCTGGTACGGTTCTGCCTTTAGAGGAACTGGTCTTAACAAACATTGTAAATTTTTATTACTTCAGTTTGCTTTCGAAACCTTAGGAATGGAGCGTGTAGAATTCCGCGCTGATAATAACAACGAAAGAAGTATCGCTGCAATGAAAAGCATCGGCTGCAAAGTCGAAGGCGTTTTAAGAAGCCATATGCCAACTGCAGAAAACGAGGTTCGTCGTGATTCTATTGTTTTAAGTATCCTGAGAAACGAATGGTTTGAAGAAGTAAAAGAAAATCTAAAACAAAAGCTATAAAAAAGAGCCATAGGATCTAAAGATATTGTAGGGCTGGACTTCAGTCCAGTTTAAACGAGTAGGAAAAACAGAAGAAAATCTAAAGCAAAAGCTGAAAAAAAGAGCCAAAGGCTCTAAAAATATTGTAGGGCTGGACTTCAGTCCAGTTTAAACGAGTAGGAAAAATAGAAGAAAAGCAAAAGCTGAAAAAAAGAGCCATAGGCTCTAAAGATATTGTAGGGCTGGACTTCAGTCCAGTCTGGGCAGTAAATTGAATTTACCATTACCATTACGTTAGTTAACCATCTTTCAATATTAAATCTTGTTCCTTTCTAATTTTGCTTACCAATTGATCAACATATGTTTTTACTTTCTGCGGAAGCGTATTCCAGTTGGCATCTTTCTTAAAACTTCTGCAATAGTCTAAATCGCATTCGACAGCGCGAATCACATATTTTTTGTTTTTATAAACGGTAATGATTTTAACCCGACTTATTTCATCATTTTCATTTCTTGTTCCGTAAATGATAATAGGTTCAATATAGCCATCTCCATCAAGATCTTTCGTACTGCAATATTTTGTCCAAAACCAGATATTGGTTTCTTTCGGTTCCGTAATTTCAAGCAAATCATTTACGCGCCACTTTTCAAGAAAACCACCATGGTCATTTATGGTGCAAATGGCTTGGATTTTAGTATTTAAAGTATCTTTTTTACTAATTGTCTTTTGATTTTCGCATAAAAGCAATTCATAAACACCGCCTTTATCACTATACTCAAACGCTTTATAGATTGGAAAATCTGAAATGCCGTCCAGTTCTCGTTCTATAATTTGTTCTTTTGTAAGTCTGTAACATTCTACTTTTTGAGCGTAAATAAATGTCGTAGAAAAAAGAAGAAGAGTGAAAATATAATTTTTCATGAATGGATTACATTTTTAGTAATTCAAAGATATTTAAAACCTTTTTAGCTCAGTCCAATTTATATTTTTTAAAAAGCATATTTTATTGTATTTTTCTGACCTAAAAGTATTGATAAAACGTTTTAGTAAATACCTGATATTGTTTTATCCAAAAAATAATGATTAAATAAAATACCTGATGACTATAATAAATTGTAAAAACATTCTTTTTGGATTTTCATTTATATTGCTTGGTTACACCAGTAATGCGCAGAAAAAAGGAAATGAAAAACGAAATTTAATTCAGTACGTAGATCCGATGATTGGTACTGCCAAAATGGGGCATACGTATCCTGGTGCAACAGTTCCGTTTGGGAGTGTGCAATTGAGCCCGGAAACCGATACGATTGCTTATGGTTTAAACGGAAAATATAATGGAGATGTTTATAAATATTGTGCAGGTTATCAATATGATGACAAAACAATTGTCGGTTTTAGTCATACCCATTTCAGCGGAACAGGTCATTCTGATTTAGGTGATTTTCTGATTATGCCAACAACAGGTAAATTGCAATTGAATCCCGGAGTGGCTTCAAAACCACATTCAGGCTATCGTTCTGCATTTTCTCATAACACCGAAAAAGCAGAACCGGCATATTACAGTGTTCTTTTGGAAGATCATAATATCAAAGCAGAATTAACAGCAACAACACGTGTTGGAATGCATCAATACACTTTTCCAAAGTCAGATGAAGCACATATTATTCTGGATTTAACTTCAGGAATTTACAATTACGATAAAAAGAATGTCTGGACATTTGTTCGTGTTGAAAACGATACTTTGATTACCGGATACAGACAAACCAACGGATGGGCGAGAACGAGAACAGTGTATTTTGCTATGTCTTTCAGTAAACCAATTAAGACTTACGGACAGGCAGCACAGGAAAAAAGTGTCTACAGAGGTTTTTGGGGACGATTTGATCAAGCCAAAAATTTCCCGGAAATGGCAGGGCAGAACCTGAAATTATTTTTTGATTTTAATACCGAAGAAGGCGAAAAAATCAAAATTAAAATGGCTCTTTCACCGGTAAGTTCTGCCGGAGCATTAGAAAACATGAAGAAAGAAGTGCCAGGCTGGGATTTTGAAAAAGTAAAAAAACAAAGTCAGGAAATTTGGAACAACGAGCTGAATAAAATTCAGATAGAAGCCATTCAAAAAGAAGATTATGTGAATTTCTATACCGCAATGTATCACGCCTTTTTAGGTCCAACAGAATACATGGATTTAGATGGAAATTATAAAGGTTTGGATATGAACGTTCATAAAGCTGAAAACTTTAAAAACTATACCAGCTATTCGTTATGGGATACTTATCGGGCTTTGCACCCTTTCTTTAATATTGTGCAACCAACAAGAAACTCAGATATGGTGAGTTCGATGTTGGCACATTCAGATCAAAGTGTGCATAAAATGTTGCCAATCTGGTCACATTATGCAAATGAAAACTGGTGTATGATTGGGTATCATTCCGTTTCTGTAGTGGCCGATGCCATTGTAAAAGGTAATACTGGCTTCGATCCGGAAAAAGCACTTCAAGCCTGCGTAAATACAGCAAAAGTACCCTATTATGATGGATTGGAATATTATATGAAAATGGGTTATGTTCCGGAAGATAAAAATGGCTCTTCGGTTTCAAAAACATTAGAATATGCTTATGATGATTGGGCGATTGCGCAGGCCGCTAAAAAACTAGGAAAAACAGAAATTTATAAAGAGTTCATCGAAAGATCCAAAAACTACAAAAACGTTTATGATGCCAAATCAGGTTTCATGCGACCTAAGCTAAACGACGGAACTTTCAAAAAAGAATTTGATCCTTTAGACACACACGGACAAGGTTTTATTGAAGGAAATTCGTGGAATTATAGCTTATATGTACCACAAGATTCTGCTGAAATGATTAAAATGATGGGCGGAAATGACAAGTTTAATGTGAGATTAGATTCGTTATTTAATATGCATTTGCCGGACAAATATTTTGAAAATACAGAAGATATTACAAGAGAAGGAATTATAGGGAATTATGTGCACGGAAATGAGCCATCGCATCATGTGGTTTATTTGTACAATTGGACCAATTCCCCTTGGAAAGCTCAGGATAAAATAAGAATGATTCTGAAAAAAATGTACCGAAATGGAGCAGACGGTTTAGGTGGAAATGATGATTTTGGACAAATGAGTGCCTGGTATATTTTTAGCAGTTTAGGATTTTATCCTGTCGCACCTGGCTCTGATGAATATGCTTTGGGAAGTCCGCTGGTAAAAAATGCTGTTTTTAATTTAGAAAACGGGAAGAAATTTGAACTAGAGACGGTAAATCAATCAGTTAAAAATGTTTTTGTGAGCAAAGTGCTTTTAAACGGAAAAGAACTTTCTAAACCTTTCTTAAAACATGCTGATGTCATGAATGGAGGAAAAATTACGTTTTATATGAGTGCAAAGCCAAATAAGAAGAATTATCAAAATTAATAAAAAGCCAAACGTGACATAGTTTGCAAAAACTTCACGAAATTTGCACTTTAAATAAAAGTAAATATGAAAATAAATCTAAAATCTGGAATTGACAAATTGCTTTTCGGAATGAAACAGAATGATGTTACAGCTGTTTTTGGCAAACCTGATAAAAACTATAAAGATGAAGATGACAATGTGATTTTCGTTTACAATTCACATAAAATCAGATTGACATTTTATGAAGAAGAAGAACTGAAATTAGGTTATTTAGTAGCGTCAAGCAATGATTTAGAAGTTTTTGGATTCAAAGTAATTGGAAGAAAAATTGCTGATGTAAAGAAAGATTTCGCAACAAAAGGTATCACAAAATACACTCAGGAAACTTTTGATACTTTCGAAAACTATTTCAATGAAGACAATTGGTTCATACTTCAAACTGAATTTGATGAAGTAGTGAAGTTTGAAATTGGTGCAATTATAAATGAAAAAGACGAATTTGCCTGGAAGTTTCCGGTAAAGAAATAAACTTAATATTGTCATTGCTAGGAACGAAGCAACCGCACTATGATAAGAAAATTTTCTAATAAAAAATATGCGAAATGAGATTGCTTCGTTCCTCGCAATGACAAACAAAAAAAACCGACAATCACTTGTCGGTTTTTTTTGTTTTCAATCAAAAAGAATTATCCTTTCAACCATGCATTTTTAAGTTTCTCTTTTGAAGCATCTGTTGCTTTAAAAGTTTCTGATTCTTCAAATGGTATTTTAACCGTTCCTTTGATAGTTTGTTCAACACCAGCACGTTTTATTTTAACTGTAATTGGGTCATTTTCTTTCCAGTTTTCACTTTCTCCAATTAAATCATAAATGTTGTCTAAGTTGTAAGCTTTATCGTTAATAGAAACAATTCCGTCACCAGCTTTAAGATTTAAATTAGTAAAGAAAACATTTAAGTCAACATCAGGACGAACACTTATTGCTTTAGTTGCTTTGTCAATACCAATATAAGGAGTTTGTCCTTTGATGAAAATGGAACCTGGTTTTTTCTCAGATGTTTTTGTTACACCTACTTTTGCTAAATAAAAATCATAAGGAATTGGCGTTGTTCCTGCCACATATTTAGTTAAAAATTCACCAACTTCAGGATAAGTCAATTGTGTGATTTTTGCAAAAAGTTCATTATCATTAAATGGTTTTTCGATACCATATTCATCAGATAATTTATGCATTAGATCTAAAATACCTCTTTCTCCATTGCTTTTTTCTCTGATAATAATATCAATACACATCCCAATTAAGGCACCTTTTTGATATACATTTAAATATTGATCTTTATAAGGCTCTTGTAAAACATTGGCACTCATTTTTGTAAAAGACATTGTGTCATTTAATTTTTTTGCCTGTTCAATTTTATCAGCAATTCGGGTGTAAAATTCACCTTCATTAATTAATCCCTGATTGATTTGAAACAGATTAGCAAAATATTCTGTTACACCCTCATACATCCATAAATGTTCAGACATTTTGGGATCATTATAATCAAAAAACTGAATTTCTTTTGAGTGAATTGTCAAAGGTGTTACAATATGGAAAAATTCGTGAGAAACAACATCTTTCATTGATTCCACTAATTTTTCTTTTGGCATAGATTCCGGTAAAACAACCGTAGTTGCGGTTGGATGTTCTAATGCCCCAAAACCATGTGCGTCATCTTTAGCCATACTTGATAAATACAATAGAACAGTATATTTTTTAGTAGAATTTACTTTTCCTAAAAAGGTTTTCTGAGCTGTCATCATTGTTTTCATCTCCGGAGTAATGCTTTCTGCAGTAAATTTTCCTGTTGGAGAATATACGGCAATCAAAATATCCATTCCGTTAACGTTGAATGTAGTGTAGTCTGGTTTTGAATACATAATTGGATTTTCTACCAAAACAGCATAACGAGAAGTTTTAAAAACGTCACTTGTTTTGCTTGCATCTTCGTCTGTCATTGAAGTTGCTCCCCATAAGGTTTCAGGGTGCGTAATTGTAACGTTATACGGTACATCTAGCTTATCTTTAAAATAACCTACAAAACCATGTGTATTTACCATGAAATTAATTCCGGCATTAATGTTAGTTCCAGCTGGTGAAAAAACGTCTCCACCTCCAAAACCAGCTCCTTTTTCAGTATCGAAAGTATCTCCAACTAAATAAGTAATCTTTTTTAATGTTTTTGCATTTGAAATAGACCAGGAATTATCATCAATTCTTTTTACCGTTAGTTCATTTCCTTTAGCATCAAAAGCTTTGAAGCCATCTGAATATTTTCCATAATTATCCGTAGAATAAGTTCCCGGAACTGTTTTTGGAATACTATAGATAATTTCGTCTGTTTTAATTGCAGGAGGAGTTACAGTTACCAAAACTTTGTCGTCTTTTACATCGACAAGATTGATGTTTACATCTACAGTGTTGCTTTTTGCAGCACCTGATGTACTACCGGTTTTACAGCTCCAGAATGTTACAGCAAGAGCTAAGGTGTAAATTATTTTTTTCATTTGTTCGCGTTTAGTTATGTATTTGACTGATAAAATAGAAAATTGTTACAATACTTGTATAAATATAAAAAAACTCCTGAATTTTCAGGAGTTTTATGTTAGTCGAGTTTATTCTTTATATAATATTTACCATCTAAATCTTCATCAAAATCATCTATTTTAACGGGTTTTGGTTTTGGCTTATTCGCAATAGCCTTCTTTTTCCACATTTCAAATTTTTCAAGCGGCATTTTCTTTTTCATGATTTCCAAAACTTCTTTTTCTGCCAATCCAAATTCTTTTTTAATAATTTCAAATGGATTTCTTTCTTCCAAGGCTAGCGAAACAAGTTTTTCTGTTTGTTCCCAGCTCAACTCTTTGCGGTTACTCTTTTTCATCACGTGAAAATTAATTCAAAATAGGGGTTAATGATTAATAGATTGATTTTCAATTTAAGTATCAATATTAATAAAAAAAATAATTAGTTGGTTCGTTCAGGGATATTTTTTTTAATGATTTTAACTGTTTTTAACTGATCTTGATTTTTGAAAGGGAATTTGCAACAAATTTTTCAATTTGTTGTGCTCTTCGGGCGCCATATGTGTGTCAACTCCATAAATTAATTCTTCTTTAGGTAAAGTGGTAAAAGTGCCAAAAAGCCGGTCCCACACAGAAAAAATATTACCATAATTACTATCTGTGTACGGTAGGACATAGTGATGATGTACTTTATGCATGTTTGGAGACACAATAAAATAACTTAGAAAGACATCTAATTTATTAGGTAACGAAATATTGGCATGATTGAACTGAGAAGCTACAACAGATAAAGATTGGTATAGGAAAACCATCCACATCGGGCTTCCCACAATTAAAACACCTGCAGTGGTAAATAAAAAACGAATGATACTCTCGCCAGGATGATGCCTGTTTGCTGTTGTAGTGTCAATCCAGGTATCAGTATGATGGATAAGATGAAAGCGCCAAAGAAATTTCACTTTATGCTGAACAAAATGTGCCAGATAAGCTCCAATTAAGTCCAAAAGAAGCAATCCAACAATAGTGTACAACCAAATTGGAATTTCGGGTAGCCACTCTAGTATTCCAAAATGATTCTCAGTCGTCCAGCTTGCCGTTTTAATTAAAATAAAAGCCAAAACAAAATTGACAATAATCGTAGTAAACGTCAGGAAAAAATTGATTCCGGCATGATGCCATTTTCGGTATTGCATTTGAAATAACGGAAACGTATTCTCAATTAACCAAAAAAGCGTAATTCCTCCAACCAAAATTAAACTTCGGTGCGAAGACGGAATTGTACCGAAATAAGCAATAATATCATTCATGATAATATATTTTTTAGAAGATCATTCATCAAAATAGAGCAATAAAAAAGAGAAAATCAAGTATAAATATATCTGATTTTCTCTTAAACTTTTATAATGGAGTAAAAAAATTACGCTGCGTCGTGATTCTGAAGCAATGACTTATAAATAAAACCAGCCACGATGGCACCTAAAATTGGTGCAACCCAAAATAACCAAACCTGAGATAATGGCTCTCCGCCAACAAAAACAGCCTGTGATAATGATCTTGCAGGATTTACAGAAGTATTGGTAATTGGAATACTTATTAAGTGAATTAAAGTTAAACCTAAACCGATTGCGATACCGGCGAATCTTCCGTTTGCAAATTTATCAGTTGCTCCTAAAATTATCAATAAGAAGAAAAGGGTTAATACAAATTCAGCAATAAAAGCTGATTGCAGAGAATATCCCTCAGGAGAAAATGCACCAAAACCATTGGATGCAAAAGCGCCTGCTTTAGTATTATCAATTGCAAAACCTGCTTTGCCTGATGCGATAGTGTAGAGCGTTCCTGCTGCTGCGATTGCTCCAATACATTGTGCAATAATATAGGGCAACAGGTCTTTTGCAGGAAATCTTCCTCCAGCCCATAAACCAAAAGATACGGCAGGATTAAAATGTCCGCCCGATATATGTCCAACAGCATAAGCCATTGTTAGTACAGTTAAACCAAATGCTAATGCAACACCCGCAAACCCAATTCCTAATTCAGGTATTCCGGCAGCAAATATTGCGCTTCCGCAACCTCCAAATACCAGCCAATAGGTTCCAAAAAATTCTGCAAATAATTTTTTCATAATTTAATAATTTAATGGTTAATGTTAGAATGTATATTGGTAAGCCCAGTAAATCAAAACGATTTGCAAGGGCAACCGTAAAAATAAAATCCACTTTGGTAAACCGAAACTTGCCTTTTTATTTTGCAACATGAATAAATTGGCTGGAAATATAGCAATCAGAAGCACTATAATTCCCCATGCTGCAAATTTTCTGGTAAAAGGAAGAGTCAGTAGAATGCCTAAAAGTATTTCGGCAGCTCCACTTAAAGTATTAATTAATTTGGGGTTTTTAAATGCGGGAGGAATGATTCGGATGTACATTCCGGGACTTCTAAAATGATTAATTCCGGCAATTATATACAGAAAAGCCATTAAATATAAATGCCAGGGTAAATTCATGATATCGTATTGTTTATCACGAATTTATAAAAAAATTAACAATTATTGCATTACAAGAGGCTTTTTTTTAATAGTATTTAAAACGACTAATTTTTTCGTTTAAAATTTACATTCATAATAATTATAGCCAAAATAATCAGAACAATCCCGACCCACTGAGAAAAGATCACTTTTTCGTTTAAAAGTACATAAGCCATCATTACAGAAACAGGTAATTCTAAGGCAGAAACAATACTTCCTAAGCCAATTCCGGTTAACGGGAAACCAGCATTCATAAGCATAGGAGGGATGATAGTTCCGAACAAAGACAAAACAATTCCCCACTTCATAAAAATTTCAAGATTAAATGGTGTTACCTGAGTAACAAAGGCAAAAGAAAATACAATAACAGCGCCGCCTAATAACATATATAAACTTCTTTGTGCAGATGAAATTTCAGTAGCAACACGATTTGCAGTGAACATGGTTGTAGTAAAAGAGGCTGCAGCCATAATTCCCCAGGCAAGTCCTCTCCAATCTAATTTTATATCGTTATTGACGATATTGGTTGCCAAAACAGTTCCGATAAGGACTATGAAAACTGCAATTACTTTTTGTTTTGAAGGTAGTTTTTTTTCCAAAATCATCTCCAGTAAAACACCCATCCAAACGGTTTGCATCAATAAAACGATACCAATAGAAACCGGAATGTATTTTACAGCCAGATAGTAAAATAAACTTGTCATTCCTAAAGATGTTCCGGCAAGCATTAAACTAAAAATGTTTTTTGGAGTAGCTTTTACAACTTTGTCCTTGTGCTTTATTTTTTGGAAAGCGTTAATTAATAAAATTCCAATGATCCCCAAAACAAATTGAGAAGTGGTTACTTCGGCAGTGGTATATCCTTCAGAATAAGCCATTTTTACAAAAGTGGCTAACATTCCGTAAGTTGTAGCTCCTAAAGCAACTAAAAATACTCCTTTTAATACATTGTTTTGTGACATCTGAATTTATTTTTTAAAAAATTAAAGCCGGCAAAGGTAAGTTATTTTGTTTAAGATTTAGCAGAAAATCGTTGAAAACAGTATTATTGCTGTTGTTTCGAAAACGTATTTCTTTTGTAAATTGAAGATTTCTCAGAATATTGAAAAACACGTAAAATAAAAAAGCCATCAAATGCTGTGATTTGATGGCTTCGTATTTCTACTTAAAATAATCTGATTGAATTACTTTACAGGTTGATTTTGATACGTTTCAATTTCAAAGATTAAAGTAGCGTTTGGCGGAATTACACCTCCCGCACCTTTTTCGCCGTAAGCTAAATTAGATGGCAGGAAGAAAATAGCTTTTTCTCCATCTGTCATCATGTCAAGAGCTTCAATGAAACCAGGAATCATTCCATCTTTTTTTCCTACTGTAAAAGGAAAAGCCTTGTAACCACCTTGCGCATCTCTATTCGCATCGTATTTGCCATAAGCTTTCGCTACACTTGGCATACTACTGTCAAAAAGAGTTCCATCTTCAAAATAACCAGCATAATGAAAATAAATATTAGAACCTTCAGCGCCTTTTACGCCAGTTCCTTTTTGTGTTACCAAATATTTTAAGCCAGAAGCTGTTGTAGTAGCTTTCGCTTTTGTTGCTGCAAAATAAGCCACTTTATCTTTAATAACCTTTTGAGCTTCTAATTTTTTGGCTTCGTCTTTTTTAGCATCATCAGCTAAAACTTTTACTGCATCAAATTTTTTAGCAGCAGCACCTTTGCGTGTAATGGTAATTTTTGTCATGATATCATCCTGAACAATTTTGTTTACATTGTCCATTCCTGAAACTACATGTCCAAAAATAGTATGTTTTCCATTTAACCACGGAGTTTCTTTGTGCGTGATGAAGAATTGGCTTCCGTTTGTTGCCGGGCCAGAATTTGCCATTGCCAAGATACCTCCTTTGTCAAATTTTAATTCTTCTCTAAATTCATCTTTAAAAGAATATCCGGGACCTCCTGAACCATTTCCATCAGGATCTCCACCCTGAATCATGAAATCATTAATAACTCTGTGAAATTTTAATCCGTCGTAAAATGGTTTTCCTTTTAGTTTTTCCACTTTTACATTAGGATTTTTACCTTCTGCCAAAGAAATAAAGTTAGCAACCGTAACAGGAGCTTTTACATATTCTAAAGAAACAACAATGTCTCCTTTTGTTGTAGAAATAGTGGCAAAAATACCATCATTTGGATCTGCTTTGGGAGCTACTTTTGCTGTAGTTTGTGCTTTTGCTGCAGGTTTTGCTGCTGGCTTTTTTGTAGCTTGTGCCTGGATATTTATAACCGCGAGGCAAAATAAAAATAGAAATTTAAATTTCATCGTATTCTGAATTTAAGTCTATGATAAGTTTTAAAATATATTATTGTGGTTTTTCTAATAATTGAATTTCGAAAACAATATTAGCGTTTGGCGGGATAACATTACCAGCTCCTGTAGCTCCGTAAGCCAAATGAGACGGAATAAAAATAACCGCTTTATCTCCAAATGAAAGTTGTTCAATTCCTTCAATAAAACCAGGAATCAGACCTGATTTACTTCCTGCTGTGAAAGGAATTGGCTGATATTGTTTTGCTTCAGCTCTTGCCGGATCAAATTTTCCAAAAGTTTTAGCAACTTCTTCTATACTTGAATCAAAAAGAGTTCCGTTTTCTAAGAAACCTGCATAATGAATATATACCTGAGTTCCGTTTGCAGGTTTTTTACCTGTTCCTTTTTCAGTAATAACGTATTCTAATCCTGTACTTGTTTTTGTAGCTTTTGCTTTTAAAGCTGCAAGTGCTTCAACTTTTTCTTTTTGAACTCCTGCATATTTACTTTGTTCTTTTGCTATTTCAGAAAAGTAATCGTGAAATACTTTTACAGCATCAAACTTTTTAGCTTCTTCACCATTTCTAATGATTGTTACCCTTACAATTTTATCATCTTGTTTTACCTGATTTACTACTTCTTGTCCTTTTTCAACTACATGACCAAAAACAGTATGTTTTCCGTCTAACCATGGAGTTTCAACATGCGTGATAAAAAATTGGCTGCTGTTAGTTCCCGGACCGTTATTTGCCATAGCCAGAACCCCTGCTTTGTCAAATTTTAAATCGGTGATTTCATCTTTAAATTTATATCCGGTGTCTCCAGAACCAGTTCCCTCAGGATCTCCGGTTTGAATCATAAAGTCTTCAATTACTCTGTGAAATTTTAACCCATCATAAAAAGGTTTTCCTTTAAGATATTCTTTGGTTACAAATTCGTTTTTACCTTCTGCTAAGGTTACAAAATTTGCTACCGTGATTGGTGCTTTTTTATAATCCAATTCAACAATAATGTGTCCTTTGTTCGTTTCAATGTCAGCATACAAACCATCAGGCAAATTGCTATGTTCGTCTTTACAAGAATAAAATGAGGTAACGGCTAATAGTAATAATAAAATACTTTTTTTCATTTTTAAAATGTTGTTTTATGGGTTTATTGTATCTTTTTTAGGCTGAACTGCTGGTTTTACTGTTGCAGGCTTTGCTGTTGCAGGTTTTGGAGTTTGTCCGGCTGCAGTTGGAGTAACAGTTTGTCCTGCCGCAGCTTGTGCTGGTGGAGGTGCTGTTTGCGGAGCATTTGGATCCGGCACAAAATTGCGCAATGTAACGGTACAAATTAAAGACTCATTAGGTCCAATTTTTTTGTTATCACCATGATATCCGTAAGCAATATGAGATGGAAACAAGAAAGTTGCTGTTTCATTTTTACGCATTAACTTGATACCATCACGCAATCCCATCATGATTTCTTGTTTGTCAACACGATACGTTTGTGGGCCAAGATCTGCTTCTGAATAGATTACATTGCCTTTGATATCTTTTATTTCTAAATTGAAATAAGCAATATCTCCTTTTCGGGGCGTTTGCGTTTCGTTTAGATTTCTTTCTTCATAAGAAAGCCAATACCCTTTTCGGGTAGCGTAGTATTTTACTTTCGGATTACTTTTTATAATCTTCTTAATAACATTTTCTTCGTCTGCTATTAATTTCTTGTTACGATCAACTGATTTTTTCATAAAAGATCCCGAAGCTCTTGAAATAGGTCTTCTGGCATCTTCATGTTGTTTACAGCTAACCAATAAAACAGCAAAAAGGAGCGTGTAAATGCTTAGTTTTATGTAGTTCATAGTAGGTTATATTTTTAGTTTAGTTACTAAATCTTCAAATTTTTTCAAGGTTTCTTCCATCGAAACATCAGATCTTCCACCAGCAGCATTACTATGTCCTCCGCCATTAAAATGATCTCTTGCAAACTGATTTACATCAAATCCACCTTGTGAACGGAAAGAAATTTTGATAATTTTCTCATCTTTATTTTCGATAAAAATAGCAGTAAAAACAATACCTTTTATGCTTAGCCCGTAATTTACAATTCCTTCAGTGTCGCCTTTTACATAATTAAAGGAGTCAAGTTCGTCCTGAGTAAGCGAAGTGTAGGATGTTTTATGTTCTTCAAACACTTTCATGTTCTGTAAAGCGCGCCCTAATAATTGTAAACGACTGTACGAACTATTATCAAATAATAAGACAGGAATCTGAGTATTTTCAACACCTAAATCAATCAATTCTGCAATAATTCTGTGTGTGTTTCCGGTAGTTCCAGGAAAACGAAACGAACCTGAATCGGTTAAAATTCCGGTATAAATACAAGTTGCAATGGTTTTATCTAAATCTTCTTTTTTGTTTAGGAAAGAAATAAAATTATAAATCATTTCACAAGTTGAACCAAAGGAGGTATCAGAGTAGGTATAAGCAGCGTAATCATCAGGTTTTTGATGATGATCAATCATAATAAAAGGAGCAGTTAGTTTTACTAAAGTATGTTCCATTTCGCCTGTACGATGAAAAGCATTAAAGTCGAGTGTAAAAATCAACTCTGCTTCTTCTAATATTTTGGTACAGTTTTCAGTATCTTTTTCAAATATTTTTACTGTTTCAGAACCCGGAAGCCAGGCCAGAAAATCAGGAAAATCATTAGGAGCAATAACCGTTGGCTGATGCTTGTTTTTTAGTAAAAAATGGTATAGTGCTAAAGTAGAACCCATAGCATCGCCATCTGGTCCTCTGTGCGGTATAATTGCAATTTTCTTTGGAGTTGCAAGCAACAATTGTATTGCCTGAATATCTTGTATTTTCATAGTGTGCGAATTTACATTTTTTTAATGTAATGTTGAAAACATTTTGGAGATTAACACACTTTTATTAGTTGTCAGTTTTCTGTCACAGTTTTCAGCGTTAACTGCGACCGAAAACTGTGACTGCGACTACATTAAAGCCATTTCTGATATAACTTATACTTAGCGCCTTTTACGATCTGTGATTTATAAATTCCAACAGAACCTGAAGAAAAATAAGCAATGGTACAGGCGATTGCGATGAAAATTCCGGGTTGAATTCCAAATAGTTCCATTCCCATAATCGTGCAGGCGATAGGAGTGTGGGTCGCACCCGAAAATACCGCAACAAATCCTATTCCGGCTAAAAGTGCAATTGGCATTGGGATAATGGCTGATAGGGCACTTCCTAAAGTTGCTCCCACAAAGAACAACGGTGTTACTTCTCCGCCTTTAAAACCAGCTCCCAAAGTGAAACTTGTAAATACTATTTTAAGCAAAAAATCATACCATTGACTTTGGTTTGAGAAGGATTCTACAATAACAGGAACACCTAAACCAGAGAATTTTGTAAAGCCAAAACCAGCAATTGCAATGGCTAAAACAATTCCGCCAACAAATGGTCGTAATGGAGGATATTTGATATTTTTAGAAAAAAGAGAACCCCAAAAATGAGTACTTCTTGAGAACAATAAAGCGGCAAAGCCGGATAAAACACCAACAATAGCAGTATATACGATATTGTGCACATTGATTTCAGGAATATCGGGAATGCTATAATGGGTATGTTTTACCTGCCAGAATTCGACAGTAAAGTATGCTGCGTAGGCCACTAAAAAAGATAAAATAATGCTTTTGATATTAATTTTGCTGAAGTACAAAACTTCTATAGCAAAAATAGCGCCTGCCAAAGGAGTTCCGAAAACAGAGGCAAATCCGGCACTGATTCCGAGTACGATCAATATTTTTCTTTCGGAATTATCTAAGTTGAAAAGTTTGGTGAATTGATCTGCGATGGCGCCTCCCATTTGTACAGCAGTTCCTTCACGACCTGCAGAACCTCCGAACAAATGTGTGATTAAAGTTCCTAAAAGTACCAAAGGAGCCATTTTAAACGGAATAACTTTCTTGGGACTATCGTATTCTTCGAGCAATAAATTATTGCCTTTTACAACAAATTCTCCCCAATAATAATAAGTGAATCCGACTATTAATCCCCCAAAAGGCAAAAGCCACACGATCCAGTTGTGGTGAATTCTAAATTGCGTAACCCATTCCAGTGAAACTAAAAAAAATGCCGAAGCTGATCCAGATAAAATACCTATCAAAAAACAGATCAAAATCCATTTGAAAGTAGTTAGGGATATTTCGTTTAGTTTTTGAGAGATCATCAATTTAAGATGGGCAGGTTTTTCGCCACGAATTCACGAATTTAGAAAAAAATATCTGTTTTGATCTTTTTACAATATTAATTCGTGAATTCGTGGCTAATAAATATTACTGAACAACAGCTGTAAATTCAATTTCAACCAGATATTCAGGAGCAACCAGTTTGCTGATTTCATAAAAACCGGTTGTAGGTTTTACGTCTTTAAAGAAAGCAGAGTGTGCTCTGGCAACTTCTTCAAAAGTCGAAATATTAGTAGTGAAAATCCTTGTTCTGATTACATCTTTCATTCCAACATTCAAATCTTCCAGTACTTTTTCAACACGTTCTAAAATATTATAAGTTTGAGCATAAGCATCATCGGCTTTTACTTTATCGCCGTCAACAATAGCCACAGTGCCTGAAACTTCAATAATATTACCAATTCGTACTGCACGGCAATATCCCATTTTGTCTTCCCATGGTGATCCTGTCAAGATGTTTTCTCTTTTCATTTCTTCTTATTTTTTGAATTATTTTTTATCAATTTTTAAAATAATTCTGGTTAGTTAATACGGTTGCAATTTATAAAATATGTAACTGAAAAGAGTATAGATTTATTTGAAATCAATCTGTAAAATATTCTTTTTTGTGATATTTAAAGATCAAATTTACAGTACTTAGTCAACTTCATAATGTTCAAAAAGACGAAGTTTATTTTGTGTTGCTGTTAAGTTTTGCTGCAAAGCTTCAATTTTATTTAATAAATGATAAATAGCATCGATTCCCTCTAAATTTATTTTGAGGTCATAATGCATACGAATCATTTTTTCTAAAGCGGGCAATTGTTCTTGCTGTAAATACTCGTCTTCTTCCTGGATAATAATTTCAACTAAACCATAATTATTTAGCTCCGTTATAAAGGTATTTTCAATTTCATGATACACACAAAATTGTTTTATCTCGATTAAGTTTTTACTACTCATGATTTCTTAGTTTAGCTAATTCTTCAAATAATTCTTTCTCTTTTTGAGATAATTTGGTTGGCGTTTTGACATTATAAGTAATGAATAAATCCCCAAACTGATTCTCTTTTTTGTACACCGGAAAT
The DNA here is from genome assembly GCA_900107365.1 of Flavobacterium aquidurense. Taxonomy (GTDB): domain Bacteria; phylum Bacteroidota; class Bacteroidia; order Flavobacteriales; family Flavobacteriaceae; genus Flavobacterium; species Flavobacterium aquidurense. Next base: position 285,715 of record FNPS01000001.1, read on the forward strand.
CCTTTTCCTTTCAATTTAACCTTCGTTCCGGTTTGAGTTTCGGCGGGAACTTTCACTTTTACTTTTCCATCAAAAGTATTTACCAAAACTTCGCCTCCTAAAAGAGCAGTATACAAATCAAGATCAATATCAGAATACAAATTATTTCCTTCCCGCTTAAAGTCTGAATTGTTTTCTATCGTAAAAGTGATAAATAAATCGCCACTTGGTCCACCATTTGCACCAGGTCCGCCATGTCCGGGAATTTTTATAATCTGACCGTTTTCAACTCCGGCCGGAATTGTAATTCGGATATTTTTACCATTTACGGTTAAACTTTGTTTGTGTGTGGTATAAGCCGAAGCTAAATCCAGTTGTAATTCGGCATTAAAATCCTGTCCACGATATTTAGATTGCGATCTTGAACTTCTTCCTCCGCCATACATCGAATTAAAGAACTCAGAAAAATCACTTCCGGAAAAATCTCCGCCAAAACCAGAAAAATCTTGATTTCCGCTTTGTTGTTGCTTCGAATATTGTTGTTGATTGGGATCGTAGCCTGCTTTTTCAAATTCGTCTGCCTGTTTCCAGTCTTTTCCGTATTTGTCATACTTTTTTCGATTCTCCGGATTACTCAAAACTTCGTTAGCTTCATTGATTTCCTTGAATTTTTTCTCCGCCTCTTTGTCATTCGGATTCAAATCAGGATGGTATTTTCTGGCTGCCTTTCGATATGCTTTTTTGATTTCGGCTTCAGTAGCTGATTTTGTTATGTCTAATATTTTATAGTAATCGATATAATCCATTTTATATGTTTTTAATAAAATTAAATTAAAGTCTTGAAGTTAGGAATAAGTCGGTAATTATCAAAATGATGTAATTCTTTTTAAATAAAAAATAACGTATTGTTATTATATTAGTTTAATTAGTTTGGAATTTGGAATTTTAAAATTTGGAATTTAATTTGAAAGGTATAATGATTTTTGGCAGGTTTTTTGTTTCCAAAATTTAGCCTAATATAGTGTTATAAAAGTCTTAAAGTTAAAGCGGGTAATTAAATTATGCTATTTTTGCTTTGCTATACTATTATTTTATAAAATTATAAAAGCCGATTCGATAAAACTTTTTCAATGAAGCACATTTTATTTTTCATATTATTTTTTACTGCTGTAACGGTATCAGCCCAAACCGAATTTGGAACTAAATTCAAGAGTATTCCTGCTCCAAAGTTTAGTGCAAAACCAAAAAAAATCCCACAGCCTGAAACATTAGATCCTTCCGCTCCAAAAGCAGATGTACCTAGTATAAAAACTCCAAATGTTTATGATAATAATACTATTACAACTAAATCTAAATTTCAGGTAGGAGAACAAAAAAGTAAATTTACCATGTCTACCGAAACTGAATTTGCCAATCCCGGCGATCGTTATGTAGCTAAAATGGAAAAAGATCTGGATAAAGCCCTAAAAGATGCAGGTTTAAGAGAAGGACGAGGAACTTTGGTTAAAAAAAATATTTCTTTGGGAGATTTCAGAACCAAATCAGCTTATTTTATTGTAAAGTTGCGTGACTTTGGTGCAATCGATGGTGATTTAGTAAAAGTTTCTTCAAATGATCAGGTGATACAATCTCAGATTTTTTTAGATTCTAATTTTAAAGATATTAAAATTAATCTGGTAGCCGGTTTTAATAAACTTGATTTTGAAGCATTAAACATTGGTTCTTTAGGAGGAAATACTGCCGAAATTCAGGTGTATGATGATAAAGGTGCACTTGTTACCAATGATTATTGGGATAATCTTGCTGCAGGATTTAAAGCTTCGATTATTGTTACAAAAGAATAAATAAGATAAGATCACTATTTTCTGATCCTATCTTACCTAATTTTTATTTTCTACTTATATAGTACTCTTTTCAGTACCCGGTTCTTTTTCTTCGCCTGTTTCTTTCAGCAGAAAACTTACTAAAATGGCTATCGAAATTCCGATAATCCAAAACAAACCTGCATGTTGAAAATGGACTGCTTTATCTGTTGTGTCATTTAGCGTTTTTCCAAATAAATGACTAAATAACGGACTCAAAAGTGTTGTTACTCCAAATGTTATAAAATTAATGGCTCCCGTCGCACTTCCTTTTACATTATCCGGATTGGCTTCTTTAATAATAGAATAAGGAATCATGGCTGCTCCTGAAGCAACACCCAGTAGAAACATACTTATTTTTGTGGGAAGCAATTCTGGAAAAAATAATAACTGCACTAAACTTGCAATCATCAAAAAGGCGCCTATTATTAAAACTGGTTTTCGTTTGTTGATTTTATCTGTAATATATCCTAATAACGGACATCCAAAAACCCATCCAAAAGCTACCATGGCACTGGAAATTGTTGCAGTATGAAAGTCGAAAGCACGATCTTTTTGAAAAAAGTCAACTGCCCACGTCATAGCAAATATAGTGGTTGGAGCAAATAATAACCCTGAAACAATACCACACATCCAGGATTGAGGATTGCTGAAAACAATTTTATAAGGCTCTAGCAAACTTTGTTTCTTTGGGCTAGATTCTGTTTTTTGTTCTGTATGGTTGGCCGGAGTTATAAACCAAAGTCCAAAAGCAACTATTATGGTAAATATACCAACGTAAAGCCAGAAAGTACTAATGTTCATTCCTTTTTCAATTAAAGGTCCTACAACAAATTGTCCTGCCGAACCGCCAAGCATTCCAATACATTGGGTAAAGCCTATTGCTGTTGCGAGTGATTTTGCCGAAAAACCTTTACTGGCAAGATACACACAACCCGGAAATGCAAAAGCACAACCGGCACCCTGAAATAAGCGTCCTGTAACGCCGCTAAACTGACTTGAAATTAGAAATAATAAACAACCAATTCCTAAAATCAGTGCCCCAATAAAGAGTGAATATTTGGCTCCGTACCTGTCCAGAGCAATTCCGGCAATCAAGCTACAGGTCGAATACGTGTAGTAATACATGCCAATAATTTCAACTAATCTGATATCATTAACAGAAAAATTTTGCGAAAGTTCCGGAAACATTACTGCGGGTGCAGAACGTATTACATAATCTAAAAAATAGAAAACCAAACCAAATACCCATGCTATGACATAGTATTTGGTATACGATTTAGTAGTATTGATGTCCATAAAATGTTTTTCTTTTGTTTGAAAGTTCTATGAACACGAATTGCACGAATTAGCACTAATTCATTTGATGAAATTGATTTAACAAAGTAATATACCCATTACAATTTGTACTAATTCGTGCAATTTGTGTTTGTTTTTTTTGAAATCTGTTTTAAATGCCTTCTTTCAAATGTTTGTAGTTAGATTTAATAGTATCTAAAACTTCTTCCATCTTGCCCCCAAGCATTAATCTTGTCATGGATTTTGCCATACCTGTAACTTGTTGCCAGTCTACTTTTGGTGGCATTGCAAGTGCATTTGGATTTGTAAAAACGTTGAGTAAAACCGGACCATTATGGCGGAAAGCGTTTTCAATTGCTGCTTCAACTTCTTCAGGTTTGTGAACATTAACACCCTGAAATCCCATTGCCTGGGCAATTAAACCAAAGTCTGGATTGACCATATCTGTTTCGTTATCAGGCAGGCCATTTACTTCCATTTCAAGTTTTACCATACCCAAAGCACGATTATTAAAAACAATAATCTTAATTGGGATATTGTATTGATGAATGGTTGCCAGGTCGCCTAGAAGCATTGATAAACCACCATCACCGCACATGGCGATAACCTGCTTCTCCGGATGTGCCAGCGCTGCTCCAATTGCCATTGGCATTGCATTGGCCATCGATCCGTGGTTAAAAGAACCTAACATTTTGCGTTCTCCGGTTCCTTTTATAAAACGGGCTCCCCAAACGCAGGACATCCCGGTATCGACTGTAAAAATGGCGTCTTTATTAGCTAATTTATCAATAATATGCGCAAGATATTCCGGTTGAATAGTGTCTTCACCGCCATTATCATTGATGTAAATATTCATGTTTTCTTTTACAGTGTCGTAGAATTTAAGCTGCGCTTGTAAAAAACTATCATCAGTTTTAGTTTCCAATAATGGAAGTAGTGCTTCAATTGTATCAGCTACGTCACCACATAAGCCCATAAAAAGATTGGCTCGTCGTCCTAAACGTTCGGTACTGGTATCAATCTGAATAATTTTATTATTTCCCGGCATGAATTTATCATATGGAAAATCTGTTCCTAATAATAAAACCAAATCAGATTCGTGCATGCTATGATAAGCCGATGGCTGACCCAATAAACCCGTCATTCCTATTTCATTAGGATTATTCGGTTGAATACTCATTTTTCCGCGGAAAGAATATCCCACAGGAGCTTTAATATGTTGCGATAATTGTACTACCTGATCGTGTGCTTTTTCTGCACCAATACCACAATATACTGTTATTTTTTTGCTTTCATTTATGACTTTTGCCAATTGCTGTAATTCATTATCTGAAGGACGAATTACGGGATTACAATGAAAATATTGAGTTGATATATTGCTTTCAACCGCTTTTAATTCTGACACATCTCCAGGCAAACCAATAACGGCAACGCCCTTTTTACCTAAAGCATGTTGTATGGCAGTTTGTATAATTCGGGGTGCTTGCTCTGCTGTCATAATCATCTGATTATAAACACTGCAATCATCAAAAAGTTTAATTGTATTGGTTTCCTGAAAATAATCCATTCCCATTTCACCAGTATTGATTGTAGACGCAATAGCTAACAATGGCACGTGCGAACGATGCGCATCATACAAGCCATTAATTAAATGTACATGTCCCGGGCCGCAACTTCCCGCACAGACTGCAAAACCATCCAATTCGGCTTCCGCAGCGGCAGCATAGGCACCCACTTCTTCATGGCGCACATGAATCCATTTTATTTTGCCATTTCTTCGGATAGCATCGTTAAAATAATTTAAACTATCGCCGGTCACTGCATAAACGCGTTTTACTCCGGCTTCTACCAACATTTCTACTAATTGTTCTGCAACTATTTTACTCATTGCTTTGTTTTTTTTAAAATTAATATTCAGACTAGTATAAACATTGGTTATGGTTTACTTTCTTAATGATTAAATTTTAAATACACTTGTGTGCTGTAAAATCTATTTGGTATGGTTTTATAAATTTAGGAAAAAGAATTGGTTTGAGGAAGGTTCAAAGTGACAAAGGTTCAAAGTGGCAAAGTTTTTTTTAAGGAAGAGACTAAGATTATAAGGTTCTGAGTTGCTAAGGTTTTTTATAAAATAGTAAAGGTTCAGAGGGAAGAAAGTTTTTAAACTTCACTTCCCTCTGAACCTTTAATGAAATCTTAGAGTCTTAGTAACTTAGAACCTTAGCACCTTAGCCTAAAATGGATCTGCAGTAACCTTAAACTTCATCTCAGCTTTTACAGTTACATCTTTTGTCACCGTTTCTTTTAATGTAACCTGAGTTCTAATTTTATATTTGTCGGCTTTTATGTATTGATCTAGTTTTTTATCGGTACAAATTAAATCAATCTTATTTGTTGTTGACGTAATATTGTCCTGATAAGCCAATTCTACTTCATTAGAATCTGTAGTCGAAATATATAAATGAATCGATTTTAAAAATGTAAAAGTTTTATCTGCAGGATCAGCGATTGATAATTGAAGTGATCTCAATTTTACATCTTTTACCAGACTTGCTTTTGTTTTGTTGTTTTGAAATTCAGCTGATGAATTGGTTGTAACATCAGGCATAACAATTTCTGTAGGCAAATTGACAGGAGAAGTACTCTTTATTTTGATTGCTGTTTCATTTGAAATATTAAAGGTTAATAAGTCCTCAACAGCATCACAAGAGGTTAAAAATAAAGATAAAAAAAGAGAGAGGGCAATAAGTTTTAATTTCATGTTTAAATGGGTTTTCCTTAAATACGTTGTTTAAGGAGAGTTGGTTTTTGTTGTTTAGGTTCAAAGGGACAAAGATTCAAAGGAACAAGGAAAAGAACCAATAAAATTGAAAATTCTCAAAACCTTTGAACCTTTGTTGCTCTGAACCTTTGAACCTAAAATCGGAACAATAAAAAAAAAATATTTTTTTTATTGTTCCGATTTTTCATTTTGGAATATAAAAAGTATTTTTGCGCATGCAACACAACGTACTTATTTTAGATTTCGGATCGCAATATACTCAGCTTATTGCGCGTAGAGTTCGCGAATTAAATATATTCTGCGAAATTTTCCCTTACAATCACTTTCCTAGTGATTTATCACCTTATAAAGCCGTAATTTTAGGAGGAAGTCCTTTTTCTGTTCGTGCAGAAGATGCTCCACATCCTGATTTATCTCAAATTCGAGGCAAGCTTCCTATGTTGGCAGTTTGTTACGGAGCACAATACTTAGCTCACTTTAGTGGAGGAGAAGTAGCGGCTTCAAACACCAGAGAATACGGTAGAGCAAATTTATCTTATATTAAGGAGAATGAAGTTTTCTTTAACGACGTTTCAGAAAACAGCCAGGTTTGGATGAGCCACAGTGATAGTATCAAAGCTTTGCCAACAAATGCAGTAAAATTAGCAAGCACGCATGACGTAGAATATGCTGCTTACAAAATTGAAGGCGAAACTACTTATGCTATTCAATATCACCCGGAAGTTTTCCATTCTACTGATGGATCAAAAATGCTTAAAAACTTTTTAGTAGATATAGCTGAAGTTCCTCAAAACTTTACACCAAATGCTTTCGTAGAAGAGATGGTGGGAGAGTTAAAAGAGAAATTAGGAAATGATAAAGTAGTTTTAGGATTATCCGGAGGAGTAGATTCTACTGTAGCGGCAGTTTTATTGCACCAGGCAATTGGTAAAAACCTATACTGTATTTTCGTAAATAACGGCTTGCTTCGTAAAAACGAATTCCAAAATGTATTAGATCAATACAAAGGAATGGGATTGAACGTAAAAGGAGTAGATGCAGGAGATCGTTTTCTTGGTGAATTAGCCGGAATCAGCGATCCTGAAACCAAACGTAAAACAATTGGTCGTGTATTTATTGAAGTTTTTGATGATGAATCACATTTGATCGAAGATGTAAAATGGCTGGCGCAAGGAACTATTTATCCTGACGTTATCGAATCGGTTTCTGTAAAAGGGCCATCGGCAACTATTAAATCGCACCATAATGTTGGTGGATTGCCAGATTATATGAAATTAAAAATTGTAGAACCACTTAGAATGTTGTTTAAAGACGAAGTTCGAAGAGTTGGTGCTACTTTAGGAATAGATCCTGAATTGTTAGGAAGACACCCTTTCCCGGGACCAGGATTATCAATCAGAATTTTAGGTGATATTACTCCTGAGAAAGTTCAGATTTTACAAGATGTTGACGCTGTTTTTATTGACGGATTAAAATCTTGGGGATTATACGATAAAGTTTGGCAGGCTGGAGCAATCTTGCTTCCGGTAAATTCTGTTGGTGTGATGGGCGATGAGCGTACTTACGAAAAAGTAGTAGCACTTAGAGCTGTTGAATCTACAGATGGTATGACTGCTGACTGGGTTCATTTGCCTTACGACTTCTTGATGAAAGTGTCAAATGACATTATAAACAAGGTAAAAGGCGTGAATCGCGTTGTTTACGATATAAGTTCAAAACCACCTGCAACAATTGAGTGGGAATAGTACTATTTTTCAAATTAAGGCGTTACATTTGTAACGCCTTAATTTTTTAAACCTACTATTTATGAGAGAACTTTTAACGATTTCTCTTGTCTTTATTTTGTCTTTTAACAAAATAACTGCACAAGATTCAATTATTGAACACAAAATTCAAAAAGGGGAAACGGCCTATTTTATTGCCCAAAAATACAAGGTTTCTGTTGATGAAATTTACAAACTCAACCCTGAATCACAAAGCGGAATCCAAGATAATCAAGTTCTTAAAATTCCGGTTCATTCTACAGAAAAACAAAATCAAAAGCAACAAATTACCCATGTTGTTGCTGCAAAAGAAACACTTTACGGCATTTCAAAACAATACAAAGTTACCGTTGATGCCCTTCAGAATGCCAATATTGAAATTCTGGCCAGTGGACTTCAAATGGGGCAGGAATTAGTTATTCCGCAAAACGGCGAAAATTTTCCAAAAACTGAAATTGCAACCTCTTCAAAAGTAAGCCATCAGGTAGTTGCTAAAGAATCGTTGTTTAGTATAGCCAGGCAATACAATGTTTCGGTTCAGGATCTTGAAACCTTGAATAAAGAATTACTTCAAAACGGATTGCAAATTGGTCAGACCATTGCGATTCCAAACAAAAGAAAAACATTAGACGGAAGAGTTCGTGTAATTAATAATGAAACCATTTTTCACGTTGTTGAAGCCAAAGAAACTAAATTTTCGATTGCTAAAAAATATGGAATTTCTATCGATCAGTTAGAATCTCAAAATCCTGAAATTGTAAACGGATTGGTTGTTGGTAATAAATTAGCGATCAATACTACAGCAATTAAAGCCACAAACGAAAGTGAAGAATTGATGTTGGCTCTTGCCGAAAAACAAGTTGTGGTGGAAAAAACAAAAGCTAAAACAGTTGAGATTGATGATTTAAAAGACAGGCTTGTTGTTCAGAAAGAAATGAATCAAAAGATCATCAAGATTAATGATTTGAAAGTCAATCTGAATGATATGAATGGTTCTAAAGAAAATTCGGTTGAAAAACTGCGTTTAGTTTTAGAAGCTAATAAAAATGTGCAGGATATTTTGATGGCCAAATTAGATTCGTTAGTTAATACGATGAATAATGATTTGGTTGATTTGAAAAGAATGGATGTTTTGAATGTTGATGAATCAAAAAGATTAGAAAAACAATCCTATGAAAGTATTGGGAAAACAAGTGAATTGTCTTCTCAATTAAAAAAGGAATTGGCTGAAAACAGAAAAGCATATGCCGGTTTAATGAATAAAGTGGAGCGAATTGCTGTTGAAGAAAATCAGGAATACAAGAAGAAAATCCGCGAAAGCGAAAAGACTAAACCATCCACTTCATTGCAAAAACGTCTTTTTTTAGAAGAAATTAAACATTATAAAATAGGACAGGAACAAGGTGATGCACAAAATCAGCTTTTAATTGCTAAAATTGATTCCTTAGATACTCAGAAAAAAATTGAGGTAAAACGTCATATCAGCATGGCGAATTATTACAGTATAGAAGCCCGACAATTTGATGATAAGCTGGCTTTGATAAAATTGAAAAAATATCAGGATGATGCTTTAAAAAATCAAAACAAAACCGATTCTAATGAAGCTTCAAAAGCAATTTCTCTGGAAGAAATGAAGAGAGAATTAAAGGAAAATCCTCTTAAAAACGATAAAACAATAAAAGTAGAAGTTTTTGATAATCTTAAAGAAGTTTCAAATGGCTATTACTTAGTTTTAGGTATATTTACAGATGCGACACCGAGAGATAAGTTTATTATGAAACTTATTGATTCTGGGGATTTTAACGCTAGTTTTTTCTTTAATATAAACAGTCTTTCGTATTATGTTTACTCAGACAGATACCAAAATATGGAAGAAGTTTTATATAAATGCAAGAAAAAAGAAGAAGATGAGTTATATAAAGACATCATTATTGCTAAGGCCGAAATTGACCTTAGGGAATAATTGGAAAAAAATTAACAAGTGGCCTGAATCTTGCTTTGAACAAAATTAGTATCTTGTTTTTGAATTAAAAATTAAATTGTTTAAGCCATATTATGAAGTATTATTTTGCCTTATTATCCCTAGTATTTTTTGTTACTTGTTCTGCCTTTTCGCAGGAAAAAGTGGTAAAATATACCGTTTCCAGTGGAGAAACTATTAATCAGATTGCCCTGAAATTTAAGGTAACACCTTATGATATTTATGCATTAAATCCGGATGCCAGAAGTGGTGTGAAACCAAACACTGTTTTATTAATCCCGACTACTGTGAGTAAAAATGGAGCTGCTAAAACCGAAGTACCTAAAGCGAACGTAGTTTCTAATTCAAAAGAAATAATTTATGAAGTTCAGCCAAAAGAGACTTTTTATAGCTTAGAAAAGAAATTTGGTGTTTCTGACGAAGCGCTAAAGGCAGCAAATCCTGGTCTTGAAAAAACGGGTGTTCAGATTGGTCAGAAATTAGTAATTCCTGCAAAAGGAGCTGCTCCAAAAACTAATTCAGCGGTTGCAAAAGCAACTAAAGAAAAAGGAGCGGAAAAATATGTTTATCATGATGTTGTTGCAAAAGAAACTAAATTTTCGATTGCGAAAGAATATAATACTACGATAGCCGATTTAGAAAAACGCAATCCGGAAATTGTGTCTAACTTACCAGTTGGATACCGTTTGACTATAAAAGGAACAGCGCCTAAAACGGAAAATTCAGCACCAGTGGCTCATGTTGCCAAACCTGCCGAAGCTCCAAAAAAAGTTACTACTTATATGGAATATCAGGTAAAACCTAAAGAGACTTTTTATAGTTTAGGAAGAACGTTTCATATTACTCAGGAGGAATTGACAGAGTTGAATCCGTCACTTTCTGAAGGAGTAAAAGAAGGAATGGTTTTAAAAGTACCGTCGGGATATTTAGCACCAACGCCTATTATTGCGCAAGCAGTACCAGTTGAAAAGGCAGCTGAGAAACCAATTGCTAATGCAGGTAGTGGTGGTATTTCAGTTTTAGAAAAAGTAAAATCGGAAACGGTTTCTGCAGATCCTGAAGTGATTGAGCTGACAAAAAAGAAAGGGCAAACGGACCGTAAAAAAATGGTTTTATTATTGCCTTTTAATTTAGCTAAAATGCAAAATGATACAACGAGCACAGCAAATCGTATTAAAAATGATAAATTTTTGAACATGACACTTGATTTTTATTCAGGTGCGATGATGGCAATCGATTCGGCTAAAACTTTAAAATTGCCAATTGATGTTTCTATTTATGATTCTGGTGAAACCAAAACAGCATCAAATGTTTCGGGTTTAATTGCTCAGAATAAATTGCAGGATGCAAGCGCGGTTATAGGGCCCTTTTATCAAACTAATGCAGAAACAACAGCTAATTCATTACGTTTGTATAACGTACCGGTAATTTCTCCATTGTCAAAAGATACGGCAAATCCAATCGATAATTTGTACCAGTCTATACCAACAAATGATGTGGTAAAAAATGCTGTTTTTGATTATATGCGTGCTAAAAATGGAAATATTGTAGCTGTTGTAGATAAGAAAAAAGAATCGGTAATCAGTTATATCAAACAAAATCAAAAAGGGGTTGTATTTGCTGCTTTAAGCGAAACCGGAGGTTTAGATGTTGCCAATTTAAAAAGCTTGTTATTACCAAACCGAATGAATTATGTGGTGATGGAAACCGGAAATACGGCGATGGTTAAAACGACTATAAAAGCCTTGCTTGATGCGCAAAAATCTTGTCAGGTACAGTTGGTAATTTTAGAACCAAACAGTACACTTGATACGGACGAAATTAGTTTTGAAAACCTGATTAAACTGAAATTAATGTATCCGTCAGTAACACGTGAAAGTGATGAACAAGGTGTTTTGATTTTTGAAAAAGAATATCGCCTTAAAAACAAGGTAAATCCAAATACGTACGCAACAAGAGGATTTGATGTTACTTTTGATACCATGATGCGTTTGGTTCAGGGGAAAACCTATCAGGAAACAGCAGATTTAATGACAACCGAACAAGTTGACAATAAATTTCAATATTACAAAAAAGAAGATGGAGGACACGCCAACAAAGGGGTGTACATTTTATATTACGATTCAGATTTAACTTTAAAAGTAGCAAACTAATGACATCAAAAGTAACCTATTTAGGTGATTTAAGAACACAATCAATTCATGTGCAATCAGGAAGCGAAATCATTTCAGATGCACCACTAGATAATAACGGAAAAGGAGAAGCTTTTTCTCCAACCGATACTGTTGCCAATGCTTTAGCAAGTTGTATGATGACTATTATGGGAATCAAAGCACGCGATTTGAACTCAGATTTCGTAGGTTCGACCGCTGAAGTAACAAAAATTATGAATGCTGAGCCAAGACGAATTGGTGCAATTGAAATTGTTTTTGATATGCAAGGTGTTGAGGACACAAAAAGCCGCACAATTTTGGAACGTGCAGCAATGACTTGTCCTGTATTTTTAAGTTTAAGTTCGGAAATTGAAAAACGAATTACTTTTAACTGGAAGTAATTTGAATTTATAGCGTAAAAAAGCCATTCACATGAATGGCTTTTTGTTTTTGTACCAATTCTATTGAGTCGTTTCTGTTTTTAACTCTTCGAGAATTGGCGTTGCAATAGTTTTGATTTCTTTTTGAATGGTTTCGTTTTTTTGCTCAAAAACTACAATATTATTTTTGCCTTTTTTAAGCCAGCATCCTGGAACATAAAGCGTTTGTTGCGGTCCAATGCTCCAATAGCGTCCAAGATTGATTCCGTTGATAAATACGATTCCTTTGCCCCAGACGCGCATGTCTAAAAATGTATCTCCAGTTTTATTCAAAGTAAAAGTTCCCTGATATAAAGTTGGGCGGTTTGCTTTTCCTGAATTTTTATAAGATGCTAAATCTGGTTCTTTATTCATCGGTAACGAATACATTTCCCAGTTTCCGGTGATCGTTTGACCATTGATAATTACCGGACTTATGATTCCTTTCGTATTGGCGTTAATTTGAGAGCCGTAATTAATGCGTCCCATATTTTCAACCACTATATCTAAAGTTGCATTAAACGGAACTTCAATTTCACAACTGTAGTTTTTATAATATCGGTTTAGTTCGGCAACTTTTTTTCCGTTTACGTATACGATCGCATAATCGCGTAAACCATTTAATTCTAGTTTTCCACTGATGGGTTGTGTGAATTTTTTGCTGTACCAAACATAACCATCACCTTGATTCAATTGCTCAAATGTTTGTGGATTATCTTCAATTACCGGATTAATTTTAGCTTTTAAATCGGCTAAATCAACAGCTTTGGTTAAGGCGATATTCGGAATTGTAATTACCGGTATTTTGGGTGGAATGGCAGGAGTTTCGGTTGTTTTTAATAATTCTCTTAAAGCATTATATTTGGGAGTTGCCCAGCCAGCTTCACTAATGGGTGCATCATAATCATAAGAAGTCATATCAGGCTGAATGTCGTGTTCTTTGTCATAATTGGCTCCCGAAGTAAAACCAAAATTTGTTCCGCCATGAACCATATAATAATTAAATGAAATCTGATTGTCGAGATATTTTTGAGTCTGACGAACGGTTTGCTCCGGTTTCTGAATTGGGAATGGTTCTGCCCAATGATCCAGCCAACCCGGATAAAATTCGGCTACCATATAAGGCCCTTGATTGTTATTAAATTGATTCACTACTGCTTTTAGCTTTACAACATCATCTTCACCATTGGCAGTCGGTAAAGCACCAGGTAAAGCGCCGCCTTCAAAAAGCCAGCTTCCATCTGAAGTAAAAAACGGAACTTCAAAACCAACATCTTTTAATTGTTGAAATACGGCTGAACTATATTTTTTGTGTTCTTCAAGCGAAACATCTTTGCGCTGCGCTACATAAGAACCAAATTCGTTTTCGCCCTGAACCATAATAATGGGCCCGCCTTTGGTAATCTGTAAGTCTTTGACCTGATTGTATAACTCTGTAAAATAAGCTTTTGTAGCTGCCAGATATGCTTCGTTATGACCACGGATAACCATATTTGGAACGTTTTGCAAAAACCACGGATAACCACCAAATTCCCATTCGGCACATACATAGGGACCCGGACGAAGAATAACAAATAATCCTTCTTCCTGTGCTGTTTTGATATATTCGGCTAAATTTTTATTGCCTGTTTTAAAATCCCAAACTCCGGGAGATGTTTCATGATAATTCCAAAATACATAGGTTGCCACCGCATTTAAACCCATTGCTTTCATCATTTGTAAACGATGACGCCAGTAAGGTTGCGGAATTCGCGAATAATGCATTTCACCCGAATGAATTTGGATGGGTTTGCCGTTTAATAAAAAATTTCCATCACGTATAGCAAAAGTCTGTTTTTGTTGCGCTGCTATTGAAGCTACCAGAAGCAAGGAAAATAAGAGAGTAATATAATTTTTTTTCATTTGTTTTAATTTAAGAGAGGTAAACAAACAAGAGAGCACTATATTAATTGTGCTCTCTTGCTTTCACCTAACTAACCAATAAATTTTTATTCTGAAAACTCTAATTTTTGTAATTTGTTCCAGCCACCACGAGTGAAATCAGGAATTTCGACCGGCACAGAGCCTTTATCAAGCGAAATTTCAGTTAATGGACCTAAACAAGACCACTCTGCCAGGTCATAAACATCCATATCTAACGGAAGTCCTTTTTGCAGGCAATGAATCAACCGATAATCCATGATAAAATCCATTCCGCCATGGCCACCCACTTTTTTGGCTTGCTCTTCGATATTTTTCACCATTGGATGTTTGTATTTTTCCATTAATGCTTTTTTTACTTCTTCGGGAACAAAGGAATGTGCACTTAATTTTTCGTGATTTGGTTTTACATCATCACCTAATTCTTTCCCGTCTAAAGCATAACCTTCTAAAGGATACTTGTTTGCAAAACCTTTTGTTCCGCTCAACTGATACATTCTGCTATAAGGACGTGGAGAAGTTACATCATGCTGAATTTGAATTGTTTTTCCGTTTTCGGTACGGATCATGGTCATCGTATGATCTCCATTTCTAAAATCTTTAATTTCCTGACCTGATTTTTCTTTGATATAAGCAGGATTTCCAACCGCTTTTGTATCTATAGAAACCAGAAAATTCATTTTGTCACCACGATGAATATTCAATGCCTGACACGCTGGCCCCATACCATGTGTCGCATAAACATCGCCACGGTGTTTGATATTATAATCCATTCTCCAGTTGTTCCAGTATTCTCCCCAGAAAGGCTGTAAACCGTGAATGTAAGATCCTTCAGCATGAAGAATTTCTCCAAATAAACCTTGTTGTGCCATATTTAAAGTGGTAAGCTCAAAGAAATCGTAAACGCAATTTTCAAGTTGCATACAATGTTTTCTGGTTTTTTCAGAAGTATCAATCAGTTCCCAAATTTCTTTCATAGTCAAAGCACCCGGAACTTCAATTGCGACATGTTTGCCATCTTTCATAGCCTGTACACCAATGAGTGCATGATGTTTCCAGTCTGTCGCAACGTAAACTAAATCAACATTAGGTAATGCTGTAACTTTTTTCCATGCATTTTCGTCTCCAAAAAATTCCTGTGCTTTAGGAAGCCCGGCTTTGGTTAAAATTTCATTAGCCGATTGTGTATTTTTTTCCAACATATCGCATAGCGCAACAATTTCTACTCCTGGAATATGTGTCATTCTTTCTACAGCTCCGGGACCGCGCATTCCAAGTCCGATGAAAGCGATACGAACTGTTGGGATAGGGGCGGTAGCCAAACGTAAAACATCCTGTTGATTTTTCGGACGTGTTGGTGTTTTGGTTTTAATCATTTGTGCCGATGTCATCGTCCATGCGAACAAAAGAATAAAGACAATCGTATGTTTTAAAAAAGTAGTTTTCATAAATGTTTTTATTTTTGAAATAGGGCTTTTACGGTAATCTTTAAAGTCGATTTCTGGTTTTTTTGTTATGGATAATTAGTTTGTTTTGAAATACCTCTCTAATGAACCAGATTAGAGAGGCTTCAAAAACAAACAATTCTAAATAATTAAAATTTTTGAATTGAAATTCAAGTGCATACTAATTACTAACTTTTAGAATATAAGATTTGATTGCTTAAAAAAATAAACTGTATTATTTGCTTAATCTTTTAATCAATGCTGTAACATGTTTTTTAGTGTCTTCGTCCAATGTTGATAACGCTTTGTCGCCTTCTGTTGGTGCATATTTGGTCAGACCAATTATACCACCTGAAATCACATTGTAAGATTGATTTTTGATACTTTCTTCCATTAATGCCTTATAAGATACATCACCAGTTGAAGCCAATTTTATAAGGGCAGTCGCTCTGCAAATAGTCTTTTTATCATTTTTAGCAATATCAACCAAGGTTTTAATTGCTTCCTCTTTGATTTGATTATCTCCCAAATCAATTGCTTTAATACTAAGAACTTGCAAATCGTCCTGCTGATCTTTTAAACCAGCTAACAGAATAAGTTGCGCTTCATGACTTTTATCTTTAGTTGCAAATTTTATAGCTTCAATTCGGTTATAATACGTTGGTACATTTTTGTATTGATACAAATAATCAGCTATTTTTTTATTGTCTCTAACTTCACCTACTAAGATTTTATCAGGATCAAGATCTACGAAAGTAGGTTGAGATGGAATGTCAAAACTGAAATTTTGTTCTCTTTGATCAATTACAATTTCTTTTCTGATTTTTGTTCCGTTTACATAATAATCCACTTTTAGAGGAAGACTAAACGTCTGAACTGCAATTTCCTGAACTTGTTTTACTGCAATAGTAGCTTTGCCGTTTGCATATCCGTATTCGATATTCAAAATTGGGTTTCCGCCCTGATAATACCATTGGTTAAAATAAGGGCTCCAGTCTTTTCCTGTAACTTCTTCCATTGCCAAACGCAATTGATGCGTCTCACCGGATTTATAAGCATTTGCAGTCAAATACAAATTCAATGATTTGAAAAATGCTTCATCACCCATTTGATTTTTGATCGCATACAAAATAATAGACCCTTTTGAGTAACTGATATTATCAAACAAATCATCTTTATTTTTATAATGAAAACGAGCTAAGATTTCGCTGTTGCCATTTTTCTGAGAGCGTAAATAGTTTTGCAATTTTTCATAGCGTGAGCGGTCTTCTCCATCTTGTCCGGCGTCATGTCCGTGCCAAAGAACTTCTCCAAAAGTGGCGAAAGATTCGTTCATGGTTAAATTGGACCAGGATTCGGCAGTCACTAAATCACCAAACCATTGGTGAAAAAGTTCGTGGGCAATAGTACTTTCCTGATTGTCGTCAAGTAATTCTCTTTCTGTTTTTTGAACATATTCTCCATGAACCGTGGCAGAAGTATTTTCCATTGCACCTCCAAAATAATCTTTACAAACAATTTGAGAGTACTTTGGCCACGGATATTCAACTCCTAACATTTTGCTGTAAAAGTCCATCATATCTGGCGTTTTCCAAAAAATCTGTTTGGCATAAGGCGCATATTTTGGTTCTAAATAATAACTTACTTCTTTACCTTTATAAGTGTCTTTGTAGATTTTAAAATCTCCAACTGCCATCATAAACAAGTACGGCGCATTGGGTTGATCCATTTTCCATGTATCGGTTCTCGTTCCGTTTTTATTGTCTTTTTGAGAAGTCAATTTTCCGTTTGACAATGTGGTATATTTTGAATCTACAGTTATTGCAATTTCAGAAGTTGTCTTCTGATTTGGTTTGTCAATAGTCGGAAACCATGCCGAAGATGCTTCTGTTTCACCTTGTGTCCAAATCTGTATCGGTTTGTCTTCTTTTCCATCAGGATTTATAAAATACAATCCTTTTGAATCGGTCATAGATTCACCGCCTTTTGTTTTTAGTTCATTAGGTTTTGCTATATAATTTATATAAACAATATATTTTTCAGTGCTTTTATATTTCCTGTTTAAAGTGATAAAAACCTGTTCGCTGTCCTGGGTATATTGCAACGGAATAGTTTTTTTGCCATCAATAATGGCAATTTCTTTAAATTCCATTCCTTTGGCATCTAAAGTAAGCTGATCCGTTTCGTAAAAATGTGGTTTTAAAGTAATCCAGGCTTTTCCATTTAAATGACGTTTTCCGTAATCAAAGGAAACATCTAGTTTGGTATGTACCAAATCATGGACTTTTAATGCCGTAACTCTGTAAGCAGTTAATTCATCAGTTTTTTGATCTGTAGTTTGTGCTTCTATTTTTTGTCCCATCAGTACGATAAGGCTAAAAAGGCTATATTTTAGAATTAGTTTATTCATCTTTGGTTGTTTATAATTTTTTTTTTTGATGATGCTATTATAATTTTTCTATAATTCTAACTTCACCATCTTTTTCATCTTCCGTTAAAATTGTAGCTTGTTTTTTGGTATACATTTCCAAACTCCATTGCACAATTTTATTTGTCGGATATAATTCTGCCTGATGTTTCAGCCACTCTTCTGCTTGTTTTTGAGAGGAAGTTTTCTCGATAGCCCACGCCGAAACCAATTGATTGGCCGGTAAGAAATTCATAACTGTATTATCAATTTTTGGATTGAAGGCAACAATTTTTTGTAATGATTTTTTCGCCGTTTCAGTATCGCCAAGGCTAGTATAACATTGATAATCTAACCAGTTTTCCAGTCTTTCATCAATATTTTCATCGTATGGTTTTCCAACACCCAGATTTTCTGGCCATAGTTTTGCTTGTTCAATTAATGTTAAAGCTTTTTTATATTGCTTATTTTTCATTTGTGCCAAAGCCTGCATCAATTTAGCTTCATGATACAATTGTCTTCCACTTGTTGCACCTTCAAATGGAAGGATTTTCAATTTGGTTAAAAAGGCATCCGCTTCAGCGTATTTTTTATTCAATAAAAGCGTTTTACCATACAACATTCCCACTACATAATTTTCAGTATGGCGTTTGTAAAATGGTGCTATAGTAGCCAAAGCTTTATCATTTTGTTTTTCGATAATGTAATGTTCAGTCAATAATTTTGGATACCTCCAGCTTTGAGCATCTAATTTGATTGCTTGCTGAAGACTCGTTACAACCAATTGAGAATCATCTTTGAACAACGAAGCTTTAGCAGCATAAAAAGCAGGATCGTTTGGTTTTGTACCACATTGTAAAAACAATTCTTTTGCTTTTGAAATGTTGTTGCGATTCCATTCGATCAAAGCCAAATGATATTTCAATTGCCATTGCTCATTGTTTTTTGTCAAACTTTCAAGAATTTCGGCAGTTTCACCACGGAAAGGAAAACTAATTCCGGGTTGAATTTTGTTCAAATCAACTGCTTTGTTTTCTAAAAATGATTTCCAATATATAATTTCAGCACTTGGAGCCGCCACCGTAAAAACTTTTACAGCTTCGTCCGTAAGGCCCAGATGCTGATACCAAATACCTAATTCAAGATAAGTCTGCTCTGGCATTTCATTTTGAATTAACGAAGTGAAATCTGATTTTGAAGCATTTGAATTGTTCCAAAGGAATTTTTCAAAGCCAACAAAATGATTTAAAGGATCGACTTCATTAATTTTATCTAAGATCGAATGTGCTTTTTCAGATTTGTTTTGAATACGATAGATCACCGCTAACAATTGTAATCCTTCCAAATTATTCTGATTGTTTAACAAGCTTTTTTCAGCATATTCAATTGCTTTTGCCTGATCATTTTCTGCAAAATAAATTTTACTCAACGCAGTGTAGGCAGAGCTGCGATATTCAACACTTGCAGCAGCAATATCTAAACCATCTTTTGCATCCGTTGTATTTCCTAAATGAAGATTGGCAAGACCGTAGTAATAATTGGCAGCAGGATTATACGTATCGATTGCTAATGCTTTGCTTGCAGTTGCAACTGCTTCTTTGTATTCTAATTTTCTAATTTGTAAACCTGCTAAATCAGAAAGGGCAGGAGCGTAATTTGGATCTTTTTTAAGACAGGCCGTTAAGAATTCTTCGGCTTTTATATAATCTTTAAAACTGACATAATTTTTTCCCTGTAGATATAATCCGTAAACCGAATTACTATCAAAATCTTTCGGAACTTCTAATGGTCGTGCCAAATTGCCATCTTCCGGAGCAGAATTCCAAACCAGTTTATTAGCGCCCAAAACCAGTTTTAATTTGTTTGGATCGACAGTAACGGGAATCGAATCTTTGAATAATTGCAACGTATTTAAGGCAATATCCTTAGAATACACTTTCTTGCCATTATCAAAAACTTCTAATTTTTCATTTAGTTTTTGAAGTGGAGAAAGATAGATTTTAAGCCAGCCATTTTCATTTTTAACATTAACAGCACCATAATTGTTTGCTTTTACAAAACCTTTTGTCTGTTTTACGGGAAACCAATATTCTGTCCAGGCATCTGTTTGATAAGGAGCGAAAGAGCGTTGTTTAAAAGGAGTTAAATTGCTGCCTTCACTTGCCTGATTAAATAATCTTCCGCTTTGTACTTCAACATATTGTCCATCTGTATCGGTCAATAATTTTTCCCAAATCATGCCTTGTTGCGACAATCCCCAAATCCATATTTTTTTACCAGGTTTATCATCATGATTGCCATATCTTCCCATTCCGAAATCTTCGTCATGATAGTATCCTCCAAAAAAATCATTGTATTTGCCAAAAACATGATAGGATTTATAACCACCAAAATCATTGTTTTTATAAAAGGATAAATCTTTACTGTTTTCTTTGTCAATTGGCCACGCATTATGTTCGCCATTATGTCCAATATATCTTTGTCCCGGATAAATAAATTGTAAACTTTGTGATGCCTTAATTCCCGTATTCATCCAGGTATAGTAAGGCTGTTCAAATTCAGTTGAGTTAAACCAAAAGGAGTTTGTGGTAAAATAGGCTTTGTCTTTGGGTAAATTGATGTCCAATTTCCATGAAGTGCGGGTTAGTAAATCTAAAACACCAATTACACAGCTGATACTTCCATCTTCTCGTGTTATAATTTTGTAATCAACAGGAGTTGCGCAATTAGGAGTATGTCCAATAATTCCGTAATTCCCTTCAACACCGCCACTTGTCCAGGGACCGCGCATGGCAATATCTCTAAATTTGATAACGTGATTGTTGTAAATAAAATCTTTTCCGGTTGATTTTTCAACGGCTGACCAAACTTTTCCACCAATTTCAGGAATAATCATCAGTTTAATATAATCGTTTTCTATCTCGATTACTTTCCATTCTTTTTGAACCGGTTTATCTGTAAAGCCATCAAAACGGAAATAAGGATAAACCTTTGTATCGGGTTTTGGAATAGGATCAGGATCTGAAAACGGGTAGGTTGTAAAGACTTTTTTATATTCCTTAAAGGTTGGTTTATTTTGTGCGGTGACAAACAGGCTTCCAAAGAGTAAAATTGATAAGAAAGGTTTAAGTTTCATATGGAGAGCTATTTTTTGAGGTTATTTTTTGCCACAGATTTCACAGATTAAAAGATTTTAATTTGGGTAATGTGTGATTAATTAATTTAACTATATTACATATATCGATTAAAATGTGCCTTTAGGCACTAAATATTGGTAGAAAATTTTGTATTAGAATAATATAGCGTGCCGTAGGTACGCAATAATTATCTTTTTGTTGGTACCTACGGCACGCCAACGAATTTTGGAAAATTTTCTACCAATATTCCGTGCCTAACGGCACAAAAAAACTAATTTCAATTCTTGATTTGCACTATTATTACTTAACAATCAACAACCATCCTTTTCCTTTACTTACTGGTAATTCATCTTTAGCAGTAAACTTTTGTGCAGGTTGGAAATTTGCCACTTCTGGAGCTGTAATTGTTGCTTTTGAAGGATCGATTCCTAGTTTTTTCCAGTCGATGCTTAGTTTTACTTGTACATCAGTATCAGCCCAGCTTGCAATTGAAATTAAAGTTGAACCGTTCTTTTTGTAAACGGTTGCCAATACTTTGTCGTTATTTGTTTTTACCGGACAGTTTTCACTCCAATATCCAATCATTTCAGAACCTGTTATTCCGAAAGTATCCCATAATTTCCAGATCGCTCTGGGATCAGCATTATGGCTCCAAGGCATTCTGTTTGTCATTCCGTAAACCATTCCTCTCCACGGATTTCCGCCATCTTGCAGCATTTCGCCCATTAATCCGAAAGGAATTCCGCTTACTTCAGTTAAGAAAAAGTCAGGCTGATTTTTTTCGTAATCAAAATATTCTCCAAACCATAATTTATTGATGTACGGGAAATGCTCCATGTATAAGTTCGCACTGTTATTAAATCCGTCACTTTTATTATACTGATTAGCACTGTGCAAATCGATTATTCCAGGATGACCGTCTTTGGTCAAAACTCTTTTTACACGTTTCATAGTGATACGGTCAAAAGCAACATCATCAAGATAAATACCGTCGATACCAACATTTTGAGTTAACCAATTCATTCCTTCAACATAATAATTGTGCCAACGGTTCATACCGCTATTAACGATTGCAGCATCTTTAATTTCAGGTACAAACCAAGCCGCGATATAATCGTCGCCAACATGCTCCTGCAACCATGAGAAACCACCACCTTTTCCTGGAGAATAAATTTCATGACCTAAACTTCTTAGAGCAAATGTTTCGTAAGCTTTGTTTGAAACTTCTCTAACGGTATTGTAAATTTTTACTTTTAATCCTTTTTCATGTGCTTCGTTGATATAACTTTTCATCTTTTTAAATTCAACAAAAGGATAATTGATATAAGGATTAATTGCATTTGCATGGTGAATATTAATTACCGTGGCACCCGTTTTGGCAATGGTATCAATTGGACTGTATTTGTGATAGAATTTAGTATTCCATTGAAAGTCTGTGTTTAATGCGTGGAAAGGTGTAATTAATAAATTGAAGTTATAATATAAAATATCTCCTTTTTTAACGTTACGTGCTCCACTGTAAGCATTGACCAAAACCGATTTTTGGTTTGGCGTTATTGTGATTCCACCTTTATTATCATTACCCCATGAAGTTGGTAATAATAATGGTTTCTGTAAATAGAAATTGGTGTTTAACGGACGGCTGTATTTCTCATCTCTCAAAGAAAATTGCAAACCGGAATTTACATTTCCAATCCAGGCACCATCTTGGTTTTTATGAGCAACATCCCATTTCCAGTCAAAATTTTCAGGACGATTTCCGCCTTTTTGACCTAATCCCATCATATATTTTGCTGATGAAGACTGCATTGGTAAATGAATATTGATATCATTAAAAGAAGCATCTTCAAGAGCTGTAATTTTAACGCTATAATGGACAAAACCATCAAATTCAATAGAGGCATTTACATCCATTTGAAGCGATTTAGATGTCGAAGCACTTTCCCATGCTACAGTTCCGGCTTCTTTTTTAAGGAATTTAACGCCGGTATTTTTCCATTGTAATGATTCTTTTCCGGCAGCATCTACAAAATGAAAAGTAATTGGAGCGCTCAAAATATCATTTGCTTTTGTACCGATAACAGTCATTTCAGGTGTAAAGAAAGTCTGAATTTGAGAAGGGAAACCATCAGTTCCTAAAATTAGTTTTCTTCCTAATAAAGAGATTTCAGAATCTTTTATTGTTAATGGAGTATAAGGCGCAATAACCGTATTTTCCTGAGCTAAAGTGGAATTTAACCATTTCAAACGCGTCATTTTTTCAGGACTGTCGATTCCGCCATTTTTAGTAACTTCATTTGTTATTTTTATCTGAAGTGTAATTTCTTTTGATTTTCCATCAGCAATAACCGTAGCTTTTCCTGTGTAAGTTCCAGCCGAAGCCATTTCCGGAACATCAACTCCACACCACATTGCCTGAACTTTTCCTTTTGAAACAGAAACAGTTGCAGCAAAAGGCGATCCGTCATAACGAACCCCATCAGTATTGATACAATTAATGTTTTTTGAGGAAATTACAGCGCCACTTTCATTTTTTAAATCTGAAAATTGAACTTTTACATTGCTTAAATTTTCTAAGGCATAAACACCCAATTGAAAAGCTAAATATTCACCTTTCATAGCAGTATCAGCAAAACTATTTTGAACTCCTTTTTGAATCCATCTTTGTGGCAAATCATTTTTCATTCGGATAGAATATATTCTGTCTTCAGGAAAAACTAAAAAGGAATTACCGCTGTTTTTTGCAATGATGTCTTTTGTTTCGGCTGCAGTTGCAATGACTTCCATCGGGTAAAAACTATTGAAAGCATTTACACTCTGAATTTCTTTAACTGTGCAATTGTCTTTTAAATTCGTTTTGATTTTAGACAACCATGCAGCGTCCGTTTTATTTTCTGGTTTTGCATAAACTCCTTTCGGGTAATTAGCATCTCCTTCATCAATATAAGGCATATAGTAAACATAATACGTTCCTTTTCCTGAAACAGGCTCAAAGAAAATCGTACCGTTTTCTCTATTGATATTTTCTGTTTTTGTGTTTAGAATTTCCTTTCCATTTGCATCCTGAACAATTATTCTTTTAAGTTCCGGATTTTCATCTCTTCTACGCCATTCAATAATAGTTTTAGCAACATTATCTTTTCCGGTAAATTCAACAACAACGCGATGATTTCCTAACAAATTAGGATTCCAGCTGTCATTTCCATCGGTATATTTTATTTGTTGCGCAGCCAACGGCATACTGAAAATGCAAAGGCAGACAATCAATATTTTACTTAAAAGTGGTCTGTTTTTTAGGTTTAGTTTCATTTTTTTGATGTTCAGGTTAAAAGGGTATGCGTAATTAATAATTTAGTAAACTGCTTTCCATCCATTTTTTTTCCAGTAAGCAATAATGGGTTTGTAAGGCCCGTATTTGTGTTGTTCTTCGGTAAAATTGTCCTGAAAAGGACTATGTGAGTAATCAATGGGCTTACCCATTTTATTAGGATAATCAAATGTTT
The DNA here is from genome assembly GCA_900107365.1 of Flavobacterium aquidurense. Taxonomy (GTDB): domain Bacteria; phylum Bacteroidota; class Bacteroidia; order Flavobacteriales; family Flavobacteriaceae; genus Flavobacterium; species Flavobacterium aquidurense. The sequence continues at coordinate 310,365 of FNPS01000001.1, forward strand.
TTGGATTTGGTCTTTTATGAATTGCATCATCATTTACAAAAGCAGCAATATCCAATGCTTGTTGATCTGTTAAATAAGGTTTCCCGATTGTAACTTTATCATACGGCATGTTGCTTTTTAACCATTGTGCCTGTTTGATAACGCGGTGCATACTTGAACCTGGCTGATAGCCGTATTCACCCCAAAGCGGTGGATAAGTATAACCTGATTTATCTGCGTTATAAACTCCTTCGCCATTATTTCCGTGGCAACGGACACAATTTTCTACAAACAGTGCTTTTCCTCTTTCCGGACTTGCAGCTACATCTGGGAATTCAATTTCCAGGTTTTTTGCTCCTTTAAAATCGCCGTCTTTCGGAACAAATTTGCTAATCCATTTAAAGTAAGATAAAAAAGCCACCATTTCGTCGCTGTCAAGCGGAAGCGGTTTTCCGGAATGAGGACGCATAATGCAATTATTTACACGTTCGGCAAGTGTAAGTACTTTGTTTTCACGTCCGCGGTATTGTGGATAATTGTCATGAGAAGACATTAAATTGAAAGCATGAGGTTTTGTACCGGCGTCCTGATGACAATTGGTACAATTCATTTTATTGCCTAAATATTTTCCTTTGACTCCATTTGGGCCTATATAATAAGCGGTTTTTAGCATTAATTCTCTTCCATAACGAACGGATTCTCCAAATTGATCATCCGGAATTTTGGAAGTGTCAATAGTAATGTATGCCTCATCTTCGGAAGTTTTTTCTGCCAAAGTTTGAGAATTTGAAGTATTGCAAGAATTGAAAACAACAATTGGCAATGCTGAAAAGATACCAATAAGAATTATTTTTTTCATGTCTAAAATTTTTATCCTAACGGGTTTTTAAAACCTGTTAGGTATTTATTATAAATTATACCTACAAGGTTTGAAAAACCTTGCAGAAAATCAATATTTTTAATTGAGAAGAAAAGGTTTCATATTTTCTTCCGGAATAAACTGCGTACGATACGGAGGAATTTCAGACTCTAAAGCCCAAAGTAATACTCCTTTTTTGTTCGTTAAAACCGTTATATGTCTTTTTGAACAACAAACTAAAATGGTGTTTTTATCAATCATATAAGCACTTCCCATTCTGTCATTGTAAATATCTCTTGGTAAATTGATATGGAAATCCAATTTTGCTGATTTGCCTTTTTCATCTATTTTAAGAGCAAAAACTGATGATTGTTTTTTATCCACACCATTATCAAAAAACATTAAACTTCCATCTGGGTTAATGTGTGCGGCATGAGCCTGAGAGAAATTAGTATTTGCAGCCATTTTTATATTACCATCTTTTCCTAATTTCCAGATTACTTTTCCAGTTTTTGAATCTACTTTCCAAATTTGACCGTTGTTGTAAAATGAAATTAAAAAGTTTCCATCTTTATCATAATTCAGGCTGTTGGCATGAGTCCAGTCTTTTTTGGTTTTAAGTAACGCTTTATCTTTCATAGGATCTAAATCATCAAAAACGCTCCATTTCCACAGTTGTTTTCCTTTTTTATCCATGATCAAAATTCCGTCTCCGTTTATGGTGTCGTTCTTTTTTCCTCCAATAGAAGTTAAATCCATTATTTTTTGATCTACGGTTATCGTAACAATTTCGTTAGCCGATTTTTTCAGAATTTCATGATGAATGGTTTGTTTAAAATCGCCCTGTCCTTTTTTGACATGTGTTAAAGTGTCGCCCTGTAAATTGATTTCCAGGATTTCACTTCCGTAACTTGTTGGTTCATCATTTGTACCTAAAATGGAAAGAATGGTTTGGTCTTTTGTAAAATGAGTTACTTTAAATCCGGTTCCTTCAACGGTATGATACCATCTTAAATTTCCTTTGTAATCAACAATATAGGCAACTCCGGGTGTTTCTCTTTTGGCTACAAGCATAAAACCTTTTTTGAAATTTGCAGGTAAAAGTTCTGGTTTTGGGCAATTTGCCTTAAATTGTTTTTGCAACCATTCAGGTAATTTTCTAGACTTGAAAGTGTATAATTTGCCAGTATTGGTATTCTCGCCCTGAATAGTAACCAACTGAAAACTATAATTGGTTTCGGGCGTAATATTGCAAAGTACTAGTGAATGTTTAAGACCAGCTTTTGAAATTGGAGAGGTTATTTTGTTTTTTATTCCTTTTTTATCAGACCAATATTCGGCATATACCTGAACATTGTCACTCGTAGTAACATCGATTTGAATTTTCAATTCGTTGTTACTATGCGTCCCAATATTGATATTTGTGATACGACCCTGATTTTTAGAACAACTTGCCAACGCAAGTAATGTAAAAATAAAACTCCCTTTTACTATTAATTTTTTGATCATCTTGAAGGCTTCTTTAATGAAACAGCAAAGTACTTATTTTGTATAAAAATCAGGAATAGACAGACAATTAAATGCCTATTCCTGATTGGACCTCTTTTATTATTGTCTGTCGGCGTTACTTAATTTTGGGTTAAGATCAACCTGACTTTGTGGGTATGTATAATATTTGTTTTGTGGCATTTTGATTTGTGCTGGTTCTCCAACTCTTAGGTGATAGGCATTTACCAAAACATCATATTTGTTCATTCTGATCAAATCCGAACGACGTTTTCCTTCGTAGAAAAATTCCCATCCTCTTTCCTGTAAGATTGCATCTCTTAAAGTGCTTTGATTATAATTAGCCAAAACCAATAGTTTTGCATGAGATCTTGCTTTAACTTTGTTTATAAGATCTATAGCTTCTGTGGTTGGGCCACTAATTTCATTTAATGCTTCAGCTCTGCTCAATAATACATCGGCATAACGAAGAATGTTTACACTATGACCATCATAATAAGTCGTAGTTTCATCATCAGCATACTTTCTTGTTGAAACGTCTGGCATATAAAATTCGCCTGCTGGTGGTTGCGCACCTAATGATGGCGCTTGTTTGTGTAATAAACCATCAACACCTTCAAATTCAGGGAAGAAACATTGTTTTCTTTCGTCTTCATTACCAAAAGTATTATAGAAATCCCAGTTAACCGTGTAATATTGCCATCTGTTTTGAACCACCGGATGATCAATTGGTCCAAAGTGATTCAACAATTCTGTTCCGTTTGTATTGGCGTCACTTAATGAAGAGAAGATATTTTCACTACACCATTTGTTACTTTCTTTAAACAAGCCTAAGTAAGAAGGATAAAGAGTGTATTCGTTTAGGTTCATTACCTGTTGTGTCAATGTCGCTACTTTTTGCCAATCGTGGCTGCGTAGGTATAATTTTGCCATTAAAGTAAGTGCAGCACCTTTTGTGGCACGCCCTACATCATTAGTACCATAAATGTCATTATTTTTATAATTAACAGGCAATACATTGGCAGCTTCAGTTAATTCTTTTACCAGAAAAGCATCAATTTCTTCTACAGATGAAGGAGGAGTCTGATCTAAATAATTTGGATTTCCCAAATTAGCTTCTGTAATTAGAATCACCGGACCCCATGAGTCTGTTAAATCCATATAAGCAGAAGCTCTTAAAAACTTAGCTTCAGCTATAAATTGTGCTTTTTCTGCAGCAGTAATTCCAGCCATTGGAGTAATGTTAAAAATAGCAAAGTTGGCGTTTGCAATTAATTTATACATGGCATTCCAATCTTCTTTAAGCAAACCATTTGTCGAACTCCAGGTTCCTAGCGATAATTGTCCCGGATCTCCTCCATATTGGCAGTGTCCTAAATCTGTAGCAATGTCAGTCAAGGCGAAGTGTCTCGTTGCCCAATACGAAAAGTTGTCCCCTACAGATGGTCCTTTTAACCGACCATAAATAGAATTGATAGACGCTATAGCATCAGACTTTGTAGTAAAGCCATTCGTATTGGTTAAATTACTATATACCGTAGGATCAAGATCCTGGTTGCACGAAAATTGTGCTCCCGCGGTAAGTAAAAGTAGTAATAGTGTATATTTTTTCATTTTAATAAATTTAATGTTACTAAAAAAGCTTTTTAGACTAGTGAATTGCGACTTTGATACCTAAAATAAATGTTCTTGAAGCCGGGAATGAGTTGAAATCGATTCCTCCACCTAAGTTTTGCTTCGAAGCATTATCTGGAGTAAAATGTCCGTTTACTTCAGGATCGTTTCCAGAATAATTTGTAATAGTCAGTAAATTTTGACCTATAGCATACAATCTGATACTATCTATAAATTTAGCTTGTTTTAATACACTCTCAGGAATAGAATATCCGATAGAAACATTTTTTAAACGAACATAAGATGCATCTTCAACAAATTTTGAATTTACATAACTACCGTATTTACTTTTATAATATCCGTCTCTTGGTATTTCAGTATTTTCATTTGTACCGGCAACCCAACGATTTAGAGCGTCTGTACTTGTAGATGATTCACCTACCATTTTTGTCATATTATAAACAGAATAATCAAAAGCACCCTGGAAAAAGATGTTCATGTCAAAATTTCCATATTTAAAATCATTGTTTAAACCTGCAGTATAATGGGGTGTAGAATTTCCTAAATACGTTCTGTCATCAGCATTAATTACTCCATCGCCGTTAACATCAACATATTTTGGATCTCCAGCTACAGATAATGGCTGAGGAGCATAAGTTTCTCCTGTTTTTACAACTCCGGCATATTTATATCCATATAATTCACTCATTTCTTTTCCGGGAACGAGTCTTGTGAATTCCTGTCCTGAAACCGTACCACTTGGATTAGAAGTGTTAGTACTGATGATTTTTACATTATCAGCAAGCGATATTATTTCTTGTTTGTTGTAAGCAACATTTAATGATGTTGTCCAGCTAAATTTATCATTTCTAAAATTTGTGCTGCTGATTCCTAGTTCAATTCCTCGATTTCGGATAACTCCTGAGTTAATTCTTTGAACATCAAATCCCCACCATCCTCCAACAGGAACATTTAAAAGGGCATCAGTAGTTCTTTTTTCGTATACATCAATTGTTGCGCTAAGTTTATCATTAAAAAAGCCCATATCTAAACCAATATTGGTTTGCGCAGTTTGCTCCCACTTTAAGTTAGGATTTGATAAATTATTTGGTTCAGTACCACCAACAAAATTGCCATCACCAATAGTTACTCCCCAAGAAGTTAGTCTGTTCATGTATTGATAATCTCCAATACCATCATTTCCTGTAATACCATAACTGGCTCTTAACTTAAGTTCAGAAAAAGTATTTAAATTTTGAATAAAGGACTCATTAGACATTTTCCAGGCAATAGCTCCGGAAGGGAAAATTCCGAATTTGTTATTTGGACCAAAACGAGAAGATCCATCTTTTCTAATCGTAAAAGAAACCAGGTATTTATCATTGTAAGAATAATTCAAACGGCTAAAGTAAGAAGTCAGTTTAGTTTCTGTTTTCTCCGTTTCTGGTTTCAAATATACTGCCGCTCCCTGAAGATTATAATAAGTTAAGACATCATTAGAAAAACCAGATCCAGATGCTTTCATTCTCTCATAAGTATCTTTTTGATTAGAAGTTCCAACCATTGCTGTAACAGCATGCTCATTAATATTAAACTTATAAGTCAAATATTGCTCCGTGCTCCATCTAAAATAAGTTTTGTTTTCTTCTGATCCTGTTCCTTTCAAGGCAGCTCCCGCCACTAATGTGCTTGGAGTATATTTTCCCTGAATATTTTCCTGCCATTCTGCGCCGGCACCAAAGTGATAAGTTAGATTTTTGATGATTTCATAATCTAAAAACATATTTCCGTTTACTAATCTGTTGATGGTGTGGTCTGTTGGCTCTAATAATAGAGCTAATGCGTTGTCTTTTCCCTGATATTTATAATATGAGCCATCAGCATTATAGATCGGAATAGTCGGTGGTGCAGTTTGAATTGAAAACATAGGTGATAAAATATTATCTCCAAAATCACTGTTATTTCCTTCGCTTGAAGCACCGTAAACATTGGTACCCATATTCAATTTTTCATTAAATCTTTTCTCACCACCCATTCTAACACTGTACCTTTCAAAGTCTGTGTTTACAATAGCTCCTGTTTGTTTAATGTAATTTCCGGACAAGAAAAATTTAGATGTTTTATCGCTTCCACTAAAAGTAAGTGTTCTGTTCAATACTTCTCCTGTACGTGTTGCAGCGTCAAACCAGTTGGTATTGGCAATAGGAAAACTTGCCGGGAAAACCGGTGGTCTTCCGTTTTCTTTTGCAATAGCATTTTGAATATCAGCATATTGTTGTCCGTTTAGCAAAGAAGGTTCTTTAATGATGTTTTGAAAACCATCTGAGATTTCAGCTTCAACCTGCATTTTTCCTAATTTTCCTTTTTTAGTAGTAATCAAAATTACCCCATTTCCACCTCTGGCACCGTAAATTGCTGTAGAAGAAGCATCTTTTAATACCTGAATGTTTTCGATATCATTTGGGCTAATAGAAGCTCCGGTACTTGTAATAAATCCATCAACTACATATAATGGCGCATTAGAAGTATTAATTGAGTTTCCTCCTCTAATTACGATTGAAGGACTAGTTCCTGGCGCATAACTATTTTGTTGTACCTGAACTCCTGACGCACGTCCTTGTAATGCTTGTCCAACATTTGAAATAGTTCCGCCTAAGTTTAAATTGTCTTTTCCAATCGAACTTACAGAACCGGTAAGGTCTTTTTTCTTTGCTTTTCCGTATCCAACAACTACTTCATCTAGTTTTTGTCCCGCTTCTTTCATGACAATTTTAAGTGGAGCGCCTGATATGGTAACTTCCTGATCTTCCATACCAATATAAGTTATGATAAGTTTTGTAGCATTATCAGGAACCGTAATCGCAAAACTTCCGTCAACATCTGTTTGAACACCTGTTTTAGAACCTTTTACTGTTACGTTTACACCTGGTAACGGAAGTCCGTTTTGATCTGTTATTGTACCTTTTACAGTTTTTTCAAAAAATAACACCGTATTGTTTTTGTGTGATGTATCTATTGTTGAAACAGCCGAAGCCTGAAATGTAAAAACTAATAACGAAAGAACGGTTAGTTTGATTTCTTTTCCGGATAAATTGTTAATCCGAAAATCTCTTGGCTTTTTTTGGGTTAATAATTTCATACTTAAAATTGGTTTTGGTTAATGTTTAATTGTTTTTTATTGATTGTAAGTTTTAGACTTCTTTTTTTGATTCAGGAATACATTTTTGGTTTTCTATTTGAATTTTTTTTGAAGTATTTCTTTTTGAGATATTCACTTCAATTTCCAATCTCAAAACGGGTTATTTTATCCGTTTTTATTATTTTTTAAAGCATCAAAATCGACTAAAATTTTACTGAATTAACTTAGTTTTAAGATTATTGTCTGACGAAACTATAGATTATATTTTTATAAAACAAGAAAAAACACAAAAAATGTGCTCGAACACACAAAATTTATGTTCTCGAGCACATAAAATTGTGCGAAACGTTTTTTTTGACTTAAAATGATGTGATTATTCTAAATTATTTTGGAAATAAACGGACTTCTTTATTTGACCTTTTTTTATGCGAAATTGTTGTTTAGATGAATAATATTTGATGTTTTTGCAAAATCTTATGAATTTCGCAATAGAGATATTGAATAGATACTAATTAAACAGGATTTTCTTATTGTTTTATTTAGTAAGAAAATTGACTTTATCGCATTTTTATTTAAATCTGCGAAGGAGTTTTTTTACTAATTTTTTAGAGTATATTGGTCATCTTAAAAAAGCCCAAAATTGCAACTCTGAAATGGAACAATTTTAGGGTTTTTAAAAATTAAAGATTATAAAATTTAAGAGTTATAAAGGTGAAAGAATATCAATTAGTATTTATAGATAAAAATCAAAAAAGCGGAACTGATTTTCCAGTTTTATCATCTTGGAAAAAAGCAAATTGTTTAACGGATTTTTCCTCCCCATGGAAAGAGGATGCCATTTCTAAAATTGAATTTAGAGCACTTTGGGATTTAGAAAATCTCTATTTCAAGTTTATTGTTTTCGATACTGATATTTATATTGATGAAAAAGATAATAGTTTTGATAGTATTGGAAATTCTGATAGAGTAGAGCTCTTTTTTAGAAAAAATGAGGCTATAGATCCTTATTATTGTCTCGAAATGGATACTTCGGCCAGAATAATGGATTTTAAGGCAAAGCCAAATAAAGATTTTGATTTTAAATGGAAATGGCCCAAAGAAGATTTAAAAGTAATCTCTTTAAAAGACAAGAATTCTTTTACTGTTGAGGGAAGAATCAGTATTGCTTCTTTGAAAGAATTGAATTTAATTCAAAACAATATAATTGAAGCGGGAGTCTATAGGGCAAAATTTTCTTTAGCTGAAAATCTGCAATACGATGCAACCTGGATTTCCTGGGTAAATCCAAATACACCGGAACCCAATTTTCATATTGCTTCTTCGTTCGGAAAATTTATTTTAATGAAGTAATCTGCCACAAAGGCGCTAAGTCGCAAAGAAATATAAACTTAGTGCCTTTGTGACTTCGTGGCAAACTAGCTAACGTAAAAAGAGGCATTCTCTACATTAATAATATCTATAGGAAGCAAAATAGTTTCCGGAATTTCTTTTCGGAATAAAAAATGTTCGACTAAAGTGCTGACTCCTAAATAAGCCTGTCTTTTTTGATTTTGATGAATTAAAAAATGAACCAATCCCTGATTTAGGAAATTTACATTTTTCTCAATTAAGTCGTAACCAATAAGTGCAATTTTTCGATTTTCTATAGAAGATAAAACAGAAGCAATCTGATAGGCTTTTGAAGTGGTAATGAAAATGCCACGTAAATTTGGATTTTCTTCTACAAAGGCAGGAAACTTAGTTTCAATGTTCGAATATTTTAATTTTAAGGTAGTCAACGAAAAATCAGAAAGCTTTTTTTCATCAAAGTAGTTTCTGAAGCCTTTTTCTTTTTCCTGCATGTGAACTGCATTTTTTAAACTTTCATCAATATGAATAATGGCAATTTGCCCATCTGTCAAAATTAAATTCATTAAACTAGCGGCAACGCGGCCACTTTTATATAAATCCTGTCCGACAAAGCTTTTTATAGACGAAGATTCAACCTGGTTATTAAAAGTATTAACTATAATTTCTAATTCATCATACTGTTTAATAATTTCGACAGTTTCCTTATGGAATAAAGGAGCGATCAAAACGGCATCCGGCGATTGCCTGATTATTTTTTCATTTGTACTTAAAAACGATTTAGTACTTTCAGGATTAAAATAATAAGTTTCTATAATAACACTATAAGCCTTAAATTCGGTTATAGCATCCTGTATTCCGTTAACACAGGGGAGCCAGTAAGTATCAATTTCAGGATCCGGAAGTAAAACGCAAATGCGATATACTTTTGTGTTTTTTAAATTTCGGGCAATTAAATTGGGTTCATAATTAATGACATTCAATACCTCATTGATTTTCTCCAATGCGGTCGGAGAAACTTTTCCTCTGTTATGCAAAACACGATCTACAGTTCCTTTAGAAACTCCGGCCATTTTTGCAATATCCTTAATTGTGTACTTTTTATCCATATAAGCAAATATAGAAACTTTGATTTAATTATAGTAAAATTTTTTAAAGGAATTACGTTGTGTGCTCGAGAACATTTTTTTAGTGTGTTCGAGCACATTTTTTGTTTTTTTCTTGTTTTATAAAAATATAATATATAGTTTCGTAGAATCAAAACCGAAATTATAAAATAAATTCATAACCAAATAACGTTGTAATTATTTGAATTGCAGTGTTTTAATGTAAAATTTTCAAGTGAGAAAAATTACTTCATTAGCCCCGGGTCGAACATGTCTCTTTGGAGATCATCAAGATTATTTAGGATTGCCCGTTATAGCGTGTGCTATTAACCGGGATATACAGTTAACTGCAGAAGAAAACCAGACCAATACGTTTGTTCTTAATATGATCGATATTAATGAAATTCGGGTAATAGATATTCATGCAACGTTCGAAAAATTAGAACCTCGCGATTATTTTGCTTCATCACTGCGCGTTTTACGCAGACATGGTTGTATTCCCACTGTTGGATATAATATTACTATAACCGGAGATATTCCAATCAATTCCGGAACCTCTAGTTCTTCCGCTTTGTTAATGGCCTGGATTCAGTTTTTAATTACAGCTTTTGGAGTTGATGATGAAGTGACCCCTGAATTTATTGCCAAAATAGGATATGCTTCTGAAGTTTTAGAACATGGAGAACCAGGCGGAATGATGGATCATTTTAGTATTGGAGTTGGAAATATCGTATATATTAATACAAAAGATCCTTTTTCGTATAAGATTATCGGAACCAATTTGAAAGGATTAATTACCGGAGTTTCTGGAGTTCCTAAAGAAACAATTGGGTTAATTGGAGAATTGAAAGGAAATGCCTTAATGGCAATTGATATTGTAAAACAGAACTTCCCAAATTTTGATTTGAATACTTCCGAAATTCGGGATATTGATCGTTATCGCAATTGCTTACCAGATCGATTAATTCCGTTTTTTGAAGCGGCTTTAAAGAATTACCATTATACAAAAGAAGCGCTAAAAGAGTTCGAAAAACCAGTTTTGGATCTTAGAAAAATTGGTGAATTAATGAATCAGCATCATGAAGTTTTGCGTGATTTATTAAAAATTACAGTTCCAAGAATTGATGATATGATCAATGCAGCGCTGCGTGCCGGCGCTTACGGAGCTAAAATTGTAGGCTCTGGAGGCGGCGGTAGTATCGTTGTTATTGCTGACCCTGAAAAAGAAAATTTTGTTATCGATGCTATTTTAAAAGCCGGAGCTTTAGAAGCTTATTCGGTTAGCGTAGATCCCGGAGTGAGAATAATTGAAAATATTGAAATTTAAAACATAAATAATGCACAACAATTTAGTTATTCTTGCGGGTGGAGCATCTTCCCGTATGAAAAAAGAAGCCGTTTTAGATAATTTATCGCCAGAAGAAATCGCGCAGGCCAACGAAAGAAGCAAAGGTTTAATTGGAGTGGGAGCAAGTGGGAGACCTTTGTTGGATTATCTTTTATTAAATGCAAAAAAAGCGGGATACAAAAATATCTATATTATTATTGGAGAACAAGGTGAGTTGTTTAAAGAGTTTTATGGAAACCAGAATGAAAACAATAATTTTCATGGATTAAACATATCATTTGCCATTCAATATATTCCTGAAGGACGAGTAAAACCTTTTGGTACTGCAGATGCCTTGTTTCAGGCTGTAGAACAGTTTCCGGAATTAAACACACAAGAATATTCGGTTTGCAATAGTGATAATTTGTATTCAGCAAAAGCGTTGCTAGCGTTGAGAGAAACACAAAGCCCCAATGCTTTTATCAGCTATGATCGTGATGCTTTGGAATTTCCTTCTGAAAGAATTTCGCGTTTTGCGATCGCCAAATTAGATCAAAACAATCAATTATTGGACATTTTAGAGAAGCCTACAGCAGACGATTTGGAGCATTATAAAGATGTTGATGGGAAAATAAGAGTGAGTATGAATGCTTTCAAGTTCAATGGAAGCACTTTGTATACGCATCTTAAAAATTGTCCCGTAAATCCGGAAAGAGATGAAAAAGAATTGCCGACAGTACTTTTAAATTCGGTTCAGGCGAATCCGAATACAACAGTGGGAATTCCATTTTCAGAACATGTTCCAGATTTAACTGCAAAAGAAGATATTGCTGACGTTAAGGAGTATCTTAAGAAACATTATCCTGTTTTAGACTGGAATGTTTAACAAATATTAACAAAAAAATGATATCTAATGTAGTGCTTATTACTTTACTTTTGTTTTACTTTGCAAAAAAAACGCAAAATAGCGTTTTGTAAATGCAAAATTATTGCAATCGTGTTGGTGCTATTTTAGATTCATAAAACAATAATCTATTAACAATCAACCCAAAAGTATTATGTCAAACATTGAAAGTATCATACAAGTAGAAAAAAGGAGTGCAATTCTTCCGATGGTTATCCTGACCGCATTATTTTTTATTCTCGGATTTGTAACCTGGCTAAACGGTCCTTTAATTCCATTTTTTGAATTGGCTTGTGAGCTTTCTTCTTCACAGGCTTACTTTGTAACTTTTGCCTTTTACATTGCCTATTTTGTAATGGCAATTCCATCATCCTGGGTGATCGAAAAAGTGGGATACAAAAACGGTATCTCTTTAGGATTATTGATCATTGCATTTGGCGCATTCATGTTTTATCCTGCCGCCGGAAGCCGTACGTTTTTACTGTTCTTAATAGCACTTTTTGTTATGGGAACTGGTTTGGCAATTTTACAAACGGCTGCGAATCCTTATGTAGTTGTTATTGGTCCAAGAGAAAGTGCTGCAGCCAGAATTAGTGTTTTGGGAATTGCCAATAAACTAGCGGGTTTTGTGGCGCCAATCATATTGACAGCATTGGTTTTGTCTAATATGCAGGAGTTTACAGCAGATAAAATTGCAATGCTGGATTCCGTTTCAAAAGCAAATGCTTTAAATTCCCTTGCATTACAATTGCAAAGGCCTTATCTTTATATGGGATTGATTATTATGGTGTTAGCTTTGTTTGTGAAGCTTTCTCCACTCCCGGAAATTGATTTGGATGAAGAAGGTAATATTTCAAATTTAAGTATTTTAAAACAAATAAAAAACGCATTCAGACGTCCTCAATTGGTTTTGGGAGTTATCACTTTAATGTTATATCTGGCTGCTGAAGTTTTAGCCGGAGATTCAATTGGAGGCTTCGGAAAACAATTGGGAGTTTATGGAGATGAAGGAAATTTTTATTTGAAATTAACTTCGTTTACGATGTCAGCAATGGTTGTGGGATATATTTTAGGAATAACGTTAATTCCAAAATACCTTTCGCAGGTAACGGCTTTAAAAGGTTCAGGGATTTTAGGAATCATTTTGGTTATAGCAATTGTTATTATTTCACCTAAAGTAATGCTTCAGTTGCCTGGAATTCCAAATTTGCCAATTGTAATTCTGTTAGTAGCATTACTTGGTTTGGCAAATGCACTTTGCTGGCCGGCAATTTGGCCAATGGCTCTTCAAGATTTGGGTGGATATACTAAAATTGGAAGCGCCATTTTAATTATGGGAATTATTGGCGGTGCTATATTTCCTCTATTGTATGGATTAATTACAGAAACTATAAACACCTCAAATATTGCAGCCGGAAGTCAGGACGTTTCAAGAAGCGGAAATCAGCTTGCGTATTTAATGTTATTACCATCTTATATAATGATACTTTTTTACGCAGTAAAAGGTCATAAATACCGAAAATGGTAGAATAAACTCGAGAAATTAAAAAAAAAACTATATCATGTTAAAAAGTAAAATCGACAAAGCAACAGGATTCGAAAAACGATTCGAAAACATCAATACAGTTGTTTTTGAAAATTCTTCTGATGCATCTAAAGCAGTTGCTCAGGAAATTGCAGCTTTAATTAAATCCAAACAAGAAGAAAATCAGCCTTGTATTTTGGGTCTTGCAACTGGTTCTTCTCCAAAAGGACTGTATGCTGAATTAGTTCGTTTGCATAAAGAAGAAGGATTGAGTTTTAAGAATGTAATCAGTTTCAATCTGGATGAATATTATCCGATGGAACCCAACTCTATCAACAGTTATGTTCGTTTTATGAAAGAATTACTGTTTGACCATGTCGATATTTTACCTGAAAATGCCCACGTTCCCGACGGTCTTTTAACAAAAGAACAAATTGCAGATTATTGTCATGATTATGAAGCTAAAATTGAAGCTTTGGGTGGCATTGATTTGCAGATTTTAGGAATTGGAGGAAACGGACATATCGGTTTTAACGAATCAGGTTCACTTCAAAACTCTAAAACCCGTTTGGTAGCTTTAGACCATATTACAAGAGTTGCGGCAAGCAAGGATTTCTTCGGATTAAGCAATACACCAAGAACTGCGATTACACTTGGAGTAAAGAAAATCATGGAAGCTAAACAAGTTATTTTGATGGCTTGGGGTGAAGGAAAATCAAATATTGTAAAAAAATCTGTTGAAGATGAAGTTACGAACCGCGTACCTGCTTCATTTTTGCAGGAACATAATAATGCGGTTTTTATATTAGATAAAGAAGCATCTTCAAAACTAACCAGAATCAACAAACCTTGGCTCGTAGAAAAAGTAGTCTGGACAGATAAATTAATTAGAAAAGCAGTTTTAGGATTGGCACTTCAGCTTAAAAAACCAATTTTAATGTTGACTGATGCCGATTATATCGAACACGGAATGAGCGATTTATTGGCAGATTCAGGACCGGCTTATGATATCAATATTAAAATTTTTAATAAGCTTCAAAATACCATCACGGGATGGCCAGGCGGGAAACCAAATTCAGATGATTCAAATCGTCCGGAAAGAGCAGAACCGGCTAAAAAACGTGTGTTGATTTTTAGTCCGCACCCAGATGATGATATCATTAGTATGGGAGGAACTTTCATGCGTTTGCAAGAGCAAGGGCATGAAGTTCATGTTGCGTATCAAACTTCAGGAAATATCGCTGTAGCGGATGATGAAGCATTACGTTTTGCAAGATTCGTGATTGATTACAATGAGAAATTCGGAATCAAAAGTGCTCAGGCAGATGATATTTACCAAAAAGCGGCGACTTTCTTAACCAATAAAAAGAACAGCGAAATTGATATTCCGGAAGTGCGTTATATCAAAGGATTGATCAGGAAAGGAGAAGCGAGAGCAACAAGTCATTTTGTTGGATTGACAGATGATCAGATTCATTTTATGGAATTACCATTTTATGAAACCGGAACAATTGAGAAAAAACCACTTGGCAAAGAAGATATTCAATTGACAATGGATTTAATTGAAAAAATCAAACCACACCAAATATATGCTGCAGGAGATCTAGCAGATCCGCACGGAACACATAAAGTATGTCTGGATGCTATTTTTGAAGCGGTAAAAGCTCTAAAACCAAAATCGTTTATGGATGATTGCTGGTTATGGTTATACCGTGGAGCATGGCAGGAATGGGGAATTGACGAAGTGGAGATGGCAGTACCAATGAGCCCGGATCAGGTTTTGGCAAAACGTCACGGAATCTTCAAGCACCAGTCTCAAAAAGATGGTGTAGTTTTTCAGGGAACCGATGCAAGGGAATTTTGGCAAAGAGCCGAAGACAGAAATGCAGAAACAGCAGCTTTATACCAACAGTTAGGTTTGGCAACTTATGCCGCTATGGAAGCTTTTGTGAGATGGCACTATTAAGTTGCTAAGGTTCTAAGGGACTAAGATTCTAAGATTTTATATTCGCCACGAATTCACGAATTGATTTAAATATAATTCGTGAATTCGTGGCGAAAATTTTTTAAATCCTTTTAATCTGTGGCAAAAGAAAAAATAAGTGATAGTTTTGCATACAATTAAATTAAGCGGAATAATCTATTTTCTTTGTTCTAGCTTCTTTCCTCTCTAAAAAAATGGAACAAGACAAAAAACTGCTCATAAAATTAGCTCATACCAAAATGCCTTTCGGGAAATACGAAGGGCGATTTTTAATCGATTTACCGGAGTATTACGTGGTTTGGTATCATAATAAAGGTTTTCCTAATGGAGAATTAGGACAGCAATTAGCTCTCATTTACGAGTTAAAACTGAATGGTTTGGAGGAATTAATTCGGAATATTAAAAAGCAATATCCGAAACCAATTAAATAGTAGGAAAAATCTTTGGTGGTTTGATTTTTTTTATTTAAGTTTGATGTATATAATATTATAATTTTTAAAAACTAATTGATACCACAGAATTCAAGACTGAATTTGTAAATGTGTACAAGTCAATATTTTGAAATTATAATAGACATAAAAAATATTATAATTTTTAAAAACAAATTGGCACCACAGAATTCAAGACTGAATTTATAAATGTGTACAGGTCGATGTTTTAAAATTATAATATTTTTTTTTGCTTAAAGTTTCCTGTAAAACTTATAGTAAGAAAGTGAAATAACTTTGCAATCATAATTAAATTAGAGAGCAATAATTAGTCTCAATTTAAATACATTTTTCAAAAAAATCCCAAATTAAAAGTTAAAATTATCGATTACAAAACCATATAATCATTCTGTTTAAAAATTTGCAAATTATCTCATTCTCTTATTGACAAATAATCTAATTAAATTTGTACTTTTGCCAAGTTTTTTACACAACTACATACAAACAACAACAGAATGAATCAAACAAAATATATTTTTGTTACAGGCGGTGTGACTTCTTCATTAGGAAAAGGGATTATCGCGGCATCTTTAGCAAAATTGTTACAAGGAAGAGGATACCGTACAACTATTCAAAAATTTGACCCGTATATAAATGTAGACCCGGGAACACTTAATCCGTACGAACATGGAGAATGTTATGTAACAGATGATGGTGCTGAAACCGATTTAGATTTAGGTCACTACGAACGTTTTTTGAACGTTCCTACTTCTCAGGCGAATAACGTTACTACAGGAAGAGTTTATCTTTCGGTTATTGAGAAAGAAAGAAGAGGAGAATTTTTAGGGAAAACGGTTCAGGTTGTTCCTCATATTACAAACGAAATCAAAGACAGAATGCAATTGCTGGGTAAATCTGGTGATTATGATATTGTTATTACTGAAATTGGTGGAACAGTTGGTGATATTGAGTCTTTACCTTATATCGAGTCTGTTCGTCAGTTGGTTTGGGAGTTGGGCGAAAATAACGGAATCGTTATTCATTTAACTTTGGTTCCTTATTTGGCTGCTGCAGGTGAATTGAAAACAAAACCTACACAGCACTCTGTAAAAACGTTGATGGAAAGCGGTATTAAAGCTGATATTTTGGTTTGCAGAACTGAGCACGAACTTTCAGATGAATTGCGTAATAAATTAGCATTATTTTGTAATGTAAAAAGAGAGGCAGTTATTCAATCGATAGATGCTTCAACCATATATGAAGTTCCAAATTTGATGCTTGAAGAAGGATTAGATGTTGTGGCTTTGAAAAAATTAGATTTACCTAAAAAAGCGGCACCAGACTTAAAAAACTGGAATACTTTTTTACGCAGATTAAAAAATCCAAAACATACCGTAAATATTGGTTTGATTGGAAAATATGTAGAAATGCAGGATTGTTACAAATCTATTTTAGAGGCGTTCATTCATGCAGGTGCTTCAAATGAAACTAAAGTTAACGTAATTTCGATACATTCAGAACATATTAATAGTGATAATGTAGAAGAAAAATTAGGACCTCTTGATGGGGTTTTAGTAGCTCCTGGTTTTGGTGAAAGAGGAATTGAAGGAAAAATAGAAGCGGTTCGTTTTGCACGTGAAAATAATATTCCATTTTTCGGGATTTGTTTGGGAATGCAAATGTCTGTTATCGAATATTCAAGAAATATTTTAGGTTACGCTGAAGCGAATTCTACAGAGATGAATGAAAAAACAAAACATCCTGTGGTGAATTTGATGGAAGAACAAAAGAATGTTACTGATAAAGGTGGAACAATGCGTTTAGGGGCTTGGAAATGTGATATTAAACCAAACTCACTAGCACATAAAATCTACGGTCAAAAGACGATTTCAGAGCGTCACCGTCACCGTTATGAATATAATAATAAATATAAAGATGAATTACAGAAAGCAGGTTTAATTGCTTCTGGAGTTAATCCTGATACTGGTTTGGTAGAAATTATAGAACTTGAAAATCACCCGTTTTTCATTGGAGTGCAATACCATCCTGAATATAAAAGTACTGTTGCAAACCCACATCCAATTTTTGTAAACTTTGTGGCTGCTGCTGTTAATACGCATAAAAAATAATATTAATATTCTAAAAGGATGTAACGTTTGAGTCCAACTCACAACTAATAGCCTTTAACGAATAACTTTTTTAAATTAATAATGGAAGAAAAAAAATTTGATCTTAATTCAATCATTGGTTTTGTATTGATATTTGGAATTTTGATTTGGATTATGTACCAAAATCAGCCTTCTGATAAGGAAATTGCTGCTGAAAAAGCCAAGAAAGAATTAGTTGCTAAGCAGGAAGCTCAGGCTAAAGTGGATAAAACTAAAACAGCCGTTTTGCCAGTTGCTGCTGCAACAACTCCTGGTGATACAGTTCAATTGGCACAATTGCAAAAAACTTTAGGTGGTTTTGCTTATTCGGCTACACTTCCTTCTGCAAAAGAAGGTTTTACAACTATTGAAAACGAAAAGATGATACTGAAAATCGCCAATAAAGGTGGTTACATAGTTGAAGCTACGTTGAAAGAATTCAAAAGGTTTGAGAAAAATTCAGGTCAATTAGTAGAATTAATTAGAGATAATAATTCGAATCTAAACATTCAGTTACAAACTACAGATAACAGAACTTTAAATTCTAAGGATTTATATTTTGAACCAACTTTGACTAAAAGCGGAGCAGATCAAATCTTAACAATGCGTTTGAAAGCGGGTGCAAACGAATTTTTAGAATATAAATACATCTTAAAAGCAAATGACTATTTAGTTGGTTTTGATATTCGTTCTCAAGGATTAAATAAAGTCTTAAATTCTTCTAAACCATTAGATTTACAATGGGATTTGAAAAGTTACAGAAATGAGAAAAGCGTTTCTATTGAAAAAAGATATGCTCAGTTAGAATATGAATATGGTGATGAAAAATCTAACTATGTAAGCGCAGGTGTAGGAAAAGAAGATACTCCGGAAAAAGTAAGTTATATCGCTTTTAAACAACACTTTTTTGCTGCTATTTTAGCAACTGATAAGCCATTCGAAAAATCTAAATTGCAATCTGATGATTTAGTTAAAGATGAAGCTATCGATACAACATTTGTAAAGCAATTTAGAGCAACAGTTCCTTTAGCTTTTTCTAATGGAGAAGTTGATTATAAAATGAGCTGGTATTTTGGACCATCTGATTATAAAACATTAAAATCATACGATAAAAATTTCGAAAAAATTATTCCATTAGGATGGGGAATTTTTGGATGGATCAATAAATGGATTTTTATTCCGTTATTTGGATTCTTAAGTTCAACAATTGGATTGTCTTTAGGAATTGCAATTATCATTTTTACTATACTTATCAAATTGGCAATGTCGCCAATTACATATAAATCATTTTTGTCTCAGGCTAAAATGAAAGTTTTGCGTCCAGAGATTACAGAGTTGGGAGAAAAATTCAAAAAAGACCCAATGAAGAAACAGCAGGAAACAATGAAGTTGTACAACAAAGCGGGGGTAAACCCAATGGCAGGATGTATCCCGGCATTGATTCAGCTTCCATTCATGTATGCATCATTTCAGTTCTTTCCATCAGCTTTTGAATTAAGACAAAAAAGTTTCCTTTGGGCCGACGATTTATCTTCATTTGATGCTGTCGTACAATTGCCATTCCATATTCCTTTGTATGGAAGTCACATCAGTTTGTTCCCAATTATGGCAGCAATTGCGATTTTCTTCTACATGAAAATGACTTCTGGAGATCAGCAAATGGCGGCGCCTCAACAAGAAGGTATGCCGGACATGGCAAAAATGATGAAAATCATGATCTATGTTTCGCCATTAATGATGTTGATTTTCTTTAATAGCTATGGTGCTGGTTTGAGTTTGTATAACTTTATTTCAAACTTAATTACAATTGGAATTATGTTTGTTATTAAAAACTATATAGTTGATACAGATAAAATTCACGCTCAAATTCAGGAAAATAAATTAAAAGAGCCTAAAAAACAAAGTAAGTTTCAACAACGTCTTCAGGAAGTTATGGAGCAACAAGAAGCTGCGAAAGGGCAGAATAAAAAGAAATAAATAATATTATTTATAAATAAGAAAGCCGTCTTTTTGACGGCTTTTTTGTGTTTAAAATTTAGGTAATAGAACTTTGTCTATTACATGAATGATTCCATTTGAGCACTGAACATCTGTAGCTACAATAGTACTTACTCTATTGCTCGCATCTGTGATTTTTGCACCTCCAGTTAAACCAATTGTAAAATTTTGTCCGGCAAAAGTACTTACTACTTGCCCGTTTGTTAATGCGGTCGATTGTACATTTGCTCCGGCTACAACATGATATTTTAAAGTAGTCTCTAAAACATTGGCAGGAATAGCTGGAAGTCCTGAAAATCCAGTTTCAGTTAAGAAACTTGTAAAAGCAGCATTTGTTGGAGCGAAAACAGTAAACGGCGAGCTGGCGGTTCCTGATAATATTCCGGCAAAACCAGATGAAGGATTGAAAGTTAAAGCAGCAACAAGAGTAGTGAAGTTTTTATTGGCTACCGCATGATTAACAATAGTCGGTAATCCGATAACACCATCAACTACATGAATGATTCCGTTTGATGCTTGAATATCGGCAGTAGTAACTGTTGCTCCGCCATTTGTTTTTCCACCGTTAATAGCAACACCGGAACCTTTTTCAAGATACATACTTATGGTATTTGAAGTCGATGCACTTCCTTTAGCTAAAGTCTTTACGTAGCCTGTTGCAATTTCTGTCGATTTTACTTTGGTACTCAAAACATGATTTAATAATATTTCTTTTAGGGCAGGAACAGGAACAGCATTTAAATTGGCATAACCTTTGGCTGTTAAAAATGCGCTAAAAGCGGTATTGGTAGGCGCAAAAACGGTATAAGAACCGGAAGAGTTCAGTGTGGTAACCAGATCTGCTTTTTCAAGAGCGGCAACCAAAGAGCTGAGATTAGGATCTGCTTTCGCAATAGAGACGATCGTTTGGGGTTGTTGAGATGAATCATCATCATCATCATCATCATTGTTACATGAAATACTGACGAAAGCAATTAATGCTACCAGAGCAATTAATTTAAATTTGATTGTTTTCATAATATTGATTTTTTTTGTTTGTTACTGCTAAGTTATTTATTTTGTTTAACAAAATTTACAATTAATTAAACAATTATTAATTTTAATATATATTTAACCTTTTTGTTTAAGGTTGTATTTTGCTGATTGCTAGTTAATTATGTTTTAATGACTTGCTTTTTGAATATTCGTGTAGATTCAAATGTGGCAAAATGATTAAACAAAAATTAAAATTATTTTTTGGGTAATAAAAGTGAAAATGAAGCTACTTTTGCAATACTAAAACGTACTTTTTATTGTTATATAGAAAAACATATTATGAAAAATTTTTTGATTTTATTTTTAATAAGTGTTACCGCTTTTTCTCAAGATTTTAATAAAATAGATGCCAGTGGAAAAAAAGACGGAGCCTGGAAAGGAACATATGAACTTTCCAAACGTCCACGTTATGAAGGAACTTTTAGTCATGGTAAAGAAACAGGAATATTTAAATTTTTTGATGACACTAAAAAAGGTGATGTTGTAGCTACTCGAGATTTTACTGCTAATGACGGCAGTTCATTTACTATTTTTTATGATCAGAATAAAAATAAAGTAAGTGAAGGAAGAGAAGTGGGTAAAGCCCGTGAAGGGGAATGGAAATATTATCATAAAGCTTCGAAAGTGGTTATGACACTTGAAAATTATAAAAATGGTAAGTTAGAAGGTGTGAGGTCTGTTTTTTATCCGGATTCTAAAATTGCAGAAGAAATGACGTATAAAAATGGTTTAAAAGATGGGACTTATAAAAAATACGGTCAAAATGCCTTTCTTTTAGAACAGAGCACATATAAGAATAATGAGTACAACGGAGACGCTATTTTTTATGATTCTGATGGTGTTATGGCCTCTAAAGGAAAATTTTTAAACGGAAAGAAAGTGGGAATGTGGCAGTTTTATCTAAAAGGAAAATTAACTAAAGAAGTAAATATGAGCGATCCGAAAAGCAATTATAAAGCGGATTCAAAACCTAAAATGGAATAATAGGTCTCGAAATTGCTTGAGTAAAAAGAATTTTTTTGCCACGAATTCACCAATTTATAAATCAATATTTAAATTCGTGAATTCGTGGCAAACTTTTTTCTAAATTTGATTTGCTAATACTTTAAGTAAATGGATTTAAACGAACTTATCGGAAGGTTTTTATTATTGTTTTTCTCAATTTTGGTTTTGTATTTTTTCTCTAACAGAAAAGATAATGAAACTATAAATCCGTTGATGGTTATTGTTGGTCTTTGTACTTTTTCATTGTGCTATTTATTCACAAAAATCGAAATTGGAGTAGGCATTGGGTTTGGATTATTTGCTATTTTCTCGATTCTAAGATTCAGAACGCAGTCTTTTACTGTAAATGCCATTATTTTCCTTTTTGCAACCATCACACTTTCTATCTTAGATATTATGTATCCGTATGAAAAGATTGAAGTGTTATTGTTCTTCCAAATAATTATTATCGGATTTTATATTTTGGCTTCGGTTTTAGTCAATAAAAAAGCATCTAAATATCTGAATATTGTCGATGTCAAAATTCCTCTAGAAGGCGACTTTTCGTTAGAAAATCAAAGAATTCGAAAAATGATTCAGCAAAAAATTAATATTGACGATTTCGATTTTAAAATCATCCTGATCAATACGGTTTCAAATGAAATAGATTTGCAGGTTTTCTATTGATTATTCGTTAAAAGGCCTAGCCTGTTTGATATATAAAGCTCTGTTTTTTCCAACAATTTTAAATTCAATATCAACAGGGTTTAATCTGTTTTTTTTCCAATAACGATTCATTTGGGTTTCAATTTTTTGACTAACAAGATTTAGACTGATCATTTCTTTGTTACTTAACAAAGGTTCATTATTGTTTAAATTGGAATTGGAGATATAATCGACATTAAAATCTTCATCAGCTGTTTTTTCAGGCGTCAGGTAATAAGCCGTGAATTGCTCGCAAATTTCTCCTTTTTCAGGTTTCACAACTGAGTTTTCTCCTTTTTGTATGTTAACCGTAATACCCGGGAAATTTTTCCTGAAGATATTTTGAGTAATGATTACGCCATTTGCCAATTCATCTGGAAAAGAACGATGCACCAAAACGCCCATAGCAATACTTTGCTGATCGATTCCAAAAAGCTCTCTTTCGGTGTAAGACCCTTCATTCCATACACTGGCCCAAACTTGCTTAATTGCCTTTTCGAAAGTTTTTATACTATCACCTAAAATTCCGGTTTTAGAATCGTAAAGACCGGCGCCATTAAAATCATCTAAATCTTCAGCATTGGTAGAAGACCTGAATCTGAAATTTTTAAAGGCTGCATTTTTATACGCTTGGTTCAGTTTTGCAATTAAATCCGGATTAATTGGTTCTTTTTTAATAGCATCCCGAATTTTTTTTAATTGATGATTGATCCATACTGTTGAATCTTTATATGGATAGTCTAAAAGCTCTTTAATTAAGGGTGATATTGATTGCTTCTGAATGTGTTGGGTATAAAAATAAAAAGGAATAGCATGCGCATTTTCAGGAGTTTTAAACGAAATATCTTTTGTAATATCTTTTGAAATCGCAATTAAATAGGCCAAATTTTGTGCTTTTGAGCCAATAAAATTCACACCTTTTTTGGGTATTGAATTCAAATCGACTAAATCTGTAACACTATTATCAATAAGCAATTGCTTCTTTTTGGAAATGGTTTTGTTATTTATTTTTTTGGTTGTTTCTTTAATGTAAAAAGTGTCAATTTCAATTTTTAACTCTACTTTCTTTGAAATCAATCTTTTGATAGTGTTGTCTTTAAAAACAGTTGTATAGGCCATAATCGGAATCTTTCTGTTTTTACCTAAAAGTACTAAATGACTTAAAGGTGTTTGAAGTTCATTCACAATAATTCCTCTTACATCTGGCAGAATATCGGGCGTTCCATCTAAAATTATAATTTCGTCAGTCTTTGGTTTAATCGTCTCTAAATCTTTTATTTTATATGGTTTTAAGATACCAACGTTACTTCCTGAAACGATCTCCTGATAGGTAATTTCATTAAAAATGTAATCTGATTTTACACAGGGAATTTTGAATTTATTTTCCTGATACCACTGCATTTTTTCAGGATTATTCAAATAGAATTTTAAATTGGGTCCAATGAAGCTGGATTTTAAAATTAAATTATAAAAGTTTTCAATTAAAGGAACAGACATGCGATCTGACGCAGCTAACTCAAAAATCCATTTGTCAGTTCCTTTGATATGGTTTAGATTTCCCAGTAAATAAGTTCTGTCTTTTTCGGAATCGCTATAATTTTCCTGATTAAAGATTTCTACTTCTTTGTCATAACCTAAATAGTTGGTTGCAAAATCGTAGTGATGCGAAATTAAGGCACTATTGAAGTAGTACATTTTTTTGTTCTTCAAATCATAAACAATTTTTACCGATTCGATATTTGAAAATTTATCTGATAATGGTTTCCCTTTAAATGCTTTATAAGCTTCGTAATTGGACAAAGAAGCACTGTAGCTTTGTGCGCTTAAAGAGGTTATAATGAAGAGGAAAATAAAAGTGTAAACAAATTTTCGCATGACATTTTTATTGAATAATAAAAGTAATTAAAAAAAACGATAGGTTTTATCTACTGCAGGATTATATAAACTAATCAAAACTAGTCTAATTATCTATATTTTGGCTTACCTTTGCACCCTTGTAAAATATAAACGATTTAGAATGAAACGTGTAGTAGTTGGACTTTCTGGTGGAGTAGATTCGAGTGTTGCAGCTTATTTATTGCAACAACAAGGATACGAAGTTATAGGCCTTTTTATGAAAAACTGGCACGACGACTCGGTTACTATTTCTAATGAATGCCCTTGGTTAGAGGATAGTAATGATGCTTTACTGGTTGCTGAAAAACTAGGAATACCGTTTCAAACTGTCGATTTAAGCGAAGAATACAAAGAAAAAATCGTTGATTATATGTTCAACGAATACGAAAAAGGAAGAACTCCAAATCCTGATGTGCTTTGTAATCGCGAAATCAAATTTGATGTTTTCATGAAAATTGCCTTAAGCCTTGGTGCTGATTATGTAGCAACAGGACATTATTGTCAAAAAAAGGAAATTGAAGTAGATGGAAAGCCAGTTTATCAATTAATTGCCGGTGCCGATAACAACAAAGATCAGTCGTATTTTTTATGCCAATTGTCGCAAGAACAATTAGCAAAATCACTGTTTCCAATTGGAGCTTTAACCAAACCGGAAGTGCGCGAAATTGCTGCTGAAATGGATTTAGTAACGGCTGAAAAGAAAGATTCTCAAGGATTATGTTTTATTGGAAAAGTACGTTTGCCGGAATTTTTGCAACAAAAATTGCAACCTAAAGAAGGTAAAATTGTTCAGATTGATAAAAACGATCCCATTTATATTATTGAAAAACCAGCTGGTTTATCGGTAGAAGATGAATTGAATTTAGAAGCTCAAAAACGTGCTTATCTTCCAACAATGGGAAAAGTAGTGGGTAAACATCAAGGGGCTCATTATTTTACAATTGGACAAAGAAAAGGTCTGAATGTGGGCGGAACAACAGATCCGTTATTTATTATTGCGACCAATGTTGAAACCAATACCATTTATACTGGTTTGTCAAGCAACCATCCAGGTTTGTTTAAAAAAGCTTTATTTATTGAAAAATCTGAAGTGCACTGGATTCGTACTGATCTTGCTTTAAAAGTTGGTGAAACAATGGAAGTTATGGCAAGAATTCGATACCGTCAGCCTTTGCAAAAAGCTACTTTGCATCAGTTTGAAGATGGAATGTATGTTAGTTTTGATGAGTCGCAATCTGCCATTACTGAAGGTCAGTTTGTTGCCTGGTATTTCGGTAATGAATTAGTTGGTTCGGGAGTAATTTCTTAGCTTTATACTTTTTATGGAGGTTTATCCTTTAAAAAAAGTACAGTATGAAGCACATTTTTACGTTTACTTTATTGTTATTTTCTCTTGTGATGTTTTCTCAGGAAGAAGATGCATGGGTTTATTTTAAAGATAAGCCAAATGCACAACTGTTTTTAAATAAGCCATCAGATATGCTTTCGCAACGTTCTTTAGATCGAAGAACGAATCAAAATATAGCTTTAAATAGTACCGATGTTCCTGTTGAGAAAACATATATTAATCAGGTAAAAGCGAGCGCTGGAATCAAAATAATGGCGCATTCAAAATGGTTAAATGCACTTCATATTCGTGGAACGCAAATTAATATTCAGGCACTTAAATCATTATCATTTGTAGACAAAGTTGTTTTTGCTAATAAGGCTTTAAATACAACTGCGAAAAAAGTTAATGAGAATCTGGTAACCCAAACTAATGATAAGCTTAAAACTACTGTAGATTACGCTTACGGCAATTCTGCCAATCAAATTCAGATGCTTAACGGGCAGGCTTTGCACAAACAAAATTATACTGGTGCCGGAAAAATAATTGCTGTTTTAGATGGTGGATTTCCAAATGTAAATACTGCGGAACCGTTTAAAAAGCTGATAGACAATCATCAAATTTTAGGAGGTTATGATTTTGTGTCTAAAAGTGAAAATTTTTATACAGGTGACAATCATGGGACAATGGTTCTTTCTACGATGGGAGGTTATAAAGAAAATGCTTTGATTGGAACAGCACCAGATGCTTCTTATTATTTATTTATTACAGAATATGACCCGACTGAAAACCCGGTAGAAGAATCTAATTGGGTGGAAGCCGCTGAAAAAGCAGATAGTTTAGGTGTAGATATTATAACCACTTCATTGGGTTATTTTGAATATGATAATGTCAATTATAGTCATACTTACAGTGACATGAATGGTACTACCAATTTTATTTCACGAGGTGCAGAAATCGCCTTTAGTAAAGGAATAATTGTGGTGGCTTCGGCAGGAAATGAAGGCACTACATCAGAGCCTCATATTGGCGCGCCTGCAGATGCCGTTTCAGTGTTAACTGTTGGATCTGTTACTTCAGCAAAAGTAAAATCAGGTTTTAGTTCTATAGGACCAAGTTTTGATGGGAGAATAAAACCCGATATTATGGCGCAGGGTACTGCAGCTGTGGTTTCTGATGTAAACGGGAATATTGTCACTACAAACGGAACTTCTTTTTCTTGCCCAATAATAGCTGGAATGATTGCCTGTTTATGGCAGGCATATCCATCTAAAACCAATAAAGAAATTAGACAAATGATTTTAGAATCATCTGATAAATTTGCTGCACCAAATAATAATTATGGATACGGTATTCCAAATTTCGGATCTACTTTAGGCGTTGAAAGCTTTCAGGTTTTATCTCATTTTTCAGTTTTTCCAAATCCAGCTAAAACTTTTGTTTCTTTTTCTTTTTCAAATGAAAATTACAACGCATTAGTCTCAATTTACTCCGTTTTGGGACAAAAATTAATCGAGAAAAAAATCACAAATCAAAACCCAATTCTTTCTGTAGAAGCATTAGATAGTGGACTTTATTTCTATACTTTTGATGCCGAAGGTTTGCATAAAACCGGAAAGATAATCAAACAATAAGAACCTGCTTGCATGAATAAAATTACACAACTTTTCAATATAAAATACCCAATAATTCAAGGCGGAATGATCTGGAACAGCGGTTATAAACTAGCATCTGCAGTTAGTAATTCAGGAGGACTAGGCTTAATTGGTGCAGGTTCTATGTATCCTGAAGTATTAAGGGAACACATTCAGAAATGTAAAAAAGCGACTGATAAACCTTTTGGTGTTAATATTCCGATGTTATATCCCAATCTGGAAGAAATCATAAATATTGTGGTGGAAGAAGATGTGAAAATCGTTTTTACTTCGGCAGGAAACCCTAAAACCTGGACTTCTTTTTTGAAAGAAAAAGGGATTACGGTAGTGCATGTAGTAAGTAGTAGTGTTTTTGCCTTAAAAGCGCAGGAAGCTGGAGTAGATGCAATTGTTGCTGAAGGTTTTGAAGCGGGAGGACACAATGGACGAGATGAAACTACAACATTGACTTTGATTCCGATGGTGAAAGAAAAAATTCAGATTCCGATTATTGCTGCGGGGGGAATCGCAACGGGAAGAGGAATGCTGGCAACCATGATTTTAGGTGCCGATGGCGTTCAGGTTGGAAGCCGCTTTGCCGCTTCAATAGAATCTTCTTCGCACAATAATTTCAAAGAAACAATAGTTAAAGTAAAAGAAGGAGATACACAATTGACTTTAAAAGAATTGGCTCCAGTTCGATTGGTGAAAAATAAGTTTTATCAGGACGTTCAGGAATTATATGAAAAATGTCCTTCTAAAGAAGATTTGGTTCAACTTTTAGGAAGAGCAAGAGCCAAAAAAGGAATGTTTGAAGGAGATCTTGAAGAAGGCGAACTTGAAATTGGACAGATCGCCGGATTGATTCATGAAATTCTTCCAGTCGAACAAATTATTCAACAAATGATCACTGAATTTGAAGATGCCTGCAAAGAAAAAGCTAAATTTGAGTTTTAATTATCTGCAAGAACCTACAATATGAATTCTATACGAACCTACATACTATTACTTTTTTTAACATTTGGTCTGCAACAGGTTCAAAGTCAGTCTTATCAATTTAAAACTTCAGGATTTAGTGTTTTAGAAAAAAACGAAAGAGGAAAATGGGGCGAATGGTCCAATCTCGATTTAGTAAATCTCTCTGTAATTCTAGATACTAATAAGCACCGAATTGTTGTTTATTCTCAGGAAATCCAACTTTTTAGCATTTTAGATTATATAGAACGGGAAGAGAATGATACTGATATTGTTTATTCTTTCATGTGCAAAGACAATGATGGAAAAGAATGTAAAGTATCTATTATAACCCGTAAAAAGCAAGATTATCGTAAACAGCTTTACATCAACTATGATGATCGTATTATCGTATATAATATTTTTAGTGTTTAAATCATATAACTATATATAGATAAAAAACAAACAAACCCGACAGGATTGAAAAAAATCTCTAGGGTTTGTCATTAAAAAAAATCTTAGAATCTTAGAATCTCAGAACCTTTCTCAAGAAATGTCTTTAATAAAATCATCATACTCTAAATAAAACATTTCAAGAGCATTCATCTTTTCAAAAAAGAAATCAAAAATAGTATCCCAGTTATTGCGATTGCTAAAACCTACGCCTTGTATTTCTGTCCAAATACGACTAATCGTTTTACCGCTTTCTAAAGTATAGTTTTTTTCGAAAACCAAATCTTTAATAAATTCATCTTCCAGAATTCCTTTTAAAGCTTCTAATTTTTCAAAATAAGCATTTCGTTTTTCATCGCTTCTTTGTTCGATATCAATAAATACCTGCGCCTTTTTATTATCTACATAAAATTTAAAAGAAAAATCTTTTATTTTGGTGTCATACAGAACCCATTTTCTTGGATATTTTTCGGCAAAAGCCACCCAAAATTCTCTTTTTATTTTCTGTGATTCTTCTTTACTGTACATTTTTTAAATTTTGTATAGCCGTAACTATTTAATATTGGAGTTTAAAATTATTTACGTATAACGTACTGTTTACACCACCTTCATATAAAATTCCATCGGCACTTGAAGCGAAAACTACAATAATATGCGTTGGTTTATCTGTTGCACTACCATAAAGACCATTGCCAGGTTTCTGATAATCAGGATATGATGAATCTAACGTTCCGTAGGTCAAATTTACACTAATATTTTGAAGATTTATGCCTGTTGTGGTGCCAGTTCTGTGCCAACCTGTTGCAATTCTTTTAATAGCATTTGGATTATCTCTATTTTCGAGGATTACATAAATATCAGCCTGATCTGTTTTGTCCATAACTTTTCCTTTTCCATCCTGATAAGGTGTTCCGGCGGTGTATTTAATTTCTGCAGAAAAACTTTTTGGTTTCGCAGTAAATGGAATTCCAAATTGTGTTGAAGCCGGAGGATTAGAAACATTCAAAACAAATTTCCCTGTAAATAAAGTGCCAGAACCCATACGTTGGCCAACAATGCCTGAAACGCTACCAAGATCTTTAGTGATAATTTGTGCTACATAATCTGTTCCTGTATTTAGATAAGGGTAAGTTGTTACGTTGGCGGCACTGGTTGTTGTAGTTCCATCATTTGCAGTTGCCCATATAGTATTGTCGTTTAATCCAGGTTGTTTATAAGCTTTTCCGGAAGGTGTATACCAGTCATCAAAAGCACTGTTTTCCAGTTGAGGATTAGAACCTTCCTGAGTAACAATAACTGTATAGATGGCTTTGTTTCCGTTTTCGGCCGTTACAGTGTACGTTTGCGGAGAGGTAAAATCACGAACTGTTTCTTTTACAGGAGACAGGGTTGCAAAAGTTGATAAAGCTAGTGAATCAATAGCTAATTTAGTTACGTCAGCATTGGTATCAACAGTAATTTTGATTTCTTTTGTTTCCTTGTTAATTTCAGAAAAACCAGATTGATTTTGTAATGTAATATATCGAATATCATTTTTATCAGAAGCACCAAAATGATTTTCATCAACACAAGCGATTATTAAGAATAACAGACTTAAAGTCAAAACGGAATAGCAGAAAATCCTTTTCATTTTTTTAGACTTTTTTTGATTGGAAAATAATAGTAAAAACCGATATTCAAGCGAAGTAAATTAATACTAAAATCAGAGTCTGTTCCATGAGATTTCTCTGTAATTTCGTCATTTACTTTTGTTTCTGTCCATGATGCTTTAAATCCTGCAATTTGTGCCCCAACTTCTACAGAAAAACCTTTAACGACATTCACCATGATTCCAGGATTTATTTGCAATTCGATCGAACGATCTTTAGAATAGGTCCTGGTCAATAAATCATCTGTTGTCCTTTCTTCCAGAGAACTGCTAAAAGAAGTTCCTAACAGAATTTGGTTGTATAAAAAGAATCTTTCTTTCTGATCGAGAGGAATAAAATTCTTCATCACGCCATAAATTCCATAAGCGTCTTTTGCATATTGAACTGCTGTTGCACTATTTTGTGAGTCAGTTTCCGTCTGTTCTCTTCTGATATTTTCGTAACTGATTAATGCTCCCAGGGCAAAGTTGTTCTTGATAAAATAACCAGCATCAATGCTTGTTTTAAACTGATTGCGGGATTCATCATTTACATCAACTAATAAACCTTCTTTTTTGTCCGTATCTTTAGTTGAAAATGAAAAAGTGATACCACTATACATATTGCCTTTTCCGGTAAGTTTGTGTTTTAAATCGAGACTGTCTTTTGGTGTTGTTTGCGCAAAACTTGTTTTTGATAAAAATATAAAAAGAATTAAAAAACTATATCGGATTATCTTTTGACGCATAAATTGGTTTTTTGATGGTTTTGGAGTCTTTTATAAAGTGTAAAGCAGCAATAGTTTACATCATAAAAATACAATTT
Organism: Flavobacterium aquidurense; assembly: GCA_900107365.1. GTDB lineage: Bacteria > Bacteroidota > Bacteroidia > Flavobacteriales > Flavobacteriaceae > Flavobacterium > Flavobacterium aquidurense. The sequence goes on from FNPS01000001.1 coordinate 341,669, forward strand.
TTATCCAATTCTTTATTTACTAATCATAAATTAAGCGATTGAGAAATATAAAACTTGTGAGATGAGGATTTCTAGACTATCTTTAGGTTTAATTTTTTACAAAAACTTCCTTTAATCATGGATTTTCAAGATTTTTTGCAATATGTTCCTAATTTAATTCCAGTTGAATTGCCAGCCACTTTGTCTCATATAAAAATGGCCCCAAAAGGACGCATCGAAGAACTCAAAAATCTTGATTTGTCAACCAAAACGCCGAGAATTGCTGCTGTTATGATGTTGTTTTATCCTAAAGATGAGAAGACGCATTTAGTTTTAATTGTTCGGAATGCTTATAATGGAGTTCACTCTTCGCAAATTGCTTTTCCTGGTGGCAAATATGAAATTTCAGATGTAAATTTTCAGGAAACAGCACTAAGGGAAACAGAAGAAGAAGTTGGTGTTTCGTCTGAAAAAATTAAGATCATAAAGCATTTTACACCAATGTATATTCCGCCAAGTAATTTTTTGGTGCATCCATTTTTGGGAATTGCCAACGAAGAACTTTCATTTTTTCCGGATATTAGGGAAGTAGCAGATATTATTGAGTTGCCCTTATCAGTCTTTTTAAATGATGAAATTATTATCGAAGCCACATTGTCAACTTCTTACGCCGAAAATGTTTTAGTTCCCGCTTTTAATATTCAAAATCATATCGTTTGGGGAGCAACTGCGATGATATTGAGCGAGCTAAGAGACGTCCTGAAAGCAACTTTTGAGGAAAATTCGTAAAAACAAAAAATTAATGATTTGATATTCATTATAATAACAATTTATTTCCGAAATTGCTTAATAGTATTGCTAAAAGAATAATTTTTGTATGTTTGCGACCTAACAAAAAAAAACAATAAGCACTTATGGGATTGTTTAAGCGAAATCCTTTTGGACATATATTATTCATCAAGAAATGGTTAATCCGAATCTTGGGCTCAATGACGCACCGAAGATACAGAGGTTTTAATGAATTGCAGATTGAAGGATCTGAAATTATTAAGACACTGCCAGATAATAATGTATTGTTTATTTCGAATCACCAGACTTATTTTGCTGACGTTGTGGCGATGTTTCATGTCTTTAACGCAAGTTTAAGCGGACGTCAAGATACTATTAAGAACATTGGTTATTTGTGGCAGCCTAAAATGAATATCTATTATGTTGCTGCAAAAGAGACGATGCAAGCGGGTTTATTGCCAAGAATTTTAGCTTATGTTGGCGCTATTACAGTGGAGAGAACATGGCGTGCTAAAGGTGTTGATGTTACGGAAAAACGTGAAGTTAATCCAAATGATACTGAAAATATTAGAATTGCGCTTGAAGATGGTTGGGTAATTACTTTTCCGCAAGGAACTACAAAGTCTTTTAAGCCAGTTCGTAAAGGAACGGCGCATATTATCAAACAGCATAAACCAATTGTAATTCCGATTGTTATTGACGGTTTCCGTCGTTCATTTGACAAGAAAGGATTACGAATGAAGAAAAAAGGAATACTACAATCTTTTATCATCAAAGAACCTCTTGAAATTGATTATGAAAATGATACTATCGAAGAAATCGTAGAAAAAGTAGAATATGCTATTGAACAACATCCATCATTTTTAAAAGTTATTCCAGCTGAAGTAATTAAGGTAGAGGAAGAACTTAACGAAATGAGAAGATGGAGTTATAAGGGGCCGGAAAATGAATATTAGTTTGTAAATATTTTTATGTTTCAGTTAGAAACTTAGCAACTTAGTGTCTCAGAACCTTAGCAGTTTAAATTAAAAATCAATTTTCTTCAACTCTTTATAATTAGCATATAATCTTCGTAATAAGGTTCCGTAAAGCAATCGGTAAAAACACCAGAATAGACCAAAAAACGCACAGGCAACCAAAAATGCTATTCCGAAAGTTATAAACATCGTTCTGCCATTTGCGGCTAATTTTTCTCTTATAAATGCCATGTCAGGATTATAGACAAAGGTGATAAAGAAGCTTAGAATTGCTGTGATCACAATTATTACCAGATTGTACCAAACATAATACTGCACTGTTTTGCGTGTTCTTAAAATAGCGCTCATTAATGATTTTGTAGCAACTGTAGTTGAAATTGTAGCGTAGTTTTTATAGAATAGGAATACAAAAACCAATCCAATTAGATAATTTAGATAAGTTAAGTATTCAAGTGCACTCACAATTTCCGGATGATTACTTTTCTGTAAGACATCATCTGTATTAAGGAATAAGTTTGAAAAAGTCCAAAATGAAATCTCTACAATACTAATTATCAGAATCCACTTCACGATAGAAGATGATTTCTTGTGAATCATTCTGTAGATTTCTTTTTCAGAAATTTGTTCAAAAGAATCCGAGTTCTTTTTCCAGTCTTTTTTTAATAAATCCAGTTCTTTCATAATAATTTTTAAGGATTTAGTATTTTTTTAAGTTTCCCTTTAATTCTATTCATTTTCACACGCGCATTCACTTCGCTGATTCCCAGGGTCTCTGCTATTTCTTGATAATCTTTGTCTTCTAAATACATAAAAACTAATGCTTTTTCGATGTCATTAAGCTGGTATACGGCTTTATACATCAATTTAATCTGTTCTTCTTCTTCATAGTTGTAATCAACATCTTTTACAAAATGCTGATGACTTTCATATTCTACTGTCGATATGGTTCTTTTGGTTTTTCGATATAAGGTAATGGCAGTATTTAAAGCCACACGATACGTCCAGGTCGAAAATTTACTGTCGCCCCTAAATTTTGGATAAGCTTTCCAGAGCTGAATAGTAATTTCCTGAAACAAGTCTTTGTGTGCATCTTCGCCAGCAGTATATAATCTACAAATCTTGTGGATTATATTCTGATTAGCCTTCAATTGCGCAACAAATGACTGTTCTAGGTTTTCGCTCATAATGTATTAGTAGTATTGCAATCTATTTTGTTACAAAGATTTTTTCTTTAGCTATTAATTGCACAAACTTTCTATAGTTTATTATAATTTTTTAGATAAGTAGATGCGTCTATGCCCTTTCGGAAAATCTTTTATTTCACCAATTGTTTCGTAACCATTTTTTAAGTAAAATTTTTCCGCTTGAAAATCAAATGTATCAAGCATAGAAATTTTGACTCCTTTTTCTCTCGCAATTTTTTCAGCATGTTTCAAAATCCAGGTTCCGATACCTTTATTTCGGTATTTTTCTTCTACCCATAAAACTTTAATTTCAAGTCCGTTCCAATATCCAATACCTGCCAATATTCCACCAATTTCAATACCGTTTTTGGTTTTTGCCACAAATTCTAATGGATCCCAGGTATCTGAAATTGCTGGAACTTTACTCAAATTAAACTCATTAATTCCATCAATTACTTTCTCTATATTTTCTTTAGTACAAGTTTCAAGAGTAAATTCTGTTATTATCTCCATTTTAGTTTTTAAGATCTTTTTATTGTGAAATTGTGTAATTGCTTTAGCTGTTCAGTATCACTAAAGTTTTGTTAGCTTTTATAAAGGCTTGGTTTTATAATAATTCACCATCAAATCTACAAATTTACTATAACTGTCTATGCCGTCTTTTTGATTGTTTGTCTTTAGGAAATTATCATAAAAAACATGAAAACCTTCATCTATAAAAGTGTCATACTGTTTCCAGAAATCCTGACTTTCCTGATAGTTTTTTAAGATTCCAACATGCGTTTGTTTCTTTAACTGGTCGAAAATTTTCTCATTTTTAACTTGCCAGATCCCTAAACAATAACGTAAGGCAAAACTGTATCCGGAATATTGATAATATAAATTATTGTTTTTTACCGATGCTAAAACACCTATAAAATTACATTCGCTTTCACTTGCAAAACCCATTTGGTGTGCCATTTCATGACAAGTGGTAACCGGAAAATTGTACATTGGCAATAGATCATTTACCTGTGCTTCATTAGTAAATGGATTGAGATAACCACCAAAACCCATATAAGTTAACGGCAGACTGAAAAGAGATTTTTTGACACTTAAAATTTCATATTTAAAATAAGGATGTTCTTTCGCAAGATTTTCATAACCTTTAAGATTCATCTGAAAAGCTTCTTTTTGAGAGTAAGGAAACACGACTTTTGAACTGTCGTTTTTGGTTATCTGAAATTGAATTTCGTTGGTTTTTAAAATTAACTTTTTAGTGAAAGCCAATAATTCGGCATCAGTATATTCTCTTTTTATTTCCATCTTTTCAAACAGGGGTTCGCGATAATAATTGAAAGCCCAGAGAACATGAAACAAAAAGTAAAAAACAGAAATTTTACCTATGATTTTTAAAAGATGGTCTTTCCAATCTGCTCTCCATGTTTTTCTGATTTGCCAAAACCAGCTAATTACAGATAGGATTAGAATAGCATAAATAAGATCACCAACAGAAAATGGGATCTTACCTAAAAGTGTGCGTAAGAAATGCGAAATTCTGATATATAAATTATTGCTGTAAGCGCCCTCGACAAAATCCGGGAAAAAGGGCAGGATCCTCAGGAAGATAATTTGAATTGCAAGAAATAAGGGTAAAATATATTTTGATTTCACATTGTAAATTTTGGATACGTAAATATAAATACAATATTAACTGATTAAAAAAAAGTTGGCCAGGAATTCCAAAAATTTCCGCTAATTAAGGTTGTCCTTTATTAATAGTTTGATTTTACTTGCATTTAGAGTCCTTTTAATTTGTGCTAATTCGTGTAATTCGTGGCCAAAAAAACTAAGACATCACTTTAAACTTTGTAACTTTGGAACTCTTAATTGTTAAACTTCAAACAAAATATAATGAGTCAGGAAATAAGAAACCTCGAACCCAAAGCGCTATGGAATAAATTTGCAGATTTAAACGCTGTTCCGCGTCCATCAAAGAAAGAAGAACGTGTGATCGAGTTTATGAAAAACTTTGGAAATAGTCTGGGTCTGGAAACTTTTGAAGACGAAATTCGAAATGTAATCATCCGTAAACCTGCAACTCCGGGAATGGAAAATCGCAAAGCAATTGTAATGCAGGGACATCTTGATATGGTACACCAAAAAAATGCTGATACAGTTTTCGATTTCGATACGCAAGGAATCGACATGTATGTTGATGGTGACTGGGTTCGCGCTCGCGGTACGACATTGGGTGCTGATAACGGATTAGGGGTTGCTACAATTATGGCTATTTTGGAAAGCAAAGAAATTCCGCATCCGGCAATTGAAGCTTTGTTTACAATCGACGAAGAAACAGGAATGACAGGTGCTTTAAATCTTAAAGGAGGAATCCTTCAAGGTCAGATTTTATTGAATCTGGATACTGAAGAAGATGATGAGATTGATATAGGATGTGCTGGTGGAATTGATGTAACGGCTACAAGAACCTATCACGAAGAAGAAGTTCCGGAAGGATCAGTGGGTCATATTATTACCGTAAAAGGCTTAAATGGTGGTCATTCAGGAATGGATATTCATAAAGGTTTAGGTAATGCTAATAAAATCATGAACCGCTTGTTGTTTGATGCTTTTGAAAACTTCGGTTTGCAGGTTGCTGAAATTAATGGTGGAAGTTTACGTAATGCTATTCCGAGAGAAAGTGTTGCTAAAGTTATTATTTCTGAAATGTTTGATGAAGCCTATATCTTTGATATGCAGGAAATCATCAACGATATTAAAGCGGAATATAAAACGACTGAACCAAACTTATCTATTGAAATCGTAAAATGCGATTTACCTGAAAAAGTAATGGATTTAGGAGTTCAGGAGGGAATCATCAGAGCGATTTATGCTGCACATAATGGTGTTTACAGAATGAGCGCTGATATGGATGATCTGGTTGAAACTTCAAATAATATTGCTCGTGTTATTGTAAAAGATGGCGAAATTTTAGTTGGATGTTTAACGCGTTCTTCTGTTGAAACTTCAAAATTTGATTTGGCTAATTCACTACGTTCTGCTTTTGAACTGGTAGGCTGTGAGGTTGAGCTTTCAGGTTCATATCCAGGCTGGACACCAAATGTACATTCTGAAATATTAGATACTTTGGTTGGAATTTATGAAAAACAAAATGATGAGAAACCAAAAGTGGTAGCTTGTCACGCTGGTTTGGAATGTGGAATTTTAGGAACAAATTATCCTGATATGGATATGATTTCTTTTGGACCAACAATTCATGGTGCGCATTCACCAGATGAAAGAGCAAGTATTTCATCTGCTCAAAAATATTGGAAATTTGTATTAGAAATTCTTTCAAATATTCCAGTTAAGTAAAAAAGTCTCAGTTTACAGTCTCAGTTTACAGTTCTAAAAGTAACTGAAAACTGCGACTGCGACTGAAAACTAAAAAAAAAGTCTCAGTTTTCAGTCTCAGTTTTCAGTTCTAAAAGTAACTGAAAACTACGACTGCGACTGAAAACTAAAAAAAAGTCTCAGTTTTCAGTCTCAGTAATCAGTTCTAATAGTAACTGATTACTGAGACTGTGACTGCAAACTAAAAAAAAGTCTCAGTTTACAGTCTCAGTTTACAGTTCTAAAAGTAACTGAAAACCGCGACTGCGACTGAAAACTAAAAAAAAGTCTCAGTTTACAGTCTCAGTTTACAGTTCTAAAAGTAACTGAAAACTGCGACTGCGACTGAAAACTAAAAAAAAGTCTCAGTTTTCAGTCTCAGTAATCAGTTCTAATAGTAACTGATTACTGAGACTGTGACTGCAAACTAAAAAAAAGTCTCAGTTTACAGTCTCAGTTTACAGTTCTAAAAGTAACTAAAAACTGCGACTGCGACTGAAAACTAAAAAAAAAGTCTCAGTTTTCAGTCTCAGTAATCAGTTCTAAAAGTAACTGAAAACAGAGACTGTGACTGAAAACTTAATTAATCTCTCTTCGGATTATTTTTCTTCTCGCGTTTCTCTTCTTTCTTTTCTTTAGCCGTTTTTAACGGTTCTTTTTTTGCTGTTTTTTTAGCATCCTGACTCTTTGACATATTTTTTTTGATTAAGTTATTTTATTTATTTTCAAGTAAATATAAGTTCTATTTTTGGTTTATGATGTTAGTTTTGCTGATATACTTCAATTGAATCTTTGGCAAGTCTTTGTTTTAGCCACATTTTCATTTTTATTTGTGTTGCTTCATCAAGACCTTTAGTACTCTGAAAAAGAATTACAGGAATAATTTTTGATCTGGTTGCGTCATTTTCGATAGTGTAATTTCCAATTTTTAATGAAGTCAATGTTGGGAATAAAATTTTAGCTTCATTGTTAATCTGGTTCGTGTTGAAATTGTATTGCGATAATTGATTTCTAAGGCTATTGATTAAAATATCTTTTTGATCGACCGCAGTTTGGTTGTTATTAATCTGATTCATAATATCTTTTCTCAAATTAACGGTATCTTGTCTAATAATGAGTTTTGTATTGGGTAAATTGTAATTAATCAGTTTCTTATTAAGATCTTTAATTTCTTTGTCATCGAATTTTTTGGTTAAAAAAGCCAATTCAATTTTTTTAGGATCTGCATTGTATCGTATTTTTTTATAGATAAGAGGATAATCTTTGTTGTGGAATTCATCTTGAAGAAAAACTTCTACTCTTGAATTATAACTTTTTTGATTGTATAACTGATAAGCAAAATAAACACTTGGGGTAATTAAAAATAAGATTAAAATCGAGATCCCATATTTTACTCGTTTTTGATGTTTTTGGTCAAGCTGTTTTGTAATGGGGTATTTCAAATATTTAACGATCAAAAAGGTAGCAATGCAAATAAAAACACAATTAATAGTATACAGATACATGGCTCCCAAAAAATAGATGTAATTTCCTAATGCCAATCCATAACCAGCGGTACAGAGCGGAGGCATTAAGGCTGTTGCAATGGCTACTCCAGGAATTGGATTTCCTTTTTCTAGTCGTGTTACGGCTATCACTCCCACTAATCCGCCAAAAAAGGCAATTAAAATATCATAAATATTAGGAGAAGTTCGGGCCAATAATTCGGATTGGGCTTCTTTAAAAGGGCTTGCATAAAAATATAGAGTTGAAGTGACCAGACTTACCAGGGTCGCTATGATCAGGTTTTTAATTGATTTTTTTAAGAGTTCAAAATCGTACATTCCTAAACCAAATCCTGCGCCCACGATTGGTCCCATTAAAGGAGAAATTAACATAGCTCCAATAATAACAGCTGTCGAATTCACATTTAATCCCACAGATGCAATAATTATAGCGCAAGCTAAAATCCAAATATTAGAACCTCTGAAAGACACAGCGTTCGTTATATTTTCGATTACAGATTTTTTATTTTCTTCGCCTTTATGAAGATCAATAAAATTCAGAATTTTTTGAGTGATATCGGTCATTGCTTTTAATGGAATAATTGAAAATTAAATTTTCGATAGAAGTAAGGATGTCTAATTTAATCAAAAAAAAGGATTAAATACTTGATTTGGGAGATAAACTATGTGAAATACCCAGAAAAAGAAGATAAAAGTTTCTCTTTCAGACATAAAAAAATCCTTAATAAAAAATTAAGGATTCGAATATTTTTATTTAAAACGAAATCTAATTTCGTTTTAAAACTTTATATTGTTCATAACAACCGCTTATAGCATCCAGAATTTGTAAATCATTTGCAGATTGAATAAAGGAGTCAGAATAATTGCAACGTTGCAAAATTTCAGGAATTTCATCTTTGCTTATACCTAAAAGCACAGCAAGTGTTTCACGATCGTATTTCGATTCTAAAAGATTTCGAATCGTATCGTCTTTTTTCATATCCTTTAGTTTCTTAAGCTCTTTTCCATTTTTTCCAAAGAAATTGTAAAGCATATCAGCTGGATTGAAAATAGATCCTAATACTTTTCCAAAGGCATTTGGCGCATATTCACCAGCTTCATAACCCTGTGTTAGACCAGAAATGCTATAACGATAATTTTCTTTGGTTGGAATTAATTTAGAATCAATTTCAAGATAACCAGTTAAGTTAAAAGGAGCAATAACAACTTCTTCCAGCGCAATTGCTTTTTCTGTAAGTTGAATTCTTGTTACTTTATTTTTTATCCAGTCATTCGTTACTCTGATTCGCAGAGACTGAAATCCTAAAAGAGAGAAATGAAGCGTGTCATTTGGCTGCACGTCAATCTCAAAATATCCTTTAGCATCAGACATTGCACCACGTACTTTGTTTGTGTTAATGACATTTACATTAGGAAGTGGTTGTTTACTATTATCGTTGTAGATATAACCAGAAACTCTCTGAGGAGTGGTGGGTTCAGTTTCTTGTGCAAAACTGATGGTCGATACTAGTATAAAAAAGAAAACTGCGAAATATTTCATATCCTGATTTAAAGCACTAAAAGTAGTAAATCGGGATTAAATATTTCGCAGTCTTCGAATATAATTATAAGAAAATTAACAAAGCAAGTAGTGTTGCTTTTAGTATTTAAATAAAAAGGTATGAGAAAGATTAAATTGAATTGTTTTTAATTAGAAAAACTTATTCCAGAAAGATCTTCGGTACAAAAAAATCCCAAATTCCAATTATGTCTGGAATTTGGGATTTTGTATTTAAGATGATTAAAATTAATCTCTCCTTGGTCTTCTTGGTCTTGGTGAATCACCAAAACTTTCAGAACGTCTTGGAGCTCTGTCTGAACTTCCTTCAGTTCTTGGAGTTGAACTTCTGAAACCACCTTCTCTTTTTGGAGCAGATGAGTTTCTGTCGCTTCTGAAACCACCTTCTCTTGGAGCAGCGTTTCTGTCGCTTCTAAAACCTCCACCACCAGAACCTTCACGTCTTGGGCCGAAACTACCGCCTCCAGAACCTTCACGTCTCGGTCCAGAACTACGTCCTCCACCGCTGCGTCCGTTATGGTCACGTCTTCCTCCGCCATCATTTTTAGAAATTTCAACATTAATACGACGTCCTTCTAATTGTACGTTGTTTAATACTTCCATTACTTTTTCAGTGTGCTCAGGATCAGTGTTAAAGAAAGAGAAACCTTCTTTTACATCTACTTTGAAAACGTCATCACGACCTAAGTCTAATGTTTCTTTCAAATAATCTTTCAGTGTCATCCAGTCGAAATTGTCTCTTGAACCGATGTTTACAAAATAACGAACTGCTCCGTTATTATTGAATTCTCTTGGTTCAGAATCACTTCTTTCACGTCTTTCTCCTGCTTGAGATGAAATATCTCTGTTCTTTTTATAGTAAGCAATAAAACGGTTAAATTCTACTGAAACCATTTTCTTAATCAATTCTTCTTTAGATAAACCTTCAAGAACATTGTTGATTGCTGGTAAATAGTTGTCAATTTCGTGATCAACTTCAGTATCTTTAATTTTGTTTGCTAAGTGCAATAATTGAATTTCGCAGATTTCGATTCCAGATGGAATAGATTTTTCTTCGAATTTTTGTTTGATAATTCTTTCGATAGAAGAAATTTTACGCAACTCACTTTTTGTAACAATTACAATAGAAGTTCCTAATTTTCCAGCTCTACCAGTACGTCCAGAACGGTGATTGTATGTTTCAATTTCGTCAGGAAGTTGGTAATTTACTACGTGAGTAATATTATCAACGTCAATACCACGTGCAGCAACGTCAGTAGCAACTAGCATCTGAATTTGTCTTCCACGGAAAGATTTCATTACACCATCACGTTGCGCCTGAGATAAATCTCCGTGCAATGCAGCAGCGCTGTATCCATCTTCAATTAATTTTTCGGCTACAGCCTGAGTATCTCTTTTAGTACGACAGAAAACCACAGAGAAAATATCCGGGTTAGCATCGGCTAAACGTTTTAAGGCTTCGTAACGGTCACGTGCATTTACTAAGTAAAATTCGTGAGAAACTGTTGCAGAACCTGAGTTCTTAGCTCCAACAGTAATTTCAACCGGGTCGCTCATGAATTGTTTTGCAATTCTTGCAACCTCTTGCGGCATAGTTGCAGAGAACAACCATGTGCTTTTTTGATCTGGTGTATCAGATAAGATAGATACGATATCTTCATAGAATCCCATGTTCAACATCTCATCAGCCTCATCCAAAATACAGTAATCTATATTTTTAATGTTTACTAAACCTCTGTTAATCATGTCTTGCATTCTTCCCGGAGTAGCCACGATAATTTGTGCTCCTCTTTTAATGTCCCTAGCTTGCTCTGTAATACTAGCCCCGCCGTAAACTGCTACCACATTAATACCTTTCTCGTATTTTGAGTAGTTTTTAAGTTCGTTGGTAATCTGTAAACAAAGTTCTCGTGTTGGCGATAAAACTAATGCTTGTGTATTCCTGTTGTCAGCATCAATTTTTTGAATTAGCGGAAAACCGAAAGCTGCCGTTTTCCCTGTCCCTGTCTGAGCCAACGCAACCATATCTGTGTCTTTTTCCAATAATAGGGGAATCGCTTTCTCCTGTACTTCTGACGGATTCTCAAATCCTAGATCTAAAATCGCCTTCAGTAACGATTCATTCAATCCTAATTGTTCAAATTTATTCATATGTGTATTTAAAATAGGGTGCAAAATTACTGTTAATATTCCACATAAACTAATGCATTTTTAAGAATTATGCATTTGTTATGATTTGATTATCAAAAAGTTATGTTTATCGCAAAATCAATTTGATAAGAAAATGAATAAATTTACGTCTGGTAATATAAAATTTACCCTTTAAAATGTTGTATTTTAAACAATTATTTTGTGGAGTTCAGAAAATCAATTAGTTGCTGAGTTGCTTTTGCGCGATGACTGATTTTATTTTTGATTTCTGAGGATAATTCGGCAAAAGTCTCCTTATAGGTTTCAGGTTGAAAAATAGGATCATACCCAAAACCGTGATTTCCTGCTTTATCCATAGTAATACCTCCTTTTGCAAGTCCGGTAAATAAATGTTGTTGGCCATTTAAATTTAAAGCAATAACGGTCTTGAACTGTGCACTGCGATCTGATTTGTCTTTTAAGGCAGTTAAAAGTTTATTCATATTATCGTCAGCATTTTTTTGCTCGCCGGCATATCTTGCAGAATATACGCCAGGTTCTCCGTTTAAAGCCGCAACTTCTAAACCTGTATCATCAGCAAAACAATCGTAACCGTATTTTTGAGTTATATAATCCGCTTTTAAAATGGCATTTCCTTCAATAGTATTTGCCGTTTCAGGAATTTCTTCATGACAGCCAATATCTTCCAGACTTAATAATTGTATCGATCCATTTAAAATGCTTTGAATTTCTTTGATTTTATTTAAATTGTTTGATGCAAAAACGAGTTTCATAATAGGGAGTTTAGTTAAAGGAGTAATTGTAATACAAATTTAGAATTCTTATATTTGATAAGTTGCCTAAAAATAAAATAAATGGAGATATCCTTATTATATAAGAAAATAACACCTTTTGTAAGGCCCTATCGAAAAATGGTTATTGCGACTTTATTACTTACTTTTTTAGGTTCATTTGCGGCACAGGTGAATGCTTTAATAATAAAATATACAGTTGATACAATTAGTAAGCTGATGGTTGCGCATGAACCTTTATCAAAAGGGTTTCATTTATTAGGTATTATTAGTGTTGTTTTGCTTTCTAAAGAATTGATTTATTCGGTGGTGCAATTTGGACAAAAATTCTATGGAGAAAAATTGCGAATCTTTATAACCCGTGATATTTCTCAAACCATAGTGGAGAAAATTCTGAGTTATAGAATGGAATTTTATTCGTCAAGCGAAAATGAAAGCGGAAAACTCCAAACCCGAATAGATTTAGGAATCAGCAGCTTAACAAGGCTGGTTCAGAATTTCTTTATTGATATTTTGCCTTTGTTTGCCAATGCTTTTGTGGCATTGATTTTAATGTTTTATGCCAATGTCTATGTTGGTTTAGTGAGCTTGTGTATTATTCCGATTTATTTTTATGTGAGCCAATTGCAGGCCAGTAAATTAAGTGGTTTTAGAAGAAGAATGCGTAATTATCGTGAAACGAAGAACAACGGAATCATAAGTTTAATTGAATCGATAACCGTAATAAAATCTTTTGTTCGAGAGCCAATGGAGGCGAATCGGCATAAGAATATTCAATTTGAAATGACCGAAAATCAATTGGCAACAAGAAAAACCAGTTTTATTTTTGAAAGTATTAAAGGTTTTATTGAGCAAATAGGAGTGGTAATTATCATTATTCTGACTGCTTATTTTGTTTTGAATAATACGATGACCATTGGGGCAATCATGTTTCATATAATGCTTTTTAACAATGTTTCATCGCCAATTAGACAATTGCACAGAATTTATGATGAAGTAAATGATGCGTTGATTTATTCCGAAGGATTTTTCGACATTTTAGAATCGGATCAGGAAAAAGAAACGAGTGGAAGTTACATTCCAGAGAAAATTGTCGGGCTTATAGAAGTTAAGAATGTTGATTTTTTCTATCCAAATGGAACGAAGGCACTCTCAGATATTAATTTTACCATTAAGCCAAATGAAACAAGCGCTTTGGTTGGATTAAGTGGTGCCGGAAAAAGTACTGTTATTAATTTATTGGATAAATTTTATTTGCCTTCATCAGGAAAAATTTATCTGGATGGAGTAGATCTAAAGGATTATGATACCGATTTTCTTCGAAAAAATATTGGATTGGTTTTACAAAAGAATCATATTTTTAAAGGTACAATTGCCGAAAATATTTTTTACGGAAATCCTGACGCTACACAATCGGAAATTATTGATGCGGCAAAACAAGCTTATATTCACGAACAAATAATGGAATTGCCAAAAGGATATGATTCGGATGCGCATTTGCTTTCAGGCGGACAACAACAACGCATTGCCATTGCCCGATTATTTTTAAAAAATCCACCAATTATTTTTCTGGACGAACCAACGGCTAGTTTAGATGCAATTGCAACAGAGCAAATTAAAAAATCTCTAGATGCTATTAAAAAAGACAGAACCGTAATTATTATTTCGCATAGTATTTCTCAAATTATTGATGCTTCTCATATAATAGTTTTGGAGAAAGGAAAATGCGTAGAGCAAGGAACGCACGATGAATTATATGATAACAAATCGGTTTATTATGAAATATTTACCGCTATGGCGAATAGTTTAAATATTGATAAAATTACTCAGACACTTGATTAATGTTTTAAGTGGGATTTTTGTCAAAATTTTAAGCTTTGACAAAGATTAGGTTCTTTAATTAGACAGACGAAAGTGTATTATTTTCCCAAAGGATTTTATCAATGATAAAAGCAATTGCAATTCCAAAAGTATAAGCCATAATATCAGTCCAAAGAAAACTCTGACCGAGAACATATCTTCCAAAAAGTGTTTTTCTCAATTCTATCATCCATTCGCCTTGATAGAGTTGTAAAAACTCAATTCCGTAGCAAATTAAAAGAGAAATAATTGCTGTTTGAATTACTTTTTGATGCATCAATATTATTCTTATAAGTACATACATCATAACGGCATACAATAAATCGCCTACGTATAAAGGAATAAAGCTTGTTTTTCTGGAAAGTATTCCGAGAAAAATAATTCCGACAAAAGTGATGAAATAGTAGAGTCTGTTTTTTTTCAATTTTCAATTTTAGTTGGCAACATTAGTACTTTTTAGGTAAACAAAAATACAAAGATTCGGATAGCTATATTTTATTTTCTAAATTTATCAATTCTAAAAAACTTTACAAAAATAACCACATGATTACAAGATTTTCAACACTCATTTTGGCTTTATTTCTTTTGACTATTTCAGCTTATTCTCAAAAAAGCAATTCATTTAACGTTAAAAAACAACTTGAATATTGTGCTGTACAAGCTTCAAAAACATTAAAAGTAACTCCGGATGACGGAACTTCTCCGAGAACTGTTCCGAATGGAAGCAAAGAATGGAAATTTGTGGGTTATAAAGACTGGACAAGTGGTTTTTGGCCAGGGGAGTTATGGTATTTATATGAAGCAACCGGCGATAAAAAATGGGAAAAAGAAGCAGATAAATTCAGTCGATTTTTAACACCATTATCTGTAAGTAAAGCCGGTGATCATGATTTAGGTTTTCAGGTTTTCAATAGTTTTGGAAATGGTTATCGCTTAACAAAAAATAAGGAGTACAAAGATATTATCTTGAAAACTGCAGATACGCTTGCAACACTTTTTAATCCAAAAGTAGGAACAATTCAATCGTGGCCACATAATAAAATGGGTGGCCATAATACGATTATTGATAACATGATGAATTTAGAATTGCTTTTTTGGGCTTCTAAAAATGGTGGAAATAAAAAGTTATATGATATTGCCGTAAAACATGCCGAAACTACAATGGCCAATCATTTCAGACCAGATTATTCAGCTTATCATGTCATTATTTATGATTATGAAACGGGCAAAAAGATAAAAGGAAGAACAGCACAAGGTTACAGCGATGATAGTATGTGGGCACGTGGTCAGGCTTGGGCAATTTATGGATTTACAATGGTTTACAGAGAAACAAAGGATCCTAAGTTCTTAGATTTTGCACATAAAGTAACACGTGTTTATTTGGACAGATTAACAACAGAAGATTTAATTCCGTATTGGGATTTTAATGCGGCGGGAATTCCGAATGAACCAAGAGATGCTTCTGCGGCTGCGATTGTATCCTCGGCATTAATCGAATTGAGTTCGTATACAAAAGATAAAAACCTGAAAAACGAATATTTAACAAAATCTAAAAAAATGATTGTTTCACTTTCAGATCATTATCAAAGTCATGATGTTAATTCGGCTTTCTTGCTTCATTCAACGGGGCATAAACCAGCCGGAAGCGAAATTGACTGTTCTATAAATTATGCTGATTATTATTATCTGGAAGCACTTCTAAGACTTCAAAAACTAAAATAAATTAAAGATTATGATGAAGAAGATAAGTAAAGTTTTATTTGTAATTACAATTGCATTAATGGCGATAAGCTGCAAAAACACCAAACAGAAACTTCAGGAATATGTAGTTTCCTATAATAAAACTGCTGTCAATTTTAAAAGCGAGAAGGTGACACTGACAACTGCAAGAGGCTACATGAATGACAACAAAATTGAATTGCGATTTGAAACGGATTTAGAGCAAAATGAATCTAATAAAACAACAGTCGCAACAGAATTTCCGAAGCTATTGAAGGAAATGATTAACAAAGACGATAATTTTAAAGAATTAGTAGAAGAAGGAGTGCAGTTTGATGTTTATTACCTGGCAAATGATAATACTGTTCTGGAGAAAAGAATTATCAATAAGGAAGAAATGTCTCTATTGTTGAAATAAGTAATTCTAAATATCATTCCTGAAATAATTTACAGCCTCTTTAATCGTTTTTAAAGAGGTTTTTTTTGGAAAAACAATTCGGTTTTGGTTTTTGTAAATTCAATAATTCTGAGGGTTAATTTATTTGTAGTTAAATAATTACGTTTTGTTGTTTTTTTTAGCACATGTTGCTTTTGTGTTAAAAGTTTGTTATGTTTGAGTTAAAAAATAACTATAAAACCAAAAAATTATGAAAAAAATTACCCAAATCGCATTTGCTCTTTCCTTTGTTTTACTGCTGGTAAGTTGTAAAAACACCAAACAAAAGATACAGGAACATGTTAGTAATTATAATACTACCTCGTCTATAAAAGGTGGAAATGTTGTGAGTACAAGTGCAAAAGCATTTTTAAATGATAATAAAATTGAAATAAGAATTGAAACGAATCTGGAAGGAACTGATGCAAACAAATTAGCCTACAAAGATACTTTTCCTGATTTGTTGAAAGAAATGGTTAAAAATGACCAAATTTCTCCAGCATTAATCGAAGAAGGAGTAAAGTTTGATGTTTACTTTTTGTCTTATAATAATATAATTCTTGCTCAGCAATTAGTGGATAAGGAAGAACTGGCAGTTTTAGAAAATGGTTCTTCAGCTGGTAAAGAAACCGCAAAACTGTAGTTTGAAGAAAGTTTAAAAAACATAAAGAACGATATACTAAAAAGCCTCTTTGTTAAATTCAAAGAGGCTTTTTTATTTCTAGTGTTTGGTAACGTTTGTTAAGTTATCAGGAAAATAAGAGTCTGATAAATTAGCAAATTCATCACCACGCATGAAGATATTAATATCGACGTCAGCAAAACTTTTCTTTCCAGCTGCTGCTAAAAGTTCATTAGCCGCATGCAGCGTGTTTTTATGAAAATGATAAACACGCTCTGATTTATCGGTGACAACCAAACCTTTCATTAGCATTTTATTTTGAGTTGCTACTCCGGTTGGGCATTCATTATTATGACAACGTAAGGCCTGAATGCAGCCTAATGAAAACATAAATCCGCGGGCACTGTTGCACATATCTGCACCTAAGGCAATCGCATGCAGAATAGAATAGCCTGAAATGATTTTTCCGCTTCCAATAATACGTATTTTGTCACGGATATTTAAACCTATTAATGTTTTGTTTACAAATATCAGGGCAGGTTCAAATGGCATTCCAACTCCATCTGCAAATTCGAGCGGTGCGGCACCAGTTCCTCCTTCGGCACCATCAACGGTTATAAAATCTGGATAAATATCTTCAGCAATCATTTCGTGGCAAATGGCTTCAAATTCAGCGGTGTTTCCAATACATAATTTAAATCCAATAGGCTTTCCGTTTGATAATGCACGTAACTGCGCTATAAAATGAATAAGGCCTTTACTGTCTGAAAAAGCATGATGACCTGGAGGAGAAAGAATGGTTGTGTGAGGTTCAACACCTCTTATTTTAGCAATTTGTTCGGTGTTCTTAGCTGCCGGAAGTACACCTCCGTGACCAGGTTTAGCACCTTGCGAAAGTTTAATTTCGATCATTTTTACATTCGGAAGATTGGCTTTCTCAGAGAATTTTTCCGGACTGAAATTTCCATCAGCAGCGCGACAGCCAAAATAACCTGTACCAATTTGCCAGGTAATATCACCACCGCCCGCCAAATGATATTCGGTTAAACCACCTTCTCCTGTGTTTTGATAAAAATTTCCTTTTTTAGCACCAATATTTATCGCACGAACCGCATTTTCGCTTAGTGAACCAAAACTCATGGCAGAAACATTAAATAAAGAAGCCAGATAAGGTTGCTTACAATCTTTTCCACCAACCAAAACACGAGGTAGTTCCTCATTAACTTTTGCGGGAAAAATAGAATGTTTTATTCCTTCATAACTGTCATGATTTAAATTTAGTTGTGTACCAAAAGGAGAATTTGAATCGATATTTTTTGCTCTTTGATAAACCAGAGAACGTTGATTTCTGGAGAAAGGTTTTCCGTCAGTAGATCTTTCAATGAAATACTGTTGAATTTCAGGCGCAATCATTTCAAATAGATATCTGAAATAGCCCAGAACCGGGAAGTTTCTTAAAATAGCGTGCTTTTTTTGAATAATATTATAAATGCCAACTACCAATAAGATTGGAATAATAATGACCAGTAAAAAACCACGTTTTGTATAAAAGTAAATGGTAACAACAATTATTAACAATAAGAATCCGTAAATAAAGAATTTTTTTCTCATGTTTTTAAAACTTTAAAATGTAATAAATTGATAACTAATTGAATCTTAAACGAACATAAACGTGTTTGATTCCTTTTTTATCTGATTCTCTTTCGTCAATTTCAAGAATATCTGTTAGTGATTTCAGCATAGGTGTAAGCTTAGAAAATCCATAATTTCTAGGATCAAATTCAGGTTTTTTCTTTACGATCAAATTTCCAACATCACCTAAAAATGCCCAGCCATCGTCATCCTCAATATCTTCAATTGTGGCTTCAATAAGGTCGATGGTTTGTTTATCAATTTTATGCAATGCTTTTTCAGCAGGTTTTTCAACAGGTTTTTTGGCATCTGCGGCGACAGCAGTTTTTGGTTTTTTCTTTTGAATGGCACCATCTAAAACTTCGATATAAATAAATCTATCGCAGGCGACAATAAAGGAGTTAGGAGTTTTCTTTTCTCCAATTCCAATCACTTTCATGCCAGATTCACGTAATCGAATGGCTAAACGGGTAAAATCACTATCGCTCGATACGATACAAAATCCGTCTAATTTTCCGGAATAAAGCAAATCCATTGCATCGATAATTAAGGCAGAATCAGAAGAGTTTTTTCCAACAGTGTAACTATATTGTTGAATAGGAGTAATGGCATGCTCTAGCAAAACACCTTTCCAGCCATTTGAGTTAGGCTTGGTCCAGTCGGCATAAATACGCTTGGTGGTTGGTGTTCCAAATTTTGCTATTTCTTCCATCATACCTTTTACATTGCTGTAAGGTACATTATCAGCATCTATTAAGACTGCTAACTTTAAATCTTTGGAGTTGCTTAAGGGCATTATTGAATTATTTAGAATTTGTGTTTCATTTTTTTTAAAATGCTTTTAAAATTACTAAAAAATAAAACAATGGCAGTCCTTTTGAAAGAATTTATAACAGGTATAAATTGTGAAATTTCGATAGACTTATGTTTATTTATTAAGAATTAATGTCATAAAATTTTTTATTTTATTCGTAAATCTTTAGAAAACATCAATTTTCATTTCGAATCATTTTTAAATTATTATGATACCATAGAATAAATATTTATTTTTGCTCGCTGATAAATTAAAATTATTACTTCAAATATATTATGGTAAAAGATTTATTCGAAAGAATCCAGAACAATAAAGGCCCTTTAGGAAAATGGGCATCACAAGCAGAAGGTTATTTTGTATTTCCTAAATTAGAAGGAGAATTAGGTCCAAGAATGCAATTTGGTGGAAAAGAAATTTTAAACTGGAGTATAAATGACTATTTAGGACTTGCTAATCACCCGGAAGTTCGTCAGGCTGATATTGATGCTGCAACACAATTTGGAGCTGCTTACCCAATGGGTGCGCGTATGATGTCAGGACATACTAAATACCACGAGCAACTAGAAAATGAATTAGCGGAGTTTGTAATGAAACCGGCAGCTTATTTATTGAACTTTGGTTACCAGGGTATGGTATCGATAATTGATGCATTAGTTACTAAAAATGATATTATTGTATATGATGTAGATTCTCATGCTTGTATCATTGATGGTGTTCGTTTGCACATGGGTAAACGTTTTACTTACAAACACAATGATTTAGAAAGTATGGAGAAAAACCTGCAGCGTGCTACTAAAATGGCTACTGAAACAGGTGGAGGGATTCTTTTTATTACTGAAGGTGTTTTTGGTATGAGAGGACAACAAGGGAAATTAAGAGAAATTGTTGCTTTAAAAGAAAAATATAATTTTAGATTATTAGTAGACGATGCACACGGTTTTGGTACTCTTGGTAAAACAGGAGCAGGAGCAGGTGAGGAGCAGGGAGTTCAGGATGGTATTGATGTTTACTTCTCGACTTTTGCAAAATCTATGGCAAATATTGGAGCTTTTGTAGCTGCAGATCAAGATATTATTGATTATTTAAAATATAATTTGCGTTCTCAAATGTTTGCAAAAGCATTGCCAATGATCCAGACTATTGGTTCATTGAAACGTTTAGAATTATTGCGTAATAATCCTGCATTGAAAGACAAACTTTGGGAAAATGTAAATGCTTTACAAAATGGTTTACGTGAAAGAAACTTCAATATTGGAGATACTAATACTTGCGTAACGCCTGTTTATTTAGAAGGAAGCGTTCCTGAAGCAATGGTAATGGTAAATGATTTAAGAGAAAACTACGGGATATTCTTGTCTATCGTAATTTATCCGGTAATTCCAAAAGGAATTATTTTATTGAGAATGATACCAACAACTTCTCATACGATAGCTGATATTGATGAAACTTTGGTTGCTTTTGAAGCCATTCGTGAGAAATTAGTAAACGGAACTTATAAAGAAATTGCTAGTAGAACTACAGTTGATTTAGACGCTTAATTAGAAGTAAAAAAAAAAATAGATTTTCTTAAGTGGAAATTATGTAAAAAAATCCATTCGTTATACGAATGGATTTTTTTTATTTGCGGTAACTTTATAATTCAAAATCAGTAAAAAATAAGAATTATGAAAAAATTACTAGCAGCAACGATCATTATTTTGGGAGTTTTTATTTCTTGTAAAAAAGAAACAACACTTCCGCCTCCCCAAATAGAACCAAATCCTCCAAAAGAAGCAGAAATTGTAGAACCTGCCGGAGATCAATGTTATACATCAAGACTTAACGGTAATATTGTAGCACTAAGTTTTAACGTTAACTCACATCAGGAAGTAAACGGAAAATTAAGTTATAATATAACTGGAAAAGATAAAAATGAGGGTACTATAATTGGAAATATGAAGGGTGATACGCTTATTGCCGATTATACTTTTATGTCTGAAGGAGTGTCTTCGGTAAGGGAAGTTGTTTTTTTACAAAAAGAAGGAACTCTTATAGAAGGATACGGAGATGTAGTTGATGCTAATAATAAAGTTACTTTTAAAGATAAAAAGAAATTAAAATTTGATGCAAAAAATACGTTGACAAAATCAGATTGCCCACAGTAAAAAATAAAAAAAATGTAAAAAAAATCCATTCCAATATATGTTGGAATGGATTTTTTTATTTGTTACAAATAAGGGCTTATTTAAGGTCCTTTATTTTATTTAGATAGTCAATAGAATTTCCATTCCAATAGCATATTACAAAGCGTCTATTTTTAAATTTAGGGTCACAATTTTTATATCTTGCTGCATTTTAATTCAAAACTGAAAACTGTTACTGAGACTGAATACTCCTTAAAGATCTTTTCTATATGTTTTTCTCTGACAGTGAATTGTCGGGTCAAAGTTTTTCCAAAGTAAATGAATAGCTGTATTTTCAGCTAATTCCGGAGTTCTAATACAATTTACAATTCCTTTTTCTGAAAAAGTCTTAAAATACTCATCAAAAATAATAGCGGTAACGCCTTTGTTTTGATAATCAGGATGAACTCCAATTAAATAAAACACAACATCTTTGCTCTTTTTTCTGGCTTGTAATAAATGCCAAAAACCAAACGGAAACAATTTGCCTTTTGCTTTTTGTAATGCTTCAGAAAAACTGGGCATTACAATACTGAAAGCTATTAAATTATCTTCTTTATCAACTACAAACTTGATGTACTCCGGATTGATAAAACTGATGTATTTTTTCTTGAAATATTCTTTCTGAACGTCAGAAATAGCTACAAACGATGCTAAATTAGCATAAGAAGTATTAAACAAATCAAACATTTTATCCACATGTGGCATAATGTCTTTTGTTTTGGTAAAAGTCAAAGATCTTAAACCATACCTTTTTTTGATTAATTCCTGGGCTTTCAGGAAAAATTCAGGATGAACATTTGAGAAAGGAAAAATACTCTCGATGTATTCTTTTTCTACCTGAAAACCTAATTGTTCAAAATGTGTTACATAATAAGGGTTGTTGTACCAGGTAATCATGGTTCCCATTTGATCATATCCTTCTGTAAGTACTCCAACTTTATCTAAGTTTGAAAAACCCATTGGACCTTCTGCGTGTTCCAGATTATGTTTTCTGCCAAGTTCATATACTTTTTCTAATAAAGCTTTTGTAACTTCAACATCATCAATAACATCAAACCATCCAAAACGGACTTTTCTTTTATGTTGATTATTAACTTCAGACCAATTTATGATTGCTGTAATACGGCCAACAACTTCATTGTTTCTGTATGCCATATAAAAGTAAGCTTCCGCATGATCAAAAGCAGGGTTTTTTGTTTTATCAAAAGACTCTAACTCATCAGCAATAATTGGCGGAACCCAATATGGATTGTCTTTATACAGTGAAAACGGAAATTTTATATATTCTGTTAATTCCTTTTTAGTTTTGGCTTCTTTAATTGTAATCATTAAAAGTCTTAATTGTTTTTCTCCGGTTTAGAGAAGTTCAGTTATTAAATTATTCATATTTAGCTTTACGCTTTCTTTCCTTTTCCTGATAGTCTATATTTTCTTCTGCATTTTTATTTTTATCCTTTTTCTCTTTCTTGATTATCAGTTCTTGTTTTTCTTTATACCAACCGTCATAACGCCATGAAAAACCAACTCCGCCATATAATACAGAAGGTGTATTTTTAAAATTAGTACTTATAGAAGCATCAATCTGCATGTTTGAATTAAGTAAATAGGCAGCGCCGCCACGAACGATTGCATCGCTG
This sequence comes from Flavobacterium aquidurense, assembly GCA_900107365.1. GTDB lineage: Bacteria > Bacteroidota > Bacteroidia > Flavobacteriales > Flavobacteriaceae > Flavobacterium > Flavobacterium aquidurense. Next base: position 364,860 of record FNPS01000001.1, read on the forward strand.
TAAAAATCACTTTTATAACCTTGGTTTTCAATGAAACCAGACCATTTGTCATTAAATCCGTGCGTCAAAGTTAATACATATCCGTAACTTGGGTAATCTGTTGTGATATAATCTGCAATAAAGTTAGTGACAAATACCCATTTACCGCCTCCAAAAAGATTTTGAGTGATTAATACAACTTTAGGAGAAATACTGGATTCTGGTGAAAAAGAATATGGATTATCTGCTCCAACAAAATTAGCACCTGCAAACAGCGAAACGGCTGGTATTAGTTGTTGCCAATCAAAGGAATGATTTGCTTTGTAACTGTAAATATTGGCTGTTTTTTTGTCACTTTTAAAAGGATCATAGATTAAATATTTTGCTCCTAAAACGGTCTGTCTGAAATTGTTTTTTTTGTAACTGGTATATGGAGTATCAAAGTTTTCCATTTGATACTGGAGATCAAGAATAAACTCAAGTTTCTCCGTAAATGCGCCATAACGAACTGTTAAATCAGTTCCAAAACCGCTTGCGTCATAATCTAGTAAATCGTGTTTTTCTTTAATTCCGTAAACACCAATTTCTCCCTGAATAACGGATTTCCCAACTGCGTAAGCAGACATTGTTTCGCCGGGGCGATTTGAATTAATTACATCTGTGTATTGTGCAAAGAAAAGTTGTGGTGCTAAAAAAAGAATTGTAATAAATAAGTTTTTAATTTTTAACATAAATGTATTTTTTGATTAAAAAACTATAACGCATTTCAAATGTACTATATTTTATTATTTATTTAAGATTGATATTTTAATTTTAAACAACGGATTTATTAATTTTGGCAAAAATTATACGATTATGCAAGAAGCATCTTTTACAAATTTGTTTAAAACGATAATGTGGATCATTGCGTTTTATTATATTTTCAAATTTTTAGCCAGAATCTTTTTGCCAGTATTGGTAAAAAAAGCGGTTGAAAAAGCAGGTGAAAATTTTCAGAGACAGCAACAATATAGCCAGGATAGCTCATGGCAAAAAACACGTACTAATACTGATGAGATAATCATCAACACGGCTAATGCAAAAAATCCTCGCGAAACCAAAAAGGTTGGCGATTATGTTGATTACGAAGAAATAGATTAAGTTTGTGTCCTAATTAATAGGATTCATCATTTAACCCAAACCAGCCTAAATTGAAAATAGTAAATAAGTTCTATCCGCACGCCCTTGTTATATTGGGCTTTATTCTCGTTTCGTTAATTTATTTTTATCCAGTCTTACAAGGAAAACAAATTTTCCAATCGGATATTGCACAATATACCGGAATGGCAAAAGAGCAAAATGACTTTAGAGCCGCTGAACATACAGAACCTTATTGGACAAACTCTGCTTTTGGCGGAATGCCAACGTATCAATTAGGAGCGAATTACCCTAATGACTTTGTAGGTAAATTAGATGATGTTTTGCGTTTTTTACCTCGTCCTGCTGATTACCTGTTTTTATACTTCTTAGGCTTTTACGGATTGTTGTTAGTTTTAAAAACAGATCCTCTTAAAGCATTTATTGGCGCAATTGCGTTCGGTTTTTCTACTTATTTAATTATTATTCTGGGAGTTGGTCATAATGCAAAAGCGCATGCGATTGCTTATATGCCGCTTGTGATAGCAGGTTTTATACTGGTTTTTCAGAAAAAATATATTTGGGGAGGTTTGCTCACCATGTTTGCGGTCGCGTTGGAAGTGAATGCGAACCACTTTCAAATGACGTATTATCTTTTGATTTTCCTTCTGATCCTTTCAGGATATTTTGCGTTTCAATTTATTAAAGCTAAAGAATATAAAGAGCTTTTAAAAGCGGTTGGAGTTTTGGCAGTGGCCGGAATTTTTGCTATAGGCGCTAATGCCGGAAATTTAATGGCAACGAGTGAATATGCTAAGTACAGTATTCGTGATAAAAGCGAATTAACGTTTAATCCTGACGGATCTAAAAATGAAACAACGGCTTCAATGACAACAGACTATATTACAGAATATAGTTACGGTATTGCTGAAAGTTTGAATTTAATTGCACCAAGAATTTTCGGTGGTTCAAGCCATGAAAATGTGGGGACAGACAGCCGAATGTACTCGTTTATGATCGAGCAGGGAGTTCCTTCAGATCAGGCACAGGATTTTGTTTCCGGAATGCCAACTTATTGGGGAGATCAGCCTATTGTATCTGCTCCAGCATATATAGGTGTAGTAGTTTTCTTTTTGGCGGTTCTGGCTCTGTTTATTGATGAAAGAAAAATAAAATATGTATTTCTTAGTGGAGCTTTATTTACGTTGATGCTTTCCTGGGGAAAAAATTTCGCTGTACTGACTAACTTTTTTATCGAATACGTTCCGATGTACGATAAGTTTAGAGCAGTATCTTCGATTCAGGTTATATTAGAATTATGTATTCCTGTACTTGCAGTGATGGGACTACAATCGTTTTTTAAAGCTAAAGATGAACCAAAATTACAGCAGAAAGCTTTAATTCAGACAGGAGTTTTTGGACTTGGAGTTTTATTGATTTTAGTTATTGCTAAAGGAATGTTTCACTTTACAGGAATGAGTGATAATGCTTACTTGCAAAGTTATGGACCTGCTTTTGTTGATGCATTAAAAGAAGACAGAATGAGTTTGTATTCTGCAGATTTATTGCGTTCAGGATTCTTTATTGTCATTACATTTGGAATTTTATGGCTATTTATTAAAAATAAATTTTCGCAAAATACAACCTTAATTATAGTTGGTATCTTAATGATTTTCGATTTGTTTTTTGTTGATAAAAGATACGTTTCAGCTAAAGATTTTGTTAGTCCTGTACAGATTGCGGCTCCTTTTCAGGAAACTCCAATTGACTCTAAAATTTTAGAAGATAAATCAATATATCGTGTTTTTGATGTACAAGGGCAGTTACAGGGAAGATCTTCTTATTTTCATAAAACCATTGGCGGATACAGTGCCGTACGCCCGAGAAGAATGCAGCAATTAATGGATTATCAAATTCAAAAAGGTAATATTGAAGTACTTAATATGTTAAATGTTAAGTATGTAATTCAAACTGATAAAGAAGGGAATGAAGTGCCAGTAGCAAATCCGGAAGCAAATGGAAATGCCTGGTTTGTTAATTCAGTAAGATTGGTGAATAAACCAGACGACGTGATGAAAGCTTTAAATAACCTTGATACTAAAAAGGTTGCCGTTTTTAACGTTCATGATTACGAGGGTAAATTTAAAAGCGCCCGATTGAAAAAACAATGGGATACAACCGGAACAATAAAAGTAGTCACATATAAACCAAACTACATTAAATATCAATCAGATAACAGAAAAGACGGTTTAGCTGTTTTCTCTGAAATGTATTATAAAAATGGATGGAATGCTTACGTTGATGGTCAATTTACAGATCATTTCCCTGTAGATTATGTTTTACGAGCAATGGAAGTTCCAGGAGGAAAACATACTATTGAATTTAAATTTGAACCACAGGTTGTAAAAACCGGAGGAACCATTACTTTGGCTAGCTCAATTGGAATGTTATTGCTTTTGATTGGTGGAATTTATTTTGAAAATAAACACAAAAAAGCAAAAAATAACCAAAGTTAATTTTGTATTTGGTGCTATTTTATTGCTTTGATCATTTAGTATCTTTGCAAAGTATTTAAAGACTGACCGATGGAAAAAGATGTTTTAAGTTTTGGTACTCCAAAAGAGTTAGAAGCTAAAAGAATTGCTGAAATAAAATCACTGTGTTATTTGGAAAGATTAGAGCGGTTAATGGCAATCATTGAAGTTTCTAATATGCTCAAAACAGCTAGAATAATTCAATCCAAAAAACGATGAATGAGCAAATAATTTCTATTTGGACTAGTTTTTTTGAGAATAAGATTAGGTATATAACTATTGGAGGATTTGCAGTTAATATATATGGGTACAATAGAAATACTGGTGATATTGATATTTATCTGGAAGATACTATAGAAAAAACAGAATCAATTTAAGAAAGGCTTTAAAATCGATCAATCTAGGTGATTTTGAAACCATCGAAACAATGCAATTTATTCCTGGTTGGACCGATTTTAGCTTAAATTATGGTTTGAGGTTAGATATTATGACTACTGTTAAAGGTTTAGAAGATAAAACTTTTTCGTCATTGCTAGATGATGCTACAATTGTTATGATAGATGAGACTCCTGTTTATTTTATTGATTATGATAATTTAATCATTGCTAAAAAAGCAGCAAACAGGCCTAAAGATATTTTAGATATTGAAGAGCTTGATAAAATCAATAATGATACAAAAGAAAATAAATAATATTTTCAGAAATTAAATAAATTGGAACCAAAAAAACTTTTAATTATTACTTATTATTTTCCACCAGCTGGAGGCCCTGGCGTACAGCGTTGGTTGAAATTTGTAAAGTATTTGCCCGAATTTGATATTCAGCCAATTGTTTATGTTCCTGAAAATCCAACTTATCCCATTATTGATGAAGGTTTGGTAAGTGAAATATCAGATAAAGTAATTGTTCTTAAAAATAAAATCTGGGAGCCGTATCAACTGGCTTCTGTTTTTTCAAAAAAGAAAACAAAGAAAATTAGTTCGGGGATTTTTCCTCAAAAGAAAAAACAAACCTTTTTAGATAAAACTTTTCTTTGGGTTCGTGGTAATCTTTTTATTCCGGATGCTCGTGTATTTTGGGTGAAACCTTCCGTTTCTTACCTTGAAAAATATATTAAAGAAAATAATATTGACACAATCGTAACTTCTGGTCCCCCGCATAGTTTGCATTTAATCGGATTAGAATTAAAAGAAAAATTAAACATAAGATGGTTTGCTGATTTCCGTGATCCCTGGACTACAATTGGATATCATAAAGCATTGCGTTTGTCTAATTATGCTGCTAAAAAGCATAAAAAATTAGAGTATAAAGTTCTAAATAACGCTGATACTATCATTGTAACAAGCAAAACTACTAAAACCGAATTTCAGGCTATTACCAATAAGCCAATTTCGGTAATTACAAACGGTTACGATATTGAAAATGTCGAAAAGCAAACTTTAGATTCTAAATTCACTTTAGCACATATCGGATCATTTTTATCTGATAGAAACCCTAAATTTCTTTGGGAATGTCTGGTAGAATTACTTCAGGAAGTGCCAGATTTTAAATTGCATTTGGAAATCAAATTAATTGGGGCAGTAAGTCAGGAAGTACTCGATTCTATTCAGGAGTTTAATCTGAATTCCTATTTAAATCTTCTGGGTTATGTTTCACATCACGAAGCAATTGCGCATCAAAAAAAATCTCAGGTTTTACTTCTTATAGAGATTAATTCGGAAGATACTAAAAGTATTATTCCGGGGAAATTGTTTGAATATATGGTGTCAAATCGCCCAATTGTTGCTATCGGTCCGCAAGGTTCTGATTTCGCAGACATTATAAAAGAAACTAATACAGGAGTATTTTTTGATTATTCTGAAAAAGCGAAGTTAAAAAGTGTAATTTTGGACTTTTATAATCAGTATTTGGAAGGAAAGCTTCAGGCTAATGGCGTTGGTTTACAACAATATTCAAGAAAAAATCTAACCAAACAATTAGCACAGCTGATTAACAGATAAGTGCAAAAAATCTAAAATCTACAATCTAAACTCAAATATGGGTATTGTTTTAAATCAGTCTTTCAAAAATACAATTATTACTTACATAGGTTTCGCTATTGGAGCCATTAATACACTTTACCTATATCCTGTTTTTCTTGGTGCAACTTATTATGCACTAACTAATTATGTGACATCGGCTGCAAACGTTATTATGCCTTTGTTTGCAATTGGTATGCAAAATACCCTGGTCAAATTTTATTCGCAATATAAAACAGAGGAAGAAAGAGAACAGTTCTTGTCTTTTACTGCGTTATTTCCGGTCTTAATGTGCATTCCTCTGGGAATAATTGGTATTTTTTTCTTTGATGACATTACTGATTTTGTTTCTAAAGAAAATCCTGTAGTAAAAGAATTTATGCTATTAATTCCATTTATAGGAATCTGTATGGCTTATTTTGAAATATTTTATGCATGGGCAAGAGTTCATATGCATTCCGTTTTTGGGAATTTCATTAAAGAAGTAGGGTTAAGGTTGCTTTCGACCTTTGCTTTAATCGGACTTTATTTTAAATGGATTTCGTTAGTCGAATTTGTTTACGTAACTGCGGCAATTTATTTTATCGCATTTATAGTGACTATGTTTTATGCTTTTTACATCAAGAAACCTAAATTTCAGATTACAATTCCGGAGAACGTAAAAAGTGTAATGGAATATACTTTCTTTATTATTCTTTCCGGAAGTGTTGCTAATTTACTTTTAGATGGAGATAAATTGATGCTGAATCAATATATGAAGATTGAGAACATTGCTTACTATTCGGTCGCAACTTATATCGCTTTGGTCATTTCTGTTCCGAGCCGGGCCATGCATCAGATTGTATACCCGATTACAGCAAAATTAATGCATGAAAACAAACATGATGAATTGAATTTATTGTATAAAAAAACCTCTATTAATTTGCAGATGGTTGGCGGATTTGTGATGTTATGCATTTTTGTAAACATCAGCCAATTGTATGAATTGGTTCCAAAAGAATATAGTGGGGGAATTGCAGTTGTGTTTATGATTGGATTATCGAAATACTTCGATTTGATATTAGGAAACAATAATGCGATCATTTTTAATACAAAATATTACAGAATGGTATTGTATCTCGGATTAATGCTGGTAGTTCTGACGATTGTTTTAAATATGATTTTTATTCCAATTTTCGGAATTTTTGGGTCTGCATTTGCGACTTTGTTGTCTATAACCTTATATAGCCTGGCAAAATTACTTTTTGTTGTTAAAAAGCTTCATTTATACCCTTTTACTAAAGAAACCATTTATTCAGCGTTACTGACATTTGCTTTGTTCTTGATGTTTTATTTCTGGGAATTTCCATTTTTTCAATTAATTAGTATAGCACTAAAATCTATTTTAGTTACCATTTTATATGTGTATCTAAATTATAAATTTAATATTTCTCCGGATATTAATAAAGTGATCGATACTATTTTTAGAAAATTAGGAATCAAAATTTAGTACGATTTTATTGAGAAATTATAAAGTAATTTAATTTCGAATCTATTTTGTTTTTATATTTGTTAGAAAGGATAATCAATTTATTTTTAGCGTTATATGAAAAAGAAATTACTTTGTTTTTTATTATTGTTTGTTGTTTTATTTTCGTCGGTAGTATCTGCTCAAAAAGATACCTTAAAAACGGTACAAACAACCATTCCTCAGGCCAAATTAAAAGGTTATCCGATAGTTCCTTTTAAAGACACTCTATTTTACGTCTATAATAAGGTAGGGTCTTTTTCTGCAGAAAACAGAGCAAACGCTATTACTGAAAAAATCAGAAAACTCTATCATGATTCTTTTTTTGAAAGCGATTCGATTGTTGTGGTTCCTTCTGATATCTCTCAGGATATCACATACAAAGGAGATTTTATTATTATGTCTGTTTTAGATATTGATGCAAAAATCGAAAATGAAACCCCGGCGTTTATTGCAAAACGGAATCTAACTTTAATAAAAAATGCTGTTGTTTATCAAAATGCAAACTATTCGCAGCTTCCAAAGCGTCTGGGCTATACTGCTTTATTAATTTTAATAATCGGTTTGGTTTTATACTTTGTGGGTAAAATTTTTAATTGGATAAAATTTAGAATCTTAAAAAAGAGCGACAAATACTTTAAAGGTTTCACTTATAATAATATCAGTATTTTGTCACCACACAAACAACAGTTTGTATTAATGCGATTGTTTGGTGTTATTAAAATGATCACGCTTATTTTTATTGTTTATCTCTCATTACCCGTTTTATTTAGCATATTTCCAGCCACAGAAGCCTATACAACGACTTTATTACGTTGGATATTAACTCCCGCAAAATTGGCTATCATGGGCTTTGTCGACTTTTTACCAAGCCTGATAACTATTATTGTCATTATTATCATTTTTAGATATAGTATAAAAATTATAAAATTCTTCTTCGATGAGATAAAAAAAGAAAACATAAAAATTGACGGTTTTTATAATGATTGGGCAATGCCAACTTTTAATATCATCAGATTATTAATGTATGCTTTTATGCTGGTTATTATTTTTCCGTATCTGCCAGGTTCTGATTCTCCTATTTTCAAAGGGGTTTCTGTATTTGTTGGTGTTTTGTTTTCATTAGGTTCTTCAAATGCTATTGCCAATATGGTGGCAGGGTTGGTAATAACGTATATGCGACCATTTAAAATTGGTGATTTTATAAAAATTGGTGATGTCAGTGGAGAAGTAATTGAGAAAACGGCATTGGTTACGCGTATCAGAACACCTAAATTTGAGGATATTACGATTCCGAATGCCACTGTTTTATCTAGTACTTCTACGAATTTTTCGGCGAACACAAAGCATGCTACTAACGGATTATTAATACATACAACGGTAACAATTGGTTATGATGTACCTTGGGCAGCCATCCATAAAGCATTAATTGATGCTGCTTTAAAAACGGATATGACAGAGAAAACTCCGGAGCCTTTTGTTTTGCAAACGAGCCTGGATGACTTTTATGTATCCTATCAAATTAATGTTTATACGAAAGAACCTACGAAACAGCCAAGGATCTATTCGTCCTTACATCAGAATATTCAGGACTCTTTTAATGCTGCCGGAATTGAAATTATGTCACCACATTATAATGCGTTACGTGACGGAAATACTACAACTATTCCCGAAAATTATTTAAATCCCGATTATCAGGCACCTTCATTTAACGTTAAAAATAAAGATTAAGAAAAAGACAACTTATTGATTAAGTGATGTTAATATTTAAATTTTAACACTTGATTCTTTTGTCATTTAATTTATAAAAATTAACTTTATCTTGAATTTTCAGCAGCACTTTGCGCTATAACCTGCATAATGTTGTGTTAAATGCAATAAAATTTGTGTTTTAGTGTTTTTAAAGTACTAATTAGTTAGCAAAAATTGTTAAAATTTAAGAAAGTAGAAATTAGGCTTAATTTAAATGGTTTGTGATTATGAAAAAAAATCAACTGAGTCAGGAACAAAGTTTACAAGTATTTTCGAATATGATCTCAAATAAGGTTCATAAAGGATTTAAACTTGAAGAAAGAAATGACAAAATGCTTTTTGCAGTTCTTTCTAAAGGAGGGAAGGTTGTTAATCATGGTTTGAATTTTACCATTTTTTGTCTAACCTTAGGATTATGGTCATTTGCATGGTTGTACCTTACTTTACAGGCTTCTAAAGAGAAAAAGATTTTAGTTGCTATCGATGAGGATGGTTTTCCATTTGAAGAAAGATGTTTGGTGGCTTAACACATTAAATTCCAAAAATTTTAAATTCCAAATTCCAATACGATAATCGTTATTGGAATTTGGAATTTTTTATAATTTAAATTTTGTCTTTTAAATAAATACCCGTAACAGATTCTTTTACTTTTACAATATCTTCTGGTGTTCCAACTGCCAATAAATGTCCGCCATTTTCTCCTCCCTCCGGACCAAGATCAATAATCCAGTCTGCACATTTTATTAAATCGAGATTGTGTTCAATTACAATTATTGAATGCCCCTTTTCAATCAAGGCATCAAATGACTTTAATAGCTTTTTAATGTCATGAAAATGCAATCCGGTTGTTGGTTCGTCAAAAACAAATAAAGCTTTGTCTTTAGTTGCTCCTTTTACTAGAAAAGAAGCCAGTTTAATACGTTGTGCTTCGCCACCAGAAAGTGTAGAAGAAGATTGTCCTAATTGTACATATCCTAAACCAACATCTTGTAAAGGTTGCAGTTTTTGAGTGATTTTGGTTTGCTTGTTTTTTTCGAAAAAGGCAATTGCATCATCAATAGTCATTGTTAGAATATCGTTGATGTTTTTCTCATCAAAATGGATCTCTAAAATCTCTTTTTTGAAACGTTTTCCACCACAAGTTTCGCATGGTAAAGAAACATCGGCCATAAATACCATTTCAACATTTATAGAGCCTTCTCCTTTGCATGTTTCGCATCGGCCTCCATCAACATTAAAAGAAAAATGTTTTGCCTGATAACCTCTTATTTTGGATAATTTTTCTTTGGCATACAAATCACGAATATCGTCGTAAGCTTTGATGTAAGTGACAGGATTCGATCTTGAACTTCTTCCAATAGGATTCTGATCTACATATTCAATATGTTTAATCTGTGAGAAAGAACCTTTTATTTCGGTAAACTGACCCGCTTTTTCAGCAGCATTTTCCAGTTTTTTCTGCATCGCAGGAAAAAGAATCTTTTTAATCAAAGTACTTTTTCCACTACCTGAAACTCCTGTAATTACAGTTAAAACATCTAAGGGAAATGTTACATTAATATTTTTTAAATTGTTTTCGCGTGCTCCAACTATATCAATATGATTTTTGAATTTTCGTCTTTTCTTCGGAACAGCAATTTCTAAATCTCCATTTAAATATTTAGCAGTAAGCGATTCTGATTTCAGGATTTCATCATAAGTGCCCTGCGCAACTAAATTTCCTCCAAAAGTTCCGGCTTCAGGACCAATATCAATAATCATGTCGGCAGCTTTCATGATATCTTCATCATGTTCTACTACAATAACAGTATTTCCTAAGTCACGAAGGGAAAGCAAAACTTTAATCAATCGCTCAGAATCTTTCGGATGTAAACCAATACTTGGTTCATCTAAAATATACATAGAACCAACCAAACTACTTCCTAATGAAGTTGCTAAATTAATACGCTGAGATTCACCTCCGGAAAGTGTTGAGGAATTTCTGTTTAGCGTAAGATAATCCAAACCAACTTCTGTCAAAAAGGATAAGCGATTATTGATTTCAAGCATCAAACGTTTGGCAATTTGCTGTTCGTATTTGTCTAATTCAAGATTTTTGAAAAAGGTAACCAAATGTTTAATGGGAAGATCAACTAAATCTGAAACTGTTTTTCCACCAATTTTCACATACGAAGCTTCTTCACGTAAGCGTTTTCCGCGACAGGCGTGACATTTCGTTTTTCCGCGATAACGTGATAACATTACACGGTTCTGAATTTTATAATTTTTTTCTTCTAACTCTCTAAAGAAATCATTTAACCCTTGAAAATATTGATTCCCTTTCCAGATTAGATCTTTTTGATCTTCCGTTAATTGGAAATAAGGTTTATGGATTGGAAAGTCGAATTTGTAAGCATGTTTCACCAATTCGTCTTTGTACCAACTCATACTATCACCTCTCCAGGGATAAATAGCGCTTTCAAATACAGATAATGAAGTATTAGGGACTACTAAATCTGCATCGATTCCAATGATATTTCCATAACCTTCACAAACCGGGCAGGCGCCATATGGATTATTAAAACTAAATAGGTGAACATTGGGTTCTAAGAAAGTGATTCCGTCCAATTCAAAATTATTCGAATAGCTAAATCTTTTATCTGAGTTTAATTCCTGCAAATAACAAATTCCTTTTCCTTCAAAAAAAGCAGTTTGTACTGCATCAGCCAAACGGTTGTAGAATTCTTCTTCCTCTTTAACAACAATTCTGTCAATAATAAGCAGAATGTCTTTATTGTCTAATTTATGAACTTCTGTTGGTGTAAATTCATCTAAACGAACCATTTCGTTGTCAACCAGAATACGGGCAAAACCTTGCTGTAAAAGGACTTTGAGCTTGTCTTCAAGTTGTCTTCCTTCTTCCAGATGAATAGGAGAAAGCAATAACCATTTACTGTCTAATTCAAATTTTTTTACATCAGAAACAACATCAGTAACGGTGTTTTTCTTGACTTCTAATCCGGAAATTGGCGAATAAGTACGTCCGATTCTGGCGAATAAAAGCTTTACATAATCGTATATTTCTGTTGAAGTTCCAACTGTAGAACGGGCATTGGTGGTATTTACTTTTTGTTCAATAGCAATCGCGGGTGCAATACCTTTTATGTACTCTACTTTTGGCTTGTCTAAACGGCCAAGGAATTGACGTGCATATGAGGATAAACTTTCAACATAGCGACGTTGTCCTTCGGCATACAAAGTATCAAATGCCAGACTTGATTTCCCTGATCCTGAAAGACCTGTGATAACGACAAGTTTATTTCGGGGAATAGCGACATCTACATTTTTTAGATTGTGTACCTGCGCTCCTTTAATGATAATATTATGTTTTGGGTCGAGTTTTGAAAGATCAATTTGCATAAAAAAAGTCAATTTTTACAAAAGTAATCAATTTTGAATTGAGTTTTGTTAATGCCATTGTTCCAAATCTTAACAGATTTCAATAGAGTCTTGTTCATTAAATCCCAATTAATCATTCATTTTTTGTTTCACGCAGATTTGAGCAGATTTAATTTGAATAAATAAGCTGCGCTGATCTGCTAATATCTTTTTAAAGCTGCGTGAAAAGCTTTGCACAATTCTGTATGTTTAATTTATTTTTATGCAATGAATTGTTTTAATGCAAAATATCCTATTTTAGAACTGCTTTAAAACTATTTTAAATTCTGACCAAATTTTGAAAACAAAACTATCTACACTATTATTTTTGATGAGCTTTTTCCTGTTTTCGCAGGAGTTTCCGCCAATAGTAAAATATTCTTCTTCTGTTTATGGCGCAGGAAATCAAAGTTGGATGATTTCGCAAGATGATCAGAACTATTTATATTTTGCCAACAATGATGGACTTTTAGAGTTTAATGGCACAACCTGGCAATTGTACCCGGCTCCAAACGAAACGATTATTCGATCTGTTAAAGTCATTGGAACAAAAATCTATACGGGCTGTTATATGAATTTTGGTTATTGGACCAGACAGACAAACGGGAAATTAAAATATACTTCACTAAGTGATACCATTAAAGATAAAATATTAGACGACGAACAGTTTTGGAATATCCTGAAATACGATCAGTGGATTTTGTTTCAATCCTTAAACCGAATTTATATTTACGACACGAAAACGGGAAAATTTAAAATTATTGCGCCTAAAAATGGTGTTATAAAATCGTTTTCTCCTAAAAATGCAATTTATTTTCAGACCATAAAAGAAGGGCTTTTTGAAATTGAAAGCGGAAAAGCAAAGTTAGTTTCAGACCACCCAATCCTTAAGAAATTTACAATCGTAAATATTTTTACAACAGACGATGGTTTGCTGATTCAGACACAATTGGATGGTATTTATAAATTAGTTGGGAATAGTTTAACCCGTTTTGTTACAGATGTCGATGCCGAATTAAAGTCAAGTTTTGTCTACAGCAGTCAATTTCTTCAGGATGGAAGTTTTGCTTTAGGAACGGTTTCTAACGGAATTTTTGTTTTATCAGGTAGCGGAAAATTAAAATATCATATTTCACAGCGAAAAGGGTTGAGCAATAATACGGCGCTTTCACTTTTTGAAGATAAGGATCAGAATTTATGGGCTGGATTAGATAACGGAATCAATTGTATTAATATTAATTCGCCAGTACACAGTTTTACAGATGATTCTGGCGTATTGGGAACCGTTTATGCATCGGCAACTTTTAATGGAATACTGTATGTTGGAACAAATCAGGGACTGTTTTGTAAACCAAATCAAAGTCATGCTGAGTTTAAATTTATAAATGGAACAAAAGGACAGGTTTGGTCGCTTTATGTTTATGATAATACGCTTTTCTGTGGGCATGATTCCGGTACTTTCATCATCACTAATGATTCGGCAAGAAATATATTTTCTGCTTCTGGAACCTGGAAATTTGAACCAGTTCCGAGTGCTAAAAATCAATTGCTTCAGGGAAATTACTACGGAATTTCAGTTCTTGAAAAAGTTGGGAATCAATGGGTTTTCAAAAATAAAATTAAAGGTTTTGATTATTCATCACGATACTTCGAAATTACAAATAATTTTGATGTTTATGTAAGTCACGAATACAAAGGAATCTTTAGATTGAAATTAGATAAATCAGTATCAAAAACACGAGGTTTTTATACTTATAAATCTCCTCAAAAAGGAAAAAATGCAAGTTTAACTAAATTCAATAATCAAATTTATTATGCTTACAAAGGTGGCATTTTTAATTTAAACCCGAACACTAAATTATTTGAAAAAGATAATTTGCTAAGTTCTATTTTTGAAAAAGACGAATATACTTCAGGGAAGCTAATTGTTGATAATTCGAATAAAATATGGTTGTTTTCTAAAAATTACATTCACTATTTTTCTGCCAGTAAACTGAGTAATCAATTAAAACAAAACGTTATTCCGATACCAGCTTCTTTGACCAATTCAATGTTGGGGTTTGAGAATATTACACAAATTTCTAAATCAACATACTTAATTGGTACTACAGATGGTTATTATACATTAAATATAGATGATCTAAGTTTTAAAAATTATATCGTTTTTATAACTGATATTACCATAAACAAGCAAAATGAAACACTTACAAACGTAGCAATTCAAAATGAAGGAAGTTTTCATTCTAACGAAAACAATATCACTTTAAATTACACTGTTCCGGAGTATAATAAATACATTAATTCAGAATATCAATATTTATTAGAAGGATTTCAGAATGACTGGAGCGAGTGGAGCACAAAATCTACAGTAAATTTCAAGAATTTATCTCCCGGAAAATATACTTTTAAAGTACGGGCGCGTTATGCTAACACGATTTTGCAAAATACAGCCACTTATACATTTGTCGTTTTAAAACCTTGGTATTTGACTAATTTGGCCTGTTTTATTTATTTTCTGTTGTTAGTGATAATGGCTTATTTTATTAATAAAGCGTATAGAAATTATTATCATAAACAAAAAGAGAAATTAATTGAAGAGAATAATCTTTTGCTTGAGATTAAAGAGTTAGAAAATGAACGACAATTAATGAAGGTAAGAAATGAGCAGCTTTCTCAGGATGTTGATAGTAAAAATCGGGAATTGGCTGTTTCGACAATGAGTTTAAATAGTAAAAACGAATTGTTGGCATTCATCAAAGAAGATTTAAAGAAAACAACTCAGGATGATAATAAAAATATTAAATCTGTAATAAGTACCATCAATAAAAATATTACAGAGGACGATTCCTGGAATGTTTTTAAGGAAGCTTTTGATAATGCCGATAAAGATTTCTTAAAAAGAATCAAACAAGTTCACCCTTTATTGACTCCAAACGATCTTAGGCTTTGCGCTTATTTGCGACTGAATCTTTCTTCTAAAGAGATAGCACCTTTATTTAATATTTCTGTTCGAAGTGTTGAAATAAAAAGATATCGTTTGCGTAAAAAAATGGATTTACAGCACGAAATTGGGTTGGTTGAATATATTCTTGCTGTATAGGAAGTCAAAAAACACCCTAAATAAACTATACATTACCTCAACATTAACGTTTTGTTGTGCTTTTTGAGTGTTTTTGTTAAGGAAATTAACATTTGTAATTTATAGTTAAATCAGGCATTTTTTTAATATATCAGTAATTAAGTGGTATTTTTTTTATGATGTATGTTTTTTGTTGAGGTTAATTTTGTCGTTTTCCTAATGGGATCTGATAATTTTATCTTTCAATAAAAACTAACTAATTATGAAATCAAAATTATTACTAACCGTACTATTACTGTTTACATCTTTTGCATTTTCGCAAAATTTGGATGTAAGCGGTACAGTACTAGATGGCTCGGGATTATCACTACCGGGCGTAAATGTAAAAGTTAAAAGTTCCTCCCAAAGTACAACCACAGACTTTGATGGCTCTTTTAAATTATTAGGAGTTCCAAAAGGAACTATCATTGTTTTCAGTTATATTGGTTTTCGAACGCAGGAAGTTGCAGTTTCAGGAACCAAAATAACGGTTAAAATGAGCGACGATGCCAGATCTCTTGATGAAGTCGTTGTGATTGGTTACGGAACTCAAAAGAAAAGAGAAGTAACCGGAGCCGTTTCTGTAGTAGACAGTAAAACGTTAGATATTTTAAAACCAGTAAAGGTTGAACAAGCTTTACAGGGAACCGTTTCCGGAGTAAACGTAACTACACAATCCGGAGCTCCCGGAGCTAAATTAGATATTCGTATTCGTGGTATCGCCACCAATGGAGAAAATGGTCCGCAAGCCATTATTGACGGTTATGTAGGTGATTTAAGTTTGCTTAATCCAAACGATATTGAAACTATTACTGTTTTAAAAGATGCGCAAGCTGCCATTTATGGAACTATTGGGGCAAACGGAATTATTTTAATTACCACTAAAATGGGAAAGAAGAATTCAAAAACAAAAATCTCTCTAAACAGTTATTCAGGATTTCAGGAAGCTTCGAGAAAATTACCAATGCTCGATGCTACGGAATATGCTTTATTACTAAATGAAAGTTATGCCAATGGCGGAAAAGCGCTTCCTTACCCAAATGCAAGTGGTTTAGGAAAAGGAACCGACTGGCAAAAAGAAGTTTTGGGTACCGGAGTGCCAATTTTAAATACTGATTTAACAATTTCTGGAGGATCGGAGAAGATTACCTATTCTGTAAGTGGTTCGCATTTAGATCAGGAAGGTGTAGTAGGACAGGATAAATCCGGATTTTTAAGAAATACGGCGAGAATTGCCTTAGGCGCTGATCTAAGCGATAAATTCAAAATAAAAACAAATGTAATTTATACCTATTTCAATAGAAAAACAATTAATGAAAACGGATTAGGATCTGTACTTTTTAATGCTTTAAACGTGCCGGCAACTATTGCTCCTTACGATGCAAAAGGCGATTTTACTTTAGTACCAAGTACAACAGGATTGGGAACAGAAATTATAAATCCGTTAGCACAGATTGCAAACACTTACAACGATTATAATTTTAAAAAGCTTAACGGAAATTTTGGTTTTGATTATAAAATTTTCAAAGGATTTGTTTTATCAAGTTCTATAGGATTTAATACCGCAAACAGCGAAGGCAAAACCTTTGGAAAACAAATCAGTTACGGAGGAAAAGTTTTTGATGTTCAGAGAAGTTCTGTAACGCAAACGGCAACAAATGATAATGATTATTCATTTGATATCTACGGAACGTATACTGCAAAAATAGCAGAGAACCACAACATCACCGCTACATTAGGAAATACTATTTTTAAAACCTGGGGAAATTCAGCTAATGCAACAGGATTTGACGTTCCTAATAATTCATGGGAATATGCAGATCTTTCCTTAACCAAAGGATTGCCAACTGCATTGAATACAGGAGGATATGTTTACGACCAAAGAAGACTTTCTTACTTTGGAAGAGCACAATACGATTATAAAGGAAAGTATCTTTTCTCTGCAATGATCAGACGTGATTCGTCTACAAAATTTGGTCCGGGAAACAAAGTGGGATATTTTCCATCTTTTACAGCAGGATGGGTAGTTTCTGACGAAGGCTTCTTTGGAGAATCAAAAACAATAAACTTCTTAAAATTCAGAGCCAGTTACGGTACTCTGGGGAATGACCAAATTCCAAATAACGGTTATCTGTCTCTCTTAACAGGAGAAGCTACTTATGTATTTGACGGTAATTTAACAAGCGGAAAAGCCACCGGACAAATTCCTAATTCTGATTTAAAATGGGAGGAAGCTAAAAAGTTTGATGTTGGTTTAGATTTAAGATTATTTAATGATAAAGTTTCTGTAGTTGCTGATTATTTTATAGATACCAGAGATGATCTTTTGATACCAAATATTCCGGTTTCTGGAATTATAGGAATAGGTGCGCCGGGTGCGAGTGCTCCAACATTGAATGCAGGTTCTGTTAGAAATTCAGGTTTTGAATTTGCAATTGATTACAAAGAGAAATTTTCAGATTCTTTTAGTATGAGTGTAGGTTATAATGTAACCTTTATTAAAAATGAAGTGTTAGAAGTAAATAACGGAACCGGAATTATTGAACAAGGTGGTTTTGGAGTTGGTCAGCCAGCTGCTTCACGTATGGAAGCCGGAAAACCAATAGGCTATTTTTACGGCTATAAAACAGATGGATTATTTCAAAATCAGGCAGAAGTTGATGCTCATCCATCACAATTGGCTTTAGGAGCAAACGCTGCACCGGGAGATATTCGTTATGTAGATTTAAATGGAGACGGTGTAATTGATACTAAAGATAAAACCAATATTGGAGATCCAATTCCTGAAGCAACAATGGGATTCAATTTCCAGTTAAATTATAAAAACATTGATTTTGCGCTTTATAGTTTTGCTTCAGTAGGAAACGATATGGTGCGCAATTACGAGAGAGTTCTTTCTGATGCTAATCGTTTAGATTATGTTTTAGACAGATGGACAGGTGCCGGAACAAGTACTACTGTGCCAAGAGTAACAACAGGCGCAACGGCAAACAATGTACTTTCAGATTATTTTGTAGAAGATGCTTCTTATTTCAGAATTCAAAACATACAATTGGGTTATACACTTAATCCAAATGTAACGCAAAAAGCCGGAATTACTAAACTAAGACTTTATGCAGGAGTAAATAATTTGTACACTTTTACTAAATACAAAGGTTTCGATCCAGGCTCTTCAGCCGGGCCTACAAATCAGGATGGAGTATCTCAATCACCAATTGGTGCCGGAATTGATTACGGTTATTATCCAGTTCCAAGAACCTATTTATTGGGTTTAAACATTAATTTTTAATTTCAATAAAAATGAAAAAATATTTAATCACAACCATTATAACACTTACACTGTTCTCGACAATAAGTATTTCTTGTTCCGATGATTTTGTAAGTCCTAAGCCAAAGTATTCTATAGATTCTGAGAATTATTTCAATTCAAAAGAAGACTATGATGATGCCTTAGTTGCTGCTTACGATTTGTTGCAATCTTCGTATGTCAATGTTTTATTAGGAGAAATTGCTTCAGACAATACTTTGTGTGGAGGAGAAAGTCCGACAGACGTTATTGGTTTTCAGCAAATAGACGACATGATTCATACGCCGGTAAACAGCAATTTGAGAGATATCTGGAATTGGATGTTTGCGGGAGTTCAAAGAGCCAATTATATTCTTGAATTTAAGGATAAAACAGATTTCGAGGGAAAAAACCAGCTAATTGCAGAGACACGTTTTCTGAGAGCATATTACCAGTTTGAGTTAGTAAAATGGTTTGGTGGAATCCCGATGAAAGGAGATGTTAGATTTAAAGTTGGAGATGAAAAAACAGTAGCAAGAGCATCTGCTCAGGAAGTGTATGCTTCAATTGAAGCTGATTTGATTTTTGCTGCCGCCAATTTATCTCCAACGGCATCTCAAAAAGGGAGAGTTACAAAAGGTGCAGCACAGGCATTATTGGGAAAAGCCTATTTGTATCAAAATAAATTTGCACAAGCTGCAGCTGTTCTTGATGCTGTAATTACTTCGGGTAAATATTCATTACAGTCAGATTATGATGCCATGTTTGAATTGGATGGAGAAAACGGAACAGAATCTGTTTTTGAAGTACAATATACAGATGTTGAAGGAGCCGGTTTTACCTGTTTACAATGTAGTGAAGGTAACGTTGCAGTTGGTTTTAGTGGTATCCGTAATTATTCAGGACCATTATTCTCATCTGGATTTAGTTTTAATATTCCGACCAAAGAAAGTGCCGATGCTTTTGAAGTGGGTGACAAACGTAAAGATGTTGCCATATTGGATATTGTGGCCTGGGCTGCTGCAAATGCTTCATTTGATGGAGGCAAAGGTGTCAGTTTCGGAAAAGGAAATGAAGACACAGGTTATTTCAACAGAAAATATCTTCCAAGAAAAAGAAGCGCAACTGCGGCTGGAGATTTGAATTTGACAAATCCAAATAATTACAGAGCGATTCGCTACGCAGATGTTTTATTAATGGCAGCCGAAGCTTATAGTCGTGCTGGTACCAATGATGCAAAAGCAAGAGATTATTTAAATCAGGTTAGAAGACGTGCTTTTGGAGACAATAACCATGATATTTCAGTTTCTGGTGCCGCTTTGACCGATTTTATTTGGGCTGAGAGAAGAGTAGAACTTTTTGGAGAAGGACATCGTTTCTTCGATTTAGTAAGAACAGGAAAAGCAGTTGGCAAAATTCCGGGTTTTAAAGCAAATAAAAACGAGTTATTTCCGCTTCCAATTGAAGAAATTCAATTCGCAAACGGAAACTGGCAACAAAACCCTGGATATTAAAAATATACTATTATGAAAAAAATACAGTTAATTATAAGTTTTTTCGTTTTAATAATCTTTCTAGGTTGTTCAAGCGATGAAAGCAGCAATATTGATTTAGATGCTGTAAGTGCACCGGCTAATATTGCTGCCTTGACAACAGTAACACAGGATAATTCAGGTAAAGTTACTTTTATACCAAAAGGAGAAGGAGTAACGCAATACAAGATAAATTACGGTGACGGATCTCCTGAGTCTGCTTATTTTGGAGCGGGTGGCACAACAACACACACTTACAAAGAAGGTGTTTATCAGTCGAAAATTATCGCAATGGGAATTTCAGGAAAAACAACTGAAGTGATTCAACCGGTTGTCGTTTCTTTTAAATCTCCTGAGAACTTGAAAGTGGTAATTACAAATGATATATCTGTTTCTAAAAAAGTAACCGTAAAAGCAACAGCTGATTTTGCCTTGTTTTATGATGTTTATTTTGGAGAAACTGGAAAACCGGAGCCAATTTCAGCTAATAATGGAGAATCTGTTTCATATGTATATAAGGAAGCAGGAACTTATACAATTCGTGTAGTTTCAAAAAGTGCTGCAATTAAAACGACGGAATATACAGAGCAGTTTGCTGCAAAATTAGTGCTAAATCCTACTACTTCAGCAACTACACCTCCTAACAGACCAGCCGGAAATGTGATTTCTATCTATAGTGCAAAATACACTAATATTGCCGGAACTAATTTCTATCCAAATTGGGGACAATCAGGCGGTTATTCAGAATTTGATTTGAATGGCGATAAAATGCTGAATTATACTAATTTAAATTATCAGGGAATTGCCTTGGCAGATAATGTCACGGTTGATGTTTCGGGAATGGATTATGTTCACCTCGATGTTTGGACAGCAGATTTACAAAAATTAGAAACTTCGCTAATCAGTAAAACGAATGGAGAAAGACCAGTAACAAAAGATCTGATCGCCAATCAATGGACAAGTATTGATATTCCGATTTCGGCCTTTACAAGTCAGACAAACTTCAAAGTAGCAGATATTTTTCAACTAAAATTGGTTGGAACTCCCGCTGGTAAAAACATTTTTGTTGATAATATTTATTTCTATAAAAATGGAGAAGCATTAAGTGTCGCAGCGCCAACACCAACAAAACCTGCCACTGATGTAATTTCAATGTTTAGTAATGCGTATTCAAATGTGCCAATTGCAACATGGCGTACAGATTGGTCAGCAGCTACATTAGAAGAAACAGCTGTAGCAGGAAACGCAGTAAAAAAATACTCCGATTTAAATTTTGTGGGTATTGAACCAACTGCAACAATTGACACGGGTGCAATGACGCATTTTCATGTAGATGTCTGGTCAGCTGATTTTACAGAATTCAGAATAAAATTAGTTGATTTTGGAGCTAATGGCGTTTACAACGGAGGAGGAGATGACAAAGAACACGAAATTAAAGTTACCGCTCCTGCAAAAGGAACATGGGTAAGTTTAGATATTCCTTTAAGCGATTTTACAGGATTAACAACCCGGGCGCATATTGCTCAACTTATTTATTCAGGGAATCCTAGCGGAGCACATACTATATATATAGATAATGTTTATTTCCATAAATAAGATAAGCACTTTTAAAAAGACATTAAAATGAATTTACATTTTATAAAAAATAACAAAATGAAAAAATATAATAAATACTTCGTATTACTTTTTGCACTGCTTTTAGTAATAAGTTGCCAAAAAGATGATTACGCTTTTGGCGATTTGTCTGCACCCACAAATTTGCAGGTTAAAGCCGAAATTGTTGGAAAAACAGCCGCTGCTCCTAACGGAGACGGATCAGGAATGGTAAAACTTACTGCAACTGCAGATAACGCTATTTCATACAAATATGTATTTACTGACGGTACTACTGAAAATGCGCCAAACGGTATCTTTACAAAACGATTTACCAAAACAGGATTAAATAAATATACTGTAACGGTAATTGCCTCTGGAAAAGGAGGGATAGCAACAAACACAACAATAGATGTTGAGGTGGTAAGTAATTTCAGTGACGACGAAGCGGTTCAGTTTTTAACAGCCGGAACTTCAAAAAAATGGTATTGGTCAGCTTCTGAACCTGGTCATTTAGGTGTTGGACAAAATGATGGTGATGCTACTAAAAATTATTTCGCAAACTATTATATGGCTGGACCTTTTGAAAAAGCTGGTTCACCAAGCAGCAGCTGTTTATACGAGAACGTATTGACATTCTCTCTCGAAAGTGACCAACTTAAGTTTCAGTTAGATAACGGTGGATCGACCTTCTTTAATGCTGCTTTTGCAAGTGTAGCCGGAGGAAGCGGACCGGACGATTCTTGCTTGTCATACAATGCTTCTGGTAAAAAATCAGTTTCATTAAGTCCATCAGAATCGGTTGTCATGTCAAATCCAAATCATGCAACTCAAACCAGAGGAACAACAATGAACTTCTCTGATGGCGGATTTATGGGGTATTACATTGGTCAGAGTTCGTATGAGATTTTGTCAATTACAGCTAACAGAATGGTCGTTAGAGCCGTTATGGGCGGAAATCCGGCATTGGCATGGTATCATATTTTTACCACCACAAAACCAACTCAGGCTCCACCGGCAGATTTTACAAAACTAGTTTGGTCAGATGAATTTAATACTGATGGAGCACCTGATGCGACAAAATGGAATTACGATTTAGGAAAAGGTGACAACGGTTGGGGAAATAATGAAAAACAGAATTACACCAACTCGGCTACAAACGTAATTGTGCAAGGCGGAAGTTTGAAAATTACAGCTAAAAAAGAAGCTTCAGGCGGAGCAGATTATTCTTCGGCGAGATTAAAAACAGATGCTAAATTTGCCTTTACTTACGGAAAAGTTGAGATTAAAGCTAAGTTGCCAATTGGTGCCGGAACCTGGCCGGCAATCTGGATGCTGGGGCAAAATTATGCCACCAAACCTTGGCCAGCTTGTGGAGAAATTGATATTATGGAGCATGTTGGTAATAATCAAAATGTTATTTTGAGCACACTTCATTATCCGGGACACTCTGGTGGAGGTGGAAATACTGGGTCTAAAACAATACCAAATGTTTCAACTGAATTTCATGTTTATAAAGCGGTCTGGACTGCTGCATCGGTTACAACATTTGTAGATGATGTTCAGATTCATTCTGTTCCTAATGACGGTTCTTTGCCTTTTAATAGTGATTTTTTCTTAATTTTAAATGTCGCAATGGGAGGTAATTTGGGAGGCAATATTGATGCCGCTTTCACACAGTCTTCTATGGAGATTGATTATGTAAGAGTGTATCAATAGATTATAGATTAATTAGTAATAATGAAATGAGAAGGTCAGTTTAGGCTGACCTTCTTAATTTTTGTAATTTTAAAATGATACTATGAAAAAAATAATGGTATTGCTGTTAATTAGCAGTTTTTGTTTCGCGCAGGAAGTAAAAAGAAAATTAGTTTGGGAAGAAAATTTCAACAATAAAGATTTAAACGAAAAAGACTGGAATTTCGAAGTCGGTGACGGTTGCCCAAATCTTTGTGGTTTTGGAAATAACGAAAGACAAATTTATACCAAAACCAACCACGAGTTTAAAGAGGGTAATTTAGTTATCGAAGCCAAAAAAGAAGGAAGTAAATATACATCGACTAAAATCACGACAAAAGGTAAAAAAGAATTTTTATACGGTCGAATAGAAGCAAGGGCAAAATTACCCGTGGGACATGGTTTATGGCCGGCATTCTGGATGTTAGGTGCCAATATTGATGAAATCCACTGGCCAAAAGCAGGTGAAATTGATATTTTAGAATACATTGGCCGAGACCCTCATATGGTCTACACAACTTTGCACACGCAAGACAGTCACGGAAATACGATCAATACAAAAAGAACAGCATTCCCTAATATTGAAGAAGGATACCACGTTTATGCAATCGAATGGACAAAAGATAAAATTGATTTTTTTGTCGACCAAACTTTAGCATATACTTTTAATCCAGCGGTAAAAAATGAAGATACATGGCCCTTTGATAAACCTTTCTATATCATCGTTAATTTAGCGATTGGAGGCAATTTTGGAGGCCCTGAAGTAGATGATAAGGTACTGCCGCAAAAGTACTATGTAGATTACGTACGAGTTTACCAATGATAAATAGGGTGTTGAAAAAATAGACATATGTGACTTAAGTGTTTAATTGTAAGTTATTTATGTCTATTTTTTTATGCTCTTAACATTTCTTAAATTTAATGTTTTAACGCACTTTGTCGATTAAATTTAGGTTTTATTTATATTTTCTGATATTTTGTTGTTAATTATTCTCGATTTAATTTGCTTTTTAAAATAATTATTTGTTAAATTTGGTCACGATATTAACATAAACAAAAAAAGATAGGCCTATACAATAAAATTACTTTTTAGAAAAATTACTCCAAATTATAAAACCTAAAAAAGTAGTATTATGGCAGATCTGCATATTCCAGACGCTCTATTAGTAAAAAATTATATCGAAGGCAATGAAACTGCCCTTTCGATACTAATTAAAAGGCACGAGTCTAAAATATATGGATTCATATATTCAAAGATTGCTGATAGAGATATTTCAAACGATATTTTTCAAGATACTTTTATTAAGGTAATCAAAACCTTAAAAAGCAATTCATATAATGAAGAAGGTAAATTCTTGCCTTGGGTTATGCGTATTTCACACAATTTAATTGTAGACCACTTTCGTAAAACTAAAAAAATGCCGATGTACAGAGAAACAGAAGAGTTTTCTATTTTTTCTGTCATGTCTGACGATTCTCTAACCATTGAAAGCAAAATGATCGTTGATCAGGTCGAAGTGGACTTGAAAAGATTAATTGAAGAGCTTCCGGAAGATCAAAAAGAAGTATTAGTAATGCGTATGTATCAGGATATGAGTTTCAAGGAAATATCTGAATTAACGGATGTTAGCATCAATACAGCGCTCGGAAGAATGCGTTATGCACTAATGAATTTGAGAAAAATAATTGATAAACATCAAATTATTTTAACCAACTAATACTATTTTGAATATTAGCTCGTTATACTTAATATAAACATATTTATAGTATGGCGAAAATTTACTCTAAGAAGGAATTAGCTTCTAAAAATCTAAAACCTAAGAAAGAAGTTGTTTCTTTCTTATTAAACTATTCACAAGCACTAACAGTTGTGAAAGTTAAAGATAAAAGTTTTGAGATTATAGCTAATTAAACAGCCCACTACTTCAGTCGGATGTTTATTCTAAAACCAATTAACTTTTGGTTTGAAAAACTCACTATTTGCAAATAATTGCAGGTAGTGAGTTTTTTTGTTTTCATGTAAATATAAAGTAAGAATATTATTTCTTTTTTAATTTACATGATCTAAAAGTCCTCTTTTTTGTGTGATTTTTCTCGTTGTTTTGTTAAAATGTTATATTTAGGTTAAAATTTATTTGTTTATTCGGTATTTAGTTTTATTTTAGTTAAAAAAGTTGCTTTAAATACATGAAAAACACCTATTAAAGAGGTTTTTCGTATTAAAACAATTAAATGATTAAATAATTATGAATGAAGTGAAATAAATGTTTAACAAAAATAACCAGTAACCTATGATGAAAAATTACACCAACTTATCTTGTTTGTTTGTGGTACGTCTTTAATGTTTTAGTAGAAGATATAGTGAATGATTTCAAGAATTTCATTTCACCTAAAATGTATTCTTCAATTAAAAATCATTTATAAGAAAACCCTAAGTATTTAACAACCAAACCTGACCCAAATGAAGAAAAACCTACAGATATTATCATTTTTTTTATTGATAAATATTGGAGCATTTGCTCAACAAGACCAAATCAAAGAGGCGCAGTCTCTTTATGATAAAGGAAAAAGCCAGGAAGCTCTGGTAGTATTAAATAAAACAGAATATCTTATACTTAATGCATCTGATGAAGCAAAATCAGATTATTATTATTTAAAAGGAAATGTTTTAAAAGACTTAGCTGTAAAAAATATAGATGCAGCGAATAATTTTACATTGGCCTCTCAGGCATATCAGGATGTGTTTTTATATGAAAATGAATCAGGAAAATTTAAATTTACCGTTAAGGCAAATGCGGCATTAAAAGAAATGAAATCGAGTCTCGTTAATGGTGCAATGGCCGATTTTAATGCAGGTAAATTTAAAGAAAGCGCTGAGAAAAGCTATAAAGTATATATGTTTGATAAGAAAGATACACTAAACTTGTGTAATGCAGCATCTTCCTCTATCAACGCAAAAGACTATGACTCGGCAGTTAAATATTATGAAATTTTAAAAAAGATTAATTTTTCAGGAAAAGGAGTTTTGTACTTGGCGACAAATAAGAAAACAAAAGAAGAAGATCTTTTTGTTTCACCAAAAGCAAGAGAATCAGCTATCGCACAAGGACTTTACGAGAAACCAAGAACCGAATCAGTTCCTTCTAAAAAAATTGATATCAATAGTAATTTAGCTTATGCTTATCTTGAGAAAAAAGATTATGCTAAATCAGAAGTCGTTTATAATTATGTTTTAGAGCTTGATCCTAATTACGTTGATGCTTATATTAATATGGCTTATCTGAAGTTAGAAGAGAAAAAAGATCTGGCTGATGAAATCTCTTCTTTGGGAACTTCGGCTGCAGATATGCAAAAATATGACAAGTTAAATGCCAAAAAAGATGATATAGCCCGAAGTGCAATTCCGTATCTAAAAAAAGCCCTTACCTTAGAACCTAAAAATACTGATGCGACAAAATCGCTTTTAGGTATTTACAGATCGCTAGACATGACAAATGAATATAATGCCTTAAAAAATGGTATGTAAAAAACAAAACGAAGCTGCTAAATTATTTTTTTAGCAGCTTCTTCTATTATTGATTTTTTACCAATAGTTCTAGTAATAATATCTTTATCCAGACTCCAGCCTCGGGCCGGCGAATATTCTCTCCCGTACCAAATAATCTGAAGATGTAAATCGTTCCATATTTCTCTTGGGAACAATCTTTTAGCATCTTTTTCAGTTTGAACTACATTTTTTCCATTCGAAAGATTCCATCTGTACATTAATCTGTGAATATGCGTATCTACCGGAAATGCAGGAACGCCAAAAGCTTGCGACATTACTACGCTGGCAGTTTTATGTCCAACGGCCGGCAATTCTTCAAGCGCTTCAAAACTTTGTGGAACCTTTCCGCCATGTTTGTCAATTAATATATGGGATAACCCGTGAATCCCTTTTGATTTCATTGGTGATAAACCACAAGGTCGAATGATTTCCTTAATTTCTTCAATCGACATTTTAATCATATCATACGGGTTATCAGCTTTAGCAAAAAGCAATGGCGTAATCTGATTCACACGCACATCAGTGCATTGAGCCGAAAGCAAAACTGCGATTAATAATGTATAAGGGTCCTTATGATCAAGCGGAATAGGGATAGTAGGGTAGAGTTCTTTTAACGTATTTATAACAAATTGTACGCGGGCTTCTTTATTCATTTCCGTATTTTTAATCTCGTAAAATTAGTATAATTTTAATGATGTGCCTAATCCAGCTTTCCGTTTCAACTCCTCATTGTGTTAGCAACATTTTTAAGCAATAAAAAGAGCTTCCGTTGGTCGCTTTTTTATCGCAAAAAATGTAAACTACCACAACTGCGGGGTTTTTACTTCAATCTGGGGCAAAAAATTATGAGTTATGAATTATAAGTTATGAATTATGATTTATCAATAGGAGATGTTGAGTCAAATCTTGAATCTTAGCTCTTTATTCTATGTTCTATGCTCTAAAAAAAATCTAAAGTCAAAATCTAAAATAAATATGATAACATTAAAAGCAGGCGATAAAGCTCCAAACTTCACAGGAGTAGATCAGGACGGAAAAACGCATAAACTGGCAGATTATGCCGGAAAAAAATTAGTAGTTTTCTTTTATCCAAAAGCAAGTACACCAGGTTGTACGGCAGAAGCCTGTGATTTAAGAGATAATTTTGAGCGCTTCAAAGCTAATAATTACGAACTTCTTGGAGTTAGTGCCGATAGTCAAAAAGCACAATTAAAATTCAAGGATAAATATGAATTTCCTTTTCCCTTATTAGCTGATGAAGATAAATCAGTGATTAATGCGTTTGGTGTCTGGGGACCAAAGAAATTCATGGGAAGAGAATACGACGGAATCAACAGAACCACTTTCGTAATTGACGAAAAAGGCATTATCGATGAGGTAATCGAAAAAGTAAAAACAAAAGAACACGCTTCACAGATTTTGAAGTAGAGAAGTTTGTTTCAGGTTTCAGGTTTCAGGTTTCAGGTTTCAGGTTTAGATTGTTAAACAACTGTAAGAGAAAAACTTGAAACCTGAAACAAAAAAAACTTGAAACAAAAAAAAACCGAAAAAGAAAAACTTTTCTTTTTCGGTTTTTTGATATTATGTATTTTGTTCTAATTCTTTTTGAGGATGGTATCCAAAAAGGTGATGTTCTTTTATGATTTCGGCAACTCCGGAAGGAAGCATTGGTTCCCAACCTGTTTTTCCCTGACTGATCATTTTCAAAACTTCTCTTGAGAATACATTTAATATACCAGGATCGTAATCTTTAATGTCAACCACTTTTCCGTTGAATTTAAAGAATTTATACAATTCTTTCATTCTTGGATGTACTTTTAAATTATCAGAAGTGATAATTTCTCCATCTTCACCCAACATTGGGTACAAGAAAACTTTCATGTCTCGGTAAAACAATTTTCCGAAAGCTTCCAGAATTCCTCCACTTAAATGGCGATAGTATTTCTCGTCAAAAATATCAACTAAGTTGTTAACTCCCATTGCCAATCCCATTCTGGCTTTGGTGTAATTAGAGAAATATTCTACAACTTTATAATATTCCTGGAAATTCGAAATCATTACGGTTTGGCCAAGCGAACAAAGTAATTCGGCTCTGTCCATAAAATCACGTTCATCAATTTCACCATCTGAACGTAAATTAGAAAGTGTAATTTCAAAGACAACTAAAGTATTGTCTTTTTCGACTTTATTTTCTTCGAGAAACATTTTTAATGATTTCTCATACATATCAAGATTAACATTCGTAACCGGACGGAAACTTCCTCTAAAAGCAAGAAGGTTTTTCTTGTATAAAACGGCAGCAGGTAATACATTTTTCCCATCAGGGTTAAACATTACCGCATCTGTCATTCCGTTTTTAACCAGTTGTAAGCTCATTAAACGATTATCAACATCAGCAAAACGAGGTCCTGAGAAGTTAATAGTATCAATTTCAAGTTGGTCTTTGTCTAAGTGATCGTATAAATAGCGAAGTAATCGCTTTGGATCGTTGTATTTGTAAAAAGCACCGTAAATTAAGTTTACACCTAAAATTCCTAATGTTTCTTGTTGTAGTCGGGCATCAGTTTCTTTAAAACGAATGTGAAGAATAATTTCGTTATAAGCTTCGTCCGGTTCAATTTGGTATCGTATTCCAACCCAACCGTGACCTTTAAATTGTTTAGCAAAATCAATAGTTGCAACCGTGTTGGCGTAACTAAAGAAAAGTTTGTTTGGATGTTTTTCTCTACTTAAACGCTCTTCAATAAGTTCTCCTTCAAAGGTTAACATTTTTTTGAGTCGGTTTTCGGTAACATAGCGACCGTCGCCTTCAATTCCGTAAACGGCATCACTAAAATCTTTGTCATAGGCAGACATTGCTTTTGCAATAGTTCCCGATGAACCTCCGGACCTGAAAAAGTGCCTCACAGTTTCCTGTCCCGCGCCAATTTCAGCAAATGTTCCGTAAATATTCTCGTTTAAATTAATGCGTAACGCTTTGTCTTTTATAGAAGGAATCTGTTCGATGACCTTGTCACCTTTGAGTTTTATTTCTGTACCCATTTTATTTTAAATAGATTTGTTACAAAGTTAGTAAATTAGGCTTCTAATGAAAGAGAAATAATCCTATTTTTGTAAAAAAAATAAGTTCAATTGAAGGTATATTTTTTAGGCACTGGTACTTCTCAAGGTATCCCGATTATTGGGGTCGATCATCCCGTTTGTAAAAGCACTGATCTTAAGGATAAAAGGCTCCGTGTAGCGATTTGGATTACGTGGGACGATTACTCTTATGTAATCGATTGCGGACCCGATTTCAGACAGCAAATGCTTTCCTGTGGTTGTCGAAAACTCGACGCAATCCTGTTTACGCACGAACATGCTGATCATACTGCTGGTTTAGATGACATTCGTCCGTTTAATTTCCGTCAGGGAGAAATCCCGGTTTATGGACACGAACGTGTAATCGACAATCTAAAACGTCGTTTTGAATATGTTTTTGAAACCGTAAACAAATATCCTGGTGCGCCAAGCGTTAAAACGATCGAAGTTGTAAATAATAAACCGTTTGCTGTTGGCAATAAAATGGCAATTCCGGTAAACGTAATGCACGGTGATTTACAGGTTTTTGGTTATCGTATTGATGATTTTGCCTATTTAACTGATGTGAAAACAATTGAAGAAGTTGAAATTGAAAAATTAAAGAATCTGAAAGTGCTGGTTGTGAATGCCTTGCGTGTAGAACCTCATGACACACACTTTAATTTGCAGGAAGCGCTTGATTTTATAAATTTGGTGAAACCGGAAAAAGCGTATTTAACACACATTAGCCATGTTTTAGGATTTCACGAGGAAGTGCAAAAGCAACTTCCTGAAAACGTCTTTCTGGCTTATGATAACTTAGAAATTACAATTTAAATAATAGAACACAAAATGAAAAAATCCTTAATGCTTTACCTTTTTATCCTTGCGATACTAATGAATATTTTTACTTATATGTTTTATAGCAGAGAAGTAAAATTTGGAGAAGAGCGATACGATAAAACAACGAAGAAGCTTAGAGATAGTATAAATTTAGTAGCAGGAAAATTGGCTGAAGCCGATTATTTTTCTTTAGAACATAATGAAAATGCTCAGAATTACTTTGATAACAGCGCTTCTGGAGGGAAAGCAATTTTATTTGAAAAATTGATTCCGGTCGTAACAGAGAAATTATTGGATTTAAATGCTAATCCTAACGGGAATCCTTATACAGGTCAGGATAAAATTGGTCCGAACAAATTTATCATCAACAAAGTAAAGATATTAAACCACAGATGGATTATCGCTGATTATAGCAATGGTGAATTGTGGGGAGAAGTCTTGTTAAAATATTTTGTTAATGATGATGAAAGTATTAATTTTGAAGTAAACCAATCAATATTATATCAAAAATAGGATTTTTATGTCCTATGTTTTTGAACTAAATTAAATATAGAACATATGAAAAAAGTACTTTTATTTTCAGTTATAATAGCTCTTTCTTTTTCTTGTGCGAAAAAAGTTTCTGAAGAAAAGAAGGAATCAAAAGAAGTTTCAAAACCGGCAAAAAAAGATACTACTCCAGCTGTTGTAGTTGGAGGAGATTCAGATTCTCATGGCTGTAAAGCTTCTGCGGGTTATAACTGGTCGATTCTTAAAAAAGAATGCATCCGAATTTTTGAAAACAGTACTAAATTATCTCACGCTGAAGATGGAAAAACCTATTCTACAGTTGCCTACGTAATCTTCGATGGTGATAAAGCGGAACTTTTCTTGGATACTCAAAAAGAATCTATTATTCTCGAAAGAAAATCGGAAGGAGATTCCTGGGTTAAAGATGATTTACAGTTAATTCCCTGGAAAGGTTATGTGCTGAAAAAAGGAGAGAAGATTATTTATACAGGGGAATAAGGAAGTTTTTAGTCTCGGTTTTCAGTCACAGTTTAAAATTGAAAACTGCGACTGAAAACTGAAAACTATAAACTATAAAGCCAGCCAATTCTTAAAATCAAAGAAATTCTGAGGCGCAACTCCATGTCCAACAGGATATTCTTTATAAGTAATTGGAATATTTAAATTTTCTAAAATGGCAGGAGTTTTTCTTGCCCAATCTACGGGAATAACCTGATCTACAGTTCCGTGTGAAGCAAATATTTTAAGGTTTTTAAAGTCGTTTTTCTCGAAATCTTCTTTTATAATTTCATTATTAAAATAACCGCTCATTGCCACAACTCGCTGAACCTTTTCAGGATAAGAAAGCGCAACAGAATAGCTCAAAATAGAACCCTGGCTGAAACCAATCAAGGTTACATCATTAGCATCAATTGGATAATTAGCAACTAGATCATCAATGAATTTAGCAATTAAATCACGAGAAGTTTTGGCTTGTTCGTTATCTGAAAATTTATTCTGATCAGCGTCAAAGTTAATTGCGTACCAGGCATAAGCTCCGTATTGTAAATCGTATGGCGCTCTTGCAGAAATGATATAGTAATTATCAGGAAGTTCAGTCGCAAACGAAAACAAATCGGCTTCGTTGCTTCCGTATCCGTGTAATAAGATTAAAACAGGATTTTTATCTAAAATAACTTTTGGTTCTTGTATTTTATATTCTAAAGATAGATTCATTTTTTTAATTGTGAATTGTAAGTTGTGAATTGTGAATTTTTCAACTTTGTCAAGATTTAAAA
Source organism: Flavobacterium aquidurense (assembly GCA_900107365.1). Lineage (GTDB taxonomy): Bacteria > Bacteroidota > Bacteroidia > Flavobacteriales > Flavobacteriaceae > Flavobacterium > Flavobacterium aquidurense. The sequence continues at coordinate 397,685 of FNPS01000001.1, forward strand.
CTTACCAAAGTTATTTGAATTTGGACCCGAGCGTTAGCGAACAGGCGAAGCAATTTTAAATTTGGAATTTTATTTAACCGATAGATTTGAACCATTTCTGAAAAAGATTCCCAACTAACGGAATTGGTCTTGTCTGTCCCTGAATGGCACTAAAAATCCCGTACGTCCATAAAATAGAAATGCAAATCCACATTGGGAAAGTGATCATAAAGCTGTCAAAGTTGCTGATAATAGCTCCGAAAGAAATAAAAGCTAAAGACAATCCTAAGGCCTGACGGATGTGAAAAGATGCAAAGCTATTTTTATTTTCAGAGTTCATTGACATCGCAATTAAAACCCCAATGATTAAAATATAACTGGTAATGGCGATTGATTTTCCTTCTTCTACTGAATTATTCATTTTAATTATTTTGTGATAACAAGTTTGTTTTGATTTAAAATCCCGTATACAGAACCTTTGATTTCAGTTCCTAAAAAGGCGGAATTTTTAGATTTTGAAAGAATATTTTCTTTCGTAAAAGTTGATTTTCCTTCAGGAGTAAAAAAAGTAAAGTTGGCTATAGAACCTTCAGCAATTGTATTGTTTTCAATTCCAAATACCGCTTTTCCTAACGTTAGCTTTTCGATTACAGTTTCTAAAGGTAAAACAGCTAGCAAAGCTCCGAAAGCACTTTCAAGTCCAATTGTTCCGTTTTTAGCGGTATCAAATTCCATTTTTTTGAATTCAATATCAATGGGATTGTGATCTGAAGTAATCATGTCGATTGTTCCGTCTAAAGCAGCATTTATAAGAGCGGTTCTGTCAGTTTCAGTCCTTAATGGCGGTGTCACTTTAAATCTCGTATCAAAACCTTCTAATTTTTCATCAGTAAGAACTAAATGATGTACAGTAACACTACAGCTAACTTGTAAGCCTTTTGCTTTAGCTTCTTTAATTAATTCAACTGATTTTGCCGTAGAAATTGTCGGAATATGCAATTTTCCTCCGGTATATTCTAGTAAAAATAAATTTCGGGCCACTTGCAATTCTTCGGCTAAATTCGGAATTCCTTTTAAGCCTAATTTTGTAGACACGATTCCTTCATTGGCAACTCCGTTTCCTTTGATATTGGTATCTTGAGAATAAGCAATTACTAAACCATCAAAATCCTGTACGTATTGTAAAGCAATTTTTAACAGATTGGCGTTATCAAGACTTTTATTATAATCTCCAAATGCAACTGCTCCGGCTTTCTTCATATCGAATAATTCGGCCATGTCTTTTCCTTCGCTGGCTTTGGTTAACGCTCCAATTGGAAAAAGTTCTGTAGCAAAACCATTTGCTTTGTTTTTTACAAAATTTACCTGAGATTGATTGTCAATGACAGGGAAAGAGTTAGGTTGTAATGCTACTCCTGTAAATCCACTTTTTGCAGCAACATTTAACCCGTTAGCAATTGTTTCTCTGTCTTCGAAGCCTGGTTCTCCAAATGAAACACTACTGTCAAACCAACCTTGGGAAAGATGTAAATTATCAAATTTTACTTCGGTTGTATCCTCAATATCAAGAATTGAATTTCCTATTTTTTCGATTAAACCATCTGCAATTAAAAGATCAACAGTCTGGTTATGAAACGGACTTTTTGAATCGATAATTTTGGCGCTTCTGATGATTATTTTCATATGTAGATAAATTTATTTTTAAATTGAAATCGTATTTTCTAGCATTTTTAGTCATACAGTTTGTTATTTCGACAGAGGAGACTCGAGCGTTAGCGACTGGCGCAGCAAATCCCCGCAAGTAACTCCGTAACGGAAAGCCAATCTTTGTCGAGCTTCTCGCGGAGATTCCTCGTTCCTCGGAATGACAAACTAAAAGCAAAAAGAAAAACTCTGCGTTTTACTTTACAAATTTGATGATTGCCATTTCTAATGCTAAAAATAACAGTGCAAAGATAATAAACCATTTCCAAATTTGGCTGTCAGTTCGTTCAGTTTGTAAGGTGTTAAATATAGTCGAAATCGTATCGGCAGTTTTAAAATCTGAAACGATGTTTGTATTTACCTGACTTAAATCGCTTTCACTTCGTTTGTAATTGAAACTTAGGTTTTCAATCGATTCTTTTTTATCAAAAACAGTATAATTACCGGCCGTTTCAGGAAAGTCGTTGAAGGTTAATTTCACCTTATTATTTAATATCTGTTGAATAGGAATAAAAGAATCCTCGTTTCCTTTTACTTCCAAAATAGCATCTTTGGTCAATAAGACATCTACAAAATAAGGTTGATTATTACCAATGGTCAATGCATTTACACCTGTTTTTTGATTGTTCTGTCCCATTTTATAAAAAAGAGGCACAATCAAAGGCGATTGCTGGAAGTTTGAATTCTCTGAATTTATTGGTGCCGAAAAAATAGTAATTCCTGAAACTGGATTTTGAATTGCCGTTACAAATACACTTTGATCTTCATATGCTAAAACCGCCGGATACGGACTTGAAATAGCGAACGAGTTATTTGTTTTTGGATACTGAAAATTGGTGATTTTATTCTCGAAAACGCCAGAAAATAAGGGATGATCAAAATTGATTTTCGTAATTAATTTACTTTTGGCCTCCAGATTTCCAAACTGAACTTTTCCAAAATTTCCTAAAAAAGAATTCAAATTAGAAACTGAAGTTTTTTCAGAAGGAATTATAACCAAATTTCCGCCTTTTGATACAAATGCTTTTAAAGTAGTTTGTAGTGCCTGCGGAACTTCAATTAGTTCATTTAGAATAATAGTATTTTGTTCTTCAAGACTATTATAATCTAAATTGTTTAGGGAGTAATTATTGTATTTAAATTCGGCTGAAGTATAGATTCGGGATAGGAAATTGCTTTTTTCAGGCTCTCCAATACTAATTACGTTTGTTTTTTTAGCTTTTGAAATACTAAAATAAAGTTTGTTGTCGTAAGTTAGTCCGTTATCTTCAATGCTTACATAGCCGTGAAAAGCTTCTTTGGGAATTGTAAAGTTGATTTCTTTTTTCTTCTTATCAAAATTAATAATGGTTTTGGCAATCAGCTTATTTTGATTGTATAATGCCATCGAAACAGGTTTAAAATCATCACCATAAGCCGATAGAGTAATTCCGATCTGATAAAAATTTTCTAATGTTTGAGTAATAAAAACACTGTCAATAGATACATTGTTTTTTTGTTCTGCTTCCGGAACTATAAAATAAGGTTTCTCTTCAGAATCGATATTTTTAACATCCTTTTCCGTTAAGCCAACAGCATCGGTAATAATGACAATATCTTTTTTATGTGCTGATTTGTGCGCCTTAATTTTTGCCATTATAGAAGAAAGCTCGAAAGCTGCGGCACTGTAGCTTAAATTCTGTAAAGCACTTTTTGAAGATTTTATATCGGTATTCCAGAAATTTTCGGTGTTGGTTAATAAGGAAAACGATGTATTTTCAGGTGTATTTTCAAGTAATTCCTGAACGGCACGTTTTAATAATTCCCCTTTCTTGCCTTTAGCCTGCATACTGAATGAATTATCCAGAACGATATACATTTCGTTGGTCGCATTTTTGCTGTCTTTGGCTTCAAAAAAGGGCTGAGCAAAGGCGAGAATGACACAAGTGAGTAATAATAACCGGGTTGCCAGTAATAATCTTTTTTTGATTTTCGAACTCTTACGCGTCTGAACGGCAAGTTCTTTTAAGAATTTTACGTTTGTAAAATAAGAAGTTTTAAAACGTCGTAATTGAAACAAATGCACCAAAATTGGAACAATCAATAAAAACAGAAAGTATAAAATTTCGGGGTGTTTAAAATGCATTCTGGCTTCGATTTACTTCACTACTTTTTGTAGATACTGGTCAAAAATACAAATTTTTAGTTAAACCATATAAGTAATATAAGAGATTATAAGCATGCTGAAAATTTAAATGGAATTATGTTACTCTTATGGTTTCAAAGATTAAAAGTGAATTGGAAAAATGTAACTTTTCATAATTCATTTGTAACAACAAATGTAATTTCTATTGATATTATTGAGTATTTTAGCATATTCAAAAAACCACAGAAAACTATGAAGGGATTATATATGCTGCTTTTTTCAGCGTTAGCTTTTACAACTCAGGCTCAGAATAAATTTAATTTATTGATTGGGACCTATACTAATACTTGCCAGAGCAACGGAATCTATGTTTATGAATTCGATGCGGCTTCAGGTGAATTTAAATTTAAAAATTCTTCAGAAGGTGTTATCAGTCCGAGTTATTTATCGGTTTCAGCAGATAATAAATTTATTTATGCCGTAAACGAAAATGGAGATCAAAGTGCGGTTAGCGCTTTTGGATATAACGCAAAATCAGGAAAAGTTACTTTTTTAAATACCAATAAAGCATTAGGAGCCGACCCTTGTCATTTAATAAATGACGATAAAAACGTTATTGTGGCCAATTATTCTGGCGGTAATATTGTGGTTTTTAAGAAACAGGTAAATGGAAGTGTTACTACAGTACAACAAGTAATTCAGCATGAAGGTAAGGGGGTAAATCCGGCTCGTCAGGAAAAAGCACACGTACATATGGTCGTTTTTTCTCCGGATAAAAAATTCGTATTGTCTAATGATTTAGGTTTAGATAAAGTGTTTATTTATAAATACAATCCGAATTCTAAAAATGAAATACTGACATTAAAAGGAACTGTTGACGTAAAACCAGGAAGCGGGCCAAGGCATTTGACGTTTAGCAAAGACGGTAAATTTGTATATCTAGTTCAGGAATTGGATGCAACGCTGACAACTTTTAGCTATGATAAAAGCGGAAACTTAAAAAAACTTGCCGAAACTAGTATACTGGCAAAAGATTTTAAAGGTGGTACAGGAGCAGCTGCGATCAAAATTTCGCCTGATGGAAAGTTTTTATATGTAACCGACAGAGTAGATGCCAATAATATCACAGTTTATAAAATTCTTAAGGACGGAAAAATTGAATTGGTAGAACAGCAAAGTACTTTAGGAAAAGGCCCAAGAGATTTTGCTATTGATCCAACAGGAAATTATCTTTTAGTAGGACATCAATACACTAATAATATTGTAATTTTCAAAAGAGATAAAACTACCGGAAAACTTACAGATACTGGAAAAAGAATCGAGTTATGTTCACCAGTTGGGCTGGTGTTTACTAAAATATAATTGAAAGGTTCAGAGGCTCAGAGCAACAAAGGTTCAGAGGCTTGAAAATGAAAAGGCTCAAAGAAGTAGAATTAACTTTTACTTCTTTGAGCCTTTTGTATATTTTTACTTTGAACCTTTGTTCCTTAAAAAGATCTATTTATCTTTATCTTTTCTCTTCTTATCTCTCGTTTTCAACATATTTCGATTGACAGATCCGTGTGTTTTCTTTTTTGTTTTAGAAGGTCCTCCTAAGTTAACTTTTTTATTCTTTTTATCTTTTTCATGAAAAGCACCATCACCTTTTAGTGTTTGTTTTTTCATTAAAAACTTAATTGGTTGTCGGTCTTTTTCAGGCTCGATTAATTTTGCTGAAATTTCAACTTCTACTGGAAACGCAGCGATTTCAAGCTCCTGATTCATTAAAACTTCCACTTCCACTTTAAATTCTTCTTCACGAGGCGTAATAAAACTTATTGCAGTTCCCGTAGCATCGGCACGACCTGTACGACCAATTCTGTGCATATACAATTCAGGAAATTCAGGAAGCTCAAAGTTGATAACATGTGAGATATTCGAAATATCCAAACCTCTCGCCATAATATCAGTAGTAATCAATCCACGAAGGTTTCCTTCCTGGAATTCAGCCATGGTGCTCAAACGGTAATTTTGAGATTTGTTGGAGTGAATTACACCAAACTGGCCTTCAAAATCTTCTTCGATACGCGTATGAAGCATATCTGAAATCTTTTTATTATTGACGAAAACCAAAACACGTTCCATGCTTTCGTTTGTTTCTAATAAATGTTTTAGCAAATTTACTTTTGTATTGAAATTCGGTACGTTGTATGTAATTTGAGTAATATTTTCAAGCGGAGTTCCTGAAGCAGCAAGGGTAACTTCTTCCGGAAAATCAAAAAAGTCATTCAAAACAGCATCAACTTCATCTGTCATTGTTGCAGAGAAAAGAATGTTTTGACGTTTGGTTTTCATCATTGCCAAAAGCGCCGTCAACTGTGTACGGAAACCTAAATTTAGCATTTCATCAAACTCATCAATAACTAATTTTTGAGTTTCATCAAAACGAACAACTGCATCCAAAGCCAAATCCATCATTCTACCTGGTGTTCCAACTAAAACGTCAACACCTTCGTAAACGGCTTTTTTTTGTGTATTGATATTTACACCACCAAAAATACCAAGCGTTTTAACCGACATGTATTTGGTTAATTTCTCGATTTCATCTACAACCTGAACTACCAATTCGCGGGTTGGAACCAGAATTACAATTTTAGGTGTATTGGTTGGAGTAAATTTGTATAATTTTAAAAGAGGCAATAAATAAGCAAATGTTTTACCGGTACCGGTTTGTGCAATTCCCATCATATCTCGTCCAGACATAATCACAGAGAAAGATTTTTCCTGAATAGGAGTAGGCGTAACAAAGCCTAATTCGTCGATTGCTTTTTGTACTGATTTTGGAAGATTGAATTTTTCGAAAGTGCTCATTTGCATTAAATTTTGTGCAAAGATAGCTATAAATAGCTGAAAAATTGATGTTTCTTAGAAATTACGATTGTTTAGGGTATTCGTATTTCTCAAAATTAGACTTTAAATTACTATAAAAATCGTTTTATTCGCAATAAAAGCTCGTTTGGATTAAATGGTTTTGCAATAAAATCATCAACACCCAGTTCAAAGGCTTCTTCAACAGTACTTTCTTCCTCGCCAAGTGAAGAAAGTGCAATCACGCGAATATCTTTGAAATTTTGTTTGATGGCATTAATAATTTGTAATCCTGATTTAAGCGGAATTATTATAGTAGTAATCACTAAATCGGGAATAATAGTCGGAATTCGTTCTAAAGCATTGACACCATCTTTTGCAATGCTTACCTTATAACCTTCTTTTTTTAGAATAAATTTTAGAATTTCGATAGTCATTTCATCATTATCGATGATTAGAATTTTCTTTTCGCTGTTATTCATTTGCTGGCTTTTATTTTTTATACAACTCTATTTCATCCATCATTAGCGTAGGTTTCTTGTTTTTTCGCTTTCTCCAGCCGGGTAATTCTGTTTGGGGTTTAATCACTATTTTGATTTTGATAAAACTACTAAATTTTTGATTTACAAGTTCCCATGATTTTGTTGTAATTTGATCATTTTCAGTTAAATTATCACAAGTTTTTTCTTCTAGAAGTGTCCATTTTTGATTTTCATAACCATAAATTAGTATTTTTTTTGGTGCAAAAATCCAATGCCTCTGATCATCAAGAAAGTTTAATTTTAGAGTATTAAAATCCAGTTTTTTTGTTTCGATTTCAAGTGAAGGTTCTGTTCCATACCAGCCAATCCAGTTGATATTGAAGTCTTTATAACCTTTATTTCCATCAACTAAACCAGCACTTCCTTTTCCTTTAAAATCATCTGATGGTGGTGTTATAAAATTTACTTTTAAATCTTCGCCCAGATGAGTTGCAGTGTTTTTGCAAATTTCCAGCCATTCTTTGTAATAGTTATCTGGTGAAAGGCCACCTTCGCTCAATTCATAAATTCCAAATTCATTGCAGGATTTTGTGAATTTTAAAACTCTTTCTGTCAATCCTTTTTTTACTTCTTTTTCGCCTTTATTATTTACGATAAACATTCCATGTTGGTTTTTACCGTAAAATTTCGATTGTTCAAAATAAACATATTCTAAAGCCAAACGCAGCTTTTGAATTCTTAGATTTAAAGTTTTATCATCTTCAACCGCAGCTGCTGCTTTTTCCAGTAATTTATCATATTGATCCATCGCTTCCGGAGTCAAAAAAGTGTTTCTGGCCTGCACAGGACCAGAATAAATATCTAAATAGGTGTTACTTTTATTCTGATTTTCCGTTAAAAGAGTCAAATAGTTCCCAACAAAAGGAGCTGCTTTTCCATAAAAGCCTCTTAAGAAATCTGCCGTTACAGCTTTTATATCAATTTCCGTATCCCACAGTAATTTAGCCAAAAGATATTGCCTTAATTCTGAAAAATCTCCAGGAACATCAGCATAACCCTGAGTAAATATGCCTTTTACTTTATTCTTTTTAAAGAGTTTATAATTGCTTTGAAAAGGTTCGAAATTAGGAAAGGGCGACATATAATTAGAAAACTGAACAGTATAGTCCCAAAGGAATAAATGCGGAGATGTAACACTCCAGTTCTCCAGTGTTTTTACAAATGAAGGAGAGTTTTGAGCATTAATTGCTTTTCCTCGATTCAATTCAATCGGACAGAAAATGGTATAAATATTCGGCTCAATTTTTAAGTTTACTGGTGGTTTTAAAGTATGTAAATAGGCGAGTGTACTAATTTTTGTTTTTGGAAAATGTTTGGCAACTTTATTTAAGAAATAATAAAATGAGCCCTGAGGACCACCATATTTTTCATTCAATTTTCTACATTCAGTACATTCACAATAAACAACATCATCATTTTGGCTGACCGAATAAAATTGTGCGTTGGGTGTATCAGCAATTATTTTGGTCATTTTTTTCTCTATCAAATCCACTACAGTGTCATTTGTCATGCACAAAGATTCTCCGTTTCTTTTTCCTTCGTATAAAGCAAAAAGTTTCGGATTGCTTTTAAAATATTCTTTTGGCTGAACCAAAACATTAAAGGAGTGCCCCCAAATACCAAAATCATCTACTTGCCAATCGAGCTTGTGCCATTCTCTAAAAGCTTCATCGTAGCAATCAGGATAAAAAAGTGCTCTGTAATCGAAGGCTGGCTGATAGGTTTTTTTGGTGTTTTTTAAAAAGGTAAACTGTTCAACTTTTGGAATATAGGTTTCTGTGGAAGTAAATTTTCTGAATTCCCAAATTTCCAGTAAAGTATAAACGGCATAACGAAGATATTTTGGATTTTGAGCAATTAAATAAATTGATTTTGAATCGCTTTTAATTATAAATTCATTTGGTTTTAGTTTTTCCTGATCTGAAACTTCTAAAACAATTTCAGATAAATCTTCATGCCTTTTCTCATTGATATTGTCAAATTGTTTTGAAAAAGCTATGTCAAGATATTTTTTTAATAACAAGGATGCGCTCTGAGTATCGTCAGATTTTGAAATAATACTATTTTTATTGGATATAATTATTTCAGATTGTGCCATCATTGTAAAAGTAAATAAGAAAAAAAAGATCTGGGGAACATAAGTAAGGTGCTTTTTTTTCATAATGTTTTAAAATTTATATTGCATTAAAAATGCAAAATCGAGTTCTCTTTGAAATTTATTTGCTTCATATTCCTGTTCATTGTTTGTGATGAGAACTCCAAAAATATAATGGCTTTTTACCAATCTAAAAAAACCGACACTTAAACGATAGGAACGCAAAGACATTCTCGCTTCATATTCTGCAGCTCTGGTTCGATCGTCTGGCGAAGTTCCGTAACCCGCAATTAGCGTAGCATAATCATATTTTGTTTTATAATAATATCTTGAAGTTACAGTAAATGAAGTCCCATCTTTCTGAATGTAAGATCTTAAGTTTACCCAAAAAGAGCCTAAATATTTTCCGACACCAATATTTAACGTTTTTAAATCACTATTATCCTGCATTATAAGGTAGCGTGCTCCCAAATCGGCTTCCCAACCTTTGTTAAAGGTATGAAAATAAGAATAACCAAACCTCCATTCCGGGAAAGCATCATCCTGACTGTAGGCAAAATCAATATAATGATAGTTGCTTTTTTTAGCAAAAAGGTAAGATTCCGCTTCAAACTGAAGACCACTGGACATAACGGCATTTGAAGATAATCTTCGGGCATAGTTAACCCGGCCAATCAAACTTCCCCAGGAACGCTGCCTTACATAGTCGGCACTTACAAAATGCCAGGGGCCAACTCCGCTACGATCAATAGTTGTTACATTATAATACGCACCAACTCTGTCAAAGTTTATTTTAGAATACAAATCATATAATAGTTGTTCAATTTGAGGATCATTAGGGAATTTTGCCCGAATCGATTTTAAGTATTTTTCTTCATTTAGGGTGTCGTTTTGCAAGGAATAAATAGCGATTCTTTTAAGTCTCAGAGTTTTATTGTCCGGATATAACTCAATGGCTTTGTTTACCAAAATTAAACCTTCATCATGTTTTTTTTCTTCGATATCTAAATTAACTAAATAAAGAAAGGCATCTTCATAAACAGGATTTCTGTCAATAACATAATTATAGTAATATCGGGCACTGTCTTTTACTTTAGTCAAATCATAATTTCGACCTAAAACCAAATGAAAATCAAGGTAATCAGGAGCCAGTTTTTTTCCTAACAAAGCCCTTTGAATGTTTAACTTGTAATTCGGGTGGCTGGTTTTCATATCGGTAACAATAACGGTCAAAAGACTATCGGTGTCTATTTTTTTCTGTGCATTTATATTTTGATTAAAAAATAAAAACAAACAAAAGAATAGTCTGGCTATTGGTATAGTTTTACTTTTCATTTTCAAATTATTTTTTGACGGGTTTTTCATAACCTTTACGAACCATTACACCCCATTTTTGTTCTTTATTAGAAAAGAAATGCCAATAGCCTTTTAATGAAGCGTAAACATTAATCGGATGATAGGCAATAGGTTCAATAATTGCCATTCCAATCAGCAGTAACAATTCTTTATAATTGGCGTAACTTTTATATAGTACTTCATCAATCAATATGGATACTATTGTTATCGAAAGATAAAACAGATAAATTAATGTAGTAATTAATAGGAGATACTGATAATCTATAAGACCAAAAATAAAACTGTAGATTAAGGTTAAGATGCCTAGAAATTCGATTATTGGAACTAAGAATTCAAAAGTGAAAAAAAAGGGCAAAACCAGAAAAGCTGTTCGTCCGTATTTCGGATTTAAAAACATATTTCGATGTAAATATAACGTTTGTATCAATCCTCTGGCCCAGCGAATTCGTTGTCTTAGAAACACTTGTCTTGTACTCGGGACTTCTGTCCAGCAAAGCGATTCAGGAATATATTTAATTAAAAATTTCTCATTAGTATCATGCATGTATTTTCTCATTCTAGTTATGAGCTCCATATCTTCACCCAAAGACTGATGCCAATAACCTCCGGCTTTTACGACAATATCTTTGTCGAACATACCTAATCCGCCGGAAACTAGCAGCAAACCATTTATTTTACTCCATGCCATTCGCCCAAACAGAAAAGAACGAACATATTCTAATTCCTGAAAACAAGGGTACCATTCTGTTGGAAAATGAACTTTGAATAAAAAACCTTCTTTTACTTCACATGAATTCGAAATCCTGATTCCTGCACCAGTTGCAATAACACGCGTTTCATTTTCCATGAATGGTTTTGCTAATTTTAGAATTGTATCACTTTTTAGAATACAATCGACATCAGTACATAAAAATAACGGATATTGTGAGGTGTTTATTCCTGCATTAGAGGCGTCAGCTTTGCTTTTTCCGTTTACTTTGTCGACAACTAACAACTTTGAATATACAGGGTTTTTTGATTTATAATGTCCTCTTACGGGTTGGGTTACAATTTTTTCCTGGTAATAAAAATCAATTTTAACCAAATCAAATTCGGTTATTAATTTCTCTAATGTATCATCTGTACTGCCATCATTTACAATGATAATTTCGAATTTAGGATACGTTAAGGAAAGTAGTGATTTTACATTATATACAATATTAACTCCCTCATTAAAGGCTGGTGCAACAACCGATACACCCCAGATATGGTTAGAACGAAGAAGAACCTCTTCTTCTAAATATTTTTGTTCTTTTAAATGTTTAATAATGGCCCAGTAGGACAATATTGCCAAAAAAATATAAAACAGAATGTAGCTGAGGGAAAAAGTGGCTACAAAAATATCATAAAAACGAACTAGATAAGCTAAAAATTCATGTATCATAATTCTAACTGTCTAGTGTGATTAATCATTTTTTGTGTGTCGGCATCCTTATTTCCTAAAAAGTCTAAACCAATTGCATCTAAATTATTTAAGGAGCAAACCATTTTCAATTTAATATCTTTTATTTCTTGTTTCGGGATTTCGTTTTTTAAAAAAGCTATTGTTTTTTCAGATCCTATAACACCAAGAGCTTCCAGTATTTCCAATTGAATTTCTAAAGATTCGTTGTAAAACAATGATAATAAATCGTCTTCGGCTTCTTCTAAAAAAAGATCCTGAATAGCCGTAATTACATCTATTTTTAAAGCTTTATTTTCATGGTGTAGCAATTTTATTATTTCGGCTGATTTATTTGTATAATTATAAAAAACCATCGCCATTACGGCTAATTTTAAAACCATTGGATCTTCCGACTGAATCCAAAGGTCCAGATTTTTCGGCTGTGGAATTTTTTCTTTATGTAAAACGTCCATTACTTTTATTGTAGCAATGATTGAACGTTTGATAGGAACTTTGCCAACTGCTTTCCAATCGCCTTTTGAAAGAGCCAAATAAGCAACATTTACATTAGAACGAATAACTTTGTTGGGATGAAATAAATATTTTTTTAAAAGCGAGATTCCCGGTTTATAACCTAAAGCCTGAAAATGACGAATTCCTTCGTATTTTTTATATTTTCTAAAGTCCCGAATTAAACTGGCAGAATAATGGTTTAGATCTAATGCTTTATAAATTGTAAGAATGTTTTTAGCTGTTTTGCCTTTCAGATTATTTTTTATTTTGATGAGATCCTCAACGAGTATCTCTTTGCACCATGTTTTATGAATTGGAATCTCAGATTTAAATTGGGCAATTTTAGATTTCAGCGTATTTTTGTCGTCTTTTGATAATGCGATTTCAGTTAAAAAGCGTTGCGATTTTTGTATGATATGATATCGGTAAGGTAAATTATATTGGTAATAAATTCTATTCAATAATAGAACAACAACCAAAACTAAAGCGAAAACTAGAAAAAACGGAATTACATAGTAATGTTTTATGTTGTGGATAACGTGTTCCATACAAATGGCTTTTATATCGTAATATTACGAAAAAAAAGCGAGTAATCACAATAATTAAGGCTTGATTTTCAGGCTAGAAGCCTTCGAATACACCTAATCCAAAAAGTGCAAAATCGTATTTAACAGGATCTTCTGAATCCATTTCACGAAGTTTAAAATCCAATTCGGCTAAAGCTTTTCCGTCATTCTGTTTTCGGGTAAGAATGCCTAATTTTCGTGCTACATTTCCGGAATGAACATCTAACGGACAAGATAGGGAAGCTGGAGAAATGGTTTTCCAAATCCCTAAATCGACACCCTTTGTATCCTGACGAACCATCCAGCGTAAATACATGTTGATTCTTTTTGCTGCCGAATTGTTTAGCGGATCTGAGATGTGTTTTTGTGTTCTGGGTAGATGCTCTATTTCGAAGAATATTTTTTTGAACTCGTGTATGCTTTTCTGTAAACTGTTTTCTTCTTGGTTTTTAGCAAATACGGCTTCTAAACCATTATGATTTTTGTAAATATGCTGTAATCCTTTTATAAAACCGCCAAAGTCTTTTCCGTTGAAAGTTCTGTGAACAAAGCTTTCCAGTCTTTCTAGATCTTCCTCAGAATGTGACATGATAAAATCATAAGGTGTGTTGCCCATTAATTCCATCATTTGATGGGAATTTTTAATGATCATTTTACGGTTTCCCCAGGCAATTGTGGCACTCAGGAAACCTGCAATTTCGATATCTTCTTTTTGCGTAAATAAATGCGGAATTTGTACAGGATCGCTCTCAATAAAATCCTGATTGTTGTATTGAATGACTTTTTCGTCGAGAAATTCTTTAAGTTCTTTTTGATTCATTTGAAATGAAAGTTCTTGTTATTCAACTGCCTTAGCCCTGATGGGAGCGGTATCCTTTTTCTGGCTTCTTTAGCCAGGAAAAGATACAAGTGGACAGCAGGAATAGCTCCTAATTACTAATCTGTCCGTCGACCATTATCAATTTCCTATCAGCCATATTAGCCAATTCTTCATTATGTGTAACAATAACAAATGTTTGCCCAAACTCATCGCGAAGCTGGAAGAACAACTGATGAAGATTTTCGGCAGAATGGGTATCTAAATTTCCTGAAGGTTCATCGGCAAAAATGACATCTGGTTTATTAATTAAAGCTCTCGCCACGGCAACACGCTGTTGTTCTCCACCTGAGAGCTCATTGGGTTTATGATTAATACGGTGTGACAGGCCTAAAAAAGTCAATAATTTTTCGGCTTCTGCCAGTGTTTCAGATGGTTTTTTACCAGCAATATAAGCTGGAATACACACGTTTTCTAAGGCTGTAAATTCAGGTAAAAGTTGGTGAAACTGAAAAATGAAACCTAAATTTAAATTTCTGAATTTCGATAATGTTTTGTCATTCAGCCCCAAAATATTTTCACCATTAATGGTTAATGAAGTTTCGGTTGCTGCTTTTGAAGGTTTGTCTAAAGTTCCTAAGATTTGTAATAAAGTCGTTTTTCCGGCCCCTGAAGCGCCAACGATAGAAACAATTTCTCCTTTTTTAATATGCAAATCAACTCCTTTTAAAACCTCAAGCTGATCGTAGAATTTATGTATGTTTTTTGCGTGTATCATTTTTGAAACTGTTTCCACAAAGAAACAAAGATTATGGTTAGGAATCAAATTACAATTTCTTAAAACCAATAAAATAAATTCCAAATTTAAAAGAAGATCCAATTTCAATTTTTAAAAATGTAAAATTTAAAATCGGTATATTTATTGGTATGGGAATTAAGCAATAATTTTACTCTAAGAAATAAGTTTAGTTAAATGAATTCTTTATAAATTCGAATAATCTCTAAATAGAATAACATGCAGGATTTAGAAGTAACAAGCGATGACAGAACCAGAAAATTACTTTTGGGTTTGCTTTTGGACGGAATTGGAATGATTTCGTTTACAATTCCTTTTTTGGGAGAGTTCTCAGATGTAGTTTGGGCACCAATTGCAGCTTTTATAATGACCAGAATGTATAAGGGAAGAGTAGGGAAAGTGGCTAGTGTTTTGACTTTTGTGGAAGAAATAATGCCGTTTACAGATGTGATTCCATCGTTTACACTAACGTGGATTTATACCTACTATTTTCAGAAAAGAAATGATGAAATTTAGTTTTTGAAGAGAAAACCTAATCCCATATTCTTAAGCATTTTCTTTTCGAAGTTCCAAAAGAAGCGAAATTGGCCAAAAACGGTTCCAATAGCGACCAGTAAAACCTGATAAATAGGGAAGATAATCAACAAGCGAATTAAAGTAAACCAACCGCCAAAATCTTCTTTGGTGATACCTAACCAAACGCAAAAAGGCTTAGACAACCATGCAGATGCCGATCCTGTGATGGCAAAAACGATAAGTATAATTATGGCTTGTAGATTGGAGGTAATGCCCCAACGTTTCTTTAATTTATCCATGCTTTATTTAAAACAATTACAAATATAACAACATTATCTTATTGGGACATACCCGCCAAGCTTTTGTTTGTAAGTATTTTGAAAATAAATCATATAGTTATAGATCAGGTAATTTACTTCGTAACCATAATGAATTTGAGGTTGATAATCGATTGACATTTCATATAAATTTGGATTATATCGTTGTGGTTGTAATACGCGACTATTCCATTCTGTTACATATAAATAATTCTTGTTTTCAAGATAAGAGAGGGAATAATAGTTTCTGGGTTGTGCCATAGACGCCAGCCAATAACTAAAACCGTTATCTATAATAATTACTTCATACTCCAATGAATCATTTGCAATTCGGACAGTATCATTTACCTCAGGATGTTGTTTAGGTTTAGCTACAGTAACTGCATTATTTTTTGAAGCTGTAGAACATGCGATTATGGTAAAAATTATGATAAGTATGTAGATTATCTTTTTCATGACCCATTTTTTGAACCTTAAATTTACGAATAAATTTTGAAAAAGGGACTAAGGTTATAAGATTCTAAGTTGCTAAGATTTTTTTAAGACATAAAAAAAAGCTGTTAGAAACAGCTTTATATTTATAAAGTTGAGAAAACTCAGAACCTTAGTATCTCAGTATCTTAGAACCTCCCTTGCTTATTTACTTCCAAAGATTTTCCCAATAAAACCAGCTATACCACCTTTAGTTTTAGCAACAACCATAACATCTGCTACATCCAGTTTTCCATCAGCGTTTTGATCTAAACCAAATTGAGTTCCGTATTTAGAGATTGTATCCATTATGCTTGAAGCTTGTCCGCTGTTTCCCGAAATGGAACTGATTATATCTGAAATGTTAAAACTGCTATCGTTAGGGTCTTTTGCTTTATTTATTAACGAACCCAATATCTGAGGAATCATGCTTGCTGCAACACCAGAAGAAGCTTCACTGCTTAATCCAAATTTTTGACCAAGATTTCCACTTAATTGTTGCGTTAGTTGCTGCACAACCGGATTAGAACTGTCTATTGAAGATGTTCCGTTAAATAAACCTGCCAATTGTTCTGCACCGCCTTCTGAAGCAATTTTTTGCAATCCTGCAAATATCGAATTACTAGTCTCACCAATTACGGCTTCATTATGCTCATTTGGGACAGCAGTGTTGTTTACAACAGCATCGCCTCCGTATTGTTGTACTAATTGTGTTAATTGTTCAAACATGATTTAAAGAATTTAGATTAGATTTATAACTCAAATTTAATCAAAAAAAGAAAGGGATTTATTAAACAATGTTAATAAATCCCTTCTAAATGTTTTATTTTTAATTAATTAGCTCAACAAAGAAATAATTTGTGATGCTAATTCAGTACCAATTCTGTCTTGTGCTTCTCCCGTTGCAGCTCCAATATGAGGAGTCAATGAAATTTTAGTGTGCATTAAAATTGCCATTTCTGGTTTTGGTTCGCTTTCGAAAACGTCTAAACCTGCAAAAGCCACTTTTCCTGAATCTAAAGCTTTTACTAAAGCTACTTCATCAATAACACCTCCACGAGCACAGTTTACGATTCCAACACCATCTTTCATAATTGCCAGTTCTTTTTCTCCAATGATGTAACCATCCTGAGCAGGAACGTGCAATGTAATGAAGTCAGCTTCTTTAAACAAAGATTCTAAAGATTGAGAAACGATTGTTGTAGTGATAGATTGTCCGTCAAAGAATTCTACTTTAACATCAACTTGAGGAATAAAACTATCTGCAGCGATAACTTTCATACCTAAACCAAGCGCCATTTTCGCAGTAGCTTGCCCGATACGACCAATACCAACGATACCAAGCGTTTTTCCTCTTAATTCAGTTCCGTTTGCATACGCTTTTTTCAAACCATCAAAGTTTGAATCTCCTTCAAGAGGCATATTTCTGTTAGAATCATGTAAAAAACGAACACCAGAAAACAAGTGTCCAAAAACCAGTTCAGCAACAGATTCTGATGATGAAGCAGGTGTATTAATTACGTGAATTCCTTTGCTTTTAGCATAATCAACATCGATATTATCCATACCAACACCACCACGACCAATAATTTTAAGACCAGGACAAGCGTCGATAATATCTTTACGAACTTTAGTTGCGCTACGCACTAAAACTACGTCTACATTGTTTTCATTTACAAAATTAGCTACTTGTTCCTGAGCTACTTTTGTAGTTATAACTTCAAATCCACCTTTTTCTAAAGCCAGAATTCCACTTTTAGAAATTCCATCATTCGCTAATACTTTCATTTTAGTTTATGTGTTTATTTGGTTAATCGTTTAATCGTTAAGATTAGAAGATTAAGATATATATAATTTTTTCTTTTTTGATTTAGGAGCTAATCCCGCTATCCGTTCCAATCTTTTATGTTTTGAAAAAAAAACATAAAAGGATTTCCACTTCTATCGGGGCTAGGGCTGTAGTATTCAATTCAAGTTTTCGGCACACTAATACTGAAAACTGAGACTGAGACTGAAAACTATACTTTAGACTCCAAAGCTTTCATTACATCAACTAAAACCTGAACACTTTCGATAGGCATAGCATTGTAAATAGAAGCTCTGTAACCACCAACAGAACGATGTCCTGGCAATCCTGAAATTCCTGCTTCTTTCCATAAAGCATCAAAAGTTGCAGTATGATCAGCATTGTTTAATAAGAAAGTAACGTTCATTTTAGAACGATCTTCAACTGCTGCAGCACCTTTGAATAATGGGTTTCTGTCAATTTCAGTATAAAGTAAATCTGCTTTTGCATCGTTTAATTTCTCAACAGCAGCAATTCCACCTTTTTCTTTGATCCATTGTAATGTCAATAGCGAAACGTACACAGCAAAAACAGGAGGAGTATTGTACATACTTTCTGCTTTGATATGTTTAGCGTAGTCTAACATACTTGGAATAGTTCTTCCACTTTTCTCTAAAATTTCTTCTTTAACGACTACTAAAGTAGTTCCTGCAGGTCCCATATTTTTTTGAGCTCCGGCATAGATTAAATCGAATTTAGAAAAATCTAAATTGCGGGAAAAAATATCAGAACTCATGTCACAAATAACAGGCACACTAGTTGCCGGGAATTCTTTCATTTGAGTTCCAAAAATGGTATTGTTACTTGTACAGTGAAAATAATCAGCATCACTTGGTATCGTGTATCCTTTTGGAATATGGTTGTAATTTTCGTCTTTTGAAGAAGCTACTACTACAGTTTCTCCAAAATTCTTAGCTTCTTTTATTGCAGCAGTCGCCCAGGTTCCTGAGTCTAAATAAGCTGCTTTTCCGTTCTCTTTCATCAAGTTGTACGGAGCCATTAAGAATGCGGTACTTGCACCACCTTGTAAAAATAAGGCTTGGTATCCTTTTCCTTCAAGTCCTAATAACTCTAAGGCAAGGGAGCGAGCTTCATCCATAACAGCAACGAAATCTTTACTTCGGTGCGAAATTTCAAGGATTGATAATCCTGAATCATTAAAGTTTAAAACTGCTTTTGAAGCTTTCTCAAAAACTTCCTGAGGTAAAATACTCGGACCTGCGCTGTAGTTGTGTTTTTTCATGGTTGTTGTTAATAGTCGAAAATTTTAAAGATGCAAATTTCGGCAATAGGAGCTGAAAAAGCGATAAATTATTCGAAATAATTAAACATATTTTTACTTTGTTGTTAACAAAAACGTTATAGTATCTACGTTATCTGCATAATCCCACAATTGCGGATTTTGTGTTTGTCCGAATGGGATGCTATTTTGGATTAAATCATTGCTAACGATGCACTGAATTTGTTCAGAATCAGCTTTAAGACGTGCTTGCAAATCTTCGATATTTTCATAAAATTCATAAAAAACACTCGAAATAGGCGAGGCATAGCTCGAATCTTCTTTAATAGTCAAAAATCCATTATCCAATAATTTGAAATTACTCATTAAAAATACAGCTTTGTTGTAGTCGTAATTATTAGCATATTTCTCATAATGTATAACGTCCTGATATTTGAAAATTGCCTCAAAAAAAGCATCAAATGAATAGCCTTTCGGTACAAAAATCTTAGATACATTACGACATCCCAATCCAAAATAACGGAAAATATCTTCGCCTAAAGCTTCTAATTCCTCTTTGCTTTCTTTTCCGTTTAAAACAGCTGCCGAATTTCTGTTTTTTCTGATTATCGAAGGTTTGTCTTTAAAGTAATATTCAAAATAGCGTGCTGTATTATTGCTTCCTGTGGCAATTACGGTATCAAAATTTTCCAGTTTGCCTGCTACGAAAGTGATTTTATCTTTTAAATTTTCATCAACAGCAATTAAATATTTGGCCAAAAACGGCAGTAAATGCTGATCGTTTGAGGAAGTTTTAATTAAAGCTTTATTTCCTGTTATTAAAACCGATAAAAAATCATGAAAACCTACCAATGGAATATTTCCGGCTAAAATTAAAGCGACATTTTTTCCGTTTTCATTATTTTGAGAAAGCTCGGTGTGGTAGTTTGAAAGCCATTTGTCAAGCTTTTCTTCGGTCAAAGCATCGGCCCATGATTTTATTGCAAAATAAACCTGTTCAGGCGTATACCATCCATTATGAGATTGCGATAATTGTATCAGTTTTTCGAAATCATCAAAAAATAAATCGTTATGCAAGACATTCGATTCTTTAACTGTATCGTTTTCGGAAAATTGTTTTAGAAATTTTCCTAATTCAACAAAAACACTTTTTTTTGTTTCTAATGTCATAATGTTTGTTTATGAATAGTTTTGATTGTAATTTTGCACAAAAATAAGCTATATTAAGTTATAAGACAAAGCAGAATAAAATCTTCGCATTATTATTTCTGAACTTGTAACTTTTAACTCGTAACTAAGAAAAAAATGGCAATAATTATAACTGACGAATGCATCAATTGTGGGGCTTGTGAACCAGAGTGCCCAAATACAGCAATTTATGAAGGTGCTGATGATTGGAGATACAAAGATGGAACTAGTCTTAAAGGAAAAGTGATTTTACCTGACGGAACTGAAGTGGATGCAGAAGATGCTCAAACTCCAATTTCTGATGAAGTATATTACATTGTTCCTGGAAAATGTACGGAGTGTAAAGGTTTTCATGATGAACCTCAATGTGCTGCAGTATGTCCTGTTGATTGTTGCGTACCAGACGATAATCATGTTGAAGATGAAGAAACTTTGTTGAACAGACAAGCGTTTTTACACGGATAATAACTATTCTTAAAGTAAGATTTTGATATTTAAAAATCCTGAGCATAACACTCAGGATTTTTTTTATTTAATATAAGTTTTTTTTGATTTTTTTTAGGCAGTTTACTGTTACTTAATGATTTATTTTGTTAATTTGATGATAATATTTTAACAATTGCCTATGAGAGGATTACTACTATTATTAATTATTTTCGTTAACACTACTGTTATTGCGCAAAATGCAGAATATTCTATTGTTGTGAAAGACATTGAAACACAATTGCCTATAGAAAATGCAATAGTGTTTATCATGAAAACGAAACAAACATTAATAAGTAATCAGGAAGGCAAAGTAACTTTTATGCTCAATGGAGCTTCTAATCTTCAGGTCTCAGAAACCAATTACGAAAAAGTGACACTTCGTTGGGGACCTTTAAAGCCAGATATGTTTGTTGTTTACCTAAAAAATAACAACAACAAGCTGGAAGAAATTGTTGTTTCCAAAGAAAAACCTGAAAAAAATCTTCAAAAAATCGTTTCTAATTCAAGGGAAAAACTGGCCAATGAATACAGATTAAAAGTCTATGTAAGAGAGTTTTTTATGCTCGATAATAAATATTCCTATTATAATGACGGATTGGTGAATTTTCAATTTGAAGGAAACCAAAAGACATCAAGTACGACATTATTAGTGGAACAAAATAGATCTTACGGACTACTGGAAAATGATGTTAGTGCCGATTTAATGGGATATAATTTGAATAATATTATGGAGAATTATTCGAATTTGAAGTATTTCGATCCACTTCTGGATTCAAAAACAAAGAAAGAATATGAATTCACAACAAAGGGACATCCAAATAATAAAGATTATTATATAATGTCAGTTACACCTTTGGATAAATCTAAAAAAGCGCTTGATACTTTTGAAATTATTTATGATCCGTTAAAAAAGTTAATTGTAGAATTCAGTATTAGTATTGCACCAGGAAATCTTGCTCAAATTGAAGAACAAACAAAAGTGGGTTCAAAGAATGTTACCAGATCACAAGTAAAGGTAACGTACAGAATCGATGGTGAAGATTATTATTTACTAAGTTCAAATGAAGAAATTGCTTATGATTTAATTCTAAAAGATCAGGTCAAAAAAAATATTCAGGTTCGGAATAATTTTATTACAACCAATTTCAACAGGCAAAATTTTACTTATAAAGAAAGTGATGTGTTTAAAGAGAAAACGCTTTTTAATAAAACGAACAAAATCCTAACCAAATATTGGGATATATCTGGATTTACAGCCACAGATGAAGAAAAAGGAATTATAGATTCATTAGAGTTCAAACTGTAATTTTTAAAACAAATAGTAACAAAAAAAACCTGAGCAACGCTCAGGTTTTTTTGTTGTTTTAGAACACATAGAAGAATAGATTTGCGATCCGGAGAAAGCATTTCACTTTTAAAACTTAATTAGAACTATGCGAAATAAGTTCTTACTATACTAATTCGTTAAAAGAGAAGATCTACGTTTCTATGTGTTTAAAATTTTTATTAGAAATTAAATCCAAGTCTTGCATAATAATAAGCTCCGCTGAAACCCATTTGCACGGCATCCCAATAACCTCCAGCTTCCGTATTTCCTTGTTCATCTTGTTTTGTCGGATATACATTGAACAAGTTATTGCTTCCTATACTTAATTTCAGACTTTTGTTAATTCTGTATCCTAAAGTTAAATCAGTTACCAATCTTGCGTTGTAAACATCATCTTCATCTGCATAATCTACTAAAACTACTTTGCTAAAACGAGTAAAAGCAAGACCTGCATCAAATTTATTTTTAGAATAATTTAGGTTCAAGCCGAATTTACTATCTGGAGCTGAAGCCAGTAAGAATGCTTTTTCACGTTTTCCGAAGAAAGTATCAGCATCCAAATCTCCATTTTTTACCTTATCAATTTTCATGTCGTTAATGTTTCCAACTAAAGTTGCTCCGATATTTCCAAAATCATATGATTTTTTCCATGAAAAAACTAAATCTAAACCATGTGTGCTTGTATCTACTCCATTAGCAAAAAATTGCGCTTCAGAAACGCCAAGGTTTAAAGGTTCTGCATCAAAATATCCGGTAAGAACGATACGATCTTTTACCTTAATGTAATAACCATCAACTGTTGCAGTAAAATCTCCAAAAGTTCCTGTAAATCCTAAAGATGCATTTACGGCTTTTTCTTCGTTTAGTTTTTCAATTCCAAACGCTTGTGTTACAGGACTGTTGTTTGGAGCCAAAAGCACTTCGGTTGCACCACTGGCATTAAAGTTAGTGAAACGTAAATTATAATAAATTTGAGCTAATGAAGGGGCACGGAATCCTGTACTGATAGATCCTCTCATATTAATATGATCGCTTAGTTTAAGCCTTGAAGCTAATTTCCCGTTTATGGTACTTCCAAAATCACTGTAGTTCTCAAAACGAACTGCACCGGTTACCATAAAACCTTCCGTAATATCTAATTCAGCATCAGTATACAAAGAGAAGTTTGTACGACTTTCATTGACCTCATTTGCAGGGCTATATCCTGGAAAACCCTGAGAACTTCCTGGCCTTGGAATAGTTGGTGAAGAAGTAGGATCTGTAGGGTCATAGTCTGGATTAGGAACTGTAGGAGCGCTTTGAGTTGTTGGGTCGGTAATTGGCACTCCATTCGTGTCATAAGTTGTATAAGAACCTTCTTCACCAGCAAAAATTTCAAATTTTTCTACTCTGAATTCTGTTCCAAAAGCGATATTGAAACCGCTCATTACATCATCATAGTTTTTAGAAATATCAAAATTAGTTGTATTTTGAAGTAAACTGTGTCCTCCTGCGTCAAATTCATGCGGAGATTTGTCTTCAAGTGAAGCATTTATTGTTCCTTCTATATTATAGTGAAACTTATTCTTTCCGAAAGTATTACTTAAATCCATTTTCCAGCCACCTGAAGTTTCAGTTCTAATTCCGGCAGCAATTGAATTATCATTAATTTTTGAAGTAATTCTTGGAGTATATCCTCCAGGATATACAGATTCTACAACTCTTTCACCATCATTTCTGGTAAAAGCATAAGCATCTGTATTTCTTAAACTGCTGCCTCCAAAAGCATAAAGTTCTGTTTTGTCAGCTAATGGAATGGCAAGATTTCCAAAGAAATTCACACCATTAATTTGTGCATCACCAAAACCTTTTCTAAAATCATAACTTGGTCTTAATGTTTTTTCTTTATTAATAAATTCACCGGTAAAATTGGCATAGCCACCTTTGCTGCCAAGTGAAACTCCATAATTGGCAGCCACTTTTATAGATTGTCCATCAAAAGATTTATCTTTTCCATAAGAGTTTCCGTTTCCTTTTTGGTCTAATCTAAATCCGTCAGTATTTGGCGTTCCCGGTAAAAAATCTCCTTTTGCATTGGTATTAAAAAGACCATACGTTACAGAACCAGTTAGTTCGTTTACATTGTCATTGGTGACAATATTAATAACTCCCGCAATAGCATCAGAACCATATTGCGCTGCTGCACCATCTCTTAAAATCTCAATTCTTTTAATAGAAGAAGCTGGAATAGCATTTAAATCTGTTCCAGTATTTCCACGTCCACGTGTTCCAAATAAATTGATTAGGGAGGATTGATGTCTTCTTTTTCCGTTGATCAAAACTAAAGTCTGATCAGGTCCCATTCCTCTTAAGGAAGCAGGATCAACGTGGTCAGCTCCGTCAGAACCAGATTGTTTGTTGGCATTAAACGATGGGGCAACATATTGTAAAAGTTCGTTGATTTCTAATTTTCCACTTTGGGTTGTAACATCTTTTACATTTATAACATCAATAGGAACAGCCGAATTTACTACAGTTCTTTTTGTATTTCTTGAGCCGACAACCACAACATCATTTAAAATTTGGCCACCGCTCTCGTCTAAAGTAATAGTTAAATTGCTGCTTGAGGCTGATTTTTCAACTGTACTATAACCTACATAACTAAAAATTAGTGTAGCGCCTTCTTTAACTTTAATAATAAAACCACCTTCATAATCAGTAGAAACGCCATTGTTTGTTCCCTTTTCGACAATATTAACACCAGGTAAAGCGGTGCCTGTCTTATCTTTTACGGTACCTTTGATCTCTTTTTGGGCAAAAAGAAATGCCGTATTTAGTAGAAATAATAATAATACAATCTTTTTCATGGTTTGGTTTAATTTTGGTTTATTGTTTGTTTGTTATTTGATAAAAGTAGTATTTTTTAACAAAAACTTAATAAAAAGTTTAATTTTTTTATGTTGAATACTTTAAAATACATTAATCGTCATTTTTAGTTCAGTTACGAGCTATTAAATCTTATATTTGCAAAATTTTAAAGCCAAAAAATATCATTTTGGCAGAAACAAAAAATCAATAAATAGAATTATAAACCATTAAAAGTGACTTCTATAATAATATGGTAGAAGCATTAATGGAAAAACCTGAGTAACTCAGGAATAAATAAAAATAAACAGAAACAACAGATGAAAGCAGGAATTGTAGGATTACCAAATGTTGGAAAATCAACATTATTTAATTGTTTATCTAATGCAAAAGCGCAAAGTGCTAACTTTCCGTTTTGTACAATCGAACCTAATATTGGTGTTGTAAACGTTCCGGATCCAAGAATCAACAAATTGGAAGAATTGGTAAAACCAGAGCGTGTGCAAATGGCAACAGTTGATATCGTAGATATCGCAGGTTTGGTAAAAGGTGCAAGTAAAGGTGAAGGTCTTGGAAACCAGTTTTTAGGAAACATTAGAGAGTGTAACGCTATTATTCACGTTTTACGTTGTTTTGACAATGATAATATCGTTCACGTTGATGGAAATGTAAATCCAATTCGTGACAAAGAAACGATTGATATCGAATTACAGTTGAAAGATTTAGAAACGGTTGAAAAACGTTTAGAAAAAGTAAATCGTGCAGCTAAAACCGGAAATAAAGAAGCACAAACTGAAAAAGCACTTTTAGACAGAATCAGAGAGTCATTATTACAGGCTAAATCGGCTCGTACTATTATCCCTCAGGGGAATGACGAAGAAGTTTTAATGGAATCTTTCCAATTAATTACGGCAAAACCAGTATTGTACGTTTGTAATGTCGACGAAAATTCAGCTGTAAACGGAAACAAATATGTAGATCAGGTTCGTGAATTAGTAAAAGATGAAGATGCTGAAGTTATCATTCTTTCAGTAGGTGCAGAGGCTGATATTACCGAATTAGAAAGTTACGAAGAGCGTCAGGTTTTCCTTGAAGATATGGGATTAACTGAGCCGGGAGCATCAGTTTTAATTCGTGCAGCTTACAAATTATTAAAACAACAAACTTACTTTACCGCTGGTGTAAAAGAAGTTCGTGCCTGGACAATCAATATTGGTTCAACTGCGCCACAAGCAGCCGGAGTTATCCATACTGATTTCGAAAAAGGATTCATCCGTGCAGAAGTTATCTCATACGAAGATTACGTTCAATACGGTTCTGAAGCAAAAGCAAAAGAAGCAGGAAAATTCAAAGTAGAAGGAAAAGAATATATTGTTAAGGATGGTGATGTAATGCACTTCCGTTTTAACGTATAAATTTTTTTTAGAGTATAGAATAAAGAATAAAGAGAATAAACTTGAACTGCTGGAGAAATTCAGCAGTTTTTTTTATGTTTTAACAAATCTGCTAAATCTGCTAAATCTGCGAGAGAAAATAAAAAAAAATCCGTCTAAATCAGCGCCTTCGCTTTAGCGAATCCGTATCATCCGCGTTCTGTTTTAATATTCCAATCTACCTTTGAAATTTAAAATTAATTTTTGGCTCAAAAATTGGTTACAACAAAATAACCTAATTCATTAATCCAAAAACAACCAACCAAAATGCTAAAAAAATCTTTCAAATTTCTCGGCTGGACAATCCTCGGAATCATTACTTTTCTTGTTGTATATTTATTCGCGATGTATCTGATTTCAAAAATCACGGTCAACTCAGATATTGCACAAGTCGAAGAAAAAGACGGAATCCCAATTTACATTCTTTCCAACGGTGTTCACACCGATATTGTTGTTCCGGTTGTAAATGAAATTAAAGATTGGCGAAAAGAAATACAATTCAGCCAGACACAGTCTAAAGATTCATTGGCAACATTCGTAGCTTTTGGCTGGGGAGATAAAGGTTTTTATTTGCATACGCCAGAATGGTCCGATTTAAAAGCAAGTACGGCTTTAAAAGCAATTTTCGGTGTAAGTTCGTCAGCCATGCACACTTCATTTTATAAAAGTCTTGCAGAAAACGAAAATTGCAAACGCATTCTGATTTCAAAGGAAAACTATCAAAAACTAGTTTCTTATATTTCTGAAAGTTTCAATAATCCAACAAATCCAGAATGGATTCAAGGTTACAGCTACGGTAAAAAAGATGCTTTTTATGAAGCAAAAGGAAGTTATAGTCTTTTTTATACTTGTAATACCTGGGCAAATAGCGTTCTGAAAGCCGCAAATCAAAAAGCAAGTTTATGGACGGTTTATGATAAAGGGATTTTTTGTCATTATCAATAAGAATGGCTATGAAAAAGATATTTTTAATTCTGGTCTTAATAGTTTTAGTTGTTTCATGCAAAAAAGTAAGAATTCGTCCCTGTCCGGATTGTTTCATTTTTTATTTTGAAAATCCGCAACCGGAAAATGATACAGAATTAGATCATTTTCCGGTAAGATTTAGAGGTTTGTACATAGATAAGGATTCATCGTTTTTGCGAATTAAAGAAGACAGAATGATATATAAATATTTTGGAACATATAAAATTCATAAAATTGAATTCGATTCTATTAAAGAAGAATTTACGATTATCGGGAATGAGGCTACAAATAAAACTACACACGAAAAATCAGTTATACATATAAAAGGAGATTCAATTGAATTTAAAGAAACCTTCTTAGATACTTTCTTCAGATTGTCCTACTATAACAAATTGAAACAAATAGATGGTCAATTGGTATTAAGTAAAAAAGATTCAATTTTTTGGACTACAGAAATTATGAGTTTAAATAATAAAACGCTCAAAATAAAAGAAATTTATTTGCCAGGTGATTTAAAAAAAATAGATTCAATTACAGAAATTAAAGGAGAAAAATTAGATTCAATGTCATATTTAATTAATCCAACAAGAAGTGAATTCAAAAAAATATTAAGAATTAAAAAGATGGGAACAGACAGTGAATATAGACGAATTTCTAAATAAATAACACATGGTAAAAATATAAGATTTCCTCAAAAAGCAACAATTCAAAATTTTTGACTAATTCTTAAATTTGAGCGAATATCAAAAATAGAGCAAATGAGAATTAAAAACATATTCGCCAAGTCTTGGTTTCTTCTAAAAAACACCTTTTTAGAATTTAATGATGATAATGCTATTAAGCTAAGTGCGGCATTGGCTTATTATACCATATTTGCTTTACCGCCATTATTAATTATTATCATCACAATTTGTGGTTTCTTTTTTGGAGAAGAAGCTGTAACAGGAGAATTGTACGGACAAATTAATGGTTTGGTAGGCAACGGCGCTGCGAGTCAGATTCAGGAAGCTATAAAAAACGTGCAATTATCGGGTGATAATGTTTTTGCAACCGTATTCGGAGTCGTTATGCTATTAATTGGAGCGTCTGGAGTTTTTGCTGAAATACAAAGTTCAATCAATTTTATTTGGGGACTACGGGCAAAACCAGATAAAGGTGTTAAAAAGTTTATTCAAAATCGTTTGATGTCATTCTCAATGATTGCTTCGGTTGGATTTTTAATGTTGGTCAGTCTTTTTATAAGTACAACATTAGACTTATTGAGTTCACGCTTAAAAGTATATTTTCCGGAGAGTACCGTTTATTTATTTTATGTGGTCAATATAGTTATTGTCTTGGCGAGTATAACAACTCTTTTTGCTATTATTTTTAGAACATTGCCTGATGGAAAAATAAGATGGAAGGATGCTTTTATAGGATCTGGCGTTACAGCAATTCTTTTTATGATTGGTAAATTTGCAATTGGTTTTTATTTAGGAAGTTCAACAGTTGCTTCAGTTTATGGTGCGGCAGGTTCTGTAATAATAATCCTGGTTTGGGTATATTATTCGGCGATAATTCTGTATTTTGGAGCAGAATTTACTAAAGTCTATGCTAAATCGTATGGAGGGAAAATTTATCCAAACGAATATTCTGTGGAAATAGCAAAAGAGATTTATGAAATCGACGAGCCAAAAAAAGAACCAATAGAAAAAACATTACAAAAAGAGAAACCATGAAAATAGTAGCCTTTGGAGGAAGTAACAGTACACATTCAATCAATAAACATTTAGCCACTTACGCAGCAGGTTTATTCGAAAATGCAGAAGTTGAAGTTTTAGATTTAAATGATTTCGCAATGCCTTTATTCAGCGTTGATCTCGAAAAAGAGGTAGGTCAGCACGATTTGGCAAAAGCATTTCTTGCAAAACTTGAAAGTGCAGATATTTTAGTAGTTTCTCTGGCCGAGAATAATAATAACTATTCATCAGCTTTCAAAAATCTTTTCGATTGGAGTTCTAGAATAATCAAAGATGTTTTTCAAAAAAAGCCTATGCTATTATTGGCAACTTCACCTGGTTCAAGAGGCGGTGCTTCCGTTTTAGAAATTGGGCGTAATGCTTTACCAAGATATGGAGCTGATATAAAAGCTTCTTTTTCGTTACCGGCATTCAATGCTAATTTTGATTTAGTGCAAAATAAAATCTCAAATACTGAGTTAGATAAAGAACTAAGAGACCTTATTAAAAACTGTTTTTAATTCCATGAAATCAAAAAAAAGCTACTTTCTAATCCTTTTTTTAAGTATAATTTTTCTGCAATATTCTCACGCCCAAAAATACAGTGCTGTGGATAAGGTTGTTCTAAAGTATCCGAAAAGCTTTGATACTACAGAAGAATTGGCGCAAAGAATCGAAAAGGATTTTAATTCAGATTATGATAAAGCCAGGGCTATTTACAGTTGGATGGCCTTCAATATGAAATATGATTTTAATGCTTTTTTAAATCCGCCAAGAACGCAAAGCTTTTCTTATCGCAATGAAGCAGAGAAGCAAAGAAAAATACAGGAACTGAATGATAATATGCTTCAAAAAGCATTTAAATCTCAGAAAGCAGTTTGCGAAGGGTTCACACTTTTATACCAGCATTTAGCTTCGTTGGTTGGTATTAAATCAGAAATTATTCGGGGAGATTCTAAGGTCAGATTGGCAGACATTGGCCAAAAAAATACTACTTCAAACCATGCATGGAATACTATTTTAATTGATGGAAAATGGCGTTTAGTAGACGTTACCTGGGGTCAGGGATATTATGATAGTTCTAAAGGCCGAATGGTAAAAGACTTTGAGCCGTCCTATTTTGATACAGAACCCGATTATTTTTTTGCGAAACATTTTCCGGATTCAGGCTCTTATTTAGGTCATAAATTAAGTAAAGAAGATTTTCTAAACGGACCATTAATTTATAATAAAGCAATTGCAGGAGATAATAAAGTCATAGCTCCTGAATCGGGAATTATCGAGGTCAGTAAAGGCGATAAAGTAACATTTCAGATTAAAAACATTTCAAAGTCTAGTCAGTTTTATTACCTGAATAGAAGAAATCAGGCTGTTAGAGTCGTGAATGCAAGAGAAAAAAGAGGAAGTTTAGAATTTCAAATTACATTTGATAGTTCTATAGGAGATTTTATTACATTTTTTTTGGATACCAATAGTATTGCTTCTTTCAAAGTAGTTTCGAAATAAATCTTATTTACATCTTTACTAAGACAATTTTATTCTTTTGTGAAATTGACGTATATTAGCAGTTAATGAAAAATGAAAGTGAACTGGCTTATGGAAACAACTTTTTTGAAATCAATCTTAGATAATGATTTCTATAAATTTACGATGCAGCATGCCGTAATCAGACTTTTTCCCAAAGCTAAAGTACGTTATGGCTTTATTAATCGAGGTAAACATATTTTTCCGCCAGGTTTTAGTGATTTACTTCGAAAATCGGTGGATGCATTAGCCGATTTACGATTAACAAAAGATGAAAAACATTACTTATCACACCACTGTCCTTATCTTGATCCTACGTATTTAGATTTTCTGCAAGGATATAGTTTTGACCCAGCTGAAGTTCATATTTCTCAGGAAGGTTCTGAAATAAAAGTGACCATTGAAGGTTTTTGGTATCGGACGATTTTATGGGAAGTACCTTTAATGGCTTTAATTTCTGAGCTTTTTTATAAATCCAATCATTTAATTCGCCTGAATGATGAAGCTATAAAAGAACTGACAAAAAACAAAATTGACAATTATAATAAACTAGGAGTTTCCGTTTTAGAATTCGGTACAAGACGACGTCATTCTTACGATGTTCATGTCTTGGTCAACGAAACGTTAAATACTTACGGTTCTCAAAGTTTTATCGGAACAAGCAACGTGCATTTTGCTATGGTCAATAATAAACGACCTTTGGGAACGCATGCACATGAATGGTTTATGTTTCATGCTGCACAATACGGCTTTAAAATGGCGAATTCCATTAGTCTTGAACATTGGACACAAGTTTATGGCGGAGACCTCGGAATAGCTTTAACGGATACTTATACAACTGAAGTTTTCTTTAACCAATTTGATAAAAAATATTCTAAACTTTTTGACGGTGTCCGACATGATAGTGGAGATCCAGTGGAGTTTGCCCAAAAAGTGATTTCGCATTATACCAAAATGGGAATTGATCCAAAATCAAAAGTCATTGTTTTCTCCGATTCTTTAAATTATGAAAAGGTAAAAATCATTACTGATTTCTGTAAAGACAAAATTAAAATGTCTTTTGGTATCGGAACCAATTTTACCAATGATGTTGGTCTTCCTTCTATGAATATGGTTATAAAGTTAACCGATACTAAACCTGATAATACACATTGGCAAGGTGTTGTAAAACTTTCTGACGAAAAAAACAAAAACACGGGAACGCCCGAAATGATTGCTTTAGCAAAAGAAGTACTCGGAATCAAATAGTAATTTTTTGTTTTAGAACTGATTTTTTTTAATTTTAAAGCTTGCGTTTTTTTAAAATCAATTTAAATAGAATTCAAAGCTGTTATTATTCGTAACAAAAAAAAAATACGCTTTTATTTTTTACACAGAAATGGTACATTAGCCAAAAATCCAATTCATTTATGCTAGAGCAAAATCAATATAACGAAGATAATATCCGATCACTCGATTGGAAGGAACATATTCGTATGCGTCCCGGAATGTATATCGGGAAATTGGGAGATGGATCTTCGCCGGATGACGGTATTTATATTCTTTTAAAAGAGGTTTTAGACAACTGTATCGATGAGTTCGTAATGGGCTCGGGTAAAACTATTGAAGTGACTATCAAAGACAAAACGGTTTCAGTTCGTGATTACGGGCGTGGAATTCCGTTAGGAAAAGTAGTTGATGTAGTTTCGAAAATGAACACGGGTGGAAAGTATGACTCTAAAGCTTTCCAGAAATCAGTTGGTTTGAATGGTGTCGGAACAAAAGCAGTAAATGCTTTGTCCAATTATTTTCGTGTAGAATCAGTTCGTGATGATAAACAAAAAGCAGCTGAATTTTCCGGAGGTAACCTAGTTTTAGAAGAAGATGTAATCGAAACAACAAAGCGAAAAGGAACAAAAGTTACTTTTACACCAGACGAAACGATCTTCAAAAACTACAAATTCCGTATGGAATATGTAATTAAAATGGTTAAAAATTATTGTTACTTAAACAATGGTTTGACAATTATTTTCAACGGAGACAAATATATTTCTGAAAATGGTCTTCGTGATTTATTAGAAGAAACCATTAGCGAAGAAGATTTAGAATATCCAATCATTCATTTGAAAGATCATGATATCGAAATCGCTTTAACGCATAGTAAAACACAATATAGCGAGGAATATCACTCTTTTGTCAACGGTCAGAATACAACGCAGGGAGGAACACACTTAGCAGCTTACAGAGAAGCACTTGTGAAAACCATTCGTGAGTTTTACAACAAAAATTTTGAAGCATCAGACGTCCGTAAATCGATTGTAAGTGCGATTAGTATTAAAGTTATGGAACCTGTTTTTGAGTCTCAGACCAAAACTAAACTGGGTTCAACCGATATGGGTTCTGATGATGGAACACCAGCAGTTTCAGTTCGTACCTTCGTAAATGATTTTGTGAAGAACAAACTGGATAATTATTTACATAAAAATCCTGTAACTGCAGAAGCGTTATTACGCAAAATTCTACAAGCTGAAAGAGAGCGTAAAGAATTATCAGGAATTAGAAAACTGGCAACAGATCGTGCAAAAAAAGCCAATCTGCACAATAAAAAATTAAGAGATTGCCGTGCGCATCTTCCAGATACGAAAAACCCGAGAAACTTAGAAAGCACCCTTTTTATTACCGAGGGAGATTCGGCTTCCGGATCGATTACAAAGTCGCGTGACGTAAATACACAAGCCGTTTTCAGTTTGCGTGGTAAGCCTTTGAATTCCTACGGAATGACGAAGAAAATCGTATATGAAAATGAAGAGTTCAATTTGCTTCAAGCCGCTTTAGATATTGAAGACGGACTAGAAAAATTAAGATACAATAATATCGTAATCGCAACCGATGCCGATGTCGATGGTATGCACATTCGTTTGTTGTTGATTACATTCTTTTTGCAATTTTTCCCGGAATTGATCAAAGAAGGGCATTTATATATTTTGCAGACACCCCTTTTCAGGGTTCGAAATAAAAAAGAAACCATTTATTGTTATTCTGAAGAAGAAAGAAGAGACGCGATCGAAAAATTAAAACCAAAACCAGAAATTACCCGATTTAAAGGTTTGGGAGAGATTTCGCCAGATGAGTTCAAGAATTTCATTGGAGAAACGATTCGCCTTGACCCAATTATGATGGATAAAAACACATCAATTGAGCAGCTATTGTCTTTTTATATGGGAAAAAATACGCCCGATAGACAAGAGTTTATTATCAAGAATTTGAAGGTGGAGTTGGATGCGGTTGAAGAAGTATAGAACAGATGGATAAAAAGAAATTGATTTACGCACTAATTGTATTTATATTAAGTTTTGCATTGACTTTTTTTCTTATAAAGAAATTTAAAAAAGCAAATCAAGATACAATTGAAAACGTTCAGGTTAAATAAAATAATTCGGAATCAAAATAAATGAAAGACGAAGACGACAACATAATTCCAAATAACGAAGAGAATAATTCAGAAGAAAATTCGCTTGACGAAAATCAAGAGGGAGATGATTCTGAAGAAATTATCAACGTAGATGCTAAACATTTTGAAGGACAGCATTTTTACGAAAATCAGGAAGAAGAAGGCGAAGATGTAATTACGAAAGTAACCGGTATGTACAAAGACTGGTTTTTGGATTATGCTTCGTACGTAATTCTGGAACGTGCAGTTCCGGCGATTGAAGACGGATTCAAACCGGTTCAGCGTCGTATTATGCACTCTTTAAAAGAGTTGGATGATGGTCGTTATAATAAAGTTGCCAATGTTGTAGGTCACACCATGCAGTATCATCCACACGGAGATGCGAGTATTGGTGATGCAATGGTACAAATTGGTCAGAAAGACTTATTAATTGACTGCCAGGGAAACTGGGGAAATATCTTAACAGGTGACGGAGCAGCAGCTTCTCGTTACATTGAAGCACGTTTGTCTAAGTTTGCTTTAGAGGTTTTATATTCACCAAAAATTACCGATTGGGGTGTTTCTTATGATGGTCGTCGTGCAGAACCGAACAATCTTCCAGTAAAGTTTCCATTGCTTTTAGCACAGGGAGCAGAAGGTATCGCAGTTGGACTGTCAACTAAAGTTTTACCACATAATTTCAATGAATTAATTGATGCTTCGGTTAAAATTTTAAAAGGAAAACCTTTTACCTTATATCCTGATTTCATGACACAAGGTATTGCCGATGTGTCAAATTATAATGATGGACTGCGTGGCGGACGTGTGCGTGTGCGTGCTAAAATTGCCCAGTTAGATAAAAATACATTGGTGATAACGCAAATTCCGTTTTCGACCAATACAACGACTCTGATTGATAGTATTTTGAAAGCCAATGATAAAGGCAAAATCAAAATCAAGAAAATTGAAGACAATACCGCAGCTGATGTAGAGATTTTAATTCATCTTTTTCCGGGAGTTTCTCCAGATAAAACAATTGATGCATTATTTGCTTTTACTGCCTGCGAAACTTCAGTAGCGCCTTTAGGTTGTGTTATCGAAGATAATAAGCCATTGTTTATCGGAGTTTCTGAAATGTTGAAAATTTCGACCCACAGAACGGTTGATTTGCTGAAACAAGAATTAGAAATTCAGTTAGAAGAATTAAAGAATAAATGGCATTTTTCTACTTTAGAAAAAATCTTCATCCGTGAAGAAATGTACATTGAGTTCAAATTGTATTCTGATAGAGAATCGCTGTATAAATATTTGTACGATCGTTTTGAGCCTTTCAAAAAATCATTCGTCAGAGAAATCAACGACGATGATTTACAAAGACTAACTCAGATTCCGATGATTCGTATCACTCGTTTTGACTCTGATAAAGCTGATGATTTTATCGCTAAGTTAGAGGATGAAATGAAAGAAGTGCAGCATAACTTAGAGCATTTAACAGACTTCGCTATTGCTTACTTTACCAAATTAAAGGAGAAATACGGAAAAGGTCGCGAACGCCAAACAGAACTTCGTGTTTTTGATAATGTTGAAGCTACAAAAGTAGTTTTAAGGAATACAAAACTATATGTAAACCGCGAAGAAGGTTTTGTTGGAACAAGTTTGAAAAAAGACGAATATCTTACCGATTGTTCTGATATTGATGATGTAATTGTGTTTTTACGTGATGGTAAAATGATCATTACGAAAGTCGATGCCAAGACATTTGTGGGGAAAGATATTATACATGTCGCCATTTTTGATAAGAGTGATAAACGAACGATATACAACATGATGTATCGTGACGGAAAATCAGGTCCTTCGTACATTAAACGTTTTAATGTAACAGGCGTAACGCGCGACAAACCATATGATTTAACAAATGAAACAGCAGGTTCACAAGTAGTTTATTTTTCGCATAATCCTAATGGAGAAGCTGAGGTAATTACGATTTTATTGCGCCAAGTCGGAACAATTAAGAAATTGAAATTTGATATTGATTTTGCCAAGTTGGCCATTAAAGGTCGTGCTTCCAAAGGAAATCTAGTTACCAAATATCCAATCAAGAAAATCGAATTAAAAGAAAAAGGAATTTCTACTTTATTGCCAAGAAAAGTTTGGTTTGATGATACTGTAAAACGTTTAAATGTCGATGCAAGAGGAGAGTTGCTTGGAGAATTTAAACCAAGCGATAAAATACTGATCATTAATCAAACAGGGAAATTGAAAGTTATTATTCCTGAATTATCGACACATTTTGAGGAAGATATGATTGTGTTGGAAAAATGGAATCCGAAGAAACCAATTTCTGCAATTTACTATGACGGAGAAAAAGAGCGTTATTTCTTAAAACGTTTTCTGGTTGAAAATGAAGGGAAAGAAGAAAGCTTTATTACCGATCATCCAAATTCGCAATTAGAAATTGTTTCTACAGATTATCGTCCGTTGGCGCAATTGGTTTTTGCGAAAGTAAAAGGAGTCCAAAAAGAAGATTTACATATAGATGTAGAAGATTTTATAGCCGTAAAAGGTTTTAAAGCCTTAGGAAATCAATTGACAGCCGATAAGTTAAAACAAGTTAACTTACTGGAGCCTTTGCCATATGAAGAACCAGTTGAAGAAATTCCGGAGAAACCTGAATTACCAGAAGATGATTCGGTGGAGACGGAATTAGATGATGATGGCCAAATAGGTTTGGTTTTAGAATAACAAACGAAAAACGCTAAGAGAATTTCTTAGCGTTTTTTTATGTATTTTTTCGGCCCGAAAATTTATTTTAAAAAAGCTTATTATGATACTTTTAAGATTTATATAGACATATTTTTTTTGTTAAATTATGGTGATTTGTTTTTTAATTTAAAAATCAAAACCATGAAAAAATTGCTTTATTTATTTGCCGCTAGTTTATTAGTATTTACCTCTTGTTCAAAAGATGATAATGATTCATCTAATTCAACTTCTTCAATTTTACCTAAAAAAGTAACAACTACATATAGTGGAGGGGATTCTGATGTCCAAAATATTGTATATAATGGGAATAAAATAGTTACTAGTACCGACCAAGACGGCTATGTAATTAAGTACACTTATACAGGAGAATTCATTACAAAAGTAGAGGAGTTCGATAAAGATGGAAAACTTGATAAAACTACTGATTATACATATTTAAATGGAAAGTTAAATACAAGTGTTGAAAAAAGTGCAGATCCAACTGCTACTTATTACTACGAAACTAAATTTATGCATAATGCAGACGGCACTGTTTTTTATGAAAACTTTAGAGGGCTTATTTTAACTGGTGTTGAGCAGGAGTATGGAGCTACTGGAAAATATACATTTAAAGATCAAAATTTAGTAAAACTTGAAGTATCATATTATGGTAATGAATATTCTTATGTGTATGAATATGATACCAAAAATAATCCACTTAAAAATGTTTTAGGTTATAATCTATTACTAGAAGATGAGAATGCATCCGTTAATAATGTACTAAAGGAAACCTCTACTTCAGGATCTGGAGCTAAAATTAGTACATCGACAACGACTTATTCTTATAAATATGATGCAAACAATTATCCAACAGAAACTGTAAAAAGTTATCCAAGCGGAACTTCAGTTGCGACGCAAACTACTCAAATTGTTTATTAATATTTAAATATTAACAAAAGCCAAACACTTCGTCAATTAGAATTTGATGTGTTTGGCTTTTTTCTTAAAATAATTCCACCCACATTTCTTCTGCTTTTTTTTGGAAGACAAATAATAACATGAATGCTTAAAAATATACTCATTTCCTTATTTTTTTTGTCTATATCTTTTGGCTTTTCACAAAATAAGACAACCGTTATGGTTAATGCCAGAGCTCAAAAAGATAAAATCTTAATTCGCTGGGCGGTCAATTCTCCAATAGAATGGCAAAAAGCAAACAAAAAAGGATTTGTAATTACAAGAACTACTGTATTGCGAGACGGTAACATTTTACCCAAACCTGAAAAAATTCTTCTAACTCTAAAACCGCTAAGACCCGAGCCTTTAGATTCCTGGCTTGATTTAGTTCAAAAAGATAATAACGCTGCTATTATAGCACAATCTATTTATGGAGAGAGCTTTGAGGTAACTGCTGCTAAAGGAGGAGATTTGTCTAAAATAATAAATATGGCTGACGAACTCGATCAGCGTTATACGTTTGCTTTGTATGCTGCTGATATGAATTTTGAAGCTGCGGTAAAAGCGGGGTGGGGATTTGTTGATAAAGACGTAAAAAAAAATGAGGTTTACGCTTATCAAATAAGCGTTTTTGAAAGTCCGAAGGTAAAAGAATCTTCCTATATGACTGGTTTGAAAGATTATACTGTATTACCTCCTCCAACTGATTTTATAGCAATTCCCGATGATAAAAAAGTGATGCTTTCGTGGGATTATGAAATCTTCAAAAGAGTTTACACTTCTTTTATGGTCGAGAAATCTTCTGATGGAATCAATTATGCTCCCATCTCAAATACAGCATTGGTGAACTTAAATGATAAAGAAGATCATCCATCAAAAACAATGTATTATGTTGACACACTTAGTGTCAACGATAAAATATATCATTATAGACTATATGGTATAACTTCATTTGGAGAAAAAGGAGAATTGACAAAACCTATTACTGCAACAGGAGTTGCGGCTATAGTTACTCCAGCCAGGCTCATAGATTATAATATTGTCAATTCAAACGAGATTAACCTGGAATGGGAATATCCTGCAGCATCAGAAGGTTTTATTCAGGGTTACGAAATTAACTTGGCAGATAATGACAAGGGACCTTATAAAATAGTTTCTAAAATACTGCCTCCCTCTCAGAGAAAACTTAATTATAAAGAAAATTTATTTCCATCCAATTACTTTACGATATCTGTTGTAGGAAAAAACAACCAGCGCCTCACATCCCAAAGTATGCTCATTCAACCTGTTGATTCTATTCCGCCGGCAAAACCAATAGGACTTGAAGGTGTAATTGATAGTCTTGGAACGGTAAAGTTAAAATGGAAACCCAATCAGGAAAAAGATCTGAGAGGTTACCGAATTTTAAAAGCCAATACCGCAGGCGAAGAATTCGTCGATATTTATCATAAATCATATATAGGCAACACTTATAAAGACAGCGTGAGTCTGAAAATGACAAACAGTAAAGTATATTATAGAATTGCTGCCGAGGATATGCGTTTTAATATTTCGGAGCCTTCAGATATTTTGATTTTAGATAAGCCGGATAAAATTCCGCCGGCTGCACCAATTTTTAAAGACTATGACAACAAAGATGGTAAAGTACATCTTAAATGGATACGAAGTTATAGCGAAGATGTAGTAGGATATAGCCTAAGAAGGAGAGAAAAAGGCAAAGAAAAGTGGCAGGAAATAAAGCAGATAAACGATACCATTCAGGAATTTACAGATGATAGGGTAGAGAACAGAAAAACGTATCAATATGCGATTCTGGCTAAGGACAGAAGTAATCTTTGGTCGTCATTAGATCATTCCACAATAACTGTACAGGTTTTAGATTTTACATCTCTTAAGATTATTACATTTTTACAAGCAACTCCAGATAGAGAAAATAAAAAAATAACCCTGACTTGGGATTATAATAAAAGTAAAGAAAAAGTAACTGGTTTAAGCATTTATAAAAATATAAAGGGAATGCCAGCAACATTATGGAGGGAAGTAAACGGTGATATTTTTACTCTGGAAGATAAAAATTTAAAAATAAACTTGGAATACGAGTATCATTTAATTCCTAGCCTAGAGAGCAATAGCCCAGCAAAAGAAGAAGTTTTAACCGTTGTTTATTAAGCGTATGAAGAAGATTTACTTATTGATTTTTTTACTGGTTTCAGGATTTGGGTATGCACAAAATGTTGGAGAATATAAAGTAACAGCTATATTGAAAATAAAACCTGGTTCGGGAAGCTATGGTGGTGGTTGCAGGAATGATGTAAAAGTTGATTTGATTTATGATACAGGTATTCCAATTACAGTCATTAATGAAGGATTAGGATCTACATCAACAAGCAACTACACAGTATTTCAAGACTCAATTAAAGTTTCCTCATCTAGAGAACCTGTTAAAGTTCAAGTTTATTCCTCCAGAAACTGGAAAAGAACCCTTGGAGGTTGTGGAGGGAATGGCTCTTTCAATGATGATTTAAGAGAAAGCGATCAATTCAAGTCTTGTACAAATACATATACAGATATTGTAAAATGGTGGGACGACGAATTAACTATAATTAATAACCCAATTTTAGTTGTTACTAACCCAGGAGATGAAAATGATTTTCCAACAGAAACTAAAATCACGTTAAAATCAAATACAGGATTTTTAAAGTCTGAGTATAATTGGCAATATTCGTTTGATTTACCATCAAACGAAGATCCTGACTCTCCTTTGT
The DNA here is from genome assembly GCA_900107365.1 of Flavobacterium aquidurense. Classification (GTDB taxonomy): domain Bacteria; phylum Bacteroidota; class Bacteroidia; order Flavobacteriales; family Flavobacteriaceae; genus Flavobacterium; species Flavobacterium aquidurense. The sequence goes on from FNPS01000001.1 coordinate 438,197, forward strand.
GGATAAATTTACCGCAATACAATGAAAAAGATAGCTTTTCAGCCAATGCTGTTGATATTTTAGGAAAGAATGTAATAAATTATATAGGAAAGAAAATTTACTTTAGACAAAAAGCTTGTGGTATTGTGTCTAAACCTGTAGAGTATATAGTGCGTTTATCTGCACCAATCGTTAATTCCGCAACACCTATTCAGCCAACGTGCAGTGATATTGAGGATGGAGCTATAAAGTTGATATTCAATAGAGATTTATATGCCGGTGAGCAATTAAATTATACTTTATTGGATGTTGATACAGATACTCCAACCAATTATAATGGTGATTTAACTATAGGATCAGACAAATCTTTTATGATTTCTGGTTTACGAAAAGGAAATTATATGTTACAATTAATAGGCTTTAAAGATGGATTAAATACAGCTACTGATGCAGATCGATATGATTTAAAACCTTTTACAATAGCAACCCCTCCTATATTAGATTTTACTTTAAATGCCTCTAACGTTAATTGTAAAGGAAATCAAGACGGCACCATAACCATAACAACAATAGGAGGAACCCGAACATCTTCAGGAAATGATTATTATTCATTAGATAATGGAGCAAGCTGGATCCCATTCCCAAATAATGCGCCGTATACACTGACAGGTGTGGCACCTGGAATTTATCGTGTAAAAGTAAAAGACATGAATGATTGTATTGCCAGAACTCAATCCGTGGTTGGAGGCGAAATTCAGCTTGGTGAAGAAAAAGTTATAGAAGCTGTTATATCAGAACCATTATCGCCATTAACATTAAATTATACGTTCAAAAAAGACCCAACATTTTTTGGAGCAGTTAATGGAAAACTAGTAGCGTCTGTCAGTGGTGGAACCATTAATGACAATAAATCGTATGATTATGAATGGAAAAATAAAAATGGTGCAGTATTACCAACAACATCTCAATACAATGCATCAGACAAAACATTTAATATTACATTAGAAAATATTCCCGCAGGAGAATACAAACTTACGGTAAAAGACAAAAATTATACCACTGCGACAAACAAAGAAGGCTGTTCTATTATTGAATCGTCTCAAGTAGTAACACAACCTGATAAAGTTGTTATTGCATTAAATGAAACACAATCAATTTCTTGCAATAGTGAGAATTCAGATTCAGATATAAATAAATTTTCTGACGGTATTTTAAAAGCTAATGTTCAAGGAGGTATTCAGCCTTATCAATATGTTTGGTCAAAGTACAATATATCGACAAGTGCCTGGGATGTCTTGGAGGATGAAAATGATAATATATTGCAAAATATATCTAAAGGTAATTATGCTGTAAATATTATAGACGCTAACGGAATAGTTCAGGGAATTTATAATAGTACTGATTTAGTAACAGCAACTCCAACAACAAAAGAAATTTCAGAACCTGCTAAACTTGAATTATCATTTAATTCCGGAAATATCTCTTGTAATGCAGGTAATAACGGTTGGGCGACAGCGAATGTAACAGGAGGAGCAGGATCTTATAAATACACCTGGCACAATACAGGCAGCGGAGTTATAGATGAGAATAAAATATCCAGCTTAATTGCAGGAACTTATACTGTTGAAGTTACCGATAAAAATGGATGTTTTACAAAAGGAAATGTTGTGATTACTGAACCACAATCTCCTGTGACAATTGAATATGAAGAGATTTCGACACCTACTTTTTCCGGCGCTAAAAACGGAAAAATTATCGCTAAAATTACAGGCGGAACACCAAACGACAATCAAACGTATAGTTATGAATGGAAAAATTCAAAAGGTGAGACGCAAACTGCTGTTACTGAATTAAAATATGGCATTTATACTATTACAATAGAGGGACTTCCTGCAGATGATTATTTTTTAAATATTAAGGATAAAAACTATAACGAAGGAACCAATCAAATTATTAATTGCTCCGTATTAGAATCGAAAGTAATACTGAATGAACCTGATCCTCTAAAAGTTGTTTTTGAAATCGTCCGTAGTATTTCTTGTAATACAAGCAATGAGTTCGGAAATGATACAGATATAACGCCGAAAGATGGCCAACGTGATGAATCACAAGACGGAATTTTAATGGCTCATGTTACCGGAGGAACTCCGTTGGCAGCTTCTGTAAATAACGGATTGCCGTATTATTTTTATTGGAAAAAGCAGCAAGACGATGGTTCATGGACTGCATTAACTAATATTTTAGGAGAAACAGCTTCAAATCTTTCTCATGGTAATTATGCCTTAAATGTAAAAGACAGAAACGGAATTGTTCTAGGAACTTACGTTAATAACCATCTTACACAAGAGATTGATGTAACACAATTACTGCAGGAGCCTCCAAAATTATCTGTAACCATTACACATGGAGATGTTTTTTGTAATAACGGAAACGACGGCTGGGCAACAGCGAATGTTGTTGGCGGAACGCCTCCGTATGATTATAAATGGTCTAATGATGTTGTTGATACAGACAAAAACACTGTTTTGATAGCCGGTGATTATTGGGTATTTGTTACAGATGCAAAAGGATGTACGACACAAGCTGATGTTAGAATTACAGAACCAGCAGCACCGATTACTATAAAATATACCGAAACTCTTAATCCTAGTTTTTATAAAGCAACGAATGGGAAAATTGTAGTAGAGGTTACCGGCGGTACTATTTTTCCTGACAATACCTATTGGTATGAGTGGAAAAACAGTAAAGGAATAGTGCAGAATACAACAGTAGCTAATTTTAGTAATGGTATTTACACCATTTCTTTAAACGGACTTGCAGAGGAAACCTACAGCTTAACGGTTCGTGATGCCAATTACAGTGCAGCTACATATAAAAAAAGTTGTACAGTAGCAAATTCTATTATCACATTAGATGACCCGGATCCGCTTGAAGTTACTTTTGAAGTAGCTCGTACTATTTCTTGTAATGTGAATAATGAATTTGGAAATGAGACTGATTTTAATCCGCAAGACAATCAGAGAGATGAATCACAAGATGGAATTTTAAAAGCTCATGTTTCAGGAGGAATTCAGCTGCAGGCAGATCAAAATAATGGATTGCCTTATTTCTACACTTGGAAAAAACAACAAAAAGATGGTTCATGGAGCATCTGGAACGCTCATGATGAAACTGCAGATAACCTATCAGACGGAACTTATGCTTTAAATATTGAAGATGCCAACGGTATAAAATTGGGTACTTACGTAAACAATGTTTTAGTTAAAGAAACTGATGCAGTACAATATATGCCACAGCCTGCAAAATTGAACTTGACTTTTGTAAAATTCAATGCAAGCTGTAACAATGGAGATGACGGCTGGGCACAAGCTCATGTAACAGGTGGAACTGCGCCATATACATACGAATGGACAACCGGGGATACAACAGCAAAAATTGAAAATATTACAACCAATAATTATTTTGTAGTAGTTACCGATGCAAAAGGCTGTACGGTTCAGGGCAGTATTTTTGTTGGAGATCCTAAAGGAATATTTACTACTGAAACTATCAAAAATCCTACCTGTTATGGAGGTAATGATGGATCAATACAACTAAATCTTACAGGTGGAAATTTACCATATACCTATTTATGGAATACAGGAGCAACTACTAAAGATTTAGATAATCTTACAGCAGGAAATTACGACGTAACTATTACTTGTGCAGATTGCTGCGTTTATAAAAAGAAATTTATTTTAAAAGATCCAAATCCAATTGTGATTGATTTAGGAAAAGACAGAACCTTGTGTAATGATCAAATTTTAGATTTAGATGCCGCAATTGCAGATATAAATGCGCAATATAGCTGGACTTCTACAAATGGATTTACTTCAAATGAGGCAAAAGCAAGCTTAACAAAGGCTGGAACCTATCACGTAAAAGTAACTTCAGGTTTGGGATGTATTGGCAAAGATGAAATTGTTATAAAAAAGAGTCAGGCAATAATTAGTTCTGAGTTTTTATTGAGTTCTCAGGCTTATTTAGACGAAGAAGTGATCTTAGTTAATACCAGTGATCCATTTGGAGAAAGTACCCAATGGAATATTCCTAACGGAGTAAAAATTGTAGAGGAAAAAGAAAAATATATCATACTAAAATTTGACGAAATAGGTACTTACGCCATTGGTTTACAACAAACACAAGGAGAATGTTTTGCTGAGTACAATAAAAACATAACCGTAGAAAAACGAAGCACTTTACCAAATGCTGGCAGTGCTCCAAAATTTATTATAGATTTTATCGTAACGCCAAACCCAAGTAACGGAAATTTTAAAGCCATTATTAATTTAGAAAATAACAGCGCTATTAATTTAAGACTGTTTTCTACAACCGGAGAGTTTACCACACAGAAAAAAGATTCAGGCAGGAAAAACTACGAAGTTGATTTTAATACTTCGTTACAATCCGGAATGTATATTTTGGTATTGGAAACGGAACAACAAACAATGGTTAAAAAAATTATCATCTATTAAAATGAAGAACTTTTTCAAAAATATAATAGTATTCATTCTGTTCCCCCTTTGGGGGCTAGGGGGCCATGCCCAATTATTTCCTGTTCAGTTAACGCCTGTTTTTAAAAGCCCGTACAGTGTCAAAATATCCGACTATGCGACTAGCATGGATACCAAGTTCCAACTGCTGATTAATCCTACGGATGTCACAATATCGCAAAGGCAGGTACGCCTAAAATTGTACATACAAGGCAATGGAGTCAATATAAGAAGCAGTGATTATATAACAGGACAAAGACCCATTTTTATAAATGGAGGTGAATTTCAAACTTTGACTAATAGCGATATCTCAGCATTATTCAGGTTAGAAAATCTGCAGGGAATAAGCCCTGCCCAGTATGCAAATCCACTGCCAGACGGGATGTATGATTTTTGTTTTGAAATGTATGACTTCATCACCAATCAAAAAATATCACAGAAAAGCTGTGCCAGTATTTATCTTATATTAAATGATCCGCCGTTATTAAATACACCGCAAAAAAACGAACAAATAGCAGCGAGTGATTTCACGAATATCATCTTTACCTGGACACCGCGCCAGACCAATGCGACCAACGTTTCGTATAAGTTCGAATTAAAGCAGCTCATTGACCCAACATTAGACCCGCAGTTTGCGTTTCAAATGTCCCCGCTTTTATATGAGGAAACAGTTTTTAGCACTGCTATGCTGTACAATTTAAGTATGCCCATACTGACTCCGGGCATGCGTTATGCATGGCGTGTAAAGGCAATATCAACAACCGGACTTTCAGAAAATGCAATATTTAAAAATGATGGTTACAGTGAAATCTATTCCTTTAAATACACCGCATCTTGTGCTGCACCGACTTTTTTATTAAGTGAAGCAATAAGTCCAACGAGCGTTAAAATAACCTGGCAGGGAATTCCTGACCATACCAAATATCAGCTTCAATATAAAAAGCAGGATGTAAGAAATGCAGAATGGTTCTCGACAAATAGTTTAAACACCCAAAGTTTAATTACCAATTTAGAGCCCGGAGTAACCTATCAGTTTAGGGTTGGTTCGAGCTGTGATCCTCCAACGGAAGGAATCCAATCTTTTACTTACTCGGGAATCAGCACATTTACAACACCAACACAAGCCAATGGAGTTCCTGCTTACAATTGTGGAATTACCCCTAAAATTGATATTCAAAATCAAAAACCGCTTACAAATTTAATTCATAGCGAAACTTTTACGGCGGGTGATTTCCCTGTAACAATTTTAGAGCTAAAAGGAGAAAACAGCCCATATTCAGGAAGAGGTTATATTATAGTGCCTTACTTGGCAGATTCCAAAATTGCAGTAGAGTTTACTAATATAGTGGTCAATACCGATTATCAGTTGATTAGTGGTGTTGTTGAGACAAGCTATAATCCGGATTGGAAAAATGTTGTTGATGTAGAAGATTTTACAGGCGAAGGACCGGGCGGGAAAATAAAAGAAGGAGTTCCGTTCGAGATAGAGAAGATTGTAATCAATGCAAGCGGAGATATTGTAGTAAATGGCAAAGACGGCCAACAGGTAACAATTCCGGGAGGAAAAGATACTGTAATTACTGACAGCAGTGGAAAAATATATACAGTAGACAGCAAAGGAAACGGAAGCAATGTACCGGTAGATGTCGCTGAAGGAGGAAGATCTACTCCCGAAAACACTGACGGGGTCGATAAAAACGGCCAAGCTATTGCATTTACAGCCAAAGGAATTACTATTGTCTTTTCAGACATGAAGGATAGTAAATATGCTTTTGATGTGATGCCGGAAAACGCTACAGCAAGCTTGAAAAAACTGTATAAACAAGTAGGCGAAAAAGCGTTGCCTTATAAGGCAGTTGTAAACGGTAGCAGCGACACATTATTGGCAACAGTTGCAATAACTGACGATAATATTAATTTGGATGATATTGTATTTAAGACTGAAAGCGGAGCCAAAGTTGATGCAGTACGAAAGGACAGGATTTTCACTTTAACAGTAAGAGGTAAGCTGACCTACGCCGAAGAAGAAGTCCTTGCTACAATAAAACAAGAAGATAAATGGAAAGTTTTAGGTGCTTTTATGTTGGTTCATATTTCACCAAAAGAAGTAAATGTGGCGCTGGTGCCAACAGATAAAGCTTCGCAAGATAAACTCGAATCGATTATCTCTAATACTCAGGCTATTTACAATAAAGTTGGGGTAAAAATTAATTTTACCAGGGAGCCTGTTTTGCCTATCAGCGATGTAGTTTCGGGGGATACAATTCAGACCGAAAAGAATGCACTTACGTCAACCTACAGCACAGAACAGCAAAATATAAACGCATTATATCATGGTCCTGACAATAGTTATGTGCTTTTTATAACGGATAAAGAGTCAAGCAAAGGAATAGATGGCTATATGCGTTTGAACGGACAGTTTGGATATATTTTTAAAGCTGGATCTTCCAAAACTCCAGCACATGAATTAGGACACGGAATTTTTAAACTCGAGCATCCTTTTGAGCAGTACAAAACTTCTGAAAAAGATACTGATTTTTTAATGGATTATAGTCAGGGAACTGTCCTAAACAATCTTGATTGGAAACAAATTAATGATCCTACTTTTAAATTGTATGCTTTTCAAAGTCAGAGTAGTGGGGATTTAATTGCGGGACATGATCTTATAATAATTAAAAAATACAAAGGTTCCAATGGGAAAATGAAAGAAGATATAGAAAAAACCAAAGAAATGTCTCTGAAAGAATACAATGAATATAAAAAAACAATATGGAACACCTTTCAATTATGCGATAAAAAGGGTTTCAGCGAATGGGTAGAAGGATACAATCAGTATACTTTGGGAAATAATTGCAGTTATAAAAATGGTTTTTATGGGATAAATACTGGGGTTTTAGTTATCGAAGTTACAGAAGAAATACCAGTTTATAAGATTTATTATTATAAGAATGAAATACAATATGAGAGTTCTAAAAATACTCAAAACATACTTGTTTTTGTAAATGGATATCGAGATTCAGGAGTAACACAAGGCGAGTTTGACGATACTTATAACGGCATTAGTAATACTTCAATAGATGATTATTGGGAAGGGATAGATCTTATGTTTGAAGAACGTTTAAAAGACAGAGAAGTTTATTATGCAGACGGACATCATAGTGTAAAAACTTCTAATCATAGAAGCACAGCAAGTTTTGCGAATAATATGTTTAATCATAAAATGGCAACAAGTCCAAATATTGAGGGTTTTACTTTACGTAAGAATAATGGATTTATTGCGGGGATTAATTTGTCAAAAGAATTAGAAAAAGTTAAATTTAATAAACAAATTGAAAAAATTGATATTGTAGCTCATAGTATGGGATATGCTTATGCTTTGGGTATGGTACAAAGTTTAAAGACTAAAGGTTACTTACTTGGGCGTTTTTATATTATTGCCCCTGAAAATGCTTGTAGTGGACGAGTGGACAGAGAAGAGTTTGAAGAAGTATGGCAATACGGAAGCAATTTAGGAGAGCCGGATGCAGATCCAATTAGTGAACAAGATGGTATTGCTCCACAATGCGCAGCTACTGGTTTAACTAACGATCAACGCGCATTTATTCCTAAAAATTGGAAGCCAAAAGGTTTTTTGGATAGTCACTCAATTGTTAATTATAAATGGATATTTCAACGAAAAAAAACAGAAAAAGGATATGTCAAACAACGTTAATAAAATTTTTATAATAGTTTTAGGATTACTCTGTTTTCTTTCTTGTAAAGATGAGAAAAAAGAAATACAAAAGAAGGCAAGTTTGTATTATGAAAAATCCATATCTGCGTCAGATAATGATACATACAATCGAGTTTATGCTAATGCTACTGATTCAATAAATAGTTGGATTAATAACAAATTAAAAGGATATGCAAATCAAAGGTTAAATGCGGGATCATGGCGATTGGATTCTCTGATATGTTTTAACTCTAAAGCTGATAAATGTATTCTTGCATTATTGACTCAAGCTGTTTTTTGGAAAGATACTGATCATGATAACATGGACTTCTTTTATGGCATTAAAATAAAAAACAAGTGGTATTTCTTTCAAGGAGCTGGTATTAGTCTTCCCCGTGAGTTTTATCAAAAGGATACTACCAAACCATTATCATTTCAAATAATGCACGAGATTGCGATGAAAGAAATTTTCAGAGGTTATTTAAAGAAAAAAGATAAAGGCTTTTGGGGCAACTTGTTTGGTAAAACAGAGTGGGAAATAAACGACCGTTTTTTTTTAGAATTAGATAAACCCCGACTACCATTTGAAACAAGGAAAACTGCCCCCTCTTATTATTCCTGTCGGGATATAAATAATAAGAAAGAATATGTGGAATGTTCATTAAAATATGAAGCTCTATCTGTTTGGAACGAGGACAGTACTTCTATAAGCAAGGATACTTACTTGTATTCACCTGAATTTCCTGTAACAAAAAAAATCAGACAATTGAAAAAAGGTGATTTATTAAGAGTGATAGAAAGAATTGATAATAGTCAATGGTGTTACGTTCGCATGTGGGATGGAAATCCTAATGTAGGATTTATTGAAAAAGAGGCAATAGTAAAAAGGGAGAAAAAGTAGATATTGCAGCACACAGTATGGATATGCTTATTCTTTAGGAATGATAGATGAATTAAAAGCCCCTGCTCCCGCACGAATCCTTTCGTGTGGAGGTATGGATATATAAATAATGATGCTTAGCATCAATTCATGATAATAAAAAGTTTTTTGGAAGATTTTAAAAAGTGAAATAGAAAAAGTTTATTTGATGATTATAATTGTATCTAGATGTTTAATATTTAAATAAGAAGTACTCACACGAAAGGATTCGTGCGGTAGCGGGGCCACAAGGTTTTTTAGAGAGCCATAGTATTAGTAATTATAAATGGATATTTACCAAGCTTACAGACCCAAATAAAGATAAAGGATATGTTAAAAATAGATAGAAAATTATTTGTTTTTTGCTTGAGTATTATTTTTTTCTCCTGTACAAGAGAAAAAAATAATACCGTTGATTATAAATTAAGTTCAATCAAAATTGTTTCGATGGTTGGAAATAATAAGATCTATAAGCAGATAAATGATACGGTACGTAATTGGATACGAAATGATATAAGATACTATGGACCTTTTGAATTGCATAAAACACTAATAATTGATTCTTTGTTGTGTTTCAATAAGGATGGAACAAAATTGATTTCTGCCAAACTTACTAGACATCAGGATAAGAACAGCAATAGTGATGGTCTTAACTATTTTTATGGAGTCAAGATTAATAAACGCTGGTATTTTTTTAACGGACCATATATTATTTTACCTCGAGAGTATTATCAAAAAGATATCCATACGCCCTTAAGTTTTGAAAAACTGCACGAAATCGCAATGAAAGAGGTTTTCAGTGGATATTTAAAAAAGGAAGACAAAGATTTTTGGAATAACCTGTTTGGCAAAACGGAATGGAAAATAAATGATGATTTTTTAGCGATTTAACAAGTGCAGCATGGTGTAGCGATTGTAAAACACAAGAACAATGGGATGATGCTTATTTGAAAGTAGTAAGAGAAAATTGGGAAAAACTTGATACTATTCAAAACACTCAATAATATAAAAGAAAGATTACTGATAATAGGGGAGTAATGAAGAAAGTTTAAAAGATAAAAAATGGCTAGAGGATGGCGTTGCGCCACAGGTACCTGTAGGTAATATAGGTACTCGTCATATTTATATACCAGAAGATGGCAGTGCACCACAAGGTCTTTTAGACAGCCATAGTATTAGCAATTATAAATGGATATTTGATGGAACAATAAAAGAAGGGAGGGCATATTATGTTACCCCCGCTCCCGCACGAATCCGTTGGTGTGGCTGTTGAGCCATCAAGTTAAATGTAAGGAATAAAGGTAATTATGAGTAGAAATTACAAGTTTCACAATCCAGAAGGTTTATATTTTATCAGTTTTGCTGTTGTGGGTTGGCTTGATGTATTTACAAGAAACGAGTATAAAGATTTGTTTTTGGAAAGTTTAGAATATTGTCAAAAAAATAAGGGTTTAGAAATTCATGCGTGGTGTATTATGACCAATCATGTTCATTTGGTTTTTAGAAGTGTAAAAGGGCAAATCCTGAATTATTGATAGGAGATTTAAAGAGGTTTACAAGTCAATCTATCGTAAAAAGCACACAAGAAAATCCAAGAGAGAGTAGGAAAGAATTCTTGTTAGATTTCTTTAAAAAAGAGGCAGAAAAAAGTTCTAATGTAAAATATTATCAATTTTGGCGACATGATAATAAGCCAATTAAACTTTGGAGGAATAAAGTTATTCAGCAAAAAATAGATTATGTACATAATAATCCAGTTGAAGAAGGCTTGGTTTATAAAGCAGAAGATTATGTGTAATAGTAGTGCAATTGATTATTCAGGACAGAAAGGTTTTGTAGATGATATAGTTGTTTTTAGAATGTTTGATGTTTAAGTAGAACGTACCACACGAAAGGATTCGTGCGGTAAAGGGGGGAGCGGGGTCTTTTTTTTAATAAAGTAAATTAGAATTGTAAGGATTTTTTAAGAAGTAGAGAGATTTCGCATAAATTTCAATAAATTATTTATGTAATAGTTGCCAAGCTTGCGAACACCCCAGTTTAAGCTTTGTAAACCTCGTTACCAAACAATACCACAATATAAGTTAAATAAAAAGTGCCGGCATAAATTAAATTATGTTAGGTAAACTATTATAAATAAATAAAAAATAAAACAAAAATTAACGTATGAAAAATTATTTTTTAACCCTATTAATTGTACTTTTTAACTACTATGGGTTCGCACAAAAAATCAAAATCGATAAAGGAGAAATTAAGCTCGATGAAAAAACAGTTGGTTATGTTGAAGGAAAAAGACCAGTTTATAAAATTTACAATTTAGATAAAAGTTATGCGGTTACAGCAGAATTGAAAAATGTTCCTAATGCTGCTTCCTTAACACTTCCGTGGATAGAAGTAAAAAGTGAAGAGACAGGAAAATCTAATGAACTGGATTTCAAGAGCAGAAAATTCAGTGCTTTCAATTACGACAGAAGCATTATTTACGAACTATTAGATCTAAATTATTTTACTGCTGATGGTTTAAATAAAGAAGAAATTGAAAAATTTCTAAGCAGCGAATCAACCGGTATTTCTGCAAAACGTCTCGGCGTTCAAAATGTGATAGATCAGGCAAATAAAATTGCAGATACCTATCAATTATTAATCGACGATGCGGGAACTATTTACAGTATAAAAGCACAAAATCCTGACCCAAATGATAAAAGAATTGGCTACATCAAAGTAACATCACCAGCGACCAATGGAGAATTACAGTATGAAGTTGTTGATTTAGATAATTACCGAATAGCAACATGGTTTGCAAAAGCTGGTATGACCTCAGGTTATGATAAATTTTTAAATCAGGAACTAATCACTTTTGACAAAAAAGTATTTAAAGCGGCTTTTGATAACCACGGTAATCCAATAGGTTATAAAATGAGCAAAGATAATACAGCCATGAATATTGTAAGGGTTCTGGTTGGTAACGGATATACGCTACAGCATCAGGGAAAAATGGCTGTAGCTGAAATAAGAACAGAACAGATAAAAATTCAAAATGAAAAAGTTGCAACAGAACGCTCTAATTCGGCTAACATCTATGAGCAAAATGGCTATGTTATAAACGAAAAGGGAGAAAAAAAATCAGGACCAATCACGGCAGAATTTGAATCTATAAAAGCAGAATCATCAAGCGGAATGGCTGATATGACCTCTTACGGAAAAACTGTGACTTTGAAGTTTACAAACGAAAAAGGTAGAGAAAAAACAGAAAACTTTAAATCAAAAAACGGAGTAAGATTTTGTGTTGACAAAGTAGGGAAAGAGGAATGTTATTTAGGATTAAAAACAATCGGGAATACTATGGCTGCGGCAGGAAGTTTAAACTCGTTGAGTTTTGATTTTTCAAGTTTCTATAAAATTCTATATGAGGATAATGGTTATTTGGTATTGGTTGATCCGTTATTGCCATCAGATTTTATTCTAAAAATTCCAACTCAGGAAAAAGGTTTGTATACCAATAAATCAAGTAGTGATAAATTAAAGAAAAACGCAATCGAATATCTAAAATGTGATTCGTTTGTATTTGAAAATTATGATTTTAAAACACTGGAAGGACTTATTCAGGTTTTAGAAGATTATAAAAAAAATTGCGCCAGATAAGACACTTAATATAAACCACTGCAGCTTTTAGGCTACAGTGGTTTAAAAAACAACAAAATGAAAAAAGCTTTACTCTTACTCGTATTTATTGTAATTACTTCATGCTATCAGGAAACCTCTATAGCCGTAGAAGGTGATTTTAAGACCTCATATGTAAATGGTGACGAGTCAATTCCTGTCATCATTAAAATAGATAGTAAAATTACGGGAGCTGATACCTACGAATGGACATTTGAAGGAGGAAGTCCAAGTACTTCGAATTTAAAAAATCCAGGAGAGATTCTGTATGATAAACAGGGAACTTATATAATAAAACTAAGAGCATCAAATGCTGATGGCGAGAGTAAAGAAGTTAGTAATACGGTTGTAATTAGAGAAGGAATCAATATTGATTTTACGCATGAAATAATTAAAAGTAATTATTCTCCGGTTGAAGCTATTTTGACCAATAATACTCTTGGAGAGGGACTCACTTTTAAATGGGATTTTCATGACGGAATGCCATCGACTTTTACAGGAAAAACACCTCCAAATGTTGTTTTTACAAGTCCTGGAGAACATGCAATTGCTCTGACGGTTTCTAATGGTTTTGAATCTCAAAAAATAATTAAAACGATAAATGTTGAGCCAATTTTAGTAAGTAGGTTTATGTATGAACCAAAGTTTGAAAATGATGATTATGAGGCTCCTGTTACCATTAATTTTATCAATAAATCGATTAGTGCAACAAGTTATAAATGGACTTTTCGGGGAGGAAATCCTGCCACATCAACAGAAGAAAATCCAACAGTTGTTTTTACGAGCGTAGGAATTCATGAAGTTACTCTTGAAGCATCTAATGATAAAACCAATCAGATTTTTACGTCAACTCTAACAGTACAGCCTGATACAAACCTGCGTATGCTAACCAATATTAAACTCGGAATAAACACATCACACAATAATAACAATATTGGGGCAATGTTTTCGACTACAACCAGACTAGTTTATAAAGCAAACGAAATCAGTGACCAAAACAGTGGTTTAATCGATATTGTATTTCAGGGACTTAACAGTAATCTTACTTACAATAAATTCATTTCACCCGATCAGGTAAACAACTATGGTTTTATATCACTCAAAAATGCACAAAACACCATTTTTGTAAACTCTCAAAACTTATGCAATTGTGGATTAAATTTTACTGAAGCACAGTTTGACGCCATGGTAAATGACAGTCCGATAAAATCATTGAATATAAGCTATAGTGCAGCAGGAGAACAACAGTTTGGATTTACATATCCAAGAATTATTTTGTTTAAAACACAAGACGGGAAAAAAGGGGCAATCAAGATTAAAGATATGGTTAAGAATGGAGCGAGTTCATATATTTTATGCGACATCAAAGTACAAAAACAATAAAGAGGGAGAATTAATTAATGAAAATAAATAATAAAAGTCGTTGGTTTAAACTCCTTGTTGTTTTGATACTTTTAATAACTAAAAATGCTTATTCGCAAAATGTCGATTTAGAAAATTTCTACAAGCATGACTTTAAAGTAACGGGCGGTGTAAATGCAAACATGATATTTTATAATTCGAACCAGCAAAATTCGCGTGAGCCTTTTAATTATCTGCTTTCAGGTAATTTGAATATCAGTGCTTTCAGTTTTAATATTCCAATATTTTACAGCATAACCAATCAGGGAAATAATCTAGGCTATACAGCGCCATTTGACTTCAACAGATTTTGTATTATGCCAAAATACAAATGGGTAAAAGCCTATATAGGCAATGCAAGTATGACTTTTTCGCCTTACACGTTAAACGGAATTCCTTTTAGAGGAGTTGGCTTGGAATTGGCACCACGAAGCCCTTTTAAAATAAGTTTAATGGGAGGACAATTATTAAAAGCAGTATCAGAAGAAAATGCTTTAGGAGGAGTTCCGGTTTACGAACGATTTGGCTATGGTATAAAAACAAGCTTTGAAAAAGAAAGATATAAAATAGGCTGGATTGGATTTTATGCCAAAGACAGAGAAAGTTCACTTGCTTATACAGGAAATGATAATGGAGTAACACCAAAAGAGAACTTTGTAAACAGCCTGCTCTTAAGTACTTCAATTCTAAAAGACATGACCTTCAATGTCGAATATGCACTTTCTGTTGTAACAGACGATACCCGCGCAGAAAGTATTAAGGGAGGAGGTTTTAGAGACCGGCTTTTTTCGGCGAAAGAAAGTACCGCTTTCCTCAATGCATTAAATGTAAATTTTGATTATAACATACAAAAAACAAGACTTGGATTAACATACGAGCGTATAGATCCCAATTATAACACTTTGGGAGCAATGTATTTTAATAATGATTTAGAAAATATTGCACTGCGTCTTTCAAGACCTTTTTATAATGAGAATATCAATGTTTCGGCAAGCTTAGGATATCAAAGAGATGATCTGGCACGCGAGAAAAAGCAAAATACCAAGCGTGTAGTAGGTTCCATCAATATGAATTATAAAATTACAGATCAGCTTAATTTTACAGGAAGCTATTCTAATTTTTCAACCTATACCAATAAAAAACTCGATCAATTTGAACTTATTAATAATCCAAATATCGTAGCAGCCGATACTTTAGATTACACGCAATTATCTCAAAATGCAAACTTAAACTTTAGTTATGCTTTTGGAGAAAAGAATAACCAAAATATGAATTTCAATTACAGTATTGCAGGTCAGGCCAACGAACAGGGGGGAATAATAAGAAAAGGACAGGCGAGTACCGTGCAGAATTATAATTTGGGGCATACTATAAACATTCTTGGAATAAAAACAGCATTAATCAGCACCCTGAATTACACTAATAATCAAGCAGGGTTATTTGATAATTCATCTTTGGGAGCTTCCGTAGCGGTTTCTAAAAAATTATTAAAAGAAAAATTAAACTCCAATTTTGGAGTGTTGTATAATAATACCCAAAGCGATGTAGATACAAGTTCAGTTTTCGGAATAAAATTTAATAACAGTTATACAGTAATGAAAAAACACAATTTTGCATTATCAATGATATCTATGTTTAGGAGCTCAACCAATAAGCCTTCGAATAATGACATCATGCTGAATTTTAACTATGGTTACAGCTTTTAGAAGAAGGGATACCTTAAATATAAAAACGTATTGAAATTCAGTTTTCAATTTATATATAGATTATTTACTATGAAGAAGTTTTACAAAATACATTTATCAACACTATTTTTACTGCTTACGATTTTTAATTCCTATGGACAAGATATAGCACCGCCTGCCGAAATAAATGCAGCGGCCAGTTCAATAGAAAAAATAGCTGCATCAGATCGCTGGGTAGATAAATTTTCAAATCAGGATTTGGTAGAATTGCCCGTTGGGATCAGAAATACAGTAAACAATGTTCAGTATTCAATCGGGATTACAAAAGCTGTTTTCTCTCCGGAATACACTACTTTAACAGTGTTCTGCAGGGTAGATATTCCTCAAAAAGACACAAAAAATGGTCAACCTATGCAGCTTTTTTTTGGTGCAGATAATGTGAAGCTTTCTCATCAGGGAGGGATTATAGGCGAAGCCAAATTGGTTCTATTAGGAAATGTTGATATTCCGTTTAGTGATAATAAATGGCAATTGTCCTTATATGGTGGTTTTGATATGGCAACAGGAAATGTAAATGATGATTTGACATATGTAAAAATTGACTGCGATGGATTTAAAGAAATGAGAGTTTCAGGAGCTGTAGAATTTTCCCGAGATTTGATATTGCCAATTGACCAGAAAACCAAAACTGTTGATGAAGCAAAAACAACTATAGCTAAAACTTATTATAACGGAAAAACAATTCAAATTCCCAATCGTGTAAGAGGGGAATTTAGTTTTACGGCAAGTGACTGGAATGATATTTTAGTAAATGTAAGTCTGCAACCTTTTGTATTAAAAGACAAAAGAAATGGAAAAGATTTTGATGGAAATTTTCAATTTTTGATAAGTAATGCAGTTTTGGATTTAAGTGATTTAAAAAATGATCCAAGTGTGATTTTTCCAGACTATTATTCTAAAAATGCACTTTTAACACCAAGTGAGCAAGCATGGAAAGGAGTTTTTATTCAGGCTTTTGAAGTTGGCCTGCCAAAAGAATTTCAAACCACAGATACAGCAGCAAATAAGGAAAGACTTTATGTAGGAGCCCAAAATCTTATTATAGATAAATATGGAGTATCGGGAACTTTTTATGCAGATAATGTTTTTCCGCTTGATAAAGGTATTACAAGTCAGGAAAAATCATGGGCTTATTCTTTAGATCATATTGATGTTACTATAGCCGCTAATACTTTTGTAAAAGCAAATTTAAGAGGTGAAATACTTTTGCCTATAAGCAAAGCATCTCCAGAAAAGAAAGAAACGCCAAAAGAACCAATAGCAAGTACAGGAGAAAATAAGCCAGTGACAACAGATTCGCCCGCAAAACAACCTCAAACCAAGAGAGCCGGATTATTATATAATGGATTTATTTCAATGGAAGAACAGCAATTGGTTGTTGTTACAAAAGACTCGATCGCCTTTGATATTTGGAAAGCAAGAGCGTTGTTGCTGCCCAATAGTTCTATTGAATTAAAATTAGTAAAAGGAAAGTTTCTTCCCAAGGCCAATCTAAACGGAATAGTTTCTTTTGGAACCAATAAAACGGCTACGGACGATCATGAAGTAGAAGGGAAACAAACAGTTGATTTTAAAGGGATCTCTTTTGAGAATTTGCAATTGCAGACGGTATCTCCTATTATTTCTGTTCGAAACATGGGCTATAAAGGCATGGTTTCCTTTGGTAATTTCCCTGTTTCGATTGGCAACATAAATGTCGCCATTAACGAAAATGATTCCAGAATCGATTTTGATTTAGGAATAAATTTAATGGATGGAACCAGCGGTGCAGGAGCGACAGCACGAGTAGGAATTCTCGGTAAAATGTATGATGATGGCTACAGACAGCGAAGCAAGTACAATGGGCTAGATGTTTCGGCTATCAGTATAGATTGTGAATTTAGTTCATTAAAAATGAAGGGCAGTCTTATATTAATGGAAAAAGACCCTGTTTATGGCGATGGTTTTAATGCAGATTTAGATGTCGATGTTGCTGTTGTTAATGTAAAGGCGAAGGCTATTTTTGGACGTACGAGTTTTAGATATTGGTATTTTGATGCAGCTGCAAAATTGCATAGTGCTCCCGCGCCTTTTATGATTAATGGTTTTGGAGGTGGTGCCTATTATAAAATGCGCAGAAATGAAGATATCGCTATTGCTGATTTCTCTCCTTCAGGATTGAGTTATACACCGGATGAGAAAATAAATTTAGGGGTTAAGGCCTTAGTTTATTTTTTTGCCGGTTCGGAGAAAGTTTGTAATGGTGAAGCCGGATTTGAAATAGCCTTTAACTCAAAAGGAGGAGTAAACAGGCTAGCGATTTTTGGTAAAGCAAAAGTCATGGCAGAAATAAAAGGGCTCAAAGATATCGGTACTTTAGTGGAAAAAGTGAAATCAAATTTAGCGGCAAAGAAGAGTTTACTTAATTTGAGCGCAGGTGATATAATAGGGTCTTTTGTCAGTAACTATCTTCCGAAGGCAAAAGAAGCAATCCCAGAAGCCTTGACAGATTCAATAGGAATAAAAATGATAGCAGCGATAGAATTTGATTTTCAAAATAATTCATTGCATGGTACAATGGATACTTATATCAATACGCCTAAAAACTTTTTATCAGGTACAGGGCCGGGAGGGAGAGCTGTTTGGGCCGTTTTACATAAAGATCCAAAAGACTGGTATCTGTATATTGGAACTCCGGATGATCGCTGCGGAGTAAAGATGGGAGTAGCGGGCATGTTTTTAAAAACAACAAGTTATTTTATGGCCGGAACATCTCTTCCCGGAAGTCCGCCCCCTCCGCCAATCGTAGCACAGATTCTTGGTGTCGATGCCAAAGATTTGAATTATATGCGTAACGAAAATGAATTGGCAAATGGAGGAGGATTTGCCTTTGGCGGAAATCTGGATTTTGATACAGGAGATTTAAGTTTTTTATTATTTTACGCTCGTTTTCAAGCAGGAATGGGATTTGATATCATGCTGAAAGATTATCAAGAAGCACGATGCTCAAATACAGGAGAGCAAGTAGGTATCAATGGCTGGTATGCCAATGGTCAATCTTACGCTTATCTTCAAGGGCAATTAGGAATAAGAGTTAAATTGGCATTCTTAAAGTTTAAAGTGCCAATTATTTCTGGTGGTGCTGCCGTTTTATTACAGGCAAAACTACCAAATCCTGTTTGGATGCGCGGTTATGTTGGAGGCAATATGAATATTCTGGGAGGTTTGATAAAGGGTAAATTTCGTTTTAAATTGGAAATAGGCGAAGAATGTCAATTTGAAAATGCATCACCATTAGGAGGGATTAAATTGATTACAGATGTAACTCCAAAACAAAGTTCATCTGATGTAGATGTCTTTGCTGTTCCACAAGCGGCTTTCTCACTGAAGGTAAATGAAGCATTTGTAATTCCTGAGGATACTGGAGATGTTACGTACAAAGTTATATTAGAAAAATTCAAAGTTTTTGATGGTATAACAGAAATTCCTGGTGCTTTTGAATGGGGTTTAATGAAAGACAAAGTAAATTTTGTTTCCACCGATATTCTACCTCCTGATAAAGAACTGAAAGTTCAGGTTGAGGTTAGTTTTCAAAAGATGATAAATGGTGTTTTTCAGCCAATAAAAGTCGATGGAAAAATAGCTACGGAATATGAAGAAAGAGTATTTACAACCGGTGGAGCTCCAAATTACATACCTCTTAACAACATACAATATTCCTATCCAGTTGTTGATCAAAAATATTTTCTGGAAGAAGAATATCCTAAAGGTTATATTCAACTTAAACGTGGGCAGGATTATTTATTTAATGATGCAAATTGGGAAACAGGTATAAAGATTAATGAAATTGGAAATTCTAACGCAAAAACTGTAGTTTTTAATTATGATACAAGTTCAAATGAAGTTTATTATGATTTACCTAACATCAGCCAGGAGAAGAAATATAATTTGTCAATATTAAGCAATTTGAAACAAGCTCCACAAAGAGGTTCTTCATCAACTATAACGACTAATACAATTAAAGATGACGGAAATGATATACTGATAAAAGAAAATCAAGCTGAAGAATTATCGAAAGCCGAGGGGAGTATTGAACGTTTGTCTTACGCATTTAATACTAGTAAATATAAAACTTTCACTTCGAAGATGAATTCAATTAATACTCAAAACTATAATTTCGGGGTTTTATATTCAGATGTTATTTATTTGACCACTACTATCTCCAGTCAGGAAGCATTTGACTTGGTTGATCTTCAAGGGATAAATTATAGTGGTGATAAAGCATTAATTAGCGCCCAAGCAAAATTAAATGATGAATATTATGCTACAGATATTTTTCCATATTTATACAGAGATTATCCTTTAAACGGTAATTTTTCTATATCTAATAGAGATATAGAGGAGTTGGGAGTTATTCCTGTAAAAGCGATTCCACTTAATGCATTTTACATGACTAGTATTGAAAATAATGTCAATCAATCATGGACAAAAGCAAATTTTCCTTTTAAGTATAATATGCCATTACTTTATAAACAAGACTGGGTTGATTTAAATAATCAAATCATTAACGCTTACATTAATGATGAACCTAATGCAGAATCAATTGCAAAGCGCTTTTTAAATAGTAATTATCTATTCATGCGTTATGGAAATTATGAAATAGTTGTAAAATATAATTTACCTGGAAATAAGCAATCAAATGATTTTACCTACAAGTATAAAAACACTAATAAATTTAGATTGTAGTAAAAAAGTTTTAAATATATTCAGAAATGTAAGGCAAATGAAATTCAATTTATTTTTATAGTTTTATTATTTTATAGTTGTAATACAACTGAGTTTTGTGGTCATGTCTATGATTATGATACTGAAAGACCTATAAAAAATGTTTTTGTAAGGATAAATGATGATATTACCAAAACAGATAGTACGGGATATTTTTTTGTTAACGTAAAATCAAATTCAATAATTGAGATATTTTTAAAAAGGGAAGGTTATGCAAGTAAAAAAATATTTAGAAATCCAAATTCTTCAGGAAAATTTTCCAAAACAAGCTTAAAAGAGAATGTAATTTATTTATATAATAATGAAAGCGATTTTTATAATAAGTGATTAGCTGTTTAAATAAAATTATCTTTTGATAAGATAAATACCCCCAAGTATACAAGCTGGGGGTATTATTTAAACAAAGAATTCAAATTAATCTCTTTCTTTTCTCGAAGTTTTTTTACAATTTTCAAAAAGGCAATGGCAGTTATGTAAGCATCTCCCAAAGCGGTATGCCTGTCTTTTTTAGAAATATCAAATTTATCGGCAAGATCGTCAAGGGTATAATGATCCTTTCTTTCAAACAAATGAGATTTTATTAAAGTCTTTTTATACAAAAAAGCAGTGTCTAAACTGTGATTTTTCAATTCGGGTAAACCATTTCTTTCTAATGCCTTATTGATCATTGTAACATCAAAAACAGTATGATGTGCGATAATAATGGAATCTCCTAAAAAAGCTAAAAATTGCTGTAAAGCCTCTAGTTCACCAGGACGTTTTAAAACAAATGCTTTTAGAATACCATGAATCTGGGCTGTCGATTTATCATAATGATCTTGTTCAATATAAACTTCAAAACTATTCTGAATAGCTATAATTCCATTTTGTAAAACAAGTGCACCAATGCATAAAATGCGGTCATTTTCATAATCGAATCCAGTAGTTTCAGTATCTAAAACAACAAAACGAGTTTCTTCGATAGTAAGATTTTCATCAAAGAGATTTTCTTCTTTTTTCCAGAAATTAAATAAACTCATACTTATACTACGTTTGAAACATTAAATCTAACGCTAATTAATTCCTGAAGTTCTTTGATGGTTTTAAAAGTTCTTTTAAGCTTGATTTTTTCCATTTTTGATAACGATTCTAAAGCTATAAATTGTCCCGAATCATGATGTAAAAGTCCCTGTTTGGTTCTGAATTTCAATAAGGCCTTAAAAGAATAGGAGCATGATAAATACAACTCGCTATTATTAGGTTCTAATTCAGCTAATTTTTCGAAACGCTCTGCTGTGTTACTGATCCCTTTAACTGAATGCGATAAAATCAAAACACGAGCAGCATCTGTTAAAGGCATTAAAGCTCTTCTTTTTATATCGAAATTATCTTTGTTTGCTCCGTCTTGTTCTACTAAAAATTGTCTAAAAAAGCCTGTTGGTGAAGGACTTTGCAATGCACCGCTAACCAAATGAACATAAAAAATCGGATTTGCCTTTATATTTTCAAAAATAGAATCAGACAATTGACTCGCTATTTCTGTATCTCCATACGTCACGCTGTAATCAAAAAAGATAAACGATAATAAAACTTCATTTTTCCCCGGATTTGTAATCCAATGATGTACCTGGCTTTTCCAGTCATCAAGACTCATACACCATTTAGGGTTGGAAGCCATCATTTCGGCTGGACAGTAATCATAACCAATTTCAAAAAGACCTTTATTAATGAGACCAGCAAATTTTAAAAAGTATATTCTGGTTTCGTCCTTAAAAACTTCAGAAACATTCTCATAAACAATCGCATTATCCTGATCAGTATGTAACATTTGCTCACTTCGACCCTGACTTCCCAATGCTAGCCACGCAAACTTGACTGGTGGTGGGCTGCTCATTTTTTCAATACACATTTCGATAACGCGTGTGGTGCAGGCTTCATTTAATTCGGTTATGATTTTGGAAATCAATGTCATTGGAATATTTTGATCTAAATATCCCTGAAGCAACTGCATAATTCTATTTCGGATGGGCTTAATCTCTTTGATTTTTTTGGCTCTTTTTAATGCTTTAATTAAAACAGCCGGATTATTTCCCAGCGCCACCATAACATCATGTTTAGATAGAATTCCAACAGCTTTGGTATTGACAGTTCCGTCTTTCGTTAAACACAAATGACTAATATTGCTTTTCATCATCGCCATTTGAGCCTCCGTAACTGTCATTTTCTTCGGATATGTAATAACAGGCTTCGTCATAATAGTTTCGGCCGTTGTCAGTATCGAATATTCTCCGGTTACGATTTTATTTCGCAAATCTTTATCGGTTAAAATACCTATCGGAAGCATTTCATCAACAATTAATATCGCCCCAACTTTTTTCTTATTCATTATTTTGGCAACATCTCGAGCTGTTGTGGATGGCGAACAAGTGACAATTTTTTTTGAATATTTTATAGGCGTTAAATCAAATGAATTGGTATGTGAATGCATTGTATCATGAACATCATCATCGCCATACAATTTATCTTTATGAATATCTGAATAGGGATTTCGAGTATTGGATGCATAACTCTCAATCAGGAAATTTCCAACAGTTCTATTTTCCAGTGCATAAGGTTTGAAAACAGCAATTGGAATGGCATATAAAATACTTTCTTCATGTGCAACAGCTTCCATAATGTAGTTTTCCTGAGCCAAAAGCGGACGCAAACCAAAAATATCGCCTTCATCACACATATCCAAGACCGTATTTTTTGTGCTTTTCTTTAAAGCCACAGCGCCTTTATGAACAACATAAAAAGAATCATGCGTTTTTTCATTTTCGGCAAAAATCACAGCATCTTTATCTTTATAGATAATCGAAATTTGTTCTGATAGCTTTTCTAAATCCATTTTGTGTAAAAAGCTAAAAGGAGGGAAGTCCTTTAAAAAGTCGGCAACTCTATGCGATATGGTATTTTTCATTAGTTTAGATTTGCGTTTTGCCACAAAGGCACAAAGACACTAAGATATAAAAATTTGCGTCTTTGTGCCTTTGTGGCAAAATTATTTAGTGTGTTTATTCAACTTTATAAACCTTCCCGCGTTGCTTTTCTTCAGAACCAACCATTCCGAATTCAAAGGTGTAAGAATCTTTAGAAGTATTTAGAATCTTCATGCTGATTGCTTTTTCCTCAGCCATGTTCTTTGGATGTTTCTTCTGTAAAACATACTCGCAGTCGCTTACCCAGCGTACTGTTGAGGTATCGGTTTTTCCATCAAAAGTCTCGATTTCTATATTACCTTTTCGTTCAAAGAATGTTGTTTTTTTAACACCATTTACTTCAAACTCAAATTTGAACTTTCCGTTTTTAAAGTCTTTGCAATTGTGTTCTGCGTTATAACACGAGAATAATGTGATTAACGGTAAAAGGAATATAATTTTTTTCATTTTTAAATAAGTTGTTTTTTTAGGAGCTGTTTCCCGCTGTCCTTCCAAATCTTTTGTGCCGAACCCCGGCACAAAAGGATTTTCCCTCCCATCGGGGCTAGAAGAATATCGGATATATAAGAAATAATGTTACTATAGATGCAATAATGATAGTAAGAAAGGCCAAAAAATATAAATTTCGCCTTCTGTTTTTATCAGACTGTTCATCGGCTAATTTTGTTCTGCAAAACCGAATTAAAAGCCACCACCAAAATCCTCCAAAATAAGCATGAAATTCTATCATTTCAGTCTCTTCAATTCATCATCTGTAAAGTTCTTGATTTCTTTTTCTTTGGCAAACTTTTCGGCATTGTAATTTCCGGATTTATTCTTCGGAATTGATAAACTTTCCCAATCACTATTTTTTAATTGCTTTGCATAAAAAACAATCTGGCCAACATGGTAAGGGTAATGTGCCAATTGACGATTTATAGCTTCAATAACAGTATGGCCTTCATTTCGGATATAAATAATATTCGAAAGTTGTTCTGGTTTTAGACTATTTAAAGCATCTAGAAAACAAGCCCAGCCTTTATTCCAGGCGATTAAAACTTCTTCTTTAGATTGAAAATCATTTTCGAATTCAGCATCACGATTACGCCATTCTTTTTCTCCATCAGAAGTTAAAAAGTCTGTCCAACGCGAAAGCATATTGCCGGAAATGTGTTTTATAATGGTTGCAATACTATTGGTGTCTTCGTTTATTGCTACAAAAAGCTGTCCCGGTTCTAATTGATCCATCGCTTTTTCTCCCAGCATTTTATAGTATAAAAACTGCTTTTTAACGCTTTCTAAATAGGATTCAGTAGTTTCCATATTTATACAATTTTAATATCATACTTATCTAATAGTCCCACAATTCCCTGATTAGAAAATTGCGCTTTTCGCATCGGATTAAATTCCGGATCAATTTTATAATTATACGCCGTTCTAAAATCTACCGATGCCAATTGTGTTTCATTAAAAATAGCGCCATCTAAATCACAATTATCAAAAACCGAACTTGTTAAATTAGTCCCTATAAAAGTAACTTCTCGAACAGAACAATTAATGAATTTGGTTTTCGGCATTTTTTTGTTCGAGAAAATGGCGTAATCTAAGGCTGTTTCTTCAAAATAAACCTGAAATAAAAAGTCATCACATTCATTAAAAGCGATTCCCAAAAGCTTGCAGTTTTTAAAAGTAACATTCTTTAAATTAGTGCCTGCCAAACTGGTCATCGACAAATTGCAGTCAATAAATTCACAGTCTAAAAAAGTATTGTAAGCAAAATTACTGTTTGAAAAATCACAGTTTCTAAAAACACAATCCTCAAACTCCCGGTTGTTTATTTTTTTGTCAATATAAATGACTTTCTCGAACGTTTTCTGAATGTGAATTATACCTTCCATGTAATTTATTTAATAAGAAATTAAAAGTTTGCGGAGTTAAACCTAACAGGTTTTAAAAACCTGTTAGGTTTGTCAAGACATTTAAGAAATTAGTCATTGAACAAACCTTTCATAATGATTTTCAATCCGTAAAAAATCAAAAACATAGCACTTAAACAAGCGACAATCCCAATTCCTAAAACCAAATAATGCCAATTCGTATGTTGATTCATAAAAGCATTATAAATCAACGAAGGACCAATAAATAATAAAGGCAACGAACCCGATAAATATTTAATTCCTTTTCCTAATAATTCTTTATTTGTTGCCATTTTAATTTTGTTTCAAGTTTGAAAAAGTTTCAGGTTTCAGGTTTGACAGACTTTGCGACCTTCGCGTAAACTCTTTGCGAACTTTGCGGTTAAGTCACATCTTACATTTCACAAAAAACTTTTTACTTTAAATAATTGTCGACAGCGTTTCTCACACTGCCATATTTTTTTAATAATTCAGATGCTTCTTCATATGAAACAGGAATTTCTCCCATAATCATTTTGACACCGCGATCGACCAATTTGATGTTGCTCAACTGCATATCGACCATTTTATTTCCTTTCACTTTTCCAAGCTGAATCATCGCTGCGGTCGAAATCATGTTTAGAACTAATTTCTGAGCTGTTCCGGCCTTCATTCTCGAACTTCCGGTAACAAACTCTGGCCCAACTACAACTTCAATAGGAAATTGCGCTGTCAAAGCCAATGGACTCCCAGCGTTATTAGTGATACATCCGGTAAGGATATTATTTTGATTACAAGTTTCTAAACCGCCAATAACATAGGGAGTTGTTCCAGATGCAGCAATACCAATTACAACATCATTTGCACCAATATTATTAGCTTGCAAATCGATCCAGGCTTGTGTTGCGTTGTCTTCGGCATTTTCTACGGCACGACGAATTGCAGTGTCTCCGCCGGCAATTATTCCGTTTACTAAATCAAAAGGAACGCCAAAAGTAGGTGGGCACTCTGAGGCATCAACAACGCCCAAACGTCCAGAAGTTCCGGCTCCGATGTAAAATATTCGCCCGCCTAGTTTTAATTTTGCCACAACCTGCGCCACTAAAGCTTCGATTTGTGGTATCGCTTTCTCAACTGCATTGGGCACAGTTTTGTCTTCATTATTGATATTGGTAAGCAGTTCATGAACTGACATTTTTTCTAAATGTTCGTATTTTGATGCTTGTTCTGTAGTTTTTGTAAAGGTCATTTTTCGTAGTTAATTAGACTAGCCAAAAATACTCTTTTTTATTGCAATTTCGAAATTTGAAAAGCAAAGACGCAAAGATTTAATTTGTTTTTTTATTGTTATTCCTACTCTTTTGAATCCTTGTTAAAAGAACTAAAATATTATATTTGTTGGATAATCAAAAAATGAATGGATAAATTAGGCTTTTTAGATGGCATTGCTCGGATTGCCGTTTTTGTTTCGTTATTGTTGGCACTTTTTTTACTGACAGTAAAAACGGAAAATAAACTGGCCAACCGACTATTTGCCTGTTTTATTATTTTTTCAGGAATTGATTTCAGTGGACTTTTAGTCTATTCTTTTCCACAAGAATATGTTGATTTTGAGATTTTGAGAAGTACAACGTGCTTGCTGGAAATGCCTTTGATTTATTTGTATGTTTTAGCGGTGTGTTATTCTGACTTTCGATTGAAGTGGAAGCATCTAATTTATACGCTACCTTTTATAATTATGAATGTAGTTTTTATGCCAAGATTTTATTTGAAATCGGGTATCGAAAAAGAACTCTTTGTCGCTAATTATAGTCAAATGTTTGAAGCCTATTTTTTTCATATTTTAATTGAATTACAATACTTTTTTTATGTAATAAGTATATTTTTAATTTTAAGAAAGTATAAAAAAATCTACCTCGAAAATTATACTAATCCCAGCACCTCCACTTATAAATGGCTTTTTCAGATGAACTGTGTGTTTTTAATTATGCATTCTATTGCAGCTTCTAAAAATATATTGCGTTACACAGCTACCAGAGATACTTTTCTTTGGGGAAATGTTCTGATGGTAATTACGGCCTTGTCCGTAATATGCTGGTTTGTAATGAAAGCGTTAAATCATCCGGAACTTTTTAGAGGAATCAATTCTCAATTAAAGCTAACGAAAGACATTCTTCCAAAAAACAATGAAAATGCAATCGAAGTAAAAGAACATCAGAATGAAGTTGTTGATACTCAAATCCTGACGTTGAAACAATATATGGCTGATAAAGAACCTTTTCTTGATCCGTCGCTTACGATTCAGGAATTGGCCAATCAAATTGATATTCCGGTTCGGGATTTATCCGTTTTGATAAATCATAAAATGGATCAGCATTTTTTTGATTTTGTAAATGAATATCGAATCCAAAAAGCAATGAATATTTTAAAAGATGAGTCTAAAAGTCAGCTTACCGTTTTAGAAATTTTATATGAAGTTGGTTTTAATTCAAAATCTTCATTCAATACTTCTTTCAAAAAGTATACAAATCTCACGCCTACAGCTTATAGAAATGCAGTATAATAAATCAAGTAGTCAAAAAAATGGATATAGATAGCTTTTTGAGTCTTATGGGCCGGATGTCGGTTTTTGTTTCATTGTTGCTGGCATTCTTTTTATTTACTGTAAAAACACAAAATAAATTAGCAAATAGGCTATTTGCTTCTTATTTACTATTTTTTGTACTTGATGATATAGGAATTTTTATTAGTGAAGCTTTCATTAAAGATTATCTTAATTTAGAATTTTTCAGATGGACTACTTGTGCTTTGACACTTCCTGTTTTTTACCTGTATATAATCTCCGTTTGTTTTGCTGATTTTCGATTAAGAACGAAGCATTTGATTCATGCAATTCCGTTTGTATTTACAAATGCAGTTTTTGTAAGCAGAATCTATTTTTTAAATGACGTGGATAAAATGCAGTTTTATGAGCAGCGCAGTCAAATGCCAGAATTTTACTTTTTTCAGTTGATGCTGGCTTTACAAATTGTATTGTACAGCATTGGCGTATTTTTAGTTTTAAAAAAGTATAAAGAAATATATCGGGAAAATTATACTAATCCGAAGACTTCTATTTTTAAGTGGTTGTTTCAAATATCGACTGTATTTTTTAGTTTGTATTACTTATCAATAGCTAAGAATATTTTAAGATTTACCAATTTTGAGTTACTATGGATTTGGGCAAATGTAATCATGCAATTTTTAGCCTTGGTAGTAACTTGCTGGTTTGTGTTAAAAGCATTGAATCATCCCGAGCTTTTTAGGGGTATAGATTCTAAATTGCAATTAGCAAGAGATATTCTTCCAAAGGAAAATAAAAGCGCTGTGGAGACAAAAGAGCAGCAAAACGATTTAATTACAGCTCAGATTTCGGCATTGAAACAATATATGGCCGGGAAAGAACCTTTTCTTGATCCATCGCTTACAATTCAGGAACTCTCAAATCAAATAGATATTCCGGTTCGTGATTTATCCATTTTGATTAATCATCATATGGATCAGCATTTTTTTGATTTTGTAAACGAATATCGCATTCAAAAAGCCATGAGTATTCTGAAAAATCCCTTAAAAAAAGATCTTACAGTTTTAGAAATTCTCTATGAAGTAGGTTTTAATTCAAAATCGTCTTTTAATACATCTTTTAAAAAATATACTAATTTAACACCTACAGCGTACCGAAACGCTTCATAATAAAGGTTTTGTAAAAAGTCGTACGACATGCTAGATAAAGTCGAACTGATTTCCTGAACAGAAATTGGTTCGACTTTTTTTTGTCGGTCGCCTTCTCAAAATTTCTAAGGCAACTTTGCTTCAAATTAATCGAACAAGTTTAAAATTAGAAATCATGAAAAAAGTTAATCTTTTTATTTTTTTACTATTGCCTCTTTTTTGTTTAGCACAAACATCCTTTAAATTAAATGGAAAAATTGCCGACGAAAAAACAGCAGTTGCCTGGACAGATGTTGTAATCGTAAATCAAGACGGAAAAATTATAAATGGAACAACAACAAAAGAAGACGGAACTTTTGAAGTAATCCTGAATAAAGGATTCTATAAAGTCAAAATTAATACGCAGGGATATGCTGAATTTGAGGAAGAAATTAGGATTGAAAAAGACACCAATTTAGGTTTGATAATTTTAAAGGAAAATGTAACCAATTTGGGAGAAGTGGTCATTCAATCCAAAAAAAGTACAATTGAACAAAAAACAGATCGTTTGGTTTATAATCTGGAAAATAATGTAACAAACGTTGGCGGAGATGCTTTGAGCGCCATAAATACTGCGCCTGGAGTCGTGGTGCAAAATAACGCAATCAATGTATTGGGAAAAGGAACTTCCAGAGTTATGATTGACGGAAGAATGATTGAATTAACGGGAGAAGAACTGAATAATTTCCTGAAATCTATTTCGGCAAATGATATTAAAAATATCGAAATTATAAGTAACCCGTCATCAAAATATGAAGCAGAAGGAACCGGTGGATTGATCAATATTATTATGAAAAAAGGAGCTCGTAATTCCTGGAAAAATACAACCACAGCTTCGTATGACCAGAATAAATATGGAATTTATGCTTTAAGAAATAATTTCTTTTATAATAAAAATAAGTTCAGGGTTTCGGCCAGTATCAATGCAAAAACAGGTTATAGAAATATTGAGGAAGGTCTTGACATGTATTTTGTTGAAGGACCTTCGAAAATGAAGGCAGTAACTAAATTGAATGAAGATAACCTGTCTGGAAAAGTAGCTTTGGATTATGATTTATCAGAAAATACAAGCATCGGTTTTCAATTTTTAAAAGATAAAAGCAATCCTGATTTTGACTCCGATATTAGAATAGACCAATATAATACTCAAAATCAATTAGAAAGTTATGTAATTAATGAGAGCTTTTTAGACCGAAAAACAGGTAATCAAACGTATAATCTGCATCTGATTACAAAACTGGATTCATTAAATCGAAAATTATCATTTGATGCAGATTATTTTGATTTTGATTCAAAATTTGACCGGGATTTTATCGCAAACAATTATGCATCAGATGGGACTTTTGTCGATATAAATCAATCGGCAAGTAATCTTTCGAATCAGGATATTAATAATTTGAGCTTTAAGGCAGATATGGAGCATCCGCTAAAAGCTTTAAACTTATCGTATGGCGCAAAAATGAGTTTTACAAAAAGCAATAGCGATGTAGTTTTTTTTAATACAATCACTGGCACTCCGGTATTAGATACTAACCAAACAAACCAATTTAAATACACTGAAAATAATCAGGCGGTTTATATTAGTGCTGACAAAAAAATCAATGAAAAATGGATTTTTCAGGCAGGGTTACGATTAGAAAACACACAGACAAATGGTTTTTCGAAAACATTAAATCAGGAGACAGTAAATAATTATTTTAAATTATTTCCAACCTTTTATACTTCTTATCAGAAAAACGAAAACAATACTTTTAGTTTAAATTATGGAAGGAGAATTAAAAGACCGAGTTTTTCATTATTAAATCCATTTCGAGTTTATATCAGCAGCAATAGTTATTCAGAGGGAAATCCGTTTTTAAAACCGTCTTTTAGTGATAATTTTGAGTTTGTACATTCGTATAAAAAAATATTGAGAACCAGTATTTACCTTAATTCTATAACAGATGGATATGGCGTAATTTTTACTGCAGATCCCGAAACATTGACACAAGTTATATCGAGAGAGAATTACTTTAAAGGCCTTAATTACGGAATTGGAGAAACATATTCAGCGAATTTTGCAGCTTGGTGGCAGAGTGAGAACTCCTTGTACTTCTTGGGTTCAAATATTAAATTCATAAAAGATATTAATGCAACACCAGTAAACGGTCTTGAAGTCGATTTCTCAACAAACAATACTTTTTCATTGGGTAAATCAACAAAATTACAAGTCGATTTTAACTATACTTCGCCTTATAAAAGCGGTTTGTATGATACAGGATATACATCGAGTTTGAATATTGGTTTTAAACAGGATTTATTAAACAAAACCATGCAGATTGCGTTTTTGGTAAATGATATTTTTAATACATCTTATCTAAAAAACGATGTTTCAATTGTAAATGGCGTAAAACAGGTATATAATCAAAATGAAAGCAACAGATTTGCCCGACTATCTTTAGTTTACAATTTTGGAAACAAAAAAATTAACGTAAGCGAGCGTACTTTAGGAAATCAAGACGAGAAGAATAGAGCCAGGTAAATTAGATAATTAGTCAATTAGAAAATTAGATAATTTTGGGAGTATCCTAACAGGTTTTTAAAACCTGTTAGGTATTTTTTTTCGTGTGAAGTTTTTTTGCGTGAGGGGATAGGAGTAGGCTACCGAAGTAGCACGGATAGCCCGACCGAATTTGCGAAAGGCGCACATAAGCGGTTTGTTACATAGCGCCTTTTGTGAATTTGGTCACGCCCTAATTATAATACGAATGCCAATAAAATTCCGAGAACGATCATGGAAACTTTGGCAACATTGAATTTATGTCCTTCACTGCTTTCAAAAATAATAGTCGATGAAATATGGAATAAAATTCCGATGACAATGGCAGTTATTTCAGTGTAATATTGATTTAGAATGGGTAAATATTCAGAGGCGATTGTACCAAGCGGTGTCATAATGGCGAAGGTTAGCATGAAAGCAAAAATCGCTTTTTTGTTGAGATTGGCATTGATAAAAAACGTGGTTAAAATCACGGCAATTGGCAAATGATGAATCGCGATACCGAGTGCTAAACCATGATGATGACTTACCGGAAAACCCTCTAAAAAGGCGTGAATACACAAGCTGATAAAAAGCAACCACGGAATCTGAGACATTTGTGCATGTCCGTGAACGTGCCCGTGTTCAGCTCCTTTTGAGAAAAACTCCAATATGATCTGGAATAAAATCCCGACCATAATAAATAAACCAATATTATGATTGTGAGATTCGTAAACTTCAGGCAACAAATGCATTACAGTTAATGATAATAAAAATGAACCGCTAAAAGCAAGCAATAATTTTAGATTGGTTTTGTTTTTTGGTTTTAAAAACAAAGCCACAGCATAACCTAAAAGTACAGAAAATAAGGGTAGTAAGTAATTCATCTTTGTTGTTTAATCGTTGATTTGTTTAATCGGTTAATTGTTTTTTTGCTTAGCGATTAAACGGTTAAACAATTAAACGATTCACCAATTTATTTAAAAATCATGATTAATCGTTCGCTTTCGGTTTTATGGAATTTTTTGAGTTTATAATCTCCAAAAATATCCAAAAGAAAAATTCCGGCTTCGGCCATTAATCCTTCAAAATCTTTTAAAGTTAAAGCTTTTACTTTTTCGGTAAAATGATATTGATGTCCTTGATCTTCAAAATCAATTTCTTTAAAAATATGTCCGTCTTCAAGGTATCTTTTGATTTTAAAATCGATTCCGTCAACGGTTTTTACTTCTTCGGGAACCAAAGTTTCGATTACCTGAGCGACATTCATAAAATCAATCACGGCAAAACCGTATTCAGATAAACTTTCTTTGATCGCTTTTAAAGTCGTCAAATTATCATCATCGCTTTCGAAATAACCAAAACTGGTAAACAAATTAAATATAGCATCGTATTTTTCTTCGAAGGGTTCACGCATATCGTGGACCTTGAAATGTAGGGTTTCGTTGCTGTTTTTGCTGGCCTCTGCAATACTATTTTCAGACAAATCGGCGCCTAAAACATCAAAGCCAAGCTGGTTTAAATAAATAGAATGGCGTCCTTTTCCGCAGGCTAAATCCAATACTTTTGCCTTTTCAGGAAGATTTAGGTAATGCGTAAGATTATCCATAAAAATCTGAGCCTCTCGGTAATTTCGGTCTTTATAAAGAATGTGATAATACGGAGTATCAAACCATGATGTAAACCAGTTTTCGGTGTTACGCTCCTGATTTGGTGTTGATGAGTTTGGTGCTTCAGACATTTATTCTATTTCAATTAATTCAAAGTACCGCAAATTTAGTGTATTTTTGCCGAAAAATAACTATTTCGCGAGGATACCTATATAAATGGTAATATGCATTTGCGATTGGAGTTGTTTTTTTAAACAAAAATAAAGATGGAAGAAAATTTTAGAATGATAGCCAAATGTTTTTTTGGTTTCGAAGAAATATTAGAAAAAGAATTACGTGATCTTGGTGCTCAGGATGTCGAAAAAGGAGTGAGAATGGTAAGCTTTAAGGGCGATAAAGGTTTTATGTACAAAGCCAATTTATCGTTGCGTACTGCGCTTAAAGTTTTAAAACCAATTTATTCGTTTAGGGCAAACAACGAGCAGGCATTATATAAAGGAATTTCGGGCGTGAACTGGTCTAAACTTTTGAATGCCAACCAAACTTTTGTAATTGATGCAACTGTGCATTCCACTTATTTTAATCACTCAGAATTTGTTTCTCAGAAATGTAAAGATGCGATTGTCGATCAGTTTAGAGAAAGAACAGGTCAGCGTCCGAGTATTGATAAAGCTTTTCCAGATCTAAGGATCAACGTTCATATCGATAAAGATCAGGTTTCTGTTGCTTTGGATACTTCAGGAAATTCATTGCACCAACGTGGTTACAGAACGGCTACGAATATTGCACCAATCAACGAAGTTTTGGCGGCAGGAATTTTATTGTTATCAGGTTGGGAAGGTCAAAGTCACTTTTTAGATCCAATGTGTGGATCTGGAACTTTTTTGGCTGAGGCGGCTATGATTGCTTGTAACATTCCGGCAAACATCAACAGAAAAGAATTTGCTTTCGAAAAATGGAAAGATTGGGATAATGATTTATTTGATCAGATTGTAAACAGTTTGATGAAAAAAACAAAAGAATTCCATTATACAATAAAAGGTTTTGATAAAGCGCCAAGTGCTGTAAACAAAGCGAAAGACAATATCAAAAACGCTAATTTAGAAGATTACGTTACCATTTCAGAAGATAACTTTTTTGACACTGAAAAAGCGGTTGAAGGAAAACTGCATATGGTTTTCAATCCGCCATACGATGAGCGTTTGGATATTCACATGGAAGAATTCTACAAAAATATCGGAGATACTTTAAAGAAAAGTTACCCGGGAACAAACGCATGGTTTATCACTGCAAATCTTGAAGCTTTAAAATTTGTTGGATTAAAACCGTCAAGAAAAATCAAACTTTTCAATGCAAGTCTTGAAGCACGTTTGGTAAAATACGAAATGTACGAAGGAAGCAAGAGAACGAAATTTCAGGTGTAAGGTTCTGAGGTACTAAGACACTAAGGTGCTAAGATTTTTAGCTTTGTGTCTTACAATTTTAGAATTATAATTTAGAAATAAAACAATTAGGTTCAATGAGTAAAAACTTAGCATCTTAGTACCTCAGAACCTTAGCAACTTTTAAAAAAATGTCAAAACTACAAGTAAGAAGCTTTTTATATCAATTAGGATGTTTCGCAATTTTATTTATTGCGGGCCGATTTGTAATTGCTAACTATACACAATTAACCGGGATCTGGATTCCGATGACGGCTTTTATTGTTGCCACTTTGATTGCGCCTAAATTTCAGGCGGTAAAAACCAAAGATGGTGAGAAGCTTTTTATGAAATGGATTTTTATAAAAGGAATCAGGGAAATTGGATAATTAGCTATATTATATGAGGAAAATTGGACTTATAGGCGGTATTAGCTGGGTTTCTACAGCAGATTATTACAAACTTATAAACGAGGGAATAAATGAAAAAATGGGAGGATTAAACTTCTCTGAATGTTTGATTTATTCGTTCAATTATTCTGATATAAAAAAGAATAACGAAGCCAACGATTGGGATTCGACTTTTGAAATGCTTTTTAAAGGTTGTGAATTCTTAAAGTTAAGCGGAGCAGAAGCGATTGTTTTGTGCGCCAATACGATGCATCTTATAGCTGATCGACTTGAAGAAGCAATTGATTTGCCTCTTATTCATATTGCAACGGCTACGGCTGTTGAAATTCAGAAGCAAGAAATAAAAAAAGTGGGTTTGTTAGGAACTAAGTTTACGATGGAACTCGACTTCTTTACAAATAAATTGAAAGCAAAAGGAATAGAAGCTATAATTCCGGAAAATCAGGAAGATAAAGATTTTGTTCATACTACAATTTTTGAAGAATTAGGTAGAGGGCTTGTAACTCCGGAAACTAAAAAGCGTTATTTAGAAATTGCAAATCAGTTAATAGAAAACGGGGCCGAAGGAATTATTTTAGGCTGTACCGAAATTCCATTAGTAATTAAACCAGGAGATCTTTCGGTACCAATTTTTGATACTACATTGATTCATTCAAAGGCAGCGGTTGAATTTCAATTATCGTAAATATTTAAAATTAAAAAAGCCTCAAATTTTTAAATTTGAGGCTTTTTTAATATCTGTAAAAAATTACTTTTTAGGTTGTTCTTTTTTAGCTGTAGGAATAATTGTTTTTTTCTTATAAATTGGAATAAAGTAAGAAACAGTATAATTAAAACCGATTCCAAAACTTCCATCATAAGTTCTGTTAAAACCAGGAATATAAAGATTATCAAAGCCGTCTGGTTTTGTATTCGCGACCAACATTTTCAGTTGAACGCCAAAGCCTACAAAAACATTATTGAAAACTTTTGCTTTTAATCCCATAGCAACTTCAATCCAGCCAGCTGTAAGGCCGTTGTATTTTTTATTATCAACAATTGGTGGCTGTTCTCCCCAATACGGATTTGGATTATAGATTTTGTAACTGTTTAATTCCTGACTAAAAGTACTAAAACCACCTCGTAAACCTATAGTAATGAGGTTTTCCATATCAAGCCAGTTTTGGTACAAATTATAATCAAAACCTCCTTTAATATAAGTTCCGGTAGCAGTAGAATTCAATCTGTCGTCATCGGTTGTTTTATCTTCAAAACCAAGTTCTGCCGCGATATAGTATTTTTTAGTTAAACGAAAATCTCCAACAATTTCGATTCCTTTATAATCTTTGTCATACAGGCCACGAGTCAATTTATACAAATCAACACCAACACGAAGGCCATAACGATCGGTTTTTATACTGTCTGGTTTAACTTCCTGAAGTTCTGGTTTGGCAGTTTCAGTTTTTGGTTTAGCTGGTGCAGTTTCTTTTTTTACTGTTGTAGTTGATGTTTCCTGGGCCTGAACCAAAACCATTGAAAACAATAAACAACTACTAAAAAAATACTTTAATGTGTGTTTCATTTTCGGTTTCAATTTTAGGATTTATTACAAATACTTGTTGCATCCAAAGTCCGTTACCATCCGCATCTGTCAGTACAAAAGGAATAGATACAGGAGGACTGCTCGATACAGGATTCAGAGTAAAAGTAGTTTTAAAACCACAAGCTCTGGAAACATATATATCCTGATGGGTGTAATTAAATCTAATTGCATCTTTGTTGATTGCAGCAGGATTTGGGTTTTGAGAATCTGAAATAAAAGTAAAAGTAGTTGATTCTGCGTTTGTTTTTAACGGAATTGAAATTGTACTTCCGTTTGCTAAATATTTAGTTGTTTCATCTCCGCTTTCATTGAAAA
The DNA here is from genome assembly GCA_900107365.1 of Flavobacterium aquidurense. Lineage (GTDB taxonomy): Bacteria > Bacteroidota > Bacteroidia > Flavobacteriales > Flavobacteriaceae > Flavobacterium > Flavobacterium aquidurense. Next base: position 475,349 of record FNPS01000001.1, read on the forward strand.
TAATTCCTCCGTTTACTTCAGATTTGTCTTGTCCAATTACTTTTAAATTAGTAACATTTTTAAGTAGTGTTGGATTATTAATGTCATAAAAAGTAATTACTAATCGCGGAGTAGTGGGCGTATCTGGATCACAAATGTCATCTTTCTCGCAGCTCGATAAGCCAAAAGTAAAAACTAATAAAAAAGAAATTATTTTTTTCATTTATATAAATTGTGTTATCTAAGTTCTAAAAGTACAACATTTTCAACATGGTGCGTCTGCGGAAACATATCAACTGGTCGAACGCGGGTAACTTTGTATTTTTCGTCCATTAAAGCAAGATCTCTCGCTTGTGTAGCCGAGTTACAACTCACATAAACTATTTTTTCAGGAGCAATCTTCATGATTTGATCAATAACAGCTGCGTGCATACCATCCCTTGGCGGATCTGTAATAATAACATCTGGTTTTCCGTGTTGTGCAATAAAACTTTCATTGAACACTACTTTCATGTCTCCAACAAAAAACTCACAATTTGTAATATTATTGCGTTCTGCATTGGCTTTGGCATCTAAAATAGCTTCAGGAACACTTTCTACACCAATTACTTTTTTTGCTTTTTTAGAAACGAACTGAGCAATCGTTCCTGTTCCTGTATATAAATCATAAACCGTTTCGTTACCTGTAAGTCCGGCAAAATCACGTGTTATTTTGTACAGTTCATAAGCCTGATCAGAATTGGTCTGGTAAAATGATTTAGCATTGATACTAAATTTCAGACCTTCCATTTCCTCCAAAATATAATCTCTACCTTTATATAGTTTAATGTCCTGATCGTATATTGTATCGTTCTGTTTTGAATTTACGACATATTGTAATGAAGTAATTTGTGGGAATTTTTCATATAAATGATCCAAAATCAATTCACGATTTTTCTTGTCATTTTCGAAAAACTGAATCAAAACCATGATTTCGCCAGTCGAAGCAGTACGAATCATAAAAGTTCTTAATAAACCTGATTGTTCTCGCGGATTAAAAAAAGCTAAATTATGTTCGTTAGCAAAATCTCTGATTTCATTTCTGATAGCATTTGAAGGATCTTCCTGTAAATGACATTTTTGAATGTCCAGAATTTTATCCCACATTTTAGGAATATGAAATCCTAAAGCATTTCTGTTACCCAGGTCTTCAGTGCTTCCAATTTCCTTTTCTGTTAACCAACGGCTGTTAGAAAACGAAAATTCCATTTTATTTCTATAGAAAAACTGTTTTTCAGAACCCAAAATAGTTTCGAATTCCGGAAGTTCAACTTTTCCTATACGCTGTAAGTGGTTTTTTACTTCATTTTGTTTGTAATACAACTGTTGGCTGTATTTCATATTTTGCCATTTGCATCCCCCACAAACTCCAAAATGCTCGCAAATTGGTTCAATGCGATGTTCTGATAATTCGTGAAATTTTACGGCTTTGCCTTCGTAATAGGCTTTTCTTTTTTTGAAAGTTTGTACGTCAACTACATCACCCGGTACTACATTCGGAATAAATATTACTTTTCCGTCTGGAGCCTTAGCTACTGATACTCCTTTTGCTCCAGCATCAAGAACCTGGATTTGATGAAAGACAACTTTGTCTGTATTTTTTCTTCCCATAGCGCAAAAATAAGGGTTTGTAAACTTTTATAAATTTAAATTTTAAAATATTTTATCAAATTTTTGAATTTATTAGTTTAAATGAGTTTAAAAGTTAACTTTGTTTTTAGTATTATCCCTGAATGCTACTTTTTTAACCTATAGTTTTGTTATGTTTTTATGAATTTGTATCACAATCTTTCACAAATAAGCTTTCTGAAAAAAAGCTATTCATTCAAATTTCTGTTTGTGGCTTTTATAGGTATTCATATTCCGTTAATTGGGATTTTATTTTTTGTACTATTTTACGCTCAGGATATTTCGGCCACCTCTATTTTGGTTTTTTCTTTAATAATGACCTTATTGGCGACAGTAATAACACTTTTAGTTTTAAAACAATTAATTAAGCCTATCTCAGTAGCATCAAAATCATTAGATGATTATCGGAATAACAGAAGACTTTCTGTTTTGCCTACAGAATATACAGATGAAGCTGGTTTATTAATGTGTAATATTCAGGAATCTATTTATGAAGCAGAAAGTTTTATAAACGAAAAGCAGGATTTAATTTATATGCTTTCGCATGATTTGAAGAATTTTGCGGGAAATCCTCAAGGGCTGGCAAAGTTAATTTTAAGTGAAAATCCATCTGAATCCATAAAACATTTAGCCGATTTAATTTGTGAATCGACCAATTTGCAATTTCGTTATATAGAGAATTTTATAAAATTGCTGAATGAACAAGATCAGGTTGTAAAATTTAATCAGGAACCTCGAGAAATAATATTCCCTAATATTTTGCCTTTCATTAATGAACAGGTAGAGCAACGTTTGATTGATAAAAATATCAAATTAAGTCTGAGTTTAGAAACAGTAGCAGCTACCCTTAGAATTGATGAAGGTTTGTTGATTCAGGTTATTGTAAACTTAATAAGTAATGCAATTAAGTTTTCTTATTTTGACAGTGAAATCAAAGTCAGAATTTATAGCGAAGATTCAAAATTGATAATTACAGTAATCGATAAAGGAATTGGTTTCAATAAAAACCAGATTGAAGAGTTATTTAAAAAATTCACGAAAATGAGCCGATTAGGAACGGCAAATGAATCTTCGACAGGAATTGGTTTATATTTGTGCAAAAAAATTATTGAAAGAAATAAAGGAACTTTAAGCGCAGCCAGCGAAGGTAAAAACAGAGGAGCTGAGTTTAAGATTGAGTTTGAGATCTAATTTTTTCTTTTTTTGATGATTTCATAATTGACAATCGTAAAAAAATAAAAGCATAAATCAGCGGAAATTTTTCCGAAAATAATTCCGAAAAAATAATTCCCAAATAGAATTGGCATCCAATACATGCAAAAAGGACGAATTACTAAAAAGTCTAAAAATGCAGGATAGCCAAATTCTAATACTAAATTTTTCAGTAGTAAAACAATCTCTTTAAAAGTTGTGTCTTTGTTCTGTACTTTATTTTGCTTTGAAAGTTTTTTATAAGCTGTAATAAAAATGACACTGTAAAAAGCCAGATATTCCGAAAAAGTAATAATGTACGCTGTTGTTAATCCGCTATAGATTTTACTAAAAAGAGAAGCTGTAAGCGCGGCACTTGTACTAGCTAATTCAGCATATTTATAACGATCAAACCATTCTTTAAATTGTGATTTTGTAAGCATTTCTTTTCTAGTAACTAAGTTATTTAGTAGCTAAGTTACTAAGTTTCGTTTTTAGATAATAGTATTTCTGCCTTTGTTATCTTAAGTGCCTTAGGAACAGGTTTTACTATTTTTGAATTTTAGATTTAAGTTCGGGAACTTAAAAAAAACTTGGAAACTTAGAATCTCAGTAACTTAGCATCTTAAATTACCATAAATGATGAACAGAAGGTTTAATGTATTCTTCATAAATCGCGTTCATGGCCTTACTCTTTTCAGGAGTTAATTTTGGCAGATCATAAACGGATAAATTTGACATAACATGATTTGCTGTAGAAGCGCCGGGAATAATACAACTGATATCCTGAAAACTCAAAATCCATTGTAACGCAATAGGTGCAAGATTAGTTGTTTCAGGAAATAATGCTTTTAGTTTTTCTACCGCTTGTAGTCCCAATTCGTAATCGATACCAGAAAAAGTTTCGCCTTTATCAAAAGCATCTCCATTACGATTAAAATTGCGATGATCTTGTGGTTCGAAAGTGGTTTTCGAATCAAATTTACCTGTTAAAAGCCCACTTGCTAAGGGAACGCGGGCAATAATTCCAATATCTTTTTTTCTGGCTTCAGAAAAAAACAATTGTGAAGGGCGTTGGCGAAACAAATTAAAAATAATTTGTACTGTGGTTACATTCGAATATTCGATTGCTTTTAATGCTTCTTCCACTTTTTCGACACTTACGCCAAGATTTAAAATTTTCCCCTGATCTTTCAAACGATCAAACATTTCAAAAATTTCAGGTCGATAATAAACTTCGGTAGGAGGGCAATGTAACTGAATTAAATCTAGTGTTTCTAAATTCATTCTTTTTAAACTGTCTTCAACAAATTTCTGAAGCACTTTTGGTTGATAGCCTTCACTAACGTGCGGGTTAATATGTCGCCCGCATTTTGTAGCTACATAAATTCGTTCTGATCGTGAACGTACAACTCTTCCAACAGCAGTTTCGCTTAAACCGTTTTCATAAACATCTGCAGTATCAATAAAATTTACACCATTATCAATCGCAGTATTCAAAAGTTCGTCTGCTGTTTTGTTATCAAAAGCAGATCCCCATTTTCCGCCCACTTGCCAGGTGCCAAGTGAGATTTCGGATATATTAAAATTTGTTTTTCCTAGTTTTCTGTAATTCATTTTTTTAAGGTTCTAAGTTGCTAAGGTTCTCAGATGCTAAGTTTTTTTTAAAGGCGTTAAAAAGGTAAGTTTTAAGTTGCAAAGATGATTTTGTGTAAGGTAAAAAAAGACTTAGAACCTTAGCATCTTAGCAACTTAGTATCTTTCTCAGTCAAACAAATCCGAAGAAAGATATCGATCGCCGCGATCGCAGATAACTGCTACTATAACTCCGGATTCTAATTGTTCAGCAATTTTTAGTGCTACGGCAACAGAACCGCCGCTGCTCATTCCGGCAAAAACGCCTTCTTCAAGTGCTAATCTTTTTGTCATATCTCTTGCTTCTTGCTCGCTAATGTCTACAACTGTATCTACTTTTGAAGCATCGAAGATCTTTGGTAAATATTCCTGTGGCCATTTACGTATTCCGGGAATTTGAGATCCGTCACTTGGTTGTGCGCCTACGATTTGAATAGATGGATTTTTTTCTTTTAAATAAGTCGATGTTCCAATGATTGTTCCTGTTGTACCCATTGCCGAAACAAAATGTGTTACAGTTCCGTCAGTGTCTTTCCAGATTTCTGGTCCGGTAGTTTTATAATGCGCTTTCCAGTTGTCGTCATTTGCAAACTGATTTAACATGATGTAACCGCCTTCTGCGACTTTTTTGTCGGCATAGTCACGCGAACCAATAATTCCTTCGCTAGCGGGTGTTAAAATCACTGTAGCGCCATAAGCACGCATGGTTTGTGTTCTCTCTTTTGTAGAATCTTCCGGCAATACCAGTTCAATCTCTATTTGAAACAATTGAGCAATCATGGCAAGGGCAATTCCGGTATTGCCGCTTGTAGCTTCAATCAATTTATCACCTTTTTTAATTTCACCTCTTTCAAGAGCTGATGCAATCATGTTATAAGCTGCTCTGTCTTTTACACTTCCGCCTGGATTATTTCCTTCAAGTTTAAGTAAAAGCTTTACGTTTTTATTTTTAACCAAATTGACCGTTTCCATCAATGGAGTATTTCCAATTAGGTTTAACAATTTCTGTGGACCCATTTTATTTTTTTTCTTTTATTTTAACTTCAGTTGTCGTGGTGTTCAAAACGATAGAATCTGCAGGGATAGATTTAGTAATCCAGGCATTTCCTCCAACGATACTATTTTTTCCAATAATTGTTTCGCCTCCTAAAATGGTTGCATTAGCATAAATACAAACATTTTTTTCTACAGTAGGATGTCGCTTTGCATTTTTCATTTCTTTGCTCACGCTCAAAGCTCCAAGTGTAACGCCCTGATAAATTTTTACATGTTTTTCAATAACGGTTGTTTCACCAATTACAATTCCGGTAGCATGATCGATGAAAAAAGGTGATGCAATTTTAGCACCTGCATGAATATCAGTTCCTGTAATTCTATGTGCGTATTCGCTCATTAATCTTGAAAATAATAATAAATCAAGTTGATATAGTTCATGACTTAATCTGTAAATGGCAATCGCATAAAAGCCTGGATAACCTAAATAAACTTCGTCAATGCTGTTTGATGCCGGATCATTTTCTAAAATATATTCAGCATCCTGATTTAATTTTTCTAAAACTTCAGGGAGTTTTTCCAGAAAACGGTCCCAAATGGATTCGCATAAATTTTCTGGTTTTTTGCAGGCCAAAACTGCAATTTCTTTAAATCGTATTTCGAGTTCGTCGATGCTTTGCTCTAAAGGGGCATTTGAATCAAAAAGGGTATAAAAAAGCTTTTCGGTAAAATCTTCTGTCTTAGTTTTGATTCCGTAGTTTATATTCGAATGGCTTTTTAAAGCTTTTATATTTTGTATGATGAGATTTTTTGACACAATTATAAAAATTGAATGGATAAATTTGAAACGCTAAAAGTAAGGTGTTTTTTGTAAATAAAGGCACGAAATGCTTAAAGAAATTTCGTTTTGAGAATTCGATTTGTGATAATTAAAGGAATTTTAGAAACCTGTAATTTATATCATTCTTAAGAAGTTAAATGTGTAAATTAGCCAGTAAAATTTATACAAATGAAAAACAATTCAACTTTTAAGAGTGCTATTTCTGATCTTGAATTCCCGGAAAGTGAGAAAATATGGGGGAAATCAATACATGATCCTATTTTGGGACTTATTGTTAAGGATTATCCCTCGTTTTGTGACACCGATTGTATTGGGGTTCAGGAGTTGAATGTGTATCGTCAAAAATACATTTCGAATTATTTATCAGCGGAAATGGGGGCGCTTTCTGATCTGGAAAAAAATGTAATTACATCTTTAAAAGAAGATAAATCGATAGTGAGCATTGTTGAAGATGAAGAAGAAACAAGAAGTTTTGGGCAGAAAATAGCAGATCAGGTGGCTGATTTTGGAGGAAGCTGGACATTTATCATTTCGTTTTTAGCATTTATAGTTGTTTGGATTGGTTCGAACGTGTACATTTTGGTAAACAAAGGTTTTGATCCTTATCCGTTTATTTTGTTGAATTTGATCTTGTCCTGTATTGCAGCGTTACAAGCTCCGGTCATTATGATGAGCCAAAATCGTCAGGAAGAAAAAGATCGAAATCGTGCAAAAAAAGATTATATGATCAATCTAAAATCAGAATTGGAGATCAGAATGATTCATGATAAAATTGATCATTTGATCATGCATCAACAACAGGAATTAATCGAAATTCAGAAAGTACAAATCGAAATGATGAATGATATTTTGAATCAGGTCAAGAAATAATTCTTACAAAAAATTAGACATAAAAATGTTTGAAATAGTACCCGCCAAGCATAAAAAAGACATTTAAAAAAGCAGCTGCTAAAAGTGCTTTTTTGTTGTTTTTTGATTTGTTAAAGTAATAAAGTACTCCAATTCCAAAAAACAAGAGAGTAGTGTAAACGGCTGGATACATTTTAAAAGCAGCTAAAAAATCACCTTGAAAAAGTAAGAAAACAGAACGCTGAAAACCACATCCCAAACAGTCAATTCCGAAGACTGTTTTGAATAGGCAAGGCAGCATATATTTTTCTAAAATCACAGCAATTATTTTTTACAATTTTACAAAAAAATAATGGATAACAATTCAGAAGTATGAAACTACTATTTTAAAGTTTCATACTTTTGAACTCTTACTATTTAGAAATATGAAAGCTTTAAAAATTATAATAATGATACTTGCGATTTCGGTTGCGTTATACGAGCAGGTTTCAGCAGAAAAAAATGTCTACATCATGGTAATTGCAATTGCAGTTTTCATGTTTGGAATGATGCAGTTGAGTGCAAAAACACCGAGTAAAAATCAAGATAAAGAGGATAACGATGTTGACTAAAGGAGATAAGGTTTCAGTCTTAGACGAAGCCATAAACGGAATAGTGATTTCAGTGAAAAACAATGAGGTTTTGATTGAAACAGAGGATGGATTTATGATGACATTTTTTGTCAACGAATTGATTAAAATTCACGATTCCAGTAATTTAATGAATTCTATTAAAAGAATAGATTTAGATACTGTTTCAAAAGAGAAAGAAGAGCCAAAAGCAAGAAGTTTTGTTAAAGAAAAGAAAGATAAACGCGAAATTTCTGCTCCGGAATTCGATTTACACATTGAAAAATTAGTTCCTAATAAACGAGGAATGTCAAATTATGATATCCTCACTTTACAAACAGAAACAGCAAAAAGACATATTGAATTTGCAATTCGAAACCGCATTCCAAAAATTGTTTTTATTCATGGTGTTGGTGAAGGAATTTTAAAAGCAGAACTTGACTTTTTATTAGGTCGTTATGACGGAGTAGATTTTCAGGACGCCAATTATCAAAAATATGGCTTAGGTGCAACTGAAGTTTATTTTAGGCAAAACAATAAATAATAGTATTTTTTGAGTTTAGAATAGCGTTTTTAAAAGCATAAAAAAACATCCATTTTTCTTTCTGAATTTGTAATAAAATCAGTTTTGAAAAATGGATGTTTTTTTGTAAGAATTCAAATGCTCTTTTGTTTCCTTAAAATTGTTATCAATTATGGAGTTACACTTCCCAGAACAAATTCTGTAGCCAGTTTAAATTTGCTGTTTCCTTTTTGAAGCGTTACGTTTTTAAGAACAATTTTATGGGTGTATATTGTACCAATCAATGTTGTTGTCACTTCTATAATACCACTTACATTTGTAACTCCTGTTTCACCAACCCAAGTATCTTTTACAGTAGGAGATGTTGGTGTTTTTTCCTGACAATAATATCCTGTTGTTGGTATTGGCAAAGTAGTATTATAGGTTCTGTAATAGACGTTATTTGTAGTTGCTGTAGAATTGATTAAACCTCTTCTTGGTTGTGTAGGAGGAGTTACTTCGTTCTTAAATAAATTAGCCGCATCAAAATTTTCAATAAGTAAAGAATTTGCAGTGTTATTGTTGTAAACTTTCTTTTGGTCTGGACAATACTTTGCATTATCAGGTTCAAGAAAACTTACTATTACCGGATCAACAGGAGTTAGATAATCTCCAAATATATATTCTTTTTCAATTTGAGGACCTGTCGGCTTTTCAAATGTGATATTTTTAAAAATAATACTGTGATTATATCCTGTAATTTCGGTATGTCCATCCGTTGGAGCCGGCGTTTTCTCAACTTGTTTAGTTACAATTTGAATTGTTCCTGCTGATGCAAACCATTCTTCTGTTACATTTGGTGTTTTTGGAGGTATAGCACCACAAATATTTTCTTTCGCTACTGTACCATCATAAGCTCTATAAACAACACGATAGTTCACATTGTCAATTTTATAAACTAACGTATCACCTACAGTTGGCTCGTTAATAATCTTATCAGCAGGCATATTTAATAATAAAGACTCCTGAGGTTTTAACTTATAAATTAAAGTATTAGTAATTGGGTCACAGCTTGTAGAGGTTACTTCTTTAAAATCTATTGTGTCAACCGTTAAATCACCGTCATCACAACCATTTAATAAAAGCGCAAATAACAAAAGGCTTGCATATTTTTTCATCGTAAATTTATTTGGGTCAAAAATAGTGAAAAATTTGGCAAATGATATTTAAGAATAGACAATTGATATTTCATAACTTTGCCACAATGAAAAAAGTATATCTCGATAACGCCTCTACAACTGCTATACGACCTGAAGTTATTCAGGAAATGACGAAAGTTATGGCAGACGATTTTGGTAATCCGTCTTCTACACATAGTTTTGGGCGAAATGGTAAGACCATTTTGGAACTTTCAAGGAAAAGTATTGCCAGACATTTAAATTGTTCTGCACAGGAAATTATTTTTACTTCTGGTGGTACGGAAGCTAATAACTGGATACTTCGTTCAGCTGTTGAAGATTTGAAAATTGAACGTATTATTACTTCTAAAATTGAGCATCATGCTGTTTTATATGCTGCTTTGGCTTTGCAGGCAGATTATAATATTCAGATTGATTACGTCAAAATTAGTTCAGACGGCAGTATTGATCTAACACATTTATCTAATTTATTATCTGAAGAAAAGAAAACAATAGTTAGCTTAATGCATGTTAATAACGAAACCGGAGCTATTTTAGATTTGGAGAGAGTCGGTGTAATCTGTAAGCAGTATAATACTTTGTTTCATTCAGATACTGTGCAATCTGTTGGTAAAACGGAGATTGATTTGCAAAAAATACCAGTTGATTTTATAGTGGCAAGTGCGCATAAATTTCACGGACCAAAAGGAATTGGTTTTGCTTTTATTCGTAAAAACTCTGGTTTGCAGCCTTTGCTCTTTGGTGGAGAACAGGAAAAAGGCCTGCGCGCGGGAACCGAAGCAGTGCATCAGATCGCCGGAATGGCGAAAGCTTTATCTGTCTCTTATGAAAATTTAGATTCAGAAAGAAAATACATTTCCGACTTAAAAGTATATCTGATTGAGCAACTGGAAATTCATTTTCCTGGTTTTAGAATCAATGGAAAAAAAGAAGATTTTTACAATATTATAAACATTATTTTGCCATTTTCTTCAGATAAAACTTCGATGTTATTATTTAGTCTTGATATGAAAGGAATTGCAGTTTCAAGAGGAAGTGCATGCCAGTCCGGAAGTATAAAACCTTCACATGTTTTAAAAGAAATGCTTTCGGAGACTGATTTAAAATTACCAAATCTCCGCATTTCTTTTAGTCATTATAATACCAGGGAAGATATTGACTGGTTGATTGAGAGCTTGAAAACTCTTTAAAAGAGGTTCAAAGGCGCAAAGAAACAAAGGTTCATAGGTTTTTTAATCTAAAATCTATATTCTAAAATCTAAAATTACTTGCGTATTACTTTTACCTGTGAATCTTTTGTCAGTTTTATAATTGTTGAAGGTTTTCCGGCGACTCTGTCATGGTATAAATTCACTACATAATCAACTCCTTTAATTATTTCCGGATTAATATCTTTAAAAGCGATAGGAGTGGGTTGCCCCGAAATATTAGCCGAAGTCGAAACCAATGGCTTTTTCATTCGCTCTAGTAATTTAAAACAAAACGGCTCTTTTACGATACGAATTCCAAGTGAATTATCTGCGGCTATTATATTTGGTGCAACATTTCGCGGTCCATCTAATATTAATGTTGTTGGTTTTTCTGATAAATCTAAAATCTGCCAGGCAACTTCTGGAATGTCTTTAAAAACATTATACATCATTTTTTCTCCATTCATCAAAACAATCATACTTTGTGTTTCGGCACGTTGCTTTAATTTATAGATTTTGGCAACAGCTTCCGGGTTTGTTGCGTCGCAGCCAATTCCCCAAACAGTATCAGTGGGATAAAGGATAATTCCACCTTCCTTGATGACTTCGTATGCTTTTAAAATTTCTTCGTTCATTGTAATTGAATATAAATTAGTGCAAAAATAATCTTTCTGGTTGGTAAATAAACCTAAAGCAGGTCATTTTTGAAAGCCAATTAATATCAAAAGTGAAGTTTTTTATAAATCTATTATTTTATAGGAAGGAACTCCTTTGATTTTGAATTTGTTGTGATACATATATAGGTTGATCAGTCTTTCTGATATAAAACCAAAAATTCGGGCTTGATAATCATCGACGGGAATATTGATTCGAGATTCGAGTTCAAAAAGAATATCAAATAACCAGGTGTAATAAGCATCAAATTTTTCTTTTGAAGAAATCATCATATTCCCAATATGAAAAGTAATTCCTTCATCCAAAAATTTGACAATACTGTCTTTATATTCCGGATGTTTTTTTAGAATTATTTGTTTTATCAAATCCCAATCTTCTTTTCTATGATCGTCACAGTAATTTTGGGTTAAGTTTCCATCTTTAAATATGTAAGGTCGGCAAAGAATAACATCGTATTCTGAAAGAATCGAAGCTACTTTTTTTTCTAATTTTTTAGAAGAAGTATTGTATAATTTGGTTTTTTTAAAATCGTCTGTTTTTATTTTTTTCTGAGCTGACGGTTTTAAGTTATACCAGTCATTGTAAAAGTTTAAATATCGTCTATAATGGCAAATACCAACATAATCGGCATCTTTTACGTTTTTCCAAATCCAGTAAGCTGCGGTTAATTCACAGTAATTACTGTTTTTATCGGCTATATTTTCATGTGTATTATCTCTTAAAATAGTTGCGGTTATAGCTTGATTTGTTCCTACCTGAATAGGAATCAAAATATCATTAGATAATACAGGATTTTCTTTATGAGTAACTACAAAAATTTTAATCATTGCTTAATTCTTTTTTAGATCTTGTTAAAGCCATAGCAATTACCTGATGCATGTCGTAATATTTATATTCGGATAATCTTCCTCCAAATATTACATTCTTTTCTTTGAGAGATAGTTCTCTATATCCTTCATATAAAGCCTGATTTTTGGCATCATTTATAGGATAAAAAGCTTCGTTTGACGGATTCCATTCTTGTGGATATTCCTTTGTGATAACCGTTTTGCTTTGTTGACCAAACTCAAAATGTTTATGCTCAATTATTCTTGTAAAATCATAACTAGCATCATTATAGTTAACGACAGCATTCCCCTGAAAATTGTCTGTGTCTAAAATTTCATTTTCAAAACGAAGCGATCGATATTCTAAAACACCTAATTTATAATCAAAGTATTCGTCAATTTTTCCAGAGTAAACAATTTTATCTGCAAGAGCATTAAATTTCACTCTGTCAGAAAAATAGTCTGTGTTTGTTACTACTTCAATTCCGTTTAGCAATCCTTCAATTAATTTATTGTATCCTCCAATTGGTATTCCCTGATAGGTATCATTAAAATAATTATTATCAAAAGTGAATCGCACGGGAAGTCTTTTTATAATAAAAGCAGGTAATTCAGTTGCTTTTCGTCCCCATTGCTTTTCCGTATATTCTTTAATAAAATTGTCGTAAATGTCCTTTCCGACAAGATTCAAAGCTTGTTCTTCAAGATTTTTCGGGTTTTCAACTCCATAAATAGCCACTTGTTCTTCAATTTTGGCCTTAGCTTCCTGAGGTGTTATTGTGCCCCAAAGCTGATAAAAGGTATTCATATTAAAGGGTAAATTGTATAATTTTCCTTTTGACAATGACAACGGTGAATTGATATAATGATTAAATTCTACAAATTGATTGACATAATCCCATAAACCTTTATCGTTAGTATGGAAAATGTGCGCGCCATATTTATGAACGTTGATTCCTTCTACATTTTCACAATAGACATTTCCTCCAGTATGTTCTCTTTTGTCAATAACAAGGCACTTTTTTCCCGCCTTTGTTGCTTCATGAGCGAACACACTTCCGAAGAGCCCGGAGCCGATAATTAAATAGTCATATTGCTTTTTCATGGGGTAAAAATAGATATTAATTACTAAATTGCAACAAAATTTATATAAGCTTCAATGAAAGGAAAAATACAAGTTGGTTATCTTGTTTCATATGATTATGAATTGTTAAAAAATGCATTACCAACAACTTATAAAGATGCTGATACCATTTTCCTGGCTATTGATATCAATAGGAATACCTGGAACGGCGGCTCATTTACTATTGACGACTCTTTTTTTGAGTGGTTAAATGCTTTTGATGTCGATAAAAAAGTGGTCATTTATGAAGATGATTTTTACGTTCCGTCATTGACTACAATGGAATGTGAAATCAGAGAGCGTAAAATGCTTTCTGAAAAAATGGGAATCGGAAACTGGCTCATTCAAATTGATTGTGATGAATATTTCGTCGACTTTAAAAAATTTGTTTCAGATTTAAGAAAATATGATTCTTATTTAGAAAGCCCACTTAAAAAGACCATTCAGGTTGCAGCATATTGGATTATTTTATATAAATATACTCCAAATGGAATTTTATATGTCGACAAACCTGCGAAAGCGATTTTTGCTACAAATAACCCTGAATATATTGTAGGGCGAAGAGTTAAAGGACAAGTGATTTATACCAATAATATAGTTCTGCATGAATCACTTTCACGATCAGAAGAAGAACTACGTTTTAAGTTTGAAAATTGGGGACATAATAAAGAAACCAATAAAGAGTTCTTAAACAAATGGATTGCAATAAATGAAAACAACTATAAAGAATATAAAGATTTATATTATATAGAACCAGAACGTTGGAAGAAACTGGGTTATTTTCCAACTAAGGATATGACGGCGATTAAAAATATCGTAGAAAAATCCAGAAGGTTAAATATGTCAGAAGCTAAATTGGCTTATAAAAACTCTGAACAATGGTTTAAGTTTTTGCTAAAGTAAAATAGTTGCATTTTATACAAAAGATTCATTAAAATTAAAAAATTGAAAAAAAACATCATTTTTAATACGTCATTTATCGCTGATCACAAGGAGTTACTTACAGCAATTGAAAACTTTGATTCAAGCGGAACTCTTTTTGGGAATGGCGATCGCAATCAAATTAAACTTTTTGAAATCGACGGAAAAACGGTCAATATTAAGTCTTTTAAAGTGCCGCATTTTATCAATAAAATTGCCTACAAATACTTTAGAAAATCAAAAGCGAGACGTTCTTATGAATATGCAAATGCATTGTTGAAAGCCGGAATTGGTACACCAGCTCCGATTGCTTTTTCTGAATCTTTTTCTTTTGTTGGATTAGGAAAAAGTTATTATGCCAGCGAGCACCTTACTTGTGATTTAACTTATAGAGAATTGGTTGAAGTTCCGGATTATCCGGATCACGAGAGGATTTTAAGACAGTTTAGTAAATTTACTTTTGACTTACACGAAAAAGGAATTGAGTTTCTGGATCATTCTCCTGGAAATACGTTGATTAGAAAAATATCTGAAAATCAATATGAATTCTTTTTGGTTGATTTGAACAGAATGAATTTTCATGAAAGCATGGATTTTGAGCAACGCATGAATAATTTTAGCCGTCTGACGCCTTACAAAGCAATGACTGATGTAATGAGCAACGAATATTCAAAATTTTACAAGGAAAAAACAGAAGCTGAAATTGCCACAAAAATGTGGCAGGTAACCTCTCAATTTCAAGAAGAATTTTTCAGAAAGAAAAGATTAAAAAAGAAACTTAAGTTCTGGAAATCTTAATTTTTTGATCTGATTTTTTTGAGTTCCTGAAAACGCACCGCAACACTTAAGGCGTTTAAATAGCAAATAACAAATCCTTTTTTGCCATCTAAAATGCCAAGTCTAAGCAAATATTGATTTAAGAACTGGTAGCCAGGGCGAATGTAAAAATGAAAAAAGTTTGGGCGCGTATTTTTTAATAATTCTTCCTGCGCTTTTAATTTTCCATACAAAATCATTTTTTGCTTGTAATCTTCATAAGTCGAGTACGAATGATGTATAAGCCTGTTTTTCAATTTTCCGATTTTTCCGGAAACAACTAATTTTTCATGAACAATTTTCCTAATGTTATAATGAGCATTTTCTTTCTTAAAAAGACGGATAATTTTGTCTGTCTGCCATCCGCTAAAACGTAATTTTTGGTTTTCAAACATAAAACTACGACGCATATAATATGCCGAAGCAGCATTTCTTTGATGGATAATGATGCTAATTTCTTG
The DNA here is from genome assembly GCA_900107365.1 of Flavobacterium aquidurense. Classification (GTDB taxonomy): domain Bacteria; phylum Bacteroidota; class Bacteroidia; order Flavobacteriales; family Flavobacteriaceae; genus Flavobacterium; species Flavobacterium aquidurense. The sequence continues at coordinate 490,827 of FNPS01000001.1, forward strand.
TTGCAATTCTGGTGTTAATCTTTCATCGGCATCGATAAAAAGAATCCATGAGTTTGAAGCTAAACTCAAGGCATAATTACGTTGGGAAGCAAAATTGTCAAAAGAGCGTTGTGCTACTTTTACATTTTGGTATGAAGAAGCTATTTTGAAAGTTTTGTCCAGACTAAAAGAATCAATCACAATAATTTCATCGGCGAAAGCCAAATCAGCGAGAACTTTTTTTATATTTTGTTCTTCATTATAAGTAATAACCAACGCGGTTAAAAGTTGTTTCTCCTGTAAAATCATTTGGCAATCGTGGTGAGATTTTGTGCTAAAAATAAACTGATTTTATCTTTAAAATATTCAGGCTTAAATTCTTCGTACAAAGCTAAAGACTCTTTTTTTAGTTTCTTTTCTGTTTTATTTTCGATTAAATCAGGGCGATAATCTTTTAAATGTACCGAAAGATGATGAATTCCGTCTTCGAAAGTGGCCCAAATTTTCTTTTCGATCCAGGGCGAAAATATAATAAACGAAGGTTTATTTAATGCTTTTGCCATATTGATTGCACCGCCATCGTTTCCAATAATCAAATCACATTGATTGACTAAACCAATAAAAGAACGTAAATCACCTCCCAGTAAATCAAAGTAAATCTTTTTTTGAGTAGACGGTTTGCAGGCGTTAAAAACGGTTTTGGCTTCCGCAATTTGTTTTGGAAAATAATTAAAAAGGATATTTACATCTCCATTATCGGCAACATAATCTACTACTTTAGCCATAAATCCTAAGGGATATGTTTTTAATTTCTCACTTCCTAAAAGACTAATCATAACGGTTTTTCGATCCTTTTGAACGTTATGTTTTTCAAAAAGAGCGATAGCGTCCTGATTTTCTTTTTCAGAAACATATAATTTAGGAATCGGGTCTATTGGTGTTTTTAAAGCAAGAGGTTCTAATAAAGAAAGACGTCTTTCGATAGCCAAACCTAAATTGGTCTTCGGGAAAGGTTCAAACGGAACATTATCTGTATATAAAAAGTTTCTTCCGGGTTTTTTATAGGATATTTTTCGTTTAGCATTACTCATAAAAACCAGGATCCAACTTTCGAGTTTAGAATAAGCATCAATTAAGAGATCATATTTTTCGTTTCTTAACTGGACGCCTAGATTCAGCAATTCGATTTTGTTTTTGCGATGTTTTTCTTCAAACAATATGATATTATCAATACTGGAATTACCTTCCAAAACCGAAGTTGTCGAATTACTAACTAAATAATCGATTTGAGCCGCCGGATAAGCAGCGCGCAAATTTTCGCAGATTATGCTACTTACTAAAACGTCGCCAATCATCTTTTTTTGAATAACAAGTATCTTCATACCTGATTAGATAATGAAAATTGGATAAGGTTTAATGACTAATCTAAAAATTTATCAAATGTATTGTCGATTAGTGTAGAAAGAACAATTGATTTTTTTTCCGCAGTAAAAGCGTACAAAATTAGCCGTCAGTTTTAGTGTCTTTATTTAGTTGAAAAGAATACAATTTTGTTATAGATGTTGGTCTACAAAAAATAGAATTTGATCTCTAAATAAATCAGGAGTGAACTCGTTGTATAAAGTAGCTGAATTTGATTTTATTTCTTTGCTCGGTAAGTTGTCGATTAATTCAGGTTTGTAATCATTTAAATGTACAGAAATATTTTTTACACCATCCTCAAAAGTTGCCCAATCATTTTTTTCGACATGCGCAGAAAAAATGGTAAACGAAGGTTTATTGAGAGCCTTTGCCATATTTATAGCACCTCCGTCATTTCCGATAATAACATCACAAAGCTCCATAATAGCAATAAAAGAGCGTAAGTCGTTAGCTAATAAGTCAAAATGTATTTTTTCCTGCGTTTTTTCAGAGCATAAATTATATACTATTTTGGCATCTTCAATTTGACTTGGAAAGTAGTTAAATAGTATTGTAACATCTTTATGATTACTTATATATTCTACAACTTCAGCCATATATTTTAGCGGATATGTTTTTGATTTCTCGCTTCCTAAAAGGCTAAACATGACAATTTTCTTATCCTTATTTATCTTATTTTGGGCAAATAAAGCTAAAGCATCCTGATTGTCTTTTGGGGCAACATATAATTTAGGATAAGGATTAATTTTATCGAGCTTTAGGGGCTCTAATAATAATAGTCTGTTATCTATAGCCTGACCATATACTGATATCTTATCTTTTGATAATCTTGTAATATTATGATTGTAAAACAAGGAAGAATACCATTTATAATACGATATTTTTGTATTTGCTCCTGAAAATAACGTTATCAAATTAGTTTCTAATTTACCATACGCGTCTATTAAAACATCATATTTTTTAGCCTTAATTTCAAAAATAAATTTGAACAATGATAAATATGATTTTCTTATTTCAGTTGGCAGTACTATTACAGAGTCGATATTTGGATTACCTAATAAAACATCGGTGCAATTAGGATAACACATAAAGTCTATAGTGGCGTTTGGGTTTGTCATTTTTATGCTGTTGCAAAGGATAGAACTTAGCAAGACATCTCCAATTCTTTTTTGCTGTATAATTAATATTTTCATTTTAAAATTGAATTTGTGGACTTAAAAATTTCGTTCCTATTTTGAATTTTCAACAAAACAGGATGAATTACTCCATATTACGGTATAATAGCCATAAAATAAAATAACGTTTTAAAACTGAAAAAGCGCATATGTAAGCTAGAATAAATCCTTCTCGTCCATTTAAAAAGCCTAATTTTAGAAAAAATTGATCTATAAAAATAAAAAATGGTTTGAAGAAAAAATGATAGATATTTGGTTTTTTATTTTTTTGAAATAAAACTAAGGCTTCTTCTTTTCTAATTATATTTAGCCTGCTGTTAAAGTCTTCGAAGTTTTTATAAGAAAAAGAAGTTATCTTATTTTTAAAGACTTTTGGCCTGTTAAATCGTTCGCCATTAAATCCCTCAGAATAAGAATGTCTTGTTTTGTCAAGAAGTAAAAGTTTTTTTTTATTTAAAAACACGCCATATTTTATTGTTTTTCCGAAGAAAAATAAAGTTTGTCCGGCAAAATAACATTCGGCAGACTTTGGCTTGGAAATTTCTGCAGTTATTTCATTTATAAGGTCTTCAGAAAAATGATCTGTAGACTTCACTACTAATATCCAGTTATTTTTTGCAGTTTCAATGGTTGATTTTAAGATATCGGCCTTATTGCTATCTTTTTGATGAATGATGGTTACACCTAATTCTTCGGCAATTTCAACAGTCTTATCTGTGCTGTTATTATCTATCAAAATGACTTCATCAACAAATGATAAATTGTCAATGTGTTTTTTTATATAGATATCATCGTTATAGGAAAGTGAGATAACACTTATATTTTTAGCGGACACGATTTCTTATTTTTTGGGCAAAAATAATGTTAAAAAGTATAACTTTGACGAAAATAAATTAAAATGTCAAAACTACCAATTTTAATGTACCACAATATTTGTCAATCTGATTCTGATAGAAGTAAGTTGACCGTTTCGGTACAAAATTTAGAAAGACAATTTCAATATTTAATTGATAAAGGCTACAAAACATTTCATTTTGGAGAATTAGCTACAATGGATAAAATTCCTAAAAAAAGCATTGTTCTTACTTTTGATGACGTAACCGAAAATCAATTAATTTACGCTGTGCCTTTATTGGAAAAATTTAAATTAAAAGCCAGTTTTTTTATTCCATTTCAATACATTGGAAAAACAGATTTATGGAACAATGGTACGGGAGAAGCGGCACAAAAAATAATGACAATTGAGCAATTAAAACAATTGCCTTCTGAAATAGTTGAACTGGGTTATCATTCTTATAAACACGACAGATACCAATCGTTAAATCTTTCTGAGATACAAGATGATTTTTTGAAATGTGAAGAAGAAATAAAAAACCACAGCCTGAATGTTTATCCGGCACTTGCTTATCCGTACGGAAATTATCCAAAAGAAAGTAAAGAAAAAGCAGGTTTCAAGGGCTTACTTAGGGAAAACAAGATAAAATTCGGACTAAAAATAGGTAATCGACCTAATAGATTTCCGTTTAAGGATGTTTATGAAATTAAACGAATAGATATTAAAGGTTTGGATAGTTTTATGGTCTTCCGATTAAAAATAAAATTTGGTAAATTAAAATTATTCTAGATTTTTTTCCAGCAATATCATTTTAGCATATCGTGAAAAAACACCATAAGCATCGATTGATGCCGCTGCTAGTCCTGGTACACCGTCGAGACAAACTCTTTTTATAAAATAAGTATGAAAAAAGCGATATAAAGGTTTGAAAAATAGTAAAAATAGCGTTGCATTTTTTCCTTTTTTAACTGATATTTTTGCCTGAAACCATGCATATTTGTCTTTTTTACTTATAAAATGAGATAAGTCTTTATAAGTGTAATGGATCATGTAGTTTTTTAATACAGGAGGTTTAGATTTTAGAACTAATTTTTCATGTACTTCATTTTCAAAACGAATATTATCATTTTTTATTAAACGTGTTACTTTGTCAGTATAATGAAATAAAAAACGATCCATAAAAAAGTGAGGAAACCAGATTCTGTATGCATCAGATTTATTTAAATTGATAGTTTCCAGAATCTCATTTTTTAGTTTATCAGAAACTCTTTCGTCGGCATCCAGAAAAAGAACCCAATCTCCGGTTGCAGATCCAATGGCATGATTTCTTTGATTACAATAGTTGTCAAATTTTCTAAAAATAATTTTAGCTCCCAGATCTAAAACAATTTTAGCAGTCAAATCAGTACTGTGTGAATCTAAAACAATTATTTCATCAGCAAATGCAACAGATTGAATTGCATCACCAATATAGGATTCTTCATTAAATGTTAATATAATTACAGATAATTTTCTACTTCTTATAAGCATGGCCAGTAATTTAGATTCTTAGTTTTCCCTTTTTTAGGAGGGTTAGGTTTCTGCTTACAAAAAGCGCTGCAATAATATCATTTTTTTTTATGATTTTACAAAAAAAAATCATTCTTCCTCTAAATATTAGGAAAGAATGATTTTCTATTTTTTTTATGTAAGATTATATCACATTACACCGCAACATCGTATTCACGAAGTGCATTATTTAATGACGTTTTTAAATCTGTAGATGGTTTACGAGTACCAATAATCAAGGCACATGGAACCTGAAATTCACCAGCAGCGAATTTTTTAGTGTAACTTCCAGGAATTACAACAGAACGGGCAGGAACAAAACCTTTCATTTCAACAGGCTCATCTCCAGTAACGTCAATAATTTTTGTTGAAGCAGTCAAACAAACGTTAGCACCAAGAACAGCTTCTTTACCAACGTGAACTCCTTCTACAACAATACAACGAGAACCAATAAAAGCACCATCTTCAATGATAACCGGAGCAGCTTGTAATGGCTCTAATACACCACCAATTCCAACACCACCACTTAAGTGAACATTTTTACCAATTTGAGCACAGCTTCCAACAGTTGCCCAGGTATCAACCATAGTTCCTTCGTCAACATAAGCACCAATATTTACATAACTTGGCATCAAGATAACACCGCTCGAAATGTAAGCTCCGTAACGGGCAACAGCGTTTGGTACCACACGAATTCCTTTTTCAGCATAACCTCTTTTTAGCAACATTTTGTCGTGATATTCGAAGATACCAGATTCCCATGTTTCCATTTTTTGAATTGGGAAATACATTACAACCGCTTTCTTAACCCATTCGTTTACTTGCCATTTGTCGCCAACTGGTTCAGCACAACGTAATTTTCCTGCATCAACTAGTTCGATAACTTCTCTAATAGCATCAGTTGTAGTAGTTTCTTGTAATAAAGCTCTGTTTTCCCAAGCTTGTTCAATTATAGTCTGTAAAGAATTCATAAGTTTTAATTTTTGGCAAAGATAACGTATTTGTACAAAAGCAGAAAAGTAAAGCCTTTTGAAAATGTTATATATCTAACATTTTGTTTTGAATTTGATAAATATTTTTTCTTGTCATTATGGTTTAATATTTAAAAAATGTCTGTTAAAAGTTTTTTTACTATCAGAATATGACAAAAGTCAGATTTTGAGTTTTTTCTTCGTTTTACTTTCGCGGTATAATTTCAAAAGCAAATCGGAATTATACTATACCATTCCAAAACTAAACTATATAAGCAGTAAAACATGAATCAGGAAAATCAGCTTCAGAATCGAATGACAGTAATTGACAAAGAAGTTACTTGGGACAAAACACAAGTAATTATGAGTAAAACAAATGCTTTTGGTATCATTGAATATGCCAATGAAGTATTTGTTGATGTTTCCGGTTATGAAGATTACGAATTAATGGGGCAGCCGCATAATATTATTCGTCATCCGGATATGCCGAAAGTCATTTTTAAAGTGCTTTGGGAAAATTTAAAACAAGGCAAAAACTTTCATGCTATAGTAAAGAATTTAGCAAAATCAGGTAGATATTATTGGGTAATAACTGATTTTGAAATTGCAAAAGATGGAAATGGTGTTATTGTGAATTATTTTGGAAGAAGACAAGCTGTTCCTCAGGAAGTGATTTCGTTATATATAGAACCATTGTATAAAAAGCTTTTACAGATTGAAGCAGCAAGCGGAGTTGAATTTAGTGAAAAATATTTGATCGGATTTCTGGAAGAAAAAAAGAGATCTTATGTTGAATATATTAAGGAGTTAATTTATGAGCATGAAAAGGCACAATCTAAGTTTGCGCAGTATGAAGAGCGAGAGGAAGAAGAAGAGGAAGGAGGCTTTTTTAGACGTTTATTTAAGAGATAATATTTGATTTTTTTAGGTTTTAAATATTTGGAGTTGAAATCCGTTTTGAATTTTCGAAGCGGATTTTTTATTGCTAAGAATTGGAAAATTAAAATAGTTATCTTTGTCGAAAATTAAAAAATGCCAAGAATTCTCTCTATAGACTACGGACAAAAGCGTACCGGAATTGCGGTTACTGATGAAATGCAAATTATTGCTTCAGGTTTAACGACGATCCCGACAAACACTTTAATTGATTTTCTGAAAGATTATTTCGCAAAAGAAAAAGTAGAAACGGTTTTAATTGGCGAACCAAAGCAAATGAATGGGCAGCCTTCAGAAAGTGCGTCAATTATTAAAGGTTTTGTAACACATTTTTCAAATATTTTCCCAGATATGAAAGTCGTTCGAGTAGACGAGCGTTTTACTTCAAAAATGGCATTTCAAACTATGATTGATAGTGGTTTGAGTAAAAAGCAACGTCAAAATAAGGGATTAATAGATGAAATCTCGGCTACAATTATGCTTCAGGATTATCTTTCTTCCAAAAGATTTTAAAAGTATTGTATTATTGATTGCATTTCATTTTCTTTTTTAGAAAAACATAACTTTTATCATAGAAAATTAGTTTTTTTTTGCAATTATAAAAAGTACCTTTGCGTTTTAAATAAAATACTGTTATGCCTGACGAAACAATACGTTCAAATAGTGAAGTAGTACTCATTGGAGCTGGAATTATGAGTGCCACTCTTGGAGTAATTTTGAAAGAATTACAACCTGATATTAAAATTGAAATTTACGAAAGACTGGATGTTGCTGCAGCTGAAAGCTCAGATGCCTGGAATAACGCCGGCACAGGGCACTCCGCTTTTTGTGAATTAAATTACACTCCCGAGAAGGCAGACGGTAGTATTGATCCTAAAAAAGCGATAAGTATTGCAGAATCATTCGAGGTTTCTCGTCAGTTTTGGTCGTACTTAGTACAACAAAACAAAGTTCCGTCTCCGGATAATTTTATTAAAAGTGTTCCTCATATGAGTTTTGTTTGGGGAGATAAAAACGTTAAATATCTTAAAAAACGTTTTGAAGCTTTGCAAAGCAATCCAATTTTTTCTCAAATGGAATTTAGTACTGATTTTGAGCAATTAAAAAAATGGATGCCGCTTGTAATGGAAGGCAGAGAAGTCAGCGATAAACTGGCAGCAACTCATATGGAAATTGGTACCGATGTAAATTTCGGAGCTTTGACCAGAAGCATGTTTAATTATTTAGAAAAACTAGATGGGGTTTCTTTATATTTTAATCATGAAGTGACAAAGTTAAAACAGCGTGATGATAAAACCTGGAGAATTAAAATCACTGATTTGGCTACAGGTCAAAAAAGAAAAGCATATACTAAATTTGTTTTTATTGGTGCCGGAGGTGGTTCATTACCTTTATTGGAAAAAGCAAATGTACCTGAAGGAAATGGTTACGGCGGTTTCCCGGTTAGTGGTCAATGGTTAAAATGTACAAATCCGGAAGTTATTGCAAAACATGCAGCAAAAGTATACGGAAAGGCCAGTGTTGGAGCGCCTCCAATGTCTGTTCCTCATATTGATACCCGTGTAATTGATGGTGAAAAAGCATTGCTTTTTGGACCATTCGCAGGATTTTCAACTCGTTTCCTGAAAAATGGTTCTTATTTAGATTTACCATTATCGATAAAAGCTAATAATTTAATTCCGATGTTATCAGCAGGATTTCACAATATTCCATTAACAAAATATTTAATAGAGCAAGTTCGTCAAAAACCAAAAGACAGAATGGCTGCTTTACGAGAATATTTACCATCTGCACGTTCTAAGGATTGGAAATTAGAAAAAGCCGGACAACGTGTTCAGGTGATTAAAAAAGATGAAAAAGAAGGTGGGGTTTTAGAATTTGGAACAGAAGTAATTAATACGCATGACGGAACTTTGGCGGTTTTATTAGGAGCTTCTCCCGGAGCATCAACTGCTGTTTCAATTATGGTTGACTTAATTAGCAGATGTTTTACAAGTCAGATTAAAACACCGGAATGGGAAGCAAAAATGAAAAATATGATTCCTTCTTACGGTCAGACTTTAAATGATAAACCGGAGCTTTTGGCAGAACTCAGAAAGCATACTTCTGAAGTTTTAAAGTTAAATAATTAAAGATTTCTATCTCAGATATATAAGGACTAAGTTTTACTACTTGGTCCTTTTTTAATTAAAATGAATAATATGACAATTTCTAAAAAAGATAAACCAGCATTAATTTTAATTGATATTCAAAAAGGATTTGATGATATTGCCTACTGGGGCGGGCAAAGAAATAATAGTAAAGCAGAGGAAAATGCAAGTGAAATCTTAAAATTTTGGAGAGAAAACAATTTGCCAGTTTTTCATATCAAACATTGTTCTTCTAATCCAAATTCATTGCTAAATGAAAACAATCCTGGTAATGAATTCAAGGATTTAGTCAAGCCAATAGATGGAGAAGTTATAATTAAGAAGCATGTGAATAGCGCCTTTATAGGTACAGATCTAAAAGAGCAATTAGATCATGCGGGAATTACAAAACTTGTAATTGTGGGCTTAACAACAGATCATTGTGTTTCTACAACAACCAGAATGGCTGGAAATTTTCATTACGAAACGTTTTTAATATCTGATGCTACAGCAACCTTTAATAAAAAAGGCTTAGAAGGACAAAATTACGCTGCCGAACTTATTCATGAAACAGCACTTGCAAGCTTAAACGGAGAGTTCGCAACAGTTATTTCTACAGATTTTCTTTTACAAAATATTTCATAATAGTATTAAAATTCAGAAAATGAAATGATTATTCTGGATTTGTTGCTTTTAGTTCTTTTGTAATTTTCAAAATCTTTTCAGCGAGATTACTCATCCATATCAATTGTTCAATAACCATTTGAGCTTCCTGCATTTTTGCCTGACGGGTCTCTTTGTCCAGATCTTCATCTGTAGCTAAACGAGTAAAGTTTTTTCGTTTAAGCTCTTCAAATTGTAGTGTCACGTCTTCCTTGTCAAAAAAAGTATCTTTTATAATTGTTTCGTTTTTTAAAATAGAAATTGACTGATCTAAATTAGATAAAATGGTTTTTATGATGTAATTAAATGATTCTGAGGCTGATGTTGTTTGGTGTGATTGAATATAAGTAGACAATGAAGCTAAAGCAGAAAGTATCGAATGATTTAAAACGACCAATTTATTGACTAATGGTAATGTTTTTTGCTTCGATTTTGGTTCTTGCATCATTCGCTGAAAAGAAGTCATCAAATTGCCAATTTCAACAAAAGCATTTTTTCGTGCAAGTCTGTACGATGTCGGAATTTCTCCTTTTTTATTATAAAAATCTGCAATTTCTTTCAGATAATTTCTGTTGGCCCGAACGGCGTTTTCAATGTGTATTGGGGTATTGATAAATTCCCAGGCCGGCCATAAAAACTGATTCGCTAAAAACGCTAAAATAGCGCCTGCAAGCGAATCTAAAATTCTAAACTGAATTACTTCTACAACATCTGGTGTGAGAATTCCGTAAATAAAAACCACATACATCGTTACAAAAGTCGCACTGATTTTGTAATTGATTTGCGTGAACGAGATTCCAAGCAGCATACAAATAATGGAGAAAATGCTCAATGCAACATGATTTTGGACAACCGATACGATTCCAAAAGCAAATAATCCTCCTAAAATAGTTCCAAAAATTCTGTTATAAGAACGTTCTTTTGTAAGTCCGTAACCTGGTCGCATGATTACGACAATTGTCAATAAAATCCAGTAGACGTTTTGAAAGGGAAGAATTTTTCCAATAAGAAAACCAATCAAAATGGTAATGGTTAATCGTAAAGAATGTCTGAAAATAGAAGAAGAAAAACTCAAATTTTCAATTAAAGTACGTAAGGGATAATATTGTGGTGTAAGGAATTTTTCCAGCTCTTTATCTTTGTCTTTCAATTTAAAGGATTGCATTGCCAATGAAAAAGCACGTTGTATAATTTTAATTTTTCCAACTTGATTTTTGGCATATTTTAGCATATTGGTCAGCATCAAAACGCCTTCTGAAGCTTCTTCTTTTCCTAATTTTTTTTCATAGTCAAATATGGCAAATTCCAGCGCATCCAATTCATTTTTCAAATCATTCTTATCTACATAGACGGCAATATGATGGACGTTTTTAGAAAGTTTCTTTAAAGTTGAAGCCAGTTTATAAGCTACATTCTGATACGTTCGAAGCACTTCAGGATGTTTGGCAAATTTTTCATGAAGTTTGCTGTGATCAAATGACGTATACAAAGCAAGTTCCTGAATTTCAACTAATGTAATAAAAACCAGCAGCATTTTTCGGTTTTGAGCAGTAGTTCCGGAAGTGTTTTGGTTGCCTATCAGCATTTTTCTTAGATCTTCATGAATCAAATTCAATTCAACCTGAACGGCTAATTGTTTTTCTATAATTGTTTCTCTATTAGCTTCAGGGTTCCATAAATCACCTCTTAATTTTAGGTATTTCGCGGTTAGTTTTATGCCTTCCGCAATCTGTAACTCTACATATTTATAAGGTTGAATAAAATGGAAAACAAGGGAAACAATCAAATATAAAATTCCTCCAATAAAAATAAAACCGGAATATTCAAAAGCTTCCACGCCTGTATGTAAATGGCCAAATGATAAGGAAATAGATAATAAGGCAGAAAATGATACTAATGTGGCACGTTGTCCATACACCGAAATCATAGAACATAAAAACAGTAAAAAACCTAAAAAAGGATAAAATAAAAAAGGATAAGGGTAGGCTAGATTTACTAGTAAATTGACTCCGGAAACTATTATTGATGCTACAATCAGCCCTTTTATTTTGTGACTTAATGAACTTGGAATATCACTAGGGTAAGTATAAAAAGCCCCAAGAGCGATAGTGAAACCGATTTCAAAATGGCCTAAAAAGTTTAAAATCAAGACAGGAACTACAGAAGCGATGGTTACTTTTGAGGCGTTTAAAAAGGAAGTGCTGTTCGTGAATTTCGAGATGCGATCAAACATATAGTGAGGTTTACTAACAAAGGTAAGAATTGTACGAATTAATTTGGCATAATTATAGCTGAGATTTTAACAGACAGGTAAAAAATACGATTTAATATGTTGTTTAGAATTATTCCTTGACTATTTTTTACTATTTTTGCCAGCTGAATTAGGGGAACTAAATTCAGGGTTTTCAGTAGATAATACATAAATTAATACAAATGATTTTACCAATTGTAGGATATGGTGATCCTGTTTTAAGAAAAGTTGGTGAGGCGATTACGCCTGATTATCCAAACTTAAAAGAAACAATAGCAAACATGTATGAAACGATGTACAATGCTTATGGTGTTGGGCTTGCTGCACCACAGGTAGGTATGGCAATTCGTTTGTTTGTAATTGATACGACTCCTTTTAGCGATGATGACGATTTACCGTCTGAAGAGCAGAAAGATTTAAAAGGTTTCAAAAAGACTTTTATCAATGCTAAAATTGTGAAAGAAGAAGGAGAAGAGTGGAGTTTTAACGAAGGATGCTTAAGTATTCCTGATGTTCGTGAAGATGTATACAGAAAACCTACGGTGACAATTGAATATTGTGAAGAAGATTTTGTAATGAAAACAGAGGTTTTCGATGGTTTAATAGCAAGAGTTATTCAACATGAATACGATCATATTGAAGGTGTTTTGTTTACAGATAAAATATCTTCATTGAAAAAACGTTTGATTCAAAAGAAATTGAAAAACATTACAGAAGGTAAAACTTTTCAAGAGTACCGAATGAAATTTGCTGCCGCAAAAAAAGGAAGATAATTGTTCTTAAGAATATTAGAACATAATAAAATATAAAAAGAAATTCTTAATACTAATTTTAATAAACATGAATTTAGATAAAATTTTAGCCATTTCTGGTAAACCAGGTTTATATGTATTGAAAGTGCAAACTCGTACAGGTTTTGTGGCAGAATCATTAACAGACGGAAAAAAAATCACAGTAAACTTAAAAAGCAATGTAAGTTTATTATCAGAGATTTCAATTTATACATATGAAGGTGAAAAACCTTTAACAGAAGTAATGCAACGTATTGCTGTTAAAGAAAACAAAGGTCAGGCTATTTCTCATAAAGAAGATAATGCAACATTGACAGCTTACTTCAAAGAGATTTTACCGGAATATGATGAAGAAAGAGTTTATCCTTCAGATATTAAAAAAGTATTAAACTGGTATAATACCCTTGAAGCTAAAGGTTTGGTTACGGATTTGGCTCCGGCTCCGACTGAAACTGCTGAAGAGGCTCCAGTAACGGAAGAAAAACCTAAAAAAGCTCCTGCTGCTAAAAAAGCAAAAGCGAAAAAAGAAGAATAGTAGTTTTTCTACCCTTAAATATATTGATCCTGTTAAGATGTTTTCTTAGCAGGATTTTTTACTTTTACATCATTCGGTTTCAATCAAAAAAACTTCAAAAATGAGCAAAGAACTTCAACTAAAAGCCTTCGAAAGATTATTAATTATCATGGATGAACTTCGTGAGCAATGTCCATGGGATAAAAAACAAACTTTGCAAACACTCAGACATCTGACAATTGAAGAAACTTACGAGTTAGGAGATGCTATTTTGGATAATGATCTAAATGAAGTGAAGAAAGAATTGGGAGATTTGCTCCTGCACATTGTTTTTTATGCTAAAATAGGCTCTGAAACTAATGATTTTGATATGGCTGATGTTTGTAATGAAATCTGTGATAAGTTGATTCATCGCCATCCGCATATCTACAGTGACACAGTTGTTAAAGATGAAGAAGAAGTCAAACAAAATTGGGAGAAGTTAAAACTGAAGGAAGGTAAAAAATCGGTTTTGGAAGGCGTTCCAAGAAGTTTACCCGCTCTGGTTAAAGCAAGCCGAATTCAGGATAAGGTAAAAGGTGTTGGTTTTGATTGGGAAGAACCACATCAGGTTTGGGATAAAGTTCAGGAAGAACTGGAAGAATTGCAAGACGAAGTTAAAGCTGGTGATCAGGATAAAATTGAAGCAGAATTTGGAGATGTTTTGTTCTCCATGATTAATTATGCCCGATTTCTAAATGTAAATCCAGAAGATGCTTTAGAGCGTACGAATAAAAAATTCATTAAGCGTTTTCAGTATTTAGAAAGTAAAGCCGGCGAGTTAGGAAAGCCATTAATGGATATGACTTTAGCAGAAATGGATGTATTTTGGAATGAAGCTAAAAAACTATAATTAATCAGCTATTTTTTTCAATGTTTTTACATCCTTAAGTACAATCTTTTTACCAATCAATTCAATAACTCCTAATTTATTAAAGTCGGATAGTAGGCGTATACAACTTTCTGTCGCAGTTCCAATTATTCCTGCCAATTCTTCTCGGGTTAGTTGTACCTTTAATGTCTTATCTTCGTTTTCTCCAAAAAAGTCATGTAAGTAAAGTAAAGTTTCGGCTAATCGTTGTTTTACTGTTTTTTGAACTAATGCAATTTTGTCATTTTCAGATTCTTTTAAATCTTCGCAAACAGTTTGCATTAATTTCATTGAAAACTGATTGTTGGTGTTAAAAAAACCAATGATTTCAGATTTCGGAATAAAGCAAACTTCCATATCAGCTACTGCTTTTGCCGTTAAATTGGCTGGCTCGTTACTAATCATAGAACGCTGTCCTAAAAGTTCTCCGGACTTAACCAGTTTTACAATCTGATCTTTTCCATTGGCACTTAGTTTAGAAAGTTTTCCAACCCCGTCTTTTACGCAAAAAACGCCATTAGTTACTTCGCCTTCTTCAAAAATAGCTTCGCCTTTTTTTATTTTATAAGTGGTTTTACTATTAGCTAGTTTTATTACTTCTTCTTTATTTAGGGCTTGCAAAGAAGTTAGTTGGCGTACGATACACTGGTCACATTTATTCATGACAAAAAATTTTAAGCAAAATTAACCAATATTCATGTCTTAAGCTGCAATAAATACATAAAAAAAGATAAGAAATGATGTACGTCTGTAATTTGCCTTTTTTTATTTCTTAAATTAGAATCGTAATTAATTAAAACGTGATAAATGTCATATTTATAGTCTTTTTCAATTTATAAACTTTGCATAAGTTAAAAAAAACAAATTATGAGTGAGCAAGGTTGTTTTCATTGTGGGTTAACCATTGCCAAAAATGAAGAAATCAATTTTGATGGAAAAAAGTTTTGCTGTAACGGATGTAAAACGGTTTACGAAATTTTCAGTCTTCATGATTTGACTTGTTATTATGATTTTGAAAAATCTCCTGGTGCCACTCCTCAAGACATTCAGGGTAAATATGATTTTTTAGATAACGAAGCTATTCTCTCAAAATTATTAGAATTTCAGGAAGGAAATACTGCTATAGTTTCTTTAAATATCCCACACATACACTGTAGTTCTTGTATCTGGATACTTGAAAATCTAAACAGAATCCAAAAAGGGATCAGTATCTCACAAGTTAATTTTCCAGAAAAAAGAGTTCGTGTAACCTTTAATTCTGATGTAGTTTCACTTAAATCTATTGCTTATTTGTTAAGTTCCATTGGATACGAACCTTATATAAGTTTAGAGAACTATGAAGCAGGGAAAAATAATGTAGACAGAAGTTTAACATATAAACTTGGTGTTGCCTTTTTTTGTTTTGGAAATATAATGTTATTGTCGTTTCCGGAATATTTCGAAATCAAGGAATTTTGGTTGGACAACTACAAGCCTTTTTTTAGAATTTTAATTTTTCTATTAGCGCTACCAAGTTTTTTGTATTCTGCTAGCGGTTATTATGTTTCGGCTTATAAAAGTATTAAATCACGAATGCTGAATATCGATATTCCAATTGCACTGGGAATCATCGTAATGTTTGTCAGAAGTACTTTTGATATTGTAATGAATTACGGATCAGGTTTTTTTGACAGCTTAACAGGCTTGGTTTTTTTCATGCTGCTGGGAAAAATGTTTCAAATTAAAACCTATAGTTTCTTAAGTTTCGAAAGAGATTTTAAATCTTACTTTCCTATTGCAGTTACTAAAATTAATATGGATACTTCAGAAGAGAGTGTTGCAATTTATGATGTCGTAAAAGGGGATAGATTATTGATTCGAAATCAGGAATTAATTCCGGTTGATGGTATTTTAATTAGTGAAAAGGCTGAAATTGATTATAGTTTTGTTACTGGGGAAGCAGTTCCGATAACTAAAAAATCGGGAGACAAAGTATTCGCCGGAGGAAAACAGATTGGAAAAGTGGTCGAAATGGAAGTTTTGCATTCTGTTTCACAAAGTTATCTGACACAGTTGTGGAGTAATGAAATTTTTCAAAAAAATGTGGAGCAAAAACACAAAACAATTACCGATAAAATTAGCCGCTATTTTACTCCAATATTACTATTAATTGCTTTTGCTGGATTTGGTTACTGGATTTTTATTGATACCAATACAGCTTTTAATGTTTTTACAGCAGTATTAATTGTTGCCTGTCCATGTGCTCTTGCACTGACAGCGCCGTTTACCTTCGGTAATATTTTGAGAATTATGGGCAGGCAGAAAATGTATCTTAAAAATGCACTGGTGATTGAACAACTTGCAAAAGTTGATACTATAGTTTTTGATAAAACCGGAACCATAACAACAAATAAAAAATCGAATATTGTTTATGAAGGAAGCCCAATTTCTGATGAGAATTATTTACTTATAAAAAATGTACTCCGTGCTTCCAATCACCCATTAAGCCGAATGTTATATGATTTTTTACCAGATTCAAAGCGACTAAAAGTTGATAATTTTGAAGAGATAACAGGAAAAGGAATTTTAGCTTCAATTGAAAATAAAACGATTCAAATTGGTTCAGCAGCATTTATTGGTATTTCAGATTTAGAAGCTGGTGAAATAGAAAAAACGGCGCTCCATATCAAAATTGATACTGAATATTATGGGCAGTTTAATTTTCAAAACCAATATAGAGATGGCCTTGCAGCGTTATTTTTAACTCTTAGTAAAAAGTATCAACTGAAAGTACTTTCCGGAGATAATGATGGAGAACGAAGTAATCTCGAAACAATATTGCCAAAGGGTACTGAACTCATCTTTAATCAGAAACCGGAACAGAAACTGGAATATATTAAAAAATTACAGGAAAAAGGTTGTAGTGTAATGATGGTTGGCGATGGGTTAAATGATGCAGGTGCCTTGGCGCAAAGCAATGCTGGGATATCTATTTCTGAAAATGTCAATGTTTTTTCTCCGGCGTGTGATGCAATACTAGATGCCCATGAATTTTCCCGATTAGATTATTTTTTAAAATTATCTCAAAAATCTATCTTGATCATCAAAATGAGTTTTGTTTTATCACTTTTGTATAATGTGATTGGCTTATCCTTCGCAGTAACTGGTAATTTGCTCCCTTTGGTAGCGGCTATTATTATGCCACTAAGTACAATTACCATCGTAAGTTTTGTGACTTTAATGTCTAACTATTTCAGCAGCAGTAATTTAAAATCATTATAAATAATTTGTAGATAAATTTTTATTAAATTTAACTTAAGTCTTTGACTATGATAATTATCATATTTTAAATGCCTGCAACCTACTAATTTTGTTAACATAAATTTAAGGTATGAGTGTAATTTATCTATTAATTTCAGTTAGTATTTTCGTAGCAATTGGCTTCTTCATAGCCTTTATCATCGCTGTCAAATCTGGACAATACGATGATGATTATACGCCTTCAGTCAGAATGCTTTTTGACGATGAAACCAAAATTACTCCTCAGAATAATAATTCAACAATCGAAGAAAAACAAGTATAATTATGGAAATGGAACAGTTTTATTACGACAACAAAATTGTAAAAAAATTCATTTATGCCACTATCCTTTTTGGAGTAGTAGGTATGCTAGTGGGGCTAACCCTTGCGGTTATGTACCTTTTTCCCAACATGACTGATGGGATTTCATGGCTAAGTTACGGACGATTAAGACCGTTACACACAAATGCCGTTATTTTTGCCTTTGTAGGTAATGCTTTTTTTGCCGGTTTGTATTACTCACTTCAGCGATTGCTGAAGGCCAGGATGTTTAGTGACTTTCTAAGTAACTTACATTTTTGGGGTTGGCAGCTTATTATAGTTGCTGCTGCAATCACACTGCCTTTAGGATATACTTCTTCAAAAGAATATGCTGAATTAGAGTGGCCAATTGATATTGCTATTGCCATAATCTGGGTAGTTATGGGTATCAATATGATTGGTACAATGTTGAAAAGAAGAGAAAGACACTTATATGTTGCAATATGGTTTTATCTTGCCACTTTCGTTACGGTTGCTGTGTTGCATATTTTTAATAACATTGAATTACCAGTGTCAGCTTTAAAAAGTTATTCGGTTTATGCTGGTGTTCAGGATGCCTTGGTACAATGGTGGTACGGACATAATGCAGTTGCATTTTTCTTAACTACTCCGTTTTTGGGTTTGATGTATTATTTTATTCCTAAGGTAGCAAATCGCCCTATCTATTCTTATAGATTATCTATTATTCACTTTTGGTCACTAATATTTATTTATATCTGGGCAGGTCCACACCACTTATTATATTCAGCTCTGCCAAACTGGGCTCAGAATTTGGGGGTTGTATTCTCAATAATGCTTATTGCTCCATCTTGGGGAGGTATGATTAATGGACTTTTAACGTTAAGAGGTGCGTGGGATAAAGTTCGTGAAGAACCCGTTTTGAAATTCTTTGTTGTGGCGATTACGGGTTACGGAATGGCAACTTTTGAAGGACCAATGCTTTCTTTAAAAAATGTAAATGCTATAGCGCATTATACAGATTGGATTATCGCACACGTACACGTTGGAGCACTAGCGTGGAACGGATTTATGTCTTTTGGTATTATTTACTGGTTGATTCCAAGAATGACAAAAAGTAATTTGTTCTCTAAAAAATTAGCCAATTTCCATTTTTGGATTGGCACTTTAGGAATCATTTTATATGCGCTACCAATGTACGTTGCAGGTTTTCAACAAGCTTCTATGTGGAAACAATTTAATCCGGACGGCACCTTAACTTATGGAAACTTCCTTGAAACGGTTACAGCAATCATGCCTTTGTATTGGATGAGAGCAATAGGAGGTACTTTATATTTGGTTGGAATGCTGACATTGGTGTACAATATTATAATGACTGTAAAAGCAGGTGAAACTATTGAAGATGAGTTAGCTCAGGCTCCAGCTTTACAAAGAATAAGCAGCAATAGACTGAATGGTGAAAAATTTCATACCTGGTTAGAAAGAAAACCAATTCAATTGACCATTTTGGCAACTATCGCGATCTTAATTGGAGGTATTATTCAAATTGTACCAACAATTATGGTGAAATCAAATATTCCAACTATTTCAAGTGTAAAACCTTATTCGCCCCTTGAACTTGAAGGACGTGATTTATATATAAGAGAAGGCTGTGTAGGTTGTCACTCACAATCTGTTCGTCCATTTAGAAGCGAGGTAGAACGTTATGGACCACAATCTAAGGCTGGCGAGTTTGTGTATGATCATCCATTTTTATGGGGATCAAAGCGTACTGGTCCAGATTTACTAAGAGTTGGAGGAAAATATAATGATAACTGGCATTTTAACCACTTTTGGAATCCACAAAGTACTTCTGCAGGTTCTATAATGCCAGGTTATAAGTGGTTGTTTGATAATAAAGCAATGGATTTATCATTGACGCAAAAGAAAATGCAGGCCATGGTTTCGCTTGGTGTTCCTTATACTGCAGATGAAATTGCAAATGCTCAAAAAACATTGAGAACACAG
Source organism: Flavobacterium aquidurense (assembly GCA_900107365.1). Taxonomy (GTDB): domain Bacteria; phylum Bacteroidota; class Bacteroidia; order Flavobacteriales; family Flavobacteriaceae; genus Flavobacterium; species Flavobacterium aquidurense. The sequence goes on from FNPS01000001.1 coordinate 510,516, forward strand.
GCTTTATCAATAGAGAAAAGTTTAGAAAATGATCCTGATTTTGTAAAAAGTTACCAAGACAGTAAAAACAAAGCAGCTGCAAAAGGGGAAAAATTTGTCCCAATGAATGAAAGAGAAATCGTCGCTCTAATTGCTTATATACAAAGACTTGGGACTGATATTAAAGTAAAAGAAACTGCTAAAAAATAAAGTCATGTTCGAACAGATAAAACACAATATGGAGAATATATCGGGTATAGAAATTTACCCGATTTTATCTCTCTTAATTTTCTTTATCTTCTTTGTAGGATTAGGTTTTTGGGTATTCTCCTATCAAAAAGATAAAATTAAAGAAATGAGTGAAATTCCTTTAAATGAAGGACTTGGTGTAACTTCAAAAGATAAATAAGATGAAAAAGTTTTTCCCGGCATATATAAGAGTACCACTGTTTTTTTTCATTGGTTTTGCTTTGATGGAATATTGTATAGATTCTGGAGATAAGCCAGCTTTTATAAAATATCCAATGGTTTCTGTTTTTTTGTTTGTATTTCTATTTATTCTGATTGCTATCGAAATTACATTGAATGCTGTTAATCGTGTCATGTATCAGCTGATGACACCTGAAGAAAAAGCAAAATTAGATTATGAAAATAGTTTGAGTTTACAAGAAAGTACCTGGTATAAAGACTTAATGCATAAACTTACTAAAACAGAGCCAATTGAAAAGGAAGGGGATTTGTTACTGCATCATGATTATGATGGAATTAAAGAATTAGATAACAATTTGCCGCCATGGTGGGTCTATCTATTTTATATCACTATAATATTTGGTGTTGTATATCTTGCGCGCTTCGAAATTTTTGGAGCTGATAACCAAGAGATGGAGCTTAAAAAAGAAATGGCGCAGGCAAAAATTGATGTAGAAGAGTATTTAAAAACCGCTCCGGATTTAATGGATGAAAAAACGGTTGTTTTGTTAACGGATAAAGAAAGTTTAGAAGCTGGTAAAGAAATTTTCACCACTAATTGTGCTGCTTGTCACAGAGCAGATGCAGGAGGACAAATTGGTCCAAATTTAACAGATGACCATTGGATTCTAGGTGGCGGAATTAAAAATGTTTTTCATACTATTACCAACGGAGGACGTGATGGCAAAGGAATGGTTTCCTGGAAAACTAATGGTATGAAACCAAAAGAAATTCAAAAAGTGGCCAGTTATATCTTGTCTTTGCAAGGAAGTAAACCTAAAGACCCAAAAGATCCGGAAGGAGAAATTTGGGTAGATGAAAGTGCTTCTCAAAAAGATGCCGCAATTAAAACAAAAGATAGTACAGAAGTTAAAAAATAAGAATCATGTCAAATTTACCAGACGAAGCTTTTAGAGATACCATTGGAACTATTGATGAAGTTGGTAATCGAAAATTTATTTTCCCTAAAAAACCGTCTGGTAAATTCTATGATTATAGAAAAATTGTAAGTTATATTTTATTGGCAATTTTAGTTGCTAATCCGTTCATAAAAATAAATGGTAACCAATTTATGATGTTCAATGTTTTAGAACGTCGCTTTAATATTTTTGGATTCCCTTTTTGGCCTCAGGATTTTTATCTTTTTGTAATATCGATGCTTGTTGGTGTTGTTTTTGTGATTTTGTTTACTGTTGTCTTTGGGAGAATATTTTGCGGTTGGATTTGCCCGCAAACTATTTTTTTAGAAATGGTTTTCCGCAGAATTGAATATTGGATTGATGGTGACCGTGGTGCACAATCGCGTTTAGCACGCCAGGAATGGAATGCTGAGAAAATCCGAAAAAGACTTATTAAATGGACGATCTTTTTCTTAATTTCTTTTGGAATTGCTAATGTCTTTTTAGCTTATTTAGTTGGTAGTGATGCGTTATTTTTAATGATTGAAGAAGGTCCGGTTAAACAGTCCAGCAATTTTATAGCACTTCTAATTTTTACTAGTGTTTTCTATTTTGTTTTCGTTTGGTTTAGAGAACAGGTTTGTATAATTGCTTGTCCGTATGGTAGATTACAAGGTGTGCTTTTAGATAATAAATCTATTAATGTGGCGTATGATTTTGTCCGTGGAGAAAAAGAAGAAGGACGTGCTAAGTACAATAAAAAAGAAGATAGAGCCACAACTGGAAAAGGAGATTGTATCGATTGTCATCAATGTGTTCATGTTTGCCCAATGGGAATTGATATTAGAAACGGAACACAATTAGAGTGTACAAATTGTACAGCTTGTATTGATGAATGTGATGCAATAATGGAAACAGTAGGTTTGCCGAAAGGACTTATTCGCTATGCTTCGGAAGATGAAATAGCCAAGAAAGAACCTTTCAGATTTACAGCCAGAATGAAAGGTTATACAGCTGTTTTATTTATATTATTAAGTGTTTTTGTTGGAATGTTATTCTTGCGAACAAATGTCGAAGCAATCATCCTTCGTTTACCAGGTCAGTTATTTCAGCATAAAGGAGATAAGATAAGCAATGTTTATACGTATAAAATTGTAAACAAAACAATGAAAGATTACAATGATATCCATTTTGAATTGATTGATCAAAAAGGTGAAATTAAAAATGTTGGAAAAGAGCATTTCAAAATACAAAAAGAAGGCATTTCACAAGGAACTTTGTTTATAGAAATTAATGAAGTGCTTTTGGAAAGCGATAAAACCAAGGTTAAAATTGGCGTTTACAACGGCAAGGAATTGCTCGAAACTACCACAACAAACTTTTTAGGTCCGAGAAGTTTTAATTAAAAATAACACCACCATGACATCGCCACTATAAGACTTTGTGAAACAAAAACAAATAATTAAAAGGCGATACCATTTGACAACTAACAAATTAAATTTACAATATGAAAATAAATTGGGGAACAGGAATTGTCATTGCTTTTGCATTATTCATGACTTTTATATTGTATTTTGTTTTTGAAGTGCAATCCAACAGTAAATATGATAATGATTTAGTTGTTGAAGAATATTATAAACACGATTCGCATTTTCAGGAGGAAATGGCTCGTATTCAAAATGCACATGATTTGCAACAGAAACCTTCAATTGTATATAATGAAGAAGGTGTAAAAGTTGTTTTTCCTGCAAATTTTGAAAATGATAAAGTAAAGGGAAATATTCTTTTGTATCGCCCTTCAAATAAGAAGTTTGATTTTAATACTCAAATAACATTGACTAATTCCGTTATGTTAATTCCGAAAGTTAAATTGGTTAAAGGTCGTTGGGATGTTAATATGGAATGGCAATATAGTGGAACAAAGTACTTAACTAAAGAGGTTATTTACGTAAATTAAGACACATGTTATATTCTGCATTTATATTAGGCTTAATCAGTAGTTTGCATTGCATTGGAATGTGCGGTCCTATCGCTATGATGCTACCTGTAGATCATCAGAATGAAGCTAAAAAGGTTACTCAAATTGTTACTTATCATTTAGGCCGATTAACTGCTTATGCAACAATCGGAATGATTTTTGGATTATTAGGAAGAGGTTTTTTCCTGGCTGGACTGCAACAGAATTTATCAATTTTTATTGGTGTAGCAATGATAATTGCAGTTTTGATTCCGGAAAAAGTTTTTTCGAGATATAATTTTTCAAAACCTGTTTACAGAATTATTTCAAAAATTAAATCAAGTTTAGGAAGTCAATTTAAAAACAGAAGTTATAAATCTCTTTTTACAATTGGATTATTAAATGGATTTTTGCCATGCGGAATGGTTTACGTTGCCTTATTTGGTGCAATTGCTATGCAGAGTGCTGGTTTTGGTATTTTGTATATGTTATTATTTGGATTAGGAACTATACCATTAATGACTACTGTAGTTTACCTACATTCTTTGATAAAACTTCCCTTTCGAAATAAAATTCAAAAAGCAATTCCGTATGTTGCTTTTATTATTGGTGTTTTATTCATACTTAGAGGCTTGGGTTTAGGAATTCCTTACGTTTCTCCATCTAATATGAGTTTGTTTGTACAGGGAACTCCTAATTGTCATTAAACAGTCATCGAAAACAAATTCGTTTCCGGTGATTTTCTTTTTAAATGTAAATCAAAAGCCATACAAATATTTCGGACAAACGGTCTTCCGGCTTCTGTAATTTTTATTCTCTTTTCTTCAATTACAATTAACTGATCTTTTTCTATTTCTTCCAGGTCTTTTAATACACTTGGAAGTTCTTCAAAATAGCGCGCTTCATTATCCCAGGAAGTTTCAAAGTCACAAGTTAAATGCAATATGTGTTTTCTTATTTTCAGATCTTCATCGTTTAAAATATGTCCTTTAACAATAGGCAATTTATCCCATTCTAACAATTGGTAATAATCTTCTAAGTTTTTAGTATTTTGAGCAAAACTATACCAGCTATCACTGATAGAAGAAACTCCTAAACCAATCATTAATTGTGTTTTTGAAGCACTATACCCCATGAAATTTCTATGTAACCCTTTGTTTGCAGCTGCTTTGTATAAACTATCAGATTCTAAAGCAAAGTGGTCCATTCCAATTTCATGATAACCATTTTTTGAAAGTAATTGTTTTCCTATTTCGTATAGTTTTCGTTTTTGCGCGTCTTTTGGGAGGTTCTCCTCATTGAATCCACGTTGTCCATTTCCTTTAATCCAGGGTACATGGGCGTAACTGTAAAAGGCCAATCGATCTGGTTTTAAGGAATTTGTTTTTTCGATAGTATCGACAACATCTTCGATAGTTTGAAAAGGAAGGCCAAAAATTATATCATGACCAATAGAGGTATAGCCAATTTCTTTTGCCCAAAAAGTTACTTTGGCTACATTGTGAAAAGGTTGAATTCTATTAATTGCTTTTTGAACTTTTTCAGCATAGTCCTGAACTCCAAAACTTACTCGGCGAAAGCCTAAATCATATAACTTTTGAAGTTGCTCATAAGTTGTATTATTGGGATGTCCTTCAAAACTAAACTCATGCTGATCAGCTTTGTTGGCAAAGGTAAAAATGCCATTGATAAGATGTTCTAAATTGTTTTTTGAAAAAAACGTTGGAGTTCCACCACCTAAGTGTATTTCTTTTATAAGAGGTTTTTCAGGCAGTAGTTTACAATATAAACTCCATTCTTTTATGAGCGCTTTTATATAGTCTTCTTCGACAGTATGATTTTTGGTTATCCTTTTATTACAGCCGCAAAAAGTACACATACTTTCGCAGAAAGGCAAATGAATATATAAACTGATTCCGTTTTGAGAATTGCTTTCTGAAAAGGACTGTTGAAATGATGCTATCCATTTTTGTTCTGTAAATTCAACTTCATTCCAATATGGAACTGTGGGATAACTGGTATATCTTGGACCTGGAACATTGTACTTCTGAATCAGTGAGATTTTCATAAAAAAGTATTTTGGATTCATCAAAATTACTTCTTCCTATTAATATATAAAATGATAAATGTCATGCCGGTAACATAAAAAAAAGAGACTCAATTTTGAGTCTCTTCCCTGAATTAAATAACTAACATTAAATAGAATCCTGAATGATTTTGAGCCATTTTTTGGCAAACAGATGGTCTTGGTAAGCACTAATTTGTTTGATACGATCGTCGTCAAAATCATAGAATGGAATCGTAATTTTTTTAGAAGTTTCTCTTTCCTGAAATTCAAAATCAATTTTGAGAATAGTATCTGAATTTCCATCGGTAGTCAAAATTAATTTGCAGGATGAAACTGATTTTAAATCAACAAATGTTGATTCTTGTTGATTTGGATTAAAATTCATTAAAATGAATTTTCTATGTTTTTGGTCTATAGTCAGTGTTTTATTACTTTGTGACTCGGTTAAATCAAAATCTTCCGGATGACTCGGATTGAATTTCTTTTTAATATTTAAGATTCTTGATTTGTTTGCAGCGCTCGTTCGTGCAGAAAAATATATGGGAATGGCTACTATGATTGCGATCACAATACCAATAATGGTTACACTTGTTTCCATGTTTTTGAATTTGATAAATAATATGAAATGGCAAACTGTTTTCAGAAAGAAAACCGTTCGATTGTTTTTGAAGAAATGAATTCTTCTAACTAAATTTTCATGTATTTAACTACCAAAAAAAGTGGAAAGGGTAGAGCATAAGCAAGACTCTCTTGCTCTGAGTCGAGAATTGATTTGCAAAGTTTGATGCTGATTTTACGACTTGATGTTGCGGAATAACAACTAGTAAAGAATCAAACCATTTAATTATACCAGGATTGTGTGTTTTAATATTTGCTGCAAATTGATAACTTGCTTGTGGCTGTATAAAAGCTAATGAATCTGTATAATCTTTAGAGAAATTGGTATCTGTTTTGTGACCTTCTATTTCTTGTATAGCAGCATTGCTTTCTTGCGATGCAAAAAAGGCAAGAATCAAAAGTGATATAAAAATAACGGTTTTACGAATCCAATTCATGTTTGCGAATTTAGTTCATAAAACACAATTAATGAAATTTTAAAATGCTAATTACTTCTTAAAAACTGCTTTATTATTTTATCCTCAACTTTTATTGAAATAAGCTGAGGATAAAATATATTTTATTGCTGCATTTTGAAGTAATAATCAGCTGAGTGTTTTCCTCCTCCATAAAATAAGAAGAAGATGCAAAGTAATAGTATAACTACTGCTAAGATTAGGCTTTCAGAATGCATGTGCCCCATGAAATTTACAAGGACCGCACCAAAAAGGATAGGTAATTGGGCAGCAATTGCCCAGCGGGTGAGTAACCCAAAAACAATCATTATTCCTCCAATCATGTGGGCTGGGGCGATATAATGCAAAAGAAACATTCCGCCTCCATACTGATCAATAGGAGAAATTAAATCATGTAAATATTGCGCATTTGTTACAAATGAAATTCCTTTCATAAATAAAAAAACACCCAATACAATACGTACCAAATCTACTGGTAAATAAGTGTGCGAATTTGCCCATTTATTCAAACTTTTTACATTTTCCATGATACTACGTGATTAAAAATAATATACTAAGTTACTACTTTTTAGTGATATATTTATTTTTAAGTAGTTGGAAATAAGTTTTTTACTTTTTATTTAACTTATTTTGAGAATTCATAAAATGATATTAAACCTGAATAACGCCTAAATTAAATGCTTTTTGAATTGGAGCGTGATTTGCAGCTTCAATACCCATAGAAATCCAGGTTCGGGTATCTAAAGGATCAATAATGGCATCTGTCCATAATCTTGAAGCAGCATAATAGGGTGAAGTCTGTTCGTCGTAACGTGCTTTGATTTTATTAAACAGTTCGGTTTCTTTTGTTTCATCTATAATTTCACCTTTCGCTTTAAGCGAAGAAGCTTCAATTTGAGCTAATACTTTAGCAGCCTGTGTTCCTCCCATTACTGCAAGTTCTGCACTCGGCCATGCAAAAATCAATCTTGGATCATATGCTTTTCCGCACATTGCATAGTTTCCTGCTCCATAAGAATTACCAACAATTACAGTAAATTTTGGCACTACTGAATTACTAACTGCATTTACCATTTTAGCACCATCTTTAATAATTCCTCCATGTTCAGACTTTGATCCAACCATAAACCCGGTAACATCTTGTAAAAAAACTAAAGGGATTTTCTTTTGATTGCAATTTGCAATAAAACGTGTCGCTTTATCAGCGCTGTCCGAATAAATAACACCGCCAAATTGCATCTCGCCTTTTTTGGTTTTAACTACTTTTCGCTGATTAGCAATAATTCCAACTGCCCAACCATCAATTCTGGCATATCCTGTAATAATGGTTTGACCGTAACCCTCTTTATAAGCTTCAAACTCCGAATTATCAACCAAACGATTGATGATTTCCATCATATCGTATTGCTCGTTTCTGGCTTTTGGCAAGATTCCGTAAATATCTTTAGGTTCCAGAGTAGGTTTTTCGGCTTTAATTCGGCTATAGCCAGCTTTATCAAAATCACCAATCTTATCTACTATGTTTTTTATTTTATCTAAAGCATCTTTGTCATCTTTAGCTTTATAATCAGTAACTCCGGAAATTTCGCAATGCGTTGTCGCACCACCTAAAGTTTCATTATCTATAGTTTCGCCAATGGCAGCTTTTACCAAATAACTTCCGGCAAGGAAAATACTTCCGGTTTTATCTACAATTAAAGCTTCGTCACTCATAATAGGTAAATACGCCCCTCCGGCAACACAGCTTCCCATAACAGCTGCAATTTGGGTGATTCCCATACTGCTCATTTGGGCATTATTTCTAAAGATTCTTCCGAAGTGTTCTTTATCTGGAAAAATTTCATCTTGTAATGGCAAATAAACACCGGCACTATCTACCAGATAGATAATAGGAAGTCTGTTTTCCATAGCAATTTCTTGAGCACGCAGGTTTTTCTTTCCTGTAATTGGAAACCAGGCCCCTGCTTTAACGGTGGCATCATTAGCAACAACAATACATTGCTTGCCTTTTATATATCCTATTTTTATCACAACTCCTCCCGAAGGACATCCACCGTGCTCTGCATACATTCCTTCACCAACAAAACCTCCAATTTCTATACTTTTAGAATTTTCATCCAATAAATAATCGATACGCTCGCGGGCTGTCATTTTACCTTCAGCATGGAGTTTTTGGATACGTTTTTCGCCTCCCCCTAATTTTACTTTGGCAAATTTTTGTTTTAATTCAGAAAGTAAGAGCTTATTGTGATCTTCGTTTTTATTGAAGTTTAAATCCATAAGATATTGATGTTTTTACAAAATACTGTTGGCTAATTTACAAAATCAATTGAAACTCACATAATAAATATGATTCTGCAATGAAATAAAACCAGGTGTCTGAAAACTCCACTGTAAATAATTTTCGGTAGAAAGAAGTATATTATTACGAACTTGTATTAAACAAAAAAACAGAAGCGAGCTTCTGTTTTTCTTATACTTATTGAGTTTGATTATTTTTTAGAATCGCAAACCATTCTTTTTAAAATGGCCCATTGTTTTAAGGCATCACGAGCTTCAACAGCAGGATATCCTAACATTGTTTTTCCTGCGGGAACATCTCCAGTTACTCCAGAACCCGCTCCAACAATAGCTCCATCACCAATTGTTGTGTGATCTTTTATAGAGGCACTTCCGCCAATTATAACGCCATTTCCCAGCGTAACAGAACCTGCTAAACCACTGTTTCCGGCCATAATACAAAATTTACCTAATTTACTGTTATGTCCAATTTGAACTAAATTATCAATTTTACAACCATCCCCAAGAACAGTCGAACTGAATTTTCCACGGTCTACACAAGTGTTTGCACCAATTTCAACTCCGTTTCCAATAATTACATTTCCGATTTGTGGAATTTTAACCAAACCTTTTTCTTTGCAGGGACGAAATCCAAAACCATCAGCACCAATAGTAGCATTTGGATGGATGATACAGTCATTACCAATATGACAACGCTCACGAACCACCGTTCCTGACCATATAATAGTATTTTTTCCGATAGTACATTCGTCTAAAATTGTCACATTTGGATATATAGTGGCATTAGCGCCGATTTCAACTTTTGGGCCTATATAACATCCAGCGCCAATTCTGGCTCCTTCACCAATAATTGCAGTTTCATCAACCGTTGCGGTTTTGTGAATATTGTTATGGAAAATTGGAGTAGGAGGTGCAAAAAGAGCTAAAATTTGAGACATTGCCAAATCGGCATTTTTTACTTTAATAAAAGCACGATTTTCTCCAGGCTCTATTGAAATATCTTCGTTAACTACTGCAATAGATGCATTTGAAGCCGACCAGTATTTTTCATATTTTTTGTTTCCTATAAATGAAATTTCTGAAGTTGTTGCTTTTTCTAATTGCTCTGTTGCAGTTATACTTTGAGAAGTAGTGCCGTAAATTACGCCATTGATCACTTCGTTAATTTCTTGAATTGAATAGGATTTCATTTACTGAATTTAATTGATTTAGGGGTTTATTTTTACCAAATAAAATCAATTAGATCCTAATTACCTAATGTTTTTTTTGTGTTTATTGAAATATGTTTAAAATAACAGTTTAAATATTACAAAATTAACACTTTAGATGTTGATTTATTAATTGTTTTCTAATTTATGCACGCATAGTTAATGCTGATTTTTCCTTAAAAACGCATAAGTTTCAGGGAATTTAAAAAAGAAAATTAAAGTTTACTTAATTGATAGGTAGTAACTTACAATTTTTAATTGCAGTAATTAAGTTGAGGAATAAAAAAAAGCGATTCACTTTTAAGAAAATCGCTTTTTGTAAATTTATTCTTTTATTTTAGATAATGAAATAGCATTAATGCAATATCTTAATCCACTTGGTTCGGGGCCGTCAGGAAAGACGTGTCCGAGATGAGCGTCGCAGGTACTACAAACTACTTCAACGCGAATCATTCCGTGTGATTTATCAGCATTATAAGCAATCGCATTTTCTTTGATTGGTTGTGTAAATGAAGGCCAGCCCGTTCCTGATTCAAATTTTTCAGAAGCATCAAAAAGTAAAGTGCCGCAGCATTTACATTCGTAGATTCCCGGATCAAATAAACTGCAAAGTTCAGAACTAAAAGATCTTTCGGTCCCTTTTAAGCGAGTTACCTGATATTCTTCAGGAGTTAAGATCTGTTTCCATTCCTCTTCCGTTTTCTCCACTTTTTTCTCTGGAGTCGGATTTCCTTTATTTGTAAAACGAATTACATCTGCCCATTTTATCATAACTTTTTTATTTAGTTTTCAGTCTCAGTTTTCAGTTTTGAACTGCGACTGAAAACTGCGACTGAATACTGTTACTATTCCTCTTCCTTTTGGCCCATCATCATTAAAAATGCTTTTAAGAATGGGTCAATATTTCCGTTCATTACGCCATCAACATCGCTGGTTTCATAGCCGGTACGAACATCTTTTACTAATTTATAAGGTTGCATAACATAATTACGTATTTGCGAACCCCATTCAATTTTCATTTTTCCGGCTTCAATATCAGCACGTTGTGCTTGCTGTTTTTTCAATTCAATTTCGTACAATTGAGAACGTAACATTTGCATGGCACGCTGTCTGTTGTCTTGTTGAGATCGCGTTTCTGAACACTGAATCTGAATTCCCGTTGGTTTGTGTACCAATTGAACTTTAGTTTCTACCTTATTTACGTTTTGTCCTCCGGCACCACTAGAGCGGGAAGTTGTAATTTCGATATCAGCAGGATTAATGTCAATTTCGATACTGTCATCAACAAGCGGGTAAACATAAACCGACACAAACGAGGTATGGCGTTTTGCATTACTATCAAAAGGTGAAATTCGAACCAAACGATGCACGCCGTTTTCTCCTTTTAAATAGCCAAAAGAATAATCTCCTTCAAACTCTAAAGTTACGGTTTTAATACCGGCAACCTCACCTTCCTGAAAGTTCAGTTCTTTTATTTTGTAGCCATAACTCTCTCCCCACATCATGTACATACGCATTAACATTCCGGCCCAGTCACAACTTTCGGTTCCACCGGCTCCGGCAGTAATCTGAATAACAGCACTCAGGCTGTCACCTTCGTCAGAAAGCATGTTTTTAAACTCAATGTTTTCAATGTGATCTTGCGTTGTTTTATAATGCTCGTCTAATTCTTCTGCAGAAAGTTCTCCTTCTTTATAAAAATCATACGCCAGCTGAAGCTCGTCAGTAAGTTCGATGGCTTTGTTATAATCTTCGATCCATTTTTTCTTGTTTCGAAGGTTTTTTACAATGACTTCGGCTTCTTTTGCATTGTTCCAAAAGTCGGGAGCGAAGGTCTTTTCTTCTTCGTTGGCAATTTCGATTAGTTTGGCATCAACGTCAAAGATACCTCCTCAACGCACCAAGGCGCTCCACAATACCTTTTATTTGTTCGGTAGTTGTCATAAATTAATAGTAGTTTTATATGTTTTTTATAAATATTACGTTAATTTGGTTGTATGGTAATTTGCTAGTTAAAATTTACTAAAACTTGCCGAGATTAACAAACAGTAATACGTAATTTTGTTGCACAAAAATAAGATATAGTTTTTAGAATATGGAAATAAATTTAATTAGCGATACCATAACCAAGCCTACGCACGAAATGTTGCAGTATATGTTCAATGCCCAGGTTGGGGATGATGTATATAAACAAGATCCAACAGTTATCGAATTAGAGGCGAGAGTAGCTGAATTTTTTGGTATGGAAGCGGGACTGTTTTTTCCTTCTGGAACTATGGCAAACCAAACTGCAATTAAATTACATACACAACCCGGAGAACAATTAATAGCTGATAAATACGCACATGTCTACCATTATGAGGGAGGAGGAGTATCTTTTAACAGTGGTGTTTCTTGTTGTTTATTAGATGGAGACAGAGGGATGATAAATGCAACTCAGGTTGCTGCAGCAATAAATGATCCTGAATTCTACCATAGTCCGTTAACTAGTTTGGTGTGTGTAGAAAATACAACAAATAAAGGTGGAGGTGCTTGTTACGAATTAGAAGATTTAAGAGAAATAAAAAAAGTTTGTGATGCTAATAATCTGAAATTCCATTTAGATGGTGCAAGAATTTGGAATGCCTTAGTGGCAAAAAGACAAAATCCGAAGGAATTTGGAGCAATTTTCGATACCATTTCTGTTTGTTTGTCAAAAGGATTAGGAGCTCCAATAGGTTCTATATTACTTGGTAGTAAAGCTGATATTCGCAGAGCGTTGAGAATCAGGAAGATATTGGGTGGAGGGATGCGTCAGGTTGGTTATTTGGCGGCAGCCGGATTATATGCTTTAGCACATAATATTGAAAGATTAGCAGAAGATCACCGAAGAGCCAAAGAGATTGCAGCAGTTTTAAGTACAAAATCATGGATTGCAGCAATTGAGCCTGTAGAAACTAATATTTTAATTTTTTCATTAGCTGAAGGATATAGCGACCAGCTTTTGATTGAAAAATTAAAGCAGAAAAATATTTTAATTAGTGCACTCGGACATAACAAACTCCGAATTGTAACACATTTAGATTATAAAGAAGTAATGCATACTTATGTGATTGAGACACTTCAAAAGTTTTAAAAAAAAGGCACTAAGAAGCTAAGGTTCTGAGGTTCTGAGTTTTTCTAATAAAAGAAGGCTATTGGTCTTAGAACCTTAGCTTCTTAGTGCCTTAGAATCTTATTTAAATAAATTATCCATTCCCGGAATCATCGGCATATCCATTTTGGCAACAGCATCCAATTCTCTTTCGTTTACGTTTGTTGCTTTTTCAATAGCTTTATTTAAAGTTACAATTAAGTAATCTTCCAGTTGTTCTTTATCTTCTAATAAAGAGTCATCAATAGAGATTGAGGTTACTTTTCTATTAGCTGTTAATGTTACTTTCAATAATCCATCAGCGCTTTGTTCATCAATTAAAACAGTATCTAAACGCTTTTTTGTATCTTCAATTTTTTGTTGGGTTTCTTTAAGTTTACCCATCATTCCCATTAAATCCATTTTGTTGATTTTTAAATTATTTCAGACAAAATTAGTATATTGCTGTCTTATATCAATACAATATTTTATGAAAAAATTAATTCTGTTCTATTGTGTTTATAGTATTTTTGCTGTGTCTTATATAAAAATTAATGCTCAATCAATGCAAAACGATATATCAGCCCCACAGGCCAAAGTAATTCCAAAATCATTAAAAAAACATAAAGAAACCCGAATCGATAATTATTTTTGGCTTAATGACAGAGAAAATTCGGAGGTTCTTGATTATCTAAACCAAGAGAATGCCTATTATCAAAGTATGACCTCGCATACAAAAGGGCTACAAGAATCTTTGTATGAAGAGATGAAAGGTAGGATTAAAGAAGATGATTCATCTGTTCCTTATTTTTATAATGGTTATTATTATATTACCCGATTTGAAACGGGTCAGGATTATCCTATTTTTTCAAGAAAAAAAGGGAGTCTATCTGCAGAAGAAGAAATTATGTTTAACTGCAATGAAATGGCAAAAGGACATGCGTATTTTAAGCTTGGAGGCTTAAGTATTAGTCCTGATAATAAATTTGCAAGTTTTGGGCTTGATCTTGTTGGAAGAAGAATTTATACCATTCAGATAAAAAACTTAGAGACGAACGAAATTTTGAGTGACAAAATAGAAAACGCAACCGGCGGATCTGTTTGGGCAAATGACAATAAAACCATTTTTTATGTCAAACAAGACGAAGTTACATTAAGATCTGATAAAGTTTTCAGACATAAAATTAATAGCGATTCTGCTGCTGATGTTTTGGTTTTTGACGAAACCGACGACACTTTTAATGTTTCAATCAGTAAAGAGAAATCAAGAAAATATATTGTAATTGGTTCAGGAAGTACTTTGACAACAGAGTACAGAATTTTGAATTCTGATAATCCAGATGGAGAATTTGAAGTATTCCAACCTCGAGTTCGTGGTTTAGAATACAGTATTTCTCATTTTGAAGATTCATTTTATATTTTAACGAATAAAGATAAGGCAACCAACTTTAAGTTGATGAAAACGCCTGAAAATAAAACAGCAAAAAAATATTGGGTAGATCTTATTCCGCATCGCGATGATGTTTTACTGGAAGATATCGAAATCTTTAAAAACTATCTGGTTGTAGAAGAACGCTCAAACGGATTGAATCATATTCGTATTATGCCCTGGAATGGTGAACCGGATTATTATTTACCTTTTGGAAGCGAAACATATAACGCTTATACCACTACGAATATTGATTTTGATACCGATGTTTTGCGTTACAGCTACCAATCTTTAGCAACGCCATCGTCTGTAATTGATTTCAATATGAAAACTAAAGCCAAAGAAATTTTAAAAGAACAACAGGTTTTAGGAGGAAAATTTGATAAAGAAAATTACGTCGAAGAAAGAGTTTGGGCAACAGCCAGAGATGGTGTAAAAGTGCCCATTTCGATAATCTATCGTAAAGGATTAGAAAAAAACGGTAAAAATCCGTTATTACTTTATGCTTATGGTTCTTATGGAATCACTATGGATACGTATTTTTCCTCAACAAGATTATCTTTATTAGATCGCGGCTTTGTGTATGCAATCGCCCATATTAGAGGAGGGGAGGACTTAGGAAGACAATGGTACGAAGATGGAAAACTGTTAAAAAAGAAAAATACCTTTACAGATTTCATCGATTGCTCTAAATTTGTAATTAACGAAAAATTTACTTCTGCTGAACATTTGTATGCAGAAGGAGGATCTGCAGGAGGACTTTTGATGGGTGTTATTGTAAATGAAGCCCCACAATTGTACAACGGAGTGATAGCTCAGGTTCCTTTTGTAGACGTAATAACAACAATGCTAGACGATAGTATTCCGTTGACAACCGGAGAATATGATGAATGGGGAAACCCAAACAATAAGAAATATTATGATTATATGTTATCGTATTCACCATATGATAATGTAAAAGCACAAAAATACCCTAACATGTATGTTTCCACAGGATTACACGATTCACAAGTGCAATATTGGGAACCTGCGAAATGGGTCGCCAAGTTAAGAACTATGAAAACAAATGATAATCTTTTGTTTTTAGATACCAATATGGATGCTGGACATGGCGGCGCTTCGGGAAGATTTGAAGCTTTAAAAGACTTAGCAAAAGAATTTAGTTTTTTATTAGATTTAGAAAAAATTAAAAGCTAATTAGAAAATTTTTGTTAAATTTGCAACCTATCAAGGTTATTTTAAAATGCCTTTGATTAACTATTTTTTTATGAAAGAAGAAATAAATGCTTATAATAATGTTTTAGAATTAATAGGTAACACCCCACTTATTAAGCTAAATAAAATCACCGAAGACTTAGAAGGAAATTTCTACGCAAAGGTAGAAGCTTTTAATCCAGGACATTCCTCAAAAGATAGAATAGCGTTATATATTATTGAAGAAGCTGAGAAAAGAGGGATTCTGTCGCCAGGTGATACCATCATCGAAACTACATCTGGTAACACAGGTTTTAGTTTGGCAATGGTTAGCATTATTAAAGGTTATAACTGTATTCTGGCGGTAAGTTCAAAATCATCAAAAGACAAAATTGACATGTTGAGAAGTTTAGGTGCAAAAGTTTATGTTTGCCCAGCTCACGTGTCAGCAGATGATGAAAGATCTTATTATAATGTTGCCAAACGTTTACACGAAGAAACAAAAGGGTCTGTGTATATTAATCAATACTTTAATCAATTAAATATTGATGCTCATTACAACAGTACTGGACCAGAAATCTGGGAACAAACAAAAGGAAGAATTACGCACCTTATTGCTTGCAGCGGAACCGGA
Organism: Flavobacterium aquidurense; assembly: GCA_900107365.1. Taxonomy (GTDB): domain Bacteria; phylum Bacteroidota; class Bacteroidia; order Flavobacteriales; family Flavobacteriaceae; genus Flavobacterium; species Flavobacterium aquidurense. The sequence goes on from FNPS01000001.1 coordinate 526,838, forward strand.
GGAACAATCTCAGGAACAGCTAAATTCTTAAAAGAACAAAACCCTAATATTAGAATTCTTGGAGTTGATGCTTTTGGATCAGTGTTAAAAAAATACCATGAAACAAGAGAATTTGATAACAAGGAAATTTATCCTTACCGTATTGAAGGTTTAGGTAAAAACTTAATTCCATCTGCTACAGATTTTGATATTATTGATAAATTCATGAAAGTAACAGACGAAGAAAGTGCCCACTCTGCAAGAGAAATCACTCGTAAAGAAGGTTTATTTGTAGGGTATACTTCAGGAGCAGTAATGCAAGCCATCAAGCAATATGCTGAAGAAGGGGAGTTTACAAAAGATAGTAATATTATTGCTATTTTCCCTGATCACGGTTCTCGTTATATGAGTAAGGTATTTAGTGATGACTGGATGAACGAACAAGGATTCTTTGATAGTATTAATGAAGAAGAAGTTCAGAAAATTGAATTTGTAAAATAAAAAGGATTATTCCTAAATATATAAAACTCCAGATATTTTAATTTCTGGAGTTTTTTTTTGTAAATAAGTAAGTTTTCCCAAATAAATAGGAATTGCTAATAATAGTTTTAATGATATTAAATATGTAAATACCGTATTTATACGTAAGAAATTTTTATTTTGATTGAATTAAATTTATAAATTTAATAATGTTACTGAAACTATAAATAAATACAATTGAACGTTTATAATTATCAATTTTGGTTATTTTAACGATTATTTAGGTTAGTTGTCGAAAAAATTTCTGACCAAATACATAATAATATAGATTAGCAGTGTTAAAATGACACAATGTTGTTTTATAACCCTAAATCTACTATTATGAAAAAATTACTACTTACTTTATTGTTTGTAAGTTTTTTGAATGCGAGTGCTCAGAATCCGATTCAGGAATTTACTTTTAATGGAACTTTAGTTAATACTAAAAATACAACCTCATTTATGGGAACAAATAATTTTGTTGCTGATAGAAATGGAGTTGAAAATGGAGCTCAAAGACTTGTTAATAAAGGTATGGAGGCTATTATCACTGATCTTCCTCAAGATAATAAAGCCAGAACAGTTACTATTTGGGTAAAACTGAATGATATTGCAAAGGCAAACTATATTTGGGGTTATGGAACCGCATATAATGCCCAATATTGTGGTTTGCTACAACAAGGCACAACCTCTTCTAATTCTGACTTAAGTATGGCTGGTTGGGGTGCTTCGAATGACGTTATTGTTTCTGCATCTTTAACGAAAAACATTTGGTACCAATATAGTATTACTTACGATGGAACAGTATCTAAAATATACCGTGATGGACAATTATTGAAATCTGTTAGTGGAATTAATCGTTCTACAAAAGGTAACATTTTTAGATTAGGAGAAATAAATACAACAATAGGTATAAATGCTGATATTGATGATTTAAAGATTTACAATGTTGCCATGACAGATGAGCAAATTATGTCAGATTATAATAACTCTAAACCGGTAATTGTAGTTTCAGAACCAGTTGTGGCTTCAAAAGCTGCAAAAACTGCAGGAAAAGGAAAAGTGGCTGCAAAAGCCACAGCACCGTCAAATACAATTATTGCGACCGGCGATTTAAATGGAAATACTAAAAATGTTGAGGTATACTCACAAGGGCAGAAAATAGTTGGCGATAATGCAATGAGTATTAATGATCTGCCGGAAGGAACTTATTTATTGAAAATAACAAATAAACCTTCAAATAAAATAACATCAAAATAGAAGTAAAAATTTGGTTTATAAAAATAGTTAGTTAGTTTTTTTGTGTTAGTAGGAATTAAATTTTTTGAATAGTGAAAAAAGCCTTTTAAATTTGGATTTTAAAAGGCTTTTTTGTTTTTATTAATGTTTTTTCTGTTGTCCTGGCGCATAAGCTTTGGCGCTTTTACTTCCCGACATCTTTTTTGCTTGTCCTGGAGGAATTTTTCCAGAAGAGGTATGAGTGTGGGTACTGCAGCTTATTACGCTAAGTGCTACAAATAAAATAACCATAATGATTACGGCAACTTTTGTGTATTTTGATGTTTTCATAAAATTAATTTTTTTTTGAGGTCGCACAAATATAATGGTTAATATGATTTTTCATAATCTCTAATCTTAGTTTAAAATCATTACAAACAAAGCTAAAATTGGAACACTTTAGTATTATTTGTTTGATGCATTTGAGGTGATAAATTAAAATATAAAAGAAAGCTGTTTTATAATGATAAATCCATTCGCGAAGTAAATTGATTTTTTGTAAATATGTTTTTACAAATGTGATTTGATAAAACCTTAAAATGTTAATATTTTCTAATTCAATAAGAATGCTGTATTTATGTCTGATAAATATTTGTAAAATTGAATTAAATTCATAGTTTTAACAAAATTTGCAAAAGTATAAGTAAACTTAATAAAGAGTTTTTATTTATCAATTTTGATTATTTTAAAGAGATTAAATACATAACAAAGAACGCTTTTTATATACCCCAAAATTCTATAATATGAAGAAACTATTACTCACTTTAATGTTTGTAAGCTTTTTTAATAGTAACGCCCAAAATCCGGTCCAGGAGTTTAATTTCAATGGAAATTTAAATAATAAAGATAATACCATTTCGCTTTTAGGATCACCTAATTTTGTAAATGACAGAGCGGGAATTGCTAAAGCAGCTCAGCGACTTACTAATAAAGTTTTACAAGGTGTAGTAGGAGATCTTCCGCAAGATAACAAACCAAGATCAATTTCTGTCTGGGTAAAATTTAATACTATTACTGCAGTTAATTATATTTTTGGTTACGGTACAACAGTCAATTCGCAGTATTTTGGTTTGTTACAGCAAGCTATAGCAGCAGGTACTTCAGACTTAAGTTTGGTTGGATGGGGAGATACAAATAATATTGTAGTTTCAATTCCTCTTCAGAAAGAGGTTTGGTACCAATATAGTGTTACTTATGACGGTACCAATTCTAAAATATACCGTAATGGCGAATTGTTAAAATCAGTAGAAGGGATAACACGTTTAACAAAAGGTTATATTCTTAGATTGGGACAATTAAACGCTGCAGTTGGCATCAATGCAGATATTGATGATCTAAAGATATATAATGTTGCTATGACAGATGAGCAGGTTATGGAATCTTATAATAGTTCAAAGCCAGCTATAACTGAAGCTATTTCAGTTTCAAATACAGTGAAAAAAGTTTCTACTGTATCTTCTAAGGCGATTGCAGCAAAAACAACAACTGGAGCAACTTCTGAGGTAAATACTGTTACTAAAACTGTTGAGGTTTTCTCGCAAGGAAGAAAAATAACAGGAACTAATGCTTCAAATATTGGTGATTTACCAGAAGGAACTTATTTGATTAAGGTGACAAATAATGCTGCAAAAAAGTAATTTGCAATTAAAAAGTTAAAGGTAAAAGTAGGTATTGTTTACTTACAATAAATTAATGTTTTTACCGGATAATGTTCTGTTTTTGAGTGATTTATTTTAAGTCTTGTTTCTGTAGATACAATATATTTTATAAAGAAGATAACCTGTAATGCTGAACAATAGGATAATGGTAAGCCACATTCCTAAAATATCTGTAAATTTATTTTTTGGATTTATTTTGATTTTTTTCCACTCTACTATTTTTGCAGTTTTGTTACTTAATAATTTTACTTTAACCTGATCTCCGTTTTTTACTTCCTTAATTAGATTTTGTTCTTCATGAGATAACATGAAATCTTGTTCGGCATTTTGAATCTCAAAAGTATAATTTTTTGTTCCAACGCTTATTATGCAATAAAAGAGAGAAGTAGGCGGACTATCACCTGAACTTACCCAATATGTATCTACTACTTTTCCTGTCATAATTTGTCCATAACGTACGTGTTCATCATATTCTAATTTGATAAAATATGATGCTATAAAAAATAAAATTAGTGCGATAACCAGTAAAAATGGACCAAAAAATATTTTTTTTATTTGGTTAAGTTGCGCTTCATGGTTTGAATCCATAATTAATTTAATTTTTTTTATAATTGTGCTTTATAAGATTTTTATTGAAGGGAATATTTCTTAAATAATGAATAGAAGATTGAAAAATAGTATTCAATAGATAGGATCACTCGTTTATCAAGGAATTGTCTACTTTCAAACATAAAAATTCTAATATTTTAATCCTTACGGTTTTCCTCATTGGGTAAAAAAAAAACTCCAGATTGCTCTGGAGTTTAGTTTAAGTAAAAAAGAAAATATTATTCTTCTTTCATCGTATGATAAACGTTCATTACGTCATCATCTTCTTCAATTTTTTCGATTAATTTCTCAACATCAGCTATTTGTGCTTCTGTTAATTCTTTAGTGATTTGAGGAATACGCTCAAAACCAGAAGATAAAATTTCAAGTCCTCTGTTTTCTAATTCTTTTTGCAAAGCTCCAAAGCTTCCAAAAGGAGCGTAGATTAAGATTCCGTCTTCGTCTTCAAAAACTTCTTCCGCACCAAAATCAATAAGTTCTAATTCTAATTCTTCAGGATCAAGATTTCCTTTTGCAATTCGGAAATTACAAGTATGGTCGAACATAAACTCTACTGAACCCTGAGTTCCCATAGTTCCGTTGCATTTGTTGAAATAACTACGAATGTTTGCTACTGTTCTGTTATTATTATCAGATGCTGTTTCAATCAAAATAGCAATTCCATGAGGAGCATATCCTTCAAACAAAATTTCTTTATAGTTGGCAGTATCTTTATTACTTGCATTTTTTATCGCGCGCTCCACATTGTCCTTAGGCATGTTGGCTGCTTTCGCATTTTGTATAACAGCTCTTAATCTAGAATTGGCATCTGGGTTAGGTCCGCCTTCTTTAACAGCCATAACGATATCTTTACCAATTCTGGTAAATGTTTTGGCCATCGCTGACCAACGTTTCATTTTTCTTCCTTTTCTAAATTCGAACGCTCTTCCCATTTCTAATTTTTAGTTTTGTGATGCAAAAATACGGTTATTCCTTATTTTTCCAAAATCAATTGTATTCTTTTTTAAATTATGTTCTTATGAAATTTTAACTTTGATTTTAAAGACATTCATGCCGAATTTAACCGCAAGGTTCGCAAGGTTTTTACGCAAAAGCTTTACGAACTTAATAAACATATGCTGCAAACGTAAAGAAAAAAGACTTTGCGAACTTTACGGTTAAAATGTATGTTCAAAGTGAGACAACCTGAAACCTATTTTGAAGCATTAAATTCCGTAATAATATTTACAGCCTCATTCAGGTAAGGATTTTTTTTCAGACTATCAATCTGATATTGGTTTATTGTTTTTTCGGTTGGATAAACGCCCAGTAAAAATTGATTTACAGTTGAATTATAAACGTCTAATGGATTGTTTTCGTCATTAAAGGTGTTGATCTCTTTCCAAAGTGAATTCACTAATTTTTTCTGATTAAAAACAGCATCAATTGTCATGGGAATTTCGGATTTTGGAGTGTTAACCAATTGGTCTATTTTTAAATTTATCTTTTTTACATCGTTAAAATAATAATTGTCAGCCAGTCGTGCTCTGCTACTTTGTGCAAGTTTATCAATTAAAGGTCGCTTTACAAATGGTTTGTATTTTAAAAAGGGTTGTATACTGTCGTTTTTAATGGCAGTCGGAAAATCGCTTTCTTTTTGATAAACACCTTCATAAAATTCAGGTACTACAACATCTGGTTTAACTCCTATATATTGGTGGCTTTTTCCTGTTACTCTGTAAAATTTATTAATAGTGATTTTTAAATAATCGGTATTTTTTTCCTCGTCAAGCGAAAGAATGGTTTGCATGGTTGCTTTTCCAAGTGTAGTACTACCAAGAATTAAAGCGCGATTGTAATCTTGCAATATTGAAGAAAAAAACTCACTGGCTGAAGCCGTATTACTATTCACCAACACGACGATCGGACCTTTATAAATCATTCCTCTGTAAGGATCATTAATGACTGATGTACCTTGTTTGTTATCTATTACAATTGAAAGCGGACCATAATCTACAAACATTCCGGCCAGTTTGATGGCTTCTTCCATAGATCCGCCGCCGTTGTCAATTAAATCTATTACAAGGCCTTTTATATTATCACGGTCTAATTTTATTACTTCCCTGGCCACATCATCAGCACAACCTTTTCGGCTGTTCCCATCTAAATCGGCATAAAAACTCGGAATCTTGATGTAGCCAATTTTACTCTCTTTACCCACAATAAAACTGAAAACCGAATTTTCTTCATCTTTCATGACTTGTTTTTCGATATAAACGTCGAAACTTTTACCTGAATTCCTTTTTAGAGTTAATGTAATACTTTTATTAGATTCTGATAAAATCATGGTAGAAATGGATTCTAATGATGCACAAGAAACCTTTAATGTATCTTTATGGTTGGATATCGAAACAATCTGATCGCCTTTTTTTATTTGTCCTGTCTTAAAAGCCGGACCATTGGGATCTATTTCATCAATAATAATTTCGTTTTTCTCGTTCAAATTAACAGTCATTCCAAGCGATAAATGTTCTTTTGACAGAGAAGCTACAAAACTCGATTTTGAATCATCACTAAAATAAGCTGTATGCGGATCAAAGTACGTACAAAAGAAGTTGTATATCTTCTCTTCCAGTTTTGTATTCGTTTCTAAAAGGGTATTGAAACGACAAATTTCATTAGTTAAAATAGTAGTTCTGGAAGCCAGTTCAATCGATTTGAAGTTGGTTTTAATAGAATCTAAATTATCACTGGTTTCAGCTATATCATCTAAAATCTGATAACGTAATTTTTTAAGCCAGACTTTCTCTACATCTTCTTTTTTTAAATAAAACGGAAAAGATTTTTTATAAAACCGAATCGTATCTTTCTTAGTATAATCAATAGTTCCACTTTGAATCTTTTCTAAAACGGCTTTTGTTCTGATTAGTCCGTCTTTATATTTATTTGAAATATCATCCACAAAATTACAATCACCTTCCATGATCATATCATCCAGGCTAACACGATATTTTTTTGATAATTCATCGTATTCTGACTTAAAAAAGATGTTTCTGGAAGGATCTAATTCGTTAATTAGATTATCAAATACAAAAATGGACAAACTGTCATCAACTGGTTTTGGCCTGATATGTTCGCTTTGAATAAGTCTGTTTATCTTACTTAAGATTTCGCAAGTGTTTGCGCTATTTTGACTAAATAGAACGCTGGTAGTCATCAAAAAAAATAATAGTATTTTTTTCATAAATCGAAGATCTTCGTTTACCCTAAAATTACACTTATTTTTTTGATTAAAAGTTATATTTTTTCTAAAATATCTTACATTTAAACGATTTGTTTTCGATGAAATACATAATCGATTAAAAAAAATGCATCACTTTCACAAGCAATGCATTTTTCAATTTATATAAGTTTTAAAAATTATTTCTTGTAAAAAGGTAATTTTACCACTTTAGCCAGAACGTCATTTTTTCTGATTCTGATAAAAATATCGTTATCAACAGCACTATTACTGACTGTAACATATCCTAAACCAATTCCCTTATTCATAGAAGGCGACATTGTCCCAGAAGTTACAACACCAATTACAGCACCAGAAGCATCAACAATTTCGTAGTCATGTCTTGGTACAGCGCGCTCCTGCATTTCAAAAGCAACTAGTTTTTTAGAAACACCTTCTTCCTTTTGTTTTTTCAAACTTTCAGAATTAGTAAAATCTTTGTTGAATTTCGTAATCCATCCTAAACCGGCTTCAAGCGGAGAAGTAGTATCATTAATATCATTTCCGTACAAACAGAATCCCATTTCTAAACGTAAAGTATCACGGGCTGCCAATCCAATTGGTTTTATTCCGTACGCTGCACCAGCTTCAAAAACCTTATTCCAGATTGCTTCAGCATCAGCATTTTTGCAGTAAATTTCAAATCCACCTGAACCTGTATAACCGGTTGCAGAAATAATTACATTATTAAAACCAGCAAAATCAGCTACTTCAAAATGATAATAAGCAATTTCAGCTAAATCTATAGAAGACAAAGGCTGCATAGCCTCAACCGCTTTTGGTCCCTGAATGGCTAATAAAGAATAGTCATCAGAAAGGTTTTTCATCTCAACACCCAAATCATTGTGCGAAGAAATCCAGTTCCAGTCTTTTTCAATATTCGAAGCATTTACAACAAGCAAATACTCTTCCTCTTTCATTTTATAAACAATCAAATCATCAACGATTCCGCCGTCATTGTTTGGCAAACAAGAATATTGTGCTCTTCCAATTGTCAAAGTCGAAGCATCATTCGAAGTCACTTTCTGAATCAAAGCCAAAGCATTTGGTCCGGTAAGTAAAAATTCTCCCATATGCGAAACGTCAAAAACGCCCACACTGTTACGAACTGTTTCGTGTTCAGCATTTATACCTTCATAAGTAATAGGCATGTTATAACCGGCAAAAGGCAGCATTTTCGCTCCCAAACTTTCATGTATGTGCGTAAGCGCAGTATTTTTCATTGTGTGTTGTTTATAAAAGTGAGTCGCAAATTTATTCAAAAAATATCGGAAATTAATAGTCTAAATTATAAATTTCGCAATATTTAGTAGCTATTTCCTGCTATCCGCTATATCTTTTTGTTTTTAAAGAAAAAACAAAAAGGATACCGCTTCTATCAGGGCTAGGGAACTCAGTTATCGAGAAGAATTTTTCTTCAAATTTTATGTAACTTTAGATAACAATTTTGATTTATTTAGTTTCCCAGCCAGCTAATGTGTTTTTCAGAAAAAGTGAAATGCCTTTTTGCGTAAAGAAAAACTATGTTTCTATGTGTTTAAATAATCAGTCCAACAAAATTATCAAATGAAAACTCCATTTTTAATCACAAAAGAAGAAATTCTAAAGTTTTATAAACCTGTAAATCCTCATACACATAAAGGACTTCAAGGCCATGCCGTAATAATTGCAGGAAGTTACGGCAAAATAGGAGCAGCCGTTTTAGCATCAAAAGCCTGTCTAAAATCAGGTTGCGGACTTGTAACGACGTTTACACCAAAATGCGGTTACCAAATCCTGCAAATCTCCATTCCGGAAGTTATGGTGGTCACCGATGAAAATTCGAATTTCATAACCAATATCCATCTTCCATTAATTCCACAAGCGATCGGAATTGGCCCGGGAATCGGGCAGGAGCTGGCGACCCAAAAAGCTTTATTTGAGTTTTTAAGAAGCAACAAAACACCTTTAGCTCTCGATGCTGATGCACTTAATATTTTGGCAGAAAATCAATCCTGGTTAGAACTAGTTCCGGAAAATACCATCCTGACGCCACATCCAAAAGAGTTGGAACGCTTAATTGGAAAATGGAATTCGGAATCTGAGAAGTTTCAAAAAACACTTGCTTTTTCGGAGAAATACAAAGTGATTATTGTAATGAAAGGAGCCCCAACCTACATCATCAACAAACAAGAAATCTACGAAAACACAACCGGAAACGCCGCACTCGCAACCGCCGGAAGCGGCGACACCCTAACCGGAATCATAACAAGTTTTCTGGCACAAGGCTACGAACCCAAACATGCCGCAAAACTAGGTGTGTTTATTCACGGCTTAACAGCAGATATTGCTTTGCCACAAGCGGGTTATCAGTCTTTTATAGCTTCTGATATTATAGAGAATTTGGGAAAAGCTTTTTTGGAATTAGAAAATTAGGAAATTAGATAATGTGTCAATTTGATAATTAGATAATTTTCATTACCATGAGAAGTCTTTTTTCTATGTTCTATACTCTTTTTTCTAAATCTAAATTCTACAATCAGAAATCTAAATTCGTAAGTTTGTATCTATGAAAAACAATTTCGATCTCAGAACGGTAAATGTTACCCGTTACATCACGCCTTTGCGCGAAGGCGGTTCTTTACCCGCTTTGGCTGAAGCCGATGACGATTTTAAATATGTCTTAAAATTCAAAGGAGCCGGTCACGGCATAAAAGCTTTGATAGCCGAATTAATTGGCGGACAAATTGCAAAAGCCTTAAAATTACAGCTTCCCGAATTGGTTTTCGCCAATCTTGATGAAGCTTTTGGAAGATCTGAGGGCGATGAAGAAATTCAGGATTTATTACAGGGAAGTCAGGGATTAAACCTGGCTCTTCATTTTTTATCAGGCGCTATTACTTTTGATCCGGTTGTAACGACTGTTGATGCAAAATTAGCGTCGCAAATTGTTTGGTTGGATGCTTATATCACTAATGTAGACCGAACTTTCAGAAATACTAATATGTTGATTTGGCATAAAGAATTATGGCTGATTGATCACGGTGCCTGTTTGTATTTTCATCATTCCTGGAACAATTGGGAACAACATGCCAAAAGTCCGTTTGCACTGATAAAAGATCACGTTTTACTTCCGCAGGCTTCACTTTTACAAGAAGTTGATGCTGAATTCAAAGCACTTTTAACAAACGAAATATTAGAAGAAGTTGTTAATACAATTCCTGAAGAATGGCTAGTTTGGGAAGATACCGATGAAACACCGGAAGCTTTGCGAAATGTATACTTACAATTTTTGCAGACAAGATTAAATAATTCCGAAATCTTTGTAAATCAGGCTCAAAATGCAAGATAGTCACTTATATGAGTATGCCGTAATTCGTGTGGTACCCAGAGTAGAACGCGAAGAATTCCTGAATATCGGAATCATTTTGTTTTGCAAAAAAGCCAAATTTATAAAAGTACTGTCTCACATCGATGATGCTAAAGTTGAAACTCTTTCCAACGATTTTGATATCGAGCAATTGCATTGCAACATAACGGCCCTTAAAAAAATTGCCGCCGGAGAAAAAGACGGTGGACCAATTGGACAAATGGAAATTCCGGAGCGTTTTCGATGGTTAACAGCAATAAGAAGTTCAGCGATTCAAACTTCAAGACCACATACGGGTTTGTGTGAGGATTTAGAAAAAACAATTCAGCGTTTGTTTGAAGAACTTGTTTTGTAACTGTTTTTAAACCATATAAGTTATATAAGGAATTTAAGTTTGAACTTAAAATATTCACACAGTCACAAGGACATATAAGAAAAGAAACTTTGTGACTTCGCTCCCGATAACTAACGGGATTGCGAGATTAAAAAAAATTTGTGCCTTAGTGCCTTCGTGGCAAAAAAAACTCTGCGAATCTCTGTGCATCCCGATAGCTATCGGGATTGTGTATCTCTGTGGTATAACCTTTTTATTAAAAATCCAGTATTCCAAACAGGCATTCATTAGAAAAATCAAGTATTATATTTTCCTTTTTATGATTTTCGATAATTAACAGATCATAAGGTTTTAGATCAAATGATTTCTCATCAATTTTAATAACTGTTGTATCTAAAGAAAACAAAATGATTATTTGAGCATTACAATTCTGACTATTAGTCGTTATTTTTAGTTTGTGATGGGGTATTTTTTCAGAAACCATCCAATTAAAATCAATGCCTTTTGTATAAGAAGTCACTTCATCATCCGAATTAAATTCCATGATTTCATATTTTTTATATACTTTTTTTTCTTTGTTTACCTCAATATCTAAGCTGTTATCAAGCATAACCAAATAGCGGTAATAGCCTTTAAATTTGGTAAACTCTGAAGGCTCTTGCGCTATTGTAGCACTGCTTATTCTGAAGACAAAATCTCTATCGGCGTAGTTTGCTGTTTCCGGATATATGATATATTGATATGTCAATCCACCACTCCAGATAGAGGCTTTAGAATCTTTTTTGGACAAAAGGCGTATGTTCATTTTTTATTTTTTACAAAAGGTTCAAAGTTGCAAAGTTACAAAGAGGCAAAGGTTTTTTTGTAGAGGTGTATAGCAGCGTGTTACTTAAAAAGGTTCAAAGGGACAAAGCAACAAAGATGCAGAGGTTTAAAAAAAGAATCACAAAGTCGCAAAGAAAATATAAAAAAGAAACTTCGCGACTCTGCGACTTTATTTCACTCCAACAATAAAAAAGCTTAGCGAATCTCCGTGCAAAATCTCTGTGAATCTCTGTGAAATAGCAATCTCAAAGAAGCTTCTCCAAATAAATAAACTCCAAAGGCGCATCAGAAATCGTAATATGAATTTCGCTTTCAGGAAAAGCTTCTCTTTCGCCTGTATCAACATAACCATGACGTTTGTACCACGCGATAAGCTCTTCACGAACTGAAATAACCGTCATAATTATACTTGACAATCCCAAAGCTTTAGCATGATTTTCGGCTTCGGCCAACATTTTTTTTCCGATTCCGCTATTTTGCAATTCAGGAGAAACGGTTAACATTCCCAAATACAATTGGTTTTCTTTTTCGACCAATAAAACTGAACCAATAATTTTATCGTTCTCTGTATATTTCAAAATGGTATTCTTCGGATTCAGAATTGTTTCTGTCAATTCATCTTCGTTGGTTCTTTTTCCTTCTAAAATAGTAGCTTCCGTTGTCCAGCCTTTTTTAGAAGTTTCGCCTCTGTAAGCTGAATTAATTAAAATGTTTAAAGCCGGGATATCTTGTAATGTTGCTTTTGTAATCATGATACTATTTATGCTGTAATTTATTTTTTATTATGAATAGCCTCCTGCTTTAGCTGGAGGAACGAAATTACAATATGAAACTGGCTTTAGCCGAAATTATTGTATTTTTTGGCTAAAGCCAGTTTGAGATTCATTGAATTACCTCCATCTAAAGCAGTAGATAATTCAATATTTTTATTGTGCCTAAGGTAAAATTACATTTCTATCCAATTAATATTTTGGCGTAATGTTTTTTGTCTTTTCAAGCAATTGATTTTCTTTCTCAATTACTTTCTCAAAAGGAGATTTGTTTGGCAAATGTTGCTTTTGATATTGCTCAATAAGCGGAATCGTTAAAATAATCTTTAAAGCAGTATGATAATTAGTGATCTCACTTCGTTTTTTATTGATAGTATTTACTAAATTTTCAATATCAGCTTTTTGTGTGACATATTTATCTTGACTTTTCTTAATTAAATTTATCATTTTTTGTTTCATTACGCTATCCCTTATACCACTAATATGACTTTCGACAGAATTGTAATAATCATCAGATTTTTGATCATAAGTATAAAAAAGATTTGTTGTATCCCTTGGATTAATTTCACTTAGCTCGTTTTCCAAAGCTTTTAATTCAGGAGATTTATCTACAAGTTCCTGATACAAGTCATCGACTAAATCGCCTCCTTTTCTAAATCTCCCTATCTCAATACTTGTTTCTTCAAAAGCTTTTGGTTCCTCATTACTTCTGCGAGAGGTTTCATTTTCTCGACAAGATATCAGGAGAATTAATGAAAGGATAGCGATTTTTTTTAGCATAGTTTTATTTTTAAATTATTTAATAATCATAAACATGTTCAACAATAACATTTTCACTCTCAGCCTTCTTAATAAATGGTAATAATTTCTCAACCGGCATAAAGTAAACATTCCTTTTTAAACCATCATCCGTAACAATACTGGATTGATACAATAACTTTATACCATCCAAATTTACATCTTGTGATTTACTCATAATGGTCGAAACCGCAATTTCATCATTTCCTGAAATTTCATAAATTTTCACATCCTGATTGGCCAATTTTTTCATTTCAGTTGTAAAAATTGCCCATCTTGTAACGGCAATAATCATTTTGTCGCCATTGCCTTTTTTAATGATTTTTAAGTCTTTACTTTCTTTAATAGCATCCGTATTAGAAACGACTAAATAAATAAGATTAGACGGCGTTTCGTAACTTGATTTCGCGCCCCATTCAATAAGTTTGGAATAAAAAGCTTTAAAAGAAAATTCAGCCGTAAACAACATCGTTCTTTCCCATTTTCGTAAAGTACTGCAATCCGAATTATCAGAAGCGGACCAAACTTTTTTAACCCAAGGCAGAAATTCAAATTCATACCAGGCCGTTTGATAAACAAAGTCGCTGTAAGCTTTTTGAGCATCAATTATGATTTCTTCTTGTTTGGATATTTTGTCTTCTGCAAACAAAGAAAAGAATCGTCCTGTAGTATTTTCATAAATAATTTTCAAACCATATTCCATCGTCATACTTACGCCAATGACTTGTAACATCGTTTTGTATTCGCCGTTTTCAGGATAAGCTTTTGATGTCAGTTTTATAGAACGTTCATATAATTTCCAATATTCATCAATGGATTTGTAAAAAGGAAAATCAGACGGATTTTTGCCACTTTTCAAGTAATCAGCATACTCTTTCGGATTGTAAACCAAATACCATTCTGGAACCGTCAGAACCGTTTGTTCTTCGGCTCTGAAGTATTCTTTTATTTTCTTTTTTTGATGCGCTAAATTGTTCTCAGTATACGGATTATACTTGTCCAGTAACTTGTTTGTAAAGCGCTGGTCCGGATCTAATTTATTTTTTAAGGCGAAATATTTAGCACTGTTTGGATATCCTTTTTGAAACTGTTCAATAGTCGCGTGAGGCTGATAGGGAAGGTACCAGGTTCCGTTTTCGCTTAAAATAGCGTCCGTCATTTCAAGTGTCCATTTTTTCACATGGTCTTTTGCTTCGGGATTGGTTCCTTGTTTGTAATAAATTACAAAAGCAAAAACCTCTCTGTTGGCCCACGAAAGATAACTTTCATGATCCGGCAAAGCATGTCTCAGCGAAACATTGATGACATTCACTTTATTATTCTGAAAAATGGCACTCATTTTCGGAATAAATGATTTTATATGCTCCACCGGAATAAAGTATTCCTGCAATACATACGTTGACTTTTCGCGGGAAGAAGGTTCTAATTCCTTCACATCATAACTCGCTTCTTTATTGCGCCATCGAACCGTTTTCGGAATAAAATACAAAGGGTCAATCGTGTATTCGCGAATCCATTTTCCTGAATTTCCCCAGGAAACCACTCCGGATAAATTCGATTCCAGCCAATAATTTTCATTTTCATCAATTAAGCGATCAGTATCGGTTAAGGGCTTTGTGGTTTTCTCCCATGAAATACTCATTATTTTGTCGTATTTCGGAGGATACAAATTCCCATTCTGAAAAACGACTTTGTCATTATTTCGAATATTTTTATCAAAATAAGCTTTATACTCTTCAATTGGCATGACTTGGTGGAACCGT
Source organism: Flavobacterium aquidurense (assembly GCA_900107365.1). Lineage (GTDB taxonomy): Bacteria > Bacteroidota > Bacteroidia > Flavobacteriales > Flavobacteriaceae > Flavobacterium > Flavobacterium aquidurense. The sequence goes on from FNPS01000001.1 coordinate 541,979, forward strand.
TCTACTTTTTCGTTATCAACCAATTGCAAAGTAGCTTCGGCGATAACGCCAATTCCGCCATAACCCCCAATTGTGGCATAAAAAACATCCTGATTTACTTTTCGGTTTGCAATGATAATAGCGCCATTTGACGTAATAATTTTCAATTCTAAAACAGATGAAATAATTGGACCATAACCCACATATCTTCCGTGGCAATTTACCGAAATCGCACCGCCAACCGTAAAATTAGAATACGTCTGCATGATTTTGATCGACAAATTCAAAGGATCAATTACCTTCTGAATATCTCTCCATCGAATTCCGGCTTGTACCGTAATCTGCTTTTTAGTGGTATCAATACGGACGATTTTATTGAAAGACCGCATATCAATATGCAAACTGTTTTCGAAGGCAGTTTGTCCGCCCATACTGTATTTTCCTCCTCCAATCGAAATGGGTTCGGTAGTATTTTTTATGGCGTAAACAATTTCGTTTACCGTTTTGGGTTTGATTATTTGATTGACCTGGATCGGGTTGATTTGCGTAATATCATTCAGGGTTTTATTATCAATTGTCGTATCGAATTTTGAATCTCCAGAGAATTGTATTAATAAGAAAATGTATAAAACAAATAAAAGGAAACCGTAAAACGGAATTGCCCTGCGCTTTTTTCTATTGATAAACCGAATCGCTTTTTTGATTCCGGCGTAAATCAATTGTATAATTTTGAGTAACCAGGCGAATAGCAATAGAATAAAACGGTAGATTTTCTTCATAAAGGCGTATAGAAAGTGATTATATTTTGGTAAAAACCATTAATGCATTTTTAGTAGGATCGCCTTTTTGATACAATGTTTTTTTGTTGAATTTAAATCCGATGTTTTCAACAAAAGCACAAATAAAGTCTAAAGAATAAAAGTTTCGAACCTCTTTGGCATTGTATTCCCAGGTTTCGTTTACGCCCAAATTAAAGACATCGTGCGCCAATGCCACTAATACTTTTTGATCTTCGGTATCGCAATTATGATCTCTCAAAATCAATTTTCCGCCCACACGCATTGTATCTCTAATGGAAGAAATGTATTGCGTTCGCAATTCTAAGGGACAATGATGAAAACCGATATAAACAGTAACCAAATCAACACTATTGTGCGGAACATGATTCCCAAATTTGGTTTCGTAATTGGTAAAGGGAATGTATGCTGCGCCAACGGCAATTTGCCCGCGCTCGACCATTTCGGTAAAAGAATATTTTGGTTTTCGGCCATCAGCATAATATCTTTTTCCTTTGATAGAAATACTTTCTTCCAGATAATCCAGATAACGGCCCGAAGAACCAATTTCTAAATATCCATTATAAGAAGTGCCTTCTCCCAATAACGCAACCGTTTCTACCGACATCTCATTTTTTTGATGCATCAAAGCAGGAAGCTGATAACGAACGCTTGATAACATTGGCGTAATGTCGTCTAACTGCGATTGTGTTGTGGTATAAATCTCTTTATCAGTACTTTTTGAAATCGTGTTGTCATAAATTAATTTATGGAATTCGGCCTCCGGATATAAATTAAACACGTTTTTCAAAAACAAAAAGAACTGGTTTTTAAGTTTAGAATTCGTATAAATGTATTTAAAATTACTTCTAAGAATTGAAGTGGATTCAAGCAATTTGTTAGGAAACAATTGTACCGATGTTACAAAAAGTAATGTTGTTTTAACGAAGTCCCTTCTTTTCATAGTTGGTTTTTGGTGAAGTAATTTGGTTTTTGGTTTGCGTAAATATATAATTTAATTCATATTGTAAATTACTTTTTATGAATAAAAAACAATAAAATACCTACATTAGCGAAGTATATAAAACCATAATTCATGAATAGTTTAGAAGTAAAGTTAAAAGAATTAAACCCAAATTTATTTGGAAAATTAAATGATACTAAAGACGAAGTAAAATTACTATTGACACAATACATAAAAAACTTTCCAGATTATACTGATCATTCTATTAATCACACTGAAGAAGTGTTTAAAATAGTCAGTATGGTTTTAACTGACGAAGAGATTCAAAATCTAAATGATGATGAAATCTATATTTTATCAATGGCCAGCTATTTACATGATATTGGAATGTGCATACCTGAAGATAAGATAAAAAAAATTGCAGATACAGAAGAACTAGTTAAAGAACGAGAGTTGCATCCCGAAATTAGTAGAGAAAAATATTTGCGAGATAATCATCACACATTAAGTAAAAAATTCATTTTAGAAGAATGGGAGAATTTAAAAATTCCAAATGAAAAATATGCTGAAGCAATTGCTCTTGTCTCAGAAGGTCATAGAGTTGTTGATATTGGAAATCCAGAGATATATCAACCAAAATATACTGTTAAAACGGGAAGAAGTTTCGTTTGTTTACCATATTTAGCAGCAGTTTTAAGAATTGCTGACGAACTCGATATAACAAATATTAGGACTCCAGGTTTGCTTACGAAATATTATATGCCGGATAATGATAAAAGTGTATTAGAATGGAATAAACATATCGCAAATACTTTAATGTTTATAACGGAAAATTATGTTGAATTTGAAATAAAATGCTCAAATCATAGCATGTTAGCTGCACTTGAAGATCAATTTAATAAAATTGCAGATGTAATAAATTACTGCCAAAAGGTTATTAGGAATATTAGTAACACTGAAAATCGTTTTTTTTCATTAAGATTAGATCAGATAAAAAATAAAATAAAATATGAGAATTTTGATCCAAAAGGTATAAAATATTCATTTGATGTTGACAATGTTATTAATGCTTTTGTTGGGGAAAATCTATACAACGATAAATTGACATCATTACGAGAGTTAATTCAAAACTCAATAGATACATGTAGATATAAAAAAATTTTAAATCCCAATTATATTCCTGAAATAAAGCTTTTTATTGGAAAAGATAAAATAAAGATAGAAGATAATGGTTTAGGGATGGACGAGTTTATCATTAAAAATTATTTTGGGAAGTTATGTAGTAGTTTCTATCAACAAGAAAGTGTAAAAAAAGATTATGACTCCATTGGTCAATTTGGAGTAGGAGTTTTTTCTTATTTTTTGATGGCAGATTATATTGATATTGAAACAAAAACTCAAAAATCAGAAACTCTGCATTTTAGATTAGATAAAGATCCAAAGAATTATTTCCATTTCTTTAAAAAATCTGAAAGAATATATCCAGGAACTTCTATAACATTAAATTTAAAAAATGATTATGACATATTCACGTCAAGTGATTATGTAACTTATATTAAAGATAAATTTAGGTATATTGAATTTCCCATAATTGTTGATTGCGATCAAGAAATTATAGAAATTTTTGCCCAAGATTATGAAGAGAAAAAATTAAAAGAAAAAATTAATAACTCATTAAAACATCAATACAAATCCTCTTCAGATAAAATTGATGTTTTTACACATAATTTTGAAAATCAAAGATATGAGGGATCAATTTCATTATTTTATTTTAAGAACTTTTCCTTTGATAGAGCTTCCTATTGGTTAAATGATGACTTTTTTAAAAAAGGTTCTCGAAGAAAGGCAAATATGATAAATGTAAGTCAAAAAGGTGTTTTAATTAGTAATGAAGAAAGTATAGATTATACAGATGTTTATTGTAATCTTAATTTAAAAGAGAAAATTGATTTGCAGATAAGTAGAAATAATTTTTCTAATACTGTTGAGATAGGAAAAATATTTAGCGAAATATTGAACGATTTCGCTTTATCTTTTTTAAGAAAGTTGAATTCAGAAAATCCGATAAAGGAATTACCTTTTATTAGTTTTAATTTCATAGAAAAAAACTTTATTCACTTTCGAAAAGAAATTTATTCGGAATTATTTTTAAATTTTAATAATTCAGATAATATATACGAGTATATTACTTTAGAAGAATTTCTAGACAAAAATTTGAGTTCATTCATAATTTCACAAAATGAAAAAGTCACATCTTTTTTGAATTCAAAAATTAAAAAGACCAATATCATTGAGTTTTTCGTGAATGGTTCAGGTGTTTTTTCTTACGGAATGAAAAACTCACTTTATTTGTTCAGCCAAAATTACAAGCAAGTATTAGTTAGAAAAAATAAATTTTATTATTTAGAATTAGTAAAAGATTTTTCTCAAATAAAAAGGATGAATTTCATGCGAGGTTATCGTTTTTATGAAACAAAAAATGTAGAAATTATAAATTTAGATATTAATCAATTATTAGAAGGTAACGTTAATTCGGAATATCCAAGTTTTGAAAAACAATTCAATTACTTTCATCCATTCGTAAAAGAAATTTTTTCATATGATGAATCTGAATTAAATAAAAAAACAAAAGAATTGATTGACGAAATTTTTCAATTGATGGGAAATTTTTATGGAAACGAAGAAGAAAGGCAAAAAGAATTCGATTCTATCAAAGAGTTAGAATTGGAATTGAAAAAGAATATAAATATTAATTATGTTTTAAGTTTAAAAGATTTTTTTTAGACCAAAAGTGATCCAGTAGATAAAAATGGCATATCAAATATGTCGTTTTTATCTATTGGATTAAAATAACTACCTCAAAAATGCCTTCAATTCCTCATAAGTCTTAATCTTCACACTCACTTTATCCTCATTCATAACACTTTCAATTTGTTCTGGAATCGGAAGAGTAATGCCTAAAGCAGGTTCAACAACATCTAAAAATTTAATAGGATGTGCCGTTTCTAAGAAAACACCAATCGCGTTATCGTGTTTTTGCAATTCTTTTTTCAAACCTAAATAACCCACAGCGCCGTGTGGTTCTGCGATGTAACCGTCGGTATTGTAAATTTGTTTTAGGGCTGCAAGTGTTTCTTCATCTGTATAACTGTAAGATGAGAAATCTTTTTCGAAAGCTTTTAAATCGTTGTTGTACAATTCCTGAATTCTAATAAAGTTACTTGGGTTTCCAACGTCCATAGCGTTCGAAATCGTTGCTTTAGAAGGTTTTGGATCATATTTTCCGCTTTCTAAGAATCTTGGTACGGTATCGTTTACGTTAGTAGAAGCTACAAAATGCTCAATTGGCAAACCTAGTTTCTTTGCCATAATTCCGGCGCAGATATTCCCAAAATTCCCGCTTGGACAAGAGAAAATCAACGGTTTGTTTTGGCTTTTCAAGGCTTTGTAAGCAAAGAAGAAATAGAACATTTGTGGCAACCAGCGCGCAATATTAATAGAATTCGCCGAAGTCAGGTTTTTGTGCGCTAATGTTTCATCTAAAAACGCTTTTTTTACCATATCCTGACAATCATCAAAAACGCCGTCTACTTCAAGTGCTTTTATGTTTTTTCCTAAAGTCGTCAATTGTTTTTCCTGAATGTCGCTCACTTTTCCTGACGGATATAAAATCACAACATCAACACCGTCAACGCCAAGAAATCCGCTTGCAACTGCACCGCCAGTATCTCCGGAAGTCGCTACTAAAACGGTATTTTTACTGTCTTTTTTATCTTTATTAAAATACGCCAGACAACGTGACATAAATCGCGCTCCAACGTCTTTAAAAGCCATTGTTGGCCCGTGCCATAATTCTAACGAATAAATCCCATTCTCCACTTCCACAACTGGAAAATCAAAAGATAAAGTGTCTTTAATAATTTCTCGTAAGTTTTCCTCCGGAATGTCATCGCCCACAAATTGCTGAATCACATCAAAAGCAATATCGTTATGGCTTAAATTCTCGATTACATTAAAAAACGCAGGATTTAGAGGCGTAATGATCTGCGGAAAATACAATCCTTTGTCACTCGCTAATCCTTGTATGACAGCTTCTTTGAATGAAACTTCTGGTGCATTATGGTTTAAACTATAGTATTTCATTATTGTCAGTTCTTAGTTATTAGTGCCTAGTCCTTAGTTTTAATCTTTAGCTTTTTGCAACTAAGGACTAATTACTATGAACTAAGTACTCATTTTAAATAATTTTTGATATTAGTGCCTAGTGCTTTAGTCTTAATCTTTAGCTTTTTGCAACTAAGGACTAATTACTATGAACTAAGTACTCATTTTAAATAATTTTTGATATTAGTGCCTAGTGCTTTAGTCTTAATCTTTAGCTTTTTGCAACTAAGGACTAATTACTATGAACTAAGTACTCATTTTAAATAATTTTTAGTTATTAGTGCCTAGTCCTTATAGTCTTAATCTTTAGCTTTTCGAAACTAAGGACTAATTACTAAGAACTAAGTACTCATTTTAAATAATTTTTAGTTATTAGTGCCTAGTCCTTATAGTCTTAATCTTTAGCTTTTCGAAACTAAGGACTAATTACTAAGTACTAAGTACTCTTTTTACAAAATCCTAACTCCATCCGGATTTATTTTCGAAACGTGAATTTCATATGGTAAATTCATTTTCTCATAAACGTCGCTCATGGCTTTAGCGATTTGGTCGGCGGTGTTTTTTCCTCGGCTTAAGGCAAAAATCGACGGGCCGGAACCTGAAATTCCGGAACCTAAAGCGCCGTTTTCTAATGCCGTTTGTTTGATTAAATCAAAACCCGGAATCAAAACGCTTCTTAAAGGTTCAACGATTTCGTCATGAAGCGATCTTCCAATCAAATCATAATCTTTGGTGTATAAACCGGCAATTAATCCGCCTACATTTCCCCATTGCATGATCGCACTTTTTAGGGAAACCGTTTGTTTCAATACCGAACGAGCATCTGAAGTTTTCAATTCAATTTGAGGATGAACTACAGTTGCGTACAATTCTTCAGGACTATCAATTCGGATAATATCAAGCGGCGCATAACTTCTTACCAAAGTAAATCCGCCTAAAAGGGCAGGAGCAACGTTGTCTGCGTGCGCGTTTCCGCTGGCTAGTTTCTCGCCCTGCATCGCAAACTGCACTAAATCTTTACGGGAATAAGGTCTTCCTAATAATTCATTTATCCCGAAAACCGCTCCGGCAGAACTTGCAGCACTGCTTCCAATTCCGCTTCCGGCCTTGATGTTTTTATAGATTTCGATTTCGAATCCAAAATCTAGTTCGTCTAAAGTTTCCAGCATTGCCAAAGCCGCAACACCCGAAACGTTTTTTTCGGTTTCCAAAGGCAAATCGGCACCGACAATTTTAGTAATACGAACGCCTTTTTGATCGACTTTTCGAACAATCATTTCATCGCCCGCATTGTCTAAGCAAAGTCCAAGTACGTCAAATCCGCACGAAAGATTCGCGATAGTTGCCGGGCAAAAGAGTTTAATTTCCATTTTTTTTAAAGGTTCTGAGATGCTAAGATTCTAAGGTTCTAAGGTTTCTTTGCAACTGTTTATTATAAGTTTCTAAGGGTCTGAGGTTCTAAGAAGCTAAGATTTGGTTTAAAAAAACTCAGAACCTTAGCATCTTAGAACCTTAGTACCTCTAATTATTCCCTATTCGAATTACATCCGCAAAAATTCCTGATGCTGTAACCGCAGCTCCGGCACCGGCGCCTTTGATCAATAACGGCTGGTCTACGTAACGATCTGTGTAGAACAATACGATATTGTCTTTTCCTTCTAAATTATAGAATGGATGATCTTTAGCGATGAATTGCAAGCCAACGCTCGCTTTTCCGTTTTCGAATTGTGCTACGTATTTCAATCTTGAATCTTTTGCTAATGCTTCTTCATAGATTTTCTCAAAATGAGGAGCGTGCTTGATTAACGATGCAAAAAAGGCCTCGTTGTTTGTTGTGTCCAAACATTCGGCAGGCAAAAACGATTCGTTTGCGATAGCGTCAATATCCATTTCGTAACCGCTTTCGCGAATAAGAATCAGTATTTTACGAGCCACATCAACACCACTTAAGTCAATTTTCGGATCTGGTTCTGTGAAACCTTGTACTCCGGCTTCTTTAACGACATCGTGAAAAGAATTATTCTTGTCAAAATTGTTGAAAATGAAGTTCAGACTTCCAGATAAAACCGCCTGAATTTTATGCACTTTATCGCCAGAAGCGATTAAGTTTTTTACAGTATCGATAATTGGTAATCCAGCTCCCACATTTGTTTCAAACAAAAATGGAGCATTATATTGACGTGATAAACTTTTTAATTTTTTATAATTGTCATATGCAGAAGAACAGGCAATTTTGTTACAAGTTACAACGGCAATACTTTCTTTTAAGAATTTCTCATACATTTCAGAAACGCTTGCATTTGCTGTAATATCCACAAAAATACTGTTACGTAAATTCAGTTCTTTAGCACGTGCAATAAACTCTGTTGGGATAGCATGTTCGCCTTTGTCTAAAGTCGATTTCCAGTCTTTTAGTGAAATTCCGTCCTCGTCAAAAAGCATTTTTCTTGAGTTTGACAAAGCGATAACGCGAACGTTGATCTTTAAATTATCTTTTAAGAATTTCCTTTGATTGTGAATTTGCTCGATGAATTTTTCGCCCACATTTCCAACACCCATCACAAATAAATTCAGCTGTTTGGTGTTTTCTTCAAAGAAGTTTTCGTGCAAAGTATTCAACGCTTTTTTAACGTCTCTTTCGTTGATTACAGTCGAAATATTACGTTCAGAAGCACCTTGTGCAATTGCACGGATATTTACGTTATTTTTTCCTAAAGTACTGAACATTCTACCGCTCAAACCCTGGTGGTTTTTCATGTTTTCTCCAACCAAAGCAATAATGCAAAGGTCTTTTTCTACAATGGCAGGATCAATTTTGTTTTGAAGAATTTCTACTTCAAAAGCTCTGTTGATCGCATTTTCAGCACTTTCAGCATCCGAATTTAAAATTCCAATACAAATAGAGTGCTCAGAAGAAGCCTGAGTAATAAAAATGACATTGATTTTTTCCTGAGACAATACTTCAAACAAACGTCTTGATGAACCTGCAACTCCAATCATTCCTGGACCTTCCAATGTTACAAGCGAAATATTGTCAATATGGCTGATTCCTTTTACAACCGAATCTTTAGACGAAACAGTATCAGAAATCAAAGTTCCTACAGCTTCCGGTTCAAAAGTATTTTTAATTAAAATTGGAATATTTTTTCTTAAAACCGGCTGAATCGTTGGCGGGTACAACACTTTGGCACCAAAATGCGACAGTTCCATCGCTTCTTGATACGAAATGTTGGCAATTGGCTGTGCTTGTTTTACGATTTTTGGATTGGCAGTAAACATTCCGTTTACGTCTGTCCAGATTTCTAATTGCGATGCCTCAAGCGCTCCGGCAATAATGGCAGCAGTATAATCAGAACCGCCACGGCCTAAAGTTGTGGTAATTCCGTCAAGAGTCAACGCAATAAATCCCGGTAAAATATTAATATTCGATTCATTTTGACCAAAATATTCCTGAATCAATTGGTTTGAAATTTCAAAATTCACGGCTGCTTTTCCGAAATCAGCATTTGTTTTGATGATTTCGCGGCTGTCCTTATAAACGACATTTTTATCAATTTGCTGATATGCCTGCGCGATGATATAAGAAGAAAGCAATTCTCCAAAACTTAAAATAGTGTCAGCCGTTCTTGGAGATAATTCGCCTAATAAGAAACATCCATCAAGCAAAGTTTCTAAGTGATTTACGATTCTTTTTACATGACTTAATAGGCTGCTTTGTTCGCTAACCGGAATAAGTTCTTTTAAAGTGTCAAGGTGTTTTTTCTCGATTTCGGCAACAATTTCTCTGAAACTTTCATCGTTTGCTGCTGCTTTTGCTGCTGCCAATTGCAATAAATCGGTTACTTTGCTTAAAGCAGAAACAACGACAACTAATTGATCTTGTTTCGATTTTTGGTTTATAATTTCGAGAACGAGTTTTATATTTTGAGCATTGGCAACCGAAGTTCCGCCAAATTTTAATACTTTCATTTTGATGTTTTTTAATAAGGTGCAAAGATTTTGAGTAACAAAAGTTCAAAGGTTATCAACTGTGAACTGAAACTGAAAACTGCGACTTTTTTTTCTTTGTAAATGTTTTTTATGTACCCAATGACTCTCTTCTTTCAGGAAAAAAGTATAGATAACCAGGATTATATGTAAAATGTATACCCCTAAGGGGTAGTAGTTGTTGTAGAAATTGTAGTAGCAGCAATTGCAACTCCAGTTTGAGTTGTCATTGTAGATTGATATTTTACGCTGTTACTTTTCATTTTTGATGTTTCAAAAGTACAGATTTTTATAAAAGCGAAAAACCTTTATTTTCTTTTTGCGAATATTTTAATAATTCAAATCTCATTCATTTAATATTGAATTTTTGTTAAATTTGAATATCATAAATTGACGGATTCGTATATTTAGACCCGCATTTACTGCAAGTATACGGTTTAAAAAGCTGATTTATAAGTAGAATTGTGAATAGAAACTGTCATTAGTCTATAAAATAAGTAGGAAATTAATTTTTTATACTAGCTTTTAAAGGTTTATTTTCCTGAAGAAAATTAAAGCACTGATTTTGTATGATTAATATTGTGAAATAGCTAAATGCTTTTAATTTGTTTTATGTAAATTTTAATTATTATGAACAAATGTTGCTTTTTAATATTGATTTGTTGAATTTTGATGCCTTAAATTAAAAATGCCATGAGAGAAATTCATTATATAAGTACTGAAACCCTAAGTTTAGAAGATCTGCAAGAAATTATTGTAAATCAGAAGATGCTTGAATTATCTGAAGAAGCAAAAGTAAACGTTCAGAAATGTCGTGATTATTTAGATAAAAAAATGGCTTCACATTCTGAACCTATTTACGGAATCAACACTGGTTTTGGATCACTTTGTAATGTGAAAATCTCAAACGAGAATTTATCAAAACTTCAGGAGAACCTTGTTAAGTCTCACGCTTGTGGTACTGGAGAAGAAGTTCCTTCAGAAATTGTAAAAATGATGTTGTTGCTTAAGATTCAATCGTTAAGTTACGGACATTCAGGAATTCAATTGCAAACGGTAAGTCGTTTGGTTGATTTCTATAATAATGATATTCTACCTATTATATATACTCAGGGTTCACTTGGGGCTTCCGGAGATTTGGCGCCATTGGCACATTTATCCTTACCTTTATTAGGAGAAGGCGAAGTATTGTTTGAAGGAAAGAAAGTGGCTTCCGCCGAAGTTTTAAAACATTTTAACTGGGAACCAATCGTTTTACAGTCAAAAGAAGGTTTGGCTTTACTAAACGGAACCCAGTTTATGAGTGCTTACGGAGCACATATTTTATTAAAAGCGTATAAATATTCGTATTTGGCAGATTTAATCGGAACTATTTCTTTGGAAGGTTTTGATGGAAGAAGCGAGCCTTTTAATGAATTGATTCATTTTATTCGCCCTCACAAAGGACAAATTGTAACGGCGCAGCGTATTAATGAATTTTTAGAAGGAAGTGAAATAATCGAACAAGAGAAAAAACACGTTCAGGATCCATATTCTTTCCGTTGTATGCCTCAGGTTCACGGAGCTTCAAAAGATGCTATTGATTATGTTCGAAAAGTATTCAAAACCGAAATTAACTCGGTTACCGATAATCCAAATATATTTATTGAAGCCGATCAGATTATTTCTGGAGGAAACTTCCACGGACAACCTTTGGCTTTAGCTTTAGATTTTATGGCAATCGCTTTGGCAGAATTAGGAAGTATTTCTGAAAGAAGAACTTATCAGCTAATTTCAGGTTTAAGAAATCTTCCGGCATTTTTGGTAGATAATCCGGGACTGAATTCAGGATTTATGATTCCACAATATACTGCCGCAAGTATTGCAAGTCAGAACAAACAATTGGCAACTCCGTCTAGCATTGATAGTATTGTTTCGAGTAACGGACAGGAAGATCACGTGAGTATGGGGGCAAACGGAGCAACAAAAGCGTTGCGTGTTATGGATAATTTAGAGCGTATTTTAGCGATCGAATTAATGAATGCTTCGCAAGCAATCGCTTACAGAGAGCCTTTAAAATCAAGCGATTTCATTGAAATGTTCTTAAGCAGTTATAGAGAAGTGGTGCCTTTGGTTAAAGAAGACAGAATTTTACATTACGATATTGAGAAGACAGTTGCGTTCCTGGATAGTTTTCAAATTGAAAACGATTTGTTAACACTGGCTTAACATAACAAAATATTAATGAAGTAATTTTGCACTATCAAAAATATAAAAATGTCAATAAACAGTATTTTCCAATTTTTAGTGCCGAAAGACAAAAAATTCTTTCCACTTTTTGAAGAAGCTTCAAGCAATTTAATTGAATTAGCTTCTAATTTACACGAAGCTGTAAACCTTCCGTTAAAAGAAAGAGAAGTTCTTTTTCAAAAAATTGATGAGTTAGAGCAAAGAGGAGAAGACATTACACGTCAAACCAATCTTGAATTGAGCAGAAATTTCATTACGCCATTTGATAGAGAGGATATTCACACTTTAATTACTTCTATTGATAACGTTGCTGATTACCTTCACGGTGCAGCAAGCAGAATGAGATTGTATCAGGTTGATAAGATTACAAAATCTATCAGAAAGATGACAGAAATCAATCTTGAAGCTTGTCAAAATATTGATAGTGCCGTAAAAGAGTTGAGTAATCTAAAAAACATGAACATTATTAAGGATGCTTGTGCTAGAATTAACAAACTAGAAAACAAGTCTGATAATGTATATAACAAAGCAGTTTTTGAAATTTTTGAAAACGAAACAGACGCTAAAAATATTATTAAATATAAAGAAGTGTTATCTGTTTTAGAATCAGCAACAGACAAATGTAAGAGTGTTGCGAACATACTGGAATCTATTTCTGTAAAACATTCTTAATTCAATTTATTTCATTCTGAAGTTATAATTTTATGACGCTACTTATAATTATTATAGTATTAGCTTTAATTTTTGATTACATCAACGGTTTTCATGATGCGGCAAATGCTATAGCGACTGTTGTTGCTACAAAGGTTTTAACGCCTTTTCAGGCCGTTCTTTGGGCAGCATTTTTTAACTTTCTGGCTTATTGGGTTTTTGGATTTGGTGTTGCAGATACTGTTGCTAAAACAGCGCACACTATGGAAATTAACCTTGTTGTTATTCTTGCCGGTGTTATTGCAGCTATTTGTTGGAATTTATTGACTTGGTGGCTAGGAATTCCTTCAAGTTCTTCACATACATTAATTGGTGGTTTTGCTGGTGCTGCCGTTGCGCATGCTATAGCAGTTCACGGTTTTTCAGGTTATGCCGGAGAAGATGGAACTACTCATTATTGGTACGAAATCGTAAGTTGGTATAAGGCAGGAAAAGATGGCGGAATGCCTTCAGGAGTGCTTATCATTATTGCTTTTATTGTTTTAGCACCATTATTAGGAGCGTTTGCTTCTTATTTAATATCGATTTGGTTGCTAAATGCTTCACGTAAAGTTATTGGTCCTAAAATATTTACAATCGCTTTAATGATTGCAACGGTTTGGATTGTTAGCAATTTAATGGTTCCTTATGCTGATATTGACAAACCTCGTTTTGAATCTCATTTTTGGAGTGTCGCTTTTGATCCACATAATATTAAATGGTTTTTAGTTGCTTTTATTATCTTAACAGTAAGTTTGTTTTGTTTGATATTTAGCAGTTTAAATCTTCATCAGGCTGATGCAGCTTTGAAAAAAATGCAATTATTATCTTCTGCAGCCTTTAGTTTAGGACACGGAGGAAATGATTCTCAAAAAGTAATGGGTATTATTGCAGCAGCTGTTGCGGTATATATTAATACAAATCCGGGAGTTCATATGGCATCATGGCTAGATGTTGTATTGCCAAATGATGATTTGGGAATAAAAGGAGTAATGCCAGGATGGATTCCATTAGCTTGTTATTCTGCTATTGCAGCAGGAACTTTGAGTGGTGGTTGGAAAATTGTGAAAACAATGGGTTCTAAAATTACAAAAGTAACTTCATTTGAAGGAGTTGCCGCAGAAACTGCAGGTGCTTTAACGCTTTACTTTACTGAACACTTAAAAATTCCGGTAAGTACAACCCATACTATTACAGGTTCTATCATCGGGGTTGGATTAACAAAACGTGTGTCTGCCGTTCGTTGGGGAGTAACTGTAAGTTTGATCTGGGCATGGATACTAACGATTCCTATTTCAGCTATTTTAGCAGGATTGGTTTACTTTGTATTAAGCGTATTTATTTCGTAGTAAAATGATTTTTGTAAAATGTGAGAAGTTTTGATCGCATTTTAGCGACATAAAAAAAAGACTGGTTTTCAATTGAAAACCAGTCTTTTTTTTATACAAATTCCAATAATTTAAAATTCCAAATTCCAATGTTTTACACGTTTTTCAAATTTGGAATTTGGAATTTCCTTTTTGGAATTTTTCACTTTTTATTTCCTTAAATTCTTATGATTGTGCTTGCGCTTGTAATGTGTTTCTTTTAAAGTGGTTTTATCTTTCGAAATAATACTAATTGTACCGTCAATTTCTAGCGTACAGAGCTTTATATCGGTTAAATGCTCTAAACCATGCTCACGTGCCGCTTCTTTTAATTCTTCGTGTGAAATGTCTAATTTGCTTAAAGCATTAAAATCCAAAGTTCCATTATGAATCAGGATTTCGGGTTTGTCTAAAAGTAAATCGTTTACTATTTTGTATTTGTGTGTTAATTTTTTAATGATAAAGTTAATCACAAATAAGGCCAATGCAGCAACCAAACCTCCCCAAAGACTTGTGTCAGGGCCAACCATTGCATTTTGAACTGAATTACTGATCAGTAAAATCAAAATAATATCAGCAGTATTTAATTGTGAAAGTTCTTTTTTGCCGAAAATTCGCAGTGCAATTGTCATGAAAAAATAAACTGCAAGACTTCGGAAAATAATATCTAAATAAGGGTTTAGCATTGTTTTTTATTTTAAAGGTAAAAAAAAACTTTGTCAAAGTTTTAAACTTTGACAAAGTTGCTAAAATAAATATCGAATATTAAGTTAGGATGAACTAACTAATTATTTTGAAATTTTTCTCAATTGCTTTAATCATTTCTCCGGCAATATCTTTGTTCGTTGCGCCCTCAATTCCTTCGAGTCCTGGAGATGAGTTGACTTCTAATAATAATGGTCCTTTTGATGAACGAATAATATCAACACCAGCTACTTTTAAATCCATTGCTTTTGCAGCTTTTATGGCGATCTTTTTCTCTTCAGCTGTTACTTTTATGACAGATGCTGTTCCGCCAAGATGGATGTTGGCTCTGAATTCCCCTGGCATAGCTTCACGCTGAATAGCGGCAACTACTTTTCCGTCAATTACAAAACAACGAATATCTTTTCCGTTAGCTTCTTTGATAAATTCCTGAACTAAGATATTTGCATTTAAACTTTTGAAAGCGTTGATAACACTTTCTGCAGCTTTTTTGGTTTCTGCCAAAACAACGCCTTTTCCTTGTGTTCCTTCTAATAATTTTACAATTAAAGGCGAGCCTCCAACCATTTTAATTAAATTATCTGTGTCTAAAGGAGAATTCGCAAAACCAGTTGTTGGAATATCGATCCCGCTATTTAAAAGCAATTGCAGTGAGTAAAGTTTATCACGCGATTGCGTAATGGCTGTAGCCGAATTTAAAACGAAAACCTTTAAAGCTTCGAATTGACGTGTCAAAGCACAACCGTAAAACGTGATACTTGGTCGAATTCTTGGTATAATAGCATCAAATTGATTTAATATTTTTCCACCTCTGTAATGAATCTCTGGAGTTTTAGCATCCAGTTTCATATAACATTCTTTGATATTCAAAAAATGCATTTCATGACCGCGCATTTCACCGGCTTCCATGATTCTTTTATTGCTGTATAATTCGGGATTACTTGCTAAAAGTCCGATTCGTAAACCAGAAGTTGCTTTTTCTGAGTTTTGGTATAATTCTTTTAAAGCTTCTGTTGTAGGTTGTCCTAAAAGATATTTTTCTTCCGGATCAACTAATACGCGACCACTCATGGCTTCTCTACCCAAAAGCATACGGAAACCCATTGAGTCACGATTGGTCAGGGTCATTTCAATTGGCCATTTTACATCGCCAATTTTTAAGTTGGTTTGAATAACATAACGATGTTCTCTAAAACCACTTGAACTTTTTACAATTCTTTTGTCAACCAACGGAGCTTCACAATGAATGATGGTTTTAATATTATTCTGAATTGGATTAATGTCAAATTTTACCCAATTGGCATCATTTTTTATAAAAGGAGCTATGTTGATGGCGTGCATTGCAGAAGTTTTGGCACCTGAATCAACACGAGCCTTGATTGTCGGGATTCCTAGTTCTGGAAATGAGCACCATTCTTCGCTACCTAAAATGACTTTGTTTTGAAGCATACGTTGTTTTATTATTATATAATTTTAAATCAAAAATAGTTATTTGCTTTTACTAAAGATAGTAAATTATTCAAAAAAAATACCCGTTAAGTTATGAAAACGTAACGGGTATATTATTTTTGTTATAATTTTTAACTAATTTATTGATTAGTTGGCTCTTCGGCTTTGTGAATTTCTACCGAAAGTTCTTGTGAATCATCTTTCAAATCCATTAAGATTTCGTCTCCTGAATGAATTTTTGAAGTTATGATTTCTTCTGCCAATAAATCTTCTACATATTTCTGAATCGCTCTTTTTAGAGGTCTTGCTCCAAATTGTCTGTCAAAACCTTTCTCGGCGATAAATGCTTTTGCTTTATCAGTTAAACTTAAAGTGTATCCTAATTCAGCTATACGAGAATATAGTTTTTTAAGCTCAATTTCGATAATCAAATCAATGTCGGCTTTTTCTAAAGCATTGAATACAATTACATCATCAATTCTGTTTAAGAATTCAGGAGCAAAAGTTTTCTTCAGTGCATTTTCGATAATACTTTTAGAATTTTCGTCGGCTTGAGCCACTTTTGCAGCTGTTCCGAAACCAACACCTTGTCCAAAATCTTTCAATTGACGAGCTCCAACATTTGAAGTCATAATGATAATAGTATTTTTAAAGTCGATTTTACGACCTAAACTATCTGTCAAATAACCGTCATCTAAAACCTGAAGCATCATATTAAACACATCCGGATGCGCTTTTTCGATCTCATCTAACAGCACAACACAATATGGTTTTCTACGAACTTTTTCAGTCAATTGACCACCTTCTTCATATCCTACGTATCCCGGAGGTGCTCCAACTAAACGAGAAATAGCAAATTTTTCCATGTATTCACTCATGTCGATACGAACTAATGCATCTTCAGAATCAAATAATTCTTTTGCTAAAACTTTTGCTAATTGCGTTTTACCAACTCCAGTCTGACCTAAGAAAATGAACGAACCAATTGGTTTATTCGGATCTTTAAGTCCGGCTCTGTTACGTTGAATAGAACGTGCAATTTTTAATACAGCCTCATTTTGACCAATTACTTTGTTCTGAATCAATTCAGGTAATTTGGCTAATTTGTTGCTTTCTGTTTGTGCTATTCTATTAACAGGAATTCCGGTCATCATCGAAACAACATCGGCTACATTATCTTCTGTAACTTCAATTCTGTTGTTTTTAGAATCCTCTTCCCACTGTTCCTGGGCAACAGCTAAATCTTTTTCGATACGTTTTTCATCATCACGAAGTTTGGCTGCTTCTTCATATTTTTGTTTTTTAACAACCATATTTTTGTTTTCACGCACTTCTTCCAACTGACGCTCTAAATCCAAAATTTGTTTAGGAACATCAATATTAGTAATGTGTACACGAGAACCAGCTTCGTCAAGAGCATCAATAGCTTTGTCTGGTAAAAAACGCTCAGACATATATCTGTTTGTTAATTTAACACAAGCTTCAATGGCTTCCTGCGTATAAGTAACATTATGGTGATCTTCGTATTTGTCTTTAATATTATTCAAAATTGCAATAGTTTCCTCAACAGATGTTGGTTCTACGATTACTTTTTGGAAACGTCTTTCTAATGCACCATCTTTTTCAATATATTGTCTGTACTCATCAAGAGTTGTAGCACCAATACATTGGATTTCTCCTCTTGCTAAAGCAGGTTTGAACATGTTGGAAGCATCAAGTGAACCAGTTGCTCCTCCAGCACCTACAATAGTGTGAATTTCATCAATAAAAAGAATGATGTCATCGTTTTTCTCCAGCTCGTTCATAACGGCTTTCATTCTTTCTTCAAACTGACCGCGGTATTTTGTTCCGGCTACTAAACTAGCCAAATCAAGAGTTACCACACGTTTGTGGAAAAGAATACGGGATACTTTCTTTTGGATAATACGCAAAGCAAGTCCTTCTGCAATAGCAGATTTACCAACTCCTGGTTCTCCAATAAGAAGTGGGTTGTTTTTCTTTCTACGGCTTAAGATTTGCGAAACACGTTCAATTTCTTTTTCGCGTCCTACAACAGGATCCAGTTTTCCTTCCTCAGCCATTTCTGTTAAATCTCTCCCAAAATTATCTAAAACCGGAGTCTTAGATTTTTTGTTTGACTTATTGGCCGGATTATTAAAACTACTTTCTTTAAGACTGTCATCTTGTCCTGAATCGTCATTGTACGATTCGTTTCTTGGCAAGTTTTCTAAGAATTCTTCTTCGTTTGGCGTCATGTTTAAATATTGTTCTTTAGCTATGTCATAATCTATTTTTAGCTTATTCAACAGCTTGGTTGTTGGATCGTTTTCGTTTCGTAAGATGCATAAAAGCAAGTGTGCCGTGCTAATCGACGAACTTTGAAATACTTTAGCTTCAAGAAAAGTGGTCTTCAGGGCTCTTTCTGCCTGTCGGGTAAGATGAAGATTTTTCTTTTCAGCATTTACTTCAACGCTCTGGTTGGCCGGACTCAGTATTTCTACCTTCCTGCGTAAATGATCTAAATCGACAGCTAGGTTATTAAGTATATGAATAGCTTTTCCGTTACCATCTCTTAAAATGCCTAGCATTAGATGTTCAGTACCAATAAAGTCGTGTCCTAAACGAAGGGCTTCTTCCTTACTGTATGTAATAACATCTTTTACTCTTGGTGAAAAATTATCATCCATAATATATTTATTGGTATTGTAAATTTAGTGAATTACAGTTTGAAAAACAAAAACCGTACCCTTCGAGAACTACTGTCAGCTAATTGACAAAAAAAATAACAATAAAAGCGTTAAAAAACGCTTAATTTATTAACCAAAAGACTAAATAAAGTTGTTAATAAATCATTGAAATAAGTGTAAGTAAATAGCTGAAAAAATTCGAAAAAAACGTATCTTGGCACGCTTTGAAACTAATATAATTATTTAATATAACAACTTATGTCTGAAGGAGAAAAGTTAATTCCTATTAACATAGAAGATGAAATGAAATCAGCTTACATCGATTATTCGATGTCAGTAATCGTATCTAGAGCACTTCCTGATGTTAGAGATGGCTTGAAACCAGTGCATCGAAGAGTTCTTTACGGAATGTATGACTTAGGAGTAACATCAAGATCTGCCCACAAAAAATCTGCGAGAATCGTCGGAGAAGTTCTGGGTAAGTATCACCCACACGGAGATACCTCTGTTTATGATGCCATGGTACGTATGGCTCAGGAATGGAGTATGCGATATTTATTAGTAGATGGTCAGGGTAACTTTGGATCTGTTGATGGTGACAGTCCGGCAGCAATGCGTTATACTGAGGCCAGAATGCGCAAAATTTCAGAAGATATTATGGCAGATATCGAAAAAGAAACAGTTGATTTTCAATTGAACTTTGACGATACTTTATATGAGCCAAAAGTAATGCCAACGAGAGTTCCTACTTTATTAGTAAACGGAGCAACAGGTATTGCGGTAGGTATGGCAACAAACATGCCTCCACATAATTTAACAGAAGTAATTAACGGTACATTAGCTTACCTTGATAATAACGATATTGAAATAGACGAATTGATAACACATATTAAAGCTCCGGATTTTCCAACTGGAGGGGTGATTTATGGTTATGAAGGCGTTCGTGAAGCTTTTAAAACAGGTAGAGGTCGTATTGTAATGCGTGCTAAAGTTGGTTTTGAAGAAGTTGACGGAAGAGAATGTATTATTGTTACTGAAATTCCATATCAGGTTAACAAAGCCGAAATGATTAAACGTACGGCTGATTTAGTTAACGATAAAAAAATTGAAGGTATTGCGAATATTCGTGACGAATCGGATAGAAATGGTATGCGTATCGTATATATTCTGAAACGTGATGCTACGCCAAACGTAGTTTTGAATACCTTATATAAGTTTACCTCATTACAATCCTCTTTTAGTGTAAATAATATTGCACTTGTAAAAGGTCGCCCACAAATGTTGAATCTAAAAGATATGATTCACTATTTTATTGAGCACCGTCATGATGTTGTAGTGCGCAGAACGCAGTTTGAATTGCGTAAAGCAGAGGAAAGAGCGCATATATTAGAAGGTTTGATTATTGCTTCAGATAATATCGATGAAGTAATTGCTATCATCAGAGGGTCTAAGAATACTGAAGAAGCTCGTGAGAAATTGATTGAAAGATTCAACTTGTCAGATATTCAGGCACGTGCTATTGTTGAGATGCGTTTACGTCAGTTAACAGGACTGGAGCAGGATAAGTTAAGAGCTGAGTTTGAAGAATTGATGAAGTTAATCGAGCACTTAAAAGCTTTATTGGCAGATGTTAATTTAAGAACTGCTTTGATTAAAGAAGAATTGGAAGAAATTCGTGAGAAATACGGAGATGAGCGTCGTTCTCAAATTGAATATTCTGGTGGAGATGTAAGTATAGAAGATTTAATTGCAGATGAGAATGTAGTTATTACCATTTCGCATGCTGGTTATATCAAACGTACTAACCTTACAGAATACAAAACTCAGAATAGAGGTGGAGTTGGGCAAAAAAGTGCCGGAACAAGAGATCAGGATTTCCTTGAACATATGTTCGTTGCTACTAACCACCAATACATGATGTTCTTTACACAAAAAGGAAAATGTTTCTGGATGCGTGTTTATGAAATTCCGGAGGGAAGCAAAACAGCAAAAGGTAGAGCAATTCAAAACTTAGTAAATATTGAAAGCGATGATAAAGTTAAAGCTTTCATTTGTACACAAGATTTAAAAGATAAAGATTACATCAACAGTCATAATCTTGTAATGGTTACCAAACAAGGTCAGGTTAAGAAAACTTCTTTAGAGAAATATTCTAAACCAAGGGTAAATGGTGTTGCTGCTATTACTATTAAGGAAGGTGACGAATTGATGGGGGCACAATTAACGAATGGTGACAGTCAAATCATCTTAGCAGTTAAGTCTGGTAAGTTGGTTCGTTTTGAAGAAACTAAAACGCGTCCGATGGGAAGAACTGCTTCCGGAGTTCGTGGAATTACTTTAAAAGATGATACTGATGAAGTAATTGGTATGGTTACTGTTGCAAAAGAAGATGTTAACGATTCTCAAATTTTGGTTGTAACTGAAAATGGATACGGAAAACGTACCAAATTAGTTGATGAAGATGGAGAAGATGTTTACAGAATTACAAATCGTGGTGGTAAAGGGGTAAAAACGCTTAACATTACGGAGAAAACAGGAAAACTAATTTCGATCAACGCCGTAACAGATGCTGATGATTTAATGATTATTAATAAATCAGGATTAACAATCAGAATGGCAATTGAAGATTTACGTGTAATGGGTCGTGCAACGCAAGGAGTTCGATTAATTAACCTAAAAGGTAAAGATTCTATCGCAGCAGTTACAAAAGTAATGAAAGACGATGTAGCTGAAGTAATTGTCGATGAAGACGGAAATGTTATTGAATCAGTTATCGAAAGAGTTAAACCGGATTTAGAAGTTCTTGAAGATGATGGAACAGCTGATGATGATGACGATGACGACACTGACGAAGAAGTAGAAGATGAAGACGATTCAGAGGAAGAAGAATCTGAAGAATAAATAAAAACCACTTAAATTAAAATTAAATACACAAATTGAATATTATGAAAAGTAAATATGTAATACTTGCGTCAGCATTATTGATTTCAGTAGCTACTTTTGCTCAAAAAGATCAGATTAAAAGTGCTGAAAAAGCGCTAAAAAGCGGAGATGCTCAAGGTGCAATTGCTATACTAAAAGATGCAGAAAATTTGGTTGTTAACGCCAAAGATGTTGAACAGGCACAATACTATTCTGTACAAGGAAATGCTTATTTAGATTTAGCGAATAAAAAAGTTGAAGAAGGTAAAAACTTATCGCTTGCTGCTGAAAGCTATAAAAAATTAATTGATATTGAAAAAGCATCTGGAAAATTAAAATATTCAACTCAGGCTGCTGCTTCAATTACTGAAATTAAAGGAAAATTGATTAACTCTGCTATTGCAGACAGTCAGGCAAACAAGAATACAGAGGGAGCAAAAAAATTGTATGATGCTTATTTATTAGATAAAAAAGATACAATTAATTTGTATTATGCTGCTTCTACAGCTGTAAATGCGCAAGACTATGATACAGCTTTGCCAATGTATGAAGAATTAAAAAAAATAAATTATTCTGGTAAAGGAACTAGTTATACAGCATTAAATAAAGCTTCTGGGAATGAGGATGGTTTTAATACTACTAATGAAAGAGATTTAGCTGTAAAATTAGGAACTCACGAAAAACCTAAAACGGAAGCAATTCCTTCTAAAAGAGGAGAAATCTATAAAAATTTAGCCTTAATCCTGGTTCAAAAAGGAAGAACTGAAGAAGCTAAAAAAGCAATTGCTGATGCGAGAAAAACAAATCCGGAAGATACTTCTTTGTTGCTTACAGAAGCAAACTTGTACCTGGAAACTAAAGATTTCGATACATACAAGAAATTAGTTAATGAGGCTTTAGAAAAAGATCCAAATAATGCTGATTTAATCTTCAATTTAGGAGTTATCAGCGGTAACGCTGGTAATAAAGCTGATGCTGAGAAGTATTATTTGAAAGCGATTGAAATCAACCCAAGTTATACTAATGCCTATTTGAACCTTGCAGCTTTAAAATTAGAAGCTGAGAAGCCAATTATTGATGAAATGAATAAATTGGGTACTTCTGATAAAGATACAAAACGTTACGACGTTTTAAAAGGACAGAGAGAAAACGTTTTTAAAGGTGTGATTCCTTATCTTAAAAAAGCGCATGAATTAGATCCTAAAAATGAAGATGTGTCTAAAACATTATTAGGTGTTTATAAAGCATTAGAAATGACTGCTGAAGCAAAAGCATTGAAAGCTACAATGAATTAATTAGTCATTTATTCTATAAAAAAAATCCCGTTTTTGATAAAACGGGATTTTTTTATGCTTAAAATTATCATTATCTAAAGCAAAGTCGTTGATAACGTAATTGTTGTGTTTAAAAGCTTAGAGATCGGACAGATTTCTTTTGCTTTTGCTGCTGTTTTTTCAAATTCTTCAGCTGAAATTGATGGTACTTTTCCTTTTAGGTCTAAATGAATTAGTGTTATAGTTCCATCTTCAAAAGTTACTGTAGCTTCTGTGGATAAATCATCTGCGGTAAAACCTCCTTCATTCAATAAGAAACTTAATTGCATTGTAAAACAGCCTGAATGAGCCGCTGCAACAAGTTCTTCCGGATTTGTACCAACGCCATCTGCAAATCTTGTTTTAAAGGATAATTGTGCATTATTTAATGTTGTACTTTGAGTACTGATTGTTCCGGTTCCTTCCATGCCTGTTCCTTTCCAGTTGGCATTTGCTTTTCTAGTAAATTTCATTTTATAAAATATTAAGGTTTATAATCTTTTGATACTCAAATATAAACAATATTTTACAGAATAGTTTTATCCAATTAAAACGTAATGTTAAGTTTGGGGAATTTAACCGCAATGTTCGCAAAGATTTACGCAAAGTTCACAAAGGTAAATCAATACAAAGTTTTGCGAACTTTTATCTTTAAGTCTTCGCGTGCTTTGCGATAAAAATATTAACTATAAAAAAGGTGTAATGATTATTTTCATTACACCTTTTTTATTTTTTAGCATTTAAATCTATTCCTGACCTAAATTACGCAATTGTTTCAATTTATCTTTCCACACTTCAAGACTTTCTTTGTGAATAGCTATGTTTTTGCGAACTTCAAGCACAATTGAGTTTTCTTTTTTAGCGTTTTTAGTATTCGTAAAAAACTGAATATTATTTTCTAATTGGAAAATTTCGTTTTGAACTTCTTCAATTTTACGCATTAAGAAGATTTTTTCGTTATCTAATTTACGTGTATCGTTGCTTTCAGATAAAGAATCAATTCTGTTAGAAAAACGCATCATCTCTGTTTCTTTTTTACTCAAACTTAGTTTTTCAAAAAGGGCGTCTAAAATTTTGTTGAATTTCCCTTCAATATGACGTCTTGAAAAAGGTACTTTTCCAAATCCCTTCCAGGTTTCAATATGTAATTTAATAGCGTCTAAATCTGTTTTGTGATCGCCTGTTAACTGATAAGCTCTCAAGGTGTCTAAGTATGCTTTTTTGTTATCAAAAGCAGCTACTTCGTCTCCATTTTCTTCCGATTTATGCTCTTTTAACTTGTTGAAATAGTGATTACAAGCGTCTTTGAATTCTTTCCAGATTTTGTCTGAATATTTTTTAGGAACATGACCAATTTGTTTCCACTCTTCCTGAATTTGCTTCATTACTGGAGTAGTAGCGCCAAAATCTGTACTTTCTTGTAGTTCTTTTGCTTTTGCAACAAGAGCCATTTTTTTGTTTAGATTGTCGTTTTGATCTTTTTTAATGTCTTTGTAAAATGAGTTTTTAAAAGAATTAAAATTTCTAACAGCAGTTTTAAAAGCAGCCCAGGTCTCTTCGTTTACTTCTGATGGAACTTTTCCGGCAGCGAAAAACTCATTTCTAAGTGCTTCAACTTTTTGAATTTGTACCAACCATTGTGAGTGAGATCCAACTTTTTCAGTTGCTAAAACCTCTATTGTTGCAATAATTCCTTTTTTAACTTCTAGATTCTGTTGCTCGTTTGCTCGCTGGCTTTCGAATAAAAGTTCTCGTTTATCGTGAATTCTTTTAGTTAGCTCGCTAAATTTATTCCAGATGGCATCACGATGTTCTTTTGATACGGGTCCGATATCTTCTTTCCAGATTCTGTGTAAATCCTGTAACTCACGAAACGCTTTACTAATGTCAGTTTCGTTTGCTAATTCTTCTACACGAGCAATTATTTTTTGCTTTTGATCAAGGTTGTATTTGAAATCTAAATCTCTGGCTTCACGATCTAAATGCAGATAATCATAGAAATTTTCTACATGAAAATGGTAATTGTTCCAAACGTGATTGTATTTGTCTTTAGGAATTGCTCCTGCATTTTTCCATCTTTCTCTTAAATCATTAAAATGCTTAAGCGTATCTTTAATGTTTTCCTGCGGATTTATAAGTTCTTTTAGTTCTTCAACGATTGCAAGTCGATTCTCTAAATTTGATTTTAAATTGGTTTGTAAATGTTTAAAATGAACATTCCTTTTTTCTCTGAAGATATTGTAATATTCATCAAACTTAGATTTCAGTGGAGAATGGTATTCAAATTCTTCATTTGGATCTTGTTTGGAGGCATTAAATTCCTCTTTTTTCTCCTCAATAAGATGATTGTATTGTAGTAAAAATGATTTTTTAATCTCTTCAATATGATCTTTTACAGACATGACTTTATCTGTATTGACAAGCTTTTTTAATTCATCAACAAGGGCATCTAATGAAAAAGTATCATAATCCTCCATAGGAATATCATGGCGCTCTTTTAGCGTCTCATCTTCACTTTCTTCTGCATTAGAATTTGTTATAGCGTCAAGTGCTGTTTGATGGTTGGTTTCTTCAACTGCAGTATTATTTTCTATTTCATTTTCAGATGAAATTTCTTTTTCCGGCGTTGTTTCAGAACTCAATGTTTCAATTGCATCATTTTGTATAGAATCGCTAATTTCGATTCCTGATTTTCCATCTGCTTCTTGCAGGTTATCATTCTTTTCTTCTAACATTTTAAATGTATAAGGTTTTTATTTTAAACATTGCGAAAGATAGTAAAGGTGTTTCTAAATACAAAATAAATCCCTTATTTATAACAGTTTTTACGATAAAATTCCTATTTTATAGAATCATATTGTAGATATCATATAAAGTTTTAATTGTTTATTTAAAGTATATGTAAATTCAATATGAATAAATAAATTTAAAAAATGCTGAAATTAACTTTAGAATATTCTGAAAAAAAACTAAATCTTTACTTCATTTAGCTGATGCTAATCAAACTAAAATAAAATCAGCACACCAGCTTCTAAGCCATAATTGTATGTTTTATCCCCGCCGAACGCAACACTTGGATGAATATATACCAGATTAGTAGGAGTTATTTTTCTCCCGTATTCTACGTAAGCGTTATTTTGATAACCCTTTAGTGTACTATTATATCTAAAAGCAACGTCACCAGCAATCCAGTTTTTACCAAAGAAATGAAACAATACATTTTCAAAAACGCCAATGCTAATATCATTACGCTGACTAGAGCCTGCAAAACTTTGCTGATATTCAAAAGAGGAGATCCAGAGGTTTTTTTTAGAATTGAAATATCTTCCATAAAAGAAGGCTGGCATGACTACCCATTTTCCTGATCCAAAAGCGGGGTCTACTGCAGAGTTAGCGTAAACTCTGGCTCTTACAGCAACACCTTGGCTATTTTTCATAAAAGGGATATAACTGATACCCATACCAACATCTCCAATCCCGGTTTTGTTTGTCTCATTAGTATTCGCTGATACTAAGGGAAGATCAAATCTTAAATTCCATGCTTTGCTTCCAATTGGAAGTAAACCACGTACCTGTGTGGTATTAAAAGAACCATTATCGGTATCGAGATATTCGTTGTAAAAAAGTAGCGTTTGCAGGTAATAACGGAAACGAGGTTCAGTAAATGGAATTTTTTCTTCAACTTCAGTTCCTTGCGCTTTTGAAGTTGTAATTCCTAGAAATATAAAAATACAGAGTAAGTATAATTTCTTCATAACTACCTATTAATGAATAGACTAAGTTACGAAAATTACTTTAACATTTTATTTGTTAAGATTTTTTTTATTTATTCCATATTTTCCAGGCTTTTTCGGCTTGAAAAATAAGCATGTCGTATCCATTTTTAGTAATTGCTCCGTATTTTTTAGCATTTTTCATAAACTGCGTTTCCGCAGGATTATAAATTAAATCGTAAGCAATATGTTTATCAGTAAAAAATTCGTATGGTAAATCAGGACAAGCTTCAATATTTGGACTTGTGCCAACTGGTGTGCAATTGATTATAATTTGGAAATTGTCAAAAGTCGTTGCATTAATCAGATCATAATCAATGATGTTCTCTTTGGCTTCTCTTGACACAAAAGTATACGGAATATCAAGTTCATCTAAAGCAAAAGCAACGCCTTTTGATGCACCGCCGGTTCCTAAAATAAGTGCTTTTTTATGATGTGATTCTAATAATGGTTTTAATGATTTTTTAAAGCCGTAATAATCCGTGTTGTATCCTTTTAGTTTTCCGTTTTTGGTAAACTTAATAGTGTTTACCGCACCAATTAATTTTGCTTTAGTTGATAGTTTATCTAAATAAGGAATTACTTGCTCTTTGTACGGAATTGTAACATTTAAGCCCTTTAAATCCGGATTGTTTTTTAATAATCCGGTGAAGTGATTAATTTCAGAAATGTCGAAATTTTCGTAGCTGTTGCCGGCAAAAACTTCATCACTAAATTTTTCTGTAAAATATCCCTTTGAAAAAGAGTAACTTATATTACGACCCAATAAGCCAAAACGCCTTCTTAAAATATCAATCATTATTGTTTTCTATGTTTTTCAATATAATTTTTAACCATTTTTTTTGTCCAAACTACAGGAAATAAATCTTCGATCAAAATATAATTATCAAAGTTTAAACGCAAACCATTACTTAAATGGAATTTTGCTTTTGTGTTATCCTGAACCATAAAATACAATCCTGCCAAACGATATTCGATTTCGTTTTCCTCTGGAAAGTATTCTGAAGCCTGTAATAAAGTTTGAATAGCACTTTCAAATTCACCTAAAAATTGTAAAATATCAACCCAAAATAACCATGTGTCTAAAGCGTAATCACCAAATTCTACCGCTTTTCTGTATCCAAATTCTGCTTCTTCAAAAAAGTTCATCTGTTTGTTGATCGTTGCGTAACGCTTCCAATACAAACGATTCTGATTGTCGATTGCTAATGCTTTGTTGACAAAAAACAATGCTTTTTGAAAGTTTTTTTGGCGAACATAAAAATCGGTAATGGCAATCCAGCCTTTATCTAAAAGAGGATCTTCATGAACCGTTTGGTTATAATATTGAAGTGCCTTTACAGCATTTCCTAATTTTTCATAACATTTTCCAATGCGCAATAAAGCATAAGAAGTTGCATCGTCCAATTCGATAGTTCTGTTATAGCTTTCAATGGCTTCAGCGTATTTTTTCAAACGCTCGTAAGCTTTTGCTTTTTCCATGAAGGCCCCTAAAAACTCGTCATCGATTAACGTTGCATAATCAAAAGCACGAATTGCATTTTCATATTCTTTTACACCATAATGCAAGCGCCCAAGCTGATGCCAGGCAATTTCGCTATAGGGGTTTTTATTGATATAATCGTTTAAATAAACGATAGCTTCCTGATTTTGATCTAAAAATTCAAAACAATAAACTACGTTATATAAAGCCGATTGGTCTTCTAAATCCTCTTCAAGACATTTGATAAAACTATCTTTTGCCATTTCAAGGTTATCCATAAAAAGGTATTCCATTCCAATCAGGTTGTACACGTCAGCGTAGTCATCCGTATATTGCAAGGCAATTTTAAGTAACTCTACTGCTTTTTCGTGTTGATCTCTTTTTGAACAAATATTAGCTTTCTGGATGTAAATTTCCTCATTGTTAGGTTCAATTGCATACAATTCATTCAAAAGCTTTTCAGCGATCTCAAGTTTGTCGTCGTAAACCAGCATTTCTACTTGTACTAATTTTAAGCCTGTAGATTTTGGATGTTGGTCTAATGCAAGTTTTAAGGCCTTTTTTGCTAAATTAGCCTTGCCTATATCTAAGTAATGAAGAATAATTTCTTCGAATTCTTCAGAATCAAAAAAGAGTACTTTGTTAGTTTTTAACATGGACTCAAATTTGGATAGGGATAGGTTATAATCTTCTTCTTCGTTGCTTAATTGCATACTGTCTTTATTTGAAATTAGCCTGTTATAAATTTAGGCAACCATATTATTGTTGTGGGGAAAGGAAATTAATTGTTTTGAACAATTTAATTAACAATATGGACAGAATTTATATTCTGTTTTTAGTCATAATCTTCTGATGTATAGAAGATTATTTTGGTTATTATTCTAATTTTTATTTTTGTTGGATAACAAATCCCAATAGCTTAAAATTAAGCTTCTTGTTCTTTTTTCATAATGTCATCCATAACGCTTAAAATTATAGCACAACCTTCTTTTATTTCTTCTTCAGAAATGGTTAATGGCGGTGTAATTCGAATGGCACATCCTTCAAACAGCAACCAGAATAAAATCAATCCTTTATCCTGAGCATTTAAAATAACCTGATTGGTTATTTCAGCTGTTTCGGTCATTGCAGCAAGCATTAATCCTTTTCCTCTAACTTCCTTTATCAAAGGATGTACCAAAAGCGATCTAAAGAGTTTTTCTTTCTCTAAGGCTTCTTGCATTAAGTTAGTCTCAGTTAATTCCTGCAAAGTCGCCAAACAAGCTGACGCAATGACAGGGTGACCACCAAAAGTTGTAATATGTCCTAACTTAGGGTTTTCTGTCAAAAGATCCATTTTCGCTGCAGAAGCTGTAAAAGCACCAACGGGCATTCCGCCTCCCATACCTTTTCCCATAACAACGATATCCGGAACGACATCGTAATTTTGAAAACCAAAAAGTTTTCCTGTGCGGCCAAATCCGGGCTGAATTTCATCTACAATCATCATGGCTCCAACTTCATCACAGCGTTTACGGACTTTTTGTAAAAAGTTGTTTTCTGGTTGAATAAATCCGGCACCACCCTGAATAGTTTCTAAAAGAATTGCTGCAGTTCGGGTTGTAATTTTCTGTAAATCTTCTTCGTTATTGAAAGTGATAAAATCGACATCTGGTAATAATGGACGAAAAGCCTGTTTGCGCTCTTCAAATCCCATAACACTCATCGAGCCCATTGTATTTCCGTGATAAGCATTATGACACGAAATAAGCTGACTCCGACCTGTTGTTCGTTTGGCTAGTTTAAGTGCGCCTTCGATAGCTTCTGTTCCTGAGTTTACTAAATAGGTTTTATTTAGAGATTCTGGCAGAAGTGAAGCTAGTAATTTGCAATATTGAACCGCAGGACTTTGTGAATATTCTCCATATACCATAACATGTGAATATTTATCCAACTGATCTTTTATTGCCTGATTTACTCTCGGATGCTGGTGCCCAAGCGTACAAGCAGATACGCCGGCAACAAAATCTAAATATTTTTTATCGTTTGTATCGTAAATATAAGAGCCAATGGCATGAGATACTTCCATTCCTAATGGATATGGGGAAGTTTGAGCCTGGTATTTTATAAAATCTGGATTCACTGTTGTTTGTTTAAAAGTTTCATGTTTGCTTCGCCAATTCGGCTTTTCAGCCTCGGGCCAGGTTTCAAGTTGACTGAAAACTGAAAATTGCGAATGATTTTTTTTAACTGTAAAGATCGTTTTTGCGCACTATGAACTGAGACTGGGACTAAAAACTACTTCTTAGTCTTAGAAGTTTTTGTAGTATCTGCTTTAGATGTACTTGTTTTTGCTGCCGGTTTCTTTTTATCGTAATTCAAAGTTTCTTTCCTGACTTTCATAGGAACATCTTTGTCTTTAGCTTCCTGATCTTTTCCTTGCTGAATTAGTTTGTCATTTTCTTCATTTTCTTCAGCAGTAAAAATATCATCTTTCGATTTTATTCTTTCATCACCACGCCAGACTAAACCTCTTAATTTTCGTGCATTTTCAGGTAAATCGGCTTCCGGATAAATGTCACCATCTACTTTATTATAAAATGTGATCGTTTCAACCGCATTATTCTCTAAAATAAGATTGATTTTACTGCTGACATTTTTATTAATTCCGATGAGTTCATTGGCGTCATTTCGCATATAATAAATCACTTCGGTATTTTTGATAACATCGACATCGTGAAGTTTACCATCCCTGAATTTTCCAAATAAATTGAGTCCTTTTACCTGATTAAACCCGGTTCCGAGCGTATCCCGCGAGACCAGAAAAGTATTATTGAGCACTTTTAAGGAATCTAGTTTTTTGGTAGTATTATCGCCAATTAAATGCATGACATCTCCGGTAATCTGATTGTCTCCATTCCATAAAATAGGATTTCCAATCAATTTTGTCAAGGCTGTTTTGGAGTTTGAATGTATAGAATCACATTTTCCACTCATATCAACTTTAAAAAAACGAACATTGTTATATGCTCTTAAAATTCGTTCGCCTTCTTTTCCGGTAACCATAAGTTTTTTTCCATGAATATAAACCGAGTCGTTCTCAACAAAGTTAATAGCTACCGCTCTTTTAGTAACAAACATTGAATCTTTCAATTTATAAACTTCAGCATAATGCCCTTTAACAATTCCACGATTGATAGAATCTGTGATTTTTACATTTCGTGTGGCTGAGGCAAATTCGGTATTTCGGTTGTAATACAAACTATCGCCTTCTATAAGCCGGTCATCGTATTTTATATAGGATTTTCTTAGAAAATGTGCGAGGTTTTTCTTGGTGTCATAAAAACCTTTTTCGGTATAAATATAATTGGCTTTACTGGTAATTGTTGATGGACCAAGTAGATATGTATGTCCTGAATTACTGTAATAGTCTAAGTGATTTGACTTTACAACATATTTAGGATTTGTCAGTGTTACTTCGGTTAAAAACTGAAACTTTTTTTCAGCAACATAATATCTTCCCGATTTACTCACCAGAGTGTTATCCTTGTTAACAATTGTACCTTTTGTATTGTAAAAAACCTCCTGAACATTTCGATCAAAATTAATGGTATCAGTGGCTAAAGTTGCATCAGGAGAAGTCATAACGGCATTTCCCGTCGCAAATGCTTTTTTTAAATTCCCATTATATTCGGCATATTTACTATTTAAAAATAAAGTGTCACCTTGTACCAATTGTACATTACCAAAAGCTTTAAGGTAATTTTCTTTCTGAAAAAAATAGGCTTTATTGCAGGTTAGTACAACACCGTCATGATTTACTTTTACATTTCCTGTAAGTAAAAGTGCATCTGGCATTAATTCTTGATTAACATCAGAATAATCAGCATTTTCTACAATAATTTTTTTAGGTGTCTGCGCAAAAATGCTTTGAACACTTAAAAGAAACAAACAATAAGATATGAAAAAGAGAGATTTCTTCAATTGATTAAATTTTTGTCAAATTTATGAAAAAGGATACAACCTTCATGGATATTAGGATTAATTTATATTTTTTAGGTTCAAAGCTTCAGAGGGCCAAAGGTTCAAAGGTTTCTTTAAGTATTGCACTCTGTACGTTTGAACTTTTGCTCCTCTGAAGCTTTTAATTGTCAACAAAATAAGGTACTCTCACGTTGTAGTAGATCATTGTTAATCCATTTTTAGAGAAATTGAATTGAATTTGATTTGAATTTTAAAAATTAGATTAAATTTAGAAAATGGTTTTGAAGGAATAATTTAATTATAAAGCCTCAAAAAAAGATTAGATTATAAAAAAGAATATGATAAATAAACGATTTATAGTTGCAGGAATGGCTGTAACGGTGCTATTTTCAGCATGTAAAACAAAAGATCTAAAAATGAATACGTCTAAAGAAGAAATGGCTACAGAAAAGAAAATTGTAGTGTACCAGGTTTTTACACGCTTGTTTGGAAATAAAAATACGACCAATAAATTTTGGGGAACTATTGAAGAAAATGGAGTTGGAAAGTTTAATGATTTTACGGATACTGCTCTTCATGAAATTAAAGATTTAGGTGTAACCTATATTTGGTATACCGGCGTTCCGCACCATGCATTAGTTCGTGATTATACAGCGTACGGAATTTCAAATGATGATCCAGAAGTAGTAAAAGGTCGTGCCGGATCGCCTTATGCAGTTAAAGATTATTACAATGTAAACCCTGATTTGGCGGTAAATCCTGCAAATCGATTACAGGAATTTGAAGCCTTAATTTCTCGTACGCATAAAGCTGGATTGAAGTTAATAATTGATATTGTGCCCAATCATATTGCCCGTAAGTACGAAGGGAAAAGCAATCCGGAAGGGGTGAGCGATTTTGGTGCTAATGATGATGTAAATGTAGAATACAAAAGAGATAATAATTTCTACTACATACCCAAAGAACATTTTGAAATACCAGACGGTGATATTCCATTAAATGGAGAGAAAAATCCTCTTGTTGATGGTGTGTTTGATGAAAATCCTGCTAAATGGACGGGAAATGGTTCCAGAAAAGTAAAACCTGACCAAAATGACTGGTACGAAACAGTAAAGGTAAATTACGGAATTCGCCCTGATGGTTCAAAAGATTTTCCTGAACTTCCAGTAGGATTTGATCAAAAGAATTATCAGGAACATTTTGCTTTTTGGCAGGATAAAGATGTACCTGATTCCTGGAAAAAATTTAAATCTATTGCTTTGTACTGGACAGCAAAAGGCGTTGATGGTTTTCGTTATGACATGGCTGAAATGGTTCCATACGAATTCTGGAGTTATATGAATTCGGCTATTAAGATGAAAAACCCAAATGCTTTTTTGTTAGCAGAAGTTTACAATCCAAATGAATATCGCAATTACATTCGTTTAGGAAAGATGGATTATTTGTATGATAAAGTGGAAACTTATGATAAGTTGAAAGATATTATAAAAGGGAAATCTTCACCAGACGGATTATCGGATATTCAGAAAGGGATGTCAGACATTGAACATCATATGCTTCATTTTTTAGATAATCATGATGAACAACGTTTGGCAAGCCCTGAATTTGCGGGAACACCAGAACGAGGAAAGCCATTGATGGTCGTTTCAACAACGATAAGTACATCGCCAACAATGGTTTATTTTGGACAGGAAGTAGGAGAGGCCGGAAATGAAAATGCAGGTTTCGGAACGCATTCCAGAACTTCTATTTTCGATTATATCGGAGTGCCAAATCATCAAAGATGGATGAATGAAGGGAAATTTGATGGAGGACAACTTTCAGATTCAGAGAAAAATTTACGTGATTTTTACAAGCGATTATTGAATTTTTCAATTAATAGTTCGGCTTTGATGGGAAGTTTTCAGGAAATTCAGTCAGTAAATCGCCAGAATAATCCAGGTTATGACGAATCTATTTATTCTTATACACGTTGGTCCGAAAAACAAAAACTAATTGTGGTGGTGAATTTCTCTTCTGAAAAAACAAGTGAATTTGAATTAAAAGTTCCTTCTGATGTTATTTCAAAATGGAACTTAAAAGATGGAGAATACCAATTAGAAGATCAGTTGTATCAAAAGAATGCAGTGCAGTTAAAAGTGAATAATGGAGAAGGAATTGCAAAAGTAAAAATTGCACCTTCAGAATCGTTTATTTATGAATTGAAATAAGATATTTAGTCAAAAAGCATAAAAAAAAGCTGATACTTAATTTGTATCAGCTTTTTTACTTTTATACTTTTTTGACTTTCTTCAAAGCCTCTTTATAATTTTCATTTACTTTTTCCCAATTAATATGTTTGTAAAAAGCATCGATATAGGTTCCTTTTCTGTTTTGGTAATCTAAATAATAGGCATGCTCCCATAAATCAATTCCCATTATTGGAGTTCCGGGAATCAAGGCATTTTTCATTAATGGATTATCCTGATCTCCTGTAAGTGTTACCTGGAGTTTTCCATACCTGTCAACGACCAGCCAAACCCATCCTGAACCAAATTGTTTGGTAGCCATAGCTTTAAATTGGTTCGTTAAGTTATTAAAAGAACCAAATTCTTTATTTATAGAACCAGCTAAAGTGTCTTTAGGAGTTTGTTCTTTTGGTGTTAAAAGATTAAAATACATGGTATGATTGTAATATCCTCCTGCATTTTGACGAAGCTTAGCATTGCTAAGATCCATTTTTTTGAGAATATCTTCAATAGGCATGTTTTCAAATTCTGTAGAAACAATTTCTTTATTTAAGTTATTGGTGTACGTTAAATAATGTTTCGAATAATGTGTTTCTAAAGTTAGCGAGCGAATATCAGGAGCTAGTCCATCATAAGCAAAAGTCAATTTTGTAAGTTCAAACGAACCGGGATCAGCTTTTACTTCTTCAGGTGTACCAATTGTTATTTTTTCTTCTTTTGTTGGTAGAGGAACTTCAACAACTTCGGTTAATTTATTGCTGTCATTACAAGAAAATAATACGAAAAATGAAGCTAAAATGCCAAAGCGAATAAAATTTTTCTTCATAATGTAATTTATTTTGATGTTAGAGAATTTATGATTTCGATATAACTTTCTTTTGCTTCGTCAATTGATATATGACTAATCTGCATCCATGCATTTGTTTTGAACGCATCCCGTAAATCAAAATTTTCAGACTGATTATATACAGCTGTTCCAAAAGTTGCCTGCTTGTAGTATGCATAAAGTCTTAGCTGCACATCTTGTGGCAGTGAGGCTTGTGTCATTTTTAAAGCATTTTCTACAGCCTCTGAAAAACGAGTATCTAAATCTTTTTCAGTCATTTAAGCTTTTGTAGCAATGATAGTTTTTCCACCAATTGCTTTTTGATTCAATTCTACATTAATTTGTGTACCTAAAGGTAAAAATAAATCTACTCTCGAACCAAATTTTATGAAACCTGCATCAGTTCCCTGAACAACCTGCATTCCTTCTTGTGCATAGTTTACAATTCTGCGCGCTAAAGCACCAGCAATTTGTCTGTATAATATTTGGCCAAAGGTTTCGTTTTCAATAACAACAGTAGTTCTTTCGTTTTCTTCACTTGCTTTTGGATGCCATGCTACCAAGAACTTACCCGGATGATATTTACTGAATTTGATAATTCCGTCCATAGCATAGCGCGTAACATGCACATTTATTGGTGACATAAAAATAGAAACCTGTAAACGTTTGTCTTTAAAAAACTCACCTTCATAAACTTCTTCAATAACCACAACTTTTCCGTCAACAGGAGCCAGAATGTGATCACTGTTTCTGATTGCGATTCTTTTTGGATTTCTGAAAAATTGCAGAATAATAATCAAAACTACTATTCCGGCAACTTGTACCAGAATTCGTAACCAACTAATATCAATGAATTTGTCAGCAATTAAAAGTACTGCAACAGCAAAAACAGTACCTAATAAAATGGATGGGCCTCCTTCTTTATGAAACATAATATAAAATTTGATAAAATAAAAATATAATTGGTGCTACAAATATAACACTATCTAATCGATCTAGAATGCCTCCATGACCGGGCATTATGGAACCGCTGTCTTTTACGCCGGCAATTCTTTTAAATTTTGATTCTATCAAATCTCCAACGGTGCCAAAAATACTCACTATTAAAGCGATTATGGTCCAGATCAAAATAGATTTACTGCTAAACTCAGGTTTTGGCTGAATATATAATTTCGAAATTAAAAATCCTGCGAAAGCTGCAAATACAACACCACCAATAAAACCTTCGATAGTTTTTTTAGGAGAAACGCGTTCAAATAATTTATGTTTTCCCATCGATTTTCCAACCAGATAAGCAAATGTATCATTGGTCCAGATTAAGATGAATAAACCAAGAATGATTTTTGGATTATAGTCATTGGTACCAAAAGAAATTTTAACAATAAATATAAATGGTAATACAATGTATCCTAATAAATACAAATATTTTGAAGATGTACTGACGCTTTGAATATTGTCATAAAACAAAAACAAAATGCATTTTATAGAGATAACTAATGTTACAGCCAGCAATACAAGGTCTAATTGCTGGATATTCGTATTTAAAACTAAGGCTGAATCGAATGTAGTATTTAAAAACAAAGTAGTCTCTTTGTTATAATGACTGATTAACAGAATTGTACTGTATAACAGAATTCCAAAAAGAATAGAAAAGACTTTGCTAAGATTAACTAAATTGCAAAATTCGTAAATTGTAATTATTAAGAAAAGACCAAAAAGGATAATAAAGCTTTCGGTAGAAAACAGAATTGCAGTTAATAATAAAGCGATATAAACAGCACCAGAAATGGTTCTCTTGAGTGTTTCGTTCATCTTAAAGGTCTTCTAAAAGCAGTAAATAAAGATTTTTTGCAACGCTTCCGTATTGTGTAAAATCTTCCTCTTTTGCTTTTTCGAAATATTTTATTGTAGTAATATTGGTAGGGTAGTCTCTTTCGTATTTTCGTTTAATAGCGCTCAATCCATCACTTTTCATAGGTAGGATCTGGCTGGTCGTTGCTATAATAACGATATTTGCAGGCAACTCATTTGGTTTGTCCTGTCTGATCTGTTTTGATGAAAATAAAATAGAACCTTCATCGGCTATTAGGTTTTCGCAAGAAGCAAGTAAAAACTTAGGAGTTCTTGGTGAAACGTAAATAAGTTTGTTTTCTTCTAATAAATGAAAAAGTCCTGGCTCATAGCATAAAACTTCATTTTCGAACCAATCATTTTCTTCTAAAATGTTTTCAAATTGTTCCGCAACTTCCTGTTTGTTTTCACAATACAAAAATTTACCACCATTTTTCTTGAAATTGAAAATGAATTGCTCGTCAATAGATAAATGACTGTTCGGAATTGGATTTCCTCCTCCATATTCGCTTTCATGTTCTTCGTCAGATGCGGCGTCGCTAGAACCAAATATTTTTTTGAAAAAATTCATTTTATATGAAATACTTTACATGTTAATTGAAAACGTTCAAAGATAAAAAAATCTTAATTCAAAAGGCTATTTTGAATTAAGATTTTAAAAAATATTACATATTTCTGAATAATTTACGAAACCACTTCTTCCAGATTTTTGTCAAAAGTACGTTTTCCGAAAATTGTTTCTAAGTCATCTTTAAAAATAACTTCTTTTTCTATTAGTATATCAGCAAGCTGATTTAACTTGTCTTTGTTCTCTTCTAAGATTTGAATTGCTCTTTGGTATTGACCTTCAATTAATTCTGAAATTTCTTTGTCAATAACCTTAGCAGTTTCATCAGAATACGGTTTAGAGAAGTTGTATTCGCTTTGTCCGCTTGAATCATAATAAGTCACGTTTCCGATTTTTTCATTCAAACCGTAAATCGTTACCATAGCACGAGCCTGACGTGTAACTTTTTCTAAATCGCTTAGTGCGCCAGTCGAAATTCTGTCAAAAGTTACTTTTTCAGCAGCTCTTCCACCCATAGTAGCACACATTTCGTCTAACATTTGATCTGTTCTAACGATTTGTCTTTCTTCTGGTAAGTACCATGCAGCTCCTAAACTTTGTCCACGAGGAACAATTGTTACCTTAATAAGTGGCGCAGCATGCTCTAACATCCAGCTTACAGTTGCGTGACCCGCTTCGTGAATTGCAATAGCTCTTTTCTCTTCCGGAGTTATGATTTTGTTTTTCTTTTCAAGACCACCAATGATTCTGTCAACGGCATCAAGGAAATCTTGTCTGTCAACTGCAGTTTTATTGTTACGTGCAGCAATTAAGGCAGCTTCGTTACAAACGTTTGCAATATCAGCACCAGAGAATCCTGGAGTTTGTTTTGCTAAGAAATCTAAATCAAGACCTTCGATTTTCTTGATAGGCGCTAAGTGAACTTTAAAGATTTCAGCTCTCTCACGAATGTCCGGTAAGTCAACAAAAATTTGTCTGTCAAAACGCCCTGCACGCATTAAAGCTTTGTCAAGAACATCAGCTCTGTTAGTTGCAGCTAAAACGATTACGTTAGAGTTTGTACCAAAACCATCCATTTCTGTCAATAATTGGTTCAGAGTGTTTTCTCTTTCGTCGTTTCCACCTGACATATTGCTTTTTCCTCTTGCTCTACCAACGGCATCAATCTCATCGATGAAAATGATAGCAGGAGATTTTTCTTTAGCTTGTTTGAATAAGTCACGAACACGTGATGCACCAACTCCAACAAACATTTCTACGAAATCAGAACCTGATAAAGAGAAGAAAGGTACTTGCGCTTCACCGGCAACGGCTTTCGCTAATAAAGTTTTACCAGTTCCCGGAGGTCCTACGAGTAAAGCTCCTTTTGGAATTTTACCTCCCAAATTAGTGTATTTTTCAGGGTTTTTTAAGAACTCTACAATTTCTTGTATTTCTTCTTTAGCACCTTCTAAACCAGCAACATCTTTAAATGTTGTTTTGATATCTGTTTTCTCATCAAATAATTTAGCTTTTGATTTTCCGATATTGAAAATTTGTCCGCCACCGCCACCAGCGCCGCCTGACATTTTACGCATAATGAAAATCCATACACCAATAATGATGATGATCGGAAGCAAACTAATTAAAATATCGCTCCAATTATTTTTTTGTAAAAAATTAAAATCTTTCAGTTTTCCTTCACCAACAGCTTTTTCAAGTTTAGTCTGAAAAATCTGGTCGTTACCAATCTCTAAAGTATAGTGAGGACCTTTGTTTGGTCTTTCAAAAATATCTTTAGCAACTTTTTTATTCGCTGCATCTTTAAGAGCAGCAGCAGTTAAATAAACTTCAGCTTCAGCTTTATTATAAACGATCACTTTTTCAATTTGACCTTTTTCTAATAATGTATTAAATTTAGAAGAAGTTAATTGAGCAGGTTCGCTTAAGTTAGATCCTCCGGTTGCAAAACTTATAAATAAAAAAACTAAAAGTATTGCAGTGTATATTAACCAAGGACTTATTTTAAATTTACTCGGATTTGGATTATTATCTTTAGCCATTAGAAAAAATTTTCTTTAGTATTTGTTTTCGATTGTAGTTATTTTGGCGTCACCCCAAAGGCTTTCGATATTATAGTATTCACGTATGTGTTTTTGGAAAACATGTACCACGATGTGCACATAATCCATAAGAACCCATTCCGCGTTATCGGTTCCTTCTACGTGCCACGGTTTATCTTTTAAATCTTTAGATACTGTTTTTTGGATTGAGTTTACAATGGCGTTAACTTGAGTGTTAGAGCTTCCGTTGCAAATGACAAAATAGTCACAAACAGCCGTGTCTATTTCTCTTAAGTCAAGAATATCAATATCATTTCCTTTTACTTCTTCAATACCCTTTATTATGTTCGCCAGTAGAACATCATTATTAATAGTCTTTTTCGCCATGAATTATTTTATATGAATTTGTAAAGTTACCAAAATTTGTGATTATTTTTGAACCTTAACAAAATATTAAATTAAGTTATTTAAATTACTTGAATGAAACTAATCAAACTCGATGCCATAGATTCGACAAACGACTTTCTTAAGGCATTATCAAGCCAGGATGAACTTGATAATTTTACTGTGGTAACAGCTGAAAATCAGACAAAAGGCAAAGGGCAAATGGGAGCAAAGTGGGAATCAGAATCAGGTAAAAACTTAATTATGAGTGCCTTGGTAAAGGATTTTCTTTATAATAATGAACAGGTTTTTAATTTGAGTTTAATCGTTTCCTTGTCAGTTATTGAGGCTTTAAAATCATTAAATATTCCTGATTTAAGTATAAAATGGCCAAACGACATTATGTCATACAATAAAAAGATTGGTGGCATATTAATCGAAAACACCATCAAAAGTGATGGCAGGATCGTGTCAGTAGTTGGATTAGGACTGAATGTAAATCAAACAAATTTTGAAGAGTTGCCAAATGCTTCTTCTTTGGCAGTCATTTCAGGACATGATTTTAATAAAGAATTACTACCAGCTTTAATTATTGAAAAAGTACAGCAGAAAATTGAATCCTGGGAATTCAATTCGGCTATTTTGTGGAATGAGTATTTTAATACGCTATTCCGAAAAGGCGTTCCAATGCCTTTTAAAAGCCTTAATCCTGAGGCATCCGGACAAAACTTTATGGGAATAATACAAGGTGTTTCTTCAATCGGAAAAATACAAATTATGCTTGAAGACGATTCTGTTGCAGAATTTGATATTAAAGAAGTTCAAATGCTTTACTGAGAGGTTCAAAGGTGCAGAGTTACAAAGGTTCAGAGGTTTTAAAAACTTTGTGCCTTAGGGACTTCGTGGCAATTTACACTTTTACTAATTTTTGTTTTGGAGTAATTTTTCTATTCCAATAAATGATATAAATTGTTCCTAAAACAGAAGGAAGCATCCATGAAATTAAATTTCCAATTCCCATTCCGGCAACGATAAAAGCCGTAATTGACGCGATTAATGCCCCAACCATTTTTCCGATATGCTTAATTAGCCATTTTTTCTTGAATTCTGGAGGATTCTTGTAAAAAATAAAATCTTTAATGGTCATAAAGAAACCAAATCCTCCAAAGAAAGTAAACAAAATACCGTTTTCTATTCCGTTAAGCTGGCAATAGAAGCCTATGCAAATCATTATTACAGAAAAGAAAAGCATACTTCCTGAGATTAATTATCTAAAAAACCGGCTTGCAATTTATATTTGAAAGAAGAAGTTCTGTTTCCGGAAATCACCAGATAGATAGTAAACAATCCAATTAGGAATAAAAATATATTTTGGTGATTGGACATCAAGCAAATTGGCAGAGAAATCAAGCAGTTGGTCAACATTCCTATGGAAAATAATTTTCCCATTTTTTTATGCAGTGAACTTCCTTTTTTTACAAGAATGCTTCCAATTCCGGCCATTAAACCTATCCCTCCGAAAAATGCGTGAATGTAAATTAAAATTTTAATCGTTGTTTCCATTTTGGTTTGTATTAGTTTATGGATCAAACTTCGATTAATAATTTAGTGTAGAATAATTTTTGATTCTGAACTGTTGTTTTTTGAAGATGAGTTGTTTTTTTTTTTGAAGATTCTAAGGTTCTAAGAGGCTAAGATTCTAAGTTTTTTTGTCTCATTTTTTATTTAATCTCCAAAATTAGCGTGCTAAAAGAATCATTATAATCTGTGAAATCTGTGGCAATAAAAAAAGCCCGATCGTAAAATCAGGCTTTCATTTATAATTCACAATTAACCATTATTAAAGTTTAGTCATATTGTTAGCTAAAGTTTCAATGAATTTGCTAATTGGTCCCTTGATCATCATTGCCATCATGGCATTGAATTCGCCCTCAAAGAAAAGCTGTACTTCACTTGATGAATCTGAAACGCTATCGATATTGGAAACCAAAGTAAAAGGAAGTTTATCACTTGCAGCTCCCAAAACAATTTTGTTCGGTGCTGTTTTTTCCTTCATTTTTAGTTTTATTTCCGGCATACCTTTCAATCCAAAAATAAAAGCATCTTCGCCAATCACTTCAAATTTAGCGATATTATCAGGCATTAATTTTTCAAAATTCTTAACATCAGTCAATTGATCAAATAGATCTTGTGCTGATTTCTGAACAGTAACTTTTGGACTTTCTAAGTTCATATTTTATTTTTATTTAAATAACGTTGTATTTTTTAACCGCAAAGTGCGCAAAGTTTTTTTTTATAGTGCAGGCTTTATAAGATCAAAGTTCGCAAAGCTTTCTTCAAATAAATCTCAATTTTTATCCCGAGGCTTCGGGACCAAATTCTAAAAGAGCGAAGCGATTTTTGAGTAAAATCTAAAATCTAAAATCTAAAATCTAAAATCTAAAATCTAAAATCTAAAATCTAAAATCTAAAATCTAAAATCTAAAATCTAAAATCTAAAATCTAAAATCTAAAATCTAAAATCTAAAATTAATCCTGTCCCCAAGTAGATGGAATTGCATTCCATTCCTGTAAAGTAGATTGTTGCTCTTCAGTAATATATTGTTTTTGAACCGCTAAGTCCAATAAGTTTTCATAATTGCTAAGCGTATACAAATCAATATTTGCGTTTTTGAAGTTTTCTTCGGCAACACCAAAACCGTAGGTGAAAATTGCTGCCATTCCTT
This sequence comes from Flavobacterium aquidurense, assembly GCA_900107365.1. Lineage (GTDB taxonomy): Bacteria > Bacteroidota > Bacteroidia > Flavobacteriales > Flavobacteriaceae > Flavobacterium > Flavobacterium aquidurense. Next base: position 585,055 of record FNPS01000001.1, read on the forward strand.
TTATATTAGCCCCTTCATTGCGTAAAGCTTCAACAGCCATCAAGCTGCTGTTTCCGGTACTGATTAAATCTTCAACGACAACCACATTTTGGCCTTTTTGTAAAAAACCTTCAACCTGGTTTTGTCTTCCGTGTTTTTTAGCTTCCGGGCGCACATAAACAAATGGTAATCCAAGGCTTTCAGCTACAAGAATTCCTATTCCTATGGCTCCAGTGGCAACACCGGCAATTACATCTGGTTTCCCAAATTGTTTCTCAATGTTTTTCGCAAATTCATCACGAACATAATTTCGGATGATCGGAAATGAAAGAATTAACCTATTATCACAATAAATAGGCGATTTCCATCCAGAAGCCCATGTAAAAGGATTTTCTGGATTCAATTTAATTGCATTTATTTGCAAAAGCAATTCGGCTGTTTTTTCGGCAGTATCTTTATTAAAAATCATAATACAAATGTATAAAGTTTTTGTGAACGACAAACCACTTTTTTTGACAAATGAAATCTCAAGAGAGACTAATTTTCAATTATTCTTGTTGGAGAGTATTGATATTGAGCAGCTTATAGTCAAAATCTTTCAGAATAAAATTCAAAAGGCCTACTTATATCATCCCGATGAAAAGGAGATTATGAAGACTCTCAAAGCTAAAATCCCTGTTAGTAAAGCAGGTGGAGGCTTTGTGTACAATAAAAACGGAGAGGTTTTATTCATTTTTAGAAACGGAAAATGGGATTTGCCAAAGGGTGGAATCGAAAAAGGCGAGGAAATCGAAGACACTGCCATGCGTGAAGTAGAGGAAGAAACCGGTGTTGGTAAACTCCGAATCGTAAATAAACTCCAAAAGACCTATCACGTTTTTAAACGTAACGGAAAATACAAGCTTAAAATCACCCATTGGTTCGAAATGTTTTCTGATTTTGAAGGAACTCCGCAGGGCCAAATCGAAGAAGGAATCGAAAAAGTGGCCTGGTTAAATCCGGAACAGATTAAAGAAGCGCTAAAAAACTCCTACGAAAATATTAAATTACTTTTTGAAGAAGAGAGTAAGATTTCTGTAGAAGAATAGGACAAGAATATAGAAGATAGAATATAGAATATAGAATATAGAACAAAGATAAATTTAGTCCTGATTTTCGATTGAAATATTTAGTTGCTTAGTTAATTTAAATTTGTATTTTAGTTGATATAGATAAATCAACTAAATACTTTTTATATGTCATTTCAAGGATATTTAAAAACAATTAAAGAAAAGACTGGCAATGGCCCGGCTGAATTCAGGACTTTGGCAGAACAAAAAAGTTTTACATTAGATGGAAAACTAAAACCCGAAGTAAAAGCAGGTGATATTGTGAATTGGCTTAAAGAAGATTTTGATCTTGGACAAGGACATGCAATGGCAATTTATGCACTGCTCAAAGGTATAAAAGAGGAGAACAGTCAATAATTAATTTTCTAACTCTTAGATGATTCCACGTTCGTAATAAACAAATTGACATCATCAATGTATAATAACAGCTGTTTTGGCTTTTTTACAATTCCAAAAGGCAAACTAACTTCAATATCATTTTTGCATTCAATAGCTACATTATGAGGTTCTAATTTACCTAATAATGCAAACTTCACCACTGTGTTGCTTTTCTCATAATCTCCCTCAAATTTGCTTATTTTTTCAATTAAGCTGATTGGTATTTCTAATGAATTAAAAAGGCCGTACCGAATTATAATTTTATCATCTGTAACAAGATGTTTCCTGAAAATTATTGCTTTTAGTTGTCCGGTTAAATTAATTAAAAGATAGCTATGTAAGATTAAAAACAAAATCGTAGCTGTTTTGCTCCACGAGATAAGAATCACGTGTACCGTTACAGCTTCGGCAACTGAAGCGAGCATTAAACCAATATAAATTGCACTGACGCCACTATTTTTATATCCCGTATATTGATTTTCAGAACTTTTATTTGCGGACCATTTAATAAAACAATAATAGAAAGAGCAAATTTCGAAAGCGATTATTTTACCTAATTTTTTAAACTTAATAGATTTTTGCAAGGCATCCATGATTATTGAATAATCATCCTGATTGTCAGTATTGTTTTGTTTTATCGTTTTTCTGAAATTTAATATAAAATGAACAGCTGTCCACACTAAAAATAAGAGAAATGCAATGTTGAAATAAATTTTCCAGTCAAAAATTATTTTGAAAAAATTTCCTTTCATCGGAAACAAATAAGGCGTTGTTTTGAATGCCAGGTAGAAAACAAACCAAAATGTAAATTCAGTTTCTTCTTTTCTGCTCAAAAAATAATATAAAACAGGAGCAGCAATAAAAAAAAGGGCCGTTACAACTGAAAAGGAGAGAGGGCTGTTTGTAGGGATAAAATAGAAATCTATTAGTAATAAAACAGTCTCGATAGCACCAAAAATAAAGAGTGAATTGTATTTTTTTGTCATATTTAATTAAAACTATTTTTGATGTTTTATAATAGAATCTAAATTTTTGTACTATTTTTTAAATTGCTGAAGAGTTTCATCAATCCAATATTCGATTGCCATAAAGTTATTTGCTACTTCAAAAATATCTTTTTGCACATTTTCAAAATCAGCGTTCATCCAGCCTTCCATTAAAGTCAATGGGCCGTGATTTACACTAACATTCGGCCATCTGGTTTCATACATTTTAAAAGCTTCTCTAAAAATTTCTGCAAATTTTCGGCTTTGAATAGAGTAGTTTTTTAGATTTCTCAGTTTCAGCGCATGAATATTGTACTTTATTTTTCCTTTTTCTAAAGTTGAATCGCTAATCCAAACCGAAAAAAAGATTCTTGATTCTGCTGTCAAAGGATTTTGGGTATCATTAGTCCACGATTTTTTATACAATTTTAGACAAACAGAATCCAAAAAAATACCAACCCAAACTTCAATTTGCTTTTCTTCTAAAAGCTCTCTGTCAATCTGATCTGCTGCTTTTTGAAATAGGTTTAGGTAAAAAGAAATATCCATTCTGTTTTAGTTTTTATATTTTTTCAAACTTTAAATTAAGCAGTTTGTTTTAATGACCTGTTTAGATTTTTTCTCAAATATAAACTATTGTAATTGAATATTTTTATGGAAAGGCACACTGTCAATTGATTTTTAAAATTAATTTTTCGATATTGATAGGGGCATGCCAGCATCCCGATAAGTGGGCAAATTACTTTGTCTATATACGCCCACTTATCCGGATGCTGTCGGGCTTTCGCTGCTACTTCGGTAGCTTAGCTCTATCCCTCACGCAGCTCTCGGTTTCAAAATTTCCTTTCGTTTTTTAGGTTATTTTTCAGTTGCCCTTTATTAAAAACCAGTGAAGATCCAAATCCGTATGGGGAGTAAAAATAAATTTTGACAAAGATTTTCATGAACAGCTTTGTGATCTTAACGTTTTCTAAAAACATTCTAAATCAAAAAAACTTAGCGAACTTTGCGTTAAAAAATAAGATAAACTACAACACTCGATAAACAGGATATTGCAAATGCGCCTTTTCATAATAAACCGAATGTTTGTAAATCCAGTCTAATTGCGCAGCAGGATTTTTAGCAAACTCAGCGTCGTTTTGTTTTTTGGTATCTAATTCGGCTTTTAAAGCTGGATTATCTTTTAGCAATTTAGCTGCCGTATCTTCAAAAATATACTCCGAATAATGTTCTTTTTGTTGTAGAATTGGATCGAAGAAATTCCAATTAAAAAAAGAATCAACACCTTCTGGTTCAAAAGCTTCGACTAAGTATTTAACGCCTTTTTGGTTTGTTGGAATTAGATAATCACCTTTAGCGAAAGAAACTTTTTGAACTTTAGAAGTTACGGTTGTATTGTAATGCAAATAATGCCCTTCGTAAGCATTTGGAACCGTTTTGAAGCTGGCAATTTTATAGCTTTCAACTTCTATAATCGTATCGTTTTTAAGTTGAGAAAACGAGATATTATTGTTCTTCAAAAGTTCCATAATATTCCAATACCCACGTGGAATAATATAAGCTGTCGGAATCACAACTTCTTTAGCCGATTTGAATTCTTTGATATACGGAACATCTTTTTTATACGGTTTGCTTCGGTCGTAGTACAAACGATTTCCTGTTGTGGCTTCGCTTTTTTTGTAACCCGCTTCATAACCTAAAAATGAAAAAGTAGTTGCTTTTGTACTATCCAATTCCCATTTTAAAGTGTACGATTTTTTAGGTTGATATTGCTCCAGATTTTTAACCCGAAGCGCTTTTATTTTTTGATAATTTGCATCAGTAAAATCCAAAGTCGATTTAGTGTATTCGTAAGTCATTTTTACACGTTCAGCATATTTTTTCAGCATATGTGTTTCAACCACAAAACCAATCGTATTAAACAACGAAGTATAACCTGTTGTATATCGCGGACTATCTACAAATTGTCCAAAACCTTTGTCTGGAGTGTCTTTAAAAGAATCTACATAAGGTGTCGTTTCGATTTTCTTTTGTTGTAAATCTTTTACTAAACCCGGCATCATTACATCATTCATAAAATCGCCCAAAACAGTTCCTAATTTATTATGCTCTGTCATGATATAAGTTAGTTTGTACTGATAATCAGAACCATTACTCACATGATTATCGATAAAAACATCAGCATTTATCTTTTGGAAAATCTCCACAAAACTTTTAGTATTTCGCGTATCTGATTTCATTAAATCACGATTCAGATCGTAGTTTCTGGCATTTCCTCTAAAACCGTAAACTTCAGGTCCATCCTGATTTGCTCTTGTTGTAGAATTTCGATTTAAAGCGCCACCAATATTATAAACCGGAATACAAACTAAAACCGTGTTTTTAGGCGCTTTTATTTTTCCGATGGCTAAATCTCTGTAGAATTGCATAGTGGCGTCAATTCCGTCAGGTTCACCGGCGTGAATACCATTGTTGATGAAAAGTACCGCTTTAATTTTCTGAATTTTATCGAAATCAAATTCCTTGTCAGGATTATATGTTACCATGTGCAATGGTTCACCAGAATCTGTCAATCCCATTTCCTTCATTTGAATCGTCGGAAAATCGTTGGCTAAGAGTTTAAAGTACTTAATCGTTTCCTCGTATGAAGCCGATTGATTTCCGTTTCCTTTCTCAAAAAAAGTATCGTATTTTTTATTGTTTTGAGCGAAAATCGAGATTGTGAAAAGTGAAATGACAATAGTAAAAAGTTTCATGAATTAGGGTTTTTAATAGAAATCAAATATAAAAAAATAGTTTCAGGTTTCAGGTTTCAAGTTTGAAATGAGAATAGAGCAGCTTTGACATTTTACAGCAAAGGGCGCAAAGTTTTTTTTATTTGGCAAGTTTTACAAAACACAAAGTTCGCAAAGCTTTCTGAATATAACTTTGCAACTTCGCGCCTTTGCGAGATTAAATAGCAAATTGCTTAGCGAACTTTGCTTAAACCTTTGTGAACTTTGTGGTAAAAACTATAGACAAAGTTTGGAAAACCTGAAACCTGAAACAAGAAAAACCTGACACGAGGCTTTTGCCGAATTGGCGTAGCAAACAACTTTTTTTGCCTACTTTTGCAAAATGAATAAAAATCACCATTCCAACAACATACTTTCGAATTTAGGAATTGAAAGCCTGAACGAAATGCAAGAAGTTGCTCAAGACGCAATTTTAAATGATAACAATGTTTTGCTGCTTTCTCCAACGGGATCAGGAAAAACATTGGCTTTTTTGCTTCCAGTTTTAGAATTATTGCAGCCTGAAATTCTTTCGGTGCAATGTTTAATTTTAGTGCCGTCGCGTGAATTAGGTTTGCAAATTGAGCAGGTTTGGAAGAAAATGGGAACGCAATACAAAGTAAATATTTGTTACGGTGGACATTCAATAGAAACTGAAATCAAAAATTTAAGCAATCCGCCAGCGGTTTTAATTGGAACTCCGGGTAGAATTGCTGATCATATCGACAGAGATACTTTCCGTACAGATAAAATTCAGACTTTAATTTTAGATGAATTTGACAAATCATTGCAATTGGGATTTCATGAGCAAATGTCCTATATCATTGGGAAATTAACGAAACTGAACAAACGAGTTTTAGTTTCAGCAACTTCAGATATTGAGATTCCGAGATATACAAGAGTGGTTAATCCGACAGTTTTAGATTTTATTCCGGAAGAAGAAGAGAAAGCAAATCTTTCTATGAAAATGGTGGTTTCGCCGGCAAAAGATAAATTAGAAAGTTTATTCAACTTGATTTGCTCGTTGAAATCACAATCAGCTATTATATTTTGTAATCACCGTGATGCGGCAGAACGTATCAGTGATACCTTAAATGAAAAAGGAATTTACTCGACTTATTACCACGGAGGAATGGATCAAGAAGAACGTGAACGAGCTTTGATTCAGTTTAGAAACGGAAGTATGAGTTATTTAATCACTACCGATTTAGCGGCACGTGGATTGGATATTCCGGAAATGAAACATGTTATTCATTATCATTTACCTTTAAAGGAAGACGAGTTTACACATCGTAATGGTCGTACTGCTCGTATGCAGGCTTCAGGAACAGCTTATATTATCATCCACGAAAGTGAAAAAAAACTAGACTATATCGACTACGGAATGGAAGTTTTAAAGGTAGAAAATACTACTACTTTACCAAAACCGCCAGAATATCAAACGATTTATATTAGTGGAGGAAAGAAAACCAAATTAAATAAAATTGATATTGTTGGCTTCTTTTCTCAAAAAGGAAAATTAGAGAAAGGGGACTTAGGTTTGATTGAAGTAAAAGATTTCATTTCGTTTGCAGCAGTGCGTTACAATAAAGTAAAAGATTTGCTTCAAAACATTAAAGATGAAAAAATGAAGGGCAAGAAATTTAAAATTGAAGTTGCCAGAAAAGTAGTGAAGAAAGAGGAGGAAAGATAGATTTTTTGTTTCAAGTTTAAGGTTTGAGGTTTTTTTGAAGTTAATTGGACATAAAATATAAAACCAGAGCAACAATATTTACTGTTTTTTGTAGTAAAATATTTTCTTTTTTTAATAGTTTTAGGCAGTTTAAAATAGGTTTTTTAGTAAGGTTTCTTTGTTCTTTTAGATAGTTTTGTATGGAATAATTTACTGATTTTCAATAATTTAATTGATTATTGTGTTTAGATAAAAGCAACTTTAAACAACAATCTTAATCTTTTGTTAATAAATTAACCAGTAACGCTTTATTTTATCATAATTTCTGCGTTTATTGTACGAGTAAATAATAAACCCCAAATTAATTATGAAAAGAATTATTACGATTGCCGTTTTATTGTTGAGTGTTGTCTCTTTTGCACAAATTAAAGTTCTTGAAACTGTTCCTGTTGAGAAGTTAGGAAAAGTAAACAATAACTACATTCAGAAAATTGGAGATGAATACACTGTATACTACACAAGTATTCAAAACGATGATGAAGAAGGTTCATCTTTGAGAAAATTTACGTTTAAAAACGTTAATAACGATTACGCAAGTCTTTACAGTATTATCATGAATGGTTTTGGTGCAAGCCCATTATATGATATCAAATTAGAATTGCCTAACAATTATATTTGGTTGCATTATACAGGAAGTGTTATTCCTGAGAAAGCTACAGTTCAGTTCATGGTTTCAAGCAAAGAAGCTTCTTCAGCGACAAGTAATGTTTCTGAGCCATTCGTAAAAGATCAGATCAATAAATTATTCCAAAAATAATTTTTTTTTAGTTTCAGGTTTCAGGTTTTATTTGTTTCAAGTTAAACCTTTGTCATGAAATTTTAAAAACTAAATAAAAAAGGCTATTCAAATTTGAATAGCCTTTTTTATGGTTTGCAGTTTTCGGTCACAGTTCACAGTCAGGAACTGAAAACCGTGACTGCGACTGAATACTTAAATTTTCTTCACATACTGCGTTATAATCACAATTTGTTGTCCATCAACTTTACCTTCAATATATTCAGCATTTTCGTGGTCTAAACGTATGTTTCTAACTGCAGTTCCTTGTTTGGCAACCATACTTGAACCTTTTACTTTTAAGTCTTTGATTAAAACTACAGAATCTCCGTGTTCTAAAATAACGCCGTTGCTATCACGGTGAACCAGTTTGTTTTCGTCATCTTCGCCTTCGCCAGTTGCTTGTGCCCATGCTAATGTATCTTCGTCTAAATACATCATGTCTAACAATTCCTGTGGCCAGCCTGCAGCACGCATGCGGCTTAACATTCTCCAGGCTACGACTTGTACGGCAACATTTTCGTTCCACATACTGTCGTTAAGGCATCTCCAGTGATTTAAATCAACGTTATCCGGATTTTCAATTTGGTCAATACAAGTACTACAAGCCAATATACTTTCGTCAATTCCCCCTTTTTGCGTTGGTAATACCTGATAAACTTTTAAATTTTCTTCGGCGCCACAAAGTTCACATTTAGATCCGCTTCGTTTGTTCAATTCTCTTTCGATGCTCATTATTTCTGTTTGTTTTAAAGATGCGAAATTACTTATAATTTGCTTCGCTGGCAAGTTTTATGTTTTGGAGTATTTTTAATTTGTCATTGCGACGAACGAAGCAATCTCAGTTGCTGTAACATTACGTGAAATTATTAGAGCGGTTGCTTCGTTCCTCGCAATGACATTTTTTAATATTATTTCTTAACCCTAACTGCATCCGGAACCAGCATTTCATATTCACCACCATTTCGCAATACATCACGAACAATACTTGAACTGATATAAGATGTTCTTGCGGCAGTTAATAAAAAGACTGTTTCAATTTTTGAAAGGCGTCTGTTAGTGTGTGCAATTGCTTTTTCAAATTCAAAATCAGCAGGGTTGCGTAAGCCTCTTAAAATAAAATGGGCTTTTTCTTTATGAGCTAAATCTATAGTTAATCCTTCGTAGGTGATTACCGAAATTTTTGGCTCATCCTTGAAAGTTTCTTCAATAAATTGTTTTCTTTCTTCGAGTGAAAACATGTATTTTTTTTCGGCATTGACACCAATGGCAATTACGATTTCGTCAAAAAGAGAAATTCCTCTTTTAATAATGTCTTCGTGACCGAGTGTAATGGGGTCAAATGATCCTGGAAATATGGCTTTTCGCATTTTTTTCTTTTTAAGGTTCTAAGGTTCTGAGTTGCTAAGGTTCTAAGGTTTTAATCAAAACGTATTGAAGCTTTGCTATTTTTTGGAATTTAGAATTTGAATTTTGGATTTTTTTTTACGTTATTCTAAGTGTTTTGATTGCCGGCACCCATTCGTCTCTATGGCAAACCTCACATTTTGCAGTTCCTGTTTTTTGTTCTTCTGTATGACCGCAAAAAGTGCAGGCGTGAATACCATTGTTTGTAATGTTGTTGCTTTTTTTATTAAATAAGGCAGGCAAAATTGGTAAACCGTATTTTACCTCTTTGTCTTCATAGAAAAACACGCTGATTTCTCCGCTGGTTTCTATAAACGCATGTTTAATTTGGCCTAAATGTTCGATGGATTTTATGCGAAGCTCTGAGAAAAATTCATCTTGTGCGAGACTTTCTTTTTTGAAAGTGGCAATAGAAAATTTACCATCATTAATCAAACATTCGGTTTTGCCTTCAATAAATTCTTCAAACTTTTTACTTTTTCCTGTTAGCCAGGTAACGGAGCGATATAAGATAATAATTACCGTAAAAACGATTGCGGCCGGGACAATTCCAACATCTTCATAAAACATTGGATCTCCTGCGGCAGAGCCTAATGCAATGATAATTACAGTTTCAAAAATGGATAACTGTTTTACGCCTCGTTTTCCTGCTAATTTTAAAGTCAGCAATAAAATGATAAACATTACAGTGGAACGAAATACAACTTCTAAGGCAAAATTTGCCGGTAAATTGTTGTAAAAGAGTCTGTTCCATTCGAATATTTCTTTCATTTTTTTTGAGGTGCTAAGGTTCTGAGGTTTTTTTAGGAAACTAGATAAAATGTTTTTTAATAAAAAAAGGTTCTGAGATCTTAGTAACTTAGAATCTCAGAACCTTAGTATCTTTAAGAGAGCGCTAGCTCGATTGCATTTGTGAACAAATCTTCCAGAGAAATTCCGGCTGCTTTGGCTTGTTGCGGAATTAAGCTTTCGGTTGTTAAACCTGGAATGGTGTTCATTTCAAGCATGTAGGGTTCGTTGTCTACGATAATGAATTCGCTTCTTGAGAAACCTTTCATTTTTAAGACTTCGTAAGCACGTTTGGCAGTTTCACCTACTTTTTGTGTTAGCTCGTCTGAAATTCTGGCTGGTGTAATTTCCTGTGATTTTCCTTCGTATTTGGCTTCGTAATCGAAGAAATCATTTTCAGATACAATTTCTGTAATTGGCAACACTTTAATTTCGCCTTTGTAATTGATTACACCGACAGAAACTTCAGTTCCGTCAAGGAAACTTTCGATGATAATTTCGTTGTCTTCTTTATAAGCTACCTCAATGGCAATTGGCAATTCAGCTTCTGTTTTTACTTTTGAAATTCCGAAACTTGAACCTGCTTTGTTTGGTTTTACAAAACATGGCAGACCTACTTTTTTAACGATTTCAGCCGTATTGATTACATCGCCTTTGTTAAGGTAATAGGAAATAGCGGTTTTGATTCCGTATGGTTTTAAAACCGATAATAAATCACGTTTGTTGAAAGTCAATGCCGATTGGTAATAATCGCAAGAAGATTGTGGAATTCCTAATAATTCGAAATAAGCCTGCATTAATCCGTCTTCGCCCGGAGTTCCGTGAATGGCGTTGAAAACGCAGTCAAAAATGATTTTTTGATCGTTTACCGTTACAGAAAAATCATTTTTATCAATGGCAAATTCCGCATTGTTTTCGTCTACATAAACCCACTTTTCTTTGAAAATATGAATTCGGAATCCGTTGTATTTTGTTTTGTCAAGATATTGATGAACGACGTTTCCTGAGATAAGAGAAATTTTATATTCACTTGAATACCCGCCCATGATAATGGCAATATTTTTCATGTTTTACTGTTTATTTGTTTAATCGAAATGTTGTTTAATTGTTTAATTGTTGATTTGTTAAATCGTTTAATCGGAATCTACTTTTGAAAGAGAGTGCCCTAGCCCCGATAGAGGCGGTATCCTTTTTTGAGGCGATTTTTCTTCGCCTTAAAAAAGATATAGCCGAAAGCGGGAAATAGCTCCTTAAAATTGAAATTCCAAATTTTAAAATTCCAAATTCCAAAAAGCTTATTTTTAATATTAGTAAGATGATGTTACTAATGTTACTTTAAAACAAAATTATCATTTTTTTTGAAACGAAATAGCTTTATCTTTGCCTCAAATAAAAATAAATTTATGAGTTTACGTCAGTATTTAACAAGCCGGGTTTTTTTTGTGCAAATTTTAATAGCGTTTGCTATTATTGCGGTTTTAGGTTATTTGTTTATGCATTGGTTGACTTTTACCACTGATCACGGACATGAAATTGCGGTTCCGAATTTGTCTAAATTGACTGAAGAGCAAGTCGAAGAGAAATTGGACGAATTAGATTTAGATTACGTGCTTTTGGATAGTGTTGATTATAGAAGTGAATTCCCAAAATACAGTGTTGTTGAGCAAGATCCGTTGCCTGGAACGAAAGTAAAAGTGGGAAGAAAAATATATATTAAAATTAATGCTTCAGGATTTTCATCTGTTAAAATCCCTGATTTAATTGAGAAAACGTATCGTGAAGCAGTTCCGACTTTAAAGGCCTTAGGTCTTGAAGCAGGAACAATTACCTATATTCCGAACCTTGGGAAAGATATGGTTTTGGAGATGCGTTATAAAGGAAGAAACTTAAAAGTAGGAGACCGTGTGCTAAAAGCTTCTAAAATCGACTTGGTTTTAGGAGATGGAAAAGCAACTTATGTAGATGACAGTCAGGCAACAGACAGTTTAGCAACGCCGACTACCGAAACCCCAAAAGATGAGTAATACTATTGAAAATTTAGATCTGGAAGACGAATTATTCGAACATTTTAGATTTGAAGTACCTAAAGGTCAGGCGTTTTTACGTATTGACAAATATTTAATGAATTTGATTCAGAATGCGACGCGAAATAAAATTCAGAACGCCGCAACTGAAGGAAACATTTTTGTAAATGATATTCCGGTAAAATCAAATTATAAAGTAAAACCGTTTGATGTTGTAACGGTTATGTTAACGCATCCGCCGTTTGAAAACCATATTCTTCCGGAAGATCTTCCGTTGAATATTGTTTATGAAGATGACGCACTTTTACTGATTAATAAAGAACCGGGAATGGTAGTGCATCCTGGTCACGGAAATTACACTGGAACGTTGGTAAATGCTTTGGCACATCATTTTGATAATTTGCCAATGAACAGTAGTGAACGTCCGGGATTGGTACACCGAATTGACAAAGATACATCCGGACTTTTGGTTGTGGCCAAAACGGAAGCAGCTATGACACATTTGGCGAAACAGTTTGAAGCCAAAACTTCTGAACGTGAGTATATTGCCCTTGTTTGGGGAAATGTAGTTGAAGAAGAAGGTACAATTGAAGGAAACCTTGCCAGACATTTAAAAGACCGTATGCAAATGGCTGTTTTTGCTGATCCTGAAATTGGGAAACCAGCGATTACACATTATAAAGTTTTGGAGCGTTTTGGTTATGTAACTTTGATTTCTTGTAGGTTAGAAACCGGAAGAACGCACCAGATTCGTGCACATATGAAACATATCGGACATCCGTTGTTTAATGACGAACGTTACGGAGGTCATTTGATTTTGAAAGGGACAACGTTTACGAAATACAAACAATTTATAGAAAACTGTTTTAAAGCATTACCGCGTCAGGCGCTGCATGCTAAAACACTTGGTTTTGTACATCCAAATACAGGCGAAATGATGCGTTTTGATACGGAGCTGCCTCAGGATTTTCAGGATTGTATTGAGAAATGGCGGAATTATGGAAAGACGCATAGTATTGAAGAGGATGAAAATTAATTAGATAATTAGATAATTTGTCAATTAGATAATTTCCTAATAGTAACACAAAAAAAGCTCCTGTTGGAGCTTTTTTTATTTGAGACTTTTAATTTTTAAATCTATTATTTTCGCTTCGCCGTTGGTTAGGAAACCTAATTTTCCTTGTTGGCTCAGCTTGCTTTTTTCGATGGAACACTCTAAGAAAGTTTCATTATTGACAGAAAAGTACAATTGATTATTGGCAACTCTTATTTTAACCGAATACCATTTGTTATTTTCTAACTTCAATGGCTTTTTGAATAAAGTTGGGCCGCCTCGTTTACCATATTCATCGCTGTTTTTACTGTAAACCCCTTGTCCAATCACGATGTTTTGATCGATTTGATAGAGATACGTTCGGATGTATTTTTCTTTGTCGATGTTTAACATTACCTCAAATAAGGATTCTTTGGTTATGTTGACTTTAAAATCGATTTCATAATTCTTGGGAAGCTGTTTTTTAGATTCTATAACTCCCCAGTGCATTGGGCCACCAATTCCGATTAAGGTATCTTTTTGCAACAACCATTCTTTTGAATTAAAGTCCCAATCTGATTTAAATTTAGAAACTTTGGTAATTTTGTATTCTTTATTTGCTGTTGAAATTGTGGTAGCACATGAAAGCGCTAGTAATGCTACGGCTAATACAGCTATTGATTTGATTCTCATTTGTGTGTTTTAATTTGACTCAGAACTATAGTAATCAACTCCTAATTTCTACAGATTTGGTTCTTGTAAATTAGTGGAATTTGTGTTTTAATTTAACTCCGAGTCCTATTTTATTTTTCCAATTGATCCTGTTGATGCTGGTAATAATTCAAAAACAGAAGTAGGAGCGAGGCCGTTTTCAATACGATGCGAAACGTATAAAATACTTACATTGGTTTCCTGTTTGATGGTGTTGATTAACTGAATCACCATATCCACATTTTCGTCGTCTAAACCTTCTACAGGTTCGTCTAAAATTAATAATGGCGGATGTTTTAAAACGGCGCGAACAATTAATCCAACTCTTTGCTGACCAATGGAAAGATCAATAAAACGCTTTTTTCTTAAATGCGTCATTTCGATTACTTCAAGCCATTGCGAAACAATTTGTTTTTGATGCGTAGTTGGCTCGATATAAAGGCCGATGGAGTCGAAAAATCCGGAGAGAATCATCTCTTCCAGCGTATGTCCTTTTTGAAATAAATCGGTCATTGAGGTTGTGAAGATTCCGATTTGTTTTTTGATGTCCCAAACGCTTTCTCCAGTTCCTTTTTTTCTTCCAAATAAATATAAATCCTGTCCAAATCCTTTTGGATTATCTCCTGTAATTAAAGATAAAATGGTGCTTTTTCCAGAACCGTTTGGACCAATTAACTGCCAGAATTCGCCTTGTTTTATCGTCCATGAAATGTTGTCCAGAATTTTTCTATCATCATAACTAACCGAAACATTTTCCATTTTAATTAAGATACTTTCGTGGAAAGAATGTGGTTCGATCGCTTTTGGAATAGCCGCTGTATTTAAAGTTTTAAAATGATTTTCGGTTTTTGAAATGGGATGTAATTCAAAAGAGTTGTCTTTAATCTGCGCTTTGTTCGGAACAAAAGGAAGAACATCAACAAGCCGATTTACGATTTGAATAATAGCAATTATGTTGGCTAAATCCTTTAAAGATTCGGCTAGAATTACTCTTGATGCCTGATCTAAATGATCAAACGGATTATCAAAAATGATAAAATCAGGTTTTTGATTGATGCAGTATTTTAAAAACTCTTTTTTTCGTTCTCCTGATGAAAAAGTTCGCAATTGTCTGTGTGATTCCGGAGAAGCTTCTACCGAATCATATTGATATTCTCTTTCAATGAATTTCTCAATGGCAATGTCTGAAAACAGAATTCCTTTTTGGTTGTTGAAAACGGCTAACTCTCCTTTGGCATTGCCGGAAAGTAATTGATCTATAAAGGCTTTTTTATTTACTAAGTTCGATAAAAGGATATCCCAATGTTGCATTTGTGTATTTATAATATTGTTTACCTGTTGCATAACAAATAAAGCATAGATTAATTATTTACCTGCCACAGATTAAACGATTAGCACAGATTTTAAAATCATTTTAATCCTTTAATCTGTGGCAAATAATTATGAATTTTACTTCGCGGTCTTTGTTTCTTGTGTAAACATTTCGCGATCGTTTCTGGACCATTCGCTCCAGGATCCTATATATAATTTCGGAATTTCAATCCCGGCATAATCCATTGCTAACAATGTATGGCATGCAGTTACTCCTGAACCGCAATGTACAATTACATTCTCAGGTTTTGTACTACCTAAAAGGGTATTGTATTTTTTATTTAATTCTTCAGCAGATTTATAGAAACCATCTTCATTTAAATTTTCGCTAAACGGAACATTAATAGCTCCGGGAATATGTCCTGCGATTAAATCCAACGGTTCTGTGAGGCCATCAAAACGATTCTTGTCTCTAACGTCAATTAAAATATTTTGATCACTATTTCGGGCTTTTTCGACTTCTTCAATATCGGCTACAGCCAGTTTCCATTCTGAAATTTTGTATTCTGTAACATCAAAATGTTCTATTTCTGAACTTGTTGGAAAACCAGTTTTGATCGCTGACTGTAAACCTCCATTTAAAACCTGAACTTTTTCATGACCAATTGCTCTTAACATCCACCAAAATCTTGATGCTGAATTTGATCCGTTTCTATCATCATAAACAATAACATGACTTTTAGGAGAAATTCCGAGTCTGGAAAGTACCTGAGAAAATTTTTCTAAAGAAGGTAAAGGATGTCTTCCGCCATTTGCAGGATCTTGTTCAACAGTTGCTAAATCCTTATTCAAATCTACGTAACGTGCACCTTTTAAATGCTCGTTTCTATAGTTTTCCTCGGCATTGATTCCGGCTCTGGCGTCAATTAAAATTACTTCAGCTGAATCCTGGAATTGCGATAATTCTTCAGGATTTATTATAGGAGAAAGTTTATGGGACATTTTGAAATCATTTATTTTTTTGAATTTCCGAATAATTTTATTGCATTCAGAATTAATTTATTTTGATTCTCATTTTCAAAAGTATTGGAGAGCGTTTTATTCGTTCCATGTTCGTAATCAATATCATTATGCCCCATGTTCACGTAAAGCATTTTATATTTTTTATTTGTCCAAACAACAGGATAATATCCGCTATGCCAAATTTCATGGGCTTTTGGTCCGGTTCCTAATGGGAAACTGCTTTCGTCAATGGCTAAAAGAATTTTAATATCTGGATTTTTGGTCAAATCGTTGCTCCATCGGTACCATTCGTTGGGTTGCGATGAAAAAGTTTTTGGAAGTCCTTTCGTTATCGGATCTTGATTTTCAACTCTTAAAACTGCTGATGTTGGACGCCAGGTATTGCTTCCGTATTCTCCCGAACCTAAGAAGGCGTTATGATACCAATCCCAGTTTTGCGGATAAGAAGAATCATTTAAAGCAAAGGCCGAAAAATGAAATCCAATAAAACCACCGCCGTTTTCCATGTATTTTTGGAAAGCTTCACGCTGATCTGAAGTTTCTGGTCTTGTGTCTAAAAACAATACTACTTTATATTGCTCCAAAAATTTAGCATTCAGATTATCCCAATTGCTAGTCGAATCATATTCAAAATGATTTTCTTCAGCAATTTTTGGAAACCATTTATTGGCTTCATGAACAAAGCTGATATGTGCCTGATCATTCTTTGCTCTATAAAAAGCAATGACTTTAAATTTTGAATTTGTTTTTTTAGATTGTGAAAATCCTAAAAAGCAGATCGAAAAAAAAACAATCAGAATATAATTTTTAGACATAGGATCTTTTTTTATCAGACTAGCCTGGAATTTTTTCGATTAATATTTCGTTCCCTCCCAGATCAAAATAAATACAAGTCATTTCGATGATATCAACTCTCCATTTTGCTATTCCGCATTGCCCGCAATGATTACAAAAAGTCATATAATCGGTTTCGCCGTGTTGATGTTTTACCAATAATTCAATAAACAGTTCTTTGTTTACTGTTGATGAAATTGGTATTAAATTATATTTTTCATCCGAAGCAACGGTATAATTGTTTACACCATAATATTCGGTATGTCCATCATTTACAAAGGTATCATAGCCTTTTACGCCTAAGATGATCAAGTCTTGTATGTAATTTGGAAAATCTGCTCCGCTTTTTACTTTAGCATGTGCTTCTTTGATTTGTTCTATTGTAAACATATATATTGAGTTTTAAGGTTATTTAAAATGGTTTGCGACGAATTACACGAATTTACATTATTTTTTATGGTGATGCATAGAATTAATTCGTGAAATTCGTAGCGAAAAGCAATACGTCCTGACGAAAAAATTATTGTTTCAAAAATACAATTAATGGTTTTATAAATTGATCGAAAGATTCGATATGCGGCAAATGTCCTGTGTTTGGAACTTCGACTAATTTTGAATTCGGGATCGCTTTTTGTGTTTTTTTGCCTAGTTCAGCATAGTTTCCCATTGTTTTTTTGATTTCTTCAGAAACCAGATTTTTCCCCAGCGCCGTTTTATCTCTTGTTCCGATAATTAAAAGCGTTGGACTTTTGATGTTTTTGAACTCATATACAACAGGCTGCGTAAAAATCATGTCATATAAAAGAGCTGAATTCCATGCCACGCGATCATAATCGGGAGCTGAAGTCCAACCAGCGCCTAGCTCCGCCCATTTTTGAAAATTAGCATTCCATTTTCCATCATAATAATTCGCCATTTGATACTTTTTAATGGCTTCATAATTTTGTTTTAATTCTGATTCGTACCACCAATCTACAGGTTTGTAAGGAACGACCAATTTCCAGTCTTCTAAGCCAATCGGATTTTCAAGAACTAATTTTTCTGTAGTTTCAGGATACATCAAAGCAAATCTTGTAGCCAGCATTCCGCCCATAGAATGGCCAAGAATTGTTGTTTTTTCGATTCCTAAATGATCTAAAAGCTTTTTTGTATTCTCTGCTAATTGCTGAAAAGTATATTGAAAATTATCTGGTTTGGAAGATTTTCCAAAACCAATCTGATCCGGAACAATCACACGGAAACCTTCTTTGGTCAAAGCTTTTATTGTGGTTTCCCAGTAGGCTCCATTGAAGTTTTTTCCGTGAAGCAATACGATATTTTTCTTGTTGTAATTTTCAGGAATAATATCCATATAAGCCATTTTTAGCAGTTGACGCTGGTTGTTCAACTCTATAAATTTTACTGGAAAAGGATATTCGTAATTGGTTAAATTAATATCTAAAGGCTTAATATTTTCCTCTTGAGAAAAGCAAAAAATTGGAAAAAACATTACAAGCAGTTTTATAATTTTCATTTCTAACAGATTTAGGATTAAGAAATATAAATTTACCGTTAACCATTTTGAAATGCAAAAATTAAAGTCTTAAAGTTATCAGAAAATTAAAATGGAAGCGACTTTTTTAAGATGGTATGCTTATTTTTTTGAATTTTAATTGGTTTTAAATGCTTGATTCTAAAAATATTGCATTTTAACGAGTAATGTGGTACTTAAAAGGACTTCTTTTATTAACAGGAAAATAGTCTTTAAATTAGAGTAAGAATGTTGTCAGCTAAACTTAGTATTATGAAAAAAACAATACTTTTACTCTTGCTCACAGTCCCCACATTTGCCCAGGAAATCAATACATTTGATTTCGCAGTTATAAACTCTACCTTAATATCAGCCAATATCGATCTTGATAAAGGACGGAGCGTTGTCGCGGCCAATAAAGATCAATATTCCACTTATTTTCAGTACGCTTTTGATATGTGTGACGAAGATATTATTTTTGGTGCCGGAATTGACAAGTCGGAAATTGACCGAACCTATATTGGTTATATTGGAAAAATTTGTGGCAAATTCAGGGCCACAATTGGTCTGGGTTATTTAGAATCGAGAAGCGGTTATGACGGAACCTTTACCGGTTTTAGTGTTTCATGGCATTTTTCTGAAAACACTTATATTGGTGGAAATCTTGAAAACCTGCACTCAACAAGTGTTGATTATGAAACCGATGAAAGCTTTGATTACTATAAAAAATTAGTTCCAAAGGTTTTTGGAAGTTATGAAGTTATTCCCAACGTTATTGTTTTCGGGCAATTGAGTAGTAGGGTAAATGATATTGCTTTAAAATATCAGGTTCGTCGTTTTTCAGCCGGTGGATTTTATTCCGGGCATGGAGTAGAAGGCATCTTTGGAACCGTTAACCTGGGCCGATTTGCAATTTCCTGCAGTACAACTTTTGATAAAGTGAATTTTGGTTTGAAGTTTCAGTAAAGTGTCAGGCCACGGATTTGACATATTAAATGGCTTGTTGGGGATATTTTTGCCTATTTTGGGGATTCTTCAGGGCTTGTTTTATCTTTCTTTAATGTGACAACCCTCTGTGGATACGGAATATCAATGTTTGCTTCATCAAAACGTTTTTTGATGCTTTGTAGCAAATCACAATACATTACAAAACCATCTGTAGAGTTTTTAGCCCAAGCCCACGCTTTTAAGGTTACACTTGAATCAGCCAATGCCACAACACGCGCCACAACCAAAGGCGTTTTTTGCTTTTTAGTTTCAGCAGTTCTTGTATCAATAAAAAGAGGATGTTTGGCAATTTCATCTTTCATGATTTCTAATGCTTTTTCGACATCAGAATCATAACCAATTCCGATTTCGATTATTTTACAGCATTTTGTGTCATGCATGTTGGTGTTTACAATAATTTGATTACTAATGACTGCATTCGGAATAATGATTCGGTTGTTTTCGGCATCTTTCAAAACAACTTGTCTAAGATTTATATCTTCAACTGTGCCGACAAAATTATTGATCGTGATTTTATCGTTGATTCTAAAAGGTTTAAAAATGACCAAAAAAATACCGCTGACGATATTACTTAAAGCTTGTTGAGAAGCCAAACCAGCAACTAAAGAAATCATTCCGGCACCTGCTAAAACAGAATGACCAATAATTTTAAACTCCGGAATTTGTATTAAGGCAAAAGCAAAGCCAAGAATGTAAATTACCGTTATAATTAAATGTTTTAAAAACTTAAATCCAGTTGCATCATAGTCTTTATTAGCCTGTTTGCGATACAGAAAATAGCGAAGTACTTTATCGGTTATTGCACCAAGAATAATTGTTGTAATAGCGATAATAGCTATAAAAATCCCTATTCTAAAGTCTTTTAAGTAATCAATCATAATTTTTGATTTAAGAAAAAATCCAAAAAACAGATTTTAAATACTGTTTTTTGGATTTGATAAAGTTATGAAAAAGGAAGTTTATTTTTATAAACCGACGAAATCATCACTTTTTGGGAAAATACTCAAAGCTTCAATAGCGATTTCTGGCGTTGGAGAAGCTAATTTACGAAGTTTTGTATCCATCCACGCACCATCAACTGTAATGGTAGCGCAAAGAGTGTCATCTTCTCTTCTAAATTCGTGAATGATTGACCAACGAGAAGCGTCAGCTTTCATTTTTGATGTTTTGGTATGAATGAATATTTTGTCTGAAAGTTTTAGTTCTTTTCTAAAAACACATTCTTCTCTAAATAAAACCGGACCAAAACCCTGTGTTTGCATAACTCGTAGGGTTAAACCCAATTCTTCAAGAATTTCAATACGATGTTGTGCGCCAAAATCGTAATAAGCACTATGACGAACGTGGAAATTAGGGTCAAGATCAGACCAGCGAAAAGAAATTTCTTTAATAAATGAAGCCATTTTTTATTGTATTTTAATTTTTATTACGATTGTTTTTCAAAGAATTTATTCTTTAAAAAAGAAATCATTTTTAGAAAATCGAAATTACGAATAAAAAAGTAAAAAGTGGTTGGAAAAGCAGTAATATTATGCATGCATATAAAAATTACTTTTGAAAAATACTCTTATTTAATCAAATTAATGTTTTTGATTATGGTTGCCTTATCTGCTGGAGAACTGCTAATTTGCAGCGCTTTTTCGAAATTTTCTATGGCTTTCTTATTGTCAATATCAGTGTAAAGATTCCCTAATAAGGAGTAATAAAACGGGTTTTGGGTAAGGTCTAATTTTTCGGCTTCTATAATTGCTTCTTTTTTGCCATTTGTCTTAGCTAAGGCAAAAGTTCTGTTCAAAGCCGCAATTGGTGAATATTCCAGAATGAGAAGGTGATTATAAAGCTGCAGTATATTTTGCCATTTTTCGGCAGTATTTTCCTTCTGAGTATGCCAATAAGCGATGCTGGCTTCAAGATGGTATTTTGAAAGTTTGTTTCCAGTTGATGCCTGAACCAAATAAAATTGGCCTTTCTCTATTAATTCCTGATTCCACAATGATTCATCCTGATCCTGATACAAGATTGTTTCGCCATTTTCATTTGTTCTGGCATCAAATCTTGAACTATGAAAGCACATTAAGGAAAGTAATGCGTTTGCTGCCGGAAGATTGGTTGTAGGATTTTCGATTAATAAAAAAGTCAATCGCATGGCTTCTGCGCAAAGATCTTTTCGGAGAATGGTATTTTGCGAAGTAGAATAATAACCTTCAGAAAATAATAAATATAAAGTTGTTAAAACAGTTTCTAAGCGATTGTTGATTTCAGAAATGGTAGGTTGTTCAATTCTAATATTGGCTTCTTTAAGCTTTTCTTTTGCCCGATTGATTCTCTTGTAAATAACTTCTTTATTGGTTAAAAAACCATCTGCTATTTCCTGAATTCCAAATCCGCATAATAAATTTAAAGCCAGTGCAATTTGTGCTTCGGCAGAATTTACCGGATTACAAACCGTAAATATCATTGCTAATTGACTGTCATTAATATTTTTATTTGATAAATCAATTTCAATTTCTTCTGATTTACTTGCTGTATGTTTTATTTCGACAGCAAGTTTTTGTTCAAAAAGAGCATTTCGTTTTAAGTAATTTTTGGTTTTGTTTTTAGCCACAGTATAAAGCCAGGCTGTGGGATTTTCAGGAATTCCTTTTATACTCCATGTTTCGGTTGCTGCGAGAAAAGTATCACTTGTAATATCTTCGGCAATTTCAATATTTTCGATTCCAAACAAATAACAGAGTACCGAAACTATTTTTCGGTACTCTGTTCTGAATAAATTAGGTAAAAGCTGACTTTCTTCCATAATTTTAAGTACAATCAGGAATAAAATTAAAGATTAATAGGTTCCTGTAACCGCCATACGTATTTCGACATTACCGCCTAAATCTAATATTGGGCAACCATTTGCAATAGCAACAGCTTCGTCATAATCGGCAGCTTTTATCATAATTAATCCGCCAATTGATTCTTTAATTTCAACGTAAGGTCCATTAATGACGTTTTTATTTGTGGTTACAATTTTTCCTGTACCATCCCAACGTTGTAGAGGTTTCGCCAATTTGTCCTGCGCTGCAATTCCGCCCAGCCAGTCTTGCCACAATTTTAATGAATCTTGCAATTCCTGTGGTGAGGGTTGCGTTTCCTTAGTGCTAAAATCTCTGCGAAATATTAATACAAATTCGTTCATGATGTTATTTTTTTGATGTTATAAATCAGTTTCTTTTTGCGTTTAATTAACCAAATTGCCCCACTTTGTAAGTTCCGGGTTCATTAGGAAAAGCAAGATTAATACGGTTCCAGGTATTAATGTTTGTGATAGCTAAAGTTAAATCAATTAATTCTTGTTGTGTGAATTCTTTTGCTGCTTCGTTGTAAACTGAATCCGTTACCTCACATTTAGTTAAAGCTTCTGCCCAGGCAAACGCAGCTCTTTCGCGGTTAGTGTAATATCCTGCTTCTCTCCAGGCACTTAATCCGTATAATCTTTGTTCTGTTTCGCCTTTATCACGCGCATCTTTGTAATGCATGTCAAGGCAATAAGCACATTGATTAATTTGAGAAACCCTAAAAAATACTAATTCTAAAAGAGCTAATTCAACAGGAGATTTTTTCAAATATCCGCCAATTGGGTAAAGTGTTTTTAATGCGTTTTGTCCTTTTTCGTGAATGTTAATTCGATTTTCCATTTTGTTTAAATTTTATATTATAAATGTTGTTATAATGGAATAACAATCGAACTTTCAGAATTGGACAAATTATTTTATTTTTTTTTAAAATTATTTTTCTTCCTCTTTAATATCTAATTTTTTGACAATCCACGGAAGTGAAAGTCCTTGTCCCACAATGGTTAATAGTACAACCGCTACGGAAATAAATAATATTGCATTTCGTTCAGGGAAAGGCGTTCCGTCAGGAAGATGTTTTGGTAAACCTAAGGCAATGGCGAGAGAAACAATCCCGCGCATTCCGGACCATGCAATAACGATACTATTTTTAGAATCTAGTAAGGCATGTTCGCTGACTTTTCGTTTTTTTCGATCATTTTTCTGAAAAGCTTTTTGCAGATTTATTTTCTGAAAAAAGATTCTTATCATTCTGGTTAATAAGGCTACGACGGTTATAATGGCAGCATAACCAATGTAGAGCAGGATCATATCATTATCAATGTCTTTTAGGATATATCGAAAATTGAGTCCAATTAGGATAAAAATTAATCCGTTTAGAATAAAGATAATAACGTCCCAAAGATTTTTGGAATTGTTTTTTAAACTCTCCGGAAAGATCTTTTTACTAAAACGCGATATCGATAAACCCAAGCAAACAACTGCAATTACGCCCGAAACATGCAAGTGTTCTGCAACGAGATAAGTGACAAAAGGCATTAAAAGCATGAAGCTAACGGTGACATTTATGTTTTTACGGACTTTGGTAAGAATGAACGCCAGAATTTTGGCCATTACAAAACCAACTAAAAACCCGCCTGCTAATAAAAGTACAAACTGAAATGTTGCTTTCCAGATGATAAAGGCAGAACCCATTGCGGTGGCCACTGCAAAACGATAAGCAACTAGTGCCGAAGCATCGTTAATTAGACTTTCGCCTTCGAGTATGGTAATGGTCTTTTCTGGTATTCCGAGGCCTTTTGTAACGTTTACTGCAGCAACTGCATCAGTAGCAGAAAGTATGGCTCCCAGTACAAAAGATAACGGCCAGGTCATACCGGGAATTAAATAATGAGAAACTACGGCAATCCAAAAGGTTGTTAGAAAAACAAGTGGTATAGCTAAAGTACTTATCGTACTAAGATTTGTTTTGAAATGTTTAGGCGAAATATTAAACGAAGCATCATACAATAGAGGAGGAAGAAATATCAGGAAGATAATCTCCGGATTGATTTCGATTTCTGCCATTGTTGGTATGAAACCAATGGCAACTCCAACTATTACCAAAAGAATAGGATAGGGAATTTTTGATTTGTCAGCAAATGCAGAAAGACCAATGACAATGGCCAGTATAAAAATGATGATGGTGTAATTTTCCATTAAATAGATTTAGTGAATTTAGGAATAGCTAATTTAATTAAAAAGATTTTGGTTTTAATGGCAATAAAATGTTCTTTTGAAAGAGAGTGCCCTAGCCCCGATAGAGGCGGTATCCTTTTTTGAGGCGATTTTTCTTCGCCTTAAAAAAGATATAGCCGAAAGCGGGAAACAGCTACTAAAAATAACAACAAAAGCTCTTGATAATGACACGTAAAGTACTGATATGCCACGTCTGTCAGGTTTTTAAAATGTCATGTTGTCAGATAATTTTTAATGTGCCGACATGAAAACTGACAATTTACTTTGGTTTTTTATATTGGCACAAAGATTGACTTATGCCACCTGAGTTATAAAATGTATATCAAAATTAAATATATAAAAAATGGGTAAAATAATCGGAATTGACTTAGGTACGACGAACTCTTGTGTTTCTGTAATGGAAGGTAACGAAGCAGTTGTTATTCCTAACGCAGAAGGAAAAAGAACAACTCCATCTATCATCGCTTTTGTTGAAGGTGGCGAAATTAAAGTAGGTGATCCTGCAAAAAGACAAGCAGTAACTAATCCAACAAAGACTATTGCTTCTATCAAACGTTTTATGGGACATTCTTTTGCTGAAATCACTGAGGAAGCAAAAAGAGTACCTTATTCAGTAGTAAAAGGTGACAACAATACTCCACGTGTGGATATTGATGGTCGTTTATATACTGCACAGGAATTGTCAGCAATGACTCTTCAAAAAATGAAAAAAACTGCTGAAGACTATTTAGGTCAAACAGTTACTGAAGCAGTTATTACTGTTCCTGCTTACTTTAACGATGCACAACGTCAGGCTACTAAAGAAGCTGGTGAAATTGCTGGTCTTAAAGTTATGCGTATCATCAACGAGCCAACTGCTGCTGCACTTGCTTACGGATTAGATAAAAAAGGAACTGATCAAAAAATTGCTGTTTACGATTTAGGTGGAGGTACTTTTGATATCTCTGTTCTTGAATTAGGAGACGGAGTTTTCGAAGTATTGTCTACAGATGGAGACACTCACTTAGGAGGAGATGATTTTGACCATACTATTATTGACTGGTTAGCTGACGAATTTAAAGCTGAAGAAGGTATCGATTTGCGTCTTGACCCAATGTCATTGCAACGTATCAAAGAAGCTGCTGAGAAAGCAAAAATTGAATTGTCATCTTCTGCAGAAACTGAAATCAACTTACCATACGTAACTGCTACAGCTTCAGGACCAAAACACTTAGTTAAAAAATTAACTAGAGCTCAATTTGAAAAATTAACTGATTCATTAGTAAAACGCTCTATGGCACCAGTTGCTAAAGCGTTGAAAAATGCAGGTTTATCTGTTTCTGATATTGACGAAGTTATCTTGGTTGGAGGTTCTACTCGTATCCCAAGAATTGTTGAAGAAGTTGAAAAATTCTTTGGTAAAAAAGCGTCTAAAGGAGTTAACCCTGATGAAGTTGTTGCAATTGGAGCAGCTATTCAAGGTGGAGTTCTTTCTGGAGATGTAAAAGATGTATTGTTACTTGACGTTACGCCTTTATCTTTAGGTATCGAAACTATGGGTGGTGTTATGACTATCTTAATTGAGGCTAATACAACTATCCCAACTAAAAAATCTCAAGTTTTCTCTACTGCTTCTGATTCTCAACCATCTGTTGAATTACACGTTCTTCAAGGTGCAAGAGCTATGGCTGTAGATAATAAAACTATCGGTCGTTTCCACTTAGATGGTATTCCACCAGCACCAAGAGGAGTTCCTCAAATCGAAGTTGCTTTTGATATTGATGCTAATGGTATCATCAAAGTAACTGCTACTGATAAAGGAACTGGTAAATCTCACGATATTCGTATCGAAGCTTCTTCTGGATTAACTTCTGAGGAAATCGAAAGAATGAAACAAGATGCTGAAGCTAACGCTGAATCTGACAAAATTGCAAGAGAAAGAGCTGAAAAAATAAATGAAGCAGACAGTACTATCTTCCAAACTGAAACTCAATTGAAAGAGTTAGGAGATAAAATTGCTGACGATCACAAAACAGCTATCGAGTTTGCTTTGACTGAATTAAGATTTGCTCACCAATCTCAAGATCTTGAGGCTATCCAAAAAGGATTAGACAATGTGAACGCTGCATGGAAAACTGCAACTGAAGCTATGTATGCTCAAGGTGATCAAGGTCAACAAGCAGCTCCACAACAAGAGCAATCGCAAGGTGACAATGTTGAAGACGTTGAATTCGAAGAAGTAAAATAATTATTTCTCGTAGAGGCGCGATTAATCGCGCCTCTACATTAATAAATTAAAAACCGGGTCAGAAATGACTCGGTTTTTTTTATGATTTTTATTGAATATGATTAGACGCGGCTAATCGCGTCTCTACTACAAAATGACATTTGTCATTTCCCGTTCAAAATCTTTTTCGTAATATTACTATATAAATCATTTTGAATGAGAAAGATAAAATACAAGAAAGGGCGCAAGCTACAACATATAACTTTAGAGTATACCGGCACGCAAAAAGAACATAAAACTGAAATGCAGCTTTTTGTTTATGATGATAATGATGTAATTGAATATGAGAAGTTTACAGTTGAATCACTGAATAGCTGTATTGATTATTCTAAAAACAACTGGCTTAATGTTCATGGACTGAACGATATTGGATTATTGAAAACAATAGGAGCTCATTTTAAATTAGATGATTTTCTTTTGGCAGATATTTTAAATACGACCAAAAGAACAAAATTAGAAGAACAACAAAATATCTTATTTTTTAATATTAAATCATTATTGCCTTCTGAATATTCAGATAATATAAGTGTTGAGCAAATTAGTTTTATTTTGAAAGACGGAATTCTGATTTCATTTCAGGAAAAGCGAAGTGATTTTTTTACACACATTCGGGAACGTCTTCGCACGCATGCAGGTATTGTGAGAACCAAAAAAGTGGATTATTTACTTTATTTATTATTGGATGCTGTAATGGAAAATTTCTATATTACAATTGAAGATGAGGAAGATAAAATTGAAGAACTAATCAATTTAACCAAAAGAGGTGCTGATCCCGTAATCTTGGAAAAAATTGAAAATCATCGGGATAATTTTAATTTTTTAAAGCGGTCAATCATTCCGCTTAGAGATTCTTTATACTATTTAAAAACTATAAAAGACGATGATACCTATAATGGAATTCAAAAAGAAACCTTTAGTTTTTTTGTTAGATTGCACCAAAAAAGTCTGGAACTTTTAGAGCAGATTGACTCGGATATGAGTTCGTTGGAAAGTGCTTCTAATTTTTATTTTTCGGAACAAAGCCGAAAAATGAATGAAATAATGAAAACGTTGACCATTATTTCGGCCATATTTATTCCGCTTACTTTTATTGTTGGGGTATATGGAATGAATTTTGAGTATATGCCGGAACTTAAAGAGAGAAACGGCTATTTTATCGTTATGGGAGCCATGTTTTTATTGGTTATAGCCCTGATTATCTATTTCAAAAAAAGACGTTGGTTTTAACGTTTATTAATTATTATTTCTAAATTTAAATTATGAGCAAAGCAGTATATATAGCCACCAGCGATCATAATAGCGGAAAATCTATTATTACATTAGGTTTGATGAGTATTTTAATTGGTAAAACGGCTAAGGTCGGGTATTTCAGACCTATTATAGAAGATTTTATCGATGGAGAGCAGGATAATCATATCGAAACAGTGCTGTCTTATTTTAACCTTGATATTAAGTTTGAAGAGGCTTACGCCATTACTAAAAGTAAATTAATTAAGAGAAAAAATAAAGGGAAAATAGGAGAGGTTCTTGATTTAATTATTGAGAAGTATAAAAAATTAGAAGAACGTTTTGATTTTGTTTTGGTTGAAGGAACCAGCTTTACAGGAGAAGGAACTTCAATTGAATTGGACCTAAATGTTTTAATTGCCAAAAATCTTGGAATTCCAACTATGATTATTGGTTCAGGAGTAGGGAAGACTCTAGAAGAATTAGTTGATAGTCTTTATTTGGTTTACGATTCATTTAAAGTAAAAGAGGTTGAAGTGTTATCGGTTTTTGCCAATAAAGTCCAGCCTGAAAATATTGAATTAGTTACCAAAAGTTTGCAGAAAAGTTTGCCAGCCAATGTTTTAGTAAATACTATTCCATTGATTTCAAGTTTAAATAATCCTACAATGCAGGAAATTGTTAATGAGCTTGGTGCAAAAGTAATGTTTGGAGAAAACTATTTAAACAATGAAATCGGACACTTTAGTGTAGGAGCAATGCAATTGCACAACTATCTGGTTCACTTGCATGATAATGCCCTGGTAATTACGCCTGGTGATCGTTCTGATATTATTCTTGGTGCTCTGCAGGCTAATGAATCAGTTAATTATCCAACCATTTCAGGAATCATCTTAACTGGAAATATTATTCCGGAAGAAAGTATCTTAAAACTTATTGAAGGGCTTTCGGCAATTGTTCCAATTATTGCTGTCGACGGAGGTACTTATAATATAACCAATAAAATAGGTTCGATAAAATCTGAAATCTATGCTAATAACACGCATAAAATCGAAACTTCAATTACCACTTTTGAAAAATATGTAGCAATTGAAGCTTTATCTGAAAGAGTAATTACTTTTGTTCCTGAAGGAATGACACCAAAAATGTTTCAGTACAATATGGTCAAAAGAGCCAAACAACACCGTAAACATATTGTTTTGCCTGAAGGAAATGACGATAGGATTATTACCGCTGCGTCGAGATTATTAGATATGGACGTGGTTGATATTTCAATTATTGGCGATAAAAAACAAATAGAAAGTAAAGTTGCTGAACTCGGAATTACTTTTGATTTTTCCAAAATAAAAATTATCAATCCAATTGAATCGGAATTTTATGAAGATTATGCCAATACCTATTATGAACTTCGAAAAGCCAAGAATGTAAGTATTACAATGGCAAGGGATTTAATGGAGGATGTTTCTTATTTTGGAACGATGATGGTTTATAAGGGCCACGCTGACGGAATGGTTTCAGGAGCTGCACATACCACGCAGCACACTATTTTACCAGCATTGCAATTCATAAAAACAAAACCTAATTCATCTGTAGTTTCCTCTGTGTTTTTTATGTGTTTAGAAGACAGGGTTTCTGTTTTTGGAGATTGTGCCATTAATCCAAACCCAACAGCAGAACAATTGGCAGAAATTGCGATTTCATCAGCAGATTCAAGTTCGGCTTTCGGAATTGAACCTAAAATTGCGATGCTTTCCTATTCTTCGGGTACTTCAGGAAAAGGTGATGAAGTAGAGAAAGTAAGAACGGCAACAGAAATAGTGAAACAAAAGCGTCCTGATTTAAAAATTGAAGGGCCAATTCAGTACGACGCCGCAGTAGACCGCGCCGTAGGAAAAAGTAAAATGCCAGATTCTGAAGTCGCAGGGCAGGCAAGTGTACTAATTTTCCCCGATTTAAATACCGGAAATAATACATATAAAGCCGTTCAAAGAGAGACGGGAGCATTGGCCATTGGACCAATGTTGCAAGGTTTAAACAAGCCGGTAAACGATTTAAGCCGTGGTTGTACTGTTGATGATATTATTAATACAGTGGTAATTACTGCAATTCAGGCACAAGGACTTTAATTAATTATTAGTTATGAATTATTAATGATAATTTGGAGAGTAAACTACTGTCAAAAAAAACTAACCCTATCTAAAATAAATTAAATATTGAAATGCTTTGAGCATTTGAAAAAAACTCAGAAACTTAGTGTCTTAGTACCTTAGCAACTTTAAAAAAAAATGAAAATACTAATCATAAACTCAGGAAGTTCATCAATAAAATATCAATTAATGGTCATGCCAACAAATGAAGTAATTTGTTCTGGTATGATCGATAGAATTGGATTGGAAACTTCAAATATTACGTTTAAAACGGCAATCGGTTCTCGTGAGGAAATGTTACCTATTCCAAATCATAAAGTGGGTTTGCAGAAAGTAGCTAATATGCTTTTGGATGCTGAAAAAGGAGTTATAAAATCGACTTCAGAAATTGCAGCGGTTGGTCATCGTGTCGTTCATGGAGGAAGTGACTTTAGTGACACAGTGAAAATTGACGAAAAGGTAAAAGCAAAAATCAAGCAGCTTTTTGAACTGGCTCCTTTACATAATCCCGCTAATTTAGAAGGAATTAATGTTGCAGAAGAAATCTTTAGCTCGGCTGTGCAAATTGCTGTTTTTGATACTGCTTTTCATCAAACAATGCCTGAAGTAGCGTATAAATATGCGATTCCTAATTATCTTTTGACAGAAAATAAAGTGCGTGTGTATGGTTTTCACGGAACGAGCCACAAATATGTTTCTGAAAAAGCAATTGATTTTTTAGAGCATAATTCTAAAATCATTACTATTCATTTAGGAAATGGCTGTAGTATGGCCGCGGTTAAAAACGGCAAATGCATCGACACCACAATGGGGTTTTCTCCATCAAATGGTTTAATTATGGGGACACGTTCCGGAGATATTGATCAGTCGGTGGTTTTTTATATGATTAAAAATCTTGGTTACACGGCTGACGAAGTAAATGCAGTTTTATTAAAACAAAGTGGTATGCTCGGACTTACTGGCTACAGTGACTTACGTGATATTGAAGCTGAAGCTGAAAAAGGAAATAAGGAATGTCAGTTGGCTTTGCAAATGAATGCTTATCGCATTAAAAAGTTTATAGGCGCCTATGCTGCAGTATTAAATGGCCTGGATGCCATTGTTTTTACAGCAGGAATTGGTGAAAACTCTTCGTATATGCGCAAATTAGTTTGTACGGACATGGAGTATTTCGGAATTGAAATAGATGAAGAAAAGAACCAAATTCGCTCGAAAGCGATTAGAGAAATCAATAAAGCAAACTCAAAAACTAAAGTTTTGGTTGTGCCAACAGATGAAGAATATGAAATTGCCAATCAGGTTTACCAATTGATTCAGAACTAGATTTTTAGAGTCTAACAGTTTTTTAAAAATATAAACTAAAGATGCCCCTAACTAAAATTTCGCTTACAAAAATATATATTGAATCCTTAAAAGGAAAAAAAGAGTAATTTGAAACTTAGAATTGGCGTATCGATTTTTTCTCTGTTGATTCTTTTAATAGTTACATAAGTGTTGGTTTGATACTTCGAATTCAAATTTTTATTTTTTTAAATAGTAGTTATTGTAATAAATGCATTTCTATTATTAGAAACACTTACAGATAGCAAGCTCCTCATTTGAGGAGCTTTTTTTACTTATTGAATATTTGTCAGTATCTTTGAATATAAATCCGAATATTTTGAAATCGATACTTTTAAAATCACTTTTCTTCTTTTTCATCGCTTCTCAAATTCAAGCACAAGAATTACTTCCTTTCGTTGAAAATTATAATAAATCAAATTATCAGGGTGACAACCAAATATGGAATGTTGTTCAGGGAAAAGATAATGCCATGTATTTTGCTAATAACCATTATTTACTGCGATATGATGGCGTAAAATGGGAGAAATATACCTTACCTAATAAAACTATTATTCGTTCGATTTTGATTGAAGGAGACCGAATTTATTCGGGTTCTTATAAGGAGTTTGGGTATTGGTATCGAAAAGACGGCAAAATGCAATATGTTTCAATTACCAAAAATCTACGTTTGTTTGATGAAAAAGATAATGAAGAGATCTGGAAAATATTCAGATTTAATGGTTCTTTATACTTTCAGTCTTTCAATGATGTTTTTATTTATAATGGAAAGCACATTCAAAAAATTAAATTCCCATTTTTAATCTCCTATTGTTTTGTAGTCGATCAAAACCTTTATGTTGCTTCTGTAGCGAAAGGTACTTTTAAAATGAATGGTCCAAGAATTGCAAATCCAAAAGGCTGGAATGTTCTAAAAAACTGTGTTGTTCATGCCATTGAAAAATATCAAAACAAGACTTATATTTTTACACAGAAAAAAGGAATTTTTACCGTAGAAAAAGAGGGTTTAAAGCCTTGGAATAATCCATTAAATGAAATTTTAAAAAGTTCTACAATTAATGTAGGCAAGTTCACTAAAAACAATAAACTTATTGTAGGTACCGGAAACCGGGGTGTTTTTATTTATGATTTTAAATCTGATACCTATAAAAATATTGACAGAAAAAATGTTTTAATGAATAACTCCATTCTGAGTGTTGGTTTTGACAAAGAAAATGATTTATGGTTAGGTTTAGATAATGGAATTGCGCATGTTGAAATCAATTCGCCTATTTCGATCTTTTATGATAATTCAGGTGTTCTAGGTTCTGTCTATTCAGTAGCAACAACAAACAAAGGTTATTTAATAGCAACAAATCATGGTGTTTTTGAATTTGATTCGGGCAAGTTTAAAATGATGCCCAATACTCAGGGACAGGCGTGGAATATTACAGAAATTAATAATAAATATATTATTGGTCACAACGATGGCACATTTTCATATGATAATGGTTCTTTGTTGAAAATAAATAATATTAGTGGCGGATGGAATTTGTCCAAAAGCAGCATTAATAATAATTATTTTCAATCAACTTATAGTGGTGTTGTTGTTTACGATAATCCTTCAGATTTAACCCAAAAGAAAGTAATAAAAGATCTTTCTAAGCCTATAAAATATGTAGCTCAGAACAAAAAAAATGAAATTTGGGCAGCAGATAATTATAGAGGGTTGTATCGAGTTGTATATGATGATAATTTTAAAACTAAAAAGGTTGAAAATATCACACAACAAAGCAAAATTAAAAACGATTTTGGGGTTAAGATATTTGAGTTCAGAAATGAAATTTTATTTCTGATCAATAATTCGTGGTACACTTATAATTCAATAAGCAACAAACTCGAGGAGAATGAATTATTCAATCAGAATTTTAAAAATGTTTCTGATATAATAAATATCGATGAAGACCATTTTATGGTACTTCAGGATGGAATTTTATACCATATTAAAGCTACCGGAAATAAATTTCTGTGGAATATTATTCAGGCAAAGTATTATAAAGGAAAATTAATCAACGATAACTTAAGGATTTTTAAACATGCCAACCACTATTTGCTAAATCTTGACGATGGCTTTATATCCTTACAGTTGAAATATGAGAATAAGCAAAATCCGTCCGTTAAGATTGAATCTTTTAATGAGGGAGATTTAGTACCAAATGATTCAAAAATCAAATACAATACAGAATTGCAGATCAATGTCATTTCTGGAATTTACGGAGCGAGTAAACCAAATTTGTTTTATAAATTGGATAATGACAAGGAATTTATTCCAGTTTTAAACGGATTAATTGTTTTAAATAATTTAAGCAGTGGAAGCCATACTGTAAAAGTATACAAACACGATGGTGCAAATTATGACACAGTTGCCAATTTTGATTTTAGTGTTGCAAAGCCCTGGTATTTTTCATTTTGGATGATTTTGTTGTACTTATTAATAATTGGAGCAGTATTGTTTTTCTATTACAAATGGAACAAACTTCGTTATATGCAAAAATTAAGATTGCAGGCAGAAGAATTGAAACATCAGAGGGAAATTCTTGAAATGGAATTAAAAGCAGAGAATGAACTAAATATGCAGGAATACCAGAAACATATTTTGGAACTTGAATTGCAGACTAAATCTTCTGAAGTTGCCGGAAAATCATTATCGATTGCGAAACAAAGTGAAATGATTGAAAACATCCAGAATATTCTGGATTCTGAAAAAGACTTTAACAAACTCAAAAGTGAAATTAAAAAGGCAATTAAGATTAATGAAGTGAATAAACATGAATGGGAGATTTTTGAAACCAATTTGAATCAGATCCATAACGAATTTATTATTAACCTCTCAAAAAAATATCCAAACCTTACACCAAAGGATATAAAACTGTGTGTTTATTTGAAAATGAACCTTTCTTCTAAAGAAATTGCGCCCATGATGAATATCTCTTTCAGGGGTGTAGAATTGCACAGATATCGCTTAAGAAAGAAATTAAGTCTCTCGCAGGAAGAAAACCTGTCCAAGTTTTTATTAAGTGTGTAAGATTTGTAGTTGATTTTTAAAGATTTTACATTTTTAAACCTCATTTTTTATATAATTCCAACACATCATTACTACATCATAACGTTGTGTTAAGGAAATTTATTTAACATTTATAGTGTTAATTTTCAATAGTATACAATTGTTTTTTAACATAATGATGTAGCTGTGTAGTAGTGGTATTTGATGTACTACAACGTTGTAATTGTTTAATTTGGCTCTACTAACTTAAACGATTACAAACTGTATGAAAAATTTTATTTTTAGCTTTTTAGCGCTCTTATTGCTGCCGGCTTATATGTCTGGGCAAGCAATTAAAGGAAAGGTAGTGGATGGCAGTGGAATGGGAGTTCCGGGGGCAGTTATTAGTGCTCCACAATCCCGAACCTCTGTTGATGCCGATTTCGACGGAAATTTTACAATTAATGCAAAAGCTGGTGAACTTTTAAAAGTTTCAATGCTTGGGTTTGATGCGGTTTCTGTACCAGCAACTTTAGCTCCAATGACCATAACATTAAAAGAGGCAGAAGATACTGCTTTGAAAGAAGTAGTAGTTATTGGATATGGTACCAGAAAGAAAATTGATAATACTTCAGCTGTAAGCTCAATTAAGTCTGAAGAAATCACAAAAATGAAAGTGTTAAATGCTTCTCAGGCTATTCAAGGTAAAGCTGCTGGGGTTCAGGTATCTACATCAGATGCACCTGGAAGCACACCTTCAGTTGTGATCAGGGGAGCTGGTACTGCATTAGGAGGAAGAAATCCTCTATATGTTGTAGACGGTATGCCTACTGAAAATATCAATAATATTAATACTAATGATATCACATCTTATGAGATTTTAAAAGATGCCTCCTCATTAGCTATTTATGGAACCAGAGGTGCGAATGGTGTAATAATGATTACAACAAAAGCAGGGAAAGGGAAACTTACTGTAGATGTTGAAAGTTTTGCAGGTATTAGAAGTCCTTTGAAAAAAGTAAAAATGGCTAATAGTGACGAATATGTTCGCTATAGCAATGCTGCTTACAGCAACGATTTCCCACAAGGAAGATTTTCTGCAAATCAGCCTTACAATACAG
Organism: Flavobacterium aquidurense; assembly: GCA_900107365.1. GTDB lineage: Bacteria > Bacteroidota > Bacteroidia > Flavobacteriales > Flavobacteriaceae > Flavobacterium > Flavobacterium aquidurense. Next base: position 620,637 of record FNPS01000001.1, read on the forward strand.
ATTGGTTAGATGCGATTACAAGAACGGGAACTTATACCCAAAATAATATTGCAATCTCAGGATCTTCAGAAAATGTAAAATACTTTTTTAGTGTTGGAAATTACGAAGAAAAAGGAATTTTGAACGGATCTGATTATGGACGTACTACGATCAGAAACAATAATGAGTTTAAACTTTCAGAAAAAGTTAAAATAACTCAAAATTTAAGTGTAAGTACTATTAAGAATACACCAATGCCTTTGAGCGCATTTACGAATGCTTACAGACAATCGCCATTAGTTCCTGTACGCTACGCTGACGGAAAATATGGAGTGCCATTTGTGTCAAATGGAGTTGTAGCAGAAACAGGAGAATCATTTAACAATGTTGGAAATCCTGTAGCTCAATTGGATTATACAAATGAACAGCAACAAACGGTTATGTTGCAAGGTGGATTAAAATTAGATTACGATATTATCAAATCTTTAAAATTTACTTCACAATTTAATGGAGAATTTTTTACTTACAAACAGTATAATTATGTGGATAATCAAGCACTTTGGTTATCTGCAGATCCAACTCGTGTAGTATCAGGGTATCCATCAGATTTGAATACAAACACTTTGACAAGAGGCAGAGACCAATATTTTAATTGGAATTTGTCGAACTACCTGACTTATAATAAAGTTTTTGCTGATATCCATGATGTTGAAGTTACAGCAGGTATTGAAGCGAATGTACAAGGAACGAGAGAAAAGCTAACTATTGACAGAAAAAATGTAAATGCAAACTCCAATTACTGGTCTTTAAAAGATGTTAATGTTGCAGCTAATGTTACAGGTTTAAAAGATGAAGCTTTGAACCAAAGAAGGCTTGCATCTTATTTTGCACGTTTTCAATATAAATTGTTAGACAGATATTTGCTTACAGGTACTGTAAGACGTGACGGATCGTCACAATTTGCTGAAGACAAACGTTGGGGAACATTTCCTTCTGTTGGTTTAGGTTGGGTTGTATCTAAAGAAAGCTTCTTAAGCAATGTAGAGCCAATTAATTTATTAAAAATTAGAGGATCCTGGGGTAGATTAGGAAATCAAAATGTACCACTTAATACGCAGTTACTAACTTCTGGATTAGATTATTCAGGCCTAGGTTCAGGTACTACAATAAATTCTCAGGTAGATCCTAACTTATCATGGGAGATTGTTGAGGAACTTTCAGGAGGTTTTGATTTTGAAGTATTGAACAGCAGATTAAAAGGATCTTTTGATTTATATGACAAAAATACAACAAATACAATTTTGAATGTTAAGCCATATTCAACTTCTGGAATTACGGTAGCTACACCTGCACATGTTGGAGAAGTATCTAACAAAGGTTATGAAATTGCATTGCGTTGGGATGATAAAATAAATGATAATTTAAGCTATTGGGTAGGAGGAAATTTTTCTCATAATAAAAATGAACTTACAAGCCTTAAAAATGTTCAGTTGAATCCAATTATTGGAGGAAGTTTAGGAAATGGTCAAAATACCAAAATTCTTGATAATACTTCAGTAGGACAACCTTTAGGTAGCTTTTTTATGTATGAGTACGCAGGAGTTGACCCAACAAACGGGCAAATGTTATACTACAAAGCAGATGGTTCTAAAGTTGCTCAGTCAGGTTTAGATGAACTTAAAGACAAAAAATATGTAGGTTCACTTTTACCAACTTCTAACTACGGAGTTAGTTTAGGATTAAACTACAAAAACATCGATTTTTCTGTTGACGGTTACGGAACGGGAGGGGCAAAAGTATATAATGGAAAAAAAGCACAACGTTTTGGAGGTGAAAACATCGAAGCTTCAACAGCTCGTGATTTCTGGACACCAACTAATACTACAGCTTCAAATCCTGCACCTTCTAATTTAACTCCTTTTGCTTCAACTTATTACCTGGAGTCAGCAGATTTTTTTAGAATCAATAACATTACTTTAGGATACAAACTTCCTCTTAAAGATGATCAATTTATTAGTTTTTGCCGAATTTATGTAAATGCAATTAACCCATTTATTACACAAAAATTCTCTGGATTTTCACCAGATGTTGTGTCTGATGGTAAGTTAGTTGAAGGTACTCAGGGGGTTGAATTAGATGCTTACCCATCATTGAGATCATTTGTTATAGGCGCAAATTTAAAATTTTAATATTATGAAAAGATTATATATATCAATGTTTGTACTTTCTGGATTGTTATTATCCGGATGTTCAGATGATTTTTTGGATGTTGAACCGACAGAAGCTATTCCTGCAGATCCTGCTTTGGTGAACAGTGATGCTGGAGCTTCAGGTTTTGTAACTGCAATTTACAATCAATTTTTAGGATGGGAAATGTCCTCTTTTGGATGGAATGCGGTTTCAAGTATTATTACTGATGACGCTGATAAAGGATCTGATCCCGGAGATGCTGGGGGAGATAAAGATATTATTGATGCTTTAACTTATAATGCTTCAACACCATCATTCCAATCCACTTGGGAGGCTAATTATGCTGGGATAAACAGATGTAATCAGGCATTGGCAATGTTTCCTAAATTAGATCAGGCAACACCTGGTTTAAAAGCGAGATTAGTTGGTGAAACAAAGTTTATGAGAGCTTTTATGTATTTTACTTTAGTAAAAGGATATGGTGGAGTACCAATTATAGATCATTTAGCTACAGTGCCAATATCTGAAGAAGATAGAAAAATGCAATTGACACGTAAATCAGTAGCAGAAGTTTATGCTTTTATAGAACAAGACTTAAATGACGCTATCGAAGCTTTGCCTTTAAAATCAGCCTATACTGGTGCAGATGTGGTTAGAGTTTCCAAAGGATCAGCGTATGCTTTATTAGCAAAAGTAAATTTATATCAAAAAAACTGGCAAAAAGTAATTGACAATTGTGATAATGTAACGGGTTACTCTTTGGTTTCTGATTATGCCGCACAATTTAAAAAAGAAGGAGAATTTGGTCCGGAATCAATTTTCGAAATTAATGGAGTAGGTTCTACTTCTACGCCTGGATTTGGAATTGGGAATTACTCTGTTTCTCAAGCGCCACGTGGTGCTGGAGGATGGGGTTGGGGTTTCAATACACCAACAGAAGGTTTAGCAAATGCTTATGAAGCAGGTGATGTAAGAAGAGCTGCAACCATTATTTTCCGTGGTTCAGTTTTATATGATGGAAGAGTAATACCTTCTACTGTAGCGAACCCAAGATACAATTATAAAGCGTATTCATCATCTTTTTATAATCAGGAATTTACAGATACAAATCTTAGATACTTAAGATATGCAGAAGTATTACTAATGAAAGCGGAAGCTTTGAACGAACTAGGACAAACGTCTGCAGCTATTCCATTAGTAAATATGATTCGTAAAAGAGCAGGTTTAGGCGATACTCCTTTTGTTTCTCAGGCTGACATTAGAAAAGCAATCTGGAAAGAAAGAAGATTAGAATTGGCTTTTGAGCATGACAGATGGTTTGATCTTGTTAGAACAGGACAAGCAGCAGCAGCTATGGCAGCAGATGGTAAAACTTTTGTTGTTGGAAAACATGAATTATGGCCTATTCCAACTTCATTCCTTAGAGAAGCAGGAGGACTTTCACAACAAAACCCTGGTGGTTACTAAGTAAAACTTCAAAAATCACTCTCTTCTTTTTGAAGGGAGTGATTTTTTAAATATGAATTTTTTAAAATTTTGCAATGATTAGATTATCAATTCTATTTAGTGTTATCACCCTTTTTGGCTGTGGTAAGCAAGAAAGTAAATCAAAGGAGGTTGCTGTCGAAAAGACTTCTGGCAAGCAATTGACAGACGACAAGCTTTTGGATGTAGTCGAAAAACAAACTTTTGCTTATTTCTGGAACTATGCTGAACCAAATTCAGGTTTAGCCAGAGAGCGTTTTCATCCTGATGGGAATTATCCTGAAAATGATGCCCATATTGTTACAACAGGAGGTTCAGGTTTTGGATTAATGGCTCTCGTTTCTGGTATGTCACGTGGTTATGTGACCAAAGAGAAAGGTGTTGAAAGACTAAATAAAATTGCCGATTTTCTTGCAAAAGCTGATCGTTTTCACGGTGCCTGGCCGCATTGGATGGATGGAAATACAGGAAAAGTAAAGCCATTTGGAATGAAAGATAACGGAGGAGATTTAGTTGAAACTTCGTTTTTAGTAGCAGGAATGATTACAGTTCGCGAATATTTAAAAACAGGTTCTGAGAAAGAAAAAGCAGTAGCTAAAAAATACGATGAACTTTGGAAAGGAGTAGAGTGGAGTTGGTTTACTAACAATAAAAATGTATTGTACTGGCATTGGTCGCCAACTTACGACTGGCAAATGAATTTTCCTTTGCAAGGGTACAATGAATGTTTGATTACTTATGTAATGGCAGCCTCTTCGCCAACGCATACAATTGATGCAAAAGTATATCACGAAGGTTGGGCTAGAAGTGGCGGAATCGTTTCTTCTAAAACCAAATATAATTTCCCTCTAATTTTAAAACACAATGGAGCAGAAGAATTCGGCGGACCTTTATTTTGGACTCATTATTCTTATTTAGGCTTAGATCCGAATCAATTAAGCGACAAATATGCGAATTATTGGGATCTAAATTCAAATCAGGTAAAAATTGACTATCAATATTGTATCGAAAATCCAAAGAAGTTTAAAGGTTATGGAGCTGATTATTGGGGACTAACAGCTTCCTATTCCAGAAATCCTGACGGTTCAGTAGGCTATGATGCACATATGCCAAGCAATGATAAAGGTGTTATTTCGCCAACAGCAGCAATTAGTTCAATTGTATATACGCCAAAAGAATCGATGGCTGTTATTCGAAATTTATACGAGAATCATAAAAAAGAAACTTGGGGTGAAGCTGGTTTTTATGATGCAGTAAGTTTGCAAAATAATTGGACAGCAAAAAGATATCTTGCAATTGATCAGGGGCCTGAAGTGGTTATGATTGAAAATTATCGTTCAGGTTTACTATGGAAATTATTCATGAATGCTCCTGAAGTTAAACAAGGTTTAGTAAAACTTGGATTTAAGTCTGAAAAATACGGATACTAATCAGTCATTTAATGAAATATAAAATAACGCTATTCATATTACTATTTTCCGTTTTGGGCTTCGCCCAAAGTGAAACGGTGGGATCAATAAAAACGGTTGCAGTTGTTAAACATGAATTAGGATATGCATTGCACAAACCGGCCAATTTAAAAGACAAAAAGCCTTTAATAGTTTTTATTTCCGGTGATGGAGAAAAAGGAACAGATATAGAAAAAGTAAAAATTCATGGACCTTTAAAATATTTGAAGACACATCAATTGGATGCGTATATTTTGGCTCCTCAATGTAAAGAAGACGAGAATTGGGACATTGAATCTATTAACGAATTGATTCTTAAAATTCAAAGAGAAAACAAAATAGACGCTGACAGAATATACATTACCGGTTTAAGTTCAGGTGGCTGGGCAGCATGGAATTTAGCGCTTTCTTATCCTGATAAGTTTGCGGCAATTGTCCCAATTTCAGGGTTTGTAGATTTAATTGACTTAGAAAGCGCTTGTAAAATTGCCAATATTCCAACGAGAATTTTTCATGGATTATTAGATGATGTAGTAAAGGTTGATTACGCTATAACCATTTACAAAGAATTAAAAAAATGCAATGCTAAAGATGTTCAATTGACCATTTTTGATGATGCAGGCCACGACAGCTGGTCAAGAGTTTATGACAATCCTGAAATTTATGACTGGATGTTTAAACAAATAAAAACGAATTCGAAGAAATAAAGAATAAAGAATATAGAATGAAATTACTGTGTTTCAAATTAGAAATAAAATGAAGAAAAGTGATTCCATTTTCCATTATAAATGCAAATATTAAATACACATGAAAAACAAATTAGTCTTGCTTTTTTTAGGATGTGCTGTTTTGGGTTATGCTCAAAAAAAGAACACTAAGAATACAGTAACAATTAAACCAAAATCAGAGTTTGTAGCTGAACTTTTGTCAAAAATGACATTAGACGAAAAATTGGGTCAGCTTAATTTACCAACTTCTGGAGATATTACGACAGGACAAGCAAACAGTTCTGATGTGGCTAAAAAAATTGCTGAAGGTAAAGTAGGTGGTTTATTCAATATTAAATCTGTTCAAAAAATTAAAGAAGTGCAAAAAATTGCTGTTGAAAAAAGCCGTTTAAAAATTCCATTGATTTTTGGTATGGATGTTATTCACGGTTACGAAACAACATTCCCAATTCCGTTAGGATTATCTTGTACATGGGATATGAATTTGATCGAAAGAAGTGCGCAAATTGCAGCTCAGGAAGCAAGTGCCGATGGGATTAACTGGACATTTTCTCCAATGGTAGATATCTCTCGTGATCCACGTTGGGGAAGAATTTCTGAAGGTTCAGGTGAAGATCCTTATTTAGGAAGTCAAATTGCAAAAGCAATGGTAAACGGATATCAGCAACATGATCTGTCGAAAAATAATTCGATTATGGCGTGTGTTAAACACTTTGCTTTGTATGGAGCACCAGAAGCAGGTCGTGATTACAATACTGTCGATATGAGTCATATCAAAATGTTCAATGATTATTTTCCTCCTTACAAAGCTGCAGTTGATGCTGGTGTAGGTACTGTAATGGCTTCTTTTAATGAAGTAGACGGAATTCCTGCGACAGGAAACAAATGGCTAATGACAGATGTTTTAAGAAAACAATGGGGTTTTAAAGGTTTCGTGGTAACTGATTTTACAGGAATAAACGAAATGATTGAACACGGAATGGGCGATTTACAAACTGTTTCAGCTCTATCTCTTAATGCCGGTGTTGAAATGGATATGGTTGGTGAAGGTTTCTTAACAACATTGAAAAAATCTTTAGAGGAGAAAAAAGTAACTATCGCGCAAATTGATAATGCTGTTAAACTTATTTTGGAAGCAAAATACGATTTAGGATTATTCCACGATCCATACAAATATTGCGATGAAAAAAGAGCTAAGACAGAGATTTTTACATCAGCAAGCAGAAAAGAAGCACGCCAGATTGCAGCGCAATCTTTGGTTTTATTAAAAAATCAAAATCAGGTATTGCCTCTTAAAAAGTCTGGAACGATTGCACTTATCGGACCATTGGCAGATGCAAAAGAAAACATGCCGGGAACCTGGAGTGTAGCTACTAAAATGGAAAATGCTATATCATTATTAGCGGGAATTAAAGAAGTAGCAGGATCTTCTACAAAAGTATTGTATGCAAAAGGAAGCAATTTAGATTACAATGAAACTTTCGAAACTAATGCAACAATGTTTGGTAAAACTTTGCACCGCGATGGCCGCTCTAAAGAAGAATTATTGGCAGAAGCTCTAAAAGTAGCGAACCAATCTGATGTAATTGTAGCAGCTCTTGGAGAATCTGCAGAAATGAGTGGAGAATCCAGCAGTCGTACAAATCTGGAAATTCCACAAGCTCAAAAAGATTTATTGAACGCTTTATTAAAAACAGGAAAACCAGTTGTTTTAGTTTTATTTGACGGTCGTCCGTTAGTGCTAAAAGAAGAAAACGAAACTGTTCCTGCTATTTTAAATGCTTGGTTTGCCGGTACTGAAGCTGGTTATGCAATTGCTGATGTTTTGTTTGGTGATGTAAACCCATCTGGGAAATTGACAACGACTTTTCCAAGAAGTGTTGGACAGGTGCCAATTTATTATGCACACAAAAATACAGGAAGACCATTGGCAAATACCGAAGGTAAATTCGAAAAATTCAGATCTAATTATTTAGATGAAAGAAATGAGCCATTGTTCCCATTTGGTTTCGGATTAAGCTATACCAATTTTGACTATTCAAACCTGAAAATTTCATCAGATAAGATGAGTGAAAGTGGAAAATTGAAGGTAACGGTTGATGTGACAAATACTGGAAATTATGATGGAAAAGAAACCGTTCAATTATATATTAGAGATATAGTAGGTTCAGTAACAAGACCCGTTAGAGAATTGAAAAATTTCCAAAAAATAACCCTTAAAAAAGGGGAGAAACAAACTGTGACATTTGATATCACGGTTGAAGAATTAAAATTTTATAATTCTGACTTACAATTCGTAGCAGAACCTGGACAGTTTGATGTTTTCGTTGGAGGAAACTCAGCTGCAGATAAGAAAGTTAGTTTTGAGTTAACTAAATAGTTGGTTTGTTAGATTAGTAATTAGCCCTTCGTCTGGTTAACGAAGGGCTTTTTCATAAAATGAACTTTTTTAAAAATGATAAAAATTTAAAACAATGAAAATTTCTAACGTATTTCAAGTATTTGTTTTATTAATAATTACAATTATTTTTCATTCTTGTGGGGTGGAAAAAAACGCTATTGTCGCACATCGTGGAGCCTGGAAAAAAAATAATCTTCCTGAAAATTCTATAGCTTCTTTGAGACATGCGATCGATTTAAAACTTCAGGGTTCTGAATTTGATGTCTGGAGAACTGCTGATGATTCGCTTGTAATCAATCACGATGCGCATTATAACAAATTACTTATCGAAGAAACAAATTATGCAGATTTAATAACGTTTAAACTTGCAAACGGAGAAAAGCTTCCAACGCTGCACGAGTATATTACTGAGGGAAAGAAAAACAATAAACATACGCTCTTGGTTTGTGAAATAAAACCTTCAGAAATAAGCAAGGAAAGAGGAAAGAAGACAGCTTTATTAACTGTTGAAACTATTAAGAAACTTAAAGCAGATAAAATTACCTGTTACATAAGTTTTGATTATGATATTCTAAAAAAAATTAGAGAAGTGGATCAGAAAACAGTTTTACAATATCTGGAAGGGAATAAATCTCCAAAAGAGGTAAAATTAGATCAAATTTCGGGAGTTGATTATCATTTTTCTGTTTTTAAAAAACATCCTGAATGGATTAAGGAAGCAAAAGAAAATAATATAATACTGAATGCCTGGACTGTTAACGAAGCTTCTGATATGGATTGGATTATTGATCATAAATTCAATTACATAACGACAAATGAACCAGAACTATTAAAAGAAAGATTAAAAGGGAAAAAGTAATCTTTTTAAGCTTTACAAATAAATATCAAATCATGAAAAAAGCATATCAATTCACACTGCCAATTCTATTGTTTTTGATGATTTTCAATAACAATGTTTATGCACAGAAACCAAATATTACTGGTAAAACAGAATGGTTCGATCCGAATAAACCGGCAACAACTTATTGCAATCCAATAAACATAGGATATAATTATACGACAAACAATCACAACGGAATTCCTGAATCTCGCCGTTCCAGTGCAGATCCGGTTATTATTACATATAAAAATGAATATTATTTATTCGCAACAAATCAGGCAGGATTCTTTTGGAGCAAGGACATGTCTGATTGGAAATTTGTTTACGGAAGTTTTCAAAGAAAACCAGGAGATGATGATCAATGTGCACCAGCGGCATGGGTTGTAAATGATACTTTGTTTTATGTAGGTTCTACCTGGAAAAGAGATCATCCAATCTGGAAAACGGCCGATCCAAAATCTGGACAATGGTTAAGACACGTTGATAAAGCAATGTTGCCAACCTGGGACCCTGCCATCTTTCAGGATGACGATAAAAAAGTATATATGTATTACGGTTCAAGCGGAAAATTACCCCTGGTTGGTGTAGAGGTGGATTATAATACCTGGCTTCCAAAAGGTAATCAGGCTGATTACGATAAATTATACAAAGCGACAGAAGTTGAAGATATTCAGCGTCCATATGGTCAGATAAAAGAAGTGGCTATTCTGGATCCTTCCAATCATGGGTGGGAGCGTTTTGGACCTAATAATGATATGGAACCTGCACCTTGGGGAAATTTTATTGAAGGTGCGTGGATGACCAAACATAATGGTAAATATTATATGCAATATGGTGCGCCGGCGACTGAATTTAAAGGTTATGCCAATGGTGTTCATGTTGGAGATAATCCTTTGGGACCATTTACGTATCAAAAACACAATCCGATGTCATACAAACCTGGTGGTTTTGTTATTGGAGCCGGACACGGAAATACGTTTGCAGATAATTATGGAAATTATTGGAATACCGGAACTTGTAAAATATCAATTAAAGACCGTTTTGAGCGTCGTATTGATATGTTTCCTGCAGGTTTTGATAAGGATGATGTAATGTATTCCATTACAGCGTATGGCGATTTCCCAATTGTGTTGCCAACAAGTCAGAGAAATCAGGAAAAAGGAGCTTCTTCAGGATGGATGTTACTTTCTTATAAAAAGCCAGTTACAACTTCTTCTTCTGAGGAATGCATGGAAGTAGAAACACACAGAATGGATAATGGTGGTAAAAAAGTCTATGAAAAATTCTGTTACGGTGCTGAAAATTTAACCGATGAAAACATTCAAACCTATTGGTCAGCGAAAACGGATGCACCTGGCGAGTGGTTACAACTTGATTTGGGTAGGTCAATGGAAATAAAAGCTTTGCAAATCAATTATGCAGATCATAAAGCAACACAGTTTAACAAGGCTATGGATATTTATTATCAATATAAAATCTTAATGTCTGATGATGCTCAGAACTGGACGTTAGTAGTAGATAAATCTCAAAATGCAAAAGACGTTCCGCATGATTATGTAGAGTTGACAAGGGCAATTAAAGCGCGTTATATTAAAATGATAAACATTCATAATGCTTCAGGATTATTTGCAGTTTCAGATTTCAGAGTTTTCGGAAATGGATTGGCGGTAAAACCAAAAGCCGTTTCAAGTTTTAAAGTCGCCAGAAATGTAAAAGATTCCCGAAATGCAATGTTTAGCTGGAAAAAACAGCCAGATGCAGTAGGTTATAACATTTATTACGGCATAAGTCCTGATAAATTATACAACAGTATTATGGTGTATGATCAGGCTTCATACGATTTTAGAGGTTTAGATAAAGGCACAAAATATTACTTTACAATTGAGGCATTTAATGAAAATGGAATTGGTGCGCAAAACAAGTTAATAGAGGTAAAATAATTTGATAAAAGTTGCAATGAAATCTGTGGCAGTTCTAAAGAATTTTGTTCCTTTGTGCAACAACCCAAAAAACATAATTAAACCTATGAAAAAAACGATTCTTTTAACTGTTTTAGTTTTAAACGGATTGACATCTTTTGCACAGTCAAATGATGAAAAAAACATCAAATTATTCTATAAAAAGGCTTTAACCGAGTCAAAATGCTATACCTGGCTAGAGTATTTATCTAATGATATCGGAAGCCGTTTATCAGGTTCTCCAAGTGCAGCAGCTGCAATACAATACACAAAACATCAATTAGAAACGCTGGGACTTGATAAAGTATATCTTCAGGAAGTGATGGTGCCTCATTGGGTTCGTGGCGAAAAAGAAGCCGCTTACATTTTAGATAATAAAATTAAAACTGTAGTGCCAATTTGCGCTTTAGGAGGATCTGTTGCAACTGCAAAAACAGGACTTACAGCTGAAGTAGTTGAAGTACAGGGTATTGATGAGTTAAAAACTTTAGGAGATAAAGTAAAAGGGAAAATTGTGTTTTTTAACAGACCAATGAATCCAGAAAATATCGAAACTTTTACATCATACGGTGCTTGTGTAGATCAAAGATTTGCGGGAGCAAAAGAGGCAGCTAAATTTGGAGCTGTAGGAACTATTGTTCGTTCAATGAACTTGCGTTTAGACGATTTTCCACATACTGGCGCGCAAAGTTATGGTGATTTGCCAAAAGAGCAATATATTCCAACTGCTGCAATAAGTACAAATGGAGCCGAATTATTAAGTAAATCTCTAAAAGTTAATCCTGCTTTAAAGTTTTATTTTAAACAATCTTGTGAGACTTTACCAGATGTATTGTCTTATAATGTAATTGGTGAATTGACAGGAACAGTTACTCCGGAGAATATTATAGTTGTTGGTGGCCACTTAGATTCCTGGGATCTTGCAGATGGTTCTCATGACGATGGAGCAGGAGTAGTACAAAGTATGGAAGTTGTTCGTATTCTTAAAAACTTAAATTACAAACCAAAAAATACAATTCGTGCTGTATTATTCATGAACGAAGAAAACGGTGGAAAAGGCGGTGCTAAATATGAAGAAGTGGCCAAACAAAATAAAGAAAATCATATTTTGGCTGTAGAAAGTGATTCAGGCGGATTTACTCCAAGAGGATTTTCAATACAAGCTGATGATGCTAATTTTAAAAAAATACAAGGATTTAAAGACTTTTTTGAGCCTTATCTTGTACACAGTTTCACTATTGGTCATGCAGGTTCAGATATTGATCATTTAACGTCTAAAACAATCGTTAAAGCAGGTTTAAAACCAGATTCACAACGTTATTTTGATTATCATCATGCAGCAAATGATAAATTTGATGCCATTAACAAAAGAGAGTTAGAACTTGGAGCGGCAACGATGACATCATTAATTTATTTAATTGATCAAACCGGAATTATTCTTCCGACAGCAAATTAAGATTCAAAAAAATAGAATGAAAAAAAGCGATGAGTAATCATCGCTTTTTTTATTTGAAAAATAGCTGTGTAAATCAGTTCTATCTGCACAATCGGTAGACTAAAATATTAGTAAGTATCAATTACAGTTTTCAATAAATCAGAAGCAACAAGATCAGAAGGCGCAACGACTTTCTCGTCAAGCGGAATATCATTTCCATATCGCTCTTTCAATATTTTCTGCACTCTTTCATCAGTTAAATTAAAATCCTCCAATTGTTTTAATTTTGATAATTCTATTCCGGCGCCGTTTTTATAGATTTTCCAGACTAATTCTGAACAATAGATTCGATTGTCGGTCCATTCAAAATAGGCATCGTATTCCTTGCCCAGAAGTTTTTTACCATACGTTTTCATTTTATCAAGTGTTTCGGTATTCAAAACAGTTTCGGCATTTTTGAGTCTCTTTACCACATATTTATGATCTTTTCCGTGAGCAATCCATTCTTCAAGAGGTGTTATTTTTACAGGCTGTACCGCTTCTAAAACAAATTTTCCGCCATTAACAAAGAAAATAATTCCGCAGTGCGAAAACTTAGAATTGGTAGCAATTCTTACTGCTTCACACTGTTTAGATTCTGATGTTTGAAAAATGATATCTCCATCCTGAATTTTATTAGCTAGATTATTTTCTGTTTTTGTTCCTGAAAAAGGATTGTTTGGAAAAACCTTCATCGCTACAAACAAAGCACATCCAAAACTGAGCAAAAAGGTAATTATGGGAAATAGATATTTTGATTTTTTCATCTTATGGTATTAACTTGTTTTAATAAAAGTATCAATTAAAGTTTTTTACAAAATAGTAAAACTTAAATTTATATAGCTAAAGCTTAAAAAAACTTTGCAACTTTGCGTCTTTGCTGGATTCTTTTCTCATGCAAAGCTTAGCAAATAAAAAGCAAAAAAAAATAGTTACCAAAATGATAACTATTTTTTAAATATGTTTTATGAAATATTAGATTCTAAAAATTCCACCAACAGCAATAATTCTTTGAAAAAAGAAAAAGTCTTGCGAAGCTTTGTCTTCATTACTTACTGTCGTTCTAATGTCCTGCATATTGATGTAACCACCTTTTAACTCCCCTTGCAAGTAAAAATACTTGAAGAAAGTAAAGTTGATTCCGGCTTTTGCAGAAAGTCCGTAACCAGAAATGTGAAAATCGTCATGACGTTCCATTCCTAATAAGGTTGTATTAGTTTTTGGGTATAAAACTCCGGCACCTAATCCTTCTGTTAAGTTAATCTGAACTTTATCTGTATTTGGCAAACCAAACCATTTCGAAATATCGTCATGTCTGGAAACCTCTGTATTAATATAGTTCAAACCATCTGTATGTTCGTACATTAAAAAAGCAGGAGGAGTTCCCTGAGCAACACCTTTATCATAGCCACCTTCGATAGCACCATATAGAGACATATCTACAGGTGTATTATTGTAAACTCCGTTGTAATAGGATCCAGCTTGATCTGCTGGTAAATTTATAGTACCAGTAACATTAGCTATTTGATTCTGAGTCATTACATATTTCATGTGATCCCAACCAATCGACACGCTGTAATGGTCGTTAAAGAAATATCCCATTCTAAAATTAGTTTGGGGAATAGTCATGTTAGCTGGATTTACATAATCAATATGATATCCTTTTGGCTTGTCGTGAGCTTTCATATCAGCAACCGTAAAGTTGTAATCTTTTCCTCTGAAGTTTACATCAGATTCAGTATAACTGTCTCTGTTACCACCCCATGAAACGAAGAATTTCCCTTTATTATGTGCTGTGTATCTTTCTACTGCGATTTCTTGCTGAGCAAAAGTGTTTAATGAAAAACACACCAGGAAGAAAAATAAAATATTTGTTTTCAATGAACGTGTATTAAAAATTAGAATGAATTAACTGTTTTTCTAATGGCAACCAATTTGGTCATTAAACCTTCAAAATAGTCTAAATGAAGCATATTAGCGCCATCACTTTTTGCGTTAGCAGGGTCAAAATGAGTTTCGATAAAAATACCATCAACACCCACGGCAATACCCGCTTTGGCAACAGTTTCAATCATGTCAGGTCTTCCGCCCGTAACACCGGCAGTTTGGTTAGGTTGTTGTAATGAATGGGTAACATCCAAAACTGTACTTGCATATTGTTGCATAGTAGGAATTCCTCTAAAATCAACAATCATGTCCTGGTAACCAAACATAGTACCACGATCTGTAACGATAACATTTTCATTATTACAGTCTAATACTTTTTGAACGGCATGTTTCATGCTCTCCGGACTCATAAATTGTCCTTTTTTCAGGTTCACCACTTTTCCTGTGTTAGCCGCAGCAACAACAAGATCAGTCTGGCGTACTAAGAAGGCCGGAATTTGCAATACATCAACAAATTGCGCCGCCATTTCAGCATCTTCATTGGTATGAATATCTGTTACAGTCGGAACGTGAAAAGTCTCCGAAACTTTTCTTAAAATTTTTAATGCTTTTTCGTCACCAATTCCAGAAAAACTATCGATTCTTGAACGGTTGGCTTTTTTAAAAGATCCTTTAAATACATAAGGGATCTGAAGTTTGTCGGTAATACCAACTAATTTTTCAGCAATTCTCATAGCCATTTCTTCTCCTTCAATAGCGCAAGGTCCCGCCAACAAAAAGAAATTACCACTATCTGTATGCTTAATTTGTGGAATATGTTGTATGTTCATAATATGATTTTTTGACAGTGCAAAGGTAGTTATGATTTATGAATAGCGGATGAGGATTTAAGATTATTTTAAGAAGCTGATCCTGCTATGCACTCCAATCTTTTTCTCCAAATCCTTTTTTTATTGGTCTTTGCAGGAGCTTCCGTTGGTCGCTCTGCAAAAACCATAAATAATAGGCTTTCTCAAAAAAGGATTTCCATTGCTATCAGGGCTAATGGTTTAGTGGAATTTTGAGTTTTTAAGAAGTTTTGAATTAGTAAGTATTAAGATTTTTCCAGTCTCAAATTAAATTCAGTTTCCAGGATAGTATTCAATTGACTATCCTCAAAAGAAAAAATTTCAGAGACCCCATTTGTCATTACTTTTAAGGAATTTTTAGATACTATTTTTTTTCCCAACGGATTTTGTAAAACCACAATTAATTTTTGGGTAAAAACCGAATCCGGATGCGAGTAATTGTAATAATTGGCAGGCTTAAAATCGATCCATCTTTGTGGTGCCAAATCAAACGAATATAAATTAGTCCATTCTTGTCCTATTAGTATTTGCAGTAGATAATCATTATCTTCTGTTTTAACCAACGTAAAAGTGTCAGAATCATGCTGAATCTCAGTTGCAACTTCACTCAGTTTTAAAGGCTTTCTAATACTATTTCCTCCAAAACCTAAATCAATCAGAAAATCTTCATTTTCGATAGTGGCAATAATTCCTAAATGTGTTTTAGCATTTTGCCCCGGATTTACCAAAGGACGTGCCGCAACATAATAATGGGGAATCCCAATTTCCTGCAAAGCCAAAGAAAACAAACCATTGATCTGATAGCAATAACCACCTCGTTTTAGATTCACAATTTGATTTACAATATCATCTCCATTAAGCGATATTACTTTTCCGGCCTGAACATCAATATTTTCAAAAGGAACGCTGAACAATTGAGAGCGCATTAATTTTGTAATGCCTTCAATATTCAATTCAATTTCACCTGAAAATTTAATTCTGTCTAAGTATTGCTGTAAATTGAAATTTTCTGCTTCAATTTTATATTGATTTTTTGATGGTGTCATTATTTCTCGTTTAAAATTTCTTGAATTGTATTAAATACTTCAAGTATGGTTTCTTTGTTCTGATTGTCCTGATGATATAAGAGAGAAGAGTAAATTATAAAATTCTGGTCATTAGAAAAACAAGTTATAATGTTGTCTTTTTTACAATAGTGGTCATAAGACCACTATTTTTGTACCATCTGTTGAAAGTATTAAATCGTTTAATTCCTTTTTTATCCTTATCATCACAAACGTAAATCATTGCGTTCTGTGAATTTATAAAAAATGCACTAATTATAGCTTGTATAGTTGACGAAACTTTAGCATCAAATCGTTCAGTTTCATCATTAACTTTTTCAATTACAATTTGAAAAACATTGTTGATTTCAAATCCTTATACAGTACTAAACGTTTCATCTTGTATAAATGCAATACGATACTCTATTGCATTTTTTGTAGAAAAATAGAAGAATTGAGAATCTTCATTAAAATAATAATTATAGGGGATTGGCAAGTTTAATTCCTTTTTCTTTTAATGATTCTATGGAAGCTTTACCTTTCAAAAAAGAACGCACGGCATTTTTATCAGCAACCATTTTAGCTACAGATTCAATTACCGTTTGTTTATTTGTTGTAATCTTTTTCATACTGCAAATTTAAAAAGAATGTTTTAATTAAAGCAAAAAATCAATTATTTTTTTAGAAATCTCACATAAAATATCCAAAAGAGAATTTGTCCAACAAAAAATAAAACATTCATAAAAATATGAATAAAGACCACAATTTGAATTTGATGGATAACGTATTCTGGATTGAAGGTAAGCAGGTCATAAAGATTTATTTTACCAAATAATACTCCAGGAAAAGTTAACGAAAAATGGATTAAGAATTTCTTATAACTAATCTCTTTACTTAATTTTGAAAGCTTCCAATAATGAAATGTTACAATGCTTAAAATTATAAACTTGATCAAATTTGAAATTATTTGACCTGGAATAATAGTAGTATGCCATCCCGGAATTATCGAATAGAAAAAATCAGAATTTATAGTTAGAATAGCAATGTAATAAGGAAATACTGCCAGTGATAAAAGGGTGAAAATTATAAAAGCTGATTTTGTTTTCATTATAATTTATGTAGGCTTAGCTTATTAGCTTTCGCTGTTTTATAAAATATTGTACGGCGATAGTCACTAGTAACACAATAGTCAAAAATAGTAGAAGAAATATAAGACCCGCTATAGCAGTCAGACATCTGGCTTTGTCTGGATGCTCATCAAAATATTTTGAAAAATTATAATAAGCAACGCCAAAAATAGCACTTGAAAAAAGTATTTGCAAAATGAAACTTGTCAAAGACACTTTTCCAAACGTCATCGGCGTAGTTTTTCGAATGGCTTTTGTTCCATATACAAATTGAAACAATAAAGGTAGTATCATTAAGATTAGAGATAGTAGTCCTAACATAAATTAGTTTTTTATAATGGTTTCTATCAGCTTTTTCTTTTTTAGTTTCATGATTTTTTCGAAACTTAATGTTTTAATTTTTAATTCCTTTTCACTTCTAAAAACTTCATATTTATTCTCTTTTTGATTTACATAAATTAATTCATATAAATCTAAAGTGTCATTTTCCTTTGTAATAACATCAGCTCTTTTCCAACCTTTTGTAATTATACCAAACTTTTGAGTTTGTTTATTTACAATAATATCGCCACTTTTTGAATCAAAATAAACTTCTTGTAAATCGCCATAATGATCGTCAATTTCCATAGCATATAAGCCGTAAGCAACAAGCCCGCAAATAATAAGTAATAATATCGAAGTAATTAGAAGAATTTTTTTCAGCATCGTTTTATGATTTTGGAGCTAAATCATCTATGTCGTCTTTGGTAATTTTAATTTTCGACAATGATACTTTATCACAGAAAACCCTTGTTAGTTTACCATTTTTTATATTTAGGGTTTTTATAGGATTATAATGAATGTACAAGATTTGGGGCTGTGTAGCTTCAGAATCTTTAACACCAATCCAATTGCTCAGGTCAAGTTCAGTTAATTTGTTTTTTTCTAAAAAAATGCTCGCTAACTTGTTGTTATTTTCTGTTTTGAATGACGTTAAATTGTTTTGAGTTAATTCTAAATAAACAAGATCATTCAGTTTTGAGATGTCTATTTTGTCAATCTGATTTTCTGATAATCGCAGTTTTTTCAGATTAGGAACATGTTGCAAACCAATAGAACTTAACTGATTCGTATTTAAACTTACCGTTTCAAGCACAGTTGAATTTGGTAAAATTATGTTTGAAATGCGATTTCCGTCTAAATATAAATATTTCAAATTGAGCAAAGAATCTACAGAAATTTCATAAAGCATACTATTGTAAATCTGAATATCTTCGGCTTTTTGTAATGAATTTAGATTTAGAGAACCTAAATTTCCTTTGTTAATAAAGATATTTTGAATGTTGACGGACTTATCTATTTTTAAAACTTCTATAGGACTGTCTATTATTTTAATTTGAGAAAGAGTAGCTAAATCATGCGCCATTAGATTTTTTAAATTAAAATTTGATGCCAGATAAAGACTCTTTAAATTCTTGAAACTTGATAAATCCAGTGTTTCAAGTTTACTGCTCGTCAAAGACAAACTTTCAATATTTGAGAATTTTAATAATTCGGTTGAACTAATTTCTCCATTTATTTTTAAGTCTACAACATTTTTTTTCTCATCATCATCTAATGCGCCATTTTTATTACGGTCATATTTTTCCAGTATATTGGAGAGATTTTTTAACTCGAAGTTTTTTTGATTTGATATTAAGCGATCATTATCTTCTGTTTGTGAGAAAACGCTAAAAGTAATAGTTAGTAATAGTATACAGCTGTAAAATTTCATGTATTTCTTTTGGTTATATTTTTAGAATGGCTTGTTTTTTTACTCCTTCTTCAAACTCAATCCCATCGGAACCATCAAGATTCCTTTTTCATAAACATTCAAATAAAGTTTGATTGGTTTTTTCTGACCTTGCCAGGTTAATTCGTAAACATTTAAAAATCCAGCACCCATATCACTTCTTTTGGTTGGAAAAGGGCAACAGGTTTCTAATCTTTTATAAGTTATTTTTTCACCATTTGGTCCGGCAAGAGCATTTAGAAAACGAGTTTCATTTAAGGTTTCGTTTCTGGTATTTTGGTAAAAAATATTCACAGGATAATCGGGATCATAGCCGTATTTTTTGTCTTTGCTAAAAAGAGTTATAGCAAAAGTATTATCTTTCTTCAAAACCAAATCGGGAGCATTGTCATCAACATTTTTCAATGTCGATTTTGAGCTCACGCAGGAAGTTGCCGTAATTAGTAAAATGATAAAAAAAGCTATTTTTTTCATGGTTTAAGAGTATTGGTCTTACAAATGTAAAGAGTAAAATAGTTTTGCTACAGATTAAAGGATTAAAAGATTAAAAAAATCGGGAAAGACCTGTCCTGCCCTTGTGCCATTATAAGCTATTCTGCCTTTTTGGGATTCAGTTTTAATATTCCAACTACAATCAGATATTGTGCCACAAGATAAGTCAACATAATAAAAAAGGAACTTCTTTCAATTGGTGTATAAAATTTGTTTATTGCCAAAATGCTATCTGAAATTACGAAGACAATTGCACCCACAAAAATGTACTTGTTTCCTGGATTTTCCCAAACTAAAAATCCGTTAAAAGAGAATAAAAGCATAATGGAGATCACACTTGCATAAACGATAACAGGTATTTTTAAATCGCCCAAAGAAGGTAATAAAACTAAAAGCATTCCAATGAGATAAAACGCTACAAGAAGGCTTCCAATTCCGAAAGCAACTTTATTTTTATGAACTCTGGCCTTTATTTGTTTGTTAAACAACACACAATAAATAATATGCGCGGTTAGAAAAGAAACAAGTCCAATTATGAAATAGATCTCAGCAATATCAGCAAAAAGTAAAATTACATCTCCAATCCATGAAAATAACAAAGCAGCTAAAAGCGTTTTTTTAGTGGGGAAATCTCGATAAAAATAAGTTCCGAAAGCTAATAAGGGAATTAAAACAGGTTTTAAAAACAAATCTAAATTTTCATATCCTGCTAGCAAAATAAGCAGGTAAAGTGCGCTGAAGGCAATGTAGGTTTTAAAAATGGTGGCGTTTCTCATAATTTGGGGTTATGAATTTATTAATTGATTTTGAGTGGTTTTAAAGTCTTTAGTAATAAAATAAGCGCTAGCGAGAAATGACAGGCTTAAATAACTTAAAATAATATAATTTGAGAAAGAGAAAACCTGGTTTAAGCCAAACCAATCTCCGTAATACGTTATAATAGCAATCGCAGTGATAAAACGTAATCCTTCCCAAAAAAGGGCATATTTACTTTTATCCATCAATTCAGAATAACTATAAATCGTTATTAAAATAAAAAAGCCGTAGATAAAGATATTGGGCAAACCAATTTTGGCAATATTATCAAATAAATAAGTTACAAATAATAATGTTATTAATACTTGGGCTACTGACCAATAAATAAGCTTTTGAGAATTTTGGGTGCCGTATTTTTCAAAATTGTAGACATTCTCGATTTTGTGTACAGGATATTTTTCTTCAAAATTTTCCGGACGCCAACCAGTTGGTTTAAACCAGATGGTGAGTTTGTCTTTCCAGTTTTCTGCGCGCCAGGCATCTTTGATTAACAAGGTTAGATGCTGAAAATTTATCTTAATCGGATTCCATGTATTAGCAGGTCTCGTGATTCCGAAAACGGGCGGTACATCATCTAATTCAGCTTGAAAAGTGCCAAAAAGTTTATCCCAAAAAATAAAGATTTGCGAATGGTTTTTGTCCAAATATTCTGGATTTATGGCGTGATGTACACGATGATGCGAAGGCGTTACGAGAATATTTTCAAGAATCCCCATTTTTTTAATGTGCTTGGTATGGTACCAAAATTGTAAAAACAAATGGAGAGGAAGTGTAATGGCAATTACCGAAGCCGGAACACCTAATAATGCTGCGGGAATTAATAAAAAAGTAAACAAATTAGCTAAACTGGCAATAGGCTGGCGCAAAGCGCAGGCCAGGTTAAATTCTTCACTACTGTGATGAATGGCATGTTTGTTCCACAAGAAATTAATTTGATGTGCCAGTCGATGGCTCCAATAACCATAAAAATCGATAACGAAAAAAGCAATGCAATAGGAGAGGACATTGGCTTCAAGATGATAAATCGCAATGTTAGAAACCAACCATTCGTACGAAATAAAAGTAAGACTCAGGCCTAAAACATCTTTTACCGAGTTGGTAATTCCTGAACTTATACTCGATACACTGTCTATTAAAGGAGCGGTATCTTCTTTTTTATAGATGCCGTATATTTTTTCAATTATGATAAGAACCAAAAAAATAGGCGTGGCAATAATTAATATTTTTCCGTATTCTTCCATAAAAAAAACATTCTATTTTATTCCAAATATAGAATAAAATAGAATGTTTTTTAAATTATTTGCAATTAAACAATCTCGGCGCTAAGTCCAGCTTCCAAAAGTTGTGTGCATTGGGGTTTTAACTTGTCCATTGGTCCGGTTTTTACGGTACATTTTCCGTTGTAATGTACAATTAGGGAACATTGTTCTGCCTGTTCAGCCGTATGACTGCAAACACGCATTAAAGTGTCAATTACGTGATCAAAAGTGTTTACATCGTCGTTATAAACAATGATTTCGTTATTGAAACCAACTGCTTCTTTTACCTGAACTCTTTCTCTTACTTTTTCTTTAGTACTCATGTTTTTAGGTTTTTGTACTGTTGTAATTACTAAAACTAATTTACGTATTTTAATGAAACCCAGTTGTTTCTTTCAAATTTTTTAACATATGTCAGTCCTTTTTCAGTGCAGGAAGCATCTATAAAAGGAACATCTTGTTCATAAAAACCACTAAAAAGAATAGTTCCTTTTGGGTTTAAAGAATCAACATAACTTTGCATATCATTCAACAAAATATTTCGGTTGATGTTAGCAATAATTAAATCGTATTTTTTACCGGCTAATAAAGCCGCATCACCTTCATAAACGCTAATATGTTTACAGTTGTTGCGTTCTGCATTTTCAATAGAATTCAAATAACACCAATTGTCAATATCAATAGCATCGATTGGTAAAGCACCTTTCATTTCGGCTAAAATGGCCAAAATAGCAGTACCACAACCCATGTCTAAAGTTTTTAAGCCTGTGACATCCATTTCCAGTAAATGCTGAATCATCATATGTGTTGTTTCATGATGACCTGTTCCGAAACTCATTTTTGGTTCAATTACAATATCAAATTCGGCATCTGTTTTTGGATGAAAAGGAGCACGAACATGACATTTTCCGTCTACATCAATCGCTTCAAAGTTCTTTTCCCATTCTTCGTTCCAGTTTACCTGATCGATTTCTTCAACAGTATATTCAATTTTAAATTCTTCTGATTGTAAAATATAAATGTCATCCAGAATGTTTTCATCCCATAAATCTTTCTTCACATAAGCAGAAATACCGTTCTCTGTTTCTGTAAAAGTCTCAAACGCTTTTTCGCCTAATTCAGCAATTAAAATTTCTGATCCCGGTTCTTTCGGCTCAATCGTAAAATGATATCCTAAATATATATTCGACATAAATAATTTTTTTGCAAAGGTAACAATAGAAAGCAGAAGTTGCTTATAAAACTGGGAGAAGGTTATTGTTTTAAATATAATTTTATAAACATAAAAAAAACGATACCGTTAAGTATCGTTCTATATTTAATTTATGCCACAGATTAAAAGATTAAAATGATTTTTGAAAATCTGTGCAAATCTATGCAATCTGTGGCAAAATAATTTTTAGATTGCTGTAACAATTGCAAGGAAATCATCTGCTTTTAAAGCAGCTCCTCCAATTAAACCACCGTCTACGTCTGGTTTAGAGAAAATTTCTTTTGCGTTGTCTGGTTTTACAGAACCACCGTATAAAATAGAAACTTCGTCAGCGATATCAGCACCAAATGCTTTACGTACAACTTCTCTAATAAATTCGTGCATTTCCTGCGCTTGCTCTGGCGAAGCAGTTTCTCCAGTTCCAATTGCCCAAACTGGCTCATAAGCTAAAACAACATTTGTCCAGGATTCTTTTGCAATGTGGAATAATCCGTCACGCAATTGATTTTCTACAATATTAAAGTGATTTCCTGATTGGCGATCTTTTAATTCTTCTCCAAAACAAAAAATTACAGTCATTTCATGTTTCAAGGCAGTATCGACTTTGCTAGCGATTAAAGCATCTGTTTCATGAAAAATAGCACGACGCTCAGAGTGACCAAGAATTACGGTATTTACTCCAATGCTTGTTAACATGTCTGCAGAAATTTCTCCTGTAAATGCACCACCTTCAGCCTGGTGAACGTTTTGAGCAGCAACACCAATCGTTGTGTTTTTTACTTTTGCAACTCCAGCCTGCAAGTTTACAAATGTTGGAGCAACAATTACCTGTGCAGTAGTTTGTGCTGGTATTTTTGTAATTAATTCACTTAATAATTCCTCAGTTTGTGCGGCGTTTTTATGCATTTTCCAGTTTCCTGCAACAATCTTTTTTCTCATTTTGGTAGTTTTTATTATTCTTTTATTTTTTGTTTTTTGTGGTAATTTGTGAAGCCGTTTAAGCTTGTTTTAAACTTTTCAGGGTTTCATTGATTTTATCAAAATCAGTTTCAATAGCACGGTATAAAACGATTTTTCCTGTTTTGTCAATGATTATGTATCTCGGAATCCAGTCTAAATCAATTGCTTTTCCAAAAACACCTTTCATTCCGTCGTTCATCATAAAATGATCGCCTTTTAATTCGTGTTTTTCAATTCCGATTTTCCATTTTTCAGCCGTTTTATCAGCAGAAAGGAATAAATAAGAAACGTCAGGATTGCTGGCTTGTAATTCTTTTACTTTTGGCATTGCTTTTACACAATCGCCACACCACGAAGCCCAAACTTCAATAACCAAAGTTTTTCCTTTGTATTTTTTTAAAATGTTTTTGAAAGAAGTCTGACCTCCATCAACTGTTAATAATTTTTCAGATAAAGCTTCTTTAGAAAAACTTGTTTTCTGTGCTTGAGAACATGAAAAAGTAATCAATGCAATAACAACTAAGGCTATTTGTTTCATATTATAATATTAGTTTAAAAATAGTATGAATTGTCTTTTCTGAACTGAATCTGCAAATTCAAATCAGAGCAATTTCATAAATTAAGGTTCCCAACAAAGTTAAACAAACAAATTGAATGCCAAATGGAGATTAACAAAATTTGAAGAGTCGTTTATTTTGTAACAAAAGTGGAAATTTGGGTTAGAAAAACGCGATTGAAATCGTAATAGTTCACTTGAAAAAGGGAAAATTGTTTTGATTATTTCTAAATGAATTAAAAATTGGAGTAATATTTTTGTTTTTAGAAGGATTTTAAGAGCTAAAAAACGTCAGAATTCAAGAAAAAAGTCTTCAATAAAAATAAAATTATTGAAGACTTGTAAAAAGTTTTATTACTAAAATATTACTTTAAATCGTAATTACCATTTGCCCATTTTTTGCAAGGAGCAATCCATAAATCTGAAGCTTTGTACAAAAAGCCATGTTTAAGGTTAGTATGCAATTCGATTTGTTTAAAATGATTTATTTTTAATTTTGATGTTTCTTTTCGTTTTGTAGCATCAACACCTAAAACATCAGATTCTTCGTAAATGGTTAAGATGTTTCCGCAGAAGTTAATATCCGGAATTTCTTCGATATCGATGTCTCTAAAAGATCCAATAAAGACAAAATTCATATCAGGATTTGCTAAAAATGTAGAAACATATTGTGCGATATAACCACCTTTTGATGTTCCAATTACAGTAATTTTGTTTGGAGAAATGCCTTTGTTAAGTAGTTTTTTAACCTGTTTTGCTATTTTTTGAGCATAATCATATGCGTTTGTGTTTTTCTTTCTGATTTCGCTGTAAACAATAAAATTATCTTTTCTAAACGAAGCTAAGATTTCGTTATATTCTGCTTTTCCATATTCGGGATGAGCAACACTCAGATCATTTTGTTCGATAAATGCGTTGTGAAGAAAAAAGATGTAAGCCTGGTCTTTGTTTGGAGTTTTTGATTGGCAAAAGCCTGTAAAACTTAAAGGTAGAGTCAATAAAAAGGCAAAGAATAACTTTTTAAATTGTTTCATAGATTAGATTATTTTAGTGTCGTTTTAACAAATGTACAAAAGAGATACTTTACTCAAATTCACTATTCTACAATTAGCGGTTGAGGAGCAGAATTATAAAAACTTAAAACTTCCTCTGCCTGTTTTTTAGAAAGGTATTTTAAATTAGAGTTTTCAATGGCTTCTTCAGAATTCATCATGGATCGGGATAAAATCAGTCTAAAAATTTCTTTCTTTTCATTCAGATTCTTTTTGTTTTTACTAAGGTATGCTTCATAAGCTTTAGCCATCTGCATCCAAATTTCAATTTCGTCCTGGGGATGTAAATCTCTTTTAAAATCGGTTATAGTCTGCTCTAAACTGCTTTTGTCAACTTCTGCAAAAGTTGCATGAATATTTTTTATTTTTTCAATTTGTTCCGAAGTTAAATCCGAAACAACTTCATTTTGTTTGATATTGTTGGGATTTATTTTTTCAATTTTTTCTGCTTTATTATTGCAGGATATAAATAGAAAAAGAAGTAGGAGATAAGCATAATTTTTCTTTCCGATAAGATGATTGTAAATAGTGAAAAGAAAAGGAAAGGTTACAAATGCCATCCAAATTAAAAATTGTTTAGGAACAATTTGATGATAATAGTTTAAAGAGAAAATTGTTCCTACAAAGAGAATACAAATTAAGGAATGGAGAGGAGATACCTGCTGATCTGAATAGCGATAAATATGATCATCTTTTAGATCTCTTACCTTATCGAAATATTTTGAATTGAAAAAATTCCACGGGAGTGGTAAAAAACGAAATAGCAGAATGAAGTTTTGAATAATATAAATACTTGAGATGCCTAATAGAAAATATTGCAGGCCAAGATAGAGGATCTCTTGTAAGTTCTCAATATTTTCGACTGGTTCAGACTGATCAATTAGATGAAGATTATCTAAAGCAAAAAGCAGCATAATTATAGAACTCCAGATACTTAAAATAAGTTTGTGTGTATGTGATAAATGAGTATTTGTAAAGGCATGAAAAATGGAATACAATGAAAATAGTAAGCCAATTATCAGAAAAGTCTGGATGAAAATGGTATCGCTGTTAATTAATCTATAATCAACGACCCAATATATTACGGCTATAGATTGAAGTAAAGTTATACCTTCGGTTAGTTTTGGAATTATTCTATACTTATAAAATAATAGTGAAAAGATAAAATATAATACCAGAAAAATAGGAGGCCAGATGGTAATACTGCTATTAAGCATTAAAACAATTCCTTGTCTTCTGTTCAAACTTTCACCGATTAGATTTAAAAAGGCATAAGCAATAAAAAAAGATACTATTGCGATAATCACTACCATTATCCATCTGTTCGTTATTCTTTTACTCTCAAAAATGACACCAGCTAGTAATGCAAAAACATTTATTGGAATTAAATGACTGCCCGATGTTACTTTTATATAGGTATCGTAAACAATGTAAAAAAGCAGTCCTGATACAAATAAATACAATAAGGGATTGGAAAAAAAATGCCTGCTTAATGCTCTTGATATTGTTGAAATCATGATTGTAGCGTTTTTACTTAGGATGTGGTATTTATTTTACTGCCAAAAAAACGCCAATTTTCTAAATGAATAGATAGATTGGCGTTTTTAAAATTTTTAGCTATTGGAACATATTACAATTTCAAATCTCCAATATCATTGTAATGAACCTTCTGAATAACCGTTCCGTTGTGTAAAACAACTATGCTTGGATTTGCTCTTTCTATTGTTTTTAAAGCTGTTGCATCGCAGAAATAAAAATCAACATTAAGACCATATTCTTTTTTAGCTTTTGCAATTTCTTCAGTCCCTGAAGCTGTAATGGCAACTACTTTGTAACCTTTAGCCTGAGCTTCTTTGTTTAAAGCCTCTAATTTTTTCATTCCCGCTGGTTCCGATAAAGCTAAATCGTAAGTAACAAAAAGTAATAATTTAGGCTCTTTTAAAAGTTCCGCTTTATAATCAGAATCGTCTTTTGTCATAGTAAAATCGTGAATTGGCGGAACATAACCTTCTGTAATTACTTTGTCTTTTCTATCTACGAAAGTCGCACCAGCCGGAATATTCATTAAATCTTTTTCACCAAATTCTTTATCAACGCCATTTACTTTGTAAATGAAAATCATTTCAACAACAGATTTTGGAGCGCCTTCCGGAATTTCCATTCCTTTCTCAATATTGGTTCCTACTTTATAAGGACGGAAATCTTTTATCGGATTGTGATTCAAAACCCAAACTGCCATAAAAGCACACAAAACAACGCTTACATAAACAGCAAAATTAGTTTGTGGAGTTGAAAATAATGGTTTTATTAATTTTTGATTGAAGAATAAAATTAAAATGAAGAAAAGCAATACCACATCTTTTGTAAACGATTGCCAAGGTGTTAAATGCAAAGCATCTCCAAAACAGCCACAATCTTTTACCACATCAAAATAAGCAGAGTAGAAGGTAAGGAAGGTGAAGAAAATAATTAAAAGCAATAAAGCCCAAATCGTTTGTTTTGCTTTATAACCCACCAATAACATTACGCCTAAAACTACTTCCAGAATCACTAAAAAGATAGCTAATCCTAAAGCCAATGGCTCTAAAAAGGGCATATTAAAAACCGGCTCGCTAAAATATTCAGCCAGTTTATAAGAGAAACCAACCGGATCATTTAGTTTTATTAATCCTGAAATGATAAATAATACGCCGACAAATATTCGGGAAAATTGAGTAATGATGTTTTTCATGGGAAATTTTAATTTTAAATTCCATTTTTTTTAAATCCAAAATTCCAAAATCTTGTGGGAAAATTGGAATTTAGAATTTATTTTTTGGAATTTTATTTATTTATAGGTTCAAGAATTAGTGCAAAAACGGCATAATTAATCATATCCTGATAATTAGCGTCAATGCCTTCAGAAACTAAAGTTTTACCTTTGTTATCTTCAATTTGCTTTACGCGAAGTATTTTTTGCAGAATCAAATCAGTCAATGAACTCACACGCATATCGCGCCAAGCTTCGCCATAATCGTGATTTTTGGCTTCCATTAATTCTTTGGTCAGTTTAATTTTAGCATCATATAATTCGGTTGCTTTTTCAACATCGAGATCGGGCTGATCAGCAACACCCAATTCTAACTGAATCAAGGCCATAATCGAATAATTGATGATTCCGATGAATTCTCCTTTTTCGTCTTCATCCACTTTACGGATTTCGTTTTCCTGTAAACTTCTGATTCTTTGCGCTTTTATGAATATCTGATCGGTTAGCGAAGGCAGTCTTAAAATTCTCCATGCACTACCATAATCTGTCATTTTATTGATAAATAAAGTACGACAAACCGTAACTACATTATCATATTCAAGGGAAGTATTCTTCATTTATTGCTGTATATTTGCTAAAATTTCTTCAAAAATAAGGAATTTTTCAAGAGTTTCAAGTTTCAGGTTTTCTTTGTTTCAAGTTTTTTCTAAACAAATTGTTAATGCCGCAACTTAAAACTAAAAATACAAAAGTTTCAAGTTTCAAGTTTCAGGTTTCAGGTGGAAGTAGATTGCGTGTGGCGAGTAACTTGAAACATGAAACAAAAAAAACTTGAAACAATATTCGTGAAACTTGAAACAAATAAAACTTGAAACAAAATGTTAATTAACTGCAAAGGCCAACTTATAGATTTGTCAGTTCCCAAAGTAATGGGGATTATGAATGTGACGCCGAATTCCTTTTTTGATGGAGGAAAGTATAAAAATGAAGAGGAGATAATCGTTCAGGTAGATAAAATGCTTTCTGAAGGTGCGACATTTATAGATATTGGTGCTTATTCAAGCAAACCAAGTGCCGAGTTTGTAACCGAAACCGAAGAAATTGAGCGTATTGTTCCCGCAATTGAATTGATTTTAAAACATTTTCCGGAAGCGTTATTATCAATAGATACTTTTAGAGCCGAAGTAGCGAAAGTAAGTATAGAAAGTGGCGCAGCGATTATAAATGATATTGCCGCCGGAGAATTAGATGATAAAATGTTTGATGTAATTGCAGAATACAATGTTCCGTATATTATGATGCACATGCGCGGAAATCCACAAACCATGCAGACTTTGACGCAATACGATGATATTGTAAAAGAAATGCTTATCTACTTTTCTGAAAAAGTAAAAAAGGCGAGAAGCCTCGGAATTAATGATTTGATTCTGGATCCAGGTTTCGGATTTGCAAAAACAACCGATCAGAATTATGAAGTTTTGCAAAAAATGGAACTTTTTAATTTATTAGAATTGCCAGTTTTAGCCGGAGTTTCAAGAAAATCAATGATTTATAAAACGCTTGGTAATTCTGCGCAAGAAGCTTTAAACGGAACGACAGTTCTGAACACCATTGCTTTGACTAAAGGCGCGAAGATTCTGCGTGTGCATGATGTAAAAGAGGCAATGGAATGTGTGATTTTGTTTAGGAAGATGAGCGTTTAGGCTGACTAAAACGTTAGATTTGTCATTCCGAGGAACGAGGAATCTCCACGAGTAGCTCTACAAAGATTGACGAATTTCTATACGGAGTTTCTTGCGGAGATTCCTCGTTCCTAGGAATGACATACATTGTGTTTAAAATTTAAATTTTAGTTTATGAAATACTTAAGTTTACTGTTAGTGGTTTTTCTTTTCTCCTGCGGAGAAAAAAAAGATGTTTTGCTCCCAAAAGCTAATGTTTCAATTGTAAAAGACGTTCAGGATCACTCGCCAATTTACATCTTTTTCAAAACTGAAGGCAAAGATACAATCGCCGAAGTAAACAGAAAAAACAGCATCATCTCCACCAATTGGATTTTCAATATTGACAAACGTTTACCTTTGAGACTTTTGATTCCTGAAATAATGAAATTGCAGGAAAAAAAGCGAGCTGAAAAAGCCCATAAAAACGAAAAAGCCGAAAATTATTATTCGTATGCCGATTCGATTGGGAAAAATTTAGCTTTTTTGCCTTTCACGAAAGTGTATTATAAAATGGGAAAACCAATCCGGAAAGACGAAATTACTATTCAGTTTAAAAAAGGAAGTGAGAATGTTTGGATTGACAATACAGAAATAAAAAAGACGGAAATTTTAAATCACATTCATAGAATGGATTATAATATTCAACCCAAAATAATATTGTTATTTGATAAGAATATGAATTATCAGGAATATATCGAAAATAAAATTTTGGTTCATGAACTGAATACTTCTAATAATGAACTCCCAAATGAATTCATTTTCTAAAACTGAATACTAAAAACTGCGACTGAATACTTTATCATTGATGATGATAAGGTTCATTTCGTAAAATAGTAAATCCACGATACAATTGTTCGATAAAAAATAGACGCACCATTTGATGTGAAAATGTCATCAGCGAAAGCGAAATTTTCCCCTGTGCTTTGCTGTAAACTGTGTCTGAAAAACCATAAGGACCGCCGATTACAAAAACCAGTGTTTTGATTCCCGAATTCATTTTCTTTTGTAATTCTTCAGAAAAACCTACGCTGGAGAAGTTTTTTCCGTTTTCATCTAATAAAATCAACTGATCTGTAGGAGCAAGTTTTGACAATATTAGTTCGCCTTCTTTTTCTTTCTGCTGACTTTCAGATAAATTCTTCACGTTTTTGATATCCGGAATAATCTCCAAATCAAATTTGATATAGAACGACAAACGTTTGGTATAATCGTCGATTAGAGTCTGCAACGATTTATTGTCGGTTTTGCCAATGGCGATAAGTTTGATATTCATCTTTTATTTTTGTTTTTTTGCCACAGATTAAACAATTAAAATGATTTCTAATCTGTGGAAATCTGTGAAATCTGTGGCAAAATAAAATCTTTATTTTTTATTCTCAAAAACGGTTTCAAAATGCTCTACAATCGGAAAAGGCTCGTAATAATGATGCAAAATCTTTTTCCATTCTAAGTATGCTTCAGAAGTTCTAAAACCTATTGTGTGATCTTCCAATGTATTCCAATCAACCAATAAAAGATATTTGCTTTCGACTTCGAGACATTTTTCCAGTCGATGTCCTAAATAGCCATCAATTGATGAAATATACTGACTTGCGTTAGCAAAATCAACTTCGAATTGAGTTGCTAAATCAGGCTTTACAAATAGAAAAACTGCTTCTAGAATCATATAATTTAAATGAATTTATCTGCTTGATCTGCTAAATTTGCGAGAAAAAATTCTCTCGCAGATTTAGCAGATTCGGTAGATTTTTTTAAAATATTAGCGACTAAAAATCTGCGCTAATCTGCTTTAATTTGTGTAAATCTGCGTGAAATCTTTGTTTAGTTTTTAGAAAATTTCTCTTCAAAAGTTTTAAATCTTGAATCCAAATCTTTCAATAATTGCTTTTTTACCGATGCATCCTGAATAAAACTATAATTGATACTGTTGTAAACATATTGCTTTATAGTCGCATACGAAACATCAGGATATCTTTTGGCTAAT
The DNA here is from genome assembly GCA_900107365.1 of Flavobacterium aquidurense. Lineage (GTDB taxonomy): Bacteria > Bacteroidota > Bacteroidia > Flavobacteriales > Flavobacteriaceae > Flavobacterium > Flavobacterium aquidurense. Next base: position 652,661 of record FNPS01000001.1, read on the forward strand.
AAAACATATTGTTCCGTCATATTGGTTCTCAAAATTCCAGCATCGTCAGTACTGATTACGATTGGCACATTAAATTCTTTATAAAGCGTAAACGGATGACGGCCGTCTTTTACTTTCAAAATGAATTCGTTACTTGCTAAATTGATTTCGATTGGAATATTATTTTTAGCCATATATTTCAATAAATCATAGGAGTTTGCTTCGTAAGCGATGTCAACTCCATGACCAATTCTGTTCGCGCCCGCAATGTGAATCGCATCATTAATATGCCACGTTAAATCTTCAGGCTGAACCAAGCCTAAAGTCAGTTCGCCAGCATGAAGCGTGTATTTTACCTCAGGAAATCTAGAGTGACAATATTTAAACATGACCATGTGTAGCCAATAATCTTTCATTGAATTTTCGCCATGCTCTGGAGAAACAATGTTTACACCGGCAACCAATTTACTGTCATTTGCAGAGATAAAAGCAATTGTCAAATTCTTAAATAGATCAACCGGATCCATAAAACGAAGCACAAAATTTTGATAGCGCATCGTAAATTTCTCATCGTCAATTTTTAAGTCTTTTTGCAGTTTTGCTATGAAATTAGTATTGAAATCGGTCGCATATTTTTTGGCATCTTTCTGCTGAATAGTTTTATACAATTCATCTAAAAGTTTCAGTACCGCTTTTTCATCTTTTTGAGCAGAAGCCTGACGCAATTTCGAATTAAAATCGATTAAATCAGAAACATTCATATCGCACGGAATGATGTTTAATTGCGTTTCGATATAACTTACATTTTCTGCAATAGCACGTTTTTTTAATTCGAGCATTCCTTCTGCAAAATGGCCTTGAATAGTAGGTTCGAATTTTTGAAAAGAGTCGAAAAACAAATCATCAGAAGGTACAGAGCCATTATAATCTTTCGCCGACCAGGTTTGCATTATTTGTTGTTGATAGAAAGATAATTTTCCTTCGTCTTTAAGAGAAGAGAAAGTTTGCCAATTTCCTGTTGAAGGTTTTGTTTTAGCAACTGCCATCGTTTCTAAATTCAGATAAAAATCTTCTGCAATAGCTCTTTCCAAAAGCGGTTCTGCATAAACTGATCCCGAAAAATGATGATGTAAATCGCCTCCTTTAGGCATTTGTTGAAAAAAAGCTGTTGAGAGAGCTTCGTTGTTTCTGATTTTATCTAAATAGTCGCCAGCTGTTTGAGAAAAGCCGATTTGCGCTATAAAAAAACAGAAAAGTGTAATTATCCTCGTCATACTCTAAGTTTAAATTACATGCAAATGTAAGGCTTTTCGAGGAGATTTTAAAATTGATTTTTCTTGGTGTTGATTTAACCGCAAAGAACGCAAGGTTTAGTTATATGCTAAAACTGAATATAAACACAAAGTTCGCAAAGCTTTACCTAAAACTTTGCGAACTTTGCGTAATTCTTTGCTTGCTTTGCGGTTAAAAAAATCTTAGAACCTTAGCAACTTAGAATCTTAGCATCTTTAAGAAAAAAGTACATCACGAATTTCCTCCGTTTTATCAAAAACACTTTTTGCAAAAGGACAAAGCGGAATAATTTTCAGGTTATTATTTCGGGCATATTCTACGGCTTTCATTACCAGTTTTTTGCCAACGCCTTTTCCGTTGAATCCTTCATTTACTTCGGTATGATCGATGATGAATTTTGAATCTCCTGCCCAGGTATACGTCATTTTTCCGGCTTCTTTTCCGTCTTCTATGGCTTCAAAATAACCTTTTCTAATATCGTTGATTTGATTTATTTCCATGATAAATTATATTAATGTGGTTTTAATTTCGATTGAGTGTGTCAGTGTTTTATGAATTGGACAGCTGTTGGCAATGGTTTCTAATCTTTGTCTTTGTGTGTCGTCAACTTCGCCAATTACTTCTATTTTTCTTGTGAAAACGGATACGCTTCGCTCAGAATCTCTCTCAAAATCAATTTTGACATTGATTTCTGATACGTCCCATTGTTTACGATTGATATACATTCGCAAAGTAATTACAGTGCAGGAAGCTAATGAAGCTGCCAACAGCTCTGTCGGATTTAAACCTAAATTTTTTCCGCCCAGTTCTTGTGGTTCATCTGAGATTAAAACATTATCACTCGCTGATTTTACTTCTGTTCGATACAGACGTGTATCTATTTTTGCTGAGATCGTATCCATATTTATTTGATTCTAGGTTCTGGTAAAGGCACAAATTCTGTTTCGCCCGGAACTTTCGGGAAAGTTTGTTCTTTCCAGTCTTTTTTTGCTTTTTCGAGTATTTCTTTGTCCGAAGAAACAAAATTCCAAAAGATAAAATGTTCTTCAGGAAACGGCTGCCCTCCAAAAATATAAACGGTACTGTTTTCGCTAATTTCAAACTCACATAAAGTGCTGTCATTGGTAATCAGAATCTGTTTTGGATCGTAAACATGTTCGCCACTTTTAATGCTTCCTTCCAAAATATACAATCCGCTTTCGCCGAATAAATCTTTTCCGATATTGATTTTTTTAGCTTCTTTGCTTTTAATTTCAATAAAATAAAGCGGACTATAAACCGGAACTGGCGATTTTTTACCAAAAGCTTCTCCGGCAATTAGTTTATACGAAACACCATCTTCTTCCCATTTCGGGATATCATCTGCTTCAACATGTGCAAAATTCGGATCCATTTGCTCCAATTCTTTTGGAAGCGCTACCCAAATTTGCAAACCATGCAGCATTTTATCAGAATGTCTTAAATACTCTGGCGTTCTTTCTGAATGTACAATTCCTTTTCCGGCTGTCATCCAGTTTACTGCGCCTGGTTTTATTTCTAATTCGGTTCCCAAACTATCGCGGTGCATGATGCTTCCTTCAAATAAAAAAGTCAATGTTGAAAGTCCGATATGTGGATGCGGTGGAACATCCATATTTTCATGATCACTTAAATGAGCCGGTCCCATATGGTCGATAAAAACAAATGGTCCGACAGCTCTTTTTTCACGGAAAGGCAATAATCTCCCTACCATAAAATTGCCAATATTGGCAGCACGTTCTTCGATAATTAAACTAATATTTGACATGGTTATATTTGATTTGAAAACAAAATTACACTGATAACGGAGATCTGTAACTTAATTTAGATTAAGATTTCTTTTGTACTTATAAAAGTAGGGAAAATGGTTGAGTTTGTTTTTATGGTGTTGATTAAATTTTAATTTATCCACGAAAAGTCTCGCGCACACGAAATGTTAATAGAAAATTTAGATACCAATTGTATCAACCGCAGTGGGGCGAAATAAGGGTGACAAGATATCGCTCCGCTGGAGCTTTTTGTTGGTACGTTTTCTCTTTGCTATAAACATGATACTCCTATGGAGTATTAATATTAAATTGAAATTATTCAACTAATTCAAATTCTAATTTTTTGTATTTATAAAAGTTGAAAAAAAATTTAGGTTTGTTTTTATGATGTTGATTAATCCACAAAAAGCCCCGGAGGCACGATATAATTATAGAAAATGTTGATATCAAAATTACATAAGCCCAGCGAGGCGAAATAATTGTGTCAAGATATCGCTCCGCTGGAGCTTTTTGTTTGCACGTTTTCTCTTGGTTATAAACATGATACTCCTATGGAATATTACTAGCGCATTGAAATTATTTAACTAATTCAAATTCCAAAGCCTCACTTTCTGTCCCGTTAATAATAATCGACAATTGATGCATTCCTGTATGAAAAACACGAGTCGTAATTAGTTTAAAAGATTGATTTCTTTCGACTTTCGTCACTTGATGTGGCTGGTAGATTTTCTCACTGATTTTAAAGACTTTTTTAGCCAAATGACCTTTTGATTTTTTGTAATGAACGGCATATTCTAAACGGATGGTTTTGGCCTCATTATTTTTGTTATTTAACTGAAATTGAAACTGCAGATAATCTCCAATTTTCACTTTTGGCGTTTTAATTTCGAAATTAGAAAGTTCAACATTAGTACTTTCTAAACCGTAATGACTCAGGATTTGAGGATGTCCTTGTTTTAACAAGGTACGACAGCCGTGTTTGATGATTGCATCTGTTTCTTTGCTGATGCCTTTCCATTTTTGAGCAATTTCAAGCACAATTTCCGGATTATCTTTTACAATATCATTTAAATTATTAGCTACGCTTCGACGAACATATTCGGAAGAATCATTTTTAAGGTTTTCCAAAATTGGCAAAATTGAAGTTGGATCTTTCTTTAAAAACGGAATCGCCATTGCCCACGGTAATCTCGGGCGGGAACCTTCGCTGGCTAGTCTGCGGACATGATGATTTTCATGCAAAGACCATTTTGTCATTTCATTGATCATCTTTTCTTTGTACTTTAAAATGAAAGGACGAACAGCAAATTCGCAACTAATAAATTGCGTTATTGAAACAAAGGCTTTTGCCGAAGTTTTAAAATCATCCAAACCATATTTTTCGATATAATCTGCAAAGAAAATGAACGTAAGATTTCCCTCTGTAAAACTATTTTTCTTTAAATTTTTGATGATTTTATCAATTAAAACAACGGCTTCCGGAAAATTTTCAGGCATAAATTGGTGCAGAACAACTGTCGTATGTTTCATGCGGTCTTTCCATTCCTTTTGGGCAAAATCGCCTTCGTAAATGGCGCTAATAAATTTTTGTTTGTCGAAAGCAGGATGTACTTCGGCAACAGCCTGACCAAATTTTTCGTAGAAAGAAACCGAATAAATATCTTTAATTAATCCCATGATTTTATTTGAATGAACCTCAAAGATATTTAATGTTTTCGTTTAAAGGTGTACATTTTTAATGGAAATTTAAACACATAGAAAACATAGAATAAAATTGAAAAAAAGGGGAGCTTTGAAAAAATCTAGATTTTAACACATAGCTCACTAATGTTTTTTTATGAAAGTGAAACGCCTTTCAACTCAATCAAATTCTATGTGTCTATGTGTTAAGGAATTTTAATACTTTTCTTCCAAATATTTTTAGATATTTTGATGTTTCGACATTTTTAGGGGAACTGAAACTTTCAAATCCCCAAAATAAGTCCTATTTTAGCATCTTATAAAATTTAAGAAAAATGATTAGCGAAGCACAATTTCAAACCGAATTACAATTATTGATCAGCAATGCAATTCGAGAAGATGTAGGCCCGGGAGATTATAGTTCATTGGCTTGTATTCCTGATACAGCCCACGGACAAGCTAAATTATTGGTAAAAGACCAGGGAATTATTGCAGGTGTTGCATTGGCAAAAATGATTTTTGAATATGTAGATCCAAAATTAAAAATAAAGACTTTTATAGAAGACGGAACACATGTAGAATACGGCGATGTTGTTTTTGAAGTTTCAGGAAGTTCGCAGTCTATTTTAAAGTCGGAAAGAGTGGTTTTGAATACCATGCAACGTATGTCTGCAATTGCTACCAAAACCAGCCAAATGATGCAACTTCTGGAAGGAACAGGTGCTAAAATATTAGATACGCGCAAAACAACTCCAAATTTCAGGGTGGCCGAAAAATGGGCCGTAAAAATTGGAGGAGGTGAAAACCATCGTTATGCTTTGTATGATATGATCATGCTGAAAGACAATCATATTGATTTCGCTGGCGGAATTACACTTGCCATAAAGAAAACAAAAGACTATTTGAAGGCCAATAATCTTGATTTAAAGATCATTGTTGAAGCCAGAAATTTAGATGAAATTCGTGAAATTCTATTAAGCGATGGTGTTCATAGAATTCTGATAGACAACTTCAATTATGAAGATACTAAAAAAGCTGTGGCTTTAATTGGTAAAAAATGCCAAACAGAATCGTCTGGAAATATCAATGAAAAAACCATTCGCGAATACGGACTCTGCGGCGTAAATTATATTTCTTCGGGCGCATTGACGCATTCGATTTATAATATGGATTTGAGCTTGAAAGCATTTTAAGTTATGAGTTTTGAGTTATAAGTTTTGAGTTTGTAATCTAAAATCTGAAGTCTAAAATCTAAAATAAATATATGTCTCAGGAAATTGAAGATCGGATTGAAAAAGTCCCGGTTGTGCGTTCTGTAGCTCGTCTTTTCAAGAGAATAAAATTTCCTTGGCTTGAAGGGTTTTCATTGTACGATTTACTCGAAATGTATACAATCGGAATTTTGGAAGGCGCTTTTTCATATCATGCGAGTGCGGTTTCTTTTAGTTTTTTCATGGCTTTGTTTCCTTTTGCTTTATTTATTTTGAACTTAATTCCGTTTATTCCTATTGAGGGATTTCAGGATGATTTTCTTCAGTTTGTGCAACAAGGAGTTCCGCCAAATACTTATGATGCTATTAGCAAAATCATTAGCGATATTTTAAATAATAGTCATTCTGGATTACTTTCTTCAGGATTTTTGCTTTCGATTTTTTTGATGGCAAATGGTATTAACGGAATCTTAAGTGGTTTTGAATCTTCTAAACATGTATTTGATAAACGCGGATGGTTTAGTCAATATTTAGTGGCGTTAGCGATTTCGCTTGTCATGACTATTATTTTATTTGTTACGGTGGCAACCATTGTTGTTTTTGAGGTATTTATCCAAAAAACAATCATTCAGGATGTGTTGAGTGATCGCATTCCACTCATTATTTTAGGACGATATTTGTTTGTTATTTTGATGATTTTGATAACATCTTCAATATTATTGCGTTATGGTACAAAACAGTACAATAAAGTGCCTTTTATTAGCATTGGATCTGTTTTTACAACCATATTAATTGTTATATCTTCGTTCTTTTTTGGGATTTGGGTTATAAAATTCTCAAAATATAACGAACTTTATGGTTCTATTGGGACATTATTAATTCTAATGTTCTACATTTGGATTAACTGTATGATTCTGCTTTTAGGATTCGAACTGAATGCTACTATCAGAAAATTAAAACAAAAAAAAAATAAATAATATGAAAAATTGGATGTTAGCAATTGGTGTTTTTTTTCTAACAATGAGCACAATTCAGGCGCAAAGCGTTATTGGAAAATGGAAAACGATTGATGATGAAACTGGTGAAGCAAAATCTATAGTAGAGGTTTACGAAAAATCAGGAAAAATATACGGTAAGGTCGTAGAAATACTTCGTGCTGATCATAAAAAAGATGTATGTGCTAAATGTGACGGAGCAGAGAAAAACAAGCCAATTTTAGGGATGGTTATCATCAACGGACTTAAAAAAGATGGTTCTGAATACAACGGGGGAACAATTTTAGATCCAACAAATGGTAAAAAATACAAATGTTATATTGAATTAGATTCTGCTGATAAATTAAAACTTCGTGGTTATGTTGGAATTTCTATCATGGGAAGAACACAATACTGGACGCGAGTGAAATAAAAATAAATATGCGAAAATTAGCTTCGATAATTTTATTCTTAGCGATATTATCCAATAGCTTTGGACAATCTAAGAATGCACCATTACAAATAAGTCATCTTACAGGTGACTTTTATGTTTATAAGACATTTCATGATTACAAAGGAACTATGATTTCTGCTAATGCCTTGTATCTTGTTACAGATAAAGGCGTTGTTCTGTTTGATGCGCCTTGGGATCAAACGCAATTTCAACCCTTGTTAGATACTATAAAAGCAAGGCATAATAAAGAAGTTATTATGTGTTTTGCTACGCATTCTCATGATGATCGTGCAGGAGGGCTGGGCTTTTACAGGCAAAAAGGAATTAAAACTTATACTATAAAGACAACGGATCAAATCCTGAAGCAGAAGAACGAAAAACGAGCTGAATTTGTAATTCCGAATGATACAACATTTACAGTTGGACAACATACTTTTCATGTTTATTACCCAGGAAAAGGACATGCGCCAGACAATATTGTAGTTTGGTTTAATAAAGAAAAAGTGCTTTACGGAGGTTGTTTTATCAAGAGTGCAGAAGCAAAAGATTTAGGATATTTGGGTGATGCCGATGTGAAAGAATGGGAAAAATCGATTCAAAAAGTGCAGTCTAAATTTAAGAATCCTAAATATATTATTACCGGTCATGATGACTGGAAAGACCTGAGTTCTTTAAAACATACTTTGAAATTGGTTCAGGAATATAATGCTGAAAAAATTTCAAATAAAAAATAATTCTTTCAATCCCATAAAAAAATCGCATGTTTTTTGTTGAAGTTATTTTACCACTTTCCTTAGCTAAAACCTTTACTTATCGTGTTTCTGAGGCTGAATTCCATTTTATAAAAAAAGGAATGCGGGTGGCGGTTCCTTTTGGTAAAAGTAAAATTTATACAGCTTTGGTAATCGATATGCACCAGAATGCACCAAGTTTATATGATGCCAAAGAAATTCATCAAATATTAGACGAAAGACCAATTGCAACAGAAACCCAGATTAAACACTGGCTTTGGGTGGCAAACTATTATATGTGTGGTATTGGTGACGTATATCGTGGTGCTTTTCCGAGTGGATTATTACTTGAAAGTGAAACTATTATTTCGCTTAAAGTAGACGTTGTTGTCAATCAAAACGAACTTTCGGATGACGAGTTTTTGGTTTATGAAGCGTTACAGCAACAAAGTTCCTTAAAAGTCCAGGAGATAATTTCGATTTTGAACAAAAAGAATATTTTTCCGGTCCTTCAGAAATTGATGGATAGGGATATTATTGTTTTAGAAGAGGAAATAAAAGAAAGTTATAAGCCAAAACTGGTTCGATATGTAAAATTGCATTCAAAATACGAATCAGATAATGGTTTAAGCGAATTGTTAGAAGAACTAAAAAGTGCTAAGAAGCAAAAAGAAATTGTTTTGGCTTACTTTCAGATTAGTGCTTCGGAGAAAAAGCCTATTACAGTTAAGAAATTGACTGAAGTTTCAAATTCAACTTCGACGATTGTAAAAACATTAATTGAAAAAGAAATTTTTGAAGAGTATTATCTGCAACACGATAGGGTGTCTTTTGATGGAAAAGCTTCAGAGAAACAATTACAATTGAGTGCTGCTCAGGAAGCTGCTTTCAATGAAATTAAAAATAGTTTATCAGAAAAAGAAGTTTGTCTGCTTCATGGTGTAACATCAAGCGGAAAAACGGAAATTTACATTAAGTTAATTGAGGAATATTTAGAAACAGGAAAACAGGTTTTGTATCTGTTGCCTGAAATTGCGTTGACTACTCAGTTGGTTTCTCGTCTTAGAAATCATTTTGGGGATAAAGTGGCTGTCTTTCATTCTAAATACAGCAATAACGAAAGAGTAGAAGTTTGGCGGCAGACATTAGAAAATTCGGATAAAGCTCAAATTGTAATAGGGGCGAGGTCGGCTTTGTTTTTACCGTTTAACAATCTCGGATTGTTGATTGTTGACGAAGAACACGAACAGACTTTTAAACAAACAGATCCTGCGCCGAGATATCATGCTCGCGATTCGGCAATTGTTTTGGCAAATTTTCATAATGCCAAAGTACTTTTAGGATCAGCAACGCCAAGTATTGAAACTTATTTTAATACTCAAATCGAGAAGTTTGGTTTGGTTACGATTACCGAACGTTATAACAATGTTAGAATGCCGGAAGTTGTGTTGGTTGATTTAAAAGACAAGCATTTCAGGAAAAGAATGACGGGGCATTTTAGTGATCATTTAATAGAAGAAATTGCAGAAGCTTTGTCTTTGGGTGAACAGGTCATTTTGTTTCAAAACAGAAGAGGATATTCTCCTATAATAGAATGTATGACGTGTGGCCACGTTCCGCATTGCCAGCAATGTGATGTGAGTTTGACTTACCATAAACACAAAAACCAATTAAGATGTCATTATTGTGGCTATTCAATTTCAAAACCAACGCATTGTCATAGCTGTTCAAGTATTGATTTGACCACAAAAGGTTTTGGAACAGAACAAATCGAACAAGAACTGATTTCTCTTTTTCCGAAAGCTAAAACCGGGAGAATGGACCAGGATACCACGCGTGGGAAATTTGGTTTTGAGAAGATTATTGATACTTTTAAAAATAGAGAAATTGATATTTTAGTCGGAACTCAAATGCTGGCTAAAGGTTTGGATTTCGATAATGTAAGTCTGGTCGGAATTATGAATGCCGATAATATGTTGCATCATCCGGATTTTAGAGCTTTTGAACGCAGTTTTCAGATGATGACACAGGTTGCAGGACGAGCCGGAAGGTCAGAAAAGCAAGGGAAAGTTGTCATTCAGACTTATAATCCGAATCATAATACGATTCAGCAAGTTACAACACATAACTATTTAGGTATGTATAAGGAGCAATTATACGATCGACAAATTTATAAATACCCACCTTATTTCAGGATTATAAAACTGACTTTAAAGCACAAGGATTTTGAAAAATTAAAAGAAGGATCGATGTGGTTGTATCAGGTTTTGAGTCAGAATTTACAAATGCCGGTCTTAGGTCCTGAAGAACCTGCAATCAGTAGAATCAGAAATGAATATATCAGAACGATTTTGATTAAAATTCCGCAAAACCTGAATTTAGGAGGCACAAAAAAAACTATTCAGAAAATGTTGAATAGTTTTGAAGCTGTTGCTCAATACAGAGCTATAAAAGTAATTGCCAACGTCGATTTTTATTAATTACGACGATGTTGACAATGCTTTGACTAAATCTTCTTTTTTGTTTCGGCTTAAAGGAATTTTTGTGATTCCAATTTCGGCAAATTTACTATTGAAGCGTTCTACTTTATCAATGTTAATAATATAGGACTTGTGTACACGAATGAATTTGTCTTTTGATAAATCATTTTCAAAAGATTTCATTGTCGAAAGAACTAAGTTGCTGTCATCTTCTGTAACTACTCTTACGTAATCCCCAAAAGCTTCAATCCATTTAATTTTCGACGTGAAAATTTTAAGCTTTTTAAGATTACTTTTAATAAAGATATGTTCGCCTTCTTCTTCTTTTACTTCTTTTTTAAGCAAATGCATGTCGATTGCCCTTTTTACAGAAGCATTAAAACGGTCAACGGCAATAGGCTTCTGAAGATAATCAGTAGCATCGTAGTCAAAGGCTTTTAAGGCATATTCGGCTTTAGAAGTAATAAATATAATCTGAGGTTTAGATTTTAGTCCATCAAGGAAATCAAAACCATTGATAACAGGCATTTCAATATCTAGAAAAATTAGATCGATATTATTTAAAGAGATACAACTTTTTGCTTCTATTGCATTAGAAAAGTCCCCGATTAAGTGCAAACCTGGGTGATTATTAACTAATTTTGCAATAATTGTCCTCTGTATAGAACTATCATCTACAACAACACAGTTTAGTTTCATAACATTTAAATTTAGAATAAATTCAGGATAGCAGTAGTAAATGTATTATTTTTCTAGGAAAAAAACTAAACTTAAGCTGTATTTTTTACATTACAACGAATAAAGATAAAAAAGTGTTGTATATATAAAAATAATGGTTACTTTTGCACCCAATTTTAACAAATAAATATTGTATTTATGAATCATTATGAAACTGTTTTCATTTTAAATCCCGTTTTATCTGAGGTTCAGGTGAAGGAAACAGTAACGAAATTTGAAGAATTTCTTACTAGTAGAGGAGCTGAAATGGTATCGAAAGAGGATTGGGGTCTGAAAAAAATGGCTTACGAAATCCAAAACAAAAAAAGTGGTTTTTACCATTTATTCGAATTCAAAGTAGCTGGAGAAGTTCTAATTGCTTTTGAAACTGAATTTAGACGTGACGAAAGAGTTATGCGTTTCTTAACTGTAAGTTTAGACAAACATGCTATTTCATGGGCTGAAAGAAGAAGAGCCAAATTAAAATCTACTAAAGCTTAATTATTATGTCTACAATAGAGCAATCTGCAAAAGGAAAAAAAGACGGAGATATCAGATATTTAACGCCTTTAAACATTGAAACTAACAAAACTAAAAAGTACTGTCGTTTCAAAAAATCAGGAATCAAATATATCGATTATAAAGATGCTGATTTCTTATTGAAATTCGTTAATGAGCAAGGAAAAATTCTTCCTCGTCGTTTAACGGGAACTTCATTAAAATACCAAAGAAAAGTTTCTGTAGCTGTAAAAAGAGCTCGTCACTTAGCTTTAATGCCATACGTGGCCGATTTATTAAAATAATTAAAAACTCTAGTCGCTGGTTTCTGTTGAAGCAGAACCTAACTTCTAAAATATAAGGACAACAACATGGAACTTATTTTAAAACAAGACGTACAAAACTTAGGATTTAAAGATGATGTAGTATCTGTAAAACCTGGTTACGGTCGTAACTTTTTAATTCCTCAAGGTTTTGCTGCATTAGCAACTCCTTCTGCTAAAAAAGTTTTAGCTGAAAATCTAAAACAAAGAGCACATAAAGAAGCTAAAGTTGTTGCTGATGCTAAAGCATTAGCTGAAACTTTAAAAGCTCTTGAAATTAAACTTACTGCAAAAGCTGGTGGAGAGAAACTTTTTGGTTCTATCACAAACATCGACATTGCTGAAGCATTAGAGAAATCAGGTAACGCTATTGATAGAAAATTCATCACTAGTGGTATCGTAAAACGTACTGGAAAATATTCTGCTAGCATCCGTTTACACAGAGATGTTATCGTTGATTTACCATACGAGATTATCGCTGAAAAATAATAGTTTATATTACTATATGAGAATCCCGATGTAAATCGGGATTTTTTTTGTTTAAAGAAATAATAATAGACTTAAAGTTATTTGCTTACAGCTTATAGTGTAATGCATAAAGCCAGATAAAAATGAAATACGCAAGACTAACAAAAGAGCAATTTGATGAATTGCACGCAGAATTCGCCAGTTTTTTGGCAACACAAGCTATTGATAAAGCAGAGTGGGATTCTCTTAAAATAAACAAGCCAGAAGTTGCTGAGCAGGAATTGGACGTTTTTTCAGACTTGATTTGGGAAGGTGTCTTATCCAGAGCAGAATTCCTGGAGCATTTTTCGAAAAACCATATTTTCTTGTTCCAGTGTTTTGAAACACACGTGCAGTCAATAGTATTAAAATCGTTGGTTCCTGAGACAGACTTTTTAACTAAAGATGGTTTACAATGGTTAAGTGATAATATGTTTACAGAAACGATTGAAATGAAAGTTGGAAAAAAAGTATTCACTGAAGATCGAAATACTTCTATTTTTGAATTGATTCAGCAAGGTGCTTTTTTAAGCGACGGACAATTGTTTAAGCAGATTAATACCATTTTGGAGTCTTAAACTTAAAAAAGGAGAAAATAAACTAAATTCGAGGCAAACAATAAATGTTAAATTGTTTGCCTTTTTTTATTTTTTTAACTTTTGTTTAAACTTTTTTATTTTTTTTACCCCGTATTTCTACGTGTTTATTTTGGATAATTCAATAAAGAGTGTTGTTATTTGATAATCAGTACTTTACTGAATGTTTCGGGTTTGTTTAATTATTATTTAATAGATTATTTACCGTTATTTGTAAGTATAAACCTTCTTTTTTATGGTTTGCTTAAAATAAATGAATTTTTTTTACGACATCTAGAGCACTTATTTCTTTCATAAAAGTGCTGCTTTTTCTGATGATACAGCCCTTATTTTAACATTTTGTTTTTTTAGAATTAAAAAAAATAAGAATTTTATTCTTGTTTTATATTTTCATTTTAATTAATTTTAGGGAAAGAAAGATTAAACAAAATCTTTTACACAAAATGCTTTTAAGGCTTAAAATTTTGTTTCTTTTTTTGGAAAGAAAATGTAATTAGTTTTTATTGCATTTAGAGTTTAAAGTTTTTTAAAATAACTTAATTAATTTGCTTATGGAATTGACAGTTACTCTACTTATCAAATTTGCATTAGGTCTTCAAATTATTTTAGCTTTATTTTTTATTTCTTTAGATAAAATTAAGCGTATTCAAAAAGCAAATTTTAATTTCACTATCAACGTTTTTCAAAAAAACCAACATTATGTCAGCTTTTTATTTACAAACCCCAGTCTGCGGTTTTGTTTATAAAAGGTAATGTCATATTTTTTTTTTGATAATCCTTAGCATTTAAATAATGTTTCAAAAGTTTTCGAATCTCTCAAATTTTTTAAATTAAAGATAGATTGTCTAATCAACACTTTATCGATTGAAACATACTCACAATATTTAATAGAATTTCCCCAAATTCTACTTTAAAACATAGATTTTCTTTCAGGAAATTAACCTAACAACAAATCACTCCATTTATCCGGAAATTGATTCATATCAATATTCCACAAAATTTTTAAGACATTTTTTATTCGAAGGAACAAGAAGTGGTCTTTGTATGCTTCCGTATACGCAACATTTTTTAATGAAATGAAATTTAAATTAACAGTCGACTAGTATTTTAAATTTCATTTTAAGTAGCTGATTATTAACGTTTTTTAAAATTGCCTAAGCATACGTGCTTATCGCAACAGGTATTTTATTGTCCATTTTCTAATCTTCCAAATTATGAAAAAAAAATTTACTTTTTATGATCTCATCGTAAAGAAGAGATTATTTGGTTTGTTGTTTTTGTTGCTTTTTTGCAGTAAAAACTTTGCGCAAACTTTTTGTAGACCAGACTCCCAGACCAATAGTACTGGTGGTCTTTTATGTGTAGGAATGAGTGTTACGAATCCAACCAATGCGTTCGATACTAGTATGACAACTTATGCATCGATTACAAACACGCTTGGTTTGGCTTGTTTTGCTCAGGAAACATTACATTTTAATCAGACTGCAAAAGCAGGAGACCAAATAGTTATCTATTTTGGTGAAGGAAATGGAGTGTTAGATGTTGGTTTATTGTCAAACGCAACTATCCAGGCAAAAAATGGCTCAACTGATGTTGGTGGTGCGGTTGCGATGAATAATTCGTTACTGAATCTTCAATTATTATCTGCGACTAATTCGGCAGTAATAAAATACACATTGCCGGGAGATGCCAATCAGATTCAAATTCAATCTGGAGGGCTTTTGGCAGTACTGGTAAATTTAAGAATTTATGATGTGCGTTTGCAATTTGCAAAACCAACAATTGTTGGAGGAGAAACACAATCTGTATGTTCGGGGCAATCTGTAGCGCTTACAGCAACTGCAGCAGCAGGAACAACGGTTGCCTGGTATGATTCTCCGACATCTACTACAGCACTTTCTAATGTTGCTACATTTACTACGCCAAACCTGACAGCTACAACTACTTATTATGTTAGTACTTCGAGAGTTGCAGGTTGCGAAAGCAGTGATCGATTACCTGTTACAATAAATGTTATCAATCCTGTACAGCCCACAATTAGTACTCCAGGCACAGCGATTTGTTCTGCGGGTGCAACTCAGGCAACTACATTATCAGTAATTAGTCCGGTACCCGGAACTATATATTCCTGGTATAATGTGCCAAATGCAGGTGTAGCTTTAGCAACAGGTAGCACTTATACGCCATCTGTCCCAACAGGAGCGACTGATTTTTATGTAGAAGCTTCTATTGGTACTTGTAAATCGGCACGAACTCAGGTTACTGTGACATCAACTCCGGTTCCTGCGCTTGCATCGATACTGACACAAAGTGTAACAATTATATCCGGACAAAATGCAAATTTAAGTGCCTCAACGACTGAGGCAAATGTTGCGTTAGACTGGTACGATGTACCTACAGGCGGAGTAAAATTATTAGGAGATTCTAATACTTTTACAACTCCAATTTTAACTGCGAGTAAAACCTATTATGTTGAGTCACGCAATACTATTGGTGGTTGTGTTAGCGCTACAAGAGTTGCTGTTCCTGTAACAGTTTTACCTGCTGCGTTAGGAGGTTGTCTGGAAGCGAATAGTCAACAAACAACTCAAAACGGACTTTGTTTGCTTTGTTCTTCTACAACTCCAAATAATTCTGTAGATGGAGATATTAATACCGCGGCGAGACTTACTCTTCCGGTTGGTTTATTAAACGGATATATTCAGCAAACGTTACAATTTAATAATCCTGGAAAAGCAGGTGATATTGTAGATGTAGTATTGGCTTTGCCGGGTGGTATTGCCGATCTTTCGTTATTAGGAGCTGTGAGTTTAGCCACTTACAATGGAGCTACTTATAATAATGACAGAGTTTCTACTAATAATAATGCTTTGGTGACTCTGCAATTATTATCAGGAAATCGCTTTAGAGCCAGTATTGTTGCTGGTGCCAATTTTGATCGTGTCGAAATTAGATTGGGTGGTTTGGTTACTGCCTTAACCAATTTAGATATTTATCAGGCAACTTATAGATATAAAGCGCCAACTATAACTGGTAACAGTACTCCAATTTGTGGTGGATTGACTACTACCTTAACAACTGTTACAAATTTAGGGGATACTATAAAATGGTATGATGCTTTAACAGGCGGAAACTTATTGGTTAGTACACCATCTTATACAACACCAGCATTGACTGCTAATACAACTTATTACGTAGAACTTACTCGGAATGGTTGTGTAAATAGTGAAAGAAATCCTATTCTGGTTACTGTGAATAATCCTTTGGCACCATCGACAGTTGTTGCTACTCCGGTAAATTTATGTAGTGGAGAGACAACTACTTTAGCGATTCAAAATCCGGTTTCAGGGACAACCTATAATTGGTATGATGAATCTGCTGGTGGAAATTTATTGTTTACGGGTACTTCTTTTACAACTCCAAGTTTGACTACTTCTTTGACTTATCATGTTGAAGCAGTTATTGGAAATTGTGTAAGTGCAACTCGTACTCCGGTACCTGTAACTGTTAACCCATTGCCTGCGGCACCTGTTCCTGTATCTTCAAATGTTATTATTCAGTCAGGTCAAAGTGTGATGTTGGCAGTTACGAATAATCCGGGATTTTCATATATGTGGTATGATGCTCCAACGGGAGGAAATCTTTTGCAAGGAACTGGAAGCAGTACTTATATACCTAATCCGGTTTTAACTGCAAATAAAACATTTTATGTTGAGGCAAGAGATTTATCATCTGATTGTCCCAGCAGTACAAGAGCTGTAATTAATGTTGTGGTAATTAGTACGGTTAGTAGCTGTTTACAACCTAATGCACAGGTAACATCTACAGATGGTTTGTTATGTTTGTTATGTACTTCTACTAATCCAAATAATTCTGTAGATGGAAATATAAATACAGCAGCAACTCTTTTTACTCCTGTTGCGGCAGCCGGTGCATATATACAACAACAACTTACTTTTCCTACACCTGGTCAGGCAGGAGATATCATTGATGTTGAATTAGATTTGCCAGGAGGTCTTGCTGATCTTTCATTACTGGGAGGAGGGATTAGTTTGGCAACCTATAATGGGGTCACTTTTAATAATGACAGAGTCTTGCTTAACAATAATTTATTAAATGTACAATTATTGTCAGGAAATAAATTTAAAGCCAGCTTTACTGCAACAGCAGCATTTGATAAACTTGAAATTCGTATAGGAAATGGTTTAGCTACTTTATTAACTACTTTGAATATTTATGGCGCTTCTTATAGATTTCCAAATGCAACAATAACAGGAGCGACAGCGCCAATTTGTGCAGGAGGAACTGCTACATTATCTGCATCTTCTACAGGAACGGAAACATTTACTTGGTATGATGCTCCTACTGGAGGAAATATAGTGGCTGTAAGTCCAACTCTTCCGTTGACTGCTACTAAAACTTATTATTTAGAAGGAACTCGTGCCGGATGTGTAAACAGTGTTCGTCAAGCTGTTACGGTTAATGTATTAGATATTCCAACGGATGCAAATATTACAATTGCAAGTCCTTTGACGGCTTCTTGTGCCGGAGGTATTGTATTGGCTCCAACATCGGCTTTAGCTGGAGCGACATTTAAATATTATACAGATCAAAATAAAACAGTTGAGATTACATCAGGAACTGTTGGCGGAGTAACTTATGTTAAAGACGCTACAACAGGTGCTTTAACTATTAGTGGACTTATTGCTGCAAATGCTCCTTATACTTATTATGTTTCTGTTCTTAACGGAGGTGTATGTGAGAATGTAAACGGAACTTTAAAAGCAGTTGTCGTAAATTATCCGGCAGGTTCGGCTTTAACAGTTACGCCAACTTTGGCTGGTTGTGCTAAAGCAAATCTAAAAGATGCTATTGCAAATTTTGATACATCGGGAAATACAACTTATACTTTCTTTGATCCTTCAAATAATCCAATAACAGATGTAGCTGCGGCAAATATTACTGTTAACGGAATTTATTCAATTCAGGCTCAAACTACGGGTATTGATTGTCCTTCGATAAAATTACCAGTAACAGTTACAATTAATCCATTACCAACGTTAACAGGAGTAACAAATTCGATAGCAGTTACACCAGGAACTTCAGTTGCATTAGCTGCAACATCAAACGGAACAATTACTTGGTACGGACCTCAGGGGAATGTTTTACCAACAAATAATACCGGAATTCTTAATACTGTAGGTGTTTATACTTATACAGTAATTGCCACTCTTGGAACTTGTACCACTAGCCAGACAGTTACTATTAGTGTTATAGATCCTGCGACTTGTGATCCATTATTCGAAAGAGTTTATGCTACTACAGAGTTATCAGGTTCAATTATTACTGGTGGAGTAACAAGCGGACCTTTGGCTGTAGATGGTGATCCAAGTACATTTTCTACAATAACTACAGGTTTAGGACTTTTAGGCATTGGAACTACATGGCAAAATTTACAATGGCCAACAACTATTGCAAAAGGTACTCCTGTAACAGTAAAATTAGGCTTAGCTAATAGCGCAGTTGCAGTTGGACAAAGTATTTCTGTAATAGGTACTAAACGCAATGGTTTAAATAATCCAATTGATATTGGAACTTTACAATCGGCTTCAGGATCATTACTGAACTTATTGCCGGGTCAAAATTCATTTGAATTTACATTTGTACCTTCTAATACTTCAGGACCTCAGGATTATGATGGTATAAGAGTACAATTAGGATCTGTTCTTAGTCTTGCACAAAATATCAATGTTTATGATGCTCATTATAGTAAACAAGTAACTCAAATTTCTTGTGGAAAAGGTGATATTGAAGATCTTTTTTATGGAGTAAGAGATTTAGGAGTTGGAGCATTAACAGCTACTGTAGGTGTTTCTAATGCCTGGAATGTTGCTGACGGAGATGTTGCTACTTATGCAACAATGTTTAGTGGAGTAGGTGTACTTGCTGCCGCTGAACTTACGACTAAGTTTAGAACACCATCTATGGTTGGTGACAGTTTAAGAATTACTATTTCAAAACCAGGAACAATTTTAAATCTTAATTTGCTTACAGGATTCACGATCCAGCTTTATTCAGGAAATATTGCAGTTGGTGCGCCAATACAAAATACAAGCAGTTTATTGACTTTAAAATTACTTTCAGGAGATACAATGGCAATGACAATCGTTGCACCTCAAACACAGCCGTACGACAAAGTTGTAATCACTTTTGGAGGAGTTGCAAGTGTTTTAGATCAGCTTAGAGTTCATACAATTGATCGTGTAACTAATACCAAAGTTATTGGCAGTGATCCTGATAATAAAATCACGGTCTGCCCCGGCGCAGATATAACGCTCACGGTTCCGCCAAAAGCTTGCGCGAATTATGCTTGGTATGATTCTCCAACAGGAGGAAATCAAGTTGCTACAGGTCAAACGTATACACTTCCTGCATCATTAGCTGCTGGTACTTATAAATATTACATTCAACCAATTCGCTACGGTTGTCCTGCTCTTGAAAGAGGTGAAGTTACTGTAGTAGTAAGAGCAACAACGCCAGCAAGCGCAATAGCAAATGTTACTATAAACGGAGGAAATAATACTGTAATTTGTGCCGAAGATGGAAAAGTAACCTTAGATGCAGTTTTAAACACTACACCTGTACTAACTAATCCGATATATCACTGGTATAAATTTGATGGCACAACAAGTGTGGCTGTCGCTGGCGAAACAACTTCTAAATTAGTATTGACAGGATTAGTTCCTGGAACATATACTTATTATGTGGGAGTTAGCTCAGATGAGTATTGTGAAACTATGGAAGCTGATAGAAAACAGGTAACATTCACGATTTTACCAACTTCACTTGAAACTGATATTATAGTAGACAATGCTAGTATTTGTCATGATACAGATGCTGTGTTGACACCAACAAGTTCTTTAACAAATCCCGTGTTTTTCTGGTATTTAGATGCTAATAAAACGCAGCCAATTTTTAACGGAGTAATTGGAGGAGTAACTTATACAATTAGTTCTACCGGAGCATTAACAGCTTCAGGATTAACAACCGCAATGAGCCCTATTACTTATTATGTAGCTGTTACTAGCGATAATACATGTCAGAATAAAAATGGCGAACTTAAAGCAGCAACTGTAATTGTTAATGATCCTGCTACACCAACGACTAATGATCCAACACAAGATTTCTGTTTGGTAAGTAATCCAACGGTTGCAAATCTTCAGGTAAATGAGGCGAATGTAGTTTGGTACAATGTATCAACAGGAGGAACAGCATTAGCAACTACAGCAGCATTAGCAAATGGCCCTTATTATGCAGCAATTTTAGATCCGGCTACCAGTTGTGAAAGTTCAGTTCGATTATTAGTAACTGTAACTGTAACCGATCCGGGAACACCTGTAATTACCAAAACTACTCAGGATTTCTGTTTAGTTGATAAACCAACATTTGCAACAATAGACGTAACTCCGGCTACAAATATTGTTTGGTATGATGCGTTGACTGGAGGAAACTTAATTCCATCAACTACAGCATTAACAACTGGAACATATTATGCTGCTATCAAAGATCCGACAACAACTTGTGAAAGTAAAGTTAGATTAGCAATCACGATTAATGTAACCGATTCTGGAACACCAATAATAACCAAAACTACTCAGGATTTCTGTCTGATTGATGCTCCAACATTCGCAACAATCGACGTAACTCCAGCTACAAATATTGTTTGGTATGATGCATTAACTGGCGGAAACTTAATTCCATCAACTACAGCATTAACAACTGGAACATATTATGCTGCTATCAAAGATCCGACCACTACTTGTGAAAGTAATGTTAGATTGGCTATTGTAATTAATGTAAACGATCCGGGAACACCTGTAATTACTAAAACTACTCAGGATTTTTGTTTGATTGATGCGCCAACATTTGCAACAATTGACGTAACTCCAGCCACGAATATTGTTTGGTATGATGCGTTGACTGGTGGAAATTTAATTCCATCAACTACAGCATTAACAACTGGAACATATTATGCTGCTATCAAAGATCCGACAACAACTTGTGAAAGTAAAGTTAGATTAGCGATCACGATTAATGTAACCGATCCGGGAACACCTGTAATTACCAAAACTACTCAGGATTTCTGTTTAGTTGATAAACCAACATTTGCAACAATTGATGTAACTCCGGCTACAAACATTGTTTGGTATGATGCGTTGACTGGTGGAAATTTAATTACATCAGCTACAGCATTAACAACTGGAACATATTATGCTGCTATCAAAGATCCGACAACAACTTGTGAAAGTAAAGTTAGATTAGCGATCACGATTAATGTAACCGATCCTGGAACACCAATAATTACCAAAACTACTCAGGATTTCTGTCTGATTGATGCTCCAACATTCGCAACAATCGACGTAACTCCTGCCACAAATATTGTTTGGTATGATGCGTTGACTGGTGGAAACTTAATTCCATCAACTACAGCATTAACAACTGGAACATATTATGCTGCTATCAAAGATCCGACCACTACTTGTGAAAGTAATGTTAGATTGGCTATTGTAATTAACGTAACCGATCCTGGAACACCAACTTTGGTAACAGCAGGAACACAAAATTTCTGTTTGGTAAATGCACCAACATTTGCAAGTGTTCAATTTAATCAGACCAATATTGTTTGGTACGATGCTTTAAGCGGTGGAAATATAATTCCTTCTACTACAGCGTTGACAAGCGGAACTTATTTTGCAGTACTAAAAGATCCGGTATCAGGATGCGAAAGTGCGGCAAGATTATCAGTAACGATCAGCGTTACAGATCCAGGAACACCGACACTAGTAAATGCAGGAACACAAAACTTCTGTTTAGTAAACGCACCAACATTTGCAAGTGTTCAATTTAATCAGGCAAATATAATTTGGTATGATGCCTTATCCGGTGGAAATGTAATTCCTTCTGCTACAGCATTGACCAGCGGAACTTATTTTGCAGCGATAAAAGATCCTGTATCAGGATGTGAAAGTGCGGCCAGATTATCAGTAACGATCAGCGTTACAGATCCAGGAACACCGACACTAGTAAATGCAGGAACACAAAACTTCTGCTTGGTAAATTCACCAACTTTTGCAAGTGTTCAATTTAATCAGACCAATATTGTTTGGTACGATGCCTTAAGCGGTGGAAATATAATTCCTTCTACTACAGCGTTGACAAGCGGAAATTACTTTGCAGTACTAAAAGATCCGACTACTACTTGCGAAAGTGCAGCCAGATTATCAGTAACAATTAGCGTTACAGATCCGGGAACACCGACACTAGTAAATGCAGGAACACAAAATTTCTGTTTGTTAAATGCGCCAACATTTGCAAGTGTTCAATTTAATCAGACCAATATTGTTTGGTACGATGCTTTAAGCAGTGGAAATTTAATTCCATCAACTACAGCATTGACAAGCGGAACTTATTTTGCAGTACTAAAAGATCCGGTATCAGGATGCGAAAGTGCGGCAAGATTATCAGTAACGATTAGCGTTACAGATCCAGGAACACCGACACTAGTAAATGCAGGAACACAAAACTTCTGTTTAGTAAACGCGCCAACCTTTGCAAGTGTTCAATTTAATCAGGCAAACATAGTTTGGTATACAGCGCTGACCGGAGGAAATTTAATTCCTTCTGCTACTGCGTTGACAAGCGGAACTTATTTTGCAGCGATAAAAGATCCTGTATCAGGATGTGAAAGTGTAACAAGATTGCAAGTTACTATTAGTGTAACTGATCCGACTACACCAACAACAACTGCTCTTACTCAGGTTTTCTGTTCAGGAAATAGCCCAATTGTTGCTAATATTCAGGTTAACGAGAGCAATATCATTTGGTATAGTTCGGCTACTGGAGGAACAGCAATTGCTCCAACTGCAGCGTTAGTAAATGGAGATTATTTTGCAGCATTAAAAGATGCAACTACCGGTTGTGAAAGTAGTGTCAGACTTAAAGTAACAGTGACTGTTGGAAATTCAAATAACCCAACAACAAATAGCGCAGCGCAGAGTTTTTGTATAAACAACGCTGCAACTGTTGCCAATATTCAGGTAAACGAAAGCAATGTAAGTTGGTTTACTAGTGCGACAGGAGGAATCGCAATTCCATCTAACACACTATTAACTTCTGGAATCTATTATGGTGAAATTACAGAAGCAACAACAGGATGTAAAAGTGCAACTCGTTTGCAGGTTGCCGTAACGATTGTAAATCCTGCAGCAACACCAACTACAAATTCTGCAATTCAAAACTTCTGTACATTAAATGCACCAACAATTGCAAATATTCAGGTTAATGAAGCAAATGTAATTTGGTATAGTACAGCTACAGGTGGGACAGCATTGCCTGCAACAACGGCTTTAGTTACGGGTACTTATTATGGAGTTGTTTCAAGTGCAGTAAATTGTGAAAATCTGGTACGATTAGCAGTTGTGGTAAATGTAAATACGCCTGCAGTCATTACAACGCCAAGAACAACGCAAACATTCTGTTTATCAAAATTACCAACTCTTGCTAATATATTGGTAAATGAAACAAATGTAGTGTGGTATTCTTCTGCAACAGGAGGAACTCCGTTAGCAGCAAATACCCAACTTACAGCCGGAACATATTATGCCGGTGCCCTAAATAACAATACAAATGGTTGTACAAGCGCTACAAGGTTAGGGGTTTCAATTAATTTCGAAAATGATGCTTTAGTACCACTTGTATCTACTGATGATACACCATGTGTTTTCCAAGGGGTGACGTATTCAATTGCAAACGGAAAATCAAACTATGTATGGTCTGTTACAAATGGAACGATTACTTCTGGTGGAGGAACTGCCGATGGTTCTGCAACTATTTCGTGGTCTGATATCGGACCGGGTAAAGTTACGGTTACCTACATTAATAACTGTGATGAAACTACTACTAAAACATTGAATGTTACTGTTGCTACTTGTTCTGATTTAACAATCACAAACACAGTAAGTAATCCGACTCCAAATTTTGGGGAACAGATAACATTTACAGTAACTGTTAACAATGTTGGACAAGGTAATTTCATAAACACAATCGTTAGTGATTTATTACCAAGCGGATATGATTTAGTAAGCAGCACTACAAGTTCTGGTGTTTATGATCAGACAACATGGACTATTCCAACACTAAATGCTGGTCAGAGTGCGACACTTACTATTGTTGCAGAAGTTTTGCCAGGTGGTAATTACCTAAGTGTTGCAACTGTTGAAAATTCAACTCCTTTAGATGTTGATGCAGCAAACAATTCGGCTTCGGTTTCTGTTGAACCTATTTGTTTGACAGTTTACAATGAGTTTACTCCAAACAATGATGGATCGAACGATTTTTTCAGAATTGACTGTATCGAATCACATCCAAATAATGAACTTAAAGTTTATAATAGATATGGAGCATTAGTTTACAGCAAACAACATTATGAAAATGATTGGAACGGAACTGCCAATGTATCAGGAGTTATAAATAGAGGAGATATGTTGCCAACAGGTACTTATTTTTATGTGATAGACATTGGAGACGGAACGGTTAAAAAAGGATGGTTATCTATAATGAGATAAGCAAACTATGTTAATCATCTAATTAATTAAACTAAATAAGTATCGTTATGAAACTATATATAAAATCATTAGAAACGTATTTTATCTTAATATGTTCTTTTATTACTTTTTGTGTCAGTGCACAACAAGATCCGGAGTACACACAATATATGTACAACACTATGGCGGTAAATCCAGCTTATGCTGGATCTACCGGCACTTTAGAAGCAGCTCTTTTATACCGTTCACAATGGATAGGAATTGACGGAGCACCAGAAACACAATCGTTTACTATTCAGTCACCGCTTAGAAATGAGCAAATAGGTTTAGGATTAAGTGTCGTTAATGACAAAATTGGTCCATCAAACGAATTATACATTGATGGAAACTTCGCTTATTCAATTCCTTTAGGATATGAAAAAAGATTGGCCTTTGGGTTAAAAGCTGGAATGAGAATGTTAAATGTTGACTGGTCAAAAGGGAGATATTATGATCAAAATGATGTTTTGTTGAATCAGAACATCGATAATCAGGCAAAACTAGCAGTAGGAGCCGGGATTTATTATTATACTGATAAATGGTATGTGGGATTATCAGTTCCAAGTTTTATTCAGAGTAATTATTACGATGATGTACAGGAATCGATTGACTACGATCGTTTGCATTACTACTTAATGGGAGGTTATGTTTTTGATTTGAATCCGAATCTTAAATTCAAACCTGCCTTTTTAGTAAAAGCAGTGACTGGTGCTCCGGTTACTGCTGATATTTCGGCGAATTTTATGATTGCAGAAAAATTTGTAATAGGTGGTTCTTATAGGACAGATGATTCTATAAGCGTCCTGGCAGGTTTTCAAATATCAAAAAGTTTTTATATCGGATATGCTTTTGATTACACCGTGAGCGATCTGAATAAATACAACGATGGATCGCACGAAATCATTTTGCGTTATCAGTTTAACAAAGGCGAAAGTAAAATTAAATCCCCTCGATTCTTCTAAAAGTAAAACCTATGAAAAAATTATATATCCTAAGTTTAGTTTTGAGTTTTACATTTAGTTTTGCTCAGACTAATTTAAAAAAGGCCGATGCCCTGTTTAGAAATTATGCTTACGCTGATGCTTCAAAAGCTTACGAAGAAATTTTACAGAACATCAAAAGTCCCACAGCCCAAACATTAAAGAATGCTGCTGACTCGTATTATTTTATTTCAGATGCCAGAAATGCATTAAAATGGTATAAAAAATTATACGAAGTTCAAGGCAATAATTTAACGGATATTTACTACTTGCGTTATATTCAGTCACTGAAAGGTGTTATGGATTATGATGAAGCAGATAAAATGACAAAAGAATATCTTTCTAAAAAAGGAGATCAGAATGAAATAAACAAATACATTGTTCAAAAGAAGCAAATGGATAGTTTGTCTAAAGCGAAATCGCTGTATACAGTTAAAGATTTAGATATTAATACAAGTAAATCTGATTTTGGCGCTACTTTTTTTCAGGATCGAATTGTGTTTACTTCGGCAAGGGATACAACAAAGTTTAGTGAAAAATTGTATACCTGGAACAATCAGCCTTTTCTAAATTTGTATACTGCAGAAAGAAATCCTGCTGATGGCAGTTTGTTTAATGAAACAGTATTTCTTCCGAATGTAATGACCAAATACCATGAAGCAACAGCATCTTTTGATGCAAGTGGAAAAACAATTTACTATTCGACAAACATTGTTAAAAAGAACAAATTGGTCATCGATGAAAGTAAAACGAATAATTTTCAAATTGTTAAAGGTGAAATCGTAAATAATAAATTAGAAAATCCACAAAAGGTTTTCTTTGATAGTGATGATTATTCTGTTGGACATCCTTCTTTAAGTGAAGATGGAAAATGGCTTTTCTTCGCATCAGATATGCCGGGAGGAATTGGTGAAACTGATTTATACTATGTAAAAATTGCTGCCGATGGTACGATGAGTTCACCTGTAAATCTGGGATCAAAGATTAATACAATCGGAAATGATCTTTTTCCGTTTTTCCGTAATGGAAAGCTGTATTTTTCTTCTGATGGACACTATGGTTATGGAGACCTGGATGTTTATGAAAGCTCTCTTTTGGCTGATGGAAGTTTCTCAGATCCTGTAAACTTAGGATCTCCAATTAATAGCAATAAAGATGATTTTTCTTTTGTTATTGATGCCCAGGATAATTACGGTTATGTTTCTTCTAACAGAGCAGGAGGAAAAGGAGATGATGATATCTATTCTTTTACAAAAGGCAAACCTGTTTGTAATCAAAGTATTTCGGGTATGGCTATAGATCGTAAAACTAAACTACCGCTGTCTGATGTTTCTATTATGGCGTACAATTCTTATAGTGAGATTCTTGGTGAAACCAAAACAAATTACGAAGGTAAATATGCTATTGAGGTTCCATGTGGAAAAATAGTTAAAATGATCGCCGCGAAACAAAACTACAGTAGTGACGAGAAAACTGTAGAAACTACTAAGGAAAACGGTGGAGAAATTAAAGATGTTAATTTTGAATTGAGCAATTATGATGATCTGGTTGTTAAGAAAAAAGGAGTCGAGAAAGTAGATGTTAACCCAATTTACTTTGATTATGACAAGTATGATATAACGCCTCTGGCTATAGAAGAATTAACCAAAGTGGTTTTTATCATGAAGAAATTTCCAAACATCAGAATCAAGATTGAATCACATACAGATTCTCGAGGAAAAGATTCTTATAACCTGAAACTATCAGATAACAGAGCCAAATCAACAAGAGATTATATTGTTTCACAGGATATTGATCCGTCCCGAATTGAAAGTGCAATTGGCTACGGGGAAAGCCGATTGATTAATAAATGTAAAAATGGAGTAAAATGTACAGAAGATGAACATTTGTTAAATAGACGTTCAGACTTTATCATTATCCAAAAATAGCTTTATATTTGTACTCTAATTATTTGATAATCAGTGTTAAAATATAAAACGAAGAAACCATTTGGAAGTTGGTTTTGTTTAATTCTTTTTTAAGAATAGTGGACAAGAAGAAAATCAAGTTGCATCATTTTGCAGCTTGATTTTTGATTTTTTAAAACTTTTGTTTTTTGATGTTTTTCAGCGAAAATAATTCTAATTTTGATATTCAGTTAGTCAACATTACAATCCGCATCATTTTAATATTTTATGAGTATTCAAGAAACAATTCAGGCTTTACGAGAAGAACTTAATCAGCACAATTACAATTATTATGTGCTTGATAATGCCACAATTTCAGATTATGATTTTGATATTAAATTAAAACAGCTTCAGGATCTCGAAGAAAAAAGTCCGGAGTTTTTTGATGAAAACTCGCCAACACAACGTGTTGGAGGTACAGTTACCAAGAATTTTAAAACCATTGCACATCAATATCGCATGTATTCTTTGGATAACTCCTATTCAAAAGAAGATTTGCTCGATTGGGAAAACCGAATTCAAAAAGTTTTGGGGAATGTCAAATTAGAGTATACCTGCGAATTAAAGTATGATGGAGCCTCTATTAGTATTACCTATGAAAACGGAAAACTGACGCAGGCATTAACCCGCGGTGATGGCTTTCAGGGAGATGAGGTTACAAATAATATTAAAACAATAAAATCGATTCCGTTACAATTAAAAGGAAATTATCCGGATAAATTTGATATCCGTGGTGAAATTATTTTGCCTTTAAAGGGTTTCGAAAAAATGAATCAGGAATTAATTGAGATTGGAGAAACTCCTTATTCAAATCCGAGAAATACAGCTTCAGGAAGTTTAAAATTACAAGACAGTGCTGAGGTTGCAAAACGCCCGTTAGAATGCCTTTTGTATTTTGTTACCGGGAATAATTTACCTTTTTCTTCTCAGTTTGGAGGATTGGAATCAGCCAGAAAATGGGGATTTAAAGTGCCAAATGAAGCGAAATTAGTAAACAATATGCAGGAAGTTTTTGACTTTATTGATTATTGGGATACGCATCGTCATAATTTGCCTTATGAAACGGATGGCGTTGTAATTAAAGTCAATAGTATTCAGTATCAGGAAGAATTAGGATATACTGCAAAATCACCACGTTGGGCTATAGCTTATAAGTTTAAATCAGAGCAGGTTTCAACTAAATTAAAATCAATTTCTTATCAGGTTGGGCGCACAGGAGCAATCACTCCGGTTGCAAACTTAGAACCAGTACAATTGGCCGGAACGATCGTAAAAAGAGCTTCCTTACACAATGCAGATCAAATTGAGAAACTAGATATTAGAATAAATGATACTGTTTTTGTTGAAAAAGGAGGAGAAATTATCCCTAAGATTATCGCTGTCGATTTGGGTCAACGTCCTGAAAATTCAGAAAAAACAGTCTATATTACACATTGTCCGGAATGCCAGACAGAATTGGTACGTTCAGAAGGTGAAGCAAATCATTATTGTCCTAATTTCTACGGCTGCCCTCCCCAGATTATTGGCAGAATTCAGCACTACATTTCAAGAAAAGCAATGGATATCGAAGGCCTTGGTGGCGAAACGGTTGCATTACTTTTTAAAAATAATTTAGTTCATAATTATGCTGATTTGTATGAATTGAAAGTGGAGGATATTTTGCATTTAGAAAGAATGGCGCAGAAATCAGCTGAGAATCTGGTAAATGGAGTTGAGAAATCAAAAGAAATTCCGTTTGAAAGTGTTTTATTTGCGTTAGGAATTCGTTTTGTAGGAGAAACTGTTGCTAAAAAATTAGCCAAACATTATAAAAATATCGATGCATTAAGTAAGGCTTCTTTAATGGAATTAATTTTAGTTGATGAAATTGGAGAACGAATTGCAAGAAGTGTAATCGAGTTTTTTGAAAATGAAGAAAATCAAAAAATAATAGAACGCCTTAAAAGTTATGGAGTTCAATTTGAAATAGTAGAAAAAATCAACCCAAATGCTACAGAAAAATTCATCGGAAAAACTTTTGTTGTTTCAGGAGTTTTTACTCAGTTTTCGAGAGATGAATTAAAGAAAACAATCGAAGATAATGGTGGAAAAGTGGGAAGTTCCATTTCTGCAAAAACGGATTTTGTTGTTGCAGGAGATAATATGGGGCCGGCTAAATTAGAAAAAGCGAATAAATTAAATATTCCGATATTATCTGAGGAAGATTTTATAAACAAACTGAATGAAAGCGAATAAACCGTCATTGATTTTGTATTTTCTGGCGTTGCTGTTGACCATTATTTTTGATTGGGCAGAGCAGGATTTTTTGGCAATCTATGCAAAAGCTATAGTGTTGCCGGCAATATTTTTTTATTTTTTTATAAGCAATGAATCTAAAGTAGGAAAAACAGAAGCTCTTGTGTTTTTATTTTGTTTTGTAGGTCAGGTGTTTGATTTGATGGATGTTGAGGTTTCTGAAATTGGTGGCGTTTTAAGCTTTTTGGTTGTTTATCTACTTCTCTTAAAAATTTTCATCCAAGAGAGGGAAAAAGTTAAATTAAGTAAGAAAGACATTTTACCAGTTTCAATAGTGGTAATCTTTATAGTTTATTTACTTGTTTCTGTTTTAAGTCTACAGTCAGATAATATGAAAAAGTACAATGCACTTTATACTTTTTACGGAATAGTTCTTAGTGTTATGAGTTATTTCTGTTTTGTACGTTATATTACAAAAGGTACACACATTGCCTTAATAATGTCTTTAATGGCAGTCTGCTATATATTTTCAGATATCTTTTATATTTTTAATGAATATTTTTCGCACTCAGTTGTTTTGGTTTTAATTCGTGATGTAACACAAATTTTAGCCTATTACTTTATGGTCGAATATTTTCTTGAAAGAGCAAAAGCACAGAGAAAAGTATTATACAATGATTGATTTTCCTTGATTAGTATGTGCTTTGTTTTTATCAAAATAAAAATCAATTCTGCCTAAGTTTATTCCGTAGCAACCCACCTGATTCACTAAAACATTTTCTCCAGCCTTATTTTTTACAATAGTAGGTTTGTCAAGAAATGTATGTGTATGTCCGCCAATGATTAAATCAATATCTTGAGTTAATTCAGCCAATTTCAAATCGCAAATTTTAGATTCGTCATCTCTATAATTGTAACCTAAGTGAGAGAGGCAAATAACCAAATCACATTTTTCATCTTTTTTTAGTAATTGTGTCATGTCCTGAGCAACTTCTACAGGATTGTTGTACACCGTTTCTTTGTACATTTTTTTGTCAACCAAGCCATCAAGTTCAATTCCTAATCCAAAAACGCCTACTTTAATTCCATTTTTATTGAAAATTTTGTAAGGTTTTACCAGCCCGTTCATCACGGTGTTTTTAAAATCATAATTAGAATTGATAAATTCAAAAGTGGCATGTGGCATTTGTGCGTATAAACCATCAAGACCGTTGTCAAAATCATGATTTCCAATAGTTGACGCATCGTATTTCATCATGCTCATCAACTTAAATTCAAGTTCACCTCCATAATAATTAAAGTATGGAGTTCCCTGAAAAATATCGCCGGCATCTAATAAAAGTACATTCGGATTTTCCTTTCGAATAGTTTCAATCAAAGCTGCTCTTCGAGATACACCACCTTTATTTGCATTACGCGGATCATCAGCCGGAAAAGGGTCTATGTGGCTGTGAACATCATTGGTATGCAAAATAGTTAAGTGTTTTATATCGTTAGTTTCAAAACTACTTAATGACAAACCTAAACTTAATAGGGCAGTACTTGCAGCTGTTTTCTCGATAAATTCTCTTCTTTTCATTGTATATATTTTTTGCCTGAGTGCAGTAATTTAATTTTTGTGTAAGAATGTTTTATTCGACTGTAATTCGAACATCGTTTTTGACCGGGATAGTATCAACTTCCTTAAAATAATCAATCAGCACATTTCTGATTTTGTAATTCAGGTCAAATTTATCAGTAGCTTTTAGGAAGAAATTCATATTATCGCCTCCATTAGCCAAATAATCATTAGTAACTACATAATACGTTTTATTCGTATCAACAGGTTTTCCCTGTATCAATATATTTTTGGCAGTATTGTCTTTTGCTATCGTAAAAGTCATTCCGGATAAAGGTTGTGGTTTTTTCTCCTTAATAATATAACTCGCAATATCAAGAATTTGATTACCATTTAAAGCAACAACAATCAAACTGTTTTCAAAAGGCATAATTTCAAAGGCAGTTCTTGTAGTTACATTTCCTTTTGGTAAAATAGCACGTATTCCACCATGATTTAACAAACACAGATCGATATTTTTTTTCTCACGCGCTTTAAAAACTACATTACCTTTTTCTAAACAAACATCGGCCATTAAATTACCAATGGTAGTTTGCCATTTCCCGGTACTTTTATCTAAGGTTTCAGGGCAATAAGCCAGGACACTGTCTAAATCTTTATTAATATGATCGCGATAAGGTTTGATAAATTTTTCGATTTGAGGAGTTTCATTTCCTTTTTCTGTTATTGGAAGCTGTTTTCCTTCTATCTTCGTCAAATTATAATTTTTCTGACTGCAGGAAAATATAAAAAAAAGTGTTAAGAATATAACAAAAAGTTTTAAAAATCCGTTATACTTTTTTAGTTTTACCATCTTAAATGCGACTTAAATAATTAATTTTGTAATCTGGTAAAAGTACTATGTTTTTAAATTATATAAAGGAATTTTTTGTAAAAAAATCATTAAAAAATAACCTGCATATTCTCAAAAACGAAGTCTTTACAAGTAATGTACAAACAATTGGTTTATTGATAGATGAAAATCAATTTCGTCATTCAACGGAATTAGTAAAGGAGTTGGTTCTTCAGGGGATTGCCTTCGAAAACATAAAAATTGTTGCGTATAGAAGTAAATTGGAGAAAGAAAAGACGTATTCGCACCTTACTTTTTGTAAAAAGAATGTCAATTGGAAAGGGGATTTTACTGAAGATTTTCTAAATGAATTTGCCAAAACAGAATTTGATCTTTTGATTAGTTATTATGAAATTGAAACACCAATTTTAATGATGGTAACAAGTAAGTCAAATGCGAAGTTTAAAGTAGGATTTTCTTCTGTCGATATAAGATTAAATCGATGGATGATTGATACCGAAATAGGGAATTATAAACTATTCGTTTCCGAATTGTTTAAGTATTTAAAAAGTATAAAATAAATTATAAATTAGAATATGCAATCATTAATAGGAACTGGTGTTGCGCTTGTAACCCCATTTAAAAAAGACTTTTCAGTTGATATCGAAGCTTTACAGCGTATTGTTAATTTTTCGATTGATGGAGGAGTTGAATATCTTGTTGTTATGGGAACAACGGCAGAAAATGCTACCTTGACACAAGCCGAAAAAGAGTTAGTTTTAAAAACAGTAATTGATACTAACAAAGGAAGATTGCCTTTGGTTCTTGGTGTTGGTGGTAATAATACAATGCAAATTGTTGAGGAATTAAAGTCAGGAGATTTTTCTGCTTTTGAAGCTATTCTTTCTGTTTCTCCTTATTATAATAAACCAACGCAGGAAGGAATTTACCAACATTTTAAAGCTATTGCAGAAGCTTCTCCAATTCCGGTCATTTTGTACAATGTTCCGGGAAGAACATCCAGTAATATGTTGCCTGCGACTGTAGTTCGCCTGGCAAACGATTTTAGTAATGTTGTAGCAATAAAAGAAGCAGCAGGCGATATGGCTCAGGCTTTACAATTGTTAAAAAATGCACCAAAAGATTTTCTTGTAATTTCTGGTGATGATATGATTGCCTTACCAATTGTTTTAGCTGGTGGAGCAGGAGTAATCTCCGTTATTGGACAAGGATTTCCGAAAGAATTTTCAGAAATGATACGTTTAGGCCTGAACAGAAAAGTAAATGAAGCTTTCAAAACGCAATACTTTTTGTCAGATTGTATTGATATGATTTTTGAGCAGGGAAATCCAGCCGGAATTAAACAAGTGTTTCAAGCCCTTGGTATTGCTGAGAATACAGTACGTTTACCTTTGGTAGCTGTCGATGAATCATTGGCAGAAAGATTGAATAAATTTGTTAAAAACAGCATTAAATTAGAGTAAGATTGCCGGTATTTTATTATACTAAAAAATATTTTGTAGTAGCTAAATTAATAACTAAATTTGCCACCGGAACTTCGGTGTGATTTTGCTTTGGCATAATTGTCTAAGAAATCATAATAAAAGTAAGAAAATGAAAAAAATAGTATCTCTATTAATTGTTGTTGTCCTTTTTTGTTCTTGTAGTGATTACCAAAAAGCTTTGAAAAATGAAGATGTTGCGGCTAAATTTGCAATGGCAACAGAGATGTATGATGCAGGAAAATATTCAAAAGCGATCCGTCTTTTTGAGCAATTAGCACCATCATATAGAGGTAAACCTCAGGCTGAAAAGCTTTTTTATATGTTTTCGCAATCTTACTACAAAACAAAACAATATTATTTAGCTGGTTATCAGTTTGAAAGTTTTGTTTCAGGTTATCCTCGTAGTGAAAAAGTACAGGAAGCTGCATTTTTAGGAGCTTACAGCTATTCAAAACTGGCACCGGTTTATAGTTTAGATCAGGCAGACACTGTGAAAGCTTTAGAGAAATTACAAGCTTTTATTGATAATTACCCAAATTCAGAATATATAGCTCAGGCAAATGAGACTGTAAAATTACTGAATGGTAAATTAGAGAAAAAAGCATATGAAAATGCTAAAGGATACAATACTATTTCAGATTACAAGTCTGCATTAATAGCTTTTGATAATTTTATTGCTGATTTTCCGGGAACACCTTTGAAAGAAGATGCATTGTTCTATAAATACGATTCAGCATATAAACTAGCAATCAACAGTATTCCATCAAAAATGGAAGAACGTCTTAATGTTGCTAAAGTTGCTTATAATAACTTATTGAAGTATAAAAGCGACACAAAATATAAAAAAGAGGCAGATGAGATGTATGCCAGAGTTGAAACAGATTTACAAAAATTTACTAAATAAATAAAGTCATGGATTTAAAAAAGACGAATGCTCCTGTAAATACAATAACATACAATAAAACTGTTATTGAAGAGCCAACAGGAAATGTGTATGAAGCAATTACCATTATGGCTAAAAGAGCAAATCAAATTAATTCTGAAATTAAAAAAGAATTAACTGAGAAATTAGAAGAGTTTGCTACTTATAATGACAGTCTTGAAGAAGTTTTTGAAAATAAAGAACAAATTGAAGTTTCTAAATTTTACGAAAAATTACCAAAACCACACGCTTTAGCTGTTCAGGAATGGTTAGACGGAAAAACTTACCACAGAGGTTCAAACAAATAATATAGTATAATGTCAGTTTTAAACGGGAAGAAAATTTTACTGGGAGTTTCTGGTGGAATTGCAGCCTATAAAACAGCTTCATTAGTACGACTCTTTATAAAAGCAGGTGCACATGTCCAAGTGATAATGACACCTGCTTCTAAGGATTTTGTAACGCCACTTACATTATCTACGTTATCAAAAAATCCTGTACACACTACTTTCTTCAATCAGGATAATGACGATGCAGTTTGGAACAATCACGTTGAATTAGGTCTTTGGGCTGATTTGATGATAGTTGCTCCGGCAACTGCCAATACATTATCTAAGATGGCTACAGGAAACTGTGACAATCTTCTTATTGCAACCTATTTATCCGCTAAATGTCCTGTCTATTTTGCTCCTGCAATGGATCTGGATATGTACAAACACCCTTCTACTTTATCAAGTTTTACTGCCTTAAAACAGTTTGGAAATGTTATGATTCCTGCTGAAAATGGGGAGCTTGCCAGCGGTTTGTCCGGAGAAGGAAGAATGGCAGAGCCGGAAAATATTATTGCATTTCTTGAGGCTGATTTGGAAAGTAAATTACCACTTAAAGGAAAAAAAATACTTATTACTGCAGGCCCGACATACGAAGCAATAGATCCTGTGCGTTTTATAGGAAACCATTCTTCTGGAAAAATGGGTTTTGATATTGCGAATGAAGCTGCAAAATTAGGAGCGCAAGTCATTTTAGTTGCAGGTCCAACTCATTTTAAAGCAAACAACGGTTTGGTTGAAGTTATAAATGTAATTTCGGCACAAGAAATGTACGATGTATGTCATTCTTATTATAATGAGGTTGATGTTGCTATTGCAGCAGCAGCAGTTGCTGATTATAAACCGAAAGTTGTTGCTTCGCAGAAAATTAAAAAAGCGGCAGACGAATTCTCAATTGAGCTCGAAAAAACAAAAGACATTTTAGCATCATTAGGAGCAATTAAAAAAGATCAGTTTTTAATTGGATTTGCTCTTGAAACTGAAAATGAAATTGAAAATGCTAAGCTGAAAATTCAGAAAAAAAACTTAGATTTGATTGTTCTTAATTCCTTGCAGGATGAAGGGGCTGGTTTTAAAAAAGAAACCAATAAAGTTACTTTTATTGATAAAGATTTTAAAATTGAGCCAATGGAATTAAAAGCAAAAGAAGCGGTAGCAAGTGATATTTTAAATAAAGTGATTTTGCACTTTAGAAAATCATAATTGTTTTAAGGTTTCAGAATAAATAGCAGTATTTTTATATTTACGCCAAGGCAAACAGTATCTTTCTATGAAAAAAATAGTTACTCTTTTAGTGTTTTTGATTTTTGGCTTTACACAAGCACAACAGCTAAATTGTACCGTAACTATAAACACTGAAAGGTTGCCAAATCCTAATCAGCAGGTTTTTAAAACACTTCAGACATCTTTGTCTGAATTTGTGAATAAAACAGACTGGACAGGGTCAGTGCTAAAACAGAACGAGCGTATCAATTGTTCAATGTATATTACATTGTCATCAAATAATTCGGATCAGTTTTCAGGAACAATTCAGATACAATCGTCCAGGTTGATTTTTAATTCAACATACTCTTCTCCTATATTCAATTTTAACGACAAAGATTTTAGTTTTCGTTACACGGAATATGAACCATTGTTGTTTAATCCTACCACTTTTGAGTCAAATTTAGTATCTGTTGTTTCTTTTTACAGCTATTTGATTTTAGGTATGGATGCAGATTCGTTTCAAATGGGAGCAGGAAATCAATATCTTGAAACGGCACAGAACATTGCAAATGTAGCACAGCAAGGTGGTTACAAAGGTTGGAGCCAGGCTGATGGAATTCAGAATCGTTATTATTTAATAACAGATATGATTTCGCCAATGTATAGTGATTTACGTCAGGTTACATTTTTATATCACAGTGGGTTAGATAAGATGAGTGATGATTTAAAAGGTGCTAAAGAAAGAATAAAATCTTCAATACTACTTATCGGAAAATTTAATTCGGTTAAACCAAATGCTTTTTTAACCCGGGTATTTTTCGATGCCAAGTCAGATGAGATTGTTTCTATCTTTTCAGGAGGACCAAGTATTACGGTAACTGATATGTCTGATGTTTTGAATAAAGTTTCGCCTCTGAATTCTACAAAGTGGTCACAAATTAAATATTAATTACTTTTCGATTTCAATATTTTATTAACTTCTATAATTTACATTTTTATCCTATGATTACTTCCCTGTCAATTAAAAACTATGCTCTGATTGAAAAATTATCAATAGATTTTTCAAAAGGCTTTTCTATAATTACAGGTGAAACCGGTGCCGGGAAATCTATTATTTTAGGTGCTTTGGGATTAGTTTTAGGAAAAAGAGCAGATTTAACTTCTTTAAAAAATAAAGAAGAGAAATGTATTATAGAAGCACAATTTGAAATTTCTAAATACAACTTAAAAGAGTTTTTTGAAGCAAATGATCTTGATTATGAAGACGACACCATTATAAGACGCGAAATTTTGCCTTCAGGAAAATCCCGTGCTTTTATTAATGATAGCCCGGTAAATCTTCAGGAATTACAAGATTTAAGTTTGTTTTTGATTGATATTCACTCGCAACAGCAAACTCAGGAATTATCAGATGAAACTGTTCAGTTTAAAATAATTGATGCTATTGCAAATAATTTTGATGTGATTACTTCTTATCAAAAGTTGTTGAAAGGATATAAATCAGATAAATCAAAATTGAACGCTTTGTTGAAAAAACAAAGTGATTCAGGAAAAGAGCAGGAGTATAATACTTTTTTACTGAACGAATTGATAGCTGCTAAATTAAAATCAGGTGAACAAGAAGAATTGGAAGCTGAATTTGAAAAGCTAAACAACGTTGAAGTTATAAAAGAATCAATAGATAAGTCTTTAATTATTGCAAATGAAGAACAATTTGGAGTTTTTCATAATCTGAATGAAATAAAAGCATCACTTCAAAAAATCGCTCCATTTTCGACAGAATATCAAAGTTTATTTGAAAGGGTAACGAGTGTTGCAATCGAATTTGATGATGTTTCAAGAGAGTTACAAAACGTTTCTGAGAAATTATTAAATGATCCTGAAAAACTGGAACTTACAAACCAGAAATTGCAATTGATTTATAATTTACAGAAGAAACATCAGGTGATTTCTGTTGATGAATTACTGCAAATTCAGGCTAATTTAGAAAATGCGGTTATTGAATTAGGGAATATTGAAGAAGAAATCACTTTATTGACAAATTCAATAGCAATAAAAGTAGAAGAATTAGATGCTTTTTCAGCTTTAATTCATCAAAACAGAGCAAATGCAATTCCGGTTTTATCAAATAAATTAATTTCAATTTTAGAAACTTTAGGGATGCCAAATGTTCGTTTTAAAATGGAACTTTTGCCATCAGAAACCTATTTCCAAAATGGAAAAGATGAATTGCAATTTTTATTCTCTGCCAATAAAGGAACTGATTTTGGATTATTGAAAAAAGTAGCTTCAGGAGGAGAAATGTCACGTATTATGTTGGCTGTTAAAGCAATTTTAGCACAATATTCTAAGCTTCCTACTTTAATATTTGATGAAATTGATACAGGAGTTTCTGGGGAAATTGCTATCAGGATGGGGGAAATTATGAAAGAAATGAGTGCTAAAATGCAGATTTTTGCTATTACACATCTACCGCAAATAGCAGCAAAAGGCGATTCACATTTCAAAGTATTCAAATCAACTGTTGATGATGATACGCAATCAGAATTAAAGCTTCTGTCTCAGGACGAAAGAGTTATCGAAATAGCCCAGATGTTATCTGGTGCAGTTGTCTCAGATTCGGCTTTAAATCATGCCAAAGCCTTGTTGAACTAAAGAAATACTTTATATTTGTCATCTTAAAACTAAATCAATAAGCGTAAATAAACTAATCATTTACCTCACTTTAATGGTTAGCAAATGAACGATAAACAATAAAAATATGATCATAGAACCTAGAATGAGAGGCTTTATTTGCTTGACAGCACACCCAAAAGGAGCCGAGCAAAATGTTAAAAATCAAATAGAATATATAAAATCAAAAGGATCAATTGCCGGTGCAAAAAAAGTATTGGTTATTGGAGCTTCAACAGGTTTTGGATTAGCGTCAAGAATTACAAGTGCTTTTGGATCTGATGCTGCAACTATTGGAGTATTTTTTGAAAAACCACCAGTTGAAGGTAAAACGGCTTCTCCGGGTTGGTATAATTCTGCTGCTTTTGAAACTGAAGCTCACAAGGCTGGTCTTTATGCAAAAAGTATCAATGGAGATGCATTTTCAAATGAAATAAAAAGACAAACACTAGATTTAATTAAAGCTGATTTAGGTCAGGTTGATTTGGTTATTTATAGTTTGGCTTCACCAGTGCGTACAAACCCTAATACAGGCGTATTGCATCGTTCGACTTTAAAACCAATTGGACAAACTTTTACAAATAAAACAGTAGATTTTCATACAGGAAATGTTACGGAAGTTTCTATTGCTCCTGCAAATGAGGAAGATATAGAGAATACTGTAGCCGTAATGGGAGGTGAAGACTGGGCAATGTGGATGGATGCCTTAAAAGATGAAAATTTATTGGCTGAAGGTGCTACAACAGTAGCTTATTCTTATATTGGGCCATCATTAACTGAAGCAGTTTACCGTAAAGGTACAATCGGACGCGCGAAAGATCATTTAGAGGCTACTGCTTTTTCTATTACAGATAGTTTAAAATCTATCGGAGGACAGGCTTATGTTTCTGTAAACAAAGCTTTGGTTACTCAGGCTAGTTCTGCAATTCCGGTAATTCCATTGTATATTTCTCTTTTATATAAAATTATGAAAGAAGAAGGAATTCACGAAGGTTGTATTGAGCAAATTCAACGTTTGTTCCAGGACAGATTATATACTGGATCACCAATTCTTGTTGATGAAAAAGGCAGAATCAGAATTGATGATTGGGAAATGCGTGATGATGTTCAGGCAAAAGTGGCAAAACTTTGGGAAGAAGCTACTACCGAAACATTGCCGGCTATTGGAGATTTAGCAGGATATAGAAATGATTTCTTAAACTTATTTGGATTTGAATTTGCCGGAGTTGATTATAAAGCTGAAGCAAATGAAGTTGTAAATATTGAAAGTATCAAATAAGAACGTATTACTATAAATAAAAACCATCAACCTAAAGTTGGTGGTTTTTTTATGAATATAGTATATCTTTGTTAAAATTTTGAAATTAAAAAAATTGCCACTTTAATACGCACATCCCATTATGATTTTTTCTTTAATTATACCCGTGTATAATCGTCCGGATGAAGTTGATGAACTTTTAGAAAGTCTCTCGAAATCTGATTATAATGAACCTTTCGAAATTGTACTTGTTGAGGATGGTTCGTCGATTCCATGTAAAGATGTTGTAATGACTTATCAGGGGAAATTGAATATTTCTTATTATTTTAAAGAAAATTCAGGTCCGGGAGATTCGAGGAATTTTGGAATGCAAAAGGCAAGGGGTGATTATTTTATCATCTTTGATTCAGATTGTATTATTCCGCCTAATTACTTAACTGAAGTGCGTAAAGCGATAAATGAAGAATATGTGGATTGTTTTGGTGGGCCAGATAAAGCATTGGATAGCTTTTCTGATATACAAAAGGCGATCAATTTTGCAATGACTTCGTTTTTGACGACTGGAGGAATACGTGGTGGTTCTGAGAAAATAAATAAGTTTCAGCCAAGAAGTTTCAATATGGGAATTTCTAAAAAGGCTTTTGAAGCATCAAAAGGATTTGGAAATATTCATCCAGGTGAAGATCCAGATTTATCAATTCGTTTATGGAATTTAGGTTTTGAAACCAGATTGTTTTCTGAAGCCTATGTCTATCATAAACGTAGAATAGATTGGGAGAAATTTTCTATTCAGGTACATAAGTTTGGAATTGCAAGACCAATATTAAATAGTTGGTATCCAGAGCATAATAAAATTACTTTTTTCTTTCCAACGGTTTTTATACTCGGATTATTATTAGCTTTTTTACTATTAATTTTCAATATTGATATTTTATTACAATTATATTTCGTATATTTCGTTGTAATTTTTCTTACAGCAAGTGTTCGAAATAAAAGTGTTAAAATAGGATACTTATCAGTAATTGCAGTTTGGAAACAATTCTATGGTTATGGAATGGGATTTTTAAAATCATTTATAAAAATCATTCTTTTAAAGAAAAAACCACAAGAAGCTTTTCCGCGTATGTTTTTTAAAATATAATATGACAAAGGTTATCGGTTTAACAGGAGGAATTGGTAGTGGAAAAACAACTATTGCCAATTATTTTGCAGAAATGGGAGTTCCTGTCTATATAGCCGATAATGGTGCAAGGGTAGCAATGCAATTGGATTATGTTATAAATGAAGTAAAAGATGTATTTGGAGAAAGCGTTTTTGAAAATAATATTTTAAACAGAGCTAAACTTGCTGAAATTGTATTTAACGACAAGGAAAAGTTAGCTAAATTAAATGCAATAGTCCACCCAGCTGTAAAAAAGGATTTTGAGGTATGGTTATTGCAGCATAAGAATTACGAATACATAATTTATGAAGCCGCTATATTATTTGAAAGTGGCCGATATAAAGAGTGCGATTATATTATAACAGTAACCGCACCAGAAGATATTAGAATTGACAGAGTCTTAAAACGCGATAATACCACCCCAGCGCAAGTTTTAAGCAGAATGCAAATGCAATGGAAGGATGAAGATCGAATTTCCAGAAGCAATTTTGTTATTAATAACGTAAATCTTAAAATTGCTAAGGAAGAAGTTGTTAAAATTCTTAAAATTTTAGATATTAAACAAAATCAGTCTTAAATGTTAATATTTGGTTAATGTATTATTTAGTATATTGTTAAAATATTAATTTTGTTTCGATGAATAAATTATTTTTTAGAATACTTGTTTTGCTTATGAGTTTGTCTCTTATTGGGATAATACTTGTTCAAGTATTTTGGTTCAACTCTTCGTTCAAAAATAATGACGAACAATTTAAATACCACGTTACCCAGGTAATTGGTAATGTTGCTGATAAACTAGAACAGCAGGAAGAATATAGTTTTTATGATAAATACAATCGTATAAAAGACAGTACTGGTAAAATTCCTAAAAAAGAAGATTTACTGGAAGTTCTTTATGTGCAAAGAAATACCAAAACAAATAAAACAATTGTTTATTCGAATACATTAACCTCTGAAGATTATGATATAAGCGGTTCGCTTTTTAATAAAAAATTCAGTAGTGAACGATTTAAAAACTTCAGTTCAAAGCGTGTAACAGAAGTTTACAATAACAATAATGGCATTGATAATAATGCTTTAGGACAAAGTATTATTCCGGATTTAAAAATCGAAAAATCAGGAAGTTTAGATATTTTAAATAAAGTACAGCAACAAATTCAATACAAAGATATTGCGTCTTTGACACCTATTGAAGGAAGAATTACAAAAGACAAGCTTAATAAATTATTGAAAAAGGAATTAGAAGAATATGGTGTAAAAACCAAATTTGAATTCGGTGTTTTGAATAGTGGTTTGCCTACAAAAGTAAAATCGGATGGATTTCATTTTGATAAAGATGCAAGTTATCATATTCCGATATATACTGATAATGAAGGAAATAGTAAGTATGAATTATATATCACTTTTCCTTATAAAAAGAAATTTTTGTTATCAGAATTATTAAGTATTACAATATTATCAATTGTATTTACGCTTATTATTATAATTGCTTATACAAGTGCATTAAACCAATTGTTGCGACAAAAACATATTTCTGAAATTAAAACAGATTTTATAAATAATATGACGCATGAGTTTAAAACTCCAATTGCAACTATAAATTTAGCGCTTGATGCAATTAGAAATCCTAAAATTATTGAAGATAAAGAGAAAGTCTTTCGTTATCTGCAAATGATTAGGGATGAAAATAAAAGAATGCATGCTCAGGTTGAAAACGTTCTGCGCATCTCTAAATTAGAAAAAAGAGAATTGGATATTACAAAAGAACCAACTGCAATTCATGATATTATCGATGATGCAATTGAACATGTAAATTTAATTTTAGAAGATAGGCATGGTACGGTTGTAAAACATTTTAATGCTTCAAGAACAACATGTTTGGTAAATGAAGTGCATTTTACAAACGTTTTGGTAAACATTTTAGAAAATGCTATAAAATATTCTCCGGATGTTCCTGAAATTGAAATTTTTACAGAAAATATCAAAGATATGATTCTGATAAAAGTAAAAGATAATGGTCTTGGTATGAGTAAAATAGCTCAGAAAAGAGTTTTTGAGAAATTTTACAGAGAACATACAGGAGATTTACATAATGTAAAAGGACATGGTTTGGGTCTGGCTTATGTAAAACGAATAGTTGAAGATCACAATGGTCAAGTATATGTTGAAAGCGAAAAAGGAAAAGGTAGCACCTTTATAATAAAAATACCATTAATAAATTAAAATATGGAAAATAATAACAAAAGAATACTTTTAGTAGAAGATGACCTTAATTTTGGGGCAGTTCTTAAAGATTATCTAATGTTAAATGACTTTGAAGTTACTTTAGCTAAAAACGGTATGGAAGGTTTCGAAAAATTCAAGAAGGATGTATATGATTTATGTATTCTTGATGTGATGATGCCTTATAAAGATGGTTATACTTTAGCCAAAGAAATTAGAGAAAAGAATAGTGAAGTGCCTATTATCTTCTTAACTGCAAAATCTATGAAGGAGGATGTGTTAAAAGGTTATAAAGCTGGTGCTGATGATTATTTGAATAAACCTTTTGATTCAGAAGTTTTATTGATGAAGATAAAAGCAATTATTCAAAGAAAGTCTGCAGATACAAAAGCAGAGCAGGTTCAGTTTGAGTTTAACATTGGTAAATTCCATTTAAATTCTAAACTTAGATTTTTGACTTTTGAAAATGACGAGCCAATAAAATTATCTCCAAAAGAGAACGAATTGCTTAAAATGTTGATTCTTCATGAAAATGATTTAATGCCAAGAGAGTTAGCGTTAACAAAAATCTGGAGAGATGACAACTACTTTACTTCAAGAAGTATGGACGTTTACATCGCTAAACTTAGAAAATATCTAAAAGCAGACGAAGATGTTGAGATTCTTAACATTCACGGAGAAGGTTTCAGATTAGTTGTTAAAAGCAAAGTCACTGAATAACAAAATTCACCAAACTAATAAAATAGTAAAGCTCTGAGAAATCAGAGCTTTTTTTTGCCTTTTATTTTTTAAGGATTTAAATTTTAAGTTGCTTATTGTTAGTTGTTTAGATTTGTATTTATTGATGAGTTTTAGTGTTGAAAATATTTTTACATGAATTTTCTTAAAATAAATTTGGAAAATCAAAAAACAATTATGAATATTTGCAGACGAAAAAAAATAATAACCCTATAAAACGAAGAGAAATGTTTGTACTTAC
This sequence comes from Flavobacterium aquidurense, assembly GCA_900107365.1. Classification (GTDB taxonomy): domain Bacteria; phylum Bacteroidota; class Bacteroidia; order Flavobacteriales; family Flavobacteriaceae; genus Flavobacterium; species Flavobacterium aquidurense. Next base: position 697,341 of record FNPS01000001.1, read on the forward strand.
ATCAACATCACAAAGCTTCACACCAAACGGATTTGGTGCTGCGCTTCTTCGTGGCTTATTTCAATCTTAGAAATTCATTTTTAGATATATAAAAAGCCCGAAGACATTTATTTTCGGGCTTTTTTTATTCTAGACACTTCAAATTTTCCCGAATAACAGTTTCATTATTTATCCGAAAGGATGAAAATTAGGTACGCTTATGTTTTGTTCGAACTTTTCAGTTTTAACGAGCATCGGTTTGCAAAAAAATAATAAGAATAATTAAAAATTTATGGGAAATAAATTATCCGGAAAAGACCTGATTAAATTAGGCTTTCCAAAAAACAATGCAATAAACATTGCCTTAGGGCAAATAAACAGATATAGAAAAAGAGAAAAAAAAGAATCTATTCTAACAGAAGCTAAAGAGGTTTTGCTTCATCCGGAAAAGTTTGAAGGAAACGGAACTTGGGGTAAAGTAGCTGAAGGTTTGATAAATCCTGTTCAGGTAAGAATGCGTCAGTTGAAAAACACACGGGCACCTTTTACCATTTTTGGAGAAAATGAGATTGATCAACAAGCAAAATTTCAATTGTTTGATTCTTTGAAGTTACCAATTTCAGTTGCTGGAGCTTTAATGCCAGACGCACATTCAGGTTATGGATTACCAATTGGCGGAGTTTTGGCGACAGATAATGCTGTGATTCCATACGGAGTTGGAGTAGACATCGGTTGCCGAATGAGTCTTTCGATTTTTGATTTACCAGCATCGCATTTTAAAGGAAAAGAACATCAATTAGAAGCGATTTTAAAAGATAATACCAAGTTTGGAATGAATGAGGTTCATGCTTCAAGAGTAGATCATGAAGTTTTTTACAAAAGTGAGTTTCAGGATATTCCGTTATTAAGGAATCTTTTACCTAAAGCTTACAAACAATTGGGAAGTTCTGGCGGAGGAAACCATTTTGTGGAATTTGGAATTGCAAAAATTGAGAATCCTGAGAATGAGTGGAAGATTGGAGCTGGTGAGTATTTTGCTGTTCTGTCACACAGTGGCTCCCGAGGATTAGGCGCTAATATTGCTAAACATTATACCTATCTGGCGACAAAACAATGTCCGTTGCCTAAAAATGTGCAGCATTTGGCCTGGTTAGATTTGAATACGCACGATGGTCAGGAATATTGGCTGGCAATGAATTTGGCTGGAGAATATGCTAAAGCCTGTCATGATGATATTCATAGAAGAATTGCTAAAGCTATTGGAAAAAGAGTGGTAGTAAATATCGAAAATCATCACAATTTTGCATGGAAAGAAATGGTAAACGGCCAGGAATGTATTGTACACAGAAAAGGAGCAACCCCAGCGGCAGAAGGTCAATTGGGAATTATTCCCGGATCTATGACTGCACCTGGTTATATTGTGAAAGGAAAAGGCAATGCTGAAAGTTTAAACTCGGCTTCGCATGGAGCTGGTCGTTTATTTTCGAGAGCAAAATGTAAAAGCACTTTTACGCAAAGCGAAATAAAAAAGGTTTTGAAAGCCAATGATGTAACCTTGATTGGAGGAAATATTGATGAGGCTCCAATGGCTTACAAAGACATTACAAAAGTGATGGGAAATCAAACGGATTTGGTTGAAGTTCTGGGAACTTTTACTCCAAAAATTGTTAGAATGGACCGATAAAAAGAAATTAAAAGTGGAAAAAATAATTCAGATAACAGCAGGTCGCGGACCTGCAGAATGCACTTGGGTAGTTGCCCAAGTGCTTAAAAAAGTTTTGGAAGAAGCGCAGGAACAACAATTAGAAACTGTTCTGTTACAAAGAGAAGGTGGTCAGGAAAATGGAACTGTTGAAACTGCGTCAATTGCTGTAAAAGGAGAAAAAGCAGATCAATTTGTAAAATCGTGGCTAGGAACAATTCAGTGGATTGGGCAGAGTCAGTTTCGGAAAATGCACAAACGCAAGAATTGGTTTATTGGTGTTTTTGAAATTGATCCACAGAAAGGTGCGCTAGTTTCGGAAAACGATATTCAATATCAGGCCATGCGAAGTTCAGGAGCTGGTGGACAGCACGTAAATAAAGTGAGTTCAGCAATAAGAGCGACTCACATTCCGACGGGAATCGCTGTAGTTTCGATGGACAGCCGATCGCAACACCAAAACAAAAAACTGGCAAAAGAAAGATTATTAAAAAAATTAGAAGACGAAAAACTAGCCCAACTTAAGAATCATGTAGGTAAACAATGGGAAAACCAGCTTAATATTGAGCGAGGAAATCCCGTTAGAGTTTTTACAGGAAGTGATTTCAAAAAAAATAAAGTAGAGAAAGGTTATAAAGGAATTCGTCAGAAATTAAAACAAGATTTACGAAATGAGCATAATTAAAAAGTTGGTTGCAGAAAACAATCATGATGTGCGAATTAAATGTGACCAAAAGAAAACAATAAATAGCAACACATAAAATGAAAACAATTGATAAATACCTTTTTCAGGCTTTGGATAATTATCCATATTCGCTTGAAGAAACGATTGAATCTCTAGATTATGCTTTTTCTTATGATGATAAAAATACAATGGTTTTGTGTTTATATGGAAGAATTCAAGCAGAACAATTATGGAATTATGAAGAGGCTAAATCTTATTTTCAACAGGCTCTTGCCATAAATATTCATGCACTTGAAGTGTATCCGCATTATTTGCAAACTTTAATTTTAAATGAAGATTATGAAGAAGCGCAAAAGTTGATTGATTTTGCTTTGACAATTAAAGGGATCAATAAATCTGATATATATGTGAAGAAAGCTATCCTTTTAGAAGTGCAACATCAATTTAAAAATGCACTTAGGGAAATTAAAAATGCTAAACTTTGCAATTTGCACTTTGCTTTTGATTCTGATATTAGTGAAGTTGAGAAAAGAATCAAAGTTAAAATGGAGTTGCTGAAAAAGAAAAAGAAGCCTAGTAAATCAATAAAGGATTCAAAAAAGAAATCATAATAATTTTAGTAGAAAAAAAACGATGCCATTCAAATTTGAATGGCATCGTTTTGCATTTATAGCATAATAAATATGCAGTCCCTACGGGACACTCTATTGGTATACTAAATTTATTTTACCAATATTTTCTACCATTATTTAACTCCTAACGGAGCATTTGGATGAAATAAATTGATATTTGTATGATTTTACTTCGTTTGTCGCCAATAGTTGACTTGTAATAAAATACTTCGTAGAGATTACATATTGGTAGAAAATAGTATTAGAAAAAGAATATTTGTCTCGTAGGGACTCTACATAATCTCCAATATCAAATAATATTATTTCCAATGCAATTCTAAAGCAAAACAGGTTTTTTCGTTCTTGGTTATGCTGAATGTTGCTGTAGTGTGATCATCGTCTTCACTTTCATGAATAACAACATTATCTTTTAGAGATAACTCTTTCATAAAATTCATTTCAAAGCTTTTTACTTCCTGTTTCAGAATTCTTTTTGGATCAACATGATCAAGGCACCATTCTAAATATTTGACATTATTAACATGGTTTACAATATCTAAATCAGATAAATAAACTGTTTTTTCAAAAACCGCTTCTTTTTCATGATTGATATTGATTTTAGAAAAACCTTCAGAAGTGGCTCTGTTTTCAGGAAATAATTCAAAGTGTTCATACGGCAAAGCCAAAGGTTCCGGACGACGTAATTGTGTGTTAAAAACGGCCCAATACGTTTCGCAGCCTACTATCTTTTTACCATTCACATACATTTCTAATGCACGAACAGAACGTGAATTCTCTAAACTGTTAATCCATGTTTTTACAGTAACAACATGCTGCCATTTCGGCAATTCTGAAATCTCAACTCTCATTCGGCTTAAAACCCAGGCTTGATGAAATTCCTGCATATCAAAGAAACTGATGCCTCCAACTTCAGAATGTGCAGCTGCGGTTAATTGTAAAATATTACACAAATCAGTGTATTTTAAATAACCGTTTGGCGTGCATTGCGTGAAATTGATTTCCCAGTCTTTGCTTAAAACTGATGTGAAGTTTGGTGATATAGGCATTGTAAATTTTAGATGTTAGATTGTTGATTTTAGATTTTTCCTGAGAGAATAGAATATAGAATAAAGAAAATAGATTTCTTATGTGATAAGATTTTCTATGTATCTTATGATTTCTTTTCTATCTGTTGCATAGTCAAACCATTTCGTATTTTCATTTCTCTTGAACCAGGTTAATTGTCTTTTGGAAAATCTTCGTGTATTTTTCTTGATTTCTTCTATTGCAAATGGAAGAGTAAAATCTCCGTCAAAATAACTAAATAATTCTCTATAACCGACGGTTTGGAGCGCATTTAACGCTTTATTAGAATACAATGCTTTTGCTTCTTCGAGTAAACCTTGGTTCATCATAATAGCAACGCGCTGGTTAATGCGATCATAAATTACTTTTCTATCTGCTTCTAAACCAATTAAAACAGGAATGAAGTTTCGGTTGTTTTTCTTCTGATTTAAAAAGGAAGAATATGGTTTTTTGGTTCCTAGACAAACTTCTACAAAACGCATCATTCGTTGTGGATTTTGAAGTGTTTGTGGATTTTCTAAAGTTATTTTTTGAAAATAGTCGGGATCTAAATTCTGTAATTGCTCTTGTAAATAATTGATTCCAAGTTTTTCATAATTTGAATTCACTTCAGAACGAATTTCTGGTTTGATTTCAGGAAATTCGTCAAAACCTTTTAAAACAGCATCGACATATAATCCTGAACCACCAATTAAAATGGCAAAATCATTCTTCTGAAATAATTCTTCTAATTTTAGAAGTGCTTCTTTTTCGTAATCACCAACAGTATAATTTTCGAAAATGGACTTGTTTTGAATAAAATGATGCTTTGCTGAATCTAACTCTTCCTGATTTGGAACTGCTGTCCCGATCGTCATTTCTTTAAAAAATTGTCGGCTGTCGCAAGAAATTATTTCACAATTGAAATGTTGTGCCAAAGCAATGCTTAAGGCTGTTTTGCCTATAGCTGTTGGTCCGACAATGGTAATTAAGTATTTCATATTTCTTATAGCCCAGATGGGAGTGGAAACCCCGGACTTATATTTGTTAGTTTTTTTGGGATAAAAGAGCGACCAGCGGAAGCTCCTTTTATACCTTAAAAAAACAACAAAGATAAGGAGGAGTTGGAGCGTACAGCTGGAAATAGCTCCATAAATTAAATATTAGGTAATTCTGTTCCGCATTCGTAGCAATATTTTGCATTATCAAAGTGGACTTGTGAACCACATTTTTCACAAGCTTTCTTAGTGCTAATGGTACTATTTTTAAGACTGTTTTTGGCAAATTCTGCAGTTACAATTCCGGTTGGAACTGCAATAATTCCATAACCCAAAATCATAACAAATGAAGCAACGAACTGGCCTAAAGGAGTTATGGGCGAAATGTCTCCATACCCTACAGTTGTCAATGTCACTATAGTCCAATAAATGCTAACCGGTATGCTCGTAAAACCGCTTTCTTTGCCTTCTATCACATACATAACTGAACCGATAATTACGGTACTAATCAGTACGAAATATATAAAAACGAGAATTTTTTCTTTGCTGGCTTCGATTGCTTCGCGTAATTGAACGGATTGATGGGAAATTTGTGGGATATGAAGTATTTTGAATAAGCGGAAAAAACGTAATGCTCTTACGACTGATAAAATACTCGCACCAGGGAAAAATATTGATAAGTACATTGGGAGTACAGCTAATAAATCGATAATTCCATAAAAACTGAAGATGTATCTAACTGGTTTTTGAATTGAAATGATACGAAGGATATATTCGATTGTAAAGAAGACGGTAATCACCCATTCGCACATAATGAGCTGAGAATGGTATTTTTGGTTGATTCCCTGAACGGTTTCCATCATGACCAAAAGGACACTCAATAAAATTAATCCGAGTAAGACCAGATCGAAAAGCCTGCCTAAAACGGTATCAGTTCCGTAAAGAATTACTTTGATTTTTTCTCTAAAGATTTCGTATTTGGATTTCATTTGTGTCATATCACTAAGATAATTAAAATTAGGATACTTTAAAAATGAAGAATTTTAAGTGATTTGCTTTTGCGCATGTAATTTTGAATTATGTTTTTTACATCGCGATTGTTTTGCATCGGAATTAAAATGTTTTTTAGGATTTCAATATTCGTAATCTGATAATTCAAATCGTAAAACGCATAACCTTTATAAATCCCATTTTCAATTAATACAGCGCTTCGTTCGTTTATATTTCGGCCACGATCGATAAGAATCATGCTTTTGTTTTCAAAACTGTGTTCAGAAATGAATTCTTGTACGCGTGCATTGTATATTTCCGGGCTTACTTCGCCAATACAAGCACCATCGCATTCTTTGATTTTATATTGAAAACACTCTTTCTTAGTTTGATATAAACCTGTTAATTTTTGGCACAAATGATACTTCGTTGAGAATTTGAAAAGCATATTTTTACCTTCCTGTAAAGAAGCAAACGAGGTAATCTCTTTTTTACGACCATCAGCTTTTTGAAGTTTTATATTCAAATAGCCATTTGAGTCTTTTTCTGCATATAAAGCAAATGGAAATACTGTTTTTTTCTGTGCACGATTATGTCTTGGTCGGTTTATTTTTACTTCTTCGCTTTCTTTTAAGAGCGCAATTAATTCGCTTCCGGTTTCATCATAAGTGATGGTGAAAACTTCAGCCTGGATTTTTTTGCTTTTTGTTGTGATTCCGGTAAAATGTTGATTTACTCTTTTTCTGATATTTTGACTTTTTCCTATATATATTAAAGTTCCGCCTTCGTTATGTATGTAGTAAACACCAGTTTTAGTTGGCATTTGTCCAACCAAATCTAATAATTTTGGAGCAATACCTTTTTCAACTTCCAGTTTTATAAAATCTTTTACAATTGTTTTTTCAAGATCTTTTTCTAAAAGCATCTTAAACAACTTTGTCGTTGCCATGGCATCACCACTCGCACGATGGCGATCTGCCATTGGGATACCAAGTGCGCGAACCAATTTTCCTAAACTATAAGAAGGTTGTTCCGGAATTAGTTTTTTAGCCAATTCGACTGTACAAAGTGTTCTGGCCTCGAAATCATATCCTAGGCGTCTGAATTCAGTACGTAAAATTCGGTAATCAAAAGAAGCGTTGTGTGCTACAATTATACAATCTGAGGTGATTTCGATGATTCGTTTTGCAACTTCAAAGAATTTAGGAGCAGAACGCAACATAGCATTATTTATCCCGGTTAATTTCACCACAAAAGGCTGAATCGGAATTTCAGGATTAACAAGACTAATGAATTGATCAACTACTTCATGGCCATCAAATTTATAAATGGCGATTTCAGTAATTCCTTCTTCATTAAACTGGCCTCCAGTGGTTTCTATGTCTAGTATTGCGTACATTTTCAATGTCAATATCAATATCAAAAATCAATAACAATGTCAAAAAATCAATATTTTAAAAATTGAATTTTGTTATTGTTATTGTAATTGTCATTGAAAAATTATTTTTTATTTAGTATCATTTTTGATGAAATTGCAATTAATTGTTCAACTTCAATAAGAAGTTTATTGCGCTTATCATTATCTCCTTCTTTTATATAATCTAAAATTTTTAATGAGTTTCTAGATTCTTTTAACTCTTTTTACAACTAATGAAACTTTGAAAATAAAATCTTTATCAGTTATTGTTCCCTGGGCTTCTCCAAAATTTAATGATGCACCTCCAGATGATCTGATCAATTGATTTTTATAATATTCATTTTCAAATATCTTTTCTAATTGTCTTGTAAAGAAAATACATTCTCCTGCAAATCTCACCAACCTATCTTCAAAATTGAAAATTTTCTCCATTAATACTATTGTAATTGACTTTTGATATTGTCATTGATTTTTGAAATTATCTTCCTCCAAAGATACTGCTTCCAATTCTAACCATTGTGCTTCCGCAATCAATGGCAAGCTGGAAGTCTCCGGACATTCCCATTGAAATTGTAATTAGTTTTAAATTTTCGTTTTCGATGGATTGAATTGAATCAAAAATAGATTTCAAATGTGTAAATTCTTTTTTAATTTGGTTTTGGTTATCTGTAAAAGTTGCCATTCCCATTAACCCTAAGATACGAATGTTTTTCATCTCTTTGAATTCTGGAGAAGATAATAATTCATTTAATTCATTTTCATCCAAGCCAAACTTAGATTCTTCTTCGGCTATGTACATTTGAAGCAGGCAATCAATAACTCTATTGTTCTTTATTGCTTGTTTATTAATTTCCTGCAATAATTTCAAACTATCTACACCATGAATCAAGCTCACAAATGGTGCCATAAATTTGACCTTATTCGACTGAACATGACCAATCATATGCCATTGAATATCTTTGGGCATTTCTTCCCATTTATCCGTCATTTCCTGGATTTTGTTTTCTCCAAAAATGCGCTGGCCTGCTTCGTAGGCTTGCATTAAGTCAGAAACAGGTTTAGTTTTAGAAACGGCAACTAGAGTTACATTTTCTGGTAAACTATTTTTTATATTTTCTAAGTTAGATTTAATACTCATTACAATTGTGTTTTATCATTTCTGATCTCAATTTATTCGCTAATTCAAAATTTCTATCGGCATTAAGCTTATTATTCCCAAGTCGTAAAACTCTTCTTTTCAAGTCATAAATTCCAGGAAAAGAAGCTATGATTCTATCTTTTAAGGAATTACAAGGGACAATATGAATGTGACAATGGAATATTGATTGTCCAGCTTCCTTATTCACTGCTGTCCATATTCTAATGCCTTTACAACTATATGCCTTTTGCATAGAATAATTTATATTTTTTAGAATAGGAATTAGTTCTATTGAATGATCAACAGAAAGTTCTAAAATGTTCGTGTAATGTTTTTTAGGAATTAATAAACAAATAGAACCAATGCTTGTTTGCCGGTATTTATCAGTAAGAACTATAAATAATTCATTTTCAAAAATAATTTCTTCTTTGATTCGATCTCCTCCTATTATTTTACAAAAACGACATTCTTCCATTGGAATCCAAATATTTCGACCTAAACAAACTGCTTAGAGATTTTCTCTGCTTTCTTACTTTCACTATAATCATAAAAACCTTCTCCAGATTTAACTCCCAATTTTCCGGCTCTAACCATATTCACTAAAAGTGGGCAAGGAGCGTATTTTGGATTTTTAAAACCTTCGTACATTACGTTCAAAATTGCCAAACAAACATCAAGACCAATAAAATCAGCTAATTGTAGTGGACCCATTGGGTGTCCCATTCCTAATTTCATCACCGTATCAATTTCGTAAACACCGGCTACTTTATTGTATAACGTTTCGATTGCTTCGTTTAGCATTGGCATCAAGATTCTATTTGCTACAAAACCTGGATAATCGTTTACTTCGACAGGCGTTTTTCCTAGTTTTACAGATAAATCCATGATAATTTTTGTGACTTCGTCGCTGGTATTGTATCCACGAATGATTTCCACTAATTTCATAATCGGCACCGGATTCATAAAATGCATTCCGATAACGCGTTCCGGATGTGCTACAACTGCTCCAATTTGTGTAATGGATATAGAAGAAGTATTCGTTGCTAAAATGGTATTATGAGAACAAGCTTCGTTTAATTGCTTGAAAATATTTAATTTTAATTCAACATTTTCTGTCGCTGCTTCAACGACTAAATCAACTCCCACAACACCGTCTTTAATATCTGTATAAGTTATAATATTAGTGATGGTTTTGGCAACATCTTCCTGAGTGATAGTTCCTTTAGAAAGCATTCTGTCTAAGTTGGAAGCGATAGTTGCCATTCCTTTATCTAGAGATTTTTCAGAAACATCAATAAGTTTTACGGTAAAACCACTTTGTGCAAAAGTATGAGCAATTCCGTTACCCATTGTTCCAGCACCAATTACAGCTATAGTTTTCATTTAAATTCAGGTATTATATTTATGATTTTAGCCACGAATTCACCAATTAAATTCGGGAATTCGTGGCTAATTTATTTTTGAAATTATATTTTATTTATCGAAACAATCAATAATCTGATATGCCACACGTAAAGCATCTGTAGCTTGTTCTAAAGTTACAACTGGCGTGGTGTCAGTGTTAATAGCATTTGCAAATGATTCTAGTTCATCTAAAATCGCATTGTTTTGCTCGACATCAGGATTTGTAAAGTAGATTTGTTTTTTTACACCTTCAGCATTTTGAAGAATCATATCAAAATCTCCAGGAACTTCCGGAGCATCTTTCATACGTACCACTTCACATTTTTTCTCCAGAAAATCAACAGAAATATAGGCATCTCTTTGAAAAAAACGTGTTTTACGCATATTTTTCATCGAAATTCTGCTTGCTGTTAAATTTGCCACACAACCATTTTCGAATTCAATTCTGGCATTTGCAATATCAGGTGTGTCACTGATAACTGAAACACCACTTGCATGAATGTCTTTTACTTTTGAATGCACAACACTTAAGATTGCATCAATATCATGAATCATCAAATCTAAAACCACAGGGACATCTGTACCACGCGGATTAAATTCGGCCAAACGATGTGTTTCAATAAACATCGGATTTTCGATCATGTTTTTCGTTGCAATAAAAGCAGGATTAAAACGCTCCACATGACCAACTTGTCCTTTTACATTGTATTCTTTGGCTAAAGCAATAATCTCTTCCGCTTCTTCTACAGTGTTGGCAATAGGTTTTTCTATAAAGATGTGTTTTCCTGATTTAATGGCCACTTTAGCACATTTATAATGTGAAAGTGTTGGTGTTACAATATCGATTACATCCACGGCGTGGATTAATTTTGCAATAGTGTTGAAGTTTTTATAGCCGAATTCTTTTGAAATTCTTTCGGCATTTTCTTGATTTTCGTCGTAAAATCCAACTAATTCGTATTTGTCAGATTGTTGCAATAAGCGTAAATGTATCTTACCTAAGTGACCAGCACCTAAAACTCCTACTTTTAACATGAGAATGTATTTTAAACAAAAATATAATTTATTTGTTGAAAGTAAAAGTTAATGCAATAAAGATTTAGCGATTTAATAATTAAAAATCAATATTTGATTTCTTTTTTACTTTCTTATTTTTGCCAAAATAAAACCTACCCATTTTGAAAGACACTGCCAAACATCAAGGACTTCGTAATCAATTAGTAAGCACTTTAGAACAAAAGGGAATAACTGATAGATCAGTTTTGGATGCGATAAAAAAAATCCCAAGACACCTTTTTCTGAATTCAAGTTTTGAAGATTACGCTTATCAGGACAAGGCGTTTCCTATTGGTGCTGGACAAACTATTTCTCAGCCCTACACTGTGGCTTTTCAGTCACAATTATTAGAAGTAAAAAAAGAACATAAAATTCTTGAAATTGGAACAGGTTCTGGTTATCAAACTGCAGTTTTATGTATGCTGGGTGCTAAAGTTTATAGTATAGAAAGACAAAATGAGTTATTTAAACAAACCTCAAATTTATTTCCTAAATTAAATATCCGGCCTAAACATTTATCTTTTGGCGATGGTTATAAAGGATTACCAAGCTACGCGCCATTTGATAGTATTATTGTTACGGCTGGCGCTCCGTTTATTCCTCAGCCCTTAATGGCACAGTTAAAAATAGGAGGAAGGTTGGTTATTCCGTTAGGTGAAGATGTACAGATTATGACTTTGTTGATTCGTAAAAATGAAACGCAATTTGAGAAACATGAGTTTGGAGAATTTCGATTTGTTCCTTTATTAGAAGATAAAAATTAGATAAAAAGCCCAATTAGTTGGGCTTTTTTATTGGGTAAGAATATTAATATATCTTTCCAGGCTTTCTTTTTCTATCTGAGCAATAAAAAGTAAAAAATCTTCCTTGTCTTTTTTTGTTTGGGCTTTTTCTAATGATTGATAATATTGTATTCTGTTTTCGTAATCCCCTTTTATGTTAGCAATCAAATAGCCTTTTTGCATTAATATTAAATTCATAACTAAACGTGAGGTTCTTCCGTTTCCATCAATGAAGGGATGAATGGTGACTAGTCTTTCATGCATTTCAGCAGCAAGAATAATTGGATGTAATTTGTTTTTGTTTATTTCATACCAAATAAAATATTCTTCCATTTCCTGAGCAACCATTAAGGGCTGCGGAGGCATATGAGTGCTTCCTTGAATCATTACCTGAACTTTTCGATAACGTCCGGCATCTTCAGGAATAATTCCACGGAGGATTAAATTATGAATTGATAAAAGATCACGTTCATTCAACGCGTTGTTTTTCTGCATTAAATCTTTGATAAAGCCAATTGCTTCCTGATGATTTATAGCTTCCAGATGTTCTCTCATGCTTTTTCCGGAAATAGTCAAGCCTTCATTAATAACCATATCGGTTTCACGAAGTGTCATCGTATTTCCCTCAATTCTATTACTTTCAAAAGTATATTCTAATTCAAGAGCCTGCTTGATTTTATAACTATCAAATTTTCTGTAGGTATCTAATTTATCTTTTAGAATATCAATTTCTTTTAAAATCTTTTCTAAGGAAGTTGATATTTTTAAGTTTGATATTGCATTATTATATTTTATCTCATCTTCGGCAACTTTTAAAGCTTTTAAAGCAAATTCATCATCTCCAATTTCATATAGAATTTTTTCTTTTAACCAGGCAATCATCAAAGTTTCAAAGTCAATTTCTAAGAGTTGAGAAAGTTTAGAAATTTGCTCTTTAGTAGGTTTTCTTGTTCCTGACTCAAATTTACTTATTAATGCCTGATCAATTCCAAGAAGTTGGGCTACTTCACGGGTTTTTAATCCTTTTTGTTCTCGTGCATTTTTAAGTAACGTTTTCATTTTTTTTTAGTGAAATGATTTAAATTGTCTTGACAAAATTAGTCATTTTTTAAATTGAAAAAAAAAGCAATATATTATTATTGCTTTTAATTCTTTTATTTAGGTAAAGATCCGTCTTTTTTCATTTCACCAACAACAGCTTGCATGATTGCATCAACAGTTTGTCCTAAATCCGTAACATACTCAGATTTGGTAGTTCCTGTCCAGATTAATTTGTTTTGTTTTAATGAAAAAATATTGGTTTCTACCATGTAAGATGTAGTTTCCTGATAATATCCCGGATCGTAAAAGCTTGGAGAATACATTCCGTACCAGTTTCCAAATCCATAACCATACATTCCTGTGTACATTCCGTCAAATCCTCCATAATACATACCTGTATAAGTTCCGGGAACGTAGTTTGTTTCTTTTTCAGTACTTACTAAACGCATTGTAACAACTCCGTCAAAATTTTCATCTTGTAGAATTTTTAATTTTTGTTCCTGTGTGAGTTGCTTAGTAGTTTCGTTTAAAAATTGATATGAAGTTTTAAAAATTTGATTACTGGCTGCAATCCTATTTTCTGTAATTCTTCTGGAAGCTTCATCTTTAACTAAAGCAACAACTAAAACTTTTTTAAAATGTTCCTGAGCAACTGTTACGTCAGGATCTCTCCAGCTATTTACAATTGAAGTATTACTGCCACAACTTGAAAGTGCCAGTACGGCAATTAACAAAACTAAGTACTTTTTCATATTTTACAGTTAAATTGTTTTTATAAAAATAACGATAAAATATTAATAAACACTTCTTTAAAATAAATTTAAAGCATTTTAATTGTAAGCTTTTTTAATTCGATCTAAATCACGTTTTGTGTCTTGCTCTTTCAAAGACTCGCGTTTGTCGTAGTTTTTCTTTCCTTTACAAAGGCCTATTTGCAGTTTTGCAAGACCTTTTTCATTTGTGAATAATTTTAGCGGTACAATAGTAAGTCCTTTTGCCTGCACACTTTTATGAAGGCTTTTTAATTCTTTCTTATTTAAAAGTAATTTTCGTTCACTTCTCGACTTATGGTTGAATTGATTTCCAAAAGAATATTCTTCAATATAAGTATTGATAGCAAAAAGTTCAAGGTTGCTAAATTCGCAAAAGCTTTCGGTAATATTAGCTTTTCCTAAGCGTATAGATTTGATCTCTGTTCCGGATAAAACGATTCCTGCAACATAGGTGTCGATTATCTCGTAATCGAAACGAGCTCTTTTATTAAGTATATTGACTGTTTTTAACATAGTTGCAAATGTAAAACAAAATTGAAAAACTTTCATGCTATCTAAGATAATTAAAGATTTTTTTTAATCAATGACTTTGATCATGTTTAAAGAAAAAACTTACATATAAGTTTGTTGAATAATTTAAAACAAACTCAAACATGAAAAAAATTTTATCATTAGTTGGTATTGTGTTAATCGGTTTAACTGCAAAAGCACAGGATGCAAATCAAGGTTTAAAAGGCGCATGGTTTGCTACTTCACAATTTGGTTATCAGCAAACTAAAACAGGAGATGTTAAGAATACAAATTTATCAGTTGTGCCAATTGTTGGAACATTTGTCACACCATCTGTTGCGGTAGGAGCTGCAGTTGGTTATATTAACATAAAATCGGATGGTTATGATATGGGTGATTCAAATATTAAAACTCTTGCAAAAACAGATTTGATTGTAATTGAGCCGTTAGCAAGAAAATATTGGAATGTTGCTGGTTCTTTATACTTCTTTGGACAATTAGCTGTTCCAATTATTACAGGTAAAGAAAAAGAAAGTGATTTAAAAGTAAATCAGGTTGGTTTAGCCTTGTCAGGTGGATTTGATTACTTTGTAACAAAACATTTTTCTGTTGAATTCTCTTATGATTTAGCTAATTTTACATCAACGACTTTAGACCCAAAAGTTGGAGAAAAAACAACTGTAACCAATTTTGGATTAGCACATATGGCAAATGTTGATTCAGCTTATTTAGTTGGAGCTTCAAGTTTAACAACGCCACTTTCTGTCGGATTTAAATTTATATTCTAATAGTAGTCGATTTGATTTAAATTTAATTTCAATTCGTTAATTTTGTAAAAAAGAAAGACCGTACTTTTTTGGAGTACGGTCTTTTTATTATTATTTTAAAAATATAAAATGCAAAATCAATCAAAAGATCCTTTACATGGAATTACACTTCAGGTAATATTAGAAAAATTAGTTGCTCATTATGGATTTGATACATTATCAGAATTAATTCCGATAAAATGCTTTACTTCAAATCCGAGTATAAAATCTAGTTTGACCTTTTTAAGAAAGACCGATTGGGCACGTAAAAAAGTGGAAGATTTATATATTAAATCGTTGAGTAAATTTTAATTCAATTTATAAGAAAGCATTACACCACCGCGATACGGTAACCATTCACCACTTTTGTTCCAATGTACAGCTTTTTCGTATCTTCCGGGAGTACCATCATTGTAGTAACCGTGATAAAATCCTTGATGCCAACCACCTCCGGCAAAAATATCTAATAAAAACTTATCGTTAATTTTAACATTATAGCCAACAGTTACTCCTAATCGATATCCAAATCCATGCTCATATTTAGCACTATCCCAATAATTCCATTTTTGAATTTCATAAACATCCGGGCCAGCATGAGCACCTACATAAAATCCATTGTATTTTTCTTTAAAATGATAGCGTATCTCAGGTGTTAAAGTATAAAATTTCATGGGGCTATGACCATTGAAAGATTCCCAAAATGATGCCATAACATCAACACTAAAAGTAGTTTTTTCTCCAATACTTGTTTCTATTCCTACATTTGGAATTGCAAATAAAGCAGTAGCAGCATTAAATTTTATATAAGTTTGACTTTGAGAATGAATTGAAAATAAAAGAACGATTAAGACAAGAATTTTTTTCATAAGGTAAGTTTTCGCAATTCGAAATAAGGTTTAATTTTATATTTCGCGTGCAAATATAACGCATTAGGCTACTTAACTATTATGTTTTTTTAAATTTAACAGGATATTTTTTTAAAGAAATTAGCAGTATTTTTTACTTGTCTAGTAATGAGTAGATTACTTTGTCAAGAAAGCGTCCCTCATAAAAATCAGATTCCTTAAAATGTGCTTCTTTAATAAAGCCACACTTTTGTAATACTTTTTCTGAAGCTAAATTGTCCGGATCAATTACTGCTTCGATTGAGTGTAGTTTTAAATCATCAAAACCAAATCTGATTAATCTGTTTACAGACTCTGGAATAATTCCTTTTCCATGAAATTCCGGTAATAACATGTAGCCGATTTCAGCACGGTAATTTTCAGGTTGCATTCTGTAATAGCCAATAATGCCAAGCAATTTAGGGTTATCTCTTAAAGAAATACCCCAATTGATCCCAACGTTTGTTATGATTTTATCTTCAATCATGGCAATATGTTCCAAAGCATCTTCATTTGTTTTAACCAAAGGACGCGGAATATATTTCATGGTTTCTGGATTTGAACGAAGTTCAAAAATTTCATTCACATCTTCACTAGTAATTCTTCTTAAAACTAAACGTTCGGTTTCTATAATTGG
Source organism: Flavobacterium aquidurense (assembly GCA_900107365.1). GTDB lineage: Bacteria > Bacteroidota > Bacteroidia > Flavobacteriales > Flavobacteriaceae > Flavobacterium > Flavobacterium aquidurense. The sequence continues at coordinate 713,819 of FNPS01000001.1, forward strand.
AAATGGTGAAAAATTGAATTCTAACATTTTTTTCGACTGTTATAATATTTGTATACTGAATTTTGAAGTGAAGGTCTGATTGGCATCCAATATTAAGACACCTTCTTTTTCAAATAGATCACCAGAGTTTTGAGGTGTGTCTGAATAACCAAACCAAGGCTCAATACAGATAAAGGGAGCCTGTTCTTTTGTCCAGATTCCTAAACTTGGGAAATCCTCAAAATCTACTTTTACATAAGGTTTTAAATTTTTCAATATAGTAAGGGATTTTGATTTTAATGTTTTAAAAACCAAAGCATCGTTTTCGAACAGTTTGTAGTTCAGCGGAACTAAATTTTCAATAGTTTCTAAAATTTTAGTTTTGTTAGAAACCAGATCGTTTTCTAAAAGTGAAAATTGTAAAACTTCCTCTTTTTCAAATTCAAATGCATAATCTTCAAAATTATCAGGTAAAGCAATCGCCGGATGTGCACCTATCGAAAAAGGCATTTTAGTTTCATTTTTATTAATTACTTTATATGTAATGTCTAATGCCGCTTCATGCAGGGTATAAATAAGTTGTAATTCAAAATAAAAAGGATATTTTTTTATGGTTTCGTCATCTGATTTTAACGAAAAAGTAGCACTGTTTTCTGTTTTATCTACCAATTGAAATTCCAAATCACGAGCAAAGCCATGGCGCGGCAATTGATATTCTTTCCCATTAATCCTATAAGTGTTATTCTTTAAAGTGCCTACAATCGGAAAAAGAACAGGAGAATGCTTTCCCCAAAAATCAGGATTACCTTCCCATATAAATTCTTTGTTCTGCTTGTTCTTTAATGAAGATAATTCGGCTCCTGCGTGTTTAATAGAAGCTTTAAGTGTTGAATTTGAAATAGTTGTAGTCAAAGTAATTTATTTGAAAAGAATTAGTTTTTATCTGACTGTAAATATATTTTATAAATTTTATTTTTTGAAGGAAATTGCTTAAATTATTTTTTTGATAAAATTTTCCTAAAATTAAATTTAAGCTTAAATTTTTCTCTGTACATACCTTTTTTTTTCATTAATTTGCTAGATAAACAGCTAAAAAATATGAAAAAACAATCCTCTAAAGCCTTATTAACTATGGCTTTGTTTGTAGGGATTACTTCTGTTTGGGCACAACAAACCCCAGCTACAACAGCAGCAACCCCGGTAAATAATTATAATTATCATGATGCTTTTGCACCTCATTTTTATACAAAAAACGGTACGCCAACTCGTTCTGCAAGTGGTCAGCCTGGAGCTGAGTACTGGCAAAATAGAGCTGATTATCAGATAACAGCAAAATTAAATGGAGTAAAAAATGAAATTATTGGTACTGATGAGATTACCTATACTAATAATAGCCCGGATAAATTGTCATTTGTTTGGTTAAACTTAGATCAAAACTTGTTTAAGGAAGATTCGAGAGGGAATGCTGTAGTGCCTTTAACGGGGAGTCGTAATGGAGCCCAAGGTCAGGTTTTTGATGGTGGAAATAAGATAAAATCAGTAAAAGTTATTTCTGGCGGAAAAACAAAGGTTGAAACGGATGCAAAATTTATTGTTACAGATACAAGAATGCAAATTTTTCTTCCACAAGAGTTGGCTTCAAAAGGAGGATCTGTAAAAATCAAAATTGAATTCTCATTTATTGCGCCATTCGAAGGATCAGACAGGATGGGGGTTCTTGAAACTAAAAATGGTAAAATCTTCACTATAGCGCAATGGTATCCGCGTATGTGTGTGTATGATGATGTGCGAGGCTGGAATACGGCACCGTATTTAGGGGCTTCTGAATTTTACTTGGAATATGGAAATTTTGATGTGAAACTTACAGTGCCGGCAAATCATTATGTAGTGGGATCTGGAGAATTATTAAATGGAGCAGAGGTTTTGCCTGCAGAACAATTTAAACGTTACAAAGAAGCTTCACAAAGTGATAAAACCATTATGATTCGTTCTGCGGACGAAGTTGCAGCAACTGCAAATTCTAATACTACTGCTGAGAAAACATGGCATTATCAAATTAAAAATGCTCGTGATTTTTCTTGGGCATCTTCTCCTGCATTTATTTTAGATGGAGCAAAAATTAATTTGCCAAGTGGTAAAAAGTCTTTGGCTTTGTCTGCTTATCCTGTTGAAAGCGCTGGTAACGATGCTTACGGACGTTCAACAGAATATGTGAAGTCGTCAATTGAAAATTATTCAAAAAGATGGTTTGAATATCCTTATCCGGCTGCAACAAACGTAGCAGGAAACGAAGGAGGAATGGAATATCCCGGGATTGTTTTTTGTGGATGGAAATCTAAAGGAGATGATTTATGGGGAGTTACAGATCACGAATTCGGGCACATTTGGTTTCCTATGATTGTAGGTTCTAACGAGCGTTTGTTTGCCTGGATGGATGAAGGTTTTAATACGTTTATTAACTCTGTAAGTTCTTTTGATTTTAACAATGGAGAGTACAAACAAAAACCTGCTGATCTTCATGAAGATGTAGAGTATTATACAAGCCCAAAATTAGAAACTATTATGAGTTCTCCTGATAATATGAAGGAAGCTAATATCGGTGTTTTATGTTATGCAAAACCAAGTGCAGGATTAACAATCTTGAGAGAACAAGTTTTGGGACAAGAGCGTTTTGATAAAGCATTACGTACTTATGTTGAGCGTTGGGCTTACAAACACCCAACTCCGGATGATTTTTTCAGAACAATTGAAAATGTTGCAGGAGAAGATTTAAGTTGGTTCTGGAGAAGCTGGTTTGTAAACAACTGGAGATTTGATCAGGGAATTAACTCTATTAAATATGTAAAAAATGATCCATCAAAAGGAGTTGTAATTACAGTGGAGAATTTTGATAAAATGCCGATGCCAATCATTTTAGATGTAAAAACAAAAAGTGGAAAAGTAACCAGAGTGAAATTGCCAGTTGAAATATGGCAACGTAATAATGATTGGTCTTTTAAACATAATTCTACAGAGGAAATTGAAAGTATAACTTTAGATCCTGATCACGCTTTTCCGGATTATAACCAAAGTAATAATGTTTGGACGGCGGGAAACGGTAAGGTGGAGAAAGATATTATCTTGGATGGTTATGTTGGGAATTATTCTACTGCAAAAGCACCTTTGAAAATTGAATTTACAGAGAAAAGCAGTGTTCTTAGTGCAGAAATTACAAATTATCCAAAATTTTCTGTTGAACCGGTGGCTGGAGAAAAAGATACTTTTCAGTCAAAAAGAGCAGGAGTTAAATTTAAGTTCAATGATGCCAAAACAGCTGTTGATATGATTTTAGGTGATGGAAAAGTAATTCCGTTTACTAAGAATTAAATAATATAAGCATGGTCATTTTAAACCCGATCGTTATTTTTTATAACTATCGGGTTTTTCTTTTAGTAGCCTCATGTAAGATTTCAACTCGCGAGTTTCGGTCTAGTTCCGCTATTGGTTGTTGGATAAAACGATCCAATATGAAACTTTTTATAAAACATGAATTTTAGAAAAACTCAAAACCTTAGCGTATAAGAATCTTAGGATCTTTAAAAAATAACATTACGCTAAAAAAATGTTAGAATTTTATTTTTTTGTTTTGTAAATAAAAAAATAGTGTACTTTTGCACTCGATGAATAAAATAAGTTTACATATAACTTCTTTGTCACGGACAAACTCTCCTGTAACTTCTCCCGAAGTACGGATGCTATCTCTATAGTATTCAAAGAGTTTTTCGCCGCGTATTTATTTATATTCATTTTTCATTTTGAAATCACACAATTTGTCCATTGGACAAACATATCCTAAAAGTATATATAATTTTGTAAATTTTCTTAATCAAGTTTTTGATTTTGAGAATGTTACTTCTATTTTGTCTAAATTTATTGGATTAAATTTCAGATTTCAAACTAAACAATACGTTTTAATTTTTAACTCTAACTTCAACTATTGAAATGAAAATCTCTATTGTTGTAACTCAGGAAGAACACTTCAAATTCGCACAGGAAATTTGCGATACAATAGAATCATCTGCCTTGTTAAGAGGTACAGGGATTGCTAAAAGAACTCCTGAATACATTCAGAAAAAAATGGCGAACGGCGATGCGATGATTGCTCTGGCAGATGGAAAATTTGCAGGTTTTTGTTATATCGAAAGTTGGCAGCACGGAAAATTCGTGGCCCATTCCGGCTTAATCGTTCATCCGGATTACAGAAGTTTAGGTTTGGCTAAAAAGATCAAATCTAAAGTTTTTGATTATTCTTTAAAAAGATACCCAGATGCAAAAATATTTGGAATTACAACTGGTTTAGCCGTAATGAAAATCAACTCTGATTTAGGTTACAAACCAGTGCCTTTCTCTGAATTAACAACTGACCCAAGTTTTTGGTCAGGCTGTAAAACCTGTACCAATTATGAAATTCTAAAAAGCAAGGAAAACAAAATGTGTCTTTGTACCGGAATGTTGTACGATCCAAAGGAAAAACAAAAAGATCCGCCAAGACATCCTTTTAACGAAGCTGTTTTGAACAGATTGAAAAAAATAAAACAAGCTTTATTCTTAAATAAAATGCTTTCTTTTATTTTTTTGCCATAAGAATACCATAAAAAAGAAATCTCAAACTTGCTACATACGAAAGTATTAGCCTAAATTATATAAAATGAAAAAAGTTGTATTAGCTTATAGTGGAGGATTAGATACCTCGTATTGTTTGAAATATTTAAAAAATGAAAAAGGATACGAAGTTCACACCGTACTTGTAGATACAGGAGGATTTGATGCTGAAGAATTATCAGCAATTGAAAAAAGAGCTTACGAATTAGGAAGTGCACAACACGCAAATCTTACCATCGTAGATAAATATTATGATAAAGCGATAAAATATTTGATTTTCGGAAATGTATTAAAAAACAATACGTACCCATTATCAGTAAGTGCAGAGCGTGTTTTTCAGGCAATTGAAGCTATTAAATATGCTAAAAAAGTAGGAGCAAGCGCTATCGCACACGGAAGTACGGGTGCAGGAAATGACCAAATTCGTTTTGATTTGATTTTCCAGACTATTGCTCCGGAAATTGAAATTATCACGCCAATTAGAGACTTGAAACTTTCAAGACAAGAAGAAGTAGATTATTTAGCTAAAAATGGTGTTCACTATTCTTGGGAGAAAGCGCAATACTCTATCAATAAAGGGCTTTGGGGAACCAGTGTTGGAGGAAAAGAAACATTGACTTCTAGCCAGCCATTACCAGGTGATGCTTACCCTTCGCAATTGCAAAAAGAAGGCGAAGAGAAAGTAAGATTGCATTTTGAGCAAGGAGAATTGGTTGGGTTAAACGGTATAATGGATAAACCTTCTAATAATATTGTGGCTCTTGAAAAACTGGCAAATGCTTTTGCAATTGGTAGAGATATTCACGTTGGAGATACCATTATCGGAATTAAAGGAAGAGTTGGTTTTGAAGCTGCTGCTCCATTAATTATCATCAAAGCGCACCATTTATTAGAAAAACATACACTTGGAAAATGGCAACAATACTGGAAAGAACAATTAGGAAACTGGTACGGAATGTTATTTCACGAAGGTCAGTTTTTAGATCCGGTTATGAGAAATATCGAAACATTCTTGCAAGACACACAAAAAACTGTAAATGGTGTTGTAACCGTTTCTCTAAAACCATATCATTTTTCGCTTGACGGAATTGAATCAGATAATGATTTAATGAATACTGGTTTTGGTCAGTACGGAGAAATGAACAATGCCTGGACATCTGATGATGCAAAAGGATTTATTAAGATTTTAGGAAATGCCCAAAATATTTTTTCATCTGTAAATCATTTAGATCATGATTAATGTCGGAATAATTGGTGGTTCGGGCTACACAGCCGGAGAACTTATCAGAATATTAATGTATCATCCCAATGTAAATATCGATTTTGTTTACAGTACAACCAATTCAGGTAAACCGCTTTCTGTGGCGCATCACGATTTGTTGGGTGATATTGAAATGAATTTTACTGACACCATCAATCCAGAGGTAAATGTTGTGTTTTTGTGTCTTGGACACGGAAAATCGATTTCCTTTTTGAAGGAAAATCAATTTGCAAGTCATACTAAAATCATTGATTTAGGAAATGATTTCAGGTTAAATAAAGACGCTCATTTTGAAGGAAAAGATTTCGTTTACGGTTTGCCTGAATTGAACAAATCAGAAATTAAAAAAGCAAATTATATTGCTAATCCAGGTTGTTTTGCGACAGCGATTCAATTGGCACTATTGCCTTTAGCAAAACATAATCTGTTGAATAATGATGTTCATATTAATGCAACGACAGGAAGCACAGGAGCTGGAGTTGGACTTTCAGAAACTTCGCATTTTAGCTGGAGAAACAATAATATGTCGCATTATAAAGCTTTTGAACACCAGCACTTGGGAGAAATCTCAGAAAGTTTGGTGCAATTGCAGGATGATTTTGAAAGTGAATTGCTTTTTATTCCGAACAGAGGGGATTTTCCAAGAGGAATTTTTGCAACCTTATATACATCTTCTGACGAAAGTTTGGAGCAAACAGTTGCCAAATACGAAGATTTCTATATAAACGAACCGTTTGTGACGGTTACAACGACAAATATTAATATGAAACAAGTCGTACAAACCAACAAATGTATTATCAGTTTAATGAAAAAAGGAAACCGGATTTTAGTTACCTCAATTATTGACAACTTAACCAAAGGTGCTTCAGGACAAGCAATTCAAAACATGAATTTAATGTTCGGGTTAGAAGAAACCACCGGTTTACATTTGAAACCAAGCGGATTTTAAAATAGTAAGATGTTAGAAGTAAGATGTTAAACGTCTGTACTTAAACTTCTAACTTTTTACAGATAACATTTAACTTAGAAGAAATGAATTTATTTAACGTATACCCACTTTACGACATCACACCTGTAAAAGCAGTAGACTGTACCATTACAGACATTAACGGAGTGGAATATTTAGACTTATATAGCGGACATGGTGTGATTTCGATTGGCCATACGCAACCTGATTATGTTGAAAAACTAAAAAATCAGTTAGATCACTTAGGATTTTATTCGAATGCTATTCAGAATCCTTTGCAGGTTGAATTGGCTCAGAAATTAGGAAAACTTTCAGGATTAGAAGATTATGAACTGTTTTTGTGCAGTTCTGGAGCTGAAGCAAACGAAAATGCCTTAAAATTAGCGTCTTTCCATAACGGAAAATCAAGAGTTGTTGCTTTTGATAATTCTTTCCATGGAAGAACTTCTGCAGCAGTTGCTGTTACGGACAACAAAAAGATTGTTGCGCCAATTAATGCACAGCAAGTCGTTACTTTTTTACCATTAAACCAAATTGAATTAGTTGAAGCTGAACTTGCAAAAGGTGATGTAACTGCAGTTATTATTGAAGGAATTCAGGGAGTTGGTGGTTTAGACCAAGGAACTACCGAGTTTTTTCAGGCTTTAGAAAAAGCATGTAAAAAACATGATGTTGTTTTGATTTTGGATGAAGTACAATCTGGATATGGAAGAAGCGGAAAATTCTTTGCTTTCCAACATCACGGAATTAATGCTGATATTATTTCTGTAGCAAAAGGAATGGGGAACGGTTTTCCTGTTGGAGCGATTTTAATTTCTCCAAAATTTGAAGCAAGTTTCGGATTGCTAGGAACTACTTTCGGCGGAAGCCATTTATCTTGTGCAGCTGGAATTGCAGTTTTGGATGTAATTAAAAAACTAGATTTACAAAAGAATGTAAACGAAGTTTATGAATATTTCTTAGAACAAATCAAACAAGTTCCTGGAATCAAACAAGTAAAAGGAAAAGGCTTAATGCTTGGAGTTGAATTTGATTTTGATGTTGCTGCTTTAAGAAAGAAATTAATTATCGAGAAACATATTTTTACAGGAAGTGCAAACAACAAAAATCTGTTAAGAATTTTGCCGCCATTGACAGTGAAAAAATCAGATATTGATACATTTATTGTCGCTTTAAAAGAAAGTTTAGAAGAGCTTAAATATTAGAATTCTAAAATGAATATTTCAAAAAATTTTAAATCAAACAGAATATTTAGGATTTGGATGTACACAGTCAGTCATTCAACATTAATATTAAGAAGTGAAAAACAATATTCTGATGTTGTTTACGATTTTAATTACGATGATCCTGATACTACTATCGATTTAATTTTTAGTGTAGTCGATTTTATTTCTATTCCAGATTGGTTTGATAATGTTGAAATTGAGAAGCATGACGATAAATTTATTTTCAACAATAATCAAAATTGGTTTGTAAAAGCTGTTTTTTGTAATGTTGGAAAATATTCAGGAGAAAATGAAGATGATATTTGGCATCGAAACTTAGAATATAATGAAGTTATAAATATTAAATAAATATTCTAACAGGTTTCCAAAACCTGTTAGGTATCATAAAGTTTCCCTTAAAAGAAACAACCGAAAAACAACCAACCAACTATAAATTATGAATCCATTATCAATTGAAAAACGCAACCTCGTTTTGCGTTCCATGACAAAGCTGGTCGAGCAGGAGCGGAATCAAATAATTCTCACTAATCAGGAGGATTTATTGGCTTATGATGGCTCAGATTTAGCTATGGAAGAACGATTAAAAGTAGATGATAAAAAGGTTAATGAGATGATTTTATCATTGAATCAATTGGCTTCACAAGAAGATCCGGTTGGAGTAGAGCGTTTTCATTTTGTTCATGATAATGGAATCAAAGTCATTAATAAAACAGCTGCATTTGGGACGATTTTGATTATTTACGAATCGCGTCCCGACGTAACAATCGAAGCAGGTGGAATTGCTTTTAAATCCGGAAATAAGATTTTATTAAAAGGAGGGAAAGAATCCTTAAAATCAAACTTAAAGATTGTTGATCTATGGCATCAGGCTTTAGAAGAAAATGGAGTTTCTAAAGATTGGGTTGAATATTTGAATTATAATCGTACAGAAACACAAGCTTTCTTAGAAAAACCAACTCAAAAAGTAGATTTAATTGTTCCAAGGGGAGGAGAAAAGTTGATTGAATTTGTCAAAGCACACGCGACTTGTCCAGTTATTGTAAGCGGTCGCGGAAACAATTTTGTGTACGTTCATGAAAAAGCAGATACAGATTTGGCTTTAAAAGTAATTTTAAACGCTAAAACATCTAAAATTTCAGCTTGTAATGCAGTTGATAAGGTTTTAATCGATTCTAAATTACCTAATTTTGAAGGTTTTGTAGCTATTTTAATTGAAGAATTAAAAGAATTTAATGTTGAAGTAATTGTAGATGAATCTTTGAAAAGTTTTGAAGATACAGAAACACTTCAGAATGAAGATATTTGGTACGAAGAGTTTTTGGATTATAAAATTGTAATTGGAACAATTGATTCTGAGGCAAATGCGATTGAAAAAATCAATAAATATTGCGGAGGACATTCGGCAGTAATTATTACGAGAGACGATAAAGCAGCGCAGGAATTCATGGAAGCAGTTGATGCAGCAGCAGTGTATCAAAATGCTTCACCACGTTTTACAGATGGAGGACAATTCGGCTTGGGTGGAGAATTGGCTATAAGCACAGATAAATTGCACCAAAGAGGGCCAATTGGACTTCAGCATTTGGTTACTAATAAGTGGTACGTGTACGGAGAAGGACAAATCAGGTAATTGAGATAATTTGACAATTAGAAAATTAGAGAATGTTCAATTGAGTTTTGAAAAAACTTAGAATCTTAGTATCTCAGAACCTTAGCATCTTAGAAAAAATGAGCAAAAAAAGGATTTTATTAAAAATAGGAAGTAACACTTTAACCAAGGAAACCAACCATATTTCGCGGGGAAAGATTGAAGATATTGGTATGCAGATCGCCGCTTTGAATAAAGATTACGAATTTGTAATTGTGAGTTCAGGAGCAATCGCAGCCGCAAAACAATTTGTGAAACTAGAAAGTAAAGGCAAAGAAATTGCATTGAAACAAGCTTTGGCGTCGATTGGTCAACCCCATTTAATGCGGATTTTCCATGAAAATTTCAGTGATTTAGGTTTGTTGACATCGCAATGTTTATTGTCTTATTCTGATTTTGAAAAGCAGCAATCGAAAGTAAATATTGTCAATACAATTAATGTTTTGGTGGAGAATAATTACATTCCGATTATTAATGAAAATGATACCGTTGCCACAGATGAGATTCGGTTTGGAGATAATGATAAATTAGCGGCTTTAACAGCGGTTCTTTTAAATGTTGATATTCTGATTATTGCGACCAATACAAACGGAATTTATACGAAGGATTCTATTCATGATGAAAATCCTGAAACCATTAAATTAGTAAACGATTTAAAAGTATTAGAAAAAGAAATCGGAGAATCAAAATCATCACACGGTACAGGCGGAATGCAATCGAAAATTGAAGCAGCCGGAATTGCAAAAGCCGCCAACATAGAAACCTGGATCGTAAACGGATTAAATGATAATTTTATTTTAAAAGCATTAAAGGAGGAAATTCCGTTTACCAGAATAGTTTAATTGTTTATTTGTTTAATCGTTTAATCGATTGAATAAAGAACCATAGAGAACTATTTAAAAGCATAGAAGTTAAATTTGTTTAGTTAAGAAACCGATTAAACAAATTAACGATTAACCGATTAAACAAAAAGTTATGAATTATATTTCAATTCAAGATATCAACTCATTATCAAAATGGGTAAAAAGCGCATTAAAAATCAAAAAAAATCCGCTTAAAAATCAAAGTTTAGGAAAGAACAAAACATTAGGAATGTTATTCTTTAATCCGAGTTTAAGAACGCGTTTGAGTACTCAAAAAGCAGCTTTAAACTTAGGAATGAATGTTATGGTAATGAACTTTACCAACGAAGGCTGGACATTAGAGTTCGAAGACGGGGCTGTTATGAATTCTGGTGCTTCAGAACATATTAAAGAAGCAGCAGAAGTCGTTTCTCAATATTGCGATATTATCGCTATTCGTGCATTCGCAGGTCTGGCAGACAAAGAAAAAGATTATGCTGAAACCGTTATTTCAGGATTCTTGAAACACGCAACTGTTCCAATCGTTAATATGGAAAGTGCCGTGCGTCATCCATTACAGTCTTTGGCAGATGCAATTACAATGGAAGAATATAAAACGAAACACAAACCAAAAGTGGTCCTTTCCTGGGCACCGCATCCAAAAGCTTTGCCTCAGGCGGTTGCCAATTCATTTGTAGAAATGATGCAAATGCAAAAAGATATGGATTTTGTAATCACACATCCGGAAGGTTACGAATTGAGTCCAGAAATTACCAAAGATTGTAAAATAGAATACGATCAAAATAAAGCATTCGAAAATGCAGATTTCGTTTACGTGAAAAACTGGAGTAATTTTAATGACTACGGAAAAGTAACCAATATCGACCCAAGCTGGACAGTTACTGCTGAAAAAATGGCTTTGACAAACAACGGAAAGTTTATGCACTGCCTCCCTGTGCGTCGTAATGTAATTGTAAGCGACGAAGTAATTGATAGCGAAAATTCAATTGTAATTCAGCAAGCGAATAACAGAACATATTCAGCGCAATTAGTTTTACAAAAGATTTTGAAGAAATTATAATTTTTTAAGGGACTAAGGTTCTAAGTTTCTAAGATACTAAGAAACTGCCGATTAAAAACCTTAGTTCCTTAGAACCTTAGCAACTTAGAACCTAATGAAAGAAGTTACCGTAATAAAAATTGGTGGAAATATAATCGACAATCCAACAGAACTAGAACAATTCCTAACTGATTTTTCTAAAATAGAAGGATATAAAGTTTTGGTTCATGGCGGTGGAAAATCGGCTACAAAAATGGCACAAAGTATTGGTTTAACGCCTCAAATGATTGAAGGTCGCCGAATTACAGATGCTCCAATGCTTGATGTTGTGGTAATGATTTATGCAGGAGAAATCAATAAAAATGTTGTAGCGCAATTGCAGGCAAAAGACAATAATGCAATGGGATTTTCAGGAGCTGACGGGAATTTAATTCAGTCAGTAAAAAGAAACCATCCAACAATTGATTATGGATTTGTAGGCGATGTAAAAAAAGTGAACACAGCTTTGTTAAAAACATTGCTTGAAAGCGGAATTGTACCCGTTTTCTGCGCGATCACGCACGATAAAAACGGTCAATTATTAAACACAAATGCCGATACCATTGCAAGCGAATTATCAATTGCTTTGTCTGAAGTTTTTGATGTTACACTAACATATTGTTTCGAAAAACAAGGCGTTTTACAAGATTCAGAAGATGATTCATCTGTAATTACAGAAATAAATGAAGCGTTGTATAATAAGTTAAAAGAAGAAAAAGTAATTCATTCCGGAATGATTCCGAAATTGGATAACTGCTTCAACAGCTTGTCAAGAGGTGTTCAGAAAATCAAAATTGGACATCATAGAATGTTGCAAAATCCAGATGTTTTGCATACTACAATTACATTATAAAAAATAGCCACAGATTAAATGATTAAAAGGATTTATAAATCTGCGAAAATTGTTTTAATCTGTGGCAAAAAAATAGAATTGCGGAAGGTGTTTTAAATATTAATTTAAGAAATTTGCGCATATTAAAAATGTCACAGATTTAATAAAAACTTTGTGACTTCGAGCCTTCGTGGCAAAGAAACCATTAACTATGAAAAATATTGCAACGCTTACCCAGGAAGCAATTAGTTTATTAAAAAGGCTTATCGAAACCCCTTCATTTTCAAGTGAAGAAGATCAAACGGCTCTTCTAATAGAAAATTGGTTCAATCAAAACGAAATTCCTTTTAAAAGAGAAAATAACAATGTTTGGGCATTCAATAAGTATTTCGACGAAAATAAACCAACACTTTTACTGAATTCTCACCATGATACGGTTAAACCAAATCAAGCTTATACAAACGATCCTTTTAAAGCAATTGAAAAAGACGGGAAATTATATGGGTTAGGAAGTAATGATGCCGGAGGCTGTCTGGTTTCATTGTTGGCAACTTTTGTTCATTTTTATGAGAATCAAAACTTGTCGCATAATTTGGTAATTGTGGCTTCCGCCGAAGAAGAAAGCAGCGGAAAAAATGGTTTAAACAGCGTTTTAAAACATTTACCAGAATTAGATTGTGCCATTGTAGGCGAACCTACATTAATGCAATTGGCTGTAGCCGAGAAAGGGTTATTGGTTTTAGATGTAAAAGTAAAAGGAACTGCAAGCCACGCCGCGCATCAAAATGATGATAATGCATTATACAAAGCAATTCCGGTAATGGAATGGTTTAAAAACTATAAATTCGATAAAATTTCTGATGTTTTAGGTCCTGTAAAAATGACCGTAACGCAGATTAGTGCAGGAAAACAGCATAATGTTGTGCCGTCAGAATGTGATTTGGTCGTTGATATTCGTGTAACTGATCGTTATTCAAATACGGAGATTTTAGAAGTGGTAAAGGCAAACGTAAATGCCGAAGTAACGCCAAGATCAATGCATTTAAATGCTTCGTCTATTCCAATTGCACACGGTTTAGTTCAGGCCGGAATTGCATTGGGTAGAACAACGTACGGATCACCAACACTTTCAGATCAATCCGTTTTAAGCTGTCAGTCTTTAAAACTAGGACCAGGAGAAACACTGCGGTCACATTCAGCAGACGAATTTATTTTTGTAAATGAAATTGAAGAAGGAGTCGACTTGTATATCAAAATACTAAGCGATTTCTTTAAATTATAAGAAAAGAAAAACCGCCACGAATTCACGAATTATTTTAAAATTAATTCGTGAATTCGTGGCGGAAAACTAACCGTAATAGGATCTAAAAATATCACCTATGAAACTTTGGGAAAAAGGAATACCAACAGATAAACAAATTGAACATTTCACCGTTGGAAACGATCGTGAATTAGATTTAGTTTTGGCAAAATACGATGCTTTAGGTTCAATTGCACACGCTAAAATGCTGGGGCAAATTGGTTTATTAACTTTAGAAGAAACAACTTCTTTGGTTGATGCATTAAACGATATTATTGCTGATATCGTAGTTGGAAATTTCGAAATTGAAGACAGTTTTGAAGATGTGCATTCTAAAATCGAATATTTATTGACAGTAAAACTTGGCGATGCCGGAAAGAAAATCCACACCGCGCGTTCACGTAACGATCAGGTTTTGGTTGATGTTCATTTGTATTTAAAAGATGAATTAAAAGCCATAAAAGAGCAGGTAAAAACATTATTCGACTTGTTGATGGAATCAGCAGAGAAACACCAAAACGTTTTATTACCAGGTTATACGCATTTACAAATCGCTATGCCATCGTCATTCGGAATGTGGTTTTCTGCTTATGCCGAAAGTTTAATTGATGATGTAACAATGCTGAATGCAGCGTTGAAAATTGTGGATCAAAATCCACTAGGATCTGCTGCAGGTTACGGAAGTTCTTTTCCAATCAACAGAACATTTACAACTCAGGAGTTAGGTTTTGAAACCTTAAAATTTAATGCTGTTGCGGCACAAATGAGTCGTGGAAAAGCAGAAAAAACAGTTGCTTTCGCTATGAGCAGTGTTGCAGCAACTTTATCAAAATTTGCAATGGATGTTTGTTTGTATATGAGTCAGAATTTTGATTTTATCAGTCTTCCGGCGCATCTTACAACAGGTTCAAGTATTATGCCGCACAAGAAAAACCCTGATGTTTTCGAATTAATCAGAGGGAAATGTAATAAGATTCAGGCGCTTCCATACGAGATCACTTTAATCACGAATAATCTTCCAAGCGGTTATCACAGGGATTTACAACTTTTAAAAGAAGGCTTGTTTCCGGCACTTCAAAACTTAAAAGCATGTTTGGATATTGCGATTTTCTCTGTAAAAGATATTACCGTTAAAGACAATATTTTAAAAGATAAAAAATACGATTATTTGTTTACGGTTGATACTTTAAACGAAATGGTTGTGGCTGGAATGCCTTTTAGAGATGCTTACAAAGCCGTTGCAGAACAACTGGAAGCAGGAACTTATCAATCTCCAAAAGAAACAAAACACACGCACGAAGGCAGTATCAATAATCTGTGTTTGGATGCCATTAAAGATAAAATGAAAGCTGCTTTTTAAAGTTGACTATTTCAAAAAAGAAAGCCGATTTGTTTAAATGCAAATCGGCTTTCTTTTTATTAGCGTTGATTCTTAGTTTTTTATAAACTTGAAAGTTTTGATTCTCTTGTCAATTTGAATTTTACAGATATAATTCCCTTTTGCTAAACTTCCCATATTTAATTCAATTTTTTCATCAGCAGTAATGTTTTTCGAATTGGAATATACTTTTGATCCATTTGCAGAAAATATACTTATAAGTGCCGTTCCATTTTCTTTATTTGAAAACTGAACATATAACAAACTGTCTATAACAGTTGGGTAATATTTTAAATCTAAATTGTTTGCATTTTCTGCAATTCCTAAATTACTACAAGAGGTAGAAATTACACCAGCAGCAGAAACCTGAAGCGTTGCTCCGGCACCACAGGATGTATTAGCAATGGATCCTGCAACATCTGAAACAGGAAGAGTAGTGTAGGTATAGGCAGGTTTAGTAACGGCTTCGCCATAATCAGCTGAAGCTTTCAGGCAGTTTGAAAACACAATTCCAACTGTTCCTCCGTCAGTACTAATATAATTTTTAAATGCTGTTCCTATTTTAGCAAAGTCAGTTCCTTCAACATAACAAGTCGAATTTTTATCACCACCGCCCAAACCAATAGCCAGTGAGCTTGTCACAGAAGTATTGTAATAGCAATTCAGAATATGAAGTTCAGTATTGCGGCCACGTGGCATACGTTCTCTGCAGCCATCGGCCCAATAACAGTTTTTAAAAGTAATACTATAATGACCATCAGCTGGAAAATCACTTTTTCCTGAACCAACTAAATTGGTAAATCTATGATCATCGGCACCACCGGAACCTCCCGCTTTAGGAGTTTTTAGATAGGTAAATTTACACCATGAAATGGTAACATTATCAGCAGCTCCTTTGTTATCAAAATTACCGTCCATTCCATCCTGAAATTCACAATGATCAACCCAGATATTAGTTGCCTCTGAAGTAAGATTATCGTGACCATCAACATCATAAGCGCCCGGACCCTCAAATATTAGGTTTCGTATAATAATATTATTTGAACCTGGCTTTAAACTCAGGATTCCGGATCCGGCAGCAGTCTGATCTGTATTGACCAATCTTGCGCCAGGTAATCCAATAATAGTTTTATCATTGACTAGTACACTTGTATATGAAAATGCAATAGTTCCTGATACTAAAATAACCTGTGGAGTTGTTAATTTTAATTTTGCTGTTAAATCAGTATAAGTAGAAACGGTTACAGGAGCTGTGTTTCCGCCTCCCGTAGCGGCAGCTCCATAGCCTTCTGGTGCCGTCATAAAATAATTTTGTGCAGACAGGTTGGTTAAGCCCATTGCAAAAATAAATACAATTAGTTTTTTCATTTTAAGTAAATGTTTGGTTTCTCATAAAGTAAAGCGGTTTAATGTAATCGATTACACGAATGTAATAATAAAAATGAAACAGTATGTTTTTTTTGTAAAATATTATACTTTCTAATTTTTAAATTCTATAAAATCAAGTAAAACAGGAAAGATTTTGTTTACAAAAAAAAGCTTGATTGAAGCAAAAAAGACTATTTTTGATTTGCTATTTATAAAACCAAAACATGAATAAATTTGATGACCAGGCGACGCAAGCGCTGCTGGATAAGAGTTTAATTACTGAGAATCAATATCAGGAAATTACGGCTTATCGAAATCTGAATATTTTCTCATTAAATGCAGAACTGAAACTTTTCCTGTATTTATCCGTTTTACTTTTTACTTCCGGAATTGGAATTTTGATTTATAAAAATATCGACAGTATTGGTCATATTGCCATTCTTTCGATATTGCTTATTGTTATCGCAGTTTGTTTTTATTACTGCTTTAAAAACTCAAAAGGATTTCAGAGAACAGAAACTGCTTTTGAGAATCCAATTTTAGAATATTTAGTTTTAGCGGCCAATATTCTGACTTGCATTTTTATTGGTTATCTGCAATTCCAGTATAAACCTTTTGGGACGCATTATGATCTGGCAACTTTAATTCCAACAATAGTTAGTTTCTTTTGTGCCTATTATTTTGATAATAAAAGTGTTTTAACTATTGCTATTACTGGTTTAGCAGCTTATATCGGACTTTCGGTGACGCCACAGGATTTATTGCATAATGATTTTTATGCCAATCCAAACCTGAGTTATTCAGCCATTATTTTGGGCGGTTTACTTATTTTGTATACCATTTATAGTTCAAAAATAAATCTCAAAACGCATTTTAATATCATCTATCTAACTTTTGCTTTGCATTTAATAAGTATTGCATCTATAAGTAATCTTGTAGGCGATAACAGCGATGGTGGTATTTGGATGCTTTTTGGATTAGTTTTATTAGCTTCATCGTATTATTTTTATAAGGTGAGCCATAAAATTAAGGCAATGTCACTATATGTTTTTATGATTGTTTACGCTTATATTGGTTTGAATATATTTTTATTCCGAATTTTTGATACTATTGATTCCTCAGATATCTGGAGATTGTTTGTTTTTCTTCTGCCTATCTATTTTATTGGTTCAATAGTATTATTTATTAAATTGATTAAAAACTTCCATAAAGAAATAACCGAATGATAGCGCACGATAAACAATTACTGAACGATTTGGCATTGTTGGAAGAAGCGAATTCTTTGCAAAATGCTGGTTTTATTAGTAAAGAACAAAGAGATTTAATAAAAAAAGAGTTGCCAGATTTTCATACTCAAAAGAATATTCTGGTTCGTTTGGGATTCTTTTTATTAGGATCATTTTTGTACGCATCAATTTGCGGAGCGATTTCTTTAATTGGAATGTTTGGTGATACGTTATACTTCAAAATCTGTTGTTATATTTTTGCAGGAATTGGTTTTGCAGGAGCAGAAATTCTAGCCAATCAAAAATATTATAAACATGGTTTAGATGATGCCTTTAGTTTAGGAACCATTTTAAATATTGGTTTAGCTATCGGAATTTCAACTGATGGATACGAATTGATTATTGTTATTTTTATGGCAATTGCAGCGTTTGTAATCTACAAACGATATTTGCATTTGCCATCTTTATTGGCTTTTTGTTTGGCAAGTTCAGCAGTTTTATTTTACGGACTATTTGAATTTGGTCCAATCGGAAAAACTATTTTGCCTTTTGTTGCAATGTTTGTTTCTGCAGGATTTTATTTTTTTACTAAAAAATCAATTGCTAATCGTACAGAAAGTTATTATTACAAAGGCCTTTTGTTAGCCAATAGTTTCTGTTTAGTTCTTTTCTATCTTTCATGCAATTATTTGGTTGTGAGAGAACTTTCTGTAATGCTTTTAGGAAATGAAATTCTTCCGGGAACCGATATTCCTTTTGCTTATTTCTTTTATGCTTTTACACTAATTGTTCCAATTGTTTATTTGGTACAAGCTTTAAAGACAAAGGACAGAATAATGCTTTGGATCAGCTTTTTAGCCATTGGTTTTTCAATTTACACCATCCGATTCTATTATTCTGTTTTGCCAATTGAAGTTGCCTTAACGCTTGGTGGGTTAGTGTTATTTGCAATAGCTTATTTCTCTATAAAGAAATTAAAAGAGAAGGAAAGTGGATTGACTTTTAAACCGGACAGAATCAATAATTCAAATGCAATTTTAAATGCTGAAGCCCTAATTGTAGCCTCGGCTTTTGGAATGAAACCAGCAGTAAAACCACAAGATTCCCCAATGGAATTTGGAGGTGGAGGTTTTAGCGGCGGAGGTTCAGAAGGAAATTTTTAGAGTTGTGAAATGATTTTTGTAAAATGTAAAATGTGAATTGTGAGAAATATAACATCTCACAATTCACATTTTACATTTTACATTTTACAAAAAACTAAACTTTACTTTTCAATGCCTCAGCATCAATATCGCTATGCGAAACATCATAAACAGCTTTGCCATTTTTAATCAAGATAAGCTGTGGTGATTCATGATAAACACCAAATTTATTGGCAATTTCATTTGAAACGTCACGATGTTCGATTAAATCTAAAAAGAAAGCATCAACCGTTTCGTCTAAATCATAATCTCTTTCGAATTGTTTTAAGGCAAAACGACTTATACTGCATCTGGTGCTATGCTTAAAAATTACGATAGGCTTAACATTAGACATGTTCTCTATATCATTTAACTGTGCTAAATTTGTAAGAGGAATCCAGTTTACATTTCTTTTTTGTGACTCAGGATTGTCTGAATTTCCGAAGATAGAATTTAAAAAACTCATATTTTGACTGTGTTTATGACTTTTTGACATTTAAAATTAGGTAAAAACCAGTTTTAAATGTCAATTTGTCTGTATTTTTAGAATGGAATATAATTTGAAAGTTCATTAGCAAAATTACACCATTTAAAATTAAAAAGTGGATTCAATAAATTCGAATTTTAATGGTATCGATTATTAAAATAAAAATCAAACCTAAATATTAGATATATGAACATAAATAAATTTACAACTAAATCGCAGGAAGCCATTCAGCTTTCACAGCAATTGGCACAACGATACGGACAACAACAAATAGAAAACGAACACATTTTTAAAGCCATTTTTGAGGTTGATGAAAATGTAGCACCGTTTATTTTGAAAAAACTGAATGTAAATGTGCCGTTGTTTTTACAAATATTAGATTCAACTATTCAAAGCTTTCCAAAGGTTTCCGGAGGCGATATTATGCTTTCCAGAGATGCGAATAAAGCGTTGAATGAAGCAGAAATCATTGCACAAAAAATGAACGACGAATACGTTTCGATCGAGCATTTAATTTTGGCTATTTTCGACTCAAAAAGCAAAGTGGCTCAAATTTTAAAGGATCAGGGCGTTACCGGAAAAGCTTTAAAAGCAACAATTGAAGAACTTAGAAAAGGGGAGAGAGTAACCTCGGCATCAGCAGAGGAAACATATAATGCCCTAAATAAATACGCTAAAAACTTAAACGAATTAGCGCGTGAGGGAAAACTGGATCCGGTTATCGGGCGCGATGAAGAAATTCGTCGTGTATTGCAAATTTTGACCAGAAGAACCAAAAACAACCCAATGTTGGTTGGTGAACCAGGAGTTGGTAAAACTGCTATTGCAGAAGGTCTAGCACACAGAATTGTTGATGGCGACGTGCCTGAAAACTTAAAAGATAAAATAGTTTTCTCTTTAGATATGGGAGCATTGATTGCCGGTGCAAAGTACAAAGGAGAATTTGAAGAAAGATTAAAATCGGTAGTAAAAGAAGTTACCGCTGCCGAAGGTGATATTGTTTTATTTATTGATGAGATTCATACCCTTGTTGGTGCAGGTGGAGGAGAAGGTGCTATGGATGCAGCTAATATCCTGAAACCAGCCTTGGCTCGTGGAGAATTAAGAGCGATTGGAGCAACAACTTTAGACGAGTATCAAAAATATTTTGAAAAAGATAAAGCTTTAGAACGTCGTTTTCAAAAGGTTTTAGTAGATGAACCGGATACCGAAAGTGCGATCTCGATTTTGCGTGGAATCAAAGAAAAATACGAAACACATCATAAAGTTCAAATTAAAGATGAAGCAATTATTGCTGCTGTTGAACTTTCGCAACGTTATATTACGAATCGTTTTCTACCGGATAAAGCCATTGATTTAATGGACGAAGCGGCTTCTAAATTGCGTATGGAAATCAATTCAAAACCAGAAGAATTGGATGTTTTGGATCGTAAAATCATGCAATTAGAAATTGAGATTGAAGCTATTAAACGTGAAAAAGAAGAGAATAAACTCAAGCTTTTGCGTATGGATTTGGCCAATTTGAAAGAAGAGCGAAATGAAATTTATGCAAAATGGAAATCGGAGAAAGACGTTGTGGACGGAATCCAGTCCGTAAAACAAGAAATTGAAGATTTTAAATATGAAGCAGAGCGTGCAGAACGCGATGGTGATTACGGAAAAGTAGCTGAAATTCGTTACGGAAAAATTAAGGAAGCGCAGGAACGTCTGGATGTTTTATTGAAACAATTGCAGGAATACCAATCAGGTAACTCTTTAATAAAAGAAGAAGTTACACGTGAAGATATCGCCGAAGTTGTTGCAAAATGGACCGGAATTCCGGTAATGAAAATGCTTCAGACAGAAAGAGAGAAACTGCTTCACCTGGAAGAAGAATTACACAGAAGAGTAGTAGGTCAGGAAGAAGCGATCGAAGCTGTGAGTGATGCCGTACGCAGAAGCCGCGCAGGTTTACAGGATATGAAAAAACCTGTTGGAACATTCTTATTTTTAGGAACAACAGGAGTGGGTAAAACAGAGTTGGCAAAAGCTTTGGCCGAATATCTTTTTGATGACGAAAATGCCATGACGCGTATCGATATGAGTGAGTATCAGGAGCGCCACAGTGTGAGCCGTTTAGTTGGTGCGCCTCCGGGATATGTCGGCTATGATGAAGGTGGACAATTGACAGAAGCCGTTCGTAGAAAACCTTATTCTGTGATTTTGTTAGATGAGATCGAAAAAGCGCATCCCGACACTTTCAATATTTTATTGCAGGTTTTAGATGAAGGACGTTTGACAGATAATAAGGGTCGTTTGGCTGATTTCAAAAACACCATTATCATCATGACATCCAATATGGGAAGTCAGATTATACAGGAGAAATTTGAGAATTTAAAAGGAAGTATCGATTCTGCAACCGAAGCTGCCAAAGTGGAAGT
Source organism: Flavobacterium aquidurense (assembly GCA_900107365.1). Taxonomy (GTDB): domain Bacteria; phylum Bacteroidota; class Bacteroidia; order Flavobacteriales; family Flavobacteriaceae; genus Flavobacterium; species Flavobacterium aquidurense. The sequence goes on from FNPS01000001.1 coordinate 735,674, forward strand.
TTTAGGATTATTAAAACAAACTGTTCGTCCGGAATTTATAAATCGTATTGACGAAATCGTAATGTTTACGCCACTAACGGTTGATAATATCTCCAGAATTGTGAGCTTACAATTGAAAAGCGTTAGCAAAATGCTGGCTTTACAAGGTATTACAATGGATGCAACGCCCGAAGGAATCAAATATCTTTCAGATAAAGGTTATGATCCTGAATTTGGTGCAAGACCAGTAAAACGCGTAATTCAAAGAGAAGTTTTAAATCAATTGTCAAAAGAAATTCTGGCAGGAAATATTACAACAGACAGTATTATTTTAATAGATGCTTTCGACGGAAAATTGGTTTTCAGAAACCAAACACACCCAGTCGCATAACTTAAAAAATATTTTTTTTTTAAAACACCAGTTTAAAGCTGGTGTTTTTTTTTGAATACAAGTAAAACCGTGAATCATGAAACTTTTTTTGAAAGTCCTATAAAATAATTTACTAATTAAATGCTCAATTTTATGATACTATAAAAATCATTATATTTAATCAAATAAATAACTAAAAACCAATATTATGAATAACATTTTTAGAGGATTGATCGCGGGTTACGGAGCAAAAAAATTAGGCGGAGGGTGCTTTGGTACTATCTTAGTTTTTATAATTATTTGGGTGCTTTTAGGACAATGCCACTAATTTTTTAGAGGAAAATTGAATCAAAAGTAGTAGATTCGCACTACACAATTAAGTAGAATCACAAAATAAAAACAAGTATAATGGCATCAGGGTTTTTCGTACTATTAGACGATATTGCAGCAATTATGGACGATGTTGCCGTAATGAGTAAAGTTGCAGCAAAAAAAACTGCAGGTATTTTGGGTGACGATTTAGCTGTTAATGCCGAAAAAGCTTCCGGATTTGCCTCTTCAAGAGAACTTCCGGTATTATGGGCGATCAGTAAAGGTTCGCTTCTTAATAAAATCATCATTCTGCCAATCGCCTTTTTGTTGAGCGCTTTTTTTCCAGTTGCTATTATTGTAGTCTTAGTTTTGGGTGGGTTATTTTTAGCGTACGAAGGAGCCGAAAAAATATACGAATTTATAGTTCCTCATTCGCATGAAGAATCAGAAGGAATAACCGAAGAAAACTTCACTGAAGAAGAAATTCTGGCAATGGAAAAAGGAAAGATAAAGTCGGCAATTGTAACCGATTTTATTCTCTCTGTCGAAATTGTAATTATTGCACTAGGAACAGTTATAGGCCAACCTATCACGCAACAAATCATAGTAGTTTCTATTATTGCAGTCATTGCAACAATTGGTGTTTACGGAATTGTAGCATTAATCGTTCGCATGGACGAAGCAGGTTACAAGCTTATTAAATTCGGTAAAAAAGAAAAAAGTATATCAAAATTTATTGGTAATATATTAGTAAAGGCTCTTCCGCTAGTTATAAAGGCGTTAACCGTAATTGGTACAATTGCATTATTATTAGTTGCCGGAGGTATTTTCGTGCATTATATTCCATTTTTTCATCATCTATCACCTAAAATTAATCTCCCTGATATTATAAAAGAATTTGTAGTAGGCTTAGCATTGGGGCTTGTAGTTTTAGTAATTGTAAATTTGATAAAAAAAATACTTCCTAAAAAACCTACTGCAGTATAATCTAATTAATAAAAGATATTTAAACACCAGTCGAAAGGCTGGTGTTTTTTTTTTTTTTTTGAAGCACAATAATCTTTTTCAAAAGACGACCTGTCCCGCTTTCGCCTTTATCTTTTATGGCAAACCCTGCCATAAAAGGATAACGGCTCTATCGGGGCTAAGCGAGAAGTTCTGGTTTTTATAAGAAATAACGGTTGTTGCGCAATTTTTTTTCAATTGACAAAAAACTGACTTACAATTGTTTAGTGTAGTTGCAGAAACATTTAACATTTTGCATAAGCAACCAATGTAACGCATTTGCATCTTCATAGTAATTAACAATTAATTATTATTTTATATGAAAAGTTTTAAAATTAAATCAGTTTTAGTAGTATTATTTTTATCTACTGTGTTATTTTCTTGCAGCAATGACGACGAAAAAGTTGTAGATAACGGAACCACAAAAAGTGCTTTTGCGTCTGAAGTTAAAGGTCCCGTAACCGGAAAAATAAATGAAGAATTGAGCTACGAAGTAACTTTTACAGCAGACAATGCATGCGGAGTTTTCAATAAATTTTCAGAAGTAACAATTGGCGCAGAAAAAGGATTGCAAGTAGAAGTAAAATATCCATCTCAAGTTTGTACATTACAAGTACCAACACCTCAAAAAGAGGTTTATAAATTCAAATCAGCAGTAAAAGGAACTTTTGATATTAAATTCAAAAAATCTGAAACTGAATTTATCACACAAAAGGTGGTTATTGAGTAATACAGTTTTTAGGTTATAAATTTAGGTTTAAGCCATTTTGCAATTCGTTGATTCAATTTTAAATGAATTAAGCTAATTGTAAAATGGTTTTTTTTAAGAAAATGAATGTGTTTCTGTTATTTTAAATTCAAATCAAAATGACTATCTTTAAATGATCAAATGAATATAATTATGGGAGCTTTAGAGGTAAGAGATAGTGTTTTAGAATATATAAATACTGCAGATGAACGTCTTTTAAAAGTTGTAAAGGCAGTTATTGAAAGTTACCAGGAAGAAGAAATTGTTACATTTTCCGTTGATGGAAAAGCTATCACAAGAATGGCTTATAAAACAGAATTAGCATCTGCAAAATTAGAAATTAAAAACGGAGAAATAATTTCGCAAGATGATTTAGAAAAAGAAGCTGGGAATTGGTAATGAGTAAGGTGAAAAATGTAATTTGGACTAATGTAGCCAAGAATAAGTTAAAACAATTTTTAATTTTTATAAAGAAAAATCAATTCAGGGAGCAAATAAGTTAAAGGATGATATTTTAGAAACTACTAAAAATATTCATTTTTCTGAACAATATCAAAAAGATGAGATTGAACCAGAATATAGAAAAATTGTAGTTAGAAGTTTTAAAATATTATATACAGAAGAAGAAAATGTAATTTATATTGTTAGGATTTTTTCTAATAGACTAAATTCAAACTCACAAATCGAAAAGAGCTGGTAAGCTCTTTTTTTAATTTAGTACTGAGATTGTTCCTTTTGTCATTCCTCTAAAAATTACTATTTTTGCATTCTAAATTTTAAGTCATGCCGAAAAGAAAATATAAAATAGCCGTTATTCAGTTAAATCTGAATGACGTTGCTGAAAATAATCTTAAAAAATGTATCAGTTGGGTAAAAGATGCAGCCAATAAAGGTGCAGAGGTAATCTTGTTGCCAGAATTATATAGCAGTCATTATTTTTGCCAAAGCGAAGATGTAGATAATTTTGCTTTAGCAGAACCATTGTATAGTACTTCTTTTATTGCTTTTAGTGCGTTGGCAAAAGAATTGGGAGTGGTTATTATTGTTCCTTTCTTCGAAAAAAGAATGGCTGGAATTTACCACAACAGTGCTTACATCATCGATACAGACGGAACAGAAGCTGGTTTATACCGTAAAATGCACATTCCGGACGATCCTCATTTTTATGAAAAATTCTATTTCACTCCTGGGGATTTAGGATTTCAGGCGATCGAAACTAAAAAAGGAAAAGTTGGAACACTTATTTGTTGGGATCAATGGTATCCGGAAGCAGCTCGAATCACCGCTTTAAAAGGTGCTGAAGTGTTGTTTTATCCAACAGCAATTGGATGGCATCCAAAAGAAAAAGAACAATACGGAGAAAATCAATACGGTGCGTGGATGAACGTAATGAAAGGACATGCTGTTGCAAATGGCGTTTTTGTTGCTGCTGCTAACCGAATTGGTTTAGAACAATACATCGACGGAACTGACGGAATTCAGTTTTGGGGAGCATCGTTTATCGCTGGACCGCAAGGTGAAATTTTAGCTCAGGCATCTCATGATCAGGAAGAAATCCTGATTGCTGAAGTTGATTTAGATTTACAGGAAAATGTCCGTCAAAACTGGCCATTCTTCAGAGACAGAAGAATTGATGCCTTTGGAGATATTACAAAAAGAGCAATTGACTAATTAAGTCGAAAACTATAAAAAAAGGACAAATCTAAATTTGTCCTTTTTTTTTGGGCAATAAAAAAGGCGGTTTCAATATTGAAACCGCCTTTTTGAATTTATATTTAAGAAATTATTTCACCTGGAAAGTAACTCTTCTCACAATTTGACGTGCTTCTTTAGAATTTTTATTCACAGAAGTATCTTCACCACTTGCAATAACGTTCAATCTTGAAGCATCAATTCCTGCATTTGTAGCTACTTTTTTCACAGCTTCAGCTCTTTTTCTTGATAATTCAGTATTGTAGCTTGAATTTCCAATTTCGTCAGCATAACCTATAATATCTGCATTTTTTCCTGGGTTGTTTTTCAAGTATTTCACTAAGAAATCAACACCTGATAAAGAAGCATTAGTTGGTTTAGAAGAGTTAAAGTCGAAATAAACATTTACGTATCCACCATTAATCAATTCTTCTACAGTATTGTTTGTTAGGTTATTATCGCCTTTTTTAGCATAAGTTTTGTCTAAATAGCTTTCTAATTCATCAGGAACACCATTTTGGTTTGTATCTATAGATTGTCCTTTTGTATTTACAGCAACACCTGTAATTGAATTTGGTTCTAAATCATATAAATCAGCTACACCGTCTTTGTCTGTGTCAAGAAGACCAGTTTCAATTAAGCTAACTCTTTGATCAAGTTCATTGTATCTGTCTTCTTCGCCAACCCAGTCAGCATGTTTTCCGTTTTTACCCAAATAGAAAGTCAAACCTACTGAAGCATTTAACAATACACCATCAAATGCACCTGTTTTTGTTGTACCCATCCCGTCAAAGTTCCAGTTTTGTCTTCCATTTACAATTCCGGTAAGATCTCCAGTCAAAGCAACTCTATTGCTTAATTTTATTTGACCTGTTAATCCTAAAATTCCGTGGGCCATATAATCCTGACCACCATATCCGGTTTCAGTACTTATTTGCGAAACTCCAAAACCACCATGTGCCAAAACACCAATAGTATTAGTCCACGTTTCAAAGTTCAAAGCTCGTCCAATATTTACAACTCCTTGTAAACTTGCTCTAACATAACGGCTTTCAAAATCAGGAGTATCATCTTTCTCATTAAATTGGTCATAACCAACATCTAATTTTACCCCAAATTTTGGATTAAACATATATCTAACACCTAAATCTGCGTGAAAAGGGTTAAGAGTTGAAGTAGTGTAACCCGGAGTCATTGTTCTGGTAGGTTTGTTAAGACCGCCATTTAGTTCGATAGACCATTTATCATATGGTGCTTTATCAATAGAAGGTTGTGTTGAAGTAGTTGCCATATTTTGTGCATTTGCTGCAAATGCCAGTAGTAACAGTGATACGGAGGCTAATTTCTTTTTCATGATATTCAATATTAAGTTGGTTTTTATTTTAAACTCATGACAAAATTATACTTCGAGTCTTAGATTCTGTTGTATATACTCTTACATAATTCCCACGTTTTAGGTTTTTATTGTGTATAATTGTTAATAAAACCTAAAATTCAGGCAAAAAAAAAGGGTAAAATGTATTTTACCCTTTTTCTAAAATTGATGATTGAAACTTATTTTAAATCTGGCTGATAGATCTTTACGGTTCCATCACCTTCGCTACTAACAACCAATAGACTTCTTTTTGTTGGACTTTTAGAAGCAGGAATAAATAATACACCTTCTGGTGCTACTCCGGTCTTAACTGTTTGTAAATATTGTGGTGATGTTGGATTTGTTACATCGTAAGACATAAAAGCGTTTGACCTTTCCAGACCTACAAACAAAATATTCTGATTACCCATTTTTACTACTTTAACAGCTTCTGGCTCAGAACCTTTGTCGTCACTACGTTTGTCATCATAAGTACCTAATTCCTGTGACTTTTTATCTACATCATTTTTACTGTCATAAACAATTTTTCCAGTGCTTCCATTCCAGATAGAGAAAGAACGTGCTCCAAAACTTACCATTTCATCTAAATCACCGTCTCCGTCAGTATCTCCCATATCAGCGATAAGATTTAATCTTCCTAAATTTGGTTCTAATTTTAAAGTTGCAGCATCAGGAAAAACAGTTGCGTCTAACTTCATGTCTTTCATTCTTTTAATATCTGTATTAGCAGTATATTCTCTTGCATCACCTTCATTAGCTGTAACGAAATAAGGAACATTGTTAGAAGAAAAATGACTGATCGCATCCGGCATATACATTCCTTTTACTTTCCATGGATTGAAAGCAATTTTGTCATCCTTATCGCTCACATCAATAGCGTTCTCAGCAGTATTGAAATTTTTGTATCCTAAAGGATAGATGGCAGTAATAGTTTTAGATGCGATATCGACTTTTGCCACACCATTATTTTCTTGTAAAGTAACCCACGCTGTTTTAGAATCGTCTGAAATAGTAATGTATTCTGGTTCAATATCCTGAGCAAAACTTTTTGCAACTTTTGAAACTCTGAATCCGTCTTTTTTCAAAGTTTCAGCCTGAGAGCTAAAAGAAGCGAAATCTAGTGTTGTAACTGCATATGTACTCGTTTCAATAATAGAAATAGTTCCGTTTGGATCTTGAGAATAATCTGTGTTTGGCTCTCCTTCATTTGCAGTCATAATATATTTCCCGTCTGGAGAAAATGTAATCATGTCTGGCAATGCACCTACGGTAACTTGTTTAATTAAACTATAATCTGTAGTATTAAAAATAACAACTTTTCCGTTTCCTTGTTTGTTTGTAGTTGATTCTAAAGCAACGGCTAATTTTCCGTCGTAAACATCAACACTATTTGAAGCTCCTTCGTAAGGAGTTAAATCAATTTTACCAATTTTAACTGGTTTTGTAGGATCTGAAATATCAATAACATCAATTTGATTTGTTCCGCTATTATTTACAGTGAAAAGTCTTTTTGTTTTTTCATCATAAGTAGAAATTTCAGCTGCTCCTTCGCCACCAATAGTGATAGAACCAATTTCTTTAAAAGTTGCTGGATTTTCGTTTACGACAACCTCTGGTTCATTGTTTGAATTTTCGTCGTTATTACAACTCGTCATAATTAAAAGAGCTGTTAATAATGAGATACTTAATTTTTTCATTTTATTAGTTTTTAGTTCCGCCAAAAGTAATTAGCAGATCTTGGCCGAATATTAAGTCTTCATTATTTAATCTTTAACTTAATTTTTATCAGATATTTTGGCTTAATTGTAATGGATTTCCAATTGACTGTTTTATAATCCTTACTGAATGATTATCTTTGTGCTCTTTCAAATTTAGAACCTCTATATGTCAACAAATAATAGAAGATTTCCAGCAGAATGGGAAAAACAACAAGGAATTGTATTGTGTTTTCCGCATAATGGTAATGACTGGCCAGGAAAATACGAAGCTGTTCAATGGGCTTTTGTAGAATTTATTAAAAAAGTAGCCACTTTTGAAACTGTTTTTTTGGTTGTAGCCGATGAAAAAGGTAAAGAAAAAATAAACGAAATGTTAGAAAGAGCACGCGTAAATCTTGCGAATGTTTCTTTTATTATCCATAAAACAAACAGAAGCTGGATGCGTGATTCCGGACCAATTATTGTAAAAAACGGTTCAAAAAGAGAAGCATTAAATTTCAATTTTAATGGTTGGGCAAAATATAAAAACTATCAATTAGATAAATTTGTTCCAGGTAAAATTGCTGATTTTATTGATGTTCCGTTAACGCAGGTAATGTATAAAGGAAAACCGGTAATTGTTGAAGGTGGTGCGATTGATGTGAACGGAAAAGGTACTTTGTTAACGTCTGAAGAATGTTTAATGCATCCAACTATTCAGGTTCGAAATGAAAATTTCACCAAAGAAGATTACGAAGCTGTTTTTAAAGAATATTTGGGAGTTACCAATGTAATTTGGCTTGGAGATGGAATAGAAGGCGATGATACACACGGACATATCGACGATTTATGCCGATTTGTAAACGAAGATACCATCGTAACAATTGTTGAAACAGATAAAAACGATTCGAATTATAAACCATTACAGGATAATTTAAAGCGTTTGCAAAATGCAAAATTAGAAGACGGAAAATCGCCAACGATAGTTGCATTACCAATGCCAAAACGCGTCGATTTTGAAGATTTAAGATTACCGGCGAGTTATGCTAATTTCTTAATTCTGAATAAATGTGTTTTAGTGCCGACATTTAATGATAGTAACGATCGTGTGGCTTTGAATATACTTTCAGAATGTTTTCCTGACAGAGAAGTAATCGGAATTAGTTGTATCGATTTTATCTGGGGATTCGGAACATTACATTGTTTGAGTCAACAGATTCCGGTGTAAGTAATCGCCACAAAGGCACAAGGACACTAAGTTTTTTAAAACATAATTTATTGTACTGTTTGTCATTGAAAAAATCATTTTAATCCTTTAATCTGTGGCAAAGTATAGTATAAAAAAAGCTTGTTAGAGCAAACTAACAAGCTTTTTTTTATTTCTATCCTTTACAATTAATGTATTGAATCTTCTCTTCATGCTCTAACAAAAGGAGGTAGTAATTGACTGCAAACTTCTCCGAAACCAATACGAACTTCATTGCTTTCGCAGAAACCTCTAATGATTACGGTATCATTATCTTCGATAAATTTACGTTCACTACCATCTTTTAATTTTATAGGATTTTTTCCTCCCCAAGTCAATTCTAACATTGAACCATAACTATCAGGAGTTGGACCAGAAATAGTTCCTGAACCCATCATGTCACCAGAATTTACACGACATCCGTTTGAGGTATGATGTGCTAATTGCTGTGCCATATTCCAATATAAATATTTAAAATTTGATTTAGAAACTATTGTTTCTTCTGCATCTTCAGGTTGTATCGAAACCTCTAAATGAATATCAAAAGCTTTTTTCCCTTTCGTTTGTAAATAAGGAAGCGGCGACGGATCTTGTTTTGGGCCTTTAGTTCTAAAAGGTTCCAAAGCATCCATCGTTACAATCCATGGAGAAATTGACGTTGCAAAGTTTTTGGCTAAGAAAGGTCCTAGTGGCACATATTCCCATTTCTGAATATCACGTGCGCTCCAGTCATTCAATAAAACCATTCCGAAAATATAATCTTCGGCTTCGTATGTTGGGATATTTTCTCCCATTACATTAACATCTGTTGTAATAAAAGCAGTTTCCAGTTCAAAATCTACTAAACGAGACGGCCCAAAAACAGGGTATTTTTCTCCAGCTGGTAATGTTTGTCCCATTGGTCGGTGTACCGGAATTCCGGACGGAACAATAGTAGAACTTCTTCCGTGGTAACCCACCGGAATGTGTAACCAGTTTGGTAATAAGGCATTTTCAGGATCACGGAACATTTTTCCAACGTTCGTAGCGTGTTCTTTACTGGAATAAAAATCGGTATAATCTCCAATTAAAACGGGCAATTGCATTTCTACATCATCAATTTTAAAAATAACAATATCGCGATCTTTTGTTGAATCTCTAAGTTGTGGGTTGGTTGCATCAAATATATCAGCGATACGGTTTCGCACTAATCGCCATGTTTTTTTTCCGTCAGAAATAAAATCATTTAGCGTATCCTGCATAAACATATCATCAGTTAAATCTATTCCTTCAAAATAGTTTAATTGTTGCAAAGCCCCTAAATCTATAGCGTAATCGCCAATTCTTGTTCCTACTGTAACGACATTTTCTTTGGTAAGAAATACACCGAAAGGAATATTCTGTATAGGGAAGTCACTATTTTCTGGTACTTCTAACCATGATTTTCTTTTGGTATCGTTGGCGGTTATTGGCATGTGTATGTTAATTATTTGTTGAAAAATTCTATGTCAAATATATCATAATCTAACAGTATCACAAACGTTTTTTTGTATTTTTGCATCAAATTAACGAAAAACGAAAAAATGCAACGCGACGAACAAATTTTTGACCTTATACTAGAGGAACAAGACAGACAAATTCACGGATTAGAACTTATCGCTTCTGAGAACTTTGTAAGCGACGAAGTAATGGAAGCAGCTGGTTCTGTTTTAACTAACAAATACGCTGAGGGATATCCTGGCAAAAGATACTACGGCGGTTGCGAAGTAGTTGACGTTATTGAGCAAATTGCTATCGACAGAGCTAAAGAATTATTTGGTGCTGAATACGCAAACGTACAGCCTCACTCAGGTTCTCAGGCAAATACGGCTGTTTACCACGCCTGTTTAAATCCTGGTGATACTATTTTAGGTTTTGATTTATCTCATGGTGGTCACCTGACTCACGGTTCTCCTGTAAACTTTTCAGGTCGTTTATACCGTCCTGTTTTCTACGGTGTTGATGCTGAAACTGGTCGTCTAGACTATGATAAAATTCAGGAAATTGCTACTAAAGAACAACCAAAATTAATTATCGCCGGAGCATCTGCTTATTCTCGTGATATGGATTTTGAGCGTTTTAGAGTAATTGCTGACAGTGTAGGTGCAATCTTATTTGCTGATATTTCTCACCCTGCAGGTCTTATTGCTAAAGGATTGATGAATGATCCAATTCCACATTGTCATATCGTTTCTACAACAACGCACAAAACTTTACGTGGACCACGTGGAGGTTTGATTTTAATGGGGAAAGATTTCGAAAACCCACAAGGTTTAAAAACTCCAAAAGGTGAAATCAGAATGATGTCATCTTTATTAGATCTTGCTGTTTTTCCTGGAAATCAAGGTGGACCTTTAATGCACATTATCGCTGCTAAAGCGGTTGCTTTTGGTGAAGCATTAAAAGATGAGTTCTTTACTTACGCTATGCAATTGCAAAAAAATGCAAATGCTATGGCAGATGCTTTTGTAAAAAGAGGGTACAAAATTATTTCTGGCGGAACTGATAACCACATGATGCTTATTGACTTAAGAAATAAAAATATTTCTGGTAAAGAAGCTGAAAATGCATTAGTAAAAGCAGAAATCACCGTAAATAAAAATATGGTTCCATTTGATGATAAATCACCATTTGTAACTTCTGGAATACGTGTTGGAACAGCTGCAATCACAACTCGTGGTTTAGTTGAAGAAGATATGGAAACTATCGTAGCATTAATCGATAAAGTATTAGCTGATCATACCAATGAAGCTATTATCGAAGAAGTAGCCAACGAAGTAAACGAAATGATGAGCGAAAGACCGATTTTCGTATACTAAAAATTAGTCATAAAGTTTTAAAGTCGAAAGTCGAAAGTCTTGAATAGAATGTGAACGTCTATTTTAGTTTTGACTTTCGACTTTTGTTTTTTCGACTTTCAACTTTATGACTTTGGACTTTCGACTTTTGTTTTTTCGACTTTCAACTTTATGACTTTGGACTTTATGACTTTATTACTTTATGACTTTCAAACCTTAAGACTTAAAAAATGGGCGTACTAAGATTACAACTTCCAACAGACCCAAGATGGGTAAATATTGTAGAGAAAAATATTGAGGAAATCCTGACCGATCACGCTTGGTGCGAGCAAAAAGCAGCAACAAACGCGATTACGATTATCACCAATAACTCGGAGCATCAGGATTTAGTGAAAGATTTATTGGCTTTAGCCAAAGAAGAAATCGACCATTTTGAACAGGTTCATAATATCATCATCAAAAGAGGACTAAAATTAGGCCGCGAACGCAAAGACGATTATGTAAATGAACTCTATTTATATATGAAGAAAAGCGGTGACGGAAGCCGTGTTTCTGGTTTAGTTGAAAGACTACTTTTTTCGGCTATGATCGAAGCCAGAAGCTGCGAGCGTTTTAAAGTTTTATCTGAGAATATTCAGGACGAAGAATTAGCTGTTTTTTACAGAGAATTGATGGAAAGCGAAGCCGGACATTATACAACTTTCATTACTTACGCAAGAAAATACGGAGTTGGAATCGACGTTGAGAAGCGCTGGAGAGAATGGCTTGCCTACGAAGAATCTATTATTTCGAATTACGGAAAAGGGGAGACGATTCACGGGTAGATTTTAGTTATCAGTCTCAGTCTCAGTCTTCAGTGTGACGTTTGTCACGTTGAGCGTAGTCGAAACGCGTTCAAATTGAAGTCTTTGTGAATCTCTGAGAAACTTAGAGTATCTCTGTGAAATTTCAAAAATAAAAAATCCGTTTTAAATCTGCGCTTTCGCTTTAGCGAATCACTTTCATCCGCATTCTAAATTAAGCATTCCGTTTTTGGCAATCTAAAATCAACAATCTAAAATCTAAAATTGAATAATTGTTAATAACTGAATAATTAGTTTTCTATTCATTTTAAAGACGTCATTTTCTAAATTAATATCTTTGAGAGTAACAGAAAATTCAAAGCCATGAGAATAGAAACTGATTTGAAATTAGGATTTAAAGATGTAATGATTCGCCCTAAAAGATCAACATTAAAAAGTAGATCTGAAGTGTCTCTAGAACGAAATTTTAAATTTTTGCACAGCACCACAATCTGGACCGGAATTCCAATTATGGCTGCGAATATGGATACCGTTGGAACTTTTGAAATGGCACAGGTTTTAGCCAAAGAAAAATTGTTTACCGCTATTCATAAACATTATTCACCGGAGGAATGGAATAATTTTCTTAAAAATGCATCTCCGGAATTCTACGACTATATTGCCATAAGCACTGGTACGGGCAAAGAAGATTTTGCTAAAATCGGTCAAGTTATAACAGCAAACCCACTCTTGAAATTTATTTGTATTGATGTTGCAAACGGCTACTCCGAGCATTTTGTTCAGTTTTTAAAACAAACCCGAAAACAATATCCTGATAAAGTAATTATTGCCGGAAATGTAGTTACCGGAGAAATGGTTGAAGAATTGCTTTTGGCTGGTGCCGATATTGTAAAAGTCGGAATTGGCCCCGGATCTGTTTGTACAACGCGTGTAAAAACAGGAGTTGGTTATCCACAACTTTCGGCGATTATAGAATGTGCTGATGCTGCTCACGGTTTAGGCGGACATATTATCAGTGATGGTGGTTGTTCCACTCCTGGAGATGTTGCAAAAGCATTTGGTGCAGGATCCGATTTTGTGATGTTGGGCGGAATGTTAGCAGGACATACGGAAAGTGGAGGAGAACTGATCGAAGTTAACGGTGAAAAATTCAAACAATTTTACGGAATGAGTTCGACAACCGCCATGGACAAACATGTTGGCGGCGTTGCTGAATACAGAGCCAGTGAAGGTAAAACAGTTCAGGTTCCGTTTAAAGGGAAAGTGATCAATACAGTTTTGGATATTTTAGGAGGCTTAAGAAGTGCTTGTACTTATGTTGGTGCATCGAGATTAAAAGAACTAACCAAACGCACAACTTTCATCCGGGTAAGCGAACAGGAAAATCAGGTTTTTACTAAATAATAAAAGGATTTTAAATACAATATGATTACAATTTCAGAAGCAAAAATTAGCGATATTAAGCTAATTCAAAATATAGTACATATAACCTGGCCTATTACGTACGGCGAAATTCTGTCAAAAGAACAATTAGATTATATGTTAGGTCTTTTTTATTCTGATGAAGCATTAATTGACCAATACAATAAACAAGAGCAATTATTTTTTATGATTAATGAAGATGAAACTAATTTAGGTTTCATCGGAATAGAACATAATTATAATAGTAAAGCTGTAACTAAAATTCATAAAATATATCTTCTGCCAGAAACACAAGGAAAAGGAATAGGTAAAAAGGTTATTGATGAAATTGGAAAATTAGCTTTAGCAAATAATTCGACTGCATTACTATTAAATGTAAACCGATTCAATTCGGCTTTAGGTTTTTATAAAAAAATAGGTTTTGAAGTTGTCGATGAAGTTAATATTGATATTGGAAAAAATTATTTAATGGAAGATTATGTGATGGAGAAACGATTGAACCGAATGTTTTAAAAGTAATCTTTTACATGTTAATTTTTATTGTAAATTTGTCAGATAAATGATAGATTTAAATGAAAGAGATAATTGTAGGGATAGTAATTAGTATTATTACAGGAGTAATTTCATCCTATTTATTTTTAATGTATTTCCTAAATCGAAAACGAGTAAAAATTGAGATTTCGTCTTATATAAGCAAAGTAACTTTTGAAGGACAAACGAATTACTTTTTTAAATTTATAAATAAAACAAATTCTGAAATATTTGATATTCGAATCGAACCTACTTTCTATAAACAAATTGGAGGTGTTGGAGGAATGAACATTCAGGGAAAAGATATCGTTTTGAAAGATAATTTTATTTCCTATATTCCCTGTAAGAAAAAGAGCGATAACAATAGCCTCCATGCAATGCGGGTAAGAACTATAGAAGATATCGAATCGAATTGGAGTGATACATCATCATATATCAGACTTACTGTAATAGCAAAACATTCCTTATCTGGTTTTACAGATATATTTGTAAAGGATTTTTATTCAAAAGATGTAATTACAACGAGAAAATTTAAGTCCGGAGATGATTTAGATGTTGTGTAAGTTTTAACACATGAAAGTTGTATAATGTGTAAAAAAACGATAATATTGTGATATAATTAATTTAAAATTATTTATCATGAAAAGAGACGTTATAGTAGGATAATTTCCTTAGTAAAAAATATATGTAATCAATAGCCAGTTTTATACTGGCTTTTTTTATTTTCCTAGCTCACAATCACATCATGTTTAAACAATAACCCCTTCACTTCTTTCAAAGCAAAAACAGCTTTTTTCAATTTTGTTTTTGATGGATCGATGGTGTAATTGTAACTTGTTTTAAAATCGGCTTTGTTGGCGATTGCTTTATCAAACTCAGACCGGTATAAATCGCAATTGTCAAAAAGAACAGCTGTAAGATCTGCGGCCATAAAATCTACAGCAACCAGACTGCAATTGGTAAATGTTGTTCCTTTTATTTTTAAAGTATAAAACTTCGAAAAATCCAGTATACAATCGTAAAAATGAATTTCGAAAATTAATTTATCGCACATCGCAAAATTTACTTCTTTGATTTCACAGCGATTAAAAGTAGCCGTTCTAAAAGCTACGTAATTGATTTTGGCTTCACTAAAAATGCAGTCATTAAAAGTACAATCAATAAAAGTAACGGCTAAAAAGGTGCAGGCAGAAAAGTTACAATTATTAAAAACACAACATTCAAAATCTTTGAAATTGGCTTCGTCTCTACCAAAAATGATAGAATTGTATTCTTTATCAAGAAAATATTCAGACTCTTTTTTCAATGTTGTTTTTTGATGATTATTTGAGAGTGAAAAGATACAGATTACCCTAATAATTGATGCGTTTTGAATCTTAAAATTTTAAATTGTTATATAAGTTATCCTTTTAATTTAAAAGAATATTCGCGTAAAATATTGAAAATAAGACTTATATTTACAGTAAGGTTGAATCGTTATTTCCAAAAAATAAAACTTTCAGATGGTAAAATTTTTAAAAAATAATAGCTTTCAGAAGAAATTTAAAATCTTGGTGTTATTGTTTTTTATACATTTTGTTTCAATCGCCCAAAACGACTCCATCAATCCTACTGTTTGTCCTCCAAAAACAATAATAGAAATCTTCAAAAAGAAAGATTCCGTTTATGTAGTGAAACCTATAAAAAACAGTTTCTTTTTAATTATTCCGGCTATTGGTTCTCAACCAGCGACTGGTTTCTTTTACGGTGCAGTAGCGCAATATACTTTTAAAGGAAAAGAAAAAGCAGATAAATATTCGATAGCCAATGTTGGGATTACCTACACGACAAAAAAACAATGGCTGGTCAATATCAAGAACAATATATTATTAAGAAATAACAGGATATTTTTAAGTGGAGATTATAGAATGTATCTATTTTCACAACCTAATTATGGTTTAGGAACCAACATTATTCCGGCTGCCCGCGATAAAGCACCAGGTTTCAGTATTGATTCAATTGCACAAGCGATGGATTATAATTACTTTAAATTTCATCAAACAGCATCCTTTGAAGTAAAGAAGAATTTTTATGTGGGTGGCGGTATTAACATCGACTGGTATTCAAGTATTGTTGATAAAGAACTTGATGTGGCCAACGGAAAATTGACCTATCATTATGAATATAGCCAAAAATATGGGTTTGATAATTTAGAGTATTTTTTGACAGGAGTGAGCTTAAACTTGGTGTACGATTCCAGAGATAATCAGGTCAATGCAACACACGGATGGTTTGCGAACATAAATTATCGTTTTAATCCGGTATTGTTTAAAAACCAGGATAATAGTAATGTTTTGTTTGCAGAGTATCGTAATTTCATCCCGCTTTCTAAGAAAAACGAACGTTATATTTTGGCACTTTGGACCTATGGACAATTTGTAACAAGAGGAAAGGTTCCTTATTTAAATTTGCCTGCCATCGGTTGGGATCAACGCAGCCGAAGTGGAGAAGGGTATACGCAGGGTTTATTCAGAGGGACCAACTTAGTTTATCTGGCAACAGAATTCAGGTTTCCAATTACCTGTAATCAAATGTTCAGTGGAGTCGTATTTACGAATTTTGTAACGACAAGCAATCCAGACACGAATACAAATCTTTTTCATTCTATTCAACCTGCTGCAGGTTTAGGTTTGCGTATTTTAATAGATAAAGCAACCCGTACCAATTTGATTGTTGATCAGGCTTGGGGAAATAGTTCTAAAGGATTCTATTTAAATGCCGGCGAAACTTTCTAAAAATAATTTTAGATTTTAGATTATACAATTTAAAATCTAAATTATAAATCTAATTTAAGGTAACAAGGTTCGGAAATCTACTTTCTAAAATCAAAAATCTAAAATCGCCTTCATTCAACTGTTCATAATTAAATCATAATTTATACGGAACGAGATTTAGATTTTTAAAGGCAATCCTTATTTTTGTTACTCATACAATTATTCAAATGAAATTACTCATAGTCGAAGACGAACCAAATCTCTTATCTATTTTACGTAAAGGATTCGCTGAGAACAACAATGATGTCAGTGTTGCTCTTGATGGTAAAACGGCTTTAGAGATGATTCAGAATTATACTTTTGATGTGGTAATTTTAGATGTAATGTTGCCTGACATAAACGGTATCGAAATTTGCAGAAGATTAAGAGCAGACAAAAACTTTGTACCAATTTTGCTTTTAACTGCCCTCGGAACTTCAGAAAATATTGTTACCGGATTAAATGCCGGAGCAGATGATTATGTGGTAAAACCCTTTAAATTTGGTGAACTCGACGCAAGGGTTAACGCATTATACAGAAGAGCAAATCAGGAAACTGAAAAAGTAGATTCTATTATAATTAGTGATTTAGAAATTAATAGTAAATCAAAAACAGTTAAAAGAAACGGAGAATCGATTGTTTTGACTGCCAAGGAGTTTAAATTACTCTATTATCTAGCTAAAAATACAGGCAGAATTGTATCTCGTGATCAGATATTAGATAATGTTTGGGATATCAATTTTGATATGAATACCAACGTAGTTGATGTCTACATTAATTATTTACGAAAAAAAATAGACAAACCTTACACAACCAAACTGATTCATACCATGAAAGGTTTAGGTTACGTTATACAGCCATAAAATGGATATAAGAAAAAAAATTACTTTTACTTATGTTGCCCTTTCTACTTTTAGTACACTGTTATTGTGTGTTTTAGTTTTTGTATTGTTTCGTGAAAATAACCGATACCATTTTTTAAAACGTCTAGAGGACAGAGCAAAAATTGTGGCTTCGATTCATTTTCAAAAGGATCCCGAAAAAATTAAGTACTATAGTAATCTTAAAAAAAATGGACTGGAAGAACTTATTGAAGAAGAAGAATATGTTCTTAGAATAAACAGCGCCAATAGTTTTGATTATAATACTAAATTAAATTTACCAAACGAATTTTACTCTAACATTCTCGAAACCGGAAGAGATTATTTTGAAGTAAATAGTAAATATTATCTGGGTCAGGTTTTTACCGAAAATAATCAAAAATATATTGTAATTGTTGGTGCGCGTGACCGAAGAGGAAAAACTACCACAATTTATATTGTAAAAATATTGTTGTTTGGAGGAATCGGATTTGTAATTTTAGCTTTCTTTTTAGGGCGTTTTCTGGCCAAAAGAGTCATTGATCCAGTAGCAAGAATTACTAAAGAAGTAAACCGGATAAGTGCTTCAAATCTTCATAACAGATTGCCCGAAGTAAAGAATTCTGATGAAATATCAGATCTTACACATACTTTTAATGATATGCTGGACCGACTGGAAACTTCTTTCGAAATTCAGGCGAACTTTATCAATAATGCTTCGCATGAGCTAAAAACTCCAATAACAACTATTATTGCGGAGTCTGAAATTATGCTTCTGAAAGAAAGGCAAATTCCTGAATACATTGAATCTCTTGGAAATATTTATAGTCAGGCTTCTAGATTAGGAAATTTAACAGAAAGTTTGTTGAAATTAACGCAAACCGGTTACGATGGAAAAAAACAAGTGCTGGATATCGCCAGAATCGATGAATTATTAATGGATGTAAAATCGGATTTGGATAAAATTTATCCGGATAACCGTGTTAGCATCAAACTTAATTTTGCTCCTAAAGATTCTAATTTACTTTTAATTCCGTGCAATAAGCCTCTTTTAGAATTAGCGATCAATAATATTATTACAAACGGAGTAAAATATTCAGATAATAATGAAGTATTTGTAACGCTTTCAGCCAATAAAGACTGGATTAAAATTAGTATTAATGATATCGGAATCGGAATCCCGCCAGAGGATATTCCGCATTTATATGAACCTTTCTTTAGAGGAAAAATTGCTGCGAAATATATAGGTTACGGTTTAGGACTTCCTTTGGCTTCTAAAATTATACGTATGCACGATGGTGAAATACAAGTACAATCGGAGCAAAATAAAGGAACTATTGTAACTATTATTTTTAAGAAAGACATTGGTAAAAAAGTCAACATTAGAAATTCTAATGTTGAATCTTAGGAAATTCTAATTTTAGATTAAGAACCCTCTAATATACGAGTAGTTATTTTGTATGTATAAACTAAACGATTATACATATGAAAAATTTCCTTATACCAACCACTTTAGAAGAAGATACTATCAGCGCTGTAAAATCAGCTGTTAATCAGGCAAAAAATAACAATTGCGAGATTATTTTAATGATAGTCTCAGATACTCCTGATACTTTTTCAGCTTCACAGTTTTTGCGTGAAATGAGAGTTAGTCTTACTGCAAGCCAGGAATTGGTTCTTGAAACTTGCAGATATATTATAGGACACACTACGAACTGCAAAATAAAAATTCACAATCAATACGGGTTATCTTCCCCAATCTTTAAAGGTATCATTGAAGCCTTTGATGTTAAATTGATTGTTTTGACGCAATCTTACAAACAGGAAACAAAACGAATTCATCAATATTTGATGCAATTAGCAGGAAATCAGAAATGCCCGATTTTACATTTAGGAAATGAGCATTATAAAGAAGATTTTAATAAAGCACTTTACATAGAAAATGGTAAGGCCAATATGCATGTTAAAGATGTTCAGCAGTATTTAAGCGCCAATTTCTCTTTTGAAATCGTGAGTCAAACCTCCAAATTTGATGATAATTACGAAGAATTTGCACCTTATTTATCTGAAGCTATTTCAAAATATGATATCGATTTATTAGTCGAAACACGTAAAGGTGAGAAAATTAAATTCACAAAA
The DNA here is from genome assembly GCA_900107365.1 of Flavobacterium aquidurense. Lineage (GTDB taxonomy): Bacteria > Bacteroidota > Bacteroidia > Flavobacteriales > Flavobacteriaceae > Flavobacterium > Flavobacterium aquidurense. The sequence continues at coordinate 755,461 of FNPS01000001.1, forward strand.
AATAAGAAAGAAAATATCAACGATAGATTAGGACTACCTGTTTTATCGCTATATGAAGAACAGGTATAATAGCCAGCTTCAAAAAAGAATACGTTTCATTTTAAACGAAAAATTATGTTATTAAAGAAAAGAATTCCAATGAAATACGTTCTTGGAAAAATAAAAGTTGAGTTGGGACTGGTATTAACTTATACGATATTGTTTGAAGTTTTTCATCATTATTTCATCAATGTCTCTGTTGACGTTCCAATTGCGATTCCAACGATGATCGGAACCATTATATCTTTATTATTAGCTTTTAAATCAAATCAGGCTTATGATAGATGGTGGGAAGCACGCATTGTTTGGGGCGCTATCGTAAATGAGTCAAGAACTTTGGTAAGACAGATGCTAACTTTTTATAAAGACCCTGATTTTTCTGTGGAAGCCAATGAGTTCAAAGAAAATTTTACAAAAAGACAAATTGCATGGTGCTACAGTTTAGGTCAGGCACTGCGAAATAAAGATGCGATAAAACCGATCAAAGATTTGATTAGCGAAGAAGAAATAAATTTTGTAAAAAATCATCAAAATGTACCAAATGCAATCTTATTGCTGCATGGTAGAGATTTAAGAATTGCACGAAAAGACAGGCGTCTTAATGCTTATCAGCAAGTTGAAATCGATAAAACCATAACAAGATTATGTGATGCAATGGGGAAATGCGAACGTATAAAAAATACGATTTTCCCAACCACTTATAGTATGTATATCAGAATGACTTTGTGTTTATTTATTCTGTTGTTGCCTTTTGGATTGGTTAATTTGTTAAGCTGGTTTGCAATTCCGCTAATTACAATTATTGGAGGAATGTTTTTCCTGATTGAGAAAATGGCAATTCATTTGCAGGATCCGTTCGAAAACAGACCAACAGATACGCCTGTAACAGCAATTTCGAATACAATTGAAAAGAACTTAATGCAAATGCTTAATGAATATCAAAGTGAATTTGATATTATTAAGGAATTTGATCTTAAACCGGAAACCAAAAAAGCGACAGCCGATGCTTATTTTGTTTTGTAATTAAATGTTGGAATTAGATTAGTTAGGAACCAGACAACGATTATGTTGTCTGGTTTTTTATTTAATAATGCAGCAGTCTTCCTAATGTTTTGATTGATTCCCGCAATTCGTTGGTCCATGGCAAACCAAAACTCAAACGCATGCAATTGGAGAATTGATCCTGAAAAGAAAAAATTCGGCCGGGAGCAATGCTAATATTATGTTTCATGGCTAAATGATAAAAAGCTGCTGTGTCAACATTTTTATCCAGTTCTATCCAAAGAAAAAATCCGCCTTGTGGCTGACTTACTTTAGTTCCTGTTGGAAAAGATTCCAAAACCGTATTAATATAATTATTGCAATTGTGATTCAGAATCTGGCGAATTTTTCGGAGATGATTTTCATAACGCCCATTTTTTAGAAAATCACCTACAACTTCATGTGTAATAGTAGGAGAGGAGAGCGTATGGTAAATTTTATTACGTAGTATTTGTTTTTTAAATTTTCCAGGCGAAACCCAACCCACACGGTATCCCGGAGCCAATGTTTTGGATACAGAACTACAGCAAAGAATGATACCACTTTCGTCATATGTTTTGCAATTGGTTGGGCGGCTGGAGCCAAAGTACAAATCACCGTGAATATCATCTTCGATTAACGGAACGTCGTAAAATTCCATTAACTTAACTACTTCTTTTTTATGTTCAACAGGCATCATACTCCCAGAGGGATTACTGAAATTACTCATCAACAGGCAAAGCTTTATTTTTTTTGTGGCAAGTGCTTTTTTTAAAGCCTCCAGTTCAATTCCTGTTGTGATATTTGTGGGCAATTCCATAATGTATAAACCCAGTGATTTTGCTAATTGTAAAATTCCAAAATACGCAGGGCTCTCTGTAATGATAGTATCTCCCGGTTGTGTCAACGTCATCAAACAATGTGATATGGCACTAGTGCAGCCTGGCATTGTAATAATATCATTTTCGGTTAACGAACCACCCCAGGTAAAAGACCAGCGCGCAATTTCCTTTCTCAAATTAAGGTTTCCCTGCACTTGTTCATAACTCGTTCCGCTGTTGGGAAGCTGGCGCGTAGCCTGAATTATTCCTTTATTTAATTTAGCAATAGGAAGCAGCTCATTCGAAGGAAAACCCAAAGAAAGCATCGTAATATTTTTATCCGTCATATTACCATAAACCTGATCAATTAAATCTTCCCGATCAATATTCAGGCATTTTAAATCCGGACTACTTGGAGAAGGTTCTGTAATAATCCTGGCCGAAGTATTACTCACATAATAACCAGATTGAGGTCTTGATTCAATTAAAGATCTGCTCTCGACTTCATAATAGGCCTTGCTCACGGTGCTCATGCTGTAACCTGTTTCAGCACAGACTTCGCGTATTGACGGAAGCTTATCACCAACATTCAAAACGCCCGATTTTATTTGCTTTTCAATACGATCAGCAAACTGCAGATATAAGTAAGTGGAATTCTTCATAAAAAAAAACTGTTATGGTGCAATTTACAAAAACTGTATCTGTATTGCTGTTTTATTTTTAAGAAATTTGCTTTAATAGAAAACTAATCAAAATAATCATCGTGAAAACAACCAAATATTACATAGCAGCCATAACTTGTTTTGCAATCTGGGGCTTTTTTAGTCTGGCTCTAAAGCCCATACATGAATACGCTTCTTTAGATATTTTATTTTATCGCGTCTTTAGTTGTAGTATTTTGATGTTGCTTATTGCTTTTGCTTTTAAGAAAAAAAAAATAGTAGAAACCGTTTCAATTTTTAAAGCGTTGTCAGCTGCAGAAAAACGAAAAGCAATTTTATTAAACATTGGCGGAAGTGTTTTTTTAATGTTAAACTGGTTTACTTTTATTTATGTAATGAACCACATCAGTGTAAAAGCAACATCGCTGGCGTATTTGGTTTGTCCAATTTTAACGACTTTATTGGCTTATTTTATTTTAAAAGAAAAATTGAGTAAAACACAATGGATTTCTGTTGGATTGAGCGTTTCGGGTTGTTTGTTATTGTCGTACACTGCAATTATGGATATGTTTTTCAGTATTATTATTGGTTTTACTTATGCATGTTATTTAGTAAGCCAACGTATCAATAAAGGTTTTGACAGGTTTATCATTCTTACTTTTCATATTACATTGGCAGCCTTGTTTTTATTGCCTTTTTATCCGGCATATAGCGGGCCAGTTCCAACCGAATTTAAGTTTTATTTCTGTATCGAAACCATTGCAATTTTGTTTACTATATTTCCTTTGTTCCTGAATCTTTATGCACTTTCAGGTATTAATTCATCAACAGTCGGGATGCTTTTAAATATTAATCCAATGATTGCTTTTTGTTTGGCAAACTTCGTTTATCACGAACAAATTGGATCTTTGCAGATTGCAGCCTACAGCATTATTTTTATAGCGGTTATCGTTTTTAATTCACACCATATTTTTGCGTTAAAACAAAAATATATCCTGTCGTCTAAAGATTCTATTTAAATGTAATTTGCATACTTTTTATTGGTTTAAAAATAAATTACCAGAATCTTAACAGGATGTTAAAGCAGGAATGAGTATTTTCATTCCTGCTTTTTTTATTAAGCAAATTTAAAAGGGCCACAGATTTCACAGATTAAAAAGATTTTAAAATTAGTACTGAAAAAAATCCTTTTAATCTCTGAAATCTTTGGCAAAAAAATAAATTTTATTGCTAAAACAGATTCTATATTTTATGAAAAATACCAAACTTCAAGCCTTTATACCGTTATTCTATTTAGTGTGGTCTGATGATTTGTTAACTCAAAAGGAGTTTGCAACGATTCAGCAATTTATTAATAATTTGGTCTGGCTTTCGCCCGAAGAAAAACAACAATTGCTTTCTAAGGTTGATATTTCAAATCCGCCTTCGCGAAATGAACTCACACAATGGAAGTCAGATATCGAGAAAAGTATTCAGGATAAAGCTTCCATAAAATCAATTTTTGACATTGCTGAGGCACTTTCTGAAAAAGATGTAGACATTTCGACTGTAAAACCAGAGTTTATAAAGCTTGAAAATGATCTTGGAATTCTAGGCGAAGAAGTCATTCAGAACTTCAAAACTAAAGCGGATTCTTTTACAGCAAATTCTCAAACGACTTCTAATTTTGATATTCAGAAAATAACCGATCTTTTAGACGGAAAAGAAGCCGCCATTATCAAAAAAGTAAAATCGGTTATTTCAAGACCTGAATTTACTTATGAAACTTCAACAGATATCAACGTTTACCGCCAAACGGTTTACAATTGGTGCAAAATTTTAGCCGAAGAAAACCTGGGCAATATGGCGTATCCCAAAGAATACGGCGGTGGAGGAAACGTAGAAGATTATTTTGCGATTATGGAAACTTTGAGTTATCATGATTTGAGTTTAGTGATAAAATTTGGTGTTCAATTTGGTCTTTGGGGAATGAGCGTTCAATCGTTAGGAACTGAGAAACATTATGCTAAATATTTAAAAGATATTGGTTCACTTAAAATTCCGGGTTGTTTTGCAATGACGGAAACGCATCATGGTTCAAACGTAAAAGGATTAGAAACAACTGCAACTTACAATCATAACGATCAGACTTTTACTATTCATACGCCCAATAAAAATGCGCAAAAAGAATACATAGGTAATGCCGCTGTTCACGGACAAATGGCAACCGTTTTTGCCAAGTTAATTATTGATGATCACGATTATGGTGTAAACGCTTTTGTGGTTCCATTTCGCGATACAAACGGAACTGTTTTAAACGGCGTTACTATTGGTGATTGCGGACATAAAATGGGCTTAAACGGCGTAGACAACGGAACAATTTCATTTGATAATGTGGTTATTCCGAAGGAAAATATGCTGGATCGTTTTGCTTCTGTCAATGATAATGGAGAATTCGAAAGCCCGATTCCGAGTGATAACAGACGATTTTTTACCATGTTGGGCACTTTGGTTGGAGGACGAATCGGAATTCCACGTTCCGCTTTAGCAGCAGCTAAATCAGGCCTGACAATTGCGATTCGATATAGCGATCAAAGAAGGCAATTTGGCCCCGAAGGAGGTTCTGAAGTGCCAATTCTAAATTACAGAATGCACCAACGTCGTTTGATTCCGCCATTGGCAAAAACATATGCCGTTCATTTTGCTTTGCAATATCTGACCAATAGATTTTTGAATAAAACGGAAGATGAAATGCAGGAAATTGAAGCTTTGGCAGCCGGTATGAAATCCTATTCTACCTGGAGTACCAGAGATATTTTGCAGGAATGCAGAGAGGCTTGCGGCGGAAAAGGATATTTATCTGAAAACAGAATCGATGCCTTAAAAAACGATACCGAAATCTACACCACTTTTGAAGGTGATAATACTGTTTTGATGCAATTAGTAGCTAAAAATCGTTTATCAGAATTCAGAAAAGCATTTGGGGAAATGGGATCTCTGGGAATTATTAATTATGTCTATGAAAATGCCAAAGTAGCGATTACCGAAAAAAATCCGATAGCGACCCGCAGAACAGATGATGAACATTTATTGGATGATCAATTTCATTTGCAGGCTTTTATTCACAGGGAAAAAACAATTTTGGCCTCGGCAGCACAACGTATTAAAAAATTAGTTGATGGAGGTTTAGAACCTTACGATGCTTTTAATGTTGTACAACATCAAATGATAGATGTTGCACAGGCCTATTTGGAACGCGTAGTTTTAGAACAATTTCAGGCAGCGATTAAAACAGTGGAGGATGAAAAATCAAAAGAAATATTGACCAAATTAAATCAGTTATACGCACTTTCACAATTAGAAAAAAACAAAGGCTGGTATCTTGAAGATGGATATATGGAAGCGGTGAAAACCAAAGCAATCCGTAAAATAGTTAATCAATTGTGTTGGGATATTCGCCCGGATGCGGTCGCGTTAGTAAATGCTTTTGATATTCCGGAAAGTTGTCTGGCGGCGCCAATTGCTGTTAATTGAGAATATAGAATATAGAATATAGAATATAGAATATAGAATATAGAATATAGAAAATAGAATATAGAAAATAGAATATAGAAAATAGAAAATAAAAAATAGAGTATAGAAAATAGAATAAAGAAAATAGAATAAAGAAAATAGACTTTTTAAGGGCTTGTAAAAGTTTTAAACTTTGACAAAGTTTTTTTTTAGCCACGAATTCACGAATTTTTTGAAAAACTTATTCGAAATCATTTGTGAATTCGAGGCTATTTTTATGTCAAAATAAATTTGTTATAATTTTTTTTATATCATTAAATGTTAAATCATCGTTTTATTAAAATAACTCGCCTTCTCAAAATCCTTAATATTGATTGAAATCACTGGGACTTCAGCTACTATATTATTTAATGAGGTTACAATTGCCTTTGATAATTTTGCTTTTTGATCTGACGTTCGGCCTTCCATAATATATCCGAAGACATGAATGAAATCATCTAAAGTATTTCCGTTATTGTAATAAGAAAATGGATTGATGCGAACCTTAATTTCAGAGGCACTAAAAAGATCGGTTGATAAAGCCGCATTAAAAACCTCCTGCATAATTTCTTCGGCCGAGTTTAATCGGATGACGTTTTCGGAACAATCAATAATAAAATGTGGCATGGTGGTGTCGTTTTAATTTAGAGAAATTGTTCTGACAAAATTATAAAAACATTGTTAGGATTTCTTTAAAATGTCTTTTTTATAAAATGTTTTGCTTTATTTTTTGTAACTAAATTTGAAATTTTCCTAAAATTTGCCAATTATAAATAATTCTAATTAATTGTATCACTTTAGTATATTTGTAGGTATCATTTATTTTTATTCCCCTTGAAAAATTGTTTGTTATTTCTTTTATTGGTTCTTTTAGGTAACCCCGTTCATGCATCTGATAGTACAGATACTATTTTGGATAAGCTAAACAATGCATTAAGAAATAAACAGCGTTATGTTCAGCTTAAAGAAGAACGTATTTTAAACTTCAAAAAAATTAAATCAGAAGATTTAACGAAAGAGCAGGAGTACAACTACAATAAAACCTTATACACAGAATATTTAAAATTCAATTCTGATTCGGCTATTTTCTACGTAAAAAAGAATTTGAAAATTGCAGCTGAACTTCAGAATAAAAAATTAAAAGACCAAGCCGAACTTCAATTGGCAACACTTTATTCGTCGTCAGGAAAATACCGTGAATCAGAAGCTCTTTTAAAAGGAATTAATAAAAAAGAATTATCAACGGTACTGCTACCGGAATATTATGAAGCTTATCGAGAGTTTTATGAGCATTATGTAGCCAATAGCTATGATAAAAAATACATACAGCAAATCAGGAGTTATCGTGATTCTTTATTAACTGTACTAAATCCGCAAACGCTGAAGTATAAAATCAATTTGATTCAGCAGCATATTTCAGATAAACGTTTTGGAATTGCTAAGAAGAAATTAATGCAATTGCTGGAAACCGCTGATCAGGATAATACGCAATATGCAATGATTGGTTATCTCCTCGGAAGTATTTATGAAACCACACATCAATCAGAATTAAGAAAAAAATACTACGCACTGTCTGCCATTTCAGACATTAAACATGCTATAAAAGATAATGCTTCTTTGCAGGAATTGGCTTTGGCTTATTATGAATCTGGTGATGTTGATATGGCGTATAAACTAACACAGTCCGCTATTGCTGATGCACTTTTTTGCAATGTTCAGTTTCGTACGCTTCAAATGTCTGAAGTCTATTCAATCATTAATACTTCTTATTTAGAAAGAGAGGCAAAACGTAAAATGCAATTGCAATTGTATTTGCTTTTCATTAGCATTCTTTCAGTATTTTTGATTGTTGCCGTAATTTATGTTTACAAACAAATGAAAAAAGTATCCAGAATTCGGGGAGAACTTTTTGAGACAAGTCAAAAATTAGCCGAATTAAACAAAGATATTACCGAAACCAACAATCAGTTGCAGGAACGTAACGCACAATTATCAGAATCAAATCATATTAAGGAAGAGTATATAGCACATTTCTTCAGTCTGTGCTCGACTTACATCAATAAGTTAGAAAATTATCGTATTATTTTAAATAAAAAAGCAACTGCGAAGCAATTTGACGAAATCTATAAAATGCTTAAATCAACAACGCTGGTTGATAATGAGCTGGAAGAGTTATACAAGAATTTCGATATTATCTTTTTGAATCTGTATCCAACCTTTGTGAAAGATTTCAATGATTTACTTATTAAAGAGGAGCAGATTGTTTTAAAACAGGGTGAATTATTAAATACAGAACTTCGTATTTTTGCACTTATCCGACTTGGGATTACCGACAGTGTAAAAATCGCTGCCTTTCTCCGTTACTCTTTAAGCACGATTTATAATTATCGTACCAGAGCAAGAAATAAAGCGGCAGTTTCCCGAAATGATTTTGAAGAAATGGTCATAAAAATAGGTTTAATTTCATTAAAAATGTAACGATTTATTTTAAATCTACTACTTTTTTTGCCTTTTTTAAATTATTAAATACTTGATAATTAATAGTTTAATTTTTTATTTCACTACTTTTTTTCGTCCAAAATTCTAACACGGACTATAACGTTATAGCTTTACAATATTATTATAAGGTACTTTTGACTAAAAGTCTCTGCTTATAAATTAAATGCTTTAATAAATTAATAGTTATGTTCAAAAACGTTAAAACTCTTCTTGTTTTACTTGTGTTGAGTTCGTTTGGGATTAATGCCCAAAACAAAGTTCCGGTTTATCTGGATGATAAAAAGCCAATTAACGAACGTGTTGAAGATGCACTTTCGAAAATGACAACTGCCGAAAAAATTGCCATGATTCATGCGCAATCAAAATTTAGTTCACCAGGTGTAAAACGTTTGGGAATTCCGGAAAACTGGATGACCGACGGGCCACACGGAATTCGTACTGAAGTGAAGTGGGATGAATGGGATCAGGCAGGATGGACAAACGATTCTTGTATTGCATTTCCGGCTTTAACGGCACTTTCTGCAACATGGAATAAGGAATTGGCTTCTTTATACGGAAAATCAATTGGAGAAGAAGCACGTTACCGTAACAAAAATGTATTATTAGGGCCTGGAGTTAACATTTACAGAACACCATTAAACGGTCGTAACTTCGAGTATATGGGTGAAGATCCTTTCTTAACTTCAAAAATGGTGGTTCCTTATATTAAAGGAGTTCAGTCCAATGGAGTTGCAGCCTGTGTAAAACATTTTGCCCTGAACAATCAGGAAACGAATCGTAACTCAGTAAACGTAATTGTTGATGATCGTGCCTTGTACGAAATTTATCTTCCGGCTTTTAAAGCGGCTGTTCAGGAAGGTGATGCGTGGGCAATTATGGGATCTTATAACAAATACAAAGGACAACAATGTTGTCATAATGAGTTTTTATTAAACGATATTCTTCGTGGAGAATGGGGTTTCAAAGGTGTTGTAGTTTCAGATTGGGGCGGAGTTAATGATACAAAACAGGCAATTCATAATGGCTTAGATATGGAATTTGGATCCTGGACAAACGGACTTTCATGGGGAACTAGTAATGCTTATGACAACTATTATTTGGCAAAACCTTATTCAGAAATGATCAGAAAAGGAGAGATTGGAACTAAAGAATTAGACGAAAAAGTGCGTCGTATTTTACGTTTGTCCTTCTTAACTACAATGGACAAAAACAGACCTTTTGGATCTTTCGGAACGGAAGAACATGCTCAGGCAGGTTTGAAAATTGCAGAAGAAGGAATCGTATTGCTTCAAAATAATAATAACATTTTGCCAATCAATCTTTCTAAAACTAAAAAGATCGCTGTTATTGGTGAAAATGCCATTAAAATGATGACTGTTGGTGGTGGAAGTTCTTCACTAAAAGCAAGATATGAAATTACACCGCTTGAAGGATTAAAGAAAAGAATTGGCAATCAGGCAGAAATCGTTTATGCCCGTGGTTATGTTGGAGATCCTACAAGTAATTATAATGGTGTTATTGCAAAAGTAAGTTTAGAAGAAAAACGTTCTCCGGCAGAATTGACTGCAGAAGCTTTAAAAGTAGCTAAAGATGCTGATATTGTTCTGTTTATTGGAGGTTTAAATAAAAGTGAAAACCAGGACGATGAAGGACACGATCGTAAAGGATTAGAACTTTCGTATGGTCAGGATAAATTAATTTCTGAATTAGCGAAAGTAAATAAAAACATTGTTTACGTAAATATTTCTGGAAACGCAGTGGCAATGCCGTGGGTAAAAGAAGTTCCTGGAATTGTTCAGGGTTGGTTTTTAGGTACAGAAGCGGGAAATGCTTTGGCAGCGGTTTTAGTTGGAGATGTAAATCCTTCTGGAAAATTGACTTTCACTTTCCCGGTAAAATTATCTGATAACGGTGCACACGCTTTGGGAGAATTTCCAGGTGGAGAAGATGTAACGTATAAAGAAAGTATTTTTGTAGGATACCGTTGGGCTGACAAACAAAAAATCAAACCATTATTCTCTTTTGGTCACGGTTTAAGTTATACCACTTACGAATATGGAAAAGTGACTGCTGACAAAAAACAAATGTCGGCTGGAGATCAAATCACGTTTTCTGTGAAAGTTAAAAATACCGGAAGCAGAGACGGTTCTGAAGTAGTTCAGCTTTATATCAGCGATTTAAAATCTTCTTTGGTTCGTCCAATTAAGGAATTAAAAGGTTTTGAAAAAGTTTCGCTAAAAGCCGGAGAAGAGAAAACGGTAACTTTTACGGTTGACAAAACTGCTTTAAGTTTCTTTGATGATAAAAAACACGACTGGGTCGCTGAGCCGGGAGCTTTTGAAGCTTTAATAGGAGCATCATCTACAGCTATAAAATCTAAAGTGAGTTTTTCACTTCAATAATTTCATTAATTTTCTAAATTGGTTGGTTGTAAAGCTGCAATGGTAAAAAGTTGCAGCTTTGCTTTTTAAAGAAAAGTTATATGTAAAATGTTAGATGTTAGATGTTAGAAGTTTTGCATCTTAAAAAAAATATTTATGAAACAAATAGTACTATTGGTCACAGCATTTATTTTATTTCAAAACCTTTCGGCGCAAAGCCTGAATAAAATGCAGTGGTTTAATGAACCTGAAAAATGGGAAATTAAAAACAATGCTTTGATTATGAATGTAACCGCGAGCAGTGATTACTGGCGTATTTCACATTACGGATTTACCGTTGATGATGCACCGTTTTACTACGCAACTTACGGGGGAGAATTTGAAGCTAAAGTAAAAATAACAGGCAATTACATTGCTCGTTTTGACCAAATGGGATTAATGATTCGTGTTGATGAAAAAAACTACATTAAAACCGGAGTAGAATTTGTAGATGGAAAGTTCAATATCAGCACTGTGGTAACACATGATAAAAGCGATTGGAGTGTAACAACACTGGATAAAGCACCACCATTTGTCTGGATAAAAGTGGTGAGAAGACTAGATGCTGTTGAAGTATTTTTCTCTTATGATGATAAAAATTATATACTGACAAGAAATGCGCCGCTACAAGACAATACACCCGTAATGGTTGGTCTGATGGCTGCGTCTCCAGACGGAAAAGGTTTTGAAGCTAAGTTTGAAAATTTTAAAGTAACACATTTGCCGGATCAAAGAAGACTGGAGTGGCTTAAGAAGCATCAGGAATAGATTAATTAGATAATTAGGAGAATTAGAAAATTAGATAATTATGTAGTTTTACTTAAGGCTTTGCGAATTTTACCGCAAAGTGCGCTAAGTATTTTTTATCGTTGTGTTTATGTTGTCTTTTTAAGTTCGCAAAGCTATATGAATAAAACTTGGCGAACTTGGCGTAAACCCTTTGTGTACTTTGCGGTAAAATGGACACCAACCAAATTAACCTTTAAACCAAAAACAATATTTTTATGAGTTCAACTTCTATTGATATTCAACCAAAAAAACATTACGAAATTCTCGACGGTTTGCGTGGAGTAGCTGCTATTTTAGTGGTTGCTTTCCATATTCTGGAAGCACATAACGGAGGGAGCCGATTTAATCAAATAATCAACCACGGCTATTTAGCTGTTGATTTCTTTTTTCTATTGTCCGGATTTGTTGTAGCTTATGCTTATGACGATCGCTGGGCAAAAATGACACAATGGGAGTTTTACAAACGACGCCTAATCCGTTTACAGCCTATGGTCATTATGGGAATGATCATTGGCGCGATATGCTATTATTTTCAGGCTTCTGATATTCTATTTCCACAAATTGCCGGAATGGAAGTTTGGAAAGTAATTGTAACCATGGTTATCGGTTTTACATTATTACCAATTCCACCCTCTTTGGAAATCAGAGGTTGGGGCGAAATGCATCCTCTTGACGGGCCGGCCTGGTCGCTTTTCTTTGAATATATTGCCAATATTTTATACGCTGTTTTATTTCGTAAATTCTCGAATAAAGTAATGACCGTTTTTGTATTGATATTTGCTGGAATGCTGATTAATTATACTGTTTTCGGGCCAAAAGGAGATGTAATTGGTGGATGGTCATTGAATCTGGAACAAATGAATGTTGGATTTACCCGTTTATTATACCCATTTTTTGCTGGGGTTTTACTTTGCCGCTTAGGAAAGTTAATTCACATCAAAGGTGCTTTCTGGATTTGCAGTTTGATGATTTCAGCAGTGCTTATTATACCAAGAATTGGAGATGAAAACAGTTTATGGATGAACGGTTTATATGAATCCTTCTGTATTATTTTAGTATTTCCCTTAATTGTTGCGATTGGAGCAGGAGGTGAAATTAAAAGTGCTTTTTCCGCTAAAATATGCAAGCTTTTAGGTGATATATCCTATCCAATTTACATTACACATTATCCCTTAATTTATTGGTATACTGCCTGGGTTATCGATAATAAAATAGAGATAAAAGATGGTTACATAATTGGAATAGGTGTTTTAATTTCAAGTATTGTTATTGCTTATTTATGCTTGAAATTATACGATGAACCCGTTAGAAATTGGCTGCAAAAGAAAGTGCAAGGTTCAAACGTACAAAGGTTCAAAGGAACAAAGTAAAAAGGTTCAAAGGAAAACCTTTGCCCCTCTGTTCCTCTGCAACTCTGTACCTAACTTAAAAATATTGAATTTCTAATTTTGTTAGTTATTAGGTATTCAAAAAAGGGATGAAACATAATTTGTTTCATCCCTTTTATATTTTTAGAAAAAGGTTCAAAGTTTAAAACCTTTGTCCCTTTGAACCTTTATAACTCTGTACCTTCTTTATTCTAAAACCAATTGTCCTAAAGCTTCTTTACTGAAACCTTTCAACTGATCCATTTTTCCCGCTTTGATTTTCGCAACCCAATTTGGATCAGATAATAAAGGTCTTCCAACAGCAACCAAGTCAAAATCGCCTCTGTCGAAACGTCTGTTTAATTCTTCTAAAGAAGTTGGCTCTGAACTTTCTCCTGCAAACGCTCCAAAGAAATCTCCAGAAAGTCCCACAGAACCTACTGTAATAGTCGGTGCTCCGGTAACTTTTTTAGCCCATCCTGCAAAGTTCAAATCAGAATCTTCAAATTCAGGTTCCCAGAAGCGACGTTGTGAACAGTGTAAAATATCAACTCCTGCCTCAACAAGAGGTGTAAGCCATGCTTCTAATTCTTGTGGATTTTTAGCCAGTTTATAATTGTAATCAGAAGGTTTAAATTGAGAAAAACGCATGATCACAGCGAAATCATTCCCAACTTGTTTTCTTATTTCTTTTACTACTTCAATAGCAAAACGATTACGTTCCGGCAAAGTTTTTCCACCGTAAATATCAGTACGTAAATTTGTTTCAGCTCTAAAGAACTGGTCAATCAAATATCCGTGTGCACCGTGAATTTCGATAGTATCAAAACCTAATCTTTTAGCATCAGCGGCAGCTTGTCCAAAAGCGAGAATAGTATCTTCAATATCTTTTTCAGTCATGGCAACTCCATTTCTAAAATCAGGTCGGTTTAACCCAGACGGACCTTCAAAAGGAACTGGAGGAACCCATCCTGAATGATGGTTGTCCATGATTCCCATATGCCAGATCTGTGGTCCCATTGAACCTCCGGCTGCGTGCACTTCGTCAATCACCTTTTTCCATCCTTTTAAAGCTGCGTCACCATAAAAATGAGGCACATTAGCATCATTTGATGATGAAGCTCTGTTGATCACAGTTCCTTCAGATAATATTAATCCAACTTCACCTTCAGCTCTTTTTTGATAATAAGAAGCTACTTCATCAGTTGGAATTCCGTTTGGCGAGAATGAGCGTGTCATTGGCGCCATTACGATTCGGTTTTTAAGATTTAACGTTTTTAAGTTAAATGGCGAAAACAGGTTGTTTGTACTCATAGTAATTTACAAATTAGTTTGAATTAATTTACTGAGTGCTTCAAAGGCACCTTCGTTGCGTTTATAGTAAGTCCATTGTCCCACGCGTTTGGCTTCGATAAAGCCGGCACGTTGTAAAATAGACAAGTATTCAGAAACAGTTGATTGCGTCAGGCCTGCCTTGGCTTGTATTTGCCCTACACAAACACCGTGTTCAAATCCTGCATGCTGGAGTTGATCAGGAAAGTGTAATTCGGGTTCTTTTAGCCATTCCAGCATTTGTAATCTGGATTTGTTCGACAGTGCCTTAAAGATTTCTATTTGTTCCATGGTGCAAAGATATCGACTTTTCCCGATATACCAATTTAAGAAAAAATTTTTAGGAAAATTTTATGAAAGCGAGGATGAATATAAAATACAATTGTTTGTCAAAATATATTGAAAGAAGTATTTATATTTGTTGATATATTTATCACGCAAAGCCGCAAAGGCGCAAAGTTTTTAAAGCAAATAAATTATACTTTGCGACTCTGCGACTTTACGTGAGATTCAAATCTGATAACCCAAATTATCAAAAAAACTTAACCATTTTATGAAAAAAACTTTACTTATTTTAGGATTCTTATGTTGCGTGATAACCAGTTCAAAAGCTCAGGTTGTAGGACTTGAAGTAGGTGATATCGCTCCAGAAATCGATCTTCCGGATACAAAAGGAAACAATGTAGCCTTAACTTCTTTAAGAGGAGATTTAGTTTTAATTGACTTTTGGGCATCGTGGTGCGGACCTTGTATTAAAGAACAGCCAGAATTGTTAAAATTATATAATACGTATTCAGGTAAATTATCCATTTACAGTGTTTCAATGGATACTAAAAAACCACTTTGGTTAGGAGCTATTGCCAAACAAAAACTCCCATGGATACAAGTAAGCGATCTTAAATATTGGAAATCTCCAGCTGCTGTAGATTATATGCTTCAATCTGTACCCTTAAATTTTTTAATAGACAAAAACGGAATTATTTTGGCTAAAAACATTCACGGAAATGCTTTGAATGAAATGGTGAAGAGTGTATTGACACCACAGCAGAACTAGAAAGGAAATTAGAATTAAGATGGAATCAAAACTCAGCTTAGAAGAATTTCGACTAAGATTAAAAAATAATACTGAAATTGGTTCACCAAAAGCAGCATTAGGACAGGTTAGAATATTTCCTATATCTGGTGGCATAAAGCCTTTTTACGGATTTTTTGATGATAACAGTTTTAGTTTAACTGTAAATTCGACAAAGTCATCAACAAATTTTATCATAAGAGGGAAATATGAGAGCATTAATAATAGACTTAAAGTTGATTGTATTGTTGAACCCGGTAATAAATATAAACAATTTTGGGCGTACTATTCTCCAATAATTCTTATCGTGGCAATCAATATCTTTTTTCTCTTTTTTGCTAAAGGACTTAGGCGAGCGTCTACAATTGTTAATTTGTTTTTACTTTTTATGGCTTTTTATTCGAGATGGAATGAAGAGAGAAAAAGAAAAAAATTAGAACAAAAGTTTATCAGCATTTTTGAAATTAGATAAGATTTGTATGGTGAGTTTACCGAATTAATTTTACCGCACGCAAAGTATTATTTTTGATGTGTTTGCCAGTTGACTTTGTTAAGTTCGCAAAGCTGTATGTGATTAGCTTCACGTAAACCATTGCGAACCTTGCGTAACCCTTTCCTCCCGATAGCTATCGGGATTGCGGTTAGGCACAGAATTCAACAACTTGAAACCTGATACGAGGCCAAACAAAGAAAACCTGAAAACAAATCTTTAGAAGGCAATTCCAAATTGAAAACCTACCGTAAATGTGGCCGGATGATCGTTGCCAAATCTCACCGGAAGCGGAACTGCAACAAAATAACTGCAATTATCACTTTTAAGAACGGTTTTGTTTATTACTGGTGTAAAACCATATCTTCCGCTGCTTTCAAAGGCGGCTCTTCCGGCAAAAGTGTAACCTTTTCCTAAGGCAACCAGAACACCGGGATGAAATAAAATATTGGTTACTTTATCACTAGCGCCTTGCACTTTTATATTTGGAACAATTTCGAAAGAGAAACCTATTTTCGAGCTTTTCCAGATGTTGATTCCTGTTGGAAAACCAACGGCATAATAATCCCTGAAATTTAAATTAGTTTGTTCGCTGCTAATCGTTACAATGGGATGAAGAATACCAAAATAGCCCGTTATTTTAGGATAAGTTGTTTGAGAAAATATGCTAATCGTTGTAAAAAATGAAGTAATAATTGCAATGTGTCTAAATGTAATCATGATAGTTTTTGTTGATCAAACAAAACTATATACACTTGGTAGATATAAATAGAACGCTATTTACTTTTTGTATCTGGTTTACTTTTTAGTGAATTTTTTCTGTAGGAGGAAGGATTTTTTCCGGTATGAAGTTTAAAAATTCGTGTAAAATGACTTTGGTCTGAAAAGCCCGTCATATAAGCAATTTCAGTTAAGGTATAAGTTGAATTCTGAATCAGATTTATGGCTTTTTCTATTCGCAGTTTTCTAACATAATCGCCAAAATTTAAATCTTCAAAATATTTAGAAAATTCACGGGATAAATAAGACGGATTTAATTCTAATTCGCTCGAAATTTTTTTCAGGTCAAAAGCAAATTGGGTATCGATTTGATCCTGAATAATCTCCTTTAAATCCTTAACCCATGAAGGTGTTTTTTGATTGGTTTTCTTTTCGAGTAAAAACTTTTCGTAAACTTCATGAAGCAAACGCTCAAAAGGACTATTTTGCAAATGATTTTGTTTGTACAAATGCGTTGCCCAAGTGTAGAGCGCGTCATAAATAACCATTCCACTTGTCAATAATTCGGCATCGTTGGTGATATTATGAGAAAGCCCGGCAGAAATGGCCCAGAGCCCGGCCGATTCTTTTGCAAGATCATGTTGATCTGTATCGGCGCCACGAACAATTTTGGCTATTATTAAAATAGCTGGATCTTTGAGTTCATGCTTTTTTACAATGTAGTCAAAAGTGCATTCTTCGTTGTAATGGGTATATTCTACATTTGGAATGTCAAACGGAATCGCATTTAAAACTTCGGCTTTAGCCAAAACTTCATCAAAAGGGACATAAATAAACTCAGCATCAGGGTCGACAAACTTTTTGATTAGCCATGGGCACGCAATTCTGTCAATTTTAGGTCTTTCTCTGGTGATCCATTTCATTGGCTATAGTTAATTCATTCCTTCAGTAACATCTCTCACGCCTCCAAAACTGGTTTTTAACAACTCTCTTACCTGAAATTGTGTTTTATTTCGGGTAATGCTGTTCCATTCTTTAAAATCATATACATGAATTTCTTTGGCATAAGGGTTTGTTACGAAAGAAAGCCTGGAAATGGAATATTTGAAATATTTTAATTCGTGTGATATATGTCGGTTTGGAACCACGATAAGTATAGTTTCAAAGTCTAGGAAATTCTTTGGTACATCGTCTCTTTTGGTTAATCCAAGGTGGTCAAAAAAGGCAATTATTTTTTGATCATTTAATTTATCTATCTTTTCATCAATACGCTTAATGGTGCTAAGAAGCGTAGTTTCGTCTTTTATAACACTCATGATTAATTTGGTTTTGTTAAATTTCAATATAAAATTACATCAAAAGAATAAGATTTGTTCCAGAAGCACTGATAGAATGATTCTAAATTTTTAACGTCTAATTTTCAGTTATTATTGTCTCAGAGAAAGAGCACATTTTGCTAAAATTTTAAAATCGGGGAACTAGAAATGAAATAGTTTATAGCTATCGGGAGCTAAGATCTACGCAAGGCACGCAAGAAAAAAAAGCTTAACGGTTAAACGAGCCGCAACCTGAAACCTGAAACCTGAAACAAAAGAAACCTGAAATAAACTTTTTTTATTTGATTTTCATAACTTTGCAAAATGAAAGAACAAATAGAATGTCAGGCAACAGAACTTGGTATAAACGATTTAAAGCTGAAGGGTTTTAAAGTATACGAAGTAAATGGTGATGTGAGTAAAATTCCGACTTATAATCGCAGGGATTATTACAAAATTTGTATCAATACCAGTAAAAGCCTTATACATTACGCAGATCGCGGTATAGAAGTTGACGGAACTATTATGTTTTTCGGGAATCCGCATATTCCCTATTCATGGGATATTATTTCCCCTTCTTATGAAGGTTATGCCTGCGTTTTTACCGAGGATTTCTTGAAGGTAAAAGACCGTTCAGAAAGTCTTCATGAATCACCTTTGTTTAAAATAGGCGGAACACCAATTTTTTCGTTATCGGCTGAACAAAAGTTGTTTATAGATTCGTTGTTTAAAAAAATGATCGAAGAACAGGAAACAGATTATGTTTTTAAAGATGATTTAATTCGCAATTATATCAATTTGATTCTGCATGAATCGATGAAAATGCAACCTTCTGAAAACTTTTTTAAACATAAAAATGCTTCATCCAGAATCACTTCCTTATTTTTAGAACTTTTAGAAAGACAATTTCCGGTAGAAACAAAAGATCAGCCACTGATTTTGAAAACACCGCAAGATTACGCGCAAAGCCTTGCAGTACATGTAAATCACCTCAATCGTTCGGTAAAAGAAGTGACCGGAAAACCTACTACAGCGCATATTACAGAACGAATTATCGGCGAAGCCAAAGCTTTATTACAACATACGGACTGGAGCATTGCTGACATCGGTTACTCACTCGGATTTGAATATCCGAGCTATTTTAATAATTACTTTAAAAGACTCACCGGAACAATTCCGAAATCGTTAAGAACATAAATTGTTTCATATTCTTAATTTTTTGTTTGATTATCATTATCTGTGGTCGGTTTTACTAAAGTAAATTTGCATCGAAATAATTAGTATTAATCCTTTATCGGTTTCTATAAACTAAATCTAACTTCTTAAAGCGCATTCCTGCTTTTCGGATTTGGTTGTTCCGATAGTAAAAACAAATAATTATGAAAACTTCAGAAAATCAATTAAACGAAATTTTTCCAAAAGGCGATTTGGCTTCGGCGGATTACTTTACAGGAAATGCCTGGGTTAAAATGCTCGTGCCAAACGACCCGGTTTTAAATACTGCAGTTGGTAATGTCGTTTTCGAACCCGGTGCAAGAAACAATTGGCACACCCATCCCGGCGGACAAATTCTTATAGTAACAAACGGAACAGGATATTATCAGGAAGTTGGCAAACCTATTCAGCTACTACAAGTGGGTGATGTTGTCAATATTCCTCCCGACCTTAAACACTGGCATGGTGCTTCTCCCGATAGCGAATTTACCCATATAGCCATAAGCACGAATACCCAAACCGGAATTGTAGATTGGTTAGAACCCGTAACCGATGAACAATACAATAGTTTTAAATAAATACTAACCCCAAAAAATAAATAAGTTATGTCAACAAATTATACAACTGTTATTGAAGAAGGAAAAGTCCCGAACACGTATATGACGGGCGAAGTATCTTATAAAAAACAAACTAGTAATATCCATCCTGAAAATACAATGATTAAGGAAGTTACTTTTGAGCCTTGTGCAAGAAGTAATTGGCATATTAATTCAAGCCTGCATATGCTTATTGCAAAAGAAGGTGTAGGTTATTATCAGGAAAAAGGAAACGCAGTTCGCTTAATTCATAAAGACGAAGTGATTACAATTTTGCCTGGAATCGAACACTGGTATGGAGCAACCCCGTTTAGAAAATTTTCTTATTTAGCTATTATTACTGAGATAGACAAAGGTCATGGGGAATGGCTTGATAGCGTTACTGATAAAGAATATCACAGTTTTGGAAGTTAGAGGAATTAGATAATTTGTCAATTAGATAATTAGATAATTAGATAATTAGATAATTAGATAATTCTGAGCTTACTGACCACTAGGGATCACACTAGATACTCCTTTGCTATAAGTTGTCAATCTTTGCGACTTAGTGCTTTGTGGCAAATGTAAAACAACCTGAAACTTGAAACTTGAAACAAAAAAAACTTAAAACATGGAAACAAAAGACGTAAAAGCCTTTGGTACAGAAGCTGCTGAAGCACCATTACAAACATTAGACATCAAACGCAGAGCAGTGCAGGCGCATGATGTAGAAATAGAAATTTTGTATTGTGGAATCTGTCATTCTGATTTGCATTCTGCCAGAAACGAATGGCACGGTACTGTTTACCCAATTGTTCCCGGACATGAAATTGTGGGAAGAGTGGTAAAAGTAGGCGACCACGTAAAGAATTTCAAAGTAGGTCAATTGGCAGGTGTGGGCTGCATGGTTGATTCTTGTAGAGAATGTGAACATTGCAAAAATGATTTAGAGCAATTTTGTGATGAAGGAAACATACTTACTTTCAATTCTCCTGATAAACATTTAGGTGGACAAACTTTTGGTGGCTATTCTCAAAGTATTGTGGTTGATGAGAATTATGTTTTGCATATTTCAGACAAATTAGATTTGGCCGGAGTTGCTCCGTTATTATGTGCAGGAATCACAACTTATTCTCCATTGAGACACTGGAAAGTAGGCCCTGGTCAAAAAGTGGGGATCGTTGGTATTGGTGGTTTAGGCCATATGGGAATAAAATTAGCGAAAGCAATGGGGGCTCATGTAGTGGTATTTACAACATCATTATCTAAAACCGAAGATGCAAAACGTCTGGGTGCCGATGAAGTAGTTTTATCTACAGATCCGGAACAAATGGCGAAACATGCTAAAACATTGCACTTTATTTTAGATTGCGTGTCGGCTGAACATAGTATCGATTCGTATTTGAATTTACTTAAAGTAGATGGAAATCTGGTATTAGTTGGTGCTCCGATGGATCCGCTTCCTGTAACCTCATTCAGCCTAATTTTAGGAAGAAGAAGTTTTGCAGGATCTGCCATTGGTGGAATCAAAGAAACTCAGGAGATGCTCGATTTCTGTGCAGAACACAATATCACTGCGGATATCGAAATAATAGGAGTAAACGAAGTAAATGATGCTTACGAAAGATTATTAAAAGGAGATATTAAGTATCGCTTTGTGATTGATATGGCTTCCTTGAAATAAGGTTCTAAGATACTAAGATTCTAAGATTCTGAGGTTCTATATTACTAAGCAAAAAAGCTTAGAGCCTTAGTATCTTAGAACCTCAGTACCTTAAATAAAAACTATTTGCTATTTGATATGGCTTCCTTGAAATAAGGTTCTAAGATACTAAGATTCTAAGGTTCTGAGGTTCTATATTACTAAGCAAAAAAGCTTAGAGCCTTAGTATCTTAGAACCTCAGTACCTTAAATAAAAACTATTTGCTATTTGATATGGCTTCCTTGAAATAAGGTTCTAAGATACTAAGATTCTAAGGTTCTGAGGTTCTATATTACTAAGCAAAAAAGCTTAGAGCCTTAGTATCTTAGAACCTCAGTACCTTAAATAAAAACTATTTGCTATTTTTGATATTCACTAAGACAAAATCTTTTGAATAAAAACTCGATTCCTACTTTAACTGTTGCTACTATTCTTGGAGAAGAAACTCTGGGTATAACTTTGTTTCGTCATAGTGTAAAGGGGAGAAATAGCTTCGAGCAGCCTCACAAACATGATTTTTATCTTGTCTTTTTTGTAGAAAAAGGATCGGGAGTGCACAATGTCGATTTTACACAATATCAGGTCGAAGATCATCAGGTTTATTTTATCAGGCCAGGCCAGGTGCACAATTGGTCGCTAGAAGTTGATACTGCTGGTTTTCAGTTGATGCTTTCTTCAGAAATCGTAACTATTTTTTCCAATTTATCACAGTTTCCTTTCTTTGACCAGAGTGTTCCTTCTTGTCTTTCTTTGACTGAAAATGAATTCGGTGAATTTAAGACCCAGTTACACGAAATAGAATTGGTTTTGCAACACGACGATTTGCTTACTAAAGAAATCGTTTTACTTCGTTTGCATTTATTGCTTAAATTGTTGCAAAAGGAATATTTAAAACAATTTCCAGAACATGAATCCTCCACTAAGCCTGAAAAAATAATAAAGTCTTTTACTGTATTAATTGATTTGCATTTTAACACAGAATCCTCTGTTCATTTTTATGCTGATAAGTTGAATATTACACCCAACTATCTCAACATTCTTTCTCAAAAATATTTAAAAATACCAGCCGGAGATGTCATAAAAGAAAGAACAATTCTCGAAGCGAAACGCTTACTCACAAGTACTGATCTGTCTATCAAAGAAATTGCTTACCAACTTGGTTTCAATGACAATGGCTATTTTAGCAAAGTATTTAAAAAATATACCGGAAAGTCGCCGGGTGATTTTAAAGAAAGTTATAATTTTTACCATCCTTATCCGTAATATTACCACTGTGATTTCGATTTCTAAACGATTTTTGTAAATCAATAAATAGTCGTTATGGAAGACAATAAAATAAGCAGAAAAAAATTTCTTGGATTAGGAGCAGCAGCTACCGGAGCAGCTTTGTTTTCTGGAATAGGAGCACATGCCATGGGAAACTCAATACCTGAGGATAAAGAAAAATCGTTTTTAAACGAATACCTTTTGATTAATGTCAGATTAGAAGATAGCTTTGAGTACAACGAAAAAAGCGAAGTCATTGCTACCAAAACTGCTTTGTACAACATACATATTGCTAACGGAAAAATTAAAAGTATTACTTCTGGAAAATCTACTTTAAAGTTAAAAACAGTTGATGCAAAGGGTTTTTTGATGCTTCCCGGTTTACGTGATATGCACATTCATATTGATAAAACCTACTATGGCGGAACCTGGAATGCAGCGCCAAGAAAAGGATATACTGTAAAGGATATGATTACGCTGGAACAGAAATTGATTCCACAATTACTTCCGGACTCGCAACGCAAAGCTGAAGAAGCAATAAAATTAATGCAAAGCCAAGGAAGTTATTTTGCACGATGTCAATGTAATATCGATCCTGTAAGCGGATTGAAAAGTCTGGAACATTTGCAGGCGGCTTTAGCAAACAATAAAGATAGTTTTGGATCAGAAATTGTTGCTTTTCCACAACACGGAATTTTATTTTCAAAATCGGAACCTTTATTGAGAGAAGCGGCAAGCATGGGTGTTGATTTTATTGGCGGACTCGATCCTACGAATGTTGACGGGAATATGGAAAAATCGCTGGATACAATGTTTCAAATTGCACTCGATACCAATAAAGGGGTTGATATTCATTTGCATGAATCGCCTCCTTCCGGAAAAGCAGCTATTGAATACATGATCAAAAAAGTTGAGGAAAATAAACAACTCCAGGGAAAAACCTATATAAGTCATGGTTTTGCACTTGCAAGAATGGATCCAAAGGATATGGAGATCATCGCTGAGCAAATGGGAAATCTGGGTATAGGCGTGATTACTACGGTTCCGTTTGGAAAAACCATAATGCCAATTCCAACACTAAAAAAATATGGGGTAAAGTTAATGACCGGTACTGATAGTATTGTCGACCACTGGCAACCTTTTGGAACGTGCGATATGTTAGAGAAAGCAAAAATCTGTGCACAACTTTACGGTTGGACAGACGAGTACAGCTTAAGCCGCGCACTGCATATTGCAACAAGAGATGAAGTACTACCACTTAATGATTCCGGAACCAGAGTTTGGCCGGCAGCAGATAACGATGCCAATTTCATTTTGGTAAAAGCAAGCTGTTCTGCCGAAGCCGTAGCCCGTTTACCAAAAAGAGAAGGGGTTTTTTATAACGGAAAAATGATTGCAGGAGTTTTATAAAGGTTCTAAGTTGCTAAGATTCTAAGGTACTAAGAAAAAAAACTTAGAATCTTAGCAACTCAGAACCTTAGCAACTTAAAAAAAGAAACCCCTTAAGCAATTCAACTCTTAAGGGGTTTTTAAAATAAATAATAACCAATTAAATTTATTTTACTTTTTGTCTAAATTTTGTTTTAGCATTTTTGCGTGCTCTAAATGCGCGGTCAATCCGGCAATATTATTAGAGGCCCACGTTTTTACATCTTGATCTTTAGCATCTTTAGTAGCTTCTTCCAACTTTTTGATCGCTTTTTCGTGACCGTCGATCATCATATCAGCGAATTTTTTATCAAAATCTACACCTGATTTTTCGTTTAGTTTTTTGTATTCTTCCTGTCCGTCTTCAGTAAGAGAAGTTGGTAAGGTAAAGTTTTTTGCTTTAGCCAAAGCGCTAACTTCAGAAGCTGATTTAGTGTGTTCATCCACTAACATTTTTCCAAATTTTTTCACTTCAGGATTGGTACTTTTAGTTTGTGCCAATTTTCCAATTTCGATTTCAGCTAAATTAATTTCGGCCTGATCTACTAAAAACTCAGAATCATCTTCTTTGCTATCAATAGAATCAAATTTTGCTTCGTTTGCATCTTCTGCTACTTCTTTTGGATCTTCTTGTTTGGTTTCATTTTTACAAGAACTCAAGAATATAATGATTAATCCTGCTCCTAAAATTACTTTACCGGCTAATAGTATCTTTTTCATGATTTTATAGTTTAAATGTTATAATGTAAAATTATTCAGATGGTCTCAAAAATGCCTTACACCATTATTAAATAATGTTACAGGATTTAAAGATGAGAATTTTTTAGAATTTTATTTTAATTGCGGTTTTCCGTAAGGAAGTATGCTATTTAAATTATAATCTTTGAAAAACAGAATCTTAATTTAAAAAATCAAGAAATGATTAATGTTATTTTATGGTTGATATCAGCTATAGTTATTATATTGGGGAATCTTTAGTACTATTTTAAATACTATGAATCAAAACGTTCAATATAGGATATACAAATTCAGTATTCAGATTTTCTTTTTTTCTTATGTTGGAAGTTCAAAGGTTTATAAGATTGAACCGGGAAAAAGCACTATTCTGCCTGGACTCAAATATTCTTTCGTAACGTTACTACTTGGTTGGTGGGTTTTCTCTGTTTTTCACTGGCTAAATAGAATAAAAAACTCCCTAACCGCTTTACACATTAATTTTCATGGAGGAGAAGATGAAACCAAACGTATTTCAGAATGGGATTGTGAGCCTAAAACGATTTGGATTTATAATAATCTATCACGAGAAATTACCTCTAAACTTACTATTGAAAATTTAGATGTAATTGTAGAATTACAAGAAAAATGCGTAGACAAGTCATTCATAGTAAATATTAGTTTTTTAAATAATAATCTAAAAGCAATTGGTGTTGTTCATCTCTTTAATAATGATTTAGAAGAAATTATTGAAACTTATAAACGATTTGAAACCAGGGATTTAATCATGTGAAAAGACTCTGATCACTTAAATAAACTGTTTTAAAAGGATTTATATTAATACATATAAAAACGGTTATGAAAATAGTAAAAATTATACTGGGTTACATTTTATTAATTTCTACAATAATATTATCACTTGCAACTGTATTGACGTTGTTAAAATCTATTTTTGACGGTATAAAAGAAATGCAAAAATCGACTGCAACAGGTATTGGCTTTCTCTTTGGAACCGTAATGATGAGTTTACTTTTTGCAATAATTCTATTTTTTATGTTAAGAGTAAGTCTGAAATTAATTCGCGTAAAAAGATTAATTCCTATAGATTCAATTGATGATATTGGAAAAATCGAATGATAGCTGAGATGAAAAAACTAATAATAGCATTTGTAATTCCAATCACCATAATTTCCTTTCTTGGAGCAACAAAATGGTGGTATGTTGACGTTATCGATGGGGCAGATGGAATCATGCATGGTTTTCCTTTAATTTATCAATCGTGGGGTTTTCACACATCATTATCAAATCAATATTTTTTCTTAGAATTTTCATTTGATGTATTGTGTTATTTTGTTTTCTGGACATTGGTTTTTTATCTCATAAAGAAAATCTTCAAAACAATACAAATTAAAAAATCAATCTCAATATTCTTGTATACAATTGCTGGAATTATCTTAATCCTTCAAATGCTTTTTGTGGTAAATCCTACCAATATATTTAGTATTAAAAGAGACTTTGATATAGAAGTAAACAAAACGGGATGGAGTTTCTTTTGGCAGCATGATCAAAGACCGGAAAAGGAATAAAAAAATAATATTATCAAGCAAACCGAGGTAAATGCATATAAAAAAGATTGACGATTTCGTATATACATTCAATAAAGAAAAAGAATAAATATTTGATTTAAAAAAGAGCCTTATTGTTTGATTTTGCTCCAATCCTGTAGATTAAAAATAAATGAAAAATAGCTTTAGACTACTTGTAATTATCTTTTTTGCTTGTTTTTTTGCAAGTTGCGATCCGGCACATAATATTGAATTTGTCAATAAAAAAGATTCTGATGTTAAGGTGAAAATAAATTTAGATTCCCAAAAAAACAACTTTCGACTTGAGCAGATTACAGATAAAGATTCGGCTGTTTATCTCCTTAAAAGAAATGATACAGCGAATATTTATTGTGGAATTGGAGTTTGGAGTAAAAAGGAAATTGAAACATTTGTCAAAGGAATAAAAAGTGTCGAAATTGAGACGAAGGATGTTAAAACTATTTATAAGTCCAGAAAAGCCATAACACAATTATTCGAAAAGAATACAAAAGGAATTATCTTTAAGGCTGTTATAGAAATTAATGTTAAGTAAAATAAAAAATAATCATGAACATTATCAATCAAAAGTCAGTTAAAATATTCTTGCGCCTTGCACTTTCCATCGGATTTCTTTCTGCAGTTGCAGATCGATTTGGTTTTTGGAATGCGAAAGTTTCGGCTTGGGGAAATTGGGAAAATTTTGTTGCGTATACCAAAGTTTTAAATCCGCTAATTCCGGATAGTGTAATAGAACCAGTTGCAATAATTGCCACGGCGGCCGAAATCATTTTTCCTATTTTTCTATTAATAGGTTTCAAAACCGAATTGTTTGCCAGGCTTAGTGGTTGTTTATTATTACTTTTCGGGTTGTCGATGATTTTTTCTGTCGGAATTAAAGCGCCACTTGATTATTCCGTTTTTACTTCTGCAGCGGCTGCTTTTGCTTTGAGTTTGATGAAAGATAAATATCTCGAAATAGATTTAGATCTTCAAAATAGATAACTACTACTTTTAACTACAATGCTAAAATCCCAATTCCCAAAGAATTGGGATTTTTTTATTTCGCACATTTAAAGTTAATTATGAAAGTATAACAAAAAATTATATAACATGTTAAGCTTACTTTTTTATGAAATTTGAAATACCAAACATAATAAGTCACCTAAAATAATTTAGTCATGCAAACTGTACAAATTAAAGCCGAAAAAGAATATCGCGGACTTTTGAAGGAGGGATACAGCAATCAAAGCGAAATCCGAACTGACAAAAATCAAAAATCAGCTGATAAAAATGAAAAAGGAAAACCTTTTGAAGAATGGACAAAGGAAGAGTTGTATCAGGAAGCTATAAAAGCGAATGTTCCAGGACGTTCTTATATGAATAAAAAAAGCCTTATACGATCTTTGAGATCAAATCAAAATTAAAAAAAATGCCACAGATTCCATAGATTTTTACAGATCATGAAAGTGAAAATGTTTATTTGAAAATTTTTTTAAATCTATGGAATCTGCGGTAAAAATATCCGCTTGACGGGAAATACTAAATCTAATGAACTATGAATGCAACCGCAACAGCCAAAGCTGAAAAATTAGTGAATCAGTTAATTAAAACACCACATTTGGTGTTGGAAAAACTGGATTTAGTATATATAAACAATCAGCAATTGACGATTGAAAGATGCAAATGTGAAGAAGGTTTTGTTTATAAAAAAAATGGACGCTGTATTAAACAGAAAAGCGAGTTGAAACGCATTAGCAGTTTGGTTTTACCACCAGCCTGGCAAAACGTACAAATTTCAGATTTACCTAATGCGCATTTACAAGCGGTTGGCTTAGACGTTAGAAACAGAAAACAATATCGATATCATCCAAAGTGGAATCTGATCAGAAATCAGACGAAATTTTACAAAATAGCAGAATTTGGATCTAAGTTACCGGCAATCAGAAAACAGGTTGATGAAGATCTGGAACGAAAAGAGTGGGGAAGAGAGAAAGTTGTCGCATTGGTAATTCGATTGATGGAAGAAACGCACATTAGAATTGGAAATGAAAAATATGCCAAAGACAATAAATCCTACGGACTTTCAACTTTACGTAAACGCCATATTAACATAGATAAAAATTCCCTCCGATTTGAATTTGTTGGAAAAAAGGGAATTCAACATACGATTACAACCAAGAATAAAAAGCTTATAAAATTAGTTAGTCGATGTGAAGAAATTCCGGGTTGGGAAGTTTTTAAATATTACGATCGAAATGGCGAAAAGAAGGTTTTAGACAGCCATATGGTCAATGAATATTTACACAATATTTCTGGTGAATATTTTAGTGCAAAAGACTTTAGAACCTGGGCGGCGTCGATTATATTTTTTGAAAGTCTGATGGAAATCGGAACAACATCCGAAGAAAAAGAAATTAAAAAAAATATTCTGGAAGCCTACGATATTACGGCAGAGGCGTTGGGAAATACCAGAAACGTTTGCAAGAATTATTACGTTCATCCTTTATTAGTTTCGACTTATGAAGATGGCTCAATTCAGCACTATTTTGACAGGGTGAAAAAAAGTCGCAGTAATCAGAAATACTTTTCGAGAACCGAAATTGCGTTTTCTGAGTTAATACAAAATTATCAGCTCAATTTATTGTAAATCAGTACTTATAGAGCTATAAATATAATGTTTAGAGTTAATGTTTATCTTTTAAAAACATGAAATTTGAGTAACAAACAAAAATCAATATTAATTAAAAAATCAAGCTTATGTTACGTTGGACAGTCATTTTTATTATTCTAGCCATAGTGGCGGGAATATTCGGTTTTGGTGGAATTGCCGCCGGAGCAGCAGGAATAGCTAAAGTCTTATTCTTTATATTCATTGTATTATTTATTCTTTCGCTTATCAGCGGCCGTAGAAGTATTTAATCTATAGCGCTCTCAGTAAAGTAAATTAAATAACGAACTTCAAACGACACATCTACTGTGGTAGATGTGTCGTTTATATTTTTTAAATAAAAACAAAAATTATGGGAACAAAAAGTGGTGCATATCAGGATGTTTATATCAAGCGGGATGGTGAAATGGTCAGCTTGAAAAATGATGTAACGGATTTTTGTGAAAAGTATATTAAACCTGTTCATCCAGAAAACTGGGATTGGTCTGTTCGCGATTTTGAAAATCCGGCAAATGATCCCACGATCGAAGAGGCGAGAGCCATTGGAAATGTGGTGTATCATGATTTAAAAAGTAAAAAAACCGCTGTTGATCTTTCGACAATGAACAATGTTGAAGCAATTAGGGCTTATTTGAATCCAGAAAGTAAATATGAAGAATTTAATATGGAAGAATTCGCTTTTGCCTTAAAAGTAGAACTTGAACATGGAAAAATTAAAGACGTAAATGTTACGAATAATCATCCGTTTTTGACTGCCATGATTGCATTAGCACATATGACCGAAAGCCTGACCTATTATAAAAGATTACAGGTGATGGAAGCTGAAGGTGAAATCTATGAAATCATGCGTAAGATAGAATCTTCAGAAACTGGAAAAGAAGAATGGTATAAAGAACTAGGCAAAGCCGAACAAGAATTAAACGAAGCCAGAGCAGGCCTTGCAGAACGCCTGGAGAAAATGGATGATATACCGGCTTTGGAGAAAATTGGGGATTAATTTCTTTACTTTTATTTCAAGCAGATTTAAATGATTTTAGCAGATTTGATCTTTCTAAGCCTTTAATCTGTGGCACAAAAAAAACCGTTAAGTAATTAACGGTTTTTTTGTTTTAGCATTTCTGAGTTTAAAATTTTCTGGGATCATTTTCAGGATAATCCTTTTCAGAATCTTCCTCTTCGATTTCCTCTTCTTCAAAATCATCGTCTTCGTCATCCGGATCAATATCTTCCAGATCATCAACTTCATTGAAGTCGCCATCTTCGCGTTCACGAACGTCTGATGGATTATCTAATTCATCAACAGCAGGATCAAGATCATCGTCTACCGCATCATCATATAAATCATCGCTAGTGTGTATCAGATCTTTTTTTGAGTGAAAGTCATCGTCTAAATCCTCGATATCCTTTTTATCATAAATCATTTCGTCCGGATTTATTCCATCTGGATTATGACCATTTCTTACGGTATAGCCGCGTTCTGCTATTACAGCGTTATCGTCATCAATTTCTTTCATGTCGTCGATATCATATAATTCCTCATTCATAAGGTTGTTTTTATCGGCACTTTTAAGATTTTGGTTTCTTGGATCTCTATTACTGGTTGTACTGTTTTTTTGTTCTGTAGTATTCATGATATAAAGTTTTATAGTATTAGTATTATACAAATCTAATCACGAAGGCGACCGATTTCTTTATAGGATTGTAAGTTGTAATTGTATAATTAACAGGTGTTTAGAATAGAACGAAATAAAACAATGATATAACTAAACCGAAACTGCGATACCTAATTTTATCTCCTATTAATCCATATAAAATTATTATTATGAAAACCGCAACGAATAAAAATAAAAAGGAAACAACTACAAAGCCTAAAACAACTGCAAAAACGACTTCAAAAACGGGAGTTACAAAGCCAAAGTCTGACGCAGCATCAGGATTGACTGAATTATTTGAAGATGGACTTAAAGACATTTACTGGGCAGAAAAAGCTTTGACAAAAGCGCTTCCTAAAATGGCTAAAAATGCGACATCACCAGAACTTATTGATGCGCTAAACAATCATTTAACCGAAACAGAAGGTCAAATTAGCCGTTTAGAGCAGGTTTTTGAGCTTATAGGTCAAAAAGCTACTGCTAAAAAATGCGATGCAATGGCAGGCTTAATTGAAGAAGGAAACGGAATTCTGGAAGAAACGGAAATAGGTGTTGTTCGTGATGCCGGAATTATTGCCGCTTGCCAAAAAATCGAGCATTATGAAATTGCCACTTATGGTACACTAAGACAATTTGCAGAAACTTTGGGTATGGAAGAAGCTGCCTCATTATTAGAGCAAACACTTGAAGAAGAAAAAGCGGCTGATAAAGCGTTAACTATCGTGGCTGTAAATGCCGTGAATTTTGAAGCTGCAGAAGCAGACTAGATTTTATTATGATAAAGCAATAGAAAGTGCAGTTTATATACTGCACTTTTTAGTTTATAACTTAAAAGCCATATTATGCCCGAAGGTCCGTCTATAGTGATATTAAAAGAAGAAGTGCAACAATTTACAGGGAAAAAGATACTCGATGTTTCCGGAAATAGCACTGTTGATATTCAACGCCTTAAAAATAAAACCATACAGGAATTTAAAACCTGGGGAAAACACTTTTTAATTTGTTTTGAAGGATTTACCGTTAAGATTCATATGCTGATGTTTGGAACGTATCGTGTCAATGAAAGAAAGCAAACCCAACCGAGGTTAAGTATGGTGTTTTCTGATGGAGAAATTAATTTTTACACCTGCTCCATTAAAATTCTGGAAGGAGACATTAATGCTATTTATGACTGGAGCGAAGATGTAATGAATGACAATTGGGATTCTAAAAAAGCAAAACAAAGTTTGGAAAATCAGCCATATGAAATGATTTGTGACGCTTTATTAGATCAAAATATATTTGCCGGAGTAGGAAATATTATTAAAAATGAAGTTTTGTATCGCTGTAAGATTCATCCTGAATCTTTGGTTGGGAAAATTCCATTTGATGATATGAATGCAATTATTACAGAATGCTCTGTTTATAGCTTTGAATTTCTTTATTGGAAGAAAAAACATGAATTGAAAAAGCATTGGGAAGCGTATACTAAGACAGTCTGCCTGCGTTGCAATTTACCTATGATTAGAAAGCATACTGGTCATAGAAACCGCCGAAGTTTTTTCTGTACCAACTGTCAAAAATTACACACATGAAAAATGAAATTCAAATAGGATGCTCCAGTTTTAATAATCGTTTTTGGAAAGGCATTTTCTATCCGGAAAACCTGCCCACTTCAAAATGGTTTGATTTTTATTGCCAGCATTTTAATACCTACGAGTTTAACGCCAGCTTTTATAGATTTCCAACAGTAAGAGTACTTGAAAACTGGTACAACAAAGCGCCGGAAAACTTTACATTCTCCGTCAAGGCGCACAAAGAAATTACGCATATCAAAAAGTTTATTAATTGCGAAGATCTTATTGCCAATTTCTATGAGATTTGTAAAACAGGTTTAAAGGAAAAATTAGGTGCTGTTTTATTTCAGTTTCCGCCAAGTTATAAGTTTAGTGTTGAAAATCTGGAATTAATAATTCAGAATTTAAATCCGGAGTTCAAAAATGTAATTGAGTTTCGACATGAAAGCTGGTGGATTCCTGAAGTTTGGGATGCTTTTTTAGCAAATAACATTAGCTTTTGCAGTGTGAGTTATCCCAATTTACCCAAAACCATTTTCACTAATTTCCCTTTGGTTTATCTAAGATTTCATGGTATTCCGAAACTGTTTTATTCTAGTTATGATTCACAGGAATTACTTCAGATAAAAGCTGAAATTAAGTCAAAATCAGGTTTTGTGTATTTTAATAATACGGCAAGTGAGGCTGGGATTTTGAATGCTTTGGAGTTTAAGGAGTAGTCTAACCGCAAAGTTCGCAAAGGGTTTACGCAAGGTTCGCAAAGATTAATTACTATCCTTGTGTCCTTTGCGTAAACCCTTTGCGAACTTTGCGGTTAAGTTAACTTATTCCAAAGTTAAAGTCCCCTCAATTCCGTCGTCCATAGTTTTTCCAGTAACAAATGCCGCGGCCATTTTTGCAATAGCAACCATTTTACCATTTTTGTTGTTCCAATAATAACCATCTTCAGGAATGACTTTGATAACACTTAAATTCGGATCATCTTCGCCACCAGGCATCCATACTTTAACAATCGGATCATACAATTCTTTAATTGTCTCACGATCGTACGAAATAGAGGCAGTTCCATGCAACGTAAGAAACTTATCGTGTGGTTCTGAAAAGAAAATCTCTACTTGCGGATTCAGGCTAATTTCGGCATTGTGACTGCTGTTTCTGTCTGATAAAAACCAAAGCTGGCCTAAATCGTCAATTTTCTGAACAGACATTGGTCGCGATTGCAATCTGTATTCATTGTACGTACAAAACATACATGTTTTTATATTTTCTGCAAGATCTTTTATTTTATCTACAGCAAATTCGTTTGTAAGGTCTTTATGATCTCCCATGACTTTTATATTTAGTTATTTAATAGCAAAACATTTTTATAAAATGCTTATTTAATGCATGTTATATTAAAATTTTTTGCATTTGAGTTTCTAAAGTAAAATTGGTTTTTCTAAATTATTTTGGGTTACATAATTTGTAATATTACTTATGAGATTACAACTACTAATTTTTATGTCAGGATTTGTTAACGAAGCTAAAAATCAATAATTTTAAAGTATCTTTGATAAAAATTAAATTATTTCACAAAATACCATGACAGATCTAACGATATTTTATACAGACGATGACGAAGACGATTTAAGCATTTTTACCGATGCTGTAGAATCATTATCAAAGAAAATACAACTTAAGACTTACAGTGGAGGAGATAAATTATTGATGGCAATTCATAATCCGCCACCAACGCCGCATGTTGTTTTTTTAGACTTGAATATGCCGGGCAAAAATGGCTTTGATGTGTTGAATGAACTACGAAATTCAGAAAAAAAATCAGATATTCCGGTTATCATTTTTTCAACTTCAAATGAGCCGGGAATCATAGAAAAATGTCGTTCGTTGGGTGCTAATTTATTTATTACTAAACCGATTTTAATGAATGATATCATAAAGTCTATTGAACATGCATTGCAAATTAATTGGAAAGAATTTGTGCCGGACACTAAAAACTTTGTGTATAAATCATAAATAGACAATATTAAATTATAAAAACGCATGAGTACTATTGAACTTATGCGTTTTTTTTATTTTATTATAATTCAGGTAAATAGATTTCGAACGTAGCGCCTTTGCCTTTTTCACTGTGCGCCGTAATAAAACCTTTGTGGTTTTCGACAATTTTTTTCACAATCGCCAGACCAATTCCGGTTCCTGAAAATTCACTTTCGGTATTTAAGCGCTGAAAGACTTCAAAAATGCGTTCTTTATATTCATCATCAAAACCAATTCCGTTGTCCGATATCGTCAAATGATAATACATTTTTTCAGGAAAAGAAACCGGAATTTTGATCTCCTTTCCTTTAATTCTATTGGCTCTGACTTCGATATGCGGTGCTTCTCCTTTTTTAGAAAACTTCAAAGAATTACCGATGAGGTTATGTAGTAATTGTCTAAACTGAAACGGAATAATGGTCGCTTCACCTAAAGGATCAAAATCTAATATGGCATTTGTTTCCTCGATTCGTTCAGAGAAATCACTTTGAATTTCTTCGGCAATTTCATCCAGATTTGTTTTCACAAAAACCCTGTCAGCAGAATTAGTTCTGGAGTAAGAAAGCAGATCTTGTATCAATGTTTGCATTCTTTTGGCCGAAACTTCAATTCTGTTTAAATAAGTTTTGGCTTTCTCCGAAATGTTCTCATCATCCAAATCCGCTAAACGACTCGCGAAAGTTTGAATTTTACGAAGCGGTTCCTGCAAATCATGACTCGAAATATAAGCGAACGACTGCAGTTCGATATTCATGTTTATTAGATCCCTGTTTTTGAGTTCGAGTTGTGCCGTACGTTCATAAACTTCTTTTTCAAGTTTGTCGGTAAAGTTTTTCTGATCGTGAATATCCGTGCTGGTTCCTACCCACATTTGTATATTTCCTTCTTCATCTTTTTGAGCAATGGCGCGGCTTAATTGCCATCTGTATTCACCATCATAACGACAAAAGCGGTGTTCTAATAAAAAGTCATTCCCTGTCTGTATGGCTTCTATCCATTTGTTTATGTTCAGCTCGCGATCATCCGGATGTACAATTTGCAACCAGCCATCTTTATTAACTTCTTCTTCAGACAAACCTGCAAAAGTATAAACGGCACGATTGAAATAATTTAGATTCCCCATTTCATCACCAGTCCAGATAAATTGTGGCATCGAATCGGCAAGAAGTCTGAATTTTTCTTCACTTTTCATCAAAACTTGCTGGCTATTTTTTTCATCGGTAATATCTATTATAGTACCAATCATTTTTACAGGATGATTATTTTCATCAAAGAATATTTTGCCGTGCGCTTTAATCCAGGCAATAGTATTATCTGGTTTATTAATTCGGGCATCATATTTATAAAAACTGGTTTTGAGCGCAACCTTGTATGCTTTTTCTAATATTGGCAAATCATCAATATGAATTTGATGCAGTATATCAGGACGTGTTAATTTCTTATTTTTTTTATGTCCAAAAAGAGTTGGCAGATTCTCTGAGTAAATTAATTCCTGAGTAGCAACATCTAAATCCCAGGTTACAATTTCGGCGATTTCGGCTGCTAATCGGGCTCTTTGTTCTGCATCTTCGAGTTTTTTACGGGCATCTACTTTTGAAGTTACATCATTTACAGTTACCATAATGCCAGATGCTTTTCCGTCTTGCTCAAATAAAGGTGTGTATTGATAATCCAGATAAAACTTTTTAAGTTCTCCTCTAATATCTACATAAGCAACAGACTCGTTTTCACGAATAATTTTACCATTTGTCACAACATCATCAAGCAATTCAGGATATTTTTGTTCTAATAATTCAGGAAAAACTTCAAGAATAGGTTTCCCAATAGTTTCGCTTTCTTCTTTTTGCCAAATGGCCTTCATCATAGCATTATTCGCCATTTCAATAGTATGATTTTTACCTCTGAAAATGGCCATTGCAATAGGAGATTCCATTACAATTTCACGGAAAGCTTTTTCGCTTTCTGCCAAAAGATGTCGTGCTTTTACTGATTCAGTAACTTCATAGGAAACGATTATAATGCCAGTAACTGCATTGTCTTCATCTCGTAGTGGATGAAAAACCGAATTAAAATAGCATAATTCTTCTTTCCCATAGCGGTTTAATGTAACCGAAAGTTCATCAGTATGATAGGGAATTCCACTTTCATAAACATGTAAAAGCAAAGGAAAAACAGTGTCTTTGGCTTCCGGCACCGTTTTGAATAAGGGGTATCCTAAAATATCATCTTCTTGTTTATCAACAATTTGTAAATAAGTAGGATTGGCCATTTCTAAAATTAGATCGTTCCCCTTTAAAATCGCGATTCCGAGTGGTGCCTGTTTTACAATATTTCTAAACTTTTTCTCGCTTTCTTCAACAGTATTTCTCGCGAGTACTTGTGCCGTAACATCATTGGCAACAGCTACAATACCCGAAATGGTTCCGTTGGGTTCTTTTAAAGCTTCATAAACAAAATTGACATATCGATCTTCAATTTTGCCTTCGCGAGGCAATTTTACAAGTCGCTCATGTGCTTCAAATTTTTCTCCTGTTTGGTATACATTTTCAAGTATAGTTTCCAGGCCTTGCCCTTTTACTTCGGGTAAAGCTTCAAAAATAGGTTTATTTTGTACTTCGCTATTTTTCTTACCCCATAATTCCAGCATAAGATCATTGGCAATTTCCACCACATATTCAGGTCCTCTAAAAACGCACATGGCGCTTGGGGTTTGCAAAATGTTATTAAGATAGCGGGTATTGCTTTCTTCTAATTTATTGAACATTTTTACTTTGTCTGTCGTTTCGTTGCAAATCACCAGAACTCCATCTATCTTTCCTGAATCATTATTTACCGGACTATAACTAAAAGTCCAGTATACATCTTCCATTTTTCCATTGCGATAAATAGGCAGAAATTGATCTTCATGCCAGGTTGCTTCGCCTTCAGTAAGTACCTGGTCGATTAAGGGTTTAATAAAATCCCAGATTTCCGGCCAGAAATCAGCTCCTTTTTCTCCTAGGATTAAAGGATGTTTGCCTTCCTTTCCAAGACTGGGACGGTAAGCATCGTTATAAAAGCAAATATGTTCCGGTCCCCAAAATAAGAACATTGGGAATTTAGAGTTTAAAAGAATTCCTAAAGTGGTGCGTAAACTTTGCGGCCACGATTCTATGGGACCAACTGCCGTTTTACTCCAGTCTTTAGCACGTGTCAGCGCACCCATTTCACCGCCCTTAGCAAGAAAATCCTGATTTACCTTGGTCATTAAATTTTGGTTTTTATTGTAAAGTATAGTACGTTTTTAATTATAATAATCCTTAAATGATTTAAGGAATTGTTAAAATTAGAAAATAATATTGATTTTGATTTCATTTTTTTTATTTGAGGTAAGATTTAAATCTATTGAGTTAATTTTATCTTAGATCAATGATGAAATTTGATAGAACAAAGATTTACAAAACAATCTCGCTTAAAATTTAAGTCATGAAAAAAGAACAAAAACACGAAACCGATTATATTAGGAAGTATCAGGAAGAGGGTTACACTGCAAATTTTTTGTTTGATAACGGCTGTTTATTAGATTCGGAAACAAAATACGCTTATAAACCTGAAGAAATTTTTATCGTTGCCCACCATCGTTACGAAGGTATGAGCGATCCTGATGATATGTCTATCTTATATGTAATAGAAACAGGTGATCAAAAAAAAGGAACTCATTTAATAGGATATGGTCCAACGGCCGATTTAGAAGAAGCAGAATTCTTTAAAGATATTCCAGAGGAAAATTATTCTGTTAATGCAGATGTCCAAAAACTTACGTAAGATTTTTAAAGATACTAAGTTGCTAAGATTCTGAGTTGCTAAGATTATACAACAAACGAACTTACTAACTTAGAATCTTAGAGTCTTTTAGTAATTTATTCTGCAAATGCGGATATCCAAAAACTTACAAGATAATTAAGTAGGTATTTTTATTTTGCTGAGAAGCAGCTGTTTTCGGATTTTTCTGAAGGCAGCTGTTTTTTTTGTTTAAAGGTGCTGAGGTTCTAAGGGACTAAGGTTCTGAGCTTTTTTAAAATTGCAACGATATTTACAATCTAAGATTAATAAGACAGAAAAGAAAAAGTATAGTTCACGCTTAATTTACAAGGTATTTAGATGGAATTTCATAGCCTTAGAAACTTAGCACCTTAGAACCTCAGAACCTCTTTCTAGTAATTATGAAATTTCTCTCCAAAATTGTGTAATAAATTGATTTGCAATATGTACGAACTTTGAATTATCAAAATAACAAAGTAAAACCATAAACAGGTTTTGTACGTAAATATGTACTAACCACTTTATTCAAACCAATACCAAGATGAAAAAACTATACTTAAATACTGGAGGATTCGAAACTATTTTTAATGATCTTAAAGATAGTTTTGATGGTGAATTAGTAGTAAACAATAATGAGTACACCTTAAACATAAAATCAAAATGGGCAAGAGGAACTGTCAAAGCAGTTCGTTTTGAAAAAGAAATGTCCTATGTAAATTTTGATCTTGTTTTTAATCACGATGTTACTTTGAGTATAGAATCCCTTCCAACAGCTCCCGTGTTTTTTGCTTATTGCGAAAAGGGAACAATAGCGCACAGCTTTGGTGCGAATGGAGCGCAAAGAAAGATTAAAAGTAATCAGTCAGCGATTTTAAACAATACATCTGTTATAAATAGTGTATTGTTTTTTGAAAGTCATAAACCTATTCAGTTTTCATTAGTGGGAATGCCTACAACATTTTCTGCTAAAGAAGAAAATGTTCAGATGGTTTCTCAACTTAAAAAAAGGTTTACTACAGATTCGGGTCAATATTTATATATTGGAAGTAAAAATCATAAAATTATTGAGAAATTGCAGGAGCTGAGTAAAATACCTCAAAAAGGAATCGTTAGAAGTTTGCTTCAAAAAAGTATATTAGACAGTATTTTAGAGATAGAGATAGCGCAACATAGTTACAATTATATTAAAACTATTGAGCCCATAGTAGATTTGGCAACAAGACAAATCAACGAAATAAAGAGAATTTCGAATATCAATATTATTGAGGTACTGCATGCCGCAGCAAGCCGAAACTATCTGCCTCGTATTTTCAAAGAAAAATACCATTTGTCATTTAAGCCATACAATCAAAAACTAGCTAGCTAATAAGCCTTACATATTGTCGATAGATTCGATCTTACGAAAAAAACAGCTTTTACCGAGCTGTTTTTTTTATTTAAAGGAACTAAGGTTCTTAGGTGCTAAGGCTTAGGTTTATGCTATATGAAAATCTTAGTATCTCAGACCCTTAGCGCCTCAGAACCTTTAAAATTACTCTTTGTCATAATAAATAATAAAATAAACCATAATAAGATTCAAACACAATGAAACGCTATTGGTAATTATAATCGGCAAATCATTTTTAAGAATCCCATAGACAATCCAAACCGCAATCCCGAAAGTTAAAATACCAAAAGTTTTCAGCGAAATCGCCTTGACTTTCCTGGTTTTCCAAACCTTTAGTATCTGAGGAATTACAGATATAGTGACACAAGTCCCGGCAAAAAGCCCAATAATATCAATGTAGTTCATTTTTTATAAGTTGCTAAGGTTCTAAGATTCTGAGATGCTAAGTTTTTTATCTCAACTTCAATTTTGGTAGCAAAGTGAAGCAACCTGAAACTTGAAACCTGAAACAAATAAACCTTTTTCACCCTCCCACAAGTTCACCACCATTTATATGTATAAATTGCCCGGTAATATAACTGCTGTCTTCACAGGCCAGAAATACATAGGCAGGCGCAACTTCTGATGGTTGTCCGGCTCTTTCCATTGGGTTATCTTTTCCGAAATCGGATAGTTTGTCGAAGCTTGCTACAATCAATGGCGTCCAGATTGGTCCTGGCGCAACCCCGTTTACACGTATTTTCTTTTTTGCCAGCATTGTTGATAACGATCTGGTGAAACTTACTATGGCGCCTTTTGTACTGGCATAATCGGCTAAATGTTCGCTGCCGCGATAGGCAGTAACCGAGCTTGTATTGATAATAGTGTCACCTTCTTTCAAAAAAGGTAACGCTGCTTTTGTGATATAGAAATACGGATATATATTGGTTTCAAAAGTCTTATGAAGTTGAGCGGCGGTTATTTTTTCCAATTCATTTTGAGGAAATTGCGTTGCTGCATTATTCACCAGAATATTTATCTTTTTGAAATGGGTATGGCATTTTTTTACGGCGATTTTGCAAAACTTCTCGTCTTTTAAATCGCCACTAATTAACAAACATTCCTGACCTTCTTTTTCAATTAAAGCTTTTGTTTCCAGTGCATCTTTGTCTTCTTTTAGGTAAACAATGGCAATATTGGCGCCTTCTCTGGCAAAATGGATGGCTACACTGCGACCAATACCGCTGTCGCCACCGGTTATAAAAGCAACTTTTCCTAATAATTTTCCGCTTCCAACATAATTTTCTCTAATTATTTGTGGTTCCGGATGCATCAAATGTTCGTTACCCGGAAGGTTTTGTTTTTGTTCCGGAAATGTTTTTGTCTTTTTCATAATTCATAATTTTTCGACATTTTCTGACTCTAAAGTACAAAACGACACGCTTAAGGGTTGACTGAATTGGTTTTAAGATTAGCTCAATAAATTACACTTTATGTGGCAAACATGAATATTCTGTAAAACTGACATGGGAATTATGTAACGAATTTTTTTTTCAATAAAATGGCTGGCATTAATTTTTTCCTAAATTTGGGAGTTAGGCTGAAACGAGTAATCAACGTTTTGGAATTTCAAAAAACAAATATTTTATCTAAATCGAATTTTAACTTAACAATTTTAATTCATAACGCTTTACCCCAACAGCATGGTATTAATTGTAGATGATATAAGAGCAAATATAATTGCCTTAAAAAAGACATTAGAATTGCACGATATCGATGTTGACACTGCTGAATCTGGAGAAGAAGCCCTGAAAAAAATCCTTAAGACAAACTATTGTCTTATCATCATGGACGTTCAGATGCCCGGACTTGATGGTTTTGAAGTGGTCAAAATCCTTTCCGGAAACAAACGCACTAAAGACATTCCTGTTATTTTTCTTTCTGCCTTAAATATCGAGAAAAAATACATTTTTAAAGGTTATGAAACCGGTGCTGTAGAATACATTACCAAACCTGTCGATTCTGACTTACTTATTCTAAAAGTAAAAACATTCATAAAAATTTACGAGCAGCAGAATGAATTGAAAGGCATGAAAGATCTTCTTTCTAAAGAAATAAAAATCAGGAAAGAAGCTCAGGATAACCTTGAAATTAAGATTGCCGAAAGAACAAGAGAACTGGTTTTAAAAAATGAAGAGCTGGAACTTAGAAACCACGAACTTCAGCAGTTTTCCTGGGTTGTTTCGCATGATTTGAACGAGCCCATCCGAAAAATTCAAATCTTTATTAAAATCATAAAAGAGCTTTATTTAACTACTGATGAAAAAGCAATTGATTACGTAGATCGTACCATTAAATCGGCAGAAAGAATGCAGACTTTAATTACCGATTTGTTGGCGTATTCAAGATTGTCATCACAAGTAAAACCAGAGACAACCGACTTAAATGAGGTTTTGCAGGAAGTACTTTCAGATTTTGATTATCTGATTGAACGCAAAAACGCGACCATCAAAACTACTGAACTTCCAACAATAGACAGTATTCCGAGCCAGTTGCGACAAGTTTTCCAGAATTTAATTGGAAACGCGCTTAAATTCTCGGGAAATACAGAGAACCCAATAATCGAAATTACCTCTGAGATCATTGCCGAAAAGTCTTTTGAAAGTCAGGTTTCAGCAAATGGAAAATTTTGCAGAATAACAGTAAAAGATAACGGAATTGGATTTGATGAAATTTACCTGGATCGTATCTTCATTATTTTTCAAAGTTTAAACGATCGACAGAAGTACGAAGGAACGGGAATTGGTCTGGCAATTGCAAAAAAAATCATCGAAAAACACAACGGATTAATCACAGCAAGAAGTCAGGTAGGAGAGGGCGCTAGCTTCATTATTATCCTTCCATTAAAATACGAATAATTATAATTTAAAACATGAAGAACAACTTTAAACGTAATTTATTAATCAGTTCACTGGTTTCATTACTGGTATTAATGATTAGCTCTACAGCCTCATTTTTTAGTATCAAAAGTTTATTAAATAGTAATTTTTGGGTAAACCACACTCAGGAAGTTATTTATAATTTAAATGAAGGATCGGCTATTGTAACAGAAGCGCAAACGAGTATGCGCGGTTATTTGATTACGGGTGATGAGCAATTTGTTGAAAGATATAATGATGCTGAAACAAGGTCGAATAATTATTTTGAAAAAGTACAGGAACTTACTGTTGATAATCCAACTCAGCAAAAACAGTTAATAGAATTAAAAGTCCTTAGAGATAGTTTTTTTAAGTATCTGAACAATCAAATTGTAAAAAAACGATTAGGCAAAGATGCTGTTGTATTTGATCTTAGTGCAGGTCGCGTAATGATGAACGACTTAAGAGCAAAAATTAAAAGTGTTGAAAATATCGAACAAAGTCTGCTAAAAGAACGAGGCGAAAATTCAGAACGCTACGGAACTTATAGTTTGGTTCTAATTGTGGTGGCCTTTATTATTGCTTTTGTCATTTCAATTGTCTTTTTGTTCCGAATTTTAAAAGATTATAACGAACGTTTATTACTTCAAAATGAATTAGAAAAGAAAGATAAAGAAACGGCTGAAAGAATTGTAGCAATTAGTACGATTGCAAGTAATATTTCAAACGGAAATTATGATATCCGTGTAGATGATACTCAAGCTGATGCATTGGGAAGTGTCGGAGAGTCATTAAATAGTATGGGCGTTTCCTTAAAAAGCTCTTTCGAATTATTATCGCAAAAAGAGTGGATGCAATCTGGAATTGCAAATCTTAATAATGTCATGCTTGGTGATAAAACACTTCAAAAATTATCAAAAGATGTTATTGAATTTTTATGTAAGTATACCAACAGCAGCGC
This sequence comes from Flavobacterium aquidurense, assembly GCA_900107365.1. Classification (GTDB taxonomy): domain Bacteria; phylum Bacteroidota; class Bacteroidia; order Flavobacteriales; family Flavobacteriaceae; genus Flavobacterium; species Flavobacterium aquidurense. The sequence goes on from FNPS01000001.1 coordinate 798,985, forward strand.
GGGAGTTGTCTATGTATTAGAGGGAGATGAACTTCAATTTTCAGGAGGATACAGCTATATTCCGGGAAAAAATCGTGAATTTATTCAAAAAGGAGAAGGCTTGATCGGGCAAGCTATTATTTCAAAAGAATTGTTAGAACTAAAAGTTTTATCGCCAGAAGATATTCAGATTAATTATGCTTTAGGCCAAATAAAACCAACTCATATTGTAGCGATTCCTTTATTAGATACCAGGGTCGAAGGCGCTATTGAGCTTGCTAGTATTTACGGATTCTCGGATCTTCAAATTGAGTTTTTAAAGGCCATTGCCAACAACATCGGAATTGCCATTAAATCGACTCAAAATAGAAAAAGAGTGATGGAGTTGTTGGAAGAAACCAAATCTCAATCAGAAGAATTACAAGCCCAACATACAGAATTAGAAGCGATAAATGCAGAGCTTGAAGCGCAAACAGAGAAACTTCAGGCATCTGAAGAAGAATTGCGTGTACAACAGGAAGAACTGGAACAAACCAATGAAGAATTATCTGAAAGAAGTGTTTTATTAGAAGAAAAAAATAATGAAATTCAGAAGAAATCAGAAGCATTAGAATTGACAACCCGTTATAAGTCAGAGTTTTTGGCGAATATGTCGCATGAATTAAGAACACCTCTGAATTCGATTTTACTTTTAAGCCGATTGTTGTCTGAAAACAATAATCAAAGCATGGTGGCTGAAGAAATTGAATTTGCAAAAGTGATTCAGAGTTCAGGAAATAGTTTGTTAGGTTTAATTGATGAAATTCTGGATTTATCTAAAATTGAAGCCGGAAAAATGGAGCTTGAATTTTTAGATGTTTCAACCAGGGAAATTACAGATATGATGTGGAATCTGTTTAATTTAGTGGCTAAAGAAAAGGGAATCACGTTTGAAATTATTTCTAAAGATGCGCCAATTGTCATTAAGACGGATAAAATGCGTTTGGAACAAATTTTGAAAAACCTGATTTCAAATGCAATTAAATTTACAGAAAAAGGAACGGTAAGTCTTGAAATTAAGATCAATACAGACGACGAGAAAATCATTTGCTTTATTGTAAAAGATACCGGAATCGGAATTCCGTTAGGCAAACAGCCTTTGATTTTTGAAGCTTTCCAGCAAGCAGATGGTTCAACTAAACGAAAATATGGAGGAACAGGTTTAGGATTGTCAATTAGCCGTGAATTGGCAAAATTGTTAAGAGGTGAAATTATTTTGCACAGTAAAGAAAACGAAGGAAGTACTTTTACTTTATGCCTTCCGGTTTTTGGCTCAGCCATTAATAAAATAAATGTAGAAAAAATTCCACCGACAGAATTTACAGAAGTCGAAAATGAAGAAATAGTACCGGAAAAAAATAAATATTTAAGCGCTGTTATTCCAGATGAAATTGAAGATGACAGAGATTCAGTAAAAGAGGGAGACAAAGTAATTTTGATTGTTGAAGATGATATCAATTTTGCGAAATCACTTTTAGCTTTTACAAGAAACAAAGGGTATAAGGGAGTTGTTTCTGTTCGTGGCGATTATGCTTTAAATTTTGCGTTACTATACAAACCAGCTGGCGTACTGTTGGATATTGAACTTCCAATAAAAAGTGGTTGGGAAGTTTTAGAAGAATTAAAAAATCATTCGCACACTAAACATATTCCGGTGCACATTATGTCATCGCATAAATTGAAACAGGAAAGTTTGCTGAAAGGTGCTGTTGATTTCTTAGACAAACCAGTAGCTTTTGATAAGATTCCGGATGTGTTTTTGCGCATCGAACATATCATTAATCAAGAGTCGCAAAAGGTTTTAATTATTGAAGACAATCCAAAACATGCGAAAGCATTGGCTTTTTTCTTAGAAACATACAATATTAATGCAGAGATCAAAAGCGAAGTTTCTGATGGTTTACAGGCGTTAAACAATTCAGAAATTGATTGTGTTATTCTGGATATGGGTGTTCCCGATAAGCAGGCGTATCAAATTTTAGAAGGTGTGAAGAAAAACCCGGGATTGGAAAACCTGCCTGTAATTGTCTTTACAGGAAAAAGTTTGTCGATCAAAGAGGAAGTTAAGATTAAAAAATATGCCGATTCAATCATCGTAAAAACGGCGCATTCTTACCAAAGAATGCTCGATGAAGTTTCGCTTTTCCTTCATTTGGTTGAAGATAAAAAAGACCCAAAAGACAAAAAGGAAAGTCATAAAAAGCTAAATTTACTAAACAATATTTTGTTTGAGAAAAAGGTATTAATTGTAGATGATGATGTTCGTAATATTTATTCCTTGACAAAAGCGTTAGAGATTTTCAAAATGAATGTCATAACGGCATTTGATGGAAAAGAGGCGATCAAAATTCTGGGAGAACATCCTGATACAGACATCGTTTTATTAGATATGATGATGCCAAATATGGATGGTTACGAAACAGCCGAAAAAATACGCAGCATACCTAAGTTCCTGAATTTACCACTTATTGCCGTAACTGCAAAAGCCATGACAGGTGACAGGGAAAAATGTATCAAAGCCGGAGCTTCAGACTACATAACAAAACCAGTAGATATTGATCAGTTGTTATCGTTATTACGCGTTTGGTTGTATGATAAAATATAAAAAGTCGAAGCCAGAGATTGGAATCTATAGTAAAAAGTTATACACAATTGTAACCAATTTATAGCTTTAATAAGTTGTGTAAATTTGTGTAATTTGTGGTAAAAAAATAAAAAAACCAACCACAAATTACACAAATTCGCACAAATTCTAGCTTTTATAATATGGCAGTTGTTAGATATAATTGCAATTCGTGACAAAAAATAAAATAAACCAAATTAAAAGCAGGCGAATATGAATAAAAAAAGACTTCTAATTATTGATGATGATTCTAGAAATATTTTTGCTTTAGAAAACACTTTGCGTGCCAAATCATTCGATTGTTTGTCTTGTTTAAGTGCAGAAGAGGCGTTAAAATTATTAGTATCAGACGAGCACTTTGATGCCGTTTTAATCGATATGATGATGCCGGAAATGGATGGCTATGAAGCAATTCCGTTGATAAAAGCGATTCCTTCACGAAAATTGACTTTTGTTGTAGCAGTAACGGCTCAGGCGATGACCGGAGACAGAGAAAAATGTTTGGAGGCTGGTGCAGATGCCTACATTTCGAAGCCAGTTGATGTAGATAAATTACTTCAGGTGCTGAAGGAAATATGAGATGAATTATGATTGAAGATATTGAATTAGAAACGCTTATTAATGATGTTTACGAATATTATGGTTTTGATTTTGGGAGTTATTCCAGAGCTTCACTGAAAAGACGTGTGAACAGAATTTTTCATTTAGATGGGTTTACCCATTTTCATGAATTTCTTTCCAGAGTTCGATATGATCCAGAATATTACAAAAGAATGGTAGACGAAATTACGGTAAATGTAACCGAGATGTTTCGCGATCCTGCTTTTTATCGTGTACTGCGCAATGAGATTTTACCATTACTTGGCACAAAACCTTTTATCAGATTATGGCATGCCGGCTGCTCAACCGGTGAAGAAGTCTATTCCATGGCCATAATGCTGAAAGAAGCAGGTTTGCTTCATAAGTCTATAATTTATGCTACTGATATAAATGCAACTGTTCTGGAAACGGCAAAAAAGGGAATTTTCCCTTTACGAATGATGAAAGAATACTCAGAAAATTATCGTGATGCAGGTGGACTTGAAGATTTTTCGAGTTATTATATTGCCAATTACGGTATTGCGAAATTTAATGAAGAACTGGGGGAAAAAATGGTTTTTTCCCAGCATAATTTGGTTTCTGATACTTCCTTTAATGAATTTGATATGATTTTATGTCGCAATGTTTTAATTTATTTTGATAACGATCTTCAAAAGAGAGTAATCAATTTATTTGATGAAAGTCTGGCTGTTTTGGGCTTTCTGGCTTTGGGAACAAAAGAAACGATAAAGTACTCGATTTCTCCAACGAAATATAAACAGTTTGAAAAGGAAAAAATATGGAGAAAAGTGAAATAATTTCAGATTGTAAAGTGGTCATAATTGGTGGATCTGCAGGAAGCTTAAACGCTTTAATGCAAATTTTACCAGAATTACGTCCGCTTAAAGATTTTTCAATTGTAATAGTGTTACATAGAAAAAATACTGATGATCAGACTTTAGAAGATTTATTGTCTTTAAAAGCCAATGTTGAAGTAAAACCGGTTGAAGATAAAGTGCCACTTTTACCCGGGTTTATTTATGTAGCACCTTCTAATTATCATTTGTTATTTGAGAAAGAGAATATTTTGGCACTGGACACCTCAGAAAAAATAAATTACAGCCGTCCAAGTATTGATGTTTCTTTTGAATCGGCTGCAGAAATTTATGGAACTTCTTTGGTCGGAATTTTATTATCAGGTTCAAATACGGACGGAACGGAAGGTTTGAAAGCAATTAAAGCACATGGCGGAACAGTTGTCGTTCAAAATCCATTAGCTGCTGATATGCCTTTTATGCCTAATAATGCTATTTTATATGCAGAGCCTGATTTTATATTAAACAATCATGAAATCTTAAAATTGATTATTTCTATAAATAGCTAAATTATTAGTTTTTAGGTTTTGGCGCTTCTTCTTCAGGTAAAATAATTCGGTTTAATTCGGCTTCTTTTTCCGCTTTTTTTCTGGCTGATTTTCCACGGCCAATAGGTATTCCGGCTGTTACATATACAACTCTGTTATATTGTTTGGGACCGTCACCTTTCATTACGGTTACTAATCCGTAATAATATTGAACGGTCATATTCAAACCATTTCCAACATTCATATGATAGCCTGTGCCAACGGCAATTCCGGCATCAATTACATGAATCTGATCCCTGATATTGTGTTTATATTCCACTTCATCACCGTCATATTCTTTGCGAAATTTATCAAAAGCTTTAGCCAGTAATCCAAATTGTGGACCCGCTTTTAGGTAGATATTATTTTTGAATTGATACTTAATTAGAATCGGTACATTAAAATAGCGGATTTCACGATCAACACGTCCTCCGGAAAATGTATTGTCTAAATTAGCATCACCCAAAGAATACACCGGCATACCGTGAGCTCCCATGGGTGATTTTACGATTACGCCAGTATTAATCATCCAGGCGGGATTTTTTTTAGACCTTATATCAAAATAAAATCCAAGATTAAAACCCACTTCACTACCGGAGGTTTCCATATTTGAAATCGTCGAAAAATTGACACCACCATCCAAACCAAATTCTAAAAAAGGAGAGTTCAACTTATCTCCAAAAAGTAAGGAAATTAAAACTTGTGATTGTGCTGATGTTATAAAAAAGAAAGCGATAAGTACTAATAAGCCTTTTTTCATGGGGAGGATGGATTAAAGTCCAAAACGATACTGAAGACTTCCTAATGCTTGTGTACGGCTGCCTAAGAAACCAACTTCAGCGCGAAACATTACGTGTTTGCTAAATTGATATTGAGATCCAATAATGAAATTCCACATGTCTTTAGGTCTTTTTTGCAGCGAATATTGAACAGATGAATCTGAAGCCGTACTTAAGGCACCATCTAATGTGCTTAAAAATGTTCCGGCTCTTTCAAGCGCACGATCTGCAGTATTATGTTTGGCAACATTCACGGGATTTTTTTGCTCAGCCGGACTTAGGCCAGCCCACCAGCTATCTACTTTTGTTTGATTTTCAGAAACTTTTGCAAGACCGTTATCTACTTTTACCTGGGCATCAGATAAATCTATAAAATCAGACAAAGGCAAATCACCATTCGTATCACCGGAAATATGAACTCTAAAGGCTCCAACCCAAACAGCAATATTGGTTTCTGGTTTAGGTAATTTAAACGTTTTTCCTAATCTTGGTCCAAAAATATAAGAGAAAGCAGGCTTATCAAGAGAACTAATATCAGTCCACGCCATATTCATATCAAGTGCAAGCCAGCCTCCGCCAATACCAATTGTTGGCGTCATACCCAAACCAAAGGTGGTAGCATCAAAATTAGCCTTGGTACTAAAACTTGCAATTTGAGACCAATTATTATCGGCATCCGGGATATAAATTCCGGCATTAATTTTAGTGGCTGTTTTGGCTTTTCCAAAAATTCCATAAATATTCAGGAAAGGAAGTAGCCAAATATCAGGTCTAATGGTTAAGGCACCGGCTTCTACAGTAGATTTGTCAAAACGGACGATTTCATCTAAGTTATATTGAGGGCCATGATTGAACCCAATATTTAAATCATTTATAACAATTTCAGATTCCTGCCAAAAATAATTTACAGAAACTCCAGCAGAATAAGGTAATTTATATCCTTTTTGAGCCACTTTTTCTCCCCAGATCGGTAAGGCATATGGGTATTTTTCTGTTTTAAGGCTGTCTTTTAGCTGTTCATTTTTTTTACCTACTATTTTGTCAGTGTAAACCTGACCAAAAATTTGCATGCTAAAGAATAATAATGAGGCTGATATTAGTGTATTACATTTCATTGATTGTAGTGTTATAAAAATTAATTAATAGAACTGCGAAAAATAAATAGGTAACTAATGTATTCTTGAAAAAATGTATGTTAAAGTCTGTATTGTAATTGAATAGGCTTTTGTAATTTAAAAATTGATTTGGGTCAATATGTTAATTATTGTTAAAGTTAAATAAATTTTCTTACCATTTGCAATCTTTTTTAAGAAAGTACAATTTCAAAACAAAAATATATTTCTTCTATTTACCAAAAAGAAGATCGTTTTTACAAACATCATTTTCAATATTTTAGATTTTTTATAACAGAATAAGTATTATTTTTACAGCTATGAAATGGATAACAATACTATTATCAATTTATTTGATGGCACTTTCAAATATGCCCTGTGCAGATATGGAAGTGGATAGTCCTGTGCATAAAACGGCTCAGTTTTCATCTGAAGCCAACCATTCTCATAACAAAGACAATGATTTGTGCTCTCCTTTTTGCGCTTGTAATTGTTGCGGCGCCCAGGTTTTAACCTATCAGTCCACTGTAAGTATTGAATTCCCAGTAGCTTTTGAACTTATATCAAAAGCAGTACCCAATTATAATTCTGTTTTTGCTTCCAATTTCTACGGAAGTATTTGGCAACCTCCTCAAATAGCATAATGATTCCGGTTTCGATGGCTATCGGAAATCGGTTAGAGCGTTGTGGATTTTCCACAAAATGAATAGACAAACTTTGTCTAATTTCTCACGTCATTATATATTCAAATGTTAGATAAAATTATACAGTTCAGTATAAAGAATAAGTTCTTTATATTGCTATTTACCCTTGTATTAATTGCCTGGGGAAGTTATTCGCTTAAAAATTTACCGTTAGATGCCTTACCTGATGTTACTAATAATCAGGTGCAAATTATTACGACAGCGCCTACTTTAGCCAGTCAGGAAGTCGAGCAACTAATTACGTATCCGTTGGAACAGGCAGTAAAAACGGTTCCGGATATTATAGAACTCCGTAGTATTTCACGCTTTGGATTGTCTGTCGTAACCGTCGTTTTTGAAGACGACGTCGATATTTATTGGGCCAGGGAACAAATATTTCAACGCTTAAAACAAGCCGAAGAAAACATTCCTGCTTATGCCGGTTCGCCTGAATTGGCACCTATAACCACAGGTTTGGGAGAAATTTACCAATATGATGTTTATGCTAAAAAAGGTTATGAAAACAAATATGATGCGATACAGTTAAGAACCATTCAGGATTGGATCATTATTCCGCAATTGCAGGGAATTAAAGGTGTCGCCGATATCAGTACCTGGGGGGGAAAACTAAAACAATATGAAATTGCGGTCAACCCAAATACATTAAACAGTCTTGGCGTTACGATTACCGAAATTTTTGACGCTTTAGAAAAAAACAATCAAAATACCGGAGGAGCCTATATTGAAAAAGATCAATACGCCTATTTTATTCGTGGTGTCGGAATGGCGAAAGGTGTAAAAGACCTGGGAAATGTTGTGGTGAAAAATCGCAATGGTTCGCCCGTTTTAGTGCGTGATGTTGCCGAAGTTCGCGAAGGAATTGCACTGCGTTACGGGGCTTCAACCAAAGATGGAAAAGGAGAAATCGTTTCGGGTTTGGTTTTGATGTTGAAAGGAGAAAACTCCAGCGCAGTGGTGAATCGAATTCATGAAAGAATGGTTCAGATTAATAAAAGCCTGCCAGAAGGAGTTGTTGCGGAAGCCTTTATTGACAGAGGAAAATTGGTAGACAGTGCTATCGGGACAGTAACAAAAAACCTTTTGGAAGGAGCCTTAATCGTCATTTTTGTGCTGATTTTATTTCTGGGGAATTTACGTGCCGGATTGATCGTCGCTTCGGTTATTCCGTTAGCCATGCTTTTTGCTGTGATTTTGATGAATGCTTTTGGTGTAAGCGGAAATTTAATGAGTCTCGGCGCGATCGATTTTGGAATTATTGTCGATGGTGCCGTTATTATAGTAGAAGCAACGATGCATCATCTGCAAAAACTCAAAAGGAATAAGGATTTAACGCAAGACGAAATGGATGTTGAAGTTTACAATTCGGCTTCAAAAATCAGAAATAGTGCCGCTTTTGGAGAAATCATTATTCTAATCGTATATCTTCCTATTTTGGCTTTAATTGGTACCGAAGGCAAAATGTTCAAACCAATGGCAATGACCGTTGGGTTTGCCGTAATTGGAGCCTTTTTACTTTCGTTGACATACGTGCCAATGATGAGCGCGTTATTCTTATCCAAAAATACAGAACACAAAGCCAATTTTAGTGACCGAATGATGGTTTGGCTGGAGAACTTATATACACCATTTTTAGAGAAAGCATTACAGTTTAAAAAGATAGTTTTGGGAATCTCAGTAGGTTTGTTTGCTGTCGCCTTACTGGTTTTTAATAGTATGGGAGGCGAATTTATTCCGACTATTGAAGAAGGTGATTTGGCTATAAACGTATCTATTATGACCGGAAGTTCGCTTACGCAGATGGTAGAAACGACAACAAAACTGGAAAAAATACTTAAAGATAAATTTCCGGAAATTAAAACGATAGTAGCCAAAATAGGTAGTGGAGAAATCCCAACCGATCCGATGCCAATTGAAAGTGGCGATTTGATTATTGTTTTGAAAGACAAGAAAGAGTGGAAAGGCAAATACCATAACTGGGAAGATTTGGCCAATGCCATGAAAGAAGAAATGGAAGTGATTCCGGGCTCTAATATTGAGATTTCACAGCCTATCCAGATGCGCTTTAACGAATTGATGACAGGAAGCCGAAGTGATATTGCCATCAAAATTTTTGGAGATGATTTAGAGATTTTAGATGTTAAAGCAACGGAGTTAATTTCAAAGATTAAAAATATTGAAGGAATTGGAGATTTAAAAGCCGATAAAGTAACCGGTTTGCCGCAGATTACAATCAAATACGATTATAATAAAATCGCTTTATACGGATTGAATATTTCAGACATCAACCAAATCATTCGTTCGTCATTTGCAGGAGAAAGCGCCGGAAAAATCTATGAGGAAAGTAAAAGATTTGATGTAGTGGTGAGAATGAATCAGGACAATCGTGCTGATATTACCGATGTGAGTAATTTGTTTATTCCGCTTCCAAACGGGCAACAGGTACCACTTTCACAAGTTGCTTCAGTTGATTATGAGCAAGGCCCGGTTCAGGTAACACGTGAAGACGGAAAACGAAGAATTACCGTTGGTCTAAACGTGCGCGGACGCGATATTAAAAGCGTTGTGGAAGAAATTCAGGAGCGATTAGTTCGGGATTTTAATCTTCCTTCAGGGTATTACGTAACATACGGCGGACAATTTGAGAATTTAATCGAAGCCACAAACCGATTAATGGTCGCATTACCAATTGCTTTGGGATTGATCTTGATTTTGCTGTATCTGACTTTCAACAGTTTTAAACAAGCCGGGTTAATTTTTACTGCCATTCCGTTATCGGCAATTGGTGGGGTTTTTGCCCTTTGGATGCGAGGTATGCCGTTTAGTATTTCGGCCGGAATTGGTTTTATAGCCTTGTTCGGAATTGCTGTTTTAAACGGAATCGTTCTGATTTCGTATTTCAATCAATTAAAAGCAGAAGGAATACTCGATCCGTTACAAAGAGTTTTAATCGGAACCAAAACCAGATTACGTCCCGTTTTAATGACAGCAGCCGTAGCTTCTTTGGGATTTTTGCCAATGGCATTGTCAACAAGCGGTGGGGCAGAGGTACAGAAGCCTTTGGCAACCGTTGTTATTGGAGGTTTGGTTTCAGCGACATTATTGACATTAATTGTTCTGCCGATTCTGTATTTACTATTGGAGCGTGGACTTAACCGCAAAGAGCGCAAAGATTTACGCAATGAACGCTAAGTAAAAATTAAAGAAAATGAAAAACTCAACATATATATTCAGCCCAAACCCCTTCGCGAACTTCGCGCAAAAAACCTTGCGCACTTTGCGGTTAGGAACGTTCCTATTAGTCGGTACGTTTGCACAAGCCCAACAATCCATCAGCTTAGAAAAAGCAATAGAACTAGCCAAAACAAACAACATCGACTTAAAAATTGCCGATAAAGAAATTGAAAAACAAACCGTTCTTAAAAAGACCGCTTTTCAGGCAGAGCCGCTTCAGGTTCAGTATCAGGGTGGGCAGTTTAATAGTGCCGATTTTGATCATAATGTGTCCATTCAGCAATACTTTCCAATCGGGAATATTACAAAAGCGAATCGTCAATTGCAGGAAGAATTAGTAAAACTGGCCGAAAAACGAAAAGCATTATCGTCTTATGAAATTGAAAAAGCGGTAACATTGGCGTATTATCAATATCTGTATGGCGTTTCGATTCAGCAATTAAACTCGGAATTAAATGAAATTTACACCAAATTTTTAAAGAATGCCGAATTGCGTTTTCAAACCGGAGAAAGCGGAAACATTGAAGTGATCAGTGCAAAAGCAAAAGTAAAAGAAATTGAAACACAGAAAGCACAATTGGAATATGACTTGGCCATTTACCAAAAACAATTGCAATTTTTTGTTCAGACAGATGAAAACATAATTCCCGATGAAAAAACGGCTTTAAAATACTCTGTAGTGACGCAAGAAAATTCGAAGGCAGAAGGTTTATTGACGGACTACTATCAACAACAGATTTCGGTTTATCAGAAGGAAACCAATACTTACAAAGCAATGCGAACTCCAAAACTGGGAGTGGGTTATTTTGCTCAAAGTATCAACACTGATTGGTTGTTTCAGGGTTTTACGGCAGGCTTGCAAATTCCGTTGTTTGGCGGAGTAAATTCGGCGAAAGCCAAAGCATCTGAGATTAGTATTTCACAGTCGCAATTGGCTTTGGATAAAAGTAAATTAACGCTAAACCTTCAACAGCAAGAATTACAAAACAATTTTGCAAAACAGCAAAAAGCACTCGATTATTACCAGAATGAAGGTTTGCAATATGCCGATCAGATTATCAGCACAGCTCAAAAAAGTTATGCCAATGGTGATATGAGTTATTGGTCGTACATCAGTTTTTTAAATCAGGCGATTGATATTAAAAAACAATATGCCGAGGCGACTCATAACTTTAACCAAAGCGCTATCGAACTTCAATTTCCAACTATCAAAAATTATTAAAAAAATGAAAAATAGACTAAGTAATTTAACCGCAATCCCGATAGCTATCGGGAGCAAAGGTTTTACGCAAAGTTCGCAAAGGATAGCAGCCTACAGCTTATTGCTTATAGCCTATAGCGTACTAATAAGCTGTAATGAAAAGAAAGAGGAAGAAACGCATGAAGAAGAAAAATCATCTACAGAAGTTGCTTTAACGGCTTCTCAATATAAAACTATTGGCATTGAAACGGGTTTTGTAGAAAACAGAAATCTCAATAAAGTAATTAAAGCAAACGGGTACACAACCGTTCCACCGCAAAATTCTGCTGAAGTTTCGACTTTAATTGGCGGAACTGTGAAAGATATTTTTGTTCTGGAAGGCACTTTTGTGAATAAAGGGAAAGTTTTGGCTACGATTCAAAATTTAGAAGTGATTGAAATGCAGGAAGAATACCATTCGGCTACAGCCAATATCGAATATTTGCAATTGGAATACAATCGCCAGAAAACATTGAGTGATGAAAATGTAAATCCGAGGAAAACTTTTCAGGAAGTAAAAGCAAAACTGGCAGCAGAAAGAGCAAAAGCACAGGCAGCGAAAAATAAACTGGAAGCGTTGCATGTAAGCACAAAAGGAAGTACTTCACTAGTACCCATTGTAGCTCCAATAAGTGGTTACGTTGGTAAAATAAGCATTGCAAAAGGTGCTTATGCCCAAACCGGAGTTTCGTTGTTTGAAGTGGTTGATAACAGCCAAATGCATTTGGATCTCAATGTTTATGAGAAAGATTTAGGATCTATTTCACTAGGTCAGGTAATTGATTTTGTATTGACGAATCAATCGAATAAATCAATTAAAGGAAAGATATTCGGAATCAATAAATCCTTTTCAAATGAAAGCAAAACGGTTGCTGTTCACGCTAAAATCGAATCGGCAGATGCGAAAGGATTAATTCCGGGAATGTATGTTTCGGCGAATATTAATATCACAAACGCTACTGTTCCTGCTTTACCAAAAGACGCTGTGGTTCGAAATGCCGATAAGTATTTTGTTTTTGTTGAAGAAGACGAACACAAAGAGAAATCGGAGAATAAAGAAAATCACGAGAAAGAAATTCATTTTAAAGCCATAGAAGTAATTCCCGGAACGACAGATTTAGGTTTTACAGAAGTGAAGTTTGTTGATGAAATTGCACCAAATGCTAAAATTGTTACGGAAGGAGCTTTTTATTTATTATCTGCGATGAAAGGCGGAGGCGAACATGAGCATTAAAATAGTTTTCTTTGTTTAAGGTTTCAAGTTTCAAGTTGAGAAACTTTGCGACTTAGCGCCTTTGCGCGATTAAATAAAAAAATATTAGATAAAAACAATTGTCGTAAAATATGTAACTTTAGAAAGTGTTTCATTTAGAACGTGGATGACGCGGATTTTAGATCCAATCCAGGCATCAACATAAAACCTGAAACCTGAAACAAAATAAACTTGAAACTTCCCTATGGAACATACAGAAGAAAAAATAATAAAAAAGAAAACAAATCAATCCGGTTGCTGTTCAGCACACGAAGAACACCATCATACCGACGATGACGGGCACGATCACGATCACGATCACGAACATAATGCAGATGGAAATGTATTTCAAATGTTTCTTCCTGCAATAATTTCTTTTATTTTATTGCTCATCGGAATTGGGTTTGATAATTATTTTCCACAAAGCTGGTTTTCCGGTTATGTTAGAATTGGATGGTATATTATCGCTTATTTGCCAGTTGGAATTCCGGTTTTGAAAGAAGCTTATGAAAGCATTACAAAAGGTGATGTCTTTTCAGAATTTTTCCTGATGTGTATTGCCACGATCGGTGCTTTTGCTATTGGAGAATATCCTGAAGGCGTTGCGGTTATGCTGTTTTACACTATTGGTGAAAACTTTCAGGGATTGGCAGTTAGCAGGGCAAAATCAAACATTAAGAGTTTATTAGATCAACGTCCGGACGAAGTAAATATCATTGAAAATAATGTGGCGACAAAAGTCAAAGCGGCTGATGTTAAAATAGGAGCGATTATTCAGCTTAAAGCGGGAGAAAAATTAGGTTTAGACGGAGAATTATTATCTGATACCGCTTCGTTTAATACCGCTGCACTTACAGGTGAAAGTAAACCTGCAACAAAAGTAAAAGGAGAAACCGTTTTAGCGGGAATGATTAACGGAAATACCATAGCACAGGTAAAGGTTACGACCGATTATAAAGACAGTAAATTGTCCAGAATCCTTGAAATGGTTCAGAATGCCACCACTAAAAAAGCACCGGCTGAATTGTTTATCCGAAAATTTGCCAAAATTTATACGCCTATTGTCGTGTATTTGGCCATTGCAATTTGTTTGCTTCCAATGCTTTTTGTGGATCATTATATCTTTAGCGATTGGCTGTACAGGGCTTTGGTTTTTCTGGTAATTTCTTGTCCTTGTGCCTTAGTTATCAGTATTCCGCTTGGGTATTTTGGTGGAATTGGAGCTGCGAGTAAAAACGGAATTCTCTTTAAAGGAAGTAATTTCCTGGACAGTATTTCGACGATTCAAAATGTTGTAATGGATAAAACCGGCACCATGACCGAAGGTGTTTTTAAGGTACAGGAAGTTATTATTTCAGAGGATTTAGATAAAGAAGAAATTCTGAAATTAGTCAATGCTTTAGAAAGCCAGAGTACACATCCGGTGGCGACGGCTATTCATAATCATGTTGGAGCGATAGATTCTTCGATTGAATTGAAAAATGTAGAAGAAATTTCAGGACACGGATTAAAAGCGGAAATAAACGGAAAAGAACTTCATGTGGGGAATTTCAAATTAATGGATAAATTCAATATTAAATATGATTTGGATCCCAATTCGGTGATTTACACTACGATTGCTATCGCTTATGATAAGAAGTTTGCCGGCTATTTAACCATCGCAGATGAAATAAAAGAAGATGCTCAGGAAACGGTAAGTAAACTAAAAGCATTAGGAGTTAAAGTAACAATGCTGAGCGGCGATAAAACCAATGTGGTACAATTTGTGGCAGATAAACTCGGAATTACAAATGCTTTTGGGGATTTGCTTCCGGAAGATAAAGTCAATAAACTAAACGATATTAAAGCCAAAAATCAAACCGTAGCTTTTGTTGGCGATGGTGTAAATGATGCACCTGTTATTGCCTTAAGCACAGTTGGAATTGCGATGGGAGGTTTAGGAAGCGATGCCACGATCGAAACCGCTGATATCGTTATCCAGGATGATAAACCAAGCAAAATTCCGATGGCAATTAACATCGGAAAACAAACTAAAAAAATTGTCTGGCAAAATATTACCTTGGCTTTTGTAGTAAAAGCTTTTGTATTGATTCTAGGTGCAGGCGGACTTGCAACCATGTGGGAAGCTGTTTTTGCTGATGTTGGAGTGGCGCTGTTGGCGATATTAAATGCGGTTAGAATTCAGAAAATGAAGTTTTAATAATTTCAAAGTGACGAAAAATTGAAGCCCAACTCATTAATTTGAATTGGGCTTTCTAATTTTGTTAAAATTATTTCTTCAAATGTTTAGGTTCCTGAATTTCTCCGTTGCCGAAAGACCAATTCTCTAAACCATTATTTTCCAGTACAACAATAATAACATTATTGATCAAAATTGCTGTAGAAGATGAAATTCTGGTCGCAATCTGATGGTATAATTTCTTTTTCTGTTCCAAAGTTCTGCCTTGTCCGGCAATAATCTGAACGTAAATTATTTCTTCAGAATGGGAAATGCCGAGGTAACTCTCGGGATATTTTATTTGATGAGTTTCTAATTCTTCTATAACATGAAAATAATCAGCTGCAGGAATATGAAATTCTTCGATCAAAGATTGATGAATTGCTTCTGAAATAGTATTTTTTGTTTCTAATGAAAGTTTCTTTGGAAGACTGATTCTGACAAACGGCATTTTTGTGTGTGTTTTGTTTTCTGTAAAAATAAAGAATAGTAAACTTTTAAAAATAAGAAAACGTCTTAAAAATTTAATTTCGTTTGAACTCCCTTATTTTCAATTCTAATATCGGTTTTATTGCTTTTTGAGGGAATTTGAGTTGGATACCAATTTCGATATGGTTTTACTATAATAAGCAAACCATTATCATCACCAATCGCAGCAAAATTTTCGCTATTGTAATTTTTTGCAAAAAAATCCAATCCATGTTTTTCTATTAATTCGGTACCTAATTCCATTGGGTTTTCGTGCACAATACCAATTTCACTAATGTTTAATACAGATCTGGAACTGAATTGCTTTATTTGAAAATTATCCAAATCATGTCGGGCAATAAACTCCAGCAAATTGCCATTGTTGTCGTAAAAATAAACGGCATTGGCATTCCAGGTTTCAAAGTTGGCAATGATACGTTTGTCTTCAATAATTAGCAAATCGACCTTCTCTTCACACCATTGAATCGCTTCTTCCAATTTATTTTCAGGAATATTAAAAGCAAAATGATAAATAGAATCAAATTCAGGGTTTTCAATAAATTGTAAAACAGAACTTCCCACGTGAATACTAACGGAATCGGATCTTTTTTCGAGGATTTTAAGTTCAAGGACATCTTTATAAAATGCCTCGGTTTTTTGAATATTGTTGGTTTGAATTGCTATATGTTGGAGTTTCATAACGGGCTTATCTTTGAGAAGAGCAGGCTTCTTTTCGTTTCAAACAAATTTAAAAAATGATAATTTAAATTTTGTACGCTAGCTATTTTAAACATCAATATAAGGATAGTAAATAATTATGAAAAGGTCGTGAAAAACCAATTAACTGCTGATTTTAGTTTTGTATAGTGGTAAATGAATTCTTTTGTATTTATAAAATTTAGCTATAAAATTATATAGAAAGAAAAACTGTAACAAAGAATAGAAAGTAGCGTCTCTTAATGTAAACCAATCTATTATGCTAAAAATACTTATTTCTTTTACTGCTTTATTCTCCTTTACCGTTTCGATGGCACAAGTGCAACCAAAGGTAAGACAGCAATCAAGTGCTCAAATTGACCAATATTTAGCGGAGGTTGTAGGTAAATATAATATTCCGGGAATTTCAGTAGCAGTTATCAAAAATGACAAAGTCATTCATAGAAATAATTATGGACAGGCAAATATTGAATACAATATTCCAATATCCAATAAATCAATTTTCAGAATTTATTCTCTAACAAAAACAATCATTGTAACGGGAGCATTTCAATTAATCGAACAAAATAAATTATCGTTAGAAGATCCTATTTCGAAATATCTCCATGATTTACCAGTTTCCTGGAATTCCGTTCAGGTAAAACATTTGGTTACGCATTCTTCAGGACTTCCTGATATCGTAAATTACGAGCAATTACCAGAAAATGAAGCAAGAGAAAAGGTCTTTGCAGATGCTATTCAATTTGAAAAAGGAGCTAAATTTGAATATAATCAGACTAATTTTTGGCTGCTTCAGAAAATTATCGAAATGATAAGCAAACAGGATATTGAAACGTTTGTCAAAGAAAATCAGTTCAATAAAGATGATAAGGAAGTATTTTTCTCTACAGATTCGAGAGATATTATTTCAAATAGAGTTACACAATATTCTAATTTTGCAACGGGTAAAATGCAAATAGAACTTCCAAATAACGGTAATTACCTAAGTAGCTGTAATGGTCTTAATATTACGATGGAGGCTTTTATACAATGGGATAGTAAATTCAATACGAATAAACTGATTAATGAGAAATCTAAGAAAACGATGTGGGAAATCTTTCCTTATACAAAATCAGATTATAAATTTAGTTTTGGATGGGACCAAAATATAGTAAATGGACATACGTCATATGGTTTTTCAGGAGGAAGAAGAGCTGCTTATCGAAATTTTCCAAAAGATAATTTAAGTATTATATTTTTAGCAAACGGAATTGGTAGTAATGTAGATATTGTAAATATAGTAAATCGTATAGCTTATTTTGTGGATAATGATATTGTTGATTATAATTTTTTAGCATTAGAAACGCTTCAAAAAACGGTCAAAGAAAATATTTCAAACCTAAGAGATACTTTTGTTTCTTTAAAGAAAGATCAAAAATATTCCAATGTCAAATGGGAAGAACATTTAAATACAATTGGATATACACTGCTCTATCAAGATAAAAATGTAGCTGATGCACTCACAGTTTTCAATATAAATGCCAGGGAATATCCTAAATCCAGTAATGCTTTTGATAGTCTTGCGGAAGCCTATGAAGTTAATAATGATACAAAAAACGCTTTATTGAATTATACAAAATCAATGGAATTAAATACAGATCCTACTTATCTTGCAAGGGTTAATAAAAAGATAAAGGAATTAAAGGAAATATCTAAATAAGAAAAGTACACCAATTACATAATCATAAATTACTATACAACAGCTGCAACGTATGAAAGTCAGATGATCCATCAAAATACTTGTGCAAGGCTTCCTGAAATATCGGTTCTGAGTTTTGAATACTGGCAAACAAAGTCAGACAGGATTGTAATTTTTCATCATCAGGGTTTCCGAATATCTCTGTTGCCGTTTTTTCTTCGGTTTTGATTAATTCTTCCGTGATTTCAATTAGATGTTTTCCTAAAATGGGATGTTCCAGAAAAGCTATTGCTTCATCTGCGCTTTTGATTTCGTAAAATTTTGAGGTGTCGCAAGAACCAAACCCTTTTATCTGCGGAAAAACAAACCACATCCAGGGAGATTCTTTTTTACCATTTTTAATTTCAGAAAGCGCTGAAAGGTATAATTTATTCTGCGCGTCTAAAAACCGCATTAATTCGTTATTGTTGTAGGTCATAGGTACTGAATTTGTTTGGGACAATCAGACCATAAAACTACTTAAATTTTGTTTAGTTGTACCTTTTGCAATCTTTTTTT
Source organism: Flavobacterium aquidurense (assembly GCA_900107365.1). Classification (GTDB taxonomy): domain Bacteria; phylum Bacteroidota; class Bacteroidia; order Flavobacteriales; family Flavobacteriaceae; genus Flavobacterium; species Flavobacterium aquidurense. The sequence goes on from FNPS01000001.1 coordinate 817,564, forward strand.
ATTGTTGTTTTTCCCAAAAATAGGACAATGAAAAATTATGCGCTTTTTCATGGAGATAAATTGCGAATAATTGATTTAAAGCAAGAAATTAGTAAAGGAGCAATTAATTCTGAAATCAGGAAACAATAATATTTAGCACTATTATTCTGATTAAGGATGCTTTTAATGGTTACAAATACCATTTTTTCCTAGTATTCCCGTTATAATATTTCTATTTTAGCGAGAGAGGATAATTATCAGCTTAGATAATAATTAAATTTTAGACTTGACAAAAACTTCAAAAATTGTCAATTTCTGTTAACGGATATTTCACCCCAAAAAAAATAAATTATGAAAATAGGACTAATCGGATTCGGAAAGACTGGAAAATCAGTAGCATCAATACTACTGGAAAATAAAAAATTCTGCCTGGAGTGGGTTTTAAGACAAAGTACTGTTTTAGAACACAGATCAGTTCCGGAATTTTTCGGAATTCAGTCAGAGGAACCCGGATTAATCTATTCCAGTTCTAAAACCTCAATAGAAGAGCTTTTAGATAAACATCCGGTTGATGTCATTATTGATTTTTCTTCGAATGAAGGTATTTACGAATACGGAGAATTGGCTGCAAAAAGGAATATCAAAATCATTTCGGCCATTTCGCATTATAAAGAAAAAGAACTTCAGTTATTAAAGAAGCTGTCGCATCAAACCACTGTTTTTTGGTCACCAAATATTACACTTGGCGTTAATTATTTACTTTTTGCAGCTAAGTTCCTGAAGAAAATTGCGCCTTGGGTTGATATTGAAGTGAACGAAGAGCATTTTAAAAAGAAAGAAGGAACTTCAGGAACTGCAATTAAAATTGCAGAAGCCTTAGAGGTGGAGAAAGAAAATATTAATTCGGTTAGGGCAGGAGGGATTGTAGGTAAACATGAAGTTATCTTCGGATTTCCCTATCAAACAGTTAGACTGATTCACGAATCCATTTCAAGAGAAGCCTTTGGAAGCGGCGTTGTTTTTGTTGCCGAAAATCTAAAAGACAAACAAAAAGGATTGTATAATTTTGAAGATATTTTATCGCCTTATTTTGCTGTTTGATTTGCCACGAAGGCACTAAGACACTACGTTTTTTTTTAAGTTTTTGAACTTTGTAAAATGTTTTTAATCTCGACATTCCCGGAGTCGCAAAGTTTTTAAGTTTTATACTTGGCTCCTTTGGGACTTTGTGTGCAAGTATCTGGAATGAGAGAAAGAAAACGTAAAAAACAATTATACAAAGTAGTAAATACACAAGCTTTATTTCGTTAATGTTAAAACCCGACACGGTTATAAGACCGGTCGGGTTTTTTATATGCACTAATTCGATGAAAATAAGTATTGAATAAAAATTTGTTTGATATATCAAATAAATAATTATATTTGATATATCAAACAATTTATAAATAAGCGATTTATTATGCAAATGAAAACGCCAACCGGAACCGTACTTTATACGATAGAGCAGACCATAAAAGAATACAGGAAAATTTGCCAAAAAAACATACAAAAGATTGTAAGTGACATTACAGTTGATCAGTGTCTAGTATTAATTATTCTAAATGAAAAACCAAAAATTGCTCAAATAGAGATGGCCAAATTAATGTTTAAGGACAATGCTTCAATTACAAGAATAATTGAATTGATGGTTAAAAAAAACTATTTAATTAGAGAGCCAGATGAATTTGATAAAAGAAAATCGAAACTTATCGTGACTGAAAAAGGTGAAAAAACGATTGTCTTATTGTCTCCTATTTTTAAACTCAATCGGAAAACTGCTCTGGATGGGTTATCTATGGATGAAATCGAATTGCTTGACAAATTGCTGAATAAAATAATTTCAAACTGTAAAATATAATAAAAATGAAACACCTTCTCACTTTAATTTTAGTAGTATTCTCAATTGGCGCTTATTCGCAAAAAGAGGCTGTAAAAGAAGAATTTAAGCTTACTGAATTAAGTAAAAAAACAGTTATTGATTCGCTAACCCAGAAACTTGAAGAATTCTATATAAGACCAAACGCTGTTGCCGATATAAAGGAAAAGTTGAATGAGAATTATAAGAAAGGAACTTATAAGGATATCTCAAATTCAAATGATTTTGCAAGCAAACTTTCAACCGACCTAATAGATTTTAGTAAAGACCTTCATTTTAGAGTGGTTTATGATCCGGAATGGACAGAAAATCAGAAAAATAAAAGCGATAAAGCTGTACAGCAAAAAATTAAGGCGCTGGAATTAGCGGAAGCAAAAAAGAAAAATTTCGGTTTTCAGAAAGTACAGATTTTGGAAGGGAATATTGGCTATTTACAGTTTGATTATTTTGAAGATCCTGCTATCGGAAGTGAAACTGCTGCCGCTACAATGCAATTTTTAAACAATACTGATGCTTTGATTATAGATCTGCGCAAAAATAATGGAGGTGCTATGGAAATGGGGCAATTTATTAGCAGCTATTTTTATTCTGGTGCAGAATTGCCTCTTTATAAATATTACACTTATGAGAAAAACAGAAAGAAAATAGAACGGGAAATGTGGCTTTTACCCTCTGTTCCGGGTAAACGTCTTGCTGATATCGATATCTATATTTTAACGAGTGCCATTACTTTTTCTGCTGCTGAATGGATGAGTTATTCGCTCCAAAATTTAAAACGCGTAACTATCGTTGGTGAAAAAACAGCTGGCGGTGCACATCCAATTGATCGAAAAGTATTGTCAAACGGATTTTCGGTAAATATACCTTTTGGAGAAGTCAAAGATCCAATTACAAATCAGGATTTTGAAGGAAAAGGCGTTATGCCGGATGTTTTGTGCAAAAGTGAAGAAGCTGTAAACACGTCTCATTTATTGGCTTTAGAAAAGCTATCCTCAAAAAATAAAGATTCATTAAATAATTTGAGTTGGTATATTCCCATTGTTAAAAACAGACAAAAACCGTTCGTTGTCGATGGTACAACTTTAAAGTCATACCAAGGCAAATTTGGAAAATCGGAGTTGATTTATGAAGGTGATAATTTATACTATAAGTGGAATAATATGGCAACTTTTCTATTGGCTCCTTTGGAACAGGAATTATTTAGCATTGAGGTTATAGACAGTTTTCGTATCAAAATTATTTCCGAAAAAAATGGAATAACCGGAATTAAAAGAATTTATGAGAATGGACAAGAAAAGACATATAAAAAAGATTAAAATTTAATTGTAAAATCTTAAAGTTCAAGCTATTCTTTTAAGTCTTTTATTTCCTTAAAAGAATAGCTTTACTATATTCGTAATTCATTTTTGCAATGGAAAGTATAGAAATACTCTGCGGACATTCGATTTCACAGGCCCTGGTATCGGAACAATTACCAAAACCCTCGGCATCCATTTGCTGAACCATGGTTAAAACCCTTTTTGAAGCTTCAATTTTTCCCTGTGGAAGCAAAGCTAAATGAGTGATTTTGGCACCTGTAAACAAAGCTGCACTGGCATTTTTACACGTCGCTACACAAGCGCCACAGCCAATGCAGGCGGCGGCATCAAAAGAGGCTTCAGCGGTTTCATAGGATATTGGGATACTGTTGGCTTCCGGCGCCTGACCGGTTGCAGCGCCTATAAATCCGCCAGCAGTGATAATTTTATCAAAAGCACTTCTATCAATTTTCAAATCTCTTAAAACAGGAAAAGCTTTCGCACGAAAGGGTTCAATATAGATGGTGTCTCCGTCTTTAAAACTTCTCATATGAAGCTGGCAGGTTGTTGTATTTTTTAAAGGTCCGTGTGCTCGTCCATCAATCATAACACCGCATTGGCCGCAAATTCCTTCCCTGCAGTCATGATCAAATTCGATGACACGCTCTTTTTTATGAATCAATGATTCGTTCAAAAGATCCAGCATTTCGAGGAAAGACATATGCTCTGAAACGTTGTCTATTTCATAATCTGTCATTTCTCCTTTGGAAGAAGTATCAAATTGACGCCATATTTTAAGGTATAATTTCATAGCTAATTATTAATTGTTAATTATGAATTTGCTTTTAACTTGTAAAATTGAGTTTTATGGATTGTTAATTAATAATTTACAATTAACAATTCACAATTATTTATAGCTTCGTACTGCAAGTTCAACGGATTCAAATACAAGAGGTTCTTTATGAAGTTCTGGTAGCTGTTCTTTTCCTTTCCATTCCCAAGCCGAAACATAACAGAAATCGGTATCATTTCGAACGGCTTCACCATCAGCCGTTTGATATTCTTCCCTAAAATGTGCCCCGCAGGATTCCTCGCGCTGTAAAGCGTCATGACACATTAATTCGGCTAACTCTATATAATCGGCGATTCTTCCGGCTTTTTCTAATTCGCTGTTGAGTTTGTCATCGCCAGTAATTAATAAGTCTTTTTCAAAAGAAGCTTTTAGGGTTTTAATTTCTTCAAGTGCTTTTTCCAGTTTTTGTTTACTTCTTGAGAGTCCGCATTTTTCATATAATAAACGTCCAATTTTTTTATGAAAATAATCGGTTGAAAGTGTTCCTTTACTGCTCAAAAACCGATTTAATTGCGATTGTACTGTTTTTTCAGCTTCATCAAAAGCGGGATGGGACGTATCAATTTTCGGAGTATTTAGTTCTCCTGATAAATAATTTGGAATGGTGTACGGTGCGATAAAATAGCCGTCAACACAAGCCTGAAGAAGTGAATTTGCCCCGAGGCGATTAGCACCGTGATCCGCAAAATTAGCTTCTCCCAAGGCAAATAATCCGGGAATAGTAGTCATCAATTCATAATCAACCCAAAGTCCGCCCATCGTAAAATGTGCCGATGGTGAAATTAGCATGGGCTCTTTGTATGCGTTAATTCCGGTAATCTTTTCATACATCGCAAAAAGATTACTGTATTTGGCTTCAATTTTATCTTTTCCCTGCGCTCTGATTGCATCCGAAAAATCAAGATAAATGGCATTTTTCATTGGTCCGACACCATGTCCGGCATCGATTTGCTCTTTTGCAGCTCTGGATGAAATATCTCTTGGAGCCAAATTTCCAAAAGAAGGATATTTGCGTTCGAGATAATAATCGCGTTCTTCTTCCGGAATTGTATTCGGATTGCGATCGTCACCTGCTGTTTTGGGAACCCAGATTCGGCCGTCATTTCGCAAAGATTCTGACATTAAGGTCAGTTTCGACTGGTTTTCTCCGTGTTGAGGAAGTGAAGTAGGATGGAACTGAATCCAGCTGACACCCGCCATAAAAGCGCCTTTTTTATGTGCTCTCCAAATAGCCGAACTGTTGCAGCCCATTGCCAATGTTGAAAGATAATATACTTTTCCGTAACCTCCGGAAGCCAAGACAACGGCATCTGCCGCATGACGTTCAATCGCTCCGGTTTCCATATTTCTGGCAATTATTCCTTTGGCTTTTCCATCAATAACCACTAATTCAAGCATTTCGTGCCGGGTATTCAAATCTACTTTTCCCAATGAAACCTGACGCAATAAAGCCTGATAAGCACCGAGTAAAAGTTGTTGCCCCGTTTGTCCGCGGGCATAAAAAGTTCTGGATACCTGAACACCTCCAAAAGATCTGTTATTCAAATATCCGGCATATTCTCTGGCAAAAGGAACGCCTTGTGCTACGGCATGATCGATAAGTTGTGCGGAGCATTCTGCCAAACGGTAAACATTAGCTTCTCTCGATCTGAAATCGCCGCCTTTAATGGTGTCATAAAACATTCGGAAGGTACTGTCACCGTCATTTTTATAGTTTTTAGCCGCATTAACGCCGCCTTGCGCTGCTACAGAATGGGCTCTTCTGGCAGAATCCTGAAAACAAAATGATTTGATATTGTAACCTTGTTCAGCCAAAGATGCCGCACAGGAAGCTCCGGCAAGTCCGGTTCCGACCACTATAATATTTAGTTTTTTTCTGTTGGCCGGATTTACAAGTTTTGCTTTTGCCTTATAATGGCTCCATTTCTCAGCTAGTGGACCTTCGGGTATTTTTGAGTCAATCATTTTTATTGGATTTAAAATGAATTCATACAAAAGTTCTAAAAAACTATGTCAGTTTTAGGGTACACTAATTTAGTATAAAATATTGATTTACATGTAAATAAAAACCGATTCTTTATGAATCGGTTTTTGAATTTTTTATTAAAGAAGCGTGTTAACTAATTTTATTTTAAAAGAATTATTTTCCAATAATTTCTTTACGATGTAAAATGCCCCATTCATTCAATGCTCCAATTACATTGTATAAAGTATGGCTATGTGCTGTTCGTGCATATTCGACAGTAGGCGGAAAAGTATCGTAAACTGTTCTGGTAACGAGTTTGTTTATTTCCAGATCTTTGAGTTCTTTCGAAAGCATTTTGTCTGTAATTCCGTTTACATCTTTAGAAATCTCTTTAAATCGTTTAGGCCTGTTTGATAATGCGATTAAAATGGGTAGCTTCCATCTGCCGCTTAAAACTTCCAATGCATCTCTTACAGGTAGCAATGCTGCCAGACACTCTTCTGGTTCTCCGACGCATTTTTCTTTTGTCATTTCGCTCTTTGTTTTCATATTTATCATGTTACTATCCTCAAAGATAGCGCTATCCTTGAGGATAGTACTATAAAAGAGATAGCAAATGTAGATAAGTTTGTATTGTTAAACAAAACAAATGTAATCATGAGCAAAAGAATTCTGAATATAGTTACGAGCATCAAAGGAGATGCATCGTTTAGTAACAAATTATCCAATGCCATTCTGGAAAAGCTGGAGGCGGAACACAATGAAATTCAGGTACAAACACTTGATCTTTCTAAAACGCCTTTGCCTTATTTGAGTGAATTGGATATTAGCGCTTTTTATACTCCTGTTGAACTTCAGACGGAAGCACAAAAGGAAACGCTTAAATACTCTGATAATGCTGTAGAAGAGCTTTTTGATGCTGATATTATTGTAATTGGTGTACCACTTTATAATTTTGGAATTCCGGCAGTATTAAAAGGCTGGATTGATCAGGTGGCAAGGGCAGGAAAGACTTTTAGTTATGATGAGAACGGACCAAAAGGACTATTAACAGATAAAAAAGTGTTTTTATCTATTGCTTCCGGAGCGATATTTTCTGAAGGGCCTTATAAAAGCTATGACTTTTCAGAATCGTATTTGCGTACGGTATTAGGCTTTTTAGGAATAACGGATGTTACGACTTTCCGTGTAGAAGGAACCGCAATTCCTGATTTTGCTGAGAACGCTTTGCCGAAGGCTTTGGCAAGTGTTGAAGAATTTGCTTTTTAAATTTAGAATGAATCCTAACAGGTTTTTAAAACCTGTTAGGATTGACTATCAGTTATTATTTCTCAATAATCATTGTAATTCCTTGTCCTCCAGCGGCGCAAATAGAGATAAATCCTCTTCCGGAACCTTTTTCATTTAATAATTTAGCCATAACACCAATTATTCTTCCGCCAGTTGCAGCGAATGGATGTGCGGCTGCCAGACTGCTTCCTTTCACATTCAGTTTTTCTCTGTCGATAGCGCCAAGTGGTTTCTTTAAACCTATTTGCGCACTCAATTCCGGACTTTCCCAAATTTTTAATGTTGCTAAGACCTGTGCAGCAAATGCTTCGTGAATTTCGTAATAATCGAAATCCTGTAAAGTCAATCCCGCTTTTTCCAACATTCTGCTTGCAGCAAATAAAGGCGCTAATAATAGGTTTTGTTGGTTTTTCACATATTCAATCGCGGCAACTTCAGCAAAAGTAATGTAAGCCAATATTGGGAGTCCTCTTTCTTTTGCCCATTCTTCGCTGGCTAAAAGTATGCACGAAGCACCATCTGTAAGCGGAGTTGAATTTCCGGCTGTTAATGTTCCGTTTGCTTTATCAAAAGCAGGTTTTAAAGACGCTAATTTTTCAATTGAGCTGTCTTTCCTCAAATTATTGTCTTTATCCAATCCGTTGAAAGGTGTAATCATATCATCAAAAAAGCCTTCTTCATAAGCTTTTGCCATATTCAAATGACTTTTAAGTGCCAAATTATCCTGATCTTCCCGGGCTATTTTATAAAATTTGGCAGTAATCTCAGTGTGCCCACCCATCGAAAGTCCGGTTTGTGATTCCTCATTTCTGGGAACCAATGGCGTTAAATCTGCCGGTCGAAGTTTCAAAAACGTTTTTATTTTTTCTCCCAATGATTTTGCTTGTCGGACGTTCAATAAAATTTTCCGAAGTTTTTCACTTACCGCAATTGGCATATCACTGATGGAATCAACACCGCCGGCAATTCCAGATTCAATTTGGCCCAAAGCAATTTTATTGGCGATGTAAATAGCGCTTTCGATTCCGGTATCACAAGCCTGTTGTAAATCGCAGGCAGGAGTTGCAGGATCAAGAGCCGTTTTCATCACACATTCGCGAATCAGATTACTGTCGTAAACATGTTTGATTACCGCACCTCCGACAACTTCGCCTAACAGTTGTCCTTTTAAATTGTATTTATCGATAAGCCCGTTTAAGGCTGCGGTCATCATTTCCTGATTACCAACATTGGCATAAGCAGTATTGGCTCGCGCAAACGGAATTCGGTTATAACCCACAATGGCGACTTTTCTGATTGTATTGCTGTTATTCATCTTTAGAACTAGATTTGTTTTTGAAGATTAAAGATAAGCAGAATATCGGTTTTAAGTTTTGTTTGGTAAATAAATTCTGAAAATATAAATCACTGTTTTTATTTAGAATGATTAAAAATAATTTGGAAAACAAGTTTTTAGAACTTACTTTTGCGGCATAAAATTTTAACCCTACCCAAAATGAATATTCAAACCATAAAAAAAGTTTTCTTTTATGTATTGTTTTTGACCTCACTAAATATGGTGAGTCAGGAATTAGGAAAAGTAACTGGAAAGATTTCTTTGAGCGGAAATATACCAGCAGAAAACATTGCAGTTTCACTTAAAGGAACAAAGTATAGTACTCTTACCAATTCAACCGGACAATATGAAATTAAAAATGTAAAACCGGGCAATTATGTAATTAGCATTCATGCTATCGGAATTCAACCAGTTGAAGATAATATTGTTGTAAAATCAAAACAAACTACAACCAAAAGCTTCGCTCTTTCTGAAAGTCAGGAAGATCTTGACGAAGTTGTGATTACAAAAAACAAATATAAACAAGACAAACCTTCTTTGTCACTGCGTCTTCAAACACCGGTTTTAGAGATTCCACAAAACATACAAATTGTGAGTGGTCAGACTTTAAAAGACCAGCAAATTACAAGTATGAGTGATGGTGTAATTCGTAATGTGAGTGGTGCAGTACGCTTGGAGCACTGGGGAGATTTGTACACAAATATTACTATGCGTGGTTCTCAAATTCAGGCTTTTCGTAACGGATTTAATGTAGTTTCTTCTTTTTGGGGACCCTTAACGGAAGATATGAGTTTTGTAGATCATATCGAATTCGTAAAAGGACCAGCAGGATTCATGCTTTCAAGCGGAGATCCAAGCGGACTTTATAATGTGGTAACTAAAAAACCAACAGGAGTTACAAAAGGAGAAGTTTCTGTACTTGGTGGCAGCTATGATTTTTACAGAGTTAGTATTGATCTTGACGGTAAACTGGATAAAAAAGGAAAGTTATTATACCGATTTAACGGAGCAGCGCAAAACAAAGGTTCGCACCGTGATTATGAACATAATAACCGTTATGTAATTGCTCCGGTAATTTCATACCAGTTTGACGATAAAACAAAAATTACAGCTGAATATAATTTTCAGTATGCGAACATGACAGAGGTAGGTTCTTATTATGTATTCGGACCTGAATCAGGCGGTTACGGAACATTGCCAGTAGGATTTACAATGACGCAACCAGGTTTGCCAGATACTAACATACAAGATCATAGCGGTTATTTAATGTTCGAACATAAATTTGATGATAACTGGAAATTGACCGCACAAACTTCTTATTTTAAATACATTCAACAAGGATATAGTTCATGGCCAGGTGTTGTAGGACCGGGTCCTGTTGACAGAAATTTTGATGGTGTACCAGAAGGTAGTCTTGCAGCTGGAGAAATTATTCGTAACGTAGGTATTTGGGATGCGGAAAGTAATATGTATTTAGGGCAAATATTTGTAAACGGAAAATTTAATACAGGATCTGTTAGCCACAAAATATTAGGTGGAGTAGATTTAGGTAGTAAAGATTATGCGGCAGATTGGGGACAATCTCATGATCTGGATACAGTAGATCAGCCATTCAATGTAAACAGCCCAAATTATGGGCCACCATCTAACGGTTTTCCTGCCTTTGATCACACAACACCACTTTCTATAAGAGCTAAAAATGCAGGTGGTTTAATGAGTTCAGAATATGCTGCCGGATATGTTCAGGATGAACTTGGTTTTTTCCAAAATAAATTGAGATTAACGCTTGCTGCAAGATATACATGGATTAGCCAGGCAAGCTGGGGTGGCGCACCGATTGCAGATAATCATATTACCCCACGTGTTGGAATTAGTTATTCGGTAACAGAAAGTCTTGCTCTATACGGATTATATGATCAGGCTTTTACACCACAGTCAGGAATTATTAAAAGCGGCGAAAGCGTAAAACCATTAACAGGTAATAATGTTGAATTTGGTGTAAAAAAAGACTGGTTTGACGGTTCCTGGAGTACTACTTTAGCAGCTTATAGCATTTTAAAGAAAAATGAACTTACATCTGATCCTGCTAATACACCGGGTGAACAATATAGCGTGGTATTAGGAGAGAAAAGAGCGCAGGGAATTGAGTTTGATTTAAGAGGAAAAATATTCGACGGACTTAATTTAATCGCTAACTATGCTTTTACAGAGTCTATTGTAAATAAGGTTGATCCAGCAGTTTCTGCAGCGACAGGAATTATGGTTGGAGATATTGTGCCAGGTTATTCTAAACATGTAGCAAATGCATGGTTAAATTATACCGTTCAAAGCGGAAAAATTAAAGGGTTTGGAGTTTCTTTAGGAGGAACTTTCCTTGATGGCCGTCAAACAGATACCTGGAGCGTAGGTCTTCAAAAATTGCCTTCTTACTTTAAATTAGACGGAGGTTTATCTTATGAAACCGGAAAAGTAAAAGTTACTGCGAATGTATTTAATATCTTAGATAAATATCTTTACAGCGGTTCTTATTATTCTTATCTTAGTGCTTATTACTGGCAAACAGAAGCACCAAGAAACTTTAGAGTTGGTGTAACTTATAAATTCTAATTTTTAGAAGAATTAAATAAAAAAAGATCTGCCATGCAGATCTTTTTTTATTTAATTAGTTCAAAGCGGCAGAGTGGCAAAGGTTCAAAGTTTAGTTTCTTAGTTGAAAAAAAATCTTTTCAATCTGTGCAATCTATAGCAAAAAAATTATCCTTTTTTAATTAAAGGAATCACTTTTGTCCCAATCAATTCTATAGCATTCATCAATTGTTTGTGTGTTAGTCCCGCATTGTCCATCTGGAAAGTAAATCGGTCAAAGCCTCCAAGGGATTCGCTGTGTCTTAATAATTTTTCTACTACACGTTCCGGACTTCCCACAATTAAAACACCTTCATCATCAATAAGTCCGTCAAATTTGGCTTTTGTAACGGGCGGCCAACCACGTTCTAAACCTAGTTTTGTCCATAGTTCAGCATAACCCGGATAATATTCATCTATGGCTTTCTCCGTTGTGCTTCCAACAAAACCTGGCGAATGTATTCCAACTTTCAATTCTTCGGGTTTAAAACCTGCAGCTTTTCCAGCCTCGCGGTATAAATCGATTAAAGGACGAAAACGATGTGTCTGACCTCCAATTATGGCCACCATTAAAGGTAAACCTAAAGTTCCAGCCCTGACAAAAGATTCAGGAGTTCCTCCAACACCCAACCAAACAGGTAATTTTTCCTGTAATGTCCTCGGATATATTGGAAGGTTATTTATAGCAGGACGAAATTTTCCTGACCAGGTTACAAATTCATTGTCCCGAATTTGTAGAAATAATTCTAATTTTTCTTTGAAAAGCGCATCATAATCATTCAGATTAAATCCGAAAAGGGGATAGGCTTCAATTGAAGATCCTCGACCCACAACGATTTCTGCCCGACCTTTAGAAATCAAATCCAAAGTAGCAAAACTTTGATACACCCTAACAGGATCGGCTGCACTTAAAACAGAAACAGCACTTGCCAGTCGTATATTTTTAGTTCTCGCAGCAGCAGCACTTAATATGACAACAGTAGCCGAATCTAAAAACTCTTTTTTATGGTGTTCCCCAATTCCAAAAACATCCAGACCAACCTGATCGGCCAATTCAATTCTTTGGAGTAATTGTTCCATTGCATCAACACTGCTTAAAGTGTTGTTGTCGCCGTACATTGCCGAAGCAAAACTGTCAATTCCTATTTCCATTTTTTTAGGCTTTAGGCTTTAAGCTGTAGGCTATAGGCTTTTTTAGAGAACCTACAGCTTAACGCTTATAGCAATTATTATTTTTTGCTTTATGCTTTAGGCAATATGCTTAAGCATTTTTAGTGTTAATTTTTTAGCTTCAGACAATATGTATTAAGCTTTTTTGGAAAGCCTAAAGCCTACAGCCTATAGCTGAAAAAAGCCTATAGCCTAAAGCTTATAGCCTACAGCCTATATTAATGAGAGAAGCCCAATGAAACACTGACTAAAATAATCAGGATCACAATTAGCGTAATCACAACATAAAGATAATCTTTCTCCAGAAGGAAAGAAAATAAAGAAAGTAAAACGCGAAAAACAGGCGTCAGAAAAAGTAAAATGATCCCGAAGAAGATCAGCGATTCACCTTTCCCCTGAATAACGCCCTGATAAATAGTAGAAATTACTTCAAATATGTTTCGGTCATTTTCATGAAATACCGAGTAATTTTCGATATCGCTGCTATGTCCCATCAAATAAACAATTCCACCAATAAAGGCTACTGATAATGATGTCCAGACGCCATAGCGCAATAAATTCCCGATAATGGTTTGAAAATCTTTTTCTCCAAATTTTTCGTGCTGCATATTGTTAGATTTTTCCATTTAGTCCGTTATAAATCATATTTACTGCCAAAACAAAAATCAGACAGGCAAAAAATATTCTGAGTTTTTTAGGGTTTGTTTTTACTAATACTTTGGCTCCGGCCATAGCGCCAAACAAAACGCCAATCACAACAGGCATACAAATTCCGGGTTCGATATAACCTTTTTGAATATAAATTACTGAACTGGCCATTGCTGTAACACCCATCATGAAATTACTGGTGGTAGTTGAAACCTTAAATGGAATACGCATAATATTGTCCATCGCAATTACTTTAAAGGCTCCGGAGCCAATTCCGAGTAATCCTGACATCATTCCCGCAATACCCATCATGCTGAAACCGCCAATTACATTTTTGGTTCCGTAGCTAATTACTTCTCCGTCATGAGAAGGATAAGTTCCTTGCAGACGTAGTTTTTTAGCCAGAGGACTGGACTCTAGTACAATATGTTCTTCTTTTTTTCGAAGGGAATTAACAGCGGAGAAAATCAAAGTCATTCCGAATAAAACAGCAATAAAAGAAGTAGGAGCGATTGTAGAAAGCAAGGCACCACAAACAGCACCAATTGTAGTGGCAATTTCGAGAAAAATTCCCAGACGCATATTGGTAATTCCTTCCTTTACATAAGCAGCAGCAGAACCAGATGAAGTGGCGATGACAGAAACCAAAGCGGCACCAATCGCATAATGAATATCAACTCCTAAAACGACAGTTAAAAGCGGAATGATAATAATACCACCTCCTAATCCTGATAATGAACCAATAAAACCTGCTAAAAAAGCGCCAAGAATCATAATCAGGGTAAACGTAAGTACTGTCATTCGAATCAATTTTTGTTTTCGCTAATTTACGAATTGAAATTTGGTGAGAGAATTTTTATGTACTTAAAAAGTCCTTAAAAAAGCGAAAACGATTTATTTTCTCTAAATTTCAAATAAATTAAAATTTCTTCATTAAACTTTTATTAACAACTGCGAAAAAACTTATCGTTTATATTTGTAAGGCTCAATTCGCAAACAAATTTTTTTAATGGTATGATGAAAATTCAAAAAAATGCAGTCTTCGCCTTTTTATTCCTGGCTTTTTCATTTTCGGCTTATAGCCAAAATGTAAAGCTGCTAAATATTGACCAGCTTAATGAAAGAATAAAAAATGGAAGAGACAGCACTTATGTAGTCAACTTTTGGGCAACCTGGTGTGCACCATGTATTAAGGAATTACCTCATTTTGAAAAACTTCAGGCTGAATATAAATCAGAGAAAGTAAAAGTTTTACTTGTAAGTGTTGACTTTAAATCAAAATTAACTTCGGCTGTTGTACCCTTTGTCAAAAGAAAAAATCTGAAGAATGAAGTGTTTTTGCTGAATGAAAGTAGTCCACAGGAATATATTGATCGCATTGACCCTTCGTGGTCGGGCAGTATTCCGGCAACATTATTTATCAAAGGAGATAAACGAAAATTTGTCGAAAGCGAATTTACCTATGAACAATTATTAACTGAATATAAAAAACTGTAAACTATTTAACCATGAAAAAAATAATTCTTTTAGTTATGCTGGCATTTTCTGCCTTTCTAGCACAGGCGCAAAATGCAACCCTTAAAGCTGGCGATACTGCACCGGATTTTAAATTAAAAAATGTTGATGGCAAAGACATTTCATTTGCCAGTTTTCCAAAAGCGAAAGGTTATATTGTAATTTTTACCTGCAATACCTGTCCATACGCAGTGGGTTATGAGCAAAGAATAATTGATCTGGATAATAAATTCAGACCACAAGGTTATCCGGTAATCGCTATCAATCCAAATGATCCGGAAGCTTCTAAAGCAGATACTTATGAGAAAATGCAGGAATTGGCAAAAAGCAAAAAATATCCTTTCCCCTATTTATTTGATGCAGGACAAAAAATAACCGATCAATACGGAGCGAAACACACACCGCATCTTTTTATAGTTTCAAAAACGGCTAAAGGAAATGTAGTAGAATATGTAGGTGCAATTGATAATGATCCGGAAGGAAACAATGCGCAAAAAACTAAATATGCTGAAGATGTAATTGCATCGTTAAAAAGCAATCAAAAACCAGCTATTACTCAGACAAAAGAAATTGGCTGTACGGTTAAGAGAAAAGCGAAGGCTTAATTTTCTCTTTCAATTAGATACAAAAACGCTCCAGATATCTGGAGCGTTTTTTTGTTTTGTCTCAATTTTGTCAGAAATGATAAAATTGTGTTTACAAACTCTTCAACTTCTTCATAAAAACAGGAAACACCTCATTCAATTCATCAAATAAAGGATTTTTGCGATGCTTCAATTTCATCTCTCCAAATAATTTCAGTCCCAATGCAAATTGTATAGCTTCAGATTCATTGTCAAATAAGTTTTTGGCTTTTATTCTTTCGATGATATCAAATATTTCATCGTGATTACCAAATTCTATTCCGAGTTCTTTTGCAGGTTTTGTTTCTCCGTTTGCGTATTCTTTTAGGCTTAATGTTAAGTAATATTTGTTTGATCTTTTTTCCATGAGATTTTAAATTTATTATGTAATTAAAATAGGTGGGGCATGTATATTTTTATAGATATTTTATTTAATATTTGAAGCAGCTCCATCGGAGCATAATGTTTATAGCTAATAAATGTATTCCGATTCCAAAGCTCCAGCGGAGCAATATGTATTGCGTTATATTTCGCCTCGCTGAGGCTCTACACTCAAACCGTATAAAATTCTATAAATATGGCGTCCCGCTGGGACTATGGATGCGTAAATGTTTAGATATTCCTATTTAATCCATTTATCTACAATGACCTTGAATGTCTCTTTATATTGTTCGCCGACGGTAATTTCTGTTTTATTGATGAAGATTGAATTCTTACTGATCGCGCTTATTTTTTCAAGCGAAACAATAAACGAACGGTTCATTCGCATGAATTTTGAAGAGGGTAATTTTTCTTCCAAAGCTTTCAATGAAATCAAGGACATCAAGGCTTTATCTGAATTTTCAAGATGCACTTTTACATAATCTTTTAAACTTTCGATATATAAAATCTCTTTCAAATTCACTTTGACCCATTGATATTCTACTTTCAAAAAGATAAAATCATCTTCGGCACTGGCTTGCGGATTTTCATTTGAAGTTTCTTCGGCCAATTGTAGTACTTTATTGGCTGCACGTAAAAATTCTTCGTAGCTGAAAGGTTTTAAAAGATAATCAACCGCATTCACTCTGTAGCCTTCAATAGCATAATGATTGTAAGCTGTTGTAAAAACAATTTTAGGCAATGATCCCGGCTGTTCCTGTAAAAGTCGGGCCAACTCCATTCCGGTTAAATTGGGCATATTGATATCCAGGAAAACCAAATCAGGTTGTTTTTCCTTAATTATTCCCATGGCTTCAACGGCATTATCACAGCTGGAAATTAATTCCAAAAAAGGAGTTTGCTCGATAAAGGTTTCTACGAGTTTTAATGCGAGAGGTTCATCATCAACTGCTATGCATTTTAATGTTGTCATTATTGTAAAGTTATTTGCAGTTTTACGTTATACTTGCCATTTTCACCAATTCCGGCTTTTAGGGAATGTTTGTTTGGATAAATTAAATGAAGTCTGCGCTTAGTGTTTGTGAGTCCAATTCCGCCTTCAGCTGTTGTAGAGGATTTTTCGAAATAGGTATTTTCTACTTCAAAAGTAAGATCACTTCCATTCTGCGAAAGCGAAATATGTATTTCACTTTTATCAGTAGCATGAACACCGTGTTTAAAAGCATTTTCTACCAACGGCAGTAATAACATTGGAACAATTGGATAATCGAGTATTTTTTCAGGAATATCTGTTGTAATGGTCAATTTACTGTTAGCACGAAGTTTCATCAGGGCAATAAAATCCTTCATAAAATCAGCTTCTTTTAATAATGTGGTTCTTTCTTCTGTGCTGTACAGCAGATAACGCATCATTCGGCTTAAAGTGTGAAGTGCATTTCTAGAATCTTCAATGTCTGTATAGGTAAGCGAATAAATACTATTAAGCGAATTGAAAAAAAAGTGCGGATTGATCTGCGCTTTCAACATTGCTAATTCGGCCATGGTTTTATCCTGTTCCAATTTTTGTTTGTGTTGTGCGGCTTTTTGCCAGTGCTGCAACATGGCAAAACTGGTACTGATTCCTAAAACCAATAACGTTAAACTGAAAACATAATTGTCAAAATAGTCATTTCTGTATTTTTTAAAGCCGAGAAGAGCTGCCAGTTTATTATGAAGATCCGTATTGTAATTGTATAAATAAGAGACAAGCTGCATGGCAAAAACGATCCAGAGTGCCCAAAGTAAAAACGGTGTTACTTTGTCTTTTATAATTGTTTTTGGAACGATGATCAAGGCATTGTAATAGAAAACTACGATTAACAGAAATAAGACAAGAGATTGCCAAAACCAAAAAATGCCCGGAAGATTAATATTCCAGGTAAGCGGTATGTAAAACAGCTGAATGTATCCTAATAATATCCAGGTCAAGATATGTATTACCGGGAACATATAAGGTTTGAAAAAATTAAATGTCATTTTACTTTCTGATTTTAAGGACAATATTAGTTTTTATTGCAATATAACAGAAAACGAATCGCTCAAAATGGAATCACAATCCATAAAAACCATATTACAGCCGACGAGCCTTTATCAAAAATACGGTTTTTTGACGAAACAACTTTTATCGATTCTCAATGCATGTTTATCGATTATATCTTGCTATACGTCTAGTGGAAAGATTTTGCATGAATTGTTTTAGTTCTTTTGTACCTTAGTAAATAGATAATCTCATATTTCATCAAAATGAATAAGCAATCTTTTTTAAGCATTCTTGCTGCTTCAGTTATCATCGTTTCTTGCGGGAAAAAAAATGATCAATCAGCTCAGGCTGGCGGTGCGCCACAAATTAAGGAATATAAAACGTTGACTTTAGAGCCTAAAACAGCGACTTTATATACTGATTTTCCAGCAACGATTCAAGGACAACAAAATATAGAAATACGCCCCAGAGTTGAAGGTTATATCGACAAAATTTTTGTAGATGAAGGTGCAGTCGTAAAAACAGGACAACCTTTGTTTAAAATTAGTGCTCCGGAATATGAGCAGGAAGTTAGAACGGCATCGGCAAGTATTAAAAGCGCTCAGGCTTCTGTAAGTGCGGCTAGATTGGCTGTGAATAAAGTAAAACCTTTGGTCGAAAAAGGAATCATTAGCAAATATGATCTGGAATCGGCACAATATACTTATGAATCGGCTATGGCTACTTTGGCACAGGCAAATGCCGCTTTGGTAAATGCTAAAACTAATTTAGGATATACTACTGTAACAAGTCCGGTTAATGGCGTTGTTGGTTCAATTCCGTTCCGTTTAGGAAGTTTGGTGAGTTCAAATACAGCCGATCCACTTACGACAGTTTCAAGCATTGGTAATGTTTACGCCTATTTTGCTTTAAATGAAAAAAAACTTTTGGACTTCACTCAAAGTACAGCATCTCCAGGAACTACACTGGCGCAAAAAATAAAAAACATGCCTGAGGTTTCCTTGCTTCTTTCAGATGGTACAACCTATCCGGAAAAAGGAAGAGTTGAAACGGTAAACGGGTTGATCAACACAGAAACGGGTTCGGTTACATTTAGAGCACGTTTCAGTAATCCAAAAAGCATCATCAGAAGCGGAAGCAGTACTACGGTTAGAATTCCTAATGAAGTGGTAGAAAAAATACTTATTCCACAAAGTGCCACATTCGAACTTCAGGATAAGATTTTTGCGGTTACAGTTGGAAAAGATGGAAAAACTAAAAACGTAAATATCACAGTTTTAGAAAATACAGCAGGTAATTATTATGTGGTTACAAGTGGTTTAAAAACAGGAGATCAAATTGTATTAGAAGGAGTTGCTTCTTTGAAAGACGGAAGCGAAATTAAGCCTCAAAATCAGAATCCAGAAACGGTATACGCCGACTTAAAATAGAAAAAAATGTTTAAAATATTCATACAAAGACCAGTACTTTCTACAGTAATATCGGTCATCATCGTAATTCTGGGTGTTTTAGGTCTTGTTGAGCTGCCTATTTCTCAATATCCTGATATTGCTCCGCCAACTGTAAACGTTTCAGCAAGTTATACTGGTGCCAATGCCGATGTAGTACTAAAAAGTATCGTAATTCCGTTAGAAGAGCAAATTAATGGTGTAGAGAACATGACCTACATGACCTCTTCTGCCACAAACGACGGAAATGCGTCCATCAAAATTTTCTTCAAAGTAGGAACAAATCCTGATTTAGCAGCGGTAAACGTTCAAAACAGGGTTTCGAGAGCTACAAGTTTATTACCGGTGGAGGTAACGCAGGCAGGTGTAACGGTAACGAAGAGTCAGAGTAGTAACTTGTTGATTTTCTCTTTATATAGTGATGATAAAGCATACGACCAGACTTTTCTTCAAAATTACGCGAAGATCAATCTTGTACCTCAAATTCAACGTGTTGTTGGAGTAGGAGATGTAACGGTTTTTGGTGCCAAAGATTATTCTATGAGAATCTGGTTAAGACCGGATATTATGCAACAATACAAACTGATTCCGAGTGATATTTCGGCTGCTTTGGCAGAACAAAATATCGAAGCGGCACCAGGTAAATTTGGTGAGAACGGCGATCAGGCTTTTCAGTATGTAATTAAATACAAAGGACGTTTAACGAGTCAGAAGGAATTTGGAGAAATCATCGTAAAATCTGTCGGGAACGGCCAAATGCTTCGATTAAAAGATGTCGCCAAAGTAGAATTAGGATCGTTAAGTTATTCTTCAACGATTAAAACAAACGGTGTAGAATCTGCGGCAATGGCAATTAGCCAGACTCCGGGATCAAATGCGCGTGACGTAATCAACAATTCTAAAAAACTGATTGAAGAAGCGGCAAAAAACTTCCCAAAAGGAGTAAAGTTTACGATCCTTGTAGATGTCAATGAAAATTTGGATGCTTCTATCGAAAAGGTAATTCACACTTTGATTGAAGCTTTTATATTGGTTTTTATTGTTGTATTTATCTTTCTTCAGGATTTCAGATCAACATTAATTCCGGCGATTGCGGTTCCGGTTGCGATTGTAGGAACGTTTTTCTTCCTGAGTTTATTCGGATTTACGATTAACCTACTAACATTATTCGCGATGGTTTTGGCGATTGGTATTGTCGTCGATGATGCGATCGTTGTCGTCGAGGCCGTCCACGCCAAACTGGATCATGGATATAAATCGTCTAAAAAAGCAACGATTGATGCAATGGATGAAATTTCCGGAGCGATCATTTCGATTACGCTTGTAATGGCCGCGGTATTTATTCCGGTAACCTTTATTAACGGATCTACAGGGGTTTTCTACAAACAATTTGGTATCACGTTAGCGGTTGCGATTATTCTTTCGGCAATTAACGCCTTGACTTTGAGTCCGGCTTTGTGTGCTTTGCTTTTAAAACCACATGCTGACGATCATAAACATAAAAGTTTTATTCAAAGATTTTACACGTCGTTTAACGTTGCATTTGATAATGTAACGAACAGATACAAACGTTCGGTTAGCTTCCTTTCGGTTAAAAAATGGATTGTATTGGCTGCCATTTTGATTGCCAGTGCAGGTTTATTTTATATGATGAAAACTACGCCATCTGCTTTCGTTCCTTCGGAAGATCAGGGGACGGTTTTTGCTAACATTAGTTTACCGCCATCAGCTTCTATGGAACGTTCTGATGTAATAGCTAAACGAGTTGACAGCATTGCCAAAACAATTCCGGGTGTTAAAAACACGCTTCGTATTGTGGGGCAAAACTTTACAGCCGGAGCGGGAAGTGCCTACAGTATGGTAATCGTAAAATTGGTACCATGGGATCAACGTGACCTAAGTGTTGACGATGTAATTGGCCAGCTTTTTGCCAAAACAAGTGGTATTCGTGAAGCTAATATCTTCTTCATTTCGCCTCCAACCATTCAGGGATTTGGACAAAGTGGTGGATTCGAATTTCAATTGCAGGACAAAGGAGGTCACTCGACAGCAGAGTTCTATAAAGTGAATACAGACTTCTTAGAAAAGTTATCGAAACGTCCGGAAATACAATATGCAACAACGCCATTTAATCCTGGTTTTCCACAATATATGATGGAAATTAATTTGGCTAAAGCCAAAGATGCCGGAGTTCCCGTAAACTCGATTTTGTCGACGATGCAGGGGTATTATGGTGGTTTGTACGCTTCGAATTTCAATAAATTTGGGAAACAATACCGTGTTATGATACAGGCTTCTCCGGAATTCCGTACTAATACACAAGGGCTGAATAAAATATTTGTCCGTAATAGTGCAGGAACAATGGCACCTATTACAGAGTTTATAAAAATGACCAGGGTTTTTGGTCCTGAATCAATTTCAAGATTTAACTTGTTTACCTCTATTTCGATTACGGGAGCCCCAAATCCAGGCTTTAGTTCGGGAGATGCGATTAAGGCAATTCAGGAAGTGGCTGCTGAAAATTTACCGGCAGGTTATGGTTACGAATTCTCAGGATTAACACGTGAGGAATTAGCTTCAGGAAGTGAAACTATTTTCATTTTTATATTGTGTTTGGTATTTGTTTACTTCTTATTAAGTGCACAATACGAGAGTTATATTTTGCCATTTGCAGTGTTATTTTCGATTCCGTTTGGATTGGCAGGAGCTTATTTGTTCTCGATTATTTTCAAATTGAACAGTAATATTTATTTACAGATTTCTCTAATCATGTTGATTGGATTGCTGGCGAAGAATGGTATTTTGATTGTTGAGTTTGCATTAGACAGAAGGCGAAAAGGAATGCCAATTGTGCAATCGGCAATTGAAGGAGCTGTAGCGCGTTTACGACCAATTTTGATGACTTCTTTTGCTTTTATTCTTGGACTTGTTCCGTTGATGTTTGCATCTGGGGCCGGAGCTGTCGGAAATAAATCGATCGGAACCGGAGCAGTTGGTGGTATGTTGATCGGAACTATTTTGGGAGTATTTGTGATTCCGATATTATTTATCGTTTTCCAGACTTTACAGGAAAAAGTGAGCGGTCCTGCCAAAGATGGTTACGATGACGAAGATGACGATGAAGAAGTACAATTGATCGAAGCTCATAAAGAGTAAATAATTTAATTCAGAAGAAATGACTCATAGTTCAAATAAATATATTGTACTGGTATTGACAGCCGCACTTTTGAGTGCGTGCTCGATTACCAAAAAGTACGAACGCCCGGAAACTATTTCGACAGACAAGCTGTATCGCGATCAGGCTTCCGCCGATTCAACTACGATTGCGAACATGCCTTGGCAAAGCGTTTTTAAAGATGAAAAACTGAAAGCGCTAATTCAAAAAGGATTGGATCAGAATCTAAATCTGAAAAATGCGATTGAAAATATTGTACAGGCTAATGCTTCTTTAGTTCAAAGTAAATTAGCCTATTATCCAAGTTTGAATCTGGATGCTAATGTAACCCGAACCAAACAATCAAAAGCAGGATTAAATTTTCCGGCAGGAATCAATATCAACACGCTAACAACAACTTATAAATTAGGTTTAAGTACGTCGTGGGAAGCGGATATCTGGGGAAAATTAAGCAGTTCTAAAAGAGCAGCTTTGGCGACTTATTTAGGTACAGATGCTGCCAAACAAGCGATTCAAACCCAACTGATAGCTGATATTGCTAATAATTATTTTTTATTATTAGCCTATGACAAACAATTGGTTATCACAGAGGAAACCTTAGAAAGCCGAATCAAAAATGTACAAACTATAAAAGATTTAAAAGAAGGCGCTATTGTTACGGGCGCGGCAGTTGTACAAAGTGAAGCCAACCAACATGCAGCTGAAGTCTTGATTCCGGATTTAAAACGTAATATTCGAGAGATAGAAAATGCAATTCATATTTTGTTAGGAGAAGCTCCCGGACCAATTGACAGAGGTGTTTTAGGTACTCAGGTTATACCTGCAGATCTTGCAATAGGGTTACCGTCTCAATTATTACAAAATCGTCCCGATGTTCGTCAGGCGGAGTTTAATTTAAGAACGGCTTTCGAAATGACGAATATGGCCAAAACTTATTTTTACCCAAGTTTAACATTAACAGCAAGTGGTGGATTCTCGAATCTGCAATTGACGGACTTTTTTACCAATTCGGTTTTTTATTCTCTAATTGGTGGATTGACGCAGCCGTTATTCAATCATGGACTTAATAAAATGAGATTGACAACAGCGCAATCACAACAAGTGCAGGCGTACAACAATTTTCAACAAAGTCTTCTGGTTGCAGGACAAGAAGTTTCGAATGCCTTATATGCTTATCAAATGGCAGCTGACAAAGAAGATTCAAGAGAAAAACAAATTGCAGCTTTAGAAAAAGCGGTTGATTATACACAACAGCTTTTGGAATACAGTTCGGCTACAAACTATACAGATGTATTGACATCGCAACAAAATCTTTTAGCAGCACAATTGAGTGGTGTGAACGATAATCTGCAAAAATTACAAGCGGTGGTTGATTTGTACCGCGCTTTAGGCGGAGGCTGGAAATAAGTTCTTTATGCCGAAAAGCATTATTGGTCGATAAAATTAGCAATTCGGTATAAAGAATAATTGAAAGTTGAAGTTTGTTATTATTTTTGAAAAATAATAAATACAAGTCAAAGAAAAAGATCTGAAGTTCCACACAATGATCGCTATTATTAAAAACATGACTAATGAAAAACGCCTCCATTTATGAGGCGTTTTTTTTACCTCTATGTCGGTTAAAAAGTGCTCTCTGTCGATTGGTTTGGTGGTTCTGTATATTGGATGCGATAAAGAGCAATTAGTGGCACTGCTTTCGATTAGTATTAAATGAAATTAATATTTAAAAATAAAGACAATGAAAAAATTAGTATTCGCCTTAGTGCTTTTTATGAGTGTATTTTTTGCTCATGCACAAGTTTCAATTAATGTAAATATTGGAACTCCTCCAAGCTGGGGACCGGAAGGAAATGATGACAGCAGATATTATTATTTACCGGATATTGATACTTATTATGATATTACTCAAAGACAGTATATTTATGATAACAACGGTAAATGGATTCGTGATAAAAGACTTCCTTCACAGTACAGAAATTATGATTTGTATGGAGGTTATAAAGTAGTTTTGAATGATTATAATGGAAATACTCCCTATACATATCACAAGAAACACAGAGAAAATTATCCAAAAGGATATCATGGAAAACCTCAAAAAAACAGAGGCAACAAACCAGAGAAAAACAAATCTGATCACAAACACGGAAATGAAAATCAGAAAAATTCAAAAGGAAATTCTGGTAAAGATCATAAGCATGATGATCATCATTAATTAAAAATAGAATAAATCAAAAACGCCTCAAGTATCTGAGGCGTTTTTTTGTAAAACAATCACCTTAAATGCTATATCTTTAAAAGACTTACATTTGTTATTCAAATAAGCTGCATTACCATTTCAAAATCAAAAACAATGTTTGATGTCTTTTTTTCTCATGTTCTCAAAAAAGTTTCCCTTACAGAGGAAGAAAAAAGCGTTCTAAAAAGCTTTTTTGTGGCTAAAAATCTTCAAAAGAAAGAATTTTTACTTCAGGAAGGCGAAGTTTGCAAGTACCTCTCCTTTGTTTCAAAAGGCTTGCTGCGTTCGTATCACATCGATGAAAAAGGCGATGAGCACATGAATTTGTTTGCTTGGGAGGGCTGGTGGACCTCTGATATCTATAGTTTTAGTTTTAATGAAACTGCCCAGTTTAATATTGACGCTTTGGAAGATTCTGAACTGTTGCTGATTACCAGAGAAAATTTAGATGAAATGACTTTGCAAATCCCTAAGATGGATCGTTATTTTCGTATCCTTTTCCAAAATAGCCTTGCAACAAAGGAACGAAGACTGGTAAGTTCGAATTCGTATACTGCCAAAGAAAAATACATTCAATTGGCTGAAAGCAATCCGCAGATGATACAGCGCGTTCCTCAAAATTTAATTGCCTCTTATCTGGGTTTGGCACCGGAAACACTGAGTCGTATTAAAAAGAATATTGCTTTAGGGAAATAATCAATTCCTCTAAATTTAAATGTATTACTTGATCCAGATCAACGGGCAGTAATTTTGGGCAGCTTAATTTTGTGTTTTTAAATTTTAAATACAAAAAGCAATGTCACAAGTACTTCCAAAAATATTAATTACCGGCGCGACTGGTCAGGTCGGCAGTAAAACAATTGATTTTCTTTTATCTAATGCTGAAATTGAAATTATTGCAGCAGTACGAACGCCAGAAAAAGCAAAACCTTTTACTGCATTAGGCATTAAAACAGTTTTACTTGATTTTGATGATGAAAACACACATCTGGCAGCACTAGAAGGTATTGACCGACTTTTGATAGTGACCGGTTATACGGTTGATATGCTGCGCCAAAGCAAGGTCTTATTGGATAATGCCAGAAAAGCAGGAGTAAAGCATGTTGTACATTTGGGGGCATGCGGTCCTGATGATACCACTATTGGACACTGGGCCTGGCATCAGTTAGTAGAACGTTATATTGAATGGTCTGGTTTTACGTTTACACATTTGCGTCCTGAGACTTTTATGCAAAATTTGCTCAGTTATGGTGGTAAAAAAGCAATTACAAACGGCGTAATAAACGCATATGTTGAAGGAGCCCGTTTGAGTTGGGTTGATGTTGCCGATGTAGCTCAGGTGGCGGCGATCGCGCTGCAATATCCGGAAGCACATGCAGGTAAAACATACAGGTTAGGATATGATGCTTGTTCGTTTGATGAATTGGCCTTAAAAATGAGTTCCATTATTGGAAAGCCTTTTCGTTATGAAGCACTTTCGCCAGATGTTTTTCTTCAAAATATGATCGAAGCTGGGGCAGAAATGGCGTATATGGGTTGTGTGTATGACCACTGGAAAAGGTATGCTGCAGGAACAATTCCGGGAGCCGATGAAACGTTTGATAATTTTAAAAGCATTACGGGAAAAGAACCAACAAAATGGAATGCCTTTATAGAAAAACATAAAGCAGAGTTGAATTATTAGATTCATTCACCAATAAAAAAGCCTTCAAATATTATTTTTGAAGGCTTTTTTTATGATTTGTAGTGTCAGTTTCTAACTCGAAAAATTCAATCCCTTAGCTTTAAAACTGCTAAATAAAACCTGACGTGCACTACTAATACTTTCTTCAGTACGGTAAATACTGCACCAGAATTTCACCAGAACTTTATATTTTCCTTCTGAAATAGCATTGTAGAAAATTTGTGGTGTTTTGGTTGTGTTTACCAAAGACAAACTTTCCAATGCCTCCATGATCGTTGCATTGATGTCGTCTGGGGTTGTATCACCAGTAATGTCTATAGAAACTTCAACTAATTTAAAATTGTCGGTATACGTCCAGTTGGTGATGTTTTGGGATAATAAATTTCCATTCGGAATAATGATTTCGGCACCGTTTGGCGCATTGATTTTGGTAGTACGCAATCCCATTGATTTTACACGCCCAGATTCAGAACTAATTTCGATCACATCCCCAATCTGAATCGGCTTGTCAAAAATTAAAATAATACCGGAAACGAAATTATTAACCACATTCTGAAGTCCAAGTCCAACACCGACACCTAAAGCTCCTAAAAGAATACTCAATTTATCTAAAGGCATTCCGGATGCGGCAACAGCCAAAAGATAACCGCCAATTAAAACAATTAACCTTGTGATAAGTAATTTAGAATGTTGTCTTTTGTTGACATTTTCTTCGTTTTCATCGTCAATTTCACCAAAGAAATAAGCAACATATTTTTGCAATAAATGAGCAATCCAGATAATGATAAAGAACAAGACAATATTTCCTAAAGTAAAAGTAATGCTTCCAATATTGTTAGGACGACTTAACAGCGCTCCTAAAGAAGTTCGAAGGGATTGCCAAACATTTAAATTCGAAGCAATTACAACTACCCACATATAACCAATTACTAAAACGAAAGGCTTTTTGAGTGTATTGGAGAGGCTTTCGTGATCAAAAATTTTTTCTATACCACGTTTGATTCTGGTGGTATATATCTGCAGAATAATTATTTCTAAGATTATTTTCAACAGTACACTTAGCGCAACTATCTGCGTAAGCGAAATAAAAGCAGTCAGGCTTAACATATTCGAAAGCGAAACTCTTCCGAAGAGGTTATAAAGTATAGATAAACTATTAAAAGCGATGAAAATTATACTGGCCCATTTAAAAAATCCCTGAATGTACAGTTGCTCTTTAAGGGTTTTAATTTGTACCAAGCCATAGCGTATTCCTAAAACATTTATTGCAATGAAAGCGCAACGTTGAAAGAATCCAACTTCAATAAAAAGATCCAGAAAACAAAGCGTAAAGAATAATCCCAGGAGAAACAACCAGTTTTTCATGGCTACTTTTGACCATTTATTCTTAAAAAGAATAGTCAAAATTCCGAGTAAAAGCAGTTGAAGCAATTCCAGGAACAAGGCTGGAGCAAACAAATTACTTACGACAGCAATATTAAGTCCGATTACAGCAACGGGAATAAGAAAACCTCGGTTTAAATATTTAAAATTAAAAAGAGAGAGGTTTTCTGAATGTCCATTCGTTTTGAGATATTTTAAATTGCGTGAAACATACCAGGCCAGAAGTCCCATAAAAAGTAGCAAAGTAATTAGTCCGCCCGTACGATAACTGAAATAATATGCTGCAACTTTTTCCTCAATCACTATTTTGGCGCTAATGTTTTGCGCCACGGTTTTTTTAGGAACAGAGTCGTTAATGCTCCATAAAAATGGATATTCTTTATGCAGCATGCTAATTCCCGACTTTTCAAGCTTGCCTTCAACAACCAATAAGGCATTCGAAACGGCTATTTTTCGTTGTACAGTAATTCTTTTTTTCTTGTTTAGAATTCCCTGATTTTTTGTCATCAGGCTATCTGTGCTTAGGTATTTTTTTCTAAGGTTGGCAAATTCTTTTTTAAACTGTTGACGACGGATCGTATCTTTTAAAAGCGTCATCAGATTTTTGTCTTTACGCAGTTCGATAAATCGACCTTTAATCTTTTCCAGCTTTTCATTTCGCAAATTGATAGCTGCATTCTGTTCGTCCAATTGTTGCTGAATTTCTTCCAGAACGGTTTGATACATTTGCTGGTTACGCACATTTGGATTGGCACCTTTTAAACTTGCTAAAATCAGGTCCAGTTTGCTTTGCGTTCTTTTAATTTCTCCAAACAAATGATGAGATGCGCTGTCAAAATCAGCATCATTATAAGCTGATTCCATCATTTCATTAGCCTTTTCAATAGCCATTAGGTATTCGCTATCGGTGGTGGCCTCTTCAAATAATTTGGAACGATTTTCCTTCTTTGGAGTAGCCGTTTGAGAATAGGAAAGTGGTGCGAAAAATAGCGCAAAAAGTAAGGCTAGTAAACAAAGAGAATTTCTTTTTTGAAACATAGTTGCAATGAATTTAGGGTTTCCAAATTTAATTTTTTTTAAGACACTTTAGCAGAAAATATTGAAATATTCTGACGTAAAAGAATTCAAAGGATTTTCAATTCTGAGCCTTATTATATCCTGTTTTTTTATAATAAAATATTATATTAGTTTCTAATTTTAGTAGAACCCAAAAATCTATAAACAGCAGTAAATGGAAAATATCACCGTAATTATCATGTTACTATTTGGAGTTGCTTTTCTTAGTCTGGTAAGTAAAAGATATAATTTCCCAATTCCAATTGTATTAGTACTTTGTGGTGTAGTTATCAGCATAATTCCCGGACTTCCGGTTATTGCCCTGAATCCTGAAGTCGTTTTTATTATTTTTTTGCCTCCGCTTTTATATCACGCCGCCTGGTATACGAGTTGGTTTGAATTTAAAAAAACAATTAGGCCAATTACACTTGCTGCAGTTGGTTTAGTTTTGTTTACAACTATAGCTGTGGCCTTTGCAGCACATTGGCTGATAGATGATATGTCCTGGCCGTTAGCTTTTTTATTGGGTGCTATTATTTCGCCTCCAGATGCAGTTTCGGCCACTTCAATAACAAAAGGTCTTGGTCTTCATCCGCGTCTTATTGCACTCCTTGAGGGGGAAAGTCTGCTCAATGATGCCAGTGGATTAGTAGCGTATAAATATGCATTAGCTGCTATTTTAGCTGGAAATTTTGTTCTTTGGGAGGCTGGTTTGAATTTCTTTATTATGTCAACGCTTGGTATCGCGATAGGTTTAGTAGTAGGTTTTGTTATGAGTTTTGTGCATAAAAAGTTTGTTTGTGACGATATTATTGAAGCAACATTAACACTTTTAACACCTTTTGCTTCCTATTTAATTGCAGAGCATTTCGAATGTTCCGGTGTGCTTGCTGTAGTAACGACCGGACTATATCTTTCGGCACGATCAGGCACTATTTTTACGCATGAAAGCCGCATTATGGCGGTAACCATTTGGAGTATTCTTACCAATATTTTAAACGGTCTTATCTTTATATTAATTGGTTTACAGCTTCGTCATATTATCATCGGAATCAGTAATTATTCTGGCAGCTCTTTGTTTATATGGGGAGCGAGTATTAGTGCAGTTGTTCTTTTAGTCCGTTTTCTATGGGTAATTCCGTCCACATTATTGCAGAAGTACTTAAGCAGTAAGAATAAACAAAAAGAAGAGTTTGATTATCGCAACATGATCATTTTTGGCTGGTCCGGAATGCGTGGTGTTGTTTCTATGGCGGCAGCTTTAGCTTTGCCTTTAATGATGAATGAAAAAGAGGCATTTCCTTTGCGTAATCTTATTATTTATCTGGTTTTTTGCGTTATCCTTTCCACGTTGGTTGTTCAGGGATTAACACTGCCATGGCTCATCAAAAAATTAAAAATTCAGCCTTATTCTATTATAGCCGAAGAATATGAAATAAGAAATGTTATTGTTTCTGAAACAATTGCCCATATTGAAGATAACTTTTCGCTTCTCAATGACGATTTACTTCACAACATTAAAAGTAAATATGAAGTGAAGTTTAATCGTTTGCAGAAAACAGAACTTCCGGCTAATTTTTTTGGAAAAGGTAATATAATGGGAGGGCAAATATTTAATGAGTTCACCAAACTTCAAATAGATTTGCTGAATGTAGAACGGGCAAAATTAGAAGTGATGCACAAACAAGGATCCGTCAATGAAGAAATTTTTCGAAAAATAGAAAAAGAACTGGATCTTGAAGAAACCCGTTTGTGGATGGAGATGTATGAAGATTGAGATTAATTAGACAATTAGATAATTAGATAATTAGATAATTAGAATGTTGGAATTTATAATTTTGAATTTTGAATTTGGAATTTTTATTTTTGGAATTTTGATATTAAATAAACGCTAAAAAGGAAGCTTCTTTAGAAGAAAATATACTTGTTGTAAAATAACTTATATTTACATTTTATATATTTAATTAATGGAAGAGAATAAACACGTAACGATCTATGATATTGCAGAAAAGCTAAACCTGGCCACCTCTACAATTTCAAGAGCTTTAAAGGATCATCATTCTATAAGTGATAAAACGATCAAAAAAGTTAAAAAGGCTGCAAAAGAAATGGGATTTGTACCCAATACTCTTGCTGCAGGTTTGCGTGGCAACAAGACAAAAACTATTGGTGTGCTGATACCAACAGTTACACAACCCTTTTTATCCTCTTTAATTAGTGGTATCGAAATTACAGCTCAAAAATCGGACTATTCTGTTATCATTATGCAATCGCATGACTCGTATCATGAAGAAGTGAATATGGCAAAATCCTTATATAGCAACCGTGTGAGCGGTGTTATTTGCTCGCTTGCTATGGAAACCAGAGATACTTCGCATTTTCATCAATTTTCAAACAATAATATTCCGTTGGTTTTTGTCGACAGGGTTCCAAAAGATTATAATACTTTCAGGGTTGTAATTGATAATTATTCTGCAGGTTACAAAGCCACAAAACATCTTATAGAGCAGGGTTGTCTTAGAATTGCACATTTAACGGCGGGTTCGGAATTTGGAAACCTTTACAACGAAAGAAAAAGAGGGTATGTCGAAGCCTTAAGAGATCATAATTTACCTGTCGATGACGAATTGATTATTGATCTGAAAGCTGTTACTTATGAAGAAGGGGTAAAGGCAAGTAATAAATTGTTTGATATAAAACCACTTCCTGATGGCGTTTTTGCGTCAGGAGATATTATTGCGGTCAGCGCGGTACAAACCGCCAAAAGAAGAGGTTTAAAAGTACCAGAAGACATTGCTATTATTGGCTTTAATAATGATCCAATCTCTCAAATTATAGATCCTAATTTATCGACCATAACGCACCCTGCTGAAAAAATGGGAAAAGCGGCTGCAGATATTATTATAAAAAATCTGAAATCGGCTAAAAATGAAGATGTACAGGAAATAGCTTTCTTAAACACGGAAGTACTTGTGCGTGAATCTTCTAAAAGAAAAGAATCCTAATCAATTGGTTTTTAGATTTAACTTGTTTTAAATTAAATACTTACCCTTTATTTTAAAAGATAAAAAATATCAGCAATGATTTTTTAATAATAAAAACTCCTTTCAATTCGATTGAAGGGAGTTTTTTTTTGTTTTACAGGCAACCGATTGTTTTTACATGATGTTTATTTAAAGCTTGTGATTCAAACATCTCCATTTTTCTTCAAATCAACAGGATCGTAACTGGCATTGCACTCTTAACTCTTATTTGTATGAATTATTTGAATTTACTTTTTTGAAGGGAAACTAAAGCAGAAAAATTATTTTACAAGATGATTTTTGTGTTTTTTTTAAATAAACAGACAATCTTTCTTTTTATCTACAACGTTTTCGTTGTTTATAATTACTATTTTATGAATTATTTAATATTTTGTGATTAAAAATACAGATATGATTTTTTTAAACATGATTTTTAATTAAATTAAAATAAAAAAATTAAACAACCGGTTGTGTGTTGTTGTAATTTATATATATTTGTTTTATAAAGGTGAAATACGGATTCGTTTTCAGTGCGAAATGAAAAATTTTAAGCCTTTATAAAAAACTAACTTAAACCTTACATTAACTAATTAAACCAACCATTTATGACTAACTTTTTAATTACTAAAAGCAAATCAAAATACTTTAAGAATTTGGGTTTCATGATCCTGTTGTTTGTATTTTCTGCTTCGGTAAATGCTCAGACAACTGTATCAGGAACAGTTTCAGATAGTAGTGGACCGTTACCAGGAGTCAATATTATTGTAAAAGGAACAAAAACAACTGCAGCTACAAATTTTGATGGTACTTATTCTATTCAGGCAACACCAAATGCCGTTTTGGTTTTTAGCTTCATAGGCTATAAATCAAAAGAAGTTTCCTTAAATAATCAAAGTCAGATTAACGTAACACTTGAAGAAGATTTAAATAGTTTAAAAGAGGTTGTTGTCGTAGGATACGGCACAATGAAAAGATCAGATTTAACCGGAGCTGTATCTACTGTAACCAGTGCCGCAGTACAACAATCAGTTGCAACGACAATTGATCAGGTTTTACAAGGTCGCGCAGCGGGTGTTCAGATTCAGTCGAATAGTGGCGCCCCGGGTTCCAGTTCTTCAATTCGTATTCGTGGTATCAGTTCCTTAAACGGATCAAACGAACCCATTTTTGTAATCGACGGTGTTATTATTGACGGATCTACAAGTTCTGTAAATACAAATCCGCTTGCGAATATCAATCCGGCTGATATTGTTTCGATGGACATTTTAAAAGATGCATCAGCAACTGCCATTTATGGATCAAGAGCGGCAAACGGAGTAATCATGATTACTACAAAACGTGGTAAAAAAGGCGATATGGTCCTGAATTTTGACAGTTATGTAGGTTGGCAGGAAATTCCGAAACATTTAGATTTATTAAATCTTAAAGAATATGGAACACTAAAAAATACACGTTCTGATTTAGGAATCGTGCAACGTGATAATTATTTCATCAGAACAGACTTGTTGGGTGAAGGAACAGACTGGCAAAAAGAATTATTTGATACTGCTTTGATGCAAAGCTACAATTTATCAGCTTCTGGCGGTTCAGACAATACAACCTATGCTTTAGGAATTGGTTATTTAGATCAGGAAGGTATTGCTATCGGATCTGGATTTGACCGTTTCAATCTTAGAGGAGTTGTAGATTCTCAGGTAAAAAGTTTTTTAAAAGTGGGAGTAAATTTTGCTTTAAGCAAAACCAATCAGACTACAACAGTTCAGGATGATGCTTTAATTTTAACAGCGCTAAAACAAACGCCAAACGTCGCAGTTCGTAACGCTGATGGTACATTTGATGGTCCGGATACCAAAGAATTTGTTCAAAACAATCCTATCGGTCTGGCTTCTATCAAAGACAATCATAATATCAATTACGGAATGAGAGCGAATGCGTATGCCGAAATTGGTTTTACAAAAGACCTTAAATTCAAAACAACTTACTCGTTAGATTACGGTTTTGCCAACAATTATACCTTTAATCCATCCTATACTTTTGGCGCATTGGTAAATGATGTAAGAGAAGGTTCAAGAACAAAATCGAATAGTGAATTCTGGAGCTGGAATAATGTTTTAACTTATGATAAAACGTTTGGTAATCATAAAGTTGTTGCCTTATTAGGGCAGGAGATGCAGGAATCAAACTGGGAAAATCTTTATGGATACCGATCAGGGTATTTGACGAATGGCGCAACAGATTTAAATGCCGGAGACGCTACAACAGCTAAAAATTCAAACGGAAGTAATACAAGTTCAATAAGTTCTTATTTCAGCAGAGTGCAATATTCGTTCAATGATAAATATTTCGTGACCGGGACAATAAGAAGAGATGGTTCATCAAAATTTTATAAAGACAATCAATGGGGATGGTTTCCATCAGCGGCTTTGGCCTGGAAAGTATCCAATGAAAATTTCCTGAAAGACAGCAAAGTAATCAGTAATATGAAATTGCGTTTGGGATGGGGAGAAGTTGGTAGCCAAAATGTACCCAACTATGCTTATACCTCAACTTATAATGCTTCTGCAACCAATTGGGGAACAGGGTTATTGGCAGCAAATACAGCTAATAAAGATTTGCAATGGGAAACAACAAGTTCAAGCAATTTAGGTCTCGACATTAGTTTCTTAGATAACAGAATTGAGTTGGTTGCCGATGTTTATTACAAAAAAACAGATAATTTGTTATTGCAATTACCACTTCCGGCTTACGTAGGGACAACTGGGCAAGGATCAACTTCTGCTCCGTGGGTAAATATTGGTTCTCTTGAAAATAAAGGGCTTGAGTTCACATTGAATACTTTAAATATGGACAGAAAAGATTTCACCTGGAGAACGAATGTTACTTTCTCTATGAACAGAAGTAAAGTATTGGCACTAAATACAGAAACCGGAATCTTAAATAAATCACTTCAACAAGGTTCTGATGTAACCATCGTTACGCGTACAGCAGTAGATCAGGCTATTGGTCAGTTTTATGGCTATAAAGTAATTGGTCGTTTTGAAAAAGCAACTGATTTTTATTATAAAGATGCAGCCGGAACAGTAAAACCAACCGCTTTACCAGAAGGAATGGCAATAGGCGAAAATGGGGTCTGGATTGGAGATTATATTTTTAAAGATGTTAATAATGATGGTGTAATCAACGAGAAAGACCGTGATTATATTGGTAATCCTAATCCTGATTTTACTTTCGGAATCAACAATTCATTTTCTTTTAAAGGATTTGACGTAAGTATTTTATTAACGGGTTCTTATGGAAATGATGTGGCAAATTACCAAAGACGCTGGTTAGAAAATCCTCGTGAAAACACGAATTTATTGTCATCAGCTTTAGGATATGCGCAATTGGGCTTAATTGATCCGTCAGGACCAAATGATTATCGCAACGTACAAATTGTTGGCGGAGATCCTTATATGCCAAGAATTGCAGCTTCATCAGCAGCATCGGCTTCTAACTATCGTTTCAGCGACAGATTTATAGAAGATGCTTCGTATGTAAGAGTTAAGAATATTTCAATTGGTTACAACTTGCCAAAATCATTGTATTCTAAATATGGTATTTCTAACATCAAAGTATATTCAAACGCTCAAAACGTATTAACATTCACAAAATACAAAGGTTACGATCCTGAGGTTGGATCTCTTAATCAGGATG
Source organism: Flavobacterium aquidurense (assembly GCA_900107365.1). Taxonomy (GTDB): domain Bacteria; phylum Bacteroidota; class Bacteroidia; order Flavobacteriales; family Flavobacteriaceae; genus Flavobacterium; species Flavobacterium aquidurense. The sequence goes on from FNPS01000001.1 coordinate 852,881, forward strand.
CGCTGCTAACTGGTATTGACAACGGACGCTATCCATCGCCAATGATCACTACTCTTGGATTAAATGTTAATTTCTAAATTTTTGCAAACTATGAAAACAAAAAAAATATTTTACTCTGTTCTTATGATCGCATTGCCATTTGTTTGGACTAGTTGTAGTGATCATTTAGATGTTGAACCAAATGATCAGATTACAAAAGAAAACTTTTATAAAACGGAAGCTGATTTTCAGGCCGCAACAGGACCATTGTACAATAAAGTTTGGTTTGATTTTAATGACAAATTCTATTATGGTTTAGGAGACGGACGTGCCAATAACTTATATGCGCCTTATTCAGATTATATTTATCCGTTTACTGATTTGTCTGAAACCGGGTTAACAGGACCTTTGGTTTCTGCCTGGGGATCTTTGTACAATGTGGTACAGCAATCGAATAACGTGATTATTGGTATTTCGGATAGTGGAGTTAGCGCAACTGTGAAAAATAAATATATCGCAGAAGCCCGTTTTATGAGAGGTACAGCGTATTGGTATTTAGCCTCACTTTGGGGAGATGTAATTATTACGACGGATCCGAGAGAATTGGTTAAAAACCCAATTGTGAATAAAAATCCGGTAAAAGATGTTTATGAATTTGCTATTCGTGATTTAGAATATGCTGCAAAATATCTTCCGGAAACAGCAGGTCAGGCAGGAAGATTGACAAAATATAGTGCTTACGGAATGTTATCTCGTTTGTACTTGTCATTTTCTGGTTTAAGTGATAATCCAAACAGCGGTACAAGAAAACAGGAATATCTTGACTTAGCTAAAAAAGCAGCTGAAAAAGTAATTGTCTCAGGGCCATATAAATTAGCTGCTAATTATGAAGATTTATTTAAGGTAGACAACAACAACAATCTCGAATCGATGTTTGCGTTACAATGGGTTCCTAACGGAGATTACGGTGTAACCAACACACAACAGGCCTATTTTGCATTAGGTTCTGATATTACTGGAGATGATACAGGTTGGGGTTACTGGACAAGAGCTTCTTATAATGTTTTACAGGAATATGAGCCTGCAGATAAACGTCGTAAAGCGACCTGGATGGCCGATAATGATGTTTATCCTGAAATCAATAAAGCAAATGGAGGTTATACGGTTGATCATACCAATGATTTCCTTACCGTTAAAAAAGGAGTTGTTGGTTCGACAAAAGACAATGCTAAAACGTCTCGTATGAACTCAGGTTTAAATACTTATATGCTGCGTTTGGGTGAAGTCTGTTTAAATTATGCGGAAGCAGCGTTAGGAAATAATGCTTCTACTGCCGATGGTCTGGCTATATCAGCAGTAAATACACTTCGTATGCGTGCAGGACTTGGTGCTAAAACAACATTAACGTATGCCGATATCATTCATGAAAGAAGAGTGGAGTTGTGTATGGAAGGACAATATTGGTATGATTTGGTACGCAGATCGTATTACAAACAACAAGAAGTTATCAATTACATAACAAGTCAGAATAGAGGAACTATAGTGCCGATTTTGTATGACAATACAATCAACAAAGTAACAATTGACGCTTCAAAAAGTAACAGTACTCGTTCTATAGGTGTAATTGATGCTACTATTTTTCTTATGCCTTATCCGGAGTCTGAATTGGTTCAAAATCCTTTGTTGAGAGAAAACCCGGTTCCTTATGAGTTTAAAGAGGAAAAAATAAAAGACTTGTTCTAGTAGTATGAAAAATAATAATTTAAAAAGATTGATCAATATGAAGCAATATATATTAAATAAAAAATATTGGGCACCCCTTGCATTTCTTGGCATGATGTGCTGTGCGTTGCTGTTTACCTCTTGCGATAATAGCGATTCGGCAAGTAAATCAATAGCAGTCAGCAAGGTATTTCTGGAAGATGTTAATTCGTCTGTACCGGACAGAGAAGTAAGTTTTGTAAGACTGGGACAAACCATCAGAATTGAAGGTTCCGGATTTACCGGACTTAAAAAAGTTTACATCAACGGTTATTCAACCTATTTTAATGTTGTTTTTGTTTCTGATAATTCAATAATTCTTTCTGTATCTGCTGACACGCCAACTATAGAAGCAGATCCGGGTGAAAGAAATACAATCCGTTTTGTAAATGACAATACTGAAACCGTATTTCCATTCCAGATTCGTGCATCAAGACCAACTATCAGCAGTATTTCGAATACAATGCCAAATCCGGGCGAAAAAATCACGGTTGCCGGTTCTGGATTAACTGAAATAAATAAAGTAGTTTTTCCTGGAAATGTTACAGTAACAACGGGAATTACATCAGATCCTGAGGGAGAGTTTTTTACGGTTATAATGCCAAACGGTGTTTCAGATATTGGAGGTTCACTATTCGTTGAAGGTTCAAACGGAGGTGCTTATTCTCCTGCTTACTTTAACTTCAAAAAAGGTCTTTTATTGAATTTTGACGGAAGCGGATCTCACGGTTATTGGGGAACTTCAACGAGTATGATTCAGCCAGAAGATTTACAATCAACAGCAATTGGAACAGGTACTATCTCGCAAGGAAAATATGTTCCGCATCGTCCGGCCCGTATTGCTTCTTTTGATGCGGCAAAAAACCGTTGCACTGAAGTTTGGACAGCAGGAAATGGCGTTGATAACTGGAGAGCGCAATTAACACCTTACATTCCGGCAAATACAGCATTAGATAAAGTAGCATTTCAGTTTGATATGTATGTTCCGGAAGTTTGGCAAGACTCTGGTTTTTTAAAATTGTGTATGATTAATAATTTTAATGGTGGAGAATGGACAGGAGCTTGTTACAACTTTGTACCATGGATTTTAGACGGAAAATCAACTGCAGTAAGAACAGATGGCTGGGTTACGGTTACCATTCCTTTAAATAAATTCTATGCCTGGTCTAAAGAAGCTTATACATTCGAAACTGTTTTGGCGTTTCGCGAAGCTGCAACCTATCAGAATTTTGGTATTTACTTCGAAAATTCAGACATTAAATTGAAAGATGTTACCGGAACTGATAGTACTGTAGAGTTTCCTTCAAAAGCAACTTCTGTAAAAGTGTATACAGACAACTGGAGAATCGTTTCATTAAACACACCAACTTATAATGATTTCCCTAATTAATATGAATCTCTAAAAGAGGAATTTAAAAGTGAAAAATCATATAATTTAAAAAATAGAACAAAATGAAATACAAATATATAATTCCAATAATTGCTTCCTCATTAATGATTTTATCATCCTGCGATGATAATTTAATGGAGTGGGAAAAAGATCCGGAGCACGGCGCTGTAACCGGAGCAGAATTGCCTTTAGAATTGGTTGAAAAAATCAGCCGTTATGAACCCTTAAAAACCTACACAAATTTTGTTTTAGGAAACGGAATTGGAGCTGATTTATACATCAGCGATGCTGCCTACCGCAAATTAGTAAATGAAAACTTTGATGAAGTAACACCAGGTTATGCGATGAAACATGGCGCGATGGTAAACTCAAAAGGAGAAATTAATTTTAAAACAATTGATGATTTTATTACCGCTACCAAAGCAGGAGGTTTAAAAGTTTTCGGTCATACTTTGGTTTGGCATTCCAACCAAAATGCGAGTTACTTAAACAGTATTATTGCGCCAACTGTAATTCCGGGTTCAAGCGGAACCAATACACTTGACGTTGCGGGTTTAAAAGCCGGAACATTTGCAAATTGGGCCAGAAATAATCCTGGAAAAGGAATTACAATTGTTGCAAATGCAGGTTTAACCAGTACTTCACAAGCTATTCAATTGGCCTCAAGTGCTACATCGGTACAGCCTTATAGTTTACAATTGACTTCTCCAAATACTGCAATTGTTGCAGGGCATAATTATGAAATTTCATTTTATATCAAATCGGATGTAGCAGGTAAAGGACGTCTTTCTTTTGGATCAACATTAACGAACCAATATCCGTACAAAGACTGGTATAATACCGGTGGATCATGGGTGGAGGCTTTTGCAACAACATCGCAATGGCAACAGGTTAAAATTAAACTGGCTCCCGGGGATTTTAAAGCCGGAAGTACCAATTTTCAATTTAATCTGGATTTAGGTTATTTACCAAATGTTACTTATTTAATTGATGTTAATACTATTGCAGTTGTCGATTTGGATGCTCCTTCGGGAGTTGTAAATTTAGTTGCTAACGGAACATTTAATTCAGGGATTACAGGCTGGAGTAAAGCAAATGGAGCGGATAACGCATTGAGTCTTGCACCTGCAACAAATGCTTATGAAGGAAGTGGAGCTATGAAAGTTATTAATGCAACAGATAATCCGGGCCTTCAATATAAAACTCAAATACAAACAGTATTTACTACTCCTTTAACGGCGGGTAAAAATTATACGACATCATTTATGATTCGTTCAGAAGCACCGGGTTCTATGCGATGCTCAACAACACCCGGAAGTTTAGCAAATTATCAGGGTGACCAAACCACTTCTGCTACCTGGAAATTAATTGAATGGAAAATTACAGCCAAAGGAGGAGAAACGGGGCTAAGCTTAGATTTAGGATTATTAGCCGGAACATATTATATAGATAATGTTACAGTAACAGATGGTTCAGCGTCAGGAGGAGGCGCTACGGCACCGGTAACTATTGATAAAACAGCTGCTGAAAAAACAATTATTATTGGTAATGCCATGCAGGATTGGATTTCTAAAATGATGACACATTACAAAACCAGCGTGTTTTCATGGGATGTGGTTAATGAACCAATGAGAGAAGATGGGACGATGAGAAACGGAACAGAGGGAGATACTGCAACGGATTATTTTTCATGGGTACAATATCTTGGAAAAGATTATGCTGTAACCGCGTTTAAACTGGCTCGTCAGTACGGAAATTCAACAGATAAACTTTTTATCAATGATTATAATCTGGAGTCTAGTTTAAGCAAATGTGATGGTTTAATTGAGTATGTGAAATACATAGAAAGCAAAGGCGCAACTGTCGATGGTATCGGAACCCAAATGCACATTTCGTTAACAACGGACAAAGACAAAATCGTTCAGATGTTCCAAAAATTAGCTGCCAGCGGAAAATTGATTAAAATTTCTGAATTGGATATCAGGTTAGGAACAAATGCACCAACTGTTGCCCAACAAGCCTCTCAGGCCGAAATGTACCAGTATGTAATCGATATGTACAAAAAATACATTCCTGCGGCACAACAATACGGTGTAACGATCTGGGGACTTTCTGATAGTGTGAAAGAACATGAAAACTGGCTTCCAAATGAATCTCCAAACCTTTGGGATGCGAATTATGTTCGTAAACATGCTTACAAAGGAACCGCTGATGGTCTTGCCGGAAAAGATGTTAGTAAAGATTTTTCAGGTGAATTAGTAAAAAAATAATTTTCCATATTACCTTAATCCATATTATGAAACTCCCCCCAGTTTCATAGTATGGATTTTTTTTTTTTGAGCTACAATCTGAGCGGTTCCTAAAGCTGAACAAGTACAAGAACTACTAAAAGTAATTTGTGAAAATGTGTGCAATTTGTGGTTAAAAAATATAGAGTTTACGTTTTAATATTAAAATGAGTTATATGTTCGATTTCTTAAATATTAGATTTTTTTTGCTGACTTTATTAATAGTTCAATTCGGCTTTAGCCAGAATAAAATACCTCATCTTCAAAAAAAGGGAAATAAAACACAATTGATGGTTAACGAAAAACCGTTTCTGGTTTTAGGTGGAGAATTAGGCAATTCTTCGGCTACTAGCATGGAAAGTATGGAGAATATTTGGCCCAAACTAAAAGACATGAAACTCAACACGGTCTTAACACCCGTTTATTGGGAATTGATTGAAAAGGAAGAAGGTAAATTTGATTTTTCATTAGTAGATGATTTAATACTAAGAGCCCGAAAAGAAGATTTAAAATTGGTTTTCCTTTGGTTTGGATCCTGGAAAAATAGTATGTCAAGTCATGCGCCGGCCTGGGTGAAATTAAATCAGAAGAAATATCCGAGAATAAAAAACGATAAGAATAAAAGTCATGAAATACTGACGCCTTTTAGTGAAAACAATTTGAAAGCTGATATAAATGCTTTTCAGAAATTAATGGCACACCTTCGTGATTTTGATCAGAAAGAACAAACCGTAATCATGATTCAGGTTGAAAATGAAATTGGAATGCTGCCAACCGCAAGAGATTATTGTCCACAGGCAAATGAAGCTTTCAATAATGAAGTGCCAGCAGAATTAGTACATTATCTTCAAAAGAATAAAGAAAGATTAGCTCCCGAATTTTTAGAAATCTGGAAAGTAAATGGTTTTAAAACAAAAGGAAATTGGGAACAGGTTTTTGGAAAAAGTCTTCAAACCGATGAGATTTTTATGGCCTGGTATTTTTCTAAATTTACCAATGCTGTTGCCAAAGCCGGAAAAGATAGTTATGCGATTCCGATGTTTGTAAATGCAGCTTTGAACGCAGCCGGGAAAAAACCTGGAGAATATCCAAGCGCTGGCCCTTTGCCACATCTTATGGACACTTGGAAAGCCGCAGGAAACTCGGTTGACTTTCTATCGCCTGATTTCTACAATCCGTTGTTTAAATATTGGAACGACTTATTTACGCGTCAGGGCGATCCGTTATTTATTCCGGAACATAAATTCGATAAAACTGCACCATTCAAAGGACTTTATGCGATTGGTCATTACGAAGCTATTGGTTTTTCGCCTTTTTCTATTGAATCGGTTGAGGATGCCAAAAAAGAGCCTCTCGGAAAAATATATGATTTAGCACAACAATTAACACCAGTTATCGAAGCGAATAAAGGATTACACAAAATAGATGGTGTTTTATTAGATAAAGAAAACCAGTCACAAATTGTTCAGTTAGGTGATTATGAATTTACTTTTAAACACGACTACACCTTAAATTGGTCTGATGATGCCAAAGAAGCAACCTGGCCTATGACAAGTGCAATTATAATTGAACTTACACCAAATGAATTCTATATTGCCGGTTCGGGAATTGTGGTCACTTTTAAACCAGTAAAAGATACAACACGTAACGCCGGAATTTTAAAAGTCGATCAGGGAACTTTCGAGAATAAGGTATGGAAAACATTCCGTCATTTCAATGGCGACCAGACCCATCAGGGAAGACATGTGAGAATTGCCGTTGGAGACTATGAAATTCAAAAAGTTCAATTGTATACTTATGAATGAAACTATATTGTAATAATAGTTAAAAGTGCTTAAAGTTTTAAATACTTTTTTAGATTAAGTAATTTTATGCTCAAATTGAATTTGAGAAATTACTTACTATGATATATTTTACATGAATAATAAAAACGTCTGTGTCTTTAATCTGTTGTTTGATTAAGGAATCATAGTCCATTAGTTTAAACTGCTGGATCATGTCTTTTTTTAGATATTTTATAATAGATTCAATACTGCGTGTATCATTATCCTGTTGTTTTTTTAATTCGCGCTGTTTGCTTTCCAAATATTGTACACTTTTTTTTAATCTCTGAAGTTCCAATTTTTCCAATCTTAATACTCTTTATAAAATTTAACGAAACAAACGATAACCCGGAAGGCCATTAAACTCAATATGCTCCAAAAACTTTTTCATTTGAATTTAAGCCATTCCAGAGTACCGCTATATTGACACTTACGTACAATTTGAAATTTTGGTTTTGTTAAAATTTACAGAATTTTTAAAAAATGTTATAAAATTTCCATATTTATATTTTAAGTAATTGATTATGCGTTTTTTATAAAAAGAAGTTTTTTTTATAATTTTTTTTATTTGATGCAACAACTTTGAGGTTTAACCGCAAAGTACGCCAGGCATTACGCAAAGTTCGCAAAGCTATAATCAGAAAGCTTTGCGAACTTTCTTTTTTATAGCGTACGTCACTTAAAAAAACTTTGCGGACTTTGCGGTTAAATTTTTCAGTTTTATAATTAAAATTGATATTTTCTTATCTTTATAAAATAAAATTATAATCAATGACGATCCAGCAATTAAAATATATTGTAGCCTTAGACGAAGAACGCCATTTTGCAAGAGCGGCCGAAGTTTGTATGGTCACACAACCCGGACTAACGATTCAGTTAAAGAATCTGGAAGAAGAAATCGGAATAAAGATTTTTGATCGAAATAAAGTGCCACTAACGCCCACTATATTAGGAACAGAGATTATCAATCGTGCAAAAAAAATTCTTCGTGAAGCAGATGAGATTCGGGATTTTGTAGTCAATGAAAAAAATCTTTTGGAAGGAGAGATCAAGCTCGGAATTATTTCGACTTTATCACCGTATCTTATTCCGTTGTTTATTAAGGCGATGAAAGAGGCGACTCCAAAAGTACATTTCATTATCCGGGAAGCCAATACCGGTCAATTAATGAAGGATTTAGAAACAGGAGCGCTTGATGTGGTAATTATGGCTACTCCAACAGGAAATCCCAATTTAATTGAACATCCCGTTTTTAAGGAACCTTTTGTGGCCTATTTGAATGAGTCCCATCCCATGGCGAACAAAGACTTTTATGAACTGCAGCCCGGAGATAAAACCGAATTATTATTGCTGCATCATGAGTTTTGTTACAATGCACAACTATTGGATATCTGCGGTTTAAAATCTTCAGATAAAATAAAAGAGCAGTTTACTTACGATATCAGTTCTATAGAAACTTTAAAAAACCTGGTCCGCGCACATTTGGGATTTGCTATTATTCCGCAGCTTTCTATTTTAAATGATGCGCCATCCGGACTTTTTAAACCTTTCACAGAACCTATTCCCGTAAGAGAAATCAGTCTGGTGGTTTCCGATTCTTTTTCGAAGAAATTAATCCTGGAAAAAATGAACGAAGCGATCTGGAATTCCCTTCCAGAATCCCTCAAAAAAGATTTCGCTTATCGAAAAATCCGCTGGAACGATTCGCCTTATTTTGTGAAAGCCATTAGTAAGTTTATGTAATTTAAACACATAGAAACATAGTTTTTTCTTTGTCGAGAAAGGCGTTTCACTTGCTTGAAAACACATAGCTATGTGTCTTGAAACAAGTGAAACGCCTTTTTGCAGTATAAAAATCTATGTTTCTATGTGTTTAAATACTTAGCTCAAAGCTGAAACAATTATTATTTTTTCGATGCCTCAATAATCACATTAGCTACTTTTGCTGGTTGTGAAATAAAAACCACATGGCTTCCTTTTATTTCTGTGATTTTCGTGTTAGAACGTTTGTACATGGCACGCTCAATATCAGGGTTGATGCTTTTATCTTCAGTTGCTACAATTCCGTAAGAAGGTTTATCTCTCCAGGCCGCTTTTGTAATAGGCGTTCCGAAACCTTGTGCGTGGAAAGCACCTTGAGAAGCAAACATAAAATCAGCTTGTTCTTTGCTTAAGTCGCCTGCAAAACCAGCGTGAAATTTAGCTTTGTCATAATAAGCGATTCCTTTGTCATCTGGAGGCAGAACACCATTTTCAGGAGCAGGAGGTGCAGTTTGCAACCATTGAATAGAGTTTTCTCCGTTATCAGGCTGTAAAGCCGCTACGTAAACTAATGCTGCTACTTTTGGGTGATTTCCAGCCTCAGTAATTACAGTTCCGCCCCAAGAATGTCCTACCAAAATGGTTGGTCCGTCTTGTTTGTCTAAAGCTAAATTAGTTGCTGCAACATCGTCTGCCAAAGAGCTTAAAGGGTTTTGAACGATCGTTACATTATATCCTTTTTTAGTCAAAATTTGGTATAATCCCTGCCATCCTGAACCGTCTGCAAAGGCACCGTGTACCAATACAACGTTTTTAATTTGTGGAGCAGCAGTTTTAGTTTGTGCGTTAACATTTACAGTTGTAAATACTAAACTTAAGATTAAAGTTGCGAATGCGAAATAGCGATTAATTGTTTTCATAATATAAATTTTAGATTGTTGATTTTAGATTTTGACATTGAAATTGCCATTGATTTTTGATATTGATTTTTGATATTGATATTTAGTTTAATTTTACAGATAATGTGATTTCTGTATTAAGAAGTTTTGAGATTGGACAGATTTCTTTTGCTTTTTGAGCTGCCAGTTGAAAATCTTCTGCAGAGATTCCAGGTACTTTTCCAGTCAATTCTAATTGAATTAAAGTAATGGTTCCATCTTCGAAAGTAACTTTTGCTACTGTATCTAAATCTTCTGGTACAAATCCAGCTTCAGATAATAAAAAGCTTAATTGCATGGTAAAACAGCCTGAATGTGCTGCTGCGATTAATTCTTCAGGGTTGGTTCCAACTCCTTGTTCAAAACGGGTTTTGAAAGATAATTGTGCTTCGTTCAAAGTTGTGCTTTGTGTACTGATGGTTCCTTTTCCTTCCATTCCAGTACCTTTCCAGTTTGCGTTTGCTCTTCTTGTAAATTTCATGATTTCTATTTTTTTAAGTTGTTTTAATTATTTAAAATCAATTGTTTGATTTTGATGAGACAAATGTATGGCGGGTATGATTATTAATCAAATTAATAATTTTTGAGTGTTATTAAAATAATTTATAATGATTGAATTTAGAGTTCTTAGAGAAGGAAAGAAGCTTTATAAAATTTTTAGGACTGAAAGGGTTAGAATATAGAATATAGAATATAGAATATAGAGTATAGAGTATAGAGTATAGAGTATAGAGTATAGAGTATAGAGTATAGAGTATAGAGTATAGAATATAGAATGTAGAATATAGAATGTAAAATGTAGAATGTAAAATGTAGAATGTAAAATGTAAAATGTCGAGTATAGAGTATAGAATAAAGAAAAAAGAAGTTATAGTAACGTATAACGAATAACCAATAACAAGTAACGAATAAAGAATAACGAATAATGAATAAGGAATCAACGATTAAACAAATAAACAAATAAACTTAATTAATCTACTATGTTGATAGGTTAATAAAAGTTTTGATGATTTATGGGGTTAAATCGAAAAATACTCTTTAAATTTGCAACCGCAATGAGAAATAACAGTCACAATATGAAGAATTATTATAACAGCAACAAAATGATGTGCTGGGATACTGTAATGATTGTATGGGCTTCTATATAAAATAATACTATTTTTTCGAAAAGCCTTTCATGAGTAATTTGAAAGGCTTTTTTGTTTTTAAACTAAAATTAAAGAATGATTGAATTAAAAAACGTTAGTAAAACTTTTCATCAGAAGGACCGAATTGTTTCGGCGCTATCGGATGTCTCGTTAAAGGTTCCGCCAGGGAAAATTTTTGGTGTAATCGGAACTTCGGGAGCGGGGAAAAGTACTTTAATCAGATGTGTTAATTTACTGGAAAGACCTACTTCGGGAGAAATTATTGTGGATGGAAAATCCCTGATACAATTATCAAACGCTCAGCTTGCTATTGAAAGAAGGCAAATCGGAATGATTTTTCAGCATTTTAATTTACTTTCTTCGAGAACAGTCTTTGAAAATGTTGCTTTTCCACTGGAATTAGCCGGAACTCCAAAAGCAACAATTAACGAAAGAGTTTTAGAATTGCTTCAATTGGTTGGTTTATCCGAAAAAGCAAATGATTATCCGGCAAGTCTTTCGGGTGGACAAAAACAAAGAGTTGCGATTGCCAGAACATTGGCCAATAATCCAAAAGTTTTATTGTGTGACGAAGCAACAAGTGCATTGGATCCCGCAACTACAAGATCTATTCTGAACTTACTGAAAGATATTAATCGCCGACTTAACATCACGATTTTACTGATTACACACCAGATGGAAGTGGTAAAATCAATTTGTGATGAAGTAGCCGTAATTAGTCACGGAAAACTGATAGAGCAGGGAAGTGTGGGTGAAATTTTTGCAGACCCAAAACACGAACTGACAAGGGAATTTATAGCTTCTTCTTTGCATTTGGATATTCCTCCCGTTTATCTGGAAAGATTACAGAAGGAAGATGGCGAAAATTTAAATCCGCTACTAAGACTTGAAATGACAGGAAAGTCAGTAAATGAGCCTGTAATTTCAGAAGTTTCACGATTATTTGATACTAATTTTAAAATTATTAGCGCCCAAATGGATCAGGCTGGTGAAGTTAATTTTGGAATTATGCTGATCGAGTTATCCGGTAAACGCGAAAACTACAAAGCTGCAATCGAATATTTTATATCAAAACATATTAAAACAGAAATCATAGGTTATGTCTGAATCCATTATTGAATTATTATTAAAAGGAACCTGGGAAACAATCATCATGACATTTTTGTCTGGCTTTTTTGGCTTCCTGCTAGGCCTTCCAACAGGTATCTTGCTTTTCCTTACCCGAAAAAATCAAATATTAGAACAACCCGCTTTAAATAGAGTTTTATCTGTTTTAGTGAATATTTTCCGTTCGATTCCCTTTATTATCTTAATTGTCTGGATGATTCCGTTTACTCGTGCCATTGTCGGAACCTCTATTGGTGTTAGTGCGGCATTGGTTCCGTTAAGTATTGGTGCAGCACCCTTTATTGCACGATTGGTAGAAAATAGTCTTTTAGGTTTGCCATCTGGATTAATTGAAGCCGCAAGAGCTTTAGGTGCAACCCCTTTTCAAATAGTATATAAAGTATTATTGCCGGAAGCGTTGCCTTCTTTGATCAATGCAGCATCCATTACTTTAATCACGCTTGTGGGATATTCTGCAATGGGTGGAGCAGTAGGAGCAGGTGGTTTAGGACAGGTGGGCTATCAGTATGGCTATATTGGTTATGATGCGGTAACGATGAATTCGGTATTGGCTTTATTGGTGATTCTGGTGTTCCTTATCCAGTTTGCCGGTGATACTTTATCAAAACGATTTGACCACAGATAATGGTCAATTAAAAATTTAGAATTAAAAATTAAAAAATATAAAGATGAATACTAAATTAAATTTCTTTAAAACAGCCGGAATTATAGCCTTATCACTTGTTTTATCCAATTGTGGCGAAAACAAAAAGAACGATCCGCACCATATTAAAGTGGGCGTTGCTTCCGGACCAGAATTAAAAGTGGCAGAGGCGGCTAAAAAAGTAGCCAAAGAAAAATACGGACTTGAGGTGGAACTGGTTTCGTTTAATGATTATGTAATTCCAAACGAAGCGTTGAGTCAGGGCGATATTGATGCCAATGCTTTTCAGCACAAACCTTATTTGGATGAGCAGTCTAAACAACGTGGTTATAAATTAGCCATTATCGGAAAAACATTTGTGTATCCGATTGCGGCTTATTCTAAAAAGATAAAAAGCCTTTCCGAATTGAAAAACGAAAGCACTATCATTATTCCAAATGATCCAACAAACGGAGGTCGTTCGTTATTGCTTTTAGAAAAAAACGGTTTATTGAAATTGCGTGCCGGAGTGGGTTTACTACCAAAAGTAACCGACATTGTAAGTAATCCTAAAAATCTTAAAATATTAGAATTAGAAGCGCCTCAATTGCCTCGTGCCTTAGACGATCAAAATGTTTCGATTGCTATTATCAATAACACTTTTGCTTCTCAGGCAGGTTTGGTTCCGGCGCGTGATGCCTTGTTTGTAGAAGATAAAGATTCTCCATACGTAAATCTGGTGGTTAGCCGCGAAGACAATAAAAATGAAGAAAAAGTAAAACAGTTTCTTCAGGCATTCCAATCTGCAGAAGTAGAGCAGGCAGCTATTCGTGAATTTAAAGGAGGGGCTGTGAAGGGCTGGTAATTGATGGTAAAATATGAGAATCAGAAAAACCGGCATAAAATCTAAAGGGATTTTATGCCGGTTTTTTTGATATTAGTATTGCTAAGAAAATCTAATGTTTAGTCTTTCTAATACCTTGTTTTATAATTTACAATTATTGGTTAGCGCTTTATTTTTTATCTTATTTCTTTTCTAAATGCATGAATAAAAATATAAATATTTTCCTTCAAATTTTTCGATTGCGTTAAGATTATATACTATATTAGTTTAAAGAATTTAATAGTATTGAATCGATTCACATTCCGGATACGTGATAAATTGGCATCTATATAATTTAGATTGATTGGCGTTACGTGAGACGCGATAAATCGCGTCTGTACTTTGCAGATTATCATGATTATATAGAGATGATCGATTGCTTCTGTTTTAGAAAATGAAAATAAAAAAAATGATAAAATTTCAGAATAAATATCGCATTCCATCTGCCAGATTAGAAAATTGGGATTATGGTGCAAATGGCGCCTATTTTATCACAATATGTACGGATAAAATGCAGCATTATTTTGGGGAGGTTTATAAACGCGAAATGCAATTAAATGAATTGGGAAAATTAGCTCACGATTTATGGCGGGAGATTACCAACCAATTTCCATACGTCGAATTAGGAAATTTTGTAATCATGCCCAATCACATGCATGGAATATTAATAATAAATAAATCCGTATCCGTAGAGACGCGATTCATCGCGTCTCCTCCTGAAAATGCAGATCCAAATCAGCCATTAAATGATAGTGATGTAGATCCGCAAATAATTGATAATGAAACCGCAGAGACGCGATTAATCGCGTCTGTACTAGATCCGCGATTAATTGATTATGAAATACGCATATGCAGTGGCGGGATTGCAGGGGATAAAAATCCGATGCTAAATGAAAATATATCACGTATTATTCGATGGTATAAAGGAAGGTGTAGTTTTGAAATGCGTAAAATTCATGCTGATTTTAAGTGGCATTCCAGATTTCATGATCATATTATCAGAAATTCTAAATCATTTGATACTATTCAGACTTATATAGAAAATAATCCTTCCAAATGGGGAGAAGATAAATTTTATAAATAAAAAAAAAAGCCATCAATGCGAACCTGCCTTATAAAAAAAATAATGAGGCAATTATTTTATTTAAAGAAATTGTTTGTGAAATCTTATTGCTCTTCTTGAGCTACATGTATTTTTAGATACACATATTCTTTTTGAGTTTCTATATCAATCCCTGATTGAAACCAACCGATTTTGCAAAACGATCCTGACTTCCGCTGGTGCTTTTTTCGGAGGCGTTTTTGATGTTTACTGCGTTGTTGGGATCGTATCCGCCGAAAGAAGTTTTATGCGAAACCAAATGCGCCTGAATCTTAAATTGATGAAGTGAAGAACCGTTAATGAGTTTTATTTTGCTGGTTTTGGTTTGCCCAAATTGCATGCGCATGCCGTCGAAATAAAACCATTGTCCGTAACGTGTTGCTAATCGTTTCAGGAATTCAAAACTGGTTTCGTTGTACTGCGGTTTGTATTTGAAGGGTTTTGTGAAAGTGGGCAAAATGGCTTCGCGCTGATAAAATTCTCCGGAACTTTCTTCTGAAAAGATTTCCAGTGCAATATTCTGCAGGTTCTTTTCGAGAAAGATTCTGGATTTTTTCATGTCGTCAATGACAATGGTGTGGCTGATGCCGGAAACCAATATTCCGGCCGGACTTCCGTGGCGGTCAACCGATTCAACGCCGTTTATGATACCTTTAGACATTAATTGAATGCCGTTGACTTTAAACGTGAAAATAACTTCTGCGCCTATGTGCTTGCTTAATGCAGCCGCCTGATCAGCGGGCTCGATTACGGCTTTGGCGGTATACTGCCACATAAAAGAAAAATAATGATGCTCAGCCATTTTTTGTGAAAGCTGCAAATCGTAATAAATAACGTTTTGCGAAAAACTACTAATAGCAATGTGTACCTGCTCGGAAAATTTACTCATGATTGTAGGGTTTTGATTAGATCGATTCGTAAATATCTTTACATAAAATTGAGTTTGTAGTCTGAGAGATTAATACGATACAAGAAAAACTTGAAAGATTGTGTACTTATTCTTTATTTTAAAAATTTATTAAATTTCAGATAGAATAAACTATAAACCAGAATACATAAAAATACTATTGCAATAGAAATTTTATTATATTTATTAAGGCTTAACACAGCTATTGATCCAATGACACTTGTTCCATAAAAAGATAAAAAACGAAAAATCAAGTTATTTCGAATGACAAGAAATAGATTTAAATAAGCTGAAGATGAAAGTAATAGCATTAAAGTAAAAAACATCAATGTATATATGAAAAATAGCATAATTGACACATCGCAACCTCCAATTAAGTCTTTTTCATCTTTTAAACTGATCTGCCAAACAAACGCACTAATTAAACTTAATGAAATCAATAAAAAATTAAGTTTTCGCATTAAATAACTAAAAATTTCTTTATTAGTTTTAATTGTATTTTTCATCGTTAGAATTAATTTTACATCTTTTTCAAAAGAAATAGAATTATTATAATTGTGGGTATTACTGTGACAATAAAACAAAATAGATATTTGATTTTTTGCGAGTTATTTTTTATGATTAATAAAATTATATTAAAAATAATCCAAGTAAGAAGCCCCGCAATTATTGGAAAAACATTTAAGGCTAACCATTCTCCGGAAGGAAGACCTCCAAATTGAATAGAAAATATCCAAAAAGAAAATATCAGAATTATTGAAAACTCCAATATTTTTTTCGAACTAAAAAAATATGATTTATTCATAGTTTATTAAAATTTTGATGTAAAAGAAATTCTAGTAATAAATGGTTTGTAATTTTTAAAGTGTTGTAAAACAGATTGAACATAAAAAATCCTGATGATATTTTTATTCTGGAATTCATAAAAAGAATGAGACACCAAAAATCACAAAAGAAAAAGCGATAATTGATAGTAAAAAAAGAACAGGTACAATGAGGTATTTTTTTTTATTTACAAAAACAGAGAGATGGTTTAAAATATAATATAATATAAAAACCAACTAATAAAGGATGGTAATAGGCAGAATATAAATACTTCAAAGTAATCGCCGAATGGAAGGTTGGCAAATTGGATATAATTAATTACTAGTAATAATAATAAAATTGAAAATATTACACTGATATTTTCTTGATGTGATAATTTGAGATTCATTTATTTTATTTCTTAAAGTTGGTTGTAAAAAAGGTTTTTGTTATAAATGGTTTGTATTCTCTGAAATGTTGTAAAATAAACCAGACTATAAAAATATCATTATCATACTTTTCTATATTTGGATAATCTTGACCAAAAATGTCGAAAAAATCAAAATATGGTTTTGAATAAGGCTTATTTTTTCTAGATAGTATTCTATTTTACTGTTTGATTAAATCAAACATTAAAATAGAATACATTGTGGTGCCAGATATTATTTTATTAAAACAGTATTTTTTCTGATCATCTTTTGATTATCATTATTGTCAAATAGAACACAAGTATAACTTTTTTTGTTTTCATCAATTTTCCCATAAATTATTTTTGCAATTAGATTTCCTCGATATTTGCCAATTGTTCCAAAATCCGGGTCTTTTTCCATTATCTCACTTAAATCATCTTTATAATTTTCTAATATTGACTTTTTATAAAAAAACACACATACCTCTTTGTCCTTATATTTTTTGATAGGGTATTTGTTCTTTACAAAATTTTCTAATTTATTTAATAAATCTTCTTCAGAAAAATTTTTATAGTCCGATATTTCATAGTACTGAAATTGCAAGCCTTGATCATTAAATCTTTGATCAATAGGCTCTATTGATATATTTTTATAATTGCAAGAAATCAAAAGTAATATCATGATAATAAATAAGTTTTTTTTCATAATATTCCTTTTAGCTCCCCTACAATATCTATTTTTGTAATGAATGGCTTATAATTTCTAAAATGTTGTAAAACAAACCAGGCATAAAAAATATCTTGGTTATATTTATGAATATCCGGAAAATCTAGTCCAAAATGATCGTAATAAACATATTCAAGTCCTATCTCAAAATGGTTCTCATTGACTTTATGTCGTGTAATGTAAACCTTATAGGTCCATACATCGTTTATTGCAATCCTTAAACCACTTGTATTATCATCAAAGATTTTTGCGCACCTAAATAATGTAATTATTTGAATACCAAGGTATTTTGGTAATAATCATCTGCTTTTTTTTATTTTTTTCTGTTTAATACCACAAAAGTATATTGCATTATGAAGTAAACAGGAGTACATATTAGTAAGTATGGATTTCTCCAATTTTCACTATGAGTACATAATATTAAAATGACAATTAAAACATTTGTAAATATAAAAATCACCTTGTCATCCAGATAAAAGATATAATGCAATATTATATACGAAATGATGGAAACTAAAAATAGTAAAAAGAAAAAAAATGCAATACCCATAAATTCAATAATATCAGCTCGGTTGCCAATTTTAAATGAGCTTATTGAATAAAATAAAGCTGTAAGGATGATATTTAATTAATATAAGGCTCGAATATTTTAATATTTTTTTCATTTCAAATCAAATTTTATTATAAAACAGTCCTGATTATGTTTTTGATAATCAAGGCGATTATGACAACTTTCTTCTTTTCTTCAAGCTCATAAAATTCTCTAGAACTTCTTCTGAAAAAATTTCGAGTGCAATATCCTGAGGGGTCTTTTTGAGAAAGATTCTGGATTTTTCATGTCATCAATGACAACGGTGTGGCTGATTCCCGAAACCAATATTCCGGCCGGACTTCCGTGGAGGTCAAGCGATGCCCTTTAGACATTAATTGGATGCCGTTGACTTTAAACATAAAAATGACTTCAAACCCTATATGTTTGCTTATGGCAGTCGCTTCAGCGGGAATCATCTTTTGAAAAATTAGATTTATACAATCTGTTAACCACATAAAAAGAAAAAAATAATTCAAAAACAAAATAAATTGCAATGATTATTATTGATGAATTATCAAAACGTTGAGGACTTGAAAATAAACTATATTCAGAAAACGCTGAGAAATAAAACTGTAATAAGCAATTTAAATAAACAAGGAATAGTGTAACCTCTTTGTATTCAAATTCCATTTTATGTTCTATAAAACCAACAATAATTGACAGTGTATATATAATAAACGTATAAAAAAGAGCAATGATAAAGTGTATACTGTGGTCTGTATCCCCATTGTATTTTGGAGAGTAAGAGTCTAATTTCCCAAAAAGAAGATTTAAAATAATTGCATGTGCAAAAAACATTAAAGAAGCTAGATATAATATTTTTTTCATAATTTTTTCTTTTATTTTTCTTGCCAATACTCAATTTCCGGAATTATCAAAGGTTCTCTGCCTTCCCATTTTGGAAATACAAAATCTTTTGGAAGAATATATTCCGGTGATAATTGTTTTTCTAATTTATAATCATACCTGCCAAGTTTAAAATTCATTATTTTTTTATTTTCATTCTTCCCAATTAATGTAATAGTTCCTTCTACACAATCTGTATGATTATCTTTTTCAATACTGACCAGAAACCTTTTATAAAGCCCCGTCTTCATTAAATTTTCTAAGTTTTGTGGTAATATTATTTTCCCGCTGTACCATTGTCTGTTTTTGTAATTATCTTCATTTGTGTACCATTGAAAGTCTAATTGAACGGGAACTTTATATTTGGTTTGAATGATTTGGTTTGTTTTTATTTTCGTTTTCCCCCATGGAACAAACGAATTAAATTTATCTAATAAAAACCACGAACCATCTTTTGCATAAAAATGTAAATTATAACCATAATTAGTAGTATCCTTGCTGCTAAAAGCAATATCATAATCATATTCTTTTTCTCCTTTTTCCCAAACAGAATATGGAATGCCGTGAAAAGTAATATAATTTAAAATATCTTTTGCTTCCTGGCCTGTAGATGTCCAAAGAGTAATTGTATGAGGATCATATCGCCCCTCTTGACTAACTTTTTTAGTTTTAAATCTTAAAACTTCACTAACTACAACTCCCGCTTTCATCCAAATTGTAACATTACCACCTGGAGCTGTACCAGCTAGAAGCATTGTGTACTCATCTTTTTTGTTGGTAAAAGGATTTAGAACTCCTTTTTTAAAAAGTTCGAGTATTTTTTTTCTGGGTAATTTAGCTCCACCTTCGTATGATATTAAATCAAAACCACATCTCCATTTCACATGGACACTATCTGGAACTGGTTTAAAAATTTCTCCGGCTGTATAGCCGCCACTATTTATTCCCCAGCCTGGATTAATACCAACATTTGCCGATGCTCCTGCAACACCTTTCCCTTGAAAAAAGTACTCCACAAAAGGTGTTGCTATATAATTTTTTGGTGCTGAAATTCCTGCATTCCACTCAAACTTTTCCTCTTTTTTAGCCTTTTCTTGTGGGGATTGACAACTTGTAAACAGGCTCAAAAACAAAAAAAAAGAACTAACGATTTTCATAAATTTTTCTTTTGTAACTAATAATTCCATTTTCATCTTTTGTATAGGGCACCGGATGGTTGATAAAACCGTAATTTCCTAAAGTAGCGTGATCGCCAGTTTTAGAATAAAGAGCATCTAAACCTCCATAATGTGCTGACAAATGCACATGTTTATTACAAATATGCTTGTAAATTTCGATAGGAATAGAGTAGTTACCATTTCCTTCTTTTGTACTTTCCTCCAACATTTTTGTTAAATATTCATTTAGTATGCTGTCGTCTGTAGGCATTTCATATTCAAAATCTTTTTTTACATCAGGTGCTTGCTTGTAATCTTTATAAAAGGGAACTTCATGATCAATTGCTTTCTGAAGCATTACATACATGGCCACTAAACTGTGTTTGGTTGAAATTTTTCGCTCATCGACAAGTATATAATGATCAGAGAGTTTTTTCTCCTCTATAACATGCTTTTTAGTGGGGTCATAGAGACGATCTCTTGGAGGTAAATATTCAGCAGGTCTTTGTATTTCTTTGCTTTCATATATAGGAAAACTTTTGCCAATAAGCGGATTAGCAGTAGTTTCCTGATAATGGTCATAAGTATTAATCAAAGCAATTTCAGTTTTTTCTTTAGAAAAATAATTTCGGGTATAAAATTCTTTTACTTTCTGTTTTTCTTCTAAGATCGAAGAATCATTAACAGGAACATCAAAAAAATCTACAACAGATTTGTATTGATCTAAATTGGCATAACCACCTCCAATGTCTGAATGTGCTCCCAGCATACCAAAGGTGTAGCCAACATCTGTAGGGGTAAGGGCAAAATTTTCTCTCCACTCATTTTGAGCGGTAATATGAAATACTTTTTTGATACCCAAGCCTTTTAGGCTTGTTTTTATGGTTTGCAAACTTGCCTGTACTATTGCAGGAATAGGACCAATGATTGGCAATAGAGAAAGTTTGTAACCTAAGTTTTCCTTAACTATCATGTCTCCCACAACAGTATCAAACAAACCTAGAAAACGAATTTCTATTTCATAAGTTTGTCTTACAGGTTTATATCCGGCTTTTTTTAATAGTTCCCCCAGTAACCCTCCTGCATGTTTTCTCACGATTACTTTGCCAGATGGCATAGGAAATTTATCCATAGGGTCGTTTACCATTTCGTTACCATACTCAGCCGCTTTTTTTATTTCATTACAAAAATGCCTAGCGGCGGCGGCACCGCGGCTAAAACCAAATACATCAAAAACTATTTTGTTTATTTTTTTTGTAACAGGAATGTTTTTAAAATGATCTGTGACCATATTTTTAATTCCTTCTTCTGCACGGCTCAATATTCCCCAATCGTTTCTTCCAAATGCCGAACCAAGAATGTCATCTTCTTCATTCTGCTTGGTGCCAATTCCTTCTACATATTGTTTAAGAATTACGTAATCACCATATTCAGGATGCCCACTATTTTCTGATGATTTATCTTTTTCATAATCTTTCTTTTCCTTGTATAAATCGAAAAGTTTTACAATATTAGAATAAGGATTCCAATAACTATCTCTATCAGCAACTTTGACTTCTACATTAACTTCTTGTTGCTTTTTATCTCTAATAGTTTTTATGAATTTATAACTCTCGGGTATAGTATCTGCTTTATAATAGGCGTCGTTCGAGTTAATCTTAGAGTAATATGTTTTCTCTGAGTTAAAACGATTATTTCCTGTCCCGTCAAAAAACATTCCGATATAAACATTTACCGAGTCTTCAGGTTGCTTAGGCGTATATTTTTCGGGGTCTCCATAACTGTAACTTTCAGCAAAATAATCAATAGGGCCGTTTGAATTAATTTCTATTCCTTCTTTGGAAAATACTCTTGAAACTCCACCGGTTTTTTCGGTAATTTTACCTTTTACTCTTATATATTCTGACATAGGATTTATTTTTCTTTGGTTAGTATAAAAGTTAAAAAGTGCGTAGCATGAAATTGTCTGTTATAGCTTATAGTTCTGATGGTCATGTCTTTTAGTTTTGTCTTGTTTTTTCGCTACTATTATTCTTGATTTCCTTTTCACTATGAAATTCATGTCCGGATTGACTTTGCGTTATAATCTTGCTTTCTGATACAACATTTCTATCTTTTTTAACTTCTGAATTATACTCTCCATCAATTTGTTTATGGCTGTCTCCCGCAACGTATAATATTCTGTCTCCGCCAATATTGGTACCTAAAACGCCTCCAATTTTTGTTGTTTTATTAAAAGTTGCCGTTTCAAAAATATTCATCCCCGCAGTCGTAGTAATATTCTCCGATGCATTGATAATTAAATTTTTACAATTAAGAGTCAAGGTCTCGGTAGTTGTCAAAGTCATATTTTTACCCTCCTCATCCAAATGAATCTCATTCCCACTAGGGTCAGAAAGCCAAATACCTACTTTTTCTATGAATTTGAATAACTGGCCAAATCTTAGTTTCCAGCCTTTTATCATGTTATCAGAGTCGAAGAATTCAGGTTTTGCCTGTCCGTTGTAATAGGTTCCGGATACATAAGGGCAATCGACATTGTTGCTTTCGAAAGCTATGCGGACTTCCTCGCCAATTTCGGGTCTGAAATAGAGTCCTTTGTCTGCTCCTGCGTAGGGTTGAACTACGCGCATCCATTCACTCGTATTTCCCCAGCCGGGCCAATAGAAATCGACTTTTATGCGACCCATACCTTCGGGGTCGTTGTTGTCTTTTACGAGGGCGGACTGGCTTTCGGCGGTTGCGAAAGTGGTAACATCAGTGTAATGTGGTGCGGCGACATCGGCGGGGATGGCTTTGAATTCGCAGCTGTAGTTTCCGTTTACTTCGGAGTGGTGGGTTATTTCGATGGCTACGAGTTCGTGTTCTACGGTTTTGTTTTGGATGGTGAAAACCTGTCCTACGCCGATTGGTAAATAGGAGGTACCGCTGTAAAAAATACTGTTGGCGTCTCTGCCTGCGGTTTGCAGTTTGACCATTTCGTCGATTTCGTCTTTGTTTTGGGCGTTGTTGGTATACGCGCCATTGCTTAAACCCTGACGGGCAATTGATCCCTGATTGAAACCAACCGATTTTGCAAAACGATCCTGACTTCCGCTGGTGCTTTTTTCGGAGGCGTTTTTGATGTTTGCCGCGTTGTTGGGGTCGTATCCGCCAAAAGAAGTTTTATGCGAAACCAAATTCGCCTGAATCTTAAAGTGATGAAGCGAAGAACCGTTGATGAGTTTTACTTTGCTGGTTTTGGTTTGGCCGAATTGCATGCGCATGCCGTCGAAATAAAACCATTGTCCGTAACGAGTTGCTAATCGTTTTAGGAATTCAAAACTGGTTTCGTTGTACTGTGGTTTGTATTTGAAGGGTTTTGTGAAAGTGGGCAAAATGGCTTCGCGCTGATAAAATTCTCCGGAACTTTCTTCTGAAAATATTTCCAATGCAATATCCTGAAGGTTCTTTTCCAGAAAGATTCTGGATTTTTTCATATCATCAATGACAACGGTGTGGCTGATGCCTGAAACCAATATTCCCGCCGGACTTCCGTGTCGGTCAACGGATTCAACGCCGTTTATGATACCTTTAGACATTAACTGGATGCCGTTGACTTTAAACGTAAAAATAACTTCTGCGCCTATATGTTTGCTCAAGGCAGCCGCCTGATCAGCGGGCTCGATTACGGCTTTGGCGGTATACTGCCACATAAAAGAGAAATAATGATGCTCAGCCATTTTTTGTGAAAGCTGCAAATCGTAATAAATGACGTTTTGCGAAAAACTGCTGATAGAAATGTGTACCTGCTCGGAAAATTTACTCATGATTGTACTGTTTTGATTAGATCGATTCGTAAATATAAGCTTGGATATTTCCAATGGATTGCTAGGAAAAGTTATTAGAATAGTAGTTGAAGGTTTTTAATAGAAAACTTATTATACGGTAAACAAAAAGGGCGGTGCTTTTAAAGCACCGCCCTTTTTAGGTATATTTTGAATGTATTTTAAAACGCTTGATTTATTTTAAACTTGCAATAATAGCTCTAAAACTATCTAAACTTGCTTCAATATTTTCTACTATTTCTAATGCTAATACATCAGGATCTGGTAAGTTATCTAAATCAGCAAGAGATTTATCTTTTAGCCAGGTAATATCTAAACTTGTTTTATCTCGTGCAATGATTTCTTCATAAGAGAATTTTCTCCAACGACCTTCAGGATTTGTTTCAGCATTATAAGTTTCTTTTCTTTTGTTCCTGTTTTCAGGATTGTAAAGAGAAATAAAATCTTTTAAATCACTTAATTTTAAAGGGTTTTTCTTTAAAGTATGATGAACGTTTGTTCTATAATCATAAACCCAGGTTTCTTTTGTCCAAGGATCTTTACTTGAAGGTTTTCCATCGAAGAAAAGAACATTTGCTTTCACACCATTTGCATAAAAGATTCCAGTTGGCAAACGTAAGATAGTATGTAAATCACTTGTTTCAAGTAATTTTTTTCTAACCGTTTCTCCAACACCGCCTTCAAACAAAACATTATCTGGCAAAACTACTGCAGCCATTCCTGTTGTTTTAAGCATGGTACGAATGTGCTGTACAAAGTTTAACTGCTTATTACTAGTTGTAACCCAAAAATCCTGACGGTTATAAGTTAGATCTTCTTTTTCTTGTTCTCCATCTTGATTGGTAAAAGTCATACTACTCTTTTTGCCAAACGGAGGATTTGCTAGAATATAATCGTAACGTGTTCCAGAATCTGTAATTAAGGAATCATTAGGCGAAATAAAATTGACTGAATCTATATCTCCGATATTATGAAGAAATAAATTCATAAGTGCCAATCGTCTTGTACTTGCTACAATTTCATTCCCGAAAAAAGTTTCATATTTTAAGAATTGCTTAGCTTCTTTGTCTAAATCTCTATTATCTACAAGCCAATCATAAGCAGCAAGAAAAAAACCTCCTGTACCACAAGCTGGATCAGCAATTGTTTTTAAAGGTTCTGGACGTAAACACTCAACCATTGCCTTAATTAATGGGCGAGGAGTAAAGTATTGTCCTGCGCCACTTTTAGTGTCTTCAGCATTCTTTTCTAGCAAACCTTCGTAGATATCACCTTTGTCTTTTACGCCCATCAATATCCAATTCTCGGCATTGATAAGTGCTATAAGTTTATAAAGCTTTGCAGGATCTTGGATTTTGTTTTGACTCTTAATGAATATTTGTCCTAGAATACCTTTTTCTCTGGCTAATTCACGAAGCATGACATTGTAATGCGATTCTAGTTCTGTACCGCTTTTATCAGTCAAGGTCTCCCATGCATATTCAACAGGAATTGGCATCTTACGATTATGAGGTGGTTTAGTATATTCATCAGCCATTTTTAAGAACAATAAATAAGTTAATTGTTCTAAATAATCGCCATAGCCAACACCATCATCTCTAAGTGTTTGGCAAAAAGCCCATACTTTAGAAACTATACTTGAGGTGTTTGCTGATTTTTCTTTATTCATAATTATGAAAGTTTGTTTTTTAAATCTAATTCATCTGATATATCTCTTAATAATCTTGAAAATGGACTTTTATTAAATTCAAGATGATTACTATGATAACCTATTAAAGTTTTTAAAACTTCTTCCTCGTCATTAAAAATTTTGGGATATTTATCTTTAATTGTTTTTGCATAACCTGCTTTGTTATAAATTACATCTTGCTGAATTACTCTTAAAACTATATCTTTATGTAAATTATATAATTCTTTTAATTTAAATACTTTAATATTTCTTTCGGCTTTTTTATAATCATTTCTGTTTTTATGAACTAAACTTTTAAAATCAATATTCATAAAAGCTGCGTCATTATAGAATTCTGAAATATATTTTTTTGAATCACCAATTTTTTTGTAATTAATAGTAAAGCTGACAATATTTTCAAATGATGAATGATAGGGATTTATATTCTTGTTAAAGGTAAAAGGTATTCTTCCTTTTAAACTCGAATTACAGGAGTAACATGAAGGAATAAGATTGTAAAAAGACAATGCTAAATATGGGTATTCACTTTTTGAATAAAAATGATCTAATGTCGCTCTAGTTTTTCCATCTGGGCATATAAAAGTATTTACATATTGTCTATTACAATATGGACAAACATCTACTCCTAAAGCAAGCATGAGTTTATATGGCTTTTCACTGGCGCTATAAGCTTCATAATCAAAACTGTCTTCTATATCCTTATATATGTCATTATATATTAATTTACCATCAACCGGATTAATCACTTTGAAAACTATGTTGTTTGTGGATATAATATCTTTTAATTTATAAATATGTTTTTCTAAGTCATGTACTTTATTTTTTATAATTTTATCATGGTTTTCAAACAAATAATAAAATAAATCATAGTATATGGTTCCATTGTATTTGGTTAATTTTTTATTCAATTTTTCATAAACTGACGTACTATAGTAAAATCTTCCTTGTGAAGGCTTTACAAGTTTAGTGCAAATACGGTTATAATGTTCTTCAACCAAAAAATCAATATCAGGATGATTTATCAAATTCATTAGTTTTTGTTCTTAAGAGTTTCAATATCCGACTTAATTGTAATTAAATTTGCTCTCAATCTACTTTCTAATATTTCTAGTAGTTTATTTTTTATTACTGGCTCACCAATTATTGATATGATCTTTTCAATCTCATCCCTTTTTTCTACAATGTCTTTTAATCTACCATCTACTAATAAATTAATGATATAATTTATTTTATCATCTGCAAAATCACCTATATGACCATCTTGTAAAAAAAATGTATCAGTTAATAATGAGTGAATATTTGACGCAAAAGTATTCCTATGTTCATTTAAATTGTTTTTAGAAACAATTTCATTTTCATTTTTTTGAAGAAATATTAAATCTGATTTTGGCATATCTGATATAGTTAATGGAGAATGACTTGAGAAAATAATTTGATTATTATATTGCACAAATTCTTCATTAATAAAATCAAATAATAATTTCATGATTTTTTTTTGCCACTGTGGATGGTAAAATGCTTCTATTTCATCAAACAAAAAAACAAGTGATTTGACATTCCTTACATCATCGTCTAGTTTCAAATGTTGAGAAAATAAATATAAATTTGAAAAGAATCTAAGCAGCATTGTCTCGCCGGTACTCATATCTCTCCATACAAAATATATGATATTTAACTCGATTGTACATATTTCACTTAATTCAATTAGTTCCTTTATATCTTCTTCTGAATTTTTATTTAAAGGAACGTTTAATGTATTGTTACTTTTGTTTCTTTTATCATATTTATTAAACACTAAAAGTGTTTTATTTATAAAAGTACTATAGTTATCAAAGTAATTATCCCAACTAAATCCGTCGATAAATTGAGTGTTTTTATTACCAATATGCTTTGTTGTTAGATACTTTAGATTGCTTTTAAGGAAGTTCATTAATTTATCTTCAAGATCTTCTATATTGCAATCTTTTATTGATAAATACAAGTCGTTGACACCATCTACCTTGTAATAATTTTGTATTTGAATAATTAAGTTTGCTAATAACCAAAATTTTAATCTGATATTTTTATCTTGAAAATAATTACTTCTAGATTGAATTTTTTTAAGTAACTCTGAAAGCTTTTCTTTAAAATCACTGTCTTTACTATCTCCCTTGTAGTCTATGTGTTCTCTTAAAAATTCGTCTACAATTATATTTTTGAAATTGAAAGTTATATATTCAGGTAAATTTAAAGAAAATACTTTTTTATTTGAATTTAGAATAAACTTAATATTATTTTCCAATTCGCGATATTTCAACGTTGACTGCACATCAGAATCTGATGGGTCTTTTGTTAAATAGTTCAATGATAAATTTACCACATATGGTTTCTTTAAAGGTCCATATCTTGTTTCGGCAGAATTATCGTAAATATTTGATAAATATAATATGGCATTATCATTAAATTCTTGTACTTCACCAAGAATAGTTTTAAATCTATCGTCTACACTTTCTATATCTTTTTTTGTGTTTAATGATATAGTTTTAAATTTAATATTTTTAGTAACTAAATTAAATTCCATGCCATTTTTAACAACGGTAAATTCATTCTTGGTTGAATCATAAAGGACAATCAAACAATCTAAATTGTCCGGGTTTGAGTTTAGAGGAAAGGATAGAACTCCTTTAATGTAATTTAAAATTGTAGATTTCCCTACCCCATTTTGACCTACCAGTCCAGTAACATTTTTGATTGAATTGCCATAAAAATTTTCAATATGAAAAGGTTTTTCTCCAATTGATAGAAAGGTATTCTTACTTGAATAATCTATTGAGAACTTGCTTGAGAAATTAAAACCTTGATTTTTTATTGCTCTGTAATTTTTTATAAATATGTATTCTATTGTCATTTTTATGTTTTTTAAATCAATTCTCCACTAAATGCCTTTTTTAAAATACTTTGCCTCAAAGCCTCAGCTTGTTTTAAACTTTGAGCAATACTTTCTTCCATTTTGTCAGCCACACTTAAACGACTTTCGATTTCTTGAACAACTTGGTATTGTTCTTCCAAATTGCAGATTATTAAATCTAAATTTTTTATCGGACCAAGAAACAAATTAGCCTGAGCGGTTGCCTTTTTTCCATTTTCGATTTGTCTTTGAAGTATTGGAGATTGAAATAAATATTCAAAATATTTTGAATCATATTGAGACCAATCCATTTTTACTAATGCGACACTTCTAACCATTCCAAATTTTAAATCTTTTGGAACTCTACATATTCTACCAATTGAACCAGAACATGAAATTAGAATATCACCTTCTTCCGGATTACATCGTTTTATTATTCTGTTATACTCATCCTGTGGGATATAATCAACATTGCTTAAAGCAAGATAACCATTTTGAATATTTCTAGCTGATAATAAATAAATACCACTTTCAGTTCTTTTCGGTGTTGCATGTTCACCATCCGTAACTTTTAAAGATATATCTCCAACTTTTACAATTTTCCATCCTTTTGGCAATTCTCCTTTTTTAACTTTAGTATTCGTTAACTTCCCTTCAAAAGCCCATTTTAAAACACTTTGTCTATAAATTTTAAGTTGTTGTTGAGCAGTTTTTAAATCTTCAATACCTTTGTCTAATTCGCTAAAAAGTTCTTCAATTTTGGAGACGATGGCTTGTTGGGTCTCGAGTGGGGGTAATGGAAAATCTAATGGGGCAACATTTTTATTATTTATTTGAGGAACATTTGAACCATCATAAATTTTAGCTAAATCAAGTTTCTGAAACCAATAAAAAAGAAAATTACTTGTAACTTTTTCATTTGGCAAAACCCCCATTACATTTAAATCAAATGAAGCGTCTTTAGAAAGAAGCCTTTTCTTATTAGTTAAAATGGCACCTCCTCTTTTTGGAAAAATAACTGTCCCTTTTGGGTATATTTTTATTTTTAATTTGGAGACCTCTTCTTCTGTTAATTTTATGTTTGAAGTATTCATTCTAATTTCATTTCCAGTCAAATTCATATCACTGACTTTATAGAATTGAAAATCTCCAGTATTTGAATTTTTTTCTAATCCTTTTGGGGTGTTACCGCTAACTATTTTAAAAGTATCTCCAAGTTTAACCCAGTTCCAATCTTTTGGTAATTTCTTGTTTTCTAGCATTTTATATTTTAATCTCTTTTGGCTGGATTGCTGAATTATCTTTAACAGCTTCAATAACTTCATTTGCTGTCGATAAATCATTAAATAATTGTTCTCTTTCTAATTTAAGTTTCGAATCTAAAAAACTATGTTTAATTTCGAAATCCGCAAAAACTTCACTCCATTTTTTAGCATATACTTTTATTCGACCATTGTCTTTTGAAAGTATTAGAGAAGGGATTCCATGATTTTTATTAGTATCAATCAAGTCTTCAATATATTTAGAAGTACTAAATTTTCGACCAATTAAATAAAATTCCCAATGTACATTACTTCCATTAAATTCAGGTTGCGTAGATATTACCTGAAGGTATTTATGTAATTGAGAATATTGTTCCTCTCCAAGTGAAATCGATGGATGCTTAAGTTCAATAACTATATTTTCAATTCTATCAACTAATGTGTTTTGCCTACAGGCAAAAATATCCATTTCCTTTAATTTATGTTGGTGGTCAATTTCAACTGAAGTATCTTTTTCGGTTAAAAGATAAGTATATCTTCTCAGAGCTTCTTCAAATTTTGGTTCAGCCGCCGTAACTAAATGATATTGTTCTCCAAAAATCCAATAATGACTTTCAATTAGTTTTTGTAAGTGATGTACCTCATCAGCTTTCAAATCAGGATTGAATACTAAATCACGCAGTTTGTAATAGGTTTTATATCGATCTTCTATTAATTTCAAAGTTTCAATAACTCTGTTTAACTTTGTCGTTCTGAAAATTTTTGCTAAATCTTCTCTTTCCTTCGTTGATAGATCAAGTATTTCATCAAGTACTTTAAATAAATCCTCTCTTTCGTTAGAATCAAGTAGGAGGTCAAGAAATCGAACGAATGTTTTCTTTTGATTAATACTTAAGCTAGTAAATAGTTTGGGCTGAATTTCGTAAAGACTTTTCAGGGTTTCAATTAAATCTTCTTTCTTATATTTTTCTTCCCATTCTGTTTTATAGTTCGGTAAAATACCAGTGTCTTCATATTGTTCAATAAGTTTATCAGCAAATTGTCTTAAGAATGGTTTTCTTTTTTCTCTTAAAATCTGATTAATTTCTTTTATTAAATAACGGTATTCTGGTGAAGATTTTGCCTTACCAAATAATTTGACTTGACTTTCATTTTCGGAACTATTAAAGTCAAAATCTTTAAAATAATCACTTTGTATGTAAACACTATGAAAGAATTCGTCTCCTTTTTTATTTAAGGTTGTATGATCTTTATAAACTTCATTTTCCTTATCATTTAAAAAGTAATATTTTGAATATTCTTGGTGTAATGATTCTCTCCACTGTATAAATTTGATTTTGAATACAGTTTTATTATTTGATTTGCTATCTGAATATGTTATAGAAATTTTTTCATCTCTTTCTGCTACATTAGATTCATAGTTTAATGGGATATCATTAATTGTAATTTTAAAATTTTTATGCTTATTTAGTTCTAAAAACCAACAAAATTCTCTAATGAGAAAAGGAATAATTACTTTGTCCATTTCATTTTCAGAAATCTGAATGTTAGTAAAAGTAACTATCGTTCCAGTAATATCAGATTCATTTCCAACACTCTCGACTTTAAAATCTGTTAACTCATTACTATTTATTATTATGGAATTAGTTTCATTCTTTTTTCCATCATTAAATGATGTTAACCATTTTGCACTATGAGCAAAAGTAAAAAATGTTAATCTCCCAACTCCATTTTTTCCATGCATGGTAGAAGTATGCTTAGGAGCAGAAACTTTTATTGCCTTTTCTGATTCATAAAAAGGCTTGAATTTAGAGTTTAATTTACTATGATTAATCCCATATCCGTTATCTATTATCTCTAAAAACTCTAACGATCCAAAATCGTTCACTGTATAGTTTATGCTAACAGTATTTGCTTTAGCATCAAAACCATTCCAAATATATTCTGCTATAGAATTGGGTTTTTCATAGTTGTTCAGGATCTTTTTTATCCCATTTGAAGTTACATTTACATTTCCTGCCATAATATTACGCCGCTAAAACTTCATTTAATTCCTTAATAATCTCATCTGTTTCTTCTCCAAACAATTGCCACATTTTACTCAAACCACCTTCTGCGTTAAATGGACTTAAATCAAAATCATCTTTCTCTATACTAAAACTATTAGCAACATAATCTTTCATCATGCGCAACCATTGTATTTGTGTTTCAGTAAAAGTATTATGTTGTCCTGCATTTTTTTTAAAAATCCAATCTTGAAAATTTTTGTCAACTGTTTTATCATAAGACGTTAATGTAGTATCAATCCCAATAACTTTTCGAATTAATGAAACCAAAGCGATTAATTCATTTTTAGCAGAACCATTTGTTTTCTCTAATTGTTCGTAAGCTTTCCAAATTGTTAAAGGCGCTAATAATGGTTTATCAGTTTTTAGTTTTTCGCATAAATCTTTAATCATTTTATAAGTAAAGCTTCTATATCTGAAATCTTGAGCATAAAAAATCTGTAAAGCCGTTATTTCATCTTTATGATTATCAATCCAGTTTTTAAAATCGGTTATAACGATATTTGCTTCTTCGTCTTGATCTTTTACCCAGCCAATTTTTGTAATAGCATCTATATTAACCACATCAATAATCTGGTCGTATCTTTTGCGAATGTCAATTATAAAATCTCTTAAATCAGGATTATCAAAGAAGCTAACTGCATTTTCAATAAGTTGTTTTTTTTCTTGTTCAATATTTTGGTCAATTTCAATAGGAGCGAAGCCATTCATTTTTATTTTAATAGCTTTCTCTGTTTTTTCAATTGTATCAGGATCGTAAGCATTTAGCAATTGTTTAACAATATGATTAATTGTAAAACCATTTGCTTGTTCTGCAAATTTCAGTTTGTCTTTTTCTGAAAGTTGTCGTTCTAAACGTATTAAGCGATTTGCTAAGGTAGTCAACATATCTTCCGATGTGTTTCCCATTACTATAGAATCCAATACATTTTTTAAAGATACACCAGGAGCTTTTTCTAAAGGTCGGCTATCTGTTTTTTGAGAATTTTCGACACCAATGGCATCGATAATTACAAAATGATCTTTGCTGAATTTTGCTGATGGAGTTCCTTTTGCTTTTAACTCTTCGATAGAACAAGTTCTTGTTCCGCGACCTTTCATTTGTTCGTAATAACTTCTGCTTTTTACGTCACGCATAAAAAGCAAAACTTCAAGCGGGCGAATGTCAGTTCCTGTTGCAATCATATCAACAGTTACAGCGATACGAGGATAATAATCATTTCTAAATTGCTGTAAAACTGATTTAGGATCTTCTTCACTTCGATACGTTATTTTTTTGCAAAACTTATTTTCTTCGGCAAATTCTTCACGAACAATTTCTATAATATCTTCTGCATGACTATCCGTTTTAGCAAAGATTAAAAGTTTAGGAACTTCAAAATTTCCTTTTGAATCTATTCGATCGGGAAACATTGCAGGTAGATTTTCTTTTACAGCTTTTATAATTGTTCGAATTGTGCTAGGATTAACAATATCTTTATCTAATTGTTTGCCGCTATATTCAATATCTTCATCTAGATTTTCCCAAAAACGTTTTCTGGTTAATCGTTCGCGTCTATCGACTGGTTCTCCAAAACTTTTTAGAATACTACCATTTTTAGTAATTTCAGTTTCAACAGTAAATACATTATATGGAACCAAAACGCCATCGATAACAGCTTTTTCGTAGCCATAATCGCAAACTAAATTTTGGTTAAAGTAACCGAAAGTTCTGTTATCCGGGGTTGCTGTTAGACCAATTTGAAAAACATCAAAATAATCTAATACTTGTTTCCATAAGTTATAAATACTTCTATGGCATTCGTCAATAACAACAAAGTCAAAGAACTCAATTGGCACTTTTTCATTATATCCAACCGGAATTGGTGCTTTTGTTTCAAACGCTATTTCATTTGGATTCTTTTCTTCTTCACTTTCATCCAATTCCGTTTCTTTCAAAATAGAATACATCCGTTGAATTGTACTAATGTAAACCTGACTATCGTTTGGAATGAAAGAACTACTCAATCTGGTTACGCCATATAATTCTGTAAATAAGCGATTATCTTCATTAGCGGTATAAGAACGGAATTCGCCTTCGGCTTGTTCGCCTAAGTTTTTAGTATCTACCAAAAATAGAATGCGTTTTGCTTTGCTGTATTTTAGTAATCGATATATAAATGATATAGCAGTAAAGGTTTTGCCTGAACCAGTTGCCATTTGAATTAAAGCTTTTGGATTTTGATCTTTAAAGGATTTTTCTAAATTAGTTATTGCTGTAATTTGACAATCACGCAATCCATCTATTGGCAAATCTGGAATATCATGTAAACGTCCTCTTAATGTTTTTGATTCCTTAAGCCATTGGTTAAAGGTTTCAGGACGATGAAATGTAAAAACATTTCTGGAACGAGGTTTCGGATCTCTATAATCTGTAAAACGAGTTACCTCGCCCGTACTTTCATAAACAAAAGGTAAAGGATCATTATTTAATAATCGCAATTTTGCATTGGCATACTGAACTGATTGTTCTTGCACAGTAGAAGTAAGATGTAAACCTTCTTCTTCACGTTTTGCTTCAATAATTCCAACAGCTTTTCGATCAACAAATAGAACATAATCAGCTGGACCAATATCAGTTTGATATTCTCGGATAGCAATTCCAAGTCCTGCTGCAAGATTTACTTTTTTCTTATCCTGAATAATCCAACCACAAAGTATCAACTGTTTGTCGATATTATC
Source organism: Flavobacterium aquidurense (assembly GCA_900107365.1). Taxonomy (GTDB): domain Bacteria; phylum Bacteroidota; class Bacteroidia; order Flavobacteriales; family Flavobacteriaceae; genus Flavobacterium; species Flavobacterium aquidurense. Next base: position 887,599 of record FNPS01000001.1, read on the forward strand.
TCTGGCGATTTGTTCGGGATTTTGGTTGATCATTAAATGAAGGTAATTTTAAATTTGGTTTAAAGATAAAAAAAATGTTTGCTTTTGTGGTATTAGAATACAGTAATTAACCGCTAATATCTTAGAATGTAATAATAAAAAGAATTAATGCAATTTAATTACGGAAAACCATAATTGACTAAAAATTATCTTCTCAACAAGTGTAACAATAAATAAAAAAGAGACAATACGTACTTATACGTGTTTATTAAAGAACAAATAAATCTTCTTATGAAAAAAGAATCCTCTAGCCCTGATAGCAGCGGTATCCTTTTGTGGTGGGGTTCACCACAAAAGATACAAGCGGATAGCAGGAAACAGCTCCTAATAAAAAAACGAGACTTTCTCTAAAAGAAACATCTCGTTTATATTTTTATTCTTCAATACTACTTAAAATCGTTTTCGGGATTTCGGCAAAAGCCTCGTAGGAGTAGGGTTTAATGAGATAGCCTTTTACGCCCAGTACATCGCATTTTTGTTTGTAAGAAGGGTTTATGCTCGTGGAATAGACAAAGCAGGGAATGTTTTTGAGGTCGTTGTGGTTTAAAATTTCCTGTAGGGCTTCGATGCCGTTGAGTATGGGCATGTTTATATCGGTCAGGATTACGTCGGGGTTTTCGTTTGCCGCATTTTTTAGGAAATGGAGCAGTTCTTCGCCATTGGCTACGAGGCTCACTTTCGCAAAACTGGGGTTGTTGTTGAAGATTTCACGGATTACATCGGCATCATCATCGTCGTCTTCGGCTATTATGATATGAAGGTTTTTTTGTGGCATTTTATACAATTGGAAAGTAAAGATTAAAAGTTGTTCCTTCGTTCAGTGTACTTTCGACAGTGATGTTTCCGGAATGGTTTTCCATAATCCTTTTACAGATCGCCAGGCCTATACCGTTTCCGGAATATTCGTTTCGGGCATGCAGGCGCTGAAAGATCGTGAAAATTTTAAGCAAATGGCTTGATTCCATTCCAATACCGTTGTCTTTGATCTGAATCTTGACAAATTTAGTGTTTTGTTGCGGAACTTCAACATCTGCGGCATCGGCTTCCAAAATTTGTATAACAGGCGGGATGTTTGTTTTGCTGTATTTAATGGCGTTCGAAATCAGGTTGGCGAAAAGCTGGCGCATTTGCACTCTTGACGCCTTTATAACGGGCAGGTTTCCGGTTTTGATCTTGGCATTTTTATCGGTGATAATGACTTCGAGATCTTCGATTACTTCTGTAATAACGGCGGCCAGATTGACTTCGCCACGTTCTTCCTGTTTGGTATGTGACGAATATTGCACCAGATCGTCTACGAGTGAATTAAGACGCAAGACAGAGAATTTTATGATGTTCATGGACTTAGCATCAATTTCGGTCAGATAAGTGCCGTCAATTTTGCCGTTGTGCATGACAATTTTCCGAAGCGGTTCTTTTAAATCGTGCGAGATCACGTGAATGAATTCTTCGAGACTGCTGTTGATTCGGTTCAATTCGTTGATTTTTCCCTCGAGTTCTGCCTGATGTTGGATTAGCGCTTCTTCGTGTTTTTTCTTCTCGGTTAAATCGATCACAACGATTCCAATCGCATCTACGGATGGTTCAAGATCGGTAAGGGAAATATAGGCCGGAAATGTAGTAGGGGAGCCGCCATCACTTTTAAAAAGGATTTCGTGCGTGCCCAGACCCAATTTTAAGCCTTCGATAAGCGTTGCAAATTGCGAAGGGTTGTCGAAAAATTCCTGTAGGTAATTCCCAATGATTTTTTCTGAGGGTGTATTGACCAGTTTTGCAAAATAATCGTTGCAGTATAAGATCAGCCCATTTTTGGCAATACTTAGTGCGCCCTGTCTGAATTTCTCGATCAGGAGTCGGTAGGTATAATCGGCTGTTTCCAGTGAGTACAGCTGCGGTGTTCCGTTGGTGTTGACCACAAGGGCATCAACATCTCCTTCTTTTATGGCATCAATGATACTGTTTGATTCGTAAAGCTGTTGCTTTAACAATTCAATTTCTGCCAATAAGGAGTCAATATTTTTATCGTTTACTATCAAATTCTATTCACTTAAATTAAGTATTCTCAATACCTTTTCCTTGTCTGACAAATCGCCTAAAATGATTCGCCTTGGAGCGGGCTGTATTTTTATTAAAGTTGGGATCGCTACAATTTGATGTATGACGGCCTGTTCTGTATCCCGGCTAATATCTACGATTTCCAGTTCGTAGTTATCGCGGAGATGTTTGTCGCATATTTTGCGTAAATTTTCGATAGCATGTCCTGATTTAACAGACATACCCGAAACAAAAAGCATGAACTTATGTTTGGTTGTACTTGTCCCATCAGCTGAATTATCCATTTTTTTAAGTGTTTAAGGGTTTAATATTAAGCCCTACAAGTACTCTTTCCTCATTCGAAAGATCACCAATGATCTTGCGAATAGGTTCCGGAAATTTTCTGACTAAGGTTGGTACCGCCAAAATCTGATCACCTTCGGCCAATTGGGGATTCTTCAGCAAATCGATAATTTCGATGCTGTATTTCCCGGCCAGGTGTTCTTCTGCGTACTTTTTTATATTTTCAAGCGCCTTGATCGATTTTGGCGTTTGACCTGCTATATAGAGCAGTAACTGCCATTCGGCTACGACTTCTTTTTTCATCTTGTTGTTATTTTTTCTTAGAAAATTTTTCCTGCAATTCTTCTGTGGCTTTCAGCGTACTTAATTCTTCCTGTGCCGATTCGAATTCGTTTCTAAGTGCTTCTATATTCGCTTCCAGAACTTTGCGTTTACGTTCAATTTCTCTGTCTTTTCGACTAATTTCGTTCTGAAGCTTAATATCTGATATTGATTTTTTAAACTTTTGAGTTTGTCTTGCAGTACCGGTCAGGATTCCGTTTGGACCTAATTCTACATCCAGTAATTCAATTCCTTTACTGGTAATCACAAATTCCCTAACCTGATTGGAATGTCCCATTCCTCTTGCTTTGATAATAAAGATCCCGCGGTTTCTTTCGCCAATGCCCTCCATATCACGGACGGTAATCCAGGTATCGACTAATGACGATACGGATTCTTCAGCCAAATCGGGTCTGAAATTGTCGGTTTGCTTATTTAAAGACGTAAAAAGAGCCGTTATATTGTGTGCTTTCAGCATATCAATAAGTCTAACCAGCATGGAACGTACTTCGTGTTCGCTTCCTACCGTGATCAAATTACTGATAGGATCAATAATGATGGTAGTGGGCTGAAACTCTTTAATTAGTTTTCTAAGCGTAAGCAAATGCAATTCTAGTCCGTTCAATGAAGGACGCGAAGAATGAATTTGCAATGTTCCTTTTTTAATGTGTTTTTGAAGGTCAATACCAATCGATCTCATATTGCGCACCAATTGCTGTGGCGATTCTTCGAAGGCGAAATAGATTGTTTTTTCGTTCTTTTCGCATTGTTCATTGGCAAAATAACAGGCCACGGTTGTTTTGGCTGTTCCGGCTGTTCCTGAAACCAGGATATTGCTGCCGCGGAAAAATCCACCACCATGAAACATATCGTTTAAGCCCGGAACTCCAGTCGAAACCACATCGGAACTGACTTCATTATCCAGTTTTAAAGACGTAATTGGTAATACTGAAATTCCTTCTTCGTCAATTAAAAACGGATATTCGTTGGTTCCGTGCGTAGATCCTCTGTATTTTACGATTCGGAGTCTTCTGGTCGAAACCTGTTCGATTACACGATGATCGAGTACGATAACGCAGTCTGAAACGTATTCTTCCAAGCCCTGACGTGTTAAAGTTGCTTCGCCGCGTTCGCCGGTAATGATTGCCGTTACGCCTTTGGTTTTAAGCCAATGAAATAAACGTCGCAGTTCTGCTCTCAGGATCGCCTGATTGTCCAGACCTGCAAATAAGGATTCAATGGTATCTAATACTACGCGTGTTGCTTTTATAGAATCGATGGCGTACCCTAATCGGATGAATAAACCATCCAGATCGTATTCGCCTGCTTCTTCAATTTCCGACCTTTCGACACGCACATGATCGACCACGAGTTTTTTGTCTGCTTTTAGCTTTTCGAGGTCAAAACCAAGTGATTTAACGTTGAGCGTAAGGTCGTCTGAGGGTTCTTCAAATGACATGAAGACTCCTGGTTCGTTATAATCTGTAATTCCTTTAATTAGGAATTGCATTGATAATAATGTTTTTCCACATCCAGCACCGCCACAGATTAAAGTAGGTCTCCCTTTTGGAAAACCTCCATCTGTAATTTCGTCAAGGCCGTCAACTCCCGTAGGGGTTTTTGGAAATAGGAAACTATGTGATTTTGTTTTTTTCTGCACTTTAATATAAATAACTGTTTACTCAAATATACGTTTTCTGACAGAATTAATGATTAGTTTTTATTAAAGATTTAACAGCTGTTTAAATAAAACGTGAATAATTTAGGGATAATAAGGGGTTTGATTGCCTTATAATATGAAATGAAGTTAAATTTATGCGATTAGTAATGGGTTTTTAGATGGGAATTATGTAAGGTTTGTGAGGGAAGATGTAACGGCGTGATTTGTGAGAGGTTAGATGTTAGATGCGAGAACAAAGAATATAGAACAAAGAATATAGAAAATGGAATGTAGAAGAAAGAGGCAAGATGAAAGAGTCAAGAATATAGAATATAGAAAATGGAAAATAGAAAAAGGAAAATACAATATAGAAAATAGAAGAAAGAGGCAAGAAGAAAGATTTGAAATTCAAACTTTGATTTATAACTGGTTTAAGAAATAATCTAATATAAAAACTGCTGCTTAAATTGAAACCTGAAACTTGAAACCTGAAACCTGAAACCTGAAACCTGAACTTGGAACCTGAAATAAAATGAGATTTATTAAAATATAAGAAAATATTTATAATTTTGTAAAAAAGAACGATTATGAAAAAAGAGAAGATTGTGAAAACAACAAAAATCATTTCGATGTCTACTGCTACTAAGAAAAAGATTTCTAAAGTTGCTGAAGAGATAAATGGCCGAAATTTATTCACAGAAAAAATTGAACTTGCTCAAAAAACTTTGGAAAATTTAAAAGCATTACCAATTTAAATTTGTCATCATAATAATATAAAAAAGCGATCTAATAGGTCGCTTTTTTTATGAACCTGAAACCTGAAACCTGAAACCAAAAAAACGAGATCATTTCTCCTAGAAGTTACAATCTCGTTTAATCAACTTAAAAAAATCAGAATATAAATTATCCGTGGGCTGCTACAGAAACATCACTCCATTCTTCCCAGGTTGCAAGTTTTTGTTGGTACACTTGTTTCGCTAGTGGTAAAGCTACTTTTCCTAAGAATAGGCGTAGAGGAGGGTTTTCGGCTTCGACTAATTTAATGATGGCCGGAACTGTAGCGCTTGTTTGTCCGAAAGTATCAGGATCATGTCCTTCTGCAATGGCTTTTTTAAGTCCGTCGTAAGCTTCAATTTTTTCGCTGTTGAATCCGTTGCCCCAGATATCGGTGAAATAACCGTTTGGTTCCACTAAAGTTACTTTGATACCGAATTGTTTTACTTCCTGAGCCAAAGTTTCAGTAAGACCTTCAACTGCAAATTTAGAGGCGTTGTATAAGCCAATCATGGGTAAAGTAGCGATTCCTAAAATAGAGGAAACCTGAATGATATGACCGCTTTGTTGTTTTCTCATGATCGGTAAAACGGCTTGTGTTAACCATAAAGTTCCGAAGAAATTGGTTTCGAATTGTGCTCTTGATTCTTGTTCGCTAGCTTCTTCAACCGCACCGTTTAAAGCATAACCGGCATTGTTGATTAGGATATCAATAGCCCCGAAATGTTGCTGCACTTTTTCGACTACTGCGAACGACTCTGCGCGATTGTTTACGTCTAGTTTAAGTGGTAAAATAGCGTCTCCGTATTGTGCTTTTAAGTCGGCCAGGGTGTCGATATTTCTTGCTGTTGCAGCTACCTTGTATCCTTTTGCTAAAAATGCTTCTGCCCAGGCTCTTCCGAATCCTTTTGATGCTCCTGAAATTAAGATTGTTTTCATGATAATTGTGAATTTTAAATTGTGAATTGTGAATTGTTAATGGTGAGTTGTTAATGGTGAGTTGTTAATTGCTTTGCGAATAATTTTAAACACATAGAGTACATAGTTTTTATTGGCTGAAAAAGGGTATGGAAAGAAACTAGTTTCTCACACATAGCTAATGTGTTTTTTTAATAAATGAAATGTCTTTTGTGCGTTTGCAAAGTCTATGATTCTATGTGTTTAAAATTTTATTTATTTCTATTGTTACCTATTAATCTTAGCACCTTAGCTCCTCAGAACCTCAGAACCTTTAAAAAGTGACCGATAGGTCATTTTTTAAACAAAAAAAAATTAGAGAGTGTTTTCCTCTATTGTTTTTTTGAGGGTTTTGACGATGATTTGCATCTTATCGTTACTGCCTGACATTCTTGAAATTAAATGGCCGCCTTCCATCATGGCGAAAATTACAGTTCCGAAATCTCCGGCATTCCAGTCCGGTTTAAATTCGCCGTTGGCAATTCCCTTTTTTATGCTATTTTCTAATAACTTTTGATTGAATTTTATGCCTTGATTGATCTTTTCTTTTACAACAGGGTTGGTATCATCTGCTTCTGTTCCGAAATTCAATAACGGACAACCTCCGGTTAGGGGCGGGTTTACCGCATTGCTGAAAAAATCGATATAAGTGAATAGTTCTTCTTTAGCCGTTTTGCTTTGACTGATTTTGGCCATCAGTTTATCGCCCAATACTTTCATATTGTGATCGACCGCAGCGCAAGCCAAAACTTCTTTGTTTTCAAAATGAACGTACATGCTGCCTTTGGACAATTTGGTCGCTTCCATAATATCGCTCATAGAAGTTGCTGCAATCCCTTTTGTGTTAAAGATAGGTGCTGCTTTATCGATGATGAATTGTCTGGTTTCTTCTCCCTTTGCCATGATAGCTTTTATTTTACAGGACAAATATATGACCGATTGGTCATTTATGCAAATTTTTTATGATTTATTTGTGATTGTTATAGGTGAGATGTGAGATGTGAGATGTGATGTGAGATGTGAGATGTGAGATGTGAGATGTGAAATGGAACACGGATTACGCGGATTTACGCTGGTTTTTGCTGCAGATTTTACAGATTAATTTCTTTGCGCATAATTTTGTTCACGCAGATTTTGCAGATCTAGGCAGATTTACGCTGATTTTTTTTGCTATAGATTTTAGGGATTATTTTTCTGTGCGTATAATTTTTTTCTCGCAGATTACGCAGATTTGGCAGATCAAATCATTTTAATCTTTTAATCCCGATAGCTATCGGGAGTGGCAAAACTTTATAAAAAATCTGTTTAAATCCGTGTCATCCGCGTTCCAAAAACTTAGACGTTAGTAAAAAACTTTAATGATCTGAAAGTATAATATTGGTTTTTGGTTTTTTGGATTTGCTCATTACTAGCAATAATAGGGGTAAGGTTAGGGCGAAGAATAGGCCTACGAGGAAAAACGCATCTCTGTAACTTAATAAGGACGATTGTTTGGTTACGATGTTTTCCATTAGTTTTAGGGCTTTTGCTCTGGCTTCGTTGTAGGCAAAACCTCTGTGTTGGAAATAACTGATGTAGGCGTTTATTCTGTCCATTGCTTTTGCATTATCTGGCGTTACGTTCGAAATCAATACGTTTCGGTGTTCGGCGTAACGATGTGCGATATACGTATTAATGATCGACACACCAAAGGAACCGCCCAATTGTCGCATCATATTGTTGAGCGCTGCACCTTGACCGACATCTTTATCGTCAAGCGAAGAAACGGCAAGCATCGTTAACGGAACGGTTAATAAAGCCAATCCCAAAGCGCGAAAAATAAGTGCGGTGGCGACTTCTAAAGCGCTGGTATCTAAGGATATTCCCGACATTCTCCAATTAAAATAAATAAAGAGCAGAAAACCTGTTGCGATGATGATGACCGGAGAAACGCCTTTTTGCAATAAAGTGCCACAGAGTTTTAACGCCACCAAGGCAAACAAAGCACCCGGAAGTAAAAGCAATCCCGTTTGATAGGGTGAAAAACTCAAAAGACGTTGCGCCACCACGGGACTGATGTAAATAGAAATAAACATTCCGAAACCGGTTACGAAGGTCAGAATCGCAGCTATACTTAACGATTTACTTTTTAATACGCGCAAGTTCACGACGGGTTTATCGATTTTTAATTCCCAATAAATAAACGCCAGTAAAGTGACTATGGCAATGGCAGTTAAAACTATGATGTAACGGGTTTCGAACCAATCTTCGACTTCGCCTCTTTCTAAAACGGTTTGCAAGGCGCCAACTCCGATGGCTAATAAGGCAATTCCGGTCCAGTCGACTTTTGAGATTTCCGGTTTTACGGGTGGTTCTTTCAGTAGAAAATAACAGGAAATCGCAACGAGAATCCCAATCGGAATATTAATTAAGAAAATCCATGGCCAGTCGTAATTCTCAGTGATATAACCGCCCAGCGTCGGTCCGATGGTTGGTCCGATGAAAATTCCGGCTCCGAATAAAGCTCCGGCGGTGGATTGTTTGTCTTTCGGAAAAAGCTCAAAAACCACAACCTGAGAAATCGATAATAAAGCACCACCGCCAATTCCCTGAAGAAATCTAAAAAAGACCAGCATCCAGATATTAGACGAATGTCCACACATGAAAGAACAAAATGTAAAGAGAATAATCGAACCGATATAATAATTGCGACGCCCCAGATTGGCGCTCAAAAAACTCGTAATCGGAATGATGATCACATTGGCAATAGCATAAGCGGTAATCACCCAGGAAGTATCTTCGAGCGTTGCGCCCAGATTCCCGCTCATATGCGATAGCGCCACATTGACAATAGAAATGTCAATAAGTTCCATAATCGCGGCGAGGATTACGGTAAAGATGAGTAATTTTCGTTGTAGAGATGTCATAGTAATTTTTTATACCAATCGGTATATTTTTTGATTAAAAAAAGGATTGAAAATAAATTCAAACACATAGAAACATAGCTTTTGAAACCGCTTAAAAAAGGCATTTCATTTATCTAAAAACACATAGCTGTGTGAAAGAAATGCGCTTAAAAGAATTTAATTATTTTAGATACATATCCCGTCCTGAAGTTTCGGGATCGGGACTATGTGTGAGAAACTAGTTTCTTTCCATATTCTTTTTTAGCCAAAGAACACTATGTTTCTATGTGTTTAATTTTTTTCGTTTGCTTCATAAATTGGAATTTGGGATTTCAGGATATTGGATTGCTTTCTAACATATAGAAACATAGATTTTTGAGATCATAAAAAGGCATTTTATTTATTTGAAAACATCCCGAAGCCTCGGGACTATGTGTGAAGAAACTAGTTTCTTTTTTAATTCCTTTTTAGCCAAACAAAACTATGTTTTCTATGTGTTTAATTTTTTTCGTTTGCTTCATAAATTGGAATTTGGACCCGAGTGATAACGAACAGGCGAAGCAATTTAAATATTGGAATTTAAAGTATTTTGGAATTTCAGACCGAAAGTTCCTGCTTCACCAAATTAGTCTTAAATAAATTAGAATAAGCAGTAGCAATCAACCTCGTTTGGGCTTCATTCCAGATTTCGCATTGAGCATTCACGAATTGTCTTCCTTTTTTAATGATCGAGGTTCTGGCGATAATCGTATCACCCACACGAGCCGGAGCAAAATAATCAACATTTAGATTGATGGTCGTATAGAAATTTTCTTCATTCAGAGAAAACATTGTTGCGCCAATGCAATCGTCCGCGATAGCAGCAATAACACCACCGTGAAGTGATTTAACCGGATTTGACATTTCTTCCCGAACTAAGTATTGAAAAGTAACACTGCCGTCTTCCGCGGCTAAAACTATAGGTCGCATCCAAAGCATAAAAGGCGATGGCGAAGCGGTGAATTCTCTGTCGATGTGGTTTTGAAGTACTTGTAAGCGTGTCATTAGATTTTAGATTTTAGATTTTAGATTTTAGATTTTAGATTTTAGATTTTTCCGCGACCCTATCAGAATTGGAATTTGGAATTTATATTTTGGAATTTAATATTATACTGATCGGTATATTTTATTTGATAAAAAAAGCAATATTTGCTATTGCTTCTTTATTCCAATTCTTCTATTACTTTCTTTACTGACTGCATGATATTTGATAAGTCGTTTAGATTTCCGGTTAGTTTGCTGATCATTACGCCGCCTTCAATTAATGCAATTATAGTTAATGCAGTTCTTTCTGTGTCAATTGCTTTAGCTTTGAATTCTCCGGCTGCAATTCCCTGGTCGATGAAAGAGATTATTTTTTCTTTCCAGTAAATAAGGGTTCTTTCAGCGTACTTTCTTAAAACCGGATGCGTATCGTCAGATTCGGTTGCGGTGTTGAGAATAGGGCAGCCGCCTTTTGTGACTTTCATAGTCGCATATTGAGAGTAGAGTTGAGGATAAGCTAATAATTTGCCTTTGAAAGTGGTTTGTTTGTCGATTTCTCTTGAAAATGCATCCTGAAGTTTTTTGACATTATACTTGAATGCTGCAATAGCAACTTCATCCTTATTTTCGAAATTCCCGTAAATACTTCCTTTTGTGAGTCCGGTGATCTCGGTAATATCACTCATCGAAGTACCGCTGTAGCCTTTCATATTAAAGATCGGAGCGGTTTGTTCTATGATAAACTGTTTGGTTCGTTCTGCCTTACTCATGATTTCGTATAATTTAAGACTGCAAATATATACCAATCGGTATAATTATTTATTCATTTTTGAAATTATTTTGATAGGAAGATGTTTAGAGAGGGAAAAGAAATGAAAAAATAGCCACGAAATCACGAATAATTGAGCAAAAATCAATAAAAAATTCGTGAATTCGTGGCCATATTTAGCGCATAGAAAAATAATCCTTTAAATCTGTGAATCCCGATAGCTATCGGGAGTAGCAAAAAAGTTGAAAAACCCGTTTAATATGTAGCCATAATTTCGACATTATAAATTATTGGGCAGTAAAGGTCAGATAATCAAAATTCATATTTCCGTTGGAGACAATATGCAGGCGCAAAACCTGCTTTCCTTTTTTAAGTTTTATCGTTCCGATGGATGCTGAACTGTTCCAATGATGCCATTGCCTCCAATCAATCGGCTCTTTGTCATCATGGGTGGAAGCAATTTTCATTTTTCCCGTGGCGTCTTTTCCGTTTACATCAATAGATATTTCGCCGTCGCCGTTTGCCGTATACAACAAACCAATTGTATAAGTTCCGGATTTTGTTACTTCAACGGTATAATTAATCCATTCCGTTGGAACCGTCCAGCCGACATAAAGGTCTCCAATACTTCTTGGCACTTTATTAAACGGATTATTATCAATATCATCCGCTTTAGAATACGAAATATCCACTCCTTCATTTATTCTGAATTCATTAAGTGGATTTCCGTTTACCGGATTTAGTTTTCCGCTTCCATTGTTTACAGCATCAGTATCGTGATAGGCAATTCCTTCGCCACCCTGATCGTACAGTTCACATTCTATTTTCCCCGGAATCTGTTGTGGTTTTAATGCTTTTGATGTTTGCGCGAGACAAGAACAACTCATTAAAACAATAATAGAAAATGTTACTAACGCTTTCATATTATTGAACTTCTAACGTTGCAATTGAATGTGCCGCGCTGGTAATTTTAGTCGCTTTTCCTTTTATCCAAAGAAAATAGTCCACATCCGTTTCACCTGAATTCATTACTACAACTTCCAGTTTATTGTCTTCATTTACGAAAGCCGTCGACAAAAGCTTGTTACTGCTTGAAGAACAGGCAATACGTTTTGCTCCCGGACGAATAAATTTGGAGAAATGTCCTAAATAGTAATAACCGTTGGTATAAATCAATTTTCCGGTTTTAAGATCAGCGTGAATAGGGGCCATGCAGAAATTCTGAACGTGGTTGGGTCCGCCTTTTTCGTCTAATAAAACATTCCAGTCGGTCCAGGCTACTGTTCCAATATTAAAATCATTGATCATCGACATTCCGTATTTTTCACCGTAACTCCAGTCGGTTAACAATTTTTGATCAAAATCGGCGGCACAGCCTTCGGTTAAAATTAAAGGTTTATCCGGAAAAGCTTCGGCTACACGACGTTCGGCTTCGAAATTCATTCCATTTTTCATCCAGTCTTCGTACCAGTGATAACCAACGCCCCAAACATATTTGGCAGCATCCTTATCTTCTAGAACTGTACTCACACGCTGATACATCAAATCACGATTGTGATCCCACATGATTAGTTTCTTTTTAGAAAGTCCCGCTTTTTGCATCGTTGGCCCTAAAAAGTTTTTGATGAAATCGCGTTCTTCTTCGGCGGTGAAAATACAGGATTCCCAACGCTGTACTGCCATTGGTTCGTTTTGCACTGTATAGCCCCAAATCGGAATGCCTTCTTTTTCATATTCTTTTATAAATTTCACAAAAAAGTTAGCCCAACTTTGGTGGTATTCCGGTTTTAAAGTTCCGCCCTGCAAAACATTGTTATTGGTTTTCATCCATGCCGGCGGGCTCCATGGCGAAGCATACAAAGTGATTTTTCCTCCGGCTTTGGCAATCACTTCTTTAATAAATGGAATTCTATATTTTCTATCGTGGCTGATATTAAAGGTTTTTAAGTCTTTATCGCCTTCCTGAATGTAACTGTAACTATCACTGGAGAAATCACAGCTTTGCATATTCGTACGCGCTAAGGTATATCCAATTCCTTTTTCCTTATCGTAATAGGCCGTCAGGATTTCCTGTTGTTTGTCTTTTGGAAGCTGATAGAAAACTTCCGCGGAGGCGTCAGTCAAAGCACCTCCAATTCCTAACAATGTCTGAAAAGTCATGGACGGATCTACAAAAACAGAAACCTCTTTTTCTATGGGTTGTGGTTTGGCTGTAAACGAAAGCATTTCGGTTTTGGTCAGTTTCTTATCTGTGTTTTTTACGGTTTCGTAAACGGTAACCGTTTTGAAATCGTATGTTTTCGGAGCTTTTTTCTGTGCAAATCCGCCGGCTGATAAAAGTCCGGATAACATGATGGTCAGGCATGTTTTATTGTGGAATGTGTTCATAACTGTGGTTTTTTGGTTAGTAGTTTATTTTAAAATCTGATCAATAAGCTGCAATTCATATTCAGAGAAAGTACTGTTTTGTAGACAACCTACAGAATCAATTACTTGTTCCGGCTTGCTCGCGCCAATGATTACAGACGAAATTCGTTTGTCTTTTAAAACCCAAGCCAAAGCCATTTGAGCCAAGCTCTGACAACGTCCTTCGGCCATTTTATTCAATTGACGGACTTTTTCTATATTTTCAGGCGTAATGGCATCTTTTTCTATAGCACCATTTCCGCGATGTGCGTTTGCTCTTGAATTCTCCGGAATACCATTTAAATATTTGTTCGTCAAAAGTCCCTGAGCAAGAGGGGAGAAAGCAATTCCGCCCATTCCGTTTACTTCTAAAACATCCAGTAAGCCCTTTTCAACAGTACGTTCAAACATAGAATATTTTGGCTGATGAATCACGCAAGGTGTTCCTAAATTTTTTAATATCGAATATGCCTTTTCCGTTTCCGCCGGACTATAACTTGAAACGCCTACGTAAAGTGCTTTTCCGTGACGTACAATCAAATCCAATGCTGCCATCGTTTCTTCCATAGGCGTATTAGGATCGGGTCTGTGGTGGTAAAAAATATCCACATACGGAATTCCCATACGCTTCAGACTTTGATCGAGACTCGCAATTAAATGTTTTTTGGATCCCCAATCGCCGTATGGACCGTCCCACATTGGCCAGCCGGCTTTGGTAGAAATTAAAAGCTCGTCTCGATAAGATTTAAAGTCCTGTTTGAATAATTCACCAAAAGTAAGCTCCGCAGAACCGGCAGGCGGCCCGTAATTATTGGCAAGATCAAAATGGGTAATGCCATTATCAAAAGCAGTATGCAGAATTTCACGTGCGTTTGCGATGTTATCAATTCCGCCAAAGTTGTGCCATAAGCCTAAAGAAAGCGCTGGTAATAGTAATCCGCTATTGCCACAACGGCGGTATTCCATTTTTTGGTAACGATTCGTATTTGGTAAGTAAGACATTTTTATTAATTGTGAATTGTTAATTATGAATTATGAATTATGAATTATGAATTTTAATAGCCTATAGCTTATTGCTTATAGCTTTGAAAAAGCTTTTTCTACGATTTCCAGATCGGTTGTGCCTCTGAAACCACTGAAACCTATTGAAAGTTTTGTTCCATCTTTTAAAGTTACCGGTTGTCCGCCTTGCCAGCCTATGAGGTCCGGAGCTTCGATTCCGTTAGCATTTTCATCTACGATATTGTTGAAAACCATTTTTTCATACTCGCCGGTTTTCACTCCGGTCAGCCAAACCTGACTTGCTTTTGTCCAGGCTACTTTGTACGATTGTCTTCGGCGTGGTTTATCTTCGCCATACATTCGGCCATAAACGGCTCCTTCTTCATCAATAATACAAATAGCAACATTACCGTTTGAAATTTGTTTATCTTCTTCAATTTGAAGATATTGTGGAATTAAATTTTCAATTGCTGATAAAGCCTGTGCAATTTGTTCTTTCATTATTTATAATTTATGGTTTGCTGTTTCTAGCTTGTTGCTTTTCCATTTTACATCTCACATCTTCACCTCTCACAATATTAAGTTTTCAAAATTGATTCATTTAATTATTTCATTTCTTAAACTAGATCAAGAAATAATTATAAATAAAACCTCTTATATTTACTTCCTGATAAAGCCACATTCGATAAAAAAGATAATAAATGTTTCAGCAAATTCATACTTACCTTTCCAGATCTGCCCGTCTTTCTAAGGAAGAAGTGAAAATTTTTGAGAAACATCTTGAGCTTAGAAAGATTCCCAAGAAAACTATTTTATTGAGTGCGGGTGAAATCTGCAATTTTGAGGCTTATATCAATAAGGGCTGTATCAGGGAATATTTTGTCGATCGAGACGGAATTGAATTAACGCTCCAATTTGCGATTGAAGATTGGTGGGTGAGTGACATTACCAGTTTTGAAGATCAGGTACCGAGTGATATGTACATTGAAACTTTAGAGGATTGTGAGCTTTTGGTTTTGACCCGTCAGGCGAAAGAGAATCTGATCAATGAAGTTCCTCAATTAGAAAGAATGTTTCGTTTGATGATACAGCGGCATTTATCAAAATTGCAAAAACGATTGTTCAGAACCGTTTCTTCAACAGCGATGGAACAGTATGTAGAATTTATCACACGTTATCCAACAATTTCCCAACGGGTTTCGCAACAATATATCGCTTCTTATCTCGGCATTACGCCAGAATTTTTAAGCCGATTACGGGCAAAATATTTGAAGGGTGGAAATGGGCAAGACTAAAAAATAGTTGTTCTTCTGACTTATTTTTTAGCGCGGTGTGTGACTATAAAAAACTGGTTTTTCTTAAAAAAATCATTATAAGTAAAATCAATAGTAGTTAATTAAGTGTTTGTATTCCTGATAGATGTGTCGAATACTTAATGTGATACTTTATGGTCTTTTTTAACTACGACTTATTGGGTTTACTTACATATTTATTGCCTTTTACAAAAAATCGCCAAGGCAAAAAAGCATCTTCCTTTGCATACGTGACACCAACTCGTGGTGTTGCAACGATTTCATCTTCGGTATATCGAATGCTATGATCTTCTAACCAAATTTCATCTCCGTCTAAATCTTTTTTATTAAAATTAGCATTAATTCCTAACGCTTTTGCTGCAGAACCCGGACCAGATGATATAGCACTATTAGTAATTGTCATATTGCGTCTTAGTTCCATGATTTCAGTACCAGACAAGGGTTCAATCGCCCTTATTAATACGGCATGGGGTTCATTTTTGATTGAAGTTACTATATTAAATAAATGGTGTATACCATAGCATAGATATACATATGAAACGCCACCTTCACTGTACATTATTTCAGTTCTGTTAGTGCGTCGTCCGCCATAGGCGTGAGAGGCTTTGTCTATTTCGCCAAAGTAGGCTTCCGTTTCTACAATTAAGCCCGCTGTTATTTGTCCTTCAATTTGAGTAAATAAGACTTTCCCCAGTAAATCTTTGGCCAGGAAAATTACGTCCTGATTCAAATAATATGATAATGGTAATTTCAATAGTAGTTAATTTAATGCTTTAACAAAGTGGTTTTAATGTACTGTATATTAATTTTATATGTTTTTAATTAAAATTAATTAAGAGTCAGACTTGTCTTTTTTATCAAAGCCTTGATCTGAATGATTTTCAAGTTCTTCATCTAAAGCGTCATCAAAATCTTTGTCGGGTTTAGGTCCTTTATCCTGTTTTGATTTTTTATTTTCCTTCTTCGTACTAGCAGAATGAATTAGTTGTTCTTCAGGGTGAAAATTGCGATCGTCCAGACCGAAATCTTCGTTGATTTCTTTTGGCATAATCTAAAGTTTTTAGGTATTAATTATTTGTTCATCTGAACTGATTTTCTAGTCTCAATACTTGATTTCTCATTACTTCTTGCTGAAGTTGATTTGACTTCTGTTTTTTTAGCAGATGTTCTGGAGCTGTTTTCAACGTTGTTTTTATGATAGGAAATATTCATTTCATTGCTTTTAAAAATTAATACTAACAAATTTAAAAATGCATGAAAGAGAAAGTTTATACTTTTTTGATTTTTAATTGTATTATTATCAGTGATTTATGAAGGTTGTGTTATTCTTTAAAGGTACTCTTTTCTCTTCTTTAAATGATGCATTTTACCGCATTTAATAAATTTTAGGTTTCAACTTATAATATGAAACGGACTTGATTTAAATTTTGTTTTTTTTAAATCTATTACGACATAACTTTATGCTGTTCTTAATGTTCAGAGAAAAAAAATATTTTTAAGAATTTGATTTTTTGTTTTTTACAGAGTGCTTTCTGGAGTCTTAAATTCAATCAATTTAAAAAATAACATAGTATGGCTGTTCCTAAAGAGTTATATAATGCAAAATTCGCAGAGTATATAGAATCGCTTAAGATTTTATATTTAGTAGACGACAAGTTTAAAATTATTTGTGATGACTACTGTACTAGTAGACTGAAAGCGGATAAGTTCAAGAAAAAGTTCGAAAAGTATTTTCAGCATAAACTGGAATGTGAGAATTTATCAAAAGAATTAGAAGATGAAATATTGATTTATCTTATACGGAAAGGGTAAAAAGAATAATTTAGAAGTGAACTATTCATCAATATGAAGGTTATTTATTAAAGTTAAAACATAATTTATGAAAAACGTACAGTTAAATCTAAAGTATTTTATTTTATTATTTGTAATGATAAGTTTGCCGGCTTTAGGACAAGGTGACGGTCCGAGAAATTTACTATGGAGTCCAAAAAATACCTTTGCCTTTCTGCCGAAATGGATGAGTATGAATCAAAATATTACTCCGGGAAATGTGCTTGTTAAAGACGCTGATTTGCATATTGATGCCTTTCCACTCACATTGGTTTATAATTTTGGTTTGGCCGGTAGATATGCTCAGGTAATGCTAAATGCTGTTCCTGGTTCTGTTTCCGGGAGTCTGGCGGCCAATCAGCCTGGACTTCCTGCTCCTCATTTAAGTTCTTCTGGTTTTGCAGATGGTTTTATAGGTTTTAAAATTGGATTAGTAAACCAGCCGGCTTTGAATGTTATTGAATACAGTCAATATGAAAAAAAGACATTCTCCATGATGTTTTATGGCAGATTATGGTATTCAGGCTCTTACGATAGTACTAAACCATTAAATTTAGGTTCAAACCGATTGACTTTCGAATTGGGTTTTCCTATCGACCTTTGGTTGAGTAATGACCCAAAAAGACCAACATGGTTGGAGATTTATCCTTCCATCCACATGTATACGGCTAACAATGATCCTTTATTTATTTCAATGGCCAATAAATCACAACAACACGCTTTGTATTCGGTCGAGAATCATTTGTCACATAATTTTACGGATAAATTTTGGGCCAGTGCCGATTTAAGATACCAATATGGAGGTGATGTCGAAGTTGATGGTATCGATCAGGATAACAAACAGAATATTTTGGGTGGTGGAGTTACAGCAGGTTATCAGGTCATGAAGATGTTAGGTTTGAATGCTTCTTATGGAGGAATAATTGCCGGCGATAATGGGGCACAATCAAACATGATTAGAATTACGGCTGTGATTTCGTATGCCAATTTAAAGAAGTTGCAGAAACCGGAGTGATTAGAGAATAGAAGCAAGAAGCAAGAGAATATAGATTATAGAATATAGGGAATAGAATATAGAATATAGAATATAGAGAATAGAGAATAGAGAATAGAATATAGAATATAGAATATAGAAAATATAAAAATAGATTTTGAGATAAAAGGTTTAGAGTTTAATTTAAAAATGATTAAAATGAAACATGTTTTATTATTGATTTGTATCGGTGCTTTCAGTTTTAATAATCTACAAGCACAAAAAGTTATTCATCCCAACCACAATAACAATGTCAAAGCGGGGAGTTGGCGTGATTTAGGAACGGTTCATGCCAAACATACGGCAGATCATGATGCACTTAACGTGCCCGGACCACATGATTATTACAGAAAAATTAAATTTAAAGTGACTGATTCACCTGTAAACATTCAAAGATTAGTTGTTCGTTATGATGATGGAGCACCAGAAAACATCAATACCAGAGTAGAAATTCCTAAAGGTGGTGAAAGCAGGGTAATTGATTTGAAAGGTGGTAAAAGAAAATTAAAATCAATTGAATTCTGGTATGATACTAAAGGCTTTTTAAATGGTAAAGCTGATGTTACAGTATTTGGAATGAAGTAGAATCACAATTTACATAAAAAACAAAAGCTCCTAAATAGGAGCTTTTGTTTTTTATGTATGTGTCTAATTACTGTCCTAATCCCACATTTTTAGGTGGAAATTTTTTGAAAGTTGCCGCATGTAATTTGGCTTCGGCTGCTAGAGAAGCGGTCCAGGCATTAAGCGCATGACCCATAACGCGATATTCTTTAGGATCAACATAAAGGTTAAACAACCATGGCGCCAATCCTGTTTTAGTAACTGTAGACTGATCAATCATTAAATGGGCATCTTCAGAATCAGTTACATTAAAATACATTTTATATTCATGAAGACGAATTGCCATCAATTGTGTTTCTACCCAAGTATAAACGCGATCACGATTCGAAAGGCCGTTATCAGCTAACAGGAAAGAAGTTTGATTAATACCATCAATAGGTCGGTCTGTTGGAACTTTATCAATCGCGCCACCAATAAAGGCTGAGGTGTTGTACAAATCCATTAAATCAAATAGTTGTGCACTTTGTCTTCCTGGTGTAATCATGCCTTTCCAGTACGCAACACCCGGAACACGTGTTCCACCTTCCCAGGCTGAACCTTTTGAGCCTCTAAAAGGAGTATATCCACCATCTGGCCAGGAATCCATTTGTGGTCCGTTATCAGAGGTAATGAAGATAAAAGTGTTTTCAAGCAAACCGTTTTTCTCTAATTCAGCTACTAATTCCCCAATAATTGCATCTACTTCTACAACTGCATCTTTGTACGGATACTTACTGTCGCTTTTTCCTTCAAATCTTTTAGAAGCAAAATTATCAGTATGTACTTTCATAAAAGCATGTTCAAGGAAGAAAGGCTCTCCGGATTTGGCAAATTCCTGTATTTTTTTGATCGAAAAAGCTTCCAGTCTTTCATCGGCTTCTGCGATATCGTCTGTGCTTTTGGTGGCAATTACCAATTCTTCTTTTCCGCCTTTTTTACCGTGAACCAAATCTTTAGAAGCGCCCATTTTGTTGTAAGCTTCTAATTTAAAAGGATCCAGAACCAAATCAGGATAACGTCGTTTATCAAAAGACTGTGTAATTTCTTTTTCTGCGGCATAATAACCGTAATATTCATCAAATCCAATCTCAAACGGACGCATTCCCTCTAATTCACCTACGTGCCATTTTCCTGTCAAAACAGTTTTATAACCAGACTGACTAAGTATTTTTGGTAAACTAATTTCATCTGCCCACGGATTGGCTGTTAAAACATCCCCAGCCAAAATCGGCCTTGTTAATCCGGTTCTTGCCGGAATACGCCCAGTAAGAATTGCCGAGCGGGTGGGAGTACAAGTTGGTTGCGAATAAGTAGAAGTTAATAACAAACCTTCGCGTGCCAAACGGTCCATATTGGGTGTTGCGGCTCCAATAGAAGCACCACCACCATTAAATCCAGGATCCCCAAATCCCATATCATCAATTAAGAACCACACAATATTGGGTTTCTTGCCTGTTTTCTTTTTTAGCGCTGCGAGTTTATCAATAGCAATTTTCTCCTGATCCGGATTTGGAACTGCTGGCTGCCAATTTTCTTTCCCTGCAATAGGTTTCGCTTTGCTAAGTGGTGTAGCCTGTGCACTACTTTTCTGAATGCAGCAAACTAAAAAAAAGACAAATAAAATTCCCTGAGTAAAGTTTCTTTTTACCATAATTTTTAAATGTTTAGATTTTACTTTAAATTTTTGTTTTTGATTAATGGTATCGATTTTTTATTGTTCCTGTTTGGTTCCTGAAAATAATGTAGGGAGATTGGTAATTTTAGGTCGAATTTTAAAAATGATTAATTCTTTAGTAAATATATTGACTAAAAATTATCAACTTGAAAAATCTCATGTTTTAGAGGTTTCAAATTATAAAATGCAACCAAAATTTGGGCAAAAGAGGATTAATAGGTACTGTTATTGAGTCATTCTTCTATATTTCTATTACTAATGAAAGTTAAGGTAAGGCAATATTCATCAAGTATTAATTTAATTTTTGAAAAGCTATGATAACAAATAACCGAATGAAAACAGGTGCTGCAGCAGTTGCTATCATTTACATACTAGTGCAAACTTTTCAATGGTGGGTTTTTGAAAAAGTGCCAGATACAGGAAACACAATTAACGATTTTCTAAGTGGTGGAAATAATCTTAATATTTACAGATCCTGGCTGATGCTTCTGAGTATGTTCGGGCTCTTGTATTTGTTTTTCACCATTTGTTTTGAAGATTTTACTCAAAATAAGGGTTGGCGAATTCTTGCCTTTTCAGGATTTTTTATCTTTTGCTTCTTAGAATTGTTTATTCGCTCGATCGAACTGTTCTTTGTTCAGGGATACCTGGTCGATACTTATGCAACTGCAAATACTGAAGATCGTGCCATTATTATTAAAACGGTTATATCAATTCAGCAGCTGTGGTGGGCGCTTTATTTTCCACTTGGACTTTCTCAATTATTAGCAAGTAGTATTCTTGCAGGTTTATACTTAAAATCTACCGGAATAGATCGTTTGATCAAGGTTATTTTTATTATCAACGGTTGTCGATTGTTTATTCGAATGCTGGATTCTTATCTTCATATTGACATTTTAGGCATAAGCACTTTATTAAATGACGAATTGTACCTGCCATTGGTGATAATTATGTTTGGATTGAAAGCTATTTGGCTGGTAAAAAAGGCTAGATTGATTATGTAATGTCTTTTTTATAATAAGACTAAAATACGCCAGATTGATTCTGGCTTATTTTAGTTCAGTTGTGTTTTATTTTTATTTTTATTTTCCAGTAAAAATAAACCGTAAAAATAGTTATCAAGACCATAATCCATACAACCGGGGTACTGAAAAAGCTTTGGTAACTTCTGCCATTTGGTATTTCTATAAAAGGTACTGTGATAAGAAAATCCAATAACAAAGCTGTTCCTGATAGTACAAATCCAACTATCATTCCGTTGGTTTTATATTTTTTTTTATAATAAAACTGAGCTGCCAGAAAAGCATAGAATAAAAGGCAAATCATAACAATGAAAGCTTGTACTAAAAAGAGATCTTTAATTATCGGAATCTTTCCCAAAACATAGAAAGTTACACTAACACAAGTCCAAACGAATAAACCAGACAATATTCCAGAAAAACATTCGATTTAATTTTGAGATACGGTCTGATTCCAAACTCCGGTTTTAGCCGTTTCTAATGCATAAGCAGCAAAATCTTTGGCTTTTTTGCCTAAAACCTTTTCGATATCGGATGTAATAGATGAATTTCGGCCATCTAAAACTTGTTCAAATAAATAGTTTACCAGCCAAATATGATCTTCGGGAACCTGATATTCTCGCAGCTTCTGAATATATTCTTCTAAAGTTAAAGACTGAAAAGCGATTTCTCTTCCGGCGGCTTTTGCAATTTCGGCAATAGCTTCCTGAAATGTCAAGAGTCTTGGGCCTGTAAGTTCATAGATTTGTCCGTTGTGTTTTTCCTCTAAAAGAGATGTCACAATTACATCCGCAATATCATCGGCATCTGTAAAAGGTTCTAATGCTTCTGCTCTTGGTAATGCAACGTAACCTGCTAGTATTGGTTCCAGAAAGAAGCTTTCGTTAAAGTTTTGGTTGAACCAGCTTGCGCGTACGATTGTCCATTTTTTGGCATTGGTTTTTACTATTTCTTCACAAACTTGCGCTTCTTTTTCACCTCTTCCGGAAAGTAAGACCATTTTCTGAACGCCCATTTGAGTTGCCAAACGACTAAAAAGCTGAATAGCGGTTGTTGCGGATGGAATAGCTAAATCTGGCTGGTAACTAATATAAACGGCATCTATGTCCTGAAGTGCCGCTTGCCAGGTTTCGGGTTTTTCCCAGTCAAACGGAACGGCAGCAGATCGCGAACCTGCGCGAACTTCGACATCAGTATTATGTTTTAATCTTTCCAATACCCTGCTTCCTGTTTTCCCGTTGGCGCCCAGAACTAAAATTTTTGTAGTTTTCATATCAATTCGTTTTAAGTGATTAACTGATACAAATTTGGTTTGATTAAAACGAAATCATTTGTCGGAAAAGAATTAAGATTTGTTTGAAAGGAATTGTTGTTTGACGTCATTCGGTCGTGTGCCGAATTTAGTATAAAAGGCATTCGAGAACGAACTCAAACTTTCATAACCGACTTCCCAGGCCGATTCCTGTACGGTTTTTTCGCTGTCGCGGAGTAGTTCATAGGCTTTATGCAGTCTTTCTTCCTGAATGTATTTGAAAACCGGAATTCCGAAAAGCTCTTTAAAATTCTTTTTCAGTTTATTGCTGTTGAGGCCCACCATTTTGGATAATTCGGTAATCGATGGCGGTTTAGAATAATGAGTGGTAACAATTTCCTTGGCGTGATAAAGTTTGTTTTTGTCGTATTCCGATAAATCCGCTTTTTTGTCTGTGGTCAGCAAGGCAAAAAAATGGGCTAAAAGTTCGTTGACCTGGCTTTTTAAAAATAGCAGTCGGGTAGTGCCGGTGTACGAAGTATTGAAGATTTTCTGAACAGCCAATTGCATATCCAATGTCATGTAAAATGCCGGACCTTTTACAAAATGCTCTTTTGGATGCATCAAATACGATAGATGGTTTTCGAAGATTTCTTTTTCAGCCTTAGGCAACGAGTTAATGTATTTAAGTTTGGCAAAAACACTGATCGACTGCAACGGTTTGTCCGGTTCGATTTTATGGGCAAATTCTACTTTCTGATTCCCAAAGAAACAAATAGCCAAACCGGTAGTATTCGTGAGGTATTTGGTTTGATTGTTATGTTTGATTTCCAATTCGACATTGCCCGAACCGTAAAAAGCAAAACCAATGGAATCGCCGTCAATTTCGCATTTCTCCACTACTGTTTTTGTCGCGTAAGACTGCTCAATTAAAACAATAAAATCATTTACTTCCAGAATATCTGTTGTCATACTAATCAGGATGTTTTGATAAAAGTATGAAAAGTTGCTGTTTAAGGAATTAAAAATTTAGAATTAAAAATTAAAAATCTGCCAAATCTGCTGAATCTGCGTGAGAAAAAAATTAAACACATAGAAACATAGTTTTTGTGTCTAAAAATAAGGTAATGGAAAGAAACTAGTTTCTCACACATAGCTTTGCGTTTTTAAGGAATTAGAAATTAAAAATCTGCCGAATGTGCTAAATCTGCGTGAGAAAAAAATTAAACACATAGAGAACATAGGTTTTATGTCTAAAAAAAGGAAATGGAAAGAAACTAGTTTCTAACACATAGCTTTGCGTTTTTAAGGAATTAAAAATCTGCCGAATCTGCTAAATCTGCGTGAGAAAAAAATTAAACACATAGAAACATAGTTTTTGTGTCTAAAAAGAAGGTAATGGAAAGAAACTAGTTTCTCACACATAGCTTTGCGTTTTTAAGGAATTAGAAATTAAAAATCTGCTTAAATCTTTTTAAATCTGCGTGAAAAAAATTATACACATAGCTATGTGTTTTTAGACAAATGAAATGCCTTTTTTAAGCGTTTACAAAGTCTATGTCTCTATGTGTTTAAAATAACCTAGTTTTTCAAATGAAATTTAGTCTTATTAAAATTCTTCGATTTAATAATTTTCCCTTTATCTGTAATCATAATCCAACGGTATTCCGGATATTTAGTGATGAGTTTGATTCCGGCTTCTTTTCCTAAAACCATGATCGAAGTACTAAATCCATTGGCCGTTTCGGCATTGGGACCAAAAACAGAAACACTGCAAAGTCCGGTAGAAGGATATCCGGTCGCAGGATTGATGATGTGCGAATATCTTTTGCCATCTAAAACCACAAATTTCTCGTAACTCCCGGAAGTCGTTACCGCTCCATCGTGCAACGGAACAACGGCAAAAAGTTTATCGGTCTGAAAAGGATTCGTCATGCCAATGTTCCAGTCTTTGCCATTCGGTTGTTTTCCCCAAACGGTCATATCTCCGGTGGCGTTTACAATTCCGGCTTTTATGCCTTTGGAAAGCATTATATCTTTGCATTTATTAGTCGCATATCCTTCGCCTAAAGCGCCAAATCCAATTTTCATTCCTTTTAATTTCAGGAAAATAGTCGATTGAGTGCTGTCTAAAATGATGTTTTTGTAACCAACTTTCTCTACTGATTTTTTTATGGCTTCCGCCGAAGGCATTTCGGTCATCGAGCCGTCAAATTTCCAAATACGGTCCATGGCCGCAAAACTGATATCGAAAGCACCGTTGGTAATTTCAGAAAAATGCAACGCTCTTTTGGTGAGTTCAAAAACTTCTTTATCCACTTTTACAGGACGAAATCCCGCATTCTGATTGACTTCTGAAACTTGCGAAGTAGATTTCCAGTCTGAAATGAGGTTTTCGATTCGGGTGATTTCGGCAATAATTTCATCAATTGATTTTTCTGCTGTCAGAGAATCGTTTGCTACAATCGAAATGTCAAATCGGCCTCCCATAAGCATTGTGGTTCTTTTTCGGAGCGTTTGGGCTTCAGCATTGAAAGCGCAAACCAGTACTAAAAGGAACAGGAATGGATTATATTTACATTGCATATTATTCGTTGTGTTTAGTTTTTTAACACATAGAAAAACATAGGTTTTATGTGTCAAAAAGGATATGGAAAGAAACTAGTTTCTCACACATAGCTATGCGTTTAATAAATTAAAAATTTAGAATTAAAAATTAAAAATTAAAAATCTGCTAAATCTGCGTGACAAAAATTAAACATATAGAAACATATTTTTTATGTCTAAAAAAAGGAAATTTAAAAAACTAATTTTTATACAAAGCTATGTGTTTTAAAATCAATGAAATGCCTTTTTTAAGCGGCTTCAAAGCTATGTTTCTATGTGTTTAAAATTTCAGACTTTAAATTTAATAACAATCCGTCAATACTTGACCCTTGTTTTTATAATCGCTTAGTTGTTTGTTTTTCTCTACTAATAAAGTTTCAAGAGTCGCTTCAACATCTTTTTGCATGGCCAATGAACCACAAATCATAATTACGCCATTATTTTCTAATAAATCCAGAAAAAAGTCAGCATCACGTTTGATTAAATCCATTACATAATAATGATTTTCTTCCTGCGATAAAGCCAAATGGAAACTTTGCAAATGTTGTTTCTGCATCATTTGGGATGCGAAGGTTTTATAACCTGTAACCGTTTCCGTTTCCATTCGGAAGCCGGCGTATAAATGTGTTTCGGTTTTTTTCTTGTTTTGTTCGATCATTCCAAGGAAAGGCGCAATTCCGGTTCCGTTGGAGATAAAAGCCACTTTAGAAGCTTTCTTTGGTAAATGAAAAGCATGATTATTAATGATTCTAGCCTTAATGACATTACCAGGTTTCAGCTCATTCAAAAAGCCGGAGCCCAATCCATTAGGATGTAATTTGACAACCAATTGAATGTTGCCGGAATGATTTCCAATAGAGTAGAGGCGCTCTCTGGTGTCATTGGCAGGATAAATAGCCAGTAAGTCGCCAGAAGTAAATTTGGCTCTCATATTGGCACGAAGCGTAATAATAAAAGTATGTTCTGTTTCAGAAATTGCCGTTTTGTCTAAAACCATTAATTTCTGCAAACCTTTTGGCGCATGATTGTATAAAGAAGGCGTTGTCGATAATGAAATTCCGGTCTTGGCACTCCACAATTTAATCCACTCTACAAATTCCACAGCTGATTTGTCGTTGACAGTCTGTAAATCCAGAAAACGTTCTGCCCAATTTTGTTCTTCTAAAAGTTCATTAATTTCACGGGCAAAACCACAAAAATTAGCGTAAGCTTTCGAACCAAATCCGACAACAGAAAAATTGATTTTGTGTTGTTGCTTGTGTTTCTTTAAAAGGGAAATAAATTTCTTCCCATTAGATGGGGCATCTCCCAATCCGTGTGTAGAAGAAAAAACGATAATATGTGCTGCTTTCGGAAAAACAGTATAACTATTCAATTCGGTTAAAAAAGCCTTTTCACCGGCGGCATTCAGTTGTTTCTGAATCGCATTGGCAAATCTAAGTGAACTTCCATTTTCAGAACCAGCCAGTAAAATGTATTTACTTTCGTTGGCTTTGAATTTGTTTTTAATTCGGCTTGACCTTCTTTTTAATGTCATCGCAAAACCGGAGTAGATAAAAAAGAGAATATTAGCAGCGGCAAGAGCAAGAACCAAAGCCCAGATCGCGTTTATTCTTCCGGTATGGAGATCTAAACTCAAATCGGCAAATTGAGCTGTCATTGGAGCGCGTTTTTCGCTAATTACTTCACCTGTAACCTGATTCACTTCAATTTCGCGGTCTTTTAATGTTATGATATAGTATTCTTCAGGATCATCAGTAAAAGGGAATTCGATTTTCTTTACATCTGTCAAAAGTGTCGTCTTGAAAATATTGACAGCTTTTTTGGCAGGCACAATGGTTTCTGATTTTTCTTTTTGCTCTTTTTTATCCATGAAAAAGTTAAACCTTTCCAGCGATAAATACGTGCCTGTAAGCGCAATAACCAAAATCGGAATTAAAGCCAATCGGCCTAAAACAACATGATAATACTGAGCAAAATATTCTTTAATTACTTTCGAAAAGAAATTGCGGATTCCTTTTTGTCTTTTTAAAACCAAAACAAATCCTGAAATAGCAATTAAGAATAATAAAAAGGAAATAACACCCACAAAAAAACGACCCGCTTCATGCAAAAATAAAGAACGATGAAGGCTCGTGATCCATTGAATAAACTCAGTTTTCTTGACCGGAGTTCCTGACTTTTTTCCTGTTTTAACATCAACATAAGCATTGATGTCATTCCCGTCCTGATCGATAGCCTGCAGTGTTACAAACTTGTTGTAATCAACAGTTAATTCTGTCATTTCAGAATAATTCTTTTTTAGTACAGGAAGCGTTTCTCCTAAAGTAATTTTATCAAAATTTTCGATTTTGTACGGAAGTGTTTTTTCCTGTACAGCATCAACGGCCAGGATAATACCTGTTACCGATGCCAAAATTAAAAATAAAGAAGAAACCAAAGCCAAAGCCAGGTGAGAGGAACGCCAAAAAGAAAGAGTCATGAAGTAGTATGCTAAAAAGTAAATAAGCTTTGTCAAAGTTTTAAACTTTAACAAAGCTATGTTTTTTATGTATTATATTTTATTTAATCTTACGTATCTGATGTATCCTTTTCCTTCTGTTTTGTCAGCAAGACCTTCAGTTGTAAGTGGAATTTCAGCATCACTTATATGATACTTTTGATCTTCAACAGCCGACTCAAATCGTAGTTTATATCCTTTATTGATTTTAGAATCATCAATCTCAAATGTGGTAATGCTACGATCGCCACCAGTTACAGATGCTCCGCTAATCGCACTAACATCTTCGTGTTTTTGAGTCTGAAATTTATTCCACTCCTTCAATGATTTGTACCATTTTTTGTCATCACCCATTACATAAAGCGTTTTTTCGTATTCTCCTTTTGGATTAATAAGTGAAACGACAATATAAGCTCCTTCGCCCATATAATTGGCCATTTGCAGCATACATTTGTATTTGCTTTGCGCAACAGATTGGAAAGAAACGATACAGATTAATGAAGCAGTTAAGGCTATTTTGAATATTGATTTCATGTTTTGAAATTATGAATTGTGAATGTGAATATGAATTGTGAAATGTGAAATGTGAAATGTGAATTGTGAAATGTGATTCTACATTCACTTCTAACATCTCACATTTTACATCTTACTTTTAACCTATTTTAAAAATTCGATTGATATATTTTGTTTTGTCAAAGACTCGTTTTCTTTTGCAAGAGCGTAGGCACTTTCGTCAAATTCCGTTTTAATGTCTTTTTTAGCGCCACTTGAAATTAGATATTTTAAGATTTCATCGTTTTTAGAAATCATGGCCGCTTTATGTAAAGCCGTCATACCATCTTTGTTTTTGGCATTGACATCAATGTTTAAAGAAGCTAATTTTTTCAACAAAGTTAAATCATTTTTTAGAACAGCTAAATGATATAAAGTGTTACCATCTTTTTGAGCAGCAGCAAGATTCAAACCTTTGTCTTGTAATAATTTTACTTTCGCTTCAAAAGGATCTTGCCCTTTCGATGCTTCAGGACGATACGATTGAATTAGATATACACCTAAATTATTACCGTCTTTATCCGTAACATTTACAGCTGCACCTTTGTTTAAAAGAAGCGCGACATTTTCAGGAGTTCCAGATTTTACAGCCAGTGTTAAGGCCGATTCTCCTTTTACATTTTTCAAATTAATATCTTTCGCAGCAGGAAGTAACAATTCTAATGCACCATTTTCTCTTGCTCCGGCAGCGATCATAAATGGAGTATTTCCATCTTTGTTTACTTTATTGGCATCTGCACCTTTTGCAAGGAAATAACTGATAATTTCTTTCTGATTTGGTTTTCCTGCCAAAGCGTGAAGAATAGTTTCTCCTGATTTGTTTACTGCGGTAGGTTTTAGTTTTACTTCTTCAACTAAATATTTATAGGCTTCCAATGAAGTAGTTTCTCTACGGCTTCCCTGTGCCGCAAAAAACAAGGCATTGTCGGTCGCTTTGATTCCTTTTGAAGCAATTTTTTTCAATAAATCAATATTTCCAATTCTTGCAGCATAATTAAAAGCTGTATTTCCATTGTTATCTACATCTTTAAGAGACATTCCTTTTTTAGTGAAATATTCTGCAGTAGTCAGGTTTTTATCGAAAGGAATCGTTAGTAGCAATAAATTTGCCCCATCGTTATATTTTTTCTTCGGATTTAATCCTGCCTTGAAGAAGGCCTCATATAAAGCCGGATCAATTTGCCCGTTTGCAGCAGCAAAATCAGCCGGAGTAGCAGCGTGACTGTCTTCAGTATTAATATCAGAACCTTTTGCAATTAGATATTCTACTATTTCTACATTTCCTCTATAAGCAGCCCAATGCAGATAAATACGATTGTCGTGTGTCGGTTTATTAATTGGATTTCCAGGTTGGTCAAGCAAAAACTTTATCGTTGTATTGGGAGCATCATTATTAATAGCAATAACAACAACATCAAATGCATTTGCATTTGCTTCTGCCGGATTACTTCCTTTTGCGATTTCTGCTTTTACGGTTTCTACTGTTGGTGCAGTTTTCCAAAAAGAGGCTTCCAATAAAGTATTCTTTTGCTGAGCATTAGAAAATAAGGCAGCAACTAACGCAATTGAAATGAAAAGTTTCTTTTTCATATTTAGAATTTTACAATTTTTAAAATAGTTTGGTTATGTCTTTTACTTCTTCAAAAAATGCTTTCAAAGCAATCTATTTAGAATAAATAAAAATAACGCAAATGTAAAAATAAATATTAGTAAGACAATTTTATTTGGACAACAAAATCAATCTTAATTGACTCTTAAGATTATTAAATTTTAAAAAGGTTTAATTTTTAAAATGAAATTCTTTTAGTGTCATATCGTAATTATTTAATTCTCAATAACGATATATAGTTTTTTATTTTCTTTTAATTAAATTTAAATCATTGATTATTAGTTATTTGCGTTAAAGGCATTATTCTAGCCTGTGAGTTGGCATAACAAACTAATAACGACTTTATGCAAACAGAAAATCCAAAAACAATTCTTTTTATCACGGGAGCTTTTGTGAGTAATGAATCTTGGAACGATTGGCGAGATTTTTATGAAGCTAAGGGATATAAGACAATTGCTCCACCGTGGCCACATAAAAATGATACAGCAGAAAAACTTCGCCAGCGCCATCCAGATCCTGAGGTAGCAGGAATTCGACTGCAACAACTCATCGAATATTTTGAAGAGATTGCTGGCTCTCTGGCAGAAAAACCAATTATTATTGGCCATTCTTTGGGTGGGTTAATTGGGCAGATTTTAAATCAAAAGGGATTGGCCGCTGCAGTCGTTGCCATTCATTCTGTTCCTCCACAGGGAATTATGTCTTTCAAATTTTCATTTCTAAAAGCCGGCTGGGGACCGTTAGGATTTTTTACTTCATCTAAAAAGACCTTTTTAATGAGTTTTTCGCAATGGCAATATGCTTTTACCAATGGTTTGTCTTTTGAACTGCAGAAGAAAGGATATGAAGAATTGGCTATTCCCGAATCAAAACTGGTTGTTCGCGACACGATTACAGCTGTAGCCAAAGTTGATTTCTCTAAACCGCATCGTCCTTTACTATTTATAGCAGGCGATAATGATCACACAATTCCGTATCAGCTAAATCAGCAAAATTTTAAAAAATATACTGATAAAAACTCGGTTACGAATTATAAACTTTTCTCTGGCCGAAACCATTTTGTTTTAGGACAACCCGGCTGGCAGGAAATCGCTATTTATATTTTGAACTGGCTTGATAATGTAGAGTAAAGAGTCAAGAGTCAAGAGTCAAGAGTCAAGAGTCAAGAGTAAAGAGTCAAGAGTAAAGAGTAAAGAGTAAAGAGTCAAGAGTCAAGAGTCAAGAGTAAAGAGTAAAGAGTAAAGAGTAAAGAGTAAAGAGTCAAGAGTCAAGAATAAAGAATATAGAGTAAACAATTCACAATTCACAATTCACAATTAAAAATAACCACTTTAAATCTAAAATTATGAAATCAGTTTCCAACCAAAATGCAAGATCAAAAAGCACAAGCACTTTTTTAGGTCTTTTAGTAATTAGTTTTTTTATGCTTGTTTCCTGTAATAAAAAGGCAGAACCAATAGCAGCAGTAGAGGATACAAAAGTCACTACTGATTCGGCAACTGTTAAGCCTGCTGATCCTCCGGCTAATTTTAAACATGCGACGGCTTTTGTAAACGGGGTTAATATTCATTATGTAATTGGCGGTAAAGGAGAACCACTTGTATTAGTGCATGGTTTTGGTCAAAACTGGTACATGTGGAATCGTTTGCTTCCGGAACTTTCTAAACATTTCACGGTTATCGCACCTGATTTAAGAGGAGTAGGCGAGTCAGACAAACCGGAATCAGGTTATGATAAAAAAACAATGGCTACGGATATTCACGAGTTAGTGAAAAAACTCGGTTATACCAACATCAATTTGGCTGGCCACGATATCGGACTTATGGTAGCTTATGCTTATGCGGCGCAATACGGTAGCGAAGTTAAAAAACTGGCTTTAATGGATGCTTTACTTCCTGGTGTTGAGCCAGTTTGGTCACAGGTTTCGGCTTCAGCATGGTGGTTTGGATTTTTTGCATGGCCCGCTTCCGGAGATATCGTAAAAGGAAAAGAAAAGGAGTTTTTAGTTAATTTCTGGCCAATGGTAGGACATGTTAAGGATCCTTTTACACCTGAAGAAACGGCTGAATTTGTAAGAGCTTATGCTGTTAAAGACGGAGCAAAATCTACTTTTAAATGGTTTGGAGCTTTCCCTCAGGACGGAAAAGACAATTTGGTTTTCATGAAAACAAAACTAAAAATGCCTTTGTTGGCCATGGGTGGGGAATATTTTGCAGCGGCATTCCTAAAAGAGCATTCTAAATTAGTAGCCGAAAATGTAACCGAATCTAAGATTGCAGGTTCAGGACACTGGCTGGTTCAGGAAAATACAGCTCAGGTTCAAAAAGATCTATTGGCCTTTTTTCTTGCGAAATAAGCGCTTTAAGAATCGATAAACGCACGAATTAAATATAAAAAAATGAAACGAATTTTTGTATTACTATTATTATTCCTGGGGCTGTCAGCGCAGTCTCAGGAAAAAGCCGATCTGATTATTTTTAATGGAAAAATTGCAACAATGCAAAAATCCGGCGAATTTGTTCAGGCAATTGCTTCTAAAAGCGGGATTATTTTGGCGACAGGAACATCAAAAGAAATGCTGGACAACTATAAAACAGGGACTACGCAAACTATTGACGCCAAAGGTAAAACGGTTGTTCCGGGTTTAAATGACAGTCATATGCACGTAATTCGGGAAGGACTTAATTATAATTCCGAATTACGTTGGGATGGTGTTAAAACACTAAAAAGAGCGATGGAAATGCTGAAAGAACAAGCCGCCAGAACGCCACCCGGTGTTTGGATAAAAGTAATTGGCGGCTGGAATGAATTCGGATTTGAAGAAAAAAGACAGCCTACCATTGAAGAAATTAATGCCGCGGTTCCTGATAAACCTGTTTTTATTACCTATTTGTACGGAAAAGCCTTTTTGAATAAAAAAGGAATTGAAGTTTTAGGTTATACAAAAGAGACACACTACGAAGGAAGTGTTCTAGAAGAGGACAAAAACGGCAATTTGACCGGATTAATGTTTGCCAAAGAAACGCCAAAAGCCATTTATACCACTTTAGGTTTAACCACAAAACTAACGCCGGAAGAAAGAATCAACAGTTCGCTTCAATTTAACAGAGAACTAAATAGGTTTGGATTAACCTCTGTGATTGATGCCGCCGGAGGATCTCAGAACTTCCCGACAGATTATGGAACTTCAATGGAATTAGCGAAAACCGGAAAATTAAATCTTAGAATTTCCTATTATCTCTTTGCTCAGCAAAAAGGAAAAGAATTGCAGGATTATGAAAAATGGGTTTCCACTACTTTAGTCAATAAAAATGATAATCTTTTGGTTGCTAACGGTTATACTGAGGAAGGAGCAGGGGAAAATATAGTAGCTTCTGCAGCCGATTTTGAAAATTTTCTGGAGCCAAGAATTGTGCTTTCAGACGATATGGAAAAAGATCTGGAACCTATTATTCGATTATTGGTTCAAAACAGATGGCCCTTTCGATTACATGCAACGTATGGCGAATCGATCGACAGAATGCTGAATGTTTTTGAAAAAGTAAACAAGGAGATTCCGTTTAATGGTTTACGTTGGTTTTTTGACCATGCCGAAACCATTACACCACAGGAATTAGAAAGAGTTAAAGCACTCAATGGCGGAATAGCAGTACAATTCAGAATGTATTTTCAGGGGGAATTATATGAGAAAATGTACGGAGCGCCAAAAACACAATTACCTCCTATAAAAGAAATGATTAAAATGGGAATCCCTGTCGGAATGGGAACTGATGCTACCAGAATATCAACATACAATCCATGGATGGCCCTGCATTGGCTTCTTACCGGAAAAACGTTGGGAGGTATGCAGTTCTGGCCAAAAGATCAAATTTTAGACAAATTTACTGCGCTACAGCTTTATACTTCCGGAAGTGCCTGGTTTTCGGGTGAAGAAAAAGAAAAAGGAAAATTGATCAAAGGAATGTATGCGGATATGACCATTTTATCTGATGATTATTTTGGTATTACTGCTGATAAAGTCCGAAATATCGAATCTGATTTGACCATTTTAAATGGAAAAGTGGTTTATGGAAATGGCGATTTCAAAGCGCTTGATCCGGGTGTTGCTCCTGTAATTCCGGAATGGTCACCAATTAAATATTTTGGTGGATATCAAAAAAATACTAAAAAATAAAAAAAGAGAAATCATGAAAGCTCAAAAAATAATTACGGGATTAACGCTTGTTATATTGCTTTTCTTAAGTAATGCAGTGCATGCCCAGTTTCCAATGCCAGATCATGTACCTATTTGGGATGCCAATAAGGTCACTTTAAAACTGCATAAAATTGCAGATAATGTCTATTCAGTCGCTCCGGAAACAGCTGAAGCCGAAACTACAAAAGGTGTAGCTCAGGCCACTTCAGCAGGATTTATTGTAGGAGACAAAGGCGTTTTGCTTATCGAAACGATGTTATGCAAACGACTTTACGATCAGCTTTATAAACTGATCAGAAGCGTAACAGACAAACCTATAATTTATGCGATAAATACCAGCGATCACGGTGATCATTGCTTTGGGAATTATCTGCTTCCAAAAGAAACTATTGTGATTCAGAACGAATTCTGCAAAGAAAATCTTTCTAAAAATTACGACAATATAAAAGGGTTTATGATTATGCTTTTTGGAAAAGGCAGAGGAATAGAAGAAAGCGTTTATCGTCCGGCTGATATTACGATTTCCATCAATCAAAATATGAAAATTGATATGGGAAAAGGAAATGTAGTTGAAGTTATAAATGTGGGAACAGCACAGTCTCCGGCAGATCTTTTTGTGTATTTAAAAGGGCCAAAAGGCAATGTTTTATGGGCAGGAAATCCTTTTATTGCTGAAAGTCCAACCATACCATGGTTATTTGATGGCTATTTTCTGGAACCTGTAAACAATCTGAACAAAATTTACAACATGATTGGAGATAACGACATTGTAGTTCCGGGACACGGCCGGGTTACCAATAAAGCGGGAATTAAATATACTATTGATTATGTTGAAGCCTTAAAAGCCAATGTGGAAGATGCTGTAAAAAAAGGAATGACTTTAGAAGAGACAAAAAAAGCGGTCACTATGAAAGAGTATGATAAAGGTTATGAACTTTTTAACTGGCTTCATTTCAATTTTAATATTCCGAATGCTTATAAAGACATTAAAGAAAACGGAGGCAAAAAATGAAAAAGACATTTTTAATGCTAGCCATTATGTTACTGAGTTTTTCAGTACAGGCACAAGTATATACAGATCAAGAAATTCAGACGAAACAAACCGCAGAAAAGTTCTTTGGCTATATTGGTGCGAAAGATCCGGAAAAAATTGCTTCTATGGTTTCAGAAAAGGTCGATTGGTACATATTTGAATCGAAATACATGCCATGGACGGGGCATCGCTCTAAGCGAGAAGAAATCTCAGTATTATTTAAAACCCTGTTTAGCTACTTTGTTGACGGAAGCGAAAAACTTGAGGCACAATCTTTTTTGGTAAGAGGAAATGAAGTCGCCGTTTTTGGTTTTGTCGAAAGAACAGTGAAAAAAAACGGCAAACATTTTAAAATGCCACTTGCCATACATCTAACCGTTGAAAACAATCTGATAAGCAAATTTTCACTTTATGAAGAGACTTTAATTATTGAAAAAGTATTGAAATGAAATAAATAAATCAAGATGAAGGACAGAAGAACATTTCTTAAACAGGCAAGTCTTGTTGGACTTGCCGGATTACTGCCAGCAACTACATTGCTAGCAAGTGATTTTAAAACAAATACATTAGTCAATGAAAATTCTGCTACGAAATGGGCTGACGGGTCACGTTTGGTAGTATCGTTATCCATGCAGTTTGAAGCAGGTGGTCAGCCAGTGAATGCGGAGAGTCCGTTTCCGCAGAACATGCAAAAAGGCTTTACTGATCTTCCCGGCGAAACCTGGTACCAGTATGGATACAAAGAAGGGATTCCGAGAATGCTGGACAACTGGGATAAGTTTGGTGTCAAAGTTACCTCGCATATGGTGGGATCAGCGGTATTAAAAAACCCGGGCCTTGCCAAAGAAATTGTAGAAAGAGGTCATGAAGCCGCCGCCCATGGAATGGATTGGGCAACTCAATATACTATGCCGTATGAAACTGAAAAACAATTCATCAAAGATGGGGCTGATGCGATTAAAAAAGTAACCGGTTTTCAGCCAGTTGGGTATAATGCAAATTGGTTGAGACGCGGAACAAACACGCTTGATATTCTGCAGGAATTGGGTTTTAAGTATCATATTGATGATTTAAGTCGGGACGAGCCGTTTTTATTAA
Source organism: Flavobacterium aquidurense (assembly GCA_900107365.1). Taxonomy (GTDB): domain Bacteria; phylum Bacteroidota; class Bacteroidia; order Flavobacteriales; family Flavobacteriaceae; genus Flavobacterium; species Flavobacterium aquidurense. Next base: position 924,091 of record FNPS01000001.1, read on the forward strand.
AAGTAAAAGGAAAAGATTTTGCTGTTATTCCATACACCATTCGTTGCAACGATATTGTACTGATTGAGGGCAAAAATTTTAGTGCAGATCAGTTTGTGCGTCAGGTTATATTAGAATTTGATCAGCTTTACAAAGAATCAGAAAAGAAGCGCAGGCAAATGTCCATAAGTTTTCATGATCGTATTGGAGGAACGCCGCAAATGGTTGCAGCAACGACAGAAATCCTATCGTACATTCAAAAACACAAGGGCGTTAGTTTTAAACGGAAAGACGAAATTGCCCAAATGGCGTATGAAGATAAAAGTATCATTCGGGAATAATGATTCCCTCTAAATTGACTATTTAATTCTTTAAAACAACAATCAAATGAAGTATCAAAAATTATTTGAGGAGTACAATTTAAGCGGAAATACATTAAAAAACCGATTTTTAATGGCTCCAATGACCCGATCAAGAGCTTCTCAACCTGGTGATATTCCAAATGCTTTGATGGCAGAGTATTATGCGCAACGCAGCACAGCCGGGATAATAATTACAGAAGCGACACAGATTTCTTTACAGGGAAAGGGCTATGCCAATACTCCGGGGATTTACAGTCCGCAACAGATAGAAGGCTGGAAACTGATAACAACTGCCGTCCATAAAAAGGGCAGTAAAATAATTGTGCAATTGTGGCATGTTGGCAGAGTAAGCAGTTCAAAAGTGAACGGATTGCAACCTATAGCTCCTTCTGCTTTAACTGCAAAAGACACAAGTGTTTATGTATTTGATGGCGCTCCAAACGGAGATGCAACCTTTGTTCCGGTTGATGAACCCAGAGAAATGAGCAAAACCGATAATGAAAACGTACTTAATGAATTTGTGCAAGCCGCAAAAAATGCAATTGCAGCAGGTTTTGACGGTGTTGAAATTCATGGTGCCAACGGATATTTACTTGACCAGTTTTTAAGAAGCAACAGTAATAAAAGAATGGATGAATACGGCGGAACACCGCAAAACAGAATTCGTTTTCTGATTGAAATTGCAAAAGAAGTAGCCAGGGCAATCGGAAAAGAAAAAACAGGAATACGACTTTCGCCTTTCATCAGTTTTAAGGATATGAGTGATCCTGAAATTTTGCAGACTATAATGCTTGCGGCGACAGAATTAAACAAACTCGACCTTGCTTATATTCATCTTTGCGAGGCCGATTGGGATGATGCACCTTCCATTCCAATTGATTTTAGAACTCAGCTTAGAAAGACATTTAAGAATACAATTATTGCTACAGGTAATAAAACTCCGGAAGAAGCGGAGCAATTACTTCAGGAAAACTTGGCTGATTTAATTGGTTTTGGAAGAAAATTTTTAACCAATCCTGATTATCCAGCCAAAGTAAAACAAAATCTGAGCTTAAATGAAATCTCAGACAATCATACTTTATTTGGAGGCGGCACAGCCAGAGGTTATACAGATTATCCATTTATTCAGAAAATTTAAAATAACAGATTATGAAAAATGAAAACAGAACGTGGTTTATAACAGGAACTTCACAAGGAATAGGTCTTGTTTTGGTAAAGCAATTATTAGCTCAGGGATTCAATGTTGTGGCAACAGCCAGAAATGCTGAATCACTCAAACAAGCAGTTGGCTTTACGACAGCTCAGTTTTTGCCTCTACAGGTAAATTTAATTGACGAAGAAAGTGTCAAAGAAGCCGTAAACATTGCAATATCAAAATTTGGCGCTATTGATTATTTAGTAAATAACGCAGGATATGGACTAATAGGCGGAATCGAAGAAAGTTCTGATGCAGAAGTTAGAGCTAATTTTGACGTCAATGTATTTGGATTATTAAATGTAACCAGAGCCATTTTGCCTCATATGAGAGCGGCTAAATTTGGTCATGTTATCAACCTTTCTTCTGTTTTTGGGTTGCTGGCCGGAGCAGGCTGGGGAATCTATTGCAGTACAAAGTTTGCCGTGGAAGCTATTTCTGAAGCGCTTGCACAAGAAGTAAAAGCTTTCGGAATCAATGTAACGATTATAGAACCGGGTTATGTTCGTACCAATTTCTTGAACAGCAGTTCATTAATTGCACCAACAAATCCAATTGAAGCGTATACCGATATTCGCGAAGGCGTACGGAAGCACCAGCAAGATTTACCGGGAAATCAATTAGGCGATCCGCAAAAAGTGGCCGAGCTAATTATAAAGCTATCCCAAAATCCTGAGCCGCCTTTACGAATGCTAACAGGCTCAGATGCTTATCAATTCGCCAATTATAAAATCGATGCATTGAAAACGGAAATCGAAAACAATAAAGAGCTCACATTTTCAACTGATTTTACAGCTTAATTCATAATAGGTTTTTTATAGTTGTTTGGAAAGAGTCCATCAATTTCAAATTAGGTTTTGAAGTGGGTGGATTTTTTATGTTTTTTCTTATATTTTTAAAGTTGTACTATAAATTATTGACTATCAGAATTTTCAAAAGGCTTGTGAAATCAGGGGTTTCTTTAGAGTGAAAATTCTTAAGTGTGTTTTTAAGAAAATATTAACATGATTAATAACGGAACGATCGTTCCGTTATTGTAAATTTGTCCCATAAATAATAACACAACATAAAAATGAAAACAATAATTAAAAATTCAGCTATGCTTATCACAGCACTTTTAGTAGGTACAAGTTCACCTGCACAGAATAAATCAGTTAAAGCAGCAAATCCTCCTGCGAACTTCAAACACGCAACAGTAAACGTGAATAATGTTGACATACATTATGTAATAGGAGGAAAAGGAGAACCTTTAGTATTAATTCACGGTTTTGGTCAAAACTGGTATATGTGGAATAGATTGTTGCCGGAACTTTCAAAACACTTTACCGTAATTGCGCCTGATTTAAGAGGAGTGGGAGAGTCAGGAAAACCAGAAAGTGGTTATGACAAGAAAACAATGGCAACTGATATTCACGAATTAGTAAAAAAATTAGGATATAAAAATGTCAATGTTGCAGGTCACGACATTGGTTTAATGGTAGCTTATGCTTATGCAGCTCAATATCCGACTGAAGTGAAAAAATTAGCTTTAATGGATGCCTTGCTTCCTGGAATTGAACCCGTTTGGTCGCAGGTTTCTGCTTCAGCATGGTGGTTCGGATTCTTTAGCTGGCCTTCTTCGGGAGCTATAGTTGCCGGAAAAGAAAAAGAATTTTTAACCGGATTTTGGCCTGTAGTGGCCAATAAAAAAGACGCTTTTACAAAAGAAGAAACAGCTGAATTTATTCGTGCCTATTCTGTTAAAGGAGCAACAACTGGCAGTTTTAAATGGTTTGGCGCTTTTCAACAAGACGGAAAAGACAATGTTGAATTCATGAAAACAAAATTAACCATGCCGGTTCTTACAATGGGCGGTCAGTATTTTGCAGCAGCATTTTTAAAAGACCACACTAAATTGGTGGCTAACGATGTTCGTGAAAGTAATATTCCGGATTCAGGACACTGGATCGTTCAGGAAAATACAGCAGCAGTTCAAAAAGGATTGTTGGATTTTTTCCTTGAAACTAAATAATTTTAAAAATTCCAATAAAATAATTTTAAATTCCAATAAAAAAATTCCAATCCTGGAGTTTAGTAACCCGACAGGTTTTAAAACCTGTCGGGTTTGTTATTTAATTGGAATTTGGAATTTAAAGTTTGGAATTTAGATTTGGAATTTATCTATTTTTTATCAATTAAAAATTCAGCTAAAAACTCAATTTTTATAATCGTTCCATTTTGATTTTCTATCGAAAGTTTTCCTTCCAAATCATCACTTAAACCTTTTATCAGGCTCATTCCGAAAGAATTTTTTCTGTCAGCGCAAGCAGTAGTATTATAGCCGATGCCGTTATCTGAAATAGTTAGTAAATAATAGCTCTCTTTTACTTTTTCTAACGTTACATTGATCAGTCCCGAACGATCATCCGGAAAAGCATACTTGATTGAATTCGTAATGCTTTCATTCAAAATAAGACCTAAAGGAACTGCTTGTACCACATCTAATTCTAAAGGAGCTACATTAATTTCAAAACGAATTCTTTGCCCGGTACTGAAAGATTCTTTTAGATATTCAACCAATTCTTTAATATAATTGGGCATATTAATCGTCGAAATATTCTCTGAATTATACAGTTTCTGATGAATCAAGGACATCGAATGAATTCTGTGCTGGCTATTTTTAATTGCCGACAACGCCATATCGTTATCCAAATACGCAGATTGCGAATTCAGCAGACTAATCACCGTTTGAAGATTGTTTTTTACCCGATGATGGATCTCTTTCAAAAGCCATTCTTTTTCATCTAGTAAGTGTTTTAAATTGATGTTTTTCTTATGGATTTCTCTTTCTTTCTGTTCCAATTTAGCGTGATTTCGCTGTTTTAAACGATAGCGATTATATAACAACGCAATCGTAATCAAAAATAATACAGAGCTTCCAATCGCCAAATAATTTAAAAGTTGTGATTTTTGCAGTTCACTTTTCTGCAATTTAGACTGATTGCTTAAGAGTTTGATTTCCTTCTCTTTGTTTTTCGTTTCATATTGAATTTTAAGCTCTTCAATTTCTTTGTTTTTAGAGAAATTAACGAATTTATCGTTTAGCTTTTTATAAATCTGATGGTGTTTTAAGGCCGAAAGATAATTACCATTTAAAGAATCAATTTTAGATAAAGAACTTTCCAATTTTTCAGAACTAAAATTTTGCTTGTACACTTGTGCTATAGCCGAAACTCTATTGGCATAAAAAGTAGCTTCTTTTACTTTATATCGGTAAGCATAAAAAGCCGTCATATTAGAATACAGATTTAAGATATCAATTACGGTTTCAGGTGCTAATATTTTTTGTGCACAGTTATCCATCTCCTTATAATTCTTTTCTGCCATAGCAAAATTATTAAGCTTGTCGTAACAAAGTGCTTTGGTATTAGCCAGAATCATTTTATCAAAAAGATTGGGTGGGGGATACATTGCCGTCATCGAATTAATATAATCTATAGCTTCCTGATCTTTTCCTTTTGAAGACATTGCCGCTACCAAACTGACAAAACTTTTGTACCAGCCACCGGTATTACTTCCGTTTTGTCCTTCTTTAATACTTTTTTCATAGGTTGCCTTGGCTTCTTCAAAATGGCCAAGTGCCAGATACACATTTCCAAGTCGAAGGTAATAATCGTCTGCAAAATTATAGTCGTTAATAGTTTCCATTGTTTTTATGCTCTTTAAAGCATAATACAAGGCACTTTTTGAATTATTTTGCAAAAGTTCAATGTAGGAGATCGTCGCTTCAGTAAAATGAATGTGTTTAAAACCGGCTTTTCGTTGATAATACAAACTTTGATAAAATCCTTTAAGGGCTAACTTTAAATTTCCGGAATAATAATGAATGACAACGATCTTTAAATAATTTACGATCATTTTTTCCTGTAATCCCAGCGTGTTGTAAAGTTTAATGACTTCATTTAAAATGACTTCTTTTTGAGGATCAAAAATCGGTAGAAACTGTGCCTGATTGGCCAATGCATCAGCGAGAGCTTTTTGGTCATTTTGTTTTCGGCATTCGTTTACAACTTTGATAAAACAATTTTTACTTTCCTCTAAATTATGTGCTTTCGCATAATATTTTCCGAGTAGCGTGATACTTTGATGTTGCCATTTTTGAATTTTAAGCTCGTTACTGATTTGAACTGCTTCCTTTATATTGTACAAAGCATTCTGAAGATTTTCAGGTTTTGCTCCTGGTTTAGAAAGATAAAAATTTCCAGCCTGAAGCAATAATTTTATTTTGGTGGTTCCTTTTGTTTTGGCTAAAATTTTATTGAAAGCTGTGATGTTTCCTTTTTCTAATAGGGCGCTTCCATCTAAAAAAGCTTCATCAGAAGAATCGTGAAATCCTTCATCAGTACTTAGCAAAAGTGGTAATTTATAAATTTTGGCACTCAAAACTGTTGCACTGTCCTCATCAATTTTTCCTTGGTATGTTGCATAAAGAAAGGAGGAGCAAAGCTGAATTAAAAGTCGTTTTTGCGGCAGATTATAATCGGCAGTTGAAGAAGGCGCCTGAGAAAAAGATTGAAAAGAAATAAAAACCAAAAAATAAAAACAGTATAAGTGTTTCATTGTTTTCTTAAGTATTTGAAATTATCTAATTTAAAGATCAAATATAAAGAGAAACAACTAGCTTTTTAACATATTAATAATATAATTCAGATTAAAGCAGGATATACAACGATAACTTTTAAGAGTTTAGTATCTCCCGAAGTTCTTCAACTAATTCCTTGTAACTGTTTGGCTTGCAAATAAAATTACTAGCTCCAATTTTTTGATAGCTGTCCTTAATAATAAGATCAGACTGGCCCGATAAAACCACAACCGGTATATTTTGTAAAAGATCATCCTCCTTCATTCTTTGCAAAAAATCTTTTCCGGTTAACCGTGGCATCTGCAAATCAAGAAAGATAATATCGGGTAATTGTGCCGCTTTTTTTAAGTCTTCCAAAGCAAGAGAAGCATCTGTGGAAGCTGTAATAGTGATATTTTCATTAAATGAATGAACGGCTTCAGAAAATATTTCAATATCTTCCGGATCATCATCTATTACTAAAATGTGTGCATACTTCATGTTCTAAAATTATACAAATAAGCGTTGTCACTACTTACACAATTTTACTTCCGATTTTATATAATATTAATATTAGGCAGGAAAAAAGCTTCTTTAATTGTCTTATTTCTATATTATAATTTTTTTAACATAAAAAGGAGTTTATATTAAGCGAATTTTTATCTTTATAATGATTATAAAATCAGCTACTTATGTTTGTAAATAATAGTTTCAGCTTTGGTGCATTAGTAAAATTCAGCGGAGGTTACTTATTATGGATTGTCGTGTGGTCATTTCTGGTTTTATTTTCATACGAATTCTTACATCTAAAATGGATTTCGATTCCGTGGGTTAGTATTGGAATCATAGGGACCGCAGTATCTTTTTATATCGGTTTTAAAAACAACCAATCTTACGAAAGAATATGGGAAGCCCGAAAAGTATGGGGAACAATCCTTAATATTAGCCGTATGTGGGGCGTTACAACAAGAGGATATATTAAAAACAATCTTTCTGATGAAAAATTTTCAAAAGAAGAAATTAATGCGATCACCAAAAAACTCATTTACAGAAATATAGCGTACGTGTATGCTTTTAGGGATCAATTATTAATACCAACATCGTGGGAACATATTACGCTTGGAACCCATATTGCAAAAAGAAGTCGAAGATCAATAAATAAAGTTGTTGAAGATACTCTTAAAGATGATTTTACAAAAGAAATGCTGGAAAAACATCTAAGCCAGGAAGAATACGATGATTTGAAAAAATTCAGGAACATATCAACTCATATTATTGATCAACAATCACAGGATTTAATGCAACTTAGGCAAGATGGTTTAATCAATGATTTCTATCATGCACAATTACAGACACTCCTGAATAATTTATATGATGAACAAGGTAAGGCAGAACGAATTAAAAACTTTCCGTTACCGCGCTTATATGCTTATGCAAGTAATTTATTTGTCTGGATTTTTATTGTTTTATTGCCATTTGGACTAATTGCAGAATTTGATCAAATGGGACATTATAATGTATGGTTGTTTATTCCGGTAGTCAGTATTGTTTCCTGGATTTTTTTATTGATGGAACTTGTTGGGGACTATTCTGAAAATCCATTTGGTGGTTTACCAAATGATATTCCGATGCTTTCCATCTGCAGAACTATCGAAATTGATCTGAAACAAATGATAAGAGATGAAGATATTCCGAAGCCAATTACAGCTCAAAACGGCATTTTATTGTAAATTTTCAAAGACTTAACCGCAATTTTAAAAGTTTAATTTTCTACGCCTCAGCCCAGTCTTTTTTATTGAAGTTCTTTAATAACAAATTGTTTCCGCAAACCATCTTATTAACTAAAAAGTATATAAATCTGATGAAGTATTGGCAATTAAAAGAGTTAGGTTTAAAGTTTTTGTTTTTTCTTTCGGTATGCAATATCAGCTTTAGTTTTGCTCAGCAAGACAGTCTCTTCAATGCAAAAAAAATAAAGTTTGATGAAGCTATATTGCTTGGTATCCAGAATAACAAACAGCTTAAAATCGCCAACACCAATCTGGCTATTGCTAATGAAAATGTAGATCAGGCTAAAATTGCAAAAATGCCACGGGTAGGTTTAAGCGCCGGATATACTTATATAGGTGATCCAAAACTGTATGAAGGGTTTTACCAAAGTAACATTACGGTAGATTATTTTAATCATATGGGATTTGCCAATGTTGTATCGGCAGTTCCAATTTACAGCGGAGGTTCAATTAACAATAGAATTGAACAGCAAAAATTGCTTAGTGAGATGCAGGAATCGGTGGTTAAAATGACCGAAGCCGACGTTAAAAATGCTATTACAGAACAGTATTTCACCCTTGAAAAACTATACCGTCAAATTGAAGTAACCAAGCAAAATATTATCAATACAGATCTTCGTATCAGTCAGTTAAAATCACGCGTCAATAATGGTCAAAACTTAAAAAGTGATCTTTTGAGAACCGAATTGCAACAATCTAATTTTAAGGTTTCGGTTTTTAGAAGTACCAATACAATCGAATTAATCAGTAATTATCTGGATATTTTAATTGGTTTTCCAACAAATACGATTTTAAAACCCGAGGTAGCAGAAAGCATGCTTCCGACCGAAAATATAAATCTTCAGCAAAGTTTAGCAGAAGCGTTTCAAAACAGGGAAGAATTAAAACGAGCTGAAATCGGAATTAAATTATCAGAATCTAACCTGAGTTTAACCAAAAGTGGATTTCGGCCCAACATCAACGCTAATCTTATTCTGAATACTGAATATCCGGCACAATGGCCCACTTATGTCAATATTCTTAATTATTGGGCAGCAGGTCTTTCCCTAAGTTGGGATGTATCGAGTTTTTATACTTTAAAACACCGTATTTCCGGAGATAAACTGGAGATTGATAAGAGCAATATTGCGTTGGCCGTAACGAAAGATCAAATTGGTACTGAAGTAAAAAATGCTTATGTGCGTTATGTCGAAAGTAAAGAGAATATCAAAACCTTTAAAAAAGATGTGGAGCTCTCCATGAGCAATTATAAGATTGTAAAAAGCAGGTATGATAACGATTTTGCTTTAATCAGCGAAATCGTAGATGCTGAATTACAATTGAACAACTCCCGAATTGAACTGGTTAACGCCAATTTAGATTTAATTATTCAATATTATTCCCTGCAATATGCTATGGGAAAACTTTAAGACAGGATATCATGAGCGAAGAAAATGCAACAAATGAAGCAATTCAAAAAGACAAAAAGCGAAATACGATTTTAACGGTTTTGTCTTTTGTTTTTTTAATTGCCGGAGCTTTATGGATTTTAAGCTTATTTTTTGATTTCAGTAATTATGAAACCACTAATAATGCTCAGGTTGAGGCTTATATCAACAGTGTTGCAGCAAGAGCAACGGGTCATATTAAAGAAATCAGGTTTGAAGCCAACCAGTATGTCCATAAAGGCGATACTTTGGTGATTTTGGATGATTCAGAATATAGCATCAAGGTAAAGCAGGCCGAAGCTGATTTGGCTATATCCGAGGGAAATCTGCATTCCTTAGTGCAGACCATTACAACGTCAGCATCCAATCAGGCTTCAGGACAAGAGAAGTTAGCCGGAGATTTGGCAAGTCTTGAAAAAGCCCAGAAAGATTATCAGCGATTCAAAAATATGTATGCGGATTCGGCTGTGACACGCAACCAATACGATCAGGTGATTTCCAAACTGAAATCGGAAGAAGCTTATGTAAAAGCGAGCCAAAAAGGACTGGAAGCGAGCGGATCTGTAACCAAACAAAGTAATATCAATCTGGAAGCGGCGAGAGCAACAGTTGCCAGAAAAAAAGCAGATCTCGATGCTGCCAAATTACAATTATCCTACACAAGTATTATGGCGCCATCTGATGGATTTGTTGGGGAACGCAATCTTTCTATTGGAGAATTAATCAACGCCAATCAAACAATAGCGACGATTGTACTGAACCAAAAATTATGGATTTCGGCCAATTTTAAAGAAACCCAAATTGAAAAAATAAAACAAGGACAACAGGTTACCATTACCATTGATGCATTGGACGGAAAAGAATTTAAAGGAAAAGTACTTGGTTTTTCGCCGGCAACAGGAGCTAAATTCTCTATGGTAGAACCGGATAATTCAACCGGAAATTTTGTGAAGATAACACAACGAATTCCTGTTAGAATTGAATTTGAAGCCACAGCCAAAGATTTGGAGGAAGTAAAACCGGGAATGAATGTAACTGTTGAAGTAAAAAAATAAAAGATGATCGCAGGAAAAAAAGGAAGCGTTTTTACCCTCATAGGATTATACATCCTTACGATTCCTTTTTTTAACGGACTGAATGTCACGACTTATGACAACTCGCAGATTCTTGGGCATTTTGGAGCGTCGACAATCGTTTTTACCTATTCTGTTTATATTCCCATTTTTAGCATGTTGGCTTTTATGCCATTGGGATTGAAATTGGGCAAACAAATTCGGGTTCGCACTATGATTTTATCGGTAAGTTTTTTATCAATTCTCTTCAATACGGCCTCTTTATTTGCACCAACTATTGAGTGGTTTACTTTGTGTCGCGCTCTTTTGGCTATTGTTTCCGTTATCGGAATATTTGCATCAATGGTTCCTATTTTATTAAAATACAATCCTGTTTTTAATATGGCTTTGCTGTACGGTATTCTTCAGTTTATTCAAAAAGGAAGTCAGCATTTGTATCAATATTTTGGTGCTCATTTTACGAGTTTACATAACTGGACTTTTGGTGTTTATTTTCTGAATGTCAATTTTTTGGTCTGTATTCTTCTGGCGTGGTATTTTTATAAAGCCGATGTCGCGCCTATGAAAGCAGTATTTGAGTTTGACTGGCGAGGCTGGATCATTATGATACTGTTTTTTATGGTCATTCTCTTTTTATGTGCCGAAGGACAAACCCGAAATTGGTTTGATGATCCTAAAATAGGATTGGCGACGGCTTTGTTATTTGTATTGTTTGGAATTTACCTACTGCATACCCGTTTTACAGAAAATCCTATAATCGATCCGGATGTGTATCGGTATAAAAATGTGGTGATTGGGGCTTTTTTGATGTTTTATATAGGCATAATGAACGGAACCGGAAGTGTTGTAACGGGTTATATGACTAATATTTTGGGTTTTGATTCGGTTTTGGGTGCACAAACGCATCTTGCTTTATTACTTGGTTTGTGTATTTCTATTCCGCTGTCGACTTATCTTTTATACAAACGAATCTATCTGGCAACCATCTGGATTATTGGCTTTGCCTGCTATGGCTTGTATCATGTTATGCTGTACTTAAGATTTTATCCCGGAATAGACTCATCGGATTTCTTTTTGCCATTGGTTTTTAAGGGACTCGGAATGGGGTTTCTTTTTCCGGTTTCACTGCTTTATATTTCAGAGGGAGTTCCTCCAAAACTAAGCACTTCACGTATGATGAGCGGAATTATTGCTCAGGCTGTTTTTGCATCACTTTTAGGGAGTGCCATTTTAGGAACCTTTATTTCAGATATGAACATACAGCACAAAACGGGTCTTAGTCAACAATTGATAGCAACTAATAAGCAAGCCGAGAATCAATTAGCCAATTCCAAAAGAAACTTTTTAGTCATGGGATTATCAGATGCTGAGGCACAGAAAAAAGCCGAAAAAAGCCTTTCTAATCAAACAGCTCAGACCGCTATGTTACTCGCGTACAAAGATATTTATCTCGTCATGTCGGCGATTTGTTTTTTGCCCATTTTTATCATTCTGCTCTTTAAACTTTGGCGCAGGCCGATTGGCAAAGTAGAAGCAGAGCCCATACCAATTTAAATATTGAATATGATTCAGTTTAGCCTCTTTTTAAATTAACAACCAGGAAATTATGGAACTAAAAAATAATCGCTTTTTATATCGTTTGTGGACACGGGAAAAAGGACTTAGTGTAATGTTGTTACTGCTCTGTATCATGCATTTTATTCTGATTCCGTTATTTGGCAGCTATTCTCGTTTCATGGTAGTTATTAATATTTTTTGGATGTTATTTATCATGGCGGGAATTATTTCATTGGCAAAAGATAAAAAGCAAGCCCTTCTTGTTTCTATTATCCCATTTTTGTTTTTAACGGTACAGTGGATCGATTTTTTTCAGCCCAACGTTATTGTGGTATTTGCAGACCTCTTTTTGTCGGTTGCTCTAATGTTGCTTCTAATTGGATTGGTTTTAATCAAAGTATTAGAACCCGGGCCCGTAACACAATATCGTATTATTGGTTCTATAGTCGTTTATATGTTACTGGTAAATCTATGGTGTACGGTGTATTTATTTGTTTTTAAACACATCGAAGGTTCTTTTCAGATCGCAGTTTCTCCATTTGATAGCAGTAGCGAACAGGCTAATTTTATGTATTTCAGTTATATCACCATGACCTCGACAGGTTATGGCGAAATTGTCCCCATTCATCCTTTTGCCCGTTCCCTGGTTCAGATCGAGGTGCTGACAGGCGTTTTATATCCAGTAATCTTAATAGGAAGATTGGTTTCTGACGCCAATTTTTCTTTAAAAAAATAATAAACAAACATATTTAACCAATTATTATCTAAAACAAAATAAAAATGGAAAATTCGAATGTGAATAAACGAAAAGAACTCTTTGACACTATTTTACAGCTATTTTTTATCTTTCTGGTTGTGGGTTTTTGTCTTACATTGCTAATGCCCTTTTTTATGCCAATTCTTTGGGCAGCAATATTGGCTGTAGCATTTTATCCTTTATTTAATTTTCTGCAAAGAATATTAAAAGGACGAAAAACGTTGGCAGCCGTAATAATTACAATAACGATTATTGCTGTAATGTTGATGCCAGTAATATATGCGTTAAAAGCAGCAACATCCAATTTTTTAGAATTGAAAACGGAGTTTGAAGCCGGAACGCTTAAGGTTAGTCCACCGGGACCTTCAATTAAAGAATGGCCTGTAATTGGTAAGCCTCTTTACGAATTTTTGCTTGCTGCATCAACAGATTTAGAACAGAGTGTTGTTAAATATCAGGATCAGATTAAAGAATTTTCTACAAAAATTATGGGTAGTATATTGAGTTCCGGAATGGCCTTTTTGCAATTTATACTTTCGGTCATTATTGCCGGAATTTTATTGGTTTCACCCGGAGCAAAAACGATGGTACATAAATTTCTAAAAAAGATTGCAGGAAACGAAGCAGATGAAATTATGACCATTTCAACTTCTACAATTTATCAGGTGGTGAAAGGAATTTTGGGAGTTGCTATCATTCAAACCATTATTCAGGCCTTTGGATTGTTTTTGGCCGATATTCCCTATGCCGGAATACTGACCTTGATTTGTCTCATATTTTCTATTTTACAAATCGGACCCATTATTATCAATATTGGAGTTATAGTATATCTTTTTTCCACTGGAGATTCCGGTTATGCGATTGGCTGGACTATCTTCTTTATCATAAGCGGACTTTCAGACAATGTGCTGAAACCACTTTTATTGGGTAAAGGTGCTTTGGTACCCATGCTTGTGATCTTTTTAGGCGTAATTGGCGGATTTATAATGTCAGGATTTATAGGATTGTTTGTCGGTCCAATTGTATTTTCAATTGGTTACAAATTATTTATTGCCTGGTTAGATGACAATCATTATGCAACTCCTCAGCCGGAAATTATTGATCCGGAAATTACTATTGAATAAAGTTTATTTCTTATCAATTATAAAAAGCAAAAATCCCATTTCATACCGAAATGGGATTTTTGTTTTATAAACTCGAATACGTTTTAAATCTTATCTACTACTCTTTAAAGCCGTTAATAAATCGACTAAATCTACAACTGCATAAGTAGAAGAATAATCAGATACGGCGTAAGGCAATATCAGGCTATTGTTATGAATAATAGCACCGCAAGAATAAACTACATTCGGAACATAACCTTCACGTTCGTCTTCAAGAGGGGAAAGTAAAGGCTCTTTTAATCTTCCAATTTCTTTAGACGGATCATCAAGATCAAACAAAGAAGCTCCAATGCAGTAACGTCGCATGGTTCCAACCCCGTGGGTAATCACGAGCCATCCTTCCGTTGTCCAGAGTGGCGATCCGCAATTTCCAATTTGTGTAAATTCCCAGGCAAAACGCGGTTCCTGAAGCAGGATAGGCGTATTCCATTGGGTAACTCTGTCTGAATACATGATGTAATTATTAACACCATCAATGCGCGAAAGCATCGCATATTTTCCTTTTATCTTTCTCGGAAATAAGGCGAGATTTTTATTTTGGGCACCTGCACCATGCAAAGGCATTACACGAAAAGTATAAAAGTCTTCGGTCGAAATAAGTTTTGGGAGTATGGCATGGCCATTATAAGCGGTATAAGTGGCCAATACACGATGTGAATCGTCATGATCATCATCAAACCGAACAAAACGGGCATCTTCTATACCACGGCTTTCTGACTCAGATATGGGAAAAATAACACGTTCTGTAATGTCAGAATCATGCTGGAAAGACAAATCATAGAACGAATTGGCCAGCCAGATGATTTCCTCTAGCGCCGTTCTTCTTTCCTGGCTAATCGAGGGATCACTTAAGCTGGTTTTTACCATGCTTTTTAAAACAGCATACTCAAATTCAGTAGGTAATTCCTGCATAACTTGCGCGATGTATTTATCATCAGTGTGCATTTCATACAGTTTCATCAGGAATCGCTCTTTATTGTACAAGGTTTTATGTTCAATCTCTGCCTTGTCAATATGATGCCCAATCTTCATTACCTGAAGATTGTTGTTGCGATCCAGAATTCCTCTTCTAAAAACAATCGACGAAATATGGCCTTCACCGGTTGCTCTAAAAGATAGAATGACACGTTTTTCGCCCATTTCTAAACCCGTCTGATCAAAATCTTCTATAATGGAAGGATTGAAAATAGCAGCAGATTCAATTGCATATTCCATGGTACAGTACGAACCAATCAGCATCTTACGATCGAGGGATATTGCTTCATAATCAACTTGCATTCCTTCAATAATAGGCCTGATTTTCTCGCAGTGTTTTAAAAATATGCTTGAAATATTTCGGTGTCGTCTCGCAAATTCCCGAAGTGTCTGTTCTAAAGTTTGTAAAACCTGTTTTTCATCCAGCATCATTATCCGCATCACCATTTGTTGGGTCCGTTCGTCACCATTCATAAAATATCTGGCGACAACTCTTTTGGAATCTGGTGTAAATACTATGTTTTTTCTAATGATGGGTACTCGCATATTTTTATTTTTTTGTTAGATAAAAGTCGGTCCAATTTTATTCCAAAATGGATAAAACGACTTCAGTTATTTTATTTTATGGTTCTTTTTTTAGAGAATTAAGAAACACATCTATTTTAAAACAAGCGTAACTTTGTATTAATAGCTCTATACAAGTTAGTGATTTTGCTAACGAAAAAAAACTAAAATTTTATTAAAACTCCATACATTGTCTCTTATTTTCAAATTTTAGTTTCTAAAGAAATCAATTTATAAAGTCTGATTTTAATAACGGGTATTTCAAATTTACAAAAAAGAATAAAATTATTTGTATAAATATTTGATTTACAATAGATATGTTTTACTGTTTGTTTTTTTGACAGGGATATCACATAAAAAAAAGGGACAAATGATCTTTTTTCACTTTGTCCCTTAAATAATTTTGAATGAATAATTAAACCTTTTAGGGTTATTCTTTATATAAAATGATCACCGCTTTGTAACCTTTACCAACATTCCACTGGCTTGATTCGATCACATCACCTTTATCATCATAAACCTGAAATTCAGCTGTATTTGGTGAAGCAGAACCTTCGTTCAGCGCTTCAAAATCAATTTTATTGATACCTTTTACTAAATTTATTTTGAAACCTTTATAACTTCCGTCAAGAAGTACTTCTGGTTCAATAACCTTATCATTCAAATATACTTTGATCTTATCACCGTCAACAAAAGCAGCATCCCTGTAACGAATGGTAGACGTAAAAGATTTCGTTACAAATCCACCTAAATATTCATTTCGTCTGTAAAAAACACCTTCTACATTAGCTTCTTTTTTATAAAGTATATTATTATTGAAAAGTTCGTCCGGGTTAATTTTTAAGACAATCGGCTCTTTTGAAAGTGCCGGTGGTTCTGCGGTTGGAGGTGTTTCAGTTGGCGGAATAACTTCTTTATTTTCTGAATTTTTAGGTGGGATTGATTGCTGTTTTCTGTTGAGCTCATCCTGCCCAAATCCATGCAGCGAAATACCAATCATCATAACTAAAAACAAAATCTTTTTCATACTTTTTTATTATTTTTTATATAAGTTAATATTAGATTTAACCTATTATCATAAACATTTAATTGAACTATTTATTGCCTTTATGAAGAACTGATTATCAAAAAGAGCTCGCTTTTATAAATTATTTAACAGCTGTTACCTTTTTTAAAAAGCTTCTCCAATTCTGAAATAAATTCCCCAGTCGTCTTTTCCAACTGCAGCATCAAGTCCTACGTTGAATTTTACGGTTTTAAAAGCTTTGTAGCGATATCCAACGCCGGCACCCGGATACATTTTCCAGTTGAAATCGGGTGTATCTGAGCCATAAATGGTGGCAAGACCCGCAAATCCTACAACACCCATCTTTTTATTAAAATTATATCGATATTCACTCTGTATCGCCATTAAGCCGTCACCGCGATATTTACCTTCAGAATATCCTCTGATGTCTTCCCCGCCAATGGTAACCTGTTGTTCAAAAGCAATATTACCCAATCCGAATTTACCGGAAAAACGGGCTGCCAAAACATCTGTTCCATTACGCATCGGAATGTATTTATTATATTCGGATAGTATTTTATTAGCATTAACCTCATTTCCAAACCATTCCGGAAAAGTAACCCATCGCATTCTGACTTTTTCACCTTTCGTAGGATAGTAAACGGCATCACGCGTATCATAAAGTGCTATGGCCTGTAAACCATTTGTATGTGTTTTTGAAGCGGGTTGTACATCGTCCTGGTAAGTAGTGTCATAATGTGCATACGAATAACCAATTCCCGCATATAATGATTTTACAATTTTACGTTGCACACTAAAATTCACCACAGTGGTTTTGGTACCATAATCGTAAAAATTAGGTGTATCAATATCATCCATATAAAATTGAGAATTCTGATTTCCTGTCATAAAGAAAAATGTGCCACGCCAACTATCTTCTTTAAAGTAAAATTTGTTGAATAAAGCCAGAAAATAAGATTTATTAGTAGTGTAAATGGCTGATGCTCCGGATAAGTTCTTGGGAGAAATTGTATCGGCTTGATTTATTTTATACATCATCATGGGAATAGCGCCAAACATAAATTCAAGATTTCTGTTGTAACTGATGTACGGCATTACATTAAAATCGATATTCTTTTGGGATTTTACAGCTGTTGCAGTACTATCATTTGGTTTAGTTTGCGTCCATGCCAATGAGCAATATAAAAACAAGATTATAAATACTAAAATTTTCTGCATTTGATTGTATTTGAAAGTTATGAATCGCTTATTAGTACACTATTTTACACAAAGAATTATCATAAATATACATAGAATTATTTTTAAAATGCTGATTTGTAATAGAATCATTATTTTTAAATGACCCATCAAAAAAAATTACCGCAAAGTGTGCAAAGTTTTTTTATCAGCTGTGTTTACAAGATCTTTAAAAAGTTCGCAAAGCTATGTGATTAACCTTTGCTACCCTTGCGTCAATTATTAGTTTGATTGCGTTTAAAAAGTTTAGCCACAGATTAAGGGATTAAAATAATTTCTTTTACTTTATTATTTCTCTCGCAGATTCCGCAGATATAGCAGATATAGGAATCTTAATTTAATCTGCGGAATCTGCGAGAGAAATTAATTTAAAAGACAACAATTCAAGCCATTTCAATTAACGAAATTCCTTCGCCTATTCGCTATCGCTTTTGTTGTGGCAAAAACTTTTATATATCGCAATAAAAAAGGCTTGAGCCTTTGTGAATTTTGCGGTTAAGGAAGCAAAACCTGAGTTTTCTATGTTAAAAACAAATTTTAATAAATAACAAAAAACACCTGCAGTTAGACTGCAGATGTCTTTCTCAGTAAAATGAAAATAAGTAATAAAGTATGCTGCTTATTCAGCTGCGACCATATTTACTGTATTTAATGCAACATCACTAAGCACACAATCGGCCTCTTTTTCTTCAGCCAGAGTTTGCGTTAATAATTTTGCGACGTCATTTTCGCCAAGTGTTTTTGCAAAGGCACATAAGGTACCATAAGTTGCAATTTCATAATGTTCAATTTTTTGTGATGCCGCTATAATACCAGCATCTCTAACAGCTCCCGGCACAGTTTCCAGAAGAATGCTGTCGCCTTCTTTTAGCAATCCGGCCATGGCTTCGCATTTTTTTCCTTCTGCACTTTCGCCAAGCAGTTCAAAAACTTTTTCCAATCTTTTTACTTGATTTTCGGTTACAGCCAGATGTTCTAAAATAGCACTTGTAAGGGTAGGAGATGTTGCATTGGAAGCCATTTTTGGCAAAGCACTCACAAGCGCATTTTCTGCCCAGTAAATATCTTTTAGACTGTCAATAAAGAAATCTTTTAGTTCCGAAGCAGCATCTGGAGAAGGTTGCACTATATTATTTTTTACCCCTTTATTTGTGGCAGTCGGAGTAGGGTTATCTGAATTTTTCATAAGTTGTATGTTTAGTGTTAATTGTATAAATTTTCCTCACGTTCCCAAATACGATGATTTGCCATGGCACTTATAAAATCGAGTGCAAATGTTTCGGTTGCAGGTTCACTGTAAAGTATTATACCTGTATCATCATTATTAAGTTTTGAAGCAAACGGTGTTTCGCTTAGAATTCCAATAGCCTGACCGTCGGCACCAATTACTTTGCAATGTTTGTAGGCGTCGTTTAAGAACTCAAGAACGTCATCATTCTTCGCCAAATCATTTAGGCCTTCACTAGACGGAATATAAACGGCATCAAAAAGAACTGATGAAGTAGTTAATAAACTAAAATCAACCGGAATTGCACCGCCTTCGTCTGTAAGAACAGATCCCAAGTTCTTAGCAATTACAAACCCTTTGGCATCTTCTTTTAATAAAATATTTTTGATGTTCATCACTGAAGCAGCAGAAACACCATCGGCACAAAGAATAGCTACTTTTCTGGAGGCAATTGTTGGAGAATTCGTTGGATTTTTGATCATCGAAAGCGCATCAGAAGACTTCACCGATGAATCGATAGAACGTGGTTCCTGATTTCCCATTTCATTTTCCGGAGAAACACCTTTGTTTATTGGAGTTTCAAGTATTGAGGGTACAGAAGTACCTAATCCTTCCGCCACTTTTTCGGCCAATTGCATGTCTACCTGAGATAAAAGGCCTAACATTCTGACTCTGATCGCAGCTGTTTCTACTTTTCCAAGTTCAAAACGCAACGCTTTTACAATATGACTTTTTTCTGTAGGGGTCTGACTGTTGAAGAATAATTTTGCCTGACCAAAATGATCGGCGAAACTTTCGCTTCTTTCTCGTACTTTATGAGCGTCTACACGTTCATTAAAACTTGAAAATCCACCTTCTTCAATTTTAGCCTGAAAAGGACATCCGCCTCCAAGCGAATTAGGATGGTAACTCACACGACCTTTATTGATCTCTTGGCGCATATGCCCGTCACGCTGGTTGTTGTGTGTTGGAGAAACGCTTCTGTTAATCGGAATTTCATGAAAGTTTGGACTTCCTAATCTTGATAATTGCGTATCGGTATAAGAGAACAATCTGCCCTGAAGCAGGGGATCATTTGTAAAATCAATTCCTGGTACAACATGTCCGGGATGAAAAGCAACCTGTTCTGTTTCTGCAAAGAAATTGTCCGGATTTTTATTCAATACCATGCGGCCAATTATTTTTACAGGAACCAATTCTTCAGGAACGATTTTAGTTGGATCCAGTAAATCAAATTCATATTTGTGTTCGTCTGCTTGTGGAATGATTTGTACACCTAGTTCCCATTCAGGGAAATTTCCCATGTCAATAGCTTCCCACAAATCCTGTCTGTGAAAATCAGGGTTTTTTCCTGAAATTTTCAAAGCTTCGTCCCAAACTACAGCATGTGTTCCTAATTTAGGCTTCCAGTGAAATTTCACAAAAACGGACTCGTTTGCTTCGTTAATTAATCTAAAAGTATGAACTCCAAAGCCTTCCATCATTCGATAACTTCTCGGAATAGCGCGGTCTGACATCGCCCACATAATCATGTGCATGGATTCCGGCATTAGCGAAATAAAGTCCCAGAAGGTATCGTGAGCAGAGGCAGCCTGCGGAATTTCATTATGCGGTTCTGGTTTTACAGCATGAATTAAATCAGGAAATTTTGAAGCATCCTGAATGAAGAAAACCGGAACATTATTCCCTACCAAATCATAAATTCCTTCTTGTGTATAAAATTTTACCGCAAATCCTCTCACATCTCTAGCAAGATCAGTAGAACCTCTAAAACCCGCAACTGTCGAAAAGCGAACAAAAACAGGCGTTTTTAATCCGGCTTCTTTCAAAAATCCGGCTTTTGTTAATTCCGGAATCGGGTTGGTCACTTCAAAAAAACCATGAGCACCGGAACCACGCGCGTGTACGATTCTTTCCGGAATTCTTTCGTGGTCAAAATGGGTTATTTTTTCTCTTAAAATAAAATCTTCGAGTAGCGAAGGGCCACGTTCGCCAGCTTTAAGTGAATTGTTGTCGTCGTTAATACGAACGCCCTGATCAGTGGTCAGGAACTTATTTGTTCCGTCTGATTTGTTTTGCAGCAAATCACGCTGTTTTTCATCTTGAAAATTTTCCATAATCTTGATTTTAGTTTTTTTTTTTGGAGTTTTTTGCTTTGTTATTGCCAGTGTATTAGTGTGTTATGTTTTAATAACAAATGATTTCAAATTTAATTTAAGTATCTGCTAACATCTTATAACATTATTTTTTAAGATTGTACAATTACCATTATATGCTTTGATGATGGGGTCTTATTTGCATGGTTACAATGTCACATCTTTTTGGTTGAGATAAACAAAATAAAACGCTCATGGCAATATCATCAGCTTCAAGCATTTCCATTTTATTAATTTTCTTTTGATGCTCTTCTTTTGTGCCGGGCTGCATATCGCTGGCAACAGCTCCAGGTTCAATTAAAGAAACTTTGATTCCGAATGGATTAACTTCTTTACGTAGTGAAGTGCTAAATCCTCGTATCGCAGATTTGGTGGTTACGTATATAGTGCTTTCCGGCGACTTGTTTTCGGCGCTCATAGAGCCTATATTGATAATATGTCCGGATTTTTGAGGTGACATTCTGGAAACGGCTTCTTTACAAAAACCGAGGTATCCCATAATATTGGTATCTATGATGTATTTCCATTCTTCAAAAGTTCCATCTGTAATGCCATCAGCGGCCAAAGCTGCGTTATTGATCAAAATATCAATACCGCCGAGCTCTTTATCAACTATTTTTAGGATAGTATTTATATCTTGTTTTTTCGTTACATCGGCAGGGGTACCATAAAGTTCGCAGTCTGGAAATTGTTGTTTGATATCATCAAAAGCCTTTCTGAAAGCTTCGTGGTCTCTTCCAAAAATAAGCACGCGTCCGCCAAGGGAAACCAATAAATCGGCAATGGCTTTTCCTATTCCGTTGGTTCCGCCTGTTATTACAATTCTTTTATCTTTAATGTTTTGTCCAAAATATTCGTTTAGCTGTCTCATAATTAGATTTTTATTTCTTAATTAATATTACCATTGTACTTTAATTAATCCCTTACCTGAAATTTCGTATTCGTTTATTTTTAGGTTTTCTTTAAATGGTTTCAGAGCTTCCTTGTTCTGAAATACTTTCATTTGAATTTTGTGATCATACATTTTTATAATTTTCAGATTGTATACCATATCCTGATCACCATCGAGTTTTATAGTGATTGATTTTCCTCTTTTAGTAGGTTGAGTAATAGGATAATCTATGAAAAGAAGAAAATTTCCACCGATTTTTATGTATTGTCTTGGTACAATTCCAAAGGCCATTCCGGCGCCATACACTTCCTGACCTACCTGACCGCTTTTTTGCCAGCCATTATACAAATCCTCCAAAGGAACCCACAAATCAGCCTGTATTTCTCCGGTTTTTACTTCGTCAGACAGCATGTCCTGCGGAAGCAGCGGCGGATAATAATAAGCGATTCGATTAACGGCGTATTTAACGAATTCCGGAATCAGGGTTTTTAACGATGGTAAAATATCCACGTCTTTCGACTGAACAAAATATTCCGACAATGCAGCATAAACTTCTAATTCTTCATAGGCAGCGGTATACGGCGCATCATTAAGTGGAAATATGGAAAAGAAATTAGTATAATTTTTACCGTAGCCATATTTGCAATCATAAAGCTGTACATTCTTGAATAATCCAGTGAGGCAGGTGTAGCTTATTTCCAGATATAATTTTTCATTGGTTATTTTATATAATTCTAATAATGCTCCGGCTGCAAATGCGGTGTTATTGGCCTGATACAATATTTCGACGCCTAGTTCTGCTAATTTTTTGGCTGCTTTTTTTGCTTCGTTTAAGTAGCGTTTTTCTTTAGTCAACTTAAAAAGCAATAGCATTAAGTGTGCATAAGCGCCTGCAACATCCCTTTCTCCTCCGGCGCCGGGAGCAGTCTCTTTTTTTATGATATTGAGGGTTTCCATATCATAAAACACCGGCCATTCGTATTTAAAATGATGAGCCACTTTTATAACATAATCGATAGAATCCAATACCAGCTTTCTGGCGCTCTTGTCTCCGTGTAATGCCAATCTGGCCAAATTCATTAAGGGATGATGCAAATACCAGGAATCCATCACCATTTCCTTCTTTTGTTCTTCAGACTGATCCAATTTGTCGGCAAGCGCCGGAAGCCATCGATTAATACAATTTATTTTTGGATCATAAAAAGCAGGCAACCCCTTAATTAAATCATCATAAAGTGCGTGTTTTTCACCAGTCCATTTTTCATATTCCTTAAATGGACCTAATACAGCAAGCTGAACCATACTTTCGGCCGGCGTTTCATAATCGCACAAGTAAGCATTTAGATACGGATTTCCGTTTGTTTGTGTCCATGCACCTTTATTTTGTTCTAAATCACTTAGAACTTTTTGAGCGATATCCGGCCAAATATGATATTCAATTCTGGGCTGTTGCAACACTTTATATACTTTAACAAGATTGTTTAAAAAGTGTTCACACACAGCTGAAGTTTTCTCTAAAATCTCAGTTTCCAAAACCACATACGCATCTGATATTATAAAAGGTTTACCTGCGGGAAGAGGTGATTTATCAGTTGCAGGGAGTTGAAATCCAATTTCTGGCCAGGTTCCTCCAACTGTACTTTTTGATTCGGTTTGGGTGGCTTCGCAATATTCTGACAATGAAGTAAGATTTTGATAATAAAGAAACGACCCTGTCTTTGGTTTTGTAATACTGGCAAATAGCAACCCGGATCGGGATCCAAATTGCTCCATATGAATTTTACCATTTGTATTTTCTACACTTCCATTTTGTGTCAAAGGCATAATGTCTCTAGGCCAAAACGGAATCATCAAGGGCGTATTTGCAGTAAAATTGGTTTTATAATGCAAGATAGGGGTTGCTGTGTCCGGAAAATCAACACTAACTTCATAATTTCCAAGTTTGGAATTCAATTGAATAACAATCGTTTCGTCATCATCAAAAAGATTAGTAATTTCAAAACAACTGTTCATTCCAAAAGCTGCACGAAATGCTATTTTTCCTTTTTTGGGAAGAAGTACGACAATCCATAAAGAATCGCCCGTATTATAAAATTGAAACGTATAATCAAGAATTTTTCTTTCTAAAAGTAATTCACTGTTTTTAACATCTTCCTGAACTGTGGCGCTCCAAGGCGTAACTGTTTGCATAATGATAAATTTTAATGGATTAAAAGATTCTTTTTATAGTTATTAAAATCTAAGGGTTATTCACCTGTTTGCATATGAGGTGCGTCAACAGGTTTCGACTGTGAGGAGCCAATCTGCCTTAAATAAACAGAAAGCAGTATGATGGCAAAAACAGAAAGGAATTCGCTTTGCCAGTTTTGAAAAGATTCAAACCAAAATCTGGAATCACCGATATAGTCAGAAACAGATTCTAAAGGCATTCCTTTTAATGTTAATTGCTCATTTTGATCTTTTAGACTTCCATAAAAATGAAGTATAAAAGAAATTACAAATAGCAATAACAACGAGATAGTGAGGGAATGTTTGTAGAGGGTAAGAATCCAACCGCCTTTTTTTACAGGCCAGGGCGCGTCTTTTCGGGCAGGTGAGGGTTCTCTGTCGACTTCTTCTTTTTTATCTAGATCCTTTGATTCTGAGGAACCTTTTTGCATTAAAAAAATAGTAAAGACAACAAACAAGCCCATTTGAAGAAATTCGCTTTCCCAATTTTCAAAAGTAGATTCAATAAAATGACCTGAAATAAAATAAGAAGAAAGATTTACGGCCGCACCGCCATTTTCGATTAACTCTTTATTATGTTCTTCAAATCCGAAAATTATCTGACCTGCCAGCGTTACTATAAAAAGTAATAAAAAGCAGATACATAAACCGTTATTGCGTAAGAAGTCTTTCATCTTTGTATTTGTTTCTATCAAAATTGACAAATACTTATGATGAAAAATTATATAATTAAGGTTAGAAGTTATAAAATTTAAAAGAAGATAATGAGTAGCAAAGCGGAGGGAAAAATAAAAAACCGCTAAAAATTGCTTTTACCGGTTTACTATAGAGAATAAAAATGCAATTACTCCAGTACTACATTTTTTAATTTAACTTTTCTGATCAGATGCAATGATTCTGTAATGTGGGTTTTGATTTCCAAAGTAGGAGTTCTGGTTATTTCAGAAGCATTTTTGGCAAGCGTCTCAATATTCATTTTGGCAGACAACAAATCAGATTCAAAAGCTCTCAGAACCGATCTTTTTAAAACGGCACTTTTATTATAGTAATAGATCGCATTATGCAAATCTTCAATTTGTCCGGTAAAATCTAAAATGGCTTTTTTAGAAACAGCCCTACTGTAATAATTTGAAAATTCCAATGGATTGGTTTCAATTGCTTTATCAAAATCTTCAATTGCATTGTAATGAAAATCCATCCTTTGTAAACAGTCGCCTTTAAGCTTATAAGCTTCAGGATGGGCATCAGAATTAGAAAAAGTACTCAAACAAACTAAAGCCTCTTCATATTTATTCGCTAAATAAAATTTCCTGGCTTTTTCTAAATTTTCAAACGATTTATCGGTTGTTGAATTTGAAAATTTCCCTCTAAATTTTAGCATCAAACTAGTGAACCATTTCATAATATGTTTACTTTTTAATTAATAACAGTTTGAAATCAGTGAGAGAGAAATGTAAATTTTTGGGGATTTAAATATAACTAATTTTTTGTAATATTTTGATTTTCAGTATAGAATTTGATTGTAATTTGTGTTAAAAAAAGTTTTTATACTTCTAAAGCAGCTAAAATTTCTTTGATAGAAAAATAAGCGCCACACACAAATTCGTCTGCAGCTCCGTAATACAGGGTAATTTTATCGCCATCCACAACATGGCCATTGGTAAAAACCACATAACCGAAAAAGCCACTCAGTTCGTAATTTTCCTGTGGACTCATAATGGGTTCGATTGTGCGGGCAATAACTTTAGAAGGATCTTCAAGGTCCATTAAAAATGCTCCTAGACAATATTGATGTTCTGCATTTGCTCCGTGGTAAATTTCGAGCCATCCTTTATCTGTTTTAATTGGCGCGGCTCCGGCACCAACTCTTGCACTATCCCAAAATCCCATTCGGGTTCCGAGAAGAAATTGATGATTTCCCCAATGAATTCCATCAGGAGATTCGGCCAGCCAAATAAAATTTCCTCCAATTTGTGGACTTGATGGTCGGTGTAAAGCATAAAATTTGCCGTTTATTTTTTCTTCAAAAAGAGCAACATCTTTATTGTGCGGAGGAAAGATCATGCCTTTCATTTCAAAATTTTTCCAGTCTTTAGTGGTTCGCAATCCAACTCCCACGCCGTTGGATGAAACTGCTGTATAAGTGATATAATATTGATTTTCGAGATAACTAACTCTGGCGTCTTCAATACCAAATTGTTCCAATATTCCGGAACCTACAAGAGGATTAAAACCTTGAGGAGTATAAAAATGAATGCCGTCATCGCTGCATACTAAACGAAGATGCGAAAGTGTCGTTAAATAATCAAGTCCTTTATATTGAATTACCCTGGCATCAGTAGCAATCAAATCAGGATCATTAAGCGGTATTTCAATAATTTCAATTTTTCCTAAAGCGTTTACTACCGGAAAAAAGATAACGCCTTCCTTTTGTGCAATACTTTCTGCAACTCGTACCAACAACCAGGTTTTTTCTTCGAAAACAAAAACTCCCGGGTTCAAAAGACTGATAATTTGTAATTCGTCGCTACTTGCCTGTAAATCTTTGGGCATTAAAAGTGGATTCTCTGGAAATCTTCGTGCAATGTCGCTCATAATTTATTTGTTTAAATTAAGTAGGAATCTGGAAAAGGTTGAAATGATTATAGAAATAAGGAAACATAAAAATAAGCAATTTTGTGCTTATGTTCTTTTATATAATAGGAGTTTAGTTTTTTAAAATTGACATTTCTATTTTTAAGAAAAAGTATAATTTATTTGATTTTATGTTTGTTATAGTGTTGTTTATCAATTATATGAGTTGATTTTTAAACCTTGTATTTAAGGTTGTTACTAATGAATTAGTTAAAATACTAACAAATTAGTTTGTCTACTAATTAATTAGTAGTATCTTGCATCAAAATTTGTAAACGATGATAAAACTAGCAAAAAGAGAAGAACAGATCATGCAGGTGTTTTGGGATTTGAACAAAGCCTTCATAAGAGATATTATTCCATTATTACCAGATCCGAAACCGCATTATAATAGTGTGGCGACTATAGTGAAGATACTGGAAGAAAAAGGTTTTTTGAATCATGAAACCGCTGGAAATATGCATTGCTTTTTTCCGGTAATAAGTAGGGAAGAGTACCAGCAATTTGCGCTAAAGGATATTGTGAGTCAGTATTTTGATAATTCTTATCCTCGAATGCTGGCCTTTTTTGCCAAAGAGCAGAAACTGACAGAAAAAGAATTAGATGAAATTGTGCACCTCATTAAAAAAGAAAAGATATGATACCTTATATTTTATATTCTGCGCTTATTCTTACGGCCTGTTTGGTATTTTACAAACTGCTTTTGCAAAAAGAAACTTTCTTTCATTTAAACCGACTTGTATTGCTTTCCTGCATGGCATTGGCTTTTATTTTGCCATTAGTTCCGGTTCCTTATCAATTATCTTTTAGAAAAATTGCTGTAGAAAAACCTGTTATTGTAACAGACACTCCGGTGAATACCTCTACAACTGCAGTGCTAAAAGAACAACCTGTACAACCAACACTTGCTGAAAAGACGGAACAATTTGTCAATTTTGAATCAATTACAAAGTTGTTATTTTATTTGTATTGGTTTGGTGTTATAGTGTTTGCCTTTAACTTTTTGATGCAGGCTGTCTTATTATTTTATAGAGCCTATTCGAAGTCGGTTATTCAGGATGGAAAATTCCGTATTGTCGAAATAACAGGCGATAAGGCGCCTTGTTCTTTTGCTAATACTATTTTTATTAATCCTGAAAAATATGAGTGGGAAACCTACAATCAGATTTTGCTTCATGAAAAAATTCATATTGAACAAAAGCATACCATTGATCTTTTGCTTGCTGAGATCGTTCTTATTTTTCAGTGGTTTAATCCTTTTGCCTGGCAATGGAGAAAAGCGTTAGAAATTAATCTTGAATTTTTGACAGATGACCAAATGCTGCAACAGGATACGGTGGAAAAAGAAAGTTATCAATTCAGTCTGCTACAGGTAGCAGCGCCACAATTCCCTTTGAGTCTTACAACTAATTATAATCAATCATTATTAAAAAAACGAATCATCATGATGAACTCAAAAAAATCAAACGTGCACACCACCTGGAAATACTTTTTCCTGCTGCCAATTATGGTGCTGTTTGCCTGCCTTTTTAATCAACCGGCAGCGCAAAGTCAAACGCTGGCTTTTAAAGAAAAAGAAGAAAAGCAAGAAAGACAGTCCAACATTCAGAGCGGAATGGAGACGGAAGGAAATTGGTTTGCCACTATCAAAGGCAATACTGTAAATGTGCAATTTAAAAGCGACGAAAACGACAATTCGAACAGTACTTTTCAGCTGAATGAATTTAAAGACCTCCCGAGAGACAAACAGGGAACATTCACCTTAACACGCGAAGCCGGAACAATGACTTTTGTTGGTAAATTTGAAGGTGACAAAGGCATGGGAACCTATAAATTTACGGCTAACACAGCTTATAGCGCAGCAATGGAGAAGGAAGGTATTGACCTTAAGGACGATGAAGATCGTATGGTTTTCTTTATGATTAACATCAAACAATCTTATGTACAAATGCTTAAGAAAAATGGTTACAGCAAACTAGACAAGGACCAACTTATTCCTCTTGCTGCATTAGATGTAAATGAGGACTATATTACTTCAATTAAACAAGCAGTTCCGGATATTGATTTGGAGGACCTTGTTCCTTTTAAATCATTGGGAATAGACCAGGCATATATTGAAGAAATTCGTAAATCTGGTTACAAAGATCTAAGTGCGGGTAACATTATTGCATTAAAATCTCAGGGAATTGATGCAAAATATATCAAGGATTTCCATGGTTCTACAACTTCGAAAAAGAATGACAAAGAGGCAAAAGATGGAGAAGATCAAGAAGATAAAGATGACGATATTATTGCATTTAAATCATTGAAAATTGATCAGGCTTTTATTGATTCCTTTAAAAAATTAGGTTATAATGCTCTTTCGAACGATGATCTAATTGCTTTCAAGTCGCTAAATGTAACGCCTGATTTCATAAATAGTTTTAAGAAAGCAGGTTATAACGATATCAGTGCAGAAGATTTATTAGCTTTGAAATCGTTAAATGTAACACCAGCATTACTACTAGAATAAAAGGATCTTGGTTTTAACGATTTGGATCTTGAAGATGTAGTGGGAGCAAAAGCAGTTGGTGCGACACCATCTTTTATCAAATCGATGAAAGGAAAAGGACACGATTTTAAAAGCCTGGATAAATATGTTTCATTGAAAGCGGTTCTGGGCGGTAACTAAACATAAAAATAAATCAGGTTGTAAGATAAAATAAGGCCCAAACCGAAAGGAATGGGCCTTATTTATGCTCCTTAATTAATGACTTTTGTCATTTTCAAAACCAAGAATGGTAATCATATAGGGTGTGGCAGAAACTTTTATTTTCTTTACAACTGTCAGTGTCGACAAATTTAGTTGTAGCAATTCGCCCGTAGCAGGAGAAGTGAGGTAAGCAAACTTTTCTGTTAATTGCATTTGTGGTTTTAAAGCGGCATCAGTGGCAGTTTCATTTATAATTTTGCCTTCTTTTTCAGCTTGTAAACTTGTCAGGTTGAATAATTTGAATTCACCTGAATGCAATAGGATTCCGAGTTTTGTCGAGTTGTAGTTCACCTTGCATTGCATGATGGCAGTACTCTGAAAAATAGGTTTAATAGAACCGTTAACTACATCAATTAAGTAAGCTCCTTTTGCAGCAGTATACCCAACAAATTTTCCTTTTGCTTTTGTTTCTAAAATACTTCCAAACCAGGCAGTTCCAAAATCTTCAGGAAGTGAAATAAGTTGCTGTTTTCCTGAACTTTCAACCACCAAAACACCGCTCGCTGAGCCGAAAACGGCATAAGTTCCGTCAGAGGCATTTCCGTGAATACCTTTTGTTGCCACAGTTGCATCAAAAAGGGTTTTCCCTGCATTATCAATAATTTTTACTTTTTCAGGAAGTGTTCCTGCAACCGAATTATCTTTTACGGTAATCGCATAAGTACCATTGCTAAAAGTAGCCATGGCACCGTGATGCGCCAACAAACCCGCATTTATCGATTTGAACTTTGCTCCGACTGTATTAATTTCTGATTCCTTAGCAACAGCTAACGTGCCGTCTCCGTCATTGAAAGTGAGTAATTCTCCTATTTTACTTTTAAAATGAGTTGGCAGAAGCGATTGACCAACCAAAGCACCAAACTTCGGAGTTCCGTCTACATCGACATGATCACCGTGACTTTCGAACCCACTGTCAAAAGTTTCTACAGTATTTGCTGTTCGGTGTATAATTCCTGCGTATCTACCGGATTCAGTGGTGTAAAGTGATGCTTTTGCAAATTTGGCAGTAAAGGAAGTTGTGCTGGCATCCAATGGATTTACCAATGTAAGAGCTGTTGTTTTTTCATCAGAAAGTAATATTCGCAGGTATTTGTATTCAGATAACGCTTCATCAGGAATTGCAGTGTTATCATCGTCATTGTTACAGGAAACTGCAAATGAGGCTAAAACAAATAAGAAAATCAGTTTGAAATAATTGTTTTTCATTTTTAAAGGGTTTAAAGTTATTATTGGGATTATGAATTAATAATTGATAGTAATGGGCATCGATTTATAAACACTCAGGTTGTAGGTTGTGTTTTTATAAAGTACCACCCAATTGTATTGACCAGATTGCCAGGCTTTGTCTCCCGTAATTACGGTTCCGTTTGCATCGTTTTCAGCACCAATTATGATACTCTCACCACCCCAAACCTCATTTATCTTGTGTAGGGTAGCCATTTTTGAAGCGGGTGGAAGGCCTTTATGTTCTACTTTTGAGATGACAATCACCTTTTTAAAATCCAGATTATCGATACTTTCAGGATGGTAATTGGCACTTTTCTTTATTAAAACAGAATACAAAATTCCGTCTCCCATAATCTGGCTCACCTGGGCATGTGCTGTAAGCAGATCCTTCTTTTTAAAGATTAATTCCGGTTCCACCCAGGTTTCCATATAATAAATCAAATCATCATTTCGGGAAAGCATATCTCTGCCAATTAACGGATCAGCAGGCATATTAGCGGGATCTGTAATCGTTAGTTCTTCTTTAATTTCGAGTTCGGTACCGTTTTCGTCTTTCACAATGAAATAGAAATCGAATTTACCTTCCGGAGCTTCTGAAGGAATATTGAAGTGTTTGTGTACATTGGTGTTTTTCGCCCCTTTGTATTCGATCCAGTTTAATTCAAACTTCCAGTCTTTACTATAGATTTCTCCTTTTTTTGGAAGGATTTTTAACTGTACATCGCCAATTTTATCACCGGAAATAACATCAGCATTAAAATGGAAATCACGGCCAATCAGGGCACGTTTGTTGTTGGCGGTTCCAATTTCGACGTTGTTAGCTGTTGGTTTCGAGACAGTGCGCTCGTCGTCGTCGTTATTACAAGCCGTAAAGGTGGCTGCCGTTACAAAAAACAGAAGAAATAATTTTACTTTTTTCATAGGGTTTGGGATTAATTAATTGAATTCATAGTGCATTTATTTTAATAGTAAAAAGGGAATTTTTACAGACAGAATAATGTTTCTGCTGGCTTCAGGCAGTTCTATTAAACGATAAAAACTGGTATGATTCAGGTATTTGGTATTGAATAAATTCTGAATCTGGAAGCTTAGAATGAAATCCTGCTGTCCTGCTTTAACTTTAGTTCCAAAGGCCAGATTAAAAACACTACTGCTTGCTGTTTTTTTCTCCGGCGGAACAATCTGATTTTGCGCCGCGGTATAACGGTAATCGATCGAAAAATAGGTACCGCTCAAATTTTTAATTTCCGGGGTATAATTCAGCCCAAACAAAATCGACGCAGGAGGCGAGAAAGGGAGTGTGTAGCCTTTTTTACTGCCCGATAATTGTTCTGAATAAAGATATTCTGCCAGAATTTCGCCGGTAAAAAGAGGCGTAAAGTGATAGCGCACTTGCAATTCTCCACCGTAGCGCATCACTTTGCTTTGTTCGTATTCAAAAACCTGATTGCCGGCACCATAATAAATATCGTGTAGCGAAGTCGGATTCAGGTAAATGTAATTGGGGAAATAATTGAAAAACGGACTCAACTGAACAGACCATTTATTGGACTTCCATTCCATACCAAGATCCAGCTGATAAGAACGTTCGGCTGCTAAATCTGGATTACCTTTCTCAAATCTGAAATAGTGGTAATTGACACCGTTTGAAGCGAGTTCTTTCGCAATTGGCATTCTGAAACTCGTTCCGAGATTTGCTTTTAACGACCATTGCCCGGGCGTATAATTCACGCCTGTTGACCAGTTAAAACTTTTAAATGTTCTTGTAAGGGCTGAAGAACGTTTTAAATGTTCAGCAGTAGTCAGCTCGTTTATTGTCTTTTCACTAGGAAACCAGTCTGTATATTGTTTCATTTCGATTCGGCCATAATCCATCCGAACAGCTCCATGTAACAACCATTGGTCGCTGAGCTGCATTTTGTCGTAAACAAATAATCCGGCATTGGTTTGTTTAAAAGCAGGAATTAAAAAACTCCAGCCGTTAATTTCATTTTGTTGCTGTTCGCCATTTAGCCCTACAGTTAAATGATGATTTTGGATTGAAAATTCATCCTTAATCGCAACAGAAAAAACTTCTTTATCATATTGTCTTTCTAAATCCTGTGGTGCATACATCCCTTCAGGATAGACAGGTGGCATATAGCCATGATTGACATAATGGCTGTATTCCCGACGGAAATTCTTCTGAAAACCCATTTGCGTTTCCAATTGATGAGCGCCCAATTGAAAAGAAGTTGTCGTACTAATTTTAGTATGCGTGACTTCCTGAAAAGGCATTAAAATATCTCTGCTTGATTTATCGTGAAGTTCGGTATCTACATTTCGGGGTTCCAGCCCATGTGCATTGGCAAAAAAGCCACTTTTGCTGTAAATGTTACTGATATATAAAACCGATTTAAATTTTTCACTACTGTAACCTCCACTGCCGTGCCAATCGAGTTCACGTCCTGCTGTGTTGCGTAAATGATTTTTATATAAGGGGACAGCATAATTATAAACCTGAACGGTATCAGTAGGAACACGATAATCTCCATAATCCATGGCAGTAAGTCGCGTATCGAAAAACCATTTCTCTTTACGTCCAAAAAGGTTGACCGAGCCACCAAATTGTGCATTATTGCTTTTTCCGCTAAAGTCAGCACTCCCCCCAAAAGTATTTTTAACTGGAAAAGGTACAGGTTTTATATTAACCGCACCGCCAATGGCATCTGATCCATAAATAAAAGAGGAAGGTCCTTTAATAATTTCAACCCGATTTACGGCGTATTGGTCAATTTCAAGCCCGTGATCGGCGCCCCATTGCTGACCTTCATGTTTGATGCCGTTTTCGACAACAATAACCTGATTAAAGCTTAGTCCCCGAATTAAGGGTTTTGAGCCACCGGAACCAATGGAAATGGTCTTAACACCCGGAATCCTTTGCAAGGACTGCATAAGGCTTCCACCGAGATTTCGCTGAATAAAACTGCTACTTACCGTTTCAATAGAAAGTGATGTTTCTTTTTTTCGATGTGTTTCATAAGAATCTGTAATAATCACTTCCTGCAACTCTTTTATTTCCGGATGTAATACAATAGCAGCAAGTACCATTTCCTTTTTATTTAAAGAAATTTGGACTTCATAGTACGCGTAACCGTAAAAATGTACGGTTAAGAATTTAGTATCTTTTGGTATCTGGTTAAAAAAGAAATTACCTCCGTGATCTGTAGTTGTACTTGCATTGCAGGGATAAAGAGTAACGATAGCGCCCTCTAATGGTTTGTGACCAGTAGAAATTACGCTACCCGATAAACGAACGGTTTGCGCTGTCCCCTTTGTCACTATAGCAAAACAAAAAAGCAACAGGCAAAAAGTCTGCAATCGATTTGATTTATTTTGATACATTAAAAACAACTTATAAAACTTTAATACTTAATCCTTTGATGGTTTGCCAGCCTTCTTTATCCGTCAAACGAATCATAAAATGATAATCACCCGGATCAACATCAGTCGGAATCAGGATTTCCTGTGATGCTTCGTAACTTTTTTGTCCTACGGGAATAGTAACTGAATTAATATACAACAGTGGGTTTACAGGCTTTTTGACAGGTTCAGTAGCACAATTATTGACTTCGGTGCTGTGCGTGTGATGGTCAAAATTGTGATGAATGTCAAGACTGTAAGAGCCCAATTCAGTGTTGTCTGTAAATTTCGCTCTGAATATAATTTTCTGGCCCCGGGTGACCTGGCTGCATTGTATAGGGAAAGCGTTTGCGGCCGAAGTATCCACTACAGGATACTCCGTATCAATTTCATTTTTGTCACTATCACAAGAAGTGAAAGCAAAGGCAATGGTGCAAAAAAATACCAGAATTCTGGTTGTTGGGCATGTTAGCGTATTCATAACTATTAAATATGGGTTACAGAGGACTGCATTTCGTGTCAGAAATGGGGTAAAATGTGAAATGTGAAATGCGGAATGTGAATTGTTAAACTGTGAAAAAGTGAAAAGGAGATGCGAGATGCTAGTGACGCAGAGTATTGTTTCCTAATGAAATAGAAATTATTATAATACGAATGCCTGAATTTACTGGTTTTCGAGGTGAAATAATCATGACACGCAAGCATTAAAGACAACGCTGGTGCTATTGTATGCAGGAAAAACGAATAGATACAACGCTTATCAGAAAAATTAATTCTTTTCGGATAATTTGCTTGTAAACCCTCTCAAATTTCAAACTTTACTTTTACAGTTTTAGAAAAGAGGAGGGGCCCTTAGAGAAAATAACGAGCCTTTGAAAAACTCAGAAAAGGATGAGAAATAAAAATGTACCGTATGGATTAACGGACTATTTTTATAAAACTGAAAACAGCTAAAAGAAAAAGTAGCTACAGGACTAAATTTAAAATGACAGATGGTACATTCTTCATTACTATGATCGTGTACTTTTAAATCCGCTTTATTGCTTTGTAATTGCAGTTTTACGCTTTTATGCGAAGTATTGTGACTTTGTATGTGTTCATAAGAATGTATCGCCGGAAATAGTATCGCAAATACTACAACCAGTGGTAAGAAAAGAGAAAAGATTCTTAATTTCATTTTCATTCTAATTAAACTATGCTTAACGCAATGTTGTTGCAAATATATACTTCTTATTTGTAAATGCAACATTGTTTCAATAAAAAAATCAGACATAAAAAAATCCTTATGTGTAGGTGCATAAGGATTAGTATTTTATAGTGAAATCGAGTTTTAATTATCGCAAAAAGCGCCAATTTGCTTTAGATGTCTTTCTGTTTGGTATTTATTAAAGTTGTCCCATTTTGGGGCAACAGTTGTTTTTTGACCGTACATCGCATCCAGACAAATATTGTTGTCTTTGTAGGTTTCATGTAAAACAGACAGAATTTTAAAGAAAAATTCGTCCAGCATTGTGATGGCTTCAAATTCAGATTTTAGCGTATCGTAATTCTCATCTGCCGAATTCAATAATTGAAGTAAATTTAAAACTTCCTTCTTTTCTTCTTCGTTGATTTCAGTAGCATAACCCATTTTCAATGTTTTAAAAACAAGATTATTCCATGCTTTGCTGTCATGACCCCACTGAACATCTGGAAGATTTAAGGAATGCTCACAAATCAGAATGATAGAAAAAAGAACATCATTTAAATATTCTGCAGGAAACTCATCAAAACTTCTGAATTCGAAACCGCTTTGGTACATTTTTTCCTGATTAAAATCAAGACCCACTTCTGAAAGCATTTCGTATTCCATTTCTGTTTCAATCTGATCGCGCCACCAGATGTTTTCTTCCTTTTCAAATTTCAATAACTTTCTGAAATTGTCTACGTTGTACGTTAGAATTTTACCTTTTGGCATTGCTTTGTTATACGTTCCAACGCCAATGTAACGGGACATTGCATTTCGCATAGAACCTAAAGTAAACTTTTTGTCCAGACTGTACTTGTCACTTATCACGCCCATAATATCAGGACTTCCAAGAGTAGCGATGAAAAAAGGCTCAAACCATTGCAATAAATAAATCGCATTAGCATGTGTTTTTTCAAAATCAGTATAGTCAACAATTCTGCTGTCTTCCGTCAATGAAGGTAACGTAATATGAAAATGATACGTTCCGTTATTAAACAAAACCAGGTTTTCCTGATTGGTCATGAACATATTAAGTCCGTTGTTGTAATCCGGAAAATTTAATTTTCCATTTAAAACAGATGATTCATTGATTTTATCTAAAAATAACTTTTTGGTTGCTTTTAGTTCTTTGCAGGAATCAGCAATGGTTCTGTTTTCAAAATATTTGGTTACAAATTCGATAGAATCGCCATCAAAATGTACAGATCCCATCGTTTTGTTTCTTTGGGTAATCATACTTTGAATGTTGTAAGGCTGATCTTCAAGGAAAAGTTCCATGATCGATTTCCCAAGATATTCAGGGTTTTCAATTGGCTGTGCGTTTTCTTCGCCAGTTGCCGTATCAATCAATGGTTTTATTGGCGATAACATTTTGTGCTGATAATTGATATCCAGTTTTTCAAGTGAATGACTGTTCATCATTCGGCTTACTTTGTAACTTTCTTTTGAGTTAAAAGCTTTTTTCAAAACAGGAGCAAGGCTTTCTGGTTTGTAGCATTTTCTATAGTCGATACTGTATTTCTCAAAACCAATTTTTTCTTGTATAAACGCACCAGAAACTATTAAGGATTCCTCAAATTGCATGTAGGTTTCGTTTTCTAATCCAATTCCCCAATAATATTTTTTTGTCTGATTGTCTTTCATTTATACTAATTTTCTTTTTATGGTTGATACTACTTTAAAGTTGTTTTTTTTATTAAGAGATACACATCCAATTGATCAAAACCAGAGACAAAGCAGCTTTAACGGATCGCATAAATTGTTGCCTCCATTAAAAAAGTTTATTCGACTTTTAGAATTTTAGAAATGTATTATAGTTTTAGGAATTTTGCACTTGTATCAACTGAATGACTGATAAAAAAGTAAAATTTTACAAAGGGGCTTATAAAATTATAATGATCACTAATTACTTTTATATCAATAATTTAAGCAGATAAATAGCCTAATTGTATTTTTTAGCTATTCCTGTTTTTTCCAAGTTGCAAAAGTAGTTATTTATTATGTTATTTCCAAGTGGTTAACACGCTGAAAATCAATTAATTTTTTGAATGTTTGACCAGAAGCTTTGTAGGCTTATTTTATTCATGATAGTAAAACACAAAAGAGGAATATAATTCATCGTTCCACCAGTCTTTTCTTACTTCCGAAAAATAATTGTAATTCAGCTTTCCTGCCTGAGATTGCAAGGGATAAACGACAACACCATTTTCGCGATACGCTTTATGTAAATCAGTTTCCGGAACAACTGGAACGATATGTCCTGAAAGTCCTTTTTCTCTTCTTTTGGCGCAAATGATTCCAATTCCGCCATTTTCATTTACCTTATTCTGAATTTCCTCAGCACTATCCATTTTCTCCCAGCCAAAATTAGGTCCCCATTCCAAAAACCAGTCGGTAATGGCGCTGGAATAAATTCGGTCTACGGTTTGCTCAAAAACAGCTTCGACGTCTTGCCCTTGTGCCATTTTTTCGAGAGATTCATCCGTCCACCAAACTGTCGGAAGATATACTTTCGAGAAATAACAATAATCGTATGAGTAGACATTGCAATAGGTATCTTCTACTGTTCGCTGATATCTAATATTATTTTCGACATCCAGTTTAGCAATAAGCTGGTGAATGCTTTCTTTTTTACTGGCAACATCCGTTAAATCTCTATACGGAATGGTGGAATCACTAAGTGGTGTTTCTTTCATTTCCGCAGAATCTAAACGAGATTCCGGATGGGGTAATAAATCGGCTTCTTTTATTTGAGGATATGTAATTGGATTATTTTCCAGAGGTAACGATGCTACTGATTCTATATGTTTTTCCATTATGACTTCTTAAAATTAATTGACTTAACAGTATAGAAACTGAATTCTTGTACCATTATTATTGTCAGCTAAAAAAGTAAATATAACAATTTTAAGTTTCTGAGGAATTTTGACAGAAGAAAATAGTAAAAAAATAATTTAAGTTTTCCCATGACATTATACAAAAAGTTGCTCTTCCTCTCTTTCCTTATCTGATAATTCCTTTGCAAAACCTTCACTCTTTCTAATAAGTGCAATTCTGGGACTTTTTACAAATTCGATAAGAT
The DNA here is from genome assembly GCA_900107365.1 of Flavobacterium aquidurense. Taxonomy (GTDB): domain Bacteria; phylum Bacteroidota; class Bacteroidia; order Flavobacteriales; family Flavobacteriaceae; genus Flavobacterium; species Flavobacterium aquidurense. The sequence goes on from FNPS01000001.1 coordinate 962,626, forward strand.
TAAAATCAGAAAATTGGACAACTAAGTCATTGATTTCTTCTTCGTTTCCGGTAGCCTGGAATATGGTATAATCTCTTTCGATTGAAACTGCCGTGACAGCAGCATTATTTAGGAAAAAGTTTAAATTTTCCTGATAGAGGATTGATGTTAGCACTTTAAAAAGAGCAATTTGTTTCCAGATGATGTCTTCATTGGTATTGCAATAACATTTATAAACTTCAATTATTTTTTCAATTTGGGGAACTAAATTTTTGACGATTTCATAAGTTTCTGTTACCACGATTGTAAAACGAGATATTTGATCCACTTCAGAAGAAGAAAAGTTGAAGCTTTCTATTTTAATTTTTTTCCTTGAAAAGATTAAAGTGATTTTTTGGAACAATTGTACTTGATCTTCGGCATAAATGGTAAAAGTGTATTGTTTTTTCATGGCTGTTTCTTTATGAGTATGTATTAATTGTTAGGTTATTTTCAAAAAAAAACCTTCCTCGTTTTGACAGAGAAAGGTTTTTATTAGTATGCAATAGATTCCTGACTCGTCATGTGATACGAATACTAATAATTGCGATAATACTGTTAGTTGCTACGTTTTTCATAGTTGCTCAAAATAGAAAAGACCTCCTGAGTACGGGGAGGTCTTTTCAAATTATATCTTTAAATATATTTATACAACACCTCTCTGTAGACATCTAATAATGGCTACACTAATAATAATAGAGATGTTAATACTGTTTTTCATTTCTTTTTGTGAATTGCAAATGTATTGATTTTTAATTAATCGGGTTGTTTTAATTTGTAATATGCAATTATAATATCTTTTAAAAACCAATATAAATACTATAACCTATTTTTTTTACTTTTGTTAAAGCGTTATCGGGATTGTGTTAAGTTGTTTTTACTTTTTAAAAATATATTTATGAAAGCATTAGTTATTGGAGCGACAGGTTCGACAGGAGAATTTTTGGTTGACGAACTTTTAGCAGATGCAGCTTATACATCAGTTACTGTTTTTGTTAGAAGAACAATAGGAAAGCAAGATCCAAAGTTGACAGAACAAATTATCGATTTTTCTACTATTGATTCTTATAAAGATTTAATAGTGGGTGATGTCTTTTTTTCTTGTTTGGGAACAACACTTAAAGCCGCCGGATCAAAAGAGAATCAAACAAAAATTGATTTTGATATTCCTGTAACGTTTGCACGATTAGCAAAAGAAAACGGAGTTCCCTCTTTTGTATTACTGTCGGCTTACGGAGCCTCTGTAGAAAGCAAGGTTTTTTATTCTCAAATAAAAGGAAAATTGGAAGATGAGATTGCAAAACTTGATTTCAAACAATATATTATTTTCAAACCCGGATTACTTTCAAGAGCCGGCACGGATCGATTTGGTGAAAAAGTGATGGATAATCTTCTAAAATTTGCCAATGCAATAGGTTTGTTTAGAAAATTCAGACCATTAGCAACCAGTATTTTGGCAAAGAAATTAGCAATGGCACCAAAAGTGTTATCTAATGGAACTTCTGTCATTAAATTGGATGAAATATTCCGTTTTGGGGAATGATGGCATAAAATTTATTTTTATAATCATTTAAAAAAATATCCTTGCCGTAACTCTCTCTCTCTCTCTCTCTCTCTTTGAGAGTCTAAGCATATTAGGTTAATATCGTTTTTTCTTTTGCACCCATAATAAGAAGCCACAAACAGATTCCGATTTCTCCCAAGGCCGAAGGAATGCTTACATATTTAGAGAATCCATAATCAGAATAATCAGGGATTAAAGTATTTCCGAAAAAATTTATGAGGTAGCCAAAACACCCCATTATCAGTAAAACGCCAAAAAATTTAGGTAAAAAGCCGGATTGGTATACCAAATAACCAAACGGAAATAACCACAGTCCCCAAAATATCGAAACCATTAATATGCCATTATCATATTGATTGAGATAAAACATGATCTGCGATTTCAATTGTTCATTTGAAAAAATAGTATGATTTTCACCATTGATGAGCGACAGTACAGCGAATTTATTCTGGATATTTAAAAAGGAAACCGGAACACTAATTATGGCTAAAAGAACCATCAATTTTGCATACAATTCATTTACCGGTGCAAGGAGTTTATAAAGAGCAACAGGCAACATTAAAAAGAAAATATAACAGATTACACCACTCACAATTCCAAACCTAAAAAGTGTCTGAGATGCTTTTATAGCATTAAAAGTCTCCGTTGGATTATCCCAAAAAATAAGTTTAGAAGGTACATAAGCCAGGCTAAAAAAACCGGTTAACACAACAACGAGATAGAGTAACCCTGCAATTCTAGCCTTTTTTTTATTTGATGTCATATTGAAATTATTTAGATGGTTTCCTGTAAGTCGGTTTGTTTAGGCCAATTAAATGCTTTCCATACAATTATTGCTGTAATGATGCTTTCGAGAATCGCATAAAAAACATAAAAAGCTCTCCATTCCGAAAATGAAGTGACGGCAATCAACAGCATAATGGCAGTAAAAAAAAGACCAAAAATAATGTTTAACACTTTGTTTACGATTGGTTTTAGTAGTATTGACAAAGCAACCATCAGCGCCGGAATTGCTAATAACAACGAAGCCATAAATAATTTTTGAGGATTATCAAGTAAACTGGTTCCTTCCATTATTCCCGATGTTTTTCCGGGAACATATAGTTCAAAATAGTCTCCATACAGGTACAAAAATGTCACAGAAGCCCATAGCAGGGCAAGTTTAATTTTGATATTGATTTTGAAATCTTCAAGAATAGTTTTTTTCATCTTTTAAAAGGTTTTAAAGCTATTTTAAACTTTTAATAAGACGATTAGATGTTGATAATGTTACAGTTAATTATTCACATTGAATTTTTGAATGCATTCAAATTCCCATTTTATAAGAATTCGACCGTTTACAAATTATACAATTCCATTATTTACGCGGCTACGATCTCATTTAAATTTTGCGAAAAATGCTTCTTGCTATATATCGCAAAAAGGAATATAAATTAGCGAAATGTAGTGATTAGAAAAATATGTTTTTTATTTAATTGATTGATAATAAGTTATTTGTAATTTAGGTGTAAAGATTGTAATAGGTTTTTCTAAATTGAAAAATAAGGTAAACAATGTCGTTTTATTCAAAAAAAGGCAGTTGTCAGAACAATAATTAAAACTTGAAATTATAAAATCGTCATTGACAATACGTTATTAATCATTAAATATTTATTCTTATGACCAAATCAAAATCCATAATTCTCATACATGGAAACTTTGTAAATGACCTTAGCTGGGCAAAATGGAAAAGCCATTACGAACAAAAAGGATATACAGTTTATACTCCGGCCAATCCCGGACATGACGGAAATCCTTCCGATTTAAGAAAACAGGTACATCCTGCACTTGTTAAAACAGGTTTTATAGATATCGTTAACAACATTTCGAAGCTCATCGACAGTCTGCCTGAAAAACCATTAGTTATAGGGCATTCTATGGCCGGAATGGCAGTGATGAAATTGTTAGAATTAAATAAAGTAGCAGCGGCTGTAAGTATTGATGGTGCACCACCAAAGAATGTATTTCCTCCAGTACAAACCTTAAAATCAGTGATACCGGCATTTGGTTTTTTTTCCGGTAAAAAATATTTTATGGGGAGCCGTGAGTGGTATGACAAATGCTTTTTTAATACACTTCCTGAAAGTGAAAGAGCAAATGCTTTTGAAACTTATGCCGTGCCGGAAAGTTTCAAAGTAAGCCGCGAATTGGTCCTAAACTCTTTTTCTAACATTGATTTTGGAGTATCACACGAGCCGATTTTATTTATTGGCGGAGGCAGCGACAATATTTTTCCACAATCACTTACAACAACTTTGGCAAATAAATACAAAGACAAAAAAAGTCGTGTTGATCTGAAGATTTTTGACGGTAAAAGTCACTTCATCTGCGGCGAAAAAGGATGGGAAATAGTAGCCGATTATATTTTGGACTGGTATGAAAAACTATAAAAGTGAATTTAATTTAAAATGATTAATAACCATTAAAAAGAAGTAAAATGAGTACGATTACGGTTAAAGACGGAACAGAAATTTATTATAAAGATTGGGGAACAGGACAGCCTGTTTTCTTTCATCACGGCTGGCCATTATCAGCAGATGACTGGGATGCGCAAATGTTGTATTTCCTTGACCAGGGATTCAGAGTAATTGCACATGACAGACGCGGTCACGGAAGATCTACACAAACCTACAAAGGAAATGAAATGGATACTTATGCAGCTGATGTAGCAGAACTTACAGCATTTTTAGATTTGAAAGATGCCATACATATCGGACATTCAACAGGAGGAGGAGAAGCCATAAGATATGCCGCAAAATACGGAAGCAGAGTAGCTAAAGTAATACTTATAAGTGCAGTGACGCCTTATATGGTTTTGAACGATAATAATCCAGATGGTGTTCCAATTGCTGTATTTGATGATATTCGTTTTAATACTGCCAATAACAGACAACAGTTTTATCAGGATCTGACTTTCCCGTTTTATGGATACAATAGAGAAGGAGCTGCTGTAAAAAAAGGAATTCAGGATAATTGGTGGCGTCAGGGAATGATGGGCGGAATTAAAGCGCATTATGACTGTATAAAGGCATTTTCAGAAACAGATTTTACGGAAGACTTGAAAAGTGTAGACAAACCTGTACTTATACTACATGGAGAAGACGATCAGATTGTTCCCTATGTACCAACTGCTTTGAGAGCAGCTAAATTAGTTAAAAACGGAAAACTGATTACGTACCCAGGTTTATGCCACGGAATGCCAACGACAGATGCAGCAACTGTTAATGCAGATATCTTAGCTTTTATTAAAGCTTAAGAATCAGATTTAAGTCAAAAAAAATTGTAGAAAACCAGAACCGCAGTATTAAATTCAACTGAATTTGATACTGCGGTAATTTTTTATTATTTAATAAATTTCGTGAGAACTTCTTTAAAAAGTGGTGTTTCTGCTTTTTCAAGCCATTCAAACGCCAGCATATCGGGTGTGATTATTTCTGCTCCGTTTTTACTCATTCTTTCGAGCGCTCTTTCTTTATCGTTTGGAATTCGGGTTCCCACCGCTGAATCCAGAATAAAAACTTCGTAACCCAATTCCAGAAGATCCAGAACAGTTTGCTGTACACAAATGTGCGCCTCCGTTCCTGCCACAATAATTTGTTTTCTTTCTTTTTGAATTTTATCAAGAAGATTTCCTTCGCGAACAGCAGAAAAATAAACCTTTGTTATGATATCTTTTTCTTCAAATTTATCGCGTACTGTAGCGGGTGTCGTTCCTATTTTATGCGGACAATGTTCGGTTAAAATATGCGGAATACCGATTGTTTGTGCCAAATCTACAACCCATATCACACTTTTCATCACTTCTTCATTTTCATAAATTTTCGGCAATAATTTTTCCTGTACGTCAATAAGAAGTAAAGTCGAATTGGATGGTAAGATTTTCATGTATTGAAATTTAGCGTTACGTAGGTATTCAGTTCAATTAATTAAATTTTAAAGAAAGCGCAATTTTTCTTCTTCAATATCCAAATAATACATTTGCCTTCTGATTATGGATTCGTCCAGGGTTCGATCTTCCTTGTTTTTATCAATCAGCCATTGCCTTTGTTCGTTTAGTAAATCAAGATAAATAACCTTAAGTTCCTCTCCAATCGATTCGTCATCTATTCCGTTGCTGTGAAGTTCCCATTTTTGAATGAGATGCTGCAAAGGTGTATTGTTTTCAACTTCACCGCTATAATGGGTTTTTAGATAATGTATTGCGTGTTCCGCTAATTCTTTTCGAACCGTATTATACGCTTCCTCATGCGGAATAGGATCATAAATATCCGTAAGATTAATTTTTCTGATAAAGTAGGGCAGTGTCAGCCCCTGAATTACCAATGTCAGAAGAATAACAATAAAAGTAATAAACAAAATAAGGTTTCGTTGCAGAAAACCATTTCCGTTATTCAAATAAACAGGTATTGAAAGTGCAGCGGCAAGAGAAACAACACCGCGCATTCCGGTCCAGCCCAGTATAAAAGGTGTTTTGATACCGGGATTTCTTGTGTCTGCCACAGTGATGAAGTTACGGGCAATCATTGTTACTACTACAGCACCATAAGATGAAAGTATTCGGCTCACCATTAAGACTAACGTAATGAGCACACCATAACCAATTGCTGAGGGAAGGCTTACTTCTTCAAGGCCTTTTGTAATTTGAGGAAGATCTAATCCAATTAGCATAAATACGAATCCGTTCAATATAAAACAGAGACTCTCCCAGACATTTACACCACGCAAACGAGATTTGCTGGTAAGAAAGCGATGTCTGTTGTTTGATAAAAGCAAACCTCCGCTTACTACCGCCAGAACGCCTGAGCAGTGAATTTCTTCGGCAGCGAGATAAATAATGTAAGGGGTAAGAAGCGTAAGGACAATATCTGCATTTGTATTCGTAGGCAGGTATTTATGTGCTTTCATAAAAAGCCATCCAATTAGTAATCCAATCGAGACTCCGCCAATAATCATCCAGCTAAAACTTGTAGCGGCTTTGTAAAATATAAACTGTTCTGTTGCAACCGCAATCATAGCAAATCTGAAAATGATTAACGAAGATGCGTCATTGAGTAAACTTTCGCCTTCTAAAATAGAGGAGATTGCCTTTGGTACTTTTACGAATTTTAAAATAGCCCCCGCACTGACTGCATCTGGAGGAGATACAATTCCGCCCAATACAAAACCCAATGCCAGTGAAAATCCCGGAATAAAATAATTCGCAACAAGTGCTACTGAAAGTGCCGACAAAAAAACGACAACAAAAGCAAAACTTGTAATAATCCTGCGCCAACGCCACATTTCTTTCCAGGAAACGGTCCAGGCTGCTTCATAGAGCAGAGGAGGAAGGAAAATAAAAAATATGAGTTCCGGTTCGATATTAATTACAGGTACGCCCGGAATAAAACTAATAACCAATCCTGCTAATACTAACAAAATGGGGTACGCTACCTTTATTTTATTAGCTATCATAATCAGTAATAAGATAACTAGTAATATACCAAGATAAAAAGGAAAGTTGTCAAGCATTCTTTTAATTTATAAGAAGGAAATTTAATGTTGTATTCAGCCTAATAGGTCTGTATTCTTTTGAAATATAGTATAGCAGATAGCAAACCTTGCTCAAATGGTATCTGATGTATAGGATCACGAATATTTCTTTAGCTAATTTAATTAATTTAGTTGAATATCTACCTACGAAGCTTTAGAAGGTATGATTAAATAAATTAAAAGATATACTGTTTATCAGGTCAATAAAAAAGGATAACCATTGTGAAGACTAATGCATTTCATATGCGTTTTGTAAATCATTGCTCACTTTAAAAAGTTGTTTTCCGGATTTCGAAGTTTCCGGTAATTTCTTAAAATTTTCCGTAATAGGAATGTAGATATTAAATGTTACTCCCTTATTTAAATTACCGTCAGCAATTATAATTCCGTTGTGGTTTTCCACGATCTTCTTTACTATAGCCAACCCAATTCCTGTTCCTGAATATTCGGCGGTATGATGTAATCTTTGAAATATAACGAAGATGTTTTGATTGTACTGCGCGTCGAAACCAATTCCGTTATCCTGAAAAGTAAAGTTCCAGTAATCACAAATTTGCGGACTGTCAGGCAGATTAAGGGCTCTAAATTCTTCGTTTTTAAGAATCGAAGACTGTATTGTAATTTGAAGGGGAACTTTAGGTAAAGAGAACTTTAAGGAGTTGCTGATTAAATTGTAAATAAGCTGCCTAAACTGGGAGGTCATAATATTGACAGGCGCTAAACCTTTTATATTAAAAACAGTTTCTTTTTGATGAATTCTTTCAATAAGTTCTGTTTTTACATCGTCAATAATATCCTGTAAATCACTAATTTCATATTGATGATCGACCGCACTGACTCTTGAAAAATCCATTAAATCTTCAATAAGTTGTCTCATTCTTGTTGCTGCGACATGTATGCGATTCAAATTGTTTTTTCCGTCTTCAGTCATGTTTTTCATTTCTTTGTCCATCATAATTGAAATGAAAACCTGAATTTTTCGAAGCGGTTCCTGAAGATCATGACTTGAAATGAAATTGAATGCAAGCAGTTCTTTATTAGCATTAAGTAATTCAATAGCTCTTTTTTCTTTTTCAGCATTTTGAAATTCCAGTTCCTGGTTGGCTATTAAAAGCGCCGAAGTCTGCGTTTTTAATCTTTCGAGTAAATTTTCTTTTTCAATTAGTTCCTCAGCTTCTTTAAGCGCCCGGGTAATCTTTTGCAATAAGGATGAAAAATTATTTTTAGACACATAATCCGTTACACCTTCTTTTATAAGCCTTACAGCATTTTCCTCACCAATAGTACCGGAAACAATTATAAAAGGTATTTTAAGATCTCTTTCTTTAATTAATTTAAAGGCAGAAACAGCATCAAATGAAGGCAATGAATAGTCTGATAAAATAATATCCGGAAAAAAAGTAGCCAGTGCTTCTTCAAAACCTTTTCTTGATTCCACTATTTTGGAGCTAAATGATAATCCGGATTTTGTCAAATGCCTGACTATTAAGTCCGCATCAGCAGTATTGTCTTCTAATAGCAATACTTTTATATCCTTTTTAATTTGATATGGAATCATAAGTTAAGATTAAATGATTTGCTTAAATTTATACAGCAGGCTGGCTTAATATCATCCAGTACATTCCCATTTCTTTTATGGCATTAAAAAAATTATTACTGTCTACCGGTTTCACGATATAACTGTTGGCCCCCAGACTATAACATTTTGCTATATCAGGATCCTCCTGCGATGAAGTTAGTATAACTACCGGAATAGATTTTAGTTCAGCATCACTCTTAACTTTTTCAAGTACCTGCATTCCGGACATCTTTGGCATTTTTAAATCCAGAAGAAAAAGTTTTGGATGCGACTTAGGATTTCTGTCTGAATAAATACCTCTACAGTATATAAAATCAAGTGCTTCAGCACCATCTTTAACGTGTAAAAGTTTGTTTGTAAAACCGCTTTTGTTTAAGGCGCGAATAGTTAGTACAGCATCTTCCATGCTGTCTTCGGCAAATAAAATTTCAATATCGTCGTAGTTCATTTTTTGTTTTTTTAATGTTTAATATCCGGCAGGCTAAAGAAAAACTTTGCGCCGGCATCTAATTTTGATTCTGCCCACACCGTTCCGTGGTGTCGGTTTACTATTTTTTGCACAATTGCCAGGCCAATACCTGTCCCGGAAAACTCTTCCTGCGAGTGCAATCGCTGAAAGACGCCAAATAATTTATCATAATATTCCATGTCAAAACCTGCGCCCCAATCTTTTATACTATAGATAATTTTATCATTTTTGGAAGTTGATGTTATCTTGATTCGGGTTTCTGATTTATATTTTGAGTATTTGATCGCATTTGAAATTAAATTGATCCATACTTGTTTGATTAGTGACGGATCCCCATTTGCGGGAGCAATAACATCAATTTCGAAAATTGGTATATTTTCGTCTTTGTCAATAGTCATATCGCTTATAACGCCATTTAGGAGAGCGGCCATATTTATATTTACCGATGCAACCTGTTTTCGTCCTAATTTACTGAAAGCTAATAAGTCGTCTATTAAAACGCCCATTTTATTGGAGTTTTTTATTATGGCACGTAGCACATTCTTTCCATCGTCGTCAATGGCATCTACATGGTCTTCAGTAAGAATTTGTGTATAACCGTTAATCGCACGAATTGGTGCCCGAAGATCATGCGAAACAGAATAAGAAAAGGCTTCCAGTTCTTCCTGGGCTTTTTTGAGTTCATCGTTCGCAAGGCTTAGTTCTTTGCTTCGTTTTTCCTGATAAGCAAGTTCACGATTGGTAACAATCAGTTCGGCGGCACGCTTTTCTTTTTCTACTTTCCTTTTTTGCTTTAGAATATTTTCGGCAGCTAATTTTTTATTTGCAATAATTAATTCAGCGGCACGTTTTTCTTTTTCTTTACTCTGAATGGCAAGTTCTTTATTGGCGATTATTAATTCCTTTGCCCGCTGCTCTTTTTGCTCATTCTGAAATTTTAGTTCTTTATTGGCAATAACGAGTTCTGCGGCACGTTTTTCTTTTTCTTTATTCTGAAAAGCCAGTTCTTTATTGGCTATGATTAATTCTTTTGCCCGTTGTTCTTTTTGCTCATTCTGAAATTTCAGTTCTTTATTGGCAATAACTAATTCAGCAGCACGTTTTTCCTTTTCTTTATTCTGAAAAGCCAGTTCTTTATTGGCTATGATTAATTCAGATGCTCTTTTTTCTTTTTGCTCGTTCTGGAATTTTAGTTCTTTATTGGCGACAACTAATTCTGCGGCACGCTTTTCTTTTTCTTCATTTTGAAAAGCGAGTTCTTTATTAGCAATAACCAATTCAGAGGCTCTTTTTTCTTTTTCTTGTGCCTGAACAGCCAACTGCAAAAATTGTGTTTTGGCAAGCGTAATATCTGTAGCAATTTTTAAAATTTTATAAGGATTGCCCTGAGTATCTAAAATGGGATTATAACTACCAAAAAGCCATATTAATTTGCCATTTTTAGCAACTCGTATAAATTCATCTTTTTGATAAATTCCTTTTTTTAGATTGTTCCAAAACAATTTATAAGCATTCGATTTTGAGTACGCTGAATCAACAAAAAGGCTATGGTGTTTCCCTGCTAAATCAGCTTCATTGTAGCCCATAATTTCGAGAAAATTTTTATTGGCACTCAAAATATTTCCTTCAAGATCGAATTCTATAGATGCGTTTGAAGTATTAATAGCATTGATATGATTATGGAGTAATTGCTCTTTTGCTTTTAACTGATCTCTTAGCAGCCGAATATCTGTAATGTGTTTTGTACTATTGGGGACAGGCTTAGTATTGACAACGATAAATTCGGCAATATTTGTTGTTTTTTGATTAGATGCAGTAGGAAGTTCTTTTTTTAAAAGGAGTAGCTGATCATTTTTCTTTTCATTAAAAGTGATCTGATCAGTCGAAAGGAGTATTTCCTTTTTGTCATTTTTTTCTGTGTTATTCATATAATACGAATTTATATTTAGAAAAATAATGGCAGTAATTTGCTGGAAAAGCACCTATATTTTAGTAATTATGAGAACGGAAACCTTAAAGTCTATAATAAGAAATTACGATTTTTAACGAATATAGTTAAAATAACTGGTTAAATGCCCATTTATCTTTAGTATTATTGAAATAGGTAAACTTCAAATTATTATTTTTTACCCATTTTTAACGGTTGTATTACTAAAATGGTGTACCGTTTCATTTAAAATACTACCTTTCCCAACACTATAATTAACGTTAAGAATTTATGAATAAAGGCGGACCAATAGTCATTATAGAAGATGACCAGGATGATCAGGAAATTCTGGCGTTGGTGTTTAAAGAACTTGATTATAAAAATGAAATCATTTTTTTTAGTGATGGTGAATCGGCACTTAATTATCTGACGGCAACAGCGATCGAGCCCTTTATTATTTTCTCAGATATAAATATGCCAAAATTAAATGGAATAGAACTCCGTGCTAAAATTCATGAAAATGAAGATCTTAGAATGAAGTCCATTCCTTATTTATTTTTCACTACAGGCGCAGAACAGCAACATGTGGTGGAAGCCTATTCAAAATCAGTACAGGGATTTTTTATAAAGCCGCATGATTTTATAGAAATGAAAGAAATGATGAAAAGTATAGTGGAATACTGGCAGAAATGCGTTTCGCCCAATTATGTAAGATAGAATTATGTGTTTTTTTTCTTAAGACATCTTCCTCTTGGTTCATCGCCTTCATGCAGTACAATGTCAGAATGAAGAAATTCTGCAGCCTCTGCCGAATCTTTTACTTTAACAGCGCTGCGTTCCAACATTTCAGATTCAAATTCAGTTAATACACTTTCTCTTATTCCTGTTTTTTTCCAATGAATTGCAGATTTACATCCTTTTGCAATCCCGCGGGCGAGCGAAAGTGCATCTAACAAAGCCTGATTCGCACCTTGTCCCTTAAAAGGACTCATGGGGTGAGCCGCATCTCCGATCAAAGTAGCTTTACCACTTTTTTCTAATAATTCTGAATGGAGTAATTCACGATCATATACAGGGTAACCTGAAATTTGAGTTTCGAGAGTTGCAGCCATAATTTCCGGAATAGGAGTGTGCCATTGCGTTCTGCGACAGGCTTCTTCTTTGAGTGCCTGTGTTCCTTCCGCACTTAAAGCTTTAGCCTCTTCTTCTGTCATCGGAAAACTCAGTTGCCACATCACAGAGTCGGACGTGTAGGGCATCATATAAATTCGTTCATTGCCATTGGCCGTTTGAAATACAGTAGCCGAGTCGAGTAGAGGATTATCACGATCTTTGACCGCGCTTAACGGACAAATACCTAATATCACAATACAACCAAGGTAGCGTAAAGGAGTAATTTCTTCGCCAATTAATAACTTTCTGACAGAACTGCGAATACCATCAGCACCAACAATAAGATCCGCCTTAATAGTATTTATTTCTCCATTAACCTGAAAAGTTAGGTCAAGACTTTCGTCAGCAGCTTCTTTAAAAGCTATTAATTGATGTCCCCATTGTACTTTTTCGTTTCCGCCAAGCTGCTCTAACAAAGCTAAACGTAAAGATTGACGTGCAATATGAACATTGGTACGCTTTGCAGCATTGTTAGCTTCTGTTTGTAACCATTTTCTAATTCCCCATTCCCCAATTATTTTTCCTGCTGTGGTATGAACTACATGTCTTGTTGAAGTTACCCCATCTTTTAACGAAAAAATACCAAATCCTTCAATTGCTTTACTCGCTTGTTGCAAAGTAAGTCCGTAACCCTGAGATCGTGCATCGAAATTGTTGTCGCGCTCATAAAGAGTAAAAGGGATTCCGCGGTGCATACAAGCCACAGCCAGTGCAACTCCACCAATACCACCACCAATAATGGCAACGTGCGGATAGTTTTCGTTAGGAGCAACAGGAGCGTTCTGAGAAGGAAGTAATCCAGACCCGGAACAATTAAGGCATAAGTATAAATGCGCCCTGGGACGAATTGGAGCCATTCCTTCGCCTTTTGATTTTTCAAATAGTTCCAGCTCTGACTGGTAGTGAAGTCTTACTTTCTTACTGAGCCTTTGGCTTTTTTTGCCTCGTCCCTGACATTCGGGACAAATAATCCAGCTTGTTTGTTTGTTCTCCACTTTTTCTTTTCTCTTTATTTGGCTTCTTACGCTTCTGTTTTACAGCTGTGCAAATTTAAGGCAAAAGATCAGGAGTACAAACAACTTTAAGAGATTGAAGATTAAACAACTTTAATCTTCCGGATCATTGTAAGTATCCATCTATACTCTTGCTTCATTGTTGGGTAGTCCAGGTATTTTTTTTCAATTTGGATAAATTTATGTTTTTCATAAAAATATTTTGCCTGACTACTTTCCATCGTTTTAAGCCAAAGAATAGAGTAATTTTTCTCCTTACAAAGTGAAATTATAAATTCCATTATAATTTTTCCGATTCCTTTGTTCGCGTATTTCTTAAGAAGATATAATTTATCTATTTCAATACACTGTGCCTTTAGATAGGGACTTATTGCATTATTTCTTAATTTAAAATACCCTATTGCTTTGTCTGCATCATAAATCAAAAAATAAAAAATATCAGGTAATGAAAGCTCTTTTTTGAAATCTGTTTTTTTATAAAATTCAGCAAGATAAGATCTTCCATCATCTGTCCACAAATATTTATAAGTATCATTGTAGCTTTCTATCGCAATTTCGAACAATAAATCGAGCTGATTCTTTTGGCATTCTTTAATAGTAATCAATTGTAAAGTTTATGATGAGTAAGTTTAATTAGGAGTAAATGTAAAACATTGTAAGTTTATAATATCTATTTGATAGAGTTGAAGGTCTAAAAATAGGGTTTTGATATTTTAATTTTTCAGTTTTTTTGGGAAGTTGTAATCTCTTAGGTTAAAAAAAAAGGTAGATAGAAAGATTTATATCCGAAGTTTGGGCACGAAACTAAATCGTAACTCTTTCAAAAGACTTCAATTGGGGAATCGGTGATAAATTTTTATAAAAGTTAAAAAGTAAAAAAACAAATGTGGGTTGATTTTTATAGATTTGTAGAATCTGTTATTCTCAAAAATCAGTTTGGGAAACAATTATAAAACTAATGACAATGAAATCTGTTACTACGATATTTTTATTTTTAATGTTCGTTTGTTCAAATGCTTATTCACAATTAAGTGCGGATAAAATATTCGAGAGCTTTAAACAAGGTGAACGCACAAATTGCTCATCAATTGCTTTTATTAAGGCTGCTTTAAACGTTTACGGATTAGATAATCTTTTTGTAACTGAAAATATAAATGACAGTTTATATAAAATTACATTAAAAAATAATGCATCATTTGATTTAAAAAATGAAGAATTAAATAAAGCTAAAGTATCCGCTGGTTTTGTATTTATAAAAGATAATTGTGAGAGCGAAAAAATCACAGACTATGCCGTATTGACCTATGCCGTGATGGCAAAATACAAACAAATAATCGACAACGAGTCTACCTTTGACAGAGCGCTGGAAGATTTAGAAGATGGTGAAGTATATACTCCAACAATTTATAAATATTTAGGATTCGAAAAAGGCAAACAAATTCAAAAGTTAAAACGAGAGTCAGGAAGTGAATTTTGTGGTGTAGTTGCTTGGTCAACAGCGCATGCCGTTTTTGTTTGTGGAGAATTTATGGATTATTATGGCAATAAAAAAAGTATATGGATAAAATATCCCGGACGTTTTAGGATAATTAAATCATAATTGAAAGAAAATACATCTAATAAAAACAAAAGGATTATATACTTTTCTGTATTAACAGGCTAATACCATGATGTTAAGCTAAATGTTAATTTTTTTTTGAAAAAAGAAAATAATAAAGTTGTAATTTAAGTTAATTTATATATTTTTGTTTTTATCAACAACCAACCTACATTAAGAAAATGAAAATAAAAATTACTCTACTAAGTGTCCTTTTCTTCCTTACAACTGGCGCTATTTCAGCACAGGCAAAAAATGCTCCAAGAAGTATTATCAGTACAACAGCTCTTATCCGTAAATACCATGATCAAAAAGAATTGAGCGGTATGCAAAAGGGAGAACTTCTGGAATTATACATTGAGCGTATTAAAGTTTTAGTAAAAACATTACCGTACATCGCTTTGGTTACTAAACCAGGTGTTACAATGGCAGACTTAGGTATTCCGGATGATTCTGAACATAAAAAAGTGTTAGATGCTCAGGCATTAGGTACTACTACATTCTTAGATACTACAGTAGATTTTCAAAGAAAAATGATGCCTTACTCTGATAAAGGAAATCTAATTGCTGCAATTTTATTCTACGAAAGCACATTGAAATCATTACACGAATTCAACGATTTGAACGAAATGTAATATATATAATTTTCTTTTTTATTGTCTGATAGCTACAGATAGTTATTAAACAGAAAGGAGTAAATAAAAAATAAAAAGAAGTTATTTTTAGATGATAAGTCTAAGAATAACTTCTTTTTATTTTTGGCAACTTTTACGTTAGTCTGTTGAAAATATAAATTTGTTTTAATTCAAGCCTGTTTTTAGTACAGTATTCACTGTGTTTATTCTATAAATATTAAAAACGATTATATAAGCTTTTCTGGAGGTATTCAGGTAACTTTAATAAAATTTAAAATTTACAGTTATGAACGCAAATAATCAAAATCCGAACAACACTAAAAAAAGTGGTGCGGATACTCGAAGTGACATGAGAAAACATCAATACAAAGAGCATGATGAAATTTTAACAAATGATGAAAAGTATGATGTTGACACCCATGAGTTTAAAGGCGAAAAACCTGATTTAGACGATAAGTTAAACAATGAAGACAAGAAATAAACTGAAACGTCCCCAATTTTATTGGGGACGTTTTTTTTAAAATCATGAGTTGTGGAAATTTTATACCGTTTTTACTCTTTCTGAAGAAATTGTCTTAAAACATACTGTAGTATTCCATCATTTCTGTAATATTCAATTTCTATTTTTGAATCCAATCTGGCAATAGCATTAAAGCTTAACGTTGTACCATCTTCTTTTGTCACTGATACAAGTAATTCTTTTAAAGGTTTTATATCTTGTGCAATTCCGCTTATAGTAAAAGTTTCTTTACCTGTCAGCCCAAGGCTTAACGCATTTTCTCCCTCTTTATATTGCAAAGGTAAAACTCCCATACCAACTAAATTGCTTCGGTGAATACGTTCATAACTTTCAGCCAGCACAGCTTTGACACCTAAAAGAAAAGTTCCCTTTGCAGCCCAGTCTCTGGACGAACCGCTGCCATATTCTTTACCGGCAAGAATCAATAATGGAGTGTTTGTTTCTTTGTATTGTACTGACGCATCATACACACTCATTTCTTCGCCAGTTGGCAGGTATTTGGTATAACCACCTTCTTTATCTGCTAAGCCATTTTTAATACGAACATTGGCAAAAGTTCCTCTTATCATTACCTCATCATGACCGCGTCGGGATCCATACGAGTTAAAATCGGCTTTTTGTATGCCACGGCTCACTAAATATTTACCGGCCGCTGAATTCTCGTTAAAAGAACCTGCGGGCGAAATATGGTCGGTAGTAATACTGTCTCCAAGCATTAATAAAGTACGGGCATTTTCAATATCCTGTAAAGGTTTTGGATTTTCAGGGAGATCTTTAAAAAATGGCGCCTCTTTAATATAAGTTGACTGATCATCCCACGCATATATTTTTTCCTCAGGTATTTTTAATTTTTGCCACGTTTCATTTCCGTCAAAAATCGTTTCGTAGCTTTTGGCAAATTGTTGTGGAGATAAAACATTACTCAGAACCTCGTTGATTTCATCATTTGAAGGCCAAATATCTTTTAAATAAACAGGCAACTGATTCGCATCATAACTGATAGGTTCGTTCATTAAATCTATGTCGACACGACCCGCAATTGCAAATACAACTACAAGCATGGGCGACATTAAAAAATTCATTTTAACCTGAGGATGAATTCTTGCCTCAAAATTCCTATTGCCAGATAAGACAGATGCGAGAACGAGATCATGCTCATCAACAGCTGCGGCAATATGTGCTGGCAAAGGACCAGAGTTTCCAATACAGGAAGTACATCCGTAACCTACAACATGAAACTTTAAAGCTTCCAGATCACTAAGCAGGTCTGCTTTTGTCAGATAATCAGTAACTACCTTTGATCCAGGTGCCAATGAAGTTTTAACCCATGGTTTTACATTAAGTCCGCGTTCTCTTGCTTTTTTGGCAACCAGGCCAGCGCCAATCATTACAAAAGGGTTGGAGGTATTCGTGCATGATGTAATAGCGGCTATGGCAACTGCACCGTCAGAAAGCATAAATTGTTCATTGCCCAGTGTTACAGCAACAGTTTTAATACCATTTTCTATTTTTCCTTCAATTTTTGCATTATCAGGAATGGCAGCTTCACCTTGTATGGGCTGTGAACCACCTTCACCAGACCAACGTGCCATTTGTTTCGGTGGCAAATTTTTTCGGCCAAAAGTTTTATCCAGTAAATCGATAAGCTTTGGCTGTAGATTTTTAAGTAAAATTTTATCTTGCGGTCTTTTAGGGCCGGCAATAGTAGGCTCTATCGAGGAAAGATCAAGCTCAAGAATATCGGTATAAGTTATAGATTCATCTCCTGTTCTCCACAATAAGTTGGCTTTGCAATATTGTTCTACTAAATCAATCTGTTCTTCAGAACGATTGCTGAGGCGCATGTATTCTAATGTTTTATCATCAATAGGAAAGTAGGTAACAGTACACCCAAATTCAGGGGACATATTTCCGATTGTAGCACGGTCTGGAACACTTAAGCTGTCTAAACCTGGACCAAAAACCTCTACAAATTTACCAACAACACCATATTTTCTTAATAATTCTGCAATACTGAGTACCATGTCAGTGGCTGTAGATCCGAGTGGAATTGATCCGGATAATTTAAGTCCTATAACTTCTGGCATTATAAAATAAATAGGCTGACCCAGTATAGCAGCCTCCGCCTCAATTCCTCCTACACCCCAGGCAATAACCCCAATTCCATTAACCATTGGAGTATGACTGTCGGTTCCAACCAGAGTATCAGGAAAAACTTCGCCATTTCTTTCGATCACACCTTTTGACAAATATTCTAAATTAACCTGATGACAGATTCCCATTCCCGGAGGAACTACACTAAAGTTACTGAAAGACTGTTGTGCCCATTTTAAAAATTCGTATCGCTCCGTATTGCGCTTGTATTCTTCTTCCATATTACGGAGATAAGAATATTCTGTTCCGAAATAATCAACCTGTACAGAATGGTCAATTACCAAATCTACGGGAATCAAAGGATTAATCATATCCGGATTTTTTCCTTTTTTTGCAGCTTCAGACCGGAGAGAGGCAATGTCTACAACCGCGGGAACTCCCGTAAAATCCTGCATCAGTACACGGGCAGGTTTAAACGGAATGTCTTTGTCAGAAGCTTCGGGTTTCCAGTTTAGCAAGGTTTCAATGTTTTCTTTTGTAATAGCGAAATCATCATAATTTCGCAAGACATTTTCCAAAAGAATTCGAATAGAGAATGGCATTTTTTTAATATTAAAACCCTGATTTTCCATTTCCGCCAGACTGTAGTACGAATATGTTCGGTTTTTTGAGGTTAATAACCTTTTAATTTGATAGATGTCGTTTTGCATAATAAAAATATTAATTCAAATGTTATGGAAAGGGTTTCGTTATGTAGCAGTGAGCAACTAAAAAAATCATGATCTTTTAAATGCTAATAACGTTTTTCAATTTTTCAAAAAACTTGCCTAAATCATAAGGCGTTGATTATTAAATAATTAGTTTAAATGAGGTTGTGTTACATTTTCGATATATCGTTAATTTATAGAAAATCTAATAAAATCGGAGTAATAGCAATTTGGTATTCTTTTTTTTATGTCGTTGTTTTTAAAGTAAAGAATGTTGATTTATAATGCTTTATAGTAAAATTACATAAAATATGCTTCAAATTTGTTGTTTTAAATAATCCATCGCTTTTTAAAACAACAAATTATAAACTGCTATCTTTGATATAGAAATAATGTATTTACTAATTAAGACAATATACTGTATCTTATAAAAAATAAAATATGGAAAATTTAAAAAAAGCATATCTCGCTGGCGGATGTTTTTGGGGAATGGAAGACCTGTTTCGTGTGCGTCCCGGAGTCAAGGACACGGAAGTGGGGTATATTGGAGGTACAAATGATAATCCAACTTACCCAAACCATCCCGGACATGCGGAAGGAATAGAAATTACATATGATGCTAACGAGACCTCGTATAAAGAATTACTAGATTATTTTTTCAGAATGCACGATCCTACAACTGTAGACAGTCAAGGTAATGATAAAGGTTCAAGTTACAGATCAGCCTTATTTATACAAAATGAGGAGGAAAAGCAAATTGCTGATGAAATAATTAAAATCGTTGATGACTCAGGCAGATGGCAGGGTAAAGTTGTAACTACGTTTGAACCTTTTACTAAATTTTGGCCCGCTGAAGAAAATCATCAGGATTACCTGATTAAACAACCAAACGGATATACATGTCATTTTGAGAGATTTGGCACTTTTTTATAAAATCTGAATGTAGACCTTCATTTATCATTGAGCGTCATTTAAAACCTCCAAAGTCATTTGATTTTGGAGTTTTTTTTTGTTCAGAAGTAAAAATTATTTCGATCAAATAGAAAATAAACTTCGAAAAATTACTTCTTAGAATTATCAATAAATCTTTTTTACAACGTACATAAAATTTCGATTTTAATCAGAAAATTATCTAAACAATTGAAATATAGGCATAATCTCCCGTTAGATTTTCATAAATTAAAATTAAAATTCATGTTTTGGTAGAATAAAACACTTACAAAGGCGTTCGTTTACTTATAGAAAATTTTATTATGAGTTTATTTGATTTTATGACGGTGGAAATAGCTATGGATTTAGGAACTGCTAATACTTTAATAATTTATGACGGAAAAATCGTTGTGGATAGCCCTTCTATTGTGGCCAGAGATATTAGAAATGGGAAAATTATTGCTGTAGGTAAAGAGGCCAGTTTGATGCAAGGAAAGACACACGAAAATATTAGGACTATCCGACCTCTTAAAGATGGGGTTATTGCAGATTTTGATGCATCGGAGAAAATGATTAACTGGTTTATAAAAAACATACCTGAATTAAAAAAGAGTTTTTTTACTCCCGCACTCCGAATGGTAGTATGCATCCCGAGTGGTATTACAGAAGTAGAAATGAGAGCTGTAAGAGAATCTTGCGAAAGAGTCAATGGAAAGGAAGTCTTTTTAGTTCATGAACCAATGGCTGCTGCAATCGGAATTGGTTTAGATGTAATGCAACCACAAGGACATATTATTGTTGACATTGGAGGAGGAACTACCGAAATTGCCGTTATTGCTTTAGGGGGAATAATATGTGATAAATCCATAAAAATTGCCGGAGATGTTTTTACCAATGATATCTTATATTTTATGAGAACGCATCATAATTTATATATCGGAGAAGCGACAGCCGAGCAAATAAAAATAGATGTAGGTGCCGCTATGGAAGAGCTGGAAGTCACACCAGATGATTTATTGGTTCGTGGCAGGGATTTGCTTACCGGAAAACCCAAAGAGGTAAAAATAACTTCCAGAGAGATTGCCAGGGCTTTGGATAAGTCAATACTTAGAATTGAAGATGCTATTATGGTAACACTTTCTTTAACACCACCTGAACTGGCTGCGGATATTTATAATACAGGTTTGTATCTTGCTGGTGGAGGTGCGATGTTGCGTGGTCTTGATAAAAGAATATCAATTAAAACCGATTTGCCAGTTTATATTGCAGAAGATCCTTTGCGAGCTGTAGTAAGAGGCACTGGTATTGTTTTGAAAAACATAACTAAGTACAAGACCGTATTGATCACTTAGTATCTTTTAAGTAAGAATAAGATAAAAAAACCTCCAAAATTATTTGATTTTGGAGGTTTTGATATAATTGTCAATTATTAAGTTGCTATCAGTTTCCTTTTAATAAATTGATACTCACTGTCGCTATATCTGCGTCTGGAAATCGTTTAAAAATCGTTTGATCAGGATATAATCCAGCTTCGGCAGCGACCTTGTTAAAAACATCTATTTCAACAATATACTGATCTGAAAAACCATGAGTAGCATCATAGGCTGTTGCAGGAGTTTTGCCTAAATTACTGGCTGCCAATTTTGGATTTATGGTGTGTAATTCAATCAGAAGCAAACCAAATTTACGGACATAGGGCGACCATTTTTGCAGATGCTCCAAAAGATTATCTTCAACAAGGTTATTACTGATTCTTTTTCCTCTGTATGCAAATGCACCAGTAGAAGTACTGATCCTGTCTTTGTGAATGTTTTCAGGATCTTTCCAAATTCTATTATGATCCAAAAAAGTTCTTACGTTAAGCAAATCCTTCAGGTCAATATTGTAATTTTCTCTCAAATCATCAGAAAGTACGTTCGGACGCCCAATATCTCCCCAAATAACCTTTGCCCAAATATCTGCCTTTATAAGATTGGCTCTGGTTACTTTTAAAGCAGCCTGATTATAATCTGCCCCAACCAAAAACAAAGGATATTCATCGAGTATTTGCCCACGCAAAGTTTGTCTGTCGATTACTTCAAAAATATGTTGCAGGAAAGCGCCATTACCGCAGCCCATATCCAGAATTCCTTTGGGTTGTTCTTCAATAGGTAAGTTAAAAAGCTTAATAATAATGTCATCTACCACTTTAAAGTAAGTATCGTGGGCACCGCCGCTTCCCCAGACATTCATTTCGCGATCAACATGAATTTCATTTTCGCCATCTGCAACCATTCGTAAAACGGCGGGATCTCCAAAAATCAATTCTTCAATTTTGGCAAATGTTGGCAGATAAGAAACGGTTACACCGTAAGCACTTGATCTCTTTGCAAAAAACAAACCCACTTCAGTAAATTGATAATTACCATTTTTTTCCAGAAACCATCCAAGATGTACAAGAAAGTCTAATATTTTTTTGAAATTTTCAGCCGATTTATGAAACTCTTCCGGTTTGAAAGAAGTTTCCATAAAGTATTTATGAAACATCCCGTTCATTGCCAAACGGACGATTGTTGGTGCAATCAAATAACCTTCGATGTGTTTTAAAATTTGATCCTGGATACTGTTTGTAAGCGCATCGTTTGAATGTTCGATTCCATATCCCTTTTTATATTTTTCAAAAATAATATTGAGTTTTTCAAACGGTACATCATCAAAAATACGGGTATGAAACTGGATAGAAAACTGAAGTAAAGACACAACATCTTCGTAAAGATGAAATAAGGAAAAGGCTATTGCTGTCTTTTCATTCACCGATATCGTAATTTCCTGTGTTTGGTTATCAACTTCATAATCTAAAAAGCCCTGCGAAGCCAGAATCCTTAAACCAACATTTAGGTAGCCTTCATTTGCTTTAAAAACAGTTGTTAACGCTGTTAATTGCACTTGTTTCTTATTTAAAATAAAATCTAAAACTGCATTTTTTTTAAGTGCTATTGCTACGGGAGCAACAGCTAAGCCGTCAAGATGTCTGAAAATAGAACTTCGGAGTTGTGCTTTATCGGTCATAATAAATGAATGAAGGTTTGTTTAAAATTAGTGATTTTTTTTAACTGGTCACCTATCAATTTTGTTTATATCTGTTCTGAAATTTAAAAGCACTTTTTTTTATGAATTTTAAATTATTTATGTGTTTTGTATTTTTTTAAGATTTTTTCTATAAAAACTGTTTTTTTTAAGCTTAAAAACGGCTTTAAATGCATAAACAAAACTTTAGTATACCCAAAAACGTATTTTATTACCCCTTTAAAATCCATTAATTAATCACTTTTGTCAACGTAAAATCACCAATCTATTAAACAAAAATATTGAAGTGATTTTTACAAACTAACTAATCAATTAACCAAAAATTTCAAACCAAAAATGACAAATTTTATTAGGATTAAAAAAAGTCCTGATAGTGTATTTGGCTTTAATTTGAAAAAGAAAATGATGCTGTTTTGTGTATTGTTTTCTTTATTTCAAGTTCATGGATACGCTATTAGTTCTAAAAGTGCAAAAGAGTCGCAAAAAGTACAACAACAAAAAAGTATTAAAGGGCAAGTCAACGATGAAAACGGTTTGCCAATGCCGGGAGTATCCGTTTTGGAAAAAGGAAGTAAAAATGGTACTACAACAGACTTTGATGGAAAATTTACTTTAAAAGTAGATAACGAAAATGCTGTATTAGTAGTTTCTTATTTGGGTTACGTAAGTACAGAGGTAGTTTTAAAGGGACAAACTTCCATTACTGTAAAAATGCAAAGAGCGACAGCTTCATTAGACGAAGTTGTGGTTGTAGGTTATGGTAAAATGAAGAAAAAGGATCTGACAGGAGCAATCGTCCAGATTACGCCTGACAGGCTGGCGAACCAAAATCCGCAGACTGTTCAGGATATCCTGAGAGGTACTCCGGGTATAAATGTAGGGTATGATCCTTCTGCAAAAGGAGGAGGGAGACTGCAAATTCGTGGACAAGGTTCTGTTTATGATCCAAGAAAAGAAGGTGTGCATAGTGCACCGCTTATTATTTTAGACGGAATGCAATTTTATGGTGAGCTTTCAGAAATCAATCCAGATGATATTGGCCAGATCGATATTTTAAAAGATGCATCGGCGGCATCTGTATATGGGGCAAAAGCAGCGGCAGGGGTTATTATTATTTCTACTAAAAGAGGTAAAACCGGTAAGCCTATTGTTAGTTTTACTACTAATACAACAATTACCAATAAAAGTGCCTATCGTACGGTGTATTCTCCCGAAGGTTACTTAAAATATCGTGAAGATTGGGAAACTGCCCAAACGTATGGTGGTAATGCAGCAACAGGGCAGTACGAAGCTTGGGTAACAGGAACACTGGCTCCTAATAAACCTGGATATTTCTCAAATCCTGGTGACTTAGCCAAATGGGGTATTACTGAAGCCCAATGGTTAGCGTATCAACCAGCCACACAAACAGCAGGAAAAAGTTCGAAGGAAGTATGGGGAGCCCGTTTGGGATTGAATTTTGATCCTTCGCTGATGGCTAATTTCCTGGCAGGAAAAACACACGATTGGAGTGATAGTTCTTTTAGAACAGGGATTAATCATGACAATAATTTGAGTATTTCCGGAGCAAGCGACAAGGTAAATTATTATATGTCTTTTGGTTATTTAAGTTCAGAAGGAGCTATTGTTGGAAATGATTATAAATCAGCTCGTTCTAATATGAAAATTGACGCTAAAATTACGGATTGGCTTGAATTTGGGGCAAACGTTAATTTTCAGGATCGATCAGACGGAGATGTTACCCCTTCATTAGACACACGTTCCGGGTTTAATAATATGATGAGAACCAGCCCGTTTGGAACTTTTATAGATGCAAATGGCGATTATGAGAGACAGCCAATGGGGAAAAATGTTTCAGGACAAAACTATAACTATTACTACGATCGTCAATTTATTGACAAGGAGACAGGTTTTACAACATTGAATACTATTTTCAATACAAAGGTTAGTTTGCCTTTAGGGATTACGTATACATTTAATATTGCACCGCGTTATCAATTTTGGCACGATCGTTATTTTGAATCGGCACAAAATCCAAATTGGGCTGCAGCTACCCATGGAGCAGTTAGAAATAATTCTACAAGTTTTGATTACAACTTAAATAATACAATAGCGTGGGATTATACAATTGCTAAAAAACATCATTTCATCTTAACTTTCGTTCAGGAAGCTGAAGAACGCCGTTATTGGTCAGATGGAATGGATGCTTATAATATCCTGCCAACGGATGCTTTAGGATTTCACAATGTTGAAACGGCAACATTGGCTAATAGCAAGCTAAGATCAAAAGATACACATGAAACGGCAGACGCATTGATGGCAAGACTATTCTATTCGTTTGATAATCGTTATATGCTGACTGCGACTGTGCGCCGTGATGGATATTCAGCCTTTGGAACTTCAAATCCATACGCAACTTTCCCTTCTTTCGGAATTGCATGGAACTTTAAAAATGAAAGCTGGTTTAATTGGGATGCGATGTCTACCGGTAAATTACGTTTGTCATGGGGTGAAAATGGAAACAGATCGCTTGATGATCCGTACATTTCTTTGGCAAACTTGACAAATACAGGGACGATGGGATATTTAGATGCTACAGGAAAAGCTCTTGAACTAAAGTATTTAGCACTTGACCGTATGGCCAATCCAAATTTGGAATGGGAAAAAACAAGATCAACCAATATAGGTTTTGATTTAGGTTTCTTACATGACCGTATTACTGCTACCGTAGATGCTTACCAAAAGATTACCCATGATATGATTATGAGTCAGGCACTGCCTGGTTTTACAGGCTTTTCAAACATTGCAACCAATCTTGGAGAGGTTAAGAATCAAGGTTTTGAATTGAGTATTAACACTCTTAATATGAAAAAAGCAAACTTTGAATGGCGTACTACATTCGGGATATCTTATAACGAAAATACTATTGAGTCCTTATATGGCAATATGGTAGATATTAAGGATGCCAATGGTACTGTTATTGGAAAAAAAGAGGGTGATGATTCTGCTAATGGATGGTTTATAGGCAGACCGATTAGTCAGATTTGGGATTATAGAGTAACTGGAATTTGGCAAAAGGATGAATGGAAAGAGGCTCAAAAATATGGGCAGCGTCCTGGAGATCCAAAAGTAGCAAATAGTTATACTGCAGATGATGTAGATGCAGTAGGAGCAGATGGTGTTCCTTATAAAAAAGCGGTTTATAATGAAAAGGATAAGCAGTTTTTAGGACAATCCAGTCCTCCTGTACAGTGGTCGCTGCGAAATGAATTTAAGATTTACAAAAATTGGGATTTGGCTGTCAATATGTATTCTTATATGGGACAAAAAGCACTTAATTCAGGCTATATGAATACTTTTAACGATAGTAGTTTGTATAAATTCAACTTCAATCCTTATGTCAATCCGTATTGGACACTTGACAATCCAACTAATGATTGGGCACGCCTTGATGCTAAGGGACCTGCAGGAACTCCGGCTGCACCAGGAAAGTTGTATGATCGCAGTTTTATTCGTCTCGATAATATTTCGCTGGCCTATTCTTTACCAAGAGATCTTTTGGATCGTGTACATATTAAAAATTTAAAAATTTATACTTCAGTTCAAAACGTAGCAACATGGTCTGCTTCTAAACAATGGAAATATTATGGAGATCCGGAAGGAGATGTTGAGAATAAAGGAGGATTGGCTACACGAATGTTTAATTTAGGTTTCAACTTTCAACTTTAAAAAATTATTCAAAAATGAAAAGATATATAAAAAATAAAATTACAAGACTGATGCCACTTATAGTATTGGCTGCAATGTCTGGTTCTTGTTCAAAAGATTTTCTCGACTCAGACCCGCTTTCGTTTTACGAACCTGAAACTACCTTTTCTACAGAGGCGGGGTTACAGGCAACTTTGGCACTGTGCGATAAACAGCTGCGTAATAATTATATTCACTTTGGCTTTTCGGGTGTGAGTGTGCCTATTGGTTCAGAGTATCTTTTTTCTGATATGGCACAATATGGGAAAACAGATACAGGTAGTAATAGTGCTGATTATGCTGCTACTATAGTACCTACTAACATTGATGCTTTCCGAAGAGACGCAGGTGGTGAAGCACTTTATCTTGGGTTTCTCTGGACGGAAGCTTATACAGGTATTAAGAATGCTAATACCGTATTATCGTATATTGGAAATGTGACAACTTTATCCGACGAGGTTAAAAATAAATACATTGGGCAAGCCTATTTTCATAGAGCATACCGTTATCTTAATCTGGTATATGAATTTGGAGACATACCGTTGATTACTAAAATTTTGGAGGTTCCAAAGCAGAGTTATTATTCTACTAAAAAAGAAGCCATTATAGAAATGATTACGGCAGATATGGAGAAAGCCGTACAATTTGTACCAGAACAGTCAAAAATTGGATATGTAGGTATGGTTAGTAAAGGAGCATGTCGTCAGTTATTAATTAAGTGTTATTTGGCATCCGGCAGGTTTGCTGATGCGGAAGCGCAAGCCAACATTCTGATTAATCAATCGGGTTACTCTTTGGTACAAAACGCTCTTGGAATTTTTGACCCGGGAGGAAATCCTACTGCATGGCCTATTACCAGAAATGTGATCTGGGATTTGCACCGACCTGAAAACAAAGTAATTTCTTCTAATACTGAAGCGATATTAGTGGCGCCAAATGGAGGAGCACAATCATTTTTAGCATTTGCTTCGATGAGAATTTTTGGACCTAACTGGAATGACGCCAATTTAATTACGCCCGATGGTAAAACAGCAGCACCACGTTTTCCATTGACAGATAAAACGAATTATAATGCAAAATATGATTATCAAAGAGCATTAGGACGTGGCATTGGTACAATCAGTGGTTCTTATTATTCACAACATCCTATGTGGGTTGTGAATGGTGTTGAAGATAAAGTGGATCTTAGGCATAATAGCACGGTTGGTAACTGGGTCAATATGGAAGATCTTAAATATGCTCCCGGAGCTGGTGGTAGTACAGTATGGGCTGGACAAAGCTTTAGAATGAAGGATGCAGCGGGTAAATTGCTGGCACAAGATTCTATTCGTGATTGGTATGATTTTCCGCATTATAAAATCTTTTTACACGATGTTGTAGCTGAAGCTAATCCGGCAGCAAATGATTTTCAGGGAGCTACTGCAGGAGCTAGTGCGCATTTGTACATCTATCGTTTAGCTGAGACTTATCTATTACGTGCAGAAGCCCGTTTTTACCAGGGTAATACTACCGGAGCAGCTCAGGATGTGAATGTAGTACGAGCAAGAGCAAAAGCATCAAGAATGTATAGTACTGTAACAATTGGAGATATTTGTGCAGAAAGAGGAAGAGAACTTTATTTGGAAGAATGGAGAAATGTGGAGTTAAAACGTATTTCACATTGTCTGG
The DNA here is from genome assembly GCA_900107365.1 of Flavobacterium aquidurense. Classification (GTDB taxonomy): domain Bacteria; phylum Bacteroidota; class Bacteroidia; order Flavobacteriales; family Flavobacteriaceae; genus Flavobacterium; species Flavobacterium aquidurense. Next base: position 990,901 of record FNPS01000001.1, read on the forward strand.
CCCTAAGCGGTAAACCAGACGAATGGGGCAATACTTACAGTAAAACCAATTGGGACAAGCAATCCGGAACAGATGCCGCCGGAGGAAGTTACTGGTACCAACGTATTGTGCATTATACCCTTTATAACAAATACCCAGCCGGTATTGCTCTAAAACCAGGCGTGAAGTTTTATACGATGGACAAACGTAATAATTATTGGCCTATTCCGTACAGACTTGCAATAGAACCGAATATTAAAGGTCAGTTAAGTCAGAACTTTGGATACGATGGTTATAATGCCGGTGTTAAAGTCTGGGATAAATGGCAGGATGCAGTTGATGATGAAAGTAAAATTTAAATCTTTTCTATTTGCCTTAAATTGAAGATGAAAAAATAAAATGAAAAAACGAGTTAAATATATTTAACTCGTTTTTTTTACTTTATAATCGGTTGTTTTTTTCCGATGCAAACTTAGTAATCCCCTTTACTTTGTTATTTCAATTTTTTTAAGAATATTATTTCTAAAATTTAAAATATAATACAGAAAATACCTAACCGGTATTTTATTGTACCTAAAAACGTACATTATTTCCCTGTATTTGAATGGTTATTAATCAACTTTACACTACCGATTATAAATTACATAATGAATATGGATGTGATTTGTAATAAACTAACTATTAATGATTACTAACCCTTAACCTTTAAAAAAATGAAAAAGTTTTTAAAATTAACAAGTTTACTATTTATTACAGTATTAGTGTTTCACTCCTGTGAGAAGGAACAAGATTTAAACGAGCCACAAGCCGTAAGCAAAGAAGTGTCACAAAGCACGGATAAAGAAGCACCGCAAAATGCTAACAAAGCAGCAGCTGTTGCAGCTGCAGGAGGTGGCGCCGGAGCAAGAACAATTACATTGCAAACGAATACACTTTCATGTCCTGGTGGTTTGTGTACATCATATGGTGTTTGGTCAGAAGGCATTTATACGGTTTGGTTCCAGATGAAATTTAATTCCGGATTCTATTGGAGCAGAGGTGGTAAATGCGGATACGGTATCCTAATTGGAGATCAGAATACCGGTGGTGACCCGGGATGGGATGGAAATGGTGGTAGTGCCAGATTTATGTGGTATTGTCCGAATGGATCAAATAGTGCCAAGGGAAGTGGAGCATATCTTCAGCCTTACGTTTATTACAAAGATCAGCCGGGACAATTTGGTAATGATTTTGGGAAAAAGTATTATATACAAGAAGGAGTGACTTATAACTGTCAGATATCTGTGAAGTTAAATACCGGGTCCAGTACTAATGGGTATGTCAAATATTATGTAAATGGTACAGAGTTATTGAATCAAACAATTCGTTGGGTGACCAACGATGCCAAACGAAATGTTAATGCAGTAAGTCTTCACACTTTCCGTGGTGGTAGTCAGGAGTATTGGAAAGCTCCCGTAACCAGTTCTATTTATTATGCGAGTGCAGCCTGGGATGCTCAATAATAGCTGTAAATTTTAAAAATAATTCGGCTGGGATAAATAAAGACATTTACAGCAGAATCATAAAAAAGCCACTTCGTTTTTACGGAGTGGTTTTTTACTTTTATAGCTGTAGTACAACTATTTTAGAACGTTTTTTTGTTTTTTATTTCTTTATTGCAATTCAATTCAGTTCAATTATCCACAATAATTGAAATATTTCTTGTTAAATAGTTATTAATTTTTATTTTTGCACTGTTTTTATTAATTCTAAATAAAAATAAAACTAACCAAAATAAAAATCAATGGAATATCTTAGTTTAAGATTGTTAAAGTATTTATTTATAATTGGACTTTTCTTTTCCACCTTTTCTTTTTATGCTCAACAAAATCACGGAAAAATAAAAGGTCATATTACAACTTCTGAGGGTAAGCCAGCATCAGATGTAAATATTGTGCTGAAAAATTCAAAATATGGTACTACTACTGATGAAGATGGAAATTTTGAAATTAGCAGAGTAAGAGAGAATAATTATATATTGGAAATCTCTTTGGCTGGTTATGAAACTTCAGAAAAAGAAGTACTGGTAGAAAGCAATAAAACTGCTGTAATAAATGTACAGCTAAAAGTTTCTAATAAAGAGTTGCAGGAAGTTGTAATTAATAACAAAAAGAGTCTTCTTTCTAAAAAAACACAATATGTGGCAAGAATGCCTCTTAAAAACATAGAAAACCCTCAGGTTTATAATGTCATACACAAAGAGCTCATTCAGGAACAAATTGTGATTGATGTAGCGGGAGCAATAAGAAATGCACCCGGAGTGGTGCCGCTTAATTATCCTTCAGGAGGATTTGCGGTAATTTTTAGAGGTTTTACGGTAGGGATTAATTCCCGAAACGGAATGGAAACGCTATCAGGAAGATCATCAGTTGGTATTGCCAATGTAGAGCGAATAGAAATATTAAAAGGACCTTCGGGAACATTATTCGGATCGTCAGCTTCTTCTTTTGGAGGTGTTGTCAATCTGGTTACTAAAAAACCTTTTGAAGCATCGGCTACTGAAATTTCATATACAGCGGGAAGTTATGGCGTCAACCGACTTACAGTAGATATCAATACACCTTTGACTAAAGATAAAAAAGTACTTTTTAGACTTAATGCAGCAGTCAATAATGAAAAAAGCTTCTTAGATTACGGTTTTAATAAAACTTTGTCTTTTACTCCAAGTATTACTTTTAAAGCAAGTGAAAAACTTACATTCAATATAGATGCAGAGTTGTTTAAGGTCAATAGTACCAAACCATTATTTCCAGCCGCTACGGCAACATCCGGAATTATTAATCCACGAGATATAAAATTAGATTATAAAAAATCATTGGTACATGATGATGCCGATGCAAAATCTTCTTCATCAAAAGCATTCGTTCAGGCAGAGTATCAGATATCAGATCGCTGGAAATCAACGACCCTCTATTCTTATGTAAATGAAGATGTAGCGTATAGCTATCAGGTTTTACCAACCTGGACATCGCCTACTACAGCTACTATACGTGCCACTCTTTTTGGGCCTATTTCAAGTAATTATACCAATATTCAGGAAAATATTAATGGAGAATTTTCGAGCGGAATTTTAAAACATAAAATATTGATTGGTGCTAATTACAGATATTATACCGATACATTTTCATCAACACCAACTCCTGCAACTCCCTTTAGAACAATTGATGTTACAACTAATTTTGCTCCAATACGAAAAAACGAAATTGATAAAGTATTGTTGGCACCGGTTATTAGAGCAGGAAGAGATGAGTATACTTTTAGTGGTTATGCTTCTTACGTATTAGGTGTTGCAGACAGATTGTATGCCATGGCAAGTTTACGCCTGGATAATTTTGATCGTAAAGAAAGCGGGACAGTACCAGGTTACAGTCAAAATTCGTTATCGCCAAAATTAGGAATTGTATATCAGGTTATTAAGGATCAGGTTTCTGTATTTGGTAATTATATGAACGGATTTCAGAATTTAGCACCAGTACAACAGCCAAGTGGGGATCAATTGATATTAGATCCACTTTATGCAAATCAATATGAGGCAGGTATAAAAACAGAATTATTTAATAAAAAAATCAGTACGACAATTAGTTATTATAAAATTACCAATGATAACGCCGTAATAAGACAAGCTGATTTAGTTTATCAGCAAGATGGAAAACAGGTTAGTAAAGGTGTTGAATTTGAATTTTTGGCGAATCCTATTCCTGGTTTAGATATTACGGCAGGATATGCTTATAATGATAACCGCATCGTAAAAACAAGTGAAGCAAACAAAGCGATTGAAGGTAATAAGGCTCAGGACGCCCCAGGAAATGTCGCGAACTTTTGGGCTTCTTATAAGTTTCAGAATGTTTTAAAAGGTTTTGGTATTGGAGTTGGAGCTAATTATGTAGATAAAAGTTATATGTCGACGGCAAATACTTTTTATATTCCATCGTACACGATTTTTAATCAAACTGTTTTTTATGAACAGGCAAGCTGGAGAGTAGGGCTTAAGTTAAACAACCTTACCAACGAAAAATACTGGAGTTCCTGGGGAGCGCCTCAGCCTCCTGCAAATTTCTTAATAAATTTAACATTCAAATTCTAAAGCTTACTCTAATTAAAACTAAAAAACCACCGCTATTCTTTAAATAGGGGTGTTTTTTTTTATAAATGGATCCGCCTTATTGGATAAAAATCTGTTACAATAGCTATTTTTTCGAATATTTAATAAGATTTTAAGAGGTTAAATTACGTGACATATTAAGAAAAATACCGGTAGAAAAACAGTCAAATGATTGTGATTAAGTCAATGATTACGGTGCTATTTTTTATTTAATCATGCTTTTTTGGGTAAAATTCTTACACTTGTAAAAAGAGGTATAAATGTTTTAACTGTCTTATTTGTAGTTAACTAAAATTTTACTAAAATTTTAGTTAACATTTTTTTTGCAAAAAAAAGACTTAAACTTTTTGAGTTATAATTTTTAATATATCTTTGTTCTATCAAATTGGTAGAGTTTAAAAACACATAGTATAATGCCGTAATAGTCGGGTTGACATCACGTCAAAGACCAATTCAAATAATAACAATTCAAAATAAATAAAAATGAAAAAACGAATGTGCAGATAAAAAAAAACCATTTCTGTTGCAGCAGAAATGGCGAAGCTTAAAGAAATTGTTCATCTCTATAAGGAATTGAGAGTGGAGTAAATCCATTCTTGGTTGACCTTATTTATTAAACCAAAACAAAGTAATGAAAAAAAAATTAAATAGATCTGTCTGGTTGTGTATTTTCTTGATTTCCATCGGGATAAAAGCGCAAGAAACCAAACCGTTAATTCAATCCAAACTCGAAGGAACAGTTGTAGATGCAATTACAAAAGAGCCAGTTATTGGGGCATCAATAAATATTAAGGGTACTACCCACGGGGTTTTAACGGATTTTGATGGGAAATTTTTTTTCCAAACCGGGCAAAAATTGCCTTATACATTAATAGTAAGTTTTTTAGGCTATAAAAAAACAGAAGTAGTAGCAGATAAAAATGCCGTTGTTATTGAACTTACGCAGGAGCAAAATGCGCTGTCAGAAGTTGTGGTTACCGCACTTGGTATCACAAAAGAAAAGAAATCTTTAGGCTATACCACTCAGGGACTTAAAGGTAAGGAGTTATCTGATACGAAAGAAACGAACTTTCTAAATAGTCTTACTGGTAAATTAGCAGGAGTACGTATTACCAATTCACAAGGTGATATGGGATCTTCCCGTATTATTATTCGTGGTGAAACCTCTATTGCCGGAAATAATCAGCCCTTATTTGTGGTGGATGGAGTGCCGGTAGATAACTCGCAATTAGTGAGTTCTGTTGGTGCTACCCGCGATTTCAAAAATGCAATCGCCGACTTAAATCCGCAGGATATCGAAACATTAACGGTACTGAAAGGACCTAATGCAGCAGCTCTTTACGGATCACGCGCTGCGCACGGTGTTGTGCTTATCACGACAAAATCAGGAAAAAGTCAAAAAGGTCTTGGTATAACGGTTAATTCTGGTATAACGATCTCTCAAGTTACCACTTTACCGGTTTTTCAGAATTCATTTGGACAAGGATCAAACGGGAAATTCAGCTATGTAGATGGTAAAGGAGGGGGTGTTAATGATGGAGTTGATGAAAGTTGGGGACCTAAATTAGACGGACGCCTTATTCCTCAATTTAATTCAAACGGTCAGGCCGTGCCTTTTGTGGCGCATCCTGATAATGTGAGAGACTTTTTTAATACTGGTCTTACTCATGATAATAGTGTTTCTGTAGCGAAGTCAGATGATAAATCAGATTTTCGTTTGGGAGTAAATAATCAGAAGCAATTAGGGACAGTGCCCAACAGTGAAGTCAATAAAACAAACTTTACCGTTAATACTAATTATCAAATATCCAAAAATGTAAAAGTGGGTGTAAATGCTAACTATATTGTAACCAATGCGCCAGCTTTACCTGGTGGTCCATTGGGTAGTCGTGCTGCCGGTGTAATGTTGCAGTTTCTTTGGTTCGGACGTCAGGTAGATGTCAATGAACTTAATAAGGATTGGACCAGAAACTGGAACAACAGTTATTATAGCAATCCATACTGGAATGCCTATTACAATACTACAAGCCAGCAACGCAACCGTTTAATTGGTGATATTCATTTGGATGCCAAGATTTTTGACGGTCTTAATTTTAAGTTTCGTACTGGAGTTGATTACTATAACGATCGCAGGAAGTATGAGATTAAGTATGGTACAAATGGAACTCCTTTTGGATCTTATGCTGAAGATGCCTACACGGTAAACGAACAAAACACGGAAGGTATTTTTACTTATACCAAAAAACTGAATGATGATTTTAGTCTGGATGCTCTTACAGGTTTCAACATTCGTAACCACAGCGATGCAAACAATTATCAAAAAGCACCACGTTTGGCAGTGCCAGATTTGTATACATTGACAAACTCACGAGATCCGTTAACTTCATCAAACTCGTTATCAAGATTGAGAGTCTACAGTGCTTATGCTTCAGCACAACTGGGTTATAAAAATTATGCCTTTTTGAATGCAACTGCGCGTAATGACTGGTCATCAACATTGCCAAGCAGCAATCGTTCTTATTTTTATCCTTCTGTTAGCGGTAGTTTAGTTTTGTCTGATGCCTTGAAATTGCAAAGTAGTACGCTTGATTTCTTAAAGTTACGTGGTGGTTGGTCTGAAGTAGGTAATGATGCAGATCCGTATCAATTGTCGACGGTTTATAATTTTCAAACTGCTTTCGACGGAAATCCGATTCAAACTTCTTCTCAGAAGAAACTCAATGAGAACTTAAAACCGGAAACCACACGCTCTACTGAAATTGGTTTAGAATCTTCTTTCTGGAAAAACAGGCTGCATTTTGATTTTGCCTATTATAATACCAATAGTTTTGATCAGATTTTGGAGATAAAAACTACTGCTTCAAGTGGTTATAATTCGCAGTTAATAAATGCCGGAAAAATAAACAACCATGGTATCGAAATTCAATTGGATGGAAATCCTGTTCAAAATGAAAATTTCAAATGGAATGTAGCGGTAAATTATTCAAAAAATATAAGCAAAGTAGAAATTTTGGATTATGATAAACAGATTCAAAATTACACCATTGGTACGTCTGGAGGTGTTGATGTACTGGCTTCTGTAGGACAAGCATACGGTGCGCTTTATGGAACAGCTTATCAGCGTGATGCAAGTGGAAACATTGTAGTAGGAGCAAATGGATTACCAAAAGCAGATCCGCAAAAGAAAGTATTAGGACATTATACGCCAGATTATTTAGCAGGAGTAACGAACACATTAACCTATAAAAATCTTGAATTATCAATTCTTGTTGATGCAAGTGTAGGAGGAGAACTTTTTTCAGGAACGAACAGAACAGGTAATTATACTGGAGTATTGGCACAAACCCTTCCGGGACGTGACGCAGCTAATGGTGGATTAAATTATTATGTAACAGGTACTACGAAAACTTTGTTGCCAGCTGGTACAGCAGCACCGGGTGGAGCAGCGGTATATGATGATGGTATGATCTTTAACGGAGTATACGCTGATGGAACTCCAAACGCTACGGTTCTTAGTGCACAAGAATATTACAAAGCCTCATACAATATTAGTGAAGCTTATATTTACAGCTCAACTTTTGTAAAATTAAGAGAAATAAAATTGGGTTACAACTTCAATAAGTCATTTGCGAAAAGACTTGGATTAGATGGAGCCAGTATTACTGCCGTAGGTCGTAACCTGTTCTTTATCTATAAAGATGCACCAAATATTGATCCTGAAACAGCTTTCAATACAGGAAATGCACAAGGATTGGAGAGTTTATCTTTACCAACTACCAGAAATTTCAGCCTTAATGTCAATCTAAGATTTTAAAAATACAGCATCATGTTAAAAAAAATATTATATACAACACTATTTGCATTTACACTGACTTCATGCAGTGATACATTGGATGATATTAACAAAAATCCAAATGCAACTGAAACACCATTGGCACCTTACCTGTTAACAGGAACTTTAAAACAAGGCGCTGATTTATATTGGGGTTCAACAAATAACTTTGATTCGTCTTTATTATTTGTGCAGCACTGGGCTAAAATCCAATATACGGAGCCGGACAGATACGATGTATCCAATACTTCTTTCACTACTTTGTGGAATACAGGATACGCAACCCTGATTACGGACTTGAATACAATTATTAATTTTCCACAAGAACAGGCAAATTCAAATTATAAAGGGATTGCATTAACCCTTCGTTCCTGGACATTTTTATTGTTGACAGATGCTTACGGAAGCATCCCTTATAAAGAAGCAGGTCTAAAAGTAACTCCGGCTTATAATACGCAAAAGGAAGTATATACAGGATTATTGGAAGATTTGAAGCAAGCGCAGTCTTTGCTAAATACAGCAAATGGTGCCGTAACGGGTGACCTATCCTATCAGGGGGATATTTTAAAATGGAAAAAATTGGTGAATTCGCTTCGCTTGCGTATTGCATTGCGAATTTCTGATAAAGAACCTGCTTTAGCTAAACAAGCTGCGATTGAAGCGACAAGCGATGCTGCTGGAGTATTTAGCAGTAATAATGATACTTTTAAGTTTACTTATACCAGTTCACCTCAGCAAAATCCAGCTTCGGCTTGGTTTGAAACCCGTGATGATTATCGTATTTCGAAGACCATGGTTGATAAGTTAAATGAGTTATCAGATCCACGTTTGCCGGTTTATGCACAGTTGCCATCAGATGCAAGTGTAGGTAAATACGTTGGTGGTGCAAACGGACTATCAAACAGCGATGCTAATAGTCAGGGTTTTGCTAAAACTTCTAAACCGGGAACCTACTTCCTGACTTCGTCGTCACCAGCTGTGATTGTTTCTTATTCTGAAGTGCTGTTTAACCTTTCTGAAGCCGTTGCTCGTGGTTATATTTCCGGAGATGCAGAACAGCTTTATAAAAATGCAATTGCGGCATCGTTTAATCAATTTGGAATTACTAATGCAACAGTGATCACTAATTACCTTAATCAGGCCAGTGTGAAATACGATGCAACTAACTATGCTAAATCGATAGGTACACAAAAATGGATTGCATTCTACGGACAGGGTCTTGATGCTTTTGCGGAGTGGAGAAGACTTGACTATCCAGTGTTGACAGCGGGTCCGGCTACAGTTTTAGACGGAAAACTACCTTCGCGTTTCTTTTATCCGGGAACAGAGCAGTCATTGAATGGAAATAGTTACCAGGCAGCGATAGCTATTCAGGGAAAAGATTTACTTACTACAAAACTATGGTTTGATGTAAAATAAGATGTATTCTGAAAGGAATACGCTCAGAAATACTAAAAACGACTCCAAAATCAATTGATTTTGGGGTCGTTTTTTTGATTTGAATAAGATTAATGGTATATCAAAATGATAAAAAGCATATCATTTTGAGAGGGAATAGTAATTAAGAATATTGTTTTTTTTAATTAAAAACAAGCAGCAACAGTCTATAGAGCCTGTAAACTTGCACTGTTGGCAATGTTGGTACATAATTTGAAAATCGTATTTTATATTTCCAATCCACCAGGCACTTAAACTTAGTATTAAATTCGGAATATGCTATATCAAATATGAAAATCGAAGAACAAACCATACCTTTTACAAACCAGGTTTTGACTGACACGTTTCCGAACAAGCCAAAATTATTGAAGCTTCAGGAACCTGAAGAATTACCAGATTTTATAATTCAAATCACAAATGAAAACCATATTTTTTGGGTTAACGAAATTTGTGATGTGACCTTATCCTCTGCTTTAGCACGAGGAACAGGCATCTCCGGTCGTTCTCCTGAATTGCTTGAAGAAAAAATAAAAAAAGGCGAGGCTGTTATTGCCTTTGCATTAGACGGTAGTTGGGCAGGTTTCTCTTTTATTTCTTCCTGGGATAACGACCAATATGTTTCTAATTCCGGATTGATTGTGGCACCCCGGTTTAGAAGTACGGGTCTTGCAAAAAAGATTAAAAGAAAAATTTTTGAGCTGAGTCGTCAAAAATTTCCTGATGCCCGTATCTTTAGTCTTACCACAGGTTTGGCTGTAATGAAAATGAATCATGAACTCGGTTTTGAACCCGTTACTTATTCCGAGTTAACAACGGATGAAGTTTTTTGGGAAAATTGTAAATCTTGTATCAATTGTCCTGTTTTGATGAGTAAAGAAAAGAAAAACTGTTTGTGTACTGCAATGTTATATGATCCTAAAGCTAGGATTATCCCTGTTTAAAAGTTTTTCCAGTTTTTAGCAGTCTCTAAAATAAATTTAGCTAAAATTTCAAAAGCCATTTTAGTTTTAAAAGAGCAGCCCTGTTTGAAAACAACCGTTAAGTTAAAATTTCGATTATGACGATCACACAGAAATCGATGTAAACTGCTTTGGATCATAAAAGAACGTAGTTAGAAATGGGATTTTTATAGTCTCGTACCTGCGGTAAATGAATGTTTTTTAAACAGTATTATAGCAACCAGTCTACAGAAAAAGCAGCAATGATAAAAATATTGTGTATAAATACAAGCTGAAGATAATATCCCTTGAAATTGGCAGTGTGAACAGCAGGTATAATTTCAAGCAGAAAAGTCCAGCTGATTATTCGTATCAATGCACTAATGAAACCTATGATAATACTAGTCGTCCATGAAATCTCATCGAATTCACAATACCATATTAAATAATAAATTGCTGCAAAACAGAGTCCAAAAGTATGATGTAGCACTTTTCCTATTCTTAATTTGGTTTTTAGTGATAAATCTATAGCATTAGCAGAAAGAATACTTGTAAGCAGAGCAGGTTCCTGATAGAATTTTATAGCTGGTGTTGATAGGGCCTTATTGAATATCCTTATGATACAGCAGGCTACCAGCCAGGAAACTAGAATTTGAAAGAGCAGGTAAAAGATCATTGAGGGGCGTTATAACGCCTCAAATATAGTAATGAAAGTGTTAAGAATAAAATTAAAAAAAGAACGGCAACTCTTGCTTAGTATTTTTTTGGCAAAAATCAATTTTCAATTAACTGCTGCACCTACATTTTATTTTTGTAATTTAGACAAAACAGTAGTGTTTAGTACCATAAAATTGAAAACCTATGCCTTGGAATCCAGAAATATACAATAAGTTTAAAGAGCTGCGCAATAAACCATTTTATGATCTGATTGATTTTATCGAATTGCCAGAATCTTCAAATGCGATCGATTTAGGATGTGGAACGGGCGAACAGACGGCTATATTAGCCGCAAAGTTTAACAAAACCGATTTTCTTGGAATTGATTCATCAGCTGAAATGTTGCTAAAATCAAAATCTTTGGAGACTGATAATCTTCATTTTAAGCAAATAGCTGTTGAAGATATATTGGACTCCGATAAAAAGTGGGATTTTGTTTTTAGTAATGCAGCGCTTCAGTGGTCCGATAATCATGAAATATTGTTTCCAAAATTGATTCATTTGCTTAATTCGAAAGGACAATTTGCGGTACAAATGCCCATTCAGAAAGAAAATTTGCTCAATAAAATTCTATATCAATTAGCTGAAGAAGATGCTTTTAAAACGTATTTTAAGGGATGGAGAAGAGATTCTCCAGTATTAAGTATGGATCAATATGCACAAATTATGTTTGATGGTGGATTGGAAGAAATTCAGATTATGGAGAAAGTTTATCCCATAATTGCAAACGATCATGACACGCTATATAATTTTATTTCAGGTTCAGCTCTGATTCCTTATTTAGAACTTCTTCAAGACGATCAAAAAGAGTCTTTTATCAGCGCTTTTAAAAATAGAATAGCAGAGAATTTTCCGAAACTTCCTGCAATTTATGCCTTTAAAAGAATTTTGCTTTTTGGAAGAAGAAGTTAAAGAAAAGACTACACCGTAAAAAAGACTAAGGCGATTCACTTGAATATGCCTATATAAATAAAAGAAAGATCTTTCCATTTGATTCTTTCAATATTGTTACTACTGCGAGAGATGATCTCACTATTTTTTAAATATCACTATTTTGTATCGTTCGATTAACGAAATAAAGATAAATGCAACACGGATACCTTTTTAATCTGTTGATTTTTAGCGTCTTTAATGAATGGCGCGCTCATTGCATATTTCACTAATTGATTTTTTTATGTATGTCACAGATTCTGACAGAACAGTAAAAAAGAAAAAATCAGTGTTTTTTATTTCATTTAAAACTTAGTAGTATGAAAAAAGCAACTATTGTAATAATCTTAGTTTTATTGCAAGCAGCTGGATGTGCCACATTCAAAGAGCAATCAAGTGAAAAAACAGCTGGTGCATCAGAAAAAAAGATTATTCATTCTATTTATCTGAGTGGCGGATATGGAGAAAAGGAAACGGGTAATAAAACTTTGAGTCAGTTTAATGAAATCTTAAAAAAAGAACCGAATAAAAAATCTACCTTTTTATTGTTGGGAGATAATGTGTCTGAAAATGAAAAAGATATGCTTTCGGACAAGTCTTTTTTAACTGAACAGACAGAGATGATTAAGGGGTATGGTGGCAATACTTATTTTCTTCCCGGTGATTACGAGTGGAAATATAAAAATAGCAGAAAGACAGAAGCCAGCCAGAATTTGCTAAAACTTATACCTGGCAATACGGCTGAATATTTACCTAAAAATGGAGCTCCTTTAAGCAAAGTTTCTATTAATGAAAACCTCGACATTATATTTATAGATTCGCAGTGGTACATTTCCAATTGGGATGATGTTGAATATATAAATGAGAATTCACCGGATATTAAAACCAGAAGACGTTTTCTGGAACAGTTGGAAGGTATGATTCGAGATGCTGCATTTAAAAATGTAATCATAGCGATGCATCATCCTATTTTTAGCAATGGTAAACATGGTGGCAAGTATAGTGTCAATGATTATCAGCACCCTTTGCCCATTATTGGATTGGCAGATAAGACAGTTCGAAAATTAGGAGGCACGAGTCCGGAGGATATTGCCTACAGCAGGTATAGGGAACTAACGAGTTTTGTGGCTACACTGGCAAAATTATCAGATCATATTGTGATTGTTTCCGGTCATGAAAATAGTCTGCAATATTTGGAAGGAAATGGAATACATCAAATCATTAGTGGCTCCCTTGCCAAAAGTGAAGCAACGAAACTATCAAAAGAACTAATAACAGCTCCAGGCGGAAAATTAAACTATGAAGGTATTTATAGCTCCAGTGAAAAGGGATATGCCAAGCTTAATTACTTCGAAGATGGTTCCTCAGAAGTGGAATTTTATTCTTTTGAAAACAACAAATTATTATATCGTCATGCTGTAAATAAAGCACTTCCAGGTATTCAGGAAAAGCCTAAAAATGCTGTATTTGCTGATATTTCAACTACCACTAAAGCCCAAATCTTAACCAAAGAAGAAACATCAAAATCCTGGTTTTACAAATTATTCTGGGGAGAACACTATCGCGACTATTATTCCAGGGAAGTAACTGTAAAAGCCGCATCGCTGGATACATTATATGGCGGACTCACTATATTAAAAGAAGGAGGGGGCCATCAGTCTCAATCTTTGAGATTACAGGGTAAAAATGGAAAGCAATATGTAATGCGATCGCTGCGTAAAGATGCACTCAAATTTTTGAGATTTAAATTAAAAGGCATTGTTTTTAACCCTGATTCTTATGATGATACAGCCACAGAAGAATTAGTTTCCGATTTTTTTACTACAGCGCATCCGTATGCGCAGTTGGCAGTAAATGATTTGGCAGAGGCTGCCTCAATCAATCATTCCAACACAAAACTATATTATTTTCCTAAACAATCCGGATTTGGAGATTTAAATGATAAATACGGTAACGGATTGTATTATATCGAAGAAAGGCCATCGAAAGAGCAGAAAGATTTTAAAGGTTATCAGCATACTTCAATGGATCAGGCAGGTGCAATAGTTGATTTTGCAAACACAGAGGATGTTCTTAAAAAACTGCGCGAAAATGATAAGTACAGTATCGATAAACGTCAATACATCCGATCAAGAATTTTTGATATGCTTATCGGAGACTGGGATCGTCATGAAGATCAATGGCGCTGGGCACTTAGGGAAACAGGAAATAAATCAGGAGTATATTCGCCAATACCAAGGGATCGTGACGCCGCTTTCTCAAAATTTGATGGTGCCGCTTTAGCCGTTGTCAAAAACAGAGTTCCGGAAACCCGGTTTTGGCAAAGTTATGATGATGATCTTGATAATGTAAAATGGTTTAATTCTGAAGCCTATAACCTTGATAAGATTTTTGTTTCCCAGTATGATGCATCAATCTGGAATGAAGAAGCATTATCCATCCAAAAAGGCTTAACTGATGCGGTAATTGACAAGGCGTTTTTAAATCTTCCACAAGAAATGCAGGATCAGGCTCTGGAAGATATTAAAACAAAATTAAAAAAAAGGCTTAAGAATTTGAACATTCTGGCTTCAGAATATGCTGATTATATCAATGAAAAAGTGGTTATTCACGGCACAGATAAAAAAGATATTTTCCAGATTACCAGACAACCAAAGGGAAATACAACCATAGAAATATTTTCTGAAAAGAACACTACAGAGCCTTATTATTCAGCCGTAATAAATTCGGATAATACCTGTGAGATCTGGATCTACGGACTTAATGGAGATGATGATTTTATAGTGAAGGGTGAAGGAGATAAGGAAATACTGCTGCGTATTATCGGCGGCTATGGAACGGATCATTACACTATAGAAAATAATAATAAAACCCGCATTTATGACTATGGTTATGAGAAGAATATAATTGATGCCAAACAGCCTTCAAAGAAACAGTTTTCATCACTTTATGAAACTAATAATTTGCATTTCAGGTATTTTATTCCAAGCAATAATATTTTAGTGCCTGTACTCGGTTATGCCACAGACGATGGTTTTGTGTTGGGTGCTAAAGATACCTACACCTACAATGCCTTTAATGGAAATCCGCATAAACAGATACATGAGATTTTTGCCAATTACTACTTTACTTATCAATCGGCTGAGGCGGGTTATAACGGAAGTTTTTTTAATGTTTTTCCGCATATCAATCTTTTAGTCGAAGCCTATTTCTCGGGAACCAAGTTTTCGAATAATTTCTTTGGCTACGGAAACGAAACGGTTAATGAAGATAAAACACTTGGCAAGGATTATAACCGAGCGCGAACCAGACAAACGAATTTGAATGCAGGACTCGAATACCATAAATTTAAAATTAAGGCTTTATTTGAGAGTTATGAAATTGAAGAAATGAATGATCGGTTTTTTACTCCGGCTAATGTAGATCCTGCTGTATTTGAACATCAGAATTATGTTGGAACAGAAGCATCCATAGCTTATCTCAACAGAGACGCAGAAGATTTTTCTACAAAAGGATTATATGCTTCGGCTAAAGGTGGTTGGAAAATTAATACCGATAACAGTGCTAATAATTTTGGTTATTTTGTTGGAAAAGTTGGACTCGAGGACAAACTTACCAATTCAGGGAATCTGGTATTTCAGACCGTTGCAGAAGGAAGGGTTATTTTTGGGGATAATTATTATTTCTATCATTCTTCCTTTTTAGGAGGTAATAATGGTTTACGTGGTTATCGCAATGAACGTTTCAGTGGCAAAAACAGTTTATACGACAGCTCGAACCTTAAACTAAAAGTGGCCAGTTTTAAGACAGGCCTTATTCCAATTGATTTTGGTCTTTACGGCGGATTTGATGTTGGACGTGTCTGGATTGAAGATGATCCTTCCAAAAAATGGCATACTTCGCAGGGTGGTGGAGTATGGTTTGGCGGATTGAGTACGCTTAGTCTTCAGGCGGCTTATTTTAACTCTGATGAAGGGAATATAGTTTTTATTGGATTTAATTTTAAATATTAACGCAGCATTTTTGGTATCAATATAGTGAAGCGTTTGGTTTTCTTTTTCCAGTTACTACATTTTGCTCTTTATCATTTCTCTTCTAAAAGTCTTGCACTGAAACATTGACCAATTTTATGAAGGAAAGCTAAGATATTTTCTGTTAAAAGCTTTCCTTCTTGCCCGGGCTTTTTTTACAGCTTTTTGAGGCGTTTTTTTCTTTCAAATTCATTTTTGTACTCCCTTTGCTTGACATACAGACCCATTTCGGCAATTTTGAAATAATTTAATTGCCTGAGTTTTTGATTTCGATGGGGAAGTGGTATCTCCAACATTTAATCTTTTGTCTTTTTTTAATGAAAAAAAGGTAAAACTGTATTTTCGTTAGAATTAAGGCTGGTAAAAATTGATAATATATCTATTTTTTATCAATTTTATTAAACAGACTGTTTTTTATAATGCTTTTTTTTACATAATTATAAAAAATATATTTAAGCAACCGGTTGTTCATTGAAATGTTTTTTTTATATTTGTGATAAATACACTTATTAACTATTTGGACTTAATTATTTTTTATATAACCTAAACATTTCCAGGAGATGTTATAATACAAGGACAGTTAAAATGAAGCAACCACAAATATTTTTATTATTAGCATTATTATTTCTTTTTTCTTTTAAAGCAATAAACCTGGAAGATAATCTTATCAAAGATCCTGTGTTTTCTAATGTTGTCTATACAGGCGACGATATTATTTATAAAAACAATCCATTGAAATCAGATGAGTTTTATTCGCCTATTTTACAAGGATGTTATCCGGATCCTGCGATTACCAGAAAAGGAGATGATTATTATATGGTTTGCTCTTCATTTGCTATGTTTCCGGGAGTGCCAATTTTCCATTCAAAGGATTTAGTGAATTGGACAGATTTGGGAGGTGTATTAAATAATGTCTCCGAATTTAATCCGCATGATACAGCTATCAGTCAGGGCGTATATGCACCTGGTATCACGTATAATCCTCACAATGACACTTTTTATATGATTGTAACAGCCTTTACAGGTAATATGGGGAACATTATAGTAAAAACTAAAGATCCAATGAAAGGCTGGGGAAGTCCGATAAAACTGGATTTTAACGGAATCGATCCTTGTATATTCTTTGACGATAACGGAAAAGGCTATATCGTGCATAACGATGCTCCGGATAAAGGAAAGGAATTGTATGAAGGTCATCGTGTCATTAAAGTGTGGGAATACGATGTTGCAAATGATAAAGTAATTCCGGGCACAGATAAAATTATTGTAGACGGAGGTATAGATCTTTCTAAAAAACCAATCTGGATCGAAGCGCCGCATTTGTATAAAAAAGACGGACATTATTATTTAATGTGTGCTGAAGGCGGTACAGGTGATAATCATAGTGAAGTTGTTTTTATTAGTGATAGTCCAAAAGGGCCTTTTAAACCCGCATCAAACAATCCAATTCTGACACAAAGATACTTTCCGCAAGACAGACCTCAAAAAGTAGACTGGGCGGGTCATGCCGATTTAGTTCAGGGACCAGATAATAAATATTATGGAGTGTTTCTTGGTATCCGTCCCAATGATAAAAACCGTGTAAATACAGGACGTGAAACTTTTATGCTCCCAGTAGATTGGTCTGGCGTTTTTCCTGTTTTTGAAAATGGGTTAGTACCGTTGGAGCCAAAAATAAAAATGCCAAAAGGTGTTACTGAAAACAAAACAGGAAAAGATGGATTTTTCCCGAATGGCAATTTTACGTTTACTGAAAATTTTACTTCTCAAAAATTAGATTACAGATGGATAGGTTTGAGAGGACCTCGTGAAAAATTTATTTTAGTAACCAAAAAAGGACTCGAGATTAAACCTTTTGCAGTAAATATTAAAGAAGTAAAACCAACATCCACACTTTTTTACAGACAGCAGCACAACACTTTTTCTTTTGCAACAACAATAGATTACAAACCCGCATCTGAAAAAGATCTGGCAGGAATTGTTTGCCTTCAGAATGAGCGTTTTAATTATGTTTTCGGTATAACAAAAAAAGGAAAAGATACCTATATTTTGCTGGAAAGAACCGAAAAAGGAAATTCAAAAACTATAGCAAGTGCTAAAATCGAAATTAAGAAAAATATCCGTTTGCAGGTAAAAGCTAAAGGGGATAGTTACGAATTTAGTTATGCTTTAAATGGTATTGATTTTCAAAATTTAGGAGGAAATGTTTCGGGTGATATTCTTTCAACAAATGTGGCCGGTGGTTTTACAGGAGCATTAGTAGGATTGTATGCTACGGCTGCAAATGATGCTCAGGTAAATTAAATTAAGACTTTAAAAACATCTATATAATGAAATCAATAATTAGGTATTTCGCGTTTGCTGTTCTTTTTTTAATAGCACAAAAAGGATATTCTCAAGATCCGAATTTTCATGTTTATTTGAGTTTTGGCCAATCTAACATGGAAGGTTATGCTAAAATAGAAGCGCAGGATAAAGTTGGCGTTGAGGATCGTTTTCAGGTTTTACAAGTCGTAAATTGTCCTTCCTTCCGTAGGCGCAACATTCACTTTGTATTTTAATTTCAGATCCGGATAATCAATTGGATTAAAACCGACATGATTCTTAGTTTCATCCGGATAGGATAAGGAATGCGAAATGGTTTTTGTAGCAGGATCTATTTTTTTTTCGGCTTCTTTGGGTACGGGAGACCATTGACCAGGTGAAATTTCTAATCTCAAATCGCCATTAGCCATAACACGCTCGCCATGTTGAATCATGGTCACGCCCGTTTGATGACCGTCAGGATAAATATCATCAAAAACGGTAACCTCAATTCCTCGCGCCGAAAAGTACCCTTTTGGATCGAGTTTTAAATTTTGACCCTTCATCGTTATTTGAAACATAACTGCAACTATTACAAGAACAAAACCAATTCTATTTTTCATTTACTTGTTTTTTAAAGTACAAGTAAATATAAATCAAATGATTAACAATATGGTTTTGTATTATAACGACTAGTGTCAAAAAAGTTAAACTCTGAACAGATAATCGTTTTAAAAATGATTTTGCAGTTTATATTTAGGAGACGCGCCGGAAGCAATTGAACTTGTGATTCAAAGAGCAAATGCAAAGACATTTTTTATCGCTATAAGAATTGATTCGGAATTTAAGATGCGTTATGAAACAGCATAAGTTCATCAACGATTTATTTGGAAGGTTCATTCTATAATTCGTGCTTTTTCTAAGCATTCTATTTTCTTCTTAGCAAATAAATTAGTATTTCTTCTTCTAACTCTTTTGACAAGTTTTCTGATTCTATTTTTTTATTAAAATATTTTTCAATTTTGCCTTTATATTTTTTTGTCGCTGTTGTGCTTAAACAATATTCATTGCAAATTACCTTGAAATTAGGATCAACCAGATATAAAATCTTAAGCGATTCCATATGCTCGGCAAATTTAATATTGTATAATTCATCGGGGAGCGACATAATAATGAAGATGATTAGTTATTAAATATAAACTTTATAGAAGCATTATTTAAAGTTACAAATTAGCTGATACACAAATTAAGAAAAGTGGTTTCATATTATAATTTGAAACTAAACCAAAAACTTCAGTAATGGTTTAAAATAGTTGCGGAATCTAAAAAATACAGATGGAATAGGAAATTCTTCCTTTTTTGGTTGCAGATTATAATTTGCAACGAGGTTCAAGGCTAAAAATAAGATCGCACTATTTTAAATTATAATTTTAGGTAGGTAAGAAAAAAGCCGATTTTAATCTATAAAACCATCGCTATGAAAAAAGTATTCTCCGTTATTATTATTATTATTATTATTGCGTTTTTAATAACGACCTCTTGTAAAAAAGAGCAAACAACCGATCAAACACAAATTAATACTGCGTCTGTTTCTCCCGACAGCATTACTGCAATAGCAAAAGAGGCATGGATTTATGGCTATCCTATGTTTTATAATTACAAAACTATTTATGCCAATGCTGTTAATAAAGATGCTAAAGAATTTATTGGCGGTTTTAATAAATTCAAAAGCATTGCGGTAAGTGCAACTCCTGCAGATACTTTGGTAGTAACAATAAACAACGATACACCATATTCCATGGCTGCAATTAATGTTTCAGATGAGCCTGTAATTCTTGAAGTTCCAAAAATTGAAGAGGACAGATATTATGTCATGCAGTTTGTTGATCTGTATACTTTTAATTTTGAATATGTGGGTTCCCGTGCAACAGGAAATCAGGCTGGCAAGTATCTTATAGCTGGTCCGGACTGGAAAGGTGAAACACCAAAAGGTATCGATAAAGTCTTAAAATCAGAAACTAATTTAATTTTTCTGGTAGGACGTACACAACTTCACAGCCCGCAAGATGTGGCTAATCTTAAAAAAATTCAGCAGCAATATAAATTGACTCCTTTGCACGTCTATACAAACCAGGCAGCGCCACCAGAAAAAAAATACAATATGCCACTTCCTGCATGGAATGAAGCTGACTATTCTTCTCCAAAATTTATTAATGTCCTGAATTCTCTATTGCAATATACAACCGAAGACAGCAGTGAAAAAGCACTTAGAGCCCGATTTGCTAAAATTGGTATACAACCGGGAGTTCCTTATGACAGTTCTAAATACCCGCCGGAAACAATTGCAGCAATTGAAAAAGGAATTGCCGAAGGGAAAAAAGAACTGGAATCCAAGATCGATAATCTAACCGATTCCGGAAGCCTTTTTGGTACTCGTGCATCACTTAAAAATAATTATTTAAATCGCGCGATAGCAGCAGCGGCAGGACTTTACGGCAATACAAAAGAAGAAGCGGTTTATACAGGAAGCTCAACAGATAAAGATAATCAGCCATTAACAGGCAGCAATAAATACGTACTTCGATTTTCTAAAGACCAGCTTCCTCAGGCCAAATACTTTTGGAGTATTACGATGTATAATTTGCCAAAACGTTTTCTGGTACCCAATCCTATTTCGAGATATTCCATAGGAAATAAATCAAAAGGACTTAAATATGAATCAAATGGAGATTTGATCTTTTATCTGCAGGCAGCATCACCAGGAAAAGAGAAAGAAAGTAATTGGTTGCCAACGCCAAAAACGGAAAGATTTATGTTTGTTATGAGAATCTATGGTCCTCAGGCTGATGTAATTAATAATGTATGGAAAATGCCTTTACCGGAAAAAGTAAAATAATTTACGGATGGAATCTGTGCGTTTGATTTTCTTATTTTAAATGTTATGTATGTAAATTAATAAATTTTAAAATTATGAGTATAGTTGACCTTTTTAATAAGAATATTTTTTTAGAAGTGATGTATTCAAAATATTCGTTAAGTAAAATTAAATTATTGATTTTATGTAACATCGGGTTTCTAAGTGTTTCATATGGACAGGATGTTTTGCCTTTTCCTCCGGTTCCAAGCGCAAGTATTGCCAATGAAACCCTTGCAGAAAGTACCCATAAGCGAAGAGCACAACCCGAACATTTACCTAAGGATGCTCCAAATATTATCATTATCCTAATGGATGATGTTGGTTTTGGTACACCATCTACTTTTGGAGGAGGTGTAAATACACCTACATTATCAAAAGTCTACAGCGAAGGAATTGCTTATAATGAATTTCATACCACTTCTATCTGTTCTCCAACCAGAGCAGCTTTGCTTACGGGACGAAATCATACGAGAGTGAGCAGCGGTACAATTGCCGAAAGAGCGGTAGACTGGGACGGGTATACCGGAATTATACCAAAAGAAGCAGCAACTGTTGCCGAGGTTTTAAAGGATTACGGATACAGTACTTCTGCATTTGGTAAATGGCATAATACGCCTGCCAACCAGACTACAGTTGCCGGACCTTTTGATTATTGGCCCGTAAATTATGGTTTTCAGCATTTTTACGGATTCCTTGCGGGAGAAACATCACAATATGAACCGCGTTTGGTGGATGACTTTACACCGGTCGAACCTCCAAAAACAGAAAATTATCACTTAACGACAGATTTGGCCGATCATGCCATTACCTGGATGAGCCAGCATAAAGCTTATGCCGCAGATAAACCATTCTTACTTTATTTTGCTCCGGGAGCAGGTCACGCACCGCACCATATTTTTAAGGAATGGGCTGATAAGTATAAAGGAAAATTTGATGATGGCTGGGATGCTTACCGCGAAAAAGTATTCAAACGCCAAAAAGAATTAGGATGGATTCCAAAAAGTGCCCAGCTAACAGCTCGTGACAAAACGATGGCTTCGTGGGAAAGTATTCCGCAATCGCAAAGAGCTTTCCAAATTAGGATGATGGAAGTTTTTGCAGGATATGTAGAGCACGCCGATCATGAAGTAGGCCGTGTTTTAGATGCGCTTGAAGCGAATGGACAAAAAGACAATACCATCGTATTTTTTATTTGGGGAGATAATGGTTCAAGCGCCGAGGGCCAGAATGGTTCAATTAGCGAATTATTAGCACAAAATAACGTTTCAAATACCATAGAGCAGCAATTGGCAGCACTAGATAAAATAGGAGGATTAGACGCTATCGGCGGGCCGCTTTTAGAAAATAATTATCACGCCGCATGGGCATGGGCAGGAAATACGCCTTTTAAACATACAAAATTGGTAGCATCACATTTTGGCGGAAACCAAAACGCAATGGTAGTACGATGGCCAAAAATGATCAAACCTGACAAAACACCACGCAGTCAGTTTCATCATATTAATGACATTGTACCCACAATTTATGATATTTTAAATATTACGGCTCCAAAAGTGGTGAATGGTTTTGATCAGATGCCGATGGATGGTGTGAGTATGAAATATACCTTTAATGACCCAAAAGCAAAAGAAGTATCCAAAATTCAGTTTTTTGATAATAACGGAAGCCGCGGCGTTTATAAAGATGGCTGGTATGCTTGTACCTTCGGACCTTTATATCCTTGGATTTCAGCTCAAAAAGGACTGGCAGATTGGGATTCAAACAAAGATGTCTGGGAACTTTATAACATCAAAGAAGACTATACCCAGTTTAATGATTTGGCTACTAAAAATCCTGAAAAATTGAAAGAACTTCAAAAAGTCTTTAATGATCAGGCAAAAGCCAATAAAGATTATCCAATTGGCGCGGGAATCTGGCTGCGTATTCACCCTGAAGATGTTATCAGATCGCCTTATAATTCGTGGGTTTTTGATGAAAATACATCAAGGATGCCAGAATTTAGTGCTCCTGGTCTTGGGAAAAAAAGCAATAAAGTGGTCATTGACATGGATGTAAAAGAAAATACATCAGGCGTACTGTATGCTTTGGGAGGTTCCGGCGGCGGTGTTACTTTATTTATGGAAAACGGAAAATTAGTGTACGAATATAATATGCTGATCATAGAGCGCTATACGGTTGAAACTGATCAAAAAATTGCGGCAGGAAAACATAAGGTCGAAATTTTGACTACCATTGCCAAACCCGGAGCAGCGGCTGAAGTTGCAATTACCGTTGATGGAAAACCGTATTCCAATGGGGAGGTAAAAAGAACTGTACCAGCTGCATTTACAGCCAGTGAAACTTTTGATGTGGGCGAAGATTTAGGCGGTTCGGTTTCGATGCGATATTATAAAAAAGCACCATATAAGTTTGAAGGCAAAATAAACAGTGTCAAAGTAGACTTATTGTAGTTTAATAGAATTAAATATGAAAAAGATCAAAATCAATTATTCGGCAGGTTTAATTTTGTTTTTCCTAAGTATTGATTTTTTGGTACTGTTAATTTAGTGAACCAAAGTAAGCAACTTTAGCTTTATAAATGATTTACAGTGATGGTTTACTGTATAATAGGAAAATAGTCTTAAACTCAAAAGGGACAAAGAAGAATATTTCTTCTTTGTCCTTTTTTTGAAACCATAATGAAACTCAACCTTATGAAAAGCTTCGCATGGCTAACTTAAAAGCTAAGACACTTGCTTATCAAAATGGTAGGTATTAAAAGCACTTTGGTATCTGGCAGCACTAGTTTATGTTCTAATTTTGTCAGATATAAATAGTAAAATTAAAGTAAAATGAATAAGGCACTGCTACTAATTGATATACAAAAAGAATATTTTGAAAATGGGAAATTGGAACTTGTAAATCCTATTGCCGCAAGTGAAAACGCTAAGAAACTGTTGGAGTATTTTAGAAAAGAAAAAGGGACTATTGTGCATGTTCAGCATATATCCGGAGAAGGTTCTCCCATCTTTGTTCCCGGTACAAAAGGTGTAGAAATTCATGAAAATGTAAAACCACTGGAAGGCGAGAAAGTAATCACGAAACAATTTCCTAATAGTTTTAGAGAAACTGATTTATTGGAATATCTTCAGTCTAAGGAGATAACACATTTGGTAATTGCGGGAATGATGACTCACATGTGCATTGACGCAGGGACAAGGGCTGCCGTTGACTTTGGATTTGAATGTACCGTAATTGGAGATGCCTGTGCTACACTGAATCTTCATGTAATGGGTCAGGACGTCAAAGCTGCAGATGTTCATAATGCATTTTTGGCAGCATTGGAATTCTTTTATGCAAAAATCAGTACAACAGAAGAGTATTTGCTGTCGTAAAATAAAGGGTAAATAAGGAATCACTTTTATAAAATGAGCGGTAATTTTTTACTGCTCATTTTTTTTGGTTTGAATTAATTTGTAAATGAAGTTGTAAATTTGTTTTAAATCTACTATTTAAAAGCATAGCAAAGAACGTGTAAGAAACAGATTTCAGGGGTTAATTAATTATAGAAAATGAAAACAATTAAATTTCATAAAACAGAATGTGGTGTTGAAGTGCTTCTCAATGTATTACATGGTGATATGCTGAGTGAGAGATATTTGGAACGCGATACTTACAATACTGATTTTTTTGAAATATTGCTTTTTAAAACAGCGAAGGGATCCCTGGTTTTAAATCAGCAGAAGATCGATATAACGGACAATACCATTGTTTTTATTTCTCCCTTTCAAAAAAGAAAATGGACTTTGGAGAAAGAGGGATTGGATTATACTGTTCTGGTTTTTCAGGAAAATTTTCTTAATGATTTTTTCTCAGACAAATTCTTTACCTATCGTCTTTTGTATTTCTATCAGTTGAATTATCCTTTAAAGATTAGCATTGAAAAGGACGAACTTCAAAAAGCATTTGGTCAGCTTATGGAAATCAAATACGAACTGGTTAACAGCAGAACAGATAGTATTCATATTATACGGTCGCTTACTTATTATCTGCTTTTGAAGTTTAACAGAATGTATGCTGATGCAAATAATCTTTCCATTGATAGGGCCGAAAATAACGTTGCTTACCAGTTTAAACAGTTACTGGAAACACATATCAGGCAAAAGCAGCGCATAGATTATTATGCAGAATTATTAAATGTGAGCAGGATTACCATTAACACTTGTGTGAAAAAGCAATTTAATGTTACCGCGACAGAACTCTTGAAACAGCGATTGCTTTTTGAAATAAAGAATGACCTGATACATTCCGGAAAGACTATTGCAGAGATTGCCTATGATCTTGATTTTTCAGAACCGGGACATTTGATGCGATTTTTTAAAACCCAGACCGGAATAACCAGCAGCCAATTCCTCTCAGATTATCAAAATGGGATATTTTCATAGTATTTCATATCGCTTTTACAGCATAAGATAAATCTAAAACAAAAAGATTGCTACGCTTTAAATGAAGGTTTAAGTAATAGCAATTTCAATACATTAAATCTGCCTCGAGGCTATCAATTTTTTAATATGATCAAAAAATATAAATCCAATAAGATATACTACCAAAGTACAATAACACTTGCAGGACCCGTTGTAATTTCTCAATTGGGACATACTTTGGTGCAGACTCTGGATACAGTAATCATAGGGCATTATGCAGGAACTATATCATTGGCAGCAGTTTCGCTGGTTCATTCGGTTTTCATGGTAGTTTTAGTGATTGGATTAGGTGTTGCCTACGGATTAACACCTTTGATTGCACAAGAAAACGGAAAATCAAATTTTAAGGAATGCGCTGAACTTTTGTCAAACAGTTTATGGCTTAATATTGCAGCTGCAATTTTTCTTTTTTTAATAGTGTATTATGGTTCTATGTTTGCCATGCAGCATGCAGAGCAGGATCCTCAGGTGGTAGAAACAGCAAAACCGTATTTGCTAATTTTAAGTTTATCTATTCTGCCTTTAATGATTTTTCAAACTTTCAAGCAGTTTGCCGAAGGGCTGGGTTTTACAAAACAAGCAATGTCCATAACGATATGGGGAAATGTGCTTAACGTACTTATTGCAGTAATTCTGGTAAAGGGAATGTTTGGCATTGAGCCCATGGGAGTTAAGGGAGTTGGAATCGCAACATTGATAGATCGTGTTTTAATGATGTTGGTTATGATAGGGTACGTACTGCGATCAGAGAATTTCAGGTTATACATTCATCATTTCTCCGTTAAGTTTGTTGATTTTTCAAAAATTGTAAAAGTGATAAGAATAGGATTGCCTGTGGCGATGCAGTATGTGTTCGAAATTGGGGCATTTGCCGCTGCCGCTTTAATGGCAGGTCATATTGGTGCAATTGAACAAGCTGCTCATCAAACTGCCATAACCCTGGCGGCAATGACCTATATGATGGCTGGTGGAATTGCATCGGCTGCAACTATTAAAGTCGGAAATAGTTTTGGAAATCAAAATTACAAAAGACTTCAGCGGTTTGCTTATGCGTCCTATCATTTGGTTATTATTTTCATGATGTTTTTTGCTGTAATTTTTATGCTCTTTAATCAATATTTACCTTACTTAATAACAAATGATGCAACTGTTGTAGCGCTGGCTGCACAATTATTGATAATTGCTGCTCTGTTCCAACTCTTTGATGGTACACAGGTGGTTGGATTAGGAACACTAAGAGGAATGGGAGATGTAAACATTCCTACTTTTATAACCTTTGTTGCGTATTGGCTTATTGGTTTGCCCGCGGCCTATGTTTTAGGAATTCATTTCGATGCCGGAGTAAAAGGAATTTGGTATGGTTTGACTTTGGGATTGCTAACATCATCTGCCTTACTGTATTTAAGATTCCGATATGTAATGAAGAAAAACCTGGTAAAATAAAATATTTCTTGATACTAAAAAAAATGCTAAATCATTTGATTTAGCATTTTAGTTTAAAATCTTTTAATTATTTATTAAAAGGGCCGTGATCAATTTATTTTAGAGCATAATTGATATAACCTCCATCTGCTATCAGCTCTGTTCCGGTAATAAAACTAGCATGGTCTGAAGCAAGAAATAATACTGTTTTCGCAATTTCCGATGGGTCTCCTAATCGCTGCATTGCAGTAGCACCTGCCAGAAATTCTTTCGCGTCTTCCGGTACCGCTTTATGAAGTCCCGGCGTAGAAACTGGACCAGGACTCAGAATGTTGACACGAATTTTTCTTCCTGCTAATTCATTTGCAGCTACCTGAGCAATTTTATTTAAAGCTCCTTTGGTAGCGGAATAGATACTGCTTCCTAAATTTGCTGCCGTTGCAACGGTTGACGAAGTAAATATTACTGATGAACCTTCTGCTAAGTGGGGAAGTAGCTTTTGAAGTGTAAAGAAATGGCCTTTAACATTGGTGTTAAACTGTGCGTCAAAGTCAGCTTCAGTTACTTCTTCGATTGAGGTAAATCTTGCTATTCCTGCATTTAGAAAAAGAGTGTCTAATTTATTTCCGGTTTCTGTAAAAGTTTTTTCCAACTCTGAAAGATCTGATAAATTGGCAGTATCAGCCACTATTGTTTTTAATTTTGGACTGCTAATTTCTGCAGCTGCATTTTCAAGGTTTTCGCTATTTCTTCCTGTGATCCAGACGTTGGCACCTGCTTTTATAAATTCTTTAGCTGTTGCTAATCCGATTCCTGTAGTCCCTCCTGTGATCAGAACATTTTTATTTGTGAAATTCATTTTATTATATTTTAAATTTATAATGGCAAAGCTAGTTCAGTTAAGTTTATTATTGTTACTTTGTAACTAAAAGTAACAGTAACATTTGAGTAACAAGGTAACGTATGAGTAACGAATGTCAGATTGAACACAAGAAAGAGATAATGGCAGTCCATGATACAATGGATATATTGAATGGGAAATGGAAAATTTCTATAATTTCATCCATCTGTTATCATAATAAAAGAAGATTTACAGATATTTTAAATGATGTAAACGGGATTTCCAATAAAATGTTAAGCAAAGAACTAAAGGACCTGGAAATTAATAAACTTATTAAACGCACAGTTCTCGACACGCAGCCTGTCACAATACATTATCAGCTGACGGAGTATGGATTGACATTAAAGACGATAATAAATGATCTTGCCGAATGGGGAATAAAACACCGAAAAGTAATTATTGACGGTTAGTAGAGCTGAAGAATGCTTAGATGTGGAATGCAATAATTCGCAGAAGATAGGGAAGGAGAGAGAAACCATTCTATACCCTGCACACCCAACAGTTTACAATTAATCTTTATATTTGGAAGATTAAACAAATAAAATGAGCGAAGAAACGAAACCGTATGCGGTAATAACTGGTGCCAGCAAAGGCATTGGAAAATCTATTGCTTATGAATTGGCCAAACAGGGTTATCCATTATTACTTGTAGCAAGAAGCGAAGCCGAATTAAAAGCATTATCTGATGAGCTGAAGGTTAAATACGGCATCAATGCGCCTTTTTTATCAATTGATCTTTCGGTAAATGATGCAGCACAAAAAGTAACCGATTGGATAAAAACGAATAACTATCCCGTTGGCTTTTTAGTGAACAATGCCGGTTATGGGGTGTGGGGCGATTTTAGTCAGTCTTCACTAACTGATCAGCTTGGCATGATGCAACTTAACATGAATGTGGTTGTAGAACTTTCATATTTATTGATACCCATACTTTCACAAGAAAAACAAGCCTACATTTTAAATATTTCAAGTACTGCAGCCTATCAGGCTGTACCAACGCTGGCTGTTTATTCGGCTACAAAGGCTTTTGTTTTATCGTTTACGCGCGCCTTGCGTTTTGAACTCGCCCAGAGTTCAATTTCAGTAACCTGCTTTAGTCCGGGTCCGGTTGATACCGGTTTTGCTTCAAGAGCCGGTCTAGATGCTTTTAGCAAAATGGCTGAAAAGTTTAATATGCAACCTGATGAAGTGGCAAAAATGGCAGTAAAAGCCATGTTCAACAAAAAATCAGAAGTTATTCCGGGGTTTACCAATATCATTTCGGTTTATGCCAATCGCGTACTACCAAAGGCTTTCATCGAAAAAACAGCCGCTGGGATTTATAAAATTTAATTTTTTTCAAAAAAAATAAAAAAAAATTCTTTGCAAATAAGAAATTATATTACATTTGTGTAAATGTCTACTAATTCTATAGAGTATATCTAATATGAGAAATGAGTTTAATTTTCCTAAAGATCGAATGCACGCCAACAACATGCGAATGTGTTGCTGTTGTTGCTGTTGCAAATCACTTTAGATAAAATTACAAACACTATTATTTCATTTATTAAATATATTATTATGGTATCTTCTTATAAAACTTTTGCCCTTACTGAGCAATTAACTGCTGAGCAAATCAACTTTTTTAACGAACATGGCTTCATCCATTTCAAAAAATTTATAAATCCGGAAACGGTTTCATCTATCATTGATGCCTCCAAACAAGTGGAGCAAAAATGGATTGACAATGACCTTCAAAAAGTAAATGGCGTTCCCATTAAATACGGAAAAGATTTAGATGGCTCTCCAATTGTACAACGTTTTGCTTTTATCAATCAGCATCATCAAACCTTAAGCGGACTTTTGCTTGATCCGAGATTCAATAGTTTATTGCCATTGGCAGGCGAGGGCTCGAGATTAGGTACTGAGGAAAAGGACGGAATGGTTTTCAATCATTATATCAATGGGCCGGAAAGTAAGTTTACCAAAATGGGTTGGCATACAGATGGTTTGAGAGATATTTTTTATGGTGGAAAATTAAACCCAATGCTTAATGTGGGGATTCATTTAAGTACTTTACAACCTGAAA
Organism: Flavobacterium aquidurense; assembly: GCA_900107365.1. Taxonomy (GTDB): domain Bacteria; phylum Bacteroidota; class Bacteroidia; order Flavobacteriales; family Flavobacteriaceae; genus Flavobacterium; species Flavobacterium aquidurense. The sequence continues at coordinate 1,020,981 of FNPS01000001.1, forward strand.
ACGGTGGTCTTAAAATCATTCCGGGAACTCACAAACAAAGTGTTTATCAAATGCTTTTTCGTAAAAAATACTTTTTAGATAATAAACCCGATCCACAGGAAGTTGCTATCACTCCGGAAGCTGGTGATTTAACCATTCACGATGGCCGTTTGTGGCACCGAGTGGCAGAATCGACTATCCGTGGTGAAGAAAGCAGAAGAAGGGTCATTTATGTTCCGATTATAGCCGGAAAATACGCTCCTAAAGATGAGAACAGTCCAACGGTTTTCTATCAACGTTTTGCAGGTATTGTTAAATAATTATGCTAATTGCTCTCGCATTTAGCTATCTGGTTAGATCAGGTAAGCTAAAAAGAACCAGCGATTTCTTTAAAAATACGCAAAGAAAAATAAAATTAAAAATTATAAAACTAGAACTGGTTTAAGGCTATCTGGCTTAATATTAGCTATAAATGGGGAAAGAAACACAGATTGAAGGGCATAGTGCAATTGTACAAAGAACATTTTCAGACCGTCAGCGAACTAATATTTTAAAAAGAGCAGAACAGTTAACGATTGTATTTTTGCTTCCAAAGGTACCTAAATTCATTTCGCCAAACGCACTCACTTTACTAGGGACATTGGGTTCTGGACTCGTTTTTTTAGCTTTTGTTTTAGGTACTTATTTCGCCAATTGGTATTTGCTTTTGGGTATTATCGGTTTGGCTATAAACTGGTTAGGCGATTCTTTAGATGGAAGATTGGCGTATTACAGAAATGTTCCGCGCCGTTGGTATGGTTTTGCACTCGATATTATTGCCGATTGGATTGGTATTGTACTTATAGGCTTTGGCTACTACATTTATGCTAAAAATGGCACACAAATAGTAGCCTTTGCCTTTGTTGCCTTGTATGGCTGGTCGATCATCATCAGTCAGTTGCGCTACAAAATTACTAATGAATACAGTATAGATTCTGGCGCTGTTGGTCCAACAGAACTTCGGTTTATTATTGCATTCATTTTAATTATCGAAGTTTTATTTCCCGGATCAATTAAATATTTGGCTGGTTTAATCACCATTATATTGCTTGTAATTAATATTATAGACAGCTTAAAGCTTTTAAGATTGGGTGATTTAAAAGATAAAAACCACAATTGATAAATAACAATTTTTATAATGTCGTATTTTGAAATTAAAATAGCTTAAATAACAAATTGATTTCAATTCCTTATCTGCAATATTGGGACTTTTGACTTTAGAACTTTTAAACTTTCGACTTACTTATGTTCAGTAAAAAATCCACTATCACTTTTCTACAGGCACAAGTTGCGGCTTTTTTAGGCGGCATTACCGATTATGGCTTGATGATTTTATTGACAGAAGTATTCAAATTGCATTTTACCTTTTCTATTTTAATCTCCGGAACCGTTGGCGCCATTATCAATTTCAGCATCAATCGATTTTGGGTATTTAAAAATCAATCGGGTTATAGCAGTCCCATCAACAGTCAGCTTTTTAAATTTGCGTTGGTGGTTTTGGGAAGCATTTCCTTAAAATCATTTGGCACGCTTCTTTTACAAAAATCATTTCAAATCGATTACAGAATCGGAAGATTAATCACGGATAGTTTTGTTTCTTATGGCTTTAATTATCCACTGATTAGATATTGGGTTTTTAAGGTCAACGAAAAACAGAATGTAATAGAATCAAATTAATTCGTGCAGCTTAAAAAAAGTAATTTAACACATAGAACATAGGTTGTAGATTCATAAAAAGAATATAAAAAAGAAACTAGTTTCTTAACACATAGTTCCGAAGCCAAATGTCATGAGTTAAGGGAATAACTTAAAACTATTTAACGATTTAAGCAAGAAAGTAATTAGAGAAATCCGTTTTTATCAGCGTTTTCGCTTTAGCGAATCAGTAAAATCAGCGTCTAATTTTGACGCGGATAAAACAGATTTACTTCGTAAAAATGCGGATAAAAACGGATTTAATTTACAATAATTTTATTTTCGAAAAGCTTAAACTCAGTTTCTAACACATAGCCAACTATGTTTTTTGTAAACAAGTGAAACGCCTTTTTTAAGCGCCTCAAATCTATGTTTCTATGTGTTTAAATCATTACACCCAATGTTATATAAAAAAATTCGTTTATGAATAAATTACCCTTTAAATATTTAAAAAAAGCACTAATCGTTGTAACGTTCTTAGTCAATATAATTTCCGGAAATCTATTAGCACAATCCAAAAATCCATCGCCATTACATTTTCCAACGCCGAAAAATATAGATAATATGCTATTTTATATTCAGCGTGACCCCAATACAAACACTGCTATTTATGCTATAAACTACCAGGAAAATGGAAAAATAGACAAAAGCAATCCTATAAAAGCCTATTGGATTCGATATGCTGAGCAAGGAGAAAAAAAAGATCTTAATTATTTACAACGCAAATTTGCCTACGGAATAGAAAGTAAATCCTTAAATAACGACGAGTTTGAGTTTCAATTTGTATCGTATAAAAAGTTACCCTTAACTTTGAAAAAGATAGAGTCAGATCAAAAATATCATGTTTTTGTAAATGTAAATCAGAAAAAAATTCAGGTAGAAAAAATATTTGTGCGCATTGAAGGCGGTTCTTATTGGTTACCCAATGTAAAGTATGCCGAAGTTACCGGAATTGATGCTTCTTCGAATAAAGTAATTACGGAAAGGATGTTGTTAAAATAAAATATTTATACTAGGATGTGCCAAATTTTAACCTTTCAAATTTGATACTAATACAAACCGGCCGAATAAAATCAACAGGTTTGTATTTGTAAAGATTTTATTTTATGTTTTGTATACAAGCGGATTTACCATTCACCATTACATCAACCAGTCCTAAATTTTCATTAAAAGTTGTTCTGACATAACTACCCTTAACGAGAACAACGGCACCATAAATTTTTCCACTTTTTTCTGATACAAAATTAAATACTACCCTTTTGTTATCGGGACTAATACTCAGTTCGTAACTTGTAAATTCTGTGTTTTTTATAGCAAATTCCTGTTTGGTATCAATTATTTTATCACCGACGTAAAAATTGACTACCTTATCACTTAAGCTTATATCAGGATAATATTCATTAACTTTTTTTAGCAAATCATATTGTGCCGCGCTTGCATTCTCATTTTTTGATGTAATGTTTTGTGAAAATGAAGCTATTGAAAACATAAAACCTAGAATTAAAATGTACTTTTTCATAATGCTGATTTTTAATTAGTAAAAACTGGTTTAAATTATGAAGCAATTTACGAATATTATTTTTATAATCAACTATATGACAGATTGTTATGGTTTGTTTCGGTGATGTAAAAAATGTTCTCCGTTAGCGCTATTATTCATAAAAAGACTAATACCCAGCTCTCCGAAGTCTTTCTCATGAAAAGCTGCGCAAATGTCTCTGACTTTGCGCAATTTTTTTATTCCTTGAAAATTATAAACCTGATAAAAGTCTCCTGACTTTTTACGGTTAGTTCTTATTGTTTTTTCACATTCAGAAGAAATATTCTAAAAAAATTAGTTTAAAGTCAGAGACTTTATGAAATCTCTATTCTTTAATTATATTTTGTTAAAATTGCAAAGTCACAGACATTTGCACAGCGTAAAAAGAACACTTCGGAGAACGAGGAGATTGATGCTTCTTCAAATAAAATAATTACGGCAAGGATGTTATTGGAATAGGACTATAAACTTGGATAATGTTTTCTTATCTGCCAGAAATTCTAGTGCTGGTAAAAGACTTGTACTTTAAAAGGTTGTTCCTTAAAAATTAATGTTTATAGCAGGGTTGTCTGTAAAGAACGTAATCCTTATAAAATCTCCAATTTCAATTTTATCATATTCCTTTTTCTCAATTGAAATGTTCTTGTATTTCCCTTCAATCTGCGAATAAATTGCTATTTCATAAGTGAGCGTGTCAGATTCATAGCCTTCATTGGTTACAATCTCTTTTTTCACAACTTTCACATTTCCTTCTACCTTTTTTTGCAATAGTAATCCCTGTTTTTCTTCTCTGGTTTTAACCATTGCTTTGATGGTAGTAAAAGTCCAAAAGCCAAAAATTATTAACACCATCAGAAATGCAAATCCTTTATGTCTGAAATTAAATTAATATTTGCTTTAATCTTGAAAATTAAGCTTAATTTTTATAGAATTTCAATTGAACGTTACATAATTTTCATACGGCTCATATTATAATACTATTGTATCATTTACATACTGTAATTATAGTATATTTAACCTTTAATACTAATAAAATATAAAATGCAAGAAGGTACAGTAAAATTTTATAATGAAGAAAAAGGCTTTGGTTTTATAACGCCAAAAAATGGAGGAAGTGAAATATTTGTCCATGCTACAGGTTTGACAGAAAGTATTCGTGAAAACGATCAGGTACGCTATGAAGTTGCTGATGGAAAAAAAGGCCCTAATGCAGTAAATGTAGTAGTGATTTAATATATTACACTGATGAAAAATTATAAATAACACCTGTCAACGGCAGCTGTTTTTCAATATCTCTTTTCAGTTTTAATTTCTGCAATAACAGATGTGAAATTATGGACTGAAATGAAAATTTAGAGTTGTCTTTAACTACGTCAGCTCACCATTTATTATTTTATTTTTAATACAGCATTTCTCATTTTTTCGATTTTTAAAATGTTATATTTGTTAAGAGAAAATCACAAAACTTATACCACATGCAAAACAATTTCCTATCGGGTTTAAAAGAACACGAAAATAGCTTACTAACAATATGGTCACAACTTCTAATAGAGAGTGGATCAGATGATGGCGCAGTAGAAGAAGAAGAATCTAAAGAATTTGCTTCTCTATTTTTAAGTGCATTAGCATCATTGAATGGCAAATTTCAGGATTCACCAGAATTTGAAAAAGTAGAGGATTTAATTGTTGGTATTTCATCTTCAAGAGGAAAACGAGGATTTTCTCCAAGGGAAAATGCTCAATATTTGACGACTTTCAAACAAGCATCTTCACAAATCCTTTCAAAACTGATAAAAGATTCAGAAGAATTATATCAGGCAAATTTACAATTGAATGAGATTCTTGACAATATGACTATTATGACTTTCGAAGCCTACATGAGAGGAAGAGAAGATGTAATATCAAGACAGGTAGATGAAATCAGCGAAATTTCGACTCCCGTTATTACCGTATGGGATGGTATAGTTGCTTTACCGATTATTGGAACTTTGGATAGTTCAAGAACGCAGATTGTAATGGAAAATTTGCTACAGCAGATTGTAGATACTGGAAGCTCTATTGCTATTCTTGATATTTCTGGTGTTCCTGCAGTTGATTCGTTGGTAGCACAGCATCTTATTAAAACTGTAAGTGCTACACGATTAATGGGAGCAGAATGTATTATTAGCGGTATTCGTCCTGAAATTGCACAGACAGTTGTGCATTTAGGTATTGATCTTACCGGTATTATAACTAAGGCCACCCTTGCAAGTGCTCTTAAAACAGCATTTGATATGCTGCAGCTTACTGTTGTTAAAAGAAAATTAGTTTAAGATTTTATAATCGATATGGAGAGAATTCCTATACTAAAAATGGGTGATTTTCTGCTTGTTACTATACAAGTAGATTTGTACGACCAACTTGCAGAAAATCTTGAATCGGATTTAATTAACACGATAAGCAAGCACAGTTCAAAAGGAGTGTTAATTGATATATCAGCGGTTTCTATAATCGACTCTTTTATGGGGCGGATTCTAGGAAACATCGCTGTGATGTCTAAAATAATGGATGCACAAACAGTAGTTGTAGGAATGCAGCCTGCTGTTGCTATTACACTTGTTGAACTTGGATTGTCCTTAAACGGAGTTATAAGTGCCCTTAATGTTGAAAGAGGTATGGATCTACTGCGCTCAAAAATGCACACTAGCGATAATGAAGAGCAGGATTATGACGACGATAACGAATAGTAAAGAAGAAGCCCTAATTATAAGAGAACAAGATGTGGTGCCGTTACGCAACCGCGTAAAAGAGTATGGGGTAAAAATTGGCATGAGCATTTTGAATCAAACCAAATTAATAACGGCAACAAGTGAACTTGTTCGTAATCTTCTGAAATATGGAGGAGGCGGTAAAGTCATCATTGAATCGGTCAGTAATGGTCGTGATAATGGAGTACGTGTAACTTTTATTGATAACGGACCGGGAATAGCAGATATAACATTGGCTATGAAAGATGGATACAGTACCGGTAAAAGCTTAGGATTAGGACTTCCAGGTACTAAAAGACTCGTCAATGAATTTGATATTAAAACAGAACTAGGGAACGGAACCACCGTTACTATAACAAAATGGAAAAATGGATAATACGTTTTCCAGCTATAAAATTGACGATCGCAGTCTGATTGCTTTTATAAAAAGAGAAATACACAACCTCGCACTTCACATAGGATTTACACCGCACAGAGCCGCTGAGACCGATATTATTGTGGCAGAATTAACTTCTAACCTGATCAAATATGCAAATGGAGGAGAACTGTTGTATCGTGCTAATTTAGAAGGCGACCTTAAAATAATCGAAATTTATTGTCTTGATAAAGGGGTGGGTTTTGAAAATTTAGCCAAAATAATGCATGATGGCTATTCTTCATCCAACACACTTGGACATGGATTGGGTTCAATTAAGAGATTAAGCAATGATTTTCAGATTTATTCCATGAAAAATTGGGGATGTGTGCAACATATCAAAATAGCTGAAAAGTCCGATATTTTATTGCCTTGTTTGCAGAGTGGTTTAAATTACGCTGCAATTGCAGTTAACTATCCGGGTGAAAAATTTTGTGGAGACGGTTATCATATTAAATCATCAAAAAAAGGTTTTCAAATATTTTTAGGCGATGGATTAGGACATGGTGAAAATGCAAATGAAGCCGTACAATTGGCCATTAAAGCCTTTAAACAGTCGATAGAAACAGAACCTTCAGAAATACTGAGAGACATTCATGCAAAAGTAAAAAAGAGCAGGGGACTTGTAGGTACAATAGCAGCTGTAGATTATAAGTCGGAATTATGGAATATCTGTGGTATTGGCAACATAAGTACACGTGTTTATGACGGACTCGACAATAAAACCTATACTCCTTACAACGGAATTATTGGTCATAATATTCCGCGTACCTTAAATAATACAATTGTTCCTTACAAAAAGCATCAAATTATTGTCATGCACAGTGATGGATTGCGCACCAGATGGAATCTAAATGAGATGACTTCAATAGTAAAACAACATTCAGGTATAATAGCCTCTGCAATCCTTAAAGAAAATATAAGAGGTACAGATGATGCATCAATTCTTGTAGGTAAAATAATGTAAGTGCCATGAAAGAGATTATAAAAATAAATCTTGATAACGAAATGGACCTCATATTGGCTCACAAACGATGCATGAAAATTGCCGAAATGTGTGGCATGCCTTCATCGTTCCAAACCAGATTTTCGACAGCCGTGTCTGAAATTGCAAGATGTTCCATCGCGAAAGGTAAAAATTCGCTACTGGTACTTTGTATCAATACGATCAAGCCAACACAAAAACAAATTGAAGCCATAATTACAGATAGTGTCGATTTAAAAAGTTGTAGCCCTGAGGCCTTTAATTATGCATCTAAAATTTCCGGGGATATTGAATACAGTTTTAAAGGCAATCAGTCAACTACCAGAATAATTCAGCCTGTCGCTTCACCGGGGCTTCTTTCAGAAACGAAAATAAAATCGCTTATTGATTATTTTAAGTTTGAGCCGCCATTGTCACCGTATGATGAGATCAGGAAAAAAAACATTGAATTGATTGCAATTTCAGAAAAGTTAACTGAAAGCGAAAATAGATATAGAAAATTAGCCAATACAATTCCGATTTTGATTTGTGAGGTCAATGAACGTAATAAAGTACTTCTCTATAATGAATCGTTATTGCATTATTTAAAAGTTCCACCTCCAACATTTGAAAGGAAAAATTTAATCAATTTTATTCATCCTGATGATATTAATGTAATTTTAGATGGCTGGGAAAAAGCAAAATTAACCCGATCTTCTTTTTCAGGAGAAGTCCGAATTAAAGACAGTGCACTATTCGTTTGGCATCTTGTTACCATGATTCCGAATAAATCTGAAGACGGTTCCTTTAACAGCTGGCTTGTTTATTTTATAAATATCAATGCACAAAAAATGATCGTTGAAGCACTGAAAGATAATTCGGAACTGAAAATGATTCAGCGTGAATTAGAAAGCGCCAATTCTAAATTACTTTTTAAAAATAAAGAGCTGGAGCAGTTTGCTTATGTTGCAAGTCACGACTTACAAGAACCACTTCGCAAAATTATGATTATGCTTTCCCGCGCTGGCGAACAATTATCAGATGAGCAAAAGAAGCAATTTTATTTTGACCGAATGACGTTATCAGCGACACGATTGTCAGAGTTAATTACTGATGTTTTGAATTATTCAAGAATAGACAACAGCAAACAAATTTTTGAAGAAGTAGACCTTAATGAAATTACTTCTGAAATTTTAGGTGATTTGAGCATGATTATCGATGAAAAAAATGCTGTAATTACTATTGAACCGTTACCGAGAGTTTTAGGACTACATACTCAGTTGCGCCAATTATTTTACAACCTTGTAAATAATGCGCTTAAATTTAATACTACAGTCCCTCTAGTTACTATTTCTGCAGAAATTGTGCCTGACGGCAACAATGAATTAGCTTTGTCCGGTAATTACCATATTATATCTATTTCAGATAATGGTATTGGTATTGAAAATCAATATTCAAACCGAATCTTTAATATGTTTCAGCGCTTGCATGAAAGAGACCAATATGGTGGTAACGGAATAGGTCTTGCCCTTTGCCGACGTATCATTGAAAACCATAATGGATTTATTAATTTTACAAGTACGCCTGGGAAAGGAACTATTTTTTGGATTTACTTACCAAAAAAACAATGATTAATTTTATTTAAAAAATAAAAGCCATCAGATTTTTCCAAAATGAGAGATATGATAAAAAATATTGTGGAATATTGGCAGAATTGTGTTTCACCAAATTACATAAAATAATTATATTTTAAAAGATAGCCCAATTTCAGCGAACTTTTTAGGATGCGCATTCATAAGACTTGTGCCGGCCATAAAGTCGAGCTGAAGATTTTTACTCAGCAAATAAAGTACACCGGCATCTGCATTGTTTTCGGCGTGCTCATGTGAAACAGCGAATCCATAAGTTTCGATAAATACTTTACACTTTTTGCTTACTGCGTGGTCAACGGAAAGGGTGTAAATATATTCAGGACTTGCATTTTCAGCGAGCCATTCAATACCCATATTATAACTTACATGCGTTTTTTTCGATAATTCATGCTGAAATAGGACTCTTATTTCGGGACTATAATTTTGTTCCTGCAAACTGTTATCGGCCATCCATGGAATACTTAATCTTCCTAATACTGCAATGTCAGGAGCTAAACCTTTATGATCAATTACATGATATTTAAAGCCGAAAGTCACTGGCTTTATTCCATATAAGTTTTCTGATTCATCATTGCTAATTTTAAAGGCCGTTTCCATACGAATTTCAGCATTTTTAAATAGCCCGTATCGCAGCACTACTTCGGGCATTTCGTAGATTTTTTCGTCACCATTCTTTTCGTATGAAATACCATTTTCCATCTGTAAATGTTTGGCAGAAATTGTGCTGGTACTTTCTGTTTCGGTAGGACGATCCGTCTGAATCTGTTGGGCTTGCACAAAATAGGGCGCACTAAGCAGAACGGATAATATAATAAGGTGAATTAATTTCATTTTTATCTGTATATGAGCTGACCAAAAATAGATAAGTTTTAATAGTTGTAAATTATACAATTATTGCAAATTTTTACACAATTTAGTTTTGCTAGTAGGTTGATTTATAAATGTTTAAATGTTGCAACAATGCTCTATAATTGTATAAGAAAAGTGAAATACAGCAGTAGTACATTTGAAAAACAAATTTTAAAAAAACTTATCATGAAAGATTCAAATACAAAGACATCAGTAAAAAAAACAACTGCTGCTAAAAGCACTGCAACATCAAAAAATGCTGCAACATCTTCTAAATCATCAGACAGCAAAACTACTTCCCCTAAAGGAACTGTAAAACCTAAAGCATCTGCTGCAGAAGGATTGAGAGATTTATTTGTAGATTCATTAAAAGATATCTACTGGGCAGAAAAAGCATTGGTAAAAGCGCTTCCAAAAATGGCTAAAAATGCTACTTCTCAAAATCTGATTGATGCAATTAATGATCACTTAGAAGTTACGAAGGGACAGGTTACCCGACTAGAGGAAGTATTTGCTTCAGTTGGAGAAAAGGCAGCAGCGAAAAAATGTGACGCCATGGATGGACTTATTAAAGAAGGTGAAGGTATTTTGGAAGAAACGGAACCAGGTGCAGTTCGTGACGCAGGAATTATAGCTGCTTCGCAAAAAATCGAACACTATGAAATTGCAACTTACGGAACCTTGGCTTCGTTTGCAAAAACTCTTGGGGAAGACGAGGCTGTTTCATTATTGGTTCAGACTTTGAACGAAGAAAAAGAAGCAGATGTTACTTTAACAGAAGCTGCTTACAATACTATTAATTTTGATGCCACAGAAGGCGATAAATAGTAATTTTAATACATATATAAGAGCCTGTACTTTTTAGGAGTGCAGGCTTTTTTACTTGATAAAATTTTGCTTTAAATAATTTATTATTTTTCCTAATTGTGATTTATATATAAGAATTGACAATCATCCTGTAAAATTAATAGCTTAAATAAGAGTTACTTAGCTTTCTATTAATTGTAAAAAATCAAATTATGAAAGCAGCAGTTATTCACGGACCTGGTTCCGTTAAATACGATACAGTAGAAGATCCAAAAATCAGCGCTCAGGATGATATCATCCTTAAAGTAACTTCGACGGCCATATGCGGATCGGATCTGCACATTTATTCGGGAGCGATGCCGACATCTCCAATGGTATTGGGACACGAATTCATGGGGATAGTAGAGGAAACGGGATCAGCCGTTACACATCTTAAAAGGGGAGACCGTGTGGTGGTTCCTTTTCCCATAGCTTGTGGTAATTGTTTTTTCTGTAACCATGACGTACCTGGAAACTGCGAGCACAGCAACCCGGAGCATTATGGACCAGAAGGCGGAATCCTGACGGAAAAAGGAGGGGCGCTTTTTGGTTATACCGATTTGTATGGAGGATACGACGGAGGACAGGCGCAGTATGTAAGAGTTCCTTATGCCAATTACGGACCACGGGTAGTCCCTGAAAACCTGACCGATGAACAGGTACTTTTCCTGACCGATATTTTTCCAACAGGATATACCGGTGTGGACTGGGGAGAAGTCAAAGGAGGGGAGACAGTTGCTATCTTCGGTTCGGGACCTGTTGGAATAATGGCTGCTAAAAGTGCCTGGCTTAGAGGTGCAGCGCAGGTAATTGTGGTCGATACACTTCAATACCGCCTGGATAAAGCAAGAGTTTCCACTGGATCAACTACCATATTGTGGGAAGATCCCAAAGATGTGGTCGAGCATATCAGGTCACTTACCAACGGACGTGGCGCCGACGTGTGCATTGATGCTGTGGGATTTGAACCAGAAAGAAGCATCACGGACAAAATAAAAGCGACAATTAATTTTGAAAAAGGTTCGATTAAAGTTTTAGAAGCCTGTATGAGCGCAGTTCGACGAAGCGGTATCGTCTCTGTACTTGGTGTATATCCGGTGAATTATGATAATTTTCCCCTTGGTCAGTTTTTTGATAAAGGGATTATACTAAAAGGAGGACAGGCCCCGGCGCACAAACATATCGATAAACTTTTGGAATATGTGGTTCAGGGAAAAGTGCAGCTGGATGATATTATTACGCACAGACTGCCTTTATCTGAGATTTCACATGCCTACGAAATCTTTAATAAAAAAGAAGATGGCTGTGTGAAAGTAGTTCTGGATCCCTGGAAATAATTTACCTCATCTTTATAAAATATCAACTATAAAATCTGCATGCGAGTGCAGATTTTTTTATGCTAAAATGAATTCAGATACAACTATTATTTAAGGCATCATCAGGAACACAGAGACTGAAATAATATAATAAAGCTATTTAATGTTATAAATCTGATCATCACTTCCTTACTAATTTTATGTAATAAAAGAATCCAATTGATCTACATAGATAGATTCAGTGCGGTCTTAAATTATTACTAACGCTAATTTTAAAATTATGTTTAAGGAAGGACAAAATGTACAGCAGGAATTTGGTAATCAGGTGATGAAAATTATTGGATTTGAGCCTGAACTCATAGAAAATGTCATAACACAATGGGAAGATGAAGAGGGAACCATTGTGACAGGAAAATTCATGGAGTCGTAGCTTCATCGTGCAGAGGAGTAATCAATGGCAGGTTTACCTGTAACTTTTCTACCATAAGGAAAAAAAGTTGTTATACGGACTCATCTATAAGATTTATGCAAACAAACTTTGACTGTCTTAAAAAGTCATGATTACAGAACTGTATTATAAATAGTACAAGTGGTAATTTTAAACAAGACTGTCATTGTGGCGATGGCAGAAACGCGCAACCACATTAAATCAAAGAAAATAAAACCTCATGATGTGGGTCTTGTCGTTATCGATCAACCCTATAATAATTCATTCAGAAAAACAGCTCTCCAAAGTCTTTCTTATGAAAAGCTGTGCAATCCCGAAAGCTTTCAGGATTGCGTAGCATAAAGAAGACTACTTCTGGGAGCTGGGTATCGTCGGAAAACGTAGTCTAAAAAACTATTAGTTAACTTCTTTATAGTAAAACCGCCTTCGCTTTTTGTGGCAAAAAAGGTATTAACTTCCATGCCACTGCTATTATCAAAACATTACAGAAGCAACATTTCACTCGATCAGGTTAAAAAAAGATAATATTTGAATCTTCTATTCAATATTCGTTGTTGAAAATGTAGTAACTCCAGTTTAAAGATCTTAAACAAATTAATAATTTATTAAAGTAAATGGATTGTTAATAGTAATAATAGGTAATGTTAAAAATGCCATAACTTGATTTGTAATATTAAATTGTTTTTTTGATATAAAAATTACTTATGGAAAATAAAAATGATTTAGGTAGAAGAAGGTTTCTTAGAAATTCTTTATTGGTTGCAGGTGGAGTTTTCATCGCCCCACTTATTGAAAGCTGCAGTGATGATGATAAAACAGATAACAGCGGTGCGCCAGATGGAATGAAGAATGAAGGCTTCGAGACAGGAGTAGCCAGTTTTGACCCTACTGAAACAGGAGTTATTATCTGGACAAGATATTCAGCAGGTTCAGATGCTGAAATTACCTGGGAGCTAAGTAAAGATGCCGCATTTTCTGAAGTAACAAGAAAAGGGCAGGCTGCAGCATCTTCTACAAATGATTTTACAATAGCAGTAGATGTTCAGAATATTCCTTCTAATACAAAATATTATTATAGATTTTATAATGCCAAAACCAAACAAGTAACTGTTACGGGAGAAACACGCACACTGCCGTCTAAAAAAGATATTGTAAATGATGTAAAAATGGCTGTTGTTTCCTGTTCTAATTTTCCTGCAGGACTTTTTAATGTGTATGGAGCGATTGCTTCTTCGGATGTCGATGTAGTGGTGCATCTAGGAGATTATATTTACGAATACGCGCCGGGACAATATGGAACAAATCCTTTTACTAACCCGCTGGGCAGAGAACATAAACCAGCGAGGGAGATTATTAACCTCAGTGATTACAGAGAACGATACAGACAATATAGAGGAGATAAAAATCTTCAGCTTCTGCATCAAAAAAAACCTTTTATATGTGTTTGGGATGACCATGAGTTTGCTAATGATACTTATAAATCCGGTGCAGAAAACCATCAGCCGGCCGAAGGAGATTTTCAGATGAGAAAAATGGCCGCTTTTCAAGCATACAGCGAATATATCCCGCTTAAAACGGGAAAAGATCTTAGAATTTACAGAAGTTTCAATTTTGGTAATATTCTTTCGCTTTACATGATGGATACCAGAGTTATTGCGAGAGATAAGCAGATGAGTTATTCTGATTATATTGATAATGTCGGAAATTTTGACCAGACAAAATTTAAAACGGATTTGTTAAGCACAAGCAGAAAATTAATTGGAAGTGAACAAATGGCATGGCTAGGTTCACAGATCAATGCAGATAGCGCTAAATGGAAAGTATTAGGCCAGCAGATCCTGATGACAAAAATGCTTATTCCAGCAGAGCTACTGCTGCTTTTGAACCAGGTTTTAGCAGAAGTGGATCATTTTGGAAGTGCCCAGCCAGCGACCATGCAGGCTCTTATTAGTGCAATCTCTGCACTTGTTGTTATTAAAATGAGACATAAACAAGGTGATCCTTCTTTAACTGCTCAGGAAATTGCGAGAGTTACGACAACTTTGCCATATAATCTGGATGCCTGGGATGGTTATTTTGCAGAAAGGGAACAATTGTATGCGATGCTTTCCGGAAAAAATGTTGTTGTTTTAGCTGGAGACACTCATAATGCATGGATGGGTAAACTTACCGATATGAAGGGAAATTTTATTGGAACTGAAATAGCTTGCAGTTCTGTTTCATCACCAGGATTGGAAGCTTATCTTGGAATTAGCTCAGACCCTTCAAAAGCGGTAGAATTAGCACAAGCATTTACAGTACTGATCGATGATTTAGAATATGCAAATTTATATAAGCGCGGATATACATATCTTAAATTTACGACATCTGGTTCTGAAGCCGAATGGCGTTTTGTAGACAGTGTAACAACCGAAACAACCAATACTATTACAGAAAAAAAATATACTATAGCATAGTTTATTTTTTTTATTCGGCACTGACTGAAATTTTTTCGGTAATGCAAATAAATAAATTGAAATTATAAATTAAATCGGGGCAGGAGAAATCTAGTTCCGATTTTTTATACCCCAGATCTCCGAAGTGTTCTGATGAAAGCTGCTGCAAATGTCTCTGACTTGCGCAATTCTTTTGTTTTTTAGAATTATAAACCTGATAAAAGTCTCCTGACTTTTAACTGTACACACTATTCACCGACATGTGCGATAATGCAACTGATAAGTAAAGAAATGAGAGATTATGTTTTGACGTTTCTGAATGATTGAAAAACAGGAATAAAAAACTGATAATTGAACTACTATTAAACTTTTATCTATCACGTTTGAAATCTGTCATCAAAAAAAAAAACAATAAAAAAACCTATTTTATTACAAAATAGGTTTTTTTTATTTTTTATAAGTAGTGAACACGAAGTTCTGAATTTCACGAAGCTTACATATTAATTCATAACCATTTCAGTATCCTCTGTGTTTGTATTGGGTAGTGAATTTTCACTTGGCTCATCCCAATGTCCCCAATCTCCTTTATACGGAGTGCGGTAGGCTACATCGCAATTATTTTCACCGTAAGCCATAACCTCATACGGACATTTTTTAATTTTCTGAGTTTGAATATTTAAGTTTTCCATGGCAGCTTTTATTTTTCGTAAAGATAGTAGCAACTTAAATCTGTTTGTTATACTTAAAGGGTTGATAGTTATGTAATTCCCATTAGTGTATTAAATATCAGTGGCGTATGATCCGAATAATAACGATCTTTTTCTTTATAAGCAGCCACATTTTAATATTGAGTTACTATGCTTTAGTAGAAGAAGCTTTTTTTCAAAATGTTTTCCCAATTAAACCCAAACTGATTTATTTCCAAAACTGACCTATAGAATAATTCGTTGTCATGATGTAATGGAAAACTATAAAAACTAATGCTTTCTTTTGAGATAAAGTGATGCTGATTGGCTCATTGTAATTAATGAAGCTCCAAGTATAACAATATCTTTTAGTACTAATCGTCCACGTCCGGATAAATAAGGAAATCCATATTGTTGATCTGTCAAATGCGGCACCCAACTTTCAGGAGTTGTCACTAAAAATGAAAGGGTACCAATCGTAAGGATAAACACCAGTATACTTCCAAACATACTTGCCAGAGGAGCCCAATTATGAATGGCAACCAGAAAAGCAATACCAATTAATAAAATTCCTAAGCCATTTGCAAAGCCATACGTATTGTTTTGAATGTTCCATTCGTGATTTTCGGCAATTAATTCACCTTCCTTATTGCTGTATTGTTTATACTCAGCTGGATTATCATAAAAAAAAGACATAAAAGGGCTGTTTGCTACAAAAGGAACTATTCCATCAGCTTCATAAGTAAAGAATTTAAGTCCGCCAATCCATAAAAAAACGATTACGATACCAGCACGTACGGCATTTTTTCCCAGCTTATCAAGATTTGCTATTGTGTTTAAAAGAGAATTTTTCATTGCTTTGTTTTTAAATTTTAGTTATAATTAACAAGGCAAATTTAGATCTGAAATAAGAATTAGGAAATGGATAAAAAACGCTATTCCTTAGACAAATCTGCCACAATAGAGATACCAGTTGTTTTCCGGAAGGTCTGAGGAGAAACTTTTGTCATTTTTTTAAATACTCTGCTAAAATAGTATTCATCCTGAAATTTTAATGCATAGGCGATTTCTTTAATACTAAAGCGGGTAAGATGAAGCTGTTTTTTTGCCTCTAAAATTAATCTTTCCTGAATCATTTGTGTCGGCGTCTTATTGAAGCGTCTGCCACATTGCTTAGTGAAATTATTAGCTGTCATTGACAATATTGAAGCGTAATCACCAGGTTTGTGAAGGGATAAGAAATTTTCCTCGAGCAGTATTTTGAACTGGTCCATCTTCTCATCTTTTTGTAGATTTTGTTTTTCACTGGTTGTTTTCAGACTACTTGATTTGGCAAGTACAAGCTGAAGATAGGAACGCAATACAATTTCTGAAGGCACTGGTTCTTTAATTTCATCAATAATCTGATCGAATAATTGACAGTATAATACATGCTGTTCAGTAGTTAATTTTATTGAAGGCTCAACGTAAATATTGTTAAACAATAAACCGTTGCAGGCAACTTCTTTTCTATGGTATTCAATGCAATAAAAGTCACCGTGAAATTGTAATGTAGTGTATTTCAGTGGACTAATTTCTTTGATGGATATGGACTGTTGTGGTGTTGAAAACAATATTGCTGGGGCCTTAAAAGAAAAAGAAGCAAAATCTGCCTGATAAATTCCTTCTCCTTTGCTGATTAGTAAAACAGTATATTCACTAAATTGTACGGTTATATCTAAAAATGAATTGTTTTCAGATTTTTCTACTCCTAAAAGTAAGGTTTTATTTTCTGAAAATACTTTGTTCATGTTGTAGGGAGTTGAATTATATGATAGTAAATTTAGAAAATGAATTCTGGTTATTCAAAATTATTACTACACTTAAGAATCAAATATCGGAATTATATATGATGGTAGAACAATAGAGACCTTTTGTAAAATGCTTGTAATCAAACACGTAACTGAATGTTTCATATTGCACTATTTATGTTGCATTTTATAATATGCTACAACGTTTAAATCGAATTAAATTAATTTTCTTACATTTTTATTTACTTTGTAGATGAATCAATATAATTTTCATTTTCAAAAATTTTTTATTTTACTATCTGCACAATTTCTATAAATCTTCGCTGTAAAATCATACTATGCCATATTACCTGATTATTATAAAAATTATTTTTTGTTGAAGGGATGTGACGCCTGAAACAAACAGTTTTCAATCAATGCCCCAAATAAATAGCAACTCTTACTGGAAAATTACATTAACGGAACAAATCCGTGCAGGTGATTTCTGGAATTAATTTGATAAGTATCCAAGAATATAAATACTAATATATAATGTCATGAGAAAACTCTACTTTATGTTTTTGGCTTTTTTTTTGTTTTTTGTCAGTACTGCAAAAGGAGCTACTTATTATTGGGTAGGAGGTACGGGAAACTGGAATGTAATAAGTAACTGGGCGACCACTAGTGGCGGTACAGTTCATTATACCAGTATTCCTTCCTCTACTGATGATGTAATATTTGATAGTAATGCTAATTATCAGGTTACAATTTCAGCTGGCGCTTGCCATAATATGAGATGGATTGGGACAGGAGCAGCCCGAATGGTTCTTTCAGGCAAGTTAGATATTTCAGGTTCCTTAGAATTGCAATCAGGGATGCAAATGTATGCTAGTGCAAGTAATACCTCAATCTCCCTTACCTTTTCTGCTACCACAACAGGCAATACTATTAAAACTAATGGAGTGGTTATAGGCAATGGTAGCGGTGCTGCTTTTGGGGTGGGTGTAATTTTTAAAGGCATTGGTGGAGGATGGATATTGAACGATGATTACATTACCACGAAGGGTGCTGCAATAACGCTTACTGCCGGAAGTTTAAACTTTGGAGGTAAAATGGTTTCTATAGATACATTTACCGATGGAGGTACTCCTAATACTTTAGTACATGCTTTGAATATTGCCGGCTCTAACATTACCTTGTTTGCAACAACCATTCCTGGAGGAGGAACTATTACAAACAGCGGTTGGAATTATAGTTCTGCAAGTGGGTTAACTTTGTCCGCAGCGATGTCGATGGGTTCTACCATTACAATTAATAACTTTACAAGTACCGGTGTTGTCACAAAAATAAATGATTTTTACAATGATATAATTTTGCTAAAAGGAGCAACAACTGTCAATAGTATTGGTACTGGTGAAACTTCATTCAACCATTTTACGACTTATGATGATACTTTTTTTAGTGGTAATAGTTTTAATTATCTTAATTTATTAGGTAAAGGTTCCTATACTTTTACAAGTGGTGCAGTCAACCCAATTATTATAAAGAATGCCTTAGTAGCCCAACCTAGCGCTTGTGGCGGAACCATTGGTTTAAATGCAGAAAATTCAACTAAACTTGCAAACCAAACTCAGTTCACGTTTGCTGCAGGAGCAACTGCCACAGTGCAAAATGCTTTGATTCGTAATATTGCCACAAGTGGATTAATACCAAATGCTGTTAATTCGGTAGATTTAGGTAATAATACAGGATGGAGTTTTACAGGTACTGGCACTACATATTATTGGATAGAGGGGCAGGGTAACTGGAATGATGTTGCGCATTGGTCATTGACCAGCGGCGGGGCGGCGGGAGGTTGTGTTCCAACAGCCTTTGACAATGTTATATTTGATAATAATTCTGGTTCTTCCGTAATAGTTACAATAGACGAAACAGCATCTTGTAACAATATTATCTGGAACAATGCACCAGGAGCAGTATTTAATGTAAACGATAAATTCTTTATTAGCGGTTCACTTACTTTACAGCCTGGTATGGCTATGAATGTGGCTTCTATTACTAATGTCATCAATTTTGTAGGTAATACAGCCAATACCATTACAACCAATGGCGTAACAATTAATGTTGATTCTCCGCCCTTTCGGAATAATGATATTATTACATTTAGTCGTTCAGGGGGATCTTGGACGTTGATGGATGATTTTAACGCTCCTTATGCGTCACTTGACTTGAATGTAGGTGATTTAAACTTTGGCGGAAAAAATGCAACGATATTCTCTTTCAAAGTTAGTACTCCCAATATAGCGGGCTCTGCTAAATTAGAAATTAACAATTCTACTATCACTTGTAAAATTAGTGCTGCTTTAGGTTATCTTAATTATGTAGGGTGGTCAGATCACACAAGCGGAACTTTCGCAGGGCCAGCTATATCGGCTCTCAATACAAGCGGCTCTACAATAATATTGGATGATTCGAAGTTTGATACCCATTCATCAATTTACAACAATATTTTCTTTAATGGATCTACCTCTTCTTCTCTTTTTGACTCTTATGCTACTGTTACAGGCAATACAACTATCAGCAATCTAACGTTTTTAGGCAATGGATCAATAGCAGACAAAATACAGGCAAAAATAGGAACGCTTGCTTTGTCTCCCGGCAGTAGTTACCTATTTCCTGTTCCAACGACGACTCCAGTCTCTAATGGTATTGTTACCGTAACCACTGCATTGAATGCAAACGGAGGTCTTTGTTCTGGCATTATTAGCATTGCATCAAGTGCAGAGGGTACACAATCCACCATTGCGGCCACGGGTAGTACAGTAAATGTTAATAATGCTATTTTGCGCGATATCAAAATAACAGGTAGCACCCCATACGTGGCAACAAATTCAACAGATGAAGGTAACAATAGCGGTTGGAATTTCACAGCACCTATTGTGCACAATTATTATTGGGTAGGTGGTGACGGTAATTGGAACGACCCTATGCATTGGGCAAATAGTAGTGGTGGTATACCCGGCAGTGGTTGTATCCCTACAGCAAGTGATAATGTGTTTTTTGATGGAGGGTCAAGCTTTGTAGCCGGTTCTACAGTAGTGGTAGATGGTAATGCTTATTGTAACAATATGACTTGGAGCGGCAGCACTATACCGGCAACTTTAGATGTAGAAAATCCTTTAAGTATCTTCGGATCATTAGAATTGCAATCAGGAATGACTTTAAAAGGAAACACAGATGGCGGTACAAGTAATATAAGTTATCTCAACTTTACAGGCAGCACGCCTGGTAACACTATTAAAAGTAATGGCGTGGTTATTAACATACCCGCTTCGACGCAACCAAATGGACTCGTGTTTAACGGTACAAATACTGCGTCATGGAAAGTACTAGACCCATTGACGGTGGCATCATGGGTGACACTTTCTGGTGGTAATTTAAATTTTAATGGACAAATAGTCTCTATGGGAGCTTTCACCACTGGAAGCGGACCGGTTGATAAATCCCGTAGTTTAAACATAGCAGGTTCTGCGATAACATTAAAAGGCGGTCTCGCAGCTATGGCGGCAGCATGGAATTATAATGTATCTGGCGCAGCAGCACTGACAAGTAATGAAACAACTGGTTCAATTATTACATTTGCAATAGCGAGTCAAACTATTACTGCAAAAGCTACTGATGTCTATAATAACTTAATTATTAAAGCATCAGGAGTTAGTATTAACGGTGGAATCTATAATAAAGTTGACTTTACAGGTGCCACCACAAATAGTTTTGCAACATTTAATAATTCTCCAGTAATTGACATTCTTACTATGAAATCTGGTGGAACATATTCCATACAAACAGGCTCGACGCTTACTCTCAATAAGGTATTATCTCCTAACGGTACGCCATGTAATATAACTAAGATAAATTCAACCACTAATGGCGTACAAGCAAATATAAGTATGCCATCGAGCGCGGCCAATTTTCCAAATAATATTTATGGGATAGATTTTGTACAAATGCAAGATATTAATGCTATAACCCCTTCATCAGATCCATCTCGTGCACAAATGAAGGTAGGAAATAATAGTACGGCTGAAAATCGTAACAATACAGGTTGGATTATAGTACCTCATACTTCAACTCCTGTGGTGGATGGTTTAGGTACTAACAGAACATTGGGTTGTAAAGATTTTCCTTATGTATTGACTACGACGACTTTTTTTCCAAACCCAGAGGCAACATTTAAATGGAATGATAACTCGACAGGAGATACATTAACAGTAACAGGCCCCGGTACCTATAGCGTAACCGTTACTTATGGGGCAGGTTGTGTGTTAAGTGCGAGTGTAACTTTGAGCTTAACCCCTAATCCTGTTTTAAGCATAGCATCTGCCTTACCTACTTGCAAGGAAGTCGAAGTTATATTGTCTGGAACAGGTTTAACAGGTTCTTCTGCAAATGAAACTTATACTCTTCAAAGCGTCAGTCCGGCAAATGCCATGTCTGGATTGCCTGTAATACAATACAATGATGCTATTTTTCATCTTCCGGTTGGAGTAACAGACGCAACTTTTACTATAACAGATAATAATAGTGGTTGTATAAGTGCGCCAGTGACTACAGGTTCGTTGCCCGCATTGCTTTCTCATGCAGTAATAACTGGCGGAGTATCGGTGCTTTGTGCGGGTAGCACTGCGGTTTCGGCCTTTACGGCAGATTTGCCAGACGGTACATGGAGCGTTAGCGATACTGCTGTAGCTTCTATTACGGCAGGGGGTATTTTGACTGCATTGACGGTACCTGTAGCAACAACTGAAAATGTTATTTACACAACAGAAAATGGTTGTATTACAATGAAAGAGGTCACTATTAATCCTGCTCCAATTATTAATGGAGCTGTTACACTTTGTGGCGGTAGTACAACAACCCTGACAGCAACAGGAGGTATAGGAACATGGAGTAGCCAAACGCCACTAATAGCAACGGTAGATGGAAGTGGTGTAGTAGAAGGTATAAGTGCGGGAACAGCACAAATCACTTATACGCTAACAGATACTGGTTGTGCGGCTACTTATAATGTTACAATTAATTCTCCTACATTAATTGTAACGGTTCCTGCAGCTGTATGTTCAGGCACACCGGTTGACTTGACCGCTCCAGCAGTAACGGCTGGAAGCACGGCAAACCTGACGTTTACTTATTTTACAGATGCTGCAGGCACAACGGTACTTGCAAATCCAGATACGGTAACAGCAAGCGGTATTTACTACATTAAAGGAACTACACCAGAAGGATGTTCAGCAATCCAAAGTGTCACTGTTGCAGTTAATCCGCTCCCGGTTGTTGCAATAAGTAACCCACCGGCAGTATGCTGGCCGGCAACAGTAGATATTACCTCAGCATCAGTAACGACAGGGAGTACAGCAAATTTAACCTATGCTTATTTTAGCGACGCAGCAGGTACACAGCCTTTGGCTAATGCCAATGCCATCACAGCAAGTGATACATATTATATTCAGGGAACTGATCCTGTTACAGGATGTAGTTCTATGAGTTCGTTGAACGTAATAGTTAATCTACAGCCAGATGCATTATTTACCTACGATGCGATCAATAATGACAATGATGAATATACTTTTACCCCAATTTCTGTTTTGGCAGGGCTGACGTATGCCTGGAATTTTGGCGATGGTACGACTTCTACTGCGGCTATACCAACGCATCAGTATAATGTAGTGGGTAACTATACTATAATACTTACTGTTACCAATCCCAATGGTTGTACAGCCACCACAACTGAGGCAATTAATATCACTAAAAACCCTAATGTGGCAGCTGATATTTCAGTATTTCCTGTTAACCAGTGTGTTGTTGGAAATATCTTTCAATTTTCCAGCGCCTCTACTGTAGCAGGAGGCTATTCAATAACAAGCCTCACTTGGGATTTTGGCGATGGTAGCCCAGTAAGTAATGATCTAAATCCTTCACATGGTTACGCTGCGGCAGGAACCTACATCCTAAGTCTCCAGGCTACCGCCAGTAATGGGATAGATACTTTTTCTGATAATGCTACAAGCTCGATTGTTGTGATTGCGACACCTGTAGTAAATGTTATCAACCCGGCATCAGTATGCTCAAACGCTACAGTAAATATTACTGCTGCTGCGGTAACCTCAGGAAGTACACCAGGTTTAGTTTTTACCTATTTCAGTGATTCATTAGCGACACAGCCTTTAATCAACGCTAACGCCATCGCAGCAAGCGGCACTTACTATATTAAAGGAACAACACCAGAAGGATGTTTTGCAATAAGTCCGGTACAGGTAACGATTAATCCGATTCCTACGGTAACAACAGTTGCTCCGGCAGCTGTATGTTCAGGCACGCCAGTTAACTTAACCTTGCCGGAAGTAACGGCTGGAAGCACGGCAAACCTGATTTTTTCCTATTTTACAGACGCCGCAGGCACAACTGTTCTTGCAACGCCAAGCGCAGTAGCAACAGGTGGGACCTATTACATAAAAGGCACAACAGCAGCGGGATGTTCGGCAATAAGTTCGGTTCAGGTAACGGTTAATCCAATACCGGTTGTAAATGTAACCAATCCGTCAGCAGTGTGTTCCGGCACGTCGGTTAACCTGACTTTGCCTGCAGTAACAACCGGAAGCACAGCCAATCTGACTTTTACCTATTTTACAGACGCCGCAGCTACAACAGTTCTTGCAACACCAAACGCAGTAACGATAAGCGGTATCTATTACATAAAAGGTACGACTGCAGCCGGATGTTCGGCAATCCAGAGTGTAATGGTAACGGTTAATCCGACTCCTACAGTGATAACAGTTGCTCCGGCTGCAGTATGTTTCGATACAGCATTGGACCTGACATTACCTCAAGTTACTGCAGGAAGTACGGCCAACCTGACTTTTACTTATTTTACAGATCCAGCAGGCACAAATGTTCTTTCAACACCAAGCGCAGTAACAACAGGTGGCACCTATTACATAAAAGGGACAACAGCAGCGGGATGTTCGGCAATAAGTCCGGTACAGGTAACTATTAATCCAATACCGGTTGTAAATGTTACAGAACCAGTAGCAGTATGTTCAGGCACAGCAGTTGACCTGACCGTGCCTGCAGTAACGGCAGGAAGTACAGCCAACCTGACTTTTACTTATTTTACAGATGCCGCAGGAACGGCAGTTCTTGTAACTCCAAACGCAGTATTGACTGGAGGCACCTATTACATAAAAGGCACAACAGCAGCGGGATGTTCGGCAATAATTCAGGTTCAGGTAACCATTAATCCAATACCGGTTGTAAATGTTTCCAATCCGGTAGCAGTATGTTCAGGCACGCCAGTCGACCTGACTTTGCCAGAGATAACGTCTGGAAGTACATCTAACCTTACATTTACTTATTTCACAGATGCTACAGGCACTGCAGTTCTAACTAATGCTGATGCAGTAACGACAGATGGAACTTATTATATTAAAGGAACCACGCCCGAAGGATGTTCGGCAATTAGCCCGGTACAGGTAACAGTTAATCCAATACCGATTGTAAATGTTACCGATCCCGCAGTAACATGTTCAGACACACCAGTTGATTTGACTACAGTGACAGTAACGGCTGGCAGTACGGCAAACCTGACGTTTACCTATTTTACCGATATTACAGCCACAACGGTTCTTGCCAATCCAGATGCTATTACAGCAAGCGGTACCTATTACATACAAGGCACAACAATAGCGGGATGTTCGGCAATAAGTCCGGTGCAGGTAACTGTTAATCCAATACCAATATTAAATATTACTAATCGGGTACCAGTATGTTCCGGCACATCAGTTGATTTGACTGCTGCTGCAGTCACGGCAGACAGCACATCAAACCTGACTTTCACCTATTTTACAGATGCCGCAGGAACAACAGTTCTTGCCAATCCAAATGTAGTAACAGCAAGCGGTACTTACTACATAAGAGGCACAACAGCATTCGGATGTTCGGTAATAAGTCCGGTACAAGTAACGGTTAATCCGACTCCTACATTAATTGCAACAGCTCCTTCAGCTGTATGCTCAGGCAAGTTTGTTGATTTGACCACAGCTGCAGTCACGGCAGGCAGCACATCAAACCTGACCTTTACCTATTTTACAGATGCGGCAGGCACAGCAGTTCTTTCTAATCCAGATGCAGTTACAGCAGGCGGTATTTATTATATTAAAGGAAGCACCCCGGAAGGCTGTTCTGTAATCCAAAGTGTTGCGGTAACGATTAATCCACTTCCAGTTGTAGCAATTATTAATCCAGCGGCTGTATGCTGGCCGGCAACAGTAGATTTAACTTCAGCATTAATAACTACAGGAAGTACGGCAAATTTAACCTATGCCTATTTTAGTGATGCAGCAGGCACACAGCCTTTAGCCAATGCCAATGCCATCACAGCAAGTGATACTTATTATATACAGGGAACCGATCCTGCGACAGGATGTAGTACGATGAGTTCTGTAAATGTGATAGTTAATCTACAGCCAGATGCATCATTCACCTACCATGCTGTCAATAATGCGAATGATCAATATACTTTTACTCCAATTTCTACTACAGCAGGAATGAGCTATAGCTGGGATTTCGGCGATGGTACGACTTCTAATACAGCTCTTCCAACGCACCAATATAATGTAGTGGGTAATTATAGTATAAAGCTTAGCGCTACCAATTCCAATGGTTGTACAGCCATCACAACTGAGGCGATTACTATTACTAAAAATCCGAATGTAGCAGCAGATATTTCAATTAATCCTGTTAATCAATGCTTTATTGGAAACACATTTCAGCTTACCAGTACTTCTACTGTAGCAGCAGGCTATTCAATTACAGATCTCATTTGGGACTTCGGTGATGGTACGCCGGTAAGTAATATGTTAAACCCTTCACATACTTACACTGCACCAGGTACCTATATAATAAACCTGCAGGCTACTGCCAGTAATGGGGTTACTACTTTTTCTGATAATGCTACGAGCTCAATTATTGTGATTGCGACACCTATAGTAAACGTTACTAACCCGGCGTCAGTATGCTCAGACAACACAGTAGATATTACTGCAGCGGCAGTAACCTCAGGAAGTACACCAGGTTTAATTTTTACCTATTTTACAGACGTCGCAGACACAACAGTTCTTGCCAATCCAGATGCAGTAGCAGTAAGCGGTATTTATTATATTAAAGGAAACACACCAGAAGGATGTTCGGCAATCAGCCCGGTGCAGGTAACGGTTAATCCAATACCGCTACTAAATATTACTAATCCGGCAGCAGTATGTTCCGGCACATCAGTTGATTTGACTGCTGCTGCAGTGACGGCAGGCAGCACATCAAACCTGACTTTTACCTATTTTACAGATGCCGCAGGAACAATAGTTCTTACCAATCCAAATGCAGTAACAGCAGGTGATACTTATTACATAAAAGGCACAACAGCATCGGGATGTTCGGCAATTAGTCCGGTACAAGTAACGGTTAATCCGACTCCTACATTAATTGCAACAGCTCCTTCATCTGTATGCTCAGGCAAGTTTGTTGATTTGACCACAGCTGCAGTCACGGCAGGCAGCACATCAAACCTGACCTTTACCTATTTTACAGATGCGGCAGGCACAGCAGTTCTTTCTAATCCAGATGCAGTTACAGCAGGTGGTATTTATTATATTAAAGGAAGCACCCCGGAAGGATGTTCTGTAATCCAAAGTGTTGCGGTAACGATTAATCCACTCCCAGTTGTAGCAATTATTAATCCAGCGGCTGTATGCTGGCCGGCAACAGTAGATTTAACTTCAGCATCCATAACTACAGGAAGCACAGCAAATTTAACCTATGCTTATTTTAGTGATGCAGCAGGCACACAGCCTTTAGCCAATGCCGATGCCATCAGAGCAAGTGATACTTATTATATTCAGGGAACTGATCCTCTTACGGGATGCACTTCTATTAGTTCAGTAAATGTGATAGTTAATCTACTACCGGATGCATCATTTACTTACGATGCGATCAATAATGTGAATGATCAATATACTTTTACTCCAATTTCTACTACAGCAGGAATGAGCTATAGCTGGGATTTTGGCGATGGTACAACTTCTAATACAGCTCTTCCAATGCACCAATATGATGTAGTGGGTAATTACACCATAACGCTCACTGTTAGTAACCCAAGTGGTTGTACAGCCACCACAACTGAGGCGATTATGATTAGTAAAAACCCTAATGTGGCAGCAGATATTTCAGTTAATCCTGTCAATCAGTGTTTTATTGGAAACTCATTTCAATTTAACAGTGCCTCTACTGTAGCAGCAGGTTATTCAATAACAGGTCTCATTTGGGATTTTGGTGATGGTACGCCGGTAAGTAATATATTAAACCCTTCCCATAGTTATACTGCGCCAGGTACCTATATAATAAACCTGCAGGTTACTGCCAGTAATGGGGTTACTACTTTTTCTGATAGTGCTACGAGCTCAATTATTGTGCTTGTAACACCTGTAGTAAACATTACTAACCCGGCGCCAGTATGCTCAGACAACACAGTAGATATTACTGCAGCGGCAGTAACCTCAGGAAGTACACCAGGTTTAATTTTTACCTATTTTACAGATTTCGCAGGTACCACAGTTCTTGTCAATCCAGATGCAGTAACAGCAGGCGGTACCTATTACATAAAAGGCACAACAGCTGCGGGTTGTTCGGCAATCAGTCCGGTAGAGGTAACAGTTAACCCAATACCAATATTAAATATTACCAATCCGGCAGCAGTATGTTCAGGTACTTCGGTTGATTTGACTGCACCAGCAGTAACGAATGGAAGTACACCAAACCTAATCTTTAATTATTTTGCAGATGCCGCAGGTACAGTAGTTCTTGATAATCCAAATGCTGTAACAGCAGGTGATACTTATTACATAAAGGGAACTACACCAGAAGGATGCTCGGCAATCAGTCCGGTAACGGTAGCGGTAAATGTATTGCCGAGAATAACGGTTGTTAACCCGTCGGCAATTTGTGCCGGATCGAGTGTAAACCTTAGAACTGCAGTAGGTGGCGCTTCAACTTATGTCTATTATGCTTCTGATCAGATTACAGTATTAACTTCGGCTATAGTACGACCTGTTTCAACGACAGATTACTATGTACAAGGTGTATCTGCCGAGGGTTGTGCATCGGTTAAACATAAAATTACAGTAACTGTAAATACTTTACCGGCAGTGCCAGTTATTAGCATATCAGGGACAACAACTATATGTACTGGTACTAGTAGAACCATAAGTGCAACAGGAACAGGAACTTTTCAATGGTACAAAGACGGCAATGCAATTGTTGGAGCTATAAAATCATCGTATGTAATAAGAGAGGCAGCGGTTTCAGATTCTGGAAGTTACACTGTTACGGTAAGTAATGGTCTATGTATCTCAATACTGAGTAATGTAATTACATTAACAGTCAACAATTGTTTGCCTCAGTTTACTATTCTTAAGTCAGTTAAAGATGCTAATAACAATGGCAAAGCTGAACCTAATGAAGAATTGACTTATGTTATAACGGTTAAGAATACCGGAAGTACAACAATCAAAAATGTAAGCGTAAGTGATGCTGTACCTACAAAAACGGCTTATGTAAGCGGCGGAACATTCAATGCAGGTATAGTAAATTTTGCTGCAAACAATTTGGCAGTAGGAGCGAGCATAAGTTTTAATTTCAAGGTTAAAGTAGTTTCGGACCTAACCGGAGTTTCAGCAATTTCAAATATGGCAACCGGATCAGGAGACGGAACTGTTGTACCTTCTACTCCTGAAGACCCTAACAATCCAGGTAATCCAGATCCTAAGTGTACAGGAAGCTGTTCTACAGATATTACAACTAATGCTATATCAAGTATTGCCGTAATCAAAAGAGCAGTATTTGTTGATGAAAACAACGATGGATTTGCTCAGGTTGGCGAAACTATTAAGTATAGTTTTGAAGTTAAAAATACTGGGGATACACCATTAACCGATATTTTTATAACTGATAATTTATCTGGTTTAGTATTAATTGGCAGTCCTTTCAGTTTAGCCCCGGGACAAATTAATTCAACAAATTTCACTGCAAGTTATGCAATTACGAAGGTCGATATTGATGCTGGGTTCATAATTAATCAGGCTTTGGCAGAAGGAACAACCCCTTCAGGAGCAAAAATCATTGCGCTTTCTGATAATGATAATTTCATAGATGAGAACCCTACTGTTATTGAAATTGTAGCACAGGATTGTGTCATAAAGGTCTTTAATGCAGTTTCTTTAAATGAGGATGGCATTAACGATGAATTTCGTATTCAGGGACTGGAGTGTTATCCTAATAATAGTGTTGAAATTTATAATCGATGGGGAGTAAGGGTATTTGAAACCTCAGGTTATGGCGCAAATGGGAATGTATTCAAAGGATATTCGGATGGAAGAAGTACTATTGGAAGAGGTAAACGCTTACCAGACGGGACTTATTTCTACATCTTGAAATATTTGGACGAAACTTTGCATGAGATGCATGATAAATCAGGTTATCTCTATATTACAAAATAAATTAAATAAAAGGTAATAGGTGAGTTACGTATTTAGAGTTAAACTTTCCATTTATCGGCCTTGTCGGTACAATTAGAAAATTAAATACGGAAGAAAGCTCGGGAAAAAAAATCTTCGGAGAATGATGTAATTTGCCGGTTAGTTTATAAACAAAGAAATTGTCGTGATATTGTCACGACAATTAAGTTGGTCTCAATTTGGCTACTTTTATATATTGGTCGTTTACCTCATTAATAATTTAGGCGAGAATAAGCGTCTACATTTAAAAATTGATATTTTAAATTCATGGGAAGTATTTAATTAGTGCTGGTATATTTTAAAATGTGATAACCAGTTTCCCAAAATGCGACCCACTTTCAAGCCTTTTAAAAGCGTCAATTGTGTCCTGAAATAAAAAGGCCGAATCTATAATGGGGTGAATTTTTTTTGCTTCTAATGCAGTATTCATTCTGAGGAACATTTCCTTAGAACCAACGTTTATGCCCTGCAATTTAATTTGTTTGCTCATTAATCGTGCGGTATTTATATTTCCGGTCAGTCCATTCATTATTCCTATTACAGATATTGTTCCGTCAAGTGCAACGGCCTCGATAGATTTGTTGATATGATCACTGCCCACAACTTCTACAATGTGTTTTGCTCCAATTCCGTTGGTGATTTTCATGACTTCATTTTCCCATTGCGGTACACTTTTATAATTGATCAAATGGTTTACGCCCAGTTTTTTAGCACGGTCTAATTTATCATCACTTCCGGATAATAAAATTACTTCTGCGCCTGCAGCTAATGCAAACTGCATTGAAAATAAGGATACTCCGCCAGTTCCCTGTATCAATACGCTGTCACCGGCTTTGATCTTTCCTTTTTCCACTAAGCCATGCCAGGCGGTTATTGCAGCACAGGGCAGGGTAGCGGCTTCTTCATTGGTAAGATAATCAGGAACTTTAATAACTTCATTTTCTTTTAAGATCACATATTCCTGTAGCATTCCATCATTGGCATTTCCTCCCAATGAATTGACTAATTTTTCAGAAGACAGTTTTCCGTCCATCCAATTGGGGAAAAATAAACCTGCGACACGATCCTGTATGGCTACTTCCGTTACCTGATTTCCAGTCTCTACTACAATTCCAACGCCATCAGAAACGGGAATTCGTCCATGGGGTGGTTTCCATTGATCAACGCCTTTGATGACCAGCAAATCCCTGTAATTTAGAGAAACAGCTTTTATCTGAATTAAAATTTCATTTGGGAGCAGTTTGGCATTCTTTTTTTCAACTAGTTTTAAAGTTTCGATGCTGTAGTCCTTCGTTATTTGATAAGCTTTCATATAATTATAAGTCAATGAGGATCTACAAAATCTGATTAGTAAATACAATATTTCAGACTTCGTTTCTCAATTGGCACTACAAATGTAGGGTGTAATCAAAGCTCTTAATGCGTGTTTGCCAATTGTGAGTTACTCATAAAAAAGTGAGTAAGCGCTATTAGAGCCTGTAAAACATGTATTGGTTTCAGAATATAATAATTGTTCTTTTTAAGAATAAAAAACAACTGAAATGATAACAGATAAACCTTAAGATTTTTTCTTTGAAGTTGGCTGAATACGAATTTCATAAGGAATATGCTGTTTGCCCCAATTGCAAAGTTCATGCAAGACTTTAACTAATTCCTGTCCGCTGTCTGTAATACTATATTCTACACGAAGCGGAATTTCTTTAAAAACTTCTTTTTCAATTAATTCAGCTGCAACCAATTCGTTTAAAACTTTGGAAAGTACATTATCCGAAATGCCATTTAAACATTCCTTTAAACCAGAAAAACGTGTAACATCTTGTTTTATAAGTACTAAAATCTCCGAAACCCATCTTTTTCCGATAATACGCACAACCTTGTTTAAAGTGCATCTTTCATCAAGGTAATATTCATTTAAAGTATTTGTAGAATTTAATTTCTTTGTGCTCATATCATTTAATATTACTGGCAGCCAATACAAGCTACTGTTCAAAAATAGTTACTATTTGCCAATAATTATATATTCCTGGTTTTCTATTTAAAATATAAATAAAAAACGGTTTAAAATTGATCTGTAATTTTTTAAATTATTCTTACAATAAGAATTCATTGCGAAAAAATAGAACAGTAAAATATTAGGGCTTTAATTGAGCAAGAAATGGATTTTTAATAAGAGGAACAGGATATAAATTTGTTTTGATTTAAAATATAGAAAATATGAAAAAATTTAAAATTGTTCCGTTGTCTAAAGAGTTTGTAAGCCAAATTCGGAAAACAAATATTGATAATTTTGGTAATGAAGTTTACGAGCAATTAGCAACGGGAAAAGGACCATGTCGAATTTCGTTGAAACCATTTAATGTTGGTCAGGATATTCGTTTGGTTTTTGCTTATAGTCCGTTTTCAGAAAACAATGCTTTTAATCAGTCCGGACCTATATTTATTCACAAAGACGAAGTGGAGCAATATTTAGATATTTATAATTTCCCCAAAGAATTAAAAGAAGATAAAGAAAATTTCCCTTTATCGCTAATTGGCTATAGCAAAGAACAAAAAATAATTTTTACTAAATTAGTTGGCGATAATGATATCGATTTACTAATTGCTGAAATTTTTGACACAAAAAGCGATGTTGAATATCTTCACGCAAGAAATTCAGAAGCTTGTTGTTTTATTTGTAAAATTGAAAGGGTCTAGTTTTATACTTTTAAAAATTGAAATTTTTGTGATTTCGACGGGACAAATTTCTATAAATTATTGACGATTTGAGGAATTGTCATGCTACATGCAATGTCTGTCTTTCATTGGTTTTATGAATTTGGTTTAAATGTCCTGTTGGGGATTGGAGGAACGGAAACATCTTAAAAACCGGCGATCTTATTACCTGGACTATTTTTGCATTTTTAACTTCAATATTCTGGAAATGCTAATGAAAATGGTGTTCTAAAAAGTTTTTGTCCAAAAAATAACCCATATTTTTTTGGACAAAATCAAAACATTTTTAATAAAATTTAAAAGCGTGTTTTTACTTTCAGGTATATCTTCGTTTAAGTTAAACCAGAAAAACAATTAATTAAACATTGATATGATTGTAAAATTACAATTAGTAAAAAAAGTATTATTTCTTTCTGTTTTACTTTTTTTTAACTCCA
The DNA here is from genome assembly GCA_900107365.1 of Flavobacterium aquidurense. Classification (GTDB taxonomy): domain Bacteria; phylum Bacteroidota; class Bacteroidia; order Flavobacteriales; family Flavobacteriaceae; genus Flavobacterium; species Flavobacterium aquidurense. The sequence goes on from FNPS01000001.1 coordinate 1,054,130, forward strand.
TGATGAGTCAAACTTTAAGCAAGACAGAACCAATAGAAGTAATTAAAAAATTACAAAGCACTTTAAAAACATCTTGCATACTTGTAATGGAAGTTACCCATGGGGAATTGATTAATTATACTTTAAAAGAAATAGACAATGGTTTTCCGGAAGAATTAAAGAAAAAATATCCTGAGATATGAACTTTTCAAGGGACATTGGTTGTTAATTCTAATGATGTTTGCGTTGTAACCATTGCAAAATGAGAGAATTTATGGAACAAGTTTTGCGGGAAAATCATCATTAACTTTTTATAACAATAAAAAAGGAGCTAAATCTAAATTTTTTTACACAAAAGAAGAAGAGAAAGATTTATCAATCTGGGAAGATTGTACTATTGCAAGCGGCAGTTGTGGTTTTTTTATCAATCCAAACAGCACAAATAAATATAAATAGAAAGGCCATGGGAAAAGTTGATTTCAATGTCAAAGTTCCCCGACTTATTAATATAAAATCCACATAAAATGCATTCAAAACTTTTTAAAACCTGTTTCCTGGTGATGATACTTTTTATCGGCAAGGCTACTAGTCAGGAAGTAATTACGGTATCAACTGAAAATACAGCTCTTGTACTGCAAACAGACAAAGACAGTTCTTTATTGGCTACCTACCTCGGGAAAAAACTTAAAAATACAGATGAATATGCTGTCATCAACTCGCTGGATAAGTTTAAGGTGGGTAATGATGATTTGTTTAACAAGCGGGAAGCTTATGTGGCATCGGGTTCGCTTAACCTGATGGAGCCTGCACTATCTGTAACCCACAGCGATGGGAATAAATCTGTCGTGTTGCAGTATGTGAATCATGAAGTAAAAAAAATAGATGATAACCAGACGTTGACCACTATTGTGTTGAAAGATGAGAGGTACAAATTCCAGGTTACCTTATTTTACAAGGCCTATTATAAAGAAGATGTAATTGAGCAATGGTCTGAAATAGAGCATAAGGAAAAGGGTAATGTTGTGTTGAACAAATATGCTTCTGCCAACCTTACACTTCAGGGAAAAAAGTTTTTTCTTAAAAATCATTACAGTGGTTGGGGCCGGGAGATGCTTTCGGAAGAACAGCAGTTACTGCATGGTATCCGCACACTCGATTCAAAGCTGGGTACACGCAGCAACCTTTTGCATTCATCCTCTTTTATGATATCCATCAACAAGCCAGCAGGGGAAAAAGAAGGTGAAGTAATTGCCGGTTCATTGGAATGGTCGGGTAACTTTAAAATTGATTTTGAAACCTTTGATGAATACTATTTGCGGGTAACAGCAGGCATCAATAACTTTTCATCAAACTACACATTAAAATCATCTGAGAAGTTCACTACACCACGTTTTGTTTACACGTATTCTGATGAAGGTAAAGGCAGGGCCAGCCGTAATCTACAACGCTGGGCCAGAACCTATCAATTGGCGCAAGGCAGTGGTCAACGCCAAACCATATTAAACAATTGGGAAACTACTTATTTCGACTTCAATGACGAAAAGCTAAACGAGCTCACTAAAGATACAAAGAAACTAGGAGTGGATGTTTTTCTGTTAGACGACGGGTGGTTCGGCAATAAATATCCTCGTAACGGCGCCTCAGCAGGACTGGGTGACTGGCAGTATAATAAACAAAAACTCAAGAATGGTATCAGTTCCATAGGTAAGGAAGCTACTGCCCATGGCGTAAAGTTTGGTATCTGGATAGAACCCGAAATGGTAAATCCTAAAAGCGAACTGTATGAAAAACACCCTGACTGGATCATCAGGCAGCCGGGTATAAAAGAATTTTATATGCGCAACCAGCTTGTGCTTGACCTTACTAATCCGTCGGTTCAGGATTTTGTGTACAACACTGTGGAGCAATTGTTCAAAGAAGTGCCAGAATTGGCGTTCATCAAATGGGATTGTAATTCGCTTATCTACAATGCCCACTCACCATTCTTAAAAAACCAGGATCACTTTTATATTGAATATGTTCGTGGTTTAAACAAAGTATTGGAAAGAGTAAGAGCCAAATATCCAAAAACACCCATGATGCTTTGTGCAGGCGGTGGCTCAAGAGTTGATTATGCTGCCCTGCAGTACTTCACAGAGTTTTGGCCAAGTGATAATACCAATCCGTTCGACAGAATATTTATGCAATGGGAATATTCGTATTATTTCCCTTCTATTGCTGTGGACAATCATGTAACTGATATGGGTAAACAACCCATCAAGTTTAAAACAGATGTTGCCATGATGGGCAAGCTGGGTTTCGATATTCGTGTAAATGAATTAGATGCTAAGGATTTATTGTATGCGCAAAATGCAGTGAAGCTGTATAATGGAATTAAAGATATCATTTGGCATGGCGATCAATACAGGTTGCAAGACCCACATGATGAAAAAGTAGCATCAATGGCTTATGTAAAGGAGACTCAGGAGGAGGCAATTGTGTTCAACTATTATGTAGCCACTACATTCAATACCACAATTGGATTGCCTATTAAAATGCAGGGACTCGACCCAAAAAAACAATATAGAATTGAAGAAATAAATCTTTATCCCGAAACACAGTCGCCCATTGATAGCTCCAAGATTTATTCGGGGGATTTCCTGATGAAGGTTGGTTTTAATCCTGAAGCCAACGCTAAAAGAACCAGTGTGATCTTACGGGTGAAGGTTGTGAATTAAGTTGTTTTTTACTTATAAAATAAGCTGAATGGTACAACTGATAATTTATGCAACCAAGTGATTTGCATATAATACTATTGTTAGGGTTTAATATTTTTTTTAGGAGCTTTTCCCGCTATATCCTCCAATCCTTTGTGCCCAACCCCCGGCACAAAAGGATTTTTACTGCTATCGGGACTAGGCTGCCGGAGTAGCCCCGTCTTTAGATACTTGTTTACCTCGCTTTGAGAGATTCGATTAGGAATTGATGGCTTATAAAAATTGCTATAATTTATTGAGTTTATTTACCAGATAACTTATCATTTGTGCAATATTTTCAGCAGGAATGGAGAAATCATTTTCGATCCAATTTTTGATCACAGCGATACTTCCTTTTTCGCCAAATTGGTATGCCATTTCAGCAAAAGGCTTTACTTCGGGAGTAAGTTCTATTTGATTTTCAATGGGAAAATTATTCCGAACACTTCTCAGGGTTCGCGACAGAATTCCGCTTCCATCCGCTTTGGTAAATACAATTTTACTCATCTGCTTGTCGCTTTCCAGTAACTGGCAGCTGAGTAGTATCACATCATCCATATTGGTGCTTTTACGCAAAACCGATGAGAGTTTTTCAAAAACATCATCTTCTATTTCAAGCAGTATATCCATCGGAATATTATAATGCCGATAAAATGTATTGCGGTTGACATCGGCTGTTTTACACAGTTCGGTTATGGTAATTTGGCTTAATTCTCTCTCGTTCAGCAAACTAAATAATGCTTCACGCAATATTTTTTTAGTGTACTGAACCCTTCTGTCTTTTCTTAAATCCATCACAAATTATTTTACATACGCTACAAAAGGATTAGTGTTTGTTCGCTAATGAACAGTAGCATCCTTTTTTGAAACAGCAAATACATTCTTCTTTAATAGTTTTACGTAGTAATAAAAAAGAACACAAAGTTAAATATTGAACATATTGTATAACAAATATAGCTTTTTAATCAAAATTTAAGCGGATTGAAAAGGGCAAATGTTAAATTAAAAAAAATGGAAAATAAGATATCACGAAAAAAAATACTGCTGACCGGTGCATCTGGAACTGTAGGATTTGAAACTTTGCAGCATCTGGTTCAGCATACGGATTATGAAATTACGGTTTTTGATTTAAAAACCCAAAATTCGGTACAAAAACTGGCTCCCTTTCGATCTCGTGTAGAGATTATATATGGCGACATCAGCAATAGAGAAGAGGTGCTAAAAGTTGCCGAAAATAAAGATGTAGCGATCCATTTGGCAGCGATCATTCCACCTCTTGCAGATATAGATCCAGAGATGGCTTACAGTGTCAATGTGAGAGGGACCGAAAATCTTATTTACGCTCTAGAGAAGAATTCACCGGATTGTTATTTGATTTTTAGTTCCAGTATTTCGGTTTATGGTGATCGGATCAAGAATCCCCAGATAAGTATCACTGATATTTTGCAGCCCAGTCCCGGTGATCAGTATGGAGAAACAAAGGTGTTGTGTGAGTCGTTGATTGCGAAATCTAAATTATCATGGAGTATTTTTCGTCTGGCTGCAATTATGGGTAACCATAAGATATCCAAATTGATGTTTCACATGCCGCTGGATACACCAATGGAAATCTGCACGCCAAAAGATACGGGCAGGGCTTTTACTAAAGCAATTGAAAATCAAAAAAAATTAGAGAAGCAAATATTCAACTTGGGAGGGGGAAAGGATTGTGTTATTACTTATGGATCTTTTCTGGACAAAATGTTTGCTGAATTTGGCTTGGGTAAAGCTGATTTTCCACAAAAGGCGTTTGCAGAGAAAAATTTTCACTGCGGGATTTTAAAAGATGGTGAAGATTTAAATAATATTCTAGGTTTTCGGCAGCAAAATTTGAACGATTATTTCGAGATGGTCCGCCAGAAAATTCATCCTCTCCAAAAAAAAATCACCTTCATTTTTAAAAGTATTATAAAAAAATGGCTGCTCTCACAATCAGAACCCTACCAGGCGTTTAAAAAAGGGAATGTAAAAAAAATGAATCACTTTTTTAACCCATTAGAGAAAGAGAAGCTAGAAACGATTCTATTATAAATCCTAAAAAATATTACTTATGAAAATTAAAATGATAAGCTTGATAATACTTGTAACAGTTAATTCAGCACTGTTTGCACAACATAATTTCAGCGTTGAAGTATCGGGCGTAGAACCCGGCAAAGGATCTGTTTTTTTCGGATTGTACGATAAAGACAAAGGCTTTCTTGATAATGAGTCACAGATTGCCATCGGAAAAGTAAAAGCTACAGAAAATAAAGTGGTCTACACGTTCAAAAATCTACCGGATGGCGATTATGCTATTGCTGTTTACCAAGACCTGAATAATAACGGAAAATGTGATAGAAATATGATTGGTTATCCGACAGAAGGATTTGGATTTTCTAAAAATTATAAACCAAAACTCTCAGCACCTAATTTTGATGAGGTGAAAATTGCAATTAACCAGTATGCTAAAACCAGTATTGCACTGATTGTTAAATAGAAGACCCTTTCTCAGTTATTGGAGTTACTTATTGTTATACTCTGCTGCTTATGACTACATTAATATCTGTACAGGCGAGTTTTAAATTTTCTGTTAGGAATTGGAAAGGTAAGTCCTGCCGCATAAGTTTTTTAGTTATGTATTAGGTATAAAAAATGGCGTCAATTGTCTTCAATTGGCGCCTTTTGCTGTTTGTGACCCCTACTTGACAAATTTCTATAAGATTTATGGATGATTTGAAAATATTGGCTTACTACGTCTTTGAATGGCGTAATGATTTGGTTTGGATGTCCTGTTGGGGATTGGTGCAAAAATGAATGCATCATGTTTTTGTAAGCAATTAAAAATTTGACTTCTGAAAGTATACTCGTAAGATAAAAAAAATACTAAGTTTACTTCTAATCCTGATACTTACAAGGAAAAAACATTGTATTCCCATGGCTTTGATTTTAAATAATTTTTGTTGGCTTGTTGGATATCTGCTTCTCCGTGATTTTATGCAGTCAAAAATTTGTATCATAAACTTAATAGAATTTGATTTAAGTCAGATTTATAAGAAAATGCGTAAAATGTGTTTGATTTTTGATTTTTTTTCTTCTTTTTTGGAAATTGAATGATAATTATATGGGTAAAATATTGATTTAGTTATATTAAATTTATATTTGCACAAACAAACCATGACAAAAAATTAACTTAGAAAAAGAAAATATTAAAATTGATGAAGTGTATTACAAAGAGCTATTTTATTCTTTGTATCCAAGACTTGTAAGTTATAGTTATAGTTTTGTCAAAGACAATTTTCTTGCAGAGGAAGTAGTCGAAAATGTTATGTTGCAGCTTTGGGAAAACCGTTTAAAATTCGAAAAGATAATTGATGTTAAGTCTTATCTCTACACCATGACCCGAAATGGTTCGCTTTTGATAATAAAAAAAGAGAAGAAAGTAGTTGAGTTGAATGATGAACTAGCTCACGAAACTTTGGATTTTGATTTTAATATCGTGAAAGAAGAATTATATGCGACTTTGATTGACGCTTTGAATTCGTTACCGGAAAAGTGCAAAGAAGTTTTTGAACTTTCCTGTATCGAAGGCTTGAAATACAGAGATATTGCGGAACAGCTTAATATTTCGATAAATACTGTTAAATCTCAGCGTGCCCGCGCTATAGAATTATTGAAGGTTAAGCTCAAGAATCACTCAGAACTTTTATTCCTTTTATTATTTTTATCAAAATAATTAAAAAATCTTTCCACCCTTTTTTGATGTTTTACACTCTTAGTTATATAACATTGCTTAAAATGTTAATAAACGATACTTAACATCAAAAAAATATGGCTCAAGGAAAGAAAGAATTTATAATCGCTGCTCTTATAAGAAAGGAACTTCTTACAGGAGAATTAACGATTGAAGAAAATGCTCTCTTGCAGGAATGGCTTTCTATACCCGAAAATCAAGAATATTATAAAAAAGTTATTGATATAGAAACTTTACAATCAAAGGAAAGATTCTATAAAACTGTTAATAGCGATTTAGCTTTTGAAAGAATTAAAGAAAAAATAGATTTTGGCGAAGCGCCTTTAATTTCACTTTTTGATTATAAAAAGTGGTTCAAATATGCAGCAATTTTAGTCTTTTTAGCTGGAGTTTCTTCTGTTTTCTATTATTTGAACAATGAAGATAAAATGCAGAACCAGAAGGTGGTTGTAAAAACTATTGAACCAAAATATAACAATCCAACTCTTGTTCTTGCAGATGGAACGATTACTACCTTAGAACCTGAAAAAGAAGAAATCATTTCTAAAAATGGTGTAATCTCAAATGTAAATCAGGTTTTGGTTTACGATGCTAAAGCAATTAAAGGAATGGCTTCAAATGGAGAGAATACTTTGATTGTACCTGTTGGCGGTATTTATGCTGTTATACTTTCAGACGGAACCAAAGTCTGGCTTAATTCAAAATCATCTTTAAAATATCCTGTACTATTTAGCGGAACTACTCGAGATGTAACCTTGGAAGGTGAAGCTTATTTTGAAGTGAGCAAAAATCCCCACAGTCCATTTACAGTTAAAACTAAATCTGGAAATGTTACCGTTTTAGGAACACATTTTAATGTAAGTGCTTATCAGGAAGACAAAAATTTTGAAACTACACTTGCAGAAGGAAAAGTAAAAGTTTCTGAAATAAGTAAAGCGGAAGAAAAAGAAACTCTTGTTTTAAAACCAGGGCAGCAAGCTCGTGTACGAAACGAAGCTGTGAGAGTGGTAGAAGTTGACCCTTTTGTTTACAGCGCCTGGAAAGATGGTAAGTTTTATTTCGAAAATGAAAACCTGAAAAATATTTTGACCAAAATGGTAAGATGGTACAACTTTAATGTGAGGTTCGAACAAAAATCATTAGAGCAGATTAAGTTCACAGGAATTGTTTTAAAAGACCAACCAATCGATCAATTTTTAGATATAATTAGCAAAACCTCGAATGTGAAATATAAAATAACCAAACTAAACCAAACCTATGAAGTAACCATTAGTAAGTAAAAAAAAACCGGAAAATGTTTGCACCATTTCCCGGCTAGTATTTGCTCAGTCGAAAAAAGAGTTCGAAATCAATTAACCAACCAAAACATTTTAAAAGTATGAAAAAAAAACTATCCGCAAAAGATTGTAGGGTAAAATCCGCACTTTGGGATAACTTTCTTAGTATCATGAGGAAATCTATAATATTATCCATATTTCTTTTCAATATAGTTGCTTTTGCTTATTCGCAAAAGGTCACTATAAACGCAAAAAACAAGTCAGTATCAACTGTTTTAAAAACAATTACAAGAAAGACCAATGTAGAATTTTTCTATAGTGATGATATTTTTGATTCGCATAGGATTGTAAATATTACAGTAAATAACGCTGATGTAATTGCAGTTGTCAAAAAATTGATTGGTGATAACTACAAAGCAGAATTTGTAAATAACAAATTGATTGTTATTACACTAAATACAAAAGCAGTTGCTTCATCAGCTAAAGATAACGGTCAGGTCGCTATACAAAGAAAAATCTCCGGTTTAGTTACAGATAATATGGGTCTACCAGTAATTGGGGCAACAATTTTGGTTAATGACAACAAGGAAGGTACGGTTTCTGATTTTGACGGGAAATATCAAATAATGGCAAATGAAGGTGATGTGGTGAGTTTTAGTTTTTTAGGTTTTGAAGCAAAAAAAATTAAAATTAAAGATCAGGTAGTAATTAACGTCACTCTTGAACCAATAACGAATGAGTTAAATGAGGTCGTTTTAGTAGGATATGGAAAAACGACCCGTGATAAAATAACAGGTGCTGTAACAAAATTGGACACTAAGGTATTGCAGAACACTCAAAATGTATCCTTTGCCGATGCGTTGATTGGTGTAGTTCCCGGTCTGTTTGTTCAGGAAAGTTTTTCTTCTCCGGATGCACCACCAACTATGTTATTGAGAGGTGTGGGCTCTATAAGCGCCAGTACAGAGCCCTTGATTGTGGTAGACGGCGTGCAGATGCCAAGTTCCGGGTTGGCGGCATTTATGCTAAACGCAGCCGATATACAAGATATTAGTATTTTGAAAGATGCGGCCGCGACTTCCATTTATGGATCTAAAGGAACAAATGGAGTTCTGATCGTCACTACAAAAAGAGGTACCAGAAATACAAAACTAAAGGTTGCTTTCAACAGCCGTTTAGGAGTCAAATATGCAGATCAGTCTTTTACTAATGACTTAATGAATGCTTCTCAAAAGTTAGATTTTGAAGAGTCATTGGGCTTCTATAAAACGACCCCTGCCTTACTCCAAAAAAGAAGAGCTTCTGGTCAGGATGTAAATTGGGCAGATTTATTATTAACTAACGAAATCAATCGTGAAAATGATATATCTTTTTCAGGCGGGTCAGACAAGGCTAATTATTACACTTCGCTTACTTACAACAATGTCGATAATATTTTTGGCGGTCAATATAAAAGGTATACGGTGTCAATGCGCGCAGACTATGATGTGAGCAGAAAATTAAAAGTAGGATTTTCGGGAAATTTTGGAAACGTAAATGAGCAGGATAAACGTATAGTGGGATCACCGTTTTCAAATGCATTTCTTTTAAATCCTTGGCTGCCAATTAAAGATGATGCTGGAAATTCATTGCGATTATTGGATGTTGGTAATTCAACCGCAGTTCCTTATAACCCAATATTTGTAAGAGATAATACAAATATAAATAATAACCGCAAAAATATCGGAGGAAGCGCAAATCTTACCTACACTCCAGTAAAATGGTTAACGTTAAATGGTATTTTGGGAGCTAATTTCAATACCTCTAAAAATAATACTTTTGAAAATGTGATTGTTAACGGAGGTGCGCTCACTTACAATACGGGTGACAGTAATAATTACACTGGAACACTGACCGCTACTTTAGCACATACATTTCAAAAACATGCATTTGATATGGTTATGGGGTATGAAGTAAACGAGAGTGAGAACAACAGTTTTTCCGTGACAGCAAAGGATTTTAGTTCTGATGCTGTGCAGACAATAAGTGCTGCGAAAACCGTTGGTACAATCACAGAACGAAAATCTCAGGCAGGTTCACTCTCTTATTTTTCCCGATTAAATTATACCTTCAATAATAGTTACAACCTTTCACTTTCATTCAGGAGAGATGGTTCCTCTCGTTTTGGAAACAATAATAAATATGCCAATTTTTGGTCTGTAGGGTCTTCATGGGATATGCATAAAGATTTACTTAATGGAAATAAAACAGTGAGTTCCTTAAAATTGAGAGCCAGTGTTGGAACTTCGGGAAACGACTTTATTGGTGATTTTGCTTCTCAATCATTGTATGGTTACAGAAGTCAGATTACTTATGCGGGAAGCACAGCTCCATACCTGACAAGAGGCGAAAATGAAGATTTAACCTGGGAGAAAAACTTTAATGTGAACGCTGGTATTGATTATGGTTTCTTTAATAATAGAATTACCGGTACAGTTGATTATTATGTTAGAACTACTAAAGACCTTTTGAATAATAAGCCAATACCCCTTACTTCAGGTTTCTCAGAACTTGTTTCTAATATTGGGGATTTCAGAAATGAGGGTATAGAAATCGGTCTGCACAGTGTAAATATCAAAAATCAGAGTTTTACATGGACAACTGATTTTAATTTTGCTAACAATAAAGGAACGGTTTTATCCTTATCAGACGATAAAGATATTTTATCAAATTCAGGATCTACGGTTTTTAAGGCCGGAAGTGCAATAAGATCTTTTTATATTGTGGATTGGGCAGGAGTAAATCCGGTAACGGGCTTCAATCAATACAGGGCTGCAGATGGAAAATTAGTAGATTTTAATACCAACAGAACCAATTCTAACACTGCCGAAATTAATAACCTTAGACAAGTAATTAATAAAACTTCGATTCCTAAGTACTATGGAGGTTTAACGAACACTTTTATGTATAAAAATGTAGATATGTCTTTCTTGATTTCATATGCTGCGGGACATTATGTGTTAAATGAAGGAGTATATAATTTATACAATAATCCCGCATTCAACCAGAGTGTTGACGTGGCTAATGCATGGAAAAATCCGGGCGACCAGTCTGATTTAGCCATAAGACAGGTATTTTTAACGAGACCAACAGCATCAATGGTATCAGATTATAAAGCGTCCTCTCAATTTCTTGAAAATGCGAGCTATATAAAATTGAAAAATATTACGATTGGCTACTCTATTGACAAAGAAGTTGCAAAAAAAATTGGAGTAGACCGTCTTAGATTTTTTCTTCAGGGGCAAAATCTTTTCACTAAATCGGCTGTAAATTATATAGATCCTGAATATGCTACCGCAGCGGGGGCAATTGGACTTTCTTCTTCTATTGTCAGAGGATACTCATTTGGAGCTAATGTTAATTTTTAAGAAAGCGGATAGTCTAAGTATGCATTTTCGTAGCAAGGCATATCAGACAATAGGAAAATAAAATTCTACAGGACAGATAAAATAAACACAATAGAATAGATGAAAACAAATATAAAATTATTATTTACCACAGTGCTGGTTACTTTTTTAAGTGCATGTACTGATGATATTATAAATAAAGAACCTTTAGATGAATTATCACCTGAAACTCTTTTTCAGACAGATGGTGGTTTTAGAAGTGCCCTCGATGGTGTTTATGGGGTTATGAAACAAGATTTTTTCGGTTATTCACATGGAATTTACAGTATTCCGGAAGCCATCAGCGATGATGTGGTAGGTTCATCCAATTCAAAGGACTATTCCTTTGATGGTAGTTTAGAAAATATTTATCCGCTCGCTTATACCAGCACAACAGCAAATATCGAAGGATTTTGGAAAGTATCGTATCAGGCGCTAAACAATGTAAATACTATAATTAGACAAGCCAGAAAAAGTACACTTGCTAATAAAAATGCATTTTTAGGTGAAGCATTAGGTATAAGAGCGCTTTTGTATTACAATTTATACCGTTTTTATGCTCCGGCTTATAACACTAATAAAACAGCATTGGCAGTACCGTATCGATTTGAAACTGATGCGCTTTTAGAAATTAAGCCCCGCAACACATCAGCTGAAGTTATCAATTACATTCTGGCAGATTTGAATGAAGCCGCGCCTCTGGCTACTAATGTGGTTAATTCTTATCGAGTATCAAAAACAGCTATTTATGCATTGCTGGCACGTGTGTCTCATGAAACAGGCGATTACAAAAATGCTATTGTATATGCTAATTTAGCCCTGACAGATACGAGATACAAATTAGATACCACGCTTGCGGCACTCCAAAAAGAATGGGATAAGGATGATTCTGGTGAAATTATGTTTAGAATTCGCTTTGAAAATACCGAAGTACAGTATACTGCTGGAATTTTTGCCATACCTGTAATGTCCAGTTATCCTTATTTAGTATCAAATGATTTGATAAATCTCTACGATCAGAATAAAGATCTCCGATTCTCAGTATACTTTAAAACTCATCCTACAGTAAAAGGAAGCTATTTCCCAAAGAAGCAGGCTGGAACCAGAACAACAAATGCCGCAACATTTGATCCCGGAAACATTGATCTTAAATTAATAAGAGTGCCAGAAATGTATCTCATATTGGCAGAATCATATTTAAAGGAAAATAACAGTGCAGCAGCGTTGGTGAATCTCAATAAACTTAGAAACGCAAGAGGTTTAGGTGACTTTTTAGGAGCAGATCTGAATAAAGAAATCCTAAACGAACGCAGGAGAGAACTGGCATTTGAAGGATTTAGATTTACAGATCTAAAGCGACTTGGCTTAGGCCTGGCCAGAGTGGGCGACGTTGGTTTGTCGCCTAATGCAGATCGATTTGCTTTACCGATTCCGCAAGCAGAAATTGACCGTTCGGGAATTCCACAAAACCCGGGATACTAAAAGACATACAGAGTCCATATTTCTGTTTAAATGAGCGGGCTCATAATGTCAATTTCAAATAAAATATACAACTTAAAAAAATGAAGAAAAAACAACTGCTTATCTGTTTGTTTTTAGTCTGTACAATACTTATGGGCTATTCGCAAACTAAAGGAAACTTAAAAATTACTATCCTTAAAAACGGATTTATTTTTGACGATAAATTTGATAGTAAAAAAGGGAGTATTGTAATGGAGGAGGATAAGATTAAAGACATTTTTTATACAGATGATCTTGCTAAATATCCAGGAGCTACTATAATCGATATTACTGGAAAATATGTGATGCCAGGACTGATTGATTCACATGTTCATTTAGCCACAGCATCGTATCAGGACAGGGAAAAATACAATAAATATATGCAGGATCAACTTTCTAAAATGATCTATGCCGGAATTACCACGGTAAGAGACATGACTGGAAATGCGATTATTCTGGCAGACTACAAACGTGCCAGTAACTTTAATCAACTGCCTGCTCCATCCATTTTTTATGCTGCTCAGTTTGGAGGACCAGCCTATTTTGATATGGAGAGAAAGTTTAGCAAGGATAAAGGCGATACCCCTTGGGCACAAACCATTACGGAGCAAACAGATATGAAAATTGCTGTTGCAGAAGCAAAAGGAGCAGGAGCGACCGGAATTAAAATATATTCTGACTTGACCTCGGATCTGATTGAAAAAATTGTAAAAGAAGCAAAACTTCAGGGATTGCAAAGCTGGAGCCATGCTGCAGTTTTTCCAGCCACACCCACTGATGTTGCCAATGCAAGAGTAAACAGCATGTCTCATGCGTTTGATATTCCTTTTGATTTTGTTACTGAAAAAATGAATAGATCTAAAAGACCAGCTATTGATGAAAAAAAACTCGATAAACTCTTATTGCTGATGAAAAACAACAACATTATATTGGATGCTACTAATTATATTGGAAACAATAATAAGCTTTATGCTGGTGTAACGGTAACTAAAAGGGCTCATGAACTTGGAGTCAAGGTATCTACTGGAACAGATTGGCCATATTTATTTGAAAAAGATAATGTTGTTCCCTTATTCAAAGAAATAAAGATTCTGACTAAAGACTGTGGTTTTACCAACAAGGATGTACTGATAAGTGCGACAAAAGTTGGAGCAGAAAGTATTGGGGTAGAAGATAGAGGAGTTATAGCAATAGGCAAGCGAGCAGATCTTTATATCACAAATTCAGATCCGGCAAAGCAGATCGAAAACTTGCAAGATGGTTTTATGACCATTAAATCCGGGATTATTTATACTGAAAATAAAATTTAATTTATTCTAAAACTGTATTAACAAAACAAATTAAAATATAATGAAAAAATGGTATTGTTTAGGGATCGTAGCCCTAGTTTTCAATTTACATACTTTTGCACAAAAAGCAACAACTGATTATGTGAGTCTTTCCGGAAAAATAACAGAGAAAAACTCAGATTCTTTACTGGTGTTCAAGGGTAGAACTAAAATAAAAAGAATAAATGTTAACAAAGATGGCTCCTTTGCTGACACGTTAAGAGTAAAAGAGGGGTATTACGGAATATTTGATGGTAGAGAACAAGGTTTTTTTTATTTCAAAAATGGTTATAATTTGAAAATTACTTTTGACACCAAGCAATGGGATGAAACAATGGATTTTAAAGGTGAGGGCGAAATACCTAATAAATATCTGTTCAGGAAAGCCTTATATTCTGAAAAAGCAACTGGAGATAAATCTATATTTAAATTAGGTAACGATGAATTTATGAAAAAAATAGATGAAATCGTTGCTGGTTACCAACAAATACTCAAAGAAACCAAGGGGTTAGATACATCTTTTATTGCTCTTGAAGAAAAGGATTTTGAAGAATTTAAAAAAAGTAGTGTCGCCAGATATAACAGAACTACCGGAATGAAAAAGCATCAGGATGAAATTCTGCCTAAAGGAATGGCTTCTCCAAAATTCTTCAATTTTGAAAACTACAATGGAGGTACGACATCCTTAGATGATTTGAAAGGGAAGTTTGTTTATATCGATTTATGGGCTACCTGGTGTGGACCTTGTAAAAAAGAAATACCTTTTCTTAAAGTTTTGGAAAAAGAGTTTCACGATCAAAATATAAGCTTCGTTAGTATTTCTGTCGACCGTGTAAAAGATCATGATAAATGGAAAAAAATGGTAGCAGATCTTCAATTGACCGGTATTCAGTTATTTGCAAATGGCGATACCACTTTTGAGACAGCTTATGAGGTGGCCGGTATTCCGCGATTCATTTTGCTTGATCCGAAGGGCAATATTGTCGATCCAAATGCGCCAAGACCATCTGACGAAGGATTAAAAAAATCGTTAAAAGAATTGTTAAACGCAATTTGATAGTGATTGAAAAATTTAAGCCGTGTTTTCTTTACAGTAATAAAGACTGCATTTTGAAAATACTTTTTAAATATTTGAATACTTCTTGGTAATATTTGTTTCAATAAGAAAAATTTGAATTAGTAAACAGATTTAGATACTACTAATGAAGAAAGATAAGAGGACTAAATACAAGCAGTCCTCTTTCTTTATTAACAAGTTAAAATAATTACTTTCAATTTTGATTAGGAGGAGGTTTGTATGTCTTGTTAAGGTTAAATTAAAACATATGAATTTTGTAAATTTATTAAATTGTAATAGCATTTGATAAATTTCTCGATAATAAATTTAGTAGCTATTAGTAAACTTTCGTTATCATTTCATCTATAGGCAAACGAACTTTTTTCGTAGCTGCCATATAGTCTTTTTCGGAATCACGGTATCCTAAAGCGAGGATAACTGTAGAATGCAACCCTTTTTCTTTCAAACCCAAAACGGCATCAATAGTTGCGGCATTAAACCCTTCGATAGGAGTGGCATCCACTTTCAATTCTGCTGCAGCAATAAGTGCTGTTCCTAGTGCAATATATGCCTGTTTGGCCGCCCAAAGGGCTTTTTGTTCTGCGTTAATAGCATTGAAATAAGAATGTAGTCCATTTCTAAATCCTGATAAGGCACCAGCGTCAAGACCTCTTTGCTTTTCTGTCATTGCCATATAATCGTCAATGTAAGTGGAAGACATGTCAGTGAATGCAGCAAAAACCAACAAATGAGAGCAAGAGCTAATTTGTCCATTAAACGAATCAGCACCTAATTTTTTTTGAATTTCCGGGTTGCTTACAACAAAAACACGGTAAGATTGCAGACCACAAGAAGATGCTGAAAGATTTATAGCCTCTAAGATCTGATCGATCTTCTCTTCTGTTACTTTAATATTATTGTAAGCTTTTGTGGCGTAGCGCCATTTTAAATTTTCTATCAAATTCATTGCTATGTCTATCTTAATTTTTGGCAAATATAAATGATATTGTTTTCTTTTTCGAGTTTTTGAAGCGCTCTGGGAAACTCCAAATCCATCATCTTAAGCCACTAAAGAATATTTATCTGTTTTTATTCATTATTGTATTTGTTTGCAGATTAATAATCTTTAAAAATAAGTACTAAAAGAATAATTAACTGAATTTATGTATAAATAAAAATATTTAATCTTTTATATTCAAATTTGCAGGGTAAAAAAACTAAATAGTGTCATCAGATGAAAGCAAACATACAAGAAGATAGGGGAATAAACGAAAAGCAGAATAGTGTAAACACCCAGAATACAATCCAAAATGATTTTGCATTCACACTAAAAAGCACTTGTTTAGATGAAAACTATCACCCCTCAAGTGAAACGCGTTTGACAACCAATTTTGCAAACCTGGCCAGAGGAGCTAATCGCCAACAAAACTTACGTAATGCATTAAATATGATTAACAATCGATTCAATGCATTGGCTCATTTGGATAATCCAAAAGGGGATCGTTACCTTGTAGGACTTGAAATCATCACAGTAACGATGAGTATTGATGATAAGAATGGTAGTAACAATCTGCCGTTGATTGAAGTTTTAAAAACGAATATTTTTGACCACAAGACTAGCCAGCGTATCGAAGGTATTGCCGGAAATAATTTTTCGTCTTATGTTCGTGATTATGATTTCAGTATTTTATTGACCGAGCACAATAAAAATAAATCTAATTTTTGTATTCCTGAAAATTTTGGTGATCTGCACGGAAAACTTTATAAGTGTTTTGTCAATTCAGCCACTTATAAAGAGCACTTTAAGATGTCACCGATCATTTGTCTAAGTGTATCGAGCAACAAAATTTATACCCGCACTGAGTATCAGCATCCGGTTCTGGGTTTTGAGTATCTGCAGGATCAGTATTCTATCACTGATGAATATTTCTCTAAAATGGGCTTAAAAGTTCGTTTTTTCATGCCTGCGAATAGTATGGCACCGATGGCTTTTTATCATTCCGGAGATCTGCTTGCTGATTATACTGATCTTGGACTAATCAGCTCAATCAGCACGATGGAGACTTTCCAGAAAATTTATCGCCCTGAAATTTACAATGCAAATTCAGTGGCTGGGAAAATCTATCAACCTAATCTTAAACAGGAAGATTATTCACTGACTCGCGTGGTTTATGACCGCGAAGAGCGCAGTCGATTGGCCGTTGAACAGGGTAAATATGCAGAAGAGCATTTCATTAAGCCTTACAAAAGTCTCCTGGAACAATGGTCTGCTAATTTTACCCTTTAATTGATTACAACGCATTAAAATTATACTACTATGAAGAAATTATTATTACCCACCTCAATTGTTGGAAGTTTACCCAAACCTGCCTGGCTTGCACCACCCGAAAAACTTTGGTCACCATGGAAATTAGAAGGCGATCAGCTGCTTGAAGGAAAACAAGATGCTTTACGCATTTCGCTGCAGGAACAGCAATTAGCAGATCTGGATATTATTTGTGACGGCGAGCAGACACGTCAGCATTTTGTAACGACTTTTATCGAGCATTTAAGCGGTGTAGATTTTGAAAATCGTAAAACAGTAAAAATCCGTAACCGTTATGACGCGAGTGTTCCAGTGGTTGTAGGTGAGGTTGCGCGTCAAAAAGCAGTTTTTGTTGAAGATGCTAAATTTTTGCGTAAACAGACTAATAAGCCTATAAAATGGGCATTGCCAGGCCCGCTGACAATGGTAGATACCTTGTACGACGGCCATTATAAAAGCCGGGAAAAACTGGCGTGGGAATTTGCGAAAGCACTCAATGAAGAAGCAAGAGAACTTCAAGGTGCAGGTGTAGATATTATCCAGTTTGATGAACCTGCATTTAATGTGTTCTTTGATGAAGTAAACGATTGGGGAATGGCAGCATTAGAAAGAGCCATTGAAGGTTTACACTGTCAAACTGCTGTTCATATTTGCTATGGTTATGGAATACAGGCAAATACTGATTGGAAAAAGACATTAGGTTCAGAGTGGCGACAATACGAAGAAATTTTTCCGAAAATTCAAAAATCTAAAATTGATGTGGTGTCTTTAGAATGTCACAACTCCAATGTGCCTTTAGATTTAATGGAACTTGTTCGCGGTAAAAAAGTAATGGTCGGTGCTATTGATGTAGCAACCAACACTATCGAAACACCAGAAGAAGTAGCTGCTACCCTCCGTAAAGCTCTTGAGTTTGTAGATGCCGAAAATCTTTACCCTTCTACAAACTGCGGTATGGCACCGTTATCTAGAGATATAGCCAGAGGCAAGTTAAGTGCTTTAAGCGCAGGAGCAGAAATTATACGTAAAGAACTTGGGATTTAGTCTCAATATATTAATAATGAATTCCGTGCCTCCACGGAGGAATAATATTTAAACACATTGAAGAAATTATTAGAAGTATTAAAAAAAGCAGGTTTCGACGGTTTCCTGTTAATGATAGCCACCATGATTCTGATGGCTTATTTTTTGCCAAAACCAGGTATGGTCAAAGAACCTGTTTCGCTGGAGGAGATTGCCAATGCTGGCGTTTCCTTGATTTTCTTGTTTTATGGCATGCGACTGAGTGTTGAGAAACTAAAAGCCGGACTTTCTAACTGGAAAATGCACATTGTTATTCAGTTGACAACCTTTTTATTTTTTCCGCTCATTGTTTTGGCATTTCGCCCGTTGTTTGTCAATAATGGCTTCGAGCTGCTTTGGCTGGGTGTGTTTTTTCTGGCAGCATTGCCGTCCACAGTTTCCTCTTCGGTGGTCATGGTTTCCATTGCTAAGGGAAACATTCCTGCAGCCATTTTCAATGCAAGTATTTCCAGTTTAATCGGAGTAGTCGTGACGCCGATCTGGGTTGGGCTGTTTATAGCTTCTGTGACAGGCGATTTTGATGTCACTCAAATCGTGATAAAGTTGATTCTTCAGGTCTTGCTGCCTGTCATCATTGGCATAAGCCTCAATTCCCGTTTAGGTGCCATTGCCGAAAAATACAAGAAACAACTCAAATATTTCGATCAGGCAGTTATTCTAACGATTATTTACACGTCGTTTTGCAAGTCATTTTCCGAACATCTTTTTGAAGGCTTCACCGCCCTTGAACTTGCCGGACTCGCTGCAGGGATGATGGCGTTGTTTTTTGCCGTATTCTTTTGTGTCGGACTACTCAGCCGCCTGCTTGGTTTTTCAGATGAAGACCGTATTACTGTCTTATTCTGCGGATCTAAAAAGTCATTGGTACACGGCACCGTTATGTCAAAAGTACTTTTTCAGCACAGTACTATCACCGGCATCGTATTGCTGCCCGTCATGCTTTACCATGCCTTGCAATTGATTGCCGCTAGTATCATCGCTCAGGGTATGGCTCGACGAAAAGAAGTTGCATAGATAGACTCTGTATGTAACTTATTCTATGTCATTCTATAAAATATTACCATTAAGATTTTTATACTGTAAATATACGTTTTGAAGGTTGTTGTGTTTTTTACCTCTGTAAAATAAGATTTTTGTATTGTTTTGGGTTA
Source organism: Flavobacterium aquidurense (assembly GCA_900107365.1). Lineage (GTDB taxonomy): Bacteria > Bacteroidota > Bacteroidia > Flavobacteriales > Flavobacteriaceae > Flavobacterium > Flavobacterium aquidurense. The sequence continues at coordinate 1,073,739 of FNPS01000001.1, forward strand.
TATTTGAAGAATATTATTCTGATTTAAAAATAAATTAAACCTATTTAAAGTAATATTCTATGGAACAAATAGACGATATTGATCTTCAGCTATTAAATATACTTCACGATAATTCTAAATACACTGTAAAAGAGCTTGCTAAAATGGTAAATCTTTCGGCATCACCTGTTTTTGAGCGAATTAAAAGATTGGAAAACAACGGTTATATTAAAAAATATATAGCCTTGTTGGATGCAGAAAAATTAAACAGGGGATTCATCGTTTTCTGTAATATCAAACTTAAACAGCACGATCGTAATATTGGGAATCAATTTGTTAGTGATATTATGAAAATCGAAGAAGTTGTGGAATGCTATAATATCTCAGGTGATTACGATTTTTTAATGAAAGTTTCTGCTAAAGACATGAAGCATTATCAGGATTTTGTGTTTAATAAATTGGGATCAGTTGAAAGTATAGGGAGTACCCAAAGTACCTTTGTTATGTCAGAGATAAAAAATATGTATGGATAGTTCCGCGATGGCTTATTGATTTGAAATTTGCTTTAGCTTTTGTGACAGAAAATCTATTAAGTCCATTTTGCAATTATTTTATATTTAACATCGAAAAACTGCAATAAATCAAAAGAGAAAAAAACTATATCCTTAACGGGACTTCGAACCATTGTTCAGTTCTGATTAAATCTCAGATAAAACCACTTTTAGATTGTTTATTTCAAACAAACTAGAAAAACTCGAACCATGAAATGTTAGGTTTTAAAGGCTTGAAAAATCTACATATTTGTGTATAAAAAAAAACCATTTCGTTAGAAATGGGATTTTAAGTTTGTGACGTTGACGACACAATTTCACGAACATTTTATGCAAGATTTAAAGAAATTGGTTTATTTTCAATCAATTTTATAAGATATTTACTTTAAGTTTTACTTCAGAATCGGTTTGTATGTATCGTGCTTGTACTTCAAATCATTTTCTTTTAGTTAATATGAGAATATTAATTTCTGGAGTTGTAATAGCAAAATATTTTAAAGCACTGTTTTTCTTTTTGCGTCTTTATTGTTTTAACTCTGAAGACCTTGTGTTCTGCATCCACTTTTTGGTATGAACTCCAACTCTAGTTTAGCATTAAACAAGTTCTTAATTTTGAATTTCAAGACCTAATCTTTCCAAACTTCCAATTATACGCATAGTTAAATCTTCTGTCAGTACATAACTCGAAAGCATTGCTTTAATTTTTACTGGCGTTTCTGGTTCAATTTCTATAAGTTTTGCCAGATATTTTTTAGCTTCTGTATCTTCATTCAAAAACGATAGCGAAACGGATTTTAGCAACGGATCCCAGAAAGTTTCTTCACTATCCATCTTTTCGGCCCAAAGAAAAGCATTTCGATAATCTTCTTTTGCCATATAATAGTAACAATACCCAATGTTTATCCACCATGGATAATGAGGATTTGTTTGTATCGCCTTGTCCATAATTACAAAACCTTTTTCAAAGTAACCTGCGAAAATAAGCAGACAACCTACTCCTGAAACCATTCCGGAAGAATAAGGATTAATACTAATACATTTTTCTGCGCAAGCTAAGCATGCTTCAGGATTTCTTCGAAATAAATTAGCCCATGTTAAAGTATGCCAGGCGTGCTGGCAATCAGGATCAATTTTTACGGATCTCATTAAACAAGCGTATGCTTGAGCTATGGTATCTTCGTTGTTGTCTATTCCAAGTGCAATACCATCGAGATAAAATTCTCCCATCATGGCCCAGGTAACGGCATGATCAGGATGCAATTTTACAGCGTCACTTAAAGCATTAAATGCCGCTTTATAGTTTTCGAGAGAGTAGGACCGTTGATACCTGTAATAGTTGTATATACCTTTCCATGTACTTAATTTACTGGATATTCGCTCTGGGAAGGTTTTAATTATTTCCTTAAAAATAAAGCCATAATATCCTCCTAAAATGCTAACTATATTTTGAACAATTTCATTTTGGATTTTATCAATATTTTCAACGACGTTATGTTCAAATAATTTTGTCATAATATTTTCACCGGTTAAAGTATTGATAAGGTTTATTCTTATCTGCAGTTTTTCATCATTGTTGCTAAAACTTCCGGTTATAATAAAATCGGCACCAATCAATCTGGCGGCTTCGAGTTTATTATCGTTTATTTTGGAAATTATTTTAGCATTAAAGTTTCCTATAACAGCTATTTCCTGAAAACGGGAAAGTTCAGCACTTAATTCCTCAGTAAGTACTAGGGAATATATATCTAAATTTTTTTTTTGATTTAATGATTTAAAGGGAAATATAGCAATAACAGGCATAGATTTGTCCTGAGATAAGTTAGGGAGTGTAAAATCTTTATAGATAAATTCAGGAATATAACAGCCTTTAGGAATTATTATTTGTAAAGAATTATGGGCACCCTCACTCGTATAATACTTTTCTAAAAATCTTCTCAATCTCCCGGCATGAATACGTACGACCGAGTCATCATGAGAGTTAAAATCTGTAGATCTGTTCAGCACATTAACAGCTATCGTATATTCTTTAATAGTGTTTTGCTTTTCATTAATTGTCTCCGTTACAATGTATTTTAAAAATTTAACTAAAATAGGAGATTTTTTAAGCAATGAAAATTGCAAAACAGATTCTAATTCTTTAAAAATTTGGTCATGGGTAATTTTTTTTACAGCCTCCATATAATTACATACAATTATTCGAAAATGGGTTAAATGGCAAATATTTACATTGAAGTAAAGTTAATTTTTTTTCAAAATACAAATGTAATTTAGTGTTTAATTTGTAAGAATTTAACCTTTGTTTATGTGTTATTTCTTACTTTTAACCGTGAAATTTAACTTTCATTTTACTTTGTTTAACGCAAATCTGCAATTACTTCTATTTACATTTGATTGATATTCAATGTAACACCATCTTAAAATGTCAGTTCCATTAGCCTTACAAACAGAAAAATTTGCAAACTGCCAGGAAATCTTAAAAATTTATTATTTGGTAGACCAAAATTTCAAAAATATCTGCGATGATTATTGCACAAGTAAAGAGCGGGTGGAAATTTTTAAGACAAAGATTGAGGAAGATTTTCGATCCAGGCTTGAATATGAAAACTTATCAAAAGAACTAGAAGAAGAAATCCTAATTTATATTGCCAGAAACTCAGAGTAACCAAACATCTAGGTAATTAGAACAATAGATATTTTATTAAACTGTTAGTACATAATCACTATGAAAAAAATGCTTTTAAGAATGGTATGTCTAAAAAATATGACCCTTTTAATATGTTTAGCCTTTTTTAGCCCAATGCAGGCCCAGGATGCTGAAGCTAAAAAAAGTATGGAAATTTATGGCTTTATCATGACCGATGTAGGTTATAATTTTAATCAGATCCAGGCTGATTGGTATGATGTAGTCCGACCAACAAAACTTCCGGCTTTTGAAAATCAGTACGGGGTAGACGGCAATTACTACGCATCTGTTCGTCAAACGAGATTTGGTATAAAAAATTATTTTGACACAGGAATTGGAGAATTAAAAACACAATTTGAATTTGAATTGTTCGGAACCGGTGTCGATGCCGGTCAGACTACTTTTCGTTTACGCCATGCTTATGCCGAATTAGGAAAATTTGGAGCTGGACAAACCTGGAGCCCTTTTATGGATATTGATGTTTTCCCAAATACATTAGAGTATTGGGGGCCAACCGGTATGGTATTTTTCCGAAATATTCAAATTCGGTATATGCCTATTCAGGGCGATACCCGTTTGACTATTGCACTGGAAAGACCCGGTGCAAGTGCAGATCAGGGAATTTATGCAAACCGTATAGAACTACAGGGTGTAAATACCAGATTTCCGTTACCTGATCTTTCTGCTGAATATCATCATGGATTTAACTGGGGATACCTTGAGTTAGCCGGTATTCTAAGAAAGATCGAGTGGAAAGATCAAAATAACGATCAGTTTGATTTATCAGGCGATGCTCTTGGTTGGGGATTAAATCTAAGTACCAATATAAAATTTGGACAAAGTACTGTTTTCAAAGGGCAGGTTGTTTATGGAGAAGGAATTCAAAACTACATGAATGATGCTCCGGTAGATATAGGGATTGAAAATAATCCTGGCAATTCAACAGCACCGGTTAAAGGCGTCTCGCTTCCTCTTGTAGGTGTAGTAGCTTTTATTGATCATAGCTGGAGTGATAAATTCACCAGTTCCTTAGGATATTCCATGATTGATATTGATAATTCCGAAGGACAAACAAATGATGCCTTTAAAAAAGGTCAATATGTAATAGGAAATATTCTCTACTCTCCAGCTAAAAATTGTTTAATGGGAGCTGAATTTCAATGGGGCGACCGTGAGAATTTCAGAGATGGCTGGAGTACTTCTATTACAAAAGTGCAATTATCTTTCAAATATAATTTTGCAGAGGTCTTTTATAAAAAATAAACTCATTATATAAATCATAGAAAATGAAAACTAAAAATCAATTCAATATTATTTTTTTTATACTAATAATATTAGTTCCGTTATTTGAAGCAAAAGCTCAAAAAGAACCTGGTTATCAGGCAGCGATTGATCATGCGTATACCAAATACAAAGATCTTAAAGAAGGTAAAAACGCTGATTATATAAAAGAATTGGCAACTGTGGATTCCAATATTTATGGAATCGCAATTGTAACAGTCGATGGGAAAGTATATACTAAAGGAAACCTGGATGAAAGAGTATCGATTCAGTCTATTTCAAAAGTATTTACCCTTGCCCGTGTGATAGAAGAATCCGGACCAAGAGCTTTAGCTGAAAAAATTGGTGTTGATGCGACGGGACTTCGATTTAATTCCATTGTAGCTATAGAACTTCAAAAAGGAAAAGAGATCAATCCACTGGTTAATCCAGGTGCAATTGCAGCCGTGAGTATGGTAAAAGGAAATGATTCAGTAGCAAAATGGAAAAATATTCTGGACACGCATAATGCCTTTGCGGGAACAAAATTAAAATTAAACATGCCAGTGTATATTAGTGAGGCAGGAGATAATCTGCGTAATCAGGCAATTGCCCATTTATTATATGCTTATGGTCGTTTGTATTTTGACCCTGTTCAGTCTACAGATGTTTATACCAAACAATGTGCAATAAATGTAAATGCTAAAGATCTTGCCGTTATGGCATCAACCCTTGCTAACGGAGGAATAAATCCGGTAACAGGAGAGAAAGTAGTTTCGCCGGAAACCTGCGCTTTTACTATGGGAATTATGTCCACAGCTGGTTTATATGATGATTCGGGCCAATGGCTTTACGCGGTAGGTTTACCAGGAAAAAGTGGTGTAGGTGGTGGAATCATTGCAGTTTGTCCGGGTAAATTCGGAATAGCTGTTATTTCACCTCCGCTGAATGAAGTTGGAAACAGTGTAAAAGCACAAAAAACAATCTTTGATATTGTAAAAGAGCTTGATGTTAACCCTTATCATGTAACTCCAAAAAAGAAATAAATAAGCACTATCCTAAAAATCAGTAAAAATTCATTTAATCTCTACCCAAATGAATACAATAAAAGTACAATCAAAATTGCTTTTAATTATACTTTCCTTTTATTTACAGGCAACTGTTGTAACAGGACAAAGTAAAGCTAAAGAGAATGGCTATTTATATAATGATAGCCATTTTCATCTCACTAATTATATTCAGGAAGGAATCACAGCTGCAAAATTTTTAGAGATAATGGGGGATAAAGTGGGTCGGTCAACTTTATTTGGAATTCCGCTCCAACAGCAATGGTCATATCAGAATTCCGGTAAATTCAGTCCGTCGTATTATCTGCAGACAGATGCGCCCTTATACTATTATTCTTTTACCGATGCCTATATCGCAATGCAATACAAGTCGCTCACAAAAGAGCAGCAAGATAGATTTGATCCCATGATTATCGGATTTAATCCTGCAGATATGTATGCTTATAAACATATAGAACGTGTTCTGAAAACTTTTCCGGGTGTTTTTACAGGAATAGGTGAATTCTCAATTCATAAAGAATTTGTTTCCTCAAAAGTGGCTGGAGAAGTAGCAAGTTTAACCAATCCGGCTCTGGACAGTATACTGGATTTTGCCGGTAAAGTAGGTCTTGTAGTGGTATTACATAATGACATGGATATGCCAATGGCAAAACCAAAAACAGAACCAGCTTATCTGACACAGATGAAAGATGTTTTGAAGCGTCATCCGCAGACTACCATTATATGGGCTCATATAGGCCTTGGACGTATTGTTCATCCGGTGGGTTATGGTGCATCTCCAGACAGTGAAATAGGACAGAGACCACCAAATCACATAGATATTGTAAAAGAGATATTAGAAGATCCTGCTTTAAAGCATGTTTATTTTGATATATCATGGGATGAAGTAGCAAAATACATAGTAGCAACTCCGGAAACCATTAAAAAAAGTGCTGATGTTATGAACAAGTATTCTGATCGGTTTTTATTTGGAACAGACGTAGTGGCACCTCCGGATCAAAAATTTTATTTGGCCGTATATGATATGTACGCGCCTTTTTGGAAGGCGCTTACGCCAGAAACAAGTGAGAAGATAAGAAAAGGAAACTATGAAAGACTATTTGATAGTGCCCGTAAAAAAGTAAGGGAATGGGAAAAAATAAATGTAAAAAATTAAAGATGTAAGCCAGTAGAGATTAATGCTAAATAAATAAAATCATGCGATCAAAACTTTTATATGTTGTTTTATTAATTGTATGTTGTATGCCAGTCTGGTCGCAAATTCCTTCTAATCCCATTGCAGTGGATAGTATAGGTGAACAAAAACAAAATGATCATCGTCCAGGTTCTGGATTTCTTATAGCGAACGGTAAGAAAGCAACCCTTACTATTTCACCATATGTAACAATTCGTTATTTAAATCAAGGTGCACTGGATGACACTTATACAAATCATTTAGGACACACCTCAACTATAGATAAAAGAAATGATCTGCAGTTTCAAAAAGCAGTTATTTATTTTAAAGGTTGGCTTATCGATCCAAAATTCAGATATCTCCTATATGTGTGGTCTGCAAATGCAAATCAGGGGCAGGGTGCTCAGGTGGTAGTGGCGGGAAACCTGCAATATGAAATCAATAAACATTTTGATATAGGAGCCGGTATTGGGAGTTTGCCAACCAGTCGCTCATTAATAGGAAACTGGCCTTTTTGGCTTCGACAAGATGCCAGGCCTATGGCAGAAGAATTTTTCAGAGGATCATTTACTACAGGTATATGGGCTCAGGGAGAAATTACAGATGGACTATATTATAAAACAATGCTTGGTAATAATTTAAGTCAATTGGGAGTTGATGCCGGTCAATTAGACAATGGTTTTAATACTTTTAGTACCTCAGTCTGGTGGACTACCAATAATTATGGCAGGGTTGCGAATTTTGGTGATTTTGAAAGACATGAAAAATTAGCGACTCTCTTGGGTGGAGCTTATACTACAAGTAAAGAAACAAGACAATCCCAGCCAGGTACTGAAGATCCGGAAAATTCACAAATTAGACTGTCTGATGGTACAGGTGTTTTTTCTTTAGATGCTTTTGGAAATGGCAATCAGTTACTTTCTGCCAAATATCAAATGACTTCATTTAATGGAGGCCTAAAATACAAAGGCTTATCTCTTGATTTGGAATATTATATCAGGTGGGTAAATGATTTTGAATCAACAGGTCCATTACCTGTCAAAGAACTTTTTGATAGTGGTTATGCTTTACAGGCGTCTGGGATGTTGATAAATAAAACGCTGCAGCTGTACAGTACCTATTCTTATATAGATGGTGAATATGGAAAACCTTGGGAACTTACCTGCGGACTCAATTGGTATGTACTGAAGAATAGGGTACTTCGAATAAATCCTGAGGTTTTATATGTAGAGAATTCCCCTGTGGGATATTTAAGCTATCCAACTGTTGTTGGCGCTAACGGAATTGTTGGAATGCTGAATCTGGAACTATTTTTTTAAATAAATCAGGTACAAATTAAGGTGTAAAAACATAAAAAAAAGCTCCAAATCATTGATTTGGAGCTTTTAATTTGTGACCTCAACGGGACAAATTTCAACAAAATTTATGGAAGATTTGAAAAGATTGGCGTACTGGAAGTAAGGGCTGTCTTTCATTGGCTGTATGAATTTGGTTTGGATGTCCTGTTGGGGATTGGTGTGAATTTGCATGTAATATTTTTTATATATGAGATGCAGATTCGAGCCTTAATTCGGCCTAGATTCTATAATTTTTTTGTCCCATTCTTCCTTATCAAATCTTCCTTCTTCAAAACTCTCATCGGAATGAATGCCTTCTTCTGCCATTTGTGTATGCTCTTGTGCCTCAATGGCGTAAGCTATCATTTTTCTTTCATAATCTTTAACAGCAGAAAGTAAATCTGGAAAATCACCTTCGGTAAGATTTGCAGCTAAATGTAAGGCATCCAATAAACCAATATTAACTCCAATGCCTGCAAAGGCGGGCATTACGTGTGCTGCATCACCAGCTAAAGTAATGTCACTTTGACTTTGCCAAGGCTTGTCTAAATGCATTCTTCGCATTGGCAGACCAACAAAATTATCGGTTGCATTAAATAATTCTTTAAATGTAGGATGCCAGTTTACAAATAATTTGTTTAAATATTGAAGAACCATTTGTTTGTTGGAAAAATCTATATTTTCCTGCTCAGTCCAATTTTCATCAATTTGAAACGACAAATAATAATTTAAGGCGCCATTAGATTTTACTTGAGAAAAGAGCATTTTTCTTTCAGCCAATGCCATCGTATTTTCTTCTTTGCATAAATTTTTAAATGAAGGACAAGTGATTTTCGGATCTAGAACTTCACCTTGTATTATGTAAGTTCCAGTATATTTTGGCTCGATATCAGTAACAAACTTTCTTGCTTTGCTTTTTCCGCCATTTGCGATAATTACAAAATCGGATAAAGCAGTTTTTCCATTTTTAAATTTTAAATGATATTGATTCCCTACTTTTTCAATGTCTGTTAACTTACTATTCCACTCGACGGTATTTTTATCTAAAGAATCCAATAAAATTTTCCTCAAATCATTTCTATCAATTTCAGGACGATCAAATTTATTTTCTTCAGTTGGCATACTTTCTTCCAGAATATTAGTCTGCATGTCTACACTGCGTTCACCTGTTGGTCGTGCATAATAATAGTATAGTTCCAGTAAACCTGCTTTTTCTAGGGCAAGCTGTCCGCTGCCTTTATGGATGTCGAGTGTTCCTCCGGATATTCTTGATTGTGCATTTGTATCCCATTCATAAACAGTTACATTTACACCTTTTTGCTGCAAAAGTCTTGCAGTTGTCAAGCCCACAGGTCCACCGCCTATGATAGCTACTTTTTTATCTTTTAATAACATATTTGCTGTATTTAATATTACAGTGCAAAGTTATTTGTTGTTTATGGCAGAAACTTGTATAAATCGGTCGTTTTCATTTCGAGATAGCTCTCTAGGGCTTACACCGGACAATTTTTTAACTTCCCTGCTAAAATGTGCCTGATCAGAATAATTGAGTTCAGGGAAAAGTTCTCCTTTTTTTATTTGTTCAAATGAAACTCGAAATTTTAGAAAATTACAGTACACTTTCAAAGAAATTCCAAAATATTTGGTAAAATAGCGATTTATCTGCCTGCTGTTCCAAAAGGTTTTTTCAGAGAATTCTGCAATTGTCATTTCACCATTTGAGGAATAAATTAACTCAAACAGCTTTTGTTTTCTGCTGTCAATATCGTCTGGTAGTAATTGTTTTATAATTTGGGCAGCTTTAATACAAAAAGCATCAAAGTCGTCCAGATCTGTTTGTTTAAATCCCCAATAATCATCTGGTAATTTTTGAAACTCGTTTAAAAGATGTGCTATGGACTGATGAAACAAATATTCGGCTGCTAAAAGCTTGAAACTTATAAAAAACATTTTTGTATTGGCTTCCATTTTTCTTTTATCATATAAAGTACCAAGTCCCAGCAGGTAAATTTGAAACGGCTCATCTTTATCTTTTGAAATAACTAAATCAAAATTGGCATCCGGCATGACAATGACTTCTTTTTCAATTCCCGTTGTATTCTCAATCATCCAAAAACACTCCACAAAATCTGATATAGATTTGTCGGGTAGATTTTTTTTGTATTGAATTTCTTCATTTGTCATTTTACTATTCTATATCTGCAGGATTATGGATAAGGTATATCATGCTAATTTAAGTCTAATTTTGATTTATAAAGAATACAATATTTTTTTTATCTATTAAATTACTATTTTTCTATTAAATAAATATTTATTAGAGTACAAGTACAGTTTCTGAATTTTCAAAAGAATCTTTACAATAGAGTAACTGTCGGATCGAAACCAAATACGAAAAAATAACAAGTGGAACTAAAAGCGCTGGCAGCAGTGTAAAAGGAAATTGTAAAAGAGCGACATTTAACCAATCTGGCTCAGAATTGCTTTTGCATCAAAATGCCAATGTTACTTTTAATGAGAAAACCAAAGGTTTAGAAACCAGAATGAATTGGAAAAACGCACGTTACGCCCTTGAATTTACATATGACGAAGGATTTGAATTTGAGCAGATGATACCCTTGGCGAATTTAACGCCAAAGCAGCAAAAGTTTGTCCTGGATAAAAGATGTAAAAAAATATATATTTTTACTTTATTTTAGAGTGATCTAAAAAAATGACAAATGATTTAAAGTTAGTTTATTTAATAGTATAAATAAAAAAATGGCACCAATTGGCTGTGTAATTTTATAGAATATTTAAAGAGATTGGCTTACTGGAAGCAGAGGCTGTCTTAGTATGGCGTCAGCAATTTGATTTGGAAGTCCCGTTGGGGATTGAACCAAAATATAACATAAAAAGGTAATCATTAACCTCTTTTATTAAAACTGTCTTAGCTTTTTGTGGGAAAATTGGAGGACTGTTCCAAATTATCTAGAAGGCTGATTTTCGATTATAAGTAATGAAGTTTAACTTTTCTCTAAATTTATTTTCTTTAATTTTGAATCCATTATTTATAGTTTTTAATATGGTGGCTCGATTATTATCATTCTTTCTTCTTTTTTCCAGTTTACTTTCTTATTCTCAGCGTTCAACAAAAGAGTTAATCGATAGCTTAAATACTATAGATGATCATGAGAAAAAAGCTGAACTGTGCCTTAAAATTGCCGGAAAACTTAAGGATTCCGATTGGAACCGTGCAGTGAAATATGTGGAATTAGCTGAAGCTGAGGCAAAAAAAGCTACTAATTCAGACGAAATTCTGGCACTGGTTTACACTATTTCTGGTAATATATATGATTCAAAAGATGTTTTAGATATTACTTTGCAATTTTACTTAAAGGCCTACGAAATTTACAAAGCCAATAATAATATTCAGGAAATTTCTAAAATAGAGAATAACCTTGCGGTTATTTATGCTAAAAGCAATAATGAAGCAAAAGCTTTACGGTATTTTTTGAATGTATATCATTATCAAAAATCTAAAAAGGAACCTGATAAGCTATTAAAGATTTTAAACAACATAGGTACCATATATTTGGGTAAAAACGTAGACTCCTCTTTATATTATTTTCATAAGGCAGATTATATAGTAAAAAAATTAAAAAATAATAATTTAACCGGATACGTTTATACAAATCTGGCAAGGGCTTATGCTTTAAAAAAAGACAAGAAAAATGCCGATATCTACTTTGCAAAAGCTTTTTCTTTAATCAATACCCCAGTGGATAATTCATTAAAAGTCTTTATTCATGGGTCTTTTTCACAGTATAAATTAGAGGATAAAAATTTTGATGCTGCTATTGTAAATGCAAAACAGGCATTAGAATTCTCAAAAGAAAATGTATTTAGTTTTTCGGGCTTAAGATTGAATAAATTACTTTATCGGGCTTACCTGGAAAAGCAGGATTATAAAAATGCGGTTTTTTATTTTCAGAAATACAATATCATCAGCGACAGCATAAACATTGAGCAAAAGGCTGTAAATCTGGAAAGGATCAGACTGGAGCAGGATTATAAAGTACGCAACCAGATAAGATCTTTTGAGGAGGAAAAAAAGCGATTTAGATATTATGTAGCAGGCCTGATAATGCTTGTAGGGATTTTGGCACTTATTATTTTACTGATACGCTACCGAAACAAAAATATAAAAAATCAGCTAGAAAAAGAGAAGCTAAAAACCAAACAGCAGGAGCTTAAGCAAAGTCTTGAGGCTAAAAATATGGTTTTGATCGGAAAGGCAATGTCAGAAATACACCGTACGGATAATATCAATGAAATCCTTACCGATCTAAAAAAGATTAGGCTTCAAACCGTAAATAAAGAAATGCAGAACGCGATCGACATCGTTTTAAAGCGTCTTCAAAAAGATTTAAATATAGATATCTGGAAAGAATTTGAAATAAGTTTTGAACAAGTCCATAAATCTTTCTTCGATAAACTTGCCGTTGATTATCCTTCACTTACTCCAAAGGAAAGAAGATTGTGCGCTCTTTTATATTTGGATTTAACTACAAAAGAAATCTGCCAGATTACCGGACAATCATTAATCGCTATTGAAAATGCTCGAACGCGACTTCGAAAAAAGTTTGATTTAACGAACGAAAAAATAAATTTATCTACATATTTAAACACATTTAAGCTCGATTAACTGTAAAATAATTTTAAGGATAACTAATTGATTTATTTGTGTTTGTATTAAAATGATTGTTTTTGTAGTGGTGCATTTTCAGCTGTGATTGTTTTTGCATGACTCCTTTTTTTTAGTACCCGGTATTGTGATTCTACATTTACCAAATCTATTATAAATATGGTTTGATGAATATGAATAAAAAAAAGAAACCTTCTAAAAGTCTTGAAGAACTCTTAGAAGACGCAAAAACAAGAAAGAGCGCACTCTTAAAAATTTTAGAAAAAATAACGAAAGCAAATTCTAAGAATCAACCTCCAAATTGATTTTTAGGGTTTGCTTTTGTTGCTTCTTATTTACTCTATAAACACAATTAATTATTAATCAAAAATCTTAATGTTAACCTTTAAATTAAAAAAATGAACCAAATTTACTCTAAACCCAGGTATTTGTTTCTTTTGTTAGGTTTCTTGGTCTGTTCCGTTGGAATGGCTCAGTCACCCTTGCAAAAAAACAAAAACAGTAATGCGCAAACAGCAATACAATCGCCTGCAGCACTTCAAAAAAAGGATCAGGCTTCTCAGAAAACAACTGATCAAAATGGTAGTCAGGAGGATGATGCCAGTGCTCTTTTAACTCAAAAAAGCATAAAAGGCCAGACACTTTCGCAGGAAGAAAGTGATGCTGTTAACAAACAATTAAAAGCGAGTCAAAGTCTTTTTACTACAAGCCAAAGCGGTACAACGGCTAAAAGTACTAGTACTCAAAGCGCAGATAGTACAAAAGTCAGATCTTTTGCTAAATCGTCAAACTTGACCATACGAAATGTATTTGAGGTTAAAAAAGCCGATTTTGAATTGTCAGGTACAGACAAAATGCAGTTAAAATCAGTTTCTGATAAACACGGAAGAAGTTTAGCTACCTATCAGCAATTGCATAATTCTGTTCCTGTAGAAGGCGCTATTTACAAGGTTAGGGAAAACAAAACCAGGATTGATGCATTTGGCGAGATCAGCAGAAAATTGCCAACAAGCAGCAAATACAAAGTAAATGCTTCACAAGCCCTTGAAAATGCTCTTAAGACAATAAATGCAAAAGAGTATGTATGGCAGAGTAAAAAACTATCCTCTTTAGTTCATAAGGAAATTAAGACAAAACCAGAAGGTGAGTTAGTGTATGTTGGACCAAACTATTCTTCTCAGTTAACAGAATATCACCTGGCATGGAAATTCGATGTTTTTGCAACAAACCCGCAGTCCAGCCAGACTATGTATGTTGATGCAGAATCGGGAAAAATCATTTTAAAAATTGATTTAAGCCGCGATGTTCATATAGCAGGTGAGAATAATAATATTGGAAAAGGAAAATCACGTTACTCCGGAAATGTTACCTTTAATACCAAACAATATGCCGATGGCTATCATTTAGAGGCTTTGCAGGGAAAATTTGCCGTGCCAATCTATACCTTAAATATGAATCATTATGATAGCCCTTCAGATGAAATACTTACAGAGTATATCGACCAGGATAATAACTGGAATGAGCTATATGATAAAGACGGTAATGAGGCTGCAATTGATATTCATTGGGGACTTCAGAAAACGATAGATTATTACGAAGAAAAATTCAGCAGAAATAGTGTTGATGACAAAGGAATGACCATTTTTGGTCTGGCACACTTAGGCAATAAGGTCGAAAATGCTTCCTGGACCGGCGCATGGGCGCAATTCGGAGATGGTGACAACCAGCCTTTTGTAAGCTTGGCCATTACAGGACATGAGCTAACCCATGCGGTAACACAATTTTCTGCAGGTTTAGTTTATCAGGGAGAATCAGGGGCAATGAACGAATCTTTTAGTGATATTTTTGGTGTTTCAATTGAATTTTATGCTGCAAAAGATACTAAAAATGACATCTGGATGCTGGGAGATGAATTGTACTCCCATGGTAGTTTAAGAAGCATGTCTAATCCAAAAGCTCAGGGGCAGCCTGATACTTATGGAGGAGCAAACTGGGCAAACCCGGCAGATACATCTTATGATAATGGGGGAGTGCACATCAATAGTGGAATTACCAATTACTGGTATTACCTTTTAGTAGAGGGTGGAGAAGGAGTAAATGACCTTAATAACAGTTACAGTGTAAAACCTATTGGTCTTGCTAAAGCTGAAAAACTTGCCTACATAACCCTTACAGAATATTTATCGCCATCTTCCAATTTCAGCGATATGCGTCAGGCGACTTTAATGGCTGCCGAAGATTTGTATGGACTAGGTTCTGAAGAGTATAAGCAAATTACCAATGCGTGGTATGCTATTGGCGTGGGTACAGCTTATTCTGAGAGACAAATAGTAGTTACGGCAGTTGAAAACCCTTCCACGCCTTGTGGACCATTAAAAGGGGATGAACCTTTTTATGTGACTATTAGAAATACCGGAGCTACTGTGATCAAAGCAGATGAAGTCCTGAATTTCAAATTAAGAGCAATGGCAAGCGCCTTAGGCAGATTGATAACTTTTTATACTTTTGATGGTCAGGTTCCTTTTGCGAAAAATTTAGCGCCGGGTCAAGAGACGACTTTAAAAATTCAAGCCACAATTCCGTACCAAAAGGGCGGAGCTGTCAATTATGTAGAAGTTAAACTTGACTTGCAACCTGTAGTGGAATTTGGTGCGAAAGACGGATATTCTTTTGTTTCAAATATAACTGTTCCTAATGCAGAGAAAGATTTTGACATCAAGGTAACGGCACTTGATCTTCCAATGTACACAGGTGATGCGCTTATGGCAAATTATACGCCAGCGATTACCTTTACTAATTTAGGCTGTCAGGATATTCCAGCCGGAACTGTCTTAAAAATTGGATATACAGATACAAAAGCAGGAAGTGTTACAGTTTGGAAAGATGTTACGCTTGCGACTGCTTTTAAGGGCAAATCTCAGATGACGGTTACTTTTGATACTTCTATTGATTTATCAGCTCAAGGTTTACATACCTATGAGGGCTATGTTACATTAGCTCAGGATCCAGTAACTACTAATAATAGTATCTTAAATGCTGCATACAGCGGTATAGTAACGCAGCTTCCTTATTCTGAAGGCTTTGAAAGAACACCTGGAGGCTGGAATACAAAAGCGCTGAGCGGAACTCAGAAGTATTTGTTTCAGAATTATCCTGTTTCATTTAGAAATACTAAATCACAGTATATCTGGGCAACTACAGATATAAAAGGAAATGAAAGAATGACTCTCAATGGTGATTTTGTCCTGGAATCTCCAATCTTTGACTTTACAAATGTTGTTTCTCCCTATATTGAATTTGATTTATATTATCTGTTTCATAAAGGATATGATGGCTTAATTGTGGAATATTCTGAAGATAAAGGTAAAACATGGAAAAAAGTTGAGAATGTTAATTATCCTGAAACACTGCATTATGATGATACACAAGGCGGCTGGTTTACAGGTGTAAATACGCAGCTAAAGAAAGATCCGTATCAAATGCGCTTAGATGATCTTGCCGGAAAAAAAGTTGCGGTTCGTTTTCATGTAAAAACAGATGATTATAACGATGGCTTTTTAGGAGGATTTGTAGATAATATTCTAGTGGGTGATGCGCCTTACGACTTGGAAGTTTTATCTGCCAAATTAGACGCAGGAAAATGTGACATCAACAATACTAATGTTAGCATAAGTGCTAAAATTAGAAATAATTTTGCGACAACAAGCCAGGTGGTAAATGTGACCACTAAAGTCCTTGATGCTGCCAAAAATGAAGTTTTTTCAAAAACCGAAAAAATAACTCTAAATTTTGCAAAGTTTCAAGATACTTTAACGTATTCCATTTCAGGCATCAACCTTCAAAATGTTGGGGAGCACACTATTACTGTTTCTGTTTTTCCTGAAGACATGACAAAGGATGTTAAACAAGGTAATAATGTTATAACTTTTGCATACGATAACTGGAACAATGAAGATATGAAAGTCTCCGTACTTCCATATAAAATGGACTTTGAAGATGCAGGCAAATACAAAGGCTGGAGAACTTCGGAGAATAAAGGAGCAGCGGGATGGCAACATGGAGTACGTGCAGAATTAGGATCTCCAGGATGGTTTCTTGCAGATCACACCAAATTTATGGCTAGTAATGATGACAAATGTAATTGTGATGCTTCAAACGATATGCTGGTTTCGCCGGTATTTGATTTAACAAATTACAAAGAAGCACATTTATCATTTGATGGTTATGGAGATTCGCAGCACCTATCTGACGGTTATGTAAAAGTGAGCACCGATGGAGGACAAACCTGGACAGAAGTCTTTCATATGCCTTATTATGGCGCATGGTGGGAATATGATGTAGATTTGACAGCTTACGCAGGAAAATCTTGTGTTCAGGTGGCATTTCAGCATAATGATAATGGATTTTTTGCTAGTGGTTTTGCTGTGGATAACATCGAAATTAAAGAGAAAAAGGATTATTTGCGATTATCTAATTTTAGTGTAGCGGAAACTGTTTATGAGGATGCTCCTTCAAGTGAATTTTTTGTAAGTGTTAAGAATTTAGCCTACCAGACAATTAACAAAGTTAAAGTTGAATATCAAATCACTCAAAACGGAACAGCAGTAGGCGCTCCGGTAGTCATAGAAAAAAATGATGAGATACTTGTAGGTCAGACTATTGTTTATAAAATAGATGGTCTTCCAAAATTAGCAGCAGGAAATTACGAAATTAATGTGAAAGCTACTGCAGATGGTGCTTCAAGCGCACAAAATATTGCAAGTACTTTTCAGGTTATCGACAAAGCTTCGGAGTTAAGCAAGGAAAATTTCTCCAATATAACTCAGGGCTCCATATTTGGTTCGACGGGATTTGTATCGAATCAGAGTGATGACAACTATCCTTGGAGAGCTCTTACAACTCCTGATAATACTTATTTGACAATTCCTCTAAAAGATCACACAGGTGATACAAATGGAAAACTATTATACAGCCAGTTAGAAGGTGCTTACTATTATAGTGAGTTAGTCTCACCACTTTATAAACTCTCTGCAAACACTACAGCCTTAGAATTTTATTATGCAATGCAGAGTAATGTTAATGATGCTCTAATTATTGATATTAAACCGGTAGATGGGCAGTGGACCGAAATATGGAGAGCTGCTAATCAGGGAACATATGCAGATACTCAATGGAAAAGAGGTGTAGTGAATATTAAAAATTATGCTGGCAAGTCAGCCATGCTGCGTTTTAGACATGCTAAATCTGATGGATACTCTTATATGGTTTTTGATGACATAAAGGTAATAAGTGAAACAGTTTTGGATGTCTCATTACAGATCTTGTCTCCAAAAGACATTTGCGGCAACAGCGAAGTAAAAGTTAGGCTGACCAATGAAGGACAAAAGGTGATCACAGAAAATTCTGTTCAATTAGATTTAAACTATCAAAATACAGGGGAGAATATCTCAGAAGTTGTAACATCGGGAATTCCTGTTGGGCAAAGTATTGAGTATACTTTCAAAAAACAGCCTAAATTAGATGACAGAGAAGATTCACATGTATTTACGATTAATGCAAAATTGGAAAATGATATTATCGAACAAAATAATATTGTCAAAAATTATACCTACCAGGGTGTATCGTTAGATTTCAAAATATTTGACAGTCCGGTTATTCATGGATATGCAGATAAAACCTTGTATATCGACGCAGAAAGTAATTTTTTAGAGCGTGAATTGGAAGTTTCTTCCTATGCGTGGAATACTGGTGCTGTGACAAATGGCATAGAAGTAAGTACAGCTGGAGATTACACAGTTACAGCAGTATTAAAGAACGGATGTACGGTTTCTGAAACAATAAAAGTTGTATTGGATACTTTCGAATCTGAATTACCAAGTGGAAGTCTTTGTGGTCCGGATGTAGTTTTAAATCCAGGTAATTACAAAGCTTATGAATGGTTCGATGGGTCTACAGAACCCACTTATACTACTACAGAAAGCGGGGATTACTATGTAACTGTTTACAATGAAAGCGGATTAGGCAAAACCTTGAAAACCAGTATTTCGATTCTTGAAAATACAGTTCCGGAGATTCAGCTTTTAGGTGAAAATAAATTAATAGCTTCAGCAGATGCAACATCGTATCAATGGTATTTAAACGGGAGACCTATACCAAATGCAACTCAAAAAATGGTTGCCACAATTTGGGAAGGAAGCTACACTCTTCAGGCAACAAACAGCAACGGATGTAATAGTATGTCGACGCCTATTGAATCCAAAGGTTTGATTATCGGAAAACTAACGAATGCTTTTAGAGTTTTCCCAAACCCGGCTGCTGATAATGTAAATATCTTTTTAGCAGATGCTATTGAGGGTAAAACAGAGATGAAAATTTACGCAATGGATGGAACTTCATTATGGAGCAAAACCTACACCTCAATGCCGTCTAGCATAAATGTAAGCCAATTGATTACAGGAGTTTATGTTTTAGATTGTACGGTGAATGGAAAAAGATATACAGCTAAGATCATTAAGAAATAACAAAAATTACAGATAGAATTGGCAACTCTAATTTTAGAGTTGCCAATCTTAAAAACAAACAAGTATTATGAAAAAATCCATGCTAGTTTTATGTACACTGCTTTTGTGTGCAGCTGTTGCGGCCCAAACCGATAAGGTAAAAATTGGCGTAAAAGCAGGTTTAAATATTTCGCGTCTTATCTCTGATGAAAACCAATTGGATTCATCTGGAAAAACAGGTTTTACCGCTGGTCTTATGGCTGAAATTCCTCTGGCGAAAAACTTTGCAATTCAGCCCGAAGTTTTATATAGCCAACAGGGAATGAAATTTTCTTATTCTGATGTAGATGTAGAAAATTCTCATTATAAAAGCACAATCGAACTAAACTATTTAAACATTCCGGTAATGTTAAAGTATTATGTTGTAAAGGGATTAAGCGTGCAGGCGGGACCTCAAATCGGAATTCTTTTAAAGGCCAATAATAAATATCAGGATAACTTTTTGGGCTATGAAAATCAAGAAACTTTTAATTTGTCCGATTATGCAAATGGTATCGACACCTCTGTAAATTTTGGATTAGGTTATCAGTTTAAAGATAAGTTTTATGCAGACTTAAGATATAATATTTCCTATTCGGATATATTTAAAGATGCTAGTGCCAATACATATATTATTAACAGTGATATGAAGAATAGAGTTTTTCAAATAACGGTAGGTTATTTTTTTAAATAGAGTTAGTAGTATTCTTTATACCCTGTAAAAGCCACTCATTTTAGAGTGGCTTTTTTCGTTTAATTTAACACAATTCAGGAAGATATATACTTTTTTGAAGGACAAAGTTTTGTTAGTATGCTTTTCTTTTTTTCCAATTGTATTGATCTTTACCGAGGTTGCAGGAATTTTTCTTTTCCAAAGTCAAAAGCATTTTATCTAGTACTTTTTTATCAATCCATTGTCCATTTACAAAAACACCCGATATCATCCTTGTGTTGCTTATATCATCTAAAGGATTTGCATCAAGCAAGATAAGGTCTGCATATTTTCCAACTTCGATTGTACCAGTTTTGTCCTCAATTCCCAGCCAAAGGGCAGGTAGGCGGGTAGCAGAAGCCAATGCTTCTTGGTTTGTAAGTCCGGCTTTAACCAGAAGTTCAAGTTCATCGTGAAGCGCCCACCCCCAAACCACTCCCGACACTCCGGAATCTGTTCCAGCTACAATTGGAACTTCAGCATCCTTAAATGCCTTTACTAAACGGAAATGAAAGTCAACCATG
Source organism: Flavobacterium aquidurense (assembly GCA_900107365.1). GTDB lineage: Bacteria > Bacteroidota > Bacteroidia > Flavobacteriales > Flavobacteriaceae > Flavobacterium > Flavobacterium aquidurense. Next base: position 1,094,249 of record FNPS01000001.1, read on the forward strand.
CTATCAATACGGGCAATGCGCTTTGGATCAGTTTCATTATTATAATGATTGGAATAAAGCCATTTACTCTGCATAAGCGGATGTACATATTTAAGACTTGGTAAATTCCGAATACCGTCAAGGGAATGGGTTTGCTCAGCGATCCTCTGCATAGTTGTTAAGGTTGGAGTAAGCCAGGTTCCGTTTTCTTTGGCAAGTTTTGCAAAACGCTGCGCATCCTCATTGCGCAGGTCCTTACTTTGCTTGGATAGCTCCTCGGCATGTGCTATCATATCAAAATTGGGAACAAATGCTTGCTCTAATCTCCCTTTAAAAGCGTTAGGAATATGACCTACAACTTTCATATGGTTTTTTAAAGCCTCATCAACAATGGCTTTATAGGTTTCAATATTTAAGCCTGAATATACTTTAATAAATTCATAGCCTTGCGCTTTGGCGATACGAACACTTTGCCTTCCGTCTTCTGGTGTATTGGCAATATTTCCCGAACCGTCCCCGCCATCGATCAAAAATGCCAGCGCAATGCGGGGTCCAATCACCTTTTGCTTAATAATTTCATTTCTTTGTCCAAAATGCTCTACCCTGGCACTTAATTCCAGTACAGTTGTAACGCCGTTTGCGATATACAATAGCATAAAATCTTGCGTGTCCGAAAAAAGAGTGGCACCTTTTGTAGGATAATCTGAAGCGAAATTTATGTCCGCCAAATTGTGCACATGCATATCAACCAAGCCGGGAATCAGCCATTTATTTTTTGCATCTATGATTTTTGCATCCTCAGGAATTGTTCCATTGATGGAGAAAATTTTGTTCTCTTTAATAACCAAAGTAGCATTTTTGATGACTTTATTATCTGTAGTCATTGTAATGATATTCACATTCCTGATTGCATAGGTTTCATTTTTTAAAACATCTTCATTTGGAAGGTTTTTGCATGACAGATGTTTAGAATTTGAACATCCCATTAATATTGTCAGGATAAAAAGCAACAGTGAGAGATAGTAATAATTTCTGTATGTCATAGCCTTGATAAATTTGGTATAACTTATTTATAATGATGACCTGGTAACTATTATACACGCAATTTTGGTTAAATTGTATTGGCAAACATCATGTTATATTTTATTTCAAAAATATAAATTATTAGCTACAAATTACCATACGGACTTTTTATTTGAATATAAATAACTCCATGAAGCGATTTTTTTTATCCTAAATAATAAATTCCAGTTCAAAACTAAATAGCTCCAAACCAAATATCTCCAAACTGATTTATTTTTGAAGATTTTCACGGTAGAAATAGATCAACATTAAAAAAGGAGGTGTCTTTTTCTGTTTTTTGGTTGCAAATTATAATTTGAAACCACTTTTGCCCCTATGTATTATTTCTCTTATTATTTTAGAATTAATTTTAGATTAACTGCTATGTAATTTAGTATTATTATTTAATTTAAATCTATAAAATATGAAAAGAGTACCAAAAACAACAGTCAGATTTTTATCATTAATCAGCTTATTTGCTGTGATGAAAACCTATTCCCAAAAAATCCAAACAGACAAAAATCAAAAAGATGCAACCAGTTTTACCCAGAAAGCCAATAATGATTTGTTGTCCTATTTGCCTTTTTCAGACAAAACGGATTATGAGAATGCAAAAAGAGGTTTTATTGCTACAATTCCGGCAGGAAATATAAAGGATGAAAAGGGAAATGTGATCTACGATATGAAACAGTACGATTTTATAAAAGGTACTGCGCCGGCAACCACAAACCCAAGTTTATGGCGTCAGAGTGAACTGAACAGTATTAACGGCTTATTTGAAGTAAAAAAAGGTTCAATCTATCAAATCAGGGGACTAGATTTGGCTAACATGACTTTAATTGTCGGTAAAACAGGATGGATTATAATTGATCCTCTTTTATCTCCCGAGACCTCTAAAGCCGGATTAGCACTTGCAAATGAAAAGGTGGGAAAGAGACCCGTTGCGGCAGTTATCATTACACACAGCCATATCGATCACTTTGGAGGAATAAGAGGTGTTGTTGATGAAAAAGATATAAAAAGCGGTAAAATACCAATTTATGTTCCTGAAGGATTTTTCGATCATTCAATCAGTGAGAATGTAATGGGAGGAAATACAATGGGAAGAAGGGCTTCTTACATGTATGGAAATTTACTTCCAAAGGATGCAAAAGGAACATTAGGAAGTGGCCTGGGACAAACGACCTCTACTGGATTGGCCGGTATTCTGGACGGTACCGTGAAGATTAATAAACTTGCGGGTGAGCAAAAAACTGTGGATGGTTTAAAAGTAGAGTTTATTTATACTCCTGAATCTGAAGCTCCTGCCGAGATGATGTTTTATTTCCCGGAACTTAAGGCATTTTGCCAGTCAGAAGATTTGACCCATACCCTTCATAATTTATACACCTTAAGAGGGGCACAAGTGCGTAACGGCCAGAAATGGAGTGCTTATATTGATTTGGCACTTGCCAAATGGGGAGATGATGTGGAGTTTTCTTTTGCTTCTCATCACTGGCCAACCTGGGACAATAAAAACATTAAACCGTATTGGGAAAAACAACGTGATTTATACCGTTTTATCCATGACCAAACTTTAAGGCTGGCCAATGAGGGGTATACTCCAATAGAGATTGCCGAAATGCTGAAACTTCCCGAATCATTAGATAAAGAGTTTTACAGCCGTGGCTATTATGGGACTTTAAGCCATAATGTGCGCTCTCAGTATCAATTGTATTTTGGATGGTTTGATGGAAATCCTTCCAATTTAAATAAATTAACTCCTGTAGATGCCGGGATAAAATATGTTGAATTTATGGGCGGCGCGGATAATTTATTATCTAATGCCAAAAAATCGTATGATAAAGGGGAATATCGCTGGGTGGCTGAAGTGGTGAGCCATTTGGTTTTTGCAGATCCAAAAAACCAGGATGCAAGAAATCTTCTGGCAGATGCTTACGAACAATTGGGTTACGTAGCTGAATCTGGTCCGTGGAGAAACTTTTACCTGTCAGGTGCAACAGAATTAAGAAATGGAGTTAAGGTATTACCATCTCCTGATACAGCAGGTCCGGATATGGTTCGTGGTATGAGTACTGATTTATTTTTTAATTTTCTGGCTATGAAATTTAAAGGAACAGAGCCTGATGCTACGGCTATGAAATATAATTTTAATATTGTCCTTCCGGATGTAAAAGAAAAAGTAGCCTTAATTGTAGAAAATGGAGTTGTAAATCCTAGAATTGGTGGAAGTGTAAAAGACAATGTTACAGCCACAATTACAATCAATAGAAGTGACTTGAATAAAGTAAGTTTGAAAGAAGCCTCTTTTGCTGATTTATTAAAATCAAAAGCAATAAAAATTGATGGAGATCAAAATGCTTTTACAACATTTTTAGGAAAAATAGACAGCTTCAATTTCTGGTTTAATATTGTTGAACCTTAATTATAAATAAACAGATCCGGTCTGGCGCTGTCTAATGATGGATACCCGCTGAAATTATTGAAAGTTTGTTGAGATGCAAGAGCATTTCAGCGCGGTATCCTTATTTATCAGCTAGCATCAGACTGACACAACTAAAAAAATATTTTAACAACATATTTAAAGGGAGTTTTATTCATATGATGGGCAATGAACTTTACATTGATAATGCACTATTGGAATTTATGGCTGAAGATTATAATCTGCATCCATAAAAACAAAAAAGGATGCAGCTCTGTATAAGTTTGAGATTACTTCCCAGGAATTAAAATTTCAGGTATCAGATAAGTAAAAAACTTCCATTTCTCATTCCTGCTTTTAAAGTTTCTGTCAAATGCTTCATAAGAAAAAATGACACTTTATAAATGTAATTAATACTTAAAGTTATGAATCAGATATTCAGCACAAAATTTTTAGTCTGTATTTTATTTTTCTCTATTGTCAGTCTTCATGCGCAGGATGATGCTGCTGAGCTGGCCAAGAAGCTTGCCAATCCGATTGCCAGCCTAATCAGTGTACCTTTTCAGAACAATAGTGATTATGGTATTGGAGATTTAAAAGGAAGCCGTAATACGCTCAACTTCCAGCCGGTCATACCAATAAGCATAAACGAAAACTTAAATATGATCGCAAGGGTTGTATTGCCCATAGTTACACAGAATAATATTACAGGAATCGCCGAAAAACAGAGCGGATTAAGCGATGCGGTAGTTAGCGCTTTTTTCAGTCCAAAAAACACAAAAAATGGTTTCACCTGGGGAGTAGGACCTGCTTTTCTAATCCCTACAGGAACAGATGATTTCCTTACCAGTAAAAAGTTCGGTATAGGTCCCACTGCTGTGGCCCTAAAGCAGAGCAACGGATGGACCATAGGTGCACTAGTAAATCAATTGTGGAGCGTAGCGGGAAGCGATGAGCGTCCTGATGTAAGCCAAATGTTTGTACAGCCTTTTATAACGCACAACTGGAAAAGCGGAGCCGGTATAGGCCTTGTAGGGGAATGGACACAGAACTGGGAAGCCAGAACTACTTCAGTATGGCTGATCCCGAATGTCAGCGGAGTGACAAGTATCGGTAAGCAAAAAATTTCATTGGCTATCGGACCCCGTGTGCATCTTATTGCCCCTGAAAGCATGAGAGCCGATTGGGGATGGAGAGCTATGGTTATTTTTCTTTTCCCTAAGTGATTTATAGAATATACCTTTAAAATCAGGATCTGCTTTGTTCTCTGTGCTGAAATTTATTGGGACTTCTGTAAAAATGATATCTATAATGAAACATGGATAAATTTCTTGATTTTTTGCAATTTCAGCTGAGTTCTTTTATGCGTTGCGTCCCTATTGTTTTAACTTCAATAAAGCAGTTGAAATACCCATAGCATATGTGAGCAGCAGGGACTAATTATTTTTTATATAATTACGATCGATTTTTATCCTATCACTATGCTGAAATATATTTGCCTTTCTTTTTTTTATTTTGTCTGCGCAGTTTCTTCGGCCCAGACAGATAATTTAAATCAATTTTGGAATCAGTATGATTTTACAAGAGATTTAAGTCAGAATTGGGTATTGCAGGGGGATGCCGGATTTGTGTCAAGCAGTACCCCGGATGACCCTAATATGTTTCACGGCATAACCCAGTATTACCTAAGGGGATGGATCCATTATTATGCGTTTGAAAAATGGAAATTTTCTGCTTTTATTTCTAATTATTCAAATAAAAACGTTCCTGAATTAAATCAAAAACAAGCACGGGAATTCAGAACTGCCCTGCAGGCAACTTATAGTTTATATCAGTCTGCGGCTGTTAAAATTAACCTGCGGGCTAGATTCGAAGACAGGCATATGCAAACTGATGAAAATTATATGGAAGCTGTAGAACGCCTCAGATTTCAGGTTAAGGCAGTGTGCCCACTATCAACGCTAGGGGTAAAAGTAAAAAAAATGTATGTTTTCGCTTCCGATGAACTGTTTTTTAAAACTAAAAGCCAGGTAAGTGGCCCGGAGGTATTTGACCGAAACAGGGCCATGGTGGGCTGTGGATTTGCTTTTTCAGAGGATATTAAAATTGAGGCGGCATACGCCAATGAAATCATGCCCCGAAGCGGAACAGACAAATTAGTAAATGCTTTTCAAGTCAAAGGGGTTTTTAATAATATATTTTCCCATTTATTAAAACCATTTAAAAGAAAAAAGAATGAGGTTGACCAGGGCGAAGGTGATTTATAGCTTAATTGGCAGCACTAGCTTAATATCGTAAAAATTAGTTAGAAGTGACTGCTTGTGTTTTTCACTGCAAGGCATATCTTTAATAACATTAGATCAGAATTATGGGATATGAAAAATTAACATCAAAACAAAAGAAATATTATTTAGCAAAAATAGAAAGGGTCCTGGCCTCCAATAAGCTCTTTTTGCAAAATGATTTTTCTCTGCCGGATCTTGAAAAAGAAACAGGAATTAAGCTTCATACTATTTCGTATATAATTAATTCGCAAATCAATCATCATTTTACTGATTATATTAATTTAAAGAGAATTGATTATTTTAAAGGAAAAATTAACGATGCCGACTGGAAAGGTTTAACGCTCGAAAAAATGATCCAGGCTTGTGGCTTTAAGTCCAGGACCACGGGTTACAGGGCATTTAAAAAACATTTAGGCATTGCTCCTTCAGAATATTTAAAATTGTACAGAGTGCACAGCCCTAGGTCATATTGAAGCAATTATATAGGTTTAAGGTATTAGACATAAATCAGGTTTTTTAAATTTAAAATTTTTCATATGCTGCAGACCAGATTCATTGAGTCATTAATTTTAATTTTTAGTTTAAGCCTTCTCTTCGGGGCTAATTGCTTGGGACAGGAAACTAAGGAGTCATTTGATCCCCATCATCAGTTGTCTATTGTCCTTAGTCATGCCCATGTCTTTGATGGAAGAGATGATGAAGGACATAGGGAAGTGCTGTCATTGCCCTCATGGGGAATTGATTATACCTATCATTTTACCCAGAAATGGGCTGCGGGTCTTCATACTGATTTTATTGTTGAAAAATTTGCAGTTCAAAAAAATCTGGCTAGCGGCCAGGAGAAAGAAACAATTGAACGCAGCTATCCGATTGCTCCGGCTATTGTGGGTATTTATAAGCTTAATGAACATTGGAGTTTTTTACTTGGAATGGGTGGTGAATTTGCCAAAGAGGAGGATTTTCTGCTCACCAGGGCCGGTATTGAGTATGGATATGAACTGCCAAAAGGATGGGAGCTCTTGGGAAGTTTGGGTTATGATTTCAAATGGAATGCTTATGATACCTGGACCATTGGAATTGGAATAGGCAGGAGTTTTTGATGAAAAAAATGGGTTTCCTAAAACCGTAAGCAGTAGCCGGGGTGTATTTCATATTATTTTTTATGTTTAATATTATTTTTAGGAGCTTTTCCCGCTATTCGTTCCACCCGAGCATAGCGAACTGGCGAAGCAATCTTTTGTGCCGAACACCGGGACAAAAGGATTTTCACTTCTATCGGGGCTAGGGCTGCCCGAGAGTCCTGTTTTGTCCTGAAGATATAATATATGCTAACCTAAACTTCTTAGGCATTGATTTTGCTGGTTTTCTGGTTTTGTAAATTATCTTTTGCCACGATTTGACACAAAACTTAAAACGTCACTTCTAAAATACTTTTTATCAAATATTGTAAATTTAAGTGATAGCGACCATCCGATTTCAATTTAAAGTCCGCCGGTGTGCCGGGCTCTTACAGGAGGATTACCGATAAGGACACTCACAAAATCCGGGTGAATAAATACGCTAGTAAGTGTTGGCGCCCACTTTGGAACCTTCAATTTTAGAATTAACACTGTTAAACTAACAGAGACTTGCTGTTCAAAATAGTGCAAAATAACGCAGTAAACCATAAAGAACACTTATTACTATAAGGTACAGCATATTTAGCTTATAGTTTATAAGTAAAAACAGCGATAATAGAACCCATCCAAGTGACATCCAGTCAAAATTATGTAAAGCAATACCTTTGCCTGAAAACAAAATACCTTCTCCAAGATAAAAGGCAAGATTTATAATAACCCCGACAACAGCAGCGGTGATTAATGATAGAACGGCTTGTACGGTCTGATTTTTTTGGGATTTTTCAATCAGTGGCGCGCCTATAAAAATCATGATAAAATTGGGAAGAAACGTAAAATAACTTGCTGTCAGAAGGCCAACAGTTCCCATAAGCAAAGAGCCGTTAAAGTGATTTAACCCTGCCATAAAACCTACATACGAGAGTACGATCACCAGCGGCCCGGGAGTGGTTTCGGCCAAAGCAAAACCATCTATCATTTGGGATTTGGAAAGCCAGGCCAGTTTATTTGTTACCAAATTGGCTACATAGGGAATCACAGTGTAAGATCCGCCAATGGTTAAAAATGCAGTTTGGGTAAAAAGCAAGGAAAGCTTTTGCCAAAATAGCGTATCGGTCAGCAGAAATGTTAGGCTTAAAAAGGGAACAAGCCAAAGAAATATAAAGACAACAGACTGCTTTATTATTGTTTTTAAAGATGTCTTGTGTGGGGTTTGATCACTATTTATATAGTATAAATCCTCATGATCTCGGGTCGTATTCTTTTCTTTTTTCAAGAGCATAACCCCTGGCACAGCAATACGAATTAGAACTGAAAAAAAGATGACCCCAAATAGTATTAAAGGAGTTGAAATATGAAGAAAATAGGAACAGGTAAATGAGCAAAAAGCAGCCGTATAATGTAAAAAAGTTGTTAATGATTTTTGTCCTACTTTCCACGTAGCAGAGATGATAATAGCCAGTACTGCGGGTTTTAAACCATTAAAAACAGATCCCAGTAACGGGGTATTGCCATAAAGGGCATAGATAATACTCAGACACAAGAGAATAAACATAGAAGGTAATATAAAAAAAATACCTGATATAATGCCACCTTTAATTCCATGTAATTTCCACCCAAGATAAATTGCTAACTGATGAGCTTCCGGACCTGGCAAAATCATACAAGCATTAAGTGCACTAAAAAACTTCCTGTTACTAACCCATTTCTTTTTTTCGACCAGAAAATCATGCATAATGCTAACATGACCTGTTGTACCGCCAAAACTTATCCAACCTAGTATAAACCAAAAACGAATTGCCTCCGCAAAATTTGGCTGTTGAATTTTATTTTTTTTTAATGTTTGCATTTATGTAGGTTTTCCAATTTGGCTTATTTACGAACCAATTCTTATATGAAGTTTGGACCTTGTTTACTTTGCACTTCCGTAAGTGTAAGCAAGGTTTTTCGAGTTGCAAAGTTAAGTAAGTTATTAGGTTTGCAGTAATCTCTTAAAAAGTTCTTTATTACTATAGTTAGAAAATTGATTGTAAAGTTTCAAATCTAAACTTCTTAGTCCTTATTTGGCCAGGAATCTTTTTTTTTAAAGCATTTTTGTGCCACGATTTGACCAAAGTGCTTAAATTACCCTTTTTAGCTTCTATCTGCTCAAAAAAACTTAAACTATCTAAAATGAATGCTGTAGTTCTGGTATATTTGATATATTCGAAGCCAAAATTGGTTGAAGTTAACCACACAACCATGCTCATGGTGCCAAAGTAGGTTAAAGAGTGTCAATAAGTCACCTACGGTAGAATAATTTTAATAAGAGTATTGCTAATCAGCAAAGTGTTAGAACCGTGTTAAATTTTTGCTATTTATAAATTTGGAAAAGAAAAGTCAAGATTTGTGCTACTCAATTGTATTTCAACCCTACTAAATTTGCAAGTACAAAAGGAACAATCCTATAATAATAGAAGTCTTCACGATGAAGTTAGCGTATATTCTTTTTTTGCAAATTTGCCTCTTAACTATCCCAAATAGTTATAGTAATGGTATTGTAAATAGGGTGAATAGTCATGCGGTAACTGAATCCGTTTTTAGTACTTCAACTACAGCTAAGACTACATTTGAAAAAGCATTTTCAGATTCTGATGATTTAAAATTTGTTTTATTTGAGAATACTTCTGAAACAGAAAAATGCAGCAACCCTTTACTTGCACCTCTACTTTATTTAAATAAAAGCTTAAGGGACAGTTGTTTTGTTTGCACAGAAAGTGCGAAATTAAATAATAAAGGGTTATTGGAGCGAAACTTTACTCCTTTTCGAAACATGTCAAGAAATATCCTATTTCACAGCTTTAAAATCCACTTTTAATTCTTTTTAAACTGCTTAGCTGCAATTTAGTGTACTAGATTTATGGTAAAAATGAAGTTTTTTATCGTGAATGAAAAGACGTGCCAACATTTAAATGGAGAATAAAAATTACTTATTTCTCATTACACTTTGCAGTAAACAAGACAGTTGCAGGTCTTTTTATAAATGCATCACCAGTTTATCTAAATAAAATTCTATTTAGAAAGCGCAACTATTGCCTACACTTCAACCTATTTTTTATTGCATCTGAAAAAATCATAATTGATCTAAAAAGACTCAGTTATGGAGCTTTCAATGTTACACGTTATTTTTTAACTAAAATATTTTATTATGCATTTAACACCAAGAGAAATTGAGAAACTAATGCTGCATACAGCTGGCGAATTAGCTCAAAAAAGGAAAGCCCGTGGCTTAAAACTAAATTATCCTGAAACCATTGCTCTTATTAGCAGTGAATTGATGGAATGTGCACGCGATGGCAAAACAGTAGCCGAGTTAATGCAATATGGCGCGACACTGCTTCGAAGAGAAGATGTAATGGAAGGCGTTGCGGAAATGATTCATGATATTCAAATTGAAGCTACATTTCCTGATGGCACCAAACTAGTAACTGTGCACAATCCTGTGCGATAAACTTAAAAAAAACATAGCGATGATTCCAGGAGAAATTATATTAAAAGATAGTGCTATTATTTGTAATGATAGCCGTGAAACGTTAACTGTAAAAGTTACCAATACCGGAGACAGACCAATCCAGGTAGGTTCCCATTTTCACTTTTTTGAAGTGAACAGAATGATGTCATTTGACAGAGAAAAAGCATTCGGAATGCGATTAAACATTATTGCCAGTACAGCAGTGAGATTTGAGCCAGGAGAAGAGAAAGAAGTTGAACTGACTGAGTTTGGCGGAAACCAGCGACTTTTTGGACACAACAACTTAGTAGATGGAGACTTATCTCCGCATAACAAAGCTGTTGCATTAGAACGTTTAAAAGAAGGCGAATTTAAAAATGTGAAATCATGAGTTTAGAGGTAACTAGAAAAAATTATACGAGTATTTTTGGTCCAACTGTTGGAGATCAAATACGTTTAGGAGATACAGAGCTTATTATAGAAATTGAAAAAGATTTCTGCTCTTATGGAGACGAAGCAAAATTTGGAGGCGGAAAAACAGTTAGAGACGGTATGTGCCAATCTTCTACTGCTTTGCGTGATGAAGGTGTTCTAGATTTTGTAATTACTGGTGCGACAATTATTGACCACTGGGGAATTGTAAAAGGAGATATTGGTATTAAAGATGGGAAAATTGTTGGAGTTGGTAGAGCGGGAAATCCTGATACCATGGACAATATCACACCAGGCATGATTATCGGAGCTTCAACAGAAGTTCATGGAGGACATGGATATATTGTTACAGCTGGAGGAATTGATACGCACATACACTTTATTAGTCCTACTCAAATTGAAACAGCTTTGTACAGTGGTGTTACTACCATGATCGGTGGTGGAACTGGCCCTGCTGATGGAACAAATGCTACAACAGTTACTCCAGGAAAACACAACATCAAAAGAATGTTACAGGCTGCAGAAGCATTTCCTGTAAACGTTGGTTTTTTCGGAAAAGGAAATGTGGCTACAGAAGCTCCAATTGAAGAACAAATCGAAGCAGGAGCCTTAGGAGTAAAAATCCATGAAGATTGGGGGGCAACTCCAGCTGTAATTGATGCTTCTTTAAAAGCGGCAGATAAATATGATGTGCAGGTAGCCATTCATACCGATACGCTTAATGAAGGAGGATTTCTTGAAGATACCATGAATGCTATTGCAGGACGTGTTATCCACACCTTCCATACCGAAGGAGCAGGTGGTGGCCATGCGCCTGATATTATCAAGGCGGCAATGTATCCAAATGTATTGCCAGCATCTACAAATCCAACCAGACCTTATACAACAAATACTATCGATGAACATTTGGATATGTTGATGGTTTGTCATCATTTGAGTCCGCAAATCCCGGAAGATGTGGCTTTTGCCGATTCGCGTATTCGCCCTGAAACTATTGCTGCAGAAGATGTGCTTCAAGATATGGGAGTGTTCAGTATCATGAGTTCTGATTCTCAGGCTATGGGACGTGTAGGTGAAGTAATTACCCGTACTTGGCAAACGGCAGATAAGATGAAGAAACAGAAAGGTCATTTAGCCGAAGATGCAGCAAACAAAAACGACAACTATCGCGCAAAAAGATATGTGTCTAAATACACAATTAATCCTGCAATCGCGCACGGAATTTCTAATTATGTTGGGTCAATAGAAGCAGGCAAAATTGCTGACTTGGTAATTTGGAAACCTTCATTATTTGGAGTGAAGCCAGAAATTATCGTAAAAGGAGGTTTTATTGCCGCAAGCAAAATGGGGGATGCTAATGCTTCTATTCCAACACCGCAGCCTATTATTATGCGTAATATGTTTGGAACGTATGGAAAAGCATTGACTAAAACGGTTTTTACCTTTGTTTCTCAGGCAAGTATTGATAATAATATTGCCGAAGAATATGGTTTGGAAAAGAAATTGTTAGCTGTTTCAAATTGCAGAAACATTGGCAAGGCTGATATGATTCATAACAACGCAACTCCGGAGATCATGGTAAATGCTGAAAACTATACCGTGACAATCGATGGAGAAAAAATCACCTGCGAACCAGTGGATAAACTTCCACTGGCACAATTATACTATTTATTTTAATTAATAACTCTTATTCTACTTCTTACTGCGGCAATTCATTTTGTTGCAGTAAGATTAGGGATAAAAACCTCAAAAAAGAATTTTATGAATAATTGGAAAATTAATTTGGGTTTTATTCTTTTTCTAGTATGTGCCAGTCTTACAACGGTTCGTGCACAAAAAGGATCTTTAATGCTTTATGGTTCTTTAACTTATAAAGATAATAATAATACGGGAAGTAGTTTTGGTGCAAATCCAATTGGGGTGGGATATTTTTTTAATGATCATGTTGTTGCAGGGATGAATTTTGCTTTTGATCAAGAGAAAAACGCAGCAGGAAATCTTACCGACTCTAAACACGAAATCGGTCCTTTTTACAGTGACTCTTGGAGTATCGGAGATCATTTTGCCATTATCGCTCAGGCTGACGCGCATTATGTATGGGGAAATACGCTTATGAATACTCCAGGATCTTATAGCTATAACGGTTATCTGGGAAGAATCTATCCAATTGTAGCCGTACTTCTTGGTCATGGATGGGCACTAAAAGCGAAGTTCTGTGAATTATCATATGAAAATACTACAGGAAATGATGCAAATAAAACGAGTAATCGAACATTTGTTGCCGGAATAAATGGATCAACATTCGGATTAGGAGTTTCAAAAAACATTTCCCTTAAAAAATCGAAATAATGATTATACAACAGATAATAGGTAATACAAAAACACATTCAATTGAAGGTCTTGAGATCGATCTTCTCGAAATTGAGTGGTTTGAAACTACTAAGAGAATTCAGCGCAAGCGAACAAATTCAGGATTAGAAATTGCGATTAAGTTTATTCAGGAAGGTCAGCGATTGAATCAAGATGATATTCTTTATCAAGATGATAAAAAAGCAGTCGTTGTAAACATTAAACCTTGCGAAGCGATTGTAATGACACCTTCATCTTTATTAGAAATGGGTACGATTTGTTATGAAATTGGAAACAAGCATCTTCCATTATTTATTCAAAATAATCAGATTATGATGCCTTTTGAAATGCCAATGTTTAGATGGCTTGAAGCGAGTGGTTATAAACCAGAAAAACAGGAGATTAAGCTCTTGCATTTGCTAAAATCAAATGTAGCACCTCATGGTCACGGAAATTCGTCTCTTTTTACAAAAATCCTAAACATGGCTTCTTCAAATGACTAATATAGAAAACACTTATTTAGGAAGTCTTCTCCATTTGGCAGATCCAACTTTGCCAATTGGTGGATATACACACTCTAACGGATTGGAGACTTATGTTCAGGACGAGGCAGTAAATTCTGTGGCTTCGGCAAAAGAGTTTGTAACAAACATGTTAATGTATAACATTAAGTATAATGACGCAGCCTTTTTAAAACTAGCTTATGTAGCTGCCGCAAATAATGACTTTGAGACTATAATTAAACTCGATCAGGAATGCAGTGCTTTAAAGAGTCCGCGTGAAATACGCGAAGCAAGCCAGAAACTGGGAATTCGATTAATCAAGATTTTTCGAAGACAGAAGGCATTTGATCTCGTCAATGATTATGAACGTGCAATCGCCGATAAAAAGGCATCTGCACACTATTGCATTGCTTTTGGAATGTACGCGCAGTTGCTGGAAATTCCTCTGGACGAAGCTTTATTCGCATTCTATTACAATGCCGCTATCGGAATGATTACCAATTCGGTTAAGCTAGTGCCTCTAGGACAACTAGATGGACAAGATGTTTTATTCGAATTGGAGCCACTGCTTAAAAAATTAGCAAAAGAAACTTTAACAATAGACAGAGAACTTGTAGGTCTTTGCAGCATCGCTTTTGATATTCGATGCATGCAACACGAGAGACTTTATTCAAGATTATATATGTCGTAGGAAAAGAAGAGAGAATAAATAAGAAAGAGAAAATAAAAAAACAAAGAAATGGAAACTAGAAAATATGTAAAAATAGGAGTTGCTGGGCCTGTAGGATCAGGAAAAACAGCATTGTTAGAACGTTTAAGCCGAAAAATGCTAAACGACTATAATTTAGGTGTAATTACTAATGACATCTACACTAAAGAAGATGCCGAATTTATGGTAAAAAACAGTTTGCTGCCAAAAGAAAAAATCATTGGAGTAGAAACTGGAGGATGTCCTCACACAGCGATTCGTGAAGATGCGAGTATGAATTTGGAAGCAGTAGATGAATTGGTTTCACGCTTTCCTGATATCGAATTAATTTTAATTGAAAGTGGTGGAGATAACCTTTCAGCAACTTTTTCACCAGATTTGGCCGACGTTACGATTTTCGTAATTGACGTGGCCGAAGGAGAGAAAATCCCTCGTAAAGGTGGGCCAGGTATTACAAGATCAGATTTGCTTTTGATAAATAAAATTGACTTAGCACCATATGTAGGAGCTAGTTTAGAAGTGATGGAGAACGATGCACGTAGAATGAGAAAAGGGGCACCGTTTGTATTCTCAAATCTTAGATCTACAGAAGGAATTGATGAAGTTATTGGCTGGATCAAGAAATATGCATTGTTAGAAGATATTGAAGAACCAAATTTAGTTCGTTAATCAAATGGTAAGTACCCTAAAAATAGAAGTAGAAGAAAGGGATGGGGAATCATTTTTAAGAGATGCATACGTGACACAGCCCTTCAGGATTATGCCTGTTGGGCAGTATAAATCTGATGGAGCTTCGTATTTGATGATCATGAGTTCATCACCTGGAATTTTAAGCGGTGACGTTTACGATATACAGGTGAATGTAAAAGAAAATGCTCGTTTGCAATTGCAGTCACAATCCTATCAGCGATTGTTTAACATGGATGGGAGTGCTTCGCAGATCATGAATGTCAAAATGGAAAAAGGAACTTCTTTCTCGTATGTTCCTCATCCTGTGGTGCCTCATGAAGATTCAACATTTAAAAGTCATAATAAGATTTACATCGAAGATGATTGTGATTTGACGATAAGCGAAATCATTACCTGCGGCCGTAAACATCACGGAGAAACTTTTAAGTATGCTCATTTTCAAAATCTTCTAGAGGTTTATCATCACGATAGACTGGTCTTAAAAGACAATGTTCTCTTAAGACCAGATATTATGCCCTTAGCAGCGATGGGTTTGCTCGAAGGCTTTACCCATCAAGGAACTTTTGTATATCTCAATACAAAAGATGACGACTTAGAAGATCGTATAGAATACTTTTTTAAAGAACTTGAAGGACTAGAAAATGTATCATTCGGAATAAGTAAGCTAGAAGCAAACGGTTTTGTGATTAGAATTCTAGGAAATGGAGGAGAGCAAATGTTTGATTTTTTCAGAAAAGTGCAGGATGTGCTTTGGGAAGAAAAAGCAGTAATACAAATTTAAACAGGTTATGGATTCAAATTTAATAGCATTATCAATTACAGCGATCAGCATCAGCTTTTTTCATACCGCTTCGGGACCTGATCATTATTTGCCATTTATTGTTTTATCAAGATCTCGCAAATGGAGTATGTCCAAGACAATTATGCTTACAATAGTTTGCGGTTTAGGGCATATTTTGAGTTCGGTAGTTTTAGGATTTATTGGAGTTTTTTTAGGATGGCAAATCAATAAAATAACATTTTTCCAAGATTTTAGAGGCAATGTTGCAAGTTGGGCACTGCTGTTATTTGGTGCAATTTATCTTATTTACGGGCTTTGGGCAGCATACAAGAACAAAGCGCACAAACACTTTGACGTAATGGGAGAAGATGTATTTGTGTTTTCGCATAAACATGGAGAAGTGGTTATGCCTACGAATCGAGTTAAAGTAACGCCTTTAGTTTTGTTTGCCATTTTCGTAATGGGACCAAGTGAACCTCTAATTCCTTTATTATTCTATTCTGGATTGAAACGTTCTGTTGGTGAAATTTCTACAATTATTGGTGTTTTTACTCTCAGTACTGTTTTGACTATGCTTGGTATGGTGCTTTTAGGTGTATATGGATATTCTTTTTTCAAAACAGAGAAACTCGAACGTTATACCCCAGCAATTAGCGGAGCAGTAGTTTTAGCATGTGGTGTCGGGATGTTTTTTTTAGGCTGGTAATTCAAATAATTTTTATTTCTAGAAGTATACACAAATGAAAAAAATAAAATCAATAGTAGAAACAGTGCTTAAGGGCATTGGACAAATCATGCTTCAAGAAAGTGCTTGGACAGGATTATTATTTTTAATTGCGATATCTTATGATTCTGTCCTTATGGGATTCGCGGCCTTACTGAGTGCTATAATCGGTACTGCGACGGCAAAAATTTGCAATTTTAGTGACGAAAATATAAAAGCAGGTTTGTACGGATTTAATGCAACGTTGGTCGGAGTAGGATTAGCTTTCTTCTTTGAAACAAGTCCGTTAATATGGTTTTTACTTGTTTTAGGATCTGTACTAAGCACATTGCTTATGGAATTTTCTATTCGTAAAAAGATTCCCTTTTTCACCTTTCCTTTTATTGTAATTACGGTAATTGCTGTTTTGAGTATCCAACATTTTGGATTAGCAACAGCAAGAGTGTCTGTAGCAAAAGGAGAGATGCCTGAACTTGAAGATTTTGCAGTAGCAGCGCATGCCTATAGTGAAGTGATTTTTCAGGGAACTATTGCTGCAGGTTTGCTGTTTTTTATTGGAGTTTTTCTCAATAATCCCACAGCAGCTTTATACGGATTCCTAGCGGCAGTAATTGCAGCAGCAATTGCACATTTTGATCAAGATTCTGTAAAATTAATAGAAGATGGAATGTTTAGTTTCAACGCTGTTTTATGCGGAATTGCATGCAGCGGAACAAAACCAAGAGATGGATTATATGTATTGCTATCAGTCGTCATAGCAACTTACTTTGACATTTTTATGATGCATAATGGATGGATTACACTTACGTTTCCATTTGTTTTATCGATGTGGGTAATTGTATTCCTAAAAAAAATAGTAGGCCGTTTTGAAAATTAAACGGCAATTGTAGAAGAAAATTAATAATAATGAGAAACAAACTTTTTACAGCAATTGTAATAGTATTGTTAACGGTGCAGAATGGATTTGCTCAAGAAGTAAATAAGCCAGAAGCAAAAAAATTAGAAGTAAACAAAGCAGAAGCAGATACAGTGCATCTGAGTAAAATAGTTATCAGTAATATCGACTTCAGAAAAAAGATAATGAAAGTTGATTTAAAAATGTCACCTGTAAATTCTGCGCAGGATTTATTGAGAAAGGTTCCCGGACTGTTTATTGCCCAGCATGCTGGAGGAGGTAAAGCAGAACAAATATTTTTGCGAGGTTTTGATAATGATCATGGAACTGACATCAGCGTTATGGCTGATGGAATGCCAGTAAACATAGTCTCACATGCGCATGGACAGGGATATGCTGATCTGCATTTTCTAATTCCAGAAACAATCAAAGATATCGATTTTGGAAAAGGAGCTTATTATGCCGATAAAGGAGATTTTAACACCTCGGGATATGTCAATTTTAGCACATTTGACAAATTAGAGAATAACCTTTTTAAAATTGAAGGCGGTTCATTTAATACAATGCGAGTGGTGACAATGCTTAATCTTTTAGATAAAAACAACAAGGATAAGAGTTTTTATGTCGCTGGCGAATTCAATTATACCGATGGACCGTTTGATGTCAAACAGGATTTTACACGCGTTAATTTTTTAGCGAAGTACAGCCAATGGATTGATGAAAAACAATATATCTCTATTTTAGGATCTACTTTTACTTCAAATTGGAATGCCTCAGGACAAATTCCTGAAAGAGCAGTAGAAGAAGGAATTATAAGTAGATGGGGATCTATAGATCCAACTGAAGGCGGAAGAACATCGAGAACTAATTTGGCATTAAATTATAGGTATTTAGCAAACGAGAACGAAGAGTTTTCCAGCAATTTATTCTATTCTAAATATAATTTTAATCTGTTTTCGAATTTTACTTTTTTTCTAAATGATCCTGTTTATGGAGATGAGATTCAGCAAACCGATAATCGTTCTATTTATGGACTTGAAAATAAGTATGTCCGAAGATTTGCATTTGAAAATAGCAACATGACCTGGACATCGGGAGCAGGATTTCGTTTTGATGATATCAAGGATTTACAATTAAATCATGTCTATCAGCGTGATTTATTGTTAGATAGAATGTCTGATGGATCTGCTACAGAAGTCAATGTTCACGGTTATACCTCAATCGATTATAGAGTTGGGAAATGGCTTATCAATCCATCAGCGAGGCTGGACTATTTTACCTTTAGTCTTCATGATCGTCTTGCTAGTTTACCTGCGGCGAAAGAAGCTTCGGCTGCCAGAGTAAGTCCAAAATTGAATATTTCGTATACACAGAACCAAAATGTGCAATGGTATATTAAGTCTGGTTTTGGATTTCATTCCAATGACGTAAGAGTTGTAGTAGCACAAGATGGAAAAGACATTCTACCTTATTCTTTTGGAAGTGATTTTGGTGTTATTCTGCGCCCAACGGCCAATATGATTATTCAGCCAGCGATCTGGCATATGTATTTGCAGCAAGAATTTGTATATGTTGGGGATGAAGCTGTGGTAGAACCGTCAGGAAAAACACGTCGTTTAGGTTTTGATTTGAGTTTGAGATACCAACCGATTTCTTGGCTTTATTTAGACGGAGATCTTAATTATGCCCATGCCCGTTTTATTGATGAGCCAAAAGGAGAAGATTATATTCCGTTAGTACCAACTCTTACCAGTACTGGAGGCGTTGCGGTAAAACTTTCTTCGGGTTTTTCGGCAAATCTAAGATACCGCTATATGGATTCACGTCCTGCCATCGAAGATAATTCGGTAAGAACAAGAGGTTATTTCGTCAATGATCTTGTCTTGGCTTATGGAAAAAGAAACTGGGAAGTAAATATGCAGTTTCAAAACATCTTTAATACCAAATGGAATGAAGCGCAATTTGAAACAGAGACCAGACTTAGAGACGAGGCTAGTTCAGTATCAGAATTATGTTTTACTCCCGGAACTCCTTTCGCTGTGAAAGCAGGAATAAGCTACAAATTTTAAATTTTAGAAAATATGAAAAACGTGTCTGCAAAAAGCAAATTGCTATTGGCAGTGGTCATTTTTGTGGTCACATTTAGTAATAAATCATATGCACAGTTAAGCCCACCAGGCTTGGGAGAGGCAAAAAATGCTTCTTGGTTTGCCTTTGGCGTTAGGCAGTCTTTAGACTCGCTTAAACAAAAAGAATCGACAACTTATGTAGGTGTTGGTTTAAAGAGTAGTCCAGATGAGAATAATCCATTTTCTAAAATGGCAATTCTGGTAATCAACGAGGAAATTTCCAGCCGTTATAGCAAGAATTGGGAATACTCGTACGCACTTAGCTACAGGAGGTCTAGTAATTACGATCCTAAAGCCCCATATGAAACATTATATCCTGCCATTGAACAGGAATTTAGATTATACGGCCGTTATTCCTATATCAGGGAAGGCAATGGACTGAAATGGAAAAACACAGTAAGAGGAGAGTTTAGGAAATTTTTTAACCCTGATTTTACTAGTGCCGAAGAGAATTTTCAGTTGCGTACTCGCCTCAAAACACAGCTAAGCCTGGATTTAGGAAGCACTAAAACACATCATATTATAGGAGGTGCCGAAGTTCTTTTTGCAATCAGCAAAGAAAATGAACCCGAGAAGCAGTGGTCAAAATTTGATTATAAAGAAAGCCGACTCACTCTTTACTACTCACTTACCCCACATGAAATTCCATTTATTTTCGATGTAGGCTATATGTATAACCTCATTGGTAAAGGATCTGATATTTCAGATGTAAATTATTTGGCCTTTGATGTAATTTGGAAAAATCCTTTCGGAACATGATAAGTCAGTAGAAAAATTTAGAGCATAAAAAAGTAATTATAAAAACAGAAAACAAATAAATTTATGAGTGAAATTAAGAAGAATTCGAGAAACACAGAAAATGCGCCAAAAAGTCCGTTTTCAACACAAACAGTAGCATTTTCCCATTACAACAATATTTCAGCGCAATTGCCTATTGATCCTAAAACGGGAAAAATTGTAGGAAATGATGTTAAAGAGCAGGCAAAACAATGTTTGCTAAATATTCAGTCGATTGTAGAAAGCATTGGACACGTTATGGATGACGCGGTAAAATTAACTGTTTTTCTTAAGAATATTTCAGATATTGAGGCTGTAGAAGAAGTGTATAAAGTATTTTTCAAGAAAGATCTTCCTACACTTACAACTGTTGCAATAAATGCTTTGCCTTTAGATGGTGCTTTGCTGCAGATTGATGCTCTTATATCAAACGGTGAAGGCACGACTCCGCAAAAAGCTTTAGATTTAGTTAAAGTGACCAAAAACACAGAAAAAGCACCAAAAAGCATACATTCGCAGACAGTGGCATTTTCTCATTACAACAATATTTCAGCCCAATTGCCTATTGATCCTCAATCGGGTAAGATTGTAGCAGGCGGTGTAGTAGAGCAGGCAGAACAATGTTTAACAAACATTCAGGCAATTTTAGAAAGTATCGGACATGTTATGAATGATGTGGTTAAAACCACTATTTTTCTTAAAAACTGCTCAGATGCTCAAGCAGTGAGTGGAGTTTTAACAAAATTCTTCCCAGACTATGTTCCTGCCAGAACAATTGTTAACGCTATAGCTTTACCAATAGATGCTTTAGTGCAGATTGATGTTGCAGTATCGCATGGTGACGGGACACCTCCACAACTTCCTGAAGACACACGTTTTTTGATAATTGAGGCAAACAATACCCAAAATGCACCAAAAGTTTCGTATTCACACTCTGTTGCTTATTCGCATTACAATCATATTTCAGGTCAATTGCCTCTAATTCCAGAAACAAATCAAATAGTGAGTGGTGGCAGTGTAGAGCAAACAGAGCAATGTTTAAATAATATTAAAGCAATTTTAGAGAGTATCGATCACAAAATGGATGACATTGTTAAAATAAACATCCAGCTTAAAAATATTGGAGATCTTGAAGCCATAAATGAAGTCTATACTTCTTTTTTTAATGGCGATTTGCCTGCAAGAACAGTAATTGGCGTTTCGGCAATCCCTCTGGATGCTTTGGTTCAAGTTGATGCTGTTGTGTCTAACAGTGAAGGTACGCCTGCTTAAGTAACTGTTGAGAAATTTCACTTATTTGGAATAGAGTTTTTCCAGACAAAAAAACGCTTATACAGGATTCTTAAACCTCCTGTATAAGCGTTTTTGCTTTTTAGAAATAAGAGGTACTTTTTATTGCTTTAAAAACTTTGATCGGTACTCAGAGGGAGATTGTCCTGCCACTTTTTTAAACATGCGTGAAAAATAAGAAGGCGATTGAAATTGCAATTCAAATGCTATTTCTGCTATTTCTTTTGAATTATCCTGCAAAAGAATTTGGCTGTGTTGGATGGTAATTTCGTTTATCCATTGTTTTGGCGCTTTTCCTGTGGTTTCTTTAACACATTTGTTCAAATAATTATCTGATATTTTTAATAGATTAGCATAAAAATCTATGTTTTTATGCTCAATGTGGTTTTTCTGTACCAGTTCTCTAAACTGAAAAGAGATAAAACTTGCACGGCTAAGAGATTTGTGATCTGTATTTTCTGTTCGTATAATTTTTAATAATGCCGATTGAAGAAGTGCTATAGTGATGTCATTAATGTGTTCGGCTTGGTTTAATTCTTCTTCCAGCAATTCAAATAAACGAATAAGCCAATTAATTTTATTGGGATCTAAAATAGAGAAAGGTGAAGTGTAAAAGAAGTTTAAATCGTTTGTACTTAATGCAATTTCAGTAATAACTTCGTTTTCATAAATAACAAAAAAGCCTTCAACATCCTCTGAAAGCTCTAAGGTGGCCGTAAAATTTCCTTGTTTGATATTCAGTGCCTGATTCGCATTAATTTCAAAAACAGATGTGTCCAGCTGTTGCCTTACATATCCCTTTGTTACAAAAATAAGAAAGTTAAAAGTTGTCTGGTACGCATTAACGGGGATTACAATTTTCTTTAAATAATTTTCAATTCGGTACAGTTGCACCTTAGAATTATTAAAGAGATTGTGACTTGTTATATCTGGAAGAAAGAACTTCTTGTACTCATAATTACTAATTAATTTAGGATTGTTTTTCATGCAAAATTGATTTTCTAATAAAACTGCGAATGTAAAATGCAGAGGATGCAATACAGGATTTAAAGTTAATTCTTAAAACTGGATTTACAGCTAAAAACGAAACACTAAGTTAAGCTATATTTAGGTATTTATGTTATGAGTTTTTCTCTCTAAAATATTTGGAACTAAGGATTTACATTGCTCAATGTGAGGCATTTTATTGTCAAGGTATTTAATGGGAAGGACCACAGCTCAAACGCCAGTTTTTCCGCCATTGCAGTATCACCCTTTTGAGTTTGCGCATATCAATGGTGTTCTGCCAAAAAGTACGCTTGGTAGATATGGATTTTCTCTCCGTATAAGGTTCCACTGGATTGTTGTCAATCCCGTTGCTTTTTCCAGAATCTTTCCCTTTTATAGTTGGCAATAATATTACAGATTGTAATATTATTTAATTTTGATATATTTCAATTTACGATAAAGTTCTTTAATTATTTTTTTCTACAGCACAAATGCCTGTAAATATTGAAAACTTGGAAGAAACAGAAAGATTAAGAAAATGTAAAAATATTTTTTTTAATGTGTTTTTTCCTAATTATGAATTAACTTTACAAGCCCCTGATCAGATTTGAATATCATGTTGCAGTTTTAAAAATTGCGCGGGCCTGCCCGTTTGGAATACCGTTTATCCGAAGTAGTTTTCTTTAATGTAAATTTTAGTAAAATGGCGTTTGAAAAGCACAATTCGAAGAGATTTATTTTTTTGGCCGATGACGACAGCGATGACAGGGAGTTCTTTGCCGATGCGGTGAGCGAGGTTGATCCGAATGTTATTCTGGGGCAGGCCCCTGACGGTATGCATCTAATGGATAACCTTCTTTCCCTTTCAGGTGCTGAGCTTCCCGAGTTTATTTTCCTGGATATCAATATGCCGGGCAAATCAGGCCTGGAATGCCTTGCTGAGATTAGAAGCTGTAAGGGGGAGCTGAGGGAAGTGAACATTGTTATGCTCTCCACCAGCAGTGATCCTGAGAATATCCAGAGAGCTTCAGAGCTGGGCGCTACGTTTTACGCAGTAAAGCCCAGCTGTTTTGAGAGGCTCAAATCCCTGCTCGGGGAAGTGCTTTCGATGAGCCTTGTTGGGGCTGTTGAAGGAAATAAAAAGTTTCTTTTGGTTTAGTTTAGTTAGTTTAGTTTTAGGCTGAATTAATTAAATATGAAGAATTGCTGCCTGAATCTAATTCACAGTGATCAGCATCGTTAATTGTATTTAATTTTATTTAGGTTTAATATTATTTTTTAGGAGTTTTTCCCCGCTATCCGTTACAATCTTTTGTGCCGAACCCCGGCACAAAAGGATTTCCACTGCTATCGGGGCTAGGCTCCTGAGGAGCCCGGCTCTTTAGACTAATAAATAAGTGAGATTATAAAAAAATGGCTCCAATTGTCTTCAATTGGCGCCATTTTGCTTGTTTGTGACCCCATAAAGGACAAATTACGCACCGCTTTATGGAGGATTTAAAGAGATTGGCTTACTGGAGGTAGGGGCTGTCTTTGAATGGCTTCAACAATTTGGTTTGGATGTCCTATTGGGTATCGATTAAAATTTGTTGACTTTTGATTCTTTTATATAGTTTCGAACTAATGATGGGATGGATTCCTGCAGCCATATGGGCGATGCTGTCGCTTCAGAATGCCAGAGCTGACATAAGAAATACCACACTTTTTAAGGTAGTGAAAATAAAATAAAATAAGGTGGCAAAAAATATAATAGATTTTATTAGTAGGTATTGTTTGTATCGATGCTTAGACTCTGAATTCTTTAGAGAATGATAAGTAAAACAAACAGCTTAAAATTTTGTAATACTTTACAATTTGTTCATAATTGTCTCTTGTAATAAAATGGAATCAGTGGATATTCTTCTTCCCGATTCCATTTTTGAGGTTTTCTGTAAATTTTTCATTTGTCGAATGGGAAAATTAAACAGACCTCTTAGGAAGGATCGTAGTCGTAATTTTTAACCAGTGTTAATACAATGGTCCATTTATTGTCCTTTTTCTCCATTAAATAAATCTGTTCTGGTTCACCTCCTGTATAAAATATGGATGAGTATTTTAAAATGGCATATTGTTTATTCAAACTTAGAATAGGCTTGGATATAATATGCCCAGTTGCACTTATTGATATGGTCCCATCATGAATTTTTGAAAATAGTTGTTCTTTTTCAATTATCGGAATATCAAATGATCCAAGGTTTTTTGTACTCCAGAAGAAGGGTTCATTAGCTTTTTTATAAACAGACTTCAATGCATCGATTTCATCAGCATCTAATGGCCAGTTTTTAATAGTCGCAGGTAAAAAATCAATTCTTTTTTTATTTAAGGGAAGATTTTTATCTAAGTAAGCCTGCGTGTAAATATCTAAAACATTTTCGTTTGAAGATGCATCCTTAATAAGATAAGATGCATTTACATATGGAATGTTTTTAAGATTCTTTTCCTTAACAAAATCCTGAACTATCTGCTGTTCTATTTTTACTGTGGAGCAGGAAACTGCTAGCATTCCTGCTATTGCTATAATTAATTGTTTCATGATTTTAAGCTCTCTGTAATATTTTTTTAAATCTTTAGGCGAATGTTCATCGATTTTTAATGAGGCATAAGTTTCAAAGGAATCTGAAAGACTCATAAAGTGAATTATGCCATGGGATTTTCTCCTTTCCAATGCTTTATGGAGAGTGTTAGTATTGTTCAGACGCAAAGGATGAATATAATAAAGAAAGCTCTCACTTAAAATAAGAGAGCCTTTGTGTCTTATGGCAAAAAATAACAGGCATATATTTCAGCTGTCCATTGATCAGCATTTTTTGCTCTTTCTTGCGTATATCTAAAACAATAATGCATCATTTAGAACTGACCATTCCTATTTCTTTAATTTTAAATTGGCCGTAATTATTTTTTTCTTCTGCAGTCCAGCGTCCCTGATTTTTTTTGAGCAGTGCAGTAACCTGCTCGACATAAATCGGTGTTTCCCATTCCACAAATAGTACAAGAGGATTCTCTTTATTTTTTATCTTTTTATTTTTTGTCTTTGCATCATAAAAATTTAAGCTTAAATCCGGGCTCAGATTTATATTTTTAGAACTCAGATCATTTGAGTAGTCTTTTATGTCCAATGCTAAATCTTCAAATAAAACATTTAATTCTTTTCCTATATAGAATTCTTTATCTGATAAAAAATTAGTTTGCAGATACTTTAAAGTGTCCCCTTTAAACTCAGCAAGAGGTTTATGGTGTGGGTTTTTAAATTTGCCATTGCCTGCATTAATAGCAGTATCATTTTGAGATTTTGCGTTATTTAAAACCTGTTCCGGTTTGCATGCAGCAGACATCAGAATTATTAAGAATAATGCATATTTTAAGTTTTTCATTTTAATTGCAGTTAATTTTTTCATAACTATTTTTTCCATTTTCATTAGTCTGCTTCTCTAAACCAATTTTTTTAAAGTCATCAGGAATGGAACTTGACTTGTATAAAGTTACTCGGGAATTGTTCAACACTAATGTGGTAACTCTTTCGTATGCTTCATTAGTAGAATAGCCCAGCCGCTAGAAATCCCGAATAGTCGATTTAAACAGTTCCTACTGCAAAAGTATTATCACTTCCGATTGATGAGTAATTCTATTGCTTCCCACAAAGAGCTTATTGTAAAGAAAAACAGGACAAAAAGCATACAGCATAAAGATATTTTCGTACTTATAATCTTTGCTTTATAAAAAATGGAATCTTTATTGCCTTTTCTAAATTTTTCTAAATTCCAATTGTATAATGTATATAGCAGGTAGCCCATTGTTATATAAGAAGAAGATTTAAGTAATAAAAAATATATATATATCATTTTTCGGTATAATTATTTTAAATCAATAAGCTGTTTTTTCTCAGTTATTTCCTTGTAACTTTAATAGAAGATTTAGAATGACTAAAGTATTCTGAAATTTTAAAATTGGATTTTAAATTTGATTAAAAACCTTTCAATTTTGCGTAAGCACTTATTTTATTAATACTATTGGCCTAAAAAAAATATCACACTAGCACCTCAATAACAAATAGTGCTACGCTTCGGTATTGTAAAGAGTGATAGTATTAATGGCTGGAAAAATTGATCATATTTACAGGTTCATTAGTGGGAATATAAATCGTGGTCTCGGCCCTGAAAGTATGGGGAGTGTTTTAGGGTTAGTAATATGAGATATTATATTTTTATTATAAAAAAGATACCTTAATTAATATAACTTTTTTTTCTATAAGTATGTTTTTTTAAACTCTTTACCTTCATTACAATAGCAACAAAATATAATTCTTCTGAATAAAAATAGTGAGGACTTAATGAAAGTAATTAATTTGATTAATCAGGCTTTAAAAAGCGTTAATTATTGAGTATATTATAGAATGACGGATATGAACTTGTAGTGACTAACCTGCAGGAAATCCTAATGGCAGGGATGATAAAAGAATATTATCGGCAGAAAAATTGAGTAAAGCATGAAACTGGGCCTTGTATTGCGCGAACGCTATATAGATCAAGTACAATAGTTCAACGGAATACAACTGGCTACCAAGCTAGGGATACATTACTATAATATTTCATATATTATGAAGAACTGACAGAAAAAATTTCCAGGATATTAAGATGCTTATTGAGGATCATACCATAGTCGAGATGGTTGAACTGTATCACAGAAGTTATTCCTATACACACAAAGAAAAGGAAACTGATAAACGGAAAGTCCATCGACTTTTCCTCAGCAGTTGATGATTTGAAGCCCTTGTGCCTTCGTGAAAGGCATCGGGCAATAATAAAATTCAACATGATCGAGCTTATTACCTTGCTTTAAAACTAAATTGGTTTTATGGTGGCCCATGATTGAAGTGCTCACACTAGGAATTAACCACTGGATTGCTATTTTTAATATATGGAATACTATCCGGCGCAGCCTGTATTGAGACAAACTCAATTGAAGATTATTATGGCATGACCACACTTGTTGTAAAGATGGTATTGAAAATGTAGTTTTATTGAAAAAAATTAGCATCGGAGGATGAGGCACGCAAACTTTATATGTAAATCCCAATTCAATGGGTTATTGGCTGCACATTAGGACCTAAATCTGGCAGACCTTTATTTGTTGGTTTTTCAGATGGTTTGACCGCCTTAAAATTTAGCAAAAGGTATTATCTATTCCAAATAAGAAAGCTATGCTTTTACATTATCAAAAAGCATTTTGAATTTAACGCCAATTTTCTTTTTGATTCGTTGTTTGGATTTTTTAACAGCATCACTAGTAATCCCTAGAATACCAGCAATCTCAGTATTGTTAAAATTAAGTTTTTGCAGCAATAAAATACGTTTATTAGAATCTGTAATTTCAGGAAAATCTTTTTGTAGTTTAAAATAAAAATCGGGATATTCTTTTTGAAATTCTCTCTTAAAATTCTCCCAGTTTTCTTCAGTCATTAAGTGAGATTGCAATAAAGTATTTAACTTTCCGCTTTTTTTCTCCAAATTATAAGATGATGACCTTTTAATGTTATCTATTTCAATATTTAGTTTTTTAATTTGACTATTTTTCTCTCTTAAGTATACAAGATGATCATTCAAATTTGCGTGTGTTTCGTATAATTTTTTTTCTGTATTTTTTTTCTCTGTTTCTAACAAATTTACTGTTTGATCATACTCAAATTGACTGGCTTTTTGTTTCTTTTTACTAAAATGGAGCAGAACTAAACCGAGTGCAATAACAAAAACAATTATTGAAACATACATAGTACGCAATACATATTCTTCTTTTAGTTTAGTTTCTTTTTTATTAATGTTATTTTGAAATTGTGATTTTTGAATCATCCAATTGGCTTGATTTATAGCTTCGTCGCTGTCTCTGGTTTTTAACGAATCTTCAAGAGTGAGCATCCTTCTTCTTAGTTGCAATTCGTTATTGGTTTTATTTTGTTTTTTTAGAATTTCTAATTTAAGTCTGATAATTTCAAACTCTAGTTTTTCAAAATAAGATTTTGAATGAACGATATTTTGGATGTTGTTTAATGTTTGTTCTGCTTTATCAAAATTCTTAGTAAGAATGTACAATTTAGCCAATAAAACAGAGGCATACATGGTGTTTTGGTCATTTTTGTTATTTTCAGAAATACGAATGTCTTTTTTTAATAAATCTATTGCTGATTTATAATCACCCTTTTTCTGTTTTACTTGGGCTAAATTGCCTATTGCTTTGGCATAGCGAACCTCATCATGAATTTGTGTTGCCAAAAGTGCGGTTTGCTGAAAATAGGATTCTGCTTGCTTGAGTTTTTCGATACGAAAATAGTTCATTCCAATACCATCTAAAATGGCGACATATTCAGAAGTTTTTTTAGTAGTGTGTCTCTTTGCCAGATCAAAATAATGAAAGGAATTTTCATAATCGCCAAAGGTTTGCATCATCCAGCCTATTTTTTTGAAAGATTCTCCAGCTAAAATCAGTTGCTTAGGATCAATTTGCTCTATGCGGTCAGTTATTTTTAATAGCATGGGAGTCAAGTTAACATAATCTCTATTATGATACAGATAATACACATAGTTAAGCTGTGTCCAACTTTCAAGGAAAGGATTTTTGAATGCACTTGCCTTTTTTATGGATTGTTGGTAATGCCAATCACTTTTTTTATTCAAATTATTATAATAGTTACTAAAGCCGTTGGCTAGTAAAGCTTCGTAAATAATCTGATTTTGTTTGGTTTGGTTTAAAGGTTTCAGGAAGTTTTTTAACGCCAAAGTATCCTTGTCAAAAGATTTCTCCTGAAGCAAGAGAGCCTCAATATTTTTAATTTGATTTGCCGAAGATGAAAGTTTGATTGGGTTATTTTGTGGATATAATTGCATAACAAAAAGAAATAGGAGGATGCAATATATTTTTTTGGAATGCATATAAGTTGTTGTCAGAGGTTGATGATTTTGGATCGTAAAAATAGCAAAAAAAAAGTTTTTGATTTTATATTATTATGTATAACCTATTGACTTTACTCGTTTTTAAGTTGAAAATGTCCCCCAATTTGTCCCCCCTTACAATTTTTTAAGCATACAAATGCAAACTATTTTTACAGAAATATTAAAGATTGTATTGCAAGTGTTGATAAATGCAATTAGTTCTTAAATTAAATTCTATTTAAATCATTTTAATGGTTTATGAATTTTCAAATCTTTTTAGATACAAAATCACTACTGTCTTGTTTCCAAATGATAGTAATGGTTTAAGAAAAAACAATACTTATCACAAAACCTACCTACTGGAATATGAAAAAACTTTACTCACTACTCTTTTTTTTATTTACAATTTTACAATTCCAGGCTCAGTGTAATACATCGCTTAGTACTCCTTATGGTTATAATGCAAATAACAATGGAATAATGTTTAATATTACTGCAGGAGCAGCTCCAATTACAATTACCAGTTTTGATATGAATTTAATGTCAGGTACTTATGAAATATATTATATGCCAGGAAGCTATGTTGGTTCAGAATCTACTGCGGGCTCCTGGACAAAAGCGGGAACCGCTGCAGTAACTAGTTTGGGCACGAATCTTCCTACTCCAATTCCAATTCCTTTAAGTATCACGGTACCAGCTAATACAACCTTTGGATTTTACATAACTTCTAATAATGGAAGTTATGTAATGTATAATGTTAATTCGGGATATACAAATATTGCGTCTAATACGGATATCATAATAGCAGGAGGAGCAAGTATAGCATATCCGTTTACAGTAACTATTCCAAACAGAAGTGTAAATTGCACCCCTCATTATACGAAAGGACCAAGCATAACTACAACAGGAACCCTAATAGAACTTGACACTAAAACTACTTCACAAAATGCTAGTTTACCATATACAGCTACAACTGATATTCCTACCAGTTATAGTATAGATTGGAATGCTGCAGCCAATACAGCAGGTTTAACTGATCAAGCCAGTACTAACTTTGCATTTACTTCCGGAGCTGGAAATTTAAATACGATTAGCGTACCTGCCAATCTTCCAGCGGGTACTTATACTGGGAATTTAACTATTAGAAATGCAGGTAATTGTACAAATGCAACTACACAACCTATTACTTTAAAGATTAACACACCATTTACCTGTCCAGCAGATATTACTGTACCAAATGATGCAGGAATATGTGGTGCTGTTTTGAATTATACTTTGCCAGTTGTTACAGCTAAGAAATTAGATGTTCTGGTACTTGGAGGATTATATGAGTCAGATGTGAGACAAAAATTGTTAAGTACTAATCAATTTAATAGTGTAGATGCAATTAATATCAATAATTCAACTCCAGATTTAAGTACTTTACAAAAATATGATGCTGTACTATTATATACTTTTGGTTCTGCTCTTAATAGTGTACAGTTAGGAAATACTCTTGCACAATATATTGATGGAGGTGGTGGTGTGGTTGATGCAGCTTATGAAGCTACATTTTCACATATACTAGGAGCTTATGATACAGACGTATATAGAGTACTTAATACATCTTATTTTGAAAAACATGGGCAAGTGAGTTTAGGGACTATAGATTTGCCAAGTCATCCTATAATGAAAGATGTAACATCATTTAATGGAGGAACTGATATCCCTAGAAATGATTCAAATGTTCTTACTCCAAATTCTTATGTAATAGCAAGATATAATAACAATGATCTGTTAGTTATGGCAAAAGAAAATGTAGGTCCTTTAGCTGTAAGGAGAGTGTGTTTGAATTTTTTCCCACCTTCGTCGACTGTAAGTTCTTCTTATTGGAATACAGCCACAGATGGAGCTAAACTTATGGCTAATGCCTTAAAATGGGTTGGAAATAGGGTTGAATTGAATCAAACTGCGGGTTTAGCATCAGGAGCTGTTTTTCCTGTAGGTACAATAACCAATACTTTTGAATATACAGATGCAAATGGAGATTTACAAACTTGTAGTTTTAATGTTGTAGTTAATGATACCGAAGCACCAGTTACAGATTTACCTAAATTACCAACAATTATTGTAAAATCTAGCTTGGCGAGTATAACAGCACCAACCGCTACCGATAATTGCAGTGGGGCTGTAACAGGAACAACGACAACAACTTTCCCAATAACCGCTTCCACAACAGTAGTGTGGACGTACACTGATGCTGATGGTAATAGTGTTACACAAAATCAGCAGGTAGTAATTACCCCAGCAGATACTACTGTACCAAATGATGCGGGAATATGTGCTGCTGTGGTGAATTATATCTTACCAGTTACTGCAAGCAAACCAAAAGTTTTGGTTGTTGGTTTTGATCTTTTGAATCAAAACTCAAATATAAAAGCGACACTAGATGCTACGCAGGCATTTTCACAGGTGGATACATTTACCAATGTTTTAGATTTTAATTTATTAACATTAGCTTACTTAAAACAATATGATGCCGTTTTCTTATCGTTAAGTCATAATTTAAATACAACACAAAAAACTACGGCAGGAAATATATTCTCAAGTTATATAGATGGAGGTGGAATAATTGTAGATGCATATGAGTCAGAAACAGCTGATGCTTTTTTAGGCACTTACAACACTGACAACTACAGAGTTTTAAATGTCGGTACATTTCAGTTTTCTAATACTACCTTCTTGGGGCCATTAGTGTCTGGCCACCCTATTTTTAATGGAGTAAATAGTTTAACTTTTGGTACAGGTAATGCGTTTATAAATACTACATCAATAACATCAGGTTCGGTTGTTATTGCAGAATATTCTAATGGTATTCCTCTGGTTATTGTTAAAGAAAATGTAGGCCCGTCAAATGTACGACGTGTTACATTAAATATGGTGGCTTGGACGGATCAAGCTAATTCTTTTGGTTGGGATTCTGCTTCTGATGGTGGGAAACTGATAGCAAACACCCTTACTTGGGCTATAAATAAATTAAATGTAAATCAAATAGCTGGTTTGGCATCGGGAGATAGTTTTCCTGTAGGTACAACAACCAATACATTTGAATTTACCGATGTAAATGGAGATTTACAAACTTTTAGTTTTGATGTTGTTGTTACCGATGATGAAGGTCCAGTTGCGGATGCAACTATTTTATCTGCAATCACAGAACAATGTAGTGTAGCAAGTATCATCGCACCAACCGCAACCGATAATTGCATTGGATTGGTAACTGGAACTACTACAACGACTTTCCCAATAACAGCGTCGACTACTGTAGTTTGGACATATACTGACGGAACCAATACTTCGACTCAAAATCAAATCGTAACCATTGCAGATACAATGGCGCCAGTTGCTGATATAACTACTTTACCAATAATCAATGAACAATGTGAAGTAACGGCTATCACACCGCCAACAGCTACTGACAATTGCATAGGAGCAGTAACCGGAACTACGACGACGACTTTTCCAATAACAGCTTCGACTACTGTAGTTTGGACATACACTGATGGAAGGAATTCAAGTACGCAAAATCAAATCGTAACTATTGCTGATACAATGGCTCCAGTTGCCGATGTAATTACTTTATCTACAATTACAGCACAATGTGAAGTAGCAACCATGACTCCACCAACTGCAACTGACAATTGCATAGGAGGGGTAACCGGAACTACGACGACGACTTTCCCAATAACAGCTTCGACTACTGTAGTCTGGACGTATACTGATGGAACTAATTCAAGTACCCAAAATCAAACCGTTACTATTGCCGATACAGTGGCACCAGTTTCCGATGTAGTTACTTTGGCAGTTGTTAATGGACAATGTGAAGTAACAGCGATCACACCGCCAACAGCTACTGACAATTGCATAGGAGGGGTAACCGGAACTACGACGACTAGTTTCCCTATTACAGCTTCGACTACTGTAGTCTGGACGTATTCGGATGGAATTAATATCTCGACTCAAAATCAAATCGTAACTATTGCCGATACAATGGCTCCAGTTGCCGATGCAGTTACTTTATCCACAATTACAGCACAATGTGAAGTAGCAAGTATTACTGCGCCAACTGCAACTGATAATTGTATTGGAGCAGTAACCGGAACAACGACGACTACTTTCCCTATTACAGCTTCAACAACTGTAGTCTGGACGTATTCGGATGGAATTAATATCTCGACTCAAAATCAAACCGTAACGATTGCCGATACAATGGCTCCAGTTGCCGATGCAGTTACTTTATCCACAATTACAGCACAATGTGAAGTAATAAGTATCATAGCGCCAACTGCAACTGATAATTGCATTGGAGGGGTAACCGGAACAACGACAACCACTTTCCCTATTACAGCTTCAACAACTGTAGTCTGGACGTATTCGGATGGAATTAATATCTCGACTCAAAATCAAACCGTAACGATTGCCGATACAACTTCGCCAGTTGCGGATGTGACTACTTTACCAGCAATTACAGCACAATGTGAAATAGCAAGTATCACAGCGCCAACTGCAACTGATAATTGCATTGGAGGGGTAACCGGAACAACGACAACCACTTTCCCAATTACAGCTTCGACTACTGTAGTCTGGACGTATTCGGATGGAATCAATACATCGACTCAAAATCAAACCGTAACGATTGCCGATACAACTGCGCCAGTTGCTGATGCAGTTACTTTATCTACAATTACAGCACAATGTGAAATAGCAAGTATCACAGCGCCAACTGCAACTGATAATTGCATTGGAGGGGTAACTGGAACAACGGCCACGACTTTCCCAATTACAGCTTCGACAACTGTAGTATGGACGTATTCGGATGGAATCAATACATCGACTCAAAATCAAACCGTAACGATTGCCGATACAGTGGCTCCAATTGCCGATGCAGTTACTTTATCCACAATTACAGCACAATGCGAAATAGCAAGTATCACAGCGCCAACTGCAACTGATAATTGCATTGGAGGGGTAACTGGAACAACGGCCACGACTTTCCCAATTACAGCTTCGACAACTGTAGTATGGACGTATTCGGATGGAATCAATACATCGACTCAAAATCAAACCGTAACTATTGCCGATACAGTGGCTCCAATTGCCGATGCAGTTACTTTATCCACAATTACAGCACAATGTGAAGTAGCAAGTATCACAGCGCCAACTGCTACAGATAATTGCATTGGAGCAGTAACTGGAACAACGGCCACGACTTTCCCAATTACAGCTTCGACAACTGTAGTATGGACGTATTCGGATGGAATCAATACATCGACTCAAAATCAAACGGTAACTATTGCCGATACAGTGGCTCCAATTGCCGATGCAGTTACTTTATCCACAATTACAGCACAATGTGAAGTAGCAAGTATCACAGCGCCAACTGCTACAGATAATTGCATTGGAGGGGTAACTGGAACAACGACGACTACTTTCCCAATTACAGCTTCGACAACTGTAGTATGGACGTATTCGGATGGAATTAACACAAGTACTCAAATTCAAACGGTAACTATTGTGGATACAACCACGCCTGTAGTTATTACAAAGAACATTACAATTCAATTGAATTCCTTAGGAAATGCTGCAATTACTACAATAGATATTGACAATGGTTCTACAGATAATTGTGGAATAGCTTCAATGACTTTAGATAAAAACATTTTCAATTGTTCTAATGTGGGAGTAAATACAGTATCCTTAACCGTTACAGATACAAGCGGAAATTCTGCTTCACAAACAGCAAGTGTCCTTGTAGAAGTAGCGCCGATAGTAAACGTTTCTAATTTATCGCAGCAATTTTGCGCAGTTGATCAACCTTTAGTTTCAGATATCTCAATACCGTATAGAGTTTTAAATTGGTTTGCAGATTCTTTATCAACAGCGGTAGTTTTACCTCTGGAAGTTTTACGCTCAGGAATTTATTATGCAGAAGTTTCAATTAACGTCTGTAACACCAGCCGCATTCCTGTTACTATAATTGTCAATGATGAGGCATCTCCAACCGGAAACGCAATACAATATTTCTGCAGAGAGAATAAAGCAGCAATTTCAGATCTTATCACTAATGAAAAAGAAATACTCTGGTATGATACCGCATCAGGAGGAGTTCCATTAGATAGTGATACTTTATTAGAAGATAAACATAAATATTACGCTTCCTACTTTGATGAAACATGTGAAAGTTCTAAAAGATTTGAAGTAGAAGTTGTTTTCAATTATTGCGAAGTCATTATAAACAATGGAATATCTGCAAATGGAGACGGAAAAAATGATTACTTCAATATTGAGGGAGCATCAACATTTAAGGATAATCAGCTTGAAATTTTTAATAGTTGGGGAAGCTTAGTTTACGAAATTAAAAATTATGGACAAGCAGATAATTTATTTAAGGGGTATGCCAATAAGGGAATTAGACTCGGAAACGGTTTGCTTCCGTTTGGAACCTATTACTATGTATTTAGTTTCACCAATCACGAAAATAAGCGAATAACCAAAAAAGGTTTTTTACACCTGAACCCTTAATTCCCATCTAAAATTAAAAAATGAAATTCAATTATATAATTATAGTATTACTATTACTGATTTTATCTTCTGCAAAAGCGCAACAAGAAGCCCAGTTTTCAGATTATAAACTCAATATGTCTAGTTTTAATCCTGCTTTCGCCGGTTTTTTTGACGGAAATGTTCTTTTAATTCACAGATCACAATTCGTTGGTTTTGAAGGAGCTCCTGAGACCCAAAATTTAAATGTCAATATTCCGATTTCTATGTACATGGGAACAGGTCTTGACATTATAAATGAAAATATTGGAGTAACCCAAAAACTAACAGCCACTGTTGATTATTCTTATACTATTTATACAAGCGATTATAACATGATTACTTTTGGATTAAAGGCAGGTTTAAGTAATCTTAATGTTGATTTTAACAGACTTGACATAGGTGATGACGACGATTTAAGTTTCCAAAATAATATTAATAATGAAGTTTCGCCAAGGATTGGAGTTGGTTTTTTATACAATACACCCAGCTGGTTTCTCGGACTCTCGACTCCTAATTTTATTAAAGAAACATTTGATCCTTCTATTAAAAGTTCTTCTATTTCCACCAATTCACAGTTTTATTTAACTACAGGATATCAAACAGCGATTAATGATCAGTTGTTGTTTAAACCTTCTATATTGGCAAGAGCAATAAAAAATGCGCCTTTTATATTTGATGTTGCTTTTAATTTTGAGTTAAAGGAAAAGTTTCGTTTTGGGGTTTCTTATCGTTGGGAATCCGCTATTACTGCAATGGTTGGATTTAACTTTTTAGAAAACTTTCAGGCAGGTTACGCCTATGATCACAATATAAATGGTTTAGGAGCTTATGCACCAACATCGCATCAGTTTTACTTAAAATATACATTCAAACAAACAAAAGATATTCGTAGAGAATGTAGTTGTAGTTTTATTAATTCATCAAATGAAATTGGTTTCTAAGTTTTGAATTTGCAAATAAAAGGAGAGAAAAAAGTTAGGATGAATTTTTCTTCATAAAGTTTCAAACCTAAATCCGTTAACTGCTAATTTTTCTGAATTTCTACTTTTCGAAAACATGACCTACAATGATTTTCCACAAAACTTGCAGTAAGGAATTTTGTTAGTTTTTTACTTTGTCGAACCATCTTAGAGACTTATTTTGCTGGAATTATTGTTTAGTAAAATTTTACTATGCCATGATTCTGCCAGTATTTAACAATGCAGAAATTAGCAATTCTTTATTTGTAAGGTCTGAGCTATTTTTAAGTACAAATGGGGTACAAATTTTAGCAAAATATCGCAAATAACCCGTACTGCCTTTTCTATTGAAATATAAAATTTCGTTAAAATGTAAAAACAACCAATTTAATAAAATATTAACCAGAAAATTCAGTTGAAATTATATGGTTTAATTTTAAATATTTTTTTTAGTAAAAATAATTAATTTTCTTTTCCATCAAAACACTGAAAACTCAATTTTCTTATTATACAAACACAATTAGTTTTTTTTGATTTACATAATTTTTTGAACTCCTGCTTTATCAATATTATCTTATACTTCTTCAAAATAGATTTTCCAACTAAATTGGTTGTCTTTTTAAGTTTTCAGTCTCAATAAAACTCACTAAAAGAAACTTTTAAATTTTTCATATTGTCCAAACAAATTGCTGTAAAAAAACTAGTTGAACAACTCCTTACTTAAGGTAATTTCTAATAACTATTTTTTATAAGAATAGCTCCTTATAAAAATCCCTTGTTTTAGACAAAATCAACAGATTTTTAACCAAAATTAAAAGTCAATTTTCACTTACAATTTTACCTTCGTTTTATCAAATCATTAAAACAAAAACAAATACCACCAGACTCCAAAATGAAAAAACTAATATTAAAATCAGATGGATTATTTGAAGTCCTTCTTCTTCTTCTTCTTCTTCTTCTTCTTCTTCTTCTTCTTATTACTGGTAGTCTTCTGAATTTTGATTTTTTTTATAATTCCTCTTCCACTTCTAACTATTTATTTTACTTCTTTACCTTAATTTTTCGATTCTTTTTGCTCTTAATTTTTCGAAGAAACCACCCTCTCTTTTTTTTAAGTTACCAATACTATCCTTTGGATTATGGTGCTTATCTATTTTAGTATACAACGTTAGTAAACATGGATCCAACTCATTCCTTATTTACATGAGTATAAATTTTCTTTTACTACTTAGTGCAACTTCAATTTTTAAGTCATCTAACTTCAATTTTAATAAATTCTTCCACCTTACCGCGCAGGTCGCTGGTGAATTAGGAAGTTTAATAGACAGTGGTGCCGGTTATTCTAATGGAGGATCAGTAAAGACTGAGATTTCAAATGTTTTTAATCAACCTTAATAATAAATATGAAATTTTTAAATTATATTTTCTGGAAAACTACAAGATACAGAATAAAAAAAGATGGTTTTGACTTTACCTATCTTAAAGCAATTTTACTTTTTGGGCTTGTTTTTATAACAATACCCATTATTATAACGCAGCCTACTTTTTTAGGGCTTGCTTATATAGCTAAATTAAACACATCTTTACGTTATTTATTTTTTTTCCCGTTGGTTATTCTTAGTGCTCTGCCTTTTTGGTTTATATTCCCAAAAGAGAAAATTCGAAATTTAAATTTTTCAGATGCGGACATACTACTTTATAATAAAAAAATAAGTTATGTCATTGTTTTTATGTTATTCTTATTTGTATTGCGAATAGTTTATGTAAAATGTTTTTAACTATGGGCAAGGTTTTAAATGATCAAATTCCAATCCTGCTCTCTGATTCATAAAGTCTGGTAAAAGTTAATTATTAAAATACTAATCTTTACTAATAATTATTAAATTTTGTGAGTTACCTTGTAGGTATGCCTGATCTTAGAAAAGCTTGTAAAAGCCTCGCTTTTCACACAATACTTTTACAAAAAAGAATTCCTTATAAGGAACTCTTTTGGATATTAGAGAATTAAAAAAGAACTAGAATTCTTTATAAAAAGTCTTTCATGGGATTAAATCCTATGGAAAGGCTTTTTTATTTTACACATTACAGTCTTTACATTTATTTTGATATAAGTACATTTAAGTCAACTTAAGCCCCATAATTTGTCCAATTTTCATTTTGTTTGTAACAAACTGATTTTGATGTACAATGAAGGTGTAAAAATATGCAAAAAATGATATTCCTTCCAAAAAGAAAAGGGTATAAAAAAAGTGCTCTAATGTTTATTTATAGTATTTTAACGTTTTGTTTAGTAGTGTGTTTTGTATTGTTTTACCGTCTTATTTTCCTTCTAAGAAATTAGTATTCCTTATTTTACTGGAGTTTACAACTTCAGTGGTACAATTGTGGTACAATTTAAAGCAAACATATCGCAAAATAAAACAAAGTATCCTTATTGAGATAACAAGACTCATGGGCGTTGTTTGGTAGAAATTTTGGACATATTATATTTAAAAAATCCTTTATAAATTTTATCCAATCAGGTTTAATGAATCTAATAACTCAACTGGTTATTTAATACTCAAAAGCCTGTTTCGTAGAAATGAGCTTTTAACCTTGTGACTTCAGAGATATAAAGCTTAAGGATTATGTTGTTAAGCTTTTTTATATTTCGAAAAATTTATAACAATTTGTTTATTTCTCACTGGCGACAATAGGTCAAATTCATTAGTTTTTTTTAATACAGTTTCGAACCCAGACTAACGATAAGTATCCTGCTGGTGACACATTTGAGAGAGTATTGTGTATAAAAAAGGATTAAAAAATTATTTATTTTTTGATATCCTCTCATCTAAAAATTAAATTTCGAATTCCTTCCTTACCGGATTATCCTTTTGGGGCGCTATGGTTTCAAAGTTGTCGCTTTGAGCCTCATCGCTGTTTTGGGTATCCACATCGGTTTGAGACCCCTTTAAAGGGTCATTTTCTATAAGGTGCTTTTCTATGTCCTTCACCCTTATGTCTTTGGGGCCGCTTTGGGGTTCCTTATAAGGGTTCTGCGGGTCATAGGGGCTGGGTGTTTTGGCTGCGTGTTTTGGGGCTTTGATCGGGTTTTGGGAATTACGGTGGTGCTTGTGGTAATTTTGTGGCGTATCTGATGCTGATCACTGGGTTTTAGGTTTGATATTATTTTTTTGGAGCTTTTTCCCGCTATCCGTTCCAATCTTTTGTGCCGAACCCCGGCACAAAAGGATTTCACTGCTATCGGGGCTAGGACAGGGTGTACTAATGTTTTTCTGTAATCTAAAGTATAAAAACCTGAATTTGGTTGCTTATCAGAAACAGAATACTTAAATCATTTTTATAGAAAC
>FNPS01000011.1 GCA_900107365.1 Flavobacterium aquidurense
TAAGGATATCGATAAAAGAATCTTGCATTTCTATTTATTTTTAAAATACAAATATCTAGATTATAATATTTCCCCACAACAATATGTGTTGATCCAAAATAATTCCAAAAAAATTTTCACAATCGAAAAAACCCCTTATATTTGCACTCGCAATCAGAAAATGATGGCAGCATACTGGAGAAATGGCAGAGCGGTCGAATGCGGCAGTCTTGAAAACTGTTGACTGTAACAGGTCCGGGGGTTCGAATCCCTCTTTCTCCGCTGAAGGCTAAAAAAGAGACTTTTCAAAGTTTTCAAAAAAAGGCCAAAAAGAGCGGTAAACCCTGCAAATCAAACGATTTGCAGGGTTTTTTCTTTTATACCGCTTTTCAATATTTATAAAATCGAACAAAATCTTTGTGGCGCATTCGTGGCGCATTTTCAATGGAGTGGATACCTT
Source organism: Flavobacterium aquidurense (assembly GCA_900107365.1). GTDB lineage: Bacteria > Bacteroidota > Bacteroidia > Flavobacteriales > Flavobacteriaceae > Flavobacterium > Flavobacterium aquidurense. Next base: position 440 of record FNPS01000011.1, read on the forward strand.
TTTTGCCACAAAAACTTAAGGCTGTTTTTAAAAAATAATTCAGCGCGCTTTGAGTTAGAAATTTAGAATACATTACTCTTCAATAAATTGAATAACATCTAAATCTGAAAAAATGCAGGAAACCAGAAAACGGTGGCCATTGGAATTTAAAATCTGTGCGGTCACACTTAGCAACCAGTACAAAAGTATAGATCGTGTAGCCCAAGAGCTAGGAATTAATAAACACAGCCTGCAGCATTGGAAGAAACTCTATAAGGATGGAAAACTTGCCTTTCAGGAATCGTCTGATTCATATACGAACAGAAAAGAAATATTAAGGTTAAAAAAGGAAATTAAAAACATCAAGATCGAACGGGATATTCTAGAAAAAGGTGCCGGATATCTTACACAAAAAAGACGATTACGATATCAATTTATCAGAGAGAACGCAGATAAATTTCCTGTATTCAAGATGTGCAAAATTTTTCATGTAGATCCCAGCAGCTACTATAAATGGTTAAAAGGACTGCCTACAAGCAGAGCGGAACGTAAAGTATTTATATCATCAGAGATTTCAAGAATTTACCATTGGAGTCAAGGCAGGTACGGAAGTCGAAGAATAGCCAAAGAGTTATCTTCTATCAACATAAAAGCATGCCGATCTTTTGTTGGAAAGATAATGCTGGAAAATAATATGCCCAGGATTCCAAAATTAAAATTTAAAAGAACTACAATCTCATCCACTATATATCCAGTAGCACCGAATTTATTAAATCAGAATTTTAAAGTCCGTAACCAAAATCAGGTGTGGGTATCGGACATAACCTATATTCGAACTAAAAAAGGCTGGGCATACCTTACTGCTGTTATAGACCTGTTTGACCGCAAGGTAATAGGTTGGTCGTTAAGTAAAACAATGAAAGCAATTGACACCACTATTACTGCCTTTAAACAAGCGCTGCGCAATCGCCCCTTAACCATTAATCAGAAATTAATATTTCACTCAGACAGAGGAATACAGTATGCCTGTAAAGATTTTGTCCACCTCTTGACAAAAAGTAACCAGATCGCCCAAAGCATGAGTAGAAAGGGCAACTGCTATGATATGCAGTCGCAGAGAGTTTTTTCAAGACACTAAAAACAGAATTAATTTATCAAAACAAGTATAAAACGATAAAAAAAGCACAAAAGTCAGTTATGACTATATTATAAATTTTTATAATAAATGCAGAAGACATTCCGCTATAGGCAATTTAACAATAGAAGAATTCCAAAATAAACACCTTATTTGTTAATAGGAAACTACAATTCTTAGATGAAATATTTTACTAATTGCAATTCCATAAATTAAATTTCCAGCATTGAATAATGTCTTAGGGAATAGTACAATTAAAATACAAAGTGCAAAAGAATAATGCAAAGTGAACTCAATATAAAATTGAAATGCTTTAAAATTATCTACTTTTGTTCTTCAGCATTCTGTATTAATTTTTCAAAGAACAATCTATGCTTCCTAATGGCATTATTGAACCCATTCGACTGAAGTTTAAAAATCAGCTTCCCGAGGAATTTCTTGAGGAACTGCAAAATAATGCCCAGTTTATAAAGCTAAAAAAAGGAGAAATACTTTTTTCTAACTATACAAAAAAGAACCAAACTTTTGTCATTATCGAAGGCAGTTTGGTACGCTTCATTACTACGCCTCAGGGTGAAGACCGCGCAACAATGTTCCATACCGAGACTTTTTTTCCAATGATTGGCAGTTCTGTTACCGAAAAGGAAAGCTCCGATTTATCTTATTATATTATTGCAAATGAAAATGCACAACTAGTTGAGTTTAATCGTGATTTTGCTATTTATTGCGTTGAGAAATATTCTTTCTTAGCTAAAACTACATTCCTAACTACAATAGAACAGCTTCAGACCCATCATCTTATTCAAAATCATCTCATTGCACTTTCAAGTATTGACTTTTTTCAATGGTTTTTAAAGCACTACAGTTTTATATTTGGTCAGTTTCAATCTCAGGATATTGCCAGCTTTATGGGAATCACTCCCGCATGGTTCAGCAAACTCAAGCGCAGAACAATTCAAAAATAAGTTTTTTCATTCATTTTTTCTTGTCTTAATTCAAGTAAAACGATTTTTTTACGTCATAATATTGTCTTGATTGGCAGAAGTACTCATTGTCGAATTTAAAATTTTACAATCAATTTCCCTGTTTATAATATTAAGCAGCTTCACAGCAGATAGAAGTCTATTTGCAGCAATCAAGAAACTTTTACTAATTATAAAACCACAAGTATGACTAAGAAATTGTCTCGTCCTGTATCAGTAATTGGTACAAGTACCCTAGGACAGCGTTATTTTGACGATCCTGAATATGATGGATTATCTATTTATGAATTATGGGCTTATGCGTGTCATCAGGCGATGGAAGATGCAGGTGTAAAACCTAAAGATATTGACAAAGTTGTCTATGCGCATATGGCTAATTTCCAAACCGGCGGTAATGTTCTTGCCCCTGTCGGAAGTATGATGGAATGGGCTGGCTTGCGCGGTAAACCAATCGTCCATATAGAACAGGCTTGTGCCAGTGGTTACATGGCATTTGTGGAGGCCTGCGATGCTGTTGCATCTGGCCGATATGATATCGTAATGGTAGCAGGTGTTGAATCGCCAAAGCACTTTATTCCGCGTGAACAGCCTGCTTTCAGAATTAAACCTATTAGAGAATATGACGCCTGGTGGCATCCCGGGCGTGCTTTGTTTGATACCACTTATTATCGATTTGATGGTGTAAGTGACAATTTACTAACGGAAGAACACGGCAAACTATACATCAAAAAGCACGGTATTTCTGAAGAAACTTTGGATGATGCCTACAATGCTATGGCGGTAAATTTACGTCGTGGAGCAGCACAGAACCCTCGTGCTTGTGAACGTAAGGAATTTGCAGAAACCGCAAAAGAAAATGGTTATGATGATGTTTTAGACTATATGCGTTCTGAATATAATCCGAAAATTACCCAGTACATCCGCAAAAGCGGCAGCGTTTTGCACAATGTAGCTGCCGGTGCTATCATTGTTTGTTCTGCTGATATTGCTGAAAAATTCAGTAAAAAAACAATCAATGTGGTCGATTATGCGAGTTCAAGCAACACGCAGCGATATCCTTTTTGTTTTCATCAGATGAATGTTGATGTGAAAGATGCACTTGTTGAAAACGGAACCGATTTAGACAATCTTGATTTAATGATTACTACCGTAATGACATCTGGCGAACAAATGGACAGTGCAGAAGTTTTTGGCTATTTACCAGATGGTGAAGGCTACAAATATGAATTGGAAGGCCGAACAGCTTATGATGGTGACAGACCTATCAATCCCCATGGCGGTGATATTAGTTTTGGACATGCTTTTGCAGCTTCAGGTATCAATATGATTAGTGAAGCTATTTTGCAGATGCGTGGAGAAGCAGGTGGATGTCAGGTCAATAAAAAAGTTGCACGCTGCTTAGTACGCGGCATGGGTGGCGGTCATACGACCGTTGGTATAGTACTGGAAGCTGATTTTTAATAACAAAGGAAAAAAGATTATGTATAAATTAAGACCAATATTAAAAACATATTATGAGAGTTTGGAAGAAAACAAAATTCTCGGAATGAAATGCCCAGAGTGCGCAGACGTGACCTGGCCTCCATTACCAATCTGCCAAGTATGTGGAAGTACCGAAGTTGATTGGACAGAAATGGGAAATGAAGCAATAATTAACGAAATTCGTTTTGAGGATTCGAGCGTTGGGGGCGATTACACTTTTCGTAAAGCAAATGATTTTTTTGCTGATAAAGAAACACCGTACTGTATCTCGATCGGAAAGTTCCCAAATGGTACACATGAATTTCACGCAGCTTTATACGGCATTAACGAAGATAATTTAGAGAAGTGGAAAGGTAAATTACCTTTCGTGGCACCAGTTCATTTTATTGAAATGGCCGGTGGGTTCAAGGCAGTTGGCTTTAAAATTCCAACAGAATAATTGTATAGAAATTTAATATAAATGGCCAGCAGATATACTGGCCATTTTGCGTTTTTTACAAACTTTTAAAATTCTATTTGTTATGAATAAGTGTATTATTTTTTTTCTAGTGATTCGTGGTAAGCAACAATTTCAAGAAGACTATCAAGCATTGCCTCATATCTTTTAGGTCCCAGAATTTTTTTATATTCCCCAGAAAGCTCTTTAGCATCCACTTTAACGGTATTAAATAAAGCTTTGCCCTTTGGTGCAAGATTGATTAACAAAGTTCTTGCATCACTTTCATTTTTGCTTGTGTATATAAGCTGCTCCTGCTCCATCTCTTTCAAAATTTTGCTGACTGCCTGTCTGGAAACTTTCATCTGAAAAACCAAATCGGTATTAGAAATTCCATTAGTACCTATATTCATAATATAAGGCACATGGGTAATATTGAGCCAACTTTCAGTATGCAAATGCCTGTTGATAGCGCGTTGTTCCAGTATTTTTCTAAAAACATAAATGACTTTAAAAATCATTCTGTCTGTTTCATCATTGTCTTCCATAAGGTAAAATTAATAATTATATGTCGTATCGCTATCACAAAAAATAAAAAAAAATAAAAAAAAATGTAAACTAAGTTGACGATTATTTGTCAACTTAGTTTACATTTGTACCATTAAAATATTAATCTATGAAACCTGAAGAACAAAAAGATTCAAAGTCGCCTAAAGCGCTTAAGTTGCTGCTAATTGCGATAGTTGTTATAAGCGTTGCTTATTTTAGCATTACTAAAATTATACATTCCACCACTTACGAAGGCACAGATAATGCCCAGATCGAAACCAATTCTGTTCCTGTGATTAGCCGTGTACCGGGATATATATCTGAATTTTCACTCCGCGATTATCAGGATGTAAAACAAGGGCAATTACTTGCTGTCATTGATCAAAGTGAATACAAACTAGCTGTTGAACAGGCTGAGGCCGATCTTCTGGCTGCAAAAGCTGATCTTGCAAACGCAGCTTCCCTCCTTCCTACCATTTCATCAGACAAAAATGTGGCATCGGCAGGTATTAGTCTTGACGAAGTAGGAATGCAGCAGGCAAAACGTGATTTGGCCAGAGACGAATCATTATATAAGGAAGGCTCTATTACTTTAAGACAGCTTGAAAGAAGCCAGTCGGCTTATCAAACTGCACTTAAACTGGTTGCTTCAAGTAAAAGTAAATTACAGTCCGTTAGCAGACAGACCGGAAGTGCCAATGCACAAATAGAACATGCAAAAGCCGCAATTGCAGCGCGTGAAGTTGCTCTTCAAAAAGCAAAACTTAATTTGTCTTACACTCGAATTATCGCACCAACAAGTGGAAAGATTGGAAAATCAAACCTTAAAAAAGGGCAATATGTGCAAGGCAGTCAACAATTGTTTAGCATTGTTAATAACGACCAATATTGGATCACAGCAAATTTCAAAGAAACTCAAATAGAACATATGCGAATTGGCATGCCGGCAGAAATTGTTGTTGATGGTTTTCCTGATACTAAAATCACAGGAAAAATAACAGATTTCAGCGATGCGACCGGAGCTAAGTTTGCCCTTTTGCCAGCTGATAATGCAACTGGAAACTTTGTAAAAGTAACGCAGCGTGTTCCTGTTATCATTGCTATTGATAATTTTAAGCAATTACAAGGAATACTAAAAGCAGGATTAAGCGCAGAAGTAGATGTTAAAGTTAAGTAGTTTCAAAATTTCAATACATCGTTAAATGGAAACTGAAAAAAGCAAAATAGTTCGAATACTGATTATTATTACCAGTATTACGGCCGCTGTTATGGAACTTATTGATATTTCCATTGTAAACGTAGCACTTACCAATATCAGCGGTACATTGGGCGCAACGGTAGAAGATGCCTCGTGGGTTGTTACTGCTTATGGTATTGCCAATGTTATCATTATTCCTCTAACCGGATTTTTAAGCCGTTATTTTGGAAGGAAAAATTATTATTTGACTTCCATATTACTCTTCACTTTGGCTTCCTATATGTGTGGAAACTCCTCATCCTTATGGATGCTTGTTTTCTGGAGATTTGTTCAGGGAATTGGCGGAGGTGCTTTACTGTCAGTTTCACAAGGAATTCTCTTTGACCAGTTCAAACCCGAGCAAAAAGGAATTGCCGGAGGGATATTTGGTATGGGTATCGTAATTGGTCCTACAATTGGCCCTGTACTTGGTGGATATATCGTCGATAATTATCATTGGGGATTGATCTTCGACATCAATATTCCTGTGGGAATTCTTGCTGCCATACTAACCTGGTATTTTGTAGAGAAAAAACCTGATGAATTCAAAATAGACAGAAAATCATTATCCATTGATTATATAGGCATTATTTCCCTATGTGTAGGAATTGGAGCGCTGCAATATGTTTTAGAAAAAGGACAATCTGAAGATTGGTTTGAAGATGAAATGATCCGTTATTTAACTGCGGCTGCAATACTTGGCCTGACCGTTTTTATATGGTGGGAACTGCGAACAAAATCGCCTGTTATTAATTTAAAAGTGATGAAAAGCAGAAACCTGACAGGAAGTAATATTTTAACCTTCGTGTGTGGTTTTGGGCTTTTTGGTTCAGCCTATTTATTTCCGGTAATGGTTCAGAGAGCTATGGGTTATACTCCCACAGACGCAGGTTTAGCCATGATTCCGGGAGCTCTGGTATCACTTCTCGCTATGCCCTTAATTGGTATCGGATTAGGAAAAGGAATCAAACCGGTATATTTTGTTACTATGGGATTTGCCTTTTTTGTACTTCACGGCTATACCTGTTCTCAGGTTGCTCCAGGTGCAGATAAATGGTGGTTTATCGTGAGCCAGCTTTGCAGAGGTTTGGGCTCAGGATGCCTTACAGTACCACTTCTCACTCAAGCCGTTGTGGGATTAAAACCTCAGGATATGCCATACGGAATTTCTTTAAATAATATGTGTCGTCAGCTGGGTGGAGCATTTGGAATAGCAATTATGAATACCTATGCTACAAACCGTTCTGCTACACACAGAATGGATTTGGTTTCTAACCTTCAGGAAAATAATCCTTTGATGATTGAACGATTACATCAATATGCAGCAGGTTTTATGGCAAAAGGAATTGCTCCTCTCAATGCACAAAATCTCGCGGTAGGTTCTTTAGAACGTTCAATCGCCGGACAGGCACAAATGCTCGCTTATCTGGACGGATTTTTACTAATCTCTGCCTTTTTTATCTGTAGCATCCCTTTTATGCTTTTGCTAAAAAATCAAAATATGGATGCAGAAACCAGGGCAAAAGTAGCCACCGCTGCCCACTAATTTTAAAACATCATGAAAAAAATATTTAGTATATTAATTATACTCATCATAACAACATCTGCAAGTGCTCAGGAAAACACGGGCGATCTTAAGCAGTTAATTAATGCCTCATTTGGTTATTTTCCAAAATTTAAAGAACTACAAGAAACAGTAAACACTGGAGAACATCGTGTGAAGCTAGCAAAATCAGGTGGACTTCCAACACTGAATGCACAGGGATCTTACAGTTACAGCTATCCGGTTTCAGAAATCAGTGCTGTGAGCGGCGATCAGGTTTCGGCTTTCAAGATTATGCCTAATAATAAATACAGTACAATGCTAAATGCGAGTTACACACTTTGGGATTTTGGTGCTGTTAAGGCTTCGGTTGACATGAAGAAATCAGAACTGGAATCAGCAAAACATAATCTTGATTTTTACAGAAGTGAAGTTGCCTTTCAGGTTGCTGATATTTATTATCAGGTCGTCTATCTAAAAAAAGCTATTTCTATTGAAAACAGTGTGATTCAGTTTTTAGAAGAAAATAAAAAAGACACCGAAATAAAACTTAAAAATGGCGATGCTTTGCGTTACGATGTATTGTCCATTCAATCGAGTGTTGATCAGGAAAACAACAATAAAATTGCATTAAAAAATGCTCTTGATAAACAGATTGCGCTTTTGGAATATACGACAGGCAAAAAAATTGAAACAAACAGTTCTAATTTTGAATTTCCGGCCGTTACTCAAAGCACCGCAGAGCAGGCATTAGAAAGTGCTAAAAAAAACAACTCTGAATTTGATCTTATCAGAGATCAGGTAAAACAGGCGGAAGCGCAAGTTAAACTGAGTCATAGCAAGTCAAAACCATCAATAATACTTAATGCTGCAACAGGATATACAAATGGATATACACCAGATATTGATGATTTCAGATATAATTATAATGCCGGTGTAACACTAAAAATTCCTATTTACGAAGGTGGAAAATACAAGGAGGAAATTAACATTGCAAAAAGTACACTTCAGGAATCTAAATATGCCGAAGAAACATTAGAAAACACATTTTTGAAGGATATTCGAGAAATCCTAATAGATATCGAGAGCAGTAGTTCAAGTATCATTAATTCAAAAAAACAGGCCGAACAAGCCCTTGAAGCTCAAAAACTAGCACAAAGTCGTTATAAAAACGGAATAGGGACATATTTAGAACTTACCAATGCAAGTACAAATGTACAACGCGCAGAACTGACAACCCTGCAATACGAACATCAATTATGTGTGGGACAATATAATCTTGCACGTATTACAGGACTTAATTACTGGCAATAATAGGTTTTTAAGATATGCTGTTTCATAAATTAAAAGGCAAAGGGACTTCAGTAATGACGTCCCCTTTTGCAATACACAGATATTAATAGTGATGAACATTGGATAAGAAAGAAATCATACAGGAAGCCGCAGCGTTTTTATTTTCAAGCAAAGGATATCATGCTACTACGATAAGGGATATTGCAAAATATGCTAACGTAAATGTGGCCATGATAACCTACTATTTCACAAGTAAGGAAAACTTGTTGCTTGAAATAATTCATAACCTTTCTGTTGCTGTTGAAATGATAGATAAAGACATGGAGAAATCTTGCAATTATCCTGAAAAAAAATTGTACGATTTCATCCATAATACTCTTGACATTTCAAAAAAACTTAGGAATGTCTGTAAATTGGTACTTCAGCTGCAAATGCTCGATGCTGGTAGAGACATAAATAAAACAATAAGAAAGATAAAAGAAAAGCATTATACTACGTTTCTTGCAGTTATTCAAGGGACTGATCCTGAAGAAAAATGGTTTGGCAGAAATATTTATTTGTACAATTCATTTATGGTTTTGCTATGGGAAGATTTGACTTCTGAAACCTTTGATACTAAAGATAATCATCTGGCCGATATTTCTGTGCTATTATATAACTATCTGAATACTATGTTATGAAGGATAAAATAAAATTAAGAGCAATTGATATGTTCTTAACTCTTGGTTTTAAAACCGTAACTATGGATTGTATAGCAATAAATTTAGGCATTTCAAAAAAAACACTTTACAACCACTTTGACAACAAGGAGGAATTAATTATTGAAAGTACAAAATTATTAAGCCACTATATTAGCGATGCCATAAATGCTATCAAAACAAAAAATTATAATGCTATTGAAGAAAATTTTGAAATAAAAAAAATGTTTTCTGATCTCTTTAAAACTTCTGATACTCATTCAATTTACGAGTTAAAAGTGTATTATCCTGAAATTTATTATACTATTATAAACAGAGAAAAAGAACGATATCTTGTGAATTTTAGAGAAAACATTAAAAAAGGTATCAATGAGGATTTATACCGAAAGAATATCAATATAGAATTGTATGTCTTCTTTTATTACAAACTCCTCTTTCAAATTAAAGAAAAATCACATTCTCAAAAAGATTTTATTAGAGAAGAGATCGAACTTTTCGAATACCATATAAGATCAATGGCGACAGCTAAGGGAATAAATGAATTAGAGAAACAATTGACAAAGCTTTTAAATTAATTAGTTGGAAAAGCATATTCTTGTTTGTTTGATTTTTGTACTTTTATATTTGTATGAAAGCAACAAGAGAATTTGCCAACCCTGCATTAAAATCGGTTCTGAAGCAAAGAGGCTTCAAAGTGACATGGAATAAAGTTACAAAAACTGGCACCTCAGCTTTCGGACGTCGTCATTTCTATCTAATACTTCTTAGCATAGGAAATAGTAAAATACATTACGATGATCAAACTATTCATCTTGACGGAGTGTATCTTTTTTTTGCTAATTCTCGTATACCTTATGCCACTGAGATAATTTCTGAAAAGCAGACAGGTTATTCCTGTGTTTTTACAGAAGAATTCATCAAACCTTTAGAAAGACTGGAAAACTTGCAGCACTCACCTTTGTTTGAACTTAACTCAAATCCCGCTTTTAAACTTAACAAAGAGCAACAAAAAAAGATTACAGGTTTTTTTAACACTATGATTACGAGCGACAAAACAGATTATCTCTACAAGGACGATTTAATGCGTACTTACATTGAACTAATCATTCACGACGCATTACAAATGCGTCCGGCAGAAAATTTTAAACAATCCAGCAGTGCTTCATTACGAATCGTTAATCATTTTATGGATCTGTTGGAGCGTCAATTTCCAATAGAAAATCTAAATGAACCTTTAAAACTGAAGAGCGCACAAGATTTCGCTAGCTTACTTTCTATTCACGTAAATTATCTTAACCGTGCTGTTAAAGAAGTTACAGGAAAATCAACAACAACTATAATTGCAGAGCGTATTACTGCCGAAGCCACAACGCTACTGCGCTATGCCGATTGGAGTATCTCTGAGATTGCTTATATCTTAGGGTTTGAATATGCTAACTATTTTAGTAATTTTTTTAAAAAGATGACTGGCAATATTCCTAAATTTTATCGCGACCATTAAGTTTGAATTTTATACTTCTTGGTTTGAATCGTTTATATTTTTAGGATTATTCTTTCATAAATTTGTATTATTAAATTAATTGAATAACATAAAAATTATATAGATATGAATAATATAGCTGAAAAAATGATTTTCAAACCAGCATTTGAATACATTGACAACGGAATTGAGCACGGAGTATTAAGCCCATTTGAAACCAAAGAAACCATTTTAAAAAAGGGAGAACAAATAGCTCCCGGCTTTAAATCTCTTGGTTGTGATATTCGTTTTCTGAAAGATGTTCCTGTAAAAATGCGTGATGGAATCACAATTTATACTGATGTTTATCTGCCTGTTACTGAAGAAAAAGTTCCTACTCTGATTGCATGGAGTCCTTACGGAAAAAGTGCAGGAACAGCGCCTCGTTATGTAGGTTTGTTCAATATGCTTGGAATGGGAAATGCATGGGGTTCTGGCCTAACAAAATTTGAAGCACCAGATCCGGCATATTGGGTTCAGCACGGTTATGCGGTTTGTAATCCTGATGCGCGTGGAATTGCACACAGCGAAGGCGATATTACGATGATTGGTTCACAGGAAGCCGAGGATTGTTACGATCTTATCGAATGGTTGGCAGCACAAGATTGGTCGAACAAGAAAACAGCATTATCCGGAACTTCATATTTGGCTTTTTCGCAATGGTTTATTGCTGCAGGTCAACCGCCGCATCTTACTTGTATAAACCCAGTTGAAGGTTTACAGGATGCATATCGTGATTTAGCATACATTGGCGGAATTCCGGATCCGAATTTCCTTCATCGCCTGCAGGTAAATCACGTAAGTGCTACAGGTGCAAAGCGAGAAGATATGGTGGCCGAACTAGAAGCTTATCCCCTAGCAAATTGCGATTTGTGGGAAGACAAAGTAGCCGATGTTTCTAAAATTACCATTCCAGCCTATATTGTAGCAAGTTATTCTAATACCTTACATACAATGGGAACTTTCCGTTCCTGGCGTTCGATAGGTTCTAAAGAAAAATGGATGCGTATTCATGATACTCAGGAGTGGCCGGATTATTATGCTAAAGAATCTACGGAAGAACTTCGTAAATTCTTTGATTATTATTTGCTTGGAAAACAAAATGGATGGGAAAAAACACCAACCGTACAATATTCAATTTTAGATTTTCATGGTGGTAATCGTACCGGACTTACTTCGGAAACTTTTCCACCAAAAGAATCAGAATTACAACGTTATTATTTGAATGGAAAAACACGAACGCTACAATTGACTGCAGATGAAAATGAAACTCCACTGCGTTATTTCCCTGAAGCTATGCCAGCTCGTGTATCGTTCCAGACTGTATTTGATAAGGACACTACCTTTATAGGTTATCCGAAAGTGAAACTTTTTATGGAAGCAGAAAATGCAGACGATATGGATATATTTGTTTGGGTACAAAAAATTGACAAATTAGGTAATGTATTAAGCGAATTTGTAGTACCAAACCGCAACGCTGCTTTACAGGATTTTACACAAGACGGAGCTTCTGCATTGCGTTACAAAGGTGCGAGTGGGCGTTTACGCGCATCACACAGACATTTAGATCCAAAACTTTCTACAGACGAAGTACCTGCATACAGTTTTGACCGAGTAGAAAAGCTTTCGCCAAAAGAAATCGTAGAATTAGATATTGTTCTTAGTCCACTTGGTTTGATTTATTATTCAGGCGAAACACTGCGAGTAATGATAAGCAGTAAAGACGAAATTGGTTCTGTTATGCCGGGAACTCCAGGCTGTACACCAAACAACAAAGGAATTCATATTCTGCATACTGGCGGCAAATATGCAAGTTATTTGCAAATGCCTTTAATGAAATAAAATATTACAATGGTAACTCCTTTCGTTTGAAAGGAGTTATCTTTATTATATTCCATTTCACTTTAAAGGATCATAATGAAAGAAATAAAAAAAGTTGGTACCGTTGATATTACAGAGAAATTTGGTCTTGACTTTGAGCATAAAAATTTTTTATTTAAATCGCAGGAAATAACGCCTAAACGTCATTTTGAACCACATCGCTCTGAATTGTACAGCATTGGACTTGTTCAAAAATGAGAAGCTGATTTTACTGTAGGCTTAGAAAACTATTCCCTAAAAGCGCCTTGCATTGTCCTCATAGCTCCTGACGAAATACGGGAATGGAAACTTAAAGAAGAAAAAATAGAAACTACAAGTCTTTTTTTTACAGAAGATTTTGCCGTTTCAGGATTAACAGATGCACAATTTTTAAAGAAGTTTTCCTTTTTCAAAAGCAATGGCAAACACGCCTTACTTTTAGATCCTGAAAAATTAGAAATTATTCTAACCTACTTTAATCATATAGAAAAGAAGAACAAATCTAATTTGCCTAATAAATTTGAAAGCATTCAAAGTTTATTACGCATATTACTTTTAGAATTAGAAAGCTTTCCCGAAAATCAGACCAATATCGAGAATAATTCCTATTCCAGAGGATATTATTTAACAGAGAAATTTAAAGAACTATTAGTTGAAAATTTCACTAAACATCGTGAGGTTCATTTTTATGCCGAAAAACTTTTCATAACACCAAAACATCTTTCACAAGTTGTAAAAGATCAAACCGGAAAAACTGTTAGTGAGATCATTAGCGAAATGGTTTGTCTGGAAGCTAAAGTGCTGCTTCAAACAAAATCTTTGAATATTTCAGAACTTTCTGTATATTTAAATTTTGCTTCAGCAACCTTTTTTGGAAAATTTTTTAAACGAAGTACAGGTATGAGTCCATTAGAATATCGCAAAAGTCTTTAAAATAAAAAACGATATTTAGAACAGTTTCCCCGTTGTCCAGACCTTCCCCATCTTTCTTTAAACAAATACCTTTGTAAGATAAATATTAAATTCAAAGTATTATGAATACAAGAAAATTAGGCAATTCAGGAATTGACATTTCTCCTATTGCAATTGGTACAAGAGAAGTAGGCGAAAAAAGCAAACAACAAACCATAGAAACACTTCAGTACGCCATAGATTCTGGCATTAATTTCATAAATACCGCTGACTTTTACGGAATGGGAATGAATGAATTAATCATTGGCGAGGCTATAAAAAATCGTCGTGAAAAAGCATTTATCAGCGTTAAAACTGGTGCTTTAAGAAACTATCAGGGTCACTTTCTTGGCTTTGACGGAAGACCAAATGCCATTAAAAATTTCTGCGCTTATTCGCTAACCCGACTTGGAGTTAATGAAATTGATCTTTATCAGATTGCGAGAATCGATCCTAATGTTCCAATCGAAGAATCAGTCGGAGCTATAAAAGATTTAATTCAGGAAGGAAAAGTGCGTTGTTTAGGATTATCTGAAGTGAATGCCGATCAAATCAGAAGAGCAAATGCTGTACATCCTGTCACTGCTGTTGAAATTGAATATTCATTAGCAACTCGTTTTATCGAAAAAGAAATACTTCCAGAAGTTCGTAAAATTGGCGCAAGCCTTATTCCGTATTCTGTATTGAGTTACGGATTACTGACAGGGAATTTATCGGGACCGCTTCCAAAAGAAGATTACAAAAATATGTTTCCAAGATTTCAGGGAGAAAATCTTCAATACAATCTAAAATTAGTAGAAAAACTGCAAGATATAGCTTCTCAAAAAGGAATTACAGCCGGAGATTTAGCTCTTGCCTGGGCATTGCACCAAGGCGATGATATTATTCCGATTGTTGGAATGAGCAGTACCAAAAGGGTCGATAAAAATATCAATCTGGTAGAGTCTATCCAATTAACCTCAGAAGAAAATAAACTGCTTAATGAAACTTTTGGAATTGGAGTTTTTAAAGGCGAACGCTATCCTGATGCTTTACTAAAAGTAGTTGCTTCTTAATTTCTTAAATGATCGAAGATTTAAACTTTATTAATTAACAAATAAACGAAGAAAATGTATAAATATAAAATCATTGCCGTAGTCACATTAGTATTGATTTATGGAATCATTTATTCAAAAGATTTAAACAATATGGATCCAAAAGAAATTATTCCCGTAAAAGAATTACAAGATGCTTTTGTAAATGACAGAAGCAAAGCTGAAAAATTATATAAGAATAAAAAAGTAACGTTAAAGGGTATTGCAGTTTATGTTGGTCCGGACATTTATGCCTTGCCTTCTATAGAACTATCAGACAAAAAAGATGGTGCTTCAATGGCACTTTGTGTATTACCCGTTTCGGACTATCTTAAGCTACGTAAATTCTCTAAAGGCCAAACACTTGTGATTACCGGAGAAGCCCGTGATCTTTACAAAGAAAGTATTTTGGTTGTTAAGGAATGTCAGATTATACAAGAATAATACATCATTTTAATTTACTTCCTAAAAAAATAAAAATGAAAATCATAACACTAGAAGAACATTTTATAAATCCGGCAATTGCCAAAGCGTCAGCAGATATCATAGAACGTTTGGCACCGAGCCACAGAGCCGCCTACAGTAATTATTCCAGTAATGCCTCTTTTGATAAAATGACTGATTTGGGGCCTATTAGAATTGCGGAAATGGATGCAAACGGTATCGACATGCAGGTTTTAAGCATTGGCGGTCCGGGCATACAACTTATAGCACCACAAGAAGCTGTGCCCCTTGCAATAGCCGTTAACGATGAATTGGAGGCGGCTGTTAAAGCAAATCCAACTCGTCTCGTTGGCTTAGCCACATTGCCTACAACAAATCCAGAAGCCGCTGCGTTAGAATTAGAACGAACGGTTACCAAATTAGGTTTTAAAGGCGCCATGATCAGCGGAGCGACTAATGATAAGTTTCTGGACGAGGATGAATTTATTCCCATATTGGAAATGGCAAATCAACTAAAAGTTCCAATTTATCTGCATCCAACAACAATTATGAAATCAGTACGTGATATCTATTACAATTGCAAAAATCCGGATGTTAGTGCACGATTTGCAGCTTCGGGCTGGGGCTGGCATATGGAAGTTGGTATTCATATCGTTCACATGATATTGAATGGAACATTTGATAAATATCCTAACTTACAAATGATTACAGGTCATTGGGGCGAAATGGTGCCTTTTTTATTAGATCGAATGGACGAGCAAATGCCGCAAGAGTTAACTCGTTTAGATCGCAATATTTCTGATTATTATCGTAATCATGTACACATTACGCCAAGTGGTATGTTTACAATGCCTTTATTTAAATGTGCCCTTGAAATGATGGGAGCCGACAGAATTATGTTTTCTGTAGATTATCCTTATGTTGGTAATGAAGGTGCCCGGGCTTTTCTCGAAAACGCACCAATTAGCGAAAGCGATAAAGAAAAAATTGCACATGGCAACGCTGAAAAATTATTGAATTTATAATTCCAAAAAACAAAAAACAGCAACAAAAATAAAATCTTATGAATACGGCAAAAACAATAACAATAGGTTCAAACAGCAAAAACCCAATTACAGTCAATCGTTTAGGATACGGAACCATGCGACTTACCGGAGAAGGTATTTACGGAGAGCCCGCAAACAGACCCGAAGCATTACAAATCCTTAAACAGGCTGTAGCTTCTGACGTCAATTTTTTAGATACCGCAGATTATTACGGCGAAGATGTTACCAACCGTTTAATTTCTGAAGCTTTATATCCCTATCCGGATGATTTGGTCATTTGTACAAAAGTGGGCTGTACCCGAAAACCAGACAAAAGCTGGATTCCATATAACACGCCAGAAAATTTGCGTACCAGCATAGAAAACAACTTGCGTACCTTAAAAATTGAACAAGTAACGCTTGTACATTTTAGGGCTATGCACGGTCATATGAATTTTGAAGAAAGTATGGAAGCTATGTTCAAAATGCAGGAAGAGGGGAAAATATTGCATGTAGGAGTAAGCAATGTTAGTGTTGAAAACGTTGAAACTGCTTTGAAAATGGGAAATATCGCCACCGTTGAAAACATGTACGGACATGCGCAAAGAACTTCGATGAAAAATAATTTTGGAGATACTTATGGCGGTGGAGAAGTTTTAGCGCTTTGCGAGCAAAATAAGATTCCGCTAATTCCATATTTTTCATTAGTGCATGCTATTGGCAAAAAAGACAATCGCATTGCTGAAATTGCCCAAAAATATAATGTCTCTGAAACTGAAGTGAACATTGCCTGGCTTTTACACAAATCGCCTTGGATCTTACCAATTCCGGGAACTTCATCTTTAGCGCATTTTTCAGAAAATATAAAAGCAAAAAATCTTTCGTTGACTAAGGAAGACATGGAATTTTTAGAATAAAAATTTAATATGACAGATATATTTAAAGATTTTATTACTGAATTAGCAGAAATTAATGAGCAGGATATGAATAGAATCATGTCCTGCATTTCTGTTTATAATGTAAAACGAAATACAATCATTTTAGCTCAGGGAGAAGTTTGCGACAAATTTTATTTTTTAGAAAAAGGCTGTATGCGAACTTATTATATCACCGAGGAAGGCCAGGAAAAAACAAGATTAATTTCTTTTGATAATACACCAGTTACAGTACTTACCAGTTTTATTAATCTAAAACCTTCTGTTGAATATATTGATGCTTTAGAAGATTCAGAATTATTATCGATGTCTCAAACTGATTTTTTTAGGCTTTTGGACGAAATTCCGAGTTGGGCATTGTTTTACAGAAAAATTTTAGAATTAGCATTTGCTTTTCAAAACAACAGAATCGAAGATTTGGTAACCTTATCTGCCAAAGAACGTTATGAAAAACTATTAAAAGAAAGACCACATTACATTCAACGCCTCTCCAATAAAATTGTCGCTAGCTATTTAGGCATTTCTCAGGAAACCTTAAGCCGATTGAAATCAAAATAACGATTTTGACATTTGTCAATGCACAGGTTTTTGTGTCGGTGTAATTTTGTCTTAATTAATCATCAGATAAAAAACGGATAGTTGAAATAACAAAATTTAAACTTCAGGATTATGAAAATTCTATTAAAAAAACCTTCGGAAAATACGACTCAAAACGTAATTGACAAATTCAGTATCAAAGAGTTGATAGAATTCGAACGCTTTTGCAGAGACAATGCCCAATGGGAAGAAATGAAAAAATGTTTTGCAGAAAATTCAACGGTAACAATTTCATGGTATAAAGGCTCAGGACATGGTTTTGTAGATGCTTCAAGCAAAATGGCAACGTATGCACCTCACAAAATATACGACACTTTAATTTGGTTGAATGATGACAAAGCAGTTTCTATTACCATGGCTAAAATTCAGATGAGAATGGAAATTCAGGGACATTTATTAGAACTTAGCTCTGACGTAAAACTTTTATATAAAACACAAAAAACAGATGGTCTTTGGTCTATCATTTCAATGGACGGGATTTATGAAAAAGATGCTTTGGTTCCTGTTTCGCCTGCTGATGGCATTATTATTCCAAAAGAAGAAATTGCCAAATTCAGACCAAGTTATGCTAATATGTCTTATTGTTTAAGTAAAAATGGACATCCTGTTGATCTGAATTTACCAGGAATTGACAAACCGGAAATGGTAGATAAATTATATCAGGAATCTGAAGATTGGTTAAATTCTTAAAATTAGAAAAAATGAAAATTATCACAATAGAAGAACATTTTACCTCGCCAAAAATCACTGCTAAAATGCAACAATTTCAATCTAATAATTTAGATGCAGGAAAGGCAAAAGACATGGAAGAAATCATTAAACATTTTTTACCTACAAATGAGGACATTGAAGATGTTGGTGCAAGAAGATTGCAATTTATGGACGAAAGCGGTGTCGATATGCAGGTCATCTCATACGGTGGCGGAAGCCCGCAAGGAATTGCAGATCCGAATGTAGCACTTGAACTTTGTAAGGAAGCCAATGACGAATTAGCTGCTTTTATCAAAGAAAACCCAACGCGCTTTGCCGGTTTTACCACTTTACCCCTTGCTGATCCTATCGCCGCAGCAAATGAATTAGAGCGTGCCATAAAAGTTCTTGGATTTAAAGGAGCTTTAATAGCCGGAACTTTTCAGGGAAAATTTTGTGATGATCCCTTGTTCTTTCCTATTTTCGAAAAAGCTGCCGAATTGAATGTACCAGTTTACATGCATCCCGGAATTGTGGAGAAAAATGTGGCAGATCATTATTTTAGAAATGAAAATTGGTCCAAATTAGTAAACGGCGTTTTTCCTGCAGCAGGTTTTGGCTGGCATATGGATAGCGGTATTCATGTTATAAGAATGATACTTTCAGGAATTTTTGACAAGTTGCCGAATTTAAAATTAATCTCTGGACATTGGGGCGAGTTTGTGCCCGCTTTTCTGGAAAGATTAGACGAGACTCTTTACCCTGAAATTACCAATTTGAGACGTACAATTTCAGAATATTACAAAGAGCATGTCTACATCACGCCAAGCGGAATTTTCTCTGAAGTACAACTTCAATTTGCAATCTCACAAATGGGCGCCGATCATATTATTTACTCTGCAGATTATCCATATTTAATGAAAAAAAATACAGGCGATTTTCTAAAAAATGCTTCGATTTCAGATCAGGATAAAGAAAAAATTGGACACTTAAATGTCGAAAAACTATTGAACTTATAAATATAAATAAATCAATATGGAAAATACAAATAAACCAATCGAAGGTGTTACAACTGGAATTTTAAAGGTTTCAGGAGCAGAACTGTATTACGAAACAAAAGGCGAGGGGCCACTTTTATTGATGATTCCGGGAGCAAACGGAGATCATTTTATCTTTACTCCTATTCGTGAAATATTGTCTAAAACTTTTACCGTAACCACTTACGACCGTAGAGGATTTTCAGGATCTAAACTTATTGGAGAACAGGATTATACGCATCGTATCGATACAGATGCCAATGATGCTGCAAGTTTGATTAAACATCTGACAAATGAACCCGCTTTCGTTTTTTCAAGCAGTTCCGGAGCTTTAGTTGGACTTCAATTGATATGCCTGCATCCTGATTTGATAAAAGCGCTTATACCGCATGAACCAACAGCAATAAAATACTTGCCGAACACAGAAAAATGGAAAGCAACTATTCAGGAAATTCATGATATCTATACTAAAGAAGGAGAAGGTCCTGCTAAAGAAAAATTTGTAAACGATCTTATTCCCGGAACTCAAGACGGAGAATTAATGAAAGGTGGAAAAGGACCGGAGACGCCAAATACTAAATATTGGTTTGAACATGAGATAAGACAATATCCTTCAACTGATTTTGAAACTAACAAATTAGAAGAAAACAAAGATAAAATACTTTTTTGCGTAGGAAGAGATTCGGTTAATACCATGCCAGCCTGGCCAGTTACAAATCTGGCAAAACAATTTGGAACAGACGTTTTATATGTTCCGGGAGGTCACTTAGGATATGCACTCCACCCAGCGGAATTTGCAAAAGAACTTCTGGAAGGTTTGCAAAAGCGAGGGAAATTATAAATAGATTCTATTTATCAATTTAAACTGTACCATAATTTATAAAAAACCAAACCCTTCAGAATTTTAAGGTTCTGAAGGGTTTGGTTTTTTGTTTTATTAAATGAAAACTAGAAGTTTTATAGTATCAATAAGTCGATATATTTAATATTATTAAGTTGAATTATTGTAAAAAATTAGGGTATAATCATTCTGCCTTGTATTATAATCATAACCCAGACGATTAAGTGAATCCTCATTAAATGCGTCTTTGTTATCTACTATTTATAACCACCCAAAAATAACCACAATGAAAAAACACAATTTCTTATTACTACTCCAGTTTTTGCTGGTCTTCTTTTTTAACCAAACTACAATAGCACAATCTATAATAATAAAAGGAAAGATTCCAATATATATAAGCCCTGATGAACCAGCGCCAGTTCGTCGTGCTGCAGAAGATTTACAACGTGACCTTAATACAGTTCTGGGTCAACCATCGGCTTTTGTTACCAAACTGCCACAAAAAGGCCCTGTTATCGTAATTGCAACCGCAGATCATTATAAAGAAAACAAGTTATTATTAAAAGACTGGGAAGCTCACCAAATATATGCAGATAAGGAGCATATCATTCTAAATGGTGCCGATATGAGAGGGACTATTTATGCCATTTATAGTTTTAGTGAGCTGATACTGGGCGTTAAACCACTTTGGTTTTGGGCATCTGAACAACCTGTTCATAAGGACCAAATAACAATGGCTGTAAATTATAAAAAGGTGTTTAATTCACCTGATATAAAATACAGAGCATGGTTGCCCAATGATACCGATTTCCTGACTCCCTGGCAAAAACTATCAGACAACAACTATCAAGCTTTGTTTGAAGTGATGCTGCGTCTTAAACTTAATACGCTTGAAGGCATAATTACAGGAAAAGAAAGTTTTACGCCTCCCTATAGTCCAGGAAAGGATGCCGCAACAGGCCAACAGCGTGGTTTAATAACAACAGGTCATCATCTTAATATTTTTGGATCAACTTATGCTTTTTGGGAAGATTATTGGAAAGAAGTTAGACATCTTCCTGCACCTGAATTGACAATTGCGAACCGTCAGGCTTTAAAGGAGTTTTGGGGTTATCATATTGATTTAGCAAAAAGAAATAACTTAGAAGTTGTTTGGCTGGTTGGTTTTAGAGGAAATCACGATATTCCATTTTGGGAATTTTTTCCAGATGCGCCAAAAGATGACAAAAGCCGTGCAAAAGTTATCGAGGAAATGGTGCAGATGCAAATCGACCTTCTTAAAGAAAAAACGGGTAATCCGCATCCGCCAATGCGGTTAACGCTTTATAACGAAATGTCGAACCTGACAGCTGCCGGACTTTTTCATATTCCTGATGAGCCATCATTAATTATAAATTTCGTAGCGGCCCGTCGGGATCACTTCCCAGCATTAGATGTACGCAATTACACTTTTTCAGGAAAACCTGTAGGTTATTATCTTAATTTTCAATTTACTTCAACAGGTTCGCATTTAGCACAGGCAGAAGGTCCGAGAAAAATGGAGCAAAACTATCGTATAGTGGATAGCCTCAGCGGTCATAAATTACTGTTTTCTGTAGTAAATGCCGGAAATATACGAGAGCATCTTGTAGAGTTATCAGCCAATGCGGATATGATGTGGAATTTTAAACCTTTTAATCCTACTTCATTTCTTTCTACATTCAGCAACAATTATTATGGTTCTCAATACGGAATTGAGATTTCTCAATTGTATCAGGATTTTTTCAATTCTTATTGGCAACAAAAAAAAGGTGACCTTCCAGGATTTGAACGACAATATCTGTTTCAGGATTTGAGGTATGCGCGTGCAATCGAAATGTTACTCAACGATCTTGAAAAAGGCAAATACAGTACAAATCCTCTGGACAATCATCCACTAGATGACCCAAGCAAAGGGAGTGTTGGTTATTTTCGAGTAATTCCTGCCGATAATGATGCAGAAAATCAGCTGGAAGCTATGGCTAAAGGAACTGCCTCAAGTATAGCAAAGTTGGAAAAGATTACAATTAAATCAGATCAGATTTATAACAAACTTGAAAGCGGAAAAGTCTTTTTTGATGATAACTTAAGGGGACAAGCTTATCTTATGCTGCATTTAAATCGTTCGCTAAATTATTTGGTACAGGCCTATGAAAGTAAGGAAAACAAGGAGAAAAAGCGAGAATTTATCAAGCAAACCTTAAACGAAATTCATCTTACAAAGGAACTTTTAAATACATCTAATCACGCACCATTTAACGACTGGTATACGAACGACGCTAAATTTGGAATGAATTTGCTTGAAAAGCGTCTTTCGGATCTATATAACGAACTTTCGAAATAAGTTCAGAGAGCAAAAAAATCTATATATTTTTACATTTTAAGACAAAAAAAATCCACTCTAGCAATAACATCGAGTGGATTTTTTTTAAATTCTTATTTTTAGTATCTCAAAGCTTAGAATATTCTTTTTGCGGGGAATGAAAAAGCAAAAACAGCATCATATTATAATTGTCTTTCAATTTCTCTTTCAAAATTTTAAAAGCCTTACTAATCTGTGCTTCAACAGTTTTAATAGATATTTCTAAATGTTCTGCAATCTCAATATTGGTTAGTCCCTCTTTTTTACTTAGGATAAAAACTTTCTGGCACTTTGGAGGCAAATTTTGTATTTCTTTATTGATGATAGCCAACATACGTTCTATAGAACTTTCGTCTGTGGTTTCAACAACTTGTTGCAAAGAGTCTACATATTTCTGCTGTAATAGCATCATAGCCTTGTTTTGCTGATAAGTATTAATGAATTCATTATAAACGGATTTATATAAAAAACTTTGAATAGAAAATTCAGGATTAAGTTTATTTCTGTTTTTCCATGTTTTTAAAAATACATTTTGAACAATATCCTGGGCCATTGAATGATCATTTACCAAAGTTAGTGCATAGGCATTCAATTTTCTGTGAAATTTATTCAATAGAAACTTATAAGCTTTCTCATCCCCATTTTTGAGGCTTTCCATTAAAATTACATTATCGTCGAAATCCATAAAAAGTATTTATTCGGCAAAATAAAGAAAAAAAATATATGAATATGAAAAATATTTTAATAAAAAATTAGGGTATTGTGATTCTGTCTTGTAATACATAAAAAAGCACCCCAGAAAATGGCTCCTAAAGAAATAGAAATTATAATCGTTAAGTATTTTTCACAGTCCGCAAATATGGGCGATTTGGATATATTAAACAAATGGATAGAAGATCCGGAAAATCAATTGATATTTCAGGAGTATGTTAAAACACACTTTGCTATAACTTTAGCCATGAATGAGCCGGATAGTAAAACTGTGAGAAAAGCGCTTCTTAAGGAAATTAGGAAAGAAAAGAAAAAATCGAAAATATATAGTCTTCGCTCTTTCATGAAGTATGCTGCAATCGCAATCTTGTTTTTAGGAATAGGTGCTGTATTGCAAAAAAACATCTTTGATAACAATACAAAAGAAATAATTGTCCCTAAAAAAGATGAAATTACGCTGAAACTGGGAAATGGAAATATTAAAGTTATTGCAGCTGACGGAACTTCGAAAGTTTATGACGCAGATGGAAAAGTAGTAGGACAGCAAAACGGTAAGGAACTAGTATACGCAAATGATCCAAATGCGACTAAATTAGTATATAACACATTGAGTATCCCAAATGGAAAACGTTTTAATATTACCCTTTCAGATGGAACAGTGGTGTATTTAAATGCAGGAAGTTCTATGACTTATCCGGTGCAGTTTATTAAAAACCAAAATCGTAAAATCTTCCTTACCGGAGAAGCCTATTTTGATGTTACGCATGATAAAAAACATCCTTTTATAGTAAATGCAAACAAATTAGATGTTCAGGTTTACGGTACAAAATTCAATGTTAGCAATTATCAGGAAGATGATGCTACAGATGTTGTACTGGTTGAAGGTTCTGTAAGCATGAAAGAAACAGGATTAGTCGGAAAAAATAAAAATGAATTTTTCCTTACTCCAGGTTATAAAGGAACTTTTTTAAAACAAAACAAAAGTATATCAAATGAAAAAGTAAACACTTCATTATATACTTCCTGGATGAATGGAAACTTGGTCTTTAGACAAGAAACTTTCGCAAATATCATCAAAAAATTAGAACGCCATTACAATGTTACTATCATCAATAATAACAGAAGTTTGGCTAATGAAACTTTTAATGCCACTATAGAAACCAATAATGAAAGTATTGTACAAGTATTCAATTACTTCAAAAAAGTTTATCAAATCGATTACAGTATTGTAGAAAATAAAATAATAATCAACTAAACTAAAACTAAAAACAATGCCTATGAATTAGAGTTCCACGTAAAAAACTTAGTACTAACTATCACTTATTACCTCTCCAAATCATCTGGATAAAAAAAAATCGGAAAATGCGCCAACATTTCCCGACTTAGGTAAAGTGATCAACCACAAAGATTAATCACTAATTAACAATCCAAAATTATGAAAAAACCACCAAAGTCCAATGGATTATTTCCATGGAACTTATTATTTGATTTAAAAATGAAGTTATCACTATTATTTTTTGTCACCGTAAGCTTCGTCATGCAGGCAAACACGTCATATTCTCAAAAAACCAAAATCACTTTAGATAGAGAAAGCGTAACGGTAAAGGAAGTTATCGATGAAATTGAGACAACTACCGAATTTAAGTTCCTATTTAATACTAAGGCAGTGGATTTAAACCGAAAGGTTTCCCTAAGTGTAAAAAAAGTTCCAATAAACACCATATTAGACCTACTTTTTAAGGGCACCGATACAAGTTATGAGATCGATGACCGCAAAATTTTGTTAACTAAAAGCAAAGCCAATAAAACTAGTATGGTGACCGCACCAAGTGTTATTGATCTTGCTCCTAAACAAATAAAAGGTGTAGTAACAGATTCTAATGGACAACCTTTGCCAAGTGCTAATGTTGTTGAAAAAGGAACTAAAAACGGAGTTACTACTGATTTTGACGGAAAATTTGCCCTTACTATTTCAGATGAAAATGCAACTCTTGTTGTGTCTTATATCGGTTTTGATACTCAGGAATTTCAAGTAAAAGGACAAGCCTCTTTAAAAATAGTATTAAAAGAAAGTGCAGCCGGACTTAATGAAGTTGTAGTTGTAGGTTATGGTACTCAAAAGAAACATGATATTACGGGATCTATAGCTTCGATATCAAAAAATTCAATTAAAGATTTAGTACTTACTTCTACAGAGCAAGCTTTAAAAGGTCAGGTTTCTGGTGTGCAAATGACTCAGTCTTCATCAGCACCAGGTGGTAATGCATCAGTAAGAATTCGTGGTGGTAACTCAATCAGTGCCGGAAACGAACCTTTATATGTAATTGATGGTTTCCCAGTATATAATGATACCTCTGCAAGCTCAACAGGAGTTTTAGGTAACGGACAGCCTTCAAATGTATTGGCTTCGATCAACCCAAGCGATATCGAATCAATGGAAATCTTAAAAGATGCTTCTGCTACCGCTATTTACGGTTCAAGAGGTGCCAATGGTGTAATTATTATTACAACTAAACGTGGTAAAGTCGGACAATCGAGTGTTACTTTTGAAACTTACTATGGTTTTCAACAGCTTAGTAAAAAAATAGATTTACTCAATGCACATGATTATGCGCTATCAGTTAATGCAGACAATATACGAAGAGGCCGTTTGCCTTATGTCGCTAATCCTGATGCATACGGAGAAGGAACTGACTGGCAGGATGAAGCTTTTAGAGTAGCTGCTACACAAAACTATCAGTTAAATTTCACAGGTGGAGATGAGAAAACAAAATACTCCATTTCAGGAAATTATTTCACACAGGATGGTATTTTACTTGGATCAGATTTCACACGTGGTTCTGTGCGCGTTAACTTAGATCGTAATTTAAGCTCTAAATTTAAGCTTGGATTAAGTTTCAGTTCTTCACTAACAGAAAACAATCAAGCAAAAACGGATTCAGATTTGGATGCCAACAATCAAGGTGCTGTATCGGCAATTCTTTATGCACCGCCAACTCAGACTGCTTATAATGCAGACGGTAGCTACACTAGATTTAGAGGTCCGGATGGTAACTTCTACGTAAACCCTATTGCGTCATTATTAGAGATTAAAAATTTAAATAAAACCAACAGAACATTTGGAAATATCTTTCTTGATTATAAAATCACAAAAGATTTATTATTCAAAATAACTTTAGGTGGAGACCAAATCAATGTTAAGGAAGATTATTATAACCCAGCATTTATACAAGATGCAGGAATAACTGCAAAAGCAAGAATTGGTGTTAACCAAAGTTTTAGCTGGTTAAATGAAAATACATTAACCTATACCAAAACTTTTGCTGCTAAACATAATTTGACAGCCTTAGCAGGTTTTACCCGTCAGAAGTTAACCAGAGAAACTGTAACTGCCGGATCTGAAAGATTTGTTAACGACATTCTAGAAGACAATAATTTAGGAGCCGGAGCGACAGCTAATAGTCCTGGATCAAACGTAACAGATTGGCAACTTGAATCTTATATTGCAAGAGTTAATTATGGTTATAATGACAGATATTTAGTAACGCTTACAGGACGTGCAGATGGATCTTCCCGTTTTGGTGAAAGTAATAAATTTGCTTTCTTTCCTTCCGGATCAGTTGCCTGGAGGGTTTCTGAAGAAGATTTCATGAAGTCTACAGCAAATGTGATCTCAAATCTTAAATTGAGAACTAGTTATGGAGAAACAGGTAATCAGGAGATTCCACAATACCGTAGTTTGGCTGCCTTAGGATCTGTTAGCTATCCTATTGGTGGAATTATTGGTAGCGGGATAGCCCCTAACCGTTTTGCAAATCCTGATTTACGTTGGGAAACTACTGCACAATTTGATGCAGGTATTGATTTAAGTTTGTTTTCAAACCGAATTAACATTGTTGCAGATTATTATGATAAACGCACAAAAGACTTATTGCTTGATGTTCAAATTCCAGGAAGCTCAGGCTTTGTTTCTTCGCTTCAAAATGTCGGAAGTGTAAAAAACACTGGTTTTGAATTTGCTTTAAATACAGTAAACTTTGATGGTGAATTTAAATGGAAAACATCTTTCAATATTACTTTCAACAAAAATGAAATTCTTGATTTAGGTGGAGAATATGAAAGAGTAGTTGGAGGTGGAAGTGCCAGTAAACAAATCACAAATACAGGTATATTAAGAGTTGGTGAGGCAGTTGGAGCATTCTACGGTTATGTAACTGATGGCTTATTTCAAACTCAGGCAGAAGTTGATGCAGGAAAAGCTGCAGGACAACCAAGTACTTCTGTAATTGGTGACAGACGTTATAAAGATACTAATGGCGATGGAAAATTTAATGAAAGTGACCGTGCTATTTTAGGATATGCACAACCAGACTTTTTCTATGGTTTGACCAACACATTTTCTTATAAAAATTTCGATTTAAATGTTCTTATCAATGGGGTTCAGGGTAATGATATTGTAAATTTAAACGTAAATGCACAAACAGATGTTAATGCTCCGGAATCATTAAACAGATGGACACCGACAAATACTAATACTGATATTCAAAGACATACTCAAGATTCTCGTCTTACTAACAAACAAGTAGAAGACGGATCGTATTTGCGCATTCAAAATATCTCATTCGGATATAATATGCCGCAAGATGTTTTCAAAAACACTTTTGTACAGTCAATAAGATTATATGTTAGTTTACAAAACTGGTGGACTTTTACAGACTACAAAGGATATAATCCTGATGTAAGTTCATTTGGACAGGATAACCTAAGTATGGGTGTTGATCGTGGAGGTTATCCAGCGGCCAAAACATTCCTAATGGGACTTAATGTAAAACTTTAATCAAAAAAATATGAAATCTAATAATTTCCTTATTGTTACAGCTTTGTCTATTTTGATTACAAGCTTTAGCAGTTGTTCAAATGATTTTCTGGAAGAAAATCCTGAATCTTTTATAGCGCCAACAAATTTTTATAAAACGGAGGCAGATGCAAATGCAGCATTAGTTGCTGTTTATAATGGTCTAAGAGCAATCTATAGCCAGGATATTACTTTTGTGGGAGATACCGCCGGAGAGCAAACCTGGCCTGGAGTTTCAAATTCAAATGTCGACAGGTCTAATATTGATGCTTTTCAATTTGATCCTTCTAATGCTATCCTACTTGGTAACTGGAATAATAATTATGTAATTATCAATAGAGCCAATGCAGTTTTAGACCGTGTTCCGGCTATTGAAATGCCAGCCGCGACAAAAGATATTATCATAGCAGAAGCACGTTTTCTGCGCGCATTTAGTTATTTTAATCTTGTGAGAACATTTGGCGGCGTGCCTTTACGTTTAGCAGAGGTTACACCACTTCACTTAGAGCGCTCTTCTGCAGACGCCGTTTACGCTGTAATTATAGATGATTTAAAACAAGCCGAAGCAAAACTTCCTGCGGTACAGCCAGCTGCCAATGTTGGAAGAGCTACGAAAGGAGCTGCTTCTACTATGCTTGCCTATGTTTATTTAACCAAAAAAGACTGGACTAATGCTGCTGCAAAAGCACAGGAAGTAATCAGCAATGCCGGTGCGTACGGATATGGTTTATATGCCACACCTGCAGACGTATGGAAAATAGCAAACGAAAATAAATTGGAACACATATTTTCAATTCAGTTTCAATCTGGTCCGGAAGCTCTTGGAAGTGCTTATGCTCAATTTTATCTTTCCAGAACAGCTAATGTTATTCAGGCTTCTGGTATCTCTGGTTTTGGTCAAAACATGGTTGAAGATAAATTCTGGAGATCTTTTAGTGCTGCAGATACACGTCGTGATGCTTCTATTTTATCACGTTTTGTTGATCCTAAAACTCAAAAAGTATATCAGTATCCTTCAACAGATTTAACGGAATTGAGTATTTTTAAATATTTTGATACTGCTCCTTATGCAAGAAGCAACAATAATAATAACTACCCTATCTTAAGATATGCAGATGTATTATTGATGAAAGCTGAAGCTTTGAATGAGTTAAATGGTCCAACTACAGAAGCATATGGCGCTATTAATGCAATTCGTAAAAGAGCCGGAGCTGGTATGACTGATCTTTCAGGTTTAACGCAAGTGCAATTTAGAGCGGCAGTTTTACAGGAAAGAAGCTGGGAATTTTGTTTTGAAAGTAAAAGGTATTTTGACCTGATCCGTACAGAACAACTAGTTCCGATTATGACAGCTGCTGGTAAAAATCCTCAGCCTAAAAACTTATTGTTTCCAATTCCTCAAAAAGAAATTGATACCAACAATAAAATAAATCCGGAAGATCAAAATCCGGGATACTAATTAAATGATATTCTCCCATGTTATCATGGGAGAATATTCATTAGTTCACAATTAAAACTGTTCACATCTAAAACCAGTGGACAAATTTCTCATACTTATAATTTTAATCAGGCAGCTCCAAATGGCGCAGGCTAAGGAATTGTCTTGTCTAAAAATAAATTTTAAGAATTGGTTAAGTTTGGTTTTTTTGAAGACACGGAATGGGAATCCTCCTTCCTGTTCCGTTCTTTTAAAACCATTGTTATATCAACATTTTAAAGCTATTGAACTAAAAAACTACAAAAAACAACCTTATACTATAAAGAGATGAAACAATTTCTTTTCTCAGCAGTACTTTTTTTGACCATCACTCTACAAGGATTTTCTCAAACTGTTTCATCGCTGATACCTAATAAACCATCACAAGCACCAGATTACTTTTGTACCTGGAACATACAGGGATATACCTGCAGTTATAATTCTAATGCAGAAATTAGACAAGCTATGACTGAAAAAAATATGCTTGGGGAAGGGACTTATCAAAACTGGGTTAATTTTTTTCCAAAAATTCGTGAAGATCTCATTTTTGTTATGGATGATTCTTGGGATATTCCGCTTTCAGAAACCAGCAAAGACGGTCCTTCTTTTGGTCTTACGGAATTAAATCAGGAGCGTTTTCCTTCTTATACCGGAACTCCGGCAGAAAGATTAACGAAATTGGTTAGTGCCGTAAAAGCAAAAGGCTGGAGAGGTCTTGGCGGTTGGATCTGCGCCCAGGAAGCACCTATTGTTGGAAATGTGAATTCGGAAGAATATTGGACAGAACGCCTAAAAGCCGCTAATGAATCAGGATTTGCATATTGGAAAGTAGATTGGGGAAAACAATCCCGAAACTTAGAATGGAGAAAAACCATGACTAAATTAGGTCGTACTTATGCGCCAAATTTAGTAATTGAACATGCCTTTAATGGATATACAATTGAAGTAAGCGACACCTACAGAACTTACGATGTCGAGAATGTTACTGCGCAGCCAGTTACCATTCAAAGAATTGCCAATTTATTACACTATCAACCACAAGGAGACGCAAAAAGTATTATCAATTGCGAAGATGAACCTTATATAGCTGCTGGCTTAGGTTGCGCTATTGGGATAATGCGAT
Source organism: Flavobacterium aquidurense (assembly GCA_900107365.1). Taxonomy (GTDB): domain Bacteria; phylum Bacteroidota; class Bacteroidia; order Flavobacteriales; family Flavobacteriaceae; genus Flavobacterium; species Flavobacterium aquidurense. The sequence goes on from FNPS01000011.1 coordinate 31,293, forward strand.
ATCCGTTCCCAGACAAACTTCCTAATAACACAAATGATTATGCGTTTCCTCCCACTGGAAGAAATATCAAATATAGAATGGATGAAGTAATTAGGGGTGTAAGATGGCACCGCATTGCCGAACCTTTTGGCGTAGGCTCAGAAAATTATAGTATTGATAAAACTTCATTAAAAGATTACTGGGTTTTAGGAGAAAGAGAAACCTGGAATAAAAAACACAAACCCGGAGATACCTTAAAAGAAAACGCCCCCGCAAGAGTGAGCCGTGGATTGCCGTTGGCAAAAATTTTAAATCCAAGTCCAGATCAGCCTTTTGTATTATCATCAATGTATCCAAATGGAGCTGTTGCTGTCGTTACTATTGGCCGAGGTATTAATCGGGAATACATTACGAAGCGCATTAAAGTGGAGCAGGAAATTCAAAATATTGACAATCCCATCGCAATATTTGGAGATTATGAGTCACTTACACTACTTCTTCCAACCAAAATAAAAGCCTCAGATTACGAAGTTTTAGGTCAGGATTTGGCTGGAGATACTTATTCATATATTACAAAAGATATTGTTTTTAAGGATAATAAAATAATTATCTCAGGAGACTTAATTCGAAAAGTTGGTCTTTCATCTGCATCAAAAAATGATATTTCTGATCCAGGATTGGTTTTAAAATTTAATAAAAAACAGAAGATTTCTTCAAAATAATAAATCATGAAAAAAATATTTTCCTTTTTACTATTCCTTTGCTTTCTAAGTCAAATAACAGCGCAAAAACCTGTTATTGAACTTGGAACAGCCGATTGGGGAAAAGGAATTAAGAAATTATATATTCCTGAAAAATTGGTTGCCGAAAATAATTTTATAAAAAATACTCCACAAAATTTTGATACTCCGCCAACTTTCGATCAAATAAAAGAAAAGCTTCCGCAACCATTTTGGAAAACAAAAAACGAGGCGATTCTTTGTTACTGGAAAGCTTGGGAAATTGCCTTTTCTAATCTTCATAAAGTTAGTCCTGAAAACGGATTTGTTTCTCCGTATATCGATGCTGCTTTCAATGGAAATATTTTTATGTGGGATACTGCTTTTATGACATTATTTGGGCGTTATGGTTCGAGAGCTTTTAATTTTCAGAGTTCTTTGGATAATTTTTACAGCAAGCAAAAACCAGACGGATTCATTTGTCGACAAATTTATGGTACTAACGGTGAAGATTGTTTCGAACGTTACGATCCCTCAAGTACAGGACCAAATATCTTACCCTGGTCTGAATGGGAATATTATACCAATTTTAACGACAAGGCCAGATTAGCAAAAGTATTTCCTGCCCTTCTTGCCTATTACAATTGGTTTAACCTCAACCGTTCGTGGAAAGACGGTACTTATTATTCGACTGGCTGGGGCTGCGGAATGGACAATCAACCACGTTTACAAAGTGAATATAGTGTAAGATGGAGCAACGGTCAAACGTCTTGGATTGATACCACTTTGCAGGAAATTTTTGCCGCTCGATTTTTAATAAAAATGGCTGTTGAACTCGACAGAGAAAACGAAGTAAAAAATCTAAAAGAAGAAGTTGAATATCTGACTAAATTCGTAAACGAAAAAATGTGGAATGAAAAATTGAATTTCTATACCGATGCTTTCAAAGATGGATCGTTATCTAATTTACAATCAATCGGATCTTATTGGGCATTGCTTGCAGATGTAGTTCCCGAAAATCGAATAAATCAATTTATTAGCCCACTTTCTGACACCAAAAAATTCAATCGTCCGCATCGTGTTCCTACTTTATCTGCTGATAGTCCAGATTATAATGCCGAAGGCGGTTACTGGCGAGGATCTGTCTGGGCACCGACTTCTTATATGGTTTTAAGAGGACTTAACCAAATACATCAGGATAGTCTTGCACATGAAATCGCAACGAATCATTTTGACAATGTACTAAAAGTTTACACCCAAACTGGTACTTTCTTCGAAAACTATTCCCCGGAAAAAGTTCAGGGAAATGATCGGAAAGATTTTGTTGGATGGACAGGATTGACTCCTATTGCGGTTTTGTTCGAATATATTTTTGGAATCAGAGCTGATGTACCCAATAATAAGATTGTTTGGGATGTCACTTTAAAGGATGAGTTTGGAGTAAAACAATATCCTTTTGGAACAGATGATACTATTGATTTTTATTGCAAATCCAGAAAAGATACTAAAAGAATGCCTCAAATAAGTGTGAAATCTAGTACGGATTTTACACTCACATTGCTTTGGGCAGGAGGGAAAAAAGATATTCTTATAAAAGGAAAAAAAATATAAAACTATAGTACATAGAACAGTTCAAAACATAAAAATACTAATGAAAAAAAATCTAATTATATTATTCTCTATCCTGTTTTATAGCATTGGAACAAATGCAAAAACACCCGTTTCTGCAGACCGCTGGCTTGAAATTGACTTGTATTGGTTCGAACACAAAGACATGCAAAAATCTGCCAATGATTTTTGGCAACGCTACGAACCTCTTATGCAGGGAATCGACGGCTGGAAAGGTGTTATCATCAATGTTGGCTGGATTACCGATTATTTATACGAATGGCAGGGAGACATTAATCAGGAAATAAAACTGCCAAAAAACATGAAAACCTGGGGTTCGATCAAAGATCAGGGACAATTGGCAGGCACAACGCCTGAGCGTATGGATTTATGGAAAGATCGCTTTGAAAAGGCAGATAAACCTCAATCTATCAATTACGAAAAATGGACGTATGCCGATTTGAAAAATTTAGTGGCGATTCTTAAAAAAACAGCCCAAAATAAATACAATTTAAAAGATATTAAAGTGGGGACGTTTATTACCGGAGGACAAAGCTCTTATGACGGCGATAAATCATCATTTTCATTAAGACATGCCAATTCTTATAGAAACGGAAAACCAAATATGGTAGCTAAACTAGTAGCTGAATCACATAAATACGGCGCTTTTCCGGCAGGAATTCCAGAGGGAACGCCTTTAACAGAATTCTTCGGAAAACAATGGGGAAGCTTGTCAAAAGCACTTAATCTTGATGTTATTATTCTAAGAGACGGTTTTTTAGGTACAGGATTGTATTCAAGAAGAAAAGGCCCGTATGGCGAAACTGCTCCAAAAGATCCGAAACTCGTTGCTGAATGGAGCAAAGCTACAGCAGATTTAGTGAAACAGACTAAGATATCGAATCCAAAAGCTTTGGTAATTGGCTATTCAAATGCCGCAAGTGCTGTTGGCGGATGGCGTGCGAATTGTTTTGATTTGGAAACTATAGCAAAAGAAGGATATCTCGACGGTTGGATCGATCAGTCCTGGGCGGGATCGTGGAATGAAGTTGGGCAGCGTCCTGTCATGAATTATGTTCCCGAAGTTCGCTTTTGGAGTTCGCCATTATTGGGCTACAGCTATATGCTGGGTTATATGCTTTCGCATTCTGCCATGCTTGCCGATACAAAAGTGCATCATTATTTTTTAACCGAAACTTTCGATGCTTGGGAAACCTGGGATATTATTCATAATGCCAGAGAAAGATTGCGATGGGGGGTCTGGGCGTATTCGCATGCTGCATTGAAAACTCCAAGCGGAATCAAAATGCCTAACGGAAGCTACATTTCATGGGGCAATAGAGGAAAAATGTTATTGCCTGAAGAAGATGTAAAATTCCTTGCTCAAACTACAAATGAGGCTTTCGCCGATGCCGCAGCAACAAAAGAAGTTTTTGGACCAACATTGGTTTACAACCGAAGTGCGATGGAATGGCAATCGAATAACAAGCCAGACGAAAACATTAAAGAATGGATTGACGAACAAGCAGGAACATTGATGAAATGGTCTGCTCCTATTATGTCGGTAACTCGTTTGGAATATCTTCCAAATGTTCAAAGCGATCTATTTATTTTTCAGACTCCGTCTCATTTAAACTCCTCTGAAAAAGAAAATTTAATTAAAGTCCTAAAATCGGGCAAAACCTCTATGGTTATTGGAAGTCCTGTTGGTGGATTGGATAAAGATATTGCCGCTATTTTAGGAGTATCTTCAACAGATACGATCATTAACAGCACCAAATACATCGGAACAATTAATTATAAAACGGAAGGTATTTATGCTTCTATTCCGAATACTTTTCCAATTTTTCAGCCTTTTACACAGAATAAATTTAGCGACGGACTTGAATCTATTTATTCCGTAAGCTTCTCTCCTGCTTTAGGATTGAATCAAAAAGAGGGAAAAAATTTGATTTATTGGGATGCTCCTGAGTTTTTCAATAATCTGCCTGGTGGAACTGACAATTACAAAGGTTCTTTGGATCAAATTATGGGAAGTCCTACGCCATATGTTTTGACAGCCAGACTTATGAATGAAACGATGAAAAAATCAGGTTTTGCTTATGTGGATGAAATCAAACAAGAGCAACCTGTTCAATTATCAATGTGGAAGCTTAATGATGGAAGTTTTAGAATTATGGCCGGAAATCTCGAAGAAGGAATCAATCATACAGCAAATCATACGGTACAAACTACTCTTAATTTGCCATTTATTAACAATAAAGCTGTCGAAGTTTCTGAGCTTTGGAACAGAGCCAATACCATTATCGGAAATAAAAAACTGGAGATCAATTTAACTCAGGCACAAACTAAACTTTTTAAAATAGAAAAGCCATGAGAAAACAAGCTACACTAAATTTCACAATAACGGAGAAGTCTTTTTTTCTAGCATTTGTTGTTTTTCTTTTATCTGGATTCTGTGTTATCCTTAATGCACAATCAAAAGAGACAAATAATGTGTTTAATGTTCGTTCGTATGGAGCAATTGGAGACGGAAAAAACCTTGACAGTCCAGCCATTAACAAAACAATTGATGCTGCTGTAAAAGTGGGTGGCGGAACAGTTTGGGTTCCGGCAGGAACGTATTTGAGTGGTTCTATCCATTTGCAAAGCAATATAAATCTGCATATTGATGCCGGCGCAACCATTTTGGGAGCGCCTCAGGAAATGAATGCTTATGATGAAACCGAACCATCAAATGTAGGCCCTTATCAGGACGGTGCCCACACCTATTTTCATAACAGTTTAATTTGGGGTGAAAATCTTACCAACGTTTTTATTACCGGTCACGGATTTATAAATGGCGGCGGTATTATACGCGATGATGAAATTTTGAATAAAATGAATGGTCACGACAATTGGCAAAATCCAAATCCTGTTTTTAAACCAATGCGTCTGGGCAATAAAGCAATTGCACTTAAAAGCTGCAAAAACATTACAATCAGCGACATTACTATCGTTCATGGCGGTCATTTTGCAATATTGGCAACGGGCTGTGATATGATGACTGTTGATAATGTAACGATGGATACAAACCGCGATGGTATTGATATTGACTGTTGCCGAAATGTAGTAGTTTCAAACTGTCGTGTTAATTCGCCGGGTGATGATGGAATCTGCCTTAAAAGCACTTACGCTCTTGGCGAGTTTAGAACTACCGAAAATGTTTCGATTACCAACTGTCAGGTTTCCGGATTTCAGGAAGGCACTTTGCTTGACGGGACTATGAAACCGAGACCAAATGCTTCCGGACGTATTAAGCTGGGTACTGAATCAAGCGGAGGATTTAGAAATATTACCATATCAAACTGCACAATTCGCAGCTGCAGGGGACTAGCTTTGGAATCAGTTGATGGTGCAATTTTGGAGAATATTACCATTAGCAATTTAGTGATGACCGATTTGTACCACTATGCAATTTATATAGCAACGGGAAGTCGAAATCGATCGCCTGGGGTAAAAACTAACAGCCGAATGAAGAATGTATTGATCTCGAATGTAATTGCTACAGGAGTTGACAAAATGAGCGGGATACAAATTATGGGATTACCGGAAGAACCTATTGATGGACTACGATTGGAAAACATTCGCTTAGTTAGTAAAGGCGGAGGAACTTTAGAAGATGCTGCTATAAAACCCAGAGAATTGGGCGATGGTTATCCGGAACCTTATAAAATAGGTACACTTCCCTCCTATGGAATTTTTGTGCGACATGTAAAGAATCTGGAATTGGCCAATATAACAACAAGCTTCGAAACAACAGACAATCGTCCTGCAGCACTATTTTCTGATATTCAGGGAATTGATATTGATAATTTGAAGTTGCAAACAGTTGATGGTGTAAAAAAAATACTATTGGCTGATGACGTAAAAGGTGTAAATATTCGTAATACCACTTTAACCAAATAATAATAATAATAATAATAATAATAATAGGATGAGACAAATTCTAATTTTTACCGTTGCAGTATCTCTTTCAATGATCAGCTTTGCTCATGCACAAGCTGATTTAAAACATTGGCCTAAGGGAACTTCGCCGGAAGAAATTGGACAACGTGTTGCACAAAGGTTTATTGAAACGCCACATACAAATTTTGGAAAACCAACACCGCCAAAAAATATCACTTATTCTGAAGTTTGTGTATGGTACGGCGCACTCACTTTTGCTAAGGAAAGTGGAAACAAAAAATTAGCAGGCCAACTGAAAGATCGATTTGATATTCTGATAAAAAAAGAAGCTAATCTTATTCCGGTTCCAGATCATGTTGACCGTACAGTTTTTGGAGCAATCCCATTGGAATTGTACCAACAAACTAAACAAGAAGTTTATTTCGCGATCGGTAAGAATTATGCAGACAAACAATGGAATACTCCGGATAGTTTAAAATTGAAACCGGAATTACAGGAGTATTTAAGGAAGGGACTTTCATGGCAAACAAGATTGTGGATTGACGATATGTACATGATCACGCTTATCCAATCACAAGCAACACGTGCAACAAATAATACTGTATATATTGACCGTGCCGCTAATGAAATGGTTGTATATCTAAATTCTTTGCAAAGAGAAAATGGGCTTTTTTACCACGCGCCCGATGTTCCCTTTTTTTGGGGACGTGGCAATGGCTGGATGGCAGCAGGTTGTGCTGAGCTATTAAAAACCTTGCCTAAAAATCATTCTCAAAGGGCAAAAATTATGGAAGGTTATAAAAAAATGATGGCAACATTATTACAATATCAGGATGAAACGGGAATGTGGAAACAATTAATTGATGATCCACAATCATGGCCGGAAACTTCCTGCACAGGCATGTTTACGTTTGCTATAATTACGGGAGTTAAAAATGGCTGGTTGGATAAAAAATTATACGAGCCTGCAGCAAGAAAAGGTTGGTTAGCTCTTCTAACCTATTTTGATAAAAATGGAGATATTCGGGAAGTTTGCCAGGGAACCAACAAGAAGAACGACAGGCAATATTATCTCGATCGTGCCCGACTTACCGGAGATATGCACGGGCAAGCGCCTTTATTATGGTGCGCAACGGCCTTACTTCGAAACTAATTTAATGACAAAAGAATAAAAAATAATGACTAAAAAAATAATACTATTAGGCTTATTCCTATCTGTTCTTTGTCCAATTATGGCACAAAAAACAGCTATAAGTGCTAAGGATATTGAAAAAACAATACGATCGACAGAGCTCGAGAGAAAATCTTTGTCTGATACAGCCACTATTAATTTGTATCAGGGAAATGGTGTTTTTGGAAGTTCATACGGTCCGCTTGGATTGCATATTGATCCTTCAAAAAATGCTTCCTTTACCAAATACGGAAAAACAGAATACTTCAATATACACCATTATATCAGAGCAAAATTTGGCGCTGATTATCTGATACCGCTTGCTCATTTTTATTGGGAAAAAGAACCTGTAAAAACAACAAATTACAGTCAGAATCAAAGCTATTATGATGGAACTATTTCAACTCATTTTGAAGAAGCTCAAAATAAAGTTACTGTATTAACCTGGTTTGATGCCGTTAATACAAATCTGGCAGGAATAAAAATTAATGTAGAAGGAAAAGCTTCTGATGTTATTTTCAAACCGTCTGATATTTTAGATGTTCATTACGATCAAAAATTGACTCAAATATCAAAAATAACACAGCAAAAGGATCAATGGAAAATTGAACTTTCTTGTTTGAATGCCAAAACAATTGTTTATCTAAACACAAATGCTTCGGTTAAACTTCAGGATAATAATTTGGTTTTGAAATTAAAATCGGGAGAAAACAATATCCTTCTTTCTGTTAAAGAACCAATTTCTATTTCGGCAGAAAAATCTTTAAATCAAAATAGTGAATGGTGGCATTCGAAATGGCAAAATATGGGAATTATTATTGTTCCCGATTTAAATGCGCAAAAATTATGGGTTCGTTCTATGGCTCAGTTTTTAAGTTCGTTTAATGATCAAAAATTAGGTTTGCCACCGCCAATGGGCTTTACAGGAAATCACTGGTCGTTTGGTTATCCGCAGGATGTTTCCTTTGTACATGCTATTTTGCTTTCAACAGGAAACATCAATTTGGCAAAATCATGGGTTGAAAATTTTGCAGACAGAATTCCGGGAATGAAAGCCTATACAAAACGCCTTTTAAATGTGGATGGAATTATGGCACCGTGGACTTTTCCATACGGAGATTTTGAAGGTTATCACGATCCCGCTGTTCCAAATAAGTTTTATTACGAAATTCATAATTCGGGTTATATGGCACGAATGGCTTATGAAACTTCGGTTTTCGTAAACGATAAAAACTGGACAGAAAAAAACGCAAAACCCTTAATTGCTGAATTGGCAAAATTCTACAAAAGCATTTCTAAAAAAGAAGCTGATAATCTTTGGCACATCATCATTCAGCCTTCAACAGGACAAGATGAAAAAGGCGGTGTCAATCAGGATGATTATTTGTGTGCTCTTTTTAGTGCCGAATATTGTTTTCAAAAAGCCATAGAATTGGATTTGGATGAAGATGGAACTTACGCTAAAATTCTAAAAGAAGGATTGTCTTTTCCTGCATTAAAATCACAAAGAGGTATTTATTTTACCAACAGAGGACGCGGAGAATCTGATTTTGGAAGTCAAAAACATCCTGTACAGTTAAATCCCCTGGCATTTCTTCCAATCGAAAAAACAGTTTCGGAGACTTCAAAGACCGCTTACGAACTGCGATATGATATTACAATGGGAGCCAAAAAACCTTATTTCTACGGATGGACTTTAGGCGAATTTTTACTGGCTGGTTCAAGAATGGGAGATGTCGAAGGATGGCAGAAAGATTGGGATAATCTGAGAAAAGCAGATTATGTTGATGCCGAATGGATTCAGGTTTATGAAACCAGCGGTGTTTATAAAGACGCTTATTACAATATTACCAACGGACTTATTACGCAATCACTTTTAAACAACATTGTGACAGACTGGTACGGCAAACTTGAAATAGCAAAATGTAATCCGTGGAAAGAAAAAGTATATCTGCAAAATATCTACTCTAAATTGGGTGTAATTGTGAGTGGTGAACTCGAAGGAAAATCGGCTTCATTAGAATTAAAAGCCTGGAAAGACTGCGAATTCGACCTCAACGGAGAAAATATCACATTAAAGAAAAACGAAACTATCAAAAAGAAAATAGCGCTTAAATAAAATACAAAAATATCATGAAAAAGAAGTTATCAATCTCATTCTTTAGCCTTATAGCTTTCATTTGTACCAATATTACAATTGCACAAACCAATAGTTTTGATCATTTGAAACTAGCTTCAGATTTGGAAGTAATGGCAAAAAAACTCGAAAAATCACTTGCTGCTGATCACAGTAATTTGCCAGTTTATAACGTAGTAAAAGATTTTGGCGCTATTAATGACGGAAAACAATTAACGACAAAACAACTACAGGCTGCAATTGATGAATGTTCTAAAAAAGGACCGGCGCGCCTATTTTTTCCAGAAGGAATGTACTTAACAGGAACACTTATTTTAAAATCAGGAGTTCATATTGAATTGGATAAAGGTGTGAGAATATTGGGAAGCACAGATCCTAAAGACTATATCGTAGTACAGCCTGCCTACAAAAACAACACTGATCTTCAGGTTGATAAATCATTGTTTTATGCTGAAAAAGTAGACGGAATTTCCATTACCGGAAAAGGTATAATTGATTTTCAGGGAACCAGCGCTACTTATTTAGGTACCGGAAATAATGACAAACGCAGACCTTACGGAATACGAATCATCAGTTCAAAAAACATTTATATGAGTGGTGTAATGCTGTTAAATTCACCACAATGGTTACAGCATTATTTAGATTGCGAAAATCTAATGGTTGAGAATATGAATGTATTTAATCACGCACATCAAAACAATGACGGAATCGATATTGACGGTTGTCGCAATGTGTATGTTCGTAATTCGCGTTTCGACAGTGACGACGATGCTATATGTTTAAAAAGCAACGGAACTTCATTGTGCGAAAATGTACTGATCGAAAACTGTACCGCGGCCAGTCATTGTAATTCTCTAAAATTAGGAACTGAAACTACAGGTGGATTTAAAAATATCATATACCGCAATTGTAAAGTGGTACAATCTGTAACTGGTTTACACAAAGTAAACGGAACAGAAACAACCCGCACAGCAATCACCCTTATCATTACCGACGGTGGAAAAATGGAAAATGTGTGGTTTGATAATATCGAAGCTACTGATTGTGTTACACCCATATTTGTAACTCTTGGAAACAGAAGCCGCAAACATACCGCTTCTGCTCCAACACCACCAATTGGAAGTATAAAAAATATTAGAATATCAAATATGAAAGCTTTTGGTGCGGGGCCAATGGCGTCTTCTGTTACCGGTTTAGATAATGCCAATAAAGTGAATAATGTGGTTCTTGAAAATATCGCTATTGAATTGACTCATCCGGGAGAAACCGCAGATCGCAATATTGATATGACGGCACTTCTTGCAGCCAAAAAACGCGGATACCCATCACCTGATACTTTTGGAAATATGACAAGCTATGGTTTCAATTTTAAATACGTGAATGGTTTAAAAATCGAAAACTTAAAATTCGATTTGAAATGTAAGGATCCGCGTGAAGCAATTGTTATTGAAGATTGTGAGAATGTAGATAAAGCGAAAAAGTAAAATAGTTAGGTAAATCGAACAAATAAACGAATCAGCGATTAAACAAATAAACATTTCTTCAATGACTTATCAGCCTTCATCAGAAAGATATCAAAATATGGAATACAGACGTTGTGGAAATTCGGGCATTAAGCTACCTGCATTTTCGTTGGGTTTATGGCATAATTTCGGAAATGTAAATAATTTCGAAAACAGCCGCGAACTTATCAAAACAGCTTTTGATAATGGTATAACCCATTTTGATCTGGCAAATAATTATGGTCCGCCGCCTGGCTCTGCTGAAGAAAATTTTGGAAAAATTCTGAAGCAGGATTTTAAATGCCATAGAGATGAAATGATTATTTCTTCTAAAGCCGGTTATACCATGTGGGATGGCCCGTATGGCGATTGGGGTTCAAAAAAATATTTGGCTTCAAGTCTGGATCAAAGTCTTAAAAGAATGAAATTAGATTATGTTGATATTTTTTATCATCACAGACCCGATCCTGAAACGCCTTTGGAAGAAACTATGGCCGCTCTTGATCTAATTGTCAGACAAGGAAAAGCATTATATGTTGGAATCTCAAATTATAATGCTGAACAAACATTGCAGGCTGTAAAGTTATTAAAACATTTAGGAACACCCTGCCTTATACATCAGCCTAAATATTCGATGTTCGTTCGTGAACCTGAAAACGGATTATTGGACGTATTGGGAAAACAAGGTGTTGGATGCATCCCGTTTTCTCCATTGGCACAAGGATTACTTTCTGATAAATATTTAAACGGAATACCAAAAGATTCAAGAGTTGCTACTAGCGGACAATTTTTAAAAGAGAGTCATATTACTCCGGAAATATTAGAAAAAATTTCACTGCTTAATAATATCTCAAGACAGCGCGGACAAAAACTGGCTCATATGGCATTGTCCTGGTTATTGCGTGATGAGCGTGTAACTTCAGTTCTAATTGGTTCAAGCAAACCTGAGCAAATTATAGATTCAATTGAAGCATTAAAAAATACCTCTTTTACAAATGAGGAATTACAGACTATAAATACTATTCTAAAATAGATTTTATCATGAAAAAAAATGACACCATTCCAGTACTTATACTCGTTCTTGTTATTCTGGCAAGCGTGGTGGCTATGATTAAATCCAAAGACACCGTTTACATACTTAATACTGAGCTAGAATTACCTCAAGGTTTTGTTGCTATAAAGCTGATAGACAGTCTTGGAAAGGTAAGGCACATAACCGTTACAGACAATGACAGAATTTATGCAAGACTTGCCAAACCTATCAACGGAAAAGGGACATTATTATTAGAACAGCAAAATGGAAAAGCGACTGTAAAATTTGGTTTTGGAAATTATGGAGGAACTGGAGTTCATCTTTACAGAGGATATCTCTACACCTCTTCTAACTCAGAAATTTTCAGGTATAAACTGGATAAAAACGGACAAGTAATCGATACAACAGCACGCGAAACCATCGTTACCGGATTATTGGATAATGGCACGCATGAAACAAAATCAATTATGATGGACAATAAAGGAAACATGTATATTCCGATTGGCTGTCCATTAAATTCCTGCCAGCAGGAAGACCGAAAAAAAGGATCAATGGGTATCCCTGATTGTCCACTTTTGAAAATCAGCGGTGGAGTCTGGCAGTTTAAATCGAATGTCCTGAATCAAACTATTGAGGATGGTGTGCGATATGCCACGGGATTACGAAATGTTGTCGCTGTTGACTGGAATACACAAACCAATCAGCTTTTTGTAATGCAGCACGGACGTGATCAATTGGATTACCTTTTTCCTGATTTATACACAATCAAACAAAATGCTGAAATTCCTGCTGAATGCATGTATGCATTGAAAAAAGGAGACAATGCAGGCTGGCCTTTTATTTATTACGATTATTTAAAAAAGAAGAAAATCCAGATGCCGGAATATGGCGGTGACGGTAAAAAGGAAGGCAGTTCTAAATATTTGGATCCAATAGCTGCTTATCCGGCTCACTTAGCTCCAAATGACATTTTGTTTTACACAGGAAATCAATTCCCTAAACGATATAAAAACGGGGCCTTTATAGCTTTTCACGGCTCATGGAATCGCAGACCGGAACCTCAAATGGGATATTTTGTTGTTTTTCAGCCTTTCAAAAACGGAAAACCTTATGGAAACTGGGAAGTCTTTGCTGATGGTTTTTCTGGATCGGCAGAAAATACTGCATCGGGAAAGGCAATACGTCGTCCGTGCGGTCTTGCACAAGGACCAGATGGTTCCCTTTATATTTCTGATGATAAAAAGGGAGCTATCTATAAAATTACCTACGATGAAAACAGAATAACGCAGAATCTCGAATCTTCTAAACCTAAAACCGTAATAAAAGATGATGATAAAATATTGGATAAAACCAACAAAATAAATGCCGCCGGAGCGCAAATTTATAGCAGAAATTGTGCTGTATGCCACATGGATGACGGAACAGGCGTAACCAATCTTAATGCACCACTTAAAAAATCCAGTAATGTTATGGGTGAAAAAAGTAAACTAATTAAGACGCTACTTAATGGACTTAAAGGCGGTAAACTTGATGGAGAAATGTATAGTAATGCAATGCCATCACACCGCTTTTTAACAGATAAAGAAATTGCAGATGTGTTAACCTATGTGCGTAATAGCTTTGGTAATAAAGCCGATGCTGTTTCAAATGAAGAAGTTAGTGCCGTTCGCAAAATTAAATAACAAATATTATGAGAAGATAGTAAGGCAGCTAGGTAATGATATGTAGTCCCTACGGAACAAACGTTGTATTTGTAATTTATTTTCTACCAACATATAATCTCTAAGAGATATAATTATGGCTAACAATAAGATATAGTCCGTTAGGATTTAAATAGTCTCAAAAAGTGTTTTCAGTTATGATTACCAATGAGAAATAATCCGTTAGGATTTAAATATTGGTAGAAAATACAGAAATCAACAAGATAAAATTATCCTGTAGGGATTACACTTTAAGTAAATTGATTAATGAATTGCAAAATTAAAAACTAGAATTAATTATAATAAATAACATTTCAAAACCACGAATTATGATAAAAACACCTTAAAAACCGTGTGCGCACACGCAACATAATTAGCTGTAAAATAACCAATTACAAATACAATTCCTGCTAATTTATAAATGCGCAACTATTACACAATCACTTTATTTTCTAACCTTAAAAAACAATTTACAATGAAAACAATTTTGAATTTGCATCGGATCTCGATGAAGAAGATTTTATTTTTAACAAGTGTAGCGTTTTTATTTAACGCGTCAGTGCTTTGGAGCGCCACCCGAAATGTGGTAACAGGTTACGGAGCGGATAACACGGGGGCCACTTATGCGACTGTGCAGATCCAAAATGCTATTAACGCCTGCCAGCCGGGTGATATTTTATTTTTTCCTGATGGAACTTATTTAATGGATAGCGGTTTAACGCTAAAATCAAACGATTTAACAGTTATCATTTCTCCGGGTGCACTAATCAAAGCCAATACAATCTATGTATGGCGCGAAAACGGAAGCGATCTATTCTTTGGTGAAAACCTTAAGAATATCGAAATTACTGGGGGTGGTATTATTGATGGGGGTGGTCTGGTTTATGAGCGTAGTACTCGACCTTATCAAAAACCCGGACGTGGTATTGAGTTAATTGGCTGTACGAATGTGAATATTCACCATTTAACCGTAAGAAATATTCCAAACTTCGCCATCAATATTGAAAGATGTAACCTTGTAATTGCAGACAATCTTTTGATTCGTGGTCGACCTTTTGACAACTTTCATGGATCTGCCGATGGTTTAGATATTCAAAGCTGTTATGATGTGACTATTACCAATTGCGATATTGAAGTAGGTGACGATGCTCTTTGTTTAAAAGTTAAACCAGAAGCTCCTTTGCATAAAGTAAGAATCAAGAACTGTATTCTGGCTTCTTCCTGTAATGCGTTTAAGATTGGTACTGATACAAAAAATGATGTGTATGACATCATTGCCGAGAATGTTACTATAAACAAACATTCTAATCCTGCTGCTTCAGGAGAAGATCCTATCTCTACTGGTGATTGTATTTCAGCGATTACCTTACAAAGTAATGATAATACCAATGTGCATGATATTACAGTTAGAAATTTTACGATCAACAGCTGCTACAATCCTATCTATCTTGAATTGCAAAACAGAGGAAATAATAGCCCATTTAATGGTAAGCTAAGCAATATTTTAATTGAAAATATCAATTGCAAAAAAGCAACGATACAACCAGTAGTATTCAATTATGATTGTGCCGAAACTACTAAAATTGAAGATGTTACGCTTAACAATATTACGGTTTACAATTACAGTTCAAATGCCGGAGTTATTCCTACCTGCATGAACGGAAATTATCCTGAAGTTAAAAATAACGGAATCGCAAATGCCTATGGAATCTGGGCACGTGGAATAGATGGTTTGGATATTAACAGCTGTGATTTTATCAATACAGGAAACAGCAGCCGTACAAGAACTTATTTTGACAGTACAACAGCTGATGTTCATGAAACTAATGGATGTACCAGAATTCCTGTTGATCCTTTCGCAAAAGTAAATAACGGCGCATGGAGAAATGTTCCGATTACTGTTGCTGCTACTGGTGCGTCTGTAAGTTTTGGACCTCAACCAGCAAATGGAAGCTGGAGCTGGACCGGACCAAACGGATTTAGTTCTGGCTCACGCGAAGTTACTATTTCGAATATCTCGGATGCAAAATACGGAACATACACAGCAACTTATACGAATGCTTGTGGAGCTGTAAGCACTATGGAATTTGAGATTACAAATAAAAATATTTACGAGGCAGAAAATGCTTTAATCAACGAAGGAACTATAAACGATGGAGCTACCGGAAGATATGTTGACCTAAATGCGGGCGGATTTCTTAAATGGGGAAATGTTAACATGACTTCAGCAGGTACTTATAGTTTAGCCTTTAATGTTGCAGTTTATTCTGCAGGTACAAGAAAAATGGGGCTTTACGTAAACGGTGTAAAAAAAGGGGTGATCACATCTTCTTCTTTAGCTTTTACTGAAGTTGCTTTAAACAGTGCTCTTAATCAAGGAAATAATGTAATCGAATTACGCGATACCGAGGGAACTACAGAATTGAATGTAGATTATTTAGTGGTAAAAACTACTTCTGGAGGTATTGCTGCTAAAGGTGCTAAAACTACTGCAGTAACAACTGAGCCATTGGCTGAAGAAGGGTTTTATGTGTATCCAAATCCAACTAACGGAATCTTAAATATTGATTTTCATGGCGAAAAATATACTTCAATACAAGTTTATGACAGCACTGGAAATACAGTTTTTTCTAAAAAAATAGACGCTGAAAATGCATTACAAATTGATTTAAGTTCCGTTTTAAAAACTGGAATTTATGTGGTTTCATTAAAATCAAGCAACAAAGTTACAAACAAAAAGCTGATGGTTAATTAAGCATTAAATAGTAAAATATTGGTTCTCATTTCCATACAAAAGCAAATTACAAATAAATAAGTTATGTCAGATAAAATCGTGTGTTTTGGAGAAATATTGCTTCGTCTTTCACCTCCAAATCATTTAAAAATTTTTAAATCAAAAGCATTTGAAGCACACTATGGCGGTGCCGAAGCAAATGTGGGCGCATCGTTGGCCTTAATGGGTTGTGATGTGAATGTTGTTACTGCACTTCCTCAAAATGAACTTGGGGCATCTGCAGAGAGTGAAATGCTTTCGTATGGAATGAGAGCAAATATTATCAGAAAGGGAGAACGAATCGGAATATATTATTTCGAACAAGGTGCGTCCGAAAGACCTGGACGGGTAATCTATGACCGAAACAGTTCTTCCTTTTCTTTATTAAAAAAAGGCATGATTGACTGGAAAACCATTTTTAAAGATGCAAAATGGTTTCACTGGTCGGGCATCACGCCTGCCCTTTCTCAGGATTTGGCAGCTGTTTGTGAAGAAGCTTTAATTATTGCTTCTGAAATGGGACTAACTATTTCTGCCGATTTAAATTACAGGCCAACCTTATGGAATTACGGCAAAAAAGCCAATGAAATAATGCCAAACCTCATCCAGTATTGCGATGTGCTTTTAGGCGGTATTGATGATTCTGAAAATTGTCTCGCTATAAAAACAACCGAAGAAGAATCTTTCGAAACGGTCTATAAAAAATGGCACGCACAGCATCCAAAATTAAAAACAATTGTTTCTACGCTGCGCTATAATGCCAACGCATCTTCAAATACAATTGGGGCAGTTTTATGGAGCGATTCAAAACTATATCAATCCGGAGAATATAAAATTTCACACATTATCGACCGTATCGGAGCCGGTGATGCATTTATGGCCGGACTTATATATGGACTCATCAACTGGCCGGAAGATCCTCAAAAAACGGTAGAATATGCTTTGGCAGGTTCTTGCCTAAAACATTCAATAGCTGGCGATATTAATTTGGCTTCGGTCAATGACATTACAGCTTTAATGAACGGTTCCACGGGCGGAAGAGTTATTCGATGATAAATCAGAAAATCAATTAAACTAAATAAAAGTGAGTAAAATAGACCAGATTATAACGACGATTACCAATCAGGGCACTTTGCCTTTGTACTTCAATAAAGATGAAACGGTAAGTATTGAAATATTGCGAGCACTTTACAGAGCTGGAATAAAAGCAATTGAATACACACACAGAGGAGTTGAAGCAACAGAAAACTTCAAAAAAATGATAGCAGTTCGCGACGCTGAAATGTTCGATTTGCTTATCGGAATTGGAACCATTAAAAATGAAAGACAAACAGAAGCTTATTTAGAATTGGGCGCCGACTTTTTTATAAGTCCGGGATTTGTTCCTGAAGTAGCTGCTTTATTAAAGAGTAAAGAAATTTTATACATCCCTGGCTGTATGACACCGACTGAAATAATTGCCGCTGAAAATAAAGGAATTCAGTTCATAAAATTATTTCCGGGAAACAAAATAGAACCCGACTTTCTTTCCAGCATAAAAGACATTTTTCCAGATCTGATTTTTATGCCAACCGGAGGAGTTGATACAACCAAAGAAAACATTCAGGCCTGGTTCGACGCAGGAGTATCCGCAGTTGGAATGGGAAGTAAATTAATTAGCAAAAAATTGATGGACGAAAAGGATTATCAGACTATTGAAAATCAAACTAAAAACGTCCTGAACATTATAAAAACTATAAACAAATAACAAATCAATAAATTATAAAAATGAATTCAATGTTAAATCTAGAAGGAAAAATTGCCCTTATTACCGGAGGTGCTGGAGTTTTAGGAAGCAATATGGCCGAAGTATTGGCAAAACAAGGTGTTACTACAGGAATTGTCGGACTGACACTTGAAGAAGCTCAGACAGCTGTAGATCGAATTGAAAGCATTGGCGGAAAAGCTTTTGCAGTAAAAGGAAATGTTTTAAATCAGGAAGATCTTGAAGCCATTCGCGATTTTATAAAAGAAAAATATGGCCGATTGGATATCTTAATTAATGCTGCCGGTGGAAATATGCCAGGTGCAACTATCGGACCTGACCAGGCATTTTATGACTTAAAATTAGGCGATTTACAAAAAGTAATGGATCTAAATGTTATCGGAACAATGTTGCCGTCAAAAGTATTTTCTGAACTTTTTGCAGCACAAAAAAGTGGAATTATCATTAATATTTCTTCGGCTTCAGCTGAACGTCCTTTAACGAGAGTGGTTGGTTATTCTGCTTCAAAAGCGGCGATCGATAATTTTACGAAATGGATGTCTGTAGAACTGGCTTCAAAATATGGAGAAGGAATTCGTGTGAATGCAATTGCTCCGGGATTTTTCATTGGAGAACAAAATCGCGCTTTGTTGTTAACTCCAGAAGGAGATCTTACGCCAAGAGGAATCAAGATTATTGAACACACTCCAATGGGACGTTTTGGTGTACCAGAAGATTTAGACGGTGTATTGTTATTCCTATGCAGCGACCTTTCAAAATTCGTAACCGGAACAGTGATCAAAGTTGATGGTGGTTTTGGAGCAACAAGTATTTAATTAGTAAAATTTTAAAATAAAAGAAGATGAAACAGACATTAAGATGGTTCGGGCCAAACGATCCCGTTTCTTTATCAGACATAGCACAAGCAGGTGCAACAGGCGTTGTAACAGCATTACATCATATTCCAAACGGTCAGGTTTGGGAAGTTGAAGAAATTCAGAAGAGAATTGATATTGTAAAATACAAAGATGGAAATCAGGCTAATGGCCTGACAGGATTAAACTGGACTGTAGTTGAAAGTATTCCGGTACACGAAGACATCAAAAAACAAAGTGGAGATTATCTTCAATACATCGAAAACTACAAACAAAGCATTAAAAATCTTGCTGAGTGTGGTATTCACTGCGTTTGTTACAATTTCATGCCTGTTTTAGACTGGTCACGTACAGATTTGTCTTATGAAATGCCAGACGGTTCAAAAGCACTTCGTTTTGATATGACTGAATTTGCAGCCTTTGAATTGTTTATTTTAAAACGTCCGGATGCTGAAAAATCATATTCAGCACAGCAAATTAAAGCAGCTACAGCTTACTTTGAAAAAGCATCACCAGAAGACAAAAAGAAACTTCAGCAAAATATTCTGGCAGGATTGCCCGGTGCTGAAGAAGCTTATTCTGTTGAAGATTTCTTGGTTACGTTGGCAGCTTATGACGGAATTGACAGCAATAAATTAAAAGAACATTTATTCTTTTTCTTAAGAGAAATTATTCCGGTTGCAGAAAGCAATCATGTATTGATGGCTATTCATCCTGACGATCCTCCTTACCCAATTTTAGGATTACCGAGAGTGGTGAGTACTGAAAATGATCTTATAGAATTAATGAGAGCTTACGATTCTAAATCAAACGGATTTACGATGTGTACAGGATCTTACGGCGTTAGAGCAGATAATGATTTAGCCGGAATTGTAAGACGTCATGGCGATAAAATGAATTTTATCCATTTAAGAAGTACACAACGTGATGAGCAAGGCAACTTTTACGAAGCAAATCACTTAGAAGGCGATGTCGACATGTATGAAGTTGTAAAAGAAATTCTTATTGTAGAAAAAAGAAATGGTACCAAATTGCCAATGCGTCCGGATCACGGGCACCAAATGCTGGACGATTTAAAGAAGAAAACTAACCCTGGATATTCTGGAATTGGCCGTTTAAGAGGTCTAGCCGAATTACGAGGATTGGAACTGGGAATCAAAAGAAGTTTGTAAATAATAGTTTTCTGCTCCAGATTTAAAAATTTGGAGCAGAATTCTTTAGTTATTTTCACACTTATGGCTGGCGTAAGCAGCTATGAAGTTTTACAAAAGATTTCATCGTAAAATAAGCCATTCAAAGAAAATTTTAAAATAAAATCATGCAAAAAAGCTTTATAACAGACGACTTTTTACTACATAACGATTTTGCAAAAAAACTCTATCACGATTTTGCAAAAACACAACCCATTTACGATTATCACTCGCATCTTTCTCCAAAAGATATTGCTGAAGATCGTCAGTTTGAAAACATAACCCAACTTTGGATCGAAGGCGATCATTATAAATGGAGAGCCATGCGCGCCAATGGTATTGATGAGAAATACATTACTGGTGATGCTTCTGACTTTGAAAAGTTTCAAAAATATGCCGAAACGCTTCCGAACACGCTCAGAAATCCTTTGTATCACTGGACACATTTAGAGCTGCAACGTTACTTTGGGGTAACCGAACTATTAAACGCTGAATCAGCAAAAAGAATTTATGATGCTTGCAATGAATTATTGAAAAAACCAGAATACAGCGTTCGCAATTTATTGCATAAAATGAATGTAAAAATGGTAGGAACAACCGATGATCCTACCGACGATTTACAATATCATAAGCAACTTCTTGACGAAGGATTTACAATCTCAGTACTACCTACTTTTAGACCTGATAAAGCAACTGAAATTGAAAAAGGAGAAGCTTTTGTTTTATGGATCAAAAAATTAGAACGAGTTGTTGTGTTCCGAATCAAAAGTTTTGATGATTTGGTAAAAGCGTTGCAAATCCGTCATGATTTTTTTCATCTCCGAGGATGCAAAATTTCAGATCATGGTCATGCATCATTTTATAATGCTAGTGCTACCAAAGAAGAAGTCAACCTGATTTTTGAAAAAGCAATGCAGTCCGCTTCTTTAACTTCACTAGAAATTGAAAAATACAAATCGGCTTTATTGTTCGAAATTGCCGTTATGAATTATAAAAAATCATGGGTTCAGCAATTTCATGTTGGTGCTATTCGTAATAACAATAGCAAGATGATGAACCTCATTGGCCCTGATCAGGGATTTGATTCTATTGGAGACTTGACCATGGCACAAAGCATGAGTGGCTTTTTTGATAAATTAAACTCAAATGACGCCCTGACTAAAACCATAGTTTACAATCTGAATCCCAGAGATAATGAAATGTTCGCATCAATGGCGGCCAATTTCAACGACGGATTAGTTCCCGGAAAAATGCAATACGGTGCGGCATGGTGGTTTTTAGATCAAAAAGACGGTATGCAAAAGCAATTAGATGTTCTCTCCAATTTTGGATTATTAAGCCGCTTCGTGGGAATGCTAACCGATTCAAGAAGTTTTCTTTCGTTTCCCCGTCATGAATATTTCCGCCGTATTCTCTGTAATGTGTTAGGAGATGAAATGGAAAAAGCAGAATTACCAAATGACATCAATTTAATTGGACGTTTAGTCCAAAAAATTTGCAGCGAGAATGCTGTGGAGTATTTTGGATTTCATCAAAAATAAACCATAAACAAATTAATATAACCAAGAAAAATAATGTACAATAAAAACGAAGTCATTGGAAAATACAGATGGACAATCTGCGGTTTACTCTTCTTTGCTACGACAGTCAACTATCTGGACAGACAAGTATTAAGTTTATTAGCGCCTAGTCTTTCAAAAGAATTCAATTGGAACAATACTGATTATGCAAATATTACCGCTGTATTTCAATTTATTTATGCCATTTCAATGCTTTTTGCAGGAAGGATAATAGATAAAATAGGTACAAAAACTGGTTATATTTTGGCCATTACCATTTGGTCGCTTGGAGCAATTATGCACGCTTATGCCATCCCGATTGGAACAACAGTCAATAGCATTTTAGTTTGGGTGGGAATTGCCGCTGTTCCGGTTTCTATCTTAGGATTTATGATTTCACGATCCTTTTTAGCCATTGGTGAAGCAGGAAATTTCCCAGCTGCGATCAAAGCCGTTGCCGAATATTTTCCAAAGAAAGAACGTTCACTGGCAACTGGAATATTTAATTCGGGTTCAAATGTTGGAGCCATATTAGCGCCATTAACCGTTCCGTGGATTGCGGTAAATTGGGGTTGGGAAACTGCCTTTATCATCATTGGTGCAATTGGTTTTCTTTGGATGTTCTTTTGGTATATCTTATATGAGAAACCAGAAAAGCAAAAAAGACTTTCTGCAGCAGAATTAAATTATATTCTTGAAGGTGAGGTTAAAGAAAAAGAAGCTGGAGTTTCAGAACCAAAAGAAAAAATTTCCTGGATTAAACTTTTAAAATACAAACAAACCTGGGCCTTTGTATCAGGTAAATTTTTAACCGATGGAATCTGGTGGTTCTTTTTATTTTGGTTGCCAAAATATTTAGAAGCACAATTTGGACTTGTGAAAACTGATATTGCTTTTCCGCTTTCAGTATTGTACACGATGACCATGGTTGGAAGTATTTATGGTGGTTATTTTCCAATGTATTACATCAATAAAGGTTACAATGCCTATGAAGGGCGAATGAAAGCGATGCTAATTATTGCCTTATTCCCTTTGGTAGTTTTGTTAGCGCAACCTTTAGGACACATTAGTTACTGGATTCCGGTCGTATTAATTGGAGTTGGAGCATCAGCACATCAGGCCTGGTCTGCCAATATATTTACAACGGTATCAGACATGTTTCCTAAAAAAGCTATTGGTTCCATTATAGGAATTGGTGGAATGGCTGGTGGAATTGGTGGTGTTTTGGTGTCAAAAATAGGTGGTGCCCTTTTTGATTATTATGAAGCCCACGGTCATATTCAGACCGGTTATACTATCATGTTCGTTCTTTGTTCTATCGCATATTTGATTGCATGGACAGTTATGAAAACTCTAGTTCCTAAATATTCAGAAATTAAAGATTTGTAATAGTTAAATAAATTTAAAAACAAAAAAGTGTTCAGTTATTGAACACTTTTTGTTTGTATTAGTTCAACCACTTTTTATGTTTGAACCATATCAAAGGTCCAATAAAACAGGCAACTATTAATGTGATTGCAAAAGCATATCCGTATTTCCAATCGAGCTCCGGCATGTTTTCAAAATTCATCCCATAAATTCCGGCAACAAGCATCGGCAATGAAATACACATTGTTATTATGGTCAATGTTTTAAATATTTTATTTTGCTGTAAATCGATTCTTGTTGACACGTAATCCTTAAGATCCTCTAAACGTTCAAAATTATTTTGAACATATTCATTTATTACCGTTAAATCAGTTAGTTCCATCAAAATTGCCTCTTTAACTTCTGACTGTAGCTTATCACTTTTTCTTAATAAAAGTAAAATTCGTCTAAATTCATTTAGAGATTCTTTCACAATAAAATTATTAAACTTCAAAGCAGTTATTTCATTTAATCCCTGCTCTGAAAAATCATTCTCTTTTTGCAATCTCAAATAGATTGTTTTTATATTTTTTGAAATAACTTCCGTTAAATCTGCAAAATAATCAGGTACAATTCCAATCATCATTTGGAGAAATGAATCTATTGTAAAAGGAAGATTTTTTGTTTTATCAAAATGTTCCTGTTTTTTGCTTTCAGGAATAAACTTTTCAAAATTAATATCCATGAAAGAAAGCATAATTTTCTCCTTAAGAATAAAGGATACAATTACTTCTTCAATTTTATTGGGTGAAGAGAAATAAGGAAATGAAAAGTTAAATGCTAATTGATTTTCTTTTTCTAAATAATGAGAGCTTATTTCTATATCCTCACTGTTATTCAGTATAGCGGCATCAATATCAAAAACTTTTTCAAAAACTGGAATATCTTTCTTAACATAGTTTATAATCTGCACGCTATTTATTCGCTTAAGATCCTTAGGTATCTCATCAATGCTTTTTACTTTGGTAATATTTCTGTCTGTATCTAAAAGTTTAATCGTCATGATGAATATTTTTTTTTAAGTAGCTTATTGCGAAAATTTTACTACTGCTGGTTTGGAACTAAGGTAAATCCATTATTCGGATTTGCCAAGAGCCAATAAAATATCTTTCAATTAAAAACTTTCGATTTATCATAAAATTACTTAGTTTTGATTTTCAAAATTTGAATTATAACATTCATTTTTAACAAGTTGAAGTTTCAATATTTATAAAAATAACGAAAATTTCGGTGGCAGAATCGTGGCGCAGTAGATTTTGAACCTGGCATAAATATTAAGAGTTGCAGTATATAAAGGAGGTCTTGGATTTACAGTTCGAATCCCTCTTTCTCCGCGAAGGCCCGAAAACAAAGGAAAAACAAGATTTTCAAAGTTTTCAAAAAAGGCCAAAAAGAGCGGTAAACCCTGCAAATCCAACGATTTGCAGGGTTTTTTCTTTTATACCGCTTTTCAATATTTATAAAATCGAACAAAATCTTTGTGGCACATTCGTGGCGCAGTTTGAAATTTGACCACTGTGTCTAGTGCTAACGAGTTTGGGTTTAAAGCTGGTCTCTTTCGGAAACACTCGAAATACAACTAAAACCAAAATATCCTAAATCAAATTACTTTGGAGGTTAGTAAATTATGGTGGCCCTCACGAACTTATTTACGGAGCATTTTATGCAGGATTTGAAGAAAATTATAATTGCAAAACTCTAAAATCATTCCATATAATCTAAACTGAATGATATTAGGGCGACAATCAAATATTTTTGATCTAAATAAAACAAGACAAACAATAAAAAAGCACTGAAAACCAATCCATTTCAGTGCTTTTTTAATTCTTATAATTTACGTATGTTATTTCAGTTGACTAGTATTTACTCTTGTTGGCGTATCTTTTCCACTAATAATCGAAGAAGAACTTAAGGCAATTGCTTTTATTATTTGGGTCATGTTATCAATATCTAACGTTTCAAATTCATCATCGGCTGTGTGATAATTTTTCTCACTATCCATTTTTGAAGTAGAAACCGTATGAGCAGGAACTCCAAGCTTGGCTAATGTAGCGTTGTCTGAGCGATAAAATAATTGTTGATCTGGATAAGGATCTGCATAAAATGTAAAACTTGTTCCTGTTAAATTAGTTTGTAAAATCTGTCCCATATTCGACTTTTCATAGCCTGTAATGTAAGCAGAGTTTTTACCCCATTTAGATTCTGTTCCTATCATTTCAATATTGAACATTGCAATCACTTTTTCCGGAGCAAGCTGTTTAGAAAAATATTTGGCTCCATAACCACCTAGTTCTTCAGCTACAAATGTGGTAAAAATAATAGTACGCTCGTTGTTATTTTGTTTTTTAAAATATTTCGCAAGCATAATTACTGCTGTTGTTCCAGCGGCATCATCATTAGCACCATTATAAATAGAATCTGTTGCCGTATGCGGAGCACCTTCTTCGGGAGAGCCTACTCCTAAATGATCATAATGACCTGAAAAAATCACATACTCGTTTGGTTTCGTTTTTCCGGGTAATATTCCAACAACATTATTCAATTTTTTATTGGAGATTGTATTCGTTAATTCAACAGAGAAAGTGGTCGCTTCTGTGGTACCAAAAACAAAAATAATCGTATTGTTTCCAGGAGTAGCATTTACTCGATCAATATGTTGAATATTCGGTAAAACAGTATTAAAGGAAGGGTCAACTAGTACTAAAAGATTTTTCGGACTTTTATAATATTCGTTAAACTTATCGCCAATGTTATCCCCTTTATTGATTTTTACAATAGAAATATCGCTTTTTTCAGTTAAAGAAACTTGAGGAAGGTATGAGAATGTTACAACTTGATTGTTATTTATTTCTTTGCCATCAATAGTAATTTTTGAAGAAAGGGCGCTAGAGGCAGTCATCGAAAATTCTTGTCTGTAATTCGTTGCTGCATTGAAAGTCTGCAAACCAATTGCCGCAAACTCTGATTCTATAAAGGCAGATGCCTTGTCAATACCGGGAGTAAAAGTTCTCCTACCCTGCATATCATCAGCCGAAAGTATTTTTTCTATACGAGTTACTTCCTTGTTCGTGATAATTTTATCAATCGACTGTCCATGTACATTAAAACATTGACTTAGAACAAAAACACTAACAATAATCTTTTTCATAGTTTACTTTTATAAATAATATTTAGTTAAACCAAAAGTACGGGTTCTGTCGCACCTGTCAGAATCAAATATAAGAATTTAAGTAATGTAAAAGTTAGCCCCCCAATTTACAGAATGATTTATATTGTTATCAAAACTCTGTAAGGTTTATGCTTAATGGCATATTGAAATGCTTCTTCTGTATCTTGCAATGCAAATTCTTTCTCTATAAAAGTATCAAATGGATAATCTGTAAAATGATTTTCAAAAAAGTTTACAGCCTTTATAAAATCTTCATAGTTATAATTGTGCATTCCTTTTATACTTAAGAGTCTGCGAATCATTACTTCTGGATTTATTTCAATATTCTCGGTTGGTGTAACAGCTCCTATCCAAATATGCTGTGCTCCTATGGCGCTAAACTGCAGACCAATTTTTATGGCTTCAATAGAACCACTCATATCAATAATAGCATCAAATCCTTTTTTGTAAAATTTCGAAGTTATTGAGGTCAGTTCCTCAATAGGATTTAAACTATTATAAATATAATCTGCGCCAAAAGATTTGCTCTTCTCCAGTCTTCTGTCATCAATATCGAGTACGGTGACAGATGAAGCCTTTTTTTCTTTTGCAACTGCAGCTGCAATTAAGCCCAAAACTCCTGCGCCAAGAATCAGTACATTTTTATTTTCAATCTGATCAATTAAACGATGCGCCGCCATTACAGTAGCTCCGGCACAATTTATTATTGGTGCAAATTTTTCGTCTATTGATGCGGGTACTTTTAAAATTCCGGTTCCTTTTTTTAATACGCAATGTGTACCTAATCCGCCGTTGAATTTTTCATTTTCGGTAAATTGAACATGGCCGTATTTAAATAAACTTGCCGACTTTTGAGGCATTTTATCGGTTACAAATTCATCAGTATCGGTAGCGGCAAAAATAGTCCAGGTAATAAGATCGCCGGTTTTTAAGATGCTTCCGTTCAAGTCACAGAATGGTTCATCGAAAGACATTTCAATAATTTCTCCCACAATTTCATGACCTAAAACAATTGGTGATGGCTCTTTTCGTCTTCCTGTAAAAGTATGCAGATCACTGCCACATAAGGTGGTATATTTATTTTTTACTAAGATCTCCCCTTTTTGCAATTCAGGAAGAGTCGTATATTCTGGAAGTATACTGCCGTTTTTTTCATTAAACAGCATCACGCATGAATTACACATTTTTCTTTAAGGTATTTAAGTTATCAATTGTAAAATCAGGCCCTTGTCTTTCTGCACTATCTTTCAAAAGAATATTAGTATTGAATTTATAACTGATATTAATTTGCTCTTTAGTCACATTTAGAACAAAATATCCGTGTGATGCGGTATCATTATAAATCATATGCGGATTAAGTTTGTACAGCAATTTGCTTTTTTTACTAATTTGCTCGCTGGTCAGGCGGTCATCATTTTTTGATGTTATGGATGGCGTTAGAAATTCCCAGGCAACAAGTTTTTTGTTTGCAGCTTCATCCGGTGCATTCAATTCTAAAACATGACTTTGATGATGATCTCCGGTTAGGATAACAGGAGGGTTTTTTAAGCCTTCAAAAACTTCAATTAATTGTTCTCTTTGATAGGGATATCCTGTCCACCAATCATCTTCTTTTACGCTTTCTTCTTTCTTACTCTGGTATCCGGTAAACATAACCTGATTTACAAGAAAATTCCATCTTGCATCACTCTGTTTCAATCCATCAGATAAATAATCCAATTGTTTCTTTGAGATCATTTTTCGCTGCGTACTCATTTTTTCAGGATCATTATTCAAAAGCTGTTTATCACGCCCGTCTAATCGTTCTTCGAGAAAAAAGAAATTTGCGTCTTTTCCTATTTTAATCGAACGTATCATTTCGCTAGCCGACTTTGCTCTAACGGGCATCCATTCAAAATAAGCCTGTAAAGCTGCCGCACTTCTGTCCCTCCAGCTTCCTTCGTTACTCTGATGATTTTTGGCTCCACCGAAATAAGCATTATTAGCCAGCTCATGATCATCCCAAATACAAATAAAAGATTTAGTACGATGTGCTTTTTGAAGCTCTTTATCTTTACGATATAACGCATATCTTTTTCTATAATCGTTTAAGGATACAAGCTCATTTGGCGGATCGTTGAATCTTTTACTTTCATCAAGAAAGGTTTGATTGGCATATTGTCCTGTACCATATTCGTAGATGTAATCTCCTAAATGAAATACATAATCAATGTCCTTATTGTCTGCAATATGTCG
Source organism: Flavobacterium aquidurense (assembly GCA_900107365.1). Taxonomy (GTDB): domain Bacteria; phylum Bacteroidota; class Bacteroidia; order Flavobacteriales; family Flavobacteriaceae; genus Flavobacterium; species Flavobacterium aquidurense. Next base: position 60,042 of record FNPS01000011.1, read on the forward strand.
AAACGAGGTAAAATAACCATCTTCGTAATTATTGCAGCTGATAACCGCTATTTGAAGCGCATTTGCAAGTGAAACCGGCATAGTTTTACAAACTCCAACATCCGAAATTATATTTTTATAAAGGAACCTGTAATAGTAAACCTGGTTACTTAGGAGTCCGGAAACATCCACTTTTACCGTATAATCTCTTTCTGAAGATGTTGTTACAGCGCCTTTTTTAATTATATCTTTAAAAGCGGCATCATTTGCAACCTGCCATTCAACATTGCAGACTCCCGAAATTGTAGTATTTATATGTGTCCATAGCATTACTGCCTCAATTGTTGGATCTCCTGAAGCTACACCATGAATAAAATATTCATTGCTTTCCGGAGCAAATATTGAAAATCCTCTAATTGGAAACACTAGCGGAATCATTCCGAGCATTGATCGTTTAACAAAGTTCCTTCTGTTCATCTTTCTGGTATAAAAAATACAATAGTACTACTTGAATGTTATCTGTATGTTTGCTAATTATTAAAAACTATAACTCACACCAACTTTACCACGAATGCCATAATACTCAACCTGCTCAGGTCTGGAAATTACGCCGTGATAATAGCGTAACTCCTGATTGGTAAGGTTATTCAGGTCGACGAAGAAGGTGATGTTCTTTGGCGTGGTATAAGAAAGATTCATATCTAAATGAAAATCCTTATCCTGATATCTGTCAGCACCTTTGTTATCGCGTATTTCAACTAAAAAACCTTCACGATAATTGGCGGCTAATCTGGCTGCAAAACCTTTATACTCATAAATAAGCGAAGCATTAAAGATATTTGGAGACTGATTCATTAAACCCACTTTTTCATCTCCCCTGTCTGATAAAGTCGTTTCAGACTTTGTAAAAGTATAATTTGCCTTAAGACTAAAATCACTTAAAAAGCCTGGTAATTCAGAAAATTTCTTGTTGAATCCCAATTCAAATCCATACAAAAATGCATTGTCAGAATTTAATGGTCTTGAAACTTTATATAAGTCTGTTTCGCCCCCTACGGTTCTCGTTTCATCAGTTGTCGCGGTGTAAATAAGATCTTTAAGATCTTTGTAAAAAGCACTTCCGGTGATATAATCGTTTTTATTCAGATAATAAGAAGCTACCAAATCATAGTTCCATGAAAAAGTTGGTTTTAAATTGATGTTTCCTTCTGTAACGGTAAGGTTATCAGGATTGACTCTTACACTCGGACTTAACTCATTAAAGGCTGGACGGGCAAAGGTTCTGGTAATTGCCGCTCTTAAATCGAGTTGTTGTGTTGGTTTATAAATAAGATGCGCCATAGGCAAAAGTGCACCATAATTTTTGCTTCCGTATATAGGAGTAACCACTTTTGTGATGTCGTTAAACTCGTAACTTTTTGCATCAACTGCTGTATTTTCGTATCGAATACCTCCCACAAAACGAAGGTCTTCCCTGATATCCCATTCTGCTGATCCGTAACCTGCCCAGACATTTTCTGCATCATCATAATTTCCTGTAGCATAACTGGAGTTGGTAGCATCCTGATAATTGTATTTCAGATAAGGTGCAATTTTTGGATTACTCATTGGATCAATAAAAGAACGTTCTGTCGGATAGTTAAATTTTAAATTATCATAATTATTATTAAGTTCCGGAAACCAGTTGTTTGTTGGAAAAGGTTCGCGTTCCCAATTATTCAAATATGCTTTTGGTGCTTTTGTATCGTAAGTCCAGGTAATGTAACGGTAGTCATAAGTACTCGTTTTATTTCTGTATTTTCCTCCAAACTTTATCTTCAAATTTTCTGTTGTATTATAGTCAAAATCAATTGCTGCCACTCTGTCTTTTTCTTCGACATTACGAATTGAAGTTACATATCTGTCCAAATAATAATTATCGCCATTATAAGGTGTCGAAGCGCTAAAATGCGGTTGAATATTATTTGCCGGATCTCCCTGATATCCCTGAGGTCCATCGCCCTGCAAAAATTTGTAATTGGTTCCGTCCACTTTTACCAGATTATCATATTTTACTGTTTGTATCCAGTTTCCATAATAATAACCTCTGTCATTTTTTGTCGCAGACGAAGGACCATTGTAACCTGCCCAGGAGTTGTAAGCGGCAAGTCTGGCATTCATCTTTAATTTATCTGTCAGCTTGCTTTCATAACCAAATTCGCCACCATAATTTTTAAACAAATAATCTACTGTACTCCAGCGCAATACCGCATTGCTTGTCGTTTTATTAAAGTAATGCATCGTTTTACGATTTTGCTCTTCGTCAAGAAGCTGACTGTAGTAGCCGCGCAGGTAAATTTTATTTCTGTCGTTAAAACGAAAATCTGTTGCAAGGTTAAATCCTGTAGAAGTTCTTACTCCCTGGTAATTTCTAACATCGAGTGTGTTTACATTGTGCAATTGGTTACCGTAAACTACCTCATAATCATCTGTTGAATAACTGCGTTGATTGTAATTGGTCATCGCCAGAAAGCCGAATTTTTTATTAAAAAATCGGTTTCCGTACATAACAGTACTGTTGTATTTAAGTTTGTCTTCGGCGCGAAGGTTAAACGGAAGAGCAACTGTTACACGCACGGTTTCTTTTTTAGGAGAAAATTTCGGAATATAATTGATTGTTCCTCCAATAGCATCTCCTTCATATTCTGGCGTGATCGCTTTAACTACCTGTATATATTCCAGAAACTCTGTTGGAAGTAAATCCATTGGTACTGTTCGATTTCCCAATAAATCACCTGAAGTTTTGGCTGATGGCATTCTGTCTCCATTAATCGTAGCCGAACTCCATTGCGAAGGTGTTCCTCTAACGGTAACATATCGGCCCTCTCCCTGATCTCTGTCGATACTTACTCCTGGAATTCTCTGTACGGCTTCTGCAGCACTAATATCCGGCATTTTACCTATAGCGTCTGCACTTACAACGTCCATAATAGCATTAGACTTTTGACGCATATCTATTGCCTTTTTCTCGCCGCTGGTGTAATATTCCAAAACTACTTCTTTCAGTTTTTCTTCCTGACCTGCCAGTACAATATTTCCCAAATCAATATTGGATGAAGCAACATTGATTTGAATGTCTTTTGTTGTATGATTTGAACTTGAAATTTCTAAATGATAATGCCCTGGTTTTAATGTAAAAGAGAAATTACCATTTTTATCATTATTCACGGTTTTAGATTGTTCTATAACCAAAATTGAAGCCGGATGTAAAGGTCCGGATTCATTACTAATTTTACCTTTAATTTCTTGAGCGTATGTAGAAGTAAAAAATAATGAAGCTGCAATGTACAGTACTGTTTTCATGACTTTTTCCTGCAATGTTAAGCCAACTTTATTTTTATACTGGATTAGGCTACCAGTTATAGCAAAAAGATTTAATTCCATTTTTTTGTTTATTTTTACAGTGCAATATTACTATACAAATGTTTACTATATGTAAACAAACCATGAAGTAATGTTTAATATTAATTAACTTTTGTACACATATGCTAAACATGGAAGGTGCCATTATATTAGAAATAAGCAAACGAATTAAAAGTTATCGCCTTGAGAAAGGACTTACATTACAGGAACTTGCTGATTTAAGTGGCGTTACAAAAGGCATGGTGTCACAAATTGAAAACGGAAGAAGTATACCTTCGCTAACCGTTTTGTTAAGTATAGTAAGCTCTTTACAAATAAACCTTAGCGAATTTTTTAAAGATATTAATGAGGAGGAAAGTATCGTTTTAATAAAGAAGAAAGGAACTTATGAATCTTTTCAAAAAGAAGGATCTAATGGTTTCTCGTACGAACGTTTTATAACGCGTACTATTAAAAACTCTACGATAGATATTGTTTTTTTGACTCTGGAACCTAATAGCACCCGAGACCAGGTTACAACCGATGCTTATGAATATAAGTATATACTTTCAGGTGAAGTTGACTATCTTATTGCAGAGGAAATTTATTCTTTAAAAGAAGGAGATTCTTTGTTTTTTGATGGAAGACTTAATCATGTACCAATCAACAGAAGTAAAAAGCCATGCAAAATGCTGATAATTTACTTTTTTGATAATTAATGCAAACATTCGATTTAAGTAACAAGCTGTCGACAAGTTATCATAACCTGAACCTCTACTGGTTGATTGTAAAAATAGAAAGGGCAGTTCAAATCCCTTTTTCTACGATAAAGGCCTGAAAATAAGGAAAAAAATATTTCAAAAGTTAAAAGAAAAAGCCATAAATCCTGCAAATTAAACGATTTGCAGGATCAATTGCCCAAATCCTTTATATTATCTTTTAGCCGTTGTTTGTATTTTTTTGTATTTTTTCGAAAATCTCATTTAATGTATCTTGCATCTCTTTTGCCGTATTTTCACCGCTTTGGTTTGTAATAATAAATATGCCCAGATTATATTTTGGTATGATGTAAATAAAACATTGCGAACGAAAAACACCGCCGTGATGGACATATTCTGTTCCTAATTTTTCATTTTTAAAAATCTGCCAACAATATCCTGAACTAAATTCATCATTAAATTTAACAAGTGGTTTGTGAGACTCTTCTATTTCAGGATTGTTTTTTAACTGATAGTTGACATACTTTATCATATCGGGAAGCGTAGCTTTAACATTGGCAGACGAACCCCAGGGTAATGCTGGAAATTGAGAAGTTATTTCATTAAAATCACAATGGTAGCCTACTGCAAGGTTTTCTTGTTCGCTTTTTGACAGACTCAATTTGGTATTGTTCATTTGAATGTTTTTCGTCAGGTATTCTGTTAATAAAACATCAAACTTGTTGTGATATACTTTTTCTAAAACCATACTCAATAATTCAATTCCTGCATTTGAATAGGCAAATTTATATCCTGAAACTGTATCAATTTTTACGGTATGCAAGTCCCTTAAAAAATCTTTTTGTTTGTAGTTTTTCAAAACATTGTTAATGTTTTCAGGCGTATTTTTATTAGTGAAATCTTTATAAAGGTCATTCACATCTAAAGGAAGCATTTTTGGTAATCCACTGGTGTGAGTTACCAAATCTTTTATGAGAATAGCATGACCATTGTATTTTAAATTTGGATAATCTTCAGATAAATAGTTTTGAACAGGATCTTCAAGTTTTAATTTATTCTCCAAAACTGCTTTTGCAACTAATGTTCCTGTGAAAGTTTTGCTTAACGAACCAATTTCATAGATGGTCTGGTTAGTTGGCACGTTCGCTTTTCCTTTTTCCAGTTCGCCGTAATGTCCGATAAATTCTTGTCCCTGATAAACGATTCCGATCGATACCGAATTGATCAATGGTTTGTCAACCATTTTATTGGCAGCACTATCAACTAAAGATTTAAGATTGATATTTACTTTTAATGAACTTTGTGCTACGCCAAAAACTGAAAATAATAAAAAAATAAAAAGACCTGTTTTTTTCATGGTTTGTAAATTTGAGTTTTAAAATCTATTACAAATATGCTTTAAACAATCTTCAAAAACGTCCTGCTAAAAAAGTCGGACTTCTTTTTATTCCTAAATTGAGTCCGACTTTTTACAGAGAAAAGTTCGACTATTTACAATAGTTTAAAAATCAAGACTTTCGGAATTCTGTTGGCGTTAAATTGGTGTATTTTTTAAATGAAGAATGGAACGATGATTTTGAATTAAACCCGACTTCATAAAAGATTTCCGAAACTTTTAATTCTTTTTTTGCAGGATCTTTTAGAAAGGTCATTGCTTTTTGAATGCGATATTCATTCACAAAATCAAAAAAGTGCTGATTGATATGGTGGTTAATTAAAACAGACAGATCACGAACTGGAATTTTCGCCTGATCTGCAAGTTCCTGAATCGTAAGTGCAGGTTCTAAAAAAGGCTCTTTTTCAAGCATAAATTTTTTAAGCTGTTCTATTTGGATACTATGTGTTTCGTCAGTTATATTTTCATTTTCTGAAGTGTCGACGAAATTTTTTGTCAGCTGTAATGTAGAATCAATTCCGCGAAAAAGTTCCGGATAACTTAATACCTTTAATATAAACCAGCAGGCTGTAAATAACACAGTAATTCCTGTCATCACATTCATCCAGAGAAATAACTCATAATAATCTGTATATCTCAGTATATTTTTGGTAATGACTACTGCATGTACAATTATGAACGCAATTGTCATCTGAAATAACCATTTGTGCACTAATGTGTTTGGATTGGTATAATTTTCAAGATAAATTTTCCTGTTCTTTTTCAGGATGATGAATATGGCAACGATATAAAAGAAAAACTGAAATTCAAAAAGTATCTGATGAAAATATATTTCGGGACTATGCGCCCAATGTTCATAAAAATAGCTCTTAGCCGCATCGTTTGCAAGATAAAATCTTGGGACTAAGCTTAAATTAATCATTATAAAAGGAATGAGATGAAGTAAATGCTTTCTTTTTAATTTAAAATCAGAATAACAAACAGCATTTACATATAAATAGAAAACAGGCATTCCCAATAAGTGACAAGAAATTCTGGGACCGTGCAAAAACATATAATTATTAATGAACCTATACATAAAAAATCCGCTGGTATCAATTGCATTTATGATTAGAAAAGTCGCAAATAACCGGTTTTCTATTTTGTTTTTTGTTTTGATAGTAAATAAAAACAAAGCCAGAAGCAGCGATATAAAAACAGCAATTGAAGAAATAACTTCCAGAAAACTTAATTTATCCATTTATTTTTTTTGTGAAAATAATATATAACTGAGGAACAAAAATCTTTCAGAAATACTATTTTTAATTTTAATAAGATGCCTTTTTTTTAATTTGCCGTGTGGTGCAGACCTTTTTTGCCACAAAGTAAAAATACACTATCCCCCTTCTCCAAGAAACAGAAAACCTTTAAATTTGTTAAGAAGCTTACCGTTACTGCCTTGTCCTGACAATTTCCTTTAACAAATCAGCAACAATCTGTATTCCCCTTCATTTTCTGATGGCGCTCTGTGAATACAGGGTAACACTTGTTGTTTTGGATGATCTACGGCCAGTCGCCAAAGATGTCCTAATCCTAAATTAACAGGTTGTGCATCTGCGTGGACCTGATAATGCAAATCAAAGTAATTCTCCTTCAAAAAGTTTTCGAATTCTTCCTCTGTTCCATCATGCAATTCCTTTAGTTTTGCCCGGATTTCCGGAATTACTATTTTTTGGTCTGCCTGCGAATTAGAAATAATATCACTTGCCGCTCCGTGATAGGTACATAAAAAAGTATCTGTTGCAATGGGCGAACGATCAACATGAAACGAATATACATCAGTGGATATGAAATCAAATTCATCATCACGCTCATAACACTTCAGTAAATTAAGAGCGGGAGAAGCGCCAAAATCAGTTAATAATTGCAAATCATTTAAGATTATTTCTCTTGCTGTATTCCCTTTTTCTGATAGTGTAAGTGCAACCAGATCTTCAGGATAAACTTCCGTTATATTTTCCTTTAAAGATAATTGGCTCACAATCTCTTTAAAATCACCATCCAAATTTCTATACCAGCATAGCGCATTTATTTCTCCCTTGAAATCGGTATGCACAAGCTCAGAGAAAGTAGCCACTATACCAATTTGGCTGCTGGCAGAAAATGTATTACTCATAGTATAATGGTATGAAACTAGTTAATTCATAGCATACAAAAATATATAATAGTATGCAGTTACGGCATTTTTATCGCTTTAAACTTTTGGAGTTAATGCTTTTCTGTTACAAAAAACTAAGGCGGTTTTCTAATACTTATAGCAAATTTTAGGATATAATCGCAGAACCACGAACCAATATGGAGCATAAAAAAACCTTATTCTTTTTTTGAATAAGGTTTTTTAGTTTAATCGCTTACATTTTTTAAGCGATGAAATTATTAAGTTTTAGAAAAAGAAATACCCCACAGATAATTGAAATACGCCGTTTTTATTTTTAGCGGAATACCCCTCTAAATTATTAATATCAGTTAATCCCAAATTATATCGTACACCAAAATTAAGTCCGTTGTCCAATTTATAGCCTAAGCCAAAATTAACACCAAAATCAACAGTATTAAACGAATCTTTTACATCTGTCTTCTCATTTTTAGCAGCAAGTAAAAAACCTATTTGCGGTCCGGCTTCAAGGCTCAATCCTTTTGTCACATAGTATTTTCCCATTAAAGGAACATTTAGATAACTTAAGGCAATTGTATTATCATTGAAACTATACCCCTGCCCGGAATACATTAATTCAGGTTGAAAAGAAAATTTATCTGAAATAGGAATTTCTGATAAAACACCAATATTAAATGAGGTCACAGCATCGATACCATTGGTATTATCTCCGCTTATAGTTGCGAAGTTCAAACCTCCTTTGGCACCAAATTTAATCTCTTGGGCAGTAACATTTGCAAATCCTAAAACTGTAACAACAGCTAGTAATAAAAATTTTTTCATAAAAAGTAATTTTAATTATTTGAATCCAAAATTCGTTTAAGAAAAACTATAAAAGGTATCAAAAGCTTAAAATTGTACAAATTGGTACTTATTTATTGGTCTTTTTATAGTAGTCCGGTGTCTGGCCAATCCCATTTTTAAAGGTTTTATAAAAAATTGTTTTTGAAGTAAACCCAGATTCTAATTCCTCGACTGGTGCAATATCCAGTTGGTTAACATAAAGTTGTTTCAGTGGAGTATTACAAAATAAAAAAGCTTCAGATTTTTCTGAAGCTGTGTCTTAATCGCAGGAGGTATTCTAATATCTAACCGATATGATTTTTATAAAGTTGTCATAAGAATTCGACATCTTTATCAGACTGAATCTTACGTTTTGTTAAAATCGATATCCGGCACTTAGTCCAAATTTTGCAACAATAGTATGATCTGTTTTATCTGCATTGATTAATATACCGCCATAACCAACATTTGCTTCAAAAAGAAATCCGCTTTTACTGACCCATTTCCAGCCTCCGCCGGCACCGAGAGCAAAATTAATTACGTCGGGATTTTCGGTATATATTGAATGATCTTCTGAAGTGTATATTTTTTTGCCATCTGTTGAAGCCAGCATTCCAAATCCCTCAACAAACCAGCCTGATGCGTATTTTTTACCAAAATATCTTCTGTAATACGGAGATATTGAATAATTTAAATCTTTTTCATTCTTTGTATTGTCAAACACATAATAAATAGAAAGCCCTAATGACGAATTATGATTTAAATGTCTTTCGTAACCAACCTGAAAGGATTGCCCTAAAGGAGCAAGAGCATTTGATTTAATTTCATTATTTTTCTGATAAGGATCCGCTCCATTTTGAGCATTGATACAATGAAAGGCAAACAAAATGATCAGTAGTAAAAAGTTTTTTTTCATAAAAAGTGATTTGAATTATTTAATTCAAAATTCATATAAGAAAAACTATAAAAGGTTTCAAAAGCTTAAAACTGTATAAATTGGTACTTATTTGTTGGTGTTTTTATATTCGTTTGGCGTCTGGCCCGTAACTTTTTTAAAGGCTTTATAAAAAGTGGTTTTTGAAGTAAACCCGGATTCTAGTCCCATTGCCAGCAAATTATAGTTTTCATATTCAGAATTGGAGATCATTTCCTTGACCGCTTCAACCCGGTATTGATTGATGTAATTGGCAAAGTTATCTCCTGTGATAGTGTTTATAATTTGTGAAACATAGCCCGCGCTTATACCTAGTTTTTCGGCAACCTTTTCTCTGTTTAAGGTACTGTCTGTATAAATGTGCTGCTCTTTGCAAAGAAGTTCCAGTTTTTGAAAATAAAGATTATCTGCCGTCATAGGCTCCCTATATTCCTGTAATGCACTATTGTCTACAATTTGAAGATTACTATACGAAAGAGTTAGATCTGTATTTAGAAAATTATAAACAGCATCTTTGTTATTGGCCAGTTTGTATTTGTAAATGCCTATATAAGCAGTCCAGTGAATTATGAATGTTGCAGATAAAGCCAAAATGCTCATAGTAGAAGAAAGATCAAAGGGAATAAATAAGCTGGCCAGATAAATAATAAGAAAAGCGAATAACAATGAAGTAACAATTGTCAATAAGGTAATGATCCATTTTTTTTCCTGTGTATCTTTTAAATGTTTTACCATAAAATAAGAGTAAAGCGACAGGAATGGAATGAAGGTAATGGCTAAGACAAGATGAATTAAACCAAGTATTTCGATGAGAACACTGCCTGACTCAGGAATAGTATAAATTCCGGCAACACGATCAAGATCTTGTGAAATAGTAAGGACAGCGGAATAGACAAATGGAATAAAACACAAATAAATTTTTTGTTTGCTTCTTACAGTGTCATCAATCCGGTGTATAATAAACATAAACAAGAAAGGAGGAATTAGAAATTCCCACTCGATATGGTCAATAAAACGAAGAAAGGGATAAGGAGTAAAGGCGTCTTCAACCTCAAAAACATGATTCAGTAAAATAATTGAAAGCGTAAATAGTAAGTATGCCAAATATTTATTTGAATTACTATTGAATAAGGAAGACTTTAAAATAATTAAGCCTAAGATTATTCCCTGAAAAACCGCTATATTTAAAAGTGTTGTATAAATCAATTTTTTATTCTAAAAGTTGTTTTTAAGATTTGCTTTGGAATATTTTGTTAATCTGCCATTTTTAAAACATAGCTTATTTCATACTAATTTACAAGGCGAATTTATAGTAATACTGATGACTTCCTTAATGGATTAAGAAATGATTAACTAAAATGAATACTTAATTTATATAAAAAAATAATGGCGCTGATAGCTTTTGCCACAAGAAGTTAATTGACTTATTCTTCTCTTTTAAAAATAGTTTTCAAAATTAAATACTATTATTATATTGTGAAAAAGTGTCATTTGGTCCCTGAATTAATTAACGGCAAAACAAATATGTCTCCGCAGTTCTATAGCGAAAATATAGAATTTGAAAGAGAGGTTACCTGGAATAATGTGAAGCTAACGTAATGGGGAAAAGATTTCAAAAAGTGATTTGAGATAAAAATAATGCAATTATAAAATTGCGAACATAGCGTAGTACAAAAGAATAACTTTATTACAAAAAAAAACCAACTCATCACGTCGACAAGTTGGGCTTTTACCATAAACAGTAACAAAATCTCTCTGTAACAAATATAATGGTATAAGGTAAAAATTAAGCCCGATAGCTTGTAGTAAAAAATCTACAAATGTGCAGAATTTATATTACAAATTTAAAACTACGCCAAATTTAATAGCACTCCAAAACATTCAGAGCCTGCAATTATAAGGGTTTGCAGGTTTTTTAATTTATACTACCATAAAAAGTTATCGTGACAAACTGTTACATAAGCACTTTATTCAAAATTAAAATGTGGTATTGTTGGAATTACATTGGTTTGAATTGCGCTTCCTTTAATAAGACCTTTTCGTTTTTATCCTGCTGCTTTTCTACTTAAACTTCTAAATTCAGAGTTTTGTTTCAGAACAATGACATTAATTCCTTTTGTAAATAAGCTTTCCTAATACTATTATTTATCGCTACTACTTTATTTAAGTGAAATCAAACCTAAGTTTTACGACGTTTTTGATATAAAAATACTCAGATATCGCCCTTTTTTCTTTTCATCATATAATTCATGAGAATAAAAAGGTTGTTTTATATCAAAACAAAACCATTGAAGGGGTGAAAAATAAAATTATAAGATATAACCTATACGAAACAAGAGGTTTAAACAAAATAAAGTAACTAAAAATTAAGAATAACAACACCATTAGATGGTAAAAAAAATAAAACATAAATACCTAATTATCAATCAATTAATCTTTAAAAGCGAATAATTTAAATATTCAAAAAAACTACCACTGAATGGTTATAAAATAATCAAACACAAATGACTCATTCTCAGTGTTTTTCAAAAAATGTTTCTAAAAAAAAGGTATTAGTCTAAAAAAAACAAGAAAAAAGTAAGAAATCATTTGAAATAGAAAAGAATACAAAATGTTTTTAGAAATATATTTGTGAAGTCAATACTGCAGTTGAAAACAAATGAAAAAAAATAGAAAAAAACAACTTAATACTAAAACTATGTCAGACTTTTTAAACCAATTCGGAGAAGATCTTGAAAAAAATGTACCAGGTTTCATCGCAGTTTCAATTGCGGAAATTCAAAGTGGAATGTCCTACTTTTCACTTTCTGTAGTTCCAGAATTTGATCCTGAGTTAGCATCTGCTTTCAACCTTGAAGTTGTAAAAGCAAAAATGAACGCAATTAGTGCTCTGGGACTAAAAAACCAAATTGTTTCGGATATCATGATTACACTATCATCTCAAATTCATATTATTGATATTTCTGATAATAACATGTACATGATCTATCTCGCAGTTGATTCAACCAAAGCTAATTTAGGGATGACTAAATCAATTCTTAACAAGTATAAAAAAGAAATTGCTTCTAAACTATAATTGATTTGAAATTGTAAAATGGCTGACTTTTAATGGTTGGCCTTTTTTTTAAATAAATTTTAAAAAAAGAAGTTATGAAAACGAAATTACTGTTACTTGTATTTTTTACTTTCACGATACTAATTAATGCGCAGAATACTAAAGGTATCAGTGGTGATACCAATTGGTTGAACATGTGGACAAATTTCAATCCTAAAACCACTAGCTATAACGACGCCTCCATAATAATTACGGGTACTATTACTTCAAACATGACATTAAAAAAAGAAAATGTCTATCTTTTGGTTGGTACAGTATATATTGCTCCAAATGCAACTTTAACCATTCAGCCAGGTACACTGGTAAGATGTGATGCAACTACTTTGACCACACTAGTTATTACAAAAGGAGCTAAAATTATCGCGGAAGGTACTGAAACTGACCCCATTGTTTTTACCTCGAACAAAGGTTCAGGAGACCGAAATGCCGGTGACTGGGGAGGTATTATTCTTTTAGGCGATGCACCAATAAACAAAACCGGAGGAATAGGTACTTTGGATTTCGAACTTGATCCGCAAAAAGCATTATATGGCGGAGACAACAAGGATAGCGACTCTGGTATTTTAAAATATGTTCGAATTGAATTTTCAGGAAAAAAAACAAGTGCCAATAAGCCTATAAATGGGTTATCATTAGCAGGAGTTGGAAGAAAAACAAAATTAGAATACATACAGGTTACCTCATGTGATGACGATTCCTTTCAATTCTACGGAGGATATGTGAATACCAACCATCTAATATCTTTGCGATCAGCTGATGATGACTTTGATTTTACTCAGGGTGTTCAATGTAATATCTCTAATAGTATTGCCATTAGAAGTCCGTTCTTGTCTGATAACTACGGGTCCCGCTGTTTTGAAATGGAAACTGTAGACACCAGAAAAGGAGAAGTTTTAGACAGCAAAAAAGAAATGACACGTGTAAATGCTGAGAATATGACAATGATGCATACGGAAGATATTGGAAGTGAAACCGAAGGACTTAAGCACGAAGCAATATTAATTCGCGAAAATACTTTTTTAACCTTAACCAATTCAGTAGTATCAGGATTTAGTCACCTTATTTTATTTGCAGATACAATTCCAATTTCTAACGAGTATTTAAATAAAATAACCTTAAAAGATCTGCTTATTAATGACACAAAGATTATTGGAACAACTCAAAACACAAACTTCAATTCCTTAATCAGTAATTGGTATCAAACAAAGCAATTCGCAATAGAGTTTATAAAACTTAAAAATGATGAGTTATTTAGCAACGCATCTATGAGAAGAAAACCCGATTTTAGAATTAAAAGCTAAACTAACTGCTTATCATTCCTTTGCAAAACCACATTTGATTGCTATAAAGCGTAGTTTAACAGAAAGACCATTCTTTACAAAAAATCAATAAAAAACCCAGTAATCGATTAGATTACTGGGTTTTTTATTTTCCATCAGTGAACAACGCTACTTGTTGTCTAAATTATCAATACAACTCTTTTAATGCTTTATCAAGACAAGTATAGTCAAAATACGAGTTAAGCTTAATGAATATTTTTTGCTCTTTTTGCAGAATCAGCAATATAGGAAAGCAACCACGCCATTTGTCCCTGTTTTGTAAAATAGATCTTTTTAGATTTGATATCGGGCATTTTCTCTAATAACGTCAGCAATAATGAATTTGCTGCAAGTAAGTATTTTTGAGAATAGGTTTTCAATACTTTCTCAACATCCTTGTTTTGTGGTGCCAGGGCTTCAAATTTTGCATAATCTGTTTCTAACATTGTATTGTACGCTTGTACATCCTTTACCTCAAATGGACTAAAATTTTCTATCGCACCATTTCCTTTATACAAGGTGTAAAAAGCCCAAACTGCACCACCGGACATGTAGATGTTATCTTTATTGAAAATTTTTGGACTTTGCTGATATAAATGATCTGTCTGTTCTCTTAATTCAGGTAATGCTGCAGACAATAATTCGTTAAATTCAGTAATCGAATTGGTCTTTGCTTTTTTGTTTATTTTCTCTGTAAAAGTAACCGTCCCTAAATCTAATGTTACGGGGTAAAATATCAAAATATCATCTTCACTGAATTTCTCCACATATCCGCCTTTCGTATTTCCGCCGCCAATATCCAAAATCAAAGAATTGGAATACTCTTTTGGCGGAATACATCCTTTTAATAATAACTTTGCTTCTGTTTCAGCAGTAATTATCCCTACATTAATATTAGTAAACACGTACAATCTCTGGAGTAAAATATCTACATTTTCAGCCATTCCAACTCCTGAGGATACCACTATAAAGATGTTCTTTTCTTCAATTTTATTTTCTTTAAGTAGTTTGGTATAATTTTTCACCACTACATTAAAGGCCGTGTCAATATCATTGTCCGCTAATTTTTTATCCACAGCTATACCTTTGGCGATAGCTACATTTTCTGTCCAGAAATCAACTACTTCATATTTTCCTTTTTTAATGTTTTGGACATTTATTACCGACATTTTTACCCCCTTACTTCCTATTTCAATTCCGGCATAGAGTTCTTGTGAAATTAAACTCGGAGAAATTAAAAAAATAAAAATAATTATGACTTTTAGTGCAATACATTTTTTCATCTTAAATGGGTGTTTTTTTTTAATAATAAGAGTAGCTCAATTGTATTCAAACATTGAAAAAGAATTACTAACTCATTTTCCTGTCAAAGCAGATTAGTGCTTCTTACTCTTATCAACAAAAATGGATTGCACTATTTTTATTTTAGTTTCGATGGCTTCTTTCTCAACCATCTTCACCAACCAATAACAAAGCGTAATGGCCAATACACCAATTAAACTCATAAATATAAAGTCGGCTCTGTAACTTGCATACGCGACAATCTCCATACCTGTCTTTGCACTAAGTATATGCGCAAGACTGAAACTCATGGTAAAAACAGACATGTACCTTCCCTCCTGATTATTGTGCGATCTCGTCATGGCAAATGAGTTTGAAAAAGGAAAAGTTAACATTACCCCCAGCGTCATAAAAAACATCATTACGTACAATATTCCATACCATTTGTCATTCAGTAGCAAAAGAATATAACTAAGCACCATAAAGGATAAACCAACCATTATTACGTTAAGCTTATTCATTTTGTTTTTTTCGACATAATTAACAATAGGTAATTCAAACAGCAATGTTAGTATACCGCTAAAACTTAAAAGCAAACCACTGTTTACTTCAGACAAATTAAATTGCTCTTTGTGATACAGGGTTAATGTAGTAAACACCTGAAAATACATAATTCCTGTAATAAGCGAAATGAACATATGCGTTAAAAAAGTTTTATCTTTTAATATTGCATATTTGTCTACTCCTATATTGTTTTTTTTGAGTTTAAAAGGTAATTTTCTTTCTTTAACTAGAAGAACAAAAACTAAAACTGCCAAAATACACGTAGCGGAATCTACATAAAAGAGATATTTGTAACCTATCAATATAATGATAAGACCACCCAAAGGAGGACCAAACAGAAAACCCAGACTTGTTGCTGCTCTTACTAAAGACAACGCTCTGGTTTTATTTTCTTTTCGGGTATAGGTATTTAAGGATACCAACATTGCCGGCCTGAACATATCTGCAATAGTTGTTAAGAGCAGAATTGCAATACAAAATCCTTCAAATGATGTTGTATACTGTAATGCAAAGAATATTAGTCCACTTCCAAAAAGGCTTCCAATCATTACTTTGTAGAACCCAATTCTATCAGACAATACGCCACTTAGCCAGGTGCCTATAAAGGAACCAACACCAAAACAAACCATCACCCAACCAATCTGATTGTATTCAAAATGCAGGTTCTCTCTCATGTATTTCGAGAGAAACGGAATTACCATTGTTCCCGTTCTGTTTATAAAAGTTATTAGGGTTAAAATCCAAATTTCTTTTGGAAAACCACTATAATTTTCTATATATCTTTTTCTTAAGTCGCTAATCATTTCTTTTTTTTTTGATGAAGTTTTTTTATTTTTTTGATATAATTTTAAATAAATCAAAAAGACAACTTTTTTAAATCGCTATTCTGTTCTTACTTTTATAAACCTGAATAATTGATATGAAAGATGACTTTTAAAACCAAGACAAAAAAGCGCGATACTAAACATTTCCTATCTCTGGATAGAAGTTACTTTAACTACAAATCGCTTTTTTTAAATAGTTTGATTTATTATTCAATGGATTTATTCCATTTTTTAGCAGGCACTATTTTTATTCAAAATATCCGGCTAAACCTATCTTAAATCCTTTTTAATCTTTAATTAGATGAATCCTTGTTGAAAATAATAGTGTTTACCACTACTTCTTTCATCCATTTAATAGTTTCGATTACGCCCGTTTCTTTACAAATCATATTGCAGTTTTGATGCCCCCAAGCCAGATTGTAAGGGGAATGATTGAATTCTCCTGTTTTCAGCTGATTAATATAAAAAAGGTTTATTGGGCTAATATCTTTATCGCTATCTGATTTCTCAGGAGATTCAAAGAAGTTAAGCAGAAAAGCCTCAGCACTTAATTTTTTTAAACAAAGGGGACAAATAGTGTTTTTGGCACTATCGATAATTCGGGTCTTGTAAAGTCGGTCGGTATTAGATAATTTTTGATTATTACATGCTGCATTGATAGCTGCCATTCGGTCTTCGATCTCACTTTCTGTCATTCCGGCGTCTAGTGCTACTTCTTTAGCATTATAGCAAAGCCAGAATAAATACTCTAATTGTAAGTGACAGGATTTTATCGTTAAAAGAGAGGCGTATTCTGCTACTCTGATTCCGGCTCCTTTGCAACTGCTGGTATTAAAACCAAGGACAATCTTCTCTTCGTCTTTTGAAGTTGACGATAGTATTCTTGCGACAAAATGACCTTCTATAGGAGATGTTCTTTTTTCGGCTATAGCAAGCTTATTTTTATAAGGGTTAAATTCATTCCATTGCGCCCTTGTCTCGTAAAGCAAGATCGCATTGACACCAAGTTTTAATTTCTTGGTTTTCATCATAACTAATGCATCAGGATTTGAGTAATAATCCTCAGGACTAAGGACAACAATAAATCCACTTTCAAATCTGTTTGAAGTAAAAACGGAAGTATCGAATAAATGGACTGATTCAAAAGGTATTAAAACAGTACCATTTCTATTGGCCCTGTTTTGATAAATTACATCATCATTTGCACTTCTGGTTTGCCCGGTCTTGTAGATTTTACTTTGCAGTAGAGGAGGTAGTTTGGGTAGTCGTTTTGCCATAGGTTATTGTTTAGTTGGTTGTTTTTGGTTTATTATAGATTTGCCAGATCAGGAAATACATTAGTAAATTTTATTTAAAAAAATAAATCCATAATCTGAAGGGGTATAGCAATTTAACTAACTTGAATAGACTGATGTTAAATCATAGGCATATAGACAATTTATGAAAGCTTTATAAAATCAAATTTAGGCTCAAAAAAATAATCACGAAAATCTAAAAGGCTTTTTTATTGTAACAATATTAACAATTATTATCAAATTTGTGGAACTTTTTTAGTTAAAATTTCAGGGCTTTTACGGATTTTTATTTATGCCAATTTTTCAAAATAAAGCTTTATTTCCTACGTAAAAATACCTGAAAACGGCATATGACACCTTATGAATGAGTTATTTCGTACGTAAACAAAAATCAGCATTCCTAAGGATTTGAACTTTTTAAAATTTTAACAACTTAAACACTTGTTAAAGCAAATCTGATTTTTTCATCTTACAAAAAAGAATAGATAATCTGTTTTTTTTTGATGGATTACAGCATTCTCTTTTTTAGAAAAAGCACTTTTCATCTTTTTATAAAATTAGCGAGCCCACCTGTTTAAAAAAGAACACGTGGAATTTAAAAAAGAAGAAATTTAAGCCCAAGGTTATTTGCTGAGTACTACTGTCTTTGATAATAATTATGCTATATTTACCATTAAAACAGAAGATTTTTAAAATGGATGATTTTTTAATTGGTATTGGAAAAAGACTAAAAGAAATTAGAAAGAAGAATGCACTAACCATACACGAGGTCGCAAATAGAGCTGGTGTTAGCAACGGTCTAATTTCCAGAATTGAAAATGGAAGAACGATTCCATCCTTACCTGTTTTGATCGAATTAATACAATCTTTAAATACAGATGTAAGTTATTTTTTTGAAGGTGTTGAGAATACAAAAAATGCCAAATACATACACATCAAAAAAGAAGATTACCAAAAAATAGAAAAGGAAGACCGATCTGAAACAAAGGGTTTTAATTATTACAGCATTTTTAGCAAAAGTATAAACTCTATTGGTTTTGAAGCCGTTATATTAGAAGTTGAACCAAATAGCAAACGTGATAAAGTTATTACGGATGCCTGGGAATTCAAGTATATCATAAAAGGAAGTGTAACCTATATTATTGATGAACTTGAAGTAATAGTAAACGAAGGCGATTCTTTATGCTTCAACGGAAGACATCCGCACGTGCCTGAAAACAGGACCAAAGAAAACTGCATTATGCTGGTCCTTTATTTTTATTCTGAAAGCAATAGTTAAATCTTTATTATACTTAATCGCAAGGAGCGCAATGAAATAAAACACAAAATTCACAAAGCTTTGACTATAAAACTTTGCGAATTTTGCGGTTAAACAAAAAAGGCCACCTCTAAAACAGAGATAACCTTTTAAAAATAAAAAAACATAAACTAATTCTTCGGTAATTCTAATTTATAACAGAGTATAATGATGCCAGGGAATCCAGGATATAATCAGGGTTAGCCTCTTTTAATTGCGATCTCGTCTGAGCTCCTGACAAAACACCAATTGTCAGTCCGCAGTTCGCATTTTTACCTTCTTCGATATCTATAACAGAATCTCCAGCTTTCAGTACTTTAGAAGCATCTACAATACCAAACAACTCCATTGCTTTTACAATCATTTCCGGAGAAGGTCGTCCAATTACAACATCACTGGCTGTGATTAAAGCATCATATTGATTGCCTTCTGTCCACTTTAATTTTTCCAATAACGTATTGGCAACTTCACTACTATATCCTGTATTCAGGACTATTTTTATACCGTCTTTTTTTAATTTCTCCAAAACTTCCTCAACTCCTTCAATTGGAAAAACCGAAGCGGTAAGATATTCCTGGTCCAGTATCTCTTTGAAATATTCAAATATTAATGCTGTCTTATCCAAATCATTATTGTCAAGATGAGATAAAATATCTTTTATTGCCTGATATTTTTCCTTACCGGCACCAATAGCCAAAACCAACTCTAAAGAAACATCAATTCCAAATTTATTAATGGCTTTATGTAATGATTTATAAACGATATTCTGTTCATCTATTGTTGTTCCCGCCATATCAAAAACAACCATTTCAATTTCATTAATTTTCATTTTTAAGTGTATTTATTTTTTATAAACATGCCATTTGCATGTTACCTTACTATTTAAATCCTTTTCTATTTTAAGTTTTTTCTGTCTTAAACATTAAAAATCTTATCAATGTTGTGTTTGGCAAATCCGGCACTTCCGGTCATTCCCTTACCGCCTATTCCGGTTATGATATGAATATTCTCACCAATCGTATGTTCAAAAATATCTTTGGTTTTACATTGTGAATACAGACCAAACCATCTGTTTTGAATTTCATAAGTTGGCAAATCGATTATCTTTTTAGCTTCTTCAATCATGAAATTATCAATGTCCATATTCAAATCAAATCCAAGAGAATCAATATCTTTTGCCAAAGCATATTCATGCGAATCTCCCAAAATTACAGATCCGTCCAACGCTTGTTTGAATAAAATATGAACACCATATTTCTTTTCAAAACTATCCTGATTTTCTTTTGATTTAATTGCTGCATACGATTTGCATTCTTCAAAAGACTCATATCTTCTAATGGTCAATCCTGTCAAAATAGAACCCTCTAATTTGTAATTATGTTGCGGCTTGGTTTGCAACATCTGAAGCTTAGAAACAACCAAATCGCTGTTGTTGTAAATTTCAGGATAAAGAATTTTGAAATCACTTCCGTTACAAATAATCATTTTTGAGGCTTTGTATTCTTTTCCTGTGGAAGTGGTTGCTACCACTCCGCCATTTCTGCTTTCAGTATTCACAACGGTCGTCGTCATCACTAGATCCAGACCTAAATTTGCAGTCATGAATTGGTGTAACTTATGAATCATCGTGGCTGGTTCAACGGTAACTTCCTGTGGAAAAAACAAACCTCCAGTACAATAATCAGATAGCAAACCCGAGTATTTTACCAGACATTGCTCTTTTGTCAGCAAATGAGATTCATAATCATTTGAGCTATTTATTTGATGCAATTCTTCTATTAATTGCATTTCTTCTTCGTTTGAAGCCAAATAAACCGTTCCGTTTTGGCGAATACTGATATCAAACTGCGATTGAATATCTTTGTAAATCTTTAAACTTTCTTTTCCGAAGTTTTGCCATTTCCTGTCCATTCCTGACGGCACAACCTGACCAAAATTTCTAACAGTAGCACCTTCCGGCTTGCTGTTTTTCTCCAGAATAGCAACTGACATTCCTTTTTGCAAAGCATGATAGGCATGAAAAGTTCCTAAGACTCCTCCTCCAATAACTATCAAATCATATTTTTTATCCATTCAATTTATCTTTTATGTTTAAGGAAAAGCAACTACCTGTTTCTTGCTTTTTTCATGAACCCGCTTGTTAAAATACCATAAAGAACCTATTGCGAGCAGTAATAATAATGCTGCCGATTCCAGATTTAGCCATATAAAAAAATGACTCCAGGTTTGCTTAAAACCTATTACTTCTTTAAGCAAAAGCACAATAACACTACCCAAATACCCCATAGCATCAGCGATATAAAATAAGAAACCAACGTTACCTTTAAACTTCATTACCGCAACTAATCTTTCAAAGACAAGGCAATGAAATAATATGTAAGGAAGATAAACTCCTATTCCGGTCGTAATCATCCAAATGACAGGAGATATAAGTCCTTCTTTAAACAACAAGGTAAAAAGCATAATTACAATTGCTCCGCCAGCAGTAAGATACATACCTACACTAAAAGCCTTTTTATTATTTCGGATCAACACACCCGCTGCCGCTATAGCAAGAACAATTACAGCCACCGGAATTTCTGTAAGGGTCACAATTTGCGGAGATCCCGAATATCCTTTCTCTGCCCAAAACTCCACCATAAAATTGTCCCTAAAATCCCTAACAATAGTAAGAATGACATAAATACCGACCAAAGCAAAATAGCCTACTCCATTATCTCTAATAAATTTTTTGCGTTGCTCACTATACATAGGTACTCGCTCTGATCTTGCCTTGATGTCGCTTTCATCCGGATCCTGGTTTTTATTAAGAATCCAAACGGACAAAAGGAATAAAGGAAAAAACAACAAACCTGTATAAAATGGCATCGTATATTCATCTGCATTAAAGTCTCTCATAAGCAGCAATCCGACCGTTTTTACCAGTCCGGTTGAGAATATAAATGTGGCACTTAGTGCAGCCGCTAACATTTCGGTATTTTTTCTTCCTTCAATATAAGAAAAGACGATACCGAACACCATTCCCAGAGGCAAGCCATTTAAAAACAATGCCAGTATTTTCCATTTTCCCGGAACAATAGCAAACAAGCCCAACATCAATAAACCAAAAGAAATAAAGGCAATTAGCCATTTTGCTCTTTTTGACTTCGGCATTTCAGAAATAATTTTTATTCCTATAAATTTTGAAACCATATAACCCAAAACCTGACTTAGTACTAGTATTGTTTTAGCATCTAGCCCGTAGCCAAAAGCAAGCGAAAGGTATTGACCTGCCAAAAATGATTTGCGCACCGCATACATTCCAGTGTAACATACAAACACTGCAACCACAATTGCAAAGGTAGATATTTTTTTACTATTTGTAAATTTTTTGCTTTTTTGAAACATGCTAATGATATTAATTTTTAGCAAAAGTAAACCTCTAATCAAACATAAATATTATCTAAATGTAAAATAATAGTTATTAAAGTTTACAAATAGTAAATATTGTTTCGTAAAAATAAAAAAGATAGTATTTTTGAAAAGCACAATAAAACCTATGGTTAACAACGATTTACCAATTACACACTTAGCCACAACAAAGAGAATAACCGGGTCTAAGGGAAAAACAAATAAATATTCAGCAACATTTTTATTCTGAGTATTTTTTTTAAACAAAATATTACAAATAGTAAACAAATTAAATCATAATGACAATCAAAGCAACGGCAATGGTTTTTTCTGAAGTAGGCCAGCCATTCGAAAACCAACAAGTAATTTTAAACGAAATAGACCATAACGAAGTACTCGTTCGTATTCTTTATACAACGATATGCACCAGCGATATTCATACGTTTACAGGAAAGAGATCTCTAGCTTGTCCTTGTGTTTTAGGACATGAAATTATTGGAGAAATTATAGCCAAAGGAAAAAAAATAAACTGCGATTTTAATGGTCACCTCTTAAGTGTTGGAGATCTGGTTACCTGGTGCGTGTATGCTTTTGACAAGACGAGTGAAATGGCTAAAAAAGGAATACCTCAAAAATCTGAAGGTCTCTACAAATACGGGCATCACCAATTTAAGCCCGATGATGGATTAAATGGCGGACTGAATGGCGGATTTGCTACGCATTGTGTATTGAAAAAAGGAACTGCCATTTTTAAACTACCTGATTTTTTAAGTTATAAGCAGGCAGCCCCGATAAATTGCACGCATGCTACAATTGCAGGAGCGTTGCGCGTAGCGGGTTATCTTGAAAACAAAAATGTAATGATTACCGGAACTGGTATGTTAGGACTTTCGGCCTGTGCAATGGCCAGGGAAAGCGGCGCTAAAAATGTATTTGCCATGGATATTAATCCGGAACGTTTGGTATATGCTAAAAAATTTGGTGCGAATAAGTTGGTTGATGCTAATTTATCTGCTGATGAAATTAGAAAACTTTATCCAAAAGAAAAAATTGATGTCATTATCGATACAACGGGGATTCCTGCTGTAATGGAGCTGGGAATCGAAACCCTTAATATTGGTGGTATCGCAGTCTGGATTGGAGCCGTTTTTAATCAACCTGATACAAAAATAAATGCCGAAATGATTGTGCGAAACCTCATCACTATAAAAGGTCTTCACAATTACACACCAAACGATCTGGGTTTTGCTGTTGATTTTATTGCTAAAAATCATTCAAAATATCCTTTTGAAGAACTCGTTGGAAAAGAATTTCTGCTAGAAGAACTACCGGAAGCTTTTGAATCTGCCAAATCAGGAGAACATTATAGAGTTGGGATTCGACAATAAAATTTTAAAAATTCCAATTTTTTGAAATTCCAAATCCTGAATTACAAATGTTTTATGTTTCATGTTTCATGTTTTATGTTTCATGTTTCATGTTTCAATAAAAAAGCCAGAATCAATTTAGATTCTGGCTTTTTCTATTATACTAAAATTACAAAATATTGCGATTTGGAATTTGGAATTTCAAAAAATTGGAATTTCAAGATTTTGAATTTAAAATCTTTATTTTGTCAACCAGGCATCCTTTAATGGATCATCTGTTCCTCCAAATTGATCTTGTATTGCTTTTTGATAGTTTTGTGGATTGTATGCAGACTCTGTTGCCATATACATCCATCTGCGTGGCAAAACACCATTTGCGGTACCAATTCCAGCACCTCCGCTTAACAATGCCGGTACTCCTGTACGACGATAGTTATAGAAAGCTTCCCATCCGGAATTGTTAAACATCGCCATGTATTTTTGCGTTAAGATTTGATTTAAACCTGTTGCATTATCGCCTGCATAAGCCACATTTGTCAGGAATTGAGCAATATTAACAGTAGCGGTTCCCCAAACATCTCCTTGCTTTAGACCTTTAGGATTCACTTTAACATTAGAAGAACTAATTGGGAAATTGATACTAACAGCTTGCCCTTCCGTTAAACTATAAGTTGCCAGTGAAGCATTAATTCCTTTTAGGTACCAATCTTTAGCATTTTGCCCTGTTATCCAGCCTCTGTTAATTGCCTCAGCAATATTAAAGCACATCTCAGAATAACCTATAAAGATAAAAGGCTCCGCACTTGCTCCGGTTTGAGAAACATAATAACGATTATAGTTAGCAAAAGAGTACATACCATTATCCGAATTGGTTAGCAAACTTGCCTGCGATAAATTGGGATCAGAACCTACGAAAGCAGAAAAATCACTAACCGCTTTTCCTCCTGTTACCTGAGCAGGTGCCGGAGTCGACGTAACAAGAATTCTTGGATCCTGTGTTTGTGACCCTATGTTTAAGTACGTAGCACCAGGGTTTGAGAAATTATTATATGCATTTAATTGCAAAGAATAAATAGGATAACGGTTTACGGCATTATAAACATAAACCATATTATCAGCATTTCCAGCCATTATTGGGTATTGCGCCGGATTGTTGATGATATTGGCAAACTTTTGAACGACTTGCAAGTCTGCATTGTCCTGCGCTCTTTTACTTAAACTAACTAAAACACGTAAAGTATAAGTATTAATTAATTTTTGCCACTGCAAATAGCTAAAGTTAAAAATATCACCGCCTGCATCTACTTTTGTAGAAGCTAACGTTGGTGTTGCTGCGATTAAGTTTTTCAATAATGTATTAGCATTGTCCAGCATAAGCAGCGAACTTTTATAAACCTCTTTCTGATTGTCATAAGCCGGCGTTAAGTTCTTAGAATCTCCTGCTTGCGAAAATGGAATATCCCCTACTCTTTGTGTCAACCAAATACCTGAATACGCTTTAAAAAATTGTGACAACGCAAAGTAAACATTGGTGTTATTACCGGATTGTTTAACAGCTTGTGTTTCTAAGCTTAAGGCATATTTTAGAATATCATAACTATCGCTGGTATTACCATAATTGTAGTTATTATTAAATCTGTAATATTGATAATTAGATATATTATACTGTGCACCACCAGCAGACAAAGCCCAGGGTTGCTCATCAGTACGTATCATTGTAGCTGTTAAGTGATTCAACAGCAAAGTTCTTGGAATAATTGCATCTGCATTTGCTACGTTAGGGTTATCAACCAAATCACCTTCCTGGCAAGAGAAAAAACCTAAACAACTGATGCTTAATAAGCTGAAAATTATATTTCTTAATTTCATGGAAATAGAAAGATTAAAAAGTTAAATTAATATTGAAACCATAACGACGAACAGTTGGACTAGAAAGGTCGCTTCCTGCGCTACCTCCAACCAAAGCTCTGTCAGAAGCATTATAACCTGATGCGAATTGATCCAAATCGATATCTTTGCGCGCGGCGAAATACAGTAAGTTTCGGCCTACCAAAGAAAAAGTTGCTTTTTTGATGAAGGAACGAGCCAGGAATTTTGCCGGCAAACTATATCCAAAAGAAACTTCTCTAAGTTTTGCATAAGAACGGCTAATCATATAATATTCATCAGCATTAGCACCGATACCACTTGAAATATAACTTTGTACAGAGACTGGTAAATCATTCTGAGCAAAAGTTAAATCATTTAAATTATCAATTTGTCCATTGCTAAAGTGAGGTGTACCTGATGTAATTTTAACTCCTGGACCAACATAGGAAGGTGTTGCCGCTTTTGTACCATTGGCAGTACTGTTCCACTCTGCTAAACGGGCCGCACCAAAATCACCAGTAGCAGTTTCTAAATCTGTACCACCATTCATTGCATGATAATAAACGAAATCATACATTTTACCACCTATACGACCATCAAATTGAAAGCTTAAACTGTATCCTTTATATTTGAAAGTATTGGTTATACCAAAAGAAAAGTCTGGATTTGCATGTCCCAAAAAGCCATTATTGGCAATACCTCCAGGCGATTGCAAAGGCAATCCACCACTTCCGTTGACAATATTACCACTTCCGTCTCTTACGAATTTGGTTCCGTAAATAGCGTCAAGCCTGTCTCCAACTACAAAGTTGTGGCCGTTTTGTTGTAAATACTGCTGATCGCCATAAATTTCTTTAAGTGTTTCTTTATAAGAAGAGTAATTTAAATTAACATCCCAATTTAAGCCTGCTGGATTTCTCAAGACTGATCCCATTAATTCAAGTTCTATACCTTTTTTAAGCGTAGTTACTCCGTTAATCAATTGATTGTTTGAGGCAGTTGCAGTCGAAACCGGTAATTGAAAAATATTAGGACCATTGGTTGTTGTAAAATAAGTAGCATTTAAGCCCAATCGATTAGAGAAAAATTTCACATCAAATCCTGCCTCAATTGACTCTACGTTAAATGGTTTTATATTTTCGTTAGCAATAGTGTTTGATAACGTAATTGATGGCGTTCCGTTATAAAAAGTTCCTGAAGCCACTGGCGATTCATTCACATAAGTCGGACCGTTGTAAGGTGTATAATTCTCTGTTCCGTAACCAAGTAATCCAAATACAGGTTTGCTGTTCCAACCTGTACCTAATGCTGTAGAATTTAAAGCATTATAAGAAGTACCAATTGTTGTAGCGGTCAAACCACCTTTAACATCGGCGTACGAAGCACGTACTTTTAGGAATGAAATAACCTCTGGTAATTTAACATAGTCTGAAATCGCAGAACTTATCGCTACTGAAGGATAAAAATACGTGTCTTTACCCTTTGGTAAAGTGGATAGTTTATCTACACGGCTAGTAGTATTAATATTGAAATAATTTTTATATCCAATATCGAACGAATAAAAACCACTATACACCTGCATTTTAGAACCGAAATTATAACTATACGGTTTAGCTGCTGAATTATTCATATTATAAACTCCCGGAAGCGATAAACCCTGAGTGGTTTCCCATGAAGAATCATAAGTAAAAGAACGTTGGTTTGCTCCAACTAAAGCACTAATATCCCAGTCACCAAACTTATGTTTATAGTTTAAAATTAAATCGGTGTTGTTCTCCATTAAATTTCTTTGATCTCTCCTATAATCCCCGTACCAGCCAAAACTATACCATGGCAAATACAAATTTAAATTGGCCGAAGCCGGAACATCTTCTGTATTAAGCTGATTGTACGTGTTTATAGATTGTCTCAACGACAAATCAAAATCATTATTAAATTTATAAATAGCTTTCAAAGACCCGTAAACATCTGTTTTCTGTCTTCCTTTTAACCATTCATTGGCCATAAACCAGGCATTGTTCAGCCTTCCGTATTCTGGCGCATATTGAGTCAATCCGGGAACACCTTGCGGTCCTTTATAGTAATCCTTTAAATCATTAATATCATAATCTGCCGAGCCGTAAACTTTAAACATATACACATAACTGTTAGGGCTATATTGTACGTCAGGTACATTTGGAGAATATTGTAGGTTTAAATTCAAATCTGCCTCAACTCGCAATTTATCGTTGATATTATACCCCCAATTAATTTTAAAGTTATCTATATCTAATTTCGTATTTGGAAAAATCCCCTTTTGGTAGGTATGTCCGTATGATGCACGAAGATTGTACTTTTCACCACTTGCCGAAAGTCCAATGCTGTTGGTACTTACGTAACCGTTCTGTACAAACTTGTTAAAGTTATCAGCTCCACGATTCAACCAGGGTGTTTTTTGTCTAATTCCTGTTGCCGGATCATAAGGGCTATCGTATTGTTGCGTTTCAAAACCACTATTAAAACGTGGTCCCCATTCCGGCAAACGTTGTTTATTGTCATACAACACATTCCCGTAGGTATATTGATAATTACTGCCTCGACCATATTCTGTCTGACTTTCTGGCAATACAATAAATCCTTTATCCAACTCCGTTGTACTATTAAAATCGATCTGCCAGCCACCACTAGTTTTTGTACCCTTTTTTGTGGTGATTACAATTGCCCCGTTAATTCCTCTTGAGCCATACAATGCGGCGGCATTTGGACCTTTAAGTACTGTATAGGTTTCAACGTCATCCGCATTAAAATTATACGAATCTGAATTTACAGGTTGACCGTCTACAACATACAAAACATCTTTACTACCACGCAACACCACTGTTGGCGCGCCATAAAACTCTGAGCTTGCACCAATTTGCAGTCCCGCAACTTTTCCTGCTAACGAATTAATAGGGTTAGCATCACGACCTAAAGTAAGATCCTCTCCTTTAATCTGTGATTGAGAATACCCTAATTTTTTCACTTCTTTTTTAACTCCAAGAGCCGTTACTACTACTTCTGTTAACATTTCCTGTTCAGGTGCCATGTTAATAGCTAATTCAAGCTGATTTGTCAGCAGGACTTTTTGAGACTTATATCCCAAAAATTTAAATAAAAGTGATTGGCCGCTATTGGCTTGTATGGAGAATTTCCCATCCAAATCAGTGACAACACTATTACCAGAGCCTACAACCTGAATACTTACTTGTAGCATTGGCTGATTGAGCTCATCTGTAACCTGCCCTTTGAACAAGGTTTGCGCAAAGACCGTATTACATCCCAATACGAAAAACAACAATAGCCCTTTTCCTAACTTTTTTAAACTCATTTTTTTTCTTTTTTTAAATTCATTTTGCTTTTTAAGTGGGGTATCAGTATTAATTTATTATTTACAAAAAATGTGAAACAAGGGATAAAACATTTTACCTGATCAAGATGAAACCCATTTTATCAAAACAGATTTAAAAAGCGCTTTTTATGAATTCAACCCTCGCCGCTTTCTAAATGCTTATTTTTTCAACCCTGAATTAAATTATTAGTATTAGTAAATTAATCGATGCAAAAATGGTTTAATTTTTATCATTAGTAAACTTTTGTATTTTAAGAAATTCTTAACATGGCATTAATCTTAGGTAAGTAAATTGTTAAGGGAGAGTACAAATGAATTAGACTACAATGGTTTTCACGGAAAATATTTAGCAAGAAGACAAAAAAGACAATTTTGTAAAAGTTTACAAATAGTAACATTTTGGATATTTGTAGTTGCAGGATTTGAAATAAAATACTTCTTGTGAATGGAAGAACTCAAGCCTTATATCACCTTTATTGATTAGAATGATTTAACACACAGATCTAAACTTCAAAAAAGACACTCAAAATTAGGGTGTATATAAATCACTACACGTTGAGCAGATCAATTAGCGCAGCAATAAATTTACGAAATACCGTAAAATTAAAAATCATTACATAGCACCTAAACATCCGTAAACAAACGCGTTAAGCACTAAGGTATATTCTTTGGATAGTAACTGGCACGATTAATATAATCCCTAACAAACAATTAATAACCCTTTAAATTTTTAACAAATGAAAAAATTACTTTTAACAATCGGACTGATTATAGTATTCCTACCGGGTACTCAGGGATTTTCGCAGACAAAGAGAACTCCCGCAGCTTTAGGAAGAGAAGAATATATTGAGGTCGAAAAGAATGTTCGCCTTCATGTAACTGATCTTGGAACGGGACAGCCAATTGTACTTATTCAAGGCTGGCCATTAAGTGATGCCATGTACCAATATCAATATGCTTTTTTTATTGAACAGGGATATCGTGTAATTGGAATTACGCTACGTGGATACGGATTGTCTGATAAACCGGCCGGAAAGTACGATTATGATGTTTTTGCAGATGATATTAAAGTAGTTCTCGACAAACTAAAAATCGAAAATGCCACATTAGGCGGTTTTTCAATGGGTGGCGGAATCGTTATACATTATACAGCAAAATACAATGCAGCACACATCTCAAAATTGGCTTTATTTGGAGCCGCAGCACCAATTTGGACTAAAAGAGCGGACTTTAACTTTGGGTTTTGGACTAAAGAAGATGTGAATGGTCTTATTGAATTAAATAATACCAACAGACCTCAATTATTCGATAATTTCGGAAAAATATTCCCTGCAAATGAAACCAGTGTATCTCCCGGATTAGGAAATTGGTTAGGTGCAATTCAAGGACAATCGTCTTTTTACGCTACAGCCGAATGTTTAAAAGCATTAAGAGATACTGACTTACGCGAAGATTTAAAAAAGATCAATGTTCCAACCTTGATTCTTCATGGCAAATTAGATAAAATCTGTTCTTATGAATTAGCGGAACAAATGCATGCGAACATTAAAAACTCAACATTAATTCCTTTAGAAAAAAGCGGACATGCCTTATTTATTGAAGAGTTAACAAAATTTAATACGGAGCTATTGAATTTTATTAAAAAATAATAAAAACACAATAAGAGGTTTGCCTTTTAAAGGCAGGCCTTTTATTTAATTAGCAACTTCAAATACAATTCAAATAGTTTCTCTACTAAAATGCTTCAATTGAAATTGAATGTATTGCTTTTTAAGTAAATAAGCAGTACTAATTCTTTCATTACAATTATTCCGTTAATAAATTAACGAAATAGCGTAAATTAAAAACAATCCAAAAAATAGCAAATCTTTACAAATCAACAACTTAACCCTTAAGGCATGTTATTTGAATACTGTTTAGCTATTTATTTTCTTTTTAAAATTTAATAAGCCAGTGCAAAATTTTTATTTCTTAATCTAGATTAATCGAAGCACCGCACTTTCTATTATAAGTTTGTACTGTAGCAAATGAAAATTTAAACATTTAACAAAATAACATACAAAAAGACAGATTTAATTTAAAATTGAAAAATTATATCTAAAATTCAATAATCTAAAACCATAAAAAAATGAGCACATTTACAGTAAAAGACGGAACAGAAATTTATTACAAAGATTGGGGAAACGGGCAACCAATTGTTTTTCACCACGGATGGCCTTTATCTGGTGATGACTGGGATGCACAAATGATGTTTTTCCTAAAACAAGGATACAGAGTTATTGCACATGATCGACGTGGACACGGTCGTTCTGGTCAAAGTGCTGAAGGAAACAATATGGAAACATATGCATCAGATGTAGCTGAATTGACAGCGGCTCTTGATCTAAAAAATGCTATTCACGTAGGTCACTCAACCGGAGGTGGTGAAGTAATACGCTATGCAGCAAAATACGGAAAAGAACGTGTTGCAAAAGCGATCATAATTAGTGCTGTAACGCCAATAATGATTAAAAATGATGCAAATCCTGAAGGTGTGCCATTATCTGTTTTTGATGAAATAAGACAAGGTACAGGATTTAGCAGAGCGCAGTATTTTTATGATTTCCCTATTCCTTTTTACGGATGGAACCGCGAAGGACAAACCGTTCAGGAAGGTATTAAACACAATTGGTGGCGTCAGGGAATGATGGGATCCGTTTTAGCACATTATGAAGGAATAAAAGCTTTCTCTGAATCAGATTTTACAGAAGATCTTAAGAGTTTAGATATTCCGGTACTTGTATTACACGGCGAAGATGATCAAATTGTACCTTATGCTCAGGCACCAAGAGCTGCAGCACTTTTGAAAAACGGAAAATTAATTTCGTATCCGGGATTTCCTCATGGTATGCCAACTACAGAAGCTGAGACAATCAACAACGATATTCTGGCTTTTATTAAATCATAAGTACGTTACTAATATCAATCAAAACTGCCTGAAATAGTCCGCTTTTAAAGGCAGTTTAATTCTTCAATTATGAATTCGAATTCCGCACAACAACCTTCTTTTGACACGGTTACTGAAGCATTACAATGGCTTAATCAGCAGGGTTTTACAGAAAATTTTAATCTTGACGAAAATTGTATTCGCTACAATAACAATTCACAAACCATGTCTCCTGAAGAATTCAAAATCAAATATCTATTTCGCTTTGAAGGCGATACAGATCCCGGAGACGAAGATATAGTGTACGGCATACAATCTGAAATTTATAATATAAAAGGTGTTTTAACAAGCGCTTTTGGCATCTATGCAGACGCTGTTTCTGCCGAAATGATTAAAAAATTATCAACTCACTAAAAAATAACATCATGAAACCATCAAAAAATTTATTATCCCCAGATAACCACGCTTTAGTCTTAATTGACTTTGAAGGACAAATGGCATTTGCCACAACAAGCATTCCGTTAAGTGAATTACGTACTAACGTTGCAATTATTAGCGGTGCATCAAAAATCTTTAATGTGCCAACCATTGTTACAACGGTAGCCGAAGAAAGTTTTTCAGGACCTGTTTTTCCCGAAGTTGAAGAATTTTATCCTATGGCAACTTCAGGATATATTGACCGTACCACCATGAATACCTGGGAAGATGAAAACGCTTATAAAGCAATTACGGGAACAAAAAAACAAAAATTAGTTCTTGCAGGATTGTGGACAGGTGTTTGTATCGTTGGTCCTGCCTTGTCTGCAATTGACGAAGGTTATGAAGTTTATGTAATTACAGATGCTTGTGGAGATGTAAGCAAAGAAGCGCACGAACGTGCTATTCAAAGAATGATACAAGTTGGTGCAAAACCAATAACTTCAATTCAGTATTTATTAGAACTTCAAAGAGATTGGGCACGTCAGGAAACGTATGTTCCGGTAACAAACCTGATGAAAAAATATGGTGGTTCTTATGGTTTAGGAATTCATTATGCGCACAATATGTTAAAACACTAATTGTTGAGGCTTAACTATAAATAATTGAATTATGAAAGCAGATCTAATTTTATTCAATGGCAAAATTCATAGTTTCAATACTGAAACTCCCAATATAACTGCCGTGGCAATCAAAGACGGAAAGTTTATTGCTGTTGGAAATGATAGCAATGTAATGGAATTTGCATCTGAAACTACCAAAATAATCGATCTTCACAACAGAAGAGTTGTGCCCGGAATTAACGATTCGCACATTCATCTTATCCGTGGCGGATTGAATTACAATTTAGAATTGCGCTGGGATGGCGTTCCTTCTTTGGCAGATGCACTAAGAATGCTAAAAGAGCAAGTAGATCGTACACCAAATCCGCAATGGGTTCGTGTGGTTGGTGGTTGGTCTGAGTTTCAATTTGCAGAACGCAGAATGCCAACTCTGGAAGAAATAAATGCCATTGCTCCGGAAACTCCCGTTTTTATTCTGCATTTGTATGACAGAGCGATTATGAACAGAGCGGCACTA
Organism: Flavobacterium aquidurense; assembly: GCA_900107365.1. Taxonomy (GTDB): domain Bacteria; phylum Bacteroidota; class Bacteroidia; order Flavobacteriales; family Flavobacteriaceae; genus Flavobacterium; species Flavobacterium aquidurense. Next base: position 93,599 of record FNPS01000011.1, read on the forward strand.
AAAGCCGTTGGTTATACCAAAAATACGCCTGCGCCACCGGGAGGACAAATTGAACGTGATTCGAACGGCGAACCAACCGGACTTATTATTGCAACGCCAAATGCGATGATTTTATATTCGACTTTAGCAAAAGGACCGACACTTTCGTACGAACATCAAATCAATTCAACCCGTCATTTCATGAAAGAATTGAACCGTTTTGGCATTACGAGTGTTATTGATGCCGGAGGAGGTTTCCAGAATTTTCCCGACGATTATAAAGTAGTCAATGAATTGAATGAAAAGAAACAGCTTACCGTAAGAATTGCTTATAATCTTTTTACTCAAAAACCAAAACACGAATTTGAAGATTTTGAAGATTGGATTGACACTGTAAAATTGTATCAGGGAGATGATATGTACCGCCATAATGGTGCCGGTGAAATGCTCGTTTTTTCTGCTGCTGATTTTGAAGATTTTTTGCAGCCAAGACCTGATCTTCCTGAAAACATGGAGGCGGATCTGGAAAAAGTAGTGCGTCTTTTGGTAGAAAACCGCTGGCCGTTCAGGCTTCATGCTACCTATAATGAAAGTATTACGAGATTTCTGAATGTATTTGAAAAAGTAAATCAGGACATTCCGTTTAACGGACTTCCGTGGATATTTGATCATGCCGAAACAATTGACGAGCGAAATATCGAGCGTGTTAAAATTCTTGGTGGTGGAATCGCTGTACAAAGCAGAATGGCCTATCAGGGAGAATATTTTACAGATCGATATGGCGCAAAAGCAGCCGAAAATACGCCACCAATAAAAAAAATGCTTGAAATGGAAGTTCCTGTTGGAGGTGGATCTGATGCTACAAGAGTAAGCAGTTACAATCCGTGGGTTTCTATGTATTGGATGACGGTTGGAAAAACAGTTGGAGGTTTGCAATTGTACAATGAAAGCAGATTAAGTCGAGAAACTGCTTTAGAATTATACACCAGAGGTAGCGCATGGTTCTCTCAGGAGCAAGCCAAAAAAGGAGATATCAAAACCGGAATGTTTGCCGATTTAGTGGTTTTAGATCGTGATTATTTCAATATTGACGACGAAGACATTAAAAAAATTGAATCTGATTTGACAATTGTCGATGGAAAAATTGTGTATGCCAATGGAGATTTCTCCTCCTTTTCGCCACCACATATTCCGATTTTACCAGACTGGTCTCCAACCAATATTTACAATGGATATCCGGTTAGAAGTAATTTGCAGAATGCCATCGAAAAAAAGGCTAAAGAAACGGCAAAACCAGGTTTAACATCTCAAATACACAGCTGTAGCGGAAGCTGCGATGTTCACGCACATAGTCATGATGTTGCCCGATTGAGCAACATTCCGATAAATAATTATAATGCATTTTGGGGAGCGCTTGGCTGTTCTTGTTTTGCATTTTAAATTTCAAATAAAATGATAGAAATTATAAACCAAATCCTTTATTCTGATTTAGGAACATCATTCAATAATGCTGCATTGTTAATTTTCAGGGTTTTGCTGGCTGTAGAACTTTTTAGAGTGCATGGAATGAAAAAATTCAGAGTGGAGAACGGACAAAGAGAACATGTTCCGAATCCTTTCCATTTACCTGAAAAACTAAACGGATTAGTGGCTACTTTTTCAGATACTGTAGTTCCGTTTCTTATTATTTTAGGTATCGGAACCCGACTAGTCGTGTTGCCCACAATTGGTGTTACCGCTGTAGGATATTTTGTCGTACACAGAAAAGATTCACTCGAAGTACGCGACGTTCCTTATATGTACACCTTATCCCTATTATTAATTCTGGCACTTGGCGCCGGAAAATATTCACTTGATTATTATCTATTAAACCTAACTTAAAATGAAAGCAAACATCGGAATTAAACAAGAAAGCATTACAAAAGTAGTAGATGTATTAACTAAAGTTCTGGCTGACGAATTTGTATTATATACCAAAACAAAAAAGGCGCACTGGAATGTTGAAGGTCCGGATTTTTACAACAAACATATCTTTTTTGAGCAGCAATACGAAGCGCTTGACGAAGTTGTCGATGCTGTTGCAGAAAGAATTAGAACGTTAGGACATTATGCACCCGGAACGCTAAAAGAATATTTGGCGCTAACTCATCTTACCGAAGAATCAAGAGAGAAAAATGACAGCGCCGGTTATATTAAAGAATTACTGGCTGACCATGAAAGTATTTTAATTCACTTGCGTGAAAACATCAACAATTTTGCAGCTGAATTGCACGATGCCGGAACGAGTGATTATATCACGGGACTTCTTGAAAATCATGAAAAAATGGCCTGGATGCTTCGCGCGCACTTGAAATAATTAAATTATGGAAATACAAAAAAACATTTGGTACGTAACCCTGCTCCTCACCATGATAGCAGGGTATTGCGATACCGTGACATTTGTTGCCGCAGATTCTATTTTTTCGGCGCACGTTACGGGCAACTTTATTGTCTTTGCTTATCAGATTATTAAAGGATCTGACTTACATGCCTGGGTAAAATTATTGACTTTTCCTGTTTTTATCTTTGCCGTCATTGTGGGAGGAAGAATTGCTTTAAAAGCCACAAATCGTTATACGATCTTATTTTGGGAAGGTCTCATATTGGTTTTAAGCGGAATTGCTGTTTATACTTTTGGCTTTTTCGAAATTATTTCGCAATGGACAACCTACACTGTTGCAATGACAACCGTTTTTGCTATGGGTCTTCAAAATGCTTTTGGAAAATTGTATGCCAAAGAAACACACGGGCCAACAACCATGATGACAGGTAATGTAACTCAGGCTTCACTTGACTTAGGAAACTTGTTGAAAAATGGAGTAAAAGACCCTGAAATCCTGTTAAGTTTTAAAAAACAATTAGTTACTATAATGGGATTCCTTGTAGGTTGCTTTTTAGGTGCTGTTGCCGGAAAATTTTTCGGATTAGGAACTTTAATTTTGCCAGGGACAGCAATGATAATATGCTATATATACCACCGAAAATAACAATAAAGATGGGTTCTTGATTTGCCGATTTCTGATAATATATTATCTTTAAAAAATGAATTATAATCCCTTAAACGCCTTTAAAAATCACACTTACTTTACCTGTGCAATACTTTTATTTTTTCTGTTTAACACGCAGGTATACGCACAGCCAAAAAAAAGTCCCCAGGAGTTAAACAATGAAATATCCGTAGCGAAAAATGATCGGAATAAAGTGGAATTATTGCTGACTTTAAGTGGCTTTTATTTAAATAAAGACGGCGAAATTAAGGAAGATTTAGATAAGGCTGAAAATACAAACAAGCGGGCAAAATTTTTGAGTGATTATTTAGCCTATAAAGCGGGAACCGGCAAAGCAATGCTTCTTGATGCAAAAATTTGTCGTGAAAAAGGGGATATGGAAAATGGTCTGGAAAAGGCAAAACAAACGCTTGCTTATGCGCTACGAAATAATTTAATAGAACTGCAGGCAAATGCTTACTTGGAGGAGGCTATGTATGGTTCGAATCTTAACGAGAGAATCAAACACAAAAAGATGGCAATACCAATTTTAAAAAAAATTGGAAGCATAGAAAAACAGGCAGAAGTTATAAAGGAACTGGGTGAATTATATCTAATGCAGGAAAATCAGGAAAAAGGAATCATTCTTTTAAAAGAATCACTTTCGCTGTATAAAGCGATAAAATTTCCTCATTTGCAAGGTGTATATAATCTACTTTCTGAAGCTTATACCCAAACAGGCAATTTTCTAGAATCATTGAAATATGCTCTCTTAGCAGAAAAAACTGCCCTTAGAGTTGGTGATAATTCACTACAGCTCAGTTCTATTTACAATCATGTTGGAATGGCGTACCTTAACCTTCAACAAAGAAATAGTTCACTGGAATATTTTAACAAGGGTTTGGAAGTAGCCAAAAAGCATAAGGATACAGAATATATCAGAGTAATTGGCGACAATCTTTGCTCGTCGCTTATTTTAAGCAACAAAGGAAAAGAGGCTCTACAATTTTTAAAAGAAATGCAGGTTAATTTTCCTTCGTCTAGTATGGAGAGGCAGATAAAAGAGAATTATTTTTTTCTTAGTGTTTACAGACTTCTAAATAATAACGAAAAAGCCACAGTATATTACAATAAACTGGTAGCTTATTATGGTAAAAATGCTGAAAAAAAAGCCGAACACAGAATGCAGATTCTGAGGGGTTTTGCCCGTTACCATTATCAGTTAAAAAACTATACTGCTTTATACCCAATACTTAAACGCCTGGATTCGCTCGCGACAGCTTCGAACAATCCTATATTGCTATCTGACAGTTATCTTATTAGGTTTAAAGCAGACTCTTCAAGAGGAAAGTACCTGGATGCGATTAAGCATTATCAGCTCTACAAATACCTTTTGGATACTATTTATAAAGGAGAAAAAAGCAAACAGATTACCAGTCTTCAGATTGAGTATGAAAGCGAGAAAAAAGACAAAAATATAGATTTGCTCAAGCAACAAGCAAAAGTTCAGCAAATTCAAATTCAAAAAGATACGGTTGTTCAATACGTTTTTATAGGAAGTGTTGTGGTTTTGATTCTTTTTCTGGTGCTTTTGTACAACGGATTCAGGCTAAAAAAGAAGAAAAATGAAGCGTTAGAAATCAACCGCCAGCAAATTAATGAACAAAACGAACTGAACAAAAAAATGCTGATCGAGAAAGAATGGCTTTTAAAAGAAATTCACCATCGTGTAAAAAATAACCTTCAGATTGTCATTAGTTTATTAAATACACAATCGGCTTATTTAGATAATGAAGATGCCTTGATGGCCATACAAAATAGCCAACACAGGATGCACGCGATGTCGCTCATTCATCAAAAATTATATCAGTCTGATAATCTGTCAAATATAGATATGTCGTGGTATATTTATGAGTTAATCAATTACATGAGAGAATGTTTTGATACGGATCAAAAAATCAATTTTGTTTTAGACACAGAAAAAGTATATCTTGATGTTGCTCAAGCAGTTCCTCTGGGATTAATTATAAATGAGGCGATAAATAATGCAGTTAAATATGCATTTCCTTTAGACAGAAAAGGTGAAGTGCTTATTTCGCTTAAGAATACAGAAAAAGACAAATATCAGCTTATAATAGACGATAATGGTGTGGGAGTTCCAGAAAATTTTGAAGATACAGAGAGGAATTCACTTGGTATGAATCTGATGATTGGATTAAGCGACCAAATTGACGGAACTTTTGAGATGAAAAATGATAACGGACTAAAAATCAAAATTATATTTACCAGAAATACAGAATTTGAAGGAGCTACTGAAAATTCTTAAATTATATAACTATAGGTAATGCAGGAGAAAATTTTAATTGTTGAAGACGAATTTATAGTGGCAAATGATTTAAAAATCATGTTGGTTAAAGCGGGTTATCAAATTACCGGTATTGCTTCTTCTGTGGTGCAGGCACGCAAATTAATTGAAAGTAAAAAACCGGATTGGGTATTATTAGATATTATGCTCAAAGGCGATTTAACCGGAATTGATCTGGCCTGGGAACTGCGGGAACTGCAGCTTCCGTTTCTTTATATTTCGGCAAATACGAACCAAACAACACTTGAAGCCGTAAAAGCCACACATCCTTATGGCTTTATGGTAAAACCCTTTCGGGAAAGAGATCTTATCGTAATGCTCGACATTGCCCGATATCGATTTGAACAGGAAAAAGGATCATTGACAACAATTAAAATTGAAACAGAAAATCAGGAAATTGATGGAATTATCGGCGAAAGCCAACTTTTAAAAGAAGTAATTGAAAAAATAAAAATTGTAGCTCCGGCTGAAACTTTTGTATTGATTCTCGGCGAAAGCGGAACAGGTAAAGAAAGAGTTGCACATGCTATACACGATCTTTCGGCGCATAAATTAAAACCAATTGTGGTAGTTAATTGTGCTGCTTTACCTCATTCGCTCATAGAATCAGAGCTTTTTGGTCATGAAAAAGGAGCTTTTACAGGAGCAAACACTTTACGAATAGGGAAATTTGAACAAGCGAATAACGGCACTATTTTTCTTGATGAAATTGGCGAATTACCACTGGAATCTCAGGTAAAATTATTGCGCGTTTTGCAGGAAAAAGAAATTCAAAGACTTGGAGGAAATAAAACCATCAAAATTAATGTTCGTATCGTTGCCGCAACCAACAGATCTTTAGAAAAAGAAGTGGCAGAAGGCCGTTTTAGACTTGATTTGTACTACAGACTAAATGTATTCCCGATACAATTGCCAACTTTAAAAGAACGCAGGGAAGATATTGAAGCTTTGGCACACTATTTTTTAAAGAAATTTGCAACAGCATCAAGAAAAAATGTTAACAGTATTGGTACCTCTGCTTTAGAACAATTAATGCAATACAACTGGCCGGGAAATATTAGGGAATTAGAACATTTAATAGAAAGAAATGTACTTCTGGCTAAAACAAATGAAATCGAAAAATTTGATCTTCCGGTAAATAATTCAAATCCGTTAGAACTGAATAATGGCAAAATAAAGTCGATGGAAGAAATGGAAAAGGAACATATCATAAATGCGCTTAAAATTTGCGATGGTAAAGTTTCTGGCCCGGGAGGAGCCGCAGAGCTACTTAAAATGCAACCACAGACTTTGTTTTCAAAAATGAAAAAACTAGACATAAAACAAGGATATAATTAATAGATATGGAAACAATAAAACTAGAATTAGACGAGAAAAAACATGGCGCTTTTAATCTCTATGTTGATGATAAAAAATTAGGCGAAATGACAGTAAGCATTAAAGATGATGTATTGACTGTTTACCACACCGGAGTTGAACCAGAAGCTGAAGGAAAAGGCTATGCAAAAAAACTTCTGGAAGAAATGGTTGCTTATGTACGTGCCAATCATATGATGGTTTTACCACTTTGCCCGTACGTGCATGCACAATTCAAAAGACACCCTGCGGAATATCAGGATATTTGGAAAAAATAATAGCGATGGATTGAAAAGATTTTTTCACGCGAATTCTATAGATTTAGGCAGCTATATTTTTTGATAAGTATAGTAATTATCTGTGCATATCTGCTTAAATCTTTGTAAATCTGCGTGAAAAATTCGCATTACCCAATATATTAATTTAAAATAAAATATATGAATATAGAAACCTTAACAGACGGTATCCCTTTAAATGAAGCCAAAAAGGCCTTGATTATGATACACGGACGTGGTGCAGGTGCCCATGATATTCTTTCTATTGCAAAACATCTTAAGGTTGATGATTTTGCATTGGTCGCACCCCAGGCAGAAAACAGAACCTGGTATCCCTATTCGTTTTTAGTGCCTCTTGACGAAAATGAACCTTCTTTTTCAAAATCATTAGAAGCAATTCATCAGGTTGTGGTCGCCATTCAGCAAAACGGAATTGAAAAAGAGAATATCTATTTCCTTGGATTTTCGCAGGGAGCTTGTCTTGCCTTAGAATTTACAGCCAGAAATGCTGCAAAATACGGCGGTGTTGTTGCTTTTACCGGTGGACTTATAGGGGATAAAGTTTATGAAGATCATTATGCCGGAAACTTCGAAAACACTCCTGTTTTCATTGGAACAAGCGATCCTGATTTTCATGTTCCGGTTGAAAGAGTAAATGAAACCGAAGCCCTGCTTCAAAAAATGGGCGCAGATGTAACCAAGAAAATTTACTCAAATATGGGACATACTATAAGTCAGGACGAGGTAGATTGTGCAAACGCATTGGTTTTCAATAAAAAATAATGATTACGATAACCCGGGTTTACAGCGATGCAAATGGCGAAAGTCATTTTGAGGATTTCGAAGTTCCGTTGAAAAACAATGGTGATATCGGTTTTTTATCTGATGATGAACCCGTAAAATCAATTGTTTTTAGAGAGGTCAAACCTTCTTATGATTATGATTTTCATAATGCACCAGACCGACAATACATTGTTTTATTAGAAGGTGGCGTCGTAATCGAAACTTCATTGGGAGAAAAAAGAACATTTAACACCGGTTCTATTTTGTTGGTAGAAGATACGACCGGAAAAGGACACAAAACTAAAAATATTGAAACGAAATTGCGAAAATCAATATTTATAAAATTATAACTTAAAGAAACAAAATTTAACCGCAAAGTGCGCAAGGATTTTTACTATCTCTTCTTATAAAAACACAAAGCTCGCAAAGCTTTGTATTGAAATCGCTTTGCGAACCTTGTGCCTTTCAAACTAAAATTGGTTAAAAGTCTTTGTGAACTTTGTGGTTAAAAATTAATTACTCAAAATGATAAAATGGAAAAAGAAACCGTACGAATCGAGAATTTCAGCGATGCTGTTTTTGCGATTGCCATTACGCTTTTGGTATTAGATCTTCATGTTCCCGATGCAAATGTGGTGAAAAATAGTGCAGCTCTTTTAGTTTATCTAAAACAGCAATGGACTTCGTATCTTGCTTTTACACTTTCGTTTTTCAGTATTTTTATTATGTGGGTCAATCACCACAAAATTTTTAAACAAATTTACAGTCGTAATACGGCGATTATGTTTGCAAACGGATTAATTCTTTTTCTGGTTTCAGCCGTGTCGTATCCAACAGCTTTATTAGCGCGTTTCTTTAATGGCGAAGCTTCTGGTATTGCAGTGGCAATTTATACAGGAATTTTTGTGCTCATCAACATTTCGTACAATCTTTTGTGGTTTATTGCCAGTAGTGACAAAAAGCTTTTGCGTCCGGGAATTACAAGTCTGGCAATCAAAAAAATCAGAAATAATTATTTATATGGGCTTCCAACGTATTTAATTGCGTTTGGAATTTCTTTTGAATTGCCTGCGGTTGCTCTGGCAATTTGCATGATTTTATTGATTTTTTGGGCTCTTTCTTCAGGAAAAATAAATGTTATTCAGGAATAGAATCGGTTTAAAAAATACTTTTTTTAATTCCCAATTTTTGCATTTTAGAAATTAAGGTTGTTGCCGGTAAATCTAATAAAACTGCCGCGCCTTGCGGACCTGAAATTCTTCCATTACATTTTTTTACTACTTTCAAAATGTGTTCTTTTTCTATTTCCTGTAATGTTTTCGGATAAAATTCAACTTCAGAAGTATGAGATTCTGTTTTAAAAATTGGAGAAAAAATCATTTCTTTAATAACCTCATCTTTAGAAAACAATATACTTCTTTCCACCATATTCTCTAATTCTCTCACATTTCCCGGCCATGCATTTGCAATCATGCCTTTAAGTACTTTTTTAGAAAAACCTTTCATTTTTTTTCCGATTTTCTTAGCATGTTTTTCTATGAAAAAATTCCCAAGAGCCTCAATATCTTCCTGACGATCACGTAAAGCAGGCAAAGAAATTGGATAAACATTTAATCTGTAATACAAATCACTTCTAAAACGTCCTTCTGCAACTTCTTTTTCAAGCAATCTATTTGTAGCTGTTATAACTCTTGCATTTACCTTTATGGTGCCTTTTCCGCCTATTCTTTCAATTTCTTTTTCTTGCAAAACACGAAGTAGTTTCCCTTGTAACTCTAAAGGCAACTCCCCTATTTCATCCAAAAAAATCGTACTGTTTTCGGCTTGTTCAAATTTGCCAATTCTTATTTCTGTAGCTCCGGTAAAAGCTCCTTTTTCGTGACCGAATAATTCACTTTCAATAAGATTCACAGGTATTGAAGCACAATTTACTTTAATCATTTTTTTATTTGAAACCGATGATAAATTATGAATGGCGCTTGCTGCCAACTCTTTTCCGGTTCCGGTTTCACCAAAAATCAAAACCGTTGATTGCGACAGAGCGACCTGATTAATTAATTTGTAAACCTTCTGCATGGCATCGCTATTGCCTACAATTCCGCAAAAACCTTCCATTTTTACATGTAAATTTTCTGTCTTTGTTTCGCTTAAATTTCTTTTCAAAATATTCAATTCGGCAATTTTATTATCATAATCCTCTGCCCTTCTAATATTACTGACACTAATAGAAAGCTGCATAGCAATACCCCGAATGATCCGGCTGCATTCTCTGCTAAAAGTTGTTGCATTTTTAAAGAACAGAAAAACTACGTTTCGATTTCCTTCTATATAAGGAAGGCAAATTCCGACTCCGTATTTGAAACCTTTTTCCTGCGGTATATTAATATAATTCGGGAGTTGTTTTTTTTCTTTTAAATCAAATATTAATGTATCAGCAGAATCCAGACATATATTAAAAAAACCATCGTTTATAGCATAACCTTTTCCATCTGGTGCTTTCTGTGAAAATTGGTAAAAAATGTGATACTCTGTTTCATTTTCATTTGATGAAGCAAAGATAAAATCATCAAAATGCAAGTGTTCTTTTAATAAACCACCAACAATAGTATTAAATTTCTCTTTAGATAAAACCTGCGCAAGTGCACTGCAAATTGACAAAATAAGTATTTGTTCTTTTTCTCTTTCCTGCAATCTATTCATAATGACTGCGGTCTGATCTATCGATTTTTCCATAAACAATAAGTGGTGTGGTATTTTAAAACGGTAATAGCGTAAATTTAAGAAATAGCCTTAATTAAAACACTATGGATTTTTTCTAAATACAACATTTTGATTTCATAAAATTACGACATATCGTATAATCAAAAGGCACAAATAGAAGTCAAATCACTTATTTACAACCACATGAGGCTGACAGATTCAAAATTGAAGATCATTTAGTTAAAATTAATTCAAAATGCAATTATAATACAGTACACAAACTACATTACTATGGATGCAATACTCCTTAATTATTTGGTGTTAAAAGCGGTCTCCTTAGACCGCTTTTTCTATTTGAAAACCTTACGTATTGGTCTTATGTTTCGAAAAACAACTATAATTTCTACTTCAAAATAATTTTATAAACTTTACAAACCACTAGCTTTACCTAATCAAAATTAAACCATGAAAAAAGCTATCATTTTAAGTCTTTTATTCCTTTTTACTTTAAAATCTTTTGGCCAGAACCAAAAAGCTGAGAATTTAAAACTGCAAAAAAACCGATTGATGATTCAAAACATGGGTATTTATGCATACAGTATAAATCAAGGACTTATTGATATAGACAGTGCAATGGTTTTAGTTTGTAAAGCCACTAAAATTCCTTACACATTAGTGAATGACGAAGGCTATAATGACGGATCTTACTTTCCCGGAAATGATTTAATCAGTAATGGTAATATTCGTGGTGCCGAAAAATTGCTTTCAAAATTAGAATTGACAGATCAAATAAAATTAAACTTTCAATTGTCCAATTTCTACCTTTTTAAATCAGGTACAAAAAAGGCTGATCTTGATAATGCCTTTTTTTACATAACTAAAGCTGAGAAACTTGTAAAAAAAACAAAAAATCAAAAATGGAATTTTCAAATTAAACTTCTTTTGGCAAAATATTATTTTCAAACGGGAAATAAAGCAGTAAGCAAAACTATTTTCGAGAAGATTACAGAAGAAAGTAGAAAAACAAATGATCCTATGCTGATTGCTGAAGCAATTGATAACCAAGGAACTTTTATGCCAAATGAAAATCCTGAAAAAGCAGTTGTCTTAAAAGAAGCAATGGATCTTTATAAAAAATCAAGTCGTACGGAAAAAGAAATTGAAACTTTGATGAAAATAATTACAGTTCATTTCTGGACAGGAAACATTAAACTCGCCAAAGAAGAATGTTTACAAAGTCTGGCACTTCAGAAGAAAATAGGTTTTAGCTATACCCAGTATACTGAAACAACTATTGCATATATCGAAATTATGAATGACAATGTAAAAAATGCACTTTATTATGCTTTACAGAGTATAAATTCAATGGAGAACACCAAAGACTATCTATATGCAGATAGTTTTTACATGCGTTTAGGTAATATTTATAACCGAATGCGCTATTATGAACAAGCTATTAAATTTTATGAGAAAGGAATTAGTTACAATCAAAGAGAACTTAACGGCGGTGCTTGGTATAAAAACTTTTTTAGTGCCGTAGATTCTCTTACTGAAAGAGGAAAGTTTTCTGAAGCCTTAACTTATCTGGAAACTACGTCCAAAAAATATCCTCCAAGAAATGACCTAGATAACATGATTCTTCATGAGATTAAAGCTTATTGCTTAGAACATTTAGGAAGAATGAAAGAAGCGGAATCTACTTATGAAAAAATGGCTTATTATGCTCAAAAGTTAAATACGCTAGAAACAATAAAAGATGTTGCAACTCATTATTCTTTCATGGCATTATTTTACACTAAAATCAATAAAGTAGATAAAGCGAGGGCTATTACAGATAAAATAATTGAACTTACCAAAGCAAATAAACACGGATTTAACCCTAATAATCTTGAGCTTTCCCTATTCAAAATTGATTCGCTTTCCGGAGATTATTATTCGGCCATTAAACATGCTGCAAATTATCATAAAATTCAGGATTCAATGTTTAATCTTGCTAAAAATAAAGAATTTGAAAATCTAAAATTTAGATACGAAACGGCGAATAAAGAATACAATATCAGATCTTTAAAAAAACAAGCTAAAGAGCAGAAAAGCAAATTAAACACTTCAATTCTTTTAAACACAATTTCAATAAGTTCATTAGTTTTATTACTGATTGTTATTGGTTTATTGTACAACAGATCTAAAATTAAGCAACGAAACACTAATAGATTAGAAATTAAAGAAAAAGAAATTAATCTAAAAAATTTAAAACTGCAGCATTTAGTAGATGAAAAAGAATGGCTTTTGAAAGAAATCCATCATCGTGTAAAAAACAACCTTCAGACTATAATTAGCCTGCTTAATTCTCAATCAGCTTATTTAAAAGATGATCTAGCAATTTCTACTATTAAAAATAGTCAGAACAGAATACATGCCATGTCCCTTATTCATCAGAAATTATATCTGGGAGATAATTTGTCTACCATAAATATGCCTGACTATTGTAATGAATTGGTCGAATATTTAAAAGATTCTTTTAGTGAAACACAGTATATTAATTTTAAAATGCAGGTAGATCCAATAGAACTTGATATTTCACAGGCAATTCCACTTGGGTTAATCATGAACGAAGTTGTCACTAACGCTATAAAATATGCGTTCCCGGATAAAACCAATTGTATCATCAACATTTCACTTCTAGAAGTTACGCATAACTGCTATATATTAATTATTTCCGATAATGGAATTGGTATTTCAAACGTATCGGACCTGCAAAACAGCAACTCCTTCGGAATGGTACTTATTCAAGGCTTGAGCGATACTCTTGAAGGAGATTTGTTCCTGGAGAATGAAAATGGTATAACAGTGAAGTTGTGTTTTAAAAAGGAACTTAAATAGTAAATATATTGATTTAAAACATTGCGCTGCCTTCGGAGAATAAGATAAGTCGATAACCATTTCAGGGAACTAAAAGATTTGTGCATTATATTGTTCATAAGGTAAAAATGGTACAGCTCTTTTTAGTTTATTTAAAAACAAGAATCGACTTCTTATTTAGCCTTCACGCTTTATTTTTACCTACCCAACTGCGCCAAGTAAATTGACAAAATAAGTATTTGTTCTTTTTCTCTTTCCTGCAATCTATTCAAAATAACTACAGTCTGATCTACCAGTTTTGCCATAAACAGTAAGTGGACCGCTATTTTAAAAAGCGAATAGGCTAAATTTAAGAAATAGCCTTAATTAAACAGTACTGATTTTTCTAAATACAACATTTTCATTTCATAAAATTACGACATATCGTATAATCAAAAGGCATAAACAACAAACTAACACCTTATATATAACGCATGTAAAAGAAAGGAATGTTTTTTGGCTATTGATTACCAGCAAAAAAATATTGCTTTTTTATTTCTTAATCTAGGTTAATCGATGCACAGCCATAACTGAAGTAAATTTGTATAAGAAAATCAATAACAACTAAATAAATAAAAATACCATGGAAAATAAAATTTTAGGCTTACACCATATTACTGCAATTGCAGGTGACGCTAAACGTAATTTCAACTTTTACTCCAATATATTAGGATTACGTTTTATTAAAAAAACGGTAAATTTTGATGACCCGGGAACATACCATTTTTACTTTGGTGATGAAGTTGGAAGTGCCGGAACGATCTTAACTTTTTTCCCTTGGGGAGAAGGAATTCAACAAGGAAGAAAAGGTTCTGGAATGGCAACAGAAATTGGATATTCTGTTCCAAAAGGAAGTCTTGATTTCTGGCAGAAACGTTTTGAAAAATACAATGTAATTTACAACAAACCAGCTGAAAAGTTTGGAGAAAAATATCTTACTTTCTTAGATCCGGACGGTTTAAAATTAGAATTAATAGAATCTAAAACAGGTGACGACAGAAAACCGTGGGAAACCGATGAAGTAAAAGCTGATGTGGCAACAAGAGGTTTTCATAACATTACTTTGACCTTAAACAGTATTAAAGCTACTGCTGCAATATTAACTGAAATATTTGGTTACAAATTGATCGATCAGGATGTAAACCGTTACCGTTATGCAACTGATACTGTAGAAAATGCAGCAATTGTTGACCTTGTAGAATTGGCAGAAGAAAAACGCGGACATGTAGCCAACGGATCTGTGCATCACGTAGCATTTAGAGTGCAAAATGATGAAATTTTAATGCACTTCCGTGAAAAAATCGAGGAATACGGATTGTCTATTACACCACAGATTGATAGAAATTATTTCCACTCTCTATATTTTAGAGAACCGGGAGGTGTTTTATTTGAAATCGCGACAGAAAACCCTGGTTTTACAGTAGATGAAAGTTTAGAAGAATTAGGTAAAAACTTAAAACTTCCTGAACAATATGAGTCAGACAGAGCTGCTATTGAAGCGCATTTGGTTAAAATAAATTAATTAATAGCATCATTACAAACAAGTTAACCTTTATTTATCTGTAAAAACCATTTAAAAAATGGTCGTTTAATTTAAAGGTACTTTGTTAATATTTTAAAAAAACTAAAACTTGTAAAAACCTGCCAATCCCCGGATTTGCAGGTTTTTGCTTTATATAATGGTTTTGCTATTGATTAAACTTCTGAAAAAATTAAATATGAAAGAAGGCTTATAAAGCTACCGTCTGGACACAAATAGTACAGATCAATTTTAAACACCTATTACACGGATTTGCACTAATTTTAATACTTAGCTTAATTTGTGAAATTAATTTTACGAACGAAAATTAGTGGCAATTAGTTAAATTGGTGTTTATTTTATACTTATGTCCACACGGTAGCTTATAAAGACCTTTTTACACAAATTCAAAACATTTATAATTAAAACTGAAGGCTAACACTTACTTTGAGTTTTAATTTTGTTTTATCAAAATCACATTGCTCATTTGAAGTCATTTTCTATTAGAAAAATTGAGGTAAAACATTTTCAATAGTAACTTTCTTAGCCTGCGCCAGAATACACCTGTTTTTTTAATCTTTCAGCCAATTTTTTATTTAACAGAATTTTTATGACATTTGTGTTTTTGAAAATAGATCCCCAAAAAAACAAAAAAACAATTTTAAACTAACCTACATGAACAAGAAAACCAAAAAAGGGCTCTTTAGCATTTTGCTATTAGCCAATTTCGTCTTTTTTGCAAGCTGCGAAAATGGAAATGATGACGAAAACTACAAACCAAATTATCAGGCAACTATAGACGCTACAAATTTGCCTGCAGGAAATAAACCCATGACCATGTTTGAAGACGCAGAAAGTTCTTCTAAAATGTACGATAAAAACGATCGTTGGTTTAGAGTCAACGAACCTTTGCAAATTATTCAAAAAGGAAAAGATTCTGTTCAAATATCCTTATACTCTCCTGTTGGACTTACAGATGTAAAAATTTATGCTAAATTGCCTAACTACGATAAGCGATTTGTAATTTATACCTTTTCAAAAATCCCCGCTTTTCATCGCTCTTTCCATCAAATTCCATTAACTGCCGGAAAAAATGATTATTTATCTGAAACCGGAAGTCCTGTTACGATAGATAAGATTGACGGATTTTCTTCAGGCGGTATTGAATTTTCAGTTGAGTCAAGTGATCCTTTGTTTGCAAAATTCAAAAAAATAAAATCTTCCCGTTTAGTTGGGTTCAGCGATTCTTATCATTTAAATAATCCCGTAGATGATCCTAAAAAATATTTGCCGATGAATCCGGTTTTGGCCAAAGAAGCCATTGCTATGATTCTTAATTTTTCGTACGCAATCAGTCATCCTTTATACTATGACACTTTTATTAATTTTGACCGATACAAGCGAGAGCAAGCTGCAACCGCCGGCACTGCTGTAAATGGTGCGCTTAACTGGCATGGCAATGCTGATGATGTAGATGGTGTTTATGATTATTTAACTAAAGTTCAAATTGAACAAGCTTATACAACCTATATTGATAAACGACAACTTAATATCGCTATGGTTGGCGGTGGTTCTGCCTGGGGCGGTGGTGCCTTAGCTTCTCAATGGGAATCTGGTTATGTTACCGGACATTGGAAGGGAGAAATGTCTGTTTGGTCACACGAATATTCACATCATAGTGGCTACAGCCATAGTAGTAATTTAGCCAATAGTGGTGAAGGTGGCGGACAACAGGAAATGTTAACCCATTTTTATAAATATTTGATTTATTTAAATGATCTTCCGTTTACAGATCCGGAGATACTTAAAACGTATACAAAAACAAGCTATCTGACAGGTACTTATAAAAAACCAGTGTTTACAATCGACCCAAAAAATCCATTTTTATTAAAGTATAAAGGAGAAGGAAAATGGAACTAAAAAATAAAATAAACATGAATAAAATACCTTTTATCCTATTATTACTTTGTCTTTTTACTAGTTGCAGTAAAGATGCTGACGGAGAAAACAACGGTACAATCTATAAATATTACTATCCGACCGATGAAGCAACAATTACAGCGAGTGCAATTGGAGCCGGAACTGGAGCACTTGACCCAAAAGGGATTGCGGTAGCAAATAACAAACTTTATATCTGTAATGGTGATGTATTAGAAATTTTTGATGCGACAACTTTAAAATACATCAAAACAATTGCAAATTATACCAAAGGAACTACGACAATTGCCCTTACTAAACTTTCGTCTGTTTGTATTGACAATGGCAGAATCTACGTAGGAAGTGTTGATTCAAGGCTTTTTGTATTTGATGAAAGTACAAATACCGGAATTAGCACGGTAGGAAATGGTCAATGGTGGAATACTTTTGTACACGTTTTTGCTGTTGTCGTAAAAGACGGATTGGTATTTGTGAAAGAAAAAGAAACCTCTATTAAAGTTTTTGAGACCTCACAAATTACCGAATCCAGTGACTGGAATCTAAAGCCAATTGCCAAATTGAATACCTTAAACGGTTTTGATCAAATCTACTCTTTGGATATTGCTTCAGGAAATTTAGTTGTTGCGGGAAGAGATGCAAAAAGCTATTTGTACTACAACATTGCCGATATTAAAGCAAATGCTGCAAGTTCGCTAACAGAGCCAATAAAACCAGTAACCGCTCCTTTTACTGATGCAAAACCTATCGCGATTTCTTTTAGTGAAGATTGGGCTATTACCACAGAAACTGTTGGAAGCTTAAACTACTTACGTCTTTATCCAAAAGAGGAATTTATGAATAAAAATTATACTCCAAGGATTAATGCTAATGATATTATGGGAGCAAATCCTTTTGGTACGATCGTTAGTACAGCCCAATTAAATGATCGCATTTTTTTATCGGATAACACTAATAAAAAAATCAGGGTTATTAAACTTAATCACTCCACCATTACGGAGCAAAAATAAATCAAAACTATAAGTTTAAGAAGACGGTCTAAAAACAGACCGTCTTTTTTTTTATTCCAAATTAAATTAAAAGGATATTTAAAGCAGTATTTAATCTTTTATCAATACATAAAATAGTGGTTTACACAAATTCAAAACATTTATAAATGAATTTGAAATACCGTTTTCAACCTCCCGTTTAACTTCGCTTTATAAAATATTCACCAAAACTGAATACGGATAAAACGATTAAACTATGAAAAAAACCTTCAGCCTATTTCTAGCTATTTCTACTATTACTCTAAGCTCTTTTGCAAAATCCAATCAGGGAGACCCAACTTATGATTGGTTTAAGAAAACAACAGAAGTAATTCATTTCCAGTTAAACAAAGCCGCCCAAACCTATAAGCCGGGAAAAAATCCACGTTCTGTAAATCCGAACGGAACGGTACGATTGGCCGGTTTAACAGATTGGACAACGGGATTCTTCCCCGGAAGTCTGTGGTATGGTTATGAACTTACAGGCGACAAAAAATTAGCAGAGGAAGCTAAAAAATTCACATTGGCACTTGATTCTATCCGTAATATAAAAAACACACATGATGTTGGTTTCATGTTGTACTGCTCTTATGGAAATGCTTACCGAATTACAAAGGAAGAAATCTATCTCCCAGCGTTGAAGGACGGAGCAGCAAACCTTTATGCCCGATTCAATCCAAAAATTGGAGTAATTCGTTCCTGGGATTTTCCCTGGTGGCATTATCCTGTAATTATTGACAATATGATGAATCTCGAATATTTATATTGGGGAGCGAAACAATTCAATAAACCAGAATATACAAATGCGGCAGATACTCATGCCTTAACAACCATGAAAAATCATTACAGAAAAGACTTCAGTTCTTATCATGTAGTCGATTATGACCCTGCAACCGGAAAAGTTTTGCGTAAAGCTACTCATCAGGGTTTAACAGATGAATCAGCTTGGGCACGCGGGCAAGCGTGGGGATTATATGGCTATACGGTATGTTACGAAAACAGCAAAAATCCGAAGTTTTTACAACAGGCTGAAAATATTGCCAAATTCATTATGAACAATCCCAGAACTCCTAAAGATAAAGTTCCCGTTTGGGATTATGATGTTCATAATGCATTAGAAACGGATGAGCTTGCTCCAAGAGACGCCTCAGCCGCAGCCGTTATAGCTTCTGCCTTATTAGATTTGAGTACACAGGTAAAAGACGGTCAAAAATATGTTGATTATGCAGAGACACTATTAAAATCCTTATCGTCAGATGCTTATTTGGCTAAACCAGACGAAAATCATTATTTCCTTTTAAAACATAGTGTCGGTGCTTTTTTATACAATTCTGAAATTGATACTCCGCTTGACTATGCCGATTATTATTATCTGGAAGCTTTAAAAAGATATGCCGAAATCAAAAAAATTGAACTTTAAAAAAGTGGAAACCCAGTTAAATTAAATACGAACATTAAAACACATTTATTATAGAGAAAACCACCAGCTTTTTTTGGCTGGCAATTACCATCCAGCCAAAAAATTGCTGACTTGCTACCTTAACCAAAAACCGTAAATATCCAGTAATTATGAAAAAAAGTTTACTTGCTTTGCTCTGTGTACTTTCTTTGTTAGAAGCAAAGGCACAAAATTCCAATTGGGTATATGACTTTGGCACTAACCTCGCCGCGCCATACACATCTGCTACTTATAGTTCTACTTACTTGCCCGCACCATCGACTGGTGGCGGAAATGCGGGTATAAGGGCTTCATCAGCTACCGAAGGCTTTATCGAACTAATCTCTTCCGGTTTAGCCGGCGGCACCGGAGCCGAACTTAAAATGACCAGTGGTTCTACCGTATCGGGTGCAAAATTTGGGTTGGCTTCTTTTACAGCTACTACCGTTGCCACTTTTGAATGCAAGATCAATATCAGCTCCGGAACTAACGGCAGATTCTTATTGTATTTTGGTAACGGCAGCAATTTTACCAGTGCTAGCGGATTAAGTTTACCACAAACATTTGCCGCATTACGATTATCTCCTACTTCTACTGCTGTTAGTCTCGAATGGCTTTCATCCGCTACAAGTCCCAACTATACAACAACCGGACTTTCTCAAACTACACTTAATAAAAATCAGGTTTACACACTGAAGTTTTTTATGAACAACAGTTCCAGTACAGCATCCTATATCACGGGAAGTGGCACAACGGCAACAACACATAGCCTTCCCGCAGGAACTTTTGATATCTGGATCGACAATGTAAAAGTGCTGGCCAATGCTGATCCCGGAGCAGGTTTGCTCCCAATAGGAACTAGCATTAACGGAATGAATTTACTGAATGTCGCACCGGGTTCATCAGCACCTGTACTGTATCTTGATGATATCAGTTATTCCAATTTTTTAATTGCTACACCTCCGCCACCTCCGCCTACTGTCACTGGTACAATTCTTAATGTTAATTATGAAAACGGAGCTACGAATTCCGGCTTCACGGGTATTGATGTTACACACGCTACCGCACCAGATGCTGCTTTTATGGTGCCCGGGTATACTAGTACCTACGGCATAGGGCATACTGTAAAAATGGGAAACCCTGCCTACGAATCTGACGGTGGTCAACGCAGTGAATCTTCTACTGTTGACGCATATCAATTTTTTCCCGGAGAAGAACGACGCTATGAAGTAAGCTTTAAAATGAAGGACTGGCCTGCCTGGACTTCTACAGATCCGCTTTACGGCGTAGTTCTATTTCAGCTAAAAATGAGCGATGGTGTGGGCGAACCGTTAAGGGTGATTGCGCAGCGAAACGGCATTGAAAGCAAAAGAGATATACGAAATGCCAATGGCGATGCGATAACAACTTCTACTCCATTAGTGGATGATTTTCGCAATTATGCAAATGATTGGATCCACTTACGCATTGATGTAAAGTGGACTACCAATGCTACCGGTTACATCAAGATATATACAAAACTACCGGGAGAGCAGGATTATAGCCTTAAAGACCAGTCTGAAAACATTGTAACTTTTGTGAGCCAATCGGCAGGAAATATTGGCTACTTAAAATGGGGAGTTTATACGCGAGCCGGAAACCCCGGAGAGTCATTAGAAGGTAATACTACACTTACTTTTACAGCCCATCATGACAATATAAAAGTGTTTGAGCTTAACAATACCAGTACTGCTACCGCTCTTTGGAATAACACTATTACAGACAATAATCCGGCTTATCTGCCGGCCCCATATTCTCCTAGTAACGATGTCGTGACAGCCAATGTAGTATCTAACAGCACTTCGCCCAGCTCAGATTTTTCCCGTAACACACTAACGCCCGCCGGCGGCGCTATCCTTAGTGGCAGATATTTATTGGGTGGATGGGCAACAGGTTCAGCTGCTACGCCCAGCCCGTTTGATCCTACTCAGTATTATGAATTTAAAATCGCTCCAAAACCAGGCTACCAGCTTACCCTTAAAAGCATGACATTTAATTGGAGAACCGCAGGCGCTACAAATTCCAACACTTACGTATTGCGCTCCAGTCTCGACAATTTTACCAGCAATATTTCAGCACCGGTTACTGTAAGCGATGATGCTGCTAATACAAGTAATTTTGGAAATAACTCTATTTATGATCTGGCTAATATTTCGACAAACTCCGAAGTAACTTTTAGGATGTATTGGTATGGAGCTACTACTGCTGGCACTCTTGTAGGGATTGACAATTTCGCTTTTAATGGTAGTGTTTTGGCGGTAGAATCAAACTTGAAAATACAGACAAAAAACAATGTAGCAAAAAATACAGATAATGCCGTTTGTACTTATACTGTACAAGGCAATGAATTTGATGCAACGGCTACCGACAACTGCGACAACATTGCGTACAGTTATGTGTTAAGCGGCGCGACAACAGCTACCGCAACAGGTTCATTAGCAAATAAAATCTTTAATAAAGGGGTTACCACAGTTACCTGTACAGCAACCGACGCATGTGGCAGCAGTTCTACTTCGTATACGGTTACCGTTACTGATATTGAAAAGCCAGTCTTTACTGCACCAACTCCAATCACAGTCAGTAATGATAAAAATCAGTGTGGTGCTGCAGTAGTTTTACCTCAACCAATAGTTATTGATAACTGCGCTGTGGCAAGTATTACTAACAATGCTCCTGCTTTATTCCCTAATGGTACAACAACCGTAACCTGGACCGCTACAGATGAAAATGGGAACACAGCTACAACTCCACAAACAGTAACTGTAACTGATACAGAAACTCCAACAATAAACTCAACTGCATCTGTTATTCTTTGTTATGAAGCAAGCGGGAATTATACAATTCCTTTGGCAACAGCCACAGATAATTGCGCTATGACTACTATTGCTTACGTAATTACAGGCGCAACCACAAGAAGCGGAAATGGATTGGATGCAAGCGGAAATTTTAATGTAGGAACGTCTACAATAATATGGACAGTAACTGACAACTCGGGAAATAGTAATACCGCTATAACTACAGTTACCATTAACAATATAATTTCTGTTAGCATTGCCGATGTATATGCCGTAAATCCAGGTGGAAATGCAAATACAATTTATTTAGGTTATGGTCCTTCTTCATTAACACTAAAAGCTACACCTTCAAACGGAACAAGCCCCTTTACCTATTTATGGAGCAACGGAGCGACAACAAATACGATTTCAGTAAATCCATCAACAGCAGGAATTCACGATTACAATGTTGTAATTACAGATGCTTTAGGCTGTTCAGCTTCAATTACAAAACAAATAAAAGTTGTTACTGTTTCTTGTGCTTCTAAAAAAGTAACGATATGCCATAATAATAACAGTCTTTGTATTTCGACTAATGCTGTTTCAGCGCATTTAGCTCATGGTTGTTATTTGGGTGATTGTGAAAGTACTTTAGGCTCAGGCAAGATAAACAATGCTTCAATAACAAAACAAATTGAAGATTTTATAGTACTTGCAGCGCCCAATCCAACGAGAACCGAATTTCAAATAAACATTATGGGAGGAGATAATAGTGAAGATATTCTCATCAATATATTTGATATTTTAGGAAGAAAAATAAATACAGTGAAATCAAATTACACATCGTCTATAGCATTAGACGCTAAGCTAAGTCCGGGAATATATCTTGCAGAAATACATAACGGAACCAATACAAAAACAATTAAATTAGTTAAACAGTAATGCAATTTTTACTGTTTTAACGAACACATAAAGACTTAAGAAGCTATTTTTGATATCAAAAATAGCTTCTTGTTTATATAAAAAAACATATACTATATTTTAATTAACATCTAATGATCAATCTAAAAACAACTTCAGTATTACTTTTTATGCTAATGACGGTTTGTCTGACCAAAGCACAAGAAGCAAAAATAAAAAAAGAAAGTTTTGATGCTATCAATCTTAATTACCCTGGTTTAGAAAAAGTGAACAAACTCTATACGTCCGGTAAATACGAGGATGCAGCAAAAACATTATTAGACTATTATCGAAATAGAAAAAACATCAAACATCCTGAATTTAACATAGGTGACGAGGCCAGTTTTAAAGGAAAAGATATTGGAAAAGCCAATCAGGAAAAAGCTGACAATGCCTTATTACATAAATTTCAGCCTCAAAAAGGGTATGGTTTTTACGATTATGGTAAAAATATTAACTGGGAATACTGGCCTGTAAAAGACAATGAGGTACGCTGGCAACTTCATCGTGTAACATGGTGGCAGCCAATGGGAATAGCGTATCGCAGTACAGGCGACGAAAAATATGCGAAAGAATGGATTTTTCAATTTAGCGATTGGGAAGCCAAAAATCCATTGGGTAAATCGCAAGAAAACGACAGCTACGCCTGGCGTCCGCTAGAAGTTTCTGATCGTATACAGAGCCTCCCGGGTACCTTTAATCTATTTGTGAATTCACCAAATTTTACGCCGTCCTTTTTGCTTGACTTTTTAAACCTGTACAACAAACAGGTTGCTTATATTACACAACATTATACCAAAGATGGTAATCATTTGTTATTTGAAGCACAACGCGTTTTGGGTGCCGGAGCTATTTTCCCTGAGTTTAAACTGGCCGAAAACTGGCGTAAAAGTGGTATCGAAATACTTACTACAGAAATAAAAAAACAAGTTTATCCTGATGGTGTTCAGTTTGAACTTTCGCCAGTATACCACGTAGCTAGTATCGATATTTTTCTAAAAGCCTACAATTCGGCAAAACTCGCTGGCGTTGAAAAAGAATTTCCGGACAGTTATGTTAAAACGATCGAAAATATGATGGTGGCAATAACAAAAATATCTTTTCCTGATTACAACAATCCTATGTTTGGTGATTCCTGGGTGCAGGAAAAATCTTCGAGGTTAAAGCAATTTCAAAGCTGGTCAAATGTGTTTCCAAATAATCAGATTATAAAATATTTTGCTACAGACGGTAAAGAAGGTGCAATTGATTTCTTATCAACAGCATTGCCAGACGCAGGTTTCTACACTTTCCGTAACGGATGGGATGCTAAATCGACTGTATTAATTTTAAAAGCCAGCCCTCCGGGTGAATTTCATGCGCAACCTGATAATGGTACTTTTGAACTGTTTGTGAAAGGCCGCAATTTTACACCAGATACAGGTTGCTACATTTATAGTGGTGATGCCGAAGTAACTAAGATGAGAAATTGGTTCCGTCAGACGAAAGGTCACTCGACATTGACATTGGACAATCAGAATATGGTCATTACCAAAGCGGAGCAAAACAAGTGGAAAACCAGTAAAAATCTGGATCTACTTACCTATACAAATCCAAGTTATACGAATTTGAATCACCAGCGTTCTGTTCTTTTTATTGATGAGAAATATTTTGTGATTATTGACAAAGCCATTGGTTCTGCGACAGGAAATCTGGGTGTTCATTTTCAATTAAAAGAAGACAGTAAGCCCGTTTTTGACAAAGCCAATAATAAAGTTTATACGACTTATGCAGACGGTAATAATCTTTTGATTCAATCTTTAAATTCGGATAAAGTAACACTGAATGAAGAAGAAGGAAAAGTATCGTATGCCTATGCGAAAGAAATCGCCAGACCTGCTTTTGTTTTCGAAAAAACAAAAAGCGACCCTACAACACAACAATTCATAACTGTACTATATCCATTTAACGGAAATAAAGCGCCAGAAATAAGCATTAAACCAAATACAGATAATGATTTTGAAAACGGAATTATTAGTTTAAACATTATCATTGATGGCAAAAAAAGTGACATAAAAGCGACACTGAAAGAGTAAGTAATTTTTCTTCTACAGTTACTACAGACGCCTAAAAGTTTTCTTTTAGGCGTCTTTTTTTATCATCAAATTCTCTTAACCAGATTTAAAGATTGCTTTTCTGTACTTCATTTCAATTAGTTTAAAATCCACTTGGCAATTTCAACTTTAATTTTATCAGTTTTATCTGAAAAAGAAAAAAGGAACATATACTTTTCGGACCTTATTTCATCAAAAATTACATCGTTTTCGTTAACAATGTACTGGCTTTAATTTAACTTTTATCAAACACAAAATATTTCAGAACAGCTCAGTAAAAACAACACTTTCTTTATAAAAAACAAACCAACAAAACAGCACAAAAGCCTGATTTCAAAGGGGGTTTTAATAATTATTAAAGCATTATTAATCAAAATCAATAGTTATTTGGACGTTTTCAAAACTCTTCTGCAGAGCCGATTTATATATTTGTTTTTATTAAAATCAAAAAAAACATGACCAATCCAAAAAAAATGAACCGAACAGAACAGAATCTTTTTTTGTTTACGAGACGAAAAATTCCCCAGCCCCTTTTGCAAGTTAATTTATTGTTATAATTTTCTCCGCTAACAAAATTGAACAATTGATAAAATGAAAATGACAAGTACCATTTTATCAATTCTATTTCAAAAATAGTTTTGAAATTTAGCTCATAATCTTGCCGGAATCATTTGATCAATATCATTTGGTAATACAACAAGAAAGCGGACAATTTATTTGACAAGACGAAAACTAAACTTAAATAATATCAATTAGGAATAAGATCGCACTTATTTCAATTTAAAAAAAATTATGAAAAGGACTATATTTTTATTTTTACTGCTTACCGCTTGTACAGTTATGTATGGTCAGGATATTATTACCATAAAGGGTGTAGTAACTGATGCGCAAAACATGCCAATGCCAGGAGCAACAGTTTCTGAAAAAGGAACTAAAAACAGTACTACTACTTCGATAGATGGTGAATATCAAATCAAACTAAAATCTAATGCTACATTGGTATTCTCTTACCTGGGAACAAAATCGAAAGAAGAACAGATTAAAGGCCGAACAACTATAGACACAAAATTACTGGACGACACCAATAATCTGGATGAGGTAGTTGTAGTGGGTTACGGTACCAAAACGAGAAAAAACCTTACTGGAGCGATATCTTCTATAAAAGGGGATGAATTGGCAAAAATTCCGGTTCAAAACGTTGCTCAGGCTTTGCAGGGTCGTATCGCCGGTATGCAGGTGACAATGCCTGACGGAACTCCGGGCGCTCAACCTTCATTGAGAATTAGAGGAGGAACTTCAATCACTCAAAGCAACGAACCTTTGTACGTAGTTGACGGTGTAGCACAAACGGGCGGTTTAGCTTTTTTAGATGGAATGGATATTGAGTCTATGGATGTATTAAAAGATGCATCATCTACCTCTATTTATGGTGCTCAGGGAGCAAATGGAGTTATTTTGGTTACTACTAAAAAACCAAAAGGAGGAAAACTTACTTTAAGTTATGATACGTATGGTGGTATCAAAACCATTGCTAAAGAGATTCCGGTTATGAATCCATATCAATATGTTCAGTTAATGTACGAAGGCGTACTTGATGATCCGGCAAGATTACAGAAATTTGAGAATAATTTTGGGACATTTAATGAACTGGAAGGACTTTATAAAAACAGAGCAGGAGTTAATTGGCAAGATGAAGTTTTTGGAAATGCAGTAGAAAGCCAATATCATAAAATTAGTATTAGTGGTGGAGAGAGCGATACTAAATACAACGCTTTTTATTCTGTTAACAATGATCAGGGGATTATGATAGGAAGTGGTTCTGTAAAAAACATTGCAAAACTAGCTGTAACAAACAATGTAAGCAAAAAATTTACTGTAACTGCCATTGTCAATTATTCAAGTCAAAAAATAACAGGTTTATCTACCCAGGAAGGCGGAAATACCAGATTGAACATGTTGCAGAATTTACTTCAGTACAGACCAACAATTGGAAAAAATGGATCTGATGAAGATCTTAAATATTTAGTGGTAGATCCTTTAGACAATCAATCTTCCCCAACATTTCAAAGTCCGCTTATTACGATTGAAAGTCAAAAAAGAGAAGCTGTTAACCGATCTCTTAATATGAGCATGCAGTTGCAATATAACATTACCCCGGACTTAGTTTATCGTGGTTTAGTTAGTTACACTGACAATAGCGATAAAAGCAAATATTTTAACGATGCTACCGGTATTCAGGCGATCAGAAGCGGGGGACCAAACGGAGGAGTTACACACAATATTTCGACCCGTTTAAATTACAATAACGTTTTAACGTACAGCAAAGCTTTTGGAGCAGACCACAAATTTGATGCAACGGTTGGACAGGAGTATATTTATAATTATGCTGAAGGAATTACAGCCACAGCTTCTGCTTTTCCCGGCGTTAATTTAGGTTGGGACAAATTACAACTGGGAACTATTGCCGGAATTCCGACAACATTTGCTGAAGATGATAAATTGCTGTCATTTTTCGGAAAAGCAAATTATTCCTTTAAAAACAGGTATTTATTCTCTGCCAGTTTAAGAGCTGATGGATCTTCTAAATTCGGAACTGAAAATCAATGGGGATATTTCCCTTCTGTCTCTGCCGCCTGGCGTATAATTGAGGAAAATTTCATGAGAAGTGTACCTGCTTTCTCTGATTTGAAACTTCGTTTGAGTTATGGTGAAGCCGGAAACAACCGAATTGCCAATTATGCTGCATTAGGTATTTTCAATTCCGGATCTTATCCGCTAAACAATCAGGTAAATATTACCGCTTTTCAAAATACCCTACCTAATCCATACTTGAAATGGGAAGCTACAAAATCGACCAATATTGGTTTTGATTTAGGATTCTTTAAGCAAAGAATTTCCCTCACAACAGAATTGTATGACAACCGTTCTAAAGATTTACTTTATAACACGCGTGTTCCGGCAAGTTCAGGTTTCAAAAAACAATTTCAGAATATTGGCTCAACTTCTAACAAAGGAATTGAATTCACTTTAAATACGGTGAATATCAAAAATGATAATTTTATTTGGAATACCACTTTTAATATTGCTTTTAATAAAACAAAAGTACTTAGCTTAAGTGAAGGCGAAACGTCATTAATAACCAATAGCTATACAGATAAAAGCGATTACATTTTACAGGTAGGAAAACCAGTAGGAACGATGTATGGTTATGTTCGTGATGGTTTATATCAGGTAAGCGATTTTGATTATAATTCGACACTTAACACTTATACTTTAAAATCAGGCGTAGTTAGCGACAATCTTGTCGTGCAACCCGGATTTATAAAATTTAAAGATATAAATGGTCCAAATGGAGTGCCTGATGGCGTGATCAATGATTTAGACAGAACAACTATTGGAGATGCAAATCCGAAATACACAGGAGGTTTAAACAATACTTTTAGTTATAAAGGAATAGATCTAAGTGTATTCCTTGATTTTACGGTAGGAAATGATATTTACAATGCAAACACGCTGAACAACTCAAGACTTAATTTTGAAAACCTAAATTCATTATCCATCTATGCTGACAGATGGACTACTGTTAATGCAGCCGGACAACGTGTAACAAATCCTGATGAATTGGCAGCTTTAAATGTGGGTAAAACCAATCCGGTTTATAATGGTAATGCAACTGGTCGTTTATATAGTGATATTATTGAAGACGGTTCATTTTTGAGAATCAACAATATAAGTCTTGGTTATACATTACCGAAAGAATGGCTGAAAAAATCTAAAATCTCAAATTTGAGAATCTATTTTACAGCTTATAATTTATATACGTTTACCAAGTATACTGGTTACGATCCGGAAGTAAGTGTTCTTAATAACGCCATAACAAGAGGAGTTGACTTTAGTGCTTATCCAAGAAGTAAATCTTTTGTTACAGGCTTAAATATTTCACTATAATTTTAAAGTTTCGAAAAATGAAAAAATATATATTTTCCCGCAGAGTCCTTATTGCAGCTGGTATTGCCTGTCTCTTATTGCCTCTTAATTCCTGTGATAAAGAATTAGAAGTTACACCCTACTCCTACTTTACAACAGCCAACTTTTTTTCTAATTCAGAAGAAGCTAATATGGCCACTTTAGGAGTATATGAATCAATGTCGTCTCTTGATACTTATGGTTATAACATCCCTTTAATTTTTGATGCTGATACTGATATTAGTCAATTGAGTGGTGTGGGTGCTGATGAATGGCGTTTGATTGCACATTATCAGGGAATTTCTCAAACCGCAATATTTTACAACGTTTGGAGTAAATTATACGAAGGAATCGACAGAGCAAATGTTGTGATTGAAAGAATTCCTCAAATGGAATTGTACAAAAACGGAACCCAAACGCAACAAGAGCAATTGAACCGATTTATTGGTGAAGCAAAATTTCTACGTGGTTTCTATTATTCTGAACTTGTCCGTCTTTGGGGAGATGTTCCATTCAAAACAAAAAGCTCACAATCTGGAGATAATCTAAAAGGTGGTTTAGTAGATCGTCAGGAAATATACACCCAGATTATAAAAGATATGGAGGAAGCTGCTGTTGTATTACCGGCAGAAACACCTTCCGATGAACGCATTAATAAATGGGCTGCCAAAGCCATGTTAGCCAGAATTGCATTGTTTGCCGGAGGATATTCTTTAAGTCCGGACGGAACTATGAAACGTCCTGCTAATTACAAAGAGTATTACAAATTGGCACAGGAAAAAATAAATGAGGTTATGGCCCAAAATCCATACAAGCTGAATACGTCCTATGCTAAAGTTTTTAAAAACCAATGTCAACATGTTTTAGAACCTACTGAAAACATCTTTCAGGTAGCTTTTTACAATCCGGCAGGAACTATGGGGAATGGTTCATGGGTTGGTTATTTTAATGGACCGCTTACTGCTGCTGGTATATATCCAAATTCAATAGGGAGATGTTTAGTTCCTAAACCATTTTATAATACTTTTAAAACAGGCGATCAGCGAAGAGATTTTTCTATTGCAACTTATTCTATCAATAATGTTGGAAATAAATTGCCACTTGTAACTGCCAGACAAGATGAAGCCTGGACAGCGGCCAAATGGAGTCGTGAATACCAAACTAATTCTACTGTGGAAAGAAGTTATACTCATATCAATTGGGTAGTAATGCGCTATTCTGATTTATTATTGATGCGTGCTGAAGTTGAAAACGAGTTAAACGAAGGTCCAAATCCAGTTGCTTATGACGCTGTCAACCAAGTACGAAAAAGAGGTTTTGGAGCAGATATCGCGGGCAGCAGAATTGCTGTTGACATTGTAAATAAAGGCACCGGATATGCCAATGCTGCTAATGTTGTTATACAAATTACCGGCGGTGGTGGTAGCGATGCATCTGCAGCGGTGGTAACGCTTGCAAGTGGTGGTATTAGCGCAATTACGATGTTACGTTCTGGAGATGGTTATACTTCTGTACCAACAGTAACTATTACAACTACAGACGGTAAAGGTTCCGGAGCAACAGCAGTAGCACGAATTTTACCTAAACCTACGGCTGCCGAAATGAATTTGCCAACAGGACTGAGTAAAATTGATTTTCTTAAGGCAATTCAACAAGAAAGAGCCTGGGAACTTTCCGGAGAAGGTATGCGCAGAGCCGATTTAATTCGATGGGGAATATTATCTGATAAAATAATCGAAACAAACGCGGCTGTAAAACTTATTCGTTCCAATTATTTTTATCCGTCAATTGCCAATTTTGTGGCAGGCAAACATGAATTATATCCTTTTCCGCAAAATGAAACTGATGTAAACAAGTCGATTACACGTCAGAATCCAAAATATTAATTTTTTATCTTATGCTAAAAAAACTAGTTCTATTCATCATTTTGTCTCTCCCCGCTTTCATCCAGGCTCAAGTAGACGTACATAATGCATCCTCAGAATATGAGTACCCTACTGATCCATTAGTTCGCGAGAAATTAGACAAATGGCAGGATTTAAAATTTGGCGTTATTTTACATTGGGGACTTTACAGTCAAAATGCAATGAACGAATCCTGGCCATTGGTTAATGAACTTTGGAAACGAAGAGACACAACAAAAACATATGAAGAATATAAAAAATGGTATTGGGACCAATCTAAAAAATTTAATCCGGTAAAGTTTAATCCGGAGAAATGGGCTGAGATTTCAAAAGATGCCGGAATGAAATACTTGGTTTTTACAACGAAACATCATGAAGGTTTTTCAATGTTCGATACCAAAGAAAATGATTTCAAAATTACTAATGGTCCATTTGCTAACAATCCGAAAGCCGATGTAACGAAGTATATATTTGAAGCTTATCGTAAACAAGGAATGATGATTGGTGCCTACTTTTCAAAACCCGATTGGCATTCTGAATGTTTTTGGTGGCCGCGTTTTGCAACTGTAAACCGTAATGTAAATTACAATACTATCGAATTTCCCAAACAATGGCAAAAATTTAAAGATTTCACCTATAATCAAATTGGGGAAGTTTTAAGCAACT
Source organism: Flavobacterium aquidurense (assembly GCA_900107365.1). Lineage (GTDB taxonomy): Bacteria > Bacteroidota > Bacteroidia > Flavobacteriales > Flavobacteriaceae > Flavobacterium > Flavobacterium aquidurense. Next base: position 125,303 of record FNPS01000011.1, read on the forward strand.
ATGGTAAAGTTGATATTTTATGGTTAGATGGCGGCTGGATACGTAATCCCCAGCCAGGAGAAATGGAAAAAGCGTACGTTCAAAGTAATAAATCTTATTATCCGCCATATCCACAAGATGTTGATATGTCACGTATTGCCAAAATGGCGAGAGAAAAACAACCTGGAATTCTGGTTGTCGACAGAACCGTTCACGGACCTTACGAAAACTATCGTACACCAGAGTTGACCATACCAAAGGAACAGCTAAAAGACCCTTGGGAAACCTGTCTAACCTTAGCAAAAGGATGGGGTTATACAAAAAAGACGCCGATAAAATCAGGTACTTGGATTGTACAAACTTTAGTTGAAGTAGTCGCAAAAGGAGGGAATTTGCTTTTAGGCTTCGGACCAACACCAGAAGGAGAATTTCCGGAGTATGTAAATAAACCATTGCAAGAAATTGGTGACTGGCTAAAACTAAATGGTGAAGCAATTTATGGGACACGAATTACAGAAAACTATAACAGCGGTTCAACCTGGTTTACACAATCAAAAGACAGCAAAACTAAATATGCTATTTGTTGTATTAAAGAGGGAACAACTATACCCGTAACAATACAATGGAAAGGAAATGTGCCTGTAAAAGGAAAAAAAATAAAACTGATTTCTTCTGGTAAAAACGTAAACTGGAAACAGGAAGGAGATACTATTATTGTAGAAGTACCCAAAGAGTTAATCGGCAAACAAACAGCTGCCCTAGCTTTTGCATTTTAATTTTTTTAAAACGAAAAAACCAAAATTATGAAGAAGATAGTATTAGTATTCAGTTTACTATTAATAGCTACCACTACGTTTGCACAGGACAAACCTAAAGACATGAAAGTACTACGAGATTCAATCTTTACAGTAATGAAACTAAGCAAGGTCAACAGACAAAAAATGCACGACCTGATTGCTGAAAACGGAAAAGGTCAAAAGGCTATTAAAGATGATCCTGCACTATTTTATGATCAAAGACAAGAAAAATTAGCAACCTGGAAAAAAGATATTACTGCAAAAGAAAAAGCAATTTTAACGCCTGCACAATTTCAAACATGGCGTGATTTTGGAAAATCTTTGAGTGATAAAACGAAATAATAATAGTTGTCATTTAAAAGAAACAAAATAAATGATTGAATATTATTTAGAATTGAATAAGTTTATGGACATTAATGCAGAACTATGTTCTGCATTAACTGTTTATAAGAGAAAGAAATAATAAAATAAATTACCATTATGATTACTTTAAACGATACACCAATTTCAAAATCATACGCAATCGGAATAGATATTGGTGGTACTTCACTTAAATGTGGTGTTGTTGATGAACTGGGAGAAATCTTATTTTCCTTTATAGTATCCTTAAAAGATGCCAAAACCGAAGCTGAAATTATAAGCTTAATGGTCAACGCGATAACACAATGTACAGATCAATTAAAAAAACCTATTGTAGGTATCGGAATTGGTTTTCCTGGTCTTATTGAAGAGGATGTTATTATTGGTGGAGGCGTGAATTTGCCTGGTTTTGAACAATTGCCATTGGGTAAAATTCTAAAAGATTTAACCGGGCATAATATTGTAATTGATAACGATGCCAACCTAATGGGACTTGCCGAATTAATTTACGGCGCAGCCAAAGATAGTACTGATGCTGTTTTTCTAACCATTGGTACAGGTATTGGCGGCGCTATTATGATTAATAAAAAACTTTATAGCGGCTATAAAAATCGTGGCGGTGAATTAGGACATACTGTAATTCAGCAAAATGGCATGTTGTGCAATTGTGGTGGACGAGGTTGTCTGGAAACTTATGCATCGGTTACAGCATTAATCAATTATTACAAAACTCAAAATCCTTCATCAGAAGAAAACATTGACGGCAAAACTATCATCGAAAAATATCTGTCAGGAGAAGATCATGCCCTCAACACCATGCAACATCATTTTGATTATTTAGCTGCCGGTATTGTAAACTTTGTAAATATATTTAGTCCTCAAAAAGTAATTATTGGTGGAGGAATTAGTGAAGCGGGTCAGTTTTATATTGATGAACTAACAAAAAGAGTAAAAACCTTTGCTATTCCTGTTGCTTTTGCCCACAGTACTATAGTAGCGGCAGATTTAGGCAACAAAGCCGGATTGTTAGGTGCTTGCGCCATTGCTTTTCAAAAATTTAAAGTTTAGATTTTCAATACAATTAAACTTTGAAAGAATTATCTTATCAATTATAAATCTATTACTTTAAATACTTGAATAATAGCGCTCAAATCAACCGTTACTAAAGGTTTTAGCTAAAATTAATATCATTTTGAACAAATTCAAAACTCTACAAAAATATTGATGATTACATTCGTTTTGAATTTATATCCTTTACCAACCGAAAACAATTTATTAAAATTAGGTAGCTATGATGTTTCAAAAAAACATATTGATTTTGTGTCTGTTGAGCTTATTTAATACTCCGTTATTAACCAGTGCACAAACCAATTCTCGTCCTAATATCCTTATAATCATGACCGATCAGCAAACTGCTGATGCCATGAGTATTGCCGGTAACAAAGATTTGCATACACCTGCAATGGATAAACTGGCACAAAACGGAGTTCGTTTTACAAAAGCTTATTGTGCGCAGCCATTATGTTCGCCATCGCGTTCTGCCATAATGAGTGGAAAAATGCCTTTTGAAACAGGTTTTATTGGCAATGCACCGGAAAAAGACGGTCAATGGCCGGAAGATCTCCTAATGGTGGGGAAAATTTTTCAAAACGGAGGTTATAAAACCGGTTATGTTGGTAAATGGCATTTACCTGTTCCCACAACTAAGAAAAGCCAACATGGTTTTGAATTCATTGAAAATACCAATTTTCTGGATTATAATGATGCAGCGACGCCTTCTTTTTGCGCTCGCTTTATTAAAGAAAATAAAAATACCCCTTTTCTTCTTGTAGCTTCTTTTTTAAATCCGCATGATATTTGCGAATGGGCCCGCGATGAAGATTTAAAAATGGATATTTTAAAAGATGCACCGCCTCCAGATCAATGTCCGGCACTGCCTGCAAACTGGCAAATTCCTGCTAATGAACCTAAAATTGTTCGCGATCAGCAAAAAACAGTTGGCCTGCGCACCTATCCTTCTGTAAATTATTCACCTGAAAAATGGCGTCAATATCGTTGGGCTTATAACCGATTAGTTGAAAAAGTAGACAGTTATATAGAAATGGTACTGGCATCGCTTAAAAAGTATGGTATCGAAAAAAACACCATTATCATTTTTACTGCAGATCATGGTGATGGTTATGCAGGACATAGTTGGAACCAGAAGCAAATTTTATACGAAGAATCGGCCAGAATACCTTTCATCATTTCGAAAATTGGCGAATGGAAACCAAGAACTGATGATTTGTTAGTTTGCAACGGAACAGATATCATTCCAACTATTTGCGGTTTTACCGGAGTTCCAAAACCAGCATATTTAAAAGGAATTGACATCAGCAAAAAAATAGAAAATCCCCAAGAAAAATTACGGGATACTTTGGTGATCGAAACTGATTTTGCCGATAATGAAGACCTTTTAGGTATCAGCGGGCGTTCTGTAATTACCAAAGATTTCAAATATATAGTTTACAACAAAGGCGTTATTAAAGAACAGCTTTTTGATTTGAGCAAAGATCCTGGTGAAATAACCAATCTTGCGGTAGACAAAACTTATAAAAAGAAGCTCATTAGTATGCGTCGTTATCTAAAACAATGGTGCAAAAACAATGGAGACACATTCAATTCAGGATTATAATCCGATTAAAAGAAAAAATATCATGATCAATAAAAATATATTTGTCTTATTCTTATCCATTATAACGCTTCATACTTTCGGTCAGCAAACTTCTGCTACAATAAAACTGACTGCAGAAAAACTACATTCAAGAGTGCGTGAATGGCCTTATCCTGTAAACGGAATTACGGTGCCAACCAATGCTCCTGCCCTGCTTTGGCCCGCAACAAATGGTAAGGAAATGGTAAAACCAATGGAAAGTGGTAGTGAAGTTCCTGAAGATCCCAATATTGGCAATGTCCGCTATAAAATAATGTTGGCAAGCGATATAAATTTTACTAAAGATTTGCTTACTAGTTCTGAACAGCGTTGGGCGGTTTATCCGTTGCATCAGGCACTAAAATCTGGAAAATGGTACTGGAAATATGCTTACGCTTTAAAAGGCAGTAATCAATGGACATGGTCATCTGTTTACGATTTTGTGGTCGATGCCAAATATGCTGATCAAAAAGTATCTCCGCCAATAACTGAAGTTCTCAAAAGAAACGAAGGTTCACATCCTCTTTTATGGGACATGAACCGTATTGGCGAAGATTTTTATCGCAATAATCTGGAAAATCCGGAAGCTAAAAAATTTATCGCTTTCGCGGAAAAACTAATGTTGGCCCCTCTTCCGACAGAGCAACCACAGAGGGTAATTGATACAACAGGAAAAAATAAATTAGAGAAAAAAATAATTATAGAAAGAATGTATCACGGATTTGGTGATGCTGTAGGTAATCCGGTTCGCAATTTATGCATCGCCTACCAATTAACAAAAGACAAGCGTTTTATTTTAGACGCAAAGCGCAGAGCTTTAAATATAGCCAATATGAATCCGAATGGATTAGCAACTGGTGATGATTTTACAAGTGGTGCAGTACTCGAAGCTTTAGGCTGGTTTTATGACACGGGTTACGAATTTTTAACGCCAGAAGAAAAAGAAACATTCAAAAACATCATCACTATTAGAGGTCGAAGAGTTTATGAGCATTTGCCAAATCGTTTTGAATTACACGTAAGCGATAATCACGTTTGGCAAATCACGTTACGCAACCTGGCAATTGCAACGGTAGCGGTAATTAACGATGTTCCTGAAGCCAAAGAATGGCTAACTTATATGTATGAAGTTTGGTCAGCACGCTTTCCGGTATTAGGCACAACAGACGGCGGATGGCATGAAGGTAATGGTTATTTCAGGGTAAATTTTAAATCAATTATATACTTATCACAAATGTTTGGTGATTTCAGTGGTGTGGATTATTTCAAATTACCATGGATGGAAAACCTACCGTACTATATGTTGTACACACATCCAAACGGTGCTGCAAGTACTGCTATTGGTGATATGTGGGAAAACATTCCCTACATCGTAAAGGGCGAAGCCTGGTTTGCAGACGCACTTACTTACAAAATGAACAATCCGTATTTAAACTGGTATGTTGAAGGTATAAAAAAAGAATATCCAGCTTATTACCACGGAACAGACGATTTCTTATTTTTTAGATTATTAAATTATAAACCAAATAGAAAACTGCCTTCGACCTCACCCGAAAACCTGCCTAAAACACGCAAATTTGGAGATGTAGGAGTTGTAGCCATGCACGAAGATTTGGCTAATGCCAATAAAACATTAAGCAGTTATTTGTTCAGTAGTCCGTTTGGTTCTTCAGGCCATGGTCATGCTTCGCAAAATGCTTTTACTATCAATTATAAAGGAAAAGTAATCTTTGGCGGAACTGGTTATTACAGCAATTTTAGCGACAAACACAATCTTTTGTATTATAGAACATCAAAAGCGTACAATACGATTTTGGCCGATAGCTTAAATCAAAAAATTGGAGAAGAAGGTTATGGCTGGATTCCGAGAGCTATTTCTGGCAAACACATTCAATATGCTTTGGGGGATGCGAGCAATGCTTATGGCGAAATTAAAAGTGATTTCTGGCTGGACAGATTCAAACAAATCAATGTTGTACCAAGCAAAGAAAATGGTTACGGAGATTCAGGAGTGACTTTGTACCGCAGGCATATGCTGCAATTAGAGGGTGGCTATATTGTGCTTTATGATGAATTAGAAGCAAAAACTCCCGTAAAATGGACCACTCAATTTCATTGCCCGTATTATACAATTGAAGGAGAAGATTCGGCGAATGCCAAACAACAAAACTTTATTGTAAAAACAGATTTAGGAAATGTAACTGCCAGTGTTTTTGCTAATAGTCCATTAAAAATGACGGTTCATAACAAGTTCTTTGAAGCTGCCGTAAACTGGAACAAGGTAACAAATGACGAAGGTCAAATTAAGGAATTTAAAGATCAATGGCATGCCGGAATCACTTCTGAGCCAAAACAAAAATTCAGATATTTAACGATTATCCAAATCAAAGACGGTAAAACAGAAGTGGTTAAAACAGTTTCAGACAAAAATGGTTTATCGCAATTAAAAGTTGGAGATTGGGAAATAAAAGCACAATTAGATGGAGAAAAACCGGTCTCTTTACAGGTTTCAAATAAAATAGTTCAATCACTATTTAGTTACGGCGATTTACCAATTAATTTTCAAGGTAAAACTTATGTCCCTAAAATAAAAGGTAGTTCCGTACTAGTAGAACTGGAGGGTTCAAAAGTAAACAGGCAAGAAGCTGTCGATGAATTGCCGGACGTTGCTAAATATGACAAGAATTAAGAAACAAGATGTCTACTTTTTCTCTAAATTAGAGTTGAATTACTCTAATTTAGAGAAAAAGACCGGGCAAAAACAATTAATAATTTAAACTTTTATGAAGAAAACGATTGCTCTCTTAGCGCTTTTCTACATAGTTCTTTTCACAACTAAAAGCCATGCGCAAGTTCAGGACCGGTATTTTCGTAATATCTCGGTCGATAAAGGCTTGTCGCAAAGTTCAGTTTTTGCCATTCAGCAAGATACATTGGGTTTTATCTGGATTGGAACTCAGGACGGACTAAATCGTTATGACAGTAAAGGTTTTAAAGTTTATAGACCAATCAAGAATGTTAAAAATAGTTTGCAATCCTATTACATTCGAAGCCTATTTACAGATCATAAAGGACAATTATGGGTTGGTGGAAATCAAGGAATTAGTGTTTACAATTATGACACAGATAGTTTTACAAATTACAAACTTCCAAGAAGTATTGGCGAATGGTATATTTCGGCTATAACAGAAGATAGTGCGCACAAAATATGGGCAACTTCTATTACAGGTGAAGTTTTCGTTCTTGTTCCGGAAGCCCAAAATTTTACCTCGATTAAGTTTAACGCTTCTTCTCATGAAATTAAGAAAATTGCTTACATCGGTCTTTGGCAAAAACAAATTATTTTAGGAACAGATGTTGGCCTTTTTAAATTAAAATCCAATAATCATCAATTGATTAAAATTGATTTGGGTGTAAAAAAGCCTTATATCAACGATGTTTATATAGATGAAAAAATACTTTGGGTTGCAACCGAAGGATATGGTGTAATTCGTTTTGATGCTAAAAATGGCCAAACTACTTCCTTATTACACAGCTCAGGAACAAATAGTATTGCAGATAATAATATCAGGTGTGTTGGCAAAGATACCGACGGAAATATTTGGCTTGGAACTTTTAGAGGCCTTAGTATTTTTAACCCAAATACAAAGTCTTTCAGCAATTATTACCATCAAATATCACAGCCTTATACAATTAGCCAAAACTCAGTTCGTTGTTTTTTTAAAGACAAACAAAACGGAATTTGGTTAGGAACTTATTATGGCGGTTTAAATTATTATCATAAAAGTGATATTAAATTTAATCTTCTAAGTCAGAACTCAGGAAAACCATCTTTAAATGACGAAGTTATTGGCGTTATCAAACAAGATGCAAAAGGTAATTTCTGGATTGGAAGTAATGACAAAGGCATAAATTACTGGAACAAAAACGCGAACACAATTAGTTATTTTTCGAATAGCGAAAACAATCCTAATAGCTTAAGTTCAAATAATATAAAAGCAATTGCTTTTGATGATAGCGGAAATGTATTGATTGGAACTCATAATGGGGGGCTTAATTTACTCAATCCAAATACGGGTTCTGTGCAGCGTTTTCGTCATGATGAGAATAATCCCAACACCATTGCCGGCGATTTGGTTTATAGCATATTAAAAGATTCAAACGGTCGTATTTGGGTCGGAACCAGATCCGGATTAGATCAGTTCCATCCAGAAACGAAGACCTTTACACATATTCATCTTGATAAAGCAGGCAAGCGTCTGGCTTCTGATGATATTACATTTTTATTTGAAGATAGCAAACACCGAATCTGGATTGGAACCACAAATGGCGTAACACTTTTTTATCCGGATACTCTTTTATTTGGAAATATTGGACATGGCAAACTAAGCGACGATATCGTAAACTGTATTACTGAAGATCAAAAACACAGAATCTGGATTGGAACCAGAGAAGGATTACGATTGTATGATGAAACTCAGGAATCTTTCATAAGTTTTAATGCCCGAAAAGATTTTGTCAAAGAAACTATTTATGGAATTATTCCGGATGATGATGGAAGTTTATGGATTTCTACCAACAGCGGTTTAATTAAATTCAACCCTGACAAAGGTTCTATACAAACATTTGATGAAAGTGATGGTTTGCAGAATAAGCAATTCAACGATTATGCTTTTTATAAAGCAAAAGACGGAATGTTACTTTTTGGAGGAATTAAAGGTCTTTCTTACTTCTATCCTTCAATGGTAAAACAGCAGCCACTTCCATTGAAACTTAGTTTTACGGCACTCGAAGTATTAAATAAAACTGTTGCTGTTGGTGATGAAACTGATATTCTGGAAGAACACATCGACCAATCAAATGAATTAGAAATTGGCCCGGAATACAAGCAGTTCAACATCTTATTTAACACTTTTAATTATATTTCTTCCAATCGAACATATTATTATTACAAGTTAGAAGGAATCGAAAAAGATTGGCAACGCACTGATGAATTGAAAGTTAGTTATAGCAATTTACCCGCAGGAAAATACAATTTCCAAATCAAAGCCATTGGACCTAATGGTGAAATGAGTGCTGTTCGAAGCTTAAAAATTATCATTCTGGCACCCTGGTATAAAACAATCTGGTTCTCATTACTATTATTAACTATTATTGGTACAGCGGCTTACATCGGTTACAGAATCATAAAAGAAAGAATTAAAGCCGTTCAACAATTAAAACTGGAAAGAATAGATAAAGAAAGAGTGAATTACATCAATCAGGTAAAAATGGACTTTTTTACAAATGTTTCTCATGAATTAAGAACTCCTTTAACACTGATTTTAGCTCCATTAGAAGAGTTATTAAAAATGCCTTTTATCGACAAAACATTTAAAAAGAAACACGAATTAATGTTCATTAACGCCAAAAGACTTTACAACCTGGTTGATCAATTATTTGAGTTTAGAAAAACCGAAATGGGAACGCGACAACTTAAAGTTGGTAAAGGTGATATAGTGAATTTTACACAGGAAATTTTCGAATCATTTAAACCACTTTCAGATAAAAACCGCATTCATTATACGTATCATGCCGAGGAACCGCAGTTGTTATTCTATTTTGATAAAGATGCAATGGAAAAAATCCTGTTTAATCTTTTGTCAAATGCTTTTAAATACACCAAAGCTGGTCAGACCATACATGTTGAATTGATTAAGAAAAATGATAAAGTACAAATTAAGGTAGCCGACACGGGGGTCGGAATTAGCGAGGAAGATTTGTCTAAGGTTTTCGACCGTTTCTATCAGGTAAATAATCGCGAGATGAATTTGGGTTCCGGTGTTGGATTGGCCTTCACAAAACGTTTGGTCGAATTACATCATGGCCAAATTACTGCAGAAAGTACGATGCAGAAAGGAAGCACTTTTACAGTAATGATTCCAATGGCTGATCAGGTTTATAAAGACGATCAGCATGTTGAAGAATCAGCTTACGATTTGTCGATTATATCTGATAATGAACTTGAAACAGACGATGCTTTGTTACCGGAAGAAAATGAAGTAATCGAAAGAGATCAGCCAATCAAGCTTTTAATTGTAGATGATAATAAAGAAATCTTAGATTATCTACAGGATTATTTCAGCAAAATATATGAAGTTACGGTGGCTTTTGACGGTCAGATGGCTTTGGATCTTTTAGAAATGCAACCTTTCGATCTTATAATTAGCGACGTTATGATGCCTGAGCTGGATGGTTTACACTTTTGTAAAAGAGTAAAACAGAATATCAATACATCACATATTCCATTTATACTTTTAACAGCAAGAACGGAAACCAGCCAGCAACTAAAAGGATTGGAAATGGGTGCCGACGATTATATTACAAAACCATTTTCTACTCCTTTATTAGCGGCAAAAATTACAAATTTGTTACGTTCCCGTAAACGACTAAAAGAATATTATTCGGTTGGTAAAGAAATGGTACCTGAAAATATCGCGTTTAATGTGCTTGATGAAGAATTTCTAAAACAAGCGATCCAAATTGTCGAAGATCATCTGGCGGATTCTGAATTTTCAGTAGACCAATTTAGTAGAGAAATCGGAATGAGCCGTTCTAATCTTTATTTAAAACTAAAAGCCATTACAGGCGAATCTGCGATGGATTTTATAAAGAGAATCCGATTTAAAAAAGCAGTTGAACTGATGCAAAGTAAACGATACACCATTGCACAAATCACCTATATGTGCGGATTTAATTCACCATCGTATTTTTCGACAGCATTCAAACAACATTATGGATGTATGCCGAGTGAATATTTGGCCAAACTTGACGAAACAAAAGAATAACTGAAACAACACAAACTAATATACAATGCAAAAAAAAAGAATAACAATACTACAATCCTATTTCTATTGAGTTAGAAATCAGCTAAAAAAAGGCCTTTAGTACGGCCATAAATCAATTACAAATTTCAATTTTGAAAGCCATAGTCTTACCCAAATGAAATATTCATTTTGGAGTGAGAAGCCCGAATCATGCCTTAATTGAACGTTTTTTTTTAATAAAAATAAAACAGTACAACATTTACAACTTAAAATAGACCTTATGAAAATATTTAAAATCCTTTTTTTACTTGCATTAAGTTTACCATTTTCTTCTAATGCGCAAACAAAAGCGACAGTAACTATTCAGAATAATTCGGCTCTCGATCGAAAGGAAACTGTTCTTGCTATAAAATGGGCAACTGTCCTTTCCTCCTATTCAAATATAGATACATTGAATTTTGTAGTAATCAACGCCAATACAAAAAAACAAGTGCCATATCAGTTGGAACATCATGGAAACGCTGCTATTCAAAACTTGTTAGTTCAGATAGACATCAAAGCAAAATCATCTTTAAACCTATTCATTCAAAAAGGGAAACCGGAAACATTTACTGCCAAAACATATGCTCGTTATGTACCGGAGCGCCTTGATGATTTTGCCTGGGAAAATGATAAAATTGCTTTCAGGGCTTATGGTAAAGCTTTAGAAAAAACAGAAGGCGATGCATACGGTTTTGATGTATGGGTAAAACGAACTGATAAATTAGTATTGAACGAACGCTATAAACGTAATGACTATCACTTAGATCACGGCGACGGCTTAGATTATTATCATGTTGGTTATACATTGGGTGCCGGAAATATGGCTCCATTTGTAAAAGATACAATCCGTTATTCTGGCAATTATCATCAATGGAAAGTGTTGGACAATGGTCCGCTGCGTTCAACTTTTCAATTAACATTTGATAGCTGGAATGCAGGCGGAATAAAAGTTAAAGCAGTAAAAACAATTTCTATAGATGCCGGTTCTCAACTAAACCGTATTGAAAACGTTTACAGTTTCGACGGCAATAACGCTCTGGAGGTTGTTGTTGGAATCATCAGAAGAGAGAAAGCTGGAGTGATAGCACTAAATGAACAACAAGGTATTCTAGGCTATTGGGAACCAACTTTTGATAAGGACGGCACTACAGGTGTGGCATCAATCTTAACTACTCCTGTAAGTACTATGTGGGTTAATAAAGAACAAATACTAGCCAAAACTACACTTAAAAGCAACGAACCTATCGTCTATTATTCGGGTGCTGCCTGGGATAAAGCTGGAAAAATTACTAATTCAAAACAATGGTTTGACTATTTGAACAATTTTCAACAGCAAATAAACAATCCGTTAATCGTAAACATAAAATAATACCAACCAATTATTAACTATAAACTAAAAAAATGTCAATTAACTTATTTGATTTAACAGGGAAAACTGCTCTTATTACAGGAGGAGTTCATGGATTAGGAATGGCAATGGCCAAAGGACTTGGACATGCAGGAGCAAAAATTGTAGTCAACGATCATTCCTCACAGGAAGCAGTAAATAATGCAATTGCAGAATATAAATCGGAAGGAATTGAAGCGTACGGTTATTTATTTGATGTGACCGATGAAAGCGCTGTAATTGCCGCAATTAACAAAATAGAAGCTGAAGTTGGCCCAATAGATATTCTGATCAACAATGCAGGAATCATCAAAAGAACACCAATCATAGAAATGGAAGTTGCCGATTTTGAAGCCGTAATAAAAGTAGATTTAACAGGCCCATTTATCGTTTCTAAAAACGTTGCCAAAGGAATGATTCAGCGTGGTGGTGGAAAAATTATAAACATGTGCTCGATGATGAGTGAATTAGGCAGAGATTCGGTAAGCGCTTATGCAGCAGCAAAAGGCGGATTAAAAATGCTGACCAAAAATATGGCAACCGAATGGGCAAAATTTAATATTCAGACGAATGGAATTGGTCCGGGATATTTTGCTACAAGCCAAACAGCACCAATTAGAGTAAACGGCCATCCGTTCAACGAATTTATTATGGGAAGAACACCTGCCGGACGTTGGGGTGATCCAGAGGATTTGCAAGGAGCTGCCATCTTTTTAAGTTCAAAAGCAAGTGATTTTGTAAACGGTCATATTGTTTATGTTGATGGTGGAATATTAGCTACGATCGGAAAACCATCTAATGAAGATTAGTATAAATTTCAAAAGAGATTAAAATGATAAAAAGTATAATTGACAAAGCAACAGGGTTCGAAAAAAGATTTGAAAACATTAATACAGTTGTTTTTGAAAACTCAATTGATGCATCTAAAGCAGTTGCCAGAGAAATCGCAACACTTATCAAATCAAAGCAGGAAAATAACGAATCGTGCATATTAGGGCTAGCAACTGGTTCTTCACCAAAAGGATTGTATGCTGAATTAGTTCGTTTGCATAAAGAAGAAGGATTGAGTTTTAAGAATGTAATCAGTTTCAATCTGGATGAATATTATCCGATGGAACCCAACTCTATCAACAGTTATGTTCGTTTTATGAAAGAATTACTGTTTGACCATGTCGATATTTTACCTGAAAATGCCCACGTTCCCGACGGACTTTTAACAAAACAACAAATTGCCGACTATTGCCACGATTACGAAGCCAAAATTGAAGCTTTGGGCGGTATCGATTTACAGATTTTAGGAATTGGAGGAAACGGACATATCGGTTTTAACGAATCAGGTTCACTTCAAAACTCTAAAACCCGCTTGGTAGCTTTAGACCATATTACAAGAGTGGCGGCAAGCAAGGATTTCTTCGGATTAAGCAATACACCAAGAACAGCGATTACACTTGGAGTAAAAAAAATCATGGAAGCCAAACAGGTTATCTTAATGGCCTGGGGAGAAGGAAAAGCCAATATTGTAAAGAAATCGGTAGAAGATGAAGTTACCAATCGTGTTCCTGCTTCTTTTTTGCAGGAACATAATAATGCTGTTTTTGTTCTAGACAAGGAAGCTTCTTCAAAACTAACCCGAATCAACAAACCTTGGCTCGTAGAAAAAGTAGTCTGGACAGATAAATTAATTAGAAAAGCAGTTTTAGGATTGGCACTTCAGCTTAAAAAACCAATTTTAATGTTGACTGATGCCGATTATATCGAACACGGAATGAGCGATTTATTGGCAGATTCAGGACCGGCTTATGATATCAATATTAAAATTTTTAATAAGCTTCAAAATACCATCACGGGATGGCCAGGCGGAAAACCAAATTCAGATGATTCAAATCGTCCGGAAAGAGCGGAACCGGCTAAAAAACGTGTGTTGATTTTCAGTCCGCATCCAGATGATGATATTATCAGTATGGGAGGAACTTTCATGCGTTTGCAGGAACAGGGGCATGAAGTGCATGTTGCCTACCAAACTTCAGGAAATATCGCTGTCGCGGATGATGAAGCGTTGCGTTTTGCAAGATTTGTGATTGATTACAACGAGAAATTCGGAATCAAAAGCGCCGAAGCAGATAATATCTACCAAAAAGCAGAAACTTTTTTGACCAATAAAAAGAACAGTGAAATTGATATTCCGGAAGTACGTTATATCAAAGGATTGATCAGAAAGGGAGAAGCAAGAGCAACGAGTCATTTTGTTGGATTGACAGATGATCAGATTCATTTTATGGAATTACCATTTTATGAAACCGGAACAATTGAGAAAAAACCACTTGGCAAAGAAGATATTCAATTGACAATGGATTTAATTAAAAAAATCAAACCACACCAAATATATGCTGCAGGAGATTTGGCAGATCCGCACGGAACACATAAAGTATGTCTGGATGCTATTTTTGAAGCGGTAAAAGCTCTAAAACCAAAATCGTTTATGGATGATTGCTGGTTGTGGTTGTACCGTGGAGCTTGGCAGGAATGGGGAATTGACGAAGTGGAGATGGCAGTACCAATGAGCCCGGATCAGGTTTTGGCAAAACGTCACGGAATCTTCAAACACCAGTCTCAAAAAGACGGTGTTGTTTTTCAGGGAACCGATGCAAGGGAATTTTGGCAAAGAGCCGAAGACAGAAATGCAGAAACAGCAGCATTATACCAACAATTAGGTTTGGCAACTTACGCGGCTATGGAAGCTTTTGTGAGATGGCATTACTAAAAGTTTTCAGTCTCAGTCACAGTTTTCAGTTTTGCTTTTCACTGCGACTGAAAATTGCGACTGAAAACTTTTAATCTCTGGCAAAAAATAATAGGGTTGTACCAACAAGAAGCAAGAAAGAGGATAAATCTATATTCTTTTCTCTTGCTTCTTTCTTTCTTCTTTCTTCTTTCTTCTTTCTTCTTTCTTCTTTTAAAAAAAAACTAAGCCTCATCATCACTTCCTGTTTTGTAAATGGTTTCTTTTTTATTTGTATTTTAGTTCACAATGAAATTCAAAAGTATAAACCTTTTAATTGTGAAAACATGCGACCAATTTTTCTCTTAGCACTGATTCTTTTAACTATTTCATGTAAAAAAGAAACGCAATCAGAAACACTACAGGATTATTTTACATACAATCAAAAAAATACCGTTGAATCTGCAGGTGTGCGAATGATTCCAATCAAAACACCCGTTGGTGAATTTAAAGTATGGACTAAGCGATTTGGAAACAATCCTAAAATAAAGATCTTACTTTTGCATGGAGGCCCGGCGATGACACATGAGTACATGGAATGTTTTGAAACTTTCTTCCAACGTGAAGGCTTTGAATTTTACGAATATGACCAACTAGGTTCTTACTATAGTGATCAGCCAAAAGACAGCTCTTTATGGACAACTGAACGATTTGTAGAAGAGGTAGAACAAGTGCGTAAAGCCATTGGAGCTGACAACAATAATTTTTACGTCTTAGGAAATTCCTGGGGAGGAATTTTGGCAATGGAATATGCATTAAAATATCAAAAAAATCTAAAAGGACTATTGATTTCCAATATGGTAGCCAGTGCTCCTGAATATGGAAAATATGCTGATGAAGTACTGGCAAAGCAAATGAAGCCAGAAATTCTTGCAGAAATCAGAACTTTGGAAGCTAAAAAAGATTTTAATAACCCTCGTTACATGGAACTATTAATTCCCAATTTCTACAAAGAGCACTTATGCCGATTGAAAGAATGGCCTGATGGTTTAAATAGAGCCAGCAAGCATATGAATGGAGAAATTTACACCTTGATGCAGGGACCAAGTGAGTTCGGAATCAGTGGTCGTTTAGCAAAATGGGATATAAAAAACCGCTTAAAAGAAATCGAAATCCCAACATTAATGATCGGTGCAAAATATGACACAATGGATCCAAAAGCTATGGAAGAACAAAGCAAATTAGTTCAAAAAGGGCGTTTTTTATATTGCCCAAACGGAAGTCATTTAGCAATGTGGGATGATCAACAAGTATTTATGAAAGGAGTAATCAAATTCATTAAAGATGTTGATCATAATGAATTTTAAAAGATATTTAAAAAAGACCTAACTACTGATATTTAGCACTTTACAATAATTAAGATTTTAAGATAAACAATCATTTATTTAAAGAATTATTTTGATATTTCCCTGTAGACCGGCTGTCTGCTGTATTCTTAATTAAGAAAACTACGGCAAAAAAATCTTATTTTTCTAAATCAGGAGGTGCTGCTACCTTCTTTTGAAGTAAAAAATAAGGAACCGGATATGAATAATCTGGGCGTTTCCCTCCGGGCCGGGCTGTCCGCTATATCTTTTGCGATAGAAGTTTTGGGTTTGAAAAGAAGTTTCGGGCATCGCAAAAGGATGCCGCTCCCATCCCTAACGCAGTCTACGGCAAAAAGGAAGTATTGTTTTCAAAAGAAATTCCAACTTTTAAATCCCAAATTCCAATATAGACCGTGAAAGATTTGTTTCCACTTTCAGAAAAAACTTTTATGCAGCAACTGCTATTTAACCGCAAAGCACACAAAGAGCTACGCAAAGCTCGCCAAGTTATAACACACAGCTTTGCGAACTTGATAAAGACAACAGTAAACACAAAGAAAAACGGCCTTCGCGCTCTTTACGGTTAAAAATCTTACCACAAAGAACGCAAAGAATTACGCAAAACTCGCAAAGTTATACCACACAGCTTTGCGAACTTAATAAAGACAACCACAAACACAAAGAAAAAAAATTCTTCGCGCTCTTTGCGGTTAAAAATCTTACCACAAAGAACGCAAAAGGATACGCAAAACTCGCCAAGTTATAACACACAGCTTTGCGAACTTGATAAAGACAACCACAAACACAAAGAAAAAAATTCTTTGCGCTCTTTGCGGTTAAAAATCTTACCGCAAAGCACGCAAAGGGATACGCAAAGCTCGCAACGTTACACCCCACAGCTTTGCGAACTTAATAAAGACAACTACAAACACAAAGAAAAAAAAATTCTTTGCGCTCTTTGCGGTTAAAAAAACACAAAGTAATATAAAACAAAAAACCCTGTTTCGTTAGAAACAGGGTTTTTAAAAGAAAGGCGACGAC
>FNPS01000021.1 GCA_900107365.1 Flavobacterium aquidurense
TTGTAAACTCCTTTTACATTTACCTCCATAACACGATCAAAATCGGCTGCTGGTGTAGTATCTACTTTTCCAACATGCGCGATTCCGGCGTTATTAATCAGAATATTGATGTTGCCAATTTTTTCAAATGTTGCTAAAACTTCTTCCTGACTGGCTACGTTACAGGCATGTGAAAATGCAGTTCCTCCTTCTTTTAGAATTTCGTCTAATGCGTCTTTGGCACTTTCGATCGTTAAATCTACAATGTGAACTTCTGCTCCCTGCTTTGCGAACAAAGTAGCAATTGCTCTACCTATTCCGCTTCCACCACCCGTTATTACGGCTTTTTTATTTTTTAATGAAAACATTTTTATCGTTTTTAAGTCTTTTAAATATCGTTTTTGCTTTTAAAAATTTATCTAAAATTAATAAATGTAAAAAACACAATTACAAAAGTATATTTTAATATTAATATTTGAGATATATTTTCATCTGAATCTCCCAAAATGACTAAACTTTAATATATTATAACACTTTTTATCAAATTTGTAAAAAAATTCTAACTTACTTCCACATACTTCAAAAAACTACTGTTAATAAACTCCTCATCTATTGTTCAATTCAATCTTATTTCTATTTTTGTAATTGTATTTTTTACATTTATTAATTTCTGAATAAAATCATCCATATAAATTTTATTAAAAATGACAATATTAAAAGGGATAACCTGGAATCATACAAGAGGTTTATTGCCAATGGTCGCAACAGCTCAGCGTTTTACAGAATTAAATCCCGGAGTTGAGATTACCTGGGAGAAAAGAAGCTTACAGGAATTTGCAGATGCTTCTATCGAAGATTTAGCCAAGCGATTTGACTTGCTTGTGATCGATCATCCGTGGACAGGCTTTGGAGCACACTCTAAAACTATCTTGCCCTTATCAGATTATTTATCAACAGAATATATAAAAGATCAGGAACTAAATACCGTTGGACGCTCTTACGGAAGTTATGTTTTTGATAACAAATTGTGGGCATTACCAATCGATGCAGCAACACCAGTCGCAGCAGCCCGATTAGACATTCTAGAAAAACAAGGTTTAAAAGTGCCGCAGACTTATGATGATTTATTGGCGTTAGCAAAAAAAGGACTAGTGGCTTTTGCCGGAATTCCGGTAGACGTTTTAATGAGCTTTTATATGTTTTGCTGCAGTTTGGGTGAAGCGCCTTTTCAATCGACAGAAAAAGTTATTTCTCCTGAAACAGGAAAAAAAGCGTTGCAAATGTTCAGGGAATTGGCACAATTAATTGATACGGCCAACTTCAACCGAAATCCAATTCAGGTGTATGAAGCCATGGTAAACTCAGACGAAATTGCCTATTGTCCATTTGCTTACGGATATTCAAATTATTCAAGAACAGGATATAGCCAAAAATTACTTCATTTTTATGATTTAGTTCGTTTGAATGATCAACCAATGATCAGCTCTTTGGGCGGAACCGGATTAGCGGTTTCTTCTTTCAGCAAACATATTCCGGAAGCTATTAAATATGCAGAATTTACAGGATCTTCTCAGGTTCAGCAAAATGTTTTTGCAGATAATGGCGGACAACCCGGACATCTTCAGGCGTGGAAAAGTGAAAGAATCAATTCGGTAACACATGATTATTTCAAAAACACTCTGCCAACTTTAGAAAGAGCTTTTTTACGACCTAGATATTCCGGACATATGTACTTTCAGGATCATGCGGGTGATATTGTTCGTAATTATTTGATGCATGGCGGAGATGAAAATTTGGTTTTAGAAGAAATGAATTCGCTTTACGCGAAATCTTTAAACTTAGTTACAACATGAAACCATTAGAAGGATTAGTTGTTTTAGAATTCTGTCAGTTTTTGGCAGGGCCTTCTGCCGGATTAAAATTAGCTGATTTAGGTGCGCGCGTTATCAAAATTGAGCGCCCGATAAAAGGCGAAGCTTGCAGACAATTAAGTATTAAAGATCTTTTTGTTGATGACAGCAGTTTGTTGTTTCATACTATCAACAGAAATAAAGAGTCATTTGCTGCCGATCTTAAGAATCCGGAAGACTTAATTCTGATAAAAAAATTAATCGCCAAAGCTGATATTATGACCCACAATTTCAGACCAGGCGTGATGGAAAAAATAGGACTAGATTTCAGCGAAAGCTTAACTCTCAACCCAAAAATAATATACGGAACCATTACCGGTTACGGAAATATTGGTCCTTGGGCAAAAAAGCCGGGACAAGATTTATTGCTCCAATCGCTTTCCGGATTAAGCTGGTTAAGCGGTAGAAAAAATCAGGGACCAGTTCCATTTGGATTAGCTGTAGCCGATTTAATGTGCGGAAATCATTTTGTACAGGGAATTTTGGCGGCTTTATTAAAAAGAGCTAAAACCGGAAAAGGAGTTTTGGTAGAAGTAAGTTTATTAGAATCTGTTTTGGATGTTCAGTTCGAAGCGATTACTTCTTTCTTAAATGACGGCGGACAATTGCCGGAAAGAGGTGATGTTAAAGGAAGTGCGCATGCTTTTCTAAGTGCGCCTTATGGAGTTTATCAAACTCAGGATGGCTTTATTTCATTGGCAATGGGAGATTTGCTTTTCATTGGAAATACTTTAGGAGTTGATTTAAGTAAATACGCTGACAAACAGGATTGGTTTACTTTCAGAGATGAAATCAGAGAATTGTTAGCTGAAAAACTAGCAACCCAAACATCAGATTATTGGTTACAGGCACTTCAAGAAGAAGGAATCTGGTGCGGAAAAGTCCTTAATTATGAAGAATTAGACAATCAGCCTTTTGTAAACGAATTGCAATTGAAACAAACGGTTCAAAATGCTACCGGAGAGAAACTGGTTACAACACGAAGCCCAATTCAGCTTGACGGAAAAATTTTAACCAGTACAAAAGCTGCTCCATCCGTTGGAGAAGATAATATAAAAATACACGAACAATTTTTAAGCGAATGAAACCTTTAGAAGATTATTTAATAGTAGATTTTAGCCAGTTTCTTTCAGGCCCGTCGGCAAGTTTACGATTGGCTGATTTGGGCGCGCGCGTGATAAAAATTGAAAAACCAGGAGCGGGAGATATCTGCCGAACCTTATATACTTCTGATTTGATTATGAACGGAGAATCTTCTGTTTTTCATACGATCAACAGAAACAAAGAATCTTTTGCAATTGATTTCAAACAACCGGAAGAACTTGAAAAAATAAAAAAATTATTGGCTAAAGCCGATGTTGTCATGCATAATTTCAGGCCCGGCGTAATGGAACGTGTGGGTTTAAGCTATGAAGATGTCAAAACGATAAATCCAAACGTAATTTATGGTTCAATCTCTGGTTTTGGTACTCATCCTGATTTAAAAAAATTACCGGGACAAGATTTATTATTACAATCCTTAACGGCACTAACATGGTTAAGTGGAAATCAGGAAGATGGTCCGGTTCCTATGGGATTATCGATTGTTGATATGTTGGCCGGAGCACATTTGGCTCAGGGAATTTTAGCCGCTTTGTATCGAAAAGCGACCCAAAATATCGGAGCTTCGGTTCAGGTCAGTATGCTGGAATCTGCCTTTGATTTTCAGTTCGAAACCATTACTACCTTTTTTAATGACGGAGGAGAATTACCTGTTCGAACTAAAACTAATAATGCACATGCTTATTTGGGTGCGCCTTACGGAATTTACAAAACCAACAATGGCTTTTTAGCCATGGCAATGGGTTCAATTCCTGTTTTAGCTTCACTTTTAAAATGTGAGGCATTATTACAATTTCCTGAAAATAAATTTCATTTAAGAGATGAAATCAAAAATATTTTAGCGGATCATTTACAAACTCAGAATACCGATTTTTGGCTAAATATCTTAGAACCGGCAGATATTTGGTGTGCAGGCGTTTTAAACTATCAAGAGCTTTTTGCTGAAGAAGGATTTAAAGTTTTAGATTTTACGCAGAAAGTTCAAATGTTAGATGGTTACTCCTATCAAACAACAAGATGTCCGATTAAAATTGATGGTGAATATTTAACTTCTGGAAAAGGTTCTCCAAAATTAGGGCAAGACAATGAAAAAATTATTAAAGAATTTATCGCTGTCTAAATGGAAAAGTTAAGAATTGCAGTTAGAAAATTTGATCCTTTTGAAAGTACGCTGAAAAAGCTATGGGATTTGTTTTGCCTTAAAAATAATATTCAGATTGAAGCTGAAATGATTCCGTTAGAATTGCACGATCTTTATGAAGAAACCATTACTAAAGAAGGTTTAAAAAAAGGAAAATGGGACATTGCCCACATCAATACCGATTGGATTTTTGATGCTGTCAATGAAAAAGCAGTTCTTGATTTAACCTCGTTAATCAATCAAAATCCACCAAAAGATTATCCCGAAGGATGGCATCAATCCTTGTTGAATTTACAGCAAATTAACAAAGGAACTTATGGATTACCTTTTCATGATGGACCTGAATGTTTGATTTTTAGAAAGGATTTATTTGAAAATATTATCGAAAAAGAAAACTTCAAAAATCAATTTGGTTATGAATTGCATCCACCAAAAACATGGGAGCAATTTGTTCAGATAGCGGAGTTTTTCAATCGTCCGGAAGAAAATTTATATGGCTGTGTTTTTGCGAATTACCCAGACGGTCACAATATGATTTTTGATTTTTGCCTGCAATTATGGACAAGAGGCGGATCTTTACTAAACGATAAAAATCAGATTGATATTAATCATTCCGCAGCAATTGAAGCTTTAGATTTTTATAGAAATATTGTAAACAATAAAAAGGCCATTCACCCAAAATCGAAAAGTTTTGGATCTGTTGAAGCTGGTTTGGCTTTCGCCGAAGGAGAAGCTGCAATGGCAATTAACTGGTTTGGTTTTGCTTCGATGTGTGAAGTGATTCCCGAATCAAAAGTAAAAGGCAAAGTCGATATTACTGAACTTCCCTCCAATCCCAATCACAAAACCGCTTCCCTAAATGTTTATTGGTTGTATACAATTGGCATTGGAAGTAAACAAAAAGAATTGGCGTACGATTTTTTACGATTTGCGACCTCTCCAAAAAGTGATAAATTATTAACCAATGAAGGCGGAATTGGATGCAGAAAATCAACCTGGAATGATATTGAAATCAATAAAACTATTCCATTTTATCACAAACTCGAAATGCTGCACGAAAACGCATTGACTTTACCGCAAACTCCAATTTGGCCAAAAGTGACAGGACTAATAGATCAAATGGTTTTGAAAGCAATTGAAAGTGATATTCCATCTGAAAAACTAATAGCAGAAACTCAGAATAAAATTGAAAATATAACGCACTAACATCTTTGTCCAAGTTTTAACCAGGAAACCCAAAAACTTAGCAAATCAGAGCCTTAGTAGCTTAGAACCTTTAAAATAAAAATTATGAATATCCCATATAAACCTTTATTACCCGAAACGGATCAACCCATAATTATTATTGGGGCAAGCGGTATTGTAAAAGATGCGCATTTGCCTGCTTATGAAATGGCTGGTTTTACCGTCTTTGGAATTACCAACAGAACGATTTCAAAAGCACATGATTTGGCAAAACAATTTAAAA
This sequence comes from Flavobacterium aquidurense, assembly GCA_900107365.1. GTDB lineage: Bacteria > Bacteroidota > Bacteroidia > Flavobacteriales > Flavobacteriaceae > Flavobacterium > Flavobacterium aquidurense. The sequence continues at coordinate 5,600 of FNPS01000021.1, forward strand.
TTGCACATGTTTTTGAAAATGTTGCCGATGCTGTTCAACGCGCGCCTGCAAATGCTGTTTATGATATTACGGTGCTGCCTGATCAATATATCGAAATTTTAGAACAACTTCCTGATGGTGCAGCAGTGCTTATTCAGAAACCAATGGGAAATGATTTAGCACAAGCCCGTGAAATTGTTGCTGTTTGTGAAAGGAAAAATTTAGTTGCCGGGATTAATTTTCAATTGCGCTTTGCCTCTTTTGTGAGTGCAGCCAGATATCTAATCAATAAAGGGATTATTGGCGAATTGTATGATTTGGAAGTTAAAGTTACTGTTAATACACCATGGGAATTGTTTCCTCTTATCAAAGAACATCCTAGATTGGAAATTCTTTTTCATAGTGTTCATTATATTGATTGCATCCGTTCTTTTCTGGGAAATCCAAAAGGTGTGATGGCAAAAACAGCCAAACATCCTTTAAAAAAACTATCTTCTTGCCGCTCAACCATTATTTTAGATTATGCCGAAGACAAACATGTTGTCATCAATACGAATCACGATCACCATTTTGGCCCAAAACATGAAGAAAGTTACATTAAATGGGAAGGAACAAAAGGTGCCATTAAAGCAAAAATGGGCCTATTGATGAATTATCCTGATGGATTGCCAGATGAATTTGAATATTCAGTAACAAATGAAAATGGTGAATACGAATGGAAGAAAGTTGAACTAGAAGGTTCATGGTTTCCGGAAGCATTCATCGGAACAATGTCAAACTTAATGCGTTTCAAAGAAGGTTCTGATACCAAATTATTAGCAAGTGTTCAGGATGTTTTGGACACAATGAAAGTAGTCGAAGCCTGCTATATCAGTAATAAAAGTGGTGGAGTTTCATTAGAACAATTATAATTTTTTCACCATATAAGTTATATAAGTGCATCTAACTCAGTTTGTATAGAAAAAATAAATCATATAAGAAGTAAAAATAATAAACCATAAAACTTAAATAAGCTCTCTTAAGCTTTACGCAAAGCAATTAAAATGAACTTATATAACTTATATGGTGAAAACAAAAAAACTATGTATTTCAAATCAACATTTTTTGAAGATTATCAAATTGGTGACAAACGTGTCACTTTTGGGAGAACGATTACCGAAACTGATTTTGTAGTTCACGCCGGCCACACAGGAGATTTTTTTCCACACCATATGGATGAAGAATGGTGTAAAACACAACCTTTTGGACAACGCATCGCACATGGAACTATGGTTTTCAGCATTGGCATCGGCTTGACCGCGTCAGAAATAAATCCGGAGGCTTTTTCTAAAGGTTACGATCGTATGCGATTTGTAAAACCGGTGCATATTGGTGACACAATCCATTCTGAAATTACGATTTCAGAAAAAGGAGAAGCCAAAAAACCAGACATGGGAACCGTAACAGAACACGTAGAAATTATCAATCAACGTGGTGAAGTTGTTCTGGTTTGTGATCATTTATTATTAGTAAAAAAGAATCTTTAATTTGAGGTACAAAGGTTCAAAGTGACAAAGCAATAAAGTTGATCAAACAAAATTAACTTTTACCTCTGAGCCTGTGAACCTTTGCATCTCTGAACCTTTAACAAAAACTAACCAATGCAAATAACCAATCAAATTGGCGACCAACATGAAGTCGCTACAGAAAAAGGAACTGGAACAAAATACCTTTTGCCTTTTATCTTAATTACCAGCTTATTTTTCCTTTGGGGAATGGCTCACAATCTGGATTCTATTTTAATTCCACATTTAAAAAAAGCCTGCGAACTAAACAATCGTCAATCTACATTGATTGATACCTCTGTCTTTTTTGCTTATTTTATTATGGCTATTCCAGCCGGAATGCTAATCAAACGATTTGGTTATAAAAACAGTATTATTACAGGTTTGTTAGTTTTTGCAACAGGAGCTTTTTTATTCGTTCCTGCCGCAAACACCAGAACATATGAATTATTTTTATTTGCCTTATTTGTAATTGGGTGTGGATTAACCATTTTAGAAACCAGTGCAAATCCATACGCTGCTATTTTAGGACCTGCTGAATCATCATCAAAAAGATTGAATTTAGCTGCTTCATTCAATGGCTTAGCGGCTATGGTCGCGCCAATTGTTGGTTCACTTTTTATCTTATCAGGAAAAACACTTACTCCAGAACAAATGGCAGCAATGCCGGATGCTACAAAATCAGCCTATTTACTAGAAGAAGCATCTTCCGTAAAATTGCCTTATATTATTTTAGGGAGCGTATTGGTTTTAGTGGCAATACTATTTTATTTCATGCATTTGCCCTCCATGAAACCACAACATACAGAAGTCGAAGTTAAACCAGGCTTTTTCTCTGTTTTAAAATTCTCTCATTTGAGTTGGGCAGTGGTTGCTCAGTTTTTTTATGTGGGAGCTCAGGTTTGCATTACAAGTTTCTTTATCAGAATTGCACAGCAAGGTGCAGGATTAGATGAAAAAACAGCCGGATATTATCTTGGTATTTATGGTTTTCTTTTTATGGCCGGACGTTTTATCGGAACCTTCTTTTTGAAATTCGTTAAAGATTATGTTTTGCTTTCCATCTATTGCGTAATTAGTATTTTATTGTGTTTGGTTGCTATCTATGGAACCGGAATTTATGTTATTTATGCGCTTGGCGGTATCGGTTTTTTTATGTCCATTATGTTTCCAACTATTTTCTCTTTAGGTCTTGTCGGATTAAAATCAAATACAGAAACAGGTTCATCATGGTTAGTAATGTCAATCGTAGGTGGAGCCATTTTACCTTACGGAATGGGAACTTTAATCGATATGAATCATGACGACATTCAATCAGGATATATCATTCCTTTAGTATGTTTTATTATCATTCTTTCATTTGGAGTTTTTGGACATAAAGTAAAAACTCAGGTTTCAGCATAATTAATTTTCATTTTTCATAAATTACCAAGGTGTTTTTCTTAATTGAAACAACAACCTTGGTAATTCCATTTTAAATCAAATTTCAGATGAAAAAAACGTTTCCAATTCTTTTATTGTTGCTCGCAGTAAGCAGCACAATATTCGCTCAAAAAGGTAAAAAAGCTACTTATGATATTATTGTAGCCAAAGACGGAAGTGGAAATTTCACCAAAGTTCAGAATGCATTTGATGCAGTTCCGGATAACAATTCAAAGCGAACTATAATTTTTGTAAGGCCAGGAATCTATAAAGAAAAATTGAAATTGGTTTCCACTAAGAAAAATGTGACCTTAATTGGAGACTCTTATAAAACTACTATTCTGACTTATGATGATTATGCCGAGATAGCGGGTGGCACAAGCAAATCATTTAGTACCTTGATTGAAGCAGATGATTTTTATGCCGAGAATATTACTTTTGAAAATACGATAGACAGCAATTTATCTCAATATAAAAAAGGAGGCCAGGCAGTAGCCTTAATGGTTAATGGCGATAAAACTATATTTCACAATTGCAAAATAAGCGGCTTTCAAGATACTTTTTACCTAAAAGCAAACAAGAGAACCTATATTAAAGATTGTATCATTGACGGCACTACAGATTTTATTTTCGGATCTGCTATAGCTCTATTTGAAAACTGTTTCATCCAAAGTAAAAGAGATTCTTTTATTACAGCCAGTAATCAGGATGTCGGAAAAAATAAATATGGTTTTGTATTTAAGGATTGTGTTATAATGGCAAATCCAAAAAAAGAAGCAACAAAAGTTTCGCTGGGAAGACCATGGGGTGCGGGCGCCAATGTAGTTTTCGTCAATTGTTTTGAAGAATCGCATATTATCCCTGAAGGCTGGTCTGTATGGTCCAAAGATCCTGAACATAAAGCCTACAATAATTGGAAAACTACTTTTTATGCCGAATATAATTGTTACGGCCCAGGTTATAAACCAGCCAATCGAATCGAATGGTCGCATCAATTAAATGAAACTGAAGCTGCACAATATACTAGAGAAAAAATATTTGCAGCGAATACAACAACCGCAAATAATCTTGAAACAAATTGGATTCCAATAATAGAAAATGAGGAGTGTAAATCTATATTGCCTTCAAAAAAAGCTAAAGAAGCAGACTCACTCTTGAAAAAAGGGTTTTAGTTACTCCATAAAACCTTTAATAATTCCACGTTTAGATTCTTTTACAAAAGTTAAAATTCTATCGCGTTCTATTGTTTGTTTGCATAAACTTGCTATTAGTTCTAAAGCAAAGATTGTGTTTCTTCTTTCCAAAAAAAGGATTTTATAAATCTCTTTGAGCTCATTCATTTTCTCTGACTCAAAGCCTCTTCTTTTTAATCCAACAATATTTAAACCAACATAACTCAATGGATCACGTGCTGCAGTTATGTACGGTGGAATATCTTTTACAACACGGCTTAAACCACTAATCATTGCATGATCTCCAATGATCGAAAATTGATGTATCGCTGTAAGGCCGCTAATATTAGCCCAATCTCCAACTACAACTTCACCAGCCATGCCAACACTAAATCCAATAATACAATTATTCCCAATTTGACAATCATGACCAATATGAGCATTAGACATAAATAAGTTATTATTTCCAATACTAGTTTTACCCTTTGATGAAGTTCCTTTGTTAATCGTTACAAACTCCCGAATAATAGTATTGTTTCCAATCTCCAATAAAGTATTCTCACCTCTGTATTTCAAATCCTGAGGAATTCCTCCTAGTACAGCACCGGAATGTATCTGGCAATTTTTACCGATTCTTGTTCCATTAAGAATAGAAACATTATTCGCAATCCAGGTATTATCACCAATTACAACATCATCATCAATTGTGCTAAAGTTACCTATATGAACATTATTACCTATTATCGCCTTTTTTCCAATTATCGTATTCTTCAATTTACATTTCTTTTAATAAAGGCAAAGTTGAATTAAAAACAAATGAATTTTATTGATCTAAAGTCAATTAATTGAAGCTCGTATTCTACTTAAAGTTTCCTGACTTACCCCAATTAGAGAAGCAATATGTTTCATCTTACTTCTTAAAATAATCTGTGGAAATGATTCCAAAAGATAAGTATATTTCTCTTGTGCATTCATTTGTCTGAATACATGATGAAACTCATTAATTTTAGAAAGATATAGCCTAAGCTGTTTAATATGGAACTTTAAAAATAACGGATATTCCAAGAGAATTAATTCATCCGAATAGGATAAAGAATAGAGAATAGTTTCTTCGCAAGCCTGAAAACTTTCAAATGAAGGTTTCTGCTCAAAAAAACTACTCAATGAAGTAACAAATTGATTATCGGTATAAACCCATTTTGTAATTTCAGTACCCTCTTCATGACAAAATCGTCGAATCGCACCAGATTTGATAAAATATACTTTTCCACATATTTTACCTTCCATAATAATGAATTCATCTTTCTTAAACTTTTCCTCAACAAAATATTTCTTTATTGCATTCTCTGTTTCCAGATCCATTTCTTGAAAGCTATTGATTACTTTAATTAATTCAGTCATAACTTTAATAATTTCCAGCTAATTTACCAATATAATTAAAGAAAGCATTTTAAAGTTATCAAGCTAAATAATAATTCTGCCTACTTCATTTAATCGTTTATAAATAAAATACGTTTGTAATTTTGAAGTAAAAAATAAGGAACCGGATATGAATAATCTGGGCGTTTCCCTCCGGGCCGGGCTGTCCGCTATATCTTTTGCGATAGACGTTTTGGGTTGGAAAAGAAGTTTCGGGTGTCGCAAAAGGATGCCGCTCCCATCCCTAACGCAGTCTACGGCAAAAAGGAAGTATTGTTTTCAAAAGAAATTCCAACTTTTAAATCCCAAATTCCAATATAGACCGTGAAAGATTTGTTTTCACTTTCAGAAAAAACTTTTATGCAGCAACTGCTATTTAACCGCAAAGCACACAAAGAGCTACGCAAAGCTCGCCAAGTTATAACACACAGCTTTGCGAACTTGATAAAGACAACAGTAAACACAAAGAAAAACGGCCTTCGCGCTCTTTGCGGTTAAAAATCTTACCACAAAGAACGCAAAGGGATACGCAAAACTCGCAAAGTTACACCCCACAACTTTGCGAACTTAATAAAGACAATCACAAACACAAAGAGAAAAAATTCTTTGCGCTCTTTGCGGTTAAAAATCTTACCGCAAAGAACGCAAAGGGATACGCAAAACTCGCAAAGTTATAACACACAGCTTTGCGAGCTTAATAAAGACAACCACAAACACAAAAAAAAAAATCTTTGCGCTCTTTGCGGTTAAAAATCTTACCGCAAAGAACGCAAAGAATTACGCAAAGCTCGCAAAGTTATAACACACAGCTTTGCGAACTTAATAAAGACAACTACAAACACAAAGAAAAAAAAATTCTTTGCGCACTTTGCGGTTAAAAAAACACAAAGTAATATAAAACAAAAAACCCTGTTTCGTTAGAAACAGGGTTTTTAAAAGAAAGGCGACGACATACTCTCCC